>NZ_JABXPB010000001.1:0-4637451 GCF_014103115.1 Enterobacter sp. RHBSTW-00901
GGATGCCCTGAACGGTAAGGAGACCGCTTCCAGCCTGGCGACTCTCAGTATGAAGTACCTCAATCCTGAAAAAACGCTTGCGGTTGTACAAATTCAGTATCGTTGATCCCTCTCTTCCGCTGGGCGGCGGAAGAGGTTTTTTCCGATAGTTTTTTCTCAATACCTCCTCTGCGATACACTTAAGAAAAAGGCGGGTAGCAGAGGGTATTTATGAAACCGCAAATTGAAGTCATTCACGGCGATATTACGACGCAGCACGTCGACGTGATCGTCAATGCAGCAAATCCATCACTGATGGGGGGAGGGGGTGTGGATGGCGCTATCCACCGTGCAGCAGGGCCACAGTTGTCAGAAGCCTGTAAAATGGTGCGTCAGCAACAAGGTGAATGTCCTCCCGGGCATGCGGTGATTACAATTGCGGGTAATCTCCCTGCCAAAGCAGTGATTCACACCGTGGGGCCGATATGGCAGGGTGGCGAACAGCATGAGGCACGGATCCTGGAAGATGCATACCGTAACTGTCTGCGCCTTGCTGCCGACAATGGCTATAAAACGATGGCCTTCCCGGCCATCAGTACCGGTGTTTTCGGCTATCCCAGGGCTGCAGCGGCAACCATCGCCGTTGAAACCGTTTACCGATACCTGTCCCTCAAACCGATGCCAGAGCAGGTGTTCTTTGTCTGTTTCGATGAAGAAACGACACACCTCTATCAGCGACTATTGGCCCAGCGTGGGCAAGAATTCGATACCTGAAATGCAAACGCGGCGCACTGAGTGCGCCGCGTTGTTTATGAGGTTTTCGTTTGCGTTTTTCCCGAAAAAAGGAAGCGCAGCAGCGGGATCCGCAGATGGATTTCGTAGAGCACGAGCGCCAGGCCAACAACAAAGACCAGCCCGGTAAAGAAGCCCAGCGTGTTGGAGGCGATATGCGGCGTAATATAGGCTCCGAAGAAGAGTGTCAGCGGGTGGTGCACCAGATAAATAAACAGCGATGCGTTGACGAAATAGGTCACCCGGTGGGATTTAAAATTCAGCAGGCGATGGCCTAACGCGAATACCACATTGACCATCCACAAACCGAGCAGCATGGTGATGACGCTCTCGGTTTCATACATCCATGCATCGCCGCTGCCGTAACGCTGGTTCAGCAGGTAGGCCATAAAGGCGATTGCCGCACCGAAAGCGCACCACGGTGACGGGGTTGTAAAGAGCGATTTAAGCTTCGGATAAACAAATGCCAGTGCCCCGATTAAAAAGAAAGGGATATAGAACAGCGACTGCATTACCACAAAATTGAACAACCCGTCGCTCAGTATCGGTGGATAGACAATAAAAAGGGTGCGTCTTATGGCCGCATAAATGATACCCAGCAGCAAAAAGAGCAGTGACAGTTTACCCAGGGTAATGCTGGTGAAGAAACGGTCGGTTTGATCGCTCAGGTGACGGCGCAGGCGACCGAATATCACCAGACTGACCGTAGTGAGCACCACCAGAACCAGCAAGAACCAGAGGTGGGATACCAGCTCCCAGACCAGCGTGTTGTATTTTTCATACAGCGACAGATTGGGCCAGTTCTCCGCTTTACCTTTTACATACTGCAGCATAATAAACTGAGGCAGCGTCAGCAGCGGGATAGCGGTCAACATCGGGATGCCTACTCGCTCCACTCGCACTTTCCACCAGCGCTTGATCGGATAGCGCAAAAACAGCATGTAGGAAAAGTAACCGGAAATGACAAAAAACACCTGCATACGGAAGGCGTGAATAAAATCATTAAACAGCGTGAGCCACCAGGAAGGAACCTGGCTGTTAACGTGCCAGGTGTGGCTGGAGTAAATCAATGAAATGTGGAATGGGATCCCCAATAGCATCAGCCATGCCCGGATCGAGTCGAGGAAATATTCACGTTGTACGGGTGTTGTGCTCATATAACTTTGTGCATTCTCAGACTTTTCGCCTTATCCCTAAGACTCATAATGGTTACATTCGAAGCCAACCCTACACCAAGACCGACACCCTGTCTCCAGGATAAGCACGCAAAGTGAAAAGCAGGTTCTTTCATTTGCTTAATCCCTGAGCCAGCGAGCTGAACAAAGCAGTGATAATGTTGTCGGATTGCCTGAGTTTCCATTAAAATGGATCGGATCGATATAAGCACACAAAGGGGGAAGTGCTTACTTATTATGAAACATAAACCACAGATGATGAAAATGCGTTGGTTGGGTGCGGCAGTGGTCTTGTCCCTGTATACCTCATCGGCACTGGCCTTTAACATCGATGATGTCGCAAAACAGGCGAAATCGATGGCTGGCAAGGGCTATGAAGCGCCGAAAAGTAACTTGCCCTCCGTTTTCCGCGACATGAAGTATGCGGACTATCAGCAGATCCAGTTCAATCACGACAAAGCGTACTGGAACAATATTAAAACCCCGTTCAAGCTTGAGTTTTATCACCAGGGCATGTACTTCGACACGCCTGTTGCGATCAATGAAGTGACCGCGAACACGGTACGTAAAATCAAGTACAACCCGGGTTATTTCAATTTTGGTGATGTGCAGCACGACAAAGACACGGTGAAGGACCTGGGCTTTGCTGGCTTCAAAGTGCTTTACCCTATCAACAGCAAAGATAAAAACGACGAAATCGTCAGTATGCTCGGTGCCAGCTACTTCCGCGTGATTGGCTCAGGGCAGGTATACGGGCTTTCTGCGCGTGGCCTGGCTATTGATACCGCACTGCCTTCCGGTGAAGAGTTCCCACGTTTTCGTGAGTTCTGGATTGAACGTCCAAAACCAACGGATAAACGTCTGACTATCTACGCACTGCTGGATTCCCCTCGCGCAACAGGTGCTTATCGCTTCGTGATTATGCCAGGACGTGACACGGTTGTTGACGTGCAGTCTAAAGTGTACCTGCGCGATAAAGTGGGCAAACTGGGTGTTGCGCCACTGACCAGTATGTTCCTGTTCGGGCCGAATCAGCCGTCACCGGCGACCAACTTCCGCCCGGAACTGCATGACTCCAACGGTCTCTCTATTCATGCCGGTAACGGTGAGTGGATCTGGCGTCCGCTGAACAACCCGAAACATCTGGCGGTTAGCAGCTTTGCGATGGAAAACCCGCAAGGTTTCGGCCTTCTGCAACGCGGTCGTCAGTTCTCCCGCTTTGAAGATCTGGATGACCGTTACGATCAGCGCCCAAGCGCCTGGGTAACACCAAAAGGTGACTGGGGTAAAGGGAAGGTTGAGCTGGTTGAAATTCCAACCAACGACGAAACCAACGATAACATCGTTGCTTACTGGACGCCGGATCAACTCCCGGAATCCGGTAAAGAGATGAACTTCAAATACACCATTACCTTTAGCCGTGACGAAGACAAACTGCATGCGCCGGATAATGCGTATGTCATGCAGACGCGCCGTTCTACGGGTGATGTGAAGCAGTCTAATCTTATCCGTCAGCCGGATGGCACTCTTGCATTTGTCGTGGATTTCACCGGGCAGGATATGAAAAAACTGTCTCCGGATACCGCTGTTACCGCACAGGCCAGCATCGGTGATAACGGTGAGATCGTTGAGAATGCCGTGCGTTATAACCCGGTAACGAAAGGGTGGCGTCTGACCCTGCGCGTGAAAGTGAAAGATCCGAAACAGACCACTGAAATGCGCGCTGCGCTGGTGAGTGACGATCAGCCGCTGAGTGAAACCTGGAGCTATCAGCTACCTGCCAATGAATAATACAACTGAATATATTGATGCCATGCCGCTGACGGACATTGAAAAAGCGGCACTGCCTGAGAGCGACATCCGTGCGGTGCAAACCGCGCTGGATGGTGAACATCGTCAGTTTACCCGTGATGATGATACGCCTCTGGGGTCAGTGAAGGCGCGTCTGGCGCAGGCATGGCCAGACTCGCTGGCAGAAGGGCAGCTGATCAAAGACGATGAAGGACGTGACCAGCTGCAGGCAATGCCGAAGGCAACGCGTTCCTCTATGTTCCCGGATCCCTGGCGTACCAACCCGGTAGGCCGCTTCTGGGACCGCTTGCGCGGGCGTGATGTGACGCCCCGCTATCTGTCGCGTCTGACGAAAGAAGAACAGGCATCGGAACAGAAATGGCGTACCGTGGGGACGATCCGTCGCTACATTTTGCTGTTGCTGACGCTGGCGCAAACGGTCGTTGCAACCTGGTACATGAAAACCATTCTGCCTTACCAGGGCTGGGCGCTTATCAACCCAGCTGACATGGTGGGCCAGAATTTCTGGGTCTCCTTCATGCAGTTGCTGCCGTATATCCTGCAAAGTGGCATCCTTCTGCTGTTCGCCGTTCTGTTCTGCTGGGTATCGGCCGGTTTCTGGACGGCGCTGATGGGCTTCCTGCAGCTACTGATGGGACGAGACAAATACAGCATTTCCGCGTCAACGGTTGGGGATGAACCCCTTAATCCTGAACACCGTACTGCGCTGATCATGCCTATTTGTAACGAAGACGTTGACCGCGTATTTGCGGGGCTGCGTGCAACCTGGGAGTCCGTTAAGGCGACCGGCAACGCGGAACATTTCGACGTCTATATCCTGAGTGACAGCTACAACCCGGATATCTGCGTGGCCGAGCAAAAGGCCTGGATGGAGTTGATTGCCGAAGTGCAGGGCGAAGGCCAGATTTTCTACCGCCGCCGTCGTCGTCGTGTGAAGCGTAAGAGCGGTAACATCGATGACTTCTGCCGTCGTTGGGGTAATCAGTACAGCTACATGGTGGTGCTGGATGCCGACTCCGTGATGAGCGGTGACTGTCTGACCGGCTTGGTGCGTCTGATGGAAGCTAACCCGAACGCGGGTATCATTCAGTCCTCGCCAAAAGCATCCGGTATGGACACGCTTTATGCGCGCTGCCAACAGTTTGCCACGCGTGTTTACGGGCCGCTGTTCACTGCGGGTCTGCACTTCTGGCAACTGGGTGAGTCTCACTACTGGGGCCACAACGCTATTATCCGCGTGAAACCGTTCATCGAGCACTGTGCGCTGGCACCGCTGCCGGGTGAAGGTTCGTTTGCCGGGTCTATTCTGTCGCACGACTTCGTGGAAGCGGCGCTGATGCGTCGTGCAGGGTGGGGCGTCTGGATTGCCTATGATCTGCCTGGCTCATATGAAGAACTGCCACCGAACCTGCTGGATGAACTCAAGCGTGACCGCCGCTGGTGTCACGGTAACCTGATGAACTTCCGCCTGTTCCTGGTGAAAGGGATGCACCCGGTTCACCGTGCGGTATTCCTGACGGGTGTGATGTCCTATCTCTCCGCACCGCTGTGGTTTATGTTCCTTGCACTCTCCACCGCGTTACAGGTGGTACATGCCCTGACGGAACCACAGTACTTCCTGCAGCCGCGCCAGTTGTTCCCGGTGTGGCCGCAGTGGCGTCCTGAACTGGCGATTGCGCTGTTTGCCTCAACAATGGTGCTGCTGTTCCTGCCGAAGCTGCTCAGTATCATCCTGATCTGGTGCAAAGGCTCGAAAGAGTATGGCGGTTTCTGCCGTGTGACGGTGTCGTTGCTCCTTGAGGTGCTGTTCTCCGTGCTGCTGGCACCGGTTCGTATGCTGTTCCATACCGTGTTTGTGGTCAGCGCGTTCCTGGGCTGGGAAGTGGTATGGAACTCACCACAGCGTGACGATGATTCCACGCCGTGGAGTGAAGCCTTTATGCGTCACGGTTCGCAGTTGCTGCTGGGTCTGGTGTGGGCGGCAGGGATGGCGTGGCTGGATCTGCGCTTCCTGTTCTGGCTTGCCCCGATTGTCTTCTCGCTGATCCTGTCGCCGTTTGTCTCCGTGATCTCCAGCCGTTCAACGGTGGGGCTGCGTACCAAACGCTGGAAGCTGTTCCTGATCCCGGAAGAGTATTCACCGCCGCAGGTACTGGTTGATACGGACAAATATCTGGAGCTGAACCGTAACCGCACGCTGGATGATGGCTTTATGCACGCGGTGTTTAACCCGTCATTCAACGCCCTGGCAACGGCAATGGCGACGGCGCGTCACCGTGCAAGTAAAGTGCTGGAAATTGCCCGCGATCGTCACGTTGAGCAAGCGCTGAATGAGACGCCGGAAAAACTGAACCGCGACCGTCGTCTGGTTCTGTTGAGCGACCCGGTCACCATGGCCCGGCTTCACTATCGTGTGTGGTCTGCTCCGGAGAAATACTCTTCGTGGGTGGGCTACTATGAAGGGCTGAAGCTTAACCCACTGGCGCTGAAGGCAAAATAGGTTTTCTTTGCCCGTGCGCGGGCCTGAAAATCACGCAGGTCGGGTCAGCGAAGCACCACCCGGCAACAAAATACCGGCTGAGAGGCCGGTATTTTTTTAGAGGTTACTCATGAGAATAATCATCGTTGTGATGATGGCGTGTTTACTCAGCGGTTGCGGCAGTATCATCAGCCGCACCATTCCAGGGCAAGGTCATGGCAATCAGTACTACCCCGGCGTGAAATGGGATGTACGTGATTCCGCATGGCGCTATCTGACCGTGCTCGATCTACCATTCTCACTGGTATTCGATACGCTACTGTTACCGATTGACGCCCAGCACGGTCCCTACGAGTAAGGGTAAGTTAACGTTCGTCCCACTCGTCGGCAGCGGTCTGACCCTCTTCCGTATCCAGCGGAGGTTCAAGCTGAAATTCTCCCTCATCCCACTCGTGCAGGGTATTTTCTTCAAGCCACTCCTGACGTAGCTCGATTTCATCATAGTCACCATCGAAGACGGCCTGTGCACCTTCACCGCTCAGGATCGGCAAGCATTCTCCATCTTCGCCTTCTTCTGCGAAGAATTCAGCCTGCCACATAATATCCCCGTCCTGCAGAATATATTTTTGGATATTGAGTTGTTGCACGTCAGCATCTTCTTCCTCAATGCCGGGGTTATCGGCAAGGAATTCTTCGCGAGCGGCATCAATAGCTTCTTCCAGCGTGGCGTACATAGTCATTGGTGTCTCCCTGTTTTCGAGAAGGTATTCAGGGAAAGAATAGCTGAATATCTGATCCTGCAAGTATGAATGCGCAAATAAGCTATCACGCATTTGTCTTATTCAGGCGCGGTTCTGTTTTGCTCCGTCTGCTGAGAGGAGGAAGGGCGTAACGTCCGGGATAAGCTGAGCCACGAATAAATGGCATTGAACAGCACGACACCTGCCGTGACGATAAAAACGGCGCGGAAACCGAAGCTGGCGGAAATACCCGCCCCGACAAGCGGCCCGGTAACATTACCGATATCGCGAAATGACTGGTTGTAGCTAAAAATACGGCCGGAAATCTGATTGGTCGAGTTGTAGACCAGCAAGGTCTGGACTGCAGGCAATAACGCGCCGTCCGCCGCGCCCAGTAAGAAACGTAACAGACCCAACTGCCACGGGGACTGCACCATCGACATCGGGATAAGCAGCAGGACGGAAACCACCAGTGCGCAAATCAGGATTTTTTCCGGGCCAACACGGTCGCCCAGTTTTCCCAGCCGTGGTGCGCTGAGCAGCGCTGCCACGCCAGGTACCGAGGCAATCAGCCCGCTGATAAACGCAATATTGCTGACGTTACCAGCCAGATCGCGAACGTAAAGCGTCAGTATTGGGGCAATCGACCCGGTCGCCACCTGGATTATCATGGTGGTGACAAACAGGCTCAGTACCAGTCGTGGGTTTTTCAGCGAAGTCAGTACATCCCGGGCGTGAAGCATCTCTTTTTTGGTCACAGGGGTGAAGTTCTCACGGATGCAAAGCAGGGTGACGACAAAGCAGAGGAACAATACGCTGGCCGTAATGAAAAAGACGGGCCGCAGGCCGTAGCTGTCTGCCAGTAACCCACCCGCCAGTGGCCCCAGCAGCGCGCCGCTCACACCGCCGGTTGAGAGCGTCCCGAGCGCCCAGCCGCTTTTATGACGCGGAATTTGCGTGGCGATCAGGGCATTAGCATTCGGGATAAATCCCCCCAACAGACCAAGTAACGCTCGTAAAATCAGGAACTGCCAGACGTTTTGTGCCACCCCCATCAGCGCCATGATGACGGCCATCCCCAGCGCTGAACGCAGCAGCATAATTTTACGCCCCTTGCGGTCGGCAAGACCTCCCCAGAAGGGCGAAGCAATAGCGGAAAAAAGAAACGTGATGCTAAACACCAGGCCAGACCACATATTGAGTGAGCTGTGACCCGTCACGCCCAACTGTTCGACGTAAAGAGGCAGGAAGGGCATAACCAGGCTAAATGCCGCGCCTGTAAGAAAACAGCCAAGCCAGGCAACCGCGAGGTTACGTTTCCAGCTTATGGGGGCATCTGAGGGTGACATAACTATCCGCATAATGAGGTGCAGGGCACGGGGAATCGTGAGGTAATAAGCCTGCTAATTATGCGCCGGGTTTATGATTGCTGCAATGCGGAGGGGCTTTTAAAGCTAAAACAGCATGCGGCCATCGTGGCCGCATGAGGATCAGTAGCGAGAAGGGACGCCCTCAGGGCGGGTTTTAAAGCGACGGTGCAGCCACATATACTGCTCGGGAGCGAGCATAATGCACTTCTCGACGATGCCGTTCATCCAGCGAGCGGTTGTCTCCGCATCGTCCAGCGGTGGGGCAAGCTCTGGTTCGAGCATAATTAACTGGTAGCCAGAGCCGTCTGGTTTGCGGCGAGGTACAAAGGGGACAATGGCCGCCTTGGACATCCGCGCCAGCATCCAGGTACCGGTGGTAGTGGCCGCCTCTTCAACGGCAAAGAAGGGCACAAACACGCTGGATTGCGGGCCGTAATCGTGATCAGGGGCGTACCAGATAACTTCGCCTGATTTTAGCGCGCGGATCATGCCCTTTAAATCTTTACGGTCGATCATGCTTTTGTTGGAACGCATGCGGCCATTGGTCTGGATTAAATCGAGCACCGGGTTGTCATTCGGACGATAAACGCCAATGCCAGGAGCCTGAATGCCGAACATGCGTGCGCCGATTTCGAGCGTCAAAAAGTGCACGCCAATCAGCAGAACACCGGTTTGATTCGCCTGGAGCGTATGTACAGGCTCCATCCCGGTTCCGGTGACTTCGCTCCAGCGTGCCATACGTTTGTCCGGCCAGAACCATGCCATCCCGGTTTCCATCAGCCCCATGCCAACGGATTCAAAATTCTTTGTGACCATTTCATGACGTTCCGATTCGCGCATTTGCGGGAAGCACAGCTCAAGATTGCGGTACGCAATCCTGGCGCGACGTTTCATGAATTTTTGTGCAATACGACCCAGACAGTTGCCCAGACGGAAAATCACGGGGTAGGGAAGTTGTACAAGAAGCCACAAAATGCCAATGCCAAGCCAGGTCAACCAATAGCGGGGATGCAAAAGGGCGACAGTAAATTTCGGTAACTGAGTCATGTCTGTCCTGTTTTCTAACGTCCTGAAGGTCTTATTCTCTCATTTTTTAAGGCATAGCCAAAATATCTGTCACCGAAACGCGCACTACTACAGCAAATGTTAAGACAGATGGGCCAGGCCGAATGAAATGTAACGTAAATTGTATGGATGTAAATTGTCATTGTTTGCTATATGATGCCGACCGATTTTTCTTTCTCAATAACGATTGCAGGACTTGTACACCATGCCAGTGTTACACAACCGCGTTTCGAATGAGATGTTAAAGGCGCGCATGTTGGCTGAAACCGAACCGCGCACGACAATCTCATTCTACAAATACTTCACTATCAACGATCCACAAGCGACCCGCGATGTACTCTACCAGGCTTTCACCACGCTGAATGTGTTCGGACGCGTCTATCTGGCACGTGAGGGTATCAATGCGCAAATTAGCGTACCGGAAAGTAAAGTGGGCGCTTTTCGCGATTTCCTTTACGCGTTCGATCCGGCACTCAGTGGTTTACGCCTGAACATTGCCCTGGATGATGACGGGAAATCGTTCTGGGTTCTGCGTATGAAGGTGCGTGAACGTATCGTGGCGGATGGTATTGACGATCCGGCGTTCAACCCGGGCGATGTGGGTGAATACCTCAAAGCCGCAGAAGTGAATGCGATGCTCGACGATCCTGATGCAGTATTCATTGATATGCGTAACCACTATGAGTATGAGGTGGGGCATTTCGAGAATGCGATGGAAATCCCGGCGGACACCTTCCGCGAGCAGTTGCCAAAAGCCGTTGAAATGATGCAGGAACATAAAGACAAAAAGATCGTTATGTACTGCACCGGGGGTATCCGCTGTGAGAAAGCCAGCGCGTGGATGAAGCACAATGGCTTTAATAAGGTCTGGCATATCGAAGGCGGCATTATCGAGTACGCCCGCCGTGCCCGCGAACAGGGCTTGCCGGTACGTTTTATCGGTAAAAACTTTGTCTTTGACGAGCGTATGGGTGAGCGCATTTCTGAAGATGTGATCGCACAATGCCATCAGTGCGGTGCGCCGTGTGATACGCACACGAACTGTAAAAATGATGGTTGCCATCTGCTGTTTATTCAGTGTCCGACGTGTGCCGTGAAGTTTAACGGCTGCTGTAGCGAGCTGTGCAGTGAAGAGAGCGTGTTGCCGGAAGAAGAGCAGCGTCGCCGTCGTGCAGGGCGTGAAAACGGGAATAAGATCTTTAATAAATCCCGTGGCCGGCTGAATACCAAACTCGGTATTCCCGATCCTGAATAACGATAACGCCCGGCGGAGTGAAAGCCTGCCGGGCGTATTGATTATGACTTCTGCTGAACCCCTTCCACAGAAATAATCAGCTCCACATCCTGCGATGCCGGACCTAAATCTGTTGTGATATTAAAATCTTTCAGGTGAATTTTACCTGCGGCTTCGAAACCTGCGCGCTTGCCTCCCCACGGATCATCACCCTGGCCCATTAATTTAGCACTAAGTGTGACGGGTTTTGTTACGCCGTTAAGCGTCAGATTTCCGGTAATGTCCAGTTTATCGCCATCCCTTTTTACCCCAGTGGAGGCAAAAGTGGCCTGCGGGAATTTTGTCACATTCAGGAATTCTGCACTGCGCAAATGTTTATCGCGTTCAGCATGGTTGGTGTCGACGCTGTTGGTATTAATGGTCACATTGACTTTATCAGACGCAGGATTTTTCTCGTCAAAGCTGAATGTGCCGTCGAAATCCTTAAAGGTGCCATACAGCCAGCTATAGCCAAGATGCTGAATACGGAAATTAACGAAAGCATGCTGACCTTCTTTATCAATTTTATAATCAGCGGCGACGGCTGAGCCGGTGATAAATAACAGAGAACCTAATGCGATGCCTGACAGGTGTTTTTTCATTTTTATGCTCCAGAGTCAACTGACGAACGGCCAAGCATGCGCCTGAGCGTATTGTCTTTATCGATAAAATGGTGTTTAAGGGCGGTAAGTCCGTGCAGCACGGAAAGGATCACCACGCTCCACGCCAGCCAGAGATGAATAACGCCCGCAGTGTCAGCCTGAGAACCCGCATCGGTAAACGTTGCCGGAACGTCAAAAAAGCCAAATACGCTAACGGGTTTACCGTCTGCCGTTGAAATAAGATAGCCGCTAATCAGAATAGCGAAGAGCAGAGTGTAGAGTGCAATATGGGCTGCCGTTGCGCTGACGCGGGTCAATTTACTGTGGGTTTTTGGCGCGGCGGGCGGTGGGGACAGATGTCGCCAGATCACACGAATGACCAGCCCCATCATCAGCAGAACCCCAATACTCTTATGTAATTCAGGTGCTGGTGATACCAGCCATCATAATAACTGAGCGTCACCATCCAGAGTCCAAGCCCGAACATAGCATAAACGGCGAGGGCAAATATCCAGTGCAAGCACATGGATATTATCCCGTAGCGCTGGGGGGAGTTACGCAATTGCATAAGGAGTACCATTCAAAAAAACAGAATAATAAAAATGAACGGGAAGAGGAAATATTGCAACTGAAATAAATGAATAACCATTTTTATTTTTCTTATTTCAGCTATTTTGAAAGTGATCGGAAATGTAATTCAATGGCTTCGAGCGAGGCAGGGTGAATGGCTTATATGATGAAGTGATGTTATTCAATAAACATAAAGTAACGTCAATAATTGTAAGTTATTCTTTTCAGTAAAATACAATGTAAATAAAATCGATGATGGCCAGTACTGACCACAATAAAATATAGAGCATGAAATGCTCGCGAATATTGTTGATGAGAAAGTTCACGATCTTGTGCATCATTCCCCGCGAAAATGTGTGAAGAAAACGGACCCCGGACACCCGGAGCCCGTGGAGGATTATCCGTTAAAACGCGACAGCGAGAAGGGCGTCAGATCAAACTGTGGCGTTATCCCCTGGGCAAACTGCGCGGCGATTTCGCCCAGAACGGAGGCAAACTTAAAGCCGTGGCCGCTTAGCCCGGTGATGAGCAGTGTGTTGTCATGCCCGGGCAGGGTGTCGATGATAAAGTCTTCATCAGGCGTGTTGTCGTAGGTGCATGCTGCACCATAGAGTAAGCCACCAATGCCCGGCAGAATATTGCGCAGAAAAGTAAAGGCTTCTGAACCATCCTGAGGGTATGCGCCAAACGGTTTACGCTCTTCTGGCGAGGAGATGATCTGCCCGCCGTTATGTTTCCCGATTTTGAGCGCGTCTTTTTCCGACGGGAAACCATAGAACTGATCGCCATTGGGCAATTCGCCGGTGAACGCCGGGAATTTGTTCTGGCTGCTGTAACGACCATCCGACTGGAACCAGGAGAAGACCTTGCGCACCGGTTGAACGGGCAGGTCTGGCAGCAGTCTGGTGACCCAGGTCCCCGCGCTAATCAACAGACGGGAGGCCGAATATTCCCCATCCTGGGTGGTCACTGTGACACCGTCAGCATGATGCGTGATGGCGTCCACCGGGCAGTTGAAGAGCTGCGTGCAGCCTGCTTTCGCGGCAAGATCCACCCAGGTTTTAATGGCGGTTTCGCAATGCAGGACGCCAGAGTTGGCTTCAAACAGCCCGATATAATCGTCCGGAACGGAAATCTCTGGCCAGCGTTTCATGATGGCCGGGGCGTCCATCCGCTCCACATCGAGGTGAAATGCGTTTGCACTGTGTTCGACCGTCGCGAGAAACGCCGAACTGGCCGGGCCGAGGTTGATAACCCCTGTGCGATCGAAAATACGTTCTTCGGTCAGTTTTGCCAGCTCATCCCACAGCGTCTGAGCGCGGAGCACCAGCGGGACATAGCGTTCACCTTCGCCATAAGCATGACGAATGAGCCGGGTATCACCATGATGGCTGCCTTCCGAATGCGGGGGAAGGTGGGCATCAATCATCAGGACGTTCAGCCCTGCCTGTGTCGCGTAATAGCCTGCAGCAGAGCCAACGGAGCCGCTACCAATAATGATTAAATCGTATTTCATGGGGATCTCTTAACTAACGCTTTGTTAGCAGAGTAATTAACATCGGGGGGTTATACAAGGGAGAAATAAATAAGGCACCCCGAGGGTGCCTGTTGAGTGACAGTTGGCATAAGATTAATGCCGTTTATACTCATTTTCCTGGTAGTCGCCAGATTCTATTTTTGCGATGCCTGCTTCTAAAATAGAAATAAACTGACGTGCGACGTCTGTTGTAAGCCACAGCGTCTGTCCAACTTCCGCTTCTTCACGGTTTAGTTGATTCGGGGTCTGGTAGTGCAAACGCAGCATCAGTGCATCGTAGCTGTCTACGGTACTGATATCCCAGCCAACAAGTGGGTGGGTCTGGATGACTTCACTATTCTTTTCCATTATAACCCCCTTAATACGTGTTAGAAGACAACGACTTTGAGGTTCAATGCATGTTTTTCTGAAAGCTTTTTCAGTATATCAATAAATAAGGGTTCTGAAGGGAAAAATAAATAGCTGGCAACACATTTTTCTGCGCTTTAGGATTTTTCGAACAATAAAACACCATCTTGCTCACGATTTTTAAGAAGATGCTGAATTAAATTGAACTTTCTGGGAACAGAGCAAAAAAAAGCCGGGGCGACCCGGCAAAAAACACAATGAGGGAGCAAAATTTAATCGGTAATGAACCAGTCTTCGGCGCTTTCCCACGTTTCTTGCAGGATTTCGCTGATACGATCTTTATCTTCTTTTGCACCGCCGATGACGGAGAGGTTGTTCGCCGTCGCATAACGCACCGTTACGGCACCTTCGTTTTCCGGGAAAGTATTGTTAATGCGGCGAGAAAGTTCGCCCGCCAGCGCATCAAGTGCGCCGGCAGGCAGGACGGTTGTTTTGGCTATGGTGACTTCAATACGCATAAATGCCCCCTGTGTAATATACTGTGTATTTATACAGGTATATTGCTGATTTGACAACAAGGGGCGTTGATTTTTTAGCGTTTTACCGTCCAGTTTACGGTTTCACCCGCCAGGAATGGGATCAGCGTGTCATCCGTCAGCGGAATAGATCCATCCACCTGATGCGCTTTGCGCTCCAGCTCAATAAAGGTGTCATTGACGGGCAGCCCGTAGAAACGCGGGCCATTAAGGGAGCAGAACGCCTCGAAATGCTGCAGCGCATTCATCTCTTCAAACACGGTTGCGTAGCTTGCAAGAGCGGTCGGCGCGTTGAAACACCCTGCACAACCACAGCTTGCTTCTTTGCGATGGCGCGCGTGAGGCGCGGAGTCTGTACCCAGGAATGCACGGGAGAAGCCGCTGGCAACCAGCTCGCGCAGGGCTTGCTGGTGGACGTTGCGTTTGAGGATTGGCAGGCAATACAGGTGAGGGCGCACGCCGCCCACCAGCATGTGGTTGCGGTTAAACATCAGATGCTGAGGGGTGATGGTGGCCGCAATAAGTTCGTTACCCTCGCGGACATATTCCGCCGCATCTTTGGTGGTGATATGTTCAAATACCACTTTCAGCGCAGGAAGACGCTGACGCAGCGGCTCCATCACGGTATCGATAAACCGGGCTTCACGATCGAAGATATCAATCTCAGCGTGCGTCACTTCACCGTGTACCAGCAGCGGCATACCCAGTTTTTGCATGCGTTCCAGAACCGGCATGATGGCATCAATGCTGGTGACGCCGTGGCTGGAGTTGGTGGTGGCATTGGCCGGGTAAAGTTTGGCGGCGGTGAACACGCCTTCGTTAAACCCGCGCTCCACTTCATTCGGGTCGAGTGAATCGGTCAGGTAGCAGGTCATCAGCGGGGTGAAATCATGTCCCGCCGGAACCGCATCAAGAATACGCTGGCGATAAGCGATAGCGGCATCAACGGTGGTGACGGGGGGAGCCAGGTTAGGCATGACAATCGCACGGCCATAAATTTCGCTGGTATACGGCACAACGGTTTTCAGCATATCGCCATCGCGCAGATGGATATGCCAGTCGTCAGGGCGGCGGATTTTAAGAACCTGGGATTGTGCAGTCATGGAAGCTCCGGCTTGTCAGGGATCAGTCATTAGGATGGCTGTTTTTGCCGGACACAAATCATAAGCGGAAACGTTTTCCTTTGCACACTTTTCCGTAAAAAAAAGGGCGCTTCTGCGCCCTTCAGGTTAATCGGTGAAAGGAATGATAATTTCGCCCGGTTTCACCTCGATCCCTTTTGCATATTTCTTTGCGAGCGCTTCGCCCTTGCTCTTGTCTTCACTTAAGACATACGCCGGTTGCTGGTTAAAATAGCTGCTCAGCGACTGGTTCAGATAGGGCATCAGGGTTTGCAGGACCGGTTTCATCTTGTCCGGAGTAACCACGGCGTCGACCACTTCCATCTCCTGCAGGTAAATGGCCCCTTTTTCTTTATTGAAGACCGGCAGTGCCTTGAGCTTCAGCTTAATGTTTGCTTTCTGGTTGCCGAATAACGATGTCATATCCAGGTTCGCATCCCCGGAAAGGGTGACTTTATTGGGCTCTTCACGCCCAATCTGACTGGTGAGATTGCTGAGGACGATATGCGCATCGGCAAGCCCCGGCACGCCAATGTCTTTGGAAAAGTTGTTGTGTTTTTCCAGCGCCTGATTAATTTCCTGTTCACTGACAGTGTATTGCGTAAGCTGGTTACAGCCTACCAGCAGACCACTGATGACTAATGCAGCAGCAATGACAATCTTCTTCATGGTGTTCCTCAACGAAAAATCGGCGCTTCTGTCCTGAAGCGCCAGTATGTCAGTGTGAAATGGCAGAAACCAGCAGAAAAAACTGAGAATACAGGCGGAACAGGGATCCCGCCAGAGAGAAGGGCTACGCGCCAGGTTCGAACATTCCGCTGGTGCTGCGTTTCTGGCTGAACTGCCACCACAGGGCCAGCAGCGTCATAATGCCTACCGCGCCAAGCATCATCCACGGGAGCTCCGGCTGATTCAGCGCTTTGCCGGCGTCGAACAGCCAGCCGCCTCCGGCATAGCCTAATGCACCGCCAAAGGCCAGACCCAGCCGACTGAACCCCATATAGCTGCCACGGGCGCGGGCATCTGCCAGCGAGGCGCTCAGCGTTTCACGGGCGGGTTCAGCGATAATGGAGCCGATATAAAAGGTGCAAATTAGCGTAAACAGTTGCTGAAGTGTACTCACCATACCGACCGGCACCATGCTCAGCGTCATCAGCAAAAGCCCTGCCATCAGACGATGTTCAAGGCGAAAACGCCGTTCGCTCCAGCGGGCAATCGGATACAGCAGCGTCAATGAAAGACAGGCTTCAATGGCGTACATCCATTTGACGGCGGCAGGCGTGCCCGCGATGTCGTTAACCATGATCGGTAACATCAGCATGACCTGCACGGCCAGCATGTAGTAGCCCGTCAGGGTCAACACGTAGGTGACGAAGCGTTTGTCGCGCAGAACGCGGCCAAGACCTTCGCGCACCGGTGTTTTAACTGTCGACAGCTTCCAGGCGGGCAGAAACAGCCCATTAAACAGGGCGCACAGAATAAAGAGTACCGCCCCGGCTGCGCAGACCAGACGGAAGTCGTACTGCAGCAACCAGCTTCCCAGCAGTGCGCCAACAACTGCCCCGGCGCTGTCCTGCATCATCAGAATCGAGAAGAAGCGGCCTCGCTGCCGTGGATGAATTAATTTCACCACCAGCGCGGTACGCGGCGGATCAAACAGGGTGCCGCCAATACCGGAGAGGAAGCAGGAGAACCACAGTAGCCAGGGATCATGGGCGATTGCCATTGTGGCAAAGCCTGCCGCGCGTAACAGCATGCCGGTGACGATCATCGGTTTTGCGCCAAAGCGGTCAGCAATGGCCCCGCCAAAGACGCCCAGGCCTTGCTGGACAAACTGGCGTAATCCCAGCGCGATACCGACCATTAATGCTGCCCAGCCCATTTGATCGACAAAGCGGATCGAGATGAGAGGAAACACAACAAAAAAGCCGAGCACGACCAGCATGTTATCGACCAGCAGGAAATATTTACCCAGGCTCCTGGCCTGTGATACGCGGGACATTTCCCCTCCAGGGAAAAGAGACGGTGAGCACGCTAACATTCTGCGATGTCGCCATGTTTTTTCCCATCCCCGACTACGACAATATTTTTTTATCAAAAGAGTGCTTTGATAGAGAGTTCTCATCGAAAAATGTGAAAATGGTATGTCACTGTTTTCACAGACGGCGCAGGCGCAGGTATAGTAAAGCTAATGGGCAGAGCAGAAGTGACGGGAAGGAGTGGTATCAATGTTTGGCTATCGTAGTAATGTGCCAAAAGTGCGTCTGACAACGGACAGGCTGGTCGTTCGTCTGGTGCATGAGCGTGATGCCTGGCGTCTGGCGGATTATTACGCCGAGAATCGCCAGTTTTTAAAACCCTGGGAACCCGTTCGGGATGAGAGCCATTGCTACCCCTCCGGCTGGCAGGCGCGCCTCAGCATGATTACGGAATTTCATAAACAGGGCAGCGCCTTCTACTTTGCGCTGCTGGATCCGGATGAAAAAGAGATCATCGGCATTGCCAATTTTTCAAACGTGGTGCGCGGGTCGTTTCACGCCTGTTATCTCGGCTATTCCATCGGTCAGAAATGGCAGGGGCAGGGGATGATGTACGAGGCGTTAACGGTGGCGATCCGCTACATGCAACGCACGCAACATATCCATCGCATTATGGCGAACTACATGCCGCATAATCAGCGCAGCGGTAATTTGCTGGCGCGTTTAGGGTTTGAGAAAGAGGGCTACGCCAAAGACTATCTGCTTATTGATGGGGAATGGCGAGACCACGTGCTCACGGCATTAACCACCCAGGACTGGAGTGCAGGTCGCTAAGGAGAAAAAATGAAATATCAGTTAAGCGGTACAGAAGCGCGCGTTATCGGGTGCTTGCTTGAAAAACAGGTCACCACCCCGGAGCAGTATCCGCTCTCTGTGAATGCCGTGACGATGGCCTGCAATCAAAAGACCAACCGTGAGCCGGTGATGAACCTCGGTGAGCATGACGTGCAGGACATTCTGGATGAACTGGTTAAACGTCACTATCTGCGCACCGTCAGTGGTTTCGGTAACCGTGTGACCAAATATGAGCAGCGTTTCTGTAATTCCGAATTTGGTGATTTGAAGCTAAGTCAGGCGGAAGTGGCGGTGATCACCACCCTGCTGCTACGCGGGGCGCAAACGCCGGGCGAGCTGCGCACGCGCGCTTCCCGAATGCATGAATTCAGCGATATGCAGGAAGTCGAACAAACCCTGGAAGGGCTTGCCACCCGCGATGATGGCCCTTATGTGGTACGTCTGGCGCGCGAGCCGGGTAAACGTGAAAGCCGCTATATGCACCTGTTCTGCGGTGAGGTAGAGGCCTCAACAATGGCAACAGATGCTGGATCCGCAGTCGTCAATGATAGCCTGACGGCGCGTGTGGAGGCGCTGGAAGACGAGGTCGCCGGGCTGAAACAGCGTCTGGATGCATTGCTGGCACATTTAGGAGATTGATGGTGAAAAAATTACGTGTGGGCGTGGTGGGGTTGGGTGGTATTGCGCAAAAAGCCTGGCTGCCTGTCCTGGGAGCCGCGTCAGACTGGACGTTACAGGGGGCGTGGTCTCCCACCCGTGAAAAGGCAGAGCGTATCTGTGAAACCTGGCGGATACCGTACGCCAGCTCGTTGCCGGCGTTAGCCCGTGAGTGTGATGTGGTGTTTGTCCATACCTCAACGGCAACCCACTATCAGGTGGTGAGTGAGCTGCTAAATGCAGGTGTTCACGTCTGCGTGGATAAGCCACTGGCGGAAAACGTGCAGGATGCAGAACGCCTGATTGAGCTGGCGGCGCGCAAAAAGCTGACGCTGATGGTGGGTTTCAACCGCCGTTTCGCGCCGCTTTATCAGCAACTGAAGGCACAGGCGGGCAATCTTGCCTCGCTGCGAATGGATAAGCACCGTACTGACAGCATCGGGCCTAACGACCTGCGCTTTACGCTTCTGGACGATTATCTGCATGTCGTGGACACGGCGCTCTGGCTTACCGGCGGTCATGCACAGCTGAAAAGCGGTACGTTGCTGACCAACGAACAGGGTGAGATGGTTTATGCCGAACACCATTTCGCCGCCGATCACCTCCAGGTGACGACCAGTATGCACCGCCGTTCTGGTAGCCAGCGAGAGTCTGTGCAGGCTGTCACGGACGGCGCGCTGTATGACCTCACCGACATGCGTGAATGGCGGGAAGAGAAGGGCAGCGGTGTGGTCACGCTTCCGGTTCCGGGCTGGCAGAGTACGCTGGAACAGCGCGGCTTCGTCGGGTGTGCGCGTCACTTTATCACTTGCGTGCAAAATCAGACGGTTCCGGAAACATCCGGCGAGCAGGCCATTATGGCGCAACGCGTTGTGGAAAGGCTCTGGCGCGATGCCATGAGTGAATAATCCTCTGTAACATCTGTCGATAGTAATTCCCTTAAATCCGGGTAGACTAAGCGCCGATTGTTGATTTAGCCGGGTGGCGCTTACGCTAACCCGGACTGCAAGCCCGTAGGCCCGCACAAGCGACGCGCCGCCGGGCAATAATTACGCCTGCATTGCAGGCGTTTTGCCGTAGGGTTGTGGAAATTCACGTTAATGAACTTATTAAAATCGCTGGCAGCAGTCAGCTCGATGACCATGTTTTCCCGCGTGCTCGGCTTTGCCCGCGACGCGATTGTGGCAAGGGTTTTTGGCGCAGGGATGGCAACGGACGCCTTTTTCGTCGCGTTCAAACTGCCGAACCTGCTGCGCCGTATTTTTGCAGAAGGGGCGTTTTCGCAAGCGTTTGTCCCTATCCTCGCGGAATATAAAAGCAAGCAGGGTGAAGATGCGACCCGGGTGTTCGTGTCTTACGTTTCAGGGTTACTGACGCTGGCACTGGCGGTGGTGACCGTTGTCGGGATGCTGGCTGCGCCCTGGGTCATTATGGTGACGGCCCCGGGGTTTGCCGATACGGCAGACAAATTTGCGCTCACCACTCAGCTACTGCGTATTACCTTTCCTTATATTCTGTTGATTTCACTGGCTTCCCTGGTGGGGGCGATCCTGAATACCTGGAACCGTTTCTCCGTTCCGGCGTTTGCACCGACGTTCCTCAACGTCAGCATGATCGGTTTTGCGCTGTTCGCCGCACCACACTTCCACCCACCGGTGCTGGCACTGGCCTGGGCGGTGACCGTGGGCGGGGTATTGCAGCTGGCTTATCAACTTCCGCATCTGAAAAAAATCGGCATGCTGGTGCTGCCGCGCGTTAACTTCCGTGATGCTGGCGCAATGCGCGTGATCAAGCAGATGGGGCCCGCAATCCTTGGCGTCTCCGTGAGCCAGATTTCGCTTATCATCAACACCATCTTTGCCTCTTTCCTGGTTTCCGGCTCGGTTTCCTGGATGTACTACGCTGACCGCCTGATGGAGTTTCCGTCCGGGGTGTTGGGCGTAGCGCTGGGGACGATTTTGCTGCCGTCGCTGTCGAAAAGCTTTGCCAGCGGTAACCATGATGAATATTGCCGTCTGATGGACTGGGGATTACGTCTGTGCTTCCTGCTGGCGCTGCCAAGCGCGGTGGCTCTGGGGATCCTGGCGAAACCGCTGACGGTGTCTCTGTTCCAGTACGGCAAATTTACCGCCTTTGACGCGGCGATGACGCAGCGCGCGCTGGTGGCGTACTCGGTAGGGTTGATGGGGCTTATCGTCGTTAAGGTGCTGGCTCCGGGGTTCTACTCACGTCAGAACATCAAAACGCCGGTGAAGATTGCCATTGTGACGCTGATTATGACGCAGCTGATGAACCTGGCATTTATTGGTCCGCTGAAGCATGCGGGTCTGTCATTGTCGATTGGTCTGGCGGCCTGTCTGAACGCCGGGTTGTTGTACTGGCAGCTGCGCAAGCAGAAGATCTTCACCCCGCAGCCTGGCTGGACGAGTTTCCTCGTGCGCCTGGTGATTGCGGTGCTGGTGATGTCAGCGGCACTGTACGGCATGATGTATGTGATGCCTGAGTGGTCACTGGGCACCATGCCTTACCGTCTGATGCGTCTGATGGCCGTGGTGGTGGTCGGTATTGTCGCTTACTTTGCCACGCTCGCCGTGCTGGGCTTTAAAGTGAAAGAGTTCACCCGCCGTACGGCATAAACGCCAAAAGGGGAGTTCACCTGCTGGTGCTCCCCACTGCATGATTTGTCGCTTTTGCTTCAAATCGAAATCTTTTTCCCGCCTGTAATTCGCGCCGTGGATGTCTGACCATCCGCGCCGTACAGTCCAGTCTCTTTATGAGGCTTTAATACCTCAAGCGCTTGCTGATTACGCACTATCTGGCCTTCAAGCAGCCAGCCGTTATGCTGGTTGAGATCGCGCAGATGCTGGGTTTTTTCTGTAATAGTCTGCCAGCGCTCAATAATTTCATCATTGGCACTGCGGTGCGGATCTTGTTCCGCGCGACGCTGCTGCTCCAGATAGTCCAGTGTCGCCAGCAGCGAACTTTTGTCTTCAGTAATGCGTTGCAACGCGCTGCCGTTGATTTGACCAGAAGACAGGTGGTGTTGTTCTGCATCCATTACCGTTTTCAGGTCATTCAGGACAACCGTCATTTGATCCAGTATTTCTGACAGTCGACTCATACGATTAGTTACTCTGTAAGAAACTCTGCACTTCCTGAATCAGCGCGTCAGCAATTTTGCTGGTGTCCATTTTCAGTTCACCATTACGAATCGCCGTTTTCAGCGCTTCAACACGTTCCATGTTGATATCGCTGCTGCCTGGCTGCATCAGTTTTGCCTGGGCATCGCTCAGGGTCACGCTGGTGCTGTTGGCGGTTGACGGTTTTTCCAGACGCGTTTTCTGTGGCGTAGCGTCATTCGTTTCGCGAGGTTGTACAGTGCTAACCGGCTTCAGGGCTGATGTACGATCAATGCTCATATTGTGGTCCTCATCGAGGGTTCGCGGCGTTTGCGCCTGACATCATCATTAGTTGATTATTTATCGGCAGCCGCCACGAAATCTTTAAAAAGATTATAGGTTAATCAGAATATTCCCATCAGAATCGACGGTTCCGCTAACCACCTGGCCTGAGGACATTTTGACTCGGGCATTTTGCGCCACGGCGGCATTGTTTAATGCCTTCCCTTCGCTGTTGATACTAAAGCCGTCTCCGTTGGCCACCACCATCACCTGTTGACCCGCCTTAACCCGCCATGCCTGACGCAACATTGAGAGCTGGATGGGTTGTCCGGGAGCAACATCACGCAGGCTGATGGCATCCTGCGCCTGGTTAATTTCAAGCATCGTCCGCGGAGGCAGTTGATCCAGACGGCCACGCTTCAGCGTCACGCTGCTGGTCTGCAGCGCGCTGCCACGGGCGATGGGAACGGCGGCGACAACATAATTGCCTGTGGCCTGAACTGCAACCTGTAAATAGCGTTTTTCATTGGCACAACGCGCCAGAACGTTCACGTTACCCCACAGTTTTGTCGTGCCGGCCACGCTGAAGGAGGGTTGTTCGCAGGAGGGGTACAAATTAGGCGGTGTGCGAACGGTCACACTGACGTCATCGCTAAAACCCGCCAGTTGCTGAGCAAAAAAAGCCGTCAGTTGAGCCTGCAGACCTTCCGCCTGCACCAGGGGGCTTAACAGCAATAAGGTTGCCACCAGGGCTCTTTTCCACGTCCGCATCGCAAATTCCACCGTTTCCAGAAGTGGGACGATTTTACCTGCAGTGGTTTTGCATCAACGGAATAAATAGCGACGCATTTTGCGCTTATTCCGTCGATAAGGCGGACGGGTTGAGATTTAAGCTGTGAACTGAAATTTTGCCATCAGCGGAGGAGACATGCTCGATAAACTCGACGCCGCGTTACGTTTTCAGCAGGAAGCGCTCAATTTACGCGCCCAGCGGCAGGAGATTTTAGCCGCCAATATCGCTAACGCCGATACGCCAGGGTATCAGGCGCGCGATATCGATTTCTCCAGTGAACTCAAAAAAGTGATGGAGCGTGGACGTGCCGAAGGCACGGGTGTCGCACTTGCAATGACATCCTCTCGCCATATTCCCGCTCAGGCGATGACCGCACCCACGACCGACTTACTTTATCGCATTCCCGATCAGCCTTCTCTCGACGGTAATACCGTTGATATGGACAGGGAACGTACACAGTTTGCCGATAACAGCCTGCAATACCAGACAGGGCTGAATGTGCTCGGCGGGCAAATTAAAAGCGTGATGAGCGTCCTGCAGGGGGGCAACTAATCAATGGCTTTGCTGAATATTTTTGATATTGCCGGTTCTGCGTTAACCGCTCAGTCCAAACGCCTGAACGTAGCGGCCAGTAACCTGGCCAACGCCGACAGCGTGACCGGCCCTGACGGACAACCTTATCGTGCAAAACAGGTGGTTTTTCAGGTGGATGCCGCGCCAGGCGCAGCGACGGGCGGCGTGAAAGTCGCTGACGTGGTCGAGAGCCAGGCACCCGACAAGCTGGTGTATGAACCGGGTAACCCACTCGCCGATGCCAGCGGTTACGTGAAAATGCCTAACGTGGATGTGGTCGGTGAGATGGTGAACTCCATGTCTGCCTCACGTAGCTACCAGGCAAACGTCGAAGTGCTTAATACCGTGAAGAGCATGATGCTCAAAACGCTCACGCTCGGCCAGTAAAGGAGACACGCATGTCCATCGCCGTAAATGTGAATGACCCAACGAACTCAGGTGTCAGTAGTACAAAAAGTTCGACGAGTTCCAGTTCCCTGACCACTAACAGCGCCTCCGATCTACAAAGCAGCTTCCTGACGCTGCTGGTGGCTCAGCTTAAGAACCAGGATCCAACCAACCCGATGCAGAACAACGAACTGACCACGCAGCTTGCGCAGATCAGTACCGTGAGCGGCATCGAAAAACTCAATACCACCCTCGGCTCCGTCTCGGGTCAAATCGACAGCAGTCAATCCCTGCAGGCCGCGAACCTGATTGGTCACGGGGTGATGATCCCGGGTACCACCGTTCTTGCGGGTAGCAGTACGACGGAAGGGACAACCACGACCTCCACCACCCCGTTTGGCGTAGAGCTGCAGCAGGCAGCTGACAAGGTGACAGCGACGATCACCGATGCGACCGGTGCCGTGGTTCGTACCATTGATATCGGTAAGCTGGACGCAGGTGTTCATACCTTTACCTGGGATGGCAGCATTACAGACGGCACGAAAGCACCAAACGGTTCCTACAAAGTGGCGATCAGCGCCAGCAACGGCTCCACCCAGCTGGTGGCACAACCGCTGCAGTTCGCGCTGGTTCAGGGCGTCATTAAAGGTAGCGATGGCAACAATAAACTGGATTTGGGTACCTCTGGTACCACCACACTCGACGAAGTTCGGCAGATTATCTAAGCCTTAACACTTATCAGGAGTAAGTCATGGCCTTTTCTCAAGCGGTCAGCGGCCTGAATGCTGCGGCCACCAACCTGGATGTCATTGGCAACAACATCGCCAACTCCGCGACCTATGGTTTTAAATCCGGTTCTGCCTCATTTGCAGACATGTTTGCCGGTTCCAAAGTAGGCCTGGGCGTAAAAGTTGCGGGTATCACTCAGGACTTTACCGACGGTACGACCACCAACACGGGTCGTGGCCTGGACGTTGCCATTAGCCAGAACGGTTTCTTCCGTATGGTCGATTCCAACGGTTCCGTGTTCTACAGCCGTAACGGTCAGTTCAAGCTGGACGAAAACCGTAACCTGGTGAACATGCAGGGTATGCAGCTGACAGGGTATCCGGTTGCCGGAACGCCCCCGACCGTTCAGACCGGTGCGAACCCACAGGCGATTACTATCCCGAATACCCTGATGGCGGCGAAATCGACTACCACCGCGACGCAGCAGATCAACCTGAACTCGACCGATCCTGTTCAAACGGCCCCTTTCGATGCAACTAACCCGGATACCTATAACAAAAAAGGCACCGTGACCGTATTCGACAGCCAGGGTAACGCCCATAACATGTATGTCTACTACGTTAAGACAGCCAACAATAAATGGGATCTCTACACTCAGGACGGTAGCGTTACCGGCTCTGCTGCAACGAAAGCGGCACAGATGAATTTCGATGTGAATGGTAGCCTGGCTGGTGTGTACAACTACGACGCTGCGGGTGTGTTGAGCGCAACAGCAAACACAACGCCAGCAATCAATGTCACCACAGGTTCAGTCAGTGGTGCGACGGCGGCCACCTTCTCCCTGAGCTTCCTGAACTCCATGCAACAGAACACCGGTGCGAACAGCGTTGTGGCAACCAATCAGAACGGCTACAAACCGGGTGACCTGGTGAGCTACCAGATCAACGATGACGGTTCCGTTGTGGGTAAATATTCCAACGAACAGTCTCAGGTTCTGGGCCAGATCGTGCTGGCAAACTTCGCGAACAACGAAGGTCTGAAATCTGAAGGCGACAACGTCTGGTCTGCGACCCAGTCCTCCGGCGTGGCGCTGTTGGGTACAGCGGGTACCGGTAACTTCGGTAAGTTGACTAACGGTGCGCTGGAAGCCTCTAACGTTGATCTGAGTAAAGAGCTGGTGAACATGATTGTCGCGCAACGTAACTATCAGTCGAACGCGCAGACCATCAAAACTCAGGATCAGATCCTCAACACGCTGGTTAACCTGCGTTAAGCGGCTAACAGGAAAGCGCAATGGATCACGCAATATATACCGCGATGGGCGCGGCAAGTCAGACGCTCAATCAGCAGGCCGTTACGGCCAGCAACCTGGCAAACGCCTCTACGCCGGGCTTTCGTGCGCAGCTTAATGCGCTGCGTGCGGTGCCGGTAGAAGGGCTTTCCCTGCCGACACGTACGCTGGTGACGGCATCCACTCCGGGTGCTGATATGACGCCAGGCCAGATGGATTACACCTCGCGTCCGCTGGACGTGGCCCTGCAGCAGGACGGCTGGCTGGCGGTGCAAACGGCAGATGGCGGCGAAGGGTATACCCGTAACGGGAATATCCAGGTCAGCGCCACCGGTCAGTTGACGATCCAGGGGCATCCGGTGATGGGCGAAGCAGGCCCGCTTACGGTGCCGGAAGGATCAGAGCTGACCATTGCGGCAGACGGCACCATCTCGGCGTTGAATCCGGGCGATCCGGCCAATACCGTTGCGCCTGTCGGGCGTCTGAAGCTGGTTAAAGCGGACGGCAAAGAAGTGCAGCGTGGCGATGACGGTATGTTCCGTCTGACCCAGGCAGCACAGGCTACCCGCGGTGCCACGTTACAGGCCGATCCGGGCATCCGTGTGATGTCGGGAGTACTGGAAGGCAGTAACGTCAAACCGGTAGAAGCCATGACCGACATGATCGCCAGCGCCCGTCGTTTTGAAATGCAGATGAAGGTTATCAGCAGCGTGGACGAAAACGCGAGCAAGGCTAACCAACTTCTGGCTATGAGTTAACAGGACTTCTTATGATCAGTTCTTTATGGATCGCGAAAACTGGCCTGGACGCGCAGCAAACCAACATGGATGTGATTGCCAACAACCTGGCAAACGTCAGCACCAATGGTTTTAAGCGTCAGCGTGCCGTTTTTGAAGATTTGCTTTATCAAACCATTCGTCAGCCGGGTGCGCAGTCTTCTGAGCAAACAACGCTGCCGTCAGGTCTCCAGATTGGTACCGGTGTTCGTCCGGTGGCAACGGAACGTCTGCACAGCCAGGGCAACCTGTCCCAGACCAACAACAGTAAAGATGTGGCCATTAAAGGTCAGGGTTTCTTCCAGGTTCAGTTGCCTGACGGAACCTCAGCCTATACCCGCGACGGCTCATTCCAGGTGGATCAGAACGGTCAGCTGGTGACGGCGGGCGGCTTCCAGGTTCAGCCTGCGATCACCATCCCGGCGAATGCCCTGAGCATTACCATCGGGCGTGATGGGGTCGTGAGTGTGACCCAGCAGGGGCAGGCCAACCCGGTACAGGTCGGGCAGCTTAACCTGACCACCTTCATGAACGATACCGGTCTGGAAAGCATTGGTGAGAACCTCTACACCGAAACCCAGTCCTCCGGTACGCCGAATGAAAGTACACCTGGTCTGAACGGCGCAGGTTTGCTGTATCAGGGTTATGTCGAAACCTCCAACGTAAACGTTGCGGAAGAACTGGTGAATATGATCCAGGTTCAGCGCGCATATGAAATTAACAGTAAAGCAGTGTCGACGACCGACCAGATGCTGCAGAAACTGACGCAACTCTAAGGTGCAGACCGGTGCGGTAAATGCCGCACCGGCTCCCTGTTTTCGAAGATGAAGGCAATGCAAAAAAACGCGGCGTTTCGTTATCCGATACTGACTGTTCTGGCTGTCACCCTCAGCGGGTGTGCTTTGATCCCGTCTAAACCATTGGTCCAGGGTGCGACGACTGCCCAACCCGTTCCTGGCCCTGCGCCAGTGGTAAACGGCTCCATTTTCCAGACCGCGCAGCCGATTAATTACGGTTATCAGCCGCTGTTTGAAGATCGCCGCCCGCGTAATGTCGGCGATACATTGACCATTGTGCTGCAGGAAAACGTCAGCGCGAGCAAAAGCTCGTCGGCGAATGCCAGCCGCGATGGCAAAACGAATTTTGGCTTCGATACCGTGCCACGCTATCTCGAAGGGCTGTTCGGCAATGCGCGTGCTGATGTGAACGCGTCTGGCGGCAATACCTTTAATGGTAAAGGTGGCGCGAATGCCAGCAATACCTTCAGCGGTACGCTGACGGTGACAGTTGACCAGGTACTGGTTAACGGCAACTTACACGTTGTGGGTGAAAAACAGATTGCCATCAACCAGGGCACCGAGTTCATCCGCTTCTCCGGTGTGGTTAACCCTCGCACCATCAGCGGCACCAATACCGTACCGTCCACCCAGGTGGCGGATGCGCGCATCGAGTACGTCGGTAACGGCTACATCAACGAGGCGCAAAATATGGGCTGGCTGCAGCGCTTCTTCCTTAACTTATCGCCGATGTAAGCGAGGTGACCCATGTTTAAATTCTTCTTCGCAATGGCGCTGGCCCTGGTGGCAACCTGTACCCAGGCTGACCGTATTCGCGATCTCACCAGCGTTCAGGGCGTACGAGAAAACTCGCTGATTGGCTATGGCCTGGTCGTGGGGCTGGATGGCACGGGCGACCAGACTACCCAGACGCCATTCACCACTCAGAGCTTAAACAACATGCTTTCCCAGCTCGGTATCACCGTACCGGCGGGAACCAACATGCAGTTGAAAAACGTGGCGGCAGTGATGGTCACGGCCTCCTTCCCGGCGTTCGCGCGTCAGGGTCAAACCATTGATGTGGTGGTTTCCTCAATGGGGAACGCCAAAAGCCTGCGCGGCGGTACGCTGCTGATGACACCGCTGAAGGGTGTCGACAGCCAGGTTTATGCGCTGGCGCAGGGGAACATCCTGGTGGGCGGTGCGGGCGCGTCCGCAGGCGGAAGCAGCGTGCAGGTGAACCAGCTGAACGGTGGGCGTATCACTAACGGGGCAATCATCGAGCGTGAACTGCCGACTCAGTTCGGTGCCGGTAATACCATTAACCTGCAGCTGAATAATGAAGACTTCACCATGGCGCAGCAAATTGCCGACACCATCAACCGCAGCCGTGGCTATGG
Source organism: Enterobacter sp. RHBSTW-00901 (assembly GCF_014103115.1). Classification (NCBI taxonomy): domain Bacteria; kingdom Pseudomonadati; phylum Pseudomonadota; class Gammaproteobacteria; order Enterobacterales; family Enterobacteriaceae; genus Enterobacter; species Enterobacter sp. RHBSTW-00901. Next base: position 29,017 of record NZ_JABXPB010000001.1, read on the forward strand.
CAGCGCTACCGCGCTGGATGCCCGTACCGTGCAGATCCGCACCTCATCAGGTAGCAGCAGCCAGGTGCGTATGCTGGCGGATATCCAGAATATGGAAGTTAACGTTCCGGTTCAGGATGCCAAAGTGATCATCAACTCACGTACCGGCTCGGTGGTGATGAACCGCGAAGTCTCGCTGGACAGCTGTGCTGTCGCACAGGGCAACCTCTCAGTGACGGTGAACCGCTCGGCTAACGTCAGCCAGCCAACAACGCCATTTGGCGGTGGCCAGACCGTTGTGACACCACAAACACAGATTGATATGCGCCAGAGCGGTGGTTCACTGCAAAGCGTGCGTGCCAGTGCCAACCTGAACAGCGTGGTACGTGCCCTGAATGCGCTGGGTGCGACGCCGATGGATCTGATGTCCATCCTGCAATCCATGCAAAGTGCAGGCTGTCTGCGCGCCAAACTGGAAATCATCTGATGCTAACCGATAGCAAACTGTTGACCAGTGCTGCCTGGGACGCCCAGTCGCTCAACGAACTGAAAACCAACGCAGGCAAAGATCCGGCGGCGAATATCCGCCCGGTCGCCCGCCAGGTGGAAGGGATGTTTGTACAGATGATGTTGAAAAGCATGCGTGAAGCCCTGCCGAAAGACGGGATTTTCAGCAGTGATTCTACGCGTCTTTACACCAGCATGTATGACCAGCAGATTGCGCAGCAGATGACCGCCGGTAAAGGGTTAGGTCTGGCGGACATGATTGTTAAACAGACCGAAGCCGCGCAGGGTATTCAGCCGGAAGGGCAAGCGCAGCAGGTGCCGATGAAGTTCTCTCTGGAAACGGTGACCAGTTATCAGAACCAGGCACTGACGCAGATGGTACGTAAAGCGATGCCGAAGGCCACGGACGGCGGTGATACACCGCTTTCAGGTGACAGCAAAGACTTCCTGGCGCAGCTTTCTCTGCCTGCACGTCTTGCCAGTGAGCAAAGTGGTGTGCCTCATCACCTGATCCTGGCGCAGGCTGCGCTGGAATCGGGCTGGGGCCAGCGGCAGATCCGTAAGGAAAATGGCGAACCAAGCTTTAACATCTTCGGCGTGAAGGCCAACGCCAGCTGGAAGGGGCCGACAACCGAGATCACCACCACCGAATATGAAAACGGTGCGGCGGTGAAGGTCAAAGCCAAATTCCGCGTCTACAGCTCTTATCTTGAGGCGTTGTCGGATTATGTGGGCTTGTTGAGCCGAAACCCACGCTATACCGCCGTCACGCAGGCGGCGACGCCGGAGCAGGGGGCACAGGCGCTGCAAAATGCTGGCTATGCCACCGATCCGAACTATGCGCGCAAGCTCACCAGCATGATTCAGCAACTGAAATCAATGGGTGAGAAGGTCAGCAAAGCCTATAGCACAGATCTCGAAAATCTGTTCTGAAAGTTCTCAAGTCCCGCTGGAGGTTGCCGATAACCTTCATCAGGACTCGTGTCTGAAAGTATAAAAGGAACCCCCATGTCCAGTTTGATTAACAGCGCCATGAGTGGCCTCGGTGCTGCACAGGCGGCACTCAATACCGTAAGTAATAATATTTCAAGCTATAACGTGGCAGGTTATACCCGTCAGAATACTATTCTGGGTGCGGCTAACAGCACACTGACCGGCGGTGGCTGGGTGGGTAACGGGGTTTATGTCTCCGGTGTGCAGCGTGAGTATGATGCCTTTATTACCAATCAGCTGCGCGCCGCGCAGACGCAGAGCAGCGGTCTGACGACGCGTTATCAGCAGATGTCAAAAATTGACGATGTGCTCTCTGATACCACCAATTCGCTGGCGACCACCCTGCAGGATTTCTTTAAAAGCATGCAGACGTTGGTCAGCAACGCCGAAGATCCGGCTGCGCGCCAGACGGTTATCGGTAAAGCGGATGGCCTGGTAAACCAGTTTAAAACCAACGATCAATATCTTCGTGACCAGGATTCGCAGGTTAACACGGCGATTACGACCAGCGTTGATCAGATCAATAACTATGCGAAGCAGATTGCTAACCTTAACGATCAGATTTCCCGTCTGACCGGTGTCGGCGCAGGCGCATCACCTAACGAATTGCTCGACCAGCGTGACCAACTGGTGAGCCAGCTTAACCAGATTGTGGGCGTGGAAGTGGCCGTACAGGACGGTGGCACCTATAACGTCTCGTTCGCTAATGGTTACACCCTGGTGCAGGGTAGTACCGCCAGCCAGCTGGCTGCGGTGAAATCAAGCGCCGATCCGGCGCGTACCACCATTGCCTATGTTGATGCCGCAGCCGGTAGCGTAGAGATCCCGGAAAAGCAGATCACCACCGGTTCACTGGGTGGGCTGTTGACTTTCCGCTCCGGAGACCTGGATAACGCGCGTAACGCCCTGAACCAGATGGCGTTGGCCTTTGCCGATGCCATGAATACCCAGCATCAAGCCGGATTCGATGCGAACGGTGATGCTGGCGGTAAACTGTTTGATTTCGGCTCTCCGTCAGCGCTGAGTAACGGTAAAAACACCGGTAGCGCGTCGGTGACGGTGTCCATGACGAACAGCTCTGCGGTTCAGGCGACCAACTATAAAGTTGAATATAACGGTACCAACTGGACGGTGACGCGTCTGTCTGACAAAACCAGCTTCACCGCAACGCCGGACGCCAGCGGTAACCTGGCATTTGATGGTTTGAACCTCAATATCAGCGGTTCTGCCAACACGAAAGACAGTTTCCTCGTCAAACCGGTGAATGACGTCATCATGAATATGGACGTTGCGATCAGCGACGAATCCAAACTGGCGATGGCTTCATCAAGTACCAGCGGTGAGAGCGACAATACCAACGGTCAAAAACTGCTGGATCTGCAGAATGCCAAACGGGTGGGGGGCAACAAGACCTTCAACGATGCTTATGCGGCTCTGGTGAGTACTGTGGGGAGCACCACGGCGTCACTGAAAACCAGTAGCGAAACCAAAGTCAACGTGGTGACGCAGTTGACTAAGCAGCAGCAGTCTATTTCCGGGGTTAACCTGGATGAAGAGTACGGTAACCTGCAGCGTTATCAGCAGTACTACCTGGCGAATGCGCAGGTTCTGCAAACGGCGAGCACGCTGTTTGATGCGTTAATTAATATTCGCTAAGGCTGAGGTTAAAAATGCGTATTAGTACTCAAATGATGTATGAGCAGAGCATGCGTGGAGTGACGAACTCCCAAAGTCTCTGGATGGGCTACGGCGAGCAGATGTCTACCGGTAAGCGGGTAAACCGCCCATCAGACGATCCGATTGCCGCCTCTCAGGCCGTTGTGCTGTCTCAGGCTCAAACGCAGAACAGCCAGTATGCTCTGGCGCGTACCTTTGCAACGACCAAAGTGTCGCTGGAAGAGAACGTACTGCAGCAGGTGACCTCGGCGATTATCAGCTCGCAGGAAAAAATTGTGAACGCGGGTAACGGAACGTTGAGTGACGATGACCGTGCCTCGCTGGGAACCAACCTGAAAGGTCTTCGCGATCAGCTGATGAACCTGGCAAACAGCACGGACGGTAATGGTCGTTACATCTTTGCCGGTTACAAAACGGAAGCGGCGGCGTTCGACCAGACCACGGGTAATTATAATGGCGGGACTACGCCAATTAGCCAGCAGGTTGACGCCTCCCGTACGATGCAAATCAGCCATACGGGAACCGAAGTTTTCGACAGCTTTACCAGCAACGCGAAACCAGAGCCGGATGGCAGCGCGTCGGAAACTAACCTGTTTAAGATCCTGGATACCGCCATTGCTGCACTGAATACGCCAGTAGGCGATGATCAGACCAAAGCGGATGCGTTCAAGGCCAGTATGGATAAAGCCAACCGTGGTCTGAGCAATTCTCTGAACAACGTGCTTACCGTGCGTGCCGATCTGGGGATTAAACTGGATGAACTGGGCAAGCTGGATTCACTGGGTGATGACCGTGCGCTGGGGCAAACTCAGCAGATGAGTAACCTGGTGGACGTTGACTGGAACTCGGTGATCTCGTCTTACTCCATGCAACAGGCGGCCCTGAAGGCGTCTTATAAAGCGTTCAGTGATATGCAAGGTATGTCGCTGTTCCAGATGAATAAATAAAGTCTTGACCTCTTAGAACATGTCTTGAAACTGGGCATATTCTGACTGCCCAATCCGTAAATGGATTGGGCATTTTTTTATGCGGCCTTTACCGGTGCAGAGGTGATGTGGGTGCTTTCAGTCAGACGGATCGCCAGTGCAATGACACCACACACTGTCGCCAGAGCCACTACGCCAGGCCAGCCCGCCAGGGTATAGATATTGCTCCCTAAAGCAGAACCCATCGCCATACCGATAAACACCACCGTAAACAGCAGAGCGTTAAGGCGTCCACGGGCCTGAGGTTCAAGGCTGTACACCAGATTCTGGTGTGCCACCAGACTCGACTGCAGACCAAGATCAAACCCGACGGCGGACACGGCAATCAGAATGAGTTGTCCGTGAAGACCAAAAATGGGCATCAGAAACATCAGGGCAAACGCGGCGGTGACGAGCATGGCTCCCAGCTGTGTGACTTTCCTTGCGCCCAGCTTATCCGCCAGTCCCCCTGCCAGTGGGGCGGCCAATGCACCTGCGGCACCCGCAATACCAAACCCACCCGCCACGGCACTGCCGAAGTGATAGTGTTCGTAGAGCATAACGGCAAGCGTTGACCAGAATGCGCTAAAGGCAATCGACAGGAACCCCTGAGCCAGCGCCGCACGACGCAGTGCCGGATAGCGACGCCACAGATGTTCCATTGAACGCATCAACGCGGGATAGCTGAGCGTAGAGTGGATGGCAAATCGGGGAAGGACTGCCCACATCGCCACGCCGACAAACGCAATGCTTGCCGCTGCCAGCTGGTACATGACGCGCCAGCCAAAAGCTTCACCCACCACGCCGCTGACGGTTCTCGACAGCAATATACCCAGCAACAGCCCTGTCATCACTGTTCCCACGGTTTTACCCTGTTTCCCTTCCGGCGCGAGGATGGCGGCGGCAGGGACGATATCCTGCGCCATTGTTGCCGTCATCCCGATCAGCAGGCTTGCCAGCAGCAATGAGTGCAATTGTCCGGCCAGGCTACAACCCAGCAGGAAGAGGGCCAGGGCGACGCTCTTAATCAGGATCAGCGTTCTGCGGTCGTGGCGATCGCCAAGCGGTAGTAAGAAGAGTATGCCGAGCGCATAGCCTGCCTGGGTCAATGTCGGAACCAGCCCCATGCCTTCAATACTCAGATGAAGATCTGACCCCATCAGCGGCAACAGCGGTTGTGCGTAGTATATGGATGCCACGCTGAAGCCAGCCCCCAGAGCCAGCATTAAAATCACCCAGCGGCTTGCCGCGTGGGGAGCAGTTGTTGTGTTCATAAGACGTTCCTCAGTCATAGTGTGCGGCTATTTTTTATCAGTACGTCTTGCGACGGTAGACGGCCCGGTGGTAAAACGCATATACGTTAGGCGTATGACAGATGAAAATATGAAACGAGTTGAGCGTATAGACAGGGTAGAGCTGATGCGCACCTTTGTGCGTATCGTGGAAACCGGGTCGTTATCGGCGGCGGCAAGGCAGCTTTCTACCACCCAGGCCACGGTGAGCCGGCGTTTGCAGTCTCTGGAAACCCTGTTGGGGGCACGCCTGCTGTTGCGTACGACCCATGCGACCAAGCTCACCGACGACGGTGAGCGCTGTTATCAGCATGCCAGACGTGTGATTGATAGCTGGCTGGCGCTGGAAGACGAAGTCGGGCAGGCGGAGGATGAGCCTGTTGGGGTATTACGGGTGTGTGCCCCGCATGCTTTTGGGCAGGATCAGCTTCTGAAACCGTTAACGGAATTTTTACAGCGTTATCCGCAGCTGTCCGTCGAGTGGATGCTGAATGATAAGTCGGTGGATTTTCTGAGCGATAATCTTGATTGTGCAATCCGTGTCGGGGCCGAGGTAGATCCCGCGACGGTGTCGGTCATGCTGGCTGAAGTACCGCGCTGTGTGGTGGCATCACCCGCGTTGCTGGCGCAGTTCCCCCCGGTTAACACCCCGGAAGATCTTCTGGTGCTTCCCTGGATTGCCATCAGCACCTTTTATCAACGGCATGTGGATTTGTTTGACGGTCTTTCGATGCAGCCACGACGTATCGCCATTACCCCGCGCTTGAGCACTGACAGCCTCCATGTGGCGCGTAATACCGTGCTGACGGGTCTGGGTGTCGCCGTGGTATCAAGCTGGACGGTAAAAGAGGATATCCGGGAAGGACGTTTAATTCATCTGCTGCCAGAATGGCAGCCAGCGGCACTGCCCGTCCATCTGGTGTATCCGTGGTCCCGATATTACCCGGCACGCTTGCGACGTTTCCTGGAGATGATGAAGCAGGTGATGCCGGATATTGCCGGGATGAGAAAGCCCGTCAGCGAGCAATAAAAAAGCCGACCCGGAGGTCGGCTTTTTACATTATGTCGATTTACTCGGCAGACTGCGGACGGGTAGCTGGCGCAGTAGCCTGGTGCGTTGCACTGTGACCACCGGCAGAACCTTTGCCTTCAAAGCTGAATGCAGGGCGAACCCAGTCGCTGTGACGCGGTGCTTCTGGCACATATTCAGGTGCCGGGGCACGCGTCATAGGTGCTGTCGCAACGTGTGCAGACGCAGGGGCAGCAACAACCGGCTCTGGTTTCACCTCAGGCGCTTTCACTTCCTGGGCTTCGCGAACAGGTTCAACGTCAACAGCGGCTTCCTGAACGACTTCTGCAGCGGCAGTTTCAGCCACGGCTTCAGTGGTTTCTTCAACCGCTGCGGCAGGTTCAACTTCTTCTGCTACTTCTTCAGCCACCACCGTGTCTTCTGCAGCGATAAACTGCGGTGCAGCATCAACCGGCGCGGCAATCACTTCAGGATGGGTCGTTTCTACTGCAACAGCGTGAGGTGCTGCTGCGTCGACAACCTGCGGTTCAACCACTGTTGCGGCTGCAGCGGCCACATCTTCAACGGCAGCGACAGGTGCAATCACTTCTTCAGTGAGCGCTTGCTCTTCAACAATTTGTTCCGGGCGTGCAACCGGGTAGCGGATCCAGACTTTGCCGGATGCCATTTCAGGTGACGCGCACGCCACGGTTAACGGCATTGGTGACTGAGTCGGGTAACGCTCGTCACGGTAACGACGACGACGCTGGCCGCTGACGCGCAGGTGGCGCGGAGAACGGCGTGAACGGCGCGGCATACCGGCGTTATCACGGCCTTCACCGTTTTCATCCTGCTCGACGTTGTTTTCTACCACTGCAGGCAGATCAACTTTAGCCAGCTGCATGTTCGGTGCACTTTCGGTCACTTCCGCGCTGACAATTGCAGTCTCTTCCGCTGGCTGGCCACCAATACGGACTTTTTGAGCCAGCTGGCGCGGTTTACGACGCTGCATCACCTGAGTGCGCTCTTCCTGTTCCGTGTCCTGCTGTTCAACAGGTTCTTCACGGTTCAGGTTTTTAACTTCCTGCTGCGCCTGACGTTTCTCGTCGTTGCGGCGACGGTTACGTTCACGGCGAGGCTGCTGCTCGTCACGCTGTTTGCTCTTCTCAGACTCATCGCCCGCCTGCTGGCGAATTTCACGATCTTCAACATTCTGCTGTTGTTTATCGCGACGGTTACGACGGTTGTCTTCGCGTTGCTCACGGCCTTCGTTATTGTCAGAACGGTTGTCACGACGCTCATTACGGTCATTACGGTCACTGCGGTCGTTACGATCGCGGCGGTTGTTCTGGCGTTTACGACGATCCTGCTGGCGCTCAGGTTTGGCTTCTTTCGTTACCTCTTTTGGCTGCTCCGGCTGAACTTCTTCGCCTGCAAACATCTTTTTCAGCGCACCGAAGAAGCGACTCAGCAGACCCGGTTGTTCAGGTTGTGCTTTTGCCACTTCTGCCGCTGGTTTTTGCGCCGCAGGTTTTGCTGCCAGTTTTTCCAGTGCCGCTTCAGGCGGTGCTTCCGGCATGATGAAGGTTGCTAATGCTGGCTGCTCAGGCAGTTTACGCTCGGCAGGTTCTTCATCGGATGGCAGTGCCATCTCTTCTTCATGCAGTTTCGGCAGCAGGTAGCTGAGAGTAGACGTCTCTTCACCTTTACGCACGCGCAGCACGTGATAGTGCGGGGTCTGCATCTGATCGTTTGGTACGATGATGCAGCGAACGCCGCCCTGACGTGCTTCAATGGCGCTGACCGCTGCACGTTTTTCGTTCAGCAGGTAGGAGGCAATTGGCACCGGAACAATGGCATGAACCTCTTTGGTGTTCTCTTTCAGCGCTTCTTCTTCAATCAGACGCAGAATAGACAGAGACAGAGATTCGTTGTCACGCACGGTACCCGTACCGGAACAGCGTGGGCACACGTGATGGCTGGATTCACCCAGTGATGGGCTCAGACGCTGACGGGACATCTCCAGCAGGCCAAAACGTGAAATGTGGCTGATCTGGATACGGGCTCTGTCCTGACGTACCGCTTCGCGCAGACGGTTTTCAACCGCACGCTGGTGACGAACCGGTGTCATGTCGATAAAGTCGATAACGATCAGACCACCCAGGTCGCGCAGGCGGAGCTGGCGGGCGATTTCATCAGCGGCTTCAAGGTTGGTGTTGAAGGCCGTCTCTTCGATATCACCACCGCGCGTTGCACGTGCGGAGTTGATGTCGATCGCGGTCAGCGCTTCAGTAGTATCGATAACGATAGAACCGCCAGACGGCAGACGCACTTCACGCTGGAAGGCGGACTCAATCTGGGATTCGATCTGATAGTGGCTGAACAGCGGGATTTCACCGGTGTACAGTTTGATTTTGCTGGTGAAATCCGGACGACCCAGCGCGGCGATGTGCTGGCGGGCCAGCTCAAGCACTTTCGGGTTATCAATCAGAATTTCGCCGATGTCCTGACGCAGGTAGTCACGGAAGGCACGTACGATAACGTTACTTTCCTGGTGGATCAGGAACGGTGCAGGGCGGTTTTCTGCAGCTTTCTGGATAGCTTCCCAGTGCTTCAGACGGAAGCTTAAGTCCCACTGCAGCGCTTCGGCAGATTTGCCTACACCTGCGGTGCGAACGATAAGCCCCATGCCATCCGGCAGTTCAAGACTTGCCAGCGCTTCTTTCAGTTCGGTACGGTCATCACCTTCGATACGGCGAGAGATACCACCCGCACGCGGGTTGTTTGGCATCAGAACCAGATAACTTCCCGCCAGGCTGATAAAGGTGGTCAGTGCGGCCCCTTTGTTGCCACGCTCTTCTTTATCAATCTGAACGATAACTTCCTGACCTTCACGCAGAACATCTTTAATGTTCGGACGGCCATGAGAGTTGTAGTTTGCAGGGAAATATTCGCGGGCGATTTCTTTCAGAGGGAGGAAACCATGACGCTCAGCACCGTAGTCGACAAATGCAGCTTCAAGGCTTGGTTCAATGCGGGTGATTTTGCCTTTGTAAATGTTCGCTTTTTTCTGTTCGTGTCCAGGACTTTCGATATCCAGATCGTACAGGCGCTGCCCATCCACAAGGGCGACACGCAACTCTTCTTGCTGAGTTGCGTTGATTAACATTCTTTTCATCGTAACTTACTCATTATTCTTACATTGACGACAAAGCTGCGGGCAAGGTGACGCTTTCCGGGGTATGAACCGATGGCCTCGTGTCTATTCACGTCGCCAACCTCACGGTTGTCGCCCGCTTAAGAGGCGCAGAGTGTCGGTTGCCTGTATTTCATACGGAAATACAGCGCAATTATCAGGGGAATTGCCTGGGAAAACTCTCCAGAAAACAATCCTTATACCGGGAAGTACTGCAACCCGCAGCCCGCTAACTGCCTGAAAGATCAATACGTCTTACGCCATTGCTGCGTGGATGATCGGTCAGACAAAATTGGTCATTCCGTCAGTATCCTTACTTAACCAGGATTTAACACGGAAAACGACATCATTATTCCACTGCTCGCCGGGTTATAGCAAGATGACTTTTACCAATTATCACCCGGTTACTCACAGTTTCTTCACTTCAACGCGGTGATTGGTTTAATAACCACCAAATCGATTGCGCGAAACGGAGGGCAGGCCGGATAAAAGTAAATATAAGCATAGAAAAATGAGTGGCGCTAATGCCTGACGATATTTAGAATCGCCAACCATGAAAACAGAGACTCCAGCCGTAAAAATGGTTGCTATCGCGGATGACTACGCGGGGCAACGTATCGATAACTTTTTGCGCACCCAACTGAAAGGGGTGCCAAAGAGCATGATTTATCGCATCTTGCGTAAGGGTGAGGTGCGGGTTAACAAAAAACGCGTGAAGCCTGAGTATAAACTCGAAGCCGGTGATGAAGTGCGTATCCCGCCGGTACGTGTTGCCGAGCGTGAAGAAGAAGCGGTTTCACCGAAGCTACAGAAAGTGGCGGCCCTGAGTGATGTTATCCTCTATGAAGATGACTATATCCTGGTGCTGAACAAGCCGTCAGGCACGGCTGTGCATGGCGGTAGCGGTCTGAGCTTCGGTGTGATTGAAGGGCTGCGCGCACTGCGCCCGGAAGCACGTTTCCTCGAACTGGTTCACCGCCTTGATCGTGACACCTCCGGCGTGCTGTTGGTGGCGAAAAAGCGTTCTGCACTGCGTTCTCTTCATGAACAACTGCGCGAAAAAGGGATGCAGAAGGATTATCTGGCGCTGGTTCGCGGCCAGTGGCAGTCCCACGTTAAGGTGGTGCAGGCACCGTTGCTGAAAAATATTCTGCAAAGCGGCGAGCGTATTGTCCGTGTGAGTCAGGAAGGCAAGCCTTCTGAAACGCGATTCAAAGTTGAAGAACGCTATGAATTTGCCACGCTGATGCGTTGTAGTCCGGTGACCGGTCGTACTCACCAGATCCGTGTGCATACCCAGTATGCCGGGCATCCGATTGCGTTTGACGATCGTTATGGCGATCGTGAATTTGATAAGCAGTTAGCGGGCACGGGGTTGTCTCGTCTTTTCCTGCACGCGGCAGCGCTGAAGTTTACCCACCCGAATACGGGCGAAGTTATCCGTATTGAAGCGCCGCTGGATGAGCAGTTGAAGCGCTGTCTTAAAGTTCTGCGCGGTTAAGGTAAAGGTAAAACGGCAACGAATGTTGCCGTTTTTAATGTTTGCTCCCTCGTCCTGTGGGAGAGTGCCGGGGCGAGGGCATCAGGCCGCAGTGATCCAATCACATCGTCAGCGGATTATACTCTTCTCGCCTTAACATCTGACACAGCGCAATCAGCGGTAACCCAATCAGCGTATTCGGATCGCGACCCTCCAGTTTTTCAAACAGCGCAATCCCTAACCCTTCGCTTTTAAAACTGCCCGCACAGTTGAGTGGCCGTTCCCGGCGCACGTAGTCGATAATCTCTTGTTCGCTGAGATGGCGGAAGTGTACGTCAAAAGGCTCGCACTCGGTCTGCAGGTGACCGGAGGCAGAGTTATAGAGCGCGAGGCCAGTATAGAAGGTGACAATGTTACCGCGCGCTCGCATGAGCTGTTGGCGGGCGTTTTCTTCAGTATGGGGTTTGCCGGTGATTTCTCCGTCCAGCACACAAACCTGATCGGAGCCTATAATCAGATGTGCAGGGTAACGTACGGCAAGCGATTGTGCTTTTTCCTGGGCCAGACGGGTCACCAGATGGCGTGGAGATTCGCCAGGTTGTGGCGTCTCGTCAACGTCGGGTGCAGCACATTCAAACGGGATCCCGAGCTTTTCAAGCAACATTCGGCGGTAGGGTGAAGTGGAGGCGAGAACCAGATTTGGCATATTTTTATCACCAGGATATAGCGTATCGATGCCAGCCATTTTAAACTACAGGCCGCAATGTGTGCGAATAATTGGCAAAAGGCAGCCCTGGTTGCCTTTTTCTTTGACTATATGACGTTACAAAGTTAATATGCGCGCCCTATGCAAAAGGTAAAATTACCCCTGACTCTTGATCCGGTTCGTACGGCTCAAAAACGCCTCGATTATGAAGGGATCTATTCTTCCGATCAGGCTGAGCGTATCGCCGAATCCGTAGTCAGTGTGGACAGTGATGTGGAATGCTCCATGTCGTTCGCTATCGATAACCAGCGCCTTGCCGTATTAACCGGTGATGCAAAGGTGACGGTAACGCTCGAATGTCAGCGTTGCGGGAAACCGTTCGTACAACATGTTCACACAACGTATTGTTTCAGTCCGGTTCGCTCTGTCGAACAGGCTGAGGCACTCCCGGAAGCGTATGAGCCGATTGAGGTTAACGAATTCGGTGAAATCGATCTGCTGGCTCTGGTAGAAGATGAAATTATCCTCTCCTTGCCTGTAGTTCCGGTGCATGATTCTGAACACTGTGAAGTGTCCGAGGCGGACATGGTCTTTGGGGAACTGCCTGATGAAGCGCAAAAACCAAACCCATTTGCCGTATTAGCCAGCTTAAAGCGTAAGTAATTGAGGAGTAAGGTCCATGGCCGTACAACAGAATAAACCAACCCGTTCCAAACGTGGCATGCGTCGTTCCCATGACGCGCTGACTGCAGTTACCAGCCTGTCTGTAGACAAGACTTCTGGTGAAAAACACCTGCGTCACCACATCACTGCTGACGGTTTCTACCGCGGCCGCAAGGTTATCACTAAGTAATCACGCGCAAGCGTGATGAAGCTTAGTGAGGATTTCCCCAGGTCACTGGGGAAACACCAAACCAGGCAGTGACGATACCTTGACACGTCTAACCCTGGCGTTAGATGTCATGGGGGGAGATTTTGGCCCTTCTGTGACAGTGCCTGCAGCATTGCAGGCACTGAATTCTAATTCGCAACTCACACTTCTTTTAGTCGGTAACCCCGACACAATCACGCCATTACTTGCAAAAGCTGACTTCGAACAACGTTCGCGTCTGCAGATTATTCCTGCGCAGTCAGTTATTGCCAGTGATGCCCGGCCATCGCAAGCGATTCGCAATAGCCGTGGCAGCTCCATGCGAATAGCACTGGAGCTGGTGAAAGAAGGGCGAGCGCAGGCTTGCGTCAGTGCGGGAAATACCGGCGCGCTGATGGGGCTATCGAAATTATTGCTCAAACCTATTGAGGGCATTGAGCGCCCGGCGCTGGTGACGGTGTTACCGCACCAGCAAAAGGGCAAAACGGTGGTGCTCGATCTGGGTGCTAACGTCGATTGTGATAGTACAATGCTGGTTCAGTTCGCCGTGATGGGGTCGGTGCTGGCAGAAGATGTGGTCGGGATTAAAAACCCCCGCGTTGCGTTGCTGAATATTGGTGAAGAAGAGACCAAAGGCCTGGATAGTATTCGTGATGCTGCCGAATTACTTAAACAGGTTCCTTCCATCAACTATATTGGTTATCTCGAAGCCAATGAGTTGCTGACGGGTAAAACGGATGTATTAGTGTGTGATGGCTTCACCGGAAACGTAACGCTGAAGACCATGGAAGGGGTCGTTCGGATGTTTCTTTCTCTGCTGAAAACCCAGGGAGAAGGTAAAAAAAGGTCCTGGTGGCTGATTTTATTAAAGCGTTGGTTACAAAAAAGCCTGACGCGGCGATTCAGTCACCTCAACCCCGACCAGTATAATGGCGCCTGTCTGTTAGGATTGCGCGGCATCGTGATTAAGAGTCATGGAGCCGCCAATCAGCGAGCATTTTCCGTCGCGATTGAACAGGCAGTGCAGGCGGTGCAGCGACAAGTCCCTCAGCGGATTGCCGCTCGCCTGGGATCTGTATTAGCTAAAAGTGACTGAGCGTACATGTATACGAAGATTATTGGTACCGGCAGCTATCTGCCAAAACAAGTGCGAACCAACGCCGATCTGGAAAAAATGGTAGATACGTCTGACGAGTGGATTGTCACGCGCACAGGTATCCGTGAGCGTCGTATCGCCGCGCCAGATGAAACCGTTGCGACTATGGGCTACGAAGCGGCACAGCGTGCGCTCGAGATGGCCGGCATCGATAAAGAACAAATTGGTTTGATCGTGGTTGCCACGACGTCCGCCACGCATGCTTTCCCAAGCGCGGCATGCCAGGTGCAGAACATGCTCGGCATTAAAGGTTGCCCGGCGTTTGATGTTGCTGCTGCATGTGCAGGTTTCACCTATGCACTGAGCGTTGCCGATCAGTATGTCAAATCTGGCGCAGTAAAGTATGCGCTGGTGATCGGTGCTGACGTGCTGGCACGTACCTGCGATCCAACCGATCGTGGTACGATCATTATTTTTGGTGATGGTGCAGGCGCAGTGTTGCTGGGCCAGTCCGAAGATCCGGGCATCATCTCCACGCATTTGCATGCCGATGGTAGCTACGGCGAGCTGTTGACACTGCCTAACGCCGATCGCGTTAATCCGGAGAACTCAATCCACCTGACAATGGCAGGTAATGAGGTATTCAAGGTGGCGGTGACCGAACTTGCACATATTGTCGATGAAACGCTGGAAGCGAATCACCTTGAACGCTCTGCGCTCGACTGGCTGGTACCGCATCAGGCGAACCTGCGTATCATCACTGCGACCGCTAAAAAGCTGGGCATGCCGATGGATAACGTTGTCGTGACGCTGGATCGCCACGGCAACACCTCTGCGGCGTCGGTACCGTGTGCATTTGACGAAGCGGTACGCGATGGACGAATCAAACGGGGCCAGTTGGTCTTGCTTGAAGCCTTCGGTGGTGGATTCACCTGGGGTTCCGCGCTGGTTCGTTTCTAGAATAAGGATTAAAAAATGACGCAATTTGCTTTTGTGTTCCCGGGCCAGGGCTCTCAAACCGTTGGGATGTTGTCTGAAATGGCAGCAAACTATCCGGTAATCGAAGAAACTTTCCGTGAAGCTTCCGATGCGCTGGGTTATGATCTGTGGTCGTTGACCCAGCAGGGCCCAGCCGAAGAGCTGAACAAAACCTGGCAGACTCAGCCAGCACTGCTGACCGCATCCGTTGCGCTGTGGCGTGCATGGCAGCAGCAGGGCGGTAAAACGCCAGCGCTGCTCGCGGGTCACAGCCTGGGTGAATACTCTGCGCTGGTATGTGCAGGTGTGATCGCCTTTGCTGATGCAGTACGTCTGGTCGAACTGCGTGGTAAATTCATGCAGGAAGCGGTGCCAGAAGGAACGGGTGGCATGTCTGCCATCATCGGTCTGGATGATGCCTCTATTGCGAAAGCATGTGAAGAATCAGCCGAAGGCCAGGTGGTTTCTCCGGTTAACTTCAACTCGCCGGGCCAGGTGGTTATCGCGGGCCATAAAGAAGCGGTTGAACGTGCAGGTGCCGCCTGTAAAGCTGCAGGTGCGAAGCGTGCTCTGCCGCTGCCAGTGAGCGTTCCATCTCATTGCGCGCTGATGAAACCAGCAGCCGACAAACTGGCCATTGAGCTGGAAAAAATTGTCTTTAACGCACCGACGATTTCCGTTGTGAACAACGTCGATGTGAAATGCGAAACCGCGCCGGAAGCTATCCGTAACGCGCTGGTTCGCCAGCTTTATAGCCCGGTACAGTGGACCAAAACCGTTGAGTTTATGGCGTCACAGGGCGTTGAGCATCTGTATGAAGTTGGCCCAGGTAAAGTCCTCACCGGTCTGACAAAACGTATTGTTGACACCCTGACTGCCTCGGCGATTAACGAGCCGGAAGCGATGTCAGCGGCACTCTCGCAATAAAAGAGGAATACCATGAGTTTTGAAGGAAAAATCGCACTGGTCACCGGCGCAAGCCGTGGTATCGGGCGTGCAATTGCTGAAACACTGGTTGCGCGCGGCGCGAAAGTGATTGGTACAGCGACCAGCGAGAATGGCGCTAAAGCCATCAGCGAATATCTGGGTGCGAACGGTAAAGGTCTGGTACTGAATGTGACTGAACCTGCATCTATCGAATCTGTTCTGGAAAATATTCGCGCAGAGTTTGGCGAAGTGGACATTCTGGTAAATAATGCCGGGATCACGCGCGACAACCTGTTGATGCGAATGAAAGACGACGAGTGGAACGATATTATCGAAACCAATCTGTCATCTGTATTCCGTCTGTCAAAAGCGGTAATGCGCGCTATGATGAAAAAGCGTCATGGTCGTATTATCACTGTTGGTTCTGTGGTTGGTACCATGGGAAATGCTGGTCAGGCTAACTACGCTGCGGCGAAAGCGGGTCTGATCGGTTTCAGTAAGTCGCTGGCGCGTGAAGTCGCGTCACGCGGTATTACTGTAAACGTTGTTGCTCCGGGCTTTATTGAAACGGACATGACGCGTGCGCTGACCGATGATCAGCGTGCGGGTACGTTGGCGGCAGTTCCGGCGGGTCGTCTTGGCGACCCTAAAGAAATCGCCAGCGCGGTTGCATTTTTAGCCTCTGACGAAGCGGGTTACATCACTGGTGAAACCCTCCACGTCAACGGCGGAATGTACATGGTTTAATCACGATCGAAAATATTTGCGTTATTAGGGCGAATGGCCTCAAAATAACGTAAAATCGTGGTAAGACCTGCCGGGATTTAGTTGCAAATTTTTCAACATTTTATACACTACGAAAACCATCGCGAAAGCGAGTTTTGATAGGAAATTTAAGAGTATGAGCACTATCGAAGAACGCGTTAAGAAAATTATTGGCGAACAGCTGGGCGTTAAGCAGGAAGAAGTTGTGAACTCCGCTTCCTTCGTTGAAGACCTGGGCGCAGATTCTCTTGACACCGTTGAGCTGGTAATGGCTCTGGAAGAAGAGTTTGATACTGAGATTCCGGACGAAGAAGCTGAGAAAATCACCACCGTTCAGGCTGCCATTGATTACATCAACGGTCACCAGGCGTAAGTGAACATCTCCAGGCGGTCATTCGACCGCCTGAGTTTTATCTTTTTTAGTCCCACGAATCTCTTTTTTTTATCCCTCCCTGGAGGACAAACGTGTCTAAGCGTCGTGTAGTTGTGACCGGACTTGGCATGTTGTCTCCTGTCGGCAATACCGTAGAGTCCACCTGGAAAGCTCTCCTTGCCGGTCAGAGCGGCATCAGCCTAATCGACCATTTCGATACTAGCGCCTATGCAACGAAATTTGCTGGCTTAGTAAAGGATTTTAACTGTGAAGAGATAATCTCGCGCAAAGAACAGCGCAAGATGGATGCCTTCATTCAATATGGAATTGTCGCTGGCGTTCAGGCCATGCAGGATTCTGGTCTTGAAATTACGGAAGAGAACGCAACCCGTATCGGTGCCGCTATCGGCTCCGGGATTGGCGGTCTTGGCCTGATCGAGGAAAACCATACATCTCTGATGAATGGTGGCCCGCGTAAGATCAGCCCGTTCTTCGTTCCGTCCACGATTGTTAACATGGTGGCAGGTCACCTGACCATCATGTTCGGCCTGCGTGGGCCAAGCATTTCTATCGCTACCGCATGTACGTCTGGCGTACATAACATCGGCCAGGCCGCGCGTATCATTGCGTACGGCGATGCAGATGCTATGGTTGCAGGCGGTGCGGAAAAAGCCAGTACCCCGCTGGGTGTAGGTGGCTTTGGTGCGGCGCGTGCGCTGTCTACCCGTAACGATAACCCTCAGGCGGCGAGCCGTCCGTGGGATAAAGACCGTGATGGTTTCGTGCTGGGTGACGGTGCGGGCATGATCGTGCTGGAAGAGTACGAGCACGCGAAAAAACGCGGTGCGAAAATTTATGCTGAAATCGTTGGCTTTGGTATGAGCAGTGATGCCTACCACATGACGTCACCACCAGAAAATGGTGCCGGTGCCGCGCTGGCAATGGCAAATGCGATTCGCGATGCGGGTATTACCCCTGCGCAGATCGGCTACGTTAACGCGCACGGTACGTCTACTCCTGCGGGCGATAAAGCAGAAACTCAGGCCGTTAAGTCTATCTTCGGCGAATCTGCCCACCGCGTACTGGTGAGCTCGACGAAATCCATGACCGGTCACCTGTTGGGTGCGGCGGGTGCAGTAGAGTCTATCTACTCTATCCTGGCGCTGCGCGATCAGGCTGTACCGCCAACCATCAACCTGGATAACCCGGATGAAGGTTGTGACCTGGATTTCGTACCGCACGAAGCGCGTCAGGTTAGTGGCATGGAGTACACGCTGTGTAACTCCTTCGGCTTTGGCGGCACCAACGGCTCTCTGATCTTCAAAAAGATTTGAGTCTGACTGCCCGATGGCTATCAAAAAAGGTCCGCTTGTCGGACCTTTTTTATTAGGTCTTTTCTTCTTGTCGGGTGTACGACATCCTGCCAGACTGAACCCCCACGCATAAGGAGCCACCATGTTTTTAATCAATGGCCTTGAGCTAGATTCTCTGCCTGCCAGCGACAGAGCAACTCAGTTTGGTGATGGCTGCTTTACGACGGCGCGCATTCTTGACGGGGATGTATGCCTGCTTGATGCGCATATCCGCCGCCTGCAAAATGCCTGTGAAACCTTGCTGATCCCATTTACACAGTGGGATACGCTGCGGCACGAAATGTGCCAGCTGGCGTCAGGGAAGGGCAGCGGGGTACTCAAAGTGATTATCAGTCGCGGCAGCGGGGGGCGGGGCTATAGTGGAGCCCGTTGCGAACATCCGACACGGATCCTGTCGGTTTCCGCGTACCCTGCCCATTACGAACGCTGGTGTAAAGAGGGCGTTACCCTGACGCTTAGCCCGGTACGTCTGGGGCGAAACCCAATGCTTGCCGGTATTAAACACCTCAACCGCCTGGAACAGGTGCTTATCCGTACTCATCTTGAGCAGACGGACGCTGATGAGGCGCTGGTTCTTGACAGCGAAGGGTTCATTACGGAATGCTGTGCGGCTAATTTACTCTGGCGGCAGGGTCGTGATGTTTTCACGCCTTCACTGGAGCAGGCCGGTGTGAACGGCATCATGCGTCAGTTTTGCTTACAGCACCTGGCACACTCGGGCTTTCGTGTTGTCGAAGTGAGTGCGAGGGAAGAGGCGCTGCAGAAAGCTGATGAAATGATTATCTGCAATGCGCTGATGCCTGTTGTGCCCGTACGCGCTTATGGCCAACTCCACCTGCCATCGCGCGAGCTGTTTCAGTTTTTAGCCCCGATATGTGAGCAAACCAGATAGTCATGAAGAAAATGTTGCGCTTTGTTCTCCTCCTTGTCGTTACGCTGGGTATTGCTGGCGGAGCAGGAGTGTGGAAGGTTCGCCAACTGGCGGACAGTAAAATCCTGATTAAAGACGAGATGATTTTTACCCTTAAAGCGGGTACCGGGCGGCAGGCGCTGGGTGAGCAGCTTTATGGCGATAAGATCATTAACCGCCCGCGCGTATTCCAGTGGTTACTGCGTGTTGAACCTGCGCTGTCCCACTTCAAAGCCGGGACTTATCGCTTCACCCCGGGAATGACCGTCAGGGAGATGCTGCTGTTGCTGGAAAGTGGCAAAGAGGCACAGTTCCCGCTGCGTTTTGTTGAAGGTATGCGCCTGAGCGATTACCTCAAACAACTGCGCGATGCTCCGTATATTAAGCATACCCTGAAAGATGACCGCTACCAGACGGTGGCTGAGGTACTGAAATTCGAACATCCTGAGTGGGTAGAAGGCTGGTTCTGGCCAGATACCTGGATGTATACGGCAGGTACCACTGATGTTGCCATTCTGAAGCGGGCGCACAAAAAAATGGTCGCGGCGGTCGGGGCGGCCTGGGAAGGGCGCATCGATGGGTTGCCGTATAAAGATCAAAATCAGTTTGTTACGATGGCCTCGATCATCGAGAAAGAGACGGCCGTTGCCGCAGAGCGCGACCAGGTGGCGTCGGTCTTTATCAACCGTTTGCGCATCGGCATGCGCCTGCAAACCGACCCTACCGTGATTTACGGCATGGGAGAGGGTTATAACGGTAAGATATCCAGAAAAGATCTGGAGACACCAACGGCGTATAATACTTACGTGATTAGTGGTTTACCGCCGGGCCCGATTGCGACCCCGAGCGAAGCATCGCTTCAGGCTGCCGCGCACCCGGCAAAAACACCGTATCTCTATTTTGTGGCTGATGGAAAAGGTGGTCATACCTTTAACACCAACCTTGCCAGCCATAATCGCTCTGTTCAGGACTATCTGAAGGCACTTAAGGAAAAAAATGCGCAGTAAATACATTGTCATTGAGGGACTCGAAGGGGCAGGTAAAACCACCGCCCGCAACGTGGTCGTTGAGACGCTGAAATCGAATGGTATTGCGGATATGGTGTTCACCCGTGAGCCGGGCGGCACGCAGCTGGCTGAAAAACTGCGTAGTCTGGTGCTGGATATCAAATCCGTAGGCGACGAAGTTATCACCGACAAAGCCGAAGTGCTGATGTTCTATGCTGCGCGTGTGCAGCTGGTGGAGACAGTGATCAAACCCGCGCTGACCGAAGGTAAGTGGGTCATTGGCGATCGCCACGATCTGTCTACCCAGGCTTATCAGGGGGGGGGGCGCGGTATTGACCAGACGATGCTCGCAACGCTGCGTGATGTGGTGCTCGGTGATTTCCGCCCCGATCTGACGCTCTATCTGGACGTAACGCCGGAAGTGGGGCTGAAGCGCGCACGTGCGCGTGGTGAACTGGATCGCATTGAGCAAGAGTCATTCGATTTCTTTAACCGTACTCGTGCGCGTTATCTTGAACTGGCCGGACAGGACAGCACAATTCGTACCATTGATGCAACGCAATCCCTTGAGGTTGTCACTCGTTCCATTCAGGAAACCGTCGCGCAATGGCTACAGGAACAACAGGCATGAAATGGTATCCGTGGTTGCGCCCGCACTTTGAACAGCTGGTCAACAGCTATCAGGGCGGTCGGGGGCATCATGCGTTACTGATTCAGGCATTGCCGGGTATGGGCGATGATGCGTTGATTTACGCCATCACCCGTTTTCTGATGTGCCAACAGCCGGAAGGACACAAAAGCTGTGGCAAATGCCGTGGCTGCCAGCTGATGCAGGCCGGTACACATCCTGACTATTACACACTTGAACCTGAGAAAGGTAAAAGTACGCTCGGTATTGACGCTGTGCGTGAAGTTAGCGAAAAATTGTACGAACACGCGCGACTCAACGGGGCAAAAGTCATCTGGCTGAAAGATGCGGCACTGCTTACCGAAGCAGCCGCTAACGCACTGTTGAAAACGCTGGAAGAACCGCCGGAAAAAACCTGGTTCTTCCTGTCATGCCGTGAGCCGGGCAGATTGCTGGCCACGCTACGCAGCCGCTGTCGCCTTCATCACCTCGCAGTGCCTCAGGAATCGTGGGCGCTTAGCTGGCTGGAACGGGAAGTGACAACGTCACAAGACGTGGCGCTCTCTGCACTACGCCTGTGCGGTGGCGCACCGGCTGCAGCTCTGGCGATGCTGCAACCGGATGTCTGGTCACAGCGTGAGGCGCTCTGCCAGGCTGTCGAATCTTCACTGAATAGCCGCGACTGGTTGAGCCTGCTGCCTGTACTTAATAGCGATCAGGTTACCGAGCGTCTGCACTGGCTGGCCTCCTTACTCCTTGATGCGCTCAAGATCCAGCAAGGGGCGACGTTGTTGACTAACCCTGATGCCTGGCCGCTGGTGAACACCCTGGCGAACGGTCTGTCAGGCACGTCCCTGCGCGCTATCCTCCATGACGTTTGTCAGAGCCGCGAACAACTTTTGGCCGTCACGGGTCTCAATCGAGAGCTTTTACTGACCGACCAGTTACTGCGTATTGAACATTACCTGCAACCGGGCGTGATACCGCCCGTTTCCCATCTCTGAGAGAGACATTATGTTTTTAGTCGACTCACACTGCCATCTCGATGGCCTGGATTATCAATCCCTGCATAAAAACGTGGACGATGTGCTGGCAAAAGCCGCTGCCCGTGATGTGAAATTTTGCCTGGCTGTAGCAACGACGCTACCGGGTTACCGCACCATGCGTGAGCTGGTGGGCGTTCGCGATAACGTCGTGTTCTCCTGCGGTGTACATCCGCTGAATCAGGATGAAGAGTACGACGTTGAAGAGTTACGTCGTCTGGCTGCGGAAGAGGGCGTGGTGGCGCTGGGGGAGACCGGGCTGGATTATTATTACACGCCGGAAACAAAACCACGCCAGCAGGAATCGTTCCGTCACCACATTCGCATTGGTCGCGAGCTGAACAAGCCAGTTATTGTCCATACCCGTGATGCGCGTGCGGATACGCTGGCGATCCTCAGGGAAGAAAAAGTGACGGATTGCGGTGGCGTACTACACTGTTTCACAGAGGACAGAGAAACGGCGGGTAAGCTGCTTGATTTGGGGTTTTATATCTCGTTTTCGGGGATCGTTACGTTCCGCAACGCAGAACAACTGCGTGATGCCGCGCGTTATGTTCCTCTCGATCGTATTCTGGTGGAGACAGACTCTCCTTACCTGGCACCGGTACCGCACCGCGGTAAAGAAAACCAGCCAGCCATGACGAGAGATGTGGCTGAGTATATGGCCGTTCTGAAGGGGGTTAGCATCGATGAGCTGGCTCGCACCACAACGGAAAACTTCGCAACGCTGTTCCACATTGATCCCGCCCGCCTGCAATCTGTTTGATACACCTGTTTTTTTTAGGCTCGTAATTAATAAACAAAGCGAGTAAAGTTCACCGCCTCATTTGGGGCGGTGATGGTGTTTTTAGACACATCCAGAAATGCTTTTTGTAAATGTCTGAAAGTTTTTTGGCCGCCTTAAGCTGAAACGTGATAGCCGTCAAACAAACTCAGAGGGATTTATTTTACTCTGTGTAATAAATAAAGGGCGCTTAGATGTCCCGTCCACGGCACGGTACTCCCCCCGGGCCAATGCGTGAAAGCGTAAAAAAAAAGCACAAATACTCAGGAGCACTCTCAATTATGTTTAAGAATGCATTTGCTAACCTGCAAAAGGTCGGTAAATCGCTGATGCTACCAGTATCCGTACTGCCTATCGCAGGTATTCTGCTGGGTGTCGGTTCTGCTAACTTCAGCTGGCTGCCAGCCGTAGTTTCTCATGTGATGGCCGAAGCAGGCGGCTCAGTTTTTGCTAACATGCCGCTGATCTTCGCTATCGGTGTTGCTCTGGGCTTCACCAATAACGACGGTGTATCTGCTCTGGCTTCAGTGGTTGCCTACGGCATCATGGTGAAAACTATGGCTGTGGTTGCGCCGCTGGTTCTGCATTTACCTGCTGAAGAGATCGCAGCGAAACACCTGGCAGACACCGGTGTTCTGGGCGGTATCATCTCCGGTGCGATTGCAGCGTATATGTTCAACCGATTCTATCGCATCAAGCTGCCTGAGTATCTGGGCTTCTTCGCGGGCAAGCGTTTTGTTCCGATCATTTCTGGTCTGGCCGCGATTATTCTGGGCGTGCTCTTGTCCTTCATCTGGCCTCCAATTGGTTCTGCGATCCAGGCATTCTCCCAGTGGGCTGCTTACCAGAACCCGGTTGTGGCGTTCGGTATCTACGGCTTCGTTGAACGCTGCCTGGTACCATTCGGTCTGCACCACATCTGGAACGTTCCATTCCAGATGCAGATTGGTGAATTCACCAACGCCGCAGGTCAGGTGTTCCACGGTGATATCCCACGTTATATGGCAGGTGACCCAACTGCAGGCAAACTGTCTGGTGGCTTCCTGTTCAAAATGTACGGTCTGCCAGCCGCTGCAATTGCAATTTGGCACTCTGCTAAACCAGAGAACCGTGCAAAAGTGGGCGGTATCATGATCTCCGCAGCGTTGACCTCGTTCCTGACCGGTATCACCGAGCCGATCGAGTTCTCCTTCATGTTCGTTGCGCCGATCCTGTACGTTATCCACGCAGTTCTGGCAGGTCTGGCATTCCCAATCTGTATTCTGCTGGGTATGCGTGACGGTACGTCCTTCTCTCACGGCCTGATCGACTTCATCGTTCTGTCCGGTAACAGCAGCAAACTGTGGCTGTTCCCAGTGGTTGGTGCGTGCTACGCCGTTCTGTACTACACCATCTTCCGTGTGCTGATCAAAGCACTGGACCTGAAAACACCAGGTCGTGAAGATGCGTCAGAAGACAGCAAAGCTGGCGTGACCAGCGAAATGGCTCCGGCTCTGGTTGCCGCGTTCGGTGGTAAAGAAAACATCACTAACCTGGACGCGTGTATCACTCGTCTGCGTGTGAGTGTTGCCGACGTTGCGAAAGTAGACCAGCCTGGTCTGAAAAAACTGGGCGCAGCGGGCGTCGTAGTGGCTGGTTCTGGTGTTCAGGCAATCTTCGGTACGAAATCCGATAACCTGAAAACCGAAATGGATGAATACATCCGCAGCAACTAAGTTGTGATCTGGGGAGACTAAGGCAGCCGAATGGCTGCCTTTTTTATATGTGGAGCGGATGAAACGCCACCGTAAAAAATGAAACAGGTGTCTGAGTGGTTACTCTCCAGCCAGCTGGTCAGCAATAAGGAAAGAAATCGAGGGAGAAGGTTGAAAGGGCAGGAGAAATTCGCTCATACTCTTGAGTTATGTCACACAGTAATACAGACATTGTGTGTTAACAGCGGACGCACCACGCCAGATTAAACAAAAAAGGAACAGGTCATGGCTGAAGAAACTATTTTCAGTAAAATTATCCGCCGCGAAATCCCGTCGGATATCGTCTATCAGGACGAGCTGGTGACGGCTTTCCGGGACATTTCACCTCAGGCACCGACACATATCCTTATTATTCCAAATATTCTGATTCCGACCATGAATGACGTAAAAACCGAGCATGAAGTGGCATTAGGCCGTATGCTGACGGTGGCCGCGAAAATTGCTGAGCAGGAAGGGATTGCGGAAGACGGTTACCGTCTGATCATGAACTGTAATCGCCACGGTGGTCAGGAAGTTTATCATATTCATATGCATCTGCTGGGTGGTCGTCCCCTGGGGCCGATGCTGGCACACAAAGGTCTTTGACATGTTAAGAGGGCGTATTGTGGCGCTGGTAATGACAATGGTGATGGTCGGGTGCAGCGCGCGTCCGGCGATCCCGGTCAGTGATGAACAGACGCTGGTGATGGAATCTTCCGTGCTTGCTGCGGGTATCACGGCAGAGCAACCCGCGTTGACCATCAGTGAAATTCAGTCTTCTGCTTCCTCTACGCTCTTCAACGAAAGACATGAGCCGGTAACGGTGCACTACCGTTTTTACTGGTATGACGTAAGAGGCCTTGAAATGCACCCGCTTGAGGTGACGCGCAGCGTCACCATTCCGGCAAGGTCGTCAGTCACGCTTTATGGCAGTGCCAACTCTCTGGGTGCGCATAAGGTGCGGCTTTATCTTTATTTGTAAGGGGTGAACCTTGATTAAAAATATGAGCCGTTATGCGCTCGTGACCGCTTTTGCACTCTTCCTTGCAGGGTGTGTGACGCGAACGGAACAACCTGCTCCTGTGGAAGAGGCCAAACCAGGCACAGAGCAGCCGACACAACCAACGGAGCCGCAGCCAACCGTGCCGTCTGTACCGAGCATTCCGGCACAGCCAGGCCCGATTGAACATCAGGATCAAACGTCCCAGCCTGCACCACGCGTGCGTCACTATGACTGGAACGGCGCGATGCAGCCGATGGTAGGCAAAATGCTGCAGGCGCAAGGCGTCACGCCGGGAAGCGTACTGCTGGTGGACAGCGTGAATAACCGTACTAACGGTTCCCTGAACGCGGGTGAAGCGACGGAAACGCTGCGCAATGCCCTGGCAAATAACGGTAAATTTACGCTGGTCTCCGCGCAACAGCTGGCAGTTGCCAAACAGCAACTGGGCCTGTCTCCACAGGATAGCCTCGGTTCGCGTAGCAAGGCGATTGGTATCGCCCGTAACGTTGGCGCTCAGTATGTGCTCTACTCAAACGCCTCCGGTAACGTGAATACGCCAGCGCTGCAGATGCAGCTGATGCTGGTTCAGACAGGCGAAATTATCTGGTCAGGTAAAGGTGCCGTTACGCAACAATAACTGCACGCGTGAAGATGTTCTGACGCGTTATTTCCCTCAGTATCGCCTTATCGCGCCGCAGGCCCATTCCGGGCTTGGCGGCGCGAGTTGCATTATTGAGCAAGACTCTCATCGGCTGGTTTTGCGCCAGCATCATGATGCTTCCGCTCCTGCCTCCCACTTTCGTCGACAGTATCGCGCGTTGAGGCGTCTTCCGGTGGATCTCGTGCCGCAGCCGTGTTTTTTTATGCAGGGCTGGATGGCCGTGGAATATCTTGCGGGAGAGATCAAAAGCGAGCTGCCGGATCCCCCCACGCTTGCGGCTATGTTGTATCATCTGCACAGCCAGCCGCGTCTGGGGTGGCGAGTCACGCTGGCACCACTGCTTGAACAATACTGGCAGCAGGCTTTACCCGGCAGACGAACGCCTTTCTGGCTGGCTGAGCTTAAACGGCTGCGTAAAGCGGGAGAGCCACAGCCGCTACGGTTGGTACCATTGCATATGGATGTCCACGCCGGGAATATCGTTCATACGTCAGCAGGGGCCAGGCTTATCGACTGGGAATATGCCGGAGACGGGGATGTGGCACTGGAGCTGGCAGCAGTGTGGGCGGAAGAGGATACCGCGCGACAAACGCTCATCAGCGACTATGCCCGGATTGCCCACCTGGATGCCACAATTCTGGCTCATCAGGTCAGGCGCTGGCGGCCGTGGGTATTGATGCTGATGGCAGGCTGGTTCGAAGTCCGCCTGCGGCAGTCAGGTGACAAACAATTTATTACGCTGGCAGATGACGTCTGGCGTCAGTTACAAACTAAAGGATAAGAGAGGTTCGTGTGGGTCCAGTCATGTTGGATGTAGAAGGGTTTGAGCTGGATGCGGAGGAGCGTGAAATTCTGGCGCACCCGCTGGTTGGTGGTCTGATTCTGTTTACCCGCAACTATCACGATCCGGAGCAGCTGCGTGAACTGGTCCGGCAAATCCGCGCAGCATCCCATCATCGTCTGGTGGTCGCTGTAGACCAGGAAGGCGGGCGTGTACAACGTTTCCGCGAAGGCTTTACCCGCCTGCCAGCGGCACAATCATTTGCGGCACTGTTGGGTACGGAAGAGGGCGGCAAACTGGCACAGGATGCGGGCTGGTTGATGGCCAGTGAGATGATTGCGATGGATATCGACATCAGCTTTGCACCGGTGCTGGACGTAGGGCATATCAGTGCTGCCATTGGTGAACGTTCGTATCATGAGGATCCGCGTATTGCACTGGCGATGGCTACCCGTTTTATTGATGGTATGCACGATGCGGGAATGAAAACCACCGGGAAGCACTTCCCTGGCCACGGCGCAGTGACTGCGGATTCGCACAAAGAGACGCCACGCGATCCGCGTCCGGAGGCGGACATTCGTGCCAAAGATATGTCGGTATTCCGTTCGTTGATTACCGATAACAAACTGGATGCCATCATGCCAGCACACGTGATTTACAGTGATGTTGACCCGCGTCCGGCCAGCGGTTCTGCGCACTGGCTCAAAACCGTTCTGCGCCAGGAGCTCGGTTTCAACGGTGTGATTTTCTCCGACGATTTGTCGATGGAAGGAGCGGCGATTATGGGGAGCTATGCAGAACGCGGGCAGGCGTCGCTGGATGCGGGTTGCGATATGATCCTCGTCTGCAATAATCGTAAAGGAGCCGTCAGCGTGCTGGATAACCTGTCGCCGATCAATGCAGAGCGTGTTACACAATTGTATCATAAAGGTTCATTTAGTCGTCAGGAGCTGATGGGCTCGGCGCGCTGGAAGACGGTCAATGCCCAGCTTGAAGCACTGAATGAGCGCTGGCAGGCACATAAAGCCAGCCTTTAAACCCTCCCGGAAGGCGTAGCGTGGTGAGAGACAATGATCATCTATTTACACGGTTTTGACTCAAACAGTCCAGGTAATCATGAGAAGGTGCTGCAGCTGCAGTTTATCGATCCAGATGTACGGTTGATCAGCTACAGTACGCGCCATCCGAAGCATGATATGCAGCATTTACTCAAAGAAGTGGACAAGATGTTGCAACTCAATGTTGATGAGCGCCCGCTCATTTGTGGTGTCGGGTTGGGGGGCTACTGGGCAGAGCGGATTGGGTTCCTGTGCGACATTCGCCAGGTGGTGTTCAATCCTAACCTGTTCCCGAATGAAAACATGGAAGGCAAAATCGATCGCCCTGAAGAGTACGTCGATATTGCCACCAAGTGCGTCAGTAACTTCCGCGAGAAAAACCGCGACCGCTGTCTGGTGATCCTCTCGCGCAATGATGAGGCCCTGAGCAGCCACCGGGCTGCAGAGCTGCTGCATCATTACTATGAAATAGTCTGGGACGAGGATCAGACCCACAAGTTCAAGAATATCTCTCCGCATTTACAACGCATCAAAGCCTTTAAAACACTGGGCTGAGCACCATCATCTTACTCACCAGGCCTGGCCGTGACAGCGTGCCGGGCCTTCTTTTTTGCTAAATTTGTACAAATTTACGCCATCAAAACTTGATGCATATCAATTTTGGTATGACCAATGCGCCTGACGTGTTATTCTCAATGCACCTGAATGGTTTCAGTGCTGTAACTTGTTGTTAACTAAGAGTTATTTCAATAACTTTTAATTAACAATTGGTTAATAATTTGAGGGGGTCACGTTGACTACGCCATTGAAAAAGATAGTGATTGTAGGCGGTGGTGCTGGCGGGCTGGAGCTGGCAACACAGTTGGGCAAGAAGCTGGGTCGCGGCAAAAAAGCCAAAATTACGCTGGTGGATCGTAACCACAGTCACCTGTGGAAGCCGTTGCTGCACGAGGTGGCGACCGGTTCGCTGGATGAAGGTGTGGATGCACTGAGCTATCTGGCGCACGCACGCAATCATCATTTCCAGTTCCAGCTGGGTTCCGTGGTGGACATCAACCGTGAAAGCAAAACCATTACCCTGGCAGAGCTACGCGACGAAAAGGGTGAGCTGCTGGTACCTGAGCGCAAACTGGCGTATGACACGCTGGTGATGGCGTTGGGCAGTACCTCTAACGACTTCAACACGCCAGGTGTGAAAGAGCACTGTATCTTCCTGGATAACCCGCACCAGGCACGCCGTTTCCATCAGGAAATGTTGAACCTGTTCCTGAAGTACACCAATAGCATGGGTGCGAATGGTAAGGTTAATATCGCCATTGTTGGCGGTGGTGCGACGGGTGTTGAGCTCTCCGCTGAACTGCACAACGCGGTGAAACAGCTGCACAGCTACGGTTATAAAGGGCTGACCAACGACGCGCTGAACGTGACGCTGGTGGAAGCCGGCGAACGTATTCTGCCTGCGCTGCCTCCACGTATCTCCGGTGCGGCGCATAGCGAACTGACCAAACTGGGCGTACGCGTACTGACCCAGACAATGGTCACCAGCGCGGATGCAGGCGGCCTGCATACCAAAGATGGCGAGTACATCAAAGCCGATCTGATGGTCTGGGCGGCGGGTATCAAAGCACCTGACTTTATGAAAGATATCGGCGGGCTGGAAACCAACCGCATTAACCAACTGGTGACAGAGCCAACGCTGCAAACCACACGTGACCCGGAAATCTATGCGATCGGTGACTGTGCGTCCTGTGCGCGTCCGGAAGGCGGGTTTGTTCCTCCGCGAGCCCAGGCAGCACACCAGATGGCAAGCCTGGTTCTGCACAACATTCTGGCGCAGGCTAAAGGCAAACCGATGAAGGCGTACACCTACAAAGATCACGGTTCACTGGTGTCGCTGTCTAACTTCTCTACCGTCGGTAGCCTGATGGGTAACCTGATGCGGGGGTCCATGATGGTGGAAGGGCGCATTGCACGCTTTGTGTATATCTCCCTGTACCGTATGCACCAGATCGCGCTGCACGGCTACTTCAAAACGGGCCTGATGATGCTGGTAGGCAGAATCAACCGCGTTATTCGTCCGCGTCTCAAGCTGCACTAATCCTCTCTTCCCTCCGGGCTTCCGGAGGGATTTTTTAGCATATCATGCTGGTAATCTCCCTCTGATCGCTTAGGAGTTCTCCGAAACGCGGTCATTCTGTCGATATCCCCACACTTTTACGCCTTTTTCCGATTGGCTAAATCTGCCGTTAATTGCAAAATTGTTACTAATAGCAACAAAGGAGGAAGTCCCGTGAATAAATCCATGTTGGCGGGTATAGGGATTGGCGTCGCTGCTGCGTTAGGTGTGGCTGCCGTTGCCAGTCTCAATGTGCTTGATCGCGGCCCGCAGTATGCTCAGGTAGTTTCCGCTACCCCGATTAAAGAAACCGTTAAAACACCTCGTCAGGAGTGTCGTAACGTTGCCGTGACTCATCGTCGTCCGGTGCAGGATGAAAACCGTATCGCCGGTTCTGTGCTGGGTGCGGTAGCCGGTGGCGTGATTGGCCATCAGTTCGGTGGTGGACGTGGCAGGGATGTCGCAACCGTCGTCGGCGCACTGGGTGGCGGCTACGCCGGTAACCAGGTGCAGGGGGCAATGCAGGACAACGATACATACACCACGACTCAGCAGCGCTGTAAAACTGTCTACGACAAGTCGGAAAAAATGCTGGGCTATGACGTAACGTACAAAATTGGCGACCAGCAGGGCAAAATTCGGATGGATAAAGATCCTGGTTCCCAGATCCCCCTGGACGGAAACGGTCAGTTGGTACTGAATAACAAAGTGTAAAAAAGATGTTCTCTGAATTTAGCTCCTCAAGCGCTCAGGCTGAGGAGCTTTTTTTTTGCTCAGGCTTTGAGGAGTTCAGGCCACAGGCGCAGTGTGGTCTGGGTAATACTTTGCAGTTTTTCCAGCGTTGCGCCTTCACGGGCGCTGATCGACATGCCCTGCAAAATGCAGCTCAGAAATTGTGCCAGCGCCTGTGGATGGCAATGCGCGGGTATTTCACCGCGCTGCTGGCGCTGGGCCAGAAATGTGCTCAACGTCTCTTCCTGCATGGCATGACGCGATTTCACCGTGTTGGCTATCTCTCTGGAAGACGCCGCAAGGGTGGCGGAGGTGTTAATCATAAAACAGCCCGCAGGCGTATCTTTGCTGGTGAAGCAGGTGGCGACGGTGGTGAAATAGTCCAGTAATGCTTGCTCAACACTTTTTTCTTCACAGAAAAGCTGCGCTTCGTGTTTGGCAGCAAAACGCGAGATGTATCTGTCCAGCACTGCTCTGAACAGCCCCTCTTTATTCGTGAATTCCGCATACAGCGTTGGCGCTTTAGCTCCGGTGGCCTCCACCAGATCGGAAAGCGACGTCGCTTCATACCCATGTTGCCAGAAGAGTGTCATGGCCTTATCAAGCGCTGCATCCCTGTCGAACACTTTTGGTCGGCCACGGCTTTTCTTTGCGCAACTCGTGACATCGGTTGTCATTTGCCGTTGGTCCTCTGTTGGTTTGTTGAATAGTCATTATAAAAATAAACGTGTGCCACCACCAGTGCTGATTGCTGAAAAATAAATTAATCATATCAATATGATTAATAAGAGAATTTAAATTAATTTAACGGTTGTTATAAAAAACATATTGACGCGTGATCTGGATCACATCTATCATTTACCTATCGATCGTTAAGTAAATAACTAACGACCTTCATATTCATCTGCCTAAAGGTAACAATCATGAAAAACGTAAAAACCCTGCTCGCTGCTGCTGTCCTGAGTTCACTTTCTTTCGCAAGCTTCGCTGCTGTTGAAGTGCAATCCACCCCTGCTGATCAGCATAAAGTGGGCACTATCTCCGCAAACGCAGGTACAAATCTGAGTTCTCTGGAAGATCAGCTGGCGCAAAAAGCTGACGAAATGGGGGCAAAATCTTTCCGTATCACTTCAGTCACCGGCCCTAACACCCTGCACGGTACTGCTGTAATCTATAAATAAGCTCGACAAAACCTGCAGTTATGCCACTGCAATCAAAAACGCCCTGCATGAGCAGGGCGTTTTTCGTTGTGCGTTACATAGACTGTTGAGTGGTATCGTGATACCGCGTGACATTTGTCGGCATACCGGAACGCGCTTCCATCGCGCGTTCCATCACGATGCCATCGGTGCCGGCATTAGCCTTGAAGCTCATCATTGCCGCATTCAGGTTGATTGGCAGTGTCTGCGGATCATCACCAATATTCTTCGATAACGGCTGGTGGATTTCGACCAGGCGTATGCCGCCCGGCTCCCCGGAGACCTTAATCGGTGTATTGATAATATTCACTTTGGTGCCTGGTGCGATCACGCTGTAAAGCGTTTTGATATCATCATCGCGCAGACGAATACAACCGGAACTGACGCGCATGCCGATGCCAAAATCAGCATTCGTTCCGTGCAGCAGATAAACACCACCGTATGCCGCGAGGCGGATTGCATGGTGTCCCATTGGGTTATCCGGGCCTGCCGGTACAACAGTTGGCAGGTCAATCCCCTGCGCTTTATAGCGGGCACGGATGTTGGCCGTTGGTGTCCAGGTCGGGTTCGCGCGTTTGTCCGACACGGTGGTGATCATCGTTGGTGTAAGGGTATCGCCGCCCAGTTGACCAATGCCGATAGGGTAGACGGTGACGACGTTTTTGCCCGGCGGATAGTAGTAAAGACGCAGCTCGGCAAGATTTATTACGATCCCCTCGCGCGGTGCATCCGGCAAAATAGTTTGTAGTGGGATGGTCAGTACGCTGCCAGCACGCGGTACGTAAGGGTCAACGCCAGGATTAGCCTGCAGCAGTGCCAGAAAGCCGACGTTATATTTTTTGGCAATCGCTTCCAGCGAACCACCATTATTTTCAACCACATGAAAGCGGTTTTCCCCCACAACCTTACTGCCAGCAGGCGGAAGCGGCCAGGTGTTTGCGCGAGCAGGAAGCGCAATAGCCACCGTTGCGGCCAGCGCAAACAGGGTTATCCAGCGAGTAAAACGCGAAGAGGTCATCATTACCATAATCCATATAAATGATAAGGTTATTGTTTTATAAGGCGTTAATGATAATTATGATGAATGAGTATGTCGGGAAGATCGGGGGAAGTGCAAAGAGTTTGTAAATAGTCCCCCGGCAGCAGGTGTTACCGGGGGGATTGAGAGCCCGTTACGCGATAGCGTTTTCTTCCAGCTGGCGCATAAAATTACGCACCCAGTCCATGCGGGTTTTACGCTCCGCCAGCGCCTGAACAAAGCGGAGGCGCGTTGGGCCATCAAGACGGAAGTGCTGCGGCTGTTTTTGCAGCAAACCAATCAGCCACATCGGGTCGACATGGTTTTTCTCGGCGAACTCAATAATGCCGCCTTTTTCATTGCTTTCGAACTTGCGAATGCCCAGTTTCTGCGCCTGTTGCCGCAGCCGCGCAATATCCAGCAGAGTTCTCGCGGCATCTGGCAGAAGCCCAAAACGGTCGATCAACTCGACCTTAATTTCTTCCAGTTCGGTTTCTTTTTTCGCACTGGCAATACGTTTGTAGAACGACAGGCGGGTATTCACATCCGGGATAAAATCATCCGGCAGCAGGGAAGGCATACGCAGTTCCACTTCCGTTTGCTGGCTGGTGAGATCTTCCAGCGACGGTTCACGCCCGGCCTTCAGAGCATCGACAGCATTTTCCAGCAGCTCCATATACAGCGAGAAGCCGATGGTTTCCATTGAGCCGCTCTGGTCTTCACCCAGTAGTTCACCGGCACCGCGGATCTCGAGATCGTGCGTCGCCAGCGCGAAACCGGCACCCAGATCTTCCAGCGAGGCGATCGCTTCCAGACGTTTTTGCGCGTCGGTCGTCATTGCTTTCGGATGCGGCGTCAGCAGCCAGGCGTACGCCTGGTGGTGTGAACGTCCGACACGACCGCGCAGCTGGTGTAGCTGTGCCAGACCAAAGTGATCCGCGCGTTCAATGATGATGGTGTTCGCTGTCGGAATGTCGATCCCGGTTTCGATGATGGTGGTACACACCAGCACGTTAAAACGCTGGTGGTGGAAGTCGTTCATCACCCGTTCCAGCTCACGTTCGCGCATCTGCCCATGACCGATGGCAATGCGTGCTTCCGGCACCAGCTCGGCCAGCCTGTCCGCCGCTTTCTGGATATTTTCCACGTCGTTGTACAGGTAATAAACCTGCCCACCACGCAGCACTTCACGCAGAATGGCCTCACGTACCACCAGATTGTCGTACTCGCGAACAAAGGTCTTCACCGCCAGACGGCGCGCTGGCGGGGTGGCGATAATCGACAGATCGCGCATGCCGCTCATCGCCATGTTCAGCGTACGCGGAATTGGCGTGGCGGTCAGGGTCAGAATGTCGACATCGGCGCGCATTGCTTTAATGCGCTCTTTATGACGCACCCCGAAGCGGTGCTCTTCATCCACAATCAACAGCCCCAGATCTTTCCATTTCACATCGCTCTGCAGTAGCTTGTGGGTGCCGATCAAAATATCGATCTTGCCTTCACTGGCCTGCTCCAGAATGTGTGTTTGCTCTTTGGCACTGCGAAAACGTGACAACATCTCAATGCGTACCGGCCAGTTGGCAAAACGGTCGCGGAAGTTGTCAAAGTGCTGTTGGGCGAGAAGGGTGGTCGGCACCAGCACCGCAACCTGCTTGTTGTTCTCTACGGCCAGGAAGGCGGCGCGCATCGCCACTTCGGTTTTCCCGAAGCCAACGTCGCCACACACCAGCCTGTCCATCGCCAGCGGCTGACACATGTCGCTCAGTACGGCATTAATAGCCTGTGCCTGGTCCGGCGTGGTTTCAAACGGGAAGCTGTCGCAGAACAGCTGATATTGTTCTTTATCGTGCTTAAAGGCATAGCCTTCTTTGGCTGCGCGCTGGGCGTAGATATCCAGCAGTTCTGCCGCCACATCGCGCACTTTTTCGGCGGCCTTCTGACGCGCTCGCGCCCAGGCATCACCGCCCAGTTTGTGCAGCGGTGCATTGTCCTCTGCGCCACCGGCGTAGCGGCTGATCAGGTGCAGGGAAGATACCGGGACATAGAGTTTGGCGTCGTTAGCGTAGGTCAGCATCAGGTACTCGCCTTTGATGCCACCCGCTTCAAGCGTGGTCATCCCCTGATAGCGCCCAACGCCGTGTTCGAGGTGAACAATCGGCTGGCCCGTGTGCAGCTCCGCCAGGTTGCGGATCAGCGTGTCCGGGTTGATGGTGCGACGGCTGTCCTGACGGCGACGCGCCACGCGTTCCCCCAGCAGGTCGCTTTCGCAAATCAGCGCCAGGTTGTTGAGCGTATCGATAAACCCGTGCTCGGCGGCACCGATCATCAGGTAACGCCCATTACCGCTGGCTTCGCTCAGCCGCAGAATGCGCTTCGGCGCAACTTTAATCCGCCCGAGCAGTTCACCCAGGGCTTCCCGGCGTCCTTCACTCTCAACCGAGAAGACCACCGGCCCGGTAAAGGATTCGAGGAACTTGCGCAGATTATCCAGCGGTGATTTTTGCTGCGCCTGAACGGCCAGCTCGGGCAATTTCTGGAACGCCAGATTAGTATTGGCCGCTTTGTCGGCAAGCGATTCCGTTTTGAGCTGCATACGCGGCCAGCGCTTCAGCTCGGCGTTTAGCTCATCAGTGCGTAGCCACAGCGTTTCCGGCGGCAGTAGCGGACGCATCGGATCCACGCCCCGACTTTCAAAGCGGGCGCGCGTTTCACTTTCAAAACGACTGGCACTGGCGTCGACATCACCGGTATTCACAATCAGCGTGTTTGCCGGGAAGTAGCTAAACAGTGCGGGCAGTGGTTCGTTAAAGAACAACGGCTGCCAGTATTCGATCCCCGCCGGCAGCGTGCCTTTGCTGACCTGCTGATAAATATGTTCGGCGTCACGCTTCACATCAAACTTGTCACGCCACTGGCTGCGGAACAGCTCGATGGCGGTTTTGTCCGTCGGGAATTCATGGGCGGGCAGCAAGTTAATGGAGTCCACTTCTTCCAGCGTACGCTGGGTGTCAGCATCGAACACGCGCAGGCTGTCGATTTCATCATCGAAGAAATCCAGGCGATAAGGCTGGTCGCTACCCATCGGATAGAGATCCAGCAGCGCGCCGCGCGTGGCGTATTCACCGTGCTCCATCACCTGATCGACGTGGCGATAACCAGCGCTATCCAGCTGCGCGCGCAGGGCATCGCGCGACAGGCGCTGGCCTTTTTTCATCACCAGGGCATGGCCATGCAGATAACTGTGTGGGCAAACGCGCTGCATCAGCGTGTTCACCGGGACGATTAATACGCCGCGCTGCATGGTCGGTAATTGATAAAGTGTCGACAGACGTGAGGAGATGATCTCCTGATGCGGGGAGAAGCTGTCATAGGGCAGCGTTTCCCAGTCGGCCAGGCTGGACACCAGGTTATCGGTGAACTGCCGAATTTCGTCGTGCAGACGCAGGGCATTTTGCATGTCCGGGGCAACCAGCACCACCGGGCCAGGATGGCGCTCAGCGATTTCTGCCACCAGCGTGGCACACGCCGCGCCCGTGAGTTCGCCCAGCTGGCGCTGGTCGCCCGCTTTGACGGGCAAGGAATAACGATAGTGTTCAGCCATGGCTATGTCAGAGTCTCTTATGGATATACCAACAGTATTGGGGCATATCACTGATACGCAATGTCTTTATTATCCTCGATCGTTTTGCATAAGCAAACTGGAACCGCACGGGAGGGATTCGTCCCCAGGAGGTGAGGGAGGTCATCAGTAACAGTCTGTATCGGGACGTTTTTCGGAAAAGGTGAGGGCTTCTGTAGGGAGGTTAAAAGAGTAGCCCAATGATTTATCTGAATTTTTAGGAATAATGATTACCAAAGCTTACGGTTTCAGTCATTTACGCTTAACGGATTCGCTTATATACTCGTGGGTCTGCTATCAGCAAACAGACGGATTTCATGTACCAACCTGTCGCACTCTTTATAGGCTTACGTTACATGCGTGGGCGCGCCGCGGACCGTTTCGGTCGCTTTGTCTCCTGGCTTTCGACTATTGGCATTACGCTTGGCGTGATGGCTTTAGTGACGGTACTGTCCGTCATGAATGGCTTTGAGCGCGAGCTGCAAAACAACATCCTGGGGCTAATGCCGCAGGCCGTTCTCTCATCAACTAACGGTTCTATTAATCCGCAACAGCTGCCGGAAAGCGCGGCGAAGTTACAGGGCGTCACGCGCGTGGCTCCGCTCACGACGGGCGATGTCGTGCTGCAAAGCGCACGTAGCGTGGCAGTAGGCGTGATGCTGGGTATTGACCCGGCGCAAAACGATCCGCTGACGCCGTACCTGGTCAACGTTAAACAGACTGACCTGGAAGCCGGTAAATATAACGTGATCCTTGGTGAGCAGCTTGCCGGGCAGCTCGGCGTCAACCGTGGCGACCAGCTGCGCGTGATGGTGCCGTCTGCGAGCCAGTTTACACCGATGGGACGTCTGCCGAGCCAGCGTCTGTTCAACGTGATTGGTACGTTTGCCGCCAACAGCGAAGTCGATGGTTATCAGATGCTGGTTAACATTCAGGATGCTTCTCGCCTGATGCGTTACCCCGCAGGGAACATCAGCGGCTGGCGTCTGTGGCTTGATGCGCCGCTGAAGGTCGATACCCTCAGCCAGCAAAAATTACCGGACGGGACAAAATGGCAGGACTGGCGCGAGCGTAAGGGCGAGCTGTTCCAGGCCGTGCGCATGGAAAAGAACATGATGGGGCTGCTGTTGAGTCTCATTGTGGCGGTGGCGGCGTTTAACATCATCACCTCGCTGGGGCTGATGGTGATGGAAAAGCAGGGCGAAGTCGCCATTCTGCAAACCCAGGGGCTGACGCCGCGCCAGATCATGGCCGTGTTTATAGTGCAGGGAGCCAGCGCCGGGATTATCGGTGCGCTGCTTGGTGCGGTGCTGGGGGCGCTGCTTGCCAGCCAGCTTAACAACTTAATGCCAATCATCGGTGCGTTGCTTGATGGTGCGGCACTGCCAGTGGCTATCGAACCGCTGCAGGTGATCGGTATTGCGCTGGCTGCGATGGCCATTGCGCTGCTTTCTACGCTTTATCCTTCCTGGCGCGCTGCCGCCACTCAACCCGCTGAGGCTTTACGTTATGAATAAGATCCTGTTGCAATGCGACAACCTGTCCAAACGCTATCAGGAAGGCGCTGTGCAGACCGACGTGCTGCACAATGTGAGCTTCAGCGTAGGCGAAGGCGAGATGATGGCGATTGTGGGGAGCTCTGGCTCCGGCAAAAGTACCCTGTTGCACCTGCTGGGTGGGCTGGATACCCCAACGGCAGGTGATGTGATTTTCTCCGGCCAGCCGATGAGCAAAATGTCTTCTGCGGCAAAAGCGGAACTGCGTAACCGTGAGCTGGGCTTTATCTACCAGTTCCACCACCTGCTGCCGGATTTCACTGCGCTGGAAAACGTGGCGATGCCACTGCTGATTGGCAGGAAGAAACCCGCAGAAATTAACACCCGTGCCAGCGAGATGCTGAAAGCCGTGGGGTTGGGGCATCGCGGTAATCACCGTCCGTCCGAGCTGTCCGGCGGCGAGCGTCAGCGTGTGGCAATTGCCCGTGCGCTGGTCAATAACCCACGCCTGGTACTGGCAGACGAACCGACGGGGAACCTGGATGCGCGCAATGCGGACAGTATTTTCCAGCTTCTGGGTGAACTGAATGCCTCCCAGGGGACCGCGTTTCTGGTCGTGACCCACGATCTGCAGCTGGCAAAACGTATGGGACGCCAGCTTGAAATGCGTGATGGTCATCTGAATGCTGAACTGACCCTGATGGGAGCGGAGTAATGGCTTCACCGTTATCGTTACTTATCGGGTTGCGTTTTAGCCGTGGCCGCCGTCGCGGCGGTATGGTGTCGCTCATTTCGGTCATTTCCACCATCGGGATTGCGCTTGGCGTGGCGGTGCTGATTGTGGGCTTAAGCGCCATGAACGGTTTTGAGCGTGAGCTGAACAATCGCATTCTGGCGGTAGTACCGCACGGTGAAATTGAACCGGTTAACCAGCCGTGGACAAACTGGAGCGATGCGCTCAGCAAAGTAGAGAAAGTGCCGGGTATTGCTGCGGCTGCGCCCTATATTAACTTTACCGGGCTGGTGGAAAGCGGCGTTAACCTGCGCGCCATTCAGGTAAAAGGGGTAAACCCGGTGCAGGAAGAGCGACTGAGCGCGTTGCCGAAATATGTACAGAATGGCGCGTGGTCCAGTTTTAAGGCCGGTGAGCAGCAAATCATCATGGGCAAAGGCGTGGCCGATGCGCTCAAGGTGAAGCAGGGCGACTGGGTATCCATCATGATCCCGAACGCCAGCGCCGACCATAAACTGCAGCAGCCTAAACGCGTGCGTCTGCACGTGACCGGTATTCTTCAACTGAGCGGCCAGCTCGATCACAGTTTCGCGATGGTACCGATGGACGATGCGCGTCAGTACCTGGACATGGGCGACAGCGTGACGGGGATTGCCATTAAGGTTAACGACGTCTTTAACGCCAACAAACTGGTGCGCGATGCAGGTGGTGTGACCAACAACTATGTCTACATCAAGAGCTGGATTGGCACTTACGGGTATATGTACCGCGATATCCAGATGATCCGCGCCATTATGTACCTGGCGATGGTGCTGGTGATTGGTGTGGCGTGTTTTAATATCGTCTCGACGCTGGTGATGGCGGTCAAAGACAAGAGCGGTGACATTGCTGTGCTGCGTACCTTGGGGGCAAAAGACGGTCTTATTCGCGCCATCTTTGTCTGGTACGGTTTGCTGGCGGGGCTGTTTGGCAGCCTGTGCGGTGTGGTGATTGGCGTGGTGGTTTCACTTCAGCTGACGCCAATCATTAACGGGATTGAAAAGCTAATTGGCCACCAGTTCCTGTCAGGTGATATCTATTTTATTGACTTCCTGCCGTCTGAATTGCACTGGCTGGACGTTATTTATGTGCTGGTTACAGCACTTTTACTGAGTCTGCTGGCAAGCTGGTATCCGGCGCGTCGCGCAAGCCGAATTGATCCGGCGAGGGTATTAAGTGGCCAGTAATTACGTCATGATTCATTGTCTTATACACAAAATCATTCAAGCTGGATCAAGGCGGCAAGTCTGAGAATCCCCAGAAGCTTACTTAAGTAGGTGACTGGGGTGAACAGACGAAGCCAACGCAGAGGCAGTTTGAAGGATGAAGTGTATGGCCGCTGAATCAAAAGAGGAATGCATTATGTATTATGGATTTGATATTGGCGGCACTAAAATTGCGCTGGGCGTGTTTGATGAAAACCTCAAACTGCAGTGGGAAACTCGTGTTCCCACCCCGCGTGAAAGCTACGATGAATTTTTAACGGCCATTGCCGCGCTGGTGGCGCAAGCCGACGCTCGTTTTGGTGTAAAAGGCAGCGTCGGCATTGGTATTCCGGGAATGCCCGAAACGGAGGATGGCACGCTGTATGCCGCCAACGTTCCTGCGGCCAGCGGTAAACCGCTGCGCGCCGATCTCTCTGTTCTCCTTGAACGCGACGTGCGTTTAGATAACGATGCCAACTGTTTTGCTCTCTCGGAAGCCTGGGACGACGAGTTCCGCCAATATCCGCTGGTGATGGGGCTGATCCTCGGTACGGGCGTCGGAGGCGGGATCGTCATCAACGGTAAACCGATTACCGGGCACAGTTACATCACGGGTGAATTCGGCCATATCCGCCTGCCGGTGGATGCGCTGGAGGTGGTGGGGCGCGATTTCCCGCTGACGCG
Organism: Enterobacter sp. RHBSTW-00901; assembly: GCF_014103115.1. Taxonomy (NCBI): domain Bacteria; kingdom Pseudomonadati; phylum Pseudomonadota; class Gammaproteobacteria; order Enterobacterales; family Enterobacteriaceae; genus Enterobacter; species Enterobacter sp. RHBSTW-00901. The sequence goes on from NZ_JABXPB010000001.1 coordinate 69,653, forward strand.
CTGCGGCTGTGGTCAGCGCGGCTGCATTGAAAACTATCTTTCAGGCCGTGGGTTTGCATGGCTTTATGAACACTTCTATCATCAGAAACTTGAAGCCATCCAAATCATTACCTTGTGGGAGCAAGGGGATGCGCAGGCGCGTGAACACGTCGAACGCTATCTTGATTTGCTGGCGGTGTGTCTGGGGAATATTCTGACTATTGTCGACCCGGATCTGCTGGTGATTGGGGGTGGGCTTTCAAACTTTACAGCGATTACGGAACAGTTGTCCGGGCGTTTGCCCCGACATTTATTGCCGGTCGCCCACGTGCCGCGTATTGAACGCGCGCGGCACGGGGACGCAGGAGGCATGCGCGGAGCCGCATTCCTTCATCTCACCGATTAGTTTACGAGGTTACTATGCTGTCGCGTCGGTTAGGTCGACTCAGCCGTTTTCGCAAAAATAAACGCCGCTTACGTGAGCGCTTGCGCCAGCGGATTTTTTTCAGGGACAGAATGATGCCGGAAGCGATGGATAAACCCAGAGTGGTGGTCCTGACCGGTGCGGGGATCTCTGCCGAATCTGGTATTCGTACCTTCCGTGCGACGGATGGGCTGTGGGAAGAGCATCGTGTCGAGGATGTGGCGACGCCGGAAGGCTTCGCCCGCGATCCGGAACTGGTGCAGGCGTTTTATAACGCCCGTCGTCGTCAGCTTCAGCAACCGGAGGTTGCGCCGAATGCGGCGCATCTGGCACTTGCGCAACTGGAAGAGGCGCTGGGGGATCGTTTTCTGCTGATCACGCAGAATATCGACAACCTGCATGAGCGAGCGGGTAACCGGAACATCATCCATATGCACGGTGAACTGCTGAAGGTGCGCTGCGCCTGGAGCGGTCAGGTGCTGGACTGGAAGGAGGATGTGCTGGAGGAAGACCGGTGCCATTGCTGTCAGTTCCCTTCGCGCCTGCGCCCACACGTGGTCTGGTTTGGTGAAATGCCGCTGGGGATGGATGATATCTACAGTGCGCTGGCAATGGCGGACGTGTTTATTGCTATTGGCACCTCAGGCCATGTCTATCCGGCAGCAGGTTTTGTACACGAAGCGCGGCTACATGGTGCTCACACGGTAGAACTTAATCTTGAGCCGAGCCAGGTTGGGAGCGAGTTTGAAGAGAAGCACTATGGCCTGGCAAGTCAAGTGGTACCGGAATTTGTCGATAAGCTGCTGAAAGGGCTGTAACCGTAAAAAGGCACCCGTTTTACCGGGTGCCTTTGTCGTTATGAATTAAAGAATGCCAGCGTTTTCTCCAGTGATTTCGCCTGCTCGTCCAGCGACAGTGCTGCGGCTGAAATCTGCTGCACCAGTGACGCATTCTGCTGAGTGGTGCTGTCCATCTGATTGACGGCGGTGCTGACCTGACTAATCCCCCGGTTCTGCTCGTCCAGCGCCTGAACAATTTCGTTAATCACCAGGTGCACATGCGACACGGCCTCGATGACCTGCTTCATCATGCCACCGGTTTCATTAACCAGTTCAACGCCTTTGCTGACGCGGCTCGACGACTCCGCAATCAGATGTGAGATCTCTTTGGCCGCGTTGGCGCTCCGCTGGGCAAGATTGCGGACTTCACCAGCCACCACGGCAAACCCGCGTCCCTGTTCGCCCGCCCGGGCTGCTTCCACGGCAGCGTTCAGTGCCAGAATATTGGTCTGGAAGGCAATACCGTCCACAATACTGTTGATCTCGCCGATTTTACGGGCGCTCTCGTCTATTTCGGCAATCACGTCCACGACCTCGTTCACCAGCGTTTCACCCCGACCGGCGATCGTGGCCGCATGGTCGGTCAGACGTGTCGCCTTGTGGGCATTGTCGGCGTTATTTTTCACCGTGGCTGAAATTTCTTCCATGCTGGCTGCTGTCTCAACAATCGCCGCCGCCTGTTCTTCGGTACGCGAGGCCAGATCAAGGTTACCCGCCGAAATTTCGCTGGTGCCGCCGTGGACAGTGTGACTGGCCTCGTTGATGTTGTCGACGATGCGTCTGAGCTGCATCTGCATGGTATGCAGGGCGTAGAAAATGCTGCGGGTATCGCCAGCCCGAACCGGGATAACGTTATTTAAATCACCCCGTGCAACGGCCAGCGCAATACCGGCGGCATCAGCCGGCTCACCACCAACCGGGCGGTCAACTTTGCGGGTAAAGATCTGTGCCATCACCAGGCTAACCACCACGATACTTAACACCATCAGGATGATGGCTTTCAGCAAAAACTGCCTTGCCTCGGCCATCACTTCGCTGACCGGTGTGACGATGGCCAGCTTCCACGGCGTTTCACTGTTGCCGATAGTGATGGATTGCCAGGTAATAAACACCTCTTCCTTCAGAAGAGGATCGGGAACGCGGATGACGTCGTTACCGGCAATTTTACCTGCATAAGGCTTACCCACGGCCCGTTTATCCGGGCTGGAAACCACGGTGTTGCCTGCTGAGAGGAGCAGGGCATAGCCTGTGTTGTTCCAGGGTTTAATCGCACCGATCATCGTCTGCAGCGTGGCCAGTGAGAAGTCGGATGTTACTGACCCCAGGAACTGACCATCGTGCATGATGGGTGCAGCAATCGACGTGAGCATCACGTCAACGCCGTTGTAGGGGTAAATATAGGGCTCGATGATGACGTCTTTTTGTCGCTGCTTCGGCAACAGATAGTAATCACCGCTGCCCGGCGTTTCTATATCAGTCAGCAGGTGTAACGCGGGTTTTCCCGTGGTATCGCGGTCGACGTAGCGGGCGTAACGTCCTGCCGGATCTTCACCGCTCTGACCGGCAAAAGTGGCATCTTTGCCATCGAAGGCGTTGGGTTCAAACGCCATCGACATGGACAAAAAATTGCCGTGCGCGGTGAGATAATGCGTGAGCAGCTGGTTTAACCCCTGTCGGTCAGCCATTCCCGCGTCACGCAACGCAAGGGCGCTGTTGCCGATATCCCGGGCGGCTGTCAGGGCTGAATCCATCTGCTTACTGACCTGTAAAGACTGAACTTGCGCAATTTGCTGGATGTGCTTTTTGGCCAGAACCTCTTGCTGAGCCATCCATTGCCACATCATAAAACCGATCGTTGCCGTAAAGCCTACCGTCACGGTGATAAAAATAGATAACAGCATCAATGTTTTGACACTTAATTTTCGTTTTTGGATCATAGCGTTCTTCACTCTTTTCTCCAGGAATGTCGCACATACCGGGCATGTACAGATCATTTATCGGATATATCTCCATTTTTCTGTAGAGTGCGGGATAAATTTAATTTAAATTTTGAGAATGCAATTCCTTTTGATTAGTGTGGTTGCTAATGTTTTGTGCAATAAATCAAAATAGCGCTCGATAATGCTCGTTATACTCGTGTAAAAAGAAGATGCTAATAAATATAAAAACGATGAGGAGGATGGGATATGTACGCATTTATCGCGAGACAACCCATTTTTAACACGGATATGAATACAGTGGCGTATGAGCTGCTTTTCAGGGATGGGATGACAAACCGTTTTCCGGATGTGTCGGCGGAATATGCAACATCCAGGATGATTTCTGACCAGTTTTTATGTGTCCCGTCTCAGCAGATTGCTGGGACACACACATCGTTTATCAATTTCCCTTCCCGAATGGTAATCGATCGCAGCGGAGAAGCGCTGGATAAAGATAACGTGGTTGTTGAGATCCTCGAGGATGCTGTCCCGGGAGACGAATTATTGCAGGCCGTGAAAGAGATGAATGCCCACGGATATCGCTTTGCGCTGGATGATTTCACCCTTGCACCTGAATGGGATGTTTTTTTACCCTATATTTCCATACTGAAATTCGATGTCAGAAATAATACCTTAGAGCAAATTGAAAATTATTTGCAACAGCGTAAAAAGCTGACCGGACATATTAAGTATCTCGCTGAAAAAGTTGAGACTAAAGAGGAATTCAAAAAATACCGCGATGCAGGTTTTTCTCTGTTTCAGGGTTACTTTTTCTGCCGCCCGGAGATCATAAAATATAAGCGGTTATCGCAAAACCAGCTCGCAATTTTTCGTCTGCAGATGGAAATAGGACGCAACAAACCCGATTTCCGGATTATCGAGTCGCTGATTAAAACAGACCTCACTTTGTCCTATAAAATCATGCGGTATATGAAACATACTGCATTTAAATACTGTAGTGCCTGTAATTTTAGTAAGTTAACGCTAAGTGAAGTGCTTAGGTATCTCGGTGAGAACCAGCTCAGAAGATTTGTTGCGGTCGTGGTGCTGGCCAGCGCGGGTAATGATACCGTTAACGAGCTTTACCCTCTGAGTATGATGCGAGGGAAATTTTGTGAACTGATCACCGAGAAAATGGGGGAGCCGACGCAGGCTGAAAATGCGTTCCTGTGCGGCCTGTTCTCGTTGCTCGATACTATCCTTGAACTGCCGATGACTGAGTTAATGAAGCAAATTGCCGTGCCACAGAGTGTGAGCAATGCGTTGTGCCATCAGGAAGGGCTGTTAGCCGACATCGTTACGCTTTGCCGCTACTATGAACAGCAGGAGTGGGATGAGGCGACCAGAATGTGTAACGTGTTGGGTCTGTCGGATGAGGATGTTGTCGGGGCCATGCGAGTGGCAACGATCTGGGCAGGGGAGAATGCAGCCAGTTAATCGGTCCTCACGCCGCCTGTGCGACGTGAGGACGTGTGCGACACGGCTTAGCGGCCCGCTTTTAACTTCTGGTAATACTCTTCGTAAAGACGACTGGCATCACCGACGTCGTTCTGCCACTCCCCTTTACTGATGATTTGTGCATCCGGGTAAAGCGATTTATCGTTCGCGACCGCCGGGCTGAGCAGCTTACGCGCGGCCAGGTTTGGCGTTGGGTAGCCAATAGTCTCGGCAACCTGTTTCGCCACATCCGGGCGCAGAAGGAAGTTAATCAGCTTCAGCGCACCCTCTACATTTTTCGCATTTGACGGAATAGAGAGGCTGTCCATCCAGAAGATCCCACCTTCTTTCGGCCAGACGACTTCCAGCGGTGTACCGGCCTGGCGTGCAACATACGCGGAGCCGTTCCACACCATACCCAGGTTCACTTCGCCTTCCATATACGGGTTTGCCGGGTTATCGGAGTTAAACGCTGCCACGTTAGGCATCAGCTTTTTCAGCTCATAATAGGCCGCTTCAATTTCTTTTGGATCCGTGGTGTTGCCAGAGTAACCCAGCTTACGCAGTGCAATCTGGAACACTTCGCGGGCGTCGTCAGTGAGCAGCAGGCTACTTTTGTATTCCGGTTTCCACAGATCGGCCCAACGGGTGACGGTTTTAGGGTCGATGGCGTCACTGTTGATGCCAATAGCCGTCGCGCCCCAGATATACGGAATAGAGTAGTCATTATTCGGATCAAACGGTTTATTGAGCATCTCCGGATCGAGGTTGCTGAAGTTAGTCAGCTTCGTTTTGTCGATCTTCTGGATCATGCCCTCTTTGCGCATTTTATCGACGAAATAGGTTGAGGGAACCACCAGATCATACGCGCCGTTTTTGTAGGTTTTGAGCTTGGCGTACATGGTTTCATTCGACTCGTAGGTGGAATAGATAACCTTGATACCCGTCTCTTTTGTGAACTGTTCCAGCAGGCCTGGCGGCACATACTCAGTCCAGTTGTAGAAATAGAGCGTTTTGCTGTCATCAGCATGCGCAGTACCCATACCGAGCACCAGTGCTGCAGCGGCAAGCATTTTTTTCATTTTAAAGTCCCCAGAGATTTTGTTTTGTCACGCGCAATAACCTGGCTGGCAACCACCATAACCAGCGATAACACCAGCAGAATCGTCGCCAGCGCGTTCACCTCGGGCGAAACGCCAACTTTGACCATTGAATAGATCTTCAGTGGCAGAATCTCATAGCCTGGCCCGGTCACGAAAGAGGAGACCACGACGTCATCCATCGACAGGGTAAAGCTGAGCAACCACCCGGCAGCCACCGCAGGCATCGCCAGCGGCAGGATGATTTTACGCAGGATGGTCATCTCGCTGGCCCCCAGATCTTTCGCCGCCTCCAGCATTCGCACGTCGAACCCTTTCAGGCGTGCGAAAACGGTTACCACGACAAACGGCAGGCAGAACGTGATGTGGGAAAACAGCAGCGACCAGAATCCCAGCTGTACGCCCAGCAGCATAAATAGCACCAGCAGGGAAATCGCCATCACAATATCGGGTGACATCATCACGACAAACAGCATGCCGCTGACGAACGGCTTGCCACGAAATTGATAGCGATACAACGCCACGGCGGTGAGTGAGCCGATCAGCGTGGCAAAGGTGGCGGAGAAAATCGCCATCGTCAGCGAGTGTTGAGCGGCCTGCAGCAGGCTATCATTGTTCATCAGCAGGCTGTACCAGTTGGTGGTAAACCCTTGCCAGTTGATCCCAAAGCGTGAGCTGTTAAACGAGTTCACGATCAAAATGATAATCGGGATATAGAGATATGCATAAATGGCGGCCATAAAACCGCCGCGAAGCAGTCGGCCGATCATTCGAGTTCCACCCTTTTGTTCAGCAAGCGCGAGGCTCGCCAGTACACCAGCAGCATCAGACCCATCACCACCGTCAGCGTAATGCTGGTGGCGGAGCCAAATGGCCAGTCACGGATGTTCAGGAACTGGCTCTTAATCACGTTACCGATGAGCAGGTTTTTTGCCCCGCCCATCAGGTCAGAAACGTAGAACAAACCCATTGCGGGCAGCATCACCAGCAGACAACCGGCGATAATGCCGGGCATGGTCAGCGGGATCACGATACGAATAAAGGTCTGCAATTTACTGGCACCCAGATCTTTCGCTGCTTCCAGCAGCGGCTTATCGAGTTTTTCGATGCTGGAGTAGAGCGGCATCACCATAAACGGCAGCAGAATATAGACCAGACCGATAATCACCGCTCCCGGGGTGAACATGATGCGGATTGGTGTATCAATCACCCCCAGCCACAGCAGGAACTCGTTCAGATATCCCTTCGTGCTGAGGAAGATTTTCAGGCCGTAGATGCGGATTAACGAGTTGGTCCAGAAAGGCACAATCAGTAAAAATAACAGCAGTGGGCGTATCTTTTTTGGCAGACGCGCGAGGAACCACGCGAAAGGATAACCCAGCACCAGACAGGCAACGGTGGCTATCAGCGCCATACTGAGCGAGTGCAGGAGCACGTCAAAATAGAGCGGGTCGAGCAGGCGCGAGTAGTTCTCCAGCGTAAAGACCAACTGAACGAAACGGGTATCGTCGCGGGTCAGGAAGCTGGTCGCGATGATCATCAGGTTGGGTAAAAAGACGAACAACACAAGCCAACCGACGATAGTGGCAATCACCACATTCTGGAATTTACTTGTGTTCTTCATCAGCCAGTACAACCTCCCAGCTTTCTACCCAGTTGATGACCATTTTTTGATCAAGAGAGTGGTCAAAGTCCGGGTCATCTTCGTTAAAGAATTCGCTGACGAGAACCATCTTACCGTTTTCCAGTTCGACGACGGACTCCAGCGTCATCCCCTTATAGTTCCGCTCGCGGATATAGCCGATAAGACCGTCGGCATCGTCACTGCCGTGAATTTCATCAACACGCAGGTCTTCCGGGCGCAGCAGAACGTTGAGCTTTTGCCCCTTTTCAACGGCAAAGTTAACGGTGATATTGCACTCGTGGCCTTCGACACGGGCTCGAACGCGCTCTTCATCCAGACGTTCAATGACTGTAGCATTGAAGATATTGATTTCGCCAATGAAGCTCGCCACAAACAGGTTTTTCGGCTCTTCATAGATTTCGCGAGGGGTACCGTCCTGCTCGATTTTGCCGTCACGCATCACGACGATGCGGTCTGACATGGTCAGCGCTTCTTCTTGATCGTGGGTGACAAAGACAAAGGTGATACCCAGTTTGCGCTGTAAGGCTTTCAGTTCGTTCTGCATCTGCTTGCGCAGTTTGTAATCCAGTGCGGAAAGCGATTCATCCAGCAGCAGCAAGCGCGGTTTATTGACCACTGCACGCGCGATGGCCACACGCTGTTGCTGGCCGCCGGAAAGCTGGTGGGGGTTACGCTGAGCAAACTCCTCCAGCTGAACCATACGCAGTGCTTCGGTAACGCGCGCGGGAATGTCTTTTGCCGGTGTTTTTTGCATCCGCAGGCCAAACGCTACGTTCTCAAACACGGTCATGTGCGGGAACAACGCATAACTTTGAAAGACGGTATTAACGTGGCGATTTTCGGCGGGAACCTGGGTAATGTCCTGGTTTTCAAGATGGATAAGGCCGTTATCAACGTTTTCCAGCCCGGCGATAAGGCGCAGTACAGTTGTCTTACCGCAGCCAGAAGGGCCAAGTAGCGTGAGAAACTCACCATCATTGATGGTCAGGCTGAGATCGGAGATCACTGCTTTACCATCAAAACTTTTACAAATTCGTTCCAGTTGCACCAGCGGTGAACGTGAACGGCGTTGTGTATTCAATTTTTGTGCTGTCCCATATAAACGCCTCAGGCAGCAGACTGAAGCGGGGTTTGTGTGTAACCGTAACCACCCTGGTGACGCGTAATGAGGGCGGACATTCTACGGCAATCCCCTGCAATCGCCAATCCTTGTCACTGATCTATAAGCTACATTTATTAACGCATAAAGATATAAACGTAAAAAGTTCTCGTTTGCGGGATAAAAGTGACCTGACGCAATATTTGCGTTTTGATGGTTATTGATAATGTTGTCACGAAAAGTGAGGGTGACTGCATGGATAAATTACTTGAGCGTTTTTTACAGTACGTTTCGCTGGATACCCAATCTAAACCGGGTGTCCGACAGGTGCCGAGCACCGAAGGCCAGTGGAAGTTATTAAACCTGCTCAAAGAGCAGCTTGAAGCACAAGGGCTGGTCAACGTCACGCTAAGCGAGAAAGGCACTGTGATGGGAACGCTGCCGGCAAATGTCTCCGGGGATATCCCGGCGATCGGCTTTATCTCTCATGTTGACACCTCACCGGATTTTAGCGGTAAGCATGTGAACCCACAGATTGTTGAAAATTATCGCGGTGGAGACATTGCCCTGGGGATTGGTGATGAAGTGCTGTCACCGGTGATGTTCCCGGTTCTGCACCAGTTGCTTGGCCAGACGCTGATCACCACCGATGGTAAAACGTTGCTGGGGGCTGATGATAAAGCGGGTATTGCCGAGATCATGACCGCACTGGCGGTGCTAAAAGGCAAAAATATTCCGCATGGTGACATTCGTGTGGCGTTTACGCCGGATGAAGAGGTAGGCAAGGGCGCGAAGCACTTCGACGTTGAAGCCTTTGATGCGAAGTGGGCCTATACCGTTGACGGTGGCGGTGTGGGGGAGCTGGAGTATGAAAACTTCAACGCGGCGTCGGTTACCATCAAGATTGTGGGAAACAATGTCCATCCCGGTTCTGCAAAAGGGGTGATGGTGAACGCGCTGTCGCTGGCTTCCCGCATTCATGCGGAAGTGCCAGCAGAAGAGAGCCCGGAGCTGACTGAAGGGTACGAAGGTTTCTATCATCTGACCAGCATCAAGGGCACGGTGGACAGTGCGCAGATGCACTACATCGTGCGCGATTTTGATCGCAAAGCCTTTGAGGCGCGCAAGCGCAAGATGATGGAAATTGCGAAGAAGGTCGGCAAGGGGCTGCACCCGGATTGCTACATTGAGCTGATTATCGAAGACAGCTATTACAATATGCGCGATAAAGTGATGGAGCACCCGCATATCCTCGATATCGCACAGCAGGCGATGCGGGATTGCGACATCGAACCGTTACTGAAACCCATTCGCGGCGGCACCGATGGTTCGCAGCTGTCGTTTATGGGGCTGCCATGCCCGAACCTGTTTACCGGCGGTTATAACTACCACGGCAAGCATGAGTTCGTGACGCTGGAGGGGATGGAAAAAGCGGTGAAGGTGATCGTGCGGATCGCAGAGTTGACGGCGAATCGATGATAAAACGCCCGGTGGCGTAGCGCCACCGGGCAAGATCAGGTGATTTAGTCCTCGAAGAACCAGTACCCGCTGTTCACCAGTGCGGCTAACATGGCGAGGAATGACGGATCTTCCAGCGCATCACCAAAGATATCGGCAGTCAACGTCAGATGGCTGGCGATGGCATCCAGCGCCGGACGGTGCGGAGAATCAAGCTTCTCGCCGTTGACGAAGACGTCCTCACCAATACGCAGTACGCGTAACCCGCCCAGACGAATCAGTTTATCGCCCTGCTGCAGTGCATCATAAATCTCATCGGCCTGATACGGTGGCTCTGGTGGCGCGACGTCCAGCTCGTGGCGCGACTGGCTGACAAATTCACCAAACCACTGTCTGAAATGCTCAGGTTCGTTGATCAGATCCAGCATCATGCCGCGCAGCTTATCCAGCTCCTCTGGCAGAATGTCTGCCGGGTGCTCGCGGGCAGGCACATCCGGATCGCTGTAACGATGGCTGCCCAGCTCGCGTTGCAGAACGTAGTCGGCAAAGCCACTGATCATCTCTCGCCCGCTTGGTGCGCGGAACCCGACAGAATAGTTCAGGGAATTTTCCAGCGAATAGCCTTCATGCGGGAAGCCTGGTGGAATATAGAGAATATCACCCGGCTCCAGCTCTTCGTCGATAATGCCTTCAAACGGATCAACCTGAAGCAGGTCAGGATGCGGGCAGTGTTGTTTCATCGGCACTTTTTCACCCACGCGCCAGCGGCGGCGTCCGGTACCCTGAATGATAAACACGTCATACTGATCCAGATGCGGGCCAACGCCACCGCCAGGCACGGAGAAGGAGATCATCAGATCGTCCATTCGCCAGTCAGGCAGGGCGCGGAATGGGCGCATCAAGGCAGCGGTTGGTTCGTGCCAGTGGTTGACCGCCTGAACCAGTAAAGACCAGTTGTTTTCACCCAAGTGATCGTAGCTTTCGAAAGGACCGTGGCTGACCTGCCACTTCCCGTCCTGGTGGCTGACCAGGCGGCTGTCCACTTCATTTTCCATTGCCAGACCCGCCAGCTCATCAGGGGAGATAGGGTCGACAAAATTGCTGAATCCGCGTTTCAGAACGACCGGGCGTTTCTGCCAGTAACGTTCAATAAAGTCGGGCCAGTTAAGTGTTAAGTGATAATCCATCTTTTTTATTCCGCAGGCTCTTACTGAGTCGGATTATAACGGAAGCTCAGGAGCCTGGGTGCGAGATCCTCGCATTTTTCACATAATGGGTTAACTATCGTTCGATGTGGGCTGCTGACGACCAAAAATGACCTCCATTCTGGCTCCGCCCAGCAAGCTTTCACCGGCGTCTATGTTACCGTCGTATTGATCGACAATCTCACGGGCGACGGATAACCCAACGCCCTGGCCGGGGCGCAACGTATCCGCGCGCTGACCGCGATCGAACACGACATCACGTTTGTTGTGCGGAATACCGGGGCCATCATCCTCAACGATAATATGTAACTCGTTATCCGTCTGACGCGCGGTGACTTCCACAAACTCCAGACAGTATTTACAGGCGTTGTCGAGCAGATTACCCATCACTTCCATGAAATCATTTTTTTCACCGACAAAGCTGATTTCCGGCGAGATATCGAGACTGATATTCACCCCTTTACGCTGGTAAACCTTATTGAGTGCAGAGGTGAGGCTATCCAGTAAAGGTGCCACCGGATGTAGTTCACGGCTTAACAGGGCACTACCGGAACGCATACTGGCACGGTGCAGATAATAGCCAATTTGCTGTGAGATACGGCTGATTTGCTCCAGCATCACCGGCTCTGCATCGTCGACGCTAAGCTTTGAACTGCGCATTGAACGCAGGGTGCTTTGCATCACTGCAAGGGGCGTTTTCAGGCTGTGAGTAAGGTCGGTAAGGGTAGTGCGGTACTTATCATAGCGCTCGCGCTCGCTTTTCAGCAGACGGTTAAGGTTACGTACCAGACTGGTCAGTTCGCGCGTTGTTTCCGGATTGAGCTTCTCGCGGTGATGTTCCTCCAGCTCGCGAACCTCTTTCGCCAGCGATTCAATCGGACGCAAACTCCACCACGCTGCGACCCACAATAGCGGGATCACCAGCAGCAGGTTAGCGGCCAGAACGTACACGAACCAGTTCCAGACCATGTAAGAACGTTTAAGCTCGACCGGTATGGTATCGACCACCACGATAGTCAACTGTGGCATGCCCATCGTCGCCGGGTATATGTTGATCGCGACGGAGTGCGTCATCTCCATGTCGGCGTTATCAGCGCGGATCTCATTCAGTTTTTGCTGGAGAGAGCGATCCTCACGTATCAGTGTACTGGTGGTGTTGAGATCGGCTTCAATTTCATGGAATCCGTTGGTTTTGAGCCATTCCGGTTGGATGCTTTTTACCAGCCACGGAACGTTACGCTGTGTCCAGAGTAGCGTTCCCTTTTCATCGTAGATAAGCGCCAGCGTCGGACTTTGCTGGTTCAGGTTTTCCGGCATATCGACGGTGATGTGGTTATTTTCCCACTTCGCCAGGGTATAAAACAGGTTGCTTTCACCACGCAGCAGGCGAAAGGTCGTTTTATCAAAACTGACGCTGTAGCCAACCAGTGCCACCATGCCATAAGAGAGAGACAGCACCAGCACAACGGCGGCCGTCGCCAGTAAAAAGCGAACCCGCAGCGAAAGGGGCAGAATGTGGCGAAAAATCCGTTTCATTTAGCGTAATTCAAACAGGTAACCCTGACCACGCACGGTCGTGATCACATCCTGTGGATACTGCGCCTGGATTTTCTTACGCAGGCGACCCATCAGCACATCAATAGTGTGACTTTCACGCAGCTCGGCATCCGGGTAAAGCTGGAGCATCAGGGAGTCTTTGCTCACCACTTTACCGCTGTTGCGGATCAGCGTTTCCATGATGGTGTATTCGAACGCCGTCAGTTTGATTGCTTCATCGTTAATCGAGAACTCTCGACGGGAGAGGTCAACCTGGAAAGGTGGGATGGAGATAACCTGTGAAGCCAGCCCGCTGTTGCGGCGCAACAGTGCCTGCATGCGTGCGGCCACCTCTTCAATGTGGAATGGTTTGGTGACGTAATCATCCGCACCCGCGCTCAGCACTTCAACTTTGTCCTGCCAGCCTTCACGGGCGGTCAACACCAGCACCGGAAGAGAGACGTCATGGTTGCGCCAGCGACGAATCAACGACAGGCCATCTTCATCAGGTAACCCTAAGTCGACGATGGCGATATCCGGTATGTGTTCATTGAGATAATAGTCGGCTTCTTTTGCATCTTCGGCATCGTCTACCTGATGTCCCATCTCCTGAAGCTGAACCTTCAGGTGATGTCGTAGCAATGCGTTATCCTCAACAACCAGTACGCGCATCATCTTTTCTCCCTATATGAATGGTATGAATAGTTTAACGCTGATTATGTAGTTTGAAACCAGCGCCATGAAATTAAATGACTTTTTTAATGTTCCCAATACCTTGGGGGCGTCCTGGGGGCAAAGCTGTCGGCATCTGATTGTTCAGCATGTTGACCTGATCCTGGTTCATATCTCCGATCCACTTCGAATACACCTCGTACACCATACGCGCATCCTCATGGCCCATCTGGCTGGCGATAAAGGAAGGGTTAGCACCGGCCATAAGCGTCCAGCATGCGTATGTGTGTCGGGACTGATAAGGATTTCTCTCACGTATTCCCGAAAGTTTAGTGCCCCGTTTCCATCCATACGAAATCGAGTTTTTCGAAAAAAAGCTCTCATTCACTGACGATTTCTTTTCAGGAGAAAACACAAAACGCAGATTTTGTGGCTCTGTTTTGCCGATTTCCCGGTGATGGAAAATGATCTGCTGCCTTGGGTTATTGCCTGTGATGTCGAACTGCTCCAGCAGCGCATCATGTGCAGGCTTAAGCAGGGTGATCGTTCGTATACCAGCATCTGTTTTCGGCGGCACAAACACCCGCTTGTTCGTCAGGCTTCTTGATACGTGAATTTCACCTTTTCTCAGATCGATATCCTCCCACGCCAGGGCACAGATCTCGCCGGGCCTCATTCCCGTGTGGACGGCTACAATGATGATCAAAGCCAGTTTTCGGGGAAGGGCGGCAATCAGTGCCTGGTACTCATGAAGTAGAAGCGGATCGGGGTCTGCCTTAGATAGCTTGAGCCGGGATACGCCCTCATAAGGAGCGTGTAATATAAACTGACTTCGATTCGCAAGCTTCAGCATTTCTGATAAAACCGCCATCTGTTTATTGACTGTTGAGGGCGCGCGTCCCTTTTTAACCAGGTTAGGCATTGAAGGGTTTAATACGCTGCCGGTCAGCAGCTCTTTGCGGTAATTCAGAATATCGGCGTGCTGAATATCAGCCAGGGGAGTATTTTCTCCCACAACACGTTTCAGTGTGTTAACGGCAGATGTGAGTGAATGCAGCGTAGCCCCTGACACCTCCAGTGCCTTTGTATCAATGAAAAAATCGCTCAGCTCTTTAAATGTCGTGATCCGCTTTATTGATGAGAATTTTTTAAGAGCCTTTGATTCAGGGAACCGCGCCGCGTAGTCGAACTGGCCGAACTGGATCTCACTCACGATGACGGCGCGAAGGTTTCCTGCCTTCTTGATGTTACTGCTGTTAACCACCCAGCCACGGAGAACTTCGCGGCAGCGAATGCCGTGATAGGTAAACGTGATCCTGATTTTTCCGTTATGAAGTTCAACGCCGGTTGGAAAGTTCATCATGCTTCCTGAATAAATCTATTAATCAGCGGAAAGTTGTACCAGACCAAAGCGCGTTTGCTTTCTCCACCGGGTACCGCGGGTACTCGCTTAAAATGAACCCCTTCAATCCAGCATCCGAGGCGATAAGCTTTTATTTGCCTGTCATCCAGCCCCGTTTTCTCAGTTAGCTTTCCCGCCACCATCCACTCTTCATCGAAAATGATTTGCGCCATGCTTAACTCCATGACGCCGCCACGATACCGCAGCGGTAGATAGTATATTGATTGTCAAAAATCACCGACCAAGCCCAGGGAGGCATTGCAGATGTCTGGCCCTGGTCATTGCCGTGGCCACATAGCTGCGTGGCCTGTTAACAACCTCGACCGTAATTTTTCTCCCTTGGAGCTTGATGGTGTAAAAAGTCTGTTTGTCACTGCGGCCATGCTCGCCATATTTCTCAAGATGACATTTGAGCGCGGCGGCGCATGCTGGTCCGCCGATGCTGTCTCCCTTGCTACGGTTAATCAGACGCACAGGAGCCTTCCTGATGGTTGATAACGCTGTGTGCAAGCCCGGCGGCCATAGCCGGTAATTCGTCATACTGATTGCAATATGCCGGGTTGGAACATAAGCCCTGCAGCGCTGCAATGGTCAGCTGCTGCAGGTAGGTAACAGAAGAAAGCGGAGCGTTTGTTTCAGGTGCTGGTTCGGGCTCTGCTTTCGGCTTTGCAGTAACTGCCGGCGGATCGAGCACGACAGATTTTGGTGGTTCCGGACGTCGGTATTCCACGATCGCATCAAGAGCTATTTTCTGACGAACGCTGATATCGTCAGACCACTGTTCAAGAATCGTAGTAGCAACGTCCTGTACTTCTTCATCACTGAAATCAGGCGACAGACAGAATTCAGTCGTGGTGATATCTGCAATCAGTAACGGGAAAATATGCTCGATGTCTTTACCCGTGGTGGTGATGAGATTTTCGATATCATCCTGGTCACCGATGTTTGTGAGCCCGGACATCAGCTCGTTTAATGCATGGGCAATTTCAATCTCGCGAACACTTAGCGCTGGTGGCACTTCCTGTTTTTCGACTTCATTTGAGGGGGCGGTATTTATCAGTGCATCGACAGAAAAGACGCCTCCTCCCAGGTTCTCCACTTTCGGCTGGTCCGTGGGCTGCTGCACTGGCGCAGAGGTCTGAGCGAATGCCTCATTGAGTTCTTTGTCGAGCTGCGCAGCTTTGGCAGGGCAAACTGCTGGTGGCTGAGTTTCGCCAGGTACAGGCGGTTTGGCTTCATCATGTTCGTTTCCCTCATGGTTGGCGCGAGATTTTGGACGACAAGCCATATCAACCGTTTTCTGATCTGGGTGCGCGTGGTTACATTCAACTAACTCGCGATTGATGTACTCGCGCAATGCGACAGGATCTATCCAAAGTTCTTCCGGAGCTGATTTAATCAAGGCGATGATGGCTGCACGGGAATAATCCAAAATACCGGGGGTACCGCGCAGTTTTTTCCACCATGCAGTAAAGCGGGGATCCTGTTCTGCTTCGGCCATGGCTTTCGCCGGAATCAATAATCTGTTCGGGATCCAGTAAATGTCGATCTCGTCGTACATGCCCAGAATTGCAACAGCAACCTCTATCTTGAGCGTAGAGAGGTTGTGTACCAGATCCGGGCTGCGGTCTGTCTTGTTTCCTCCACCCAGAGTGGAGCCAGTGTCTGTGCGGTTTTCTTCGGTGGCAGTGCTAACAGACTGAGGTCGCTTTTCAATCGGCGTATCGATCCATTTAGCGATCTGCTTTTTGATATCCGGCCACTGTGCAGAATCTTTTGTATTCTCACGTACCCATGCGAGCAGCTGCTCCTGCCGTTCCGGCGCCAGCGCCAGCGCGCGGGTCTCTTTCGCCAGTGCATCTGCCAGTTCTCGGGTAAAACTGCTTGCATCATCGTTAATCAGGTCTACGATCTGGCCGTACTGCGCCGTAGTGATTCCAGGGACCGGGCCGAACAGTGCCAGACATGCTGCGCGGGATGCCTGGTCGAGCCGTGCAACAGTTTTAATTTCTTCCACTGCCTTGTTGTCGTCCCATTCCGTCTTTTCTTCATATTCAGGCTGTGGTGCCGCTGCTGGTTCACCTGTATTCACATTCCAGATAGCCACAGTGTCGAAAAAATCAGGTGAGAACACATCAAGCTCAGGGCACGGCAAACCTTCGCGGTGTTCCCAGATCTTTACTTTGAAGAAATCATCAATGTGTTCTGGGTGTTCTGCTGCCAGCTTGCCGAAAATAACGGCTTCAGCAATTGCTTTTGTGGCAGAGTTTACTGCAGTAGCAAGTGGCTTTAAATCTGGATGTTTTTTCAATGCTTTATCTTTTGGGAAATAAGCACCGCCAAAAACTTTCAATTCAACAGACATAAGGACCTCGATTAATATTTGGAAAATGAATTTGAACGAAATGTTTTGCGAGTAACACGCTTAATATTTTTTAACGCGTTACGTCTTTCTCTTTTTTCATTGCATTGCTCACATAAATAAATCGTGCGCTTAAAGGGGTATATGTCTGTTTTCCTTTCATGCATTTCCGATTTTTTATATTCGTGGCAGCAAACAGCGCAATGACAAATGATGTCATCCATATCAGTTAAGTTGTTGGCGTTTGTGATCGTAATAAGACATGCCACAAGCGTTCTGCGCTTCTGCGAAGTTCACAGACAGCAAGCCAATGTGCTTTACAGCGCAAACCGGGCAATGAAACTCACCGAGCACGTAGCCACCGTCAAGCACAACGGTAACAGGGCCTGAGGATGGCAAATGCACCACACCTGAAATGGCACCGTTAATATTAAAAGTGGCAATTTCTTTATTTACGACAGCAATATTTAGTTCAACAGTTGTAACGCTTGCTTTCATTTCGAACTCCATTGTTCAGGGTGTGAAAATTCCTGCCGTTTAAGGCATGGATTTTAAGTTGGTAAAATTAAATTACTTTTAAGCTATTTCGCCATTCCTGATGAGGTTGGCGATGCACAACGAAATTTCTGTATTTCCGTAATACTTTCCATGCGGCATGACATCCGGCAATATCTCGAAGAAATACTGAAGTGACGAGTTTTCCCTGTGCCCAGGCAATTTGTTGTTCCGGAGTTAATTGGGTCTTATCCATATATGAACACTCCACTATGAAACCAGCTTTAAAAAGGGTGGTATATGCATGGACCACGGGAAACGCATATACCACCAAGAACTAAACACAGCCTCATGGTGCGATTGCCCACAACTGGAAGCGCATTCCGCCAGTTAACAAACCGATCCCCATCAGTGAAAAGAGGAATGCGCTTACATGTTGTGGGCGATTCATCTGCCCTGGTCCGGCGGCACCACCTCGCCAGGGCAGATGTAAAGGGCAGTTACGCTGCCAGTCGACTTATTGGTCTGTGCAGGTATTTCAAGTCCTGCATCGAGGGGTTTGCTCTCCGCCCCTGGCTCTCCCCGCTATGCTTTAGCGCGCAACCTGAGAAAACCGCCTTCAAGCCTTTGGCTTACGCCACATTCAAGAAACTGCCTGGACGAACTCGGCAAAGCTCAGTGCTTCTTCACCCTCCGCCAGACTGTTGAAATACTCTTCGTATGCTTTTTCCATCTCGAACCCCTGTTTGCTGCTTTGCTTGGCTAATCACCCTTATCGCCGGGTAGGCGGAACGTTTACTGATTACTGCGTGTTTTGTTGGTCTAAGTTTATAGGCAAATAAACTAATATGTAAAGTTAATAGTAAACAAAAAGGCGTGAAAAATTGGATGTGATTGAATTTGGAGAAAAAAAAGACCGCAACAGGCGGTCTTTAGGGGAGTTAGTCTATTTCGAGGTCTTTTAGCATCTGAAGGATTTCTTGTTTGCTCTTGCCTTTCAGCCTTTCCTTGAGCTCATTGTCTATGGAGTTAACTTGGGCCCTGAGGTTTACCATGTGCTGCTCTTTTTCCCATTCAGCAAGGCTGTCGAAAAGGTCTAGCAATTCTTCATGGCGCGCGTCAAATGGGCGAGGGGATCTTATCTCTTCACCCATAGGTTCTTCATCAAGATAACCAGGAGCCATGCCGTAATCTCGTTCAATACGGCGCGCAGCTCTCTCGCCGAACGACGCTTTGCCGTTGATCAGCTGTGAAAGGTAGCTCTTCTCTTTCTCCGGCAGGGTTCTGTTGGAAAACCATGCCGCTAGGCGCTTACGCCTGATTTCTTTTGTGTCCATGCAGTCATTTTGATTAGTAATTTCTAAACAAGCAAAAACTTGACATTAATGTTTAGTAGTTTATAAACTTACAACTCAACACACAGGAGCAATTATGCAACTCAATGACTTTTTGAAAGACGGTGGGCCAAAGATCCGTAAGGCGCTGGAGCAACACCTTGGGATATCGAAATCTTACCTCTCCCAACTTGCAACGGGGCGGGCTGCTATTTCGCCAAGTCGATGCATCGTTATAGAAACCTTTACTGATGGAAAGGTTTCTCGTTCTGACATGCGTCCAAGCGATTGGGCTGAAATTTGGCCTGATTACAAGCCAAAAAATAACACAACAGCTCAGGAGGATACTGACTGATGGAAATCAAAAAACTGGCATGTGAGCTGGAGTCATGGGCACAGGAAAAGGGCTGGAAGACGGTCACGCAGCTGATAACCCCGCATCACTTCGGTGATCTGCTTCAGCCGCTGGATAACGTAACGGATCCTGAAGAGTACGCCCGCCGGCTGCACAACAACAAGCAGATTATCCAGCGCGCGTTCCGTAACGATACGCCGAATTATCTCAAGCAGGCGCAAGCGCTGAGCTATGCCATCCGCACCGCCATTGATAACGAGCTGGAGCAGAAGGACTGCATGCTCTACCGGGCTGCCAGGGTTAACAAAGAGTGTATCGAAGCCACCAACGCGGTATTCACCGGCAAACCGCAACCGGTAATCAGGCGAGAGACTCTGGAAGCGATCGATGCACTGGCGCAGCTGGCTGGCGTGAAAGTCCAAATAATGAACTGCCATCGCGCGGCTTAACGGTCTGGAGGCAACTATGCGTACTTCTCAGGAATTAGCCAACGCTCTGGCTGAGCGCATGAAAAACTCGATGAAGAACCGGCCCGCTCAGGAGCCGGTAGATCGCCGCGGTGAAATCATTCCAGGGAAGCAATACCGCGATGAACGTGGGCGCATGGTGACAGTTTTACGTGCATCCCAGCTCCGAGTGTCATATCGCCGGGAAGGGAGCACGGGCGTCAGTGAAACAGGGCGCCGTGAATTTATTCTGAAGTTTACCGAGGTGAAAAGTGAGTCTTGATGCCATGCGCTGGGCTAAAAAGGTTAAAACCGGGAGATCGTCTGCAAAGTCGGTACTGACCTGGCTCGCTGACATGTGCGGTTCAGATCTTACCACTTATCCGTCAATAGCCGCGTTGTCTGAGGCTACCGAGCTGGATAAAAAGACAGTCCAGGCAAGCCTGCAGCATCTGATTGCTATGGGGTTCATCCAGGATACTGGGGAGCGCCGTGGACGTACTAAGCAGATTCCTGTGTACAAACTCATTGGAGTGGAAGAAAGCATCATCGATGCCGAACGCACCCAAAAACGGGAACATTACCAAAAACGGGATTGTTCAAAGAATACCGAAAACGGGTCTGTTATTGGAAAGGAACCCAAAAACGGAGCTGTTAAAAACAACCAAACGATCCCGTTTTTTCCATCAAACGATCCCAAAAACGGGATACGGAATCCCCCAGAGGAATCTAAAGATCTAAACCCCACACATAACGCACGAGGGGAACTGGTTGGATCACCGAGTGAACGACCTGTTCCGGAATACCCTGGTCAGGCAGGGACTTTTTTCCCAGCCTCACAGTTGCTGGGGAAATTTCCTATGAGCAAGGAGTGGAAACCATCTGCTGACTTTCGCAGGCAGGCAAACCTCTGGGGTCGCCCCGTCCCTACGAACCTGACTCCCGAAGACTTACGTGCCGCCCATGCCTGCTTTGTTGATTACTGGATCCCTGAGGGCAAGGCATTCAACCAGACGCAGTGGGAGCAAAAATTTGCTCTCCACCTGCAGAACACAAAGCCAACAAAACCGCGAGGTAATTCTCATGCAGGACTGGACCCAAACTCCACAGCTAACGCCGCTGTACAACGAGCGCGTGCAGCACGTGCAGAACAATTACGAGCTCGAGGAGAAGGCGTGGAAATTCTGGGAGCTCATGCTGGAAATTTACTCCACTCGCTGGGAGACCAAAAACGGCTCGGCCCCGTCGGGCCTATGGATTGCGCAGATTGGGAGTTTGACCAGCGCCCAGACGACGAGCGTTTGTAATGCCATGGTTGCGCGCTGTAAAGCGGGAAATTCTTGGCCGCCAGACCTTGCTGAATTCGTAACGCTGGTGGTGGACACCGGTGGTAATGCTCTGGGGCTGAGAACTGCCGACGTGATGGTGGAATACAGGCGCTGGCGTAACGAGTCTTACCGCTATGACAGCTCTGAACAGTTTCCATGGCGCCATCCGGTTTTGTATCAGATTTGCACCGAAATGCGCCGCACCGGTGTAGAGCGGCAAATGACTCAGGGCGAACTGGAAGCACTGGCCGCTATGCAGCTGGCTAAGTGGGAAAAACATGTGGCGGACGGACATCAAATCCCGCCGGTTAGAAAACAAATTGCCGCACCACGCCATGCGCCAGGGCCGACCCCCGCGCAGTTACTTAAAGCGCAGGCAGAGGCAGCCAAATCAAAACGTATGTGAACAGGAGAAAATTTATGGAAACCGTACTTGATGCACTGAAAGCCATGAAAAAAGCGACATATCGCGAGGTTGCTGCCCGTCTGGATATCGAGCCCGTTGAAGCGCTGAACATGCTGCGCGAGCAGAAAGAACAGGGTTTATGTGATTTTTACGATGGGGCATGGTCTCTCGGTACCGTGAAAGAGCAGGCCAAGCAGCCGACCAAACCGCAGGCAGCGGCGCCAGCACATCAGGCTCCCCGCCTGAAAGGTGATGAACCAGCACCGGTTGATGCTGTGGCTATCTGCCAGTTGCTTGGAAAGAGCGGCGCTATGACCACCGCGGCGCTGGCTGCAGCTGTAAATCGTAATGCCCGCGGCATGGTCTCAGTAATGCTGTCTTTTGAGCGCCAGGGCGTGGTTATCAAAAATGGGAAGGGGAAGGGCGTGACATGGTCTCTGCCTGTAGCCGGTGAGGCCGCAGACGTTACAGCCGAAGCTGCGCAGCCAGAAAAAACAACTGCAGAAATTATTGAGACTATCCCGGCATTTGCTTCCCGTCCGGATGACCTGATTATTCCGTCATCCCGTTATATCTCCAGTGAAATCCGCCGGACAAAAGCGAAGCTGTCAAACCTGCAGCGTCTTCAGGGTGCCGTTCGGGAGCTGCGCCGCCATAAGCACCTCTTGGCAGGAATTAGCGATGAGTAGTTTACCTAAGTGTCCGAAATGCGGAATGCCGCCGTCAGTGAGGGTCCGCAGCCGGGGAATGAACTGGGGGTCGGCAGAGGTCCGCTGTTCGAACGGTTGCCCTGGCATCCGCGCGGGATTTTCGTTCCCGCCTAGTGGTGAGGCAGCGGCCCGGCAGTTGCTTCAGGAAAAATGGAAAGAGCTTGTGAGGGGACTCAACGATGCCACGACCAAAAACTCATGAAGAGCGCACTGTGATGATTAACCGGATTATCGAACTGGTGAAAGAGCAGGGCCGCATCACGACGAAGGATATCGTTGCGATGTTCGACCTGCACCGCACAACCGCTGACAAATAACTCCGCACCGTTGTAGAACAGGGCGGCCAAGTTCGTCAGGGTCGTTGCGGCATTTTCCGCGTCCAACGCGCAATCATCGATTTTGACCTGAAACAATTTGAAATAGTTAGGTGGTAGCATAGGCAAGCTTTAAACCCATATCGGAACAGTTATCATCAAAGGCAGGCTAAAAAATGAGCTGTCTGAAATTGCGACAACTTGGCGGGCTAGATGTATTGAAGCTTACCTGATTGAAAGCGACTGAAAGATATAGAAAACCCGGCTAATCGCCGGGTTGAGGGATACGTTTAGAGGGCAAATAGCTCACGCTTCAGGTTGTTGTCCATCAGGTTGTTGAATTGGTATGGCTCCAACTGGCGCTTGATCGCGTTTAGGTTTTGCTCTGCTTCTCTTGCCAGATCTTGACTTTCCTGGATCTGGTTTTCCAACATCTTGTTGAGTATTTCCATTTCCGGCTGCAGATTCTTTGGCATCGGTATCTTCCCCTTTATCATCTGGATCATGGGTAAAATCTACTACTCTTGGTTTCCCATAAGTAGCTATGTCACCATCATGAATTTTATCGCAAAATAATTCGTAGAGCATTTCGGTTAGACCGCTAGGACTCTCTACGCATTTGAATAGTTCCTTCGCTTCTTTACGATCGATCACAAAACCATGTGATGGATAAGAAGCTATCAATTTGACCAATGCACCTTCTTTGAGGCTGTTCGACTTAGCTGTCAGTCGTTGCCCATAGGTGATGGCAATACTCATAGCCCTTTGGTGCTCACCCAACTTGATTGGATCAATCTGAGCAGCCATAGGCGATACAAGAGCTTCAGTAAGTCTAGTCGCAATATCAGCAGACATCTTAGTACTTATCTGATTTTCGTATCTTATCTTAACTAGATGCGAGTTAAACGCTGAAATAGAGCGATCTTTTAGCGCATCCAAAGCTGTCATGATCGCTAAGCCTGAGCTCATCTCCCCAATCTCATCATTTTTTTTGAGCTGTATGTCAAGTGGGCCGAGCTCACCCATGTCTCCAATAACAAGCTTATCGGCAGCTATAGCAATCAATGTGCCAGCACTTTTGCAAGGACCAACCACTAACAAGGTTACCTTATCATAGTTGTGTTGCAATGCTCTGCCTATTCGGTATCCCGCATTAGGGTCCCCACCGTACGTGGCGACGCAGAAGATAACATTTTTTCGAAGGCCGTGTTTAGTTTTTCGTTTCTTTATTCCATTAGTAAGGTCTTGGTAACCATCCCGATGAATATCGCCGGTATAAATATAAACGTCATGATTTTCCATTTTATCTCCTTTTCGGGCTCTCAGGGCTACCGAAAATTCCTATGAACAGGGGGCAAGAAATAAGATATAGGAAATTATCTGAAAAACTGTATGTTTTTTTCAAAATGCTTAACATATCCTGAACATAGATCACTTGAGCATTGGCAACCAGCCTTAATTTTTCCCCATTTACAACCAATGCGTGTGTGAAGGGCATTGAGCAATGAACAACCCACTGTTGCTAACAAACGTTGAGCGTTTTATGATCAGTTAAACTCAACGGTTGAATGCTTTCTGTGTTACTGATAAAAAATTTACCAAAAAGGTTGATTTTTTTTCATGTGACCGCTAACCTTCTCATTATTGCAATGAAGTAACCTACAGGTTATGACCTGTCATCCACACATACTGAGGAATTAACTATGGCACTCACTGAATTCGGTAAGGCCGTCAGAAAAGCGAGGATAGATACTGGTAGCACGCTGTTAACCATGTCTCAGGAGTTGGAAACCACCCCTGCTTTTTTGAGTGGTTTAGAAACCGGCAGTAAAAAAATCCCACAAAAGTGGGTAAAAAAAATTGACTCCTATTTCAGTTCAAAAGGGGTTCAACTTGAAGGTTTAGAAGAGCTTGCAGCTGTTGCTAATGAAGTCGTTCCAATTGATGGGCTTTCACAACAGCAGCAGATGCTTGTGGCTGGATTTGCCAAGTCGCAATTCACACCAGAGCAACTTAAGAGCTTCGCTGAACTGTTACAAAAGATAAACAATAATGAGGTTTAATTATGTATCAGATGAGAGGCAACCGTGTATCCCCTATGCAGGAAGAAGAAATAGCCTATAAGGCGATTAACTTTTGTAACGCATTTGGGATATCGGCCACCAAGCGTAAACGAAAGCGATACGATGACCTTTTCGAAAAACTGTCAAGTTACGGAATCACTCTGAGCGTTATGGACGACAAGCAGTGGGAATCTTTAACCTATGATCTAACCATCGGCCATTGTGACCCTGCGTCTCTAACAATCACAGTACCAAACAAGATTTACGAAAATGCTTGTTTGGGGGAAGAGCATGCTCTTGCGGTAATTTTTCATGAACTTGGACATTTACTACTTGGGCATAAACCAGTGCTTCATTTTTCCAGCAAGGAACCCACTCGTGCAGAAGATGCTGAATGGCAGGCCGATACTTTCGCTGAGATTGTGCTGGAAACCATTGGGGTCCGAACGAGCCAGATGTCTCTCGATTTTTATATGTAAAAAGCCCTGCGCTAACAGGGCTTTTCGGGGCGGAAGTGCGCTAACACATTCCGTAGTGTATGGAGGCAATCCAATAACTACACATACCTTTGACGAGCGAAGTGTAGTTGTTCTCCTGGCCAATTGCAATCTGTATGGGTTTACAGGTATGCAGGGAAAACATTGCTATGGCTATGGGAACCTGTCGCAAATGTGGAAATTCATGCGAAATCATCTTCCGCTACACTGTCTGTGTTGATGGAGTGGTGCGTCATGCAAAGAAGGGAAGACCTTTTCCTATTCCACTTTGCAATTGCTCTTCTAAGAAAGCAGCGTAAAAAATCATAATACAAAACCCGCTTCGGCGGGTTTTTTTATGTCCAATAACTTAAAACTCTTTAACAATTCGTGCTGTTAAGCCGTTGATCAATCTCACTCCTGAGTGTACTGTATAAATATACAGTTAATTATCAGGGGTGGTTATCATGGGTTTTCCATCGCCAGCAGCAGACTACGCAGAGCAGACGCTAACTAT
Source organism: Enterobacter sp. RHBSTW-00901 (assembly GCF_014103115.1). Classification (NCBI taxonomy): domain Bacteria; kingdom Pseudomonadati; phylum Pseudomonadota; class Gammaproteobacteria; order Enterobacterales; family Enterobacteriaceae; genus Enterobacter; species Enterobacter sp. RHBSTW-00901. The sequence continues at coordinate 95,234 of NZ_JABXPB010000001.1, forward strand.
CACCAGCCTTTGCGGCTATGACGGCAACTGCCGCACCATCGAAACATCCGCCGGTTACGCGATCATAAACGTCGCCAGAAAGCCGGAAGTGGGTGACACAGTCCTGGTCTCGTTCTGCGGCAGTCTGGACTTTGCAAAAGTCCAGGGCAAAGCGCTGATCACTCAGGATGGAGAAGCTATTGAGGGGGATGCGCTGGATGATGCAAACGTAATGGGAGTGGTAACGCACCTCCTGAATCGAGTGACCGATACTGACAATCGGCCTGTGATTTAAAAGACCTGATCTGATTCCTAGGTCTAAAGCCGATCGGTTAGACAGAACAATTTCGCCGAATTGCTCTGTCTAACCTATAAGACGTCTGGTTAGCGGAGCCTTTAATTGAATCAGTGCGCAGGGAGATAAAGGACCGCCCCCGGGAGGGGAAACCATATTTAGGGATGTGCCCATGAAATTAAATGAATTTGCCGCGGGTTTAACAAAAGACGGATTGCTTGTTTTAAATCTGTCCGATGGCGAAATAACTGACTACGTCGTCACCAATAATGCTTTACGCACGCTGATACGCCGGGAAGGAAATAGAATTTCCGCGCGGATCCTCAGCGATGATGAGCGGATAATCAACCTTAATTCCCTGCCAGAAGCACTTAAGGTTCTCAAGCCGTAAGTGTTGATTTATAATAATCAAACGGGCTGAACACCCACTGATTACTGCGCCAACCTGAGGAATCAAAATGGCGCAGAGCATTACCCAAAATCATTCACACCGCCCGTTCGTGCGCGGTGTTTCTGCTTATGCTGGTGACCCAGCATGAAAAAAGCAGATCGCATCCATCTTTCACGCGTGGCCGGACTGGGCTGTATCGTGTGCAGGAATCTGAATCTGGGCGAAACGCCAGCCGAAATTCACCATATCCGGACAGGGCAGGGTGTAGGGCTGCGTGCTGACCATCGAAAATCAATTCCCCTTTGCCATCCACACCATCGCAACGGCGGTTATGGTGTGGCGATTCATGCTGGCCGTAAGCAATGGGAGAAAAACTTCGGTACCGAGTTGCAGCTGCTGGAGCAGGTGCTCTATCTGCTGGGAGAACCAGCCGATGCGTAATCCAATTCGCTACGGTTCGGTCTGCAGCGGCATCGAGGCCGCCAGCGTGGCATGGCATTGTCTGGGTTGGCAGCCAGCATGGTTTGCAGAGATAGAAAAATTCCCATCTGCCGTCCTGGCGTATCGCTGGCCGGACATCACTAATCTGGGGGATATGACAAAACTCGCCCCGGCAATTCGTGCTGGAAAAATAGAAGCGCCCGATGTGCTGGCGGGGGGAACCCCTTGCCAGGCGTTCAGCGTTGCGGGTTTACGTAATGGGCTGGCTGACGAACGCGGCCAGTTAACTTTGGCTTTTGTGGAACTGGTAAACGCGATTGATGAAAAACGAAGAGAACAGGGAAAATCACCCGTTATCGTCGTCTGGGAAAACGTACCCGGCGTGTTCAGCAGCAAAGATAACGCTTTCGGATGTTTTCTTGCAGGGCTTGCCGGCGAAAGCTGCGCGCTGGAATCACCAGGGAAGCGATGGGCAAACGCTGGTTATGTGCTGGGACCAGAAAGAGTTATTGCCTGGCGAGTGCTCGACGCTCAATTTTTCGGAGTGGCCCAACGACGCCGCCGTGTCTTCGTTGTCGCAAGTGCTCGAACCGATATCGATCCCGCCAAAATACTATTTGAGTGCGACGGCCTGCGCAGGGTTAATCCCCCGACAAGAAAGACGCCCGTGCCTGTTTGTCTTACTGCCAGAGGAGCGGGCTCTCTCGACGACAGAGAAACTTACATTGTTACGCCAGATCGCCGAATCAGGCACTTGATGCCGCTTGAGAATGAAAGGCAGATGGGGTTTACGGATAATTACACCCTTACTCAGTGGCGCGAAAAAAAATTATCAGACTGTCCAGATGGTCCGCGCTATAAGGCGATCGGCAACAGCATGGCGGTACCGGTCATGCGCTGGATTGGTTCACGCATTCAGGGGGCGCTGCATGGCTAAATATGTCATTACCCCCATCGGCAAACCCCGCATGACTCGTGCTGATAAATGGAAGCAGCGGCCGCCAGTGATGCGCTACCGCATGTTTTGCGATGAAGCCCGCCTGCACGATATTCGTGTGCCTGAGAGCGGCGCTCATATCACTTTTGTTTTGCCTATGCCGCAGAGCTGGAGCAAGAAAAAGCGCGCAGCAATGAACGGCCAACCGCATCAGACCAAACCCGATCTGGACAACTTAACAAAATCGCTGCTGGACGCTTTGTTTGAGGATGATTCCCACATTTGGGACGCCCGGACATCAAAACTATGGGGTGAAACTGGAATGATAATTATCGAGGACATGAAATGACACCACGCCAGAAACGCCAGTATTTTGAAGGGCTTGGAAAAACCGCAATGGCACCACGGAAGAGCTGGCTGGGAAAAAGTATTCTCCTGAATGATGTTCAGTCCGGTTGGATAAAATCACTGCTTACGGTGTGGGGGGAATGCGTCCGCGGTGGCACAGCACCGGCGAAACCATGCGGGCACTCCTGCTGGAACGTAATCAGAGGAAAGAACTGGTCAGATAAAGCGCTTGAGCGGTTTACTGCAGCATTGAACCAGGCGAGAGAAGAAGGATTTCGTGGTGAGCTGGCAATGAAACGGGCGCGCGCAATTCTTTGGCCTGAACCGCCGGCCAGCATTATTGACGAGGCTATTAGCAGTGATGACGCTGAATTTATGGAGTGCGTAGTGCTGCAGGCGTTCGATTTGAAGGATCCGGTTTACATCGTTGGCCGACAGTATTACACCACCAGGAAAAAAATATCAGACATCACCAGAGAACTGCAAAGCCTGGCTCCGTGGCTAACTGATTCTGAGGCCAGAAAGCGGGTGCGCTGGTGTCTGGAAATCTTCAGGGCGAAGGTTTTTTTGTCAGCGCGGAACAGCCTGAAAGAAAGTTCATGATCAAAATTGATTTAGCAAAAAGTGCTATTTAATTTGAATGATGTTGAAAACGGGCCAGAAAATCAGATAATCTTTTCAGGCTTGGCAGAGCTGCGCCACGATGGCAGCGATGTAAAGCGACAATTTGAAAAAACTCTAAACCCCGCCTGTCGGGGTTTTTTGTTATCCGGCGATACGACAGGGGTATTCGCGAAGGTGCATTGCACCAGTACCCCTGTCATATCGTCGATCTCAATAAGACCATGATACAAATAAGAAACCATGTATATTGCGTGGTTAGTTTGACTTATGTATCATCCCGCTACCGGCCCTTTAGCTCAGTGGTTAGAGCGTGCGACTCATAATCGCCCGGTCGTTGGTTCAAACCCAACAAGGACCACCAGTCCGCCACTAGCTCATCGGGAAGAGCAACAACGTAATGTTGTAGTACGAGGTTCGAGGCCCCGGTGGCGGACCAATGCCGACTTAGCTCAGTAGGTAGAGCAACTGACTTGTAATCAGTAGGTCACCAGTTCGATTCCGGTAGTCGGCACCATATGCGGGCATCGTATAATGGCTATTACCTCAGCCTTCCAAGCTGATGATGCGGGTTCGATTCCCGCTGCCCGCTCCAGTTAAAGCTTTTCGGTCTGCAATGATGGGGTTCCCGGAGTGACTGAAAAGCACCCGCATTTTGAATGGGCGCTGCTTTTCGCAAAATTGCTGTGTGAAAATACTGACCTTTGGGCTCAGCGCTCATTCAAAATCATTTCACCAAATTATTACACTTCAAAAAAAGTACGGAGAACGACACCAATCCTCTCCGCACGAATGATTTTAATGCTTGTCCGCTTATCTGTTTTATATCCACAAAAAAAGTGGCGGTAATTTAATTTAAGTAGTAACACTTTGCAACTATGTAAATGGTTAATTATTTTTATGCATTAAACAACCCTGCTGAAGAGAGATTGTCTTCATTTAGCCCCATGAAAATGGGCTCCTTCGATTGCAGTGCCGATATTGCTACACCCTTATCTTCCCGGCCTGTCGCCGGGTTTCTTATTTCAGGCTCCGGGAACCATCATCGACACGCCTACTTGTTAAATCGTCCCGAGGGCCTGACCCCTTTTAAACACACAGCACCCGCTAACTACGCGAGGTGAGAGATATGCGTATGCCTAACAAAGACCCTGGCTCATATGGGTTGCTCGTATGGGTTCTTATTGCTGCCATGTCTATCTATGGCGGATTCGTTAAGTACATCATCGATACCAAAACAAATAAAACTGCATGGAGTTGGGTTGCTGCATTCGCCCAGGTTGCCGTTTCTGGTTTTGCCGGATTGATCGGTGGACTGATCAGCATAGAGTCAGGCCTGAGCATCTATTACGTACTTGTCGTGGCTGGTATGTCCGGAACGATGGGTAGCGTGGCGCTCAGCTTTTTCTGGGAAAGAATTACGGGGATGAAAAATGCAAGAAACTAACCCACAGCGAAAAGCATTTCTCGACATGCTGGCCTGGTCTGAAGGCACCGACAACAGCAGGCAGAAGACTAATAACCACGGATACGATGTTATTGTCGGTGGTTCCCTGTTTACTGACTACTCTGACCATCCCAGAAAACTGGTTACGCTGAACCCGACACTGAAATCAACAGCTGCAGGCCGCTACCAACTGTTGTCCAAATGGTGGGATGCATACCGTACGCAGCTTGGGCTAAAAGACTTCTCACCAGCCAACCAGGACGCCGTAGCCCTTCAGCAAATTAAAGAGCGTGGCGCGCTACCATTAATCGACTGCGGAGACATCCGGCAGGCTATAGACCGCTGCAGCAATATTTGGGCTTCTCTTCCCGGTGCGGGTTATGGCCAGTTCGAACATAAAGCCGATGCGCTGATTGCTAAGTTCAAGGCTGCCGGCGGTAAAGTTAACGAGCCTGCATCATGAACGCGGTTATCATCTCATTGGTGAAAAAGTTTTGGCTGCCTACTGTCATCCTGGCTGTAATTGCTGTGCTGTCGTGGCAGGTTAATCGCTATCGCGACAACGCCATCACCTACAAAGACCAGCGTGATAAAGCCACAAAGAATCTCAGCGTGGCCAATGCCACAATCACCGACATGCAGGCTAGGCAGCAAGATGTTGCGGATCTGGATGCAAAATACACGAAGGAGCTGGCTGATGCGAAAAACACCATTAGCGATCTGCGTCGGGATGTCGATTCTGGCGCTAAACGGCTGCGCGTCTCAGCTACCTGTCCAGGCGTGCGTAAAACCACCGGCACCGCCAGCGTGGATGATGCAACCAGCCCCAGACTTACTGACTCCTCTCAACGGGATTATTTCACCCTCAGAGAGCGAATCGAAATAAGCGACAAGATGATTGATGGGTTACAGGAGTACATCAATCATCAATGCCTTAAATGACTACTTTGAGAATATCTGGAGGATCAGCGAGCCTATCGTTGCGATGTTAGCGCCATGCTGAATCCATTTAGAGAATCCAATTTCCTCTAAAATCTTTATTATTTGCTGATCTGAGGTCGGTTTTGACTTAAGCAGTTCTTCATGGGCCTTTTGAATTTCTTCAAAAGGTGTCGAAGCGTTGATTCCTGCTTCGTACAATGGAGTTAAATTTTCGATGATGTGTAGCCCTTGGCCACCATTGTCGTGCGTGACGTTATCTTCAAGCGTCACTTCAACGTCACCACTCACTTGGATTCTTATTCCATCGCCAGCGTTTCCATATGATTTATTTCCAATAAGTTTAATAGCCATTCTTGTTCCTCGGTAGTTTGTAAAGTGAACCTGTTTAAGGGTGAAGTATCTTGCAGTGCCCTCACACTGCTTTCATTACCCCGAACAGCAAGTTAAAGAAATAAACTTCATGTGCCAATAAAAACCGAACCCCGCCATTCAATATGGCAGACAGGTTGAAACATAATCATCTAGTGACATGACTGTGGGCAGACCCATCGTAATGGTGTAACCAAAAGGCAACACAATGTCCGACATCTACCAAATCACGTTAACCACCCAAACAGGTGAAACCTTCACGGGCAAGATGGCTCGACGTTAGCCTGAGCTGGCAGACGGTTTCGTTATGCTCGGTGCAGTAACGATAGAGGGGATGGGGCGACAGGGTAAACCAATCTACCTTACTGATCACGACATTGATGTTATGGACCGCCAGACGAAGAAAGACATTCTGGCGCATAACAAAGCGTGGTAGGCGAACTGCCAGAAGGTGAGCCGATGAGTTACACGCGATGTTCTTTCTGCGGTTCTGGTTTACATACCCGTGATAATTGCCCCCATACATGGAGTGGCAGCGCTCGCCGGGTAAATCTGCGCTGTAGTTACTGCGGCGCAACTGGTCACAATTCTAACACCTGCCCACACAACGCCAGCAGCGCGAACCGTCGTCGTCTGAATGACGATTTCTATCTCGATTAAGGATTAGAAGCATGAATTGAGCTAAACCGCAGGACTGAAATGACCTAATAACAGTAGGCTTATTTTACTTTACGACATAGACTCAACGTTACCTATTTCCTGTGGAGCAACACAATGCTTGAGGGAAGGTTGGAGACTATGCACAGTGGAACGCCCTGCTTCGCGGTGTATGGTAAGGAAGAGTTCATAAATAGCCTTATTGATTACATCAGGAGCAGTACGAAGTATCCAGCCGAAATTCGTATCATTGGCGGGTTGGATGTGATGGGGCGAATGAAAATCATCATTACAGGTAAGTATATAGACGAAATGTCGCTGGATGATTTTCAGTCAATAATGCTGAAAAGCTACACACATAACGATTAACTCCTCCCAACCGCCTTCGGGCGGTTTTTTTATTTCCTTTACCATAGGCTGCTCTATTGTAAAGGTATTAAGTTACGGAGTTTATATGCAGGTCACTATTGATGGTGTCCCGTTTGTGCCTGTCTGCGCTTCAGCGTCACGGATTGTAATCACAACCCAAACCGGACCGACGTTCTAGTGCGCGCTGGAACAGCATCAGAAGCATGCACCTGCCGGTGCACTGATGGTGGTTATCGATGATGTGACTGGGTAAAATCAATCTACCTGACTGATCACGACATCGACGTTATGAACGGTCAGACGCAGAAAGACATCCTGGCGCATAACAAAGCGCGGCAGGCGAACTGCCAAAAACAAAACGGAAGCTCGCAATAGTGGGCTTTAATTTTCAAAAAAGTGTTCACTGAATTGATTTTTATTGCGATTATTTTGATGCTGCGAGCTGTTTATGGGCTAAGTGATTTAGTGCTTTGATGAAGGTCTTTCCGGTTAAAAAGTAACCGATCGTGGTATGATAACCCTTATTCTTAGAGGGGGTATATTATGTCATTCTTCGATTATGCACTTAAACGTGTTGAAGCAGCGACCAAAACAACAGTGACTTGTCCGATATGCGGACATAACTCTAATCATCCGACAACAAAGGTACGCCAGGAACAGCCCTTGCTCTGTCCTCGATGTAAATCATTGTTTGTCATTCATCGATAATATTCTGAACTGCTGAATGTAACCGCCTCAGGGCGGTTTTTTTTGTTGTCATCACCATGGGCATTACAGCAGGCATTCACTGAGTGCCTGTGATAATGCTCAACATGGGAGGGATTATGGCAAAGCTAACTGTAACGCTGAAGCGCCTTGAGGAGTGGAAAGATGGAATTGTTTACGGAACGGAAGTAACTTTTAGGGCTATTCAGTCAGGGATGGTGCTGGTTGAAGATACAGTGTCGGGCAAGTGCTCTTCCTCTTATAGTCGAAGCTATGTTGTGGAGAAAGGGACGGGCGATATTGTTATTGAACACAGCCGGCCAGACCTTCATTATCTAAGTATTACCGCAAGCCTTGAGAGCTAATATTTATTTTGTTGCCTGCTTTGAATAGTATGCCTCTGGGTACCCAAAGGAGGCATATATGTTTGTTGCAGAAGGATTGAAACCTGATATTGATAATGACGGTTGGGTTAAAGGCTGGGGTGTAGTTCGTAATGCCCCTTGGCACCTTGCAGGTGTTTATGCGACGAAAGACGTTGCAGAGACAAAAGCAGGGATGTTGGGCGATGGCTATGAAGCGCGGTATGGCTCCCACAAACTGGGGAGTGACGACTTTATATCCTGAACCAGTCAATAGCCGAACATCATATCCTGAGCCACTGGCATTCGCTGGTGGCTTTTTTATGCACGCTTCACATAACACTCCTAATCAAATACTAATGATAATCAATGTTATTTGATGGGTCCTCCCGGCGGGGTGGCCTGCCACGGGGCGGCGTCCGCGCAGATTCTTGCTATTTATGAAAATTTTCTGGTTTTTGCCGTTTCCGTTCTTCTTCCTGTTATCTCTCTGTTTTTACTTGAAACACCCCCTCAAAAGAAAGGAAACGGTTAGGCCTTAAAAACGGTAATTTTCCATTTATCGTTTCCTTTCTCTGTTTTTCGCCCGGAGTGAGCAATGGAAGTTAACAAAAAACGGCTATCCGAGATTTTCGGTGTCAGTGTTCGCACTATTCAGAACTGGCAGGATCAGGGAATGCCCGTTGCTCGAGGAGGCGGTAAGGGGAATGAGGTTCTCTACGATTCTGCCGCCACGATCGAATGGTACAGTGCCCGTGATGCGGCGATTGAGAATGAAAAACTGCGGAAAGAGGTTGAGGATCTGCGCATTGCTTCAGAGTCAGACCTTCATCCCGGAACGATTGAATATGAACGTCATCGCCTGACCCGGGCACAGGCCGACGCTCAGGAACTTAAAAATGCAAAAGAGTCCGCTGAAGTGGTGGAGACCGCATTCTGCACGTTCGTGCTGTCGCGGATAGCCGGAGAAATTGCCAGTATTCTCGATGGGATCCCTCTGTCGGTCCAGCGGCGGTTCCCGGAGCTGGAGAACCGACATATTGATTTCCTCAAGAAGGACATCATTAAGGCCATGAACAAAGCAGCTGCGCTGGATGAAATGATACCGGGGTTGCTGAGTGAATATATCGAACAGTCAGGTTAAGGGGCTGCGGCACTCTGCTAGCGCGGGGCTCCGTTCGTTGTACCGGCCAGAGCCGCAAACAGCTGTTGAATGGGCAGACGATAATTACTATCTCCCGAAAGAGTCTGCCTACCAGGAAGGCCGCTGGGAAACTCTGCCATTTCAGCGGGCAATAATGAACGCGATGGGCAACGATTATATCCGGGAAGTGAATGTCGTGAAGTCTGCCCGCGTTGGTTATTCAAAAATGCTGCTCGGGGTGTATGCGTATTTCATTCAACATAAACAGCGCAACTCCCTTATCTGGTTACCAACTGACGGCGATGCTGAAAACTTCATGAAGTCTCATGTCGAACCCACAATCCGTGATATTCCAACGCTGCTATCCCTTGCTCCCTGGTATGGCAAAAAGCACCGTGACAACACGCTCAGTATGAAGCGTTTCTCTAATGGGCGCGGATTCTGGTGCCTCGGTGGAAAGGCTGCGAAAAACTACCGCGAGAAATCCGTCGATGTGGCGGGCTATGACGAGCTGGCGGCTTTTGATGAAGATATAGAGAAAGAGGGATCCCCGACATTTCTTGGAGATAAGCGCATTGAAGGGTCTGTCTGGCCCAAGTCTATTCGCGGATCAACACCAAAAGTCAGAGGAACCTGCCAGATTGAGCGTGCTGCGAAGGAATCTCAGCACTTTTTGCGGTTCCACGTTCCCTGCCCACATTGTGGGGAAGAGCAGTACCTGAAATTTGGTGATAAAGAGACCCCGTTCGGGTTTAAGTGGACGCCTGGGGATCCTGCCAGCGTATTTTACCTCTGTGAGCATAATGCCTGTGTAATTAAGCAGCAGGAGCTTGATTTTTCTGAGGCCCGTTATATTTGCGAAGAAACGGGCATCTGGACACGGGACGGGCTGAACTGGTTCTCATCATCCGGTACTGAAATTGAACCCCCGGATAGCGTCACCTTTCATATCTGGACAGCATATAGTCCATTCACTACCTGGGTACAAATCGTCAAAGACTGGAGCAAAACCAAAGGGGATACCGGCAAGCGTAAAACCTTTGTGAATACCACACTTGGCGAGACCTGGGAGCCGAAAATTGGTGATCGGCCGGATGCGGAAGTCATGGCCGAACGTAAAGAACATTTCGGCGCTGCATTACCAGAACGGGTGGTCTACCTTACGGCAGGGATCGACTCACAGCTTGACCGTTATGAAATGCGTGTCTGGGGCTGGGGGCCGGGTGAGGAAAGCTGGCTTATCGACAAAATCATCATTATGGGCCGCCATGATGATGAAGCGACGCTTCTCAGGGTAGACGATGCGATCAATAAAACCTATTCAAGGCTGAATGGCGTGGAAATGCTCATTTCCCGTATCTGTTGGGATATCGGCGGTATTGATCCGACTATCGTCTACAACCGTTCCAAAAAGCACGGACTATTCCCCGTCATCCCCATCAAAGGTGCATCGGTTTATGGAAAGCCGGTGGCGAACATGCCTCGTAAGCGTAACAAGAACGGCGTTTATCTGACGGAAGTGGGTACTGATACTGCGAAAGAGCAGATTTATAACCGTTTCACGCTGGTGGCTGAAGGTAATGAACCCCTTGCGGGTGCGGTTCACTTCCCGAATAACCCTGAAATCTACGATTTAGCCGAGGCTCAGCAACTGACTGCTGAAGAGCAGGTTGAGAAGTGGGTAGACGGTAAGAAAAAAATCGTCTGGGACAGCAAAAAGCGCCGAAATGAGGCGCTTGACTGCTTTGTCTATGCACTGGCGGCTCTGCGGATAAGTATCTCCCGCTGGCAACTCAATCTGGATTCTCTTCTGGTCAGTCTGATGGAAGAGGACAGTGGTCGTAAAAATAACAAAACTCTGGCGGATTACGCCAGGGCATTAGCGGGAGATGAATAATGGCGACACAGGCTGACCTGGAGGCTGCACGTACTGCGCTGCATGACCTTATGATGGGAAAGCGCGTGGCAACAGTACAAAAAGACGGTCGGAGGGTAGAATTTACGGCTACCTCAGTCAGCGAACTTAAAAAGTACATTGCTGATCTTGAATCTCAGGTCGGTACCACTTCACGACGCCGGGGGCCGGCAGGGTTTTATGTATGAAAATACCATCATTAGTGGGGCCTGACGGTAAAACATCCCTTCGGGAATACGCCGGATATCATGGCGGAGGTGGAGGTTTTGGTGGACAGTTACGGGCATGGAACCCGCCAAGTGAAAGCGCAGATGCGGCGCTTCTGCCCAACTTTTCTTGCGGTAATGCACGGGCTGACGATCTGGTACGAAATAATGGCTATGCGGCAAACGCCGTTCAGCTTCATCAGGATCATATTGTCGGGTCTTTTTTCAGACTCAGTTACCGACCGAGCTGGCGTTATCTTGGCATTAATGAGGAGGATTCACGAGCGTTCTCGCGGGATGTGGAAGCTGCCTGGAATGAGTATGCCGAGGATGATTTTTGTGGGATTGATGCCGAGCGCAAGCGAACGTTTACGATGATGATCCGTGAAGGTGTTGCCATGCATGCGTTTAACGGCGAATTATGCATGCAGGCGACATGGGACAGTGATTCAACGCGGCTTTTCCGGACCCAGTTCAAAATGGTCAGTCCGAAACGCATCAGTAATCCAAACAATATCGGTGATTCCCGTAGCTGTCGTGCCGGCGTAAAAATCAATGATAGTGGTGCTGCGCTGGGGTATTACGTCAGTGACGACGGCTATCCGGGATGGATGGCACAAAACTGGACCTATATACCACGGGAACTGCCAGGGGGAAGACCCTCTTTTATCCATGTTTTTGAACCACTGGAGGATGGTCAAACCCGGGGGGCGAATGTGTTTTACAGCGTGATGGAGCAGATGAAAATGCTCGATACGCTGCAAAATACCCAGCTCCAGAGCGCGATAGTGAAAGCTATGTATGCAGCCACCATCGAGAGTGAACTGGATACCCAGACGGCGATGGACTTTATTCTTGGCGCTGACAATAAAGAGCAACAAAGCAAACTGACGGGCTGGTTGGGTGAAATGGCATCATATTACTCCGCCGCACCGGTTCGCCTCGGTGGCGCAAAAGTCCCACACCTGATGCCAGGGGATTCCCTGAACCTTCAGTCAGCGCAGGATACCGACAACGGCTATTCAACGTTCGAACAATCCCTGCTGCGTTATATTTCCGCAGGGTTGGGCGTGTCGTATGAGCAGCTTTCACGAAACTATTCTCAGATGAGTTACTCGACTGCGCGTGCAAGCGCTAATGAGTCCTGGGCGTACTTCATGGGGCGTCGAAAGTTTGTGGCATCCAGACAGGCCTGCCAGATGTTTCTGTGCTGGCTTGAAGAGGCCATTGTACGTCGCGTGGTCATCCTTCCTTCAAAAGCCCGATTCAGCTTCCCGGAAGCGAGAACGGCCTGGGGCAATGCCAACTGGATCGGCTCAGGCCGAATGGCAATTGACGGGCTGAAAGAGGTGCAGGAAGCCGTCATGCTCATCGAAGCGGGCCTCAGCACGTATGAGAAAGAGTGTGCTAAACGCGGTGAAGATTATCAGGAGATTTTTGCCCAGCAGGTCCGGGAGACAATGGAGCGTCGTGCTGCGGGTCTGAAACCACCGGCATGGGCAGCTGCCGCTTTTGAGGCAGGTGTAAAAAAATCAAACGAGGAGGAGCAAGATGGCGCACGAGCTGCGTAATCTCCCGCATATTGCCAGCATGGCCTTTAATGAGCCGTTGATGATTGAACCCGCCTATGCGCGGGTTTTCTTTTGCGCGCTGGCAGGTCAGATGGGTATTACACGCCTGACAGATACGATGTCTGGCATAACGCTTGGTGCTGAGCAGATTGCTGAACCGCTGGCGCTGTTTGGCGACGATGAAGACATGACCCCCCAGCCATCACGTAGTTATCAGGTGACGAACGGCATCGCGGTGCTGCCTGTTTCCGGCACGCTGGTCAGTAAAACCCGATCGCTGCAGCCCTATTCCGGCATGACAGGCTACAACGGAATCATTGCTCGCCTGCAGCAGGCGATCAGTGACCCCGGTGTCGACGGTATTCTGCTTGATATGGATACGCCGGGCGGAATGGTGTCCGGGGCGTTTGACTGTGCCGACATTATTGCCCGTATGCGCGATATCAAACCCATCTGGGCGCTGGCAAATGACATGAACTGCAGTGCAGGGCAGCTTATTGCCAGCTCGGCATCGCGACGGCTTGTGACGCAAACGGCCAGAACCGGATCCATTGGCGTCATGATGGCGCACAGCAACTATGGTGCCGCTCTAAAAACTAACGGCGTTGAGGTAACGCTGATTTATAGCGGCGATCACAAGGTTGACGGCAACCCTTACGCAAAGCTACCGGCAGACGTTCGCGCTGATTTTCAGACGCGTATTGATGCCACCCGTCTGATGTTTGCCGAAAAGGTATCCGCTTATACCGGCATGTCCGTGCAGGCCGTGCTGGACACCGAAGCGGCTGTATTCTCCGGCCAGGAGTCCGTGGATAACGGGCTGGCGGATGAACTTGTTAACAACACTGACGCGCTGAATGTCATGCGCGATGCACTTAACAAACGAAAAATGATGACCCCCGGAGGGAATATGACTAAAACCACGGCATCCGCTGCTACCACTCAGCCATCAGCAACAACGACTGAAACTCAGCCTGCCCAGACTACCGCATCGACCGGGCAAGTCACCACAGTTGAAGTGGTAACGGCGACCGCTACAGCCCCTGAAGATGTGAGTGCTCAGGTCTCAGCAGCCGTCGCTGCAGAGAATGGTCGCATTATGGGGATCCTGAACTGTGAAGAGGCGAAAGGACGAGAATCCCAGGCGCGCGCACTGGCTGAAACGCCGGGAATGACGGTTGAGAGCGCACAGCGCATTCTGGCTGCTGCCCCGCAAAGCGCTCAGGCGCGCACCGATACCGCTCTGGATCGTCTGATGGAAACTGCACCTGGCGCGTTGTCAGCAGGCAGCGTATCAGCTGAAGCTGGCGACGATTTGTTAAATACCCCCGTTTAAGAGGCTATCATGGCAATTACTGAAGTTTTCACACATAACCAGCCGCTCGGTAACAGCGACCCGGCGCACACCGCGTATGGTCCTGGCGAACTGACGGCATCTACGCCAGCAATGACGCCGATCATGCTGGATGCCACCTCCGGCAAGCTGACCATCTGGGACGGCACTCACGCCGGCACAGCCGTGGGCATTCTGGCTGTTGCCGCAGACCAGAACAGTGCAGAGCTGGCATTTTATAAATCGGGTTCTTTCCGCCTTGAAGATGTGCTCTGGCCATCAGCGGTTACCGACGAAAATATCAAGCGTAACGCGTTCGCCGGCACAGCTATCAGCATCGTTTAATCCACGTTTTTACAACCATCATCATTCATAAAAGCCGCATATGCGGCTTTTTTTACGGGAAAAATCTATGTCCGTTTATACCACTGCTCAGCTGCTGGCGGTCAATGAGAAGAAATTCAAATTCGATCCGCTCTTCATGCGCATCTTTTTCCGCGAAACCTATCCCTTCAATACAGAGAAGGTCTACCTGTCGCAAATTCCTGGTATGGTCAATATGGCGCTGTACGTCTCGCCAATTGTCTCAGGCAAAGTAATCCGCTCCCGTGGCGGCAGCACATCGGAATTCACACCGGGGTATGTGAAACCAAAGCACTTAGCATGGCTTTCTGAGGCTTTCGTGTAGTTGCTGGTTTTTGCACTTAATTGTTTGATTATTATGGTTAAGTTTTTCTGGCGCTTTCACTGGGTTTTCCTCGTTTTCTGTGCGTTGCAATCACTTCTGTATTGCAGCTTGTATTGCTTTTTGGGGGCAAAAAATGGCTGGTGAGAACAAATTGAGCGACAAGGCGCTTAAGGGATACCTGGGAAAATCCAGAGAAAAGCAGATCACTGTAGCGGATGGGAAGGGGCTTTCCGTTCGTGTGAGTAAGAAGGGGGGGGGTGAGTTTTGTTTTCTTCTACAGGTTAGCTGGTGGTCTGACTGCCCCGGTTTGGTTAACGCTAGGTAAGTATCCGGATATGTCGCTAAAACAAGCCAGGGAGAAGCGGGATGAGTGCCGGGCGTGGCTTGCAGAGAAACGAGATCCACGCATACAGATAAAGATTCAGTCCGAGGAGCGTCTTAGGCCGGTTACTGTCCAGGACGCTCTCTGTTACTGGTACGAAAATTACTGCAAGATTCGTCGCAAAACCCATGCTGTAACTCTGGGCCGTTTTCGAAAACATGTTTTTCCCTTTATCGGGCATCTGCCTGTAAATGACACTCATCTTTATGAATGGCTCGACTGTTTTGACCGGATTAAACGAAATGCACCTGTTATGGCCGCTTATGTATTTTCTGACACAAAACTGGCACTTCGTTTTTGCCGGGTTCGCCAGTACGCAACCTGCGATGCACTAAAGGACTTGCGCATGACTGATGTTGGCCAGGCGGCAGGTAAGCGTGATCGGGTTCTTGATGAGATCGAGTTAGGGCAGCTCTGGAAAGCTATCTTTGTTGAACCTGATATCAAGTTGATGTCCGAATACGCCAGGAAAATGTTTGTTCTTTGCACGGTTTTCGGATGCCGCATGAGTGAGGCCCGGTTATCAGAATGGAAGGAATGGGATCGAAAAAACTGGGTATGGTCCGTACCAAAAGAACATTCAAAAACTGGAGTGGAAATTGTAAGGCCAGTACCCGAAGTCCTGAGGCAGTGGATAACGGATGTCTACGAGGAAACAAAGCATTCAGGCTATGTGCTGGGTAGTCTGCGTATCAGGGAAAGCGTAAGCAAAATTGGTGGAAAAATTGGTAAGCGGCTGGGCCACGAAATGCAATGGTCTCTACATGACCTCAGGCGAACGCTTTCAACCCATCTTAGTGATTTGGGCGTTGAGTTTCATGTCGTGGAGCAGCTGTTAGGCCATGCATTACCTGGTGTGGCGGGCATTTATAACCGAAGTAAATTTATGGCGAAGAAACTGGACGCGTTAGATCTCTGGACGACATACCTCAATAACATCTCAGGCGTTGAGTCAAAAGTGACAATCCTCAAACAAAAGGTTGGTTAACATGAAAAAAATGGCAGTTGTTGATAAAAAGAGTCTCGAGTACATTCCTAACATCGATCGTATGATCCGTGAGAAAGAATGTCGGGAGCTAACTACCTTGGCGAACAGTACGCGCTGGAAACTGGAGAAGGAAGGGAAGTTTCCAAAACGAATCAAAATCGGTTCTACTGCTGTGGCGTATCGCCTCTCTGAAGTTCAGGCATGGATAAGAGGGGAATGGCAATAATATGAATGCAAAGGTGTAGTATGAATATTACGGTTTATAATGTTAAACAAGGCGATTCGTTTTTAATTAATAACAAAGAATGCTTTAGTAAGGTGATGCCATTACTGGTGGATACAGGATGTGCGAAATTCAATATGCATAGGAGGCTGTCTTCTTCATTAAAATCTAAGCATTTTTCAATTTTAATAACCCACTCTCATAGAGATCATATGGGAGGGCTCAAGGATATTCTTTTAAACCCTAAATGTAATGTTGATGAGGTATTTATTCCTTGGTACCTCCCTGAAATACTACAGATAAATAAAATCCTTAAGCAAAAATTTGCTGCTTATAGTAGTTTGTCGCTTCCTTCGTTTAAGAGTGTTAAATTATCTTTTTTAGGTGAAGGAGATAATGTTTATCAGACGGGGTGTGATAACTTTAAAGTTTTAAATCCACCTAAAAATACAGATCAAGTTTATGAAGGTCTTATGGGTGATGGTTCGGTTAACCAAACCAACGATATTGAATCTGTTATAACTAGATTAAATGAACTTGGCTTTGATGTTGATATTAGAGAAGTGATTGATTACTCCCCTGAGGTTACACCGGATGTTGATCGGGAAATATACCGAGAACAGGCAAGGAAATTTGTGCTTAAATTTTTTACTACGATGTCCTCTTTTGTATTTGGCGCAAAAGCAAGTAATATAAAAAGTAAGGTGAGAAAACATCTGGAACTATTATCAAATCACACAAGCATAGTATTTAAATATAATTGTTTTAACCATGACCTGGGATGGCTTTTTACCGGTGATGCTGACACGGAAGCATTTTCGCGAATCATGAATGGTAAATATAAAAACTATCTGAAAGCAGAGGTGTTGAAAGTGCCGCATCATGGTTCCAAGGAAAATTTAGATTCTGTAACATTGGGGTTCATTAATCCGATATTTGCAATTGTTAGTCATGATAATTTCAAAGGGAAAGGTATAGATTGGCATCCACATCAAGAAGTTATTGATCTTCTTAATATAACTGGCGTTAATACTTTTTATACAAATGATGTAAAGAAAAACAATAAGATCATTGTGCGGAGTTCGTACTCTAAGCCATTTAGCGAACTTTTTGAATTCTAGATGGTTAATTATGGCAGCATATCTCGCTGCCATGAATTTTATGTAAGTAATGTTATTAATTTATTTTTGACCTGCTCTGGAGTTTTTCAACTTCTCTCGGCAGGCTTCTTTTACCCAGGAACTAAAATTTCCTGGCCCTGCAGCATTAACTATTTGATTGAGTAATTCGTCTTCAAAACGAATATTTTTTTTGGTGCTACCAGAGCGTTCAAAAGCTGCTTTTGTATTTTTGTCTTGCATCGGTACGTACCACTAGGTTAGGCTAAAGACTCATGGTACGTACCGTAACGACTTTCTGCAACCATGAAATAAACGAAGCCCAATAGTGCGCCAACACTATCGGGCCTCTAACCAAACCGTTAACTGGAGTAACGACTATGGCTGGAACACAGCATACCCAAACTCACCCCAAATTCACATGGCTATTCCTGGCCACCCCAGAACTACATCCTGAATGTTCACCAGTAGTTCTGCGATGTGATGCAGATTCGGAAGAGGATGCGCGAGCAACCTTTCCTGAGTGGCATCTTACCTTTGCCGCAAAAATCCGCACTGAAAGTCCTTACTCGTTTACCTGGACTGATGCAAATCGAGCAACTCTCTGGTCAATCATGGGGGGGGAAATCAATCTTCCACTGGAGGCTCGATATGTCTAAGTCAAAACTGCTGTATATCGGGGATCTTAAAAACTTGGAAGAGCATGAAGAAGAATTACGCGTTGCCTCGCTGAGTGCAGAACAAGCGAAAATTGTAGCCTCAATGCTCGTCTGTTATCCCAATGCAATGGAAGACTATGAGATTACCGCAATAGGTCAGCTGTTTGAGTCACTGGCCACGAATGTGAATAGCTTCCTGAAAGCAGAACGCGAGCGTTTTGAAAATTGTTCGGAGGTTCGACCATGATTAGCAACGTCAAATTCAACGAACTGGAAAAACGCGTGGATCTGCTGGTAGAGAAGATTTTGCATCTTGAGGCTCAGGTTAAGTCACTCGCCGACTGTCAGGGGGGAGAAATTCCGCCGGGTATGACGCCAGTAGCTACGCTAGCTGCTGAATACGGTATCTCTACTAAAAAAGCCGAGGAGCTGGCGAAAAACACGGGTGTAATGCTGGTTAAGCTGAAATCTGGCGGGTTCGTTGCACCTGATGAAAAGTTCAGGGAAGCGGCGCGGCTGGTGCTGCGAAGTGCTAAGCGCAAATATGGCTCCGCGTACTGGTTCCATCCCCTGATCGGCAAATTCCAGATGAGTGGGGGCATTCCAAAATGACTGCACAACTGACTGCCGTTGAAACTGTATCGGATGCCCTGTTCACCTGCTCTTACTTGTGGGCGCATGGTAAACAATACAGCCGTAGCGATTTGGATAAAGCCCTCCATCAGCATAAAGACCCTACCACCCGCTACGGGAAGCTGGTGGCTCGACTCAACCGGATAGCAGCAATGCCGTATGAGGAGCTTTGTGATGCCGGGTATCTCGATACAGACCGCAAACAAATGGTTGCTGCACGGCGTTCTCTGCTGGTGGAGGAAATAGGCGAAGAGGAAATGAATGCCTTGCTGTCTGATGTCCAGCGCATCCACCGGGTATTCTCTGATGCTGGTGCAAAGTTCAGGACAAAGTTACTGCTCACTCGGGGTTCAGAGGGCTTTAATGTCCGCCAGGACTATATCCTTAAACACTTCCTGCCATCACAGTCACTGTGCAGCATTTACGGCCCCAGCGGTTCGTATAAGAGTTTTCTCGCGGTTTCGTGGGCCTGTCATATCGCCGCTGGCCTTTCATGGGCGGGTAAAAAGGTCACTCCCGGCGCAGTTCTGTATGTTGTCGGTGAGGGGGGCGTGGGTGTTCCCCGGCGTATACGGGCATGGGAGCAGGTGCATGGCATACAGGCAGACAACCTCTGGCTGGTCAATCGCCCGGTGTTCCCTGTGCGTGAGTCAGAGGTTACCGAAGTACTTCTTGCTGCCAGGCAGATTGAAGCCGAATGTGGCGTACCGGTTCGCATGGTGGTGATCGATACGCTGGCCCGTTGTTTTGGTGGTAACGACGAGAACGACGCTCGTGATATGGGGGCCTTTATTGAGGGTTGTGACGTTATCAAACAGAAAACGGGGGCAACAGTGTTGGTAGTCCACCACTCAGGGAAGGATGAGGGTAAAGGTGCTCGAGGTTCTAGTGCTTTCCGTGCTGCGCTTGATACCGAGTTTAACGTTAAGCGTGAAGGGGATGGAAAGGCGCTTATTCTGACCTGTACCAAGATGAAAGACGCTGAGGAGCCAGAGCGTAAGGCATATGACCTGAGAACGTCAGAGCTATACACAGATGAAGACGGTGAGCTTGTGTGCTCTCTGGTGGTAAATGATCAGCCGAGAGATGCTAAAGAGGTTGAGCCTGAATTGGCAAGCGTGTCACGTCTTAGCGATAACCACCAGGCATTATGGCAAGCAGTACGCAGTCGAACAGCCAGAGGGGAGCCATGCACAAGATCGGTTATACGTGACGATATGAAAACGATTGGTATCGACACTAAGCACTTTAGCCGCTGGGTTCAAAAGTTGATAGAAGATGGATTGATTATTCAGAACGGTGATGTGTTAACTGTACAGTCATTACGGGAAGTGGGTATGTAAGTGGGTAGTATGTGGGGAGGGGTGGGGAAGTGCCTCAGTTTTCCCCACTTTACGCCTATATACACAGACAAAGTGGGTAAAAACGCTCTAACCCGCGTCAATACTGGTTTTGTGGCGATTAATCAAAAATGCTGGTGGGTAGTAAGTGGGGAGCGGCTTTGTTGAATAAATCAGATTTCGGGTAAGTCTCCCCCGTAGCGGGTTGTGTTTTCAGGCAATACGCACGCTTTCAGGCATACCTGCTTTCGTCATTTTGTTCAGCGCTCGTACCAGGGCCATAGCCTCTGCAACCTGACCATCGTAGTCACGCAGCGTCAGTGAACCCCCGAACAGCTGTTTTACCCGGTACATCGCCGTTTCCGCTATCGAGCGACGGTTGTAATCTGTTGTCCATTTCCACCGCGCATTACTCCCGGTCATTCGCTGATTAGCCACTGCACGGTTACGGTCTGCATATTCACCGGGCCAGTAACCCGCACCTTTTCGGGGAGGGATAAGCGCGCTGATTTTCTTACGCCGCAGTTCATCGTGACATAGCCGGGTATCGTAAGCGCCATCGGCGGCGGCTGACCTGATTTTCCGGTGGGTTTGCCGGATTAACCCGGGGAAGGCCTCTGAGTCCGTAACGTTGTTCAGCGACAGGTCAGCGCAGATGATTTCATGTGTTTTACTGTCAACGGCGAGATGCAGCTTACGCCAGATACGGCGGCGTTCCTGGCCATGCTTTTTGACTTTCCACTCGCCTTCACCGAAGACCTTCAGCCCGGTGGAATCAATTACCAGGTGTGCGATTTCACCCCGGGTGGGCGTTTTGAAACTGACATTAACCGACTTTGCCCGCCTGCTGACACAGCTGTAATCCGGGCAGCGTAGCGGAACGTTCATCAGAGAAAAAATGGAATCAATAAAGCCCTGCGCAGCGCGCAGGGTCAGCCTGAATACGCGTTTAATGACCAGCACAGTCGTGATGGCAAGGTCAGAATAGCGCTGAGGTCTGCCTCGTGAAGAAGGTGTTGCTGACTCATACCAGGCCTGAATAGCTTCATCATCCAGCCAGAAAGTTATGGAGCCACGGTTGATGAGGGCTTTATTGTAGGTGGGCCAGTTGGTGATTTTGAACTTTTGCTTTGCCACGGAACGGTCTGCGTTGTCGGGAAGATACGTGATCTGATCCTTCAACTCAGCAAAAGTTCGATTTATTCAACAAAGCCGGTTGAACCGTTCGATAAAAGCATTCTGTGTTGGTTTACCCGGCTTGATAAATTCGAGCTGCACGCCATGTTCTTCGGCCCATTGTGCCAGCGCCAGTGAGACCAGTTCTGGCCCGTTGTCCATCCGCATCTTCAGCGGGTAGCCGCGATTTGCTACGATCCTGTCCAACACCCGGATGACTCGCTGAGCCGGGATATTCAGGTCGATTTCTATCGCCAGTGCTTCACGGTTAAAATCATCCACCACATTGAAGGTCCGGAAGCGTCTGCCGCAAAGCAGCGCGTCATGCATAAAATCGATGGACCAGCTCTGGTTTAGCGCTTGCGGCGTCGCCAGTGGTGCTGGATTACGCACTGGCAGCCGCTGTTTTCCCTTGCGACGAAAATTCAGTTTCAGCAGGCAGTAAATCCGGTGAACGCGCTTATGGTTCCAGGTATTGCCCTGCCTGCGCAGCAGCTGGAACAGCTTCTTAAAACCGTAGCGCGGATAGCGTTCAGCCAGTTCAGTCAGTGCATGGATCACCGGTTCATCACGCCGGGTATCGGGCCGATAAAAATACACTGTCCTGCTCAGCGATAACGTCCTGCAGGCCTGGCGTAAACTCATGGCAAATTGCGCCGTCAGATAGCTGACGAGTTCACGCTTTATCGCTGGTTTTAAAGCTTTTTTTCGATGACGTCTTTAAGTGCCCGGCACTCAAGGCTAAGATCAGCAAACATCTGTTTAAGCCTTCGATTCTCATCTTCCAGATCTTTGATTTTTTTAATATCGGCCGCTTCCATCCCGCCATATTTCGCCTTCCAGTTGTAATAGCTGGCTTCGGATATCGCGGCCTCCCGGCACACATCTTTGACGGTTCGTCCGGCTTCGACGGACTTCAGCACGGCGATGATCTGGTGTTCAGTGAATCGGATCTTGCGCATAGCGACCTCCTCAGGGGACATAATCAGTATGTCGGAAGATCTCTAAAAGTGAATGGGTCGTTTTACCGGGATACTTACACAGTTATTCGTCGTGTTCGCTCAACAATAAAACTTTGGTTCCGGGCGCGACGTTGTAACGGCCAATTGGCTCTGGGTCATATGCGATGTCTCTATCAGCTTCGTCGGCTAGGTATGACAGATATTCTTCACGGGGTTGAGCTTGTGCAAAACGACCACACATAGAAAACTCCAGTCAGATGTTAGACTGAAAGTATAGGGCTGGGGGAAAAAACAGGTGCGCATCGAAACTTTATGATTTTGAAACAGGGGTATGATTATGTGTTTAAGTGAGGCGGTAAAGTAGGACGTTGCGAAACTTGAAGGAGCTACGCAAAAGAGTATATTTTGGGGGCGGATTTGGGGGCAAATTTGTGTTGGGGGCATGATTTGGGGCGCTAAAATGGCCGTTATTGTCCGATAATGTCCGAATCAGAATTATTCTAAGTGGCTGATATATAAGTAAGACATTGTATTTCAATAGGCTGCGTTTATTACCATACAGTTTAACGCTGATTATGTTGTTGTGGGGATAAACATTGAGTAAACCGGGGAAAAGCAACCCCCTTTCCGGGCGGAAAGGGGGGAGGGGAATTACTTCAGCTCGTCGACCATCGTCATTGCGCGGCCAATGTAGTTTGCTGGCGTCATCGCTTTCAGGCGCGTTTTCTCTTCTTCTGGCAGTTCGAGACCGTCGATAAACTGTTTCATGCCTTCGGCGTCAACGCGCTTACCGCGGGTCAGCTCTTTCAGTTTTTCGTACGGTTTTTCGATGCCATAACGACGCATTACGGTCTGGATCGGCTCTGCCAGAACTTCCCAGTTGTGATCCAGTTCGTCCAGCAGACGGTCACGGTTCACTTCCAGTTTGCTCACACCTTTCAGGGTGGATTGGTACGCGATCAGCGCATAACCAATGCCAACGCCCAGGTTACGCAGTACGGTGGAGTCGGTCAGGTCGCGCTGCCAGCGGGAAACCGGCAGTTTGCTCGCCATATGCTGCAGCACGGCGTTCGCCAGACCCAGGTTGCCTTCGGAGTTTTCGAAGTCAATTGGGTTCACTTTATGCGGCATGGTAGAAGAGCCGATTTCACCGGCGATGGTTTTCTGTTTGAAGTGGTTCAGCGCGATGTAACCCCACACGTCACGATCGAAGTCGATCAGAATGGTGTTGAAGCGTGCAACGCAGTCAAACAGCTCTGCGATATAGTCGTGCGGCTCAATCTGGGTGGTGTAAGGGTTCCACTGAATGCCCAGAGAGGTCACGAACTCTTCGCTGAACTGGTGCCAGTCCACTTCCGGGTACGCGGCGATGTGGGCGTTATAGTTACCGACCGCGCCGTTGATTTTACCCAGAATTTCAACCTGCTCCAGCTGACGATACTGACGTTCCATACGGTACGCCACGTTCGCCATCTCTTTACCCATCGTGGATGGGGTCGCTGGCTGGCCGTGAGTACGGGAAAGCAGAGGGATGTCGCGGTATTCCACGGACAATGCTTTCACCGCATCAATGATTTTACGCCAGTATGGCAGCACCACGTCTTTGCGCGCGGTAGAGAGCATCAGCGCATGAGACAGGTTGTTGATATCTTCTGAAGTACAGGCGAAGTGAATGAATTCAGATACCGCGTGCAGCGCAGGAACGCTCGCGACTTTCTCTTTCAGGAAGTATTCAACCGCTTTCACGTCGTGGTTGGTGGTGCGCTCGATAGTCTTAATGCGTGCCGCATCTTCTTCATTAAAGTCAGCAACGATTTTATCAAGGTAATCGTTTGCCTGGGCGTCAAAAGCAGGAACTTCCTTGATTGCTGCCTGGGCGGCCAGCTTTTGCAGCCAGCGTACTTCTACCTGTACACGGAACTTCAGCAGGCCATATTCGCTGAAGATCTCGCGCAGCGCGCTGACTTTATCGCCGTAGCGTCCATCGACAGGGGATACGGCGGTCAGTGAGGATAATTCCATAATTCGCAACTCCGGGAGGTTAACAATGAGCAAGAATTTGTTTTGCCTGAGTCGTCAGGCGATTACGAGAAAACATTAACTGCAGGCGGCCACCGCCAACCTGATGCCACAGGACTGCGGCGCGAATGCCTGCCAGCAGCGAGGCGCGAACCTTCGCCTGGACCTGTGGACTTTGCAGCACGGCAGGGGAACCGGTAACCTGAATACGCGGCCCCAACGGGCTAATTACATCTACATAAATACCGGCCATTGCGCTCAGCAGCGTTTCGGACTGTAGATCAAAATGGTCGAGCTGACGCTGCAGACCGGCAATGCGGTCACCGAGCGTATCCAGCGCGCCTTTCGCTGCGCTCAGCTTACGCTCCAGCACCATCAGGCTTAACGTGTAGCGGGTCAGCTCCGCGTTTAACCCCTGACGGCTACTGGCGTTGAGCACGCCAAGCAACGTTTCAAGACCGAGGCGAAGATTGGTTTCACTCCCACCGAAGACACCCAGAGTCGAGCCAGGGTTGAGGTCGATAACGCTGTTGAGTGAAACGTGCAGCGCGTCAGCGTCGCAATGACCCTGATGCGCCAGCTGTTGCACCAGACGGGCAGACTGGCAAATTCCCGCCAGCGCCAGGGTGATGTCATAATAGTTCTTCGCCACACGCTCTCCTTTATGTGTGCAATCGTGTTAAACAGCAGGCAGCGGCAGGCGCTGTTCAATGATCCCACCACCCAGGCAGACTTCGCCACTGTAGAAGACAGCGGACTGACCCGGGGTGACGGCGGCAACCGGCTCGTCGAAATGCACTTCAATGCGATCGTCATCCAGTGCGGTGACGGTGCAGGGGATATCCGTCTGACGGTAGCGTGTTTTTACCGTGCAGCGCAGGGTGCCTTTTACCGGTTCGCGATCGACCCAGTGCAGCTGTTGCGCAATTAGCCCAACGGACATCAGACGCGGGTGGTCATGACCCTGCGCGACAATCAGAATATTGTTTTCGACATCTTTGTCGA
This sequence comes from Enterobacter sp. RHBSTW-00901, assembly GCF_014103115.1. NCBI lineage: Bacteria > Pseudomonadati > Pseudomonadota > Gammaproteobacteria > Enterobacterales > Enterobacteriaceae > Enterobacter > Enterobacter sp. RHBSTW-00901. Next base: position 120,459 of record NZ_JABXPB010000001.1, read on the forward strand.
CAACGTACCACGGATCTTCGCTACCTTCTTTGGTACCACCAATGCCCAGACCTTTGCGCTGGCCGAGGGTGTGGTACATCAGCCCCTGATGCTGACCAATTTCGTCGCCATCCACGGTGACAATTTTACCTGGCTGTGCAGGCAGGTAGCGACCAAGGAATTCGCGGAATTTGCGCTCGCCGATAAAGCAGATACCGGTGGAGTCTTTTTTCTTCGCGGTGATCAGATCCAACGCTTCGGCGATTTTACGCACCTCTGGCTTTTCCAGCTCGCCAACCGGGAACAGGCTCTGGGCAATCTGTTCGTGGCTCAGCGTATAGAGGAAGTAACTCTGATCTTTGTTGCCGTCCAGACCTCGCAGTAGCTGGCTTTTGCCATTCACATCTGCACGACGCACGTAGTGACCGGTCGCAATGTAATCTGCACCCAGATCTTCAGCGGCGAATTCCAGGAAGGCTTTAAATTTGATCTCTTTGTTGCACAGAATATCCGGGTTCGGAGTACGGCCTGCTTTGTACTCTTCGAGGAAAAGCTCGAAGACGTTGTCCCAGTATTCTGCGGCAAAGTTAACGGTGTGCAGTTCAATACCGAGCTTATCGCACACGGCCTGCGCATCGGCGAGATCCGCTGCGGCAGTACAGTATTCCTCGCCATCATCTTCCTCCCAGTTCTTCATGAACAGGCCCTCAACCTTATAACCCTGTTGTTGCAACAGGTAGGCGGAAACGGAGGAATCGACACCGCCGGACATGCCGACGATTACTTTTTTCTGGCTGTTATCTGACATGGAATACTCACGACATTGAACTTCAAGGCGGCGTATTCTATCACGCCCCCCCACCATTGACACCCTCTGTAAACGGCCAGTTAAATTCTCCGATGACATCAAGCGGTAAGCGACCGGCAGACTGCCAGCAGCGGATGCTTTCGGCAACCAGCGGCGAGCGCAGGTTTGGCGCATTCAGGATCTCTTCGGCAGTGACCCACAGGCAGCGATCGATATCGTTATCCTGCGGCTCAGTGGCGCACGTTTCGCTAAGCTCGACGGCAAATAAAAAGCGCAGGAAGGGGGTATGGTCAGGTGCAATCCACTGGTGCAGGCGAATGAAGTGTTGAGGCCGGGCGTGGATACCCGTCTCTTCCCACAGCTCGCGCGTGGCGGCCTGCAGCAGCGTTTCGTTCTCTTCGAGATGTCCGGCTGGTTGGTTCCACAGCGCCTTACCGTTGATGCTCTCTTCCACAACCAGGAATTTACCCTGCGCGTGAACCACGCAGGCGACGGTGACATGAGGTTTAAACATAGTGACTCCTTAAAGGGCAACGTCTCGCCATTCGCCGTTAGCCAGGGTATCCAGCGTGTAGCTGCCCGTGGCATAGCGGATAAGCCGCAGAGTGGGGAAGCCCACGTGTGCGGTCATCCGGCGAACCTGACGGTTGCGGCCTTCGTAAAGGGTAATTTTGAGCCAGCTTGTCGGAATCGATTTGCGCTCGCGAATAGGGGGATTGCGCGGCCATAGCCATTCAGGCTCGCTAACGCGTTCGATACCTGCAGGTAAGGTTGGACCATCGTTTAAGGTTACGCCATGACGTAATTTCGCCAGTGTCTCCTCATCAGGTTCGCCTTCAACCTGTACGAAGTAGATTTTCCCGGTGCGTTTGCCTGGCTGGGTGAGCTTCGCCTGTAACGCGCCATCGTTCGTTAACACCAGTAGCCCTTCGCTGTCCCGATCCAGACGGCCGGCTGCGTATACTCCCTGAACAGGAATGTAATCCTTCAGCGTGCTGCGCCCGGCTTCATCGGTAAACTGCGGCAAAACATCGTAGGGTTTATTGAACAAAATAACCCGCTTTTGCTGGTTTTCCGGCGATCTTTTGGTAGCTTGTCGCGAGCTGAATCGCTCAACCCGGTGATTTCTAAAAGAAGTTTTCTTCATGGTATTTTCAGGCTCTATCAATTGCCGCATTATAGCCTAATAACGAAGACCTTTCATGGCGTCGGACAATCAGGTACTATCGAAAGGCTCATTACAATTTATTAACATAAGATCAGTAACAACCAGAAGCGCTCGAAGGAGAGGTTAATGGAAAGCAAAGTAGTTGTTCCGGCGGAAGGTAAAAAGATCACCCTGCAAAACGGCAAGATTAACGTTCCTCACAACCCGATTATCCCGTTCATTGAAGGTGACGGTATCGGTGTAGACGTTACCCCGGCAATGCTGAAAGTGGTTGATGCCGCTGTTGAGAAAGCCTACAAAGGCGAGCGTAAAATTTCCTGGATGGAAATTTACACCGGTGAAAAATCTACTCAAGTTTATGGCCAGGACGTTTGGCTGCCAGCTGAAACGCTGGACCTGATTCGCGACTACCGTGTTGCTATTAAAGGCCCTCTGACCACGCCAGTTGGCGGCGGTATTCGTTCCCTGAACGTGGCGCTGCGTCAGGAGCTGGATCTGTACGTGTGTCTGCGTCCGGTTCGTTACTACCAGGGCACCCCAAGCCCGGTTAAGCACCCTGAACTGACCGACATGGTTATCTTCCGCGAAAACGCAGAAGACATCTACGCGGGTATCGAATGGAAAGCAGACTCTGCTGATGCAGAAAAAGTGATTAAATTCCTGCGCGAAGAGATGGGCGTGAAGAAAATTCGCTTCCCTGAGCATTGCGGTATCGGCATCAAGCCGTGCTCCGAAGAAGGCACCAAACGTCTGGTACGTGCGGCAATCGAATATGCTATCACCAACGACCGTGACTCTGTGACCCTGGTTCACAAAGGCAACATCATGAAGTTCACCGAAGGCGCGTTCAAAGACTGGGGTTACCAGCTGGCGACGGAAGAGTTTGGTGGTGAGCTGATCGACGGTGGCCCGTGGCAGAAGATCAAGAACCCTAACACCGGTAAAGAGATCATCATTAAAGATGTGATCGCCGATGCGTTCCTGCAGCAGATCCTGCTGCGTCCTGCTGAATACGACGTGATCGCCTGTATGAACCTGAACGGTGACTACATCTCCGATGCTCTGGCTGCACAGGTTGGTGGTATCGGTATTGCCCCAGGCGCGAACATCGGTGACGAGTGTGCACTGTTCGAAGCGACCCACGGTACTGCACCAAAATATGCAGGCCAGGACAAAGTGAACCCGGGTTCTATCATCCTGTCCGCAGAGATGATGCTGCGTCATATGGAATGGTTCGAAGCCGCAGACCTGATCGTCAAAGGCATGGAAGGCGCAATTGCTGCCAAGACCGTGACCTATGACTTCGAACGTCTGATGGAAGGCGCTAAGCTGCTGAAATGTTCAGAGTTTGGCGACGCGATTATCGCGAATATGTAATCCAGATTCTGGGTTAAATGAGAACGGGAGCCGTAAGGCTCCCGTTTTTTTATGCTATAAAAGATCACGCCCCAAAATTCAATCAACCCGTTCCGGGTTTATGTCATTCGTTATCCAATATAGGGCAGAGTTAATGGATAAGAATAAATACATTAAAATATCTGCTGCCAAATGAATCGGTGAAAGAAGTCAACACTCTACCCATTAAATAATGAGCTTCCGTAGCTGAGCTTGTTCGTTTTCATCAAGCTGCGCATAGGCCTCAACTTGTTTAATCAGCGACTCTTTGTTGTTCGACATCACCGACGAGATATAGTCCCCTGTGTTCGCATCAAACAAACTGGCAAGATAAACAGAGGATGATCTCGAAAATTGATAAAAAATCGAGATGTTATTGCTAATCTTTATTTTTTCCATGAAATAAATTCCTTAAATTAATGCAAAATATGACTTTTTTATTCTTTTTATATTCGTGATGTGAGGGTATTAGAGAGGAGCGTAGGTTACTTCAGAACTGCCAATAGTAGTAGGAATAATCTTAAGTGGTTGCTGTTTTTAGCACGATCTGAATAATGAGTACAACAACAAATAAAGACAACATCCTATGAATATTCAATCTATTACACTCGCTGCGCTGGTGGTTTTCTCTACGTCTTCACATTCAGCATTCCAGGAGCGGGAATACAATACCTGGTATGCAAAAAACGCCGTTCTCTATGATATGACGCAAACTTCTGAAGGGATGCCTGTCATGTTAAGTTTCTCTCAGTCGGGTCGTCGTTCAGCAAATATGCTGGTTTCCTATATATCTGAAGGGAGTTGCGGAGAGGGTGAGCAAACGTTGAATGTAAATGGCAAAGATGTGCCTGCGACGTATCGATGTATTACGATAGGGCAAAACAGGATTGAACATTTTGCCGTGAATGATGCTGACAGCGTCAATGATATGGTGCACCACCTGAATTCCGATTTCACTCTGCTACTGCAAAACGATATTAAGGTCTGGGCCTCAAATATCAAAACCCCGAAGTATGGTTTGGCTCCGCGGTTTTGAATCATTTTGAGTGCCCAGGCGTGGATACTCTCTTCACCGCAAGCTTGAACAGCTTGAAGAGAAAGAAAAGGCATTGGCTGAGCTCCGGTCGCGGCTGATAAATGCCCTTAACAAGGTTGGTCAACCGTGTGTCGATGTATTTTGAACGGTTTTAACCCATTGCCTCGTGAAATGTTTTTGCGTCTTGTTTCGTCTGAATACCTATACTCCATTTCATTCTTCCTCATTCATTAAGGACTGCCGTGTTAGCCACTACCCTTGTTACCGTTGTTGCTTTAATACATATCTACATTCTTGTTCTGGAAATGTTCCTGTGGAACACAAAAACGGGCCGCAAGGCATTTAATCTCAGTGCTGATTTTGCACGTGAAACCCGGGTGCTGGCTGCTAATCAAGGTCTGTACAACGGTTTTCTGGCTGCGGGTTTACTTTGGGGACTCTGGCTTGGGGAAAATGGTATTCAGGTAACCGTCTTCTTCCTGGCTTGTGTGCTTATCGCCGGAGTGTTTGGCGCAATGACGGCCAGTCGGAAGATACTGTATGTTCAGGCTATTCCGGCCCTGGCGGCATTGATAGCGCTGCTGAGCCGTTGATGGTTCACCACGAGCGGCCTCAAAATTTTGGTTCAGGGTGACCATCCAGATATACTGGGCACGTTACCCACTAAAGCGCAGACAAGAGACCACTGATGAACAACGAAATCCCGCTTAAATTTTATGACATCGTTGATGAGTATTCGACGGAAGCCGCAGAGCCGGTGAGTGAACCAGAGCGCGATCCTCTGGCGTACTATTTCCAGCTGCTGATCACCCGTTTAATGAATAACGAGGAAATCAGTGAAAACGCGCAGCAAGAGATGGCTGATGAAGCAGGGATCCCTGTGCGTCGCATTGATGATATTGCGAACTTCCTGAACCAGTGGGGTAACGAGTAACCCGGAATACGCCGCGTTATCTGCCTCAGAACCCTTTGTTCTGATGTTTTGCCATACAGCTCAACATCACGTTATCAGACCACATGCATTTTTTCCGCAGTGCATGTGATGAGGGGTTATCCATGAACAGGGCGAAAACAAAGACCAGGAAAAAGAGTATCAGGGGCAGCACTAAAGAAATTTTCACGTTTTTGACCATATAAGAGACTGTTTCAGAGCAATCTACACTCTGATTGTGACGACTGTATTTTCCTGGAAGAAAAATGGAAACGGTCTGCATTAAAAAAATGCAGCCATTCATACATACGTTACCATCGGACAATATATCGTCAATGGCAGCCCGGTGACCGTGAGGTCAACGGGCAGAACCTTCGAGCTGCTGCGCCAGCTCACTGCAGGTCAGCGATTTTGAAAAATACCAGCCCTGAATCAGGGCATTGGGGTATCTGTTGGCGATAAAATTGTATTGTATTTCATTCTCCACACCTTCAAAAACAAGTGTTTTATTCAGTTTGACAAGAGCATCACTAAAAATGACGAAGATGTCCTGTTTATAGTGTTCACTGATACCATCGACCAGTGATTTATCGATTTTGATTTCATCGTATTCCAGGTTCGAAAGCCTGGCCAGATTAGAGTTCTGGACACCAAAATCATCTATTGATATTTTGACACCAATAGATTTTAGCTCCAGGCAGAACTCTTCGAGAATATCCGCGCTGGCCACTGCTTTCTCAGATAGCTCGACTTTAATCAATGACAAGGGAATGTTATTAAGCGAGCATTCACGGCGCAAAACGTGGATAAACTGTTTATCTTCGATCTCCGTTCTGCCAACGTTTAATGAAATCATCATCTGGTTTTCAACGGCAAGCGATGCGACTTCTGACAAGGATTTTTCAATAATATTGATATAGTATTTTTTATACATGCCCAGCTTTGTAATTAACGGGATGAAGAGTTCAGGAGAGACTTCTGCGTGGTTATAATCACGCCATCTCGACAGAACTTCAACACCTACAATTTTTTTATCGTGGATGCGTACAACAGGCTGATAGTTGACGCTGAAGGTCTTTGCCGTCACCGCATTGACCAGCGCCCGCTCCAGCGAGAAACGGTCTTCATGGAGGCGAATGAAGAACAGCGTAAGCGATATCCAGATGAAATACAGAATTGCTGAGAGAAGAACAAATACCACGATTGATAACGAAGCCAGCCCCGCATCATGATGTTTTACAATGACACACAAATCCCATTTGGTACTGCATAGGGTCATGTCTAACGTAAACAATCTTGAATGCAGCCAGTTCTGTTTTTTTTCAGGGTCGATGGAGAAAAATGTCCTGTCGAAATCTTTTGTGGTGGCGGTGAGTGAATAGTTTGCCGTAATCGGGGAAAATTTATCGTAAACATACCGGGAAGTGAAAATAATCACGTTGTTATAGATTGCCGCATTGCCTGTGAAAAAGCCCTTCAGATGAAATTGTGCTAAAACAAAACCATTTGGTGTTTTATGTAGCGCAGCGGGAAGTGCGACAGGCGTTTCCAGTTTCCCCCAAAAGGCGGTGCAGACTATTTTCCCATTTTTAATAAAGCCAACATCACCAAAATAGAGGTTACTGAGTTTTATTTTTCTGTAGCTATCAATACTGGTTTCATCGCATCCCTGTGTGGTAATACTTTTGAGTGTGCCCGCCACACTTTGAGATACCTCTTCGGAATAATGCAAAAGCGTGTGGGAGATTTCAAACTGTTTGTTCTTCTGCTGCCCAACGATAACAGCATTAACCACATAAAGAGACAGGATGACCAGAAGCGTTGAAACGATAGCAACGGCAATGATCTTCTTCATTTTCCTGTTGTTCCTCTGATCCCTGTTTTCATCGATCCTAACACAGACAGATGAAGGTACAAGCCTGATAATAACGGTAGGTAAGTTCCTCCAGTCTGACAAGCGCGCCGCGAATTTCACATTACGGCTCACGGTTAGTACCGGAGTACCAGGTTTTTAAGATAAATCTCAGCTAAGCTTTATTTATCAAGGTAAATGGCGCTGAGTTAGTCTGAATTTCTAATTCAACATGACTTAAATGCTTGTTTTTTCTTTTAAGGAAAAATCGTGCGCAACGTTATGGTTCCCTTCTTAAGTGCCTTACTGCTTTTTCTGGCCGGAATGCTGATCATCAACTGGCAGCTGTGGAATATGGCGACGTTGAACAATGCCGGGACCGCCAGTACCAGCACCCTGAAAATAGATGATATTCTCGCTGAAGCCGTGAGCGCGGCAAAAAAAGCGAAGGATGTTGCGGCAGAAGGGTGCTCCAGCACCGGACAGCAAGAATTGGGAACGGAAGCTGCGCTAAAACCCCATCTGCGCGCCATCATGATCCAGCAACAGGATAAAATCATCTGCACTTCTCTCCCGGGGAATGGGGTATTGATTGTTCATCCTGAAGCATTACCCACTGAAAAACTGATGCTGCTAGCTGGCAACCAGCTCGTGAATGGGGTGCCAGTGCTCATTTTCCAGGTGCCGATCCCTGAAGGGCGGGTTATCGTCAGTGTCAGCGACGCACATTTGCGTGATGTTATCGCGGGGGCTTCGGATAGTGCAGGCCTGGCGCTGGTCGTCGGTAAACGTATGCTTACCCGCCAGGGTGACGTAAGTGCATATCCACCGGCGACGGGGTCGGCCACGCTGACGCAATCAGCGCATTTCCCTTTCAGCATGGCATGGCAGACTCCTGCTTTCTTTAGTATGTCGCGCCTGATGCAGCAGGGGTGGAGCCTGGTGTTATTGATCTTCGTGCTGTCCGTCGCCGGGGGGATTCTTATTCGTCGGTACAGGGGAAAAAGCACCACATTTGAAGACGATCTGCGTAAGGCCATTCTGAGAGGGGAAATTATTCCTTATTACCAGCCAATCGTGAATGGCGATACCGGAGGACTGTATGGTGTTGAAGTACTGGCAAGATGGAAACACCCTAAATCTGGCTTTATTCCGCCAGATGTTTTTATTCCGATTGCGGAGCGTAGCGGTTTAATTATTCCTCTGACCAAAGGGCTGATGGCAAAAGTGGTTAGTCAGTTAAAGCCACTTTTACCTAAATTACCGGATGGATTTCATATTGGGATAAACATCAGCGCCAGGCATATTAATGCGCCGTCCTTTATTAGCGACTGCTCTGCTTTTGAAAAAGGGTTCAATGGCAAAAAAGTCAAACTGGTTCTCGAAGTGACCGAGCGAGAACCGTTGCTTGAACATCCCCACCTGGTGGAAAACCTTAATGCATTACATCAAGCCGGCTTCGTGATTGCCCTGGATGATTTTGGTACTGGCTACTCCGGACTATCCTGCCTTCACGCGCTAGCCATTGATTACATCAAAATTGATAAGAGCTTTGTGAACCGGGTATCAGAGCAGAAAGACTCAACGATACTGCTGGACTGTGTTATTGAGCTGGCTAAAAAGCTCTCTTTACACATTGTTGCCGAGGGGGTTGAAACGAAGGAACAACGGGATTACCTCAACCGTAATGCGATCACTTTGCTGCAGGGGTATTATTTTGGGAAACCGGTCTCCTACATCGAGTTTATTAAGGTGATATTGTCTAAGCCCCGGGAGGAGGTCAGGATGGATCATCAGAGATGAATGTCAGGCCCGTAGGCAGGGTAGTCTAATCTGTGATGCCTGTCGCAAATTTCCTTTCGCTCATCCTGTGCTATCCTTGTCCGTGTCGTTGATTTAATGACAAAAACCATACAGAGAGGAAAGCTATGGGAATTATATCCTGGATTATCTTTGGGCTGATTGCGGGGATCCTTGCGAAGTGGATCATGCCAGGCAAAGATGGCGGTGGGTTTATCATCACCGTAGTACTGGGGATTGTTGGCGCGGTAGTCGGCGGCTGGATCAGTACGCAACTCGGTTTTGGCAAGGTCGATGGGTTCAACTTCGGCAGCTTTGCCGTTGCGGTGATTGGTGCGCTGGTTGTTCTGTTTATCTACAGAAAACTCAAAAGCTAAGTTTGCCATATGTTGAAAAAGGCTGCCTGATGGCGGCCTTTTTACTTCGCAGGGTTACCACCAGCCAAACTGTGTACCAGCAACCGCCACGATAGCCACAAGCAACATAATGAGGGTTGTTTTTCTCATCTATGCCCCAGGTGCCGCGTAACCACCGACAAAAAACCATGTCAAAAAAACAACCGCCGTTATAAAAATAACGACCGGGAAGAGGATTCCTATTCTCATGCCATCACCTGTTTTGGGTTTACACCATACCGTAGAGTGTACGAGGTTAATTCCTGGTGAGAAAGCGGGTTTTGCTTTTTTCTGATATATCGCGAGACCAGCGGCGCGTAATGTGCTGTTGATGAATATAAAAATTTGATTATATTCAGGAAGAAAACGCGGGGAGAAAAAAAAGCCCCGTTGTTGAGACCGGGGCAAAGACATCTTGATTACGGAATGATGTTCTCTGGTCATAACGAGAACAAGCGCACTATAGTGTTGAAAAGTGCAGTTAAGATGAAGAAATAATGGAGAATTCATCGTCGACTCGTTACCTTTACGTTTCAGGAATTCTAAAAGGATCAACAAGATGAGATATCTGTTACTGGCACTGGCATTACCACTAACCGCATGTACCACGGCGAAAACGCCCCCCGATGCCCCGAAACCCCCGCAGATTATAGGCATGGCGAACCCGGCTTCAGTCTACTGTCTGGAGAAGGGGGGAGTGCAGATCCCCGTTCAAAGTCCGCAGGGCGTTCGTACTGAGTGCAAATTACCGGGGGGAGAAGTGATTGATGAATGGGATCTCTACCGTCGCGATCACCCTCAGCCCGCCAGGTGACAGGGGTACTGTGATTGGGATACACTTCTCTTTAGGATTTTTCTTAGCCAGTAACTGGCGCACTTACCGCGAGAGAAGTATGTTTCAGCTTAAACCGGGTAGCCTGGCCATGATTGTGGGTGCCCGCACGGCATCTGGCCGTCGCAATATTGGTAAATCTGTGGAGTTGTTTGGTCTGTGCCAGCCTGGCCTGCGTTTTGTTAACCCTGTTAATGGCGTAATGACGCAACTTCCCGCCACGGCAGACCGCGCATTGTGGCTGGTGACGGGAGATGTCTACGCGTTTGATAATCAACAGGGCTTTGCATTTGTTCGCGCAGAGCATCTGATGCCGCTCACCCCGGATGACGCACCGCAAACGCTTGACGAGCTGATGATCAGTTGATTACAGCTGGCGCAGCCAGTCGGCTAACACCAGGGCGTGATTTTGTTCGGTATCTTTCGCGCCGTAAAGTAGCGTTACGGTCTGTTTGTTTGCCCGCTGCGCCAGGCGCAACCCCTCATCCTGATGTTGTGCCAGTTCGTCCTGATAGGCTTTGCTGAAGGCGGTAAAATCAATCATGTCGCTGTGAAAGGCTTTACGCAGCTCGCTGGACGGCGTCAGGGTTTTACACCATTCGTCGAACATGAGATCGGTTTTTTTCACCCCACGTGGCCACAGCCTGTCGACCAGAACCCGGTAACCGTCCTCAGGGCTGGCCTGTTCATATACGCGTTTGCATTGAATCATGTTTTCTCCTCAACTCAGGCGATACGTTCAGCACGTTAACTATATCACTTTGTCTTTACCCTCCCAATTTAAGGTATTGTGATAATTGCAAAAGATCGGTAGTCTGAGGTTCCTTATGTTATCTGATAATACTCTGGCATAAGGACCCCCTCATGGAACACCTTCCGGTTAAAACCACGCTGCGTATTGCGCTGGTTGGCGATTACAACCCCAATGTCATTGCGCACCAGGCCATCCCACTCGCCATTGACGATGCTGCTGCTGTACTTGAACTCACCGCTGATTACGACTGGCTCGCCACGACGGAACTGACCAGCCCCGAAGATCTGGTCGGTTACGACGCAATCTGGCTGGTTCCGGCAAGCCCGTACAAGAACCCCGAGGCGGCATTTATTGCTGCACGTTATGCGCGTGAAAACAGCATTCCTTTCCTTGGCACGTGCGGCGGGTTTCAGCATGCGTTGATTGAGTACGCCCGTAATGTGCTGGGATGGAGCGATGCGGCACATGCTGAAACGGACACCGAAGGCACGATGGTTATCGCACCGCTGACCTGCTCGCTGGTGGAAAAAACCGATTCGATTGAACTGCGCAGCAATACACTTATTGCGAAAGCCTATGGCAAGCCGGAAATTGAAGAGGGATATCACTGCAACTATGGCGTGTCACCGGAATTTGCGCAGGAGCTTGAAAAGGGCGATATGCGTGTAACAGGCTGGGACGAGCAGGGAGAAGTCCGCGCGGCAGAACTGGTTACGCATCCGTTCTTTGTGATCACACTATTCCAGCACGAGCGTGCTGCGCTGGATGGTCGTCCTGTGGTGCTGGCGCAGGCGATGCTGCGCGCGGCGCGCGGATAAAAAAGGCAGACCGCCGGGTCTGCCATTGTGTTTAGCGGGGCGTGATCTCCCGATTACGCCCGGCAAGCACGCCGCAAACGGCCATCGCCACGGAGGCCAGCGCACAGGCTATAAGCGGTATCCGCCAGTCTCCGGCCGTATCGTGAATTTTCCCCATCAGCGGCGGCCCGCAGGCGGCCAGCAGATAACCAATTGACTGCGCCATACCGGACAGTGCCGCAGCCTGATGAGCTGAGCTGGCGCGCAGACCGATAAACGTCAGGCCGAGGATCATGGTTGCCCCGGACCCAAAACCAAACACCAGCGTCCACACCACGGCCATGTCAGGCACAAACCAAAATCCCGCGGCACTGGCTGCACACATCAGGGCCATAGCGCCGGCGATCCCCCGCTGATCTTTCAGCCGGTGGAGGAGCAGCGGAACGGCGAGGCCCGGTACGGCAGTAGCCAGCTGCAACAGGCCGTGCATGGAGCCTGCCTGTGTTTCGCTGTAGCCGTGGCTGAGCAAAATAGCCGGTAGCCAGCCGATGATGACATAGTAAATCAGCGAGTTAAGGCCCAGAAAGAGCGTCACCTGCCAGGCAAGCGCAGAGCGCCAGATGGCGCGATTGTGTAGCGCACCCGCGCCAGTCAGCGTGGCGACAGGGGTCTGACGCCACTGTGGTAGCCAGAGCAGTAATGCTGCCAGCGGAAAGGCCATCAGCATCAGCAATGCACCGTGCCAGCCAGCAGAGCCCAGCGCCAGCGGAACAATCAGCGCCGAGCCTAACGCGGCAGATGCGCCCATCGTCAGGGAGTACGCCCCTGTAAGTCTGGCGACCTGTCCCGGGAAGTCTCGTTTGATTAACCCGGGTAGCAGAACATTTCCCAGCGCAATGCCGCAGCCGATCGTCGCCGTACCCGTGAACAGAAGGGTTGCAGAAGGCAGGGAACGAATACCAATCCCGACGCAAATCAGCAGCAGGGCGATAAACAGGCTACGCTCCATGCCAATACGTCGGGCCACACCCGCAGCGAGCGGGGAGATAAGTGCGAAAGCCAGCAGAGGCAGAGTCGTGAGCAGACCGGTTTGCGCGGTACTTAAGCCATAATCCTGACGGATGGTGTCGAGCAGCGGGGCCGCTCCGGTAAAAGTTACGCGCAGCGTAGTGGCAATCATCAGGATGCCTGCAATCAGCAACGCGCCTTGCTTCCCTGAAGTTCGAATAGCAGTAGTCATTGTGTTCTCTTACGTTCAAGCGAGCGCACACGATACCGATTTTTACAGCGGTTGAAATCAGGCTAAAATGACAGTTTATCGCTAATATCGGACAACCTGATGATCGGTCTGGGACTGGATGGCTACGACCCCGATAGCCAGCACGATGCGGCAGTAGCGTTTCGCATCCGCGTAGTGGCGCAAGAACAGCACATACCCCGGCATCAGCACCGCAAAGGTCAGCTGATTCTGGCGCTGGGTGGTGCAATCACCTGCGAAGTGGAAAATGCCATGCTGATGGTGCCGCCACAGTATGCGGTGTGGATCCCGGGGCAGATGCCACACAGCAATAAAGCCACGCCGGGTGCGCAGCTTTGCTTTTTGTTTATTGAACCCGGTGCTGTCGGTTTGCCCGAACGTTGCTGTACGCTGAAAATATCGCCGCTGGTGCGAGAGCTCATTTTGTCTCTGGCAGATAAATCGCGTGAGCAATTGCCACTTGCCGCCACATCACGCCTGGTCGATGTCCTTTTTGATGAATTGCCGCTGCAGCGCCAGGAGCATTTACAGTTGCCTGTCTCTCCTCATCCCAAAATTCGGCTGATGAGCGAGAAGATGGCAGAAGAGCCTGCTGCGTGGCAGACGCTGGGACAGTGGGCGAGTCATTTTGCCATGAGCGAACGCAATCTGGCGCGGCTGGTGGTGAAAGAGACGGGGCTAAGCTTTCGTCGCTGGCGACACCAGCTGCAGCTGATTGTGGCCCTGCAGCTATTGATTGGCGGGAAGTCAGTACAACAGGTGGCACAGTCACTGGGGTATGACTCTACCACCGCGTTTATCACCATGTTTAAGAAAGGGTTAGGGCAGACGCCAGCGCGCTATATCACCAGCCTGACTACGACTTCCCAATAAACAGCGAGACCAGCCCGGCGGCAATCAGCGGGCCAACCGGCACGCCGCGAAAAAGCGCCACGCCGAGCACGGTTCCCACCAGCAGGCCAGCCACCAGCGAGGGCTGGCTGCTCATCAGCGTGACGCCGCGTCCGCCCAGCCACGATACAAAAATACCCACTGCGATAGCGATCAGTGATTTCCAGTTCACGAACGAGTGCAGCAGCGTCGAGGCCGGGAGGGTTCCGCTGGCAATAGGGGCCATTACCCCAATGGTCAAAATAATAATCCCGATGGTGAGGCCTTGTTTTTCTATCCACGGGAAGAGGTTGTTTAACGGGGTCACGCGCACAATGATGAGCACCAGAATAGAGATGGCGACGGTGGTGTTATGGCTGATAAAGCCGAGTGCGGCCAGTGCCAGAAGGATGAGCAGAGTCGGGTCAAGCATGAGGAGTCCTTGCCAAAAAAAGTAAGCCTACCTACTTTACGCGCAAGCAAACAGATTTTTATAAAAAAAACGCTATTTTTTGGGGGGGTACCTGAGCACCCGACTCATCTGTTCATGCATGAGTCGGCGACATTTTTAGTGGCCCGTCAACGCCAGCAATATTCATCTGGCTGACCTGAAGCTGTCATTTCACTGTCATTATGCGGGGGTAAAAAAGGCTAAACGGGGCAAAAGGGGTTACATCATGAACGATCAAATGTTTGTTGAAACGCTGATTATCTCCTCATCGTTTTTCGCTATTGCCGTTATTCTCGTGGCATCGATTCTTTTTCTGGAAAAAAACGGCTGACAGTCGCGCCAGCCATCAGCGCTACCCTTTACGGAACATCACCAGTTCAGGACGAGCAATACGCAGATAATCCTGGGTGTCCATAATGACGGATTTTTCCAGCAGACCGGCGTTAAACGCAATTTCGTCAAAGCGCTCAAACAGCAGCGGGTCGGCAACCAGCGTGAGATCGGGGTGGAAGCTAAACGGTGGAATAGCACCAAAGACGCAGGCGGTCAGGGTATCAACTTCAGCCGGGCTTGCGAGAGAGGCTTTGAGCCCACCGAAATGGCTGGCAAGCTGGTTTAACTCGGCCTGTTGATCGGCGGCGAGGATCGCCAGAACGTGTTTTTTTACGCCATTTCCCTTCACTTTGCACACCAGTGCTTTTGCACCTTGCCCCAGATCGGTACCGCGAATTTCACTCACCGCCTCGCATTTCCCTACGGCCTCGTGCTCCACAACGCGGTATTTTGCCCCCTGGTCAGATAACAGCGAAATTAATTGCCGGTGGGTGGTAGTGCCTTTTATTTCTTCAGACATGCGTGAATGACCTGTAGCAAATGACATCAGATGTCTACAGTAGCACATCTCTATTTCACTCGCGCGCAGTAACTTATCGCAAAGTGAGTTAACTCCGGTATCGCGCCTGCATTCGATTCTTTTTTATTTGCCATAAAACAATCCCTTTTTACTGTGTGTATACAGTCGATAGGATCGGAGATATGGTCAATGGATAAGTAATCAAATTGAATTTGGAAGATGTAAGGGCTACAGTGAAAGAAAATTTGGGGGGCAAAATCGTGCTGGGGGCATGATTTGGGGCGATAAAATGACCATTATTGTTCGATAATGTCCGCACTGTAGTTTCTTAAGTTACTGATTGTTAAGTGGCTTATTGTTTTTTTTGGTGGTTGTATTTTTTCTATGCAGTCTAAGGAGATTTATAAAATGTATGAGTCGAAAGATATGCCATTAATCCCATTTTGTGCATTTTTAAAACGCATGCTGTCACATTTTGGCATTGCAAGTCTCTTGATTATCATTACGTTGATAATAGGAACTGTTGGACATATGATTTTTGATAATAGCATAAAATGGCATGATGCAGCATTGAATAGTGCATTTATAGCCAATGGAATTGGTCCTTACATTGTACCGCAGGGTATATCAGGAAAAATATTTTTTGCTATATATGGTATGTTTACCAGTCTGGTTTTTATGACTACATTGGGTGTTGTTTTGGCCCCAATTGCTCACCGTATATTACATCGATTTCACATTGAAAATGACAGTGTGCAATAGCATGACTGTTTCTACTGCAGCCTTCCCTTTAATATGGTTGAAAATATCTTTATTTTCTTTTTCAACCATTGAACATAAGCCATCCCAGGTGTTGGTGAAACATTCAGGGATACGGGAAGGGCTAACTTCCTGATAACCGGGAGTGACAGTGTCAACATATGCTCAAACATCTGATCAAGTCTTCCACTTTGTTCAGCCCAGGTTACAAGTTCGCTTGTGCTTATCTGAGAATGTCGTATAAGTGTTTGAGTGCATCCGTTTTTCTTGTACATTATAAACGGGCTGGAAAAAAGCGTAGCACTCAGGTATTACACTTGCCGGGATATGGGGGAAAATGCTGTGCCAGAAACCTCCGTTGTTGTAATATTCATTGACGGTTCATAAGTTACGCTTTCCTGCAACCTCTGACGCTTCGCTATGTACATAGCAATATCCGCGCGATGAAGTAAATGTTCAGGTAATATACCATCACGAGGTGAGCAGCTATATCCCAAAGAGACTCCAATATAAAGGATCTGACCTGAAATAATGATTGGACGTTCACTAAGTTGGGAGAAAAAAAGTTGACATTTTTGACGCATTAACGCTTCGCTGCCGGATACTACAAATGCAAATTCATCTCCTCCTATGCGTGATATTCGTTCCTTTCCTCCCATACACCCGGCCAGTCTGTTCGCTACAATCTGGAGGACTACGTCACCCGCTTCATGTCCCAGACTATCATTAATCGCTTTAAATCGATTAATGTCCAGTATTCCTATACTTAACTCTTGCCCCTTCTGCAACAAGGCGTTGCACATGTTAAAAAAACCACGGCGGTTTAAACAATCAGTAAGGGGGTCAGTATTCAGTGCCTTATCTTGTTTCTCTATTTTCCTTTTTAGACTCTCGTATAATAAATCACCATGCAAGAACAATAGCCATAGAATCTGGGTCGATATAATAACTAACAGCATCGAACCGTAATCCGTTAGTGATTTATCTTTAAGTGCGAATTCCTGTGTGATTAACGGGCCCCACAGACCAAAAACAATAACCTGACACCATGCTGAACGCCAGAGAAGGGTCAAAAACATACCTCCCCACAGGAACCAGTTGAAGGTATTGGTACTGATATCGGGTAAAATAAATACACTTAAAACCATTAGTGTTGAAAGAATGGCTTGTCCCTGATACAAACGCAAATGAAAATTAAAGCGGTTCATCCACGAAAAAAAGACAGGAACACCATACAAGAAAAATGCCAATAGTCCTCCCAGGAATAGCTGTTGTAACTCTTTTCCTGATAGCTGGCCAATGACTCCGGCGGGAATTGCACTCAAAAATGTAACCGAGATACCGGCTGAAATTAACTTAATATAGGTCAACAGATATTGCGTATGGGTCTTTACGCTAGTTAATGAGTCTTGATTGAGATTCTTAAGAATAAGGAGCGTGCCAAAACTTATAGTGACAAATAAAATGTCATTAACAAGGTAACCATCAATTCCTGATAAGGTGCGAGTAAATATCCATGAAAAGAAGAGGTTTCCTCCTGGGAGGGCGATGATGCAGACTGAAAATGCGCTTACTAGCCTGGACTTAAGAGAATGTTTAGATTCTGCTAAGAGCAGTAGCCAGCTGATCAAAAACACGTTTGGTGCCCATGCCAGGCTGTAAATATCCTTGTGTATCAATACCGTATAGTAAGTGACATTGTAAGTTGTCAATACCATGAAAAGTAATAAAGTGGCTATGCGCATAGAGGTCCCATACTCAATCAGAACAGAAGGATAGGGTTGTCCGCCGAATTTTTTATTGAAAATGAATAACCTTTTTTGCGTTACAACACCCCCTGAGGGTCAGTGTTAATGTGAGCCGATACCGGGAACCCGATATCAAGAAATGGCAATTGGCCAAAAAGATGTTTTTCTAGATATCTCCGGATTAAATAACAGCGAAGACCAATCGTTAAGACCCGGTGTTCGTGTTGAAATTTATCGCGTAAATGGGCTCAGCGGTTCGATGGCGGCAAACATATTTCTTTCTTAAGAATACGACGGGTATGAAATTAGCTTGAAAAAAGTGCAAGTCCTGAAAGGTATTGCAATTGCAACCTACAAAAAACATTCCCAAAAATTAAAACGGATTTAATGAAAAACAGGGCAAAAATGAAGAAATAAATGAATGATAAATCAGCCAGTAAAAGTATCTTAACTGGCTGATTTATATTGATTAACTTGTTGTTGTCGAACCCTGTTTATGGAACAGCTCACGGAACACCGGATAGATATCATCCTGGTCGCGAATGTGCTGCATCGCAAAGTTATCGAACATGGATTGCAGATGTTCATATTCGCGCCACAGCGTCTGATGCGCACGCCGCGTAATCTCGATGTAGCTGTAGTAACGTACTACTGGCAGAATTTTCTTCGCCAGAATTTCGTGACACAACGGCGAGTCGTCCGCCCAGTTATCGCCATCGGATGCCTGCGCAGCGTAGATATTCCATTGCGCCGGGTCGTAGCGATCTTTGACCACTTCATCCATCAGCTTCAGGGCGCTCGACACGATGGTGCCACCGGTCTCTTGCGAGTAGAAGAACTCATGCTCATCGACCTCTTTTGCCTGAGTATGGTGGCGAATGTAGACCACTTCCACGTTCTTATAGGTTCTGCTCAGGAACAGGTAGAGCAGAATATAAAAACGCTTCGCCATGTCCTTGGTGGCCTGATCCATCGAACCCGAAACGTCCATCAGGCAGAACATCACCGCCTGGCTGGATGGCTCAGGACGTTTTTCGTAGTTCTTATAGCGCAGGTCGAAGGTGTCGATAAAAGGTACCCGATCGATCTTCGCCCGTAGCTCGGCAATCTCTTTACGCAGGCGCTCCTCTTCCAGCAGTTGTGCCGGCTCGGTGTTTTCCACGACTTTCAGACTGCTTTCCAGCTCGCGCAGTTCACGCCGTTTACCTGCCGTCATTGCTGTGCGTCGAGCCAGTGAGTTTTGTAGCGAACGCACAACGCTGATATTGGCAGGTACACCGTTCGCGGTATAACCCGCACGGTGGGTTTTGTACTCGTTAAGCTGACGGTGCTGGTTCTTTTTCAGATTTGGCAGCGCCAGATCTTCAAAGAGCAGGTCGAGATATTCATCTTTTGAGATCTGGAAGACAAACTCATCCTGACCTTCACCGTCCTGGCTGGCCTGTCCCTGACCGCTTCCTGAACCACCGCCACCGCCTTGTGGACGCTCGATTCTGTCGTTCTGAACGAAGTGGTCATTACCTGGGTGTACGCGATGGCGCAGGCCGCCACGCCCCTGATGAAACATCGGTTCGCTGATGTCATCTGTGGGGATGGAGACAGATTCGCCGCTGTCGACGTCGGTCACCGAGCGTTTGTTGATGGCTTCGGAGATCGACTGTTTAATTTGCGCTTTATAACGACGCAAGAAGCGCTGGCGATTCACCGTGCTCTTGTTTTTGCCGTTAAGACGCCGGTCAATAAACCAGGTCATATACCCCCCGTACTGCATTTGCCAACGAGCAGTGTCCGTAAGTGCCGGACATTTTTGTCGGCCCGGTAGCGCTAGCGCTACCGGGCACTTGTGTTAAGACGATTTACGTACACGCAGATACCATTCGCAGAGCAGGCGAACCTGTTTGCGGGTATAGCCTTTCTCCATCATACGGTCGACAAAATCGTCGTGCTTTTTCTGCTCGTCGGTTGAGGTTTTGGCGTTAAACGAAATGACCGGCAACAGCTCTTCGGTATTGGAGAACATTTTCTTCTCAATAACCGTGCGCAGTTTTTCGTAGCTCGTCCAGTTCGGGTTCCGTCCACTGTTGTGTGCTCTGGCGCGCAGCACGAAGTTCACAATCTCATTACGGAAGTCTTTCGGGTTGCTGATCCCGGCAGGCTTCTCAATTTTCTCCAGTTCAGCGTTCAGGGATTCGCGGTCAAACAGCTGGCCGGTATCCGGGTCGCGGTACTCCTGATCCTGGATCCAGAAGTCAGCATACGTGACGTAACGGTCGAAAATGTTCTGTCCGTATTCCGAATAGGATTCCAGGTAGGCGGTCTGGATCTCTTTGCCAATAAACTCGGCATATTTCGGGATCAGATAGCCTTTCAGGAACTCAAGGTAACGTTCAGCCAGCTCTTGTGGGAACTGTTCACGTTCGATCTGCTGTTCCAGTACATAGAACAGGTGAACCGGGTTAGCCGCCACTTCCGCATGGTCGAAGTTAAAGACCCGGGAGAGGATCTTAAACGCGAAACGCGTGGACAGACCGTTCATCCCCTCGTCAACACCGGCGTAGTCGCGGTACTCCTGGTAAGACTTCGCTTTCGGGTCGGTATCTTTCAGGCTTTCACCGTCATACACGCGCATTTTTGAGTAGATGCTGGAGTTTTCCGGCTCTTTCAGGCGCGACAGAATGGAGAAGCGCGACAGTGTTTCCAGCGTGCCCGGGGCGCAAGGCGCATGCACCAGCTCACTATGGTTAAGCAGCTTCTCGTAAATTTTGATCTCTTCGGAGATCCGCAGGCAATAAGGCACTTTGACAATGTATACACGGTCAAGGAAGGCCTCGTTATTTTTGTTGTTACGGAACTGAACCCATTCCGATTCGTTCGAGTGGGCGAGGATAATCCCGTTAAACGGCAGGGCGGAAATACCTTCTGTCCCGTTGTAGTTCCCTTCCTGGGTCGCGGTCAGCAGCGGATGCAGCACTTTAATCGGTGCTTTAAACATCTCAACGAATTCCATAATCCCCTGGTTCGCCCGGCACAGCGCACCGGAATAGCCGTAGGCATCCGGGTCGTTTTGCGCGAAGTGTTCCAGCTTACGGATATCGACTTTACCGACCAGGGCCGAAATATCCTGGTTGTTCTCATCACCCGGCTCTGTTTTGGCGATGGCGATCTGTTCCAGGATGGACGGCCACACTTTGACGACGCGGAATTTGGTGATATCCCCACCAAATTCATACAGACGTTTCGCGGCCCACGGCGACATGATGGTGCCGAGATAGCGGTGTGGGATACCAAACTCTTTATCCAGAATCTGCGCATCTTCCTGCGGATTAAACAGGCACAGCGGGTGGTCATTCACCGGGCTGCGCTCACCGTTTGCACTCAGCACATAGATGGGCACACGCTGCATCAATGATTTCAGTCGTTCAGCCAGCGATGATTTACCCCCACCTACAGGCCCCAGTAAATAGAGGATCTGTTTCTTCTCTTCCAGACCCTGGGCGGCGTGCTTCAGATAGGCGACAATCTGTTCAATGGCATCTTCCATACCATAGAACTCTTCAAATGCCGGGTATCGGGCGACGACCCGATTCGAAAAGAGACGGGAGAGCCGTGGCTCCAGGGCAGTATCAACCATGTTTGGCTCACCAATAGCCATTAATAGCCTTTCTGCCGCATTGGCATAGGCACTGCGATCTTGCCGACAAATGGTAAGAAACTCCTGCAGTGTGAACTCTTCGTCCTTGGCAGCTTCATAGCGCTGGCGATAGTGATCGAATATATTCATGGCATGCCGTCCTTTCGTTTTTTTAGCACAGGATTAAGAGCCGTTCGTATGAGTAGTGGAGGCTCCCGGAAGAGAATTTCTCGCACCTCACTGCCAGAGCAGCAACCTGTGTGCCAGGTCTGGCGCTAAGAACCGCAGGTGTCCAGAAAAACTCTTCTTAAATTAAAGCGTAGATGGCATTTGCAAAACTTGCATGCAGATAAATTCTAATTTCAATGACATATCAATAACTCATCCAAAAATTTCCACTGCCGTTATAGCGTGAAAGTACGTTTTTTATTCAGTGGTCACATAAATGAAAGCGGCCTGTCATCTGAAAAGTTAAAAATAACAGGTTAAGCAAAGACATTAGTGGGCAAAAAGTTTTGGGATGTACGGAAATGGCGGTTACACTTCACCCGCTGATTATTTGACTACAGGAAAGAATGGATTGTGACCAAACTCAAACTTCTGGCATTGGGCGTACTTGCCGCTACCGCAATGAGCACCGCACAGGCGGAGAGTCAGTGGACTGCTGGTGCGGGTGTTGGCGTCATTAACAGCCCGTACAAACAGTATGACCGTGATGTCTATGCCGTTCCGGTTGTCACCTATGAAGGCGATAACTTCTGGTTCCGCGGTCTGGGTGGCGGCTATTATCTGTGGAACGATACGGCCGATAAGCTCTCCATCATGGCCTATTACGATCCGATGCACTTCAAGCCAGGTGACAGTGATAACCACGCGCTTCGCCAGCTCGACAAGCGTAAAAGCTCGATGATGGCAGGGCTCTCTTACGTTCATAACACCCAGTATGGCTTCCTGCGTACCGCGCTGGCGGGCGATACTCTGGATAACAGCAACGGTTTTATCTGGGATCTGGCCTGGCTCTATCGCTATACCAATGGTGCGGTGACCCTGACGCCAGGTATCGGTGTGCAGTACAGCAGTGAGAACTACAACGACTACTATTATGGCGTGTCTAAAAACGAATCCCGCCGCAGTGGTCTGAAAAGCTATAGCGCCGATGATAGCTGGGATCCGTACCTGGAGTTGACCGCAAGCTACAACTTCCTCACCGACTGGAGCGTATACGGCACAGGTCGTTATGTTCGCGTGAGTGATGAAGTAAAAGATAGCCCGATGGTCGATAAGTCCTGGTCGGGGATCTTCTCAGTGGGTGTGACCTACAAATTCTGATTGCGCACTCTTGTAGTGCAATCCGTGCATCATAACGGGGCGTTTACGCCCCGTTTGCTTTATGTTGGTGCCTGGTTGCGCAGTTCTTTTCCTCCCACCCAAAACGGGAGAGGGAAATGCGATCAGCGTTTAACAATGCTAATCGTCTGTCCTAAGCGAGACGGCTTCTCAGCGCTCGCTTTCTGCGGTGTACTGACACACGCGGTTTCCACACAGACAAACGTCTTGTAACCGTCATCTGGGACGTCAGCCATGCTGATGGAGAGCGCAGGGCCAGGGTTCCAGCCCACCACGTTGCTGTGGTGATGGTGAACCACTTCGATACCACGGTTCAGGGCACTGTCGTGGATCACGCTGCACGCTTCCGGGTGCAGATAAACGCGGTCGGTGCGGTCAGGGAAGGTCTGTACGCCGTCGCTCAGTTTCCCTTCTTTTGCGTTATCCACTTTGTCGATAAAGGTATCACCAAGACCGCTCACTTTTACCGCGTTGATATCACCCACGTTGAAATAGGTGTGCAGGGCAGACGTGGTTTCAAACTCACCGTGCGCTTCCAGTTCAATTTCACAGGTCTTGCCCAGCTTGAAGCGGGCATACAGGGTGAAATCGTGCGGCCAGAGTTTACGGGTGTCATCATTGGCCTGAAGCTCGAAGGTCAGCACCACGTTGTGATCGTCTTCATTATGTGCTTTCAGCGTCCACTGCTGGTTACGGGCAAACCCGTGAGCAGGCAGACCCTGTTGTGCTGCCGGGCCGAACCACGGCCAGCAGATCGGTACACCACCGCGGATTGCTGCGCCTTTTTTGAAGGAGGTGGCATTACTCAACCACAGACCTTCCTTTTCACCTTCTGGTTTCCATGAGAGCAGGTGAGCGCCATTCAGGGCCACGGAGGCTTTTACGCGTGGATGGTCAACGACGACAATGTCGGCACCGTCAATCTGACGGAGGGAGAGCACAGGGGTAAGTTGTTCGACTACCGGAAGTGCAAAAATTTTATTAATCATTAAGCAATCCTCTGTCTTAGAAAATAAAAAAGGCGACCGAAGTCGCCTTTTTGGATCAGAATCTCATCTCAACTTATTTGGAGATGTGAGCGATCAGGTCCAGTACTTTGTTAGAGTAGCCGGTTTCGTTGTCGTACCAGGAAACCAGTTTAACGAAGTTGTCGTTCAGTGCGATACCAGCTTTAGCATCGAACACGGAAGTGCAGATTTCGCCGTTGAAATCGGTAGAAACAACGTCGTCTTCGGTGTAGCCCAGAACGCCTTTCATTGCGCCTTCGGAAGCAGCTTTGATTGCTTTCTTAATTTCTTCATAAGAAGCAGCTTTTTCCAGACGAACGGTCAGGTCAACAACGGATACGTTAGGAGTTGGAACGCGGAACGCCATACCAGTCAGTTTGCCATTCAGTTCTGGCAGTACTTTACCTACTGCTTTAGCAGCACCGGTAGAGGATGGGATGATGTTCTGAGCCGCGCCACGGCCGCCACGCCAGTCTTTGTGAGACGGGCCGTCAACGGTTTTCTGAGTAGCGGTGGTCGCGTGAACGGTAGTCATCAGACCTTCGATGATGCCGAAGTTGTCGTTGATAACTTTAGCCAGCGGTGCCAGGCAGTTGGTGGTGCAGGATGCGTTAGAAACGATGTCCTGGCCAGCGTAAGTTTCGAAGTTTGCACCACGAACGAACATTGGGGTGTTGTCTTTGGAAGGACCAGTCAGAACAACTTTCTTCGCACCCGCAGTGATGTGTTTACGTGCAGTTTCGTCGGTCAGGAAGATACCGGTTGCTTCAGCAACAACGTCAACACCGATTTCGTTCCATTTCAGGTTAGCTGGGTCTTTTTCAGCAGTAACGCGGATGGTTTTGCCGTTAACAACCAGGTGGCCGTCTTTCACTTCAACGGTGCCGTCGAAACGACCGTGAGTTGAGTCGTACTTCAGCATGTACGCCATGTATTCAGCGTCCAGGAGATCGTTGATACCAACGATTTCGATGTCAGAACGTTTCTGAGCAGCACGGAAAACAATACGGCCAATACGGCCAAAACCGTTGATACCTACTTTGATAGTCATATATTCCACCAGCTATTTGTTAGTGAATAAAAGGTTGCCTGTAAAATTACAAAAACCTTACGCAGCGTCAAGCGGAATCGTGTCAATCATTGCGACAAATCAATCCTGTGACTAACGTTTGTGCGACTGACTCGCCTCACTTTCCCTTTGAGCTAGCAACCACATGGGGGCTGCGCCCGGAATTTTAAAGGCCTCTCAGGATAAAAATGTGAAGCAGATCACAATTGCCTGACCGCCTTTTCGCGACACATAAGTTTAGAACAAAAGTGCACGCGGTGGTGTTAATGTTTTGTTAGAATCTGGGCGAAAGTTGTCTGTTTCTACTGCGAGATGTAAGTATATGTCGAACCAACGTAACCCCGACGATCTGAAAAAAAACCTCACAGAAATGCAGTTTTATGTGACGCAGAATCACGGTACTGAACCGCCATTTACCGGGCGTTTGCTGCACAATAAGCGAGACGGCGTCTATCACTGTCTGGTGTGTGATGCACCGCTGTTCAATTCGCAGACAAAGTATGATTCTGGCTGTGGCTGGCCGAGCTTTTATGAGCCGGTGAGCGATGACGCGATCCGCTATCTGAGTGACATGTCGCACGGTATGCAGCGCACTGAAATCCGCTGTGGTAACTGTGACGCGCATCTCGGGCATGTATTCCCGGATGGCCCACAGCCAACAGGGGAGCGTTTCTGCGTGAATTCAGCATCAATGAGCTTCACTGATGATGAAAATGGCGATCAGACCAAAGGCTGAAAAAACGATTCAGCAAATTATTCCTTTGAAAGGGAGAAATCATGAATATTGATGACATGGTTAGCGGTATGACACCGGAGATT
Source organism: Enterobacter sp. RHBSTW-00901 (assembly GCF_014103115.1). NCBI lineage: Bacteria > Pseudomonadati > Pseudomonadota > Gammaproteobacteria > Enterobacterales > Enterobacteriaceae > Enterobacter > Enterobacter sp. RHBSTW-00901. The sequence continues at coordinate 146,018 of NZ_JABXPB010000001.1, forward strand.
TATCAGCGTCTGGTGACGGCGGTTGAACTGGGAAAATGGCCGGATGGCGTGGCACTCACCCCGGAGCAAAAAGAGAACAGCCTGCAACTGGTGATGCTGTGGCAGGCCCGTCACAACACGGATGCCCAGCACATGACTATCGACACTCAAGGTCAGATGGTGATGAAGAGTAAGCGCGAGCTAAAAGAAGATTTTGGTATTACGCCAAAGCCAATTGTGACCTTCAAATAGCGGTCGCGTGAGTAGGCCGGGTAAGCGCAGTCGCTACCCGGCACAATATGCTCTAGTGTTTAATCCCCAGCGATTCTGCCAGCTGTTTCGCTAGCTGGTTTTCGTCATCCGCGCCGTACTCCCAGAACATCGCCCCGGCGAGACCTTTCTCCTTGATATAGTCCGCTTTGATGGCAACGGAACGTGGGTTTTCGTAGGAAAGGGCAAACAACGCCTTACCGTCTGCGGAATTCACCGACAACCACGGCACTTTCGCCTGATCGTCCCAGTGTTCGGTAAAGCGCTTCTGCGGATCGTTCAGTAGCTTCTTCACGATATCGTTGTACTTCACGTAGGTATCTTTGGTCAGGTCATAGCCGAGTGATTTGAACAAACCTGTCTCCTGAGGGCCGAAGTAGGGCTGCGTCACTGGATTTTTTTGCGCATCCGGTTTCGACCAGTCAACCCCTGGCTCCACGGAGCGTTTCGGGACGCGGCCATAGAAACCGATCCCAAGGTTCATCTGCTGTGGCTTCAGCCCGGCGGCCAGGTAGTTGTTAACCACAAAGTCGACACTGTATTTATCGGCGGCGGCGACCGTTGGCCAGGCGCTGGAGTCATACAGGTTGGCGTTGAAGTACTGGGTACCGTAGGCCATGTCGTAGGTCATCAGGTTGATATAGTCGAGCAGCGGGGCGATCGCCTTTACATCCACCCAGCTTTTCGGACTTTCCGCATTTGCCCCCACCGCAATGGTGACCAGCTTTTTATGCCCGAATGCATCGCGCATCTCCTTCAGCAGTGCGGTGAAATTATCCCGATCGGCAGGCTGGCTTGCGACAAGCCCCCATGCGCCATTCACCGGATACTCCCAGTCGAGATCGATTCCGTCCAGGCCGTATTTATCGACGATCTCCTGCGCAGAGCGGATAAACACCGCGCGCGTCTCTTTGCTGGCCGCTGCACCGGAGAAACCACGTGCCCCCCAGCCACCAACGGAAAGCAGCACTTTGAGGTTCGGATTTTGTTTACGCAGGGCAGGGATTAACGCGAGGTCGGACGTGACTTTTGGCGATAGCCAGATTTGATGCAGTTTTGCCGGATCTTTCAGCGCGGCGTTGGTTTCGTCTTTCTCATTGTTATAGACCAGACCAAATGAGTAGTTCAGGTGGGTAATCTGGCGAACGTCGAGTTTATTGATGTCACCACCAGGCCCCGCAGTGACATCGCCACCTCCGTTAAAGTAGCCCACAGACATCATGGAGCTGGCGGAGGCAACTGACGCGCAAAGCAAGGGTAATGCTGCCAGCAATGGCAAACGTTTCATATAACTTCCTCTTTGACTTAATAAAATTAACCACGCCACGGAAAAGGCGTGGCCAAAAAAACAGCCAGAAAAGAATAGCATTGCCGCTTCGCTGGTGATGCGAGGGAGTTCACTTTATGGGAGATCGAGGGGGGAGGGTTTTACCGGGGCAGGCGTTGCTGCCCCCGGCGAAAAGGCTTACGGTTGTGTCTCCAGCCAGTCTTCCAGCGTATACAGTGTCGCACCCTCTGCGGCCATATCCATAAACGCCTGAGCACTGTCCTGGGGGTGAATATTCACACCACGGCAGCCGTCGGTGATGACATTTACGTTGTAACCAAGCTGAAGTGCATCCAGCACGGTGAATTTCACGCAATAGTCCGTTGCCAGCCCCAGCACAATCAGTTCGGTGATTTCGTGATGGCGTAACCACGCGTCCAGCGCCGTTTTTTGACGATGTCCGTTATCAAAAAACGCGCTGTAGCTGTCGATAGCCGGGTTTTCCCCCTTGTGAAACACCGCGTCAATGGCCTTCTGATTCAGCAGCGGATGCAGCTCTGCGCCTTCGGTCTGCTGTATGCAGTGATCGGGCCAGAAGGTTTGCGCCAGACCATCGAGCTCCCCCTGGCTGTAGGGTTTAACGCCGTGCTGGCTGGCAAAGCTACCGTGGCTGGCGGGGTGCCAGTCCTGGCTTGCCACAACGGCGTCACCACGCGTTTTACACCAGGCGATTAGCGAATTAGCCACATCAATGGTGCTATCGCCTTCCGCCACGGCCAGCGCGCCGCCTGCACAGAAATCATTTTGCAAATCGACCAGTAACAGAGCGCGTTGCTTCATGAGGTCTCCTTATTCGTCCGGGGTCAGTTCACCGCGCAGGTTTTGCATCATTGCGCTGCGAATGGACTGGATGTCCAGGTTCTGACTCAGTAAATAATGAAGTTTAGTCAGCGTTGCCTCGACGGTCATATCGAAGCCGCTGATAACACCCGCATGTGCCAGCGCGTTACCGGTGGCATAACCGCCCATATTAACCTTGCCCGACATACACTGGGTCAGGTTAACCACCACGATCCCACGTTCGCTTGCTTCCTGCAGCTCTTTCAGGAATTCACCGTTCTGCGGGGCATTGCCCACACCGTAGGAGCGCAGGATCAGCGCTTTTACCGGCTGGCGCAGGAAGTTACGTACGACATCGGCAGAGATCCCCGGGTAAATCGTCACGACACCAATTGGCTGCGGGGTGATCGGGTGAACAATCAGCTCGCCTGCACTGTTTGGTGCAGGAGGTGTGCCCAGACGACGAATATGGATCCCCGCTTCCAGCAGTGGCTGGAGGTTTGGCGAGGCAAAGGCGTCAAAACCATCGGCGTGGGCTTTGGTGGTACGGTTACCGCGATACAGACGATTGTTGAAGAACAGCGACACTTCGTTAATCGGGTAATTCGCGGCCACATACAGGGAGTTAAGCAGATTGATCTGCCCATCAGAGCGCAGCTCTGCCAGCGGAATTTGTGAGCCAGTCACGATGACGGGTTTACTCAGATTTTCCAGCATGAACGAGAGCGCTGAGGCGGTAAACGCCATCGTGTCGGTGCCGTGCAGGATAACGAAACCGTCGTACTGGTCATAATGGGCTTTAATATCATCCGCGATATGCTGCCAGTCTTCTGGCGTCATGTCGGAGGAGTCCATCAGCGGCTCATATTCGTGGATCGTAAAGTCAGGCATTTCCTGACGATGGAATTCAGGCATCAGCGCAAGCTGACGCTGCAGGTGGCCGGAGACAGGAATATAACCATTCTCAGAACGCTGCATACCGATGGTACCGCCGGTATACGCGACATAAATCGATTTCTTCTGCATGATAGTGAGTTCTTGTGCTTCAAAGAAAAAAATCCCCTCTTCACGGGAAGAGGGGACGGATTTTAACGGACGGAGCCGCAGGTCAGACAAAACGCGTAACGGTTTTGCGGGTCGTTAAACGCGGCGAGCTTGTCACTTTCCGCTTTTATCGCTTTTGCCGCCGTGGCGACAGGCGCAGGCAGATAGGCCTGCAGTGCCTCCGGCAACATGGCGCGAGCAGAGCCGGACATGCTGTCTATCACCAGGTCAAAGAACGACGGTTCATCCTGGTAATAGTCCACATGCCACTGCTTGAGTTTCGCCAGTTCGGCGGCTTTCTTCACCGCGTCATCAAAGTCACCCAGGCTGTCCACCAGACCGTTGTTCTTCGCATCCTGCCCGGTCCAGACGTGACCCTGAGCAATTTCATCGATCTGTTGCGGCGTTTTTTTACGGGAGTCCGCAACCAGCGTGATGAAGCGCTTATAGCCGTTCTCGATACTGAGCTGCATCATTTCCGACACTTCCGGTGGCAGAGATTTCGTCACAGAGATATCGGCCAGCGGTGAGGTGGAAACGCCATCGGTATGCACGCCCAGGTAATCAAGGCTGTTTTCCACGGTGTTGATCACCCCGAAGATACCAATCGAGCCGGTCAGGGTACTTGGGTTCGCCACAATGTAGTTTGCAGGGGTAGAGATCCAGTACCCCCCGGATGCAGCCATTCCGCCCATCGACACGACCACCGGCTTACCTGCGGCGCGCGCGGCGGCTAGCTCTGCACGGATCACCTCGGAGGCGCTGACGCTGCCACCAGGGCTGTTCACGCGCAGGACAATCGCTTTCACTTTCGGATCAAGGCGGGCATCACGGATTTGCGATGCGGTGGTATCACCGCCAACGTTCCCTGGTGTCTCCTGACCGTCCATGATGGCTCCATTAGCAATAACCACCGCGACGCTGTCACCACTGTTATCCGGTTTTTTCGTCGTGTAATCGTACATGCTGATGGCGCTGTAATTTTTATCCTCTTTGCTCCAGCCAAACTGTTTCGTCAGGGATTTCTCGATATCTGCACTCGAACCCAGCGCATCGACCAGTTTGTTATCGAGGGCATATTTCGCCGTATCACCGTCAACCTTGCGCAGGCCATCCAGCATGCCCTGTGCACCTGGGAAGACCTGTTCAGCGGTGATTTGACGGTTAGCAGCGACCGTGCCCAGATAGTTCTGCCACAGCTCACCAATCCAGCGGCTGTCTGCTTCACGGGCGGCAGGGGACATATCATCACGGATAAACGGTTCAACGGCGGATTTATAGGTACCGACGCGGAAAACGTGGGTGGTGACTTTCAGCTTGTCGAGCAGGGATTTATAGTAAAGCCCGTTCGTCGCAAAACCATGCAGATCGACTTCACCCTGTGGGGAAAGCCAGATTTTATTGGCAAAGCTGGCCAGATAATATTGACCCTGGCTGTAGCTATCACCTACCGCAATCACCGGTTTACCGCTGTCGCGGAATTCGCGCAGCGCTTTACCAATGTACTGCATTGAAGGCTGGTCACCCCCGGCAAAATTTTTCAGATCCAGCACGATACCCGTAATGTTACGGTCATCTTTTGCCTGACGAATGGTATCGACGATATCGAACAGGGAGTTTTCCTGCAGGCGGTCTGAGGTTGCACCAAACAGCTGGCGGCCAATCACCCCCAGACGATTGCTGGTGGACGGCTTATCGACGATGACCCCGGTAATATCGAGTAACAGAGCCCCGCGCGTCGAATGCTGCGCCTGGTTTGTGCTGCTGAGGTGCATCCAGAGACCTGCGCAAACCAGAACCAGGAAGATGAAAAACAAATTCATCACCAGTTCACGAACGAAGTTGAGCAACCGCCACGTCCATTTAAAGAAACCGGCAAAGATTCGCCAAAGGGTTCGCATGTATTCTCCCTAACCAGAAAATGACTGTTTCCGTCGCCACTGGACGGTAATGTGGGGTTATCGTAATGACCCAACCGTCACTTGTCAGCAGGAATCGCCTGCCGCGCTGTAACAAAATCTGCCGTCGTGTTAATTTTGTGAGCAAATTTCAAGACAGGAGTTAATTAATGGACGCTCTTACACTGCTTGTTAACCGCCGTAGCGCTTCACGTCTGGTCGATCCTGCACCTGCGGGCGAGCAGCTGGAAAACATTGTGCGTGCCGGTATGCGCGCACCGGATCATGGCACGCTTCAGCCGTGGCATTTCTTTATTATTGAAGGCGAAGGCCGCGATCGCTTCAGTCACTTGCTGGCGGAAGGTGCGGTTGCCGCGGGTCAGGATGAGAAGGGCATTGAGAAAGCCCGCAGCGCGCCATTTCGTGCGCCGATGATCATTGCTGTGGTGGCAAAGTGTCAGGCTGAACACAAAGTACCGGTCTGGGAACAGGAGATGTCCGCAGGCTGTGCGGTAATGGCGATGCAAATGGCCGCTGTTGCACAGGGCTTTAACGGTATCTGGCGTACAGGCGCGCTGACCGAAAGCCCGGTTGTTCGCGATGGCTTCTCTTGCGGTGAACACGACAAAATCGTCGGTTTCCTCTATCTTGGCACCCCTCAGCTTAAAGCCTCCAGCACGATAAATGTGCCGGATATTACCCCTTTCGTCAGCCGTTTCTGATAACGCGCGCTAAACTGTCTGGATTCTGAGCATCTGCCGCAGAATTCAGACAGTCATACTTACCTCTTTATGGAATGAGCGCTACCATAGCGCGATTGCAATGACAGGAGATGTCCATGAGCGAGCAAACCATTCGTTTAACGCAATACAGCCACGGAGCCGGTTGCGGTTGTAAAATTTCCCCGAAAGTGCTGGAAACCATCCTGCACAGTGAACAGGCGAAGTTTGTCGACCCGAACCTGCTTGTCGGTAATGAAACGCGTGACGATGCAGCGGTTTATGACTTAGGTAACGGCACCAGCATTATCAGTACCACTGACTTCTTTATGCCGATTGTCGACAACCCGTTTGATTTCGGGCGCATTGCGGCGACTAACGCCATCAGCGATATTTTCGCGATGGGTGGCAAGCCAATCATGGCGATTGCCATTCTGGGCTGGCCGATCAACACCATTCCACCGGAAATTGCCCGCGACGTGATTGAAGGCGGCCGCTTTGCCTGCCAGCAGGCGGGGATTGCACTGGCTGGTGGTCACTCTATCGATGCGCCGGAACCGATCTTCGGCCTGGCCGTGACGGGCATCGTGCCAACCGAGCGAGTGAAGCGTAACAGCACCGCCCAGGCAGGCTGCAAACTGTTCCTCACCAAGCCGCTGGGCATTGGTGTCCTCACCACCGCAGAAAAGAAATCGCTGCTCAAGCCAGAACACGTTGGTCTGGCGACAGAGGTGATGTGCCAGATGAACCTGGCCGGAGCCGCTTTCGCCAATATTGACGGCGTGAAGGCGATGACCGACGTGACTGGCTTTGGTCTGCTGGGCCACCTGAGCGAGGTATGTCAGGGGGCTGGCGTGCAGGCGCAGGTCTGGTATCAGGACGTGCCAAAACTGCCTGGTGTGGAAGAGTACATTACCCAGGGCGCGGTACCGGGTGGCACCCAGCGTAACTTTGCCAGCTATGGTCACCTGATGGGCGATATGCCGGAAGCGTGGCGCAACCTGCTTTGTGACCCGCAAACCTCCGGCGGTCTGCTGCTGGCAGTAACGCCAGAGTCAGAAGCAGAGGTTCAGGCGACTGCCGCTGAATTCGGCATCACCCTGACGGCCATCGGTGAGCTGGTAACCGCACGCGGTGGTCGCCCGATGATTGAGATCCGTTAATTCGATGCGGTTGTTTATTGCCGAAAAGCCAAGCCTGGCCCGTGCTATCGCCGATGTACTGCCTAAACCGCATCGCAAGGGTGACGGCTTTATCGAATGCGGTAACGGGCAGGTGGTCACCTGGTGTATTGGTCACCTGCTTGAGCAGGCACAGCCGGATGTCTATGACAGCCGCTATGCCCGCTGGAACCTGAACGATTTGCCCATCGTGCCGGAAAAGTGGCGCTTGCAGCCCCGGCCCTCCGTCACCAAACAGCTCAACGTCATTAAGCGCTTCCTGCATGAGGCGTCGGAAGTCATCCACGCGGGTGACCCGGACAGAGAAGGGCAGTTGTTGGTTGATGAAGTGCTGGATTATCTGGAACTGGCACCTGAAAAGCGCCAGCAGGTTCAGCGCTGTCTGATTAACGACCTCAATCCGCAGGCCGTCGAGCGCGCAATTTCCCGCCTGCGCGCCAACAGCGAGTTTATCCCGCTGTGCGTCTCCGCGCTGGCGCGTGCCAGGGCTGACTGGCTGTACGGCATCAACATGACCCGTGCCTACACTATTCTGGGGCGCAATGCGGGGTATCAGGGTGTGCTCTCCGTTGGGCGCGTACAGACCCCGGTACTGGGGCTGGTGGTGCGTCGTGACGAAGAGATTGAGAATTTCGTCGCCAAAGATTTCTTCGAAGTTAAAGCGCATATCGTCACGCTAAAAGGCGAACGCTTTACCGCCGTCTGGCAGCCGAGCGATGCCTGTGAATCGTACCAGGATGAAGAGGGGCGACTGCTGCACCGCCCGCTGGCGGAGCACGTGGTCAACCGGATCACCGGCCAGCCCGCTATTGTCACCAGCTATAACGATAAACGGGAATCAGAACCCGCACCGCTGCCGTTTTCCCTTTCCGCGTTGCAGATTGAGGCCGCCAAACGCTTTGGTCTGAGTGCGCAGAACGTGCTGGACATTTGCCAGAAGCTCTATGAAACCCATAAGCTGATTACCTATCCGCGTTCGGATAGCCGTTATCTGCCGGAAGAGCATTTTGCCGGACGCCACGCGGTAATGAACGCCATCGGCGTACACGCGCCGGATCTGCTGCCGCAGCCTGCCGTAAACCCTGACACCCATAACCGCTGCTGGGACGATAAAAAGGTGGATGCCCACCATGCCATCATCCCGACGGCGCGCACCAGCAACGTCAACCTGACCGAGAACGAATCAAAGGTTTACAACCTCGTTGCCCGTCAGTATCTGATGCAGTTCTGCCCCGATGCAGTGTTCCGCAAGTGTGTCATTGAGCTGGAAATCGCTAAGGGCAAGTTTGTCGCCAAAGCACGTTTCCTCGCAGAAGCGGGCTGGCGCACACTGCTTGGCAACAAAGAGCGTGACGAAGAGAACGACGGTACACCGTTGCCGGTGGTTGCCAAAGATGACGAACTGCTGTGTGAAAAAGGTGAAGTGGTGGAGCGTCAGACCCAGCCGCCGCGCCATTTCACCGATGCGACGCTGCTCTCGGCCATGACCGGGATCGCCCGTTTTGTGCAGGATAAAGATCTGAAGAAGATCCTGCGTGCAACGGACGGGCTGGGCACCGAAGCGACGCGTGCGGGGATCATCGAATTACTGTTTAAGCGCGGTTTTCTGGAGAAAAAAGGGCGCTATATCCACTCGACGGAGCCGGGCCGGGCATTAATTCACTCGCTGCCAGAACTGGCCGCAAGGCCGGACATGACGGCGCACTGGGAATCGGTGCTGACGCAAATCAGTGAAAAACAGTGCCGCTATCAGGACTTTATGCAGCCGCTGGTGGGAACGTTGTATGAGCTGATTAACCAGGCGCGCAGTACGCCGGTGAAGCAGTTCAGAGGGATGGTTGCACCGGGTGGCGGTGCGAAGAAACCGTTCAAAAAGAAAAAGAGCGCGGCCTGATCCGCCCGGTTTTCTCCCTCTCCCTCAAGGGAGAGGGAGATTCTGTGCCAACCTGTAATTTGTGGGGAACCCTCAGCCCTGTGGGTGAGGGCACCCGGCCGCACGGCCATTACTCTAAATCACCCCTTGCCCAATCATGGCATCTGCCACCTTCACGAACCCGGCGATATTCGCACCGAGTACATAGTTGGTCTGCGACGCTTCACCGCCATACTCCACGCAGGAATGGTGAATATCCAGCATGATATGGTGCAGGCGTGCATCCACTTTCTCCGCCTTCCAGCCAAGACGCGCGGCGTTTTGCGCCATCTCCAGCCCCGATGTTGCCACGCCGCCTGCATTTGCCGCTTTACCCGGTGCAAATAGCACGCCTGCTTCCAGGAACAGATCGGTTGCTTCAATGGTCGTCGGCATGTTTGCGCCTTCCGCCACCGCCTTCACGCCGTTGGCAATAAGGGTTCGGGCAGCGTCCACGTTCAGTTCGTTCTGGGTGGCGCACGGCAGGGCGATATCTACCGGTACCGACCACGGCTGTTTGCCTTCCAGATAAGTCAGCCCGAACTCGCGGGCATAATCTGCGACGCGACCATCCCGGCTGGCTTTGATTTCGCACAGACGTGCCAGTTTCTCCACCGTAAAGCCTGCTTCGTCCACTACCGTGCCGCTGGAGTCAGAGGCGGTGACCACGCGCGCGCCAAACTGCATCGCTTTCTCAATGGCGTATTGCGCCACATTGCCGGAACCTGACACCGCCACGCGCATTCCTTCGAAACCTAATCCGTGACGTTTGAGCATGGCTTCAGTGAAATAAACCAGACCATAACCCGTCGCTTCCGGGCGAATCAGGCTCCCGCCGAAGGAAAGCCCTTTGCCAGTAAAGACGCAGGCGCTGTTGTTGGAGAGTTTTTTCATCATCCCGGCCATAAAGCCCACTTCACGACCGCCAACGCCGATATCCCCTGCAGGGACATCGGTGTCCGGCCCGAGGTGGCGATACAGTTCGGTGACCAGCGCCTGGCAGAAGCGCATGACTTCGCCTTCACTTTTCCCTTTCGGATCGAAGTCGCTGCCGCCTTTACCGCCGCCCATTGGCAGGGTAGTGAGCGCATTTTTAAACGTCTGCTCAAAACCGAGGAATTTCAGGATCGACAGGTTCACGGAAGGGTGAAAACGCATACCGCCCTTAAACGGACCAATGGCGGAGTTAAACTGCACGCGCCACGCGCGGTTTACCTGTACCTGGTTGCTATCGTCTACCCATGCCACGCGGAACTGGATCACGCGTTCAGGCTCAACCAGGCGCTCAAGGAGTGACATTTGACGATAACGCGGGTTTTCTTCAAGAAAAGGCCACAGGGTGGTCATGACTTCACGAACGGCCTGCGCAAACTCGCTTTGATGCGGATCGCGCTGTTGAACGTGAGTAAGGAAACTTTCCAGAGAGCGTGTCTGATCCATAGATATAAGAACCTCTTATAATTATGTTGGGATGTTGTTTATGCGATTTGTGTTGTTTTTTTGACTATACCACCCGTACTGCTTTGTGAAGCAAGCAAAAATGTGTGCCGAAAGGGAAATTCATCTCACGGCTTGTGTCATAACAAAAAGCGATGACGAGATAAATTAAAGGTTCCGCCCCGGTTTACCGTTATATTCATTATCAGGAGACAACAGGAAGATAACTCTATGAACCGTTACGTGATGACCGCGTTATGTTTGATGTTTACTGCAGGCGCTCAGGCTGACCGCATTCGACCGGGTGTGGAAGTGAATGTGCCGCCGGAGGTGTTTAGCTCCGGCGGGCAAAATACACAGCCCTGCAACCAGTGCTGTATTTATCAGGATCAGAACTATTCGGAAGGTGCCGTGGTAAAAGCGGACGGCGTCTTGTTACAGTGCCAGCGCGATGAACATGCCATTAGCACTAATCCGCTGGTCTGGCGTCGCGTAAAAGAATAAACGCTTCCAGCAGCGGAATATCCGCCGGGGCTAAGTCGTAGGTAAACGCCTCTTCGGGCGTACACCACACCAGCGCACGGTGGTAGTGCGCCGTCAGCTCTCCGCTAAACGTGGGTACGAGCCAGGCGTGCAGATGAATAAGCCGCTGCGACACTTCCCGCTGGTGGCTTGCGACGTAGCGCTCAGGCCGGGCGCAGATGCCCAGCTCCTCCTGTAGCTCGCGTCTGAGCGCGTCGGGCTGAGTTTCTCCCGCTTCGACTTTTCCACCCGGAAATTCCCACATACCGGGTTGATCGGCATGCTCAGGGCGCTGTGCCAGTAAAATTTTGTCGTCTTTTTCGATGATTGCCGCAACGACATCGAGTGTTTTCAGCATGGTCGTCAATAAGTGATAATGAAAAACAACATAGTATCTTGCCCTTTCCAGGAGTCCAGTCATCAGGAGAAGCAAGTGAAAGAGACATCCACCTGGGTAGCCCCCCTTAAAACCCTCCCGGCCAGTTTAAAGCCGATTGCCGTTATGCAGAAAAAACACTTTGGTGCAGTGCTTAATCCCACGCGCTGGTGGGGACGTATGCCGCGTCTTTTCTGGCTGGTGGCGCTGTTCGTTGGTTTCCTGGAGCGGCGTAATGCGCGCCTCACGCCGGTGCTACGCTCGCTGCTGATGACCCGGGTATCGCAGATTTGTCACTGTGCATTCTGTATTGATGCCAACAGCTTGCGCCTTGCCGAGCGCTCAGGGGCGCTGGATAAGGTGCAGGCCGTCAGTGGCTGGCGTGATTCCGGGTTATTCAGTGAGGAGGAGCGGGCTGCGCTGGCGTATGCCGAGGCCGTCACCGCCACACCGCCACAGGTGGATGCAACGGTCAAAATGGAGATTAAGCGCCATTTCACCGATGAAGCCATTACCGAAATGACGGCGTTGATTGCGTTTCAGAACCTTTCCGCCCGCTTTAATGCCGCTCTGGACATTCCTGCTCAGGGGTTGTGCGCCACGTTTAATGAGAAACCACATGCTTGACCGACATCTGCATCCGCGCGTGAAACCCATGCTTAACCGGCTGGCAGCCTTACTGGACAAACCCGCGATTTCACCCGATAAACTCACGCTCACCGGGTTTATCATCGGCGTGCTGGCGCTGCCGTTTCTGGCGCTTGGCTGGTATCCGGCTGCGCTGGCGGCCATTGTGTTGAACCGTGTGCTGGATGGTCTGGACGGTGCGCTGGCGCGACGCAGAGGGTTAACGGACGCCGGAGGATTTCTTGATATCGCGCTCGATTTTCTGTTCTATGCCCTGGTGCCGTTTGGTTTTGCTCTGGCCGCTCCTGCGGAGAATGCGCTGGCCGCCGCCTGGCTGTTGTGCGCGTTTATCGGTACCGGCAGCAGCTTTCTGGCCTTTGCCGCGCTGGCCGCGAAGCACAATATTGATAACCCGGGCTATGCGCACAAGTCGTTTTATTACATCGGCGGGTTAACGGAGGGGACGGAGACGATCGCGCTGTTTGTGTTGTGCTGTCTGTTTCCGGCACACTTCACGCTGTTTGCGTGGCTATTTGGCGCGTTGTGCTGGCTGACCACCACAACGCGCATCTGGAGCGGTTATGTGACGCTGAAGTCACTTACCCGTCAGTGAGAACTGTCTGGCCCGCGTTCACCGGTGGAGACCGGGTTTTGCGGGTGACTGCTCCATTCGTACCAGCCACCGTCATAGACGGCGACGTTTTTCCAGCCCATTGCACGCGCGTACATAAAGGTTTCTGACGCACGCCAGCCGGTACCACAGTAGAACGCAACGTGCTGCTCCGGCAGAATGTTCCACGTTTTCCACATGGCGGCAATATCGTCGGCACTGCGCATGGTGCCATCCGGGTTATGGAAATCTTCCATGTGGGTGGCATCGCTGCCCGCGTGACCCCAGCGGGCACCGGCAATCTCTCCTTTTGGCTTGATGTAGCTATAGCCGCTGGTTTCACCAATGAATTCCGGCCATGAGCGGATGCTGACCAGTGAGGCATCCTGGCGATGCAGCATCCCACGAGCCTGTTCCATATCCACCATCAACTGCGGCTGTCCAGGGATCGGCGCACCAAAATCAGGGGCGGGTTTCACGTTTCCTGGCGTGCCGCGTTCAACCGGCAGGCTTGCGTCTGACCATGCTTTCCAGCCGCCATCGAGAATGCGGACATCTTTCACTCCGGCGTAGAGCATGATCTGCGCCACACGGGCGGCGGCATAGACGTCACGACCATACAAAATGACGGTGGTGTCATGACGGATACCGTGCTTCGCCAGCATCGCTTTCAGCTTGTCGTCGGAGACTTTATTCCACAGCGGCTCGCTTTCTACTTCATTGGTATCGATATAGTCTGCGCCGGGAATGTGGTTCAGCAGGTAGAACTTTGGTGCCCCCCAGGCGGCTTCAATGACTTTCCAGTCGCCAGCCGGAGCGGCATTCACCGGTTTACCTTGCTGTAACTGATGGAGCCACTGCGGGTAGACGAGTTGCTCAAAGTGCGGCAGGCGCTGTAAACGCGCAGGGGTTTGCAGCGCATCGCTGAGAACCGAAACGTGGGCATACCCGGCTTTTTCCAGACGTGATTTAACGGCCTGATTATCGGCTTCGCTGCCGTAGAGGGCGATCGTCATTGCAGGTGTAAGCTGATGCTGCTTTGCCCAGGCGCTAATCTGGTCATCGCTCATTGCGGCAAGCCATGAGGCGGAAAGGTTGAGCGCGGCTGGCTCATGCCCGGATGTCCCGTTGAGCGTTTGCGGCCAGCCGTTATAAAACGCACTGGCACGGGTGTCTATCGTCGCACCGTGCTGTTCCTGGAGTTGAGCCAGCGTAAGGGAATGGGGCATATCAGCCGCCAGAGAGGAAAAAGAGGCGAGGCCGCAGAGCATGGCCAGCGCGGTCAGTTGAGAAACACGTTTCATCGAAAAACCTGACGTCAGTGAGTGAGGCGGGCATTGTCGTCTCTCCTGAGACAGAAAACATTGCGTTAGCACATTATTGCCAGCGAGAAAGCTCAATCATCTCTCCACCTGGCGGAATATCTTCGTCGTCATGGGTAACCAGCACCACCGGAACAGGGCGTGCGCGCACTGCCTCAAACACCCATTCCCGAAACGACGCGCGTAGCGCTTTATCCAGACGGCTGAAGGGTTCATCCAGCAATAACGCCTGCGGCTCTGCAAGCAGGGCGCGCAGCAGGCTTACCCGGGCGCGCTCCCCGCCGGAAAGCGTCGCAGGATCGCTGGCATAGTGGTTTGCCAGCCCGGCAGAGTATAACGCCTGTTCCACCGTTTCCCGGCGAAAGCGCCCGGCAATCTGCGGCGGGAGGGCGAGCATCAGGTTCTGCCCGACGCTGAAATGATCGAACAGCAGGGCGTCCTGAAAGAGAATACCTAAGCCGCGCTGTTCCACGGGGAGACCATCGCAGCGCCGATCGTCAATCCACAGTTCGCCATGCGCCTGAAAGTCGGCAGACAGCGCCCCGACCATCCAGGAAAAAAGGGTAGATTTTCCGCTGCCGGAAGGCCCCATCAGGGTCACAATTTCCCCGCGTGGCACACAAAAATTGACCTGCCGGAACAGCGGCTCAATGGTGAGATCTTTTACCTTCAGCATTAACGTAATCCTCGTCGGTAACGGCCCGCAAGCCGGGACAACAGCGCAGCAATGCCAAAAATGATACCCGTTACGAGCAATAGCCCCAGCGCACGCTGAGCCAGAACCGGGATGCTGCCCCCGCTACTGAGCGCCACGGTTTCGGTGTTCAGTGTGGCAAACCGCCCCGCACCCAGCCAGAGCGTGGGCATGTATTGCGCCATACTGACGGAAAATCCGGTTGCAAAGGCCAGCAGCGCCGGGCGTACCAGTAAGGGGCATTTCAGCAACCAGAAGATCTTCGCGCGCCGCCAGCCCAACGTTCTGGCGGTGAGGATCAGCCGGGGATCGAGCCTGCGCCATGCCGGTTGCAGTACCAGCAACATCCACGGTACAACCCACAGCAGGTGGCTCCAGAGTACGGCGGTGAAGTGCCCGTCAATGCCAAGCGTTAATGCGACAACATATTGCCCGGAGACTAGCGGCAGTGCAGGCAGTGCGAGCGGCAGCCAGACCCACTGCGCACCGCGCTGTGGCCCCCATTCGAGCCAGATAACGATCAGCGCAAGGGCCAGCAGGCTGGAGAGCAGACCAAACGCGAGGCTGGTGGCGATGAAGGAACGGGCGACATCCTCATGCCTTGCCAGGAAGAGCAGCACGATGGCACAGAGGATCCCACAACCCGGGAGCAGCCAGGACAGCGTCTTTTCAGGCACCACGAGGGCTGAACTGTGGCGGATCCCGGAAAGACCGGGTAGCGTACGCCGCCAGGCTTTCCAGACGCCATAACCCAGCGCCGCCAGCAGGGCCAGGAGTGTGAGCAAAACCAGACACAACAGCATACCTTTGGCCTGCTGCTGCGCATCTCCCTGGCTGAGCCACTGCCAGGCCAGCACCGCCAGCGTGGGGGGATTTCCCGGCCCGAGGATAATGGCCATATCCACAACAGAAAGCGACCAGGCGAGCACTGCCAGCATGACCGCACCCAGCGCAGGGGCGATGGTGGGAAGCACCAGCCAGCACAGCCTCTGAATGCGGCCGTAGCCCAGAGTCTGCAAAACCACATTTTGCTGTGCCAGCCGTGTTTCAGGCAATACGGCGTAAATCGCCCACAACACGAAAGCCCCCTCCTTGACGGCAAGCGTCAGCCCTAACCCGATACCGTAACGATCGAGCTGCGGTGAGCAGAATGTACAGACCTGATAAAACAGGCCGCCCTCCGCAAACGTCAGCAAGACGCTGGTGGCGAAAGCAACATGGGGAACGGCCAGTAACCAGGGCAAATGGCTGCACAGGCGACGCCAGCGTTCACCAGGCCATAGCGCGGTGATAAAAAACAGGGCGATAACGAGTGCGCCCAGAGTGGCAATTATCGCGGACACCAGCGTGGCGGCGAGCGCCTGGGGTAACTGCGGATCGTCAGCCAGCGACTGCCAGTTCGCCTGCGACAATGCCGGTGTTACCAGCATGGCTCCGGCGGGGAGTAGCGGTATATAAATGACCGCCATCGCCAGCCAGACGAGCACGCTTAGTGGGTGCCGTAACGACGAAACCATTCCTGCTCCAGCGCGTTAACCCAGGTGGCATGCGGTTCCGGCAGAACAACCGGTAAACCTTCCGGTGCATGTGTGCTAAGTTGCCTGGCCTCGACGGCGGGCAGCGTTTTGGGATCGAGTACGGTTGGGTCACCCCAGATGGCCGGATTGGCTTTGCGGATCTGCGCCTGCGGTGAAAGCAGGAAATTGGCGACCACTTTCGCACCTGCGCTCGCACTGGCATTGGCCGGAATGGCAACAAAATGGACGTTACCGATCATCCCGCCACGAAAACCGAAACTGTAGCTGTCGGCAGGCAACTCGCCGCTGACCACTTTTTGCTGCACATGTGCGGGGTTAAACGTCAGTGACAGATCCAGGTTTCCAGCGGCAAGCAGGGTATCCATGCGTGCAGGCGAAGGGGGGAAGTCTTTCCCTTCGCGCCACAGCAGCGGGTGCAGTTTGTCGAGGTAGTCCCAGAGTGGGGCTGTCACTTGCGCAAATGTGTTATCAGGTGCGCGTTTTAGCGCCTCAGGCTGGGTGGTGAGGTTCAGGAGTAACTGTTCCAGAAACGCAGTGCCGGTAAAATCCGGTGGGCGAGGGTAGCTCACTTTACCCGGATGTTGCTGCGCCCAGGCCAGCAAGGCCTGAGGATTATCCGGCGGCGTTGACATGCTTCCCTTGCGGGCGATAAAGGTGAGCTGAGCGCCGCCCCACGGAGATTCCGCGCCATCGGTCGCGATGGCAAAATCTTCCGTGACCGGTTTGTGGGTATCGACGTACCGCCAGTTCGGCAGGGTCTGTGCCCACTGGGTTTGCAACAGATTCGCCTCTTTCAGCGTGCGGAAATTTTCCCCGTTGACCCAAAGCAAGTCGACTGAACCGTCGTGGTTTCGTCCTGCATCATGCTCTGTCTGAATGCGTTTTACGGCATCGGCGGCATCGGCCAGGTGGACAATTTTGAGGTTTATGGCGTAGTGCGTTTTCATCTCGCCGCTGACCCAGTCCAGGTAGCGGTTTACCGCCTGATCGCCACCCCAGGCGTTAAACCAGACGGTCTGGCCTTTAGCTTGTTGTTGAATGGATTGCCAGCTGTCTGCTGCAAATGCAGGGGCAGCCAGCAGCAGACCTGTCAGAAACGCGCAAAAACGCACACGGCGCATAATGCCTCACTTTTTAAACGAAGAAAGGGTGCAATGAGAAAACAGCCACCGGGTGGCCAGGGGCAATAACCCCAGTAGTGTAAAGGCGAATACCAGACCTGGCGACAGAATATCGCGCAGCGATGTCAGTTTTCCCAGCTCTCGCCCGGCGTTAAGAAAAACAACCGTTGCGGGCAGCATGGCGAGCTGGCTCACCCACCAGTAGCGTCGCACGCTAATACGGGTAAGACCCATCAGCAGGTTCACCAGAAAAAAGGGAAACAGAGGCATCAGGCGCAGGGCGAAAAGGTAGCGCGCGCCGTCGCGAGACATTCCGGCATTGACCGTTTTCATCTGCGCAGCAAAGCGCTGTTGTACCCAGTCGCACAGCAGATAGCGGCTGGCGAGCATGGCAAGCGTCGCCCCCAGCGTAGAGGCAAACGAGACCAGCAGTGTCCCTTCCCACAGGCTGAAAAGGGCTCCTCCCAGCAGCGTCAGGATTGCTGCTCCGGGGATCGACAGTGCCGAAATCGCGACATACACCGCAAAATAGAGCAGGGCGCTTTGCAGTGGTGAATGTGCCACCTGTGCGAGCAACGTTTGCTGGTGTGTTTTGATGGCGTCCAGGGAGAGCATCTCTGGTGGAAGAAACACAAACGCCAGAATAAATGCGCCCAAAAGGGCGCACAGGAAGAGTAATTTTTGAATGTTCACACGGGGTTACAGTTTGAATTTCGCCCATACTGGCGCGTGGTCAGACGGTTTTTCCATGCTGCGGATATCGTAATCAATACCGGTTTCAATGCAGCGTTCTGCCAGCGGCGAGCTGGCCAGAAGCAGGTCTATACGCAGGCCACGGTTGTCATCAAAACCTTTTGAGCGGTAATCGAACCATGAGAAGCGATCCTGCGTTTCCGGGTTAGCCGTGCGGAAGGTGTCAACCAGACCCCAGCCCAGCAGACGCTGCATCCACTCGCGTTCTTCCGGCAGGAAAGAGCATTTACCGGTGCGCAGCCAGCGTTTACGGTTCTCTTCCCCAATACCAATATCCAGATCGCTCGGGCTGATATTCATGTCGCCCATGATCAGCACCGGGTTCTCTTTCTTCAGTTCGCTTGTCAGGTAATCCTGCAGATCCTGGTAAAACCTGGCTTTAGCCGGGAATTTGGTCTCATGGTCACGGCTCTCACCTTGTGGGAAATAGCCGTTGATCACCGTGATATTTCCGAGTGCAGAAGGCACTTCGGCCATGATGATGCGGCGCTGGGCTTCTTCGTCATCGCCCGGGAAACCGCGACGTACGGAAACCGGCGTTTCTTTAGTCAGCAGCGCCACACCGTAGTGGCCTTTCTGCCCGTGATAAAAGACGTTGTAGCCCAGTTTTGCCACCTCTTCGAGGGGGAACATATCGTCGTGAACTTTTGTCTCCTGCAGGCCGATCACATCTGGCTGATGTTGCTCAACAATCGCTTCAAGCTGGTGAGGGCGGGCACGCAGGCCGTTGATATTAAAAGAGACAAATTTCATAGTCGCTGCCAATGCAAGGTGAATAGTGCATGGATGGTAGCAGAATTTCTTTCATCTGTTACGGGGATTGACCAATAACTGCAACAGATAATGTCAACGGTGCAATATTTGCACCATTCTGACGCGTCTCGCCCTGTTACAGGGCGTAAATAGTCAATAAATTTCGCGAGCGATCACAATTCCAGAATTATATTTGGCCTGTGCATACTCTTTCTTGTTTTCATGCGGAAAAGCGCCGCTTACCGTAAAAATATTCACTTTTTATGCAATAACAGTGAATAATTTCATATCGTAAGCTATTGATATTCTGTCACTCCATCCCGTTTATGCATTTTTATCGCTGGCTGGCACGAACTCTGCAATCTACATTCACAGGGCAAACACTCAATTATTTAACATTTAAACAACCTTTTATTTACCGGATGAGGTCGCTATGTCTCTGTCAATTACGCGTGAAAATTTTGATGAATGGATGATGCCGGTTTACGCCCCGGCGGCTTTTATTCCGGTACGTGGGGAAGGCTCACGCCTGTGGGATCAGCAGGGCAAAGAGTATATCGACTTTGCGGGTGGGATTGCGGTCAATGCGCTGGGTCATGCGCACCCGGCACTGCGTCAGGCGCTGAACGATCAGGCGGCAAAGTTCTGGCATACCGGCAATGGCTACACCAACGAGCCAGCACTGCGTCTGGCGAAAAAACTGATCGACGCCACCTTTGCGGAAAAAGTCTTTTTCTGTAACTCGGGTGCGGAAGCGAACGAAGCCGCGCTGAAGCTGGCGCGTAAATATGCGCACGATAAATTTGGCGTGCATAAGAGCGGAATTGTCGCGTTTAAAAATGCTTTCCACGGCCGCACGCTCTTTACCGTGAGCGCGGGTGGTCAACCGTCCTACTCCCAGGATTTTGCGCCGCTGCCGCCAGATATCCGTCACGGCATTTATAACGATCTGGCGTCGGCCAGCGAGCTTATCAGCGATACCACCTGTGCGGTGATTGTCGAGCCAATGCAGGGTGAAGGCGGTGTGCTTCCGGCGCAGAAAGCATTCCTGCAGGGGCTGCGCGAGCTGTGCGATCGTCATAACGCAGTGCTGATTTTTGACGAAGTGCAGACGGGCGTGGGCCGCACCGGTGAGCTGTATGCCTATATGCACTATGGCGTTACGCCGGACGTTCTCTCTACCGCTAAAGCGCTGGGCGGCGGTTTCCCGGTGGGGGCGATGCTGACAACGGATAAATTCGCCAGCGTGATGACCGTTGGTACTCACGGTACCACCTACGGCGGTAACCCGCTGGCATCCGCCGTGGCCGGGCAGGTACTGGATATCATCAACACCCCGGAAGTGCTGAACGGCGTGAAACAGCGTCACGACTGGTTTGTTGAACGCCTGAATGCCATCAACAGCAAAACCGGCCTGTTTAAAGAGATCCGTGGTCTGGGGCTGTTAATTGGCTGTGAACTCACGCCTGAGTTTGCCGGAAAAGCTAAACTTATTTCACAGGAAGCAGCAAAAATGGGCGTGATGGTGCTGATTGCCGGTGCCAACGTGGTGCGGTTTGCCCCTGCGCTGGTTGTCAGTGAAGAAGAGGTGAAAACCGGGTTAGATCGTTTTGCGCTGGCCTGTGAACATGTGAAGTCCGGGGTGTCATCATGATGGTCATCCGTCCCGTTGAGCGCGGCGATCTCGCCGGGCTTATGCTGCTTGCCGGTAAGACAGGAGGCGGGCTGACCTCGCTTCCTGCCGATGAAAAAACGCTGTCGGCGCGCATTGAGCGCGCCCTGCAAACCTGGCAAGGGACGTTGCCGAAAAGCGAACAGGGCTATGTGTTCGTGCTGGAAGATACTGAAACGGGCGCAGTCGCCGGGATTTGCGCCATCGAAGTGGCCGTGGGGCTAAATGACCCGTGGTACAACTACCGGGTTGGTACGATGGTTCACGCCTCGAAAGAGCTGAACGTCTATAACGCACTGCCAACGCTGTTTCTCTGTAATGACCACACCGGTGCCAGCGAGCTCTGCACGCTGTTTCTCGATCCGGCGTGGCGCAAGGAGGGCAACGGTTATTTACTCTCCAAGTCGCGCTTTATGTTTATGGCGGCGTTCCGCGACCGCTTCAACGAAAAAGTGGTTGCTGAGATGCGCGGTGTGATCGACGACAAAGGCTATTCCCCGTTCTGGGAAAGCCTGGGCGAACGCTTCTTTTCAATGGAGTTTAGCCGCGCGGACTATCTCTGCGGTACCGGGCAGAAAGCGTTTATCGCCGAGCTGATGCCGAAACATCCTATTTATACCCATTTCTTAAGCCCGGAAGCGCAGGCGGTGATCGGTGAAGTGCATCCGCAAACGGCCCCTGCCCGCGCGGTGCTGGAGAAAGAAGGCTTCCGCTACCGCAATTACGTCGACATCTTTGACGGCGGGCCTACGCTTGAGTGCGATATTGACCGCGTGCGTGCGATCCGTAAAAGCCGCCTGGTGACAGTGTCTGAAGGCCAGCCTGCGCCGGGTGAATGGCCGGCGTGCCTGGTGTCTAACGAACATTATGATAATTTCCGCGCCATGCTGATACGCACCGATCCGAAATGTGAACGTCTGGTGCTGACCGCCGCGCAGCTTGATGCCCTGAAATGTAATGCCGGCGACACGGTGCGCCTGGTGCGACTCTGCCCTGAGGAGAAAACAGCATGACTTTATGGATTAACGGCGACTGGGTGACGGGCGAGGGCGAACATCGCGTGAAAACGAACCCGGTGGGGCAAGAGGTGCTCTGGAAGGGAAATGATGCCAGCACCGCGCAGGTGGAACAAGCCTGTCACGCCGCGCGTCGTGCGTTCCCGGCGTGGGCGAAACAGCCTTTCTCCGCGCGTCAGACGATTGTTGAAAAATTTGCCGCACTGCTTGAGGCGAATAAGGCTGAACTGACGCGAATTATTGCTTCCGAAACCAGTAAGCCTCGCTGGGAAGCCACAACCGAAGTGACGGCGATGATTAACAAAATCGCCATTTCGGTGAAGGCATACCATACCCGTACCGGTGAACAACACACTGAAATGCCCGACGGGGCGGCCACGCTGCGCCACCGTCCGCACGGCGTGCTCGCGGTATTTGGCCCGTATAACTTCCCGGGCCATCTGCCAAACGGCCATATTGTGCCTGCGTTGCTGGCGGGCAATACCGTCATTTTCAAACCGAGTGAGTTAACGCCGTTAACCGGTGAGGCGGTGGTGAAACTCTGGGAGCAGGCGGGTTTACCGCCAGGCGTACTCAACCTGGTGCAGGGCGGGCGTGAAACCGGCCAGGCGCTGAGTGCGCTAAATGACATTGACGGCCTGCTGTTCACCGGCAGCGCCGGTACGGGCTATCAACTGCACCGCCAGCTGGCGGGACAGCCGGAGAAAATCCTTGCCCTGGAAATGGGCGGTAATAATCCGCTGATTGTGGAAGATCCCGACGATATTGATGCCGCTGTGCATCTGACGATCCAGTCAGCCTTTATTACCGCCGGACAGCGCTGCACCTGTGCCCGTCGGTTGCTGGTGAAGCGTGGCGCACAGGGCGATGCGTTCCTGAAACGTCTGGTCGAAGTGAGCGCACGTCTGATGCCTGCTAAGTGGGATGCAGACCCCCAGCCGTTTATCGGCGGGCTGATTTCAGCGCAGGCGGCAGAGAACGTGTTGAAAGCCTGGCAGGCTCATGTGGCGCGGGGCGCGAAAACCTTGCTGGAGCCGAAGCAGGTTCAGCCAGGTACGTCGCTGCTGACACCGGGCATTGTTGAGATGAGCGGCACGAGCAACGTGCCGGATGAAGAGGTCTTCGGCCCATTACTGTGTGTCTGGCGCTATGACGATTTTGACAGTGCCATCAGGATGGCGAATAACACCCGCTACGGTTTGTCGAGCGGTTTGATTTCACCTCATCGCGAGAAGTTTGATCAGCTGCTGCTCGAGGCACGCGCGGGGATTGTGAACTGGAACAAACCGCTTACCGGCGCAGCGAGCACCGCCCCGTTTGGCGGCGTGGGGGCGTCGGGCAACCATCGCGCCAGCGCATGGTATGCGGCAGATTACTGCGCATGGCCAATGGCAAGCCTGGAAACACCCGCGCTGACGCTGCCGGAGACGCTGAATCCGGGTCTGGATTTTACCCAGGGGGATAGCCATGAAAGCGCGTGAAGTGAACTTTGACGGGCTGGTGGGGCTGACGCACCACTATGCTGGCCTGTCGTTTGGTAATGAAGCCTCGACGAAGCACCGTTTTCAGGTCTCTAACCCGAAACTGGCGGCGAAGCAGGGGCTGCTGAAAATGAAAGCCCTCTCGGATGCGGGTTTTCCGCAGGCGGTGATCCCCCCTCAGGAGCGGCCAAACGTGGCCGTCCTGCGTCAGCTTGGTTTCAGCGGCAGTGACGAGCAGGTGGTTGAAAAAGCGGGCACCCAGACGCCATACCTGCTCTCTGCGGCCAGCTCCGCCTCTTCGATGTGGGTGGCAAATGCGGCAACCGTCGCGCCGTCAGCCGATACGCTGGATGGCAAAGTCCATTTGACGGTCGCGAACCTGAATAACAAGTTCCACCGCGCCACCGAAGCGGACACCACCGAGCGCGTGCTGCGCGCCATTTTCCATAATGACACCCATTTTGACGTACACCAGGCGCTGCCGCAGGTGGCGATGTTTGGCGATGAAGGGGCGGCGAACCATAACCGTCTGGGGGGCGATTATGGTGAGCCCGGCTTGCAGCTGTTTATTTACGGGCGCGAGGAGGGGGGCCACGCTGAGCCAACCCGTTATCCTGCCCGTCAGACGCTGGCGGCAAGCCAGGCGGTTGCGCGCCTGAATCAGGTTAATCCTTCACAGCTGATTTTCGCCCAACAGAACCCGCATGTGATCGATCAGGGCGTGTTCCACAACGACGTCATTGCCGTCTCTAACCGTCAGGTGTTGTTCTGCCACGAGCAGGCGTTTGCCCATCAGGAGAAACTGCTCGCTACGCTGCATGAGCGTGTTCCCGGGTTTATGCCGGTTCAGGTGCCGACTGACGCGGTCAGCGTGCAGGATGCGGTTGAAACCTATCTGTTCAACAGCCAGCTGTTGAGCCGTGATGACGGCAGCATGATGCTGGTGCTGCCGCAGGAGTCCCGCAACCATGCAGGGGTGTGGCGTTATCTGAGCGAGCTGGTGAAAGCCGATAACCCGATTGACGAACTGCGCGTGTTTGACCTGCGCGAAAGTATGGCAAACGGCGGTGGCCCGGCGTGTTTACGTCTGCGCGTGGTGTTGACGCAGAACGAAATGCAGGCGGTGAATCCTGCCGTCATGATGAACGATACGCTCTTTAATACCCTGAATGACTGGGTGGATCGTTACTATCGCGACAGATTAACGCAGGCCGATCTGGTCGACCCGCAGCTGCTGCGTGAAGGCCGCGAGGCGCTGGATGCGTTAACGACGATCCTGCAGCTGGGGTCGGTTTATCCATTCCAGCGCTAAAGGAGAGGATATGGAAAATTTACTGGCGCTGACGCTGGCAGACGACATGCCTGAGCAGGTTGAGGGGGAAGGCCCCTCATTCCACTGGCGGTGGCTGGGGCGCGGAGTGCTTGAGCTGACGCCATCCGGGAAGTATACGCTGTCGCTTCTGCTTTCAACCGGCATTCACGGTAACGAAACTGCACCCGTTGAGATTGTCGACCTGCTGCTGCGCGCATTGTATCGCGGTGATATCACCCTGCAATGCCGTCTGCTGGTGGTGCTCGGGAATCCACCTGCGCTGGCGCAAAATAAGCGTTATCTGGTGAGTGATATTAACCGGATGTTCGGTGGCCGCTGGTCGCAGTTCCCGCAGGGCGACGAAACGGTGCGCGCGCAGTGGCTGGAGAAGGTGGTGGCCACGTTTTTTGCCACCGCTGGGCCAGACCGCTGGCATCTTGATCTGCATACGGCGATCCGGGCGTCATACCATGTACGCTTTGGTGTTTTACCGCAGCGTCATCAGCCGTGGGATGAAACGTTCCTGAGCTGGCTGGGTGATGCGGGTCTGGAAGCGCTGGTATTCCATCAGTCACCGGGAGGAACGTTCACCCATTTTACCTGCGAACATTTCGGGGCGCTGGCCTGCACGCTGGAGCTGGGAAAAGCACTGCCATTTGGGCAGAACGATCTCACGCGCTTTGCACCTACGCATCTTGCGCTTCGGGCGCTGCTGGGCGGAACCGCGCCTGAGCACGCACATGAACCCGTTGAGCGTTATCGGGTTGTACAACAGATAACGCGCCGCAGCGATGCCTTCCTTCTTCACATGGCGGCACATACGCTGAACTTCACGCCATTCCGCCAGGGGGTATTGCTGGCAGAGGACGGTGATGAGCGCTATGAGGTGCAGAAAGCCACGGAGTATGTCCTGTTCCCGAACCCTTCCGTTGCGTTTGGGCTGAGAGCCGGGTTGATGCTGGAAAAAATGAGCTGAGCCGGTTTGCCCCTCTTGTGGAAAGAGGGGCAAATCGTATGAGTTATCATTTCTATTTTCGCCAAAAACTTATTTTCTTCGCAAATAAAGCGCTTAGCGAGTTTTTACAGATTATTCCTGGGTGATTGCTTTCAAAATAAGCATTGCTTCGCTATACTCTCTCATAATTTCTTTAAAATCATCATATTGAATATTTTTTGTTTCAACTCTCCACGTTTTATTCTTAATTTCTCCATAATTGGCGATAAAGTGTTTTTTACACTTTCATTGCTTTACCAATGCTCTGACTAATTGACGCTAAACCTTGTAAAGTTAATCTCGTCAACACGGCATAGCGCCGAAGAATAACTGAAAGTAAGGAAATAAATTATGCGTAAGTTAACTGCACTGTTTGTTGCTTCTACCCTGGCTCTGGGCGCTACCAGCATGGCGTTCGCCGCAGATACCGCAACCACCACCCCTGCCGCGCCGCTGTCAGGCAAAATGATGATGCATCATCAGGGCATGCCGGGTATGAACCACGACATGATGTTTAAAGGTCTGAACCTGACCGATGCGCAGAAGCAGCAGGTGCGCGACATCATGAAAAGCCAGCGTGACCAGATGAAACGTCCTTCGCTGGAAGAGCGCCGCGCGATGCATGACATCATTGCCAGCGACAGCTTCGATAAGGCAAAAGCCGAAGCGCAAATCGACAAAATGGCTGAGCAGAATAAAGCCCGCATGCTGGCTCACATGGAAACCCAGAACAAGATCTACAACATTCTGACCCCTGAACAGAAAAAACAATTTAATGCCAATTTTGAGAAGCGTCTGACAGAACGTCCGGCGCTGGAAGGTAAAATGCCTGCACCAACCGAATAATCGGTTCAACATCTTAAGACCGCCGGGATCCTGTCCACAAAAGCGCAATCGCTGTGGACAGGGCCGGCGGTTTTTTCTTTTATCCCTCTTGCCTGCCGCCATAAGCGCGGTATCCTCCTGTAGTCGCTTCAGAGAATGTATAGCAGAGTCATGGTGTTAGAATTTTTATTCGCATCCAGCTAAGGCCTGCCTGTTCTGTTGCCGATAATACGTCTGTGAGTACCCAACGATAACAAACAAGACAGCAACGATAGCGATATCCTTGCCCAGGCGCATGCTGTGCCTTTCAGGAGTGGTGATGGAGTTTTTTGATATCCGTAAAATGCCGGTCAGTCTCTGGCGCAATGGTGCTGGCGAGACTCGTGAAATTTGTTGTTTTCCTCCCGCGACGCGTGATTTTTTCTGGCGCGCCAGCATTGCCTCCATTGCCAGTAATGGCGAATTCTCTTCGTTCCCCGGCGTCGATCGGGTGATCGCCTTGCTGGAAGGGGGAGAGGTAACGCTGGATGCCGGTAAGGCGTTTTGCCATACCCTGAAGCATCACCAGCCTTTTAGTTTTTCGGGCGATCTACCGGTGAAAGCGCTGCTTACCGACGGGAAGATGTCGATGGACTTCAATATTATGACCCGGCGGGACTGCTGTCAGGCGAAAGTCCGCGTTGCTGACCGCACGTTTACCACCTTTGGCTCACGCGGTGGCGTGGTTCTGGTGTTAAGCGGCGCGTGGCAGCTTGGCGAAAAATTGCTGACGGCCGATCAGGGTGCAAGCTGGGAGGAAGGAACGCATACTCTCCGTTTGCTGGAGTCGAAAGGAACGTTACTGTTCAGCGAAATTACCTGGCTACCCGGCCACTGAGCAATCGTTCAGGCTGTTCCTTGTACCGGATGGCGGTCTGCTATGGACCGCCACCCGCAATCATCACAGACGATTATCTCTTCCAGAAATCATCAAACACGGTGATCGGTGGACGGCGTTTGTGCTCGGTTTTCAGATACCAGCCCTCAATGATCTTCGCGGTACCTTCATCCAGTTTTTTACCTTCCAGGTAATCATCAATGTTGTCGTAAGTGACGCCCAGCGCGGCTTCATCCGGCAGGGAAGGGCGATCGTCTTCCAGATCGGCCGTTGGCGCTTTCTTATAAAGATGTTCCGGGCAGCCCAGCGTGGCAAGCAACTGCTTCCCCTGACGTTTGTTCAGACGGAAGATCGGGTTGATATCAGTGCCCCCGTCGCCGTACTTGGTGAAGAACCCCGTGATCGCTTCAGCCGCATGGTCGGTACCCACGACAACGCCTTTGGTCATTCCCGCAATGCTGTATTGCGCTTTCATGCGTTCGCGGGCTTTTTCGTTGCCACGGACAAAATCGCTCAGCTCAATACCTGCCTCACGCAGTGCCTGCTCACTCGCCAGCACTGAACCTTTGATATTCACGGTAAGGACGCGGTCTGGCTGGATAAACTCGATCGCATCCTGGCAATCCTGCTCGTCTGCCTGCACACCATAAGGAAGGCGTACCGCGATAAACTGCAACGTTTCATCGCCGGTCTCTTCACGCCGTTCGGAAATGGCCATCTGACACAGCTTGCCGGTCAGCGTGGAGTCCTGACCCCCACTGATACCCAGCACCAGCGACTTCAGAAAGGGATAGGTTTTCAAATAGGATTTTAAAAAGTCGACGCTTCGACGGATCTCTTCATTTGCGTCTACTGCTGGTTTTGCGCCCAGCGCCTGAATAATTTCTTGTTGCAGAGCCATGACGCCCTCCCTATGCAGAACGAAACAGAAAGTATGATCTGTTAAAGCTAACTCTTCGGGCGTAAAACGACAAGGATCACAGTTTCGAGTGGGTTAAATTACGGCGATTTAGCAGCTTATCGCTGTTTTACTGGAATTTTCCAAAATTCATCTGGCATAACCCGCAAAGTTGAACAATAGTACTTTTTATTCCATGCTTAGGTAACGCGTTGATAAACAAGAGGACGGGAAATGAACAAGAACATAGCAGGAATTCTGGGTGCAGCGGCGGTTCTGACTATGCTGGCAGGGTGTACAGCTTACGATCGCACCAAAGATCAGTTCACACAACCTGTGGTTAAAGACGTCAAAAAAGGGATGACACGCTCGCAGGTCGCCGCGATTGCCGGTAAACCATCGTCTGAAATCACGATGATTCATGCGCGTGGTACGTGTCAGACCTATATCCTGGGTCAACGAGATGGTAAGGCTGAAACCTACTTTGTCGCGCTGGACGATACTGGACACGTGATCAATTCGGGTTACCAGACCTGCGCCGAGTACGATACCGATCCGCAGGCGGCTAAGGCGAAATAACCCTGCTAGCCTGAGAATGTTAACAAACCGGCCTGCGTGCCGGTTTTTTTATACATACGTAAATCTTATTTATTTGCGCGAATTATTTGCCTGAAATGTGAAGGTAGTCAACAAGCCAGGTCAACCAGAGACAATTTGAGTCTGTTCAGAATTATCCCCTCCTTGTACCATGCCGTATACTCACTTCAACGATAAACAATAGCGAACAAACTACCTGTCAGCCAGGACAGCGAGTCGAGTGATAGCGCGACGGCAGGTAGTCATACAAGAGGGAAATGACTATGGAAAAGAAACATATCTATCTGTTCTGTTCAGCGGGCATGTCAACTTCACTGCTGGTGTCAAAGATGCGTACGCAGGCCGAAAAGTATGAAGTCCCTGTGGTGATTGAAGCGTTTCCAGAAACGCTGGCGGGCGAAAAGGGACAGACGGCCGATGTCGTATTACTGGGGCCACAAATCGCTTATATGTTGCCGGAAATCCAGCGCTTGTTACCCAATAAGCCTGTCGAAGTGATCGACTCTGCGCTGTACGGCAAAATTGATGGTTTAGGTGTATTAAAAGCTGCCGTTGCAGCGATTAAAAGAGCTGCAAATTAATTTTTTATTTTTCCCGTCAAAGAGTAATTTCACACACAATACGCCGTAACCCTCGTTGCGGCATTTAAGGGTATTTTCCTATGAGTAAAGTCATCGCTTCACTTGAAAAGGTACTCCTTCCTTTTGCTGTTAAAATAGGAAAGCAGCCTCACGTTAATGCCATCAAAAACGGTTTTATTAAATTAATGCCGTTGACGCTGGCCGGGGCAATGTTCGTTTTAATTAACAACGTTTTTCTGAGCTTTGGTGAAGGTTCCTTCTTTTATTCATTAGGAATTCGGTTAGACGCTTCCACTATTGAAACCCTTAATGGTTTTAAAGCCATCGGCGGCAACGTATACAACGGTACGTTGGGTATTATGTCGCTGATGGCCCCTTTCTTTATTGGGATGGCGCTGGCAGAAGAGCGTAAAGTTGATCCGCTGGCTGCGGGGTTATTATCCGTCGCCGCTTTTATGACCGTAACGCCTTATAGCGTGGGTGAGGCTTACGCAGTCGGTGCCAACTGGCTGGGTGGGGCAAACATTATTTCCGGTATTGTTATCGGTCTGGTGGTTGCCGAAATGTTCACCTTTATTATCCGTCGCAACTGGGTGATCCGTTTGCCGGACAGCGTACCCGCTTCCGTTTCTCGTTCATTTTCCGCGTTGATTCCAGGCTTCATTATTCTCTCCATCATGGGGATTATTGCCTGGGCGCTCTCTCACTGGGGCACAAACTTCCACCAGATCATCATGGACTCTATCTCTACGCCGCTGGCGTCAATGGGTGGAGTGGTCGGTTGGGCGTATGTGATTTTTACCTCCCTGCTGTGGTTCTTCGGCGTGCATGGTTCACTGGCACTGGCAGCGCTGGACAGCGGTATTATGACCCCGTGGGCACTGGAAAACGTTGCGCTTTACCAGCAGTACGGTTCCGTTGATGCGGCGCTGGCAGCCGGTAAAACCTTCCATGTGTGGGCGAAGCCGATGCTTGATTCCTATATCTTCCTGGGGGGTACCGGGGCGACGCTGGGTCTGATCATCGCGGTCTTTATTGTCTCTCGTCGTGCTGACTATCGCCAGGTTGCGAAGCTGGCGCTGCCATCAGGCATCTTCCAGATTAACGAACCGATCCTGTTTGGTCTGCCAATCATCATGAACCCGGTAATGTTCATCCCGTTCATCCTGATTCAGCCGCTGCTGGCCGCGATTACCCTGACGGCGTATTACCTGGGAATTATCCCGCCAATCACCAACATTGCACCGTGGACAATGCCGGCGGGTCTGGGCGCGTTCTTCAACACTAACGGTAGCGTAGCCGCCTTCCTGCTGGCGATATTCAACCTCGGGATTTCGACAATGCTCTACATGCCATTCGTGGCGATTGCGAACAAAGCTGCAACCATTATCGATGAAGAAGAGAGCGAAGAGGATATTGCCCTCTCACTGAAATTCTAAAATTGCACGGCGCGGGGCAACCCGCGCCAGTGAAAAGGAGCTAAAAGATGTTAGATTTGGATAGTATCGTTGCCGAAGAAAGCGCAGAGAATGATTTAGAAGAAGTCGTGATGGGCCTTATCATCAATTCCGGTCAGGCGCGCAGCCTGGCGTATGCCGCGCTTCGGCAGGCCAAACAGGGTGATTTCGCGGCAGCGAAAACCATGATGGAGCAGTCCCGTACCGCGCTGAATGAAGCTCACCTCGTGCAGACAAAACTGATTGAAGGTGATCAAGGCGAAGGGAAGATGAAGGTCAGCCTGGTGCTGGTGCATGCCCAGGATCACCTGATGACCTCCATGCTGGCACGTGAGCTGGTGGCGGAGTTAATCGAGCTTCACGAAAAGATGCAGTAAGTCAGATTCAGTAGCAGGAGGTCAGCACGATGGAAATTAAAACCGCACTTGAGCAGCAACTGTTTAATGGCAAGAATTTTCACGTGGTTATCTACAACAAGACGGAGAGCGCCAGCGGTCTGCATCAGCATGACTACTACGAGTTCACGATTGTTCTGACTGGCCGCTACTACCAGGAGATTAACGGCAAACGCGTTCTGCTGGAGCGCGGTGACTTTGTCTTCCTGCCGATGGGGTCCTATCACCAGAGCTTTTATGAATTTGGTGCCACCCGCATTCTTAATGTGGGTGTCAGTAAGCGCTTCTTTGAGAAACACTATCTGCCGCTGGTCCCGTTCTGCTTTGTGGCGTCACAGGTGTATCGCGTCAAAAATGAGTTTATGACCTGGATCGAAACGGTTATAGCCTCGCTTAACTTCCGCGACAATGAGTTCGATGAGTTTATTGAAACCGTGACATTCTACGTGATGAACCGTCTTCGCCATCACCGTGAAGAACAACAGGTAATTGACGATATCCCGCAATGGCTCCGTAGCACCGTTGAGCTGATGCATGACAAAGGGCAGTTCAGTGATAACGCACTGGAAAATATGGTTTCGCTGTCGGGTAAGTCGCAGGAATATTTAACCCGTGCCACTCAGCGTTATTATCGAAAAACACCCGTGCAGATCATTAATGAAATCCGCATTAATTTTGCCAAAAAACAGCTGGAAATTACCAACTACTCCGTGACCGACATTGCTTATGAGTCAGGTTACAGCAGTCCCAGCCTGTTTATTAAAACCTTTAAGAAATTTACCTCATTCACACCGAACAGTTACCGAAAGAATTTGACGGTAATTAATTAACTTTTGGCGGTTATATCCGCCATGACTATTGACTTAAACGCTTGCCCAAATAGCGGGAAGAGAACGCTATACCTTGCAGGCGGTTAACCTGATACGCTAAGGGAGATATCATGCAACAGAAATTAAAAGTCGTAACCATTGGCGGCGGCAGCAGTTATACCCCGGAATTACTGGAAGGTTTTCTGAAACGTTATCATGAATTACCGGTGAGTGAATTATGGCTGGTGGACGTTGAGGAAGGGCAAGAGAAGCTGAATATTATTTTCGACCTGTGCAAACGCATGGTTGAGAAAGCCGGTGTCCCGTTAACCGTGCATAAAACCCTGGATCGCCGTCTGGCGCTGAAAGATGCCGACTTCGTGACCACGCAGCTGCGCGTCGGCCAGCTGAAAGCGCGTGAGCTGGACGAGCGTATTCCGCTGAGCCACGGTTATCTGGGCCAGGAAACCAACGGAGCGGGCGGCCTGTTTAAAGGTCTGCGTACCATTCCGGTGGTGTTCGATATCATCAAAGACGTGGAAGAGATCTGCCCGAACGCGTGGGTGATTAACTTTACCAACCCGGCAGGAATGGTGACCGAAGCGGTCTACCGCCACACCAGTTTCAAACGCTTTATCGGCGTGTGTAATATCCCGATTGGGATGAAGATGTTTATCCGCGATGTGCTGGAGCTGACCGACAAAGACGATCTCTCCATCGACCTGTTCGGTCTGAACCACATGGTGTTTATCAAAGATGTGATGGTGAACGGTAAATCGCGCTTTGCCGAGCTGCTCGACGGCGTGGCGTCTGGCCGCCTGACGGCCGCTTCTGTGAAAAACATCTTCGACCTGCCGTTCAGCGAAGGGCTGATCCGCTCCCTGAACCTGCTGCCGTGCTCGTATCTGCTTTACTACTTCAAGCAGAAAGAGATGCTGGCCATCGAAATGGGTGAATACTATAAAGGTGGCGCGCGTGCTCAGGTCGTGCAGAAAGTTGAAAAGCAGCTGTTTGATTTATATAAAGATCCGAACCTGAACGTCAAACCGAAAGAGCTGGAGCAGCGTGGTGGGGCGTACTATTCGGACGCGGCGTGCGAGGTGATCAACGCCATTTACAACGACAAGCAGGCTGAACACTACGTTAACGTGCCGCATCATGGACACATTGATAACATCCCGGCCGACTGGGCCGTTGAGATGACCTGCATTCTGGGCCGCGAGGGGGCCAAACCGCATTCGCGTATTACTCACTTTGATGACAAAGTGATGGGCCTCATCCACACCATCAAAGGGTTTGAAATTGCGGCAAGCAATGCGGCGCTGAGCGGTGAGCTGAATGATGTCCTGCTGGCGCTAAACCTCAGTCCACTGGTGCATTCCGACCGCGACGCGGAGCAACTGGCGAGTGAGATGATCCTGGCGCATGAAAAATGGCTACCAAACTTTGCTGCGACGGTTGAGAAACTGAAGTTCAAACACCGTTAAGAGGATGTGCGATGGAAAACCTGCTGATCGTAAATGCCGATGATTTTGGCCTGTCGAAAGGGCAGAACTACGGCATTATTGAAGCCTGTCGCCGGGGTGTAGTGACCTCAACAACGGCATTAATTAATGGTGATGCGGTTGAGCATGCGGCGTTGTTGAGCCGTGAAACCCCGGAGCTTGGTGTCGGCATGCACTTTGTGCTGACGCTTGGGATGCCGCTTTCACCCATGCCCGGGCTGACGCGCGGTGGACAGTTGGGGAAATGGATTTGGGAACTGGCCGGGCAGGACGCTCTGCCGCTTGAAGAGATTACCCGCGAGCTGGATTGTCAGTTCAACCGCTTTGTTGATGTGTTTGGCCGTGAACCGACACACATCGACAGCCATCACCATGTGCATATGATCCCGGCGATTTTCCCCATCGTCGCGGAGTTTGCGCAACGAAAAGGGGTGGCGATGCGCGTGGATCGTGAAGTGCAGGCGCTGCACGGGCTGTCGTTCTTCTCTGTGCCGACAACAGAGGGATTCAGCAGCGCGTTTTACGGTGAAGTGATCAGCGAAGCGCTGTTCCTGCAGGTGCTGGATGATTCAGCCGCGCGTGGTGAAAAGTCGCTGGAAGTGATGGCGCACCCGGCGTTTGTCGATAATACCGTGCGTAAAAGCGCCTACTGCTGGCCGCGTCTGGCGGAACTGGATGTGCTGACGTCGGCATCGCTGAAATATGCCATTGCGGAACGTGGCTATCGTCTGGGAACGTTTGGGGATCTTTGATAAAACGTGCCGTTATTGTTGGTATCGCAGGCCGGGTGAGGTTAAGTCGTCACCCGGCTTTTTTACTGAAGTACGGCGTCGTTGCGGATAAACTGAACGTTTTCAGCCTGGTGGTTTCGTGAAAGAGGCGGCATACCGCATGGAAGGCGCGACGTGTGGGGACGGAATCGGCTATGATAGGAATTTCCTGCTGTCAGAATTTGCTTTAGTGAACCCGTCGCTTATGAAACCACTTCGTCAACAAAATCGCCCTGTGATTAGCTACGTGCCCCGCGTTGAGCCCGCTCCGCCTGAACACGCCCTGAAAGTGGATGGTTTTCGCGATGTCTGGCAGTTGCGTGGCAAATATGTGGCCTTCGTGCTGGCAGGCGAACACTTTCGCCGTTCGCCCGCCTTCACGGTGCCGGAATCGGCGCAGCGCTGGGCAATGCAAATCCGTCAGGATGGTGATGTTGAAGAATAACAGTCATAAAAAAACCGCCCTCAGGCGGTTTTTTTATTTCAGAAGTGGATTAACGGTGCGCCAGTTCAGCGTCGTCTTCACTTTCCAGTACGGCTTTATCGGTCTGCTTCAGCCACTGGCTGGTTAGCGTACCGGCCGTCATGGAGCCGCTGACATTCAGGGCGGTACGACCCATGTCGATCAGTGGTTCAACAGAGATAAGCAGAGCAACCAGCGTTACCGGCAGGCCCAGTGCAGGCAGGACAATCAATGCTGCGAAGGTCGCGCCACCGCCAACACCCGCCACACCTGCGGAGCTTACGGTAACAATACCGACCAGGGTGGCAATCCAGACTGGATCCAGCGGGTTGATACCCACCGTCGGGGCAACCATCACGGCCAGCATCGCCGGGTAGAGACCCGCACAGCCGTTCTGACCAATGGTTGCACCAAAGGAGGCTGAGAAGCTGGCGATAGATTCTGGTACACCCAGACGACGAGTCTGCGCTTCGACGTTCAGCGGAATAGAGGCCGCACTGGAACGGCTGGTGAACGCGAAGGTCAGTACCGGCCAGACTTTACGGAAGTATTTCAGTGGGCTAATGCCGTTCACACCCAGCAGGATGCCGTGAACCACAAACATGATACCCAGACCCAGGTAAGAGGCAATCACAAAGCTACCCAGCTTGATGATGTCCTGCAGGTTTGAACCCGCAACCACTTTGGTCATCAGTGCCAGCACGCCGTATGGCGTTAACTGCATCACCAGACGAACCAGTTTCATCACCCAGCTTTGCAGGGTATCAATCGCCGTCAGAACACGCTGCCCCTTCGGTGCATCGTCTTTCAGCAGCTTCAGTGCAGCCACACCCAGGAACGCTGCGAAGATCACCACGCTGATAATGGAGGTTGGGCTTGCACCGGTCAGGTCTGCAAACGGGTTCTTCGGAATGAAGGAGAGCAGCATTTGCGGCACGGTCAGATCGGCAACTTTACCGACGTAGTTAGACTGAATAGCCGCCAGACGCGCCGTTTCAGCAGACCCTTGCACCAGACCTTCGGCAGTCAGGCCAAACAGGTTGGTGACCAGCACACCGACCAGTGCGGCGATAAGGGTGGTGAACAGCAGCGTACCAATGGTCAGGAAGCTGATTTTACCCAGCTGAGTGGCATTATGCAGACGGGCAACGGCGCTCAGAATAGAGGCAAACACCAGCGGCATAACGATCATCTGCAGCAGTTGCACGTAGCCGTTACCGACGACATTAAACCACTGAATGGAATCTTTCAGTACCGGATTATCAGAGCCATAAATCGCCTGTAATGCCAGACCAAATACAACACCTGTGCCCAGACCCGCCAGCACTTTCTTCGCCAGACTCCACTGTGTGTGGCGTGTCTGGGCCAGAAGCAATAGCAATACAACGAACACAACAACGTTCGCGATGAGTGGAAAATTCATCCCCGTTCTCCTGATTTATTATGTGGTCGGTTTTCCCGAGCCTGTTGGCGCAAGGTTAGCAGAAGTGTGATGTCGCGCTTATATCCAAATGGAATGGGTTATGACAAATGCGATTATTTTGCTGGTTTAATGTTCTGTCTGGTGATTAATAAAACGATCGAACTGAAATTGCAGCGAATTGATCATCTGCGATGACCAGCGGACTGCACTATTTTCGGGCAATGTTTGGGGCATCCAGACGGCATAAGCGAACAGCGCCATGCACAAAACGCGCTCAAGCTGGTTACCTTTCTGAGGAGCGAGAATAGGCAGGCGGAAACGCCAGCGGCATGGCCAGAGTAGTGGCACGCCCGCAGGCGTCAGCATATCGGCCAGAATATGGCTCAAATAACCCAGCACCATCCCCTGGATGGCATCGGCGGGGACTATCCAGCTTTCAGGAACCTTTAAATAGAAAAGCGTGAGCAGGCCGAAGACAGCCAGCAGGCTGTGGGTAAACCCACGATGGCCGAATGCGCGGGCGATGGGCTTCGACACCCACTTCAAGCGTTGCCCGAGGAATGATTTTGGATGATCAATATCGGGCAACAGGCAGGTCAACACGGCCGAAGGGACAATATGCCACCAGTCCCCTTGTGCCAGCACGGGGGTAAGTTCAGCGTTTTTGGCAAATACTGCGCACGCGATAGAAAAAAGCAGGTGGCCTTCCGCCGTCATGATAAAACCCAGGAAACTGTCAATTCATACAGTATAGGGTTTTTGTACAGTAGGCGGAAGAGGTGACGGTGTAACTCTTTGTCACAAACGGGTGTCAGAGGGCGCAGGATACCGACTATCCCGGCGTCAT
Source organism: Enterobacter sp. RHBSTW-00901 (assembly GCF_014103115.1). Classification (NCBI taxonomy): domain Bacteria; kingdom Pseudomonadati; phylum Pseudomonadota; class Gammaproteobacteria; order Enterobacterales; family Enterobacteriaceae; genus Enterobacter; species Enterobacter sp. RHBSTW-00901. The sequence continues at coordinate 182,803 of NZ_JABXPB010000001.1, forward strand.
ACGCGCCTCCGAGACTGGAATATTACTTATTCACCGCGCAAATGTTGCACCGTCAGATTGGCCAGCGAGGTGAGCTTCACGTCGGCAAGTGCAAAACGGGGGTCGTGACGGCCTTCTTCGGCGGGTACCACAATGGAGCGCATGCGCGCGGCTTTTGATGCCACCATGCCGTTAACGGAATCTTCCAGCGCCACGCATACCAGCGGATCAAGACCCAGCTTCGCTGCGCAGTCCATATAGACCTGCGGGTGGGGTTTGCTATAGGGCAGCGTTTCGGCTGAGGCCAGGGCATCGAAACTGTCACGCAGCTCAAACAGGGTGAGCACTTTTTCCAGCATATGCAGTGGGGAGGCGGAGGCCAGTCCAACCTTCATCCCCTGAGCTTTACACAGGGCTACCGCTTCACGCACGCCGGGCAGAAGCGGTTTGTACTCTTCAACCAGCGCAATGGCGCGGTTGATAATGCGTGCGGTAACTTCGCCGTGATTGGGGCCAACCCACGGCTGGTGGGCATACCAAAGTTCAACCACCATATCGATGCGCAGGCCCAGCGTATCCGGCAGTTCATTCCGACGACTGATATCGACGCCCAGGCTGGCCATGACGTCCAGTTCGGCCCGATCCCACAGCGGCTCGGAATCAATCAGTAATCCATCCATGTCAAAAATAGCGGCAACAATCTGGCGCGGTGTCGACATCACAATGTCTCCCTGGCTAAGGTGTTCGACAGACGATATACCCGAATTCTTTAGGGTATAAATGCTAAGTACACTCTGCAATTTAGCATATTGCCTTTAAAGAACGGGCGAAAATGATGGTCAGCAGGTAGACTTAGGCACAAATAACGCGTCTTTTGGAAGGGGAACTGATGACGTATCAACAAGCTGGACGCATTGCTGTCTTAAAACGTGTTGCTGGCTGGGTGATTTTTATCCCGGCCGTCATTTCCACGCTGATTTCAGTGCTCAAATTTATGTACGATCACAGCGAAAAGCAGCCGGGTATCAATGCGGTAATGCTTGATTTTGCACATGTCATGATCGAGATGATGCGTTTCAATACGCCTTTTTTAAACGTCTTCTGGTTTAATTCGCCAACGCCGGATTTTCATCAGCAGCTTAATGTCGGGTTCTGGGTTATCTACGCGCTGATCTTTATCGCAATGGCATTACAGGCATCAGGGGCGAGAATGAGCCGCCAGACACGGTTTTTACGTGAAGGGGTGGAAGACCAGCTGATTCTTGAGCAGGCCAAAGGTGCAGAAGGGATGAGCCGCGAACAGATTGAATCCCGCATCGTGGTTCCGCGTCACACCATTTTCCTGCAAATTTTCCCGCTTTATATCCTGCCGGTCATCATCATTGTGGCGGGGTACTTCTTCTTCTCTCTGCTGGGCTTTTTGTAATGAAATAGGGGGGCGTCATGCCACCCCGTTTTGTCATTATGCCGCCAGCATGCGTTCAAGCGCGCGTTGCGCCTGCACGAGATGCTCACCACCAAACAGAATGGCACGGTTAATCAGGGTGTACAGCTGGTACACCGGCTGACGCTCAAGGAAATCCTGCGGCAGGGGCGAAACAGACTGATATCCGTCGTAAATCTGTGGCGGTTGTTCAGGATGCAGTGGCAGCATAGCAAGGTCGCACTCCCGGTCGCCCCAGTAACAGGCTGGATCGAAGATAAACGGACCATTTGGCCCCAGCGCGCAGTTTCCTGACCACAAATCACCGTGCAACAGCGAAGGCTGAGGCTGGTGCGAAGCAAGACGTTGTTGCACGTGTTCGACAATGGCGTCGATATTGCCAAACTCCAGCCCTTTTTCTGCGGCCAGTTCCAGTTGCCAGCCAATACGTTGTTCGGAGAAAAAGGTCGACCAGCGGCGCTGCCAGGTATTCGGCTGCGGGGTAGTGGAAAGGTCGTTATCAAAATCGAGGCCAAACTGCGGCTGGTCGCTCCATTGGTGGAGACGTGCTAACTGTTGCCCAAGAATGAACGCGTTGTGGGCATCCAGGGGGCGGGCAGGAAGGTATTCCATGACCAGAAAACTATAATCGCGGTCGCTGCCGACGGCCCAGACCTGAGGAACGGTGACCGTTTTACTGCGCGATAACAGCTCCAGCTGGTCGGCTTCAGCGGTGAAGATAGGGAGTAACTCCCGCTCATCGCATTTCACGAAAAGATCGCGTCCTGCGTAGCGTAAATGCCATGCGGCGTGGATCTCTCCGCCTGGCAGTTCGTTACGCAGTTCAATTTCACCTTCACCCAGTTGCTCACTTAAAAGATGACTGATAGCCTGCCACATGATGTCTCTCCCATGTTGTCTGCCAGATCATAAAGTTAGCGCAAAATTGCGGTAAAAAAATACGAACTAACGCACACCTGAGCGGTTTAAATTCATGCAGGGCACTTATTGTTCCTTTTTTTGCCAGCGTTCCCAGGTTTCTACATCGGTTTCAGCATGCTTGTCGGTAACACTTTCGACCAGACTGCTTGCCAGCGCGTGGATCTCTTCTTCGCTGAGGGCGCTAATCAGGCCAAATGTGAGCGTACCTAAATCATGAATATTGCCGTCATCATCCGTAAGCGTCAGCAGGAAATTGGCCCGGGTAAAGGTGTTGTTGAGTTCATTGAGTTCGGTCAATGATGCTTCATGAATATGAATGGTAACGACGTAGCGAATGATGTCACCGCTGCTCATAATTCACCTCATTGTTATCATGAAAGTTTTCTTAGCATAGTCGATAGTTTGCGTTTGGCGACTATGAAGAGCACGTCCCCTTCATTAAAGAAGGGGAACGGGGGTTAATGTCGCGACAGATAATCGACGATTTTTTGCGTCTCGGCGAGCGAACACAAACGCGTACCCTGGTTAATGGTGGCGGCGCTACCCGCCGCCACGCCGTAGCGTGTCATCTCCAGCAGTGCTGCGCCCTGCGCCAGTTTCAGCGCCATCGCACCGACCATGCTGTCGCCAGCGCCCACGGTACTCTGGCTTTTCATCGGCGGTGGGACAACCTGAACGGAACCCGTTTCATCCACGCCCAGCGCCCCCTGAGGGCCAAGCGAAACCACGACGCGTCGCGCTTTGCCGCTGCGCACCAGCTCCTGTGCGGCGGTACGAACGTCATCAGGCTGGGTTAGCTCGCGGTTGACCAGCGCGCTTAACTCTTTTTGGTTGGGTTTCACCAGCTCAAGGTTGCCCGGCTCTAAGGCGGCGCGTAGCGCTTCTCCAGAACTGTCGACAATGCAGCGGATACCGCGCTGTTGTGCTGCGCGAATGAGCGACGTCAGTTTTTCCGCGCTGACGCCGGGTGGCAGACTGCCGCTGATAACGAGTAAGGCACCGTTTTCAATCGCCAGCACTTTCTCTTCAAGTTGACGAAACTCATCGTCACTCAACTTTGCCCCTGGCATGACAAAACGGTACTGCTCGCCGCTGGAATCCACCTGAACGTGCAGGTTTTGTCGCGTCCAGTCTTTGGCGTGGACCGTCTCCACAGCAACGTTTTCCTCTGCCAGCAAAGAAACCAGGTGCTCACCGGTGGCTCCCCCCGCGGGGAAAATCGCTGTCGCTTTGCCACCGAGGTGGGTAATGGCTCGCGCCACGTTGATTCCACCGCCGCCAGGCTCAAACACCGGGGTGCTACAGCGTAGTTTACCTTCCGGGTAAATCTGTGGCGTCAGCGTCGCAGAATCAAGAGAAGGAGAGAGCGTCAGCGTATAAATAGAAACCATTATTACCTCCTTTTAGTATGGGTTATGTTAAGTCTGGCACCGATTGGCAAGAAGGCAATGTAAATAACAGTATGATTTTAAAAATGAATACGGAAAGAAGCGGGGGATTTGTTTTATACAATAAAAGTCTTTTTGGGATCGTTCTTATTCAAAAAATGAAATAAGAAAACGTTGCTATGTTATTTGCGCCTTTTTATAATTTGTTACCTTTCTCTGGACGCCTTGTCGTTGAGCCTCAAGAAAGTTTCCGGGACCGTGACGGTCTCTTTTTTTGTTGTACGGACTCCTTAATAAAATGAAGCTTTTGAAGACAGTACCCGCTGCACTGATGCTGGCGGGTGGCGTGTTTGCGTCAATGAATGCGGCCGCCGATGATACCGTTTTTACTGTCATGGACGATCCCACCACCGCGAAGAAACCCTTTGAAGGTAACCTGAACGCAGGGTATCTGGCACAATCCGGTAACACGAAAAGCTCCTCTCTGACGGCAGACAGTACCCTGACCTGGTACGGTAGCTCTACCGCCTGGTCGCTGTGGGGAAATGCCAGTAACACCTCCGCTAACGACGAACGTTCTTCCGAGAAGTATGCGGTAGGCGGACGTAGCCGTTACAACATGACCGACTATGACTACCTGTTTGGTCAGGCAAGCTGGTTAACCGACCGTTACAATGGGTATCGCCAGCGTGATGTGTTCACTACGGGTTATGGTCGTCAGTTCCTGAACGGGCCTGTTCACAGCTTCCGTTTTGAATTCGGTCCGGGTGTCCGGTATGACGAATTCACCGACGGTGAAACCAAAACCCAGCCACTCGGCTATGCATCCGGCACTTACGCCTGGCAGATGACTGATAACACCAAATTTACCCAGGGTGTGTCTGTGTTTGGTGCCGACGATACCACGCTGAACTCTGAGACTGCGCTGAACGTAGCCATCAACGAACACTTTGGTCTGAAAGTGGCCTATAACGTGACCTGGAATTCATCACCTCCAGAAACTGCACCGGACCATACCGACCGCAGAACCACGATTTCTCTGGGCTATAAGATGTAATTTAAGCGGGTCGATAACGTTATCGACCCGCTTTTTTACGTTCAGGAATGTCTTAGCCCCAAATCATCGCCGCCCAACGTAACAGCAACATTGCACCGCAGATAGCGATCAGCACCAGTACCATTTTCCAGTGTTTTACGGCAAATCGTTTTGTTGGCATAACCTGCATCCTTGTCCATTGATGTGGGGAGTCTATCAAAAACGAGAGGAAATACCGCTTCCCGGCTCCGTCAGGTTATGCCACAGCACGGTCTGGGTCAGAACCAGTGGAATCGCTCTGCGAGAATCAATAATAAACCGGTGGCTGAAAGTATATTCAATATCACAACTGTTCTACTGGATACATTCATCGTATGCCCCTTTGGGTTTAAGGACCTGTTCAAGATTAGCCCAGCATCTCGGGAATGCGAGCACCTGGGATTTGCGCCCTGCAAATTCATGCGAAAGTGCCAGGGATCAATCTGGCGGCAGAGGGTGCATTCTCCCTTTTGTTAGTGTTAACATGGCAAGGCTTGCCGTAAATCCGCCATTGTCTGATTTCGGTGGGTGCATGATGACGAGCCAATTTGACGATTGTTGGTCAGATGGTGTCGTAATCTACTGTCAAATCACGATTATTTTCTTTGTATATGCTCTTATGTGTGGGGCATCACTGCAAATAAGGATATAAAATGCCTGTAATTACTCTTCCTGATGGCAGCCAACGCCATTACGACCGCGCTGTTAGCCCAATGGATGTTGCCCTGGACATCGGTCCTGGACTCGCGAAAGCGACCATCGCTGGCCGTGTTAATGGTGAGCTGGTTGATGCCTCCGACCTGATTGAAAACGATGCGAAGCTGTCTATCATCACAGCGAAGGACGAAGAAGGTCTGGAAATCATTCGTCACTCCTGCGCGCACCTGTTAGGTCATGCCATCAAACAGCTGTGGCCAAACACCAAAATGGCGATTGGCCCGGTTATCGACAACGGTTTCTACTACGACGTTGACCTTGACCATACCCTGACCCAGGAAGATATCGACGCGCTCGAAAAACGTATGCACGAGCTCGCCGAAAGCAACTATGACGTCATTAAGAAGAAAGTTAGCTGGCACGAAGCGCGTGAGACCTTCGTGAAGCGTGGCGAGAGCTATAAAGTCTCTATTCTTGATGAAAATATCTCTCATGATGACAAGCCTGGCTTGTACCATCACGAAGAATACATCGACATGTGCCGTGGGCCGCACGTGCCGAATATGCGCTTCTGCCATCACTTTAAACTGATGAAAATCGCAGGTGCTTACTGGCGTGGCGACAGCAACAACAAAATGTTGCAGCGTATTTATGGTACCGCGTGGGCAGATAAAAAAGCCCTGAGCGCGTACCTCCAGCGCCTGGAAGAAGCGGCTAAACGTGACCACCGTAAAATCGGTAAGCAGCTTGACCTGTACCATATGCAGGAAGAAGCACCGGGTATGGTGTTCTGGCATAACGACGGCTGGACTATCTTCCGTGAACTGGAAACGTTCGTGCGCTCCAAGCTGAAAGCGTACCAGTATCAGGAAGTGAAAGGTCCGTTCATGATGGACCGTGTGCTGTGGGAAAAAACCGGCCACTGGGACAACTACAAAGATGCGATGTTCACTACCTCTTCTGAGAACCGTGAATACTGCATCAAGCCAATGAACTGCCCGGGCCACGTTCAGATCTTCAACCAGGGTCTGAAATCCTACCGCGACCTGCCGCTGCGTATGGCAGAGTTCGGTAGCTGCCACCGTAATGAGCCATCAGGTGCGCTGCACGGTCTGATGCGTGTTCGTGGCTTTACTCAGGATGATGCGCATATCTTCTGTACGGAAGATCAGGTACGTGATGAAGTTAACGCCTGTATTCGTATGGTCTACGATATGTACAGCACCTTTGGCTTCGAGAAGATCGTCGTCAAACTCTCAACGCGTCCGGAAAAACGTATCGGTAGCGACGAGACCTGGGATCGCGCAGAAGCGGATCTCGCCGTTGCGCTGGAAGAGAACGGTATTCCGTTCGAATACCAGCTGGGTGAGGGCGCATTCTACGGTCCGAAAATTGAATTTACCCTGTATGACTGCCTCGATCGTGCATGGCAGTGCGGTACTGTACAGCTGGACTTCTCCCTGCCGCAGCGTTTAAGCGCCTCTTATGTTGGCGAAGACAACGAGCGTCAGGTACCGGTAATGATTCACCGTGCTATCCTCGGTTCTCTGGAGCGCTTCATCGGCATCCTGACCGAAGAATTCGCGGGCTTCTTCCCAACCTGGCTTGCGCCAGTGCAGGTTGTAGTGATGAACATTACCGATTCTCAGTCTGAATACGTTAAAGAATTGACGCAGAAACTACAAAATGCGGGCATTCGCGTAAAAGCAGACTTGAGAAATGAGAAGATTGGCTTTAAAATCCGCGAGCACACTTTACGTCGTGTCCCGTATATGTTGGTCTGTGGTGATAAAGAGGTGGAAGCAGGCAAAGTGGCCGTTCGCACCCGCCGTGGTAAAGACCTGGGCAGCCTGGACGTAAGTGAAGTGATTGAGAAGCTGCAACAAGAGATTCGCAGCCGCAGTCTTCAACAACTGGAGGAATAAGGTATTAAAGGCGGAAAACGAGTTCAAACGGCACGTCCGAATCGTATCAATGGCGAGATTCGCGCCCAGGAAGTTCGCTTAACAGGTCTGGAAGGTGAGCAACTGGGGATTGTGAGTCTGAGAGAAGCAATCGAAAAGGCTGAAGAAGCTGGAGTAGATTTAGTTGAAATCAGCCCTAACGCCGAACCGCCAGTTTGTCGTATCATGGACTACGGCAAGTTCCTTTATGAAAAGAGTAAGTCTTCTAAGGAACAGAAGAAAAAGCAAAAAGTTATCCAGGTTAAGGAAATCAAATTCCGTCCTGGTACCGACGATGGCGATTATCAGGTAAAACTCCGCAGCCTGATTCGCTTTCTGGAAGATGGCGATAAGGCCAAGATCACACTGCGTTTCCGCGGTCGTGAGATGGCCCACCAACAGATCGGTATGGAAGTGCTTAACCGCGTCCGTGAAGATCTGAGTGAACTGGCAGTAGTCGAATCCTTCCCTACGAAGATCGAAGGCCGCCAGATGATCATGGTGCTCGCTCCTAAGAAGAAACAGTAAGGCCTTCAAGCAGCAAAATCTGTGAAGCCTTCGGGTCTCATAGGTTTTGCTCGCCTATGTTTCGTTTATTTAACAATGCGAAGTGGAAGTTATTAAGATGCCAAAAATTAAGACCGTACGCGGTGCTGCTAAGCGCTTCAAAAAAACCGGTGGTGGTGGATTTAAGCGTAAGCACGCAAACCTGCGTCATATTCTGACCAAAAAATCTACTAAACGTAAACGTCACCTGCGTCCAAAAGGCCTCGTGTCTAAAGGCGATCTGGGTCTGGTTATCGCGTGCCTGCCGTACGCATAAGTCGTTAACGTTTAATTTTTTTTCTAAGAATATAGATACAGGAGAGCTCACATGGCTCGCGTAAAACGTGGTGTAATTGCTCGTGCACGTCACAAAAAAATTCTGAAACAAGCTAAAGGCTACTACGGTGCGCGTTCACGCGTATACCGCGTTGCCTTCCAGGCTGTTATCAAGGCTGGTCAGTACGCTTACCGTGACCGTCGTCAACGTAAGCGTCAGTTCCGTCAACTGTGGATTGCGCGTATCAACGCAGCAGCACGTCAGAACGGTATTTCTTACAGCAAATTCATCAACGGCCTGAAAAAAGCCTCTGTTGAAATCGACCGTAAGATCCTGGCTGACATCGCAGTATTCGACAAAGTAGCGTTCACCGCTCTGGTCGAAAAAGCGAAAGCAGCACTGGCGTAAGCCAGTTGAGAGAGGGGGCTTTGCTCCCTCTTTTCATTTAACACCATCAGAAGATTGACATTTACCCGTCCAGGCTTTTCAATAAGGTCTTAACGGTTTTTACCACACAAGGTAACGCAAGCATGAATGCTGCTATTTTCCGCTTCTTCTTTTACTTTAGCACCTGAATTCAGGAGGCTAGCGCGTGAAAGATGAAACGAAAAACAGCGCCAGATAAGCCTCCCGATGGAGGCTTTTTTTGTGTCTAAATTCGAGAGAATAAGTCCACCAAATCGGTGTCTGCACCGACATAATGAGGAAAATCATGTCACATCTCGCAGAGCTGGTTGCCAGTGCAACAGCCGCCATTAATCAGGCCTCAGATGTTGCCGCGTTAGACAATGTCCGCGTCGAATATCTGGGTAAAAAAGGGCACCTGACCCTTCAAATGACTACCCTGCGTGAACTGCCAGCGGAAGAGCGCCCGGCAGCGGGTGCGGTGATTAACGAAGCTAAAGAGCAGGTACAACAGGCACTGAACGCGCGTAAAGCTGAGCTGGAAAGCGCAGTACTGAATGCCCGTCTGGCGCAGGAAACAATTGATGTTTCTCTGCCGGGTCGTCGTATTGAGAACGGTGGCCTGCATCCGGTGACCCGTACCATTGACCGCATTGAAAGTTTCTTCGGTGAGCTCGGCTTTACCGTGGCGACTGGCCCGGAAATCGAAGATGACTACCACAACTTCGATGCCCTGAATATCCCAGGCCATCATCCGGCACGCGCTGACCACGACACTTTCTGGTTCGATGCCACACGTCTGCTGCGTACTCAGACCTCTGGCGTTCAGATCCGTACCATGAAGGATCAGGAACCACCAATCCGCATCATCGCGCCGGGTCGTGTGTATCGTAACGACTACGATCAGACGCACACCCCAATGTTCCACCAGATGGAAGGCCTGATTGTTGATAAAAACATCAGCTTCACCAACCTGAAAGGCACGTTGCACGATTTCCTGAACAACTTCTTTGAGGAAGATCTGCAGGTTCGTTTCCGTCCTTCCTACTTCCCGTTCACCGAACCGTCTGCGGAAGTTGACGTGATGGGCAAAAACGGCAAATGGCTGGAAGTGCTGGGCTGCGGCATGGTGCATCCAAACGTATTGCGCAACGTGGGTATTGATCCAGAAGTGTACTCCGGTTTTGCGTTCGGCATGGGTATGGAGCGTCTGACCATGCTGCGCTACGGTGTTACCGATTTGCGTGCATTCTTCGAAAACGATCTGCGTTTCCTCAAACAGTTTAAATAAGGGCAGGACAGAACAATGAAATTCAGTGAACTGTGGTTACGCGAATGGGTAAACACCACGCTCGATAGCGAAGCGCTTTCCAACCAAATCACGATGGCGGGTCTGGAAGTGGACGGCGTTGAGCCTGTTGCGGGTGCGTTTAACGGTGTCGTCGTGGGTGAAGTGGTGGAGTGCGGACAGCACCCTAACGCTGACAAACTGCGCGTAACAAAAGTGAATGTAGGCGGTGACCGCCTGCTGGATATCGTCTGTGGTGCGCCAAACTGCCGTCAGGGCCTGAAAGTGGCCGTGGCAACTGTGGGTGCAGTACTGCCGGGTGATTTCAAAATTAAAGCTGCGAAACTGCGCGGTGAGCCGTCTGAAGGCATGCTGTGCTCGTTCTCTGAGCTGGGTATTTCCGACGATCACAATGGCATCATTGAGCTGCCTCTGGATGCTGCTGTTGGTACCGATATCCGCGAATATCTGAAACTCGATGACAACACCATCGAAATCAGCGTAACGCCAAACCGTGCGGACTGCTTAGGCATTATCGGTGTGGCGCGTGATGTGGCCGTGCTGAACCAGGCTGAACTGAACGCACCTGAAATTGTACCGGTTGCAGCCACCATCAGCGACACGCTGCCAATCCAGGTTGAAGCGGCTGACGCTTGCCCACGCTACCTCGGTCGTGTGGTGAAAGGCATCAACGTTAAAGCCCCAACGCCACTGTGGATGAAAGAGAAGCTGCGCCGCTGCGGTATCCGTTCTATCGATGCTGTGGTTGACGTGACTAACTACGTTCTGCTGGAACTGGGTCAGCCAATGCACGCGTTCGATAAAGACCGTATCGAAGGCGGTATCGTTGTACGTATGGCAAAAGAGGGTGAAACCCTGGTTCTGCTGGACGGCAGCGAAGCGAAACTGAACGCAGATACGCTGGTGATTGCCGATCACGGCAAAGCGCTGGCGATGGGCGGTATCTTCGGTGGCGACCATTCTGGCGTGAACGATGAAACGCAAAACGTCCTGCTGGAATGTGCGTTCTTCAGCCCGCTTTCCATCACCGGCCGTGCACGCCGTCATGGCCTGCATACCGACGCTTCTCACCGTTATGAGCGTGGCGTTGACCCGGCTCTGCAGTACAAAGCGATGGAACGTGCAACCCGCCTGCTGATCGACATCTGCGGTGGTGAAGCCGGCCCGGTTATCGACGTGACTCACGAAGAGGCACTGCCGAAGCGTGCAACCATTACGCTGCGTCGCAGCAAGCTGGATCGTCTGATTGGCCATCACGTTGCCGATGCGCAGGTGAGCGACATTCTGCGTCGTCTGGGCTGTGAAGTGACGGAAGGTCAGGACGAGTGGAAAGCCGTTGCGCCATCCTGGCGTTTCGACATGGAAATCGAAGAAGACCTGGTAGAGGAAGTGGCTCGCGTATACGGCTACAACAACATTCCTGACGAACCTGTTCAGGCGGGTCTGGTAATGGGTTCCCACCGCGAAGCTGACCTGTCCCTGAAGCGTGTGAAAACCATGCTGAACGACAAAGGCTACCAGGAAGTGATCACCTACAGCTTCGTTGATCCTAAGCTGCAGCAGTTGATCCACCCGGGTCAGGAAGCCCTGATCCTGCCAAGCCCAATCTCCAGCGAAATGTCCGCGATGCGTCTGTCTCTGTGGACGGGTCTGCTGGGTACTATCGTGTATAACCAGAATCGTCAGCAAAACCGCGTGCGAATTTTCGAAAGTGGATTACGCTTTGTACCAGATAATCAGGCAAATTTAGGCATCCGTCAGGATCTCATGCTGGCTGGTGCGATCAGCGGTAACCGCTATGAAGAGCACTGGGATCTGGCAAAAGGCACGGTTGATTTCTACGATATGAAGGGCGATCTGGAAGCTATTCTCGATCTGACCGGTAAATTATCTGAAATTGAATTCCGTGCAGAAGCCATCCCGGCCCTGCATCCGGGCCAGAGTGCGGCCATTTATTTAGACGGCAAACGTGTTGGTTTTATTGGTGTTGTTCACCCTGAGCTGGAACGTAAACTGGATCTGAATGGTCGTACCATCGTGTTCGAGCTGGAGTGGAACCCGGTTGCAGACCGCGTCATTCCTCAGGCGCAGGACGTCTCTCGCTTCCCGGCGAACCGCCGTGATATCGCGGTTGTGGTCGCTGAAAACGTGCCAGCAGCAGATATTTTGGCCGAATGTAAGAAAGTTGGCGTAAATCAGGTAGTTGGCGTAAACTTATTTGACGTGTACCGCGGCAAGGGCGTAGCGGAAGGTTTCAAGAGCCTCGCTATCAGCCTGATCCTTCAGGATACCAGCCGTACACTCGAAGAAGAGGAGATTGCCGCTACCGTCGCCAAATGTGTAGAGGCATTAAAAGAGCGATTCCAGGCATCATTGAGGGATTGAACCTATGGCGCTTACAAAAGCTGAAATGTCAGAATATCTGTTTGATAAGCTTGGGCTTAGCAAACGGGATGCCAAAGAGCTGGTAGAGCTGTTTTTCGAAGAGATCCGTCGTGCTCTGGAAAACGGTGAGCAGGTAAAACTCTCCGGTTTTGGCAATTTTGATTTGCGAGACAAAAACCAACGTCCGGGTCGCAACCCGAAGACGGGGGAAGATATTCCCATTACAGCCCGCCGCGTGGTGACCTTCAGACCCGGTCAGAAGTTAAAAAGCCGTGTCGAAAACGCAACGCCCAAAGCAGAGTAATATGAACTAACTAAAAAGGCCGCTATCGCGGCCTTTTTTCTTTGCGCTCTTTGGCAAACCCGCCGTAAAATCAATACCATCTCATCTTTATATAACTGCATCCATGTTTGATTTTGCCCATCGCCAGCACTGCTCCGACCGACGCCGCCTGCTTGTCCTCGTGCTGCTGCTCATTGCCGCCGCTGGTGTCAGCTTATGCGCAGGCGACAGATGGCTGGGGCCGGAAAGCTGGTTTGGCCCTGACGGGCAGCTTTTCGTCTGGCAAATTCGCCTGCCGCGTACGCTGGCGGTGATCCTGGTGGGAGCCTCGCTGGCGCTGTGCGGTACAATTATGCAGGCGCTTTTTGAAAACCCTCTTGCGGAACCTGGGCTGCTTGGCGTCTCGAATGGCGCGGGGGTCGGGCTGATTGCGGCCGTCATGCTGGGGAGCGGCGAACTGTCAGCCTGGGCAATCAGTCTGAGTGCCATCCTCGGCGCGTTGCTGATAACCATCATTTTGCTGCGCTTTGCCAGACGGCATTTATCGACCAGCCGGTTGCTGCTTGCCGGGGTGGCGCTGGGGATCATCTGCAGTGCGTTGATGACCTGGGCGGTCTATTTTTCTACCTCGTTCGATTTGCGTCAGTTGATGTACTGGATGATGGGCGGTTTTGGTGGCGTCGACTGGCGACAAGGCTGGCTAATGATGCTACTGATCCCGGTCATTCTGTGGGCGGGTTTCCAGGCGCATCCGCTGAATATTCTTGCGCTGGGCGAAACGTCGGCTCGTCAGCTCGGCATGCCAATTGCACTCTGGCGTAATGTGCTGGTGATTGCCATTGGCTGGATGGCAGGCGTTAGCGTGGCGCTGGCAGGGGCGATTGGCTTTATCGGGCTGGTGATTCCGCACATGCTGCGTCTGTGTGGTATCACCGACCATCGAACCTTACTTCCTGCCTCGGCCGTTGCCGGGGCGGCAACGCTGTTGATTGCGGATATCATCGCCCGGCTCGCGCTGAAAGCCGCTGAGCTGCCCATCGGTGTAGTGACAGCCACGCTGGGCGCGCCGGTATTTATCTGGCTACTATTAAAAGCCGGACGTTAAATCACTACACGTAAGACAACCTGAGGGGATGCTATGCAGTACGATATTCTGAATACCGAAGTGACCACCATTGACGGCGAGAAGACCACGCTGGAAGGGTATAAGGGCAAGGTTTTGCTGCTGGTGAATGTGGCGTCTAAATGTGGTCTGACTCCGCAGTATGAACAACTTGAGAACATCCAGAACGTCTGGGAGAAAGACGGTTTTACCGTGCTGGGCTTCCCGTGCAACCAGTTCCTGGGCCAGGAGCCGGGCAGCGAAGAAGAGATCAAAACGTTTTGCAGCACCACCTACGGCGTGACATTCCCGCTGTTCAGTAAAATTGATGTGAATGGTGAAGACCGCCACCCACTCTATGCGAAGCTGGTTGCCGCCGCGCCGACAGCCGTTGCGCCAGAAGGGAGCGGTTTCTACGAGCGTATGGCGAGCAAAGGGCGTGCTCCGCTTTATCCGGACGATATCCTGTGGAATTTCGAAAAATTCCTGATTGGTCGGGACGGTCAGGTTATTCAGCGTTTTTCTCCGGATATGACACCTGAAGACCCGACGCTCACTGAGTCTATCAAGCGGGCACTGGCGAAATAATGACGTTGTTGATGCAGCTTACGGACGTTGCCGAGAAGGAGCGTCTGGAGCCGGTAACGGCGACAATCAATGCAGGAGAAATCCTGCATCTTGTTGGGCCGAATGGCGCGGGGAAGAGCACCTTGCTGGCGCGTATGGCGGGGCTGACCAGCGGGCCGGGGGAGATCTCTTTACTGGAACACTCCCTGGCCGACTGGTCACCGGTATCACTGGCGCACCGGCGTAGCTACCTGGTGCAGCAGCAGGTTCCGCCGTTTGCGATGCCTGTCTGGCACTACCTGATGCTGCATCTGCACGATAAACAGCACACGGCGTTGCTCACGGAAGTGGCTGCGGCGTTAGGGTTAGAAGATAAACTGTCCCGGCACGCCAGCCAGCTTTCCGGTGGAGAATGGCAGCGCGTGCGTCTGGCGGCTGTCATTCTCCAGATCCATCCCGCAGGAAATCCTCACGGGCGTTTGCTCCTTCTGGATGAACCGATGAGCGGTCTGGATGTTGCTCAGCAGGCTGCACTGGATACCCTTCTAAGCGCGCTGAGCCGTCAGGGTATTGCGGTCGTGATGAGTAGCCATGACCTGAACCATACGCTGCGTCATGCGCACAGAGTATGGCTCCTGGCCCGGGGGAAAATGATCGCCAGTGGCACGCGTGACACCGTCCTGACGCCGCCTAATCTGGCTCGCGCTTACAACATGGCGTTCCGCAGGCTGGATATAGAAGGACATAAGATGCTGATTTCTACCGCGCAGGAGTAAGCGTTTCTTGCCTGTTAGCACAATTGCACGCTAAATTACGAAAAGAACAAAAAAAGCAGAGGATTCGTCTGAAAATGCGATTCTGGTTTCTCCTGGTGGCAGCGTTATTTCTTGCGGGATGCAGTAGCCATCGTGCGCCGCCGCCTAACCCGCGGCTTTCTGATTCAATTACGGTCATTGCCAGCCTGAACGATCAGCTGAGCAACTGGCGCGGCACGCCTTATCGCTACGGCGGCATGAGCCGTGGTGGTGTGGATTGTTCCGGTTTTGTCCTGATGACATTCCGCGATAAGTTTGACTTACAGCTTCCGCGCGAAACACGTAAGCAGGCTGAAATTGGTACGGAAATCGATAAAGATGATTTGTTGCCCGGTGATCTGGTCTTTTTCAAAACCGGATCGGGTGAAAGCGGCCTTCATGTCGGCATTTATGATACGGATAACCAGTTTATTCACGCCTCGACCAGCCGTGGAGTGATGCGTTCTTCGCTTGATAATGTCTACTGGCGTAAAAACTTCTGGCAAGCACGGCGTATTTAGTGCAAAGCACACAAATCACTTATGGCGGCATGGGAGCGAATATACTATGCCGATTTTTTGGAATAAGATGATTAAAGTTAAATTTACGACGAATTAGTTATGTCCATATGTGTCTGTTTTATCTAAAACTGGCTATTATTCAGCAACCAGGATAAGATTATTTTAGATTCAGGGATAAATCTGAAAAATAATACGGAACTAATGAAATTAATCTTATTAAAATCAAGACAGTGGAATTGTGTCGGCAATTGCTCCAGGATGTCCTCTCTCATCTTTAGTGCGGGGCGAGTGCAATGATTATCACGCTAGATAATGATTACCAATCTGAACTTTTGCTCCAGCCTGCCCGTAATAGCGCAGGTGAGCTGAAAGGTTTAGAGATTATGGTTAACTTTACTGGCGTCGGTACAAATGTACGCATCCCGACTGAACTGGTTATCGCACGTCTGACCCCTGCAGAAGAGCTCTCGCTGTTTCACGAAAAGCTGCAATTGCTTGATACCTGCAAACTGTTTTTTATTCAGCACCAGTTAATTGCATGGATCAATATTACACCTGCTATTGTTGAATTTTTATTAACTAAATAGCTGCGCGGAATAGTAGATCACTGAAAGGGAACTCAGCCCGGATTGTGCGATCTGATCAATCGCCAAACCAACCAAAATCACCAACCGGACTGAGCGATGCCGATCATAGTACCAATACCCCGTGGCGAACGACGCCTGATGCAGAAAGCTATTCATAAAACGCGTGATAAAAATCATGCCCGCAGACTCACGGCCATGCTAATGCTTCATCGGGGTGAACGGGTCAGCGATGTTGCCAGAACTCTCTGTTGTGCCCGTTCATCCGTTGGTCGCTGGATTAACTGGTTTACGCACTCAGGTATTGAAGGCCTGAAATCCTTACCCGCAGGGCGCTCCCGACGCTGGCCTTTTGAACATATCTGCACCCTGTTACGTGAGCTGATAAAGCATTCTCCCGGCGATTTTGGTTATCAACGTTCACGCTGGAGCACCGAATTACTGGCAATAAAAATCAATGAGATAACCGGTTGCCAGTTACATGCAGGAACCGTTCGCCGCTGGTTGCCATCTGCGGGGCTTGTATGGCGCAGGGCCGCGCCAACTCTGCGTATCCGTGACCCACATAAAGATGAAAAGATGGCGGTAATCCACAAAGCGCTGGATGAATGCAGCGCAGAGCATCCGGTATTTTATGAAGATGAAGTGGATATCCACCTTAATCCTAAAATCGGTGCGGACTGGCAGTTGCGCGGACAGCAGAAACGGGTAGTGACGCCGGGGCAGAACGAAAAATACTATCTGGCCGGCGCACTGCACAGTGGCACGGGTAAAGTCAGCTACGTGGGCGGCAACAGCAAAAGTTCAGCGCTGTTTATCGCTCTGCTAAAGCACCTGAAAGCCACTTACCGGCGGGCGAAAACAATCACGCTGATCGTTGATAACTACATTATCCATAAAAGCCGCGAAACACAGCGCTGGTTGAAAGCAAATCCCAAGTTCAGGGTAATTTACCAGCCGGTTTACTCGCCGTGGGTGAATCATGTGGAACGGCTATGGCAGGCACTTCATGACACGATAACCCGTAATCATCAGTGCCGCTCAATGTGGCAGTTACTGAAAAAGGTCCGCCATTTTATGGAAACCGCCAGCCCATTCCCCGGAGGAAAACATGGTCAGGCAAAAGTGTAGCGGTATTAGGCGCAGCTATTTAGTGAGAATACCGTTTCATTACTCGAACGTTATCCGTTTCTGGAGTTTACGGTTAATGAGAACTATCCAGGCTTAAATAACGGCAAGGACGATCTGGTCCTGGCGAGAATGGCGATCCGGTTTCCACTGGTTCTGGCCAATTTTGGTGCAGGTGCAGCCTCTCTCAAAGCGGTGTATGACGGTTTGTTTAAGCGGGTTATTCTGGACAAGGGCTTTATCCAGCAGCGTGCGCCCGAACTCTCTTTTGAGCCTTTTATGCGCGCAATCCTCTGGCAAATAACGCCTCATTGCCAGTCGGTGATCGTGTCCGGGGTTGACGATCACAACTTATTGCAACGAATCTTATCCTTTAACGTTGGCGCGATGCAGGGAACACTCTGGCCAGCGGTCTCTGCGGAGCAGGTCACCACGCTGGTTCAGCGATAACCCTTGCTTTCGCCCGTGTTTAAGTCCAGGTAAACCCTCTACACTAAAAGCAGGAGGACCTATGACCCTGTCTTTTACTGCGCACTGGCATGATGAGTTGCCCGGCTTTTATACCGCACTCAAACCAACACCATTACAAAATACCCGCCTTATCTGGCACAACGACCAGCTGGCAGGTGAGCTGGCTATCCCGCCCGGTATGTTCCAGCCTTCAGAGGGTGCAGGCGTCTGGGGTGGCGAAACGCTACTGCCAGGCATGCAGCCACTTGCTCAGGTCTACAGCGGACACCAGTTTGGCGTCTGGGCGGGGCAACTGGGTGATGGCAGGGGTATCCTGCTTGGCGAACAGCAACTTCCCAACGGGGACACAGTTGACTGGCATCTGAAAGGCGCAGGCCTGACACCTTATTCGCGCATGGGTGATGGCCGTGCGGTACTGCGTTCAACCATCCGCGAATGCCTGGCGTCGGAAGCAATGCATGCGCTGGGTATCCCCACCACGCGTGCGTTGTCGATTGTCACCAGCGACACTCCGGTCGCCCGGGAAACGATGGAAAAAGGCGCAATGCTGATGCGCATTGCGCAAAGCCACCTGCGTTTTGGGCATTTTGAACACTTTTACTATCGTCGGGAGCCGGAAAAGGTTCGCCAGCTTGCTGACTATGCTATTCGTCGCCACTGGTCACATCTGCAGGATGAGGCCGATAAATATGTGCTCTGGTTCCGCGATGTTGTCGCGCGTACCGCTTCGATGATCGCCCGCTGGCAAACCGTGGGGTTTGCGCACGGCGTGATGAACACCGATAACATGTCTATTCTGGGGCTGACCTTCGATTATGGTCCGTTTGGTTTCCTGGATGACTATCAGCCGGGTTATATCTGCAACCACTCGGACTATCAGGGGCGCTACAGTTTTGACAACCAGCCTGCCGTGGGGTTATGGAATCTCCAGCGCCTTGCGCAAAGCCTGTCGCCATTTATCGACGTTGACGGCCTGAATGATGCGCTCGACAGCTATCAGGAGATATTGCTGCGTGAATATGGCCAACTGATGCGGAGCAAACTGGGGTTAATGACGCAAGAGAAGGGGGATAACGACATTCTGAATGCGTTGTTCGCTCTCATGGCCCGCGAGGGCAGCGATTACACCCGTACTTTCCGCATGCTGAGCGAAACGGAACAGCACAGCACTGCGTCACAGCTGCGCGATGAGTTTATCGACAGGCAGGCATTTGATGACTGGTTCGCCACTTACCGCGCCCGCTTGCAGCAGGAGCAGGTTGATGACGCCACCCGGCAGGCCAGTATGAAGGCGTCAAACCCTGCGATAGTGTTGCGCAACTGGCTGGCACAGCGCGCGATCGCCCAGGCAGAGCAGGGGGATGTTGAAAAGCTGCACCGTCTGCATATTGCATTGCGTACGCCATTTGCCGACAGGTGCGACGACTATGCGAACCGCCCGCCGGAGTGGGGCAAACGGCTGGAAGTGAGCTGTTCGAGTTAACGTCAGTATTGGGCGTAAAAAAACCTGACGCGCAGTCGCGTCAGGTTCTCTCTTCTGGATGGCAATAACTGGTCGTTGTTCAGAAGCGGCTATCAACCGCCGAAGCCAGTTTCTCCAGCAGCAGTTCGGTATCTTCCCAGCTCAGGCATGGGTCGGTAATAGACTGACCGTACACCATCGGCTGCCCGGCAACAATTTTCTGTGTGCCTTCTTTGATGAAACTTTCGGCCATAATACCGGCGATGGCGCTGGAGCCGCTGCGGATCTGCTGGCAGACCTCATCGCAAACATCCAGCTGGCGGCGATGCTGTTTCTGGCAGTTACCGTGGCTGAAATCCACAACCAGGTGTTCCGGCAGGTCAAATTCGGCCAGCGTTTCGCAGGCTGCGGCGATATCCTGTGCGTGATAGTTCGGTTTTTTACCGCCACGCATAATGATATGCCCGTACGGGTTGCCGCTGGTCTGGTAAATGGTCATCTGGCCGTTTTTATCCGGGGAGAGGAACATATGGCTGGCACGTGAAGCACGGATCGCATCGACGGCAATACGGGTGTTGCCATCGGTACCATTTTTAAAGCCAACCGGGCAGGAGAGGGCGGAGGCCATCTCACGGTGGATCTGGCTTTCCGTGGTGCGTGCGCCAATGGCACCCCAGCTTATCAGGTCGGCGATAAATTGCCCGGTCACCATATCGAGGAATTCAGTCGCAGTCGGTACACCCAGCTCATTCACCTGCAACAGCAACTTACGCGCCAGCTCAATGCCGTGATTGACGCGATAGCTGCCATTGAGATCAGGATCGGAGATTAACCCTTTCCAGCCCACGACGGTACGCGGCTTTTCAAAGTAGGTGCGCATCACAATCTCCAGACGCTGCTGGTGTTTATCACGCAGACCCTGAAGGCGTTTTGCATAATCCATTGCGGCATCCAGGTCATGGATGGAGCAAGGCCCAATAACCACCAGAAGACGTTTGTCTTCACCATTGAGGATTTTTTCAATGCGTCGGCGGGATGCCGTTACATGTTCCGCAACGCCTGCGGAAAGGGGGTGCCGCTGTGCCAGTTCAGACGGTGTCACCAGGCTATCAATGCGCGCAGTGCGGAGTTCGTCAGTTTTATTCATGGGATATCTCAGAAATTTTTTGCTTCATCGGCAGACTACCGGGAAGTGATGGGCATCACCTTAAACCAATCCCTGCTGATTTCAAGTTCGGGGCGGTTCCGCCCCGATGGTGAGCACCATGATACCTGAATTTGTATTGATGTACTAGCTTGTTAGTACATCCGGCGATTCAGCCCCATGATGTCGAGCATTTTGGTCGCAATTTCTTCTACCGAGTAGTTGGTGCTGTTGAGCCAGGGGATCTGGTTTTTCCGGTACAGCGCTTCAACCTCAGAGACTTCCATTCGACACTGGCGCAATGAGGCGTAACGGCTGTTTTCGCGCCGCTCTTCCCGAATAGCCGCCAGGCGTTCAGGGTTGATGGTCAGGCCAAACAGCTTGTGCTGCAACGGCTTAAGCGCGGCAGGCAGGATCAGGTTATCCATGTCATCGGCAATAAAGGGGTAGTTTGCCGCGCGAATACCAAACTGCATGGCCAGGTAGAGGCTGGTCGGCGTTTTTCCGCAGCGTGACACACCCAGCAGGATCACCTGAGCCTGATCCAGATTACGCAGAGAGATACCGTCGTCGTGCGCCAGCGTGTAATCAATGGCGGCGATGCGCGCATCGTACTTGGTCAGGTTACCGGGGTTCAGCCCGTGAGTACGGTGAGCGATGGGGGTCGGGTCGAGCTTCATTTCGTTCTGCAACGGGGCGACCAGAGCCTGCACAATGTCCTGACAGAAGCCTTCACTTTGCAGAATAATGGTGCGAATTTCTGGAATAACGATGGAATAGAAAACCAGTGGTCGGATACCGGTTTGCTGATAAATAGCGTCAATCTGGTCTTTCACCGCCCTGGCGCGGCTCTCATTTTCCACAAACGGCAGCGTGATGCTGTTAATCGTAACGGGGAATTGCGACATCACCGCGTGCCCCAGCACCTCGGCGGTGATCGCCGTACCATCGGAAATATAAAAAACATGGCGATCGACAGCATTATCCATTTTATTCACCCTGAATAGCGTACGTAATTGTCTGAAAGCATAAATTAAAAAAGTAAAATACACAGCAAAGAACTTATCCTAATTATAAATGAAATGGTGTTTTTAATTTTCCTGAAAAGTGGATTTCATTTTTCCAGTAGTAGCTTTATTTCTATGGTTTTTTCCCGAATATATAGGAATCATCGGGTTAGTGACAGGTGGGAAAGTGTCCGAAAAGTTGAAAATTTAAATTGCTTACACGATTCACCGTTTTTTTAGCGGGAATAAATATGCCAGTATAAATACGTAGTCAGGTGTTTCTTACTCCGATCAAATATCACAAAAGGATTGTTTCGATGTCCAACAATGGCTCGTCACCGCTGGTGCTTTGGTATAACCAACTCGGCATGAATGATGTAGACAGAGTTGGGGGCAAAAATGCCTCCCTGGGTGAAATGATTACAAATCTGTCGGGTATGGGTGTCTCCGTACCGAACGGGTTTGCCACAACTGCCGATGCGTTTAACCTGTTTTTAGACCAGAGTGGCGTAAACCAGCGCATTTACAACCTGCTGGATAAAACGGATATTGATGACGTCACCGAGCTTGCGAAAGCCGGGGCGCAAATCCGCCAGTGGATTATCGACACACCTTTCCAGCCGGAACTGGAAAAAGCCATTCACGATGCGTACAACCAGCTCTCCGCTGATGATGCGCAGGCGTCGTTTGCCGTACGTTCTTCTGCCACCGCAGAAGACATGCCGGATGCTTCGTTCGCCGGACAGCAGGAAACCTTCCTGAACGTTCAGGGTTATGATGCCGTACTGGTAGCGGTGAAGCATGTGTTTGCTTCCCTGTTTAATGACCGCGCTATCTCCTATCGTGTGCATCAGGGCTACGACCACCGCGGCGTTGCGTTGTCCGCAGGTGTGCAGCGCATGGTGCGTTCCGACGTAGGGTCTTCCGGCGTGATGTTCTCCATTGATACCGAATCCGGTTTCGACCAGGTGGTATTTATCACTTCCGCGTGGGGTCTGGGTGAGATGGTTGTGCAAGGGGCGGTTAACCCTGACGAATTCTATGTTCACAAACCGACGCTTGCGGCAAACCGTCCGGCGGTGGTTCGCCGTACGATGGGCTCGAAAAAAATCCGCATGATCTATGCCCCGACGCAGGAGCATGGCAAGCAGGTTAAAATTGAAGATGTGCCGCAGGAGCAGTGTGACCGCTTCTCGTTGACCGATGCCGAAGTGCAGGAGCTGGCGAAACAGGCGGTACAGATCGAAAAACATTACGGCCGTCCGATGGATATCGAATGGGCGAAAGACGGTAACACCGGCAAACTGTTTATCGTGCAGGCACGCCCGGAAACCGTCCGCTCGCGCGGTCAGGTGATGGAGCGTTATACGCTGCACGCGCAGGGCAGAATTGTGGCTGAAGGCCGTGCTATCGGTCACCGCATCGGTGCGGGCCCGGTCAAAGTGATCCACGACATCAGCGAGATGAACCGCATTCAGCCGGGCGACGTGCTGGTAACCGACATGACCGACCCGGACTGGGAACCGATCATGAAGAAAGCTGCGGCAATCGTCACTAACCGTGGCGGCCGTACCTGCCACGCCGCAATCATCGCCCGTGAATTAGGTATTCCGGCCGTTGTTGGCTGTGGTGATGCAACCGAACGCATGAAGGACGACGAAAAAGTGACCGTCTCCTGTGCCGAAGGTGATACCGGCTACGTCTATGCCGATATCCTGGACTTCAGCGTGAAAAGCTCCAGCGTGGATACCATGCCGGATCTGCCGCTGAAGATCATGATGAACGTCGGTAACCCGGACAGAGCGTTTGACTTCGCCTGCTTGCCGAACGAAGGCGTAGGGCTGGCGCGTCTGGAATTTATCATCAACCGTATGATCGGGGTACACCCGCGCGCACTGCTGGAGTTTGACGACCAGGATGCGAAGCTGCAAAGCGAAATCCGCGAGATGATGAAAGGCTACGACTCACCGAAAGAGTTCTACGTTGGTCGTCTGACCGAAGGGATCGCGACGCTGGGTGCTGCGTTCTATCCGAAACGCGTGATCGTGCGTCTGTCGGACTTTAAATCTAACGAATATGCCAACCTGGTGGGCGGTGAGCGCTACGAGCCGGAAGAAGAGAACCCGATGCTGGGCTTCCGCGGTGCCGGACGTTATGTCTCCGACAGCTTCCGCGACTGTTTTGCGCTGGAGTGCGACGCGGTGAAACGCGTGCGCAACGACATGGGGCTGACCAACGTTGAGATTATGATCCCGTTCGTGCGTACCGTGGATCAGGCGAAAGCCGTGGTTGACGAACTGGCGCGCCAGGGTCTGAAGCGCGGCGAAAATGGGCTGAAGATCATCATGATGTGTGAGATCCCGTCCAACGCCCTGCTGGCTGAGCAGTTCCTGGAGCACTTCGACGGCTTCTCCATCGGCTCCAACGATATGACACAGCTAACGCTGGGTCTGGATCGCGATTCTGGCGTCGTCTCTGAGCTGTTCGATGAACGTAACGAGGCGGTCAAAGCGCTGCTGTCGATGTCCATCCGTGCGGCGAAGAAACAGGGCAAATATGTCGGGATTTGTGGTCAGGGGCCTTCCGACCATGAAGACTTTGCCGCCTGGCTGATGGAAGAGGGGATTGATAGTCTGTCCCTGAACCCGGACACCGTGGTGCAAACCTGGTTGAGCCTGGCTGAGCTGAACAAGTAAAAATATGATGGGCTTCCTGGTAACAGGAAGCCCATATGATTAAGGCACAATAATGTTGATTAATTCATCAGATACATCTCTGGCGAAACGCGCTTTGGCATAGAACTTGTCATCCCCCGAATCTTTCCGTGGTATCAACAGTATAGGTGTAAGTTCCGTTAGCGCAGCGAGATTCGGTTGCGCCAGTTTTTACAACCTGGTTATTTTTGTCGCGTTCCAGTACGGGAACGTTGACACAGGTTTGTTGTGTGCCTTGCCGCACTTCCGGTTTGGTTCTGGAACAGGCATTTGAATAACGCTGCGCATTGCTCATGCGCAATAGTCCCCACGAACCCGTTCCAGATTTGATTTTTCGATCTCACTTTCAACTGCCATCCTGTTAATCATCCCGCAGGAGGTTAATATCAGAGTTGAAAAAATATTTTTACATTTCATGGCGTTTTCCTTAACTAAAAATATTGCTTTGCATACTCTGCTATTACCCGACTATATCCAATAAGTCTGAAAGTAAAGGCTGAGCCTCCAGATGAAATCGCAAATTCAGAATATAACTATGGACTCTACCAGACGATTAAATACGCTCGCCATTGGGTTTGTTGTTTTTATAAGCAAAAAAAAGCCCATCGTGGGAGATGGGCAAAGACTACACACAGCAATTCGTTGTTTCACTCAGGGGATTTCCATGCTTATAAATCAAGGTGTTGATCTATAACCGTGAGCTAATAGTAGGCATTGCGTTTTTTTGCGTCGATCAGATTCGTCTCAATAGTTAAAGAGTCGTAAAGATTTTTTGAAGTGGATGACAGAGTTACAGCTGGTTTTGCGGGTCAGACCAGTGCGCAGAGAATAAATAGTTTAACAATGGTTAAGTATTGCGGGGAGCAATTCAGGCCGGGTAAACGTAGCGCTACCCGGCCATACCGTTACTGTTTGTTCTGGTCTTCCAGCTCTTCCAGTTCGCTCAGGATCACGTCCGGGTCAGTTCCCGGCGGTGGTACTTCATGCACCCAGGCGGAGAAGAGACGCCATGTCACTGCCAGAAGTACCGGGCCAATAAACAGACCGATCATCCCAAATGCAATCAATCCACCAATAACGCCTGACAGGATCAGGATCAGCGGCAGATCGGCTCCCATACGGATGAGGATTGGGCGAATGACGTTATCCATCGTCCCGACCACGCAGCTCCAGACCAACAGGACGGTGCCCCAGGTGGTATCACCTGTCCAGTAGAGCCAGATAA
Source organism: Enterobacter sp. RHBSTW-00901 (assembly GCF_014103115.1). Lineage (NCBI taxonomy): Bacteria > Pseudomonadati > Pseudomonadota > Gammaproteobacteria > Enterobacterales > Enterobacteriaceae > Enterobacter > Enterobacter sp. RHBSTW-00901. The sequence goes on from NZ_JABXPB010000001.1 coordinate 208,134, forward strand.
TGCAGGGTACCAGCACCAGCAATGGTCCCAGTTGCGCAAGGCAGGTCATCAGCATCACGACGGTAAAGATGGTTGCGTAAGGCACACCTGAGATGGCAAGTCCGATACCGCCCAGCACGGCCTGCACCAGCGCAGTCACCACCACGCCAAGCGCAACGGCACGGACGGCCTGAGCGGCCAGCAGAACGGCCGCATCGCCGCGTTTACCCGCCAGTCGGGTGGCAAAATGACGGATCCCCAGAGCCACTTGTTCACCGCGCCAGTACAGCAGGGCGCTGAAGACCAGCATCAGGGTACAGTGCATCATAAACCGGCCGATATGCGCGGCCTGACCAACAAACCAGGTAGTGGTGGTGCCAATATACGGTCGCACTTTCGCCATCAGCGCACTGCCGCCCATCTCCAGCAGGCTGTGCCAGCCGCTGTAGAGTTTTGCGCCCACGACGGGAATACTGTTGAGCCAGGCGAGATCCGGCAGCGTCAGATCGCCGCTGGAGATGGCGCGAATAACCGGGCCACTGGAGTCAACAAGGCTATTCACCAGCAGCGCAATCGGAATAATAAACAGCAGGAACAGCAGCAGGGTCATGACCAGCACCGCCAGACCACGCCGTCCAAAGAGCAGTTTCTGCAAACGCAAGAGTAAAGGCCAGGTCGCGACGACCACGGTCGCGGCCCAGGCAAAGCCGAGCACGAAAGGTTGAACAATCCACAGACACGCAATAATCATGATGGCTAAGAACAGCACCGACAGTAAAATTTGCGCAACATCCCTGGGCTGACGAAGATTGACCATAAGTGAAACTTTCCTTAAATGAACGCCAGACAGGCCGGCGGAAACGTAAAACCGCGTCTCTCTAATCATTAGTGATTTCAGCGATTCTTGACAGGCGGATTTTGCCTGTAATTCTGCTGAGCGTATAAGAAAAAAATGTGATAAAAAGTTGGGACACAACGCAAACGATTATCTCCTGAATAATTCGGGCTGCAGGAAGGCGGCAAGTGAACGAATCCCTGGGCGCATGGATAACTATGTGGCCAGGGTGAGTAGACGCAGCCAACGCATCTGCTGCTTGAAGTATGACGGGGATCCACAACTCTAATTAGGGTCGACAGTAATGATCCCACAGATTTCCCAGGCACCCGGCGTCGTTCAGCTGGTGCTTAATTTTTTGCAGGCACTGGAGCAACAGGGTTTTACAGGTGATACCGCCACCAATTATGCCGACAGGCTGACGATGGCGACCGATAACAGTATCTACCAGCTACTTCCCGATGCCGTCGTTTTCCCACGCTCAACGGCTGATGTCGCGCTGGTAGCCCGTCTGGCGGCGCAAGAACGATTTACGTCTCTGATATTTACCCCACGTGGCGGCGGTACCGGCACCAATGGCCAGGCACTGAACCAGGGCATCATCATCGATATGTCCCGTTATATGAACCGCATCATTGAGATCAACCCTGAAGAGGGGTGGGTGCGCGTTGAAGCGGGGGTCATTAAAGATCAGCTCAACCAATACCTGAAACCCTACGGCTACTTTTTCGCCCCGGAGCTGTCCACAAGCAACCGCGCCACAATTGGCGGGATGATCAACACCGATGCTTCCGGTCAGGGTTCCCTGGTCTACGGTAAAACCTCCGATCACGTCATGGGCGTTCGCGCGGTACTGATGGGGGGCGATATCCTTGATACCCAGCCGATGCCGGTTGAGCTGGCGGAAACGTTGGGCAAAGAGAACACCACGAGCGGGCGAATTTATCGCACCGTACTGGAACGCTGTCGCGATAACCGCCAGCTGATCCTCGATAAATTCCCAAAACTGAACCGCTTCTTAACAGGTTACGACCTGCGTCATGTTTTTAATGATGATTCGAGCCAGTTTGATTTGACCCGCGTGCTGACCGGCTCCGAAGGGACGCTGGCGTTTATCACCGAGGCGCGTCTGGATATCACCCGCTTGCCGAAGGTGCGCCGCCTGGTGAACGTCAAATACAACTCTTTCGACTCCGCACTGCGCAATGCGCCGTTTATGGTGGAGGCGCGGGCGTTGTCGGTGGAAACCGTCGACTCCAAAGTGCTGAATCTGGCCCGGGAAGATATCGTCTGGCACTCCGTGAGCGAGCTGATCACCGATGTGCCGGATAAAGAGATGCTCGGCCTGAATATTGTTGAATTTGCGGGTGATGATGCCGAACTGATCGAAAGTCAGGTGACGATGCTTTGTCAGAGGCTGGACGAGCTCATCGCCCGGGGCGAGGGCGGGGTGATTGGCTGGCAGCTCTGTAACGATCTCTCCGGCATTGAACGTATCTACGCGATGCGTAAAAAAGCGGTGGGGCTGCTTGGCAACGCCAAAGGTGCCGCCAAACCCATTCCCTTTGCCGAAGACACCTGCGTACCACCGGAGCATCTGGCGGATTATATCGTTGAGTTTCGCGCACTGCTGGACAGCCACGGCCTGAGCTATGGCATGTTCGGACACGTCGACGCCGGGGTACTGCATGTGCGTCCGGCACTGGACATGTGTGACCCCCAGCAGGAGATGCTGATGAAAGCAATCTCCGACGATGTCGTGGCCCTGACCGCCAAATATGGCGGTCTGCTGTGGGGTGAACACGGTAAGGGGTTCCGTGCGGAGTACAGCCCGGCTTTCTTCGGTGAACAACTCTACGGTGAGCTGCGCAAGGTCAAAGCGGTATTCGACCCTGATAACCGACTCAACCCGGGAAAAATTTGCCCGCCAGAGGGGGTTGACGCGCCGATGTTACGGGTGGATTCCGTCAAACGCGGCACCTGGGACAGACAAATTCCGGTTGCGGTACGCACCTCCTGGCGCGGTGCAATGGAGTGTAATGGCAACGGCCTGTGCTTTAACTTTGACGTGAAAAGCCCGATGTGCCCGTCGATGAAAATGACCAGCAACCGCATTCACTCCCCAAAGGGGCGAGCAACGCTGGTGCGCGAATGGCTGCGTTTGTTGGCCGATCGTGGGGTGGATCCACTGAAACTGGAGCAGGAACTGCCGGAGAAAGGTGCCAGCCTGCGTTCGCTTATCGAACGTACCCGCAACAGCTGGCATGCAAGCAAGGGCGAGTACGACTTCTCGCATGAAGTGAAAGAGGCAATGTCCGGCTGCCTGGCCTGTAAGGCGTGTTCGACCCAGTGCCCAATTAAAATCGACGTGCCGGAGTTCCGTTCCCGCTTCCTGCAGCTTTACCACACGCGCTATCTGCGCCCGATGCGTGACCACCTGGTGGCAACGGTGGAAAGCTACGCGCCGCTGATGGCGAGAGCGCCGAAGACCTTTAACTTCTTTATCAATCAGCCGCTGGTGCGCAAGCTCTCCGAAAAACATATCGGGATGTTGGATCTGCCGCTGTTGTCGACGCCCTCCTTGCAACGCCAGCTGGTTGGACACCGCTCGGCGAACATGACGCTGGAGCAACTTGAAGCGTTAAGCCCGGAGCAGAAAGCCCGCGTGGTGCTGGTGGTGCAGGATCCGTTTACCAGTTACTACGATGCTCAGGTGGTGGCTGACTTTGTACGCCTGGCTGAAAAGCTGGATTATCAGCCAGTGGTGCTGCCGTTCTCGCCAAACGGCAAGGCGCAGCACATTAAAGGTTTCCTGACCCGCTTTGCCAAAACGGCCCGGAAAACCGCAGATTTCTTAAATCGTGTTGCGCAACTGGGCATGCCAATGGTCGGTGTCGATCCGGCGCTGGTGCTGTGCTACCGGGATGAGTACAAACAGACGCTGGGCGAAAAACGCGGCGATTTCCACGTCATGCTGGTGCACGAATGGCTACCAGCCGCACTACAGGGGATGACCACGGCAGATGTGCGCGGTGAGTCATGGTATCTTTTTGGCCACTGTACCGAAGTGACCGCTTTGCCAGGGGCTCCTGCTCAGTGGGCCTCTATTTTCGCTTGTTTTGGCGCGAAACTGGAGAACGTCAGCGTCGGCTGCTGCGGTATGGCCGGTACTTACGGGCATGAAGTGAAAAACCATGCAACGTCGTTGGGGATCTACGAGTTGTCGTGGCATCAGGCGATGCAGCGCTTACCGCGAAATCGTTGTCTGGCGACGGGCTACTCGTGCCGCAGCCAGGTAAAACGCGTCGAAGGTAACGGCGTGCGCCATCCATTACAGGCTTTACTGGAGATTATCGGATGATCTGGAAACGAGCAGTGACGCTACAGGCACTGAATGCCATGAGCGAAGGTAATATGGTGGGTTTGCTGGATATCCAGTTTACCCGCATTGGTGAGAATGAGCTGGAAGCCACCATGCCGGTCGATAGCCGTACCCATCAACCGTTTGGCTTACTGCACGGTGGCGCGTCCGTCGTGCTGGCCGAAACGCTGGGGTCGGTGGCAGGGTATCTCTGCACCGAAGGCGAGCAAAACGTTGTCGGACTGGAAGTTAATGCTAACCATATTCGTTCCGTGCGCAGTGGGCGAGTGCGGGGGATCTGCCGCGCCCTCCACGCCGGGAGACGTCATCAGGTGTGGCAGATAGACATTCTCGATGAGCAGGAACGTCTGTGCTGTTCGTCGCGCCTGACGACGGCGGTTGTGTAAAGTTGCCCGATGTTTTGCATTTGGTCAAAAACCAGGCGGTTGACTGTGATATACTGGTCAGGTTTTGTACATAAGCGAGGACATCATGGATACTGAAATAACCCCAACACAACTGGCAATTGAATATATACGTCGCGATAAAAGCAACCTGTCTCCGGCGCAGTACCTGAAAAAGCTGAAGCAGCTTGAGCTGGAGTTTGCTGATTTGCTGGCGCTCTCTTCAAATGAACTCAAAGAAGAGATCTACTTTGCCTGGCGGTTGGGCGTTCACGTCCATTAATACCTGAAGAAAAGGCCGCGCTTGCGGCCTTTTTTGTACACTATCACTGGGATTGCAATCAATTCACCACGTATTCTCTAAATAGTTGTTGGTTATAAATTTTATTATGATATTCATCATAATGACTGTCCGTATATTTTATTCTTAGTAACTTCAACAGAAACCAGTAAAAAAATAATACCAGGTATCCTGTTAAGAAAAATATCTCTTTAAGCATTTACGATTTAAGTACTGGTATAAGTCGTAAATGGCTTTATCGATGCTGTCTAAGCAGACAATTTAATTTTTCGTGAAAATGAGAGACAGAGCAGCATGATCAACATGCATCCTTAGAATGTCCCGAATTTGACAGGAATGCGCCCTCTCATTTATCAGGGTCTTATAACCACAAATGGATAATGGTTTATCAGACACAATACCCCTATAATCTCTGTCCCTTTTCATGTCTTAAGTTTAAGCTGGAGGAAAAATGGAGCTTAGCCGGAGGCAGTTCTTCAAGATCTGCGCGGGGGGTATGGCAGGAACAACTGTCGCATCACTCGGATTTTTATCATCGTTTTCTGCACAGGCAGAAACACGTCAATACAAACTTTTAAAAGCAAAAGAGACGCGTAATAACTGTACCTATTGTTCAGTAGGTTGCGGCATGATCATGTACAGCCTCGGCGATACCGCCAAAAACGTCAGGGAAAGTATTTATCACGTTGAAGGGGATCCTGATCATCCGGTGAGCCGCGGTTCGTTGTGTCCAAAAGGGGCCGGGGTACTGGACTATATTCATAGCGATAACCGTCTGCTTTACCCTGAATACCGTGCGCCGGGTTCGGATAAATGGCAGCGTATTTCCTGGGATGATGCAATCGAGCGCATCGCCCGGCTGATGAAGACGGATCGCGATGCGAATTTTATTGAGAAAAATGCCCAGGGGCTGACGGTCAACCGCTGGAGCACCACCGGGATGCTTTGCTCATCGGCTGCGAGTAACGAAACTGGGATCCTCGACGGTAAGTTCACCCGCGCACTGGGGATGGTCGCCATCGACTGTCAGGCGCGTTTGTGTCATGGGCCAACCGTGGCGGCACTGGCACCAACCTTTGGTCGCGGTGCGATGACCAACAACTGGGTGGATATCAAAAATGCCAATGTGGTGTTGGTGATGGGCGGAAACGCCGCTGAAGCGCACCCGGTAGGCTTTAAGTGGGTCGTTGAAGCACAAACAAAAAACGATGCCACGGTGGTGGTGGTCGATCCGCGCTTCAACCGCAGTGCTGCTGTCGCCGACCTTTACGCCCCAATCCGTGCAGGTTCAGACACCGCCTTTCTGCTGGGGGTTATCCGCTATCTGATTGCGCACGATACCGTTCAGCACGACTATGTCCGCGCTTATACGAATGCCAGCCTGCTGATCCGCGAGGATTATACTTTTAACGACGGGTTGTTCAGTGGATATGACGCGAGCAAGCGCCAGTATGATAAATCGAGCTGGTTCTATCAGCTGGACGCGCAGGGGAATGCCCGGCGTGATGAAACGCTCAGCGATCCCCGTTGCGTCTGGAACTTGCTGAAAACACACGTTGACCGCTACACGCCGGAAATGGTCAACCGTCTGTGCGGCACTTCTGTTGCTGACTTCACCCGCATCTGTGAGATCCTCGCCAGTACCAGTGTACCGGATCGCACTGCAACCATCCTCTATGCACTGGGCTGGACGCACCACTCTGCCGGGGCGCAGATTATTCGTGCGGCGGGCATGTTACAGCTGTTGCTCGGCAATATTGGTATGGCGGGTGGTGGCGTGAATGCCTTGCGTGGACACTCCAATATCCAGGGCTATACCGATCTCGGTTTGCTCTCAACTAACCTTCCGGGATACATGCCGCTGCCGTCGGAAAAACAGCCGGACTATCAGACCTATATTTCCCAGATTACGCCCCCATCGTTAGGCCTTAACGAAGTGAACTACTGGCAAAACACGCCGAAGTTCTTCGTCAGCATGATGAAAAGCTTCTGGGGCGATCGCGCAACGGCTGAAAATAACTGGGGCTATGACTGGCTGCCGAAGTGGGATCGTCTCTACGACGTGATGACCCAGGCAGAGCTGATGCTGGAAGGCAAAATCAACGGTTATATCGTACAGGGCTTTAACCCGCTGGCGGCATTCCCGGATAAGAACAAATCTTCCCGCGCGCTGGCAAAGCTGAAATACATGGTGATTATTGATCCGCTGGTCACCGAGTCATCAACCTTCTGGCAGCATCACGGGGAGATGAACGACGTCAACCCCGCGGATATCCAGACCGAAGTTTTCCGTCTGCCGTCGTCGTGCTTCGCGGAGGAAGATGGCTCAATCGCCAACTCAGGCCGTTGGCTACAGTGGCACTGGGCTGCAGCTGAGCCACCAGGCGAAGCGATGCATGATGGCAAAATTCTGGGCCGCCTGTTTACGCGTCTGCGTGAACTGTACCAGCAGGAAGGCGGGGCGAACCCGGAACCGGTGCTGAGTATGTCCTGGGCGTATAAGAATCCGCGCGATCCGCATCCTGAAGAGATTGCCCGTGAGGCCAACGGTGTCGCGCTGGTGGATCTGTTTGATGATGAAGGTCAGCCAATCGCGAAGAAGGGTCAGCAGCTCAGCAGCTTTGCCCAGCTGCGTGATGATGGTTCAACCAGCAGCTTCTGCTGGGTTTACTGCGGTAGTTGGACGGAGCAGGGTAACCAGATGGCGAATCGTGATAACAGCGATCCGTACGGGCTGGGCTGCACACCGGGATGGGCATGGTCGTGGCCAGCTAACCGTCGCATTCTCTATAACCGCGCGTCGGCCGACCCTCAGGGAAAACCGTGGGATGCAGAGCGTGCCTTATTGCACTGGGACGGCAAAAAGTGGTCCGGAATGGATGTGGCGGATTACAACGCCTCTGCACCGGGCAGCAATGTCGGGCCATTTATCATGAACCCGGAGGGCGTAGCGCGGCTCTTCTCCATCGACAAAATGAACGATGGACCGTTCCCGGAACACTACGAACCGATTGAATCACCGATTGGAACAAACCCGTTGCACCCGGATGTTATCTCCAGCCCGGTAGCCCGCGTGTTTAAAGACGATATTGCCAATATGGGCAAAGCAGATGCGTTTCCCTATGTTGCGACAACCTACTCGATTACCGAGCTGTTTCGCCACTGGACCAAGCATGCACGACTTAACGCCATCGCCCAGCCGGATCAGTTTATCGAGATCGGGGAGAGTCTGGCACATGAGAAAGGCATTACGGCAGGAGATACGGTGAAGGTGACCTCGAAACGTGGTTTTATCAAAGCCAAAGCGGTGGTGACCAAACGCCTGCAAACCTTGACCATTGATGGCCGCAAGGTCAACACCATTGGTATTCCGTGTCACTGGGGCTTTGAAGGTGCAACCCGCAAAGGCTTCCTTGCCAATACGCTGACGCCATCGGTGGGTGACGCTAACTCACAAACGCCAGAGTACAAGGCGTTCTTAGTCAACATTGAGAAGGCGTAAGGGAACCTGCGTATGTCCATGCAATCACAAGATATTATCAAACGCTCGGCAACCAACGGTCTGACGCCTCCGCCGCGGGCTCGCGATTTCAAAGCGGAAGTGGCAAAGCTCATCGATGTGTCCATCTGCATTGGTTGTAAGGGGTGTCAGGTGGCCTGTTCGGAATGGAACGATATCCGCGATGAGGTGGGTTACTGCGAGGGGGTCTATGATAACCCGATGGATTTGAGCGCCAAATCCTGGACGGTAATGCGCTTTAGCGAAACCACGCAAAACGACAAACTGGAGTGGTTGATCCGCAAGGACGGCTGTATGCACTGTGCCGAACCGGGTTGTCTGAAAGCCTGTCCGTCTGCGGGGGCAATTATTCAGTATGCCAACGGGATTGTCGATTTCCAGTCGGAACACTGTATTGGCTGCGGCTACTGCATCGCGGGCTGTCCATTCAATATTCCGCGTCTTAATCCGGATGATAACCGCGTCTACAAATGCACCCTTTGTGTCGACCGGGTCAGCGTCGGGCAGGAGCCTGCCTGCGTTAAAACTTGTCCGACGGGGGCTATTCATTTCGGTACCAAAAAAGAGATGCTGGAGCTGGGCGAATCCCGCGTGGTGCAGTTGAAAAAACGCGGTTATGGTCAGGCGGGGGTCTATAACCCGCAGGGTGTGGGCGGGACTCACGTGATGTATGTGCTGCACCACGCCGACCAGCCTGAGCTGTATCACAACCTGCCAGCTGAACCGAAAATTGATGTGCCGGTTAATCTGTGGAAAGGAGTACTCAAACCGCTTTCTGCTGCTGGTTTTATCGCTACTTTTGCCGGGCTGGTTTATCACTACATCGGTGTGGGGCCAAACAAGGAGACGGATGACGACGAAGAGGAGAACGACCATGAGTAAACGTATCATGATCCAGCGCACGACGTTTATCGACCGTGCCTGCCACTGGACGGTGGTGATCTGCTTCTTTCTGGTTGCCCTCTCCGGTATTGCGCTCTTTTTCCCGACGCTGCAATGGCTAACCGAAACCTTCGGCACGCCGCAGATGGGGCGTATTCTGCATCCTTTTTTTGGCGTGCTGATCTTCTTTGCGCTGATGTTTATGTTTGTGCGTTTCGTACATCACAACATCCCGGATAAACAGGATATTCCCTGGGTGAAGGGGATTGTTGAGGTGCTGAAAGGCAATGAGCATAAGGTGGCGGATGTTGGTAAGTACAATGCCGGGCAGAAAATGATGTTCTGGAGCATCATGAGTATGATCTTCGTGTTGCTGGCGACCGGGGTGATTATCTGGCGGCCTTATTTTGCCCACCATTTCCCAGTGAAGGTGGTGCGCTGGAGCTTACTGATCCACGCAACCGCCGCCATCATTCTGATCCACGCCATCCTTATTCATGTGTATATGGCGTTTTGGGTAAAAGGATCGATCAAGGGAATGATTGAAGGTAAGGTCAGCCGTCGCTGGGCGAAGAAACACCATCCGCGCTGGTATCGCGAGGTGGAAGCAAAAGAGAAGGGGCTGGAGTAGAGCAGTGTTGCCGGGTAAGCGTTATACCTTACCCGGCAGTGCCATCAGATATTCACCGCACTGATCAACCGCGTCTTCATGGTTTGATACGCTGAGGCCGCAAAGTCCTCCGCCCAGCGCTGGTCTTCGATCGCCTCCAGTTGAACCGCACAGTATTTTGTTTCCGGCGTTTTGGAGATTGGGTCGAGATTATCCTGTGTCAGTTCGTTACAGGCACCAATCCACCATTGATAAGTCATATAGACCGCACCGACGTTGATGCGTTCACTGATGCTGGCGCGCGTGATGACTTTGCCACGACGTGAGCGCACCCACACCAGCTGACCGTCAGCAATGCCCAGTTTGTTCGCATCGGCTGGGTTCATCTGTACACGGCCCGGTTCGTCGGCCAGGCTTTGTAGCGCGGCACAGTTTCCGGTCATTGACCGGCAGGAGTAGTGTCCAACTTCGCGCACCGTGCAGAGCACCAGCGGATAGTCTTCATCCGGCGTCTCAGCCGGAGCGCGCCAGGTGGCGGCAAAGAGCTGGCCTTTGCCGGAAGGCGTATCGAACTGATTGTCTTTGTATAAATACGGGGTACCTGGATGGTCGAGCGTTGGACACGGCCACTGAACATGGCCCATCTCACCCATTTTTTCATACGTCACGCCGTAGAACAGCGGGCACAGCTCGCGCATTTCATCCCAGATCTGCTGGTTAGATTCGTAATGCATCGGGTAGCCCATCTCCGTTGCCAGCAGGCTGATGATTTCCCAGTCGCGCTTCACGTTACCGCTGGCCTCAATCGCTTTCCCGAAACGCTGGAAGCCGCGATCGGCACAGGTAAAGACACCGCCATGTTCGCCCCAGGAGGTCGCCGGGAGCAGTACGTCCGCCACTTCAGCGGTCTTGGTCATGAAGATGTCCTGTACGACCACAAAATCGAGCGCCCCGAAACCGCTGCGTACCAGGCCCAGATCGGCTTCGGTCTGAAGCGGATCTTCCCCCATGATGTAATAGGCTTTGACCTTACCTTCCAGCGCAAGGTGCGGGACTTCGGTGATGCGTGTTCCGATGCGATCGTCCATCTTGTTCACGTCTATTCCCCAGGCATCGGCAAATTTCTGCCTGACCGCCGGGTCGGTCACGTCCTGATAGCCGGGGAACATGTTGGGCAAAACGCCCATGTCACACGCTCCCTGTACATTATTCTGCCCGCGCACAGGCCCGACGCCTACCGCTGGACGTCCCAGGTTACCGGTCAGCAGCGCCAGGCTGGAGAGGCCTTTTACCACATCCACGGCCTGGCCAAACTGCGTAACGCCCATGCCCCACATAACGGTGGCGGAAGGTGCCGCCGCGAACGTACGCATCGCCTGGCGAATGTCGCGGGCCGGAATACCGGTCAGGTGTTCGACGTTCTCGGGAGCATAATCTTTAATTGTCTGCCGGTAGGCCTCAAGCCCCTCAGTGAAACGTGCGACGTAGTTTTTGTCGTACAACTCTTCTTCCAGCAGCACGTAGCCAAAGGCATTGACCAGCGCCATATTGCTGCCGTTTTTCAGCTGCAGATGCTGATCGGCAATGCGGGCGGTTTCAATACGTCGCGGATCGCAAACTATGATTTTTGCGCCATTCTCACGGGCTTTCAGCACGCGCCGGGCGACGATGGGGTGAGAATCTGCGCAGTTGTAGCCAAATACCAGCAGGCATTTTGAGTTTTCAATATCGTTTATTGAATTACTCATCGCGCCATTACCAAGTGTTTCCTGCAGACCCGCAACGGAAGGGCCGTGGCAGACGCGGGCGCAGCAATCCACGTTATTGGTGTTAAGCACCGCGCGGGCAAATTTTTGCATCACATAGTTTGTTTCATTACCTGTCCCTCTGGAGGAGCCGGTGGTCATAATTGAGCGTGGGCCAAACTCTGTTTTGATGGCGTTGAGCCTGTGGGCGGTATAGCGGATAGCCTCTTCCCAGGTGACGGGTGTGAATGCTTCGCCTTTGTGGTAGCGGATCATCGGTTGCGTCAGGCGGGGGGTGAGCAGGCGGGTATCGTTGAGAAAATCCCAGCCGTAAAAGCCTTTCAGACACAGGGTTCCCTGGTTTGTCACGCCCTCTGCTGCTTCGGCACGGAGAATACGGTTATTTTCAACGACAAGATTTAATTTGCAGCCCGCACCACAATAGGGGCAGACGCTTGCGATTTTTTTCATCAATAACAGACCTGTTAAGAAATGAAGCGATAGTTAACTGGGTAACCCAGTCCCGTAAACGCAAGTAAGCAGGATACGTGCCAAATTTTCTTTTCTTGTTTTATAAGGGGTTATCTGTGGCGGGAGGGTGTCGTCGTCAGACTGCTCGTCAGAATTGACGATGACACGTTCGCAGGTGTCTCAAAATCTATCTTAAAAATAGGCATTTCCGATGCATATTTTAATTTGCATCTGACCTCGGCGATCTCTGTTGATAAATGCATTATTTATCAATGCATTGAACAATTAAATCCATCCCGTCAGCTTCGCCTGACAGGGTCTATGCTTAATAAAAGCAGCCAGAAAGGGCGATTTAGCCGAAAGCCCCTGCTCGCAAGGGGTTGAAGTGATAATCGTTATCACTAACATGATGTTATGCCCTGGTGGCTCAACAGATGAGGTGGAACTATGGAACTGCATTCAGAAACCTTCAATCCTGCCGACTTTGCCTGGCGCGGCTTAACGCTAACGCCAGCGGCTGCGGCGCATATCCACGAGCTGGTGGCGAAAAATCCAGACATTCTGGGATTGCGTTTAGGCGTTAAGCAAACCGGCTGCGCGGGCTTTGGGTATGTGCTGGATACCGTCACTCAGGCGGAGAAAGACGATCTGGTCTTTGAAACCGAAGGAGCCAGATTGTACGTCGCACTCCAGGCGATGCCATTTATTGATGGCACCGAAGTGGATTACGTACGCGAAGGCTTAAACCAGTTATTCAAATTTCATAACCCGAAAGCCCAGAATGAATGCGGCTGCGGCGAAAGCTTTGGGGTATAGGCGGTGCTATGTCTCGTAATACTGAAGCAACTGATGATGTGAACACCTGGAGCGGCGGACACCTTAACTACAAAGAGGGGTTCTTCACGCAGCTGCAGACCGATGAACTGGCGAAAGGCATTAACGAAGATGTCGTGCGGGCGATTTCCGCCAAGCGTCACGAGCCGGAGTGGATGCTTGAATTCCGCCTGAATGCCTTCCGTGCCTGGCTGGAGATGGAAGAGCCGCACTGGCTGAAAGCGCACTATGACAAGCTGAATTACCAGGACTATAGCTACTACTCCGCGCCATCCTGCGGCAGTTGTGATGATACCTGCGCCTCACAGCCCGGTGCGGTACAGCAAACCGGGGCGGAAAACAGCTTCCTGAGCAAAGAGGTGGAAGAAGCGTTTAATCAGCTCGGCGTACCGGTTCGTGAAGGTAAAGAGGTGGCGGTGGATGCCATTTTTGACTCCGTGTCGGTGGCGACCACGTATCGCGAGAAGCTGGCAGAACAGGGCATCATTTTCTGTTCCTTCGGTGAAGCTATCCACGATCACCCTGATCTGGTGAAAAAGTACCTCGGGACCGTCGTGCCGGGTAACGATAATTTCTTTGCCGCACTCAACGCGGCGGTGGCCTCTGATGGCACCTTCATCTATGTGCCAAAAGGCGTGCGCTGCCCGATGGAGCTGTCGACCTATTTCCGCATTAATGCTGAAAAAACCGGTCAGTTCGAACGCACCATCCTGGTGGCGGACGAAGGCAGCTACGTCAGCTACATCGAAGGGTGTTCTGCCCCGGTTCGTGACAGCTACCAGCTTCACGCGGCGGTGGTCGAAGTCATCATTCATAAAGATGCCGAGGTGAAATATTCCACGGTGCAAAACTGGTTCCCTGGTGATGGCAACACGGGCGGCATTTTGAACTTCGTCACCAAGCGAGCGTTGTGTGAAGGTGAAAACAGCAAAATGTCCTGGACCCAGTCGGAAACCGGCTCTGCCATCACCTGGAAATACCCGAGCTGCATTCTGCGCGGGGATAACTCCATCGGTGAATTTTACTCGGTGGCGCTGACCAGCGGCTATCAACAGGCGGATACCGGCACCAAGATGATCCACATCGGTAAAAACACCCGGTCGACCATCATCTCAAAAGGCATTTCCGCAGGACATAGCCAGAACAGCTATCGCGGGCTGGTCAAAATCATGCCGACGGCGACCAATGCCCGTAACTTTACCCAGTGTGACTCCATGCTGATTGGCGCAGACTGCGGCGCACATACCTTCCCGTATGTGGAGTGCCGTAAAAACAGTGCCCAGCTTGAACACGAAGCGACGACGTCGCGTATTGGAGAAGACCAGCTCTTCTACTGCCTGCAGCGCGGGATCAGCGAAGAAGATGCCATCTCTATGATTGTTAACGGCTTCTGTAAGGATGTGTTCTCTGAACTGCCGCTGGAATTTGCCGTTGAAGCTCAGAAACTCCTCGCCATTAGTCTTGAACACAGCGTCGGTTAAGGAAAGCACATGTTAAGTATTAAAGAGTTACAGGTCAGTGTGGAAGATAAAGAGATCCTGCGTGGCCTCAATTTTGACGTCAAGCCGGGTGAAGTTCACGCCATTATGGGGCCAAATGGGTCCGGGAAAAGTACGCTTTCGGCGACGCTGGCAGGACGTGAAGATTACGAAGTGACAAACGGGTCAGTCGAGTTTAACGGTAAAGATCTGCTGGAGATGTCCCCGGAAGACCGGGCGGGAGAGGGCATTTTTATGGCCTTCCAGTATCCGGTAGAAATTCCAGGCGTCAGTAACCAGTTTTTCCTGCAAACGGCGCTGAATGCGGTGCGCAAATATCGCGGTCTGGAAGCGCTGGATCGCTTTGACTTCCAGGATTTGATGGAAGAGAAGATCAAGCTGCTGAAAATGCCGGAAGATCTGCTGACCCGCTCGGTCAACGTCGGTTTCTCCGGCGGTGAGAAAAAGCGCAACGATATTCTGCAAATGGCGGTGCTGGAGCCGGAACTGTGCATTCTTGATGAGACTGACTCTGGTCTGGATATCGACGCCCTGAAAATAGTTGCGGATGGTGTTAACTCCCTGCGCGACGGCAAACGGTCGTTCATTATCGTCACCCACTACCAGCGTATTCTTGACTACATCAAACCAGACTACGTTCATGTGCTTTACCAGGGGCGTATTGTGAAATCCGGCGATTTCACGCTGGTTAAACAACTGGAGGAGCAGGGCTATGGCTGGCTTACCGAACAGCAGTAATGCACTCCAGCAATGGCACCGCTTGTTTGAAGCGCAGGGTGAAACGCGATCCGAACAGGCGCAACAGCATCTGCAGCAGATGCTGCGTCTGGGCCTGCCCACGCGTAAGCATGAAGACTGGAAATACACGCCGCTTGAAGGCCTGCTGAACGCTCAGTTTGTGACGCGTCTGGCGGATGTCAGTGCCTCCGTGCGTGATGCGCTGGCGCTGAGCGTGGATGCGGTACGTCTGGTCTTTGTCGACGGTGTGTTCCGCCCGGAACTGAGCGACGAGACACAACACAGCGGTTTTGACGTCGTCGTGAATGACGAACGCCAGCACCTGTCTGCACCGGTGCAGCCGGAGGTCTTCCTGCACCTTACCGAAAGCCTGGCGCAGTCTGTGACGCATATCCGCGTGAGGCGTAACCAGCGCCCGGAAAAACCGCTGTTGCTGATGCATATCACTCAGGGGCTGGACGGCGAGGAGATCAACACCGCGCACTATCGCCACCATCTTGAGCTGGCGGAGGGAGCCGAGGCGACGGTGATTGAGCATTACGCCAGCCTCAATGCTATTCGTCATTTTACCGGTACAAGGCTGACGATGGACGTGGCCGCCAGTGCGCATCTTCACCACATCAAGCTGGCGTTTGAAAACCCGGCAAGCCATCACTTTGCCCATAACGATCTGTTGCTGGGGCCAGATGCCACCGCATACAGCCACAGTTTCCTGCTGGGCGGGGGCGTGCTGCGCCACAACACCAGCACGCAGCTCAACGGTGAAAATACGACGCTGCGTATCAACAGCCTGGCAATGCCGGTCAAATCGGAAGTGTGTGACACGCGTACCTGGCTTGAGCACAACAAAGGCTACTGCAACAGCCGTCAGCTGCATAAAACCATTGTCAGCGATAAAGGGCGCGCGGTGTTTAATGGCCTGATTAACGTGGCGCAGCACGCCATCAAAACTGACGGGCAGATGACCAACAACAATCTTCTGTTGGGGCGTCTGGCAGAAGTGGATACCAAACCGCAGCTGGAGATCTATGCCGACGACGTGAAGTGTAGCCACGGCGCAACGGTTGGGCGGATTGACGACGAACAGATGTTCTATCTGCGTTCCCGGGGTATCGACAAGCAGGCGGCGCAGAAGATGATCATCTATGCGTTTGCCGCAGAACTGACGGAAGCGCTCTTCGATGGCGCACTTAAACAGCAGGTGCTGACGCGTATTGGCCAGCGTCTGCCTGGAGGCGAAGTATGAGTTTCCCCGTAGAGAAAGTACGGGCAGATTTTCCGGTGCTGACCCGTGAAGTGAACGGTTTGCCGCTGGCCTATCTCGACAGTGCGGCCAGCGCGCAGAAACCGAATCAGGTGGTGGATGCGGAGGCCGAGTTCTACCGCCACGGCTACGCCGCCGTGCATCGCGGTATTCATACGCTGAGCGCAGAGGCGACCCAGCGTATGGAGAACGTGCGTACCCAAATTGCCGCCTTCCTTAACGCCCGCTCGCCGGAAGAGCTGGTGTTTGTGCGGGGTACAACCGAAGGGATCAACCTGGTCGCCAACAGCTGGGGCAACGCACAGGTTCACGCGGGCGATAACATCATCATCACCCAGATGGAGCACCATGCCAATATCGTTCCCTGGCAGATGCTGTGTGAGCGTGTTGGCGCACAGCTGCGGGTAATCCCACTGAACGAAGACGGAACGTTAAAGCTGGAACAGCTGGATGTGTTGCTCGACGTGCGTACCCGGCTGGTGGCCGTTACCCAGGTTTCAAACGTGCTGGGGACTGAAAACCCGGTGGCAGAGATTATCGAAAAAGCCCACCAGGCCGGTGCGAAAGTGCTGATTGATGGCGCACAGGCAGTGATGCACCACGCGGTGGACGTGCAAGCGCTGGATTGCGATTTCTACGTCTTCTCCGGCCATAAGCTTTATGGGCCGACGGGGATCGGCGTGCTGTATGTTAAGGACGCTATCCTGCAGGCTATGCCGCCGTGGGAAGGAGGCGGTTCAATGATTGCCACCGTCAGCCTGTCGGAGGGGACGACTTACGCACGTGCGCCGTGGCGTTTTGAGGCGGGTACGCCGAACACGGGCGGTATTATCGGGCTGGGGGCGGCCATTGCTTATATCTCGTCTGTTGGTCTTGACGCCATTCAGGAGTATGAACAGCTGCTGATGCACTACGCGCTGCAGGAGCTTGCCAGCGTGCCAGATTTGACCCTGTATGGCCCGGCCACCCGACAGGGCGTAATCGCGTTTAATCTCGGGAAACACCATGCCTTTGATGTGGGCAGCTTCCTCGATAACTACGGCGTTGCGGTACGTACCGGACATCACTGCGCCATGCCGCTGATGGCGTTTTACCAGGTTCCGGCGATGTGCCGTGCATCGTTGGTGATGTATAACACAATGGAAGAGGTCGACAGGCTGGTGGCGGGGCTAAAACGCATTCACCAGTTGCTGGGCTAACGGAGAGGCACAAGATGGCAGCGTTGCCGGATAAAGATAAATTGCTGCGTAACTTCAGTCGTTGCGCAAACTGGGAAGAAAAGTATCTCTATATTATTGAGCTGGGGCAGCGTTTGCCGACGCTCAGCGAAGAGGCTCATAACCCGGAGAATATGATCCAGGGCTGCCAGAGCCAGGTGTGGATCATAATGCAGACGAATAACGATGGCGTCATTGAGCTACAGGGCGACAGCGACGCGGCGATTGTGAAAGGGCTTATCGCCATCGTATTCATTCTGTATCACCAGATGTCGGCACAGGACATTGTCGCGTTTGATGTCCGCCCCTGGTTTGAAAAAATGGCGCTGACGCAACACCTTACCCCATCCCGTTCCCAGGGGCTGGAAGCGATGATTCGCGCAATTCGCTCCAAAGCTGCAATCATTAGCTAGACTTACAGGACAGCATTCATTCTGTTTCGCGAGGTGGCTCCCGCCTCGCTGGTTTTTCAGCTTTCTGGCATTCTGCCAGTGAATAAGGAATCTCAGCATGAAGCGCGCGTCTCTAATAACTCTATTACTCCTCAGTTCTCTCGGTGCTCTTAATTCAGCCTGGGCGGTGGACTATCCATTGCCGCCAGCGGGCAGCCGCCTGATTGGGCAAAACCAAACCTACACGATTCAGGAAGGAGACAATAAACTGCAGACTATTGCCCGTCGGTTTAATACTGCAGCACAACTTATCCTGGAAACAAATAATACCATTGCGCCGGTGGATCCTGCCCCGGGCACCACTATCATCATTCCATCCCAGATGCTGCTGCCGGACACGCCGCGTGAGGGTATTGTCGTGAACCTGGCTGAGCTCCGGCTCTATTACTTCCCGCCGGGGGAAAAGATTGTTCAGGTCTTTCCGCTCGGTATAGGGAAGCAGGGGCTGGAAACCCCGGTGACGATCACCCACGTAAGCCAGAAAATCCCGAATCCAACCTGGACACCAACACCAGGCATCAGAGCGCGCTCTCTGGAGCAGGGAATTAAATTGCCGCCAGTTGTACCGGCAGGGCCAAATAACCCGCTAGGACGTTTTGCGCTGCGTTTAGGTGTGGGGCATGGTGAATATCTTATCCACGGTACCAGTGCGCCGGACAGCGTGGGTTTACGGGTCAGCTCGGGTTGCATGCGCATGAACGCACCGGATATCAAAGCATTGTTCGGGCAGGCGCGCGTCGGCACCCGGGTACAGATTATCAATGAGCCGGTGAAGTTCTCCGTCGAGCCGGATGGTAAGCGCTATATTGAAGTTCACCGTCCGCTGGCGCAGATTGAGGGGGAAAACCCACAGATCACACCAATCACCCATTCCGCCGATTTCGCGTCGTTTGTTTCTCAGTCGGGTAGTGATAAAGCGCTTATTGATAAAGCCTTGTCACGTCGGGCGGGGATCCCGGTCGCCGTGTCGGCAGGGACTGACACATCGGCCAGCAATAATGTGTTGTCGGTACAGAACAGCCGGGTGTCCGCTGCGGTTGCCGAAGGCGGGGGAGAGAAGGTCACGCAGTAGCGGTTTGACGCAGACAAAAAAAATGGCGCACAATGTGCGCCATTTTATTAACAGGTACTATTACTTACGGTATTTAGTAGCCTGGTTGTCCAGACGCTGGTTAGCGCGAGCTGCGTCGTCTTTAGCAGCCTGAACGTCGGAACGCATTGCGTTCACGTCGTTGCTCAGCTGGTCAACTTTAGCATTCAGAGTCTGAACGTCAGAAGACAGCTGATCGATTTTAGCGTTGCTGGAGCAACCTGCCAGCAGAGTAGAACCCAGGATTACCGCGCCCAGTACCAGTTTAGTACGATTCATTATTAATACCCTCTAGATTGAGTTAATCTCCATGTAGCGTTACAAGTATTACACAAAGTTTTTTATGTTGAGAATATTTTTTTGATGGGAATACGCCTATTTTTGATCGTTCGCTCAAAGAAGCATCGAATCAGACCATTTTGCGTAAAAAGCTATGTTAAAAAAGGCATTTTTCATCGGATTCATCTTAGATAATTCGCAATTAAATAGAGAAACCCGATTTGCTTTTTGAATAGATTTGGCTAATGACAGGAATAAAAAAAGCGTCCCGAAGGACGCTTCTTATCAAAAAATAATTCGTTCGGGAATTATTACAGTACGTGAACAGATGCTGTATTGGTCGTACCTGATGGAACCAGGGCACCCGAAACCATCACAACAACGTCGCCTTTCTGTGCCAGGCCGCGTTCAACGAGCTGCAGAGCCACTTCTTTACCCAGACGGTAGAAATCATCAGTAGAAGCGATCTCTTTCACCAGGTGTGGAACCACGCCTTTGCTCAGTACCAGCTGACGAGCAGTGGTTTCGTTGGTGGTCAGCGCCAGGATGGTCGCGTCAGGGAAGTATTTACGTACTGCGCGGGCAGATTTACCACCCTGGGTTGCAACCACGATCAGTGGCGCTTCCAGCTTCTCAGCGGTTTCTACTGCACCACGGCACACAGCTTCAGTGATGCGCAGTTTGCGGCTGTCGTTGTTATAGTCCAGACGGCTTTTCATCACGCGATCGGTACGTTCGCAGATGGTCGCCATGATGGTCACCGCTTCCAGTGGGTATTTACCCTTCGCGGATTCGCCGGACAGCATAACGGCATCAGTACCGTCGAGGATGGCGTTAGCCACGTCGCCTGCTTCTGCGCGGGTTGGACGTGGGTTTTTGATCATCGAGTCCAGCATCTGCGTTGCAGTGATAACCACTTTACGTGCGCGAACACATTTCTCGATCATCATCTTCTGCGCGAAGATCACTTCTTCAACCGGGATCTCAACACCCAGGTCACCACGTGCAACCATGATGCCGTCAGACGCTTCGAGGATTTCGTCGAAGTTGTTCAGGCCTTCCTGGTTTTCGATTTTGGAGATGATCTGGATCTTCTCGCCGCCGTGGGCTTTCAGATGCTCACGGATTTCAACCACGTCGGAACGTTTACGGATGAAGGATGCTGCAACGAAGTCAACGCCTTGTTCGCAACCGAAAATCAGATCTTGTTTGTCTTTTTCAGCCAGTGCTGGCAGCGCGATGGAAACGCCTGGCAGGTTAACGCCTTTGTTTTCGCCCAGGTCGCCGTTGTTCAGTACTTTACAAACAACGTTTTTACCTTCGATAGCGGTCACTTCCATGCCGATCAGACCATCGTCCACCAGAACGGTGTTACCGACGGACAGATCGCTGGTGAAGCCTTCATAGGTCACAGCAACGATTTCGCTGTTGCCGATAACAGACTTGTCAGTGGTGAAGGTGAAGGTCTGGCCTGCTTTCAGAGAAACGTCGTTACCGCCTTCCAGTTTAATGGTGCGGATTTCCGGGCCTTTGGTGTCCAGCAGGATCGCGGCTTTTTTACCGGTCTTGCTCATCACGTTGCGCAAGTTCTGGATGCGCTGACCGTGTTCTGCGTAATCGCCGTGGGAGAAGTTCAGACGCATAACGTTCATGCCGGCGTCCAGCATTTTGCTCAGCATCTCTTCAGATTCGGTTTTTGGGCCGATGGTGCAAACAATTTTCGTCTTTTTCATGACAGTCTTAGTCTTTAAGTTGGGAAGGATATGGGAATCTCGCTCCGGGGGCGCACCGCCGCGGAGTCAAACCTGTGTTGCGAAATTGGCTATGGCACGCACTAAGGATAGGTGACATCAAATGAGCGTGCAGAAGAAAGTGTGCCTGAGTTTCAGCCCAACGAGAGAGAGGAGAAGTTGTACGTTGTTTTTTGTATTCCAAGCGCTGAAACCATTCACCAGGGATTAGGCGCGCATTATACGCTGGTTTTCAGACAAAAGGAAAATGAAAACAGCGTTTCAAAAACATTCTGTGAAGATCCACACAAGATTGTTATCAAGGCGTTAAGGTATCATGACATCTTATAGCGGCAGACCGATTGCCTGCCGCATTTTGTTTAATTTTTCAGTGCCTGGTTGAGGTCGGCAATCAGATCTTTTGCATCTTCAATCCCGACTGACAGGCGGATCAACTGCGGCACAATACCGTTGGCCAGACGTTGTTCCAGCGGAATTGAAGCATGGGTCATGCTGTAAGGCTGGCTCACCAGACTTTCCACACCCCCCAGGCTTTCGGCGAGGGTAAACAGTTTCAGTTTGCGGATAATCTCTGCTGCGCGTTGCGCATCACCTTTCACCACTACCGAGATCATCCCGCCCGGCAATGCCATCTGCGTGCGGGCGAGGGAATACTGCGGGTGCGATTCCAGTCCCGGATAGAATACTTTTGCGACCTGAGGGTGCTGTTCCAGCCATTGCGCAACGGCCAGAGCGTTGGTGCTGTGCTTTTCCACTCGCAGCGCGAGGGTACGGATGCCGCGAAGCGTCAGGAAACTGCTGAACGGATCCAGTACACCGCCGACCGCGTTTTGCAGGTAGCCCAGTTTGTCTGCCAGCACTTTGTTATCACCCACCACCGCCAGCCCGGCCACCACGTCTGAATGGCCGTTAAGATATTTGGTGGCAGAGTGCACCACAATATCAAAGCCGAACTCCAGCGGTCGGTGAATGACCGGTGAGGCAAAGGTGTTATCCGCCACGCTGATAATATTATGGCGACGGGCGATTTCTGCGATGGCAGCAAGATCCGCCAGCTTAAGCAGCGGGTTGGTTGGTGTTTCTACCCAGACCATTCGCGTATCCGGGCGAATGGCAGCCTCGAGTCCCGCGACATCGTCCGGTTTAACCCAACTGACCCGCAGGCCAGTGCTGTGCTTGCGCACGTTTTCAATCAACCGATAGGTTCCGCCATAGACATCATCAATTGCGACGATATGACTGTCTTTATCCAGCAGCTCCAGCACAGTAGAAATGGCTGCGAGACCAGAAGCAAAGGCATAGCCGCGCGTGCCACCTTCCAGCGTGGCTATCGCGGTTTCCAGCGCATGGCGGGTTGGGTTGCCGCTGCGGGAATATTCGTAGCCGGTATGTTCTCCCGGTGACGGTTGCGCAAACGTCGAGGTGGCGTAAATTGGTGGCATAACTGCGCCGTGACGATCGTTAAATTCACCGCTGTGTACACTCAGGGTTGCCAGGTTTTTCATCGTTTATTCCTTTATTGTGGTAGACGGTTGCGCCAGGCGGTAAGGACATCGCTACGCGTAATCAGACCCAGAAAACGGTCACGGTCGGTGATCACTGCCACCAGACCCCGGTCGAAAAGGGTCGTCAGGGCGCTTTCCGGCGCATGTTTATCGAGAAACTCCACCTGGCGCGTCATTGCTGCTGTCACGGGAAGGGTGAAACGATCGCCGTCGCCGCCGATGTGCCGCAGCAGATCCCATTCATCGATAATGCCCACGACCTTGCCGTTATCCAGCACCGGTAACTGAGAGATGTCGTACAGACGCATCCGTGCCAGCACGGTGGAAAGCGTGTCATCCGGGGCGGCGGCGACGGTCGCGCCTTCATCGTGGCGCAGGGCAATGTAGTCAGAGAGATCGCCTGCCTGCGGGCGAGAAATCAGCCCCTGCTGGCGCATCCAGTCATCGTTGAACATTTTCGACAGATACTTGTTCCCGCTGTCGCAGGCGAAGGTGACGACACGTTTTGGCGTGGTCTGGGCCTGACAATATTTCAGCGCCGCTGCCAGCAACGTGCCGCTGGAGGAGCCTGCCAGAATACCTTCCGTTTTCAGCAGTTCGCGTGCGGTGGTGAACGCTTCGCGATCGGTGATGCGCCAGGCGCGGTTCACCCCTTCGATATGCGCCAGCGGCGGAATAAAGTCTTCGCCGATCCCTTCAACCAGCCAGGAGCCGGCATCGTGGTAGCGTCCGGTTTCCACCTGGTCGGCGAGAACGGACCCTGCAGGGTCGGCCAGCACGAATTCCGTGTGCGGGGAGTGTTCGGCAAACCATGCCTGCAGGCCGCCCAGCGTTCCGCCGGAACCCACGCCGACCACAATGGCGTCAATGTTGCCGCCAAGTTGTTCATACAGTTCCGGTGCCGTGGTGGTGCGGTGCGCCAGCGGATTGGCTTCGTTATTGAACTGGTCAATGTAAAACGCGCCGGGCAGCTCGTCCGCCAGGCGCTGGGCGTAATCCTGATAATAGGCCGGATGCCCCTTGTTGACGTCGGAACGTGTCAGCAGCACCTGAGCACCCAGCGCCCGCAGGTGGAAAATCTTCTCGCGGCTCATTTTGTCCGGCACTACCAGGATCAGCGAATACCCTTTCTGGGCGGCAATCAAGGCCAGACCGAGGCCGGTATTTCCCGCCGTGGCCTCAATAATGGTACCGCCCGGCAGCAGCAAACCGTTGCGCTCCGCTTCATTAATCATCGACAGCGCAACGCGATCTTTAATCGAGCCGCCGGGGTTTTGGTTTTCCAGCTTCAAAAATAGCGAGCAAGGGCCGGTATCGAGTTTATGCAACTGGATAAGCGGCGTCTGGCCAATCAGCTCGGTGACGGAATGGTAAATCGTCATGGTGTTTTCCTTTCAGGAGGTCATGACGGGATGATAGGGCGATGAAAAATTCCCGATAAAGAACGATTCACTGTCATTTAGAACAGAAAAGCATATTCATGCTGATTTCGGATGTCAGGATGGTGAGACGTAAAGTGCTCTGGATGTGAGGATGGCTATATCGGCATGAAATGCGGAAAAAATAACCATTTTCACCGGGGATGCCCCGTGAGATATGCAATCCGCAGATAATCATTGCTGAAATTGGTCTACTGGCTTTCTACCCGGTGATGCCGCTTCTTATTCCCTGAGGTTATAACAAATTCCTTTTTGGTCATTTAAAACCTGATATCGCCTGTTTACACTCATTTGGACATCCATACCGCTAAACCGCTATATGCGGAACGGATTGCGAATAAGAATGATCGTACTCAGGAATATTTCGAAGGTTTTTGATAACGGAAAGGTGGCACTCACTGCCGTTGATAACGTCAATCTGACGGTAGAACAGGGACAAATTTACGGCATTATTGGTTACAGCGGTGCAGGGAAAAGTACCCTGATCCGTCTGCTGAATGGTCTGGAAAAACCCAGCACCGGCAGCGTCACCATCAATGGACAGGACATCTCTGCCGCAAAGGGTGAAGCGCTGCGCCAGGCGCGGCTGAAAATCAGTATGGTGTTCCAGCACTTCAACCTGCTGTGGTCGCGCACGGTAAACGAGAACATCGCTTTTTCGATGCAAATTGCCGGGGTGCCTAAAGCCAACATCAAGGCTCGCGTGGCCGAGCTGGTGGCGCTGGTCGGCCTGAAAGGTCGCGAGGATGCGTATCCGTCCCAGCTGAGCGGCGGGCAAAAGCAGCGCGTCGGTATTGCCCGCGCGCTGGCGAATAACCCGGACGTGTTGCTTTGTGACGAGGCAACATCCGCCCTTGACCCACAAACCACCGATCAGATCCTCGATCTGCTGCTGGACATTAACCGTCGTTTCAAACTGACCATTGTGCTGATCACCCACGAGATGCACGTGGTGCGCAAAATCTGTGACTGCGTGGCGGTGATGGAAAATGGCAAAGTTGTGGAAGAGGGGGATGTGCTGAACGTCTTTACCCATCCGCAACAGCCAATTACCCGGCAGTTCGTGCGTCAGGTCAGCCAGTACGCTGAGGAAGAGACATTTAATTCGGCGCTGGCGAATGAGCTGGAAGGCACGGTCATCCGGCTGACCTTCACCGGACACAGCACGCATAAGCCGATCGTGGGTGAGTTAACGCTGCGCTACGGTCTGCCGTTTAACATCCTGCACGGGAAAATGACGCAAACAGCCCACGGTGTTTTTGGGCAACTCTGGGTGCACGTGGTGGCATCTGATGAGCAACTGAACAATATCCTCGCCGATCTGCAGCACAGTGATATTGAAGGCGAGGTAATTAAGCATGGCTGAGGATCTTTTTCCGCATCTGAAGTGGGATCAACTGTGGGCAGCCACGCAGGAGACGCTGTACATGACCGCACTCTCCGGCGTGGCAACCTTTGTACTGGGGATTGTGCTTGGCCTGGCGCTGTTTTTGACTGCGCGCGGTGGTTTGTTCCACAACCGTGCGGTGTATAGCGTGATGTCGATTGTGGTGAACGTGTTCCGCTCGGTCCCGTTCATCATTCTGATCGTACTGCTGATCCCGTTCACCAAGACCGTCGTCGGTACCATCCTCGGGGCAAACGCCGCACTGCCTGCCCTGATTGTGGGGGCTGCGCCGTTCTACGCGCGTCTGGTCGAGATTGCTCTGCGTGAGGTGGACAAAGGGGTAATAGAAGCAACGCGCTCGATGGGCGCACGACTGAGCACCTTAGTGTTTCGGGTTTTACTGCCGGAGTCATCACCTGCACTGGTTTCAGGTATTACGGTGACGCTGATTGCGCTGGTGAGCTACAGCGCAATGGCGGGGGTGATTGGCGCTGGCGGCTTGGGAAATCTGGCTTATCTGGAAGGATTCCAGCGCAACCACGGTGACGTCACGCTGGTGGCAACGGTGACTATTTTGATCATCGTTTTCATTATCCAGTTCTGCGGCGATGTCATTACTTCACTGTTAGACAAAAGATAATTTCTAATAACACACAGGAACCATCATCATGAAAAAAACACTGACACTGATCGCCGCCGCAACCCTGAGTGCCCTGAGCTTTGCCTCCTGGGCGGACACCCTGACGGTGGGGGCGTCCAACACGCCGCATGCCGAAATTCTGGAGCAGGCGAAGCCGATTCTGGCGAAGCAGGGTATCGATCTGGAGATCAAACCCTTCCAGGACTACATTCTGCCAAACACGGCGCTGGCGGGGCATGACATTGACGCCAACTACTTCCAGCACATCCCTTATCTGAACAGCGTGCTGAAAGATCACGCTGGCGATAAGGATTACGATTTTGTCAGCGCGGGGGCGATCCACATTGAGCCAATCGGTATCTACTCCAAAAAATACAAATCGCTGAAAGATTTGCCGGCAGGCGGCAAAATCATCATGCGCGATGCCGTTTCTGAAGAGGGGCGAATTCTCTCCATCTTTGAGAAAGCGGGCGTGATCAAGCTGAAGCCGGGCATCGACAAAGTGACCGCACGCATCAGCGATATCGTCGAGAACCCGAAGAAGCTGCAGTTCACGCCTAACGTAGAAGCGTCTCTGCTGCCGCAGATGTACAACAACGACGAAGGTGCTGCGGTAGTGATCAACGCCAACTACGCGATTGATGCCGGTCTGGATCCGGTTCACGACCCGATTGCAGTTGAGAGCGGTGAAAACAACCCGTATGCCAACATCATTACCGTACACCGTGGCGATGAGAAGAAGAAAGATATCGTTGCGCTGGTGAATGTGCTGCACTCTAAAGAGATTCAGGACTGGATCCGCACCAAATACAAAGGCGCGGTGATCCCTGTAAATAACTAATTGTTTGATTTTGTGAATGAAGCCCGGTGATTTATTCATCGGGCTTCTTTTTTGTATCCGGGCGATGAATCAATTAAGCTGAGTTTTTGAAGCAATGGAGTGAAGCCAATGGGCAATGTGACCAAAGACGAAGCGCTGTACCAGGAAATGTGCCGGGTGGTAGGTAAGGTCGTTCTCGAAATGCGTGATTTAGGGCAGGAGCCGAAGCATATTGTGATTGCCGGTGTGCTGCGTACCGCGCTGGCGAACCAGCGCGTCAAACGCAGCGAATTGACAACGGAAGCGATGGAAACGGTGGTTAAAGCGCTGGCCGGTTAATGCGCCAGCGTTTTGCAAGCTGTTCGAGGGAACAGCAGAGCAGGTAGTAGACCACCCCTGTAAAGATAAAAATAGCTGCCGGGTAGATTTGCACCCGGTTGTTCACCTGTCCCGCCACCGTGGTCAGTTCCGGGACGTTCACAATAAACGCCAGCGATGTATCCTTCAGCAGGCTGATAAAAATCCCCACCAGAGACGGCAGAATATTGCGTATTACCTGCGGCAGTAGTACACGCCACAGGGTTTGCTGTGTGCTAAATCCCTGAGTCAACGCGGCTTCATACTGTCCGCCGGGTAATGCACTCAGCCCGGCCAATACCGAGTGCATAACCGTTGCCGCTGTAAACCAGGCCAGCGCCAGCGTTACGGTGAGGGTACCCGGCAGATCGCCGCCCGTGATGAGCGGAAGAAGATACCACATCCAGAAAATCACGAAGATCAACGGGATACCGCGAATCAGTTCCGCCCACAGGAAGAGCGCTTTGCGTACGAGACCCGGACAACGCCAGGCCAGGCAGGCGAGGGCAATACCGCCGGGCAGTGCCAGTCCCGCCGCGCCAGCGGCCATCAGTAACGAGAGCAATACCCCGCCAGGCTCACCGGCTGCCGCACGTCCCCACAGCAGATAATCCAGGTTATCCGTAATAACATTAAGTCCGGCAATCATGTTTTTCACTTCCTGTTGCGACAGTCGCGTGGTGTTTCCGTTTCACAGAGGGGCCAATGCGCACCAGCGCCATGCCCATCGCCACGCCAGTGAGCAAGTACAGTACGGTTCCCACGGTAAACGCCTCCAGCGCATGGGCGTTGTAGCTTTCAATCTGCCACACCTGGTAGGTCAGCTCTGCAAAGCCAATTCCGCTGGCGAGTGAGGAGAGTTTCATCAGGTTGAGATATTGCCCGACGACAGGCTGCCAGGCATTAGCCAGGCCTTGCGGCAGAAGGATATAGCGAAACAGCCGCCACGCAGAGAACCCCTGTGCCAGCGCCGCCTCCCGTTGCCCGGCCGGGACGGAACGTAGCCCGGACTCCACCTCTTCAATTAAAAAGGCGGAGGTGAACACCCCCAATCCCCAGGCGGAACATAAAAACTCGGGCGTGAACCACCAGACACCACCCGGCAGGATCGACCAGCTGTGATCTGCGTTCACCAGATCGCGAAATGCGAGGGGAAGCCCGTTCCAGGCCGCGAAATACCAGAACAGCAGTTGCACCAGTAAGGGGGTATTGCGAAACAGTGAGACCCAGCAACTGACGACCCCATTGCCAAACCGGCCACCGGAGAGGCGCAGGAGCAGAAAAAGCAGGGCGAGAAGGCTTGCCAGAATCGCCCCGGCGAGCGTGACCCACAGCGTGGTCAAAAAACCGGATAAAATCCATTGCAGGGGCTGTCCGGTCAGCACGCCCTGCCAGTCGAGCGCGGGCATTACAGATGCTCCTGATGCAGCGGGTTCAGCACTTTTTGCAGGAAACGCTGCGCACGCGGATGCGACGGCTGACTGAAAAATTGCTCCGGCGGTGCGGTTTCCAGAATCTGTCCGCCGTCGATAAAGACAATCCGGTCGGCAATTTCCCGGGCAAATTGCATCTCATGTGTCACCACAATCATGGTGATCCCGCTGTGGGCAAGGGCTTTCATCACGAACAAGACTTCGCCGATCATTTCCGGATCGAGCGCGGAGGTAGGTTCATCGAACAGGATGATTTGCGGGGAAGAGGCCAGGGCGCGGGCAATTGCCACGCGCTGTTGCTGGCCGCCAGAAAGCTCGGCGGGAAAATGGTGGGCTTTTTCCAGCATCCCCACGTTTTCCAGCAATGCCAGCGCCCGTTCCTGTGCGGGCTGCGGCTTCCAGCCGTGAACATGTTCCAGAGCCAGGGTGATATTCTGGCTGGCGGTGAGATGGGCGTAGAGATTAAATTGCTGGAACACAAACCCAACGCGGCTGCGTAGCTGGCGCAGTGCCGCACCGGACAGCTGCCCGGTAGGGGTGTTGTCGATCAGGATTTCGCCGCCGTTCAGGGTTTCAAGCTGGTTGATAAGCCGGATTAGGGTCGATTTACCGGAACCCGAAGGGCCGAGGATAGCAACCACTTCGCCAGGCATAATGCTGAGGTTAATGCCTTTTAAAACGTGATGGTCCCCGTAGCGTTTGACGACGTCACGAAACTCGACGCTGGCATGTTCCAGATTTGAAAAATCCGCGGCACGAGCCGCGGAGCGTGAAAATAAACCTGAGAGCATATTACTGGGCTTCTATTTTAAAGGCGCGAGGCTGTGGGGATTGGGTTTGTGGGCCAAACCAGACATCATAAATTCTGGCGGCCTGGCCACTTTTCTCCAGATTCACCAGTTCATCATTGACGACCTTCAGCAGTGCCGTTTCGCCTTTTTTCACGCCGACGCCAATCTCTTCTTTGCTGAGCAGGTCGGGCAGAATTTTGAAGTTGGCTTTATCCGGAGCCTGCGCCAGCAGACCTGCCAGGATGGTACTGTCCTGAGTGATCGCCTGCACATTACCGTTACGCAACGCCGTCAGCGCCAGCGGAATATCGTCATAAGAGAGCACGCGGGACTGCGGGAAGCGCTGATGCAGAGTCTGTTCACCCGTTGTTCCTTTTACCGCGCCAATACGCGCCCGGCTATAGTCGTCCAGCTTATTGGCCGATTTGGCCGGAACCAGGAACTGTTGTCCGGTGACGAAATAGGGGGTTGAGAAATCAACGACCTGCGCACGTTCCGGGGTGATGGTGATATCTGCCACAATCAAATCCGCTTTGCCGGACTGCAGCAGAGGAATACGGTTGGCCGGGTTGGTGGCAACCAGCTCAAGCTTCACGCCCAGCGCTTTTGCCAGTGCGTGGGCAAAATCGACGTCATAACCTACGATGTTATGGGTTTGGGCATCGATTGCACCAAACGGTGGGTTGGCGTCAAACGTGGCGACTTTTACCACCCCTGCGGCCTTGATATCCGCCAGTTGATCTGCCTGTGCCTGCAGAGAAAGCATGCCGCCCGCCACCAGTAAACCCAGCGCAATGACCTGTTTTTGATATCCTTTTTTATTTTCTGCCATAGTAATACGTCTGCCCCTCATTGTTGTTTTGTCCGGTTACGCTCCCATAAGCGAACGTTCTCGCCAAATAAGAAATTGTTCTTTGCTATGAGTGAAAAAGCATTAGTGAACAAGGTGTTACTGACAGGTGAAGAAATGGGGCTATTTGCGGATCCTGCACATCAACAGTGGATATTGGTATTTCCTCTGCACAGAATTTGGGTGCTTAACTGAGGGCATGTTGAGCGAAAGGGGTAAAGACGATGAAAAAGTGGATAAGCACGTTACGGCGGTTTTTGGCGACCCGACCTGCGAATGCGGAGAACAGCGCGCAACGTGTTCTTGAGTCAATACTGCCTGTCGCCAGCCTGTATGGCGTGGACGTTGCCAACATCGACCCGGAGTGGTTCCATGATAAAACGCCACGCTGAACTGCGCCGCACGCGCGAAATGTACTGGAATGAGCTGTGCGAAACCACTGGGGAAAGCGAGCGTCGGTTTACTGCCGGGAAGGAGACATCACGCGCAAAGGGATGGGCTGAAAAAGTCACACCAATAAAAAAGCACCGGGGTGTCCGGTGCTTCGCGATCAGATTTTGCAGGCATCGCCGCAGTCATCGTCAGCAACAATCGCCTGGGCTTTTTTGTCTGCGTCGTCCAGACGTTCCGCGTTGCGCTCTTCTGCTTCATCCAGTCCATTAAAGACTAAGTTATCGAGATCAATTTCCATGTTGCACCTGCTTTGTTCGGTTTTTGATACTGGCACAGTATAGGGCAAAAAACGCCGGCAATGTAGCGCGCAGCACATAAGGATAATCCCTGCCATACTCAGAGCTTAATTGCTGAGGAAAGCGCATGATTACACTCTGTAAAGCCTGCGGTACTTCTTATGGGACAACGCCAGACAGATGCCCGATTTGCGAGGATGAACGCCAGTATGTTCCGGTGACTGGCCAGGAATGGATTGATGTGGCTGCGTTGACAGCCACCCATACCAACACATGGCAGCAGCTCGAACCACGGCTGTTCAGCATCAGAACGGTACCGTCCTTTGCCATTAACCAGCGCGCAATTCTGTTACTCACTCCGCAAGGCAATATTCTGTGGGATTGCATCGCGAACCTCGACCCGGCAACCAAAACGTTGATCTCGGCGCTGGGCGGTATCAGCGCGATCGCGATTTCGCACCCCCATTATTACACCACGATGCAGGACTGGGCCGCGGCCTTCGATGCTCCTGTCTATTTACATGCCAGCGACAGAGAATGGGTGATGCGTAGCAGCACCGCGATCCACTTCTGGGAGGGAGACGCGCTGGACATCATGCCGTCGGTGACGCTGCTGCGGACTGGCGGTCACTTTGCGGGCGGCACGGTGCTGCACTGGCATGACGGAGAGGGGGTTTTACTGGCAGGTGATATTTTGCAGGTGACGCCGGGGAAAAATGCTGTCTCGTTTATGTGGAGCTACCCTAATATGCTCCCGCTGTCGGCGGGCACGGTCGAACGGGTGATGCACCATTTGCAGGGCAAGATGTTTGAACGGCTCTATGGCGCATTCGAAGGTCAGAACATCCTGGCGAAGGCCAGTGAGATTGTGCAGCGGTCGGGCCAGAAATATATTGCTTGTCTGAAGTAAAGCGCGGTGGGTAAACTTTCAGAGTGTGATCCAGATCGTGCCTAAACTCAAAACAGATAAAAGAGATATTGCTATGCAACATATCATTGAAGGTTTCCTCAACTTTCAAAAAGAGGTTTTTCCGCAACGTAAAGAGCTCTTCCGCAGTTTAGCGTCCAGCCAGAATCCCAAAGCGCTGTTCATCTCCTGCTCAGACAGTCGCCTGGTTCCGGAACTGGTCACCCAGCAAGAGCCGGGACAGCTCTTTGTCATTCGTAATGCTGGCAACATTGTGCCACCTTTCGGGCCTGAGCCAGGCGGTGTCTCTGCCACCATCGAATATGCCGTGGTGGCGTTAGGCGTAACGGATATCGTGATCTGCGGCCACTCTAACTGTGGTGCGATGAAGGCGATTGCCGACAACGCGAACCTGGAGCCGATGCCTGCGGTTTCCCACTGGCTGCGCTACGCTGATGCGGCAAAAGCGGTTATTGAGAATAAAACCTGGGATAACCCTACCGATAAAGTGAACGCGATGGTGCAGGAAAACGTGTTTGCGCAGTTGAGCAACATTAAAACGCACCCATCGGTTGCGGTGGGGCTACGCAACAATGCTATCCGCCTGCACGGCTGGGTATATGACATTGAAAGCGGCGACATTCGTGCGCTGGATAAAGAGACGAAAACGTTCATCTCGCTGTCTGAAAACCCGGACGTCTTCTTCGAGTAACGACTGACGCTTTTTTGTATTCCGAAAGCACCTGAAAATCGTATCCCAGCGGATAAGGGTGCTTTGGGCTGTTTTTACACGACGGGTATGCATGCGGTGTAAAACGTTTTGAGTCTGCAGAGCGCTATTACAGAGTGGGATGAAACAAGGCGTAATATGCGGGATTTTTTAAGGGGGAATGCACCAAATCAGGAAAACTGAAATGGTGCGTCCGAGTGGACTCGAACCACCGACCCCCACCATGTCAAGGTGGTGCTCTAACCAACTGAGCTACGGACGCAGAATGGTGCGTTCAATTGGACTCGAACCAACGACCCCCACCATGTCAAGGTGGTGCTCTAACCAACTGAGCTATGAACGCAACGTGTTGTCGGTGACAACGGGGACGAATATTAGCGGCACAGCCTCAATGAGGCAAGAGGGAAAATGCATTTTTCTCTCTGATTTCACGTGATTGCTTCATTACCGCGCAAAGTGAAGAGAAAGTAGCCGCCAGCAGGCGGCTACTGCCCATTTAACGCGCGGCGCGTTGCAAAATCACCGTCGATGGCTGGCGTTGCAGGAAGCGCATACGCATCATCATCATGATGGCGGCGGAGGTCAGGCCGATGATAAAGCCCATCCAGAAACCGGCTGGCCCCATGCGATCAACCACCAGGTCGGTGAGCGCCAGGATATAACCACATGGCAGGCCCAGTACCCAGTAAGCAATGAAGGTGATAAAGAATATGGAACGCGTATCTTTATACCCGCGCAGCACGCCGCTGCCGATCACCTGAATAGAATCGGAAAGCTGATACACGGCAGCCAGCAGCATCAGGTGTGATGCGAGCGCCACAACCTCCGGGTTGTCATTGTAGAGCAGGGCAATTTGCTCACGCAGCGTGATGGTAAAGAGTGCCGTACAGGCTGCCATACAGACCCCCACGGCCAGCCCGGTACGTGCGGCGGTTTGTGCATCAAGAGTTGAACCCTGTCCCAGACGGAAGCCCACGCGGATGGTCACGGCAGCTGCCAGTGACATCGGCAGGACGAACATCAGGGAGCTGAAGTTCAGCGCAATCTGGTGTCCTGCAACGTTCACAATGCCCAGCGGGGAGACCAGCAGAGCAACAACGGCGAACAGTGTCACCTCAAAAAACAGCGCCAGCGCAATAGGAAGCCCCAACTGTACCAGACGCGTCAGGATGCTCCAGTCCGGTGTGCTGAATCGGTGTTCATTACGAATATCACGCATGGAACGGGCATGTTTAATGAAGGTGAGCATGCTGAAGAACATCACCCAATACACTGCCGCTGTCGCCACGCCACAGCCTACGCCGCCAAGTTCCGGCATACCGAAGTGACCGTAAATAAAGACATAGTTCACCGGAATGTTCACCAGCAGGCCGATAAAGCCCATCACCATACCCGGTTTGGTTTTAGCCAGACCTTCACACTGGTTACGTGCCACCTGGAAGAACAGGTAACCCGGTGCGCCCCAGAGCAGGGCACGCAGATAGCCGACGGCTTTATCGGCGAGAGCCGGGTCAATATTATGCATGGCGCGGATGATATGGCCGGCGTTCCAGAGCACCACCATGATGAGTACCGAGACACACCCGGCCAGCCAGAATCCCTGGCGAACCTGATGGGCAACGCGATCGCGTCGTCCGGAGCCATTTAGCTGAGCGATGACTGGCGTGAGCGCCAGCAGCAGGCCGTGGCCGAATAGAATAGCCGGGAGCCAGATGGAGGTACCTATCGCAACGGCAGCCATGTCGGTGGCACTGTAGCCACCCGCCATCACCGTATCCACAAATCCCATTGCGGTCTGGGCCACTTGCGCGATGATCACTGGTATAGCCAGTGCCAATAACTGGCGCGCTTCGTTCGTGTACTTCTGCACGTGAACACCTTTATATTGTTGTTATTTGAGAGACTAAAAAAGCCGCCGTAACTGGCAGCAAGAAGAAAATGCAGGGGAGTACCCGCTATTGTAGCTGGGTTTAACTAATTATCTAGTGAAAAAATCGCCAGAAAATGCGCTCTGCTGGCAACCTGTTTTTCCAACTGTTATTGTGGTGGGATTAAACGGTGTCACCACCGTCCGGAAAAAACAGGAGTTGTAAGCATGTTTACTGGTATTGTGCAGGGCACCGCCAAAGTGGTGTCTATTGATGAAAAACCCAATTTCCGCACTCACGTGGTGGAGCTGCCGGAATATATGCTCGAGGGCATCGAAACCGGAGCCTCGATTGCACATAACGGCTGTTGCCTGACGGTGACCGAAATAAACGGTAACCAGATTAGCTTTGATTTAATGAAAGAAACACTGCGCATTACCAATCTGGGTGAGCTGGCGGTGGGGGATACCGTAAACGTCGAGCGGGCGGCGAAGTTCAGCGATGAGATTGGCGGTCATCTGATGTCGGGCCATATCATGACAACCGCAGAAGTGGTGAAAATCGTGACGTCGGAAAATAACCGTCAAATCTGGTTTAAAATGCAGGACCCGACATTAATGAAATACGTCCTGTATAAAGGATTTATTGGTATTGATGGTATTAGCCTGACGGTAGGGGAAGTGACGCCAACGCGTTTTTGCGTGCATTTAATTCCTGAAACTCTCCAGCGCACCACGCTGGGGGCGAAAAAACTGGGTCATCGTGTGAATATCGAAATTGATCCGCAAACCCAGGCGGTAGTGGATACCGTTGAGCGTGTGCTGGCGGCAAAAGAGGCCGCAGTAATAAAAGCAGCAGACGAAGAATAAAAATAACCCCGGATATCCGGGGTTATTTTTATCGGGCGACACGGAGCCCATGTTCAATCCCACGGCTAAAGACCACCTGCCAGAGCTGAATATCTCGCGCCCGGAACGCGCCTGCGCAGGCATTCAGGTAATAGCTAAACATCCGTTTAAATCGCTCGGAATAGTTGTCCGCAATCTCTGGCCAGGACTCCTGAAAACGTGTGTGCCATGCCATCAACGTGGTGTCGTAATCCGCGCCGAAGTTATGCCAGTCTTCGACAACGAAATGAGGCTCACTGGCGTTCGCTATCTGGCGTACGGAGGGTAAACACCCGTTCGGGAAGATGTATTTGTTGATCCACGGGTCAACGTTATTGTCAGTGCGCTTAGAACCGATGGTATGCAATAAGAAGATACCGTCAGGTTTCAAATTACGATCCGCCACCGCGAAGTAAGTCGCGTAATTTTTAGGGCCCACATGCTCGAACATGCCAACGGACACAATACGGTCGAACTGTTCGTTCAGATCACGGTAATCCTGAAGCCGGATATCAACATCCAGCGTCTGACAGCGTTCCTGCGCCATTTTTTGCTGTTCAGCGGAAATAGTGACACCCACTACGCTGACGCCGTAGTGTTTCGCCATAAAATACGCCAGCCCACCCCAGCCACAGCCAATATCCAGCACCCGCATACCGGGCTGTAACTGCAGTTTTTCGCAAATCAAACGCAACTTATCCTGCTGTGCCTCTTCAAGGGTGGACGCCTCTTTCCAGTAGGCGCAGGAGTATTGCATGAAAGGGTCGAGCATACGGCTGAACAGGTCGTTACCCAGATCGTAATGCTCTTTGCCGACGATCCACGCCCGTTTTTTATTTTGCAGATTGAACAAACGGGTAGAGGCGACACGCAGCGTGTCTTTCAGGTTGCGAGGGAGTTGGTTTTCCAGACCCGCGCGTAACACGCTGGAGAAAAAGATATCCAGCCGTTCACATTCCCACCAGCCGTCCATATAGCTTTCACCCAGGCCTAACGATCCCTCCTGCAATACGCGTTTAAAAAAATCGGGATGCTTAACCTGCGGATCGGAAGGGGACGATCCGTTAATCGTGATGCCTGCACGGCCTAACAGCTCACTGACGATCCGGGACCAGTTATCGTCCGGAATGTTGACTTCTTCTATACACGATGAACTCATAGCTTCTCCATCACCTTGCTGTGATCAGAACCTTCAAACAGCGTAGACGCTTTTTATGGTTTGTGAGAAATCTCACGGTAATTAACCGCGAGGCTAGTATCCGACGTAGAACAGAGGAAGGGAGATAACCCTTGCCGAAATGCCTTCCCTGGTAAAACGGGAGCACTCCGGCTCCCGTTAACACTTAATATTTATCGTATTTAATCGAACCAAATTTAGTATAGGCCTCAAAATTTGGTGATTCAATAAAAAATTCTTAGCAACCTAATCACTGAAATGCAACATAATTTCGGGTGCGATTATGCATGTGTGGTTTCCGCCTGAGTGCTGTCATTCTGCTCACGTTGTGCTGATGACTGCATACGATAGCCAATGGCGGCCAGCGCAACGGTAACCAGCATCACGCTGGTGGTGGTCAACAGCGGCGTGGCAATCAGTGCAGAAACCACTAGGCTTGCCAGGAAGCACAAACCCAGTTGCAGGGTGTTTTGCAGCGCAGCTGCACGCCCTGTCGCCTGTGGGAACGGACGTAACGCCTGCGCCACGACGATAGGGTAAATAGCACCGTTAGCGACCGCCATTACACAGAATGGAATCAAAATTTCGGCCAGACCAACGTGTGGGATAAAGCCAACAGACCAGGTACCTATCACGCTTAATGCATACAGACCCAGTAACCAGGGCAGCATTTGCTGACCCTCCCATTTTTGCAGCGCGGCGCGACAACCGTAGCCACCGACCAGGAAGGCGATAGTTTGCGGAACATAGCTCAGACCGATGGCGGCCGGGCTATACCCCATATCGTGCAGAATAAACGGTGAACCGGTCAGCCAGGCGAAGAAGCTCGCGGAACAGGCGGCGTAAATCAGTACGTTTCCACGGTAGGCTTTGGTGCGCAGTAACGAAATAAACGTAATGGGTTTTGCCCCGGTATGCGTCTCTTTTTTATGTGCAGGTTTGAGGGCGAATGCCGGCAGCATCAACACCAGAGTAATGGCAAACAGCGTGGCGAAGATCGCCTGCCAGTCGAAATGCGCCAGGATCCAGCTGCCCAGCAGCGGGGCGAGTGCCGGTGAGAGGCCCACCAGCGGCATAATGGTGGCGAAAATGCGGTTGGTGCGTGACGCCGGGTAATAGTCAGTCACCAGCGCCTGCCAGGTCACGGCAGCGGCGCAGACGCCGACAGCCTGAACAAAGCGCAACACCAGCAGCCAGGCCGCATCGCGTACCCATAACATGCCCAGACAGCCCACGGCAAAAATAGCCAGACCCAGTAACAACACAGGTTTACGGCCGAAGCGGTCGGAGAGCGGCCCCCAGAGCAGCTGTGCGAAGGCAAAACCGGCGAGGAACAGACTCAGGCTGGCGCTGATGGCTGCAGCTGGCGTTTGTAAATCTTCCTGCATCGCGGCGAAAGCGGGCAGGTACATATCGGTGGCTAAAAAGCCCAGCACGCTTAAGCCGCCGAGCCAGACTAAAAATCCTTTCCTGGGTTGCATGGTTTTATTCTCTTTAAGGAGGCAGGGGTATGTTGGCGCAGAGTGTAGGGAGTGCAAACCGGCTTGTGAAACGCTAATATTTGGCGGGTGCATTCAAATTTTTTGCAGGCAGAAAATGTGGTCAGATTATTCTCTTGAAGTCGTGGATGCTGTCGCACGCAACGGCAGCTTTAGTGGTGCAGCGCAGGAGCTGCACCGTGTCCCGTCGGCGATCAGCTATACGGTGCGTCAGCTGGAGGAGTGGCTGGCAGTACCGCTGTTTGAGCGGCGTCATCGCGATGTGGAATTAACGCCCGCAGGAGCGTGGTTTTTGAAAGAAGGGCGTTCTGTTATCAAAAAAATGCAGATCACCCGTGAACAGTGTCAGCAGATAGCCAACGGCTGGCGAGGGCATCTTTCCATTGCCGTGGATAACATCGTCAAACCCGAACGTACCCGGCAGATGGTTGTTGATTTTTATCGCCATTTCTCGGATGTCGAGCTGCGCGTGTCGCAGGAGGTGTTCAACGGTGTCTGGGATGCGCTGGCGGACGGCAGGGTAGAGATGGCGATTGGCGCGACCCAGGCAATCCCCGTTGGGGGGCGCTATGCGTTTCGCGATATGGGGATGCTGAGCTGGAAATGTGTGGTGGCCAGCGATCACCCGCTGGCAGCAATGGAGGGGCCGCTGAGTGACGATACGCTACGCAACTGGCCGTCGCTGGTGCTGGAAGATACCTCGCGTTCGCTACCCAAGCGTATTACCTGGCTGCTGGATAACCAGCGACGGGTGGTTGCGCCGGACTGGGCATCTTCTGCGACCTGTCTCAGCGCCGGGCTGTGCGTGGGGATGGTGCCTGTCCATTTTGCCCGTCCGAGGATCGACACCGGCGAATGGGTTGCGCTGACGCTGGAGAATCCGTTCCCGGATGCGGCCTGCTGTCTGACCTGGCAACAAAACGATGTATCGCCCGCGATGGCCTGGCTACTGGATTATCTGGGAGACAGTGAAACGCTGAACCGGGAGTGGCTACGGGAGCCAGCTTAGCTGGCTCCGTATGGCGATTAACGACGGTAGTCGCGGAATGGACCATCCGCAACGGAACGACGTTCGATGAGACGCGGGTGAACTTCAATGGACTGTGACTCTTCGCGCTTGCTGACGATCCTGTCCATCAGCATATTGAAGGCCGTTTCACCCAGTGAGTCTTTCGGCTGGTGAATGGTGGTCAGCGCCGGGGTGAAGAAGCGCGAGTTACGCACGTTGTCATACCCGATCACAGAAATATCCTGCGGCACGCGCAGACCCAGCTCATCCGCCGCACAGAGTGCGCCCATCGCCATGATGTCCCCGCCACAGAAGACGGCGGTGGGGCGGTGCTGTTGGGAGACAATCTGCTGCATGGCGCGATAACCGGATTCCGGCTCAAAGTCGCCCTGCACAATCCAGTTTTCCGGTACGGTGATCAGCGCTTCTTCCATCGCTTTCATAAAGCCCGCCAGACGACCGGCACCGGTATTGCGCTCAAGCGGACCCGGGATCACGCCAATCTCGCGGTGGCCGCGCTCGACCAGATAACGACCTGCCATATAACCACCTTCAAAGGCGTTATCGATGACGGAATCGGTGAAATCGGCGCGCGCTTCACCCCAGTCCATGACCACCATCGGAATATGGCGGTACTCTTCCAGCATGGAAAGAACAGACTCCGGGTATTCGGAACACATCACCAGAAGGCCATCCACGCGCTTTTGTGCCATCATCGACAGGTAGGCACGCTGTTTTTCAATGCTGTTCCATGCGTTGCCCAGAATCAGGGTGTAGCCTTTCTGGAAACAGTTTTTCTCTACCGCTTCGATGATCTCGGCAAAATAGGCCGCTTCACTGCTGGTGGCCAGCAAACCAATGGATTTGGTGTGATTAACTTTGAGGCTGCGAGCCACCGCACTTGGTGAGTAGTGCAGTTCTTTGATGGCTGCCCAAACGGCATTACGCGTCTCTTCCGCAACAAAGCGGGTTTTGTTAATTACATGTGATACGGTTGTAGTGGAAACGTTTGCGCGTTTTGCTACGTCTTTAATTGTTGCCATTAAATGTCACTCCAGACCATATCCTAAGCTCCTGAAAAACTGGAAGGTAAACGTTTGCCTTCTCTCACCCTTATCTCGCAACTTTTGAATTGCGGCACGCCAGGAAAACGACACGGGACGTCAGGAGGGGGTCAATGGCCGGTACGCTAATAAATTTAGCGTGGAATTTTGTCCTATCTTGATGAAAAGGGGAAGAGCAAAAGTGGTTATCAGTTTAAATCCAGGAAGATTTTTGATGTAAACTGTGTAAAAATGAGCAAGCTCACTTTCCGTGTGGGGATTAAAAGGAGAAAAATTGATGAGTTCCGATCTGAAGTTTTCGCTGGTGACCACCGTTATTGTGCTGGCTTTGATTGTGGCTGGCGGTCTGACTGCTGCATTGCACTGATTTACGCGGAGGGAGAGTGTACTCGCCCTCCGGATCTCCCGATTGTTACTCCTCTGGCAAAAATCTTTTGCCAATTTGTTAACTTCTCATTTTTTGTGATTGATGTCATGCTTTTGACTTCTTTGTTCTGTGTCGCGTGATGACACGGCATCCGGAGTTGACTCATGAAAATCAATTTTCCTCTGCTGGCCCTGGCGATTGGCGCTTTCGGGATTGGCACCACTGAATTCTCCCCAATGGGGTTACTGCCTGTTATCGCCCGGGGCGTGGACGTCTCTATCCCTGCGGCCGGTATGTTAATCAGTGCTTATGCCATTGGTGTGATGGTGGGGGCTCCGCTGATGACGCTGCTGCTTTCGCATCGCGCCCGGCGCAATGCGCTGATTTTCCTGATGGCTATCTTTACGCTGGGCAATGTGCTCTCCGCCATTTCACCGGATTACACCACGCTGATGCTGTCACGGATCCTGACCAGTCTTAACCACGGCGCATTCTTTGGGCTGGGGTCTGTTGTGGCGGCAAGTGTGGTACCAAAACACAAGCAAGCCAGCGCGGTGGCAACCATGTTTATGGGGCTGACGATCGCCAATATTGGTGGCGTGCCTGCTGCCACCTGGCTGGGAGAAGTGATTGGCTGGCGTATGTCTTTCCTCGCCACCGCTGCGTTGGGGGTGGTCGCGATGGTGGCGCTGTTCTTCTCCCTGCCAAAAGGCAGTGTCGGTGAACGCCCTGAAGTACGCAAAGAGCTGGCGGTGCTGATGCGCCCTCAGGTACTTTCCGCGCTGCTGACCACTGTGCTGGGGGCCGGGGCGATGTTCACCCTCTACACCTATATTTCCCCGGTGCTACATGATATCACCCACGCAGCGCCGGTCTTTATTACCGCGATGCTGGTGTTGATCGGCGTGGGCTTTTCCATCGGCAACTATCTCGGCGGGAAACTGGCCGATCGTTCGGTGAATGGAACGCTGAAAGGCTTTTTAACTCTGCTGATAGTCATCATGGTGGCGATCCCGTGGCTGGCGCGTAACGAGCTGGGGGCAGCTATTGCGATGGTGGTATGGGGTGCGGCAACGTTTGCCGTGGTTCCTCCGCTGCAGATGCGCGTGATGCGTGTCGCCCATGAAGCACCGGGTCTTTCGTCTTCCGTCAATATCGGGGCATTCAACCTGGGTAATGCGCTGGGAGCGGCGGCCGGTGGGGCCGTGATTTCAGGTGGGCTGGGTTACAGCTTTGTGCCAGTGATGGGGGCAATCATTGCCGCACTGGGCCTGCTGTTAGTGATGATGTCAGGTCGTAAACAACCTGAAACGGCCTGCGTCGCAGAATAAACAAAAACGCAGAAGGGCGAACCCTTCTGCGTATCTCTTATGCAGCGAAGTTCTTCGCCACAAAGTCCCAGTTAGCCAGTGCCCAGAAGTGCTCCAGATAGTTAGGACGCGCGTTGCGGTAGTCGATGTAGTAAGCGTGTTCCCACACATCCACGGTCATCAGCGG
The DNA here is from genome assembly GCF_014103115.1 of Enterobacter sp. RHBSTW-00901. NCBI lineage: Bacteria > Pseudomonadati > Pseudomonadota > Gammaproteobacteria > Enterobacterales > Enterobacteriaceae > Enterobacter > Enterobacter sp. RHBSTW-00901. Next base: position 250,282 of record NZ_JABXPB010000001.1, read on the forward strand.
CGTTGCGTTGGTGGTCAGTGGCGTGCCTGCGTTAGAGGTAGAAACGATAGCCAGTTTGCCATCAGCTTCTTTTACCAGCCAGGTCCAGCCAGAACCGAAGTTTTTGATTGCTGCATCAGTAAACTTCGCTTTGAAATCCGCGAAGCTGCCGAATGCGGCGTTAATGGCGGCAGCCAGTTCACCAACAGGTTCTCCACCGGCGTTCGGAGCCAGGCAGTGCCAGTAGAAGGTGTGGTTCCACACCTGAGCCGCGTTGTTGAATACGCCACCTTCTGAACTGCGTACGATCTCTTCCAGCGTTTTGCCTTCGAAATCGGTGCCTTTGATCAGATTGTTCAGATTGGTGACATACGTCTGATGATGTTTGCCGTAATGGTATTCCAGGGTCTCCACAGAAATGTGTGGGGCCAGGGCGTCTTTTGCATACGGTAGTGCAGGTAATTCGAACGACATTGCTTCTCTCCTTATTGTTTTTTATGTTGCGTATAGCCATACGCACAACGAGGATAGAGTAGCAAATTGAAAGGGCATTCAAAAGAGGAACTTACCCTGCCACGGTAGCGGCAGGGCAGGGATCAGCGGATAGTATTCGGTGTCATGACGCGGCGCGCACCCACATAGTGGCGCACCCAGTAGTCTTCGCTCAGAGAGGTGATTTGAATATCCTGGCCGCTGCGCGGTGACTGGATGAATTTCCCGTTGCCAACGTAGACGCCGACGTGATCGGCCATTCCGCGACCCTGGGTGCGGAAGAAGACCAGATCGCCGCTTTCCAGTTCACCACGGTCAACCGGAGAGGCATCGCGCAGGTGGTACATTTCATTGGCGGTACGTGGAATGCGGAACTTCACCAGATCTTTATAGGCGTAATAGACCAGGCCGCTACAGTCAAAACCGGTACGTGGTGAGGTTCCCCCCCAGCGGTACGGTTTGCCGATTTGCCCCATCAGTTTATTCATCGCCGTTTTTTGTGCTTTCTGCACGCGAACCTTATGCACTTCCGCTAATTTTTTAGGGACTTTCGTGCATTTCGTTTTATGACCTTTACGCACGGTACACTTTTCAGTCATGAGGTTAGCGGCAGTTTGCGAGGCTTTACTCTTTGTGGTGTGGGCGGTGCGGGAAGGTTTTGTTTTTGTCTTGCTGGAGGCGGTTTGTTTGGTCTGAGTGGTGGTTTTCTTCTTTTCGTTCTTACTGGCGGTTTTTTTATTACGTTCTGTGCTCTTCGCCAGATGCGTTTTTTGCACAGCAGAATGCCGCGCCTGCTGAGAGGCGTTCGCCACTGGCGTGAAAGTGAATGTTGTAAACAGTAAAGCACAGAGCGTGATCGAGATTTTATTTATCCGCGCCACTGGGCAGTCCCCTGGTAAAGGCAGGCCATCTATAATACCTGCGTGTGATTTACAAAGCCCGACGATTCTAATCTATAAAAACCCGAGAAGTTAATAGCATTTTTCAATCTAAAATTATGTTTCGTTAGCAAGTGCAAAAAAATTCATCGATTTGTCGCACTATTGTTCACTCCCTAAGCAAAACCCTGCGGGGAACAGGGATAAGCACCATTTAGAATGCAACTTTTAGCGACAATCGTTAAAATAATAAGACGTGACAAAAATGTTATTTTCCGATGTCTGTCTGAACCGCTACAATGTCAGACGAATGCCGTAACAGAAGTTAAAGGAAGCAAGACATGAGCACCACTATTGAAAAAATCCAGCGCCAGATCGCTGAAAACCCGATTCTCCTGTACATGAAAGGTTCTCCGAAGCTGCCAAGCTGCGGTTTCTCCGCGCAAGCGGTTCAGGCGCTGTCTGCCTGTGGTGAACGTTTTGCTTACGTTGATATCCTGCAGAACCCGGATATTCGCGCTGAGCTGCCAAAATACGCAAACTGGCCGACCTTCCCACAGCTGTGGGTAGACGGTGAGCTGGTGGGCGGTTGCGACATCCTGATTGAAATGTATCAGCGTGGCGAACTGCAGCAGCTGATCAAAGAGACGGCGGCGAAGTACAAAACGGAAGAGCCGGACGCAGAATAAGTTTTCTGTGCAGACAAAAAAGCGACCTTTTAAGGTCGCTTTTTTTACGCTGGGCCCGCTATTCCTGGCCTGCGTCTTCACCCATCGGCAGCGGCCAGCCGCCCAGACGTTTCCAGCGGTTCACAATTTCGCAGAACAGTTCAGCCGTACGTTCCGTGTCATATAGCGCGGAATGCGCCTGCGTACCGTCAAAATCAATACCCGCCGTGATGCAGGCTTTGGATAAAACCGTTTGCCCCAGCGCCAGACCACTCAGTGCCGCAGTATCAAACGTCACAAACGGGTGGAAGGGGTTGCGCTTAAGTGACGCGCGTTCGGCAGCGGCCATCGTAAAGCTGTGATCGAACGTGGCGTTATGGGCCACCATAATGGCACGGCTACAGTCATTATCTTTCATGCCTTTACGCACCATTTTAAAAATGGCGTGAAGGGCTTCGTATTCACTCACCGCGCCGCGCAGTGGGTTTTTCGGGTCGATACCGTTAAAGGCCAGCGCTTCTGGCTGGAGGTTTGCCCCCTCAAACGGTTCAACGTGGAAATGCAGCGTGGTGTCCGGAGTAAGCCAGCCCTGTTCATCCATCTTCAGCGTGATGGCGGCAATTTCAAGCAGCGCATCGGTTTTAGCGTTAAATCCGGCTGTTTCTACATCAATGACAACGGGATAAAAACCACGAAAACGGTCGCACAGACCGGTAAATTGAGCGTTATCGGACATCAGGGTCTCTTACAAGGGGAAAAAAGCAGAGCGCATTATGGCAAATTTTGGGCGGGGATGCAGTAAAACTACGGGCGCATATTGCGCCCTGCGGGATCAGTTGCCCAGACCGCGACCAGCGTCTTTGGCTTCAATCAGTTCGATTTTGTAACCGTCTGGATCTTCAACAAATGCAATCACGGTCGTTCCACCTTTTACCGGGCCGGCTTCCCGCGTGACGTTACCGCCGTTGCTGCGGATGCGTTCGCAGGCTTCAGCCGCGTTATCCACTTCCAGCGCGATATGACCGTATGCCGTGCCCAGCTCGTATGCATCCACGCCCCAGTTGTAGGTCAGCTCAATAACCGCTTCATCCGTTTCCAGGCCGTAACCCACAAACGCCAGTGAGTATTTGTATTCCGGGTTTTCACTGGTACGCAGCAGTTTCATACCCAGTACGTTAGTGTAGAAATTGATAGAACGTTGCAGGTCGCCAACGCGCAGCATGGTGTGAAGTAGGCGCATAATTTCCTCATTAACCAATGGAATGGATGATCTTTTTGAACAGAAACGATGTTTTAGTATAGCGGCGAAGTGTCGCCGCTATCAATGCACAAGGGAGGGATTACAGAGAAGGGTAGTCGGTGTAGCCTTCTGCGCCGCCACCGTAGTAGCTTTCCGGGCGCTGCGGATTCAGTTCTGCTTTATGTTGCAGACGCGCAACCAGATCCGGGTTGGCAATATAGTCACGACCAAACGCCACCGCGTCGATCAGACCTTTGTTGATCAGATCTTCTGCTTTCTCAGGCGTGTATGCACCTGCACCGATGATCACACCGTTAAAACGCTCGCGGACTTTCTGACGGAAGGCTTCGGTGTAAGGCTGGCCGCCAGCCCAGTCAGGCTCAGACATGTGCAGATAAGCAATACCACGTTTAGCCAGCTCCTCAATCAGGTACAGAGCATCCGCTTCTTCGTTTGCACCGTTATCAACGTTCTGGAAAGAACCAATTGGGGAGACGCGGATGCCGATACGGTCTGCGCTCCACTCTTTACATACCGCATCAACCACTTCCAGCACCAGACGGGCGCGGTTTTCGACGCTGCCGCCATACTGGTCGGTACGATGGTTAGAAGACGGTGACAGGAACTGGTGCAGCAGATAGCCGTGGGCAGAGTGCAGTTCAACCAGGTCGAAACCGGCTTCACGTGCATTCGCAACGGCCTGGCGGAAATCATTCACGATACCCGGGATCTCTTCCAGCTCAAGCGCACGCGGCATGGAAGTGTCGACGCGGATCGCATGACCGTTTTCATCACGCAGGGAAGTACGGGTGTTTGCGCTCAGGGCAGAGGCGGAAACCGGTGCCTGGCCGCCAGGCTGGATGCTGTTGTGAGAGATACGACCGGTGTGCCACAGTTGAACCGCAATGCGACCTTCGTCAGCGTGAACACCGGCCGTGATTTTCTTCCAGGCGGCGATCTGTTCAGGGCTGTGCAGACCCGGTGCGCCCGCGTAGCCTTTTGCCTGGGCAGAAATCTGCGTGGCTTCGGAGATGATCAGGCCAGAGCTGGCACGTTGACGGTAATACTCACCCATCAGAGGCGTTGGGATGTCACCCGGCTCAATGCTGCGCAGGCGGGTAAGTGGAGCCATGAACACACGGTTTGGCGCGGTAACAGCACCCACTTTCAGTGGGGTAAATAATTTTTCAGCGGACATAAAGACTCCTGAGTAGACCAGTCGACTAGTAATTAAGTAAATAAAAACGCCTGCTAAACGCCAGGCGTTGTAATACTGCTTTTCACATGTGCCAGTGCGCTTTCGAGCGGCACCGCACTGCGAGAAATCTTGGCCTGCAGGTTAGCGCCTAACCAGAGAGCGTATAACACCTGTGCCTGAGTTAAAGGTTCACCAGGGAAGGACAACGTCTTTTCGTTGCGACCTTTCTCCAGCGCCTGCGCAAGCAGGGCGATCACCCCACTGGCACCTTTATCCATCGCCGTGCGCATATATTCAGAAAGATCGCACACTTCAGCAGAGAGTTTTACCGTCAGGCAACCGCTGATGATGCCCTGCTGACAGAACTGCGTCAGCGTTTCCTGATAGTAATTCAGAACACGATCCCGATAGTTACCTTCGCCGCTGGCGAAGTGGGCGGCAAGGCGCTGATGGTAGCAGGCATAGTGCCGCTCCAGCATCGCCACACCGAAGGCTTCTTTGGATCGGAAGTAGTGATAAAACGATCCCTTCGGTACCTCAGCGGTTTTTAATAACTCGCTCAGCCCCATACCGGTGAACCCGCGATGCATACAAAGACGCTCGCCGGTCGCCAGTAGGTGTTCTCGTGTATCGTGCTCAGTATTTCTGCTCATGGCCGCACTGTAATAGACCGTTCGGTCTATTACAAGTGATTTTACTGACGACACGCGTTCAGAATATCCAGGTTTTGTTGATAAACCTTTGATTTCACATCCATCATACCCAGAACAGTGGAGAACAAATTGTCCTGTGAAACCGCATCTTTTGCTGCACGGTCACGTAAACATTGCTCGTTAATGCCAAAGTTCTTCGTATAGTCCGGGGACAGCCAGAACATAAATGGAATGTGCGTTTGCTGCTCAGGAGCCAGCATGTACGGTGTTCCGTGCAGATAAATACCGCTTTCACCCAGCGACTCACCGTGATCGGAGAGATAAATCAGCGCGGTATTCATGCTGCCCTGACGTGCCTTCAGCGTATCGATTGTTTTGCTTACCATGCTGTCGGTATACAGGATGGTGTTGTCGTAGGTGTTAATCAGCGCCTGGTGATCGCAATCCTGAATCTCGTTGGTGTCACAGGTTGGCGTGAACTGGCGGAAGTTATCCGGGTAACGGCGGTAGTATGCCGGGCCGTGGCTGCCCATCAGGTGAATAACCAGCACGGTATCCTGCTTCAGTCCGTCCAGCACGTTGTCCAGACGATAGAAGTTCACGTCGTCAATACAGGATTTGTCTTTGCAGAACTGATCCAGTTTCCACTGGGTCATGTCTGTATGGGGTATGCGGTCGCAGGCACCTTTACAGCCGCCGTCATTATCACGCCAGAGCAGGTTGATACCCGCGTGACCGAGCACGTCGAGCAGACCTTCCTGGTGGCGGGCCAGGTCTGCATCGTATTTCTGGCGCGTCATGCCGGAGAACATGCAGGGGACAGAGACCGCCGTTTCCGTCCCGCATGAGGAAGCCTGCGGGAAGTTAATGATATTTTGTTTTTTCAACTGCGGGTTGGTTTCACGCGTATAACCATTCAGCGAGTAGTTTGCTGCACGTGAAGCTTCACCGACCAGCAGAACCAGGACGGTTTTCTTTTGTTGACCAGAAATCAGCGGGCCTTTGTGGGCATCTTCACCAATGCGTACCAGCGTTTGATCGCCTGCGAACCAGCGTGTCTTGCTGTATTTGATGATGCCGCTGACGTAGTTCGCCGGGGTGACCATTTTGACGATGCTTTTGTTATTACGGAACAGCGATGCGTAATCTTTATAGAATACGGCAGCGACCAGAATGATAATCAGCAGAGCACCGAGCATCGCGGCAAAACGCATCAGCAGGGCATACCACCATTTTCCGGCACGGATGCGCGTCAGGGCCAGCACCACGGAAGGAATAACACCGGCGACGACAATCCACAGGAGCATTTGTGGCGTAACCAGCGCGGTGGCTTCCTGAGAGTTCGTCTCGAACACGTTAACAATCATGTTCTGATCGATAACTGCACCGTAGGTATACATGAAGTAAGTCGCTGCGGCGCATCCCATGGTTAATACGATCAGCAGCGGTTTACGGATAAAGGGAATATTGAGGAAACTGAAAACAATCACCCAGCCGCAAAAAAGGACCAGAGGGACGGAAGCCGCAAAGAGAATGTCGTGTAATTGCGCAGGCGCAATAATAGCCCAGCTGCGCTGTATGAAGAGAGCATTCAGCAGAGTAAAGAAAAACGCACAACCCAGAGTAAATTTAATGTCGTTACATTGTAACTTTTTGATTAACCACATCGATAAAGAAACCTGTAATTTTAATGATTGAGCGAGTATAGAGAGGGAAGATTAGTGAAACCTTAATGCCACAAATCTGTGGTAAAGCCCTTGCACGCGCGGCGTTTAACGTCTTCACTGTAGGTGAGAATCGGTTTCTGGAGGTGAGTGTGGCAGAGCAACTGGAGTTTTTCCCCATCCAGAGCCCGTGCCGGGGAATTTGTCAGGCGGATGAACGCGGGTACTGCCGTGGGTGCATGCGTACCCGCGATGAGCGTTTTAACTGGCAAAACTTTAGCGATACGCAAAAACAGGACATTATTCGTCTCTGTCGACAACGTCTTCTGCGCAAAATTCGCGCAAACAAAGCGGGGGAAACTGAAGAACCCCAGCAACCTTCACTGTTTTAACACGGTAATTGCGTATACTCGTGACATTACTTCCTTGAGGAAAATGTTATGGTTCAGCGTATTACCCTTTCTCCCCAGGGGCCGGAGTTCTCCCGTTTTGTGATGGGCTACTGGCGTCTGATGGACTGGAATATGTCCCCCCTTCAGCTGGCGGGTTTCATTGAGGAGCATCTCGATTTAGGGATCACTACGGTCGATCATGCTGATATTTATGGCGGCTACCAATGTGAAGCTGCGTTCGGTGAGGCGCTTAAGCAGGTTCCGGCGCTGCGCGAGCGTATGGAAATCGTCACCAAATGCGGTATTGCCACCACGGCAATACCGGAAAACGTACTGGGGCATTACATCACTGACAGCGCGCACATCATCAAGAGTGCCGAGCAGTCGCTGGTCAATCTGGCGACGGATCATATCGACCTGCTGCTGATCCACCGTCCAGACCCGTTAATGGATGCCGATGAAGTGGCAGAAGCGTTTCTGAACCTGCATCAAAGTGGAAAAGTGCGTCATTTTGGCGTATCGAACTTCACGCCTGCGCAGTTTGCGCTGCTGCAGTCGCGCCTGCCGTTTACGCTGGCGACCAACCAGGTAGAAATTTCCCCGGTTCATCAGCCGTTGCTGCTGGATGGCACACTCGATCAGCTGCAACAGCTCCGTATCCGCCCTATGGCGTGGTCGTGCCTGGGTGGGGGGCGTCTGTTTAATGATGATGAGTTCCAGCCGCTGCGCAATGAGCTGGAAACCATTGCCCGCGAGTTGAATGCCCAGAGCATTGAACAGGTGGTTTACGCGTGGATCCTTCGTCTGCCGTCAAAACCGCTACCTATTATTGGCTCTGGTAAAATTGAACGCGTCCGCTCTGCGCTGGCAGCAGAAGAACTGCAGATGACCCGTCAACAGTGGTTCCGTATCCGCAAAGCCGCTCTGGGGTACGACGTACCTTAATCTGGAATACCGTGACTTTCCGGTGAGATTACCGCCCCTGGTATAAACTTAAGGGGCAAAAATAACCCGGGAGGTCATATGACGCGTTTTGCTCTGGCACTCATCACGCTGGTTGTTTGCGCAGGAGCGCAGGCAGCCAGCGAGAACGTCGAAATGAATCTTGTCACGCCTCAGGGCGTCGGCCAGTCTGTCGGAACAGTGAAAATCACGGAAACCGATAAAGGGCTGGAGTTTACCCCCAATCTCAACACCCTTCCTCCTGGCGAACATGGTTTTCATGTTCATGCCAAAGGTAGCTGCCAGCCTGCGCTGAAAGAGGGTAAAGCCTCAGCGGCGGAAGCGGCAGGAGGCCACTTTGACCCGCTGCATTCCGGCAAACATGAAGGCCCGAACGGTATGGGGCATCTTGGCGATTTACCCGTACTGGTGGTGAATAACGACGGTAAAGCCACGGAGCCGGTTGTTGCACCGCGGCTGAAAAAGCTGGATGAGATCAAAGGCAAAGCGCTGATGATCCACGTCGGCGGCGACAATATGTCCGATCAACCTAAACCGCTCGGCGGTGGCGGAGTACGCTATGCCTGCGGGGTGATCTGATCGCCAATCGTGCCTGGCGGGGGAGCCTGTTCCAGCTGCGACAGCGAACAGTGTAGCCGCCAGATTATTGAGGCTAAATCACGCGCTGCGGGTGAATGGTGGTGCGCAAGGGTACCGCAAATCCGCTGAAGCTCGGCAAGCGTGGCTTCCAGCGGACGTTGCTGAACCCCGCGTTCACTCATCACATCGCGAAGCAGGGAAATACAGACATCACGCACCTGCGACAGCGGGTCGGAGCGTGTTTCCCATGCGCGAAGCTGCCAGACCACATGCGAGCAGTTCAACAGCACTACGCCCCAGCGCAGCAACCAGCGGCGGGCCAGGGAGTCCTGGCTGTTATTGAGCTGGCTTACATGGTGGTAGACCAGCGATTCATACTCACTCTCACGCAGATGCGGTTTACGGCTGAGCTGGTCAACAAACCCCCGGCGCAGCTCGCGGATATGTCTGCGGCTCTTACGGGCATCTGAACCGGGCCGTAACACGGCAAACGCCAGCCACGCCAGACCCACGCCGAGGATCTTCGCCAGATTGTCATTGAGAAAATCAGCGTAGTTATAAACCGGCGGGTTGGTCACGGAGATAAACGAACCCATAAAAACAATCAACTGCCCCCAGAGACCGGCCAGTTTTGGCATTTGCAGCTTCAGCAACTGCATGGTGGTTAAGAGCGGAAACAGAAACAGCAGAAACTGCCATAAGTCGCTTATCTGCACCATCAACCCAAATTTCACCATAAAACTGAACAGCGACAGCAATACCAGCGTGCGCATCAACAGCGTGAGGGAGTTAAACGGTGATGCAGCAATGGAATAGAGTACGCAGCTAATGGCGGCAAGCGTGAGGGCCGCGCTTCCGGATCCCCATTGCGTGGTGATACTCCAGGCACCAACCAGCGTAAGCGCGCAGAAGGTGCGAAACCCACTCCACAACGCTTCTATGTTGTCGGTGTGGCGTGCTAGAGCCGGGCTGCCCGGTACGGTGAATTCGGTTATCGGGGTGGCATTTTCTACGGCAGTGATCCAGCGGCTACTGCGCAGATACAACCGGCAAAAGTAGTTCAGGCGCTGCCAGAAGGCGCGGTGGCGATAATCATACTCATCCGTTGGCACGAGCGGCGCGATAATACGTGCCACGGTGTAGATGTCGGTATCTGGCCGCGCGAGGGCGGCAAGCAGCGTTTCGATCACGGCGCGGGTGTTTTCTGGCGGAGTCGGCCAGTTAAGCAACATTCTGCGCAGGCTGGAGATGGCGCTGGTCATCCGCAGCTGCTGGTGGAGCAAATAGTTAAGCAGCGTATTCTGGCGGCGAAAACGGTAGTGGCTCCAGAAGGCCTGAATACGTAACAGGTTCATGGTCAGGATCTGGCCGATGACCTTTTCATGCGCAAGACGGATTTCATCGTTGGTATCAGGTTGCCAGAGCAGACTTGCGTGCTCCAGTAAACGGGCATGCATGGTCTTCAGGGCGGAGATAAGCGCTGTACCGTCGGAGGTGCTGGGCAGGATCATCATCATGACCCCGCCGCACAGAATACCCACAATGACTTCACATACACGTGCCTGGGCGATATCCCAAAGCTCGGTGGTGTCCAGAACGTTGACTACCGGAAAGGCAATAATCGCGGCGGTATAACCCGCCAGCTGGAACGCGTAGGCGACGTTATTGGTAAAATGGGCGCAGGCCCAGGTGCAAAACCCCAGCCACGCCGCCATGCTTAGCAAAAAGAGCCACGGGTCGTTCAGCGTATGGCCCGCAATAATTAACGCCGCGGTGGCTCCCAGCAGGCTTCCGGCAACGCGGCCAAGACTTTTACTGATCACACCGCCGACGGTAGGGAAGCTCACCACCGCGGCAGAGGTCATCGCCCAGTAAGGTTCATCAAGATTCAGATAATAGGCGATTGTTAGCGCCAGGCACATTGCAATGACGTTACGCAGCGCGTAGCGCCACTGAGAGGCTGTCGCTTTAGCCCAGGGCGTGTGTCGCCAGGATAACGCCGACAGATTCATTGACGAGTCCCGATAGAGACCGTGCAGGTTGTGCCGGATACCAGCGTGAGATCCTGTGGTAAGCGGTCAAATTCCACGCGAACCGGAACGCGCTGTGCCAGACGCACCCACGGTACGTTAGGCTTGATGTCTGGCACCAGGCCTGAATCCGTTTCGACACTTTGATCGTAAATGGCACGACCAATACTGGAAACGTGACCCTGTAACGTTTGCGATCCGCTGTAAAGCGTGATTGTGGCAGGAGCGCCTTCCCGAATGTGGCGAAGCTTGGTCTCCTCAAAATAACCCACGATATAAAAGGAGTGGCTGTCAACCAGGGCAAAGACGGGTTGTCCGGTGGTGGCATAGTTCCCCTCACGGGTCGAGAGGTTGGTCACCCATCCATCGACCGGAGCCTGTACCACGGTTTGAGTCAACTGCCATTGCGCCTGTTTTAGCGTGGCTTCAGCCACGTTGAGGTTTGCCTGCATGGCTTTCACGTTGATGTTGGCCGTATCTAAATCTTCGGCGGAAATATAGTTTTGCGACAAATGGCGACGGCGATTTGCTTCGTTGTTTGCTTTTGCTAAATCAGACTGGGCTTTCGCCAGTTGAGCTTCGGCATTGAGTACAGCGATATGAAAGGGAGTTTCATCGATGCGGAATAAAACGTCGCCCTTTTTAACGAACTGGTTATCCTTAACAAGAAGCGCTGTGATACTTCCTGAAACCTGTGGGGTGATACTGACCTGCTCAGCGCGGATTTTACCGTCGCGCGTCCAGGGGGACTGCATATAAAAATTCCAGAGCCACCAACCGGCAACCAGAGCCAGCGCAAGAACAAAAAGAGTAGAAAAATACTTCAGCGTTTTCATGGATATATTCACCACACAATCAACACAGCAAGGCCCAGGCATACGGACAAGGCAAACAAAGAGAGATCCATGAGCATGGGGTGCCAGATCTCACCGGAATACATCCAGTCGCGAAGCAGTCGGTGTGCGACCAGCCAGATCATAAAGCCCACCAGGACGGCTTTAAACAGGGGAGGAAAGTAGACTGATGCACCGAAGATCAAGTCCTGAAGGGGTAACCCCGTGGCGCTATGAAAGAACTTCACGAGCAGAGTTCCTTTGCAGTGGATAAATGGTCACGACGGCCTGTTTTATAAAATGGAACATCGGTATTCAGTGTAAATCATACTTTTGGTGTTGATGAATGTCGTATTGCATTTGTTTTGGCAATATAAATGCTGCACACTATTCTAAAATCAGTATAATAACTTAGCAAGCTAATTATAAGGAGATGAAATTGGAATCGCCATTAGGTTCTGATCTGGCAAGGTTAGTACGCGTCTGGCGTGCTCTGATTGACCATCGCCTGAAACCTCTGGAATTGACACAGACGCATTGGGTCACGCTGCATAATATTCATCAGCTTCCGCCCGAACAGTCACAAATTCAACTGGCAAAAGCGATCGGTATTGAACAGCCGTCACTGGTACGCACACTCGATCAGCTGGAAGAGAAGGGGCTGATCTCCCGGCAAACCTGCGCCAGCGATCGTCGCGCTAAGCGGATTAAACTGACGGAGAAAGCGGCTCCAATCATTACTGAGATGGAAGCCGTGATCAGCAAAACGCGAGGGGAAATCCTGTCAGGGGTTTCACCGGCGGAGCTCGAAATGCTCATCAGTCTCATTGGACGGCTTGAGCAAAACATCCATGAGCTGCAGTCACGCGACTGATAACATAAAAAGGCCTTGCTGATGCAAGGCCTTTTTTTACTGGAAGACGACGACGCGGTTGCGACCTGTCTCTTTTGCCTCGTACATTGCTTTATCGGCGCTTTCCACGCACTCTTCGGCGGTGATATTCGGTGACGTTGTCGTAAAGACACCCATACTGATGGTAATGGGCTCCGGCAGTTGCCCCTCGCTGCTGGCTTTATCGAAACTACTGAGATTCATCCGTATTCTCTCTGCAACCTGACGTGCGGCGTCTGACGGCGTATTTGCCAGCATCAACACAAACTCTTCCCCTCCGATTCGCGCCGCGATGTCTTGTGGCCGCACGGAATCCATCAGCAGATGGGCGACAAACTGCAACACCTTGTCCCCCTGCAGATGCCCGTAGCAATCGTTAATGCGCTTAAAACGATCCAAATCACTGACAATGACCGAAACCGGACGGGATGCGTTAGCATTATCGATCGCCTGATTTAATGCATCATAAAAATAACTGCGGTTATAGAGACGCGTAAGCGGATCGCGAATCGAATTTTGATAAGATTGCTGATACTTTAAATGCGAGTCACGATACAGATTAAATACATCGTAAAGGAGCACGAAAATAATGAGCAGCGTTGCCACTGTCTCAAATAAACGGGACCGGTACCAGTCGATATCTTCAGCGTGTCCACCCAGTAAAAGCATGATGAGTGTCGTAATATAACAAATGCATAAGAAATTACCGCCAATCCAGAAAAGATTGCGCACGCGCGTAATAATCATCAGCGTTGTTAATACAACAATCCATAAGATGATTAAACTAATATTGATGACCTGACTCCAGAGCACCATAAATTGCCGCGTTTCATTATCGACAAGATCTAACGTAAACAGCGCAGAGTGGCTGGAATAAAACCAGGCAAGCGTAACCATGCCTGCGGTGAACAGGAACATACCGACAACAATAGCAACGTGGGTCATCCGGGAGAACGGGCGATCGCGCATGGCATACAGTAAGGCCGACGTGAAAATCAGAACAGCCATTAAGAGATGGCGGAACATGAAGAAGATCATCGCATCGTTATAGTTAATAATGCTGAACTGATAGAGGTCAAGCCATGCCGGGAAGCAGGAAAGCGTGCCTGCCATCAACAGCGCCAATCCTGTGAAGGCGAACGCAATCGCGACCAGATACAACCGCTTTCGGTCACACCAGTATTTCATCGCCATAAAACAGGCAATGAACAGATGGAAGACGAGTAAAAAAATGGTCAGTGTCGGGAATAAGAGCGGTGAAAATGACGGCACTGCTTCGGCAAGCTTTAAAAATAGCCCCTGCAATACCCCGACCACAATAATGCAACCCAGGCAGAAAGAGATATAACGGTTCTTTACATAGCGATTAATCGAAATCATACCCATTTTTAACAATATAATAATACTAAATTAATAGACAGCGTGAATATAAATAGTTTAACGGAATTAAAAAAAGAATACTTTGCGCAGGAACAATGTAAGCAGGGTTTAATAATTAGCGAGGAAGGAAATTTTGTAAAACAATATTATGAAATGACAGGTAATGTAAGCGAATGTGGCCTGGCGGCCACATCCGGTATGATATTAACGCGGGGACACCGTCACCTGTTGGCCATTGCTGGCGATAACAACGCGCTGACCCGCAGAGAAGTGGGTGCTGCCTTGTTTCTGCACAACCATGATGGTATTGCCGTCATCTTTACGAATTTCCAGCTCTACGCCCTGGGTTTTGTTCATTGCACCCTGAACGCCCTGGCCTGCTACACCACCGGCAACAGCACCTGCTGCGGTTGCCAGGGAACGACCGGTTCCGCCGCCGACGGTGTTACCCAGGAAACCACCCAGCACCGCACCGCCGATCGCGCCCATGACGTTGTTTTCATCGCCACCCTGAATTTGAACAGGGCGTGCGTTGACAATGGTACCGTAAGTCACGTTCTGAACTTGTTTAGCTTCAGATGCGCTATAAACGTCGCCAGAAAGAGAATCGTTATTCACACAGCCAGCCAGCGTCAATCCGATCAGCGAAACGCCCAGTACACGTAAAATCATTTGAATCTCCTGTTCACCAAAAGTGCCCGGTTGGGCTCCGTTATGGCTAAATTATATGGCATAAGGAGCCATAGTTCATATCTTTGCATTAACAATGGGAAAATTGTACTTGTATTTAGCTTAACAAGACATAAACAACTCCCTGCGTGCTACGTGTCTGAGATTGTTAAAAAATGCTATCGCTGCATAGCAAAGCAGCGCCGTTTATGATTCAGTGTTTACCTTAAGACCACACAACCTAAGGAAAGCGCATGAAATCGGGTCGCTACATTGGTGTGATGTCAGGCACCAGTCTTGATGGGGTGGATGTCGTTCTGGCCGCAATAGATGAAAACATGGTGGCGCAGCAGGCAAGCCTGAGCTGGCCGATCCCTGTTTCGCTGAAAGAGGACATTCTGAGCATCTGCCAGGGACAGCCATTGACGCTTTCACAGCTCGGACAGCTTGATGTGCGGCTGGGTGCACTATTTGCGGAGGCGGTACTGGCACTGATGCACAAAGAAAATCTTCAGCCGCAGGATGTGGTTGCCATTGGCTGCCACGGCCAGACGGTCTGGCATGAGCCAACCGGTGATGCGCCAAACACCCTGCAAATTGGCGATAACAACCAGATTGTGGCGAAAACGGGTGTCACAGTAGTGGGGGATTTTCGCCGTCGTGATATTGCACTTGGCGGGCAAGGTGCGCCGCTGGTGCCGGCATTCCATCAGGCGTTGCTGGCACACCCGGTAGAACGCCGTATGGTGCTCAATATTGGTGGTATTGCCAACCTGTCGATGTTAATCCCTGAGCAGCCTGTGCGTGGTTACGATACCGGCCCCGGCAACATGCTTATGGATGCCTGGATCTGGCGTCAACGCGGTAAACCGTACGATAAAGATGCGCAGTGGGCCTGTGAAGGCAAAGTGATTATTCCGCTGTTGCAGTCCATGCTGAGCGACCCCTATTTTGCCGCCCCCGCACCAAAAAGCACGGGACGTGAATATTTCAACTATGGCTGGCTTGAACGTCAGCTGGCGCAGTTCCCGGCACTTGCACCGCAGGATGTCCAGGCGACGCTTGCTGAGTTAACGGCCATCTCGATCTCTGAACAGGTCCTTCTCAGCGGTGGGTGTGAGCGTCTGTTGGTCTGCGGTGGTGGAAGCCGCAACCCGCTGGTGATGGCGCGTCTTGCCGGATTACTGCCGGGTACTGAAGTCACGACCACGGACGAAGCGGGTATCAGCGGTGATGATATGGAAGCGCTGGCTTTCGCCTGGCTTGCCTGGCGTACGGTTGCCGGATTACCGGGAAATTTGCCTTCGGTAACCGGTGCACGGGAAGCGAGCGTGCTTGGGGCTATTTTCCCGGCAAATCCGCGTCATAATCAGAGTTAACTTAAATTCAGCGCGGTGCGTAACCACTAAAATGGAATAAAAACAGGAGGGCAGCAATGTCCTCCAGGACCAGGATAGTCTTGGAATACGCCCATGAAAAAACTTCTTCTTGTTGCTCTCCCTTTTCTACTGACAGGGTGCAGCGTCTATAACCAACTCGTTGAGCGCATGCAGACAGATACGCTGGAGTATCGCTGTGATGAAAAACCGCTGACCGTGAAGCTGAATAACCCGCGTCAGGAAGCCAGCTTTGTCTACGACAACAAATTGCTTAATCTGAAGCAGGGGATGTCGGCCTCTGGCGCACGGTATACGGACGGTATCTACGTATTCTGGTCAAAAGGTGACAGTGCAACGGTTTACAAACGCGACCGCATCGTGCTGAACAATTGCCAGCTGCAAAATCCGAAGCGTTGAGATTTTTACAGGGGCGGCGCACAATAGCGCCACCCAATGTCTATTTCAGCTAACGCCATGTCAGATAACGACGAACTGCAGCAAATTGCGCATCTGCGCCGTGAATACACCAAAGGCGGCCTGCGCCGCCAGGATCTTCCCGCCGAACCTCTGGTGCTTTTTGAACGCTGGCTGAAGCAGGCCTGTGAAGCGAAACTTGCCGATCCAACCGCGATGGTTGTCGCGACGGTTGACGAGAATGGTCAGCCTTATCAGCGCATCGTTCTGCTTAAGCACTATGACGAAAAAGGGCTGGTGTTTTATACCAACCTGGGCAGCCGCAAAGCTCACCATCTGGAAAACAACCCTCGCATTAGCCTGCTGTTTCCGTGGCACATGCTGGAACGCCAGGTCATGGTGACCGGTAAAGCGGAACGCCTCTCCACGCTGGAAGTGGTGAAGTATTTCCATAGCCGTCCGCGCGACAGCCAGATCGGGGCCTGGGTATCAAAACAGTCCAGCCGTATCTCTGCCCGCGGTGTGCTGGAAAGTAAATTCCTTGAGCTGAAACAGAAGTTCCAGAAGGGGGAAGTTCCTCTCCCCAGCTTCTGGGGCGGTTTCCGCATTCCAGTCGAACAGATGGAGTTCTGGCAGGGGGGCGAACATCGCCTGCACGACCGCTTTTTATACCAGCGTGACAACGGTGGCTGGAAAATCGACAGACTGGCTCCGTAATCCCCGAAATTTGTTGTTTTAAGCGCTAGCGCTACGTGCGTCAGCGCTTTATTCTATGTACCTTTCGCATCAGGCGAAAAGTCGTGTACCGGCAAAGGTGCAGTCGTTTATACATGGAGAATTTGATGGCAAGCAGTAACTTGATTAAACAATTGCAAGAGCGGGGCCTCGTGGCCCAGGTGACGGACGAGGAAGCGTTAGCAGAGCGACTGGCGCAAGGCCCGATCGCGCTCTATTGCGGCTTCGATCCCACCGCTGACAGCTTGCATTTG
Organism: Enterobacter sp. RHBSTW-00901; assembly: GCF_014103115.1. Taxonomy (NCBI): domain Bacteria; kingdom Pseudomonadati; phylum Pseudomonadota; class Gammaproteobacteria; order Enterobacterales; family Enterobacteriaceae; genus Enterobacter; species Enterobacter sp. RHBSTW-00901. The sequence goes on from NZ_JABXPB010000001.1 coordinate 267,574, forward strand.
GGGCATCTTGTTCCATTGTTATGCCTGAAACGCTTCCAGATGGCAGGCCATAAACCTGTTGCCCTGGTTGGCGGCGCGACCGGTCTGATTGGCGACCCAAGCTTTAAAGCCGCTGAGCGTAAACTGAACACCGAAGACACCGTGCAGGAGTGGGTGGACAAAATCCGCAAACAGGTTGCACCGTTCCTCGACTTCAACTGTGGTGAAAACTCTGCCATTGCCGCGAACAACTACGACTGGTTTGGTGGCATGAACGTGCTGACCTTCCTGCGTGATATCGGTAAACACTTCTCTGTTAACCAGATGATCAACAAAGAAGCGGTGAAGCAGCGTCTGAATCGTGACGACCAGGGGATTTCCTTTACCGAGTTCTCCTACAACCTGTTGCAGGGTTATGACTTTGCCTGCCTGAACAAGTTGCACGGTGTTTCCCTGCAAATTGGGGGTTCAGACCAGTGGGGTAACATCACCTCCGGTATCGATCTGACGCGTCGTCTGCACCAGAACCAGGTCTTTGGCCTGACTGTTCCGCTGATCACCAAAGCAGACGGGACTAAATTCGGTAAAACCGAAGGCGGTGCGGTATGGCTCGATCCGAAGAAAACCAGCCCGTACAAATTCTACCAGTTCTGGATCAACACGGCTGATGCTGATGTGTACCGCTTCCTGAAGTTCTTCACCTTTATGGACATTGACGCAATTAATGCCCTGGAAGAAGAAGACAAAAACAGCGGTAAAGCACCACGCGCTCAGTACGTTCTGGCCGATGAAGTGACCAAACTGGTTCACGGTGAAGAAGGTCTGGCGGCGGCAAAACGCATTACTGCAAGCCTGTTCAACGGCACGCTGAGCGATTTGAGCGAAGCGGACTTCGAACAGCTGGCGCAGGATGGTGTGCCGATGGTTGAAATGGAAAAAGGTGCAGACCTGATGCAGGCGCTGGTGGACTCTGAGCTGCAGCCGTCCCGCGGTCAGGCTCGCAAAACCATCGCTTCTAACGCGATCACCATCAACGGTGAAAAACAGGCTGACCCGGAATACACCTTCGTTGACAGCGATCGTCTGTACGGACGTTACACGTTGCTGCGTCGCGGTAAGAAAAATTACTGTCTGGTCTGCTGGAAGTAATTAACTGTATGCAGGGGCGTGGGAAACCACGCCCTTTTTGTTTGTAAGGGTTTGGTAAGCAAAAAATGAAGAACATCCTCGCCATTCAGTCTCACGTCGTTTTTGGACATGCTGGCAACAGCGCTGCGGAATTCCCGATGCGTCGCCTCGGGGCCAACGTCTGGCCCCTCAATACCGTACAGTTCTCAAACCACACGCAATACGGTAAATGGGCCGGCTGTGTGATGCCGCCTTCGCATCTGACGGAGATTGTACAAGGCCTTGCCGATATCGATCAGCTTAAACGCTGTGACGCCGTCCTGAGCGGTTACCTCGGTTCGGCAGAGCAGGGAGAACATATTCTCGGCATCGTGCGTCAGGTGAAAGCGGCGAACCCGGCGGCAAAATACTTCTGCGACCCTGTGATGGGGCATCCGGAGAAAGGCTGCATTGTGGCCCCCGGTGTGGCTGAATTCCATGTTCGTCACGCGCTGCCTGCCAGCGATATTATTGCGCCAAACCTGATCGAGCTGGAGATCCTTTGCGAGCATCCGGTCAACAGCGTAGAAGAGGCGGTTAGCGCTTCCCGTGAGCTGATTGCCCTGGGGCCAGAGATTGTGCTGGTGAAACATCTTGCGCGTGCAGGAGTGAGCCAGGATCGTTTTGAGATGCTGCTGGTGACCAAAGACGAAGCCTGGCATATCAGCCGTCCGCTGGTGGATTTTGGCGCACGTCAGCCGGTTGGCGTTGGTGATGTGACCAGCGGCCTGCTGTTGGTGAAGTTGCTTCAGGGAGCGACGCTGCGTGATGCGCTGGAGCATGTTACTGCGGCGGTTTACGAAATCATGGTTGCGACGAAAAGCAGACAGGAATATGAGTTACAGGTCGTTGCGGCGCAGGATCGTATCGCGAAGCCGGAGCAGTATTTCAGCGCGACACAATTATAACGGTTTGCATTTTGTATGCCGGGTAAGCGTTAGCGCCACCCGGCAAGACAAACAGCTTAGTTCAATCCTTCCGCTTTCAGCGCCGCAGCCACCGCAGGGCGCGCTGCCACACGTTCCATATAAGATGCAATATGGTCTAACCCTTCCATGTTCAGTTTAACCGCCCGCGCCCAGCGCAGAACGGTAAACAGATAGGCATCGGCAATGGTGAACCGCGTACCACAAATCCACTGATCGTCTTTCAGCGAGTCGTTAATGTAATGCAGCTTTTTCTCCAGTTGGGCACGCACCGTCGGCTTGAACTCTTCTGGTGTATCCGGGCGGAACAGTGGCGTGAAGCCTTTGTGCAGCTCGGTTGCAATGTAGTTCAGCCACTCCAGCGTCTTGTAGCGGGAAATGCTGCTTACAGGTGCCAGCAGTTGACGGTCAGGCACGCTATCGGCCAGGAATTGCATGATCGCCACGCCTTCAGTCAAGAGCGTACCGTCATCTAACAGCAGGGCCGGAACTTGTCCCTTCGGGTTGATAGCAAAGAAGTCATCGCCGTTTTCCAGGCGTTTTTTCATCAGGTCAACGCCATCCAGCGTGAAATCTTTGCCGCTCTCGCGCAGGGTAATATGAGAAGCAAGAGAGCACGCGCCCGGTTTGTAGAACAGTTTCATCGGTAACTCCTTTTTGCTGAGGTTCCAGCTATGTTAGTGCGCGAACGGATAAAAAAAAAGCCGCTAACGCAAAGTTAGCGGCTTCTGTTCAGTCGTTTCCCGATGACATTACGCGGTAGCGGTTTTGGTCGCTTTTGCGATTTTGTCGTCGTCCAGGGTCATACGATTCAGTTTAGGCGCTGTCAGCAGCATCAGAACGGCGATAACCGCTGTTGCAATGCCAATCTGCATGAATACGCTACCGTAGACATTCAGGGAAACCAGTGGGTCGGTCACGTTATCAGGCACCGCCATCAGGTTCGCGATTTTACCCGCGATGATGGCTGCACCTGCAGTGGTCAGGAACCAGCTACCCATGATGAAGCCCATCAGACGCTGTGGAACCAGCTGTGCAACCATTGCCAGACCCAGACCAGAGATCATCAGCTCACCGATAGACTGCAGCGCGTAGCTCAGGATCAGCCAGTTCACGGAGACGATACCTGCGTCGGTCGCAAATTTCGCGCCCAGTGGCAGCACCAGGAATGCACCAGAGCACAGTACCATGCCGATAGCAAACTTGTGTGGCATTGGCAGACGGTCGCCCATCTTGTTGTAGATAGCAGCCAGAATTGGGCTACCAATCATGATCCAGAACGGGTTCAGCGCCTGATACTGCTCCGGCTCGAACGCGATACCCAGGATGGAGTGCTCTACGTTACGGATGGCGAAGAAGTTCAGAGACGTTGGCATCTGGCTGTACAGTACGAAGAAGATAACCGCTTCCAGCATCAGGATGAACGCCACAATCATCTTACGACGTGCAGCACCCTGCATGGCGAAGGCTTCTTTCGCGAAGATGCACACAATACCCAGAGCAACCAGACCCAGAACGGCACGCGCAACGCCCTGGTTATGCAGCAGCCAGGTTGCGATCGTTGCGAGGATCACCACGCCAACGATGGTTGCCAGCAGTTTGCCCATATGCACTGGCTCGAAGTCTGGTTTTGAACCGTAGTTTTTAACCCAGCGTTTGCAGAAGGCAAAGTTCACTACGGTGATCAGCATACCGACAACGGACAGAGAGAACGCAACGCTCCAGCCGAATTTTGCTGCCAGCCACGGTGTTGCCAGCATAGAGAAGAAGGAACCGATGTTCACGGACATGTAGTACATCGTGAATGCACCGTCCAGACGTGGGTCATCTTTGCTGTAGCAGGTAGAGAGCAGGGAAGACGGGTTCGCTTTGAACAGACCGTTACCTACTGCGATGGTCGCCATACCCATATAGACGACAGCGGCATCGTGGCCAGACCATGCAACCAGCGCGTAACCAATAGCCAGAACGATAGCGCCCAGCATAATCACACGTTTGGTACCGAGGACTTTATCACCCAGCCAGCCGCCAATTGCGACCAGACCGTACACGAGGGCACTGAAAGAAGAGAACAGCGTGATGGAATCCGCTTCGGACATACCCAGTTGTTTGACCAGGTAAACCGCCATGATCCCTTGCAGGCCGTAATAACCAAAACGCTCCCATAACTCGATAGAGAAGATGAGATAGAACGCTTTTGGTTGTTTAAAAGCGTTAAGACTCACGCTTTCATCTGTTGGTTTATTGTTTGCAGTAGACACATATACCTCTTTTTTTACATCCCATATTAACGGGGGTGTTCATAGCGTGATGGCCGTAGTCCATCCGCCTTATAGTTATATTGGGAGGGGAAACGGCGGGTAATGTTCACTATCCTGACCCGTCTGGCAATACGTTTGTAATACTCTGTTACATATAACTGGGGCGGTATAATCATCGGGTCATACAAATGTTATTCAGCGTTAAATTTTGATGGTTGAGCATTGGTGGTTTTTTTCACTGCCAAAAACCCCTGAAGGCCCCCTTTCGGCAATATGTTCTGCTATTTGACCTTTATGGCAGTGATATAGCCTATAATCTGAAAAATGACTGGTCTTATATGTTGCTGATGGGCGGTTAAATCTTGTCTGGCTAAGGGGTTGCGGCGGTTTTAACAACAAAAATCCAACATGACGTTATCAGAGTGATCTCGATCACAGATGTATAGAAATTTTGGGTGATGAAAAAACAATTAACCTGTTTGAGTGCTAAATGACCGGGTAATTGACAGGAAGAGGGGTTACGAAAACGAATATTAAGCGATAGAGATTTTTTGGCTGGCAATCAGCATTCCTGTCTGAATGCCAGCAGTGATAGCTCAGTACGCCATCGAATATTTTCAGCCCATCGACTAAGGCAACATACGTGTCAGCACGTCGTCACGACGCACCCAGTGATGGAAAAGTGCAGCGGCTATATGCAGACCCACCACGACCCACGCCACCCATTTACCTAAAAAGTGATGCACTGCATCAATGGGCACCTCAAATGCTTCAAAGCTCAAACCCCAGGTGCTGCTTATCCACCCGAACAGCCGGGTTTCGTTGAAGCCGGTTACGCTGAATAGCCCGAAATTCGTGGGGGCCCCGGTGCCGAGGTATCCGGTCAGCGGCATCATAACCAGCAGTCCGTACAGACCCCAATGCGCGACGCTCGCAAGCGTGTGTTCAAGGCTGGAGCCGGGCACTTCTTCAGGCTGTACGTTCAGCAACCGCCACAGCAAGCGCGGAAGCACCAGGAAGCCCACCAGTAAACCCAGTACCCAATGAATATTGAGTACTGGCCAGGATCCCTGCGAAGTGTCGTCCATGAACCAGATGACATAATAGACGACGATGTAAGCGGCGATAAACGCGGCAGCAGTGGTCCAGTGGAAGAATTTAGCGAGCACGCCAAAGTGGGTTGCGGTGTTGCGCCATTGCATTTGTAATTATCCTGAAAAGTGTTGAATGCCATGCAGTCCAGAAAGAGGAGCGATCCTCTTCAGCAGATGCGCTATATCTGATCGTCTGGTACAGACGTAGTTATTATTTAGCAACCCAAAATGACGCTTCTGTGACAATACCGGATATCATACAGAGTGCCGAATTATCCTGGAATGGAACGGTTGCTTATTTTATTATCGAAATAGCGACAGCGCATATCTTACTTCAGACCGATTACAGCGATGTTACGGCCTTCATTTTTATGCAACGTCCTCATCGGATGCTAATTGACGTATGCCTCTTATGTCAATAACGGCAAAAAATATATCCATAGCAGGGCCTGCTCCATATCCTCTCCATAATTTGCACAATATAAATCAATCATCCGCTAGCAAAATGTTCATTGTGCCCAGGAGGAACAATGAACAAACTTAACGGTCATTTAAAATATGCTGAATATTTGCTCAGGAAATGGCGGTCTTTTTTCACAACAGACTTGCACTTCCATACAACCAGACTTTATAAATCATCGGGTAAACTTTCAAACTTAAGGCAGCCTGTAACGCTGAACGAAAAGCTATGTCACAGACTGATATTTGACCATAACACGTTATATACGTTTCTTGCTGATAAGCTTGCGGTTCGGGAGTATGTTCACGCCAGAACGCAAAAAATTAAAACGGTACCTCTGATTAGTATCTATAATAAAGCAGAAGATATCGATTTTAGCGTGTTACCTGAGAAGTTTGTTCTGAAGTGTAATCATGACTGCGGGAGCACCGTCATTTGCACAAGTCGGGACGGATTTAACACCACAAAAGCGGCGAACAGGCTTAAATTTGCGTTAAAGCGAAATATGTATTACACCACGAGGGAGTGGCAATATAAGAATATCAAGCCAGTCATTCTCTGCGAAGAGTACATAGATTTGTTTTCGGGTCAGGACAGGAACAATACTCCTGAAATGCTGCGGGTGCATTGTTTTCATGGTGTTGCCTGCTTCGTTGAGGCAGATTTCACCGATGATAGTGGGAAAGGTTTTATCAATGTTTATGATAGGTCCTGGCGATTGCAACCATTCCAGATGGAATACCCGAATACACCACATATGATTCAGGAGCCTGAATCATTTTGTCATGCCATTACTGCATCACAGGAGTTAGCAAAGGGAATAGACTATTGTCGTGTTGATCTTATGCTAAACAAAGATGAAATCTACTTCAGTGAAATTACATTAAGCCCAAAACGCGGGAAGCTTAAAATAACACCGTCAGAGTGGGATGCCAGACTCGGGGAGATGTGGCACTTAACGCCAGTAGAAAACAGGCTCGCATGAGCCTGTTTCATGATGTCGCTGACGTTACTTAACCACTGGCCATGACAGCCTGAATACTGAGTGATTCTGCTGCGTTAGCCTGTAACTTGCATCACCACTGTGGGCTAACATGATAGCTCTGACCACCGATAACCCAAGCCCGCACCCTTCGGGATTGGCTTCTCGTGCGCCTTCTCCACGCTGAAAGGGCTGGAACAAAAATTTCTGAAATGGTTGGGGAATGCCGGGGCCCTTATCCTCAATCAGAATGTAGTTTTCTTTATCAGTAACGCCATTTCTCACGACGAGTGTCTTCGATGTTGAATAGTGTAAGGCATTATCAAAGAGTACGGTCAGGCACTGAATAATGCGTAAGGGATCGCAGACGCAGTGCTGGTGTCTGAGTTCAGTTATAATATTGAAATGATTGCTTTTAAATTCCATCGCGAAGGCATCAAGCGCACTTGTTATCGTTTCCTGAAGATCAACTTCACAGGGTGATAATGTATAACCTGCTCCTCCGGAAGAGCTAACAACCCTGAGATCTTCAATCAGATGGGTTAACCCTTCGGTTTGCTTGAGCAGATTTTTGAACAAAGCCGCGTCCGGTTCAAAAACACCGTCTACCAGCCCCTGAAGCCGTCCCCGCAGAATCGTCACGGGTGTTCTGAGTTCATGGGCAATAGCCGCATTCCACGACTGTCTCTGGGCCTCCAGCGTTTGCAACTTTTCGGCCATTTCGTTGAAATCATTAACAAGGTTATTTATCTCCCCCAACTGCGACGTAGCACAATACGCCCTGGCATCAAGATCCCCTTGTGAAATGCGTTTCAGGCTATAGGCTACAGCGTTTAGCGGAGTCAGTATTCTTGCTGACAATTTCAATGTGAAAAAGAGGGAAATCATCAGACTGGTTGTTGTCGCGATGATTATCCATGACCAGTCCAGCAAGGTCATCTTGTCTTCTTCTCCGGATGCCAGACCTCCCGGAATGTAATCTATTAAAAAGGTATAAAATAAATAGGTTCCCACGATGGAGATAATAATGATGATGAACGTTAGCGATAGCATGTACGTCAATATTTGACGGCTCAGAATAGGCTCTTTTCTCATTTATTCTCACCCAACCGGTAACCCATCCCCCTTATACTTTCTGGAACCCCTTTAAGGCCTGCGTGTTCAAGTTTTTTACGCAGTTTACTCATGTGGCTGTCTACCGTTCGGTCAAGCGTGTCGCCTTCAGGCAGGCAGGCGTTAAGTAATTCTTCACGGGAACACACTTTTCTCGGGTTTCTGGCCAGATAAGTCAGGAGCTTAAATTCGGTTGTTGTCAGTACCGGGGTAACAACGTCACTCCCGACGGTGATCTCAATATAGAAATCATCAGGGTAGATGGTAATAAATGGCGTTCTGAGTGGTCTGGCACCAGCCTGCTGTGCGTTGGGTTTTGTTCGGCGCAGCACCGCTTCAACCCTCGCAACCACCTCGGAAGGATTAAAGGGTTTGATAACATAATCATCAGCACCAAGCCGTAAGCCCATGAGTTTATCCACATCCTGATCAAGCGCGGTGACCATAATGACGGGAACATTACTTTCTTTACGCAACGTTGTCAGGACACTCCAGCCATCAAACACGGGCAGGTGGATGTCCAGCAAGATAAGATCGGGTTTATTAAGGCGACTAAGGCTTATTGCCAGCTCGCCATCCGCCGCCCTGAGCGTCTTCATTCCCGCACGTTGTAAATAGCTCATCAGGATATCGGCTATTTCATCATCATCTTCGGCAACCAGGATTAGGTTGTTTTTGTTCATTTTATCTCCTGTTGTACGGATAATATATACTATGTCTTATCTGAGTATATGGCTGAAAAATTTGATACCAAAAGCAAATTAACGCCCATTGTTTGACCTGTCAGGTCTGTATGAAGCATTCAGACCCTCCTTTTATGTAAAAGTTGCAGTTATAGTGAAAATTTCCATTGTTGTATCAGGTAAGTGATAAAGGTCATTTAGAATGGTATCTCCATATTGGCTCCACATTACCGAAATAAACACTCAACACAGTAGTGTAATAGTGTGCAGGGCGTGCATTCAGGTATAGATGGAAAGGATATATTCTGTGAACAAATGAACTTCTGGAAAAAGAACCTGTCCATGACTTGCCACATTAATTAAATTTCGACGCTAATGAGTATGAACATTAAAAAATATGCAGTATCCAGAAAAATCAGCATCTCATTTGTATTCCTGTTAATGTCCTGGGGGTTGCTCTATCTTTGGCTGGTTCTGATGCACAATGAAGAAGAGCAAGTGGCGTCAACCATCCTCTCGTCACCGTTGATTTATGGCTGCATATCAATGTCAGTTCTGTTACTCATTTCGCAAAAAAAATCAGGGGCGCTTAAGGAGTTATGTATTTTGACTTTTGGTTTGGTGGTGATTTTTGCTTACCTTATCCTTATCTTCACCACGCTGCTGAATGTTCCGCCAGATATAGACGATCTGGTCTTTTACTATGAATGTTTTTTGTTGATCTTTTTTATTGGCTCACCTTTATATCTGACCATGAGAATGATTTGAATGCATGTGCAACACAAATTCAGATATTACATATTTATCTAAATAGGGGGGCGCAAGATCTCTGAGCCTGGCTCAACATTTCCTCCATAAACCCCCCATACACTCTAAACATGTACACCGTAGACTCAACACATGCTGAATGTCGCTTTATCTGGATGACATTCCGCAGCTGCTTACAAAAATTTTGCCACTCCGGGATCCCGGTAAACGGGTAACAACCGACGACGATAGACGTTTATCGGGTGGAGCATTCTGACTTACCTGAACGTTATGTTAGCTGACTGGAAGTATATTTAATGCCACAATTTTTTATTGAACGTCCTGTTTTCGCCTGGGTAGTGGCGCTGTTCATCGTTCTGACTGGAATATTGTCTATACCGCGTCTACCCGTCGCTCAGTATCCGGCAGTCGTGCCGCCTGGTATCATTATTTCGGTCAGTTACCCTGGCGTCAGTCCTGACGTCATGAACACATCCGTCGTTTCACTCATCGAACGTGAAATTTCTGGCGTGGATAATTTGCTTTATTTTGAATCCTCCAGCGATACCAGCGGTACAGCTTCTATTACGGTCACGTTCAGGCCTGGCACAGACATTAAACTTGCTCAGATGGATCTGCAAAACCAGATAAAAATTGTGGAGCCCCGTCTACCTCAGGCAGTTCGTCAAAACGGTATTAACGTTGAGGCGGCAAATTCCGGGTTTCTGATGATGTGGGGTTAACCTCCAGCACAGGAGAGTACCAGGAAGCAGATTTGAGCGACTATTTTGCCAGAAACGTGAGCGATGAGCTTCGGCGGGTGCCAGGCGTGGGAAAAATTCAGTTGTTTGGCGGTGAAAAAGCCCTGCGGATATGGCTGGATCCAATGAAACTGCACAGTTTTGGCCTTTCTGTCACCGACGTACTGACTGCCGTTGCCCAGCAAAACATGATCGTTTCACCTGGCAGAACGGGCGATGAGCCTACAGTACCCGGGCAGGGGGTGACGTATCCGATTACGGTGATGGGGCAGCTCTCCTCTGTGGATGCTTTTCGCAATATCACCATTAAGTCAGAGACGACAGGCGCACGTCTGAAGTTGTCCGATATCGCTCGCGTTGAGTCCGGGCTGCAAAGTTATGCTTTCGGCATCCGCGAGAAGGGGGTACCTGCCACGGCAGCCGCTATCCAGCTTTCGCCTGGCGCAAATGCGATAAGCACGGCATCGGGAATTCGCGAACGGATTAGCGAGCTTTCAGGTGTTCTTCCTGAAGGGATGGCGTTTACGGTTCCCTTTGATACCGCTCCCTTTGTGAAGCTTTCAATTCTGAAAGTCATGCAGACTTTTGCTGAAGCGATGGTGCTGGTCTTCCTTGTGATGCTGCTTTTTCTGCACAAGATACGTTGCACGCTGATCCCGGCTATTGTGGCACCGGTGGCACTTCTGGGGACCTTTACCGTGATGCTATTAAGTGGTTATTCCATCAACATTCTGACGATGTTTGGTATGGTGCTGGCGATTGGCATCATCGTTGATGACGCCATTGTTGTCGTAGAGAACGTCGAACGTCTGATGGAAGAAAAAGGGTTGTCTCCCCGGGATGCAACGCGGGAAGCTATGCATGAGATCACGCCAGCAATCATAGGCATTACGCTCGTACTCACCGCCGTATTTATTCCAATGGGTTTTGCGACCGGTTCCGTCGGCATCATTTACCGGCAATTTTGTATTTCTATGGCCGTGTCTATTTTGTTATCGGCATTTCTGGCGCTAACGCTTACACCTGCGCTGTGTGCCACGTTGCTTAAGCCTCATCCACCTGGCCAGAAGAACAGAGGCAATGCGTTTTCGTTGTGGTTTAACGCACGTTTCCACACGCTCACGTCCTTTTATGAGTCCGGTCTGGGCGGTGTTCTGAAGCGGACCGGGCGCATGATGCTGCTGTATGCTGCATTATGTAGTGCCTTGTTTGTCGGGTTATCCTCGTTACCTTCTTCGTTTCTGCCAGACGAAGATCAAGGCTACTTTATGTCTTCTATCCAGCTGCCTGCAGACGCCACGATGCAGCGTACCCTGAAGGTGGTGAAAACATTTGAAGATGAAATTGCGTCACGGCAGGCAATTGAAAGCAACATCATGATCCTCGGATTTGGGTTTTCAGGTTCAGGGCCGAATTCGGCAATGTCCTTCACCACGCTGAAAGACTGGAAATACCGTAAGGGAGCCACCGCGCAGGATGAAGCCGACCATATCCAGTCCAGAATGGAAGCTGTTCCTGATGCGGTCACAATGAGCCTGCTTCCACCGGCAATTTCCGATATGGGGACCTCATCCGGATTTACCTATTACCTGCAGGACAGAGGGGGGAAGGGGTATCAGGCATTAAAAAATGCAGCGGATGAGCTCGTGCGGCATGCCAACCAGAGTTCACAATTGACGGATGTTTATATTGATGGGCTTCCGGAGGGAACCCGCCTGGCCCTTAATGTGGACAGGGAAAAGGCGGAAGCCATGAGCGTGTCGTTTGAAGAGATTAATCAAACGCTTTCCGTCACAACAGGCTCAAATTACGTCAATGACTACACAAATAATGGCCGGGTTCAGCAGGTTATTGTACAGGCCGATGCACCTTACCGCATGCAGCCTGAGCAGTTACTGAACATCCCGGTAAAAAACCGCTTGGGGCAAATGGTACCCTTGTCGACATTTGTGACCCAATCCTGGGCCGTCGCACCACAGCAGTTAAATCGTTATCAGGGGTATCCTGCTATACGCATCACCGGCAGCGCGGCTCCGGGGGGTGCGATGGCAGAGATGGAAACGCTGGCAGGGCGTTTACCCGCAGGCTTTGCAGGAGAATGGGCGGGCAGCTCATTACAGGAAAAAGAGTCTGCATCTCAACTCCCGGGGCTCATTGTCCTGTCGATTTTAGTGGTGTTTATGGTTTTGGCGGCACTGTATGAAAGCTGGTCTATTCCGTTTGCGGTTATGCTGGTTGTTCCGCTGGGGCTCCTCGGCGCGGTTCTGGCTGTGACCATTGCGAATATGACGAACGATGTCTTTTTCAAAGTGGGGCTGATAACCCTGATAGGGCTGTCTGCCAAAAATGCGATTCTGATTATAGAGTTTGCGAGGCAGTTACGGGCTCAGGGTCACACGTTGATACAGGCAACTTTAGCTGCGTCGAAGCAACGCTTAAGGCCGATACTCATGACGTCACTTGCTTTTACGCTGGGGGTCGTGCCACTGATGTTCGCCAGCGGAGCAAGCGACAGTACGCAGCACGCAATTGGTACGGGCGTTTTCGGCGGTATGATAAGTGGTACTTTACTCGCCGTTTTCTTTGTGCCCGTTTTCTATGTGGTGATTATGCGTTTCATTGACACGCGGAAAAAGTAGGAAGCCAGACAGAACGTCATGCCCCGACAGCATCATCTGCCGGGGCATTCTGACGTCACTGCCGCCTGCAACCCTTACAATGATTCTTTGCTATCGTATTCGCAGAGATCTTCAATGATACAGGAGCCGCAGCGAGGCTTGCGCGCAATGCAGGTATAACGGCCATGCAGAATCAACCAGTGATGGCAATCGACCTTAAATTCGGCGGGAACCACTTTTAACAGTTTCTCTTCAACCTGTTCTACGTTCTTACCCGGTGCGAAGCGAGTGCGGTTGGATACGCGGAAAATATGGGTGTCAACGGCGATAGTTGGCCAGCCAAACGCAGTGTTCAACACCACGTTAGCTGTTTTACGCCCAACGCCAGGTAACGCCTCCAGCGCAGCACGATCTTCCGGTACTTCACCGCCGTGCTGTTCAAGCAAAATCCGGCAGGTCTTGATGACGTTTTCCGCTTTGCTGTTAAACAGGCCGATGGTTTTGATATACGACTTCACGCCATCTACACCAAGCTCCAGCATCGCCTTTGGCGTGTTGGCTACCGGATAGAGCAGGGCAGTCGCTTTATTGACGCTCACGTCAGTGGCCTGCGCCGAAAGCAACACGGCGATCAATAGCTCAAACGGCGAGTTAAAATTCAGCTCCGTCGTCGGATGTGGGTTCTCGTCCCGCAGACGGGTCAGGATCGCGATGCGTTTTTCTTTATTCATGAGGCCTTCTCGGGTATCCCTTCCTGTACGCTGCGCTCGGCAGCACGGCGTTTACGTTTCTCATCAATCAGATATTTTACCGCCAGCATCATGCCGAGGCCAATAAAAGCGCCCGGCGGTAACATCGCCAGCAGGAATGGTGTATCCGTATGGAACACCTCGATACGCAACGCTTTTGCCCAGCCGCCCAGCAGCGCATCGGCACCGTCAAACAGCGTTCCGTTGCCCAGAATTTCACGCAGAGATCCCAGAACAAACATTGCGCAGGTCGCACCCATGCCGATGGAAAAACCATCCAGGGCTGACATTGCCGGGCTGTTCTTCACCGCAAAGGCTTCAGCGCGTCCGACCACAATACAGTTGGTCACGATAAGCGGAATAAAAATCCCCAGAGACTGGTACAGACCAAAAGCATAGGCGTTAATCAGCATCTGAACGATACTCACCACCGAAGCGATGATCATCACGTAAATCGGAATGCGGATTTCCGACGGTGTCCAGCGTCGCAGCGCGGAGATGGACAGGTTGGTCAGGGTCAGCACCAGCGTTGTCGCCAGCCCCAGGCCAAGCGCGTTGGTGGCGGTGGATGTCACTGCCAGCAGCGGGCACATCCCCAGCAATTGCACCAGTGCGGAGTTGTTTTTCCACAGCCCCTGGACGATAACCTCTTTAACCTGGCTCATGACTACTCCTCACAGGCCGGAAGATTATTAATTTGCGCGGGCAGTGTTTCTGCATACAACCCGGCTCGTTTTACGGCATTGACGACGGCGCGCGGGGTAATGGTTGCGCCCGTGAACTGGTCGAATTCGCCGCCATCTTTCTTCACGGCGAAAGCCGTGTCTGTCTCACCGTGGATCACTTTACCGGCAAAATGCAAAATCCAGTCGCTCAGACGCAGTTCGATTTTATCTCCCAGCCCTGGCGTTTCATGATGTGCCGTCACGCGGGTACCCAGCACGGTACCGGAAAAATCGCTGCCAACGAGCAGTTGAATGGCACCGGAATACCCGTCGGGGGCCGTCGCTTCCATGACCGCGCCCACGGCCTTATCCCCTTTGCGGGCAATAAAGACGCGATGTGTGCCTTTGCCTAACTGCGGTGCCTGCACCACGAAACAGCTTTTCTGCAGATCATTATCGTAGACGTCAGACGGGATCACCTGATCGAACAACGCTTTTTGCTGCTTCGCTGCCTGTTCATCAATGGTCGTTTTGGTCAGTGCGTTTACCAGCGCCGTCAGCCCTGTCAGGACGGCGGCGAAAATGGCCAGCGTGACGCCATGTTTTTGCATTGTTTTCAGCATAGCGAAACCCTTAACGATGACCATACACACGCGGACGCGTGTAGTAGTCAATGAGCGGAACGGTGATGTTGGCAAGCAGGACGGCGAAGGCAACACCGTCCGGGTAGCCGCCAAAGCTACGAATAAGCCACACCAGCAGCCCGGCGAGCGCGCCGAAAATCAGGCGACCGCGATTGGTGGTAGACGCTGTGACCGGGTCGGTCAGGATAAAGAACGCACCCAGCATGGTCGCGCCGGAGAGTAGATGCATCTGCGGGCTGGCAAGTGACTCAGGAGAAAACACCCAGCCCAGCGTGGAACAGACTGCCAGCGTCACAAGGAAACTGACCGGAATATGCCAGCGAATCGCTTTTTGTTGCAACAGGAACACGCCACCCAGCAGATACGCCAGGTTGACCCACTGCCAGCCAGCACCTGCCAGCACACCGCTGTAAATCGCCGATTTCATGATCTGCTCAACGCTGTGCCCGGCATGCAGGGAGGTTTTAAAGGTATCAAGTGGGGTGGCCTGGCTGATACCGTCCACACCCATACGCAGCGTGTTCATATCGGCACCGGATGCCGTATGGCTGGTAAAGATCATCTGCAGGGCATCCATAAAACCTGGCACTGTGGCTGCTATTTCGTGCGGCGGCAACCAGCTGGTCATCTGTACCGGGAAGGAGATCAGCAGAACCACGTAACCGATCATCGCCGGGTTAAACGGGTTATGGCCCAGCCCGCCATAGAGTTGTTTGGCAATGATCACTGCGAACACGGTACCGAGAACCACCATCCACCACGGAGCAAACGGTGGAATACTGATAGCCAGTAGCAGGCCGGTTAACAGCGCGGAGTTGTCGCTCAGAATACGGGAGACATCCATCTTACGCAGCTTCAGCACCAGCGCTTCAGCCGTTAACGCACTGGCGCAACCCAGGACTAACTGGAAAAGGGTTCCCCAGCCGAAAAACCAGCACTGTACGGCGATGCCCGGCAGTGCGGCCAGACAGACCAGCATCATAATCCGGGACGTCTGACGCTGGTTATGGGTGTAGGGGGAACTTGCGATTCTGAAAACCATTTAATCCTCGTTAACTGCTTGCTGTGCGGCTTTCTTCGCCTGAACGCGCGCAATCGCGGCAGCGACGGCGGCTTTGCGTGGATCGTCATTTGCGGTCAGGGGCTGTTCTTCCTGCTGTGCCGCTTTGCGTGCTTTGGCCCGGGCAATCGCTGCTTCAACGGCAGCTTTGCGCGGATCAACCGGCGCGTCTGACTCCGTGGTTTGCTCCAGCTGCGCGGCTTTACGCGCTTTGGCGCGGGCGATAGCCGCTTCCACTGCAGCCTTACGTGGGTCAACCTGTTCAGGCTCAACAACCACGTCCTGCTGTCCGGCTTTACGCGCTTTGGCGCGAGCAATAGCCGCTTCAACGGCAGCTTTACGCGGATCGGCGTTCACTTCCGGCTGTACGTCTTGTGCTTTCTCTGCCTGACGTGCGCGTGCTGCGGCCTTACGCGCTTCACGGGCGGCAATGGCTTCGCTGTTATCCGGTTTCTCGCCTGCCGGGATCACCACGGTTTGTGCGGCGGTAGCTTTTTTCTCCCGCACGCGAGCCAGCGCGGCGTTTATCGCATCCTGATCTTTCTCTCCAGGCTGGACGGCTGCCTGCTTATGGCGCTCCTGACGGGCCATTTTCTCGCGTTCGAGTCGTGCCTGACGGGCTTCAAAACGGGCTTTTGCGTCGGCAGCGCGTTTCTCTTCCTGGGAGATGGCATAAATTTCAGCCTTCTCCTGACGGAAATATTGCACCAGCGGGATGTTGCTTGGACACACCCAGGCGCAGGCACCGCATTCTATACAGTCGGCAAGGTTATGTGCTTTGGCTTTATCGTGCAGCTGACCTTTGCTGTACCAGTACAACTGCTGCGGGAGCAGATCCGCCGGGCAGGCGTCGGCGCAGGCGCTACAACGAATACAGCCTTTCTCTTCCTGCTCTTCGCCCATTTCCGTCGGGGAAGGGGCGAGCAGGCAGTTGGTGATCTTCACGACCGGGACATCCAGCCACGGCAGGGTAAAGCCCATCAGAGGGCCCCCCATAATCACCATCTGGTCACTGCCAGGGCAGAACCCGGCCTGATCCAGAAGATGACGCACTGGCGTACCCAGACGCGCCCAGACGTTGCCAGGCCGGGAAACTGACTCCCCGGTCAGCGTCACCACGCGCTCGGTCAGCGGTTCACCGTCAATCACTGCACGCTTCACGGCATAGGCGGTACCGACGTTTTGCATCAGCACGCCAATATCGGAGGAGCGTCCGCCGTGCGGAACCTGTTTACCGGTCAAAATTTGTGTCAGCTGTTTCGCGCCACCTGACGGGTATTTAGTCGGGATAACGCGCAGGCTGATATCATGACAGCCTGCCAGTACTGCGCGCAGCATGGAAATGGCCTGCGGTTTGTTATCTTCAATACCAATCAGCACGTCGCGCGGCTGCAGGATGTGCGCGAGGATACGGATACCTTCCACCACCTGTGCAGCACAGTCCTGCATCAGACGGTCATCGGCGGTGATATATGGCTCGCACTCGGCGGCATTGATGATCAGCGTCTGAATTTTATCGCCGCCGCCGCGCAGTTTGGTGCCCGTCGGGAACCCTGCACCACCCAGACCGGCAACGCCGAACTGATGAATGCGTTCGATAAGTGCTTCACGACTCTGGGTGCGGTAGTCGCTCCAGCCGTCACGGTCTATCCAGCGATCTTCACCGTCGGCTTCAATAACGACGCTCAGTTCAGACAGTGCAGAAGGGTGGGCAACGGTATGGGGCGCAATCGACACCACTTTGCCGGACGTTGGGGCGTGTATCGGCAGCATACGTCCGCGACCAAAGGTCAGCGGCTGGCCGCGAAGGACAATGTCACCTTCTTTTACGCACAGTTCACCTTCCGCGCCGATATGTTGTTTCAGCGGCATGACGTAACGGGTGGCCAGCGGAATTTGACGCAGCGGCGTACCGTTGGACTGGGTTTTCATCTCTGGCGGATGAATACCGCCGTCAAAGTCCCAAATCTTCTCTTTTCTGAACGCAGAAAATAACTTAAGCATGTTGTTCCACAGGAATGATGCGAACCGGAATGGTTTGAAGATCCCACTTCCAGCTTTCGGTAGTCGTTTCGACCGGACGCAATTCTATGCACTGTGTCGGGCAGGGGGCCACGCAGAGATTACAGCCGGTGCACAGATCTGCCACTACGGTATGCATGGCGCGGGTTGCGCCAACAATGGCGTCGACAGGGCAGGCCTGAATACATTTGGTACAGCCAATACAGTTTGCTTCGTCGATCACGGCAAGGGCCCGAACCGGCTCCTGTACCTCCGCATCACCATCAACAGGCTGCGGATCAACGTTAAGCAGGGCCGCTATTTTCAGCATCACCGCTTCGCCACCTGGCGCACAGCGGTTGATTTTCTCACCCTGAATACCGACGGCTTCTGCATAGGGGCGACAGCCAGGGTAACCACATTGCCCACACTGGCTTTGCGGCAGGAGCTCATCAATTTTTTCTACAACCGGATCGTCCTCGACCGCAAACCGACGGGAGGCGTAACCCAGAATCAGGCCAAACATCAACCCCAGGACGCTGATGGAGGCGATGGCAATCCAGATAGCATTCATTACAACTTCACCAGCCCACTAAAGCCCATAAAGGCCAAAGACATTAAACCTGCGGTCACCAGTGCAATCGCATTCCCGCGAAAGGGCGCAGGGATGTCCGCAGCCGCCAGGCGTTCACGAATAGAGGCAAACAGCACCATCACCAGCGAGAAACCGACGGCGGCAGAGAAGCCATACAGCGCCGATTGCATGAAGTTATGCCCGAGGTTGATGTTCAGCAGTGCCACGCCAAGTACGGCGCAGTTGGTGGTGATCAGCGGCAAAAAGATGCCCAGCAGGCGATACAGCGCAGGGCTGGTTTTGCGCACCACCATTTCGGTAAATTGCACAACAACCGCGATAACCAGGATAAAAGCCAGCGTGCGGAGATAGGTTAACCCCAGCGGGATGAGGATCCAGGTATCAATCCACCACGCGCAGACAGAGGCCAGCGTCATGACGAAGGTTGTCGCCAGCCCCATGCCCATTGCAGTTTCCAGCTTTTTGGAAACCCCCATAAACGGGCACAGGCCAAGAAACTTCACCAGAACGAAGTTGTTAACCAGCACAGTCCCGACAAAGAGCAGTAAGTAATCGGTCATTATTCAGCCTGAAATAAAAAAGCCACCCATTATCGGATAAACCACAACAGGCGACAACAGGTTAACTGTAAGGTTATTACGGGTTGACGAAGGTTTTTTTCACCCGCGTCGAACGCTTGAAGTAAGGCACCAGCAGCGCAGCCGCCAGCAGCGGGAAGAGCAGCTGACGAACGGCCAGAGCGTCGGAAACCGGTGAAAAAGCAAACGCCTTTACCGCCAGCAGCACCGAAATGAGCAGCCAGATAATGTAGTGTTTCGGTACACTCTTGCGGCGTTTAAAGAACGCAATGGTGAGCCACAGCGTGTAGTACCACATGGCGATCGCGAAAACGAAAGACACAAACCACATCGCAATATTAAGCACGCTTTGCGACATCAGGGTCTGGATTGCATGAGGTGTAATCAGTGCTGTAGTGTAAAGCAACAGCGCAAGTGAGGCGCTTAATAAGGCAACCAGCAGCCATGCCAGTGGGGCGATTAACCAGCCTCCAATTCTTTCTCCAGGCGTTGCGGTCATGAACTCTCCCATAAGTCTGCGCGAAATGTTGTACAGCCAGTTTGCAGGGCGGAGAGTATATAACATTTCGCGCGGATGGCTACTTTCTTATAAAACGTAACGCCATACAGATTTAGGCACTTCACCGACGTTGAACAAACGGCCACCAGAGACAAGCTCCGCACGGCGATGGTCAGCGGCGCGATACATATTAATGATGTCCTGATTATCCGACAGCGTGTAGTTCAGATGGTCAAACAGTTTTTCCAGGCTCTCAAGGGAATTGATCTTGCGAAATTTTAATAAATAGTCCTGAACTGTCATGTTAATAAGTTTCCATATAAAAGTGAGTAATACCATTAAAGGTAATTCGTTCGAATAATAAACGGATTAATAAAGACGTAAACAGCCCACTCAGGTAACGCGACGAAATTAGGAGTTTTCTTTGCTGAAAGATTCAGGCATCGACTGATGCCTGGAAGAGAAGGTTAACCGTGTTCAACACGACTGGCAATAAGTAACTGACATATTATGTCACTCTTTATTGCAGCCCGGGCTACTTCGGTTGCGCGACAGTGACAGGCTCCGGCGGCTGGTAGTTATCGATATGACTGGCAACGCCGAGCAAAATGACCGAAACCCCAAGAACAATCCATCCCGCTAATTCAATGATTCTATTAATAATTGACGTCATGATTCGTGTTTGTAATTTATCCATAAATACAGATTGCAAATGTTACAGTGCTGTTTCTGTCACGGCAAGCGCTTTGGGAACGTTTCCCCTAAGCAAAATCAGAAGGTTACATTAATGTAACAAAAACAACCGGCACAGGATGCTATTCTAAGTCATATGGCACATTATTAATCTGTAGTGACACCAGGATAGCCAGTGTGAAATAAGAACATCACATGAGAGGGCAACACTATGAGTGATAGCATCCGTGTCGGGCTTATTGGTTACGGGTATGCAAGTAAAACATTTCACGCGCCTCTGATTGCCGGAACGCCGGGAATGACGCTGGCGGCGGTTTCAAGCAGCGATGCAACCAAAGTGCATGCAGACTGGCCCACCGTTCCGGTGGTCTCTGAGCCCAAACATCTTTTCAACGATCCAGATATTGATTTAATTGTTATCCCCACCCCGAACGACACGCACTTTCCGCTGGCGAAGGCCGCACTGGAAGCCGCTAAGCATGTGGTTGTCGATAAACCCTTTACCGTGACGTTGTCACAGGCGCGTGAACTGGATGCGCTGGCAAGAAGTTCTGGCAGACTGCTGTCGGTATTCCACAACCGACGCTGGGACAGCGATTTTCTGACGGTAAAAGCGCTCCTCAGCGAGGGGACACTGGGGGAAATTGTTTATTTTGAATCGCATTTTGACCGTTTCCGTCCCCAGGTGCGTAACCGCTGGCGGGAACTGGCGGGGCCGGGTAGCGGTATCTGGTACGATTTAGCCCCGCATCTGCTCGACCAGACCGTGAATCTGTTTGGCCTGCCGGTAAGCATGACGGTTGATCTGGCTCAGCTCAGGCCTGGCGCACAAACGACGGATTACTTTCACGCAATCTTAAGTTACCCGCAGCGCCGTGTCGTGCTTCACGGAACGATGCTGGCCGCCGCAGAATCTGCGCGGTATATCCTCCACGGTACGCGGGGGAGCTACGTGAAGTTTGGTCTGGATCCGCAGGAAGACCGTCTGAAAAACGGGGAGCGTTTACCGCAGGAAGACTGGGGTTACGACATGCGGGATGGCGTAGTGACTCGTGTTGAAGGTGAGGAGATGGTTGAGGAAACGCTGCTGACTCTGCCGGGTAACTATCCCGCGTTTTATGCCTCTGTCCGTGATGCGCTGAACGGTGTCGGGGAAAACCCGATTCCGGCCAGTCAGGCTATCCAGATTATGGAGCTGATCGAACTGGGGATTGAATCCGCCAAACATCGCGCGACGCTTTGTCTGGCGTAGATCCTTGCAGGCCGGGTACGCGCAGTGCGACCCGGCAATAATGTTACTTCTGAGCGACCTTCTCGCGTAGCGCCTGTTTCTCCGCTGGTGTTAAGAAGGCACTTTCCAGCCCGTTAATTTGTGCCTGACGGATCTGCTCGCGGCTCAGCCCCGCCTGCGGTGCAGCGATGTTGTATTCGTGGATAATATCCACCCCCTGAACGGCCGGATCGTCGGTGTTCAGCGAGGCCAGAACGCCATGCTCCAGGAACGTTTTCAGCGGATGCTGCGCCAGCGTTGGCACCGTGCTGGTCTGGATGTTGGAGGTCAGGCAAGATTCAATGCCAATGCGCTGTTCTGCAAGGAAATCCATCAGCGCGCGATCTTCTACTGCCTTCACGCCGTGGCCAATACGCTCGGCACCCAGTTCACGGATCGCCTGCCAGATACTTTCCGGGCCTGCCGCTTCGCCTGCATGAACGGTGATATGCCAGCCTGCATCGCGTGCGCGGTTGAAATGAGAGAGGAACAGATGACCCGGGAAGCCCAGCTCGTCACCGGCCAGATCGACGGCGGTGATCTGGTCACGATGTGCCAGCAGCGCTTCCAGTTCCTGCAGGCAGGCCGCTTCACCGAACGTACGGCTCATAATGCCAATCAGACGCGCCTGTACATCGAAGGCTTTGCACCCTTCGCGCACGCCTTCAATCACGGCTTCCACCACACCTGCAACCGGCAGGTTGTGGTTCATTGCCATATAACCTGGCGAGAAGCGCAGTTCGACATAATGCAGGCCGTTACGGGCAGCATCTTCAATGTTCTCAAAGGCGACACGGCGGCAGGCGTCCAGCGAGGCCAGCATTTTCACGCCCCAGTCGAGCTTGCTCAGAAAACTGACCAGATCCGGTTCATTTGAGGTGACCTGAACGTGAGGGATCAAGGTTTCAAGCGTTTGAGCAGGAAGAGTTAAATTGAACTGGCGGCCAAGATCGAGAATGGTTTGGGCACGAATGTTACCGTCAAGGTGACGATGAATATCAGTTAAAGGAAGGCTTGTATCAATCATGGTCGCACTCTTTTCTGGTTAAAGTGCGTCATATTATAAAAACAAAACGGGGTAAAAATCCATTTGCGCAATGGAATATTCCGTTGCGCAAATGCGTTACAGAAGGGTGTTCACCCCGGAAATAAGCCGCTTCACCCCTTGTTCCAGCTTACTGCGCGGGCAACCCGCATTGAGGCGAATAAAACCGTTACCCTCTTTTCCATAGGTATATCCCGGCATGATGGCGACTTTTTCCTGCTCAATCAGCACTTTTTGCAGCGCCTGCTCATCAATGTTTAACGGGCGTAAATCAATCCACGCAAGATAGGTGGCCTCAGGTGGCTGCCAGTTTAATTTCGGAAAAGTACTGTTCAATTCATGAGCGATATAACGCAAATTCTCTTCCAGGTAAGCCCGCAATGCATCCAGCCACGGCTCACCCTGTTGATAGGCGGCAATATGCGCGGTCAGCGCCAGCACGGAAGGGGAAGAGAGCCCGTCACGGCCTTTTAGCGCACTCAGGTAGCCATGACGGCTGTCGTCATCGCCAATAAGGCCGTATGCGCCCGTCAACGCCGGAATATTAAAGCTCTTGGAGCCAGAAGTCAGCAGTGCCCATTTGCCACGGGCAACCTCGTTCCACGGGGTATGACGATGCTCTCCCCACACCATGTCCATATGAATTTCATCGCTGATCACCGCCACATCATAACGTGCGCAAAGATCTGCCATGAGGGTCAGTTCATCGCGCGTCCATACCTTGCCCGTCGGGTTTTGTGGGCTGCACAGCAGCAGGATTTTGTTTTCCGGTTTTGCCAGTGCGGCCTCAAGCGCGGCCATATTACCCTGCCAGCCGGTAGCCTGTTTCTCCATCGCAACTGCAACCACATTACGTGCATTACCCTCGATGGCTTTATAAAAAGCATCATACGCCGGGGTATGAACGACGACACCGTCGCCGGGTTTTGACCAGAAACGAATCAGTTCGGACACCATATAGATAACGGAAGGTCCGTAAACGACAGTATCGGTATTGATACAGCTGTTAAAACGTTGATGGAACCAGTGCGCGACGGCGGCCAGAAACTCATCGTTTTTCCAGCGGCTATAGCCAAACACGCCGTGATTGATTCGCTGGTGCAGCGCGTCGGTAATGCAGGGGGCGGTGGCGAAATCCATATCGGAGATGGTGAAAGGCAGCAGGTCTGCGGCACCAAAGCGGTCAGCGACATAATCCCACTGGGTACACCAGGTGCCGTGACGATCCACTACGGATGAAAAATCAAACATGACTTTAATCCTTAAAGTAAAACCCCCTCGTGCTGAGGGGGGAAGATATCAGGCTTCTACTGTACGCATCAGGGTGGTCAGTTCGTCTTTCACTGACTGTACCTGCGGGCCGATGACCACCTGCAAATTATGCTGATTTAACTGTACCACGCCGATGGCCCGGTTGGCTTTCAGGGCATTGGTATCAACTTTGGACATATCTGCCACCGACAAACGCAGACGGGTGATGCAGTTGTCCAGCGAGGTAATGTTATCCGCACCGCCCAGCGCCGCGAGGATAGCAGGGGTGTTATAGCCCGATTTGCCCACCGTACCGGCAACCGCCTGTTCAACGCTGGTGGCGGAGTCGGTATCACGGCCCGGCGTTTTCAGGTTAAAGCGGGTGATGGAGAAGCGGAAGATAGCGTAGTACACCGCGAACCAGATAGCGGCCACCACCGGTACCAGGTACCATTTGGTGGAGAGGCCGTGCAGGATCCCGAACACCACGAAGTCAATCACGTTGCCGTC
This sequence comes from Enterobacter sp. RHBSTW-00901, assembly GCF_014103115.1. Lineage (NCBI taxonomy): Bacteria > Pseudomonadati > Pseudomonadota > Gammaproteobacteria > Enterobacterales > Enterobacteriaceae > Enterobacter > Enterobacter sp. RHBSTW-00901. The sequence goes on from NZ_JABXPB010000001.1 coordinate 291,925, forward strand.
AGTATTACCGATAGTCACGCCCAGGATGGCCATCGTGGTAAAGCCCAGACCGGTCAACACGGCGTGGATGAGGTACAGCACTGGCGCGACGAACAGGAATTCGATTGGCTCCGTGGTGCCGCCCACGACGCAGGCGATCACACCGGAAATCAGCAGCCCTTTAATTTTATGACGGTTTTCCGGGCGGGCACAGTGGTACATTGCCAGCGCGGCACCCGGCAGACCGCCCAGGAAGGCTGGCATTTTACCCTGAGACAGGAAGCGGGTCGCACTCTCGGAGAAGCCGTGCGTTGTCGGACAGCTGAGCTGAGCCTGGAAGATGGTCAGCGCACCGCTCACATCGTGTCCACACACATCCATCGTTCCGCCTGCTTCGGTAAAGCGAATCAGGGCCACCAGAATATGTTGCAGACCGAATGGCAACAGCAGGCGCTCGCCGGTACCGAAGATCATCGGGCCAAAATCACCGGCACCGTTAATGATGCGACCAATACCGTTGATACCCAGCGCGAAGACCGGCCAAATCAGGGGGATGATCAGACCAAACAGCCCCATTACGACGAGTGTGATGATCGGAACAAAGCGGGTGCCGCCAAAGAATGCCAGCGCATCAGGCAGACGGATGTTGTGGAAACGCTCGTGCAGCATCCAGATGATCACACCTGCGATCACGGCACCGAGGATCCCGGTATCAATGGACTGAATACCAATCACGCTCTGGATGTTGTTGGCTTTCAGGATGGCAGCATCGGTCGTTGGCAGAATGCCTTTCGCGGTCAGCCAGAAGTTGACCGCAAGGTTCATGACCGCGTAACCGACGAAGCCGGCAAATGCGGCCACGCCTTTGTTTTCACGTGCCAGACCCAATGGGATAGCGATACAGAACATGACCGGCAGGAAGCTAAACGCAAAGGAGCCGACTTTACTCATCCAGATAAAAATCGCCTGCAGCACAGGGTTGCCAAGGAATGGGATCAGCGTGATGACATCATTACTGCTCAGCGAACTGCCGATCCCGAGCATGATCCCGCAGAAAGAGAGTAGTGCCACGGGCAGCATAAAGGTTTTACCCAGTTGCTGGAAAAACTCCCACAGCGATATTTTTTGTGCCGCTTTTGCCGTCATAAAACGACTCCTTTATTGTTAAAATCGGTTTATCTGCTTCAATGCTGCGAGAAGATAAAACGTTTTATCAAAGTTTAGTGCGCGATAAATCACATTCTCAGGCTTTGACTGGTAGTATAAAGATAACGTTTTGATAAAACGTTTTACCGATCTCATTATCAGGGAGTCACGCCACCACATGGCTGTAGCGAAAAAGATAACCATCAACGATGTCGCGCTGGCGGCGGGCGTTTCTGTTAGCACCGTTTCACTGGTGCTGAGCGGGAAAGGGCGCATCTCTCCCGCGACCGGTCAGCGGGTTAACGAGGCCGTTGAGCAACTGGGCTTTGTGCGTAACCGTCAGGCATCGGCACTGCGCGGCGGGCAAAGTGGCGTGATTGGTTTGATCGTCCGTGACCTGACTTCTCCGTTTTACGCAGAACTGACCGCCGGGTTGACGGAAGCGCTTGAAGCGCAGGGGCGAATGGTCTTTTTACTGCACGGTGGGCGTGAGCCCGATCAACTGCTTCAGCGTCTGGATATGCTGCTGACACAGGGCGTTGACGGAGTGATCATCGCCGGGGCGTCGGGTGTGGGGAGCGAGTTGTGTGAGCGCGCCGCCCAGAAAGGGGTTCCGCTGGTGTTTGCTTCGCGCGCCAGTTATCTGGACGAGGCCGATACGCTGCGTCCGGACAATATGCAGGCCGCACAAATGTTGACCGAGCATCTTATTCGACGCGGTCATCAACGCATTGCCTGGCTTGGGGGTAAAAGCTCGTCCCTTACGCGCGCCGAACGGGTGGGCGGTTACTGCGCAACGTTAATCAAATACGGGCTACCGTTCCACAGCGAATGGGTGGTGGAATGCGAATCCAGCCAGAAAAAAGCGGCAGAAGCGATGAGCACATTATTACGTAGCAGCCCGACGATAAGTGCCGTGATTTGCTATAACGACGTGATTGCGATGGGGGCCTGGTTTGGCTTGATCCGCGCCGGGCGTCAGAGCGGTGAGGGCGGTGTTGAAACGTTCTTCGGCCATCAGGTTGCGCTGGGCGCATTTGCCGATGTTGGTGAAAATGCGCTGGACGATCTGCCAATCGTCTGGGCTATCACGCCTGCACGCGAGATGGGTTACACGCTGGCCGACAGGATCATGCAGCGTATCGAGAAAACAGATGTCCTGGCCGGACACCAGATTGTAGCGGCACGGCTGGTGACGGTGAAATAGCGTCCGGCCAATTGCCCCATTCCGCAGGGCGGTAGAAAAAATCTGTCATTCGTACATAGCTCACATTTGACCAACTAAATATGCACTGAATGGAAAAACCTTTTGATTGCTAAGCAAAATTCAGTCCATATTATAGCCTTGTACATATCATGGATAATTTAAGGATAAGAATATGCCAGCGGTAATTGATAAAGCACTGGATTTTATTAATGGAATGAATACATCATCTTCAGCGCCTCACCCGATGGATGAAAGTACGGCTAAGGGCATTTTCAAGTATCTTAATGAGTTAGGGGCTCCGGCCAGTGCAGCTGATGTTTTTGCCCGGGGCGCTCAGGAAGGCTGGAACCCCGGGTTTACGAAAACATTAGCGGGATGGGCAGAACGAATTGAGTCCGGTGAGCGTGTCATTATTAAAAACCCTGAGTACTTTTCGTCCTATATGAAGGAAGAACTGCGTGCACTGGTGTGAACGCAGGGGGTTGGATTCGTATTAATTACCACCCGGCAATAAAAAACCCCTCAAAGAGGGGTTTTTCAGATTACTGCTGTGGTGCAACCGGTTCTGCAGGTGCATCCGGTGCAGCCTGATCCGGGACATCCAGAGCTGGCATACCAAACATCCCGACAAACTCATCCAGCGGCATTTTATCGCCGTTGAGCGTCACCTGGCCGTTGGCATACTGCAGGCTGGCTGAAATGGTGTTGTTTTCCAGCTTCGTGATGCGGAACATCTGGCCCATTGCCGCCAGGCCTTTCACCTGTTGGTTTGCCAGCTTACCGGCATCTTCATCACCGTAACCTTCAAGCTTCGCGACCTGAGTCATCAACTCGGTCGCCATGTCCATCGGGATGGTCAGCTTGCTGTCGAGAGACTTCACGGTGCGATCCACTTCCTCTGCCAGAGTTTGCGGCTCACCGGTTACGGTTGCCGGGTCTTTCAGGAGCAGAGACAGGTTAAAGTTGGTTTCGCCTTTGCTGTTTTTCCAGCTCAGAGGAGCGACGGTGATCGTCGGTTCACCTTTCAGCAGGATTGGCAGATTGTTGAACAACACCGCGATCACCTGTTGCTGATAAACCTCCGGGTTTTGCTGCAGGGCGGTATCAGTCAGCAACGCCTGGCTCTCTTTGCTGTATTTCTGACTAAACTCATGCCACGCCTGGCCGTCGATATTGCCGATTTTCAGCGACAACTTGCCGGTACCCAGATCCTGGTTCTGTACTTTCAGGCTTTTCAGGGTGTAGTCGAGCTGAGTATTGATACTCTTGCCGTCTTTAGAAACGTCGGATTTACCATCCAGATCCATACCTTCCAGAACAGCCAGCTCTTTACCTTCAACCGCGATAGCGATCTTATCGACAGAGATTTTCTGGTCGCCAATACGCTCTTTAAAATCAGTCATCCGGCTGTTGCCGTCGGCTTTCAGGCTATTGAAGGTGAGTTGAACTTTTTGATCGTATTCGTTGACAGCATTAACCTGACCACTTTGCGCCTCACCAGTCAGTAAGAACACATTTCCATCGCGGTCAGCACTCACATTGAAGTTGCCGCCGCTGAAGGTGACCTTCTCGTTACCGTTTTCATAGTTCAGCGCTTTCAGGGCAATATCAGAACTGGTGTCACCGGAATAGCTGATGCGGGTATTAATATCGAAAGGAGATTCATTTTTTGCCAGGTCGAACAACGGTTTGGTTAAATCGTTATTTACCAGCACGGTATGCACCGACGCCATCGACGGGATCAGGTTCAAGGATTTTAACTGCGCCAGCGGGAGCGGGCCGTGGCTTACCGTTTCATCCAGCACTACGCTTTGGCCAGGCTTCAGCCAGGAATTTGCGTTACCAGCAACGGGCTTCACAACGACCTGCATATGGCTGCTAAACACGCCACGCTGATAATTCTGATAGCTTAGCTCGACACCCGCCTCCGGCGCGCTACGTTTAAGTTCTCCGTTAGCCTGTGCCACCATCTCTGCCAGGCGGGTTTCCAGTTGTTTACCGGTAAACCAGGAGGCTCCCGACCAGACCACACCTAAAGCAACAATCACTCCAACCGCTACGACCGATTTTTTCATTGCGACTATCCCTAAAATGAAACCAGGCGGTAGAGACCGCCTGGTGATATAAAGTCTGCAACTAGCTTAGCAAGAGTTGTTAAGAAATTCAGTAAGTGCTTATAGCTTATTGAAAACACGCGCCAGACGGCCAGTGCCACTAATGCCGATCGGAGATTCATTTGCCGCAACAAATGCCGACTCGCCCGGTTTCAGCACCAGGCGTTGTTCTCCCTTATGCAATACCGCTTCGCCCTCCACGCAGAACAGAATAGCAGCGCTCTCCTGAGCAACCGGCGTTTCTGTTGCGCTCAGATCGTGCAGCGAGAAGGCAAAATCATCCACCGGGATCGGGAAGTCCAGCTCTGTACCATTTTTGACCGGCTGGGTCAGCAGCTCAGCAGCAGGTTTTGCCACGAACTTGACGTTAGCCACCAGTTCAGGGATGTCGATGTATTTTGGCGTCAGACCCGCGCGCAGGACGTTATCAGAGTTAGCCATCACCTCCAGCGCCACACCCTGCAGGTAGGCGTGCGGAGTCTCGGCAAACAGGAACATTGCTTCGCCCGGGTTCAGCTTCACCACGTTCAGCAGCAGCGGGGAGAACAGGCCGCTGTCGTCCGGGTAGAACTCAGAAATGACGCGAATGGTATCCCACGGCTCACCCTGTTGGCTGTTGAGGGCTGCTTTCAGCACTGCCAGCGCGTGAGTTTTTTCCTCACCCTGCATGTTAAGCAGGCTGGCGAACAGTTGGCCCAGACTTTCTGCATTCGGGTTTTCGAGGAAGTGCGAAATAGCGCTGTTGGCACCTGAAACCGGCTGCAGCAGAGTGATAATATCTGAGAATTCGCGGAACGCGTTCATCGCCAGGAAGGGGGTGAGGGCGAAGACCAGTTCCGGTTTATGGTTCGGATCTTTGTAGTTTCGCTCGGCGGCGTCTAACGGGATACCCGCTGCGTTCTCTTTCGCAAAACCCATTTCAGACGCTTTTTTGTTTGGATGTACCTGGATGGAGAGCGGCTGGTCGGCGCACAGCACTTTAAACAGGAACGGCAGTTCGCCAAAACGGCTGGCAACCTTGCTGCCCAGGAGTGTAGCTTTGTCAGCATCAATCACGTCGCGCAGACTTTGTACCTGGCCGTTTGCGTCCTCAATTTTTGAGCTGCTCTTCGGGTGTGCGCCCATCCACAGCTCTGCCATCGGCAGATTGCCTGGATTCGCGATCCCGTAGAGATCCGTTAACGCAGTTTTACTTCCCCAGGCGTAGTTTTGCACTGAGTTGATGAGTTTTTGCATTATCAAGCCCTGATTCAAATGTGAAATAAACTTCGGGTATTAAAGCAATAAACCGCACGGAAGTAACCTGCGCATGTAAAAAGTCGTACTAGTCTCAGTTTTTGTTAAAAAATTGTGTAGGATAAGCTAACTCGCTTTTAAGCGGGCAGCGGAACATCTGCCCAAATAATCAGACTGAAGCAGTAAGTGAGAGAACAATGTCGACCAAACCCTTTTATTATCAGGATCCTTTTCCCCTCAGTAAGGATCATACCGAGTATTACCTGTTAACCCGCGATCACGTTTCTGTTTCTGAGTTCGAAGGACAGGAGATCCTCAAAGTGGATCCGCAAGCGCTGACGTTACTGGCGCAGCACGCTTTCCACGATGCCTCGTTTATGCTCCGCCCCGCACACCAGCAGCAGGTTGCTGATATCCTGAGTGACCCGCAGGCCAGCGAAAACGACAAGTACGTGGCCCTGCAGTTCCTGCGTAACTCCGATATCGCGGCAAAAGGCATTCTGCCAACCTGCCAAGACACCGGCACGGCGATCATCGTCGGTAAAAAAGGCCAGCGCGTCTGGACGGGCGGCGGCGATGAAGCGGCGCTGGCGCACGGTGTTTACAACACCTACACCGAAGACAACCTGCGCTACTCTCAGAACGCGGCGCTGGACATGTACAAAGAGGTCAACACCGGCACCAACCTGCCAGCGCAGATTGATCTCTACAGCGTTGACGGTGACGAATACAAATTCCTCTGCATCGCCAAAGGTGGCGGTTCAGCTAACAAAACTTACCTCTACCAGGAAACCAAAGCGCTGCTCACGCCGGGCAAGCTGAAGAGCTATCTGGTTGAGAAAATGCGCACCCTCGGCACTGCGGCGTGCCCGCCGTACCATATCGCGTTTGTGATTGGCGGTACGTCAGCAGAAAGCACCCTGAAAACGGTGAAGCTGGCCTCGACCAAATATTACGACGGCCTGCCAACGGAAGGGAACGAGCACGGTCAGGCGTTCCGCGATGTTCAGCTCGAACAGGAACTGTTACAGGAAGCGCAGAATCTGGGGCTTGGCGCGCAGTTTGGCGGTAAATACTTCGCCCACGATATCCGCGTTGTTCGTCTGCCGCGCCACGGCGCATCCTGTCCGGTAGGGATGGGCGTCTCGTGCTCAGCGGATCGTAACATCAAGGCGAAGATCAACCGCGAAGGCGTCTGGATCGAAAAACTGGAGAACAACCCGGGCAAGTATATTCCTGAAGCACTGCGTAAAGCGGGTGAGGGCGAAGCAGTGCGCGTCGACCTGAACCGTCCGATGAGTGACATTCTGGCGCAGCTTTCTCAGTATCCGGTTTCGACACGACTCTCCCTGAACGGGACGATTATCGTGGGGCGCGACATTGCGCATGCGAAGCTGAAAGAGCGTCTGGATAACGGTGAAGGTCTGCCGCAGTACATTAAAGATCACCCAATCTATTATGCAGGCCCGGCGAAAACCCCGGAAGGTTATGCCTCTGGTTCGTTAGGCCCAACCACTGCAGGTCGTATGGACTCTTACGTTGACCAGCTTCAGGCCAACGGCGGCAGCATGATCATGCTCGCGAAAGGTAACCGTAGCCAGCAGGTCACGGATGCGTGCCATAAGCATGGCGGCTTCTATCTGGGCAGCATCGGCGGCCCGGCAGCGGTGCTGGCACAGGGCAGTATCAAGAGCCTGGAGTGCGTGGAATACCCGGAACTGGGTATGGAAGCTATCTGGAAAATTGAAGTGGAAGACTTCCCGGCGTTTATCCTGGTGGATGACAAAGGCAATGACTTCTTCAAACAGATCCAGTCTTCGCAGTGTTCGGCGTGCGTGAAGTAGTTTGACAAATACCGGGTGGTGCTAACGCCACCCGGTACATTAAAGAGCGCACAAAGCGCCATACAGTAATTCAAAAGCCATCAATACTTATCTCTTAAGCATGTGAGCAATGTTCCCAACTTCATTGTTATCAAGGAGAAAGTAATGACAACGATACGCCGTGAGAAAGACTCAATGGGCGCAATCGACGTCCCGGCTGACAAGCTATGGGGCGCGCAAACCCAGCGTTCGCTGGAGCATTTCCGTATTTCGACTGAGAAAATGCCTGTCTCGTTGATTCAGGCGCTGGCGCTGACCAAACGCGCTGCAGCCAAAGTGAATCAGGATTTAGGCCTGCTGTCGGCAGACAAAGCCACCGCCATCATCAATGCCGCCGACGAAGTGCTGGCAGGCAAACACGGCGACGAATTCCCCCTTGCCATCTGGCAGACCGGCTCTGGTACTCAGAGCAACATGAACATGAACGAAGTGCTGGCGAACCGGGCAAGCGAACTGCTGGGCGGTGTGCGCGGTATGGAGCGCAAGGTTCACCCGAACGATGACGTCAACAAGAGCCAAAGTTCTAACGATGTGTTCCCGACGGCGATGCACGTGGCAGCGGTGATTGCTATCCGTGAACAGCTGATCCCGCAACTGAACGTGCTTAAGACCACGCTTAACGAGAAAGCGCTGGCCTTTCGCGATATCGTTAAAATCGGCCGCACGCACCTGCAGGATGCCACCCCTCTGACGCTCGGCCAGGAGATTTCCGGCTGGGTTGCCATGCTCGAACACAACCTGAAGCACATTGATTACAGCCTGCCACATCTGGCGGAACTGGCTCTGGGCGGTACGGCGGTGGGTACCGGGTTAAACACCCATCCGGAGTACGCCGTGCGCGTTGCCGCAGAGCTGGCAAAAATCACCGGGCAGCCGTTTGTCACCGCGTCGAATAAATTCGAAGCGCTGGCGACCTGTGATGCGCTGGTTCATACCCACGGTGCGTTAAAAGGGTTGGCAGCCTCGCTGATGAAAATTGCTAACGACGTGCGCTGGCTGGCCTCTGGCCCGCGCTGCGGCATTGGCGAAATTAGCATTCCGGAAAATGAACCGGGTAGCTCCATCATGCCCGGGAAAGTGAACCCGACCCAGTGTGAAGCCATGACCATGCTCTGCTGTCAGGTGATGGGCAACGATGTGGCCGTCAATATGGGCGGGGCATCCGGTAACTTTGAGTTGAATGTCTACCGCCCAATGGTGATCCACAACGTGCTGCAGTCAGTACGCTTGCTGGCGGACGGAATGGAGAGCTTCAATGAGCACTGTGCGGTGGGTATTGGGCCGAATCGCGAGCGCATCAGTCAGTTGCTCAACGAATCCCTGATGCTGGTGACGGCGCTCAATACCCATATCGGTTACGACAAAGCCGCCGAGATTGCCAAAAAAGCGCACAAAGAGGGGCTTACGCTAAAAGCGTCTGCGCTGGCGCTGGGCTACCTGACAGACGCCGAATTTGATGCCTGGGTACGCCCGGAAGCAATGGTCGGAAGCCTGACGTAATCACTCTGCAACATACAGGTGCAGCCGGGGAATAATCAGCTGCAGCGGCTGCGCCTGAGGTTTATAGCGATGCTGGACGTTTTCAGCATCGTAATTCAACAGTTCACCAATGTCCGGTACCACCGCCCCCCGGTCGTCATCATAAAGCGCAATTAACGGCGTCGGGCAGGCATACTGCACCTGCTTTTGCTGCCCGGAATACCAGACGCGGGCGATAGGCTGCACCTTCACCGGACGCTTTATCTTGAGACGCGTTTTCGCCGGTAACGAGGCGATGCTGTGATACTCCTGCTCCAGACGCTCAATCCACTGCTCACGCGACCACGGAGCCACCGTTCGTGGGGCTTTCAGGCTTTTTTCCAGTTGTGCCAGGATCTCATCGCGGGTGAAGTTTTTAATGATGTGCTTGTTCGCCCAGCCAAAACGAAGCGTGGCAGGGTGGTGCAGTACCGTCAGGGTGCGATAGGCATTGAGGGTGATTAAGCCCGGAAGCTGGCGGTGTACCCATTCAAAACGGGCGGCTGGGGCGAGGCCTGACTCTTCGGTGACAATCTTTTCAAACGTCGCTTTTAGCGTGTTGATATGCGCAATGTGGGCTTCCAGCGCTTCGCGCGTTGCAACGTCGGTTTGCAGGCAGATAACACCAGGCAAGCGCACGGCTGCCTTGCTGCTGCGGTTTTCTGACTGCTGCTGGATAAACAGGTGACGATAGTGTTGCATCACCAGTTCCATCGCCGCGTTGCCGATATGCTGCTTCACCGCAATGGTTTCCAGCGGATCGTGCTCAGCGCCTTTTACCACATCGGGCAGGGTAAAGACGCGTGCGGCTAACAGACGACAGGTCTGCAAACGCTCTGTCAGGGTAAGCAGGTTGTGTTCTGTTTCCCGGAAAGTGGTGTTCAGCCTTTCGATGAGATCGTACGTTGCCATGTTAGCCTCTCATTAGTTACAACATACTTACGGTATAACACAGCACGCCGGGTCCGACCAGCGTGCGGTTAAGGTCAGGCAGGAACGGGAAGCGTAATGTTATGGTACACCGGCCAGCTAAAACAGAAGCGCGCACCGCCGAGTTCGCTTGCTTCACAGTGAACCGTGCCGCCCATCGCCTGAGCGATTGAGTAGACGATTGCCAGCCCCAGGCCACATCCTCCCGTCGCGCGATCGCGGCTGGGATCAAGGCGTACAAACGGCTCGAAAATAGTTTCACGTTCTTCCGGAGCGATACCAGGGCCGTCATCATCAACCGTCAGGCTGGCCTGATTCCCCTGCAAATCCAGACCAATATGCAGCGTGCTTTCGCTATAGCGCATGGCGTTGTTCATCAGGTTATCCAGCACGCGCTCCATCAGACGCATATCCAGCGCGCCATAATCGCCAGGCGTGATCGTCGTCATCAGCGCGCGTTGCGGGTTCACGCTTTGTACATCATCAATATGGGTTTGCAGCCAGACGGGCAAATCCGGTGTGCTGAGATTCAGCTCGTTTTGCGGCCGATCGAGGCGGGCATAGGTCAGCAGTTCTTCAATCAGTGCTTCAAGCTGGCCGATATCGCGGTTCAGCGCCTGAGACTCTGCCTCAGTCAGGTTCTCGCTCATTTCCAGGCGGTAGCGCAGGCGTACCAGCGGGGTGCGTAGCTCGTGGGCAATGCCGTCGATCAGTTGCTTCTTACTGGCAATCAACGCATTAATGTTATCGGCCATCTGGTTAAAGGCCACCCCAAGCCGGTCAAAGCTGGAACCGCTGTCGAAGTGAATGCGTTCGGTAAGATGCCCCTCACCGAAACGCTGTGCAGCCGATTCCAGTTTCAGCATGTCCTGCCAGTGCGGTCTCATCCAGATAAAGACCGGGAAAGCCAGCGAAATGGCAATAAATGCCATCAACGCCATGTCCAGCAGGCGCATCTGGTGCAGATAATAAAGATAGGGCACCGGCCCCACGGCCAGCACGTAGTGGCTGCGCGGAATGCGCTGGATGAAGGTATATTTCTCGTCCAGCGCCACAATGTCGCCGTCACTCAGACGCTGCATGGCTCGCGGCGCTAAATCGAAATCCTTCATCGGCTCAATGCGCAAATCAAAGGACAGATTGAGATCCAGTTCTTTTAAGGTTTTGGCCCATTCGTGCGGCGGAATTTCACGTAGTTCGCTTCGCATCAGGTAAAGCGAGCTTTTCATCAAATCATCCAGCGACTGTCTGCCCGCTCGTTCGGCGGTGAATTTATAGACCAGCCCAACCAGCATCGTCATCACCAGGAAGCAGACAAACAGCAAAAGATAAAACTGGATAAACAGCTTTTTCATTAAAAACCACCGAACAATCAATTTGTTAACTACATGGCTCTTACCTTAAGGGGCACGATGGTGGATTGACATCTCCACCAGCGCGCAGGCTCAGGAACGAGACCTGATCGCCATCCAGGGCATTATCCAGGCTGAGTATACGTGAAAACTACCCCGGCGTTTCCATGTCGCTATGAAAACAGGGTTTACTCCGGGTGACAACATTCAGCACGCGGGCGTATGACATAAATCGCGCAGGAAGAAAGAAGCGAATGAATATTTTACACGTTATCTGGAGAGGTAAATGAGTGATCACGAAGATATGACCATGAGGAGTGACGCAGTTGAGTATTCCGGGGGCATAGCACGGTGATTTGCAATCAATGAACGTTTTAGTGATGCCGTGCAGCATGACATCACTTCAGCTAACTCTTCGAGCGGGTATTTATATGTTTAAAATACGCGTCTTAATGGCAGAACGTCGCACCATTGTCTTTTATACTCCATGCCCTTAAATAACTTCCCAAGGGAGAATATGATTTTTTTATTTTCGCTCTGACAGATCTCTTTGGCTCGGGTGTAGTTCTCCCAGAGCAAAATACTTCCTGCCCCTATTTCATTGTATTGAGGGTCATACCCTCCGTTTATGTCATCGAAATAAATCCACTCGGGGCATTCAGACTTAAGAATTAAGTCAATTGCTATAATTTCTTTATTGATGGAAAGGGCGGAGCCAAAAATCATAGGTCTGAATTTTTCAATGGCATCAAGCAAATTTTTCCTGGGGAATGGTCGGATTTTTCCACTCCAGCGTGCATTAAATAACTTTATATATGCGTCGCTGATCATCTCTGATGAAAGACTTTGTATGTCTATTATTTCTCCGCCAAGTTTCAGAAAACGGTTTCGTTCACTATTTCTTTTCCTGATGGTTTTTTTGGAGAACTCTGGCTTCATATGACATATTTCATCATTTAATATTTTGTTGCCAAAGGAGTTAATGAACGAATTTTTCTGCAATGGGGATAGCTTTTTTGTTTTAAATGGCAAGGCTAATTTACAACCTGGTGCGCTTGGCAATATAATGTCTTCAAAAACAAACGGATGTGATTTTGAGTAGAGACTCAGGGAATCGTTAACAGAGTAAGTTGACGAAACCACTGCGCCATTTTTTCTTTTGCAGAAAAACTTAATCTTTTTTTCTTGTTTAGCGGCCAGATAAGTCAGTACGTCTGGATGTGTGCATACACTCCCTCCATATATAGAGTAAGCATGGCTGTAAGTATTAAGGTCACACTCTTCCCATCCAAAAATGTAGCGTCTCACTGTCTTATCCAAATGTTACCCTGAGAAAGATGTATTTATACTCTGATAAATGGTGTGACAAGTAAATCAACAAATGAGGGTTGTTTATAATGTGTTTAAGAGTCGATGCAAACAAAAACTTAGCATGCTATATATTCGTTCGTTGCCAGACTGTATTTCATTGAAAAAGTTCCCTGAGTTTGAGTTAAAAAATAAACGATTTAGCTTTTGTCGCAAGTGGTGTTGATGAAAACGAAATGATCTGATGTAATAATAAACACTGTCAATTAGTGGATTGGTATTGTACTAATGGCTAAAGCTGATCACGTTACTCTTTTAGAATTCATGTGGATACACAATAAACTAAACGAAAGCTCAACAACGTGGGCTGATTTATGGATTGCACTCTTTATGTTGAAGGCAGAATGTAAAAGAGTCATATGTATAAAGTACAGTGATATTGAGAATAACCTTTTACATTTGTCCGCAACCCCAAAATTTGCGAAAAGGATCGTTAAACTGAATGATGTTGTTTGCAATTTAATTCAGCGTAGAAAAGAACGCTATCCTGATGATATTTATGTGTTTCAAAGCAAATCAAATCGAGTTAAGGGGAATGTAAAACCCGTGACCGCAACAGCCATGAACATGGCCCTGAAAGAAGCGGCAAAACACATAACCGGGAAAAACGTCAGCATGAAAAGTGCGCTAAATATCATTGGATCAGGGGCACGAAAAAGTGCGTACCCGCGCTTCTGTGTCCGGTGATCATCCAATGCTAACCCTTTGAAACCAGGGGAACCCCCAGTTTTGATGGCGTCAGGAAGACGCCGTACGCTTAAACGGTTTCGGATAACAACGTAATCAGGTTTCCCAGGCGTGGGGGGCGAACAGATAACCCTTGTTACGCACGGTTTTAATGCGGTACGGCTCCGTGGCGTTATCCAGCAGCTTCTTGCGCAGGCGCGAAATAGCGACGTCAACGCTGCGATCCATCCCGTCGTAACTGACTCCACGCAGGTTCTTCAGCAGAGCATCCCTGTCCATAATTTGCCCGGCATGGGTCGCCAGCTCCCATAGCAGGTCAAAATCAGCCGTGGAGAGGGCAATAAGTTCTCCGGAAAGCAGTACCTGACGGTTGATTGGATCGATGGACAACGTACCAAAACGCATGGCTTTATGCGGTGTCAGAGACGGAGCAGGCGCTTCACGCTCAATGCTGGCACGTTGACGCAAATGAAGACGCAAACGAGCAAGCAGCACGGCAGGAGGCGTGGTTTTCAAAATGTAGTCGCTGGCACCCATTTCCAGAGACAGGATATGGTTCATATCGCTGTCCAGAGAGGTCAGCAACACAATCGGGCCATCCCACTGGCTGCGCAGGTCGCGGCAAAGCGTCATACCATCTTTACCGGGCAGCATGATATCCAGCAGCACCAGATCCGGGTTTTCTCGTACCACCACCTCTTCAGCGCGATCGCCGCGAGGCTCAACGATAACGTCCATATCATGCTTACCCAGATAGGCGGCGATCAATTGCCCGACTTCGGGTTCATCTTCAACATAAACAATCTTATTCATACAGCATCTGTTATCGCGAAAAAATCCAACATACACCGCACAACCTTAACCTTCCATTAATCTTTCAAAATTAACGTCAATTCCGCTATTCTGGGTTCATATTGTTATTTGATTGTTATGGGAAAAAGCATGGGACTGGTGATTAAAGCCGCGCTGGGGGCGCTGGTGGTGTTACTGATTGGTGTTCTGGCAAAAACGAAAAACTACTATATTGCCGGGCTGATCCCCCTGTTCCCGACCTTTGCGCTGATTGCGCACTATATTGTGGCTTCTGAACGGGGAACGGAAGCGCTGCGTGCCACCATTGTATTCGGCATGTGGTCAATCATCCCTTACTTTCTCTATCTGCTGTCGCTGTGGTATTTCACCGGGTTTCTGCGTCTCCCTCTGGCGCTGGGCGGGGCGGTCGTGTGCTGGAGCCTCAGCGCCTGGGTGTTGATCTTTTTCTGGAGCCGTTTCCACTAGCGCAGTGGGCGTCCACCGTCCACCGCGAATGTTCTGCCGGTGACGTAGCAGCTGGTGAGCAGGTAATCGACAAGATCGATCACCTCTTTTTCGCCGGGAGCGATTTTCATCAGCGATTTGTTCAGCGCCTGCTGGCGATACTCAGCGTCATCATTCTCGTTGAATAAAATCATCGCCGGGGCGATGGCGTTCACTTTGACCTCGGGTGCCAGCTTGCGGGCAAATGAGCGCGTCATATTATCCAGCGCGGCTTTACTGGCTGCATAGGCGATGTGCTTGTCGCTTCCTCGCTCTACGACATAATCGGTGAAATGGATAATATCACCAGCGGCATGGCCGTGGCCGCGCAGCAGATCCTGCAGGGCATGGTTCAGCAGATACGGGGCGTTAACGTGGATCTGCAGCATGCTGGAGAGCGTTTCGCTGAGCGGTATACCGGGCTGTTCCGCCTGCCATGCGCTGGCGTTATGGATGATTGCCCGCAGACCATCGGTCGTGGATTTCACCTTTTCGGCGAAGGCCAGAATGCCTTCATCGGTTGAAAAATCAGCCTGAATGCAGACAGCGCCGGCTTTTCGTAGCCCTTTAATAGAAGGATATTCCCGGCGGTAACTGATGATTACCGGATGGCGAAGGTTAAGAAAGTGATGGGCGAGGGCGAGGCCGATGCGACGGCCTGCACCCGTAATCAGTACTGGGCGTTGCTTATCGTTTCCCATCGTATTCTCCTTTTTCAGTTCAACAATGGGAAAGACAGTGCTATCCCATTAACATCCACGTGGCCGGTACGGCAGCAGCCAGCAACAGTCCGATAAAAGCCATTTCACGGCGCTTGAGCGCGTTCTCCAACTGATGTGTGCGGCGTGCATAGATAAACACCAGCAGACCCGGCGCGTACAGCACCACCGACAGCAGCAGGTGCATAGGGCCGGAAGCATACAACAACCATAGCCCGTAAATACAGGCTCCGACACCAACGGCATAGTGCTCAGGGCGCGTGGCGATTTTTAACAAATACGCACCCACCAGGAAATAGGGTACCAGAATCATCTCAGAGGCGATGGTCAGCAGGGTGTTATAGTCTGAACCTGTGAGCCAGATCAGCACCAGACAGACCTGAACGCTGATGTTGGTCAGCCAGAGTGACGCAGATGGCGCACTGTTTTTATTCTGACGCGCAAATAAGCGCGGAAACGCTTTATGCGTGGCGGCAAGGTATGGCACTTCTGCGGCCATAATTGTCCAGCTCAGATATGCTCCGCTGACGGAAACAATCAGCCCGGCAGCAATCACCACATCGCCCCAGGAGCCGAGCATTTTCACCATCAATCCAGCCATCGACGGGTTACGCATTTCTGCCAGCTCAGGACGTGCAACCACACCCAGCGACAGCAGCGTCACCAGCAGATAAACGCCCAGTGCCGCCAGTACGGCCAGCAGGGTGGCACGACCCACATCGCGCTTGTTGCGTGCGCGCGCGGAAACCACGACCGCACCTTCAACGCCGATGAACACCCACAGGGTAATCAGCATCGTGTTTTTCACCTGCTCCCAGACGGGTACACCCAGCGCGATACCGGTGAAATCAAGCTTAAACACGTCAAGACGGAACGCAATAAACGCCAGCACGATAAACAGACCGAGCGGAACCAGCTTAGCCAGTGTTGCCACCAGGTTGATGCTGGCGGCCGTCTGGACACCGCGTAAAACCAGCCAGTGAACGACCCACAGGAGTACCGAGGCACCCACAATGGACTGCCAGGTATTACCATCACCGAAGAAACGCAGTTCAGGGGTATCGGTAAAGAAACTGAGCGCCGAGAAAACGATCACCAGGTAGGAGACGTTAGCGATCACCGCGCATAGCCAGTAACCCCATGCGGAACAGAAGCCAATCAGTTCCCCGAAGCCTTCACGGGCATAGGTGAAAATACCGCCATCCAGATCCGGGCGAATGCGGGTGAGCAGCAGCATGGCGAATGCCAGCAGCAATATTCCGGCCCCCGTGATGCCCCAGCCAATGAGTAACGCAGCAGGGCTTGCGACTGCCGCCATATTCTGCGGCAAACTGAATACACCAGCACCCAGCATTGAGCTTAAAACGAGTGCAGTTAAAGCACTCAGGCCAAGTTTCTTTTCCATTGGCTTCCTGTTATGAAAAGTCCAAATCCAGAATAATTATTTCGCACAGGCGCATAAAAATGGTGGATCACACTAAGGCGCGGGATTTTACGGAGTGTCACGAAAGCATGCAATGACGTGCGGCAGAAATTCAAAGAAAAGTTACAAAAAAAGGCGGCATTGCGCCGCCTTCGTTAAATGGTTTTATTACTTGTACAGATCGGCACTGATGGTGACGTTGTTACCACGTTCCTGCCATTGGCGGGTGATGTGGTAATATTTAGCCCCTTTCTTCGCAGCACGCTTCGCCACCTGGTAAGAGACTTCCGTCATGTTACCGTAGTTGCCGGTAAACTTGATGCTGTCGAATGGTACCATCTGAGCCGCTGTGGTTTTGTTCAGCTCTTCAATTTTGGTACCGTCTGGCAGGGTAACAGAGTAGCGACCACCTTTAGTGGATTGTGTTTCAAAGAAACGGCCCACTTCAGCACTTGGTGCTGCAGAGGTTGCTACGCCAGGAATTTCAACTTTCTTCGCTTCTTCGCCGCCTTTCGCTATTGCCGCGCGGCCTGCATCAGAGTCAGCCGGGATGGCATCCGGGCTTTGCAGAACGCGTTTTTTCGCATCTTCTTTATAGACGAACGCGGTAATACGCTGGTTGCCGCCCTGGTTAGCATCGACCTGGCGCACGATGTAGAAAGAGTAAGCCCCTTTCTCTTTCGCGGCTTTGGTGATGGCATCGTTCACTTCAGGCTGGCTGCGATAGAAACCCTGAACGGTAACGGTATCGTATGGTTCCAGTTCAATCGCCTGATCTTTTGGCAGCTCAACGATGCCGTTAATCACACGATTTTTCGGCGCATCAGCTTTTGGCGCATTGTCTTTAAACAGCGCGATGGTGACACGCTGGTTACCGCTGTTGCCATAATCAGACTGGTCAACGACGTAAAACGAGGCCGCACCATTTTTATCGGCGGCTTTTGATGCGGCGGCGACGGCATCGCCAATGGAGTTATAACGACCCACAATGACCGTATGGTCAAAAGGTTTTAACGCTGCCGCTTGCTCCGGCGTTAACTCTGTCGCGGCATTCGCAGACAGGGCGGTCGCAGAAAGAAGTGCGGACGCCAGGAGTGTGTTCTTAAGCTTCATAAAAATAATCCTTCGCCTTGCGCAAACCATGTACTGGTATTGTTGTTTATTTGAGACGGTCCCGATTATGGCATTTAAAACCCGTCGCTGTCTGCGCCATTTTTCACAGCCAGTGCTTACCGGATGACAAGATTCGATAACATTTGGTGATATGTTGAAAAAACAGACGTTTGACAAGTAAAACTGATAAAGCTTATGACTTTTACAAGTTAATTTAATGTTAATAAGTTGATCTCTTATGGCGCTATATCATGTTTTTACCGCTTCGCTTGCACGTTTTATCGGTTCCAGCGCTGAATTTAAGGTAAATATCTCTGTCAGCGACGCCGATCACTTATTTTTCACAGATAAAGTAAGAAATAGTGTTTTCTGGCGGTAGATCACGGGCGCTATTTTCAGTAGGTTATAGAAAGTTTGTTACTGTTTTATTTTCCGGGGTTAATCATGTGTCGTCGCTCTCATGCTGGCGAAAATTGATACAAACCACGGGCGTTTATCGACAAACCATCATCAAAAACCGATGGAAGGGAAAACTATGCGTATTGGGGTACCAAAAGAACGGTTTGCCAATGAAACCCGCGTAGCGGCAACACCGAAAACGGTGGAGCAACTGCTTAAACTGGGTTTTACCGTCGCAGTTGAAAGCGGCGCGGGCAAACTGGCGAGTTTTGACGACGAGGCCTTTATTCAGGCGGGTGCGGAAGTGGTGGACGGTGCTGAAGTCTGGCTGTCTCCCGTCATTCTGAAGGTGAATGCACCGGAAGAGAGTGAGATTGAACTGCTGAATCCAGGCACGACGCTTGTGAGTTTCATCTGGCCTGCGCAAAATCCTGAGCTGATGGAGAAGCTGGCGGCACGCGGTGTGACCGTGATGGCGATGGACTCTGTACCGCGTATTTCGCGCGCACAGTCTCTGGATGCCCTGAGCTCAATGGCAAACATCGCGGGTTACCGCGCTATTGTTGAGGCGGCACATGAGTTTGGCCGCTTCTTTACCGGCCAAATCACCGCTGCGGGTAAAGTACCTCCGGCGAAAGTGATGGTGATTGGTGCGGGCGTGGCAGGTCTTGCAGCGATTGGCGCGGCAAACAGCCTGGGCGCTATTGTTCGTGCATTTGATACCCGTCCGGAAGTGAAGGAACAAGTGCAAAGTATGGGTGCTGAGTTCCTTGAACTGGACTTCAAGGAAGAAGCGGGTAGCGGTGATGGCTACGCGAAGGTGATGTCCGAAGCCTTTATCAAAGCGGAAATGGAACTCTTTGCCGCACAGGCAAAAGAGGTCGACATTATTGTCACCACGGCGCTTATCCCAGGTAAACCGGCACCGAAGCTGATCACTCGTGAAATGGTTGGCTCCATGAACCCGGGAAGCGTGATTGTTGATCTGGCGGCGCAAAACGGTGGTAACTGTGAATACACCGTACCGAACCAGGTGACCACCACCGCCAACGGTGTCAAGGTGATCGGTTATACCGACCTGCCTGGCCGTCTGCCAACGCAGTCTTCTCAGCTGTACGGTACCAACCTCGTTAACCTGCTGAAACTGCTCTGCAAAGAGAAAGACGGTAATGTCGTTGTTGATTTTGACGATGTCGTGGTGCGTGGCGTCACGGTTGTGCGCGAAGGTGAAATTACCTGGCCTGCACCACCTATTCAGGTTTCAGCTCAGCCTCAGGCTGCACCAAAAGCGGCTCCAGAGCCAAAAGAGCCCGCCAAGCCAGCTTCTCCGTGGCGTAAATACGCAATCATGGCGCTGGTGATTATTCTGTTTGGCTGGCTGGCCAATGTCGCGCCGAAAGAGTTCCTCGGTCACTTTACCGTCTTCGCGCTCTCCTGCGTGGTGGGTTACTACGTCGTGTGGAACGTGTCCCATGCGCTGCATACGCCGCTGATGTCGGTCACCAACGCCATCTCGGGGATTATCGTGGTGGGTGCGTTGCTGCAAATTGGGCACGGCGGCTGGATTAGCTTCCTGAGTTTTGTCGCGGTGCTGATCGCCAGTATCAATATTTTCGGTGGTTTCACCGTGACTCAGCGCATGCTGAAAATGTTTCGTAAAGGCTAAGGGGTAGCATATGTCTGGAGGATTAGTCACAGCCGCATACATTGTTGCTGCAATCCTGTTTATTTTCAGTCTGGCGGGACTTTCCAAACACGAAACGTCTCAGCAGGGTAATAACTTTGGTATCGCCGGGATGGCGATTGCGCTGATTGCCACTATCTTCGGGCCGGACACCGGCAACGTTGCGTGGATCCTGGTGGCGATGATCATCGGTGGCGCAATTGGTATTCGTCTGGCGAAACGTGTTGAGATGACCGAGATGCCGGAGCTGGTGGCGATCCTGCACAGCTTCGTGGGTCTGGCGGCGGTACTGGTGGGCTTCAACAGCTATCTGTATCACGAAGCGGGCATGGAGCAGATTCTGGTCAACATTCATCTGACCGAAGTGTTCCTCGGCATCTTTATCGGTGCCGTGACCTTCACCGGTTCGATTGTTGCATTCGGCAAACTGCGCGGGAAAATCTCGTCTAAACCGCTGATGCTGCCAAACCGTCATAAGCTGAACCTGGCGGCGCTGGTCGTATCATTTGTACTGCTGGTGATCTTCGTGCGTACCGAAAGCGTAGGTACTCAGGTGCTGGCATTGCTGGTGATGACCATTATTGCGCTGGCGTTTGGCTGGCACCTGGTGGCTTCCATTGGTGGTGCAGATATGCCAGTGGTGGTCTCAATGCTGAACTCCTACTCCGGTTGGGCGGCAGCAGCGGCAGGTTTTATGCTGAGCAACGACCTGCTGATCGTCACCGGTGCGCTGGTGGGTTCTTCCGGTGCGATCCTGTCTTACATCATGTGTAAAGCGATGAACCGTTCGTTTATCAGCGTTATTGCCGGCGGTTTCGGTTCTGATGGTTCTTCTACTGGTTCTGATGACGAAGTGGGCGAACACCGTGAGATCAACGCCGAAGATACTGCGGATATGCTGAAAAACTCACACACCGTCATCATCACCCCAGGCTACGGCATGGCGGTGGCGCAGGCTCAGTACCCGGTAGCGGAAATCACCGAGAAACTGCGTGCGCGGGGTATCAAGGTTCGCTTTGGTATTCACCCGGTAGCAGGTCGTCTGCCTGGCCACATGAACGTACTGCTGGCTGAAGCGAAAGTGCCTTACGACATCGTGCTGGAGATGGATGAAATCAACGATGATTTCACCGAGACCGACACCGTACTGGTTATTGGTGCCAACGACACCGTTAACCCGGCGGCACAGGACGATCCGCGCAGCCCAATCGCTGGTATGCCGGTTCTGGAAGTGTGGAAGGCGCAGAACGTGATTGTCTTCAAACGCTCCATGAACACCGGTTATGCAGGGGTTCAGAACCCGCTGTTCTTCAAAGAGAACACTCACATGCTGTTTGGCGATGCCAAAGCCAGCGTGGATGCGATTCTGAAAGCGCTGTAAGTTGTGTCGATGTGAAAAAGCCGCCAGATTTGGCGGCTTTTTTTACTGGCGGCTGCCGGACGTTATGGCTCAATCGTCCTCTGGATCGTCCAGTTCAACCGGAGTCTGGTACTGATCCGGCTTGATGACAAGCAGGTCGCAGCGCAGATGGTCGATTACCTGTTCGGCAGTATTCCCCAGGAAGGCGGCGGAAATACCGGTGCGGCCAATGGTACCCAGTACCACAATCCCGGCCTGCAGGTGTTCTGCTAAATCCGGGATCACTTCTTCAGGCAACCCTTTTTCCACGTGCGTCATTTTTTCATCAATACCGAATTTCTGGCGCAACGCTTTCATCGCCAGCAGGTGCTGACCACGGATCGCATCGTTATAGACGCTCGGATCAAATTCAGGCAGTTCAATCGCAATATTGATCGGGGTGACCGGATAAGCCCCCACCAGATGCACTTCAGTGTGGTTAACCTGTTCGGCAAGCTGCAGTGTCTCTTTCACCAGCTTTTCGTTCAGTGAATTATGATAATCCTCTTCGCTCGCCAGGTTTACAGCCACGACGGCTTTACCCCCTTCAGGCCACGGCTGGTCTTTCACCATCCAGACCGGGCATGGGCATTTACGCAACAGGTGCCAGTCGGTAGGCGTGAAAATTACGGATTCCAGTTTGTCGTGCTGGTGCGCCATTTTCAGCAGCAGGTCGTGCCCATCGGCAATAATTTCCTGAATAATGGCTTCGAAAGGTCGGTTGTGCCAGACCACTTTAATATCGATAGGGACACCCGCTTCGAGGTAGTATTTCGCCTGCTCGCGGATCCACGCAGTACGTTGACTGATCACTCCCTGACGCATAGCCGTACGCTCGTCAGGCGACAGAAGGGTGGTCATCTCGTATGAGAAGTCATAGATCGGCAAAAACGCTTTGATTTTGCCACCAATCCGTTGATGTAAATACACAGCACGCCGTAACGCGGGTTGATCGTCCTGGTTAGGATCGATGGCCACCAGCATATTTTGATACTTTGCCATACAGGTCTCCTTACAACTGTCACCACAGTCTGTAAGTAAAAGAGTAACCTATATATCTTGAATCAAACAGGGGGGAAGTTTTTGCCAGATCAATAAATCACTAAAATTTATTGGTAATTCTTGAGTTGCACTGATTTCAAAGGCATTTCTTCGTGTTCGTAACGCTCTGGGGGCGTGATGGGGGCAAACCGGTCGTAATTCTGTTGGTTATGATAGTCACCTGGTCCTTGTCCATATCGCCGATCCATTTGGCATAAACTACGTAAACCCTCCTGAAATCCTCATGACCCATTTGAGTAGCAATAAAGGAAGGGTTGGCCCCTGCCGAAAGAGACCAGCATGCATAAGTATGCCTGGACTGGTATGGGTGACGTTCGCGAATTCCCGCTCGGCGTAAACCCTGCTTCCATCCATAGGATATAGCGTTTTTGGAAAAGTAACCCACTTTCCTGCACTATGAGAACACGATCACAACAAAAGGCGACCTTTTTGCAGCAGGGCATTGCAAAGGTCAATTAAACAGCATACATTTCATGTAAATATAATATCGTCGTCCATAGCTTTGATTGTCGACACAAAGAATTCAAGCCCGAGGTCAACGCCTTGGGCTTTTCATTTATGGATTAGTTTTACGATCGCTTGATATTATTATTTCTTCTTGTCAGTGAAGTGGTTTGTAGCAACTGTTGTGCCGATCGTAAGAGCCACACCAGCAATAGATTTTACAATTGTTCCAGCGTTTTCAGCTATTGCCTTTGTGCATCCAGGACATAATTCTTCATCGTATGCTTTTCCGCCTTTAGCATAATCATCGCAGCCAGGTGTCCGGCAAGCATAAAGAATCCCATGACATTCCGGGCACTCACATTTATCACGCTGGAAAGTGTTTTCTTCGATGATGAATGGGCTAACAGTCTCACGGCAATGACCGCAAATGCCTGCATGTTTAATAGCCATAAAATTTCCTCGTGATAGTTTAGATAGCGATCTTATCGGCCTGTTTAGCAGGAGATTTAATCAAATTTTTTTATGGACTCGCTCTGCAGGTTTTTTCTTAGGGTTGCCAATTGGCGACCTTTTTTATTTCTCAACACAGCACCCGTGCTCAGCGAGGTGAGAGCATACATCGCATGGAAAAAATAACCACTGGTGCTGCCTACAGCCCCGAGCAGTGGAACGCTATCCCATGCCCCGATGGTGTTGGGTATGACGAGTGCATCGCGAAGATGATCCTGCCGATCAGCGCCGGTAATAGTGTCGGCCTGTTCATGGTGCTCGGCGGCTGATCATTACGCCATTCTGACGGGAATCTGACAAACCTGTGTAATAATGACCCAAAAATTAACGGGAATGACAGGTGATGGGATTTCAATATTGGTTCACGGTATGTGCAATTTTTCTGACCTGCCCCTTTATGTTTGTTCAATCGATTATCTTTTTGCGACGAGGTGTCTACACCAAAACCTTCAAGGGGACGATGCGAAAGGAATATATCCGCAAAGACACTAAACCTGGTGAATACTGGTTCAACGTTATTGCTCAAATGATGATGAGCGCTGCAGTGTCTGGATTAGGCTTCTGGTTTTTAGATGACCTACCTGCCTTTCATCATTGGCACACTGAAATCCGCGCAATGCTCCCTTTTTGATTCAGCTTTTAAATGATACCCAACCTCGCTCCAGCGGGGTTTTTTTATTGCCTGGAGATAACCATGGGCATTAAAGTGAAGGGCATCAGCCAGGCTAAGAAACACCTGAACAATGTCTTCAACGATGCGCTGGCAGGTGAGTTTTACGATTATGTCGTGCTTAATTGCTGCGACGAATCCGGGAATTGTGAAACTGGAGAGAGGCGGGGGAGCTACGAAAAATGGGCGTGGTTTTAGGGGTGTTAAATGAACTGATATACTCCGCTATTGTCTGGTAATGGATTTATCATGTCGTTGATATTACAATAATTTATTGAATATTGATGGATAAAAAAGCCAGATCAATAAATTACTGAAATTTATCAATCTGGCATCAGTCATGCGGTGGTTTTATGCCACGTTGCGGGAGTTTCCGGCGAGTACCGCCAGCGCTTCACCGTTTTCGATGGTGATGTATTTACCTTTAACGGCCAGCATGCCGCTTTTCTGGAAACGACCCAGCAGACGGCTGATGGTTTCAACGGTCAGGCCCAGGTAGTTACCAATATCGCCACGCGTCATGGTCAGGCGGAACTCACGCGGGGAGAAACCACGCTCGGCGAAACGGCGGGAGAGGTTATAGATAAACGCAGCCAGTCGCTCTTCTGCATTCTTTTTGGAAAGCAGCAGGATCATGTCCTGATCGCCTTTGATCTCACCGCTCATCAAACGCATCATCTGCTGGCGCAGGTTAGGCATTTTTCCGGACAGGTCATCCAGCGTTTCAAACGGGATCTCGCAAACCATTGAGGTTTCCAGCGCCTGAGCAAAGCTCGGGTGATGGCCAGTACCGATGGCGTCAAAGCCGACCAGGTCGCCCGCCAGATGGAAGCCGGTGATTTGCTCATCACCTTGTTCAGTGATGGTGTAGCTTTTAATGGTGCCAGAACGGATAGCATAGAGCGATTTCAGTTCGTCTCCCGCTTTAAACAGCGTCTGCCCTTTCTGAATAGGCTTTTTGCGCTCGATGATATTATCAAGCTGATCGAGTTCATGCTCATTCAGGGTAAACGGGATACAGAGCTGGCTGATGCTGCAATCCTGACAATGGATAGCACAACCGCCAGACTGAATGCGTCGTATAATTCGCTTTTCTGGGATCATAGGTTTGCTCAAGCCTTAATTGATATTAGTCAATTTTAACATCTTTTTGGTAAGTACGTAAGCCTGACAAACCACCAATAAGAACAAGAGACGACAACGTGTTGCCATCTTCTTGAAATTCCACAGCTTGATTATGGATTTTTAGCCTAACTGGAAGAAAATTAAGCACAAAAAGCCTGGAGTCTACAGCAGAAGATACCCTTCGTGGCGCAGCAACCACTCTTTCCGCTGCACGCCACCGGCATAGCCCGTCATGGTGCCGTTACGGCCAATAACGCGATGGCAGGGCACGACGATACTGACGGGGTTGGAACCATTCGCGGCACCCACCGCGCGCGCCGCACCTGCGCGACCTAACTGCTCGGCGAGCTGGCCATAGTGCATGACATGCCCGCAGGGAATGCTGCGCAGTGCCTGCCATACCTCACGCTGGAAGGGGGTTCCCGCCGTGGCGGTTGGCAGGGTGTCGATGATGCTGAGGTCGCCCTCAAAATACGCCGTGAGCTTATCGCTCAGTCCACCCGGATTGGTGGCGCTGATGCGCTCATAGCCCTGAGTACGATAATGAATATCGAGCAGCTCTTCCATGCGGTTGCTGTGCTCTTCCCATTCGACAGCGCGCAGGCTGAACTGCTCGTCCGCGATAACCCACAGCGGCCCAAGCGGCGTCGCAATTTTGTCTTCGAGTAATCTCAGCATCAATGTTCCTTTAGTGCAGCCCCGGGTATATCCCCGGTCCAGTCGGCAGGCCGACAAGATACCATGTCACCTGCATTATCAGCCATACCCCTAAAAAGATAAGCGGATAGGGCAAGAGCAGCGAATAGTAGGTACCCCGTTTTGCTTCGGGTTTATCGTGTTGCAGGAAACCTAAACTAAAAATTATCGGGAAGGGTACCCGGCAACAGGAACGCAATCTGACCTTTTTCAGGACGAAAATCTTCAATCAGGACAACACCTTTCAGGCTTTTCCAGCGTGGAAAATCACCTTCCAGTTCTGAACTGTCAAGCACGTACGATTGATGGACTTCAATGCGGCCATGTCCCTGATCAATCTTGCTCTGTTCAGATACTTTGCGTATTTTATTTTTATATTAATTTTTTTAAATTTAATATAATTTAATTGACGTTTAATTATATTTAAATTGTGCCGCATCATGAGTGGTGGCATATTAATTTAATATTAATAAATCGAATGAGGCATGAGAAAACAGTCTGATTTTCTATGGTGAGTATAGGGCTCGGAAAATTTTATCTGCGTGGTTGCTTGCTGTTTTTCTTTACTTCCCTTTCGTTAATAAAAACATTTATCTGGTGATGAATAAACATAAATAAGGAATGCATTATGTGTAAAAAGTCGCTTTGCGCGTTGTTTATTGGCGGTCTGCTCGCGGGGGGCATGTCATCCGCTTTCGCAACAGATACGGGGACAGTCACTTTTAACGGGAAGATTATTGACGATACTTGTGATGTCACCGTAAACAGTACGGACGCTAACGGTACCGTTACGTTTAAAGACGTCTATCCTTCGGCATTTACTGCTGATGATTCTGTTGGCGATTCCCAAACATTCGATATTGCGTTGACGGGTTGTGATACCAATATCGACAAAATCAATCTGAAGTTTAATGGTACAACCGTCACCAGTAAGACGAGCGTGCTGAAAACAACAGGAGTCGCCACTAATGTGGGGGTCCGTCTGGTTAACTGGGCGGGGGCCGATGTTCTGTTTGACAATTCAGAGCCTGCATCAACATCGGATAAAACCGTGAAAGGCACCGGAGCGGCGACCTTCACTTATACGGCGAAGGTCGTACAGGTAGGGTCGGTTAAACCGACTGCCGGTGATTATACCGCGCAGGCAACTTATACGCTGCTTTATCGTTAAAGTATTGTAAGTATCTGGCTGATATCCAGTCAGATATTCCTGATGACCGGGAACCATTTATGAAGTGGAATATTGCAGCCATTGCTGGTGTTATTTTATTCGCCAGTTCGGCCCAGGCTGGTGTTGTGCTCGGTGGCACCCGGGTTATCTATCCTGCCGATCAGGCAGAAGTCCAGATATCTTTAAAAAATAAAGATAACGATGAACGCTATTTAGTTCAAAGTTGGGTGAGCAATGTTGATGACAGCAAAGCCCCCTTCGTTATTACACCTCCGATTTATAAGCTAGAAGAGGGGCGTCAAACATTATTACATGTGGTCTATACCGGTAACGGCAGCGCGTTACCACAGGATCGCGAATCGATCTTCCTGGTAAATGTGAAATCAGTATCGGCTATTCCAGAATCACTGAAAAATAAAAACACATTACAGTTTGCCATAAAAACACGCGTTAAGCTGTTTTGGCGTCCAGGAAAATTAAATGGTTACGATGCGAAAACCGCCTGGGAAAAAATCCAGTTTCACCGCCAGGGTAATCAACTGATAGCGAAAAACCCAACACCTTATTATATCACGTTTGGTCAGTTGACTGTAGGTGGCAAAGCCGTTGTTCCGTCGGATGAAAAAAACACACCATCGGCTATCAGTATGATGGTGGCACCATTAAGTGAACAGCATTTTACTTTATTAGCGGGTAGTACCGGCAATGCTGAGTGGACTGCCATCAACGATTTTGGCACAGAAACAGTATCTCATAAGCAGTCATTGTAATTGGATGAAATAAATGGAATTTAATAAGAGAATTTTATCATGCCTGCATCGCGACCAGTTCGAACATGGGTCCTGAATGCTATTGTATTCAGTTTATATTCAGTCTGTAGCTCAGTATTCGCTGAGGACTATTTCAATCTTAGCGTTCTGGAAACCGATTCTCCGCTTGAAAATACTGGTGCCATTGAATCCTATTTGAAAAATAATGGTCTGACGCCAGGGCGTTATCTGACAAGTATTATCTGGGATCAAGATAAGATTGCCAAAAAAAATCTGACGTATGTTTTATCGCCGGATAAAAAGAAATTAATTCCACAACTCACCAAAGGTGAATTGCGCCAGTTTGGTGTGAAAGTCGATACGGTCAAAACATTCGCTTCGTTCGCGGATAATGACGTCATCGGGGATATCGCCGATTATCTTCCCGAAGCCAGCTATGATTTTAGTCCTGATACGCAAACCCTGCATTTACGCATTCCGCAAATTTATCGTAATGTCGCCGCAGTGGGTGAAGTGGACCCGCAAGAGTGGGATGAGGGTATGCCGGTGCTATGGTCGAGTTACTATATTTCCGGTTCTCGCCAAAAAAACGGCAGTAATACGGATAATTCGCAATGGATGAGTGCGAACTCTGGTCTGAATATAGGGCCGTGGCGGCTGCGTAACAACAGTACCTGGGAAAATAGCAATGGCTGGGAGTCAATCAGCACCGTGTTACAGCGCGATATTAAAGCGCTGAAAAGCCAGTTTGAGTTGGGCCAGACTTATACCGACGGCGAGTTGTTCGACAGCGTGCAGATGACAGGCGCGAAGATAGAAACCGACATCAGTATGTTGCCCAGTAGTCAGCAGGGTTTTGCGCCTGTGGTGCGCGGTATTGCGAACAGCGACGCGAAGGTGACGATCAAGCAAAATGGTTACACTATTTACCAGACCTATGTTTCCTCCGGGCCTTTTGAGATCCGTGATTTAAGTCAGGTAACCGCTGGCGCGGATCTGGAGGTTACCGTTCAGGAAGCCGATGGTTCAGAGCATAGTTTTATTCAGGCCAGTTCGTCCGTACCGGTACTGCAGCGTGAAGGGGCGCTGAAATACAGCATCGCGGCGGGACGTTACCGCGATGTCGATGGTGGCGAGGAGCCGGACTTTGCACAGGTGACGGTGATTTACGGCCTGCCTTACGGCATTACCGTCTACAGTGGTTTACTCGGCGCATCAATGTATCGCTCGGGCCTTGTGGGGATCGGTGCGGATTTACACAACTTAGGCTCTGTCTCAATGGATGTGACTGCGGCGAAAGCGTCATTAGGCGATGAGGGCGACTCGCAAGGGCTATCATGGCGTGCGCAGTATGCAAAGGATTTCCCCATTACCAACACCACGGTGACACTGGCGAGCTACCGCTATTCAACTTCCGGGTTCTACACCTTCCAGGAGGCGATCGACCGACGCGACAACAAACAGTATGACGATGATGACAGCATTTACAGCTATCGGAACACCAATAACCGTCGCAGTCGTTTGCAGGTGAATTTATCACAGTCGGTTGGGGAGTGGGGGTCCGTGTATATGAATGCCTACCAACAAGATTACTGGTATATGGAGGGGCATGAGCGGAGTGTAAGCATGGGATATAGCACGACCTGGGCAGGCACCAACTGGTCAATCAACTATAGCCTGACGAAAACGCCCTCAACGGATGACGACCATCAGCTCTCTTTAACGTTGAATATTCCTCTTTCTCGTTGGCTACCCGATGCCTGGGCAACCTATAACCTGAACAGCTCGAAGAATAGCAATACATCGCATCAGGTAGGGATCAACGGGACGGCGCTGGCGGACAATAATCTGAGCTATAACCTGCAGCAGAGCTATACCGATAATAATATTGGCTATGGCGGCTATCTTTCAGGTCGTTACCGTGCCTCTGTCGGGGAGTTCAGTTCTGGTTATAGCTATCAGGGGGATAACCGTCAGTGGAACTACAGCGCGCAAGGGTCAATTGTCGCTCATCCTAACGGGATCACGCTGGGGCGCTCACTGCAGGATGCCTTTGCTGTGGTGCATATTAACGATGGCGCGAATGTCAAAATTCAGGGTGGGCAAGGGATTTATACCGACCGCTGGGGCAATGCAATAGTGCCGACATTAACCAACTATCGCCATAATTCGGTGGTGGTCAACACGCAGGAGCGTAGCGATCTGGATATTCAGGAGCCTTCTCTGGATGTCGTGCCGACCAAAGGCGCGGCAGTGGCGGCCAATTTCACCGCACGGAGCGGCAAACGGGTGTTGCTGACGCTTAAACGTGGTCAGGGTTTTGTGCCGTTTGGCGCGATATTAAGCATGGCGGGGACGACGTCCATCGTCGGGGACGATGGCGAAGTGTATGTTACCGGTTTGAAAGGGGCACAGTCGTTTTCCGTGCTGTGGGGAAACTCACCAGATACGCAATGTGAAGGACAGGTGCAGGTACCTGAAGAGGCTAGCGCTCGAATCCTGCTTATTGCGACGACGTGTCAATCATTCAGGGATGAATCATGAAAAAGAGAAAATCGGCATTTTATCTTTATCATATAGTGTGGGTAATAGGTGCCTGGTTTAGTCAATCGGCGTGGGCTATCTGTGAAGTCTACACAGGGGTAATTTCTGACGCTGATTTTTCTATTCCCCCGTTAGTCGTGAATAGCGATGCAGCGATTGGCACAATCCTGTATTCGCAAGATATAACGATGCCTAACGTTTATTTGCGCTGCAATGCAATTGGTGATATTTATCAAGGGTATACGGTGTTAACTGATGCCGATCATGTGACGAATGCGCCAGCGGCAAATACTTATGCGACGAATGTCCCCGGAATAGGTATCCGTTCGGGGTGGGCAAATGACGGAGGTGCTCTCGATCCCGGCAACCTGCTGACGCCCTGGCATAAAGGCACTTCGACGGTGGGTGCTATGGGGTATAACTTTACACTCAATGCGGCGATACAGGTTGTGGTGACTGGCCCAGTATCTTCTGGCACATTAGATACTTCCCGACTGGTAGCCGACTGGAAATACGACAATCTGGTTGTTGGCAAATTACGTTTTAGCGCGTCCAGTGTTAATGTGCAGGCGAATACGTGTACATTGGCCGAAAAGAATATCACCGTACCATTAATGCCCATTTCGACGGATGATTTTGACAATAAGCTTTCGGCGGTGGTTTCGGATGATAGTTTTCGTATTCAGTTAGATAAATGCGAAGCCGGGATTAAAGTGGATTATAAATTTACCACTTCAGGCTCTACCGGCGTCAGCAATAACAATATCCTGAGCATTGCGAGCGGATCCGGCGCGGCAGAAGGCGTAGGGATTCAGATTCTGGATAGTAACAACACGGTGGTGCAATTTGACACTGAATATGAGGCGGCGGCGCAAACGACAAAAAATCAGTCGGTTTCTATTCCGCTAAAAGCACGCTATATACAGACAGGCACCGTGAAAGGTGGTGATGTCAACGCGGTGGCGACGTTTGAAATATACTACCGTTAAGTCATTCGGCCTGTCGACAGCCAGGCCATGTATCTCCCTCTGTTTCATAACCTTCTTATGCGTTTTCTAACGTGTTACGAAGCGTTCTTTTGGTTAAAAAGCACGCGTGATCTCACTCTGCTCCGCGGGGCAGTTATTATAAGCAGCCAGAAGAGATGTTTAGCCATCGCTCACTGAATTGTTAATAACACGGTTCAGAAGAGAGGGCAGAAAAATAATATTAGCGTAAGATTTAAATAATAAAAAAACGGAGTCTGCCCGACATCAGGCAGACTCTATAGTACACACAGCAGTACGTCCTTTACGGGTCCCACATGTTTTATTCCTGAGGTAGGTTTAATAAGTTATAACAGCTTTTCTTCAAAATGAAAGGGCGCAGAGTGATTGATTTCACGAAATTTTAACTTAAATTCTCCCATTTAATGCCTGCTGAAATTTTAGTTAAGTTTGGTTTAAATATTAATCCTGATTATTTTATATATTCATCAGGTTAATATTTGTGCAACCCCTCTGCAGAGGTACCTGTTATTGAGGCCCACGTCCGGCACAGGTATAGTACAGGCTCAGATGTAGCCGGAGGATTTCCATGAGCCCTGACGACAAATCACTTTTTCTTGATGCCGTAGAGGATGTCCAGCCTCTGAAGCGCTGCACGGATATTCACTGGCAACAGAGCCGTAACACGCGGGTGCGTCAGGAGGTGGATACCGAGCAACTCGATAACTTCTTAACGCTGGGGTTTCTGGAACTTCTGCCGCTTGAGGAGCCGCTGGCGTTTCAGCGGGAAGGGGTTCAGCAGGGCGTTATTGATAAACTACGCTCAGGTAAATACTCCCGCCAGGCCAGCTTAAACCTGTTACATCAGCCTGCAGAGCGCTGCCGTCAGATGCTGTTTGCTTTTATCCGCCAGGCCGGACGTGACGGATTACGCAATCTGGTTATCATTCATGGAAAGGGGCGCGAGCAGAACTCACACCCCAATGTGGTACGCAGCTATCTGGCACGCTGGTTACCCGAGTTCGACGATGTTCTCGCTTTTTGTGTGGCGCAGCCCCACCACGGTGGTAGCGGGGCATGTTATGTCTCACTACGAAAATCTGATGAAGCAAAACAAGATAACTGGGAACGTCACGCCAAGCGCAGCCGCTAATGAATGATGATTGCGGGCGATGCGATCGCCCGCGTCAGACTCAGAAGGTTTCCCA
Organism: Enterobacter sp. RHBSTW-00901; assembly: GCF_014103115.1. Lineage (NCBI taxonomy): Bacteria > Pseudomonadati > Pseudomonadota > Gammaproteobacteria > Enterobacterales > Enterobacteriaceae > Enterobacter > Enterobacter sp. RHBSTW-00901. The sequence continues at coordinate 324,567 of NZ_JABXPB010000001.1, forward strand.
GTTGCTGTCGGTGGAATGTGTACTTGCCGTTGCCGGGCGCAATAGCTGTGGCGTTTTTACATTTGTCGGGCGAGGTGCGGCAGCTTTTTCTTTTCCGTTCAGACGAAATGCTGCCACAGCCAGGCGAAGCTGCTCGGACTGATCTTCCAGCGCCGCTGCCGCCGTAGCGGACTCTTGTACCAGCGCGGCGTTTTGCTGTGTGACGCTGTCCATCTGCGAAACCGCAAGACTCACCTGTTCAATACCGCGACTCTGCTCATCGGATGCGGATGAAATCTCACCCATAATATCGGTCACACGGGTAACGGCTGCGACAATCTCTTTCATGGTTGCGCCCGCTTCACTGACCTGGTCAGAACCGGTATTGACCCGGCTGACGGAGTTATCAATAAGCCCTTTGATCTCTTTTGCCGCCTGCGCGCTGCGGCTGGCCAGCGTGCGTACTTCACCTGCAACCACCGCAAACCCACGCCCCTGTTCCCCTGCGCGGGCCGCTTCTACCGCAGCGTTGAGGGCCAGAATGTTGGTCTGGAAGGCAATACTGTCAATCACGCCGGTAATGTGCGCGATTTGCTGCGAGCTGTCGGCAATCTCGGTCATGGTACGGACAACGTTATCCACCACGTGACCACCGCGGGCAGCGGTTTCCGATGCATTTTTCGCCAGCAACGTGGCCTGACGGGCGTTGTCGGAGTTCTGTTTGACCGTGGCGGTTAACTCTTCCATGCTGGCGGCAGTCTCTTCCAGCGAAGCGGCCTGCTGTTCGGTGCGGGCGGAGAGGTCATTGCTCCCGGCGGCAATTTCACCTGCACCAGTGTAGATGGAATCGGTGCTGCCACGTACGGCGCTGACCGTGCTCACCAGCGATTGCTGCATTTCATGCAGGCCGACAGCCAACTGGCCCATTTCGTTACGGCTCCCCAGGGCAATGTCATGTGTCAGATCACCGCCTGCAATGGTACGAATATGGTTCATAATGACTTTCAGCGGTTTTAACAGCAGGTGTTGCAGGCCCTGCCAGATCACCACCAGCACGACAATCACGGCCAGGAAAATGCCTGCCAGTGTCCATTGCATATGGGTAAAGCTACTCTGGTTCTCTTCTGTCGCAGCCTTGAGCAACGTGTTGTTCTCCGCGCGCCAGCGGTTGTAGACCGCTTCCATATCGTCCTGTGCCTGTTGGGCATCCAGATCGCCATAGGCCTGATAGTTGTCGGCACGCAGATACTCAATCGACAGGCGCATCACTTCGTGCATCTGGCTCCAGGATTTTTGCATCTCTTCCGTTAACGCTGCGTTTTGACCGTTAACCTGCGGCATTTTTTGCCAGGTGTTGTAATACGCTTCAGCTTTGCCCAGTGAATCACTCGCGGTACCCAGCAGTTTGTTGATCGCCGCAAGGGAAGCCGGGTCACGCTGGTTTTTCAGGTAGCGGATCGCCACGCGCGTGACGGTGACGCGTGTTTTCACCAGCGTGTTCACGCTGTCGCTCAGGCTTTCCTGCTGGGCATTAAGTATCCCGGAGTTCTGGAAGTTATGACGATCGTTGCTGACGGCGGAGTAGAACAACCCTCCCGTGACAACTTGCAGCAGACAGAATATGGTGAGGGCAAAGATAATACCGGTAATCACGTGCAGATTTTTCAGCATAGCAGTCGTCCGTTAGAGATGCAGGGTTACATAACTACTATCGTCGTAGAGAAATTAAACTTTAATTTAACTATTGCTTAACTAATGGTTCCATAGCGGAACCTGTTGTAAATCCGGATCATTTTTATGAGGAAGGTCAACATGAGCAGCATTGATAAAAGCGGCGCGTATACGCTTGGGACGCGAACGGTTAAACGAGTAGGCTATGGTGCGATGCAGCTCGCCGGACCGGGAGTGTTTGGCCCGCCAAAGGACAAACATACCGCACTGGAGGTGCTCCGCGAGGTGGTGGCTGCCGGGGTGAATCACATTGATACCAGCGATTTTTACGGCCCTCATGTTACCAACCAGCTTATCCGTGAGGCGCTCCATCCATACCGGGACGATCTGACTATCGTGACTAAAATTGGTGCCCGCCGTGGTGAGGATGCCTCATGGCTGCCTGCATTTTCCGCGCAGGAGCTGACGCAGGCGGTGCATGACAACCTGCGTAACCTGAAGCTGGATGTGCTGGACGTGGTTAACCTGCGCATTATGTTTAGTGCTCACGGGCCAGCGGAGGGATCGATTACCGAACCCCTGACCACGCTTGCGGAGCTACAGCAACAGGGGCTGATTCGCCATATTGGGTTGAGTAACGTCACGGCCACCCAGGTTGAGGAAGCGCAAAAGATGGTGCCCGTGGTGTGCGTGCAAAACATGTACAACATTGTGAACCGTGGTGACGATGCGCTGGTGGATACGCTGGCACGGCAGGGTATTGCGTATGTACCGTTCTTCCCGCTGGGCGGTTTTACGCCATTGCAATCTTCCGGGTTACAGGTGGTCGCCGATTCGCTGGGCGCAACGGCGATGCAGGTCGCGCTGGCGTGGTTACTGCAACGTTCGCCCAATATCCTGCTGATCCCAGGGACATCTTCCGTGGCGCATCTGCGGCAAAATCTGGCAGCGGCAGATCTGGAATTACCGCCAGAGGCGATTGATGAACTGAATGTGCTGGTGGATTAACCTGAGTGAGATGTTGCCACCGGCGTATTTGCCGGTGGCATGGCAGAGATTATCGTGTGCTATTTTTTCTGAAACAGAGCGGTTGCTGCAGCCCTCAGCACGCCTATTAGTGGCATCGTTCCGGCACCTGCCAGAAAGTTGCTGCGATCTATTTGATTATTTTTACGAATATCTGCAAAACGGGTAAGCGCACTTTCTTCATTCATGGCGCTAACCTCCTCAAATTGCTTTTCAAAACCCTGCTCCAGCAACTGAGAGGCATTGTTGACGTCTGTTCTCTCTAGCACAATGATTTGCTTATCTTTTTGGAAAAAACAGTAATCCGGCATAAAGGCTCCTGAAAGAGAAGGATACAACAGGAATAATATATTCATTCTGATTCAAAAATGCATGTGATTTGCAGAAAATCTGGAATGAACGGTGCAGGAAAGACGGAACATCAGCGCGCAGAGGGGCCGCCAGTGTGAGATATTGCCGCTAAAAGAGTTAAAGACGTCTAATTTTTCGCGAAACGGTTGCCAGGGATAAGGCTGTCGTTTTTCGCCATATCCATCAATAGCGCGATGCCAATATAATTGCTCCAGTTAAACGTATTTTGTAGCACCACCACGGCATTGCCTCTTTCTTTATCAAAACCGATAAAGCTGGAGTAACCGCCAATATAACCTACCTGATAAGTAATTTTTTCCAGACCGATAAAGTCGGTGGTCCAGGCAATACCCTGTACACCGTCGGGGCGTTGAATATTGGTATTACGGACTTCGGCAAAGACGCTATCCAGTAAGCTATTGTTGGTCGTCGACACGTGATAACGGGCATAGGCGGCCAGATCTTCGGCGTTACTGTATAAACTCGCTGCCGCCACCATGTTGTTGGAAAAATGCCAGTCCGGAGTTAACTGCCCGCGCGGGATAAATTTAGGCTGATCGCCAGCGTGGCCAAGCGCACGCTGTGGGTAACCATTTAACTTCTGGGGAGTAAAGCTACTGTTTGACATTTGCAGCGGTCGAAAAATATAGCGCGAGGCTAAACTCTGAATATCTTCGCCGGTTTTATGTTTCAGGATATAGCCGATCAGGGCGTAGCCGGTATTGGAATATTGCGGTATTTTATGCTTCGGCGCGCGCCAGTTGGCGAGATAACGCAGCACGTTATCGCTGTCCAGCTCGCCATAAAAATTATCACCACTGCTTAAATAGCTGATGAATTTCCCCAGCATTGGAACATCCATATTCTGCCGTGGCAGGCCGGAGCTGTGGGTCACCAGTTCCAGTAGGGTAATTTTTTGTGCATCCGCGCTAAGCGGCGTACCCGGTGGTAGCAATGTCGCCAGGTTATCGTCCCAGCTCAGTCGCCCTTCCTTCACCAGACAAGCCACTACTTCCGCCGTAATCCCTTTGCTGAGCGAACCGAGGGCAAACAGGGTATCGGGTCTCACCGGGTAGCGATGGACTGCATCGGTTACACCCCAGGTGTAAAACTGCGGTGAGCTGCGATTATGGATCACCGCGACCGTCATCCCGGGGACGGATTTTTGTGCCATATAGTGACGCACCACGCTATCAACGTCGCCATCCAGCGATTCATGGGTGAGGAGTTCCTGAGTACCTGCCGGGGAGGACATTTGCGAGAGCGTGCCGCAACCGCTGAGTGACGGGATAACAAGCAGAAGCCAGCGAAATTGTTGAGTGATGTTCTGCATATCCGTCATGTGTGGTGGTCATTGGCGCGCCAGGAATGTATCACACTTAGCCTGCTTAAACGCAATATTTATACGTTTTGGTCGCCATGTTGGTGTCACCGTGATTTATCCGGCATACTTCTTGCCAGGAATACCGGCGGTGAATATCACTACGACTGAACCCTGGCACGCGCAGAAAGTTTGGGTTTGGGAAAACAAAGCGGTAACGCAGCGATTTCGATGTTATCGAAGGAGACAGATTTAGCATTGCGATGGATACCTTTCACCACTATCCCTGGCTCCGTGCAGATCTCCTGTGGTCGGAAATGCATTTTACTGATTTTGAGATCATAGATTGTCGGATGAATTGGAACTGGATTGCGAATGTTTTTTGTATTAGCGGACGATGCAGACGTTCCCGTATTTAAAAGTAATCTAAGATTGATTTTAAATACTATCTACGTATGCGCTGAATTTATCACCAGGGCTATTTATTATTAATAATAACATCATTGTTTTTCCGCGATGCAATACGTGTCAGTTGTATGCGTGACAAATAACTAAAACTGATCATATGATGTTTTTCGCTAATGAAAAAGCCATTTGGCAATACTATCATTAGAGTATCCACTCATCGAACTTAGCAGAACAGGTGCTACGTCGGACAGATTTTACGTGAGCGCACCAGTATGACTCGCTTTTACCAACTGACTGCCACCAGCCTGGATGGGCAGCTTATCTCTATGGTCGACTACGCTGGTAAGGTGGTTTTGGTCGTTAATACTGCCAGCCAATGTGGCTTCACACCACAATACGGTGGCCTTGAAGCGCTTTACAAGAAATATGCCGCTCGGGGATTAGTGGTGCTTGGCTTCCCCTGTAACCAGTTTGGTAAACAGGAACCCGGCGGAGCCGACGAAATTTCCAGAACCTGTTACATTAACTACGGTGTAAGTTTCCCGATGTTCGAGAAAGTAGAGGTAAATGGAGCCGCAGCGCACCCGGTATTCCGTTATCTGAAAAAAGAATTGCCCGGCGTGCTGGGGGGGCGGATTAAGTGGAACTTTACTAAGTTCCTGATCGGACGCAACGGTAAACCACTTAAGCGTTTTGCACCGATGACCACCCCCGAGAAAATAGAAGCAGCAATTCTTGCTGCACTGGAAATCTAAGTGTTTCGGTAGTTGGAACTATTCACTTTAGAGCGCTTACGAAAAATTCATCTCCGGGAGATGATAACCATCCATTCTGCGCTCCAGGCAGAGTGAGGATCCTCCTACAACGGGAAACAGGTGTTACACATGTCGAGTGCACAAGAGAACAAAGACTGGGTCAAACTTGCACACACGCCGGGGAAAATAGAACGCCTGGAGGCGTATTTCAGCGGGCATGGTTATGAACCTCATCGTCATGATACCTATGCGATCGGCAGGACATTATCAGGTGTGCAATCTTTTCGTTATCGTGACAGTAAACAACACAGCTTACCCGGTGGGACGATGGTCTTACACCCGGATGAAATTCATGATGGAGAGGCGGGAACGACTGAGGGATTTCAGTATCGAATGGTCTATATCGAACCTGCGTTAATCCAGAAAATATTGGGCGGAAAGCCGTTGCCATTTATTCCTGGCGGGATCTCATCTGATCCCCGACTTTTTGCCGCCGCCGGGTCGTTGTTGAAAGCGCCAGAAGATGCTATCGATATGCTGGAAGAGGAGGATGCGATCTACGATCTGGCCAGGACTCTGGCCGTCGTCGGCGGGCAACGTTTTCGCCGATGCCTGGTGGATTATCAGTCTGCAGAGAGAGCGCGGGAATATATACAAACAGAATTCAGCCAGAATATTACGCTGGATACGTTATCCGCCGTAAGTGGTAAAGATCGCTGGAGCCTGAGCCGGGATTTTCGTGCACTTTACGGAACGAGTCCTTATCGCTATGTAACGATGCGTCGTCTCGCCTACTGTCGCCATCTGATTCAGACGGGCCTGTCGCTTGCAGAGTCTGCTGTAGAGGCGGGGTTTTCAGATCAGAGTCATATGGCGCGCCAGTTTATAAAAACATTCGGCATTTCACCGGGCCGTTGGCAAAAATTTATTCAACGTCACCGTGCCTGAGTTGCACGATCGTTCAAGACTGATGTAGCGACATTATTTATCCTCGACGTTTCTTAGCCATTAAAGGAATGTCACCATGTATTTCCCTGTAAATCTGGAACAAAAATTCTCTCTCTTCGACGCTCACTGGCAGCCCAAAGTCATCGCGCAGATGAACGACTACCAGTTTAAAATCGTGAAAATAGCGGGTGATTTTATCTGGCACTCTCATCCTGAAACCGACGAAGCCTTTATCGTGGTCGAGGGCGTATTACGTGTTGATTTTCGCGACGGGCATGTTCTCGTCAATCCGGGGGAAATGTATGTTGTACCAAAAGGCATTGAGCATAAAACGTCCGCTGAGACGGTGGTAAAAATGATGATGATAGAACCCTGTGGTGTCCTGAACACTGGTCATGAAGGTGGGGAACGCACAGCAGAAAACGATATCTGGATCTAACCTGGGGTAATTTCAAGCCAGTCGGCCGGACTGGTTTGAAATAGCGCCGGCATTACTCCTCGATCGCAGCAGACCCGTTGAACTCACAGCCAGTAGAGGACAATAAATCTTCAGTTTGTTGTCCCGGTTATCCCGTCGTGTTCAGGCGCTTCTCTACCATAAAGTCTATGAAAGCACGAACTTTAGATGGCATTCTTACTCTTGATGATACATAGAGATAAAACCCGGGAAATGAAATACTCCAGTCCTGGAGAATAGGTTGTAAAAGCCCTTTATTGATGAAATCGGATATCGCAAAGTCCAGGTGCTGAATGATCCCTGTACCATTAACTGCCACACGAATCATGCTCTCATCATCATTTGTAATATACCCACCCGAGACTTCAAGTTCGAACTCTTCATTCTTACTCCCGACACGATAAAACTCCCACGGCGGGAGAGCACCGCTACTTCTGTGTCGCAGCCGCACACAATTATGATTGCGTAATTCCTCAGGTGACTCCGGAATTCCGTGCCTGCTTAAATAGTCTGGTGAGGCAACGGTAATCAGTTTGATACGGGGTGAGACAGGAACAGCCGTCATATGCTCTGCCAGGCTCTGTCCAAGGCGAATACCTGCATCGCAACCTTCGGCAATGATGTTAGACAAACCATCATCCATAATGAGCTCTATCTGAATTTTTGGATACCGGTTCAGGAATTCACTGATGACAGGTTCAATGAGCATTCTGGCTGCCACCCGCGATGAATTTATCCTCAGTAATCCGGTGGGTTCAAGCTGGGTATCACCCACATCTTTTAGCGCATCATCTATCTGACCTAAAGCCACCTCCAGAACCTCATACAGGCGCAAACCCTCCTCGGTTAAGGACATATTACGTGTGGTTCGATAGATAAGCTTCGTATTCAAACGCTCTTCAAGTGTCTTCAGGTTTTGGGAGAGTGCCGCACGTGTGATCCCCATTTCAGAAGCGGCTTTGGCAAAGCTGCCGGAGCGTGCAATCAACGCAAACCAGGCAAGCGAAGGCAGAACAGAAGGTTCTAGTTTCATTTATTGTAAACTCATGCTTAACACTGTGATAGATATTAGGTTATTGATGATAACCAATGCAAGTTCTACTATTAACGCAATCCGCAGTGCAGCCACGAGTGAAGCGCGGAAAAACGGCATAAACTTTTTACTGACCAGGGTTACATTCCCCGGAGGCCCATATGAAGACTGTTGCGATAAAACATACCTACTGGAACATAGCTGCTGACCTGTATTTCCCGGACGATTTTGATGAGACAAAAAAATATCCGGCAATTATCAGTGCCCATCCGATTGGAAGCTGTAAAGAGCAAACCTCCGGGAGTGTTTATGGTGCCGCACTGGCAAAAGCGGGTTTCGTCGTGATCGCTTTTGACGCAAGTTTTCAGGGGGCGAGTGGTGGAGAGCCTCGCTACCTGGAGGATCCAACCATGCGCGTTAAAGACTTCAGTGTGGTCGTGGATTACCTTGTAACCCTGCCATATGTCGATGAAGCGCGCATTGGTGTGCTGGGTATTTGTGGCGGTGGTGGCTACTCAATTAATGCGGCAATGACAGAGCGTCGAATTAAAGCGATTGGCACAATCACTGGTGCAAACTATGGTCGCCTGATGCGTGAAGGATTTACAGCTTTCGATCCTGTTGGCGCACTTGAAGCAATGGCACAACAGAGAACGGCTGAAGCCCGCGGTACCGGGCTTCGTGTTGATGATTTATTGCCACCGTCTCCAGAAGCGGCTATCGCGGCAGGGCTGACGGAAACCGACCTGTTTGGGGCGACGGAATATTATCGTTCACCACGCGGATATGCTCCAAATGGGGTTAACCGGGCACTGTTTTCTCACCAGAGTGTTGCCGTGGGTTGGGATGCATTTCATCTTGCAGAGGTGCTCTTAACACAGCCGTTAATGGTCGTGGTGGGTGATAAAGTCGGGGCATTTGGTGCATACCGCGATGGATGTGAAATTATTGGCCGGGCGGCGTCCAAAGACAAAGAACTGGTCGTCGTTGAAGGCTGGTCACATTACGATCTATACGATAAGCCCGAGCCTGTAAAACAAGCTCTTGATAAACTTATCCCTTTCTACAAAACGCATCTGTAATTAAATTACCGTGGGGAGAACAAAAGGTTTCCCCACTGTCCTTTTCTTAATTTCTCGGGAAAAAAAGTGAAAAATGTACTGATATTAGGTGCCAGTGGGCAAATTGCTTCCTGGGCTATACATATGCTTGCCTGTCAGACTGATGTAAAAATGACGCTTCTGGTTCGTAACCCCAGCAAACTTAATGGTGAAGAGCCCGTAAATTCAGAGATTGTTATTGGTGATGCATCGGATCAGGCATTCATGGATCAACTTATGGCAGGAAAAGATATTGTTTATGCAAATCTTGCCGGAGAGGTTGATGAGCAGATGAAAGTCATCATTTCGGCAATGAAAAAGAATAACGTTCAACGAATTGTCAGTATTAATACCCTGGGTATATACAATGAAGTACCGGGTGAATTCGGCGAGTGGAATAACCAAACCATTGGTGAGTATTTCCCACCTTACAGAAAATGTGCAGATATCCTTGAATGTTCTGGGCTTGATACACTATCATCAGAGCAGCCTGGTTGACGGATTATGATGAAGTGGATTATGAAGTCACTCAAAAGGATGAACCATTTAAAGGCACTGAAGTTTCAAGAAAAAGTGTAGCGGCACAGGTAGTCAAAATCATAAATAATCCATCAGAGATGGTTAATAAAAATATTGGTTTAAATAAACCAGACACCGACGGTCCTAAACCTGCCTTTATGTAATGTTTTTTTGAAATGACGATGACATTAATTCGCTGAAGTCGTAAATACATTGCGTTATAAAATTTGCCGGAACCATATTATGCAAAATAAATTTTCTTCACTCTTTTCACCCTATATGCTTACCAGAGATATAGCGTTACGTAATCGTATTGTCATGGCTCCAATGACGACCTGGTCAGCTAACCCGGATGGCACTATATCAGATCAAGAACTGGCATTTTATCAACGCCGGGCTCGGGATGTCGGTCTGGTAATTACGGGGTGCACCTTCGTAACGCCTGAAGGCATTGGATTCACAGATGAGTTCGCTGCTTATGACGATCGCTTTATAAACAGTCTTGAAAAACTGGCATCTGCGGCAAAGAGTGGCGGTGCTACCGCCATACTTCAGATTTTCCATGCGGGTAATAAGGCCCTTCCTGAGCGTATACCCAATGGTGATGTCGTCAGCGCCAGTATGTCATATGCTAAGGCCGGTGATATTAATAGTGAAGCGATACAAAGCAGGGCAATGACTGAGAGCGAAATACAGACAACAATTCGGGCATTTGGTGCTGTCACAAGAAGAGCAATTAAAGCGGGTTTTGATGGTGTGGAACTTCATGGTGCGCATGGTTTCCTGCTACAGAATTTCTTTTCTCCGCTGTTTAATAAACGTGTTGATCGGTGGGGTGGGGATCTCGAAAACCGTATGCGTTTTCCCCTCGCCGTATTGCAGGAAGTTAAAAATGCAGTGTATGAATGTGCAACGAAACCCTTTGTTATCGGCTACAGGATCTCGCCAGAAGAGTCTGCAGAAGGGGGGTTGAGGATTGAGGATACCTATAAGCTGTTGGACCGACTGATATCATCGGGTATTTCGTATATACATACTTCTCTGGTAAGTGTTAACAACAGCTACCCTGTCGAGTCCCCAAATGGGCCAGAAACTATTGATTTAATTTTAAATCATATTGCTGAAAGAATACCGGTGATTGCTGCGGGAAAACTACGCACACCTGAACAGGCACAGGAAGCACTTTCACGTGGACTTCCACTTGTAGCAATAGGTAAAGGGCTGGTCATTAACCCTGAATGGGTTGCTTTAGCGAAAGCTGGTCGTATAAATGAAATCCAGACATCGCTTAATCCCAGAGCCGTGAAAGAACTGACCATACCCGACAAACTCTGGAATGTTATTCTGGCATCTAAAGGAACAGGGTGGTTTCCTTTAAGCGATGAAAAAGAAATTTAAGAACCCGGGGATTGTGACCTTCTCATCATTCCCCCACGCTACAGTGCCAGCGCTACTCCTCGCCCTAAACAGACATCGTTAATCTCAAGATTAACGATGAGTTCGGATCATCAGCCACTGTAATACCATTGATATTACTGAACCGTTGAACCTGCTTGTGGCCACAGCCAACAAACTTTCCATTAAATACCCTTCAAACCATCAAAATTTGTGAAATCCATCATAATTAATAGGGGTATTCAATGGTAGGGGATAATCATGAAGGAGTTACTCAAGGTACATATCGACGAGTTCAAAACGCACTTCCAGGGGGAAGTGATTCTTCCAGACGAGGCAGGCTACGACGAGGTACGCCAGATCTGGAACGCAATGATCGACCGCAAGCCCGCGCTGATCGCCCGCTGCACGTCACCTGATGATGTCGTTCAGGCCATCGAATTCGGGCGAACGCAAAATCTCCTCATTTCGATCCGCGGGGGTGGACACAATATCGCGGGCAATGCCGTGTGCGACGGCGGTTTGATGATCGACCTCTCACTGATGAAGAGAGTGGAAGTGGACCTGGCAACCGGTAGGGCCAGCGTTGAACCTGGCTGCACCCTTGGCGATTTTGATGAAGTGGTGCAGGCATACGGCCTTGCCACGCCCTTGGGCATCAACTCGACCACCGGTGTGGCCGGTCTGACACTCGGCGGCGGGTTCGGCTGGCTGAGTCGCAAGTACGGTATGACGATAGATAACCTGCTCTCCGCGGAGGTCGTCACGGCAGATGGCAGGCAGCTGCACACCAGCGAATCAGAAAATTCGGATCTGTTTTGGGGGCTGCGGGGAGGGGGTGGCAACTTCGGTGTTGTTACTCGTTTCGAATTCCAACTCCATCCCGTCGGGCCGAACGTACTGAGTGGGCTCATTGTTTTTCCGTTTGATCAGGCAAAGCTCGTGATCACGCAGTTTGCCCGATTTACCGAGACGATGCCGGAAGAGCTGAATGTCTGGATGGTCACGCGCAAAGCACCTCCGCTACCTTTCCTGCCAGAGGATGCTCACGGGAAAGAGATGGTCGCGCTCGCTTTGTGTTATGTGGGTGACCCTAAAGAGGGCGAGAAGCTTATCGAGCCACTGCGTGGGTTTGGCACGGTGCTCGGCGAGCATATCGGCGTTCAGCCCTACACCGCCTGGCAGCAGGCATTCGATCCCCTGTTGTCAAAAGGGGCACGTAACTACTGGAAGTCGCACAACTTCTCGCAACTCAGTGACGGCGTTATTGATACCATCATTGAGTACGCCGCCAGATTGCCGTCACCTCAGTGTGAGATATTCATCGGGACAATTGGAGGCCAGACGGCCAGGGTCGCGCCTGAGGCAATGGCCTACTCAAGCCGGGATGCTAATTACGTGATGAATGTGCATGGTCGCTGGGAGTCGGCCGCCGAGGATGAACACTGTATTGCCTGGGCGCGTGAATTCTTCGCTAAATCACAACCATTTGCCAGCAGCGGTGCATACATCAACTTCCTCACTCAGGAGGAGGCTGATCGTATTGCCTTCGCTTACGGTGCGACCTACCATCGACTCGTGGAGCTCAAGACTCAGTACGACCCAACGAACCTCTTCCGGATGAATCAGAACATCAAACCGGTATAAGGCCAGGTATTGCGCCTGACAACAGTATGTAGCCGACACGCTACGCATACTGCGGTTGTTAAACGTTAGGCGCAGTAACAAGGCATCTTTATTGACCATGTCGTTGCCAGACGGCACCCATTTTGAGGTTGTGATGGATATCAGCTTCATCCTCATCTGGAGTAGTAATGTTATCGACAATGCCCCGGAAATCTCAAAAGGTGCGTGGAACTAAAACGGGTATGCCTACATGAGGCAATATCAATCAAGGCGATCATTTTTTAAACGTAACAGAGATTATTCAGGCAACTTTAGCTTGTCTCAAAAAATGAAGCATCATTCGACTATCAAACACCCTATCATCACTAACACCTAATTGCTTGATTATACTATTATTTAATGAAAAGAAAGCTATAAAACTCATACTATCCAACAAAATACATAAACTAGTGTGATATCTAAATTATAATTCTTATACTTCTGGTAAAAAGTGGAGGCTAAAATGAGATTAACCCTAATGCTGTTATGCTGTCTGGTACAGAGTTTAGCCTGGGCTGGCGAACTGCCGAAACCCGTCGGTAAACCCATTTTAACGATTTACGGTAATATACAAAACACGAATGAAGATGGAAAAGCAGTGTTTGATCTCGCCAGCCTTGAAAAACTAGGCCTGGTGAGTTTCCAGACGACGTCCCCCTGGTATAATGGACTTACTAAGTTTGAGGGTGTTCCAATGAGCAAACTCATGGATTATGTTGGTGCAAAGGGTTCTGTCGTTAATGTTATTGCGCTCAATGATTACTCTACCGTCATACCTTTCAGTGATTTCAGAAAATACAACGCCATACTTGCCTTAAAGATCAATGGCGAATATATGAGCATCCGCGATAAAGGTCCATCATTCATTGTATACCCCTATGACAGTCTTCCTGAGTTGAATAATCAGATTTATTACTCGCGTTCAGCATGGCAGGTTAGCAAAATGAAAATTGAATAGCAGTTCAGGAGAACATAATGAACAGGATACTGGTTGGTATCATTTTTTCTCTTTTTCTCACGACAGGATATATTGCATTTCTTGTTTATGCTCAACAGCAAGAGTTGCAAAAACTGACTCACTACACTGAGTCCTGGTCCGTGGCTCAACTGGTATCAGAGTATTACCGATTTGAATCATGGCTTGGTCTATACGCAACCGATACCGATAACGTTACGATAGACCAGGCCCGCATGCGTCTCGACATTATGCTAAGCCAGAGCGATTTAATGAAGGGGGGAGATTTAGGTCGCTATATTGAAAACGATAAAATGCATCAAGTGCTCGCTGCACGTCTGGAGAAAATGCTTGCTTATCTGGATGGTAATCTTGAAAAAATGAGCCATTCAGAGCTACAAGCATACCTTAAAAGTATGCATATGCTCGATGCGCCGCTAAGTCAACTTTCTGCAAATGCGTTAATGAAAAACATTAACACGATTAATGAAGCCAACAATAAAACACAAATTCTTTATTATATTTATTCTGCACTTTCGTTACTCCTGGTGATATTAAGCTTCATTCTGGGCTTTTTAATGATTTATCAGAACAAAAATATTCTCAAAGCACATCTGCAGGTTAAAAGCCTTGCTGACGAACTTCAGTTATCAAAAGAAACACTGCAGATTCAGAATTCGAAGCTGGAATATGATGTTTATCATGATTCCCTCACTGGCATGAAAAACCGCCTTTACTTCTGGGATGACCTCAATGAAATTATTCTTCAGGCAGATAAAAACCACATTCCTGTCACCGTGATGTTATTTGATTTAGACCGGTTCAAAGAGGTTAACGACACCTATGGCCATGATACCGGAGATTTACTGTTGAATCAGGTATCCAGGCGACTCACCTCAATGAGCAGCGTTTCAGATACATTTTACCGCTTGGGCGGCGACGAGTTTGCACTTCTGTCCAGTGGCTTGACCGAAAATGCGGCTGTTTCACACGCCAAAGAAATCAGTAACTATATCAGTCAACCCTATACGATTAATAACCAACTGATAAAAATTGCCACCTGTGTGGGTATTGTTTTATCCGATAATGAACGACGTTCTGATTATCTTTATAAATTTGCCGATCTGGCCCTCTACGAAGCCAAAAAAGAAGGTTCGCAACAGATAAAAGTCTTCCGTCAGTGGATGCTGCAAAGGTTGCAGGAAAGCAGAACCCTTGAACATGATATGGCACTGGCGATCGATAACAATGAATTCGTTGTTTATTACCAGCCTATTGTCGATTCATTCAGCAATGAAGTTTACGGCTACGAAGCGCTTATCCGCTGGGTACACCCTGTGAAGGGGATATTGTCCCCGGATTACTTTATTTCTGTTGCTGAAAAAACAGGGATGATCAATGGGATTGGCAAAACAGTGCTTGAACTTGCCTGCAGGGAAGCGGTTTCCTGGGCGGTTCCGGCAAGGATCTCTGTGAATGTCTCACCTGTTCAGCTGGGCACTAAATCGTTTACTACGATGGTGCAGTCCATCCTGAAAGAGACAGGACTACCGGCTAGCCGTCTTGAGTTAGAGGTTACAGAGTCTTCTCTCTTCAGTGATAGCAACATACCGATCAATATTCTCAAAAAGCTAAGATCGCTGGGTGTAAAAATTTCCATTGATGATTTCGGAACGGGGTATTCGTCGCTCTCAAGGCTGAGTGAACTTAATTTTGATAAAATTAAAATAGACAAATCCTTTGTGAATCCTATATCCACGAAAGATGATGCACTTAATATCGTTAAATTGATTACCGGCATGGCAAAGAGCCTCAATATGAGGGTTATTGCAGAAGGTGTTGAAACCCAGGAACAGCTTGAACGTCTTCAGGCGCTTGGCTGCGATCTCGTACAGGGATACCTGTTCGGAAAACCACAGTCTGAGATTGACAGAAAGATTCGAGGCGGTTGAAATGGTGTCTGGCCCAAAACCATTTTTTGAGCAACGTGTGGCTGGCTGTAAGGTGTTTATACTGGAGACGTGATGGTTAAGCTGTTGATCACCGGAAGTATTAAGAAAGACGGTAGCCTGAGCGTCGAAGACTCTTCAATTTTCTATTATCAAATATATGTTTGCTAAGCAAAGGTTAACAAATGAAAAAAACAACCCCAGAATATACACCTGTTGACTTATCTCGTTGGGCACGGAAGGAGCATTTCGAAGTGTTTCAGTCATTTGCTCAATGTACAATTAACCAGACTGTCCTGGTAGATATTACCGCGCTGCTAAAACATATAAAAGAGGTTGGCTGGAAGTTTTACCCGACTATTATTTTCCTCCTTTCTAAAATCGTAAACAGGCATTCGGAGTTCCGTATGAACATGAAGGACAATGAGCTTGTTATATGGAAGGATATTCATCCAAGCTATACAATTTTCCATAATGAAACGGAGACCTTTTCGTCATTATGGAGTCACTACGATGGCAATATCCATCACTTCCAGAACGTTTATTCAGAAGACGTTGCACGCTATGGAAATAACCTTTCTTATTGGCCTAAGGAAGAGTCTCGGGAGAATGTGTTTTTCGTATCGGCTATTCCCTGGGTAAGTTTTACCAGTTTTAATATGAACATTGCTAACATGCAGAACTTTTTTTCCCCCATGTTCACTCTCGGAAAATACTACGAACAGGATGGAAAAATATTGTTGCCTCTCGCCGTTCAGGTACATCATTCCGTGTGCGATGGTTTCCATGTGGCAAGATTGTTCAATGAGTTACAAGAGATGTGTGATGCCTTACCGCATCAGTCAGAGGAATTTAATGCCTGATGCGCCAGAAGTGTCAGTATCCCGGCAAAATTGGCCATTGAATTGTAGAACGCACAGCGCATCACTGCCCATGTAACCGACGCGGGCAGTTATGCCATGAGCAGGAGCCTTTAACGTTATTTTTTCTTATTCAGCATCGATTTCAAATCAGCAAATGGATTATACGTTGCTGTACCCACATCTTTCTGCGCGTCCTCTCCGGCCACAACGGTAGTGCCGTACTGATCCGCCTCTGTGTATTTTGAGTGCTCGTGGTCGTGGCAATACAGGCACAACAGCTCCCAGTTGCTGCCATCTTCCGGGTTGTTGGTATGATCGTGATCGATATGGTGAACCGTGAGTTCACGGAGATTGGAATACACAAATTCCCGCGAGCAGCGCCCACATACCCAGGGGTAAATTTTTAGTGCTTTTTCCCGGTATCCGCTTTCCAGTCGGGCGTAGTTTTTGGGGATCAGTGCCATGCTGAGTTACCTGTTGTGAAAAGAGAAAATTTTACCATATCTCCCCCGATGGAACAGAGGGAGAACCAATTTTGATATTCAGGGAGCAATACGATCTTCGTTCATTACGCCGTGACCTGTCAGCGCAGAAGCGCTAAGCTTTGCCGCCTGACTCTGTACAGCGAGATCGTAATGGATAACCTGGCTCTCTGGTATCGTCGTTTTGGCGAACCGGAATCTGTTCTGCAACCTGAGGCTGGACCACCTGGCGAGCTGATGCCGGGAAATCTCCGCGTACGTATGCTGTTTTCTCCGATCAATGCATCCGATCTTATTCCCATCACCGGTGCGTACCGCCACCGGACACCGTTGCCGGCAGTGGCGGGCTACGAAGGTGTCGGTATCGTGACGCAGGCACCCGCATCGTTTGCGCATCTGTCAGGCTGCCGCGTCCTGCCGTTGCGGGGGCAGGGAACCTGGCAGCATGTTGTCGATTGTCCGGCAGAGTATGCTATCCCGGTTCCGGAACACATCGATTCGCATCTGGCCGCACGGGCGTACATCAATCCGCTGGCGGCACAGATGATGTTGACCCGCTATTCACCTCAGAATAAGCAGGTGCTGCTAACCGCTGCCGGCTCCGATTGCGCGCTTCTGCTTGGTCAGTGGGCGCTGCAGGCAGGTGCGGAGGCGGTGTACGGTATTCACCGTTCTCCCATTCATGCTGAGCGCCTTGCCGCGGCAGGCATTATCCCCCTTGCGCAACACGACACGCAGGCAGTGCGCGTCGTTGCCGCGCGTGCTGACGTGGTTTACGACGCCACAGGGGGAGCGCTGGCGGAAACGATCCTGAGCGTGATGCCCGTGCAGGGGACATTTGTCTGTTATGGGCTGCTTTCCGGGCAGATATTCCGCCAGCGGCAGGCCTTACCGCGCGTGGAATGGTTTCATATTCGCAACTATCTTGATGCACTGAATGTTGAGGCGTGGCAGGACGAATTTTGTCACATCTGGCCTAAGCTGTGTGCCAGTCAGTATAGCGATGTCACAGTATACCCGCTGGCGGAGTGGAAGGCGGCACTGAACGCTTATCGGCAGACCGGGAGGTGCAGTAAACCTGTATTATCGATGGACATCTGAAGGTGAAAAAACATCGTCAGCATAATGTTGAGTGATCTTTTATTTATAATAAATGCGAAAACCATTTCAACAAACTAACCGAAATCGCACCGGATGGGTAAAGAATTGCAAAGGCTTTGAGTAAAATCCTGGCTTATGGTACAAATCAGGAGTGTTCAACTACCGAGGACAATTTTCATCCGCAAAGACGAGAAGCAACACCGCGGATAATTGTAATTTTATGGACAATGTGTTCAGGACGTATTTTTTTAAAAACACCGCTGTATTTTCCACATCTCTTTACCCTCTGTCTGGTGAGCAACACTGGCGCACCGCGCTATAGTCATACCTTCTGCCTGAGCTGACGCTATGCGTTTAGCTATCTGATTTAATTTCATATTTTTTGGGTTTGCTGCACGCAGCGAGCCTTGATGGATTATATTCTCAAGCAGGAGAAAAACATGTTTTACTGGATTTTATTAGCTCTGGCGATCATCACTGAGATTACCGGCACGCTCTCTATGAAATGGGCAAGCGTCAGTGATGGCAACACGGGTTTTATTTTAATGTTGGTGATGATCTCACTGTCCTATATTTTCCTCTCATTTGCAGTCAAGAAAATAGCGCTGGGTGTGGCTTATGCACTGTGGGAAGGCATTGGTATTTTGTTGATTACGTTGTTCAGCGTCTTGTTATTTGATGAAACGTTATCCACGATGAAAGTTGCCGGATTAACGACCCTGGTAGCAGGTATCGTGCTGATTAAATCAGGTACACGTAAACCGACAAAACAGCAGAAGGAGCAGACCCATGCCGCAGTTTGAGTGGATCCATGCGGCCTGGCTGGCGCTCGCAATCGTTCTGGAAATTGTGGCTAACGTCTTTCTTAAATTCTCAGATGGTTTTCGTGGTAAATTCTACGGCCTGATGTCGATTGCTGCCGTGCTGGGGGCGTTCAGTGCCTTGTCCCAGGCGGTAAAAGGTATCGATCTTTCGGTGGCATATGCGCTATGGGGTGGTTTTGGTATCACCGCCACGCTGGCGGCAGGTTGGGTGCTTTTTGGTCAGCGTTTAAATAACAAAGGCTGGATAGGGTTACTGCTGTTGTTGGCGGGTATGATTATGATAAAACTCGCCTGAAACCATCATCGCCATTATTTACAGGCAGCGAAATCCGCTGCCTGTATTACGCTTAGAAAAGTAAAACTTTGAAGAGGATGGCGAATGTACCGCACATTAAGCTGGCACAATATCCCCACAGCAAAAACGTTGTTTATCATGATATTCATGGCGGGGATCGGCTTAATCATTTCCATCGTCGCACTGCTTTATCTTTCCCTGCATCTCATCAGTAGCAAAACCAATGAAATTGATGAACATCGCTCAGCACTTTCTGTGCAGGGTGCCATCGAGACGTCGGTCACTCGTGTCTCCTCCCTGGTCATTGATAATGCCGTCTGGGACGATGCGGTGCGCGAGGTTTACAGCCCCAGGCTTGATACGCAATGGCTGTACAACACCTGGGGGGCAGGTTTTAAAATCAATAATCTCTATGACGGCACGTTTGTGCTGGATGAAAAATTTAACGTGATTTGGGGCTCGTTCCAGAGCCAACCCTTTAATGAAACGAATCTCGACTTTTTCGGCAATGGCCTGAAGGCGCTGATTGACCAACACCGACGAGCCTTATCCAGCGACAAGAATATCTATGCCGGGATCACCCGAACACGAAACGGTGTTGCTTTCGTGGGGATTGGTCTGGTCCGGCCGATGATCGGAAGATTACAGGTTAACGGAGATACCCGGCGTTATCTGGTGATTACCCGCCATCTGAACGACAAGATATTATCCGATCTGGGCGAAACGTTTCAGATTGATAACCTCAACTATACCGCTGACAAAATCAATAACCTGAGTATGCCGCTGCACAGTTCGGCAGGGGAACTTCTGGGCTATCTCAACTGGCAGGCGCGCCTTCCCGGTGCTCAGGCAGCCCGTGCTGCATCATCCGATATTACGCACATTGTGGTGCTGGCGGCAGCGCTGATCCTGCTGTTTATTCTGGTAAGTAGTGTGGGTCTGTACAAACTTGCCAGGGGGGAAAGCCAGGCGCGGCTGGTGGCGAGAACGGACTGGTTAAGCCATCTGCCGAACCGCCGTGCGTTAATTGAAGCGCTGGATAAAGTGAGTTTGCGCGGTGACATTGACGTGAAAAGCGTCGTGTTTATCGATCTTGACGGCTTTAAGGATGTGAATGATGTGTATGGTCATAGCGTCGGCGATGATCTCATCATTGAGATAGCAAAAGAGCTGAATGCGCGGATCCCGTCTGGTGGGATGCTGGCGCGAATGGGGGGCGATGAGTTCGCCATGACCATTGGCGGCGACCGCGCAGAAGCGCTGGCGGCCGCATTTGCCGGGTCAGTGCTTGATTTCCTCAATACACCGATTCGCCTGGGTGAGCGTACTATCCATATTGGTGCCAGCATCGGCATTGCCAGCGGAACGCTGATTGAATGCACCACTTCCGAGCTGTTCCGCCGTGCCGATATCGCTATGTATCACTCCAAAATTACCGGAAAAGGGCGTGTCACGCACTACGATGCGGAATTAAACAGCGTTCGGGAACGCCAGCTGGCGATTGAAAATCAGATCCGTAATGGACTGGAGCGCGATGAGTTTGAGGTCTGGTATCAGCCGATTATTGATGCGCGCAGCCAGAAAATGAGCAGTGTGGAAGCACTGGTGCGCTGGCCGCGTCGCCCGGGTGGGGAGCTTGGCCCGGATACGTTTATTACCATTGCAGAGACCAGCGGTCTGATTTACAAACTGGGGCAGTTTGTTTTGCATCGGGCCTGTCAGGATCTGGAGCCTTTCGGTGAATTAAAACTGTCAGTTAACATCTCTCCGGCACAATTTCGCGATCCCGAATTTGAAGACAAAGTGGCAGATGTGTTGAAGGTCACCCGGTTCCCGGCGACCAGACTTCAGCTTGAGGTAACGGAAACCTATGTTCTGGAAAATCCGGAGCGTGCCCGCACGGCGATAACCAACCTGAGAGCGCTGGGTACGGCGGTGGCGCTGGATGATTTTGGTACGGGCTATTCGAGCATTGGCTACCTGCGGCGTTTTAATTTTGACACCATCAAGATAGATAAATCGCTGGCCGGGCTGGTGGATAACGACGAACAGGCGGCGGCTCTGGTGAGTGGAACGGTACGGATCGCCAATGCCCTGGGGATGGCGGTGGTCGCCGAAGGGGTGGAAAACGAGAAACAGATGAGACTGCTGCGGCTGGCTGGTTGCGATCAGTTGCAGGGGTTCTGGTTCAGCCAGCCGATGCCAATTGAGGCGATTATGGCATTACGCCAGGTAAGACAGTGCTAACCTATTGTTGTGCCAGTGCATCCAGCTTGTCGCGAAAACCGGTCACCGACAAGGCCCGGTTATCGGCCCGATATCTGTCTTTGGCGGCCGGGGCGGAGCTTTGTACCCCAATCAGCTGCCAGCCATTCTCCGTTTTTAACATCAGCGGTGAGCCGCTATCACCCGGTAACGTATCGCACTGATGTGAGAGCACGCTATTTTGCGCCCAGCCCGTCACAATACAGTCCGTGTGGGTGTAAAGCGCATCCAGATGATCGACAGGGTAGCCTGACTGCGTCACCTTACGGTCGGCGGCTTTCAGCGCGGCAGTCAGCGCAGCTTTATCCCCGTCGAATAACGGTAGCGGCGTAATGCCAGACGGCGGATAGCGCAAGACGACCAGGCCAAAATCCCAGGAGGCTGCAGCGGGGGGCACTATCCAGCCATCACCATCAGGTTTCAGGCGTTTGCCGAGGGAAGGATCAACCCGGCCTTCAATACCGTGGATTTCATAGCGCCAGGTGCCTTTTTGCGACACAAAACGCAAGGCAACGGCTTTATCCGGCTTACCGTTCGGCGGTGTCAACAGGCAGTGGCCCGCCGTCAGTGCAAGTTGAGGGGTAATCAGGGTCGCGGTACATAAGTTACCGCTGGCGGTTTCCAGTTGCCCGATGGCATCCCAGGGAGCCTGGGCAGGATTAGCGACACGCGTGCGGTCATCATGACCAAAAAACAGCGTCTTTAGTTCTTTGGCGCTAATGGTGTCATCACCGCCATCATCCGCATGCAAGAGCCCAGAAAAAAGACCAAACGTTCCCAGTAACAACACAACAGATTTACGCATATCACACTCTGGTGGGGGTAATTATGATTATTAAAAGTGAACCCTATGGAAATACTATAGACGGGACAGCGTTAAAGTGGGAGTAAAATCAGCGTGCTACAATCAGGAAAGATAAAAATGGCTTGCGATGAGCGCGCATAAAATAAGCAGAATAAGAATGAGCTCAAACCGATAGCGCCGCAGCATACGCCCTCCGGATAAAAAAACGGCGCTGTACCTTTCCGGTTCAGCGCCGGTTTACCAACGTGCCCCGAAGGGCACGGTTAAGCTTGTACTCTTACGCAGCTGGCTGTGCAGCTGGTTTAGCAGCTTCGTGTTTTACTGCTTTTTTGTGATGCTTTTTAGCAGCCTGAGCTTTCTGTTCTACAGCAGGTTTTGCCGCTTTTTTGTGGTGCTTTTTAGCAGCCTGAGCTTTCTGTTCTACAGCAGGTTTTGCTGCTTTTTTGTGGTGCTTTTTAGCAGCCTGAGCTTTTTGCTCTACAGCGGGTTTTGCTGCTTTTTTGTGGTGCTTTTTAGCAGCCTGAGCTTTTTGCTCGGTTGGTGCTGCGGCTGCTGGAGCTGCTGCTTCTTTTGTTGCAGTTGCTTTGTGTTTTGTAGCGGTTTTGTGGTGTTTCTTATGGTGAACTGTTTTCGCTGGAGCAGCGGTGGTTGCAGTTGCAGTTGCAGCAGGCGCTGCAGCAGGTGTTGCGGTTGCAGTAGTTTCAGCAGCAAACGCAGCAGAAGACAGACCCATAGCAGCGGCAACAACCAGAGCTAATACTTTGTTCATTCTCATACCCTCGAATTTGTTTTTTCATTTAACCCCACTGCGGGGCCGTTGAAAGAACTATATCCCTGTAAAACCGAGGTTTCCGTGAGTGATTGGTATCGGCGTGTAACGTAATGTACAACGGGCAGGAATGGTATGTACGAACGAGGCTACACCAGCCTGTTCGTACACGTCAGGGCTATTTCTTCAGTGTGGCCAGGATAGCTGCCGGCGGCTGACTGCCGACAATCGAACGCGGCTCGGGCTCGATCACCACCATGAATGGTGTGACGCGGATGCCCATCCTTTCTGCCAGCGCGGACTGGCGCGTAACCAGGTCAGAACAGGCTGGGGTCGTGTCGTTATCCGGTAAAAAACCCGCCATCGCTTTTTGCAGGCTTTTCACCTTATCGGTGGAACACCAGACGCGTCCCATATCTTCAATCACGGAATCGCGAATGGAATCGGGCGCAACGGTCAGAAATGACATCGTCAAACCGGCGTCCGTATACTGCTTAACGTTTTTCACCACATTACTGCAGTAGATGCACTGGTTATCAATAAACACCAGCAGTTTGTACTTTTCCGTGGGAGCCTGAAACGTGATGGGCTGGAGGTCGGCCAGAGAGTGGGTAATGTCGTCGTACGCTTCTTTTGGTGTGTTATCCGTGGCGGCTAAGGTACTCACACTCGCCGTACACAGCATGGCTAACGCTATCGTTTTGATTATGCCTTTCATCATTCATCCCTTTATTTATTTTTTAACCCTGGCCTGATAACAGTTTTATTGTGTGACCAGGAAAAGAGTTAATACATCAGGCGAGAGTGTAATGATATGCACAAAATCATATTCTTATTGCGTAGCGGGAGAAGACGCTGCCGGAGCATGCTCCGGCAGGTGAATTACAGATAGCGCGAGGTCAGGTGTTCACGGAAATAACGAATGTTCAGATCTTCACCTGTCGCCAGGGTAATCAGCTGTGAGGTGGTAAAGCGGCTGCCGTGCTGCCAGATGTTCTGGCGCAGCCAGTCGAACAGGGCCGAAAAATCGCCATCAGCAATGGATGCCTGCAGATCCGGCAGCGCCGTTTTCGCGGCATGGAACAACTGGGCGGCGTACATGGCACCCAGGGTATACGACGGGAAGTAACCAAAACCACCGTCAGTCCAGTGGATATCCTGCATACAACCGTTGCGGTAGTTGTCTTTGGTGGATAACCCGAGCCAGGCCTGCATTTTTTCATCCCACAGCGCCGGGATATCGTCGACCTCGATGTCACCGTTAATCAGCGCCCGTTCAATCTCGTAGCGCAGCACCACATGCGCCGGATAGCTCACTTCGTCTGCATCGACGCGAATATAACCCGGCTTCACCCGCTGGTTCCATGCGATAAAGTTTTCTTCGCTGAATGCGGCCTGGCTGCCAAAGCGGGCCTGGACGGCAGGGAGCAGATGTTTCAGGAAGGCATTACTGCGCCCGAGCTGCATCTCAAAGAACAGGCTCTGGGATTCGTGGATTGCCGTTGAGCGTGCCAGCGCAACAGGTTGGCCAGCCCATGCACGCGGCAGGTTTTGTTCATAACGGGCGTGTCCGGTTTCGTGAACCACGCCAAAGAGGGCGCTAAGCAGCTCCTCCTCGTCATAGCGTGTGGTAATTCGCACATCTTCCGGTACGCCGCCGCAGAACGGATGCGCGCTGACGTCCAGGCGACCGCCGTTAAAATCGAAACCGAGCATTTTCATCGCTTCCAGCCCCAGTTCACGCTGCGTGGCGGTCGGGAAGGGGCCTTGTGGCGGAACGAACGATTGCTGAGACTGTTTTTCCACCGCGTTAGCCAGCAGATCCGGCAGCCAGGATTTCATGTCGCCAAACAGTACGTCCAGGCGAGCGCTGGTCATGTCCGGTTCAAAAATATCCAGCAGCGCGTCGTAAGGTGAACAGCTTTTGGCCTCAGCACGCAGGCGAGCCTCTTCGCGGCTGAGTTTGACCACCTCTTTCAGGTTTGCGGAAAACCCGTGCCAGTCATTCGCCGGGCGCTGGGTACGCCAGGCGTGTTCACACTTGCTGCCCGCCAGCGATTTGGCTTCCACCAGTGATTCAGGCAGCAGCGTGGCTTGCTGATAATGGCGCGTCATTTCGCGCAGATTGGCCTGCTCAATGTCATTCAGATCTTCGCTCGCGGCAGCAGCCAGCCATTCGCCCATTTTTTTGTCGGTCAGGATTTGATGTTGCAATACGCTCATTTCGGCCAGCGCTTCGCTACGCGCGGCACTGCCGCCTGGCGGCATCATGGTGAACATATCCCAGCTGGCGATGGAGGAGAGGTGCGAGAAGCGGGAGAGACGCTGGAAGGTGCGGGTGAGTTGTTGGTAGTTGTTGTTTTTCATGAAGTCCTCGTGTCTGAATCAGCCGATGACAAAAAATAGCATCGGCTCGATTTAAACACGAAGACGGTTGAATGTTAATGCAGACGTTTATGCAGACTGGCACCTACCAGCAACGCCGCACACAGCATCAGCGCAATAAACCCGCCCACGCCGTTCCAGCCGTAGTTATGCCAGAACACGCCGCCAAGCGTCCCGGCGATACTGGAGCCGAGATAGTAGCTAAAAAGATACAGGGACGACGCCTGACCTTTGGCGCGCCGCGCACGTGGGCCTATCCAGCTGCTTGCCACGGAGTGAGAGGCGAAAAAACCGGCGGAGAAGAGCAGCATCCCGGCAAAAATCAGCCACAGGGATGAGAAGAGCGTCATCAGCAGGCCGAGCAGCATCACCGCCGTTGACACCAGCATCACCGGGCCGCGGCCAAAACGTGCGGTCATCGCACCCGCTTTCGGTGAACTCCAGGTTCCCGTGAGATAAGCGACAGAGAGCAGACCCACGACTGCCTGGCTCAGGTGCCAGGGAGAGAGCATCAGGCGGTAACCAATGTAGTTAAACAGCGTGACGAATGACCCCATCAGCAGGAAACCGGTCAGGAACAACCGTGGCAACCCTTTATCACGCCAGTGCAGGCGGAAGTTGATAAACAGCGTTTTTGGGCGCAGGGACGTCGGGCGGAAGTGGCGTGATTCGGGCAGAATTTTCCAGAACATCAGTGCAGATGCGAGGGCAAAACAGCCGATCACGGCCAGCGCAATGCGCCAGCTAAATAAATCCGTAAACACCCCGCTCAGCAGGCGGCCACTCATCCCACCGATAGAGTTTCCGCTGATATACAATCCCATTGAGAATGCGACAAAGCTGGGGTGGATCTCCTCGCTGAGATACGTCATCCCGACCGCCGCCACACCGCTCAGCGATAATCCAATCAGCGCGCGCATCATCAGAATACCGTGCCAGCTGGTCATCATGGTGGAAAGCAGGGTACAGACGGACGCCAGCATCAACGCGGTGACCATCACCGGTTTGCGGCCAATGGCGTCGGAAAGTGGTCCGGTAAAAAGCAGGCCAATAGCCAACATCCCGGTTGAGATCGACAGCGAAACACTGCTGCTGGCAGGCGACACGCCAAACTCATGAGACAAAACGGGAAGGATGGGCTGAACGCAATAAAGCAGGGCGAAGGTTGCCAGTCCTGCAGAGAAAAGCGCCAGCGTGACGCGCATAAATTGAGGAGTACCACGTTTGATGAACTGCACCGGCTGTGATGCTGCGGGTAAATCATCAACATCGCTTGCCGGAGCGATATCAATGGTAGTTGTACGACTCACACATGTTCCTTGCTTAAACATCCCCGTGATTTCTGGTGACGGGTATGACCACATGATCAGAGTAGGAAATTGTAAATATTCTGTCTAATATATTAATAATCTCAAATGATACTTTAAAGATATGAATATTGAACTGCGTCATCTGCGCTATTTTGTCGCTGTAGCGGAAGAGCTGCATTTTGGCCGTGCTGCCGCGCGGTTGAACATCTCTCAGCCACCGCTGAGCCAGCAAATTCAGATCCTGGAGCAGCAGGTGGGGGCTCGTCTGCTTGCGCGTACTAACCGCAGCGTGAGCCTGACGGCGGCAGGAAAGCAGTTTCTGGCCGACAGCAGACAAATTCTGAGCATGGTTGATGACGCAGCCGCCCGGGCCGAACGGCTCTATCTGGGGGAAGCCGGTGAACTGCGCATCGGTTTTACCTCATCCGCTCCGTTTATCAGCGCCGTTTCGGAAACGCTCTCGTCGTTTCGTCGTCACTTCCCGGATGTACATATTCAGACGCGCGAAATTAACACCCGCGAACAGATTGCCCCGCTTAATGAAGGTTCGCTCGACCTGGGGTTGATGCGTAATACCCAGTTGCCTGACACGCTGGAGTGGCAGGTGATTTTGCGCGAACCGCTGATGGCGATGATCCCGCATGACCATCCGCTAGCCTCGTGCCCCGCCGTCACGCTGTCAGAGCTGGCAAAAGAGCCGTTTGTCTTTTTTGACCCTCAGGTAGGCACGGGTCTGTATGACGATATTCTCGGCCTGATGCGGCGCTACGATCTTGCCCCGGTGATTACCCAGGAAGTGGGAGAGGCAATGACCATTATTGGGCTGGTCGCGGCAGGGCTGGGTGTTTCTATTCTCCCGGCCTCCTTTAAACGGGTACAATTGCGTGAAATGCACTGGGTTCCCATTGCCGAATCTGATGCGGTTTCAGAGATGTGGCTGGTCTGGTCAAAACACCATGAACAGAGCCATGCGGCACAGCGTTTCAAAAAGCAGCTTATCGCCGCCTCTGCAGGACGATATTTATAGCGAAATGGGGATAAAAATGTGCAGTAAATCACATGGCTAAGTAAATATTTGACGACGGCCATTGAAGTGCTTCACCATAGCCCACAGTTTATTTCGAAGCTCGAAAATAAGGGAGTACGAGGTGGTTGCTGATAGTCAGCCAGGGCACATTGATCAGATTAAGCAGACCAACGCTGGCGCGGTTTATCGCCTGATTGATCAGCTTGGTCCGGTTTCGCGTATCGATCTTTCGCGCCTGGCACAACTGGCACCTGCCAGTATCACCAAGATTGTCCGCGAAATGCTGGAAGCCCACCTGGTTCAGGAGACGGAAATTCAGGAGCCGGGCAGCCGCGGCCGTCCGGCAGTCGGGCTGGTGGTGGAAACGGAAGCGTGGCACTACCTGTCGCTGCGTATCAGTCGCGGCGAAATTTTCCTTGCGCTGCGCGATCTGAGCAGCAAGCTGGTGGTGGAAGATCGGCTGGAGTTGCCGCTCGACACGGAACAATCGCTCCTCGATGTGATCATCACGCATATCGATCAGTTCTTTATCCGTCACCAGCAGCGGCTTGAGCGTTTAACGGCGATCGCCATCACCATGCCGGGGATTATTGATACCGAAAATGGCATTGTGCACCGCATGCCGTTTTACGACGATGTTAAAGAGATGCCGCTGGGTGAAGCACTGAAAAGTCATACGGGTGTGCCGGTCTATATTCAGCATGATATCAGTGCCTGGACGATGGCCGAGGCACTATTTGGTGCGTCACGCGGTGCACGGGATGTTATTCAGGTGGTGATTGATCACAACGTAGGGGCGGGTGTCATCACCGACGGACGCCTTCTGCACGCCGGGAGCAGTAGCCTGGTGGAAATTGGTCACACCCAGGTCGATCCCTACGGGAAACGGTGTTACTGCGGAAACCACGGCTGTCTGGAAACCATTGCCAGCGTGGAAAGCGTGCTGGAGCTGGCGCAGGTGAGACTCAGCCAGTCAATGAGTTCGACACTCCACGGGCAACCGTTAACCGTCGACTCGCTCTGCGCCGCGGCGCGTCAGGGCGATCTGCTGGCGAAGGACATCATTACCGGTGTGGGGAATAACGTCGGTCGCATTCTGGCCATCATGGTGAATCTCTTCAACCCACAAAAAATTCTGATTGGCTCACCGCTTAGCCAGGCGGCAGAGATCCTTTTCCCGACCATTTCGGCCTGTATTCATCAGCAGTCGCTCCCGGCGTACAGCAAGAATATTGTGGTCGAAAGTACGCAATTCTCGAACCAGGGCACGATGGCCGGTGCTGCGCTGGTGAAAGATGCGATGTACAACGGCTCGTTACTTATTCGCTTACTGCAGGGTTAACTCTTTTCCACAGATGCAAGAAAGATTGCGCTATCTCAAGCCGGGTAGCGCATGCATCCCGTAGACTTCCCCCACTGAATTATTTACCTGGTTTATATTTCCGAAGCATACCCAAGAGGTGGAGTGAGTCATGCTTAAGCGTTTCTTTGTTACTGGTACTGATACCTCTGTCGGGAAGACGGTGGTGTCTCGCGCGTTGCTGCAAGCCCTGGCGGCACGCGGTGAGCGCGTCGCAGGGTACAAACCGGTCGCAAAAAGCAGTAAAGAGACGCCAGAAGGACTGCGTAATAAAGACGCACTGGTTTTGCAAAGCGTTTCATCCCTGGAATTGCCTTATCATGCGGTCAACCCTATTGCGTTGAGCGAAGATGAGAGCAGCGTGGCACACAGCGGTCCGATCAACTACACCCTGTTGTCTGACGGCCTGGCGAACCTGAGTGAGAAGGTTGACCATGTGGTCGTTGAAGGCACGGGCGGGTGGCGCAGCCTGATGAACGATTTGCGCCCGTTGTCCGAGTGGGTAGTACAAGAGCAACTGCCGGTGGTGATGGTGGTTGGGATCCAGGAAGGGTGCATCAACCATGCACTTCTGACGGCGCAGGCCATTGCCAACGACGGCCTGCCGTTGATTGGCTGGGTGGCAAACCGTATCAACCCGGGTCTGGCGCACTATGCAGAAATCATCGAGGTGCTGAGCAAAAAACTGCCAGGTCCACTGGTGGGGGAACTGCCTTATCTGCCTCGCGCCGAGCAGCGCGAGTTAGCGCAGTACATCGATCTCTCTGCCTTCGGCAGCGTGTTGACCATAAATAGAGTCGTGGCGTAACGTTCGCGACAGCACAGACGCCACCACGCAGGCTACCAGCAAACCGGGCAGCAAAAAATACTGCCCGGTCATTTCACAGACCATCAGCGCCGACATAATTGGCGCGTGTGTCGTCGCGGCGAGCAACGTTGCCATCCCCGCCAGCCCCAGCAAAATTGCCATCTCTGATCCCGGAAACCACAGCGCGGAGATCTGCGCAAACAGCATCCCTGTTGCCATACCGACAAACAGCGTCGGGGTGAAGACCCCACCCGGAGCGCCCGAGCCGCTACTCGCCAGTACCGCCAGTAATTTGCACAGAAACACACCAGCAATCACCGACAGTAATGGTGGGGAAAGAAGAAACGCCTGCACCACACTGTAGCCATTGCCCCATACTTTTGGCGTCATCAGTGACAACAGTCCGACGATCAGCCCGCCAAGCGCCAGCTGCCAGGGCGGTGAGAGTTTGAGACGCAGAAACAGAGAGTGGCTGAACGTCATCAACCACATCAGCAGTGGGCCGCAGATACCTGCCAGCAAGCCTATTCCGACGATCAGCGAATAATCCGTCGCCGTGAGCATTTCGCTAAGATGGACTTCGTAGAGTGTGCTGGCTCCGGGGCTTAACAGACGCGTGGTGAGCAGTGCCACCACGGCGGCAATCACAACCGGGCCGAGCGAGGCCAGCATCAGAGTGCCAAACAGAATTTCAGCAATAAAAAGGCTACCGGCCAATGGTGCGTGATAGGCGCTGGCCATCCCGGCGGCGGCTCCGCAGGCGATCCACAATTTCCATTCGGATTTCGGCGTAAAGCGTTGGGCGAAACAGGAGGCCGCCAGTGCTGCAAGCAGGATCATGGCACCCTCACGACCAATAGCGCTTCCGCTGGCGACGACCAGCAACGACGCAAGGGATTTGACCAGGCTGGCTCCGTAATCAAACTGTCCGTCTCCGGTTTCCAGCGCTTCCATATAATCCGTTGGGGCATGGGGACGCTGCGCCGTCAAACGTTGCCATCCCCACAACAACAGCCCGGCAGCCAGCCCGCCAAGCGCCGGTGTCAGTGCACGACGCCAGGGCGACAATGCCGCGGCAGCATCCACCAGACTGCCGCTTTCGTTGCTGAGGAATACCCACTCCAGCAAATACATGGCGTGGCGGAATACAGCAACGGCCAGCGCGGCCAGCACGCCAGTGATGGTGGCAATCAGGAGTCTGCGAAACATCGCTCGGATGTCAGGGTAAGTGTGAAGACGTTGCATGGGTCGCAATTGAACAGGGCAGATACCGTATTGTGAAGTGAAATCGCGGTGTTAGCAAAAGGTATACGTGCGGAAAAGTGGAGAACCCGGCTTGCCCGGTATCGGTGAGCAAGCCAGAACCTCGTTAACGATAAAGCGGTTTTTCAGCGACCGGAATAATTAATGTGGATTGCCAGTCCGCGAGCGTCAACTGAGCAAGTTTACCGAGTGCGGTGTAGAACGGGTGTCCGACATTTTCGACAAATACAGAAAGAAAACGGGTGCTCCACGGCAAAAGGTGCCAGGCCAGAAGCTGGTCGCGCTCCGTATCGCGACCGTTTTCGGTCAGCCACCCGGCCAGCAGCAGCAACGCACCAAACTGATCTTCCGGTTCATTCTGCTGCATTTCAAAGACGATGTTGTTCTCACGCATCCACTGGCGCAGCGCGAGGGTTGAGTCACCAAACAGCACGGATTCGCGATCCAGCCACACGGAACCCCACGGCGGTGCGGGAAGCGCATACGGGCCAATAAACAGACGTTGCCAGGCGTCTGTTAGCGGCTCATCGGCGGGCATTTTGATCGTTCCTTCTATGTGCTGCAAAACATCCTGCGTCAGAGGCCAGTCCTGCGTCCAGCCGCCAGCGGTGAGCGCATTGACCAGAGGTGCGGCTTGCTCGCTGTCCGGAGCAAAATAGAACAGTGCGCCTAATACTCTGGCACTAAACGCGAACGATTCGCGGTGTGATACGTTATTCATGACTATATTCCTTACTCGCGCGGGTTGCCCCGCACGTTTATGTTAACCCGCAATTGCCATACCGACGGTCATATGCAGACCATAGAATAGCTCACGGTTAATCAGCTCACCTTTTCAACCTGCACCAGATTGGTGTGCTGCGGGTTACCTTTTGCCAGCGGTGACGGACGGTGCGTGGTCAATGTGTTGATGCACGAGCCGTGGTCGATGCGATCGCCGTTCATGTTGGCATCATGCCAGGCTCCCTGGCCCATTGCGCTCACGCCAGGCATGATGCGTGGCGTCACTTTCGCCGGAATACGCAACTCACCGCGATCGTTAAAGACGCGCACCATGTCGCCGTTCTTAATGCCACGTTTGTCGGCATCGACAGGGTTGAGCCAGATCTCCTGGCGGCAGGCCGCTTGCAGAACATCAATGTTGCCGTAGCTGGAGTGGGTGCGGGCTTTAAAGTGGAAGCCGAACAGCTGAAGCGGGAAGGTGCTGCGCTCAGGGGCATCCCAGCCGTCAAACGTAGAGGCATAGACCGGCAGCGGGCTGATGGTTTCATCTTTTTCCAGCGCCCAGGTGCTGGCGATCCTGGCCAGTGCGCTGGAGTAGATTTCAATCTTGCCCGATGGAGTTTTGAGTGGGTTTGCCTCGGGGTTGTCGCGGAATTTTTTGTAGGCCACAAAATGCCCAGCCGGATCTTTACGCTTATATATACCCATTTGTTTCAGCGCGTCATAGGACGGCAACTGAGGATCTTTTGCGAGCATTTTGGCATACAGGAACTGTAACCACTGCGCCTGGGTGCGGCCTTCGGTAAACTGCTGATGGATATCTGACCCGAGACGTTTCGCCACTTCACTCATGATCCAGTAGATAGGCTTGCGCTCAAACTTCGGTGCGGTAACGGGCTGCAGGAAAATCAGATAGCCCATGTTGCCCGCGTAATCGTTAGGAATAATGTCTTCCTGTTCCACGGTCATTAAATCCGGCAGCAGAATATCGGCATACTTCGCTGACGAGGTCATAAAGTTGTCGATCACCACGATGGTTTCGCACTTGCTTTCATCCTGCAAAATATCGTGGGTTTTATTGATATCGGAGTGCTGGTTAATGATGGTGTTACCGGCATAGTTCCAGATAAATTTGATCGGCACATCGAGCTTATCTTTACCGCGTACACCGTCGCGCAGGGCGGTCATTTCCGGGCCACGGACGATGGCATCCGTCCAGCTAAAGCAGGATATCTGCGTTTTCACCGGGTTGTCCGGCAGCGGCATACGCTCAATCGTGATGGTGTAGGTGGATTCACGTGCGCCGCTGTTACCGCCGTTGATCCCCACATTGCCCGTCAGGATCGGCAGCATGGCGATAGCGCGGGATGTCAGTTCGCCGTTGGCCTGACGCTGTGGGCCCCAGCCCTGACAGATATACGCCGGTTTCGCTGAGCCAATCTCACGTGCAAGCTTAATGATGCGATCGGCTGGGATCCCGGTGATACGTGAGGCCCACTCCGGCGTTTTGGCCGTGCCATCGTCACCCTGACCGAGAATATAGGCTTTGTAATGACCGTTTGCTGGCGCGCCTTCCGGCAGCGTTTTCTCATCGTATCCCACGCAATATTTGTCGAGGAACGGCTGGTCTACCCGGTTTTCATCAATTAACACCCAGGCGATACCGGCCACCAGCGCGGCGTCAGTGCCTGGACGAATCGGGATCCATTCATCTTCACGCCCTGCGGCGGTGTCGGTATAGCGAGGATCGATAACGATCATCCGCGCGTGAGAACGTTCGCGTGCCTGTTCGAGGTAATACGTGATCCCGCCGCCGCTCATGCGCGTTTCCGCCGGGTTATTACCGAACATCACCACCAGTCTGGTGTTTTCAATATCAGAGGTGCTGTTGCCATCGTTGCTGCCATAGGTGTAGGGCATTGCACAGGCAATTTGTGCCGTACTGTAGGTACCGTAGTGGCTTAAGAATCCGCCGTAGCAGTTCATCAGGCGAGCCACCAGCGAGGCGTAGGGGGAGGAGCGGGTGATATTACCGCCCACAATCCCGGAAGAGTAATTAATGTAAACCGCTTCGTTACCGTATTTTTCCACCACACCTTTCAGGCTGGTGGCAAGGGTGTCCAGTGCTTCGTCCCAACTGATACGTTCAAACTTGCCTTCGCCACGCTTACCGACGCGTTTCATCGGGTAATTCAGGCGGTCGGGATGGTTTATTCGACGGCGAATAGAGCGACCGCGCAGGCACGCACGCACCTGATGATTGCCATAAACATCATCGCCGGTATTATCCGTTTCGACCCAGTACACTTCATCATCACGGACGTGCAGGCGCAGCGCACAGCGACTACCGCAGTTTACCGAACAGACTCCCCATACCACTTTATCTTCTGCGGGTTGCATGGCGTTTTGTACCGCCGCAGCGGCGCTTTTCATGCCAAAAGGCAAAGAAAGCCCGCCAGCAGCAAGAGCCAGAGAACCTATCGCCGTGGATTTAACCAGCATTCGGCGGCTGATCCCGCCGTGACGTTCAATATCGGACATGACTCACCCCATCATTGCTGTTACGTATTATTTTCTCCCGTTATTAAAACCGGGCTAATGATGGGGTGAGTGTTACTTATTTGGCGGTATTAAATATTAATCCTCATCAATTCAAGGGGTACTGGTGCCTAAAAATCACTGAGGTTCACCTTGCGTATTGTCCTGAGTGCCTGAAGCTGCGCTGTTCCCTGTGCGGGTGTACAAGATTTTAAAAGTATCACTGGCACAATGACCAACCACCTGTGCATCCGGCTGGTCGGCCTGATCGTTTGGCACGATACTCAGCGTAAAGCCGGATTCTGGTACACCGTTGTTGATGATTTTCTGCTGAATGTCGCTCTTCACGCGCTCGCAGGAATCCGGGGCGGCCAGAGCGGCCGTTGAAACACTCATTAACAGCAGGGCGGTAATCCAGGGTAACCGTTTCATCTGTCGCTCCTTTTCTCTGTGTGTAGATTAATTTTAGCAGGGATCGTGTAAACATCTGTATTTGCTAATATGATTGGGAATAATCTCCCTGTATCGGTAAATGATGTGAAGAAATACGCAGTGATAACGTTACTGGCAACGGCACTGGTGGGGTGTGATAACAACTCTGCGCCGCTGTCGTTTACGCCTGAGATGGCGAGCTTCTCGAACGAATTTGATTTTGACCCACTGCGCGGGCCGGTTAAAGACTTTTCCCAGACGCTGTTCAACGACAAAGGTGAGGTATCCAAACAGGTGACTGGCACGATGTCATCGGAAGGGTGCTTCGATACGCTGGAGCTGCACGACCTGGAAAATAATACGGGCGTCGCGCTGGTGCTGGATGCCAACTACTACCTTGATGCTGAAACACAGCAGCGCAAAGTGAAGCTGCAGGGGAAATGTCAGCTGGCTGAATTACCGTCGGCGGGCGTGACGTGGGACACTGACGACAACGGCTTTGTGGTGGCAGCACACGGAAAAGAGATGGAAGTGAAGTACCGCTACGATGCCGACGGTTACCCGCTGGGTAAAACGACGGTTTCCGGCGAACAGCACTTGTCCGTGCAGTCGACACCGTCAAAGGATTTGCGCAAGCGAATGGATTATACAGCGGTGAGCACACTAAACGATAAGCCGCTGGGAAATGTGAAGCAGAGCTGCGATTACGACCGTCACAATAACCCGGTGAGTTGCGATCTGATGATCATCGACGACAGCGTCAAACCCGCCGTTGAACACAAATACACCATAAAAAACAGTATTGATTACTATTAAGAAAAAACCGCGCAGTTTACTGCGCGGTCGCTTTCAGTTGAGTCGTGCCGGATGCTTTGTGCCCGGCCAGATGCTGGTGCTGGAAGATACACATGCGGATGGTATTGCGGTATTCACCATTGATAAAGAACTCATGGATCAGTTCACCCTCCACCATAAAGCCGAGCTTGCGGTAGATATGGATCGCTTTTTCATTCTCTTTATCAACAATAAGATAGAGCTTATACAGGTTTAATACGTTGAACCCGTAATCCATCGCCAGCTTTGCTGCCCGCGAGGCGAGACCTTTCCCCTGATGCTCCGGCGAAATGATTATCTGGAATTCCGCCCGACGGTGGACGTGGTTGATCTCAACCAGCTCGACCAGACCGGCTTTTTCACCTTTGCACTCCACCACAAAACGGCGTTCGCTCTGATCGTGGATGTGCTTGTCATAAAGATCCGACAACTCCACAAACGCCTCGTAAGGCTCTTCGAACCAGTAACGCATCACGCTGGCGTTGTTGTCGAGCTGGTGAACAAAGCGCAGGTCTTCACGCTCCAGCGGACGCAATTTAATGTCACTTATGCCCGACATTAAGGTGCAACCGTGCGGCCAGTACGGCGATCCAGACAGCGCAGTGTGTTTGGCTCCCAGTAGGCATTGACGTTTGCACTTTGCTGACATTTGTCACGTGCATCAAAAGCAACATCTTCTTTATCCCACTCTTTTTCAGCACGTTTGTTGACCTTCTGACGAAGGTTACGGGTGTCATTCCATTGTTCTTTGTCCATCGCAGCGTTCTGACGGCTCTGCGCGCTATCACCAGACTCAATAATGAGTTTGCTGGTTTCGGCTGTAGCCGTTGCGGCAAAGGCGAACGATGACAGCGCCAGCAGGGCTGTCAGACAAAGGCGTTTGCTTAATGTAGTCATAGCGTTTCCTTTTTTAATGGGCGCAGAAAATTAAGTTACCCAGTCCCGATTCTACATCAAACCGAAATGGCGTCATACCCACGCCGCAGGTATTGAAAAGTAAAGGGCATTATCAGGTATGATAGTTAAATCAATCCTCACGTAATGTCCAAAATGATTAAGACGACGCTGCTTTTTTTTGCCACCGCACTGTGTGAAATTCTCGGATGCTTCCTGCCCTGGCTGTGGCTGAAGAAGGGGGCATCGGTGATGTTACTGGTGCCTGCGGGTATTGCGCTGGCGTTGTTTGTCTGGCTATTAACGCTGCATCCGGCAGCCAGTGGACGCGTCTATGCGGCGTACGGTGGTGTCTATGTCTG
The DNA here is from genome assembly GCF_014103115.1 of Enterobacter sp. RHBSTW-00901. Classification (NCBI taxonomy): domain Bacteria; kingdom Pseudomonadati; phylum Pseudomonadota; class Gammaproteobacteria; order Enterobacterales; family Enterobacteriaceae; genus Enterobacter; species Enterobacter sp. RHBSTW-00901. The sequence continues at coordinate 361,439 of NZ_JABXPB010000001.1, forward strand.
TACCGCACTGCTGTGGCTGCGCGTTGTTGATGGCGTCAGACTCAGCCTGTATGACTGGGCCGGCGCGCTGGTTGCACTGTGCGGTATGCTGATTATTGTCGCGGGCTGGGGGCGGGCGTAAGCCCCCATAATTTGTGATCTCTCGCTGATTTTTTGATCGCAATACTTGTATGGTAGTAGTGCAGTTGGATAAATTTCCTGCATCACAACGAGCGATGTAAGGAACTGGATCATGAAGATTGTCGGGGCTGAAGTTTTTGTTACCTGCCCGGGGCGTAACTTTGTCACCCTTAAAATCACCACCGATGAGGGCATTGTCGGTCTTGGCGATGCCACACTGAACGGACGTGAACTCTCCGTTGCCTCTTACCTGAAAGATCACCTGTGTCCGCAGCTGATTGGCCGCGATGCGCACCGCATAGAAGATATCTGGCAGTTCTTCTATAAAGGCGCTTACTGGCGTCGTGGGCCGGTCACCATGTCGGCGATTTCGGCCGTCGACATGGCGCTCTGGGACATCAAAGCCAAAGCGGCCAATATGCCACTCTACCAGCTGTTGGGGGGCGCATCCCGCGAAGGGGTGATGGTTTATTGTCACACCACCGGGCACACCATCGACGACGTACTGGAAGATTACGCCCGTCACAAAGAGATGGGCTTTAAGGCGATCCGCGTCCAGTGCGGTGTACCGGGTATGAAAACCACCTACGGTATGTCTAAAGGAAAAGGGCTGGCCTACGAGCCAGCGACCAAAGGCGACTGGCCGGAAGAGCAGCTGTGGTCCACCGAAAAATACCTCGATTTCACGCCGAAGCTGTTTGATGCGGTGCGAAGTCAATTTGGTTTTAATGAACACCTGCTGCACGACATGCACCACCGTCTGACGCCAATCGAAGCGGCTCGTTTCGGTAAGAGCATCGAAGACTTCCGTATGTTCTGGATGGAAGACCCAACACCTGCGGAAAACCAGGCGTGTTTCCGTCTGATCCGCCAGCACACCGTCACGCCTATTGCCGTGGGGGAGGTGTTCAACAGTATCTGGGACTGCAAACAGCTGATTGAAGAACAGCTTATCGACTATATCCGTACCACCATTACTCACGCAGGGGGGATCACCGGGATGCGCCGCATTGCGGACTTCGCGTCACTCTACCAGGTGCGTACCGGCTCGCACGGTCCGTCGGATTTATCACCAGTTTGTCACGCTGCCGCACTGCATTTTGACCTGTGGGTACCGAACTTTGGCGTACAGGAATATATGGGTTATTCGGAGCAGATGCTGGAGGTCTTCCCGCACAGCTGGCGCTTCGATAACGGTTATATGCACCCGGGTGATAAACCCGGGCTGGGCATTGAGTTTGACGAAAAACGGGCGGCGAAATACCCGTATGATCCCGCCTACCTGCCGGTGGCTCGTCTTGAAGATGGCACGCTGTGGAACTGGTAAACGAGGAACGAACGATGAAAAGCGTAGTGATCCAACAACCGAACGCACTGGTGATTGAAGAGCGTCCACTCCCGACGCCTGGTGCAGATGACGTGCGCGTCAAAATCAGGCTCGCCGGGATCTGCGGTTCAGACAGCCATATCTACCGTGGTCATAACCCGTTCGCCAGATATCCACGCGTAATCGGTCATGAATTTTTTGGCGTCATTGATGCTGTGGGCGAGGGCGTTGAGCACACACGTCTGGGTCAGCGCGTTTCGGTTGACCCGGTGATCAGCTGTGGTCACTGTTACCCATGTTCCGTCGGCAAACCCAACGTCTGTACTTCGCTCGTGGTGCTGGGCGTCCACCGTGACGGTGGGTTCAGCGAATACGCGGTTGTGCCCGCTAAAAACGCCTGGCCAATCCCGGACGCGATCCCGGACAAACATGCCGTGATGGTTGAGCCATTCACCATTGCCGCCAACGTAACGGGCCAGGCGAAACCCACCGAACAGGATATTGCGCTGATCTACGGCGCAGGCCCAATGGGGCTGGTTACCGTGCAGGCGCTGAAGGGGGTCTACAAGGTGAAGCAGGTTATCGTCGTTGACCGCATTGACGAACGCCTGGCGATGGCTCAGCGCAGCGGCGCGGACTGGGTGTTGAATAACGGCGAACAGTCATTACAGGCAGCCCTGGAGGAGAAAGGGATCAAACCGACGTTAATCATTGATGCCGCCTGTCATCCGTCTATTTTGCAGGAAGCCATTACCCTGGCCTCCCCGGCAGCCCGCATTGTGCTGATGGGCTTTTCCAGTGAACCGAGCCAGATTGTTCAGCAGGGGATCACCGGCAAAGAACTGGCGATATTCTCCTCGCGCCTGAATGCTAACAAATTCCCGGTCGTTATCGGCTGGCTGGAAAAGGGGCTGATCGACCCTGAAAAACTGATTACCCATACTTTTGACTATCACCACGTAACAGACGCCCTCGAACTGTTTGAGAAAGACCAGCGGCAGTGCTGCAAAGTCTTGCTCACGTTCGGCCAATAATAATTCACGCGGTTAAGAGCCTGCACAGACAGGCTCTGAGTGGTACGCATCTTACCTTTCAGAGATAGCCATTATGACGCAAGTACAACCTCAAAGAACAACCTCCGATCTGGTGAAAGCCGCCGTTTCAGGCTGGCTGGGTACCGCGCTGGAGTTCATGGATTTTCAGCTTTACTCACTGGGTGCCGCGCTGGTATTCCACGAAATCTTCTTCCCGGAACAATCTGCGGCAATGGCGCTGATTCTGGCGATGGGCACCTACGGCGCAGGCTATATTGCCCGCATCGTCGGCGCGTTTATCTTCGGCAGGATGGGCGACAGCATCGGGCGTAAGAAGGTGCTGTTTATCACCATTACCATGATGGGGATCTGTACGACCCTGATTGGTGTATTGCCAACCTATGCGCAGATAGGGATTTTTGCACCTGTTCTGTTAGTTACGCTGCGTATTATTCAGGGGCTGGGGGCCGGGGCGGAAATCTCCGGGGCAGGAACCATGCTGGCAGAGTACGCACCAAAAGGAAAACGCGGCATCATCTCCTCGCTGGTGGCGATGGGCACCAACTGCGGAACGCTGAGTGCAACGGCCATCTGGGCGGTGATGTTCTTTGCCCTTGACCGCGAAGAGTTGCTCGCCTGGGGCTGGCGCGTGCCGTTCCTCGCCAGTGTGGTGGTGATGATCTTTGCCATCTGGCTGCGAATGAACCTTAAAGAAAGCCCGGTATTTGAGAAAGTGAACGACGCTGAAACTGCCGCCCAGGATACGTCGCTGGGGGCGATGTTTAAGAGCAAATCGTTCTGGCTGGCGACCGGCCTGCGCTTTGGCCAGGCGGGGAACTCCGGCCTGATCCAGACGTTCCTCGCTGGTTATCTGGTACAGACGCTCTTGTTCGATAAAGCGATCCCAACTGATGCGCTGATGATCAGCTCCATCCTGGGCTTCCTCTCCATCCCGCTGCTGGGCTGGCTGTCCGATAAAGTCGGGCGTCGTTTACCGTACATTATTCTGAATATCTCGGCCATTATCCTGGCGTACCCAATGCTGTCGGTAATCGTCGATACAAGCTATGCACCAGGCGTCATTATGCTCTCCATGATTGTGATTCATAACGTGGCGGTACTGGGGCTGTTCGCGCTGGAAAACATCACGATGGCGGAAATGTTCGGTTCGCGTAATCGCTTTACCCGGATGGCTATCTCAAAAGAGGCGGGTGGTCTGGTGGCGGTTGGCTTCGGCCCGGTGCTGGCGGGGATCTTCTGTAATATGACCGGCTCCTGGTGGCCGATTGTCGCAATGCTGGTAGCGTACTCCGTGATTGGGCTGGTGTCCGCCATCCTGATGCCAGAAGTGCGTGACCGGGATTTGAGTTTGGCGGAGGACGCGGCTGAAGCCCCGCGTCACGGATCTGTCGGGTACGGGGCGCTCTCTTCACGCCGCTGATGGTTTATATCTTGAGGTACTTGTCACACAACTTTTTGCTCGTGTCACACCACATGGACAAAAGTTAATATAAATCAATATATGAATCTGAAGTATCCGTATGGTTGATGGCAGATATTTTTTTACGACATCTACCATTCTAGTTGGTGTAGTCAACAGGCACTGTCGCTCCGGTAAGAGGGCGGCAGTGGATCACAGCTTTTTTTACTTAACGAGTCTCAATCATGGAAAACCGGTTATTACAGGCGAAAGCGACCCTTCCTCAGTACGATCGCGATAGCCTCAGGGCACGCATTGTTCATTTAGGGTTTGGTGCATTTCACCGTGCGCACCAGGCGGTGTATACCGACATTCTCGCCGCTGAACACGGCAGCGACTGGGGTTACTGCGAAGTTAACCTGATTGGTGGCGAACAGCAAATTGCCGATCTGAAGGCACAGGATAACCTTTACACCGTGGCGGAGATGTCCGCCGATGCATGGACATCTCGTGTGGTTGGCGTTGTCAAAAAAGCGCTGCATGCGCAGGTTGACGGGCTGGAAGCCGTGCTGGCGGCGATGTGCGAACCGCAGGTGGCCATTGTTTCACTGACCATCACCGAAAAAGGATACTGTCACTCACCGGCGACCGGGAAACTGATGCTCGATCACCCGTTAATTGCTGCCGACCTGCAAAATGTTCATCAGCCAAAATCTGCTCCGGGCGTTGTGGTTGAAGCGCTGGCGCGTCGTAAAGCGGCGGGCCTGCCTGCTTTTAGCGTGATGTCCTGCGACAACATGCCAGAGAACGGCCACGTGATGCGCAATGTGACCTGCGCCTATGCCCGTGCTGTTGACGGTGAACTGGCAGACTGGATTGAAGCCAACGCGACCTTCCCGTCAACGATGGTGGATCGCATCGTGCCAGCGGTAACGGCGGAAACGCTGGATAAAATCGAACAGCTGACGGGTGTACGCGATCCGGCGGGGGTTGCCTGTGAACCGTTCCGTCAGTGGGTGGTTGAAGACAATTTTGTCGCCGGGCGTCCGCAGTGGGAAAAAGCCGGCGCGGAGCTGGTGGCAGACGTTATTCCGTTTGAAGAGATGAAGCTGCGTATGCTTAACGGCAGCCACTCCTTCCTGGCATACCTCGGCTACCTGGCGGGATACCAGCACATCAACGACTGCATGGCCGATGAGCACTACCGCGCCGCCGCACACGCGTTAATGCTAAAAGAACAGGCCCCAACGCTGAAAGTGAAAGGGGTTGATTTAGGCCGCTACGCTGATCTGCTGATTGCACGTTACAGCAACCCGGCTCTGCGTCACCGCACCTGGCAAATCGCGATGGACGGCAGCCAGAAGCTTCCACAGCGTATGCTGGATTCTGTCCACTGGCATCTGGTGCATCAGAAACCGTTCCCGTTGCTGGCGCTGGGCGTGGCGGGCTGGATGCGCTATGTCGGCGGCGTGGATGAGCAGGGTAACGCCATTGAGGTGGTCGACCCGCAACTGGCGGTCATTCAGGCTGCGGTAAACGGTAGCCCAGAGGGCGAAAATCGCGTGAAAGCGCTGCTGGGCATTGAGACTATCTTTGGCAAAGAGTTACCGCAGGAAGCCGTTTTTGTGGATGCGGTGATGAAGGCTTATCAGACATTACTGCAAAAAGGAGCGAAAGCTACGGTGGCGCAGTACGCGGCACAGCGGTAACACCACTGCCGCATCCCGCACGCGGTGGGATGCGGCAAGCATTATTCTTCGCTAAACCAGTCGCTGTTTTCCTGACGAATCAACAAGACCGACTCGCTAATTTCCTGCAGATGCAGCGTCATCGCTTTTTCCACGCCATCAGGATCGCGTTTTTCCAGCGCATTGAAAATATCGTGGTGCTGTCGGAGCAACATTTCCGGCGGCGAGACATGATCAAGACTCATATAGCGCACGCGGTCAATGGTGGCTTTGATGTTTTCGATGGTGTCCCACGCCAGCTGACAATCCGCAATTTGCGCCAGCTTCTGGTGAAACTCGTCATCGAGCTGGAAAAAGTCATTCAGCTGTTTACGGTCAATCGCAATACGCTGCTGATGCAGGTTTTGCTCCAGTTGATAACACTGGTTGTCATTGATCAGTGATGCGGCGCGGCGCGCGACGGCACATTCAATGGCCTGACGGACAAAACAACCATTACGAACCTGAGAAAGTGAAATCTTATTCACATAACTGCCGCGCTGGGGGCGGATCTGGATCAGGCCGTTTTCAGCCAGCTTAATAAATGCCTCTCGCACCGGCTGACGGGAAACGTCAAAACGTACCGAGACCTCTTTTTCAGAGAGTGGTGTTCCCGGCGGGATCAGGCAGTGCACAATATCACGTCGCAAAATGCGATAGATTTGCTGATTAACAGGCTGGGTAGGATTAAGTTGTGATTCAGCGGCCATGAGTTGTCATTTCTCAGAGAGTTAGCCTGAACATACTACCATTCTTTTGGGATCTGCGACAAACCCGGCCCGCAGGCCGGGAAGGGCAAAATTAGCCGCGATGGATGCTAAGTCCGGCAAAACTCTGGCTGACTGGCATCATTTCAACGGTATTAATGTTGACGTGTTTTGGCAGCGTCGATACCCACCAGACCGCTTCGGTAATATCTTCCGGTGTCAGTGCATTGGCGTTTTCATAGGTTTTATCCGCTTTTGCGTCATCGCCTTTGAAACGCACGTTAGAGAACTCGGTACCGCCAACCAGACCTGGCTCGATATCGGTGACGCGAATGGCGGTGCCGTGCAGGTCGGTGCGCAGGTTTAGGCTGAACTGGCGTACGAAGGCTTTGGTCGCGCCGTAGACGTTACCGCCTGCGTAAGGCCAGCTACCGGCGGTAGAGCCGATGTTGATCACGTGGCCGCGATTGCGCTCAACCATGCCCGGCAGTACGGCGCGGGTCATGTACACCAGCCCTTTATTGTTGGTGTCGATCATGTTTTCCCAGTCTTCCACGCTGGCTTTGTGGGCAGGCTCCAGACCCAGCGCCAGACCCGCATTATTGACCAGCACGTCGATGGCATGCCATTCGGCAGGCAGGTTCGCCATCATCTCTTCAATGGCGGCACGGTTGCGGACGTCCAGCTGCGCGGTCAGGATACTGTCACCTAACTCATCTTTCAGCTCCTTCAGGCGCTCCTGACGACGACCCGTTGCAATCACCTTATGCCCGTTGGCAACGAAGCGGCGCGTGATGCTTTCACCAAAACCCGACGTCGCCCCGGTAACTAAAATAATCATCTCACTGTTCCTCAACGCTTTTTGTGTTGAACTACCATAGCACGCGCGCGGGCGCGGCGTTAAGGCAACTTTTGTATGACAGCATTGCAGGTGAGGGCGGCCTGGCCTACTCTGGGGAGATACACCGTTCTCAGGAGTGAAAGATGTCGGTCAGCAATCCTTTTTTTGAAATCAGCCTGTTGCCTTATCAGGCTCCGCATTTTGACGAAATCAACGATAGCCATTATCGCCCTGCATTCGATGAAGCCATACGACAGAAGCGTGCAGATATTGCTGCCATCGTTGCACAGACCGCCGCGCCTGACTTCAACAACACGGTGCTGGCGCTGGAAAAAAGCGGTGCCATGCTGTCGCGCGTGAGCAACGTTTTCTTCGGCATGACCTCTGCACACACCAATGATGATTTACAGGTGCTGGACGAACAGTTTTCGACAGAGCTGGCGGGGCTGGCGAACGATATCTGGCTCAACGAAACGCTCTTCACCCGCGTGGAGAGCGTCTGGCAGGATCGCGCGGCGCTGGATGCCGAATCCCGTCGTCTGGTGGAAGAGACGTATCAGCACTTCATTCTGGCGGGCGCACGCCTGAACGATGCCGGGAAAACGGAACTGAAAGCGCTGAATACCGAGTCGGCGTTACTGACCAGTCAGTTTAATCAGCGCCTGCTGGCGGCGGATAAAACGGGTGGTCTGGTGGTGGATTATGCGGACCAGCTTGAGGGGTTGAGCGCAGACGAGATGGCGACCGCCGCGCAGGCTGCCGCAGAGAAAGGGTTGAACGATCGCTGGCTGATACCGCTGCTCAATACCACGCAGCAGCCTGCGCTTGCTGCGCTGACCGATCGGCAAACGCGTGAAAACCTGTTTAACGCGGGATGGGTGCGCACCCAGAAAGGGGATGAAAATGACACCCGTGAGCTGATCCTCCGCCTCGTCGCGCTGCGCGCGCGTCAGGCACACCTGCTGGGTTTTGACGATTACGCCAGCTGGAGTATTGCCGATCAGATGGCGAAAACCCCTGCAGCAGCGCTGGCATTTATGCGCGGTATCGTGCCGGCGGCGCGCGCCCGGGCAGAGCGTGAGCAGGCGGATATCCAGAAAGTGATTGATGACGAGCAGGGCGGTTTCACGGTGCAGGCCTGGGACTGGTCTTTTTACGCCGAGCGCGTGCGCCTGGGGAAATATGCGCTGGATGAATCGCAGATCAGGCCGTACTTTGCCCTCAATACCGTGTTGCATGATGGCGTCTTCTGGGCGGCCAGCCAGCTGTTTGGCATCCGTTTTGTCGAGCGTTTTGATATTCCGGTCTATCACCCGGACGTGCGCGTATGGGAAATCTTTGACCACACCGGTGAAGGCATGGCGCTGTTCTACGGTGATTTCTTCGCCCGGGATTCCAAAGGCGGTGGCGCGTGGATGGGGAATTTTGTCGAGCAATCGTATGAGCGTGCTGCGCGTCCGGTTATCTACAACGTCTGTAACTATCAAAAACCGGCTAACGGACAGACGGCGCTGATCTCCTGGGATGATGTGGTCACGCTATTCCATGAGTTTGGTCATACGCTGCACGGCCTGTTTGCCAGTCAGCGTTACGCCACGCTCTCTGGCACCAATACGCCGCGTGATTTCGTCGAATTCCCGTCGCAAATCAACGAACACTGGGCCAGCCATCCGCAGGTGTTTGCGCATTATGCCCGTCATTATGAAACCGGAGAACCGATGCCGGAAGCGCTGCGGGACAACATGCTCAAGGCGACCCAGTTCAACAAAGGCTATGACATGACGGAACTGCTGAGCGCAGCGCTGCTGGATATGAACTGGCACGGCGTCCGTGATGCGGTGGATGATGTTGAGGCTTTTGAAGCCGCAGCACTGAAAAAAGAGGGGCTGGATCTGCCCGCCGTACCGCCACGCTATCGCAGCAGCTACTTCGCCCATATTTTCGGAGGCGGGTATGCGGCAGGTTATTACGCGTATCTCTGGACGCAGATGCTGGCCGACGATGGCTATCAGTGGTTTGTCGAGCAGGGCGGGTTAACGCGTGAGAACGGGCAGGCATTCCGTGAGGCGATTTTGTCGCGCGGGAACAGCAGTGACCTGGAAACGCTGTACCGCAACTGGCGTGGGCACGATCCTGAGATCGAACCGATGTTGAAGAATCGTGGGTTGAGTTAAAAAAACACCCGGCGGCGCAACGCCACCGGGTGACAATGCTTATACCAGCGCGTTAGGGCATGCTTCGCCTTTCGCCAGCTGCTGCAAATTCCCCAGCGTCGTTTCCGAAATGCTGATCAGCGCTTCGGCCGTCAGGAACGCCTGGTGGCCGGTGAACAGGACGTTATGGCAGGCAGACAGGCGACGGAACACATCGTCCTGGATCACGTCGTTAGACTTATCCTCAAAGAACAGATCGCGTTCGTTTTCATACACGTCCATACCCAGCGCGCCTATCTTCTGAGTTTTCAGCGCTTCAATTGCGGCCTGAGAGTCAATCAACCCGCCACGGCTGGTGTTGATGATCATCACGCCGTCTTTCATCTGGTCAAACGCCGCCTGGTTAAGCAGGTGATAGTTTTCCGGCGTCAGCGGGCAGTGCAGGGAGATAACGTCTGACTGGGATAACAGCGTCGTCAGGTCGACATACTCCACGCCCAGCTCCAGCGCGGCAGCGCTTGGGTACGGATCAAACGCCAGCAGGCGCATACCAAAACCTTTCAGAATGCGAAGTGTCGCGACGCCAATTTTACCAGTACCAATTACACCGGCGGTTTTGCCGTACATGGTGAAACCGGTCAATCCTTCCAGAGAGAAGTTGGCATCACGCGTGCGTTGATAAGCGCGGTGAATACGACGGTTCAGCGACATCATCATCCCGATGGCGTGCTCGGCGACCGCTTCCGGCGAATAAGCCGGTACGCGCACCACCTTCAGACCCAGTTCTTTCGCCGCATCAAGATCCACGTTGTTGAAGCCAGCGCAGCGCAGGGCGATATACTTCACCCCATGTTTTTTCAACTCTTCCAGCACCGGGCGGCTGCCGTCGTCGTTTACAAAGATGCAAACACCATCACAACCGTGCGCCGTTTTGGCTGTTTTTTCAGTCAGCAGAAAGTCGAAAAATTCAAGTTCGAATCCGTAAGCCTCGTTAACATGTTGCAGATACTTTTTGTCGTACTGCTTTGTGCTGTATATCGCGAGTTTCATAAGACTTTCTCCATTAATTTTGCATCCACGTTAGCATGATTAAAATATTCTTACAATTTATAAAATATTATTGAATTCAATAGGTTCTATGAATTATTTTAGAACATCTATACCCATTAACTCTATGATATTCAAACTACACAACTTTCTTCAGCATGAATTTATCCTGGGGGCGTTCTGGGGACATTGCCGTTGGCATTCTGGTGTGTAGCATGTCCACCTGATCCTGTTCATATCACCGATCCACGTCGAGCAAACATCAAATGCTGGCTGAATGATGAGCATAAGAAGCCATCGCCGGAAAATTTACAAAGACTATAATTCGAAGCGAGATAGAAACTTAGAAGCGAAGCGGTGAGGCTTTACACAGACATAGCGTATCCAGTGTCTTGCACGTATTCTCAAATGAAACTACTGTATATAAAAACAGTTATTGAGATGTGCATTATGGAATTCTACAGACCAGCAGATTTACGGGAAATTATTGCTATCCCGCTTTTCAGTGATTTAGTGCAGTGTGGATCCCCCAGTCCGGCTGCCGACTACGTTGAGCAGCGCATTGATCTCAATAAGTTGCTTGTTTCTCATCCCAGCTCGACCTACTTCGTCAAAGCCGCAGGCGATTCAATGATTGAGGCCGGGATCAGTGCTGGTGATCTGCTGGTTGTTGATAGCTCCCGTACTGCTGAGCACGGGGATATCGTCATTGCTGCTGTCGACGGTGAATTCACGGTTAAGCGTCTTCAGCTGCATCCTGTTGTCATGCTCAAACCTGAAAATTCCGCATACAGGCCATTTATTATAGGTAGTGAAGATAATCTGGAAATTTTTGGTGTAGTGACGTACATCGTGAAATCTGCTGTCTGATCATGTTTGCACTGTGTGATGTGAACTCTTTCTACGCCTCATGTGAAACTGTTTTTCGCCCGGATCTGAAGGGTCGTCCAGTCGTCGTTTTGTCAAACAACGATGGTTGCGTCATCTCTCGCTCAGCTGAAGCAAAACCCTTCGTGAAAATGGGTGAGCCGTTCTTTAAACAGAAAGATCTCTTCAGGCAGCATGGGGTGGTGTGCTTCAGTAGCAACTATGAACTCTAGTAAGTTAAGTGGAATGCAACACTTGATTGGACTGTTTGAACTAAACTGCACCTGTTTCTCTGTCAAAAGAGGTCAACATGATGGTCAGAAATCCACTTTTTACTGCCAGTATGCATCTTGTTGAGCAATGGCTCGGGCTACTGACTGATCTGGGTCGGGCTAACGCCACGATCAAAGCTTATCGTGGTGCTCTGACGCATTATCTGCGGTACTGCGAAGCAAATTCAATACATCCACCTTCTGCCCGTTTTGAAGATTTTTCCGCATATCTACGGCCCCAGCTCCCGGGAATGGCACAGCCGGCCGCCAGTGCTACACTGCAGTTGCGCATTTCGGCCATTCGGCTCTGGTACGAGTATCTTTATTACCAGGATCTCTGTGAAACCAGTCCGATACCCCGGGCAATGTTGCCCGGCCCGGTGTTCAGCGGACGCGGACTGGTACCGCGTATCACCCGTCTTCCCTGTATTCCTGATGATCATGACTGGTTTACTCTTCTGCAACAGGCCGCCTCCGCAACGTTACGCGACCGTCTGATGCTGGCACTAGCCTACTATGGCGCATTACGGCGGGCAGAAGTCACGGCGCTTCAGGTTGACGACCTTGACCCGGGCCACCGGTTGATCCGTATCCGTGCCGAAACCACCAAGAATCATCGCGAACGTATGGTGTGTTACAGCCCAACGGTAACCCCTGTGCTTGCCGCACATTTGCACCTGTTACGGCAAAGTGGTTTTTCTGGTGGGGCACTTTTTCGCTCGGTCTCTGACCGGAATCACGGTATGCCGCTGAGCATCTGGAGCTGGAGTAAAACCGTTCGTAAATGGAGAGACCAGGCCGGGCTGGTAGATTTCTCCACCCATACCTTCCGTCATCTACGCCTGACCCATCTGGCGCGGGCTGGCTGGAAACTGCACGAACTCGCCGCCTATGCCGGGCATCGGGATCCCCGGACGACCCAGATTTACCTGCACCTGTCCGGTACCGATCTTGCTGCCCGCATGGCCGGAGCTGTCGCCGAGCTTGACAGAAAAGTTGCCGGACTGGTTTTTTCTGACCAGAGGATTCTCTTATGAAAGCCGAAAACACTACCGGCGTTGTCTGGCAGCCTTTTGAGCTGGAGTCATATCAGCTCAGGGCCGCTTTCTCCGCACAGGAACGTCTTGCCCTGAGCACTCCACAACGACGGGGTAAGTATCTTCAGCAGAAACCTGTGCCGGCATTCCTGCGCCCTCTTTATGACATCGCCACCCGGAGCGGTATAAAGCCCGAGGTCGCCAGGATAACCATTCTGGCGGTACTGCCGAAGCGGCCCGTCAGGATCTGCCTTGCCACCTCTGGGCAGAAGATATATGGGAGAAGTTGTATCAGCGACGACACCTCGGTGGTCCGTTGCTAGCGGCTTTTGCCTTTCACCTGTCACAGGTTCCTCTCCCGTTGCACAGCACCCGGTGCCGGCAGCCTGCGTATTATGCCTGTGCGGTTTTTGGCCGGGATATTTTTCAGCAAGAACTCAGCCGTCTTATGGACGTCCTAGTGGCTCTGGGGTATTCCCTTCGTCATCAGGAAATGTTTCTCTCGGCGGTTCTAGGAATGCTGATGCTGGAAAATGGCGATCCGCGGCTGGAAAGCTTTACCGAAGAGCTCCTCCAGCGGGGCCAACAGTACCGCACTAACGGGATCGCCAGAGCGGTAGGTAAGGTCTCCCATGGGCTGGCAGCCATGGGAATTTTGTCACGCCCATTGCGTATGCGGGGTTATACCAGCTGGAAAGAGAAACGAACTGACGGGATTGCCGCTGAATGGGTCGGATGGTGTCAGCGCTGGCGGGAAACGTCCGTACTACGGCCGCGGACCCGTGAATCGAACTACAGCTTTATTCTGCGTATCGGTTTGTGGCTTGCCAGAGATTGTCCTGATATCCGAGAGCCTGCTGACTGGAGCATCAGTACCTGTGCCAGTTTCATCGCAGCGCTGGGAAGAATGAATGTGGATGAGCTTTCTCTGGAGCCTGAAAAAACAAGACGTGTATCCGCCCGATCTGGACAGCCAATGATGAGCAACTCCCGGGCATCTTTTTTGTATGCCCTGCGGCGTTTTTTTGTTGATTATGAACTCTGGGGATGGGGAAGACTGAAGCTGAGTCCCTACCGCCATCTGGCCACGCCGGACACGCCAGCTTTCAGCCGGGGAGTGAATCCCAGGGTGATTGACGATCCTGTGTGGCTGAAGCTGATCTGGGCCAGCCTGAATTTACGACCTGAGGATATGCTGACCGGGATCCATTATCCGTTTACCATGCACCAGGCGATGGCGGTTATCTGGACTCATGCAGGCTTACGCCAGAACGAAATATTTCGATTGAGCGTAGGCTGTGTCCACGAGCAGACAGATGATATTGTGCATGATGACGGCAGTATTATCCCTGCAGGAACGCTCTGTTATCTGGATGTTCCGGCTGGAAAAACATCAAGGGCATTTGTCAAACCAGTCGCCAGTGTCGTGAAAAAGTATGTAGATTTGTGGTTACAGGAACGCCCTACAGAACAGGCTCCTTTGACGGATGAGCGAACTGCTGAAAGGGTCAATTATTTATTTCAGTACAGAGGAAAACTGATAGGAAGCTCAATCCTGAATAACACGATCATCCCGGTACTCTGTGCCCGGTCCGGAGTACCTCTCGATGACAGCCGGGGGCGGATTACCAGTCATAGGGGAAGAGCATCAGCCGTCACCGCGCTGGCCAGTGTGCCACAGGGGATGACTCTGCATGAGTTGATGGAATGGTCCGGACATAGCTGCCCACGCTCAACCCTGCACTACATTCGCATTCGCCCAACACGGCTGGCGGCTTCTTTTGTGAAAGCGGACAAAATTTCTCATATGATCAGCGTGCTGATCGATCATGACAGTCAGGCACTAACGTCATCAGGGCCCGCCCTATACTATGATTTAGGCGATTTGTATTGCACCAATCCATTTTGGAGCAGTTGCCCGCACAGAATGGCCTGTATTGGCTGTGATTTTAGCTTGCCAAAAAGCAGCTCTCGGGCTCAGGCTCTTGAAAGTAAGGCATCCATACATCGGTATCTTGAGGAAGTTCCGCTCACGCCAGATGAGAAAGCCATTGCTGAAGGTGATATTGATAAGCTGTAAGCGTAAAGCCAGCACCGTATGTAGCCATTAAGCCAGTGCTGGTAACTTAGACGCCCACCTGTTACAGACGGACATCTAAGTATGGAATCCCAATCCTGGCGAAAAGAACCCCGTAAAAATTATCCCAATGACTTCAAGCTTCGTATGGTCGAACTGGCCTCCCGCCCCGGTGCCTGCGTTGCTCAGATTGCCCGTGAAAACGGCGTCAATGATAACGTCATCTTCAAATGGCTTCGGCTCTGGCAGGATGAAGGCCGCATATCACGTCGCCTCCCGGCAACGGTCGAAGCTTCACCATCACCGATGATGCTGCCTGTCGAAGTGATACCTAACCCAGCGCCAACAGGTGAGACGAACACAGCTCCGGATCAGCTCTCAACGTTGAATGCCACCTCCTGTTGTGTTGAGTTCCGTCACAGCAAAATGACGCTTGAGAACCCGTCACCAGAGTTGCTTGCCGTGCTGCTTCGTGAGCTGACCGGGAGAAGCCAGTGATATCCCTTCCGTCAGGCACCCGTATCTGGCTGGTTGCCGGGGTCACCGATATGCGAAAATCGTTCAATGGTCTGGGCGAGTTAGTACAGCATGCCCTTGAGGAAAACCCCTTCTCCGGTCACCTGTTTATCTTCCGTGGCCGCAAAGGCGATACCGTGAAGATCCTCTGGGCTGATGCTGACGGCCTGTGCCTGTTTACCAAACGGCTGGAAGAAGGCCAGTTCATCTGGCCTGCTGTACGCGATGGCAAAATCGCCATCACCCGCTCACAACTCGCCATGCTCCTCGATAAGCTGGACTGGCGTCAGCCAAAAACAGCCCGCCTTAACTCACTGACAATGTTGTAAAAAGAGCATGACCGCATTATAAATGGGGTCATGAGTCAGGACTATCTCGCCCGTATCGCCGCGCTGGAAGACGCGCTTCGCCAGAAAGACAGTCAGCTCAGCCTCGTTGCAGAGACTGAGTCGTTCCTGCGTTCGGCGCTGGCGCGCGCCGAAGAGAAAATCGAGAACGAAGAACGCGAAATAGAGCATCTGCGCGCACAGATAGAAAAACTGCGGCGGATGCTGTTCGGTACCCGCTCCGAAAAACTTCGCCGACAGGTTGAAGATGCAGAAGCCCTGCTGAAACAGCAGGAACAGCAAAGCGATCTCTACAACGGACGGGAAGACGATCCGCAGGTTCCGCGTCAGCTTCGCCAGTCTCGTCACCGCCGACCTCTCCCTGAACATCTTCCTCGCGAGATCCATCGTCTGGAGCCAGCAGAAACCTGCTGTCCGGGTTGCGGTAGTGATATGGCCTGGCTCAGTGAAGTCAGCGCGGAACAGCTGGAGCTGGTATCCAGCGCCCTGAAAGTGATCCGCACGGTCAGGGTGAAAAAGGCCTGCACCCGATGCGACTGTATCGTTGAAGCCTCAGCACCATCACGCCCCATCGATCGGGGTATCGCCGGGCCGGGTCTGCTGGCCCGCGTGTTAACGGCCAAATACTGCGAACACCTGCCGCTCTATCGCCAGTGCGAAATCTTTGCCCGCCAGGGCGTGGATCTGAGCCGGGCTCTGCTCTCCAACTGGGTGGATACGTGTTGCCGGTTGATGGCACCGCTGGATGAAGCCCTTTATCGCTACGTGATGGACTGCCGCAAACTGCATACGGATGACACCCCGGTGCCGGTGCTGGCACCGGGCAGAAAGAAGACGAAAACCGGGCGCATCTGGACGTATGTGCGTGATGATCGGAACGCTGGATCGTCAGACCCGCCAGCGGCGTGGTTCGCCTTCTCCCCGGACCGACAGGGGAAACATCCTCAGCAACATCTTCGCCATTATCATGGTGTGCTGCAGGCGGATGCCTTCGCAGGCTACGATCGGTTGTTCAGCGCAGAGCGTGATGGTGGTCCGTTAACAGAAGCCGCATGTTGGGCCCACGCGCGCCGCAAAATCCACGACGTCTATATAAGTACTCAGACGGCCACAGCAGAAGAAGCCCTGAAACGTATCGGCGAGCTGTACGCGGTGGAAGAGGAAATACGCGGCCTCCCGACAGCAAAGCGACTGGCAGCCAGGCAATCCCAAAGCAAGCCACTGCTGGCATCCCTGCATGACTGGTTGGTGGAAAAAAGCGCAACGCTGTCGAAAAAATCCCGGCTGGGTGAGGCGTTCGCATATGCCCTGAACCAGTGGGATGCGCTGTGCTACTACTGTGATGATGGCCTGGCAGAAGCTGATAACAACGCCGCTGAGCGGGCATTACGTGCAGTATGTCTGGGAAAGAAAAACTATATCTTCTTCGGCAGCGATCATGGCGGCGAGCGCGGAGCCCTGCTGTATGGTCTCATCGGAACATGCAGGCTCAATGGTATCGATCCGGAAGCCTACCTTCGTCATATCCTGAGCGTACTGCCGGAGTGGCCCAGCAACAAAGTGGCGGAACTGCTGCCATGGAACGTAGATCTCACCAATAAATAATCGTCAATACGGCGCTCACTTAACGCTTACGATAAGCTGACAGCATTCATAAAAAAAATGGCTAGTCAGCCACCACCTCAAAAAGACTAAACCTTACGGGCTCTCTACGTTAACAAAGTGTAGTGGTTTACTGAATTTGGCCACCTGAACAGAGGTGATATGCTCACCTCAGAACAAAACAGGTGTCCCAATGAAAAAAAGAAATTTCAGCGCAGAGTTTAAACGTGAATCCGCTCAACTGGTCCTTGACCAGAACTACACCGTTGCAGCTGCGGCCAGTGCTATGGATGTTGGTCTTTCTACCATGACACGATGGGTAAAGCAGTTGCGGGATGAACGACAGGGTAAAATGCCAAAAGCCTCTCCCATAACCCCGGAACAGATCGAAATACGCGAACTGAAGAAAAAGCTACAACGCATTGAAATGGAAAACGACATATTAAAAAAGCTACCGCGCTCTTGATGTCAGACTCCCTGAACAGTTCTCGTTAATCGGGTACCCGACAGAGCAGACGAACAGGCCAGCAACAGGTGTTGTCACGGATAAAGGCGTACCTCAGTCGGACAGCTTTGCGAAGTACGCCGCGGCTCTTTTTAATATGTCCCGTTCGTCAGTAACCCGCTTCAGCTCCTTCTGGATCCGGCGGATCTCGACCTGAGCATCTGACTGTTCTTTATTAGTGGATGAGTCCGGACCGTACTTCTTTATCCAGGCGTAAAGGCTGTGGGTGGTGATATCGAGATGTGTTGCAACGCTGGAAACAGAATGACCGCGATCAACAACCGGTTTGACTGTAAGGCTCTGTTTATCTCCTGATGCTAGCGCGACCAAAAACCGCAGACCGAACCTATATCCTATACTTAAGTTAAATCCCAGCAGCTGTTAAATCCCTGATGATTTACGCCCATCCCGAGAGAATGTTTCTGAACTGATTTCGCAACTGCTCCTGCGCGCAAACGTTGCATCAGAGCAATGCTATGAAAATGAACCCCAGAGCGTGGTTTAGCCGCTCCCGTATTACGATGAATACTGCCGAAAATGTTACGTTTTCAGCGAACGATCCTGCGGCTGAAAGCAATCCGCGGTCAGAACTCTTTTCGACCGCCCAGATGGAACGCTTCGGTCAGAAGCTGGCGCGGACCCATAAATTATCGCCGGATAAACTTCCTTATTACTTACTGAAAAGACTCAGTGATAATGAGGCCGTCATCACCCAAAACTGCTATGAGCTTAACGCGGGTAAAAAGACCAGTATCATGCCCGCAGGGGAGTGGTTGCTGGACAATTATTATCTGATTGAGGAACAAATCCGCACTGTCCGTCAGCACTTGCCGAAAAGCTTTGGTAAAGGTCTCCCGTCGCTGATGTCACCGCTGAATTGCCCACGAATTTACCATATTGCATCAGAGGCCATTGCTCACGGTGATGGCCGCTGGGATGCTGCCAGCCTGACCAGCTATCTCACAGCCTATCAACAGGTGACACCCCTGACATTAGGTGAAGTCTGGGCGTTACCGGGAATGATGCGCCTGGCGCTGATTGAAAATCTTCGTCGTATCAGCATGGAAGTCATAAAAGCGCAGCAGGACAGAAATCTGGCTGATACGTGGATAACAAAGATTTTCGAATGTGCAGAGAGTGCATCTGGTGATTTAATCATGGTGGTTGCCGATATGGCGCGCTCCCGACCTCCGTTAACCAGTGCGTTTGTTGCAGAACTGGTGCGCCGCCTGCAGGGGCATGGCAACGCATTGTCGTTACCTCTGACCTGGGTTGATCAGTGTCTACGGGAACAGGGGATCACCACCGAAGTTCTCATACATAGCTTCAATCAACAGCTTGCCGCAAGCCAGCTATCCGTCAGTAACAGCATCATGGGTCTGCGATTACTGAGTGAAACGGACTGGGCTGATTTTGCCGAAACAATAAGTGTTGTCGAACAGGTATTACGCAATGATCCTGTTGGTATCTATCCTCGGATGCACTTCAATACCCGGGATCATTACCGGCATGTTGTTGAGATTCTGGCCAGGGACAGTGGTCTCAGCGAGCCTGAGGTTGCTGACAGGGTGCTGGCGCTTTCAGAGAAAAATGCTCCCGACACACCGGAATACCATGTTGGTTATTATCTCGCGGGCGAAGGTCGACAGGAGCTGGAAACTCATCTGTTGGCAGACACATCAAGGCTGATACGCCTGAGGCACAGTTTCAACAGAATAACTCTGTTGTCATGGCTTGGAAGCCTGGCGTTGTTGACCACCGCAACGACCGCGGCAATATTGCACGAAACAGCCATGCAGGGCGCGGACTGGCTGTTGATCGCGGTGATATTGCCTCTGATTATCGCTTTAACTCAGTTAATGAGTGATCTACTCAGTGACGCAACTACCCGTTTTCGCGTTCCTCGCCCCTTGCCGGGGATGGATTTTTCAACCGGCATTCCCGCTGACAGCGCCACTATGTTAGTCATCCCCTGTATGCTGACCAGCCATGTAAGTTTCAGCCAGCTCCTCACCAGTCTTGAAGTCTGCTGGCTGGGGAATGAAAATGAAAATCTCAGGTTCGCGCTGCTCACTGATTTCGCTGATTCTGAAAATGAACCCTCGCCGGAAAGTAACATGCTGCTCAGACAGGCGATCGCCGATACACAGGCGCTGAATCGCCGCTACCCCTCCAGCCGCCCGCGTTTTTATTTGCTACACCGCCAGCCTGAATGGAATCCCGCAGAAGGAACGTGGATGGGCTATGAACGCAAGCGGGGAAAACTGGCGTTACTGAACAGCTGGTTGCGCTATCCGGGGAGACAATTCGTCAGCGTTGCAGACATGCCTGCCCACCTTTTACCGGGTCACATTAAATACGTCATCACCCTGGACAGTGATACGGTGCTGCCGCGCGATACGGCACACAAACTCGTCGCGACGATGGCTCATCCACTGAATACACCAGAGTATGATCCGATACGCCAGAGGGTTGTCAAAGGATTCGGCATTCTGCAACCCGGTCTCGCGGAAGAGATACCACGCAACGGTCAGGGGCGTTATGCAGCCCTGCGCAGCAGCATACCGGGCAATAATCCCTATTCGATGATGTCTTCGGATATCTATCAGGATCTCTTTGGGGAAGGATCGTTCGTGGGTAAAGGGATTTATGATGTTGATATTTTTATGCAGGCCACTGCCAACACCTGCCCGGAAAATCTGGTTCTCAGCCATGATCTTCTCGAAGGATGCTATGCACGTTCGGGGCTGCTGAGTGAAGTGTTACTCTACGAACAGTACCCTAATAATTATCTGTCGGATGTAGCACGCCGTTCACGCTGGATCCGGGGCGACTGGCAACTGCTTAACTGGCTGAAACCACGCGTCAGAAAAGCTGATGGAACGCGGAGTAAGAATCCGCTGACCGCGCTTTCTTACTGGAAATTACTTGATAATCTGCGACGCAGTCTGGTTGCCCCCTCTTTACTGATACTGCTATTCTACACCCTGCTTGGGGTACCCAATCCGGCTTACTGGCTGGGCGTACTGTCGCTGATATGGCTGTTGCCAGCTATCCTCTGCATTGCCCATGATCTTCTGCATAAACCTCTGCGTCGACGCCTGAAGCCGCATCTGTTACTGGTGGGGGCGGGCGCGCTGAAGCGTCTGTCAGGTATCGGCCTTAATTTTGCGATACTGCCACACGAAGCAGGATATTCGCTGAAGGCGATTGCTGTGACGCTATGGCGACTGGGGGTCAGCAGGCATCACCTCAGCCAGTGGGTCAGCCACAGCCAGGACAGTAATCAGGCCATACCCACTGTTGCGCGTTTTTATCAGGTGATGTGGCTGAATGTTGCAGGTGGCGTGGCGCTGACACTATTGACCGGACAATTTGCACCACAACTGCTGGGGATTGCGTTGCCGATCGGTTTGTTATGGTGTCTGGCACCTCTGCTGATGAGCTGGCTGAGTCGCCAGCCCGTGCGTAAGGTGTTTTCGCCAAATCAGGAACAGAAACAGCTGTTACGCCAGACAAGCCGCGAAATCTGGGCATTTTTTGAAACCTTTGCCACAGAAAAAGAAAACTGGCTTCCGCCAGATAACTACCAGGAAATACCGCAACCAACGGTGGCCCATCGTACTTCCCCTACCAATATTGGCCTTTCCCTTATGGCAAACCTGACTGCCTGGGACTTTGGCTGTAAGCGTGCAGCGAGAACCGTATTGACGGGGATGTGTTATTCAGTTGGCAGTGCTACGCGCCAGGGGAGTAGTTCGCTGACCCGGTTTATCGGCCAGTCCGCTATGACGTTAAGGACGTGACGGAGGTAGCTTTCTGGCTCCACTCCGTTCAGTTTGCATGTCCCGATCAGGCTGTACAGCAGCGCTCCCCGCTCTCCTCCATGATCCGAACCGAAGAACAGGTAGTTTTTGCGGCCCAGGCTGACCATCCGTAGCGCATTCTCAGCTATGTTGTTATCTGCCTCGGCCCAGCCGTCGTCAGTATAGTAAGCCAGCGCCGGCCACTGGTTCAGTACGTACGTGAACGCTTTCGCCAGTTCTGAGTGTCGCGACAGCGTTTTCACCTTTTCACGCAGCCAGCTTTCCAGGGATTTCAGCCGCGGTTTAGCTTTTTGCTGACGTTCTGCAAGGCGTCGCTTCGCCGGCATTCCCCTTATCTCCGCTTCAACGGCATACAGCTCGCCGATACGCTTCAGGGCTTCATCCGTCAGCGCCGACGGTGTGCGGACGTGCACATCGTGGATTTTACGGCGGGCGTGAGCCCAGCAGGCGGCTTCCGTTATCTGGCCATCGCGGTACAGCTCGTTGAACCCGGCGTACGCATCGGCCTGCAGCACACCACTGAACCCTGCAAGATGGGTCTGAGGGTGGATGCCTTTTCTGTCCGGGCTGTAAGCGAACCACACCGCCGGCGCGACTGCTGATCCAGCGTTGCGGTCATCACGAACATACGTCCACAACCGCCCGGTCTTCGTCTTCTTATTGCCCGGCAGCAGCACCTGGACCGGGGTGTCATCGGCATGGAGTTTACCGTCGGTCAGGACATAGCCCTGAAGCGCCTCTTCCAGCGGTGACAGCAGCCGGCAGCATGCATCCACCCAGCCCGACAGCAGTGAGCGGCTCAGCTCCACACCCTGGCGGCTGTATATTTCTGACTGCCGGTACAGCGGGGTATGTTCTGCATACTTTGAACTCAGCACGCGGGCCAGCAGCCCCGGTCCGGCGATACCCCGCTCGATGGGACGTGAAGGCGCGGGGGCCTGCACGATGGCATCGCACTGAGTACAGGCATGCTTTTCACGTACTGTCCGGATAACCCGGAAGGCGCTGCGCATCAGCTCCAGCTGTTCGGCGGCATCTTCACCCAGGTAACTCAGCGCACCACCACATTCCGGGCAGCATGACGCTGCCGGCAGCAGCCGTTTTTCGTCACGGGGAAGTGATTCAGGGAACGGTTTGCGGGTACGGGTCTGCCGCAGCGGGCGCTGCACGGCCGGGTCATCCACCCGGCCGGTAAGGGTATCGCTTTCTTTCTGCAACTGCTTAAGGTCGGCTTCCATCTGCGCGATACGGCGGGAGACTTTTTCGGAGCGGCTGCCGAAGTTCATCCGGCGCAGCTTATCCAGTTGCGCCTGCAGGTGATCTATTTCGCGTTCACGCTCGTTCAGCTTTTCCAGAAGGGCACGGTTCAGCGCCTCCTGTTCGGCAAGGAGACGTTTCAGTTCATCGATATCGTCAGGAAGTAAGCTGTTCATACCGGGTATATTACCAGGCTCATTCAGCGTCGACCAGGATAAAGAGGCCTACAACATAGTCAGTGACGTAAGCAGTCTTTTAGGCTGCCGCCAGTCGATACCTTCAAGGAGCATCGCCAGCTGTGCCGGTGTGAGGAACACTTTGCCATCCCGGGCTGACGGCCAGGCGAAGCGGCCGCGCTCCAGCCGTTTGGTCAGCAGACACAGTCCATCGCCGGTAGACCAGAGGAGCTTTACCTGACTGCCATTACGCCCACGGAAGATAAAAACGTGACCTGACATCGGATCGTCTTTCAGCGTCGTCTGCACCTTTGCCGCCAGGCCGTTGAAGCCGTTTCTCATATCGGTGATGCCAGCGACCAGCCAGATCTTTGTCCCTGATGGTAATGGGATCAACGTTTGAGCTCCCGTATCAGCAGGTTCAGGATATTTTCGCTGATGGCACCATTCAGACGGAGTGATCCGTGCCGGAACGTCACTTCACAGCTGATATTGAGTGATTCAGGTGCCGCAGCAGCTACAGGTTGTGACCGGGGGGAGGTTGCAGGGACAACATCTTCGGTATCAAGTGTTATCGGGAGCAGCTCAGGCACGTTGTTTTCTGTTGTTGAAGGAGGACGTAGTTTTCCTTCGCGCCAGTACTGGCGCCACTTGAACAGCAAATTATCGTTGATCCCATGCTCACGAGCGAGTTGCGCTACGGAGATCTCTGGTCGATGCGAGAGTTCAACCATTTTGATTTTGAACTCAACGGGATAATTAGGGCTTTTTTTACGCACTGCGGTTAATGATTTCATGGATAGCGTCCACCATATTTGGTGTCCACTATCCTCTCAGGAATATCAGGATCTGCCAGACGGTGCTGAGACGACGCTTACCTTTGGCTACCTTCCCGGCGGAGAGGTGCTCCGGCGTGTATCACTCACGCTCGACACGATGGATAAAATGGAACACTACCGGGGCCATCTCTTCAACTGGTATGACACCCTTACGCTGTCCCCCCTAAGTCCACGTTATGTCTCCAGCGTCGACAGTGGCAATATGGCGGGGCATTTGTTGACCCTGCGTGAAGGGCTGTTTGCTATGCGTTATCAGCCTGTTTTAAACATGCATCAAGTACTGGCCGGACTGAATGATACGCTGGAGATTCTGGAAAAACATTGGGGTCAGTCCCCCCCTGACAGCCTGCGATTGCTGCGTAAACACTGCCTGAGCGCAGTATCGCTCTCTCCGCAGGCGTTTTTCAGCGAACTGAAAAACATGCGCACCCAATGCAACCATCTGACCATGCAATGTCATCAGGGATCTCCCCTTCAGTTGCGCTGGGCAGGGCATCTTGAGCATCAACTGGTACAGCTTTGCGATGAGTGGTCGCTGCTGCTTGGCTGGTTACCTGCATCCTGGAACGAACAGACGCTGCCGACTCTAAGCGAGCTTGCCCGTGCGACATTTACCTGTAAAGGAACACCTCCGGCGTCCGCGACGGAGCAGGCCCGGATGCGACTCAATATTATCACTGAGCTTGAACAGCGGCTGGATGAACACGCCCGGATGGATTTCGCTTTTCTGTACAACGAAGCAACCAGCCTGCTCAGTGTCGGTTATAACTGTGACACAAATACGCCTGACAAGAGCCATTATGATCTCCTGCCATCTGAAATCCGCCTGACCAGTTTTCTCGCCATTGCGACTAATCAGCTACCTCTTAAAAGCTGGTACGCGCTGGGGCGACTGTTTACCACTATTGATAATGAAACTGCCCTTATGTCATGGAGCGGGTCTATGTTTGAATACCTGATGCCGAATCTGGTAATGCCTATCAGGCCCGGAAGTCTGCTCGATGAAATGAGTCAGTCGGCGGTTATGCGGCAGATTCACTGGGGAAAAGAACGTGGGGTTCCATGGGGAGTTTCAGAGTCTGGATATCATGCTTTTGATGTTCAGCATAATTATCAGTATCAGGCTTTTGGCGTGCCGGGCCTCGGTCTGCGCAGGGGGCTTGCCGATGACATGGTTGTCGCCCCTTACGCCACCGTGCTGGCTCTGATGGTCTCCCCACAGAAGGCCTGTGAGAACCTGTTCAGGCTGCAAAAAAATGGCGCACATGGCGAATACGGTTTTTATGAAGCACTGGACTATACCCCCTCACGGCTTGCAACCGGTCAGCTCTATGCGGTGGTACAGTCCTGGATGGCGCATCACCAGGGGATGGCATTTCAGGCACTGGCTCATGTGCTGCTTGACGCCCCCATGACTGAACGATTCATGTCCAGTACAGTCTTCCGGTCAGCGAGCCTGCTGTTACAGGAGCGTGTGCCGGATGCAGTCGATCTGTACAGTCCGCGTCGTCATTTTGAATCTCATGAAGGCAGGGTCAAACCCGTTCGCTATGAACCCAGAATTTTCTATGGCGTGGACACACCAGCCCCGGATATTCAACTACTGTCCAACAGCCATTATCATCTTATGTTGACCGCTGGCGGTGGCGGTTACAGTCGCTGGAATAATATTGCTCTTACGCGCTGGCGCAGTGATACCACCCGCGATAACTGGGGAGCATTCTGCTATATCCGCGATTTGCAGACGGGCGACGTGTGGAGCAATACCTGGCAGCCGACAGGCAACACCAGCGATCACAACGAGGAAATAATATTCACCGATGCGAGCGCTGAATTCAGACGTACCTTCGGGGGACTCAGCGTCAAAACGCAGATTGTCATCTCACCGGAGGATGACATTGAGCTGCGACGTCTCACACTGATTCATCGTGGGCGCCAGCCCCGCTCTCTGGAACTGACAACTTATGCCGAAGTGGTACTGGCACCCGATGCCAGTGATCTGGCACACCCGGCTTTTAGTAATTTGTTTATTCAGACTGAACTGGATCCTGAGCGTGACGCTATTCTTTGCCACCGGCGCCCGCGCTCCCCGGATGAACCGGGCCCTTGCCTGTTTCACATGATGGTGGTCCATGGCGATAACCGCCATAACGCCTCTTTTGAAACGGACAGGGCAAAATTTCTTGGTCGTGGCAGAAATCCTGTTGATGCCATGGCAATAGAGGCTGGAGGGGCGCTCAGCAACACGTCGGGGTCAGTGCTGGATCCGATACTGGCAATACGCCATACCATCATTCTGCAGCCGGGGCAGCCGGTCACGATTGATATCATTTATGGCATCGGCGAGACCCGCCAGCAGAGCCTGGCGTTGCTGGAAAAATATCGTGATTATCCTATCGCTGATCGCATTTTTGAACTGGCCTGGTCTCATAGTCTGGTGGTATTACGCCAGATGAACGCCAGTGAAGATGATGCAACTTTGTTTAATCGTCTCGCCAGCGCTGTGTTTTACCCTGTTCGGGAGCTGCGCGCCGAAGGCCAGGTGATCAGCCGCAACCGGCGTGGTCAGTCTGGTCTGTGGGGGTGGGCAATTTCAGGTGATCTGCCGATAGTGCTGCTCAGTATTACCAGCGAGGAAAGCATCCCTCCCGTTACCACACTGATTCAGGCACACCGTTACTGGAGACAGAAAGGGCTGGATGTTGATTTGGTTATCCTGAATAACAGCCCCGGCGGCTACCAGCAGGGGTTACAAAATCAGATTATGGAGTTAATTTATGCCGGGTCTGAAGCCAGTCTGCTGGACAAAAGGGGCGGGCTTTTTGTCCGTAATGGCGAGCATCTCTCCACTGAGGATAAGTTGCTTTTGATGAGCGTGGCCTGTCTTTATCTTGATGAGCGCGCAGGGGGCATTAATGATCAGCTTAACCAGCGTATTCATACCCTGAAATCGCCGGCCAGAGCCTTCATTCCGCGAGCGGTGCGCGAGCGTAATCAACATACGGACTGGAGCCCCGATATCAGTCAGTTATACCATTTCAATGGGTACGGTGGATTTTCTCAGGATGGTCGGGAGTATCAGATTGTCCTGCGGGAAAATGCACAGACACCGGCTCCCTGGTCAAACGTACTTGCAAATTCCCGTTTTGGCAGTGTGATTTCCGAGGCTGGACAGGCCTACTCCTGGTATGAGAATGCACATGAATACCGGTTGACACCGTGGGAGAACGATCCGGTGAGCGATCGCAGCGGCGAGGTGTTTTATCTGCGCGATGAAGAGAGCGGTGAGTGCTGGTCACCGACGGCTTTGCCTGTTCGCGGACGCGGTGATTACCTGACCCGCCATGGTTTTGGTTACAGCGTTTTTGCCCATTGTGAAAGTGGTATAGACAGCGAGTTGACGGTCCTGGTTGCCGAAGAGGATCCGGTTAAACTGGTGCTCCTGACGCTCAGTAACTCTTCGGGACGGACACGTAAACTTTCCGTAACTGGCTATGTGGAGTGGACGCTCGGAGAATCCCGAACTCGCTCAGCCCCTCACATTGTGACACATGCGGCCAGAACGCCTGGCGGCTGCGGGGTGCTGGCGAACAACTTTTATGGTGACAACGGTGGTGGCCGGACTGCATTTTTTGCCGTCAGTGGTAATAACTGTTCGCTGACGGGGGACCGCCGGGAGTTTATTGGCCGTAATGGTTCCCTTCACGCCCCGTCGGCCATGAAACTGCAAAAGCTTTCTGGTAAGACGGGTGCCGGTCTGGATCCCTGCGGGGCTGTACAATCGGCGGTTACATTAATTGATGGTGATCAGAGGACGTTTATTTTTATCCTCGGCGCAGAGGAGAATGATGTTTGTGTTCAGGAGACACTGGCCCGTTACATGAACGAGGATACGGTCCGTCAGGAGCTGAACCGGATTCATAATCACTGGCACAAGGTGCTCGATAAAATTGTGGTTAATACCCCCGACACGTCCGTAAATTTACTGGTTAATGGCTGGCTGTTGTATCAGACAGTAGCCTGTCGTCTTATGGCCCGGAGTGGCTACTATCAGTCTGGCGGTGCATTTGGTTTTCGCGATCAGCTGCAGGATACGCTGGCACTGAGCCATGCTGCTCCGAACCGGATGCGTGAACAGATAATACTCTGTGCATCACGGCAGTTTATCGAGGGGGATGTGCAGCACTGGTGGCACCCGCCACACGGCAACGGTGTGCGTACCCGCTGTTCCGATGACTATCTTTGGCTGCCGCTTGCCGTTTGCCACTATGTTGAAACGACGGGGGATATGGATGCACTGGAAATACGCATTCCTTATCTGGAGGGACGCTCGCTTCAGCCTGGTGAAGAGTCTGTCTATGACACGCCGGTCATCAGCGGCACCGAAGAGACACTCTGGTTACACTGCGTCAAAGCTATTCACTATGGACTGCGCTTCGGGGAGCATGGCCTGCCGCTGATGGGGGCTGGTGACTGGAATGACGGGATGAACCGGGTGGGTATCGAAGGCAAAGGTGAAAGCGTCTGGCTGGGCTTCTTCCTGTACGACATTTTGCAGCGGTTTGCAGCGCTGGCGGAGCGCAGGCTGGATGAAAGCGTCGCCGCGATGTGCCATTCACAGGCTTTGCGCCTGCAAAGCAATCTCGAAGCCCACGCCTGGGATGGGGAATGGTACCGGCGCGGGTATTTTGACGATGGTACTCCCCTGGGATCGAAAACCTCACAGGACTGCCGGATTGATGCGATTGCGCAAAGCTGGTCAGTATTGTCCGGGGCCGCGAGTGCGGAGCGGTGTGAAAAGGCCATGCAGGCGCTGGATAAGCACCTTGTGGATAACGAAGGGGGACTGATTAAACTGTTAACGCCTCCTTTCGATGGACACTGTCCAAATCCGGGTTACATACAGGGGTACCTGCCCGGCGTGCGGGAAAACGGAGGGCAGTATACTCATGGCGCCATCTGGGCCGTGATGGCATTTGCCCGGATGGGGAATGCCGAACGTGCCTGGCAACTCTGGTCAATGCTCAACCCTATAAATCATACTCTGAATGTGGACTCGGTCGGGATTTATAAAGCTGAGCCTTATGTCATGAGTGCTGATGTCTACAGCGTCGCTCCCCATACCGGACGTGCAGGATGGAGTTGGTATACAGGTTCCGCAGGCTGGGCCTGGCGTTTACTTACCGAGGAATTACTGGGAATAAAACGTTCCGGTACTGACTTTACTGTTCATGCCCGGTTACCGGATGAGTGGCCGTCTTTTTCTATTGCTTATCAGTATGGCGAAAGCCATTATCAGATTAGTGTCACACGCGGCGATGCAGAATATCGCGTGACACTGGATGGTGTTCTCCTCCCTGATGACAGAATACCGCTGAAGGATGATGGACAAAACCATACGGTTGAGATCATTCAGAAATGACACTGATCCCGGAGGCGCATTAACGTCTCCCGTTAATGCGCTGATTATCCCTGAGAACATCAATCGCAGTCTGCATAGCGATTTTATCATCCCGCTTTTTTTGTTTGCCCTGCATGACCTGAAGGTATTCCAGCAAGGTTCGGGTATTAATCGGTCGGCCCTGTTTACCGACAGCCAGCACGGCCTCACCCAGGATAATTTTCACTGGCGGAAGCTGTGCCGGATACCAGTCAAGGGTATCTTCTGATTTCATCATAAATTTCTCACGGAAGGGTATTGTATCATAAATCAGACGTTCATTTTTCAATATCTCTTGTTCTGATTCAGTCATAAATCAACATAACTTAACCCGGTTATTTTTATAGTAAAGCGTATAATAACTACTGTATTCTTCAGAGGATTTTATTTATGTCTTATACAAAAGGACTCAGGCACTTTAAAGAAAGACCGGTTCATGTTGCCTGCCCGGTATGCGCACACAGAGCCGATCAGAAAGCAGGTAAACTAAGAAAAGATGCGGTTCTTGAGTGCCCTGCCTGCGGACTGTTGTTCAGACCTTCAGAATGCTGGTGTATCGGCGGCTGATCAGCTTCTGCCACTTAACGTAAATGATGTCGGGAAATGACAACATTTCTCCTGTGCTGCGGTTGTCGAGGGTATGATAATGAAATTTAAAAAATCTGTTTTTATTGAAGGGCATATCCTGTCGAACAGCTGTCACGGGCAGGCCGGTCAACCTTTCTGTATTCACCGGGTCAGGTTTAGTAATGGTAAATATGCGATTATTCGGGTGGCATCCGGGATATGTTTCAAACCTGGCGATATTATTAAACGAAACGATTGCGAGTGGTTTTATAAACGTACTACAATTCGCCTTCTTTCTTTTGAGTACCTTGAGGATGATGAATCAAGAAGACAGTTTTTTGAATATCAATGATAAATTCATGGGTTTATAACGGCATAACTTTGCTGGTTTACAATTCATTCCTGACTCTCCAAATCGTTTACCAGTAATTGAAAAATATTCTTTCTGAATTTAGACGGATTTAAACTGTCCAAAAAAAGTGTATTGCTAAAGACGAATTTTCTCATTATTTTCCTTTTGCGTTATAATCTTCATTAGCATTTGGGAAATTTATGCCACAGCCTTTTACTCACAATTTACTCCATCCCCGCTACTGGCTTACATGGTCTGGTCCTGCCGTGGCTTCTCGTTCAACTTCCTTACCCGGTTGCTGAGAATGGTAGTTATTTGGTCTGCTTCATGTGGATTACGATATAACTGAAGACCATGGCTCATCAACTGAACCAATTTGCATTTGGATGTCCATTTTTCTCTCATTGTGGCTACTAAAAACGTTAATAATTTTTGTAGATTTTCTATTCCACATAAACGCGGATATGTCCAACCGGGTGATGACGACGCTTGAGGAAATGAGCCCGCAGGTGGAAATCTACAGCATTGATGAGGCCTTCAGTGACCTGACCGGAGTGCGCAATTGCCGGGATCTGACGGAGTTTGGCAAAGAGATCCGCGCGACGGTTTTGAAGCGTACGCATCTTACTGTCGGTGTCGGGATAGCACAGACAAAGACGCTGGCTAAACTGGCCAACCAGGCAGCAAAGAAGTGGCAGCGACAGACTGGTGGAGTCGTGGACCTTTCGAGCATCGACCGTCAGCGTCGGCTACTGGCTTTAATCCCGGTAGAAGATGTTTGGGGCGTCGGGAGGCGTATCAGCAAGAAGCTCAACGCGATGGGTATTAAAACCGCTCTCGATCTCTCAGAACAGAGTACGTGGATTATCCGGAAACACTTCAATGTGGTGCTTGAGCGTACCGTACGGGAACTGCGAGGCGAGCCATGTCTCAATCTGGAAGAGTTTGCACCTGCGAAGCAGGAGATAGTCTGTTCACGTTCTTTCGGTAGCCGTATCACCGACTATGAAGAAATGCGGCAGGCCATCTGCAGCTACGCTGCGCGGGCGGCATGGAAACTGCGTGGTGAGCATCAATATTGCCGTTTCATCTCGGCGTTTGTTAAAACGTCGCCGTTTGCATTGAATGAACCGTACTATGGCAACAGTTCATCGGTAAAATTACTCACCCCAACGCAAGATAGTCGCGATATCATCAATGCAGCCACAAAATGCCTGGACGCTATCTGGAAGGAGGGTCACCGGTACCAGAAAGCCGGTGTCATGCTGGGTGACTTCTTCAGCCAGGGTGTGGCTCAGCTTAACCTCTTCGATGAGAATGCCCCGCGCGCGGGAAGTGACAAATTAATGGAGGTACTGGATCATCTTAATTCTAAGGATGGGCGAAGTATCCTGTACTTTGCCGGGCAGGGCATACAGCAACAATGGCAGATGAAGCGTGAAATGCTCTCACCGCGTTACACCACAAGATACTCTGATCTTCTTAGTGTGCGATGAGTGTTATAGGGGGGCTGTTCAGTGCCAAATATAGTCATTCACACCCTGAGAGTTACACTTTTAAGTGATTCAGGGTATGCGCTTATTGGTTACGAATATTGTGCCAGAATCATGTGATTTGATGATTGCCGCTTTGCTTTCGAGCCAGTAAGTGCTCCACGTTCGCTAACGAATACTCAGGGCATGCAGAAAAACTGCTGACTATATTTCTTTCGAAGAGCGTGGAATGCATACCAATCCCCGATAAAAAGGAGTTGGTGATGACTGCGAAAGATCAATTTGCTGCTCATGTTGGTCTGGATTGGGCGGATAAAAAACACGATGTCTGCGTTCAGTTTAAAAACGGTGATCGCATATTCCATGTGATTGAACATACGCCTGAGGCACTTGATATCTGGCTCAATGAGTTACACCAGAGGGCGAAAGGCAGGATTGCTATTGCCGTTGAGCTGAAGAAAGGCCCGGTGGTGTATGCACTCCAGAAGTACTCATTTGTCACTGTTTTTCCAGTACACGCGTTGTCACTGGCCCGCTACCGACAGGCTTTCTGGCCCAGCGGTGCGAAGGATGATCCGCAGGATGCTGAGCTGGCATTAGACCTGATGCTACGTTATCCCCACAAGATAAAAGCCATTGAAGTCGACAATCCGGATATCCGATTACTCCAGCAATTAGTTGAGCAGCGCCGACTGCTGGTCGAAGACAAGCGTCGCTTTGTTAATCGGCTCATCAATACGCTTAAGCAGTATTACCCTCAGCCCCTGGAATGGTTCTCCCATCGGGACAGCTCCCTGTTCTGCGAGCTAATCATTCGCTGGCCGAGTCTGCAACAACTCAAACGGGCTCGCAGCGATACTGTCCGTCATTTTATGAATGCTAAAGGTGGTCCTGCTGTTGCATATACCGAACAGCGGGTTGCAAGTATTGCCAGCGCTATTCCCCTGACCACAGATAAAACTGTCATCGAGGCAAATGCATTGATGGCAACAGCACTTGCATCCCAAATCAAACTGACAGGCGACCTAATCAGAACCTACGATGAACGTATTGAATCCTTATTTGATACGCTTCCGGATGCAGAACTGTTCAAATCACTTCCTGGAATGGGACCGTGTATGGGCCCACGGATGCTTGCAGCACTGGGTGATAACTGCGACCGCTTCAACAGCGCCGAAGAAATTCAAAACTACGCTGGCATCGCACCAGTAACCGAACGAAGTGGTCAAAAATCCTGGGTACACTGGCGTTGGCAGTGCGCGAAGTTCATCCGGCAGACATTCGTGGAATGGACTGCGAAGACGGTTAACTCATCGTACTGGGCCAGACTTTATTACCAGAGCCAGCGAGAAAAAGGGAAATCTCATCAGTCAGCGATCCGGGCTCTGGCATTTAAATGGATAAGGATCATTTACCGCTGCTGGAAGACCAGAACCCGGTACGACGAAGCGAAATATTTGCTGGCACTGGAAGCGCGAAAGTCGCCCTTACTGAAGCCATAAAAAGCTTGTCGAATGTCTCAGGGCGTGAAGCGGACGGTGATACCGTCCGCTCGGTTTTGATGACAGGAGGTGGATCAATAGAACTCTGACTGTTCAATCATCAAAATGGTGAAGCCACTCGTACTTTTTTATCGAATAAACGTTCTTTTTACACGAACTGATGTAATGAAATAGGGAATCCAAATTAAAGCCGTTATCACATTTCTAAAAACAGGCACAAGTTCATTATATCTAATCTCAGTGCCAGGAATTAACATGTAAAGCATGTAGATATTTAATGACATCGTCGTTACGACTGATATCAAAAATAAAATATAAAGCTTTGGTAGCGACTTTTTCTTTCTTATGAAAAATGAAAGAACTGTGACTGTAAACTTTTGCATTTCACCCCGGTCCTTCAATATTCGCCCTAACCGCTTTCAGAGTCCTTTTGCGGATCCAGCCGCTACCTGCCCGTATTATCAGCCAGTAAGCTGACATTTTTAGCTGAGTGCGTCTGTCCGGACAGTAGATGAATGTTTCCGTAGAGAGTTCATGCTTGCCAGACGCCACCTCCGTTACCTTGTAGCGCAGCAACAGTTTCGCACTGCCCGGCGCGGCTGGGGTCTGAAAAGCGCTGGCATCCGGAACGTTTTCCAGACCAAAATCGGTACGCCAGAATTGCCCTCTTAAGCCATAGCAGAGCTCAGATACAGAGTTTTTCAGAAGGGTAAAACGGTGCAAGCCAAAGTTGCCGTTCGAGCCAGGGTGCTGATTGCATAGTAATTTTTGCGGTAATTGACGCAAAGACATTAACCGACGAATCACGGCATCTTGCCGGACGTCAAAGTTTGCAATCAACGGCAGAATATTTTCAGGGTAGGTAGTGTGAATGACCGTTAGGTGTTTTTCATGAAACTGGAACTGGGGGAGAAAAGCGGGAACATCCTGCCACTGAGCAAGCGCTTTGCGGGTAACGAATCCAGGGTTCAGCATCTCTCTTCCTTGTCATCCCTTACGTCCAGCCAGAATAACAGATGGTGTATCGCAGGCAATTACCAGGAAAAGATAGGGGAAGAGGGCAGTAAATGTAACTAGCCGGTTGGGTTAACGACGTTCGCTTCTTTGCGAATGGAGAAGCTCAGTGATTTCTTTGCGCTTTCTTGTTGCCCATTCAGGCTTGATAGAAAGCATTAAACTATATTGCCTTCTAAAATAAACCTCTCTAAATTCTCGTTCAGATGAATGGTTTGCCGCATAAGCTGAGGCCAGCCCCGCTACGGGTCTATCCACAAACCAATAAAGAATTTCATCGTCACTGAGCGTTACTTTTCGCTGTATCTCAAGGCCTCTTTCACCGACGATAAAATGATATTCTTTTCCATGAATTTCAAGATAGGGAGTTGCAACCCCATCAGGTTGGTCAGGGATAAAGAAGTAATGATTTGGCCTTGTGCCTCTCCCTAATTTCTCACCTATTTTTAGAAGCTCATTTCGTAGTTCTTCAATCGTTTTCATAAGCATCTCTTAGTTCTTGTATGTAAACGACTCATTATCGCGGATTGGGTGCACAGAGCCTGCTATCGATCAATTCCCCACAAACGCACTCACCGGCACGCCAAAACGCTTCGCCAGTGCACGCATATGATCCAGCGTTAGCGTACGCTGTCCGTTAAGGATCCGGCTCACCAGAGACTTTTTACCAATCTCTGTCTCGAAGTCGCTCTGAGTGAGTTGGTACTGGTCCATCAGCGTTCGCAATAACGCAACGCCTGACGGAATGCTGGCAACACGCGCGTTAAAATCTGCAAACTCCGGGGACTCGTTTTCGTATTGATCGATTTTGGCGGTGAGGATCTCCACCAGCGGGCTATCGGGTTCGTGTTCGACCAGATACTCCACCAGCGCTAGCGCATCCTCATAATCTTGTCGCGACGGGCTTGAGCCCAGGAAAGGGAGCGCGTTGGTCAGATCGTTTGCCGCTTTGATGACTGCTGCATAATTCATTCTTTCGTTCTCCGGTAGAGGTCCGTGAGCTTGTCATACTCTGC
The DNA here is from genome assembly GCF_014103115.1 of Enterobacter sp. RHBSTW-00901. Lineage (NCBI taxonomy): Bacteria > Pseudomonadati > Pseudomonadota > Gammaproteobacteria > Enterobacterales > Enterobacteriaceae > Enterobacter > Enterobacter sp. RHBSTW-00901. The sequence goes on from NZ_JABXPB010000001.1 coordinate 396,521, forward strand.
GTGGGTGCTGATGTGTTTGATGAAAATCTTTCCTCTCTCAAAATCAGTAAAAAACATCACTCTTAAATGCCCGCCACCCACATCAATGACCCACCATTTTTCCCTGTATTTCATCCTGTCCAGGCTGGGGAATCGCTTTCTCATATCGTCCGGTGACGGGTAGTGTTCCTTCTTTAGCACCCGGTAAAGATCGTGCAGGGCGAGTGCTTGATTAGGAAATTGTCTGGTGGCCGCGTCGAAAGGCGCTCTTGAGACTACGTGCATCCATGCCCCTTATTTCCAGGATGGAAACATTATAGATGGTGAGTGGTGAGTTGACAATGTGGAAACTGCAATGGGCTGCAGTTTCCATATGCTCGTGATTACGGCGCTTATGTATTGAGTACGAACACTTTAAGAGGTGATGATGGCAGATAAAAGTGGATGGCATGGCTTGGTTTTGGGTATTTCTTTGATTTGCGCAGCGTATTCAGGAATTGTGGGGGGAGAAGAAGTGCTGTGGGTGATAGTTTTGTTTACAGCAGTATATGGAAGTGTGTTGCATCCATCGGTTGAACTCACAGCTCAATGCAGACCTTGCTGTTTTCATGCAAGCCCGCTCCGTACCAAAAACGTACACTTAACAAGGTGATCAAACGCTCACCGTGAAGTCGTAGACTCCCGTTTGCCCAGCCCTTTGAGCAGCATCTGGGTCGTCGCAGAAGCGTTTCCGGATGGCGAACAAACCAGTCCAAATTCACGATGCAGGGAAGGGGTCAGTGGTACCACACACAGGCCGTGTAATTCCTCCGGTAGGGCTGATTCTGGTACAAGTGCGACGCCCATACCTTCACCTACCAACATGCAGGCGCTGACCCAATCGCGAACTTTCACGCGCACGTCAGTGAGCTGCAAGCCCGCATTTTCCATCAGGCTGCGTCCATTCACTAAACACCCCCCGGTGGCAAGGATAAAGGGCTGATCTGCCAGTTGTTCTAACGTTATGCCATATGCCCTGGCATGACCTGCCAGCAGATGACGGGCGGGCATTACCGCTACCCAGGCATCCTTGCCTAAAACAACATCTGCACGCCCGGGGGCGGGGTTCATGACAACCCCGAGTTCAACTGTGTCTGCTGCAAGCCACTCCTCGACTTCCTCGTCTGTACCTTCGAGGAGCACTACCTCAATACCGGGATGCAGGCGCTTAAAGTCCCGCAATAACCTGGGCAAAAACGTGGACGTCACGGAGGGAAAACTGGCCAGGCGAATGCGCCCGTTGTTTAACTCCCGGCTCTCATCTGCCAGCAAACGGATCGCATTCAGCGTCAATACCATGCTCCTTGCATGTTCGACAACCTGCACACCCAGGGCGGTGACGCCGATATATCGCCGCTCACGTGTGAAAACAGGAAACCCAAGTGACGCCTCTAGCTGAGCGATAGCCTGGCTGGCACCAGACTGCGTCATGCCAATTTCCTCAGCGGCGCGCGAAATATTGTGGGCATCGGCCACTGCGACCAATAAGCGCCAGTGCAAAAGATTCATCATGAGTATCAGTAGCTCAGCTAATAGTGAGTTTATGAACAATTAATTTTACAGAAAGATTCATATTAAGCAGAGTGTTTTCAGGATCGGCTTAAACGTTGATTAAAACTTTTCCATTCAAAAGGAGACAAAATGAAACTCTATTACGCCCCGGATACCTGTTCGCTTTCACCACACATTGTGCTGCGTGAACTGGAGCTTGAGTTTGAGCTGGTTAAAGTGAACAACCGTAGCAAGCTCACCGCTGATGGACGTGATTTCCTGACCATTAACCCTAAAGGTTATGTCGCTGCGCTTGAACTTGACGATGGAAAGATCCTCACTGAAGGACCTGCCATTGTGCAGTATCTCGCGGATCTTAAACCGGAAATCGGGCTGGCACCGCGAGCGGGCAGCTGGGAGCGGGTGCGTCTGCAGGAATGGCTTAACTTTATCACCAGTGAAATACACGCTGGCTCAGCGTTGTTATTCAATCCCTCACTGCCCGAAGACGTTAAGTCGATTTATCGAGAGAAGCTGTTCCGGCGGTTCAATTATCTTCAGGATCAGCTCAACGGTAAAACCTATCTGATGGGTTCAACGTTCAGTGTTGCTGATGCCTACCTTTTCACCGTACTTGGCTGGTGTAAATTCTTTTCCATCGACCTGAATTGCTGGCCCTTGCTGTCAGCATATATGGCAAGAATTAATACACGACCTGCTGTGCAGTCCGCATTACTGACTGAAGCGTCTGGCTAAGGTCAGTGGGGGATTGATAAGAAAACGCGACGCAAAAAAGCGCATTTTGGGGCGATAACCAGGAATTCTGGTGTATAAATTGGGGCTGATAATTTGCTACTATTCTGCGCGATTAGCCACTCGCGATGATTTTCAACGCATTGAATAATAAATAAATTATTGAGATGGCTAAAAATAAAAAATTCACCGCATAGTGTGAGAGCATCTATCCTTAAAACGGTCACTCACTTCAACTGAATGACTAAACATGCGACAATGATCGGCACTGTCGGCTTAATTATTTCGCTAAATCAGGATATTAACTGCCCATGAAGGGTAAATATAAAGCCGCAATTGCGCTTTTACTGCTGTTGATTTTGTTGCCGCTGACGCTGCTGATGACGCTCGCGCAGTGGGTACCGACGCTAGCCGGGATCTGGCTGCCTGTCGGGACACGTATCGCTTTTGAAAAAAGCCCCAGACTGACGCGTCACGCCATTACGATCCCCGATCTTCGCTATCTGGTTGAGGATTGCGAAATGGCTCGCGTAGAAAACGCGACGCTGTCGCATCCCAGCCGCTGGAACATTGATATTGGTACGCTTGAGCTTAATTCGGCGTGTCTCAGCAAACTGCCTCAGTCTGCGCCATCAACGGTGGCCCCCAAAACGCTGGCGCAGTGGCAGGCTGTATTGCCGAATACCTGGCTCACCATTCACCGCCTGACGCTTTCCCCCTGGCAACAGTGGCAGGGAGAACTCCACGCATCGCTGACGCCAGCCATTCAGGCGCTCACCTATAAAGGTGAGCAGGTGAGCATCAAGGGAAAACTGCGTGGTCAGACGCTGACCATCAGCCAACTGGACGCTCTGTTGCCGGATTACCCGCAGCCTGTGAAACTGGTGGGTGAGTTTACGTTACCACTGGTTCCGGACGGCGTGCCGGTGAAAGGCCATGCGCTCGCCACCTTTAGCGTGCCACAGTTAACGTCTCTGGTTGATGCCGATCTGAACTGGGAAGAAAACCAGGGGCAGCTGGTGGTCATGGCGCGTGATAACCCCGATCCGCTGCTCGACCTGCCGTGGCAAATAACGGCGGAACAACTGAACATCAGCGACGGACGCTGGAACTGGAACCTGTCAGGCATGCCGATGAGTGGGCGAATGGGTATGCGGATCGACAACTGGCAACAAGGGCTGGAGAAAGCCACAATTGCCGGACGCCTGAATGTGCTCACCCACGGCGATGCAGGGAAAGGGAACGCGGTACTGAATATTGGGCCGGGCAAGCTCAGTATGGAAAACAGTGACATGCCGCTCCATCTGAGCGGTGAAGCCAAACAAAACGATTTTGTCCTGTATGCCAAACTCCCGGCAAAACTGACCGGAAGCCTGAACGATCCGCAGCTCACTTTTGAACCCGGCGCACTGCTGCGTTCGCGTGGCCGCGTCATTAACTCCCTCAATATTGATGAAATCCGCTGGCCGCTGGCGGGCGTGAAGCTGGCGCAGAAAGGCGTGGATGGTCGCCTGCAGGCCATTTTGCGGGCGCATGAAAATGAAATGGGGGATTTTGAGCTGCATCTGGACGGCCAGGCCAACGATTTTTTACCGGATAGAGGTCTGTGGCAGTGGCGTTACTGGGGTAAAGGGAACTTCACGCCGATGAATGCGCGCTGGGATGTGGCTGGTAAAGGGGAATGGCGCGATACAGCGATCTCGCTGACGGATCTGTCGACGGGGTTCGACAAACTTCAGTATGAAACAATGCTGGTCAGCAAGCCGCGTCTGGTGCTGGATAAACCGATCCGCTGGTTACGCGATCCCGCTAAACCGGCATTCAATGGTGCACTGTCGTTAAATGCCGGGCAAACCACGTTCTCGGGGGGGAGCGTGTTGCCGCCATCGGTACTGACCTTCAGCGTTGACGGTACTGACCCGACGCTCTTCCAGTTCAAAGGCGATCTCCATGCCGATAAAATCGGCCCGGTTCAGATGAATGGTCGCTGGGATGGTGAACGTCTTCGCGGGCAAGCGTGGTGGCCGAAGCAGTCTCTCACCGTTTTCCAGTCGTTGATCCCACCGGACTGGAAAATGACGCTGCGTGAAGGTGAACTCTATGCGCAGGTCGCGTTTTCTGCGGCTGCCGATCAAGGTTTTGAGGCGGGCGGGCACGGGGTACTGAAATCCGGTAGCGCCTGGATGCCTGATAACCAAATCAACGGCGTCGACTTCGTTCTGCCGTTCCGGTTTAGCAAGGGCACCTGGTCGCTGGGAACGCGTGGCCCGGTTACGTTGCGCATTGGCGAAGTGGAAAACCTGGTGACCGCGCGGAATATCACGGCGGATCTCCAGGGGAACTATCCCTGGAGTGAGGAAAACCCGCTGTTGCTCACCAACGTGAAGGTTGAAGCGCTCGGCGGGAAAATCACCATGCAACAACTGAGAATGCCGCAGCACGATCCCGCACTTCTACGTGTTGACAATATCTCCTCCAGCGAACTGATTAGCGCCGTCAATCCGAAGCAGTTTGCCGTGTCAGGTCCGGTGAGCGGTGCGCTGCCGTTCTGGCTGGAGAATGAAAAATGGATCATCAAAGATGGCTGGTTGACCAACCCGGGGCCAATGACGCTGCGTATTGATAAAGATACGGCTGATGCGATTGTGAACGATAATATGGTAGCGGGCGCGGCAATCAACTGGCTCCGCTATATGGAAATCTCACGTTCGTGGACGAGAATCAATTTAGATAATCTGGGTGAATTAACCATGCAGGCCACCATCAAGGGGACGAGCCGGGTAGAGGGTAAAAGCAGCTCCGTGAACCTGAACTACACCCATGACGAGAATGTCTTTACCCTCTGGCGCAGCTTGCGTTTTGGGGACAACCTGCAAACCTGGTTTGAGCAACACGCGGCAATACCCAGTACCCGCAGTTCGACTGGCAAGGAAAGTGAGGAACAACAATGAAAAAGATGGCTGGTGTGCTCACCGTTGCCGTGGTCGCGATGCTGACGGGCTGTACGCCGCGCATTGAAGTCGCAGCACCGAAGGAGCCGATTACCATCAACATGAACGTGAAAATCGAACATGAGATCCATATTAAGGTCGATAAAGACGTTGAAACCCTGTTGAAATCACGCAGCGATCTGTTCTGAGGACGCCATGAAACGCACATTAGCTCTCATTTTACTGGCTCTGGGGATGAACGTGCAGGCCGCCACGCTGACGCTGAACGACGCGCGTGCGCAGGGGCGCGTTGGGGAGACGCTGAGCGGTTATATTGCCCCGATCGCGAAAGATGCAGAAACCCTGGCGCTGGTTAACCGCATCAACGCCGCGCGCACGGAAAACTATCAAAAGCTGGCCGACAGCAACAATTTACCGGTTGATGAAGTGGCAAAAATGGCAGGGCAAAAACTGGTGGAGCGCGCACAGCCGGGCGAATACGTGAAGGGTATTAACGGTAAGTGGCTGAAGAAGTAGTTAGCGGCAACGCTTACGGTACTCGCCGGGCGACACGCCAAAGCGCTGCTTAAACGCCGTTGAGAAATGGCTATGGTCGGCAAACCCCCAGCTGTAGCCAATTCCCGCCAGCTTCTCATCATCGCTGGCGGAGCGCAGCACCTGCGCGCAGAGGTCGAGACGGCGGTTTTTAATATACTGGGCGACCACCAGCCCCTTATCGGCAAACATACGGTACAGGCTGCGCACCGACATTCCGCTCTCTGTGGCAATCCATTCCGGGCGCAGGGCTTCAGACTGAATATGGTCGTCAATCAGTGACAGAACATTCTGGAACTGGCGCTCTTTACGTGGCTGCGTAGACTCACGCTGCTGAAAGGCCGGGCGTAACAGACACACCATCGCTTCCAGCGCCGCTTCACTTTCTATATCGCTCAAGTCGGCATTTCCCATACTCTCCTGCAACAAACGATGGCTTAGCTGTACGGTCGGCAGACTGCGCGACAGCGTGAGTGCGCAGCTGACTTCCTGAAAACGGCACTGTTGCTCAATAATCTGACGAGGAACAAGCAGCGAAATCTGGCGGGATTTTTCCTGCCAGTAGATGGAGCAGGGGCGCGAGGCGTCGATGAGGGTAATGTCACCAGTGTTGAGAATGGCACGGCGGTCGTCCTGTTCAATCTCTGCGCTACCGTCGAGCTGAAACACCGTATAGAACCAGGCATCGTTGCCGTTTTTTATCTCCTGACGGGTACGAAACAGGTTTACGCTACCTGCGGTCACGGTGCTTAGCTTCAGGCTGCGGGCATAGCTGGTTTCCAGTTCACCAATGAATTGTCCCTCTAAAGGACGCGCGTCGAAATGCCCGCAAACCTGGTTAATTTGCGCCAGCCACTGCTGATACTTTTCCTGTTCGCTTGCACCCGCCATCGTTTATCTCGCCGCACCGTCAATGTGTTCGTATTGTTGCATTTGTGTTGCATTTTGTCAGGGCTATGAGGCTGACTATAGGAAAGAACACTCACCGGGAACAGCGTTATAAGCCGGAATTATCCCGAATTGCGGAGCCTGTCACAGGTGGCAAAGCGAATGTCACAGAGATAAAAGCAGGAATGCGAAAGCCCTCTTAGACTGCAGTAACACCCTGCGAATAATAACGAAGGAGTACCTTATGTCTGAATCACTGGTAGCCGTACTGCCTGGCGTGCAGCAGTTTCTGGACCGACATCATGGCCTGTGGATTGAAGGCCGTCAGACTGCATCCGACAGCGAAAAACGGTTGAACGTGTTCAACCCGGCCACGGGAGAGGTGATTGCGTCAACCGCAGATGCCAGCGTAGATGATGTTGACCGTGCCGTGATGTCCGGCTGGCGCGCGTTTGTTGGTCGCCGCTGGGCGGGGAAACTCCCGGCAGAACGCGAACGTATCTTGCTGCATTTTGCTGACCTGGTGGAGCAGCACAGCGAAGAGCTGGCGCAGCTGGAAACGCTGGAGCAGGGGAAATCGATTAACATTTCCCGAGCCTTTGAAGTGGGCTGCACCCTGAACTGGATGCGCTATACCGCCGGGCTGACCACCAAAATTGCCGGGAAGACTCTCGATCTCTCTATCCCGTTGCCGCAGGGGGCTCGTTACCAGGCGTGGACGCGCAAAGAGCCGGTGGGTGTCGTCGCCGGGATTGTGCCGTGGAACTTCCCGCTGATGATCGGCATGTGGAAAGTGATGCCTGCGCTGGCCGCTGGCTGTTCCATCGTGATCAAACCTTCGGAGACCACGCCGCTGACCATGCTACGCGTGGCGGAACTGGCAAGCGAAGCGGGCATTCCTGACGGCGTGTTTAACGTGGTGACGGGGAGCGGTGCGGTGTGTGGTGCTGCGCTGACGTCGCATCCGCATATTGCGAAAGTGAGTTTTACCGGTTCAACGGCGACCGGTAAACAGATTGCGCGCACGGCGGCGGATACGCTGACGGGCGTTACCCTGGAGCTGGGCGGTAAAAACCCGGCCATTGTGCTCAAAGATGCCGACCCTGTGTGGGTAATTGAAGGGTTGATGACCGGCAGCTTCCTTAACCAGGGGCAGGTTTGTGCGGCCAGCTCCCGTATTTACATTGAAGCACCGCTGTTTGACACGCTGGTCGGCGGCTTTGAACAGGCGGTGAAATCCCTGAGCGTTGGCCCGGGTATGTCACCCCAGGCGTTTATTAATCCGCTGGTGTCGCGTGCGCACTGCGATAAAGTACAGACCTTCCTTGATGAAGCGAAGTCGCACAACGCGGAGCTTATCAGCGGCAACCGAGGCCCGGATGGCAAGGGGTATTACGTCTCCCCGACGCTGGTGGTAAACCCGGATGCCGCACTGAGGCTGACCCGTGAAGAAGTCTTTGGTCCGGTGGTGAACCTGGTGCGCGTGGCCGATGGTGAAGAAGCACTGGCGCTGGCAAATGACACTGAATACGGGCTGACGGCCAGCGTCTGGACGCAGAATATCAGCAAGGCGCTGGAATATACCGACAGGCTACAGGCGGGTACCGTGTGGGTGAACAGCCATACGCTGATCGACGCCAACCTGCCGTTTGGCGGCATGAAGCAGTCCGGCACCGGGCGCGACTTCGGCCCGGACTGGCTGGATGGATGGTGTGAAACCAAATCGGTTTGTGTGCGCTACTAAAAGCAAAGCCGGGTAAGACGTAGCCGTCACCCGGCATTTTTACAAAGACCAGCGATCCCGCCCGGCATTTTTGGCCTGATAAAGTGCAACATCGGCGCGGGCGATGATCTCGTGGGCGGTAAGTCCCGCCGTCATTCCCGTAATCCCCATGCTGGCGGTAACGTGGTCGCTGACCGTTGAGGCAACGTGTGGAATAGCCGCCATGCGCAGCCCCTCCTGAATACGTGCGGCAACCTGTTCCGCCATGCTCTCCTTGCAGTTGAAGAGGATCACCACAAACTCCTCACCGCCGTAGCGCGATACCACATCATTCGGTGTACGCACCGTTTGCTTCAGCACGTCCGCAACACGCGCCAGGCATTCGTCTCCTGCCTGGTGGCCGTAAGTGTCGTTGTAGCGTTTGAAATCATCAATATCCAGCATAATCAATGAGAAGGGTTTACCCTGGTCAACCGCATTGTTCAGCACGTTTTCCATTGCCCGGCGGTTGGCGGTTTTGGTCAGCGGATCCTGGTGCGCCAGCGCATCCAGCCGCGAGATCAACAGCTGGTTTTGCTGGTTACGCCGCCAGGCTTCATCAAACCAGCTCAGCAGGATAAAACGGCCACAGATGAGGATCAGGGTGAAGACTATCCAGATGGTGGCAAAGCGAATGTTGACCCCGTCATTTAGCATCCAACTGGCAACGGGCAGGGTGAGCCAGAGCGGTAACATGAAGGACAATAATCCTTCCGGGTAGAAATACAGCGCCGTCAGGCCTGCCAGTAGCAGGATGGCACACAGCGGCCAGACGTGGGGAAGTTGCCAGTCGGTGATAAACCAGTAACAGGTTATCGACCAGATTGCACTACAGACGAACAGAACAACGCTGATACCGGCAATGCGCTGCCAGGCCATGATGATTAAGGCGGCTGACAGCATAATGATGCCGAACATTGATGCATCGACAATTCGCGTCAGGTGGAGCGGGATCGGGTAAAGCGTATCGCTGTCCTGAAACAGGACGTTGCGTAGCAGGATCATGAGCGCAAAGCTCACGTTGACAAACGCCAGCCACGGCAGGTTCATTGCCAGTCCGTGAAGTACCATTGCCTGACGCGTCGGCCATGTTGCACGTTCGGGGGGCGAATTTTTTCGTTTTTCCATTGGCGTTGTTTTCCCGTCCAGGGGAGAGATGGGGTAAGCGATGTATCAGTAACTATAATCAGGCTCGATGATTCCTCAAATTTACGGGGAAAAAAACGGGCATCGCGCCTAATGCTTGTCAGTTAAGCATGGTGGATAATTCCGTTCACCTTAATATCCGCAGAAAATAATACGCTCACAACCTGTGAACGGGATAAGGGGGCCACCGCGGCCCCCTTATCAATCCCCGCGGCCCCGCGGAGAAATCGGTGCTTCGCACTGCGCTCACCTCCCGACCCGCTGCCTGCGGTCGGCTCGACTCAAGATTACTCGTCCCATCCCTGGGACTCGCCCCTTCGGGGCCAACGCAAGCGTTGTTCAAAATTGCTTCCGGCAATTTTGTCCTGTCTCGTTTCGCCTCTGGCCGCCATCCCTGGCGTCCAGCCCTTGTCATCCGGTCTCCGGTTCGCCGATTTCAGCGGGGACTCAACACCCGTGCCACATTCAGGCGATGAAGAAGGTTGAGGGAGCGTGAGTCCGGCTGAAAATCGCCGAAGCGTTTCCTGAAGGCCGGGGCGACGCGCAGGGATGCGCGGCGAGGGCGGCTTTACAGGGAGGTTACCTCCGCCCGTCCCCGAAAAGCCGGAAGGAATAAGCTGAGGGCACCGCGAAGCGGCGATTTTCTTTGCCGGGAGCCGGGATTGTTAAGGGGGCGCGATAGCCCCCTTAACACGTTCACCGCAGCGGATTATGCAGGTAGCAGAAATGTCTGAGTGAACGGAACGATACCACTGAAATAACAAAGTGCCTTTGCGTCGCTTAACTGACAAACATTAGGGCATCGCGCCCGGTCGTTTACTTATTTCTGCTCGTCTTTCTTCTTGCCAAGCGTTGGTGTCTCGTCGAAGAAGTTCCACGGTTTGAGCAGGGTATGCACCCATTCCGTCGGCATAATTGGCCACTCTTCGGCACGTGCAACGTGAGTTGTCCCGGTCGTCATCCAGACCACATCATCCTGGTCGTTCAGCGACTCGTTATCCTTGCTGTACTGGCCCAGGCCCGTATCATGCGTTGAGCGGTTCGGGAATTTCCCTTCCGGGTACATTTCATCTGGATGGTAGCGCGTCACCCACAGCTGTTTATCCATAAAGCTCAGGCGGTGGTAGATCCACTCGTCCGGGGCAAACTTCGCACCGGTCGCCACCGGGTGTGTACCGCCCGCGTAAGGGATGATCTGGTACGAGACTGGGTTACCCATGCGGTTCTCTTTGCTGGTGTTACTCAGCAGCCGGATGGTACCCGGGTCAAATTTCTGCGCAGCCTGTTGCTCGGTATCAATGCTGTACTGATTGATCTGCATGGTGCTGGTACGCGGACCACCGGCGGTGTTGGGTTTCACTTCCGGATCCATCGCCACCATCTTGTTATTGATGCCATCCACGTCCATATCCAGACGGAAGTTATAGATGTGCTGGTGGGTGGTACCCACGATGTTATGATCGATCAGGGTGCCATATTTAGTGTCGTCTTTGGCCGTGGCATCATGCATTGTTTTTGCCTGTACGCCTTTCACGGCTTCAATACCCGTTGCACCCGCATCAATACCGATGGTGCCATTTTCGTGGAATACCCAGTCGAAGATGTAGTCATAGTTGCCGACGGTACTGACCCAACGCACCACCAGTTCACGACGTTCGGTACTGACGTTCGGCTGACCCATCTCCTGGTGCTTATACTCCGGCCCGGCATAACGTTCGAAGATGGCGATTGCGCGAGGGATCTCCATGGGTGCACCGGTGTAATCCGGAATGGTTTCATTGAGCATCACGGCGTTAGACGGTACGTCTTTGCCGCGCACCAGCGGGGAGGTTAGCGTGCCCATGCCGTAGTCGCCGGAATCCAGATACGCCTTAAAGTACCAGCCGACATCCGGGTCGCCGTAAGGGACGATCATCCCTCCGAGCGATCCTTCATACATGATCTGGCGCTTTTTGCCATTGTCGTTCCAGGTCACGGTAGAAATAACCGGCCCGACACGAGAGTCCAGGCTCAGGTGGAAATCCCAGTTCTGCCAGTGCACCATATCGCCGGTAATGGTGTAGTTTTTCCCTTCCGGCTCAATGATATCGAGCGGTTTTTTCGGGGTTTCTATGCGGTCACGGCCATCATACGGGCGCGGGGTCATCGGAACCGGAACAACCGCACCTTCTTCAATCTTCTGGATTTTCTTCTGTTCGAGGTCGACCACCGCCACCAGGTTTTCGATAGGGTGCGCCCAGTAGTTACCGTCGCCAACGTCCAGATAGCTCACCACTTTCAGCAGGCGGTCTTCCTGTTTCAGCCCGTCTTTACCGTCAAAATAGCCGACGGTTAACGGGGTCGTAATGACCTTCTTCGGATCGGTGACGCCGTGTTTTTTCAGCGCATCGGCATATTCCGGGCTGTCATTGATAATCTGTTGTACGGCAGTGAAGTCATCCAGCAACACCATGCCGTGCGCGTCTTTGACCGGCTCCCAGCGCAGGACTTTTTTCTCTTTCAGGTCAACCAGGCTTTCGATAACATGCTTTCCGTCCAGCATGATGACGTTCGCCTGGCGAGGGGAATCCACTGTCGTGCCGTTCAGCACAAAGTCCCACACTTTGGCTTTCTCTGGCTCAGCAAGGGCAATCTGAGTAAAGCGGGTATTCGGTTTAAAATCGGCTGAGGCTTTGACAATGTCGACAGCCTGCTTAATTTCGTCAGCCGTTAACGCATTTAACGGGTGAGGGCGTTTTTCAACCTGGAAAGTCTGGTCAAGGCCGGACTGGAAGACATCGTTAATGAAGGTGTCAGCTATCCAGGCTTTTTTGTTTTTCATCACCACCGGCACCTGCAGCTTCAGGGTTTTGCCGTTGACGATGGCGGTTTTTGCGCCGGGTTTTACCTTCACAAACGCACCGTCTTTGGTAATGGTGAACATCTGTGCGTAATCATCCCACTGCACATCAGCGCCAAACGTCTGCAGCGTTTTGTCCATCGGGACCATATGCGCCTCACTGCCGTGGGCGAAAACGGGAGACTGCCAGGCGCAAAACAGAGCAACTGTCATGGCCAGTGCCGTTTTACGGGCAGAAAAAGAAGAGTTGCTTCCCATCGTTGACCTCATATTGTTGTGTTTATTGTGTTGTGATGACCTTATCCTGACAGCCGCAGGCGAAAAGCGTTTGCCTGCATCTGCCAGGTTATTTGCCAGTCTTGCCAGGTTAAAAAAAGACCGGGGGTAAATCACACCCCGGTCAATGGACTTGAGAGGAAAACGTCAGAAGTCGCTCTGCTGGCGCGCCACCAGCGTCAGAATGGAGTAGAGCGCGACGGCTTGTTGGTTCTGGTTGAAGATCTCAACGGCCCATTCCACCACGCCAGTCGGTTTTTCATCGGCAGAGCGTTGTTTCTTCAGCGTTTTGCGTTTGCAGGTCAGGCGCACCTGAATGGTATCGCCAGGTTTGACCGGCTCGATAAAGCGCAGGTTTTCCATGCCATAGTTGGCAATGACCGGCCCGACACCCGCATCAACAAACAGCCCCGCCGCGGCTGAAATCAGGAAGTAACCGTGTACCACGCGCTCGCCAAAGATCGACTCCGCTGCGCCGATCTTGTCCATGTGCGCGTAGAAATGATCCCCGCTCAGGCAGGCAAAGTTAACGATATCGGCTTCCGTCAGGGTACGGCGCGGCGTCAGCAGGCTATCGCCCGGCTGCAGTTCCTCGAAGTATTTACGGAATGGATGTACGCGATCTTCCTGCACTTGCGCACCGCGTACCCACTGTTTGCCAATGGCGGCGAGCATCGTCGGGCTGCCCTGAATGGCAGTACGCTGAAGGTAATGCTTCACGGCACGCAGACCGCCCAGCTCTTCACCGCCGCCCGCGCGGCCTGGGCCGCCGTGTACCAGCTGCGGCAGCGGAGAACCGTGCCCGGTGGACTCTTTGGCCGACTCCTCGTTGAGGATTTGAATGCGTCCGTGGGCGCGCGCCGCACCGGAAATAAACTGGCGGGCGATGGTCTGTTCGGCCGTCACCAGCGTGCCCGCCAGGCTGCCGCCGCCCGCGCGTGCCAGCGTTATCGCGTGCTCTGCGTTACGGTATGGCATCAGGGTGGCAACCGGGCCGAAGGCTTCGGTGGCGTGTACGGCAGGGGTTTCGTCCGGCTGCGGGCAGAAGAGCAGGGTTGGCGGGAAGAACGCCCCCGCGGCCTGCAGATCGGCTTTGCCACCCAGACGGATCTGGCAGCCTGCGGCAACCAGCAGATCGACTTTTTCCTGCACGTCGGCGCGCTGTTCACTATTCACCAGTGCGCCCATTTTGACCCCTTCCTGTGCCGGGTCGCCCACCACCACTTTTTCCAGCCGCGCAATCAGCGCCTGGCTGACGGTATCAATTTGCCCCTGCGGCACAATAATGCGGCGAATAGCCGTACATTTTTGCCCGGCCTTCGTGGTCATCTCGCGGACCACTTCGCGAATGAACAGGGCAAATTCCGGTTGATCTGGCGTGACGTCTTCCCCCAGCACGCAGCAGTTCAGGGAGTCTGCCTCCATCGTGAAGGGGATCGCGTTCGCCACGATGTTTGGGTGAACGCGCAGGCTCTGTCCGGTGCTGGCGGAGCCGGTGAACGTCACCACGTCCTGGCTGTCGAGCTGGCTCAGCAGATCGCCTGCACCGCCGCAGATCAGGCTGATGGCTCCCGCCGGTACCAGACCGCTTTCCACGATCGATTTCACCATTGCCTGCGTGACCTGCGCGGTGGCGGTGGCGGGTTTGATGATCGCAGGCATCCCGGCAAGCCAGGTGGGAGCCAGTTTTTCCAGCATGCCCCAGCACGGGAAGTTAAAGGCGTTGATATGCACCGCCACGCCAGATTTTGAGGTTAATACGTGGCGCGCTGCAAAACCGCCTTCTTTCGACAGGGGGATCAGCTCATCTTCTGGCCACAGCGTGTCGTCCGGCAGTTCGCGGCTACCGAGGCTGGCATAGGTGAAGAGGGTGCCGATACCCCCTTCGATATCGACCCAGCTGTCGGCCTTTGTCGCCCCGGTCTGGGCTGACAGGGCATAAAACTGTTCTTTCTGGCTGAGCAAATGTTTTGCCACCGCTTTCAGCATGGCGGCTCGTTCGATAAAGGTCATCGCGTGAAGTGCTTTGCCGCCGTGCTCAATGGCGTAGTGGCGGGCGGCCGCCATATCCAGCCCTTCGCTGGTGACTTCCCACAAGGCTTCGCCGCTGATGGCGTGATGAATATTGCGCTCGCGGCCCCGGCCAGACTGCCAGGTACCGGACAAGAAGCTGGCTAACTGCTGCATCTCTTATCTCCAAATGTTACGTAATTTCACTATAGATAGTTTGATCATGAATCATAAAAATCAAGCTGAGTTTTAATGAATTGTTAACGTTGTGATCTGGCATGACGAAATACGGCCCATAAAGCCCCAGTTCACGCGCCTTGCTTGAAAAGCCTTGCGAGCAGCATCACAAAACAAGGAAACATTTCTTGGGGTTATATTTAACTTCTGTGTAACTTTTAAGAAACGAAATGATTCACCATTTCACTTGTTAAGATAGATTATCGAATCATAAAGGTGATGATGTGACGCAAGAACAACGCTTTGAGCAGCGCATAGCGCAGGAGACGGCCATCGAGCCGCAGGACTGGATGCCTGACGCCTACCGTAAGACGTTGATCCGCCAGATTGGTCAGCACGCACACTCTGAAATTGTCGGCATGCTGCCGGAAGGGAACTGGATCACCCGCGCCCCCACGCTGCGCCGTAAAGCCATTTTGCTGGCGAAAGTGCAGGACGAGGCCGGCCACGGTTTGTATCTCTACAGCGCGGCGGAAACGCTGGGCTGCGCGCGGGAAGACATCTATCAGAAGATGCTCGACGGCAAAATGAAATACTCCTCCATCTTCAACTACCCAACGCTGAGCTGGGCTGATATCGGCGTAATCGGCTGGCTGGTGGACGGTGCTGCCATCGTCAACCAGGTGGCGCTGTGCCGTACCTCTTACGGCCCGTACGCCCGGGCGATGGTGAAAATCTGTAAAGAAGAGAGCTTCCACCAGCGTCAGGGCTTTGAAGCCTGCATGGCACTGGCGCAGGGCAGTGGATCCCAGCGTCAGATGTTACAGGACGCTATCAACCGTTTCTGGTGGCCGGCACTGATGATGTTCGGGCCTAACGATGACAACTCACCGAACAGCGCCCGCAGCCTGGCCTGGAAAATCAAGCGCTTTGGTAACGACGAGCTGCGCCAGCGTTTTGTGAATAACACCATCCCGCAGGTGGAAATGCTGGGCATGACCGTGCCGGATGCTGACCTGCACCTGGACGAAGAGACGGGCAACTACTGCTTCGGTGAGATCGACTGGCACGAGTTTGACGACGTCATTAACGGGCGCGGTATCTGCAACCACGAACGCCTGGCCGCAAAACGTAAAGCCTGGGAAGAAGGGGCGTGGGTGCGCGAAGCCGCACTGGCGCACGCAGAAAAACAACACGCCCGCAAAGTGGCTTAAGAGGAAGCAACATGAGCAATGTCTACTGGCCGTTATACGAAGTGTTTGTACGCAGCAAACAAGGGTTATCCCACCGTCACGTTGGCAGTCTGCACGCCGCTGACGACCGCATGGCGCTGGAAAACGCGCGTGATGCTTATACCCGCCGCAGCGAAGGCTGTTCCATCTGGGTGGTGAAGGCGAGCGAGATTGTCGCCTCCCAGCCAGAAGAGAGCGGTGCGTTTTTCGACCCGGCGGAGAGCAAGATCTACCGCCATCCGACGTTTTACACCATCCCTGATGGCATTGAGCACATGTGAGGTCAGGGATGAAAACATTATCTGCATACGTCCTGCGTCTGGGCGACAACGGTCTGGTGCTCTCTCAGCGTCTGGGAGCCTGGTGTGGTCACGCGCCGGAGCTGGAAATTGACCTCGCACTGGCCAATATCGGTCTCGATCTGCTGGGACAGGCGCGCAATTTCCTGACCTACGCCGCCGAACTGGAAGGCCAGGGCGATGAAGATACGCTGGCCTTTGGCCGCGATGAGCGCCAGTTCCGCAATGTATTGCTGGTGGAACAGCCTAACGGCAATTTCGCCGACACCCTCGTCCGTCAGTACCTTATGGATGAGTGGAACGTGGCGTTGTATGAGCGCCTGATCCACAGTAGCGACCGCCAGATTGCCGCCATTGCCGCAAAAGCGATTAAGGAAGCGCGCTATCACCTGCGCTTTAGCCGCGGCTGGCTGGTGCGCCTGGGTGACGGCACAGAAGTATCCGCACAAAAAATGCAGCAGGCGGTCAACAATCTGTGGCGCTTTACCGCTGAGCTGTTCGACGCCGATGACGTCGAACTGGAACTGGTTGCGTCCGGTATTGCCATCGACCCGCGCACGCTGCGTCAGGCATGGGAAAGCGAAGTGTTTGCTGGCTTGCAGGAAGCCACCCTGAACGTGCCCGATGAAGTGGCGTATCGCACTGGCGGCAAGCGTGGGCTGCACACCGAACATCTGGGGCCAATGCTGGCAGAGATGCAATATCTCCAGCGTATGTACCCCGGGCAGCAGTGGTAAGAGAGGGGAATGTCATGCAACGTCTCGTGGACATCGCACCTGCACAAATCCCGCAAATCTGGTCGCTGTTAAGCCAGATCCCGGATCCTGAAGTCCCGGTTTTGACCATCACCGATTTAGGTATGGTGCGCAGCGTTTCCGCGCAGGGCGAAGGCTGGGTGATTGGCTTCACGCCAACCTACTCGGGCTGCCCGGCGACGGAACACCTGCTGGGAGCCATCCGCGACACGATGACTGCGCATGGCTTTACCCCGGTACATATCGTGCTCCAGCTTGAACCCGCCTGGACCACCGACTGGATGACAGCCGATGCGCGCGAACGTCTGCGTGAGTATGGCATCAGCCCGCCTGTAGGCCATAGCTGTCACGCCCATGTTCCTGCGGCGGTGAGCTGCCCGCGCTGTGCGAGCACCGATACCTCGCTCATCAGTGAATTTGGTTCAACGGCCTGCAAAGCGCTCTGGCGCTGCAACACCTGCCGTGAACCTTTCGATTATTTCAAATGCATTTGAGGCTGCCATGACAACGTTTCATTCATTAAAAGTGGCAAAAGTGGAACCCGAAACACGTGACGCTGTCACAATTACCTTTTCCGTGCCGCAGGAATTGCAGGATGCTTACCGCTTTCGCCCGGGTCAGCACCTGACCTTAAAGGCCACGCTGGGTGGTGATGAGCTTCGCCGCTGCTACTCCATCTGCCGTAGTACCGCACCGGATGAGATCAGCGTGGCGGTGAAAGCCATCGAAGGCGGGCGTTTTTCCCGTTATGCCCGCGATACGATTGTGCAGGGTATGACGATGGACGTCATGGTGCCGCAGGGCCATTTTGGCTATCAGCCCCGGGCCGAACGGGAGGGTCACTATCTGGCGATAGCGGCTGGATCGGGCATTACGCCGATGCTGGCTATTCTCTCCGCTACGCTGGCCACCGAGCCGAAAAGCCACTTCACCCTGATCTACGGCAACCGCAGCAGCCAGAGCATGATGTTCCGCGGCGCGCTGGCGGATCTGAAAGACAAATACCCGCAGCGCCTGCAGCTGGTCTCCATCTTCAGCCAGGAGCGGCTTGACAGCGATCTGCTTCACGGTCGCATTGATGGCGAAAAACTGCAGGCGCTGGCGAAAACCCTGATCAATTTCCACCAGTATGACGAAGCCTTTATCTGCGGCCCGTCGGCGATGATGGACGACGCTGAAGCGGCGCTGAAAGCGCTGGGGATGGCAGAAAAATCTATCCACCTTGAGCGCTTCAACACGCCTGGCTCAGCGGTGAAACGCGCTGTAAACGTGCAGGTCGAAGGGCAGAAAGTCACCGTCCGCCAGGACGGGCGCGACCGTGAAATCACCCTGACGGCCGATGACGAAAGCATTCTTGATGCTGCCCTGCGCCAGGGGGCAGATCTGCCCTATGCCTGTAAAGGCGGCGTGTGTGCCACCTGTAAATGTAAAGTGGTGCGCGGCAAAGTGGATATGCTCACCAACTACAGCCTGGAGCCGGACGAGCTGGCTGCCGGGTATGTCCTGAGCTGTCAGGCATTGCCGTTAACCGCTGACGTGATCGTCGATTTCGACGCGAAGGGGATGGCATGAGCGAACTGATTGTCACCCGTCATGGTCGTGTATTGCAGCTGACGTTGAACCGTCCGGCGGCGCGTAATGCGCTCAACAATGCGCTGTTAACGCAGATTGCTGAAGAACTGGAAGCCGCAGCGGCGAATACCGACATCTCCGCCTGTGTGATCTACGGCAACGAGCGCTGTTTCGCTGCCGGAGCCGATCTCAATGAAATGGCGGAGAAAGATCTGCCCGCCACGCTGAACGATATCCGTCCTCAGCTGTGGGCGCGGATCAACACCTTTAACAAACCCCTGATCGCCGCGGTTAACGGCTTCGCGCTGGGAGCCGGGTGTGAACTCGCGTTGCTCTGCGACGTGGTTATCGCCGGTGACAACGCCCGTTTTGGTCTGCCGGAAATCACTCTCGGCATTATGCCGGGTGCGGGCGGCACGCAGCGTCTTATTCGCTGTGTGGGCAAATCGCTTGCCAGCAAAATGGTGCTGACGGGGGAAAGCATTACGGCACAACAGGCGCAGAGCGCCGGTCTGGTCAGCGATGTGTTTCCGGCGTCGCTGACGCTGGAGTACGCCCTGAAGCAGGCCGCGCTGATGGCGCGCCACTCTCCGCTGGCGCTGCAGGCGGCGAAACAGGCGCTGCGCCAGTCTCAGGAAGTGCCGTTGCAGGCCGGGCTGGCCCAGGAGCGGCAGCTGTTTACGTTGCTTTCGGCGACTGACGATCGTCGTGAAGGCATCGACGCCTTCTTACAAAAACGCACCCCCGACTTTAAAGGACGCTAATTGTGGAATTTATTCTGAGTCATGTAGAGCAAGGCGTAATGACCCTTACGCTGAACCGCCCGGAGCGTCTGAACAGCTTTAACGACGTGATGCACCAGCAACTTGCGGAGTGCCTGAAGCAGGCCGAGCGGGATGACACCATCCGCTGTCTGTTGATCACCGGGGCGGGACGCGGTTTCTGTGCGGGTCAGGATCTTAACGACCGCAACGTCGACCCGAACGGCCCGGCTCCCGATCTGGGGATGTCCGTTGAAACCTTTTACAACCCGCTGGTGCGCCGTCTGGCAAAACTGCCGAAACCGGTAATTTGTGCGGTCAACGGCGTGGCGGCCGGGGCGGGGGCTACGCTGGCACTCGGCTGCGACATGGTGATTGCTGCCCGCTCCGCTAACTTTGTGATGGCTTTTAGCAAGCTCGGGCTAGTGCCGGACTGCGGTGGTACCTGGCTGCTGCCGCGCGTCGCCGGACGCGCCCGGGCAATGGGGCTGGCGTTGCTCGGTGACAAACTCAGTGCCGAACAGGCGCAGGCGTGGGGGATGATCTGGCAGGTGGTGGACGACGAACAGCTCTCCGTTACGGCACAGCAGATGGCGCTGCACTTTGCGTCGCAGCCAACCTTTGGCCTGGGGCTGATCAAGCAGGCGATCAACGCCGCAGAGACCAATACTCTGGACGCACAGCTTGATCTGGAGCGTGACTATCAACGTCTGGCCGGGCGCAGTGACGACTATCGGGAAGGTGTCAGCGCCTTTCTGGCGAAGCGCGCGCCGAACTTTACGGGGAAATAACATGGCGATACCTATCCGCACTGTCGCCGTGATTGGAAGCGGCACGATGGGAGCCGGGATTGCCGAAGTGGCGGCAAGTCATGGTCATCAGGTGCTGGTTTATGACCTCGCTTCCGAGGCCGTTTCCCGCGCGATTGACGGTATTCGTCAGCGTCTGGCTTCCCGCGTGATGCGCGGAAAGTTGTCTGCGGACTCTGGCTCGCAGATCCTCGCAAGGCTGGTTCCGGTGACGGATATCTCTGCCCTTGCCGCAGCGGATCTGGTCATTGAGGCGGCCTCTGAACGGCTGGAGGTGAAAAAAGCGCTGTTTACACAGCTGGCGGAAATCTGCCCGCCGCAGACGCTGCTGACCAGTAATACCTCTTCAATTTCCGTCACCGCCATCGCCGCAGACATTCGCCACCCGGAGCGCGTCGCGGGGCTGCATTTCTTCAACCCGGCACCGGTGATGAAACTGGTGGAAGTGGTCAGCGGGCTGGCGACATCGCCTGAAGTGGCTGATGCGTTGTGCGAGCTGGCGCTGAACTGGGGAAAACAGCCGGTGCGTTGCCAGTCAACGCCAGGTTTTATCGTTAACCGCGTGGCACGCCCGTTCTATTCCGAAGCCTGGCGTGCGCTGGAAGAACAGGTGGCCGCACCGGAGGTGATTGACGCCGCGCTGCGCGAAGGCGGTGGTTTCCCGATGGGGCCACTGGAGCTGACCGACATGATTGGTCAGGACGTCAACTTTGCCGTGACCTGTTCGGTGTTTAACGCCTTCTGGCAGGAGCGTCGTTTCCTGCCATCGCTGGTGCAGCAGGAGCTGGTACTGGCGGGACGATTGGGTAAAAAAAGCGGGCGGGGCGTTTACGACTGGCACGGCGATAAACCGGACGTGCAGTGGCTTGAGGCGGTCAACGACAGTTTTAGCCCGATGAGCGTCCAGAGAAAAAGTGACGGTGTCACGGAAATTGACGACGTACTGTTGATTGAAACACAGGGCGAAACTGCGCAGGCACTGGCGCTTCGGCTGAACAGCCCGGTGGTGGTGGTTGACCGTATTGAGCGCGATGTGGCCGTTATCGCGGCGGCGTCCAGCAATCCGCACACCGCCACGCAAAAGGCCATCTTCTGGCTGCAACAGCAGGGACACCGGGTGGTGCAAATTGCCGATTATCCCGGCCTGCTGGTCTGGCGGACGGTGGCGATGATTGCCAACGAAGCGCTGGATGCGCTGCAAAAAGGGGTCGCCAGCGAGAAGGATATTGATACTGCGATGCGTCTGGGCGTGAATTACCCGAGCGGCCCGATTGCATGGGGAGAACGCCTGGGCTGGCAACGCCTGCTCACGCTTTTGGAAAACCTGCAACGTCATTACGGTGAAGAACGTTATCGCCCCTGTTCACTGCTGCGCCAGCGGGCGCTTCTGGAGAGTAGCTATGAGTCATAACGCCTGGCATAACGCCCGCACCATGTATGAGCAGGATGCCTGCGCGCAGGCGCTGGGGATCGACATTATCGAGATGGATGACGGGTATGCGGTGGTGACCATGACCATCACCCCGCAGATGCTCAACGGCCATAAAACCTGCCACGGTGGACAGCTGTTCTCACTGGCAGACACCGCCTTTGCCTACGCCTGTAACAGTCAGGGACTGGCGGCGGTGGCATCGGGTTGCTCCATTGATTTTCTGCGCCCGGGTTTTGCCGGGGACACGCTGACCGCCACTGCGCGGGTGAAGCATCAGGGCAAGCTGACCGGCGTGTACGACATTGAAATCCAGAACCAACAACAGAAAACGGTCGCTCTCTTTCGCGGGAAATCTCACCGCATTGGCGGCAGTGTGACAGGAGAAGCCTGATGCGTGATGCATTTATTTGTGATGGTGTTCGTACCCCGGTTGGTCGCTATGGCGGCGGATTAGCGGGTGTACGTGCGGACGATCTGGGGGCAGTGCCGCTGCGTGCGCTGCTGGCACGCTACCCGCAGCTCGACCTGGAACGTATTGATGATGTGATTTTCGGCTGTGCCAACCAGGCGGGGGAAGATAACCGCAACGTGGCGCGCATGTCGGCGTTGCTGGCAGGTTTGCCGCAGACGGTTTCCGGTACCACCATCAACCGTCTGTGCGGTTCGGGGCTGGACGCGATTGGTTTTGCCGCTCGCGCTATCAAAGCCGGTGACGGCGATCTGATGATTGCGGGGGGCGTGGAGTCGATGTCCCGCGCGCCGTTTGTGATGGGTAAAGCCACGGCGGCGTTTCAGCGTCAGGCGGAGATCTTTGATACCACCATCGGCTGGCGATTTGTGAATCCGCTCATGCATCAGCAATTCGGAACTGACAGCATGCCGGAAACGGCAGAGAATGTAGCTGAATTGTTAAATATCAGCCGTGCCGATCAGGACGCGTTTGCCCTGCGCAGCCAGCAGCGTACCGCACAGGCGCAGCAGAATGGTGTTCTGGCGCAGGAAATTGTGCCGGTACGGGTGCCAGGTAAAAAGGGAACGGTGACAGAAATCAGCGTGGATGAGCACCCGCGCGCCGATACCACGCCTGAACAGCTCGCCGCGCTCAAAACCCCGTTTCGTAAAAACGGCGTGGTAACCGCGGGGAATGCCTCCGGCGTGAACGATGGTGCCGCCGCGCTGATTATCGCCAGCGAGCAAATGGCACTTGCGCAAGGTCTGGTTCCACGCACCCGGATCGTGGCGATGGCCACCGCCGGTGTTGAACCGCGTCTGATGGGGTTAGGCCCGGTGCCAGCCACCCGTAAAGTGCTGGAGCGCGCCGGTCTGAATATTAACGATATGGATGTCATTGAGCTTAACGAAGCCTTTGCTTCACAGGCGCTGGGCGTGTTGCGTCAACTGGGATTACCGGACGATGCCGCACACGTCAACCCGAACGGCGGCGCTATCGCATTAGGCCACCCGCTGGGAATGAGCGGTGCCAGGCTGGCACTGGCTGCCAGCAATGAGTTGCACCGACGCAACGGGCGCTATGCGCTTTGTACGATGTGCATCGGTGTGGGTCAGGGCATCGCCATGATCCTTGAGCGTGTTTGAGCGAATTACAATGTGAGTACCCTACAATGACAACGACAAATACAACAAAGCTTGATCCGATCGAAACTGCATCCATTGACGAATTGCAGGCTCTGCAAACCGAGCGCCTGAAGTGGACGCTGCATCACGCCTACAACAACGTTCCGATGTACAAACGTAAGTTTGACGCTGCGGGCGTTCACCCTGACGATTTCAAAGTGCTGGACGACATTCGCAAATTCCCGTGCACCACCAAGCAGGATTTGCGCGATAACTACCCGTTCGACACCTTTGCCGTACCGATGGAGCAGGTGGTGCGTATCCACGCCTCGTCCGGTACTACCGGTAAACCGACTGTCGTGGGTTATACCCAAAACGACATCGACAACTGGGCTAATATTGTTGCCCGCTCCCTGCGTGCCGCAGGCGGCAGCGCAAAAGATAAAATCCACGTGGCCTACGGCTACGGCCTCTTTACCGGCGGACTGGGGGCACACTATGGTGCTGAGCGTTTAGGGGCGACGGTGATCCCGATGTCCGGCGGTCAGACCGAGAAGCAGGCACAGCTGATCCGTGATTTCCAGCCGGACATGATCATGGTTACACCGTCCTACTGCCTGAACCTGATTGAAGAGCTGGAACGCCAGATGGGGGGCGATGCCAGCACCTGTTCCCTGCGGGTGGGCGTGTTCGGCGCTGAGCCGTGGACACAGGCCATGCGCCGTGAAATTGAAAAACGACTGGGGATCACCGCCCTGGATATCTATGGGTTGTCAGAGGTGATGGGCCCGGGTGTGGCGATGGAGTGTATCGAAACCGCCGACGGCCCGACCATCTGGGAAGATCATTTCTACCCGGAGATTGTCAATCCGAACGACGGCACGGTGCTGGCCGACGGTGAGCAGGGTGAACTGCTGTTCACCACGCTGACCAAAGAAGCGTTGCCGGTGATCCGCTACCGCACGCGTGACCTGACGCGTCTGCTGCCGGGCACCGCACGCACTATGCGCCGTATGGATCGCATCAGCGGGCGCAGCGACGATATGCTGATCATCCGTGGTGTCAACGTATTCCCGTCGCAGCTTGAAGAAGAGATCGTCAAGTTTGAACACCTCTCTCCGCACTATCAGCTGGAGGTGAACCGCCGTGGGCATCTTGATTCGCTTTCGGTGAAGGTGGAGCTGAAAGAGAGCAGCTTAACGCTCACTCACGAGCAGCGCTGCCAGGTTTGTCATCAGTTGCGCCACCGCATTAAATCAATGGTTGGGATCTCCACCGATGTGATGATCGTTAACTGTGGCAGCATTCCGCGCTCTGAAGGGAAGGCCTGCCGGGTGTTCGACCTGCGTAAGGTGGCGGCGAACAGCTAAGGCCAGACGTGTCACCCTGGCTCTCTCCCTTTGGGGAGAGGGCTGGGTGAGGGAACCAAACCGCACAACATTTTATGCTATGATTCATCCAGGAAAAAAATCACAACAGAATGAATCACATGAATAAACTCGACGCCTTCATCCAGCACGCAGTCAGCTCCGTTCCCATCAGCGGGACATCGCTTATCTCTTCCCTATACGGTGATGCACTTTCCCATCGAGGCGGTGAAATCTGGCTCGGCAGCCTGGCCGCTTTACTTGAAGGCATGGGGTTTGGTGAACGTTTTGTGCGTACCGCGCTGTTCCGCCTTAACAAAGAGGGCTGGCTGGATGTTTCCCGCATTGGGCGTCGCAGCTTTTACCGTCTGAGTGATAAAGGACTGCGTTTGACCCGTCGCGCGGAGAATAAAATCTACCGTGCGGAACTGCCCGCATGGGACGGCAAATGGCTGCTGCTGCTCTCTGAAGGTCTGGACAAAACGACCCTCGCCGATGTGAAAAAACAGCTTATATGGCAGGGGTTTGGCACGCTTGCGCCGAGCCTGATGGCCTCGCCATCTCAGCATCTGGCGGATGTGCAGTCCCTGTTGCATGACGCGGGCGTGGCGGAAAACGTCATCTTCTTCGAGGCTCACTCACCGCTGGCACTGTCCCGCGCTGCGCTACGCTCCCGGGTAGAAGAGTGCTGGCAACTGACAGAACAAAACGTCATGTACGAGACGTTTATCGACTCATTCCGGCCGTTGTTGCCGCTGCTGAAAGAGGCTGCGCCGGAAGAGTTGACGCCAGAACGTTGCTTCCAGATCCAGCTGTTACTGATCCATTTTTATCGTCGTGTGGTGCTGAAAGACCCGCTGTTGCCGGAAGAGTTACTACCAGCGCACTGGGCAGGGCAAAGTGCCCGACAGCTCTGCATCAATATTTATCAGCGTGTGGCACCGGGAGCGCTGGCGTTTGTCAGTGAGAAAGGCGAAACCTCCGTCGGTGAACTGCCCGTGCCTGGCACGCTCTACTATCAACGCTTTGGTGGTCTTACAAGCGCATAAGGAGTGAGGATGCCTGTTTATCAAATTGACGGTCTGACGCCGGTCGTGCCTGACGAGAGCTATGTTCACCCGACGGCGGTACTTATTGGTGATGTGATCCTGGGTAAAGGTGTTTACGTTGGCCCAAATGCCAGCCTGCGCGGCGATTTTGGCCGTATTGTGGTGAAAGACGGTGCCAACATTCAGGATAACTGCGTGATGCATGGTTTCCCGGAGCAGGACACCGTGGTCGAGGAAGACGGGCATATTGGCCACAGCGCCATTCTGCACGGCTGCATTATCCGGCGTAACGCACTGGTCGGGATGAATGCGGTGGTGATGGACGGCGCGGTGATCGGCGAAAACAGCATTGTCGGTGCGGCGGCGTTTGTGAAGGCGAAAGCGGAAATGCCTGCCAACCATTTGATTATTGGCAGCCCGGCCAAAGCAATTCGTGAGCTGAGTGAACAGGAAATAGCGTGGAAGATGCAGGGCACGCGGGAATACCAGGTGCTGGTGGAACGCTGCAAGCTGACGATGCATCAGGTTGAACCGCTGCGCGAGGCAGAACCCGGGCGGCAACGGCTGATATTTGATGAGAATTTGAGGCCAAAGTCGGCGGGGTTAGTGGGCTAACGGGCTGATTAAGCGAACAGGTACGAGTATTTCTGTCGCCGGGTTCAATAATGGTAGCTGGTCAGGGGCGCGAATTGAAATATGATAGGGGGCTAAACGTTAGCTGACAAAACGAGAGGGATTTCGTCATATGGAAAAGAAAATCTTCATACTGATTGCTCTGGCCGGTTTAGCTGTGGGTTGTGCGCCGTTACATCCTTCCGGGTGCCATAAAACCACGGCAACGGGCAGTTGCGGTTCTGGCCGCTGGGACGATCAGGATGAGTGGGGCGCTCAGGCCCGGGCAATCAAAGCGGCTATTAATGCCAAACTTGTTGCACCACAAAGCTGGAAAGGGAAAAAATGCAGATTGCATATCGAGTTTGCTCAGGATGGCACTGCTTCAAATATTTCGACCAGTGATGGTAATAAAGCATATTGTGAAGCGTTAAAATCCGCTGCTCAGAAAGCCACATTCCCCGCCTTTACCCATCCGGAGGTATATGGAGATTTCCAAAAATCGCGCTTTGATATGCTCGGCTAGTTCATCACCTCCACGTGGCTAAGCGACAGACAGCGGGTTCTTCCCGCCATTTATGTTGCGTATAATGCGGTGTCGATACAATTCTGATAATTGCTGTGACTAATAATATGAATCTCAATCGCTTTTGTTATCTGCTACTGATCTTCGCGGCATTCGGGAGCCTTTTTACGTCGTATCCCTTTGTCACGTGGCTTCTGCTTGTCAACGTACTGACACTGACGATTTACGGCATAGACAAAATGGCGGCGCGTAAGGCCTGGCGCAGGGTGCCAGAATCTACTTTGCTGGTGTTTGGATTGATGGGGGGGTGGCCGGGGGCGATTGTGGGTCAACAGCTCTTTCGCCATAAAACACAAAAGCAACCATTTAAAACATATTTCATCATCAGCGTGGTATTGAGTCTCTCAGTGATGGTGGCGGTTTATCAGTACTCTCCATTTTTCCCTTCCTGAACAGGTAATACCCCTAAAGAAAGTGCATGCTTAGCCGATATTGGTGAAGCTTTACTCTGTTCTGGGGTAAAGCCACATCACTAAGATCGAACATATCAATAAGGATGAATAATGAACGACACCTCTTTTAAATGGACGTGTATTACATGTGACAAGGAGATCCCGCAGCATCTTGAATATTGTGCTGAGTGTGAGGAAAAACGATATCGTAAAATAGGCGGTTTGTTATATCTGCCACTGATCAATATACTGTTTATCGCTTACTCTTACTTCAACTCTCTGGCAGTAACTTTAAGTGCTGGCATGGGAACGTTAGGTCGTCTTCCGATCTCCCAGACTATCTATCTCTTTATTGCTGCTGGGGTTAACTTAATTTTCCTGCTCTTTGTCATTTATATTGTTTCTCTGTTTTTACGTAAAAAGAAAGAGTTACCCCTGGCTTATTGTGCATTGCTTGTTTCGAGTATCACACTTATGCTAATTGATCGGGTAGCCACTTCTTACATATTCCCGCAACTCACCCTGGACTTTGCTCAGGTGATGCCTGTTATTACATATGTGATTTACGCTTGTATATGGATTCCGTACTTCCGCACCTCCGTACGGGTTAAAAAGACGTTCATTTGGTAGGCGAACCGATATTAAAGGATTTTTGGTGGATTTGATTCCCGGTATTGAACAAGCTGAATCTGTTGAAGTCTCAGATTGTCAGGGCTGCAACTGCAGCCCTGCGCCTGGAGCGGACATTACAAAAGTGAAAGAAGGAATATCTCATTCGAGATAACCAGGGCAGCAATTATTCGGTAGCATTCCGCTTATCTGTGATTTCTGTCAAGGTTTGTTGATTTTTTTTTATTGACAGCCTGTCTCTTAAAAATTAGCGGAAGAAAATGAGTGCCACCATCAATCCCGCAACTAAAACAGCACAGTAGAAAAAGATGTTCCCTGTGTATTCAGAAAGTGCGTTTAGGTGCTCTTGACCTTGTTTATTTAGTATTTGAATGGCGTCTTTTTCATTATCTGCTTCTATTGTATAAGGATATCTAGTAAATCCTTTATGTTTCAGTTCATTAGAAATATGTCTCGTCAATAGATTCTTAGCGATTACTTTGGACTCATCACCTTTAATGAAGATTACATAGTTATTCACATCTATTTCCTCTACATGAAAAAATACCTAACACCATTGATATAACGTTAGTAAGACTTCTGAAACTATTGTTATTAGTAGGGTACGAGTACGTCTGCTTTTTGCTGTGAGTTCAACCTATGGATGCAACACACCTAAGCAACCTGACCATAATACCAGCGTTCTCCTGTGAACCATTCATCACGATCCTCGCTTCCATAGTATTCGAGTGTGATACCGATTTCCTGTACGTTAGCTGGCAGAATGAGTCCCCACTCAGCAGCAAGGCTACGATCTTTGATCAAAGCAGAAGCATCATTTTCAGAACGACCTTCAGTTACGAAGCCTTGATAATATTCCTCGGAGCGATAAAGACAGACCTCACTTGTAAACATATCCGGAAGACATACTACAGCGGTAATCCGAGGGCTGTAATTCATACCAGCAGTGGCCGTTATGAGGTTTGAACATGCATTAATCAAAGCTTGCGCACAAGCTGCTTTGGTTTTAAGCGTGCTATATTTCCCCTGAACGAGGTTGATATCTACTGGAATTTTGAAATTCCAGTAATGCTCATCTTCTGAAAAAACACTACGTTCAAGGTTGTGAAAAGTACCAGCCCAACGGTTAAGAGCTTTTATGCGTCGGGGAATATTTCTGACTTTGGTTCGATGATCTCTGTTAAGTCGTCTACTCATGAATAATTTACTTTTTAGCTGCTCAAACGGTTCACGTTGTGTCCCTACAAAGAGCATTCTATCCTAAGTTGTTCAGTTTATCGTTACGTCTGCAATTTAATGCACCGCAATCGGCTTGCAAGAATTTATGTTTGCCCCTCGCTCAAAACAGATCTCACATTTCCTCATGCAAGTCTGCTTCGCGCCAGAAGCGAACACCACTTACCCCCGTAGCCACGGTGTGATCGTCAACCCGGTAAGCAAGCCTTCAGGGCTAAGCAGGCGAGTAACGGTTTGCCCCCACGGTTCGGTGCGGTTAGCCACCAGCAGGCGATAGCCTTTTTCACTCAGGATACGGGTAGCAGAAGCGAGATCCTGTACCTCATATTCAATCCATCCCTGCGGTATCGGATGGTCGGCTGGCCACTGCTCCTCGCCAAAACATGATGTTGCAGCCTGTGATAGCGGCCAGACGGCAAAATGTTTAACCCCCTCCAACATACCTTCTTCGGCAAGAAGATAGTCGCAGTTACCCTCCATTGGCTTAAGCGGCAATCCGAGTGTCTCGACATAAAACCCGGCACTGGACTCTGTATTTCGTGAAATAGGCCCGAAACCCGCGACAAACAAAACGTCAACGCCTGGTAAAATCTGCGACATATCGCCCCCTTAATTGCCTGAAATTAATTCTGAATTTATATTACGGCTGGCCTAAACGCTACCCTCAATTCTGGTATCTCATTCACTGTACGGGCTTACCACCACGGGTTTAAATGTCAGGGCTATGACAATCAAAACAGGACGATCCCCCACCATTAATGGCATGAGCGCAGCAGTCATATATCCGCTACCTTGCACTTTGTTGTCTGGAGTACCCGAGCAGGGTACTCCAGTGCGATATGGCCTTTTATATCAGGCCGCCAGTTCGGGCATTTGCTCCTTCACGAAATTCAATACCTTCTTCGCGTCCAGGGACGCATAGGGCAGACTCTCAATAATGGCGATTGAACGCGTATTGCCAACCGTTTCTTTTATCTCATCAAGTTTGTATTGAATGTGCGGCGCAATGAGAAAACCGTCAAAAGCGGGGGCGACACTGGCGAAGTTATCCAGCCCGACAGCGCTAATCATCAGCGGATAGCCTTCCCGTTCAGCCAGAGACTGCATCTTTTTGGCGAGAGAGTTTGCGGTATTACCGAACAAACAACATATCAGAAGCTTTTTCATGTTTTTTACCTCCTGAAAACCGCTCACAGGGTATTCCTGGCATCATTCCTGAAATGAGTGCTACATCTTATTTTGTGACAAATAATGGATGGCGACTCTCAACGACTTATTACCTTTTAAGCCAGTCGAGAAAAAACTGGCTAAAAGCAGAGACCTGAAGCGGCTGTAATTTGCGTTGCGGGTAAACAAATTGCATCCCGACATCTTTGCGGTCGTATCGGCTAAATCCGGTAAAACTGTCGGCAAACAGCACCGTGAGTCTGCCGGTCTCAACATCGTCTTTCACATCCCACCACGATTTTCCTGCTATACCCGCCCCACTGAGCGCCCACTGGCGAAGCAACGCCCCGTCGTCACACACCATCGCTGGTTCTACGCGAACGACGGTTTCTTCACCCTCATTTTCAAAACGCCATTCGTTCATCACCACCCCCTGAGACTCAAGTGCCAGACACCGGTGATGGGCTAAATCTGCAAAAGTGGAGGGGGTACCACGATCGTTCAGATAAGCCCTGGCAGCGACCAGAACCCGGTGATTCGGGCGGATATTTCTGACGACAAGGCTGCTGTCCGGCAGGTTGCCGAAACGAATGCTCATATCCAGCCGGTTAGCGACCAGATCCTCAACATGTTCCCTTAAGTAGATGAAAAAGTTCACTTCAGGATGGAGCCGGGAAAATTCGATAACGGCGGGGCTAAGGTACTGCCTGCCAAAGTCAGAGGGGGCGGAGAGACGAATATTGCCACTGAGAACACCTTCTTTTTGTGTCAGTAACGACTCGGCGTGATGCATCTCTTCCAGTACGCGCAGCGCGGCATGGTAAAACTCTTCGCCTGCGCGGGTGAGCGTGATGGAACGTGTAGAACGATGGAACAGACGAGTCTGGTAACGCTCTTCAATTGCCTTCAGGCGGGCCGTCATGGTCGCAGGAGATAGCGACAGGCGTCGTCCGGCGGCGGAAAGGCCTCCTGCCTCGGCGACTTCAACCAGCAATGCCATGTCTTCAAGTTTGCCCATTATTCATTTTTTCCGAAAAGTGCATCTGTTTTTCGTGTAATTATCAAAGTCAGTAGCCATCTGTAAAGTGTTTTCATCCAAAGCACAAGGGATGAAATCATGAACCGTATTTCACTTTTTGAACGTTACAGGTTGGGTAAACAGAACCTGAAAAATCGTATCGTTATGGCACCGATGACGCGTGCGCGCTCCCTTCAGCCAGGAAACATTCCGTCCTCCCTGATGGCTGAGTATTACCGGCAACGAACCAGCGCAGGATTGATCATCACGGAAGCCACACAGATCTCTCCCCAGGGCCAGGGATATTCATGGACACCCGGGATCCATTCTCCTGACCAGGTTACAGGGTGGCAACTCACCACGGGGGCTGTGCATCAGGCGGGAGGTGTGATTTTTTCTCAGCTCTGGCACGTCGGCCGGATGTCGCATGCCAGTTTTCACCAGGATGGAAAGCCCGTAGCCCCGTCAGCCCTGGCTCCTGACGCGAAGGTGTGGATAGTGAATGACAAAGGTGAAGGCCAAATGGTTGACTGCCCGCAACCGAGAACGCTTTCACGCAAGGATATTCACGGCATTATTGCTCAGTATCGTCAGGCTGCATTGAATGCTGTTCAGGCCGGGTTTGATGGCGTGGAAGTCCACGGGGGAAACGGCTATCTGATCGACCAGTTTCTGCGTCAAACCTCAAACAAACGCACGGATGAGTATGGCGGCACCCTCGCCAACCGGATCCGTTTTGCGCAGGAGGTGTTGAACGCCATTGCTGAGGCCATTGGTCACGAGCGCACGGGCATCCGCCTGTCACCGTTTATTACCCAACGCGGGATGAACGATCCGCAGGTCACTGAGGCAATACTCGCTCTCGCGGCCTGGTGTGAACAGCGAGGGATTGCGTTCATCCACCTGGCCGAAGCTGACTGGGACGATGCGCCACAAGTGCCTGACCACTTCCGTAAATCACTTCGTGAGGTATTCACGGGAACCCTTATCGTCGCGGGGAACTATGACCTTGATAAAGCGGAAAAAATACTGGCTGCGGGCTATGCCGACTTGATCGCGTTCGGTCGGCCGTTTATTGCCAACCCGGATTTACCGCATCGACTTGAGCACCATTTGCCTCTGGCTCGGGTGCGTGACCCCGCCACGCTGTTTGGTGGCACCGCGACGGGATATACCGATTACCCCATTTACAACCTGCAAGAGAATGATCTGCAGTGACCTTAATAACGAGTTGAGAGAGATTATGAAATATTCAACGTATTTGGCCCCAGGCGTAATGGCGCTCATTCTTGCTGCTACCACAGGAACAGCCTTTTCGGCCCAGGTAGAACTGGTGAAACCGGAACATCTTATTGTCGATAAGAGCCTGCCACAGACGCAATTAGCGGCGAATGAATATGTTGCCAGAGAGTATGCGACATTCTGGAATACGGGAAAAGAGTCCCTGGCCCGTGACGCCCTGGCGATTAATTTCATTGATAAAACGCCCCCTGAAGGTCGTAAGCAGGGACCTGATGGTGCAATTCTGGCCTCCAGGGCGTTTCGTTCAGCTGTACCTGATTTGCGCTGCGACGTTGAACAAATGATTATTTCAGGTAACCGTGTCGTATCCCATTTACATTTTCGCGGTACGTTCACCGGGACATTTGGCAAGCTGAAGGGGATGGGGCAGAAAATAGATTTCATCGCCACGGATATCTATGAAATCAGCGAAGGTAAAATTGTGGCTAACTGGCATATTGAGGATAACCTGACACTGATGAAACAGCTGGGCGCACTGTAAATTCATCACTCCGGGTAACCGGGGGTGGCCCGGAGTGATGCGTAAATCCTATAGCCCAAGGTCGCTCAACGAGGGGTGATCGTCCGGGCGTCTGCCCAGCGGCCAGTGGAACAGTCGCTCTGATCCCTTGATCGGCATATCGTTTACACAGGCGAAACGACGCTTCATCAATCCGTCCGGCTCGAACTCCCAGTTTTCATTGCCGTACGAACGGAACCAGTTGCCTGAATCATCATGCCATTCATAGGCGTAGCGAACCGCGATCCGGTTTTCTGTGAATGCCCAAAGCTCTTTTATCAGACGGTAATCCAGCTCTTTCTTCCACTTCCGCTCCAGAAACGCCTGGGCCTCTTCACGGTTATTGGCGAATTCTGCGCGGTTGCGCCATTGGGTATCCAGCGAATAGGCCAGCGCGACTTTCGCAGCGTCGCGACTGTTCCAGCCATCTTCTGCCAGTCTGACTTTTTCGATGGCACTTTCACGCGTAAAGGGCGGTAAAGGAGGACGTGTGTTCATGGCGATTACCTCAGAGTGATATTAAGTAGACAGGTCTGTCTACTTACGGTAATCTAGTCCTGAAAAATAACGCTGTCAATACACTCGTTTGAGGCTACCGAAAAGTGAATACAGAAATCACGAGCAACGATAAAAAAATCAGCGTCAGGGATAAGATATTACTTACGGCGCACGATCTGTTTTATTCCACGGGCTTCAGGGCGACAGGGGTGGATACGCTGATTAAAGAGGCGAAAGTGACGAAAGTGACGTTTTATCGCCATTTTCCGAGTAAAAGTTTACTTATTCTTGCCTATTTGCAATATCGGCATAAAATATGGATTAAGTGGTTTGAAACCACGCTGCGCCGACATCTCGACGAAAGCCAGATACCTTCTGATGTGTTATCTGCAACGCTCGCTGAATGGTTTACTTCGCCCCAGTTTCACGGCTGTGCGTTTATTAACGCCAGTGCAGAGGCAAAATCCGAAGATATTGAAAGCGAAATAAAAGAAATATGCCGCAATCATAAATTCGAAACAAAGAAAGTCATTACGTTGCTGACGGGAATGGCTGATGAGAACGTCGTCAGTGAAATAATGTTACTCATTGATGGCGCGATTATTCACGCGCAAATGGGGATAAATTCAGATGAGGTAATAAACCAGCTAAAGGCAGGTTTAATGAGACTGAGCGGAAACGGCTATACACCTGAACAACATTCATACCGGAAATGAGCGTATGGCCCATAACTGCACATTCTCCCTTGATATCGGCTGGAAAACCTTGCGGAAGGACGCGGGGCTTGAGCCAGAACAAATACTCCGCGGATGTGCTCGCCCGTGCCGCTAAAAGTCATCGCTTGCGACCGCGCCTGGCTGGGAGACCGTCTATGTGATCGCATTATTCTCAGCCAGACGCGATGATCCCTGCGTCGAGGGTAGTGGTTACGCGCCGAGTTCTTTGCGGATAATCTCTGCCCCGGCGCTCAGGGCCTTCAGCTTACCGTTGGCAACCTGACGGGAAAGCGGGGCCATACCGCAGTTGGTTGACGGGTAAAGCTTGTCGGCATCGACAAACTGCAGCGCTTTACGCAGCGTATCGGCCACTTCTTCTGGCGTTTCGACACTGTTCGTGGCGACATCAATCGCGCCAACCATCACTTTTTTACCACGGATCAGTTCCAGCAAGTCCATTGGCACGCATGAGTTATGGCACTCCAGGGAGATAATGTCGATGTTTGACGTCTGCAGCTTAGGGAACGCTTCTTCATACTGTCGCCATTCTGAGCCCAGCGTCTTTTTCCAGTCGGTATTGGCTTTAATGCCATATCCGTAGCAGATATGCACCGCCGTTTCGCATTTCAGCCCTTCAATGGCACGCTCTAACGCAGCAATACCCCAGTCGTTCACCTCATCAAAGAAGACGTTAAACGCAGGTTCATCAAACTGGATAATGTCGACACCAGCGGCTTCTAATTCTCTGGCCTCCTGATTCAGTATTTTGGCAAATTCCCAGGCCAGCTTTTCGCGGCTTTTATAATGAGCATCGTAGAGCGTATCAATCATCGTCATCGGGCCAGGCAGTGCCCATTTGATCGGCTTGTCAGTGAGCTGGCGCAGGTACTTCGCATCATCAACGAAAACCGGTTTTTGACGCGTCACGGCATCCACGACGGTAGGGACACTTGCATCATAGCGATTGCGAATGCGCACAGTCTGACGGTTTTCAAAATCCACGCCGCTGAGATGTTCAATAAAGGTGGTGACAAAGTGTTGGCGGGTTTGCTCGCCGTCGCTGACGATATCGATACCCGCGCGTAGCTGTTCGTCGAGGGATAAACGCAGGGCATCCTGCTTACCGGCACGTAATTCATCGTCCTGCAATTTCCACGGGGACCACAGCGTTTCGGGTTGGGCAAGCCAGGTTGGCTTAGGTAAGCTGCCAGCCGTTGATGTCGGGAGCAATGTTTTCATAATAATAAACCTTTTAATATTGATTAATCACAGCGTGAAGTTATGAGACCACTGCTCAAGAATGTGTTTGTAGGGCTTAATAAATTGCTCTTCCGTAAACTTGCCCTGCTGAATAGCGAGCTGGCTACGTTCTTCCCGGTCGTAAACAATTTTTGTTAATGAATGATCCTGTTGATTCAAATCCGGCTGATAGCATTGTCCTGCCGCCGAGTTCGCATTATAAATTTCCGGACGATAAATCTTTTGAAATGTCTCCATCGTACTGATGGTTCCGATCAGTTCAAGATTGGTGTAATCGGCAAGCAAATCGCCGGAATAATAAAAGGCAAAAGGTGCTGCGCTGTTTTCAGGCATGAAATAACGAACCTTCAGCCCCATTTTACCGAAGTACTGCTCAGTCAATGATGACCCCTCTGGCTGATACTCAATACCCAACACCGGGTGGGAGTTACCTGTGCGGTGGTAGATATCTTTACTGGAGACACTCAGGCAGATCACTGGCGGCTTTTTGAAGTTCTGCTGGTATTCAGCGGATTGTGTAAAGTGCTTAAAGATGTTGCCATGCAAATCACCAAAGTTATGTGGGATGCTGAACCTGGATTGATCTTTATTGTGATCGAGCAGCAATACGCTGAAGTCATAGTCGCGTACGTATGAAGAAAAATTATTCCCGACAATGCCTTCAACACGCTCGTTGGTTTCTTTGTCGACAATGAACGTTTGCAGTATTTCAATTGCCGGGAAGCTATTGTCGTCACCAACATTCATATCAACAGAAACAATTTCAAGCTCGACCGAATAACGGTCGGATTTAGGGTTATCCCAGCGTGCTAATGCATTAAAACGGTTGTTAATCATCACCAGCGTATTACGCAGATTTTCCTGACGCTTTTCACCGCGCGCTAAGTTGGCAAAATTGGTCGTAGTACGCGTATTTTCTGAAGGGTTATAGTTCTCATCGAAGCAACTGCGCTTAAGGGTGAATGTAAAATTTTTATTCATTGTGGTTATGCATCCTAAGTTCATGTTGCCAGGAAGTTATCAATACATCATTTATGCCTTAGCCAGTGGCGCAGGGGAAGTGACTTAATTTCAATGCAACATGAGCTATCTTCATACACGGTGAAAAGGACTAACGTTCGGCCAGTCTGGTACACCCTCGCTAATTCCCGGTATAATTGCCAAAATTTCCAACCGGTTTAGAAACGAACATGACAAAACTCACCTTACAAGAGCAGATGCTGAAAGCGGGCTTAGTGACCAGCAAGAAAATGGCTAAAGTCCAGCGCACGGCAAAAAAATCCCGCGTACAGGCTCGCGAGGCGAGAGAGGCTGTGGAAGAGAACAAGAAAGCGCAGATTGAACGTGACAAGCAGCTCAGCGAACAGCAAAAACAGGCCGTGCTTGCAAAAGAGTTCAAAGCGCAGGTGAAGCAGCTGATTGAAATGAACCGTATTACCGTTTCAAAAGGCACGATCACCTTTAACTTCACCGACGGTAATCTGATCAAAAAAATCGACGTCGATAAGCAGACGCAAACCCAGTTGATTAATGGTCGTCTGGCCATTGCGCGCCTGGTGATTAACGCTAACGGTGATTGTGAATACGCGATTATCCCGGCAGTGGTGGCGGATAAAATCGCCCAGCGTGATGCGGAAAGTATTGTTTTGAACAGCGCGCTGAGCCAGGAAGAGCAGGATGAAGACGATCCGTACGCAGACTTCAAAATCCCTGATGATTTGATGTGGTAAGCAACGTTCAGAATGGTGCGTCGTGACGGGCGTTGATCGCTTTTCCGCTCACCGGATGAACAAAATCCAGCCCGCTTGCGTGCAGCATGAGCCGGGGCGTCTGTTCGGTACCCGGCCATTCAAGACCACCATACAAATCGCAACCGATAATCGGGTGACCTAACTGCTGGCAGTGAATGCGTAGTTGATGGGTTCGCCCGGTCTCCGGGGTAAGCTGCACGCGCGTCAACGGTAACACCGTTCCGTCTTCCTGTTCCTGAAACATTCGCTCTACCACCCGATAATGGGAGCGGGCAGGTTTGCCGTTGATGGCGCAAATCGACATTAGCGGGAACAGCGCCGGATCTTTGGCAATCGGTGCATCAATGACCCCCTCGTTGTTATCCACATGCCCACAGAGCAGAGCCGTGTAAACCTTGTTGATGGCGCGCTGGCTGAACTGATGGCAGAGCGCGGCATTGATCGCCTTATTACGGGCAATCACCATCAGCCCGGAGGTGCCGAAATCAAGACGATGCACCAGCGTGCAGCCGGGGAAGGCCTGTACCAGGCGGTAGTGTACAGAATCGAGGTTTTGCGGGTTTTTACCTGAGAGGCTCAACAACCCTGAAGGTTTGTTGATCAGTATAAGGTCGTCATCCTGCCAGAGGATCTCTATTTCCGCAAAGCACGGCGGGGCAATAAAAGTATCAATAATCGCAGACATCAGGCAGCCCGACAGGAGAGTGGGTGCGGATAATAACGAAATGGCGGGAAAAAGAAAAACCCTCTCACCAGGCGGTGAGAGGGGGAAATCTTAGGCGGCTACGAAATCATCGATAGCGGCTTTCGCATCAGACTGCGCTTTGGTCGCCATTTCCGGGCCGTAAGCGATACCTTCGGCGAACACGAAGTTCACGTCGGTGATGCCGATGAAGCCCAGGAAGACGCTCAGGTACGGTGTAACCAGGTCAGTTGGGGTATCTTTGTGAATACCGCCACGGCTGGTCAGAACCACAGCACGTTTACCTTTAACCAGACCTTCTGGGCCATTCTCGGTGTAACGGAAGGTTACGCCTGCACGCGCTACCAGGTCGAAGTAGTTCTTCAACTGAGTTGAAATGTTGAAGTTGTACATTGGGGCGTTGATCACGATGACGTCGTGCGCCTGCAGTTCAGCAATCAGCTCATCAGAGAGAGCCAGCGCTTCCTGCTGACGTGAGGTCAGTGGGGTGTCGCCTGGACGCAGCGCGCCAACCAGTTCGCCATCCAGCACAGGAATTGGGCGGGCAGCCAGGTCACGTACGGTGATTTCATCAGCAGGATGCTGTTCACGCCACTGCTCAACGAAGTAATCAGACAACTGACCAGACTGAGAGTACCCTGCCAGAATACTGGATTTCAAAACTAATACTTTGCTCATGGGTGATTCCTGTTTTGCATTTGATTGAAGGGGGGTGCCCCGTTGCTTGTTGACACTTTATTCACAATCCTGTCGCAGAGATAGCGCAATATATCGAAGTCTATGTTCGAATTTTTTGAATAAGGCACTGAAGGCGCCAATGTGGTACTCTATAGCAATCATTAAAATGAGATTTTACCCGGCAGAGCACTGCCCGTTAACGCTATGACAGAACAACAAAAATTAACCTTCCCGATGCTCCTGCAGCAGCTTGATTCGTTGATGCTGCGCGACAAACAGCGGTTTGCCCGCCGTCTGCACGGGGTCAAGAAGGTTAAAAATCCTGATGCACAACAGGCCATTTACCAGGAGATGGCGAAAGAGATTGAACAGGCAGCAGGGAAAGTTGTGCTGCGCGAAGCCGCACGTCCGGATATCACCTACCCGGAAAACCTGCCTGTCAGCCAGAAAAAACAGGACATCCTTAACGCCGTGCGCGACCACCAGGTGGTGATTGTCGCGGGGGAAACGGGTTCCGGGAAAACCACCCAGTTGCCGAAAATTTGCATGGAGCTGGGGCGCGGTGTGAAAGGGCTGATTGGTCATACGCAGCCGCGTCGTCTGGCGGCGCGTACCGTGGCGAACCGTATTGCCGAAGAGCTGCAAACGGAGCCGGGCGGTTGCATTGGTTACAAGGTGCGATTCAGCGATCACGTTAGCGATAACACCATGGTCAAGCTGATGACCGACGGTATTCTGCTGGCCGAAATCCAGCAGGACAGGCTGCTGATGCAGTACGACACCATCATCATCGATGAAGCGCATGAACGCAGCCTGAATATCGATTTCCTGCTCGGCTACCTGAAAGAGCTGCTGCCACGTCGCCCGGATCTGAAAATCATCATTACTTCCGCGACCATCGACCCGGAACGTTTCTCGAAGCATTTCAACAATGCACCGATTATCGAAGTTTCTGGCCGTACTTTCCCGGTGGAAGTGCGTTATCGCCCGATTGTTGAAGAGGCGGATGATACCGAGCGCGACCAGTTGCAGGCTATTTTCGATGCCGTCGATGAGCTGGGGAACGAAAGCGCGGGCGATATCCTGATCTTTATGAGCGGCGAGCGTGAAATTCGCGATACCGCTGATGCGCTCAGCAAGCGCGACCTGCGCCATACAGAGATCCTGCCGTTGTACGCACGCCTGTCGAACAGTGAACAGAACCGTGTGTTCCAGGCGCACAGCGGGCGTCGCATCGTGCTGGCAACCAACGTGGCGGAAACCTCGCTGACCGTACCGGGCATTAAATATGTCATCGACCCGGGTACGGCGCGTATCAGCCGCTACAGTTACCGCACCAAAGTTCAGCGTCTGCCGATTGAGCCGGTTTCACAGGCCTCTGCAAATCAGCGTAAAGGGCGTTGCGGCCGTGTATCGGAAGGGATTTGTATTCGCCTCTATTCCGAGGACGATTTCCTGTCGCGCCCGGAGTTTACCGACCCGGAGATCCTGCGTACCAACCTGGCGTCCGTCATCCTGCAGATGACCGCGCTGGGGCTGGGTGATATCGCCGCGTTCCCGTTTGTGGAAGCACCGGATAAACGCAACATTCAGGACGGCGTGCGCCTTCTGGAAGAGTTAGGAGCCATCACCACTGACGAACAGGCAACGGCGTATAAACTGACCCCGCAGGGGCGTCAGCTCAGCCAGCTGCCGGTTGACCCGCGTCTGGCACGTATGGTGCTGGAAGCGCAGAAACACGGCTGTGTGCGCGAGGCGATGATCATCACTTCGGCGCTTTCCATTCAGGATCCGCGCGAGCGGCCGATGGATAAACAGCAAGCGTCTGATGAGAAACATCGTCGCTTCCACGATAAAGAATCCGATTTCCTCGCCTTTGTGAACCTGTGGAACTACCTCGGCGAGCAGCAGAAAGCGCTGTCGTCGAATCAGTTCCGCCGCCAGTGTCGTGTGGATTTCCTTAACTACCTGCGCGTGCGCGAGTGGCAGGATATCTACACTCAGCTGCGCCAGGTGGTGAAAGAACTGGGTATTCCGGTGAACAGCGAACCGGCTGAATACCGTGAAATACATATCGCGCTGTTGACCGGTCTGCTGTCCCATATCGGGATGAAAGATGCCGAAAAACAGGAGTTTACCGGCGCACGTAACGCCCGTTTCTCCATCTTCCCTGGCTCTGGTTTATTCAAAAAACCGCCGAAGTGGACCATGGTGGCCGAACTGGTGGAAACCAGCCGTCTGTGGGGGCGTATTGCTGCCCGTATCGATCCTGAATGGGTTGAGCCGGTTGCTCAGCATCTGCTGAAGCGCGCTTACAGTGAACCGCACTGGGAGCGGGCGCAGGGCGCGGTCATGGCGACCGAAAAAGTGACCGTTTATGGCCTGCCGGTAGTGGCGGCGCGTAAGGTTAACTACAGCCAGATTGACCCGGCGCTGTGCCGCGAGCTGTTTATTCGTCATGCGCTAGTTGAAGGCGACTGGCAGACGCGCCACGCGTTCTTCCGTGAAAACCTTAAGCTGCGTGCTGAAGTTGAAGAACTTGAGCATAAATCCCGTCGCCGCGACATTCTGGTGGACGATGAAGCACTGTTCGAGTTTTACGACCAGCGCATCAGCCACGATGTGATTTCTGCCCGTCATTTCGACAACTGGTGGAAGAAAGTCAGCAAAGAGACGCCTGACCTG
Source organism: Enterobacter sp. RHBSTW-00901 (assembly GCF_014103115.1). Lineage (NCBI taxonomy): Bacteria > Pseudomonadati > Pseudomonadota > Gammaproteobacteria > Enterobacterales > Enterobacteriaceae > Enterobacter > Enterobacter sp. RHBSTW-00901. The sequence goes on from NZ_JABXPB010000001.1 coordinate 437,950, forward strand.
CTCAACTTTGAGAAGAGCATGTTGATCAAGGAAGGGGCGGAGTCGGTCAGTAAGCTCGATTACCCGAACTTCTGGCACCAGGGCAACCTCAAGCTGCGACTGACCTATCAGTTTGAACCGGGAACGGATGCCGATGGTGTAACGGTGCATATCCCGTTGCCGTTGTTAAACCAGGTGGAAGAGAGCGGGTTTGAGTGGCAGATCCCCGGCCTGCGCCGCGAGCTGGTGATTGCGTTGATTAAATCGCTGCCAAAACCGGTGCGCCGTAACTTTGTTCCTGCGCCGAACTATGCCGAAGCATTTTTAGGCCGCGTGACGCCGCTGGAGCTGCCGCTGCTGGATTCTCTTGAACGTGAATTCAGGCGTATGACCGGCACCACTATCGATCGCGATGACTGGAACTGGGATCAGGTACCCGATCACCTGAAAATCAGTTTCCGCGTGGTGGACGATAAAAACAAAAAACTGCAGGAAGGCCGTTCGCTAACCGAACTGAAAGATGCCCTGAAAGGCAAAGTTCAGGAAACACTCTCTGCCGTCGCGGATGACGGTATCGAGCAGAGCGGGTTGCACATCTGGAGTTTTGGTCAACTGCCGGAAAGCTACGAGCAGAAACGCGGCAACTATAAAGTGAAGGCCTGGCCAGCACTGGTGGATGAGCGTGACAGCGTGGCGATCAAGCTGTTCGATAATCCGCAGGAACAACAGCAAATGATGTGGCGCGGGCTGCGTCGTTTGCTGCTGCTCAACATCCCGTCGCCGATCAAGTATCTGCACGAGAAGTTACCGAACAAAGCCAAACTGGGTCTGTACTTTAACCCGTACGGCAAGGTGCTGGATCTTATCGACGACTGTATCTCCTGCGGCGTGGATAAGCTGATTAACGAGGCGGGTGGCCCGGTCTGGTCGGAAGAGGCGTTTGCCACGCTGCACGATAAGGTGCGGGCAGAGCTGAACGACACCGTCGTGGAAATTGCTAAACAGGTCGAGCAGATCCTGACAACCGTGTTCAACATCAACAAACGCCTGAAAGGGCGCGTGGATATGACGATGGCGCTTGGGCTATCGGATGTGAAAGCTCAGATGGCGGGGCTGGTTTACCGTGGGTTTGTTACCGGCAATGGCTTTAAACGTCTGGGTGACACCCTGCGTTACCTGCAGGCGATAGAAAAACGTCTGGAGAAAATGGCCATCGACCCACATCGTGACCGCGCGCAGATGCTGAAAGTGGAGAGCGTTCAGCAGACGTGGCAGCAGTGGCTGAACAAGTTACCTCCGGCGCGCCGCGAAGATGAAGACGTGCAGGCGATCCGCTGGATGATTGAAGAGCTGCGCGTCAGCTTCTTCGCTCAGCAGCTGGGAACGCCATATCCGATTTCGGATAAACGTATTTTGCAGGCAATGGAGCAGGTTTCAGCGTAGCAGTTACCCGGGAATCCCTCTCCCGGTGGGATGAGGGTTCCCCCGTAAAGTAATCGGGCAGTGCACAATTCCCTCACCCCTCTGGGGCGAGGGGAACCCTCCGGCACACATGTTCATCCGTTCACTATTGCCAGCGTAAAGCCATCCCACCCCTTCAGACCTACCGTTTGCAGCGCTGTGGCAGTAAGACGTGGATTATCTCCCGTCATCTCAATAAACCGCCGTACGCCCTGTACGCGTGCGTCATCACTTTGGCCGTTAATGACTTCGCCGTCGCGCACGACGTTATCACCGATAATCAACGTGCCCGGACGCGAGTAGTACAGTGCCCACTCAAGGTAGCCGGGATTGTTTGGTTTATCGGCATCAATAAAAATCAGGTCAAACGGGGGAATATCGCCAAATTGTTCGAGGGATTTGAGCGCCGGACCTTCTGTCAGTTCAATGCGCTCATTAAGCCCCGCCAGCTGGATATTCGTGCGTGCCACCTCAGCATGTACCGGGTCAGCTTCGAGTGTCATCAGCTTCCCGTCAGCCGGCAGGGCGCGAGCCATCCAGATGGCGCTGTAAGCACCCAGCGTGCCAATCTCCAGAATGCGTCTTGCCTGTGTCATACGGACAAAGAGGGCCAGAAGCTGCCCCTGATTAGCGGCAACGTCGTGCTCAGGTAAACCGGCACGTTTGTTGTTTTCGAGAACCTGCTGGAGAACCTCATCCTGAGGAATGAGCGAAGAAATCATGTAATTATCGACTACAGACCATTGTTGTTGCACAGATTGACTCCTTAGTTTCAGGCTTGTCTTAAAGCGTTTCCTGGCCTACTACCTGGTGTCCGATGATTCAGCGTCTGACGTAAAACAGAGTTCAAATGAATATGATTCATTCATGTTAATCATATGTAAGTGGAAAAGTTAATGAAAAACGAGCGCTGACAGGGTCACGATGAAATAATCAGCAATCGGTGCTTTTTCACTGGAGGTGAGTGGCGTAATGTTTTGTATGATGGTTAATCGAAAGCATAAAATGCAGGTTAGCCCGGCTGTTTTTGATTATTCCAGAAAGATGGCAATCTGCCGGGGTGACGGGGATGTCGGCTTTCGGAGATATCTCCTGTTCAGCCACGATGTGCGCAGTACTCTGACCCAAACACTGTAAGGATATCACTATGACACGGGCACGTTTCCCTTGTTTACCCGACGCCACACGCCATGCCATTAACATTGTGGGAGAGTGGCTGGCGCAGGACGATCTGCAGAACGATCAGTCCGTTGATCTTGTCATTCTGGCGGGAAATGCGGTTATTCCGACTATCGACGCTGCCTGTCGCGTGGCGGCAGAGCAGGGTGTTCCGCTGCTTATCAGTGGTGGTATCGGCCACTCCACCTCTTTTTTGTATGCCGCGATTGCGCGCCATCCCCGCTATAACACGCTTCCCACCGCTGGGCGCGCTGAAGCCGCCATTCTGGCGGATATCGCGCGTGAGTTCTGGAATATCCCTGCGGAACGGATTCTGGTGGAAGATCAGTCAACCAACTGTGGTGAGAACGCCCGCTTTAGCCGGGAGATGATAAAACGCCACCGTCTGGCCGCTGAACGCGTGCTGGTGGTTCAGGACCCTACCATGCAGCGACGCACTATGGCGACTTTTGCACGTGTGTGTCGGGACGAGCCTGTATCACCGATGTGGGTAAGCCATCCCGGCGTAACGCCGGTGTTGCAAAATAGCGATGATGGTCTGGTCTTGCGGGGCGGGAATGAAGGCCTTTGGCCTGTTGAACGTTATTTGTCGCTGGTGCTGGGTGAGCTCCCGCGCCTGCATGACGACATTAACGGCTACGGCCCGGCAGGGCGAGATTTTATCGCCCATGTTGAATTTCCTTCAGACGTCGACGTCGCGTGGCGTACCTTGCGCGAGGACGCGATCCTGACCGATGCCCTCGCCAGCCGTTCACTGCTCTGAAGATTCCCCTCTCAGCAGAGAGGGGATGTTGAGTTACAGCGCGGCATACTTATCCAGCGTACGCACCAGCTGTGTGACAAACCCGTATTCGTTGTCGTACCAGGCGACGGTTTTGACCAGTTGCACGTCACCCGCATCCGTCACTTCTGTCTGGGTGGCATCAAATACTGACCCAAAGTGAGAGCCGATCACATCGGAAGAGACAATCTCTTCATCGGTATAACCGAAGGATTCATTGTTTTCCGTGGCCCGTTTCAGCGCCTGATGAATCTCCTCGACGGTGACCTTTTTGTTCAGGACAGAAACCAGCTCAGTCACGGAACCGGTCTTGACCGGGACGCGCTGCGCATGACCTTTCAGTTTGCCGCTGAGGGCCGGGATCACCAGACCAATGGCCTTTGCAGCCCCGGTGGTGTGCGGGATGATATTTTCCGCCGCCGCGCGCGAGGCGCGAAGATCTTTCCCGCGCGGGCCATCCACCAGCGCCTGAGTACCGGTATAGGCGTGAATGGTGGTCATGGTACCCACGTTGATACCAAATGCGTCGTTCAGGGCTTTCGCCAGCGGAGCCAGGCAGTTGGTGGTGCAGGAGGCGACGGAAATGATCGTATCGCGACTATCGATGGTGTCGTCGTTGACGTTGAACACAATGGTTTTCATCTCACCTGCGGGGGCCGAGATCAGCACTTTTCTGGCTCCTGCATCCAGATGGGCTCTGGATTTCTCTTCCGAAGTATAAAAACCGGTGCATTCCACGACGATATCGACCCCAGCCGCTTTCCACGGAATATGTTTAGCCTCTTTTTCGGCGTAAACCGCGATCGATTTGCCATCGACAATCAGCGAATCTTCGGTGAAATCAACGCTCCACGGAAAGCCGCCGTAGTTAGAATCATGTCTGAGAAGATAGGCCAGAACTTTAGGGGAGGTGAGATCGTTGATGGCAACGACGGTGTTGCTGTCCCGGGTTTCAAGAAGGCGACGAAGTACAAGGCGTCCAATGCGTCCAAATCCGTTAATACCAATTTTACTCATGGTTTACTCCTGGTGAACGTGTCGGTGCGACAGTGTGAACTCATCCAGGCTTAGACCATGACGGGCATGGCGGCAATTGAAGATGCTTCATCCCTGGGGAAGTATTTGAAAAACCATGCAGAAAAGTTAATGAATTTTTAGGGAAAGCTGGTTATGTTGGCGCTGTATTTGTTCTTTATCAGGAAATGACATGCGCACTAAATATACAAGCCTGCAAATAAGCATTCACTGGCTGGTGTTTCTGTTAATTATCGTGGCCTACTGTGCAATGGAGTTCAGAGGCTTTTTCCCCCGTACCGCCCGTCCCCTGATTAATATGATCCACGCCTCGTGCGGTATCGCGATTCTGGTGCTGATGGTGACGCGCCTGCTGGTTCGCCTCAAATTCCGCTCACCGCCGATCCAGCCGAAGCCTAAAGCGATGGTGACAGGGTTATCCCATCTGGGGCATCTGGTTGTTTATCTGCTGTTTATCGCCTTACCGTTGGTGGGTATTATGATGATGTATAACCGTGGTAATGACTGGTTTGCCTTTGGCATGGTGATGCCGTACGCGGCGGAATCGAATTTTGACCTGGTGGACGTTCTGAAAGAGTGGCACGTGACGCTGGCCAATCTGGGGTATTTTATCATTGGCCTGCACGCACTGGCGGCGCTGATGCATCACTACTTCTGGAAAGACAACACGCTTCTGCGCATGATGCCGAAAAAAAGCCAGACCCCATGATTTTTATGCCCTGCGGTGAACTGCAGGGCATCCTTCACGTCTGATTATTGCAGATGGGCGCGTTCTTCTGGCGTCAATTCCAGCGACTGGGTTGACCCTGTCTCTGATGATTTCACTGCCGCCTCCAGCACTGCCATGACCGCTAATGCCTCAACAGGATGAACCGGGTTATCGATCTTACCTGTCAGCGCATCGCGCACATTGATGTAATACTGGCGCTGGTCGCCTTTCGGGGTTTTAACCGCCTGCGCGTCGCCGCTGGCACCAAACAGCAGCATATCGTCGCTGTCTTCCCCCCAGCTTTCGCTACCTGGAATAACGCCAGCCAGCAGTTGCGCCTCCTGTTGGTCAATTCTGGCTTTTACCACGCTGCCTTTATCCCCGTGGACGGTAAAACGGGATGTCCCGCCCGCAACCAGCATGCTGCAATGCAGAATGACCTTGTGCTCCGGGTAATTTAATACAACGTGTGCCCAGTCATTAATTTCTGCGCCGTCGCGCAGTGTCGCAATATTGCCCTGAACGGACTGAGGCAGGCCAAAGAGCTGCAGCGTCTGGTCGATCAGGTGCGGCCCCAGGTCAAACCACAAACCACTCCCCGGGACGTTTTGCTCTCTCCAGCGCACGCGAACTTCCGGGCGGAAACGATCGATATGTGACTCAAGGTGTTTAATCTTACCGAGACTGCCTTGTTCAATAACCTGCTTAATACCGAGGAAATCGCTGTCCCAGCGGCGGTTGTGGAAGACGGAGAGCAGCAGCTGCTTTTCATCAGCCAGGGCAATCAGGTCGCGTGCTTCCTGCATATCAAGGGTGAATGGTTTATCCACCACCACATGTTTGCCTGAGTTGAGGGCAAGCGTCGCCAGCGGCGCATGAGTTGCGTTAGGGGAGGCTATTACCACCAGGTCAACATCCGGATGCTGGATTGCCTCTTCGGGGGACGCCACAACGGTCACATCCGGGATATCACGTTTGACCTTTTCTTCATCGCGAGAAGAAACCACTGCCAGCTTAAGTCCTTCAACCGACTGGATCAGCGGAGCATGGAAGGTTTTACCCACAAATCCATACCCGATCAGTGCAATGTTAATTGTCTTCATTTTATTCATGACCTTCTCCACGTTATTACGCGTCTGCAAGGGTGATTTGCAATGCGTCAGTATCCCCGGCTTCTGCCCAGGGACGGTCTAAAAACAGTTGATGAATGTCGGATAACCCGCAAACCAGATGCGGTTCACAGTGGTTTAATTTCAAATGGTCGGCGACGATCCAGTGTTCATGGCTTGCCGCCAGCATGGCTCGTTTGACTTCCGCATCGGCTTCTGTGCTGGCGCTCAGGCCGAGCCGGGCGTGAATGGCGCACGCGCCGAGGATAGCAATGTCCGCCCGGTAGCGGGACAGCAGGGATAGCGTGGCACTTCCGGCAAACAGGCGCTGCTTCTGATCCCATTTTCCGCCGAGCAGGATCAGCCCGATATCTTCCCGGTCGCTAAAATGCTGCGCGATATCCAGCGAGGGGGTGATCACCGTCAATGGCCCCTTAAGAAAACGCGCAACCGCCATCACCGTGCTGCCGGCATCCAGAAACAGCGTCGACCCGGCAGGGACGCTTTCCGCCACCCGTTTTCCCAGACGTTGCTTGGTTTCAGGCAGCAGCGTATTTCTGTCCTGGCGATCCATTGCCGGGAGATTAAGCGCGATAGCCCCGCCGTGGTTCTTCTGTGCCAGACCCTGTTTTTCGAGGTCGGTCAAATCACGGCGGATAGTATCAGCAGAAACCTGCAGCTTTTCTGCAAGCTCAGTAATACTGGCTTGGCCCTGTTCACTCAGAATATCAATGACATATTTTTGCCTGGCGGTTTTGTGCATGTTTCTTTTAATCCTGCAAAATGTCGCAATAAATCGCATATTACAGCATTTTGCGGGAAAGGGAATATCAGATGCAATGGACGGTTTACATAAACAAATAACTCAAATACTATACCCCCCTATAGTATCTTAAGGAGAGCCGTATGCCGCATTCGCCCGAAGATAAAAAGCGTATCCTGACCCGCGTTCGCCGCATTCGGGGGCAGGTCGATGCGCTTGAGCGCGCGCTGGAATCAGGCGATCCCTGTCTGGCTATCCTGCAGCAAATTGCCGCCGTGCGCGGTGCTGCCAATGGCCTGATGGGCGAGATGGTCGAAATTCACCTCAAAGATGAGCTGGTGACGGGGGAGACAACCCCGGATCAGCGGGCAGTTCGGATGGCAGAAGTCGGCCATTTACTGCGCTCTTATCTAAAATAAACCCACAGACCTCACAACAAGGGAAGAGACACTATGAAATCTCGCGCAGCTGTCGCGTTCGGCCCAGGCCAGCCACTGAAAATCGTTGAAATTGATGTCGCACCGCCGAAAAAAGGCGAAGTGCTGATCAAAATTACCCATACCGGCGTGTGTCATACCGATGCATTCACCCTGTCAGGGGATGATCCTGAAGGCGTATTCCCGGCAGTGCTCGGCCATGAAGGCGGTGGGATCGTGGTGGAAGTGGGCGAGGGTGTGACCAGCCTGAAGCCAGGCGATCACGTCATTCCGCTGTACACTGCGGAATGTGGCGAGTGTAAGTTCTGTAAATCCGGTAAAACCAACCTCTGCCAGGCCGTGCGTGCGACGCAGGGGAAAGGGCTGATGCCGGACGGTACCACCCGTTTCTCTTACAACGGTGAGCCGGTTTATCACTACATGGGGACCAGTACCTTCAGTGAGTACACCGTCTGCGCGGAGATCTCGCTGGCAAAAGTGAACCCGCGGGCTCCGCTGGACAAAGTCTGCCTGTTGGGTTGCGGTGTGACCACCGGGATCGGCGCGGTGCATAACACGGCGAAAGTCAAAGAGGGCGACACCGTTGCGGTGTTCGGTCTCGGTGGCATTGGTCTGGCGGTTATCCAGGGAGCGGTACAGGCAAAAGCCGGTCGTATCATCGCGGTTGATACCAATCCGGAGAAATTCCGGCTGGCGGGTGAAATGGGGGCGACCGATTTCGTGAACCCGAAAGATGACGAAAAACCGGTTCAGGACGTCATTGTTGAACTGACTGACGGTGGTGTCGATTTCAGCTTTGAATGCATTGGTAACGTTGACGTGATGCGTTCTGCCCTCGAATGTTGCCATAAAGGCTGGGGTGAGAGCGTTATCATTGGCGTGGCGGGTGCAGGTCAGGAGATCAAAACGCGTCCGTTCCAGCTGGTGACGGGGCGTGTATGGCGTGGTTCGGCATTCGGTGGCGTGAAAGGTCGCACCCAACTGCCGGGCATGGTTGAAGATGCGATGGCCGGGAAAATTCAGCTCGATCCGTTCATCACCCATCGCCTGCCGCTGGAACAGATCAATGAAGCATTCGATCTGATGCACGAAGGAAAGTCCATTCGTACCGTCATCCATTTCGGCGACAACTAATTATTCTGCCAGCGGTTTTTGCCGCTGGCCTTTCTTTAATAATCTTCTCTAAAGTGTGACCTGTCTTGCGCTTTTCGCCATAATCAAATTTCCTGCCGTGCCGATGACTATTTTACAGGCGTGTTTATACGCATCTTACCTACAAGAGAGTCGACGGTCATGGACAACACAACTTCGATGCAGGCGCAGCAAAAGCTGAGCTTCTTGCATCACATCAGGCTGGTTCCGCTGTTTTCCTCCATTCTCGGTGGCATCATTCTTCTGTTTGCCTTGAGCTCAGGCCTGGCGGGCTATTTCCTGTTGAAAGCGGATACCGATCAGCAGGATGTCACATCAGAAATTCAGGTTCGTCTGGGTTTATCAAACAGCTCTAACCACCTGCGAACCGCGCGTATCAACATGATCCATGCAGGTGCGGCAAGCCGTATCGCTGAAATGGAGGCGATGAAGCAAAACATCAGTGAAGCAGAAACGCGTATTAAGCAGTCGCAGGAGGGATTTAACGCGTACATGAATCGCGCTGTGCGCACACCTGCCGACGAAGCGCTGGATACTGACATAAAAGCGCATTATGACGCGTATATCGCCGGCCTTCAGCCGATGCTCAAATTTGCCAAAAACGGCATGTTTGAAGCCATCATTAACCACGAAAATGACATTGCGCGTCCGCTGGATGACGCCTATAACGACGTGTTGTTGAAGGCGATTAAAATCCGTACCGATCGTGCCAACGCATTGACAGCAGAGGCACATACCCGAACACAACTGGGGCTGATGTTTATGATCGGTGCGTTCGGGCTGGCACTGGTGCTGACGGTCATGACCTTCATCGTACTGCGCCGCACGGTGATCAACCCGCTGCAACGTGCTGCAACGCGCATTGAGAATATCGCTAAAGGCGATCTGACCATGTCGGAGGATGTGGCAGGGCGTAGCGAAATCGGGCGTCTGACGCGCGATCTGCAAATCATGCAGCGCTCTCTGGTGACCACGGTAGGCACCGTGCGTCAGGGAGCGGAAGAGATCTACCGCGGCACCAGCGAGATTTCTGCCGGTAACACCGACCTCTCTTCACGCACCGAGCAGCAGGCCGCCGCCATTGAACAGACGGCAGCCAGCATGGAACAGCTGACGGCAACCGTGAAGCAAAACGCCGATAACGCACATCATGCAAGCAAGCTGGCGGAAGATGCCTCTGGCAAAGCCAGCCGCGGTGGTCAGATGGTTTCCGGCGTGGTGAAAACAATGGGTAACATTTCCACCAGTTCGAAGAAAATCTCTGAAATTACCGCAGTCATTAACAGCATTGCGTTCCAGACTAATATCCTGGCACTCAACGCCGCGGTAGAAGCCGCACGAGCGGGTGAGCAAGGCCGTGGTTTTGCGGTGGTGGCGAGTGAGGTGCGTACTCTGGCAAGTCGCAGTGCGAATGCAGCAAAAGAGATTGAAAGTCTGATCAACGAATCCGTGTCACTGATTGACCAGGGTTCCGGCGAGGTGGTGGCTGCGGGCAACACCATGAATGAAATTGTCGAGGCGGTTAAACGCGTCACCGATATTATGCTGGAGATTGCCGCTGCGTCTGACGAACAGAGCCGGGGTATTGTGCAGGTGAGCCAGGCGATTTCGGAGATGGATAAAGTCACCCAGCAGAACGCCTCGCTGGTGGAAGAAGCCTCTGCAGCCGCGGCATCGCTCGAAGAGCAGGGTGCGCGTCTGACTGAGGCCGTCGGAGCGTTTCGGTTGAGTGGTAAAACACAGGGGCGTGGACAACCTCAGACCTCTGTGGCCGTAAAACCTGCGGCGTTACGTCCAACGGTCGCGGATAACGGGGATAACTGGGAAACGTTCTGAGTGTGGTAACCGACAAAAAAAGGGATCATCTGATCCCTTTTTTTATGCAGTCCGCTTAACAGGGGCCATCAGGCTGGCATTGATTTACGGATCGCGCTGAGCAGCGTTTGTGCGCCTGATGAGAGTGGGGCATCTACCCGGGTGAGGATCCCAATAGGTTCACCCGCCCCCGGCGATGTGACCGGCAGTGCTGTTAGTGTACCCCGGCGTAAATCGTCTTTTACCGCGCCGGAAGGCACGAACCAGACGTAGTCAAAATCTACGGTGAGCTGGCGTGAAAGAGAGGCCGACAGCGTTTCAATACAACCTGAAGGTAGCTTGCAGCCCTGCATCTCTAATAACGCCTCGGCGTTCTGGCGCGGAACTGTACCTTTTGGTGACACCACTACAGGCCACTCCATGACGCGGCTTAAGGTGACGGTGTCCTGCAGCAACGGGTGGTTGGGACGCACGACCAGCTTCAGTGATTCCAGGAACAGCAGTTCGTAATTAAGCCCCCCCATCAGTTCAGGATCGGACATGCGCCCAATGCCGAGATCCAGCTCGCCGGATTTCAGCCCCGCGAGCAGCATGGTGTTATTCATGGTCGCGACCTGGATCGTCGTATGCTTTTGCTGCTTGTGGAACTGACCAATAACGGCAGGCAAAATCCCCAGCGCAGCCGTAGGCAGAGCGCCAACGCGCACAATCTCGCTGGCGTGCTCCTCTTTACGGTTCAACGCCTGACCTGCGGTGTTGAGAGCATCCAGAACCTTGACGGCGTGCGTCAGGAATTGTTCCCCCACAAGCGTAAGTTGTGCGCCCAGGCGACCACGATCGAAAAGCCGGGTTCCGGTGAGTTGTTCCAGCTCGTTTAGCGTTTTTGAGAGGGCGGGCTGGCTAAGGTTAAGAGTTTCAGCCGCTCGCCCCAGCGTTCCCTGTTGAGCGACGGCCACAAATGTATGCAAATGGCGCAAGCGTATGCGCTGACTGAACAGACCATTTTTTTCCATAGGCGATGTTAAAAACAGAGCGGTGCGGGTGACAAGTTAAGTTGTTTAATTTTGATAACCTGATAGCAAAATATTTTTAACATTTGATCTGTTTGAGTTACAAGCTGTTTTTCGCGCCGCGCAATTTTCCCTCATGAGCCAGGGTTCTGAGTTTGTTCCGGAAAGAGCAGGCTTTAACCACTCGCCTGTCCAGATCACAAATCGTAAATTCTTCCCGCCAGAAAGAACGGGCTTCTCTACACTCCAGGTAATATTCACTGGAGGCATGACATCATGGCGAACACCATCACGGCTGATGATATTCGGGAACACTTTTCGCAGGCTATGTCGGCGATGTACCAGCAGGAAGTTCCGCAGTACGGCACATTGCTTGAACTGGTTGCGGACGTAAACCTGGCGGTTCTGGAAAATAACCCGCTCTTACATGAACAACTGGCGAACTCAGATGAACTGGCGCGTCTGAATGTTGAGCGCCACGGTGCGATCCGTGTCGGTACTGCGCTTGAACTTTCAACATTACGTCGCATGTTTGCCATTATGGGCATGTACCCGGTCAGCTATTACGACCTCTCCCAGGCAGGGGTTCCCGTCCACTCGACGGCGTTCCGGCCGGTGGAGGATGCAGCACTTTGCCGTAATCCATTTCGTATTTTCACATCGCTGCTACGTCTTGAGTTGATTGAAAATGTCGCCCTGCGCGAACGGGCGGCGGAGATCCTCTCACGGCGATACATCTTCACGCCACGCTGTCTGGAACTTATTGAACTGCATGAATCAACCGGGCAGTTCACCGACGCACAGGCGCGTGAGTTTGTTCAGGAAGCACTGGAAACCTTCCGCTGGCACCGCCATGCGACGGTCGATCAGGAAACCTACCTGGCACTGCATAATGAACACCGCCTGATTGCCGACGTGGTCTGTTTCCCCGGTTGCCACATCAACCATCTCACACCGCGCACGCTGGATATCGACCGGGTGCAGGAGCTGATGCCGAAGTACGGTATTGAGCCAAAAATTTTGATTGAAGGGCCGCCGCGTCGAGAGGTGCCAGTTTTGCTACGCCAGACCAGCTTTAAAGCGCTGGAGGAACCGGTGTTCTTTGCCGGGGAACATAAAGGCACCCATACCGCCCGGTTTGGTGAAATTGAGCAGCGCGGCGTCGCACTCACGCCGAAAGGCCGCGAACTGTACGATAGTTTGCTCGGGCAGGCCGGGACGGGCAAAGACAACCTGACGCACCAGCTGCATTTGCAGGATATCTTTAGCGCTTTCCCGGACAGCGAAATGTTAATGCGCCGTCAGGAGCTGGCGTATTTCCGCTATCGCCTGACACCCGCAGGGGAAGCGCATCGCCATGCGTTTCGTCCGGGTGACGATCCGCAGCCACTGATTGAGCGCGGGTGGGTGGTCGCACAGCCGATCACCTACGAAGATTTTCTGCCGGTCAGTGCAGCAGGGATTTTTCAGTCGAACCTCGGCAATGAAACTCAGGCGCGAAGCCATGGTAATGCCAGCCGCGAGGCTTTTGAAGCGGCGCTGGGAAGCCCGGTCTATGACGAGTTTACCCTTTACCAGGAGGCGGAAACACGCAGCAAACAGCGTTGCGGTTTACTCTGAAATCGTTACTCTGCTGGGGTGTGATGGAAAAAGAAGGTGGTTATGAAAAATTCCTCCGCCCCCGTGGCTGAAACGCTGCAGGGCGCTCTGACGGGTTTTACCGATGACAATGTTCACGTCTGGTGCGGCATACCCTATGCTGCACCGCCTGTTGGTCAGTGGCGCTGGCGTTCCCCGCAACCGCCCGAACGCTGGGACGGTGTGCGGCAGGCGACGACGTTTTCTGCCTCAAGCTGGCAAAGCAGTGAGTATTGCCAGGAACTTGGCGGCGGCGATCCCGGTCAATTTTCTGAAGATTGTCTTTACCTCAACGTCTGGTCGCCGGCCACGCACCAGGCTCCGCTTCCGGTGATGGTCTGGCTGCACGGCGGCGGGTTTACCATCGGCGCGGGTGGACTTCCACCGTATAACGGCAAAGCGCTGGCAGAACGTGGCGTGGTTGTTGTGACCCTCAATTACCGTCTCGGGCATCTCGGCTTTTTCGCCCATCCTGCGCTGGAGGGAGAAGAAGATCGCGTGGTGCATAATTTCGCGTTGCTCGACCAGATTGCGGCGCTGGGCTGGGTGCGGGACAATATTGCCGCGTTTGGCGGCGATCCGAACAACATCACGCTGTTTGGCGAATCAGCCGGTGCGCGCAGTGTGTTGTCACTGCTGGCATCTCCTCTGGCGGAGGGGGCATTCCATAAAGCGATTGTGCAAAGCGGGTACACGTTACCGGACACGCCGCGCGAGCAGGCAATGCAAAAAGGGGAAGCGCTGGCCACACATTTTGGCCTTGAAAACGCCAGCGCGGAGCAGTTGCGCGCCATTCCGCCAGAGGCGTTCTGGTCTCTGACGGCTCCGCTGAACATTGCCCCTGCGCCGGTGGTGGGAGATTGTGTCCTGCCGGAAGCGATGCTCGATATGTTCTTTGCTGCCCGCCAGCATCCGGTTCCGGTCATGATTGGCTCTAACAGCGATGAGGCCAGCGTGATGGCGGTATTTGGCATCGATCTTGCCGGGCAAATTCAGAAGCTTCGCCGTGAACGACGTTTTGGCCTGGGGTTGATTAAGCTGCTCTATCCGGGTGTGAAGGGGGATGAGGAGCTGGGCAGGCAGGTGTGTCGTGATATGGCTTTCACCACGATGGGATATGTGGTGATGCAGGCTCAGCAACGCATCGGCGCGCCGTGCTGGCGCTACTGGTTTGATTATGTGGCGGAAGCGGAACATGCGACTTATGTCAACGGTGCCTGGCACGGTAACGAAGTGCCTTATGTTTTTGACACGCTGGGACAGATAGAACCTTCCCGCCAGTATGTCAACGCCCGCGATCTACAGTTTTCTGCAAACGTAGCCGACTACTGGGTAAGCTTTGCACGTGACGCCCACAGTAGCCGTGACATCCTCCCGGGGCCGACGCACTGGCCCGCCTGCCGCAAAGGCCGCGATGTGTTGCTACGTATTGGCGTGAATAAACATGCAGGTTTCAGGCTTGAGAACCGCTTTATGCGCGCCCGCATGAGTCTCTTTAAGCGAGTGATGAAGCACCACGTCAGCCTCGACTGAGCAGGCAGGAACGAAACGCCGCCAGGCCATGTTCGGGGCCTGGCGATTCGCGTAACACCAGCCGATAGCTCGCACCGGTTTTAATGCTCGTCTCAAAAGGCCGCGCCAGCCTTCCGGCGCGGACATCTTCTTCCACCAGTGTCTCGTCGGCGATGGCAATGCCCAGCCCCTGAATGGCAGCAGTAATGGCGAGATCCATCGTATCGAAGTGTTGATTTTTGTGCATGACAAATGTCGGATGCGTCTGTTTCGCCAGCCACAATGACCAGTCAGTCTTATCCCTTGTCGGGTGGAGAAACGTCAGTGACTCCAGCGCCGCCCCCGCCCGCAACGGGCTGAGTACCGGGGTTAAGGCCTCTTCAAACAGCAGATCGCCCGCACTCATGTGGGTGCCGAAAACAATGGCCGCGTCGTAGGATTCGGTTTTGAAATTGACGTTGTGATCGGTGGTCGTGGTTAAGGCGATTTGCAGATCAGGCTGCTCGCGCTCGACCTCCAGCAGACGGGGTACCAGCCAGCGCATGGCACAGGTAGGCGCTTTCAGACGGATCACGGTTTGCTGGGCACGGGCCTGCAGGGCCACGGTAAGCAGATGCTCAAAAGCGGATTGCAGCTCCGGAAGCAGGGCACTGCCTTGCGGGGAGAGGCGCAGACCGCGTGAATGACGCTCAAATAAGGGAAAACCAAACCACGCTTCAAGGGCGGCAATTTTGCGGCTCACGGCTCCCTGAGTCAGGCAAAGCTCTCTGGCAGCATGGGTGAGATTAAGGTGACGCGCGGTTTTCAAAAACGCGTCAACCGCATTGAGCGGGAATGAACGGCGCGACATAGAACACCTCAGTTATGCATTTTTCTCATGGCTATTATGACAACAATTCGATTGTCCCGACAACGCACTTATTGTTTGAATAGTTATGCAATATCCACGAGAAGGGACAGATGATGACTTTGAAAACCCCGGTGCAAGCCCGTTCCAAACTGCCTGACGTTGGTACCACCATTTTTACCGTTATCGGTCAGCTCTCTGCCCGACATAACGCCATCAACCTTTCTCAGGGTGCGCCGAATTTTTCCTGCGACCCGAAACTGATAGCCGGCGTGACCCGTGCGATGGAAGCCGGGCATAACCAGTACGCGGCGATGACCGGCCTGCAGCCATTGAAGGAGCGTATCGCGGAAAAAATCGCCACCCTTTACGGCACACAGTATGACCCGGGCAGCGAGGTGCTGGTCACGGCCAGCGCCAGTGAAGGGCTTTACTCGGCAATCAGCGGACTGGTGCATCCGGGTGATGAGGTGATTTACTTCGAGCCGTCATTTGACAGCTATGCGCCAATTGTGCGCCTGCAGGGGGCCACACCGGTTGCCATCAAGCTGACCGTACCAGACTTTGCCGTTAACTGGGATGAAGTCCGGGCAGCAATCACCCCGCGAACGCGCATGATCATCATCAACACGCCGCATAACCCGAGTGGCCAGGTGTTTTCAGCGCATGACCTGCAACAGCTGGCGGCGGTGACCCGTAATACCGATATCATTATTTTGTCTGACGAAGTGTATGAACATGTGGTGTTTGACGGTGAACCGCACCACGGGATGGCCACGCACCCGCAACTGGCGGAGCGGAGCGTCATTATCTCATCTTTCGGAAAAACCTATCACGTCACTGGCTGGCGCGTAGGGTATTGTGTTGCGCCAGCGGTACTGATGGACGAAATCTGCAAGGTCCATCAATTTCTGATGTTTTCTGCCGATACCCCCATGCAGCACGCGTTTGCCGAACATATGACCGATCCGCAAACCTGGCTGTCGCTGGCGGCGTTTTATCAGCGTAAGCGCGACCTGCTGCAAAATTTGTTGAGTGATTCACCGTTCAGGCTGCTGCCGAGTGCCGGTTCATTCTTCCTGCTGGCGGATTACAGCCATTTCAGCGAGGAGAGTGACAGCGACATGGTGAAACGGCTGATTACTGAATACGGTGTTGCCACGATCCCGCTGTCGGCGTTTTATGCTGACGGCACAGATAATAAATTGATCCGTCTCTCTTTTGCGAAAGATGAGGCGACGTTACGGGCAGGTGCCCAGGCCCTGTGTCGGGTTAAACCACGCTAAGTGCCTATCCCATTAGGCTCGAAGGAGTTGTTGATGAAATTACGCGCGTTAGTTGTCGGCATGGGATTGCTGTGTACGTTTTCGTCGTTCGCCGCCACTGAGCTGCGTTACGGGCTGGAAGCGGAATATCCACCGTTTGAGAGCCGTAATGCCTCCGGTGAGCTGGAAGGGTTTGACGTTGAGCTGGGCAAGGCGATTTGCAACGCAGCCGCGCTGAAATGTAGCTGGGTTGAAACATCATTTGATGCGTTGATCCCGGGACTGGCGGCGAAGAAATTTGATGCTATTAACTCGGCGATGAACATCACCGAACAGCGGCGCAAGAGCATTGATTTTACCCAGCCTATCTACCGTATCCCTTCCCAGCTCGTCGGCAAGGCCGGCACGGCGGTTGAGGCAACGCCTGAAGGGCTGAAAGGCAAAACCATCGGCGTGCTGCAGGGCTCGATTCAGGAAACCTATGCTAAAGAGCACTGGGAAAAACACGGTGTCACCGTAGTGTCTTACAAAGATCAGAACATGGCGTGGGGAGATTTGCTGAATGGCCGCATTGATGCCTCGCTGGTGATGTCAGCTGCCGGGCAGGCAGGTTTCCTCAGCAAGCCGCAGGGTAAAGGGTTTGGTTTTATCGGCAAACCGGTGTCTGACGACACGATCCTGGGCAGCGGTATCGGCTTTGGGTTGCGTAAGGGGGATGAGGCTACCCAAAAGCAACTTAATGCCGCAATCGATAAAGTGCGTGCCGACGGCACGATCGCCAGACTCGCTGATAAGTACTTCCCGGGTATCGATGTCAGCGTAAAATAAGCGTCTCGTTTGGTCCCGGCTGTTGATGTCCAGCCGGGACTCTTTTATACCGCGCTTTACATCACTTCCGTGCTGTTCCGGTCGACAGAAAATATTTCTCACTTTGTTCATATAATCACCTGGCAACAATTGGATTCTTAACCGTTTTTGTTTAGGCTGTGCGTTCTTTCTTGCCGTCGTTTCGCCACTCGCGAAATACATTCACACGACCATAAGGACGTTTTTCCAGGCATGAATCGCAGACGTTTTTTAAAAGGCTCGCTGGCAATGGCTGCCCTGAGCGGCACATCTGGCCTTGCTTCTCTGTTTTCCCAGGCGGCATACGCTGCTGACTCTGATATTGCTGACGGTCAGAGCCATCGTTTTGATTTCTCCGTACTGCAATCTATGGCGCATGATCTGGCAAAAACCCCGTGGGGGGGTGCACCGCGTCCGCTACCGGAAACGCTGGCAACCATGACGCCGCAGGCGTACAACGCCATTCGATACGATGAAAAGCAGTCACTGTGGAATAATATTGAAGGCCGTCAGCTTGACGTGCAGTTCTTCCATATGGGGATGGGTTTCCGCCGCCGTGTGCGCATGTTCTCACTGGATCAATCCACGTCCCAGGCGCGTGAGATCCACTTCCGACCGGAACTGTTCAGTTACGGTGACACGGGTGTGGATACCAAACAGCTGGAAGGGCAAAGCGATCTCGGTTTTGCGGGTTTTCGCGCCTTTAAAGCGCCTGAGCTGGCGCGTCGCGATATTGTCTCGTTCCTGGGCGCAAGCTATTTCCGCGCGGTTGACGATACCTACCAGTACGGTCTTTCTGCCCGTGGTCTGGCGGTGGATACCTTTACCGATACGCCGGAAGAGTTTCCTGATTTCACCGCGTTCTGGTTTGAAACCGTCAAACCGGGCGACACCACCTTTACCGTCTATACGCTGCTGGATAGCCCAAGCATCACCGGTGCCTATAAGTTCGTGATCCACTGTGAGAAGAGTCAGGTGATCATGGAGGTGGAAAACCATCTCTATGCGCGTAAGAACATCAAACAGCTGGGCATCGCGCCGATGACCAGTATGTTCAGCTGCGGTAATAACGAACGCCGCATGTGCGACACCATTCACCCACAAATTCATGACTCCGACCGTCTGGCGATGTGGCGTGGTAACGGCGAGTGGATCTGCCGCCCGCTGAACAACCCGCAGAAACTGCAGTTCAATGCCTATGTCGACAAAAATCCGAAAGGGTTTGGTTTGCTGCAGCTTGACCGTGATTTCTCCCACTATCAGGACATCATGGGCTGGTATAACAAACGCCCAAGCCTGTGGGTTGAACCGCGCAACAACTGGGGCAAAGGCGCAGTTGGCCTGATGGAGATCCCGACCACGGGTGAAACGCTGGATAACGTGGTGTGCTTCTGGCAGCCAGAGAAACCAGTGGAAGCAGGCGATGAGCTGGACTTCAAATATCGTCTTTACTGGAGCGCGCAGCCACCTGTGCGTTCCCCGCTGGCGAATGTCTACGCGACCCGTACCGGTATGGGCGGTTTCCCGGAAGGCTGGGCACCTGGTGAAAACTATCCGAAAGTGTGGGCCCGTCGCTTTGCTATCGACTTCGTCGGTGGCGATCTGAAGGCCGCCGCGCCGAAAGGGATTGAACCGGTGATCACGCTTTCCAGTGGTGAAGCGAAGCAGATTGAGATCCTCTACGTCGAGCCGTTTGACGGGTATCGCATTCTGTTTGACTGGTACCCAACGTCTGATTCAACAGATCCGGTGGATATGCGTCTGTTCCTGCGCTGCCAGGGGGAGGCTATCAGCGAAACCTGGTTGTATCAGTACTTCCCGCCTGCGCCGGATAAACGTCACTACGTTGACGACCGGGTTATGCGTTAATCGGGTGGAAATCTGCCGGGTGGCGCTATGCTAACCCGGCATACAACAACTTCGCTATAAAGCCCCCAGTAACGGCGTGCGGGTGATCCGCTGATTGCCGTTAATCACTTTTTCACCGCGCAGGTGAATATTTTCGCCCGCAAAAGCCTCAATGACCACATCGTCGGTAACATCCACCCGGTGCTCAATTAACACATCACCACTGATCCGTGCGCGTCCCTGAATGACAACCCGGTCGTCAAGCATGATTGGCCCGCCGCGTAACCACGCCTGGCCGCCGATCAGCACATGGTGCTTAATGATGCAGTTGCCTTCGACCACCGCATTCTCCGCCACCTGAGAGCTGTAGCGCACGGTAGGAATGGCATCCTCGCCAAAACCGGCAATCAGACGCGCATTGCCATACACTTTCGCACAGTCGCAAACCCAGACGTTATTGAGATCGTTGCCCTCGAGAATGGCATTGTCGAACACTTCGGCGCGGTGCTCAATAAACGCATAATTCACCAGCGCCTCGCCGTAGATTTGCGCCTGATGCACAACGTGCGATCGGCTCACGGTGGCTTTATCGTAGATTTTAAGGATCTGCTCGTGGTCAGGCGTAAGCCCTTTGGCCGCAATAACCATGCTGTTGTGAAGCACGCGGGCATCGCCGTAAATATGGCATTCGCCACGCACGCTGGAATGCTGAATGGTGACGTTGTCACTTATTTGCGCCCCATGACTGACCTGAGCGCCATCCAGCCAGCTGTTACCGCCAATACGGGCGTGATGGCTAACGACGCAAGGCAGGGTAAGACGGGCATTATCAGACACAGTGGCTCCGGCAAACACCACGCTGTTTTCGTCGTAGATCCAGCAGTGCCCCTCTTGTGCGAGGGCGCTCTCATCGTCAATCCAGCCGCCTTTTGTCCCGCTGACAATGTCGTTAAAATCAGCGGTGGCGATAATTTGTCGCAGGGTGGTCGAGCGTTTTGTCTCACCGTTTTGCCATTGCCAGAGGCGGGTTTCGTCGCTAAGCCGGTACTTTTTCATGATGTTATCTCTGATAAGCGTCTTAACTAAACGTAGCAAACTTTCGGCTTTGCGAAGTGCTGGCATCCGCTGCGGAAACCCCTTAAAATGGCATTTAAAATACATTTTAAAATTTAAAATAAATGCATAAAAGTAACAAAGCTCAACAAGTCCTTAACTTACCCGCGGGCTACTTTGGTATGGTGCTGGGAACCATTGGTATGGGCTTCGCCTGGCGTTACGCCAGTACTATCTGGCCGGTGACGCGCTGGCCGGGAGAGTGTCTGGTTGCCCTGGCAGTGGGGATCTGGTTTTTGCTGACAGTGGCATTTATCACCCGCGCGATCCGTTTTCCGCACAGCGTACTGGCGGAAATGCGTCATCCGGTGATGAGCAGTTTTGTCAGCCTTTTTCCCGCCACGACCATGCTGGTGGCTATCGGTTTTGTTCCCTGGTTCCGCCCGGTCTCGCTGGGATTGTTCAGCGTAGGGGTGGTGGTTCAGCTCTCATATTCTGCCTGGCAAAGCGCCGGGTTATGGCGCGGTAAACACCCGGAAGAGGCCACAACGCCCGGGTTATATCTGCCTACGGTCGCGAACAACTTTATTAGCGCGATGGCCTGTGGTGCGCTGGGGTTCAATGATGCGGGATTAGTCTTCCTGGGGGCGGGGATTTTTTCCTGGCTCAGCCTCGAACCAGTGATTTTACAACGCCTGCGCAGCGCCGGGGAGCTACCTTCGGCGCTACGTACCTCATTGGGTATTCAACTGGCTCCCGCGCTGGTGGCCTGTAGTGCCTGGTTTAGCGTCAACGGCGGTGAGGCGGATACCCTGGCCAAAATGCTGTTCGGCTACGGCCTGTTGCAACTGCTGTTTATGCTGCGCCTGATGCCGTGGTATCTGTCCCAGCCCTTTAACGCCTCTTTCTGGAGCTTCTCGTTCGGCGTTTCAGCGCTGGCGACCACCGGGTTACATCTGGGACAGAGCAGCCCGTCGGGTTTCTTCCACGTTATTGCGCTCCCCCTGTTTATTTTCACCAACGTCATCATTGTGATGCTGTTGGTTCGTACATTTATCTTGCTGATGCAGGGCAAACTTCTGGTGCGCACTGATAAGGCTCTGCTTATGCCATCTGAGGAAAAATAATGACTGTTGCTGAGAATATCTTCACCGAAAAATATGGTCTGACCCGTACGCACTCTGAGGTGCTGTACAGCGCGAAAATCGTTAAGCCGGGTAATACGCTCGATCTCGGGTGTGGTAATGGGCGTAACAGTCTCTGGCTTGCCGCCAACGGTTACGATGTGACGGCGTGGGATAAAAACCCAATGAGCATTGATACCATCGAGCGTATTAAAGCGGCGGAAGGGATCGAAAACCTGCAGACGGCGATCAAAGATCTCAACAGCCTGAGCTTTGACGGAGAGTACGATTTTATTCTTTCCACCGTGGTACTGATGTTCCTGGAAGCGAAAACCATCCCTGGTCTCATCACCAATATGCAGCGTTGCACCAGACCGGGCGGTTACAACCTGATTGTGGCTGCAATGGATACGGTGGATTATCCGTGCACCGTCGGTTTTCCGTTTGCCTTTAAAACCGGAGAATTGAGCAATTACTATGCTGGCTGGGAGTTGCTTAAATATAACGAGGAAGTCGGGGAGCTGCACCGCACTGACGCAAACGGAAACCGCATCAAGCTGCGTTTTGCCACCA
The DNA here is from genome assembly GCF_014103115.1 of Enterobacter sp. RHBSTW-00901. NCBI lineage: Bacteria > Pseudomonadati > Pseudomonadota > Gammaproteobacteria > Enterobacterales > Enterobacteriaceae > Enterobacter > Enterobacter sp. RHBSTW-00901. The sequence continues at coordinate 460,086 of NZ_JABXPB010000001.1, forward strand.
TGCTGGCGCGCAAAAACGCGTAACGGGTTTATGTTCGGGCAGTCTTTTTGCTATTTGTGCTATCAGTATCATTTTTTGCCACAACAAACCCACACATCTTTTGCTATAACTTCAAGTGCATACTTGCAGATAACATGGAATACCATCATGCGTACTCAAACTTTTTATAAAGTTGCAGTGCTTACTGGTCTGTTGGCGTTGGCGGGTTGTTCTTCAAAAGTAGCAGCCCCCGAACAATACTCAGGCTTTTTAAAAGACTATTCTGGCTTGAAGGAAACCACTTCCGCGACGGGTAAACCAACATTGCGTTGGGTTGATCCGTCCTATAAGGAAGCGAATTATGACAGTATTGTCTGGAACCCGATTACCTATTATCCGGTACCAAAACCGACAACACAGATTGGTCAAAAAACGCTGGATGAGCTGCTGACATATACCAATACCAAAATGAAAACGGCGATTGGTCAACGTAAGCCGATTGTGGCAACGCCGGGCAAACATAGCCTGATCTTCCGTGGGGCAATCACCGGGGTGAGTTCACAGAAAGAAGGCCTGCAGTTCTATGAAGTCGTACCTGTTGCGCTGGTTGTTGCGGGTACGCAGATGGCAACCGGCCACCGCACGATGGATACCCACCTCTACTTTGAAGGTGAGTTAATTGATGCAGCGACCAACAAGCCTGTGATGAAGGTCGTTCGTAAAGGTGAGGGTAAAGAACTGGCTAACGAAAATACGCCAATGGGCTTTGCGACGCTGAAACAGGTTGTTGATGACATGGCAACGGATGCGACCATGTTTGATGTGCATAAAACGGCAAAATAATAAAAATGGCCTGCAATGTAGCAGGCCATTTTTTTACGCCGTGCGCAGACGGCGGAACCAGGTTTCCGGCTTCGTGAACATCACCATATTCCCGCCAAGAATCAACAGCAGGCCGATAATTCCATTGATGTGCCACTCGTATCCCTCGTAAACCGTTGAGATAGACAGCGCGACCAGCGGGAACAGCAGGGTGCTGTAAGCCGCTTTGCCCGGGCCGATACGCCCCACCAGCGTAAAGTATGCCCCGAACGCAATCACCGAGCCAAAGATCGCCAGATAGAGCAGCGCACCGATGTAACTCACGTTCCACTCAGGCATAAAGTTGTCGCCGCGCAAGAGTGCAATCAGCCCCATCACCAGTGTGCCGTAGAGCATTGCCCAGGCGTTGGTGGTCATGGTTTCAAGCCCGTTTCGCTGGTGGCGAAGGCTTATCATGTTGCCCAGCGAGAATCCATAGGTGCCGAGGGCAGAAAGACCAATACCGGTAAGCAGTGAGGCGCTCCAGCCGCTTGCCAGCAGGTCGTTCCAGAAGAGCGTGATGATCCCCACCAGACCCAGCGTTGCTGCCGTCCAGAAGCGGGCAGGAGGACGTTGTCCAAAGAAGATAAAGCTGTTGATGGCGTTATAGAGTACCGCCATAGAGAAAATCACCGACTCCAGCCCGGTATTGATGTGCGCAGCCGCGGTGTAAAAGCACCAGAAATTGAAGCAGAAAACGCAGCATCCCTGAACAACACAAAAGAGGTGATCCCGCAGTGACAGCTTGCGTAAACGGCGAAGGGCGGTTAATACGATCATCATCGTGGCGCAGGCCACGGCGAAGCGCCAGAATATCGACACAGGAGCAGCAACCGTGCCCTGTTGCAGAAAAATGGCAATCCAGGTTGTTCCCCAGATAACCACCACCAGCCCATACAGTATTGCGTTCATTGTTTCTCTCTTCTCAAACCGCGGAAACCCTCAGTGTGGCGACATTGACTCTGCGTGGCTTTCACCGGCTTGCGGTGGACTTGCAAATTCTTGCGCTTTTTTATCGCGTCAGATCTGGCAACGGGGAGCAACAATTCTTAGACTTGAGTTCTGATTAATGACTTGTTAACGGCTATGTCTCGCGCTTACGACACCTTTGAAACGCTACGCCAACAGAATGCAGTGCTGCGGGAAACCGTTGCGCTTAACTCTGGCATTCAGCTGGCGGCCTGGTACAACAAGCACGATACGATAACGGTCAAAAGCGATCATCACACGCTCAGCCTGTACGTGGCAGACGGCTACGAAAGCTATCAAAAAACGCCGGGTGGCTGGAAGAATGGGGGTGGCCCGGATCGTTTTTGTCTGATGCCGAAAGAAAGCGAATCCACGTGGGATATCCGCGACGATTTGTCGTTCGTCCATCTCTACTGTACTGATGAGCACCTGCGCGATGTCGGCGAGAAAATCTGGGATCGGCGGCCAGTGTCGTTGACGCTGGATGAAAAGATCTTCGGCAGCGACCCGAAAATCACCGCGCTCTACCGCCAGTTTTTGCTTGGCTGTGACTGGCAGCAAAAGGCCAATCAGCTGACGCTGAGCACGGCATCTACGCTGTTACTGACCCACCTGTTGCAGAATTACGCCAGCGTGCAGTGGAAGTTGCCGGTAGTCACCGGCGGGCTGTCGCCGTTTGTGCTGCGAAATGTGCTCGCGTTTATTGAAGAGAACCTTTCTGAGCCGCTGACGCTTGCGGAACTGGCCGATCAGGCTGCGCTGAGCGAATATCACTTCGCCAGAATGTTCCGCCAGTCGATGGGGCAAGCACCGCATCAGTACGTGATGCTGCGGCGAATGGAGAAGGCCAAAGTGCTGGTGCAGCACACGGCGAAGCCACTCACAGAGATTGCGCTGGCCTGCGGATTTAACTCTGCAAGCCACTTCAGTAACCGTTTTCGCAGCGTGATGGGGATGACCCCGTCGCAATTACGCACGGCGAACGTGTGAAAACACGGCATAGCACAACCCACCGAGTACCAGCCCCCAGAATGCCGAGCCAATACCCAGGATAGTCACACCGCTGGCGGTCATCAGAAACGTGACAATCGCCGCGTCACGCTCAGTAACGTTATGCAATGCCTGATATAAACTCCCGCTGATGGTGCCCAGCAGCGCCAGCCCAGCCAGCGTCTGGATCCAGCTCAGCGGCAGGGCGGCCATCAACCCGGTAATGGACCCCCCGAAAATACCCGCCAGCAGGTAAAAAACGCCCGCCGCAATGGCCGCCAGCCAGCGTTTTCCGGCATCCGGGTGGGCATCCGGACTCTGGCAAATCGCGGCGGTAATGGCCGCAATACAGATGGAATAGACGCCAAAGGGTGACAGCAGCAACGCCAGCCCGCCGGTGAAGATCATCAGCGGCGATACCGCCAGCGGATAGCCAGATGCCTTCATCGTGGCGAATCCGGGGGCATTTTGCGAGGCCATCGTCACCAGAAAGAAGGGTAAGCCAATGCTCACCAGACTGGTGAGGGTAAATGTCGGGGCGATAAACTGCGGCATCACAACAGATAATGTCACATTATTTGTGACAACGTCACCTCCAGACCATGCCACGATCCCGCCTGTCAGCAGAGTCGCAACAATGGCATACCGTGGTGCACGCGCTTTGGCAATTATCCATGCCGCCAGCATGCTGCCGCACAGCAGAAAATGTCCTTCAAGATGGCTAAACGCCTGCAACCCAAAGCGCAACAACACGCCTGCCAGCATGGCGGCGGCCAGTGAATGTGGGATGAGTTTCATCAGGCGCGCAAATAATCCGGTGACGCCACACAGCAGAATGAGCGCATTGGCAAAGATAAACACGCCGATGGTTTCGGCAAGCGTTACTCCGTGCAGGCTGGTGGCTAACAGCGCTGCGCCGGGCGTTGACCAGGCGGTGAGGACTGGCGCTTTATACCACCATGACAGTGCCAGCGTACTGACTCCCATACCGATCCCAAGCGCGGTCATCCACCCGGCGACCTGGTGGGCATTTGCCCCAGCCGCGACGGCGGCTTGCCAGATGATGGCGGCAGAACTGGCATATCCCACCAGAACCGCAACAAAGCCGGCAAGAACGGCCGGAAAGAGAGAAGTCGAACTGCGCATAAAAACTCCGTTGTGCGTTATAACGTCCACCGGAAGATAACACTGTGCGCTATAACGTACAAGTGCTATACTGACCCGCACCGGGAGGGAAATATGGAAATTACACAACATCTTGCTACTACACTGAAAATACAGCGTCAGGCGAGGGGCTGGAGCCTGTCGAAGCTGTCGGAAGAGACGGGCGTTTCAAAAGCGATGCTGGGGCAAATTGAGCGCAATGAATCCAGCCCGACGGTATCCACGCTATGGAAAATTGCCACCGGGTTGAATGTCCCGTTTTCCGCATTTATTACGCCGGAGGCGGACAGGCAGGCCATCTTTGACCCGCAGCAGCAGGCGATGGTGGTGAAACCCTTATTCCCGTGGGATGAAACGCTGAAATTCGATCATTTCTCGATCACACTGGCACCGGGTGCCCTGAGCGAGTCCACGCCGCACGAGGCTGGCGTGATTGAACATGTGGTGGTGATAAGTGGCGAGCTGGAGATGAATATCGAGGGTGTATGGCGCACAATTTATGCCGATTCAGGTGTACGTTTCGCCGGCGATAAACCACATGCGTACCGCAACAGCAGCGCCCGGACGGTACATTTTCACTCCCTCATTCATTATCCCCGCTGAAGCAACGCAAAACTGTTTCGCTGTCGCATACTTCTGACTACAATAGCCGCCATTTTGACCATAACGGATAACGACGAAGTATGCGCCTGCAATCCCATCATCTTGAACTTTTAAGCCCGGCCCGCGACGCCGCCATTGCCCGTGAAGCGATCCTTCACGGCGCGGATGCGGTCTACATCGGTGGCCCTGGCTTCGGTGCCCGCCATAACGCCAGCAACAGTCTGAGCGACATTGCTGAGCTGGTACCGTTCGCCCATCGCTTTGGGGCGAAGGTGTTCGTGACCCTGAACACCATTCTTCATGATGATGAACTGGAGCCTGCACAACGTCTGATAACCGATCTCTATCAGGCCGGGGTCGATGCCCTGATCGTCCAGGACATGGGCGTGCTGGAGCTGGATATCCCGCCGATTGAGCTGCACGCCAGTACCCAGTGTGATATCCGCACGGTAGAGAAGGCGAAGTTTCTCTCCGACGCCGGTTTTTCTCAGATTGTGCTGGCGCGTGAGCTGAACCTGAACCAGATCCGCGACATTCACCAGACGACGGACGCGACCATTGAGTTCTTTATCCACGGTGCGCTCTGCGTGGCCTATTCCGGGCAGTGTAATATTTCCCATGCCCAGACTGGCCGCAGTGCTAACCGGGGCGACTGCTCGCAGGCTTGCCGCCTGCCGTATACCCTGAAAGACGATCAGGGGCGCGTTGTGGCGTTCGAAAAGCACCTGCTTTCCATGAAGGATAACGATCAGACCGCCAACCTGGGCGCGCTGATAGACGCAGGCGTACGCTCCTTCAAGATTGAAGGGCGTTACAAAGACATGAGCTATGTGAAGAACATTACCGCACATTATCGCCAGATGCTGGATGCCATCATTGACGATCGCGGTGATCTGGCGCGTGCCTCTGCTGGTCGCACCGAGCATTTCTTTATTCCGTCGACGGACAAGACTTTCCATCGCGGCAGCACCGACTACTTTGTGAATGCCCGTAAAGGTGACATCGGTGCATTTGATTCACCGAAGTTTATCGGTTTGCCGGTAGGTGAAGTGCTGAAAGTGGCGAAAGATCACCTGGACGTTGAGGTCACTGAACCCCTGGCGAACGGTGACGGGCTGAACGTGATGATTAAGCGTGAAGTGGTGGGTTTCCGCGCCAATACGGTAGAAAAAACCGGGGAAAATCGCTATCGCGTGTGGCCGAATGAAATGCCGGCCGATCTCTACAAAGCACGTCCGAACGCAGCGCTGAACCGCAACCTTGACCACAACTGGCAGCAGGCGCTGCTGAAAACGTCCAGCGAACGCCGCATTGCGGTGGATATCGAGCTGGGTGGCTGGGAAGAACAGCTGATCCTGACCATGACCTGCGAAGACGGCATCAGCGTGACGCATACCCTCGACGGCATGTTTGAGGTGGCGAACAATGCGGAAAAAGCGCTCAACAGCCTCAGAGACGGCGTGGCAAAACTGGGACAGACGCTCTATTACGCGCGCAATATCGACGTCACTCTGCCGGATGCTCTGTTTGTCCCTAACAGCCTGTTAAACCAGTTCCGCCGTGAAACGGCAGAGATGCTGGATGATGCGCGTCTGGCAAACTATCCGCGTGGCAGTCGCAAGGCCGAAGCTGTGCCCGCGCCGGTTTACCCTGACACGCACTTATCTTTCCTGGCGAACGTCTATAACCATAAAGCGCGTGAATTTTATCATCGGCACGGTGTTCAGCTGATTGATGCGGCTTATGAAGCGCATGAAGAGAAGGGCGATGTGCCGGTGATGATCACCAAGCACTGCCTGCGTTTTGCATTTAACCTGTGTCCAAAACAGGCAAAAGGCAATATTAAGAGCTGGAAAGCCACGCCAATGCAGCTGGTCAATGGCGACGAAGTGCTGACGCTTAAATTTGATTGCCGTCCGTGTGAAATGCATGTGATTGGCAAGATGAAGAACCATATTTTCAAAATGCCACAACCCGGCAGCGTTGTGGCGTCCGTTAGCCCGGAAGAGCTGATGAAAACCCTGCCAAAGCGTAAAGGCAGCTAATTAGCGAAAGTGAGTGTCTGGTTTGCGCGATTTTTGCCACTGGTGGTGTTCGCGCAAACCTTCCGCTGACTCTTCTGCCACGCTGCGTAATTCATCGCTGTCGGCTTCATGACGAAGCTGATGTTCAACATTCTTCACCCACAGATATTCATGTCCTTTGTGCCCCGCCATGAGCTGACCTGAAAATAGTGCGCAGACCAGCACGATCAGTGTTAACCCTTTTCTAAACATTATTTCACCATTTGATGACAACGCACGGCTATCATGATGATATTTTCATAGAGTTATGATTCGGATATTCAAATTAGCGCAAAGTGAATGTCAGTTTCTGTTGCAGGAATAATAACCATAATAAAAGTGAAACATATTCATTCTGAGTCTTTTCTGCTCAGTTAATAACTGTCAGATATAAATGGCAAAAAATGGGAAAAGTAGGAATTCGGACATTATCTGAATGTGACAAGGATAATGACTCAAAGCCGTATAGCTGCCATTTATGGTGTAGAAATAACGCTTAATAATCGAGAAAATTCCTATATAATGGACTTTTCAGGCTAAGGAATAGGTCATAATTGAATGAAAAAAATATACACAGCCGCGCTTCTGATGGCCGCTGTAGGGGTAACAGCGTGTGTGAGCTATGCCTGGAATGATAAACCGGATTACATTCAATCCGCTGAAGTCCGTGTAACGTCATATTTAACCAGCGATTACGGGAAAACTGCCTGTAATAGCACCAAAATTAACGAACAGCACAGGGAGTTGGGTTGTGTTAACAAGGTGAAGGGAAAAACCTTCCAGTATGCCGTTTATTCTGCCAGCCAGGCACCGTATGCGGTATCCCGCCCGTTCTATCTTGAAGCTATCAATGATAATGCCAAACAGAGTGCGGAACAGGGGCTGATGCGCTACCTGCAAATTAATACCAAAGCGGCGGGTTAAGGTGTTGTTTACTCTTCGTTGAAACTGTGGATGGTAGGGTGTTCTCGATCCGCTGCCCGGCCTTGAATGTCGGGACGTAGAGACCAAAATACAAATCTATCCATGCAAGCATTTACCGCCCGATGTGGCGGTTTTTTTTGGCCTGTATTCAGAACGTTATTGGTCAGAACGTACAAACTGCTTGCGATACTGAGCCGGAGATAGCGCAAAATGCTGGCGGAAATGGTGGCGTAAGGTTGCAGCCTGGCCAAAGCCGGTTTGTTCCGCAATGCTGTCGATACTTAAACGGCTACTTTCCAGGTAATCTTTTGCCCGCAGCAGACGTTCAGTGAGCAGCCAGCGGGCAGGGGTTGTTCCTGTCGCATCCTGGAAACGGCGAAGAAAGGTGCGCTGGCTCATGCCGACCCGGCACGCCAGTGAATCGATGCTGTGGGATTCGGCCAGATGATTATGCAGAAAATCAAACAACTTCCCTAATCGCTGGCTCTCTCGTAGTTGTGCCACCGGGCGGCTGAGTTGCTGCGGCTGTGAGCCATCACGGTGTGGAGGGATGACCAGACGGCGCGCAACGCTGTTGGCGGTTTCCATCCCAAAATCCCGCCGCACAACATGCAAACATAAATCTATGCCTGCCGCGCTGCCTGCGGAAGTCAGGATGTCACCTTCGTCCTGATAAAGTACATCTTCAACCACGCTGATGGCCGGGAACCGGGTCTTAAGTGCTTCAATATAGCGCCAGTGTGTCGTGGCTTTGCGCCCGTTAAGCAGGCCGGAAGCGGCCAGCACAAAGACACCTGAGCAGATGGACAGCAACTGACACCCTCGCGCGCTGGCCTGGCGTAATGCGTCGCAGAGCGCATCGGGAACCGGGGAGTCCAGACCCCGCCAGCCCGGAATGATGATCCGATCCGCAGACGCTAACAGACTGATATCGCCATCGGTCATGATGCGGATCCCGCCCGTCGCCCGAAGTTCACCGGCATCGATGCCTGCCACGGCAAAACGATACCACGCGTCACCCAGTTCAGGGCGCGACAGGCCAAAGATTTCAACGGCCACACCAAACTCAAAGGTACACAAACCGTCATACGCCAACACAACCACCAGCGGGCGGGAAACCTGTCTTAAGTTTGTCATCTTTTTGCTGTTTTCTGGCATACACGGGCGCATTCATGGGCTGAATTTGTGGGTAGAGTAGTGTTAACACAAATGCCAAAGATGAGGAAGGATCATGAGCTATGTTACTGAATTTCCGGCTGCAGAGCCGCAGGAAGCCGTCGCGCATTTTCTGTGTCGGCTGAGTGTTGAGACAGATTGTGCCGATGTTCACCATGCTCTGGTGAACCATGAGCAGGACTTTGTTCTGCTGCACGTGGTAGGTAACCCGGAACAATTTGCCCGCCGCCATGTACCCGGTGCCCTGCACTTGCCCTGGAGACAGATAACGGCAGAGCGCATGGCACACTGGCCTGCCGACACGCTGTTTGTGGTTTACTGCGCAGGGCCACACTGTAACGGTGCAGACAGAGCCGCGCTAAAGCTGGCGCGTCTGGGATTACCGGTCAAAATCATGACGGGCGGTATTACTGGCTGGGAAGATGAACAGTTTGAATTTGCCAGCCATACGCTGGTTTCCGCATCGTGACGCTGCGGCACAGCGCTGCATTATAAAAGTGCAACGCTGTGCCATCCTGAGTCGTTCCCGTCAGGTTATCTCTTTCTCCCCCTGAAAACAGGCCTCCTCCATTCTGGCATCCTTTTTGCTCTCCTGAAGCTGACGTTTTATTTTCTGCGTCCACGCGGTAACGGACGTTTAGCACAGCTTTTTTTTCAGGAGTGAAAATATGCACCGTCGTACCTTGTTAAAAGCTTTTGCACTGTCGGCCTCCGTGGTCGCGATGGGAATGAGTTTTGGCGTGCAGGCTGCCGATACCATTAAAGTGGGGATCATGCATTCGTTGTCCGGCACGATGGCAATCTCCGAAACGCCCCTGAAAGATGTCGCCCTGATGACCATTGACGAGATCAATGCCAAAGGGGGTGTGCTGGGTAAAAAACTGGAACCGGTGGTGGTTGACCCGGCCTCAAACTGGCCGCTGTTTGCCGAGAAAGCCCGCCAGCTGTTGAGCAAGGACAACGTGGCGGTGGTATTCGGTTGCTGGACGTCAGTATCGCGTAAATCGGTATTGCCGGTATTTGAAGAGCTGAACGGTCTGTTGTTCTACCCGGTGCAATATGAAGGTGAAGAGATGTCACCTAACGTCTTTTATACCGGTGCAGCGCCAAACCAGCAGGCTATTCCGGCGGTGGAATACCTGATGAGTGAAGATGGTGGCAGCGCAAAACGTTTCTTCCTGTTGGGTACCGATTACGTTTACCCACGAACCACCAACAAGATCCTGCGCGCCTTCCTGCATTCGAAAGGGGTTAAAGACCAGGATATCGAAGAGGTCTACACCCCGTTTGGTCACAGCGACTACCAGACCATCGTTGCCAGTATCAAGAAATTCTCCGCAGGCGGGAAAACGGCGGTGGTGTCGACCATCAACGGGGATTCCAACGTCCCGTTCTATAAAGAGCTGGCTAACCAGGGTCTGAAAGCGACCGATGTGCCGGTGGTAGCCTTCTCCGTGGGAGAAGAAGAACTGCGCGGGATAGACACCAAACCGTTGGTCGGCAATCTGGCAGCATGGAACTACTTTGAATCCGTTGATAACCCAACCAACCAGGCCTTTGTGGCGGATTATAAAGCGTACGCGAAGGCACATAAGCTGCCGAATGCCGATACCGTGGTGACTAATGACCCGATGGAGGCCACTTACGTTGGCATTCACATGTGGGCGCAGGCAGTCGAAAAAGCGGGCTCGACTGATGTAGATAAAGTTCGCGCGGCAATGGCTGGCCAGTCTTTTAAAGCACCGTCAGGCTTCACGCTCACGATGGATGAGACCAACCACCACCTGCATAAGCCGGTCATGATTGGCGAAATCGAAGGTAACGGCCAGTTTAACGTCGTCTGGCAGACTGAACAGCCAGTACGTGCTCAGCCCTGGAGCCCATTCATCGCAGGGAATGACAAAAAACCTGACCAGCCGATGAAAACCGCCAGTAACTAAGTCATTACCGCAGGGAGAAAAGTCATGAACGCCATGCGCATGATCATCGCTATTGTGTGGCTTACCGGACTGCTGCCAGGGATGGCGCAGGCATCGGATGCCGATAATTTTGTTGCTGCGAATCGCAGCCAGCAGGCGGCAATGCTGACGCAGTGGGCGACTTCGCCGGAGGTGGCCCGGCTGCCGTTGCTCCAGGCATTACAGAACGAAAACCTCTTTATCGACAGTCAAAAACACGCCTTCGTGCGAAGTAATGGCGAGATGGTCGCGCTGGGTGCGTCAACAGTGGCAACAGGGCCAACCAAAGCCGTGCGTCTGACTAACCGTCTGCGCGTTCTGGCAGGCTCGGCGCTGGCTATGCATCAACTGATAAGTGACAACGTCACCGAAAGACGTGCCGCTGCCCGTCAGCTACAGCGTGATGTTCAGCCTGATATGCTCGATTTTCTGCAAAAACGGGTGAGCGGCGAAACGGATGATGTGGCCCGTCAGTCGCTGTTGGTGGTGCTGGCTAATCTTCAGCTGGCAAGCCCACAGGCCGATGTTCGGCGTAAGGCCATCGAGTTGTTGGGGCAGTCTGATGACCCGGACGTTCAGGCAAAACTGACGCCGTTCACCCGGCCGCCGATGGAGCCAGATGCAAGTGTTCGCGCTGCCGCTCAGGAGAGCCTGAGCCATATTCAGCACCGTCTGATGTGGGGTGACTTGCTGGGGCAAGCGTTTATGGGGCTTTCATTGGGGTCGGTGCTGCTGCTGGCTGCTCTGGGGCTGGCAATCACGTATGGCTTACTGGGCGTCATCAATATGGCTCACGGCGAGATGCTGATGCTGGGAGCCTATGCGACCTGGATGGTGCAACAGGCGATGGCGCAACTGACTCCCCAGTGGCTGGCGCTGTATCCCATTGTCGCGCTGCCGGTCGCGTTTATGCTGACGGCCAGTGTCGGGATGGTTCTGGAGCGTACGATTATTCGTCATCTGTATGGTCGACCGCTGGAAACGCTGCTGGCGACATGGGGGATCAGCCTGATGATTATTCAGCTGGTGCGCATGACCTTTGGTGCTCAAAACCTGGAGGTGGCCAACCCGGCCTGGCTTTCCGGTGGCGTGCAGGTTTTTGCCAACCTGACGCTACCGTGGAACCGCATTGTGGTGCTGGGTTTTGTGCTGCTGGTGCTGTTCTTCACCTGGCTCATTCTGAATAAAACCCGCCTTGGTCTGAACGTGCGCGCGGTGACGCAAAACCGCAGCATGGCGGCCTGCTGCGGGGTTCCGACCGGGCGTGTCGATATGCTGGCCTTTGGGCTGGGTTCCGGGATTGCCGGTTTAGGCGGCGTGGCGTTATCTCAGCTAGGCAACGTGGGGCCGGAACTGGGCCAGGGCTACATCATCGACTCTTTCCTGGTGGTGGTGTTGGGCGGCGTTGGTCAACTGGCGGGCAGCGTGGTTGCCGCGTTTGGTCTGGGGATTTTCAATAAAATTCTTGAGCCGCAGCTGGGGGCCGTGCTTGGCAAAATCCTGATCCTGGTGGCGATCATTCTGTTTATTCAGAAGCGTCCACAGGGGTTGTTTGCACTGAAAGGGAGGGTTATTGACTGATGAGCCAGCCACTGACCTTAACGCTGGCGCGTAAAGCGCCACGTACCACTCAAATTGCAGGCAGCCTGCTGGTGGCGTGTCTGTTGATATTGCCGTTTTTTGCTCTGTTGCCCGCTACCCATCCGCTGGCACTGTCGACCTGGATGCTGACGCTGACAGGCAAAATCCTCTGCTACGCCATCGTTGCCGTGGCGCTCGACCTGGTGTGGGGGTATGCCGGGATGCTCTCGCTGGGACACGGCATTTTCTTCGCGCTGGGCGGTTATGCGATGGGTATGTACCTGATGCGCCAGGCGGCGGGCGATGGTCTGCCTGCGTTTATGTCGTTTCTCTCCTGGAGTGACCTGCCGTGGTTCTGGTGGGGGACGCAGCACTTCGCCTGGGCGATGGTGTTAATTGTCGCAATTCCAGGGCTGCTGGCGCTGGTGTTTGGCTGGTTTGCCTTTCGCTCAAAAATTAAAGGGGTCTATTTCTCCATTATGACCCAGGCGCTGACCTATGCGGGCATGCTGCTGTTCTTTCGTAACGAAACCGGTTTTGGCGGCAACAACGGTTTTACCGGCTTCACAACGCTGCTCGGGTTTTCCGTCACGGCCACCACCACGCGTATCGCGCTGTTTCTGGCGACCGTTATGCTGCTGATCCTGGCGCTGGGGACAGGTTATGCGCTGGCAAAGAGTAAGGTTGGCCGCATTCTGACCGCCGTACGCGACGCCGAAAACCGCCTGACGTTTTGCGGTTACGATCCCCGCGGATTCAAACTGCTGGTGTGGACGCTCTCCGCCGTGCTGTGTGGCCTGGCGGGGGCGCTGTATGTTCCACAGGTGGGCATTATCAACCCAGGAGAAATGTCACCCACCAACTCGATAGAAGCCGCCATCTGGGTGGCGCTGGGAGGACGTGGAACGCTGGTCGGCCCGGTGATTGGTGCAGCGCTGGTGAATGGCGCGAAAAGCATCTTTACCGTTGCAATGCCGGAATACTGGCAGCTGTTTCTGGGGCTGATTTTTATCGCTGTTACGCTGTTTTTGCCGAATGGCGTCTACGGTCTGTTTCGTAAGGGAGAGAAATGATGCAGCCAGCCGAAGGACTTTTTACCCGCCAACTTCCCGGCGATCGTTACCGTGAACAGACTGACCCGGTGCTGCAGCTTGAGGCCATCAACGTGAATTTTGACGGTTTTCAGGCACTGACGGATCTCTCGTTAAACATCGGTGTAGGCGAGTTGCGCTGCGTTATTGGGCCAAACGGTGCAGGTAAAACCACACTGATGGATGTCATTACCGGTAAAACGCGGCCAAAAAGCGGAAGCGCGATTTACGACCAGTCCATCGACCTGACCACGCTGGAGCCTGCAGCCATTGCCCGAAACGGGATCGGGCGAAAATTCCAGAAACCCACGGTTTTTGAAGCCTTGACGGTGTGGGAAAACCTTGAAATTGCGATGAAAACGGACAAGTCCGTCTGGGCGAGCCTGCGGGCAAAACTCAGTGGCGAGCAACGCGATCGTATTGATGAAATGCTGGTGTTGCTGCGGCTCAGCAGCGAACGCGACCGCCGTGCAGGACTGCTCTCGCACGGGCAAAAGCAGTTTCTGGAGATCGGTATGCTGCTGGTACAGGATCCGCATTTGCTTCTGCTGGATGAACCCGCCGCCGGGATGACCGATGCGGAAACCGAATATACGGCGGAACTCTTCAGAACGCTGGCAGGCAAGCATTCACTGATGGTGGTGGAGCACGATATGGGGTTTGTCGAAACCATTGCCGATCACGTTACCGTGCTGCACCAGGGGCGTGTGCTGGCCGAGGGTTCATTGCGCGAGGTGCAGGCCAACGAGCAGGTGATTGAAGTCTATCTCGGACGCTAAGGAGCGGTGATGTTACAGGTTAACGAACTGAATCAGTATTACGGCGGAAGCCATATTCTGCGCGGCGTGAGCTTTGAGGCGATCGCCGGAGAAGTCACCTGCCTGTTGGGGCGCAACGGTGTGGGGAAAACCACCTTGCTGAAGTGCCTGATGGGGTTAATTCCGGCGAAAACGGGCGAGGTAATATGGCAGGGGAAAAAAATTACCCACAGTAAACCGCACCAGCGGGTGCAGTCGGGGGTAGCGTATGTCCCGCAGGGGCGTGAAATTTTCCCGCGTTTAACCGTCGAAGAAAATGTGTTGCTGGGGCTGTCACGGTTTTCCGCCCGCGAGGCAAAGAGTGTCCCGGAGGAGATCTGGCAGCTTTTCCCGGTATTACAGGAGATGAAACATCGTCGCGGAGGCGATCTCTCCGGCGGGCAACAGCAACAGCTGGCGATTGGGCGCGCGCTGGCGAGTCGCCCTCAGCTTCTGATCCTCGATGAGCCGACGGAAGGTATTCAGCCCTCGGTCATTAAAGAAATTGGACAGGTGATCCGCAAGCTGGCAGACCGGGGTGATATGGCCATACTGCTGGTTGAGCAGTTTTACGATTTTGCGGCGGAGCTGGCTGACAGTTATCTGCTGATGTCACGTGGCACCATTATTCAGCGAGGCCGTGGTGAAAATATGGCGCAGGAGGGGGTACGCGGGCTGGTTGCGATTTGAAATGTTATATTATAACATCTATCACTCTTATAAAACGGAGTGAGGGTTTTGTTTTGGTTGCACATATTGGAAAATTTGCCATGACTCTGGGGGCGCTGCTGGCCAGCGGTCAGCTGTTCGCCCATTCGCACGGACATCAGATGACGGCTGCGGAGCAGCAGGCAGCAAACGGTGTGTTTGAGGATAAAGACGTGGAGGACCGGGCGTTGTCTGACTGGGATGGTGTCTGGCAATCCGTTTATCCGTTTTTGCTTGATGGTTCCCTGGATCCGGTCTTTAAAAAGAAAGCGGAGAAGGATGAACATCAATCTTTTGATCAGGTGAAAGCCTATTACCGCACGGGCTATGCGACGGATGTCGATTCTGTCGGCATTGAAAATAACGTCATGGAGTTCCATAAAGGCAACGTGACCAGCCGCTGCCACTACAGCTATAGCGGCTACAAAATCCTGACCTATGCCTCAGGCAAAAAAGGTGTTCGCTACCTGTTCGAGTGTAAGGATGCTGGCAGTAAAGCGCCGAAGTTTGTCCAGTTCAGCGACCATATCATCGGGCCGAAAGCCTCCTCGCACTTCCATATCTTTATGGGCAATACCTCCCAGGAGGTGTTGCTGAAAGAGATGAATAACTGGCCGACGTATTATCCGAACGAGATGTACAAAGAGCAGGTGGTGGAAGAGATGTTGCACCATTGACAGGCTTGCTTTTGCCGGGTCAGGCGTAACCGCCACCCGGCACGCAACGCTTACGCCACTTTCGGTTCCTCACACCACGCTTTCACGCTCATTCCACGCAAAATCATCAGCCAGGCGATCACAATGGCGACCATCATGATCACAAACAGCGACCAGTGCGGTAAGTTGGTCAGAATGATACCGGTGATCATCGGGTTGGCCGCAGCCCCCAGCCAGCCCAGCGCCTGTGCCGAGAAATAGCTTGCTTTCATTCCCGGTGGGGCGATGTTGTCAATCAGCATATATTCGCCGGGCGCATAGATAATCTCCCCCAGCGTAAACACGGCTGCCGCGATCCCCCAGTAAATCAGGTTCTCCCCGGAGATCATAAAACCACCCAACCCCAGTATGAAGAAGAGGGTCGCAACGGTCATTAACGGACGGATGTTGGCAGCGGAGATCCTGCGTCCGATTGCGTATTGCAGCGTCACCACCACAGCGGCGTTGACGGGCAGCACCACGGCCACGACTTTTTCGGCAAAATCGCTACCCGCATTCGCCGCCAGGACATATTGCGAAATACAGCTGGCGAACGACCCCCCCACGTATGACGCAAGCAGGCCAGACAGGGTGTACCAGAACAGTGCGCGGTCTTTGAGCAAGACCGAAGGTTGCCACGTCGATTTTCCCTCTGCGGTGTCCAGCGCCACGCTTTTCTGGACGAAGAAATGGATAAACCCCAGCGGCAGCGCGGCACAGAAGGCCGCCAGCCAGAACGGCAGTTGCAGGCTGTACATCACCAGCAGCGTGCCGATGGGAGGCCCGACCGTCCAGCCAATGTTCAAAAAACTGTAGTTCAGCGAAAAGACGCGCGCTTTTTCAGTGGGGGTTAAGACGTCAGCAAACCAGGCCTTCAGTACCGTCGAAAAAACGGAATAGGCGCAGTTGATCAGGGCAAAGAACAGCACCACCAGCGTCACGTTGTTCACCAGCGGGATGGCGACAAAACCAGCGATAAAAGCCAGAATCGCGATCAGCATGTAGCGCTTCTTATCGAACTTATCGGCCAGGATCCCGAACCCCAGACTGAACACCACGCCAATGGTCAGTGCCACGGTCAGGGCGTAACCAATATTCTCTACGCTCATGTCGTAAACGCGCGTGAGATAGATGGTCATAAACGGCAGCGTTGCCCCGCGACCAATGGTTAACAACAATGACGATGCCAGCAGCGCCGCAGTGGAGCGCCTGATAGATGGTTTCATATTCCTGCCCGACGATGGCTTATGCATTTTTAATGGTGTTCTTTCAGAAGTATCACGACATAAGGGGCTTGTATAGCGCCTGATTTATCCGTAAGTGCTTCGCCTGACTGCCATAATTAATGATCTTCTCGTGGCGCTATTTTTTCTGTTACCTTGAAGTGTTTACAAAATGTTAATAATTCAGGGGCTGGATATGACGCGTAAAGACGGGCTGCTGGCGCTGCTGGTGGTCGTGGTATGGGGACTGAATTTTGTGGTCATCAAGGTGGGGTTGCACAATATGCCTCCGCTGATGTTGGCCGGTTTACGGTTCTTGCTGGTGGCGTTCCCGGCACTCTTTTTTGTCTCCCGCCCGAATATCCCGTTTAAATGGTTGCTTGGCTACGGCCTGACCATCAGTTTCGGTCAGTTTGCGTTTCTGTTTTGCGCCATCAAGTTCGGTATGCCTGCCGGTCTGGCCTCGCTGGTGTTACAGGCGCAGGCGTTCTTTACCATTATTCTCGGGGCATTTGTCTTTGGTGAGCGGTTGCAGGGCAAACAGCTGGCCGGGATTACGCTTGCGGTGTTTGGCGTGCTGGTGCTGGTTGAAGCCAGCCTGAATGGGCAGCATGTGGCGTTGCTGGGCTTTATGCTGACGCTGGCGGCAGGGCTGAGCTGGGCATGTGGGAACATCTTCAACAAACTGATTATGCAGCATGAGGCGCGTCCGGCGGTGATGTCGCTGGTGGTCTGGAGTGCGTTAATCCCCATCGTGCCGTTTATGGCTGCATCGCTTATCCTGGATGGGCCAGATGTCATGCTGAATAGCCTGGTTAACATCGACCTTACCACCATTTTGTCGCTTATCTATCTGGCGTTTGTGGCTACCATTATTGGTTATGGAATTTGGGGTTCGCTGCTGGGGCGCTATGAAACCTGGCGCGTTGCGCCGCTCTCCCTGCTGGTACCGGTCGTCGGGCTGGCGAGTGCGGCCGTTCTGCTGGATGAAAAACTGAGTGTACTGCAGTTGCTGGGGGCGGTACTGATCATGGCCGGGCTGTATATCAACGTTTTTGGTTTGCGCGTGCGTCGGGCGATGCGGGTGAAAGGATAAGGCAGAAAAAAGCCCCACATCGGCGGGGCAAAAAGTGAATCAGAGGCTGTGTTGATTATAATACGGCACGCCCAATTCGTCGGATTTGTCGCTGCCTGAACCCATGTGGTTGAAATCAAACGGCGACTGGTCATGTGCAGACGGCAGGATCATCGCGTCACGATTGTTTTGCTGCGTTGCACTGGGTGTTTGCTCCGCGAAGGCCTGGCTGGAAAATAGCACCAGCAAGGCGAGGGCGGCGGAGGCGGTAACGTTCATGAGTTCCTCGGTACGTCTTTAAAGGCGTTGTTTAGCTACAGTGTTTTAACGGATACAGATAACGGGATTCGCCCGGCATGCTGGTGATACGGTACTTATGAGGCGGCACATCGAAATAGTTCTTGAACGTACGCGTCAGGGTTTGTTGCGACTCAAACCCGTACCGCTCCGCCAGATAAAGGATCGGTTCATTGCTTTCTTTCAGTTTCTGGGCAATTTCCGTCAGCTTACGGCTGCGAATATATTGACCTAATGAATGGCCGGTCTCTTTTTTGAACATCCGTTGCAGGTGCCATTTTGAGTAACCTGAACGCTCTGATACTTTTTCAAGGGAGAGCGGCGATTCCAGGTTATCTTCGATCCAGTCCAAAATGCTATGAATGGTGATAGCGTCAGTATTGCGTCTGGACATCGTCATACCTCTTTTTCTGTTTACGGCAGTATTTTCTTAAGCAAAAGCTCAAGCGTTGCCACTTCATCTGCCGTTAAGTTTTTTGTGAGTTCCTGGTGCAGTGTTTGTCCTACTAATTGATGACATTGCTCACACATGGCTGCGCCGTCGCGGGTCAGTTTCACCAGAACACCGCGTTTGTCATTCGGGTTAGGGCTTCGTTCAATCCATCCTTTACAGACGAGACGATCCAGCATGCGGGTTAACGCACCGAGATCGACAGAGAGCACCTTTTTCAGCTCAACCGGTGTGATACACGCTTCGCAGCGGATGGAACACAGCACTTTGAACTGTGTTGCGGTGATATCCAGCGGTGACAGGTAGTCATTGAGCAGGCGATCTTTTTTTTGATTGACCATGTGAATAAGACGACCCAGTGGAATTATGTCGTTAAAGAGATCACTGGTGCTTTTCACGATGATTGCCCTGGCAAGTAGTTTAGTTACGGCAGATATTATTGCTCAGGCAAGTATAAGTCAACTGAATGAATTGGCCGATGCCACGAATTGCTAAAACGTTTCATGCACTTCATTTTGTTGCTTTCAAATCATAAAGATAACGAAGCGTTATCGTTTAGGCGTGAAATAATCATTGTTTTGTACCGATGGCTGAAATGTACGGTTTACCCCTATAATTGCGGTGTTGAATACGGATAAGGACGACGACGCATTATGTTGGAATTGATTAAAGCAATAGGTCTTGGGCTGGTGGTGCTGTTGCCGTTGGCTAACCCATTAACGACGGTTGCGCTCTTTCTGGGGCTGGCAGGGAATATGAACAGCGCGGAGCGTAATCATCAGTCGATGATGGCCTCCGTGTATGTTTTTGCCATCATGATGGTGGCGTATTACGCCGGGCAGCTGGTGATGAATACCTTCGGAATTTCGATTCCTGGCCTGCGTATCGCCGGGGGGCTGATTGTCGCCTTTATCGGTTTTCGCATGCTGTTCCCTGCGCAAAAGGCCCATGAATCGCCGGAAGCGAAAAGTAAATCCGAAGAGCTGGAAAGTGAACCGACTGCGAATATTGCCTTTGTACCGCTAGCCATGCCGAGCACGGCGGGGCCAGGGACGATCGCGATGATTATCAGTTCCGCGTCAACGGTACGCGATGGCTCGACGTTCCCGGACTGGGTTGTGACCGTGGCACCGCCGATCATCTTCGCCCTGATCGGTATTATCGTGTGGGCATCATTGCGCAGTTCAGAGGCCATTATGCGCTGGGTAGGCAAAGGTGGGATTGAAGCCATCTCTCGTCTGATGGGCTTCCTGCTGGTCTGTATGGGCGTGCAGTTTATTATTAACGGTGTGCTGGAAATTATTAAAACCTACCACTAAAACAGTGCCCGGCGGCGCGATGCGTGTACGGGCTATTGACGGAAGAACAGGTGGTCAGACAATGCAGGAGATTGATTTTTATCTGGTTGATGCGTTTAGCTCAATCTCGTTTGGCGGAAACCCGGCGGCAGTTTGCCCGCTGAAGGCGTGGTTGCCGGATGAGACATTACTCAGGATGGCGCAACAGCATAATCAGTCGGAAACCGCGTTTTTTGTCTGCAGCCACGGCGGCATTGAATTACGCTGGTTTACCACGCTCACCGAAGTCAATCTCTGCGGCCACGCCACGCTTGCTGCCGCATATGTCCTGTTCAATGAACTGAATTACCCGGATCCCCGGATCCACTTTGATACCGCTTCCGGCAGGCTTACCGTCAGTCGTGAGGGGGACTGGATGACGCTGGATTTCCCGGCCTGTCCGACGCAGGAACAAATCCCGCCACCGGAGATGCTTTCTGCACTGGGTATCCGTCACTATGTTGAAGCCCGTAAAGGGCGTGCCTGGGTAGTGGTACTGGAAAACCGCCAGCAGGTTGAGGCCATCACGCCGAACATTTCGGCGATGACGCCCGGTGAACATAAGGTTGCCGTTACGGCGCGTGGAGACGGGGACTATGATTTTGTCAGTCGCTTTTTCTCACCGGGTGTTGCCGTCTGGGAAGATCCGGTCACCGGCTCCGCGCACACGATGTTGATCCCTTACTGGAGTGAAATACTGGGGAAAACGGCGATGTTTGCCCGTCAGGTGTCAGCCCGTGGGGGAGACGTGCGTTGCGAGCTGAAGGGGAGCCGCGTTCTGATGAGTGGGCTGGCATCACTTTATTTGAAAGGCACAGTATTTCTGCGCTAAATACTTATAACAACAGAGGAAGAGACTATGCAGGAAATTGACTTTTATCTGGTAGATGCCTTCAGCGACAGAGCGTTTGGCGGTAACGCTGCGGCGGTGTGTCCGCTGGAAGAGTGGCTGCCGGATGAAACATTGCTCAAAATGGCGCAACAGCATAACCAGTCGGAAACGGCGTTTTTTGTTCGTACGGACAGCGGGTTTGAGCTGCGCTGGTTCACCACTCTGGGTGAAATTAATCTGTGCGGCCATGCAACGCTGGCAACGTCCCATGTCATCTTCGAATATCTTGATTACCCGCATACCGAAATCACTTTTTCAACACGCTTCGTGGGCGATTTGACGGTAAAACGCAGTGGCGACTGGCTGACGCTGAATTTCCCGGCGTGGTCGACGGAGGCGGTCGACAATCCACCGGCGTTGCTGTTTAGCGCGCTGGGGATCAGTGAAGCCAAAGAGGTTCGCGTCGGGCGGGATTACATGGTGGTGCTGGAAAGTCAGCAGCAGGTGGAAGCGTTAACCCCGGATATCGCGGCGATGCTGCCGCTGGATAAAATGGTCTGCATCACGGCACCGGGTGAACAGCACGATTTTGTCAGCCGTTTCTTCTGCCCGGGTGAAGGGGTACCGGAAGATCCGGTGACGGGGTCGGCACACAGCATGTTGATTCCCTACTGGGGTGAAAAACTGGGCAAAACGCAGATGAATGCCCGCCAGGTATCAGCCCGTGGCGGGGATTTACGCTGTGAGCTGAAGGGCGACCGCGTGCTGATTGGCGGACAGGCTACGTTGTATCTGAAAGGGCGTATCTTTCTGCGCTAACGGATATCGGCGTGTGGGAGGCTCCAGGTGCTCCCACACATTCGCCGTGATGCCATGCTCAGGCCCGTCACGGCAGGCGGGCAATGTGATTTTTAATCACGTCAACCGAGTGGCGGAATTTGACCCGTTCCTCTTCCGCCAGTTGCAATTCGATAATTTGCTGAACCCCGCCTTGTGCCAGCACGGCGGGCACGCCGATGGCCACGCCATCAACGCCGTATTCACCGTCCAGGATGCAGGAAATGGCCAGCGCACGGTGGCTGCCGGTAAAGATATTACGGCAAATCTCCGCGATGGTTCCGGCGATGCCGTATTCGGTGCAGCCTTTACGGTTGTAGATTTCAAACCCCAGCTTGCGCACTTTCTCAGCCAGCGCTTCCCGATCCAGCGCCTGCCCGGTATGCCGCAGGTACACTTCACCAATGGGTGAACCGTACACCGACGAATGCGACCACACCGGGAACTGGGTATCACCATGTTCACCGAGGATAAAGGCATCGATGCTCTGCGCACCGATGTCCAGCACCTGTGCCAGCGTGCGGCGCAGACGGGTGGTGTCCAGCCAGACGCCGGTACCAATGACCTGGTGACGTGGCAGACCAGAGAGTTTCCACACCTGCCAGGTGATGATGTCGCACGGGTTGGTGGCTATCAGAAAAATGCCCTTAAATCCGTTCTCCATCATTTGTGGCACAATGCTTTTGACAATACGCGCCGTGTTGGTCAGTTCATCCAGTCGGGTTTGCCCGGGTTTTAGCGCACCGCCTGATACGGTAATGACCGCGATATCCACATCGGCACACTCACTGACCTCGCGGGTTGAAATGGTCATCATGCCCGGCATATACGCGGCTGCGTCGCTGAGATCCTGCGCATGGCCTTCTGCGCGTTCGCGGTTGAGATCGACAAGGAGGATCTCTTCACAAATATTTTGATTCAGCAGGGCGTAAGCCGCAGATGCGCCAACGTTGCCTGCGCCAATGATCATCACTTTACGGGCTTTGGTATTCATCGTTATTCCATGAGGTTTACGGCCAACGCCAACAAAATTACTGCCGGGCGCGGTTGCGTGCAACAGATGACGGAAAGCATAAGTTAATACTATGAAGCGCTGTGACATGGCTGCACGATGTTGACGACCCGTTAAGCCTGTTTATGGAGAAGGCACCGGGTGAAGACGTTCGTTTAGCAGCGCGATAAAAGCTTCAAGTTGACGGGTCATTGCCCCGCGACGCCATACCAGCCAGGTGGTCAGCCAGCGCCAGTTTTCTGCCAGGGGCCAGGCTTCAACCTGGTGATGACCGGGCATACTTTCCAGCATGGAACGTGGCATCAGCGCAATGCCTGCGCCAGCAATGACGCAGGCCAGCATCCCGTGATACGACTCCATTTCGTGAATGCGCCCGGGCGTTGCCCGGTCTGCATGAAACCAGCTCTCCAGATGTCGGCGATAAGAACAGTTGGCGCGAAAGGCATACACATCGCTGCCGCTCACCTGCATGGCCCGCGTCACGTTCGCGTGCCCGGCGGGTGTGACCAGCATCATCTCTTCCCGGTAGACCGGCATTCCTTCCAGTTCCGGGTGCGACAGCGGTCCGTCGACAAATGCAGCGCTTAAGGTTCCCTCCAGTACGCCGTCGATCATCGTCCCGGATGGGCCGGTTGAGAGGGCGAACTGAATACGCGGATAGCGCTGGTTAAACTGCGCCAGACTTTCAGGAATGCGCACGGCGGCGGTACTCTCCAGTGCGCCGAGGGCGAATAACCCCTGAGGTTCATCTCCGGCAACGACCATCCGCGCCTCGTCAACCAGCGCCAGGATCTGCTTGCTGTAGCGCAGGAAGTTGTGCCCGGCTGGCGATAAACGCAGGCGCTGGTTCTCGCGAATAAACAGCTCCACGCCGAGATCGGCTTCAAGCTGGCGGATGCGGGTCGTCAGGTTTGACGGAACACGATGCACTTTTTGCGCGGCCTGGGTGATGCTGCCGGTGAGCGCAACGGCGTTAAACATTTCAAGTTGAGTTAAGTCCATAGCATTCTCGATTCGTGAATAAGGTGGTTAGTATTATTCATTTTTAAGAAATAGCAGAGTGCGCCACAATGAATCAACTGTTATTGCGTGGAGATAACCATGACATATTCCTCTGTTACACATGCTCTGTCTGTTAACCCGGCGACGGGCGTTACGCTGGCCGCTTATCCGTGGGCGACTGCCGAAGAAGTTGAACGCGCGGTTGCGCAGGCCGATGCTGGTTTTCGTCAGTGGCGAAATGAAAGCGTTTCGTACCGGGCGCAGAAACTGCGCGATCTCGGTGCAGCGCTACGTAACCGCGCAGAAGAGATGGCGCAGGAGATGTCCCGTGAGATGGGCAAACCTGTTCTGCAGGCGCGTGCGGAAGTGACGAAATCTGCCAGCCTGTGCGACTGGTATGCCGAACACGGCCCGGCGATGCTGCACGCAGAAGCAACCCTGGTGGAAAACCACAATGCGGTCATCGAGTACCGACCGCTGGGGCCAATTCTGGCGGTCATGCCGTGGAACTTCCCGCTCTGGCAGGTGCTGCGTGGTGCAGTACCCATTCTACTGGCCGGGAACAGCTATCTGCTCAAGCATGCACCAAACGTTCTCGGCTCGGCGGAACTTATCGCGCAGGTTTTTGCGGATGCGGGTTTCCCGCAAGGCGTCTTTGGCTGGGTTAATGCGACAAACGAGGGGGTCAGTCAGGCGATTAACGATCGCCGTATTGCTGCGGTTACCGTGACCGGCAGCGTGCGTGCCGGGGCGGCAATTGGTGCGCAGGCGGGCGCAGCGCTGAAAAAATGCGTGCTGGAACTGGGCGGTTCCGATCCCTTTATCGTTCTGAACGATGCCTCTCTGGAGCTGGCCGTGAAAGCGGCAGTGGCCGGGCGTTACCAGAACACCGGGCAAGTGTGCGCGGCAGCAAAACGTTTCATCGTAGAAGAGGGGATTGCTGATGCCTTCACCCAGCGTTTTGTCGCGGCGGTTGCGGCGCTGAAAATGGGCGAACCCGATCGGGAAGAGAACTATATTGGCCCTATGGCACGTTTTGACCTGCGTGATGAGCTGCATCAGCAGGTGCAGGCCACGCTGGCGGAAGGGGCGACGTTGCTGTTGGGTGGAGAGAAAATTGCCGGTGACGGTAACTATTACGCACCAACCGTGCTGGGTAATGTCACCCCTGATATGACGGCATTTCGTCAGGAGCTGTTTGGCCCGGTGGCGGCCATTACGGTTGCCAGAGATGCAGAGCATGCGTTGCAGCTGGCTAATGATAGTGACTTTGGCCTTTCTGCCACGGTCTTTACTGCGGATACAACGCTTGCGGAGAAATTCTCCCGCGAACTGGAGTGCGGCGGGGTGTTTATCAATGGCTATAGCGCCAGCGATGCGCGGGTGGCTTTTGGTGGCGTGAAGAAGAGCGGCTTTGGTCGTGAACTTTCTCACTTCGGTTTGCACGAATTCTGTAATGTGCAGACGGTGTGGAAAGACCGGGTGTAATTCCCCGCCTGGCGGTGCTGCACTTACACGGGCCGACGGTTTTGTCGGCCGGGTAAAATGAAGTCACCACCCGGTAAAGAAGGCCTTCAACACGAAGGCCTTTGTCATTTTTATGCAATGGTTCTGTCATTTTCGTTTCGTAGACTCGCTCGCGTCTAAAGTATTGTTACAGAAGAAAATTATGAACCTAACGCAAATTTTTTGCCGTATTGCGCAGCGTATCATCCCACGTCAGTTTGGTCTGCTGGTCGGTATTTTTTGTATTATTGGACTTTTCTCCGCACTGCAACTTTCCTCCTCATTTTTGCTGACCGGCTCCCTGAAAGAAGCTCAACGCAATGAACAACATAATCAACTGGCCTATCAGCAGCAGGGCAAGCTGGATTTGGCGCGTGTTTCCCTGCTGGCGGCCAGCGATTTGCTAAACCGCTCCGGTGTTTATTTTATGCAGGATAAAGAGACCGGCTCTGAGGGGAGCTGGCATAGCCTGATGGACGAGGCGCAAAAAGCCCTGGATGCCTCTCAGCAAGCGTGGAATGCCTGGCTGGCTCTCCATCCACCGAAAGACGATGCGCTGGTAAATAGTTATCAGCTTTTCTACGATGCCATTAAAGAGCAGGCGGAAGGGCTTACCAAAAACAACTCCATTGACGCCTTTTTTGCCGTACCTGCTCAGGCCTTTCAGACTGACTTTAACGACAACTATGCGCGGTATCAGCAGCTCAGCGAGAAGCAGGCAATAAAAGGGCGACAGTCGTTACTGGAACAGCTTTCAGGTCTGCAAACGTTATTCCTGTTTGCACCGGTTGTGCTGCTGGCAATTGCCATTATGGTCTGGTTCGGGATGGCAAAATGGGTGATTACACCGCTGCGTCGGTTGATTGCACATATTAACCTGCTGGCTGCAGGCGATCTCTCCGCTACGCCGCCAGGGGTGATGCGCTTTAACCGGGAAATTGGGCAGCTCAGCGCCAGTATTACCACCATGCAGCACGGGTTACAGCAGCTGGTGACGCAGGTCAGCGATGCCACGACCTCGATGGTCGAGAATATTGGTTCTCTCGCGCAGGGTAATCAAAAACTGTATCAGCAGTCGGCACGGCAGGCGAAAGAGCTGGAAGAGGTCACGGCACATATTGCGTCGCTGGAAACCCACGTTGAGGGCAATACCGGTTATGCGAAGCTTGCCAGTTCGCGCGCAGATGAAGCCCGCCAGGCTGCGGCGGGCGGTGACCAGATGATGTCTACCGTGAATGCCTCCATGCAGGCGATCGTTGACCGATCCTCAGAGATGCGTGGGATCGTGGCGATGATCGACAGCGTGGCATTTCAGACCAACATTCTGGCGCTGAATGCGGCAATTGAAGCGGCACACGCGGGGAGCCAGGGGCGCGGGTTTGCCGTCGTCGCCCGGGAAGTCGGTCTGCTTGCCAGAAAGAGCAGTCATTCGACACAGACCATTCAGGAGCTGATTAACCATTCCCTGCAGGGTATTGAAGACGGTTCAAAAGCGGTTAATCGCCTGGAGGATAACCTGCAACAGGTGACCGGGCTGGTGGGTAATTTAAGCAGTTTGCTGAATGATATCTCAACGGCCACCCTGAGCCAGGGCGAGAGCATTCATCAGATGACACGCCAGCTCCAGGCGTTAAATCAGGTGTCCCGTCAGACCGATGCGCTGGTTTCTGACGCGTCGGATGCGTCTGAACGTCTGCATAAAGAGTCCGATCTTTTGTTGCAGGCCGTTTCGCGTTTTCGCCTTACCGCCTGACGCAACATATAAGCGTCTGTTATACTCGCAGCCCGTTTTAGCCTGAGGGCAAGGAGCAAAGTGTGGCTGCGGTCATCCATAATGAGATGCTGGACGAGATTCTGGCGCAGGTTCGTCCATTACTCGGAAAAGGGAAGGTTGCCGACTATATTCCGGCCCTGGCCTCTGTCAGCGGTAATAAGCTGGGCATTGCCATCTGTACGGTAGACGGGCAGCGTTACCAGGCCGGTGACGCGACCGAACGTTTTTCTATTCAGTCCATTTCGAAAGTGCTGAGTCTGGTTGCGGCGATGCGCCAGTATCAGGAAGACGAGATCTGGCTGCGCGTGGGCAAAGATCCCTCAGGTCAGCCATTTAACTCGCTGCTTCAGCTCGAAATGGAGCAGGGTAAACCGCGTAACCCCTTTATCAATGCCGGGGCGCTGGTGGTGTGCGATATGCTGCAAAGCCGTCTCAGCGCTCCTCGTCAGAGAATGCTCGAAATTGTGCGCCAGCTTTCGGGCGTTGCGGATATTGCTTACGATACCGTTGTGGCTCGCTCGGAATTTGAACATTCTGCCCGCAATGCGGCCATCGCGTGGCTGATGAAATCTTTTGGCAATTTCCATAACGATGTCGCGACCGTGTTGCAAAACTACTTCCATTACTGCGCGCTGAAAATGAGCTGTGTTGAACTGGCGCAGACCTTTTTGTTCCTGGCGCATCAGGGGTATGCTCCGCATCTCGGTCAGGAAGTCGTCTCTCCCCTGCAGGCTCGCCAGGTGAATGCCCTGATGGCAACCAGCGGGATGTATCAGAACGCCGGGGAGTTTGCCTGGCGCGTTGGCCTGCCCGCCAAATCGGGCGTCGGTGGTGGAGTGGTGGCGATTGTGCCGCATGAAATGGCGATTGCCGTCTGGAGCCCGGAGCTGGATGAAACGGGAAATTCGCTGGCCGGTGTGACGGTGCTGGAGCAACTGACCCAGCGTCTGGGACGCTCCGTCTACTGATGTCGGCTCTGGAAGCGCTATTTTCCCGCCTGGCACGCTCGACCTTTCGCTCGCGGTTTCGCTTAGGGCACAAGGAACGGCAATACTGCTGGGATAAAGGGGCGGAAACCATTGACCAGCACGCCGCCGATTTTATTGCTCAGCGTCTTGCTCCTGCGCATCCGGTGAATGACGGGAAACAGACACCGATGCGCGGTCACCCGGTATTTATCGCCCAGCATGCCACCGCCACCTGCTGTCGTGGCTGTCTGGCTAAATGGCACAATATCCCGCAGGGCGTCCCGCTCAGTGCGCAGCAACAGCATTACATCGTTGGGGTGATCCATCACTGGCTGGTGCTGCAAATGAACACCCAAAATTGATGAGTTATGATCCTGTTGTCAATGTGTTATATATGCATGCTAAATTACGTACATTCACGCTGATGACCGCAAATAATTACCATAAGTAATTATATGGATTGATATTTAATGCGTTCTGCTATCTCTGCCATCAAGCTTTTCCAGCCAGAAAGTCCGCTACGGAATGCGGCGGGTATCTTTCTCCTCACCACCTTGTTTTATTTTGTCGGTGCTGAATTACGGCTGGTGGAAGCTCTGTCTCTCTTCTGGCCGCTGAATGGCGTGATGGCCGGGGTATTTGCCCGTTATGCTTATCTGAATCGTCTGCATTACTATGCCACGTCGTATGTCGCC
Source organism: Enterobacter sp. RHBSTW-00901 (assembly GCF_014103115.1). Classification (NCBI taxonomy): domain Bacteria; kingdom Pseudomonadati; phylum Pseudomonadota; class Gammaproteobacteria; order Enterobacterales; family Enterobacteriaceae; genus Enterobacter; species Enterobacter sp. RHBSTW-00901. The sequence continues at coordinate 488,654 of NZ_JABXPB010000001.1, forward strand.
ATGCTGATGTACGACGCGGTCACCACCAGTTGGGGAATAGCCTCGCTGGTCATTAATCTGTCAAATATGGTCTTCATCGTCACTGTCGCGCTACTGGTTTTGCGTGACAAGCGGCGAATGGAAAAGCCCGATCCCCTTAACGCGCTGCGTCTGTTTAATTACTGCCTGATGGCGGCATTGCTGTGTGCATTGCTGGGGGCGCTGGGCTCGGTGGGTATTGATAACCACACCTTCTGGCCCCTGTTTGCCGACTGGTTTGGCGAGCAGTTCTCGACCGGGGTACTGATTGTGCCGTGTATGCTGACGGTGAGGATGCCCGTGCGGCAAATTACGCTACACCTGGAGCGCCTCTTGCCGATTGTGGCGCTGATTATTTCGGTGGCGGCATCAGTCGTGATTGGCGGGGCGGGGAGCCTGGCATTCCCTCTGCCCGCGCTCATCTGGTGTGCGGTGCGTTATTCCTTGCCTGCGACCTGCCTGTTGACGTTTGTCACCGGGGCCGCGGAGATCATCCTGGTTGCTAATTCTATTATTAATATTGCCGTGGCCACGCCTTTGTCGACACCGATGATGTTCTCTGCGCGTCTTGGGATCGCCACAATGGCCATTTGCCCGGTGATGGTGTCCGTGAGTGTGGCGGCAATAAATTCGCTGATCCGCCAGGTTTCATTGCGGGCGGATTATGACTTTCTGACCCATGTCTATTCGCGCTCAGGGCTTTATGAAGCGCTGAAACAGGAAGAATCACACAGGTTTTCCCGTTTTTTGACCGTAATGTTGCTGGATATCGACTATTTTAAAAGTATCAACGATAACTACGGGCATGAGTGTGGCGATCGCGTGCTGGCGGTTTTTGCCCAACAGGTTCAGCAGGTTGTCGGTGAGGACGGGCTGGTGGCACGAATGGGGGGCGAAGAGTTTGCCGTAGTCGTGAACACCGGAGATGCGCAGCACGGCTTTGAACTGGCTGAACGCATCAGAGTCACAATAGCAAATCATCCGTTTATCTGGCGGCAGCAAACGCTGTTTCTGACGGTCAGTATTGGTCTGGGGAGCGGGAAGTCGGAATTCTGGCAACTGACGGAAGTCTTTAACAGGCTGATGGCGGAAGCGGATGATTACCTCTACCGTTCGAAAAAAGCAGGGCGGAATTGTACCCGTGCCCGTTTGCCTGACGAACAAATTGTTGTGACTACCGAAACTGAAACGTAGCGGTGTAAACGTAACCACTTCAGGCTGGGCGCGGTATGGCTGTTAAAAATCAGCAAATAAATTCCTTGCTACGTATTTTTAAGCTCAATAAGATACCGGAAGAAATATATCGGAAAAATCGCAGCATGAATGGAACTGACAAACTCTGTAAAACCCCTCGCGTACCAGGAAGCCGGTTTGTCAAACGTATGTATCTGATGCGTATTCTTGGTACGTTTCTTTGCTTTATCCCCATCCTTTCCGTGTTAATTGAACATCAGCGTTCAGTCTGGTTAATGATTCTGCTGGGTATGAATGCGTTTATCTGGCCGACCCTGGCCTGGTATCGTTCGCGAAATTCAGCGCTTCCGCTGGTGACAGAACATCAAAACCTGGTGCTGGACGCCGGGGCCGGTGGTTTCTGGATCGCCATGATGGCGGTGGATCCTCTGCCGTCGGTGGTGATTGCCACAATACTGCTTGCCGACCGCCTTTCCGCAGGGGGTTTTACGTTGATGAAAAAGGCGGCTGTCACGATGCTTGTCACCTTTCTTGCCAGCTGGCTGACGCAGGGAATGGCGGTGGATATGATTGTCTCTCAACGTACGATGTTCGCCACGCTACCCCTGATCACCATTTATCTTATTGCTCTGAGCGTGTTAACGGACAGCATTGCGCTGCGTCTGCGGGTCAAGAGCCGCGAGCTTGAACGGATCGCGATGATGGATCCGCTGCTGGATATCGCTAACCGTCGTCTGCTGGAAAAGCGTATTGACCATGAACTCAAGAAACTTCGCCAGACGTGCCGTGAATCGGCCTTAATGTTTATCGATATCGACAACTTCAAATACGTTAACGATCGTTTTGGTCATAAAGTGGGGGATACAATGCTGGCGGCCGTGTCGCAAATTTTGCATCTGGCAACGCGCCCGACGGATACACCTGCGCGTCTGGGAGGCGATGAGTTTGTGATCCTGTTACCCAATACCACGATTGAAGAGGCTCATGTCGTCGCAACGCGCATTATGGACGCGGCTGCGGTGATGGAAGATGTGGCGCAGGAGACTGTGCATTGTACGCTCAGTATTGGTATTGCCTGTGCCACGCGTGAAATGGGAAGCGTAACTGACTGGCTGCAGGCGGCTGACAACGCCCTGTACCGCGCCAAGCGGGATGGCAAGAACAGAATATTCGCACACTGACAATGTCTCTGTTTAAGCTACGCTTTTAAGAAAGCTATGCGTCTGGAGGCGTTATGAAATCACCTGTAATTCCTGTGAACGAAGCGAAACGCCTGCTCGCGCTACGCGAATCCGGGCTGTTGGATATTGACGTTTCCCCGACGTTAGACAGGCTGACGCGTCTGGCAAAACGCTTCTTTCAGGTTCCGCTGGTCATGATCAATGTTATTGATGAACATGCGCTGATCGTAAAGTCAGCTGACGGTGAAACCCCCGATGTCATTCCCCGCAACATCTCATTTTGTGGGCATACGATCCTGAGCGATGCGCCGCTGGTAGTGGGCGATATGCAACAGGATGCCCGTTTTTCTGATAACCCGCTGGTGGCTGGAAAACCGGGCGTCAAATTTTATGCCGGTATTCCGCTGCGTTTGCGCGATGGCATGCGTGTGGGGTCAATGTGTCTCATTGATTATGCCCCTCGTGAATTTTCTGCGGCCGATTTGTCGGTGCTGGCTGACCTTGGTGCGCTGGCTGAAGATGCATTTGCTGCAATCAGTGCGGTTACAACGGATGAACTGACCGGGTTGTCTAATCGTCGCGGCTTTAACCAGTTTGCCCGGTTTACCCTCTCCGTGGCCAAACGCCGGGCCGAGCCTCTAACCCTGTGCTGGCTGGATCTGGACCGCTTCAAAGAAATTAACGACCGCTACGGGCAGGAAGAAGGCGACAACGCCCTGAAAGCGATGGCCCAGCTGATGCGTTCCTCCTTCCGTGAGGCTGACCTGCTGGTGCGCTTCGGTGGCGATACATTTGCCGTGCTGTTTGCCGATACGGATGAGCAGGGAGCCTGGATTGCCATGCAGTATCTGATTGAACAGGTAGAAGCATACAACGCGCAAAAGCTGCATCCGTGGTCGTTACGGTTTTCATGGGGATTGAGTGAATTCAATCATAACGACAATGACCTGTCACAGTGGCTAAAAGATGCCGAAGAAAAAATGCATGATATGAAACGCCAGCACCACCCTGCAGGGTGACATAGTAAAAGCCTATGGCAGATATGATTGCGTTACAAAAATGTTAAATGCAAAGTGAGGGAATTCAACGTAAGGAACATCAATGAATACCTCACTGCAAATCAAAAACCTCACCCGGGAAGATATTCTCACTCACATTGATGCACTCGCCGCCATTCTCGAAAACTGTGTAAACGGCGGTGCATCTGTCAGTTTTATGTTGCCCTTTAGCCCGGAGAAAGCCCGTACGTTCTGGCGCGGCATTGCCGAGAGTGTAGGGAGTCATGAGCGCTCCGTGCTGGCCTGCATCGATCCGCAGGACGGCGTTATTGGCACAGTGCAGTTGATCACCGAACAGCCGGAAAACCAGCCGCACCGTGCGGATGTGGCAAAACTGCTGGTGCATGAAAAAGCACGACGCAAAGGCGTGGCAATGGCGCTTATGAAAGCGCTAGAAGCCCTGGCCAGAGCCCAGGGTATCTCTGTGCTGGTGCTGGATACCTCTACCGGAAGTGGTGCGGAGGGGTTCTACCAGCGTGCCGGCTGGCAAAAAGTGGGGGAGATCCCCTGTTACGCACTGATGCCAGATGGCGAGATGACAGCAACGTCTGTGTTCTACAAGCTCTTATGATTATTTTTCACAATGATGTCATGAGTTGATCAAAACAGGGGTTCTGGTCGTACAGTTTTGATAAGTTATTACACCAATACCATCAAGCTGTATGACCAATAATAAAGGATCTCATTGTGAACACTCTTAACCGTCGTGATTTCCCCGGTGCTCTCTACCCTGAACGTATCATTCAGTTTGGTGAGGGCAATTTCCTGCGAGCGTTTATAGACTGGCAAATCGACCTGTTAAACCAACATACCGATCTTAACGCCGGTGTGGTGGTTGTGCGCCCCATTCAGAGCGACTTTCCGCCGTCGCTGAACGCGCAGGACGGGCTCTACACCACCATCATCCGTGGCCTGAACGAGAAGGGTGAAGCGGTCAGCGATGCGCGTCTTATCCGCTCCGTTAACCGTGAAATCAGCGTCTACAGCCAATACGACGAGTTCCTGAAACTGGCTCACAACCCGGATATGCGCTTTGTCTTCTCGAACACCACGGAAGCGGGTATTAGCTATCATGCAGATGACGCTTTTGATGATGCACCCGCGGTAAGCTACCCGGCGAAACTGACGCGACTGCTGTTTGAGCGCTTCAGTCATTTCAACGGTGCAACGGATAAAGGCTGGATAATCATTCCGTGTGAACTGATTGACTACAACGGTGATGCACTGCGCGAGCTGGTGCTACGTTATGCGCAGGAGTGGGCGTTACCCGCGGCATTTACCCGGTGGCTGAACGACGCCAACAGCTTCTGTTCGACGCTGGTTGACCGTATTGTGACCGGTTATCCGCGTGATGAAGTGGCTGAACTGGAAACCGCATTGGGTTATCACGATGGGTTCCTTGATACCGCCGAGCACTTCTACCTGTTTGTTATTCAGGGCCCAAAATCCCTTGCCAGTGAACTGCGTCTGGATAAATACCCGCTGAACGTGCTGATTGTCGATGACATCAAACCCTATAAAGAACGCAAAGTGGCCATTCTGAACGGGGCGCACACGGCGCTGGTACCCGTGGCATTCCAGGCGGGTCTGGATACGGTGGGGGAAGCAATGAACGATGCAGACGTTTGCGCATTTGTGGAAAAAGCCATTTACCAGGAAATTATTCCGGTACTGGATCTGCCGCGTGACGAGCTGGAGTCTTTTGCCAGCGCGGTAACCGGTCGTTTCTGTAATCCGTACATCAAGCACCAGTTGCTGTCGATTGCCCTGAACGGGATGACCAAATACCGCACACGTATTCTGCCGCAGTTGCTGGCTGGGCAGAAGGCGACCGGTAAATTGCCGGCACGCCTGACGTTTGCTCTGGCTGCGCTAATCGCGTTTTATCGCGGTGAGCGCAACGGTGAAAGCTATCCGGTGCAGGATGACGCGCACTGGCTGGAGCGTTATCAACAGCTGTGGACGCAACATCATGATAAGCAGATCAGCACCAGTGAACTGGTGAGGTCGGTACTGAGCGTGAGCGAGCACTGGGAACACGATCTAACCCAGGTTAACGGATTGGTAGAACACGTTACGCTGGATCTTGATGCCATTCTGCATCAGGGCATGCGTGAAGCGGTTAAACCGCTCTGCTAACGTTCATTTGAGAGTGAGGGGGAAACCTGTGCCGGATTTCCCCTCTGCATTAATCTGTTTGCGCAGTGATTAGTTACAACATACTAACTACTGCGTTTTTAAAAACAACCTGCAACACCGTGCGCGTTACGCCAGTCAGGTCAGGAAATGCAATATCCTATTAACATGCTTGCAACCGTGAAGGGGATCACGTTTAATAGCCGCGATCTTTACTTTCCTGAAGCTGACTATGATCGTTCGTCCTCAACAGCACTGGCTACAACTCATTTTTGTCTGGCACGGTTCCGTATTACCCAAAATCTATACCCGGCTACTGCTTAACTTCCTGCTTTCCATCGCCGTGATCGTGATGTTGCCGTGGTATACCTCGTTAGGTATCAAATTTACCGTCGCACCGTTTAGTATTCTTGGCGTGGCTATCGCGATTTTTCTTGGCTTCAAAAACAACGCCTGCTATTCGCGCTATGTCGAGGCTCGCCAGCTTTGGGGGCAACTGATGATAGCGGCGCGTTCGCTGTTTCGCGAGGTAAAAAATACGTTACCCGACGATCCGCATCTGGGGGAGTTTGTCCGTCTGCAAATTGCCTTTGCGCACTGTCTGCGCATGACGCTTCGCCGTCAGCCCCAGGCCGACCGGCTTTCCGGTTATCTTTCAGCCGCGCAGTTACGCAAGGTAATGGAGGCCAACTCTCCGGCAAACCGCATTTTGCTGATCATGGGGGAGTGGCTGGCGGTAAGACGTCGCGAAGGCCAGCTGTCCGATATTTTGTTCCACAGCCTGAATAATCGTCTGAATGACATGTCAGCTGTGCTTTCCGGCTGCGAGCGTATCGCCACAACACCGGTACCATTTGCCTACACGCTGATCCTGCACCGCACGGTGTATTTGTTCTGCATCATGCTGCCGTTTGCGCTGGTTGTTGACCTGCACTACATGACGCCGTTCGTCTCTGCGTTGATTTCGTATACTTTTATTTCGCTCGATACGCTGGCAGAAGAGCTGGAAGATCCGTTTGGTACAGAAGATAACGACCTGCCGCTGGACGCCATCTGTAACGCAATGGAACGCGATCTGTTACAGATGAACGATGAAGATGCGATACCTGAGCGACTTATGCCGGATAAGCATTATCAGCTGACATAACGGGCGTTCCACTCTTCACGGGTGATCTCCCAGAGCCCGGAATCCAGCAGTCCGCTCACGTACGCTTTCTTTTCCGTCCTGATGAGCCGCATGCCGCTACTGGCTGAAATACGCTGTGAGCGGCTGTTGGCTACCGCTTTCGGGGCGCGCAACACCGGTTTATTCAGCGTATTAAACCAGTAGTCCGTTGCCGCAATGCTGGCCTCACGCATATATCCCTGCCCCTGAAACTCGGGGGCCAGCCAGAATCCACGGTTGTTATCTTCCACATCGTACAGGCAGATAATCCCCATCAGCACTTCCGGGGCTTCACGCCGCCGGATGCTCCAGAACCAGGCAATACCTTTTGCCATATCCGGCAGTGCAACATTGTTAACGTAATTCTCTGCGCCATTTTCCGGGTAGGGCCAGGGCACGGAGGAGACCATATAGCGGACGATTTCCCAGCGTGGATAGAGTTTCTGGATCTGGACTGCATCTTCAGCAACCAGCGGTTGCAGCAATAAACGTTCTGTCGTTAGTGCAGGTATCGTCATCCGTGGTTCTCCTTTTTTAAGCGTTATGCTTTGGTTTGCCTTCTGCTATTTTCATCATTACCACAAATGTCTCCGGTGTGCTGTCATTCCTTCACGACTAAAATTTGCAGAGGTAACAATGGCGATAACGGTAAGAGCTTTACGCGCAGAAGATTATTCACAGTGGCGTCCGCTTTGGGACGGTTACACCCATTTTTATGACTGTGAACTCGATGAGTCCATCACTGCATCGACATGGGAAAGGGCGCTGGCGACGACTCATTCGTCTCTGTTTTGCCGGGTTGCGGAAATGGACGGCAAGGTTGTGGGTTTCGCCATGTGCATTCTGCACGAAGGTACTTGGTCGACAGCGCCAGTTTGCTATCTGGAAGATCTGTTTGTCGATGCCGCAGTACGCGGCGCTGGAGCCGGGCAGGCATTAATCGATGCCCTGATGGCAGAAGGCAAGCGAGAAGGGTGGGCAATACTCTACTGGATGACCCGGCAGAACAATCCCGCACGTAAACTCTATGACAAATTTGCTGAAGCCGACGATTACGTTCGTTACCGCATTTCGCTGTAATGCTTTCCAGCGTATGTAGCCTGACGAAGGTAATGATGACCAGCAGTTGCAGGTCATCCAACAGGATTAAAAACGCCTCATGGCTGACGTTTAGCAATGATAAACAGCCGTGGAAAAGCCAGCAGTATCTGCCCGTTTTCCTGGAGCGGATACTGCTCTTCCAGCAGTTCATGGTAACGCTTCAGAAAATGTTTCTGTTCGCTCTCGTTGAGTTCCTGTAACCACGGACGCAGACCGGTGGCACTGACCCAGTCAATAATGGCCTGATGCGAACTCATTTTGTGAAAATAGGTGGTCCGCCAGATATCCACATCGCAGCCCGCATCCGTAAGAATATCGTAATACGCATGCACCCCAGGCAGAGGTTCGCGGCCGCGATCGGGATAACCTTGTTCATAGGCGACTTCACGCATGGCGATGTGCGTGGGTTCGAGCCAGTTATCGGGCATCTGTATCGCCAGCACGCCGTTTAAGTGGAGCAAAGAAACGAGGTGCGGCAGGAGATCGTAATGGTCAGGAACCCATTGTATCGACGCATTGGCGTAAATCAGGCTGAGCGGTTGAGCAGGTTTGTACCGCCGAATGTCTGCCTCGACAAAGTGACAGTCTGGAAAGGTGCGACGTGCTTCTTCGAGCATCGCCGGCGAGTTATCCACGCCAGTAATGTGTGCCGAAGGCCAGCGATGCTTTAACAGTGCAGTACTGTTTCCTGGCCCGCAACCTAAATCAACCAGAGATGACACCTCATCCAGTGAAATCCGGGCGAGCAGTTCAGCGGCAGGGCGTGTACGTTCGGCAGCATATTGAAGGTAAAGAGAAGGATCCCAGTCAGCCATTTTGCCTCTCCATTTTGCATTATTCAGCAAGAATAGCACAGCCAGACACCTGCGCAGTGGCAGGCATCTGAAGTTGTGAAGGTTACAGAATTCCTTTCAGAGCAATATGGTAAAGCAGCATGATGGTCTTACCGTCGACTATCTTACCGGTTTCAATTCCCCGTAATGCTTCTGCCAGCGGTAACTCCAGCACCTGAATATCTTCACCTTCGGCTTTGATGCCTCCTCCGTTACCCGACCGATCCTGCGGATGGTACTCAGCGATATAAAAATAGAGTTTTTCCGTGACGGAGCCAGGGCTCATATAGGCTTCAAAAACCTTTTGAACGCAGGTGACCTTAAAACCGGTTTCTTCTTCTGCTTCCGCTTTAATACGGCTTTCCGGATCCATGTTATCGAGCAGTCCGGCTGCGGCTTCGATCAGATCGTCTTCATGGCCATTGATAAAAACAGGGAAGCGGAACTGGCGAGTGAGGATCACCGTTTTTTGGTCGCGGTTATAGAGCAGAATGGTTGCCCCGTTACCCCGATCATAAACTTCACGGCTCTGTCGCTGCCATTCACCATCACTGCGTTGCTGGTCGAAGGTATATTTTTTGAGGATGTACCAGTTATCAGACAGTGTTTCATTCGCGATAATGCGTATATCTGCACGTTTTGATTGCACGTTTGTTCCTCCTTTCGTAGAGTAACTATCATAAGCAGCAATATCGTGCATATTCAAGATAAAACATGCAATATCAGGAATACATCATGCTCACCAGCCAGCGAAAGCAGTTAATCCTCGAAAAATTACAGGCAGAAGGTCAGGTTCAGTCGAAAGCGCTCAGCATGCTTTTCACGGTTTCTGAGGATACGATCCGTCGTGACTTACGTGAGCTGGCGGCAGAAGGGCGTTTACTACGTGTACACGGTGGCGCGCTGCCGTCATCTTCGGCGATTGCACCATTTGCAGAACGGCAGTCTCTGAAAATGGATGCGAAAAAAAGGGTCGCTCGTAAAGGCGCACAGCTTATTTCTCCGGGCCAGGTGGTGATCATTGATGGAGGGACAACCACATCGGAACTGATTACGTTCTTACCCTCTGACCTGAATATTACCGTGGTGACGCACAGCCCGGGTATCGCGCTGGGGTTGGTTAATCATCCTGCCATTGAGGTTATCCTCATTGGTGGGCGTTTATACAAACATTCGATTGTGACGGTTGGTGCGGCGGCCATTGAAGGCATTGGTAATATTCATGCGGATCTCTTTTTCATGGGGGTCACAGGGATCCACCCGGATACCGGACTTACCACCGGTGATTTTGAAGAAGCGTGCATCAAACGCGCATTTTCCGGCAGAGCCGCAGAGACCGTAGTTCTTGCTTCACCGGAAAAAATTAATTCGGCATCATCGTTTGTGATTGGTGATTTGTCGCTGGTTAATACCATTGTTGTGGAAGACGATACTGATAAAGCCTGGATAAACGCGATAACGGGAAAGGGGGTGTCGGTGGTGATGTAAGCCTACCCGTTTTAGTTCCACGCACTGTTGAGATGTGACGTATGATGCCAGGATGTCGGTATGTACGGCGAGGGTGGGGCGGTTCACCAACATCACCTGACTCAACTTGATAGATGCAACCTGAATACGGAGCACCAGATGGTCACTACACACGTTTTTATCGCGGCCAGTCTTGATGGCTACATCGCCCGGCAGGATGGAGATATCGACTGGCTGTTGCAGCGCGATGACCCGGCAGAAGATCACGGTTACGCAGAGTTCATCGCGGACAAAGATTGGATCGTTATGGGCCGGGGAAGCTATGAGAAGGTGCTGACCTTTGCTGAGTGGCCTTATGACCTGCCCGTGCTGGTGCTCTCCCGGCAGCTAACCGATCCCCCCGTGCCCGAGGCGCTTAAGGGAAAAGTGCAGTTCTCCCGCCGCGCACCAAAGGAGGTGATTGAGGATCTGGCGGCACAGAACGTACATCGCGTCTATATCGATGGCGGCCAGTTGATACAGTCGTTCCTGCGTGAGGGGCTGGTCGCTGATATCGTTATCACTACCGTTCCTGTCCTGCTCGGTTCAGGAAAACCGCTGTTCGGAAATCTGCTCCAGGATGTCGATTTGACGTTATTATCAAGCCGCAGCTTCCCTTCGGGTCTGGTGCAGTCGCACTATCGGGTGATGTCATAAACAGACATCCAGAGGATGCTAATTTCCGGTCAAAGCTTCTTTCCGAATTGACTGTCACACACTGATATCTGGACGTTTTTTGGATCAACAACCTTACCGCATGCGGTAACAAAGGCGCTACGCAGCACTTCTCCACTTTCTTTATCAGATAAAACAATATGAGGTGTGTCGTGCAGTATATTTTTATGTCCCCACTCCATCATAGATATAAGAAAACCCCCGCGTCATCATGCAGGGGTAACAGGGAAGCACTTCCGTTTTAATTATGAGGGCTACAGCAAAGGGTCTCCTGGTACAGATGGGCTGACTGAGCAGCCCCGGTTATTGTTCTACCGTGCTGTTCAGTTCAGCTGCCGGCAGTCGCGGCTGCGAACGCTGCCAGCCTGAACCATAGCGGGTGTACTGTGCCGGGACCGGAAGGGCAACGTTCAAATTATCTGCTGCAGTACGTGCCCAGAAAGGGTCTTTCAGCATATCACGCCCAACCAGAACGATATCAGCACGGCCGTTTTGTAGAATTTCTTCTGCCTGCCGGCCCGTTTCAATCAGACCTACAGCCCCGGTTTTAATATCCAGTTCCCGGCGCAGCAGCTCAGCAGCAGGGATCTGATAACCTGGATAAGTGTTAACCGGTACCATCGCAATACCGCCGGTCGAACAGTCAATCAGATCAATACCCTGTTCTTTCATCCACTTGCCGTAGATCAGGAAATCTTCCGGGCGGTTTCCGCCTTCAACATAGTCGGTTGAAGAGATACGCAGGAACAATGGACCTTTCCACTCGCTGCGCACGACATCGATGACTTCACGCACAATGCGGTAGCGGTTTTCGTGGCTGCCGCCGTACTCATCAGTGCGCTTGTTCGCCAGCGGCGACAGGAACTGATTCAGCAAATAGCCGTGGGCACCGTGGATTTCAATCACGTCGAAACCTGCTTCATGCGCACGGCGTGCCCCCTGACGGAATGCCTCCACGACTTCTTTGATCTGATCAATACTCATCGCCTGCGGCACGCGGGACTCAGGTGTAAATGGGATTGCAGATGGCGCAATGGATGGCAGCTCAATACCCAACTGGCGACCAGCATGGCCGATTTGTGCACCGGCTTTTGCGCCAAACCGGTGAATGGCATTCGTCACGCGGGACAAACCTTCAACGTGGCTGTCATCCCAGATACCAATGTCGCCAGGGCCAATTGGGCCGTTTGGCAGTACAGAAGCGGTTTCCAGCATGATCAGGCCAGCTCCACCCAGGGCGCGCGCACCGTAGTGAATAACGTGGAAATCATTAACGTGGCCGTCATCAGAAGCCGAGTGCATACACATCGGAGACATGGCAATACGGTTGCGGAATTCAACACCATTGATAGTGATAGGTTCAAAAAGCAAAGCTGACATTTCTACTCCAGAAAGTGGTTGATATTTAGCCCGCTAAAAGTACCATACGATGATAATTTGTTTATACACTAAAAAAATGCACATACTTACCAAAAGGTAACCATGATGTTTTTATGAAAAAATTACGTAACTACGATTCGGCTCCTGGATGTTCAATGGAAGCCGCACTGCATATCATGGGCGGGAAATGGAAAGGGGTGATCCTTTATCACTTGTTTAAGGATGGGACGCTTCGTTTTAGTGAACTCCAGCGGTTTTTAACCAGCATCAATCAGCGGCTACTGACAAAACAGCTGCGCGAGCTGGAAGAGGATGGTCTGATTATTCGCAAGGTTTACCCTGTCGTTCCGCCAAAGGTTGAATACTCACTTAGTGACGAAGGCAGAGAACTGAACAAGCTGGTTCTGGATCTGAGTATCTGGGGTAGAAAGTGGCTTGAACGTCGCGGTCTTAAAACGGCTGTTGAAGAGGATATCGAGGAGCTGGAGAAAGTCCTCGGCTATCCGAAGTGAGAAAGAAGCCGCTCAGACCGTGCCGTCCTGCCTGACATTTAACGGCTAAAATGGGTGATGCAGAAATCGATAAAACTGCGCAAACGCGGCGTCATTCTCCTGTCCTGTGCATAAAGCACATGGACCGGCCGGCCTGGCAGTTCATAATCCGGTAGTATCCGTACAAGTCGCCCGGCGGCGATGTCCGCACTCATTAGCGGATACGGCTGCATAATTATTCCCAGTCCTGAGAGGGCGGCCGCAAGCAAGGCTTCGCTGTTGTCCGTTTTAAACCTGCCAGTTACGGGTACCGAGACGTGTCCGTCAGGTCCTTCAAATGTCCATTCCGTCCGCATCGACGTGTGGGTAAAGATCAGGCACTGGTGCTGCATCAAATCCTGCGGCACAGAGGGCCTTCCAGCCTCTTCGAGATAGGCTGGCGCAGCACAAATAACCATCTGATAGGGTGCAAGAGCTCTTGCAAGCAGCTGGCTGTCCGGCAGTTCCCCTGTACGAAATACGGCATCAAAGCGCTCTTCAACCAGATCAACAGTCCGGTTCGACAAACATAATTCGAGTGAAACTTCCGGGTTTTGTTTGAGATATTCCGGCAGCTTCGAGGCAAGCAGCTGGCTGCCAAAGGTGATTGGCGCGCTGATCCTAAGATTGCCACGGGGGATTGCCCGGGTTTCAGAAATCAGGGTTTCCGCTTCTTCCATTTCAGCCAGAATAATTTTCGCTCTTTCATAAAAGAGAAGGCCGCTGTCCGTCAGGCTCTGGGTTCGGGTCGTACGGCTGATGAGCTTAATACCGAGATTTTGCTCAAGCGTGCGTAACTGCTTACCCGTCAACTGAGACGACTGGTTCAGTACTTCCGCGGCGGCAGAAATGGAGCCTGATTCGACCACTCTTATGAATGTCTGCATGCAGGTTAAACGATCCATTAGAAACCTTATGTTTCAGGTTATGGTTATTTTAGTAAATTTATCGCACTACGTTTTCAATGTACATTGCCTGTTAACTTAGCTCGCTGAAGCGGTGAGTATTCGATAACTAACAAAGGCGTACCTGACATGAAAAATCTGTCCCTTTCCTTACTGATGGCTGCATCCATGAGCGGTTCAGCTTTCGCATCTGCTGCTGACGTTAAAGCACCGAAACCAACGGTTGTGCTTGTACATGGCGCATTTTCAGATGGTTCAACATGGAATAAGGTCATTCCCCGGCTTGAGGCCGAAGGGCTGAATGTTGTAGCCGTGCAAAACCCACTGACTTCCTTTGCTGAAGATACCGCCACAACCCGCCGCGCGCTCGCACGAGTTAAAGGGCCGGTTGTGCTGGTCGGCCATTCCTATGGTGGTGCAGTCATTACGGAAGCTGGCGCAAAAAATGAGAACGTTAAGGCGCTGGTCTATGTTGCAGCATTCGCGCCGTCGGCTGGAGAATCTGTGAGTGATTTAACCAAAGATTATCCGGTTCCATCAGGTTTCAGTCATATAGATGCTGATGAGGCGGGTTATCTGAAGCTCACCCCTGAAGGTGTTGCCAGGCACCTGGCGCAGGATGTTACTGCTGAACAGGCAAGCCTGATGTATGCCACTCAGGGCCCAACTAACGGCGCAGTATTTGGAGAAAAAGTTAACGTCGCAGCCTGGGAAAATAAACCTTCCTGGTATATCGTCAGCGAGCAGGATCACATGCTCGATACTGATTTACAGAAGGCGATGGCGAAGAAAATTCATGCAACGGTGACTTCCCTGAACGCCAGTCATGCCCCACATATTTCTCAGCCAGATGCGGTAGCAAACGTAATTCTACAGGCGGTCAGCTCTCTGAAATAATCAATTCATCGTCGGCTTTTAATCATTTCACGAAGAAAATAAAGGGAACAGTAAACGCTGCTCCCTTTTTATGCTTTGAGCATGACGTTATTTTAAGCGTCACTAAAATTACCCAGAGTAAGAGAGAAGGGGAATATCAGGTGTGGCGACGCAGCCGTTTTATGTCGCTGAAAGAGACATGTGAGGCGCTGGAAGTTGCCTGCAACAATGCGCAGGGCTGGGACACGATTGAGCCGCTGGTCGAACGTGTGCTGGAAGAGATGGAACAGTTTAATGAGTGGCTGGCACATCAGGAGTGAGGCGTCAGCATATTTTTTGCAGAACGGCCGACGATCAATAAGGGGGCAATCGCCCCCTTCATTTTTATTTCAGTCTCTTGCCGGTATCATCAACAACTTTCTCGCCATCTTCCTTTGCGAAAGCCCCTTTCTGTGCATCTGGGAGGATATCCAGCACCACTTCGGAAGGGCGGCACAGACGCGAGCCCAACGGTGTCACCACAATCGGACGGTTAATCAGGATCGGATGCTGCAGCATAAAGTCGATTAGCTGATCGTCAGTAAATTTATCTTCCGCGAGTCCCAGCTCTTCATAGGGCTCAACATTTTTACGTAGCAGTGCCCGTACAGTGATCCCCATATCGGCAATGAGTTTAACCAGTTCATCGCGTGACGGTGGGTTCTCAAGGTAATGAATTACCGTTGGTTCAGTACCACTGTTGCGGATCATCTCCAGTGTGTTACGCGACGTACCGCAGGCCGGGTTGTGATAAATAGTGATGTTGCTCATATCTGTATCTCATTACAAAGTGAAAGAGAGACGTAGCGCCAGTGCGACCAGCGTTACAAACAGCACAGGCAGAGTCATGATAATTCCGGTGCGGAAATAATAGCCCCAGGTGATCGTCATATTCTTCTGTGAAAGTACATGCAGCCAGAGCAGTGTTGCCAGGCTACCAATAGGGGTGATTTTCGGGCCCAGGTCGCAGCCAATCACGTTGGCATAAACCATCGCTTCTTTGATAACGCCAGTTGCCGTGCTGCCATCAATCGAGAGCGCGCCAACCAGCACGGTAGGCATGTTGTTCATGATGGAAGACAGGAACGCCGTCAGGAAGCCAGTACCCAACGTCGCGGTCCAAAGCCCTTTATCCGCCAACATGTTCAGCACACCTGAGAGGGATTCGGTTAGCCCGGCGTTCCGCAGCCCATAAACCACCAGATACATCCCCAGTGAGAAGATAACGATCTGCCAGGGGGCACCATGCAGCACTTTGCCGGTGTTAATGGCATGACCTCGTTTCGCCACGGCAAACAGAATTACCGCCCCAACTGCCGCAATTGCGCTAACGGGAATACCGAGCGGCTCGAGGACGAAGAAACCAACCAGCAGAAGAATCAAAACAATCCAGCCAGTGCGGAATGTAGCCGGATCTTTAATTGCTTTTGCCGGTGTCTTAAGGAGCGCCAGATCGTAAGCCTGTGGGATATCCTTGCGGAAGAACAGATGCAGCATAGCAAGCGTGGCAACAATGGCGGCAATATCAACCGGAACCATTACCGACGCATATTTGGTGAATCCCAGACCAAAGAAATCCGCTGAAACGATATTCACCAGGTTCGACACGATAAGCGGCAGGCTGGCAGTATCGGCAATAAACCCGGCAGCCATAACGAATGCCAGTGTCGTGCTTTTACTGAAGCCTAATGCCAGCAGCATGGCAATAACGATGGGTGTCAGAATTAACGCCGCGCCATCGTTGGCAAATAATGCAGCCACCGCAGCACCGAGCAAAACAATATAGGTAAACAGCAGGCGGCCACGACCATTTCCCCAACGGGAAACGTGCAATGCAGCCCATTCGAAAAAGCCGGATTCATCGAGCAGCAGGCTGATAATAATCACGGCAATAAACGTTGCCGTCGCGTTCCAGACGATATTCCACACCACCGGGATATCACTTAAATGTACAACGCCAGAAATCAACGCCAGTCCCGCACCCAACATTGCACTCCAGCCGATCCCTAATCCCTTCGGTTGCCAGATAACCAACACAATGGTCAGGACAAAAATAGCACCTGCCAGTAACATACATCCTCCTGACAGGGCGGCAGAGCCGCCCTGTATATACAAAAAATTAACTCGTCAGCTCTCTGAGTTTTTTGATACCGGCAGGCTCAGACGCCAGTACCGGAACGAGCGCTATACGGTCAGCGTGCTGTTGCTTAACGGCCTCAATCTGAGGCTGTTCCTGCCGGGCGCGCAGGCAAAGCAACGGAGAACGCGTATCCGCAATGGAAAGGCAGTTATTGATAATCCAGCCCCACGGATGGATCCCCGCTCTTTCGAGATCGGCCTGCAGGTTCGCCGCTTCCAGCACCGGTGTGGTTTCTGGCAGCGTAACCAGTAGCACTTTGGTTCTGTCCGGGTCCTGAAGCTGCATCATTGGGGTAGTAAAATGACCTTTATTCCCCATTTTTTTAGCAATCTCGCGGTGATAGGCCCCGGTTGCGTCCAGCAACAACAACGTGTGCCCCGTGGGAGCCGTATCCATCACCACAAACCGCTTACCGGCTTCGCGGATCACGCGGGAGAAGGCCTGGAACACGGCAATTTCTTCGGTGCAGGGGGAACGTAAATCTTCTTCCAGCAGGCGTTTCCCCGCGTCGTCCAGGTCTTTCCCCTTCGTCTCAAGAACATGCTGGCGATAGCGTTCGGTTTCATCGTGGGGGTTGATCCTGCTGACCTGCAGGTTATTCAGGCAGCCGTTTAGCGTGGTACTGAGATGCGCGGCAGGATCTGAGGTTGTGAGATGCACATCGAACCCCATATCCGCCAGCCTGACGGCGATAGCAGCAGCCATCGTGGTTTTACCGACGCCACCTTTGCCCATCAGCATAATCAGGCCGTGTCCATCGCGGGCGATTTCATCAACCAGGTCAGAGAGTGACGGATTTTCAGGTCGGTAAGCTATGTTTTGTTCAGGGCGTGAATAAGCCTCAGAACGGACATCAAGCAGTCCTTTTAATGCGGACACGCCAACCATGTTCACCGGCTGCAGGAACAGAGTATCTGTCGGCAATTCTGATACACCAGCGGGAAGATTTGCCAGCGCCTCCTGTTCCCGTTGCCATATCGCAGCCGCTAATACGTCATGTTCTGCTTCGGCTGCAGGTAAAACACCATTAATAATCAGATACTGGTTTTTCAGGCCAATCGTAGCCAGCTCTTCATGGGTGCGGGCGACTTCCTGCAGCGTTGATTTTTGCAGCCGTGCAACCAAAACAAGCCGGGTACGTTCAGGATCTGATAACGCCTCAACCGCATGAGCGTACTGCTCACGTTGCTTTTCCAGCCCAGCCATCGGGCCGAGGCAGGAAGCACCGTCCGGGTTACTTTCAATAAAGTTACTCCAGGCTCCGGGAAGCTGGAGGAGGCGGATAGTGTGGCCCGTTGGTGCAGTATCAAAAATGATGTGATCAAAACGCGTCAGCAGAGAAGCGTCCGTCAATAAGCCAGTGAATTCATCGAACGCCGCAATCTCAGTGGTGCATGCTCCCGAAAGCTGCTCGCTGATACTGTTAACAACATCCTCGGGCAGAAGACCCTTGACAGGATCAACGATTCTGGCCCGATATTGCTGGGCGGCTTCCTGCGGGTCGATCTCCAGTGCGGAAAGTCCGGGAACTGCAGTCACAGGGTGAATAGTATTACCGATAGTCTGATCGAATACCTGGCCGACATTGGAGGCAGGATCGGTACTGACCAACAACACACGCTGACCTTGTTCTGCCAGGCGGATAGCCGTCGCACACGAAATGGAGGTTTTGCCCACTCCTCCCTTACCGGTAAAAAACAGGTAAGGTGGGATATTCTGTAAGAATTTCATATGTCCTCCTGACATACTCAACAACAGGAAGTATTACCACCACAGCAACGGGTGGGAGCCAGACCTACTTTCTCCAGCGGAATGCCAAACCAGCGAGCCAGCTCAGCACGTTTTGGGTATCGCCCAGCCATCACCGTTTCACCGTCCAGCAACAGCAGCGGAAGACCTTCTGCACCAGATGCTTCGAGGAATGCTTTCGCTTTCTCGTTCTGAACGAAGCTCATAGGTTGCTGTGCCAGGTTGTATCGTTCAACCTGCACGCCGCGTTCTTTCAGCCACTGGACATCAGCAGAGAAATCCACCAGAACCTGATCGACATCGGAACCACATACACCGGTACTGCAGCACATTGCCGGGTCAAACACCGTTAACATTTTCATTCTGAATACCTCACATTCGAAAAATCACATATGTTCAGGCAAATTTTTTTAGATACAAATAGCTTTACCGCTACCAGAGCAGTTTGCCGATGCCAGCTTACGGGCGATGGCCTGTACGTCGTCCTGTTGGCTTAACCAGGCTTGCTCAATCACCTGAGCAGCCCAGGAAGGAATATGCGGGGATAGGCGGTAGTGAACCCATTTGCCCTGTTTACGATCCAGTAATAAACCGCTTTCACGCAGCATTGCCAGGTGGCGGGAGATCTTGGGTTGTGACTGATCCAGCGCCGTGCAGAGATCGCACACGCACAGCTCTCCCATTTCTCTGAGTAGTAGGACGATACTCAAACGAGTTTCATCGGACAAGTTTTTGAAAAGCTGCAGGGCTGTCAGAGACATTATTCCTCCTTCTTATTTAGGCCCATGGTACACGTCAGCATCATAAAATCAATAACACATACGATAATTCGAATATATAAATATAGTGGGCATTACCGACAATTCCATGCCTTTCGGTCAGCGTTGTACCGCATCGGAAGTGGGGAGGCTAATTCTGAAGACCGCTAAATAATTCTTCTTCCTGAGCAAAATGCAATCTCAGAATTGCTTCAAGGCCATAAAGACACTGCTGAATATCCTGAACAGTACCTGGAGAGCCGTCTGTGCTTTGTAGAAGGATGCTCAACTGGCCCAGTTTTCTGACAAGCAGATAAATCTCCTGGTGACTTCTGCTCATCGCAGCCAGCGGGTCATCACCGGCCAGCATCAATGTCATGGTGGGGTACAGTCCCTGTTCATCCTGCTGCTCATGAGCAAGTATATCCTGGGTCAGTTGATCATGGAGTGTCTTCATGAGCGTTCGTCGTTCTTCCGGACTTGCCTGGGGTAACAGTGTTGCAACCTCAGTCAAACGCTGGAGTAATGGCTGCAACCGGTGGTGTTCATTGCGCAATGCAGCAACCTGCTCTGCACTCATTGTCCTGTCCGCCGGGCGAGTTATCCCACTCGCAAGAACCCGTAATGCCGACATAATGGCAAGCAGATCAATGAACTCCTGCAAGAGGGCACCTTCAAAGGGGAGAAGCAGACCCAGCGCGGCAAAGACCATAGCAACACAGCACAGCCCCATACCGAGCCAGACACTTTGTCTGGCAATACGAATTGACAGCCTGGCGATGACTTTGGCCTCAGCCAGCCGGTCTAAACGGTCTGTCAGTAGCACAACATCTGCACTTTCTGCTGCGGCAGCCGTACCTCTTGCCCCCATTGCAACACCGACATCCGCAGCCGCCAGAGCAGGGGCATCATTCACCCCATCACCAACCATCATCGTGCAGTGAGCGGATGACGCTTTTGAGACGTACTTCAGTTTCATTTCAGGAGTCAATTCTGCCAGTACCTGATCTACACCGAGGCCGGTGCCAATACTTTCCGCCACCTCCTGCTTGTCACCTGTCAGCATGACGATCTCGTGAACGCCTGATTTGCGCAACATGCGCAAAGCCCGGGGGGTTTCAAGTCGCAACTGATCAGAAAATAACAACCAGCCGACCAGTTCCGAATTAACTGCAATCGCAACTACCGTCGAGTTCTCAATTAACAGGCGCTGGCGGGCAGACTCCAGCCAGTTGCCCGCGTGTGACTGGCTCAGGACAAAATCCAGTGTCCCAATACATACCTGTTGTCCGTTCACCTTTCCCGTTAACCCGGCCCCAGCCACTTCCTGTACTGACTCTGGCATCGGTAATGATCCAAGTCCTTGCTCTTGTGCAGCCTGCAAAATAGCACTGGCAATAACATGGCAGGAAAGTTGGTCCATGCTGGCTGCCAGTTTGAGCAAATCAGGTTGTGTGAACTGGGGGGAGAAACTGTGAATCGACATCAGTTTTGCCATACCGCCAGTCAGAGTGCCGGTCTTGTCAAAAAACAAATAATCAGCCCGGGCAAGTTGTTCCAGCGCAGAGCTGCCTTTGATCAAAATTCCCCGCTTTGCGCAACGAGAAATACCGGATACCAGTGCCACCGGCACCGCCAGGAGGAGGGGACAAGGCGTTGCAACAACCAGAACGGCCAGTGCGCGTAATGGATCATGGCTCACCATCCCGGCCAGCCAGGCAACGCCAAGGGTGAAAGGGATGAACCAGGCAGCATAACGATCAGCGAGTCTGACCGCGGGCGCACGTGCCTGGCCTGCTTGTTCAACCACACTGATGATACCCTGAAGTGTGCTGTCTTTAGCGGCACGGGCAGCGTGCATTTTCAGTGCGTCACCAGCATTAATTGTACCACTTAACAGTAATTCACCGGTTTGTCTGGTGACCGGCAACGATTCCCCGGTAATAGAGGATTCGTTCAGCACTGCGCTCACACTCACCAACGGGCCATCTACTGGAATGGTTTCCCCCAGCTTAACCAGAAGCAAGTAACCAGGTTGAATGGATTCAACGGGAATAACCTGGATGCCATTCTCAGTCAGTCGGTTGGCAAAACGGGGTACCCTGGAAAGTAGCGCGACCATTTCACGTTCTGCGCGACCCCGGGCGTAGTTTTCTAAAAATCGGCCTGAAGCCGTCATGGCGGCAATCACGGCCGCAGTGGCCGGTTCATCCATCCACAGAGCCCCGGACATTGAAAGAATGGCGAGTAAATCTACCCCAAACTTATGACTTAATAATGACTTAACCACTTCATAAGTTAACAAAAGTAAAGAAGGGATAGTCGAAATGATTAATATAACGGAGGTATTCTGTCCCCACGTAGTATCCTGATTGACGATGTATAGCGTCAACGCCAGTAGGGGGAAAATTAGCAGCATAATATCGAGTAAGAACCGGCTGTTTTTCATGGTTTTTTCCTCCAGTATTATGCGCCTGGGGCGGTTAAAAGTGGATCATATGAACCATTAACCGTTATCTGGTTTGGTATTGTCTCCTGAATAAACAGACATGTATCTTTTAATTTAAACGATGAACGTTATCTTATTCACATATCTACCAACAAAGCGAACGTAACAGGAAAACAGGAACATGCATCTTGAACGACACAGTATTGAAAGCGTTGGATGGTTAAGGGCTGCCGTGCTGGGGGCAAATGACGGTATTGTGTCGACAGCGAGCCTTGTCCTTGGCGTCGCGTCGGCAAATACCGGTCCCTCAGGTGTTTTACTGGCGGGGGTTGCCGGCCTGGTTGCGGGAGCGATGTCGATGGCGACAGGGGAATATGTTTCAGTTTCATCACAGGCGGATACAGAAAACGCAGCTCTGGCACAGGAACAAAAGGAACTGGAAGCAGATTATCAGGGAGAGGTGCGGGAGCTTACGTCATTGTATATACAACGTGGAGTGGAGCCGGTACTTGCTCACCAGGTTGCAGAGCAGTTAATGGTGAAGGATGCACTGGATGCTCATGCCCGGGAAGAGCTCGGGTTGACAGGTACGAATTCTGCGCGGCCTCTACAGGCAGCTCTCTTTTCAGCACTGAGTTTTTCTGCCGGCGCGGTGTTGCCTTTATTCGTTGCCTGGTTATCACCACCAACGCTGGTTTCTTTGTTTATTATTCTGTCCACTCTTTGTTCGCTGGCTGCACTTGGTTATATATCTTCGGTTGTAAGCAAAGCCTCTCCTGTAAGGGCGATCGTCAGAATTACGTTCTGGAGTACTATGGCAATGGCTTTGTCGATGGGGGTTGGCCATCTTGCCGGACAAGCGCTGCTTTAAAATGCCGTTTTAATTCTCAGAAATAATAGTAGGGAAGAGCCGTTCCGTTAAGCCGGAGCTTTTCCTGTTATATATCGTTGATGAATGGAGTAATGAGCGAGCATCTTTACCCAGAGAAATGATAATAAAGCAGGATAAGGAATTTCGGGATATGCCTGTCAGGATGACAGAGATCCGTCGGAAACCGAGTGCGCACAAAAATAAGAGGAATTCCTGGCACGGTGCGGACTAAAGCAACGTTATCAGATCCACTATGAACCAGGAGTGGGCATGCCTCAGCAAAGTGCAGGTGAATTTCCTGTGTAACTGGAGCATGCACGTCGTGAACGCGATGCCTGGAAAAACAGTTGTCAGGTGGTCAGCCTGATTATCAGATGGCAAGTGTGATGGTATCAGCGCTGGAAAAGGACTTTCAGAGGTCATCAACGACCAGACCAAGTATGACCACAAAACACCAGATTTCACCTGAATCTATGTTAGTGCGCATAATGTATATTATGTTAAATATGGTGGGTTTGTTCTTAAGTTCATGAGTTCCTCTTTTTCAGGAACTTACCGATGAATCAGTCAGTTGCCAAAGTTTAGTTGTGGACTTACGATGACTTCATAACGCAAAAATTACGGGGCATCCGCTAAGTTCATGGCATATTCCATCTTACATTTATCGAGGAACAACCAGAGAACTCATCTCATAGTTGATGATGTGACTACCCTACCGGTCATGTTCGCCACAATTTATGGAATGAATGAACTGAGCAAGAAACATCTGGGGACTCAAGAAAACATTCTGTGTTCGCTGCGTTTCTTTTACGTCTATTACTTTAAGAAGCACAAACGAACATTTGACTACGATTTCTATCGGTCTGGCTACAATATCTCCTGTTATATCAGGGAGCTTGATGGCTTCTTTACCTACCTGCTCGGGAAGCAGCACCTGAGTGACGAGACCGACATAATCTCTAACGGGTTTTTACATTCGGCACTCTCCAGAACCAACAAGTCCACCTATGGTAACCACGTCAGAAACGTTGGCCGATTCCTTAAGTATCTCAACTATAGATATATGAATCTGGCATACCAAGATATGTCACCTACTGAAGCTCACCAGATTAACCAGGCGAACCACAGAGATCTCGCTGACAGAATTAAGGTCTTCAACAGAGTTGAAGTATCCAGGAACGAACCCGCACACCGATACAAAAGTATCACCAGTCAGCAAAGTGTCGAACTAACGAACATGTTAATCCCCTCCACTCCTGAATTTACAGATATCGAGACCGGCGAATTAATCATGGCCGTGGTTAATCCCCAAAACCCATTCGATTCAGGATTTCAACAATACCGTAACTACCTTATCCACCGGTTAATGTTTAACTATGGCTTACGTGTTGGTGAAGTTCAATTGTTGTTGAAGGATTGCGTGGGGCCAACCCTTCCAGACGCACGAGGTAACATTCGTTTCATCCTGATTGTACAAAATCTACCAGATGATGTAGTTGATCCAAGGAAACAACAACCTTCACTCAAGACTGAGCATTCGCAGCGACAAATCGAACTGACCGAAGATGACTTCATTATGTTTACCATTTATATGGAGCAATATCGGTCCCCATTATTTGAAGAGAAAAAAATTGATGACCATGAATTTGTTTTTATTAAAGGATCAGGTAGGTTAACTCCATTAACTTACGATGCAATTCGAACATTTTATAAGGAAAAAATTGATCCAGCATTCATTGCCCTATTCCCACATTATCGTGCGAAAATAATAAAACTATTAATAATATGGTTAATATAACACCACACGTTGGGCGGCATACTTGGGCTAATATCACTCTTGAGTTTATTTACAATAGTCTCCTGAGTGAATCACTAATAATGGCGCAAGACTATGGTATTCGAGCAAGGATGAATGGAGTACTTGAACCAGCTATTGAGCAACTTCGTGCTTTAGGCGGCTGGTCACTGACCAGTAAAGTTCCATTAAGATATGCCAAGCGGTTTATAGAAGTGGTGAGTAACCAGAGCAACTATAAGCGTACGAAACATTCAGATATGCATTTAGCTTCCCCAGGAACAAACATTTCGCAAAGAAAAACCTACAACTTGCTAGAAGATAATGTTTATGACGAAGACTTCACATTCAAAGATCTATTCAACTGAGAGCGGTATCACCGGGGGTGGTTTATTTAAAAGCCCTCCCCTTCACTTTACAAAAGAACAGCTTGCTTGAAGTACTTCAAATAATAAACATGGTCACCTTCTTATGAGTACTGTTTTTCCAGTTAAACTTCTTAGCCATCTACGCCCCCTTTTAATTGGTTTTCGTAAATCAAAAGGATTAACTCAAAGAGAATTATCTGCCAGATTGGGTGTGACTCAGCAGACTTATGCGCGATTTGAGGCAAATCCTTCAAGTGCAAGTATTGCGCGTCTATACAAAGTGTTTAATATTTTAGGGGTGGAAGTTTTGCTTAGTTCTGGACCCCATTCACCTGATATAAATCATTCTAGTGTGGTACAAAAAGATAATAACTTACCGGCAAGGCGAGAAGAATGGTGACAAATAATATTTGACCACCCTAAATAAGGATTCATATAGATATTATATTTGAAATTGTATAAAAAGTAATGCATCTGTAAAAAACATAGGGTGAAATATTGGATTGACCCTATGTTTTATACTAATTCACTTGAATATCTAATGTAAAAGGTAAACTTCCAGCGAATTTGAATTGAGTCTTCCGATAGATAAAAACCCACTTTTACTTACTCTAATCATCATATTTCATAGATTGATGAGTATGATTCATAGTGCCTATCCCACAGACAGTCATTATCAAGCTTACTAAATCCATTAAGATGTGATGATTCCTGCCTCTTTTTAGGGTTAACATGTCCACTATTAATTTCCAAAAGCAAACTCCCACGGCTACAAAACACGGTCTAACGTTTTTGCTCATTCTCAGCGCCCTGATGGCTGTCACCTCTTTATCCACCGACATCTATCTTCCGGCTATGCCCGTCATGGCAAAGGATTTACAGGGTGACGCAGAGCTGACAATCACAGGGTTTCTTATCGGCTTTTGCATTGCACAACTGATTTGGGGACCGATTAGCGATCGTTATGGGCGTCGACTGCCGCTGTTTATCGGTTTAGGTCTATTCATCATCGGCTCGGTGGGCTGCGCGTTATCAACAGATATCGTGCAAATAGTCTTCTGGCGTGTTTTTCAGGCGTTAGGAGCCTGTACCGGGCCGATGCTGGCTCGAGCGATGATCCGTGACCTGTTTAACCGTACTCGTGCTGCACAAATGCTTTCGACACTGATGATAATCATGGCCATCGCGCCGATTGCCGGGCCCCTGATCGGCGGGCAGATGATTAAAGTCACCTCGTGGCATGCCATCTTCTGGCTGCTGGCGATTATCGGAGCATTAATGCTGATGTCTTTATTCTGGTTACCCGAAACATTACCTGCTGAAAAACGCTCACAAGCCTCCGTAACCAGAGCCTTTCACAACTACTATGCCTTGCTCACCAACGCCAGATACATGCGATTTACTTTGTGCCTGACGTTCTACTACGTTGCAGCCTACGCCTTTATCACCGGCTCTCCGTTTGTGTACATCACGTACTTCGGCGTTGACCCGCAGCATTACGGTTGGTTGTTTGCAGTAAACATTGTTGGACTAATGGCGGTGAGCATGGTCAACAGACGCCTGGTTCACCGCTATCCACTGGAAGCGTTGCTCAGGAATGCCGTATTCATCGCCACTATTGCCGCAATAGTGCTGGCGGTCACCACCGGCCTGGGTGTGGGTGGAATTACCGTGATTGTCGGCGCTGTGTTCGTGTTCTTCTCTATGAATGGCATCATCGCGGCGACATCCACGGCTTGCGCTCTGGACGCAGTGCCTAATGTGGCTGGCTCCGCGTCGGCGCTAATGGGCGCGTTACAATACGGCAGCGGCATCATCTCTTCACTGCTTCTTGCCTTGTTCAGTGATGGCACACCCTGGACGATGGGCTGGATAATTGCGTTGTTTACAGCAGCCAGCGCCCTGATGGCACTGACCGTTCAGATAAAAAAATAAAACGTCGTTATTGATGCCAGACGACACTTTCGTCCAGAGATACCCGCCCTTCCCTGTAACTCAGGGAGGGATGCGTTTTATCTGGGATCCCAAAAGAAATACCGTAAAGCAGCCTGAAACCCTCAGGAACATTTAATATTCGACGCACCGTTTGGGCAAAATAACTCAGCACTGCCTGTGGAACGCCTGCGTAACCGCGAGCTGCCAGGGAAAGCAGGAATGTCTGCGCATACATACCGGCGTCAGAGGCTACGCGAACGTTGTCCCCTACAGCAGGAATGAACAGCAGAGCAACATGAGGCGCGCCGAAAAATCTCACATTACGCTCGACCACTTCTGAGCGACTTAAGTTATCCCCCCGCGCAACGCCCAGTGCCTGATAGTACGAGCGCCCCTGCTCCGAAGCCCGTTGCCTGAATGGCTTGGGATAAGCTTCTTTATCAAACGTAAAATCAAGACTGTAGTTCCCAACCCTCAGATCTTCCGTCAGTGCGTGGCTTAATTCACGAAGTTTATCTCCTGCAACGATATGCAGGGACCAGGGTTGAGTATTGCAGTTGGATGGTGCGCATTGCGCTTCGAGCAAAATGTCTTTGAGGATATCGCTGGGGATGGGAGATGGAAGAAAGGCTCTGGCCGAGTATCTGTTTTTTACTACCTCACTAAACGTTGGTTCTTGCGTACTCATTTGCTTCTCCGCCTGAAAGTAATTTGAAGTGAATGATTCACTCTCTCCCGAACAATCCTGTCACATCAGGTTCATAGTTTTCATTCCCGGTTCCAGATTAGGTCTATGAATTCCATTCATAGCGTCTATTTAAGCAGCGTAATTATCTTTAACCGCAACTTCGTTAATCTGGGTCTATCGCGTGAACACGCAAGCGGAAAATGGCTACAGCTGATGGACATACCCCAGCCTGCACGGCTGGGGCGTCATCGGAGGCTAACTAAATATTTTTATCGAAGAAGACGTCTAACTTTTGCATCGCCTGGTCAACGTATTTAGGCACCCAATACGTCTCGATATGGGTAGCGCCATCGATCAGGAAGAGTTCTTTGTCCTTCGTACCGGTGGCTTTCGCGAACGCATCTTCAGTCATATAGAGCGTATCTGCTTTTGTACCGGCAATCATCAACAACGGTTTATTGATGAGATTGATATGGTCCGTTACGTCAAAGCTCATCAAATCCAGAAGACTGCTTGTGGTGTATTTAAACGTGGAATTCCGGTGCGCGTGGGTTTTCCAGTAGTACTCGTAACCCTGGCGATACAAGGCAAAAGGTAATTTAGCAATCTGTTCATCTGTCAGGTTGGCATCGCCGGAGTAAAGCACTTCGCCTCCGGCTGCTTCCTGAGCACGTGCATCAGAAGCCTGCTGAAGACGCTGCTGGAGAGTATCCAGCTGAGAATCCTGCATACCGTTACGGCGCACAAGGCCTGAATTAAACATGCTGATGGTTGCTATCGATTTAAACCGCTTGTCAGTTTCAGCCGCAACAAGTGAATAACCGCCGCCACCGCAAATACCCAGCAGACCAAGGCGGGCGGTATCGACACCAGGATACTGGCTGATGTAGTCAGCCATGCCGTGAATGTCCTCGATACGATTAGCAGGTTTATCCACGCTGCGCGGCATCCCACCGCTAGCGCCCTGATACGCCGCGTCGGCGGTAATTGTGATGTAGCCCTGCTCAGCGAGACGCTGGGCATACAACCCGGCAACCTGTTCTTTTACGCCACCATTAGGATGTGCGACCACCACCGCAGGGTATTTTTTGGCGGGATCGTAGTTAGCAGGGGTATAGACATTCGCCGCAATCTGGATGCCATGCAGATCGTATTTCACCGGATGAATGTTGACCTTGCCTTTGACGTTCTCGGTGATGGCTCCGTCATAGGCCAGAGTGAATGGATTTTTTTTGTAATCAGCCGCATTGACTGAGGTCACTCCGGCCATAGCCGTGATTAGCATTGCACTGATAAGCGTGAATTTCATGGTCTCTCCCGATGAGTGTCGGCCTGGTTATACAGGCTCGCAGAATCAAATTTGCAGGCTCAGATTAGGCGGAGAGGGCTGTCAGCATCGTGACAGGGAAATAACATTTTTGTCAGGAAACAGACTGGATAGGTAGGTGTTTCTGACAACGCTGTCAGGTAGCCGTCAGCTTTATGTTGGCAAACACAACGCAGAATGGTCCCGCTTAAATGAGAGTCATGTTTAATTTTCTGAGAAACGGAGCGATCAATGAAAAGCCAGAATGCCCCAACAATGCCAGAGCGGCGCAAGCTATTAGTCGCCGGGGCCGGTATTGCCGCCGCCTCGCTGATTCCGCACGTATCAGCGACGAGCCAAACCTCTCAGGTCGATTCATCCAGACAACCCATCCAACGCAATGCTGCTCCTGGCAAGCGTAAACTCGGGAAGCTGGAAGTTTCTGCCATCGGTCTGGGCGTGCAGAACATGAGTCGCAAATACGACACCTCTGTTCCCTGGCGTCCCGAGATGATCAATGTTATCCACCGGGCATTTGATGAAGGGGTAACGTTCTTCGACGCTGCTGAAGCCTACGGCCCGTTTGAAGTCGAAAAAATTCTTGGGGAAGGCGTCGCCCCGTTCAGGGATAAAATCGTTATCGCCACTAAGTTTGGCTGGAACATTGACCAACAGACGGGTAAGCGTCTGCCGGGCCTTAACAGCAGACCGGAGCATATCAGACAGGTCGTCGACAATATGCTCAAACGCCTGCGCACCGATCGCATCGATTTACTGTATCAACACCGGGTTGATCCGCAGATCCCGATCGAAGATGTCGCCGGTGTGGTGAAAGATTTAATGGATCAAGGGAAAGTCCTGCACTGGGGTCTGTCTGAAATGGGCATCAACACATTGAGGCGCGCCCATGCAGCATTACCCGTTACTGCCGTACAAAGTGAATACTCCATGCTCTGGCGTGGCCCTGAAAAGCAGGTGCTTCCGGTGTGTGAAGAGCTGGGCATTGGGTTCGTGCCATGGAGTCCACTCGGCGTGCAGTTTTTAACGGGCTGGATTGATGAGAATACCCGGTTCGCTGCCGGTGATTTCCGCGCGACGGAAACACGTTTCTCGCCTGATAACCTTTCACACAACTTACAACTGGTTGAACTACTGAAATCCTGGGCAATAAGAAAAAATGCCGCGCCGGGGCAGATTGCACTGGCATGGCTGCTGGCGCGTAAACCCTGGATTGTTCCCATCCCTGGCACCACCAATAAAGACCATATATTGCAAAACACAGCGGCTACCGGCGTGCCGCTGACTCTCGCCGAGATGACCGAGCTCACCCGCTCACTGGACGCCATCACTATCCAGGGTCAACGTCTGCCGGATGCTGTGCAGGTTTATTCCGATGTTGAAGCACCGATGAAAAGTTAAGAGGAAGTCCCGTTATGCGCCTGTTGTTAGTCGAAGATGAAGAAAAAACGTCAACCTATCTCAACCGTGCGTTGAGTGAGTCCGGATTTACGGTAGATGTCTCTGCAGATGGCGCTGAAGGTCTTCATTACGCGCTGGAGTTCGACTACGACGCGATAATCCTTGATGTGATGCTGCCGGGGTTGGACGGATACCGGGTACTCGAGGGTGTGCGAGCCGCCAAACAGACGCCGGTGCTGATGCTCTCTGCACGGGGATCGGTCGATGAGCGCGTTAAAGGGCTGCGTCTTGGCGCGGATGATTATCTCCCCAAGCCCTTCTCTCTTATCGAACTGGTGGCGCGTATTCAGGCCCTGGTGCGTCGCCGCGCTACGGATGGCGCAGACATCACACAGCTGCAAATTCACGATCTGCATCTCGACCTGCTTGCTCGCCGCGTATTTCGTGCCGGAACGCGACTGGAGCTGACCGCGAAAGAGTTTTCCCTGCTGAGCCTTTTGGCCCGCCATCAGGGGGAGATTCTGTCAAAGATGATGATTGCCGAGCAGGTATGGGACATGAATTTTGACAGCGACGCCAACGTGGTTGAAGTAGCCATTAAACGACTTCGCGCGAAAGTGGATGCGCCATTCGACGTCAAGCTATTACATACCGTTCGTGGCATGGGGTATGTCCTCGAAGTCCGGTCAGAATAATGAAGGGGATATGTATGCTTAAGCGCTCTATCTCCGTTCACCTGGCGCTGATGTTTGCCCTGTCCGCGCTGCTGATTGTGTCCGTTATTGGCATCTTGTTAAGAAGTTCTCTGCATGATTCTTTGCAAAAGCAGATGCATAACGAGCTGCTGTTCCGGGAATCATTAATGAGCCCGTGGATCACCGCACGAACCTCGGCTGACGGCTGGTCACTGCTTGCCAATAAATTCACCGTGTTAACCAATTCTGAAGGTGAACGCGTTCGCTACTGGATAGTGAGCGATAACCCGCGCTTTAGCATGGGGGGAACGCCACCGGTGGGTGTTCAGTGGTCTTCTTTACAGGAAGGCTTTAATAAAGTGCCCGGCGCATCGGAAGGGGCATGCTCGTTGTTTCTGTTGGTGAAAACGATCCCCGCCAACGGTGAAAGACCTGAGTTGCGCTATGTGGTTGCCATCGACTCCACGCCTTACATGGGCACACTCGATGCGTTCACGCATACATTGCTGATCATTACCGCACTGGGCGTCGTGATTGTCGCCTTACTGGGATACGTTGTGTCAAGGATCGGTCTTCGTCCCGTTGGGGCGCTCAGTAAACAGGCCCGGCAACTCGCGCCCGGGGACCATGGTCAGCGCCTGAATACCGAAGCATTACCTGACGAATTACAGCAATTAGCATCATCTTTTAATGGCGTGCTGGAACGGCAAGAGGTCGCCTGGAGGCAGCTCGAAAGCTTTAATGCCGATGTTGCGCATGAACTCCGGACTCCGCTTACTAACCTGATCGGCCAGACGCAACTGGGCCTCTCGCGCCGACGTTCGCATGATGAACTGGAAGAGTTATTGGGTTCCAATCTGGAAGAACTTGAGCGCATGACGTCGATCGTTAACGACATGCTGTTCCTGTCCCATGCCCACGCGGGTGAACATGCGTCCCAGCTTACGCAGGTTTCCCTGCGGGAAGAAACCCTGAAAACAGCCGAGTATGTGGAACCCTCTTTTGCTGAAAAACAGCTCTCTCTGGATGTTCAGGGCGACGTCACGGCGCACATCGACCGGCGACTGTTCCACCGCTCACTGGCTAATTTGCTGGAAAATAGCGCAAGACACTCCCCCTCCAACAGCACGGTTACGGTGCGGTTAAACGAAACCGGTCATCAAGCCTGTGTTGAAGTTTCAAACCCGGGCGATCCGATATCACCAGAGCACTTACACCGGCTTTTCGAGCGGTTCTATCGCGTTGACACCTCCCGGGCCAGGAGTGATACCCATCATGGACTGGGCCTGTCGATCGTGCGTGCCGTCGCCATTATGCACCGGGGAGATGTCTTTGCGCGGAGCGAAAACGGTATCAATACCTTTGGAATTACGTTTGCTAAACAGCCTGATGCTATCCGAACAGAGAGACTGATTGGACGCCCACTATCATCTAAGCCTGCTGACGAAATTGTCAGAGAACTGTCAGTCTGATGTCAGGTTACCTGCGCCAGAATCACTGCTAAGACTCACCACTGCTGATGAAGGAAGGAAACAGTGAAAATAAAAAAGGTAGTTAGCGGGTTTCTGGCGATGATGGTCATGGGGTTTCTGGGACAACCCGCGTTCGCATCAGAGGATTCTTCGGCACAATCCCGCACGCTGATTATCTATTTTTCCCAGCCCGAAGAAATGAAACCTGGTGCTGTCGATGGTTTTTCCGGGGCCAGCGTATTACAAAAAAATACGCCAGAGACCGGCAGCACGCAGTTTGTTGCGCAACTGATTCAGAAGCAGACTCACGGCGAGCTGTTTCGTATTGAAACCGTCACCCCTTACCCTCGCCAGCATGATGCACTGTTACGCGTTGCCGAAAAGGAACAGCAAACTAACGCCAGGCCATCACTCAAAACGCCGCTCCACGATCTCAGCAATTACGACACCATTTACGTTGGCTATCCCATCTGGTGGTATACCATGCCAATGGTGATATACAGCCTCTTTGAGCAAAATGATTTTGCCGGCAAAACAGTCATTCTCTTTACCACCCATGGAGGCAGCCGTTTAGCAGACTCCCTGCGAGAAATTGCCCGCATGCAGCCGCAGGCCAGGTTAGTCACTCGTGCACTCTCGATCTCGCGCAATGATATTTCAGATCCAAATGTTCCCACGCAAGTTGAGCAATGGGTAAAACAAGTTCAGCCACAGCGTTAATCCATCGACATGAAGAAAATTTATATTTTCCAGGTCATGCAGGATACGCTCATGACGTTACTTCTGCTGGTACTGATGGGGTTTCATCTTCACGGAGAAATCGTACATGAATGGGCGGGTATTATTTTTACGTTGCTCATCATGTTGCATTTATACCTTAACCGCCATCGATTATGGTTACAGTCGCCGAATATTCCGTTAACGATGCAGATAGTTAATAGAGTCATTAATGCAGTGACGTTCGTTGTCATTCTGACCGCTATTGTCTCTGGCATGATGCTGTCCCGACATATCCTTCTGGCGCTGCCGTTCCACAACCCGGCGAACTGGGGCAGAAAAGTGCACATGACATCAGTCCACTGGGGAATGCTCATTCTGGCGCTGCATATCGGGTTGCACTGGAAAATGCTGGCAACGTTTTTCTGCCGGGTCCTGAACATCTCCGGCGACTCACACGTTGCAAATATCATTATGCCATGTGTTTTTTCGCTCATCGCACTACTGGGATTGTACGGGTCACTGAACCAGGACTATTTCGATTATTTGCTGATGAAGGTCGATTTCTCCTTTTTCGATTACGAAGAATCTGCCCTTCTTTTTTATCTACGCTACCTGGCCATTATTGTTTTATTTGCATTAATGACGCGTTTTTTGCTTTGGTTTTTTATATTTAGAAAATGCAAAGCGATGTCACCACAATAGGGATTAACTGACAGAATTGTCAGGGAGGCGTCAGCCTGACGTCATTACCCTCTCGATAAAATCATCGCAGGCAATCCGCCTCTTCAATGATAAGGACGCTTTGCATGATCGGACATTTACGTTACCTCGGGCTGTTACTGCCCTTCTTCACCTTTTCATCCTGGGCTGCAGAGCAAAATCCCGTTGTCCATATCGCCCCCGCAGGAAGTCAGAATGCGGTGTATGGGTCAGCGGAGAATTTTATCGGTCGCGTCAGGGTTGATCCTCTCTTCAAACCGGATAACGACATCAGCGTTTCCGGCGCTTATGTCACCTTTGAACCCGGCGCTCGCTCCGCCTGGCATACGCATCCGGCAGGTCAGCGGCTGATTGTGACCTCGGGTGTTGGGCTCACCCAGCAGGAAGGCCAGCCGGTACAGGTCATCCGCGCGGGCGACGTTGTCTCTTGCCCGGCGGGCATCAAACACTGGCACGGCGCGGCGCCCGGCAGCGCAATGACGCATCTGGCGATAACCGGGATTGTGGATGGCAAAAGCGTTAACTGGAAGGAGTTAGTGACAGATGAACAATACCACGCTCATTAAGGCATTAGCGGCAGCGGTACTGCTGACCTTTGGTTTTGGTCTCGCCGCACATGCTGCCCCCGTCAATAAAGGAGTCTCAGAAATGAACCACGAACAAACCGTTTCAGATACGCTTTCAGCCAGCCAGCAGGCTATCCCGTTGATTGCGGCATCGATGGCCAGCAGTCAGATGGATAAGCTGAATGCCGCCCTGAATCAGGGACTCGACGCCGGACTTACGATAAACGAAGCCAAAGAGATCCTCGTCCAGCTTTATGCCTATACGGGCTTCCCTCGTAGCCTGAATGCGCTTAGTGAACTGATGAAGGTCGTCGAAGCACGTAAACAACGTGGTATCAAAGACGTTGAGGGTAAAGAACCGGTTGCCCCGATCCCTGTCGGGGATGAGCTTCGCCGTGTCGGTACCGCAAACCAGACAAAAATCTCAGGCGCGCCCGTCCAGGGCCCACTGTTTGATTTTGCCCCGGTGATTAACCAGTTCCTGCAAACGCACCTTTTCGGCGACATTTTCGCCCGTGATAACCTCGACTGGCAAAGCCGCGAGCTGGCAACAGTTGGCGCATTAGCGGCCACACCAGGCGTTGAAGCCCAGTTGTTATCACATACACGAGCCAGCATGCGGGTCGGCCTGACAGCTGCGCAACTGCGCCAGCTGGCACAGGTTCTGCGTGAACATGGCGAAAATGATGCAGCAACACGAGCTGAAAAGGCGCTGCAACAGGCCCTCGCAAACTAACAGGAGCTGGCTATGGAGCATGATCCCCACCGCAGAAGGTTAATCGCCGCGTTTGCCGGGCTAACACTCGCGAACGTCTCCCTGGCATCGGCAGCCAACGGAACCGCAAATGTACAGGGTAAAAGCCGTGTTCTGGTGGCGTACTTTTCCCGCAGCGGAAATACACGAGTCGTTGCGGGCGTCATTCACCGCAGCCTGAATACCGATCTGTTTGAAATAGAACCGGCTACGCCTTATCCGGAAGACTATTTCCAGACCGTTGATCAGGCAAAAAATGAGCGCGAGCGGGGAGTAAAACCGGCATTAAAAAATAGCGTTGCAGATATCTCACGCTACGAAACCGTGTATTTAGGCTTTCCGATCTGGGGGACCAGCGTGCCGCCTGTAGTGCAAACCTTTCTCAGCAGCCACAACCTTGCGGGCAAATTACTCATCCCGTTCATTACTCACGGTGGCTACGGTAAAGGAGACAGCGACGACATCCTTGCCAGTCTCGCCCCAACTGCGCGTCGGGAAAAACCGCTGGTCATTGAATGCGACCAGGAGCGAAGAACCACTGAAACGGTAACAAGTTGGTTAGAGACAATACGCAGTTAATCGTCCGCATTCATGAGTCTGCCAAATAAGGGCAATCAGGGGTGCTAAATAATTAACGCTGACTACTCAGATATGATTGAACGGCAAACATAACAGAGGATGTAACCTTGAAGACAATCTTAAAAACGCTGGCCATCTGCGTGATGGCGGGTGGCCTGATGGCTCAGTCGGTATACGCCGAGCCGCTGGTCATTCAGGAACAGGGAAGCTTTTCTGCTGGTGGCACTATCATCACCGCACCAGGAACATTTGATGCAAAAAAGCCGCTGGATTCAGCTGGCCAAACCTGTCATGGCGATCATGCCTCAGTGTTCTACCAAATCCCGGAGAATCCGCATAAATACCCTATCGTCATGCTGCACGGCGCAGGTCAGTTCTCCCGTACCTGGGAAAGTACCCCGGATGGTCGCGAAGGGTTCCAGAACATCTTCCTGCGTCGCGGGTTCTCAACTTATCTTGTCGATCAGCCGCGTCGGGGCAGCGCCGGACGCACGACTGTAGAAGGTACTGTTACGCCTAAGCCGGATGAACAGATGTGGTTCAATCAGTTCCGCGTTGGCGTGTGGCCAGAGTATTTTAAGGGCGTTCAGTTCTCTCACGACAAAGAAGCACTGAATCAGTATTTCCGTCAGATGACCCCAAATACGGGGCCGTTTGATGTCAATGTTATCTCTGATGCGATGTCGGCCGTCGTGGATAAATCCGGCCCCGCTATCCTCTTCACCCACTCTCAGGGTGGCGGACCAGGCTGGTACACGGCGATGAAAAATGACAAGGTCAAAGCCATTGTCGCCTTTGAGCCTGGCAGCAGCTTTGTCTTCCCGGAAAAAGAACTCCCAGCCCCTATGCCAAGCGCGTTCGACACGCTGAAGGGTGAGCCAGTGCCGATGGAGCAGTTTATGGCTCTGACCAAAATCCCGATTCTGATTATTTACGGCGATAACATACCGGATAAACCTGTAGCCATGCCCGCGCAGGACAGCTGGCGCGTACGCCTTGCAATGGCTCGGGAGTGGCGCGACGTGGTGAATAAGCATGGCGGGGATGTGACGGTGACTCATCTGCCTGAAGTGGGAATCAAAGGGAATACCCACTTCCCGTTCTCTGATTTAAATAATGTGCAGATTGCTGATTTGGTGAGTAAATTCTTGAAAGAGAAAAATTTGCAGTAGAACGGAATAGTATTGAGTCCTCATTATACAGGACTCAATACTAGCATCTGCTTTATAAAAATGAATGGTCTAATGTTGGCGCAAAGCTGTTGAACGTGACTGCCTGCTTTGAGCGAACTGCGGCACCATGTTGGACGTACCGAGCTACGTTCAAGATCAGTTCAAGGCATCATATAACCCAGTCACGCCAAACTTATTGCGAAAATCTGAAAATGCATATAATTGCATAATTATAATAAGTTACCTTCTATATCATTCCCTTGCTCTCTGTCGATCAACTCGCCGAATGTTATTGTTTTACTTCGAGGTTTCTGGTTATTGGGAAGTTCCGCCACTCTCAGTTTCAGCGGCATTGGGCTAACAATACCACTGAATATGCAGGTTCCTGTGGAAAGTGTCGGAATGGACTCCTCTGTCAACCGATCAATATAAGAAACAGACTTTTCAATTGCATAAAGATCATTTTGATTAATAAGACGATGAATAAAATAGTTGTGCGCTTGAGAAATGATAGTTGATGATATATCGTTCGGGCGCTGGCTGGAAATTGTTACAAACACGCCAAATTTACGTCCCTCTTTGATAATCTCTTCAAAAGTTTCGAGCCTATAATCTTTCCAGCTTTCACTTTCTCTAAATGATGTGTTTGAGAGGATGTTATGAGCTTCATCAATAATGATATGAAGCGTTGAAGGCTCGGTAGACATTTTTTTCAAGTTATAAGCCCATTTTGCAATCAAAAGAGGGAGTGTTTTCTTCATTGTAATATTAACCATATTGAGGTTGATAACGATGAAATTACCTCCATTCCAGAAGTCTCTATCTCCAGATGTATCAAATATTTTAGCTATATCTTTCCGGTTTGCATTCATTCTATTTATTACAGGCGAGACATGTTCCGGATTCGATTTATTGGAGAAAAATTCATAGATAAGCTTAAGCCACATAAAATCCAAGAGACTTTCTATCATATCTTCTTTAAAATTAAAAGAGCAAGCTTTAGCGTAGATATAAGATCTTTCCACATCGACTTCAGAGTTGAAATAGTGCCGTTCGTTTCTTATTTTCCATTTTGAGCCTCCTGAGTGAAACTCAAGATCAGATAAAAGATCTGGATCGTCACAGAAGATCGGACTAAACATTGCATTTATTGCTTCACTTTTTATCTTATCACCACTAAACAAGTTCTGCTTTATTTTTTTCTTTAGCACATTCCTCATGTATTCAAGAGCATTATCAGACCCCATAACTTCGGACTGGAATTCCAAAACACGTTTTAAAAAAGGTTTTTGGGTCTTATCCGTCGCATCTGTCAGAACAGAAAGCATGTCATGTTCAAGTAGTACTTCTTTAGGAAGTGGAAGCTTATTGCCATTAGCATGGTGTGTGTTCAGGTTATAAACCGTTTTCTCATCAGTAATACAATTTTGCGTTGTATATTCGCCATTAAAGTCGAAGAGAATAAATCGGCACTTTTCATTAAAACTGTCACCCAGCATCGGTTTTATCTGAGCAATTCCAGCTTTATAAAGTGCTGCAAGTGTATTGGATTTCCCACTGCCGGTGTTGCCAAAAATTGCAATATGAGAATTTATGAGACCATTGACTGGTAACGAGATTTCTATATCTTCAAGATCTGTTCGAGTGAAAGACATTACCGTTTCGCCCTCTTTCGCGATCTGGTGTACCGTCTGTACCATCTCTTCAGTAACAACAAAGGCCTCATTACCTATGAGGGGTAGCTCACGCGATCCGCTAACGAAACCTCTCGTTCGGTCGATGTATCCCGTTAACGTGGCCGTCAAGTAGCGACGATAACGCCAAGCATCGCTGCCACTGCCAGAAGGATGTTTTTCTTCAATGAGTCTCTCTGATTCCACTTTGCCAATCAGGCTCATAAATCCTTTCTTGATTTCAATAAAACTTCCTACGGAAACATTTCTCAGAACTTTTCCTTGATAAAATAAATCGCTAAGATTTTTGTTTTTATCTACGAGGATAATTACTGCTCGCCCAGCTACTTCGCAGACTTCGCCTACCCGTAATACCGCTTCCTCATCCGTAAAATGCCCGTTCACCTCGCCCCTCCAAGATAACTTGTGATAATGTTATTCATTACCGGGAAATCTATATTCCCTCCCGGCCGAAAGATTACTTCCACGTTGGAATAATCACGAAATTTATCCATAAACCCATTAACACTTGCCTCGTCAAAAGCAAATATTAGTAGCTTGAGAGTAGCATTACGAAGTGCTTTCTTTGTTAGCGTTTCAAGATGTTCATCAGCAAATGAAAAACCAAATACAACGAGCAGGGTGGCCTCTTTATCCAGCTCATTTGAATAGGTTCTCAGCAAATCATAATAAACATTTTGCAGAAGAGTTTCTTTAAATTTTTCCTTTCTCGGAAGAATAAGGGTATGAGCAAGAACCCACTCTTTCCTTTCTAGCTGAGAGTTAAACCGCAGTGGTTTCACATCGGAAATCTTGTAAATAATCTTATCCATCAAGTTTTTCCATGAAAGAGAACCATGAAGTTTTATAAGATTAATAGTAGGAAGTTCGACTTTGTAATTATATAGATTACCAGTGGCACTAACTGAATAATTAAAGCTGCTTGCGTCAAATTCCTTATCTCCAAAGAGATTTGTTCGCTTGCTGAACCCATCATTAAAAATTACATTATTATTGCGTGTTGATGCATCTTCAATAAACAAATCATAATTAGTCGTAAATACATTTATACGTCGAGGAAGCAGACCAGTACGGCGGCGTGTAAGTATTTTTTCTAGCGAAGAGATAAAGGCATCATAATTTTCCCTGGTGGCATTAATGTTCGTGATAACAAGGGGAACAAATGGGAGTCCATTATCACGATTTAGCATATATTCATGCGGAAGCCAGACAGCAGTTAAAAAGCTAGCTGCTAGGTCAAAGTATTCCTCTTCCATTTCATCATTAATGAGCTGCTGAAGATCACTTTCGATTGTTCCTAGCACTCTGATCGCGGGAAGCGATGCGCCAGACCCGATAAGAAAGTTGATATTGGCCGATTGAAACACTCGCTCAAAGTAGTCTTTGTCACCTTCGTTGCCGTAATACGCTCGCTTAACTGCCATCTGATGCGCCCATAAAGTATTAGGATTAATCTCAATATGGTCATTTTAACGTTCTACAGGGCACTTTTGCATCAATTTTTCCTTTATTTGACATCATCTACCTAAACGCTGTTTACTTTGTGCCGCTCGTAACTTTTGGCTTCGGGTACAAAGCCGACCACCTCCCCTCTAAATTAATGAACACATCTAATAAACCCTAGCTAATTACCCCATCTAATCGAATAAATCAGTTTGCGTTATGCTTTTCCAACACAATAGCTGGAGGATAACGTCATGCAAACTGTAAAACTGAACAACGGGATTGAAATGCCCCTGCTGGGCTTTGGTGTGTTTCAGATGTCTGATGCCGTTGAATGCGAAAGAGCCGTTATTGATGCCATCGATACGGGATACCGCCTGATCGATACCGCCGCGTCTTACCAGAATGAAACACAAGTGGGGAACGCACTGAAACAGACCGGTATCGCACGTAACGAACTTTTTGTAACGACCAAACTGTGGCTACAGGATACCAATTACGAAGGCGCTAAAGCACAGTTCGAACGCTCCCTGAACCGGCTGCAACTTGATTACGTCGACCTGTATCTGATTCACCAGCCTTATGGCGATGTCCATGGGGCATGGCGTGCCATGGAAGAACTGCAACAGGCAGGCAAAATTCGCGCCATTGGTGTCAGCAATTTCCATCCTGACCGTCTGGCCGACCTTATCGCCTTCAACAAAGTTTCCCCTGCGGTGAACCAGATTGAAGTTAACCCCTTCAACCAGCAGCTGCATGCGGTTCCATGGAATCAAAGCCATGGCATTCAGCCGGAAGCCTGGGCACCGTTTGCTGAGGGTAAAAATGGCCTGTTCCAGCATCCCGTGTTAA
Source organism: Enterobacter sp. RHBSTW-00901 (assembly GCF_014103115.1). Classification (NCBI taxonomy): domain Bacteria; kingdom Pseudomonadati; phylum Pseudomonadota; class Gammaproteobacteria; order Enterobacterales; family Enterobacteriaceae; genus Enterobacter; species Enterobacter sp. RHBSTW-00901. The sequence continues at coordinate 529,396 of NZ_JABXPB010000001.1, forward strand.
CGGCAATTGGCCAGAAGTACGGCAAGAGCGTGGGCCAGGTTGTACTGCGTTGGATCTTCCAGCGAGGTATCGTTTCGCTGGCGAAATCGGTGCGCAAAGAACGCATGGAAGAGAACATCAACATTCTCGATTTTGAACTCAGCTCTGAAGATATGCTGCAGATTTCCGCCCTCGACACCGCAACCAGCGCCTTCTTCTCTCACCGCGATCCGGCGATGGTGGAATGGCTGACTGGCCGCAAACTTGATGTTTAAGTCGCGATAAAAGAGGTATTCATTCAATGCAAAAACGTTATCTGGGTAAATCCCGACTCGAAGTCTCCGCGCTTGGGCTCGGTTGCATGGGCTTAAGCCACGGCTACGGCCCGGCGACCGATACCCGACAGGCTATCGAGCTCATTCGCACTGCGGTTGAACGTGGCGTCACCTTCTTCGATACCGCCGAAGTATATGGCCCCTTCCTTAATGAAGAGGTTGTCGGCGAAGCCTTAAAACCGTTTCGTGACCGCGTGGTCATCGCCACCAAGTTTGGTTTTACATTTGGCGACGACAACAAGCAGCAGATTTTAAACAGCCGTCCGGAGCATATCCGTGAAGCTGTGGAAGGATCATTACGCCGTCTTAAGACTGATGTCATTGACCTGCTGTATCAACACCGTGTCGATCCGGATGTCCCGATTGAAGATGTTGCGGGTACGGTAAAAGACCTGATAGCTGAAGGCAAAGTTAAACATTTCGGTCTGTCCGAAGCGGGTGCGCAAACTATTCGTCGTGCGCATGCCGTACAACCGGTCACTGCGCTTCAAAGCGAATACTCCATGTGGTGGCGCGAGCCTGAGCGGGAGATCCTGCCGTTGCTGGAAGAACTGGGCATTGGTTTTGTGCCCTTCAGCCCATTAGGCAAGGGCTTCCTGACGGGCTCGATTAAGCCAGGAACCACTTTTGGGAAGGATGATTACCGCAGCACGGTGCCGCGTTTCGCAGAGCAGGCGATTGAAGCCAATGCAAAGCTGGTCTCATTGCTGGGTGAACTGGCGGCAGAAAAAGGCGTGACGTCTGCACAAATCGCGCTGGCATGGCTGCTGGCACAAAAGCCGTGGATTGTGCCTATCCCTGGAACCACCAAACTGCACCGGCTGGAAGAAAACCTGGAGGCCGCCGATATCATTCTGTCGCAGGATGACTCACGGCAGATAACCCAGGCGCTTGAGACGATTAAAGTCGTCGGCGAACGTTACTCTCCTGAGCACCAGGCCCGCGTAGGCCGTTAATACCCGGGCGGGTCCGCTGAGATTGGCGGACCCTTTATTCCTGGTAGCGAAGTGCATCGATCATCAGCGCAAAAGCGGGCGGATGCTGCTTACGGCTCGGGTAGTAAAGATAATATCCGGGGAAAGACGGACACCAGTCCTGCAGAACCTGAATAAGCTCTCCTGACTTTATATAATCCTGCACCCTGTCTTCAGGTATACAGGCAATGCCAAAACCGGATAACGCCGCATCAATCCTTTCTGCCTGCAGATTAAACGTGACCTGCCCTTCCACTCTGACCCGTAACGGTTTCCCATCCTTCTCAAACTCCCAGTGGTAAAGCCCACCGGCTGTCGGCAGGCGCATATTGATACACCGATGATTTTGTAGCTCGTGCGGCGTTTCAGGTGCAGGATTTGCAGCGAAATAAGACGGCGCTCCTACCACAGCCATTCTCATGTCCGGCCCAATTCTTACCGCAATCATGTCCTTATCCACGCTTTCGCCCAGACGGATCCCGGCATCAAAACGCCCCTCAACAATATCGACAAAGCCGTTATCAACGACCAGTTCAACATTGATTTCCGGGTATTCCCTGAGGAAGGGTTTTAGCTTCGGCCATACCAGACTTCGCACGGCATGCTCCCCGGCAGATAAACGGATATTACCGGAGGCAGTGCCGTTCAGCTGAACCAGCGATTCCAGTTCCTGCTCGAGATCGGCAATACGTGGCTCAAGGCAGGCAATAATTCTCTCACCGGCCTCTGTAGGGGCTACACTTCGGGTCGTACGGGTCAGAAGGCGGATATTCAGCCTTTCCTCTAGGGCCTTCATCGCGTGGCTGAGTGCAGACTGAGAAACCCCCAGTTTACCCGCTGCTTTGGTAAAACTTCTCTCCCTCGCGACCACAAGAAAGATTTGCAGTTCATTGAAGTTTTCTTTGAGCATCGGCGATTTCCTTATGGCGGCATTCCCTTCATCACACACTCATGAAGGGTGTTCATAGACACAATCATTTTAGCCCTATTACTGACAATAATGATAATTGATATGCTGACCGTATCGAAAATAAGTCTGAATTATCAGAAGGTTTATCATGAAAATACTCGTTGCAGGGGCGACAGGAAGTATTGGCCTTCATGTCGTCAATACCGCTATCAAAATGGGCCATCAGCCTGTAGCGCTGATCCGAAATAAGCGCAAAGTGAAATCGCTTCCTCGGGGAACAGATATTTTTTACGGCGATGTTTCATTGCCTGAAACCCTCACTGATTTGCCGAAAGATATTGATGCCATCATTTTCACTCTCGGTTCCGATGGTCAGGGTCGTATTGGTGCCAGGGCGATAGATTATGGCGGAGTGCGCAATATTTTACGAATATTCAGGGATGTATCTGTTCGTATCAGCCTGATGACCACGATTGGCGTGACTGAACGACTCAGCACCTGGAATCAACGCACTGAGGTTCATGACTGGAAAAGACGTGCCGAGCGTCTGGTCAGGACCACTGGTCACCCCTATACCATCGTCAGGCCCGGCTGGTTTGATTACAACAATGATGATGAACACAGGATCGTTATGCTTCAGGGGGATCGTCGCCATGCAGGAACACCGGAAGATGGTGTGATATCCCGGGAGCAAATCGCCCAGGTTCTGGTCAGTGCCCTGACCCACGACGAGGCAAAAAATAAAACGTTCGAACTGGTGGCTGAACGAGGTGAAGCACAGCATGATCTTACCCCACTGTTTGCAGATCTGCTGGCTGATGATCCACAAAAAATTGATGGGGTTCTGGACATAGACAATATGCCTCTGCGTGAAGAACCTGACTGCATTATTAACGAGCTGAATTTGTATTCAAAAAAATTAACCAATCTACAACCCTGACAATTTTGTCATATAGCGGTCAGCCTCATGACAGCTTAGGTCTGTATATTTACATATACAGACGGGGATAGTTCCCCTGATACGAATCCAGTTTTAAACATAGATTTTAAAAGAGGTATTAAATATGAAAGCACTACTTATTACTACATTGGTCATTGGATTTATTTCAGTGAATACTGCCTCTGCTGCCCAAGAAATTAATCATGCAGATGGGAAAGAAAAGATCGGTGTCGTCTCAACCAGCAATGCCTATACGCTTGATGAGTTATCGGATGTTCTTTCTCGCAAGGCTGACGAGCAAGGGGCAACGTCATTCAAAATCCTGTCGACAACGGGGGATAATAGACTACACGGGGTTGCTGAAATCTATAAATAAATCATAAGCATCCCGAACAGGATGTGTCACAGCCCTCTTAAAGTGAGCGTCGATTTATGTTCAGAACAGAAGGCATCATCGATGAGATAACACAATGGATTGATTCAAACTTACACAAGCCGCTGAAGATAGAGGATGTTGCTGCGCGGGCAGGTTACTCCAAGTGGCATCTTCAGCGGATTTTTGTGCAGGTAAAAGAAGTTAGCCTTGGGAAGTATATTAAAGATAAAAAGCTCAGACTTGCGGCGAAAGATCTTATTGAAACTAATGAACCAGTGATAAACATAGCCTTTAAATATGGATTTGATTCACAACAGACTTTCACTCGGGTGTTCTCTAAAAAATACAAATTGCCACCATTAAAATATCGAAACACCGAAAGGATAAGAAACATGTACCTTTGCAGTCGATTCATGGCACAAAGCGGAAGAGCCAACAAAGTTGAAGGTCCGATGTGAGCGATATCCGCCGTCAAGGAAGATGTAGTTGCCTGGCGATTATCTCCAGATTTACGCTGAGTTATCGCCTCATCTCCCGACTACCTGGAACGCTACGGAACAACTGAACATTCAGATGATTTATTTCACAATTGCTAGATAAGCAACCGTCTCAGTGAAGATCGTAGTTATCGCTGGGAACGCTTAAAAAACGGCGAATCGTATCAATCACTATGCCTGACTCAGTGACGGTCAATCAGCTTGAAACGGGTTTTGTGGCCGTATTGTGCGGGGCTAGCCAAATGCATTTACCGCTGCACCTGTTGTCGGAAAGGTACTATGCAATCGCACATCGAATATAAATTAATATTACTGAACCCTAAAATCTGATCTAACTCACAAAATTAAAATGTTTAGTTCATGAACTAATGGACGCAACTGAGGGTGATTTATGGACACTTTTCAACACAGTTATGAACCGAAACTTAGTTCATAACTGTAAATTAGGATTTAACTTTTAAAAATATAATTTTAAAACAACTGGTTACGCTAAATCTTGTGATGCTTCAGATTATGTATATTCCTCAAACCCAGAATAGTTAAATAGCTTATTCAGATTGGTAACTCCATAAACACAATCCCTCCCTTACAACAACTTGCAGAAAAACGATTTTCTTCAGTGGCGATTATACTGCCATGGGTATCAGAAAAGATTGATGAGGGCCAGCCCATCTCTTAATGGGTAAAATCGGGCTGGCAAGAGTGTATAGTTTTGGAACACCTATTTAGCGCAGAACACTAGACACAAAATAATTACGTCTTGAAATATTAAAAGGCACCTTGAATCTCTTCGCGTAAATTTTTGACTTCATCCAGTTGAGCCTGCAGCGCATTAGCGCTATCGGATTTACCCTCAACCTGTGAGCGTATTTCATGCAGAGCCTCATCGATATTCGTGATAGGCAGATCAAAGCCCATTTCATGTACCTTCTTGAGCTGAGTATCCATGCTCTCACGCACGGCTTCGCTGTATTCTTTAAAGTTTTTGCGAATGTCCCGCTTAATTTGAAGGATCTTTTTTGCATGCTCAGACTGTTGATAGTCATCATAAATCTGCATACCCACCCCAAAAATCGCCATGGCGGGACCCAGAAATTTTGCGCCCTTCCCTATTTTTTCCGTTATTTTAACCGCCTCCCAGGCCTTGAACTTGTAGCCAAAGAAGCCTCCAATCTCTTTAATAGCATTGTGCAGGCCACTACCAGAAATGGATTTCAGCCCTGTTTTAGAGGCATCACCTATAGCGCTTTTCGCCAGGAAGGAAAACCCTTTCTCTGCGGACTTCACTATCCCCTGATTAATTGCACTATTAAGCTTGAAGGGATCGTCTTTTGAGACGCTGCCGACTTTCCCTTGTTCGGCTTCGGGATTGAAATTCTTTGCAGTCAACAGCGCTTCGTTGATCTTCGCGCTGGCAGGGGTATTCGCCAATTCGACTAACTCAGCCTCCAGATCTGACAGACACTCGTCTACAGTGCCCCGCAGCGCTTCCAGAGTCGAATTAATTAGTCGCTCACATTCGTAAATCGCGCTGTCCTGCATCTTTTCGAATACTTCCTGTTCTCCACCCAAAGCATCGGCCAGTTGGTTGCCTTGCTCAACGATCTGACTATTCAGCGTGTCCAGATGCGCTCCGACTTTTTTAGTCAGATCACGTCTGTTAGCCAGAAATACGCGCTTGTTTTGAGTGAGCAAGCTCACCAGGCCTTTTTGTAGTGGGTCAGAAATGGTCAGCTCATCTATTTTTGATTCCAGCCTGACTTGAAGCTGCTGGAGAGGCGTTGTCAGCCTGGCGTACAGACCACGTTGCGCCACAAAACTATCAATGGCTTTGGTGAGCCCTTCGGCGTTGGAAAGCGCCAACAGCTCTTGACGCTCTTGCTCATCGTCCTCATCCAGCGCGTCGAAGAATGACTGCGCATCAGTAAAGACGATGGGAAAGTCCTCAGGAATTTTGGGCTCAAGCACCTGCGTGATACCCGAAATCTTAGTCTCTTTATCGGCCGAGTCGCTTTCGAACTTATTGATAACGATCATTATCTCCCCGGCGCGTCCTTGCTTAAAGCACAGGTCCCGGAAGGCCGCGCCCACGACATCATCAAACAGTTCATTGGTAATGACATAGACCAGAAGATCTGCTTTCGATATCGCCTCAAGCGCTTTGGCATCATGTTGTTCGCATTCACCCGCAAGTATCCCAGGCGTATCCCAGATGTTTAACGACTTATGTTGATATTGGGTAACCGCATCTGTCGTAACACCGGACCCAATTTTAATATTCTCAATACCCGTCAGCATCTTAATGAGAGAGGACTTGCCAGCACTATACTGTCCGGCAAAAACAAGATTTAAAGGCGCTAAATCAATATCGAAATTTGCTTCCGATGCGTTGACGTTACCGGCGCACCATAGCTCATGAGAACGTTGGTAAAGGCTTTCCACCTTTTCTTTGAGCGTGTTGTAACCAATTTCGGTCATGACTCTTCCTTAAACAGTGATGAGGTCTATTTCACAGGAGCAAAGCGAAGCCACCATTTTTATGCGACGGTGGTCTTTCCCAATAATTTTACTTAAGTTTTTCTTCGGGGCGAACACGGAAACCTTATTATCCCCGGTCAGTTCGACCCTTTCTACGAGTCCTTTATAAAGATGTAAAATTTTTTTATCCAGGCTGGTGTTATATACTGTCAGTATCTTTTCCCTCATGGACTGACTCATAGCCATAAGAAGGTCAGTATTCCTGAAATAATCCGAAATAAGAAAATAACACGCGTACCCAGGAATTCGCACTACCTTGATAAATTTCGGCAGAACAAAATGTTGCTTAGTGATGATATGAGCGACTCTGTTCAGTAGCCTAAAGTTAATTTCATGCTTCAGTGTACCGAGTTGACTTTCGGCTCCATCCATTTCGTTTATAAATTTATTAAGTGCTTGACAAAGATGAGATAGGTTATTTTCCGCAGGAATAATATAGGCGCGATGGATATTCATTTCGAACCAATCGACTAAATTAGACTTTATTTTTTTCTTACTTTCCTCGATATCCTCAAGCAAAGCCTGACGCTTTTCAGATTTGGCCTCTTTAAGTTTTTTAGCACGATTGTCTGAGAAGAGCGAGAATACGGTGAACACTATACTGACACCAACCGCCACCCAACCGACAGGATTCCAGGAATTAAAGAAAGCAATAGCACTTACAACCCCGGCTATCGCCGAGCCCCAGCCGTTTATTCGCTTGAAGTCGGACTCGCTGAAGCTCTTCCCATTGTGGGAAACTTCAAAAGACAGGGTAATATCAAGTCCCTCATTCATTTCTCGATTGAAATCCTGAAGCTCTTCCATCACCTGTTCAGCCAAATCCTGCACCGATTTCTCAATGTTTTTTGTGATATTTAGGCTTTTATAATGACGATCCCATGCGCTTGCCGCATTGTCAGTCTCAATATGGTCGTCAACAAAATCAGCCACAGAGTCAATGAGCGGTTTAAAAGCGAGATCGACTGCCCTTGAGAGGAGCCGTGGCGCATCGCGAAGTGTCTTCATCTTCCACTGGGAAATACGCGTGAGGCCACTTTCATACTGTGGCAAAAGCATAGAAAGTTGATCCCTTTGTCTTAGGATCAGTAAACTCTGTTCATCAACATGATGGAGGCTTGAATCGAGAAACGTCTGGACTCTGCGGATCGGTCCATTGCCTTCGACTTCTTTAATGAGCGCATTAAGAACGCGATCGATTCGGCTCAGCTCATGTAATTGAGAACCTTCTTCACCCGGTACAGTCGTTGCCAGGAATGCAGCCTGGGCATGAATGGGGATGATTCGAACCGCGCCGGGATTGATGCCTACACGGCTGGCGAGGTTTTTTAAGCGTTCAGTATGTCCTTGAATTTCGTCTTCTTTAAAAATATATTTTTCCGGATTTTTCAGCGCCCGTCGCCGATTGCCCTCATTCTCCAGATCTTTTTTCATGTTCAATACAAAGATCAAGGGTTTGTTGAGCTTATGAACATGTTCAAGCTCAACAAAGGTTGATTCCTGAATACTGTCACTATTAAGCATAAACAGCACGACGTCAGACTGCTCAAGGATCTCGTGGGCAACCTGCGTGTCCTCCTGGCCGTTATAGGCTCCGAAACCAGGGGTGTCGATTATCCTTAAGTTGTTCCATTCATACTCTTGAACGTCGCGTGTTGTTCTTTGTGCTCCTTTACCAATGGTCTGACCATCTCCTCGGGTAATCGCCTCGCGAACCGTACTTTTGCCCGCCATCGTGCGGCCAAAAAGCATGACGTTAAAGCAATCAAGACTTCTTTGCTGTTTTTCGAGATTGGCGTTTCGTTTCGAGAGTAGCTTTCCGTAGTCTCTCTGAAGGCTATGCATCATGTCGGTAAGACCATCCGCAACCATCTTGTCCCTGGAAAGCGTTCGGCTGCCATGTTCAATCACGCGTTGCAATTTTTTACTCAGTTCATCGATAATGGCGTCGCATTGTTCGAAGTAGCGCTGAATAGTCGTGTACTCTTCTTTGGCGATCCGTCTGCAGGTCTCGAGCGACGCCAGGTAGTTATTTTGATCCTTCATTGCTTAACTCCGTTTTATCCTCGGTTTCGGCTTTAACTCCCCCTGACCAAGGATTGTATTTTATTCAATATTTCACAAATTACTGATGGCGCTATTTACCTATAAATAATGTGTGAGGTTTTACGGCTAAAATGGCTAATGTTCCATGCACCGAACGAGCGTATGCTGACGAGAGGCACATTTCCCGTTAGTTCATGAAGTTATCTCGAGGTGAGTTGATATTTATATTAAAAATATTCATTTAAAGCAATTAGATATGGTGAACTTGTCTTATGAACCAGGATCTCGCACAACTTAAGTTAAATTACCTGTAATGATTAAGACACTTCTGCAAACACTGGTAGGATCAAAAACGTGGGATCCCCTCTGCAATAGACACTCCACCAAACCGGAGTGTCTATTGGCCTACTTGTGCGACGTTATTATTTATTCTGGCGGTGTGGTAAATGTCATGCTGCTGTGTGCAGGGTCAATGCCCGTGCCAAGAATTGAAACCAGGTTCTGGATGGTAATTTTGTACTCCGTACGGGGCATTAAAGGAGCCGTCAGGTGCACGATAAATCCCGTCGTGCGATCCACTACGGCCTGGGTGATGATGCTATCCGGTTCGAGAAGGTAATTAGCCACATTGCTACCGCTGGTTTCATCCACCGCCAGACTCAAGCTCAGCACCACATCCGTAGGCGATCGCGCCCCCACCTGCTGCAACTCAATTGTTGGCAACGGTACGCCACCGGCGCATTCCGGCAAGTTACCGCCAGCAATCGCCACATCAATCGTTTGCGAGCGGCAGGCAATGGACGGATCGTTAAGCGGATCCAGCGGGTTACCCTTCCCGTTCTCCGGGCTGATCAAGGCAAACAAGTCATTCCATTGTCTGCGCGCCTCCAGCAGGTACGTCATCGATGGTGCGCTGGACCAGCACACTTTCGAGATCACACCAAAGGCATACCAGTCCGCCTGCCCGACGGCAGAATAACCAAAGCTATTTTCCGGTTCGCCGCCAAAAAAGCAGGCAATACCATGCGCCATGGCGATGAACATCCCTTCGTAATTGAAACCTTTCATCCTGCCCAGCCCACCGCTGACGACCACCGTTTTGCGGCCAAGGTATTTAAAGGCATACAGATTGGGCACGGTATCCAGTTGATCAAAATAGAAATCAATATCCGGGTAAAAACCGGCAAACTGTTTTGCGATGGTGTTAAACGTACCGATTGAAATCGTATTGCTGATTGGTGCCTGTGCTCCGTTTTCCGCAATGTCCGCAGCCTGCGCCGGTGTAAACAGTGCCTGCGCGCCATAGGGAATATACGCGGTACCCACACTGTAGGTTGTGAACAACCCCATTGCCATTTTACGTTGCACAACCCCCGGCTGGGTGTTGGAGCCAGAGCCAACAAATTCAAACAGGGCTTCACTGCGTTTTACATCATTTGCGTAAGCCCTATCGTAGGCAGCGGTGCCCAGCATCGGTTTACTCTCCAGCCCCTCTTCTTTCAACTGTGCAGGAAGTTCGTCGAAATAGAGTTGTAGGGTGTAGTCGCCCGACACCACGCCGCCCGTTAACAACAGATGGCCATCGGGAACTTTGTGCCACGGCTGGTTAGTCGAAATATGGTGTACACCGCCTTCATAGGAACCAATACTCACCATGTCAATGGCAACGGGTTCACCATCCTTGTTAACCAGATGCTGCCCAGGACGCAAATTCGCCGCTTTCGTGTATTTGCCATCCGCCAGCAGGAATATCTGATCCATGGTACAGATGATTTCTTTGATCTCTTTGGCCCCTGCGCTTTGCATCGCGATATAGACCATCATCGGTTGATACCCGGTGCTGCCCGTTCCCGAGCTGAAGTTCACCACCGCCGTATCCCAGCCGATCTGAACCTTGCCGTTATTCTCAGCCACCGTACCTGCCAGCACGGAATCACCCACCGTAAACAGATAGATCGCTTTGTCACCCTCAGGGACAGCCACAATCGTGTCATTAGCAAAACAGCTACAACAACAGTAACAAAATGCTGGCCCCCAGCCCGCCCCTTTTGCCGCACACTGTGCAAAAAATGTCGCTGAGGGGAAATACAAATAACTTGTACCATTCGTACAGGCGGTACATTGCACTGGTGTGTAGATTTTGGTGGGATCACCACCATCACCGCACAACGAATGGTAAGAGGAACTTTGGTTAACAACATCCTGACAATGGTAGTCACCGCCGCACAGCGGCAGCATACCTTGTTGGGTCAATTTCTGATTACACACCGTTGGATCATAGCCAGCCATAACTCTCTCCTTAAACTGAGTTTTTGAACGTTCTGATGACATATGACGTAATCTGCTACGGCTTTTTATGCTGATGACACCTCCTTCAGGATGCGGATAAACAAAGCGCCGCTCGGGCGATGGCCGCGCAGTCAATTGACCTGAGCGACAGGTTCATTCCAGCGATTCAATCCGGGACGTTCGGGATGCGCATCCGGGCATGTCTCGTTCGGCCTGCGGGCTTTGGCCGCCACCACGCATCCACACTTCCCGCACACCGATTTTTCCCCATTGCTGGCACCGGCAAAGGCGTACAAGGTGTGCTGATGTTCGGGGGGCACCTTCAGGTGCGGGCAGTTTTGACACAGCGCGAGCCTGTCGCGATACTGCTCATCCGACACGGTAGAGAAACCGGTCTTTCCCCAACGCGCCAGCGCTGACCCGGCGCGCATCAGCAGCGCCGAGGTAGTAAATTCTTCTGCCTCATTCGCAATGACGACTGGTGGGTGGTCAAGCAAGTGCGCCATAAACGGCGAACCGCGGCTGACCAGCAGATGATGTGCATAGGTGGTATCCGCCAGCGCCGCCTTCAGCACGGCCTCACTGACCGGCGCATCCAGCCCCAGAAGGGCTCCCATCTCTGCGCACTGTTGCTGCAGAGAGCCATCAGCGCTCATTGCTAATTCGCTGCTTAAGGTGTTGGTTTGCATCTCACTCCTCCATTTATTCCTTAAAAGATTTTGGCCGCATACAGGGCGACAACTTGCAGATCCAGCAGTTTGCTGCCGTCGATAAAGCCATCGCTCAGCAGAGGCGCAATTGACGGGTTGGTCAGATCAAACTTGAACGTCCACGTCGTCGGCGCGGTTTTGCCATTCCAGTTGAGTGCATCGACGACCGCTTTCCCGTCAGTAAAGGACGGTGTGGTGGTGTTATTCCCCGACGCGATAGTCATAAACGTGGCGTTAGTGGCAAGGGTGATCCCGGTCGCGGTCGTCAGTTGCAGAACCAGTTCGTTGTAGGTCAGACTTTTGAAGTAACCCAACTGGGCAGGATTGATATCCAGCGTCAGCGTCTGTGTTTTGGCGTCGCTGTGATCGAGCATGAAGGTCTGCCACGCGGTGCTTTGCATGCCGCCATCGACATAGATGCCATTCAGCAGCGGTGTCTGCGCCAGCACGCCGCGCACCTGGCGCGCCAGCTCATCGTCGGACAGAGCGGTATAACGTAGAGTAATGATCACATCCGAGAGTTGGCCAAAATCAAAACGGTTGGTATCGAGCGGCATACTCAGCGTCCAGTCAGAAACCGCGCCGGTATTCTCAAAAGGCAGGTAACGGGGATCCTGGAAATCCAGCGTAAACAGCCCTGAATCATCGACACCACGTGAAACGGCAATGCTCTGCCCGTGCGCCCAGTCTTGCCGTATGCCCTGCGGCACTTCGCCAACGGGCGACAGCAAATACTTCACTTCATCAATGTTGGCGGTGGTCGCAATACTGTTTTTCGTCTGCGTCAAAACCGCTTTGATATTCTGATACGGCCCAATTACCGCCGGGATCGACAGCGAAATCGTGGTGATTTTTCGCGAGTAATGGCCCGGATAATCATAATCAAACAGCGCTTCGCTCAGCGAGAAAGAGCACGCCCCATCGCTCTTGAGCTTCAGTAATTGCTCCGGCGCAATCATCGCCAGCGAGATGGTTTTCTCAATTTCCAGGCTGCGCTTATCGCCGGTACGCCAGGCGGCTTCCATGCGATTAAGTGCCAGCCGTAAGCCTTCGCCCGCCGTCAACCCTTTGTGCAAACTGTCCCAGTAATCAAACGACAGGAAACTCTGGTTGCTGTCCGTTTCAAACTGATACGAGGCCTGTGCCTGCTGCGCCGCTTGCAGACCCAGTGCCCAGGTCTGGAAGTAGACCGCGCTCAGGCGGCCTGCCATCCACTGGTAGAGATCCTGGTTAGAGAATTTATCCTGCAAATAGCGCTCAATAACCTGGTTCTGCGCAATGCTTTTCTGCTGCACCGCCAGATCTTGCTGCGCCGACTGTAGTTGCAGATTCGCGGCAACAAGTTGCTGGGCAATGCTGTCACTGTCCGCCTGCGCGATTTGTTTCTGCAAACTCCACTCCTGGCTGCGGCGTTCGTACCCGCCCATCGTGGCAGCCCGCTGCGAAATAAAGCTACTGATCTCCGCGCCGATCTCGAACACTCCCGACGAGGCGTTCACCGCCGAACCCAGTTGCACGCCGCCATAGGTCATGGCAAACGGCGAGCCGACTTGCGGCACGGCATAGGCGATGGTCGCCGCCGTCTTGCTAATGCTGCCCAGGATGTTGGCCGCCAGTGCGGCGGCGGTGGCATCCAGGCTGGTCTGCTCATAGCCACTTAACCCGTTGTTGAGCATATCGGTATAGTACGTCAGACGACTGGCCGCGCCCGTTTGCGACGCCGTCAGCGACAGGATGTTCGCCTGAATCTCACTGATGCGTTCCGTTTTAATGCTGATATTCATCTCCAGAATTTGGCCTTCCTGGTTATTACGCAGCGCTGCCAGTGCTTCGGCATCATTTTTTTCCAGTACGGATAACAACGCACTACCCAGTTCAATCAGGATATTGCACAGGTTCTGTGCCGCGCCAATCGCTGAAGTAAAGCGATACGGTGTCAACTGCACACTGGATGACGCCCCCGTCATCACGTTGTTCCCCGCCGCTGCCGCTCGTACCAGATCCAGCGGATTGAGCGGTGGCTGGAACAGCGCCAGTGAGCGGTAAACACCATCAATGTTCAGCGAGTGGTTGATCTTGTACATCCGGTCTTCTGCGGTATCCCAGCGTTGCATCAGGTCACTGTTTTCCGGGACACAGAAGTAGACATACAGGTCGTTAAAGGCGTGTCCCAGCATCGGCGTCGTCGAACCGGAACCGCCTGGAATGAAGTTCTCCAGGTCGATCAAAAACTGCGGGATACCATCAGGATATTTCGCTTTTATTTCTTCGAAATTCAACACGATGCCATCACCCGCACACTCGCCCACCAGCTGTGGGCGGGGGCCCAGCAGATCGTAGGCATAGACATACAACATATAGGCACCGGTGATCGATTCCCACGAATCCTGGATAAACAACTGGTCGCCCCACGCCAGCAGGTTGTCGATGTACTGCATCAGGGTCGATTTTTCAAAGGCACCGATGCGTAAGCGCGCAATGGCAAACGGATCAAAGGGATCGTCGTTATACACTTTGACCGCCGGATTACTGTCCGACAGCATCTCCTGCAGGCTTTGCAGGGTATGGTTACGGAACGGGCGGAAGTTCCAGAAATGGCTGGCCGGGGCACTCAGCTGGTAATTGAGCAGGATATTGCGCACCATCAGTAACTGGTCTGTCGTCAATGTGGGATCGGCACTTTGCAGGAAACTCAGACTGGTGGTGGCCGTAAATGTCGGATTGACTTCCCCTGAAGCATTGAGGATTGGCGACGCGGGTGGGCGTGGGTTTTGTTTGAGTTGCGTAATAATGGTGTCGGCTTGCGGTAACGCAATCGCCTGCTCCGTCTCGTCCACGATCGTGGCGGCGGTCACAAACTGTTCCGCCTCTGTCGGGTTGAAGACATATTGTAGCCACGTCTGCGCTTCCTGGAATTGCTGGTTAGTATTCAGACCGGCGGCCACCAGCATGGGGATATGGTAAAAAATTTCCCAGAAATACTGGCCATACAGGCCGTCAAAATCGACCTGTGTGGCATCCAGCGCACTGGGCCAGTTCAGGCCGGTCGTCGACGGGGTAAATCGTTCAAACGGCAGCACCGGTAGCACCGGGATCTGCTGAATTTTTAAATTCAGCAAGCTATCCACGCCGCCCACAAACAGCGCGCGGCTGATTTTGCTGATCGCACTGGTCGACAATCGGGTCACGTTAAAATGGAAGTCACCGGTAGTGGTGTAGCCCACGGCTGCACCGTGATTCTGGTAAGTCAGCACAATCGCTTTCGGTGCCTGCGCAAGGGTCCGGTAAATACCGGCAATCTGGCTCTGAGTAATCGTTCCCGACAGCAGCAAGTTACCCAGACAAAGCTGCACGTTGGCACCGGTCAAATGCTCCATATCGATGCGCCCGTTAGGGTCAATCAGTGGCGGCATGGTTTGCAGCGCGACATAAATTTGTTGCGATACTGCGTAAGTGATTTTATCGCTGATAAACGCATCGTCGAAAATCACCGGATAGTTTCGTAGCGCATTCAGAATGTATTGATACTGGGCATCCGTCAGCCCCATGTTGAGTAATATGGCCTGTAGATAAGCCACCGTCACACCGGCAGCCAGCCGACCGTCTTTCACCAGGTTGTACTGCGTCAGAATGGTGTAAATTTGCCGTGATAAGACCGCGTTGATGCTACCGGGCGAAGTGCCCTGATAGGTCATAATCGCAAACGTCGGCTCAATCAGCGGATCCCCCACCGTCAGCCCTTCGGCAAAGCTGGAAAATGCTGGCTGCCCCTTGTCGCCGTTTTCCGGTGATAGCAGGAAGATCTCATCCTGCACAAAGAACAGGAACCAACCGGGTTGGGTACCTACTGGCACGACTTTCGTGCAGTTTCCGGCAATGGTTCCGAACAGTTCGCTCCCTTCCAGATGGTCGAACAACACCTGCTGCACCGCCGAAAATTGCAGTGGGCTGAACACGCCATACGCCGTGATCCCCGACAGTACGCTATACAGATCCAGCGTCGCCATCGCCTGTGGTAACACATTGCCGGTCGCATCAATCACCTTCGCCGCCTGTAACGCCTGGTATATTTGCAGGCTCTGCGTGGCAGAAATTCCGCTGCCAATAAACGAATTACCATTGACTGCGCTGGCCTTACTGCCAACGGTCAGGCCAACGGTACCTGGTACATTGCGATTGTCGGTAATGGGTTGGCTGCGATGGGTGACCTGCAGCACATCGCCTGAGCTCTGAATCTCGGCATGAATCAGCGATAATGGCGTTTTAGCGATATAGGGATCGGCCAGCAGCAACTCCTGGCGCTGGACCAGCACATCACCTTCCAGACTGAGGTTCAGCACGGCAACCGGGCGCAGATTCATATTGCCGGACAGTTGCCCCATGACCATTCGATTGTGATCTTCTGCGCGGTCGCGCAGGTTGAGCCAGAAACTGCTCGCACTGGGATCGCTGGTCGGTGACGAGGGGTTTTTCGTCACCCAAATATCCCCTGTATCCAGCACATTGGGGCCATACATCACCACCAGCCGCTCGGCCTCGGCCTTAAACGGAGGCGGTTCCACGTAGTTTGTCGCATCCACATTAAAGGCAAAGACCTTGTTCCAGCAGGTCGCCGCCATATCAAACAGGCCATCAAACATGGCGTTATTCATCAGCGCAATATTGCGGGTATCATCCGAACGGAACAGCACCACATCCTGATCAACCAGCGTCTGCGGTTGTACCCATTTTCCCTCCTGATTCAGAAAGGAATACATCACCGACGCGGTATAGGTAACGCTGTTGGTGGTGGTGACTTCGCTGGGTGAACCGGAAACCGAAGAGGTATTGTTTTTCTTGATCTCATTCCAGAACAGGAAAGGACGGCTGAAGGCATATACCAGCGTACAGTTCGCCGAATTGATCGTCAGATCGATTTTCTCCCACGGCGTCCACGGCATATTTTCCGTTTGCTGGCAGTAATAGAAGGTGTAAGGCGCAGTTTTGCTGCGTGACAACAGATAGATCCTGTTGCTGTCATTAATTTTGGTTCGGTAGGCATCGACCGGTTTTAACTCGGCCACCTCGGAAAAACTGTTGATATAGGTGGTGAACGCCGCGCCCACATACGCCTTGTTAACATCCGACTGTTGCAGGCTTTGCACCAGCGCCGTGAACTGTGGCGTCGTGTTTTTGCGCAAGCTGGGGATCAGATAATTTTCCGGATAGACAAAAATCTCACGGTTCGCCTGCCAGACACGGTAGTTCATCATCCATTCCCACCACGGATCCTGGATCTGTGTCAGATCCAGCACCCCCGGTTCCAGCTGTAAACGGCAACGCTGCAAATAGAGTTGGGCGGCATTCAACGCTTCCACAATGTAGGAAATGGTGGTGGCCGCCCCCATTTCGACATCGGTCAGCAAGAACTCATAGACATTGCGGGCGGTTTTGATGGTCGGATCATCGCTATTAAGCTGCGACAGCACCAACGACAGCAGGGCATCACGCAGATGCACCGCCAAATCACCGGACAGCGGCGTCCAGACGCTCTCCCACTGGGTACCATAGATACTGGCGGTTTTGGCCAGCACGGCGGCGGCACTCTGGCTCCACGTCGCCCAGTTCCCCTTCGCCGGTAATGCCGCCACATCCACCATCGACTGCATAAATCCGGGATTCGCGCCAAGACGGCTCATCACATCGATGCTGGTTTGTAGGCGGTTCAGTTGCAACGTGACCACCGTCACCGCCTGCAGCGGCCCGCTCAACAGCGCCGCCACCACGACGGGATCCCATCCGGTCGCTTTTTGCAGCACCAGTAAACTCGTGTCACTGGCTGCCCCCGTCGACACCAACTGGATATACAGCAACAGGTTTTGCTGCAAGTCCCCGTGACTTTGCATCATCTGCTGCACCTGCCAGATATTGCTGATGGCCTCCCAGCTCAGTACCGCGAAATTTGTCGGTAATTGATAAGCCGCCGGGCAAACCGCCACATTCGCCAGCGTCGTATCGGCAAGATTCAGGCTCTGCGCCAGTACCAGCCAGCGTGAAACCCATTTCAGCACCGTCTGCACATAGCTGGCATATTCCGGCGTTTTGCCATCACTCTGTGCCGCCAGAAATGCCGTTTCCCAGTCGGTGGCCCCCGCAGGCAACGCCACCGCCGCCACCGCCATCGACATCGCGGTAGTGGCCAGAGGATTGTTGACACCAAACAGCACCGCCACCTGCGCAGTGATATCGCTGCCGGTTGAAGCCGTACCTGCCGGTACCGTTACCCACAGCCCCTGCTGCCACACCGTGGTGTTATCCGGCTGATACAGCGGATTGACGTACACACTGGCAACACCATTAATAAAGTAATCAAGCTGGTACACCGACAAACCGGCCAGGTTCAGCCACTGGACTTTCCCGACCAGCGCGGCAATCTCCTGCACGCCCGGCGTGGCAGGTGTTGCCACGCCAGCCAGTTTCAGCAATAGCAGATAACGACTCATGGGCAGTTGCAGCGTACGGCTGAGTAGCGCATGGCGATATAAGTCCGACAGCGTTTGTACGGTCAGTGTTTGTTGCGCGTTCTCACCCATCAGTGCAAGACCCAGCGCATTGGCATCACTCAGGCTAATTCCCAGCCCCGGCAGGACACGGTTGATGGCATGGATATCTTCTGCCGCGGATGAACCCGGCGTCCAGGTCAGTGGCGTATCGGTATACCCTGTATTCAGTGGGTTGCCGGAGGGATGATACGGCGCGTTGCTGGCGAGGATCGCCGGGGAGTTGAACAACCGGTCGAACTGCGGGCCCGCCTCGTCAGCGCCCTGCCCGTAGGTTTTAATCGGCCCGGCCAGTGAACAGGCCGTGGGCAGATCCAGCCCTAACCGATCGGCGATCGCCAACAGTTGTTGCAGCGCGATCAGGCTATCATCGCTGATGACAGGCATATTACCGCCCTGCACACAACGTAGCGCCCAGTCGACCTCGGCTGCTGGGTTACCCAGTTGCGTTGCCAGATGCTGCAAACGGTTGATGCTATCCAGCGCCGTGGCCGTCAGATTATCCAGCTGCGCGGGCTTACCCGCTGGCTGACTCAGCGCGACCCATTTGCCGCCCAGCCCCTGGTTAAGGAAAAAGTTAACCTGCAAGCCCGCCTGCTGTTCCGTCGCGGATAAGTCCTGCTCCAACAGTGTCAGCATCTGCGCATAGTTCATCCAGGAGCTGGCCATAAACGTGTCGGCCACGCTGAGCGTGCTGATATCACTGACATTGTAGTAAGGCGCGATCTCGGCGGCTACCGTCAGCGCGGTCGTCACAATGCGCTGCTGATCGGCAGACAACCCCAGCGTTTGAGCGGCAACGGTGCTGGCTGCCGCACTCCATGCCGACAAGACCTGACCGTAACTGCAACCCAGTTTATCGAGCAACACCCGGATCTGATCCAGTGGGGCGTTAAAAGGCAGCGCCTGTGGGTACACCAGTGTGGTGGCCAGTTGTTCCAGCACACCCTGACCAGTGACCAATTCGGCGCGGGCGGTCAGGCGCTCGTTAACGATTTGCAGATAAGGTACGGCATCATTGGCCGCGCCACAGTCGAGCGGGATAGTCCAGATATCCGGGCGACGCGCTGTAAAGAGAAAAGCGTCATCAATCGTGGCGCGGTTCGGCGTGGTAACGTACTGGTCGATGATACGCAGCAGATCGACCAGATACGCCGCCGGGCCAAAGATCGAGCGACACTCCGGACAGTTGCAATAGTCAAGTGAGCCGAATATATCCTGGTAGCTGGGCAGATTCTGGAAGGTTTCCTTCAGCTCGGGGCTCACGGTGTCCATCGCGGAATAACGGTAAAACGGGGAAGCCACCGTGCCGCTCACCGAGGCCCATAAGTGCATGGCGCTGTTACGTACACCCACCGCGCGCTGGTGCATATCCGTGGCCTCTGCGGCGCTCATGCCCAGTGATTGCGCATGCGTCTGCACAAATGTCTGCAGCGGTATGCGTGCCAGCTGGTTTGCACAGACTATGCCACGACTTATCAGCCCCTGTGCAACATTGACATCCGGATGCAGGTTGAGTAAACGTTGCCAGGTTTTCAGCTCGGTGACTTTCGTGGCAATCCCGTCGTCATCAAGCCCCGTGGCAGCCAGTTGCTCCCGCAGCGCCGACATATCATCCGGATGGTGGAATTTCACCTGCCGGACATCAAACTCTGGGTTCGTTTCATACAGGGCCTTAAGTGCGTGGTCCTGAATCCGGATTGTTGTGTGTGTCATGTAACACTCCCGTTATGTGATTCGGGGAAACATTCAATTAACCCATTGCATCAATGGTAATTATTGGATAGACGAGACGATCATTTTGCCGTTGTACCACTTGAGATATTCGGCCTCGAACTGGGGTAACAGCACCCGGAACTTGTCGCTGTCATTGCCCGACGCCAGCATATGCATCAATTCATGCTGACCCGGTCCATAGACGCTTTCTTTGGCGCTACGTTGGGTCAACATCAGGTTAGGGGTCTGGTTGGCGTATTGCGGCCGGACGGCTTTATACAGAATGTGATGGACTTCAGCGGGGCGGCCGCTGATGGCTTTTAAATGGTCATTCAGGCTGGACACTGTATCGACATCAAGCTCCTGAAAGAACGATGTCGTCTTACTGCGCATCACCGAGTACAACGGGATCTGCCGTTTTCCCCCGGTGTATTCATCCATGTTTTCGCGCCACTGCTCACCCAGCAGATCGTTGAACTGAAAATGCAGCGGTTTGCTCGCCTCCAGCGCCAGATGGATATCCGTGATAGTGCTGGCACTGAGCTTACTGCTACTGCCTCCCTTCACGTCATAGGCGATGCGATCGGCAAGGTCGGTATAGGTTTTCACCACACTGGTCGTGGGCTCCCCGAAGTGATCGAGGATACTGGCTAAGTCTGTATCGGTCGTTGAATAGCTGGCGATATGTTTCACATCCCACTCGAAAGCGTTACTGACGACCACGACCTTCGCGCTTTTGGCTTTTTGCGCGCGCGTCATCACCCTGCCATCGGCGTCCATATGGGTAACCGGATTGCCGAGAACAAAGGCATACAGGTTCAGGCCATCGACGGTACCTGCCGGATCGGGATTCAGCCAGCGCCCTAGCCAGGGCGCGTAGTAGCGGGCACCGTAGTAGTAGAGACCGGAACTGTCATCACGCTCCTTGCCGCAGTAGCGGTACACCTTACGCTGCACCTCAGCCTGATTCGCTCCGGCAATAATTGCCGTACCGCCATAGGGAAAATACTCTTCGTAGCTGATAAGCCGGGCCGCTTGATCATATTCGCAGGCCACGGAGCTCAGATTGTCTGTCATCTGAAAACGCATCAGCCGTGTGCCCGCTTCTGCGCCGATCGCGCAATACTGCATAATCAGCACGCAAACCGCACCATCCATAACGCGCAGCATTTGCCGGGCCTGCGTGATGGTTTGCTTACCCTGTGCATCGACGCTGATATTACGCCTGATCTGATAATTACCCAGGTAAACACTCTCTTCGATCAGCGTGACTGCGCCCCCTGCGGCCATCCGCTCGCTCACCTTTCTTGTGCGCTGTTCATGGCTGTCATAGAGATAGTAATCGCAGTCATTCAGCTCATCCGGACGTTCAATAATGCAGGCGCTAACCAGGTTGTTACAGCAGTTCCAGTCCAGCGTGACGGTGTTATTGATCGCCAGTTCACGCAGGTTACCTGCCGCATCGACCACGACATTTTTCAGCCGATTGCTGTTATCTTCCACCGGCATCTCCCGATGCCACGTCGCAGAAGCTGCAACATGCTGTTTGCCGATCAGGTTGCCGGCATCATCGTACTGATAGGTCACCTGGTAATTTTCCAGCTTGTCGGCATCGTTTACCGCGGGTAGCTGGCTGAAACGGGACTGCTTGAAATCCCCGGCGCTACTGTTGTTTTTCCAGGTATTACCCGTAATAGCAGGATGTTGCCTGCCGTTTGCCGAGATCAGCCGGTAGATCGCGTCATAGGTGTAGTCCGCCAGCGGATCCACCTGCTGGTTATTATTGAAAATCGTGGCGCAGGTGTTGTTGCGACTGCGGGTAATGTTACCCACCGGATCATAGCTGTAATTTACATCCTGGAGGGTCTGTACCTGCGTGCCCGGGCGGGTGCTGTACAACCCGACTAAGCGCAAGGTGGTGGTCTCGTAGGTGTAATCCGTGACCACGCCATTACCGAAGGCGACGCGGGTACGCTGACCATTGGCATCGTAGTCGATCTGTTGCACAACTGGCTGCGATGAGCCGTCACTCAGCGTCAGCTCCGTCTGTTCCAGTAATCCGCTGTCGTTATAGCGATGGGTGACGGTGCTGCCATCGGGTGTGCTTTCACTCAGTAACAGTTGCAGCGCATTGTAGCGATAGCCACTGGTATAGATCTCACTCTCCAGCACTGGCGTCGTGTTCCAGTTAGCCGGGGTTTTGTAATCCGTGACCATCTGGCGGGAGTTTTGCAGTACTTCTCCCTGCAAATCATACTGATGATTAACGACGATGCCCGACAGATCGCAGAGCTGGTACAGCTGGCCGCGTAAATTGCGTTGTGGAAGCCGCGGCTGGGTTTCGCCGTAGGTGAAAATTTCCACCAGATTAAAATCGGCATACGACGTGATGGGCTGATCGTCGACCAATTTACAGATGCGCAAAGCCGCGCGTCTTTTTAACCGGTCGTAGGAAATGAACTGGCAGTAGTTGCGGGCGCTCAGTGACCACATTTGGTTATCAAAGATATCGTCCAGATGGCGTTGCAGGCCGGCATCTGCACTGTCGACGCAGGCAGGTTTTTGTTGCCCCATCGCATAGCGGTAGCGGAAATTATAGTAATTGGTGCCCTGGGTTTGATTGGTCTGATAAAGGCGCGGATCAATCGAAAGCAGCACGCGGTTCTGGATGTCCGTCTGCATGAAGGAGACGAGTTGACGCTGGTCGGCATCGGTCTGGATCTCAAGACAGGTGTTCCCCACACTGTCTATCACCTTAATGGCTGGTGTGTTATAGAACCGCGCGGCTTTAAGCAGCGCATCTTTCTCGTCTTTTTGTTGCTGCGTCGGCTCCGCCGGGTAATTGGCCATAAAAGCCAGATAATACGGTGCCTCCAGTACTGTATCGTCTTCGTCGTAGTGTGACTCGTCCCAGGGCGTAAATTGCACCCGCGAGAAGAACCCTTTCGGAGTATCAATACGGATCACCCGCAACAGCGGATCATAGTGGGTCACCGTCGGCGGTGGCATTATCCCGGCGTCAATCAAGGTTTGCTGTGATTCATAGCGCGGGGTATCACTCAGCCAGGGGAAATACTTCTCGCACACCTTGCCTTTGTTGTTGTAAACCGTTCGACCGCCGACGATCCAGCGATCGTTATCTTTGGTTTTGCTTTCCAGTTCACGCGCAAAACCATCGCTATAGTTCACCGCCAGCTTGCAGGAAAACGGCGATACGCCAGTGCAGGTCCGATAGTAATCATCGCGCAGCAGCACCACGGAACACGGTGGTTGCTGGCTCCGTTGCCATGCTGTCAGGTCGTAATAAAAATAACTTGTCGCGCCCTGTAGATAGCGGGACGGATCCTGGGTGATGTCCGCAAACGACGCCGCAGGTGGCAACTGATACTCCGCTGGTTGCCCGTCAACGGCGTATAACCGCATCCCTCCCACCGGCGTACCGTCCTGCCAGCCAAACAGGGTGGTCACCACCACCTGCCCCAGCGGATCAAAAATGACCTGTGCGACATTGCCATTGCTGTCAATCAACTGGCAGGGTTGCAGGGTCATATAATCGATCACCGCCGTCTGCGTGTTGGCACGCTGATCAGGATCCACATTTTGTTCATCGAGATACTGGGTCGTACTGGTTACGGTGAGGCAATAAGGTTGGTCATAACTGACGGTGCTCTTCACAAAAAGCGACGATTGCGCATCAACAAAGGCATTTTCTGCTCTGTCCGGCTGGTAGTAACACGGCGGCTGGCTATAAAACTGCACCAGTCCCCGGTTCCACCAGTAGCCATTGTCTGCTTCATAAACATAGCCCCCGGCAGTTTGCAGCGTTTCGTCGCTCAGCACGGTGCCGAACGCCGCAGTGGCAAACTGCGCAGTGAATACGGCACTGGCGCTATGATGCAATAACGCCACGCGGGCCACTTCGCCCGGCGGCAGCGCCGCGCTTTGATCATCATTCCAGAAGAGACGGCGGTCCCACATCAACAGCCCTGCCTGGAGTGTGTCGGTCACTGGCGCAACCTGGTAAGGCAAAGGGGTCGCCAGCGCCGCCGGAAGTTGCTGTAAATCAGCAAAGGTACAGTAGTCGCCACCGTTTAAAGTAAGGTTATAGATCTCACACAACTGGCTGTCATACAGCACACCACGGTAGTGATAACCGGTACTCTCCGACGTGTTGATAAAGTGCCGATTAGACGCGGTGGCCTTTAACTGCTGCTGCCCCGCAACCGGTGGAGTGCTGGCCTGACGACGGGGTAAAAAGAGGGTGCATGATTTGCTGATTTCGCCACTGAGTGGATCCACTTCCAGCGTAAAATTCTGCTGAACACGGGGATCGCTGGCATTGCGCTCATAATGGTAAACGATGCTTTCACGCGGGCTGACCAGAAAAGCGGCATTGATCCCGGCAATGGCGGGTTGTCGCAGTGTGACGGTAAAGTTCGACTCGTTTACCGTATAGGGTACATCCTGTAGGGCGCTGCCATCCTGCCCATAGACTTCCGTGCGCAGCAGTGAACCTTTCAGCGCCGCATAGGCCTGCAATACTGTCTCGCTGCCGCCTCGATAGACGGCAGGATCAAACAGGCTATCGGGAAAATCATAAGCAGCTGCATCTCCCTTGAAATACGCCTGTTGATACTGGCGAGTAATGGCGGCATTTTCGAGACAGGATCCAGTGTGATACCAGCTGCGGGTATAGACCGGGGGAACATCACGATCGCGACTCTCCCCTTCGCGATTAACCGCAAGCTGTTCACTGTCCCAGCTTTCAACAAAGCCAAAGCCGTTAAACTCGCGGGCATCTGCATCAAAATACCCCTCATGGTAGCGATAGATCTGCGTCATCTGCGAAGCCGTTATCGCGTCGGTGACAATGGTTTTAGCAACAACCTGCACCGGAAAAGGCAGACGCGTAGCCCATGGTGTGCCACGGAGTTTGTCTTCCAGGTAAAACTGGGTGGAGCTGGTGTAGAAAATCTCGGTGGTGGCACCAAGATTGTTGTCAATCCGGGTCAATAAATAGGGCTTCAGCGCGGGTGTGCCTGCCTCGCGTTCACCGCAAAAATTGAAATAGTAATGCGTCATCTGCGGGCCTGCGCTGGTAAACACCAGCGCCGAGGTTCCTTCGCCTAGCAGGTCAATAAAACGCAACTGACTGAGAGCCGTGAATGGTGCGGGCAAGGCGATGACCACGGGTGTTGATGCGAATGCATTTCCGGATTGGTTGCGATAGATTTCCACGCGACAGGGAAATGCAAACACCAGATCGGCAGTACCGGAACCATCGATGTCCGCAAGAAAAATACGCGATGCGCTGAGCGTCGCATCAAAACGTGGCGCATTAGCGAAATACACTTTCTCGCCGAAACGGCCATACCCCAGACAGGGCCAGACTTCTACCGAGCCACTGCGGATCCTGACCCGGTGTGAAAGCCCGTCGCCAAACATATCGGCAAAAGTGACAAGTTCCGTTTCACCGTTGTTCACCGTCGTGGGAAACCCCACCGGCAGGCGTACGCTATCGGCAGTCGAATAACCGGATCGCCCCATTGAGGCATAAAACAGCAGATCGCACGGATGAAAGAGCAGCAGATCGGGTTTGCCATCGCCAACCAGATCGGCGGTCTCCCGCTCTGGGTTGGCGAGATCGGTCGGCTGCGAGGAAAAACGGTAAAACGGTGACCAGCCCCCCTCATTCTGCTGACTGAAATAGCCCGTCCCCTGCGCGGTACTGACCACCAGATCCAGTTGTCCGTTGGCATTCAGACTCTGCAAACTGAGTGAAGGATCGCTGAAATTACGGGTGTCAGGGAATGCACGCGGCGACACGGGTGGCTGGTAGCGGCCGTTGCCCAATGGGGCATAGTAAAGCGTGGTGTTTGCATCACTGAGTAGCATGCCAGGAAGGCCTTCACCTTGCAGATCAACCGGCTGAAAAGCTGCATTATCGAGCATGCCAGGAAACGCCAACTGGTCATTGACGGTTAAGATCCTGAACTGCGGTACCGGCGGTGGCGCGAAGCGTGACCAGCTCAACGTCAGGGGGGGCAGAGCCTGCTGATCATAGCTACCGTCGGCGTTGATGCGGTATCCGCGCTGGGTTATGGCCTGCAAAAAAGAGAAATCCGCGGTTTCGTCGTACGCCAGCTGCAGCGCCTTCACAAGGCAAGGTTTGTCACCGAGTTGCGCAAACTTATGGAACAGCATAATCCCGTGACATAGCCTGAGTGTGCGGATCTCAAAACCACTGAGGTAACGGGAAAACGGATCGCTGCGTACTGGCCAGCTGCGCACCGGATGGTAAGGGGTGCTTCCGGCCTGCGACAGTTGGGTTAAGTCATACTCGCCATAATCAAAAACAACCTCGAATGCGAACGCTTCCATCCCGGTGCTGGCTACAGTAAAATAATTACCGTATTGCACGCTGTGAATATATTTTCTTGCTGATAATGATCGATTTATTTCATTGATTTTATCATCGACATTTTCGCCATCTTCAGCCTTGTAGGTGTATACAATCCGATTGCCTTTGCTATCAATCGCTTCATCAATTAACCATTGATATATTCTACAGGCATCTTTTGGATCGGTGATCCGGCTGTTATCGCTACGCCCATAATTAAAAACAGTGTTATTTTTATCGGTTATTTTCCACCAGCAACTGGAGGATAATGGATCAATCCATTGCTCAATCAAAGAGAAACCACTCTCTTTAATTGGCTGGAATGCCTGCACCCGCCAGTTAATATCATCCAGAATTCTGGTCGTGACCACCGGTTGCCAGTGACCGCCCTGCTCTGTCATGGACGGAATTAACTCACCATCATCACTCGTAATAAATATGTCATCAGAATTATATTGCGGAATGCCGTTACTGGTTTTCCGTGAGATGCTGGAAAGGGTTACAGAAAAACCTGGCCCAAAAGCATCGTTACCCGCGCCGGACTGGTAGTTAAGACTCAACGCGGGTTCAAAACCACGGGCAGGCGTCAACGGCAGTGGAATGGCGTAACTGCCGCTACCGGTAAATGCATTTGCCTGAAAGGTTTCACCCAATCCTTTTATTGCGCCGCCCCCTTTCGGGAGCGAGAGACTTGCCGTGTTTATTTGATTGCCAGCATCGCTGTTTTTATCTGCAACATTGTTATCCATATGACAATATTCCTGGAAAGGTGTTCAGGTTTCATGAGGATAAATATCACTGATGTAATCATAAAAATTTTAATAATTAGCATATCGGTCACCACGTCATCACCTGATCGCGAAATGGTATATTCCGCAATTAGGCAATAGTTCATACTGTAGGGCGGCAACTGAAATTACAGTGTAGATGGTGCTTATCAATAGTTCAATATTTTGACAGCGAGTTAAATAAATTCAGCATATTCAATACGTTGTTTGCTAATTTTATAGCAACTTCCAATTGCAATACACTCTGGTCACACCTGTAAGTCGATGTATTAAATGAAAAAAGGATATTGGATAGGCTCACGCTTCCATTGCTGGTTCATAAAGTGCTCTGGGAGATATATTATATTTAGACTAAGAAAATTTATTCAAAACAGATGGATAATATCAATCTGATTAGTAAACTCAATTTTAATACAACCTAAGTTAGGTCAGTTGTCCTGATTTTTTGGACGCAACGGATATCACTTCTGTTCTGGTTGTTCAGCCGGTGCTGCGTACCAGTTTTCTTCAGCCACGATTACCGTCCCTTCAGGCTGCATCACAAAGTTTGGTGACATAATTTGCACATTAAACTCGTTAAAGACGTCCTGAATAAGGCCGTGCAATTCATTACGAGCCTCGGCGAGCGCTTGCCCGGGTATCAGCTTAACCTGAAGTTCATAAGCGATGTACCAGTCCATCAACTCCAGCTGCCGCACCAGAGGTGGTTGGGAATGGTCGATGCATTTTGCCCGTCTGGCGGCCATTTCCAGCATCGCGTGAACTTGCCGCCAGGGCGTGTCATAGCCAATAGTCACACCAACTGTCAGATTGATCCCCGCATCAGGTTCCTGTGCGCTAAGGTTGGTTATTTTGCCGCTGACGACGACAGCATTGGGTACCGTAACAATATAGTTTTCCCGTGTGAGAATTTTGGTCGCAAGCATGCCAATCTCCGTGACCAGACCTTCATTATCCGCGACCCGTATTACATCCCCTTTTCGTAACGCGCGGGAGTAGATTAACACCAGCCCGCTCATGGCATGGTTCATCACCCCTGCTGACCCCAACGTCAGCATCAGGCCAAAGAATACGCTGATACCTTTAAAAGCCAGTGAATTTGCACCCGGCAAAAACGGATATGCCGCAGATAAGGCAAACAACCACACGCCGACAGAAATCAGCTTGCGAGTGGCACCTACGGTTTCGGGATGGATACCTGGAAGCTGCAATCCCCCTACTTCTACTTGATTTAACAAGATTTTAAGGAGTTTAAGTATAAACGCGGTAATAAGGAAAATAATCAAAACAATCATGAGCCCCGGCAGCGCAGAGGCAATAGAAAACGCAATATCTCGTAAAACGCGCACTGCCCAGTCGCCCAATGATGTCCCCCAGACGCGCGTCCAGGGGAACAAACTGAATGCCCAGCGCAACCAGAGATATAACCCCAGGGCACCGGACAAAAACATTAACAGGGCATACAACCGGGTCTCAATCGCGCCAACAAACTTACGCCAACGTTGAGGAATTATGCTGCGGCTTTCCAGAATGCGGTGACGGTAAAAACGTCGCACCCAGCGCCAGGAACGCCAGGCACCGTACCAGAAAAGAACCAGTGCCAGAAAACCCGCGATAGTTTTCACGGCGGATAACGCAATCCAGCCGCTATTATATTGCTCGTGAAGTGCCGTTCGTTGAGCCTCCAGACGCGTCAACACACGCTGGGCGGCCTGATCAAGCGTAAGATCGTCACCTTCATCAAGGTCTGCTTGTGTAAGCAACATAACAGGCTTGCCGTTCATGACAATCAAGCGACCCGGCTGGTTGTAACGAGTGACCGGTATAATTTTCAGCGGTTCGCGTACATCCTGCTCAGTGAAATGTCGCAGCGTATTGCGAATGCGTAATACGCGTTCTTCTGGCGTTGTGAGGCCAAATTTCGCCTGAAGCATAACAACAGGTTGGTGGAAGATATAAACCGTTCGGGCCCGCTCCTGTTCAGTCGGCTCCAGACGTGGTTCTGCGGCAACCGTGATAAATGATAATACTGACAGCAAACACGACAATAAAGCGAGCTGGATTTTGTTCATTTCCACCGCCTGAAACGCAAAATTATTGTGACTTTTCAACGATCACGAGATAAGCGAAGTTCTGTTATTTAGAATAGACCAGCCTTTTACTTCTGCAATATCACTCACAAACGGAGCTGAGTCACTGTGCGGCAATTACCCGCCAGTCAGGACAATGATTGCCCCTTTTCCACCTTTCTTGTACCCTTTCATCGTTCAACCTAACCCCACGAAAAATGAGACAACCGGACGCCTATGACTGCACATATTTCTAAAGATCCTTTGCATGGCGTAACGCTGGAAATGCAGGTAAATGCCCTGGTTGCACGATATGGCTGGAGCGAGTTGGGCAACCGTATCAAAATTAACTGTTTCAGAAACGATCCCAGCGTTAAATCGAGTTTAAAATTTCTGCGCCGAACGCCCTGGGCGCGTGCGGAAGTTGAAGCGCTGTATCTTGATTCTCTCAGTGATAACACCACCGAAGAACCGGATGTTCCCGACTTTAATCCCTGGACTCATAGTCGAATCACAAAGAGCTAATACGTAAATGTCGCTACACGTAAAACGGATAGGTGCGTTTGTTGGCTGCGCACTTTTACTTGCTAGTTGCACCTCAAAACCACCAAAGTCTCTCGTCACTCCGCCCCCGTCGGTGAATCAACCTTCCCGGCAGACAAATGAACCGATGCGTGGGATCTGGCTGGCAACCGTCTCCCGTCTTGACTGGCCGCCGGTCACATCAGTGAATGCCAGCAGTGCTGAACTCCGTATCAGCCAGCAAAAACAGGCGCTGAAAGACAAACTCGATAAACTGAAAAGCCTCGGTATCAACACCGTGTTTTTCCAGGTGAAACCTGACAGTACAGCGCTCTGGTCGTCAAAAATTTTGCCCTGGTCAGATATGCTGACGGGTAACATCGGCGAATATCCGGGTTACGATCCACTGCAGTTTATGCTGGATGAAGCGCACAAGCGCGGCATGAAAGTGCACGCCTGGTTTAATCCCTACCGGGTATCGACCAACACCCGGCCGTCAACCATTGCGGAGCTGAACCGGACATCGTCATTGCACCCTTCCAGTGTCTATGTGCAGCACCCGGAGTGGGTGCGTATTTCTGGCGATCGTTTTGTCCTCGACCCGGGCATTCCGGAAGTGCGTGACTGGATAACCCAGATTGTCAGCGAGGTTGTTAAGCAATACCCGATAGACGGCGTGCAGTTTGACGACTATTTCTATTCCGAAACGCCTGGTTCAACCCTGAACGATACTCAAACGTTTAAACACTATGGCCAGGGATTCGCCTCTAAAGCGGACTGGCGTCGGCACAATACACAACAGCTGATTGTGCAGGTTTCCAGTGCTATCAAACAGCTGAAGCCTGATGTTGAGTTTGGTGTCAGCCCGGCTGGCGTATGGCGTAACCGCTCTTTTGACCCGGCAGGCTCAGATACGCGAGGAGCCGCTGCGTATGATGAATCCTATGCCGATACACGTCAGTGGGTACAACAGGGACTGCTGGATTACATTGCGCCACAAATTTACTGGCCTTTCTCCCGCAGCGCCGCGCGTTATGACGTGCTGACCAGATGGTGGGCTGATGTGGTAAAACCAACCCATACCCGTCTTTATATCGGCATTGCGTTCTATAAAGTGGGTGAACCGTCCAAAAATGAGCCGGACTGGATGGTGAATGGCGGTGTGCCGGAGTTGAAAAAACAGCTCGATCTGAATGACTCCCTGCCCGGCGTAAACGGTACTATCCTGTTCCGGGAAGATTATCTTAACCAGCCCCAGACTCAGGACGCGGTTAGCTATCTCAGAGATCGCTGGGGAAGTTAACGCATTAAAAATCAGGCAGAAGCGCCCTGCTTCTGCCTGATTTTATTATGGTTTAGGCCCAAACATTTCCTCGAGTTGCTTCTCATCTGGCATGCCCACCACCTGCTGAAGCTCGTTTTGTGCATTCAGATAATAAATTGCCGGGGTGGCATTTGCGCCCAGACTGTCCATTAACTGTTGGTGCTGCTGTAACACAGCCACGTTCTCACGTGAGGCTCCGCCCGCAGGTTTAGGCAATGTTTTCCCGCCAGAAAGCTCGTACTCTCTCCAGGCAGAAACTGGATCTTTTGTATTCAGGATCGCGGAGGCGTTACGGCCACTGTTGGGATTAAGAAACGCCACCAGCAGCGTATTTAACTGAACCTTGCCCGCCTTCACCCACGGCTGCGCCTCGGCCCAAAAGGCCTTGCAATACGGACAGAATGGATCGGCAAAGACGAACACTTTACGCGGTGCTGTATCCGCCCCCTCTTTCAGCGGATGCGCTGCATTGAGCTGTTTCCACATTTCCCGCCCCAGCGGCGCGTAGATCTCTTTCTGGAAATACGCATCGCTAAGGTTTTTACCTTTTTCATCATACAGATAGCCTGAAATCACATGCTTTCCATCCGGTGTTAAAAAGAGCGTAACGCCCATGTCCTGATATTGCCCAAGCCAGGCGGGCGCTCCACCTGGCGCATCGATTTTCTTAATGATCTTAATGTTTTGCTGTTCACTGAACGTCTTCACAACATCAGGAATGGCCTCAGCGGCTTGAGCCAGCCCTGACGTCACCAGCAGCGAAATTAACAGTAATTTTTTCATTGTCCTCTCCGGGATAATCGGGGGCTAGCCGCCCCCTCAATTCAACTTTTTTTCAGCGCGTCACTGACCATTTCATCGAACTGTTCAAAAGGAACCCAGCCGGGAAGCAGCCCCTCGCCAATCAGCGTTGCCGGCGTTCCCTGAATACCCAGTTTTTCGGCAATGAGCAGGCTGCGTTTGATCGTCATCAGGCTCTCGGCATCAGGCGTTGTCACACTGACCCCCGCCCGCTTTTTGGCCTCCTGAATACTGGCATCATCGTGGTATCCCTTTTTTGCCATCAGGATATCGTTAAATTTCATAAATTGTTCAGGATGTGAACGCCAGACGGTCAGGGCGTCACGTGCAGAGGTCACCGAACTTTCTGACCGGTAAGGCAGAAACTTAAAGACCACCGCCACATCCGGATATTTCTCGACGATCCTCTCAAGATAAGGATCGAATTTTTTACAGTACGGGCAGTTGTAGTCCGTGAACACCACCAGCGTTAACTTTGGATTTTTAGCCCCAATACGCGGTGAATTGGGATCGTTAAACAGGAAATCGTAAACGATCTTCTGAGCGCGTTGTTCCTGTTCCGGTGTCTGTACCTCTGCGGCCACCATCTGAGTAGACACAAAGAGTAACATCAGCGTAATCATGATTTTCTTCATAGCACATTTAACCTTTAGCGTTGTCCAGGGTCGTCAGAACGGTGTTTTTATCAAGCAATGGAGAGAAAATTTCTCCATCAGCCAGGCCGGGGCCATAGACCTCATTAAACGGAATGGCGTAGCGATTGCGTTTTCCGAGGAAATCCGCGATCGCCGTCGATGGCTTACTCCAGTCTCCACGTAGCGCAACCACATCCGGCTGGCTGAGTGCCGCGATGACTTCAGGCTGATTCAATACCCGATGCTCATTGACCTTACAGGTGACACACCAGTCGGCAGAGATATCCACGAAGACGCGTTTCCCCTGCGCAACAGCATTCTGGATAGCCTCCTCGCTTAACGGTTGCCACGGGATCGCCTGAACCTCAGTTTGCGTGCCGGGTACCGGTGTGGTCAGCAACCCGCGCAACTGATAACCCCCTAAAACAGACAACGCGATCACCACGAACCAGAACAGTGGCGAGGTTCTTTGCCCTGCTATGGCGTACGCTACGATCGCGATGACAATCAGTATCAACATAATGATGTGGCTGAGCGCTTCTCCCAGATGCAGATTGAGTAGCGTCACCAGCCAGAGACTGGATACCAGCATCATAAGACCGAGAACGATCTTCAGCGTATTCATCCAGCGTCCCGGTTTGGGAAGCAGCATGGCCGTTTCAGGGATCAACGCAACAAACAGCCACGGTAAACTCATTCCCAGGCCGAGCGTCAGAAAAATAAGCCACAGTTCCTGTAACGGTGCGCCCAGCGCAAACGCCACTGCCGTACCGAGAAACGGTGCAGAACACGGTGTCGCGAGCAGAGTGGCAAACATACCTTCACAGAAACTGCCGGTAAGCCCCGCGCCCCCCGTTGTGGCCAGCCGCCCCATCGCCGCAGAAGGCAGCAACATTTCAAAGACCCCGAACAGATTGAGCGCAAAAAGGAATGTCACCGCCACCATCAGGCCGATAAACCACGGGCTCTGGAACTGAATGCCCCATCCCAGCGAGGCTCCGGTTAATTTAAGGGCGGAAACCATCACGGCCAGCAGCACAAAGGAGGTCAGGATACCGGCACTGGTTGCCAGGAAGCGTAATCTGATTTTCCGCTTATCCGAACCGGCATTCAGTACACTGCTGAGCTTCATGCCCATCACCGGTAGTACGCAGGGCATCAGGTTTAGTATCAGCCCGCCGAGCAGCGCGAAGGCCAGCATTTTACTCATCCCAACCGCTGTCGTCTGGCCCGGAGGCTCGTCCCCGACGGTAATCACGGTTTGTTGCGCGTTATCGCCATTGGTCAGTACAAAAGAGAGCGCTTTCCCCTTAAGCGTGGCGGGCTTATCACCCCATTCATCGGTCACCGGCACCGTCACGTGCAGTTGATTACCGTCGTGCCTGATAGCCGGATCGCCAGGAAGAATATCGCCCTCCAGCGGGTCGAAGTAGATCGCTGGTTTTTTCCACTCCCCGTCCGTGGTTCCCGTTATCACCAGATTACCGTCAGACAGCCAGGCAGACAGGTTTGAGGATATTCCCGAATCCCCCGGGATGGCGCGCATTGCACTGTCGAAAGCGTGTTGAAAAGCCTCATCTACTGGGGTGTTGAAATCCAGACGCAGCGTGTAGTCCGTTAACAGGCAGACATTACTACACGTTGAGAGCGTGAGAGTGCCATTCAGCGTATCGGCATCTGTCCCGGTGATGACCATCGGGATAATCACCTTGTCGTGATAACCCTGGGTAGTGAGACCAGAGATATCAAAGCGTGAAGGGACAGGCCAGTGCCACGTATCCCGCACCTCTTTTGGCCAGTGGATTTGTGGGGCGACGCCACCCTCGCCCGGCGAGCGCCAGTAGGTTTTCCAGCCGGACTGCAGCTCTACGGTGAGCAAGCCTAAGATACGATCCTGGCCCTTTTCTGCCTGGAAGCGGATCCGGGCGTGATCGTTTTGTGGGGAGGTCAGCCAGCCTGTGTCTGCTGCGTTGGCCATGCCAGTGCAGGACAGCAACAGGAGGATAAATCCCCTGAAGATGTTAAACATGTTTTACTCCGTGAATAGTGAAAATTATCGTGTGATGACGATGTTTTTCATTCACGGAAAACGCAGTTTTTGAGGTGTATTCGTGGTGGAGGAGCCTGAACAGGCTGGGCTCTGTCAACAAATGCCCGCACCTGGGAAAACAGTTGCAGCAATGCGAAGAAGAGAATGATGGCCGGTAGTGCGCCATCGAAGAACAGTGGCTGGGCACAAAGAAGGGAATGCGCACCTAACTGGCAGGGGGATGGACCTGACTGCTCAGCATCAGCGCTTTGAGCCGGAGCATCGACAACCAGAACCGTCTGCGGGTTCAGCCCCTGTAAAAAGTGGTTAAGATAAACCGCACGCTGAACCAGGCAGATTGCCATCGCCAGGCACGTGATTATCAAAAGCCATTTACCCAGAAGCTGACGGTTGCGCATAACATTCCAAAATAATGAGATGCCCCGATCATAAACGATAGAAATGAATCTACAAGGCTCGACATTGTAAGGTTTTGTCTGCCCGCTTATTGTCTGGCATCAATCACCGGTCAATGCTTCATAGACATCCCGTAATCGGGCACGGAGATAAAGCACGGCCTTGTGCTTACGTGACAACAGTGCCTGTTCGCTGGCCCCCGTCTCGTCTGCCAGCATTTTTATGCTGTAGCCCTGAAGTTCCGTTTTCTCAAAGACCTCACGCTGAAGCGCTGGAAGCTCAGACAGTGCTTGCCCCAGCTCTT
Source organism: Enterobacter sp. RHBSTW-00901 (assembly GCF_014103115.1). Classification (NCBI taxonomy): domain Bacteria; kingdom Pseudomonadati; phylum Pseudomonadota; class Gammaproteobacteria; order Enterobacterales; family Enterobacteriaceae; genus Enterobacter; species Enterobacter sp. RHBSTW-00901. The sequence continues at coordinate 564,534 of NZ_JABXPB010000001.1, forward strand.
CCCATAGCAGCGTTTTCAGGTATTCCTCTTCCGGGGTTTGCGGAACACCGAACAGGGTTTCCGCTAACTCATCTTCCGGGGCTCCCGCTTCGCCATCCGCGGTGAAGTAGCCGGAGAGCGAGACCTCATGCTTTTTCCGCGCCCGGTCAGTCATTTCATTACGGGCCGCGCGAAACAGCCAGGCAGCAACGTTCTCTACCGGCTGTTCCACCTTCATGAGCTGATATGTCACTTCCTGCAGAATATCGTCGGCATCATCGCGCACGGAAGTTCGTCCGCGAATAAAGGCTTTCAGCCGGGAGCGGCAGGCATTAAGCGCCGACATCAGCAAAGATTCACCCGCCACCCCGGCTTTCATCTCGCTCACTCTGCTTCCGGCGTTTTCGGGGCGTGCTCATCCCGTTTATCATCACAGTGGCCACGCCAGCCGCAATGCCCGTGGCGACCAAACCCTTCCCGGCGTTGCTGGATAAACGCTTCACGCTGTTCGGGTGTCATGTTCATCCAGCGTTCGTGCATCCGGCGATGCGCACCGAACATCCCCGGGCGGAAACCCAGACCGCCGAACAGAATTCGGCTCAGCACCAGAATCCCCAGCGCCTGCCAGAAACCAATGGCCTTCACACCCAGAATGGCCGGGAGTAATGCGTTCCACAGGGTCATGACCAGCAAACCCAGCGCCACAAATATCACCGCGCCAATCACTAAGCCCTTGCCCATATGATGACGGCCAAATCCCCGTCCGTGACCTCTTCCACGCATGTCGAAATCTCTCATTGTCTTTCCTCATTTACAGTAACTGATTATGGCTTGTGATGAGGTAGACGAATGAGCAGGGAAAATATTGCTGAGGAAATGAAAATATAATGAAGAGTGGGAAAAATGGGGGGATCGCTCCCCCCCTCCGATCACGCGTGCGCAGGCAAGCTAAAGCTCGAAATACTCTGCGTCAGATGCTGAGCCTGTTCCTCAAGCGAAGCCGCCGCCGCAGCAGACTCCTGCACCAGTGCGGCGTTCTGTTGCGTTACCCCGTCCATCTCCGTGACGGCCTGTCCGACCTGGCCAATCCCGCGGCTTTGTTCTTCAGATGCCACTGAAATTTGCTCCATCAGCGTATTCACTTTATTCACTGAAGCAATAATCGCGTCAATCACCTCTCCGGAGCGATTGACCAGCTCAGTGCCGCTTTTCACGCTGACAACCGACTGGGCAATAAGATTTTCGATATCCTTCGCTGCAACGGCACTTTTCTGTGCCAGCGTACGGACTTCACTGGCGACGACCGCAAATCCGCGCCCTTGCGTACCTGCGCGAGCCGCTTCAACCGCGGCGTTCAGTGCCAGAATGTTAGTCTGGAAAGCAATGCTGTTAATGACGCTGGTGATATCCTCAATGCGCTTCGAGTTCCCCGCGATGGTATTCATCGTTTCAATGACTTCGCGGGTCACGGCTTCTCCGGTGTGCGCATTTTTCACCGCGTCCTGAACCAGTTTTCCAGCCTGGTGTACGTTGTCGGTGTTATTGGCAACGGTCGCGCTCAGCTCTTCCATACTGGCCGCCGTCTGGGTTAACGCAGAAGCCTGCTGTTCCGTACGTGAAGCCAGGTCGATATTCCCGGAGGCAATCTCTTGTGCGGCATGCGTCACCGTGTGGCTCGCGTCACGCACCTGCGCAATGGTAGAAAGCAGTGCCAGGCGCATCTGCTCCATTGACCCCATCAGGTGATCAATTTCATTACCGGAATTCCCCTTCACGGGTACAGCAATGTTCAGTTTACCCGCCGCTATCTGGCTACAGTGCTCGCGTGCCAGGTTCACCGGGGCAAAAACAAAGCGCTTCATCAGCAGGCTGACCGCGATGATCACCACCACAAACAGGAAGGCAAAGCCCGCGATAATAGCCAGACCCGAAACGAAGTTGCTGCTCGCATCTTCATTCAGGCTCTTGGCATATTTCTGATGAACGGTCAGCACCTGGTCGAGCACAATTTCATACTTCCGATCCAGCTGAGAAACCTGTGAAATGAGCGTATTGAATTGCGCCACATCATGGGCTTGCGCCGCGTTGATTAACGGCTCCAGACCCTGATTGCGATACGTTTTCCAGGCCTCTTCATAGGCACTTACCAGCGGTGCTTCATCCGCCAGGCGCGGTGCGGCCATAAAGGCGGCAAAGGCGTGATCCGCTTTTGTCAGTGCCTCTTTAACCGCCGCCAGTTTCGCGGGCTGATCCGTTGAATCCCCCGCCTCCACCATCTTCACATACTCCATCACCCGGACGCGCAGCGTACGGCTATGGTTGATGGGGTCAATAATAGACAGGACAACCTGAATTTCTTTATTCACATTATCCAGTGAATTATTACTTTTAATGATGAGCCCAACGCTGGTGATGGTGCTCGCAACAAAGAAGAACAGTAAGGAGAACAAAATAATCAGGGAAGATTTTTTCAACGACATAGACAGTACCTCAGGGAATATATTCCCTATGGTTATCGGCTGATCCAGAGCTTTAATTAATTAAAGTTATTGAAGTATCCAGCCAGCCGGTGATCTTTTACGCTGTCGTTTTGTAACGTCGCTGTAGCGTCGCGCTCAACTTCCGCTGCAGTGGTTCCGGCGTTTCTCCTTCGATCAGTTTGCCAATCAAATCAAAGCAGTGCCAGGCCAGTTGACGGTTGTCCTGACGGACAGTGTCGATAGGAATGGTGAGGGAATCATAGAGATAGTGATCGTCAAAGCTGGCCAGCCGCATATCACTTTGCAGCAGGTTGTGCTGGCCCATGTAGCGAAGCACACCTTCAAGCAAACCACAGGCGGCAGTGAACAGCGCTTTTGGCGGACGACCCAAGCGCGCGCACAGTTCGGCGAACATTTCGTAGCCGGAACTGGGGTGGTAATTACCGTGAATGATCCACTCCGGGCGAAGCTCGACGTTGGCATCACGCAGCCCTTGCTTAAACCCTTCAAGACGGTCGCGCGTGGGGGAAAGCCGTGGCTGCCCACCGAGGAAATAGATCTCATCAGGATGCTGCCGCGCAAGGTCGGCCACCAGTTCGGCCGTTGGGGGAATGGAATCGGTGATCACCAGCGGTAGCGAACTGTCGTTCATATGGCGGTCAAAGAGAACGACGGGTAACTGCTCGCTCAGTTTCTGGTAGTCCGCATCACTGAGCATGCTGGAGGCGACAATCAACCCGTCGACCTGGCGTGCCACCATGTTATTGACCACCACCGTCTCCTGCCCTGGGTTTTCATCACTACAGGAGATCAGCAACTGGACGCCAGCCTCGCGGCACAGCGTCTCCAGTTCGTGAGAAAACACGGCAAAACCGTAGTTGGTGATCTCCGGAACCACCAGACCAATGGTATGACTGCGGTTATCACGCAGCGAACGGGCGTGAATGCTGGGCTGATAGTGATGCTCTTTTGCAATCGCCAGCACGCGTTCACGCGTCTCTTCAGCCACGCGAAGCTCTTTGCTGCGACCATTCAGTACCAGACTGGCGGTGGCTTTTGATACCCCCGCCAGCTCCGCGATGTCTTTTATGGTGACACGTTTTGTTTTTCTCACAACGACTTAGATCCGGCTGCCAAAACCACTATTCTATCATGCAGCTGCGCAGCGACCAGTACCGTAATGTGATGTCGGACGCACCTTCGAAGCGCACCTGCGCCGGATGGTCAGGAAAATAGCGGCTGCTCATCACGCCTTCACCGTGATTGATGAAAATTTCGACGCTGGAGCGATCGCACAGAACGCGCAAATGGCGAACCTCACCCCGCCAGTAGCGGGTCAATATTTCACCGTTTTGCAGGCTGGTACGTTCCAGGCGTAACCCGTTGTCATCAACCCTAAGCCGCAACGCCCCGGCAAAATCCACATCAACGCATGACGCGGTTAGCCAGAATTCAAGACGTGTTGCATCCAGTACCGGCGCATTGCTGGCAACACCCTGCCAGTGATGCTCATCCTCACGCAGTTGTTCCAGTTCGCGAACCGGGGTTTGCCACAGTTTGCCATCCTGGTAGCGCAGCTCACGTGGACAGGTCATCTGGTGGATCCAGCCGTGGGCGCGCGTTGGTTGCAACATCTCTTCGCCGTCCGGTACGCCCATCCAGCCAATCAGCACCCGCCGTCCGTCTGCGGCAAGCGTCGTTTGTGGGGCATAAAACTCAAAACCGGCATCCAGCTCGTGTAAGTCACCGTGCTCAAACGCGGCGCGTTCATAGTCAAACGCCCCGCTCATCCAGGTTGCCGGATAGGTGTTGAGATAGCGATGCGATTCACGAGTCAGCCCTTGCGGGCAGCAGATCAGAACGTGAGTCCCGTCGAGGGCAAACAGATCCGGGCATTCCCACATGTATCCGGCATCAGCGAGACCGTTGATGCCATGACCGGCGATCTCTCCGCAGGGCTGCCAGTTGTGCAAATCGGCAGAGGTAAACAGCAACACTTTGCCGCGTTTTTCCAGATCCTGTGCGCCGAGCACCATGTACCACTGCCCGTCATGTTGCCAGACTTTCGGGTCGCGTACGTGTCCGGTATAGCCTTCCGGCAACGGCAGCACCGGGCCTCGTTTGGTAAAACTTCCGTCTTCATTTGGTTCAGCCAGACACTGCCAGGCGGTGCGGCTTCCGTCATCAAATTTGACGTTGCCGGTATAGCACAGCGTCAGCACACCGTTGTTATCCACGGCGCTGCCGGAGTAACACCCGTTGCGGTCATATTCTTCATCGGGCATTAGCGCCATCGGCTCATGCTGCCAGCGCACCAGATCCTCAGAACTCCAGTGTCCCCAGCATTTATAGCGGTGATCGCAATTCAGCGGGTTCCACTGGTAAAACAGGTGATAACGCCCGGCAAACCAGATAAAACCGTTCGGATCGTTCATCAACCCTGTCACGGGTGCCGGGTGCCACTGGGGATAATGGCGGTCAGCCAGTGCGCGCGGCAGGCCTTTCATGACGGCCTGCAGCACGGCAGGCCAGCGAGAAGGTAACGTCATTATTCAGAGTCCGTTTTATATTTCAGCAGCAGGGAGACGGTAAACGCTACGCCAAAGGCAATAACCATGCCGATGATATAGTTAAGCAGCGAGCTTGCCTGCACTATCGCCATTCCCGGGATCGCGGTCAACCCAACGGCCGTCATATAAACATGCACCGATACCACCCAGGCACCGCCCACTGCACCGCCAATCAACGCCGCAATAAACGGCTTCACAAAACGCAGGTTGATACCGAATATGGCTGCTTCAGTAATCCCCAGCATGGCAGAGAACGCCGACGGTAAGGTAATGGCTTTGATTTTTGCATCTTTGGTTTTGAACCACACCGCCAGGCACGCACCGCCCTGCGCCACGTTCGCCATTGCCCAGATTGGCAGCAGGAAGTTGACACCAATTGACGGATTACCCAGCAAACCGGCTTCGATGGCGTGGAAGCTGTGGTGAATACCGGTGATCACAATCACTGAGTAGAGCCCACCAAATAACAACCCTGCCAGCCAGCCCGCATGGGAAATTAAGGTACTCAGGATAAAGGAGATCCCGTCACCCAACGCACGCCCTGCCGGGCCGATAATCAGCAAGGCAATAAAGCCGGAGATAATGACGGTGAGGAACGGCGTCAGGATCAGGTCTAATGCATCCGGGATCACGCGGCGCAGCTGTTTCTCAACAATACTCATAAACCAGACGGCCAGCAGCACCGGGAATACCGTGCCCTGGTAGCCAATCATGGCGATCTCAAGGCCGAAGAAGTTCATGGTATGGAAGCCAGACGCCACACCCCAGGCATTCGTCAGCGCCGGGTGGGTCAAAATACCGCCCAGCGTGGCTCCTAAATAGGGGTTACCCCCAAATTCACGCGCGGCGGTAAAACCAATCAGGATTGGCAGAATGATAAACGCCGCAGAGCTACACATATCCAGCATGATGTAGATCGCGTTATCCGCATTGACCCAGCCGTAGGTTTTCACCATCCCGAGCAGGCCCATCAGCAAACCGGACGCCACAATCGCAGGAATGATCGGCACAAAGATGTTAGAGAGCAAACGCGCAACGCGCTGGAACGGATTCAGCTTACGCGCGGCCAAATCTGCCGCTTCGGACTTGCTGGACTCGCCGATCCCTGCCGCCTGAATAAAGGCCGCGTAAACCTTGTTGACCACCCCGGTGCCAAATATGACCTGCATCTGACCGGCGTTACGAAAACAACCCTTAACCCCTTCAACCTTACCGATAGCCTGCTGATCGGCAAGTGCATCGTCGACCAGCACCAGACGCAGACGCGTAGCGCAGTGCGCCGCACTGGCGATGTTCTCTTTGCCGCCGAGCAGCGGAATAAGCTCACGGGCGATATTGTCAAAATCCATAGATACCTCTGCCTGACTTCATTTTTATGATGTATGAAACGCTCCCGCAGTGCGGGAGCGTGAAGGGTTAAAACCAGGTTTCCATCTGAACCCCAAAGTTCCATTCCCCGCCAGCGTTGAAACCGCTGCTGCCAAAGGCATCACTGCTGGCGTAGTTATCCAGTTTGCTGCTCCAGTCCATCCAGGTGGCGAACAGGCGCAACTCCGGACGGCTGAAGAAATCGCCAATCTTGCCCGCTTTTAACGTCGGAGCGAAAGTCAGCTTGTAGAAGCTTCCGTTGACCGCATTGCGATCTTTGTAACCTTCCGGGTTTAAATCCATGTACTGATAGCTCCCCTCAAACGCCAGGGCGAAATTCTGCGTGACCTCTTTAATCAGGCGGGTGTTAAGGGTGACCCATTCATAGCTGTCACCTTTGACATAGCGATCTTTACTGCTTTGAGCCAGTACCGCAGGCGCAATGTGCCATCCTCCCCCCAGAGGCGTGACACCGTAACTTGCAAAGCGCCAGGTATTGGCGTCAGACAGTAACGCACCATCAGAGCCAATGCTTTTCACTTCCGCACCCAGCCCATGACCATACAGCAGCGCGGTTTTGGCTACGCCTTCACGCAGACCGTAGAAGCTTTCATTGTGCAGACCCACCAGGGCATGAACACCATTATTCGCCGCGTCGGTTTTAATGAAATCGCCATTGCTGTCTTTACGATCGTTGTTATCTTTTGCCCGCAAGCCGCTAACCATCAGCTGGAACGGCCCGGCGAAATGATTCATGCTGAGGATATAGTTCTGAACGTTGTTGTCGATCTGCTCTTCGCTGCCGAAGTTGCGCCCGTAGATGGAGAAGTTACTGCGCAGCGTATCGTTCCACTTCACGTCATACACACCACCACCGGTACCGGCAAGGAATACCACGTCGGAATCCAGCCAGTGGATATCAAAGTTATCGCGGTCAAAACGTTTACCCGCCCAGAAGGTACTGCCCTTCAGCGCACCGGTAAAATCAGGCAGATTGCCCAGCTCGGCAAAGGCCTGGCGAATATTGAGGTCGCTGGTATCGGCAGTCCAGTCGTTATAGTTTTTCTGGCCATCCGCCAGCATCGCCTTAAAGCGCGTTGTTGCACCGTTGTCCAGCGTTTGTTTGTGCTCCACATTCAGCTCAACGTAAGTATCCGCTTCGTTCCCCAGGCGGCCAACCGCGCCACCGGTTTCCCCGGCGGGAGTCAGGTAAGGTCCGCTTTTGCTGCTCGATGCCGCATCGTTCATCAGCAGACCGGAACGGGCATAACCATGAAACTCAAACCCGCTGCTCTGGTCGGCTTTCTTTTCCAGCACGGTGGTACGTTGAGCCACCTCCTGCGTGGTGGTTTGCGCTTGCTGCTGAGCAGCCACCAGCTGTTGCGTTTTTTGTTCCGCGGCCGTGGCGCGTTTCTCAGCGACCTGGGCGCGGTTTTCCGCATCCTGAAGACGCTGTTCGAGCGCGGCAAGACGAGATTCGATTGAGGTCATATCCGTTTGGGCAAAAACAGAGGTACTACCGGCCAGCATGCCAATTATCACGGCAAGTTTGCGTTTTTTATACATTTTGGCGCATCCCTAAAGGAAGATTTTTATATTTGCTAAATTGCTAAACCGGTTTAGGTTGCTGATACTAAACCGCTGAATTTTGGATCGGCAATGTTTTTTGCTAAACCGATTTAGTAAGTGTGATCAAGGCAACAATTCAGGCCACCGGATGGCGGCCTGTGGGGGAAAATTACAGTTCGTGGTGGTATGGCAGAGCGGTCATCGCCCCTTTGGCCGTTGTGGCAAGTGCGCCGCAGCGCTGAGCTAAACCTATGATCAGGGCAAGAGCACCACTGGCGGCGGCTCCGGACGAGGCCAGACCGTAGAGAAGCCCTGCCACGAAAGCATCACCTGCGCCGGTGGTATCAACGCACTCCACCGGTGTAACCGGATAGTGAGTCACCGTGCCCTGGTGCCAGGCAAGCACCCCCTCTTTCCCCTGCGTCACCAGCACCAGGCTGGCCGGACAGTGACGCATCAGCGCGAGTAGCCCGTCTTCCACCCGCGTATCTCCGGTTAAAAACTGAAGTTCTTCGACGGAGAGTTTCACCACATCGGCGCTGAGCAGTGCCTGTTCAAGGCAGTGGCGCAATTCATCATCGTCCTGCCAGAGATCGGGGCGAATATTGGGGTCGAAACTGACAAAACCGCCCGCCTGTCTGATGGCTGCCATCGCCTTGAGTGTCGCGGAACGGCTGGGTTCAGCGCTGAGGGCAATCGAGCAGACATGCAGCCACTCTCCGGCCTGAAATGGTGGGATATCATCGGGTGCCAGGAACAGATCTGCGCTCGGTCGCACCATAAACGTAAACGAGCGTTCCCCCTGTTCGTCCAGGTCAACCACCACTGTCGAGGTGCGGTGTGCAGGATCGCGGCGCATCCACTGCACATCAACCTTTTCATCCGCTAACGTTTTCTGCATAAAGCGGCCAAAAGGATCGTCACCCACTCTGCCGATAAAGGCGCTTTTTCCGCCTAACCGGGCGACGCCAACCGCCACATTTGCCGGTGCGCCACCGGGGCATTGCAGCAGTTTGCCCTCACCATCCGGCAGGAGATCCACAACCGCATCCCCAAGCACCCAGATTTTTTCCATGTCATCCTCTCAGCTAAACCATGTTAAACCGTTTTAGCTATTTAAGCACAGGTGTCACAAAGGGGAAACCTAAACCTGGGCCCATCCCCCGTCAACGCACAGTTCTGACCCGGTAATGTATGAGGAATCTCCGGATGCCAGGAAAAGAGCGCCCCTGGCAATTTCATCCGCAGTGCCACTGCGATGCATTGGTATCAGGGTATGCAAATGTGCATTCGATTGTTCGATCATTTCTTCACTCATACCTACTTTTCTGGCCTGGTCAGTATCAATAAGACCCGGTGAGAGTGCGTTAATACGAATGCCAGAATCAGAAAGTTCTGCCGCAAGCGATCTGGCTAATGAGCGAATGGCGGCTTTTGTTGCCGAATAGACACTGACATACGGCTGGCCTTGCTGATTCAGCGTCGACGTGGTCAGAATGACAGAACTCCCCCGGTTCATAAGGGGGATAAGTTTTTGCACTGTAAAAAAGGTGCCTTTAAAGTTCGTGGTGACCGTAAAATCAAAGTCTTCTTCGGTAATTTGCGTAAACAGCCCCGGTCGGCCACCGCCAGCATTGGCGAAAAGGATGTCAACGTGACCATAGTGCGTTTTGACATAGGTACAGAGGTGCTCTATGTCCGCCATAACAGAAATATCACTGCGTACCCTGTCAATCTTACCGCCAGAATGCAGACCTGCTGAATCCAGTCTGGACTGATCCCGGCCAGTGATCACCACTGTCGCCCCTTCCTGACTAAACAGCTGAGCCGTTGCAAGCCCGATACCGTCACTGCCGCCAGTTATTACTGCAACTTTCCCGTCCAGCTTACCCATATATGCCTCCTGATATTCATATTCCCCTTCAGCTCATGATGGGGATTGAGCGAAAGGCGTCGGGAAATTATTATATGAATCATTCTTCATGTTTTGGATTCGCTTATGGCTAAGGTTTCATCCCAACAGCTCAAGCGCCGCAGAATGCCGCGTCAGGAGCGATCCCTCATAACAGTCGACGCAATATTTGAGGCAACCATTCAGGTTTTGTTAGCTGAAGGCCCAATACGTCTTAACACTACACGTGTTGCTGAGCGGACAGGTGTTTCAGTCGGTACGTTGTATCAGTATTTTCCTAACAAACAATCCTTGCTGCTGGCCCTGCTGGAACGACATCTGATATCCCTTACCCATATTGTTGAAAATGCCTGCCATGAAAATTTGCATGCTGAGTCAGATAAAATTGCTTCTGTCGTCGTCAGGGCCTACCTTGAGGCCATTATGACGCATGCTGAGGTTTCTCCCGCGCTCTATTACATTGCGGTAGATTTGGATGCCGGCAAATTGCTTGATGGCGCAGTCCAAAAAAGTGTTCAGGCAATTGAGAAATTACTGGCATCGGCCAGTGATAGTCATTTCAGCGAATGTCATGTGATTGCCCAGACGATGGCGGCCGTCCTTTTCGGAACAGTCCCGGTATTCTGTATGAGAGTGATGTCCGCCAGCGCGGGAGTGGAAGCTGAGCGACAACTGGTGCTGATGTTCCGTGCTTACCTTACTGCGCATAAGCAAGGTACCGTTTAATGATGCCCTCTTACAGGCATCATTCAGCACCGCACCGCCATCACCCCCGATACGGGATGGTTGATGGCGTGATCTTGACGTCAGAGTAGCCATTAACGTTGAGTAGCAGTTCGATGCCCTTTCGCACTAGCGTAAAATCTTCACATGGCCCTACTTTTATCTCTCGCAATGGCAATTTATTTTCTCCGGTGAGCAAAACCGGAATATAAGGAATAATCATTTTATCGTCAGTTCTGAATTTTATTTTATTATCCCTGCACAGATTTCTGATAACAATTCGGTACTCTTCTTCCTCGCTAAACCCGCTGTGCTTAAAGAACGGTGTCACCTGCGAAATGATATGCTGAAGGTACGCAAACTGGTCAGGTGCATCAGTACCCACCTCTTCAACAAACTGCGCGTAACCGTCAATGTGACTCTGGAGCTTGTTTTTTAGCTCAAAAGTTTCTTCGGGTCGGTTATAGGTAACACTATCATTTATCATGTAATAGTGATCCAGCCTAATTCCCTTATCCGGCGTTGTATTCTCACGTTTAATGAACGCTTCAAAACTATTCACCAGCAGGGTCTGATCAAGCACCAGCGATACGCCCTGTGCTTTTCCATAACCCCGCCATTGACTCAATAAATCAGGGTTGCGGCAAAAACTCACCGTAAAAATATCATTGATATCTCGTTCTTTGATGCGATCGATCGCATCGGTAAAATCCTGATTCCAGTCGCTAAATAAGGGCGATGGCTGCATAAACCTGATGGCCTTTTTGGCGCAGTCCAGGCCATGAACTAATTCAGACTTATCATTCATGAAAGCCAGGTTAGTGGCCCAAAACGAGCCAGATCCAATGATACCAATCAGCCCAGTTAAATCAGTGTAATGACATAATGTGTTGTTTTGATCGTTCATAAAATTCAGTCGTCCCCTTCTGATTTACCGTGCCCCTATCCTAACAAAAATGTGAAGACACTGACGTATTCACCAAATTCCGCCCCTCCTGGTCAGACAATGCACCAAAAGTGAACTACGCTGCACAAATGTTGATCATTGGTTAAATAAATATTGCATTAACTTTGCAGCGCAGGCGGTGTGACACGCTCTGTGAACATGGCACGCGTCATGCATTGTTAATCAGGTAACACACATCCGGCGTTTGACAGCCTGTTAACAGCGAGGCGGTATGACGACAAAACCCGAAGTGCTAAGCCGTATCGAAGCAACCTTTAGCCAGCTCACCCCCAGCGAAAAGCGGGTCGCAAGCTGGATGCTGGCTCACGCCGCGCAGATCCCGTTTGAAACGGCGGAAAGCGTGGCGCTGACCACGGGCACCAGCGGGATCACTGTAGGTCGCTTCCTGCGCAAGCTGGGTTACCGCAATCTGGAAGATGCCAAAAAAAGCCTGCGCGATCCGTATCAGCCCTGGGGAATGAACGAGCGCCTGGACTCCTGGCAGCAGCAACAACCGCTGTCAGACCGCGTTCAGCACTCGCTGTCGCTGGAGGTGGACGCAATTACCCATGCCTATCAGCTGGCGCAAAGCGATACCTTTAAGCAGGTCGTCCACCAGCTTACGCATGCGGATGCCGTATTTGTGTTGGGCATTCAGTCTACGCGTGGGATCGCCAACGCATTCTTCAGCCATCTGGAATATCTGCGCCCTCGCGTGAGCTATTCCGAAGGGTTATCCGGCAGTTGGGTCGAATCGCTGAACTCGGGGTTTTCGCATCCTTACGTCGTGCTGACGGATACCCGCGCCTACTCTGCCATTGCCCGGCAGTATTGCCGGGTCGCCAGTGAAAAAGGGATCCCGATGGTGCTAATCACCGATATCTGGTGCCCGTGGGCGCGGGATTACCCCATTGATTTACTGCAGGTGAAAACCGATACCGGCCATTTCTGGGATTCGCTGGCACCTGTGAGTTGTCTGTTCAACCTGCTGCTGTCAGGCGTGGTGGAAGCATTGGGTGATGCCCTTCCCGACCGTCTGGCGGTAAACCGACAATTACAACAAGAGTTTGGTCAATTCGAACGCTAAAGGAGCGGAGCTATGCCCGAAGAGTGTCAACTGGTTGATGTGGCGAAAACCTTTCCTTCGCTGCATATCGATCTGAAATACGCCACCGCCGACAACATTACCGGCCGGCCAATTTATCAGGAAGCCCGGTGTCTGCTGCACACCGATGCCGTTACTGCTCTGGCAAAAGCCATCAGTATCGCGACGCTGGCCGGGTTAAAACTGGTGGTCTACGACGCCTACCGCCCACAACAGGCCCAGGCACAACTCTGGGATGCCTGCCCGGATCCCGAATACGTGGTTGATGTGGCGACAGGCTCTAACCACAGCCGGGGGACTGCCATCGATGTCACCCTGATGGATGAACACAACACTGTGCTGGATATGGGGGCCGGGTTTGACGAAATGCACGACCGTTCACACCCGTATCATCCGTCAGTCCCTCCCCATGCCCAGCGCAACCGCCTGCTACTCAACGCCATCATGTTTGGCGGCGGCTTTGTGGGGATCAGCAGTGAATGGTGGCATTTTGAGCTGCCGAACGCGGCCCGTTATCCCCTGCTTAAAGATCGTTTTGACTGTTTCCCGTTGACGCACACATCCCTTTAACACTGGAGCACGGCTATGAAAACAACAATGCTTACCATGCTTATCGCCGCCACGCTGGCAATGAGCGCACCTGCCGCGCTGGCGGCTGTCCCGAAAGATATGCTGGTGATCGGTAAAGCGGCCGATCCGCAAACGCTCGACCCGGCGGTCACTATCGACAACAACGACTGGACGGTGACCTATCCCTCCTATCAACGTCTGGTGAAATACAAACCGGGCACGACTGAAGTGGAAGGCGATCTGTCAACAGGCTGGAAGGCATCCGATGACCAGAAAGAGTGGACCTTCACTCTGACGGACAAGGCAAAATTCTCCGACGGTTCGCCGGTCACCGCGGAGGCGGTCAAACTTTCGTTCGAGCGTCTGCTGAAAATCAGCCAGGGGCCGTCGGAAGCGTTTCCGAAAGATCTCAAAATAGATGCGGTTGATGACCACACGGTGAAATTCACCCTCAGCCAGCCGTTTGCCCCGTTCCTCTATACGCTGGCAAACGACGGAGCCTCGATAATCAACCCCGCGGTATTGAAAGCCAATGCCGCCGATGATGCGCGTGGTTATCTGGCGCAAAACACCGCGGGTTCCGGCCCGTTTATGTTGAAAAGCTGGCAGAAAGGTCAGCAACTGGTACTGGTGCCTAACCCGCACTGGCCGGGCGATAAACCACACTTTAAGCGCGTCTCGGTGAAGATCATTGGTGAAAGTGCTTCGCGTCGCCTGCAGCTTTCCCGGGGCGATCTGGACATTGCCGACTCCCTGCCAGTGGATCAGCTTTCAGCCCTGAAACAGGAAGGTAAAGTGGCCGTGGCGGAATACCCATCCCTGCGCGTGACCTACCTGTATCTCAACAACAGCAAAGCGCCAATGAACCAGGTGGATTTGCGCCGGGCGGTTTCCTGGGCGACGGATTATCAGGGGATGGTGAACGGTATTCTCAGCGGCAACGGCAAACAGATGCGTGGCCCAATTCCTGACGGTATGTGGGGCTTTGATGCCACCGCCATGCAGTACAGCTTCGACGAAACCAAAGCCAAAGCGGCGCTGGAGAACGTAAAAGACAAACCCGCCAGCCTGACGTTCCTCTACTCCGATAACGATCCGAACTGGGAGCCGATCGCCCTTTCTACCCAGGCGAGCCTCGGTAAACTGGGGATCAGCGTCAAACTGGAGAAACTGGCTAACGCCACCATGCGTGACCGCGTAGGCAAAGGCGATTACGACATTGCCATCGGCAACTGGAGCCCGGATTTCGCCGACCCGTACATGTTCATGAACTACTGGTTCGAGTCAGACAAAAAAGGTCTGCCGGGCAACCGTTCGTTCTATGACAACAAAGAGGTCGACGCCCTGCTGCAGGCCGCCCTGAAAACCACCGACCAGGCAGAACGCACCAAAGACTACCAACAGGCCCAGAAGATTGTGATCGACGAGGCGGCCTACGTTTATCTGTTCCAGAAGAACTACCAACTGGCGATGAACAAAGAGGTCAAAGGCTTCACCTTTAATCCGATGCTCGAGCAGGTGTTCAATATCGCCACCATGAGCAAGTAACGGTTCTCGCCGGGAGAAAGTGTATGACGTTCTGGAGCATTGTGCGCCAGCGCTGCTGGGGGTTACTCCTGGTGGTGGCCGGTGTCTGTATCATTACTTTTATTATTTCACACATGATCCCCGGCGATCCGGCCCGTCTGCTGGCCGGTGACCGTGCCAGCGACGAAATTGTACAAAGCATTCGCCAGCAACTGGGGCTGGATCAGCCGCTGTATATCCAGTTTGGTCGCTATGTGGATGCCCTCGCACACGGTGATTTGGGCACCTCCATCCGTACCGGACGACCGGTGGCGGAAGATTTGAAAGCCTTTTTCCCCGCCACACTGGAGCTGGCATTTTGCTCTCTGCTGCTGGCGCTGGTGATTGGTGTACCGTTGGGGATCTTATCGGCGGTGTACCGTAACCGCTGGCTGGATCACCTGGTGCGGCTGATGGCGATGACCGGGATCTCCACCCCCGCATTCTGGCTGGGGCTGGGGGTGATTGTGCTGTTCTACGGCCATCTGCAAATTCTGCCAGGCGGCGGTCGGCTGGACGACTGGCTCGACCCGCCTGCACACATCACCGGTTTTTATCTGATAGATGCCCTGCTGGAAGGTAACGGCGAGGTCTTTTTTAACGCCCTGCAACACCTGATTTTACCCTCGCTGACGCTGGCGTTTGTCCACCTGGGGATTGTGGCACGCCAGGTGCGCTCTGCCATGCTGGAACAGCTCAGCGAGGATTACATCCGTACCGCCCGCGCCAGTGGTTTGCCTGGCTGGTACATCGTTCTGTGCTACGCGTTACCGAATGCAATGATCCCATCAATTACCGTACTGGGACTGGCACTGGGGGATCTGCTCTACGGTGCCGTGCTCACCGAAACCGTCTTTGCCTGGCCGGGGATGGGCGCGTGGGTAGTGACCTCCATTCAGGCGCTCGATTTCCCTGCGGTAATGGGCTTCGCCGTGGTGGTCTCGCTGGCTTATGTGTTAGTCAATCTGGTGGTTGATCTGCTCTATCTGTGGATTGACCCGCGAATCGGGCGCGGAGGTGCCGAATGATGTTGACTCAGGAAACGCCCGTCCCCGTTAAAACCACCAAACCGCGCATCGACTGGGCAAAGCTGTTCTGGATGCTACGTAAAAGCCCGCTCACGCTGATTGGTGGCGTGATTATGATCCTGATGCTGTTACTGATGGTCACGTCGCCGTGGATTGTGCCGCATGACCCAAATGCCCTGGATCTGACCGCCCGGCTGCAGGCTCCGTCGGCACTACACTGGTTTGGTACCGACGAAGTAGGACGCGATCTGTTCAGCCGCGTGCTGGTGGGGAGCCAACAGTCCATCACTGCCGGGCTGGCGGTAGTTGCTATCGCGGGGGGAATTGGCTCGCTGCTGGGGTGCTTGTCCGGCGTGCTGGGTGGACGCGGTGACGCCATCATTATGCGTGTAATGGATATCATGCTCTCTATCCCCTCGCTGGTGCTGACAATGGCGCTGGCGGCGGCACTTGGCCCGAGCCTGTTTAACGCCATGCTGGCGATTGCGATTGTGCGTATTCCGTTTTACGTGCGTCTGGCCCGCGGGCAAACGCTGATCGTCCGTCAGTTTACCTATGTACAGGCCGCCCGTACCTTTGGTGCATCGCGCTGGCATTTGATCAGCTGGCATATCCTGCGCAACGCGCTGCCGCCGTTGATTGTGCAGGCCTCGCTGGACATCGGTAGTGCCATTCTGATGGCCGCCACGCTGGGGTTTATCGGCCTGGGGGCGCAACAGCCCACCGCCGAATGGGGGGCAATGGTGGCCGTGGGCCGTAACTATGTGCTCGATCAGTGGTGGTATTGCGCCTTTCCGGGGGCGGCGATCCTGATCACTGCCGTCGGTTTTAATCTGTTTGGTGATGGCATCCGCGACCTGCTTGATCCGAAATCGGGAGGGAAACCGTCATGAGTGGAACCGTATTATCCATTGAAGATTTGCACCTGAGCTTCCCGGTTTTTCGTGGTGAAGTCCATGCGCTCAACAACGTCTCACTGGAGATCGCCCGGGGCGAAATTGTCGGTGTGGTTGGCGAATCCGGCTCGGGAAAATCGGTCACAGCGATGCTGGCAATGCGTCTGTTGCCGGAAGGCAGCTACCGGGTTCATCACGGGCAGGTGAAATTGCTCGGCGAAGATGTGCTGAATGCGTCAGAAAAACAGCTTCGCCAGTGGCGCGGCGCAAAAGTGGCGATGATTTTTCAGGAACCGATGACGGCACTGAACCCAACGCGACGAATTGGCAAACAGATGGTTGAAGTGATCCGCCAGCATCAGCCACTCACCCGCAGCGAGGCGCAGCAAAAAGCGATTACCCTGCTGGAAGAGATGCAAATTCCGGATGCAACGGAGGTGATGGATCGCTATCCGTTCGAACTTTCCGGCGGCATGCGCCAGCGGGTCATGATCGCCCTTGCCTTCTCCTGCGAGCCGGAGCTTATCATCGCCGACGAACCGACAACCGCCCTGGATGTGACAGTGCAACTTCAGGTACTGCGATTATTGAAACATAAAGCACGTGCCAGCGGCACGTCGGTGCTGTTTATCAGCCATGATATGGCCGTGGTCTCACAGCTCTGCGACCGGATGTACGTCATGTATGCGGGCAGTGTGATCGAAAGCGGCACCACGCAGACGCTGATCCAGCATCCCGTTCATCCTTATTCCATCGGTCTGCTGCAGTGCGCACCGGAGAACGGCGAACCACGCGAAATGCTACCGGCGATCCCCGGTACGGTACCCAATCTCAGCCAGTTGCCACGCGGGTGTGCTTTTCGCGAGCGCTGTTTTGCCGCTGGGGCGAAATGTGGTGAAACACCGCGCTTAATGCCCAATGGTGCAGAAGGCCAGCGGGCTGCCTGCTGGTACCCGCAACAGGAGAAACACCATGTCTGATGTCTTGCTGGAACTGGATAGTGTACACGTGAACTTCCCTGCGCGTAAAAACTGGCTGGGCCGCGTAACGGAGCAGGTACATGCGCTCAACGGAATGGATTTGCAGATCCGCCGGGGCGAAACGCTGGGCATTGTGGGGGAATCTGGCTGCGGAAAAAGCACCCTGGCACAGCTGCTGATGGGAATGCTCAAACCGAGCACCGGGGCATGCCAGCGGACAAACTCTGCAGGCGGTATGCAGATGGTGTTTCAGGATCCGCTCTCCTCGCTCGACCCGCGTCTGCCCGTCTGGCGCATCATCACCGAGCCGGTGTGGGTGCAAAAACGCAGCAGTGAACGTGAACGTCGTCAGCTGGCGGAAGACCTGGCGCAGCAGGTGGGCATTCGACCGGAGTACCTTGACCGCCTGCCACATGCCTTTTCCGGCGGACAGCGTCAGCGTATCGCCATTGCCCGGGCGCTCTCGTCCGACCCGGACATCATCGTGCTGGATGAGCCGACCAGCGCGCTGGATATCTCCGTGCAGGCGCAGATCCTGAATTTACTGGTGAAACTGCAACAACAGCGCAACCTGACCTATGTCCTGATCTCTCATAACGTTTCGGTCGTCCGGCACATGAGCGATCGCGTGGCGGTAATGTATCTGGGGCAGATTGTGGAGCTGGGAACCGCCGCGCAGGTACTGGTCAGGCCCCGACATCCTTATACCCGGTTACTGCTTGATTCCGTCCCCAGAACCGGCGAACCGCTGGATGAGGGGCTGGCATTGCGCAAAACAGAACTTCCCGGCAACCGTCACCTGCCCGTCGGGTGTTATTTCCGCGACCGTTGTCCGCTGGCAACCCAGGGATGCGAACGCCCGCAGGCACTACAACCGTCAACCGAAGGCCGAACGGTACGCTGCTGGCGTAATGTCTAATGTAAGCAGATCGCCGCCCGGGCGGCGATCTCACACCTCAAATTTGCGCCATCCCGCCATCAACAAACAGCTCGGTAGCATTGATAAAACTCGCGGCATCCGAAGCCAGAAACGCGACCGCTTTACCCACTTCCCCCGGCGCACCTAAACGACCCAGTGGTACCTGTGCAGCCAGAGCATCATACAACCCCTGACGATGTTCTTCCGCCACCAGGTCGCCAAGCCCCGGCGTTTTGACCGGACCCGGGCTAACGACGTTGACGCGAATGCCACGGCCCTGCAAATCCAGCGCCCAGGAACGGGCAAAGTTGCGCACGGCGGCTTTACTGGCACTGTACACGCTAAAGTTCGCCGTCCCCTTAATGGAAACCGTCGATCCGGTCAGGATAATGGACGACCCGGTTGATAACAGAGGCAGCGCTTTTTGTACCGTGAACAGCACGCCGCGGACATTGGTACCAAAAATACGGTCAAACTGCTCTTCGGTGATTGCGCCCAGCGGCAGCATGTCACCACCACCCGCATTGGCGAACAGAATATCAAGACGCCCTTCTTCTTGTGCTATCTGGGCATAGATCCGATCCAGATCGGAGAGTTTAGCAACATCCGCACGAATACCTACCGCCGCCGAGCCAATTTCCGCCACCGCCGCGTCCAGCTCCGCCTGACGACGCCCGGTGATGTATACCTTCGCACCCTGTGCCGCCAGCTCCTGCGCCGTGGCAAGACCAATACCTGTGCTACCCCCCGTGACCAGTGCGATTTTGCCTGAGAAAGTCGTGTTCATGTCATTCACCTTCTGTTACGTGATTTAAGATGCAAGCGAACTGTCGCTTGCGTTGAACAGACTTTATCCCTTGCGGGATTGGCGAAAAATGGGCAAAAATGAAAATGACTATTTACACAGAGAAATAATCAGAGGGGAAAAGCGTGGATCAGTTAATGGCGATGCGCGCGTTTACACGCGTAGTGGAATCCGGGAGTTTTACCCGGGCAGCAGATTCCCTGAACATGCCGATAGCCACCCTGAGCAAACTGGTGAAATCGCTTGAAATTCATCTGGAGATAAGGCTATTACACCGAACCACCCGCCGCGTGGTCACGACGCCGGAGGGCGCGGAATACTATGAAAAAGCGCTGCGCGTGCTGATTGACATCGAGGAAATTGATACCTCGTTTCGCGTATCGCGCAGTACACCAAAAGGTCATTTGCGCGTTGATGTTGGTGGCTCAACCGCCCGTGATGTGTTGATCCCTCTGCTCCCGGACTTTATGCAGCGTTATCCGGATATCCGCATTGATCTCGGCGTGGCCGACCGCCCCGTTGATTTGATCAGCGGTAATGTGGACTGCGTGATCCGTGGAGGTCCCCTTGATGACTCAACCCTTATTGCCCGACACATTGGTGACGCCGAAATGGTCACCTGTGCAACACTGGAATATCTGAAAAATCACGGCGTTCCGGCTTATCCACAGGAGCTACGCAACGGTCATAAGCTCGTTAGCTACCTTTCACCTGTGACAGGACGCGCTTTTCCTTTTCGCTTCAGAGAAAATGGCGAAGAACAGGAGATCCGTGTACCACACTATCTTGGCGTGAACGAAAGTAATGCCCACCTGGCTGCGGCGGTGGCGGGGTTAGGCATTATTCAGACGTTTGGTTACTCAATCCAGCACCACTTAACCGCAGGAACATTGGTTGAGATCCTTCATGACTGGCGTCCGAAGGCATACCCTTTTCATGTGGTCTATCCGCAGAACCGGCACCTGACGCATCGCCTGAGGGTGTTTATTGCATGGCTTGGAGAGGTATTCCCTGCCGGGCTTACACCCGGCGCTTGATGAGAGTCGCCCCTCATGGATCCGCCAGGTTACGGGCCAGTTCGTCAAGAAATACGCGCAGCGCGGCGGGCTGATATTCACGGGATTGATAAATACCATAAATAGCAAGGGGCTTAGGTTTTAACGTCGTCAGCACGGGCACCAGTTCCCCTCGTTCAAGTGCAGTCTGTGCTTCCCGTTCCGGGAGCATGGCTATCCCGCAGTGATTCACCGCCGCCTCCATCAATAACGACGAGATGCTGGCGCTGAGATTGCCACTCACGGCCACGCTCAGGTTCTCGCCCTCCGGCGTCAGGAAATGCCAGGACTGTCCGGCAAAAAAGCTGTAATGCAGGCAATTATGTTGCGCCAGATCGTCAGCACTGTCGGGGGTACCGTGCGTTGCCAGATACGCAGGTGAGGCACACAAAACGGAGCGGCACTCCCCCAGTCTGCGGGCAATCATGCCGGGTTCCGGGTTATCGGTGATGCGAATCGCCACATCAATACGCTCGCCCACCAGGCTTACCGGATGGTTGTTCACATCCAGCTCTACACGCAACTGCGGGTATCTGGAAAGCAGACCGGGCAGCACCGGGGCAATCATATGCATGGCAGTAAAATGCGCGCAGGCCACCCGCAGCGTGCCGGAGGGTAAATCTTTCGCCGACTGATCTTCAATTTCCTGCGAGATTTGTGAAAGCGTGCGTGTTTTTTGCAGCACTTTTTCCCCTGCGGCGGTCAGCGTCAGCTTGCGCGTCGAGCGGTTGACCAGCCGCGTCCCCGCCCACTTTTCCATTTGTTCCAGATAGCGACTGACCATTGGACGGGAGATCCCCAGCGCACGCGCGGCGGCACTCAAACTCCCCAGCTCACAAATACGGTTGTAGACCTGAGCGGCAATAACGCGATCCATATAAAGCTCCATTTGCTCGATTTATGAAACAAAGCATGTCTTGTTTCAGGAATTCTGGCAAATGAAGAGATCGGTACAATAGAGACTTTCCTGAAGAACAGAGACAACAGAATGAAAATCACCCGCCTTGCAGTGCTGTGTACCCTTTTTACCCCAGCCGTTTTTGCTGCACCGTTAACCATTGATACCTATAACCCACAGGAGAAAGGCATTTTTGCTGTCTCTTCCACGCTGGTTTCCGGGCCGAAAGAAGCCGTTCTGTTTGACGCGCAGTTCAGCGTAAAGGATGGTGAAGCGCTGGTGGAAAAAATCCGCCACAGCGGTAAAACGCTGAATAAGATTGTGATCACCTCCGGCGATCCAGATTTTTATTTTGGCCTGCAGCCACTGGTCAAAGCGTTCCCGAATGCCAAAGTCGTGGCCACTCAGCCGGTGGTTGACCACATCAAGGCCACCAAAGACGCCAAACTCGCATTCTGGGGACCGCAGATGAAAGACGGTGCGCCAACGGAGCTGGTTGTGCCGCAGGTTCTGGCCTCCACAACGTTCATGGTTGATGGCGAGAAAATTGATATCGAACAGGCGAACAGCTACGCCGCATACGTGTGGATCCCGTCGGCAAAAACAATCCTCGGCGGCACCGGCGTCTCCTGGGGTATTCACGTCTGGACGGCGGATACCCAGACCCAGGCAAGCCGCAAGCAGTGGCAGCAAACGCTGGATGACATGGCAGCCCACCAGCCAGAGCGCGTGATCCCGGGCCATTATCTCGGTACACCTCCGGCAGGAACCGGCGCTATCGACTTTACCCGCCAGTATCTGCAGCAGTTCGAACACGCGCTGGCTGAACATAAAGATTCTGCAGGGGTGATCGCCAGCATGAAAAAACAGTGGCCTAACCTTGCTGAAGCCAGCTCGCTGGAGCTGAGCGCCAAAGTGAATACCGGTGAAATGAAATGGTAAGCTGAAAACCTGCTACGCTTGATGGGCAACCTAAGGGGTTACATTTCGTTCACGAAAGTGAACTTGTCCTTAAAACTATCAACAGGATTGAGGAGTTAACATGAAATCGAACCGTCAGGCACGCCATATTCTGGGGCTGAACTACAAGCTTTCAAACCAGCGCAAAGTGGTGATTGAGGGCGACATCGAAACGCAGGTCACCCACGCTACCGGCAGAAAACGCCACGCAGGCAAGTAAGTCCCGGTAAAAGATCTGCAACACCATCGGCAAAACCGATGGTGTTTTTTTTATGTGTTGCGGTAATTAACATTTAGCTCCTTTATAATACCTCCCGACCGAACCCCGCAGCACAGGCCAGAAAGATGACAAACAGCAGTGTCAGGGACGGATCTTCAAAAAAAGAGTGAGTGACATGGACAACAAACTGAAAAAACATCGTTCCTTATATATCCCGTATGCCGGGCCGGTTTTACTTGAATTCCCCCTGCTGAACAAAGGCAGTGCCTTCAGCATGGAAGAGCGCAGCAGCTTTAACCTGCTTGGCCTGCTGCCAGAAGTGGTTGAAACCATCGAAGAACAGGCAGAACGTGCCTGGATCCAGTATCAGGGTTTCAAAACTGAAATCGATAAGCACATCTACCTGCGTAACATCCAGGACACCAACGAAACCCTCTTCTACCGCCTGGTGCAAAACCATCTCGAAGAGATGATGCCGGTGATCTACACCCCGACGGTCGGTGCGGCCTGTGAGCGTTTCTCTGAGATTTATCGTCGTTCCCGTGGCGTGTTCATCTCTTATCAGAACCGTCACAACATGGACGATATTCTGCAGAACGTGCCAAATCACAACATTAAAGTGATCGTGGTGACTGACGGCGAACGTATTCTGGGTCTCGGTGACCAGGGTATTGGCGGGATGGGGATCCCCATCGGTAAGCTTTCCCTCTACACCGCCTGCGGCGGTATCAGCCCGGCGTACACCCTGCCAGTGGTACTGGATGTGGGCACGAACAACCAGCAATTGCTGAACGACCCGCTGTACATGGGCTGGCGTCATCCGCGTATTACCGACGACGAGTACTATCAGTTTGTCGACGATTTCATTCAGGCCGTGAAACAGCGCTGGCCGGACGTGCTGTTGCAGTTTGAAGACTTTGCGCAGAAGAACGCGATGCCGCTGCTGAACCGCTATCGCGATGAGATCTGCTCGTTCAATGACGATATCCAGGGCACTGCAGCCGTGACGGTCGGTACGCTGATCGCTGCCAGCCGTGCGGCAGGTAGCCAGTTGAGCTACCAAAAAATCGTCTTCCTCGGTGCAGGCTCTGCGGGTTGCGGTATTGCCGAGCAGATTATTGCCCAGACGCAGCGCGAAGGCCTGAGCGAAGAACTGGCCCGCTCCCGCGTCTTTATGGTTGACCGTTTCGGTCTGTTGACCGACGGCATGCCAAATCTGCTGCCGTTCCAGACTAAGCTGGTGCAAAAGCGCGACAACCTGAAAAACTGGGATACCGACAACGAGGTGCTCTCCCTGCTGGACGTGGTGCGCAACGTGAAGCCGGATATTCTGATCGGCGTTTCCGGGCAGACCGGTCTCTTCACCGAAGAGATTATTCGCGAAATGCACAAGCACTGCGAACGCCCTATCGTGATGCCGCTGTCTAACCCAACCTCCCGCGTGGAAGCCACGCCGCAGGACATCATCGCCTGGACCGAAGGTAACGCGCTGGTTGCCACCGGCAGTCCGTTTGATCCGGTGGTGTGGAAAGACAAGACCTACCCCATTGCCCAGTGCA
Source organism: Enterobacter sp. RHBSTW-00901 (assembly GCF_014103115.1). Taxonomy (NCBI): domain Bacteria; kingdom Pseudomonadati; phylum Pseudomonadota; class Gammaproteobacteria; order Enterobacterales; family Enterobacteriaceae; genus Enterobacter; species Enterobacter sp. RHBSTW-00901. Next base: position 588,642 of record NZ_JABXPB010000001.1, read on the forward strand.
ACAACTCCTATATCTTCCCGGGTATTGGATTGGGTGTTATCGCTTCCGGGGCGTCACGCATTACCGACGAAATGCTGATGTCCGCGAGTGAAACGCTGGCGAAATACTCTCCGTTGGTTAACAACGGTGAAGGTCTGGTATTGCCGGAGCTGAAGGACATCCACAAAGTGTCTCGCGCTATTGCGTTTGCAGTAGGCAAGATGGCGCAACAGCAAGGTGTGGCAATCAAAACCTCTGCCGATGCATTGCAGCAAGCCATTGATGATAACTTCTGGATGCCGGAATACCGCAGCTATCGTCGTACCTCGATTTAACTACGGTTACGGACGGCCCTCTCTCCGGGTTCCCCACAAATTACAGATTGGCACAGAATACCCCCTCTCCCTTGAGGGAGAGGGCTGGGGTGAGGGGGAACATAAGGCAGCGGTGGTCATTCCGTTCACTTTATGTTGATTGCTGCTCTGTAACGACGACACAGGTGAACGTGCCAGGGCGGTTCACCGCCACCGCCCTGGCAACCCGGGCTCCCGGCAAGAAAATCGCCGCTGCGCTATGGCTTGCATAAGAATTGCAAATGTCGCCATTTGTGGGGGCATCTTACGTCCGTGAATGAGTCGATCATCAACACGGCAATGAACCCTGTTTACCATCAATATATCCTTATTTATGTAGATTGATCTCTCTTGAAACGTTCAAACATTTCAATAATTAGAATATAGACATCCAATTTAATGTTCGTGACAGAGTTCAATAAGTAAATTATCAGAATGAGTGATGTTTGTTGAGGGAATGATACTTTTTAGGATAAAAACAAGCCCACCAAGGGCTTGTTTTTATTATTTTAGAGATATTTTCAATATATTCATAGATTAATATGATGAATAATTTTCATTAAAGCCAAACCCACAACTATAAGAATTGCTCCAATTATTGCAAGATAATGCTCTATTAAGAATGGTCTAATAAGATGTTTGGGTAATCCACGGATAAATTCTTTATCAACATCTGGCATGTGAATTGAATTCTTATTACTTAAGATTGGCATCATTATAAATTGTCTTTTTACTGCATATCCATAATTAAAATATAGTATATTCAACATGTTTTTATCAGAGTCTTTGAAAAGCGTAATAGCCTCTGGCAAACTACCGTGTTTTTCTTTATATAAAATACAAATTTCGTCATATCTTTTCCGATTCAATGCAGATAAGATAAAACTACAACAAATAAGAAAAAAGCCTAGTAAACTGAAGGTGATAAATATCAAATCGCTTACTTTAATCATCGTTTGTGATCTCATAAAGTCGTTTGCCTAATTTTTCTCCATCAGAGGATAAAACCGCCTCACTCCCCCAACCTATACCCCCTGCAACACCAATAGTACAGAGTAAAGCCCCTGCACCTCCAGCTTCAAACGTAGCTGCACCTAACACAAGGGAGCATATTGCTCCTGATGCCCCTCTTTCTACTATTTGTTCAGCTATGTATCCTCCAGCCAGGCTACCGGAAAATTCCCCAATAGATGTAAAGGCAGTTTTAGCACAATCTCTGCCCAGGGCACAGGCTTCTGTAATTTTCGATGCTGTATCTAATGCAGCCAGGCCAACGCCAATCTTCCCGGCAGTTTCCATTAACTTGACATACTTCGCCAGCTTCTCGATGTGAGTCGCATAACCTTCGATATCGCTTACCCCTGTTTCATTCCAGCGATGGGTAATTGCATGGGTTGAGAGTCCAAGTGATTTTTTGAGGTCGGTATATTCATTGAACATGAAACGGTGCTTTGAGAACATTTTAAGGACGCTATCAAGCTGACCAAGCAACTGACGGCGCTCAACGTAAAACTGCTCACTGATCAACGCGCCGCTGGTGATGTAGTGGTTTTGATAGGATTTCTCGATACTGACAAGGATATTTTCAACCTGCTGGAAATATCCCTTTGCTGCTTCTGTGACCTGTCCTGAGTACCCGTAAATTTCGCTGGTTTTACTGGCAGCGGCTGCAAACATTTCAATGGTATCTTTATTTTTAAACAGAAATCGCGCTTGCTGATGTGAAAGCGGGGCCAGGGCTGTATCAATTCGTTCCTTCGCAGCTTGCAAGTGCGCTATTTGTTTCTCGTCCTGCTTCTCCGGGTCAACAATGAGCAGGATAGAACCGGCTTTATACTGTTTATCTTCACCGTTCAATGAAAGATACAGTTCGCGCACGCCATTTGGTGGATTTAGAAACAGATAGGGGTCATATGCTCGGGTGTGGCTTCCATATGGGAGTATACAATACCCGGCATCTACTGATTCGCGCTGTTCTTTCTCTTTCATTGGCACAGGGGAAATTGGTTTTGGAGGTGTGGCTGCTGGTGGCTGAGGAGAGAAAGTTGGTTCTGACGTCGGTTTTGGTGCTATCGGGGTTGGTATGGACGATTGAAGTCTTTGAGGTCTGGATACAGGCTCATCACCATAGGACATCGAATAATCAGAGGGGATAAATTCACATTTACAATCACAACTTCCCCGGCTATGCAAAGTACCTGCTGCTACACCATCTATAGAATAGAACGGAATTCCGCCCAAAATGGTATGAACTTGTTTATCAACTCCACATATGTATTTATCTCCATTTCTGGCTGTACGTTGCCCTGATAATGAATGTCCCGCATAACCTGTAATGATTGAGCCACCACATGTTGTTTGACAGCCCACAGTCAAAAAATATCCTCTCGCCATGATATCATCCTTAATTAACAGTATTATTTAAATTTGACATTCTCCATGCATTCAATTCCCGTTAGCTGAGCAGCTAATAATTAAGTACCATTTTAACTGTAAGATAATATACATTTTACATAAGAGAATTGAGGGGTGAATCACATTTATTGCGTGGGGAAAAGTAACGAAAAATTAAATTATCATCACCAGGAATCATATGCTGCATATCATTCTTGGTGATGATGATTACTGTTGAATAACTGATTTAGAACTTCATTAACTCATGTGGTTTATTTTCCCATTTAAAAAGCGCTTATTTTTTGCAAAACCAGTATTTCACAAGGACACTGCCCCCCGCAGAAAAAGATTAGCTGTATGAAAACAGCTACATCGGGATGAAAAAACATTCTGAGTTTCTTTCAACAGAAAAGCCAGTTCGTCAAAACTAAGAAATCGTTCGCCTATATATGCTTCATCTTCTGAAATCTCTAACACCGGAATTGAAATCAACGTGTTTATAATTAAATTATCTCACTCTTTGTTCAATTTTTTTGACTTCCTCCCCTGTGGGAGAGGGTTGGAGTGAGGGCACCAGACTGCACCGTCTGGCCTTCTCCCTCTGGCTAAATCCTCTTTCCCCCGCTACACTCCTTTCATCCATTAACCCACTGAATATATAAGGAGGCCAATTATGCTGTACTGTGAAATTTTCAATGTTTCACATACACTTGGTGATCGCACCTGCTCAGGCGTTATCGATATCGTGCTGCGATAACTTCGGCTTGAGCGAAGACACCAACCCCTGAAATCCCTTCTCTCGGGCTTACTGAGTTATCGTCAGCGATGTTTGACGAGGCATAAACATGCCTGTAACTCCTGGGTAAGCAATAATGAGCACTTTACTCACTGCACAATCTTTACGTGTTGATACGGCGTTTGGCACGCTCTTCGACGCCCTCTCCTTTACGCTGAAAAAAGGCGACCGCATTGGTCTGCTGGGTGATAACGGCTGCGGCAAAAGTACGCTGTTAAAGATCCTGGACGGCACAAACTCCCCTGCTGCCGGAACGGTGGCGCTGGCCGGGCACTGCCTGATGGCGCGCGTTGAGCAACATCTGCCGGACGCCATTTATCCGCTGACTATGCTGGATGCGGTGCTGGCACAACTGTCGTCTGCTGAACGAGACAACCTGCGCTGGAAAGCAGAAACCCTACTGGCCGGAATGGGCTTCACACCAGAGGATATGGCATTACAATCGGCCACATTGAGCGGTGGCCAACATACGCGTCTTCTGCTGGCAAGAGCGCTTATTAGCGATCCCGATCTGCTCCTGCTTGATGAGCCGAGCAACCATCTCGATTTGCCAACGATGCTCTGGCTGGAACAATTTCTACAGCGCTGGTCTGGCAGCTTTGTGCTGGTCTCGCACGACAGACAACTGCTGGACGCCGTCACTAACGGTAGCTGGATCCTGCGCGATAAGACGTTGCACTACTTTGCGCTTCCCTGCTCGGCGGCGCGCAAGGCGCTGGTCGCAAAAGACGAAAGCGATGCGCAACGCCATAAGGCTGAACAAAAGGAAATCGACCGCATCACGACCAGCGCCAAACGGCTGGCAACCTGGGGCAAGGTCTACGACAACGAAGATCTTGCCCGCAAAGCCAAACAGATGGAAAAACAGGTCGAGCGGCTGAAAGAGAACCAGACGGAAGTCACCGTAGGCAGTCAGTGGACATTAACCCTGCGGGGCGACGCGCTGCGGGCCGACCGTCTGCTGGAGATGGAACGTCTCGGTGTTCCGCCCGCTCCAAGGCTGCCGGATCTGTTTAATGTCGACATTGCCAGGCTGAAAAGTGGCGATCGGGTGGCGATCGTCGGGCGTAACGGCTGCGGTAAATCGTCGTTGATGAAACTTATCTGGCGACATTTTACCGATGCGCTAACGGACGCCAGGCTGAAAATCCATCCGCGTGTCTCGCCAGGTTATTACGATCAGACGCTGAACCAGCTGCCGGACGATACCTCGCTGTTTGATGCACTGGAGCCTTTTGCACCCGATCCGCAGAATCGCAAGATGGCGCTGATCGGTGCCGGGTTCCCGTGGGCGCGTCACGGACAAAAGGTCAACACGCTCAGCGGCGGCGAGCGTTCTCGCCTGCTGTTTGTTGGGCTGACGCTTGCCCGTTATAGCCTGCTGATGCTGGATGAACCGACCAACCATCTGGATATGGAGGGCAAAGAAGCGCTGGCCGACACTCTGCAACAGTTTGAAGGTGGTGTGCTGCTGGTCAGCCACGATCGTCAGTTGATTAGCCAAAGCTGTAACCGCTTCTGGTTGATTGAGGATGGCATGCTGAGCGAGTGGCATGATGCCGAAGCCGTATTCGAAAGGCTGCGTGAAAGTGCAGGCCTGACATACCAGGCTGAGTCATCACCGCCGGTGGAAAACGCCCCGGCACTGTCGGACGATCTGCTTGAACGGCTGATTGCACTGGAAACGCTGCTTGCGGAGGATGTCGCGCGTAAGCCGAAACATCAAAAGCCGCAGCTGCAGGCGCAATGGCGTAAAGAGATTGAGGCAATAGAAGCACAGCTTTAACGTCTGCGCCCGGCGGCAGTCTCCGCCGGGCCAGATCAGGCTAGCGCACGCGCGTTGGCCTGACGTTTTCTGGCGCTCAAATGGCCGTAAATCAACAGCGAAGTCATGGCGGAGAAAGACAAAATGGCCGCCGGTAACGTGATATAACTCCAGCTATATCCGAGCGTAATCATCATCCCGCCAAAATACGCGCCAATCGCACTGCCCAGATTAAACGCCATCTGTCCCCCGGCAGCCCCCAGCATCTCGCCCCCTTTGGCATTTTGCAGTAGCAAAATTTGCAGCGGTGCGGAGAGTGCAAACAGCCCGGCGCAGCAGATAAACCCCATCACCAGTGAGGCGGTTTTCTGTTCGCCAAAGGCGAAAAGCGACAACAGTGAGGCCACAATCACCAGATCGGTCGTTGCCGCAATGCGCAGTGGGCTAAAACGGCCAGACAATTTGCCGCTCAGCAGGTTACCCAGCACCATCCCGAGGCCCATCAGCATCATAATGACGGTCATCACCCCTTCGGAGAAACCAGAGACGTTAACCATAAACGGCTTAACGAAACTGAACCACGCAAACACACCGGCATTGCCAAACATGGTGGCGGCGAAAATCAGCCAGGGTTCCGGTTTCGTCAGAAAATGGAACTGCGCGGTCAATTTGGTTTCTGATTTATCGTGAATTTTCGGCACCCACATCAGCACCGAAAAGATCACCAGCGCATCAAATATGGCAATCAGCATAAAGGTATAGCGCCAGTTGCACTCATGCCCCAGCCACGTCCCCAGCGGAACACCCACCAGATTGGCTACGGTCATACCGGCAATCATGCCCGCAACGGCGACCGTTACCTTACCCGGCGGTGCAATTTTGGAAAGAATGATCGCCCCGACGCCAAAAATGGCTCCGTGCGGAAAACCCGAAATCAAACGTCCTGTTGCCAGCCAGAGATACGATGATGAGAAGGTAAAAATCGCATTTCCGACCGCGCACATGGCCACCAGGAACAGCAGCGTCGATTTTAGTGAGAACTTACTGGAAAACAGCGCCACAACCGGCGCACCTATTACGACACCGAAGGCGTAAAACGAAATCATATTCCCGGCGGAGGGAATTGAAATCCCGGTATCATGCGCCAGTTCCGTCAACACACCCATAATGCCAAATTCAGCCATCCCCAGGCCAAATGTGCCAAGTGCCAACGAAAAAATTGTCTTTTTCATACAACAACCACTTGTTAAACGTTCGCAACAGCCATTATTGAATAATCTTGTATGGTGAGCCAGTTCAAATCGCCTCTCTGACACGTTAATCCATTAATACAGATAGATTACACTTCAAATACAGCTCCTTCCCCGCGGCAGGACAACAAGAGGATGACAATTATGGTCAGTAAGAAGAAAGCCAGTGTCGTTGCTGATGTCGTTAAAAATGCCCCCCTGAAAACGAAAGTGTATGAGCAAGAGTTGCGCCGTCTTCATGTTGAACTGGTTAAGCTTCAGCAGTGGGTGGTCGCTAAAGGTTTGAAAGTGTGTATTGTGTTCGAAGGGCGTGACGGAGCCGGTAAAGGCGGAACCATCAAAGCGATAACCGAGCGTGTCAGCCCGCGCGTATTTCGCGTTGTGGCACTCCCCGCGCCCACCGAGAAAGAGAAAACCCAGCTCTATTTCCAGCGCTACGTTCCCCACCTGCCTGCAGCGGGAGAGATCGTCATTTTCGACCGTAGCTGGTACAACCGTGCAGGCGTCGAACGAGTCATGGGATTCTGTACCCCGGAGCAGGTAGAAAAATTTCTCGACGGTACGCCTGTTATGGAGAAAGCAATGGTCGATGCGGGGATCATTCTGGTGAAGTACTGGCTTGAGGTCACGCCGAAAGAGCAGGAACGCCGACTGCGCGATCGTATCAACGACGGACGCAAAATCTGGAAACTGTCCCCGATGGACATTAAGTCTTTCAACATGTGGGACGAATATACCGTGGCACGAGACGCGATGTTTTCCGCCACTGACACCGCATGGGCACCGTGGTTTGTGGCGCGCTCGGAAGATAAAAAACGTGTGCGGCTGAATATTATCTCTCACCTGCTCACGCAGATCCCCTATAAAGCGATGCACGTTGAGCCCGTTGAATTACCGAAGCGAAAAATTGGCAAGGTAAAACCTACAAAATATCCGTTCCGCTATGTTGACGAGCGGTTCTGATATGGCCGGGAGTCTGCTGTATTGACGCGTTAATGGCCCACGCAAGCGAAGCGCCGTCGGTCAACGCCGACGGCGCAGGGCTTACTTTATGCCTTCCGTACTGTCTTGTTTCGCTTCAAGACGTTCAACATCACGGTACCAGCGTGGATGGTGTTTCTGCGCCCAGCGGCGGCTCACCTTTCCTTCAATCATCCCTTTAATCGATCCTTTCACCCAGAACGCCATATACATATGGATCAGGATGGCGTGGATCAGAATAATGGCCGACGTCGCGTGGATCAGCAGCGCATAACGAATCACCTGAATCGGGAAATAGTGCGCAAAGTACGGACGCCAGATAATCACCCCGGTCACCAGCAGCACAAAAATCATGCTCATGATGCTCCAGAACATCATCTTCTGCCCGGCGTTGTATTTGCCCACTTTCGCAACGTTATGTTCGTTCCCTTTCAGGACTTCGACGATGCCTTTGACCCACGGAATATCCTGCTTATCCGGGATGTTGTGGTGCACGAAGCGCACAAACATAAACATCAGCACCACGAAAATCAGTACACCGAAGAACGGGTGCAGAATTCGTCCCATTTGCGGCGTACCAAACGTTTCAGTCAGCCACTGTAGCGTCGGGAAGAAGAACGAAATCCCCGAAACCGCCACCAGAAAGAAGCAGATCACCACCGTCCAGTGACAGGCGCGGTCGATAAACTTCGTGCGCACAATCATCTTCGACTTACTCATGATGCTCCTCCTCGTCGTCATCTACCTCTTTGTTTGGCCCGATACCGATGTAGTGATAAATCAACCCGGCAAAGGTGGCGATAAAGCCCGCGGCAGAGAGCGGTTTAAGCGCCCCTTTCCACAGGTTGATCGAGGTATCGATCGCCGGATCTTTCGGCAGATTGTGGTACAACTCCGGCTGGTCGTTATGGTGCAGTACATACATCACGTGCGTACCGCCCACGCCCTGCGGGTTATAAATGCCTGCATTTTCGTAACCGCGTGCTTTCAGTTTATCCACGCGCTGCTGCGCCACCTCCAGCATCTCCCTTTTGGTGCCGAAGTGGATGGCCCCGGTCGGACAGGTCTTCACACAGGCAGGCTCCTGTCCCACGCTGACGCGATCCACACACAGGGTGCATTTGTATACCCGGTTATCCTCTTTATTGAGTCGCGGAATGTTAAACGGACAGCCCGCGATGCAGTAGCCGCAGCCAATACAGTTGTCCTGCTGAAAATCGACAATCCCGTTGGCGTACTGAATAATTGCCCCGGCAGACGGACATGCCTTGAGGCAGCCCGGGTCTTCACAGTGCATACAGCCGTCTTTGCGGATCAGCCATTCCAGCTTGCCGTTCTGGTCGGTTTCGCTAAAGCGCATCACCGTCCAGGATTTGGCGCTCAGATCCGCCGGGTTATCGTAAACCCCCACGCAGTGCCCCACGTCGTCGCGGATGTCATTCCACTCAGAACAGGCCACCTGGCAGGCCTTGCAGCCCACGCAGGAAGAGACATCGATTAGCTTTGCGACTTCAGCCTTGTCGTCCCGCACACGAGGTGCGGGCGTGATCGGATTGGTCGCGGAGCGCTTAATAATGTCTTGTGTTTCCATCGCCATTTATTCGCTCCTTACGCTTTCTCGATGTTGACCAGAAACGCTTTATACTCCGGCGTCTGCGAGTTGGAATCGCCGACGTTTGGCGTCAGGGTATTGGCGATGTAGCCTTTCTGCGCCACACCTTCAAAGCCCCAGTGCAGCGGAATACCCACCGTTTCCACCTGCTGACCATGAACGTTCAGCGACTGCAGACGGCGGGTCACTACCGCAACCGCGCGAATAAAGCCGCGCTTGCTGCTGACCTTCACGCGGTCGCCGTTAGCAATCCCTTTCGCTTTCGCCAGCGTTTCGCTGATTTCCACAAACTGTTCCGGCTGGGCGATGGCGTTAAGCCGCGCGTGCTTAGTCCAGGTGTGGAAATGCTCGGTCAGGCGATAGGTCGTCCCCACATACGGGAACTTATCCTTCTTGCCTAAACGCAGCACGTCGTCCTCGTAGATACGCACCACCGGGCTGGAGATCACGTTCGGGTGCAGCGGGTTAGTGCCCAGTGGCGTTTCCATCGGTTCGTAGTGTTCCGGGAATGGCCCTTCCGCCAGCTTATCGAGAGCAAACAGACGCCCCAGCCCTTCCGGCTGCATGATAAACGGCCCGGTCGCACTGCCCGGCGCGGCGGTGTTGAAGTCCGGGATATCGTTACCCGCCCACTTCGACCCGTTCCACTGGATCAACATGCGTTTCGGATCCCACGGCTTACCGTTGATATCCGCTGAGGCGCGGTTGTACAGCACGCGGCGGTTCAGCGGCCACGCCCATGCCCAGCCCAGCGTATTGCCCAGACCTGACGGGTCAGCGTTGTCGCGGTTGGCCATCTGGTTACCCTGCTCCGTCCAGCTACCGGCGTAGATCCAGCAGGAAGATGCCGTCGTACCGTCATCGCGCAGCAGCGCGAAGCTGCTCAGCAACTGGCCTTTTTTCGCCACAAGGTTACCGCTGGCATCATAGAGATCCGCCAGCGCCACGCCGTTGTTCTCTTTGGCCACCTCTTCGGACTCCGGGTGATCAGGCTGTTTGTAGTCCCAGCTCATCTTCAGCAGTGGTTCAGCACCTTTGCCGCCTTCGGTGCGGTACATCTCGCGCAGACGATGGTAAATCCCGGCCAGGATCTCGCCGTCGGTACGCGCTTCACCCGGTGCATCCTGACCTTTCCAGTGCCACTGCAACCAACGGCCAGAGTTAGCAATAGAACCGTCTTCTTCGGCAAAACAGGTCGACGGCAGACGGAACACTTCGGTCTGAATCGATGCCGGATCGACATCGTTTGATTCACCGTGGTTCTGCCAGAACGTGGAGGTTTCAGTCACCAGCGGGTCGATAACCACCATGTACTTCAGCTGACTCAGGCTGCGCACCACCTTGTTTTTGTCCGGGAACGAGGCCACCGGGTTAAAGCCCTGGCAGATATAGCCCGTGACGTTACCCTTATCCATCATGTTGAAATACTTGATGACGTCGTAAGACTGATCCCATTTTGGCAACCATTCAAAGCCCCAGTCGTTCTCTTTGCGCGCATCATCGCCGTAGAAAGATTTCATCAGGCTGACGGCGAACTTCGGATAGTTACTCCAGTAGTTCACCTGATCGGCCAGCGTGGCTTTTGGCGTATTCGCCGTGAGCCAGGTCTGGAAATCAGTCTGTTTTTCTGACGGCAGCGTCAGATAACCCGGCAAACTGGTGGAAAGCAGCCCCAGATCGGTCAATCCCTGGATGTTGGAGTGACCACGCAGCGCATTCACGCCACCACCCGCCATACCCATGTTGCCAAGCAGCAACTGGATCATCGCCATCGTACGGATGTTCTGCGCGCCCACGGTGTGCTGCGTCCAGCCCAGCGCATACAGGAACGTGGTGGTTCTGTCCGCCGCACTGGTGGAAGCCAGCACTTCACACACTTTGAGGAAGTCCGCTTTCGGCGTACCGCAGATGTTCTCCACCACATCCGGCGTATAGCGGGAAACGTGCTGTTTCAGCAGGTTCCACACGCAGCGCGGATCGGTCAGGGTTTCATCGCGTTTCGCATAGCCGTTCTCATCGAACTGATAGTTCCAGGACGATTTATCGTACTGACGTTTTTGTGCGTCATAACCGCTGAACAGACCGTCATCGAAGGCAAAGTCATCCCGCACCAGCAGATTCGCGTTGGTGTAGTGTTTAACGTATTCCGCGTTAATTTTGTTATTTTCGATCAGGTACAACAGCACGCCAGACAGGAACGTTATGTCCGTACCGGAGCGGATTGGTGCATAGATATCGGCCACCGATGCCGTACGCGTAAAGCGCGGATCGACGACGATAAGCGTCGCATCGTTGTTGTTTTTCGCTTCCATCGCCCAGCGGAATCCCACCGGATGTGCTTCAGCGGCGTTGCCGCCCATCACCATCACGACGTTGGCGTTTTTGATATCAACCCAGTGGTTGGTCATCGCACCGCGACCAAATGTTGGAGCAAGACTTGCTACCGTTGGTCCGTGTCAGACGCGTGCCTGGTTGTCTACCGCCAGCATGCCGAGTGAGCGCACAAATTTTTGCGTCAGCATGCCGGTTTCATTACTTGCCGCAGAGGCACAGAGCATCCCGGTGGAAAGCCAGCGGTTAACCGTCACGCCCTGGGCGTTCTTCACCATAAAGTTGGCATCGCGGTCGGCCTTCATCAGTTTGGCTATCCGGGAGAACGCGTCGCCCCAGGAGATTCGCTGCCACTTGTCGGAACCTGGCGCACGGTATTCCGGGTAACGCAGACGGTTTTCACTGTGGACGTAGTCCAGCAAACCGGCTCCTTTCGGGCATAACGCCCCACGGCTCACCGGATGATCCGGATCTCCTTCGATATGATAAATCGCTTCTCTGGCGTTCTTCGCGCCATCGCCCAGGCTATACATTAAAAGCCCACAACCTACGGAGCAGTATGTGCAGGTGTTACGGATCTCTTTGGCTCGCAACAGTTTATAGTTGCGCGCCTGAGCCAGCGCCATTTTGGGAGCAAATCCCAGCATCGCGGCTGTGGTTCCGGCCATACCGCCCGCGCAGATTTTAAAAAATTGTCTGCGGCTGACGTCCATTGTTGTCCTCGTTATCTGATAAGACTTCGCGCCGCAAACTAACAGCAAAGCCCCTGATTTTTTTGCGTCAAATCAAGGTCGCCAGTCTTCGCCCCCTTAATAGTCACCCCTGGTGAATTTAAATACCCCTTTATGATTAAGCGGTTAACGGAATAATTCGCGATACACGGCGGATTAATGCTATACATTTTCCCTTTGATATTGATGGTGATGGCAAGGTAATGGACAGAAAAAGAGCAACGCTCATTGGTCTGGCAGCAATCCTGTTATGGAGCACAATGGTTGGACTCATTCGCAGCGTGAGTGAGGGACTGGGGCCAGTGGGCGGCGCGGCGATGATATACACCCTGAGCGGGTTATTGTGTCTGGTAACGGTTGGTTTTCCTGATATTCGACGTTTCTCTCCACGTTATCTTATTGCGGGTAGCGTCTTGTTTGTCACCTACGAAATTTGCCTTGCGCTGTCGCTCGGATATGCCGCAACGCGTTCTCAGGCCATTGAGGTCGGGATGGTTAATTATCTGTGGCCTAGCCTGACCATTGTGTTTGCGATTTTGTTCAACGGTCAAAAATCAACCCTGTGGGTGATCCCCGGATTAGCTATCTCGCTACTTGGGGTGGGCTGGGTATTAGGGGGGGAGAACGGGCTCCACGTGGATGAAATAGTCCGCAACGTTATCTCTAATCCGCTCAGTTATGCGCTGGCGTTTGCCGGTGCATTTATCTGGGCGGCCTACTGCACCGTGACCAGCAAATTTGCCAAAGGGCAAAACGGTATCACCCTCTTTGTTTTGCTTACGGCGCTCAGTCTGTGGGTGAAATACGCGGTAAGCGATCAACCTGAAATGGTGTTCAGTATCCCGGTGGTTGTGAAGTTATTCATGTGTGGTGTGGCACTGGGGTTTGGCTATGCCTCGTGGAATATCGGTATTCTCCACGGCAACGTTACTGTACTGGCTGCTGTTTCTTATTTTACCCCGGTATTATCGGCTGCGCTGGCGAGTGTATTACTGAGCGCCCCACTGTCATTCGCCTTCTGGCAAGGTGCTCTGATGGTCTGCGCCGGGTCACTGCTGTGCTGGTTTGCCACGCGAAAATAACCCGTGCCGGGCGTGTTTCTGCCCGGCAAAAACTAACCTAAATTTAAAGTGTGATCGGGTGTCAGAATATTTATCAGGACGATGGAGGACGCCGGAAAATTTTGTTTATATTCCCTTGTCACGTAAATTCTGAAATGCATTAATTGACACAAACTGACAACGTAACGTGACTACTTCCCTGCAAATATTTACGATGTATATAGCACTTATTGCAATAGTTTATTTCTGGATATTTCAGTAAATCCGGAGAAGAATTACCCCGAAGATCACCGTAACACACTGTTTTAACGTCATCATTCTCATCTCAGCTATCACAAACCCCACGAAAACAACAATAATTACAAAGAAAAACTAAACCACTAAAAAACTATATTTTCATTAATTGTCATGTCTGTAAAACAATCATTATTTGGTTAAATGATAACCAAATCAGTGCATTTTTCGGCAATTTTTTCGATCCCGATCACACTAATTGAAATTATTGCTAATATTTTGAAACTTATTATTGAAAGGGGGATACAAGATTTTTAAAAATAGCATGCCATTGACGAGCGGCCTCGTTTAAAAATCGTTCAATAATGGTTCAGGAATACCTAAAGAAAATTATAAGGATTATTTAAGATGAAACTTAAATTAGTTGCAGTGGCAGTAACTTCTATGCTGGCAGCTGGCGTTGTAAACGCTGCTGAAGTATTTAACAAAGACGGTAACAAGCTGGATCTGTACGGTAAAGTAACTGGTCTGCACTATTTCTCTGATGCTACTGGCGACGACGGCGACAAAACTTACGTTCGTCTGGGCTTCAAAGGTGAAACTCAGATCAACGACCAGATGACCGGTTACGGCCAGTGGGAATATGAGTTCAAAGGCAACCGTTCTGAATCTCAGGGTGCTGACGGCAACAAAACTCGTCTGGCATTCGCGGGTCTGAAATTCAACGAATTCGGTTCTATCGACTACGGTCGTAACTACGGTGTGGCTTACGACATCGGCGCATGGACTGACGTTCTGCCAGAATTCGGTGGCGATACCTGGACCCAGTCTGACGCCTTCATGACTCAGCGTACCACTGGCGTTGCAACCTACCGTAACAGCGATTTCTTCGGTCTGGTTGACGGTCTGAACATTGCTGCTCAGTACCAGGGTAAAAACGACCGTGCTGACATCACCGAAGCGAACGGCGACGGCTGGGGTCTGTCTTCTACCTACGAAATGAACGGTTTCGGCGTGGGTGCAACCTATGCGAAATCTGACCGTACTGACAAGCAGGTTAGTGCTGGTCGCGTAATTGACACCATGAACGCTGGTGGTGAGAACGCTGAAGTGTGGGCAACGGGCCTGAAATATGATGCGAACAGCATCTACCTGGCAACCACCTACTCTGAAACCCGCAACATGACCAACTTCGGTGACGGTTATATCGCGAACAAAGCTCAGAACTTCGAAGTGGTTGCACAGTACCAGTTCGACTTCGGTCTGCGTCCATCCATCGCTTACCTGAAATCCAAAGGTAAAGACATCGGTACTTACGGCGACCAGGATCTGGTTGAGTACATCGATCTGGGCACGACTTACTACTTCAACAAAAACATGTCCACCTATGTTGATTACAAAATCAACCTGCTTGATGACAACAAATTCACCAAAGCTGCTGGCGTGACTACCGACAACATCGTAGCTGTAGGCCTGACCTACCAGTTCTAAGATTTGTCAGTCTGAAAAGGCCAGCCCTCGTGGCTGGCTTTTTTTATACCAGTTTTACTGGCGTAATAAAGGAGAACGCCATGCATATTTTTAAAGGACGCTGCTTATGTGGGATGAGTCAGTTCAGCGTAAGCCTCAATGATTTCGACGTCTACGCCTGTCACTGCACGCTGTGCCAGAAATGGTCTGGTGGTATCGGTATGTACCTGGAAGCACAGGGAAAACCCCTTGTTGAGCAAGGCTCCATCGCACCTTCCCATTTCTCGTCATCCGCACGCGGTGAACGCTGGTTTTGCCCGGGATGTGGTTGCCCTTTGTGGCTCGAACTGACTTCAACGGCGCGGTACTTTATTCCCTGGACGTTGCTGGAAATGAGCGAAGATGAGAGACGACGTCTGGTACTGGCCGCTGAAATTTACACCGAAACGCAACCCGCGTTCTGGCGCTTGACCGGACAATATGCCCGTTTCAGCGGCACTGAGATTGAAGCGCTGGATAAAGGCTGCCTGCTTGCGTCGTAGGCAGTTATCCCTTTGCATGCGGCGTAGCCCGTTTTCAAAGGGCTCGTCGCCGGGCTTGTCTTTACTGCTTAGCCACTTTTGCCAGGCTAAACCAAATTCCGACCGCCAGTATCAACAACATGCCCCCTGCACTGCCCAACGCAATGCTGTGTGACGTGATAAACGCGGATTTTGCCGCCGCGATCAGTGCGTCTGCCGTGTCTGGAGCAAGATCCTGCGCCACCTTCACCGCTTCACCAATTGATGAGGACGCCTGGTCGACCAGCGATGTATCCAGCCCCTGTGGCAGCGCAATCGACGCTGAGAAACTGCGGGTTAACAGCAGACCGAAAATGGCGATCCCAAGCCCTGCCCCCAGCTCATAAGACATGGTTTCAATTGCCCCTGCGGCAGCGGCCTTCTCTTTTGGTGCGGCCGCCATAATTGCCGAGGTGGATGCCAGCAGCGCGCTGGCGGCGCTAAAGCCGAGCAGCACCATCAGGCTCCACGCCTGCCACTGTTGGGTGCTGAAATCGAGCATCGACAGCCCAATAAAGCTCACGGCACTCAGTCCCATCCCCCCGGCAGCGACGGTGCGCAGCCCCAGATGCCCGACCAGCGCGCCAGCAATTGGGCCACTGAACCCACTCGCAACCATCAATGGCAACATAAACATCCCGGCTTCAAACGGCGTGAAGCCATGAACGAACTGCAGCTCTTGTGCCATCAGCAGCTCAAACCCAACCAGCGCAATCATCGCGGTCATCGCCATCACCACGCCGCTTAAAATAATACGGTGACAGAACAGGCGCATATCAATCATCGGCACGCGGGCACGCAGTTGAATACGCACGAAGATAAACAGCATCACCGCACCGGTGAGCAGCGTCCCCACCACCAGCCACGGAGAAAGTGCCCCCTTCAGCGCCGTTTTTGCGCTGTAGACCAGCAGCAAAATGGCCACAATCAGCATGATTGCATGGCTAATATTCAATGGCTGTTCAGGTCGTCCTTGCTGGCGCGGAACAAAACGCGCGGCCAGCGAGACAACGACCAGTACGATCGGTACGTTGATCAAAAATACCGATCCCCAGTAAAAATGCTCCAGCAGCATACCGCCAATCAATGGACCAAAAGCAGCGCCACCAGAACCCACCGCCGCCCAGACGCCGAGCGCGATATTGCGATCCCGGGCGTTGACGAACAAGGTGCGGATCCCCGCAAGCGTAGCCGGGATGATCATGGCCGCACCAATCGCCAGCGAGGCGCGCGCCGCAATAAGCCAGCCCGCCGAGGGCGCTAATGCTGCCGCCAGCGATGATACGCCAAACAACGTGCTGCCAATCATTAACAGCCGCTTAAAACCAATGCGGTCGCCCAGCGCGCCCATTGGCAGCACCATTCCGGCCATGACCAGCGAATAAATATCGATGATCCACAATAATTCGTTACCGCTGGCTCCCAGCGTCATACTCAATGTCGGCACAGCAACATGCAGTACCGTCGCGTCAATCGCCACCGGAATATAAACCAGCACGATAATCACTAACGCTAACCACTGACGAAACATAAATTTCCTTTTCACTCAAACCTGGACACACGTCCAGAATGCGATCCTACGCGATGTTGAACACGTGTCCAGCTTTTTGTTACACTTGTTTCATCCCCATTGAGAGTGAGTAAAAATGCGTTATCTGAGCAAGGATGAGCGGCGGGAAGAGATCTTACAGGCGGCCATGTGCGTGGCACTGGTCGAAGGGCTGTCGGCAATGACGGTACGCCGCATTGCTGCCGAAGCGGGTGTCGCGACCGGGCAAGTCCACCACCATTTTACTTCCGGTGGCGAGTTAAAATCACTGGCCTTTGTCCGGTTGATCCGCGAACTGCTTGATGCCGAAGTGGCCGGTGAAAACGTCAGCTGGCGGGAGCGCCTGCGTGCCATGCTTGGCAGCGATGAGGGTGGGTTTGAACCTTATATTCGCCTGTGGCGGGAGGCTCAAATTCTGGCGAGCCGGGATCATGACATTAAGGGTGCCTATGTGCTGACGATGGAAATGTGGCACCAGGAGACCGTCACGATTATCTGCGCAGGCAGAGAGGCCGGTGAGTTCACCCATACTGACCGGGCAGAAAATGTTGCGTGGCGGTTGATCGGGCTGGTGTGTGGCCTTGACGGAATTTATATTTTAAATATGCCCGAAATGGACGATGCGGCGTTTAATAAACATCTCGACAAGCTCATCTCACTGGAATTGTTTTAATACCTCCTACGGAGTATTAACTCCCGTCAAAAGTTACACTTAGTAACACATTAAGCGAATCCATGTTTCCACTCCACACTCGGGGGTTCGCTTTTTTATCTATCCTTTCAATGGTATCCCAAAACACCTAATAACTTTAACAATATTCAGGCAGTTATCTATCTGTTTTAACTTCACTTTTCTCTTTACCTGGTTAAGCAAGAGGGCGATATGTCACAACAAAGTGAGAAAAACAATCATCATCTGTTGAGTAACTGGAAACCGGAAAACGCCGACTTTTGGGAGAATAAAGGAAAACATATCGCACGACGAAATCTTTTGATTTCTGTGGCTTGTCTGCTACTGGCTTTTTGCGTATGGATGTTATTTAGTGCCATTACGGTCAATCTCAATAAAGTCGGATTTCATTTCACCACTGACCAGCTTTTTATGCTGACCGCATTACCCTCTCTTTCCGGTGCGATATTGCGTGTCCCCTACTCTTTCATGGTACCGATATTTGGTGGGCGCTACTGGACGGTATTAAGTACGGTGATCCTGATTATTCCTTGCGTCTGGCTGGGGATCGCCATTCAGAATACGGCCACGCCGTACTGGGTATTTATCATCATCGCGCTGCTGTGCGGATTTGCCGGAGCCAACTTCGCCTCCAGCATGGGTAATATCAGCTTCTTTTTCCCGAAAGCAAAACAGGGCAGCGCGCTGGGTATCAACGGCGGGCTGGGCAATCTGGGCGTCAGCGTGATGCAGCTGGTTGCGCCACTGGTGATATTCCTGCCGATGTTTACCTTCCTCGGCGTAAAAGGCGTACCGCAGGAGGATGGCTCGTCAATGTGGCTGGCAAATGCGGCCTGGTTCTGGGCACCGCTTCTGCTGCTGGCGACCATTGCGGCCTTTTTTGGCATGAACGATATTGCCAGCTCAAAAGCCTCCATTGCCAGTCAGCTCCCGGTACTGAAGCGTTTTCATCTCTGGCTACTCAGCCTGCTCTATCTGGCAACATTCGGTTCTTTTATCGGTTTCTCGGCAGGTTTTGCCATGCTGTCGAAAACCCAATTTCCTGACGTCAATATTCTCCATCTCGCCTTCTTTGGCCCGTTGATTGGTGCGCTGGCGCGTTCCGCTGGCGGGATGATCTCAGACAAGCTCGGCGGTGTGCGCGTCACGCTGATCAACTTTATCTTTATGGCCGTCTTCAGCGCCCTGCTTTTCCTGACGCTCCCCGGCTCCGGTTCAGGCAACTTTATCGCCTTCTATCTGGTCTTTATGGGGTTATTCCTCACCGCCGGACTGGGCAGTGGCTCCACCTTCCAGATGATTGCCATCATTTTCCGTCAGATAACCATTACCCGCGTGAAACAGCGCGGAGGAACCGACGAGCAGGCGCAGCATGAAGCGGTGACCGAAACCGCCGCAGCGCTCGGCTTTATCTCGGCGATTGGTGCCGTCGGCGGGTTCTTTATCCCAAAAGCCTTTGGCACCTCGCTGGCGATGACCGGCTCACCGGTTGGTGCGATGAAAGTTTTCCTCGTGTTTTACATCATCTGCGTGTTCGTCACCTGGCTGACGTATGGCCGTAAATCCTCACAAAAATAACGCATCGTCTTTCGCCGGATAGCGGTGCAGTGCCGTCCGGCAATGTTATCGGAGCAGGAGAAATGTCATGAGTAAACTGTTGGATCGCTTCCGCTATTTCAAACAAAAGGGCGACAGTTTCGCCAATGGACACGGGCAGGTGTATAACACCAACCGTGACTGGGAGGACAGCTACCGTCAGCGCTGGCAGTTTGACAAGATTGTGCGCTCCACCCACGGCGTGAACTGTACCGGCTCCTGCAGCTGGAAGATTTATGTCAAAAACGGGCTAGTGACCTGGGAAACCCAACAGACCGACTACCCGCGCACCCGCCCTGACCTGCCCAACCATGAACCGCGCGGCTGCCCGCGTGGCGCGAGTTACTCCTGGTACCTCTACAGTGCCAACCGTCTGAAATACCCGCAGGTGCGCCGTAAACTGATTGAGCTGTGGCGCGAGGCACTGGCACAGCACAACGACCCGGTGCTGGCCTGGGACGCGATTCAGGGCGATCCGCAAAAGAGCCAAAGCTACAAGCAGGCGCGCGGGCGTGGCGGGTTTATCCGCTCCAGCTGGAAAGAGCTGAATCAGCTGATTGCCGCCGCCAACGTCTGGACTATCAAGAACTATGGCCCGGATCGCGTGGCCGGTTTCTCGCCTATTCCGGCGATGTCGATGGTTTCCTACGCCGCCGGTACGCGTTATCTCTCCCTGCTCGGCGGTACCTGCCTGAGCTTCTATGACTGGTACTGTGACTTACCCCCGGCTTCACCAATGACCTGGGGCGAACAGACCGACGTGCCGGAGTCTGCCGACTGGTACAACTCCAGCTACATCATTGCCTGGGGTTCGAACGTACCGCAGACGCGTACGCCCGACGCCCACTTCTTTACTGAAGTGCGTTACAAAGGCACCAAAACCGTCGCCATCACCCCGGATTTCTCCGAAGTGGCAAAGCTGAGTGACCAGTGGCTCGCGCCGAAACAAGGCACCGACAGCGCGCTGGCGATGGCCATGGGCCATGTGATCCTCAAAGAGTTCCACCTTGATAACCCAAGCGACTATTTCCTCAACTACTGCCGCCGCTACACTGACATGCCGATGCTGGTACTTCTCGACGAGCAAGAGGATGGCCGCGTGGTACCGGGGCGTATGCTACGCGCCTCGGACCTGGCCGAGGGTCTTGGCGAAACCAATAACCCGGAATGGAAAACCATCGCCTTTGATATCGCCGGTAATCTGGTGGTGCCAAATGGTTCTATTGGTTTCCGCTGGGGCGAAAAAGGAAAATGGAACCTTGAGCCACTGGCAGCAGGCCATGAAACCGAGCTGACGCTCTCTTTGCTGATTACGCATGACAACGTCGCTGACGTGGCCTTCCCTTACTTTGGCGGTAACGAAAACCCGCACTTCCGCAGTGTGAAACAGGAGCCGGTGCTGTATCGCCGCGTCCCGAGCAAAACCCTGACGCTTGCTGACGGTAGCCAAAAGCGTGTCGCCAGCGTGTACGATCTGATACTGGCTAATTACGGTCTCGATCGCGGTCTGGAAGACAGTAACGCGGTAGGAAGTTACGGCGAAATCAAAGCCTACACCCCGGCCTGGGGCGAGCAAATTACCGGCGTGCCTGCTTTTCTTATCGAAAAAATCGCCAGGGAGTTTGCCGACACCGCCCACAAAACTCACGGTCGTTCGATGATCATCCTCGGTGCCGGTGTGAACCACTGGTACCACATGGATATGAACTACCGTGGGATGATCAACATGCTGGTCTTCTGCGGTTGCGTCGGGCAAAGCGGCGGCGGCTGGTCGCACTATGTCGGCCAGGAGAAATTGCGCCCACAAACCGGCTGGTTGCCGCTGGCTTTCGCGCTGGACTGGAACCGTCCACCGCGTCAGATGAACAGCACCTCATACTTCTATAACCACGCCAGCCAGTGGCGTTACGAAAAACTGACGGCGCAGGAGTTGCTCTCCCCGCTGGCGGACGCCTCGAAATTCACCGGACATCTGATCGACTTTAACGTCCGCGCCGAACGCATGGGCTGGCTGCCTTCCGCTCCGCAGCTCAACCTCAATCCGCTGCACGTGAAAGCACGCGCCGACGCGGCAGGCATGACGCCGCAGGAGTACACCGTTCAGGCATTAAAATCGGGCGATATCCGCTTTGCCTGTGAACAACCGGACAACGGCAAAAACCACCCGCGTAACCTGTTTGTCTGGCGCTCGAACCTGCTCGGATCCTCCGGTAAAGGCCATGAATATATGCTGAAGTACCTGCTGGGTACCGAGAGCGGCATTCAGGGCGAGGATCTCGGTTCGACCGATGACGTCAAGCCTGAAGAAGTGGAGTGGCAGACCAAAGCCATTGAGGGCAAGCTCGACCTGCTGGTCACGCTGGATTTCCGCATGTCCAGCACCTGCCTGTTCTCCGATATCGTCCTGCCAACGGCTACCTGGTATGAAAAAGACGACATGAATACCTCGGATATGCATCCGTTTATTCACCCACTTTCTGCCGCCGTTGACCCGGCGTGGGAATCCCGCAGCGACTGGGAAATCTACAAAGAGATCGCCAAAGTGTTCTCGGAAGTGTGCGTCGGCCACCTGGGCACAGAAACGGACGTGGTGCTGCAGCCGTTACAGCATGACTCCCCGGGCGAGCTGTCGCAGCCGTTTGATATCCAGGACTGGCGCAAAGGTGAATGCGATTTAATCCCCGGCAAAACGGCTCCCAACATTGCCGTTGTCGAGCGTAACTATCCCGAAACCTGGGAGCGCTTCACGTCGCTTGGCCCGCTGATGGACAAACTCGGCAACGGCGGAAAAGGCATTTCGTGGAACACGCAGAACGAGGTCGATTTCCTCGGCAAGCTGAACTACGTCAAACGTGATGGCCCGGCGAAAGGCCGACCGTTGATTGAAACGGCGATTGATGCGTCGGAAGTGATCCTCGCCCTTGCGCCGGAAACCAACGGCCAGGTGGCGGTAAAAGCCTGGGAGGCGCTCGGGCAACTGACCGGGCGCGACCATACCCACCTGGCGCTGAACAAAGAAGACGAGAAAATTCGTTTCCGCGATATCCAGGCCCAACCGCGAAAAATCATTTCCAGCCCGACCTGGTCCGGTCTTGAGAGCGAACATGTCTCCTACAACGCCGGGTACACCAACGTGCACGAGCTGATCCCGTGGCGCACGGTTTCTGGTCGCCAGCAGCTGTATCAGGATCACCCGTGGATGCGCGCTTTCGGGGAGAGCCTGGTGGCCTACCGTCCGCCGATTGATACCCGTAGCGTCACCCATATGCGGGAAATTCCGCCGAACGGTTTCCCGGAGAAAGCGCTCAACTTCCTGACACCGCACCAGAAATGGGGCATTCACTCCACCTACAGCGAAAACCTGCTGATGCAGACGCTGTCGCGCGGCGGGCCGATTGTCTGGATCAGCGAAGCCGATGCCAAAGAGCTCGGCATTGAGGACAACGACTGGATCGAAGTCTTCAACGCCAACGGCGCGCTCACTGCCCGTGCGGTGGTGAGCCAGCGTGTTCCACCGGGCATGACCATGATGTACCACGCCCAGGAGCGCATCCTGAACATTCCGGGTTCCGAAGTGACAGGACGCCGCGGTGGTATCCATAACTCGGTGACGCGCGTGTGTCCAAAACCGACGCACATGATTGGCGGTTACGCGCAGCTGGCCTACAGCTTCAACTATTACGGTACCGTCGGATCCAACCGCGACGAGTTCATTATGATCCGCAAAATGAAAAACATTAACTGGCTGGATGGCGAAGGTCGGGATCAGGTACAGGAGGCGAAAAAATGAAAATACGCTCACAGGTTGGAATGGTACTGAATCTCGATAAGTGCATTGGCTGTCATACCTGCTCGGTCACCTGTAAGAACGTCTGGACCGGACGCGAAGGCATGGAATATGCGTGGTTTAACAACGTCGAAACGAAACCGGGTATTGGCTACCCGAAAAACTGGGAAGATCAGGAGGAGTGGCAAGGCGGCTGGGTGCGCGGTATTACCGGCAAACTCACGCCACGCCTCGGCAGCCGCGTGGGCGTACTGTCGAAAATCTTCGCTAACCCGTCCCTGCCGGGCATCGACGATTACTACGAGCCATTCACCTTTGATTACCAGGATCTGCACCGTGCGCCGGAGGGCGACCACCTGCCCACCGCCCGCCCGCGCTCGCTGATTAGCGGCAAGCGGATGGACAAAATCGTCGGCGGCCCAAACTGGGAAGAGCTGCTTGGGGGCGAGTTCGAAAAGCGTGCCCGCGACCGCAACTTCCAGAAGATCCAGAAGGAGATGTACGGCCAGTTTGAAAACACCTTCATGATGTATCTCCCTCGCTTGTGCGAACACTGCCTGAACCCAAGCTGTGTCGCCACCTGCCCGAGCGGAGCCATCTACAAACGTGAAGAAGACGGTATTGTGCTGATCGACCAGGACAAATGCCGCGGCTGGCGCATGTGTATCAGCGGCTGCCCGTACAAAAAGATCTACTTCAACTGGAAAAGCGGGAAGTCAGAAAAATGCATCTTCTGCTATCCGCGCATTGAATCCGGCCAGCCGACGGTGTGCTCGGAAACCTGCGTCGGGCGCATCCGCTATCTCGGCGTGCTGTTGTACGACGCCGACTGCATTGAAGAAGCGGCCAGCACCGAGCATGAAACCGATCTGTATGAACGCCAGTGCGACGTGTTCCTCAACCCACACGATCCGGCGGTGATTGAAGAAGCGCTGAAACAGGGTATTCCGGCGAACGTGATTGAAGCTGCACAAAAATCACCGGTGTACAAAATGGCGATGGACTGGAAGCTCGCCCTGCCACTGCACCCGGAATACCGTACCCTGCCGATGGTCTGGTATGTACCGCCGCTGTCACCGATTCAGTCTTACGCCGACGCCGGTGGCCTGCCGATGAACGACGGTGTGCTGCCTGCGGTAGAGAACCTGCGTATTCCGGTACAGTACCTGGCGAACATGCTCAGTGCAGGCGATACCGGCCCGGTGCTGCGCGCCCTGAAACGCATGATGGCGATGCGTCACTACAAGCGTTCTCAGACCGTTGAGGGCGTGACCGATACCCGCGCCATCGAAGAAGTGGGCCTGAGCGTTGAACAGGTTGAGGAGATGTACCGCTACCTCGCTATCGCCAACTACGAAGACCGCTTCGTGATCCCGACCAGCCACCGCGAAATGGCGCAGGATGCCTTCCCGGAGAAAAATGGCTGCGGCTTTACCTTTGGCGACGGCTGCCACGGCTCCGACACCAAATTCAACCTCTTCAACAGCCACCGCATTGATGCCATCAACATCACTGAAGTACGCGAACATGGGGAGGGAGAATAATGCAAATCCTCAAGATCATCGCGTTACTGATTGAGTATCCCGATGAAACGTTATGGGAAAACCGCGAGGAAGCACTTTCCCTTGTAGAACAGGATGCCCCCATGCTGCTGCCGTTTGCCCGGCAGCACCTGGGGGCGGTACTGCTGGATAAACAAGCGGAGTGGTGCGAAGTGTTTGAACGGGGTCGCGCGACATCGCTGCTGCTGTTCGAGCATGTTCATGCTGAGTCCCGCGATCGCGGTCAGGCGATGGTCGATCTGATGAGCCAGTACGAGAAAGCCGGACTGCAGCTGGACTGTCGCGAGCTGCCAGACTATCTGCCGCTCTATCTGGAATATCTCAGCATCGTCACCGACGACGAAGCACGCGAAGGGCTGCAAAACGTTGCGCCGATCCTGGCGCTGATCGGTGGACGCCTGAAACAGCGCGGTGTGGCGCATTATCAGCTGTTCGACGCCCTGCTTACCCTCGCCGGCAGTCGCCTTTCAAGTGACAGTGTCACCAAACAGGTTTCCGGTGAAAAACGTGATGACACCCGTCAGGCACTGGATGCCGTCTGGGAAGAGGAACAGGTCAAGTTTATCGAGGACAACGCCACATCGTGCGACAGCTCGCCGATGCAGCAATATCAACGACGCTTTAGCCAGGACGTCGCCCCGCAGTATGTCGACGTCAGCGCCGGAGGCCCAAAATGATCCAGTATCTGAACGTCTTTTTCTACGATATCTATCCCTACCTGTGCGGCACCGTTTTCCTGCTGGGAAGCTGGCTGCGCTACGACTACGGCCAGTACACCTGGCGCGCCTCCTCCAGCCAGATGCTGGATAAACGCGGGATGGTGCTGTGGTCGAATCTGTTCCACATCGGCATTCTGGGGATTTTCTTCGGGCATCTGTTCGGGATGTTGACCCCGCACTGGGTCTATTCCTGGTTCCTGCCGATGTCGCAGAAACAACAGATGGCGATGATCGCAGGTGGAGTGTGCGGCGTGCTGACGCTGGTGGGCGGTGCAGGTCTGTTGATTCGTCGTCTGACGAATCCGCGTATTCGCGCTACCTCCTCCACGGCGGATATCCTGATCCTCTGCGTGCTGCTGATACAGTGTATTCTGGGACTCACCACGATACCGTTCTCCGCCCAACATCCGGACGGCAGCGAAATGCTGAAACTGGTGGACTGGGCACAGGCGGTGGTCACGTTCCGGGGCGGTGCATCTGAACATCTGGACGGCGTGGCGTTTATCTTCCGCGTGCATCTGGTACTGGGGATGACCATCTTCCTGCTGTTCCCGTTCACGCGTCTGGTGCATGTGTGGAGCGCACCGGTGGAATATCTGACGCGCAGATACCAGGTGGTACGCTCGCGTAGGTAAACACACTGTTTTCTCTAAAGCCTGTTGCAAGCAACAGGCTTTTTTATTGTCTCAACAAAAAACAACCTTTGCATTCACTATGTGAATGAATTTGCGTTCCGTACAAATAAATAATGCGAGGAATGTCAAAATCCAATAATAAAGAATGGCAAAGAATCAACTTAATAGCGCCCTCGTATACACTTCATCTTTATGCATAGCCCAAAAAGGAACGTCAGAAATCACAGCAATTAAAAGAATATTCCTTAATAACCTTACTGTATTTTTCATAAAAATTTTATTACCCATCGTGGGAGTTAATCATGCCTTCGTATGTTATGTCCGTTCGTAAAGCCTCAAGAGGAAAATTCACCGCTGAAGTCGGCGAGACAACTTATCTGGTGGTTCCGGACGGTAAAGATCCCGACCCCAGCCATGCTATTCCTTCTCAGGACTGGTTTGATAAAGTCACTAAACTGGCACAGTGGCGCAACGATAAAGGTGAACAACGCGGGGATCTCCTGTTTTCAGTACATGGATACAACATGAGTGAAAGCGAAGTCATTGAACGACATCGACTTCTGGCCGACGGGCTGAATGACGTTGGCTTTAAGGGGCTGGTGGTTTCATTCGACTGGCCGAGTGACGACAAAGCGCTCGCCTACCTTTCTGACAGACACAAAGCCAAACTTACCGCAATGCGGCTCATGTCTGAGGGGATTGCGTATCTTTCTGAAAAACAAAAACCGGACTGCCCGATGAATATCCATGTATTAGGACATTCCACCGGTGCTTATGTTTTAACTGAGGCATTTGATGATGCCGATGATACAAACCTCGCCAACAGTGCCTGGAAAGTGAGCCAGATTATTTTTATTGCCGGCGATGTTTCAAGTAATGTTATGTCTACTCCCGATCCACGAAGTGACTCTATATATCGGCACTGCATTCGCCTGACAAATTATTCCAGCAGACTCGATCAGGCTCTTGATATATCGAACGTTAAACGCGTGGGTATTGCACCACGCGTCGGGCGCATCGGATTACCGGACAATGTGCCAGCCAATGCCATTAATGTTGACTGCACACAATATTACGGGCTACTGGACAGTAGCGCTTCTGTTATGAAACAGGATGAACCGCATGGCATAAAAGGCATGCCAACCCACTCCTGGTATTTTGGGAATACCGTTTTCACCAAAGACCTTTTCAGCACGCTGATCGGTGTCGACCGTTATACCATGTCGACACGAGCGGTTGATGGCGAAGGGAAAACGGTTCTGATTCGCTAAGCCATCTCATTCTGGCCGGGCGGTGCTGTGCCTGCCCGGCTATTTCCCCGCCTGAGGGTGTGTTTCAAATCCCGCCATTATCGCCGTCAGCTCCTCCAGCGAAAAACCGTGTTTAGGATCGTCAACCCCCAGACCAAACCGCGCCTGCATCAGTGCGTACAGCGCTTCTGCATCCGGCAAATGGATCTGTTCTTCAGCATGGCCCCCCTGCCAGCGGGTAAAGTTGAAGTTGGTCAGGGTCAGCTTACCGCCGTCCGGCAGATGGCGGCACATCAGCAGATGATGACGGAAATGTGATTGTGGCCAGTGTGCCGACCAGAAGTTGCCCATCACGTAATCGCTGAAATACTGCGTCGTGAGGTCAAAATGGTACATCGACTGCCAGTGCTCGTGGTGACGGAACTGCAGCACCCAGTCATTGCCCTCGCTCAACAGACGGTAAAGCCCGTGCGGCGTCTCCTGCTCCTCGTTGGCAATTAAACGAACCGGAGCCGTCAGCGTCTGGCCACCAAAGCCAACATCGGCAATCCAGCGCTCGCCGTTGAGCTCGACCAGCAGCAGACGGTGCGTACGCGGCGGCATTTGCGATGGACTGGATAACACCACACGCCCCAGAACGCTGCGCACCGTAAACCCGACTTCGCGTAATACGCGCTCAAACAGACCATTTTGCTCAAAGCAGTAGCCGCCACGCCGCGCGGTAACCAGCTTGTCGACCAGACACTGATCTTCCAGATGAATTTCTCGCGGCAGAACGACATCGATATTCTCGAAAGGGATCGCACAGTTGTGGTGTAAATGCAGCGCACGCAGGGTGTCGATATCAACCGATGTCGGTTGCTTCCAGCCGATGCGGGCAAAATAGGCAGTCAGAAATGGGGACATGCATCAGTTTCCTTTGATAGTGATGCTTTGTTTATAAACTAATTTTACGCGCCCACTTTGATTTACGTGCTTTTTCGCCATACTCAACGTTGTGTATATGAGGAAACCCTATGAGCCACTTTCGCCCTGTTGAATTACATCATGCCAGCCGCCTTCTGAATCACGGCCCAACCGTGCTCATCACCAGCCGGGATGAAACCATCGCCAGGCGCAACGTCATGGCTGCGGCCTGGTCAATGCCCGTCGAGTTTGATCCTCCGCGCATCGCGATTGTGGTGGACAAAAGCGCCTGGTCGCGGGAACTGATAGAGCGTAGCGGAAAATTCGGCATCGTTATTCCGGGTGTTGCGGCCGCCAACTGGACCTACGCCGTGGGCAGCGTCAGCGGACGCGACGAAGACAAATTCAACTGCTACGGGATCCCTGCAATCACTGGCCCGGTGTTGGGTTTGCCGGTAATCGAAGAAAAATGTCTGGCATGGATGGAGTGTCGATTATTGCCCGCGACCGCGGCGGCAGAGAAATACGACACGCTGTTTGGTGAAGTGGTTTTTGCCGCGGCAGATGAACGCGCGTTCGTGGACGGACGCTGGCAGTTTGACGGAGATAAACTGAACACCCTGCATCATCTGGGAGCCGGGACATTTGTCGCCAGCGGGAAGAGGGTGAAGGCACTGGAGTGAATACATTTTGTGGTCAGAAAACTCAAAAAGGCGGTTGAGGTTTCTGACCACATACAATAAAGCTAAATTGCCACCCGCCGACCAATTTCGACGACCTGGTCACCCGGCAGACGGTAGTAATTGGTAATGTGGGTACTGTTTCTCACCATAAAAGCAAAACAATTGCGCTGCCATGAAGCCATTCCGTGCCCCTCACGGGCAATGATGGTCTCATGCCCCAGATACCAGGTTATCTCTTCTGGTACAAACGGCGCAGGCGGGCCAGAAACGCTCTGCAGTAGCTGCGGGATATGCGGTTGCTCCATAAAACCATAGCGCGCCACACCCTGCCAGTAGTCCGGAGCCCGTTCACTAAACACCAGTCGCTCACCCGCCTTCACATAAGGGACGTTCTGCACCTCAATTGTCAACGACACCACCCGCTGCTGCAACGCATGGTTACGAGCCACATGCCAGCGCATGACCGGGGGAACACCATTCTGAGCTCGGGTTAAAAACACAGCGGTACCCTGCACTCGTGGGATCTGCATCTCACTGATATGCTGGAATAACTCGTCAACATCGATCACCTTCTCATTGATGGCGCGCGACGTCGCCTTCACACCCCGATTCCAGATCAGCATAACGCCACAAATGATGGCCGCCAGCATCAGCGGGATGTAGCCGCCATCCATCACTTTCACGATGTTGGCAATCAGGAAACTGCTGTCGATGACCAGAAAACAGGTGGCAACCAGGCCACTGGCGAGCAGACTCCAGCCCCAGATTTGCCGCATCGCCATGAACAACAGCCCGGATGTCATTAGCATGGTCAGTGACACCGCAATGCCGTAGGCTGCAGCAAGGTTTTCCGATGATTTGAACGATATCGCGAGGCCGACCGTGACCACCATCAGCAGCCAGTTAATCGTACCGATATAAATCTGTCCGTAACTTTCCGCTGTCGTTTGCTTAATACGTAAACGCGGGAGCCAGCCGAGTTGGATCGCCTGCCGGGTCATTGAAAACGCCCCGGTAATAATTGCCTGGCTGGCAATAATGGTGGCAAGCGTGGCAAGAATGACCAGCGGAATTTGCAGGAATGGCGGGCACAGGCGGAAGAAGACGTTCTGCGTGATGTCAGCACCCGACAGGATCATTGCTGACTGACCAGCGTAGTTGAGTAACAAAGCAGGAAACGCCAGGCCGAACCAGGCGAGCCAGACAGGCTTTTTGCCGAAATGCCCCATATCTGCGTACAGTGCCTCAGCACCGGTCACGCATAAAAAAACACCTCCCAGAACCAGGAAACTGCTGAAGCCATTTGAGAATAAAAACATCACGCCGTAGGCCGGATTAATGGCCATCAACACCGACGGGTGTTTGATAATGCCGGACACACCGAGCACGGCAATCGCCACAAACCACAGCGTCATAACCGGGCCAAAGATTTTTCCTATTTTCGCGGTACCAAAGGGTTGAATGGCAAACAATGCCACCAGAATGAACACCGTGGCAGGCACGACAATAGACTGGGCTTCAGGGAAGATGATGTTAAGCCCTTCAAGTGCGGAAAGAACTGAAATGGCGGGTGTTATTGCCCCATCGCCGTATATCAACGCGGCACCGGGCAACGCGGCAAAGATTACCCATTTGCTGTGTTTTCCTTTATGCACCAGCAATGACATTAATGCCATGATGCCCCCCTCGCCATTGTTGTCGATACGCATGGCGAAGATGGCATATTTCACCGAAGTGACCAGAATAAGTGTCCAGAAGATAAGCGATAGTAACCCCAGAATCACCTCAGGAGTCGGGTTATCCCCGGACAACAGCAGTATCGTTTTTAGGGTATAAAGTGGACTGGTACCGATATCACCAAAAACCACGCCAAGTGCACCGCCCGTCAGCATGAGCCTTCCTGACGTACTGTGATTTGCTGCGTTATTATTGTCCATAATTTTTCCGTGCACTGAGTTGTTTTACTTAACGTCCGGGCACTGATGTTGGGCAAACTGTCGCGTTAATATATGCATACGTTCAGCCCGTTGCCGTATCAGATCCGTTAATTCATTACCCTTTATAAAAACTACAGGGATCACAGAGTTATAGCCCAAAGAATGGGCACTGTCGCGAATAACAGTGCCCTGTTTCACTTCACGTATTAACCTTTTGCGCGTCCCGCAATAATTTCATCCGCCACATTACGCGGTGCTTCTGCGAAATGATGGAACTCCATCGTGTAGGTTGCGCGCCCCTGCGACATCGAACGCAGCGTAGTGGCATAACCAAACATTTCTGCCAGCGGCACGTCAGCCCGGATAATCTGGCTACCATACTGCTCTTCCATGCCCTGCACCATCCCGCGACGGGAAGAGAGATCGCCCATAATGTTCCCGGCATACTCTTCCGGCGTTTCCACCTCAACATGCATTACCGGCTCAAGGATCGCCGGGTCTGCTTTACGAGCTCCGTCTTTAAACCCGAGAATGGCCGCCATGCGGAACGCCATCTCCGAGGAGTCGACATCATGATATGAACCAAACGTCAGGGTCGCTTTGACATCGACAACCGGATAACCCGCCAGTACGCCAGTGTTCATGGCTTCACGCAGTCCTTTTTCGACGGACGGAATGTACTCACGCGGTACCACGCCGCCTTTGGTGGCATCTTCAAACTTAAAGCCACTGCCAGGCTCTAACGGCTCCAGGCTCAGCACCACATGACCGTACTGCCCTTTACCGCCGGACTGACGGACAAATTTGCCTTCGATATCCTTCACCGCTTTGCGCAGGGTTTCACGGTAGGTTACCTGTGGACGCCCAATATTCGCCTCGACGCCAAACTCGCGCTTCATGCGGTCAACAATAATCTCCAGATGTAATTCCCCCATCCCGGAGATAATCGTCTGGCCGGACTCTTCGTCAGTGTGCAGACGGAACGAGGGATCTTCCGCGGCCAGTCGTTGCAACGCGATCCCCATTTTCTCCTGGTCAGCCTTTGTTTTTGGCTCGATGGCCAGCGAGATCACCGGGTCCGGGAACTCCATGCGTTCGAGCGTAATCACCGCATTCGGGTCAGTCAGGGTATCTCCCGTGGTGACATCTTTCAGCCCAACGCAGGCCGCGATATCCCCCGTTCGCAGTTCGTCCACTTCATGACGGTCGTTAGCATGCATCTGCACGATACGGCCAATACGCTCTTTCTTGCCTTTCACCGGGTTGTACACCGCATCGCCTTTTCTCAGCACGCCGGAGTAAACGCGGATAAAGGTCAGTTGCCCAACGTACGGGTCGCTCATCAGTTTGAACGCCAGCGCCGAGAATGGCTCCTGATCGCTTGGGTGACGCTCAGCGTGCTGCCCTTTTTCATCCACACCATCGATGGCTGGAATATCCAGTGGCGATGGCATCAGTTCGACAACCGCATCCAGCATGCGCTGTACCCCTTTGTTTTTAAAGGCACTGCCGCACAGCATTGGTTGGATCTCCCCGGAGATGGTACGAATACGCAGACCGTTGATGATTTCAGCTTCATCAAGATCGCCCGTCTCCAGGTATTTATCCATCAGCGCATCACTGGCCTCCGCCGCTGCAGAAACCATTTTTTCCCGCCACACCCGCGCAGTCTCCAGCAGGTCGTCTGGTACGGGCGCATAGCTAAACACCATGCCCTGGGTCGCGTCGTCCCACAGAATGGTACGCATCTTGATAAGATCCACCACGCCAGAGAAGTGATCTTCTGCACCCACCGGGATCACAATCGGTACCGGATTGGCTTTCAGGCGTTCCTGCATCATCCGCACGACGCGGAAGAAGTCGGCCCCCGGACGATCCATTTTATTGACGAACGCCAGACGCGGGACGTGGTATTTGTTCGCCTGACGCCAGACGGTTTCCGACTGTGGCTGAACGCCGCCAACGGAGTCATACACCATGACGGCACCGTCGAGCACACGCATGGAACGTTCCACCTCGATGGTGAAATCCACGTGCCCCGGGGTGTCGATGATGTTAATCCGGTGCGGTTCAAACCCTCTATCCATACCCGGCCAGAAGCAACTTACGGCTGCCGAGGTAATGGTTATCCCTCGCTCCTGCTCCTGCGCCATCCAGTCGGTTGTTGCCGCGCCATCGTGAACTTCACCCAGTTTGTGGCTCATTCCGGTGTAGAACAGAATGCGCTCGGTGGTGGTCGTTTTACCGGCATCGATATGCGCGGAGATACCGATGTTGCGATAACGTTCGAGGGGGATGGGTCGGGGCATGATATTTCCTTAGTCATTAAGACATGTATGTGACGACCGGGATGGTCGTGTGTTTGTTCGTTTGCTATAATAGTCCTATTGTACGAGTATTATCGAACTATTTTTTAACGGTTGACCTATTGTTGATATAGCTCAATCTGACGTCATACGCAGGAAAACTATGATCCCAAACCACCCGGAACCTGAACAAATATTGCTGGAAAATGTGCTGTTTGCCCTCGGCAACCCGCTACGTTTATCGATTATCCGTCGCCTTGCCGATGGCAGCGAACTCAGCTGCAATGCCCTGCGGCCAGAGGAGGTGGTGAAATCCACCATGACGCACCACTGGCGCGTTCTGCGCGACAGTGGCGTGATCTGGCAACGCCCACAGGGAAGAGAGAATATGATTTCACTCAGACGTGAAGATCTGGACGCCCGTTTTCCGGGGCTGATGGACATACTGCTTCAGGCGAAGTAACCCGGAGTGAACCGGACATTATTCCTGGTTTATGACGCTGACATTACATCATCCAGCCGATAAACCGGGATGCGTCGGGTTGTATTCGTGAGCGTATCGAACACCTCAGTCTCTGATGTCACTATCCTCATCCCGGTTTTCCTTAACCTTTGCACATCAGCGGCAATGCGCTGAATACCGAACCAGAAAAGCCCATCGAGTGCCGTCACAGCCAGCCCGTTTTCCAGCGCCAGTCTGAGCCGTTCCCGGGAAGGTTTAACCTGCTGTGCAATTTGTCGGTAAGGAACCTCATTACCGCCGGTGGTATCACTTCGCTGGATACGGGTCTTAAGATGATAGCTAAATTCGTCGGGTATCCCGTCCAGATTCATTTTAAGGCTATAGACGCAGCCGAATCGCTTTCCATTGAACAGAACATTTTTCTGGCTGAGCTGAAATTCATCCCTGATATCATCAATTAACTGTGGCGTACGGGTGAGGAGGAGTCTGAAGGGAAGCTCAAAACTGGTCACATAATCCACATTAAGCAGCGCGTGACGCAACCTGTCTGCTGCGCCGGACTTTTGTTCACGACATTCTTCCATCACTTCTGCCCACTGGCGCGTGAGCCGCTCCGGCTCTGCCGCTTCAGTCAGGAGATATTTTTCGATGTGATAATCGACTCTTCCGGTCATATTTTGTATCCCGTCGCTGTGGATATGGTGATTCTATCCAGAGACACAATTTTTATAAAGGCCTGAACCGTAACGGCAACCGGAAGGTGCCGTTACGGTTCACTCTTCCGGCTACGTTACATCATCCAGCCCATCAACAGCGTCGCGAAAATCACCGTCGACGCACCGCCAATACGGGTGGCGATCTGCGCAAAAGGCATTAACGACATCCGGTTGGATGCAGACAGAATTGCCACATCCCCGGTGCCACCCAGGCCGCTGTGACAGCAGGTAACAATAGCCGCTTCAACAGGGTACATATTCAGACGCGACGCAATAAAGTAGCCGCTTAACGCCATCGCAATAACGATCGAACCACACACCACAACGTAGCCGACGGAGAAGACCGACACCACGCTCTCCAGCGGAACATACAACATGCCCAGACCAATCATCAGCGGCCAGACCAGCGCTGCCGAGACGAATTTATAGCAGCTGTGCGCCCCCTGCTCCATTGAGTCCGGGATCAATTTGAAATACTTACACAGTACGGCAATCAGGATCATCAGTACCGGGCCTGGAATATGCACCAGTTTTTCAAACAGCCCACCGACAATGAAAAACGCACACACCATCAGCAGCCCACCGCCCATCAGGTGGAAATCGGTCGGTTGTACGCTCTGCGTGCTGGTAAACAAACTATGGTCGTCTTTACTGCGGGTTAACATACCATTCCCGGACAGAGAAGGACGTTTCATCCCCAGACGCGCCAGCGTGCCTGCACAGATGATGGCGAAGATATTTCCCACCACGGCAGCCGGTGCCAGCTGCGCGACATACACATCAGGGGTTTGCCCCAGTATTGCCGAATAGGCCAGCGACAACGGCAAGATCCCCTCACCAATTCCACCGCCAATAATCGGTACGATGATGAAGAAGAACGTGTGATATGGGGTGTAGCCAAACAACGAACCGACAATAAGCCCACTCAACACCGCCATCAGCGTTCCCACCACCAGCGGCACGAACATACGGATCATCCCCTGGATCAGCAGGATACGGTTCATCCCCAGAATACTCCCCACCACCAGACAGGCGATGACGAAATAGAGCAAATTCGCCTCTTTCATCAGCAGATGAACGGTATCCAGCGTGTGTTTCTCAAATACGCCGAAGTAAACCAGCACGGAGGGTAGCATCAGGCACAGTATTGCCGGGCCACCGATATCTTTCAGGACAGGGATCTGACGGCCAATTTTGGCAAACGCAAAACCGAGGGTCATGATCACCGCAAGTCCGCCAATCATGTTTTTTGGCAGTAGCCCTGCCCAGGCGGAAGTCGCCACAATGGTCGCAATGCCCACAAACAGCAACAGCGGGACAGTACCCACGTCGGTATTGCTCAGCCCGAAGGCAAAACGCGAGGATGGTGCAGGAGAGGTTTGTACAGGATTATCTTTCATATAATCACCTGATTAGTGAGTTCGGATATACAGATAAACAGGAATAAACACAGAGTATTCCTGATGATAAAATATTCTTAAATATGAAATACGTAATAAAAAGGCCATTTATAAAAACAGGCTCAGGGTGAAAATAGCATGATGGTGTTAAGGGAAATGTGAACACTATGGGGGTTTTATTTTAAATAACTTAATTCATCATTAAGTAACTAAAGTAATTAAAAGTGAGATTGCGCCTGTCTCAACGCATTTTCTTGTCATTTATCAATTTATGACGCGCTCATTAGTTATCCAACTAAAACAATCTTTTTGAAATTAATAAAACCAGGGAGAGTGTGACCGTTATCACTCCTGCCCTGTTTCCTAACCGCTAGATTGTGCGTCAACAAAACCCATAAAATACCCTACAGGAAATATTATGCCCTCATTACTGCTACAGTCACTGTTTCCGCTCGTCTTTATTATGTTACTCGGATGGCTAAGCGGGAAACTCGGATATACTCGTCGCGAAGATGCAAACGTCCTGGCGACGGTAGTCATCCGTTTCGCCCTGCCATTCCATCTTTTTATCGGCGCATTAAATACGGACCCAGGTAAAATTAAGAACATGACATTTATGGCTGTTCTGGTTGTCGGCTTAATGGGTTCGTATTTACTGACGTTATTTATTTCACGCTTTGTCTTTCGTCACGATATCAAAACCAGCGCCATTCAGTCACTGGTTTGTGCCTTCCCGGATATGGCCTACTTTGGTGCCCCCGTTCTTGCGGTATTGATTGGCCCGGAAGGATTTATCGGCGTGCTTATCGGCAACATTATTACCAGTGTCATCATGATCCCGTTGACTATCGTCTTGATTCGTATGGGTGATAAGAACGGTGACGACAGCCTTAATGCGCTACATCCGGGCGCTATGGTGATGCAAAACCTGATTAAAGCGGTACGCAACCCAATCGTCTGGATCCCGGTAACGGGGGTGTTATTAAGCCTGGCGGGTTTACAGATACCCCATATTCTTAGTATGCCGATTGAGATGGTAGGTAAAGTTTCCGGCGGTCTTTCACTGTTTGCTCTCGGCCTGTTGTTCTACGGCGAACGTCCAACATTGAATGTGCAGACGTTTACCAATATCGGGATTAAAAACCTTATTCAACCTGCCATGATGGCAGCTGCAGGGCTGGCATTTGGTCTTAGCCATACATTACTGCAACAGGTCGTCATTATTGGCGCGACCCCTTCTGCTATCGCCGCAGGGATGTTTGCCTTGCGCAGCGATACGTATATTGATACTGCATCCTCTTCCATTTTAATTGGTACTGCCGTCGGCGTCGTGACCGAAGGCATCATGATTTATTTAATTTCTTAATCTGCCTTATTTTAAAAAATATTTCAGGAGTCAACCATGTCTCGTAAAGAAGTGCTCTACACGCCGTATAATGGCGCTGTTTTACTGGAAAATCCGTTATTAAATAAAGGGCTCGCATTCATTAAAGAAGAGCGTGATAACTTTAACCTGCATGGCTTATTACCACACAATGTAGAAACCATTGAAGAACAAACTGAACGTGCCTGGGTACAATTCTGCCATTTTAAAAGTGATATTTCTCGTCACGTGTACCTGCGCAACATTCAGGATACTAACGAGACCTTATTTTACAACCTGTTGCGTTCGCATCTGAAAGAGACATTACCCATTATCTATACCCCAACGGTCGGCGAAGCCTGCGAACATTTCTCCACTATTTATCGCCGCGCGCGTGGCCTGTTTATTTCATGGCCTAACCGTCATCGTATTGATGAGATGCTGCAAAGCTTCTCGCGCAATGATATTCGCGTGATCGTTGTGACAGACGGTGAGCGTATTCTGGGGCTTGGCGATCAGGGTATCGGCGGGATGGGCATTCCCATTGGCAAATTGTCATTGTATACCGCGTGCGGCGGTATTCATCCGGCTTCCACCCTGCCAATTATGCTGGATGTGGGTACCAATAATCAGCAGCATCTGGACGACCCAATGTATATGGGCTGGCGTCATCCACGTATCAGCGACGATCAGTACGCTGAGTTTATGGATATGTTTATCAATACCGTCAAAAACCGCTGGCCTGATGTGCTGTTGCAGTTTGAAGATTTCGCGCAGAAAAACGCGACCAAACTGCTCCAGCGTTACCGCGACCAGCTCTGCTGTTTCAACGACGACATCCAGGGAACAGCGGCCGTCACCGCCGGTACGCTGATTGCAGCCGCCCACGCTGCCGGAACCCGCATTCGCGATCAGCGCGTGGTCTTCCTGGGCAGCGGTTCAGCCGGATGCGGTATCGCAGAAAAAATCGTGGCGCTGATGGTTGATGACGGGCTGACGGAGTCCGAAGCCCGCCGCCGGGTCTTTATGGTCGATCGCTTTGGCTTATTGACCGACGATATGACCAACCTGCTCGACTTCCAGAAAAAGCTGCTGACCGCGCGTGAAGACATTCGCGACTGGCAGGTGGAATCGAACAATATTTCGCTGATGGAAGTGGTAAAAAATGCGCATCCGACGGTGATGATTGGCGTTTCGGGGCAGCCAGGTCTGTTCAGCGAAGAGATTGTCAAAGAGATGCACCGCCACTGCCCGCGTCCGGTTATTATGCCGCTCTCGAACCCGACATCACGCGCAG
This sequence comes from Enterobacter sp. RHBSTW-00901, assembly GCF_014103115.1. Classification (NCBI taxonomy): domain Bacteria; kingdom Pseudomonadati; phylum Pseudomonadota; class Gammaproteobacteria; order Enterobacterales; family Enterobacteriaceae; genus Enterobacter; species Enterobacter sp. RHBSTW-00901. Next base: position 627,019 of record NZ_JABXPB010000001.1, read on the forward strand.
AAGCACAGCCGCAGGATCTGATCGAATGGACGCAGGGTGCCGCGCTTGTGGCAACAGGAAGCCCGTTCGCCCCGGTGTTCTGGCAGAACGCACAGTATGACATTGCCCAGTGTAACAATGCCTATGTCTTCCCGGGGCTAGGTCTGGGGGTACTGGCCAGCAATGCCCGCCGGGTTACCGAGGAGATGTTGATGGTGGCAAGCCGCAGTCTGGCAGCACAATCGCCACTGGTCACCACCGAAAAAGGCGGATTGCTGCCACCGGTCGATCAGATTGAAACCGTGTCACGTAATATTGCGTTTGCCGTTGCCCGTGCTGCCATTGAGCAAGGCATTGCGCCAGCGATAGATGACGAGGAACTCATGGCGCGTATCGAGAAGACGTACTGGCAGGCGGATTATGCGCCGTATCGCAGGTCATCACTGTAACGTCTCAGGCCGGGTGAAGCGTCACGTCACCCGGCCCAAAATCACATCGAATACCCTAATGCCAGTCAGTTAAGCCTGGTGGAGAGTTCCGTTCACCTTACTATCAATAATACGCTCACGACCTGTGAACGGGATAAGGGGGCCGCCGTGGCCCCCTTATCAATCCCCGCGGGACTCAACACCCGTGATGAAGAAGGGCTCCGTTTGGGAAACGAAAAATATTGTACTATAAGGACTTCCCCGGCATGTCAAAGCCGGTATTTATGGTTTCTGTCTGCTCTTCAGTAAAAATAAAGGGGAGAGACTGCGGTACTATAAACGGCCATGATGAATCGTCATCGATTCGGGCCCTGATGAAAGACGCGCGTGAGGTTCTTGTTCGTTAAGCGGATACGTATATCCTGTACAATAGCCAGATAGGCCTCACGGGGTCTAACCCTTTATCATCAACGAATTGCAGGTCAGATGGTTATACAGCTTCGAGCTTTAGTTGACTGAGTACAGCCGGAAATCATCACCGTAATGTAGTGATGCCCAACACAGCCGCGCATTTTTGGCGGCGATGGCCACAACAGCCCGCCAGTACCCTCTGCGCTCAACCAACATACAAACCCAACGGCTGAATGAGTCAGTCCTTTTCCCGGCGCCAATAAGCACTGAACGAGCCCCCTGAACCAGAAGCGTTCGCAGATACGAATCACCGGCTTTTGTGATCCTGCCGAGTTTCGACTTTCCCCCGCTGCTGTATTGTGATGGCGTCAGCCCCAGCCAGGCTGCCAGTTGACGTCCATTTTTAAAATCATGTGCATTACCGATACTGGCGACCAGTGCACAGGCCGTTGTGGGACCAACGCCCTTTAGCTCCATCAGCCGCTGACTGCGATGATCTGTTTTGGCTATGTGGGACAAAATTCGGTCATATTCAGTGATGTTAGCTTCAATGCGATCAACGTGTTCCATCAAATCATCAACACATTGCTGAACCTGAAGCGGTAAAGAGCTCTTCTGCACAGAAACCATGTGGCGCAGGGCATCAGCACTTTGTGGCGCGATGACACCGAATTCAGATATCAATCCTCGCAGACGATTATACGTTGCTGTTTTCTCTTCGATAAAACCCTGACGGGTACGATGTAAACACTGCATGGCCTGCTGGCTTTCGTCTTTCACTGGTACGAACCGCATATGCGGACGACGAACAGCTTCACAGATAGCCTGAGCATCAGCTGCATCATTTTTTCCTGATTTTCCGGCCATACGATAAGGCGATACAAACTTAGCAGCCATCAGACGTGGCTCATGACCATACTGCCGAAACAATCTTGCCCAGTAGTGAGCCCCGGAGCATGCTTCCATCCCGATAACACAGGGAGGAAAACTTGCAATTAACTCAGGAAGTGCAGCACGCGATACTTTAGGCTTAACCAGAACAGTTCTACCATTTTGATCAACACCGTGAACAGCAAACACATTTTTAGCAAGATCGATACCGACAGTCGTGATAGTCATAACGAATTCCTCCGGGACGATGTGTACCCCATGATTGCACAAGAGTTAATCAGGCGCATAATCAGGGGAAGTCCCTTCCATTCGTTAAGGCTGAATTTTTACCGTTTCTCGTATCTTCAGGAGAAGCTCAATACGGCGCACAACTTAAAAGATCTTAAGAAGATCCTTCTGAATCTTTGATCGTAATAGTATAGGTTTTGTCGAATTCTCCTGATTTTGAAAGCATTCCGCCACCTAAGCCGCCATGTACTCGCACTTTAGCTACACCTGCTTTTGTTGGTGTTCCCCTAATCTGAATGCAATTATTGAATTCATCATCATCACAATACTGTAGATGGAGACCTAAATTATCTGGATGAATATCTCCTGCAATGACTTGCTTACCATAAAGATTATAAGAAAGAACTATTCCTCCAAATATATTTATTTGATTATAATAGGGGACCCCAACAGTTGCATCACTAAGAATTTCTCCTTCTGGAGTAAATTCTGCCTGTAACGAACAGGAAGATAGTAAAAACAAAGATAAAACAAAAAATACCTCTCTCATTTTTATTTTAATGGTTTAAAAACCATTCCTCCAAAAAATCTGTTGATAAAAAATTGAAAATCTCTTTTGGGTTTTATCCAGTTTCTTATTTTTCCCCAAGAAAATAATTCCAAACCAATATATCCGTTGGAATCTTGTGTGACTGAACCATTCCAGACAACCCAGTGTGTAGGTAACGTTGTTTTGTTTGTACTATTTCCAAGAAGTCCATCGTTTATTAATGTGACAACTTTATAACCTTGCTCAATATACTTATTTAAATCTCTTATCCCCTGGGCTCCCGCCTGAGTGATTCCTACATTACTAAAGACCATTTCATAACCGGCTTTTTCAAACCATTCCGTCAGTATTTGCCACATTGTGATCCCCGCAACTGGAGAATCAAGAGCATCAAAGCTCAGCACGGTATTCTCTGAATCCCTGAGTCCAGCCAGGGTCATCCAGTCAGTACCAGCTATCTTCGGCCTGCCGTCATCATAGTAAAATGCACCTGTCGGGTGCCGACAGCCTTCACCTGGTGAGATGATTAAATCGCCTATTTTAGTTTTTCCGTATCGGCAAAGTTCACGGGCAGCTTGCGCATACGCATCAGGGCGATCCTTTTGCAGGCAGTAAAAAAATGCAGCAGGGCCACATACACTTGCAGCTATTTGATTAGGGAAATCAAACCCGTTAAATCTTTCATCAATTTGACGTTCTATTAATTTTTTATCAAAAGGGTCTCTGGAATTACCAATGGGGTATTCTTTCTCAATAAATGGTCGTTCCGGGACAGTGATTTTAATGTGCTTTGTTTCTCCCCCCTGACTCTCAGGTTTCATTGTCCCTTTTGACTCAAAATAACAGGGGTTCTCCCGCTTCACCGGAGACCAGGCTTTGCCTGACGCAAATTCCTCCAGTGTATACATTTTAGTGAATGGAACGGGCGTCACACAATGTGTATACAACATGGTTTTTCGGTAAAGCTTCACTTCCATAATATAAATGGCCGAGAGTGGCTCGTTTATATTTCCGGTCATATGACTCTGTGTTTCATAATTTCCCTGAAACGGCTGTTGCTTCACATCAATCAGGGGGGATTTATTCCTTTCGGAGTCCATGCGGTAAATACACAGGTCATACCGGAGATAATCAGCAGGAACATTAGAGTTAATACGTGTACTGAGGTGGTAAACAGCCATAAGTTAATCCATTAATATATGCAGGTTAATATTTTCAGCGGATTCGGCATAATGCCACCCCGTAACCCCGTACTCATCGGTAACGCCAGCTTCAGAACGTCCGTCCGGAAACATCAGGGTGTAACGACAGCCAGCCATTAGCTGGCCATCGTCACCGGCGCACTGAAAGCGAATACAGTTCCGGGCGCTGGCATCCAGGGTCTGCTGCACCGGGACAGACGACTGACGGGTATTGCGGAAGGTCAGAGAGCCAGTACCTGTGCTGGTAGACTGTGTGGCTGAACCGTAAACATAGTGATCGGGGCAACGGCACAGCACTCTGTCACCCGTGGCAGCATATGCTTTGCCTTCTTCTGCCCAGTCCTGTGCAGAGGCAAGGATTTCAAAATACCCGTTGCATTTGCTGCATGATGCCTTGTCGCCAGTCCGGGCTATTGCTTTACTTCCTTCGAACCAGGACGCGGTGGCAGAAATAATCTCACCGTAACTCGTTTTGTCGCCAAGGCAGGCCAGTGCTCTTGCCATCATTAATTCCACAATATATAAGCGGTTATACTCGCTGGCATCATACAACAATCACAACTTAACCAAAATTACTCGCTTCTGATTGCCGGTACAGCGCCTGGATGCGGCATATCTGAGAAGGGCTGTATCCTGTTGCATCCGCTGTTTCCCTGATACTCAGTTTCTTAAAGAAACCAGATATATGGCTGCACCTACCCGTTTTATTACTGAACTGAAGAAAGCATTGCATTCCGGGAGTGTCCATATAGGTTACCTCCGCCCGTCCCCGAAAAGCCGGAAGGAATAAGCTGAGGGTACCGCGAAGCGGCGATTTTCTTTGTCGGGAGACGGGATTGTTAAGGGGGCGCGATAGTCCCCTTAACACGTTCACGCGGCGGATTATGCAGGTAGCAGGAATAACTGAGTGAACGGAACGATGTCACTGAAATAACAAAGTGCCTTTGTGTCGCTTAACTGGCAAGCATCACATCGAATACCCAGGCTTTTTAATCAACTCATCCAGCTTCGGGCCAATTTCCGTGTCCCAGACCTGCTCTTTCCAGTCCTCAGGCTGCACCTGGTTCAGCGCAACTGACACGGAACTGTCTTTACTGTTGAAATGGCGAATAATCACCTCAGCAATATCCGCCGCCAGTGCGGTTTTTTGTTCGTCATTGAGATCGCGGGGAAAACATTTGATATCTACGTGTGGCATGAGCAGGCTTCCGGTTGTGAGTCAGGGGTCCACGTTATCAGATAATCTCGTTCGCCTTTAACACCTTGTGCAGTTCAGGGAGCGAACAGACCACATCCGCAATGGCCGTTATCTTCGGTGTATTTTCCGCAAACCACTCGTGCCGTGGCCCCCAGGTGCGCATCACCGCAATATAGACATCAATCAGGGTCAACTGCTCACCAAACGTAAACGGTGCCGCCTGAAGATGGTTATCCAGCCACAGGTAGAGAAATTTACGATATTCGAGGCAATTCTGCCTGAGCTGATCAGGGGCATCCGGAACCCAGCGATCAGGGTAATCGGCATAGGTGAACGTAGGATAAACGTTAGCGACCAGCCAAATCAGCAAACGCTGAAACTGCTGGCGTTCAGGCTGACCGACAGACGGAGCAAGATCGGGACATCGATCGAGCACCATCAGGGCAATCGCTGCCGTTTCGCTCATGATCGTGCCGTTTTCCAGCTCCAGCGTCGGCACCTGGCACAGTGGGTTAAGCTTTTCCAGCAAGTCGCGCTGCGGACCGGGCGTGTCAAACCCGTTCACGTTGATATAGCGGTAAGGAATGTCTGCCAGGGTCAGCATCACTTCACTGATTGCCGAGCCCCAGCCGGGTACGCCATAGAGTTTAATCATGTTGCCCCCTCAGGGTTCAAAACCCTAAGTGTAGAGCAGCATCAGTCAGTCACGGGTTCACCTACAGCACTTTTGACAGGAACTGGCGCGTTCGCGCGTGTGACGGACGGTTCAACACGTCGTCACTGCTGCCCTGCTCAACAATTTTACCGTCAACCATAAATACCACCTGATCCGCCACTTCCCGGGCAAAACCGATCTCATGGGTGACGACCACCAGTGTGGTGCCCGAACGGGCGAGTTTTTTAATCACGTCCAGCACTTCACCCACCCGTTCCGGATCGAGTGCCGAAGTCGGTTCATCAAACAAAATCACGCGGGGGTGCAGCGCCAGTGCGCGAGCAATCGCGATACGCTGCTGCTGACCGCCGGAGAGGTGACGCGACCACGCATCTGCTTTATCGCGCAACCCCACCATATCCAGCAGGCTGTATGCCCTTTCCACTGCCTCTTTTTTGCTGAGTTTTTTATGCGCAACAGGCGCTTCAATCAGGTTTTCCAGCACCGTCAGATGCGGAAAGAGATTAAAGTTCTGGAACACGTATCCCACATTGATGCGCTGTTTGAGGATCTCTTTCTCTTTCAGCTCGTAGAGTTTGTCACCCTGACGGCGATAACCAATGTAATCCCCGTCAATCTGGATAAACCCTTCGTCGACACGTTCCAGATGGTTAATGGTGCGCAGCAGTGTCGATTTACCGGAGCCTGACGGCCCAAGAATTACCGTAACGGAACCCGGCGGGATCTCAAGCGTGACGTTATCGAGCGCTTTATGGCGGCCAAAGAACTTACTGACGCCGGTGATTGAAATATGTCCTTCAGGAGAGGCTTGCATGGACAGGCTCCTGTACTGGTGTGGTGGTGACAGAACGGACGCGGTGGGTCACCCGGTTCTGATTAACGGCAGAGCGGCGTTCGCTGCGGGCGAGCCCGCGTTCGACAACGTGCTGAATAACAGACAATACGGTGGTAATCACCAGATACCAGACAGCGCCCACCATCAGCAGTGGAATGACCTCCTGCGTGCGGTTGTAGATCATCTGGATGGTGTAGAACAGTTCCGGCATCGCCAGGACGTACACCATCGCCGTCCCTTTGGCGAGGCTGATGATTTCGTTGAATCCGGACGGCAGAATGGTGCGCAACGCCTGAGGCAGGATAATGCGCACGGTACGACGCCAGGCGGGCAGCCCAAGCGCGGCGGCGGCTTCATACTGACCGTGATCGACACCAAGAAAGCCCCCGCGAATAATTTCAGCGGTATAGGCGCTCTGCACCAGCGTTAACCCCACCACGGCGGTGGAAAACTGCCCCAGCACGTTGATGGTTTCAAAACTGCCCCAGGTGATGCGGGTAAACGGCACCCCGAGGGAGAGTGTGTCGTAGAGGTATGAGAAGTTGTAGAGGATGATCAGAACCACAATCAACGGCAGAGAACGAAACAGCCAGATGTAACCCCAGGCCAGGCTGCTTAACAACCAGGAAGAGGACAATCTTGCCAGCGCCAGCATGCCGCCGATTATCACACTCAGCGCAGTACCAATCAGCGTCAACAGCAGCGTCTGCCCGACACCATCCAGGATCGCCGGGTCAAAGAACCAGCGGGCGAATACCGCCCACTCCCAGCGAGGATTAAAGGCCACGGACTGTATCACGATCGCCAGCACAAACAGCGCCGCGACTGCACCGACGGCACGCAGCGGATATCGTGCCGGGACAACCTTAATGGTTTCAACGTTGCTCATCGTCGTTCCTCATGCAGTTTTACTGAACGCTTCGCGTACCAGCGTTTTGGTGAAACGCAGCCGGCCATCAAACGGCGGCTGGCTGTACTCTTCCGGATCGCGATTCAGATCAAACTGCGGCTGATACCCCTGGCTGATATAGAGCCTGACCGCCTCCGGCTGACGAAAACCGGTGGTGAGGTAAATCTGGCTGTAACCTGCCAGCACAGCCCGACGCTCCAGCTCCTGTACCACGCGGGCCGCAAGACCCTGTTGACGTAACGCCTTATGCGTCCAGATGCGTTTGATTTCGGCCGTATGTTCGTCAAAGGGTTTGTACGCGCCGGTAGCGATGGTCTCTCCGTCACGCTCCAGCACAATAAACAGCCCCTGTGGCGCTAAGTACCACTCCGTCAGCTCCACTTCGGCGTCTTTAGAGAAGTAGTCCCCGTACCGGGCAGCGTACTCACCGAACAACCCATCGATGATGGGTTGAAGATCGGCATCTTCCGGCGAAACGTCACGAAATTGCTCGCTCATATCCTCTCCTTAATCACCCAGCCCGGCCGGGTTCACTTCTGAACCGGGAATACGCTCTACCCCTTCCCCCCAGCGGTTCAGCACTTTGTCGTAATCGCCGTTTTTGATCACCCCGTTAAGCGCGGTTTGTACCGGTTCAACCAGGCCGCTGCCTTTTTTCAGCGTCACTGCAATATGTGCCGCCTTCGGCCAGCCGCCGTCGACGCTGCCGACCAGCTTAGTTTTACCGGTCAATGCCGCTTTCCACGCACCAATCACGTTCGGGCCAAAGTACGCATCTGCACGTCCTGACTGGATAGCCAGGGTTTGCGCCGCATCGTCTTTGGTGTACACAGGGGTAAAGGGTTTGAGACCTTTTTTGAGGTTTTCAGCATTCCATGCCAGCAAAATGGCCTCCTGATTTGTGCCGGAACCCACGATAATGCGCAGTCCGGCGATATCTTCCGCCTTCTGAAGCGAGGTGATCGGGCTGGTTGATTTCACGTAAAAGCCGAGTGAATCCTTCCGGTACGTCGCAAAATCAAACTTCTCTTTGCGCTCTCTGGTGACGGTGATATTGCTGATGGCGGCATCGTATTTCCCGGACGCCACGCCCAGCGGCCAGTCCTCCCAGGAGGTGGGCACCACGTTCAGCTCCAGCCCCAGACTGTCAGCCACCAGACGGGCGATGTCGACTTCACTCCCGAGCAGCGTTTTGTTGTCATCGGAGAAAACCGTCAGCGGCGGTTGATTCAGACCTGCCACCGCAACGGTAAATTTACCCGGTACGGCAAAACGATAGTCTTTCGGTAACTGTGCGATCGCGTCGCCATTTTTAGCGGTATTGACGGGATTTTTATTGGCCTCAATGCTCACGCCAGTACCGTTAATGTTCACATTCTCTGCCCAGACGGCAGGGGTAAAGGCCAGCGCGAGCGCCAGAATAAGCGATGTTTTTTGCATAGCGGTGTTCTCTTTTATTGTTGTGTGAAATGATTTTTAGGTTCGTCTAAACCCAGACTGTCGCGCAGCGTGGTGCCCGGGTATTCAGTACGGAACAGGCCACGAGCCTGCAAGACAGGCACCACCTGTTCCACAAAGCGCGGGAAGGTGTCCGGCGTACCGCCCTGAATGATGAAGCCGTCTGCCGCATATCCCTCAAACCAGGCCTGAAGGCCGTCTGCCACCTGTTCTGGCGTGCCGGAAAAACGTGGTCGCGGAGACGCCGCCTCCCGTGCCACCTGACGCAGGGTTAAGTGGCGTTCACGGGCATTACGCTTAATTTCATCGGTGGTACTGCGGAAGCTGTTTTTCCCCAGCTCGCCAATATCCGGGAACGGCTCGTCGAGCGGATACTGGCTAAAATCATGATGTTCGAAATAACGTCCGAGGTAATTCAGGGCATCGTTAACTGACACCAGTGCCGCCGTCGTTTGATATTGCTTCTCCACGTCCTCAGCATTTTCTCCAACAATTACGCTGACGCCCTGGAATATATGTAAATCGGACGCCCTGCGGCCATTTATTTCCAGCAACTGTTTCACATCGCGATAAAACACTTTCGCTTCGTCTAACGTGTCGTGATGAGTAAATATGGCGTCGGCGTGTTTCGCCGCCAGTTTTTTACCGTCATCTGATGCCCCGGCCTGAAATACAATGGGGCGACCCTGCGGCGTGCGGCCAATATTAAGCGGCCCGGCCACCTGGAAGAAATCACCGTGATGATCGAGGGTATGCAGTTTTGCCGGATCAAAGAACTGTCCGCTCTCTTTGTCGCGCACAAAAGCGTCTTCCTCCCAGGAGTCCCACAGCCCTTTCACCACCTCCAGATATTCGTCGGCAATACGGTAACGCAGGGCGTGCTCAGGGTGTTTTTCGCGGGAAAAATTCTTCGCCGAGCCTTCCAGCGGCGAGGTCACCACGTTCCAGCCTGCGCGGCCATTGCTCAGGTGATCCAGGCTGGCAAACTGACGCGCCACGGTAAAAGGCTCACTGTAGGAGGTGGATAACGTTCCTACCAGCCCCAGGCGTGAAGTCATACCCGCCAGTGCAGATAACATCGTTAACGGCTCAAAACGATTTAAAAAATGCGGGATCGATTTCTCGTTAATATAAAGGCCGTCAGCGACAAATAAAAAATCGAGCTTCCCCTCCTCCGCTTTTAACGCCGTCGCTTTGACGAAATCAAAGTTAATACTGGCATCTGCGATCGCCGCAGGATGACGCCAGGCAGACATATTTCCGGAGGCACCATGTAAAATGGTTCCCAGCCGCAATTGACGCGTTGCAGACATATTCACCTCTGATAAATTAAATTTGATGAAGTGCTTTTTCCGCAAGCTGGGCAAAATAGCGAGCGGCGGGTTCAATGAGTGCTTCGTCCGGGTTAAATGCCGGGTGATGCAGACCAAACGGGCTGGCGCTGCCAATACTGACAAATGCCCCTGGTATCTGCTGCAAATAGACCGCGAAATCTTCCCCGCCCATATGCAGTTCGGCGTGCCGGGTTTCGTATCCTGCGTCTCTGGCAACAGATGTGGCGAATTCAGCCCAGCGTTCGTCGTTCACCAGCGCATCTGGCCCGGCATACCAGGTGATATCAATCTGCGCGCTAAACGCGCGGGCAAACCCGGAGGCAATTTCACCCACACGCGCTTTGACATTCTGCTGGACTTCGGTGCGATGTGTGCGCAGGGTGCCTTCCAGCTCGACGCTTTCCGGCAACACATTCCAGGTGTTTCCACCGGCGATACGCGTAACGCTCAGCACCACAGAATCCAGCGTATTGACGTTACGGCTGGCGACACTTTGCAGCGCCGTGACCAGCTGACTCGCCAGCACGATGGCATCGTTTCCTTCATGTGGGCGAGCGGCATGCGCACCTTTACCGGTAATGCGGATAACAAACCGATCGACACTGGCGTAGAACGGTCCTCCACGGGTGGCGAACTCACCTACCGGCAGACCCGGCTCGTTGTGCATGCCGAAGATGGCGCGGACATCACGCAAGGCTCCCGCCCGAACCATGCTCTTCGCACCGCCAAAGTTCTCTTCGGCGGGTTGAAACAGGATCCGCACGCGACCGTTGAGCGACGCTTCACGCTCTTTCAGTTTTAATGCCGCGCCGAGGATCACGCTGGTGTGGATATCGTGCCCGCAGGCATGCATCACCCCTGCACGTTGTGAGCTAAACGCAACTCCGCTGCGCTCTTCCACGGGTAACGCGTCAATATCGGCCCGCAGTGCAATCAGCTTTTTACCCGTGCCGATTTCCGCAACCAGCCCAGTAGGCAGTTCGTAAGGTAACGGGGTAATACCGGCATTCGTCAGCCACTGGCGCAGGCGGGCCGTCGTTTCGACCTCCTGACCAGACAGTTCAGGGTTCTGGTGCAGCTCACGACGCCAGGCAATCAGTTGTTCACCAAAACTCATGCCGTGACCTCCTTGTCGGGACGAGCCTGCGCCAGCAGACGCAGGGACTGGACGCGCGTTGAGCCATCGGCAACCGGCGTGTCGATCATAAATTCGGCAATGCCCCATTTCTGGTGTAATGCATCTAACTGCTCCAGTACCGACTCAGCGGTACCCGCCAGCAGAGACTGCGCCCGACGGGCAATCCGCACCGGCTCACTTCCCGCCTGGCGTGCAAAGGCGTAGGCCTGCTCTTCGCTGGCCACGGTGACGCGCTGGCCGTTTGCCAGCTCCACGCCCCACACTTCAACTTTTTGCGCCAGCGCGTCTGCCTCGGTCTGTGTCGGCGCAACAATCACCTGCACGGCCACAATCACCTCTCGGGTGCTGTTTTTGCGCCAGAACGTTACAACGTCACGCAGAAGCTCGGGATCGCCATTCAGGTGTGCGGCAAAGACAAAGTGCCAGTCAAGTGATGCCGCCAGCTGCGCGCTTTCCGTGCTCGCCCCCAGCAAAAAACCCTGTGCCGGTACCGGCGGTAACGGGGTGGCGCGTACGGCCTCTTCCCCTGACGTGTTTTCCGGATGGATCCAGCTGTCCAGTTGCGTCAGCTGTTCGGCAAAGCTGCCCTTTGCCTGTTGATTCAGACCGTGCTGTAACGCGCGGGTAGAGAGTGGCAAACCACCGGGGGCTTTCCCGACACCCAGATCCACGCGACCCGGCGCAAGCGCCGCTAATACATTGAAGTTTTCGGCAACTTTGTACGGGCTGTAATGTTGCAGCATCACGCCGCCCGACCCCACGCGAATACGTTTTGTTTGTCCCAGTATCCAGGCAATCAGCAGCTCCGGTGAGGGGCTCGCCAGCTGCGGGGTATTGTGGTGCTCGGCAATCCAGAAGCGGTGATAACCCAGTGTTTCCGCCTGTTGTGCCAGTGTTAAGGTTCGCGCCAGCGCATCGGCGGCCGTTTCATGTTCAGCTATGGGGCTTTTATCCAGAATGCTGATTCGCCAGGACATGTTGCGTTCTCGTTTGACTTAACATGTCGACATTATTAAAGGTGTATTTCACCGCTGAGAAACAATTAATTTACATTTAGATTGCCAGAAATCAGATATACAAAACCCTGCTATGCATAAGCCTTTAGTGAGCGCATGGCGTACTTGCCACCATACGTTGCCACCCTGTTAATCTAACGCTATTTCAATTTTTCAGTTTTACTGGAGGATATACGTCGCGCTCATAATTTGGTTTAGGTCAATCATTTGCATTGAGGTAGAAAAATGAACCTGCAGTTATTTTCATATTTATTACAACATCCTCTTTAAACATGTAAAAAATAGTTAACTTAGGGTATTTAGAATATCTTCATTTTCGTGGAGAATACGCCGACAGCAAAACAACAGAATAAATTCTCAATCTAGCCTGCGTTTTATTGGGTGGTATTTCTTTTACTTATATATCATTATGGAGTTACTCATGCGGCGTAACACTCCCGTTACACAAAACGAGTATTTACTTAACGAAGGTTCGACGTTAATGTCGACTACCAATACGCATAGCCATATTACCTATGCAAATTCAGCCTTTATTGAAGCCAGTGGATATAAAGAAGAAAATCTTCTGGGTGAACCCCATAATGTCATTCGCCATCCCGATATGCCTGCCGAGGCATTTGGAGATATGTGGTTCACCCTGCAGCAGGGAGAGAGCTGGACGGGGCTGGTCAAGAACCGTCGTCACAACGGGGATCACTACTGGGTTCGCGCCAACGTCACCCCGGTGTATCAGAATGAATCGTTAACTGGCTATATTTCGGTACGTAATATTCCTACCCGCGAAGAGATCGCCACCAGTGAAAAGCTCTATGAAAAAGTCCGCAACAACGAATTAAAACAGCATCGCTTTTATAAAGGGTTAGTGGTTCGCAGAGGAATACTTGCCTTCACCTCTCTTTTTAAACGAATGAGTACCACAAAACGCATTAATAGCGGAATTACGGTTACCACCCTGCTCGCCTGCTTGCTGGTATTTTCATTCCCCCAAAGTATTACGCAGGTAAGTGGACTTGTTGCACTCTTTATTGCTCTGGCTCTTTATCTGCATGTACAAATATCTCGCCCGGTGAAAACCATTGTGCACCAAATGCAGCGCGTCGTTTCGGGTCGCAAAACCGACTATTACCATTTTGACAGAGTCGATGAAATTGGCCTGATGATGCGTCTGGTGAATCAGTCAGGGTTAAACCTTAATTCACTGGTAGACGATGTTGGCGCGCAAATTTCCGGTATTGGTACCATTAGCCAACAGGTAGCAAAAGAAGGCGTGGCATTACAGGCGCGCTCGGAAGAAACCGCAGATGACCTGCAGCAAACGGCCGCAGCAGTAGAAGAAATTGCCAGCGCCGTTCAACAGACGGCAGAAACGGCAAAAGAAGCGATCCAGATGGCGGATCGCACCAGCGCCAGCGCCAACAGCGGTGAAGCCATGATGAAACAGACCATCGGCATGATGCAGTCCATTTCACATGATAACAGCCAAATCGTCGATATTATTGGTGTGATTGACCGTATCGCTTTTCAGACCAATATTCTGGCGCTAAACGCAGCCGTTGAAGCAGCACGTGCTGGTGAAGCCGGGCGTGGTTTTGCGGTGGTGGCAGCAGAAGTGCGCAACCTCGCGCAACACTCCGCGACAGCAGCCAAAGAGATCAAGCTGCTTATTGAGAAAAATGTCTCCAGCGTTAACTCTGGCGTGGAAATGGTTGAGCAAACCGAAACACAACTGACAGTGATGGTTGGTAACGTACTGCAGATGTCTTCCCTGATTAAGGAGATCGGTCATGCCACGCAGGAGCAGACTCAGGCACTCGCACTTATCAACGAGTCCATCTCCCGCATCGGCGTGATGACGCATAACAATACGGGGATGGTGGATCACGTCACCCGCGCTGCAAATCACCTGACGCAGCGCACCACGCGTCTGCAGCAGGCGATTGCGGTCTTTGGCGGTTAACGGCCCTGATACTGCTCGTCGGTAACTTTTTCCAGCCACTCAACCGGGCTGCCGTTTACTGCTTCGGCGATGGCGATATGCGTCATCGCCGTTTGTGCGCTCGCACCGTGCCAGTGCTTCACGCCAGGCGGGATCCAGGCAATATCACCCTGATTCAGCGGTTCTGCCTCTTTACCCCACTCCTGTAACCAGCCGCGTCCCTGGGTGACAATCAGCGTTTGTCCAAGAGGATGGGTATGCCAGGCAGTGCGTGCCCCCGGTTCAAAGGTTACCGTTGCGCCACCCACTTTAGCGGGCTCCGTCGCCTGGAAAGGCGCGTCAATACGAACAGTACCGGTAAACCAGGCTTCTGGTCCCTGAATCGAAGGTAATGAACCACTACAGATAATTTTCATGATGTTCTCCTCATTTGCTGTTGTGCTAACAGTAGCGCAAGTGTGCCGTGAGCATTAGACTGCATAATAAGAAAGGAACCATGAATGTAATTCATAAATTGGGTAAGCCGTGATGTTAAAAGACAATTTCAACGATCTGATCTCTTTGGGGTCGGTTCCGGCTGAGGGCGAAATGACACCCTAAGCGTTAGCTCTGTGTCGTTGCACGATGTCAGCGACGGTATTCTTGCTGATACCGAGCTCGCGTGCGATCCAGCGATAGCTGCGTCCCTCGGCCCTCATCGCAACCACCTTAGGCAAAAGTCGGTCTGATTTTGGTCGCACTCCGGCCTGACGACCAAGCCTCTTACCACGTGCCTTCGCAACAGCAAGGCCTGACTTGACCCGCTCGCTGATGAGATCCCGCTCAAACTCCGCAATGCCGGAAAGAAACGTCGCCAGCATTCGTCCATACGGCGACGAAAGATCGAACGCCATTCCATTCATGGCTATCACGGAAACCTTCCAGTTCTCCAGTTCACGTAGCGTATTGAGCAGATCGAGCGTCGAGCGCCCCCACCGGGAAAGCTCAGTGACCAGGATTGCATCAATTTGTCTGGACTGGGCAAGCGCCAGGACTTTCTTTCGCTCGGCCCGGTCGAGTTTAGTTCCTGAACCTGTTTCCTTAAATATTCCCACCACGTCGTAGCCGGCACGGCCGGCGAAGGCTCGCAGATCAAATTCCTGGCGTTCACAAGACTGATCCGCTGTTGAAACCCGGCAGTAAATGGCGGCACGATGTCCCAATTGAACCCTCCTGGATTTTTGTATCGGAACGCCCTGATTTATATGGGCTGGCTGTTGTCCAAAACAGACTATACTTCAAAAGGGACGAATTTGTATGTCACGACGCCATATTTTCACCGAACGGCAGCGAGCAGCGCTGTTCGATCTGCCCACGGACGAACTGTCGCTACTGAAGTTCTACACGCTGGGCGATGATGACCTGGAAAACATTAGGCAGCGCCGCAGACCGGAAAACAGGATTGGCTTTGCCCTGCAACTTTGTGCCTTACGATATCCGGGCCGTGCACTGGCTCCTGGTGAGATGATCCCGCGTGAAGTCCTTTCCTTCGTCGGTGCTCAGCTTGGAGTTCCGGCTGATGCGCTTCTCACTTATGCCACACGGCGCCAAACCCGTCAGCAGCACATGGACACGCTGCGCGAAATTTACGGCTACAAGACCTTCACGGGCCGTGGTGCCCGTGATCTGCGGGAGTGGACTTTCGGCCAGGCCGAAGATGCCAGATCAAACGAGGATCTTGCTCATCGTTTTATTGTGCGGTGTCGGGAAACTTCCACCATTCTGCCCGCAGTATCGACAATCGAGCGCTTGTGCGCGGATGCTCTGGTCGCCGCTGAGCGGCGGATTGAAACGCGGATTGCGGAAAATTTAACAGCGGATGTTCGCGATCACCTGGACAAACTTCTGAGTGAAATGCTCGCCGGCAATATCAGTCGTTTCATCTGGCTTCGCAACTTCGAGGTTGGTAACAACTCGGCTGCTGCTAACCGTTTGCTCGACAGGCTCGAATTTCTGCGTACCCTGAATATCAATCATAGTGCTTTGGCCAGCATACCTGCCCATCGCATTGCCCGGCTGCGTCGGCAGGGTGAACGCTACTTCACCGACGGTTTGCGTGACATCACTTCGGACCGCCGCTGGGCGATCCTTGCCGTCTGTGTTGTGGAGTGGGAAGCGGCGATTGCTGATGCCATAGTCGAAACCCATGACAGGATCGTAGGAAAAACCTGGCGGGAAGCGAAGCGCCAGCATGACGAAACAATTTCCGGCTCTAAAGCCACACTCACGGATACGATCCGTACCTTCACCGCGCTGGGAGCTTCGTTGCTTGAGGCCCGCAGTGACGGAACCCCGCTGGAGATGGCTGTCGCCAGTTCGGTTGCATGGGACCGGCTCGCTCAACTGGTAGCGACAGGGACTCAACTCAGCAACACGCTAGCCGATGAGCCTCTTGCATATGTCGGGCAGGGATACCATCGCTTTCGTCGTTATGCGCCCCGCATGTTGCGCTGTCTGAAGCTCGAAGCCGCGCCGGTCGCCGGACCATTGGTAGCAGCAGCTTTGTCGATCGGAGAGATGAAAGGTGTTGCATCGCCAGAAAGGCGTTTCCTGCGGCCCAGCTCCAAATGGAACCGTCATTTACGAGCTCAGGAAAAAGGAGATACCCGTCTTTGGGAAGTGGCGGTACTCTTTCACCTCCGGGATGCTTTTCGTTCCGGAGATGTCTGGCTCGCTCATTCGCGCCGCTATGGTGACCTCAAGCAGGTACTGGTGCCGATGATCGCGGCGCAGGAAAATGCAAAACTGGCCGTGCCTTCCAACCCACAGGATTGGCTGGCAGACAGAAAGGCGCGACTCACGATCGCTCTTAAGCGGCTGGCCCGGGCTGCCCGTAACGGCACTATTCCGCACGGTAGCATAGAAGATGGAACGTTGCGGATCGACAGGTTGACAGCAGACGTGCCGGATGGTGCCGAGGCACTCATACTGGATCTGTATCGCCGAATGCCGTCCGTTCGGATTACCGACATGCTGCTTGAAGTTGATGCAGCCCTTGGTTTCACAGATGCGTTTACCCATCTGAGAACCGGGGCTCCATGTCGCGACCGGATCGGTCTGCTCAACGTCCTGCTCGCTGAAGGGCTCAATCTGGGCCTGCGTAAGATGGCGGAAGCTACAAACACGCATGATTACTGGCAGCTCTCACGCCTTGCCCGCTGGCATGTTGAAAGCGAAGCCATGAACCAGGCATTGGCAATTGTGGTGGCCGCGCAGGGTAAACTGCCGATGTCACGCGTCTGGGGGATGGGCACGTCAGCATCGAGCGATGGTCAGTTTTTCCCGACAGCGCGGCATGGCGAAGCCATGAACATGGTCAATGCCAAATATGGTTCTGTTCCCGGCCTCAAAGCGTATACTCACGTAAGCGACCAGTTCGCGCCATTCGCTTGTCAGTCGATCCCGGCGACCGTGAGCGAGGCACCGTATATTCTCGATGGACTACTGATGAACGAGGTCGGTCGCCATGTTCGCGAACAGTATGCCGATACAGCAGGATTCACCGACCATTTGTTCGGAGCCAGTAGCCTGCTCGGCTACAATCTCGTTCTGCGAATCAGGGATCTGCCATCGAAGCGGTTGTACGTATTTAATCCCGATACGACCCCCAGGGAGTTACGCAAGTTGGTAGGTGGAAAAGCCCGGGAGGATCTTATCGTTGCGAACTGGCCTGATATTTTCCGTTGTGCCGCGACGATGACCGCTGGCAAAATCAGGCCCAGCCAACTCCTGCGCAAGCTCGCTTCTTACCCACGACAAAACAACCTTGCAGTTGCGCTTCGTGAAGTTGGTCGTATTGAACGGACCCTTTTCATTATTGAGTGGATCCTGGATACGGACATGCAGCGGCGTGCTCAGATCGGTCTTAACAAGGGAGAGGCCCACCATGCGCTCAAAAATGCGCTCCGTATCGGGAGGCAGGGGGAAATTCGCGATCGCACGACAGAGGGGCAGCACTACCGAATCGCTGGGCTCAATTTATTGACTGCGGTGATCATTTACTGGAATACCGTCCATCTTGGTCATGCCGTCACGGAGCGGCGGAACGAAGGGTTGGATGTTCCCCCTGAATTTCTTCCCCACATATCCCCATTGGGCTGGGCGCACATTCTACTGACTGGCGAATATCTTTGGCCCAAGGAACCGAAAGCTTAGGGTGTCATTTCGCCCTCAGCCGGAACCGACCCCTCTCTTTTATGGTCGTCGCTCGCGAGCGCAGTTTTACGCGGGCAGCGGCACAGCTTGGAGTTTCGCAATCTGCGCTGAGCCATGCCATGCGCAATCTGGAAACCCGGCTGGACGTTCGCCTGCTCACCCGCACCACGCGTAGCGTCGCCCCAACCGAGGCTGGCGAACAGCTTTTTATGCGCTTAAGCCCGCATCTGCTGGAAATCGAACAGGAACTGACTGCGCTGCGCGACACGCGCGACAGACCGGCAGGAAATATTCGCATCACCGCCGGTGAACACGCGATGAGCGCCGTGCTGTGGCCGGTACTGAAACCCTTTATGGTGAAATATCCCGACATCAATGTAGAAGTGACGGTGGATAACGGCCTGACCGATATCGTGGATGGCCGTTTTGATGCAGGGATTCGTCTGGGTGAACAGGTGGCGAAAGATATGATTGCGGTGCGGATCGCACCAGATATGCGGATGCTCGTGGTGGGTTCAGCTGATTATCTCCAGCGTTTTGGTGTACCGGAAACACCCGAGCAGCTTGAACAGCATCGCTGTATTAATATGCGCCTGCCAACGCGCGGGGGGTTATATGCCTGGGAATTTGAACGTGACGGACGCGAGTTACGCGTTCGGGTTGAGGGGCAACTGACGCTCAACAACCTACCGCAGCGTATCGACGCCGCTGAAAACGGACTGGGGCTGGCCTACGTGCCTGAAGACACCGTCCAGGAGGCCATCGCTCAGGGACGGTTAATCCCGGTATTGCAGGAGTGGTGCCCGACATTTGACGGCTATCATCTTTATTACCCTGGTCGCCGCCAGCACACCACTGCCTTTGCTTTACTGGTTGAAGCCCTGCGCAAACAGTAAGTTACTTCCCGACGCGTGCCTGCAGATGCTTCGGATAACGGTCACCGACAACATCAATCTGCATCAGCGCGTGGTTGATGTTATTAAGCGCTTTTTGTGACAACGTCACGTTAACGGCATCCAGATTCTCCTCCAGACGGTGGAGTTTGGTTGTCCCCGGGATCGGTACAATCCACGGTGCTTTTGCCAATAGCCAGGCCAGTGCGATTTGCGCAGGCGTGACCCCCTGCTCTGCGGCCAGCGCTTTCACCACGTCGATTAACCGCTGATTCGCCAGACGCGACGCTTCGCTAAAGCGCGGGACGATATTGCGGAAATCACTGCTGTCGAAGGTGGTACGGGAGTCAATTGCGCCGGTCAAAAAGCCCTTACCCAGCGGGCTGAAAGGAACAAAGCCGATGTTCAGCTCCGCCAGAAGCGGCAGGATCTCCTGTTCAGGCTGTCGCCACCATAATGAATATTCACTCTGCAACGCCGTGACCGGACACACTGCATGAGCGCGACGGATGGTTTCAGCACTCGCCTCTGAGAGACCGAAATGTTTCACCTTACCTTCTGCGATAAGATCGGCAATCGTACCGGCGACCTCTTCAACTGGGACATCCGGATCCACACGGTGCTGGTAATAGAGATCGATATAATCGGTTTTCAATCGCTTTAGCGAACCTTCTATTACCGCGCGTATGTGCTCAGGGCGGCTGTTAAGCATCTGACCGGGTTTATCGCAGTCAAAACCAAATTTAGTGGCGATCACCACCTTATCGCGAACGGGTGCAAGTGCCTCGCCCACCACATCTTCATTGATAAAAGGGCCATAAATTTCTGCGGTATCAAAAAAGGTCACACCGCGTTCGACCGCAGCACGAATAAGCGCAATGGCCTGTTGTTTTTCCGTGGCCGGACCATAGCCATAGCTCAACCCCATACAGCCAAGTCCCAGTGCGGATACCGTTAACCCCTGTCGTCCTAATTGTCGCTGCTGCATTGTTTACCTCATACATCTGCTTTTGATGTATTAACTCTATGCACTTTCTTTTATGAGCACTATAGAGAAGAAAAGCTTGTCGTTATGAATTCAAATCATCAATGCCGCCGCGTAACTATTAAGCTAATCTGATGATTAAATCAGCGCATCTCTGAATGTTATGACTAAAAAATCACCACGATTCAGCGTGTTGTGATCCCCGTCTGCTCTGACCACACAATTTCCTTCGACGTGCATCACTTTCGGCACGGTTATATTTTGCGTCGCTTATCAATTGCGGGTAGGATGCCTCGCCATGTTTCGCCTTATCCATACGCAGAATGACTGGAAAGGCAACATGTGTCTGCGCAGAAGCAATCGTTTGTTTCGCTCCCTGCCAGGTACGACTATCACGATAATGGTTCAGACAGGCAAACAGGTAACTCAATGAAAACAAGCAATAAAAACGCAGCCGATCATCATGCTGCGAGACGTCGCTGGTTGAACTCCCACGAAGAGGGCTACCACAAAGCGATGGGCAACCGTCAGGTTCAAATGATCGCCATCGGTGGCGCTATCGGCACAGGTCTGTTTTTAGGTGCTGGTGCTCGTCTGCAGATGGCGGGTCCGGCTCTCGCCCTGGTCTATCTGGTGTGTGGGATCTTCTCCTTCTTTATTCTCCGTGCGCTGGGCGAACTGGTACTGCATCGCCCTTCCAGCGGCAGTTTTGTCTCTTATGCCCGCGAGTTTCTCGGCGAAAAAGCCGCCTATGTTGCAGGCTGGATGTACTTCGTTAACTGGGCGATGACCGGTATCGTCGATATCACCGCCGTTGCGCTGTATATGCACTACTGGGGCGCGTTTGGCGATGTGCCGCAATGGGTGTTTGCCCTCGGTGCGCTGGCCATTGTCGGCACAATGAACATGATCGGCGTGAAGTGGTTCGCGGAGATGGAGTTCTGGTTTGCGCTGGTAAAAGTGCTGGCGATCGTGGTGTTCCTGGTGGTTGGTACGGTATTCCTCGGCAGCGGTAAGCCGCTGGACGGTAATGCCACGGGCTTCCACCTGATAACCGATAACGGCGGTTTCTTCCCGCACGGTCTGCTGCCTGCGCTGGTTCTGGTTCAGGGCGTGGTGTTTGCCTTTGCCTCTATTGAACTGGTGGGGACGGCGGCGGGCGAATGTAAAGATCCGCAGACGATGGTTCCAAAAGCGATCAACAGCGTTATCTGGCGCATTGGCCTGTTTTATGTTGGTTCCGTGGTACTGCTGGTTCTGCTGCTGCCGTGGAATGCCTACCAGGCAGGTCAGAGTCCGTTCGTGACCTTCTTCTCTAAGCTTGGCGTGCCTTACGTTGGCAGCGTGATGAACATCGTGGTACTGACTGCGGCGCTCTCCAGCCTGAACTCCGGTCTTTACTCTACCGGTCGTATTCTGCGCTCCATGTCGATGGGTGGCTCTGCACCGAAATTCATGTCGAAGATGAGCAAGCAGCATGTCCCTTACGCGGGCATTCTGGCAACGCTGGTGGTGTATGTTTTCGGTGTGTTCCTGAACTATCTGGTACCGTCTCAGGTGTTTGAGATCGTGCTGAACGTTGCCGCACTCGGCATTATCGCCTCCTGGGCCTTTATCGTGGTCTGTCAGATGCGTCTGCGTAAAGCGATTAAAGAAGGCAAAGCCGCTGACGTCAGCTTTAAGTTGCCAGGCGCACCGGTGACCTCATGGCTCACCCTGCTGTTCCTGTTCAGCGTGCTGGTACTGATGGCGTTTGACTACCCGAACGGCACCTACACCATTGCCACCATCCCACTGCTGGCAGTGCTGTTGATTGCAGGCTGGTTTGGCGTACGTAAACGCGTTCACGAAATTCACAGCACCGCGCCGGTTCATCCTGATGATGAAAAGCAAGACGGCCCGCTGGTTGAAGAGACCTCGCGTTAATTATCAAAAAAGGGAAGGCATTTGCCTTAATGCTTGTCAGTTAAACCTGGTGGATAATTCCGTTCACCTTAATATCCGCAGAAAATAATACGCTCACAATCTGTGAACGGGACAAGGGGGCCACCGCGGCCCCCTTATCAATCCCCGCGGCCCCGCAGAGAAATCGGTGCTTCGCACTGCACTCACCTCCCGACCCGCTGCCTGCGGTCGGCTCGACTCAAGATTACTCGTCCCATCCCTGGGACTCGCCCCTTCGGGGCCAACGCAAGCGTTGTTCAAAATTGCTCCCGGCAATTTTGTCCTGTCTCGTTTCGCCTCTGGCCGCCATCCCTGGCGTCCAGCCCTTGTCATCCGGTCTCCGGTTCGCCGATTTCAGCGGGGACTCAACACCCGTGCCACATTCAGGCGATGAAGAAGGCTGAGGGAGCGTGAGTCCGGCTGAAAATCGCCGAAGCGTTTCCTGGAGGCCGGGGCGACGCGCAGGGATGCGCGGCGAGGGCGGCTTTACAGGGACGTTGCCTCCGCCCGTCCCCGAAAAGCCGGAAGGAATAAGCTGAGGGCACCGCGAAGCGGCGATTTTCTTTGCCGGGAGCCGGGATTGCTAAGGGGGCGGCGGGAGCCCCCTTAGCACGTTCACCGCAGCGGATTATGCAGGTAGCAGGAAAGTCCGAGTGAACGGAACGATGCCACTAAAATAACAGAGTGGCTTAATACCGCTTAACTGACAAGCGGCCTTCCCTTGCATCACAACACAATACGAATCACGTCGTCAGGCTGGGTTGCTTCCTGCTGACGGGTGGACTTCTGTTTCACCGTCACATACAGCGTTTTGCCATCCGCAGACAGCGCCAGGCTGTTCGGG
The DNA here is from genome assembly GCF_014103115.1 of Enterobacter sp. RHBSTW-00901. NCBI lineage: Bacteria > Pseudomonadati > Pseudomonadota > Gammaproteobacteria > Enterobacterales > Enterobacteriaceae > Enterobacter > Enterobacter sp. RHBSTW-00901. The sequence goes on from NZ_JABXPB010000001.1 coordinate 650,069, forward strand.
TAGACAGGTGTATCAAAGGTTTTGGTTACCTTGTAGGTTTTTGCATCAATTACGCTCACCTTTCCCGCTTCACGGTGCGTGACGTACGCTTCATTACGTGTCGGGTTAAACAGCACAGCCAGAGATTCAGGCGCGGCGATTTTTTCGATCACACTACCATCTTTCAGGCTTACCACCAGCACTTCCGGCTGTTTTGAATCTGTCAGGAAGGCGCGCTGACCGGCGGTGTCCAGGCTCAGGTTCAGATAAAAGTGTTCTTTCCCGTCATCCTGTACTTTTTTACGGCTGAGGATTTTGTTTGTTGCCGTATCAATCGTCACCAGCTCACCATCAGCACTGGTGGTATACAGGCGTTTTGCCTGCGCATCCAGCGCCAGACCGGTACTGAACGTGCCAGTATTGGCGACCGTGTCTTTTAACTTCAGCGTCGCGCCATCAACCACCCAGACAACACTCTCTTTCCCGATACCGGTGATGTAAACGGTATTGGTGGCGTCATCGGCTACCAGCTGGCGAGGCTGCAGCGGTTTGACCGTTTCGCTACGTTTGCGGTCATCCAGCACCAGACGCCCTTTGACATCCCCCGTTTTGGCGTCAATGGCCGTCACTGCGCTGTTGGTGGTGTTACCAAACCACAGCGTCTGAGTGGCGTTATCAATAGTGGCACCAAACGGCTTAAGATCGTTATGAATGGCCTGCGTCACCTCCAGCGTGACCGGATCAAGGCGATAAACAATGCCGCCCTTATCGGTTTTTCGGCTTTGTGACGTCGCAACCCACAGCGCGTTCTCCTGCTGGCTCACGGCCATTTCATAAGCGCCTTTCCCCACTGCTTTACGCAGCATTTCTTCAGCGGCATGAACCTGGAACGTTCCGGCAAACAGTAAAACACCTGACAACAGAGAACCACACAGGCGCGGCGAGCACAGATGACGTAAAGACATAACAATTCCTTTTTAAAAGAGGGGGTGTACCGCTGACATCGCTTCCGGCGGGCAACGTCATGGCGTCGCCTCGTTGTTAATGAGAATAGTAATCATTAATTAACTAAATGTGGAGTTTTTCTTTCCTTTCGCCCTCTTCCTTAACGCAATGTGCGCTTAATATTTTCAAAACATTTACAAAAGATTTAACATGCATACATATGTTTCGTTTGGTTCGTCTTAATCTACAACCGGTTTTATTCATGAAAATCTTTTCTGCCCGTAAGGCAACGCTCCCGCTACTGTTAGTTCCGCTCATTTCATCCCCCCTCACGACGATGGGTGCAGAAGAATCCCCCATGATCGTTAGCGCCACACCGCAAACCGTCTCGGAGCTGGATACGCCAGCAGCCGTCAGCGTCGTGAGTGGTGACGATATGCGTCAGGCCACTCCGCGTATTAACCTGTCTGAATCGCTCGGCAGCGTCCCTGGCCTGCAGATCCAGAACCGTCAGAACTATGCCCAGGATCTCCAGCTCTCCATGCGCGGATTTGGTGCCCGCTCCACCTTCGGCGTGCGCGGCATTAGAATGTATGTGGACGGTATTCCGGCGACCATGCCAGACGGACAAGGGCAGACCTCCAACATTGATCTCTCCAGTGTGGATAGCGTTGAAGTGCTGCGCGGCCCCTTCTCCGCCCTTTACGGCAACGCCTCTGGTGGCGTGATCAACATCAACACGCAAACCGGGCAACAACCGCCAACCATTGAAGCCAGCAGTTATTACGGGAGTTACGGAACATGGCGTTACGGTATGAAAGCCACCGGAGCAATGGGTGACGGGACGCACGCGGGCGATGTGGATTACACCGTATCGACTACCCGCTTCACCACCAAAGGTTACCGCGATCACAGCGGTGCGCGTAAAAATCTCGCCAACGCTAAGCTTGGCGTCCGTATTGATGATGTCAGCAAGCTGACGTTGATTGTTAACAGCGTGGACATGAAAGCCAACGATCCGGGTGGACTGGATTATCAGGAGTGGCGGGATAATCCGCGCCAGTCTCCTCGCGGCGAGCAGTTCAATACCCGCAAGACCATCAAGCAGACGCAGGCCGGGCTGCGTTACGACCGTCAGCTCAGTACGCAGGACGATCTCAGCGTGATGACGTACGCCGGTGAGCGCGAAATGACGCAGTACCAGTCGATCATGGCTAAGTATCAGAAACCCGCCACCCACTCCGGCGGCGTGATTGATATGCAGCGTCATTATCAGGGCATTGATACCCGCTGGACACACCGTGGTGAACTACGAAAATATGAGCGAAGATCGTCGCGGGTATGAAAACTTCGTGATGGACAACGGCGTACCGGATTATGGCGTGAAGGGTAATAAACGCCGCGATGAACGCAATCTGATGTGGAACGTTGATCCCTACCTGCAAACCCGCTGGCAGTTAACGCAAAAATTGTCCGTTGATGCAGGTGTCCGCTACAGCTCAGTCTGGTTTGACTCCAACGATCATTACATTACGCCAGGCAACGGTGATGACAGCGGCGACGCGAACTACCATAAATGGCTCCCGGCAGGTTCGGTGAAATATGCCGTGACCGACAGCTGGAATTTGTATGCCGCAGCGGGACGCGGGTTTGAAACCCCAACCATCAACGAACTTTCCTACCGTTCCGATGACCAGGGCGGGCTGAACTTTGGCCTGAAGCCGTCCACCAATAATACGTATGAAGTGGGTAGCAAAACTCGCCTCGGTAACGGCTTGCTGACGGCGGCGCTGTTCCGCACCGATACCGATGACGAAATTGTGGTGGATACCAGCTCCGGTGGCCGCACCAGCTATAAAAATGCCGGTAAAACCCGTCGTCAGGGCGTGGAAGTGTCCCTTGATCAGCAGTTTGCCGAAAACTGGAAGCTGAAGATGGCGTGGACTTACCTGGATGCCACCTACCGTACCAACGTCTGCAGCGATGCAGACTGCAACGGTAACCGGATGCCAGGCATTGCCCGTAACATGGGTTACGCTTCGTTTGGCTGGCAGCCAGAAGAAGGCTGGTACGCGGGAAGTGATGTGCGCTATATGAGCGATATCATGGCCGACGACGAGAACACAGCGAAGGCTCCGTCCTATACGGTGGTCGGGCTGAATACCGGGTATAAATTCAACTACGGCAGCTGGGGCATGGATGTCTTTGGGCGCGTCGATAACCTGTTCGACAAAGAGTATGTTGGCTCGGTGATTGTGAACGAATCCAACGGGCGCTATTACGAGCCAGCACCCGGTCGCAACTACGGCGTGGGCCTGTCAGTTTCTTATCGCTTCGAGTAAGTAAAAACACCCGGTAGCGGATTGCTGCCGGGTGTTTTTATATTTCGCCATCGGGGGTTAATAATTATCATTCTGAAATATAAAAAATGGCTTATTTCTGGTGTGGGTATTTTAATGAAAAAATATAGCCTGGATTAAATCATTCCCTAACCAAAATATTGCCGTTGTATAAGAGAATGCCCTTCGTCAATCAGATTATTTATTGCCGTCTGGCTGGCATCAGCATCTCTGCGTTCGAGGGCTGAAAGTAAATCAGCATAATGATAAGGAGAATCAATTATGTTACTTTGCTCCCGGTGTAAAAAGTTAATACATGGGCCAATGCGCACCCATAATTGCTCAATTAATGTACTAAGCGTGGGCATTTCTGCATACTGATAGAGCGTAAAACGAAAAACGTGGTTAGCGTGCAGCATTTTCTGAATATTTCCCATTTGCATCGCTTCATGGAACACATCCGACAGTTCACGCAGCGTTCTCAGCTTACTGTCTGACATATGCCGACAGGCTGCAGCAACCGCCATCGGTTCAAGCTGTTTTCTGATGGCGTTAATTTCGTTATAGCGATCCAGCGTCACTTCAGGCACCAGAAACGCCTGCGCCGGTGTGGCATGCAGCGCTCCTGCTGAAACCAGGCGCAAAAGCGCCTCACGGACAGGTGTGATGCTGGTGCCTAATTTATTGGCAATTTCTTTGGTAATCAGTCGCGCGCCAGGCTTTAGTGAACCCGTAATTAACGCCCCTTTCAAACTGATCTCAACTTGCATGGTCAGACTAATTCGCTGAGCTTTTTCTAAATTTTCTAAGTTATGCATGTTCAATTCCCGTAGCCAAAACAAAATGCTATTTTCAGCGTCAGCTTAAAAAATGACGCCGGTTCGATATATCCTGTATCGTTATGCCTGCCTGGTGCTGGGAAGTGCATATAAAAAACCAAATACTGGAAACCATCATTTTTGTCGCTTCTGGCTCATCTATGCTGATGGCGTAAAAAGCGATGCTGGTTTAATTAAAGACAATACATCGTATCTTCACAAATTATTATGGCGGGAAATTCCACCCTCCTCTTATTATTGGTTATCCGGTAGCCATAATCCGGACCTGCGATCACGAGCCAGACTGGTTAAGTCGCACAACCAGATAAACGCAGGACTCGTTTGTTTCGTTGATAAACCGGCAGTCATTTGGCGGCCCCAGCTCCAGGCAATCACCCGCTTTCATTTCGTGGCGGGTATCGCCCTCCAGAAACACCAGCTCACCGGACTGGAGCCAGATAAGCTGGCGTGCCAGTGCATAGGAAGAGGCTGGCATCGGGACATCGCTACCCGCGGGCAGCTCAACCTGGACGAGATCAATAGGCAGGTCAGTGCGCGGTGAAACGTGACGGCGCAGATAGTGCGTTTGCGGGTCACGCCAGACGGGCTGATTTGCCAGGCGCAGCAACTTCCCTTCCTGCATCTCGGCTCTCGCGATCAGGGTGGACATGCTGATGCCAAAAGCACCCGATAGCCGGGCAAGCAAGGTCGCCGTCGGGCTACTGTCCCCACGTTCAATTTTATGGATCATCGCGCGAGACACGCTTGCCCGCTCAGCAAGCTCGCTCAGCGACCATCCGCGCGATTCACGTTCAATGCGAATTCGGGCGCTAATCCGTTGATTCATCGTATCTGTCATCATGTTCATGACGTCATACTATAGTGTATGAACGGTATTTCAATGGCGTTCCATCACAAAAAAATATGACTTAAGCCATAGCACGCTGGCGACACTATTGTGTAATATCGTAGCTACATCGTAATACTATAGTGAACAACACATTCTGAGGTTCAACCATGATCGTTCGTCATGCCAGCAAAGAAGATTGCGCCGCGATTGGTGAAATCTACAACCACGCGGTGTTGCATACTGCCGCTATCTGGAACGATAAAACCGTCGATACCGATAACCGTATCGCATGGTTCGAGGCGCGGACTTTCGCAGGATATCCGGTACTGGTGAGTGAAGAGGATGGCACAATTACCGGGTATGCCTCCTTCGGCGACTGGCGAGCCTTTGACGGCTTTCGTCATACGGTAGAGCACTCAGTCTACGTCCACCCTGACCATCAGGGGAAAGGGATTGGCCGGACGTTAATGAAAGCGTTGATTATCGAAGCCCGCAAGATCGGCAAACACGTTATGGTGGCCGGCATTGAAGCGCAAAACCATGCCTCGATCCATCTCCATGAGACGCTCGGTTTTGTGACAACAGGCCAAATGCCGCAGGTGGGCACCAAGTTTGGTCGCTGGCTGGATTTAACCTTCATGCAGCTGCAGCTTGATGAGCGCAGCGATCCGGATGCTATTTAATGAATCAATCACTGACGCTGGCTTTTCTGGTGGCGGCGGGTATTGGCCTGGTGGTGCAAAACACCCTGATGGTGCGCATCACACAGTCCTCCTCCACCATCCTTATCGCGATGCTGTTGAATTCACTGGTGGGTATTGTGCTGTTTGTCAGCATTTTGCTGCTCAGACAAGGTATCGCCGGCTTCAGCGAGCTGGCCTCGGCGGTACGCTGGTGGACGCTGATCCCTGGGCTGCTAGGGTCGTTTTTCGTTTTTGCCAGCATCAGCGGCTATCAGAACGTTGGTGCAGCGACAACCATCGCCGTGCTGGTGGCAAGCCAGCTGATTGGCGGCCTGGTGATGGATGTGCTAAAAAGCAATGGCATTCCGCTGCGCGCACTGGTCGGCCCTGTTTGTGGCGCAGTGATGCTGGTCATCGGGGCATGGCTGGTGGCACGACGCCAGTTTTGACCGTTACAGGATGGTACCACCTTTGGTCAGATTCTCGTGGCGTGCTTCCATCTCTTCTTTATGCTGCTTACCGTGATGCGCAATCGTGGTACGCAGACGCTGTTGCTGGGTATAGCGATCTTCGCGGCTCAGCTCAGCATCCTCGCTTAATACAATAAGCAATTCATTCATGTGGGTAATCACACACTCTTCGATTGCCGCATCCACACGGGCGATGACTTCATTTAAATGTGACATTGTCACTCCTTGTAATTGCCCGGCGGCACTGCGCTTACCGGGCATTTGATGCACTTAGTTTAATTTCGCTTTCGAGAAATCACTGCCCATCAGACTCACGCTGTACCCCGTGATGTTGCTGCGGGTGGCGTAGAACGTTTTCCCGTTTGCCAGCGCAATCCACGGCGCTTGCTGGTAGAAAATTTCCTGCGCCTGGCTGTAGAGCTTCGCACGTTCACCCGGGTTACTGGTCAGTTTGGCTTTCTGCACCAGGGAATCATAACCTTTATCGCACCAGCGTGCGGCATTTGATCCGGTTTTGATGCTGTTACAACCCAGCAGCACGTCTGCAAAGTTATCCGGGTCACCGTTGTCAGACATCCAGCCAAACAGGGCGGAGTCATGTTCACCTTTACGCATACCGGAAAGGTACTCGCCCCATTCGTAAGAGACAATTTTGGCCTTCACGCCCACTTTTGCCCAGTCGGCCTGGATCATCTCCGCAATACGACGTGAATTCGGGTTATACGGGCGCTGCACCGGCATTGACCACAATGTCACTTCCGCGCCCTTCTCCAGCCCGGCATGTTTCAGTAATGCCTTTGCTTTTTCAGGATCGTAGCTGTAATCCTTCAGTTCTTTATTAAAGCCCAACATATTCGGTGGGATCGGCGATTTTGCTACCGTACCGGAGCCCATAAAGACCGCGTTTACGATGGCCTTTTTGTCCGTTGCGTAGTTAAGTGCCTGGCGAACCAGCACGTTATCAAACGGTTTTTTCTCGGTATTAAACGCCAGGTAACCCACGTTCAGTGCATCCACAGAATGCAGCGTCAGGTTTTTATTGCTCTTAATCACATCAAACTGCACTGGCGACGGCGCAGGAATGATCTGACATTCATTAGTTTGCAGTTTCGCCAGACGCGTTTCCACATTTGGCGTGATGGAGAAGATCAGGTGTTTAGTCGGTACCGCACCATCCCAGTAGTTCGGGTTAGCAACGTAGCGGATAAGCGAATCCACTTTGTACTGTTGCAGGACATAAGGCCCGGTGCCAATTGGCCAGGTGTCGACGTTCTCAGGCGTCCCTTTTTTCAGCATCGCGTCGGCATATTCGGCTGACAGAATAGAGGCAAAATCCATCCCCCAGTCGGCCAGGAAAGCGGCGTTCGGTTCGCTCAGGGTGAACTGGACGTGATAATCATCGACCTTTTTGACATCCTGAATCAGTTTATCCAGGCCTACATCGTTAAAGTACTCGTAGTTGCCCTGTGAAACATTGTGATATGGGTGCTTAGGGTCTTTCTGACGCATGACGGAGAAAATAACGTCATCGGCATTAAAATCGCGGGTTGGTTTGAAGTATTTGTTGCTGTTGAATTTGACCCCTTTACGCAGCGTAAAGGTATAGGTCTTACCATCAGGTGAAATAGTCCATGACTCCGCCAGGGACGGAACCGGGGTATTTTTCACCGGGTCGAAATTGATCAGGCGGTTATACAGCACCTGAGAGCTGGCCACGAACGAAGGGCCAGAACTGGCGATCTGCGGGTTAAACGACTCCGGTGAAGCTTCAGAGCAGTAAATAATGGTGTCATTGTTCGCCGCCCATGCGGCACCTGCCGGTAAAAGAGTGCTCAGCGCAAGGGCGAGCAGCGTTTTCCCTGTAGACATGATTATAACCCTTTCAGTTTTATTATATCGGACAGTAATAACAGCATAGCCGTTATGGCCTGACAAATAACAAAACACTATCAGTGTTATTCTAAAATCTCGTTTTTCGCTGTTTTTGCAGTCAGCACATGAACATCGATTTTCCTTAAGTGTCATTATCCGTCAAGCACAACCGTCACGATCAATGCCACAAGAAATCGGCGCTTTTGGCGTCTCCTCCTCCGTTTGCTTGCCCCCCGATTTCGTTAAAGTAACGGTGTGAAGAAGTAAATGGGAACAAATCGTGGCAAAAACTCTTTTACGCAGCGGTAATCTGGATGATTTTCAGGCCGTTGGCGGCGGCGGACAGGCCGTTTTTGAATCAGCGTTGCAAATTCGTGAAGCGCTCCGGTTGCGCAAACAACAGGCCATTGTTGATTGTCTGGCCATTCCACAGGTAAACGATGGTGGCGATCGTGTTGACTGGTATTCACCTGTTGATGGCACCGTAAGCAGCTGGAAAGCCGCCGACGAGGACGCCCGTTTTCGCGCCCTGCGCTATCTGGAAAATACCCTTGCCAGCGTCGAATCGCTGAGTAAAAAATGCCTCCAGTCGCCTAAAACGGCACAGCAACTTTTCGGTTCCCTGCTGTCAAAAACCTTCCAGTTCCCGAACGAAAACTTCCTGTACCTGGTTGAGGGGAAGCCGGTCATTTGCTTCTGGGGTTTTGTTAATCTGAACGAAAATGCGCGCGACGATGTGCTCGCATGCCTGCGTGAATCGCTGATCCCTGAGCCTGCTCCCGTTGTCATTGAAGACCCTGAGCCAGAACCAGAACCGGCTCCGATCATCACCTTTGAACAGGCCGATGAGCCACTTGTCTCACCGACAACCGTTGTACGCATCACGCCGGAAGAGCTGTATGAACCAGAGCCTGTCCCGGTCGTTGTGCCACCGGTTGAAGAGCCAGTCCCCGCTTCTGTGGTCGTAGCCCAAAAACGCCGTGTCCCCCTTTGGTCACTGCCGGTTGCTGCCGTGATTGTTGCTGCAATTGCTGCGCCGCTGCTGTGGCCAAAACAGGTTCCATCTGCAGAACCCACACCTGCACCGGCCCTTGTTCCTGTTGAGATTGCACCAAAACCGATTAAAGCGGTGGAGCCGCTGGCAATGAAATTACCCCTTCATCAGGCTGAAGTGCTGGCGAGTAAAGTGAAAGAACCTGCACCCACACCAGAGCCTGCACCGGTGGTGATTACCGCTATCCCTAAAGATGCGCTGGTAATGGAGTCAAACCAGGTTAAAGCGGGGTCGACGCGCTTCCTGAATGGAACCTGGCGCGCGATCCTGGATGTGAAAGATCCGGTGACCGGCAAACCGCCGTCACTGCGCTACCAGATCCAGAACAATAAGGGCCTCGCCCGTGTCGTGCATGGCGATAATGTTGTCTGCCGTGTGGAAGTGTTCTCCGGGCTGCACAGCAATGGTGAGCTGATGATTAAAAGCCGCGGCACTGCACGCTGTACAGACGGTTCTCGCTACCCGATGCCGGAAATCGCCTGCAAAGCAGGTACCAGCGATGTCGCCACATGTAATGCCCGTTATGATGCAAAAACCGTCGTTCCACTGACGTTCAAGAAAGCAGGTGCCTGACCCTATGCTGGTAAATCTTTGCGACTATAAACAGAGCGTCACGCTTATTGCCAACAGCGGCGTGCAATTCCTCGATTTCGGCCTGACGCCGCAGGACACCGCCAGCAACGGGCGTTTCGTACGTAAAACCGCCAATGGCCCACTCCTGCGTCTCGATTTCGACCTGGTCAACGGTCGTTATACGCTCCCGGTGACAGGCGGCGGTCAGCCTGAAGTGGTGAAACCCGAGACGACCATTGCACTGCATCAGTCGCTCACGGTGCTGGATGGCATCTGGCTCCCTGTGCCATTCCTGCGTTTCAACCCGCCGCGCACCTTTGTTGACGGCCCGGATAACTGGGCACGCGTTCAGGTGCGTAAGCTGGATGCACCCGACGCGGCAGGCAATACGCACCGCGTCACCCTCGCACTCGATAGCCAGATTGCGGCTCATGCCACCTCTGCATTGTCCCCGGTCGAAAACGATATTCTGAACGGTACCCGCTTCGCACTGGCCTGGCGAGACGACGAAGTGGAAAGTTTCCTCGATCAGACCTGGATTGATGGCTGGTTGCGCGAGGCGTTTACCCAGTTTGCTGCAGGCGTTGAAAACCGCGCCGAACGTGACCTGCACCAGGCGCTGCGCAGTTTTGAGTATCAGGCACACTGGCTCAACCTGCTGACCATGCTGGGTGAACAGCTCACCGTACCTGAAGTGAAATTCGTCACCCACACGCTCAGTACGCCAGCTATTCCGGTTGACCTGATCCTCGACGTGGGGAACACCCATACCTGCGGCGTGATCATTGAAGATCACGGCGATGCCAACGATGGTCTGCGCCAGACCGCCGAGCTGCAGGTGCGCTCGTTAAGTGAGCCGCAATTCCTGAATGAACCGCTGTTCACCAGCCGTCTGGAATTTTCAGAAGCGCGTTTTGGCAAGCAGCATTTCTCAGTGGAAAGTGGCCGTGAAGATGCGTTCGTCTGGCCGTCTATTGTTCGCGTGGGCGACGAAGCGCGCAAACTGGCGATGCAGCGTCTGGGAACTGAAGGCAACAGCGGCATCTCCAGCCCGCGTCGTTACCTGTGGGATGAAACCCCGGTGGTGCAGGACTGGCGCTTTAGCCAGATGAACAGTAAGACCCAGCGAGAACCGCTGGCAACCGCGTTCCCGCTGATGAACCTGATGAACGACGACGGTGAGCCGCTCTTCACGCTGCCGCAGGATGAGCGGCTGCCGGTGTTCTCACCGCAGTACAGCCGTAGCACACTGATGACGCACATGTTGTGTGAACTGCTGGCGCAAGCGCTGGGGCAGATCAACAGCGTGGCTACGCGCTTACGGCTGGGTTTCCCGGCTTCTCCGCGCCAGATACGTACGCTGATCCTCACCCTGCCATCGGCCATGCCGAAACAGGAGCGCGAGATCTTCCGTCGCCGTATGTTTGAAGCGATTGCCATCGTCTGGAAAGCGATGGGCTGGCACCCGCAGGATGAAGATTTTGCCAGCCGCAAACAGCAGGAAAAAAGCGTGGTGCCGGTGCCTGAAATTCAAATGGAGTGGGATGAAGCCAGCTGCGGTCAACTGGTCTGGCTGTACAACGAAGCCATCTCCCATTTCGGCGGCCAGACGGAAGCATTCTTCGCCTCCCTCGCCCGCCCGGATCGTGAATCTGAACCGGGTGCTCAGCCAGGACGTTCACTGCGCGTTGCCTCTATTGATATCGGTGGGGGCACAACGGATATGGCGATTACGCACTATCAGCTTGATGATGGCTCCGGTAATAACGTTAAGATCACCCCACAACTCCTGTTCCGCGAAGGGTTTAAAGTGGCAGGGGACGACACCCTGCTGGATGTGATCCAGCGCTATGTGTTGCCAGCCCTGCAAACTCAACTGCAAAAATCCGGCATGGCGGATGCGTCTCTGTTGATGGCATCGCTGTTCGGTGACTCCGGGCGCATTGATACCCAGGCGGTATTGCGCCAGCAAACGGCGCTTCAGCTCTTTATGCCGATTGGTCATGCCATTCTGGCCGCATGGGAATCGAGCGATATTGACGATCCGCTGGCCGGTTTACATGCCACTATTGGTGACTTGCTCCCGCAGAAACCAACCCGTAACGTCATGAATTACCTGCAGCAGGCGATCGATCATGCCTTGCCTGCCGGTTCAGAAGCCTTTGACCTGTTCGCCGTTCCGCTGCATGTGAATTTCCGTGAAATGCAGGATGCGATGCTGGGCGGCCAGTTCACGCTGGCCGCCCCGCTCCATGCGGTGTGCGAGGCAATTTCCCACTATGGCTGCGATATTTTGCTGATTACCGGTCGTCCTGGCTGCCTGCCTGGCGTCCAGGCGTTAATTCGCCACCTTCAGCCTGTGCCGGTCAACCGCATCGTCTGGCTGGACAAGTATCGGGTACATGAGTGGTATCCCTTCAGTCAGCAAGGACGCATTGGCAACCCGAAATCAACCGCCGCCGTGGGGGCCATGCTGTGCAGCCTGGCGCTCGACCTGCGTCTGCCGCGTTTTAACTTTAAGGCCGCCGACATTGGTGCCTACTCTACCGTGCGTTATCTGGGCGTGTTGGATAACACGGTCAATACGCTGCGTGAGGAGAACGTCTGGTATCAGGACATCGACCTTGATAAGCCAGGCGCTAAGCTGGACGCCCATCTGCATTTCCCGCTGCGCGGTAATGTGACGCTCGGCTTCCGCCAACTGGCGAATGCACGCTGGCCAGCGACGCCGCTGTATACCCTGAGCATCAACTCGGCCGAACTGGCAAAAGCGATTGCAGGCGACGGCGTGCTGAACGTGCGACTGAAACTGTGCGGGGGCAGCAAACATGAAGGGCCGGAATCCTTTGAGCTGAGCGAGGCCTGGCTGCAGGACGGCACGCTGGTTCCGCCGGACGCATTGACCTTTAAACTGAATACTCTGGCCGATCGCCGTCATAGCGGCAGCCACTACTGGATCGACAGCGGGAGCGTATACCTGAAATGACTGCGACGACGACCACCACTCAGGCCTTAATTGGGTGGATTAACGAGACGCGCCTGAACGCCCCGATGCTGGATAACGACGCCGATGCACTGCTTGCCCGCGTTAACTCGGCGCAGGCGCGGGAACAGGCCATTGCGCGTGCCCTTACCCGACAGAGCAGCATTGGGCTGTATGGTCATTCCCAGGGAGCAAAAGCACACCTGCTTTTATCCCTGTGTGGCAGTGGTAATGGCCGACTGAACGTTACGCCCGGCCAACGCACGTTCGACTATTTTTCGCATATCAACCCGGGGCATGCCCTGACCAACATGGCACTCCGGTTCACCAGAGAAAATGTGGAGACCGTTGATGAGGCGTTTCCGCTACGCCTGAGCCTGGTGACGGAAGCCGAACTGGTGCAGCTGTTTATTGCCCGCACGACGTTGCACCCGCAGATCCGCGCGGTGGATAAAGCGGTTATTGAGACGCGCCTTGAGAAGTGGCGCGGACTCCGCCAGCCCCAGGGGGTACCGGGGATCACCGCTCAGGAAGTGGGTGCCATTGCCCGCTTCTGGCAGAGCACGGTCCCGGGGGCAAAACAGCAAATTGATGATGCACTGTGGCATCAGTTTGCGCTCCTTGTCCCTTCACTTGATCTCAGCACGCGTGCCAGCGTCTGGTCTCTGCTGTGGGGTGAGCAGCAGGAATTAACCCAACAGTGGTTAAAGCTAGCGCATGTTCTGCACCAGACCAGCCACGCCAGAGAGCTTGCCGCACCGCTCAGCCTGTTGGTGGATAACTTTGGCCTACCGGGCGAAGGATTTCTCACCCACGGTGCATTTGCCGTTCCGGAAGCCCAGGAAACGCTGCTCCACCCGCTCAACAACGGTGAAATGCTTAACGCCATTAGCATCCCCGTCGACGTACTGGCGTTTCTGACCCGGGAACTGGTCATGCCCGTGGAAAACAGCACGCTGGATAACGTTGATATTATTGACATTCCTGTTTTTTCAGACCACAGCACCGACCTGTTAAGCCAGGCCAAATACCAGTGGCTGCTGGAGCATTATCGTCAGCAACTGCAGCCGGATGTTTTGGTTATCTGCAATGCCACAGCACAGCACGAACAAACGGCAAAAAATGCGAAGGTTCTGCTGAACTGGGTCAAAGAGACACAACCTGCGGAAGAGTCTGCCCTGCCAGGCCTGGTGTGGGCGATTACGCCTCACGATGCACGCTTTACCACCCGACAGAATCTTGATGAAGCCGTACAACATCTGCTGGGCAAACCTGGACAGCGCTGGGGAACGCTGCAAGCGCTGGACAGCCACAGCATGCAGCGCGTGATCGAGTGGCTGTCGCAGGCCACGCTACCCGCGCAACGGCAGAAACGTCTCCTTACGCTGAAAACGATGCTGCAGCAAGAGCTTTCGGCTCTGATGCACAGCTATCTGGCCCCGCTGGTTCAGGAACCCGGCGCGAGACGCGCTCAGGCCGAAAGCATGGTGCGAACGCTGCAAAGCAGTGCCGCCCGCCACGGTGAACTGCTCGAAGGACTCCTGCCGCCACTAAAAGCCTTTGAAACACTTCTGGCCGTCCAGCAACCGCGTGAGGAGCAGGTGAACGGACTGTTTACGGATACCATCGATCTGTTTGCCGATAATTCGCAGGACACTGTCGGTGTGTTCCAGACAAAAGACAAAGCGCGTCTGGCGCATAAAGTGTGGATTAACCATCTGCGCCAGTGGAGCCGTAATGACGCAGCCGCCGCTCGCCTGGGGCTGGAGCCGGCGGTCTTACAGCATATTGCGGATGTTCTGGTGGTAGCCAGTTACCGTCTTAACCTGCCTCAGCAGCTGCAGGGCATTGTCGAAACAGACAAAAGCAGTGCCGCGCAACTGCATGCCGTGATGGGTAATTTCATCGGCTGGCTGGGTTACGACCAGACGCCTGCCGTGCAGCGTCCTGCAAGCCGCATCCGTAAAGGTCAGGCCATTTTTGTGACGCCTGTGGTCAGCAGCGCAACACCACGCCTGACGCGTCTGGGGGAACAACCCGTACACGCGGCCACCGCGTACGTTTATGACTGGCTGGTTGCACTTTATAGCCGGGCGATTGAGAACATTGATTACCAGCACCCGCATGATGTTCAGCCTGCTGCGCGCCAGGCATTGCAGGCGCTATTGCGCTAGTATGTTCCAGCCCGCAGCAATGCGGGCTGTCATGATTTCGCGATACAATCCGCTAACGTCTGTGCCAGTGCGGACGGGTTTTCCCAGGACATCGAATGCCCGGCGTCAGGAATGATTTTCACCTCAACACCTTTCTGTTGAAGGGCATCAACATCGGTATCAGGCAGCGACAACGCCCCGAAAATAAGGGTAACCGGACAGGTTAGCGATAAAAATTGCTCTGCCCATTCAGGTTCAACGCCTGCCACCAGGCTCGACGCGCCACGCCATACGGCACAGGGCGCATTGCTCTGTAAACTCCCCGCCCACGCGGTGGTTTCCGCGCTAAGCAACGCATCATACCCTTGTTCCAGAAACTGCTTTTCTGTTTGTGCCGCAATAGACCGGCTGAACACCCCACCACCGCGATGAAAATTGGGTTCCGAGACCATCAGACCTCTGACGCGAGTCTGCATCAAAACCGCCGTTTCAATTGCGATGCTGCCCCCCATGCTGTGGCCATACAGCCAGAAGGTATCGAGTTTAAGGTGATTCAACAGTTCAGCGACAACCTGTGCCTGTTCGCTGGTTCGATAACCATAATGCGTGGGTTTATCACTATAACCGCTACCAGGGAGGTCGATAAGAATGGCCCTGCGCGCACCAAACCGTGCATCACAGACAATACGGGGATATTCATAAGAAGAGGCGCAGCCCAGGCCGTGAATAAATACGACAGGCTCACCAGAACCGGGTAGGTCTTGCCAGCGCACGGTGCAACCAGCGTATTGCGAGTAAAAACTGTTCATAAGCATTCCTTTTACGATGCACTGTGTTTTTATACAGTTATTGTACCTGGAATGCTATATTCAGTATTTAAAAGTGGAAGCGTGCTTCAGAAAAGTGAGATCAGCAGTGCAACGGGAAAGCTCATCGGCCAGGTCGATCCCACCAGAAAAGCACTCAACAGGCGAATGCGTTTGCGATCTTTAGAAAGGAACCAGGTAATTAGTGCACAGACAGACGCCATGATTGCGTAAAAAACTAACATCTTTTGATACAGCGTCATCCTGCTAACCCAAACTGTTAAAAATAACCGCACGCAATATGCGTCATATGTTGATACAGATCAAGTTTTTTCATTACATAATAACCACTTAAATATCATGGGTAATAACATTTGAGTATTGTGCGTTACAACATGGGAGGAGGTGGTCTTATCATTAAAGATAAGACGCATTATAAATGCACTTTTTGATAAATTCTCGCTCGCAGAACGCAGTCTAATAAAGCCAGACATTCGAGGGAGAAAATATGTTACGCATTCCACAGAGTTGTATTCATACCCGTTCGACCCCTTTCTGGAACAAAGAGACCG
Organism: Enterobacter sp. RHBSTW-00901; assembly: GCF_014103115.1. Taxonomy (NCBI): domain Bacteria; kingdom Pseudomonadati; phylum Pseudomonadota; class Gammaproteobacteria; order Enterobacterales; family Enterobacteriaceae; genus Enterobacter; species Enterobacter sp. RHBSTW-00901. The sequence continues at coordinate 666,166 of NZ_JABXPB010000001.1, forward strand.
CCCCTGCGGGGATCTTTCAACGCCATCTCGATAAAGGTACCCGCCCAGGCGTTTACCCTCGCCTTTCTGTTATGCAAGGCGTAGTGCGCTATTTGGGCTATGCCGATGAATTTACGCCTGAACATGACAGCGAGCTGATTATTGAGGCGGGGCATTTCGGCGTTTTTCCACCGGAGAAATGGCACCACATTGAGGCCATGACCGATGATGCCGTGTTTAACATCGATTTCTTTGTTGAAGCGGAAGTGCTGAAATCTCTTTAAGAGACTAATAAGGAAACTATTATGCTACGTATTCCTGAAAATTTTGTTCATACCCGCGCGACGCCATTCTGGAACAAAGAGACGGTACCCCAGGCTCTCCTCACCCATCACAATACCAAAGCAGGCGTGTATGGCCGTCTGTCCGTAATGCAGGGCGCAGTGCGCTACTTTGGCTTTGCTGATGGCGACGCGACCGAACCGGATATGGCACGGGTGATTGAAGCCGGTTCGTTTGGGATCTCCCCACCGCAAAAATGGCACCGCATTGAACTGTTAACCGACGATACCTTGTTTAATATCGATTTTTTTGCCGACCCCGACATTACGCTCAGCGGTGCAGGCATAGGTAAAGTGGTTAATACACATAAGGAGTAATATCATGGGTAAAGCGACCTACACCGTGACCATCACTAATAATAGCAATGGCGTTTCGGTGGATTATGAAACAGAAGCCCCAATGGAGCTTTTAATTCCGGATATCGCTGCTGATGTAGTGAAAGACCTGATAAATACCGTTCGTGCCTACGATACGGAAAATGAACACGAGGTCTGCGGCTGGTAATCAGCCTGCCCGGCAGGTGTACTGTCGGGCTACACTACCCCTTTCTTTTATTATTACCGAACGCGCCGTGACGTTATAATCTGGCACAGAAACCATTGAGATGGTTTAATGAGTCATTATTGTCGCTGCAGGGAACCCTGTTGATTCCTGACAGATTCCCGTTGAGGTAATTCATTGAGAGAAAGTCTGTTTTTCGTTTCAGTTTTTATTGCCTCAATCACCTTCATTTTCATCTGGATCATGCTTATCGGCCCAATGAAGGGGGAGGAAAAGACATATGTGCAGGATTCAACGACATTTGCGATAGCCGTGATGGTGCTACTGTTGATGGCATTTGTCGCCGTGACGGTCACGGTTCTTCTTTTTTAGAGAGCGTCCCGAAAATACGCAGAGGGTTTGAATCGGGGAAACGGTATCAAATTTCGAGCCTTGCGAGAATGTGGCCGAAATACAATAAACTGGTATTTCAGCCACTTCTATTGCCCGTTAGTGTTTTATCATCACATGCCGTACAACCGTATAATCTTCAAGACCATACACCGACATATCTTTCCCGTAGCCCGATAACTTCATTCCGCCGTGCGGCATTTCGCTGACCAGCATAAAGTGGGTATTAACCCAGGTGCAGCCGTATTGCAGACGCGCACTCATGCGGTGGGCACACCCCACATCTTTTGTCCAGACAGACGAAGCCAGACCATAATGCGAATCGTTAGCCCAGCAAAGTACCTGCGCTTCGTCATCGAATTCGGTGATGCTCACCACCGGGCCAAAAACCTCGCGCTGAACAATGGCATCGTCCTGTTTTGCCCCTGCCAGCAGGGTTGGCTGGAAGTAGTACCCCGCCCCTTCTTTTTTACTTCCGCCCGTCACAACGCGAATGTGGCTGAGCGCTTTTGCCTCATCCACGGCCTGACAGACACGTGACAGGTGCGCTGCAGAACTGAGTGGCCCGAGCTCAGTCGAACCGTTCTCCGGTGCGCCCATCTTCAGGCTGGCGACCGCCGCCCCCAGTTTTTCCACCAGCGCGGCATAAATGCCCTTCTGGGCATAAATACGGCAGGCCGCCGTACAGTCCTGTCCGGCGTTGTAGAAACCAAAAGTACGTACACCTTCGACAACCGCATCGAGATCCGCGTCATCAAAGACGATAACCGGCGCTTTGCCACCCAGCTCCATATGCGTACGTTTAATGGATGAGGCCGTATGCCCGATGATATGTTCCCCGGTGGCAATCGAACCGGTTAGCGACACCATGCGGACTTTTTCGTGTCCGGTCAGCGGGTCACCCACTGTTTTACCGCGACCAAACAGCACGTTCAGCACGCCAGCCGGGAAGATATCTTTCGCCAGCTCAGCCAGTTTTAAGGCCGTCAGTGGGGTAATTTCAGACGGTTTGATCACCACGCAGTTTCCTGCCGCCAGTGCCGGGGCCAGCTTCCAGGCGGCCATCATCAGCGGATAGTTCCACGGTGCAATCGATGCGACAACGCCGACCGGATCGCGGCGGATCATCGACGTGTGGCCATCAAGATACTCCCCGGCGGCCAGCCCGTTCAGACAGCGTGCCGCCCCGGCGAAGAAACGAAAGACGTCAACCACCGCCGGAATTTCATCTCCCCGCGCACAATGCAGCGGTTTGCCACAGTTAAGGGACTCAAGATGTGCGAACTCGTCTGCATGCGCTTCAATGACGTCAGCCAGTTTCAGCAAACACTCAGCGCGCGTTTTGGGGGTTGTTTGCCCCCACTCAGTAAATGCCCGATCGGCGGATAATACGGCAGCATCAACCTGTGCCGCCGAGGCTTCGGCAATCTCCAGCAAGACTTCTCCGGTGGCGGGGTTATACACCGGCTGTTTTTCCCCTTCTCCGGTCACCAGTTCACCATTAATCAGCAGTTGATTTTGCATAGCATTGTCCTGTTGAAATCAAAGTTATTTCCCGCTACCGGCAATGTTTTCGCCGTCGCGGGTTAGCCACCAGGCTCCCAGAATGGGGATGGTTGTGACCAGCATCACCAGCAGTGCAACCACGTTGGTGACCGGTACGTCACGCGGACGTCCGAGCTGGTTAAGCAACCACAGCGGTAACGTGCGCTCGTGTCCCGCCGTAAATGTTGTGACGATAATTTCGTCAAACGACAGCGCAAACGCCAGCATGCCACCGGCCAGCAGTGCCGATCCCAGATTGGGTAGCACCACATAGCGGAAGGTTTGCCAGCCGTCTGCCCCTAAATCCATCGACGCTTCCACCAGGTTCCAGGAGGTGCGTCTGAACCGGGCAATCACGTTGTTAAACACCACCACCACGCAGAAGGTGGCGTGACCAATGACGATCGTGAAAAAACCGGGTTCAAGGTTGATGGTTTTGAATGCCGTCAGCAGCGCCAGACCGGTGATGATCCCCGGCAGCGCAATCGGTAGCAGCAGCAACAGCGAGATAGCGTTTTTGCCAAAAAACTCGCTTCGCCATAGCGCCGCTGCAGCAAGCGTGCCAAGTATTAACGCAACGCCGGTCGATAAGGCAGCGATCTGAAGTGACAACGTCACTGAATCAATGATATCCCCGCGTCCTGCTGCCACGCTAAACCACTTCAGCGTGAGCCCCTGCGGCGGGAAACTGAAGGCTGCATCTTCGGTATTAAACGCATAGGTGGCGATAATCAGCAGTGGGAAATGCAGAAAGATAACGCCTCCCCACGCTGCCACTTTCAGGAACAACGGTGCGCGTTCAGAGTGCATCGAACGCTCCCAAACGTTTCACGAACGCCAGATAGAGAGAGATAAGTATTATCGGAACCAGCGTGAACGCGGCGGCCATTGGCATGTTCCCGATAGCCCCCTGCTGGGAATAGACCATGTTACCGATGAAATAACCCGGCGGCCCTACCAGCTGAGGAACAATAAAATCCCCCAGCGTCAGCGAGAACGTAAATATCGACCCGGCCGCAATGCCCGGGATCGCCAGCGGCAGGACGACGTAACGGAAGGTCTGGCGAGGACGAGCGCCGAGGTCAGCGGATGCCTGCAATAAAGAGACTGGCAGTCGTTCCAGCGCCGCCTGCACGGGCAGGATCATAAACGGCAGCCAGATGTAGACGAACACCAGAAAGCGCCCCAGACCTGACGTCGACAGTGTGTTTCCACCAATCGCAGGCAGTGTAAGAAGAGATGCCAGGATCGGCTCCAGCCCCATATGGCTAAGGAACCACTGCGCCACGCCGTCTTTCGCCAGCAGCAACGTCCACGCATAGGCCTTAACAATATAGCTTGCCCACATCGGCAGCATAACGGCGATATAGAAGAAGGCTTTCCACTTGCCGCTGGTATAGCGCGCCATGTACCACGCCATCGGGAACGCCAGAATTGCACTGGCTATTGTGACGGCAATCGCCATCACCAGGGTGCGGATGATGATGTCATAGTTTGCCGGGTTGAAAAGCGCCTGAATGTTCGCAAAGGTCAGATCCGGCGTGACCGACATGGTAAAGTCGTCAAAGGTATAGAACCCCTGCCACAGTAAGGTCAGGAGCGAGCCTAAATAGACGATACCAAACCACATCAGGGGCGCGAGCAAAAGCAGGAACAGCCCAAGCGACGGCTTGCGCCAGAACAGTGCGGTAAGGCGGCTTAAGGTGCTGCGCGGTGTGGGAGGGTGTGAAGCGCTCATATCCATGTCACCTCTCCTCATGCAGCCGGATCATGGCGTCGCGCGACCACGATGCCAGCACCGGCTGCCCAGGCTCAACGCCAGTCTGCAGCGTTGTACCACTAAGATTGGCCTGACTCACCAGCAGTTTCGCGCCATCGGCGAGTTTGAGTTCAAACCGCGTAGCCGCCCCCTGATACTGCACCGCCTGCACCACGCCCTGCACCTGAACCTCGCCGCCTTCGTTAAGGCGAATATGTTCCGGGCGCAGGGAGTACATCCCTTCCATTCCGCACACCCGCTGAGCAAGACTGGCGTCAAAAACGTTCGAGGTGCCGACAAAACTTGCCACAAACGGTGTACGCGGGCGCATGTAAAGCTCGCGCGGGGTATCAACCTGCTCAATGCGTCCATTGTTGAATACCGCCACCCGGTCAGACATTGAGAGGGCTTCACCCTGATCGTGAGTGACAAAAATGAAGGTAATACCGAGTTCCTGCTGAAGTTTCTTCAGCTCAAACTGCATCTGCTCACGCAGTTTGAGATCGAGTGCGCCTAACGGTTCATCCAGCAGTAATACGCGGGGTTCGTTGACCAACGCCCGCGCGATGGCGACACGCTGACGCTGTCCACCCGAAAGCTGCGAGGGCTTGCGCGCAACAGCAAAGCTTAACCCGACTTTGTCCAGCGCATCACGCGCCTGTGCATGGCGCTTTTTCTTGTCGACACCTTTCACCATCAGCCCGTAAGCGACGTTGTCGAGGATCGACATATGCGGGAACAACGCGTAATCCTGGAAAACGGTGTTCACATCCCGCTCCCAGGGAGGCAGTTCGCTCGCCTCTTTGCCGAAGATGCTAATTGCCCCTCCGGATAGCTGCTCAAAACCGGCTATCAGGCGCAGGCAGGTGGTTTTGCCGGAGCCCGAAGGCCCCAGCATGGAGAAGAATTCTCCGTCGCGAATACCAATGGTGACCCCATCCACCGCCCGCACGTCGCCGTACAGACGGGAAACGTCATTAAACTCTACCGCGTACGTCATGTTCTGCTCCCGGTCGATTAACGGCCGCCCATGATGGCGATGTAATCCTGCGTCCAGCGGCTGTACGGTACAAATTTGCCCCCTTCTGCAATCGGTGTTTTCCAGAACATTATTTTGTCGAAGTCGTTATACCCGTTGGTTTCACAACCTTTGTCACCCAGCAGCGTGCTGGCCTTACACCCTTGCGGCACAACCGGTAGTGAGCCAAACCATGCGGCCAGATCGCCCTGCACTTTTGGCGTCAGTGACCAGTTCATCCATTTGTAGGCACACATCGGGTGTTTTGCCTGCGCGTGAAGCATGGTGGTGTCTGCCCAGCCTGTTACCCCCTCTTTCGGGAACACGGTGGCGATAGGCTGGTTTTCCGCTTTCAGGGCATTCGCCTGATATGGCCAGGCGCTGGAGGCCACGACGCCTTCATTTTTGAAGTCGCTCATCTGCACCGTGGTGTCATGCCAGTAGCGGTGGATCAGGGCATGCTGCTCGCGCAGCACCTTCAGAACGGCGGCATACTGTTTTTCCGTCAACTGGTACGGGTCAGTAATGCCCAGCGCGGGCTGAGTGGCTTTGACGAACAGTGCCGCATCGGCAATGTAAATCGGGCCGTCATAGGCCTGCACGCGCCCCTGATTGGTTTTACCGTCCGGCAGGTCTTGTTGCACGAAGACGACCTTCCAGCTATCCGGTGGGGTTGGGAATGTTTTGGTGTTGTACATCAGCAGGTTCGGTCCCCACTGATACGGTGTGCCGTAGACCTTGCCTCCCACGTTGAACCACTCGCCTTTGACGATGCGCGGATCGAGGGTTTTCCAGTTTGGGATCAGGTCGGGATTAATGGCCTGAACGCGTTTTCCCATGATCAGACGCAGCGAAGCATCACCCGACGCGGTGACCAGGTCATAGCCCCCTTTCGCCATCAGGCTGACCATCTCATCAGAGGTTGCTGCGGTTTTCACATTGACTGCACAACCGGTCTCTTTTTCAAACTGCGTGACCCAGTCATAGTTTTTATCGGTCTGACCCCGTTCGATGTATCCAGGCCAGGCAATAATATCCAGCCGTCCTTCCCCGTCGCCGATAGCCTTGGGTGGCTCAGCGGCTTGCGCTGTCATGATAGCCATGCCGAGCGCACACAGGCTGCTGCGGGCAAATTTTTTGCTCATTAGATTTACTCCTGTCGCAATGAAATTTGGCGGCAGCCGTGCCGTAAAAATATCTCCCTTATTAAACGTAGACCGCGCAAATGCGCCGCACCGTTCGGCTTAAGGAAATTTCATCAGGTTGTGACCGAGGACGCATTCCCCGTTAACTGGATTATAGACAAGGGGTTAGCAGTGCGAGGGCGCAGGCAGAATGCCTGAGATACGGCGCTGAGCGGTATTTGCAGCGCCGTCATAAAGATAAAACAGGATTATTTAAATAAGCGGGTAATCTTTATTATTCCAGCATCTCGCTAATTAATTTTCCTAACTGTATAACGGCCTGTTCTTCCCGCTCTCCCCACGTCCAGGAGGTATTAAAACGGAAGAACGGTACCCAGGCATCCGAAGTTGAAAACATCTTACCTGGCGCAATGCTGATATGGTGGGTTAACGCTTTCTCGCTTAATAACCCGGCATCAAGTTGTGCCGGAAGCTCCAGCCATAAAAAGTAGCCGCTGTCGTTATGGTGAATTTTGACACCTGCAGGCATATGGCGCAAAAGTGACTGCCAGGCCTGTTGCTTGCGCTCGGCCAGCGTGCGTCGCAGGCGACGAAGGTGGGCGTCATAACGTTTGGTTGCCAGATAATCCACCAGAGCAAGCTGCATGGGAGAACTGGTGGAAAGCGTGCTCATCAGCTGTAACTGCTGAATACGCCGCGCATGTTTCCCCGCTGCCACCCAGCCGATGCGAAATCCCGCCACCAGACATTTCGAAAATGACGAGCAGTGCAGCGTCATGTCCTGGCGATCCCAGGCTTTTGCCGGCAATGGCTTTTCCCGGCCAAAATAGAGTTCGCTGTAGACATCATCTTCAATCAGCGTGACGTGGTGCTTTGTTAGCAGCGCGACCAGTTGCGCTTTTTTCTCCACGCTGAGCGTAAAGCCCAACGGGTTTTGACTGTTGGTCATCAACCAGCAGGCTTTCACCGGGTAGTCATTCAGCGCCTGTTCAAGCGCATTCAGGTCGATCCCTTCACGAACGTCCGTCGCAATCGACAACGCCTTTAGTTTCAGGCGTTCCAGCGCCTGCAATGCGCCGTAGAAACAGGGGTTTTCGACGATCACCCAGTCGCCCGGTTCGGTCACTGCCTGCAAACTCAGGTTGAGCGCTTCGAGTGCCCCGGCAGTGATAACAATCTCTTCCGGTGAGATATTCATCCCCTGCTGCGCATAGCGACGGGCAATGGCGTGACGTAGATCAACGTTACCCGGCGGCAGGTTTTCAATCACGCTCATCGCCGTGGCGGTTTTGCTGACGTTAGCCAGCGAACGGTTGAGTTGCTGAAGCGGGAAAAGTCGGGGGTCAGGAAACGCGGAAGCAAAAGGAACAACAGACGGATCGCGGCTGGCCTGTAGCACGTCGAAGATATAGGTGTTGATATCCACCACTTCGTCGCGCATCACCTGGGCAGGCGGTGCAGGCTGTTGTGCGGTCGGGCGCGAGGCAACGTAATAGCCCGACTGCGGTCTGGCGACAATGCGCCCCTGACTTTCCAGCATCTGATACGCGTGGCCAACGGTCATGAAACTCATGCCGCTGCTCGCCACCTGCTCTCGCAGCGAAGGCAGCTTATCGCCCGGCAACCATACGCCAAGCTCAATCTGCGAGATAATTTGTTGCGCCAGACGCTGGTATTTTTTCATCAGATTCTCCTTATTGCCGACAGTGTATATCAGCAGGAGAAAAAGAGAAGATTTTGCTAACTGTTATGGAAAGCGGTGCTAATTACTTACGAAACTCAGTGACGTGACGTTGTGCGATACGCGCTGCGGCCAGGTGGTCGAGCGTAATCATTGGCGATTTGCAAAAGATGCATTTCGCGCCATGAGGGTTTTTCTCAGACACATCAAAAACTGAGGTACGGTACTGCGAGCCATGACAGCATGGGCAGCGGAAATGGATATAAGAAGTCATAGGATTCTCCTGTAAACGTAAAACACGTAAATTACTAATGGGCCGATCAGGCAATAGTGGTTTGAAACAAAACTAATCGGAATGTAGATAAAGACCCAAGAGAGGCTGCGGAGAGGCACAACGTGATGAGAACTGCTTTATAAAACTACGTCAGATATTTATTTGGACTCAAAACCAGAAGACCATTAACGCACGTCGTTGACGACAAGGCAAGCAGTTTAATGCGTAAAATTCATAACAATAAATTTCTTATTCACTGAACATCATATATATCAGATGACTAAAATGCGGTGATTCAGGTAACTGTTATACATAAATTTCACTTTTCTGCGTCTGATAGTTACCCTTTCGGCCCTATACCATAACAGCACACCGTTTGACATTGAGGCTGTGCATGTTTGGTTTAGATGCTTTTCACCTTGCACGGATACAGTTTGCCTTTACCGTATCCTTTCACATTATTTTCCCGGCGATCACCATCGGCCTGGCGAGCTATCTTGCCGTGCTGGAAGGCTTGTGGCTGAAATCCAAAAATCCGGTCTGGCGTTCGCTGTACCATTTCTGGTCGAAGATCTTCGCTGTTAACTTTGGCATGGGCGTGGTCTCCGGGCTGGTGATGGCCTACCAGTTTGGTACCAACTGGAGCGGATTCTCCCAGTTCGCGGGCTGTATTACCGGCCCGCTGCTCACTTATGAAGTGCTCACCGCCTTCTTCCTTGAGGCCGGGTTCCTCGGCGTGATGTTGTTTGGCTGGAATAAAGTCGGGCCGGGACTGCACTTTTTTGCCACCTGCATGGTCGCGCTGGGGACGATCATCTCAACCTTCTGGATCCTCTCCTCCAACAGCTGGATGCAGACCCCGCAGGGTTATGAGATCGTCAATGGACAAGTTGTGCCGGTGGACTGGTTTGCCGTGGTCTTTAACCCTTCCTTCCCCTATCGTCTCCTGCACATGTCGATAGCGGCTTTCCTCAGTAGCGCGCTGTTTGTCGGAGCATCGGCAGCCTGGCACCTGCTACGTGGCAATAATACCCCCGCCATTCGTGCCATGTTCTCAATGGCATTGTGGATGACCCTGATTGTGGCCCCCATTCAGGCAATGGTGGGTGATATGCATGGGCTTAATACCTTAAAACACCAGCCCGCAAAAATTGCCGCCATTGAAGGTCACTGGGAAAATCCGCCGGGTGAGCCGACGCCACTGCTGCTGTTTGGCTGGCCGGATATGGAACAGGAGCGCACCCGTTTTGGTCTGGAAATCCCGTCACTCGGTAGCCTGATCCTGACGCACAGCCTGGAAAAGCAGGTTCCGGCGCTTAAGGAGTTCCCGAAGGAAGACCGTCCAAATTCCACCATCGTCTTCTGGTCATTTCGCATTATGGCGGGGTTAGGCATGTTGATGCTGCTGCTGGGCGTGGTGGCGCTCTGGTTACGTTATAAAAAACGCGTCTACTCTTCGCGTCCCTTCCTGTGGTTTGCCCTGGTGATGGGACCGTCCGGGCTGATTGCCATTTTGGCGGGATGGGTGACAACCGAAGTGGGCCGCCAGCCGTGGGTCGTCTACGGGCTACAGCGAACCAAAGATGCCGTCTCTGCGCATGGCGATCTGCATATGAGCGTGAGTTTGCTGGCCTTCTTCGTCGTCTATACCTCAGTATTTGGCGTGGGTTACAGCTACATGGTGCGCCTTATCAGGAAAGGGCCTCAGCCTCATGAATCGTTCGCCACCGAGTCCGACGGACGTCCGGCACGCCCACTTTCTGCTGTCACCACTGACTATAAGGAGAAGCCATAATGGGTATCGATCTTTCCATTATCTGGTTTGTCATCATCGTCTTCGCCACCCTGATGTATATCGTGATGGATGGTTTTGATCTGGGGATAGGTATTCTGTTCCCGACCACACAAAACGCCGACGATCGCGATGTGATGGTGAACAGCGTCGCCCCCGTCTGGGACGGTAACGAAACCTGGCTGGTGCTTGGCGGTGCGGCCCTGTTCGGCGCATTTCCGCTGGCCTACGCGGTGATCATCGACGCCCTCACCATCCCGCTAACATTAATGCTGATCGGACTTATTTTCCGCGGCGTGGCCTTTGAGTTTCGCTTTAAAGCAACACCGGCACACCGTCCCTTCTGGGATAAAGCCTTTATTGGCGGGTCGATTCTGGCAACGTTTACCCAGGGTATTACGGTTGGGGCAGTAATCAATGGGTTCTCTGTTACAGAACGTGCGTATAGCGGTGGGCCATTTGACTGGTTAACCCCGTTTAACCTGTTCTGCGGCGCAGGCCTGGTGGCAGCCTACGCGCTGCTGGGGGCTACGTGGCTGGTGATGAAAAGTGAAAATACCCTACAGCAGCGTATGCGCCGGGTATCGAAAATGTTGTTAATCGTGCTTCTGGCTTTCATTGCAGTAATCAGCCTCTGGACACCGCTGGCGCAACCGGCCATTGCCGCACGCTGGTTTACGCTGCCAAATCTGTTCTTCCTGCTGCCCGTCCCGACTCTGGTTGTTACCCTGAGCCTGTGTCAGTGGCGCAGTCTGAACAATCCTGATAGCCATAACCTGCCGTTTATTCTGACGCTGGGGCTAATTTTCCTCGGGTTTAGCGGGCTTGGGATCAGCATCTGGCCGCATATTATTCCACCATCGATTACCCTCTGGCAGGCTGCGGCACCGGTACAAAGCCAGGGCTTTATGCTGGTGGGCGCGCTGCTGATCATTCCCGTTATCCTGGCCTACACCTTCTGGAGTTATTACGTATTTCGCGGGAAAGTTCAGCATGGCGAGGGGTATCACTGATGCAACAACCTGTCTGGAAACGTCTGATATGGCTGGTCATTATCTGGGGGGGAAGCGTACTGGCACTGGCCTGCGTGAGTATGCTTTTTCGAATGTTGATGACGGCGGCAGGATTTAAATCTCACTAACTTACACCCCGGGCAGCCACTGTGTTGCCCGGTAACGCCCCGCACTTTCAGATAAACCCCATTAACACGCCACGGAGTATCGTTACACTAAAATTGATTTACGGTATTTATAGTTTGAGAAGAAAAATGAAAAAGCTTGTTGCGTTAAGTGTTATCAGTCTTGTCCTTGCTGGCTGCGTTAATCCAGGTAAAGCGTCCGTTCAGCCTAAGCAACTCCAGAACCACCGTTTTGTTCTGGAAAATGTGGACGGTAAAGCCGTGAAGACCACGACAACGCAACCTGAGATCAGCTTCAGCGCCCTGCCAGAGATCAGCCTGCTGAACAACATCACCGTCTCCGGCGCAATGTGCAACCGCTTCAACGGCCAGGGGAAATTGTCCGAAGGCGAGCTGAAGGTCAAAACGCTGGCAATGACCCGAAAATTATGTACCGACCCACAGCTTAATGCACTGGATCAGGCCATCGGCGATATGTTGCGCAAAGGCGCGCAGGTCGACCTGACGGAAGACCAGTTAACGCTGGCCACAGCCGAAAAAACGCTGACGTTTAAGCGCGCGGAGTAATCAGTAGTTACCGCAAGTTCCAACGGCAAGCGACTGTTCACTGCAGCGTTTGCCATTTGGCAACGCGCACATTCCAACCGCGGAACCGTCGAGCTGACGGGCGACAGAAAGCGAACCCCCAACCATTGCGCAGTTGGCTTGTCCTGAGCTGGACATAGCCGCTCTCATGCCTGGCGTCACGTGCGCCGCCGTTGCCTGCTGAACAGGTTCACTGCTACATGCCGACAACAATAACGCGGCACACCCAACCCAAAACGCTGAACGCATGTTCTCTTCCCCATAAATAAAGCGAAACCTATGCATCATAGGCATCACGCACCATGTCGTCGAGAGCGGAAGTGCGTATTTATGCGCTCCATTCACGTTTTCTCACAATTTTTAGGGGGTTTCGTTCCAGACCATTATGGTTGCAGTATATTGCCCCCTGCTTTCTTACATTTAGATAACTACCGGATTTCTGAGGACAACAAATAATGTCGTTCAATAATAAGAACCTGATTATTACTCTCTTATCCCTCTGCACCTTCCAGACTTATGCAGCACAATGCACAGCGGAAACCATCTCTAAAAACAATCTGAACAATTTCATCCTCCAGACTCAGCAGAATAAAGCAGGCATCCCCAAATCTGTTGAAATGTCGATTGAGAGTCCTGATGGGTATATCCGCGCACTGGCACAAAGCCACTTCAGTCAATGCGGAGAGCTCATTAGCAGCAGTGTAAAAGAGGTCAAAATCTCGACAGGCCCGAAATCAGTATTCACGGCAACTAATGATATTCAGTTGAATAAAAAGGAGTTTGGCTGGAGCATTCAGCTGAACGCGAATGGGGTAGCAACCGATAACAACAGCCGGAAGACCACACAGATCTATCGCCAGACGCTGGAGGGACAGTTCCTGCTTAACGATAAAGGCGTTATCAGCCACGCGGTTAACCGTGCAGTTATTGCGGCCACAAGGCCGGGAGATAAAGACATTAACACCGTGAGCAAAATAGACTACACCTTCAATTCATCAGGATTGCTGACAAGTGCAGCAAGCAAAGGAACGCTGGCGATAGATAATAATACGACTGAATACAGCTATGATGACAATAATCGTCTGCTCAAAACTCAATCACCCTCAACCATCGTAGAATATTCCTATGATAACGAGGGCCGTGAGTTATCCCTCAGCAAGACCCAGACATATTTCACTATCGAAAAAAATCTGACCACCTGCGAGGAGTGGAATTCGCATGGAGAATGCACACGCGCCAATATGGATATCACGATCACACCCGTCTCCCGGACGGGTAAACAGTATGTGGAAAAGCATAAAGCCGTGTTGACGACGAAATACGAATACTGGAACTGACCACGACACATCGCACGGGCAGAAGAGCGCATTTTCTGCCAAAAAATTGATCTACTCATTGATGCCGACAATGCCAAGGACACAAAAGCGAAAATCGCAAAACCCGGCCTTTGCTAAAATGAAAAGATAATATTCAGGGTCTGTTGAGGTATGACAGACCCCTCTTTTTTGCGCAATGTAAGGGTGTCGTCCTATGCAAACTATTGACGGTAATGGTGCAGTCGCGTCAGTCGCGTTTCGCACCAGTGAAGTTATCGCCATCTACCCGATTACGCCAAGTTCTACAATGGCCGAACAGGCAGATGCCTGGGCCGGGAACGGGCTAAAAAACGTCTGGGGTGATGTCCCACGCGTGGTTGAAATGCAGTCCGAAGCCGGTGCGATTGCTGCGGTACATGGCGCGCTTCAGACGGGGGCTCTGTCCACGTCGTTTACGTCATCTCAGGGATTGCTGTTGATGATCCCGACGCTGTACAAACTGGCCGGTCAGCTGACACCGTTTGTCCTGCACGTCGCCGCCCGAACCATTGCGACCCACGCACTCTCCATTTTTGGCGATCACTCAGATGTGATGGCCGTGCGTCAGACGGGTTGCGCCATGCTTTGCGCCAGCAGCGTACAGGAAGCTCAGGACTTCGCGCTGATTTCACATATCGCGACGCTGAAAAGCCGCGTGCCGTTTATTCATTTCTTTGATGGTTTCCGCACCTCTCACGAAATCAACAAAATCGTTCCGCTGGCGGACGACACGATCCTGAATCTTCTGCCACAGGCGGAGATCGATGCCCATCGTGCCCGCGCGCTCAATCCGGAGCATCCGGTGATCCGCGGGACATCCGCAAACCCGGATACCTACTTCCAGTCCCGCGAGGCGACAAATCCGTGGTACAACGCCGTATATGACCATGTTGAGCAGGCGATGAATGACTTTGCCGCGGCTACCGGTCGTGAATACAAACCGTTTGAATACTACGGCCACCCGCAGGCGGAACGCGTGATTGTGCTGATGGGCTCCGCCATTGGTACCTGTGAAGAGGTGGTGGATGAGCTGCTGGCGCGTGGCGAAAAAGTTGGCGTGCTAAAAGTGCGTCTCTATCGCCCGTTCTCAGCCAGGCATCTGCTCTCTGCACTACCAGAAAGTGCACGAACCGTGGCAGTGCTCGACCGAACAAAAGAACCCGGCGCTCACGCGGAACCACTTTATCTGGACGTCATGACCGCGCTGGCAGAAGCGTTCAATAATGGTGAACGCGAAACGCTGCCGCGCGTGACTGGCGGCCGTTATGGCTTGTCATCAAAAGAGTTTGGCCCCGACTGCGTGCTTGCGGTGTTTAACGAACTGAACGAAGCAAAACCGAAGCCACGCTTTACCGTCGGCATTTATGATGATGTGACTAATCTCTCCCTGGTCTTACCGGAAAACACCCTGCCCTCGACGGCCAAACTCGAAGCACTATTTTATGGCTTAGGCAGTGACGGCAGTGTCTCGGCAACCAAGAACAACATCAAGATCATCGGGAACTCGACACCGTGGTATGCCCAGGGCTACTTCGTCTATGATTCCAAAAAAGCCGGCGGGCTGACCGTTTCCCACCTGCGCGTCAGCGAACACCCGATCCGCTCGGCCTATCTGATTTCGCAGGCCGATTTTGTGGGGTGTCACCAGCTGCAGTTTATCGACAAATACCAGATGGCAGAACGTCTGAAACCCGGTGGTATTTTCCTGCTCAATACGCCGTACAGCGCGGATGAGGTATGGGCACGCCTGCCGCAGGAAGTGCAGGCGGTACTGAACCAGAAAAAAGCCCGCCTCTTCGTGATTAACGCGGCAAAAATTGCCCGCGAATGCGGTCTGGCTGCGCGTATCAACACCGTCATGCAGATGGCCTTCTTCCATCTGACCCAAATTCTCCCGGGGGACAGCGCGCTGGCTGAACTGCAGGGTGCCATTGCCAAAAGTTACAGCAGCAAAGGGCAGGAGCTGGTTGAGCGTAACTGGCAGGCGCTGGCGCTGGCCCGTGAATCGCTGTTCGAAGTACCACTGCAGCAGGTCAATGCCGCCAGCCCGAACCGTCCTCCGGTGGTGTCTGATGCTGCACCTGATTTCGTCAAAACCGTCACGGCAGCCATGCTGGCCGGGCTTGGCGATGCCCTTCCCGTCTCTGCACTGCCGCCGGATGGAACCTGGCCGATGGGCACCACTCGCTGGGAAAAACGCAATATTGCCGAAGAGATCCCTATCTGGAAAGAGGCGCTGTGTACCCAGTGCAACCACTGCGTGGCCGCCTGTCCGCACTCGGCCATTCGTGCCAAAGTGGTTTCTCCCGAAGATATGGAAGCCGCGCCGGCCAGTCTGCATTCGCTGGATGTGAAATCCCGCGATATGCGTGGGCAGAAATATGTCCTTCAGGTTGCACCTGAAGATTGCACCGGCTGTAACCTGTGCGTCGAGGTGTGCCCGGCGAAAGATCGCCAGAACCCGGAAATCAAAGCCATCAATATGATGTCGCGTCTGGAACACGTTGAAGAAGAGAAAGTGAATTATGACTTCTTCCTGAACCTGCCGGAAATCGATCGTAGCAAACTGGAACGCATTGATATTCGAACCTCGCAGTTGATCACTCCGCTGTTTGAGTATTCCGGTGCCTGCTCCGGCTGTGGTGAAACGCCGTACATTAAACTGCTCACGCAGTTGTATGGCGATCGGATGCTGATCGCCAACGCCACGGGTTGTTCGTCAATCTATGGTGGTAATCTGCCTTCCACTCCCTACACCACCGACGCACACGGCCGCGGCCCGGCATGGGCTAACTCGTTGTTTGAGGATAACGCCGAATTTGGTCTGGGTTTCCGCCTTACCGTTGACCAGCACCGCGCACGCGTGATGCGTTTACTGGCACAGTTTGCTGATAAGCTCCCCGCTGAGTTGAACGAGGCACTGCACGCCGAAGCGACTCCAGAGGTTCGCCGTGAGCAGGTAGCAGAGCTGCGCAAAGCCCTTCAGGGCGTGGACGGCGCAGAACAACTGCTGACCGACGCTGACGCCCTGGTTGAGAAATCTATCTGGTTGATTGGCGGCGACGGCTGGGCCTATGACATCGGGTTTGGCGGGCTGGATCACGTGCTGAGCCTGACCGAAAACGTCAACATTCTGGTGCTGGATACCCAGTGTTATTCCAATACCGGCGGTCAGGCCTCGAAAGCGACACCGCTGGGTGCCGTCACCAAATTTGGTGAACACGGCAAGCGCAAGGCGCGTAAAGATCTCGGCGTCAGTATGATGATGTACGGGCATGTTTACGTCGCACAAATCTCGCTGGGTGCCCAGCTTAACCAGACGGTGAAAGCGATTCAGGAAGCGGAATCTTACCCCGGTCCGTCGCTGATTATCGCCTACAGCCCTTGCGAGGAGCATGGCTACGATCTGGCACTTAGCCACGATCAGATGCGTCAGCTTACGGCAACCGGCTTCTGGCCGTTGTATCGCTTCGACCCACGTCGTGCCGATGAAGGCAAATTGCCGCTGGCACTGGATTCACGTCCGCCGTCAGATGCCCTGGCCGAGACGTTAATGCAGGAACAACGCTTCCGTCGCCTCAATGCGCAACAGCCTGAAGTGGCTGAGCAGTTGTGGAAAGATGCGGCCGCCGACCTGCAGAAACGCTATGACTTCCTGGCACAAATGGCCGGTAAAGCGGAAAAGTCAACCGGTGAATAATCTCTCTGCCCGGCTTGTCCGGGCATTTTTTTACGCAAAAAAATGCCCTATGTATTTACATCGGGCTAATCCAGATTATCAAAGATAAACTATTTAAATTATTAAATAGTATTCATATGAATTATGGATGAACAATCTTAAGGCATATAACAGCACAGAGATTACCGTCTTCCCGTGAGAAATAATAATTTTATTTTTGTATAAATCGCCGCCAATCATTCACGAAACCAATCACTATTACCGCAGAATTATTCCGTTTAGATTTTACTTAATCAGTAACAATTATATTTTATTACTCTTTGCGGGAGTGATTTAGCATGAGACAACTTTCTCATTCAGAAAGTTCAATACGTAATTAAATAAAAACAACTGCAAAGGAATACCACAATGCAAAGAAAAGTACTGGCTCTGATTATTCCAGCTCTTTTAATGGCTGGCGCTGCACATGCGGCAGAAATCTATAACAAAGACGGCAACAAATTAGACCTGTACGGAAAAGTAGATGGTCTGCATTACTTCTCCGACGACAAAGGTGCTGATGGCGATCAGACTTACATGCGTCTGGGTTTCAAGGGTGAAACCCAGATCAACAACATGATGACCGGCTACGCACAGTGGGAATACAACATTCAGGCTAACAATACCGAAGGCTCGGATAACCAGTCCTGGACCCGTCTGGCCTTCGCAGGTGTGAAGGTGGGCGACTACGGTTCCTTCGATTATGGCCGTAACTACGGCGTGCTGTACGACGTGGAAGGCTGGACCGATATGCTGCCTGAATTCGGTGGCGATTCTTACACCAAAGCCGATAACTTCATGACCGGCCGTGCCAACGGCGTGGCAACCTACCGTAACACCGATTTCTACGGTCTGGTTCAGGGTCTGAACTTTGCCCTGCAGTATCAGGGTAAGAACGAAGACGCCAGCAACAACCAGGAAGGTACTAACAACGGTCGCGACACGCGTCATGAGAACGGTGACGGTTTCGGTATTTCCACCACGTATGATTTCGGTATGGGTATCAGTGCAGGTGCGGCATATACCTCCTCCGATCGTAGTAATGACCAGGTGCGTAACACCACAGCGGGCGGCGATAAAGCCGATGCATGGACTGCAGGTCTGAAATATGATGCCAATAATATCTACCTGGCAACAATGTATTCTGAAACCCGCAATATGACACCTTACGGTGACAACGAAGATGCCGTGGCAAACAAAACACAGAACTTTGAAATTACCGCTCAATATCAGTTCGACTTTGGTCTGCGTCCGGCAATTTCTTACCTGCAGTCAAAAGGCAAAGACCTGGGTAACGGCGAAGGTGATAAAGACCTGGTTAAATACGCGGATGTCGGTGCAACCTATTACTTCAACAAAAACATGTCTACCTATGTTGATTATAAAATCAACTTGCTGGACGAAGATGACGCGTTCTACAAAAACAACGGTATCGGTACGGATGATATCGTAGCGTTAGGTCTGGTTTATCAGTTCTAATGCCAATAGCCCGCATATTTTTGCGGGCTAACTTTTTATACTCCTACGCCATACTCCTTTCAGCTTGCCGCACCACGTCTGAAATCCACTTTCTCGCTCCCCGCCACATCTCAGTACCAGCATGTTCCTGCCTGCAGATTTTCTGGTTTATGAGACCTATCTCAAATAAAATGCGCCTGTGACGGCATCGTTAAGGGAAAATTTAAGAAAATCAGCGTACAGTAAAAACGGAGTTTTACTACATAAGGATATCTGCGTGTTCCCCAGAGTATCATTAGTCCTGCTTGCCCTGTTGAGTTGTATCTGGATTACGCTACTCTTTGATTTTGGTGGTGCCGTTCACCACCTTGGTGAGTTGTTAAACCTGCTGGAAAATGACTAGCCGGCCTCTTTACAGAAAGAGGATTGCCTTAAGATATGACGTATCCGCGCCAGGAACCCCTGGGCGCGTACAACCCAGCGTCCCCCATTTCAGGTCGCAGAACATCTGCGTCGTCCGGCGCTATATTATTTGATATAGGAGTCCAGCACTTTCAGGACAACCTCAAGATCTTCTTCGCGTCTTAATTCACTGGCTTCATGAACAATATGCTCTGTCAGATGGCCTTTGATAACTTCACGCATTAGCCCATTTACCGCACCACGGATAGCGGCGATTTGTTGTAGCACCGCTGCGCATTCATGCGGCTCATCCAACATTTTTTTCAGCGCGGTCACCTGCCCCTGGATTTTGTTGGTGCGTGCTTTCAGTTTTTGTTTATCCCGGATGGTATGCGACATACATATCCTCATCGTTCAGAAAACCTGCCTGATAGTAACATTCACATTCTACTGGGGGGTAGTATTTTATACTGAGGGGGAGTAGCATCCGGGGCATTACATCTCCGGCGGAAATGATTTTCATGAACGAATTTACAGCACTGCTTCAGCAGGGCAATGCCTGGTTCTTTATCCCCAGCGCCATTTTGCTTGGCGCACTGCACGGCCTGGAACCGGGTCACTCTAAGACCATGATGGCCGCATTTATCATTGCAATCAGGGGAACCGTCCGGCAGGCGGTTATGCTTGGCCTGGCGGCCACGGTTTCGCACACGGCTATCGTCTGGCTTATTGCCCTTGGTGGTATGTACGTCAGTCATAAATTTACCGCGGAGACGGCAGAACCCTGGTTACAGCTGGTTTCCGCCATCATTATTCTGGGTACCGCCATCTGGATGATATGGCGCACCTGGAAAGGGGAAAAGAACTGGCTGGACGGGATGCAACAGGGTGATGACGCACATCATCAGCATGATGACATCCGCCTGTTCGATACCGGTCATGGTCAGGCCGAACTGTCCATTTTTGAGGAAGACCAGCCACCGCACTGGCGTTTACGAACGCTCACTGGCCGAAAATGGCAGGCCTCCGATGTGTCTCTGGTTACCCACCGCGGCAAAGGAACATTTTCCCAGGTGTTTGATTTCACTGATAAGGGTGACTACCTTGAATCAACACGCCCGATACCTGAGCCGCATCAGTTTGATGTCCGTCTCACATTAGGCCACCGCGGACATGTTCATGATTACGATCTTGAATTCCGTGAACATGACCATCATCACCCGGGTACTGAAGGGCTGGATAAACACTCGCAGGAGTATCAGGACGCACATGAGCGGGCACATGCAAACGACATTAAGCGACGCTTCAGCGGTAAAAGTGCAACCAACGGTCAAATCCTGCTGTTTGGTCTGACGGGAGGACTTATTCCTTGCCCTGCCGCAATCACCGTATTGTTGATCTGTCTACAGCTTAAAGCATTGTCACTGGGAGCTACGCTGGTGATCAGCTTCAGCATCGGGCTGGCACTGACGCTGGTCACTGTCGGTGTGGGGGCGGCGATCAGCGTCCGCCAGGTGGCCAAACGCTGGGATGGATTTAATGCCATTGCCCGAAAAGCCCCCTATTTTTCCGGTACCCTGATTGGACTCGTGGGGATTTATATGGGGATCCACGGCTATCTGGGTATCACTGGCTGAATGACTCAGCCGCCAGCCCGGTAAGGGAAAGCAAAAAGCCAACTACTCTTATCGGGCATAGGTGCCAGATTCAACGCCGCAGTAAAACGTGCTGGAATTCGCCGCCGTAATCCGTACCATACACGGCACACTTTCGCATACTGGTTGCTATCGGCAGGTGCATTAAAATGGTTTTGTCCCACTGGTGCCCCATTTGAAATTTGAGTAACGAATAAATGTCGCAAAATCAAGAAACTACAAAAAAAGAGCAATACAACCTGAACAAGCTGCAAAAGCGACTGCGCCGTAACGTGGGCGAAGCCATTGCAGACTTCAACATGATTGAAGAAGGCGACCGCATTATGGTTTGCCTGTCAGGGGGTAAAGACAGCTATACCATGCTGGAGATCCTGCGCAATCTTCAGCAAAGCGCACCTGTGAATTTTTCCCTGGTGGCGGTCAACCTCGACCAGAAACAGCCAGGTTTCCCGGAACATATTCTGCCGGAGTATCTGGAGACGCTGGGCGTTGAGTATAAAATCGTTGAAGAGAATACCTACGGGATTGTGAAAGAAAAAATCCCTGAAGGGAAAACCACCTGCTCTCTCTGCTCTCGTTTGCGTCGCGGCATTCTTTATCGTACCGCCACGGAACTGGGCGCAACCAAGATTGCCCTGGGCCATCACCGTGACGATATCCTGCAAACGCTGTTCCTGAACATGTTCTACGGTGGCAAGATGAAAGGCATGCCGCCAAAACTGATGAGCGATGACGGTAAACATATCGTGATCCGCCCACTCGCCTACTGCCGTGAGAAAGACATTGAGCGTTTCTCACAGGCCAAAGCTTTCCCGATCATTCCGTGCAACCTGTGTGGCTCGCAACCGAACCTGCAGCGTCAGGTCATTGGCGACATGCTGCGTGACTGGGATAAACGCTACCCTGGCCGTATCGAAACCATGTTCAGCGCAATGCAGAACGTCGTGCCTTCGCACCTGGCGGATGTTGAACTGTTCGACTTCAAAGGTATCAACCACGGCTCAGAAGTGGTGAACGGTGGCGATCTGGCGTTTGACCGTGAAGAGCTCCCGATGCAGCCTGCGGGCTGGCAGCCGGAAGAAGATGACACGCAGTTCGAAGAGTTGCGTCTGAATGTACTTGAAGTGAAATAATCAAATAGCGTCTCAGAAATGGTTTCTGAGACGCTTTCCTGTCCTTACTTCAGCAGACGAACGCGACAGGCTTTCCCTTTGATTTTCCCGTTTTGCAGCTGCTTCCAGGCCTTATGTGCAACCGACTGGCGGACCGCCACATAAACATGCGCCGGATGTACCGCAATCTTGCCAATATCAGCCCCATCCAGACCGATATCCCCGGTCAGCGCACCTAATACATCGCCGGGACGCATCTTGGCTTTTTTACCGCCATCAATACACAGCGTCGCCATTTCCGCATCCAGTGGGACAATGCTGACATTACCCGGCGCATTCACCCAGTTCAGCTTAATCTGCAGCATTTCAGACAGAATATTCGCGCGCTGCGCCTCTTCTGGTGCGCAGAAGCTAATGGCCAGACCGCTGTTCCCGGCACGTGCGGTACGTCCAATACGGTGTACATGCACTTCAGGATCCCACGCCAGCTCGAAGTTAACGACCAGCTCCAGCGATTTAATATCCAGACCACGCGCCGCAACGTCAGTGGCAACCAGCACACGGGCACTGCCGTTGGCGAAACGCACCAGCGTCTGGTCACGATCGCGCTGCTCCAGATCGCCATGCAATGACAATGCGCTCTGCCCCGCCGCATTCAGGGCATCACATACCGCCTGACAATCTTTTTTAGTATTACAAAACACCACGCAGGACGCAGGCTGATGTTGGCTCAGCAGCTTTTGCAGAAGCGGGATTTTTCCCTGCTGCGAGGTTTCAAAGAACTGCTGTTCGATTGCAGGCAGCGCATCGACGCTATCAATTTCGATGGTGAGCGGGTCTTTCTGCACACGGCCACTGATCGCCGCGATGGCTTCCGGCCAGGTTGCAGAGAACAACAATGTCTGACGGTCTGCCGGTGCGAAGCGGATCACTTCATCAATAGCATCGCTAAAGCCCATATCCAGCATACGATCCGCCTCATCCATCACCAGCGTTTGCAGCGCATCCAGCGATACGGTGCCTTTTTGCAGGTGATCCAGCAGACGGCCAGGCGTCGCCACAATAATGTGGGGGGCATGCTGTAAGGAGTCACGCTGTGCGCCAAAAGGCTGGCCGCCACAAAGCGTCAGGATTTTCGTGTTAGGCAAAAAACGGGCCAGTCGACGCAATTCACCCGCAACCTGGTCTGCCAGTTCACGGGTTGGACACAGCACCAGAGACTGGGTCTGAAACAGTGCGACATCAATATGCTGCAACAACCCAAGACCGAATGCAGCCGTTTTACCACTGCCTGTTTTAGCCTGCACGCGCACATCGCGCCCTTCGAGAATGGCAGGCAGCGCGGCGGCTTGCACTGGGGTCATGGTGAGGTAACCCAACTCGTTAAGATTATCGAGTTGGGCGGCAGGTAAACGATTCAGGGTAGAAAAAGCGGTCACAGTATTATCTCGTGGTCAAAAGGCTTACGGTCAGCAGGCGCGTATCCTCGCAGATCTCGGAGTTTGATGCGACATTTTAATCGGTTCTTCATCTGGTGGCGGATCGGGCATCGGCTGCGGACGCGGGATAGGGTCCGGAAGTGGGACAGGATCGACAGGCATAACGTCGGGTTGCGACAGGTGTATGAAATGACAGGTCATCTTACCCTCCAGTTTTTAGGGTGATACTTTTAGGGTAGACGCTGGAATACGGGAGGCAAAAAAAAGCCGACTATTAAGTCGGCGTCGTACGAATCAATTGTGCTATGCAGTAATTCAAAAAAGGAAGTAAGACAATATGGAGCGCAACGCCCATCGCTTGACGTTGCATTCACCTGCGGGAGTAATAATGCACCTTACGGGGTCTGTGTTTATTGACTTCGCTCAAGTAAAAGAACGTTTTGACACTGGAAAAACGTCGAAAAAGCGTAATTTTACAGCCATTTACTACGACGCAACCACCATGCAACACCTCCAATCAAAACAACTAACATGATGCAAAAAGCGGTGAAGCCATAATGGTATCCGCCGCCGGGAATGCCTCCCAGATTCACACCAAACAGCCCGGTTAAGAAGGTGCTGGGGAGAAACACCATCGCCATCAGCGACATCGTATACGTTCTTCTCGACAGCGACTCCTGCATCACCTGCGCTATCTCATCTGCCATCACCGCCGTTCTGGCAATACAGGAATCAATCTCATCCAGCCCGCGCCCCAGCCTGTCAGCAATATCCTGCATTCTGCGACGCTGATCGTCGTTCATCCAGCCAAGCCGCTCACTGGCCAGGCGGGCATAGACGTCACGTTGCGGGGTCATATAGCGACGCATCACAATCAGCTGTTTGCGCAGTAATGCCAGAAAGCCGCGCGGCGGGATCTGCTGATCGAGCAGGTTATCTTCCAGATCGATAATTTTATCGTGTAGCTCTTCAATAAACTCACTTGCATGATCGGTAAGAGCATCGCAGACATCCACCAGCCAGCTACCGCAATCGATCGGCCCGGTGCCATCTTTTAAATCATTCACGACATCATCCAGCGCCAGAACTTTACGCTGACGTGTGGAGACAATCAGTCTTTCGTCCATATAGACACGCATCGCGACCAGTTGATCCGGGCGCTCATCCGTACTGCCGTTAATGCAGCGAAGCGTGAGAAGCGTACCCTCCCCCATCCTGCTCACGCGGGGTCGCAGGCTATCACCCGCCAGTGCATCGCGGACGCTATTCGGCAAGAGCGGGGTCGACGCCAGCCATTCAGCGCTATCCATATGGGTATAGTTCAGATGTAGCCAGCAAGGATGTTCACTATCAATCTCATCGTTATCCTCCAGCGGCCGCGCGCCGCCACGACCATCGAACACCCACGCAAAAACTGCGTCAGGAACGTTAAGTTCAGACCCTTTAATGCTCTCCACAACGCCTCCACCTTTTTAATCTCTTACGCTGTCAGTCTAGCCTTCGTCGAGGCTTAAGCAACAAATATGTACCGCATCGCGCTGAATTAGCTCGGGAATTGTACATTTTTATTCATATTTCAGAAGACAGGTAAAGACAACGAGGTGAACGGTGCAACCCGCTGGGTGGTGATATAAAAATAACGCCTGGCATGCCAGGCGTTATTTTACCGTCACGCGGTGTGTCGGGGTCGATGCTGGAACGACAGCGAGCCAGGCAGAGAAGACGAGGGACCCTCTGTCTGATAACCATTATCAAGTCTGAAATTACGTGTCCGCGTCTGCAGCTCAATCACCTGATTACGCAACACATCAGACGATCCGTTAAGCTCTTCCGCCATCGCAACATTGCTCTGCGTGACCCGTTCCAGTTCAGACAACGCCAGCGTAATTTGCGAAATACCTTTTTCCTGTTCTGATGTCGATGCAGAAATATCATCCATCAACCGGCTGACGTTGCCTGAACCGGCCACTATTTCATGCATGTTTTTTTCCGCTTCTGACACAACGGTAACCCCCTGAGTCACGTTATTGCTGGTGACTTCAATCAGCGTTTTAATGTTCTTTGCGGCTTCAGCGCTGCGGTGTGCCAGGTTTCTGACCTCCTCCGCCACCACGGAGAACCCTTTTCCGTGGTCACCCGCCCTCGCCGCCTCTACGGCCGCATTAAGCGCCAGGATATTCGTCTGAAAGGCAATCCCGTCAATAAGCGTGATAATTTCTGTCATTTGTTGCGCGCACTCGGTAATCGACGCCATGTTGGTGGCGACTTGCCCCATCAGTTCTCCACCTTTGCGCGCCTGCATCGTTGCCACGTTTGCCTGTTCACTGGCCTGACGGGTGTTATCGGCATTATTTTTTGTGCTCGCCGCCATCTGTTCCATGCTGGCAGCCGTTTGCACCAATGACGCGGACTGCTGCTCTGTTTTCACGGACAGCTGTGCGCTTCGGGTAGAGAGTTGCTCTGACAGCGTCATGGCGGTTTGCGACGACGCTCTGATTTCCCGTACCAGCGTAGCGATATTGCTTGATAAGGCATTAATACCGGGGATCAAACGGCCCGCACAGTTATTACCAAATTCAGGGATCGACACACCAAGATTACCCGAAGTCACCCCTTCAATACTTTTTTTCACGGTATTGATCGGTACCACAAGATATTTTGTCATGTAGCACCAGAGTAAAAACAAAGCAAAAAAATTTATCCCTGCGACTGAAATAAATAGCATCCTGCCTTGTGATAATAAAAAAATTAACACTGTATCCATCAAAAACACACATAAAAGAAAACAGGAGATGAATGTCCTGACGCTCATATTTTTTAGCATGTTTATTCCTGAGGTTTTATATTTTTGTCGGCATTAAGGTTTATAGCATTCACCTTGCATTTTTTCCTCATGATCCCTGCGAGTTTTGTGTTTCGCCGTTAGTCGTTGAAGATTTCACTTAAGTCAGAGAAAAAGCGTGTATTAGTGGAAATGTTGCCACAGGAGTGCTGTCATACTGGTTTCCGACCGCCTTAAGGGATACCATCACCACCGGTGAGACGGTATGTTCACCCTCATATTTAAGGAGCATTGCTGTAATTTTTCGCCTTTGTGTAGCATTGCTTAACAGGTTAAAGGAGAGGATATATTTTATATTTTAATTGCCTGTTAAAATTTTAATATGACTGGTCATTTAATAACTAATATTGTCTGGACGAGCGTGTACCTTACCCGATACAGGACATGCCCGGCAGGTGAAATCGGTAACCTTTTTTGGCGTGGGATTGCATAATGCTCAATGTATCGTGGGACCCAGTGTTAATAGCCATCTCTTATCTGGTGGCGTTTATCGCCTCGTTTGTGGCATTAGACAGCGCAGGAAAAATTTCCCTTTCCAGCCGGAAGGTCGCCATGTTCTGGCGTGTTGCCGGAGGGATAACGCTGGGCATTGGGATCTGGTCGATGCATTTCATCGGCATGCTGGCGATGAAAATGCCGATGATCATGAGCTACCACCTCTGGTTAACGCTTCTCTCGCTGGGTGTCGCGGTACTGACTTCCACTCTCGCGATTCATATTGTCATTCCGGGCAATTCCCTGTCCTCCTTACGGCTGATACTTGCCACGCTGATCCTCAGTGCTGGTGTGGTGTCGATGCACTATATTGGCATGGCCGCGTTGATGCTGAACGGAGGCATTATCTGGGACTGGAACATTGTCGGCTTGTCGGTGTTGATTGCTGTCATCGCATCCGGCGCGGCGCTGTGGCTGGCCTTCCATCTGCGGGATAAGCGTAAGGGGATCTTTGTGAATCGTCTTCTTGCCGCCCTGGTGATGGGCGCGGCAATTAGCGCGATGCACTATACCGGCATGAATGCTGCTCATTTTCATGAAATGGAACATACCCTGCCAGGCGGTATCAGTGAGTTGGGATTATCCATCTGGGTTTCGGTAACCACGCTATGCCTGCTCGGCGTCATGTTAATTATGTCGCTCATTGACTCCCACTGGCGTACCAACCGGCTGACGGATAATCTCCGCCAGCTCAACCGTCAACTGGAGCTACAGGCCCGTTTTGATGCGCTCACCGGTCTTGCTAACCGTCACCAGATGGATCTTCGCCTGCAGGACTGCCTGCACAGCGCGCTGCTCAGTAAGAAGCAATTTGCCGTGATTTTCCTCGACGTTGATCATTTCAAACGCGTCAATGATACCTGGGGCCACCACGTCGGGGATGAGCTGTTAATCAACGTTGCACAACGCATCACTGCGCGACTCACCCGCGAAATGACGCTGGCAAGACTGGGAGGCGATGCCTTCATTTTACTGGTTCCTGAGTGCGATGACGATAAACTCAACGCTCTGCTCTCGGCGTTACTCGACGATATGCGCCGCCCTCTTTCCCTCTGTGGCCACACGCTGAACAGCACGCTCAGCGCAGGGGTAAGCCTCTATCCCCAGCATGGTGAAACGCTGCATGAGCTGAAGCTGAAAGCTGATGCGGCAATGCGTCACATTAAGGAGGAAGGCCGTAACGGCTGGGCTATCTATCGGTCAGAAATGTCGACGGAAGCGCCGGCAAAACCCGGTTTTTTACAGGAGCTTTCTCAGGCGCTTGAACGCGACCAGTTTGAGCTGTGGTATCAGCCGACCTGGCTTGCTGAACACAACACTATCCACGGTTTTGAGGCGCTTCTGCGCTGGCGACATCCTGAGCAAGGCGTTCTACTACCCAATCTCTTTTTACCGTCACTGGAGCAAACGGGGTTAATTATTCCGGTTGGAAACTGGGCAATTGAGGCAGCCTGCCGACAGCTTCACTTCTGGACCGAACAAGGCTTCAGTCAGTGGACATTGTCCTTTAACTTATCCCCGATACAGTTTGAGCAACCCGATATATTCCATGTTATCTCGTCCATGCTGCAAAAATATAATCTGTCCCCTTCCCGCCTTATCCTTGAAGTGACGGAGAGTACCGCGCTCAAAAATCTCGATCGCAGCATTGAGTTACTCAATACTTTCAATCGTGCCGGGATAACCGTTTCTATTGATGATTTTGGTACTGGCTACTCCAACCTGCTGATGTTGAGTGTTCTTCCGGCAAAAGAACTTAAAATCGACAAAAGCTTTGTTAGCTCAATGCTGGAAAATGAAAAAAGTCGAAAGTTAGTGGAAACGATTATTAATATCGCCCGGACAATGGAGATGAATGTCGTTGCCGAAGGGATCGAAACAGAAGAGCAACAGAGTGTCCTGACAGACCTCGGTTGTGACTATCTGCAAGGGTTCCTTTTCTCCCGCCCGTTACCCGCCGAACAGGTTCCCTGGCTGCTGTTACAAAAGAATTCAGACAAACAGATTATACCAATTGGTAAAATTCACGCGGAATCCCCCTTTATTTCACAAAAAAATCATGCCTGATGTGATTAAGTAAGGTATGTTTCAAAGAAGTCCACGTGAGTCAATTCCGCCGTGATCGTTAGGCACCCAGTGCCGATGAATAGGAATTATCTATGTCACAACATTACTTTGACGCGCTGAATTTCATTCAAACACCTGTCTGGTTGGTTTCACCTGCTTCAGAACACATTATTTTTGCAAACGCAGCCGCCACTGGCGTAATGCAGGATAAGACTCTGGAGGATATGCGCAAAGGTATCTATTCCGCAAACGCGCAACCCGTATTGTCAATGTATGTTCCTGAGCTGAAAACAGAGCAGGACATCGTCGAAGTCTGGACAGTCTGGCGCGATCAACATGAAACCACACTCAGTTGCCGCCTGTCGCTGACTCATCTTCTCCCCTATGGTGAAGTAATTGTTATTGAGGGGATCGCTCACCCGGTAGCGACAGGGCTTAAGGCCAGCCGCTCCGCGACCTACCAGCGTAAAAAACAGGGTTTTTACGCCCGCTTTTTTCTCACCAATAGCGCACCGATGCTCTTAATTGACCCGGCACGCGATGGTCAAATCGTCGATGCCAATCTGGCCGCCCTCAGCTTTTATGGCTATTCCCACGATGAAATGTGCAGCAAACATACCTGGGAAATAAACTCACTGGGCCGCGATGTTTTGCCGATCATGACTGAGATCGCCTCTCTGCCCGGGGGGCATAAGCCGCTCAATTTTGTCCACCGCCTCGCCGATGGGACAACCCGTCATGTACAGACCTACGCCGGGCCTATTGAGATCTACGGTGACAAACTGATGTTGTGCATTATTCATGATATTACAGAGCAAAAACGGCTGGAGCAGGAGCTGCAACACGCCGCGTTACGGGATTCAATGACGGGGCTGCTCAATCGTCGTCAGTTCTACATGATCACGGAGCAAACCAATCCTGATCATCTCCCTGCGCAGCAACAATTTAGCCTGCTGCTGGTCGACACCGATCATTTTAAAAATATCAACGACGTCTTTGGTCACCTCAAGGGCGACGAAGTGCTTATCTCGCTCTCCCGTATGCTGGAATCCTGTAGTCGTAAAGACGATCTGGTGTTTCGCTGGGGCGGCGAAGAGTTCGTGATCCTGTTGCCGCGGACATCGCTCGAAACCGCCATGCAAATCGCCGAAACGATCCGTGCCGCCGTGGCTCGCATAACCATTCCGGGTTTACCGCGATTTACGGTCAGTATAGGCGTTGCGCGGCACAACCAGGGCGAAAGTATCGACGAGTTGTTTAAACGCGTGGATGATGCTCTTTACCGCGCCAAGAATGATGGCCGCAATAAAGTGCTGGCTGCGTGATGCTGGAGTATCAGACAAAGCCCCGCTACAATGCCCACCTCAAAGAAACAGCTTTCAGGTGGGTAGACCTGCAATGGGAAAAACAGAAATAATACTCATCTTAATTATTTTAAGCCTTATTATATTTGGCTTTTGGGTTATCTTTAGCGGTGAGATTTGGTACCTTGTTGAATACCTTGAGAACAGCATATACCCCACCATAGATGCACCCTGACGCACGTTTAATACCTTGTTTCACCTACCGAATTTGTCAGGTGTCTGTCCCTGCGATGGATGCGTAAAATGTGCGCCGTTAGCCGCCGTCATGGCGGGTAACGAATCAATATATCATTTGCTTATTTCGCCCGTTCTCTGACGGGCTTTTTTTATTTTCGGCAACCTCGCTACACCAGGCTATATCTTAAACACCACTATTCATAAAGGAACAATAATGATGGGTAAGAAAATCCTGATGTTGGTTGGCGATTACGCTGAAGATTACGAAACAATGGTGCCGTTTCAGGCATTGCAGATGATTGGTCATCAGGTTGATGCCGTCTGTCCTGATAAACACAAAGGCGACTACATCATGACGGCGATCCATGACTTTGACGGAGCCCAGACCTACAGCGAAAAGCCCGGTCACCGTTTTACGCTCAACGCCGATTTTTCCGCAGTTAAAGAACAGGACTATGACGCACTGCTCATCCCGGGAGGAAGAGCGCCTGAATATCTGCGGTTGAATGATGACGTGCTGAAACTGGTACGGGCCTTTGACGCGGTGCGTAAACCCATTGCCGCCGTTTGCCACGGCCCTCAACTGTTAGCCGCCGCCGGTGTACTCAAAGGTCGCACCTGTAGTGCCTACCCGGCCTGTGCGCCAGAAGTCCGGCTCAGCGGCGGACACTACGCCAGTATTGGTATCGATCAGGCACATGTTGACGGCAACCTGGTCACCGCCCCCGCCTGGCCTGCACACCCGCAATGGTTAGCAAAATTTGCCGAACTGTTACGGTAGAAAAACAATGCTGGCGCTAACATTGCGCCAGCACTGGGTTTAACGGTATCAGTGCTTCTCTATATACATCGTACGGCTATACGCCACATCTTCCGGGTTAGTAATCGGGTAGCCTTTGACCCACGGTTTAATCAGACGGCCATTGGTGTACTGATAAATAGGGGCAATCGGTGCTTTCTCAGCCAGAATTTTCTCGGCCTTGTTGTAGTCTGCATTGCGCGCTTTTTCCGTAGTTTCAAGCGTTGCCTGGTTGATAATCTTATCGTACGCCGGGTCGTTGAAACGGGAAATATTACCGCTGTGGGTTGAGGTCAACAGCGACAGGAAAGTCGACGGCTCATTGTAATCGCCCACCCATGACGCACGGATCACGTCAAAATTGCCGGTGTTACGGCTATCAATGTAGGTTTTCCACTCCTGGTTTTGCAGTTTGACGTCAACGCCCAGGTTTTTCTTCCACATGGATGCCACGGCGATAGCAATTTTCTGGTGGTTTTCCGAGGTGTTATACAACAGGGTCAGCGTCAGCGGACGCTGAGGACCGTAACCGGCGGCCTGTAACAACATTTTGGCTTGCGCATTGAGCTCTTGCTGCGACATCTGTTCAAACGGAGAAGCCTCTGGCGTGAAGCCCGCCGTCACGTCAGGCGTAAAGTGCCATGCCGGTTTTTCGCCCGTGCCCAACACCTTCTCCGCCATAATCCGGCGATCGATAGTCATACTCAACGCCAGACGCACGCGGGCATCAGCCGTTGGGCCTTTTTGCGTGTTGAACGCATAGTAATAGGTACCCAGCTGTGGTGGCGTATACACCTGCCCAGGAATGTCTTTAAGTAACTTTTGGTACATGTTTTTCGGGAACGATTCGGTAATATCAATATCACCCGCCAGATAGCGTTTGGTTGCTGAAGATTCCTGGTTAATCGGTATGAAGGTCACTTTTTGCAGTACGGTTTTGGCGTTATCCCAGTAGTGGGTATTGGGTTCCACCACCAGTTTTTCATTCACCACGCGATCTTTCAGAACGTACGCACCGTTACCGACCAGCGCGCCCGGGCGCGTCCACTCTTTACCGCTCTCAACGTTGGCTTTCTGAACCGGATAAAACGCAAAGTTTGCCGTCAGGTTGCTGAACCACGGCAGCGGTTTATCCAGCTGGACACGTAGCGTTCTGCTATCAACAGCCGTCACGCCAAGCGTATCCGGTGCTGCTTTTCCGTCAATAATTGCCTGAGCGTTATTGATGCCTGCCAGCGCAGCAAACCAGGCAAACGGTGAGGTGGTTTTTGGGTCAACCAGACGCTGCCAGCTGTAGACAAAATCCTGAGCGGTGACAGGAGTACCGTCAGACCATTTTGCGTTGTCACGTAAGGTGAACGTCCAGATTCGGTTATCATTACTCTGCCAGCGTGTTGCCACGCCCGGGGTTAGCTCCCCTTTATCATTCTGATTGACCAGCCCTTCATAAAGGTCGCGAATCACCTGAATCTCTGGCAACCCCACGGCTTTTGCCGGATCGAGCGAAGCCGGTTCATCTTTGATGTGTCTTACCAGCTCCTGTTTTTGCGCCAGGATCGTGCCCGATGGCACGTCAGCGGCGTAAGACAGTGAAGATAGCCCGCACAGGCATAGCGCAGAGAAGAGCAGCGAAACAGGATGCTTCATAAGATCCCCTTTAAAAAATCGGTAATATGCAGATGCGTAATTATTTGTTTTGAAACAGCGGAATGCAAATACCTTAAACCGTAAAGCGGATATCTGGCAATGTTCTGCTGACACGGAAACTATTTGATTAACCGCGTGTTTTGCACAACACTGCCAGTAGTAACTTCTTTATCAGGATCTCCTATGGCTTTCACCCGACCCAGGATGGAACGTGGCGCTTTCCCGCCAGGCACTGAACATTATGGACGCTCATTTTTAGGCGCGCCGCTGATCTGGTTTCCGGCCCCGGAGGCCGATCGCAACAGTGGATTGATCATAGCCGGAACCCACGGAGACGAGAACTCATCCATCGTCACCCTTTCCTGCGCACTACGAACGCTCGCACCAGCGTTACGTCGACACCACGTTATTTTGACCGTGAACCCGGATGGCTGCCAGCTTGGGCTACGGGCAAATGCGAGGGGGATCGACTTAAACCGTAATTTCCCGGCGGCGAACTGGCGTGCCGGAGAAACCGTGTACCGCTGGAACAGCTCAGCGGAAGAGCGCGACGTCGTGTTACTGACGGGAGATAAGCCCGGTTCTGAACCTGAGACACAAGCGCTCTGCCAGTTAATTCATCGGATCCACCCGGCCTGGGTTGTCTCCTTCCACGACCCGTTGGCCTGTATTGAAGATCCGCGCCACACCGTACTGGGCCAGTGGCTGGCGAACGCATTCGCCCTTCCACTTGTCACCAGCGTCGGCTATGAAACACCCGGTTCATTTGGTAGCTGGTGCGCCGACCTGAATTTACACTGCATCACTGCGGAATTCCCGCCGATCTCATCCGATGAAGCCAGCGAAAAATACCTGAAAGCAATGGTGGAGCTGCTGCGCTGGCAGCCTCAGAGATGAAGCTGCCCGGAGGTAAAGCTCAGGGCTGGCGAGACGTCAACCGCCAGCCAGGTTGGGCCATCCAGATCGGCAAAACGCACCTGTGGCGCGAGGGGTAATGCGGCCCCGATCGCCCTGGATGTACACAACATACAGCCCAGCATTAAACCAAACCCCTGCACCTGTGCCTCTTTAGCCAGCGCCAGCGCTTCTGTTAAGCCACCGGTTTTGTCGAGCTTAATATTCACCATCTCATAACGCCCCTTGAGTTGTGCCAGACTGTCGCGGGTGTGACAGCTTTCATCCGCACAAATGGGCAGAGGATGGATGAAATTCTCCAGCGCGGCATCGTCATTTGCCGGTAAAGGCTGCTCCAGCATGGCAACGTTCAGATCGGCCAACAGCTGGCAGCGCGCCGCCAGTCCCTCGCTGTGCCATGACTCGTTGGCATCGACAATGAGCGTGGCCTCTGGCACAGCCGCGCGAATGGCAACCATCCGTTCACTGATTAAGCGGTCGTCGAGTTTAACTTTTAGCAACGTCGCGCCAGACGCATACAGTGCCTTCGCACTGGCCGCCATTTGTTCAGGCTCACCAATCACCACCGTTTGTGCAGTGATAATCGTCTCCGGCAGCGTAACGCCCAGTAATGCAGGCAACGATACCCGTTGTTTAGCCGCCTCCAGGCTCCATAAAGCGCAGTCGATAGCGTTACGCGCTGCGCCCGCGGGTAACCGCTGCTGTAACGCCTCGCGAGAAAGCCCTTTTTGCAGGTCTGGCACCAGCGTCATGATATGCGCCATCACCGATGCAAGACTCTCTCCGTACCGGGGGTATGGGGTGCATTCACCCACACCTTTGATGCCCTCTTCTTCTATCTCGACCACCACCACGCAGGCTTCGCTTCGACTGCCTCGGGAGATCACAAACGGGGTATGCAATGGCCAGGCTTCTTCATAGACCTTAACGCTTCTCATCACTGACTCCTTGCGACGCCGAAAGGCAAAAAAATTGGTTTGCCGTGTTATCCGCTGATGGCATACACTAGCCCCGACGTTAACTATATGTAAACAGGAAGATATCTATGTCACAACTCGTTCATTTCCAGGGCAACCCTGTTGCTGTCGCAGGTTCCATTCCGCAGTCTGGTAGCAAAGCGCAGCCTTTCACTCTGGTGGCTAAAGATCTGTCTGACGTCACGCTGGGCCAGTTTGCTGGCAAGCGCAAAGTCCTGAACATTTTCCCAAGCATCGATACCGGCGTTTGTGCCGCATCCGTGCGTAAATTCAACCAGCTGGCGACTGAAATGGACAACACCGTTGTGCTGTGCATTTCTGCTGACCTGCCGTTTGCCCAGTCTCGCTTCTGCGGTGCGGAAGGTCTGAGCAACGTCATTACCCTTTCCACGCTGCGCAATGCGGATTTCCTTGAGAAATACGGCGTTGGCATTGCAGAAGGTGCGCTGAAAGGCCTGGCCGCTCGCGCGGTTCTGGTTATTGATGAAAACGACAACGTGGTATTCAGCGAGCTGGTGAACGAAATCACCACCGAGCCAGACTACACCGCAGCGCTGGACGTGCTGAAAGCGTAACTGTACAGCCGTTATGTATAGCTTAGCAATATCATGAAATAAAAGGACTTATTTCTGCTTACGCTCTACAGCACGTTTGTTTTTTAAAAACCTCGCATGGCGGGGTTTTTTATTGCCTCAAAGCTGAATCGTTAAATCAAAATTTGTTTTGTTTCACATTTTTTATGCAAGTATTGATCTAACTGTTAAATAAATTGAGATCAAAACCTCATAAAAAAGGTTAAAAAATCGAAATTTCTCTTCAGGTGAGCCGCATCACATTTCCTTTTACGTCTAATCATTAGATTTCCTTACGAAAGAAAATAATCGTTTCAGCAAAAAGGATAAAAAATGAAAATCAAACTGGCTTTGACGGTACTTGCGGTGCTGATTTCAGGCAATGTGGCAGCTAAAACCTGGGTGCTGACAAGTGCTGAAGATAGCGTAGACAAAGGAAACTGGCAGATTTCAAGCGATCAGCTGAAGGTTAAAGATCAGCATTTCAGCATTGAGCAAAAAGTGTTGCACGGTGGTAAGCAGGAAGGCAGCAAAATCATCGTCATTAGCAGTAAAAATGGCCTGACTATTACGTTAAGCCCGACGCGTGGGATGAATCTTCTGCGTGTTGAAGGTTTTGGCACAAAAATGGGGTGGGATTCTCCGGTGAAAGAGGTGGTTAACCCGGCCTTCATTAACCTGGAAAACCGCAATGGACTCGGCTGGCTGGAAGGTTTCAACGAGATGATGGTTCGCTGTGGCTATGAATGGACGGGCCACCCTGTCACGGCTGATGGGCAAATTTATACGCTGCACGGTAAGGCGGGAAATACACCAGTGTCACTGGTGGAGGTGGACGTTGCTGATACCGCACCGCACGAAATTCGCATTCGCGGCTTGATCAAAGAGAGCACGTTTAAGAAAGCAGATTTGCAGACGATGACCGAACTGCGCTACGTGCCCGGCAGCAACCGTTTCAGCCTGCATGATGTTTTAACTAACCATGCAGATTATCCCCATGATTATCAAATTATCTACCACAGCAACTTTGGTACACCAATCCTTGAAGCCGGCGCACGCTTCCTGGCTCCAGCGGCAAGCATCAGTCCGTTCAACGACTACGCCAAAGCTGGCCTGGACACCTGGCAAACCTACGCCGGCCCGACCAAAGGCTTCGATGAAATGGTCTTCAATATCAAACCGCTGGCTGATGAAAACCATGAAACCCTCGCAGCAGTGGTCAATAAGGCAGGTGATAAAGGTGCATCAATCCAGTTCGATACTCGCCAGCTCCCGGTACTGACCTTATGGAAAAATACCGACACGCTGAAACAGGGTTATGTCACGGGTATTGAGCCTGGCACCAGCTATGCCTACCCCGTCACCATAGAACGCGAGCAGAAGCGCGTTAAGCAGCTGCAGCCCGGGGCCAGTACCCAGTTTGATCTGACCTACACCCTGCTCTCAAATCATGACCAGGTGAAAGAAGTGGAGAACAGGATTGCGAAGATTCAGGGAGAAACAAAGGTCGACGTCAGTGCCACGCCTATGGCGAAGGAATAAGTGCTGTCAGGACGACAGCACGCTATAGAAGCAAAAGTAAAAGCCTCTTTACAGAGGCTTTTTATCGTTATTCGTCACCCTTCTTCTGGTTCAGACCATACTCACGCAATTTATTTGCAATCGCGGTATGCGATACCCCAAGACGTTTAGCCAGCTTGCGGGTACTTGGATAGCTACGATAAAGCTGCGTCAGCACCGAACGTTCAAAACGGCTGGTGATATCATCCAGCGAGCCTTCCATCGCCTCTTCCCCCACCGACACCGTCCCGGTGTCGTAATCCGGTAACAGGATGTCCTGCGGCCGCAGTTCGTACCCTTCCAGCTGAGTCAATGCACGATAAACGGCGTTTTTCAGCTGACGAATATTGCCCGGCCAGCCGTAGCGCGTCAGCACCGTGCCCAGGTCCGCAGAGAGCTTCGGACGCGGTACGCCCTGTTCATCGGCGAAACGGGCCACAAACAACTCTGTCAGCGGCATGATGTCCTGCGGACAATCGCGCAGCGGCGGGATATTCAGCGTCAGTACGTTCAGGCGATAATAGAGATCCTCGCGGAACACGCCCTTTTGCACCAGCTCCACCAGATTTTTCTGGGTGACGCAGATCACGCGCACATCCACATGTACCTCATGGTCTTCCCCTACGCGGCGGAATGTCCCGTCGTTCAGGAAGCGCAGCAGTTTGGCCTGCATACGTGGCGACATTTCGCCAATTTCGTCCAGCAGTACCGAACCACCGTTCGCCTGCTCGAAGAATCCTTTTTTACCTTCTGGCGCATGGCCGAACAGTTCGCTTTCAACGGCATCTTCAGGGATGGACGCACAGTTGAGTGCCAGATACGGTTTCGCCGCTCGCGGGCTGGCAAGATGCACGGCGTGAGCCAGCAGGTCTTTCCCGGTGCCCGTATCGCCGGTGATCAGCAGAGGCGCGGTTAAGTTGGCGAGCTTGCGTGCCTGATCGACCACATGGCGCATTTTCGGGCTAACCGCAATAATCTGGCTGAACGCACCGACATCCTGGCTGGAGAGATTTTGCAGCTGGCGACCCATACGAACGGTAGAACGCAGCATGATCACCGCCCCGGTCAGAACGAGGGTATTATTTTCCCCTTTCAGGTACACCGGCGTTATCTCCATCAGGAAATTCTGTCCGTTTATGACCACATGTTCGCTATGCGTGTTCTGCGGGCTGCTCTCCAGCCAGCGCAGGAAGTTAAAACCTGGGATCAACTGTGAGGCGTGATGGTTGCTGAGCTTCTCCTGGCCCTGTGCGAAGAGCTGGCAGCTGGCCTGGTTGACGCGCTCAACTTTACTTTTCAGATCCAGAGACAGGAAAGGCTCCGGCATCGCTTCCAGCAAGGCACTCAGCGCCAGATGCTCACGCTCTGATGGCATCCAGGGAATGGTGCGTACATCCGTAACGCCAGCGATACGGCGGATTTCCGCCATCAGGCTACTGAAGGTATTAAATTCAATTTCGGCAAAATTGAGGTAAATTCGCCCGACAGGATCGATCTCAATGCCACGTAAATCAATGCTACGCAAAACAAGAAGATCGAGTAACTCGCGGGTCAGACCGAGACGGTCTTCACAAAAGACTTCCAGACGCATGGGAAATTCACCGTTTAAGCCAATAACATTAAAATGATATGTCAGATCACGGTGATCCGGAAGATGGCTGTCAACAAATATTGACAGCCAGCACGAATAGTGAACAAACCTCTTACTGAGTGGGTTTTTTATTGAGCGTTTCTTTAAGCTGGCCGATTAACTCACGGCGGAAATCGCCCAACCGTGGCTTATCGTCGTCAATCCACGGTAGCGGACGGCAGACTTCCATCGCTTTAATACCCAGGCGCGCAGTCAGTAAACCGGCACCAATCCCCTGTGCAGCGCGTGCCGAAAGCCGCGCGGCCAGATCCTGCGACATCCAGTCCATCCCCACTTCGCGTACCAGTTCGCTGGCACCGGCAAAGGCGATATTCAGTAAGACCAGCTTAAACAACCTCAGGCGGCTGTAATAACCCAGCTCAATACCGTAAAGATTCGCGATGCGGTTAATCAGGCGCAGGTTACGCCAGGCGATAAACGCCATGTCCACCAGCGCCAGCGGGCTGACGGCAATCATCAACGTGGATTCTGCCGCCGAACGGCTAATTTCACGTCGCGCCTGCGCATCCAGCACGGGTTGTACCATGTGGGAATAAAGCGTCACCACTTCCCGGTCATTCTGGGTTTCATGGATGGCGGCATACCAGCGCTGAAGCGCCGGATGTGACTGGTCTATCCCGGCCTGAGTGGCCAGTTTTTCACAGAAAGCACGGCCTTTTCCCGTGCCGTGGCTGTGCAGCAGATCCCGGGCTTCATCACGTTCATGCGCGCGTTGTCGCAAACGCCACAGGCGACGCCACTCGGTGGCAACCGACCCGACACCAGCCCCCACAATCAGCGCCCCCGCGGCACAACCGCCCATCGCCACCCAGTCCTGAGTTTGCCAGGCGTTGATAGTCCACTGCACGCCCTGTCCAATCACGCTAACACCAAACAGCGCCAGCCCTGCGCCCACCATCTT
Organism: Enterobacter sp. RHBSTW-00901; assembly: GCF_014103115.1. NCBI lineage: Bacteria > Pseudomonadati > Pseudomonadota > Gammaproteobacteria > Enterobacterales > Enterobacteriaceae > Enterobacter > Enterobacter sp. RHBSTW-00901. Next base: position 705,421 of record NZ_JABXPB010000001.1, read on the forward strand.
GCGCCAGAGACTGCGTTTTGGGCGCAGCGCAGCTTCAATGACAGCTTCTGCCTGACCTTCCTCGACACCCCGTTCTTCGGTCAGTGCCGGTGCAAAATTATCCGCCTGCGGGCCGCTGAACGTCTGCGCCGTTTTAAACGCCTCTTGCTGCTCCTGTTCAAGCGTCCCGGTAAAGTCAATGCGCGGTTTTAACGGTTCCGTCATCGCAATTTATCTCCAATCAAAAACTCCAGCGCCGCATCCAGACGAATGTGCGGCAACGGCTGGTCAACGTTCATGGCCTGCGGGCGGAATGCTTCAAACTGGAAACCCTGGTTTTGCCAGAATGCCTGTCCCGGCAGGCGCGCGGGCACTTCACCCGGATAGACGGTGAGCGGTTCACCATCACTCAGTCGGTTACCCCGCAATGCCGGAATTTTCTCGCCGTTGAGGTCAATCAGCCCCCCCTGCGTTGCCTGTACGGAAGCCAGCCCGAGGCAGTCCATACTGATCCCTTCGAATGCCGCGTTTTGCCACGCATCCTGCACCAGTTGCTGCAACAGCGACACCATATTGGCATGTTGATCGACCGTCACGTGGTCAGCTTTAGTCGCCGCAAACAGCAGTTTGTCGATCACCGGTGAAAACAGGCGGCGGAACAACGTGCGCTGCCCGTAGTGAAAACTTTGCATCAGCTGTGTCAGCGCCAGGCGCATATCGTTAAACGCCTGCGGCCCGCTGTTGAGCGGCTGTAGGCAGTCCACCAGCACAATCTGACGATCGAAACGTAAAAAGTAATTTTTATAGAACCCCTTCACCACTTTTTCACAGTAATAATTGTAACGCTCGCGCAGCATTCCGGCGTTAGTGTGCTTATCCGCCTGTGCCAGCTTTGATTCTCCGATGGCATCCACGTCCGGCCACGGGAAAAACTGGAGTGCAGGCGCACCCGCCAGATCCCCTGGCAGGACAAAACGCCCCGGCTGGATGAAATGCAACCCTTCCTGCTTACACTGGTGCAAATAATCCGTCCAGGCTTCGGCAATGGCTGCCAGCCGGTTTTCATCCGCAGGAGCAAGCGGATCTAAGCCTTCGCACAGCGTCCGCCATTTCGCCGACCACTCGGCACGGTGACCCTGTAACAAACCGGTCATCTGTCGGGACCAGGTGAGGTAATCCTGTGCCAGCATAGGTAAATCGAGCAGCCATTCGCCGGGGTAATCCACGATTTCAAGATACAGCGTAGAGGTGTCTTTAAAATGGCGCATCAGCGATTCACTGGAGCGAAAACGCAGCGCCAGACGAATTTCACTCACCCCACGGGTAGGCGTCGGCCAGGTCGGTGGTTCACCGTACAGCTGCGCCAGCCCTTCGTCATAGGTAAAACGTGGAATACCAAAATCACGCTGTGGTACACGCTTAACGCCCAGCAGACGTTCTTCCCGCACGGCGCTCAACAGCGGTAATCGTGCCCCGGTGTGCAGGTTAAGTAACTGGTTCACCATTGCGGTGATGAACGCCGTTTTACCGCTACGGCTCAGCCCCGTCACCGCCAGACGCAGATGGCGATCAACGCCACGGTTCACCAGAGAATTGAATTCGTTTTTAAGTCGCTTCATCGCCGTCCTTTTTGCCTGAAGGCGTTTGTATTCTTAAAAATATGATATGGGGGCAACATGAAAGGAATAAAACCTTGCAGCAAAACGGCACGCGCATCAGCGTACCGTATGAACGTTATTTCAGTTTTCCCGAGAGGCGTCCGGCCAGCGTTCTCAACAGCGGCTCCAGCGCCACCGCCAGCAACATTCTGACCGGCTTACGCGCAACAGATTTGACCGCCCAGCCCGCCACACCTGCCGGGCCGAAACGTAATGCCGTCAGCAGAACCAGTTTACCTGCGATTTTCAGGCCGGATTTTATCTTCTGACCAGCCTGTTGCCAGTTTCGATTCATTAATGCTCTCTCTTAAAGCTGACGAAAACGACTTCTCAGCGTAAAGGTATCTGACGTGACATAACGTTCCATTTCACGTAAACGCTTCTCGCCTGCGGCCAGTTCAGCGTCCACTTCATTCAGAATGTCATTACTGGTTGGCGCACCTTCAGCCGCCAGCTCCCCTTCCGGCATCGGGTCGAGCACAAACGCCAGAATGATGTACGCCACCAGGGTGATGAACCCCAGACCAAAGAAAATGGATAACACCGCGACCACCCGCACCAGTTTCACCGGGACGTCGAGATAATGCGCCAGCCCGGCGCAAACACCGCGAATCATGCCAAGCTGAGGGATCCGCCACAGTTTCTTATTCAGGTTCAGTCCAGACATTAACGATCCCTCCAGTTCGGGTGTTCCGCATCCAGGATTGCTTCCAGCGCCTGAATACGGTCGCGCATCTTATTCGCCTGATCGGACAACTGCACCAGACGTTGTTGCTCACTCTGGGAAAGGTCGCCGCGTGAAGAACGGTTGCTGTAGTGCAGCCATAACCAAATCGGCAGAACAAACAGCACGAAAATGGTCAGGGGAATAGCCAGAAAAAGCGCGCTCATGTGTACTCCTTGTCTTACCATGTGTGGCGGCACACTCGGGTGCCGCACGAATTATTATTGGTTGTCTTGTTTCATTTTGGCTTTCAGTGCCGCCAGTTGCTCGCTGATTTCGTCGTCAGCTTTCAGGTCGGCAAACTGCTGATCCAGCGATTTTTGCTTACCAATACTGTGGCTTTCTGCTTCCGCTTCCATCTGGTCGATACGGCGTTCAAATGATTCAAAACGCGCCATTGCTTCATCCAGCTTGCCGCTGTCCAGCTGACGGCGAACATCGCGGGAGGAACTGGCAGCCTGGTGGCGAAGTGCCAGTGCCTGTTGGCGTGCACGGGTTTCGCTCAGCTTGTTCTCAAGCTCGCCAATCTCTTTCTTCATCCGCGTCAGCGTATCATCCACCAGCGTCACTTCATGTTCCAGCGCGGCGACCATATCCGCAAGCTTCTGTTTTTCAATCAGTGCAGCGCGAGCCAGGTCTTCTTTATCTTTACGCAGCGCCAGTTCGGCCTTTTCCTGCCACTCGTTAAGCTGGGTGGTGGCCTGCTCAATGCGGCGCGTTAACTGTTTTTTCTCAGCCAGCGCACGGGCGGAGGTTGAACGCACTTCAACCAGCGTATCTTCCATTTCCTGAATCATCAGACGTACCAGCTTCTGCGGATCTTCCGCTTTCTCAAGCAGTGAGTTGATGTTGGCGTTCACGATGTCGGCAAAACGAGAAAAAATACCCATAATTCAATCCTCACATTTCTGTTATCGGGCAATGCCCTGCTGAACAGATAATACAATTTGCATGCCAACTTTTTATCTTATTGTTTTTTATGATTATGGTTGATTTTTCATCGCCACCACACTACATTCACCTGGTGAATATCGCTAATGAGTGGTGAATTTCATCATGGCTGGATACAAAGACAATTTACTCGGCGAGGCAAACAGTTTTCTCGAAGTGCTGGAACAGGTTTCCCGCCTCGCCCCGCTTAATAAACCAGTGCTGATCATCGGTGAGCGCGGTACCGGTAAGGAATTAATTGCCAACCGTCTTCACTATTTATCCGGACGCTGGGACGGGCCCTTCATTTCGCTTAACTGCGCGGCGCTGAATGAAAACCTGCTGGATACCGAACTCTTCGGCCATGAAGCCGGAGCTTTTACCGGGGCACAGAAACGCCACCCGGGCCGTTTCGAACGCGCAGACGGCGGCACCTTGTTCCTGGATGAGCTGGCAACTGCGCCCATGCTGGTGCAGGAAAAACTGCTGCGCGTGATTGAGTATGGTGAGCTGGAACGCGTCGGCGGTAGCCAGCCGCTGCAGGTTAACGTTCGTCTGGTCTGCGCTACCAATGCCAATCTGCCGGAAATGGTCGCTGAAGATAAATTCCGCGCCGACCTGCTCGACCGCCTGGCGTTTGACGTTGTCCAGCTTCCACCGTTGCGCGAACGACGCAGCGACATCATGTTGCTGGCAGAACAGTTTGCGATTCAGATGTGTCGCGAACTCGGCCTTCCGCTCTTTCCCGGGTTCAGCGACTATGCTCAGGAGACGCTGCTTGCTTACCACTGGCCGGGGAACATTCGTGAACTGAAAAACGTGGTCGAGCGTTCGGTCTACCGTCACGGTAACAGCGAAATGGAGCTGGACAACATTATTCTCGACCCTTTCCAGCGCAATGTTCAGCCGATGTCAGCAACAGCAACACCTGGCGACGCCCCCGCGTTACCGCTCGATTTACGGCAGTTCCAGCACGAACAGGAACAACAGCTGCTTGAGCAGAGCCTGAAGCAGGCGAAATATAACCAGAAACGAGCGGCTGAACTGCTGGGCCTGACCTACCATCAATTAAGGGCATTGCTCAAAAAGCATCAAATGCGCTGACAATATCAGCACTTACCCGCAGACATTTTTACGAAGCAGGCGTAAGTGCGATACACTTTGCAGATCGAATCTAAAAACCTTAAAAATTATGCTGTTCTAATCCAAAACATTTTAAAAACATATATTTACATCAATATCAAAAGCTTACATAAGCGACCAACCGGAGAATAACAGACAATAACGTACATCTTGCTGCCCCAAAATATGCCCCCAAGTATGGTTTTGCCCCCAAATTTGCCCCCAAACTTCATAACGAGAATAAACAAAAAAACCCGCCGAAGCAGGGTTGAGGGGTACAGGTATAGCGCAGTGAATTCTGAGATCGTGCAAATTCTTGAGGATGCGTTATTTGGGAAACACTCACCCGATGACCCGCTGGGAGACAAGCTAAGGCATGCTATAGACAAAGCAATTGACGACGTGCTGAGGGATTACTAAAAGCCCACCTGAGTGGGCTATGCGTCAAATATTTGCGTCATAAACACGCATGAACTCATCTCTTATTCCGCTTGGTAACTGATTCACAAGGTCAGTAATTTGCTCGCTGTACTTGTCTTTAATGTTCGCGGGATGAATACCCGGATTGGCTTTTCTCAACCGTGAAATTAAAGTGGTGACTGACGCCTCATTAACATCAAAGCCGTCTTTACGCCTGATAAAAAACGCATCAAATGGCATGTCGCTTGGTTTGAAATTTGCGAAACTAGCCGCCTCTAGCGCTTCTTTTACATCACTGCCGCAGTGCTTACATTTTACGGCTTCCGGCTTGATCACCTCGGCGCAAAATGGGCACTTAACCATGCCCTCGTTGAGTTGGCTATTCTCCAGTGCACGGATATCCCTCTTGATTACCAGCGAGTGAATCAGTGCAACGATAAAAAGCAGCGCCCCATACACCCACCAGGCAAAGAATGAACGCCCCTTGCTGCTAGCTATTGCTGCCGGGATACATCCAATAATTGCGCAAATTATGATTAGCTCCACATCCCTACCCTCAATCCTTGTGCCAGTAGCCTTCAGCTCCAGCGTAATGAATCATGTTTCCAAGCAGTATCTTTATCTCAGTTCCATCACTTAATGTGCCGAAACCGGAACCGTCAGTTAGATTTATGCCTGTCCGCAGGACTCTCTGAAGCGCCGCGCCAGCGATCACTGCTAAGATTTTTTTCATTCTATTTTCCTTAATTACAATCACACCCACCCTTTCATCTTAAGAAACTTTGCGACAAATTCTGCATTAATTTCGGTTCCGGCATAGAGGGCATCTGGTTTCTTAGTTATAGATGGGTGGAGTTCGTCCTGCCTTAATGAGGATGGTGTTACGCCATTTTTAATATCAGTCAGGTCTTGTTGGTTTGATGGGTTATGATGATCCATGAAGTTTTGAAGGAGATCAACACCATCAATTTCACAATAGTGCTCAGGATAAGCTTCTTTATACAGACGGTTTATCAGTGCTATCTCTTCAGCACCTTTTGTTCCTTTTGGCTCATAACTTGCTGGAAACTCCGGGAGAATGACAAACCGGTTATTACCATTCTTCATCCGAGATACGATGGCCTTTGCATCGCGCATGATCTCTTCTGGCTGGGTTGAGTTGTTTCTACCTAGCCAGAGAAGGTAGATAGATTCAGGATGATCTGGGTAACTTGTCTTTTCAGCAACGTTGCCAGTTTCGACGGTGGTCATAGGATAGATGGTTAAAACTGATGGTTTATCCAGCTTTGAATTTTTTGTAGCGTTGTTTGTTGTAAAAAATATATTTTTCCCATCCCAGTCAAGAACGCCACTTACTCCATACATTTCACATGGCAAATGAATCCAGGTTGCAGCGGCATTACCCCAAAGACGCAAAGGCCCGGGGATGTTAGGAGTGAGCAGATTTCTTACCCCAGATCTTAGCATCCTTCCTTCAGGTTCATATTTGATGGTATACGCGCCATTCCTGAGAGCTATGCTCTCTGATGTTGCTCCAGATAAACCAAAGTTATAGACGGGGTATCCTGTTTCAGCGATTAGCTTCGCAGAGAATGTATTATTGTTACCGAAAAATGAGTGTCCCCAAAGAGAGATGCTTTTTTCCTGCTTTTGACCAACTGCTAACAGGCCGCCAGCACCTGCTATGGCTACAACGCCAACTGAAATGGTTATGAACTGTCTTCTGTTCATCTTCTTCCTTAAGATTTGTCATTAGAAGAGATCTAATCGTAGATGATATCAGACAATGCTCATTGAAGTTTAGAGCGTATCTTCATGATGGATGTTTACAAACAAGCATCCCCGTATAGAATGGTTTACCTAAGCAGATCATGGGTGTGTGTTTTTTGCACAATGCCAATGACTGGTAAGTTCAATTTGCTGGAAAATAATGCATGAAATTCAGGCATGATATTAATGGATTAAGAGCTATAGCAGTTATGGCTGTAGTCCTTTTCCACTTCAAACCATCTTTGTTGCCGGGTGGGTTTGTAGGGGTAGATGTATTCTTTGTTATATCTGGTTATTTGATGACATCAATAATTTTTGGTGGTATTGAAAAAGGCAGTTTCAATATTATTAAATTTTATTGTGCAAGAGCAAACAGGATAATACCAGCACTATCTGTTCTGTGTATTTTTTTGTTAATATATGGATGGTTCAATTTAACCCCTAATGATTATAAAATATTAGGTAAGCATGTGGCTGGAAGCGTCTCATTTATATCAAACATGATGTACATGGGAGAAACTGGTTATTTTGATACATCTTCGCATGAAAAATGGCTGTTACATACATGGTCTCTATCTGTAGAGTGGCAATTCTACATTATATATCCAATCGTTATATTACTTTTAGGCAAAAAAATATCAATTGAAAAAATAAAGGCGAGCCTAATTTTTATTTTTATTTTAAGTCTATCTATAGCCACATACTCATCATTAACAAATTCAACTTCAGGTTATTACTTCATACCGATGAGGGCGTGGGAGATGATTGCTGGAGGATTGGCTTACCTTTACCCATTAAAAAATAGAGACAATATTAAGGCACCACTTTACTACATTGGAATAATATCAATTATTATATCTTGCTTTGTTTTTTCAGCAGATACAGTCTGGCCTGGTTACTACACATTATTACCAGTTGCAGGTGCATATTTAATAATCCTGAGTGGATGTCGCGATAATAAATTAACATCTAATAAACTATCTTTTTATATTGGGAAGTGGTCATACTCAATTTATTTATGGCATTGGCCTATAGTTGTTTACTTATACATAAATCAACTTTCCTCTTATTATATTTATGGGATTGCGGCGTCAATCGCTCTTGGGGCATTAAGCCATCTATTAATTGAAAAAAGAGATTTCATTTCCGTTGATAAATTAAGTAAAATATGGAGGATAAAGCCAATCTATATTACTATAGCGGCATTAATACCCTCATTTTTTGTTTTTAATTCTAATGGCGCTGATTATAAATTCAGATATGGAGCATCCTCAGAGACGCAAGCTTTCTTAAACGAATATGACGTTAAGCATTACTACTTAAAAGAAGCTTACTGGTTAAAATGTAATACTTATGAGTCTTTGACGGTTAAAAAAAGCTTAGATGTATCTCCTGAATGCACAACAAAAAGTGGAGATGGTGGCATTTTCCTATGGGGGGACTCTCATGCTGAGGCATGGTCTTTAGGTATAAGGACATTGCTTAATGGAAGGGTTCCTTTTTACCAAAAAACATCTGCTGGATGCTATCCTTCGCTAAGTGATTCTACAGTACAGACAGGTGATTTTAAGTTGGCATGTGATAGTTCTAATAAACTAGCCATTGCCAGCATAGAAAAAATCAAACCCACTACCGTTATTATTGCGCAGCATGATAACCATGAACTGACAAACTGGAAGGAAATAGTTTCAACACTTAAAGGTTTTGGAGTAAAAAACGTAATTGTTATGGGCCCACTTCCACAATGGGATCCATCGCTACCTAAAGTGATAATTAAATCTACTCATTGGAAGGGAAAAGACTCGTACATCACTGATGAAGGTTTGAGTGAAAGGCCATTTAAATCTGATAGTTATATGAAAAGCATTGCAAGTGACGCTGGTTTTATTTATATCTCTGCAACTGACAAGCTTTGTCATAAGAAAAATGGATATAACTACTGCCTTGCTCGCCTTTCAAGTGGAGAATTGACTGCTGTAGATTACGGTCACCTAACTCAAGAGGCATCAATTATCTTTTCCAAAGATATAATATCTCCAACTCTATTGCCTATACTATAAAAAAAGCCCCGAAAGGGGCTTTCATTCAAAAACTGCGTGATAACTCAGTGCTTACCCCACCACTTCCGTTATATATAAATTCAATGAAATGTCCACTAGGAACAACTGCATTAACACCGCCCTTACAGTAAACATTCCCTCCATGGTTGAATGTTATATTACCTGTTCCGTTATTTTGGAACATTGTTCGCTGGCCTGGAGACATGTTGTTTAGTGCGGTAACATTAGCAGCACCACCAGCCCCACCGAAAAGTGTTATCACGCTAGTGATATTATGCTGTTGCATGTTTATAGCTCCACCAGATGATTGTTCTGTTCCATCGTATCCTTGAGCAATAGCTCTTACGGTACCGTCATGAAAAAGAGCGCGTTTACTTATCACATACTGATTTCGCCCAAGCAAGATAGGATTTGATGGGTTTAGTGCAAACAAACTTCCGTACAATTTATTAACAGAGCTACTATTTACACAAGCGAACATATTCGCTTCGATTGTTGCGTATTTGGCAGCCATAAGGAAAAATGTTTCACTTGTCGGGTTATCGGTATACCCACACTGGTTATTCTGGAATAGAATATTTCCATCAAGAATTATCGGGTATGTTTCAGTACATAGCGCAATAGGTGTGCAGTTCTGAACTTTGCCGCTTCCATGGTGTTCAAGGATTCGGCCAGAGTTATAACCAAACCCCATAGTGACGCCAAGCAAATCAATATTAGAGCAATCACCACCAACTGACATATGGAACGGACAGTCAGCAGCCGTGATGCCGTATTTCGCCATCTGTTTCTGGATTGTCGCACCAAAAATAAATCCACCATGAAACTTGATGTTTTGGGATGCTTGTAAATAAATAGACGGATATCTATTTATTTTCTCAAACTCCGCACCAGCGCTAGCATCAGGATAATCCCCCTGTTCAAAGTGCGGAGCAATAAAATCAATCATCATGCTGTTGCGAATACGCATCTGGAATTCATTTGCCTCTATGCGGGCGCGATTGAATGCCAGAAGGTTTGAACCATTGGTAATTTCAAGTGCAGCAACAACATTATCTGTGCCACAGTCCAGAATTTCAAGCTGGTCAAATAACGTATCCTGCAATTGACTTAACGTGAGACCACCACCATGGAAACCTTCAACAACAAGCCCTCTAACATACCCACCCCAACCACAGTTTGCTATCAGCACTCCTTTTCCATTAACTCCAGTTCCTTGAGCAAGGACATGAATGTCAATAAGGTTTAACCCCCTGATGTATTTGTTGTTTCCTGGTGGGTTTATCTCAACACAATAATCTAACGGAACCTCTGAATAAATGATAAAACCTTTTTTATCATAAGGAGCCCCCTGGAATTTACCGATAACAGGAGGTGAGTACATAAACCCACGAAGCTGAGGCGGTTTAGTGAATGTGATTTTCTTGGTTATCCTTACTGGGCCAGAAGCATATAATTTCCGGTCATGAATTTCTGAATAGATGATAGCTGCCTGCAGGTTATCAGAGTCATCAGCCACCCCGTCGCATACACACCCCCACCCACGCAAATCCCCCTCATCTCTCCAGCGAGCAATCTGAAGTTCAGGATATTTCGTTGCTCCATCCGGATCTGAAATCTGCTTGCGAAGAACGTCACTGACGTCGACGGCGAGCCATTTACCCTCTCCTATCCCTCCTGTAGACCCTGGAGTAGAGCCGGGAGGGACTATTTTTGGGAGTGTTGTAAGATCATCCCAGCGATACCAGATTCCCGTTGTTTCGTCCTGAATAATTGAGCCTGCATTCAGCGTCGCACCTTCCTGGAAGGTACCTACAGGATTCCAGCCAAGATTTATAATGGCCTGCTTGATACGTTCTTCCATGCCGTACCAGGTGAGTCGTGGAATGCCAAAACGGTCAGGCCATGTTTCATTAACTCGATCGGCAGAAAGGTGATCTAAGTTCTGTGCGTTGTCATACAAATCCTGCGCAGCAGCAGAGCCGATCGGATTGCCAGTGTTATAAGTAGTCATTTGAGCCTCATAAACGAAAAACCCGCCGAAGCGGGTCTATTTTGGGAGATTTTTTGTTATGCGACGTTGCCAGGGTAAGTGGCATTGTCGTAGTCGTAAAAACTGTCGCGATATTCCTTCGCCGTTACCTGACATGTTCCATCTGATTGTGGTGCAATCTCAGAAACGATAGCGTTATAGCCGGCACTGGAGGAATCGCAGAAAATTAAACGGGGAGGCTCGATCGCAGGATCACCGATAATGATGTTGTCGAACGCAGCAAGGTGGGGAACAGACAGACCATAATCCCCTGCTTTCTTCACAACCATCAGACCGGAAGCTGTTCCATCCTGATAACGAAGAATTGCCCGCGGATTTTCAAATGACCAGTCAGGTGGTTCGGTTACGGTGAATGTTGTCACACCGTCTACCGTGCTCATCGCCTCAACCAGCGCTGAAATCGTCTTGCTGCCTGGTATGTCATCAGTCAATACAATGCGATCCCCTACGTTGTAGCAGAGCGCATCGAGTTCAGTGGTGGTCGTAAACGTCAGGCGCTGCCGGCGATACTTCATCAAGCGCCGCATGCCAATCTGGTAAGCACGATTGCGGTCAAGTACGCCATCGAGGGTGTAGGCTTCGATTTTTACAGGGGTTGGATTGTCAGCTGTCCGGCACTGCACTGTTTCCTCTGCCCATGTCGTGCCGTTGATGTACGTCACATCAACACTGTCATAATCATCTGCAGACGGGGCTACAAACGCAGTTTGAAGATCCTCCGTCATCTCCTGAGGGCTAATAATGCCCGTCCACGTTTTAACGCCCTCACGCGCAACAGACGCCAGCCCGTCTGACAAAAGGAAATAGCTTTTCCCGGCATTAGCGACCTTCTGAAGCACTTCCAGTGCTGATGTGCTGTCCGTTGTCTCGAAGTCAAAAAACTCGTTACCCGGCGTCCACCACGTACTTTCCAGTTCGTTAATAGCGTCGATGTCCATATCGAGTCCAAGAGACTCGCCAATATGGTAAAACGCGCCAGAAATGCTGCGTGGTGGACTGGTTCCATATACTCTGGTGGCCACAACGTTAATACGGCGATCGGATTGTGCAGCCAGCTTTCCGCCTGTTTCAACCGTAACGCCCATCGTTGTAACGCCAGCATAGGTTGCCGGGCGAGTCAGAAGGCGGCCACGTAGTGCCTGCCAGAACATATTGTCTCTTGAGTTATTTTGCCCCTGCTCGTTCGTTCTTCGGCAACGCACCTCGACAAGCCCGGGTGCTCCCAGTGTGATACGCTCGGTAAACCCAAGCCCATTGATATTTTTCATTTCATACGAACCGGTTTTGCTCGACCACCCAGAACCCGAACCATACACGCGATACTGAATTTCCCACGTTACTGTGCGGTTCTTTTTGCTTCCGCTGTCCTTGTAACCGCAAATACCGTTCGGGAAGAAAAAGTTAACCTCAAACATATCGACGGTTTCATTTTCCGGGCATGCCAGGAATGGGCCCATCCAGTTATCATTTTTATTCAGGCCAGATGCGTCAAAGTCCAGAACGGTACGGGGCGAGAATCCCGGCCAGGTTAAATCGACCACGCCACCAACAATACGTTGTAGCGTCAGGCTTGTTCCATCGATCTCAGTGACTTTGTATTCGTATCCGGCATGAGACAGGGATAACCTGATAAGCCCTTCAGGGATCCCAGTGAATGCCGTACCCGTTGCGCTTTCATAGGCCAGCGTGACGGATGCCGTAACCTCATCTGTTGTCGGCGTCGCATCAGCATGTGGGGTGTAGGATGCGATATACAAATCGTAATCGACGCTGTTGTACCAGAGTGTCACCGGCATGCCGACATGTGGATTAATTTCTGCCAGCACATTACTGGTAATACGACTGTGGGGGCCGTCATTCGTGACAACGAATGAATCCGGCACAATCAACTCAATGACCGACCCAACAACAATGGATGGAGGCAGGTCATTTGTTGCCGGATCGCCATCATTAGTGCTCAGGCCATTAAATGTAATCGTCGCACCTGATACTGTCAGAGACGTAGCAACAACATCATCCGTATCCGGTGCAGTCTGAGCCATATCCAGCCCTGCCCCTGATGATGTGCCACCCACCTCAGTAGAGTTGAACCAGTTTTCGCTGCGGCGATCGCCTGCAACATTGGCTCCAGGCTGATAGACAGTGTCAGAGTAACCATTACCCAAAGAGCTTACTGGCGTAGACCCCACCCGCTTGTCGCCGGTACCAAAAGAGAAATTACCAACCCCGAGAGAAACGAACATTTCTACCGTCATTTTTGTCGGGTCACTGGCATCAAAGCGGGTCACTGGCTGTACCACATAATCGGGGTAAATGCGGCGGCGGCCAAACAGCTCACGGATCGGATCCCCAAGTTTTGCCCTGTTCGCCTTTGCCGGGTTTACATCAAGGCTGTTACCAGTTCCCGAGGAATAACCGCCTGGGTCAGCAGCACCGGGGGCGAAGAACAGGGCATATGCTACAGAGGCTACTGATACAGCGACAGCGATCCATGCCAGCGCAACAGCACCATGCGGAACTGGATAAATCCTGACATCACTGGCCGGGTTGATCGCGTAATCAAACCATGCTGCAGCCGGTATATTTTCTCCGTCAACCTCGATAGCAATCGGGTGCTTCATATCAGCACGATAACCTTCCACATTGCGCTTCAACCACTGATGAATGGTCATGGCACCGTGTTGATGGGTTTCCAGCGGTTCGCCCGGGAGCCGGGAGGGATAAATTCGAATTGTCACTGCCAAAACTCCACTTTGACAAAGCGGCGTACAAAGCGCGCCAGGGGAAGAAAGGTGACATTCATTCTCGGATTGCATTCAGCAACATGAAGCTGACCAGAGATATTCACGACAACAGCGACATGCGTCACGGTCGAGCCTGAGTAGCAGGCCACGCCAGCGCCCTCACAGGGGTCGCAGCGCCTGAGTGATAGCATCAGCTTGCGCGCTTCGCGATTCAGTCCGCCTTCATCTTTTGTCACCCCGGCGAAATCCGGCCATTCAGGCAAGCCGAGATCGCGCCTCACCTCATTAACGATGCCGAAACAGTCAAGTTCAGGGTAAGCGCGTCCGCCCTTCAGCCATTTGACTGAAAGGTATTTATCAGGATTAAACATGGAAGCTCCTTAGCTCATGTATCTCAGGCCAGGATAAAATGGGAGCGTGTATCGATAGCGAGGCCAGGCCGTATCCAGCACGTTCATGTATCCCGCAGTGATCTGCGCCGTAGCTCCCTTCCAGTAGCCGCTTTTGACGGTAAGAGTATACGGCGGCTCGGCTGGCAAACTCAGATCATCAGAGGTGTACTTTCGGTAAGTGATCGCAGCGCCATCAAGATTATCGAGAGCCTTCATAATGGCCGTAGATGCTTCACCATCGATATTGCTGACAGCAAACTGCAGATCCTGTGTCCCGTCACTGTTTCTCGCCGGGAGAGCAACGGCGATTGCGCTGGCGGTAAAGGTCAACACTTCACCGGTTTCAGTTGTCGCTGTTATATCGTCGTAGCCGTCGCAGAGATAAAGCACATCGTCGCCAATATTGATCTGCAATGTCTCGATGATGACCTCTTCTCCGCTGCTGGCATAAAGCCTGTTCAGTATGGTCATGATTCAGGCCACTCCCTGTTAAGCGCAATGTCGATAATGCTGCTGTTGATGATGTAGTCCGGGAACTGTGCCCAGCCGTCATCCAGAACCGGGCGTTTCCACAGCTCAAGAGTCGCGGAAAACTGCCAGTAAATCGGGGCAACCAGTGTTGGCCCCTGATAAATATCTGTAAACCGGCATTTGTAGAACTGCACACCCAGCGGTGTTTGCAGCTTCATGAAGAACCAGTCAGCACCGTCGGTAATGGTTTCGCGATACCAGGCCCCAAACAACTGCGCCTGCGCATCGGTTTCCATAAGCCACTGCACACTGGCCTGTGTCGGCGTCGAAATGTATGCCCGACGCTGACGCGCGCGCCCGGTAGTCATTTCAGTTCGCTTTAACGGGCTGATGGGTTGAAACGCATAACCGTCCTGCAGCGGCATAGGCAGGTAATCATGAGGGTAATATTTTTCAGCCATCAGGTTGTCCTCCGTCCGCTATACATACCCCTCATTGCATTACCTACCTGACCGTTTCCCTTTACAATTTGATTGGCAACCTGTTCCACTGCGTCTCTGGTGGCCTGTTTCTGAGTTTGTGCCAGAGAGACATTCATCTGATCCGGGGATACCCCCTGCTGAATATTGAAGTTCTGTGTTATTGGTGCGTTCATCGTCATTGCCTGACTGTTGTCATTGCTGACGTTCTGCGCGCCGGTACCAAAACCTGGCTTACTGAGCGTGGCATCGAGTGATCCGCCATTTTGTAAGGCCTGAAGGTTTGAAACACCGATTCGGTTCGTCGCCTCTTTGTTGAAAACAAACTCATCGGCATGCACCAGCCCCTTAACCTGATATTTACTACCCGGGCCCGTCCACCCGCCGTTAGCGAAACCAGCACCCGCCGTCATGGCGGATGAAGATGCAGCAACGGCTGCAATTAGAGGTGTGGTTGCAGCCTCTGCTGCTGCCATAGCACCTGGGGCAATAATCCATCCTGTCAACGGTATCGCAGCAGCCGACGCATAAGCATTAATGGCTGCTATTTGTGACATTGCTGTTGCCTGGCCAACCATTGATGCAGAAGCGCCTGCTGCAGCGGTCTTTCCTACAAGCAATTGAACTGCCTGATACACTAACCACTGCGCTGCCATCTTCGTCAACGCATCAATAACAGCCTCGCCCATTCCTGCTGCCATGTTTTTGAATCCATCACTCAAACTTTCCGTTCCATGCACCATCGCTGAAAGGTTGGATGAAATAGCAGTTTCAGTTGAGCTGAGAATTGATGTTGCTGCTGTGGTTACCGATTCATAAAGCGTTGGAACACTGTTCAGATATGACTGCAACCCATTTTGAACACCCATTTGCCAGTTGCCATTAAGCTGATCCAGCTGGGTGTAATAGGATTGCTGCATGGCAAGACGCTGATTAAGAGCCTGCTGTAGTGCTGCAGTCTCTTGGTCATATAAGTTTTGCGATATCTGCCCGGTGGTTCTCTGATTGGTTAATTCGATCTGTTTTTTCTGATACTCGCTGGAAATTTTCGTCATTTCCTGCTGGCGTTTTTGCTCCTGAGATAACACCGTATTGCTATTGAGGCTATTTTGCAGTCCAGTTGCATCGTTTTGCAGTCCAGAGGAAAGCGTATTTTTATACGCCGTCAGCTTATCAGTATCCTTGCGAAGCGAAATCTCCTTCTCAATAGCCGCGTTCTTCTGCAGTTGAGCGGTAATAGCATCCTTGCTAGCCAGGAGAGATTTCTGATCGGCAGTAAGGGTTTTCTTCGATTTAATGTCAGAAAGCTGTTGCTCCCACTTAATTAGCGCCTGTTGCGCAGTGCCTATTTTTTCTGTTGTATCAAATTGAGATGTTAAGGTAGCGTACTGCTGGTTGAGTTGATCCAGCATTCTAGCCCCAGCATCTTCACGATATGCTTTTGCCTTTGGGGTTTTAGGGGTTTTCGGGTCTTTGTATTTCTCGTTAATATTTGCGCGAAGTTTTGCCTCCTCATCCACGCTGATGGAGTTCCCGGCAGCTCTCGCTTTAGTTAAATCCCTTGTTAATTCATCCAGCGCTTTTTTGCGCTTTTGAGCGTTTGTTAAGGTCTGGTCTGTTAGCTTATTAATACGCCCTTGTGCTTCAATTCCCTCTTGCTGCCGCTTGTTGTAGTTGCTTATAGAGTTATTAAGCACATCCTGTGCAGTACTTTCCGCTTGAAGGGCGTCGCGCTTTTTAATCATCTCAGGGAGATTATATCCGCTTGAGTTAGCTTTGAAGCGGTTCCAGACCCCTCCTTCAGCTTGCATTTTTTGAGCTTCTGCAATGCTTTCATTCAGCGTGGAAAGCTTATCGGCGACAGTTTGTTCGCGCCCGATATTAAGCATGGCATCCCACGCGCCTTTAGCTGTTTTACCCAGACTATCCCAGGCTGACTCAAGCAGGCCGAGATTATTGTGAATATCAGTCGCTCTCTGCTGCATGGCATTTGCATAAGCATCTGTCGCAACGCGAGAGGCTTCCTGTTGATTCCCCTCATCCTGAAGGGCTTTAATCTGGTTGTAAGTTGCCAGAGTCAGGAAGTGATACTGGTCATTCAGCTTGGTGATTGCATCCAGCGGGTCAGCGGCGATTTTGTTGAAATCACCAACAAGCTGATCTGTCGCGATACCAGTGGCTTCACTCGTTTTGACAACGGCAGTAGTCACGCGCTCCAGTGAATCGCCAGCAACCTTACCGGATGAGACAAGTTGATTAAGAACAGATGCTGCAGCACCCGTGGTTGAATTTGCGGCCACTCCGGCGCGCGCGGCAATATCAGCCAGTTGCCCGGACGTTTTTCCGATGGTATTACCTGTAAGGATAAGCGACTTATTAAACGCGTCCTGTTCCTGGCTACCCTGGTAATACGCTAGGCCAAGAACGCCTACAGCGGCGGCGGCCAGCGTAAATGGATTCACCAGCCCCATAACATAAGAGCCAACACCTTTAATCGCCGGGCCGATGCCGCCAAACATATCTTTCAGCTGGCCGCCCTGCTGCATCAGAACCATGAACGGTGACTGACCAGTAGACAGACCGACAACAATATCTGTCATCTGAGCGGGGATCAGGCGCATCGCCCATGCAGTTTGCTTTGCAGACATGCCAGTTTTTCCTAACTGCGCCTGGGTTTTTTCTAACTCGGTACGCATTTCACCGAGCGTGCCGGAAAGTTTTGTGTATGACTCAGGGGAAAGTAACCCTGACGATTTCGCAGAGTCGAGCTGCTTTTGCTGCTCCGCGAGTCGGCGGAATCCCTCTCCAATCGGATCAAGCTGAGCAACCAGGCGTTGCAATGCCGCACGCTGCTCATCATGAGCTTTCGCCGCTTCCCTCTCGGCCAGAGCTTCCCCGGTAATTTCCCGACGAGTTTCCTGCAATTTTTTACTGTAGGTGTCGAACTGAGCAGTATTGAGTTTTCCGGCTGAGAGCGCAGCATTAAGATCTTCTTGCTGTTGGTCAAGATTCCTTAGGGCTGCCGTCAGCGGATCAATCTTATCCAGCATGCGCTGGAACGCCAACGCTTGAGCCTCCTGCTGTTTGATTGCATCAGACGCTGCCTTTTCTGCATCACGTTGCGCCTGTGCCTCTCCTGTTAACTCCTTGCGGGCGTCGGAAATTTTTTTGCTATAGGCGTCATACTGCTCAAGATTTAAATCCCCACGCTGAGTAGCGAGATAAATTTCTTTCTGCTGCTCTTTCAGTCCTCTTAGTCCGCTAGATACTGGATCTAACTTATCCAGCATCCTTTGGAATGCTTGTGCCTGAGCTTCTTGCTGTGCAGCAGCCGATTTACCAGCGCGCTCAGCTTCCCTTTGGGCGGCGGCGACACCACTTAATTCCTCCATGGTCTCATTAAGCTTTTTAGTGAGGAAATCGAACTCTTCTTTACCTATTAATCCCTTATCAAAATATTTTTTTAATTCGGAAAAGCGCCGGCCAACCGTATCAATAGCTGCGCCTACAGGATCAATAGACGCCTTAAGTTTTGCAAGCGCATCACGTTCTTCGCTGGTAGCTTTAGTGACCTTATTAGCGCTGTCAGCGGCACCCTGCCCAGCCTGCGTCATTTTATCGAGAGCAGTAGTCAGGTTTTCTGCGTTTTTTTCTGCGCCGGTACTATCAATAACTATGGCGAGGCGGGATGTCTGTTCTGACATTGCTATCTCCGGGCATAAAAATACCCGGACGTACCGGGCTTATTGTTTCTGTTTACCGTGGCTTTTCTGTTCCTGCGCCCAGCGCTCACGCCATGCGTCATCGAGGGCAAATATCGCCGCGTCAAATTCATCACGATCAATAAGAATGGGTCTGGCAGAAAGAAAGCGCTCAATATCATGAAGTGAGATCGGCAGTGGAGCACCGGCCATGCCGGCATAAAGCCGGGATCGGGAAATAACTGAGTAGGCGTTGAGGATTTCCCCTGTCACACCGTCAATTTCAGGTTCTGGGATTGGTGGGAGTTTTAATTTCTCCCTTCGCCACTTTGCCTTTTCTCCCTGCTCCCCGCTGAACTCACTCAACCACTTTTGCGCTTCGATTGCTTTTTTACGGTTTCCTGCTTTTGCTCTTCTTTCCCGCTGGCTATCTCGGCAGCGACAGCCAGAATCTGCCAGTAGAACTCAGGTCGTTGTTTCAGGAGAGCGGCTCCCTTTTCAGGTGTGTATTCAATGGCGATCTCTTTACCGTCCACCAGCTCTCCGACGCCTTCCCAGTCAGTCAACAGATACTGCGCACAGTTGTAGATGAGCAGATCGTCCATTGAATCAATATCGCCAACAACGGAAAGGTCAAACTCATTCGTACCCGCCTTATATACCGCGTCCAATTTTTCAATATGGCGGCGCACAAGCGCATTTCTGGAGCGATATTGCGGATTTTCGATACTGCAGACCTTCAAGCTAAGGCCTTCAACCGGTTTAAGCTCAAGCACTGGTGTGAACCAGCGTTCGCCGCCAATATCGATGCGAGGGGTAATAATTAACATTGGTGCTCCTGATATGAAAAACCCGCCACGCTGTCATAGCGTAACGGGCTGGTGGGTTATGGTGCAGTAACAGTAATGGTTGAGATCGCAGTGAACGTGCGTACCTTCCCGGTGATTGTTGCACTGCCTTCAGCATGGCGCGTTACCTGGGCAGTTTTCTGCCCCGTTGACACCACGGACACGATGGCCGGATCAGAAGATACCCACTGCACCACATCAGTTGCACCGGCAGGAGTTAAAGTTGCCGTCAGAGTAGCGGTAGTCCCGACATTGCCGGAGGAAGTAGCTGGCGCAACGCTGATTGCCGTAGCTGGTACCGTAACGGCGCGCGTTACAGTCGGAGAGACATCGGCTGCAGTGATATCCAGCTGAACCTGGATAATGTCAGTATTGCCACCGTCCGGCCAGTCACCTGCAACCTGCACTTTAGGGAATGCAAACGTGTACTGCCCTTCGTCATTCGCCAGGGTGAAACTGAAAGGTACGGTTGCGCCAGTAAGCGTTTTGCTCCAGACCTCCCATGCAGCTTTAGACCAGGATAAGGTGATCGACCCTTTCGGTGTGAAAGTCGTCGGGATATTGGCACCGGCGAACGGAGAACCGGTACCGATGCAGCGCTGAGTCTGCATGTTGTTGTCGAACTGAATGTTGAAGGTGTCGATGCAGAAACCAGCACCACCATCAACACCATTCAGGCTGATGCCTGTGACCTCTTTGAACGAATAACGCAGTTCGCCAGCGTTATCGGTAGCGGTACCGACAATAAAACTCGTATCGTCTGCCTTCGAGTCCCAGTCCAGCCCGGAAAAGGTAATGGTGGAAGTGATATCGCCATCGTTCGGCACCTCCATCTTCCAAACGCTTACCTGTGCACCACGGGAAATGGATGCTACACCGATATCAGATGCATAGGTAGCGAGAGAGAACGTGATGCGGTCGTTACCCATCGTCAGACTATCACCAGACCAGTCAGCACCGAAGCAGGACGCCAGAAACGCATCATGCTGCCCCCAGCGAAATTTTGTTCCCACATCACCGCCGACATCAACAGTTCCCAGCGTAGCACCCTGCGCCATACGGGTGCCGCCGATTTCGTCGTTATCTTTGGTGTTCTGGGACGGTTTCACACCCCAACTTGAACGTTTTAGAAGATTCCAGGCACCTGCTGGGGTGATTCCTGGTGTCGTCTCCCGGATAAAGGCCGATATAACTTTGGCTCCAGATGACATTTCTGTCTCCTTATTTGATGCCACCGTAACGGCAGCTTGGTATAATAAATGAGCGGCTAGGTTGATCCCCGAAAAGCCGGATTCATCCAGTGATGAGAACTCTTTGATGGAGAGTTGCTATGAAAGAAATTTGGAAACCATTCCCCGATGAGCGACTTCTCGGTGCTTATGAAGTGTCAAGTCTTGGAAGAGTCAGATCCTTAGACAGAACAATTGTTAACTCTAATGGGGCGTCGCGGCTTTATAATGGTGTCACACTAAAGCAAGTGATAGATAAACACGGATATTATCGAGTCACTCCAAAACTTAGAGATCCTCGCCGCTCGTTAAATTTCCTAGTTTCGCGAGTTGTTGCTGAGGTATTCTGTAAAAAACCTGATGGATGTGATGTTGTTAATCACATGGATGGAAACAAACTGAATAATCAAGCAGACAATCTTGAATGGACAACTGTTAAGGGTAATACACAACACTCTTTTGACAATGGATTACAAGTTGGAAGAAAAGGTATCAACCACCACTCGTGTTTGTTATCAGAATCAAACGTTATTGATATCATTTTGAGGTTAAGTAATAACCAGACTCAGCAATCAATCGCCGATATTTACGGAGTGACCAAAGCATCCATCGCGAAAATAAATAAGGGCATCACCTGGCGTCATATTCACGTTGATGGGCTGTCTCCACCCTATAGCTCCGGAACCAAAAGTAAATATCACCGAAACAGGGGATAATCCGATAAGTTCCCCTATAAAGCCCTATACGGGATTTGAAGATTGAGCTGAGACCAACCATCCGTTTCACCAGCAGGAACAGCAGATACGGCGAAATAACTGAGTTTCCCGTCATTCTGAAACTCAAAAAGCTCACGGAGTTTGTCGGCTGTTTGGGTGATGAGCAGCGAGCCAGAGCCAACAGGGACGAAGATCTGAATAATCAGCATGCCTGTCCGCTGAACAACAGGCCCGCCACCAATTTCATTCGCGCCAGCCATGCCGGAAATGTTAGTGAAGCGACCCCAGATACCTCGACCACTCGGATCAAATACGGGCCCGTTGGGATAATCCACAGCATCAGAAGCAATAGCCGTCTGCGCCGTCATGCGAGCAATGACTGTGTTACGTATTTCTGTAAGGGTCATTTGTAGGCCTGTGTTACACCATTAAATGAAACCGCATAAACGCCTGCCGGTGCCTGCTTTGAGTGCCCGTTTTCAAGCGATACGGAATAAGGGAGATTGGACTGGATGTAGATGACTGAATAACTTGGCGCAGCAAGGATTGTCGACGTCCCGTTATTGATGGTGTTTGCACCATTCGGATCTGGTTCTCTGGGAACATAATCACTTGGCGAACCGACACTCACGAAATGAGATGCCCGAAAAGTTCCTGCGCGATAGCCCGGCGGTCGATATATCTCACCCTGACCACGCCTTAATTTGCGTACTCGTTGGGGGCCGAATCGCCCTGCATTACTGCTGTACTCAGCATCGGCCAGGCTGACTTTATTACCGCGTTTAATCCTTCGGTTACCGCCTTTGTCAGTTGTCCCGAACCGGTCGCTATTGCGAAGGGCTTCATTGATATCATTAACCCGTTCACGCCGCTGAACCTGCATGCTGTTGATAGCCCATATTTCAGGGTTGCCAACCGGTGACCGAATAACGATCTCATTGAGCAACTGAATAGCTATAACGCGTTGCAGCTTACCGACATCCTCTTCCACCTTGTCAGCGAACAATGCCGGGTCAAGACTCCACGCCTTAGCCATGTCACACCCTCCGCAATTGGATGGCAAAAGCAGCACCTGCAGGATCTGTTTCCACGGAAATCGCCTTGTATCGCTGTTGTTCACCAGTAACCAGGTCAGGCGCGGTAATGATGTGATCGACTTTCGGCTTATCGGTTACCTCATTCACCAGCGCTACCAGCTCGATATCGCCTTTAATGATGTTCACGCCGTCGATACGCTCAACGCTATAATCAGCAAGGACGCCGCGCCCGGTATATGTAACGGTAGTTTCGCCCCCGGTTTCAGTTACAGGATCCCATCCGGACTGGATAACGTAAGAACTGGTGAAGGCATTAACAGCGTCAGAAAGGTCATCATCGAACGCAGCGGCTATTTCTGCCTGAAGTTCATCACGAAGCCCCATGATGGTCACCATTGCATTGCTGGAACTCAACAGTGACTACACCACGTAGTTTCCGCGTGTATATCTCACCATTTCGTTTAGCTTTGAGCGGGTGTGGGACGAATTCGATAATGCCCTTTAGCTCATTGGCATAAACGACATTGTTTATTTTGTTGTCGTTCATGAATACATCGCGGAGGCCACGTCCATCGCCAACGCAATGAATACGTGGATTGATTGGTTTGATGATGCTTATCACGCTACCCCCTCACCAGTCGTATCTGCGACTGATTAACTCCGTAAGGCTTCAACAGTGCCAGGGCGAACTGCAAATCAGGGTCGAGCAATGCGGTGCTATTGGTGGACAGTTCCGCGAATGACTTCGACACGCTGACACCTTTGGCCTCGACCAATTTACTGGTTACAACCCCAGAATCGGTTTTCTGCTGGTACAACTTCCCGGCAGCCGCCACCGAGGCGGCATATGCGCCAGCCTCTTTGACATCTTCGGGAATATTGTCGGGGCAGACGCGTAGGTTTAACCCGTTCAGCCAGGCGTTCGACATTTTGACGGATTTTTCTTTCTTACTGGCGTCTGTCCAGTCAGCTCCGAGGATCCGATCAACATCCGATACAGTGATGTAGGTGATCATGAATCACTCCTCGATGCGCCAGCCTGCCGCCTTCCAGTTTTCAACTTCGTCAGGATGAACATCAGCGGATGTTGGTGCGCCGGGGAATGCAGGGTATTCCGTGAACATAGCCACCAGCTCAACCTGTTCCTGCTGGGGTTCCTGCTGGGGTTCCTGCTGGGGTTCCTGCTGGGGTTCCTGCTGGGGTTCCTGCTGGGGTTCCTGCTGGGGTTCCTGCTGGGGTTCCTGCTGGGGTTCCTGCTGGGCAGGATTTTGTTGATCACTGTTCAGCGTGGCAAGTTTTTCCACCTCACGCTGTGCGCGCTGCTCTTTGGTCAGTCCGGCCATAAGCCCTCCAAAAGGAAAAGGGGCCGAAGCCCCTTAGTGAATGGTTGTGTTAGCCCAGCAGCATGACAGCATGAGCTGGTTTAATTTCTTTCACCCCCCACGCCAGGCCAACTTCATAACGCACCTGACGGTACTGACGGTACAGCGCGATCTGGAAGGTGATGCCTGACACCGGGTCGGTAACGTTCATCACATCATCAGCAGTATCGCCACCTTCAGGCATTGCCGGAGTACGTGAAGCCAGCAGGAACGCGTTACGATCAAATGCCATATTGGCGGTAAAACCGCTGATAACGGTAATAGCCACATTGTCGGCCAAATCCTGACGCAGTCCAGGTGCGGACAGGGTGATCGTGGTCGCGGAGGAGGCCGATACAACATACTTATTGTTGTCGCCTGCAAAAGTCACCACCTGACCAGCCGCGATAGCACCAGTGCCGGTATCGATGGCAATAATGATATCGCCCTCCTGCTTCGCACCGTTTACCAGGTAACCAGCAGCGGAAGAAGTGGGCGCGCGCTTCACACCAGCAGAGCTGTGAATATTGAAGCCCTGCAGGCGGCCAAGCACACCTTCGCGCAGGAGTTGCTCAGTTCCGGCTTCATTGACTTTGAACAGAACGGATTGCTTACCGCGCATGTTCGCAATGGCGTCAGAGTCGAGAACCATCTGCAGGTTAGTTGTTGGCGAACCGTTTTGTTCCAGAACTTTTCGCGCATTCGCTGCGTCGGAAAGATCATCTTTGATACCAAACGGCGCGGTACCAGCAGTACCGATAGCACGAGAGGTGCCGTAGTAAAGCGCACCCAAATCGGAATCAACTTCGTTAGACAGTGCGCGGAGTGCCTGGGTGAACTGGTCGGCGAGGATGGTGTTGTAGGTACCAGCCGGGCCAAGTGCCAGTTGTTCTTCACCATTCCATTTGACCGGAGCCATTTTGGACTTGGTGATTTTGACATCAACGGTGCCGATCGTCTGGTCGCCGTCATTCGGTGCTGTAGCCCCCGGTGTAATATCGACAGTGGTTGCTGCGGGTGCAACAGGGGCAGTAACTGTCTGCCCCTTCGCGGCTGCATCTGCTTTGGTATTACGTGCGACAGCGGGGATAAAGCCCACCTGTTCGCGGGAAACAATATCCAGAGCGGTATAGATAGTCGGGATCAACCCGGTCAAAGTGTTCGACATGATTCATTATTCCTTAGAGAGAGATTTGGGTTGGTTGAGCTATCCAGCTCTGGCACCAGCTCCCATCCGGAAGCTGGCAAAGTGGTTAATCGACGATAGTGATACCGTCTTTAAGTGCTGTTTGTTTCCCGGTCTGATCCAGAGAATCGAATGCTGAGCGTTTCATGGTCTTCTGCCCGGCATCGTGTTGAGTCGTTCGTGAACCACCGCCATTGTTACCACTGGCTTTCAGGATGTGGTCTTTTTGCGGGTACTGTTCTACCAGGAATTCCAGCGCTTCATCGAATGAGGCCAGTTCGCCCGGTTTGGAGCGGGAGTAGATTTTGTTGCCTGAGCCGTCATAGGCGACAACCTTGCCCTCTTCGACCTTAAATGACTGACCGAAGCGCGCCTGAAGCATGTCGGACGGAATGGCAATCTTGTCGGCGATAAATTTCGAGCCGGAGAAATTTCCGCCAATCATGGCGTCGTAGAGCTGGCCTTCCAGTTTCTGGCTTTTACCGTTGGCTTCTTCCAGCTGAGCCTGGAAGGATTTGGTGATATCAGCCCTCACTTGGTCAACCGCGCCAGCGTCGATTAATTTTTTCTGGTCGATTTTGGTCATCATTTCCAGCGCTTCGAGTGCTTTAGCCGGGTCGGTGATGCCGGAGAATTTCGCCAGATTTGTTTCAGCAGATTCTTTAGCCAAACGATGGGATTTGGCCTCTCCATTCAGCTCAGTAATTTTGCCAATCGCCTGGGCAGCATCAAAGCCGATCTCTTTTCCGTCGTCATGCACGTAAACCGGCAGGCCGTTAGCGTCTACTTCTGCGTAATGTTTGCCGTTTACTTCTACCGTCTTCAGTTTCATGTTGTTACCTTTTTACTGGCCATCCGACCGTTGCACCGCTCACCATCCGGATTGCGGCAATAAAAAAGGCCGCCCTGAGGCAGCCTGTAGTAAGTTTCAGATAATAAAAAAGGTCGCGCTATGGCGACCTGTTTGCAATAAATGGATATCTACCCGAACAGCCGATGGATGCTCTCATAAGCAGCAACAGCATCATCAAGCCCCTTTGATTTTAGGTATTCGATAATCAGATCATCAGCCTCGCCACGCTGCACCTCTGGCTGAAACACCCCATTCGCGATTTCCCACATTCTGGCTGTAAATTCTTCGTCTGTCATGATGACTCCGAGGTTTTAACCACATTAAGGAAGATTATCACAAACCAGCCCCTCTGAATGCCTGCGCGTCACGTTCACGCAACTGATCCAGCGTCAGCCATTCACCTCTGTCGGTGTAGAATTCATCCGGCGACATGCCACCATCACGAATAAGCCGCGCACGCTTCTCACCAACGATCTGCTTCTGGCGGTCGAACGACTGGCGGGAGAACCATTCCTGATAGTTGGTATCACCAGCCACCTGTCCATCCATGCTGGCACGTTCCGCTGGTGGGATATCCCGGACATCGATACCTAACTCTTTCGCCGATTTCAGGATGAAGGTTTCGGTGCTTCTGCAACAGAAGTGGATACGCCCCGGCCCCTGCAAATACGGAACCTTATGCCCTATCGGCTTGTTATCCAGCGTGTACTTCAGGCGGTCGCGAATCCTGCACATCTGCGTCGTTCTGTTGTCCAGGGTAGAAAGCCACTGTTTGCCCTTCATCAGGTCGTCATTGGCATCAGCAAAGCTGTTACGTGCCGTTGCTGCAAGATGACCCACCGCCGTTTTCGCGATACTGGCAGCATTGGCGCGACTCATCTGTAACGCGCCGTCCTGATAACCCCGGTTAGCGTGGCCGCGAACCTTACGCGCTATCTGCTCAGTGGTATCGCCAAGCAAAAATCCCTGTCGTACGGTATTGCTGATGCGTTTAATGCGATCAGCTTCAAGAGTAGACGCCCACTCACTCAGTAAGTGTCCCTGAAACGGCTGCGCCATCGCCGCGGCATATACCGCATCAGGGGAAATACCCACCAGCGGATGAACGCCAGTCACGAATTCCGGCAGTAAAGAATCAAACAGACTCAGCTGATATCCCGCCTCATGCTGAGCCAGCGTATTCAGTTCCCCGGAAAGGCTGCTAAACATGCCATTTACCGCAATGCGGTTGGTATCCCGCACACTCGCCAGAAGCGCTTCAAGCCTGGTAACCGTGAAGCTGTTCGGATCCAGCGTATCCATTGCCACCAGCAGGCGCGCGGTTAGCTCTGCGTCGCTGTCGTTGAGCAGTTTAACCATCCGGTTAGCAACGCCGGTGCTGTACCGGCTTATCCAGATAGCATGGGCTATGTACTCATCGCTGAGCCGTTCATTGACCGTTGCCATTATTGTTGCCTGTCAGCGTTACTGATGGATTGTTCAGCTCGTCGATAACAACTTCAGTATCAGCATCAGGGTCGATGAATTTCAGCGCCTGAAGAGCCCGGACTGCATCGACCTGACGAATATCACCACCTTGCCGCAACGACTGAACAGCCAGGGCCGCAGTGGCGTCAAACGTCTGAGAGGAAACCTCCAGCTCTGTACGCACATCAACATTCCCACCGTCGCTTTCACCAATCCACTCAGCCATGATTTGCAGAATGTTATCGAGCGCATCTTCCAGAGAGCTCGCCATCGTGTAGAGCGGTGAGTTTTCCTGCATGCGCTCTTCGTTGGTCTGATCGACGGATTTTGTCGAAGTATTTTCCGCCCGTAACAGCTTCGCGCCAGCCTGGCGCATCTGATTTTCCAGATCATCAATGGATGTTTTACCGGAACCTATAGCTGATCCAGTGTGCTCGGTATACTCAACCCCCTGTTTCTGCTTATCACTGAAACTCATGGCAGAGGATGAGCCGATTGTCAGTTCCTGCCCTTCGGCAAGACCATAGACACTCAGGATCGGCACGCGAGCAACGTGAAGAATGTTGTCCTGCTCGCTCTGGCTCTGCCAGTGCTTGATATTCAGCAATGCCAGATTGAGAAGTGGAGGAGAACCACGCATAAACCCGGTTCGCTTCGTATAGAGCGTTACCAGCGGAATATCACTACGGCTCGTTTCCCACTCTTCATGAATAGCCCACGATGCGCTGCCGTCATTACCTGTATTACGACGGTAGATTTCTACCTTGCCAGGCATAATGTGGCGAATTTGCTCGATTTTGGTTTGCCCGAAGTCGTCGCCATCGACAACGATAACCTCTTTCACGCGTAAATCAGTGAGAATAACCTTCCCACCGGAAACCTTAGATTTCCAGCCGATCACCTGCCGCGGGTTGAGCATCGTCACGTATGGGCGACTACCAGAGGCCTGCTCATCAGCGCGCGTTTTAACAGTTTCAGGATCTGTTCGGGGATAATCAACCAGCGCATGAGCAAGCCCATACTGGAACGCGATAGAGAAGAATTGTTGCGCCCATACGTCAAGGCGATCACCTTCCATATCTATGTCTTCAGCCAGTTCTTTAATCTTGTCCGGTGTTTCCTGACTCAATACCGTCGGCTCAGCGAAAACGCGACCGATATTCTGCTTAATGCTCTCTTCATAAGATGGGAGCAACGTCGCAACGGAAAGGCGCTGTTTATATCCTTCGGGATCTTCGTTAGGCCATTTTGGGAGATATATTTCACCCTGCCGACGCATTTCCAGTGTGCCGCCCATCAGCGCATCGTTAATATCCCACGCCTCAACCATGTCGTTATAGTCGAGATTAGGTGTCGAAATATCGGGCATGGCGTTACATCCGTAGTTTGGTGACTTTGCCAGTTGGTTTAATAATCGGGAATTGCTTCACGATGTAATACCCACCAGCATCATTGGGGTGATCGTTGTCGGCTGATTTATCCGGCTCGCCGTTCGCCGCCCACACTTGTTGTTCCAGACTTTCGGTGTAGACCGGGCATCGGGTAACGTTCACTTTGTAGCGTCGCTCACCGTTGCCGTTGCAAAACATGGCGTTCACAGAGTTAATGCGGTCTTTCACTGGTGGATTGGCGGCATTCACCACCACACTGAATCCGGCCTGCTTAAGCTGAGCGATATCCGTGGCGCTGGCATTATTCGACTTACGTGAATCGCCGGAAGCATCTGGATAGATATAAATCTGACGTGAGGAGACGTAACGCCCGCCTTCATAGCGCCAGAACTCCTCCTGAATGCGTTTAATCATCGCTGGAGTGTCATAAACCTTCACCAGTTCGCGTACCGCGCGAGGCTCCCCATCGCGCAGCACATGAACGATGGCCGCCATCTTCCCTACGTTGAAGTCCATCCCGATGTATAACGGCTCACCTGCCTGCTCTTCGTCGGTACAACTATTCAGTTGTCGATCGAACTGGTGATAGATGGTTCCGCTGGTCAGGTTAGTGAACTTCCCGCGCAGATAAGCCTTAATCAGCTCTGGCGGGTATGAATCCATCAGCGATGGTATGTAGTCGTGTGGAAGATTTTTCTCGTTATCGAACGTTGACGCTTGAATCAGTCCATACAGCGTCGCAAGCTCAGGCTTATCGCGCACGGCTTTAACAAACTGCTGGTATACGAACTTGAAACCTTCCGGCGTGGTAGTGACGTCAATGCCATTCCTCAGCCCGTCCACCTTATAACGCATTCGAGCGATGATTTTTCGCCAGGCCTGCTGCGCTTTGGCTGCAGCCATAACGTCAAGTTCATCCACCATTGCGTTGCCGATTTTAAAGCCGACAATAGAACCCGGCTTTTCCATCGAACGACAGATTGTTGTTCCGCGATACTGACGACCGGCGTAAAAATGAACCTCTTTATTGCTTTCGTTAATTTTGACATTCAATCCCCAGTCGAAAGCCACCTCTTCGACAGTTGGATAAAAAATGTCACGAATTTGAGGATACGTCGGCGCGAAATAACCCTGGTTTATTTTCGGGTGTTCCCACATCCCCTTACAGATACCGCCGCAGCCAACCCACGTTTTACCGGAACCAAATCCGGCAACGTAGGCTTTAAATTTGTGTGGCATCGCGAGGAACTGCGCCTGAGGAATATTAAGCGTCGGAGCTATCATCATCACCCCTTACTCTGGCATTCACGACGTTAATTGCGATTGCAACCGGCAATGGATCATCATCCTCAGGATCAGCTGCCAGTTCTTTTCTGAGTTTTTCCACCTCAAGCTGCCGGCGCTCAATTTCAATCTGCTGCAGGCGTTGCGCGAACTCGCTATCAGCCAGGCCAAGCCGTTTCATCACAGCTTCGTACATCCGTTCGCGGCTGATGGCTGTTATCTCAACCCCATTCTTACCCAGCTTTACACCGGAATAAGCCAGCGCAGCATCAGGGGCGAGTTTTCTGGTATCGGCGAAGTATGGCTGCCCGATCCCATCGCCATTACAACGAGGGCATTCATGGTTAGGTTCGCTGGTGTGGTCATATCCATACCCGCCCCTGTCATTTGGCTCTTTTCCTTTTTTCGCTAAAGCCTCAGCAAGCTTCTCTTCAAACTCCACTGCATCACGCCACTGGTACTGGTGACCAAAGCCCCAGCAGTAACGACAGGCACCCCGGCGATATTGAGAAAGCTGGTTGGCATCGAATGTTGCGAGCTGCCACATCTGCGCCAGGACTTCGTCAGCGCTGCCGAGCGTGCGCACAATGGACGCTTTCTGTTGGTGCGCAATGGCCTGCGCAACTGAAGTTTTCTGAAGCAGCTGATATCCAATCTGTTCAGCGGTCTTTTTGCTATATCCAGCACGGATGGCGGCCTGTGTAGCATTGCCATCCTTCAGGTATTCCGCTACGAATGAACGCTGCT
Organism: Enterobacter sp. RHBSTW-00901; assembly: GCF_014103115.1. Taxonomy (NCBI): domain Bacteria; kingdom Pseudomonadati; phylum Pseudomonadota; class Gammaproteobacteria; order Enterobacterales; family Enterobacteriaceae; genus Enterobacter; species Enterobacter sp. RHBSTW-00901. Next base: position 736,043 of record NZ_JABXPB010000001.1, read on the forward strand.
GGGGAGTAAGGCCGTCATCGCCCACCAGTTCTTCTGCGCACTTTTCCTTTTTCGCAGTGCGCATTTTTTTCTGCGCAGATTTTTGCGCGGGTTGCGCAGATGGTTTTTTGATATATCGGCGGGCAGTTGCGTAATTCAGTCCCTGCGCTTCACACCATTCCTTCGGTGATACGCCGGTAGCGGCATTGTCGGACAGGAACCGTTGCTGAAGCTCGCCCCAGTCCGGTTTTGCCATGTGATCACTCCGATAATTCTTTCTGAATATCCAGTGCAGCTAATGAGATGGCAGTCATGGCGTATTCTTTCTCGCTCGAATTTTCACACAACTTGAGAAGACTGCTTTTTAGTTCAAATATCTCATTACGAATATGTTCATCGAGCGTGGAAACCGCACCGAGCAACATCAGTCTATGCGCTTCCAGTTCATTGTTTTTTGCCATTTTTCTGCTCTCTGAAAAGGTAAGTAACCAGATTCGCCCGCCACGGCTCCGGAAGGTCGCTATGAAGGTAAAAGCCCGCGTTACCATCGCGGGGAAAACCCGGCGTTACCCGTTTTTGAATAACCACATCCACTCACGCAGGGAGAATCCTCCTCATGGAGGCCACGGTCATAGTTATGATGCGGAGACAGCGACGAATCGGCGCTATGGGCATTCATGTCGCAGCGTTCGCCACCATCTCACGATGTTGCTTTGCCACTTCCGTCTGTTCCGGCTGCCAAGATTGGATCACCTCACTGGTTGATGCCTCTCTATGCTTCTTGTCGGGTAAGCATTATCGAAGCCCCTCAGCGAAGATCTTCTGTAATGATTTAACCCAGCTTGGCACGTACCAGCGCATCTTTAGCTTCGAGCAACTTGCGAAGGCCTCTGACTTTTCCGCGCCGTCTGGCAATGACTCATCCATCAGCGTCGCAAGATCGCCAATTGGCTTGCTCACTTCCTGCAGGTGCTCCGGGAGATGCTGATACGCAAAATACTTCATGATTGGAGATGATATTAATTATCCTCTGTTTGTAAAAAAAGCCCCGCTATTGCGAGGCTCTGGTTTTCTCAATTTCACGTATTCCAGCCAGCTGGTTATTCGCTTTTTCGATAGCGGCCAGCAGTGGCTTAATCCACAGAACAGCCTGGCAATATGTCAGCGTGCTGGTGGTAGTGGCGCTATTACCGGCTGCGTCAGCGTTCCCGGAATCGGTGTGCATTGCGCTGGAACGTAAACTGTTCGCGTAGCCGAGCAGCCCACCAGCGACATCAGCAGGAACAGGCAGATCACAGGTTTTTTCACGGCGGAGGATCTCCCGGTATTCAATAACAGTTTTATCGGAGCTGACATCAATCAGTGAGTTAAGTCGGCTGGCGTTATCAGCCACCTGGTTAAACCGGTTGAAATTGAAGGACTGAGTAGCAATAACCGCCCCCTGTAGGGTGTTGTCACTGCGCAGAACGTCATTATCACTCTTCAGCGTAGCAACGTCAGATCGGCTGTTTGCCAGCAGGACACACAGCACGGCGACTACTACAATGATGGCCACCAGCAGTATCAGACGCCACGAGGATTTAATATCAGCAAGGGTAATCACGACAGGAACAGAGCACGCTCCGCCTCACGTCGACGGGTCAATCCATTCAGGACTTTTCCACCAGCTTTATTCCAGCTCAGAAACTCATCGGCTGCACCAGCGTAGTCACCAGCGTTAAGTTTACGCAGCAGCGTCGATGTCGAAAGAGAGCGAGCGCCGAGGTTGTACGTAAACGACACCAGCGCATCGAACTGGCCCTGAGTCAGTCCAACTTTGACCAGGCGCGAGACGTCATTTTCGTAACTGACCAGCCCGGTCTTCAGGAGGCGATCTGCCTCTTCCTGCTTGATGACCATACCAGCGCGGATCTGCTTTCCATCAACAGGCTGAGTCCAGCCGTAACCGATCGTCCACACGCCGACGCTGTCCTGATACGCAGTAAGCTTGCAGCCTTCGAACTCTTTGATCAGAGCAATACCTTTATCACTGGTTTGCATCTTCAACCCCCGCCTTTCTGGCTGCGAACTTTTTAATCAGATTCCCGATTGAATCGGTGCCGATGTACCCGATAAAGACGCTGGCTATATAAGCGAGGTTGCTGCTCAGGCCGATAAAGTCCAGAAGGTCGCGAACGAACCAGGCAATCATCGCGCACATAAGCGCATCAATTAGCGTTTTTGTCATCGCACCGCCGTTATAGCGACCACGCAGGTACGCCATTATGAAAGCCAGCATTGCACCAATACCCTGCTCCTTGGAGGCAAGTAGCGCAGCGATGAAATCTTGTTTGTATGGCATTTTCATAGGCCTCACCTCCGATATTTCGGATGGCGCTGTGTGTAAGGGAAAGACCGCCTGGTGATTAACGACAAAACACAAAGGAATGGTTCCAGACGGCACAAATAGAAAAGGCCCACATATGTGAGCCCCAGAAAGCAGAAAACCCCGCCGAAGCGAGGTTTTAATATTCTTATAACGTTACAGGCATAATAACCCATCGTTGGAATCAGGCTAACCAATTTCCGCCACATTTGCAATAGCGATTAGTAAAGAATGTTCGCTAATGAGTTACCTGGTCTAATACCTTTTCGGCAAACGATTCTTCAATGTGGCAATGCTCCACCAGCCGATCAAAGAATAATTTATAATTACGCCGCCATGTCGTTTCCGTTACCCCCAGAGCTTTGAAGATCTCAGTATCTTTCAGGCGCGGGAACCCTCTCCCCTTACATCTCGGACATTTTTTATAAACTGGAACACCCTGAATCTCAGATTTTTTCTTATCCAGCACCTCGCCACGCCCCCGGCAACGGCATTCGTTTTTCACATCCCCCTTGCCGCCACACGCCTTACATACGACGCGAATTTGTTCGCGTACTGATTTCCATACTTCCCAGTCTGCCGGAGAAATACCTTTCGTATTTTTCACCCATTTTGGTGGCTTACCATCTGGGTAAGTAACTTTATTCGTGAAAACCTCAGCATCAATAAATTTAGAACCGTGGCAGCCACTACAGGTAACCAGGCTTGCCGCACTGAGGGAGTAATCGCGGAAAACATACCGGGCCAGAACATCGAGAAATTTTGAGCGCTCATTCTCTTCCATTTTACGCAATGATCCGTGCCGTTCTGCACGCTGCTCTGCCAATTTCTTAATATACGCGATGATATTATCAGAAGATAAAACCCCGGCTTTTGCCAGGTACAATTCAACACCTACGGCGGCTTTTGCGGCAAGCATCCCCAGTGAAGCCATCACATCTGTAATGGTCAGGGTGTCAGCAGATAAGCCGCACGGAACAGCTCCGGGCATCATAGATTTAGGCGAAAAATACTTCGGTAAGGACTCAAGCTTCATTTTGATGCTCCAGTTTTGCTTCAATACGGATGTGATTTCTTAAAATGCGATAATCAACGAGGAAAGATCCCCGATAGCGACAAATACGAAGGTGCTGCCAGCGCAGGCGAAGTGCTTCAATCAGTTCTGGTTTCATTTGATTTCCCCGATGATGATCTGGCCTTTCTCACCCCATAGCTTCGTGATACGACAATCCCAGACACAGGAATCATCATCAAAGAGCGCATCCATCAGTGCCTTAAGCATGTTGTCGCAGTCTGGTTTTGACTGGTGCGGCTTGCCGATGGACTGCTCCCGCTTCTTCTTGCTCCAGCTCGTGGGCATTGGCATAACGAAGGTGATATGCGCGCCGGACTCCGGAAGATGGATTTTGCGCAGGCGAGCTTCATCGCAGAATGCACGGTAACGCATTACTGCCGGACGCTGTTTCCACTTATCAGCTCGGGTCATTCTGGGTTTGCCGATGGGCGTGATATCGTAGATTTTCATGATTTGATAAATCCCTCTTTCCGCCAGATTTCCAGGGTGCGCATTACCCCCTCCGCATGCATCAGCCGCAGTTGGTCATAGGTGTAATCCGTGGTTTGTACCCGCCCGTCGATCACGTCGTGGCATCCGTTACAGGCGATGGCCGCCTGGGTATCGTCAGGTTTGCATCCTGTACCACACGTTCCCGCCAGACGGTAATGAGCCAGCACACTGGTTTCCGGATTGCCATTGCAATATCCGGGAATTCTCACGGTACATTCCCGCCCACGTGCAGCATTGCGAAGATTAGCCATTCTCACCCCACATCCGGCTTTGCCACCGACGATCAACGCGCGGGGGTTTATTGTCTTCCGGCAGCCGGGCGCTAACCGTCCAGGTTATGCGATCGGGATTCAGGCAGCGCTCAACATCGACGCCCCGACGCTGGTATTGCGCCACCAGCTCGTCGGCCTGTTGAGTTGAGCATTCGGTATGCTGGAAATATGAGTATTTCATCACCATCACCCCGCAAAGCTCATGAGCTGGGCGGCGGCGTTCTCTGCCTCTTCCCTGCTGTTGAAGGTGCGGGATAATATCCAGCGCCACAGGACATCAAGTGCAGCTTTGTACAGTTGCTGGAACTCGGTTTCGTCCATATTGGCAAAAGCGATACTGCGGGGATGTTTGCGGAGAGTGCCATCAGGCAGTTGGATTGCGTCGTAATGCCCGGACTCAACAGTCACCCAGGCACGATAAGCATCAAATGACTTACAGGCGCTGATACTTCCTGCGCGCTTGTCAGCAATGCGATCGAGGTACTGCTCAGCGGCATCCAGCAGCGCGCCTTCGTTGCCGCCGTAGGAAGCCAAAAATTTAGCGTAGCCGGTTACAAGCTTGCGCTCGTTGGAAGAGATCGCGCCGCCGGTTGGCTCCCAGTATTCAAAACCGAGATTCAGCAGAGCGAAGAAGCGACGGTGGTACGCTGGGTTGCGTACCTGCCGGAACTCGGCCACCAGCACAGCGCCAAGCTTAATTTTGGTTTGCAGTAATTCGCTGGTCTCCGGTGTGGCGGGGATCAGGATTCCTGAGGACTGCTTGATGAGTTGTAACTGCGCCATAGTTTTCTCCGTGGCGCAGCAGGTTAACGGCTGTTCAGACCGTTGATTTCATATTATCAGAAGGTGGAATTACCCGATAGCCGAGACGATTAATAAATTGCATAAAGCCATTGGGAGTAAAGACCTCCTCATCATCCAGCAGAGGGCGCATAGATACCATGCCATTTACACGGTAGATAAGATGCCTGCCAGTTGAAGGAAAGCTAAATACCACGCAGCCGTCAGACCGTCTAACAATGTCATACCAACTATTTTCTGACGTTTGCAATGCCGGATCGCTCACTTTCTATCCTCCCTTCAAGCGAATACAGACGCGTTTAGTAATTGTCGGCAGCAGCATCAAAGGGATACTCATTTATGGTATTCAGACAAACGTGCGCCACCAGGTACGCAATTTTAATGAAACCAGTCGTCAGCGCTTTCCCATGTCTCCTGGAGGATTTTTTCAATTTTCTTTTTATCATCCTTGTCGCCACCGAAAACGCTGAGTCCGTCACTACCTGCCCGGCGAATTACCAGGCTGCAATCCTCATACTGATTGCTCAGCCGTTTCAGCAACTCTTTTTCCAGTGCCGGGATCGCGCCCTTAGGAAGTTCTTTAGTACGATCAATGGTTAATTCAACCTTCATAGTAGCCCCCACTACATATACTGTGTTTTTATACAGTATACCTGTGCATTAAAATTTTCAATGCTTTGAGGGCACAAATTGCTAACTTAATGTCAGTAGTAAAAAATAAAACCCGACATAGCGGGTTGAATTGGTAGGTTTTTTTAAGTTTAGAAATCTTTGCCCTGACATGATTGGGCTAACAACTATGGCTTGGGGTTTTCCTTTCTCCATCTCAGCCAGAAACCGTATTCTTGCCTGATATTACTCTCGCTGGTGAGCTTACCGAACTTCGTTGTCGGCGGGTTAGCGATGATGCTTTCCAGCGATTCTCCGCCATCAAGACGTGCATAAATTTTATAATCAGCTGCTTCCGGATTCTTTGGCTCCGCAATTCCCTCACTCATTATCTACCCCATGTCATAAAAGTTATCTGGCATTGAAGGGGCTCCCTGTTGTGGTGGAGCCCCCTACTTGCACACAATTATAAATTAACTACGCGGCCTTTTCTTTAGACGAGCAAAGTTCAGGAAGATTTGCCCGAACCAGAGCTTCAGCGAAAGGCGGTGGTACCGCATTACCACACCGGGCGACCTGCTTATCCTTCGCATACTTCTTGCCGCGATAGTCCTGATCGATGATGTATGTAACCTTTCGACTTCGCAGCCAGCGAATTGCTATCGATAGGAATTGATAAAATTAGGGTAAAAAAAACCTCCAAGAAGGAGGTTTTTTAGTTTCCGCTTGAAATAATCTGTCCTGTCAACCTAACGACGGCTCGCATTAAATTAATTTGAGTGATAGTCACGCCACCAAGAAAGCTTAGAGCCGCGTTACTCATATCAACAATGCCCATCGCTTGTAAAACAATCAGAGCCATACTCGTTAAAATGGTTAGACTGAAAGCAAATATTACGGAAATTAATACAATTTTGGGGATAACACCCCAATATTGTGGTCGCATTTAATGTCCCCATCAAATGCGAAGAAGTCACCGCCGGGTGTTCAGGCCTGCGGTGACTTAATTATGGCGGGTTGATTTCAGAAAATCAATTCAGTGGTGATGGCCTGAACTCGTTAATTGCCAGATCTAGCGGCTCTGACTCCATCTTTTCTTGATGAGCTACTAAATACATACCACCCTGGTATTGATAAAGGGATAGAGAGTATTTCTCGCCATCAATTTCGATAGCGCTTATCTCTGGAGGAACGCGCCCAGTATAAGACCGATAATCGACAAAACTGCCAAAGGGGCCTCGGAAAACTAAGAGATCAAAATCCATACTTACCCTTATTTTTTGTTAGCTTCAGCCATCTCAACATAGCGCGGATCAGAAGTTTTATGCAATGCAACGCTCTGATCTCGATAGTACCGCACGCGCTGCATGAAGTAGTCCCTGAGGTGTTCGGGTTACTCTCTGGCTACCACTTCTGCGACTACCGGTATGTTCAAGCGCTCTTTGTACGCCACTCCTGAGGCCGCAAGGCCCACGTTAACTATGCCGCGCTCTTCCTGTGGTTTTGCTGCAATGTTCCACTATGAAATTTATCCAGCCCCCTTTGGTGAGTACTCTTTTTTCCAAGAGTCATACTCAACTGGAATTGGAACGCCACATGATGTCTTGATTAACTCGTTTTTTCGATTTCCTTCCGCATTACAACCGACCATGACCACATCTCTCACGGCTTCATCAAATCGAGTAAACGTTGCATTGACAGTGTAACTATCCCCCCTCCAATTGACATAAGCCTTGTCTAAAGCCCATTTTGATTTTGCTTGGTCGGGAAACGAACTACTCATAAGATTAAGGATTGCCTCATATGCTGAACCGTATTCACACCAGAGGTCTTCCTCATCTTCAATTCTAAATAATTTCATAAGCCAATCGCCTCAATGTTTAAGGCGTATTTTATGCTATATGAAGCACAAGGAATACGCCTAATGGCTGTTTAACTAAATAGCTGCGCCTAATACCGCTACACTTTTGCCTGACCATGTTTTCCTCCGGGGAATGGGCTGGCGGTTTCCATAAAATGGCGGACCTTTTTCAGTAACTGCCACATTGAGCGGCACTGATGATTACGGGTTATCGTGTCATGAAGTGCCTGCCATAGCCGTTCCACATGATTCACCCACGGCGAGTAAACCGGCTGGTAAATTACCCTGAACTTGGGATTTGCTTTCAACCAGCGCTGTGTTTCGCGGCTTTTATGGATAATGTAGTTATCAACGATCAGCGTGATTGTTTTCGCCCGCCGGTAAGTGGCTTTCAGGTGCTTTAGCAGAGCGATAAACAGCGCTGAACTTTTGCTGTTGCCGCCCACGTAGCTGACTTTACCCGTGCCACTGTGCAGTGCGCCGGCCAGATAGTATTTTTCGTTCTGCCCCGGCGTCACTACCCGTTTCTGCTGTCCGCGCAACTGCCAGTCCGCACCGATTTTAGGATTAAGGTGGATATCCACTTCATCTTCATAAAATACCGGATGCTCTGCGCTGCATTCATCCAGCGCTTTGTGGATTACCGCCATCTTTTCATCTTTATGTGGGTCACGGATACGCAGAGTTGGCGCGGCCCTGCGCCATACAAGCCCCGCAGATGGCAACCAGCGGCGAACGGTTCCTGCATGTAACTGGCAACCGGTTATCTCATTGATTTTTATTGCCAGTAATTCGGTGCTCCAGCGTGAACGTTGATAACCAAAATCGCCGGGAGAATGCTTTATCAGCTCACGTAACAGGGTGCAGATATGTTCAAAAGGCCAGCGTCGGGAGCGCCCTGCGGGTAAGGATTTCAGGCCTTCAATACCTGAGTGCGTAAACCAGTTAATCCAGCGACCAACGGATGAACGGGCACAACAGAGAGTTCTGGCAACATCGCTGACCCGTTCACCCCGATGAAGCATTAGCATGGCCGTGAGTCTGCGGGCATGATTTTTATCACGCGTTTTATGAATAGCTTTCTGCATCAGGCGTCGTTCGCCACGGGGTATTGGTACTATGATCGGCATCGCTCAGTCCGGTTGGTGATTTTGGTTGGTTTGGCGATTGATCAGATCGCACAATCCGGGCTGAGTTCCCTTTCAGTGATCTACTATTCCGCGCAGCTATTTAGACCTACTTCTGAGATGCTGGTTTGATATGCAGACGCGGCTCACCATCTTTCGGCTCTGGCCACTGGCGAGACTTGTTAACAGCCAACTTATCAATCATCGCCTGCGTGATCTGCTCGTCTGTTATACCCGCTCGGCGCTGTGCATCCCAAAGCAGGAACTGCATATCAGCCCACTCGCTGAGGTCTTCAGGCTCCGCTGCCGCCTCCAGAGCCTCTTTCGACAAATGCTTAAGCGGACCAACTGGGCCAACATCACCAAACGTTGATTGTGACCACTCAGCGTGTTCGCGGCGAACGTGATCGCGAGGTTCGGCTTTGCCCTGAAGCATGGCGGCGCGACAGGGGCGGGCAATCACTTCAAGTGAATTGTGAACATGCCAGTGTGCGAATTTCTCTACAGCCATATTTTTATCGAGTAATGCCAGTTCATTTTTTTCGGCATTGAACGTCCCAATTACTTTTTCATCCGGAACAGACACCGGCGCTGGCGGGGCGGTGTAGAGCTTGTCACCAATTTTCAGACGAAGCTCTTTCGGTGGGCGGTAGTAGACCAGCGTCCATGCTCCGTTGATGAATGCCACAGGCTCGGAAGAAGCCTCAGCTTCGAGCGATGCCAGCGCGATACGCGCCAGTTCGTGAACCTCCCACTCTTCTGCGTTGGCTTGGCAGTCGCTTCCCTCCGAATTGAACTCAATGAGGTTTGCTACGCGTTCTCTGGTAATTGTGCTCATGAGCTTTCCTTCAGCCATCTCTTCATCGGTTTCCCATAAAACGTGCGCCTGACCCTCACAGACTTGAATCACACCCCCACGACCGCAGGAGTTGCACTTAACGGCATCGTCATCCCACAATGCAGTTTCATTTCCGCGCGCAGTTTTTACTGTGTGTAATTTATTGCCGCAACGACATTTGTTGAGCCAGCCAATGGTGAAAGTCTTCATGATGCCTCTCCTTTACCGGCTGCGGCGGGGACATCGATGCCAGCAGCAGACAATGCAATGCTGAACGCCTCTTTCAAATCTGCAATCTGCTTGTCTTTGGCATCCAGCTCATCCAGCAGCGCCAGCACGGCGTAGGGGTTGGCAGCGGCGATGAATTCGGCATCACACCCAGTTTTTCCATTAGCAAGCATCCTGTGAAACGCTTCCGTTATGACTGCCACCGGGTGACTTTGATTTGACGTGATAGTATTGCCGTCACGAGCAATACCCCATGGGCCAGGAGTCGCCTTCTCCGCCGCTTCACGCAGCGCCTGTTTGTCGATGTTGCTCATTGGGCGGCTCCCTTCTTGATTGGCCATTGCTGCCATTCCCCCGGCGGAAGCTCGTCTGTTACATCATGGGAAGCCCACTCAATGAATTTTTCTTTGCTAATGGTCGGGTAGTGGCGACCAGCATGTACACTGGGGCCGTCGTACTGCACTGTATCTACACCGATACGGACGATCTGACGATCATTCGCGTAAGACGTGAATTGCCCAGCTGGACGAGGTTTTTTGGCGCGATAACAGCGGCCAATTCTCAGTTCAATGCTCATGCCGCACCGCCTTTGCGAAGTTGGGCTGCGATGTCTTCGAGCACGCCATCGGCGAACGAGCGATCAAAATCGCCTTCCGGTGCATCAGCCATAAACTCGGTGGAGGTCAGAATCATCTGCGCGATGTCTGCCGCGTTCTTTGCTGTGTCGTCGATAAATCCTGCATCCCAAGCAGCCAACATCCGGTTAGCTACAAAGTGTGCTCCTTCCCGGCGAGCTTTAGCCCGCACTTCAGCCAGGAAAGCGTCGTGATTCGGTGTGCCGGTATCCAGCAGAAACTGGAATTCATGAAGTGTCTGGCCATCCATGAAATCGCCATTTTCAGGATTAACGGTGGCATTGAATTTTTCGTAGATGCTGCATGCTTCGGTGAGAACCTCACGGCCTTTCGCCTTCAGCCCCGCATTCTCAGTAGCCAGTGCATCACGCTGCTTAGCTTTTTCGCGCAGCGCCGCAGCCGTAACATCAAGGCGGTCAGCCAGGCGAGACAGCACTTTTGCAATATCGATGATCGGCGTGTCGCTACTCAAAGCCTTTGCAAAATCACGGCCGACCAATACCAGCTCTTTGTTGTTCAGTGAATCACTCATACTGATGCTCCCCGGTGCGTATAACGTTCCATGTCGAAGTCGATAACTGCGCGCTGATCGCGGAAAATACCGCTGCGGCCGTGGCGGATAAGTTCACCCTGTTTTATTGCGATCCGGATGTACTTCTCAGCGGTCGTTCGATGCAGGCCGAACATGGCGGATATGTCTTTAGTGGTCGCGCGCCCATACTGTTTAACCATCTCGATAATCCAGGCGATGATCAGAGTGCGCTCCTGATGCGTCTTAGGCTTTGCCATTTTCAGCCTCCACGCCCACCAGCTGCTGCATGATGTTTTTATGGCGGCCAATGACACGTACGGCATCGCGCAACTTCTCCAGCTTGACCAGTTTGTTTTTAGTGCGGCGGATTTCGCGGGAAATAACCCGCACCGTCGGAACGACATGGCCAGCGCGATAGTTTTCGGTAAACGACGGGATCTCACTGACAATCTGCTCAACCGGTTTAACTTCTTCGGCTGGAGCGTCAGCTGGCACTTCAGGTTCTAGTTCTGGTTTGGCGGCCTCAGTTGCAGTTGGCAGTGACCAGGTAACTCCCTTACCCTGCCCGTTCTTCACCACAACGCCCTGGCGCTCAAGCGCGCGAAGCACAGAGACCATCCCGCGGGCATTCCGATTAGCGAACTCGGCCAGCGATACGGTTGTCATTGCGCCGTTATCGCGCAGCACCTGGCAAATACATTCAGGATCAACCGGTGCTGGCTCTTCCCCCTTCAAACGGGGTGCCTGATGCACAGGCGCTGCAGGTTTTTTTGCCTGTTCTGTCGCGGTACAGATAAACCAGCCGCCATCAGAAAAATCACACAGGCCTTGATCACGCTGTTCGCGCAACATGCTCAGAGCTTCAACAGGCTCGATATCCAGACGGGCTGCTACTTCGCGATAAGATGCGCGCCCCATTTTTTCCAGTGCTTGAATTACAGTTTCCACAGGATTTCCCTCAAAATTATTTAACAGGGCGCAGGTGGCTGACGTTTTTGCGATAGCTACCCCAGTCGAAGTTCACCCACATACCACCATCCATCTGGAGGCGATCGATAATTCTCGCTCCCAGCGCATCCAGCAACCCATCGTGATTCAGGTTCGTCAGGATCCCGACAGGGCGCATCGACGACAGACGACGGTCGATAACCTGATTCAGAATGACTTTCTCTCCGCTGCTACCGCGCTGAATACCGACTTCGTCCAGCACCAGCAGATCAACTTTGCAAAGGTCGTCCAGCAACGCTGCCTCTGACTGCCCACCGTCGTAGCATTCGCGCACACGCAGCATCAAGTCAGGAACAGTGACCACCAGAACGGAACGCCCGGCAGCGAGAAGATAATTACCGACGGCGGCGGCCAGATGGTTTTTCCCGGTACCCGGCGCTCCACTGAATACGAAGCTGGCGAAACCACCACCGAAATTCTGGGCATAGCTTTTTGCCAAACTCAGGGCTTTCTTCTGCCCATCACCGGTAACCTGGTAATTGGCGAAAGTGCAGCTGCGGTGCAAATCCTGAATTCCGGAGCGACCGAAAATCTTTTCTGCCCTGGCGCGCTGATTCAGCTTGTCGATTTCCTCTGAACGCTTACGGCCTTCCGACTCCTGCCATGCCTGCCACTCTTCGACGCTGTTAAATTTCGGCTGCACGCTGGCCGGTATGATTCTTTTCAGGCGCTCAAGGGCACTTCCAGTCCCGATCATGTTTTTCATCGTTACCCCCTGAAACCTGATGGGATTTTTTTGTCAGGCTGAGATATGGCGTTCGGATCTCGTTTTCCGGCTGGCGCTACGAACATCCAGGGCTCCTCGTAGTGCTTTGACGGGCCAAAAAACGTAGATGCCTGTTTCACGTATTCGGTGTTGAGTTTTCCGGCAGCAGTGACATATTCCGCGTAACGCCGCACCCCATCGGTAAGCTCCTGAGCTGTTGCGCCTGATTTAATTCTGGCGCTCCAAGCTTTGAACGCATCGGCCTTACTGTTTCCACCAGCACGTCGTGGATATTCGCGCCATGCCTGTTCGAACTCTTCCGTGTAAGAGTTTTTTGACTTAGCGGATGGATTATCATCGGGAGATTCACCGTCAGGGGGTGTGGCTCCGCCATGCCCCAAAATATCTTTATCCTGATCTTGTTCCTGATCCTGTTCCTGATCTTGGCTTCCTAGCCCCTTAGAAGCCCCTTCTGAAAAACGGCGTGATTCGCGCTTTAAATTCAGATGGAAATCTGTTTTATAGCGTTCGTAAAACAATGAAAGAAAAGGATTTTCAGGAATAGAGGCATATTCATTCCTGACACCTGCACAGCGGTTATCACCAGGCTTTAATGCCTTTCCTACCTGGTAAGCAGCCATTTCATGCACCCAGACCATCTCTGTATCCTCGTCGTAGCTACAAAATCCCGCTTCAATGGAGCTTTTAAGCCCCTTAGAAGCCCCTTCCAAACCCAACCCCGTTTCATGGGCTATGTAGAGAATTGGCAGGTAATACAAACCGAGCATATTTGCGTGTGGCGAGGTCATCAGATAGAACGAAACCACCTGCGCCTCCGCGCCTTGCCTCCTCAGCTCACGTCCTGTCTTTCCAAGCCAGAACTGAGGTGCAACAGTTGCGTAATCACGCATAAAAACCTCTTAATTGCTAAAGTGGTGGCCCATCTATCTTTTTGACGGCTGATTTTTCTGTCATAATTTCCTCGTAATTTCTGCCTGGAATTACACCGAAGGCCGTCTGTGTTGGCGCACAGCGGTCTTCACCCTTTCAGAACAGCCCCTGCTGCTTCCCGCGCTTAACGCGTTTCGCTTCAAACCGGTCTGCTGGCAGCATCTGTTTCTCTGCCCATAACTTTGCGTGACGCAAAACATCATCAAAAATCCTCCCCTTACGGCTTGCCTGAGACATGCGCTTGTACATATCGACGGCCTGAAATGCCCCCCCTGCGCGACCGCAGCGGTGAAACCCTGCCGGATAAGCTCTTCACGAACATGCTTTTCAATGAAATCCATATGGTTCATGGCCGGCCCCGTTACATGACGCCCAGCATTGAAGTCACAAGGCTCATCAGTACGCCGTATTGCTCTGGCATGAGGCCAAATAGCGATACGATGCCCTCACTGACTTCTTTGAGCTTCTGATGCTCTGGCGCATTGAGCATTACCGCCCGCTTTGCCTCACCGCATTCTTTAATGGCCGCTGCAATACGCAGGGTATGATCGTCCTGAGGCACCAGTCGGCCACGGAACTCAAGCGGAAGAACGGCGATGATTGCGGGAGACAGCTGTCGGATATTTTCTCTGGCGTAGTCCGTATCACCATCAAGCCAGCGAAACAGCTTCTGCCGCTTACGGCTCAGTTCATCGGGAAACTCCAGCCCGGTACCGCCCTGTCGTTCCCACTCTTCGGTGATGAGGCCGGCCACTACATCCTGGTTATCAATCTGCGCAGCCCAGGCGCGAACGGCATCGCGGATCTGTTCATGCGTATCGGGTCGATTGAGGTGATTGCGATTTATCATCGCTGCGGGTGTAAACCCGGTATTTTGTTGAAATGAAATTGAATGCACGGTTACGCCCTCGCTTCCTGCTTCGGTAATCCATCAGTGGGGTTGAGGTATAGATCAGGGCGTAACTCATGTGGTGTTACACCTGTAGCATTGAAAATAGGAATGACACGGTTCGCCGGGACGACTCCATTATCACGGTGACGCCAGTGGCTTACAGTCATTGAAGATACATCGAGTGTTTCTGCTAAACGGGTTGCGCCCCCTGCAATGCTTATTGCTTTATCAAGTGCTTTCATATTTGGCTCCAAGTAATAACAAACCAAATTAAACATTATGTTTATATACATGTCAACATTATGAATGTTGAGGCGATAAACTTTTAGTTTAGAATCTTGATATATGAGAAAAAACACACACCAAACAGATAACCCGCAGGTTCAGCGGTTAAATGAAATCATCGAGAAGAAGCGCATATCCAAAGCGGATATGGCGAGGATCTGTGGTGTGAGTGCACAGTCAGTCAACAACTGGTTTGTCAGAGGGGCGATAGGAAAAAGCTCCGCAATAAAGCTTGCCGATGCGTTAGGTGTCAGTCTTGAGTGGGTTTTAGGTCAGGATGTGGATGCTAAAGGCGGCCTGAGGCACGACGAACGGAGACTATTGGAACTCTATAACCAACTGCCAAATGAAGAAGAGCAGCAGAACATGTTGCGGATCATATCTCTGCGTCTGAAGGAGCTTGATGAGTTGTATGCCAAGTATATGGGGCGCAGGATTAAGGGTGACACCGAGTAGCTGTTTGCGGATATCACAAACAGAATAGCTGGCAGCTACAATGATCGGTATCTCTGGCTATTGCAGTAGCCAAATTAATCTTCCAACCCGTCCGCCGCCCGGGTTTTTTAATGCCCTTTTCCAACCATAGCTGCCGCGTCTCGCAAAATGCCTTTGTGGATCACGTTGCCTACAGCCTTGCGCTTAGCCTCCAGGCTATCAACAATCGCATCTCTGCTTATCACTACTCCGCTAATTATCAATTCGACAACCGCCCCACCAATCTCGCCAGCAATAAATGCCGCGCGGTCTTCTTCAAGTTCATTACGATCCACAAGTCACCTCATTGATGTTTTTATGCCACTAAATAGCCCTACAAACATACTACCTATCAGCAACTACACCCACAAATAAACTTTCTGTTTATAAAAACACACCCATTATGTTGACACAGGAATAAACATTGTGTTTAATTACTCCATCAACACGACCACCCAGGCAGGACGCCCACGAAGTAGCCGTCCGGGGCATACGAAAACCGGAATGAGGTGGTGAGATTAACGCGCAGCAGGTTCAACGTTCCGCCAGCCGGGCGATAACGGCAAGCTGAGGGATAAATCATGAGTGAGGTTATTTTTAGCTTTGAAAGCTCCAGCGATGCAGCACGCGCTGGGATGTTGATGGATAAGGCGGATCCGTCACTGCGTTATGTGCAGATGCGAGCAACTGTCTGCGTAACCTGGCATGCAAACATCATTGCGGTCACTCAGGCTGTTATGGATGCAAACATTCCATGCACTTTTCAATACTGGAATGACATTAAAAACAGTCATCGCAGAGGGTGAAATGAAAATGATTGATTTCGCACGTCAGCCAGCACGCATCCAGGCCGTTCGCCTGAACTGGATTACAGCCCGTATACGTCAGCTTTGTTATGTACTGGCACAGAAAGGAAACCCTGAATGAGCACTTTATTCGCCCTTGTGCTGACGGTCATCTCACTTAACGGTGAATCTCAAGATGTTGTTATCGATGTTTACGACAGCCAGCAGGGATGCCAGGCCGCAGCCGACGAACAACAGGTTAACGGGGAATGCTGGCCAGTAGACGGACTTATTCGCAGCAATGAGAAACCAGCCGGACTCTGAGGGGGTGAGATGCAGAGAGAATGCGGTTATTGCCGCAAACCGATTGAAGAAGACAAAGAAGTAAAAAGCACCCTTTTCTATCGCCACGGCAACCAGCTGGCGCGCAAAGAAAAAGAATATTGCTCGAAGCAATGCGCTGAATATGACCAGATGGCGCACGAAAGTTAATTAGTAGCCCTGAAATATGAAATGAAAAATTCGCCATTTATCTGGCGTGGATCCTTACACCCTGAATAAACCAACAGGAGCAGTTTTATGGAAATCGTAAAAGTCGAATTAAACCTGAAAGCAGTAAATAAAGAAGTCGCTGTGTTCAACTGTGAGAAGAAAGTCTCAGGCGTCATCCATACCACCGAAGACGGTGAAACTACCGTTGTTCTTGATGGCGGTTATGTGCTCGGTCAGTTCGATTGCCCTCACTGTGCAGTAACAGCTATTTCACTGCTTGCGGTTCAGGTAAGTGATGGTGATAAAGCGGGTCATGGCACCTATCGCCAGCACAAACGCACATTCATGGAGCTGGCATTTATCACCGTCCATTAAAAAGCCCACACGAGGTGGGCCTGCCCTGTCCGGTCTCACCGACCAAAGCGAACCGGACATTTCACCAGGTAACTACGAGGTGCTTTTTGAGCACCTCAAGTCTACACGATTAGAGGACATAGTGTCATGAGTAACACAAACCCAGTATTTCTTGTCCGCAGGGCAAAAAAATCATCTGGCCAGCCTGATGCGGTATTATGGTGCAGCGATGATTTTGAAACAGCCAACGCAACACTGGATTATTTGCTGCTTAAATCTGGCCGCAAATTTAAAGATTATTTCAAGGCAGTCGCGACTAATTTTCCCGTCGCGAATGAATTACCTCCAGAAGGTGAAATCAGCTTTACCTTCTGCAACTTCTACCAGCTCGCCGACGACGCAATGACCTGGCAGCAAATCCCGGGCGCAACCCTGCCTTCCACTCCAGCAGCAAACCCATCAGAAGAAACAGACACTACAGTCGTAGATGGTGTGAGCACTTCAACTGGTGAGATCGTCGACGAAAAAGCTTTCAACGAGTCAGGGGCGTCGGCTACCGAATCCGGCCTGCAGCTCGACGAGCATGATGACGAAACCACCCGTTATCCGATTGTTCGCATGCCGTTCCGTAAGCGCCTGCTTTCTCAGCTGACCTCAGATGAGATCCGCCATCACCTTACCCGTGATGAGCATACTGAGGTTGCAGCAATGGAAATGGACACAGATAACGGGTATGTCCAGAACCTGATTCTGGCAGCGGAAAACAGTGAAGAGGTTAAGGCGTTTGATACCAAAGACCTGTGGCGCTATACCAACGCCATCCGGAAAGTGTTCAACATTGAAAAGCGCCACGAACTCGCAGCAATTCTCCAGTTCACTAAAGTCTGGGTTGCCACCGATTACCTCGATCGCGGCATCCTGGCGCGCGAATGGGCTGCCGGAAACCGCATCAGCAGCGTGCAGCGTACCGATTCCGGTACTAATGCTGACGGCGGTTATGTCACCGACCGCGGCGAGGGGGCGCACCACACACTGGATTCTTTGGATCTGGAAATCGCCTGCGCCACCCTGCCGATGGATTTCAACCCACATGAAATACCTGGCAGCGTATTACGTCGAGCCAAAGAGGTTGTCGCTAAAAAAGAGGAGCCGTGGAAATCATGGAGCGCCATCCTGCGCAATCAACCAGGTGTCCTGGCCGTAAATCGTATCGCCATTTTCAATCTGATCCGTATCGCACCAGAAAATATTCATAACACCCCGGTGGCTCATTTGGAATTCGTTAATAAAACGATGACCACTGCGTTTAATGAGGCGACGGAGCTGCTTCCCCTGCCATCTACCGGGCCAGACAACTCACGTGCAGATGTGGACAAACAACTTGCAGCCGGACGCGGAGAATACGTCGAAGGAATCAGTGACCCGGCAGATCCAAAGTGGGACAGCGCTCACCGACAGGCAACCACAACTCACGAAGAAAACTTACAGCGAGCTAGTGAAGAAGGTGCGCGTCAACGAGCAGAAGCAGTGACCAAAAAGCCTGAAGTTGAAAATCTTGGCGGCGGCGTATTTTCCATTGGCGGCCTGCTTAACCAGAACACCTCACCTGAAGAGGAAAAACAGGAAGCGGAGACCACCAGCAATGTGCAGGTTCAAGACAATATCGGTAATGAAGAACAGGCTGATGATGCGCTGTTGTCGGGCAAAGAAGTTGTGCGCTCAGACAAAGGCGATGCTGGAGCTGGTGAAGAAACAACTGCCGTAGAGCAATCCGCCGCAGCGATTCTTGCCGCTAGCGCACCGAACCTCGCGAGCAAGGTTGTCGATGATGTAAACCATTCCGTGCCGGAAGCGCAGCAAAGTACGCCAGAAACGCAACATAGCGAGCCAGAACAAACATGGCCGGAATACTTCGAACCTGGCCGCTATGAAGGGCTGCCAAACGAGGTTTACCACGCGGCGAACGGGATCAGCAGCACACAAGTGAAGGATGCCCGCGTCAGTCTGATGTACTTCAACGCACGTCATGTTGAGAAGACCATCACCAAAGAACGCTCTCCGGTGCTGGATATGGGCAACCTGGTGCATGCTCTGGCACTGCAGCCTGAATTGCTGGATGCAGAATTTAGCGTTGAGCCTGGCATTCCTGAAGGAGCCTTTACCACTACCGCTACAATTCGAGCATTTATCGACGAGAACAATGCCAGCCTGCCAGCACTGCTGTCTGCCGACGATATCAAAGCCCTGCTTGAAGAGCACAACGCCACCCTACCTCCACAGGTACTACTGGGTGCCGGCCTGGAAGAAACAGCTCAAAGCTATATGGCGATTCCGACGGATTTCCAGCGTATTGAAGCTGACCAGAAACCGACAGCCGCAGCAATGAAGGCCTGCATCAAGGAATACAACTCCACCCTGCCTGTACCGGTTAAAACCAGTGGCAGCCGTGATGCCTTGCTGGAACAACTGGCTCAGATTAACCCTGATCTGGTCGCGCAGGAAGCCCAGAAACCGCAACCGTTGAAAGTGTCCGGCACCAAAGCCGATCTGATGCAGGCTGTGAAATCCGTTAATCCTGATGCCGTATTCGCCGACGAACTGCTCGATGCGTGGCGCGACAACCCGGAAGGGAAAGTGCTGGTCACCCGCCAGCAACTGTCCACCGCGCAGGCGATTCAGTCAGCACTGCTCTCGCACCCTACCGCTGGGAAACTGCTGACCCACCCAAGCCGCGCAGTTGAGGTCAGCTACTTTGGCTTCGATGAGGAAACAGGTCTTGAAGTCCGCGTTCGCCCGGATCTTGAAATCGACCTGGACGGCGTGCGTATCGGTGCCGACCTGAAAACCATCAGCATGTGGAACGTTAAGCAGGACGGCCTGCGCGCCAAACTGCACCGGGAAATAACCGAACGGGATTATCACCTGAGCGCGGCCATGTACTGCGAAACTGCGGCGCTTGACCAGTTCTTCTGGATTTTCGTCAACAAAGACGAGAACTACCACTGGATCGCCATTATCGAGGCATCCGAGGAATTACTGGAACTCGGCATGCTGGAATACCGCAAAGCAATGCGCGCGATAGCGAACGGTTTTGACACCGGCGAATGGCCAGCGCCTATAACCGACGACTACACCGATGAACTGAACGACTTCGATCAGCGCCGTCTTGAAGCGCTGCGCGTACTGGCATAAGGGGGGAGTAACAATGTCCAATTTAGTAGCCACAACTGACAACCAGACTCAAAGGATCGACAACATTTCCATCCTGACGAACGGTGAACTTTTCGACCGCCTGCGCACTCTCTCCGAGGTAATGGCCAATAGTGGAAACTTCGTGCCCGAGCATTACCGCGGGAAACCAGATGCGTGCATGGCTGTTGTAATGCAGGCCGCTCGCTGGGGCATGGACCCGTTCGCGGTCGCACAGAAAACCTTCATCGTGAATAATTCCGGTGTGCTTGGTTATGAAGCGCAACTGGTTAATGCGGTGGTCAACAATATGGCACCGACAAAAGACCGCATTCACTTTGAATGGTTTGGCGAGTGGGAAAATATCGTTGGTCGGTTCGTAGAGAAAACCAGTTCGAAAGGCAATAAGTACATCGCGCCTGGCTGGGATTTAAAAGATGAAGCTGGCGTAGGCGTTCGCGCCTGGGCAACACTGAAAGGTGAAAATGAACCCCGCGAACTGGTCCTGATGCTTTCGCAGGCACAGGTCCGCAATTCAACACTGTGGGCGAGTGATCCGCGCCAGCAACTGGCCTATCTCGCTGTTAAGCGCTGGGCGCGTCTGTACTGCCCGGATGTGATCCTCGGCGTCTATACCGCCGATGAAATTGACGAGCGCGAGGAAAAGATAATTAACCCTGCCCAGGCCGAAAAAATCACGCTGAATGAAATAACCAACACCGTGGGCACCTCAGCCACCGCGCAGGAATCAGCAGTTAATGTTGACACCGTTGCGGACGATCTACGCGACCGCATTGATACCGCAAGCTCTGTTGACCAGGCCAAAACCATCCGTGTGGATATCGAATCGCAGAAAGCGTTGCTGGGCACTGCGCTGTTCACTGAGCTGAAAAATAAGGCTGTAAAGCGCTACTACCTTGTTGATGCCAAAAACAAAGTTGAGGCTGCGATTAACTCCCTGCCACAACCAGGTGCGGATGATGCAGAAGCACGATTTGAAGAAGTCGAAAAGATGCTCCTGGCGGCGAAGCGTCACCTGGGGGACGAACTGCACGATCAGTACCGTATCACCCTGGACGACATGAAACCGGAATACGTGGGCTAAGGGAGGCGGGAGGGTTGGCCCTCCCGTTTAAGGAATAAATATGAGCCATAAAATTTCTTCCCCACGCCGTCATTACCTGCGCGCTACAGCAGCATCTATGCGCAAAAACGGCAGCACCCTACGGGAAATTGCTGAGTTTTTGGGTGTTGAAAAATCACAGGTTAACACTCTGATCA
Source organism: Enterobacter sp. RHBSTW-00901 (assembly GCF_014103115.1). Classification (NCBI taxonomy): domain Bacteria; kingdom Pseudomonadati; phylum Pseudomonadota; class Gammaproteobacteria; order Enterobacterales; family Enterobacteriaceae; genus Enterobacter; species Enterobacter sp. RHBSTW-00901. The sequence continues at coordinate 757,274 of NZ_JABXPB010000001.1, forward strand.
AAGAGTTTGAGCGCTGCAAAGGAGTGACGACATGCGACTAATTAACCGAGGTAATCAGCAATCCCCGTTAGCGCGCCAGGCATGCGACCTAGCGCTGGCTGCCCACCAACGACGTTACGGCGATTACGGTCGAAGCAAGATGAAAGAGACCTATACGGTGAAAGTGGAAGGCGTGAAGGTCTGGGTTGAGGTGGTGAACCGGAAGGCGAGTTACGTGGCCACGGCAATGACCGGGATGCGGCGACTGCGATCCCTACCTGGGCAGGTTTCCTGATAACGAATAATTCTTTGGAAAAAATATTATGAACGAACAACAAAATAATGAACAAATTGCCGAGCCGGGTGCAGTTGAAATGCTATCAAGAGCATCCATCGCAGATGTACTTGCACAGCGTATTACCGTTATGTCTACCAGCCCCAAAATGTTGGAAATCATCGATAAACGGGTAGAGAAATTCCTCGTTGATGTCATCGATGACTCGTTCTCGTCGTGGGGTGACTTCAGCAAAGGCGCGAAAGAAGCCTTTAAAAATGCTCTCCCTGGCAACATTGATAGCGTCATTGATCTGGCCCGCTACAACTCCATGATCGCCGACCGCCTGAGTGCGGTGTTCGCAAGCAGCAATATCACCAACGACATGGTGCAAAAGGCTGAGAAAGCGCTCAAAAATGCGATGGAAGAAGATCTTCTACCGCCAGTAATCAAGCTCAGCGTCCTGCTGGAGGCATTCATTGATGACCACGCTGAGCAGGCTCGTGAGGAAAACTGGGAATTCCCGGACTTCCGGCTCATCGACAGCGAGAGCGTTCTGAGTACGGAGTATAAGCACTTCTATTTCGATAAGAGCAAAGAAGGTTATAGCCGCTATAGCAGCGAACGCAGTAAATATAGCCTGGATAACTGCCTGGACATGCGTGCGATTGAAGGTGAGCAGATCGACGGCGACCAGGTATTTGAGGTTTACAGCGCCAAGATTGATGACCAGTTCGTGCAGCGCATCGTTAATACCACCGGGCTGCGTTCCAAGTGGGAAAAGATGGTGTTCGCGCTTTATTACGGCCAGTCGAAGATCGTTATCGACTGCGACCCGGATGACTACGGCTACCCGGGCTATGACTGAATCATTCAGGAATAACTGATAACGATTTATCAACGTCACAACACCGGCACTTTTATACTCGTGCCGGTTACCTGAGGTGAACCATGTCACAGGTGATTTTTAACGAAGAATGGGTTGTTGAGGCCAGACTCTCCGAAAAAACAGGTCTCTCGGAAGGTCAAATAAAAAGCTACCGACTGCAATTATGGATCGAGGGAGTTCACTTCAAACGCCTGACCGCTCTCGGCCAGACTGACAACTCCAAAGGGCTGCTTTGGTACAACTACCCGAAGATTAATCAGTTAGTTCAGGATGCTTAATGAAATACCCGACTGGCGTAGAAATACATAACGGAAAAATCAGGATTTCATTTACTTTTCGCGGCATTCGCTGCCGCGAAGTCTTGCGTGGCTGGGTTGCTAACAGCAGCAATATCAAAAAAGCGGGAAATCTGCGTGCGCTCATAACGAGTGAGATACAGCTTGGCACCTTTCGCTATGCAGACCGTTTCCCCGAGTCAAAGGCGCTTAAAAAGTTTTCATCAACTCAAAGGGTGTCGACATTTAAAGGGCTTTGCGATGTTTTTCTTTCCAGTAAGGTTCTGGAAGTCAGCGCTGCGTCGTATGCAAATTATGAGTCCGCCGTCACCACTCTCAAAGAGATTGTCGGTGGTGAAACCCGGCTATCTGATATTCAGCATATCGATGTTCTTCGGTACAGAAAAGAGCTGCTCACCGGAGAGGTGGTAAATAAAAAAATACCCTGTTTCAATAAGCAAGGCCGGACACCTTCAACAGTAAACAACATAATGAAAGTCTTGTGTGCGATCCTCAGGCTTGCGCAAAGAGATCAAATCATTACCCACGTTCCACACGAAAATGTAAAAATGCTGACGGTATCCAAAAAAGCACCAGACCCCCTGCTTTTTCACGAATACCAGGCGCTGATTGCTGCGTTGCCTAAACCACAAAGTCTGATGTGGGTTTTTGCCGTGCATACCGGATTGCGTCACGGGGAGATTTGCGCACTGGCATGGGATGACATTGACCTGGATAAAGGTGAAATACATATAAGCCGGAATATCACGAATAAAGGCCTGTTTGTTCCACCCAAAACAGCGGCCGGCGAACGCACAGTAACGTTACTTCAGCCAGCTCTGGAGGCAATTAGAGAGCAGTTTTTGCTTACCGGGAGCAGAGAGAAAACAGAAATAACCTTTCATCACAGAGAGCACGGACTGACTGAGCAACAGAGCATTCGGTTTGTGTTCTCCCCGGGAAGCCAGTCGAAGACTAAGAGCCCATATTTTGCACGAGGAAGCATTGGCGGCAGCTGGAAGAGAGCAGTGAAACGCTCTGGCATTCGGCGGCGTCCACCCTATCAGTCACGCCACACATATGCGTGCTGGTTGCTGTCTTCCGGGGCAAATCCGTCGTTTATTGCAAGTCAGATGGGGCATGAAAATGCTAAGATGGTTTATGAGGTATATTCAAAGTGGATAGCGGGTATGAACGCCGATCAGGTCGTAATGCTAAATGAGCGACTGCAAACGCTATTGCCCCCAGGGTGCCCTCAGGAGCAAACGGCGCTGGAAAACGTCGTTTAATATTAATAAGATAACCACTTTATAAGTAATACCTTAAAAATTATGCGTCTGGTTTTATCGTCCCTGTTTGCACTTGGCCTGTTCAGTAACATGGCCTTTGCTGCGCCCGAGCGGGCTGCGCTTCCTGATATTCGCGATAGCGGCTTCGTCTATTGCGTCAGCGGCCAGGTTGATACCTTTAACCCGCAAAAAGCGGGAAGCGGGCTGATTGTTGATACACTCGCCGCCCAGCTTTACGATCGTCTGCTTGATGTTGACCCGTATACCTATCGTCTGGTTCCTGAGCTTGCCGAAAGCTGGGAAGTGCTGGATAACGGCGCGACTTACCGTTTCCGCCTTCGCGATGATGTCGCTTTCCAGCACACGCCGTGGTTTACCCCTACGCGCAAGCTAAACGCAGATGATGTAGTCTTTACCTTCCAGCGTATCTTTAACCGTAACCATCCGTGGCATAACGTTAACGGGGGAAGCTTCCCTTATTTTGACAGTCTGCAGTTTGCCGACACCGTTAAAAGCGTACGCAAGCTGGATAACCGGACGGTTGAGTTTACCCTGGCGCGCCCGGATGCCTCTTTCCTGTGGCATCTGGCTACACACTATGCATCCGTCATGTCTGCCGAATACGCGGCTCAGTTGACCAAAAACGATCATCAGGAGTTACTTGACCGTCAGCCTGTCGGTACAGGTCCGTTCCAGGTGGCCGAATACCGCTCCGGGCAATATATTCGCCTGCAGCGCCATGAACATTTCTGGCGCGGCACCCCGCTGATGCCACAGGTGGTGGTTGATCTCGGTTCCGGCGGAACGGGGCGTCTTTCGAAACTGCTGACCGGCGAATGCGACGTACTCGCCTGGCCGGCTGCCAGCCAGTTGACCATTCTGCGCGACGATCCACGCCTGCGTCTGACGTTACGTCCCGGCATGAACATCGCATATCTGGCGTTTAACACCGATAAACCACCGCTGAATAACCCTGCCGTGCGTCATGCACTGGCCCTGGCCATTAACAACCAGCGACTGATGCAGTCTATCTATTATGGTACGGCTGAAACGGCTGCCTCTATTTTACCGCGCGCCTCCTGGGCGTATGATGGTGAAGCTAAAATTACTGAATACAATCCGGCGAAAGCGCGCGAACAGCTTAAAGCACTGGGCGCAGAAAACCTGACGCTCCAGCTGTGGGTACCGACCAGTTCACAGGCGTGGAACCCAAGCCCACTCAAAACTGCCGAGCTGCTGCAGGCCGATATGGCGCAAGCCGGCGTCAAAGTGGTCATCGTACCGGTCGAGGGTCGTTTCCAGGAGGCGCGCCTGATGGATATGAATCATGACCTGACGTTAACGGGCTGGGCCACCGACAGTAATGACCCGGACAGCTTCTTCCGTCCGCTGTTGAGCTGTGCAGCCATTAACTCGCAAACAAACTATGCTCACTGGTGTAACCGCGAGTTTGACGCCGTGCTGCAAAAAGCGCTCGCGTCGCAACAGCTTGCCTCACGCATCGACGCCTATGACGAAGCGCAAAACATTCTCGCCCGTGAACTGCCTGTGCTACCACTCGCCTCTTCCCTGCGTCTCCAGGCCTATCGTTACGATATTAAAGGGCTGGTACTGAGTCCGTTTGGTAACGCCTCCTTCGCGGGCGTCTCTCGCGAAAAAGAACAAGAGGTGAAAAAACCATGATTATTTTTACCTTGCGTCGACTCTTGCTGCTGCTGGTGACGCTCTTTTTCCTGACATTTGTCGGCTTTAGTCTGAGCTATTTCACCCCACACGCCCCGCTTCATGGCTCGTCGCTGTGGGACGCGTGGCAGTTCTGGTTTAACGGCCTGCTGCACTGGGATTTTGGCGTATCCAGTATCAACGGTCAGCTTATTTCAGAGCAGCTGAAAGTGGTGTTCCCGGCCACGATGGAACTGTGCATTCTGGCTTTCGGCTTTGCGCTGATGGTGGGCATTCCGGTGGGGATGCTGGCGGGGATTTATCGCAACAAATGGCAGGATAAATTCATCAGCGCCCTCGCTCTGCTCGGCTTCTCAATCCCGATCTTCTGGCTGGCGCTGCTGTTGACGCTTTTCTTCTCACTGACGATGGGCTGGCTGCCGGTTTCTGGCCGTTTTGACCTGCTTTATACAGTAAAAACGGTGACCGGGTTTGCGATTGTTGACGCGTGGCTGTCTGATTCCGTCTGGCGTCATGAAATGATCGTCAGCGCCCTGCGTCATATGGTATTGCCCGTGCTGACGCTGGCTGTGGCCCCGACAACCGAAGTGATCCGCCTGATGCGGATCAGCACCATTGAGGTGTTCGATCAAAACTACGTCAAAGCCGCCGCCACGCGCGGGTTATCGCGTCTGACCATTTTGCGCCGCCATGTGCTGCACAATGCGTTGCCACCCGTTATCCCACGCCTGGGGCTACAGTTCTCAACCATGCTGACCCTGGCGATGATCACCGAGATGGTCTTTAGCTGGCCAGGCCTGGGACGCTGGATGATTAACGCCATCCGCCAGCAGGATTACGCCGCCCTCTCTGCGGGCGTGATGGTGATCGGCTCACTGGTTATTATTGTTAACGTGATTTCCGATATTTTGGGTGCAATGGCTAACCCGTTGAAGCATAAGGAATGGTATGCCTTACGATAGCGTATACAGCGAAAAACGCACGCCTGGTGCGTTACGTACCGTGTGGCGTAAATTCTATGGTGACACCACGGCAATGATCGGCCTGTATGGCTGTGCGGGTCTGGTTGTGCTTTGCATCTTTGGCTCGTGGTTTGCACCGTATGGTATTGATCAGCAGTTCCTCGGCTATCAGCTGTTGCCTCCGTCGTGGTCGCGCTACGGTGAAGTCTCCTTCTTCCTGGGAACCGACGATCTTGGCCGCGATGTGTTAAGCCGCCTGCTGAGCGGCGCAGCTCCGACGGTCGGTGGCGCATTTGTGGTGACGCTTGGGGCAACGGTTTGTGGTCTGGCGCTTGGCATTTTTGCCGGGTCGACACATGGCCTGCGCTCGGCGGTGCTGAACCATATTCTGGACACCCTGCTCTCTATTCCGTCTCTGCTGCTGGCCATTATTGTTGTGGCCTTCGCCGGGCCGCACCTGACGCATGCCATGTTCGCCGTCTGGCTGGCCATCCTGCCCCGCATCGTTCGCTCGGTGTACAGCATGGTGCACGACGAACTGGAAAAAGAGTATGTTGTCGCAGCCCGTCTGGACGGGGCGACAACGTCCAATATTTTATGGTTTGCCGTGCTGCCGAATATCGCGTCAGGTCTGGTCACCGAGATCACCCGGGCGCTGTCGATGGCAATTCTGGACATCGCCGCACTCGGTTTCCTCGATTTGGGTGCACAACTGCCGTCACCTGAATGGGGCGCAATGCTCGGCGACGCGCTGGAGCTTATCTACGTTGCACCGTGGACAGTCATGTTGCCGGGGGCAGCCATTATGGTGAGCGTGCTGCTTGTCAACCTGCTGGGCGACGGTATTCGCCGTGCAATTAATGCGGGGGTGCAATAATGCCGCTTCTTGATATCCGCAATCTCACTATCGAATTCAAAACCGGTGAAGGCTGGGTCAAGGCCGTCGATCGCATCAGCATTACCCTTGCAGAAGGCGAAATTCGCGGTCTGGTGGGCGAGTCTGGATCAGGAAAGAGCCTGATCGCCAAAGCCATTTGCGGCGTGGCGAAAGACAACTGGCGCGTCACCGCTGACCGCATGCGTTTTGATGATATCGACCTGCAGCGCCTCTCTCCGCGCGAGCGCCGCAAGCTGGTGGGTCATAACGTCTCTATGATTTTCCAGGAGCCACAATCCTGTCTCGACCCGTCGGAGCGCGTGGGCAAACAGCTGATGCAGAACATTCCCGGCTGGACGTACAAAGGCCGCTGGTGGCAGCGTTTCGGCTGGCGCAAACGTCGCGCCATTGAGCTACTTCACCGCGTCGGGATCAAAGATCACAAAGACGCGATGCGCAGTTTCCCCTACGAGCTGACGGACGGTGAGTGTCAGAAGGTGATGATTGCCATTGCGCTGGCTAACCAGCCGCGTTTACTGATTGCTGATGAACCAACGAATGCGATGGAACCGACCACACAGGCGCAGATTTTCCGCCTGCTTTCACGTCTGAACCAGAACAATAACACCACCATTTTGCTGATCAGTCATGACCTGCAGATGCTCAGCAAATGGGCAGATAAAATTGATGTGATGTATTGCGGGCAGACGGTTGAAACCGCCATCAGTGAAGACCTGGTCAACACGCCGCACCACCCCTATACGCAGGCGTTGATCCGTGCGATCCCGGATTTTGGCAGTGCCATGCCACACAAAAGCCGCCTGAACACGCTACCGGGCGCGATCCCGCTGCTGGAGTCGCTGCCAATTGGCTGCCGTCTGGGGCCACGCTGTCCGTACGCTCAGCGTAAATGTATTGAGACGCCGCGTCTGACAGGTGCCAAAAATCATCTTTACGCCTGTCATTTCCCGCTGAACATGGAGAGAGAGTGAAATGGTCGAAACTTTGCTGGAAGTCCGCAACCTGAGTAAGACCTTTCGCTACCGTACAGGGCTGTTTCACCGCCAGACCGTTGAAGCAGTGAAACCACTGAGCTTTATGCTGCGCGAAAAACAGACCCTGGCAATCATCGGCGAGAACGGTTCGGGGAAATCCACGCTGGCGAAAATGCTCGCGGGAATGGTAGAACCCACCAGTGGCGAAGTGCTGATTGACGATCATCCCCTGACATTCGGTGATTACTCTTTCCGCAGCCAGCGTATCCGCATGATATTTCAGGATCCGTCGACATCGCTTAACCCACGCCAGCGGATTTCGCAGATCCTGGACTTTCCGCTGCGGCTGAATACCAACCTGGATCCTGAGGCACGTCGTAAACGGATATTTGAAACCCTGCGTATGGTTGGGCTGCTGCCCGATCACGAAAGTTACTACCCGCATATGCTGGCTCCCGGACAGAAGCAGCGTCTGGGGCTGGCGCGCGCGTTAATCCTGCGCCCGAAAGTGATCATCGCCGACGAGGCGCTTGCGTCGCTGGATATGTCGATGCGTTCACAGTTGATTAACCTGATGCTGGAATTGCAGGAAAAACAGGGGATCTCTTATATTTACGTCACCCAGCATCTTGGCATGATGAAACACATCAGCGACCAGGTTCTGGTCATGCATCAGGGTGAAGTTGTCGAGCGTGGAAGTACCGCAGATGTCATGGCCTCCCCGCTTCATGATCTCACCAAACGACTGATTGCCGGACATTTTGGTGAAGCATTAACCGCTGATGCATGGCGAAAAGACCGTTAACCGTGCGTCAAAAGAGTGGTCGGATTAACTAAGCACGCGACACGTGATATTATCGCCGCGTTTTAACGACGATTGTCCCATTGAGATGACGATCGCCACAACAATGAATATAAGGATCAAAGCTATGGGTTTTCTTTCCGGTAAGCGCATTCTGGTAACCGGCGTTGCCAGCAAACTGTCCATCGCATATGGCATCGCACAGGCTATGCACCGCGAAGGCGCTGAGCTGGCGTTCACCTACCAGAACGACAAGCTGAAAGGCCGTGTTGAAGAGTTTGCCGCGCAGCTGGGTTCCAGCATTGTTCTGGAATGCGACGTTGCGCAAGACGAAAGCATCGATGGCATGTTTGCTGAACTGGCAAAAGCATGGCCGAAATTCGACGGCTTCGTTCACTCCATCGGCTTCGCTCCAGGCGATCAGCTGGACGGTGACTATGTGAACGCGGTAACCCGTGAAGGCTTCAAAATCGCGCACGACATCAGCTCTTACAGCTTCGTGGCGATGGCTAAATCTTGCCGCACCATGCTGAACCCAGGAGCTGCCCTGCTGACCCTGTCCTACCTGGGCGCAGAGCGCGCAATCCCTAACTACAACGTTATGGGCCTGGCTAAAGCGTCTCTGGAAGCGAACGTACGCTACATGGCGAACGCAATGGGTCCGGAAGGCGTACGTGTTAACGGTATCTCTGCTGGCCCAATCCGCACCCTGGCGGCTTCCGGCATCAAAGATTTCCGTAAAATGCTGGCACACTGCGAAGCGGTTACCCCGATTCGCCGTACCGTTACCATCGAAGACGTGGGTAACTCTGCAGCATTCCTGTGCTCTGACCTTTCCGCAGGTATCTCCGGCGAAGTGGTTCACGTTGATGGCGGCTTCAACATCGCTGCAATGAACGAGCTGGAAATTAAATAAGCTGTCACTCTCTTCCCGTCGGGGAAGAGAGTTCTCCCTTCCCCGCCGTCCCTTCGTTATTCCGTTCTGCTATTTGTTATCACCTAACAATATTTTTCCCCTTGCTCACCTTACGCCAGGATATTGATCGCCATTTGAGATCAAGGAACGCACATGGAACAACGCCGTTTTTCCGGCAAAGGTCACTGGTATCATGAAACCCAGTCAAATCGCTCACAGTCGGATGTCCTGCCGCTGGTGCCCGAAGCCGCTAATGTCGACGACCGTTTTTTGCTCGATTTAACCCTGCCTGAAGAGATTGTCGCCGCGTGTTCTGGCTGGCTTACCCCTGCCAGAGCTTTATGTCACCTGCTGTTTCCGCGCGATACCCCAGTGAACCGTCTGCATACGTTAAGCGCCTACGACAGGCTAAGCACTGCATTAACGGTGGCCCAGGCCTGCGGCGTTCAGAGGCTATGTAACCATTACGCCGCCCTGCTTACCCCGCTTCCTGGTCCCGATTCCTCACGCGAAAGCAATCGTCGCCTGGCGCAAATTACTCAGTACGCCCGCCAGCTTGCCAGCTCACCTGACGTCATCGACGATAAAGCCCAGAACCAGCTTGATGAGGTAGGTCTGACAACGTATGACATTGTGCTTATTAACCAGATCATCGGCTTTATCGGTTTTCAGGCGCGCGTTGTCGCCGTCTTCCAGGCGTTACTCGGACACCCCGTACGCTGGTTACCGGGACATCATATCCAGCCCCATACGCTGCCCGTCCATGCCCGCACGTGGGTGTCTATTCTGCCTGTTGTTGAACTGCGCTATGCCAACGCTCATCAGTTGGATTCCCTTTCCCGCTGGCAGCCAGAGCCTGCACTTCAGGTGCTGACGCCGGTGCTTTGTCATGAGCCAGCGCTGCTCGATCTGACGGGTGAAATCCTGATAAACAGCCGCGAAGATGAATCTCCGACTCTTCTGGCGCTTTCCGCAGCGGTAGCGTTATTGACACATTCACCAGACCGTTTCAGTGCCGCGCAGTTTACTCCGCTGACGGACGAAGGGCTCCCTGCTGTACGGGCGATAAACCTGCTGACCCAAAGCGCATTTGGAGGCTGGCTCGAACGCCTTAGCATCGCCCTTGGCAAAGAGGAATAACCGTACTAATTACCCAAAGATCCCTTGCTGTGACAGTGAGAATCGCGTAAAACTGTCAGCCGCTCAATGGCTACGAAAATAGAACATTATGTTTCAGGACAACCCGCTGCTAGCGCAGCTTAAACAGCAACTGCATTCCCAGACGCCGCGTGCAGAAGGGGTCGTAAAAGCCACGGAAAAGGGCTTTGGCTTCCTTGAAGTTGACGCGCAGAAAAGCTACTTCATTCCACCACCGCAGATGAAGAAAGTGATGCACGGCGACCGCATCACTGCCGTTATTCATACCGAGAAGGAACGTGAATCCGCCGAGCCGGAAACATTGATCGAACCGTTCCTGACCCGTTTCGTCGGCAAGATCCACAGAAAAGACGATCGTCTTTCTATCGTTCCAGACCATCCCCTGCTGAAAGATGCCGTTCCTTGCCGCGCCGCGCGTGGTGTTGAGCATGATTTTAAAGAGGGTGACTGGGCCGTAGCAGAAATGCGCCGTCATCCTCTGAAAGGCGATCGCGGTTTCTATGCCGAACTCACGCAGTTCATCACCTTTGGCGACGACCATTTCGTGCCGTGGTGGGTGACGCTGGCACGCCATAATCTTGAAAAAGAAGCGCCAAATGGCGTCGCGACAGAGATGCAGGACGAAGGTCTGGCACGTCGCGATCTGACCGCACTGGAGTTCGTCACCATTGACAGCGCCAGCACCGAAGATATGGACGATGCGCTGTTTGCTGAAGAGAGCGCCGATGGCAAGCTGCATTTGACCGTTGCCATTGCTGACCCTACCGCGTGGATTGTCGAAGGCAGTAAGCTGGACGATGCGGCAAAAATTCGCGCGTTCACCAACTATCTGCCTGGCTTTAACATCCCGATGTTGCCGCGCGAACTGTCTGACGACCTCTGCTCGCTGAGGGCGAATGAAGTGCGTCCGGTGCTTGCCTGCCGTATGACCATCGCCGCTGATGGTACGATTGAAGACGATATCGAATTCTTTGCCGCAACCATCGAATCGAAAGCCAAACTGGCTTATGACGACGTATCAGACTGGCTGGAGGACACCGGCAGCTGGAAGCCGGACTCAGACGCCATCGCTGCACAGATCCGTCTGCTGCATCGCATCTGCCTGAACCGTGGCGAATGGCGTAAAACCCATGCGCTGGTCTTCCGCGACCGTCCGGATTATCGCTTTGTTCTGGGTGAAAAAGGTGAAGTGCTGGATATCGTGGCCGAACCGCGTCGCATTGCGAACCGCATCGTTGAAGAAGCCATGATTTCTGCCAACATCTGCGCCGCACGGGTACTGCGCGACAAACTGGGCTTCGGCATTTACAACGTCCACACGGGCTTCGATCCGGCGAATACCGAAGCACTGGCCGCCCTGCTGAAAAACCACGATGTGCATGTTGACCCGGAAGAAGTTCTGACGCTGCAGGGCTTCTGCAAACTGCGCCGTGAGCTCGACGCTCAGCCGTCCGGTTTCCTGGATAGCCGCATTCGCCGGTTCCAGTCCTTTGCTGAAATCAGCACGGAACCTGGCCCGCACTTCGGCCTGGGTCTGGATGCCTACGCAACCTGGACCTCCCCGATCCGTAAGTATGGTGATATGGTTAACCACCGCCTGCTGAAAGCGATTATCAAAGGTGAAACCGTTGCGCGCCCTCAGGATGACACCACCCTGCAGATGGCCGATCGCCGCCGCCTGAACCGTATGGCAGAACGTGACGTTGGTGACTGGTTGTATGCCCGCTTCCTGAATGACAAAGCCGGTACCGAGACCCGCTTCCCTGCTGAGATCATTGATATCAGCCGTGGTGGCATGCGTGTACGCCTGGTGGATAACGGTGCTGTTGCCTTTATCCCTGCACCGTTCCTGCATGCTGTCCGCGATGAACTGACCTGTAGCCAGGAAAACGGTACCGTGCAAATCAAAGGTGAAACGGTTTATAAAGTCACTGACGTGATTGACGTAAACATTGCCGAAGTCCGCATGGAAACCCGCAGTATTATCGCGCGCCCTGTCGCCTGATAACCTGTTAAAATGTTGGCCCTTTCCATTAAGATTGGGCCAACATTTTCTATTTTTCCCCCGCACAACGAAAACATCATTTTTTCTTACTATTTTCAATCTCCAGTCACCCAAAATCGCCAGAGTTATCTACAGTAAAAGAGTGTCGTAATGTTCGTTTACGTGAATTTTTATACGTTGAGTATCCTTTTTTACCCGAGTCGTTTTAATATAAGAAAATAGGGAAAAACAATAAGTTCACTTCGGTTTTGCCGCTCTTTTACTACGGAAAAGTCGACTGCCGATGAATATTTTTTGCGCTAACGAGCAGCCGCAGGAGAGAATATGATGGACGATCTGGAGCAGAATTTGCTGTTTCGTTACATGGGCACTCACAGCCCCTGGTGGCGACTGACAGCGGACAGCAATGCTCTGCATCTGGCCGCCAGCGAAAATACCGATGTCATTCAGGTGGTCGCACTCACTGATGAGCAAGCGGATCTTATTCGCCAGCTGACGGTTATTACTTCCAGTATCACAATGTCACTTTCTCTGTACGGGGCAGATGTCCCTGTGCATCTCGTTGGCCGTAAAATCAGTAAAAAAGAGTGGGCTGGCACGGCCTCCGCCTGGAATGACACCCCTTCTGTCGCCCGCGATCTGGTGCAGGGCCTCTCATTTGCCGAACAGGTTGTCTCAGAAGCCAACTCCGTCATTGTTATCCTCGATCAGCATGGCAATATTCAGCGTTTCAACCGTCTGAGTGAAGAGTACACCGGTCTGAAAGAGCAAGAAGTCATTGGTCAGAACGTGTTTAAGCTGTTCATGAGCCGCAGCGAAGCGGCTGCGTCTAAACGTAATATTACCGGTTTCTTTCGTAACGGCAGTTCCTACGAAGTTGAGCGCTGGATCAAAACGCGCAAAGGGCAAAGATTGTTTCTGTTCAGAAACAAATTTGTGCACAGCGGCAGCGGTAAAAATGAAATTTTCCTTATCTGTTCAGGTACCGACATTACGGAAGAACGCCGTGCCCAGGAGCGCCTGCGCGTGCTGGCCAACACTGATACCATTACCGGGTTGCCAAACCGGAATGCCATTCACGAACTGATTTCTGATGCCATCGACGCCCGTGGGGAAAATCAGGTCGGCGTGGTGTACCTCGATCTGGATAACTTCAAGAAGGTCAACGATGCCTACGGGCATATGTTTGGCGACCAGTTATTGCAGGCTGTTGCCCTCGCCATCCTCAGCTGTCTGGATGAAGGCCAGGTACTGGCGCGACTCGGCGGCGATGAGTTTATTGTCATGGCGACAGAAACGTCGCAGAGCTCTCTGGAAGCGATGGCGTCGCGTATTCTGACCCGTCTGCGTCAGCCGTTCAGAATCGGTCTGATTGAAATTTACACGGGCTGTTCGCTGGGTATCGCCCTAGCTCCACAGCACGGTAACGATCGGGAAAGCGTTATCCGTAATGCGGATACCGCCATGTATACCGCAAAAGAGAATGGTCGGGGCAAGTTCTGCGTTTTCTCACCAGAAATGAACCAGCGCGTTTTTGAATATCTCTGGCTGGATACCAACCTGCGTAAAGCACTGGATAACGATCAGCTCCTGATCCACTACCAGCCTAAAGTGACCTGGCGCGGTGAAGTCAGAAGTCTTGAAGCATTGGTGCGCTGGCAGTCACCAGAGCGTGGGCTGATCCCTCCGCTGGAATTTATCTCGTATGCCGAAGAGTCCGGCCTGATTGTGCCGCTTGGTCGTTGGGTCATGCTTGACGTGGTTCGGCAGGTGGCTAAATGGCGTGACAAGGGCATTAACCTGCGCGTGGCGGTGAACGTCTCTGCGCGGCAGTTGGCCGATCAAACCATTTTCAGCGATTTAAAGCAGGCGCTTAAGGATCTGAATTTTGAATACTGCCCTGTCGACGTTGAGTTGACCGAAAGTTGTCTGATCGAAAACGAGGAGCTGGCGCTCTCTGTGATCCAGCAATTCAGCCAGCTTGGCGCACAAATTCATCTGGACGATTTTGGTACTGGGTATTCCTCCCTTTCACAGCTGGCGCGGTTCCCCATTGATGCCATCAAGCTCGACCAGTCTTTTGTCCGGGATATTCATAAGCAATCGATCTCGCAATCTTTGGTGCGGGCCATTGTGGCCGTTGCGCAGGCGTTAAACCTGCAGGTTATTGCCGAAGGTGTGGAAAGTGCAAAAGAAGACGCCTTTCTGACGAAGAACGGCGTCAACGAACGGCAGGGTTTCTTGTTTGCTAAGCCAATGCCCGCTGCCGCATTCGAGCGATGGCTAAAACGTTATCAGTCGCGAAAGATGCGTTAACTGGCTTTGCGTAATCCCGCCGCATGATGGCGGTTTTGCAGCATAACGAGGCGCTCCATATAGGCGATGTCTTTAGGTTCGAGGCAGAATGCGGCATCGACCCAGTCTTCCGTAATATCCATCAATTCGCTGCGAGGCAGTTGCAGAACGCGAGTACGGGCACGCAACATTGCCCTTACGCCGTTCAGTTTCGGCAGCAGCGTATCAATAAACGTACGTACGGAGACATAGCCCTGCCCAGGTTCAAACAGCACATCCACTAACCCATGCTGTTCGTACCATTCTGCCGTATGAGACTCCCCTTTATAGATGAGTTCCTCTGCCAACTTCATGCCTGAACGACGTGCAACCAGCGAATACCCCCCCATGCCCGGGAACAGGTTAAAGGCAATTTCAGGGAAGCCTAAGCGGGCATCGCGCTGGGCCAGAACAAAATGGTGCGCCAGAGCGGCCTCAAACCCACCGCCTAACGCACTTCCTTCGACCATCGCCAGTGTGATAGCACCCGTATCAAACCCTCGTGAAGCCGCATGTACGCAATCGACACAGGCTCGGGCATACGCACGTAACGCTTCCCGACGCCCGTTCTGAATGCAGTCCACGAAAAACTGCAAGTCTCCACCTGCATTGTACATATCCGGTACGAGCGACCCGGTTACCCAAAAATCGACAACAAAACCGGATTGCCGTACCAGCCAGGAGAGGTTCATGATCTCCTCAATCAATGCATGGTTAAAACAAGGTCGTGGCTCCGCCCGCAACATCATCCAGACCGTGCGACGTTCCGCCTCATAATAGCCTGCCAGCTGAGTGAAACGTTCAGCATCGGTAAACAGCGTACAGGTAGATTGGTTAATAACTGTCATAGTCTAATTCCTCATATAAAAAAGCGCCTTGCGCGCAGTTTTAGACTAATCCACTCATTAAGCCTGCTGCATGAGAGGAGATAAAATTATCACTTTCATTTATGTAATTTAGTTATTGCATTTTTTTCCCTTCTCTTTTGAATCCATTTTCTGCATCATTGAAAATATTAACTTTTCGCGCCTGAGGTGAGATTATGGCTAACATTGATACACTAACCGTGGCACAACGTATTGATACGGTGCTGGATATACTGGTTGCAGGTGATTATCACTCTGCGATCCGTAACCTTGAGATCCTGAAATCAGAGCTTCTGGCGCAAAATGGCAGCGAAATTACAGCTGAAAACACACAGCCCAAAGCCCCGTGGGAAGTGTAATCACACCGTTTCCGACCTCGTTTCGCTTTATTAAATGGATGCTATGAATTCCCGACAACAAATTATTTTGCAGATGGTCATCGATCAGGGACGCGTGAGCGTGGTCGATCTCGCCAAAACAACAGGTGTTTCTGAAGTCACAATCCGTCAGGATCTCAATCTTCTGGAAAAACAGAGCTACCTGCGTCGTGCGCATGGCTATGCCGTCCCACTCGACAGTGAGGACGTTGAAACGCGCATGATGAACAACTATGCCCTGAAGCGAGAACTGGCAGAGTTTGCTGCGTCTTTAGTGAGCAATGGCGAAACGGTCTTTATTGAGAATGGCAGCTGCAACGCTCTTCTGGCGCGCACACTTGCCGATCAAAAAAACGTCACTATTATCACCGTCAGTAGTTATATTGCGCATTTGCTCAAGGAGACGCACTGCGAAGTGATTCTGTTGGGTGGGATCTACCAGAAAAAAAGCGAGAGCATGGTTGGCCCACTCACTCGTCAGTATGTACAGCAGGTACATTTCAGTAAGGCCTTCATCGGCATTGACGGCTGGCAACCAGAAACAGGTTTCACCGGCCGGGATATGATGCGCTCGGATGTGGTTAACGCCGTGCTGGAAAAAGAGTGTGAAGCCATTGTGCTTACCGACAGTTCAAAATTTGGTGCGGTTCATCCCTACATGATGGGGCCGATATCTCGCTTTAGTCGCGTCATTACCGACGATCGCCTGAGCAATGACCACCGTCATCAACTCGAACGTGATGGCCTTATTGTCGACATTATTAAGAAATCGTCCTGAAGCTCTTTTGCGCCTGAATTCCGGGCGCACCCTCCCCCTCGTCTGAGATAATTCTCATCCCTCCTTTAAGAGTTTTTACCTGTTTAATCTACCTCAAAGACGTAGAATTATTATTAGCGATATAACAGGAAGTGACTATCACCTGCGTGATTATGTACACCTGCGCGACCAGCTTTCACGGGAACGGATTTTAAGTATGCAGCTTGTCTATACTTAAAGGGTACTCCTTTCTGTGAATCGATAATTCAGGAGAACGTATTATGTCTTTAACCAGCAAAAAATTAGCCGCCGCTGTTCTGGCCATCACTGTAGCAATGTCCCTGAGCGCGTGCTCTAACTGGTCTAAACGCGATCGTAACACCGCACTTGGTGCCGGCGCGGGCGCTCTCGGTGGCGCAATATTAACAGATGGTAGTACGCTGGGCACATTAGGTGGTGCAGCTGTCGGTGGTATTATCGGTCACCAGGTGGGCAAATAACCACTAAAACGCCTCCACCGGCATAAAGATATATATTGAGCACATTGCAGGTCTGACTTACGCACGTAAAAAAAAGAGCCTCGGTATTAACCGGGGCTCATTTATTTTAACCACCTGCCAGTTTTACTTTCATACCTTTGGCTTCAAGCAACGATTTAATTAAATCACGCTTATCACCCTGTATTTCGATAATACCGTCTTTCACGGCACCGCCGCATCCGCATTTCTTCTTCAGCTCTGCCGCCAGCTTTGCCAGTTCCGCGTCATCCAGATCAAGACCGGAGAGCAGACACACGCCCTTTCCTTTTCGGCCGCTGGTTTGGCGCTGAATGCGAACGATGCCATCCCCCTTCGGGCGTTCCGTTTTCGCTTTCGGCTCATCAATGCGTCCGGTTTCGGTTGAATAGACCAGACGGCTGTTAGAATCGGTCATTACGCCCCCTTTTTCAGTGAGGCGTTGATAGCCTTAAGCGTCTCTGCCGGGTTTGCTGATTGCGTCACCGGACGCCCAATCACCATATAGTCTACGCCTGCAGCCATTGCCTGCTCAGGCGTCATAATACGGCGCTGATCGCCAATTTCGCTGCCCGCGGGACGGATCCCCGGCGTCACCAGTTTGAAATCCTGGCCCAGCTCTTTTTTGAAGCGCACTGCTTCCTGTGCCGAACAGACGACACCATCAAGACCGCAATTTTGCGCCAGACGCGCCAGACGTTCTGCATGCTCAGCAGGTGACAACGTCACACCCAGATCGCGTAAATCACTTTCATCCATACTGGTCAGCACAGTCACCGCAATCAGTAAAGGTGCATCGTTGCCAAACGGTACAAGCGCCTCACGGGCGGCCGTCATCATTCTCGCCCCACCCGATGCATGAACGTTCACCATCCATACGCCCAGCTCAGCGGCAGCGGCAACGGCGTGCGCCGTTGTGTTCGGGATATCATGGAATTTCAGGTCGAGGAAAACGTCAAAACCGCGCTGTTGCAGATCGCGAACGATTTGCGGACCAAATAGCGTGAACATTTCTTTGCCCACTTTCAGGCGGCAGTCGCGAGGATCAATACCGTCGACGAAGGCCAGCGCGGCGTCACGCTTATTGTAATCGAGAGCAACAACAACAGGAGAATCGGTAACTACGCGGGAAGCGGAGGAAGTAACAGACGTCATGACCAGCCCTTTTCGTCTATGGGCGCGCAGCGGCGCGGAACAGATAAACGGCCAGCATTCTACCTGCCAACGCCGCAAATTGACAGAATCGATTTTCTTTCCTGCCAGGCTGAGTTCCGCACGGAACCGAACGGTCTTTAAAAAACCATCAGTATGTTGTAACTAAAATAAAGTGTTTTAAAAAACTATTGCCCGTCGAGGCCGCGTATTGGCTTAATCGTCGACCATGCCCGGCATGACGGACAGTGCCAGTACAGCGTATAGGCAGTAAAACCGCACTTCTGGCAGCGGTATCGTGGTTTGCTGCGTACCTGCTCGCCGACCATGTCACGCAGTACCATCAGGCTCTCTTTGGCGCGCCCTTCTTCTGCGTCGTTCAGGTGGTAATCCATCAGCTTATGGAAGACCCGCATGGTTGGATGGCGCTGCAGCTGACGGGTGATGTAGACCTGCGCAGTGTCACTGCCTTCATGCTGCTCAACCACGTCAGAGAGCATCAGTTCGGCCGTTGCACCGGTATTTTCTTCCACACAACGACGCAGGAACGTGACCCACTCATCCTGTTTATCCAGCTGTTGATAGCAGGTTTGCAGCATTTCCAGTGTTTCACTGACCAGCTCTTTATCCTGGTCGATGACCCGTAACAGGTTTTCAACGGCTTTGGCAAACTCGCCTTTCGCCATAAAGACGCGCCCCATCATAATGGAGATGCGCGCGCTATTGCGATCTGCGGCGGCCCCTTTCTTCAGCAACGTCATGGCTTTATCCATGTCGTCGTTGCCCATTTGCTGCAGAGCAAGCTCACAGTAGAAATGCGCTATCTCAACGCGCTGCTTGTCTTTCCCCAGCTTCACCAGCCGCTCGGCGGTATCAATGGCTTTCTGCCAGTCACTTGTGGCCTGATAAATCTGCAGCAATTGCTGCAGAGCGCTGATGCGGAAATCAGTTTCATCCACCAGCTGTGAGAACATGTCTTCAGCACGATCGTACAACCCCGCTGCCATGTAGTCCCGGCCCAGCTGTTGCACCGCCAGCAGACGCTGTTCGTAGGTTAACGAGGCACTTTCCATGAGGGTCTGGTGAATGCGGATGGCGCGGTCAACTTCTCCGCGAGAGCGGAACAGGTTTCCCAGGGTGAGATGCGCTTCAACGGTGCCGGTGTCCTCTTTCAGCATGTCGAGGAACAGGTCTACCGCTTTGTCCTGTTGATTGCTCAGGAGGAAGTTCACCCCCGCAACATAGTCGCGGGAGAGCCGGTTGGCTTCATCCTGTTTTGTTTGTTGCGCACTTCTGCGACCCATATACCAGCCATAGGCTGCAGCTACAGGCAGAAGCAGAAACAACAACTCGAGCATATTCGATTATTCCTTGACTACCGGTACACCAGAGCTTTCCGGAACGTCGGACGCAGGCGCAATGTGATGTTCGAGTCGTTTAATTTTACGTTCAGCGCGCACAAGAGAAACACGGGTTTTCAGCCAGAACAGGCCACAAACCAGCCAGCCGATGGCAAAACCCGCCGCGAATAAGACAGCAAGCAGGCTCGACACCCGATACTCGCCCTGCGCCAGCAGATAATTAAACGTCACCAGTTGATCGTTTTGTGCGCCCAGCGTGACTGAAATGACAAAAATCGCCAACACCAGTAAGAAAATGAGTAAATATTTCACATTACTTCCCGTTATGTGGTTCAAGCGAATAAAGTGTGTTCAACTCACCGTAATCAGTCTTATAAACTACCATTTTAGTGACGGGCGCGAAACGGAAAAAGTGACGCACCAGTCATGGATTTATGGGCAAAAGACGTAATATCAACCTTCACACCCCGGTTTGTTCCCTTTCGGCGATTTCTTGCTTCTCTTCCGGAGGTGGAGTCAGTGGCCCGCAGAGCCGTTCAGCAAGCCACGTCGCAAACGTCACCAGCACCCAGGAGATGAGTGTCGCCACGATCAGATCACGCGGCCAGTGCATCCCCAACAGTAAGCGGCTTCCCATCACTGCCGTTGCCCAGGCCAGTAACACCGCGATGGTTAGCGTCCGACGACGCGGCCACAGTAGCCCAACCCCAAGCAATGCCCAACTGGCTGCAAACATGGTATGTCCGGAAGGAAACGCAAATCCGGTTTCTTTTTGCCAGTGCTTACGTAAAAATTTCGGAATGTCGTGTTGTTCTGCAAGCTGCTCTTTGACCAGATCCGCGCGATCTTTACGCTTTAAATTGTAGAACGCATCAACCGGGATATCGTGTGCTTTTTCCAGCCAGACAACAAAAGGACGCGGTTCCTGAACGTGATCTTTCACCCAGGATTTCACGCCCTGGCCAACCAGGATAGCCACGCCGAGAATGACAAAAAGCATCAACGCCGGGCGTAGTCGAAAACGCAGACACCACAGAAACCAGACACAGAGCAGCACATGGGTGATAATCCCCCACGGTTGCGTGACCGTTTCGGTGACCCAGTACAATGATTTAAGCCACAAGGCATTTTGCCCGGGCTGCCACATCCAGCCTGATATCCACACAGCCAGAGGCATAATAAGTAAGATGGCCGCGCCCGCTGCCGTTCGTCTGGCGATTGAAAGCATGTCTTCTCCTTTTTCGCTAAGCGTCACAATCATAACTGAATTTCACTGGATGCGTGGAGATGTCGGATCGTGCGTTTAACGTTCGTATAGCATGGCGGCAATTAGGCGAACACGCTGAGCTTGTGGCAAAATGAACAGATACAAAAAGCCAAACAGGCGAAAGGCACGAAACGTGTCAGCCTACTCTGGAGAATCACATGCAGCTTAAACGTGTGGCAGAAGCCAAACTGCCAACCCCCTGGGGCGATTTCCTGATGGTGGGTTTTGAAGAACTGGCAACCGGGCAGGATCACGTCGCCCTGGTGTTTGGTGACATTTCAGGACAAACGCCGGTTCTGTCCCGCGTTCACTCGGAATGTCTGACCGGTGACGCCCTGTTCAGCCTGCGCTGTGACTGCGGTTTCCAGCTTGAAGCCGCGCTGTCGCATATTGCTGAGGAAGGCCGTGGGGTGTTGCTTTATCATCGTCAGGAAGGCCGCAACATTGGCCTGCTGAATAAAATCCGCGCCTACGCGTTGCAGGATCAGGGTTACGATACCGTTGAGGCTAACCACCAGCTTGGTTTTGCCGCTGACGAGCGTGATTTCACCCTGTGTGCAGATATGTTCAAGCTGCTCGGCGTGGATGAAGTCCGCCTGCTGACGAACAACCCGCGCAAAGTGGAGATCCTGACAGAAGCCGGTATCAATATCGTTGAGCGCGTACCGCTGATTGTCGGACGTAATCCGAAAAATGCGCACTACCTCGATACCAAAGCCGCCAAAATGGGTCACCTGCTGAGCGAGTAATCCTTGTTAATGCCCGGCCACGCCGTTGCGCGCCGGGCATATCCCGTTAATTCAGCATGTTACGAATCACATAATGTAAAATGCCGTCATTCTGGTAATAGGTCAGCTCTGTTGCCGTATCGATGCGGCACCGACACTCCAGCACCTCCGTTTTCCCCCCGACGCGCGTGAGCGTCACAGGAACCGTTTTACCTGGCTGCAGGTTCTGCAGACCGCTAATATCAATCTGTTCTTCTCCGGTCAGCCCCAGTGTTTTACGGCTGACACCCTGCGGGAACTCAAGCGGCAGGATCCCCATCCCGATCAGGTTTGAACGGTGAATACGTTCAAAAGATTCAGCAATAACCACCCGTACCCCCAACAACCGGGGTCCTTTCGCAGCCCAGTCACGGCTGGAGCCTGAACCGTACTCCTTCCCGGCGATGACGGCCAGCGGCGTGCCTTCCTGTTGATACCTGACTGCAGCATCGTAAATCGCAACGACCTCCGTCCCCGGTAAATGACGCGTCATACCGCCTTCCACCCCCGGTACCATTTCGTTACGGATACGGATATTGGCAAACGTCCCGCGCATCATCACTTCGTGGTTACCACGGCGTGAACCGTAGGAGTTAAAGTCCCGCCGTTCCACGCCATGGCTTTGCAGGTAGCGGCCTGCCGGACTGTCGGCTTTGAT
Organism: Enterobacter sp. RHBSTW-00901; assembly: GCF_014103115.1. NCBI lineage: Bacteria > Pseudomonadati > Pseudomonadota > Gammaproteobacteria > Enterobacterales > Enterobacteriaceae > Enterobacter > Enterobacter sp. RHBSTW-00901. The sequence continues at coordinate 779,432 of NZ_JABXPB010000001.1, forward strand.
ACTCCCCGCCGGTGAAATATGATCCGTGGTGACGGAATCCCCCAACATCGCCAGAATGCGCGCACCGTGAATATCCTTAAGAGACTCAGGCTGCGCCCGCATTTCATCAAAGAACGGCGACAGGCGGATATAGGTTGAATCATCCTGCCAGTCGTAGGTATCAGAACCGGCCACGTTAATGACTTTCCACTCCGGCGTACCTTCAAACACCTCTGCGTACTCTTTATGGAACATCGCGGTAGATACCTGCTCAACGGCGCGGGCGATCTCCCGGGAAGACGGCCAGATATCCTTGAGATAGACGGGGTCATTATTGCGGTCGTGACCAATCGGATCGGTCACCAGGTTGATATTCATGTTCCCGGCCAGAGCGTAGGCCACAACCAGCGGTGGCGACGCCAGCCAGTTGGTTTTCACCAGCGGATGGATACGTCCTTCAAAATTTCGGTTTCCGGAAAGCACGGCACCGACGGTGAGATCACCTTGCTTAATTGCCGCTTCAATGGGTTCTGGTAGCGGGCCAGAGTTACCGATGCAAGTGGTACAACCGTACCCGACCAGGTTAAACCCCAGCTCATCGAGATATGGCGTGAGTTTGGCCTTCGCCAGGTAATCGGACACCACTTTCGACCCCGGAGCCAGAGAGGCTTTGACCCACGGCTGTGGTTTCAGCCCCAGCTCCACCGCTTTTTTTGCCAGCAACCCGGCGGCCATGAGTACGCTGGGGTTCGACGTGTTGGTACAGGAGGTAATGGCCGCAATCACAACGGCTCCTTCAGGGAGCTGGTACTGATGTCCGTTCATGACATAGTCGACCGGACGGTGGTCTTTTTGCGCGGCGTTCACTTCCAGTTCGTTACTGGCCGCAAATGCATTCGGCACATTGTTCAACGCAACGCGATCCTGCGGACGTTTTGGCCCGGCCAGACTTGCCTCTACCGTCCCCATGTCCAGCTCAAGGGTGCTGGTGAATACCGGTTCATCGCCAGGATTGCGCCACATACCCTGCGCTTTGGTGTAAGCCTCTACCAGTGCCACCTGTTCTTCACTGCGGCCACTCAGGCGCAGGTACTCCAGCGTTACGCCATCAATCGGGAAAAAGCCGCAGGTTGCACCGTATTCCGGCGACATATTCGCGATGGTGGCCCGATCCGCCAGCGGGAGCGAATCAAGTCCGTCGCCATAGAATTCAACGAACTTACCCACGACGCCGTGCTGGCGCAGCATCTGGGTCACGGTCAGCACCAGATCGGTTGCGGTGATCCCTTCAGAGAGTTTGCCTGTGAGCTTAAAGCCCACCACATCGGGAATGAGCATCGATACCGGTTGCCCCAGCATCGCCGCTTCGGCCTCAATTCCTCCGACGCCCCAGCCTAAAACGCCCAGGCCGTTGATCATGGTGGTATGTGAATCAGTGCCTACCAGCGTATCAGGATAGGCTACCCACTCTTTATCCTGCAGCTCACTCCAGACGGCTTTGCCCAGATATTCGAGATTCACCTGATGACAAATCCCGGTGCCAGGTGGAACAACGCGGAAACGGCTGAATGCCTGTTGCCCCCACTTGAGGAAGACGTAGCGCTCGTGGTTACGTTCCATCTCCAGGCGAACGTTCTCATCAAAAGCATCGTCGTCGCCAAAGCGATCCACAGTCACGGAGTGGTCAATCACGAGATCAACGGGGGATAGCGGGTTAACTTTCGCCGTATCGCCGCCCAGGCGCTTAACCGCTTCACGCATCGCGGCTAAATCAACAACGGCAGGAACACCGGTAAAGTCCTGCATCAATACCCTTGCCGGGCGATAGGCAATTTCTCTGTCAGCATGAGCATCCTTTAGCCACCCTGCCAGAGCGTGAATATCCTCGGCGGTGACGGAGTCACCATCCTGCCAGCGTAAGAGGTTTTCCAGCAGAACTTTCAAAGACTTGGGTAAACGCGAAATGTCTCCAAGCGTTTGGGCTGCCCGCGACAGGCTATAGTAGTGCCAGGTTTTATTTTCGGCCTGCAACGTGTCCTTACTGGCTTCGCGTAGGGTTAACGACATAAGCTCCTCCATAATTACAGGGATACCCTGACAATCATCAGGGCCGTAATTAAAGATAACACAAAGATGTCGTAACGTTTTGATAACAACCCAAATGGACAAATTTTGGAGTGGCTCAAAGTGGGTATAAAACAAAAAACCCCGCCGTAGCGAGGTTTTACAATTTAGTGGAAGGCCAGCCAGAGAAGCTGACACCAGAAGAGAATCGACACTGAGAACACACCGATCCACGACCAGTATTTGAGCGTTGTCATGTTATTCATCGCAGGGACACCAGACTTTATTTATTAAAGGTTCTGAGGTCTGCCCTCAGTTCTATATTGCTGATGTGTATTTATTAAAGAGTACAAAAGCACAGAGACATTATTCAAACTATTTGCATCGTTACGCAATAAACTAAATTATTGTTTTTTGGGCTCGTCTTCCGCGAACACATCAATAAAGGCTTGCTGCTGCGGCGTCAGTGTCCAGGACTCGGGTACAGTGGTCGCAGGTGTCTTGCGAGTTTTGCGACCATTGTCACGATGCTGACGCATTTGCTTTACCGTTTCTGCACGTACAGTCACTGCCATATTCAACCCCAATATTTCCAGGCCATGAGAGCAACCACCACCCAAAACAGGGCAGAGAGAAGGAAAGTCGCCAGCCAGGCTTTACGCTTGAGCGCAGGATCCCTTTGCGGCCCTTTACTTTCTGAAGATGGTGCTGACCTCATACAATCGACATCGCTTATCATTTAGAGACCAAATAATTGGTATAAGTAATCATCTGTTGAGATAAATCCTAAAGAAACTTTAGCCGAAAAGCCAGTGAATTTACGTATCCGATCGGAGGAAATATTCAATCTTTTGACCAGAAATAAATAATTGAAAAGAATTATTTGCGAACCCCCAATTTACTTTCTACTTTTGTCGCAAATTTGCGACAGTATAACCTTAAAAATAAAATGGGTTATGACATTATATGGCAGTGGGTTACAGATGATGATAATTCTGATTAGCATTAAAAAGTTATTTCGGTATCTTTGCGTGGGGGAAAGATACCGGGAGTGATTATTTAGCCGGAAGCTTAATGTCTTTAAACATTTCTTCGATATCTTCATTGGAACGCAATGCCACGGCCGTATCGACCACGTCACGCGTTAAATGCGGTGCAAAGCGCTGAATAAAATCATACATATAGCTACGCAGGAACGTGCTGCGGCGGAAACCAATCTTGGTGGTGCTATGGCTGAAAATATCATGCGCATCAAGACGCACCAGGTCCGGATCAGAGACAGGATCAACCGCCATGCTGGCAATAACGCCCACGCCCAACCCAAGCCGCACATATGTCTTAATGACGTCAGCATCCGTTGCGGTAAAGACGATACGCGGCGTTAACCCTGCCCGATTAAATGCCGTATCAAGCTCAGAGCGTCCGGTAAAACCGAAGGTATAGGTGACTAACGGATATTGCGCCAGCTCTTCAATAGTGACCGCCCCTTTACCCGCCAGCGGGTGATCGGGCGTCACCACAATAGAACGGTTCCAGTGGTAGCACGGCAGCATAACCAGATCGTCATACAGGTGGAGCGCTTCTGTCGCGATGGCGAAATCCGCATTGCCCTTTGAAACAGCTTCTGCGATTTGCGTCGGAGACCCCTGATGCATATGCAACGACACGCGCGGATAACGCTCAATAAAGCCCTTAATCACACCAGGTAGCGCATAACGGGCCTGAGTATGGGTAGTGGCAATATACAGAGAACCTTTATCCGGCCAGGTATGTTCGCCCGCAACAGACTTAATCGCATCAACTTTGGAAAGGACTTCCCGTGCGATCCGAATAATTTCCTGCCCTGCCGGAGTCACCTGCGTGAGGTGCTTACCGCTACGGGCAAAAATCTGAATACCTAACTCGTCCTCCAGCATGCGAACCTGCTTGCTGATGCCGGGCTGCGAGGTATAAAGCCCCTCGGCGGTAGAAGAGACGTTAAGGTTGTGATTCACCACCTCAACGATATAACGAAGCTGCTGTAGTTTCATGCCAGACCATCCGATTTAGCGCATGCGGTCAATCGCTTAAGACGATTTGATAATAAGAAATGGGTTAACTATAACCACTATATCATTTATAGCCTGACTGTATAGTACGGAACCAAAAATAATAACAACGTAATAAAAAAGGGCCGGAAGTCCGGCCCTTTTACAGGTAAGTTACGGTAAGTGAAGGTTATTTTTTACCTTCCACCCATTTACCGTCAACAAAGAACGCTGACCAGCCGGTCGCCTTGCCCTCTTTCTCCGCAGCGACATACTGCTGCTTCGTTTTACGGCTAAAACGCACAACGGTCTTATTACCTTCAGGATCCTGCTGTGGCGCATCGGCCAGATAACGCAGTTTCTCCGGCAGGCGATCGCGGAAGCGATGCAGCTCCTCGACCAGCGGTGCGCGGGTTTCACGCGATTTCGGGAAGGTGTTAGCGGCGAGGAAGACCCCGGCAGCGCCATCACGCAATACGAAATACGCGTCTGACTTCTCGCACGGCAGCTCTGGCAACGGAACCGGATCTTCCTTCGGCGGAGCAACTTCGCCATTACGCAGGATCTTACGCGTGTTCTTACACTCGTCGTTGGTACACGCCATGTATTTACCGAACCGCCCCATTTTCAGGTGCATTTCGGAACCACACTTCTCGCACTCAACAATCGGGCCGTCATAGCCTTTAATGCGGAACTCGCCCTCTTCAATCTCATATCCATCACACGTCGGGTTATTACCACATACGTGCAATTTACGTTTTGGATCGATCAGGTAGCTGTCCATTGCCGTGCCACATTTCTGGCAGCGACGCTTGGCGCGCAGCGCGTTGGTTTCCGCATCGTCACCTTCCAACACGTTAAGAACTTCGTTCTCGGGTACCAGGTTAATGGTGGTTTTGCAACGCTCTTTCGGTGAAAGTGCATAGCCGGAGCAGCCCAGGAATACCCCCGTTGTTGCGGTACGGATCCCCATCTTACGGCCACAGGTTGGGCAATCGATGCTGGTCAATACCATCTGGTTTGGCAGCATTCCACCCTCTTCAGGATCTTTCTCAGCTTTATCAAGCTGATTGGTAAAGTCGCTGAAGAAGCTGTCGAGTACCTTTTTCCATTCCGCCTGGTGGCTGGCAACCTGGTCGAGGCTGTCTTCCATTTGCGCGGTGAAATCGTAGTTCATCAACTCACGGAAGTTCGCTTCCAGACGGTCGGTGACAATTTCACCCATTTTTTCAGCATAGAAACGACGGTTTTCAACCCGGACGTAACCACGATCCTGAATGGTCGAAATAATCGACGCATAGGTAGATGGACGGCCAATACCGCGTTTTTCCAGCTCTTTAACCAGTGATGCTTCGCTGAAGCGCGCAGGTGGTTTGGTGAAGTGCTGTGCCGGGATCAGGTCAACCAGAGACAGTTCATCACCTTTGTTTACCGCAGGCAGCGTTCTGTCTTCGTCGCCTTTACGCAGCGCAGGCATAACTTTCGTCCAGCCGTCGAAACGCAGAATACGGCCACGCGCTTTCAGGCGGAAATCCCCCGCGCCAACGGTCAGGGTGGTGGAGTCATACTGCGCAGGCGTCATCTGGCACGCCACAAACTGACGCCAGATCAGCTGGTACAGTTTCTGCGCGTCGGCTTCCATATCCTTCAGTGATTCAGCCAGTACGGAAACGTCAGAAGGACGAATCGCTTCGTGCGCTTCCTGAGAGTTCTCTTTACTGGCGAACTGATTTGCGTTTTCCGGCAGGTATTTCTTACCGAAATTATCGCTGATATAACCGCGCACCATGTTGACCGCGTCCTGGCTCAGGTTCGTGGAGTCAGTACGCATATAGGTGATGTAACCCGCTTCATACAAGCGCTGCGCCATCATCATGGTTTTCTTCACGCCATAACCCAGACGCGTGCTTGCCGCCTGTTGCAGCGTAGAGGTAATAAACGGTGCGCCAGGTTTGCTGCTGGTCGGTTTGTCTTCACGCTCCAGTACCTGATAACGCGCTTTTTCCAGCAACGCCACTGCGGCCATCGTCTGGTCGCGGTTTTCAGGACGGAAAGGCTTGTCGTTCTGATGGCTTACCTGCAGCGGTAAAGCATCGCCGCCCGGCGTGGTGACATTGGCATCCACTTCCCAGAACTCTTCCGGGACAAATGCTTTAATTTCACGCTCGCGCTCAACCACAAGGCGTACGGCAACAGACTGCACACGCCCGGCAGACAAGCCACGGGCAATCTTTTTCCACAGCAGTGGAGAAACCATATAACCCACAACACGGTCCATAAAGCGACGTGCCTGCTGTGCGTTTACACGGTCAATATTCAGTTCACCTGGCTTCTCAAATGCCTGACGAATTGCATTCTTCGTAATTTCGTTAAACACTACGCGGCTGTAGCGTTTGTCGTCACCCCCGATCACTTCCCGCAGGTGCCATGCAATGGCTTCCCCTTCGCGGTCAAGGTCGGTTGCGAGATAGATATGGTCTGCTTTTTCAGCAAGCTGTTTCAGCTCGTTAACGACTTTTTCTTTCCCTGGCAGCACTTCATATTGTGCATCCCAGTCATGCCACGGGTTTACACCCATGCGGTTGACAAGCGCGCTACGTTCATCCTTTTTAGGCTTTTTAGCCCCTTTGGTGGAGGTAGAGTCTGCGCTCTTTTTGCTGGCTGAGCCACTGGTCGGCAAATCGCGGATATGACCCACGCTGGACTTAACCACGTAGTCATTACCCAGATACTTATTGATCGTTTTGGCTTTTGCCGGGGACTCAACGATGACGAGAGCTTTACCCATGTTCACCTTTACCTAATTTAATTCTTCCAGGAATACGCCGCATGTTGATTTCCCTTCCGCTGACGACGAGCCATTGATATAGCGGCTGTGCCAGGGGATATCAACCCCTTTGTCTTACCAGACGTCACACAATTAACGCCCAGGTGATTGAGTTATCGGGTATTTTTTTACAGCAAATATAATTCGTGACGAATTCCCGGTCGAATGTCAAGCAATTCTGTTGCCAGAATGACGAAAGCGCACACTGTACCTGATAAAATTCGTTACGCAACTTTATTAGCATGCAAAAGCAAATCCTGCCAGCCTGGCCCCTGCTCCTTACCCCCTCACATTACAGGGAAAATTTGCCCCCAAAGCGCCCTCGGCGTAGACTATCGTCACTGTTTAAGGAGTGGATTATGCAGAATACGACCCAACCGATTGACCGAGCCTCTCTGCTTATCGAAGCAAACAAACTGATTCGCAACCATGAGGACACCCTGGCGGGCATTGAAGCCACTGGCGTGGAACAACGTAATGGCGTGCTGGTTTTCAGCGGCGAATACTTCCTTGATGAACAGGGTTTGCCTACCCCGAAAAGCACCGCCGTGTTTAACATGTTTAAATACCTGGCACATACACTTTCAGAGAAGTATCACCTGGTCGATTAATGCAAAACGCGAGGCAAATGCCTCGCGTTTTTGTTTACAGCAGCGGTTTTTGTCCGCGTTGCAACCAGCGTAACAGAAGGCGATCCGCGCTCTCTGCCGCGCTATTGGTAAAGCGGTCAAGCAGTCGTTTACGCTGGGTAAAGCGTACACCAATAAGCTCACGGCCTTCCATCAGGTTCAGCAGCAGATCGTCACTGGTGCCAACCTCATCCACCAGCCCTTTCTCCTGCGCCTGAGTGCCGTACCAGTGTTCACCCGTTGCTACCTGCTCAATATCGAGCGCCGGACGCATCTGGTGCACAAAATCTTTAAAGAGATGGTGTGTTTCGTTAAGGTCTTCGCGGAATTTTTGACGCCCCTCTTCCGTATTTTCACCCAGCAGCGTCAGAGTGCGCTTGTACTGACCCGCCGTGTGCAGCTCAATGTCAATTTCCTTACTCTTCAGGAAGCGGTTGAAGTTCGGAATTTGCGCGACGACGCCGATGGAGCCAATAATGGAGAACGGTGCCGCCACAATTTTGTCCGCCACACAGGCCATCATATAGCCACCGCTCGCCGCAACTTTATCCACCGCAATGGTCAGCGGGATCTGTTTTTCACGCAGGCGCTGGAGTTGCGAGGCCGCCAGCCCGTAGCCGTGAACCACACCACCAGGGCTTTCAAGACGCACAACCACCTGATCCTGAGGTTTGGCCACGGCAAGCACGGCCGTGACTTCTTCGCGCAGGGATGACACTTCATGTGCATCCATACTGCCTTTAAAGTCGAGCACATAAACGCGGGGTTTTGCCTCGCCCTGCGGGGCGTTAAGCTTTGCTTTCGCCTTAGCGACTTTAGCTTCCTGTTTGTGCTTTTTCTTCTGCACCTTATGCCACAATTTCTGCTGATGGCTGTCGAGCAACGCCAGTGACATATCTTCCTGCATCTCTTTATATTGTTCGCTCAGGCGAGTAATGCGTAACTCACCACGCTGACGCTTGCGCTGTGTCAGGTTGACAATCAGAGCGGCGATCGCCGCGATGGCAATAACCACCGTCACGATTTTTGCCAAAAACAGCCCATATTGAGAAAGTAATTCCACGCGTTTCACCTTGATTTAACCACGATTCTTTCACGGCAGTGTACAACAGCCCTGCTCATGCGTCTCGCTCGTGACATTACCTCTGCGAGCCGCCTTCAGGAATCCCCTGATTCTGGTTTAAATATTTGCAAATTGTTAATTTCACAGTAATGCGTCCTGTAGACTGATTGAATTCTCATGCTAATTCGGGCATAAAGCCGAAAAGTCATAAAAGAAGGCGCAATCGCCGCTCAGTGCGCCAGAGGAGTCACCGTGCATTATCAACCGCAAAAAAATCTGCTGCAGAACCGGATCATTCTTGTCACTGGTGCCAGTGACGGTATTGGTCGCGAGGCTGCCCTGACGTACGCTGAGTATGGCGCGAGCGTCATTCTGATTGGCCGTAACGAAGAAAAACTAAAAGGTGTAGCGCAAGACATTACCGCTGCAGGTGGCATTCCTGCCCGCTGGTACACGCTCGATTTACTGACCTGTACGCCAGCAACGTGTCAGGAACTGGCGCAACGTATCAGCGCACACTATCCACGTCTGGACGGGGTGCTGCACAACGCCGGTCTGTTGGGAGAGGTACGCCCAATGGATGAACAAGATCCTGATATATGGCAGCAGGTGATGCAGGTCAACATCAACGGCACATTTTTCCTGACCCAGGCATTGCTTCCTTTATTACTCCGTTCCGAATCCGGCTCACTGGTCTTCACCTCCTCCAGCGTGGGGCGCGAGGGACGCGCAAACTGGGGGGCTTATGCTGTCTCAAAATTTGCCACTGAAGGGATGATGCAGGTGCTGGCGGAGGAGTATCAGAGCCGTCATCTGCGCGTAAACTGCATTAACCCGGGTGGAACACGAACGAAGATGCGGGCTAACGCCTTCCCCACGGAAGATCCGCAGAAACTGAAGACCCCGGCAGATATTATGCCGCTCTATCTCTGGCTGATGGGTGACGACAGCCGCCGCAAAACAGGGATGACCTTTGATGCCCAGCCAGGCCGTAAACCGGGGATTTCGCAATGAGTGAAGAACGTCATCAGCAACGCCAACAGCGCCTGAAAGAACAGGTCGATGCCCGCGTCGCTGCCGCCCAGGACGAGCGTGGGATCATCATCGTCTTTACCGGCAACGGCAAAGGCAAAACTACCGCCGCGTTTGGCACTGCCACACGCGCCGTCGGGCACGGACAAAAAGTGGGGGTGATCCAGTTTATTAAAGGCGAATGGCCCAACGGTGAGCGTAACTTACTGGAACCGCATGGCGTTGAATTTCAGGTGATGGCGACCGGGTTTACGTGGGATACCCAGAACCGGGAGACCGACACCGCTGCCTGCCTCGCTGTCTGGGAGCACGCCAAAAGAATGCTGGCCGACCCCGCACTTAACATGGTGTTGCTGGATGAAATAACCTATATGGTGGCCTATGACTATCTGCCGCTGGAGGCCGTACTGGACGCACTGAAGAACCGTCCTGCGCATCAGACGGTAATCGTCACAGGGCGCGGATGTCATCGGGATATTCTGGAGTTAGCGGATACCGTCAGCGAATTGCGTCCGGTTAAACATGCGTTCGATGCAGGAATCAAAGCGCAAGCTGGCATTGATTACTAAAAAAAAGCCCGGTTACTTAACCGGGCTTTTATGCTTAACCGTTGTTGTTACGGCTGCCAGAACGGCGATTGCTGCTCACCTGGCTGTGGCGTTTCACCGCACGACGGATCTGATTCGCCTTCATTCGACGACGATCTTTCTCCACCGCCACTTTAGAGGTGGTTTCCGCCGTCAGTTCAACCAGCTCTCGCAGGTAGTTGGTCTGGGTGAGGTCCAGTTCGGTATAGCCGCCACGCGGCAGACCTTTTGGCAGCAGAATGTCGCCATAACGTACGCGGATCAGGCGGCTAACCTGCACGCCAACCGCTTCCCACAGACGACGAACCTCGCGATTACGGCCTTCTGTCAGGGTCACGTTGTACCACTGGTTAATGCCTTCACCACCGGTAAATTTGATGGTTTTGAACGCCGCAGGGCCGTCTTCCAGCTGAACGCCACGCGACAGGTCGCGCAGTTTATTTTCATCAACCTGGCCGAATACACGCACGGCGTATTCACGTTCAACTTCACGGCTTGGGTGCATCAGACGGTTTGCCAGTTCACCATCGGTGGTAAACAGCAGCAGACCGCAGGTGTTTACGTCAAGACGACCGACGGCAATCCAGCGAGCACCGCGCAGCTTAGGCAGACGGTCAAACACTGTCGGACGACCTTCCGGGTCATTACGGGTACACAACTCGCCTTCCGGCTTGTAGTACGCCAGCACACGGCAGATCTGTTCAGCGGACTCTTTGACCGAGATTAGATGACCGTCGATACGGATCTTCAACCCCGGTACGATTTCTACGCGGTCACCCAGCGTGGCGATTTTACCGTCCACACTCACGCGACCTGCTTCAATAATGGCTTCGATTTCACGACGTGAGCCGTGGCCGGCGCGCGCCAGCACTTTCTGTAACTTCTCGCTCATTGAGCTTCCTCAGGTGTCGCCTTCACAGGCGTCGAATCAGGTCAAAAGAGGGCTCAGCCCTGCTTTGATGGCCGCGTAGTATATCTGCTTACACCTTTACAAGAAAGGCTTAACATCGCCCACGCCTTCACGAATCACTTCCGGAGCATCTTCGGTCAGGTCGACCACGGTTGTTGGCTGCTGGCCGAGATAACCGCCGTGGATAATCAGCTCGACCACCTTCTCCAGGCGATCTTTGATCTCTTCCGGATCAGACTCAGTAAATTCACTGCCGGGTAGCATCAACGAGGTAGAAAGCATTGGCTCGCCGAGGGTTTCCAGTAGTGCTTGTGCAATCGGGTTAGACGGCACGCGCATCCCGATAGTTTTACGCTTTTCCTGTAACAGGCGACGCGGCACCTCTTTCGTCCCTTTCAGGATGAACGTGTAGTTGCCAGGCGTGTTGTTCTTGATAAGTCGGAACGCCACGTTGTCGACATAAGCATAGGTGGACAGTTCGGAAAGGTCGCGGCACATCAGGGTAAAGTTGTGTCCGTCCGGCAGCTGGCGAATGCGGCAAATACGCTCCATTGCCCCTTTATCTTCAATTTTACAGCCCAGCGCGTAGCCGGAATCGGTCGGGTAGACAATAACGCCACCTTTACGGACGATCTCCACGGCCTGATTGATCAAGCGCGGCTGCGGGTTATCCGGATGGATATAGAAAAACTGACTCATACTTCCCTCTCTTCAATTTGCTGTGGCTGTTCCCAGAGCTGCCAGACCGGTTCAACGCCTGCGGGCAACCAGAGCTTACGCCCCAGTTCAATCCATGCACAAGGCTGATGGAAATCAGACCCCTGCGACGCAAGCAGACCATACTGACGGGCGTAAGTCGCGAGCTGTGCTCGCTCATTGGGAGCCTGCTGGCACTGAGCGACTTCCATCGCCTCACCGCCGCATTCGGCAAAGTGTGCCAACAGTCTTTTCAGCCATTTAGCAGAAAGATTATACCGCCCAGGATGGGCCAGCACGGCCTTACCGCCAGAATGATGAATCACATCAATAGCTTGTTTTATTGTACACCACTGTGGAGGAACGTATCCGGTTTTCCCGCGTGCCAGATACTTTTTAAAGACATCCGCCATCGTCGTCGCCTTGCCCGCCTCAACCAGAAAACGGGCAAAGTGACCACGCGTCACCGCCCCGCCGTTCGCCAGTTTTTGCGCACCCTCCAGCGCGCCCGGAATATGCGCCTTTTCCAGCCGATCGCCAATCATCTCCGCGCGCTGGTGACGACGTGTTTTTTGTTCTTGCAAAAATGCGCACATTGCCGGATGTTCTATATCGATGTTCAGGCCAACGATATGAATTTCGTGGTTTTCCCAGACGGTCGAGATTTCGACACCGGAGATCAGATTCAGCGCTAACCCACTGCGGGCGATCTCAGCGCGCGCCGCCGGAATGGCATCTGTCGTATCGTGATCGGTTATCGCCAGCGTGCCAACACGCATTTCAACGGCACGATGGACTAACGCTTCAGGCGTCAGCAGACCATCAGAAGCCTGAGTGTGGCTGTGTAAATCGTAAATTACGGCGTAAGTGGTATCGCTCAAAGCACTTCCCATCACAGGTTGAAAACATCCGAAAACCCTATGATAACGATTTGCCGCGAAATTCTGAAATCAAGGGTTGACAATACGCCATCGAACTAGTTAACTAGTACGCAAGTTCACACGAGAAAGGTATCTGAAAATGACAGCACATTGCACTCTGCACGGTTGGTGGCGCACTTCCTGATTATCGGGCAGTGTCACGCGTCTGCGAAATGCAAACAGATACCCAGCCCGCTACCAAGCGGGCTTTTTTTTGAACAAAATAAATGAGAACAACACAATGCAAACAGCCAAACCTGACCTTGAGTTGCTGACCTGCGAGGCGGCCTATCGCCACAACCCAACCGCGTTGTTTCATCAGGTCTGCGGTGCCCGTCCGGCCACCCTGTTACTGGAATCCGCCGATATCGACAGCAAGGACGATCTCAAAAGCCTGCTGCTGGTCGACAGTGCGCTGCGCATTACCGCATTAGGTGACACCGTCACCATTAAAGCGTTATCTGACAACGGTGCAACGCTGCTGCCGCTGCTGGATGCCGTCCTGCCTGCGGGCATCGAAAATGAACATCATCCGGAAATGCGGGTTCTGCATTTCCCGCCGGTCAGCCAGCTACTGGACGAAGACGCGCGCCTCTGCTCTCTGTCCGTTTTCGATGCTTTCCGCCTGCTGCAAAATCTGGTGACGGTTCCAGAAAATGAACGTGAAGCCATGTTCTTCGGTGGGTTGTTTGCATACGACCTGGTCGCCGGGTTTGAAGATTTACCGGAAACAGAACAAGGCAACCGCTGCCCGGATTACTGCTTCTACCTGGCCGAAACCTTGCTGGTGATCGACCATCAGAAAAAATACACCCGCATCCAGGCCAGCCTGTTCACGCCGTCCATGACAGAGAAAAAACGCCTTGAGCACCGCATCGCGCAGCTGCAACAGCAAATGACCGAAGCGCCACCTGCGCTGCCGGTACAGCGCGTTGAGCAGATGACCTGCGACGTCAACCAGACCGACGATCAGTACGGTGCCGTGGTTCGTCAGATGCAAAAAGCGATTCGTGCCGGGGAAATTTTCCAGGTCGTGCCGTCCCGTCGTTTCTCGCTGCCCTGCCCGTCACCGCTGGCGGCCTACGACGTGCTGAAAAAGAGCAACCCAAGCCCGTACATGTTCTTTATGCAGGACAATGATTTCACCCTGTTTGGCGCATCACCGGAAAGCTCACTGAAATATGACGCCACCAGCCGCCAGATTGAGATCTACCCGATTGCCGGGACGCGCCCGCGTGGTCGTCGTGCTGATGGTTCACTGGATCGCGATCTCGACAGCCGTATCGAGCTGGAAATGCGTACCGACCATAAAGAGCTGTCCGAGCACCTGATGCTGGTCGACCTGGCCCGTAACGATCTGGCCCGTATTTGCACCCCCGGCAGCCGTTATGTTGCAGACCTGACCAAAGTTGACCGTTACTCGTTCGTGATGCACCTGGTTTCCCGCGTGGTCGGTGAACTGCGTAGCGACCTCGATGTTCTGCACGCTTATCGCGCCTGCATGAATATGGGCACCCTGAGCGGTGCACCTAAAGTGCGAGCCATGCAGCTGATTGCCGCTGCCGAAGGACGTCGTCGCGGTAGCTACGGTGGTGCCGTGGGCTATTTCACCGCGCACGGTGATCTGGATACCTGCATCGTGATCCGCTCCGCCTATGTCGAGGACGGTATTGCCACCGTCCAGGCAGGCGCAGGGATTGTTCTTGATTCTGTTCCGCAGTCTGAAGCTGACGAAACGCGCAGTAAAGCCCGCGCGGTATTGCGCGCCATTGCTACCGCACACCATGCACAGGAGATTTTCTGATGGCTGACATTCTGCTGCTCGATAATATCGACTCTTTTACCTATAACCTGGCAGATCAGCTGCGCGCGAATGGTCATAACGTCGTTATCTACCGTAACCATGTTCCGGCACAAACGCTGATTGATCGGCTGGCGACCATGCAAAACCCGGTGCTGATGCTTTCCCCAGGCCCCGGTGCCCCCAGTGAAGCCGGTTGTATGCCCGAGCTGCTGACCCGGATGCGCGGCAAGCTGCCGATTATCGGTATCTGTCTGGGGCACCAGGCGATCGTCGAAGCCTATGGCGGTTACGTGGGTCAGGCGGGCGAAATCCTTCATGGTAAAGCATCCAGCATTGAACATGACGGCCAGGCGATGTTTGCCGGGCTGCCAAACCCGCTGCCGGTGGCGCGCTATCACTCCCTTGTTGGTAGCAACATTCCGGCAGGCTTAACCATTAACGCCTCGTTTGAAGGGATGGTGATGGCTGTGCGCCACGATGCGGATCGCGTCTGTGGTATGCAGTTCCACCCTGAGTCTATTCTGACCTCCAACGGTGCGCGTCTGCTGGAACAAACGCTGGACTGGGCGCTGCAGAAACTGGAACAAACCAACACCCTGCAGCCGATTCTGGAAAAACTGTATCAGGCACAGACCCTGAGCCAACAGGAAAGCCACCAGCTCTTCTCCGCCGTGGTTCGCGGCGAGCTGAAACCGGAGCAACTGGCGGCCGCACTGGTGAGCATGAAAGTGCGCGGTGAAAGCCCGCAAGAAATTGCTGGTGCCGCGACGGCGCTGCTGGAAAATGCCGCCCCGTTCCCACGCCCGGACTATCAGTTTGCGGATATCGTCGGTACCGGTGGTGACGGCAGCAACAGCATCAATATCTCTACTGCCAGCGCCTTCGTGGCGGCAGCGTGTGGCCTGAAAGTGGCAAAACACGGTAACCGTAGCGTATCCAGCCGTTCCGGCTCGTCTGATTTGCTGGCGGCCTTCGGCATCAACCTGGACATGAAAGCCGAGCGTTCCCGCGAAGCACTGGATGACCTGGGCGTCTGCTTCCTGTTTGCGCCGAAGTATCACACCGGTTTCCGCCACGCGATGCCGGTTCGCCAGCAACTTAAGACCCGCACGCTGTTTAACGTGCTGGGGCCGCTGATCAACCCGGCGCATCCGCCGCTGGCACTGATTGGCGTCTACAGCCCGGAGCTGGTACTGCCGATTGCAGAAACGCTTCGCGTGCTGGGTTACCAACGTGCCGCGGTGGTACACAGCGGAGGAATGGATGAGGTTTCCCTTCATGCGACAACACTGGTCGCTGAACTGAACAACGGTGAAATCCTGAGCTACCAGCTTGAGGCATCTGACTTCGGTTTATCACCGTATCATCAGGAGGCGCTGGCCGGTGGTACACCAGAAGAAAACCGTGACATTCTCACGCGCTTATTACAAGGTAAGGGAGAGGTTGCCCATGAGGCCGCCGTTGCCGCCAACGTCGCCATGCTGATGCGGTTGCACGGTGAGGAAGACCTGAAAGCGAACGCTCAAAAAGTTCTGGACGTACTGCGCTCTGGTGCAGCCTACGATCGCGTTACCGCACTTGCGGCAAGAGGATAAAGAATGCAGACCGTTTTAGCGAAAATCGTTGCCGATAAGGCCATCTGGGTGGAAGCCCGCAAAGTGCAGCAACCGCTTGCCAGTTTTCAGAATGACGTCGTCCCAAGTAGCCGTCGTTTCTATGATGCCCTGCAGGGAGCCCGCACTGCGTTTATTCTTGAGTGCAAAAAGGCCTCTCCATCGAAAGGCGTTATTCGTGACGATTTCGACCCGGCGCGTATTGCCGGTATCTATAAACATCATGCGTCAGCCATCTCCGTGCTGACGGATGAAAAGTATTTCCAGGGCAGTTTTGATTTTCTGCCTATTGTCAGCGGTATCGCGCCGCAGCCGATCCTGTGCAAAGACTTTATTATCGACCCGTACCAGATCTGGCTGGCGCGTTTTTACCAGGCCGACGCCTGCCTGCTGATGCTTTCGGTACTCGACGACGAACAGTATCGCCAGCTTTCCGCCGTCGCACACAGCCTGAACATGGGTGTACTGACCGAAGTGAGCAACGAAGAAGAGCTGGAACGCGCGCTTGCGCTGAAGGCCAAAGTCGTCGGTATTAACAACCGCGATCTGCGCGATCTGTCGATTGACCTGAACCGTACGCGCCAGTTGGCTCCTCGTTTAGGTTCTGGCGTCACGGTGATCAGCGAATCCGGCATTAACAGCTACACCCAGGTCCGCGAACTGAGCCACTTTGCCAACGGTTTTCTGATTGGCTCCGCCATGATGGCCCACGACGATCTCAATGCTGCGGTACGCCGTGTGTTACTGGGTGAAAACAAAGTGTGCGGGTTAACTCGTGAACAGGATGCCCAGGCCGCGTATGAGTCGGGAGCAATTTACGGCGGGCTGATCTTTGTTGAAGCGTCCCCTCGCGCGGTGACGGAAGAACAGGCGCGTAAGGTCATGGCAGCCGCCCCGCTCAGCTATGTGGGTGTCTTCCGTAACGCCAGTGTTGCGGACGTTGCGGCAAAATCCGAGGCGTTATCCCTGAGCGCAGTACAGCTGCACGGTGATGAAGATCAGGCCTATATTGATGCCCTGCGCGTCGTTCTGGCTCCTCAGGTGCAAATCTGGAAAGCACAAAGCGTTGGCGATACGTTGCCAGCCCGTAACCTGAATTATGTTGATAAATACGTGCTCGACAACGGCCAGGGCGGCACGGGTCAGCGTTTTGACTGGTCGCTGCTGAACGGCGAAGTGCTGGACAATGTCCTGCTGGCGGGTGGACTCGGCCCGGATAACTGTGTAGACGCGGCCAAAACCGGCTGCGCAGGCCTCGATTTCAATTCTGGCGTAGAGTCCCAACCGGGAATTAAAGATGCCGGCAAGCTGGCCTCGGTATTTAAAACTCTGCGTGCATATTAAGGAAGAAAAAATGACGACATTGTTAAACCCTTATTTTGGTGAGTTCGGTGGGATGTACGTCCCGCAAATCCTGATGCCTGCGCTGCGCCAGCTGGAAGAAGCGTTTGTCAGTGCGCAGAAAGACCCGATGTTTCAGGCTGAATTTACCGACCTGCTGAAAAACTACGCGGGCCGTCCTACGGCGCTGACCAAATGCCGCAACCTGACCGAAGGGACAAAAACCACGCTGTATCTCAAGCGTGAAGACCTGTTGCACGGCGGTGCGCATAAAACCAACCAGGTGCTGGGCCAGGCGCTGCTCGCGAAACGGATGGGCAAAACCGAAATCATCGCTGAAACCGGTGCTGGCCAGCACGGCGTGGCGTCTGCACTCGCCAGCGCCCTGCTCGGTCTGAAATGCCGCATCTACATGGGGGCGAAGGACGTTGAGCGCCAGTCTCCGAATGTGTTCCGTATGCGTCTGATGGGCGCTGAAGTGATCCCGGTACACAGCGGCTCCGCGACGCTGAAGGATGCCTGTAACGAAGCGCTGCGCGACTGGTCTGGCAGCTATGAAACCGCGCACTATATGCTCGGCACTGCTGCAGGTCCGCACCCGTTCCCGACTATCGTGCGTGAGTTCCAGCGTATGATCGGTGAAGAAACCAAAGCGCAGATCCTCGAAAAAGAAGGCCGTCTGCCGGACGCGGTGATCGCCTGCGTGGGCGGCGGTTCTAACGCCATCGGCATGTTTGCTGATTTTATCGACGAAACCAGCGTCGGTCTGATTGGCGTTGAACCTGCCGGTCACGGGATTGAATCGGGTGAACACGGTGCG
This sequence comes from Enterobacter sp. RHBSTW-00901, assembly GCF_014103115.1. Lineage (NCBI taxonomy): Bacteria > Pseudomonadati > Pseudomonadota > Gammaproteobacteria > Enterobacterales > Enterobacteriaceae > Enterobacter > Enterobacter sp. RHBSTW-00901. The sequence goes on from NZ_JABXPB010000001.1 coordinate 797,744, forward strand.
CCGCTGAAGCATGGCCGCGTGGGAATTTACTTTGGTATGAAATCCCCGATGATGCAGACCGATGAAGGTCAGATTGAAGAGTCTTACTCTATCTCTGCCGGTCTGGATTTCCCGTCCGTTGGGCCTCAGCACGCTTACCTGAACAGCACTGGCCGCGCGGATTATGTCTCCATTACCGATGATGAAGCACTGGAAGCCTTTAAAACGCTGTGCCGTCACGAAGGGATCATCCCGGCGCTGGAGTCCTCGCATGCCCTGGCGCACGCGCTGAAAATGATGAAAGAAAACCCGGAAAAAGAGCAACTGCTGGTGGTGAACCTTTCCGGTCGCGGTGACAAAGACATCTTCACCGTTCACGATATTCTGAAAGCACGAGGGGAAATCTGATGGAACGCTACGATAACGCATTTGCACAACTGAAGGCTCGCCAGGAAGGCGCGTTTGTCCCCTTCGTTACCCTCGGCGACCCAGGCCCGGAGCAATCGCTAAAAATTATCGACACCCTGATTGAAGCCGGTGCCGACGCGCTGGAGCTGGGTATTCCGTTCTCTGACCCGCTGGCAGACGGCCCGACTATTCAGAACGCCACCCTGCGCGCATTTGCGGCGGGTGTTACCCCAACCCAGTGTTTTGAGATGCTGGCAGCAATTCGTCAGAAGCACCCGACCATTCCGATTGGACTGCTGATGTACGCTAACCTGGTGTTTAACCGCGGCATTGATGAGTTCTACGCCGAGTGCGCGCGAGTGGGTGTCGACTCCGTGCTGGTGGCCGACGTGCCGGTGGAAGAGTCTGCGCCCTTCCGCCAGGCGGCAATGCGTCACAACGTTGCCCCCATTTTCATCTGCCCACCGAACGCCGATGACGAACTGCTGCGCCAGATTGCCTCTTACGGACGTGGTTACACTTACCTGCTCTCCCGTGCAGGCGTGACCGGAGCTGAAAACAAAGCGGCGCTGCCACTGCATCATCTGGTGGAAAAACTGGCGGAATACCACGCTGCACCACCGTTGCAGGGCTTCGGGATCTCCTCTCCGGAACAGGTTACCGCTGCGATAGAGGCAAAAGCGGCCGGGGCGATTTCCGGTTCCGCTATCGTCAAAATCATCGAGAAGAACGTTGATAAGCCAGAGCAGATGCTGGCTGAACTGAACGCGTTCGTCAGCGCGATGAAAGCGGCCACGCGCAAATCATAACCTCATCACCGTCTGGCTTCCCTGCCAGACGGTTCCTCTACTCCCGCGGGATAATCTCCAGATTCAGCTTATTTGTGAAGTTGAGGAAGTATGGCCGCGCGTTGGCAGCAAAAAGCAACAGCGCTGGTTGTATTATGCATGGGAGACTCGTCTGAAACACATTATTGCCCATGCACTCCTGTGATGGAATAATCTAAACAAATCCTCTCCGGCTGACCTTTTTTACTTTACTTAACCTGATGCCTGATTATAATGTCGACAAATTCATACAGGAGTCATACGTTGGACAGTCACCCTTATTTCATTTGCAAGGCAAGCTAACGCGACGTATTCCTGCCGCTGCTTGCCGAACTGGCGGGCAGCAATCCCTTCTTAATTGACGATTGCATCCCCGATAAATTTACAAAGCGCGACTTATCGCGAGGTTTATCGTCATGTTCATGTTTAAAAACTCATTATTCCCTCCGCCATCGGCGCGACATTAATCACCGTTTAAGGTGACAATTTGTCGTGTGCTGAATACAGCACGTATTTATTCTTCCAGCATAAATGGAGGAACATATGCTGATGTTCCCTTATATCTCAAATTTACTGGCAGCCATGCTGCTGGGGGCACTTATTGGTGCCGAAAGACAATGGCGTCAACGTATGGCGGGGCTGCGGACAAATGCACTGGTCGCCACCGGCGCTGCGGTATTTATTCTTAGCTCAATGTCAACATCGCCGGACAGTCCGGGACGCATTGCCGCCCAGATAGTCTCCGGTATTGGCTTTCTTGGCGCTGGCGTCATCATGCGTGAAGGCATGAACGTGCGCGGCCTCAATACTGCTGCCACGCTCTGGTGCTCGGCAGCCATCGGCGTGCTGTGCGGGCTGGGACAATTCTGGAATGCCGCGGCGGCCACCCTCATTATTCTGTGTGCCAATATTTTACTGCGTGAAGCGGCGCAGCGAATTAATCAGTATCCAGGCGCTGCAGATGAAGAAAAACGCTATGTCCTGAAAGTAACCTGCAATCATGATAATGAAAGCGCAGTACGTCAGCTTTTATTTAATGTGGCAAAGGAGTTTTCTCTGAGCGTGCAGGGACTCGGTTCGTCGGTGCTGGATGAATCCGGGTATAAAGAAATTCATGCCGAAGTGATTAGCAGCGCAGATTCGCGAAAAACGTTCGATCTTATTATGAGTAAAATTGGCGTTAATGAAAGTATCACCTCTGTACGCTGGAGCCTTGCGGGGAGTTGAGATCCCGCGCCTGCCTAATAATATCGTCTGATATAAGGAGGGAATGATGGAGATTCCCATAAGCGTAAAATAAACGCACCATATTGAGTCATACCAGAAAAAATTATGCATAGTTTTTTATGCAGGGATACACACGTCTTAAAGTGGGGATAAATCATGACTGACATGAAAGTAGAAAACCGGAAATTAAACCGGCTGGCGTCAGAAAATGATAAGCAAAATAAGAAACGCTTTGCGATCGAAGCGGAAGCATTTAACAGCCCGGAGCATACGCTCTCACGACTCGAGAGCGATCGTCGCGGTCTGTACGTCGATGACGCCCGCGAGCGACTGTTCGCGTATGGCCGCAACGAGGTGGCGCATGAGAAAGCGCCGCCAGCGCTGGTTCAACTGCTGCAGGCATTCAATAACCCGTTTATCTACGTTCTGATGGCGCTTGCCGTCGTGAGTTTCTTCACCGACTACTGGCTTCCGCTACGCAGTGGAGAGGAAACCGATCTGACGGGGGTCACTATCATTCTGACCATGGTCAGCCTGAGCGGCTTACTGCGTTTCTGGCAGGAGTTTCGTACCAACAAGGCCGCCCAGGCGCTGAAATCAATGGTAAGAACCACCGCCACGGTGCTGCGTCGGGGCGGTGAAGATAATGAGTCGGTCAAAATGGAAATCGCCATTGAGGAGCTGGTGCCGGGCGACATTATCTTCCTCGCGGCGGGCGATCTGGTGCCTGCGGATGTGCGCCTGCTGGAGTCCCGGGACCTGTTTGTCAGCCAGTCGATTCTTACCGGCGAATCTTTACCGGTGGAAAAATATGACGTGATGGCGAGCGTCTCTGGTAAAGACAGCCAGCGGCTACCGGCCCCCGATCGCAGCAAAGGCCTGCTGGAACTTGGCAACATCTGCCTGATGGGCACCAACGTGACCAGCGGCAGAGCGCAGGCGGTGGTCATGGCGACAGGCGGCCAGACCTGGTTCGGGTCGCTGGCAAAATCCATCGTCGGTACACGCTCGCAAACGGCGTTCGACCGCGGTGTGAACAGCGTCAGCTGGTTGCTTATCCGTTTTATGCTGGTGATGGTGCCCATTGTGCTGCTGATTAACGGCTTCAGCAAAGGTGACTGGGTCGAGGCATCGCTGTTTGCGCTGGCGGTTGCCGTCGGTTTAACCCCGGAAATGCTGCCGATGATCGTCAGTTCGAACCTGGCGAAGGGCGCTATTGCCATGTCGAGACGCAAAGTGATCGTCAAGCGGCTGAACGCTATTCAGAACTTTGGCGCAATGGATGTGTTATGTACCGATAAAACCGGCACCCTGACGCAGGACCACATTATCCTGGAGCATCACCTGGACATGCGTGGTAGCGAAAGCAGCCGGGTACTGGCGCTGGCCTGGCTCAACAGCAACAGCCAGAGCGGCACCCGTAACCTGATGGATCGTGCGATCTTACACGTTGGTGAGGGGCGTCTGGCACCCGCCGTGAAGGAGAGCTTCGTTAAGCTCGATGAGCTGCCCTTCGATTTTGTGCGCCGCCGCGTTTCTGTTTCGGTGGAAGATGTGCGCGACGGCCGCAGAAGTCTCATCTGCAAAGGCGCGGTGGAAGAGATGCTGATGGTCGCCACGCACCTGCGCGAAGGAGACCGCGTAGTGGCGCTGGACGAGACGCGTCGCGACCTGCTGTTGGCGAAAACACAGGATTACAATGCGCAGGGGTTTCGCGTACTGCTGGTGGCGACCCGTTCGCTGGACGACTCACCGCGTAATCAGGCACTTTGCGCCGGGGATGAACAGGAACTGACGATAGAAGGGATGCTGACGTTCCTTGACCCGCCGAAAGAGAGTGCGGAAAAGGCCATTACCGCACTGCGCGACAACGGCGTGGCGGTGAAGGTGCTCACCGGCGACAACCCTGTGGTGACTGCCCGTATCTGCCTTGAGGTGGGGATCGATCCGCACGGTATTCTGACAGGCACCGAGGTGGAGACCATGTCAGATCGCGAACTGGCGCAGGCGGTGGAGCAACGTTCTGTGTTCGCCAAACTGACGCCACTGCAGAAATCCCGCATTCTGAAGGCGCTGCAAAAGAACGGACATACCGTCGGTTTTCTCGGCGACGGCATTAACGATGCTCCGGCACTCCGCGATGCCGATGTGGGCATTTCCGTCGACAGCGCGGCGGATATCGCCAAAGAGTCATCGGATATTATCCTGCTGGAAAAAGATCTGATGGTGCTGGAAGAAGGCGTGATCAAAGGTCGTGAAACCTTCGGCAATATCATCAAGTACCTGAATATGACCGCCAGCTCTAACTTCGGCAACGTTTTTTCCGTACTGGTAGCCAGCGCGTTTATCCCGTTCCTGCCGATGCTGGCGATCCATCTGCTGATCCAGAACCTGATGTACGACATCTCCCAGCTGTCGCTACCGTGGGACAAAATGGATAAAGAGTTTTTGAGTAAACCGCGCAAGTGGGATGCCAAAAACATCGGCCGCTTCATGTTGTGGATTGGACCGACGTCGTCCATTTTCGACATCACCACCTTTGCGCTGATGTGGTACGTCTTTGCGGCAAACCACGTTGAGGCCCAGGCGCTGTTCCAGTCCGGCTGGTTTATTGAAGGGCTGTTGTCGCAAACGCTGGTGGTGCACATGTTAAGGACGCAGAAGATCCCGTTTATTCAGAGCCGCGCGACGCTACCGGTGCTGCTGACCACCGCCTGCGTTATGGTCATCGGTATCTATATACCGTTCTCGCCGCTGGGGGCGATGGTGGGGCTTGAGCCGCTGCCGTTAAGCTACTTCCCGTGGCTGGTGGCGACGCTTCTGAGCTACTGTCTCGTGGCGCAGGGGATGAAACGCTTTTATATCAAACGGTTTGGTCAGTGGTTTTGATTCGACACAGAGGAGGCTGATATGAAGCATTCACATGACCGGATTATCGCGCTTACCTTTTTCGTTATCGGTCTGTTGGTGCTGCTGGGCGGTATCTGGCTGATATTCGAGTCACCGGGAGGGATGCATGCGTAAACGTAGCGTGGAGTCTGTGTTTATTCAGGTCATTATTTTCGCAGCCCTGATTATTTTACTCACGGTGTTTGTTCGTTAACCATTAAAGAAGGGACGCGTCTGACGCGTCCCTTTTCATCATCACGAGCTTTGCTTGCTGTCTTAATTCTGGAGCCGTGCAGGCAATCTTTAAGCTGTGCGGTTTAATGATGAAAGTCATAAAAAAGCGAGGTATTTTGGTGAAACGTTCTGGAGAGGTTTTGGAGACAGGAAAAAGGTTATATATTCCAGGCCGTTAAATCCACATATACCTTCTGAGTTCAGAGGCTTACACATGTCATGGCAATACTTCAAACAGACTTACCTGGTTAAGTTCTGGTCACCAGTACCGGCAGTCATCGCTGCGGGGATCCTGTCTACCTATTATTTCGGCATTACTGGCACCTTTTGGGCCGTTACCGGCGAGTTTACCCGCTGGGGCGGGCAACTGCTGCAGATGGCGGGCGTGCATGCCGAAGAATGGGGTTACTATAAACTTATCCATCTGGATGGCACACCGCTGACTCGCATCGACGGAATGATGATTATCGGTATGTTCGGCGGCTGTTTTGCCGCGGCACTGTGGGCGAACAACGTTAAACTGAGAATGCCAAAGAGCCGTATTCGCATCATGCAGGCGGTGATTGGGGGGATGATCGCCGGGTTCGGCGCTCGCCTCGCAATGGGCTGTAACCTTGCCGCCTTCTTTGACTGGCATTCCGCAGTTTTCGCTACATGCCTGGTTCTTTGCCATCGCCACGGCCATAGGTTCTTATTTCGGCGCGAAATTCACTCTACTGCCGCTGTTTCGCATTCCCGTCAGGATGGTCAAAGTCAGTGCAGCTTCACCACTGACGCAAAAACCGGCGCAGGCACGCCGCCGTTTCCGCCTGGGTATGCTGGTCTTTTTTGCGATGGTTGCATGGGCTATTTGCACTGCACTGAACCAGCCAAAACTGGGGTTAGCCATGCTGTTTGGCGTGGGCTTTGGTCTGCTGATTGAGCGCGCACAAATCTGCTTTACCTCTGCGTTTCGCGACATGTGGATCACCGGCCGTACCATGATGGCCAAAGCAATTATCGCCGGTATGGCTGTCAGCGCGATCGGCATCTTCAGCTATGTGCAACTTGGCGTTGAACCGAAAATCATGTGGGCGGGCCCTAATGCAGTGATTGGCGGGCTGCTGTTTGGTTTTGGAATTGTGCTCGCTGGCGGTTGCGAAACCGGCTGGATGTACCGCGCCGTGGAAGGTCAGGTGCATTACTGGTGGGTGGGTCTGGGAAACGTGATCGGCTCTACAATCCTGGCATACTACTGGGATGACATGTCGCCCGTGCTGGCGACAAACTGGGACAAGGTCAACCTGCTGAAGACCTTTGGCCCGCTCGGCGGACTGGTGGTGACATACGCTCTGCTGCTGATCGCATTTTTACTGGTCGTCGCGCAAGAAAAACGCTTCTTCCGTCGTCGTACCGACACAACCATTGAACCCCGGGAGAATGCAGCATGAAAGAGATCGTGCCTGACTATCGCCTCGATATGATCGGTGAACCGTGCCCTTACCCGGCAGTCGCCACACTTGAAGCGCTGCCACAGCTCAGGAAAGGTGAGATTCTGGAAGTGGTGAGCGATTGCCCGCAATCCATTAACAATATTCCGCTGGATGCCCAAAACCACGGCTACACCGTGCTGGATATTCAACAGGATGGGCCTACCATTCGTTATTTGATCCAGAAGTAACATGCCCCTTGCGCCCCTCTCTGGGGCGTTCTCTCTGCCATAAAAGCCGCCTTAAGTCCCATTTTCACAGCAAATACAGTGCCTGCGGTTACGCCAGGACTAAACTTGAAGTGGATAAAAAACAAACAGGAGGTACGGCATGTTCCATTCGATTTTAGTCCCTCTCGATATTTCAGAGAGCCGTCTGACTGAACAGGTGGTTCCCTATGTTCAGGTAAACGCAGCAATCAACAACGCCAAAGTTCATTTTCTGACGGTAATACCGTCTTTCCCTTACTACTCGTCGCTTGGGCTGGCGTATTCGGTTGAGATGCCGAAACTGGCTGAGATACAGCAGGATGCACTAGAGAAACTGAATGAGATTGTTAAACAGTTCAACCTGCCCGCTGACCGCATCCAGACGCATGCCATTTCTGGCTCGCCGAAAGATCAGATCCTGAAGCTGGCGGACACCATCAACGCTGACCTGATTATTATTGCCTCTCATCGGCCTGATATTACAACTTACCTTTTAGGATCAAACGCTGCGGTGGTCGTGCGCCACGCAAAATGTCCGGTGCTGGTTGTACGCTAAAAAATAAAGCCTCGGTTATACCGGGGCTTTTTTACAAGGGATCACTTCAGAGGAGAGAAAACTGGCCATCATCTGGCCAGTCTCAGGAAATAACTTAGAAACGGTAACCCGCTGAGAACATAAATACCCACGGATCCAGACGGGTGTTGATGCTTTGCTGCTCGCCAGCCGCTTTAAAGCGCACATCGGTATCGATATCCATATACCAGACTGACATATTAATCAGCCAGTCGCGGTTTATCAGATAATCCAGACCGACCTGCCCCGCCATACCCCAGGAGTCTTTCAGGCTGAGATCGGAAAGCCCAGCGTCTTTACCGGTATCGTTAAATTTCTCATTAAAGAAGGTGGTGTAGTTCACCCCCGCGCCGATGTACGGACGTACCTTACTGCTTGAATCACCAAAGTACCACTGTGCCATCAGCGTTGGAGGTAAAAGGTTTACCGTGGCGATATCTCCGGTAGGTCCGGTTCCGACATGATGGCGGAATGGCGTTGCGGCCAGGAGTTCAACGCCGATGTTATCTGTTGCCATATACGTGAACGTCAAACCTAACTGGGTATTATTGCTGACGTTAAAACCGCCCAACCCCAGCACATTATCAGAACCTTCAGTCGGACGAACTGTAGCCGAACCGGCACGAATAAAGAATTCGCCTGCTTCATGCGCGTACGCGCCACCAGAGAGACTGCTTAAGACAAGGGCTGCCACCGCTAATTTTTTCATATCCGCTCCATCGTTGTGGTTTTAATTGCGGGGGCAATATACTCACAAATGAGTAATAAGTGATCTAACACAGATCACATTAAAACCAGTAAGTTAACATTCATTGATCTGAGTTAATTTTTTATAACTCACCCTAAATGGTTATTTTGTCTTTAAGTCAATTTTTGCCATTTCACAGTGAGAAAATTTTCCCCTTATCCCCCCTTGCCCTCTTCTCTGGCTCTGGATAATTTAGCTCTCTCACAATGTGATTTGATGCGTTCTTCTATTGCAGGTGTGCCATGAGTGATCTCAATCCGTGCATGACGTGCGGGGCCTGTTGTGCGTATTTTCGAGTCTCTTTCTACTGGGCCGAAGCCAGCGATGGCGGCGGTACCGTTCCGGTTCAGCTCACTGAGCCCGTCTCTCCTTTTCTGCGTTGCATGAGCGGTACGAACCAAAAACAGAGCCGTTGTTCGGCACTGGAGGGCACGCCCGGGGAGGCCACGCGTTGTAAAATCTACGAGCAGCGCCCCAGCCCATGCCGGGATTTTTCGATGTCGGGGGTGGATGGACAGGTTAACGAAGCCTGTAATCGCGCACGTGCGCACTACGGATTACCTCCGCTTTACAAAGATATGCTTTTCCATACAAGCCTTGATGCTGCCACGGCAGCGTTATCCGGTGTACAATTGCCGGCTAATTAACACCTGCAATACTCAAGGAGAGTGCATGTCTATCACGGCGAATTCTGTCTACCGTGACACGGGAAATTTTTTCCGCAATCAGTTCATAACCTTTTTACTGATCGCATTGTTATGCGCCTTTATCACGGTGGTGCTTGGTCATGCGTTCTCTCCGAGTGAAGAACAAATTGCCAGCCTGAGCCAGGGCGACCATCTTGCGGGCAGCGTGGGGTTGTTTGACCTGGTGCAGAACATGACGCCTGAGCAACAGCAAATTCTGCTGCGCGCGTCAGCTGCCTCAACCTTTTCAGGTCTGATTGGCAATGCCATTCTTGCGGGTGGTGTACTGCTGATGATCCAGCTCGTGTCCGCAGGCCATCGCGTGAGTGCATTACGCGCTATCGGTGCCAGCGCACCTGTACTGCCGAAGCTGTTTATCCTCATCTTTTTAACCACCATGCTGGTGCAAATGGGGATTATGCTTATTGTGGTACCGGGTGTGTTACTGGCTATAGTGCTCTCCTTCGCGCCGGTGATGGTTGTGCAGGACAAAATGGGGATCTTCACCGCAATGCGGAGCAGTGCAAAGCTGGCGTGGTCTAACATGCGCCTGGTGGCTCCGGCCGTGATCGGCTGGCTGCTTGCTAAAACGCTCCTGTTATTGTTTGCACCAAACTTTGCTGTGTTAACGCCAAATGTTGGCGCGGTGGTGGCAAATACGCTGAGCAACCTGATTTCAGCTGTACTGCTGGTCTATCTGTTCCGCCTGTATATGTTAATTCGTCAGTAATCCTGAGGCTGGGTGCATCGCTGCGCCCGGCCCTGCTCAGAAGATGGAATCACAGAATGAAGCAGTTTCTTGATTTTTTACCGCTGGTGGTCTTTTTCGCTTTTTATAAGTTGTATGACATTTTTGCGGCAACCTATGCGCTGATCATTGCTACCGCCGTGGTGCTGATCTATAGCTGGATCCGCTATCGCAAAGTAGAAAAAATGGCGCTCATCACTTTCGGTCTGGTGGTCGTATTCGGCGGGCTTACCCTGGCCTTCCACAATGTTGAATTCATCAAATGGAAGGTTACAGTGATTTATGCGCTGTTTGCAGGCGCGTTATTGGTCAGCCAGTGGGTAATGAAAAAGCCGCTGATCCAGCGCATGCTGGGTAAAGAACTCACTCTGCCGCAGGATGTATGGTCCCGCCTTAACCTCGCCTGGGCCGTCTTTTTCATTCTGTGTGGCCTGGCTAATATCTATATTGCCTTCTGGTTACCGGAAGAAATCTGGGTCAACTTTAAGGTCTTTGGCCTGACCGCGCTGACGCTTATCTTCACGCTCTTAAGCGGCGTATATATTTATCGACACATGCCGCAGGACGACAAACACTGATCGGTTATGACCAGAACGTAGTACAGCAGGCGTTCTGGTCTATTTTCTCCAGTCGAAAATCATAGTAGCATCCCGCCTGAAGTCTTCAGTTACGAGTTAAAACAATGACAACAAATGACGCCCCTCAGGGCGAACTGGTATTACGCACACTGGCAATGCCCGCTGACACGAATGCCAATGGCGATATTTTTGGCGGCTGGTTAATGTCGCAAATGGACATGGGCGGCGCAATCCTGGCAAAAGAGCTCGCGCATGGCCGTGTTGTTACCGTCAGAGTGGACGGAATGACCTTCCTGCGCCCGGTTGCAGTGGGTGATGTGGTCTGCTGTTACGCGCGTTGTGTAAAACGTGGCAATACGTCGATTTCCATCAACATTGAAGTATGGGTGAAAAAAGTCTCTTCCGAACCTATCGGACAGCGTTATAAGGCGACGGAAGCGTTGTTTATTTACGTGGCTGTAGACAGCCAGGGCAAACCTCGTCAGCTTCCTCAGTCCTGAGAGTCAGGTAAAAAGAAGCCTCTTTACAGAGGCTTCTTTCATTCCATCTGCGCCCCGCCGTTCAGGCGGAAAATAATATTCACCGTCAGCCCACTACCCGGTTTACCCGCTTCGTAACGCCATTTACGCATCGCCGTTTTAACTTCGCGTTCAAACATGTTAGAAGGCTGTGCCGACAGGATTTCTACATTCTCCACGCGTCCGTCCGGTGTTACGTCAAATTTCACGCGTACGCGGCCTTCAATACGTAACATCTGAGCACGCGATGGGTATTGCGGCTGGTTGCGGCTCAGCGCACGAGGGCCTGCGGGTGCCGTGACCGTCGGTTTCGCCGCTGTCGCGGTATTATTCATCGCCGGACGCGACGGTGCGGCATTCTCTACCGTTTGCGTAGCGTGAGGCTCAACCGGACGTTCTTCGCGTTTCGGACGTTCTTCCACCTTCTTCACTGGTTTTGGCTTCGGCTTAGGTTTAGGCTTCGGTTCTGGCTTGTGGATCACCACCGGGGCCTCTTTCGGCGGTTCCGGGATCGGTTCAGGTTCTGGTTCTGCAACCGGCTGAGGCTGCGCTGGTGGTGGCGCGACCTGCGGCGGTTCGAGATCCGCTGGCGATACCATCACTACAGAAATGGGCTGCGCTGGCGCGGGCATTTCAATAACCTGATGAACCGAGGTATAGAGCAACCCCGCAACGACGGCACCGTGAATAACGACAGAAAGTAACGTCGGCCAGGGAAAGCGGCGAGGTAGGTCAAGGGTCATCGAAGTCATAATCATCACATTAAAAAACCAGACCTCGATTTTAAATGCAAATAGCAATCATATTCAATAAGACACTTTGTCTTCGCGCAATTTAAGCGCACAGCAGGTCCAAAAAGATGCATTTAGATCAGGGTATTAACATTGTTTTTATCTTTACATTGCAGTCAATTGTGCTTTCACATAACGTAAATGACACTTTTAACGGTTAAGGAGCTTCGCCGTGCTTTATGTGATTTATGCTGAAGATATCGCTAATTCCCTGGAAAAACGCCTTTCAGTTCGCCCTGCCCATCTGGCGCGCTTACAGTTGCTGCATGATGAAGGCCGATTACTGACCGCGGGCCCAATGCCCGCAGTAGACAGCAATGACCCTGGCGCAGCCGGTTTCTCTGGCTCTACGGTGATTGCAGAGTTTGAATCTCTGGAAGCGGCAAAATCCTGGGCCGACGCCGACCCGTACATTGCGGCCGGTGTGTACGAAAAGGTCACGGTTCGACCGTACAAGAAAGTGTTCTGATGTAAAAAAGGCTCCCTCAGGAGCCTTTCTCTCAATGCAGCGACGCTAACCTCGCCGCAAATCCGACAAACAGCAACCCTATCAGCCCATTCCCCAGCTTTGCCAGTTTCTTTTTGGTTTTAAGATAACGTGTGACAAAAGCACCAGAGAAGATCAGGAAGCTCATATATATAAAGCTGATCAGCTCAAGAGTCGTCGCCAGGATCAGGAAAGAGGTACCCGTATTTTCAGCACTCACGTCAATAAACTGCACAAAGAACGAAACGTAAAACAGAATCGCTTTGGGGTTCGTCAGGCTCAATACCAGCGCGCGCTTCATGATTGCGCTTGCAGGCTCGGCTCCATTCGCATGCGCATTATTCTGCCGGGTGATAACCGACCAGAGCATTTTCCCGCCCAGCCACAACAGATAAAACGCCCCCAGATAACGCACGATATTAAATAAAACCGGGGTAGTCTGGATCAATGCGGCAACACCCGCCCAGGCCAGAAACATCAAGACAGCATCACCGATGAACACGCCGCTCGCAGCCAGATAACCTTTTTTGACGCCGTGACCAATTCCGGTTTTCAGCACAAACAAGGTGTTTGGCCCTGGAACCAGCACAATAAAGAACGCGCCAACGACGTACGTCCAGAAATTAAGTACTCCAAACTCCGCAAACACTTCTCCCTCCTTTTGCTAAAAACAACGGGAATATCGCTGCAATAACGATAGTCCCAAAAATATCAGTCGCGCTATTGTACGCCGTTATAGCCATCAATATAAGTCGCGGTCAGTTCATTGCCGGGTAATTGTCAGGTGAGCGCAGTATCGGGGAGTTCGTTTGGGGGAAAGATTGAGAAATGACATAAACAGTGGGCACCTTAACGGTGCCCTCATGGTACTCAGATATCCTGGATCGCGAACAGCAACGCGTTACGATGTTTGTCCAGTCCACATTTTCTGATAGCGTGGATACGCATATTGCGGCGGGATTGTGCTTCCAGCCAACGAGCCTTGCGACGACTCACCTGTCGCAACATGCGCCAGCGCCCTACTTCTGTTCTACTGCGCTTCATGTCTACAACTCTTTCTCTAACAGAAATCCCATTATAAACCCAACCCCTCAGCAAACCAGCGCTTTTATCTGGCGTTTTTATTTGCCAGATGAATCCTGATGCGTACACTCATAACAATACGCTTTCAAAAGGATTTTCTTATCTATGACAACCTTCTACACCGTGGTGAGTTGGCTGGTCATTCTGGGATACTGGCTGTTAATCGCGGGTGTGACGTTGCGCATCCTGATGAAGCGCAGAGCCGTACCCTCTGCCATGGCCTGGCTACTGATTATTTACATCCTGCCGTTGGTGGGCATTATTGCCTATCTCTCGTTCGGTGAGCTTCATCTCGGTAAGCGCCGTGCCGAACGTGCCCGGGCCATGTGGCCTTCCACCGCAAAATGGCTCAACGATCTTAAAGCCTGTAAACATATTTTCGCTGAGAACAACAGTAGCGTCGCTTCCTCGCTGTTTAAACTGTGCGAGCGTCGCCAGGGAATTGCCGGCGTAAAAGGGAATCAGCTCCAGCTCCTGACAACCTCCGATGATGTGATGCAGGCGTTGATCCGTGATATTCAGCTGGCTCGCCATAACATTGAGATGGTGTTCTATATCTGGCAACCCGGTGGGATGGCCGATCAGGTCGCAGAATCGCTGATGGCGGCCGCTCGCCGGGGTATTCACTGCCGCCTGATGCTGGACTCCGCTGGTAGCGTCGCATTTTTCCGCAGCCCCTGGGCGGGCATGATGCGTAATGCCGGTATCGAAGTGGTTGAGGCGCTAAAGGTCAACCTGCTGCGTGTTTTTCTGCGTCGCATGGATCTTCGTCAGCACCGAAAAATGATCATGATCGATAACTATATTGCCTATACCGGCAGTATGAACATGGTTGACCCGCGTTTCTTCAAGCAAGATTCCGGCGTCGGCCAATGGGTCGACCTGATGGCAAGAATGGAAGGCCCGATTGCCACCTCTATGGGGATCGTCTACTCCTGTGACTGGGAAATTGAAACCGGCAAACGCATTCTTCCTCCGCCACCGGACGGTAATATCATGCCGTTTGAAGAGGCCAGTGGCCACACTATTCACACCATCGCCTCCGGGCCGGGTTTCCCGGAAGATTTGATTCATCAGGCGCTGCTCACTGCCACCTACTCAGCGCGTGAATATCTGATCATGACCACCCCCTACTTTGTTCCCAGCGATGATCTGCTGCACGCGATTTGTACCGCTGCGCAGCGTGGTGTGGACGTCAGTATTATTATGCCGCGCAAAAATGACTCGCTGCTCGTGGGCTGGGCCAGCCGCGCCTTCTTTACCGAACTGCTGGCTGCTGGCGTGAAAATTTACCAGTTCGAGGGCGGGCTTCTGCATACCAAGAGCGTACTGGTTGACGGCGAGCTGAGCCTGGTGGGAACCGTCAATCTCGATATGCGCAGCCTGTGGCTAAATTTTGAGATCACGCTGGTGATAGACGATTCCGGATTTGGTGGCGATCTGGCGGCGGTACAGGATGACTATATCTCCCGCTCGCGCCTGCTGGATGCCAGACTGTGGGTGAAACGTCCGCTGTGGCAGAGAATTGCCGAACGACTGTTTTACTTCTTTAGCCCGTTGCTGTAAAACGTGCCCAACGATGTTAAACAGGTAGTCATCATGGAAATGGATCTGAACAATCGCCTGACCGAAGACGAAACGCTCGAGCAGGCCTATGACATTTTTCTCGAACTGGCGGTTGATAACCTCGATCCCGCAGACGTGATCCTCTTTAATCTGCAATTCGAAGAGCGCGGCGGTGCCGAATTGTTCGACCCGGCAGAAGACTGGGCCGAACACGTGGATTTCGACCTCAATCCTGATTTCTTCGCCGAAGTCGTGATTGGGCTGGCGGATGAAGATGGTGGTGAAATTAACGACATTTTTGCCCGCGTGCTGCTGTGTCGCGAGAAAGACCACAAGCTGTGCCATATTATCTGGCGTGAATAATAAAAAAGGCTGCGATGCAGCCTTTTTTATCATCTACAGACGATAAGGGCTGACGTAATGTCAGCCCTTATGTTTATAACGGATCGACTTTCAGGCAGGAAACCGCATGCCGGAAGCTGCCTTCCAGAACCGGACGTGTTTTCGCACATTCCGGCCCTGCCATCGGACACCGCGTACGGAATACGCAGCCTGAAGGCGGGTTAATCGGCGATGGCAATTCACCGTCCAGAAGCTGGATGGTTTTATTTTTTTCCAGATCGGGATCGGGGATCGGTACGGCCGACATCAGCGCTTTGGTATAAGGGTGCAACGGGTTGTGGTACACCTCATCATACGTGCCCAGTTCCACGGCATGCCCCAGATACATCACCAGTACGCGGTCAGAAATGTGTTTGACCACCGCCAGGTCGTGCGCAATGAAGATCAGCGACAGCCCCATTTCACGCTGCAGTTTTTGCAGCAGGTTAACCACCTGCGCCTGAATAGAAACGTCCAGTGCAGAAACTGGCTCATCACAGATGATCAGCTTCGGTTCGAGGATCAACGCACGTGCAATACCGATACGCTGGCACTGACCGCCGGAGAATTCGTGCGGGTAGCGGTTGATGAGGTTAGGCAACAGCCCGACTTTCAGCATCATCGCCTTGACACGATCGCGCACTTCCTGACGTGATAACTTCGGATGATAGGTGCGCAGCGGCTCGGAGATAATCTCACCGATAGTCATACGCGGGTTTAATGATGCCAGGGGATCCTGGAAAATCATCTGGATATCGCTACGCACATCGCGCCACTCGTCCGGCTTCATGCCCAGCAAATCTTTGCCCAGCCATGCCACTTTACCGCCCGTCGCTTTCACCAGGCCAATAATGGCGCGCGCAAACGTGGATTTACCACAGCCTGACTCACCCACCACGCCCAGGGTTTCCCCTTCGTACAGGCGAAGCGTGACGCCATCCACCGCTTTCAGGGTTTTAGGCGGCTGCCAGAACCACTGCTTGCCGTCTTTAATGTCGAAATGCACTTTCAGATCGGCGATTTCGAGCAGTACATTTCTTTTTTCATCTAATGCGTTCATACCAGATCCTCCTGCGGCTTAAAGCAGGCGCGCAGACGGCCTGGTGCAAACTCGTCCAGCGGCGGAGCGCTGTTACAGATTTCCATCGCGTGCGGACAGCGCGGCTGGAACGGGCAGCCTTTCGGCAAACGCAGCAGGTTTGGCGGGTTGCCCGGAATGGTCAACAGAGATTCGCCTTCCGCGTCGAGGCGTGGAACAGCATTCAACAGGCCAATTGAGTACGGATGCGCAGGCTGATAGAACACATCACGCGCTTTACCATATTCCATGGTACGACCGGCATACATCACCAGCACTTTGTCGCAGATACCCGCAACCACGCCCAGGTCGTGGGTGATCATGATAATCGCCGTGTTGAATTCGCGCTTAAGCTCGTTCAACAGGGTCATGATCTGCGCCTGAACGGTCACGTCCAGCGCGGTGGTCGGTTCATCGGCGATCAGCAATTTTGGCCGACACAGCAGCGCCATCGCAATCATCACGCGCTGGCGCATACCGCCGGAAAACTCGTGCGGGAACATGCGCATGCGCTTACGTGCTTCCGGCATTTTTACCGCATCCAGCATTTTGACGGACTCTTCGAACGCTTCCGCTTTGCCCATGCCTTTGTGCAGCATCAGCACTTCCATCAGCTGTTCGCCGACGCGCATATACGGGTTAAGTGACGTCATCGGATCCTGGAAAATCATCGAAATCTGCTCAGCACGAAGCTTGTTCAGCTCCTGCTCCGGCAGGTTCAGGATCTCTTTCCCGTTGAAGGTCGCGGAACCACCAATACGCCCGTTTTGCGCCAGAAGCCCCATCAGCGCAAACGCCGTTTGTGATTTCCCCGAACCGGATTCACCCACGATCCCCAGCGTTTCACCCGCACGCAGGCTGAAGTTGAGATCGTTTACGGCGGTAACATCTCCGTCCGGCGTTTTAAAGGTGACGCGGAGGTCTTTGACATCCAGCAGAATTTTGCTCTGTTGTTGCGCCTGTGGCGCAGTTGCCGTTTCAATTATCGTCATGACGGCGCTCCTTAACGGTCTTTCGGGTCGAGGGCATCACGCAGGCCATCGCCGATAAAGTTGAAACAAAACAGGGTGACGACCAGGAAGCCCGCCGGATATAACAGCAGCCACGGAGAAACTTCCATTGAGTTTGCACCATCACTCAGAAGCGCACCCCAGCTGCTCAACGGTTCTTGCGTCCCCAGACCCAGGAAGCTCAGGAAGGATTCAAACAGGATCATGCTTGGCACCAGCAGCGAGGCATAGACCACAACCACACCCAGTACGTTAGGAACGATGTGTCGAACCACGATATTACCGGTTGATACCCCACCAACCTGTGCAGCTTCGATAAACTCTTTGCGTTTAAGGCTCAGCGTTTGACCGCGCACAATACGCGCCATGTCCAGCCAGGAAACCATCCCGATCGCCACAAAGATCAGCAGGATATTCTGGCCAAAGAAGGTCACCAGCAGGATAACGAAGAACATGAACGGGAAGGAGTTTAATATCTCCAGCAGACGCATCATTACGGAGTCCACTTTACCGCCAAGATAGCCGGAAAGTGAGCCATAGAGCGTACCGACGATCACCGCCACCAGCGCGGCGGCAATACCGACCATCAACGAGATACGGCCACCAATCGCCACACGAACCAGCAAATCACGCCCGGAAGAATCCGTACCGAAATAGTGCCCGGATGTCATATCCGGCGCGCTGGACATCATGCCCCAGTCGGTATCGAAATAGGTGAACTGTGACAGCATGGGAGCCAGGGTCACAAACAGAGCAATCAACACCAGCACAAACAAACTGGTGACGGCAGCACGGTTGTGCATAAAACGACGACGGGCATCTTGCCAGAGGCTACGGCCTTCTACTTCCAGTTTTTCACTGAAGTTTTCCAGCGCCTCGCTGTTTTTCTTACTCAACATCATGGCGTGCTCCAGTGTTAGTAACGGATTTTCGGGTCGATAACGGCATACAGCACATCGACAATTGCGTTAAAGAGAATGGTCAGCGTTCCGACAAGGATTGTGAGGCTTAATACCAGCGAGTAATCGCGGTTAAGCGCACCGTTAACGAACAGCTGGCCAATACCTGGCAGGCCATAAATAGTTTCAATCACCATTGAACCCGTAATAATACCGACGAAGGCCGGGCCCATATAGGACAGTACGGGTAACAGCGCAGGCTTAAGCGCGTGACGGAGAATAATCCGGTGCATTGGCAGCCCCTTTGCACGCGCGGTACGAATGAAGTTTGAGTGCAACACTTCAATCATCGAGCCACGGGTAATACGCGCAATGCTGGCAATATACGCCAGTGATAATGCCACCATCGGCAAAATCATAAACTTCAGTGCCCCGCCGTTCCAGCCGCCACCAGGCAGCCATTTCAGCGTGATGGCAAATATCATCACCAGTAATGGTGCCACAACGAAACTGGGGATAACGACCCCGGTCATTGCGACCCCCATTACGGTATAATCCCATTTGGTATTTTGTTTTAGTGCGGCAATAACGCCCGCGGCAACCCCGAGAATAACGGCCAGGAAGAATGCCGCAGCACCTAATTTAGCCGAGACCGGGAAGCTTGAAGCCACCAGGTCGTTAACGGAATAGTCTTTATATTTGAACGAGGGCCCAAAATCGCCATGCGCCAGCTGCTTCAGATAACTGAAGTATTGGGTGGAGATAGGATCGTTTAAATGATATTTCGCTTCGATATTTGCCATCACTTCTGGCGGCAGCGCACGCTCGCTGGTAAATGGACTACCGGGAGCAAGACGCATCATGAAGAACGAAATCGTAATAAGAATAAAGAGCGTCGGAATCGCTTCAAGACAGCGACGTAGGATAAATTTCAACATTGCCCGTACCTTCTGGCGTGTGCCTTTTGCACATGTTCTTTCTGGCGAACCCGAAAAATCATGTGCATATAGTGCGATGAGTTAAGACACAGTGGGGCAAATAACATTGCCCCACGGATTGCCATTAATGCTTAATGATGTACAGATCTTTGGTGTAGATGTTGTCCATCGGGTCTTTACCGGTATAACCGCCAACCCAAGGTTTCACCAGACGCGCGTTCACGTAGTAGTAAACCGGAACGATCGCAGAATCTTTACCTAACTGCTGCTCTGCTTTGTCGTACAGGGCAGTACGTTGTGCCTCATCAGTCACTTGCAGCGTTTCTTTCATGATTGAATCAAACGCCGGGCTCTTATAGTGCGCGGTGTTCATGGAGCTGTCAGACAGCATGGTGTTCAGGAAGGACGTAGGTTCGTTGTAGTCCGCACACCAGCCGGCACGCGCCACATCGTAGTTACCCTGGTGACGGGTATCCAGGAAGGTTTTCCACTCCTGGTTCACCAGCTTCACATCCACACCCAGGTTTTTCTTCCAGATGGATGCGGCCGCGATAGCCAGTTTCTTGTGCAGATCGGAGGTGTTATACAGCAGGTTAAACGTCAGCGGCTTGTCTGCGGTGTAGCCCGCTTCGGCCAGCAGTTTCTTCGCTTCTTCGTTACGTTTTGCCTGTGTCCAGGTGAACCACTCTGGTTTGGTCAGCTTCGCGCCATCTGTGTATGGCGGGGTGTAACCGAATGCCGGCAGGTCGCCCTGCGCTTTCACTTTGTTTACGATGATATCGCGATCCAGTCCCAGCTTCAGCGCAGTACGTACGCGAGCATCGGTAAATGGCGCTTTCTGGTTGTTGATTTCGTAGTAATACGTACACAGGTACGGATCGACGTGAACTTCGGTTGGGATCTCTTTCTTCAGCTTCTGGAAGAGTTCAATCGGCAGGTTGTTATAGGTCATGTCGATTTCGCCGCTGCGGTAACGGTTAACGTCCGTCACTTCGGAGGAAATCGGCAGATAGGTAATCTGGTCTACGATGGTTTTCGCGTTATCCCAGTAGTTGGTGTTACGCTCCATCACGATACGTTCGTTAACCACCCAGTCTTTCAGCTTATAAGCACCGTTAGTGACGATGTTAGCTGGCTGAGTCCACTTCTCACCGAATTTTTCGATGGCAGTTTTGTTAACCGGAGACATTGCCGGGTTAACCAGCAGTTTGTAGAAATACGGAACAGGTTCGCTCAGGGTGACTTCCAGAGTGTGGTCATCGATGGCTTTCACGCCGAGTTCTGATGGAGCTTTTTTACCGTCGATGATTTCATCAACGTTCAGGATGTGACCGTACTGCGGATAGCTGGCGTAAGGAGAAGCCGTTTTAGGATCAACCAGACGCTGCCAGCTATATACGAAATCTTGTGCGGTGACAGGTTCACCGTTGGACCATTTTGCGTCTTTACGCAGGTGGAATGTCCAGACTTTAAAGTCTTTATTATCCCAGCTTTCAGCCACGCCCGGGATTGGGTGACCGTCTTTCGTCGAGGTAATCAGCAGACCTTCGAACAGATCGCGACTGATATTCGCTTCAGGAACACCTTCAATCTTGTTCGGATCCAGAGACTGCGGCTCAGCGCCGTTGTTACGGATCATGGTTTGTTTTTCTGCAAGCGTTACACCTGCAGGCACGTCGGCAGCCATTGCCATATTACCCGCGATCAGCGCAGTGAAAATACCCGCTGCTATCAGACTTTTTTTTGTGATGATGGACATTGTGTTGATACTCCACTCATTATAATTACTGGCCTTCGCCAGCTGTGTATCCCCTGTTGGGGCCTGTACAGCGCAGGAGTTTTTTTTGCTGCTGTCAGGTTCTTTTTTTACTTCTTGCTATCACCGACTTCTTTATTACTGACCGCTCGTATGGCCGTCTTGCGTCGATTCTTAACACGCCTCCCCTGTCTGGGACGTGTGCTGGATACCTGAGAAGAGGACTATATGAAAATAATTCTCATCTACTTGTTTTATGCTGCAAAATATAAGGCCGGAAAGTATCAAATGGCGTAAACTCGCGCCAATACATTTTGCAAATTTGTTAAGCAATTCTCTTTTACGGTGAGTACCGCGTTTTTATGGGCAGCCCTGCCGGACACCAAACACCAGGGAAACACCCTGCTATTCAATATGATAGAGATAATTTTCTCTACAAGCGCGTCGCTGCGCTGTCATTGACTGGTTTTGTACGAAAATTTAACAACTGGTTATTATTTAGCACATTCCTCTAACGGAACGTTGAAATTACTAATATCATTTCGGTTATCTCTCAGCAAGCCCCAGAGTATCATGTGAGTCAAATAACAGATCGATCGCAGGATTTATGTGCAGGCGGGTAAACACAAAACACATAAGTTACTGAAATGCATTGAATTACAATTATCAGTAGAATTTATTATGGTTTGTGCAAATTTCAACTTTATTAATATGATTTGCTGATAATCACATAAAAAACGGAGCCCGTGGCTCCGTTTATTCATATGACGTGGTTAGTGCAGCAGTCCGGGGAAAATGCTCTTTATACCGGTGACGATGAACTCAATGCCCAGCGCCATCAATAACAGACCCATAATACGGGTAATGACGTTGATGCCCGTCTGTCCCAGCAAACGCACCAGCCAGGGAGCCATACGGAACACGCCCCAACAACAAAGCGCAAAAATGGCAATCGCCACGGAGAAACCAATAAGGTGCATCAGGTTGTGGTAGCGAGTCCCCCAGACGATTGTCGAACTGATCGCCCCGGGTCCTGCCATCAACGGTAACGCCAGCGGCACCACACCAATGCTCTCGCGAATGGCGGTTTCTGACTTCTCCTGTTTGTTCTGTTTATCTTCCCCCAGCTTACCGCTGATCATCGACATGGCAATGGTGACCACCAGGATCCCACCCGCGATGCGGAAGGAGTCAATGGAAATGCCAAACAGTTGCAGGATGGCATCCCCCAGATAAAGAGAGGTAAGCAATATAATGGCCACGGACAGGTTGGCCGTGAGATTGGTTTTGTTCCTGGCCACCGCCGTCTGGTAGCTGGTCATACTAATGAAGACAGGGATAATCCCCACCGGGTTGACCAGGGCAAACAAACCAATAAAAAACTTAAAATATGTTGGAAAATCAAAGAGCGTTTGGATCACGTTTAGCTCCGCTTATGCGCATGGCCCGGGACTGATACTGTGTCATGGTAGAACCGCGCTGAAGATACGCTTTTTATTAGCATACTTCACCAGAAATCTGTGCCAAAACGTTAGCATTTCATGATGTTAAACATTTGTAGAATCAATGATAGCCACGCTTCCAATAGTTACGTAATTATTTAACAGTGGAATAATCTCAAAGAAATAACCCTGCTGAATGGTATCAGCTTGGGGGAAAATTGATGCAGATCATGATTTCCGTACTCAGAAGTGAGTAATCTGATTACGCCGCCAGGGAGATCACCTATCAAAAAGGTATGATGCTAAGGTAAGGCTCTTTTAGTAAATTAGTGAATCGACAGGAAGTAACCCTTTGTTTTACTGTGTGTTACGCAAGTCCTATAAGCCCTGACTATACTGTCTGACGTATCGAGCGCTGGTTTACTAAAAGAGTTTAAACATTATCAGGAGAGCATTATGGCTGTTACCAATATCGCTGAACTGAACGCCCTCGTAGAGCGCGTTAAAAAGGCCCAGCGTGAATATGCCAATTTCACCCAAGAACAGGTTGATAAAATCTTCCGCGCGGCCGCTCTGGCTGCTGCAGATGCTCGAATCCCTCTCGCTAAAATGGCCGTTGCCGAATCCGGCATGGGTATCGTTGAAGATAAAGTGATTAAAAACCACTTTGCTTCAGAGTATATCTACAACGCCTATAAAGATGAGAAAACCTGTGGCGTGCTGTCTGAAGACGACACCTTCGGTACGATCACCATTGCAGAACCTATCGGCATCATCTGCGGTATCGTTCCGACCACCAACCCAACGTCTACTGCTATCTTCAAATCATTGATCAGCCTGAAGACCCGTAACGCAATTATCTTCTCCCCGCACCCACGTGCGAAAGACGCCACCAACAAAGCTGCGGATATCGTCCTGCAGGCTGCCATTGCAGCTGGCGCACCTAAAGACCTCATCGGCTGGATCGATCAACCGTCTGTTGAACTGTCCAACGCACTGATGCACCACCCGGACATTAACCTGATCCTGGCGACCGGTGGTCCTGGTATGGTTAAAGCAGCATACAGCTCCGGTAAACCGGCAATCGGCGTAGGCGCAGGTAACACGCCAGTGGTTATCGACGAAACCGCAGATATCAAACGTGCTGTCGCGTCTGTACTGATGTCTAAAACCTTCGACAACGGCGTTATCTGTGCATCTGAACAGTCTGTAGTGGTTGTTGATTCCGTATACGATGCTGTTCGCGAACGTTTTGCCAGCCACGGTGGCTACATGCTGCAGGGCAAAGAGCTGAAAGCCGTTCAGGACATCATTCTGAAAAATGGCGCGCTGAACGCCGCTATCGTTGGTCAGCCAGCATATAAAATTGCTGAACTCGCAGGCTTTACCGTTCCGGTCACCACCAAGATCCTGATCGGTGAAGTTAAAGTTGTGGACGAAAGCGAGCCGTTTGCTCACGAAAAACTGTCCCCTACTCTGGCAATGTACCGTGCAAAAGATTTTGATGACGCGGTAGAAAAAGCAGAGAAGCTGGTTGCAATGGGCGGTATCGGTCACACCTCTTGCCTGTACACCGACCAGGATAACCAGCCAGAACGTGTTGCTCACTTCGGTCAGAAGATGAAGACTGCACGTATCCTGATTAACACCCCGGCTTCTCAGGGTGGTATCGGTGACCTGTACAACTTCAAACTCGCACCTTCCCTGACTCTGGGTTGTGGTTCCTGGGGTGGTAACTCCATCTCTGAAAACGTTGGTCCAAAACACCTGATCAACAAGAAAACCGTTGCTAAGCGAGCTGAAAACATGTTGTGGCACAAACTTCCGAAATCTATCTACTTCCGTCGTGGCTCTCTGCCAATCGCGCTGGATGAAGTGATTACTGATGGCCACAAACGTGCGCTCATCGTGACTGACCGTTTCCTGTTCAACAACGGCTACGCAGATCAGATCACCTCTGTTCTGAAAGCGGCTGGCGTCGAAACTGAAGTCTTCTTTGAAGTTGAAGCTGACCCAACACTGAGCGTTGTTCGCAAAGGTGCTGAACTGGCGAACTCCTTCAAACCAGATGTGATTATCGCACTGGGTGGTGGTTCCCCAATGGATGCCGCGAAAATCATGTGGGTTATGTACGAGCATCCTGAAACGCACTTCGAAGAACTGGCACTGCGCTTTATGGACATCCGTAAACGTATCTACAAGTTCCCGAAAATGGGCGTAAAAGCGAAGATGATCGCTGTGACTACCACTTCCGGTACCGGTTCAGAAGTGACACCGTTTGCGGTTGTAACTGATGATGCGACCGGCCAGAAATACCCACTGGCTGACTACGCGCTGACCCCAGATATGGCTATCGTTGATGCCAACCTGGTGATGGATATGCCGAAATCACTGTGTGCGTTCGGTGGTCTGGATGCTGTAACTCACGCCCTGGAAGCCTATGTTTCCGTACTGGCTTCTGAGTTCTCTGACGGCCAGGCTCTGCAGGCGCTGAAACTGCTGAAAGAAAACCTGCCAGCATCTTACAACGAAGGGTCTAAAAACCCGGTAGCGCGTGAGCGTGTACACAGTGCAGCAACCATCGCCGGTATCGCGTTTGCCAACGCCTTCCTGGGTGTTTGCCACTCAATGGCACACAAACTGGGTTCTCAGTTCCACATTCCTCACGGTCTGGCGAACGCCCTGTTGATCAGCAACGTTATCCGTTATAACGCTAACGACAACCCAACCAAGCAGACTGCATTCAGCCAGTACGACCGTCCGCAAGCACGTCGTCGTTATGCTGAAATCGCAGACCACCTGGGTCTGAGCGCTGCGGGTGACCGTACTGCTGCGAAGATTGAGAAACTGCTGGCATGGCTGGAAAGCATTAAAGCTGAACTGGGTATTCCTAAATCCATCCGCGAAGCAGGCGTACAGGAAGCTGACTTCCTCGCTCACGTAGATAAGCTGTCTGAAGATGCATTCGATGACCAGTGTACCGGTGCTAACCCGCGCTACCCACTGATCTCCGAGCTGAAACAGATCCTGCTGGATACCTACTACGGCCGCGAGTTCAAAGAAGGTGATACTGTTGCAAAAACTGAAGCACCTGCCGTAAAAGCTGACAAAAAAGCGAAGAAAAGCGCTTAATTGATAGCCCGATAAAAAAACCCGCCATTTGGCGGGTTTTTTTATGTCTGCATATTAAGCTGAAAACATTCAGCGGCTCATTATTTCCGGTTGTCGTGCTGAATCGCCGTCAGTGAACCTACCACCAATGCTTCCTTATAGTGTTTACGGCAAACCGAGATATAACGCTCATTGCCCCCTATCACCACCTGCTCACCATCCGCATAAGGCTTTCCGGACTGATCGAGACGAAGCACCATACTGGCTTTACGGCCGCAAAAACAGATAGTTTTCAGTTCAACAAGCTTATCGGACCAGGCAAGTAAATACTGGCTCCCGGCAAATAATTCCCCCCGGAAATCCGTACGCAACCCATAACACAGAACGGGGATATCAAGCTCATCAACGACCTCTGAAAGCGCATGAACCTGTTCACGTGTAAGGAACTGGCTTTCATCAACCAGAACGCAATGAATAGGCTGTGCAGCGTGTGCTGTGCGAATATCCTGCAACAGGTCGGTTTCCGGGTTATACAGTCTGGCAGGCGACGAGAGACCTATTCTGGAACTCACCTTGCCCGCGCCATAGCGATCGTCGATTTCAGCGGTGTAAACCACGGTACGCATACCTCTTTCCTGATAATTGTAGGAGGATTGCAGTAACGCCGTAGATTTCCCGGCATTCATTGCCGAATAGTAGAAATAAAGTTGTGCCATTGGCCGTAAAACCCTAATCAATGTGTAATATTCCCAATGATTCATTGTACCATATTTTGCCTCACCATCAGCGACACACTGCACAGACCCTGCGGGCTCAGGACGTGGGTAAAAACCCGTAAATTAAGAAAATAATGCGTCAAAACATGCAGTAAACGCATTAAGCATCGCCAATAAGTTATGGCATCGGCCAAAGATAACACTTCTTTTTATACTGGAATCCAGGTTCATTAAAATTCACTATTTATTAACTATTTTTGCCTTTACACCGCTTTTGCGAAGTAATACAAAAGGCTGATATTTATCCGCCGCAACTATAATTCCTGCGGTAAATGTCACAAAAAAAACATGTAACCGACCCTGTTAAGCAGGTTACCGTGATAACACGCAGTCCGGGACCTGATGAAATTTAAGTTAGCGTAATTAATAATAGCGACCATTATTTAGTATTTTTTGAATTCCTTACATTCCCACCTATTGCACAACTCAAATTATCGCTCTATTATTAGGTCAACAAACCACCCCCCCATTATAAGTTTGAGATTACTACAATGAGCGAAGCACTTAAAATTCTGAACAACATCCGTACTCTTCGTGCGCAGGCAAGAGAATGTACCCTTGAAACGCTTGAAGAAATGCTGGAAAAATTAGAAGTTGTAGTTAATGAACGTCGTGAAGAAGAAAGCGCTGCTGCAGCTGAAATCGAAGAACGCACTCGTAAACTGCAGCAATATCGTGAAATGCTGATTGCTGATGGTATCGATCCAAACGAATTGCTGAACAGCATGGCTGCTGCTAAAACCGGTACCAAAGCCAAACGCGCTGCTCGTCCTGCTAAATATAGCTATGTTGATGAAAACGGCGAAACTAAAACCTGGACTGGCCAGGGTCGTACTCCTGCTGTTATCAAGAAAGCAATGGATGAGCAAGGCAAACAGCTGGATGACTTCCTGATCAAGGATTAATCAGGACGCATTCTGAAAAATCCCGCTTAATGCGGGATTTTTTGTATCTGAAATTCACGTCAAACATCCCCTTACACTCTGTCATATAGTGACAATGGACTATTTAACATTCCTTACGGTCTGAGCCTGTCACAGGTTGTTATGGGCATAAAAAAACCGGTGGGCATCGCCACACCGGTCTTGTTCATTTACAGCCCGGGTTATTTTTTAATACCCATACTGTCTTTGAGCCAGGCTTTAAATTCTTCACCCAGCGTATTGTGGCGAATGCCATATTCAACAAATGCCTGCATATAACCGAGCTTATTCCCGCAGTCATGGCTCTTACCTTTCATATGGTAGGCTTCAACGGTTTCTTTCTCGATCAGCATATCAATAGCGTCGGTCAGCTGGATCTCATCACCCGCTCCTGGAGGGGTTTTCGCCAGCAGTGGCCAGATTTCAGCGCTCAGGACATAACGGCCTACAACCGCCAGATTAGACGGTGCTGCGTCTGCTTTTGGTTTCTCAACAACGCCCACCATTGGCACGCTTTCGCCAGGTTCCAGATTCACGCCTTTGCAGTCAACGACACCGTAAGCTGTCACATCGGCAACAGGCTCAACCATAATCTGGCTGCTACCGGTTTCGTCAAAGCGGTGAATCATCTCAGCCAGGTTGTCTTTAGACAGGTTGGATTCATATTCATCCAGAATAACGTCTGGCAGGATCACCGCGACAGGTTCGTCGCCCACGACAGGGTGTGCGCACAGTACCGCGTGACCCAGGCCTTTAGCCAGCCCCTGACGCACCTGCATAATGGTAACGTGTGGAGGGCAAATAGACTGAACTTCAGCTAACAGCTGGCGCTTAACACGTTTTTCCAGCATAGCTTCAAGTTCAAAACTTGTATCGAAATGGTTTTCGATTGAGTTTTTAGATGAATGCGTAACCAGCACAATTTCAGTAATACCGGCGGCGATACATTCATTAACGACGTACTGGATTAATGGCTTATCAACCAAAGGCAGCATCTCTTTAGGAATTGCCTTAGTTGCTGGTAACATCCTGGTCCCCAATCCCGCTACCGGGATAACGGCCTTTCTGACTTTCGAATTTAGGGCAGCCATTGAAATTCTCCTGAGCTGTTCAAGTTTTGAACTTTTATGCATTAAATAACGCGTCGAGTATATCAGTCTCACCTTACAGTCCGGGTCTGAAAAGAACGCGTTGCCGATCAATTAGGATAAATACGCATGAATCTGGGCTGTGATAGTAGCACTCCCGGCAAAACACAGGAAAAGCAATCTTACGAATAAGAACCAACTGCTTATTCCGTGGACAACATTAAGCGTAACCGCCCCCCGGCACCCCAAATTTGGCACTGCCAGGAGGAACAGCGGTGGCTAATTTGATTAAGGTAAGCCGTCTCCAGTGTGCCAAGGGGCACACCGTTGCTCACCTGAATATGATGCTCCCCGGTATTCAGAGTGGCATTCAGACCCGCTGAAACGAGGATAAGATTTTTCAAACTGCTGTGGTAATAACCGACCAATAGCGGAAACTGTCCCGGCAAATTGGCCTGGCGAAAAAGCTGATTAACCTGTTTAAGTAAACTGCCTAACTCAGGGAGTCGTTGTCCCTGATGCGATAGTTGCTCCTGCAACAGGCCATTAAATAGCGCACGAAGTAATAACGCCGCTAATACACCATTGTCTCCTGCCCGGGTAACATCCAGACAATAAAACGCAAGATCCGCATCAGACAATGGCGCAATATCCAGCACCAGTCCAGGCTGATCGGCGGCCATCAACTGTCGATAATTTATTCGGCAATGTGAAATAGTTTGTTGTACCGGAGGCTGGAGTTCCTGTAACAATTTTGCGGCCGCCGGAGGGTTGCTGACTAAAGCATCCCAGTCCTGGAAAAGACGCTCCTCTTCCTCTACCCGGGAATTAAACATATTTGGATAAAGGCAGGCCAACACCGTTTCACGCAGACGGTTCAAATCCTTAACGGGTTTAAGCAGAATATCCTGAACGCCCAGGCGTAATGCTTTGGCGATGTCCGCCATATTCTCCGTCGCTGAAATCATCAAAATGGGGGTTTTATCGCCTTCATTACGCAGATGCTCAACCAGCTTCAGGCCATTCATCCGCGGCATCGCGATATCACAGATCATCAGATCGGGTGTGATGCTGACCATTTTTTCCAGCGCGTCGATACCATCCTCAGCCAGTGCAGTGATTGCACCCAGTGAGGATAACCACGAATCCAGCAGCGAGCGGAAAACGGGCTCGTCTTCAACAATCAAAATTTGTTTTCCGGCCAATGGCTGCGTCATGGTACCTCCCCTGACTGACAGTAACTAAATAGTGGCATGCTATCGATACTATCGCCTGTCAGATTTTGCTTAAGTAATCAAAAAAAGGGTGCTCAACGTGCTGCCCGCACAAATGGCAACAATTCATCCATTTTCTTTTCGACGGCTACAGCGCCCGCAGTAATGGCGGCCTCAGCCAGATGGAAATCAAGGGTTGCAATCTGCGGGCAATACGGCTGGATCAAAATATCCGGAGGGTCGCCTGCCATACGGTTGCGCTTCAGGCGGTTTTCAAGCACCTGAATGGAGGTGGTCATAATTTCGATCGCCGTCGGCGCGGTCACTGCGCGACGCGCTGCCACACGGCCAATTCGTCCACGTAAACGTTCATGCCATGCCAGTTTCTCACCGTCGGCATCATCACTTTGAAGATTGACTGGCATCAGGTCTTGCTGCATCAGGTGCGCATCGTGCTGCAAATCCACGGCGATCACGATATCGGCCCCCATCGCTCGCGTCAGGGAGATGGGAACGGGGTTCACCACCCCACCATCAACCAGCCAGTAGCCGTTATGCAGGACAGGGGCCATTAACCCCGGCATACTGCAGGAGGCGCGAACAGCGAGATGGATATCCCCTTCGGTAAGCCAAAGCTCACGTCCCGTACTCAGGTTTGTCGCGACGGCACCAAAAGGCATCTGACAATGACTGAAGTCATCAAGAGGCATAATCTGGCGGAACTGGTTAAACACGCGCTCACCGCGCAGTAACCCGCCACGCTGCCAGGAAAGATCCATCAGGCGCAGCACATCCCAGTAGCTGAAGGGCGCACCCAGGTTTCAAGTTCCGGAAGCTTTCCGCAGGCGTATGCAGACCCGACCAGCGAACCAATAGAACACCCTGCAACAATATCGACGTCAATACCCATCTTGTTTAAGGCATTGATCACGCCGATATGTGACCACCCCCGGGCTGCACCTGAGCCCAGCGCCAGTCCAATTTTAACCTTTCTCATTAGCCCTGTTTTACTTCCCCTGGATTCCTGACATAGCGTCAACGCATCTGCTCAGTTAACATGGTGCTACCCGAAGCGTTTTACGCCCTTATTTTTGTTCCAGGAAGAGAATCGTGTCTCAACTCTGCCCTTGTGGTAGCGCTCTGGAGTATAGCCTATGTTGCCAGCGATATCTTTCTGGTGAACAGGTTGCACCAGACCCGTCACACCTAATGCGTTCGCGGTATACTGCTTTTGTGATCAAAGACGCAGACTACCTGATCAAAACCTGGCACCCATCCTGTCATGCCGCCAGTTTCAGGCAAGATATAGAAGCCGGATTTGCCAACACCCATTGGCTCGGGCTCACCGTCTATGAATTCGCAACAGACAGTGACCACAATGAAGGCTACGTCAGTTTTGTCGCCCGGTTTACCGAACAAAATAAACCAGGTGCCATTATCGAGCGTTCCCGGTTCTTAAAGGAAAGCGGGCAATGGTATTATATTGACGGAACGCGCCCTCAGTTTGGTCGTAATGATCCCTGCCCATGTGGTTCAGGTAAAAAATTTAAAAAGTGTTGCGGGCAGTAATGCCTGACAACCCAGATTTCGCAAATACATAAACAGGATTTCCCGGCGATGCAATCACTACAACGTAAAGTTCTGCGCACCATCTGTCCCGATCAAAAAGGGCTGATCGCACGAATTACCAACATTTGTTACAAACATGAACTGAATATCGTGCAGAACAACGAGTTCGTTGACCACCGTACCGGTCGCTTTTTCATGCGTACCGAACTGGAGGGGATTTTCAACGACACCACCCTGCTTGCCGACCTTGATAGCGCCCTGCCAGAAGGCTCCGTGCGCGAGTTAACACCCGCCGGCCGTCGTCGCATTGTGATTCTGGTGACGAAAGAAGCCCACTGTCTGGGCGATCTGCTGATGAAAGCGAACTACGGCGGCCTGGACGTCGAAATCGCCGCTGTTATCGGCAACCACGAGACACTGCGTACGCTGGTCGAACGTTTTGATATTCCGTTTGAGCTGGTGAGCCATGAAGGTCATACCCGTGAAGAGCACGACGACCTGATGGCGCAGGCCATCGAAGCCCATAATCCGGACTACGTGGTACTGGCGAAATATATGCGCGTACTGACGCCGTCTTTCGTTTCACGTTTCCCGAACAAGATCATCAATATTCACCACTCATTCCTGCCAGCCTTTATTGGTGCACGCCCGTATCATCAGGCTTACGAGCGCGGCGTGAAGATCATCGGTGCAACCGCGCACTACGTGAATGACAATCTGGATGAAGGCCCAATCATCATGCAGGACGTGATTCATGTGGATCACACCTATACGGCGGAAGATATGATGCGTGCCGGACGTGATGTGGAGAAAAACGTCCTGAGCCGTGCGCTGTATCAGGTGCTGGCACAGCGCGTCTTTGTCTACGGCAACAGAACCATCATTCTTTAATCTTTCGGAAAATGAATTGATTAGCTTTGCGCCTTTACGGATAAAAAGCAGGCAAACAACTCAGTTTTCCTAAAGGAATACTTTACAGGGGCGTCTCATTTGATATGATGCGCCCCGCTTCCAACAGGAAGCAGGCCAGTAAAAAGCATTACCCCGTGGTGGGGTTCCCGAGCGGCCAAAGGGAGCAGACTGTAAATCTGCCGTCATCGACTTCGAAGGTTCGAATCCTTCCCCCACCACCATTATTCACCACAGCGATGTGGTAACACCGATGTGGAAACGTGATGTTTGCACTTATCGGGAAGGGTGAGGAGTGAAGCGACGAATAATCCTTCCACCACCATCTCTCAGCATTACCTCAAAATTTGAATTACCCCTGGTGGGGTTCCCGAGCGGCCAAAGGGAGCAGACTGTAAATCTGCCGTCATCGACTTCGAAGGTTCGAATCCTTCCCCCACCACCATCATTTCCATAAAGCACAAATACTCAAATTAGCTCAGTTACCCCTATGTTCTTCTGTTGCAGGGAAGGATGAGAAGCGTCGACTAAGGTTCGATTCGAGCGCAGCGAGAAAGCGTTTCCGCAGGCAACGACCCGAAGGGCGAGGCGCAACGCGCCGGGTCATCCTTCCCCCACCACCATCACTTCTGAATCAACCCAAACACAGACGACTACATCGGCGGTAACCGGCGCTTCACTGGTGAACTTTTCACAATCGACGTATTGCACTGGGCGTGCTCCGCCAGGCCATCCAGCAGTGTATCAAGCTGCTCTATCGACCGCACAACCAGCCTGATAACAAAACAATCTTCCCCGGTCACCTTATCGCTCTCAATACACTCCGGCATGGCCTGAATGTATTTATCCACCTTATGCAACAACCCCGGCAAAGGCCGCACGCGCACCAGCGCTTGCAACGTATACCCTAGCGCCCCCAGATTCACCCGCGCACCATAACCCTGAATTACGCCGCGCTCTTCCAGCCTTTTCAGACGCTCCGCCGTGCTGGGCGATGTCAATCCAATACGCCCGCTGAGCACCTTCAGCGACACGCGCGCATCCTCCACCAGGCAGGTTAAAATTTGCCGGTCGATATCATCGGGAAGGTATTCCATCGTTTTCACCTGATTTTAAAAAGCCATTAATGTATTTCACCTTATATCACCCCTGTAAAACCCGGCAGACTTTTTCGACAATAGCATCATTAATCAGGAGGTGGATGATGCGTGATCTGCAAAAAGGCGTATGGCGAATGAGCCTGGCGATGTTAATTTCCGGCTCTATCGGAGCGTTTGTTTTACTCTCCGGCCTGCCGGTGACCGAAGTGGTGTTCTGGCGCTGTTTTATCGGCGCTATCGCTCTTTTTATTTTTATCCGGATGAGTAACAAGCCATTCAGTCCGCTGACCCGAATCACGCTGCTGCTGGCCGTTCTCGGCGGCATTGCGTTAGTGGTGAACTGGCTACTGCTGTTCGCAGCCTACGAACGCATCTCGATTGGCCTTTCTACCGTGGTATATAACACCCAACCGTTTATGCTGGTGATGATGGGGATGTTGTTAGGCGAACGCGTCAGCCTGGTAAAATGGGGCTGGCTGTTCCTCGCTTTCGGCGGCGTGGTCATTTTGCTTTCCAGCGAGTTAACTGGCGCGCACAGTGGCGAATGGTTCACCGGTATCGGTCTGGCGCTGGGAGCCGCCTTCTTCTACGCGCTGACAGCAATCATTACCCGCAAACTCAGGTCCATTGCGCCGCAGCATATCGCCTTTATCCAGGTGCTAACCGGCGTGGCGATGCTGCTGCCGCTGGCGCAGATACCTGCCTTCTCGGGCGACTTTACGTGGCCGATTTTATTAACGCTGGGCATTGTCCACACCGGCATCATGTACCAACTGCTGTACAGCGCCATTCAGAAACTCCCGACGCCAATCACGGGTTCCCTGTCATTCATTTATCCGGTGGTGGCAATCATTGTCGATAACCTGGTATTTGGACATTCGCTGAACATCACGCAACTGGCAGGTGGTGCGCTGATTCTGTTTGCGGCAGCAGGCAACAACCTGGGCTGGGGCGAAAAAAAACCCCGCGAGTGCGGGGTTGGGATCAAAACAACGAATTAGCGACGGGCACGAACAATCTGGTATTTGCGCGTCAGGTACTCGACTGGCGCGCTCCAGATATGAACCAGACGGGAGAACGGGAACAGCACAAACAGCGTCATCCCCAGCACCAGATGTACACGGAAGACAAATGCCACACCGTCGAGATGCTCAGACGCACCGCCGTGGAAAGTCACCACCGACTGCGCCCAGCCGACCAGTTTCATCATTTCGCTGCCGTCCATATGCTGAGCAGAGAATGGGATCGTCAGCAGACCCAGCGCACACTGCACCATCAGCAGCGAGAGGATCAGGATATCTGCCCCGGTGGTAGTGGCACGTACGCGCGGGCTGAACAGACGGCGTTTCAGCAGCAGCAGCCCACCCACCAGCGTCATCACCCCACAGGCACCGCCCGCAATCATCGCCATCTTCTGCTTCACTTCGACTGGCAGCCAGGCTTCATACATCCAGTGCGGAGTCAGCATACCGAGGAAGTGACCGGCAAAAATCCCCAGGATCCCAATGTGGAACAGGTTGGACGCCAGGTTCATCCCTTTGCGATCCAGCATCTGGCTGGAGGCAGCACGCCAGGTGTACTGACCATAGTCATAACGCAGCCAGCTTCCCACCAGAAACACGGTGCCCGCGATATACGGGTAAATGTCAAAGAAGAACATATTCAGGAAGTGCATTAGTGCTGTCCTCCGTTAGAGATTTCCAAATATTGCGGGGCAACCGCTCCGGCAAAACGACGCTGGTGAGCTGAGATTTCAGATTCACCACAGTTCTGGTCAGCCAGGAATTTCACCTGCTCTTCTTCCCAGACCGCATCCAGCGCTTGAGGCGTATCATCACGGGCTTCATCCGCGATTTTTTCCGCCACTTTCTCACTGTCGACAGCCGCTTTCGCCAGCTTCACCAGCAGGTCGAACAGCACCGCATAGCAACTTTCACGCTGCTTCAGGCGCGCACCGAGCAGAGCCAGAATCGGTGCGATGTCCTGCAGACCACCGAGCGCCTCTTCTTCAGGCAACTGGGCCAGATACTCCAGATAGAGTGGCAGATGATCCGGCAGCTCGCGGCTGTCAATCTGCAGACCGTGCTGCTCGTACTGTGCCATCAGGTCAACCATCGCCTGACCACGGTCGCGGGATTCGCCGTGAACGTGTTCAAACAGCAGCAGCGACGTCGCACGGCCACGGTCAAACAGCTGGCTGTAGTCAGCCTGTGCATCCAGAAGATCCCGCGCGAGCAGGTCGCGCAGGAAAGCGCTCAGTGACCGGGCATCTTCTTTATCCAGGTTTTCAGATGACGCGAGTGCATCAAAGAGTTCCTGTTGATGCTGCGCAAGCGCAGCATCCGGGTACTCGAGCAGACGCGAAACAATGACGAGTTCAATCATTGGTGCGGCTCCGTTTTGCTGGTCACATCCAGGGCGTCGATGCGTCGGCTGTTGAACAGGTTGAATTTGGTATCTGAACCGTGGCAACCATCACCAAAGGTGAAGCCACAACCGCTTTTCTCCGGGAAGGCCTCGCGCGCCTGCTCACGGTGGCTGCTCGGTACCACGAAGCGATCTTCATAGTTGGCAATCGCCAGATAGCGGTACATTTCTTGCGCCTGCGCTTCAGTCAGACCGACCTCTTCCAGCGCACGGGTGTCGTTAACGCCATCAACGGTTTCCGCACGTTTAAAGTGACGCATTGCCAGCATACGTTTCAGCGCCAGCAGCACTGGCTGGGTGTCGCCAGCGGTCAGCAGATTCGCCAGGTACTGAACCGGAATACGCAGGCTTTCTACGTCTGGCAGAATACCGTTGCTGCCCAGTTCACCCGCGTCAGCAGCAGACTGAATCGGAGACAGAGGCGGCACGTACCAGACCATCGGCAGCGTGCGGTACTCCGGGTGCAACGGCAGAGCGAGCTTCCAGTCCATCGCCATTTTGTACACCGGAGACTGTTGTGCCGCGTCGATCACGCTCTGCGGGACACCGTCTTTCAGCGCCTGCTCAATCACTTTCGGATCGTTCGGATCGAGGAACACGTCCAGCTGACGCTGGTACAGATCTTTCTCGTTCTCGGTGCTGGCCGCATTTTCAATTGCATCAGCATCGTACAGCAGCACCCCGAGGTAACGGATACGGCCTACGCAGCTCTCGGAACAGACGGTTGGCATACCCGCTTCGATACGCGGATAACAGAAGATGCACTTCTCTGACTTACCGCTCTTCCAGTTGAAGTAGATCTTTTTATACGGGCAACCGGTGATGCACATGCGCCAGCCACGACACTTGTCCTGGTCAATCAGTACGATACCGTCTTCTTCACGCTTGTAGATGGCTCCGCTCGGGCAGGTTGCTACACACGCCGGGTTCAGGCAGTGCTCGCACAGGCGCGGCAAATACATCATGAAGGTGTTCTCGAACTGACCATACATGGCTTTCTGCATGTTTTCGAAGTTCTGATCTTTGGCGCGTTTTTCGAACTCGCCGCCCAGAATTTCTTCCCAGTTCGGCCCGCTGGTGATTTTGTCCATGCGCTGACCGGTGATCAGTGAGCGTGGACGGGCAATCGGCTGGTGTTTACTTTCCGGCGCGTTGTGCAGATTCTGGTAGTCGTAATCAAACGGCTCGTAGTAATCGTCAATACCCGGCAGATGTGGGTTGGCGAAGATTTTACCCAGCAGCATTGCACGGTTACCCATGCGCGGTTGCAGTTTACCGTTGATCTTGCGGACCCAGCCGCCCTTCCATTTTTCCTGATTTTCCCAGTCGGTCGGGAAGCCAGTGCCTGGTTTACTTTCTACGTTGTTAAACCAGGCGTATTCCATACCTTCACGGCTGGTCCAGACGTTTTTACAGGTGACTGAGCAGGTATGACAGCCGATGCATTTATCCAGATTCAGCACCATGCCGACTTGTGAACGAATTTTCATTTTACGCTCTCCTGTACCTGGTCATTACCTTCGCCGTCTAACCAGTTAATATTCTTCATCTTACGAACCACCACAAACTCATCGCGGTTTGACCCTACGGTGCCGTAGTAGTTAAAGCCGTAGGCCAGCTGCGCATAACCGCCGATCATGTGGGTCGGTTTTGGCGTAATACGGGTCACGGAGTTGTGAATACCGCCACGCTGCTCGGTGATTTCTGAACCCGGCAGGTTAACGATACGTTCCTGCGCGTGGTACATCATGGTCATCCCGGCGGGTACACGCTGGCTCACTACCGCACGGGCCGTCAACGCACCGTTGCTGTTGAACACTTCGATCCAGTCGTTATCTTCAATACCCAGATCTTTGGCATCCGCTTCGCTCATCCACACAATCGGGCCACCACGGGACAACGTCAGCATCAGCAGGTTGTCGCTGTAGGTGGAGTGGATCCCCCACTTCTGGTGCGGTGTCAGGAAGTTCAGCGCTTTTTCCGGGTTACCGTTGGATTTCTTGCCCATCACCCCTTTCACTGAGCGGGTATCGATTGGCGGACGGTAAACCAGCAGGCTTTCCCCGAAATCACGCATCCACTGGTGATCCTGATACAGCGACTGACGACCGGACAGGGTACGCCAGGGGATCAGCTCGTGAACGTTGGTATAACCGGCGTTATAAGACACGTGCTCATCTTCCAGGCCTGACCAGGTTGGGCTGGAGATAATTTTGCGCGGCTGAGCCTGAATATCGCGGAAGCGGATTTTCTCTTCCTCTTTATTCGTTGCCAGGTGCGTGTGATCACGCCCGGTAAACTCACTCAGCGCCGCCCATGCTTTCACGGCCACGTGACCGTTGGTTTCTGGTGCCAGGGTCAGGATCATCTCTGCAGCATCAATTGCGGTGTTCAGCATTGGCTGGCCTTTGGCCGGGCCATCTGCTTTGGTGTAATTGAGCTTACGCAGCAGATCCATTTCGCTCTGGGTATTCCAGGCGATGCCTTTACCGCCGTTACCGATTTTCTCCATCAGCGGGCCGATAGAGGTAAAGCGCTCGTATGTCGCCGGATAATCACGTTCAACCGCAATAATGTGCGGTGCCGTCACGCCCGGGATCAGGTCACATTCGCCTTTTTTCCAGTCTTTCACGTCCAGTGGCTGCGCCAGTTCGGCAGCGGAGTCGTGCTGAATTGGCAGGGTAACCACGTCCGTTTCTTTACCCAGATGGCCCACGCAGACTTCGGAGAATACCTTCGCGATATCTTTGTAGATTTCCCAGTCGCTTTTCGATTCCCACGCTGGGTCAACAGCGGCAGACAGCGGATGAATAAACGGATGCATATCCGAGGTATTCATGTCGTCTTTTTCATACCAGGTGGCGGTTGGCAGCACGATGTCGGAATACAGACAGGTGCTGGACAGACGGAAGTCCAGCGTCACCACCAGATCCAGTTTCCCGTCCAGGCCGTTGTCCTGCCATTCCACTTCTTCCGGCTTCACACCGCCCTGCTTGCCAAGATCTTTACCCTGAATACCGTTTTCAGTACCGAGCAGATACTTCAGCATGTACTCGTGGCCCTTACCGGATGAACCCAGCAAGTTGGAGCGCCAGATAAAGAGGTTACGCGGGTGGTTTTTACCGTTTTCTGGCTGCTCAGCCGCAAAACGAATGGAACCGTCCTTCAGGGATTTCACGGTGTAATCCGCCGGGGTCATACCGGCTTTCTTCGCTTCTTCCGCGATGCGCAGCGGGTTAGTGCCCAGCTGTGGTGCAGACGGCAGCCAGCCCATACGTTCAGCGCGAACGTTAAAGTCAAGCAGGTGGCCACTGTAGCGGGATTTATCCGCCATTGGTGATAATAATTCCTGCGCGGTAACCGTCTCGTAACGCCACTGGCTGGAGTGGTTATAGAAGTAAGACGTGCTGTTCATGTGACGCGCAGGACGCTGCCAGTCAAGAGCAAACGCCAGCGGCTGCCAGCCGGTCTGCGGACGCAGTTTTTCCTGGCCCACATAGTGTGCCCAGCCGCCGCCGCTCTGGCCTACACAACCGCAGAAGATAAGCATATTGATAAGACCGCGATAGTTCATATCGAGGTGATACCAGTGGTTCAGACCGGCACCGACGATGATCATCGAACGACCGTGCGTTTTATCGGCATTTTCCGCGAACTCGCGTGCGATGCGGGTGATCTGCGCGCGTGGAACACCGGTGATCTGCTCCGCCCAGGCCGGAGTGTACGCTTTCACGTCGTCATAACTGGTGGCACAGTTTTCATCATTCAGACCGCGATCCAGACCATAGTTGGCCATTGTCAGATCGTAAACGGTAGTCACCAGTGCGGTAGAGCCGTCCGCCAGCTGCAGGCGTTTCACCGGCAGCTTGTGCATCAGTACGTTTTGCAGTTCAACTTTATTAAAGTGTTCGGTACCATCGCCGCCAAAGTACGGGAAGCCAACGTCAGCGATATCGTCCTGGCTGCCCAGCATGCTCAGACACAGCTCGGTTTCCGCGCCGCTCGTACCGTCGCGTTGTTCCAGGTTCCATTTACCCTTTTCACCCCAGCGGAAACCGATAGAGCCGTTAGGCGCAACCAGTTCGCCGTTGCTGTTGCAGGCAACGGTTTTCCATTCCGGGTTATTTTCCTGGCCCAGTGCATCGACCAGGTCAGCAGCACGCAGCATACGGCCCGCGGCATAGTAGCCGTCGCGCTCTTCCAGCATAACCAGCATTGGCAGGTCGGTATAACGACGCACGTAATCGGTAAAGTACTGGCTTGGTTTGTCCAGGTGGAATTCACGCAGCATGACGTGGCCCATCGCCAGCGCCATTGCGGAGTCGGTGCCCTGTTTTGGTGCCAGCCACAGGTCACACAGTTTAGCGATTTCCGCATAGTCAGGTGTAATCGCAACGGTTTTGGTGCCTTTGTAGCGTACTTCAGTGAAGAAGTGAGCATCCGGGGTACGCGTCTGCGGAACGTTAGAGCCCCAGGCAAGGATGTAGCTGGAGTTATACCAGTCAGCGGACTCAGGCACGTCAGTCTGCTCGCCCCACGTCTGCGGAGAGGCCGGCGGCAGGTCACAGTACCAGTCGTAGAAGCTCAGGCAGGTACCACCAATCAGGGACAGATAGCGCGCGCCAGAAGCGTAAGAAACCATCGACATCGCCGGAATTGGCGAGAAGCCCGCCACGCGGTCAGGGCCGTAGGTTTTAACGGTGTAGACGTTAGAGGCCGCAATCAGCTCATTCACTTCTTTCCAGGAGGAACGGACAAAGCCGCCGCGCCCGCGGGCCTGTTTGAAGCTTTTGGCTTTGTCGGCATCTTCGATAATGGACGCCCAGGCATCAACCGGATCGCTGTAACGAACTTTCGCTTCACGCCACATTTTCATCAGGCGTTTGCGCATCAGAGGGTATTTCAGACGGTTAGCGCTGTAGAGATACCAGGAATAGCTTGCGCCACGCGGACAGCCACGCGGTTCGTGGTTCGGCATATCCGGACGGGTGCGCGGATAATCAGTCTGCTGCATTTCCCAGGTTACCAGACCATTTTTAACGAAAATCTTCCAGCTACATGAGCCAGTGCAGTTTACGCCGTGGGTCGAACGAACCACTTTGTCATGTTGCCAGCGCTGGCGGTAACCGTCTTCCCAGTCCCGGTTGGTCTCCAGAACCTGGCCGTGCCCATCGGCAAAAGTTTCACCCTTCTGTTTGAAGTAGCGAAACCGGTCCAAAAATTTGCTCATCGGGTATCTCCTGTGTGGAGCCTGTGGCTCTCTAAATCGACATTGCTGATTTGCAGCGAAGGTAACGCCCTGAAAGAGAGGGAGAATTGATAACGATCAAGGGCGGAGGGGTCTGTTTTATGGAGGGTTACGCGAAATACCACCAAAGAAGTAGCGACTTTAATTTTCTAACCATCTGTTTTTAAATGAATTTAACAAACATCCATCACTGTAGTTGTAAAAACCCACGACGATTAGTTATTAAGTGGTAGGTATTTTTGGGGGTTTAAGAACAGTGCATGAGTCTCATTGTTTATTTCATCGTCTAGAGTTCTTTTAAATATCCCAAATTCCCCACCCAGGATTTAATGATGAGTGAACCGTCCCCCCTTCATGTCCAGACATCTGACATAGAAATAGAAAATAAAGCTATCAACACGCGCCGAAAAGAGCTGGGTTTAAATGAAATCGATGACACGGGCACCGTGGGTCTGGCGCTGTCAGGGGGCGGAATTCGCAGTGCCACATTTTGTCTGGGTCTGGTGCGCGCGCTGGCCAAAAAAGGGCTGCTAAAAAAAATAGATTACCTGTCGACAGTCTCAGGTGGGGGATATTTAGGGGGCATGTTGGGACGTTTATATGCTTTACCGCCAACGAACCGCCCGGTAGAGCAATCACTTGCCAGTGATGACACCATTTTGCTTGCATGGCTACGAAACAATGGCCGGTATCTTACCCCTGCGGGGTTTCTCGACAAATCGCTGGCGATCACGCAAATTTTCCGCTCTTTCCTGGCGTCGTTATTTCTCCTGACATTAATGTGTCTGGTCGTGAGCGGTATTGCCATCAGCCTGAATACCCTGTTGGTCTTAGAGCCCAAAGCACTGGCAACGCCCCCCTGGCTTATCGCGCTCGCCATTCCAGTCTATTTCTCTGCAGCACTGTCGCTCTCTTACTGGATACTTGATGTAAACAAACCCAAAAAATCGCTAAAAATCGCGTTCACGATTACGACGCTTTGTTATGTGCTGTTCGCATGGATAACCCAATTACCCGGTTATTTTGTACAACCGTACATCCCGTTGATCGCCCTGCTCATTATCACGCTTATTAATATAAAATGCGTTAGCGCCCCACTGAAAATACTCAGTCCTGACCCTGGAACGCTCCGACAGCAACTCACCCGGGCGATGGCAAACTGCCTGTGGCTGGCAGGGGTAATCCTGTGTCTGTGGATTATTTATGGTCTGGGGTTGCTCTGGTCCAGAGGAATTTCAGTTTCAGATGCGCTGATCCCCCCCACACTTCTGGCGCTGTTAAAAGCCGTCTGGGAAGTGAATGGCGTAAAAAAATTACTCAGTAAAATGAAAAAAAGTGGCCCTCGTATCTCAATCAGTTTGACGCAAGGTGCCAACATTCTTGGCTACCTTTTGTTACTGTTTTCGCTGGTCACTGTATGTGCCGCAGAAATCCATATTCTCAGTTACACATCTCTTTTCCGTTATGCCTTGTACCCCTCACTGTTGGGTTTAGCAATCGTGGGTTTCCTCAGCTATCTCTGTAAACCGGAGCGAATAATCAAATTTCTGAATCTAAGCTCCCTGCATAACTTCTATCGTTCACGTATTGAGCGGGCGTGGCTGTCGGTTGCCAATGTGGGTTCTTCGCACAATAACCGTTTTAAGCAAAGCCCATTAATTGACTGGTTTGATCATAAGCCTGGTGATATCAAGAAAGTCACCGATGCGCTGCCAATGGATGACGTGCAATTCAAAGACTATCAGCCGCATAACAATCAGGGACCCATTCATCTCATCACCTGTTGTATTAACCAGACGGTAGACGACCGTTCAGGAAACTATAACGCCGACAGAAAAGGAATTGCGTTAACGGTCAGTTCATTTGGTTTTGAAACAGGAACGTCTTTTCCAAAGCCCTCTTCCGAACTGGAGAGTTCGACATTATCAAAATGGGTGGCAATCTCAGGGGCCGCAGCCGCAGCAGGAATGGGATCGCTGACATCTCCGGGGCTGGCATTAATCCTTTTTCTGATTGGCGGCCGGTTAGGCTACTGGGAAAAGAATCTCACCCCCAAAGCCAACAAATCGTCTTTAATTCCCGCCCTGTTCGCCGAAATGTTTGCCCAATTTCCCGGTAAAAACAGCGAATACTGGTATCTCTCGGATGGCGGGCATTTCGAAAATACAGGTGTTTATCCCCTCCTGAAACGTCGGGTTAAAACCATCGTCGTTGCCGACTGCGGCGCAGACCCCGAGTTTATCTTCGACGATCTGGAAAATCTGGTGCGTAAAGCGCGGATTGATTACGCCATTTCTATCGTGTTTACCCCCTCTCCTGGCCCTGAATTCAGCGCTGTTACAACATTAAAAAAAGGCGATATTACTCCTCCTCTCATTAAGGCAACCATTTTTTACCCGGCACAGGATGGCAAACCCGCCATGAAAGGGACATTGCTTGTCGTCAAACCCCACTTACTGGAAGGCATGGGGTTAGACACCGAGCGCTATGCAAAACGTCATAGCGATTTTCCACAGCAAACAACAGGGGATCAGTTCTTTGATGAGGAACAATGGGAAGCCTATCACCAGCTAGGTTTGCAGGCAGGTAAAGCAATTACAAAAGATATGTTGTCGTAGCAAAAAAAAGCGCGACCCGGAGGCCGCGCAAACGGATAATCAAACTTACTTGTTTTTCTTGGTATTACGGCCATATACCAGCCACGTAATCACGACGCAGGCGATATAGAAGACGAGGAACACTTTCATTGCCCCGGCCGGAGAACCGGTCAGATCCAGGGAGATACCGAACGCTTTCGGGATAAAGAAGCCGCCAATCGCGCCAATCGCCGAGATAAAGCCCAGCGCCGCCGCAGTATCGGTCGCAGCTTCACGCATTGCCTGCTCTTCACTTCCACCCTGCGCTTTCACGCGATCCATCGTCAGCTTACGGAAGATAACGGAGATCATCTGGAAGGTTGAAGCACTGCCCAGACCGGCCGCCAGGAACAGCACCATAAACACGCCGAAGAAGGCGATGAAGTTACCACCCTGTCCGCCTGTCGGCAGCGTCAGGAACAGCAGCGCACAGAAGACAGCCATCACAACAAAGTTCACGAGGGTGACGCGGGTCCCGCCCAGACGGTCAGACACCATCCCGCCCAGAGAACGCGCCAGCGCGCCGATAAATGGACCGAAGAACGCAAAATGCAGGATCTGTACTTCCGGGAACTGCGTTTTCGACAGCATGGCAAAGCCCGCCGAGAAACCGATAAACGAACCGAACGTTGCCAGATACAGTAGCGCCATCACCCACAGGTGACCGCGCTTCAGTACCGGCAACTGCTCGCTCAGCGACGCCTTCGACGCAGACAGGTCATTCATAAAGAACCAGGCTGCCAGAGTGAATACCACCAGGAACGGTACCCAAATCCAGGCCGCATTCTGCAGGTACAGGGAAGACCCATCCGCCTGCTCAACACCACCGCCACCAAAGGCCGCGAAGATGGAGACAGAGATCGCCAGCGGTGCAATCAGCTGCATCACGCTCACGCCCATGTTCCCCAGACCGCCGTTAATACCCAGCGCACCGCCCTGCTTCGCTTTCGGGAAGAAGAAGCTGATGTTTGCCATGCTGGAAGCAAAGTTAGCACCGGCAAAACCGCACAGCAGGGAAATCATCACGAACACGCTAAACGGCGTGGAAGTATCCTGCACGGCGAAACCGAGCCACACGCAAGGCACGATCATGATACCGGTACTGAACGCCGTCCAGCGACGACCGCCAAAGACCGGCACCATAAATGCGTAAGGGACACGCAACAGTGCGCCTGACAGCGACGGCAGTGCGGTCAGCATAAACAACTGGTCGGTGGTAAAGGCAAAACCGACTTTCGGCAGGTTAACCGCCACGGCACTAAACAGCATCCATACGCAAAACGCTAACAATAAACACGGAACGGAAATCCACAAATTACGACTTGCTACACGA
This sequence comes from Enterobacter sp. RHBSTW-00901, assembly GCF_014103115.1. NCBI lineage: Bacteria > Pseudomonadati > Pseudomonadota > Gammaproteobacteria > Enterobacterales > Enterobacteriaceae > Enterobacter > Enterobacter sp. RHBSTW-00901. The sequence continues at coordinate 842,603 of NZ_JABXPB010000001.1, forward strand.
TGGCCGCGCTGTTGCCAGAACGCCGGATCCTCCGGACGCCATTCTGTAATAACGGCACCATTTTCCCTTTCGGGAGCGGATGAGTGACTCATAGACACCTCTGATTCTCGAATGATGCTGCAAACATTAGGGTTTTAGGGCGGCGGTAAGTTGATATAAATCAAAGGAAAAGTGGGAGGATTTGCGGCGAAAAAAAAGCCATCACTCTTAGTGGGTAGACTTTGGTGGTAAAAAAGATGTGGTTTTTCACGGTACTGAAGCATCCCTGTGCATCCCTCCTCCTGACCATTACCCCACTGGCAATTTAGAGGTAATCCTTTATTGGTATGGGTATACTCCAGGGTATGCACGAGAATAGCGGCCATTCCTGCAAGCAGGCCACGTCAGGAGCCCGGCAACTCTATGTTAAAAAGATGTTTATCCCCGTTGACGCTGGTTAACCAGCTGGCGCTTATTGTCTTGCTGTCTACTGCTATCGGTGTGACTGGCATGGCTATCTCTGGCTGGCTGGTACAGGGGGTACAGGGTAATGCACATGCCATCAATGAGGCAGGTTCACTACGCATGCAGAGTTACCGTCTGCTGGCGTCGGTACCGTTGACGCAGGATGACCAGAAGCTGGTTGACGACATGGAGCGTACCGCATTCAGCCCGGCGCTGGAACAGGCCGCCATTCGCGCCGGACAAGAGTCTCAGCTTAAATCACTGCAGAACTACTGGCACACGCAACTGGAGCCAGGGTTAAAACAGGCAGCACGCGCCGACACCGTCGCCCAGGATGTTGCCGGATTCGTTTCACGCATTGATGCGCTGGTCTCCTCTTTTGATCAAGCTACTGAGCTACGCATTAACCGCGTGGTGATGGTTCACCGCGCGATGGCGCTGTTCATGGCGCTGCTGCTGATTTTCACCATCGTCTGGCTACGCGCGCGGCTGTTGAATCCGTGGAAACAGCTGCTGGCGATGGCGCGCGCCGTGACGGCAAGAGACTTTACGCAGCGTACCCATATCAGCGGGCGTAACGAAATGGCGATGCTGGGTCAGGCGCTCAATACCATGTCGGAAGAGCTGTCAGAAAGCTACGCGGTGCTGGAGCAACGGGTACAGGAAAAAACGGCCGGGCTTGAGCAGAAAAACGAAATCCTCTCGTTCCTGTGGCAGGCCAACCGACGTCTGCATATGCAGGTGCCGCTGTGCGAGCGGCTCTCTCCGGTACTGAACGGCCTGCAAAACCTGACGCTACTCCATGACCTGGAGCTGCGGGTCTACGACGTTGAAGATGAAGAAAATCATCAGGAATTTACCTGTCAGTCGGACATGTCCTGCGATGACAAAGGGTGTCACCTTTGCCCACGCGGTTTACCGCCTCTGACCACCAGCGGCACAACGCTTAAGTGGCGGCTGACAGACAGCCACACGCAGTACGGTATTTTACTCGCAACGCTACCTGCCGGACGCCACCTCAGCCACGACCAACAGCAGCTGGTAGATACTCTGGTGGAGCAGTTAACGGCCACGCTGGCGCTCGACAGGCATCAGGAAAAACAGCAGCAGTTGATCGTCATGGAAGAACGCGCCACCATCGCCCGTGAGCTTCACGACTCCATTGCCCAGTCGCTCTCCTGTATGAAAATGCAGGTGAGCTGCCTGCAGATGCAGGATGCGGGCATGCCGGAAAGCAGCAAACAGTTACTGAGCCAGATCCGCAACGAGCTGAATACCTCCTGGATACAACTTCGCGAGCTGTTGACCACTTTCCGCCTGCAGCTGACCGAACCGGGCCTGCGTCCCGCGCTGGAGTCCAGCTGTCAAGAATTTAGCGCCCGACTGGGGTTCCCGGTGAAGCTGGATTACCAGCTCCCCCCGCGTTTCGTCCCTTCCCATCAGGCCATCCATTTATTGCAGATCGCCCGCGAAGCCCTGAGCAACGTGCTCAAACATTCCGGCGCGACGGCGGTAACGGTAACCGTCAGCCAGCACACGAATCAGGTGAAGCTCACGGTTCAGGACAACGGCTGCGGCGTGCCGGAAAATGCCGAAAGAACTAACCACTATGGTTTAATTATCATGCGAGACCGCGCGCAAAGCCTGCGCGGCGATTGCCAGGTTCGTCGGAGAGAGCCCGGTGGCACTGAAGTCGTGGTCACCTTTATTCCCGAAAAACCGCTTACAACTGCTCAAGGAGAAAACCATGACTAATCAGGAACCGGCATCCATCCTGTTGATCGACGACCATCCGATGCTGCGTACTGGCGTAAAACAGCTGGTCAGCATGGCACCCGATATCACCGTGGTTGGCGAAGCCAGCAATGGCGAACAGGGTATTGAGCTTGCCGAATCCCTCGATCCCGATCTGATCTTACTCGATCTGAATATGCCCGGCATGAACGGTCTGGAAACCCTCGACAAGCTGCGGGAAAAATCACTTTCTGGCCGCGTGGTGGTCTTTAGCGTCTCGAACCACGAAGAAGATGTCGTCACGGCACTGAAGCGCGGCGCAGACGGCTATCTGCTAAAAGATATGGAGCCAGAAGATCTGCTCAAGGCGTTACAACAGGCTGCCGCCGGAGAGATGGTACTGAGCGAAGCATTAACGCCAGTGCTGGCCGCCAGCCTGCGGGCAAACCGTGCCACCTCTGACCGTGACGTCAGCCAGTTAACACCGCGCGAGCGCGATATTCTGAAGCTGATTGCCCAGGGCCTGCCGAACAAAATGATCGCCCGTCGCCTGGATATCACCGAAAGCACGGTCAAAGTGCATGTCAAACACATGCTGAAGAAAATGAAGTTAAAATCCCGCGTCGAAGCCGCCGTGTGGGTACATCAGGAACGTATTTTCTGATGTCACTCCTCCGGCAGCAGCTTCCACCGGGGATCGTCATTCGGTAATGCGATAAGCGGCTGCACCACCGTTAGCGTGATCTCATTGGAAGAGACACGCTGCCCATTTTCATCTTCCACTACCACTGACAGCCGCCAGCGGTTGCTTGCCCCCTCGCGGTCATCCCAGGCAGGCATAATGACGCTCCAGCCATCGCTTTTGGTACTGTTTGCCGGTGACGTCAGGCTCAGCGCCTGCGTATCCCCTTGCCAGTGAAGCTGACGAACACCGCGCGCGCTGCGTATCTGGAGCTTCAGCATTACGGTTTCACCCCCTTTCAGATCCCACGGCGGCGTTGCCAGATAAACCGACAGCGTTTTGCGCTGGCGAAACGCCATAACTGGTAAGCTATCCCGTTCCGGCGAATCATAGCGACTACCGCGAAGAGAACGCGTGGTGGCAACTTCGCTGGCTGAAAGTTGTTTAAAGAGCGGTACGCCAAAGCGATAGTTGAGTTTTAGCCCGAGGATATTCTGGCTGACCCCACTCTCCCCCTGCTTATGTGTAGCCGTCAGGGTGACCAGCGGAACCGGGGTATAATTAAGCCCCAGATTGACCGCCATCGGGTTGTGATTGCCCGTTCCACTGTTAAACAGGTCGACGTTGTCACCAAAATACTGCTCAAGGCTGATGCTGGTGTTCAGGTGATGGAACCACGGTAGCCAGGCTTTGGCCGTTACGTCATATCCACGCGCCATCCGCTGCTCCTGAATGTCGGAATGCTCGCGCCAGCCAGAAAACGGTTGATAGTAGTTGGCCGATAAATGCAGGTTTTCACCCCACGCTTCCGCTCCCAACCCGGCACGCTGAAGGTTTTCATCCAGCAGGTTGTCGTAAAACGTGTTGTAACCCAGCAGCCAGTTTCCGGTTATCCAGCGCTGCCCGACCCCGGCATGACTCACCAGCCCGTCCGTTTGTTGCGTCAGGCCAAGCTGACTCCAGCTCAAATACCGGTTGTTGTCGCGCCAGGGAATAAACCAGCGTCCGCTGCTGCCGTTAAATTTGCCATTTTCATCGACCAGTAAATCCGCGCTGGCATTACCCCAGGGGGAGAGCCACGATTCAATCTGCTGGTTTACCTCCCCGCTCACCGCATCACGCACCTGACCAAATGCGAACTGACGCGCCTGCTCTCCGGTGTTCAAACCATTATCGGTCATACTGGCTTCGCCAAACGCTTTTACCATCTCCGCCAGGTGTTTTTCCCTTTCAGCCGAAGGGTGGGCAAGGCCGAGATCCGGTAAACCGTCGCCATTGTTATCAAAGGGGTTTTTCGCCTGTTGCATAAAAGCATCCGGCGCACCGTGAACGGCTCCGGCCAAAAAAAGGAGGAGTAAAAACAGGGGGCGAAAGCGGGACGATACAACCATCAACGTCGGAAATAAGAACCTGTGTTTATGAAAATACGCTTAATACATTAACGCGATCGGGAGTGAATTACAGCCTTAACGGAAATTTCAGGAATATCCTGAAACTGACTATCGGATGGTACTTCATGTGGCGTAAGCGCCACCCGACGCCTTTATCCCCTCGACCCAATCAATGTCTTCAGCTCCGGTACACACGATCCGCAGTTCGTGCCACAGCGCAATGTTGCCCCCAGTGCCGCAGCGGAATCACACCCTCCGGCAATCGCCTCACGTATTGCATTTTCACCCACGCTAAAGCAGCTGCAGATGATCCGCCCCGGCTCCACGCGCGTCCCCGGGTTTTGCCCGTTCAGCAGCGCATGGCGTTCAGCAAGCTGCACGGGGGCGTTACGAAATGCCTCTTCTATAAACGTATGTGCCAGCGCCGGCAGTTCTGTACCTTCCCAGTAACCGAGCATCAGCTCACCCTGATGCCAGGCCAGTACGCTACTGCGTTCGCCGGTCTGGGCGATTTGCATCTGCCAGCCCCGGGCCGTGCAGTAGTTCATCACCCATTCCAGCAGCGGTTTATCACCTGCAATCGTCAGACGTGAGGCTTTGCGCCACCAGTAAACGGAAGACGGCAGTTCCGGCAGCGTGCGGGCGTAAAGTTCACCCTGCCAGCCGGGCTGCCAGGGCATGATCCTCACGGCCGTTTGTTTGCTTTCCGGCTGACCCGAGAGCGGATCGCAGCGCCCTTCCACCAGCGTATTCACTTTTCCCTGACGGGCGAAACACCCATTCCAGTGCATCGGTACAAACAACTCCCCCGCCCGCAGCCCATCGTTGATGCGAACCCTGGCAACCATCACCCCGCGCGGTGAGCTGATCCGCGCCAGCTGCCCGTCGTGCAGTGCAAACCGCGTGGCATCGGTAGCACAAATATCGACAAACGGCTCGGCGATATGTTGCATCAGTCTGGCAACGTACCCCGTGCGGGTCATGGTGTGCCATTGATCGCGAATGCGCCCGGTGTTTAACAGCAGAGGATAAAGTGCATCCACGGTAGCGGCGTGTGACGTCGGCTCAACGGGCACAATCTGCCGGCGCGGAAAATCCCCTGCCGACCACTGGTATGGCTCCAGAGCATCCCATTCATCGCGGGTGAGCGCAGCAAGTTCGCGCAGGTTCAACGCCCGCTCGCCGTTATTTTCAAATGCCGTAAGCGCCGCATGTTCGCAAAAAATCTCCTGCGGATGTGTCCAGGCAAACGCCTCGCCGTAGCCCAGCTGTTTCGCCACCTGAGCGATGACCCACCAGTCCGGTTTTGCCTCTCCCGGCGCAGGCAGGAAGGCACGCTGGCGTGAAATACGCCGTTCAGAGTTGGTCACCGTGCCGTTTTTCTCTCCCCAGCCCAGTACCGGGAAACGGATATGGGCAAACCGGCTGGTATCGGTTTCCTCCATCACCTCAGACACCATCACCAGTGGACAGCTCGCCAGCGCCTGACACACCGCGTGACTGTCCGGCAGCGACACGGCCGGGTTGGTGCCCATAATCCACACCGCTTTCACCTCACCACGGGCAATGGCATCAAACAGCTCTACCGCCATCAGCCCTGGCGTTTGCGCCAGCCGCGCAGTTCCCCAGAAACGTGCCACTCGCGAGAGATCGTCCGGTTCAAAGTTCATGTGTGCCGCCAGCTGATTCGCCAGGCCGCCCACTTCCCGCCCTCCCATCGCATTTGGCTGTCCGGTCAGCGAAAACGGACCACAGCCCTGTTTAGCAAATTTTCCGCTGGCAAGATGGACGTTGATGATGGCATTACACTTGTCGCTGCCGCTGGAGGACTGGTTGATCCCCATCGTATAGAGCGTGATGGCGCGCGGAGCAGTGAGAAACCAGTCGTAAAAAGTGCCAATCTCTTCCGGCGACAGGCCACAAAACTCCGCCACGCGGGCCATCGGCCACGCGTCAGTGCCCTGGATAACGTTAAGCAAACCGACAAACAGCCCGGCGTCACTGCCGGGTGTGAGCGCCAGATGCAGGTCAGCGATATCGCAGGTGGCGGTTTTGCGTGGGTCGATCACCACCACTTTCATCTCCGGATTAGCCTGCCGCGCCTGTACCAGCCGCTGATACAACACCGGGTGCGTCCATGCCGCATTCGACCCGACCAGCACCACCAGATCGCTGTTTTCCACATCGTCATAGCTGCACGGTACAATGTCTTCACCAAAGGCTCGCTTATAGCCCACCACTGCCGACGACATGCAGAGCCGCGAGTTGGTATCAATATTCGCCGCGCCGATAAACCCTTTCATCAGCTTGTTGGCGGCGTAATAGTCCTCGGTTAACAGCTGGCCAGACGCGTAAAACGCCACGGCCTGCGGCCCCCAGGTGTCGATGACCTCCCGCAGTCGTTCGCCTGCCGTACTCAGCGCGTCTCCCCACTCCACCTGATGACCGTCGACAACGGGACGCAATAAGCGCCCCTGCAGCCCGGTGGTTTCACCCAACGCCGAACCTTTTACGCAAAGCCGACCGCTATTTGCGGGGTGGTTTTCATCTCCCCGCACAGCGATCTTATCGTCCTCGACTCTGGCGACCACACCACAGCCCACCCCGCAGTAAGGGCACGTTGTTCGGGTTTCATTCATGATGCCTCCGCCCGCATCACCAGCGCATCGTTACCGACCCACACCTTGCCGTTCTCTATTTTCACCGGCCAGGCGCGCACCGCCGGTTCACCATTGTCGATCTGGCAACCATCACGCAGGCGAATGCGCTGTTTGTAGAGCGGGGAGATCACCACCGGCTCTCCTCCCGCATCACCGAGAATGCCGCGTGAAAGCACGTTTGCGTTGCTGCCAGGCTCCAGATCGTCAAGGGCATAGACAGACTTGCCAAAACGGAACAGTGCGATGTGTTTGCGTCCCAGCCGTGCGCCAATCCCCGCCTGCTCCGGAATATCATCGATGCCACAAATTTCCTGCCAGCGCTTGCTGTCATCCGTCGTGGTGCCGTTCACTGCGGTACGGAACAGCGCCAGCCGGTTTGGATCGTTAAGCGTGGTTTGCCATTCGCACTGATATGTCTCCACCACCCGGGCCATCTCCTGCTCAAGTTCGTGGGCAATACCCAGGCTATCGTTGAGGATCACCTCACGCAGGTAGTCGAGTCCCCCTTCCAGGTTGTCCATCCAGGTGCTGGTGCGTTGCAGGCGATCCGCCGTGCGGACATAGAACATCAGGAAACGATCGACGGTACGGATCAACGTTTCGTCATCCAGATCGCTGGCAAACAGATCCGCATGGCGCGGTTTCATGCCGCCGTTGCCGCACAGATAGAGGTTCCACCCCTTGTCCGTGGCAATAACGCCAACGTCTTTACTCTGCGCTTCGGCGCATTCACGGGTACAGCCGGACACCGCCATTTTGATTTTATGCGGAGAACGCAGGCCTTTATAACGATGCTCCAGCTTCACCGCGAGGCCGGTGGAATCCTGTACACCGTAACGACACCAGGTCGAGCCGACGCAGGATTTCACCGTACGCAGCGACTTACCGTACGCATGCCCGGTTTCAAACCCGGCCTCCACCAGCGCCTGCCAGATCTCCGGCAGTTGGTCGAGCGTGGCACCAAACAGGTCAATACGCTGCCCACCGGTGATTTTGCTGTACAGGTTATAGCGTTTCGCGATCTGGCCGATGGCGATCAGCCCGTCGGCAGTCACTTCCCCCGCAGGCATGCGCGGCACAATGGAATAGGTTCCGTCCTTCTGGATATTGGCAAAATAGCGGTCGTTGGTGTCCTGCAGCGGCAGATGCGCCGGTTTGAGCAGATACTCATTCCAGCAGGACGCCAGCACCGACCCCACCAGCGGCTTACAAATTTCGCACCCGTGCCCCTGCCCGTAGCGGCTAATCAGCTGCTCAAAAGTGTGGATATGGTTGACGCGCACCAGGTGGTAAATCTCCTGGCGTGAGTACGGGAAGTGTTCACAGATATCCTTTTTCACCTCCACGCCCTGCTCAGCAAGCTGGAATTCCATCACCTGTTTTACCAGCGCACTGCACCCCCCGCAGCCGGTTGCCGCTTTGGTACACTGCTTGATGGCCCCGATATCCGTCGCACCGGCACTCACTGCCTGGCAGATATCGCCTTTACTGACGTTATGGCAGGAGCAGATCTGCGCACTTTCCGGCAACGCCGCCACGCCGAGCACTTTTGGCGCACTGCCGGAGAGCGCGGGTAAAATCAGCGTTTCTGGCTCTTTTAGCAGACTGATACCGTTGAGCATCATCTGCACCAGTGTGGCGTATTCACTGGCATCGCCCACCAGCACACCGCCTAACAGGGTTTTGCTGTCATGGCTGACCACAATTTTTTTGTAGATTTGCTGTGGGCCGTGCGTCCACTGGTAGCTTAATGCGCCTGGCGTACGGCCATGCGCATCGCCAAACGAGGCCACATCCACCCCGAGCAGTTTCAGTTTGGTGCTCATATCGGCTCCGGCGAATGATTTCTCCTCACCCGCCAGGGCCGCGGCGGCAACGCGAGCCATCTGGTAGCCAGGCGCAACCAGACCAAAAATTTTGCCCTCCCAGAGCGCACACTCTCCGATGGCAAAGACGTCTTTATCGGAAGTCTGGCAGTGCGTATCAATGCAGATCCCGCCTCGCTCGCCAGTGAGCAAACCGCTGCTACGGGCCAGCGCATCCTGCGGACGAATCCCCGCTGAGAAGACCACCATATCGGTTTCCAGCTGCTCACCCCCGGCAAAGCGTAATACCAGCCCGTCGTCCGTTGAGGCGATTTCGGTGGTGGCTTTACTGGTGTGAACCCCTACGCCCAGCGCCTCGATTTTTTTACGCAACATTGAAGCGCCATCGTTGTCGAGCTGCACCGCCATCAGGTTGGGGGCAAACTCCACCACATGCGTTTCCAGCCCCAGCTGCTTCAGAGCGTTTGCCGCTTCCAGCCCGAGCAGACCGCCGCCGATCACCACCCCACGACGGGCACCTTCAGCATGCGCAGCAATGTTGTCGAGATCGTCCAGCGTACGGTAGACAAAACAGCCCGGGAGATCGTTGCCCGGCACGGGGGGAACGAACGGATACGATCCGGTTGCCAGCACCAGTTTGTCCCAGTGGGTTTCATGCCCGCTGGCCGTGCGCACCACATGAGCCTCACGATCGATAGCAACCACCTGCTGCGACAGGCGCAGCTCAATGCCGTTATCAGCAAAGAAATCCCCGGCCACCAGCGAGAGTGATTCCGCGCTACGCCCGCCAAAATACTCAGACAGATGGACGCGGTCATAGGCGGCGTAACGTTCCTCGCCAAAAACGACAATCTGGTATTGCTGGTGCAAATTGCGGCTAACGCAATCTTCAAGAAAATGATGGCCGACCATACCGTGTCCAACCACCACCAGAGTAGGTTTTGTCATAGCTTTCTGTCCTGCAACCTGCGGTTGCGTTGTGAAACGATCGAACAGCCAGTCCGCGTGAGCAGGAGCTGCCGTTGCCAGTAAATCGGTAAAGGTTGCCGCGCTACGGCAATCCCCCATCAGCAGCACGCCAGCCAGCACGCCGCGATGGATCAATAAACGACGGTAGTGGCGCGTCAGTGGGTCCCATGAGCTCCAGACCACATCGTCGGGCTGCGCGGTGGCACGCCCGAGGCTGAACAACGCCATGCCGGTCACCTTGAGCCGCATCCCGCTGTCGTTGAGCGCAAAGGGTGCAGTCTTCTCCCCGGTCAGTCGGGCCGCGAGGATATCCGCCTGAGCCAGGCAAGGGGCGACGAGGCCAAACGTCTGGCCGTCAATTTCGCAGCATTCACCAATAGCGCTAATATTCGGTGCGGAGGTCTGCATCTGCGGATCCACCACAATGCCGCGCGCGCAGTGAACGCCGCTGGCTTTTGCCAGGGTGATGCAGGGCTGCACGCCGGTGGCGAGCACCACGCGCGTGGCGTGAAGCTGACGCCCGTTCAGCAATGTCACCGAATCGGCCGTCACGGCAGTGATGCCTGACGACAGTTCACAGCGAACACCGCGCTCCGCCAGCGCCTCTTCAAGCAGCACACCCGCCTGCTGATCCAGCTGTTGCTCCATCAACCACGCACCACGATGCACAATGGTGACGTTGTCACAAGTCAGGGCAAGCGCCGCTGCCGTTTCAACGCCCAGAACACCACCGCCCAACACCACTGCCGGACCTGACCTGTCGAGAATGGCGCGGGTATCCGCAAGCGTGCGAAAGGTCAGCACGTGCGGCGCATCACCTCCGGGTATTGGCGGCACAACGGGTATTGACCCGGTGGCAAAGACCAGTTCATCCCACAACAGCGTCTGGCTTGGGGTGTGAACTGTCCGCGCCGCCACATCCACAGCGGTGACCTTTTCCCCTCTCAGCACCGTGACGCCGCGTTCGCGATACCAGTTGTCATCCTGCAGACGGATCGTTGCCGCCTGTTTTTCACCACCGAGAACCGGAGAGAGCTGAATACGGTTGTAAGCATGCTCCTGCTCTTCACCGATGACGGTGATGGCGAAACGACCGGGCGCACGTTCGGTCAGCGAGGCAATCAGCCGCGTTGCTGCCATTCCATTACCGATAATCACCAGTCGCATCGTGGCCTCCTCGTTACGCCGCTTTGGGCTGTTTTTCATAGAGGAAATGGAGGATTTGCTGACGCATATGGTGATAGCGGCTGTCTTCCGCCAGCTGTACCCGGTTGCGCGGGCGTGGCAGGTCAACGTGCAGGATCTCTCCCACGGTTGCCGCCGGGCCGTTGGTCATCATCAGCACGCGGTCAGAAAGCAGGACCGCCTCATCCACATCGTGGGTGATAAGCACAATGGTGGTGTTCAACGTCTGCTGGATTTGCATCACCGAGTCCTGCAGATGAGCACGCGTGAGTGCATCCAGCGCCCCGAAAGGTTCATCCATCAGTAACACTTTCGGCTTCATCGCCAGCGCACGGGCGATGCCAACACGCTGTTTCATCCCCCCGGAAATCTCCCCCGGACGTTTATGCAGGGCATGCCCCATCTGCACTCGTTCAAGATTGTGTTCAATCCACTCCCGGCGTTCAGCCTTGCTCATGGTGCGACGAAACACCTGATCCACCGCCAGTGCGACGTTGTCGAAACAGGTCAGCCACGGCAGCAAAGAGTGGTTCTGGAACACCACCGCACGCTCTGGTCCAGGGCCTGCAATTTCGCGGTTATCGCAAATCAGCCCGCCTTCTGTCGGTAAGGTGATCCCGGCGATAAGGTTCAGCAGCGTCGACTTACCGCAGCCGGAGTGGCCAATCAGGCTCACGGTTTCACCTTCGTGAATATCAAAAGAGACGTTTTGCAGCGCCAGAAACTCCCCGCTGGCAGTGGAAAAACGCTGGCTCACGGCCTGTACCTGAATTAACGGTTTCATAGTCACTCCTTATTTTTCCTGCCAGCTAAAGCGACGGGCGATCAGCATCAATCCCTGCTCCAGCAGCAACCCGACCACGCCAATAATGACGATGGCGATGAGAATGTTTTCGACGTTGAGGTTGTTCCACTCATTCCAGATCCAGAAACCGATCCCTAACCCCCCGGTCAGCATCTCGGCGGCAACAATCACCAGCCAGGCAATGCCGATGGACAGGCGTACCCCGGTCAGTACCGCCGGAAGAACCGCCGGAAAGAGGATGCGACGCATAACCGTCCACTCAGAGAGTTGCAGCACACGGGCAACATTGAGGTAATCCTGTGGAATACGACGCACCCCTTCGGCGGTGTTGATCACCATTGGCCAGATCGAGCAGATGAAAATCGTCCAGCTCGATGCCGGTTCCGCTTTCTGGAACAACAGCAGGCCAATGGGCAGCCATGCCAGCGGGCTGACCGGGCGTAACAGGGCGATCAACGGGCCAAACATGCGGGAGAAAAAGGTGAAGCGACCAATCAGAAAACCCAGCGGAATACCTGCCAGCGCCGCCAGACCAAAGCCCACCGCCACGCGCTGCAGTGAGGCGAGTACGTTCCAGCCGATGCCCATATCATTTGGCCCGTCGCGGTAAAACGGGTCGGCAAACAGGGTTAAGGCGGAATCCAGCGTGCTGAGCGGAGTCGGGAAGCCTTTACTGTTAATCGCCGCCAGTTGCCACAGCAACACCAGTAACCCCAGGCCGAGAAACGCCGGAATGATGCGCTGTAAAACGTCATTAAGACGGCGCGTAAACGCTGGCGCACGACGGCGAACCTGTACCGGTGGCAGGCTAATCACCTCCCCACTCACCGGCGTTTTCTCTTTGGATGTCGTACGTTGCAGATGCTGCATAATCAGGCCCCTTTACGGTGAATAGCGAAGCGGTTGGCGTATCCTTCCGGATCGGTGCCGTTCCAGACGGTACCGTCCATCAGGGTGCTGCTGCGATACGGTGACGACGGCGCGGCAATACCACCCACTGCCGTGGCGGCATCCTGCCAGACTGACGTCTGGTTAATGCGTTGTGCGATTGCCGCGTAGTCTGGCGCGGTTTTGAGCAAGCCCCAGCGACGAAACTGGGTTAAGAACCACATGCCGTCGGAGTGATACGGATAGCTGACGGCACCGTCGTTGAAGAAGCGGATCGGATGCGCATCCTGCCAGCGTTGACCAATCCCGTTGTCGTACTCGCCGAGCATCCGCCCGGTGAGATACTGCTCTTTGGTGTTCAGCCACGCCCGGCGAGAAAGGAGCTGCGCAGTTTCACGTTTGTTTTCCGGGGAGGCATCGATCCAGCGGGCGGCATCCAGCACCGCGCTGACCAGAGCCCGCGCGGTATGCGGATTTTTCTCTACCCAGTCACGACGCGTACCGAGAATTTTTTCCGGATGATCCGCCCAGACAGACTGGGACGTTGCAGCAGTGAACCCGATACGATCGTTAATGGCGCGTGCATTCCACGGCTCGCCGACGCAAAAACCGACCATGTTGCCAATGCGCATGTTCATCACCATTTGCGGGGGCGGAACCACCACGGTACGGATGTCGTCGAACGGATTAATGCCCGCGCTGGCCAGCCAGTAGTAGAGCCACATGGCGTGCGTCCCTGTCGGGAAGGTGTGCGCAAAGGTGTACGTCCCTGGAGCCTGTTGTCCGATCAGCTTTTTCAGCCCGTCGGGATCGCGAACCCCCTTCTCCGCCAGGTCACCTGAGAGCGTAATTGCCTGACCGTTCTGGTTGAGCGTCATCAGGTTCGCCATTGGCTGCGGCTTACCCGCAATGCCCAGTTCCAGCCCGTATAACAGGCCGTAAAGAATGTGTGCAGCATCCAGTTCACCGGCCACCAGTTTGTCGCGTACTGCCGCCCAGCTCGCCTCTTTCGTCGGTACAATGGTAATGCCGTATTTTTTATCGAACCCTTTCAGCGCCGCGATCGCCACCGGGGCGCAATCGGTCAGCGGGATAAACCCGATACGCACTGTCTCCAGCTCCGGTTTATCCGACCCTGCCGCCCACGCAGCCTGCATGACACCCGGTAACAACATTGCGCCACCCGCCAGCATGCTGGCCTGCAAAAACCGCCGTCTCGACACATCCGCCATGACCCACTCCTGAAAAAAAGACAAAAAAAAGCGCCCGACGGTGCCGGAGCACCGCTGGACGCCTTTATCCCGAAGACGCATGCACCGCCGTTGGCGCATCGTCAAAAATGGTTAATTTGTTAATGCAAAGGGAATGCCAGTTTTTAACCCGCGGTTTTGCTGGTGGTTGCCAGAACGGGCACGCGTTGACGCACCTCAATCAGGCACAAAATGCCCACAACTTGTGCAACTACTCCTTTGGTGTTACCTGCCACAACGTCTTCACGGTAAGCAAAGCGCGGGCGATATCCACCATGCGTTGATTCTTGTCCATCGCCATTTTACGCAGGGCAGTCCACGCCTGCTCTTCGCTCATACTCTGGTGCATCATCAGCACGCTTTTGGCTTTATCAATGGTTTTGCGCTCCTCGAGCGTATCGCGCAAAGAAGCAAGCTGGCGGGAGAGTTGCTCTATTTCGCGCGCCTGCTGGCGAACCAGGGGTAGCAAGGGTTTATCCGGGTAATGCACAAGGGGATCGTCGTGCTCATCGGCCGGTACCGTAATGTCGTCGTCACTCTGGATGCGCTCATCCACTGCGATCATCAGATCGGCAATCGCCATCTCCTCCAGCGTGCGCAGGTGCTCAAGACGTGTCGTTTGCAGGGAAAACCAGTTCAGCGCGGTGTCACCGTTATCCGCGGCAGGCTGGCGGGTACAGGCCACGCGTCTGAGCTGTTCGATCTCACGCTCTGGCAGGCAGTTGAGGGAGAATGTGTTCTGCACGTCGGCATGACTGTGCGACAAAAAAACCTCAAAACAGGCCTGCTGACCGTCAATGCGGTCAACCAGTCTCTGGCGGGTGTCATCATTAAAATTCCCCAGCGTGAAACCGATGGCACCCAGCGCCCGCTCTTGTCCCACCAGTTCTTTGCCCTGCATCAGGCTATAGAGCGCGACAAAACGGCCTGCAATTTGCGGATCGTCAATGCTGTCATTGAGCTGTGGCACGATACTGAGCAGATGGCGAAGCATGCGACAGTAGTGCTCCATCGCCTGCGGTGACGTGATGGTTTGCTTATTCACCCCGTCACGCAGGGCAGGCAGTATTTCCAGGCTGAGCAGTGCGCTGGCGATACGTTCGCAGACGGCACTGCCTGGCATTGGGGTGTGCTTTTCAAGCATGTCATAAAGCGCGGCGAGATTTTCATCCACCAGACCCCGGCTGGCTTTGCATTCAGGCGCGTACAGCTTACCCTGTGAGCAGAGCCAGACGTTAGATGCCCCACGCTCGCACTGTAGCATATGCACCAGCCGACTGATGCCGCTCACCAGCACACCCAGCTGTGCCAGTTTGCTGAGCTGTTCCCGGCGCATCACTCTTGCGCGCTGGAACCATTCGGTTGCACCTGGCGTACTGCCAGCCATTAATGTCATGCTTACTCTCCCGGATAGCGAATCTCCGGAGAAATAAGCAATATTCGTGCCTTATCAAAGAACAGGAGTCAACATGCAGAAGATTGTGATCGTCGCCAACGGCGCGGCCTACGGCAGCGAATCCCTTTTTAACAGCCTGCGTCTGGCAATCGCACTGCGCGAACGGGAGAGCAACCTGGCGCTACGTCTCTTTTTAATGTCGGATGCCGTCACCGCCGGGCTGAAGGGGCAAAAACCCGCAGAAGGGTACAATATTCAGCAAATGCTGGAGATCCTGACTGCGCAAAATGTACCGGTCAAACTGTGTAAGACCTGCACCGACGGGCGCGGCATTACCGGGCTACCGTTGATTGAGGGGGTTGAAATTGGAACCCTCGTCGAGCTGGCAGAGTGGACGCTGGACGCCGATAAAGTATTAACATTTTAATAATAAATCCGAAAAAATATTATTTTCTTATGGACGCGGTTTCAGCATCAAGTTTACCTGCCAGGTTGCCGATAGGCATGAAAACAACACAGCAGGTATTTTACTTATGTTCAGATCCATTCGTGCACGCATCATTGCCGCGACGACAGGTTGTCTGGTCGTCGCGCTTCTTCTCAATACCGTTATAAACTTCCAGGTCACGCGCCAGGATAACCAGCAATCACAGCGTGATATTCTGAACAGCACCAGTGCCAGCCATAACATGGCGATTGCGGACTGGGTACACAGCAAAATGACGGTGATCGCCTCGGCGCAGACTGTTGCGCTGAGTGACGACCCGGTTCCGGTGTTTAAACAACTCGCCCAGGCGGGTGGGTTTACTAACGTTTATGTTGGCTATACCAGCAAAACGGCGAAATTCTCCGATCCCGCCGGTGTTCCTGCGGATTACGACCCTACCATTCGACCATGGTATCAGCAGGTAGTCAGCGCTGACGCCCCCGTCGTGACAGCGCCTTACGTTGATGCAGGCACCGGGAAACTGGTGGTGACCTTTGCCGTGCCGGTGAAAGAAAACGGCTCACTGAAAGCGGTCGTCGCCGGTGACGTAGCAATGGACAGCGTGGTGGCTAACGTGCGCGGGATCCATCCTACTCCGGCCAGCAGCGGCTTGCTCCTTGACAGCGATGGCACCGTCATTGCCGCGAACGATCCGGCCCTGACCCTGAAACCCTTTGGCGAAACCATCAAAGACACCGATTTTGCGGCCCTGAAAAGCGGTAACCCGGTTGATGGGTCGCTCAACGGTGTCGAAAAAACCTTCATCGCGACGGCGGTTCCGGGTACCCACTGGATGTTGATCGTGGCGCTCGACAACAGCGATGCCACCTCCGGCATGCGCTCGCTGCTGAAAGCGTCAGCACTGTCGCTGGTGATCCTGGCACTGTTGAGCGGTGCAATTGTTCACTTCCTGATTGCCCGCCTGCTCAAACGGTTGTCCGATATCCGCGACGCGATGAACAACATTGCTAACGGAACTAACGACCTGTCACAGCGTCTGCCAGATAACGGCGAGGATGAAGTGGCGCAAATCGCACATGCATTTAACGCCTTCAGCGATAAGCTCTCGGTGGTAATGGTTCAGCTGCGAGATGCCAGCGCATCGGTGAAAAACGCCGCACAGGAAATTGCCGCCGGTAACCAGGATCTCTCCGGGCGTACCGAGCAGGCCGCCTCCAGTCTGCGTGAAACCGCCAGCGCCGTCGAAGAGATCACCGCTTCGGTGACCCAGTCGAATGAGTCTGCGGCAGAAGCCAACGATCAGGCAAGCAAGGCCTCTGCGGCCGCCTCACGCGGTGGCGAAGTGGTATCTCAGGCCATCAGCACCATGCAGTCTATCGAAGTGGCGTCAGCGAAAATTGGCGATATTACCAGTGTAATTGACGGCATTGCTTTCCAGACCAACATTCTGGCACTGAACGCCTCGGTGGAAGCGGCCCGTGCCGGGGAACAAGGCCGTGGGTTTGCGGTGGTTGCGGGTGAAGTGCGTAACCTGGCCAGCCGCAGTGCTCAGGCGGCAAAAGAGATCAAAACGCTGATCGACTCCACCACCAACAGCGTGGCAACCGGCTCTCGCTACGTTCACCTGGCAGGGGAAAGCATGAATGAGATCCGCTCCAGCATCGGTAGCGTTTCGGGCATCATGCGTGAGATTTCCATTGCCACCAGCGAGCAGATGAAAGGTATTCACGAGATTAACCATGCAGTTACCCATCTCGACAGGATGGTACAACAGAATGCTGAGCTGGTGGTGCAATCCGCCGCTGCAGCCAGCGCCCTGCAAAGCCAGGCGGGTGACCTTGCTGAAACAGCCGGACATTTCCGCATTTAATTTTCTTCTGACGCGCGTTAGCCTGGTGAAACGCGCGTCAGCTGAAAGCTTTCAGGTGTTTTGTCATTTTTGTTTAAATGTTATGCCATTTTTTGATCAAAATCAGCATCCCACCCCCTCCCCTTTGGTGTTATGCAGTGAGTGAATTGTGAACAACATCACGCTCGGAATGGGTTGCAGGGAGAGCGTTGTTTAAGACGACGGGGTAAAAAATGGCACTGGTTAAAACAAGTTTGAAACTGTTTGGCGGGGATACAATAGTGGTTCGTTGCTCAGAGCGCTGCCGTATTCATCTGATGAGTTCAAAAGCGCAGCGGCAATCGCAGGCAGACATTCTGACCGTACAGGATGACAAAGCGTGGCTTACTGTGCCGTATACCGGCACATGGGATGTTCTGATTGACAGCCACAGCCAGTCGCTGGAGCATTCAGTCAGCTACGTTGCGGCATAATACACGAACGCCCGGTCTGCTCTCTTGCAGCCGGGCGTATTGTCAGGCAAAACCCGGGTGCAGCGGGTTATTCAGCACATTTCCTTCCAGCAGCGCTTTCACCTTCACCACCAGCTCATTCAGACAATCATCCTTCATGCCAAGGCGCGTCAGCTCCTGATCGAGGGAAAAAAGATACTGTGCATTGGTACCCAATGGCCCACTGGCGGCAGCAATTAACGGAGCAATCACCTGCGTACGGGTATCCGCTTCATACAGCGGATGGCGCGGATCCATAATAAACACCAGCGCATTGACGGTGCGACCGTCGTCAAGCTCCAGCTTGCACCAGCTTGGCATATAGCAGCCGGTGATCATCTCGCGCTTCCACAACAGCATCAGCTCATCTGCCAGAGTGGCATCCGGCAGGCGGTATGCCACGCCCGTGGTGCGTCCACCCTCTTTCAGGGCAAGCATCCGTCCAG
Source organism: Enterobacter sp. RHBSTW-00901 (assembly GCF_014103115.1). Taxonomy (NCBI): domain Bacteria; kingdom Pseudomonadati; phylum Pseudomonadota; class Gammaproteobacteria; order Enterobacterales; family Enterobacteriaceae; genus Enterobacter; species Enterobacter sp. RHBSTW-00901. Next base: position 861,067 of record NZ_JABXPB010000001.1, read on the forward strand.
GCTGACAAGCACTCCCGCGTCCGGCGGTCAGGCGCAAACAAAATGCGCGGTGCCAGCCAGGGAGCGTACCTGTTGCTGATTCAATAAATTCCAGAGCCGGGTTCCACATCAGCGAACCGTAGCCAAAAATCCATACCGGGCCATCATCCGGGCGACATGCCAGCGTAGCAGCGAGCGATGCTGCACGTTGTTCAGCCGACCAGAGAAGCGATTCCTCAATAGCACCAAATGCCGTCTTACAATCTGCCTTCATTAAGAAATCACGCGTTAACACTTTACACCTCCGCCACTGCATGCTTCCTTGCGACATCTGTAATTCGCCTTCCCGGCATTATGTGCTGGTCATTTTGCCAGCAGTTAATTAACGATAAGCAATTCACAGGCCAGTTGCAATACAACGGAAGTTCAACCGCCTGAAAAGTCAAAACAAAGGCAGCTAATTATTTCATGGCGGGAAGCTCATTTGGCACGTTATCTGGTAACGTATACTTCATTTTATATAGTATCACTACGTCCTGTTTTCACTACTGAATAGCGCTTTTCTGTCGCTAATAAAGATTAAAATTATGAATTATTACAATCATTAATTGACTGTTATTTAATGTTTATTCATAAAAGAGTCGCTATTATGTCACTCTGAATGGCAATGTCCTTATCAAGGTAAAATTAAGTAAAAATTAAAGGGAATTTAACAGAGTTCTGTTAGTTTAACGCCCTCAAAATTCTATCTATAATTACAAGCACCTGCATTGATGGAGAAGCACATGACAGCAACACACGAGGCGGTAAAGACCCGCCACAAGGAGACGTCTCTCATTTTCCCGGTTCTGGCGCTGGCGGTGCTGCTCTTCTGGGGAAGCAGTCAGTCACTGCCAGTGGTGGTTGGTATCAATATTCTCGCGTTGGTGGGGATCTTAAGCAGTGCCTTTAGCGTGGTACGCCATGCCGACGTCTTAGCCCACCGTCTGGGCGAGCCATATGGCTCATTAATTTTAAGTCTTTCCGTTGTTATTCTCGAAGTCAGCCTGATTTCCGCGCTAATGGCAACCGGGGATGCTGCCCCCACGCTAATGCGCGACACGCTCTATTCCATCATTATGATTGTAACGGGCGGTCTGGTGGGTTTCTCTCTGTTATTAGGTGGCCGTAAATTTGCCACTCAATATATGAACCTGTTTGGCATTAAACAGTATCTTATCGCCCTGTTCCCGCTGGCCATTATCGTGCTGGTCTTCCCGATGGCACTGCCTGGCGCGAACTTCACTACCGGGCAGGCCTTACTGGTGGCGCTGATTTCTGCGGCTATGTATGGCGTATTCCTGCTTATTCAGACCAAAACGCACCAGAGCCTGTTTGTATACGAGCATGAAGATGATAGCGACGACGACGATCCGCACCACGGTAAGCCGTCCGCTCACAGCAGCCTATGGCACACCGTTTGGCTCCTTGTGCATCTGATTGCGGTTATCGCCGTGACCAAGATGAACGCGAACCCGCTGGAGACACTGCTAACTGAGCTGAATGCTCCGGTGGCGTTTACCGGTTTCCTGGTGGCGCTGCTCATTCTCTCCCCTGAAGGGCTGGGGGCGCTGAAGGCGGTGCTGAGCAATCAGGTGCAGCGTGCAATGAACCTGTTCTTCGGCTCCGTGCTGGCGACTATCTCACTCACCGTTCCGGTGGTGACGCTGATTGCCTTTATGACCGGCAACGCGTTGCAGTTTGCGCTGGGCGCGCCAGAGATGATTGTGATGGTAGCGTCGCTGGTGCTGTGCCATATCTCTTTCTCAACCGGACGCACAAACGTGCTGAACGGTGCGGCACATATGGCGCTGTTTGTGGCGTATCTGATGACAATATTTGCGTAGTTTTCATCCGCTGCGGCCTGATGCCCTCACCCAACCCTCTCCCACAGGGTTGAGGGATCCCCACAAATTACAGGTTGGCACAGAATACCCCCTCTCCCTTGAGGGTGTACGGTCCGGGGACATAGTGAACACTTGTTCGGGGACATGGTAGACACTTACAACTAAGGCATAAGAACCCGTTTATGGAGTCACTTATGCCCTGGGATGCGAGAGATACCATGTCATTACGTACCGGGTTTGTTTTGTTTGCCTCGCAGGACGGGGCGAACATCCGTTCCCTGTGCCGTCACTACGGCATTTCGCCTGCCACTGGCTATAAGTGGCTTCAGCGCTGGGCTCAGGAAGGCGCATCCGGCCTTCTGGACCGGCCCCGTATACCTCATCATTCCCCGAACCGCTCATCTGATGACATCACTGCTCTGCTGCGCATGGCACATGACCGTCATGAACGCTGGGGCGCACGCAAGATTAAGCGCTGGCTGGAAGACCTGGGGCACTGCATGCCCGCTTTCAGCACCGTCCATAACCTGATGGCCCGCCACGGTCTGCTGCCGGGCGTTTCACCGGGCATTCCGGCCTCAGGGCGGTTCGAACATGATGCGCCCAATCGCCTCTGGCAGATGGATTTTAAGGGACACTTTCCCTTTGGTGGTGGCCGCTGTCATCCGCTCACCCTGCTGGATGACCACTCCCGCTTTTCCCTGTGCCTGGCACACTGCACCGATGAACGGCGTGAGACCGTACAGCAGCAGCTGGTCAGCGTGTTTGAACGCTACGGTCTGCCGGACAGGATGACGATGGATAACGGAGCGCCGTGGGGCGACACCACCGGCATCTGGACGGCACTGGAGCTGTGGCTGATGCGCCTGGGTATCCGGGTGGGGCACTCCCGGCCATATCATCCGCAGACACAGGGCAAGCTGGAGCGTTTTCACCGCAGCCTGAAGGCGGAAGTGTTGCAGGGGAAGTGGTTCGCGGACAGCGGTGAACTGCAGCGTGCATTTGAACACTGGCGCACCGTCTATAACCTTGAACGACCGCACGAGGCGCTGGGTATGAACGTTCCGGCCTCCCGGTATCAGCCGTCCGCACGGCAGTACAACGGCAACACAATCCCACCGGAATACGATGAGGGGGTGATGGTCAGGAAAGTCGATATCAGCGGGAAGCTGAGCGTGAAAGGAGTCAGTCTGAGCGCAGGCAAGGCGTTCAGGGGGGAACGGGTAGGGCTGAGGGAAACACAGGAAGACGGCTGTTATGACGTGTGGTGGTACAGCACGAAAGTGGGGGTGATCGACCTGAAGAAAAAGTCGATCACCATAGGTAAAGGATGTTAAAAAGTGTTCACCATGTCCCCGAACACCTGTCTACCATGTCCCCGGACCGTACAGAGGGAGAGGGCTGGGGTGAGGGGGAACATAAAGCAGTAGTGGTTATTCCGTTCACTTTATGTTGATTGCTACTCTGTAACGACGATACAGGTGAACGTGCCAGGGCGGTTCACCGCCACCGCCCTGGCAACCCGGGCTCCCGGCAGGAAAATCGCCGCTGCGCGGTACCCTCAGCTTATTCCTTCAGGCTTCGGGTCGGGCATTAGCCTGCATCCCTGCAGGCAATGCCCTCTCGGCGCATCCCTGCGCCTCGCCCCGGCCTTCAGGAAACGCTTCGGCGATTTTCAGCCGGACCATGGAGTCGCTATAAGTCTTATATTTCAATGAAATAGTTTAATTGCTTAAGAAGAACAAAATTACTGGGGAACCCTCAGCCCACAGGGAGAGGGAGAAAACATAAAAAAACCCGCCGAAGCGGGTTTTTTTATTAGTTGCTGGTATCCAGCTCGTCGAAGCTTTTCACCAGATCGTCAATTGCTTTGATCTGTTTCAGGAACGGCTCCAGCTTGTCCAGCGGCAGCGCCGATGGGCCATCGCATTTCGCGTGAGCCGGATCCGGGTGCGCTTCAATGAACAGACCTGCCAGGCCGGTTGCCATACCGGCGCGCGCCAGTTCCGTTACCTGCGCACGACGGCCACCAGACGCTGCACCAAACGGGTCGCGGCACTGCAGGGCGTGGGTCACATCGAAGATCACCGGAGACTGGTTGGACACGTTCTTCATCACGCTGAAACCCAGCATATCCACAACCAGGTTGTCATAACCGAAGTTTGAACCACGGTCACACAGAATAACCTTGTCGTTACCCCCTTCGATAAACTTATCGACGATGTTACCCATCTGGCCAGGGCTTACGAACTGTGGTTTTTTCACGTTGATCACGGCACCGGTTTTCGCCATTGCGGCAACCAGGTCGGTCTGGCGAGCCAGGAACGCAGGAAGCTGGATCACATCTACCACGTCAGCCACTGGCTGCGCCTGCGCAGCTTCATGCACGTCGGTGATCACTTTCACGCCAAAGGTCTGTTTCAGCTCCTGGAAAATCTTCATTCCCTCTTCCAGGCCCGGGCCACGGTAAGAGTTGATAGAGGAGCGGTTGGCTTTGTCAAAAGAGGCTTTAAACACGTACGGAATGCCCAGTTTCTGGGTCACGGTCACGTAGTGCTCGCAAATGCGCATCGCAAGATCACGTGATTCCAGCACGTTCATGCCGCCAAACAGCACGAACGGCAGGTCGTTTGCCACGTTGATGTCACCAATGCTAACCACTTTTTGTTTCATAGGATCGCCTTATTCAGGTGTGAATCGGAATTAAGATTAATGCAGTGTAATTTGTTTGTGCGAGATCGCGTTGATCTGCGCGCGGATCATTTCGCTGATCGGGTCTTCCGGGCATTGCTCCACAAAATAGCTCAAATCATTCAGCGCCACATGCTCACAATCGAGCTGGGCATAGATAAGGCCACGATCGCGGATTTCGTACGGATCTTCCGGATTAAACTGCAGCAGCACTTCACTGGCACGCAGCGCCAGCTCCATCTGCCGCTCTTCCATCAGCGCAGACTTCAGCGTATCCAGCAGCTTGCGGATAACCTCTGAGTTATCGGCTTCGTCGAGATCTTCGTTGAAGAGTTCGGCCACCGGGCTGATATTACCTTTCAGCCACACGTCCAGCGTATGTTCATCCAGCGTGTCGCCATTAAATGGATTGATTAACCACATCTCGCCGTCCAGCCACTCCGCCCGCAGGATCATCTGCGTCGGGAAGATGACCGGCACCAGCGGGATATCCAGACGGTGTGCGACCCACAGCAAAATAGAACCCAGCGCCACAGCGCTGCCCTGACGATTTTTTAAGACCTGGTCCAGCCATAATGCGTCAGACAGGCGATACACGCCACGCGTGTCGCAGAAACCCCATTCGCCGTAGAAAAGCTCAATAAGCTTCTCTAATTGCCAGTCCTGCGGGTGCGCCTGATTGATCTCTTCACGCGCCAGACTGACCAGATTTTCCAGCTCCGCGTAGACGTACTGCGACGTAAAATCGTCGCGGATCATCTCCGAAATCAGGATCATTCCATCGCAGAGCGGCACTTTGTTAAATTCGAAATCGGCTAAGGACTTCATGACTTACCCCAGTAACGGTATTCTTGTGGTGGCGAGTTTAATGATGATGTACAGCACCACCAGACCCAGCAGAAAGGCAATAAACCCGGTCTGCTGGCTGCGCGGACGACGACGCCCAAGCGCGATAAAACCCAAAACGATGTAGATGATAACGCCAAACAGCTTTTCAGTCAGCCATGTACCTTTATCAGTAAAAGGCAGATAGCCCGTCTTCCACATTAACCCGGCTCCAGAGAGAAACAGCACCGTGTCGATACAGTGTGGTGCAATTCGCACCCAGCGGAGGTCAATCAGTGGATTATTGCTGTAGCGCCACCAGTACCGCACGATGAAAAAACCGATGGTCATCGCAACGGCGAGCAGGTGAACAGTTATCAGCACGGTAAACAGACTCATGACCACTGCCCCAGCGTCAGACGGTCATTGCCGCCGTAATCGCGGCAGGTTTCTACCGCGGCGTACCCTGCTTGCGTAAACAGAGCACGGACAGCTTCTCCTTGCGTCCAGCCATGTTCCACCAGCAGCCAGCCACCGGGAAGCAAATGTTGTCGTGACGTTGTCACAATGTGATCAAGATCGGCTAAACCTTCGTTGGCCGCAACCAGTGCCGTCAGCGGCTCAAAGCGAACATCTCCCTGCGCGAGGTGCGGGTCGTGTTCGTCAATGTAGGGAGGATTACTGACAATCATCTCAAACGCGCGGTTCTCAAGTGCGCTGAACCAGCTGCTTTGCAGCACCGTCACATTGCGGAATCCGAGGTGTTCGACATTTCGCTGTGCCAGTGCCACTGCGTCAGGCATCACGTCAACCGCCGTCACGTCGCAGTCCGGGCGTTCGCTGGCAAGCGCCAGCGCAATCGCGCCAGTACCGGTACCGAGATCGAGAATACGACAGTGGTTTGCCGGTAAACGCGCCAGCGCCTGCTCCACCAGACACTCGGTGTCCGGCCGGGGGATCAAGGTGGCGGGTGAGACAAACAGCGGCAATGACCAGAATTCACGCTCACCAACCAGATGCGCCACCGGCTCACCGGTTTTACGCCGGGCAAGCAGCGCGGTAAGTTGTGTTTCCTGTTCAGCAGTCAGCACCGTCTCGCCGAAGGCAAGCAGGTAAGTACGGGTTTTCCCCGTCACATACTCCAGCAAAATTTCAGCGTCGCGTTTAGGGCTTTCACTTTCAGAAAGCGCACTGGCGGCATGGCGTAACCAGTGTTGAAAATCCATTATTCCTGCTCGGACAATGCCGCCAGCTGGTCGGCCTGATATTCCTGCACGATAGGCTCAATCAGCATATCGAGTTTACCTTCCATCGTTTCATCCAGACGGTATAACGTCAGGTTGATGCGGTGGTCGGTCACGCGCCCCTGCGGGAAGTTATAGGTGCGGTTACGATCGCTACGATCGCCACTGCCCAGCAGGTTACGACGGGTAGACGCTTCCGCCTGCTGGCGTTTTGCCACTTCGGCGGCACGAATACGCGCCCCGAGCACGGAGAGGGCTTTGGCTTTGTTTTTGTGCTGGGAACGTTCGTCCTGGCACTCAACCACGATGCCGGTTGGCAGGTGGGTAATACGGATTGCGGAGTCGGTGGTGTTAACGTGCTGACCACCCGCCCCTGAGGAACGGAAGGTGTCAATGCGCAGATCCGCCGGATTGATGTCCGGCAGTTCCGCTTCCGGCAGCTCAGGCATGACCGCCACCGTACAGGCGGAAGTGTGGATACGTCCCTGTGATTCGGTAGCCGGAACGCGCTGTACGCGGTGACCACCGGATTCAAACTTCAGACGGCCGTACACGCCGTCGCCGCTGATCTTGGCAATCACCTCTTTGAAACCGCCATGCTCGCCTTCGTTGGCACTCATGATTTCCACGCGCCAGCGACGCGCTTCCGCGTAACGGCTGTACATGCGGAACAGGTCACCCGCAAACAGCGCCGCTTCGTCACCGCCGGTACCGGCGCGGACTTCCACGAAGGCGTTACGTTCATCGTCCGGATCTTTTGGCAGCAGGAGCACCTGGAGCTGTTGCTCCATCTCTTCTGAACGCGTTTTCGCGTCCAGCAGCTCTTCCTGCGCCATTTCACGCATTTCAGGGTCGTCGAGCATCATCTGCGCGGTTTCAATATCCTCCTGGACCTGTCGCCAGTCGGTAAAGCATTTTGCAACATCACTTAACTGCGCGTACTCACGCGACAGTGCGCGAAAACGTTCCTGGTCTGCAATAGTCCCGGCATCACCGAGCAGCGCCTGTACTTCTTCATGGCGCTCATGCAGAGCTTCCAGTTTGGCGACGATAGAAGGCTTCATAGGCGTAAATGCACCTTGTAATAGAAAATGGGTATAGCGCGCTATTCCAGCCCGAGGCTGTTGCGCAGAATAGTCAGGCGTTCATCGTCCCCGTCCCGGGCAGCCTGCTGGAGAGATTTGGTTGGTGCATGGATCAGGCGATTGGTCAGTTTCCAGGCCAGATCCTGCAGAATGGCTTGTGCGTCGCCGCCCTGTTCAAGGGCCGCCAGCGCTTTGGCAGTCAGGTCATCACGCACCTGCTCCGCCTGCCCGCGGTAATCGCGGATAGTCTCGCTGACGCTTTGCGCGCGCAGCCAGGCCATAAATTCGCTGGTTTCCTGCTCAACGATGGTTTCCGCCTGAACCGCCGCCGCTTTACGCTGGGCAAGGTTGTGCGAAATGATGCTTTGCAGGTCATCCACGCTGTAAAGATAGGCGTTAGCCAGTTTGCCGACTTCAGGCTCGACATCACGCGGGACGGCAATATCCACCAGCAGCATCGGCTGATTACGACGGGACTTCAGCGCTCGTTCCACCATCCCTTTGCCAATAATGGGCAGCGGGCTGGCAGTTGAACTGATAATAATATCCGCCTCTTTCAGGCGTTCATCGATGTCGCTCAGCGCAACCACCTCTGCGCCGACTTCGTCCGCCAGCACCTGCGCACGTTCGCGGGTACGGTTAGCGATAATCATCTTTTTCACCTTGTGCTCGCGCAGATGGCGCGCCACAAGCTCGATGGTTTCGCCTGCGCCAACCAGCAACACGGTGACAGTCGACAAGGATTCAAAGATTTGACGCGCGAGGGTACAGGCCGCGAAAGCAACAGAAACCGCACTGGCACCAATGTCGGTTTCGGTTCGCACACGCTTTGCCACAGAGAAAGACTTCTGGAACATACGCTCCAGTTCGCTGGCTTTCAGGTGTCCTTTTTGTGAATCTGCAAACGCCTTCTTCACCTGACCGAGAATTTGTGGTTCGCCCAGCACCAGTGAATCCAGCCCGCTGGCCACCCGCATCAGATGGCTGACCGCATCGTTGTCCTGATGCCAGTACAGACTGGTGCGCAGCTCTTCTTCATTGAGATTGTGGTAGTCACATAACCAGCGGATAAGCGCTTCATGCAGGTTGTCCTGCTCTTCCACGCTTAAGTAAAGCTCGGTACGGTTGCACGTCGAGAGTACCACGCCGCCCTGCACCATCGGCTGTGCAAGCAGGCTATCCAGCGCCAGGTCGAGCGTATCCGGCGAAAACGTTACGCGTTCTCGCAGCGAAACCGGGGCTGTTTTGTGGTTAATACCGAGTGCTAATAGGGTCATGTTGAGCGGGAGTAGTACCAGCGTTAATAAGGTTAGCAAGATGCATCATACAGGATGCGCGAGATCAATAAAAGAGACTGCACCCTTTCGGAGTAATAGGTTATACAACGCTTTGAGATAATTTGAACGTAGACGGTGGCACCCTTCAACGCTAGCATTAACAGTTATAACTGCAACGTATCTCAAGGATTTGTCATCATTATGACCCGACTGATTCGCCTGCTGCCTCTGGCGGCGCTGGTTCTGACCGCGTGTTCAATCACCCCACCCAAAGGTCCAGGTAAAAGTCCTGACTCGCCGCAGTGGCGTCAGCACCAGCAAGATGTGCGCAATTTAAGTCAGTATCAGACCCGTGGTGCCTTTGCTTATCTGTCTGACGAGCAAAAAGTGTATGCGCGATTCTTCTGGCAGCAAACGGGTCAGGACAACTACCGTCTGCTGCTGTTAAACCCGCTGGGCAGCACCGAGCTGGAGCTTGTCGCCAAACCAGGTGAAGCGCAGGTAACCGATAACAAAGGCCAGCACTACACGGCCACCGATGCCGAAGAGATGATTGGCAAGCTGACCGGTATGCCAATCCCGCTGAACAGTTTGCGCCAGTGGATCCTTGGCCTGCCGGGTGAGGCGACCGACTACACCCTCGACGATCAGTACCGTCTGAGCCAGGTGAACTACGCTCAGAACGGCAAAACCTGGAAAGTGGTGTACAACGCCTATGACAGCAACAGTAAACCGTCGCTGCCATCCAATATGGAGCTGACGCAGGGCAGCCAGCGCATCAAGCTGAAAATGGACAACTGGATCGTTAAATGATGACCCACTGGCCCTCTCCTGCAAAACTGAACCTGTTTTTATACATCACCGGGCAGCGTGCTGACGGTTACCACACCCTGCAGACGCTATTTCAGTTTGTCGATTATGGCGACACCATCTCCATTGAGCTGCGCGATGACGGCCAGATTTGCCTGCTGACGCCCGTTGAAGGTGTCGCGCACGAAGACAATCTGATCGTTCGCGCCGCGCGACTGCTGATGAAAGCGGCAGCCGACACGGGTCGGTTACCTGCGGGGAGCGGCGCGGATATCCGCATTGAGAAGCGTCTGCCGATGGGCGGTGGTCTGGGTGGTGGTTCGTCGAACGCGGCCACCGTGCTGGTTGCGCTGAACCATCTCTGGGGCTGCGGGTTGTCGAAAGACGAGCTGGCGGCCTTAGGGTTAACGCTGGGTGCTGATGTGCCGGTGTTTGTGCGCGGCCATGCCGCTTTCGCGGAAGGGATTGGCGAAATCCTCTCCCCGGTTGAACCGCCGGAAAAATGGTATCTGGTTGCCCACCCGGGTGTCAGCATTCCGACCCCGGTTATCTTCAAAGATCCTGACCTGCCACGAAATACTCCGGTGCGGTCAATAGAAACGTTATTAAATTGTGAATTCAGCAACGATTGCGAGGATATCGCAAGAAAACGTTTTCGCGAGGTTGATGCGGTGCTTTCCTGGCTGTTAGAATACGCGCCGTCGCGCCTGACTGGTACAGGGGCCTGTGTCTTTGCTGAATTTGACACCGAATCCGCCGCTCGTCAGGTGCTTGAGCAAGCGCCGGTTTGGCTGCATGGTTTTGTAGCACGCGGGATGAACACCTCCCCACTACAGCACGCCATTCTGGCGCAGACTGAGTTTCGGTGACAACGTCACCCTGTTCCAGACGTTGCATCGCGCTCATTAATACACCGCCTGGATAGTTTTCGCCTGGCCCGCACAGTTTTTGGCGAAGGTTATCCACCACTGGACGCATGCCTGAGGTTCTTCTCGTGCCTGATATGAAGCTTTTTGCTGGTAACGCCACCCCGGAACTAGCACAACGTATTGCCAACCGCCTGTACACTTCCCTCGGCGACGCCGCCGTAGGTCGCTTTAGCGACGGCGAAGTCAGCGTACAAATTAACGAAAATGTACGCGGTGGTGATATTTTCATCATCCAGTCCACCTGTGCTCCAACAAACGACAACCTGATGGAATTGGTTGTTATGGTCGATGCGCTGCGTCGTGCTTCCGCAGGCCGTATCACTGCTGTTATCCCTTACTTTGGCTATGCTCGTCAGGACCGTCGCGTTCGTTCCGCGCGTGTGCCTATCACGGCCAAAGTTGTCGCTGACTTCCTGTCCAGCGTCGGTGTTGACCGCGTTCTGACCGTTGACCTGCACGCAGAGCAGATCCAGGGCTTCTTCGACGTTCCGGTTGATAACGTATTCGGCAGTCCAATCCTGCTGGAAGATATGCTGCAGCTGAACCTGGACAACCCAATTGTGGTTTCTCCGGACATCGGCGGCGTAGTACGTGCACGTGCTATTGCTAAGCTGCTGAACGATACCGACATGGCCATCATCGACAAACGCCGTCCGCGTGCTAACGTTTCTCAGGTGATGCACATCATCGGTGACGTGGCTGGCCGCGACTGCGTGCTGGTTGACGACATGATCGATACCGGCGGTACGCTGTGTAAAGCAGCCGAAGCGCTGAAAGAACGTGGTGCCAAGCGCGTGTTCGCTTACGCGACTCACCCGATCTTCTCCGGCAACGCGGTGAATAATCTCCGTAACTCCGTTATCGACGAAGTGGTAGTGTGCGATACCATCCCGCTGAGTGATGAGATCAAAGCACTGCCAAACGTACGTACGTTAACCCTGTCCGGGATGCTGGCCGAAGCGATTCGTCGTATCAGCAACGAAGAATCCATCTCTGCAATGTTCGAGCACTGATCGAACACGGCCAAAAAACCCGCTGCGGCGGGTTTTTTTGTCTCTGGTATTTATTTGTATGACTAATGCCTCCTTCACCTGCCATTCACATGACAGATGATGCGCACACGGATAATAGATAATTGTGAAAAATATAGCTTCCTCACATGTTCTGCCCTTTCGCGCCCTCATCGACGCTTGCTGGAAAGAGAAATACACCTCGTCACGTTTTGTCCGTGACCTTATTGCCGGGATCACCGTCGGTATTATCGCCATCCCGCTGGCGATGGCACTGGCGATTGGCAGCGGCGTTGCGCCGCAGTACGGCCTGTATACCTCGGCCGTCGCCGGGATTGTGATTGCGCTGACGGGCGGTTCTCGTTTCAGCGTGTCCGGCCCGACGGCCGCCTTTGTGGTGATCCTCTATCCGGTATCCCAGCAATTTGGTCTGGCAGGCCTGCTGGTTGCTACGCTGATGTCCGGCGTCTTTTTAATTTTGTTCGGTCTGGCCCGCTTTGGCCGGTTGATTGAATATATCCCCCTTTCCGTGACGCTGGGGTTCACATCCGGTATTGGTATCACCATCGGGACGATGCAAATCAAAGATTTCCTGGGCCTGCAGATAACCCACGTCCCTGAGCACTACCTGCAAAAAGTCGGGGCGCTGTTTATGGCGCTGCCAACCGCCAACCTGGGCGATGCCGCCATCGGTATTGTTACGCTGGGGACGCTTATCGTCTGGCCCCGTTTAGGCATTCGCCTGCCGGGTCACCTGCCCGCACTTCTGCTGGGCTGCGCGGTGATGGCTATTGTTAATTTACTCGGCGGGCATGTGGCCACCATTGGCTCGCAGTTCCACTATATTCTGGCAGATGGATCACAGGGCAGCGGCATTCCACAGCTGTTGCCGCAGCTGGTTCTGCCGTGGGATATGCCCGGCTCCAGCTTTACGTTGAGCTGGGATTCACTGCGTGCCCTGCTTCCTGCCGCGTTCTCTATGGCGATGCTGGGGGCGATTGAATCCCTGCTCTGCGCCGTGGTACTGGACGGTATGACCGGCACCAAACATAAAGCGAACAGCGAACTGGTCGGCCAGGGTTTAGGTAACCTCATTGCACCGTTCTTCGGTGGCATCACGGCAACGGCGGCGATTGCCCGTTCTGCGGCAAACGTGCGTGCGGGGGCAACGTCCCCCGTGTCAGCGGTGATCCACTCCGTACTGGTGATCCTTGCTCTGCTTATTCTTGCGCCTCTGCTCTCGTGGCTCCCGCTCTCCGCAATGGCGGCTTTGCTGCTGATGGTCGCCTGGAACATGAGTGAAGCGCATAAGGTGGTTAATCTTCTGCGTCGCGCGCCGAAAGACGACATCATCGTGATGCTCATCTGTATGTCGCTGACCGTCCTGTTCGACATGGTTATCGCCATCAGCGTAGGCATCGTGCTGGCATCGCTGCTGTTTATGCGCCGCATTGCAAAGATGACTCGCCTTTCTCCGGTTAACGTTGAGGTGCCGGACGATGTGCTGGTGCTGCGCGTGATAGGCCCGCTGTTCTTTGCTGCTGCCGAAGGTCTGTTTAGCGATCTGGAGTCCCGTATCGCGGGTAAACGCATTGTGGTGCTGAAGTGGGATGCAGTACCGGTGCTGGATGCCGGCGGGCTGGATGCCTTCCAGCGCTTTGTTAAGCGCCTGCCAGAAGGCTGTGAGCTGCGGGTGAGTAACCTGGAGTTTCAGCCGCTGCGCACGATGGCACGCGCGGGTGTGCAGCCGATCCCTGGCCGCCTGACCTTTTATCCGAACCGCGACGCCGCGTTAGCCGACCTGTGATTGGCCTGATGCAGAGAAACGTCTCTGCATCATCACGCCTATCGCCTGCTGTAGCCACCCGAGCACGACAGGCGTCATCCACGTTCCCTTCATCAGATGTGGCTCCTGCTGCATGGCGGTGCGAAATTTCTGCTGTGTTTCAGGGTTCGTTCCCGCATATGACTGGAACAATGCCAGCCAGTTTTTAGCAAGACGTTGCGCTGCATCAGACGTTGGATCCAGATCTTCGCGCTGCGCCTGGTGCAGTTTCGCCACCAGCGGCGGCCACTCCAGCATGCGGTCAAAATAGTGTGCCCGGGTAAAGGCCATCTCCTCCGGTGACAGATAGTTCTGCCAGATGATGAGTTTTGATTCCGCAAACGCCCGCGTAATGTAATCAGTCATCTCCGCGGTGATCCCCGTCTGTTCCCGCATCTGGGGCTCAGCACAGTGCATCTCGTTCAGACGAGTGAGAAATTCCGGCTTGCCTGCCGTATCCTGCTCCAGACGCACCATCCAGCGCGTAGCCAGATCCATCGCTCGCGGGTCAGAAACCTCAACGCTCAGTTCCTGCAGGGTTTTCACCTCCGTAACCAGCCCTGACCAGATGGCCGCCAGCGCATCTTTTTGCACAGCAAATGGCAACTGCTGTAATTCCTCTTTACTAAACCAGCGATCGTACATATTCATTAACTCCAGAGTCTGTAGCCAGGATTCCAGATCGGGAGCCTCACCGGTGGAAAGCCCGGCACGTAAATCAACAAGTCTGTCGAGTAGCGTGTCAATGCTGCGCAACTGCTTTTCCAGCAAGCTGATTTGTGCATCGAGCAATCCGGCTAACGGGAGTGACTCCTGCTCCAGAAAATCCCTGATTTCAGCAAGTTCCAGCCCTGCTTTTGCCAGCGCCTGAATCATAAGCAGACGCTGCACATCCGCCAGATTATAGAGCCGGTAACCTGCCGCACTTCTGGCCGAAGGGAGCAATACCCCTGTTTGCTCGTAGTGATGCAACGTTCGCACGGTGATCCCGGCACGTTTTGCCAGTTCCCCTACCTGAATCAACATAGCTGCTCCTTTTCTTTGCCAGTGATGCAACTCTGGAGCCTTACGTTACGTGAGGGTCAACCCATCATGCAAAAAAAAACGACTCCATCTGGAGCCGTTTCGGTGTTCTTTATGTTAACGCACTAGCTGTGCTTATGCTGGTCACGGCGGCAACGTTTATCAAAGTGGCGCACCCACCAGTATCTGTCACTGACCTGCTCATGGCCGCTCACGCGCGCCCCTGCGAGCCACAATACCGCCCCCACAAAGATGCTCAGTACCGCGCCATGCGCGAAGTATTGTGGAAGGTCAAGCTGCGGCAATTGGTTTAAAATAGAATACCCCACACCGGCTACCATCACGAACAGCCCCAACCCCATCAGCACGTTACCGAGTAACGAAGCGTTTCTGCGTTTCATATGTCACCTCCGGAACTTTGGGTTGTAAGGGGAAAAGCCCCTGTTCCTTGTGTGTAAAGTATAGACAACACTGCTTTTATGAGTTGCGCGAATGATCACAATAATGGGCAACGCTGGAACAAAAGTTTACAAATAAGCAACTGAACAGATTGAAATTCTAATGGTTCAACTCAGTAATTATTCGTATTTTGCCGTTCCGGTTGCAGAATTTTGTCAAGCGGCTCGCCAGACAGTAAACTACGCGCCAGATCTGGAACCCATTAGGAATTGAATCGTGACGATTAAACTGATTGTCGGTCTAGCCAACCCGGGCGCTGAATATGCTGCCACTCGCCATAATGCCGGTGCCTGGTACGTTGACCTGCTGGCCGAACGGTTACGTGCTCCCCTGCGTGAAGAACCGAAATTCTACGGGTATACCTCACGTATCAACCTTGCCGGTGCCGATGTGCGTCTGCTGGTGCCAACCACGTTCATGAACCTGAGCGGTAAAGCCGTTGCGGCAATGGCGACGTTTTATCGCATCAACCCGGATGAAATTCTGGTTGCCCACGATGAGCTTGACCTGCCTCCTGGCGTTGCAAAGTTCAAGCTGGGTGGTGGTCATGGCGGTCACAACGGTCTGAAAGACATCATCAGCAAACTGGGCAATAACCCTAATTTCCACCGTTTGCGCGTAGGAATCGGCCATCCGGGCGATAAAAACAAAGTTGTCGGTTTTGTGCTGGGTAAACCTCCGGTTTCTGAACAGAAATTAATTGACGAGGCGGTAGACGAAGCGACACGTTGCACCGAAATCTGGCTGAAAGAAGGCTTAACCAAAGCAACAAACCGCTTACATGCCTTCAAAGCGCAATAATCCACGCAATACGGCTTTTTTACCGCGCGGCCTGCGGGTTACGTGTATAATGGGCGTAGTTATTTACTTTTCTTCAATCGGTTATCACTAACGGATTGATTATCAAGATATTAAGGTGATTTAGAAATGGGATTCAAATGCGGTATCGTCGGTCTGCCAAACGTTGGCAAATCCACCCTGTTCAACGCGCTCACCAAAGCAGGTATTGAAGCGGCAAACTTCCCGTTCTGTACCATTGAGCCGAACACCGGTGTTGTACCTATGCCCGATCCGCGTCTGGACCAGCTCGCGGAAATCGTTAAGCCGCAGCGCATTCTGCCTACCACAATGGAATTCGTGGATATCGCGGGCCTGGTTAAAGGCGCGTCCAAAGGGGAAGGTCTGGGTAACCAGTTCCTGACCAACATCCGTGAAACCGAAGCTATCGGTCACGTTGTGCGTTGCTTCGAGAACGACAACATTATCCACGTAAACAACAAAGTGGATCCGGCTGACGATATCGACGTAATCAACACCGAACTGGCACTGTCTGACCTGGACACCTGTGAACGCGCTATTCACCGCGTGCAGAAGAAAGCCAAAGGTGGTGACAAAGACGCGAAAGCAGAACTGGCCGCGCTGGAAAAATGTCTGCCGCAGCTGGAAAACGCAGGCATGCTGCGCGCGCTGAAAAACCTGACCGAAGAAGACAAAGCGGCAATCAAATACCTGAGCTTCCTGACCCTGAAGCCAACCATGTACATCGCCAACGTCAACGAAGACGGTTTTGAGAACAACCCGTACCTGGACAAAGTACGTGAAATCGCTGCGGCTGAAGGTTCTGTGGTTGTGGCCGTTTGCGCCGCCGTTGAATCTGATATCGCAGAGCTGGACGACGCTGACCGTGAAGAGTTCATGGCCGAGCTGGGTCTGGAAGAGCCTGGTCTGAACCGCGTGATCCGCGCAGGCTACGAGCTGCTGAACCTGCAGACCTACTTCACCGCAGGTGTAAAAGAAGTGCGCGCATGGACCATCCCTGTTGGCGCAACAGCGCCACAGGCGGCGGGTAAAATCCACACCGACTTCGAGAAAGGCTTCATCCGTGCGCAGACTATCGCGTTTGAAGACTTCATCACCTACAAGGGTGAACAAGGCGCGAAAGAAGCAGGCAAGATGCGTGCGGAAGGGAAAGATTATGTCGTTAAAGATGGCGACATCATGAACTTCCTGTTTAACGTTTGATTTGTTTTGCATGTATGAAAAATCCACGCTTTGGCGTGGATTTTTTCTGCAAGTAGGATAGAAATAAAAAAATCAATCTCTCTAAATAAACTAACTAATTATTAGCAAGTTTAGTTTGGCTAGTATTAAATTTAAAAAACACCTTCTTTGAGATGATGATCTTTAACCCCCCCCCAAGGATCGTCTAACAAAAATTTAGCATCAACAGCACCTTTTGACGGTACAAGGGAGAAATTATAATAAATTTCATCTCCTTCACAAATCTCATAATAAAGTGAATAAATTTCACCGCATAAATCCAAATTTAAATCAAATTTCTCAGTTGCAGAAGCGACTTGCAACTTATGTTTGTCGGTCACAAAAAATGGAACAACAATGCGGCGTTGAGCATTTTCATCTAGTTTGAACACATTCTCTACTTTGATATTGACGTTGGCTCCAAACGCGTCCTCTGGCAACGGATCGAAGATAACATAATCCTTATGAATAACAGCGCCTTGAGAAATATTACCTTGCCCCCACTGACTCAATTTTTCATCATAGTCTCGGGATCGTAACAATATCTGACGATGCGAAATCAGCAGGTCAACTGTTTGTATATTTTTGTCACTCATTATATTACCTCAACTTTTATTCTTGTTCCATCAGGCAGTTCTGATAAAACATTACCAATGCTTGAACCTGCACCACGGTTATCGCTAGGATCGATATATCTCACACTAGCCCCATCACCGCCTTCTTTAAACATCGCCATAGGCCATTCATCGCGATCATAACCTGGCTTAGTTTTGATATTTTTTAGACTCGTTTTCCTATTAGTTTTAGCAGAGCCACGTTGGATTGTCACAACTCTTGCGTGTCCTAATTTAATAGCATCTGAAATGTGACCAAACGTTGCAGGATATTCAGAGCGTTTTAATTTCAGAACATATTCGTAATTTTTTGACTTCGATTTTGTTAAAGTACAACCAGCTAAACCTAGAGGATCGATCCAGGTAAGTGGATTAACAGTATATTTATATAAGTTTATCCCACCCGCCAGCCCAATCGGGTCCTGCTGCGTAAACCGCCCACTGTCGGGGTCATAATACCGGAACAGATTGTAGTGCAGCCCTGTCTCACGATCCAGATATTGCCCCTGCATTCGCAGGTTCTGAGAATATCCTGATAGCTGCGTCTCACTTTCCCGCAGCAGCTTGCCCCATGCGCTGTTCACTCCCTCCCAGCGCACCTGTCCTTCGACATCCGTCATCCGTTCCGGTGTGCCGTTGGGCTGGCAGTGGAACCAGAAGATCTCCGGCGCATCAACGCCATCAATACGCGCCAGAGGATCATAGCTGTCCTGATCGCTGTAGACGTAGGTCAGCGGTACATCATCGTGAACTTCCTGCAGCAGGCGGAACCCTTCCCAGACGAATTGGGTTGTAACCGGCTTACCTGTAGGTTGTCCGCCGAGGATCTGGCGTCGCGTTTTGTTAATACGTCGGCCAAGCGGATCGTAACGGAAGCTGACCACGGTCTGCGGTTTGTTGCGGTCCCGCGGCTGGCTGATGACCTCCGTCAGGCGATGTTCACCGTCATAGCGATACTGCCAGCGCGTCTGGCCGTTATCCTTCTCCACGGTGCGGCCGTGGATGTCGTAGCGCCAGCGAATGCCGTTCAGCTGCGTTACGCGGTTATGGGTGATCTTCTCCCCAATGCCTTCTAACGGGTTACCCGCGGCATCCCAGCGCCACTGTTCCTGCCCGGGAAGCGTGCCATCCTGAACGAGCAACCGCCCGGCGCTGTCGTATTGCCAGCGATACCAGCTGAAGGGGTTATCGTCACGCTCTTCACGCACCAGGTTATTGCGGTAGTCGTAGTCCCAGCGCCGCGACCAGCGTCTTGGCGACGGGCGCTGGGCATTGCCGGTAAAGACATCCCGACGATGCAGGCGGCCAAGTCGGTCATATTCGCTGCGGGTGGTCAGCAGCCCCTGAGTTCGGCTGGTTTCCCGGTGCAGTTCATCGCGGGTAAAGTCGGATACCGACAGTTTATCGAGGGCAATGCCGAGCAGATGCCCGCTGCCGTAGTAAAACTGTTTCAGCTCACGGCCGTCGGGTAGCGTTACCGAGGTGCGGTTGCCGAGGGCATCATACTGCCATGCGAGCTCACCATACTCACCCTGTTCGCGCGTAACACGGCCCAGCGCGTCATACTCGAACGCCAGCTCCTGCTCTGCTTCATTGCTCCATACGCTGGCTGAAAGCGCAGGATGCAGCCCGATCCGGCTCAGTAGCCCTGACGATGTGTAATGATAGCGGGTCAGTCCTTCCGGCGTGGTACGGGCAACAAGCTGGCCGCTTGCGCTCCAGGCGAAGGCGTGGGTGATGGCCTGCGGATGACCGGCAGCGAAGGTACGCGCTACCGTGCGTCCGCAGGCATCATAGCGATACTGCGAAGCCACGCCATCCAGCCCCACCTCTTCCAGCAGCAGCGAGTCTGCCCCCCAACGGAACTGATACGCTTCACCGTTTTCATTTTCCAGCGCCACCAGCCGCCCGCGGTTGTCCCAGCGGCGGCGAACTTCTTCACCCTGCGTATTGCGTGTGGCGGTTAACCGACCGGCAGCATCATATCTGAATACACTCTCTTTACCGTCGGCCCCCTGGTGCTGAACCGGGAGGCCGCGTTCGTTCCACGTCAATGATTCTGACCAGCCCTCCGGGCGCTCAAGCTGTACCGGACGCCCGGCAGCGTCGTAGCGATAACGCGTCTCTTCGCCATCAGCGCCAGTTTCAGCCGTCAGCCAGCCCAGCGGATGATAGCGGTAGCGGGTGATGCGTCCTGAACAGTCTGTCGCGCGTACAACCTGTCCTGCCTCATTGTATTCCTGATAACGACTGTTTCCGGCAGCATCAACCTCCTCAACGACCTGACCAAACTCATCCCGGCGCAACTGCGTGGTCTGCCCCAGCGGGTCGACCACGCGCTTTAAGCCGTGATGTTCGTCATACCAAAAACGGGTGGCGCTGCCATCCGCTTCAATGATGGCCGCAGGCAACGCGCGATGCTCCAGCCAGGTTGTCGTACGGGCATTGCCTTCGGCGTCGATCTCCTGTACCCGATTACCCATCTCGTCATAGACGAACGTGACGGCATTCCCGAGCGGATCGATGCGGCGCGTGAGGAGCTCATTTTCGTCCCACTCGTAGCGCCAGTTTTCACCGCGTTCATCAACGTAGCAGACGATCAGACTCTGCGCATTCCAGTAGTGCAGTCGCGTCTGACCATCGTAGTGTTCGACTGTCGTCAGCCCGGCGTCTAAATCGTAAGTAAAGCGGCAACCATCGCCCGTGCTGGTACGGTTTTCCACCACCCGCCAGTGATCAAATTTTTGCCAGCGATATTCGCTTTCCAGCCCACCCGGTAAACGATGCCAGACCATCAACCCCTTGTCGTTATAGCGATACTCGCGGGTTATCACGCCAGAGGCATCTGTCGCGCTCGCCAGTTGACCGCGCGCATCATAGCGCCACTGCATTAATGGCCAACTGCGGCTGCCGTCAAATTGGCTGGCTGACGTCACACGCTGCGGGAAGCGTTCATCTTCATAGCGCAGCGTCAGGTCTATCGTCCTCGGTTCGTCGTGAAGATTGACCAGCCTGCCGTATTCGTCCCACTCCGTCAGCAGTGCGTTGCCATACTCATCGCTGAGGGAAGCCAGACGCAGCACGGAAGGGTTAGCACGAGTAGGTTTGTACAGACGCCACACCGCGCCGTCGTCATCGGCAATCGCTACATCGCCGCTGTCGTTACGGCGGATAATGATACCTTCGCTGATACTGTAAAACGCGCGATCGACTGGCGGCAGCTCAAAGCTCAGTTCGCGTCCGGTTTCATCGAACCAGGTCGCGTTGTTCTCTTCCAGGGTGAGATAACTATCAAAGGTGGTCGCCCAGCCTAAACCAAACAGCCCTTCACGCGTGGTCAGGCTGTTATAACTGCGCTGCCAGCGAAGTGGGAAGCGCCCCGGCAGTGAGAAATCGAGTTCATCGTCATCATTCAGCACCTTCACGCCGGTCGCGGCATGCACCGGGTGCGAGGAACCAAATACAGCATTGACGGCCATATCGGCCAACATGCCGCCCCCCGCGGCAGCCAGCGCACAGGGCATATTCTTTAATATTTTGCCTGGTCGCCCACGCAGCAAAGAGAGTGCAATCATCCCCAGCGCAAGACCAGGCGTCTTACCGCTTTTGATATCGCGAACCGTCAGCGTCTCACCACCGATGATCACATTCGGGGAAACATCGTCAGAAACGGTTGCTTCACAGGTGGTACGGTCTTTCGCACGCACTGCAGGCTGGCCGTTAATAAAGACGCTCTTAGAACCTTCCGCCAGATATTGCGGTCCGGAGTGCTTTTCGCACGCCACCTTATCCTGCTCCAGCGGTGAAGTACCCGATGCCGCAGAGGCTACGCTCGGCTGCCACATTTCGCTACCAAACTGCCCGGCGGCGGAGAGCAACATGCCCGCGTAATCGGCAAAACTGCCTGGAGACTGCGGCTCAGGTGACGGGGTATCGGCAGGCGTCAGCGTCCCGGCCGCACGTGCGGCAGGAAGCGTGTTGGTCAGCACGTTGTCGGAACCCGAGGTAATTTTACCCGCGGGTGATGGAGGGAAAAGCGCATTGCCTAAACCTTCAGCCGCGTTGCTGATGTCATCCGTTATTCCCGCCACATTTGCCAGCACGCCACCGATAATCCCACTCAACAGACAGCTGGATCCAATCGCCGCAACGCTTGCAGCAGCGGCTCCTGCCCCCAGCAACGGCGCGGCCACGGTGGCCGCTGCACCAACGGCCGCACCGATCACCGCATAGGCGGCACCTTCTGCCACAATGCTGGTGATATCCGCAAAAATGCTGGAGTGAATAATCTCGTCGCCCTGACGGGCCGCGTTGTTATCGCTCATGCCTTACACATTCCGGTTGTCGTTTAGCGTCAAACTTTGCTTAAGCGCGCTCCAGCGCACCCCGTCTTCTTCGGTAAATGCCCGTAGCGCAGAGAGGGTAAATATCATTAATACCGGTTTGCCTGGCGTTTGTACGGCAAGTTGTTTTTGCCACAGGCGCTGGCCGTTACGGTCGAAGGCGGTCTCCACTTCTATGCCGTCAATGTTGCTTTTCGGCCCTGCATTTACGCGGTGGAATTCGCTTTGGGTAATTTCGCCCATCTGAGGTCGCAATAAATCCCACTGGCGGTGAAACTCTTTCTCATAGTCGCTGCCATCCGGGATAGCACCGCGACTGACGACGACGGATAAGCCGCTTTCGTCATCACGAATAATGTTCATGCTGTTATCCTGCCAGGCAGCAGGGAACAGGGAAAAGGAACCTTCCTGGAGGGTGTATTTCATAAGTGAACTCGGGATGATTAATATTGTGAGAAACAAAAGAGGCCAATCCATGCTGGCCTTTTGGCTGGCGAAATGTTTATTTAGACCACTGACCGGACTGTTCTATACGCTGAGCCAATTATTTTACCTGTGGGGCCGTGCAACGTTTTCCCTTTAATGGGATCGTACTGCTATCACTTTTGCGTACGCAGGATAAATTCATCGGGCTATTCACCCTCTCCCGATGAGAATTTCGCCTGCACCGCAGCATCAATATCTCCTTTATGCCCCGCTCCCGGTGCCGTCGTGCCGGGCTGGGTGCCAGAGGTATTCAGGTGTAGCTTGCCGCCCGTGGTGATATGACCATCCCCCTCAACAAAGAAGTTAAACTCTTTTCCAATCAGGTTAATTTTGCCGTTAGCATTAAGTTCAATCGCGCTTTCCCCCGAGACCAGCCGCAGTTTCGTGCCAGAGGCAAGCACATATTGTTCGACCGCCGCATCCAGCTTGCCTTTGCCGGTAAGGATCTCAGTACCGCCTTTCACGGCCTGGATCTGATTTGCTTCCACGCGGTGCAGCTCATTTTTCTTCACATAATGACTGCGCTCGCCGCCGACGCTGTGCGTTTCATCATTTTTAACGCTGGTATCCATATTGCGTTCAGCCTGGATCCACACCTGCTCCGCGCCCGCCTTGTCCTCAAAGCGCAGGGCGTTGGCGTTGTCGACAGAACCATCTTTCGTGCGGCTCATAAAGCCCATCTGTGTGGCCGCTGCAGGCAGCGCCCACGGCGGCATGCTTGCTTCGTTGTACACGCGGCCTGTGATGATTGGTCTATCCGGGTCGCCGTTGATAAAGTCCACGACCACTTCATCGCCGACACGCGGGATCTGCACACCACCATAACCCTGGCCCGCCCAGGCGCTGGAAACACGTACCCAACAGGAACTGGTATCATCGCCCTTCGCCAGACGGTCCCAGTGAAATTTCACCTTCACGCGGCCATATTTGTCCGTCCAGATGCTTTCCCCCTGCGGCCCGACGACTTTCGCGGTCTGTGGGCCGTAGGTGCGTGGCCATGCCGTGGACTGTGCCGGACGGAACGATACAGACGACGGGATAACGCTGAAGTCGGTACGGTGAATAGTTTCACCCTCGCCGCTCGCATAGCGGTTCTCTTCGAAGTGATACCCGGCCGCCGTGATCAGGTAATCGCCGTTGTCGCTGAAGAACGGCGCGTTGGTTAATGTGAATGTATGCCCTGGCGCAATCCCCGCCGCCGTCGCCGTGGCCTGAATTTGCTGATGCTCAACCTGCCAGCGCTCCTGGCGGATACGGGCGTAGAACTCCGCATGTCCCTGCTCAACAAAGCGCCCCGGCCAGTCGTACACATCAATACTGCCCGGTTTCGGCGACGCCGGGTTCTGCTGCGCCTGGAACAGCCACGCGTTTGGCTTGCGGAAGTCATAGTCATCAAGGCTGTAAATCCCCGGCGTGACGCTGTCCTCCAGCGCCCACTGGCCGATACCTTCTTCGTCGGTACTGCCGCCTGACGGCGTCTGGTGATAAGGGATCACCTCGTAGCCGCTGAACGGCTGATGCTGCGTGGCGGCATCGGTCAGGACCAGGGTGTGTTTGTCGGCTTCATGGCTGAAGTGCCAGGCAATCCCTTCCAGCTCCATCAGACGGCTGATAAAGTCCAGGCTCGACTCCTGATACTGCACGCAGTAGTCCCACACCCGGTAGCTGCCGGTGAGCTTGTCTTCCATGTTGACCTGATGCTCACCCAGCATGGTTTTCACAATCTGCGGCACCGTCTGCCCCTGGAAGATACGCAGGTTACGGTCGCGCTTCATCGGCCACAGATCCGGCTCCACCGTCAGCTGATACACCGCGTAACGGGTTCCGGTCAGCTCAATAGCGCTGACGGCCACGCGCGTGATCTTCCCGTTGATATAGCGGGAGGTGAGCAGGTTTTGTGTCGGGATGGTTACCGTGACCGGCTGACCCAGCAGTTTGCTGCGGTCAATGCGCGCATCCGTGCCAAGCAGCGTCAGCGTCAGGGCGAACGACTCGGACATCGCCTCGCGGCCGGAGAGTTTCCAGAAAAGTAGCCCCTCGGCCGGGAGCTGAACGGTAATTCGGTTGAGCATAATCGTTATTCCATATGGCTTATGCGATGTAGATAATTACGGCAATAAACGTACGATGATAATAACTATTCTGAGTCAGACTTGATATTCGCGGCAGAATATTTTTTCATTACAAATATGAGCGAACCAATTTTTACTATTTCAGAAAAAACGAACAGCGTGATATTGAGAGGGATAACACTAATTCCCAGACCGACTATAATCATCGGGAACAAGGTCACCGAACAACTCATGGTGAGCAGGCGCAGTACTTCCTGCGCCAGAGCAAACCGGACGGCATATCGGTGCGTTGTGAAAAAAAACCAGGCAGAAAAGCATAATGAAACCGGCCACAGAAGGTAAACGAGGTAAAAAAGCCCCGTCAATAAACCGTTTACCCCTCCTGCTATCAGCATAAAGATGATGACACCAAAATTCCCGCCAGTAGAATCCCACCATGACTGAAGCAAGTGGTATGGGCCAATTAAATAAAATACAATACCAATGACATCCATGACGCCCCAGAAATAGAATATTTTATTTTTCGCGGTTATATTCATTCAATCCCTCTTTTGACCGCCTCTGGTGGCCACTTCCCGCCATGTTTAATTACTGCATTTTTTATTTTTGTTAACAACTCATACTCATCGCTACTTTTCCCAGGTGAATTTAACATCCTTTGTAATTGATTCACCATCGTCCAGCCATTATCGGCCCTAATCTCCGGGTTGGCCCCGCGTTCTAACAGAAGAAAGACATGATCATATGAATGATAGTCAAACGCTTCGAATAATAATGTGCTACCCAGCGAGTTAACTGTATTTACGTTTGCGCCATAATCGAGCATCACTTTTAATGTTTCAGTGTTTTTGGCTTTTATCGACTGAAAAATAATTGGCTTATCAAATGTTTTATCTTTTGCATCTGGAGATAGCCCTCCATCAAGAAGGGCTTTAATCCATACGCCACTATCGGCGTTCAGCACAAATTCAGCAGGACTATATTTACCGTTAGAACGAGGTTGAAGTGGATCGGCTCCTGCCTTAACCAGGGTGGTTACAATATTTAGCTGTTCCGCAGTTTTCTTTTCATTCATGGCATTGCCTAACGCCCAAAAGAGTAGCGTCATTTCATGTTTACCGGGTTTATTAAGATCCGTATGTGTTACAAGTTTTTGGACTGACTGTTCATCGCCTTTTGCAATTACCTCCGCCAGCACAAGTTGCTGCCCGGAAAAATAATCTTTCGGATTTAATTCCATATTTTGCTTACACCCCAGAATCAAGAATGGTACACATAGCGCTACTGCTAATAGCATTTTCACAAGCGGCCCCCGATGATTGAAATATCCTCATTCTTTTGCTTCTCAATACAATCAATTGCCTGGTTGATACCATGGCGATCAAGTTCGTTTCCAGTACCGCCAGGAAGATCATGCGCTATCCCCGCGGCATTAGGGCTTAAAGCCGATATTTCTTCTTTAAGAAGTAACGCCGGGGTGTATCCTTTCACAGTTTTATAATCTTCCCAAAGATTTACTTCCTGAACTTTGGTGAGCAGTTCACCCTCAACCCGATAAGCCTGAATGTTATCCGCGCTTCCAAGTATGGTCCCACCATATTTTGCTACGGTACTGCTGTTTAACCCAGCGGCATTAAAAGTCCATCCTGCTTTACCGCTGGCCATAGATGTTGCAGATGCGAGCCCCCCTCCCAGTGAGTGCCCAGCCACATCGATATTTTGCGTTGTCATGGACAATTTTTTCCCCAAACCTACGGCGTTTCGATAATAGGGGGAATCACCACCTACAGCCTGCATAAAGTTATTCGCCCAGTCAGCTCCATTTTTAACAGAAGGTAAATCAGTTTTATTCCAAATCGCGGAAGCATATTCACTTAAAGAAGGAATTCCCGGTTCTCTTGAACCTCTAAACACTAACGTTGGATTAATATCACTTCCAAACACATTTGGGTCAGGCTGATAAACGCGAGCCAGGAAATCAGGCGCATCGGCGCGATCAAAAAGCATCTCTTTTTCCAGGCCAAACTTCTTCAGCGCCCCCGCATCATTACTAATATCCTTCCACCCCTCCGGCACGCCCGGCGTCGTTTCCAGCGGGTTTACGGTCTTATAAACATTTTCAGCAAGCTTTGCCTTCTCCACCGCAATATTATTCGCCGCTAATCGTTTAGCCGCGATCTGCGCATCCGGGTAGAGGCTATTACTGCCCTTCGCAATCAAATCTTTACGTGCCTGCCAGCGTTCGGCTTTGGTCATATTCTGAAGCTGAGAGGCATAGGTTTTGCCCTCTTTTCCCGGCGTCGGCTGGTCGGGTACCTGCGCCGCTTTGGATTTCACCACCTGTGCTGGCAACTCCGTTGGTGCAGGACGGGAACCATAGGTTCGCACCATCGTTTCGTAACGATCGACAATAGTGCTTACCGGGTACCAGCCCAGTCCGGTGAGCGAGGCGGCCTGCAACCGCCCTTTTGTATTGATATAAAAGATTTCCGTTACCGATGACCAGTTGCGAAAACTCTCGTCAATCGCAACGATCCTGCCCATATCGAGATCCTGCACAATCAACTTGCGCGTATCGCGCCCTGACTGATAAGGATTCGCGCCGGTAATGGAATGAAGTAAATCGTAGCGCGTGAACAGCGAGCGTAGTGAATTGTCCGGTACCGACATAACCCACTGCCCGGCAACGGACGGGCGCATGATCTTCGCAAATAACGCTGGCGAGACATTCTCGCTAAACAGATAGACAAATTTGATGTTGTACATTCGCTCCGTCCTTGTTACCAGTCCCTGTTCGCCTTATTTACGGGTTCACCAGCCAGGTTCCCGGCTTCGCAATATCCAGAGTCTGGGTACGCGCCTTGCCGCTTCCCTCCAGCTCAATTTTAAACTCGCCCGCTGGCAGCTTAAGCGACGCGTAGCCATTGGTTGCCGGACGCAGCGCTTTTGGCTCATCGTTCACCTTCAGCGTCTCGCCGTCGAGCATACGGATATAAACCAGCGCTATCGGGCTTGCTTCAACCGGCGGAGGGCTTTGTTCCACCGTGGCAGACGGTGTAGCCTGCTCGCTCGCCTGAGCGACTTGCGGTTTCGTTTCCGGCGTTTGCACGGCAGCTTCAGCCGGGCGAGTCTCTGCAGGTGTCTGCGCCGTCTGGTCTGGCACATCGTGCCCGCCACCGCCAAACAATACTGCCCCCGTCACAACCCCAACCAGCACGCCTGCGGCAATCATCGCCGGGATTTTGTAGCGTCGCCAGTCCAGCGCTGAAGCAGGTACCTCGTCTTCCACCGGCACCAGCATCGTGCCCGGCTTTTTGGCCGTCAACACATCGTCAATGCCTGCAACAGGCATCTCAATCAGGGCAGCGAACTCATCAATAGACTGTGGTCGGTCTTCCATATGCAGCGCCAGCGCACGGTCGATGGCCTGCAACAACGGGATGGAATACCCCTGCGGCATCAGTTCCACCAGCGGTTTACAGGTGTCCTGAATCGAGCGTACCACGCTGACCGGTGGCGGAGAGCCCACAATCAGAGTACGCAACACGGCACCGAGGGCGTAAATGTCCGTCCACGGTCCCTGCTCGCTTTCGTTGTCGTCGGTGTATTGCTCGATGGGGGCAAAGCCCGGGCGCAGCATGGTCTCTGTCTCGTCTGAGAGATTACCGATGGTGCGACGCGCCGAGCCAAAATCAAGTAGCACCGGCAGGCCGTTGTCCTGGATTTGAATGTTATCCAGAGAGATATCGCGGTGCAGATAGCCTTCGTCGTGGATCGTCTTAATCGCGCCAAACAGCATTGGCAGCATGCGACGGATCCACGTCTCGTTAATCAATTCCGGCTTCTCTTCGCGCAGACGTGAAAGCGTGGTGCCGCTGTAGAACAGCGTGCCCATGTAAGCCGTATCGTTTTGCACCCAGAAACGCAGCACGTGCAACAGGTTCGGATGGTTGAAACGCGCCAGCAGACGCGCCTCCTGAATGAAGCTGTTCAGGCCAGCGGAAAATGCTTTGCCGAAGCGCTCGCTGCGCAACACCAGCGTCATATCATCGCCACGCACGGCAAGCGAAGAAGGCATAAACTCTTTGATAGCGATCGTGCGTTCGAGCTGGTGATCCCAGGCGCGGTAGACGATGCCAAATCCACCGCCGCCAATCACCTCTTTGATTTCAAACTCATTGAAGCGATACCCGACCGGGAGCGCGTTTGGGACAGTCCGATTGTTATCATTATCCGTCATCTTTTACAGTTCTCTTGATGATTATTACGCGGCAAACTGACAGTGAAACTCGCCCTGCTCGCAGGTGATATGCAGACGTCGGTACTGCTCGTCACTGCGGCTGGCGGTAAGTAAAATCTGGCTCATCTGAGGCAGCAGGGTGTTCGTCAGGATCGCATCCACCATACGACCACCTGATTCCACCTCGGTGCAGCGCTGAACAATCTGTTCCACCACGCTGTCGTCAAACTCCGAAATAATGTTGTGATTCTCTTCCAGGCGACGCTGAATGCGTTTGAGCTGCAGGCGAACAATCTGCCCCAGCATCTCGTCACTCAGCGGATAATACGGCACCACCAGCAAACGCCCCAGCAGCGCAGGCGGGAACACCTGAAGCAGCGGCTGACGCAGTGCACCGCTCAGCGCGTCCGGCTCGGGGACCAGCGCCGGATCGGCACACATGGCGCTGATAAGCTCGGTGCCGACGTTGGAGGTCAGAATAATAATGGTGTTGCGGAAATCAATGTGACGTCCTTCGCCATCCTCCATCCAGCCCTTGTCGAAAACCTGGAAGAAAATTTCATGTACATCAGGGTGCGCTTTTTCAATTTCGTCCAGCAGCACCACGCTGTAAGGACGGCGGCGCACGGCCTCGGTTAACACGCCACCTTCACCATAACCTACGTATCCCGGAGGCGCACCTTTTAAGGTGGAGACGGTATGCGCTTCCTGGAATTCACTCATATTGATGGTGATGACGTTCTGCTCGCCGCCGTAAAGTGACTCCGCCAGCGCCAGCGCGGTTTCTGTTTTCCCGACGCCAGACGGTCCGCACAGCATAAACACACCAACCGGCTTGTTGGGATCGTCAAGCTTCGCCCGCGAGGTTTTCACCCGACGGGCAATCAGATCCAGGCCATGGCGCTGCCCGATAACCCGCTGATTCAGCGTATCGGCCAGGTTCAGCACCGCGTCGATCTCGTTTTTCACCATCCGCCCCAGCGGAATACCCGTCCAGTCAGAAACAACGGCGGCCACCACATTTTCATCTACCGCCGCGAACAGCAGCGGTTCGTCGCCCTGAACGGTATTCAGCGCTTGCTGCAGCCCGGCAAGCTGGCTGCGCAGTTCGGTTGTGTCATCGTCACCCGCGTCAAACAGCGCGGCGCGCAGACGGATGATTTCGCCGACCAGGCTACGTTCCTCTTCCCAGCGTCGGGCCAGGGCATCGCGCGTCGCTTCATACGCGCTGCGCTCAGCGGTTAACGCGGCCACGCGCTGTGGCTCACCTGCCCCCACGCGCGCTTCGCGTCCGGCAATCTCGATTTCAACATCAAGGGCGGCAAGGTGACGCAGGCAATCTTCCAGCTGTGCGGGTGGCGCGCTCTGGCTGACTGCCACACGGGCGCAGGCGGTATCCAGCAGGGCAACGGCTTTATCCGGCAACTGACGTGCCGGAATGTAGCGATGCGAAAGCTTCACCGCAGCGCTAACCGCTTCATCGAGCAGTAATACCTGATGGTGTGTCTCCAGCGGCGACACGGTACTGCGCAGCATCAGAACGGCTTTGACCTCGTCCGGCTCGTGCACCTGCACCGTCTGGAAGCGGCGGGTCAGCGCCGGATCTTTTTCAATGTACTTTTTGTATTCGGCCCAGGTCGTGGCACCAATGGTGCGCAGCTGTCCGCGCGCCAGGGCAGGCTTCAGCAGGTTAGCGGCGTCGCCGGTTCCCTGCTGGCCACCCGCACCGATCAGGGTGTGGATTTCATCAATAAACAGAATGATCGGCGTGGCGCTGGATTGCACTTCATTGATTAAGGCCTGGAGACGGGCTTCAAACTCGCCTTTCATCCCCGCACCAGCCTGCAACATGCCAATATCCAGTGACCACAGCTGAATATTCTGGAGCGACTCAGGCACATCACCTTCGGCGATACGCAGCGCCAGCCCTTCCACCACCGCCGTTTTCCCTACCCCGGCTTCCCCGGTCAGCAATGGGTTGTTCTGGCGGCGGCGCATCAGAATATCGACCATCTGGCGGATCTCTTCATCACGTCCGACAACCGGGTCGATCTTACCTTCACGGGCGCGAGCCGTCAGATCCTGACCATACTGGGCCAGCGTCCCCTGCGCGGCCGGTACCGTTCCTGCAGGTGCATCGACGGCAGCGGCAGCCTGCTGCGTCTCTTTGCTGTTGGCACAAATCGTCTCAAACTGCTCAATCAGCACCTCAACGTTCAGACGGGTGAACTGCGCGGAGATGCTTTTCAGTACGTTGGCCAGATTCCAGGTTTTGAGAATACCGATCAGCAAATGCCCACCGCGAATGCGGCTGACGCCAAACTTCAGGGAACCATAGACCCAGGCGCGCTCCACGGCGCTGTCGATATGTTCGGAAAGATCAGAGACTGAACTGGCTCCCCGCGGCAGCGCATCCAGCGCCGCAATGATATCCCGCGTCAGTTGCTGTTCATCGAGAGCAAAGTGGCGTATCACCTGCTGCAGATCGCCATCCTGCTGCTGCATCAGCTGGTGCAGCCAGTGCACCAGCTCAACATACGGGTTGCCCCGCAGCTTACAGAATGCAGTGGCGCTTTCCAGAGAGGTAAATAACAGCGTATCCAGTTTGCCGAAAAGCACGGCACGGCTTATTTCTGACATGTTCGGTTCCGTTGATAACAATGCGTTAGAAAAATTATCGCTCTGCGCGATAAACCAGATCGCCACGTGGCACTGGTTGAGGCTGGATCCCCAGCCAGGTGTTGTACCCCAGTCGGCCACCGTTGCCGAGCGCGGCCCCCTGCAACGCGTCAGCGCGCAATATCACGCGCGTTTCCCATTCAAATTCCAGACCGGCGTACTGGCGTACCCAGTCGCGTAGCTCGGTGACCCAGGCTTCTCCCGGCAGAAAACGGTTGTACTCTTCTGCGCTCAGCGGGCCAATCTCGATCCGAAATTTATGCTGCACGTCGCGTACCGCAACGCCGAGAAAGGCGGACTCCCCCATACGCGGCAGGCGGCGGCCTTCACCCAGCTGTGCCTGCTCACGCCGCGTCAACGGCATCCACTGCGGTACATTCGCGACCAGCGTCACGGGGGCTTTAAAGTAATCACGCAGGATCTTCTCCAGCCCTTCAGGATCGCGTCCGTGGCGGGTCAGGTGCCCGGCATGAGTAAAGCGTGCGTGTGCGCTCAGGCTGCCTTTATCCATCTGGCCCGGTTGCCCCATGCCGATCAGCGATGCCAGATAGCCTTCGAAGCGTTTGTTATCAGCACGGTCAAGCGAGACAGCGGGCTGCGCATCCGCCCAGGCGCGGTAAAACAGCAAGGTCAGGCGGTGATGGAACAGGTCAGCAAACGCGCTCAGGCTGTTGTCCTGATGATGATGAATACGCTCGCGGGCGTACTCAGTCATGTGTACCGGCAGCGGGCCGTTAGGGCCAAACAGGCCGAAGCTCAGAATCGACACCTCGTGCAGCCCGTTCTCTTCACGCTGACGGACCTGCGTAACCGTCGAGGGAGCAAAACTCATCGACGGCTGCTGGCCGATACGCAACGGTTCAAATCTGGGCAACGGCGCACGCCCCAGCGGGTAGCGCTCTCCGCCCTGAGCATCGATACGTCTTAACAGCTGAAACAGATCGTAGCGCCACGGCGTCTCGCGAACGCCACGCCAGAACATATCCGGCAGTGGCGTCAGACGATGCACGCGCAGTGGCGCGGTGGCAACATCGCTCATATCAGTGCCCTTTTACCCATTCTCGGTGCCCAGTAGCCAATCTCGCCGCGCTGCTGGCTGTTCAGGGTAAACTCCGTAAAGCTGTTGATCGACACCAGGCGAGCAAACAGACGTTCCAGCACGCTACCGAAAAGCCAGGGGCTGGCACCGGAAAATGCACGCTCATCCACCGTCAGGGTAATGCCAATTCCACGGGCAAATACGACCGGGCCAGGCTCAGGGACGCGTCGGTGAACCGGCTCCAGCACGCAGTGGCGAACGCCATCGACCTGACGTGCAACGGGCGTTTCTGCCAGGCTGGCATACAGTCCTAACAGCTGACGCAGCGCCGCAGCCCCCTCTTCATTTTCGCTGTCCATCAGGCTGAGATAGTTCATCTGCAGTTGGCTAATGAGCCGCCAGGTGCTGAATCCTTCGGCCAGTGCCGGACGCGGTGGCGTCGGACCTTTACGCAGAGTCAGGGATTTCACTGGCATCGAGTCGGCCATGATGAATTGCCCAAGCTCCTGCTGCAGCATCAGGGGCAAGTCGCGGCTGGTACACAGCACGTCAGCGGAAATGTAGCGCAGGTTGTCCTGCCACGGCGCATGTTGCTCATCCACCAGCGAGACAAAAACTTCCGAACCGATATAGCCAGTGCGCGTGCCATATCTCAGCGCATGCTCCGAAAGTACGCGCTGTTCGCGGCGCAGTGAAAAATAGGCACCGTAGTTGCCCGCATCCCCGCTCCAGGAGCTCCAGAACGGACGAAACGTCTGGTCGTCGCGCTGGCCATCGGCACTGGCATAGATGTTGTTGACTGCGTAAATTTCATAATCCAGGGGGCGAATATTATCCACCACCAGGTGGTATTCATGCTGGCCTTCATTCAGCTTCTGGCGCGCCGCAACCTTCGGAAACAGGTTGATAACCGGAGTACAGTGCAGCGCCAGATGGCTGGCATCCACAACACGCTCAAGCTGTTCATCGGTCTTATCCAGAAGAATGAACATATCGAATGCTTTTTCGCTTTCACAGCGCTGGATAAGCTTGCCCAGACCGCTCAGGCTGATGAAACGAAAACGTGCCGGAAAGGCAAAATACTCCTGGAGCAGACGGTAGCCGTCAAAGTTGCGCAGGTCGTCCGGAAGCAGCGCCTGGTTCGGCGCAAAGCCCTCCTGACGCAGCGAATCAGACGCCAGCATCTGACGTTGTGGTTGTCCGCTCACGGTCTGGCAGACAATGTCCACGTGGTGCTCCATCACCAGTTCCAGCAGTTTCAGTGCCTCAATGTCCGGGCCGCTGAGGAAAAACTCCAGACGGTCAAAATCAAGGTGCCCGAGGTTTTGCGGGCCATCGCAGGCGATACGGATCCGCAAAGCGCTGTTGATACCCCGCTGGCTCAGACCGAGCTGCGCCAGCGGCAGATCGGCAGGTACACCGCCCAGTTCGACCTTTTCAATTTTCAGCGGGAGCAGGTTAACTTCGTGCGCCGTGGTATAGCTGCAGGTCACGCCGGTTTTTTTCAGCGCCAGGCTGTCCATCATGGTACCGCGCGGCACAATGAAGCCATTGCTCAGATCGCCCCGGCTACTGTCGGGCTGGATTTCAGCAATCGCCATTGAGGGTGTCGGTGCAAGGTAGTTAGGCGCGATCATCTCCAGCATCCGCTGGGAGAAGCGCGGAAACTCCGCGTCCATTTTCATCTGCACGCGGGAGGTGAGGAAGGCAAACCCCTCCATCAGTCGCTCGATGTACGGATCCGCCACGTCGATGCCACGCATCCCCAATCGCCCGGCAACTTTGGGGTAACGTTCGGCAAACTCGGCCCCCATCTCGCGCAGATAGGCCAGCTCACGGTTGTAATATTCGAGCAGTTTACTTTCCATGATTACCCCGCATCTTTGAGTTCAAAATGACCGTTTTCCAGATCAACATCCGTGCGAAACAGAAACTCCAGCGGGTACGGTACACACCACAAACGCCCTTTTATCTCGATGGACAGAACGTTATGCAGATCCAGCGAGGAGGTATCAGACACGCAGCGAACCTGCAGCCCCTGGGGCAAAATACGGGGTTCGAAATTAATGATGGCCTCGGTGAGTTTGCGCTGAAGGTCGTGCCATTCGATATCTGACATTCTCTTCCCCGCCAGCGGGGCAACGCCAAAATTCACCACAGAGCGTTTCACCTGCGGCAACGCACCCAGGTCACAGGACGCGTCATGGTTAATGGTGTTAAACAGCCACTGTAAATCCCGCAGCACGCTGCGGCGCAGCGCCGCGTGGGTAATCAGATTGCTGTTGGCCGCCTCACGTTTTTTTTCCGGGTCGTTATCGGTGAGGCGATCCAGCAGTGAAGGCTGCATTTTGTCGCGCGCCCCCACTTTTTCCTGTCTGTTGCGGGCTTGCCAGCCACTGCGTAGCAGGTCGCCTTCGCCAGCGGGATTACTCATGTGCTCCATCCGTTGCAAACGTCACGAGACTCAGCGACAGCAGCGGGCTTTCGCTTTGCTCGCTGAGCCAGGCCTTCTGCCCCATGCCTTCGTAAAGCGTGCCTTCGCTGTCGAGCGGTAACCACTCTGTGGTGCGCCCAAGCCTGACGGCGTCTGAAGCATCATCAGCAAAGGGATAGCGTGCAGGGATCTGACAGACCTGCTCCGTACCGTCAGTCAGACGTACCAGCGAATGACGCCAGACCAGGTCGGTCACACTGGCAGGAGCCTGGAAACGGATCTCTTCGATAGCGCTAAACGGCAGCCAGAAATAACGGCCATTGACGAGGGTTTCACACACCGGTCCCAGACGGGCATCACCGTCCATCAGCCACTCAAATGCCTGCGTCTCTTCGTTTTCGAACACCCGCTGGCCGGCATTCGCTGATGCCTGCTCCAGCGCAGCCAGACGCAACGCCTGAGCGCGCTCTCCGCTCTCCATGAGCGCATCGGCAAGCAGGGTTAACCACGGCCACTGCGCCTCCGGCATGGACGGACGAGCCTGCCCTGCGAAAACCCGGGCACGCTGCAGCTCGCCCTCAATGGACTGTTCCAGCAGCGTCACGGTCGGTTTTGCCTGGGGTTTAAGTGCCAGCCAGCTTTTCAGCTGGGTCAGAGCCCGCGTCCAGTTACCGCTGAGTGTTAAAAACTGCACAAACGCGGCGCGGAGATCGGCGTCCGCCGGTCGGGCTTTGATCCCGGCTTCAATGCGCTGCAGTGCGTCACTGAGCGACTCACCGGCCAGGTGTTGATAGAGAGTGTTCATAGCCATTCCTTAATTTGCCGCGCGCCAGGTGCCCACTGCCGGCTCGCGCAGTTGAGGGCGAAGCGTGTCAATCAGGACAATATTAAGAGGGGTACCGGGAGCAACCCAGGCACTCCAGACCTGTTTCACCGCGGCAATGCGCGCCTGCAGTTTTGCGTCGTCGCTGGCTGTCTCACGAGAGATTTCTACCGCCACCGTACCGTTACTTTTCCAGCCATTCAGGGTGCTGTCGTAAGGCAGGATCATCCAGCTCTGATCGCTATTCCTGGTGCTGAACACCATGCGTTCTTTATTGACAGTGGTGATCAGGGCGTTTTCCGGATCGGCACTTTTATTTAATCCCATCACCGGGAAACCGTGAATGTACGTCACCGCCATCTCTTTCTGCGCCCCACTGCGGGATTGCGAGATAACCGTGTGACCGCTCAGCCAGCTGCCATTTCCACAGCGGGTGGTGTCAGAGTCCGGAATAAATATCGCAGGTTCAGAAGAACCGCCCTCCCAGAAGGTGCGCAGATGGCAACCATCCAGAAGGGTAAACTCCTGCCACGGTGTACGGTCTGCTGCCACCGTGTGTGATTCAGGGTTTTGCTCAGGCGGTAATAGTGCAGTGCTGGTGGCGGTGTTGGCTGCCGTAGCCTGCTGCTGTTTCACCACCAGCGCCCAGTCCTGCGCTTTACCGGCGGTACCCTGTGCAAGCGTCACGCCAGTGGGATCGTTGAGCGTCCAGTTGAGTTTATTCAGCTTGCTGCACTGGTGTTCCAGTAGTGAGCCAAGACGTGGCACAAAATTTTCGAGCACAGACACGTTTTTGTTGCCGTTCGCCACAATACGCAGCGCAACCTCAGACTTACACCAGCTCTGTGGCGTGTTGTCTTTAATACCGTCGATCCAGATATCCAGCTTCTGCGCAGGTGACTGCACGATGCGGAAATTTTCAGCCTGTGCGGTGGACGCCACCGCCAGAAGTGCCAAACCCGATAGCCAAAGTTTCATATCAGTCCTTGTGTGTCTAATCAGTTCCGCAGGGAAGAAATTGTGCCGCGTCAGAGAGCGTATGCAGCAAAGTGGTGTCCTGAGGGCTGCCCATCCACACCGCCACGGCGGTATAGTTATCCTGAGCATTCCCCTCCTGTTCGCCATTCTTTTGAATGATTTGGTTCATTAACGTCAGCCACTCTTGCGGCGTATTGACCATGTGCAGTGACTGCTTCATCTGCTCTTCACTGACGCCATGCCAGAATCCGTCGGTGCAGAGTAAAAAAGCATCGCCGTCTTCGACCTGAACCACGTCACTGTAGCTCGCTTCCGGCCCCCCGTTCTCAATACCCAGCGCCAGATACAGCAGGTTACTGTTCAGGTTATCGGTCTGGTGTCCGGCATCTTTCATCTGCTGAACCAGACTGTGGTCGGTGGTCACATGCCACAGCCAGCCACGGCGGAACAGATACAGGCGGCTATCCCCGGCATGCGCCCAATAGGCCAGACGGTAATCCCTGTCGATAAACAGGCTGACCAGCGTTGTGCCCATCCGGTGATGTTCCTGGACGACCTGTTGTTCATTAAGGATCGTGCGATTCGCCGTTTGCACATAATCGCGGATATGTTGCGCATTGAGGTGTTTGTCGCCATCGAAGCGGGAAATAATGCTGTTGCGGGCCAGCTCAGCAGCCACCTCGCCACCCGGCAAGCCAGCGATGCCATCACAGACGACAAAGCAGGCTGAACGTTCCCCTATGGTTTCTCCCGTCTGATCCTGGTTGCTGGCGCGCGTCCCCTGGCGGGAGAGAGAAGCCGTTGCGATATTCATTTTTCTTCCGATCCGCTCTGTGAGTCTTTGTACTGATTAACCTCCATGTCGTAGGCATGAAGGAAGGCCTCACCAAACAGGGTATGGAAGTCGTCCTCAATTTCACCGGCCGTCTCACCATAGCTGCGCACAAAATAGTCCCACAGCGCGGCCTTTCGGCTGCCCGGCAGCGCCAGACGCGATGTCATACCATTTTGCTTCGCCTGCTCTTCGAGCTGTTCTGGGTTAAAGGATTGCAGCATCGCGGCAATAATGGCGCGAATGCCGGAGATCATCCCCAGCTGGTGCGCCTGCAGATCAATAAGTGCATCACGTACGGATTTTGTGGGTGGCATAAAGCCTGGCATCGGGGTCCCGAACATCTGAATCAATACCGTTTTACCGGTTGGCAACAGCTTGAACGGGTTGTTCGCATCATCGAGCACCATCGTCATATCGGCTTTTACACCGCGTTTGAGAATGGAACGCGAAGAGAGCAGCGCCACGGTGCCCTGAGAGAACATGCCCAGAATCTGGCCGAGCTGGCGCATATTTTCACGGTTAAACTGCGGCACAGGCTGCATTTCGCTCAGCCCCATACCTTCAAGCAATGCTTCCAGCAGTTCACCCTGAAGCACCTCCCCCTTATCTCCACTGTGTGCGGTCGCCGATGGGGACGCTGCATTTTTTACCGGGTCGATACGCAGACGACCTTTCGGGGTTTGCGCATTGCTGCGTACAACGGCCTGCGGCGTTGGCAGGGTGAACCCGGCGTAATCCGGACGCACGGGCTCTTCATCTACAGCATGCAGAGTTTCCTGAGGTTCAGGTGCAAACAGGGCAGATTCTGCAGGCACCTGTTCTTCCTGCTCTGCTACCGGTTGAGCGGCAATAATTTCATCCGGATGAGTTAATGGCGCACCGCCCATCAGACCAAGCGGGTCATCACTGCGTGCCGCTGGTGCGCTGGCCGAACCACCAAACAGGGCCAGCGGATCGAGTTCATCCGTCGCCTCTTCTTTTGGCAGGGAGGGCGTATCCTCATC
This sequence comes from Enterobacter sp. RHBSTW-00901, assembly GCF_014103115.1. Classification (NCBI taxonomy): domain Bacteria; kingdom Pseudomonadati; phylum Pseudomonadota; class Gammaproteobacteria; order Enterobacterales; family Enterobacteriaceae; genus Enterobacter; species Enterobacter sp. RHBSTW-00901. The sequence continues at coordinate 899,697 of NZ_JABXPB010000001.1, forward strand.
TGGCGGCACCAGCGTTGAGGGGGTAACGTCGTCAAAAATGCTTTCATTCCTGAACAAGGCTTCGTCGTTAAACAACGCATCAGGATCGACATTCTTACGTTCAAGCTTCAGGTCGCTATCGTTAAAGAGCGCCAGCGGATCTTCGGCATTACGTTCCGGCGCGGCAGGCTGAGAGAACGGATCGTGTGATGCCGCAGGCTGCGGCTTCGTCCGGTTGCTGGAGATGCTGTCGGAGATGGAAAACTCCTGCATCAGGCTGTCCCAGATTTCCGTCGGCACCGCGGTAGGTTCACTTTTCGCGCGAGGTGGCGCGTTCACCGTCCCCGGTTCTACAGCAGGCGCAGGTGCGACTGTCGGACGGGCTTGCTGTTGCATGCTGGCCGCCATACGGCTGACTGGCTGAGTGTCGTGGATAAGGTCGGTCACTTCGAGGCGGTAGTCATCAATACCGAGAATATCCCCATCCTGCAGCTCAACCTGACGCCCTCGCTCCAGCGGAATATCGTTCAATACCACGCGGGTGACGCTGCCACGGTTGGTGACGCGGCATTCGCCCTGTGCGTCAACGTGGATAATGGCCTGCAGACGCGAGATGGTACGGTCGTTGTCCGGCAGCACCAGATTGTTATCCGTACCGCGACCAATAGTGCCCCCCGGGGCATAGAAATCGCAGCTACTCTGTGGCGGCTGATGACCGGGTTTCGTAGAAATAATCGTGAATCGCATGGCGTATTCCTGCTGGTATGATTAGCGCTCAAACGCTGCCGCTCTCGGGGCGAGAACGGCGGCGTTTGGGGGTTAACGCGTAAAATTTTTCAACGACTATTCACTCTGTGAAATCGTAAATTGGCCTGAGGCATTTTTTTCTAATACAAATCGAGCGGCATAACGGACAGATTCGTTTTTACCCGCAACCTTAAGCGCGACATCATATTCTCCGGTTTGCCATGAAATACCGCTCCACTGATAACACTGTTGAGTGTTTAACGTTACAACGGGACTAAATGTGGATGGCGGAGAAACCGTTTCCCATTCAGTACCCGTTTTTTTCATTACTGTAGGTGAGTGGCTGGTGATCGGCTCTTCTAATCCGGAATTTGCCGGGATAGCAAAACAAGGTTGATTATTTTTTAACGTAACTGAAAGCGGTTGATATTGTGCCGGGTGAGATACACAAGCACTCGCCATTAACGTTATCGCTAAGACACAAAATATATTTTTCATAACCACACCCGCCGTTCTTTAGGATTGATGAGGAACAACGATAGTACCTGACGGTATTTATCATTTAAGTCTGAACCGATAATACCTTCAAAACCTGCGATATTTCGAAAGTCACCCAAACCGTAATTTACCAGATAATAATAATCAGAAATGATCGATGCTTGTTGCTCCATTCCAAAATCAGACAACTTCTTATCCGGTGGTAAAGAGTAGTTATAACTTGCAGCCCAACTAAATGCGCCACGAGTACGAACATTCATTCCAATCTGATGTTGCAAAACATGAACCATTTCGTGAATAAACCAATGCTTATATCGAGGAATCTCAGTGGAGAAATCATCACGATAATGTGGTTCGCGGAAATAAAGCTCACCATTGGGAGTCATCGCAACATTGTTAGATTGCATATTAAAAGGCAGGTAGCTTTTATTATGCACTTTAACTTCTGAGTATTTTATTGCATCACTAAAGACAGATCTCGCCAGCGCAATTTCACCAATGGTGAGCGAGCGAGCTCCTCCTTCCTGCAAACTTGCCATGTTATCTTCCTTCCCGGTTGATAATGGCCGGGGCAAACTCCCCGGCCACTCACGCAATTACGCTTCTTTGTTCTCTTTGATATTCCAGCCAGCGCTGCTTTCAGCACCTTTACCACCGGCAGTCGTCTGCTCCCAGTACTGCTGTTTCACTTTCGCAGCCTGGAATGCATAGGTCACACCAACGGTATCGCCGTTGTCTGCACCGGTATACTGGACGGAGGTCACCAGAACATCTTCCAGCGTGATGCGGGTATATTCAACCTGCTGGCCGCCTGCTTTGCAAACAGACAGTTCAACTTTGGTCAGGTGTTTACCGCTCGCGCAGTGCTTCAGAACTGCTGTGGTAGATTTGTCGATCAGTGCGTTAATGTGCAGGTCGTTAAAGTTAACTTTACCGGCACCGCCACCACCACCGACACTCATATTACCTGGCTGGGATGCGCCCCAGGAGAAGGAGGTAATATCAGTCCAGCCGGTGTGGTTAGAATCTTTAGATTCACCCGTAACACCCTCGACCTTCAGAAACATATCAATAGCCATAATATCTACTCTTCGTGAATGAACAATATTGCTTTCGAAAAAGCCCTTATATGGCAAACAGGAAAGCATGGGGCTGAATAAAACCGTCCATATTTTACCTCTGCCTCATATCAAACGACTCATGTCATTTGACAGTCTTAACATTCCCCCTGAGTGAACGGAAAGAATGTGAAGTCTTTACTACTGCGGGTTATCCTGACTCCAGGTGTGATCAGGATTTCCGATAATTAATTGAGAAGCCAGCTTGTTAAGCTCGTCACTATGATAAAGACGCAGACAATTTAATGTGACGCCTTTGACATCGGGCTTTCGTTCAGCATGAAAACCGTTAATGTGATCTTTATATTTCCCAATGAGGGCATCCACTTTATCAGTGCCGTTTTCAGCATCGAAAGGTATCCACTCAATGAATGCACTCGCACTGCGGGCCGCATCAGAAGAAAACAGGCTGCCTTTATCTGCCACCTGTGAAAGGCAACGCGCCAGAACCAAATCTTTTACGACCTGCCTGTATGTTTGCCTCTGGTAAAAATCCGGGTCGTTGTTTCCGCTATACGCATAAGATGTCATGCAGACAAGGAAAAAACAGAAACCTTTCATTTAGTATCCTTTCGCGATCTGATGTCTTCGCAGCCAAATTCATTAACTGTCTCGTGCGTACTCAAATATTACCGGCCCCTACGGGCCGGTAACCTTCATCACGCGTCTTTCGTCTTCAGCGATGGCAGTTTAGAAACCAGGCGCAGGGAGACGGTCAGACCTTCCAGCTGGTAGTGCGGACGCAGGAAGAACTTCGCGGCGTAGTAGCCCGGGTTGTCTTCAATTTCCTGCACCTGCACTTCCGCAGCCGCCAGCGGTTTACGGGACTTGGTCTCCTGGGAGGAGTTGGCCGGGTCACCGTCCACGTAGTTCATTACCCAGTCGTTCAGCCAGCGCTCCATCTCTTCACGCTCGCGGAAGGAGCCGATTTTGTCGCGCACGATGCACTTGAGGTAGTGGGCAAAACGGCAGCAGGCGAACAGATACGGAAGGCGTGATGCCAGACGGGCATTGGCGGTCGCATCCGGATCGTGGTACTCGGCCGGTTTTTGCAAAGACTGCGCGCCGATGAAAGCGGCAAAGTCAGAGTTTTTACGGTGAACCAGCGGCATAAAGCCGTTTTTCGCCAGCTCGGCTTCGCGGCGGTCGCTGATGGCAATTTCGGTCGGACATTTCATGTCCACGCCACCGTCATCGCTCGGGAAGGTGTGGCACGGCAGGTTTTCAACCGCCCCGCCGGACTCCACACCGCGAATGGAGGTACACCAGCCGTACTCTTTGAAGGAGCGGTTGATGTTGGCCGCCATCGCATAAGCGGCGTTCGCCCAGGAGTAGCTGTTGTGGTTCGCGCCGTCGGTCTGCTCTTCAAAGTCAAAGCTGTCGACCGGGTTGGTACGAATGCCGTACGGCAAACGCGAGAGGAAGCGCGGCATCACCAGACCCAGATAGCGCGCATCTTCGGATTCACGCAGTGAACGCCAGGCGGCATATTCGGTGTTCTGGAAGATTTTGGTCAGGTCGCGCGGGTTCGCCAGCTCCTGCCAGGATTCCATCTGCATCACGCCCGGCGCGGTACCGGTAATGAACGGACAGTGCGCCGCAGAGCCGATGCGTGCCATTTCACCAAGCAGCTCAACGTCCTGCGGGCTGTGGTCGAAGTAGTAGTCGCCGACGATGCAACCAAACGGTTCACCACCGAACTGACCGTACTCCTGCTCGTAGATTTTCTTGAAGATCGGGCTCTGGTCCCAGCCCACACCCTTGTAGCGTTTCAGGGTGCGGCCCAGCTCTTGTTTAGAGATGCTCATGAAGCGGATCTTCAGCATCTCATCGGTTTCCGTGTTATTCACCAGATAGCTCAGGCCACGCCACGCACTTTCCAGCGTCTGAAACTCATCGTGATGAATAATCTGATTCACCTGCTGTGACAGCTGCTCATCGATACCGGCAATCAGATTTTGAATAGTGCGGTAGGTATCGTTGGAGAAAGTGACGGTATTTTCCAGCGCCTGTTGCGCCAGCGTTTTTACCGCGCTTTCCACGGCGGAACGCGCCTGATCGGTTTTCGGGCGGAACTCTTTATTCAGCAGCGCACTGAATTCGTCCTGGCTGAACGCCAGGTCCGCCTGCTGCTCATGTTGTTGAGTCTGGTTGCTCATCGATTATTCCTCGCTACCTTTCGCGCTTTCGTCATTTTTTGGCAACTGGCTCAGGGATTTGAGCAGCGTGGGATCCTGCAGAATTTTCGCAATCAGCTCTTCCGCCCCATTTTTACCGTCCATGTAGGTCAGCAGGTTGGAAAGCTGAGTGCGCGCTTCCAGCAGCTTGTTCAACGGCTCAACCTTGCGAGCCACCGCATCCGGCAGGAAGTCGTCCATGCTGTCAAAGGTCAGATCGACGTTGAGTTTGCCTTCGCCGGTCAGCGTGTTATCCACCTGGAATGCCACGCGCGGTTTCAGCGCTTTCATGCGTTCGTCGAAGTTATCAATGTCGATTTCAAGGAATTTGCGCTCATCGACGGCCGGCAGATTTTCCACCGGTTTACCGACCAGATCGGCCATAACGCCCATCACAAACGGCAGCTGAATTTTACGTTCTGCACCGTAGATCTCTACGTCGTACTCGATTTGCACGCGGGGAGCACGGTTACGTGCGATGAATTTCTGCCCACTGTTACTCATTGCCATGATGTTCTCCATCAAAGATGCGCGGTGAAGGTAAAACGGCAGACGCCATGCCTGTCGTCATAATGCCTGGACGCGTCATTCGCGGCGTCCAAAGATGTTTTCCAGTTGGTTAACGCCGTCTGGCGCGAGGTCGCGAATAATGTCCATAAAGTTGAGTTCAGACAGCCGCTGCACCCGTTCAATCATCAGCGGTGCGGGGTGGCTTGGTTCGTACTGCGCAAAATATTGCTTCGCTTTCTCCAGCATCAGCTGCGCATCGGCGCGGCTGGTCACCTGCACGCTACGCCAGTCTGTCGCTTGCTGTACGGCTGGTACGGCGGTGACAGACGCTGTAGTTTGTTCGGCCTGCGCCTCTCGGGTCGGCAATAGCTTGCTGATATCCGTCACCTGACAGGCGCTGGCAACCAGCCCGACTGTTTTCAGTAGCTGTTCCATCTCCGGTACGCCACTTTCACCGAGATACCCGGTGAGCAGCTCGCGTATGGCCCGCAACCGTTCATTCATCACAATGACCGCTGCGGTACCGGGCTGGTCGCCGCGAGCCAGCTCATCAATCAGCCTTGGACGACCACCGGGATAATCCGGGCATTCGGTTTTACTGCCGTCAAGCAGTGCCTGCGCATCACGTAGCGAGATCTCATCGCCGTTCGAACGCAACAACGAGGCATTGCGCACGGCAAGGGTCAGGTCAGATTTATCGCTCAGCCCTGCAAGCGCGTTAATGCGGTAGAACGGATCGGTTTCGCCATACTCTTCCAGTAGCGGATAAAGTCGCTCCCAATAACGCGACAGCGCTTCCTGTACCAGCAACAGCCCATCCGCGTAACCCGGTAGCCCGCGACGCCGTGTCCAGGCATGGGTGAGTGCCAGCATCACGCGGAGATCTTTGGTGCGGCCCAGCAGGCTGGTGGCATGTTTTTCTACCGTATTCCAGTCAGCAGGTTCCGCAGGAATAATGGTGTCACCGAACTGTTGCTCAGCTTTGCCCAGGCTGGCTTGCCCCATCGCCTGAAAATCGGCGTCGTATTCCAGGTTTTCGCCGCAGGGGTTTTCGGCACTGATCGGCGCGAGAAATTCATCAATATTCATGGAGTCCCTGCTTATTCAAACATCGGCGGATAAAGACCGTGACGGCCCGGGCGGGCACCGCCTGCCGGATCGAACAGCAGCGTAAAAAGCTGTCCGGTAAAGTTTCCGCTGTGAACGTGGGTGTAAAGGGGGTATCCGTCGCAGCGGTTCGTCCACCAGAAGCTGGTCTGGCGAAGCGGATCAAAGCACTCTGCCGCCTGCGGCCATCCCAGCGTGGTCTGGCCGTCCTCTTCATAACCAATCACGTCCAGAATATCGGAGCGCATCTGCGGCTCTACAGGCTGCGGTGCCGGAATGGCCATCAATACGTCATCAAGCTGTGGGGCGGAGAAACTGTTGCGCACCGCGTGCAATCCCACGCGGCCAATCTGCTGGTACCAGCTTTCGGCCTGGCCGAGCAGGCGTGACGACCATTCGGCCGGGGTGAAGCTCAGTTGAATGCACACCGGGTATTGTCGGCCAACGCTGTCACGTCCGGGTAACAGACAACCCATCTGGATCATCTGGCTGTCCAGCATCGGCGGGACGACAAAATTCCAGACCGGGGCTTTATTAAACTGGCGTTCGCCGCTGCGCTGCTCTTCCTGTTGCCAGGCCAGCAGGCCAACCTGAAACCAGTGTGACCACTGACGCTGTAAGGTGTCAGGAAAGCGACGCTGCAAAAAGTCACCGGCGCTGGGTAATTTGCCATACCAGCTATAACGGTTCATCGCAGGGGTATTCGTCATACGGCTGTCCTTGCGGTTATGGGCATGAGAAACGGGGAAGCTGGAACGGGTTGCGGATACTGTTTGGCGCAAACTCCAGCGTGACCTGATGTCCGTCAACGCTGAAGGTGGCCTGACGGCTCAGACTCCCCGCGCCCGGGCTGGTGCTCGCTTTATCGAAAAAGCGGTTCAGCGCCCAGGATCCATTCGTCACCAGTGTTGCCGTGCTGCCGTTGGCCAGCCCCAGTTGCATACGCACCTGGTTAGTACCGCCTGGTCCCGGCCAGTTCATAATCTGTACTGCCTGCGGGCCGTGGCTATAGCGCAGCAACTGCCCGTCCACGTCCAGCGTCAGGTTCAGAATGGCGTTATCCATCCGCACGGTGCGCACCGTAACTTTGAAAGATGGCGTGGTGGCTCCGTTGGCAAAAAAGGCATCCCGGACAGACTGCGCCTGCTGGAACGGCCGTAGCAGCCCTTCACTTCCCGGCAGCGTTTTACCGTCGATGCCAGGCATAAAGCGCCAGTTAGCCTGAGTGGTATCGACTTTGTTGGTCAGGTTGTCGCGGAAAAAGGTATCCATCAGCCCGGTGCCCGGCGCAAACATCCGTGCGAGATCGTCAGGTGTGACTTCGGTACTGGCGCTGCGCACCAGTGGATAACGACCAGCAATCGCCTGACGGCAGAAACCACCCACTTCAACGTTAATCCGCTTGCGAACGTTTTCCAGGTCGCGGCGCTGGGTATCACTGCTGGCCCCGACGGCCATGTTGCTGAACATGGTTTGTAGCCCACCGGGCAGACGGCCGGCGCTGGCCTGCAGGCGGCTAATTGCTTCGCCACCCGGGGCAGGCATACCGCTGTTGGCGGCGTCCTGTACGGCGGTCAGATAGCGGTAAAGCTCATCAACCTGCTTGAGAAAATCATCAAATACGATGGTCTTGCCACCCTTCTCCAGCGGCTGTGCCAGCTCAATCATTGGCGCATAGTGATCGGTCACCAGTTGCTCAGGAACCTGGGTTACCACAGCCTCCTGCGTTGGTGCTGCGTCATTGTTGCTGAACAGCGCCTGCAACGTGCGGGTGGCACGGTTGCTCTGCTCTTCCGCTTTTCCGGCGTCAGCTGGTGCTGGCGTATTACGCGATAGCGTCAGCACCTGGCTCAGGTTCTGCACCAGGCGACGCAGCGGCGAGTTTGCACCGGAGAGCAGGCGCGCGGTATTGATGCGCTGCGAGAGATCGGCGCTGTTGTTGAGCTGAATATCAGCGAGGAAGCGATCCCAGTTAGCGATAAAGTCGCGCATGTAGAGCTGACGCACGGCGTTATCAATCTGCTGTTTATCTTCCCGGGATGAGGTACTCCCCAGAACCCAGACATCATCTTCGTGCAGTGCGGAGGTCACACTGTCGATCTGGCCGTTGAAGCTTTTCCAGTAACCGTCCGGGGTATAGAGCCCGGGTACGCCTTCGCTCAGCGGTTTGCCGCTTTTGCGTGAAAATACCAGCTCACTCTGCGGGCCGCCGAGGTCAGAAAGCGATACCGGTTTCAGATTTTCATCATGCTCAAGCAGGCGCTTCAGGCGACCATACACGCGGGTGGAAAGCGGTTGCTGGTTGATGAGCGCTCTTTCACGAGTGACCAGTGTGTCGTCCTGGGCATAAGGTGAAGACTGAATTTGCGGTTCCAGCAACTGCGTCAGGTGCCATGCCAGCTGTTGAAGCTGCGACTGGGTGACGTTTTGCGGCAGGTTTCGCTGCAGGTTGAGCATCACCCACGAGTGCAGGAATTTGCCGTCGTAGTGCTTTGGCTGATAGAGCATCTGATAGGCTTTCAGCGCTTCGTAGCTGTATTCCACATCGCTGCCGTTATCGTTGCGCAGCCAGGTCGTGACGTGCATCGCGACGGCGGGCAACAGCATTTGATCCAGCGCTTTCTGGTACAGCGACTGCGAGGCATCGCTGACGTCATCCCCACGGTACAGCCCCATACGACGAGAGACGGACGGGTTGTTAACATCAAAGGCGGTGCTTTTCGGTAAATCCACCAGACTGTTGAGCAACGGCAGGAGGGTAAACAGATCGCGCTGAGGCTGATTTTGTAACGCTTTGCCCTGCTGCTCCAGCTGCGGTACTTTCGCATCAACCTCTTCCAGATAGGCTTTATTTTTGGTGTAGCTGGTCAGCCACAGCCCGCCGAGGATCACCAGCAGTGCCAGTAGCGCCGCATAGCCAGACCACATCACGGCGCGGTTCCGCAGTTCCCACCAGCGGTTTTCACCGGCGATCCCGGCTTCCTGGAAAATAACGTTTTGCAGCAGATCCTTGATAAAGAAGCTCTGACCTTTCGCCCCCGGGATCGGTGCCTCCTTACTGACTGAATCCCAGTTCTCGTTATCTCCACCTTCAGGCAGCGACAAGGCGCGATTCAGTTCGCCCATCACACGGTCGAAGGGCATGCCCTCCTGGGTACCGCTGGCGAAGTAGATCCCGCGCGGCGAAAACTCCGTTTCAAAGTTAGAACGGGCGAAGACCGTGCTCAGGTAGTCCGCCAGCAGCGGACGCAGTGCGGCGAACTCTTGGGGGAAGATATACGCTTCCGCACGGGTTTTGGCATCATGCTCTTTCAGCATGGTTTCCGGCAGACCTGCATCCAGACGTTGCTGTAACAGCGAAAACTCCTGCTGGAAGTTGCCCATCAGATCATAATCAGCGTGTTTGGTCTGCTCCCACGGCAGCGTAAAGCCCCAGATCTGGTCGCGTTGCGCTTTGTCGTAATCAGCAAACCAGGCGCGGAAGCCTTTAAGCAGGTCAGCTTTGGTCACCATGACGTACACCGGGAAGCGGATCCCCAGTTGTTCGTGCAGCTCAGAAAGACGCTGACGCAGATTCACCGCCTGCTGGCGGGAAGCTTCTGCGGATTGGGTCAACAGATCGGAAATACTGATGGTGATAATGACACCGTTGATCGGCTGGCGGCGACGATACTTACGCAGCAAGCCAATGAACTCAAGCCATTCACCGGCGTCCTGAACCTGCTCGCTTTCCTGTGTGGTGTAGCGGCCTGCGGTATCCAGCAGCACAGCTTCGTTAGTAAACCACCAGTCGCAGTTACGCGTGCCGCCAATGCCCCGCAATGCGGTTTTACCAAAACGGTCTGCCAGCGGGAATTGCAGCCCGGAATTGGCCAGTGCGGTCGTTTTACCGGAGCCTGGCGCGCCAATGATCACATACCAGGGCAGCTGGTACAGATACTGCGTGCTGAAGCGCTGCGTCCACTGTGCGCCATGCCCTGCTTTGCTGAAGTGCGCTTTTTTCAGCATCTGAGCGGCTTCATCAAAACGTCCGGCGAGGATCTGCTCCTCGCTGTTCAGTCGCTTCTGTGGATCTGCAGCTTCCTGGTGGGCCGTATTCTCATTCAGCCGGTCCATCAGCTTACGGTTCAGCCAGGCGTTATACAGCCGCGGCAGAATATGGCTCTGTGCCCAGATCAAATAGACCACCGCGATACTGATAACCCGGTTCTGTTCAGATTCGAGCGGTCGGGTATCTACGATGGACAGCAATGGACCAATCATCCAGATCACCGCCGCAAGCGCCGTTACGCCCAGGAAGCTCCACAGAATGCGATTGGTCAGAATGGAAAGAAGAGTAGTCAGCATTCCTTAGTTTCCTTGCGGCAATCCGTTCAGCTCAGCCTGCGTATTCTCAGGCGACACCAGCAGAGTAATTTCCACACGGCGGTTACGGGCGCGGTTTTCAGGCGTATTGTTCGGTACCACAGGATTAATCTCGCCTCGCCCCTCCGCTTTCACGCGCTCAGGTTGGGAGAGGCTTCCCTGCAGCTGTTTTTGCACAGACCGGGCACGTTCCAGAGAGAGCTCATAGTTAGAGGCAAAACGCGCGCTGCGAATGGGCACGTTGTCGCTGTAGCCAACCACCAGAATTTTGCCGCTGACGTTATTCATCGCCTGGGCAATGCGGTTGATCACCGGCTCATAGCGATCGCGCACCACCGTAGAGGCGGAAGCGAACAGGCCGTCGCCTTTCAGGATCACTACGCTGCGATCTGCTTCGTCCTTCACCGCCACCAGGCCAGCATCAATTTCAGGTTTCAGGAAGCCGCGCAGATTCAGCACAGCGGGCAATTGCCGTGTCGGTTGCTGAACTGAGGTTTCCGGGAGCTGGGACTGGTAAATCTTCGCCAGCACCGGATTGGTGTTGTCACCGAGACGCCAGTTAAGAACGATATAGAACAGACAGGCAATGAAACCGACCAGCGTGGCACAGGCCCACAGCGGCACCATCGGACGCCACAGTTTACGTAGCACAGGCCGGTCTTCCGGGTGTGGTGAGAGCAGCGGTGGATAGCTGCCGCGCACGCCACGGATCATCTGCCACAGCCGCTGCTTGATGGTTTCAAGCTGGGTGCGGCCGTTATCCAGCACCCGGTAGCGCCCTTCGAATCCAAGCAGCAGGCAGTAGTTGATCATCTCCAGCAACAGAATATGTTCGCGCGGGTTCTGCGACAGACGCGCCAGCAGCTGGAAGAACTTCTCTCCCCCCCAGGTTTCGTTATGAAACGTCACCAGCAACCCGCTACTGGACCAGACGCCGCTGCTCCCCCACGGGGTAAGCGCAGCGGCTTCATCCAGTGCCGTACACAGGCAATAACGGGCACCGACGATCACTTCATAAGGCAGTCCCGCCTGTTGGCAACGGACTTCGAAACGACGAATTTCGTCGATCAAGCGCTGGCGCAACGCCACCTGATCGTCATGTGATACTGAGTGACGGATTTGCGGAATCGCGTTGAGCAGCGGATTGGCGGCCGCCACCAGCTGATTGTTGCTACTGGCCCCGGTAAACACGGCATCACTGCCGGTATCCTGTCGTTCCTGCATATTTAGCGCTCGCTTTATTATTCTGTCGGGCTACGGATGGCCCAAAACTCCATATCAAGACCCGGGAACTCCCCTGCAAGATGCAGAGCGAAAGCACCGGACTTGTCCATCTCGTGCCACAGTTCACTGCCCTTCTCCAGCTCAAAATAGCTGTAACCCGCATGCCAGGGGATTTGCGGTGGCGCGACCGGCATAGCCCGCAGCATAATGCCCGGCAGTTGCAGCTGAACCAGATCGCGGATCCTGGAGACCGGAGCCACCTTCATCTGGGCAGGGAAATGGGTTTGCAGGTGATCGCCCGGCACATTGGCTTTTACCGCCAGTACAAAGCCAAACTCACGTACCATGCTGGTCTCAGGGACGGTGGCGATGTTCAGGCCATGAGAACGTTCGTTAAGCGGTAACTGGATAGCATGGTCTTCCATCACCAGCGACAGCCCCTGGCGCAGCATCAGCATCAACTTGCTGAAGCAGCCCGCGAGATCATCATGGTCATAAATCGGCAGCACGCTTTCTGCGCTACGCTGAGAGGTCCAGGTAGCAAGTTCGGTGGCAAACGGTAGCCAGCGATGCCAGAGCGCTTCCGGGTGGAGCAGCGGGAGAGTTTTTAAATGTGATACTTCGCCCAGATGGCGATTCACCAGCGAGAGCAGTGTAAATTCAATCAGCTCAGAGGTGTTAAAACGGCCAGGCTGACGCAGACGACCGCCAATCTGCTGACTACGCTGCACCAGTAAACCGTGCAGATCGTTAATCATGCTATAGAGCAGCGGGTTGTTGTTGGCATTCAGCATCGGAGGGATGTAGCTGCTGTCCAGCCGCACATGATTGTCGTTGCGCTTCTCGGTGACAAACGCCACGCCGATAGCAGTCCACTCTGCTGTCAGATCTTTTTCCAGCATCAGGGTCAGGCGCAAACGGCCAAACTGTACCGTAGCATCCCCCACCGACATGGCATTATCGTCTTCCACCTCTTGTTCGAAGGCGATAAAACGCGCGAGCGAGGCCTGCTCTTCGCTGAAGATAACCTCTTCGCGTTCACCCCGGCGAACCGGCAGCGCGAGCACCACTTTCTCATTGGTGAGGTTATCAGGGATTTTTAGCGGTACCGGGCCGTTGCGCCCGTTACGTACCTGGAAAAAGGTTCCGTCAGGCAGCAAACCGCTGCAGTAGCTCAGCGCAATGCAACCCTGACGAAGCATCGCCTCGTCGAGTTCAACGTCGAGAAAGCCCCACAGATACGAGCGCTGCAGCGCCCCCCACTCACGAACGTGGTTGAGCAGGTAACTCTCTGTCCGCTGAAAATGGTGTGGACGCAGAAACATCCCTTCGGTCCAGACGACCTTTTCTGCTTTCGTCATGATGATGTGTTTCCTGTTATGAAGCGCGTTACTGGCTGATGACCCGGATGCCATTCACGTCCAGAAAGACGTTGGCCTGGAGTTCATCTGCGGACCATTTCCAGAACTGATAGACAGGGTTTTCGCCGGGAACAGGCAGCGGGAGTGAAACGCGCCATTTTTTCCCATCCAGCGCCTGGTATTCCGCCATCACACCGATATAGCGGGCGTCGGGAGAGCTTTGCCCACTCAGGGTTTTCGAAAGCTGGCCCGGCATCAGGAAGAAGACATCGCTGTTAAGCAGATTCGCGCCAAGCGTGGTTGACGCGTTGTTCTGCAGGGAATAGAAGTCGCTGGACATGAAATCCGCATCAGATTTCAGCAGCAACACTCTGACTTTAAGCGGCGCGGAATCATTGATTTGCGGATGAGCCTGAAACTGCAGATTGTAGCGGGAGGGGTCGTTGTGTGAAGAGGACGTACAACCACTGACCAGAACAAAAATCACCGCGTAAAATGCTAACCACATCCTGTGAAAATTTTTATTATTCATAAAAATACGCTCATGAAATCCGTTTAGTTCAGGATCCAGGTCCCGTTCGCGTTGTCTTTGCAGGCTTTACTGTTGCCATCCACATCAACGCAGGTCGTTTTCTTACGCGCTTTTGGACGAAGCGCTTGTTTACGCACGGCCGCGTCATACTGATCGGCCTTGATCACGGCACGCATGGGGACGTAACCAATCAGTTGTTCGCTACCCTCATCCGCAAGCGCCATCCAGTAGTGTTCAACCTGACCCAGAACCACGTAGGTTTTTCCGGTCTCAAGCGTGCTGATCGCCTTTCCGCCGTAATCAGGACGGCTCATCAATGACGCCGGATACATTGCACGATAAGGTTCATTAACCTGGGTAAATTCTGCCGGAGGGGTAACAACATGACGGTGGGTTAACGTGACGCCATTGACCTGGCTGGTAACGATCGTATCGTCGGTTATCACAGGTTTCTGCGGCGCTTTACAGCCCGCCACCGCCATTACAAACAGGAGTGAAAACAATACGCGCATTTTCATATGCTTTTCCGTAGCGATATTTAGATGATAGTAGATTGGGGGGAGATGATATTTGACTTAAATAGTATCGTTTAGAATATGACAGGTATTTTCACAGCGTGACTATTCTTAGGGTATAGCTACCGCACAAGCCTTACAGAATAAGGCCCTGCTTCATCCTGACATATTTTAACAATCAGCCCACAAGTTTACATAAGCTCGTCATCAATTCAATATTACCTTCTAATTTCCTGGTGTTTTATGAGTCACTCATGAAAATATAGGAATAATCCTACCAAAAACCCATACATAGCGTGCCAAGTTCAATTTAGCCCACCAAAACACACAACAACCATCTGAATTAAAAGAGATTATCTAAAAAAGAGAATGGATCGCATTAACGCAATAAACATAGCATTACCACTACCATAATTAGTAGAATTTAAATTATTTATGACAATATGAATATATTATGCACATCATATTTGTTGCATTCACGAGATAGGTTTCATTCGAATTTTCTTTTAATGGTGAAGAAATTTCCGATAGTGCTGAAGCATATTAATTTTGCACCACGAAATAACGGCAACATTATAGCAAAAGCGCTTTCATCAGGTGTCTCGCAGCGCATGAACTATTAAGCGTGACTAAATCAGATTCGGTCCGCCATTATAGCTCCCCCCTCTTTCTCTCAGCCATATCATTGCTGTGTTCTTACCCACAGAAGGCTCCATTACGCGCCGCAAAGCGGTTCGCAAATGCCCTACTTCTGTTTAACGTTCACTACATAGTTTCCTTTTACACGTACTTTTACCAGGGCATTGGTTAATACAGAGTCTGCAGCTTGACTTATTTTGCGATAAAGGTACTTTTCAGGACATGAAGAAAATCCTGATTATCGTTCCTGACGGCGGCATGTTGTTTGAAGCCGCCGGTATTGCCGACATTCTGATGCAGGCCAACCGACTGCACCCGGAAGGTCTGAGCAATCCCTGCTACCGTATCCTCATTGCCACCACTCAGCCCCATCAGGTGATCCACGGGCAGTCTGGCTTAAATTTGCTGGCGGACTATCGCCTGCCGGAGCTGGACCCACGCGAGCCGCTCGACACCATTATCATTACCGGACGCGGCATGAACGAGCTGGAGAGCACCGCGGTGGTGGACTGGCTGCACCTTGCAGCCCCTCACGCCCGGCGTATTGCCTCCATCTGCGGTGGCGCGATGCTGCTGGCACAGACCGGATTACTCGACGGACGTCGCGCCACGACGCACTGGCGGCTTCTGGAGACAATGCAGGAAACGTATCCGGCTATCCGTGTGGAAGGTGGCCCACTCTATATTCAGGACGGTCCCATCTGGACGTCCGGCGGTGTCAGTTCCGGGTTTGACCTGACGCTGGCACTGGTTGAAGATGACTACGGTTTTACCCTCGCTCGTGACGTGGCGCAGGACATGGTGATGTATCTGCGTCGCCCGGGCGGGCAGTTGCAGTTCAGCCGTTATAACCTGCAGCAATCGGGGGCTTCCGGCCCCATTAGCGAATTACAGGCCTGGATCCTGCAAAACCTCACCGCCGACCTGTGCGTTGAAAATCTGGCGGAAAGAGTCGCCATGAGCCCACGAAATTTCACCCGCGTGTTTACCCGCGACGCAGGAGCCTCTCCGGCGCGCTACGTAACCGAAGCACGTCTTGCCGCTGCCAGACAGCTTCTTGAACAGACAAATGACTCGCTGGAGCTTATCGCCGGGAGAAGCGGATTTGGCACCAGCATCAACCTGCGTCGCGTCTTTGAGAAACAGCTTCACCTCACGCCGGGAGAGTACCGCCAGCGCTTCCACTGCCGCAAGATGGCGTAATCTGATCCTTTTTGTCATTTACGCCATTTCGCCTGAAGCCTACAGTCACTCCAGACATCACAGATACTAAGGAGTTGATCATGGTTAAGGTCGGTATTAACGGTTTCGGCAGGATCGGGCGTAATTTTCTGCGTGCCGCGTTGGGTAACCCCGACATTCAGATTGCGGCGATTAACGATCTGACGGACAGCAAAACCCTCGCCCATCTGCTCAAGTACGATTCCCTGCTCGGTACATTACCGGTTTCCGTTGAAGCGGCAGACGGTGCGTTGCAGGTCGACGGCCAGCGGATCGTCGTGTTCAGCGAACGCGATCCGGCCAACATTCCGTGGCGCGATGTTGGGGTAGACGTGGTGATTGAAGCCACGGGTTTCTTCACCGAACGTGATAAAGCAGCGGTGCATATTCATCGCGGTGGCGCGAAACGGGTCATTATCTCCGCCCCCGGTAAAAACGACGACCTGACGGTGGTGATGGGTGTGAACCATGAGCTGTACGACCCGGCCCGGCACCAGGTGGTGAGTAACGGGAGTTGTACCACCAACGGGCTGGCTCCGGCGGCACAAGTACTGCATCAGCAGTTTGGTATTGAACACGGGCTGATGAACACCACGCATGCTTACACCAACAGCCAGGCGCTGCACGATCAGCCGGAGAAAGATCTGCGCGGTGCCCGCGCGGCCGCGCTGTCGATTGTGCCTTACTCCAGCGGGGCAGCAAAAGCGCTGGGGAAAGTGATCCCGGCGCTGGATGGCCGTCTGACCGGATACTCGCTGCGCGTGCCGGTTCCGGTAGTGTCCATCGTCGATCTGACGGTGAAGCTGAGCCGGAATGTGACCGTCGAAGAGGTCAACGATGCGTTCCGTAAAGCAGCAGCCAGCGGGCCGCTGAAAGACATTCTGGGCTACAGCGATGAACCACTGGTCTCCAGCGATTATCAGGGTGACCCGCGTTCTTCCATTATCGACGGGCTTTCCACACTGGTGATCGGCGGCAATATGGTCAAAATCCTGGCGTGGTATGACAACGAATGGGGGTTCTCAAACCGTCTGGTGGATCTCGCCGTGCTGATGGATAAAAAAGGCGTGTAAGGCACGTTATGCCGGTGACGCTACGGTTACCGGGCTTATGCATACCGTGTTATTCCGCTTTAACCCTGACGCCCATCAGCACAATCACCATGGCGGTAACCAGCAGTAAACCGCTTCCGGCAAACACGCCGCTGGCACCGTTGAGGTCAAACACGGCTCCGCCGCCTGCCGCACCCGCACTTATCGCCAGCTGGATAGAGGCCACCAGCAATCCCCCCGCGCTTTCGGCTTCATCGGGAACGGTCGTTGCAAGCTAGGTTGACCAGCCCACCGGCACCAGACCAAAGGCAAAACCCCACAGCGCAACGAGCAACCCGTCCAGCATCGCCAGATGACCAAATGCCACCATGATGAGCGCCAGTACACCCATAGCGAAAGGTACCAGCGCCAGCGTCAGGCGCAGGTTGCGCGCCAGAAGATGCCCGGCAATGGATGTCCCGACAAAGTTGGCAATACCAAAGCCCAGCAGGATCAGCGAAATGCTCTCTACGCTCGCCTGGCCGACCGTTTCCAGAAACGGGCGCAGATAGGTAAAGAAGGCAAAATGGCCGCTGAAGATCAGGATGGTCGCCAGCATCCCGCCGATCATCCCCGGACGTCTCAGCACGCGGAATAGCGTTCCCAGGCTGCCGCTGCTCTCCGGTTTCATGGATGGCAGTACCCAGAGCTGCCACAGCAGCGCCAGCATGCTCGGCAGAATGCAGAGGATAAAGACGTTACGCCAGCCGATCAGGCTGCCAAGATAGCTCCCCAGCGGGGCAGCCACTACTGTCGCAATCGACACGCTGGAGAAGATCACCGCCAGCGCTTTCGGCACTTTATCGGCAGGTACCAGCCGCATCGCCGTGGCGGTCGACATCGCCCAGAATCCCCCGATGGCGATACCCAACAGCAAACGCCCCATCAGCAGAACATGCAGCGTTGGCGCAAAGGCCACCAGCAGGCTGGAGATGATTTGCAGCACCGAGAAAAACATCAATACCCAGCGGCGATCGATGCTTTTGGTGGCAGAGGTAATCAGCAAACCGGTGACCAGCGCCACCAGTGCGGTTGCGGTCACCGCCTGCCCGGCCATCCCTTCGGTGACGCCCAGGCTGGCCGCCATTGGCGTCAGCAAACTGGCGGGCAAGAACTCTGCCGTTATCAGACCAAATACCCCCAGCCCCAGTGAATAGACGGCTCGCCAGGCGGGTTTTGCGGGCGCTATAGCCTCTCTCGCCGCGATACATGAATTCATCTGTTGTTCTCCCGTTATAAAAATGTGACAACTGTCGCAAAAGCATAGAGTGTTCCCCGTGGACGATCTATGACATATAATCTCCACTTATTGATTATTCGTCCGGAGTTGCGCTCATGACCGTTCAGTCACCCGATTTGATCAGCGAACTTTTACGCGGCATGCGTCTGTCGGGCGTGAAATACCGCCGGATTGAAGCCAGCGCGCCGTTTGGCGTGGCGTTTCATCAGGCGGCCGGTAAGGCACAATTTCATTTTGTCAGCCGCGGCAATGCCCTGCTGCGGATGGAAAGCGGCGCAACCTTCGCCCTGAACGGCGGTGACGCGCTCTTTATCCCCAACGGTAACGCCCATGCCCTGCTCTCAGACGAACAGGCAACAATCACCCCGGTCAGCGCATTTCCCAGCGAGCCTATCTGCAGCTCGGTCTGTGCGATTACCTGTGAGCCGTGCCCGGAGAGCGAGCACACCATCATCTTCAGCGGATGTATGGATTTCGAACTGGGCGGCATGCAACCGCTGATCAAAGCGATGCCGGAAGTGATGATGGTAAGCCGGTTGATGTCCACCTGGCCGGAGATCCATCCCCTGCTGGCGGCGATGGAACGAGAGTCAATGACGCGTCAGGTGGGGTTCGCGGGGATCCTGGCCCGGCTGGCCGATGTGGTGGCCGCGTTGATCGTCCGTGGCTGGGTAGAGGCAGGGTGTGGTAAAGCCACCGGCTGGGTACAGGTTCTGCGCGATCCGCGCCTGAGCCGGGCGATTTACGCCATGCACCAGCAGCCGGGGCTGAACTGGAGCGTGGCAGACCTGGCAAAAGAAGCGGGTACCTCCCGTTCCGTGTTCGCCGAGCGTTTTCTTTCCGCTACGGGGACAACCCCGGCAAAATATCTCAGCGAGCTGAGAATGCGTCTGGCCATTCAGTACATTCGCCACGAAAATCAGCCCATCGAAACGGTGGCATTGCGTCTGGGGTACGGATCGCTGGCGGCCTTTAGCCGGGCGTTTAAGCGGATCATCGGACATGCCCCAGGCTCGCTCAGGGAATCGCTCCCGGCGTCAGAAGAGGTTTAAACGGTAAATCGTCCGGATGTGCGCAAAATGGGACATGAAACACGCGCAGCCACACATATTCGTCTAAGGTTTTCAGGTGATTGACAACAGCGGTCACGCTGCTCAGCGAATACAGGAGACGAACCAATGATACGACCTCGTACATTACGCCCATCCCTTTTGCGCCTTGCATTGGGAGGTGCGCTGCTCGGTGTTACCACATTGGGTTATGCAGACTCTCTGCCAGCGCCCCAGAAAAGCCCGCCCGATATTTTGCTCGGCCCTCTCTTTAATGATGTGCAGAGCGCCAGACTCTTTCCCGATCAAAAGACCTTTGCCGATGCGATCCCGAAAAGCGATCCAATGATGATTCTGGCGGATTACCGGATGCAACACACCCAGTCCGGCTTTGACTTACGTCACTTTGTCGAAATGAACTTTACCCTGCCAGCAGAGGGGGAAAAATACGTTCCCCCGGCAGGACAAAGTTTACGTGCGCACATTGACGATCTCTGGCCCGTTCTGACCCGAACCACTGAGAAAGCCTCCAGATGGGATTCACTCCTGCCGCTGCCGAAACCGTATGTCGTGCCCGGCGGCCGTTTTCGTGAGGTTTACTACTGGGACAGTTATTTCACCATGCTGGGTCTGGCCGAAAGTGGCCACTGGGATAAAATCAGCGATATGGTGGACAATTTCGCCTGGGAAATTGATACCTGGGGGCATATCCCCAACGGTAACCGTAGCTACTACCTGAGCCGCTCTCAGCCGCCGTTTTTCTCCCTGATGGTGGAGTTGCTGGCCACGCACGACAGCGATGCGCTGAAAAAATACCGTCCGCAGATGGAGAAAGAGTACGCCTGGTGGATGGCGGGGGCTGATGCGCTACAGCCGGGGCAGGCCAACAAACGGGTGGTAAAACTGACTGACGGCGAAGTCCTCAACCGTTACTGGGATGACCGCGATACGCCACGCCCGGAGTCCTGGCTGGATGATGTGACGACCGCTAAAAGCAATCCTGACCGCCCGGCAACGGAAATCTACCGCGATCTGCGTTCTGCCGCCGCTTCAGGCTGGGACTTTAGCTCCCGCTGGATGGACGATCCGCACAAGCTTGGTACAATTCACACCACCAGCATTGTCCCGGTAGATCTGAACTCCCTGATGTTTAAGATGGAAAAACTGCTGGCGCGGGCAAGCAAGGAGAGTGGTGATACCGCTGGCGCAGGCAAATATGAGGCGCTGGCCTCCGCGCGCCAGAAAGCAATTGAAAACCACCTGTGGAATGAAAAAGAGGGCTGGTACGCCGATTACGATCTCAGGCGTAAACAGGTGCGCAATCAGCTCACGGCCGCGGCCCTGTTCCCGCTTTACGTGAAGGCAGCAGCGCAGGATCGTGCTGATAAAGTGGCATCGGCTGCCGCTTCACACCTGCTTAAACCGGGTGGGATTTCAACGACCACCGTCACCAGTGGCCAGCAATGGGATGCGCCAAATGGCTGGGCACCGCTGCAATGGGTTGCAACGGAAGGGTTACAGAACTACGGACAAAACAAGGTTGCGATGGACGTCACGTGGCGCTTCCTGAAAAATGTTCAGCACACCTATGACCGCGAGCAAAAACTGGTGGAGAAGTATGATGTGTCTACCACTGGTACGGGGGGTGGTGGTGGCGAGTACCCGCTGCAGGATGGTTTTGGCTGGAGTAACGGCGTGACGCTGAAGATGCTGGATCTGGTGTGTCCAAAAGAGAAGCCGTGTGACACGGTGCCTGAAAATCAGCCCGCAGCGAGTCACGGGGCGGTACCGGAGAAAAGTGTGGCACAGTAGCCCTGGCGAAAAACAGCAGAGAGGGTAATGCGCACAAAAAAACGGCCCTCAGGAGAGAGCCGTTTTCAGTAATCTTATGCCCGTCTGAGCAGTCTGAACACACCCAGTACAACAATGGCTCCTGCCACGGCGACCAGAAAACTGTGCAGATCAAAACCACTTATATTGCCTCCGATGCCAAACATCGTCGCCAGCCAGCCACCAACAACCGCACCAACGACCCCGAGGACACAGGTCAAAATAAAGCCGCCGCCATCACGCCCTGGCATGATAAGTTTAGCGATAGCGCCAGCAATTAGACCAAAGATAATCCAGGCGATGATACCCATAGCAATGCCCTCTTGCAGGTTTAACCCATGCACAGAAAACCTTCCGCGCAGGTAACTTAATTATAGGTCACCACCGGAAAACCGGTTTCATCTCACCGACTTAAATTACCGCCATTATGAAAAAAAACTCACCGGTTTGTATTAAGTTCCATTTCAGACTGCCGATAACGCAAAGACAGTCTGTCATATATCTGAGGAGCCATCTGGCGTGAGAAATTACAGTGAGCAGTTCCTGAAGCAAAATCCGCTGGCTGTATTAGGGGTATTACGCGATCTGCAAAAAGGCGAGGTGCCGCTGCGCATCACCTGGTCGACCAATCAGTTTATCAGCAAGATCCTTGATGTCTCGTCGGAGCGTATGGTCATCGACCTGGGGAGCCAGGAGTATGAAAACCGCGCGGTGATGCGGGCAGAAAACATTTCCGTGATGGCTGAAACCCAGGGTGCAAAGGTAGAGTTTGTGATGCCGCGACTGGAACTAAACGAATACCAGGGTCTGCCTGCATTCGTCACGCCGCTTCCCACTAACCTCTGGTTTGTTCAGCGCCGTGAATATTTCCGTATCAGCGCCCCGCTTCACCCCGCTTATTTTTGTAAGGCCAAAATGCCGGATAAAAAAGAGCTCCGCTTCCGTCTCTTTGACCTGTCGCTGGGCGGCATGGGTGCGCTGATGGACACGCCAAAGCCCGAGGGGCTGGTGGAAGGTATGCGATTCACGCAAATCGAACTGGATATGGGCGGCTGGGGACGGTTCTATTTCGATGCACAGCTGATTGCCATCAGCGAGCGTAAAGTGGTGGACAGCAAAAACGAAACCATTACCACCCCACGCCTGAGCTTCCGCTTCCTGAACGTGGGGCCTGGCGCTGAGCGCGAACTGCAGCGCATTATTTTCTCTCTGGAGCGAGAGGCGCGGGAACGTGCCAACAAAGTGCTGTGATGCATATCGGGCAGCGTGGCCGCCCGATCACGGCATTACATGGCATCCATCGCTTTCTGCACTTTCCAGATATAGCGAGGAGCCTGTGGTGCCGGATGATTCTTCACGACATGCTCAAAGAACTCGTCTTTGTCCATGCCGTTAATCTCTTCAATCGCCTCTTTGCGGTCAGATGAGAAGGTTCTGAGCAGTGCCCCGGCACCGTTAACGTATGAAACCACCAGCGCGTACTGCATGACTTCAGGATCTTCTATTCCCTTCAGCACGCCATGCTCCAGAATGCTCAGGTACGCCGTGCCCATTGAAATGTTGCGTTCCGGGTTTTTCAGCTCGCTGGTCGACGGCTGACCGCTCCAGCCCATGTAGCGGTAGACCTCTTTCCCCGCCGTTGACGCTTTAAGCTGCATCAACCCCACCGCGTTCGATTTGCTGACAAGCGTTGGGTTGCCACCGGATTCAACGGCAATAATCGCCGTAACCAGACGTGGGCTGACGCCCCATGCCTTCCCGGCTTGTTCACTGATCGGCATCCACTGCATGGCCCGTTTTACAGGTACTTCAGGGTTCCAGGGGGGATTTTGATAGTCATGTTTTGAACTACAGCCAGCAAGCAACACAATCAAAAAAGCAAACCATCTCAATTTCACGTCATCTATCCTTATAGCCGGTCATCGCGGTATACAGCCCCTTGAAGCAGGCAGCGTATAAGCGGCATGATATAGACAATTAGTTTCTCATTCAGCAAGGAATTGCCATGTCTCAGTTTCATCTCATCGCACCGTCGGGCTACTGCATTAACCAGGAGGCGGCACAGCGGGGTGTCCAGCGCTTACTGGAGTCCGGCCACCGGGTAGAAAATCAGACGATTATCCCCCGCCGCCAGCAACGCTTTGCCGGTACCGAAGCGCAGAGACTGAACGATATCAACGGTCTGGTGAACCTGAAGGGTGTGGATCAGATTGTCCTCGCGGTGCGCGGCGGCTATGGTGCGAGCCGGTTGCTGGAGAGCGTCGACTGGCAAGGGCTGGCAAAACGTCAACAACAGGATCCTCTGCTGATTTGCGGACACAGCGATTTCACGGCGATCCAGCTTGGCCTGCTTGCACTGCATAACGTCATCACCTTTAGCGGCCCCATGCTGGCCGGTAATTTCGGTGCGCCGGAGCTGGACGCGTTTACGCAGGAACATTTCTGGCGCGCGCTGCAAAACCCGGTCTACCACGTGGAGTGGCAAGGTGACGGACCCCACTGGGCGTGCGAGGGGCAGCTGTGGGGCGGTAACCTGGCAATGCTGGTGTCGCTGATTGGCACGCCGTGGTTGCCACAAATTGCGGACGGTATCCTGGTACTGGAGGATATCAATGAACATCCGTTCCGCGTCGAACGTATGCTGTTGCAGCTTTATCATGCCGGTATTCTTGCCCGTCAGTCCGCCATCGTGCTGGGCAGTTTTAGCGGTTCTGCGCCAAACGACTACGACGCAGGCTATTCCCTTGAAACGATGATCGAATTCATCCGCTCGCGTCTTGACATCCCGGTGATCACCGGGCTGGATTTCGGCCATGAACAACAAACCGTCACCCTGGCGTTGGGCGCGCAGGCGACCCTGACACACGATGATTCGGGTAGCCGGTTAACGATGAGCGGCCATCCTGTTATTAAAGGTTAAAAAATCCCTTAAACCGCCTCAATTAAACGCCGTTTGGGTCGTTAATATGTTAGGGTTTTAATAACAGCGTTAACATTGAGGTGGGAGTAAGACAACATTGGATGCCGCAGCGGTAATCAGCCTTTTTATTCTGGGTTCTGTGCTTGTAACCTGTAGTATTTTATTGAGTTCATTGTCATCACGTCTCGGCATACCTATTTTAGTTATTTTCCTTGCCATCGGCATGCTGGCCGGTATCGATGGTATCGGTGGTATCCCATTCGATAACTACCCCTTCGCCTACATGGTGAGTAACCTCGCGCTGGCGGTGATCCTGCTGGACGGCGGGATGCGCACCCAGGCGAGTTCATTTCGCGTGGCCTTAGGGCCAGCGCTGTCGCTCGCCACCGTCGGCGTGCTGATTACCTCCGGCCTGACCGGTATGATGGCCGCGTGGCTGTTCCATCTCAATATCATGGAAGGATTGCTGATTGGCGCAATTGTCGGCTCTACCGATGCGGCCGCAGTCTTCTCCCTGCTCGGGGGTAAAGGGCTGAACGAGCGTGTCGGCTCAACGCTGGAAATTGAATCCGGCAGTAACGATCCGATGGCGGTGTTTCTCACCATCACCCTGATTGAGATGATCCAGCAGCATGAAAGCGGTCTGAGCTGGATGTTCGCCTGGCATATTTTGCAACAGTTCGGCCTGGGTATTGTCATCGGCCTTGCTGGCGGTTATTTGCTGCAGCAGATGATCAACCGGATTTCGCTGCCTGCGGGACTCTATCCGTTACTGGCCCTGAGCGGCGGGATCCTGATTTTCGCCCTGACCACCGCAATAGGCGGTAGCGGTATTCTGGCCATTTATCTGTGCGGCTTTTTGCTGGGTAACCGCCCGATTCGTAACCGCCACGCCATTTTGCAGAACTTTGACGGTCTGGCCTGGCTGGCACAGATCGGTATGTTCCTGGTGCTTGGCCTGCTGGTCACGCCATCGGATCTGTTACCCATTGCCGTTCCGGCCCTGATGTTGTCGGCATGGATGATTTTCTTCGCCCGTCCGCTCTCGGTGTTTGCCGGTCTGCTACCGTTTCGCGGCTTCAACCTGCGCGAGCGCATCTTTATCAGTTGGGTGGGGTTACGCGGTGCAGTGCCGATTATCCTTGCCGTCTTCCCGATGATGGCGGGTCTGGATAACGCACGCCTGTTCTTTAACGTGGCCTTTTTCGTGGTGCTGGTGTCGCTGCTGTTCCAGGGAACGTCACTCGGGTGGGCGGCGAAAAAAGCCAAAGTGGTGGTGCCACCCATCGGCTGGCCGGTCTCCCGTGTGGGGCTGGATATTCACCCGGAGAACCCGTGGGAACAGTTTGTCTATCAGCTCAGTGCTGATAAATGGTGCGTGGGGGCGTCGCTGCGCGATTTGCATATGCCGACCGAAACACGAATTGCGGCGCTGTTCCGCGATAATATCCTGCTGCATCCAACCGGCAGTACCCGCCTGCGCGAAGGTGATATTCTCTGCGTCATTGGCCGCGAACACGATTTGCCCGCACTGGGCAAACTGTTCAGCCAGTCTCCGCCTGTTGCGCTGGATCAGCGTTTCTTCGGTGATTTTATTCTGGAAGCCAGCGCAAAATTTGCCGACGTGGCGCTGATTTACGGTCTGGATGAAGGTCTGGAATACCGCGATAAACAGCAAACACTGGGCGAAATTATCCAGCAGCTGCTTGGCGCTGCACCGGTCGTCGGTGACCACGTGGAGTTTGCCGGGATGATCTGGACGGTGGCAGAGAAAGAGGATAATGCGGTACGCAAGGTCGGCGTGCGGCCGATGGAAGAAGACGCGGAGTAAGATTGGTTGCCGGGTGAGCGTTAGCGCCACCCGGCAACCAGGAAGGTTATACCGTCACAACAGGTACTCTCGGTGCCAGAGCACACATCAGCTCATAGCCGACCGTCCCCGCCGCGGCGGCCACATCGTCAATTTTCACTTCATTGCCCCACAGCTCTACCGGCGAACCAATGCCTGCCTGCGGGCACGGAGTCAGGTCAACGGCCAGCATATCCATCGACACTGTCCCCACCGTCCCCGTGCGAACACCATTTACCCACACTGGCGTGCCGGTCGGTGCGATGCGCGGATAACCGTCTGCATAGCCGCCTGCCACAATACCAATACGCTGTTCACCCGTTGCCCGGTAACGGCTGCCGTACCCTACCGTATCTCCCGCCTTCAGCGTCTGTACGCCGATAATTTCGCTCCGCAGAGTCATTACCGGCTTCAGGCCGCTGTTGGCGATATCCTGCCACTGACCAGACGGGGACGCACCGTACAAAACGATCCCAGGGCGCACCCAGTTATAGTGTGCTTCAGGATGCCAGAGCGTCGCCGCCGAATTCGATAGCGAGCGCGGACAATCCAGCCCTTCTGCCGCCTGGTCGATACGCACCAGCGCATCGGCAATACCGTCCGGTCTTTCGGCATCGGCAAAATGCGCCATCAGCGTCATTTCCCCCACGTTTTTCAGGGCGCGCAACTGCTGCCAGACCGTATGTACCCGCTCAGGCTGGAAGCCCAGACGGTTCATGCCGCTGTTCATTTTGAGATAAATATCCAGCGGGGCATGCAGCTTCGCATTCTGCAGAGCTTTAATCTGCCAGTTGCTGTGCACGCTGGTGGTCAGGCGGTACTTATCCAGCAGCGGCAGATCGTCGGCGTGGAAGAACCCTTCCAGCAGCAAGACTGGCCCCTTCCAGCCGCGCTCGCGCAACAGAATAGCCTCTTCCAGATTCAGTAAGGCAAAGCCGTCGGTGGCACTGAGCGCGCTCCATATACGGTCAATGCCGTGACCGTAGGCATTCGCTTTCACCACCGACCACACGCGTGAACCTGGTGCGGCGCGGCGAACAATTTGCAGGTTATCCTTCAGAGCCTGCAAATTCAGCTGAGCCAGAACAGGACGGGACATGACGACTCCTTATGTTAATTATGCGCGCCGTGCAGGTGCTGTGGACGCGATGGGGTGAACCCTGATTGATAGCGCGCGGCACTTAAATCATCAAACGGAATGGCCGGCGTGCGCCCGGAGATCAGGTCGCTCAACAATTGTCCCGAACCACAGGCCATCGTCCAGCCGAGGGTACCGTGCCCGGTATTCGTCCACAGATTTTTAAACGGCGTGCGGCCCACAATTGGCGTACCGTCAGGTGTCATTGGACGCAGACCAGTCCAGAACGTTGCCTGCTCAACAAACCCACCGCGCGGGAAGAGATCGCCCACCACCATCTCCAGCGTTTCACGACGCGGTTGCAGCAGCTCGGTGTTAAAGCCGACGATCTCCGCCATACCGCCCACACGGATGCGGTTATCGAAACGGGTAATGGCGATTTTGTAGGTTTCATCCAGAATGGTCGATACAGGGGCACCGCTTTCCTCTTTCACCGGGATCGTCAGCGAGTAGCCTTTCAGCGGATATACCGGAATATCGAGAATGCCTTTCAGCATGGCGGTGGAGTATGAGCCAAACGCCATGACGTACGCGTCGGCTTTGATCACCTCTTCACCGCACTTCACGCCGTAGAGGTTTTCCCCTTCCGACAGCAACTTGTCGACAGAGGTGTTAAACCGGAATTTCACCCCCGCCTGTTCGCACATGTGCGCCAGACGCTGAGTAAAGAGCTGGCAGTCGCCGGTTTCATCGTTAGGTAAACGCAGCCCCCCGGTCAGCTTATGCGCCACTTCCGCCAGTGCAGGCTCTACCTGCCCCAGTTGGCTGGCTTCCAGCAGTTGATACGGTACGCCAGCATCTTCAAGTACGGCAATATCGCGGGTGGCGTTTTCATACTGTTGTGCCGTACGGAACAACTGCAGCGTTCCCCCCTGACGGCCTTCATACTCAATACCGGTCGAGGCGCGCAAGGCTTTCAGGCAGTCACGACTGTATTCCGCCAGACGCACCATGCGCCCTTTGTTTTCCATGTAATGCCGGGTATCGCAGTTGCGCAGCATCTGCCACATCCACTTAAGCTGGAACTGCGTGCCGTCCAGGCTGATCGCCAGCGGTGCATGACGCTGGAACATCCACTTGATCGCCTTCAACGGGACGCCGGGAGCCGCCCACGGTGCCGCATAGCCCGGTGAGATTTGCCCGGCATTCGCCGCGCTGGTTTCCAGCGCCGGGCCGGGTTCCCTGTCGATAACGGTAACCTCATGTCCCGCCTGACTTAAATACCAGGCGCTGGTTACGCCAACGACACCACTTCCCAGTATGACAACACGCATAGCTACCCCATATGTGCAAAAGAACAATCATCTAATTACAGATTGATAACCTAGTTGAAAATATTATTCAACATATGACTTTTTTATGGTGACTTACCTCACATCTTCCCCTGCATACGGGGATAGCGCTTATTTGGCATCTCCTGCTGCGCGTTATTTTTAACCAGCATAAAATACTGTTGATACCGGTTTTTTTGCCGTATCAAAAACGGGAAATCGCAAAGAAAAAATTTCTGCGCCAGCACGCTTTTTAACACGTTGTTCTATGCTTGAAAGGAGGCTCTCCAGACAGAGAGAGCACCAACAACGAGGGCGCGCTAATGGCTACTATTGATTCCATATCCAAGGACAACACACGTCTGAGCGATGGACCCGACTGGACCTTCGAGCTGCTGGATGTCTACCTCGCCGAGATCGACCGGGTAGCAAAGTTGTATCGCCTGGATACCTATCCCCATCAAATTGAAGTCATTACGTCCGAACAGATGATGGATGCCTACTCCAGCGTCGGGATGCCGATTAACTATCCACACTGGTCGTTTGGTAAAAAATTCATTGAAACCGAGCGCTTGTATAAACACGGCCAGCAGGGGCTGGCGTATGAGATTGTCATCAACTCCAATCCGTGTATTGCTTATCTGATGGAAGAGAACACCATTACCATGCAGGCGCTGGTGATGGCGCATGCCTGCTACGGGCACAACTCGTTCTTCAAAAATAACTATCTGTTCCGTAGCTGGACGGATGCCAGCTCAATCGTTGATTACCTGATCTTCGCCCGCAAATACATTACCGACTGCGAAGAACGCTACGGCGTGGATGAAGTGGAGAAACTGCTCGACTCCTGTCACGCGCTGATGAACTACGGCGTCGACCGTTACAAACGGCCACAGAAAATCTCCCTGCAGGAGGAGAAAGCCCGGCAGAAAAGCCGCGAAGAGTATCTGCAAAGCCAGGTGAATATGCTGTGGCGTACCCTGCCGAAGCGTGAAGAGGAAAAAGCGGTCGCCGAGGCGCGGCGCTATCCGTCTGAGCCGCAGGAAAACCTGCTTTACTTTATGGAGAAAAACGCCCCGCTGCTGGAGTCATGGCAGCGTGAGATCCTGCGCATCGTGCGCAAGGTGAGCCAGTACTTCTACCCGCAGAAACAGACGCAGGTGATGAACGAAGGCTGGGCGACGTTCTGGCACTACACCATCCTTAATCACCTCTATGACGAAGGGAAAGTCACCGAGCGGTTCATGATGGAATTCCTGCACAGCCACACCAATGTGGTGTTCCAGCCCCCTTACAACAGCCCGTGGTACAGCGGTATTAACCCGTATGCGCTTGGCTTTGCCATGTTCCAGGATATTAAACGCATCTGCCAGTCCCCAACGGACGAAGACAAATACTGGTTCCCGGATATTGCCGGTTCGGACTGGCTGGAAACGCTGCATTTTGCGATGCGCGACTTTAAGGATGAGAGCTTCATCAGCCAGTTTATGTCGCCGAAAATCATGCGTGATTTCCGCTTCTTCACCGTGCTGGATGATGACCGCAATAACTACCTGGAGATTTCGGCAATTCATAACGAAGAGGGATACCGTGAGATCCGCTCTCGCCTCTCTTCCCAGTACAACCTGAGCAACCTTGAGCCAAACATTCAGGTATGGAATGTGGATCTGCGCGGTGACCGCTCTCTGACGTTACGCTACATTCCGCACAACCGCGCGCCGCTGGATAAAGGGCGCAAAGAGGTGCTGAAGCATGTGCATCGCCTGTGGGGGTTTGACGTACTGCTGGAGCAGCAGAATGAGGATGGCAGCGTAGAGCTGCTGGAACGCTGCCCGGCGCGGTTGAATACGCTTTAACGCTGTTTGCCCGGTGGCACTCTGCTTACCGGGCGAAAAAAAACCTCTCAGACGAGAGGTTTTTTCTTTTAGCGACCCTGAATCGCTAAATCACCCGGCAGCGTTTTCTGCATACGATGCCAGATTTCACCGGAGTCGTGACCGTAGCGACGCACCGTTTCGTAAACCTGGTCGTGCAGACCAGAGGAACACAGTTCGCCCAGCTTGTGATAGAACCCCAGCGCTAGGCTACGGGCTTCCGGGTTGGCGAAATAGTGACGCCCAATGCGGGTGTACAACCCTTTCATTCCATTCAGGATGAGACCGTAAATCGGGTTGCCGGAGGCAAACGCTAACCCACGGAATACATTGTAATCAAGGGTGGCAAAGGCATCGGCATGATCTTCTATTGCATTCGCGCTGGCCAGAACCGCAAGCGCATCTTCCGGGTGCTGACGAAATGCAGTACGAATAAAGATTGTCGCGATATTGGTACGCACAGAGAGCAGGTTATCGATCAGCTGTGGCACACTTTCGTGGTCAAGACGTGCCAGCGTTTCAAGAATATTCAGCCCGGAGGTTTCCCAGAAGTTATTCACTTTTGTTGGCTTACCGTGCTGGATCGTCAACCAGCCATCACGCGCCAGTCGCTGGAGCACTTCTCGCAGCGTGGTGCGAGTGACGCCAATCAGTTCAGAGAGTTCGCGTTCAGCCGGAAGAATGGATCCTGCAGGGAAACGATTATTCCAGATGCTTTCAATGATGTACTCTTCCGCGAAACCCGCCGGGCTCTGCGCCTTAATAACCATAGTGAGATTTCCATTACACAGCTTTAGCAAATTGCACTCATCATACCAGAGGCATGCAGAGGCAGATAGCGCAGGAAAGCGAGAAAAGAGGGATCACCGTTTAATTTTGATGAAATTTACAGACCGCTTTGTCGCCCTCCCGGAGACGATTTTTGCGTATACTTGTGCTTTGTCTTATTTGACGGGGAAGATAGTCTGTCGTGGAAATGTCATTCGGGCGCGCGCTGTGGCGCAACTTTTTAGGCCAGTCTCCCGACTGGTACAAACTGATACTGCTGGTATTCCTGGTTGTTAATCCTGTTATTTTCGTTGTGAACCCGTTTATTGCCGGATGGCTTCTGGTCGCTGAATTTATCTTCACGCTGGCGATGGCGCTGACATGTTATCCGTTGCTCTCCGGTGGACTGCTGGCGTTCGAGGCCGTCGTGATTGGCATGACCAGCGCAGAACATGTGAAAGAGGAGCTGGCGTCAAATCTTGAAGTCCTGCTGTTGCTGATGTTTATGGTCGCCGGGATCTACTTTATGAAGCAGCTCCTGCTGTTTATTTTTACCCGGTTGTTATTAAGCATCTCCTCCAAAACGTTATTATCGCTGGCCTTCTGCCTGGCAGCCGCGTTCCTTTCAGCCTTCCTGGATGCACTGACGGTGGTTGCCGTCGTGATCAGCGTCGCCGTGGGGTTTTACGGGATTTATCACCGGGTGGCTTCCTCGCGCCCCGGGGATGACCTGCTGGACGACAGTCAGGTTGATACCTGGCACCGGGAAGTGCTGGAGCAGTTCCGCGCATTCCTGCGCAGTCTGATGATGCATGCCGGCGTGGGTACCGCACTGGGTGGCGTGATGACAATGGTGGGTGAGCCGCAAAACCTGATCATTGCCAAAGCCGCAGGCTGGCATTTCGGTGAATTTTTCCTGCGGATGGCCCCGGTTAGCGTACCGGTGCTGATTTGTGGTTTGCTCACCTGTGTGCTGCTGGAGAAATTCCGGGTCTTTGGCTATGGTGCAACCCTCCCGGAACCGGTACGCCAGGAACTCCAGAAATTCGATCTGCAAAGCCGCAGCCAGCGCACGCGTCAGGAGACGCTGCGTTTAGTCGCGCAGGGTATTATCGGCATCTGGCTGATTGCCGCACTGGCTTTCCATCTTGCTGAAGTTGGCTTAATCGGCCTGTCGGTCATTATCCTGGCCACCACCTTTACCGGCGTGACGGACGAGCATGCCATTGGCAAAGCCTTCACGGAAGCCCTGCCGTTTACCGCGCTGCTGGCGGTGTTTTTTGCGGTTGTGGCGGTAATTATCGACCAACAGCTGTTCTCTCCACTGATCGCTTTCGTACTGAAAGCCGCGCCCGATGCCCAGCTATCGCTCTTTTACCTGTTCAACGGCCTGCTCTCATCAATTTCCGACAACGTGTTCGTCGGGACGGTGTATATCAATGAGGCCAAAGCGGCGATGGCGAACGGGGGTATCAGCGCCGGGCAATTTGAATTGCTCGCAGTGGCAATCAACACCGGGACGAACCTGCCCTCGGTGGCGACGCCAAACGGACAAGCTGCATTCCTGTTCCTGCTGACCTCAGCCCTTGCGCCACTCATTCGCCTCTCTTATGGCCGTATGGTGTGGATGGCGCTGCCCTATACGCTGGTGCTGACTGTCACAGGATTGCTGTGCATCAAAATTACCCTCATTCCTTATACGCAATGGTTGATACAAGCGGGTATACTTGCGGCGCAGTAAAATATGAATCCCGGGCAGCACGCTGCCCGTTTGCCTTTTCGCATGATAAACATCCAATTACGTTTTAATTCGTCAGGTACAGGTGGCGTGAAAAACGAATTCGTTTACACTGCGCTTTCTAAGCATGTTCCAGGGAAATGATTATGTTGAGATTTTTGAACCAGTGCTCCCGCGGTCGCGGAGCGTGGTTGTTAATGGCCCTGACCGCCTTTGCGCTGGAAATGGTCGCGCTGTGGTTCCAGCATGTGATGGGGCTAAAACCTTGCGTGCTGTGTATCTACGAGCGTTGCGCACTGTTCGGCATTATGGGTGCCGGTCTGGTGGGTGCGATTGCCCCAAAATCGCCGTTGCGCTATGCCGGGATTGCAATCTGGCTTTACAGCGCCTGGAAAGGCATCGAACTTTCCTGGCAGCACACCATGATGCAGCTGCATCCGTCACCGTTTATGACCTGTGATTTCGCCGCCCGCTTCCCGAGCTGGCTGCCACTGGATAAATGGCTGCCGCAGGTGTTTGTGGCGTCCGGTGACTGCTCCGTTCGTCAGTGGGAATTCCTGACACTGGAGATGCCACAGTGGCTGGTGGGTATTTTTGTTGCTTACTTCGTTGTGGCACTGCTGGTGCTGATTGCTCAGCCGTTCAAACCGAAGAAACGCGATCTTTTCGGCAGGTAAACGTAAAACGGTCACTTCGGTTACCGTTTTTAGTGTTTTCGCCCTCTCCCGCAGGAGAAGGTTGGGTTGAAGGCATCGGAACAGACATACCCCATAAAAAAACCCGCTTCGGCGGGTTTTTTATAATCAGCGGTTGGGGTGATTCATGATGTGATCTTCCCAGTCCCGCACGTCAGACTCTTTCACTGCAATATGGCGTACGGAGATCCGCTCCCCGTGCATCGCCACCTTCGAGCCTGTCAGCAGCGGATGCCATGCCGGGAGATCCTTTCCTTCCGCCAGCAGGCGATAGGCGCAGGTATGCGGCAGCCACTCGAAGGTAGGCAGGTTCTCACGGGTTAACTTGATGCAGTCCGGCTCATATTCGAAACGGCGCTCATAGTTGCGGCACTGGCAGGTTTTGATATTCAGCTGTTTGCAGGCAACGTTGGTAAAATAGATTTCGTCAGTGTCTTCATCCATCAGCTTATGCAGGCAACACTGCCCGCAGCCGTCACACAACGATTCCCACTCCACATCGGTCATGTCGTCGAGAGTTTTGCTTTGCCAGAAAGGAATGTCGTTCATCAGGATGTCCACACGTCAAAAGAAAGCGCACCTTATAGCGAGTCTGGCACGTTGATGCAAGTTTTGCCGCCCTCTTAAGACGGCAAGATGCTTTTACAGCACGCGGGTTTTCAGCGACAGACCGTTAAAACTCACGTCCAGCTCGTCGCCGCTGGTCAGCGGGCCAACGCCTTCTGGCGTACCGGTCAGGATCACATCGCCCGGCTTCAGGGTGAAGAAACGGCTCATGTAGGCAATCAGCGGTACAATTTTGTGGATCATGTCTGCCGTCGTGCCCTGCTGACGGATCTCACCGTTGACCTTAAGGCTGAGCGTGGTGTCCTGCGGATCGCCCGTAAACTCACTCACGGGAACAAAACCAGAGATTGGGCAGGCGTTATCAAACCCTTTGGCTTTTTCCCACGGTTGTCCGGCTTTCTTCATTTTACCCTGTACATCTCGCAGGGTCAGATCCAGCGCCACGCCATAACCGGCAATCGCTTTTTGCACATGCGCTTCCGGAGCCTGGCGCAGGGTCGCGCCAATCAGCACGGCCAGCTCCACTTCATGATGAACGGCTCCCAGCCCCTGCGGCAGCGCCAGCGGCTGGCGGATATCGCAAAGTGCCGTTTCCGGTTTGATGAACAGCACCGGCTCTTCTGGCGTCGCGCTGCCCATCTCCTGAATGTGTTTGGCATAATTGCTGCCAACGCAGACCACTTTGCTGACGGGATAATCCAGTAATGCACCTTGCCAGTTATGAT
Source organism: Enterobacter sp. RHBSTW-00901 (assembly GCF_014103115.1). NCBI lineage: Bacteria > Pseudomonadati > Pseudomonadota > Gammaproteobacteria > Enterobacterales > Enterobacteriaceae > Enterobacter > Enterobacter sp. RHBSTW-00901. Next base: position 934,445 of record NZ_JABXPB010000001.1, read on the forward strand.
GTTGATACATGGTCGACCCCTAAACGGTTGATATGTTGTGCCCGGAAGCGTTCGGGACTATTTTTTTCCGTTCACCTCAAGATGCTGTTTTAATAAATTCTCGGGTGGTGGTGGAAGCTGTAAATAATAGCCTTGCCCGGCTAATGCCGTTTTCACTTTTTCCAGATCGGCATTCACCAGTTTCTTACGCCCGTCGAGCGGCAGCAACATCGCCAGCTGAGGACGGCCAAAGCTCTTCATTAATTCTTCAGGCACGCGGGAAAAGTCGTCTTTCTTTTCGACATAAAGATAAGTCTGGTCACGGCTTGTACTTCTGTAGATCACACAAAACATGTTTTTACTCTGAATTAATGGGTGGTTGCTTGCCTCAATATACTCCTGACTATAACATGCCTGATACTCTTCGGAATATCGCAGCGAGTTGTTGCGGTTAATAGCAAATTGAGTAAGGCCAGGATGTCAAACACGCCCATCGAGCTTAAAGGCAGTAGCTTCACCTTATCAGTGGTACATTTGCATGATGCAAAACCCGAGGTTATTCGTCAGGCGTTAGAAGACAAAATCGCTCAGGCTCCCGCCTTTCTGAAGCACGCGCCTGTCGTTATCAATGTCAGTGGTCTGGATACCCCGGTTAACTGGGCACGTCTCCAGCAGGCCGTCTCCTCAACCGGATTGCGCATTGTGGGCATCAGTGGCTGTAAAGATGCGGAACTGAAAGCAGAGATTGACCGTGCGGGACTGCCGCTGTTGACCGAGGGCAAAGAAAAAGCCCCTCGCCCGGCTCCTGCTGCAGCGCAAACGCCCCCTCCTCCGGTGCAAAGCGTTACACCCGTCACAAAAACACGAATGATTGATGTGCCGGTTCGTTCCGGTCAGCGTATTTATGCACCAAACTGTGATCTGATTGTTACAAGCCACGTCAGCGCCGGCGCAGAACTGATTGCGGATGGCAACATTCACGTCTACGGTATGATGCGTGGGCGTGCGCTCGCAGGTGCAAGTGGTGACCGGGATGCACAAATATTTTGTACTCACCTGACGGCGGAACTGGTGTCCATCGCAGGTGAATATTGGCTGAGCGACAAGATCCCAGCCGAATTTTATGGCAAAGCAGCTCGTCTGCGACTGGCAGATGACGCGTTGACCGTTCAACCGTTGAATTGATCCCTTTTTAACAAGGAATTTCTATGGCACGCATTATTGTTGTTACTTCGGGTAAAGGAGGCGTTGGCAAGACCACCTCCAGCGCGGCCATCGCTACTGGTTTGGCCCAGAAGGGAAAGAAAACCGTCGTTATTGATTTCGATATCGGCCTGCGTAACCTCGACCTGATCATGGGTTGTGAACGTCGCGTTGTGTATGATTTCGTTAACGTCATTCAGGGCGATGCAACGCTTAACCAGGCGCTGATTAAAGACAAGCGCACCGAGAATCTCTACATCCTCCCGGCCTCTCAGACGCGTGACAAAGACGCGTTGACCCGTGAAGGCGTGGAAACCGTACTCGGTGAACTGAAAAAAATGGAGTTCGACTTTGTGGTCTGCGACTCCCCTGCCGGTATCGAAACCGGTGCGCTGATGGCGCTCTACTTCGCTGATGAAGCGATCATCACCACTAACCCTGAAGTCTCATCCGTTCGTGACTCTGACCGAATTCTGGGTATTCTCGCCTCTAAATCCCGACGTGCGGAAAATGGCGAAGACCCGATTAAAGAGCACCTGCTGTTGACCCGCTATAACCCGGGCCGCGTGAACAAAGGTGACATGCTGAGCATGGAAGACGTGCTGGAGATCCTGCGCATCAAACTGGTCGGCGTGATCCCGGAAGACCAATCCGTGTTACGTGCCTCTAACCAGGGTGAGCCTGTTATCCTGGATACGCTGGCAGATGCGGGTAAAGCTTACGCGGATACCGTTGACCGCCTGCTGGGAGAAGAACGTCCTTTCCGCTTCATTGAAGAAGAGAAGAAAGGTTTCCTCAAACGCCTGTTCGGAGGATAAATTATGGCATTACTGGACTTTTTTCTCTCGCGGAAAAAGAACACCGCCAACATCGCAAAAGAACGTCTGCAAATCATCGTTGCGGAGCGTCGTCGTAGTGACGCCGAGCCACACTACCTGCCACAGCTGCGTAAGGACATCCTGGAAGTGATCTGTAAGTATGTGCAGATTGACCCGGAGATGGTCACCGTGCAACTGGAGCAAAAAGACGGGGATATTTCGATTCTGGAGCTGAACGTGACGCTACCAGAAGCGGAAGAGTCACGTTAGCCGCACGTGTTGATTGTGTAGGCCGGGCACGCAACGCGTCGCCCGGTAATTCCCCCGGCGGCGCGTTGCGCTTACCGGGGCTACAGGTTTATCAGCGTGGGTACCCTTCCAGCAGCGTATTGAGGCGATCGGCCATCAATTCGCCACGCCAGCCTGCCATCAGTTCCGGCAATCCATTCTGTAGCTTCAGCTTCCAGTGCCAGTTCAGTAGCTGGTTAATCTGACGACGTGATGCCAGTAATTCAGCCCCCAGCTTGCTTTCCGTTGCAACCTCCTGCACCAGCGCTTTGATCTCTTTAAACGCCTTGCGATAGCCCGGCATATCCATCAGATTCAGCAGTGGTTCCGGCAGTTCCTCATCCGGCGTTTGCTGCGCTTTTGCCACCAGCGCAAGCAGGGTTTTACCGTGGAAACGAATTTCGCTGCCCGAAAGTCCGATGCTGTCGAGCTCACCCATGCTGCCCGGCATATAGCGCGCAACGGCCCAGAGGTGTTCTTCGCGGACCACGAAGTTAACGGCCAGATCGCGTTCACGCGCTTTACGCAGACGCCAGTCAGCCAGTAATTGCAGGCAGGCCAGCTGACGCGTACGTAACTGCCACGCGTTGCTGATATCACGCCAGGCCTCTTTCGGATCAACCACATCCTGACGACGCAACTGCGTCATACGGCACTCATCCAGGGCCGCAGGCAACCAACCTGAAGCTTCCGCCTCTTTCATCAACTGCCCGGCAATTGGCAGCAGGTAAAACACGTCTGCCGCGGCGTAATCAAGCTGACGCTCCGTCAGCGGGCGTGCCAGCCAGTCGGTACGGGATTCACTCTTATCCAGCGTCAGGCCGGTATACTCCTCAACCATTGCGGCAAATCCCCATGAAAGCGGGCGATTGCTGAACGCAGCAAGGATCTGCGTATCAATTAACGGTTGCGGCATGATGCCAAAGGTATTCAGGAACACTTCCAGATCTTCACTGCCTGCATGCAGGTATTTCGTCACGGCAGGATCGAGCAGCAATTCACGCATTGGCGTCCAGTCGGTGATACCAAGAGGGTCGATCAGCGAGACGCGTTTGCCGTCGAACATCTGAATCAGACCCAACTGCGGATAATACGTCCGGGTACGGACAAACTCGGTATCCAGGGCAATGGCAGGAAAGTCGCGCGTAACCTCGCACAGCGAAGCCAGCTCGTCATTGGTAGTGATCATCTGGTAATTCAAAACGGTTTCTCTTTTGTTTGCGCCCATAAAAAACGCCGGCTTAACCGGCGTCTGGGCGATTAGCGTGAAGCTCAGGCCTTATTGTCTACTTTGCCACGGGCTTCGTCACGTAATTCTCGTCGTAATATCTTCCCGACATTCGATTTCGGCAGCTCATCGCGGAACTCAACCAGCTTCGGCACCTTGTAACCGGTCAATTGACGGCGGCAGAACGTTATCAGTTCTTCCTCATTCAGCGAAGGATCTTTCTTGACCACAAAAATTTTCACCGCCTCACCGCTGCTGCCAGAAGGGACGCCAACGGCCGCCACTTCCCGTACACCGTTGTGCTGCATGACCACGTCTTCGATTTCATTCGGATAGACGTTGAAACCAGAGACAAGGATCATGTCTTTTTTACGGTCGACAATACGCAGGAAGCCTTCATCGTCCATCACAGCGATATCACCCGTATGCAGCCAGCCGTTTTTGATTATCTCATCAGTGGCATCCGGACGCTGCCAGTAACCCAGCATCACCTGCGGGCCTCTGACACACAGCTCACCGGGTTCACCCGGAGCTACTTCGTTATCGTCGTCATCCACCAGTTTGGCTTCCGTCGACGGTACCGGCAGGCCAATGCTTCCGCTGTGGTAGTCGATATCATGCGGGTTCACACTGACCAACGGCGCACACTCTGTCAGCCCATAGCCTTCCAGCAAATACTGGCCGGTGAGCTTCACCCAGCGCTCCGCCACCGCCTGCTGAACAGGCATCCCACCGCCCGCAGAGAGGTGCAGCGTGGAAAAATCAAGCTGCTGGAACTCTTTGTTGTTAAGCAGTGCGTTAAACAGGGTATTCACCCCCGTCATGGCCGTGAACGGATATTTCGCCAGCTCTTTGACCAGCCCCGGGATATCACGCGGGTTGGTGATAAGCAGGTTCTGACCACCCAGCTCGATAAACAGCAAGCAATTCATGGTCAGGGCGAAAATGTGATACAGCGGAAGCGCCGTGACCACCAGCTCTTTACCACGGTGCAGCAACGGCCCATAGGTTGCGTTGACCTGCTCCAGGTTTGCCAGCATGTTGCGGTGGGTCAACATCGCGCCTTTGGCAACACCGGTGGTGCCCCCGGTGTATTGCAGGAAGGCGAGATCTTCCGGCACCACCTCCGGCTTCACGTATTGCATACGATAACCCGCATGCAGTGCGCGACGGAATGAGATGGCATCCGGCAGATGGTATTTCGGTACCAGTCGTTTGATGTATTTTACGACGAAGTTAACCAGCGTCCCTTTAGCGGTAGAGAGCTGATCGCCCATTCGCGTCAGAATGACGTGTTTGACCTGGGTTTTGTCGACGACTTTTTCCAGCGTATGGGCGAAGTTAGAAACAATGACGATCGCGGCCGCACCGCTGTCATTCAGCTGATGCTCCAGCTCACGCGGGGTATACAGAGGGTTAACGTTCACAACGATCATCCCGGCTCGCAGGATGCCAAACAACGCCACCGGGTATTGCAGCAAGTTCGGCATCATTAATGCGACGCGGTCACCCTTCTGTAGCCCCAGCCCTTCCTGCAGGTAAGCAGCAAAGGCGCGGCTGCGCTCTTCCAGCTTGCGAAACGTCATTACCTCGCCCATGTTTACGAACGCAGGCTGATCGGCGTAACGCGTGACTGAATTTTCAAATAATTCAACCAGGGATTGATAACGGTCAGGATTGATCTCCGCCGGAACATCTGCGGGATAACGGTTAAGCCAAACCTTCTTCAATGCATCACCTCTGAAATGAGTGTTCGTCGTCATCACAACCCCGATAATAAACAGTTTGTTAACATTATATTAACTCAGCGTACCAGTTTATTAATCGTTCAGATTTAAGGTTGCGAAGCGCGTCACTCTTTTTTTTCGTTTTGTCCGTAAAAAAACAGAGACAGCGGCTGAGCCGCTGTCTCTTTCCTAACAATAACAGTAAGTTACTCGGTTACAATCGTTTGAACCTGTGCGGGACCCGGGTTGTACCAGCCCCAGCCAGGGTAACCATAGCGGTATGGGTGCGGCCCCCACATCCACGGATCCATAGGCTGTGGCGGCATCACAATCTGTTGTTCAATCCGCCAGCGCTTGTAGCCGTTTACCTGCATGGTCATGAATTTGTACGGCGTATTGCCGATTTTGCCTTGTACCGTTCCGGTAATAGGCCCAACGACAGTGACCAGTTGACCGCGAAAATCGACCGGATCGAGGAACCCGCTGACATCCGCATAAATGCGCCCGCGAGACGCCTCACCCAGTACTGGCCGCGCGCCGCTATCCAGCGGTACGGTGGCGATCTCCAGACGGGTTTTCCCCTGCTGGTTTAACACCTCAACCACCTTGCCGCCGAAGCGGGCTTCCTGACCAACATACAGTTCAGGCGCATTCATTACGCGCACCAGATCCTGTTGTGGTGTAGGACTACTTCCCTTTATCGCGTCAGGAACGGTGACACATCCGCTCAGTGTAATGGCCACCACGCCAGCCATAATAAGGCGTACTACTGTAGTCTGAACCGCCATGATGCGACTCCTTATTTCTCAGTTCCTGTTACTGAGATTCACTCGCGGCCCGGAAGTTTCTTCCACGCGACGGTGTTTCGCAAATAAACCGGTTCAGCATGTTCAACTGCAACGGTTTTTCCTGCTGCAAGCAGCTGACAGGCAATAGGAAGCATATCTTCGGCGGCTGGCAGCAACATGTTGCCTTCCACCAGCGTTAACCCGGTGTCATTCGCCATGTCAGGCCATGCCGGCCAGCCCGTGCCAACCATCGCCCACTCGCCGGACAGCTGTTTCAGCCGTTCGGTCACCGCTTCAGGCTTAAGTACCGCTTCGGTCTCTTCACCGTGCCACACGCCCTGCTCATCGCGGGTGTATTCAGCCCAGTAGACTTCGCCCATGCGGGCATCAATTGCCGCCAGCACACGTGTTGCGCCGGTCATGCGCCATGCGCCCTGCGCCATTATTGCCAGCGTGGAGACGCCAATCATGGGCAACTCAGCGCCCAGCGCCAGCCCCTGTGCAATCCCAATCCCGATGCGTACGCCCGTAAAGCTGCCGGGGCCCCGGCCATAGGCCAGTGCATCAAGGTCGGTTAAGGAGGTGTCGCCCGTAGTCAAAATCGCTTTGACCAGGGGCAGAATACGTTGGGTATGTTCCCGTGGGCACTCTTCGAAATGAGCAGAGATAACACCGTCGTTCCACAGGGCAACAGAACAGGCCTCTGTAGCGGTATCAATAGCCAGAATTCGCATCAGTTGTCGCGCTCTCGCAATGGTCAGTCACAAAATGGCGCGCATCTTAGCACACTCCGGGGCAAATTACTCCGCCGTTGGGTTTGCCAGGAAACGAACCGCGCGCTTAATGTCCCGCGTGCGGGGGGCAGGCGGCAGGCTTGCCAGGAACGTCGCTCCGTATGGACGCATCACCAGCCGGTTATCGCAAATGACCAGCACACCCCGGTCATCTACATCACGGATCAGACGCCCTACCCCTTGTTTAAGGGTGATCACCGCATCCGGCAGTTGAACTTCATCGAAAGGATCGCCCCCACGCAGACGGCAGTCCTCCATTCGCGCTTTCAGCAGCGGATCGTCCGGGGAGGTAAACGGCAGTTTATCGATGATCACCAGAGAGAGCGTGTCACCGCGCACGTCCACCCCTTCCCAGAAACTACTGGTTGCTACCAGCAGGGCATTACCCGCGCTGACAAACTGCTGAAGCAGTTGCCCTTTGCTGGTTTCACCCTGAAGCAGTACCGGCAGCGTCATGGTGGCACGGAACTGTTCGGCCAGGTCACGCATCATGGCGTGAGAGGTGCAGAGCATAAAACAGCGACCGTTGTTGGCCTCAATCATGGGTTTCAGCATCGCCGCCAGCAGGCGCGCTGCGCCCGGCTGGTTAGGTAACGGCAGATTGCGTGGAACACAGAGCAACGCCTGTTTTTCATAATCAAACGGGCTTGGCAGGAGCAGTGATTCTGCCTGCTCAATCCCCAGACGTTCAGTAAAGTGGTGCAGATCGTCATTGACCGACAGCGTAGCGGAGGTGAATATCCAGCTCCCCGGCTTTTGCGTCATCACCTCTTTGAATTTATCTGCTACGGTCAGCGGCGTCAGGGCCAGCGTAAAATGGCGAGAGGTACATTCATACCAGTAGCTAAAGCCCGGCTGGTTGATCTCTTTTAGCCTTTTGAGCCGCCCCCGGTAGAGCGTGGCGCGCTCAAAGGCGGCATCCAGCAACGCTGAACGGCCAAGTGACAGTTTCGCCACGTCGTAGCAAAGTTCCAGAGCATCATCCAGCAATAACAACGCACGCTGGATATTGCTGTCTGCCAGTAGCTCGCGCAGATTACCCCGGTAGCCCGGTTCCCCAAGCTGCAGGCGGAAATCCTGCGCACTCTGCGCCAGGCGGTCGGCACATTTTTGCAGTTGCTGGGTGTCTTTTAATTCAGTGCGATAGGCAATGGTGAAATCTTTCGCCAGATCCTGCAGCTGACGGCTGGAAAGTGACTGACCAAAATACTGGCTGGCGATATCCGGTAGCTGGTGGGCTTCGTCAAAGATCATCACTTCCGCTTCCGGTATGAGCTCACCAAAGCCGCTGTCTTTGACCACCATATCCGCGAGGAACAGATGATGGTTAACCACCACGACATCCGCATCCATCGCGGTTTTACGTGCTTTTACCACAAAACAGTCTTTATACAGTGGGCAGTCGCTGCCAAGGCAGTTGTCGTTGGTGCTGGTGACCAGCGGCCAGGCGGGAGAATCTTCCGGCACGCTCGCGCAGGTGCTGATATCGCCCTCTTCGGTCTGATTGGCCCAGGCACGAAGAATAATGACATCGCTCAGGGTTTGCACCGGCAGGTCACCGCCCGCCAGCGCCTGCTGTTCAAGACGCTCCAGGCAGAGATAGTTAGAACGCCCCTTCAACAACGCCAGGCGACCTTTGTATTTCAGCGCTTTTGCCACCGTGGGCAAATCGCGACTGTAGAGCTGGTCCTGAAGCGCCTTTGACCCCGTAGAGATGATCACTTTCTTTTTTGCACGCAGCGCCGGGGCAAGGTATGCATAGGTTTTACCTGTACCGGTTCCGGCTTCCACCACCAGCGGCTGTGCTTTGTCGATGGCATGCGCCACGGCATGCGCCATCTGACGCTGTGGTTCACGCGGCTTAAAGCCGGGAATGGCCTGTGCTAACTGACCCTCAGGGGAAAAATCGTCTGCCACGGTGCTCTCTCACTGTATTTTTGCACAGGGATTATGTCAGCCCATCCGTCACAGTGCCACCCCAAATAGTGACGACGGGAGAACAATATGGCAGTCTTGCCGCCTGATATGAAAATAACGAGGAAACGTTTATGACGATTGTGCGCATTGATGCGGAAGCCCGCTGGTCTGATGTCGTAATTCATAACCAGACGCTCTATTACACCGGCGTGCCGGAAAATCTGGACGCAGACGCGTTCGAGCAGACGGCGAACACCCTGGCACAGATTGATAAGGTGCTGGAAAAACAGGGCAGCAATAAGTCCCGCATTCTGGATGCCACCCTTTTTCTGGCTGACAAAGCGGATTTTGCGGCGATGAACAAAGCCTGGGATGCGTGGGTGGTGGCGGGTCACGCGCCTGTACGCTGCACCGTACAGGCGACGCTGATGAAACCGGAATATAAGGTAGAGATTAAGATTATCGCGGCAGTTTAAGCCTGACCCATTAGGGCTATTTGGCTTGCCATTTTGAACCTGGGCAGTGCTCGAAATCCTCACGTACTACGTGTATGCTCCGGTTTCTCCGCGCTGTCCGTGTTCAAACTGCCTGCGCTAATAACCCTACTGGGCCAAGCTCTAAGCCCGATTATTCTTCGTCTTCATCCTCGAAACGCGCCACGATCCGCTCACCGGTATGAGTGGCGCGAAGTTCTTCCGCCACCTGGGAAATTGCCTGCCCGCTGCTCATCCCCTGGGACATCAGCTCCTGGATCCGCTCAACTGCTTTCTGCTGCTGCTCGTGGCTCAGAGAAGGTAAACCTGCAAACATTGTCAACTCCTGCTAAATTGTCTGCGCTAATTATTTCACGCTGCCCGGTAGTATGCCACACATGAACATGCGCTTCCCCACTGTTATGACCTTGCCCTGGCGTGTTGACGCCGCTGAGTTCTGGTTTGCTCGCCTGAGCCACCTTCCTTTCGCGATGCTGTTGCACTCCGGTCATGCCGACCATCCCTACAGCCGTTTTGATATTCTGGTTGCCGATCCGGTAGAAACCCTGATAACCCACGGCGGGGTGACGTCTGTTGGGACGCGTCAGTCAACGGACGATCCGCTGATGTTGCTTCAGCAGTCCATTGACGCACTGGGCTTATCCGTAAACCCGGATCCCGATCTTCCCTTCCAGGGCGGCGCTCTGGGGTTGTTCGGCTATGATTTAGGCCGTCGTTTTGAAACACTTCCCGATAATGCGCAGGACGATATCCCGCTGCCGGATATGGCAGTAGGTCTGTACGACTGGGCGTTAATTGTTGACCACCACCGGCAGGTGGTTTCCCTGCTTAGCCACTCGGATGTAAATGCACGTCTGGCCTGGCTGGAATCACAACAACCGGCTTCAGCAACAGACTTCAGCCTGACCTCGAACTGGCGTTCGAACATGACCGCGCAGGAATATGCGCAAAAGTTCTCACGCGTTCAGGCGTATCTGCAAAGCGGTGATTGCTATCAGGTCAACCTCGCCCAGCGCTTTCAGGCGACGTATCAGGGTGATGAATGGCAGGCCTTTACCCGCCTCAACGCCAGTAACCGGGCACCGTTCAGCGCGTTTTTACGTCTGGAACAGGGCGCAATCCTTAGCCTCTCGCCAGAGCGATTTATTCATCTCGCTGAAGGTACCATTCAGACCCGCCCGATCAAAGGTACGCTTCCGCGTCTGGCAGACCCTGAAGCCGATCGTCTGCAGGCGAAAAAGCTGGCCGCATCACCAAAAGACCGCGCCGAAAACCTGATGATTGTTGATCTGATGCGCAACGATATTGGCCGGGTGGCCGTACCGGGAAGCGTGCGGGTGCCTGAACTGTTCGTGGTCGAGCCTTTCCCGGCGGTGCATCATCTGGTCAGCACCATTACCGCACAGTTGCCTGCGTCGCGTACGGCCTGCGATCTCCTGCGCGCCGCGTTTCCGGGAGGCTCCATCACCGGCGCACCCAAAGTGCGGGCGATGGAGATTATCGATGAACTCGAGCCACACCGCCGCAACGCCTGGTGCGGCAGCATTGGCTATGTCAGCCTCTGCGGTACGCTGGATACCAGCATTACCATTCGCACTCTGACCGCCTGCGCGGGCAATATTTACTGTTCTGCCGGTGGCGGAATTGTGGCGGATAGCGAAGTTCAGGCGGAATATCAGGAAACCTTTGATAAAGTTAACCGTATCCTTCAACAACTGGAGACATAACGGGTGGAGAAAGAGAACCTGACGCTGGATGATTTTCTGTCGCGTTTCCAGCTTTTGCGCCCACAGGTGAGCCGAGAAACCCTGAATCGCCGTCAGGCCGCGGTGCTTATCCCGGTGGTGCGCCGCGAACAGCCCGGTTTACTGCTGACACAGCGTTCACCGCACTTGCGCAAACACGCCGGTCAGGTTGCTTTCCCGGGGGGCGCGGTCGACAGTACCGACGCTTCGTTGATTGCTGCCGCGCTGCGTGAAGCACAGGAAGAGGTCGCGATCCCACCGGAGGTCGTCGAGATCATTGGTGTTCTGCCGCCAGTCGACAGTGTCACCGGTTTTCAGGTCACGCCGGTCGTCGGCATTATCCCCCCTGATCTTCAGTATCATGCCAGCGTCGATGAAGTCTCTGCGGTGTTTGAAATGCCGCTGGAAGAGGCTCTTCGTCTCGGGCGCTATCACCCTCTGGACATTCAGCGACGAGGTCATGCACACCGGGTCTGGTTGTCCTGGTATCAGCATTATTTTGTCTGGGGCATGACGGCAGGCATCATTCGTGAACTGGCGCTGCAAATCGGCCTGAAGCCTTGACTATACTTTACATTCGCGAATTTAACGTAAGTTTGCGAGGTGCGTCTCAGCATTAGTAAATCAGGGGTTATCCATTAGTTTAATTCATGTGAATAGTCAAGCCGAGGTCGATGTTCCCTCTTACACTATGCGCAGTTATAACATCGTTACTGGAAACCCGGTAACCCTGTCAGGAGTGTGAAAGTGATTAGTATATTCGACATGTTCAAAGTGGGAATTGGCCCTTCGTCTTCCCATACTGTAGGCCCGATGAAGGCCGGTAAACAGTTCGTCGATGATCTGGTCGAAAAAGGATTACTGGAAAGCGTTACCCGTGTTGCCGTGGATGTTTACGGCTCGCTGTCATTAACGGGTAAAGGCCACCACACCGATATCGCCATTATTATGGGTCTGGCGGGCAACATGCCGGACACCGTTGATATTGATGCCATTCCGGCATTCATCCGCGACGTGGAAACGCGCGGTCGCCTGCTGCTTGCAAACGGCCAGCGCGAAGTGGATTTCCCGCAGGATGATGGCATGCGTTTTCGCAGCGACAACCTGCCGCTGCACGAAAACGGGATGACCATCCACGCGTTTAACGGCGAAAAAGAGATTTACAGCAAAACCTACTACTCCATTGGCGGTGGCTTCATTGTTGATGAAGAGCACTTTGGCAAAGAGAGCGTGGGCGACGTCAGCGTGCCGTATCCGTTTAAATCGGCCACCGAGATGCTGGGTTATTGCAAAGAGAGCGGCCTGTCGCTTTCCGGCATGGTGATGCAAAACGAACTGGCACTGCACAGCAAAAAAGAAATTGAAGACTATTTTGCTAATGTGTGGCAGACCATGCGCGCCTGTATCGACCGCGGTATGAACACCGAAGGTGTGTTACCTGGGCCACTGCGCGTGCCGCGTCGTGCCTCTGCGCTGCGTCGTATGCTGGTGACAACGGACAAATTCTCCAACGACCCCATGAACGTGGTCGACTGGGTGAACATGTTTGCCCTTGCGGTTAACGAAGAAAACGCCGCCGGTGGCCGTGTGGTAACTGCGCCTACCAACGGCGCATGCGGTATCGTTCCGGCGGTACTGGCCTATTACGATCACTTTATTGAGCCTGTCAGCCCGGATATTTACATCCGTTACTTCCTGGCAGCGGGTGCGATTGGCGCGCTGTACAAAATGAACGCATCCATCTCTGGCGCAGAAGTCGGCTGCCAGGGCGAAGTGGGCGTGGCGTGTTCTATGGCAGCAGCTGGCCTTGCAGAACTGCTGGGTGCAAGCCCAGAGCAGGTCTGTGTGGCGGCGGAAATCGGTATGGAACATAACCTCGGTCTGACCTGCGACCCGGTTGCAGGCCAGGTACAGGTACCGTGTATTGAGCGTAACGCTATTGCCTCAGTGAAAGCGATCAACGCCTCTCGTATGGCAATGCGCCGTACCAGCGAACCTCGCGTATCGCTGGATAAGGTTATCGAAACCATGTACGAAACCGGCAAGGACATGAACGCGAAGTACCGCGAAACGTCACGCGGTGGTCTGGCCATTAAGGTGCAGTGCGACTAATACTTCCTTTCGCCCATCTGCAACGGATGGGCGATATTACCTCTCACGTCTCGTCTCCTTCCTCTTTCCCCACTACACTTTCTCTATTGCTTCCGGCTTTTGGGGCTGGTAGCGCATAGAGCGACCGTTCATGCAAAATGCACAAACGATCATTAAAAACTATCGCCGAAAACGCGTTATCGTCTGTGTGACGGTTGCGCTCCTTACGCTCATCCTGACGTTAGGTATTCGTTTTGTTTCACAGCGTAATGCCAATCAGGAGCGGATCCTCGATTTTGCCAGCTATACCGTTCGCTCTCTCGATAACGTACTGCTTTCATTAGAACGCCGCCGGAATCTTCTGCAAACGCTGGTGGGTGAACCTTGCCCGCAGGTGCACCTGGTTTTGCGAAAACAGGCCGCCATTTTGCAGACCGTTCGCTCCATCGCGCTGATTAAAGACGGGATCCTGTACTGCTCCAGTATTTTCGGCAGCCGTAATGTCCTCGTGCGTGATTTTCAACCGGTCTTGCCTGCCAGTAAGCCAAAACTGATTTTGTCGACCGACCAGTGGCTGCTCAAAGGCAGCCCCATTCTGATTCAGTGGACCCCGATTTCCCCGAGCGGTGAAGATGGCGTGATGGAGATCGTCAATATTGATCTCATCACCAGAATGATACTCGAGCCACAGACCCCGCTGATTACCGACGTGGTGCTGACCGTGGGCGATCATTATCTGCGCTATGGTCAACAGGTCACGGAAACCCTGAGCTTTGATGACGGAGATTCGCTTCTGGAGAAGGCGTCGACACACTATCCCTTCTCCATTACGGTCAGCGGGCCAGGCCCTGGTGAAATGGCGTTAATCAACCTGCCAACGCAGTTACCGCTGGGGTTAATGCTGAGCCTGCTGCTGGGCTATATCGCCTGGCTGGCAACTGCGCGCCGCATGAGCTTCACGTGGGAAATTAACATGGGGATCGCGGCACGGGAATTTGAACTTTTTTGCCAGCCGCTGGTGAATGCCCGTACCCAGGACTGCATCGGCGTCGAGATCCTGTTGCGCTGGCATAACCCGCGACAGGGCTGGATCTCACCGGAAGTGTTTATTCCCCTGGCAGAAGAACATAACCTGATTGTTCCTCTGACACGCTACGTCATCATGGAGACCGTGCGTCAGATTGGTTATTTTCCGGCCTCAAACAGTTTTCAGATCGGGATAAATGTGGCTGCCAGCCACTTCCGCCGCGCCACCCTGTTGCAGGATCTGAACCGCGCCTGGTTCAGCGCAAAACCCACTCAACAGCTGATTATTGAACTGACCGAACGCGACGACCTGCTCGACGTCGATTACCGCATTGTTCGGGAGCTGCATCGCGAAGGCGTGAAACTGGCGATTGATGATTTTGGTACCGGGAACAGTTCACTTTCCTGGCTCGAAAAACTCCATCCTGACGTGTTGAAAATTGACAAATCATTCACCACGGCAATTGGTACCGATGCCGTGAACTCGACGGTAACGGACATTATTATTGCGCTGGGTCAGCGGTTGAATATTGAGCTGGTTGCGGAAGGGGTCGAAACAGAGGAACAGTCGCGGTATTTACGCCGACACGGCGTGCATAACCTGCAGGGATTTTTTTATGCGCGACCAATGCCGCTACGGGAATTTCCAAAATGGCTGGCGGAGAGTTCCCCCCCGCCAGCGCACCACAATGGACACATCGTGCCCTTAATGCCGTTGCGTTAAGAAGACTTACTCGTCTTCGTCGTGTGCCGATTGCTCTTTAACAATACGCACCATATCAACGCGATAATCGTTCGCTTCAACAATGGTAATGTGCAAAGGTGGAAGTTCGATCACGTCACCGGTACGCGGGATTTGCCCGTTAACGGAAATCACCAGCCCTGCAACGGTGGCAATGTCTTCATCATCATTGATGACGTTTTCCAGCCCCAGCGTATGCGAGAGCGCGTGCAGGTCGGTCGTTCCCTTCACCAGCCAGCCTTCGCCGTCGGCCACAATTTCTGGCGTTTCGTCTGCATCCGGGAATTCACCGGCAATCGCTTCAAGCACGTCCAGCGGCGTGACCAGCCCCTGCACCACACCAAACTCGTTGGTGACGATGACGAAGCTCCCGCGAGCGCGGCGCAGTACGCCCAGCAGATTGATCGGATCCAGCGTTTCCGGCACCACAATTGCAGGTGATGCGGCCGCGATGGCTTCCACGTTGACGCCCTCTTCCAGCGCCACCAGCAGCTCTTTCGCACGCACCACGCCGATTATCTCATCCAGCTCACCACGACACACCGGGAACAGACTGTGCGGTGAAGAGAGCAGTTGCTGACGGATTTCACTGACGCTCAGGTTGGCATCTACCCAGCTGATTTCACCGCGCGGGGTCATGATACCGCGCAGCGAACGGGAGGCCAGTGAGAGCACGCCGTTGATCATGTAGCGTTCTTCTTCAACGAACGCCCCTTCAGGGACCGGAACCGGGTTACGGCTTTCGTTATCGGACTGTACGGTCACCTGACGACGGCCCCCCATCAGGCGCAGAATGGCATCCGCCGTACGGGCACGCAGCGGCTGATTCGATTGCTGCTTAATGAAGTTACGACGCGCAATCTGGTTAAACAGCTCGATAAGGATCGAGAAGCCAATCGCGGCATACAGGTAACCTTTCGGAATATGGAAGCCAAAACCTTCCGCGACCAGGCTCAGACCAATCATCAGCAGGAAGCTCAGACACAGCACCACGACCGTTGGATGTTGGTTCACGAAACGCGTCAGCGGCTTCGAGGCCAGCAACATCATCGCCATCGCAATCACTACGGCTGCCATCATCACTGGCAGGTGGTTCACCATACCCACCGCCGTGATCACCGCATCCAGCGAGAAGACGGCATCAAGCACCACGATCTGCAATACAACCACCCAGAAGCTGGCATACCCCTTACCGTGACCATCATCGTGCTGTCTGTTTTCCAGCCGTTCGTGCAGTTCGGTTGTGGCCTTGAACAGCAGGAATATCCCCCCCAGCAGCATGATCAAATCGCGGCCAGAGAAGGTGAAATCCATGACGGAAAAAAGCGGTTTCGTCAGCGTCACCATCCACGAGATGACGGACAACAGTGCCAGTCGCATGAACAGTGCCAGCGAGAGACCGATCAGACGCGCTTTATCACGTTGTTTTGGCGGAAGTTTATCCGCAAGGATGGCAATAAACACCAGGTTATCGATGCCGAGAACAATCTCCAGCACCACCAGCGTGAGCAATCCTACCCAGATTGACGGGTCCATTAAGAATTCCATGACAAGCTCCTGCTAAAGGAATGACAAAACGGTGCCCCAATCGGCATGGGCAAATCAATGGTAGACAGCGTTGAAACGTGGCGAGGATCGCCGGTGAAAGAGGCGCAGAACGGCCTGAAAGATGACTGACGTCGGTGACGGTCCATATAGTGGGCTGCTGCCCTATACTCCTGAATAGATAAACGGAGGCTAAACATATCAGAGACAATAATCTTTTGGCAAAGATTTACTTTTTTTTGCAAGAACGCGTCAAAAGACTAAATTTTCGTCGCGTATTTTCTGTGTTTCGAAAGCTAAATTACGGATCTTCATCACATAAATTATTCTTTCACTGTCTAAAATAATTCGCGTAAGTCTTAGTTTATTTAACGATAACCCTTATCTGAATCGATTCGGTTCGCCAGATGCGATTCTCAGTACGACTGCCTGGCAGACGTATTAATGATAATAAAAGGAGGTAGCAAGTGACCATTGCTATTGTCATAGGCACACATGGTTGGGCTGCAGAGCAGTTAATCAAGACGGCAGAGATGCTGTTGGGCGAGCAGGAAAACGTCGGCTGGATCGATTTCGTTCCGGGTGAAAATGCCGAAACGTTGATTGTGAAGTACACCGCTCAACTTGAGAAGCTGGATACCAGCAAAGGCGTGCTGTTTCTCGTTGATACATGGGGCGGCAGTCCGTTTAACGCTGCCAGCCGCATTGTCGTCGATAAAGAGCATTACGAAGTCGTCGCCGGGGTGAACATTCCTATGCTGGTGGAAACCTTCATGGCGCGTGACGATAACCCGAGCTTCGATGAGCTGGTCGCACTGGCTGTCGAGACGGGTCGCGAAGGCGTGAAAGCGCTGAAAGCACAACCGGTTGAAAAACCTGCACCTGCTGCCGTGGCACCAAAGGCCGCAGAACCTGCAAAACCAATGGGCCCGAACGATTATATGGTCATTGGCCTTGCACGTATCGATGACCGTCTGATCCACGGCCAGGTCGCTACGCGCTGGACCAAAGAAACCAACGTTCGCCGCATTATCGTCGTCAGCGACGAAGTGGCCGCCGACACCGTACGTAAAACCCTTCTGACCCAGGTTGCACCACCGGGCGTGACCGCGCACGTTGTGGATGTCGCTAAAATGATCCGCGTTTATAACAACCCGAAATATGCGGGTGAGCGCGTGATGCTTCTGTTCACAAACCCGACAGACGTCGAGCGCATTGTTGAAGGTGGCGTGAAAATCACCTCCGTTAACATTGGTGGTATGGCTTTCCGTCAGGGCAAAACGCAGGTCAACAACGCGATTTCAGTCGATGAAAAAGATATCGAAGCATTCAACAAGCTGAATGCACGCGGTATTGAGCTGGAAGCCCGTAAGGTTTCCACAGATCAGAAACTGAAAATGATGGATTTGATCGGCAAAGTGGGGAAATAAGCCCGCGCCGGTTTTTCACATAAAGATTATGCAATAGGAGAAGTACAATGGAGATTACCACTCTTCAGATTGTGCTGGTGTTCGTCGTCGCATGTATTGCGGGTATGGAATCCGTACTTGATGAATTTCAGTTCCACCGTCCGCTGGTGGCCTGTACGTTGATTGGTGCCGTACTCGGTGATATGAAAACCGGTATCATCATCGGTGGTACCCTGGAAATGATCGCCCTCGGCTGGATGAACATCGGTGCGGCAGTTGCGCCAGATGCTGCTCTGGCATCCATTATTTCAACCGTTCTGGTTATTGCCGGTCACCAAAGTATCGGTGCGGGTATTGCGCTGGCAATCCCACTGGCTGCTGCAGGCCAGGTATTGACCATCATCGTTCGTACTATCACCGTTGCCTTCCAGCACGCGGCAGATAAGGCGGCCGAAAATGGCAACCTCACGGCACTTTCCTGGATCCACGTCTCGTCCCTGTTCCTGCAGGCGATGCGTATCGCCATTCCGGCGGTTATCGTTGCCATCTCTGTCGGCACCAGTGAAGTACAGAGCATGCTGAACGCCATTCCAGAAGTCGTCACCGGCGGTCTGAACATTGCGGGCGGCATGATTGTGGTAGTTGGTTACGCAATGGTCATCAACATGATGCGTGCAGGCTACCTGATGCCATTCTTCTACCTTGGCTTCGTTACCGCTGCGTTCACCAACTTCAACCTGGTTGCTCTGGGTGTGATTGGTGCGGTTATGGCGATTCTCTACATCCAGCTCAGCCCGAAATATAACCGCGTTGCGGGTGCCCCAGCGCAGGCTGCTGGTAATAACTCCCTCGATAACGAACTGGACTAGCAGGTGAGCGAAATGGTTGATATGACAAAAAATACCACTGAGAAAAAACTCACTCCGGGTGATATTCGTGGCGTGTTCATCCGTTCTAACCTGTTTCAGGGTTCATGGAACTTCGAACGTATGCAGGCGCTGGGCTTCTGTTTCTCTATGGTACCGGCCATCAAACGCCTGTATCCAGAGAACAACGAAGCACGTCGTCAGGCGATTAAGCGTCACCTGGAATTCTTCAACACCCACCCTTACGTTGCGGCCCCAGTTCTGGGTGTAACGCTGGCAATGGAAGAGCAGCGTGCAAACGGCGCAGAGATTGACGATGGTGCGATAAACGGTATCAAAGTTGGTCTGATGGGGCCGCTGGCAGGCGTCGGCGACCCTATCTTCTGGGGTACGGTTCGTCCGGTATTTGCGGCACTGGGTGCCGGTATCGCGATGAGCGGCAGCCTGCTCGGCCCTCTGCTGTTCTTCATCCTGTTCAACGCAGTACGTCTGCTGACCCGTTACTACGGCGTAGCTTATGGCTACCGTAAAGGTGTGGACATCGTTAAGGACATGGGCGGTGGCTTCCTGCAAAAACTGACTGAGGGGGCGTCAATCCTCGGCCTGTTTGTCATGGGGGCACTGGTTAACAAATGGACGCACGTGAACATCCCGCTGGTGGTGTCGACCATTACCGGTCAGGATGGACAAACCCGCGTGACCACCGTGCAGACCATCCTGGATCAGTTGATGCCGGGTCTGGTGCCGCTGCTGCTGACCTTCGCCTGCATGTGGTTACTGCGTAAGAAAGTTAACCCACTGTGGATCATCGTTGGCTTCTTCATCATCGGTATCGTAGGCTACGCTGTCGGCCTGCTGGGTCTGTAAGACAACCCTAAATAATTCGAGTTGCAGCCAACGCACATGAAACCTGAAGTATGACGGGCTATACACCGGGGGCTTGCCCCCGGTCTTTTTATCTGGAGGATGAATGACTGTCACGGACATCGTACTGGTTTTGTTTATTGTTGCCCTTCTGGCTTACGCTATCTATGACGAGTTCATCATGCCCCACCGCCACGGCGAAACGCTGCTCTCCCTGCCCCTTTTACGCCGCGGACGCGTTGATGCGTTTATCTTCGCGGGTCTGATAGTCATTCTGATTTACAATAATGTCACCAGCCACGGTGCAATATTAACCACATGGTTATTATGTGCGCTGGCATTAATGGCGATTTATCTGTTCTGGATCCGCACACCCAAAGTCATTTTTAAAAGCCGTGGCTTTTTCTTCGCCAATGTATGGGTAGAATATAACCGCATCAGCGAGATGAATTTATCGGAAGATGGTGTGCTGGTAATGCAATTAGAACAACGCCGCCTGCTTATCCGGGTCAAAAACATTGACGACCTGGAAAAAATATACAAATTACTCGTTAAAACTCAATGAGTTGAATTCATAGCACTGGCTATATATTGTGTTTATTCCACGCAAAAAAAATATAGCCAAAGCTATATTTGGTCATTTTAAAACTCATATTTTTTAACGATATTCTCACGCTTAAATCTAAATGAAAACCGTTATCAACAAGAGAGCGGAATAATACCCTCCGGTTGTTGTTTTATATTCTCAAAATATGTTAAGGTTGCGCCCGTCGTTGGGGAGTAGCTGATTTCCTGTCCGCAGGAAATGTACGTGTCAACATACTCGTTGAAAAACGTGGCGCGTACGGATCGCTTTCAGTGCATTTATGTGCAAAGCGGTCAGGCGAGACCATAGATACATTACCTGCTGTTTACTGGGGGCAGTGATGTGTCATATGGATATCTCCCGGTCTGGACGCTTTTATGAATATCTCTGCAACTGTTCTTCTTGCCTTCGGCATGTCTATGGATGCATTTGCTGCTTCCATCGGTAAAGGTGCCACACTCCACAAACCTAAATTTTCTGAAGCCCTGCGTACTGGCCTGATCTTTGGTGCCATTGAAACGCTGACGCCGCTTATCGGTTGGGGGCTTGGCATGCTGGCCAGTCAGTTTGTGCTGGAGTGGAACCACTGGATCGCCTTTGTGCTGCTGGTATTCCTCGGCGGTCGAATGATCATCGAAGGTTTGCGCGGTAACAGTGATGACGATGAGGAGCCACTGCACCGCCACGGTTTCTGGCTACTGGTGACCACGGCGATTGCCACCAGCCTTGACGCAATGGCTGTGGGTGTCGGTCTGGCGTTCCTGCAGGTGAATATCATCGCCACCGCGTTGGCCATTGGCTGCGCGACGCTGATCATGTCGACGTTGGGAATAATGGTGGGTCGGTTTATCGGCCCGCTGCTGGGTAAGCGAGCCGAGATCCTGGGCGGTATTGTGTTGATTGGTATTGGTGCCCAAATTCTCTGGGCACACTTCGCAGGTTAAACTTCGCGCTGCCAGCAATGGATACTGAAATCCGTCTGGCAGCGAAACTCTGTCTGTTGTGCCAACGTTTCCCACACCTCGGGCTTGGCCCGCCACGCAAACGGCGTCATTTGCAACAACGCCACGGCCTCATCCCCTTTCAGGTTCATTTCATACGCCACAGACTGTTCCTGTTTCAGCGTAAAGCCCGCCAGTTGCTCTGAGTGAGGCGCATGCAGGCGCACTTCATCGTAGATCAACCCTTTCAGTTCCATCAGATGACGTGGGCCAGGCGTGACGGTGATAACCCATCCACCTGGTTTCACGACGCGTGCCAGCTCCTCTGCCTTACAGGGTGCATAGATACGCACAACCGCATCCATGCTGGTATCGTCAAACGGCAACCGGTGGCTGGATGCCACACAGAACGTCACCGCAGAATAGCGCTTTGCCGCTGCGCGAATAGCCACTTTCGACACATCCAGACCGTATGTTTCGGCCCCCTTTTCACCCGCAACCTCTGCAAACGTTGCCGTGTAGTAACCTTCGCCACAGCCGATATCCAGCACGGCACAGGCATTGTCAGCCAGGTTATCACCCAGCATCTGCGCAACGGTATCCCTGAGCGGCTGATAGTGCCCGGCATCCAGAAACGCGCGACGCGCCTGCATCATGTCAGCGCTGTCTCCCGGGTCGCGGGAGCGTTTATGTTGCACGGGCAGAAGATTCACGTACCCTTCTTTCGCCATATCAAACTGGTGCCCCTGTGGACAGGTAAAACTTTTCTCAGAGCGCGTCAACCGCGCGTGGCAAAGGGGACAGCTGAAAGACATGGTGACTCCGGGGCATTCATCAAAGGGCGAAAGTGTACCGCTATTCGCCCCGGTTATAAACGCCTGGGTTAACGCATAACGATAAGGTGATCTGAGTCCGCCGCTAAGCCGTCAGGTTTAACATTTTCCAGACGCAGAACGTTACCCATAATCTCGCTGAAAACGGGTGCGGAAACGGCACCACCGTAGTAATCCCCGTTTTTCGGATCGTTGATCACCACCACCAGTGCAAAATGTGGATCGCTGGCTGGCGCAACGCCGGCAGTATAGGCGACATACTTATCAACATACTTGCCGTCATCACCAATTTTTTTCGCCGTACCGGTTTTAACCGCGACACGATAGTCGCGAACAGCCGCCTTTATGCCGCCGCCGCCAGGTAGCGCAACGCTCTCCATCATGTGTTCCACTTCATGAGCAATCTCTTCCGGCATCACTCTGTGCCCGATAACCGGTGGATCGATGCGGGTGATCGAGAGGGGACGCTCAAGGCCATAGCTGCCGATGGTCGCGTAGACATGCGCCAGTTGAAGCGGTGTCACCATTAAGCCGTAGCCAAAAGCGAAGGTGGCCCTGTCAAGCTGGCTCCAGAACTTGCGCTGTGGTAATAGCCCTGAGCTTTCTCCCGTCAGACCCAGTCCGGTATTGGTGCCAAATCCAAAATTTCTGTAGGTATCAAGCAGATGCTGAATTGGCATGGCGAGAGAGAGGCGAGATACGCCGGTATCGCTCGATTTTTGCAGGATCCCGGTCATTGTCAGTTCGGGATAGTAGCCGACGTCGCGGATACGGTGACCATCAAGCGTATACGGATGAGTGTCGATTACGCTGTCCGGCTGCACCAGCCCCTGCTGTAATGCGGTCATGAGCACGAGCGGCTTGACGGTCGAGCCAGGTTCGAAGGTATCGCTAATCGCACGATTGCGAAAATCGTTTAACGTCGCCCCTTCACGATTATTCGGGTTAAAATCCGGGTAGCTCGCCATCGCGAGAATTTCACCCGTCTGGATATTAATTAAAACCGATGCGCCCGACTCAGCTTTATTCCATGCCACTGCATTATCGAGTGCATCTTCAGTGATGGTTTGCAGGCGTTCATCAATACTCAGTTGGATAGTATGTGCAGGGACGGGTGAAATTTCGGTCAGGTTCTCAACCACCCGTCCGTAACGGTCTTCCCTTACCTGTCTCACCCCCGCCTTACCCATAAGTTGAGTGTTAAAACTTTTCTCTACACCTTCAATACCCTGCCCATCAATATTGGTGAAACCAATAAGGTTCGCCGCAATGTGTCCGGCCGGATAAAAACGACGGGACTCATCGCGTAAATTAATACCCGGTAAATTCAGCTTATCTATCCACTGTGCCTGAGAAGGATCGACCTGGCGCGCGAGGTAGATAAATCGCCCCTGCGGGTTGTTGTTAATCCGCGATGAAAGCGTGCCAAGAGAGAGATGCAACGCATTCGCCAGAGCCTGCCAGCGATCATCAAAACCTACACCGCCTTTTGCCAGCACCGTTTTTGGGTCAGCCCATACGGCCCTGACCGGCACACTCACCGCCAGTGGTCGCCCCTCGCGATCGACAATCATCCCACGCGGGGCGTCGATCTCGACTTCACGCAGCGAACGCATGTCTTCCTGCTTAACCAGATTGTCTGGTTTAACAATTTGTAGCCAGGCAACACGTCCCAGCAAAAACGCCAGACTACAAAAAATGGCAAAACACAGCAGAGCAAAACGCACCGGGGTAAAATTTCCGGTGGTCGGTATCGTTTTCTTTTTCACCTGAACCCCAGGACTGTTAAACAACGCCCTGATTTAACGGGAAAAGCGGATATAAAGGAGGGAAAACAGTGCTACTAATCTCGCAGCTTTGCAACAAGTTGCTAACAAGAGAGGCGTTCGTAATATTTTGAAAAATAACGTTATAAAAAAGCCCCGCAGGATGCGAGGCTTTATATCTGAAAACGAAGTGCAAAAGCACTTCCGTCAGCAGTGGTTCGATCAGATAGCAGTTACGTTAACTGCAGCTGGGCCTTTCTGGCCGTCCTGAATTTCGAACTCAACGTTCTGGCCTTCAGCCAGAGTTTTGAAGCCGTTACCCTGGATTGCAGAGAAGTGTACGAACACGTCTTTGCTGCCGTCAGCAGGAGTAATGAAACCAAAACCTTTAGACTCGTTGAACCACTTAACTTGACCTTTAATCTTTGCCATTTGCAAAATTCCTTAGAGTGTTTTCTTAGCCCGCAGGCATTGACTGAGATAAAACTGAGACATTACTGCTTGAGGCACTAATATAAGGTTCGGCAGAGAAGCGGTATTCAACGACAACGTTTTTACTCAGGACTTCTTTACTGAAAATGCCACACATAAACAGAACTGTACCTCGTTTGACCCAAAACGTGTTATCACACACAACGTTTAATATGGCAAGCCATTTTTAAACGTGTCTCGATCTGCCGCACAAATTCAAACACTGCCCTGCAAGTACCTGCACAATTATGCGCAATGCTCATGGACAGTGTGACGCCTCTACACAGACTTCGCGTTACGTTCATAACCGCTGTAATCTGAGACTTTTTTACCATAGCTCAATCACTTCAGTGCGTCCAGAGCCGAAGAGAAGAATCCTTGCTACAAGCATTGAGTTAGAACAATTTGTGAAAAGTTATGCTGAAACATTACAACGCACCTGCAATGTTACAATGAAAAAAAGATGCTAATAGATACCGTTTAACTGTATTAAAAACCACCAATTAATAAGCAGGGTTATGCACCAAAATAATGAAATTTTTATGACCCTGCCTCAAAAGAAGGCAAGCAAAACGTTTCGATAAAAATAAAATATTCACCAATGGGTTCAAATGCAGAATATATGCAACAAAACAGCGAGGTGTTTACAAGGATAAATATTCACCAATTTTCAGTATCATGAATGAATTATTAACTGGTGCTAAATTAACAAGCGCCCGGGTCAACTCCTGAACCGGTTCATCGAGGGACTCGTCTGCCAGTTCAAACACGCCCCAGTGAATGGGAAATGCCAGAGGGCAGTCAAGTTGTTGCCACAACGCAACAGCAGACTGTGGATCCATGTGATGCACAGCCATGAACCATTCTGGAGCATACGCGCCTATCGGCAACGCTGCTGCGTCAATTTTGCCAAGCCGTTCCGGTATCAATAACAGCTCAGGCGAATAACCTGTGTCACCGCTAAACCAGAAACGGTGCTGTCGCCCTTCAAAGACCCAACCGCACCACAGGGAACGGTTTCGGTTCCACGGTGTCCGCATACTCCAGTGCTGTGCGGGCACGGCGGTCAGGGTTATCCCCTGCCAGGTGATGCTCTGCCACCAGTCGAGTTCAACAATGCGTCTGGCTCCCCGACGACGAAACCAGTCCGCCAGGCCTAAAGGGACAAACAGGCTCACGTCAGGAAAGCGTTTCAGGATACGGCGAATCGTCGCGTTATCGAGATGATCGTAATGGTTATGAGAGATCACCACCGCATCAAGTTGCGAAAGGTGTTCAACAGAAATAGCGTGAGGTGTTTTGCGCTGTGGCCCTAAAAACGGAAGCGGTGAAGCGCGCTGTGAAAAAACCGGATCGGTGAGGAGGGTATTGCCATCCATCTGCAGCAGCAAACTCGCGTGCCCCAGCCACCATACCCCGTCGCCCTGCGGTTGATTCAGTTCGGCAGGCTGCCACCACTGACGAATGAATGCGTCATAACCGAGCGCAGGAGGCTTAGGCAAGCCCGCAACTTTGCGCGCCTTACGCCAGCGGTCAACGTCACCAGCCTGGTGCCCTACCGGATAGGTATTACGAAAACCATCTGGTGTGTGATGCTTCAGGGAGGGGTCATACCAGGGATTTTTCCAGACCATAACCACCTCCCGGGACAGACAGATTAACGTTCAGCCACCAGGCGGATAAAATCGTCTTCGCCTTCTTTGTCTTCAGCTACCGCTTCTTGCGGGGCTGCTTTCTCTTCAGGTTCATTCGCTTCGCACAGACGACGTAGCAGTGCATTCTGACGCTTTTGCTGATCGAGCAGCGCTTCCAGCAGTTCGATCTGCTCGTTAGTACGAGAACTGACGCGGTTCACGAAAAACCAAATAACCAGACCCGCAACCAGAACAACCAAAGAGATCACCAGGGACGCCATATTCAGCAGCCCTGAATTCAGTAACTCACCCATTTCACCACCTCAATAAAAACGTTCATTTTACCACTGGCGCGAAGGAAGGAAATCACCTTTAGAAAAAATGCGTGCTACCACGGAATAAACTTATTGATTGCGCAAACGCCACTAAAAAACTGTACATCCTGATCGCACATCACATTGATAGTCTGCGTCCACAGCACTACGCATGCTATCAGCACAATAATCAGAATTATCCAGCGTATTTTTTTCACTCCACACTCCGTCTTAAGGCCTGAAGTTACCAGGTTATCACGCTTATCTTAAACAGGGACTAACTGTAACTTCATCAAGCTCTTTTCAGAATCATGTACTTGTTTCATTACGTAAACAGGTTACGCTTAAGAGCATGACAACGAAGAAAAAGAGGCAATGATGCGTTTAATCATTCGAACCCTTATTGCGCTGGCCGTGCTATGGACTGGCCTTCTGCTAACCGGTTACGGTGTCCTTGTGGGCAGCACCGAAAACGCGGCTGGGTTAGGTATCCAGTGCAAATACCTGACAGCCCAGGGTGTAAGCACAGCACAGTATCTGCATTCTGACAGCGGTATTTTCGGGTTATCGAATTGCCCGGTGTTCCGTAAAATGACCGTCGTGGTCGATAACGGGTAACACTCTGCCAGACGTAACCATAAAAAACGCCGCAAAAAATGCGGCGTTTTTTATTCTCAACGACGGTTAAAACGGATAGTCGTTGTAACCCATCTGCTCAGAAATTTTGCGCGCAGCGGTATGAAGAATAGCAACATATTCACGCAGACGCTCTTCCGAGAAACGCAGCGTCGGGAAGGAGATACTCAGCCCCGCAATGACAACGCCAAAACGGTCGAATACAGGAACACCGATACAGCGCAGCCCTTCTTCCTGCTCTTCATTATCTTCGCCATAACCCTGCTCACGCACTTTATCGAGCACGACCATTAACTCATCAGTATTAGTAATGGTTCGCTCAGTGCTGCGCTTGTATTCCACGCCTTCGAGGATCTGCTTCACCTCTTCACGGTCACGCCATGCCAGCAGAACTTTACCAATTGCAGTGCTATACAGTGGGTTACGGCGGCCAATGCGCGAATACATGCGCAGGCTGTACATGGAGTCAATTTTATGGATGTAAACAATGCTGTCTTCATCCATCGCCCCCAGGTGGATGGTCTCTTTCGTCAGGCGGGAAATTTCACGCATCTGAATATCTGCGCTACGGATCAGATCAACGTTTTGCAGCGCGCGGGCACCTAATTCGAACAGTTTTAGCGTCAGAGAATACTTTTCAGATTCGCCTTCCTGTGCAACATATCCCAGGGACTTCATGGTTTGTAAAAAGCGATAAACAGTGCTTTTCGACATCATTACACGCTGTGATAACTCTGTAATACCTATTTCACGCTCTTCTCCGAGCGCCTGTAAGATGCCGAACACCTTCAACACGGAAGAAACAGAATCTGGCTGCTTATCCAAATCTGCGATTGCCATTTATCACCTCATAGAGAGTGTTTTATAAAAATCAGAACCTGTTTTTATTATAAATTCCCGTCATGTTACCTGCAATCAATCCCCGTTTGCTTCGTTACAAATCTGCTGCATAAAGAGGCATTAATAATGCTAAAATAGTTACCATGAGAATAATTTCACACTGAGCTTTTCACTCGTAATGGAAAAAAACCTTTCCGATGGTCTGCCTTTGCCCCAGCGATACGGCGCTATTGCGACAATTATCATCGGTATTTCGATGGCCGTCCTTGACGGTGCAATTGCCAACGTTGCCCTGCCAACCATTGCCAGCGACCTTCATGCTTCTCCCGCCAGCTCCATCTGGATCGTCAACGCCTACCAGATGGCGATTGTTGTTTCCCTGCTCTCACTCTCTTTTCTGGGTGATATGTTCGGTTATCGCCGGATCTACCAGTGCGGGTTGGCTGTATTTACGCTAACCTCGCTTTTCTGCGCCCTTTCAGATTCACTGCATACCCTGACGCTCGCCCGAATTGCGCAAGGGTTTGGCGGCGCAGCGTTGATGAGTGTAAACACCGCATTGATTCGTTTAATCTATCCGTCACACCAGTTGGGCCGCGGTATGGGGATCAACTCATTCATCGTGGCCGTATCGTCAGCCGCCGGGCCGACAATTGCGGCCGCAATTCTCTCTGTCGCCTCATGGCAATGGCTGTTTGCGATTAACGTACCGCTGGGCATCGTGGCACTCTTCTTTGCGCTGCGCTATCTCCCGGCGAACGGCTCTAAAAACACAACCACACGCTTTGACCTGCCGGGTGCAGTAATGAATGCGCTGACATTTGGCCTGCTTATTACCGCTCTTGGCGGTTTTGCGCAAGGCCAGTCACTCATGCTTACCGGGGCAGAGCTCGTCGCCCTGCTGGTGATCGGTTTCTTCTTTGTACGACGCCAGCTGGCTTTACCGGTGCCGCTATTACCGGTGGATCTGCTACGAATTCCGTTGTTTTCGCTGTCTATCTGTACCTCAGTCTGCTCGTTTTGCGCCCAGATGCTGGCGCTGGTCTCCCTGCCCTTCTTCCTGCAAAGCGTGGTTGGACGTTCAGAAGTTGAGACCGGGCTGCTGTTAACACCGTGGCCGCTGGCGACAATGGTGATGGCTCCGCTGGCGGGGTATTTGATTGAGCGCGTGCATGCCGGATTGCTTGGCGCACTGGGGTTGATTGTGATGGCGACAGGGCTTTTCGCGCTGGCGCTGCTCCCGTCGTCACCCTCCGATCTGGATATTATCTGGCGTATGATCCTGTGCGGCGCGGGTTTTGGCCTGTTCCAGTCACCTAATAACCACACCATTATTACTTCAGCACCACGCCATCGCAGTGGTGGAGCCAGCGGTATGCTGGGAACCGCGCGCCTGCTGGGGCAAAGCACCGGTGCGGCCCTGGTCGCCCTGATGTTTAACCTTGCCGGACAAAATGGTAACCACATTGCACTCCTTACCGCAGGAACCCTTGCCACCATCGCCGCTATCATCAGTGGGCTCCGCATCACTCAGCCCAGAGTACAGGCATAAAAAAACCGGGCGGAGTGTTCTCCTGCCCGGTTCATTACAACTCTTCAGCGTTACTTCAGGTATTCCCCGCTGCGCAGCGCTTCAATGCGTTTATCCAGCGGCGGGTGAGACATAAACATTTCGCTCAGCGATTTCGATTTACCGTTAATGCAGAATGCCATCATGCTGGTGGCTTCCTGTGGCTCGTAACTGGTTTTCAGACGCTGCAACGCTGCAATCATCTTCTCACGCCCTACCAGTTTTGCAGAGCCGGCATCCGCGTGGAATTCACGGTGGCGGGAGAACCACATTGTAATGATGCTTGCCAGAATACCGAATACCAGCTCCAGAACCATCGAAACAGCGAAATAGATCAGCGGGTTGCCGTTGCTCTCTTCACCGTCGTCGCGGTTGCCACCCATAAATCCAGCGGCAATTTGCGCCAGAATACGGGAAATGAAGATAACGAAGGTGTTCACTACGCCCTGAATCAGGGTCATGGTCACCATGTCACCGTTCGCGATATGGCTGATTTCGTGAGCGATGACCGCTTCAGCTTCATCACGGCTCATGTTCTGCAACAGACCGGTGCTGACAGCAACCAGTGACGCATCGCGACGGGCACCCGTGGCAAAGGCGTTGATATCCGGTGCATGATAAATCGCCACTTGCGGCATAGCGATCCCGGCCTGCTGGGATTGCTGTGCAACCGTATTCATCAGCCACTGCTCCATATCGTTGCGCGGCTGTTCAATAACCTCACCACCTACCGATTTCAGCGCCATCCATTTCGACATGAGAAGCGAAACGAAAGAGCCCCCGAAACCAAACAGCAGCGCCATAATCAACAGACCCTGAACGCTGCTCGACCGAATTCCTGTCAGGCTTAGCACCAGCCCGAAAACCACCATAACCGCCAGGTTGGTGAGCAGGAAGAGCGCGATTCGCATCATAATTTTCTTTTAACCTCAGTTTAACAAAACGCACTATGCGATTACCCACATCGTATGGGTATTGTGGCTATTTTCAAGTATCCAGCATGTGTAAGTCACCAGAAAGACACAACTTTACACAATTGAAAATCTGATTGACGGGAGGATGCAGAACTTAAAAAAACAGGCACAATTTCTTGTGCCTGTCGGGAGATTATTTTGCCGGAGCAGGTTGCACGGCAGGTTTGTCTTTTTCCTGATTCGCCAGGTCGAGAGCGATATGAACCGTCTCGTCCAGATACGGATCGGGCTCCTGGTAATCTTTAGGCAGATCGTCCAGTTTCTTGAGCAAAGGCTTACCTTCACGTTTGAAACGATCGTTGATACGCGCCAGACGTGTTGCATCGTCTTCCGCGTTCTCTTTCTCACGCTGAGCGTAGTTAAGAGACACAATATTCCGTTTATCTTTCATGGCATTGAAACGAGCAATGTCTTTCATGATGTACTGGAATTCCGGATCTTTCGCGATACGATCGTTATGATCTTTCAGCAATTCAGGGCCAAACTGCGTCATATCACCTGATTTCACGTAAGTCGCGGCATTGATGCTATCCCACGGCAACGCGTTATCTTCAAACTTCTCGCCGGTTTCAGTCTCTTCCGTGCCTGTCGGCATCATGATGTCCGGCGTTACGCCTTTACGCTGCGTACTGCCGCCGTTCACGCGGTAGAACTTCTGAATGGTGTACTGTACAGAACCCAGTGCCGGCCATTCCGGACGCAGCATCTGATCGTAGATACGATTCAGAGAGCGATACTGCTGAACGGTACCTTTACCGAACGTCGGCTCACCCACGATCAGCGCACGGCCATAGTCCTGCATTGCCGCGGCAAAGATTTCAGATGCAGAAGCACTGAAGCGGTCGACCAGAACCACCAGCGGGCCTTTATAGTAGACCACACCATCGTTGTCGGCATCTTCGCGTACTTTACCGTTGTTATCACGCACCTGAACCACCGGGCCAGACGGGATAAACAGGCCTGACAGAGAAACCGCTTCGGTCAGTGCCCCGCCGCCGTTACTGCGCAGGTCAATGATCACGCTGCTGACATTCTGCTTCTCAAGCTTCTGCAGTTGCACTTTCACATCGTCGGTCAGACCAACGTAGAAGCCAGGGATATCAAGAACACCCACCTTCTCTTTACCCACGGTTTTCACCGACATTTTCACCGCGCGATCTTCCAGGCGGATACGCTCACGCGTCAGGGTAACGATACGGGTTTTGGTGCCTTTGCCTGCAGGCAACACTTCCAGGCGAACTTTGCTACCTTTCGGACCTTTAATCAGCGCAACCACATCATCCAGACGCCAGCCGATCACGTCGACCATGTTCTGGCCGGTTTGCCCGACACCCACAATGCGGTCACCAACGCTAATCGCTTTGCTTTTCGACGCCGGGCCACCAGCAACCATCGAGTTGATCACGGTGTAATCATCGTCCATCTGCAGCACCGCACCAATACCTTCCAGAGACAAGCTCATTTCGGTATTGAACTGTTCGGTATTACGCGGGGAGAGATAGTTGGTGTGCGGGTCGATTTCGTGAGCAAAAGCGGTCATCGCCAGTGAGAACACATCTTCACTGTTGGTTTGCGCCAGACGACGAATGGCCGATTTATAACGACGCGTCAGCGTGTCACGGATCTCTTTTTCGTCTTTGCCAGCGAGCTTAAGGCTCAGCTCGTCATATTTTACCTTTCCGTCCCACAGCGCATTCAGTTCGGCTTCATCTTTCGGCCACGGTGCTTTACTGCGGTCCAGATTAAAGGTGTCGTTGCCGGTGAAGTCCATCGGACGTTCCAGCACTTTCAGCGCATACTGGTAACGCTCAAAGCGACGCTTTTGCGACAGGTTATACAGATCGTAGAACAGGTCCAGTTTGCCGGAGCGCAGCTCGTCACCCACGTCGGATTTGCGTTTTGCGAACTGCTCGACATCGCTGGCAAGCAGTACGTTATGGCTGTAATCCAGCAAGTTCAGATAGCGGTCAAAGATTTTGGCCGAAAAGGCCTGATCGAGATCGAACTGACGATAGTGCGAACGAGTGAAGCGTGACGTCACACGCTCACTCACCGTCGCGTGTTGCGTTTCTTCCTTCAATACCGGAATTTGATCAACACGCGTGATATCGTCCACTGCGAAAGCATGGCCTGTTATGGCAAACAGACCCGCCAGCGCGGTGAGCTTAAAAAAAGTGTTCATGCCAGGCTTGGCCTCCGTTTCAGAACAACAAGTGTTCTGCGCGTACAATCATTGACATACCAGAAGTCAGCTGTACACGAACGCCATCTTTGGTGATTTCCAGTACGGTGGCGTCCATCGCATTGTTACCCGCTTTTACCTTCAGCGCCTGACCTACGCTCAGTGCGTTAATGTCAGAAACCGGGGTATGGCGCTGCTCTTCACGAGGCGCACGCGGGGCTTTCGCTGCTGGTTTGTCAGCACGCGGTTTGCGATCGTTATTCTCATTGCGACGCGGTGCAGGACGCGGTTTACGCTCACGACGAGGTGCGTCTTCCTGACCGTTTGCCGCTGCTGCTTCACGCTTTTTCGCTTGCTGTTCAGCACGTTGTGCCTGAACGCGTGCTTTGGCTTCTTCCAGCTGCTTACGCGCGTGCTCAACGTGCTGCTCATCCAGCTCACCGCAAGGGTTGCCGTCGAGATCAACACGGGTCGCGCCCGCTTTGATACCGTACAGGTAACGCCAGCTCGAAGTATAAAGACGTAAGGCGGAACGAAGCTGAGTTTTGCTGAGGTTCATTTCCCCCTCAACACGTGCCACCAGATCCTGAAAAATACCGACTTTCAGGGGACGAGCTTCACCTTCAGCGCTGAAGCACTGTGGGAAACGCTCGGCCAGAAATGCGATAACTTCTTTACTGCTATTCAACTTAGGTTGATTTTCCATGAAATTTCCTGATTACAACGGACGTTGCCAACAAGCGCAGGCATGAACAGGCGTCATTATAATGACGCTATCAGTAAATGCTACGTTATCCGTTGATTATCCTGCGACGCTCGCAAAGAATTTTTGATAATCGGTTGCTGCAAGAACGTTTTCCAGGTTCGCTACCAGCTCGCGCAGCCCTTGTTCGTCCTCGGTTGTAAAGCGACTGAAGACCGTACTGTCGATATCCAGAACGCCAATAATCTGATTTTTCACCACCAGCGGAAGGACGATTTCGGCGTTGCTGGTCGCATCGCAGGCAATGTGCCCATCAAAGGCATGAACATCTTCTACGCGCTGAACCTGATTTGTCGCAACAGCGGTGCCACACACTCCGCGTCCCACCGGAATACGCACGCAGGCAATTTTCCCCTGGAATGGCCCAAGCACCAGCGTTTCACCTTCAAGAAGATAAAAACCGGCCCAGTTCACACCAGACAGACGCTCAAACAGTAACGCACTTGTATTTGCCAGAGTGGCTAAGAAGCTGGTTTCACCTGCCATCAATGCCTTAAAATCGCGGTTAAGATCCGCGTAGAATTCTGTTTTGTTCATTATTCAATCACTTGGTTGTCTTACAAAACTACCGCATAGCCTATTAAAATAAGCATTAAATGCGCTTATGCTCAAGATGAATCCGTTCATGAGTTAATATAACGTTCAACATTACTTATTTGTGCGCAACTGATGGCCTTAAAAATAACCAGAATTACGCCGACCAAAAAGATAACTGTCCGTACGGTAAGCGAAGCGCTGCCTCGAGCACATTATCAGCGTTGCCCTCAGTGCGATACGCTTTTTATGTTGCCGAAGATGAAATCGCACCAAAGTGCCTTTTGTCCTCGCTGTAACGCCAAAATTCGCGACGGCCGCGACTGGTCACTCACTCGACTCGCTGCAATGGCGGTCGCCATGCTGTTGCTGATGCCGTTTGCCTGGAGCGAACCGCTGCTGAAACTCTATCTTCTGGGCGTGCGCATTGATGCCAACGTGCTGCAGGGGATCTGGCAGATGACACGCCAGGGTGATCCACTCACCGCCTCAATGGTGCTGTTCTGCACCGTTGGTGCGCCGCTGGTTCTGGTCGCCGCCATCGCTTACCTTTGGCTTGGCAACATTCTGGGGATGAACCTGCGCCCTGTCCTGCTCATGCTGGATAAACTCAAAGAGTGGGTGATGCTGGATATTTACCTGGTTGGCATTGGCGTCGCCTCAATTAAGGTACAAGACTATGCGTTCTTACAGCCCGGCATTGGCCTGGTGGCCTTTATCTCGCTGGTGTTGCTCAGTATTTTGACCCTGATCCACCTGAATGTTGAACAGCTCTGGGAGCGATTTTATCCGCAGCGCCCTGCCACGCGCCCCGATGAAAACCTCCGCGTCTGCCTGGGATGCCACTACACCGGGTTAGCTGACGCGCGCGGACGCTGCCCCCGCTGCCATATCCCGTTAAGACTTCGGCGCAACAACAGCCTGCAAAAATGCTGGGCGGCGCTGATTGCCTCGGTGATGCTCCTGATCCCTGCCAACATGATGCCGATTTCCATTATTTACGTGAATGGCAGCCGTCAGGAAGATACCATCCTCTCCGGTATTGTCTCGCTCGCCCATAGCAACGTTGGCGTGGCGGCAATTGTCTTTATCGCCAGTATTCTGGTGCCGTTTACCAAAGTGGTGGTGATGTTTACCCTGCTCATCAGTATTCACTTTAAATGCGAGCAGGGGTTACGCTCGCGCATTCTGCTTCTGCGGCTGGTCACCTGGATTGGCCGCTGGTCGATGTTGGATCTGTTTGTGATTTCGTTGATGATGTCGCTCATCAATCGCGATCAGTTACTTGCTTTTACAATGGGACCCGCAGCTTTTTACTTCGGCTCTGCGGTGATATTGACTATTCTTGCTGTGGAATGGCTGGATAGCCGCTTACTTTGGGATGCACATGAGTCAGGAAACGCCCGCTTCGCCGACTGAAGCGCGAATTAAAACAAAACGCCGCATTTCGCCATTCTGGTTGCTGCCCGTCATTGCGTTGATGATCGCAGGCTGGCTTATCTGGACGAGCTATGAAGATCGCGGCAATACCATCACCATTGATTTCCAGTCTGCTGACGGCATCATCGCCGGGCGTACGCCTGTGCGTTTCCAGGGTGTAGAAGTTGGTACCGTACAGGATATACGGCTTGGCAAAGGGCTGAACAAAATTCAGGTGCGTGCCAGCATTAAATCAGACATGCAGGATGCGCTGCGCAGCGAAACACAGTTCTGGCTGGTAACACCCAAAGCGTCTCTGGCCGGTGTTTCAGGGCTGGATGCGCTGGTTGGCGGTAACTACATTGGCATGATGCCCGGTAAAGGTGAGCCGCAGGAGCATTTCGTCGCGCTCGATACGCAGCCCAAATACCGTCTGAACAACGGGGATTTGATGATCCACCTCCAGGCCCCGGATCTCGGTTCGCTGAACAGTGGCTCGCTGGTGTACTTTCGCAAAATCCCGGTAGGCCGCGTCTACGATTATGCTATCAACCCCAACAAACAGGGGGTCACTATTGATGTGCTCATCGAACGCCGGTTCACGAACCTGGTGAAAAAAGGCAGCCGTTTCTGGAATGTTTCAGGTGTGGATGCTGACGTCAGCCTGAGCGGTGCGAAAGTGAAGCTTGAGAGCCTGGCCGCACTGGTCAATGGTGCCATTGCCTTCGATTCCCCGGAAAACTCTGGCCCTGCCACCACAGATGATACATTTGGATTGTATGCCGACCTGGCACACAGCCAGCGTGGCGTGATCGTCAAGCTCACTCTGCCCGATGCCAAAGGGCTGAAAGCCGGTTCTACTCCACTCATGTATCAGGGATTGCAGGTTGGGCAGCTCACTAAAATGACGCTCAATCCCGACGATTCTGTGACCGGGGAGATGACCGTTGATCCGAGCGTGGTTGATCTCCTGCGCGAAAAAACGCGTATTGAAATGCGCAGTCCGAAGCTGTCGCTGAGCGATGCCAGCATCAGCAGCCTGCTGACCGGCAGCACTTTTGAGCTGATCCCGGGTGAAGGCCAACCGAGCAACAGCTTCGTTATCGTCCCTGCGGATAAATCCCTTCTGCAAAAACCAGGCGTTATCACGCTGACGCTGAATGCCCCGGAAAGCTACGGTATTGAAGCCGGTCAGCCGCTGATTTTGCATGGCGTGCAGGTCGGCCAGGTGCTGGAGCGTACGCTGTCGGAGAAAGGCGTGAGTTTCTCGGTGGCCATCGATCCTCACTATACCGACCTGGTGCATGGCGACAGTAAATTCGTGGTCAACAGCCGTGTCGACGTGAAGGTGGGTCTGGACGGCGTGGAGTTCCTTGGTGCCAGCGCCAGCGAATGGGTGAACGGCGGGATCCGTATTTTGCCAGGTGAGAAAGGCCCGATGCGCGACAGCTATCCACTGTATGCCAATCTGGACAAAGCGGTTGAAAATAGCCTGAGCGATCTGCCAACCACCACACTGACCTTGAGCGCCGAGACGCTGCCAGACGTGCAGGCCGGCTCCGTTGTGCTCTACCGTAAATTTGCCGTCGGGGAAGTGATCACCGTTCGCCCGCGGGCAGACGCATTTGATATCGAACTGCACATCAAACCGGAGTACCGCAAGCTGCTCACGCCAAACAGCGTGTTCTGGGCCGAGGGCGGTGCAAAGGTTCAGCTCAATAGCAGTGGATTGACCGTTCAGGCCTCTCCGCTCTCCCGCGCGTTGCGCGGTGCGATTAGCTTCGATAATCTCAGCGGCGCAGGCGCGAACCTGCGCAAAGATGATAAACGCATCCTGTTCCCGTCTGAAACCGCTGCCCGTGCCGTTGGTGGGCAGATTACCCTGCATGCCTTCGATGCGGGCAAACTGGCTGAAGGGATGCCCATCCGCTATCTGGGCATTGATATCGGGCAGATCCAGAAGCTGACGCTGATTACCTCACGTAATGAAGTGCAGGCTACAGCGGTACTCTACCCGGAATATGTCCAGACCTTTGCCCGCACGGGTTCGCGTTTCTCCGTGGTGACACCGAAAATCTCAGCGGCAGGGGTTGAGCACCTCGACACCATTTTGCAGCCGTACATTAACGTCGAACCCGGCCAGGGCAATGCCCGTCGTGATTTTGAACTGCAGGAAGCCACCATTACCGACTCGCGCTATCTTGATGGCCTGAGCATCGTAGTGGAAGTACCGGAAGCGGGCTCGCTAAACATCGGCACACCGGTTCTGTTCCGCGGTATTGAAGTGGGTACAGTAACTGGCCTGACGCTGGGAACATTGTCCGACCGCGTCATGGTGGCACTGCGCATCAGCGAGCGTTATCAGCATCTGGTACGTAATAACTCCGTGTTCTGGCTGGCATCCGGATATTCACTGGACTTTGGTCTGACCGGCGGAGTAGTGAAAACCGGGACATTCAACCAGTTCATTCGCGGCGGTATCGCCTTCGCCACGCCACCGGGTACACCTCTGGCACCGAAGGCGCAGCCTGACAAACACTTCCTGCTGCTCGAAAGCGAACCAAAAGAGTGGCGTGAATGGGGCACTGCGCTGCCGCGTTAATCTCAGGGCTCCGGTGTCAACGCACCGGAGCCTTTATGTTACACTGCGCACCTGAATGTTTCCCTGTGGTGTGCCCGTGGCTCAAAATTCCGTATTTCTTCCTGAACAATTCCTGGCGCAAATGCGCGAGGCGCTTCCTTCTCACCTCTCATTAGACGACTTTATCGCCGCCTGCCAGCGTCCGTTACGCCGTAGCATTCGCGTCAACACCCTGAAGATTAGCGTCGACGCATTTCTTGAGCTGGTTTCACCTTACAACTGGCAACTCACGCCGGTACCGTGGTGTGAAGAGGGTTTCTGGATCGAACGTGATGACGAAGAAGCCCTGCCGCTGGGAAGTACCGCTGAGCATCTGAGTGGTCTGTTTTATATTCAGGAAGCCAGTTCCATGTTGCCGGTTGCCGCACTTTTTGCGGATGACAACGCGCCAGAGCGGGTGATGGATGTCGCAGCAGCACCAGGGTCTAAAACCACGCAGATTGCCGCACGCATGGGCAACCGCGGTGCCATTCTCGCCAATGAATTTTCCGCCAGCCGCGTTAAAGTGCTGCACGCCAATATCAGCCGCTGTGGTATTCATAATGTGGCGCTGACGCACTTCGACGGTCGGGTGTTCGGTGCCGCATTACCAGAATCGTTTGATGCCATCCTGCTGGATGCACCGTGTTCTGGAGAAGGCGTCGTGCGTAAAGATCCCGATGCGTTAAAAAACTGGTCAGTGGAAAGCAACCTTGAGATCGCAGCCACACAGCGTGAACTGATTGATAGCGCGTTTCACGCCTTGCGCCCAGGTGGCACACTGGTTTACTCCACCTGTACGTTAAACCGCGATGAGAATGAAGACGTCTGTCTGTGGCTGAAAGCACAGTATCCGGACGCCGTCGAGTTCCTGCCGCTGGATGGCCTGTTTGTTTCGGCAAAAGAGGCCGTTACCCTCGAAGGGTTCCTGCACGTTTTTCCGCAGATCTATGATTGCGAAGGTTTCTTTGTGGCACGACTGCGTAAAACCCTCGCCGTTCCCCCCCTGCCCGCACCTGGCTTTAAGGTGGGAAAATTCCCCTTCACGCCGTTAAAAGGCCGTGAAGCAGAGCAGGTAAAAATTGCAGCCAACAAGGCCGGGCTGGTCTGGGATGAAAGCCTTCATCTCTGGTTACGTGATAAAGAGATCTGGCTTTTCCCGGCGAATATCGAACCACTGATTGGGAAAGTCCGTTTTTCCCGCATCGGGATCCGTCTGGCGGAAGTCCATAACAAAGGTTACCGCTGGCAGCATGAGGCGGTCATTGCCCTTGCCGGAAGTGAAAATACCTTTGCCCTGACGCATCAGGAAGCCGAAGAGTGGTACCGTGGCCGCGACGTTTACCCTGAAAACACCCCATCGCAGGATGAAGTGGTGGTGACTTATCAGGGCTATCCGCTTGGGTTGGCGAAAAAGGTGGGATCGCGGCTGAAAAACAGCTACCCGCGTGAACTGGTACGCGACGGTCGCCTGTTTACCGGTAACGAACGCACAGCCTAAAAAAGCGCACTTTTTTACTGGCGATTTTGCTCTCCTTGTCTACGATAAAAAATGGATGCCCGTACTGGTCATACCAGATTTTTAGTACAAACCCCGGAGAGCATTATGACGAAAACCAGCGTGCGTATTGGCGCTTTTGAAATCGACGATGCAGAATTGCGCGGCGAAACACAGAGCGATCGAACGTTAAGTATTCCCTGCAAGTCCGACCCGGATTTATGTATGCAGCTTGATGCCTGGGACGCAGACACCAGCATCCCGGCTATTCTTGATGGCGAACACTCTGTCCTTTATCGTGAGCATTACGATCGTAGTACCGATGCCTGGGTCATGCGCCTTGCCTGACCTAAAGAGAACCCGCCCGAAGGCGGGTTATTTATTTCCTACTGCAGTTGCGCCAGCGTAAAGTAACCTCCGAAGACGGCCCCGGTATCGATGTAGTGCAGGTTGTTAAAATCATACCGCTTATCAACAGGCGTATGCCCGAACCAAAAATGATCCGCGCCGCTAATCCCCTGCCCTTTCCCTGCCATAAAGCCCATTAACCGGTTTCGATCCCACAGCACGCGCTGTGCGTTCACGGGTTTACCCCACTGATACTCTGCTGCGGGGTAGTCGGCATGCGCGATCACATTCAGACCATTCTTGCAGGTTATTTCGATAATGTGCGGTAAATTCCGGCTAGCCTCGAGTAACGTCAGTGCCTGTTTTTGTTGTTCGCACTCAAGCCGTGCAAACCACATTCCGCCATTGATTGTCCAGAGCGCAAAATCGTTATTATCCAGACTGTCGAGCGCCATTTGTTCATGGTTACCCCGAACCGCACGAAACCACTTTTCATGCATGAGTTGCAGGCATTTAACACTATCTGGCCCGCGATCAATCAAATCTCCTACCGAGATAAGTAAATCCTCGTAAGGATTAAAATGACGACGTTTCAGTTCATCCATAAGCCACTGATAGCAACCATGTATATCGCTCACAACCCAGACGTGACGCCACTTTTCACCATCGATTCGCTGATACATAAGCCCTCCTGTAAAGGAGTATAGTTGCAACAGAAAACAACCAACGGGCAACGATGTTACTGCGCTTTTCACAAAGTTAAACAGACAGTAAACTAGGGATAAATAAATAGTTCACCAGTATTAATAGACTTTTGCATGCCCCCTAAAATGTGCAATGCATAAACTTTGAGGTTTTCACGTGTCAAATTCGCGCCTGCAAAACGATGCGCCACATTCGCATCACACAAATATCATTTCTGAACTGGTGAAAGGTAAACTCGTCCCAGGCCCAATCTGGCAAAAACGCGAGTATCGTCTGAAATTCCTGTTACGTTCGCTTCTTTTCTGGTCTTCGACACACCGTATGCTGGACGCATTGTCCCGCCGCAATGATTTTGACCAGCTGCTGGCCTCGCAAATCACCCTGCCGAGTAAAACCCACCGTCAGTATCTGATGCGTGGCATGAACGCCAACGATCGTGCAGATGCCATCATTAACCACTACCAGTGGATTGATTCCCTGAAAGACGCCGATCTGGTTAAGGCGTTAACGGGCCCGCAAGAGCAGTCCATTGTTGAGTTTCATGCCAAAGATGGCGTCTGTTATAACGTCAACGCCATGAACGCCAGCAAAGCCGAGCGCGAAGGTGAATGTACGCTGTGGTTGCGCGATAGCGAGAATACCCTGCTTGCGAGCCTGACGTTTTGCGTTGCGCGTGAGAATGGTCAGCCCGTGCTGGTGATTGGCGGCCTGCAAGGCCCACGCCGTAGCGTGTCCCGTGATGTCATTAAGCAAGCGACCCGCGCCTGTCATGGCCTGTTCCCCAAGCGTGTGTTGATGGAAGTTCTGTTCCAGCTGGCGACGCTTTCAGGCATCAAAGCGATTTATGCGGTCAGCGATGAAGGGCACATCTTCCGCGCGCTGCGTTATCGTCTGAGTAAAGGTCGCCATTTCCACGCCAGCTACGATGAGTTCTGGGAGTCCATCGACGGCCAAAAACGTTCTACTTTCCGCTGGCAGCTGCCATTACAAATGGAACGCAAATCCCTCGAAGAGATTGCCAGTAAAAAACGAGCTGAATATCGCCGCCGCTTCGAGTTGCTTGATGAGATTGAGGCGGCAATTAAAGCGCGCTTTTAAGCACAGCGCTCGCTTTCGCGACACGGACACCTAGCTCTCACAAAACAGGCATAAAGGCTGGGCTTCCGCAGACTGTTTTTATGTATAAAATAGCCTCGCATTTGCGAGGCTATTGTGGGGATGGTTTGCATATTTATGCCACATCATCCGTTTTCTTAACAAAAACGTTATTTTGTCCTTCGCTTGTGACGACGAGCGTCAAGCGCCCGTCACTGCGTCCCGCGTTGTTGTTCCATTGCAGCGGTCTCAGATTCCCTAAATTATCCGTTCCGTCCTTTGAAACGGTTTGAATATGATCAATTTCCCCACCCTAAAATAGAATTGCGATCGCCATGCTTATCACGTTTCATCCAAGCCTTACACTGGTCTTTGCGATACTTATCTTTATCGTAACCTGAAACTATAGTCCCTTTGTCCCAAACATCCTGAATTTTTTTCGGTCCAATTGGCCATTTTTAGCGCTCCTGTTATCCCCGCCTTCTCTATGTGTAGGTAATAAGAGAAAGTCCAAGTGCATGAAAAAAATAAACTATCAGAAATCATCTGTAAATACCTGCATGTAATCAATGGCACTCAATGAATCCGTCGATTCAGAATGCCACAAATTTATTTGTGGGAATATAAAAAAACCACTCTAAGTGGTATCAAAGCTGAATGGATTATTAACAGGGAATTTGCACCCATAAAAATTGCATACACAACTTACATTTAGTAGTTCTATGATTAAATTTTATATATTTGTAAAATTTATAGCGGTTAACATTGCATCACTATTCATTACAAAAAATGATAAATTACTGGCGTAAT
The DNA here is from genome assembly GCF_014103115.1 of Enterobacter sp. RHBSTW-00901. Classification (NCBI taxonomy): domain Bacteria; kingdom Pseudomonadati; phylum Pseudomonadota; class Gammaproteobacteria; order Enterobacterales; family Enterobacteriaceae; genus Enterobacter; species Enterobacter sp. RHBSTW-00901. The sequence continues at coordinate 976,508 of NZ_JABXPB010000001.1, forward strand.
ATTTCCTTGTTAATCGTCTAACTCATCAGGAATTGCATTATGTGGAGTGCTTATAAAGCCGTTGCGTATGCTCGTCAGAATGCAGGGCAACATAGCCAGAAACGATGTGCTGAGTTTGTATCGAATGCTATTCGTGCTGGCGGTGCGAATATTCATAATACTCATTATGCTAAAGATATGGATCATAATTTAATAATGGCCGGATTCCACAAGGTCTACGGCGATCCAATTAAAGGTGATATTGCTGTTATTCAGGCTACCGCCCATCACCCATACGGCCACACCTGCATTTATGGCGGCAGTGACGTCTGGTATTCGGATTTTATTCAACATTCAATGTATCCAGGAGCGGAATACAGAGAGGTTAAACCCGCGTACGAAATTTACAGGCATAACTGATATGAAAAAAATCATCATTACTGCCATGTTCATTCCATCGCTCACCTCAGCCACACAGGATGTAACGCCGGAGGCATTAGCCGCACTTCATTTTAATCAGTGGTACATATCACAGATCATTGCAGGAAAAGCGCCACTTACTGATTATCCTGCGCTTAGTCGCTATATAACGCGCGAGACAATCGGCAAACTAAAAGCAATGAATAAACTTGATCCCAATAAAAATGACTTACCCGACGCAGATATGTTTATCAAGGCCCAGGGCTATGAAGACGACTGGAAAACCGTCAATGTTGTGGCTCAGGATTATGATGCTGCATGCATGCAAGTCTATGTTTCTTTCGGTAAGAAAAAGGATCACACTGTCATTGACTGCATGGTCAAAGAAGATGGGACATGGAAAGTACAGTCTGTGGCCAATCAGGGTATTCCGGATAACGTAATCAGTGAATGACCAGTATAAAAAGTCCGACACTGACGGGGGCGTTTTTGATTTGCTGTAGAGAGATTCCGACGCTTCAAAACTCGAGCCATACACCAGTGTTAATGCTGAGGATTTTTCCCCGTCATTTCAAGCCATTCAACTTCAATCTTTCTTTTTCATGCCAGTATTTACAGAAACTCGCTGTTGCTTCATGAGCTTAGAAGCCTGACTAGCAGGACGTATAAGAAGAATTCTGGAAAGGATTTCACCCAAAACTGTTAGTTTTGAAATCAGAAAAAATGATGAAGAAAGACCTGAACAGCAGAAAAAAAGAATTTGTGACGATCTGATTTTTTGCGTGTAAATGGGTTGGGATTGTTAAAAATGGTGTGGTATAACGGAAAAACGCCGAATATAAAAGTTCGGACGATTTTAGGGCATTTTCGGTCGGAGCACCGTAAGTGACTGAAATTAAAAGCAGATAAAAAGAGACCGAATACGATTCCTGTATTCGGTCCAGGGAAATGGCTCTTGGGAGAGAGCCGTGCGCTAAAAGTTGGCATTAATGCAGGCTAAAATCGCCTTGCCTTTTAAGAATAGATGACGACGCCAGGTTTTCCAGTCCACAGTTAAAGCGGCCTGAAAAAAAGCGTCAGAGCATCATTAAATGTGAAAAACCGCAGTGCTTTCGCAAGCATCTGCGGTTTTTTATTGGAAACCAGAACGCTAGCAGAGCTTATCGGCACGCTCGATAAACGGTACCAGGCTCATCTTCTGCCCCGGTTTCGCCGGGTCATCAATCTGGATCACGCTTATCGGCTGCCCGCTGCTCTTACCGCTGGCCACCTGCTGCTCAGCGATATCGTTTAACGGGTATTGCACCAGCGTGCTTGGGTTGATCGCATACAACGCATGCCCTGGACGACAGGTCAGCATGACCTCTTCACGATCGAAAGCCCATTTGTCCTTACCCACTTCAAAACGGCTGACGGTAATAACCTGCGGTGCCGCCAGGGCACTCCCCGCGCAGGCCAGCAATAAGAGAGAAAGTACTGTCTTTTTCATATGATATTTAACCTTGTCAAAAGGGTTCCCAGGTCGCAAACAGACTGACCGTTGCCAGGACCAGCGCACCCAGCACCACCTCTGCCTGTGTCATTCTGATAAAAAGCTGTTGTTCTCGCCCGGTTTCAGGACGAAATCGTGGCACCAGAAAATACCGATTCATCAGCGCAATTACCACCATCAATGCCACCAGCGCACATTTGAACAACAGAAGCTGTACGTAGCCCGTATGCCAGGGGACATTGACACCCAGAATAAAGAGCGCATTGATAATGCCAGAGAGCACCACTCCTGCGACGGCGTAATGCCCAACACGAGAGAAGCGCATCATGGTGTAGATTGCGGCGGTCTGCCAGCGCCCTTTCGCCAGGCGCATGCAAAACAACAGCGGCAATAATCCGCCCAGCCAGGTGGCTGCACATAGCAGGTGAATCGCGTGGTTGAGACGCTGTAATGTCCCCGACGCACCTTCATGCATCGCTGCGTGCCCTACGCCCGCCAGCAGGACAAACTGCCCCATCGCGAGCAACAGCAATCGCGCCCCTTTTTGCGGGGCCAGCCATGCCGCACCGGCCGTGACCATCGCCAGAATTATCTGCCACAGCCAGATACTGCCAAACCGCGTCGTGGCGACGACATGCCAGGTATCAGGGCGCAGCACATCCTCCCAGCCATTGCCCATCAACCCGCCCTGAAGGCCATACATCAGGACCGCAGTAACCAGGCTAACGAGCGCCGCGATTTTTTGCTGCAACTGAAAGCGTCCGGTCATCAGGCGATGCAGTGAAAACGGAGCAAGCCAGGTGCTGTATAGCGCATTACCAAAAATCAGCATCAGCGCGCCAAAGTGGATAAAGCGCAACGCCACATCAATCGGTAGCAACATACTATTTCACGCTAAAGTGGTAGCTGCCTTTGGTTTTGTGGCCGTCCACAGAGACCACATGCCAGTCAACCTGATAAGTCCCTGCACTCAGTGTTTGTTCCAGTGGAACAATAAGCTGAGCCTTGTCCTTTTCATTACGCTTAACCGCACCGGTTTTGATAGCCTGCTGTTGTGCATCGGTTACTACCACACCGCTAAACCCCGGTTCAATGCCCTCGGAGAAATTCAGCGTAAGAACCTGCGGAGCCGCCACCTGGGTATCTGCTGCCGGTGATTGTTGTTTAAGGTGAGCATGCGCCAGCACAGAGGGCGTCATTGCTGAAGAGAGCAGAAAAGCCAGTGCGCAAACCGCGCGGGAAGTGGATAAGCTCATCGCAATTATTCCTTTTTGTTATGCCTGTGTAGTAAAGAATAACTCTGTATAATAAACGAGTCGAGGATCATCCTGCCTGCACTTGTCATCGTCGGGCAATCGCGGTAACGTTGCCGCCGCATAAAAAGGAGAAGGTAATGAAGATCAATCTGGCCGCCCTTCCTCAGGACGAGATGGACAAAGTGAATGTCGATCTCGCTGCCGCTGGCGTTGCATTTAAAGAGCGTTACAACATGCCAATCGTGGCAGAAGTGGTTGAACGTGAGCAACCTGCCCACCTGCGTGACTGGTTTCGCGAACGCTTAATTACGCACCGTCTCGCCTCCGTCAATCTCTCGCGTTTGCCGTACGAACCTAAAGTTAAATAAGCTTAACGAGCCGTTACATTTCCTTACGCTGATTATGGCAGGATAAGAAAACCCTGATTAAATTAGGTGTATTCTTAAATCCCTGCGACTCAGTGTATAAGGAAGTCACGATGTCACGATGGAATATTGCGGCAGCTCAGTATGCCGGGCAGCACCACAGTGTAGATGACCATGTCGAACACCATCTCCGTTTCATTGAAGAAGCGGCACGGCAGCAATGCGATTTGCTGGTGTTTCCTGAACTCTCGTTAACCGGCCCGGGGACAACGACTTTACCTGCCCCACCCGGCGATCGGCAGCTGGAACCTCTGCTTGCCGCCGCACAGTTCCACCGCATTACCGTCATTGCGGGGATCACACTTGATCTTCAAGGCCAACGCCAGAAAGGGCTCGTCCTTTTTACGCCGTACCACGATGGCATTCTGCGATATCCTCAGGGTAACGGTGCAAGCCTGATCCCCGGCGAGAAACAGCTCACCATCATTGATACACAGTCAGACTCCCCGAATCTTGACCCTCAGGCAACCTTGTTTACCAGCTGTCAGGCCGTGGGGGAAAACCGCTGGCGGCAGTCCATCAGTATGCTGCAGCGCTTTGCACATAAGTATGCCATCGCGGTGTTAATGGCCAATGCCCGTAGCGGTAGCGCACTGTGGGATGAAAAAGGTCAGTTGATCGTGCGTGCGGATAAAGGCGAGCTGTTATTAACCGGCTCTCTGGGCCGACAGGGTTGGCAAGGCGATATCATTCCATTAGGCTAAGCGTTTTATGGTCAGGAGCGATCAATGCTGCGCGTCATCGATACCGAAACTTGCGATCTCCAGGGCGGAATAGTGGAAGTGGCCTCTGTCGACGTTGTTGACGGAAAGATAGTCAACCCTATGAGCCACCTGGTGCGTCCGGACCGTCCAATTAGTCCGCAGGCGATGGCCATCCACCGTATTACGGAGTCTATGGTGGCAGACAAGCCGTGGATTGAAGAGGTCATTCCCCACTATTACGGTAGCCCGTGGTATGTTGCGCATAACGCCAGTTTTGACCGCCGGGTATTGCCGGAAATGCCCGGGGAGTGGATCTGCACCATGAAGCTGGCGCGCCGCCTGTGGCCAGGGATCAAATACAGCAACATGGCGCTGTATAAATCCCGCAAGCTCAGCGTCAGAACGCCGGAAGGGTTACATCACCACCGCGCCCTGTACGACTGCTATATCACCGCCGCGCTGCTGATTGACATCATGAATACATCTGGCTGGACGCCGGATGATATGGCCACGATTACCGGACGTCCCGCATTGTTGACGACCTTTACCTTTGGTAAATACCGCGGCAAAGCGGTTTCCGATATCGCGGATAAAGATCCGGGCTATTTGCGCTGGCTGTACAACAACCTGGACAAAATGAGCCCGGAGCTCCGCTTAACGCTGAAGCACTATCTGGGTGACGCCTAACGTTCGGCACGGCCTGGCAGCGTATCCTGCGCCAGGCCAATCAGGAAGGCATACTCCAGCGCAACCCCTTCGTAGGATTTAAACCGCCCCGATTTTCCCCCGTGTCCGGAATCCATATCCGTGCACAATAGCAACAGGTTATCGTCGGTTTTCAGTTCACGGAGTTTTGCTACCCATTTCGCGGGTTCCCAATATTGCACTTGCGAATCATGCAGGCCAGTGGTCACCAGCAAATGCGGGTAGGCTTTCGCCTCTACGTTGTCATAAGGGCTGTACGTTTTCATATAGCGATAATACACATCGTCCTGCGGATTACCCCACTCCTCGAATTCACCCGTCGTTAACGGAATGGATTCATCCAGCATGGTGGTCACCACATCCACAAAAGGAACCTGCGCCACAATGCCTTTGAAGCGTTCAGGACGCTGATTAATGACCGCCCCCATCAGCATCCCACCGGCACTGCCGCCCATACCAAAGCAGAGCGTCGGATCGCCATAACCTTGATCCACCAGCGCATCACAAACATCGAGATAATCATTGAAGGTATTTTTCTTTTTCAGGAACTTACCGTCTTCATACCAGTGGTGACCCAGTTCCCCACCGCCGCGCACATGGGCGATAGCAAAAACAAACCCACGATCGAGCAGGCTCAGCCTGCTGCTGCAGAAGTCCGCGTCCATACTGGAGCCGTAGGATCCGTAGCCGTATACCAGGATCGGATTTTTACCTTTCCGGAAATGTTCCTTCCGGTACACCAGTGACACTGGTACCTCCACTCCATCGCGGGCGGTTACCCACAGGTGTTCACTGCGGTATTTCTCCGCGTCGAAACCCGCCACTTCCACCTGTTTAATCACCTGCCGCTGCCCGGTGTCCATATCCAGTTCAAACAATGTGTCTGGCGTGGTCATCGATGAGTAGCCGTAGCGCAGCCGCGATGATTCCGGTTCGGGGTTAAAACCAATCCACGTTACATAGGCCGGATCGTCGAACGCAATCCCCACCACTTCATGCGTTTTGCGGTTAATTTGTCGCAGGCTGGTCAGCCCCCGCTGACGCTCCTCCACCACCAGCCAGTCGGTGAAGAGCGTAAATCCTTCGAGCATCACCTGTTCCCGGGCGGGAATTAAGACCTCCCATTTGTGCTCATCACGTACTTTGGTCTTATAGAGGCCAAAGTTTTTGCCTTCACGGTTAGAACGCAAATAAAAGCTGTGCTGGAAGTGATCCAGGCTGTACTCATGATCTTTGCGACGCGGCAGAAAACAGAGCGGCTGCGCATCGGGCAGTTCGGCATCCAGCAGCAAGACTTCAGAGGTGGTCGCGCTGGCGAGCGAAATGATGACGTAGCGGCGCGACGAGGTTTTATGCAGGCTAACGTAAAACGTATCGTCTTTCTCTTCATACACCAGTTCATCATCAGAGGAAGCCGTGCCCACGGTGTGACGCCATACCTGCCAGGGCAGTAAGGTCAAAGCATGCTTTTTGACGTAATAGACCGTTTCAGAGTCGTTCGCCCAGACAAAATCCGGTGAGACATTCTCCAGCGTTTCTGGATACCAGTTCCCCGTATCCAGGTTACGGAAACGCAGTCCGTACTGGCGGCGAGAGAGGTAATCTTCCGCCAGCGCCATAATGGCGTTATCAGGTGAGACAGACATGCCACCCAGTGTATAAAACTCGCTGTGGGCCGCGCGCTGGTTAGCGTCAAGCAGGGTTTCCCAGTCATCCCACTCGGCACTTAACACCGGCTGTCGCTGATAGACAGGATATTCATTGCCGGGGTCATAGCGGTGGCGGTAACGGTAGCCATTTTTGGTCCAGGGCGCAGAAATGTCGCGCTGGGGGATGCGTTGCACCATCTCACTCAGCAGTTGATCCTGCAGCGCCTGCTGGCTGGACATGACCTTCCGGCCATACTCATTTTCCTGGTGCAGATAGTCGAGCACATCTGGCTGAGCGCGCGAATCGTCCCGCAGCCAGTAATAGTTATCTATACGTGTATCGCCATGCATGGTGATCGCATAGGGCGTACGTCGGGCTTTCGGTGGCATGTCATGTTTCTTTTGAGTTTCACACCCTATAAGGTTGGCAAAACGCACACATCATGCAAGCGAAACATGGCCTCCACTCGCAGAAAGACGCATTCTCTGGCTGGTTAAATTTCTTACCGGTCTCCCGGCTCCCGGAACAAGACAGACGCAAACGTTTTCGTTTATACTGCGCGCAACTTTTTCAGGGGGATTGTTATGACTCGTTTAGGAACCGCGCTGCGACCTGCAGCGACGCGCGTAATGCTGCTAGGATCGGGAGAACTGGGAAAAGAGGTTGCCATTGAGTGCCAGCGCTTAGGCGTTGAAGTCATCGCGGTTGATCGTTATGCAGATGCCCCTGCGATGCACGTAGCCCACCGCGCTCATGTGATTAACATGCTGGATGGCGACGCCCTGCACGCCCTGATTACCAAAGAAAAACCGGATTTCGTGGTACCGGAAATCGAAGCCATTGCTACCGATATGCTGATTGCCCTTGAGCAGGAAGGTCAACGCGTAGTGCCCTGTGCAAAAGCGGCGAAGCTGACCATGAACCGTGAAGGTATTCGCCGTCTGGCGGCTGAAGAGCTGCAACTCCCCACCTCCAGCTACCGTTTTGCTGGTAACAAAGCCGAATTCCTTCAGGCCGTCAACGAGATTGGCTACCCGTGCATCATTAAGCCGGTAATGAGCTCCTCCGGTAAAGGGCAAAGCTTTATCCGCGACAGTAGCACGCTGGATAAGGCCTGGGACTATGCGCAACAGGGTGGCCGCGCCGGTGCCGGGCGCGTGATTGTCGAAGGTGTGGTTAAGTTTGATTTCGAAATCACCCTGCTCACCGTCAGCGCCGTGGATGGCGTTCATTTCTGCGACCCGATTGGTCACCGTCAGGAAGATGGTGATTATCGCGAATCCTGGCAGCCGCAGCAGATGAGCCCTCTGGCCCTGGAACGTGCGCAGGAAATAGCCCGTAAGACGGTGCTGGCGCTGGGCGGTTACGGCCTGTTCGGTGTGGAGCTGTTTGTCCGCGGTGATGAGGTCATTTTCAGTGAAGTCTCCCCTCGCCCGCACGATACTGGCATGGTGACCCTGATCTCACAGGATCTCTCTGAGTTCGCCCTGCATGTGCGTGCCTTCCTCGGCCTGCCTGTCGGTGGTATTCGTCAGTACGGCCCGGCGGCATCGGCGGTGATCCTGCCGCACTTGACCAGCCAGAACGTCACCTTCGATAACGTTGAAGGTGCCGTCGGCGCAGGTTTGCAGGTCAGGTTGTTCGGTAAACCGGAAATCGACGGTTCACGTCGTCTTGGCGTGGCGTTAGCGACGGGTGAGAATATAGATGATGCCGTGGCAAGAGCCAAAACGGCCGCCGCGAATGTCAACGTAGCAGGATAAAAAAACGGGCCAGAAGGCCCGTTTTTCATTCGACTACACGCTTACTGCTTAGCACCTTCAACTGCTTCACGAGCCAGTTTCGTAATGCGATCCCAGTCACCGGCTTCCAGCGCGTCAGCCGGAACCAGCCATGAACCACCGATGCACAGCACGCTTTTCAGCGCCAGGTAGTCACGGTAGTTCGCCGGAGAGATACCGCCGGTTGGGCAGAAACGAACCTGAGAGAATGGACCGGCAATGGCCTGCAGCGCTTTGGTGCCGCCGTTCGCTTCTGCCGGGAAGAATTTGAACTCTTTCAGACCGTAGTCCATGCCCAGCATCAGTTCAGACACGGTGCTGATACCAGGGATCAGCGGAATAGAACCTTCGGTTGCGGCTTTCAGCAGAGGCTCCGTCAGACCCGGGCTGATCGCGAACTGTGCGCCTGCTTCGGTCACTTCAGCCAGCTGCTGCGCGTTCAGAACAGTCCCCGCACCGATGATCGCGTCCGGTACTTCTTTGGCGATAGCGCGGATAGCGTCCATCGCACAGGCGGTACGCAGAGTCACTTCCAGAACGCGAACCCCACCTGCAACCAGCGCTTTCGCCATCGGTACAGCGTGCTCCAGTTTATTTACCACAATAACCGGCACGACAGGGCCAGTGGTCAGGATTGCTTCTGCACTTGTTTTCCAGTTTTTCATCAGAGTTTTCTCTCGCCAGATCGATAAAATCAAGTCGTCTTAAAACGTAATACAGGTTGCGCCCTGCTCCGCGCCGGAGAGTTTCTCACGCAGCGCACTAAACATTTCGCGTCCGGTACCCACACGCGACGCGCTAAGGTCAGGAATATGTGGCTTACGCGCCGCCAGCTCTGCTTCATCCACCAGCAGGGTTAACTCGCCTGTCTGACCGTTGACGCGGATCATGTCGCCATCGCGAACTTTCGCCAGCAGGCCGCCGTCGTAAGCTTCAGGGGTCACGTGGATCGCTGAAGGCACTTTACCTGATGCCCCAGAAAGGCGTCCATCGGTCACCAACGCAATTTTGAAACAGCGGTCCAATAATACACCAAGTGGCGGCATAAGTTTATGCAATTCTGGCATCCCGTTGGCTTTTGGTCCCTGGTGACGCACCACCACCACGCAATCTTTGTCGAGCAGGCCAGCGTCAAAGGCTGGTAACACGTCGTGCTGGCTTTCAAACACCACCGCCGGCGCTTCGATAATCTGATTCTCTTCCGGTACGGCAGACGTTTTCATTACTGCACGACCCAGGTTACCGCTCAGCACTTTAGTACCACCGTGGTGAGAGAACGGTTTGTCGATGGTGGCGATAACCTGCGCATCGAGGGACGCGCTCGCGCCTTCACGCCAGTCCAGCTCGCCGTTGTTCAGCCACGGCTCCAGGGTGTAACGCTGCAGACCAAAGCCCGCCACAGTGTTCACATCTTCATGCAGCAGGCCGCCTTTGAGCAGTTCACGCATCAGAACCGGCACGCCACCGGCTGCCTGGAAGTGGTTAATGTCCGCCGGGCCATTCGGGTACAGACGCGCCATCAGCGGTACAACAGCAGAAATATCGGAGAAATCGTCCCAGTTGATCAGAATGCCCGCCGCGCGTGCCATCGCTACCAGGTGCATGGTGTGGTTGGTTGAACCACCGGTTGCCAGCAGCGCGACAATTCCGTTAACAACGACTTTTTCGTCGATCATTTTACCCAGAGGCAGCCACTCGCTGCCGTTACCGGTCAAACGCGTCACCTGGCGGGCAGCGGCTTCAGTCAGCGCCTGACGCAGCGGAGCATCCGGCTGGATAAAGGACGAACCTGGCAGCTGCATCCCCATAAACTCCACCACCATCTGGTTGGTGTTGGCCGTACCGTAGAAGGTGCAGGTACCCGGCGCGTGGTAAGAGGCGGCTTCCGCTTCCAGCAGCGCCTGACGGTCTGCTTTGCCTTCAGCATACAGCTGTCGAATACGTACTTTTTCTTTGTTTGGCAGGCCGCTGCTCATTGGACCTGACGGCACAAAAATTGCGGGCAGATGACCAAACGACAGTGCCGCCATCGCCAGCCCCGGGACTATCTTGTCACACACGCCCAGGTACAGCGCACCATCGAACATGTTGTGAGACAAGCCAACCGCCGCAGACATCGCAATCACTTCGCGGCTCAGCAGAGACAGCTCCATTCCGTCCTGACCCTGGGTTACACCGTCGCACATCGCTGGCACACCACCCGCGACCTGACCGACTGCATTCACGCTGTGCAGCGCTTTACGGATGATATCCGGGTAAACCTCATACGGCTGGTGCGCGGAAAGCATATCGTTATAGGAGGTAATAATGGCGATATTGTTACGCAGCATGCTTTTCAGCGAGGCTTTATCATCGGGTTGGCAGGCGGCAAAGCCGTGGGCCAGGTTACCGCAGGCCAGTTGAGAGCGGTGGACAGTGTTACTCTTTGCCTGTTCAATCCGGGCGAGGTAGGCCGAGCGCGTCTCTTTTGAGCGCTCGATAATGCGTTTTGTTACGCGTAACAATACAGGATTCATAAAAGCTCCTCTAATTTATCTGTCCGTGCTCGGGAGTTTACAAAGTTGCTGGCAGTTGTTAACAACGCTGAAACGCTTGCTGTCCGGAGCCCAGGGGCAAAATCACTTCCGGCAGTGTAATAAAAAAAGCTCCGCGGGTGAATCCACGCGGAGCTTAAAAGATTAAAAATTATGCGACTAACTGTGCCAGATCATGTTACCGGTAAAATAACACCTCCGGGTTAGTGGATAATCTTACTCAAACTCGTTCCATGAGCGACCATCACGGGTGATCATCGCAACCGATGCGACCGGCCCCCAGGTCCCCGCCTGATACGGTTTTGGCACATCCTGATCGGCAGCCCAGGCTTCAGTGATGGAGTCGACCCATTTCCACGCCTCTTCCACTTCATCGCGACGCACGAACAGCGCCTGGATACCACGCATGGTTTCCAGCAGCAGACGCTCGTAAGCATCAGCCAGGTGCGTCTGGTTGAAGGTTTCGGAATAACTCAGATCCAGCTTGGTGGTCTGCAGGTTGTGCTTGTGATCCAGGCCTGGGACTTTGTTCAGGATCTGAATATCCACACCTTCGTCCGGCTGCAGACGGATGGTCAGTTTGTTCTGCGGCAGTTCCTGCCAGGACTCTTTGAACAGGTTCAGTTCCGGGTTTTTGAAGTACACAACCACTTCAGAGCATTTGGCTGGCAGACGTTTACCGGTACGCAGATAGAACGGAACACCCGCCCAGCGCCAGTCGTCGATATCCACACGGATCGCCACAAACGTCTCTGTGTTGCTGGATTTGTTCGCACCCTCTTCTTCCAGATAGCCCGGTACTTTTTTACCCTGTGCAAACCCGGCGGTGTACTGACCGCGAACGGTTTTCTCACGTACATTTGAACGGTCAATGCGGCGCAGTGATTTCAGGACTTTCACTTTGGCATCGCGGATGCTGTCAGCCGTCAGATCGGATGGCGGAGACATCGCAATCATGCACAGGATTTGCAGCAGGTGGTTCTGGATCATGTCGCGCATCTGACCGGCCTGGTCAAAGTAACCCCAGCGACCTTCAATGCCCACCTCTTCGGCCACGGTAATTTCCACATGGTCGATAGTGCGGTTATCCCAGTTGTTTACAAACAGGGAGTTAGCAAAACGCAGCGCCAGCAGGTTCAGTACCGTCTCTTTACCCAGGTAATGGTCAATGCGGTACACCTGACACTCTTCGAAGTATTCGCCCACCTGGTCGTTAATTTCGCGTGAGGTCGACAGAGATGTACCCAGCGGTTTTTCCATAACCACGCGTGCTGGTTTGTTATTCAGTTTTGCCTCGCCCAGCCCTTTGCAGATTGCGCCGAAGGTGCTTGGCGGCATGGCGAAATAGTTAATGGTGACACGGTTTTTCTGATCCAGCATTTCACCTAAACGGGTGAACGCGCTGACGTCGTTAACGTCCAGGTTGCAGAAATCAAGACGGCCACTCAGGGTATCCCACAAACTTTCATCAATTTTCTCTTTCATGAAAGTTTCGAGCGCCTCGCGCACCACTTTGGTATAAGCGTCCTTGTCCCAGTCGGCGCGCCCTACACCCAGGATACGGGTATCCGGATGGAGTTGGCCCGCTTTCTCCAGTTGATACAGGGAAGGCAGCAATTTACGGCGTGCAAGATCGCCTTTCGCGCCGAAAATGACCAGGTCACATGCCTGGGCTGTTTGCGTTACCGCCATGTCATTCTCCTCAGTTGGATAACCTGGTGCTTCTGCCAGGTATCGTTGTAATTTTATTACAATGCACTGTACTGCTTTTACGTCATTCCCGAAACCATTAGCGCTTAACGTCACGTGCGATACGGTGATTTTTGACCTGCCAAACGCATGCGGCACGGCAATAACGCGAAAACCGATGATTCTTTGTTCTGTCCGGCCACGGTAAAACCCGACATCGATCAAGTAATGAAAAAAAACAACAACATTTCTTGTCGACTGTTACCCTTTAAGAAACCACAGGGGTAATATCGGCTAAATCGAATCATGATTTCATCAATCAATGAAATCGTTTCCACCCATGAGCGCCTTGTTAACGATGAACATGCTGGAAAAAATCCAGTTTCAACTGGAACACCTTAGCAAATCCGAGCGAAAAGTGGCCGAAGTTATTCTCGCCTCCCCCGCTCAGGCGATTCATTCAAGCATCGCCGCTCTGGCACAGGAATCGGGCGTCAGCGAACCGACGGTAAATCGATTCTGCCGCAGTCTGGAAACGCGCGGTTTCCCTGATTTTAAACTGCATCTGGCCCAAAGTCTGGCAAACGGCACGCCCTATGTTAATCGCAATGTGGATGAAGACGACAGCGTAGATGCATACACGGCGAAAATATTTGAGTCGGCAATGGCCACGCTTGACCACGTCCGCCAGTCGCTGGATATGAGCTCGGTAAATCGCGCGGTCGATTTACTGACGCAGGCCAAGCGTATTGCCTTCTTCGGTCTCGGGTCGTCAGCAGCTGTGGCACATGATGCCATGAACAAGTTCTTCCGCTTTAACGTTCCGGTGATTTATTCCGATGACATTGTGCTGCAACGCATGAGCTGTATGAATTGTAGCGAAGATGATGTTGTGGTGCTTATCTCGCACACGGGTCGTACCAAGAGTCAGGTTGAACTGGCACAGCTGGCGCGTGAAAACGATGCCATGGTGATCGCCCTGACGACGGCGGGCACACCGCTGGCGCGAGAAGCGACGCTCGCCATCACTCTGGATGTGCCTGAAGACACGGACATGTATATGCCGATGGTGTCTCGTCTGGCGCAGCTTACGGTGATTGACGTGCTGGCAACCGGTTTTACCTTACGCCGGGGCACAAAATTCAGAGATAACTTGAAGCGTGTCAAAGAAGCGCTCAAGGAATCGCGTTTTGATAAAGAATCGCTCATAAAGAGTGATGTTCCCTAATAACTAAGATGTAAACGATTTACGGCATTCGGTCCCCTCTCTGTTGCTTTGCAGCAGAAGAAGGCCGATTCAATGTTCACGCAACACCAAAGTTGTTTCAGTCAACGGAGTATTACATGTCCAGAAGGCTTCGCAGAACCAAGATCGTAACCACCTTAGGCCCGGCTACCGATCGCGATAATAACCTTGAAAAAATTATCGCCGCTGGTGCCAACGTGGTGCGTATGAACTTCTCTCACGGTACGCCAGAAGACCATAAATTACGTGCTGATAAAGTGCGCGAAATCGCGGCCAAACTGGGTCGCCATGTTGCTATCCTCGGTGACCTGCAAGGTCCCAAAATTCGCGTATCCACCTTTAAAGAAGGCAAAGTTTTCCTCAATATCGGTGATAAATTCTTGCTGGATGCCAACCTGGGCAAAGGCGAAGGCGATAAAGAGAAAGTCGGTATCGACTATAAAGGTCTGCCGGCTGACGTGGTGCCTGGCGACATCCTGCTGCTCGACGACGGTCGCGTACAGCTGAAAGTGCTGGACGTTCAGGGAATGAAGGTGTTCACCGAAGTGACCGTCGGTGGTCCGCTTTCTAACAACAAAGGGATCAACAAACTCGGCGGTGGCCTCTCTGCAGAAGCGCTGACCGAAAAAGACAAAGCGGATATCGTAACCGCTGCGCTGATTGGGGTTGATTACCTGGCCGTCTCCTTCCCGCGCTGCGGCGAAGATCTGAACTATGCACGCCGTCTGGCTCGCGATGCCGGTTGTGATGCGAAAATCGTGGCCAAAGTTGAACGTGCTGAAGCCGTTTGCGACCAGGACGCAATGGACGACGTGATCCTGGCGTCTGACGTGGTCATGGTTGCCCGTGGTGACCTGGGTGTGGAAATTGGCGACCCGGAACTGGTCGGTATCCAGAAAGCACTGATTCGCCGCGCACGTCAGTTGAACCGCGCCGTGATCACCGCGACCCAGATGATGGAGTCCATGATCACCAACCCAATGCCAACCCGTGCAGAAGTGATGGACGTGGCCAACGCCGTGCTGGACGGTACCGATGCCGTGATGCTGTCCGCAGAAACAGCGGCGGGTCAGTACCCGGCAGAAACCGTCGCCGCAATGGCGCGCGTATGCCTGGGTGCTGAAAAGATCCCAAGCATTAACGTCTCTAAGCACCGTCTGGATGTACAGTTCGACAATGTGGAAGAAGCGATTGCGATGTCCGCCATGTACGCGGCTAACCACCTGAAAGGCGTTACGGCGATCATCACCATGACCGAATCTGGCCGTACCGCGCTGATGACTTCCCGTATCAGCTCCGGCCTGCCAATCTTCGCCATGTCCCGCCACGAGCGCACCCTGAACCTGACAGCGCTGTATCGCGGCGTCACGCCAGTTCACTTCGACAGTGCCTGTGACGGTGTTGCGGCGGCGACTGATGCGGTTAACCTGCTGCGTGATAAGGGCTATCTGGTATCCGGTGATATTGTCATCGTGACGCAAGGCGACGTGATGAGCACCATCGGTTCGACTAACACCACACGCGTTATGACAGTCGAGTAATCAAGGCTGGATATGCGCTCCCCTCTCCCTTTCAGGGAGAGGGGATATTTTTTATTTACCCGGGAAAAGCTCTCTACGTTTGTACGGCTCTTTTTCGCCCGGTTTACGCGTTTTGAGAAGCTTCAGTATCCACGTGTATTGCTCTGCATGTGGCCCCACCAGAAGCTCCACCTCTTCGTTCATGCGCCGCGCAATGGTGTTATCGTCGGCAGTCAGCAAGTCATCCATCGGTGGACGCACTTCAATGCTCAGACGATGCGTTTTGCCATCATAAACAGGGAACAGCGGAACAACTCTGGCACGGCAGACTTTCATCAAGCGGCCAATCGCAGGCAGTGTCGCCTTGTAGGTCGCAAAGAAATCGACAAACTCACTGTGCTCAGCACCGTGATCCTGATCCGGCAAATAGTAGCCCCAGTATCCCTGACGCACGGACTGAATAAACGGCTTGATTCCATCGTTACGCGCATGCAGGCGACCACCAAAGCGGCGACGCACGGTATTCCAGACGTAATCAAAGATCTTATTCCCCTGATTATGGAACATCGCCGCCATTTTCTGGCCTTGCGATGCCATCAGCATGGCGGGAATATCCACACCCCAGCCATGAGGAACGAGAAAAATCACCTTCTCATCATTGCGACGCATCTCGTCGATGATTTCCAGCCCTTTCCAGTCCACACGATTGAGGATTTTCTCTGGCCCTTTCAGTGCCAGCTCTGCCATCATCGCCATTGCCTGCGGGGCAGTGGTATACATGGCATCAATAATCGCTTCGCGCTCGGCGTCGCTCTTTTCAGGGAAACAGTAATAGAGGTTGATCTGTGCGCGGCGGCGGGCGCTTTTACCCATCCGTCCGGCAAGACGGCCTACCTTTCCCAGCAGAGGATCACGCACGGATGCTGGCAGTAACGCGATACCGGCGAAGGCATATACGCCAAGCCAGGCTCCCCAGTTGCGCGGGTGACGAAACGACGGCTCAAACTCAGGAATATACTCAATGTTATTTTTTTTTGTTTCCATGCTGATTCCAGGGAAGGTAATGCGAAAAAAACGAATAATGCGAATAGTGTAGCGAGGCTGAGGCTCAGGCACAAAAGAAAAAGCCGGTGCGCACTGGCACCGGCTTTATGCTGAACAGCGTTTAGTCAAAACGCAGTTGCGGTATCACCTCTTTCACCTGAGCCAGGTAATCATTACGATCTTTACCCGTCAGGCCTTCGGTGCGCGGCAGCTTCGCCGTCAGCGGATTCACCGCCTGCTGGTTAATCCACACTTCATAGTGCAGATGCGGACCCGTAGAGCGTCCGGTATTACCCGAGAGCGCAATACGATCGCCGCGCTTCACTTTCTGCCCCGGCTGCACCAGCATTTTACGCAGGTGCATATAACGGGTGGTGTAGGTACGTCCATGACGAACCGCCACGTAATACCCTGCAGCCCCGCTGCGTTTAGCCATGACCACTTCGCCATCACCCACCGCCAGCACTGGCGTACCCTGCGGCATCGCGAAATCGACACCACGATGTGGTGCAACACGTCCGGTGACCGGGTTCAGACGACGCGGGTTGAAGTTGGAAGAGACGCGGAACTGTTTAGCCGTCGGGAAGCGCAGGAAACCTTTCGCAAGCCCGGTACCGTTACGGTCATAAAACTTACCGTCTTCGGCGCGAATGGCGTAGTAGTCTTTACCTTCGGAACGCAGGCGAACACCCACCAGCTGACTTTGCTCACGTTTGCCATCCAGCATTTCACGGGACATCAGCACAGAGAACTCATCGCCTTTTTTCAGTTTACGGAAATCCATTTGCCACTGCATGGCCCTGATAACCGCGCTGATTTCAGCGCTGGTCAACCCGGCATCACGTGCGCTGGAGACAAAACTCGCTCCAACGGTGCCTTTCAGCACGCTGTTCACCCAGTCGCCCTGCTGCATTTCGCTGTCCATCTTGAAACCGTTTGCAGTACGCTCATAGGTGCGGGTTTCACGACGCGACACTTCCCACGTCAGGCTCTGTAAATCGCCCTCCGCGCTCAATGTCCAGGAGAGTTGCTGACCAATTTTAAGGTTGCGTAATGCTTTATCCGCGGCTGCCAGCTGGCTGATATCCCCCATTTCAATGCCGTACTGGTTCAGAACGCTGCTCAGCGTATCGCCCGTCGAGACGACATATTCATGGGTACCTGAGTCATTTTCGGTTTTATCATCCAGCTCATCCTGAGGGATGGCTTCATCTTCCTGAGCCGTCTGGTCGATGGGTTCGCTGGCCTCTGGCAGTAAAGAACGGATCTCGCTCTTTTCAAGCTCAATGGTTTTGATGATAGGGGCAGAACTTGGGTGGTACACATAGGGCCGCCAGACGGCGACCGCTAAGGTGAGAACAGTAAGCGACCCCAGCATAACGCGATGGGGTCGGGGCAAATTGTTAAATGCCAGAGCGACAGAGCGGGCTATCTGTTGCACGTATTCACTTCCTCGTTAATCTCCTTTCAGGCAGCTCGCATACTGGTTCGCCAGTTGGCTGAGGAACTGCGAATAGCTCGCTTTGCTCAACTGGATATTCGTTCCTAGCGGGTCAAGGGTTCCCATGCGCACGGATGTTCCCCTGGCCACGGCTTCTACGACCGCTGGCCTGAACTGTGGCTCAGCAAAAACGCAAGTCGCTTTTTGCTCAACCAACTGTGTTCTGATTTCATGTAAACGCTGCGCACCGGGCTGAATTTCAGGGTTGACGGTAAAGTGACCAAGTGGGGTCAGGCCGTAGTGTTTTTCGTAATAGCCATAGGCGTCATGAAAAACGAAATACCCTTTTCCTTTCAACGGTGCGAGCTCGTTACCCACCTGCTTATCGGTTGCGGCTAATTGAGCCTCAAAATCCTTCAGGTTGGCGTCTAGTTTGGCTCGACTTTGCGGCATAAGTTCCACTAATTTGTCATGGATTGCAACCGCTGAAAGCCGCGCTATCTCTGGGGAAAGCCAAAGATGCATGTTGTACTCGCCGTGATGGTGATCTCCATCACCTTTTTCACTGCTGGCATGCGCGTGGTCGTGTTCGCCACCGTCGTCATCAGCCCCTTTCATGAGCAGCGGTTTCACGCCTGACAGTTCGGCAATAGTGACCTGTTTCTGTTCAGGAACCTGTTTTGCCGATTTCTGCATAAACGCTTCCATTTCTGGCCCAATCCAGACAACTAAGTCCGCGTTTTGTAAGCGTTTTACATCCGACGGCCGCAAGGAATAGTCATGTTCGGAGGCACCATCAGGCAGCAAAACCTGAGTCTCTGTCACCCCGTCTGCAATGGCCGAAGCAATGAATCCAAGCGGTTTAAGCGAAGCGACAACGGCGGCGTTACCATCTTGTGCTGTTGTACCCCAAAGAGCAGCGGATAATGCTGCGAAAAGAAGCGTATTTTTATGTAACATAATGCGACTAATCATCGTAATGAATGCGTGGAATGTGATATTATAACATTCGTTGACTTCTGCAAGCTTAAATTGACATGACGACTTTGGTTTCTCTCGAAAATATTTCGGTCTCATTCGGTCAGCGCCGCGTCCTTTCTGACGTGTCACTGGATCTGAAACCCGGCAAAATTCTGACGCTGCTCGGCCCTAATGGTGCAGGTAAATCCACGCTCGTTCGCGTAGTGCTTGGCCTGGTAAGACCTGACGAAGGCGTGATCACGCGCGAAGAAAAATTGCGTATCGGCTATGTGCCGCAAAAATTACACCTGGACGCCACGCTGCCGTTGACGGTCAGCCGCTTCCTGCGTCTTCGCCCTGGTACACATAAAGCCGACATTCTCCCGGCGCTGAAACGTGTCCAGGCGGGTCATCTTGTCGACGCCCCGTTGCAGAAACTCTCTGGTGGTGAAACCCAGCGCGTTTTACTTGCCCGTGCGCTGCTGAGCAGCCCACAGTTGCTGGTGCTGGATGAACCGACGCAGGGTGTGGATGTGAATGGTCAGGTTGCACTTTATGATTTAATCGACCAGCTGCGCCGCGAGCTTAACTGCGCGGTACTGATGGTTTCCCACGACCTGCATCTGGTGATGGCAAAAACCGACGAAGTGCTGTGTCTGAACCATCATATCTGCTGTTCCGGCACGCCGGACGTGGTGTCGACGCACCCGGAGTTTATCTCTATGTTTGGCCCCCGCGGTGCTGAACAGCTGGGAATTTATCGCCATCATCATAATCACCGCCACGATTTACAGGGACGAATTGTCCTGCGCCGGGGAAATGGACACTCATGATTGAACTGTTACTGCCCGGCTGGCTGGCCGGGATTATGCTTGCCTGCGCCGCGGGCCCGCTTGGCTCGTTTGTGGTGTGGCGCAGAATGTCCTATTTCGGCGATACCCTGGCGCATGCCTCTCTGCTCGGGGTTGCCTTTGGCCTGTTACTGGACATCAATCCGTTCTATGCGGTGATTGTGGTCACGCTGCTGCTGGCTGCCGGTCTGGTCTGGCTGGAAAAGCGCCCTCACCTCGCCATTGATACGCTGCTTGGCATTATGGCGCATAGCGCCCTGTCGCTGGGGCTGGTCGTGGTGAGTCTGATGTCCAATATCCGCGTTGACCTGATGGCCTACCTGTTTGGTGACCTGCTGGCCGTGACGCCGGAAGACCTGATTTCTATCGCCATCGGGGTTGTGGTGGTGCTGTGCATTTTGCTGTGGCAGTGGCGTAACCTGCTGGCAATGACCGTGAGCCCGGATCTGGCGTTTGTCGACGGCGTGAAACTGCAGCGCGTGAAGCTGCTACTGATGCTGGTAACTGCGTTGACCATCGGGGTAGCAATGAAATTTGTCGGTGCGCTGATTATCACCTCACTGCTGATCATTCCGGCGGCCACAGCACGTCGTTTTGCCCGTACGCCGGAGCAAATGGCGGGTGTAGCGGTTATCGTGGGGATGATTGCGGTAACAGGCGGGCTGACTTTCTCGGCATTTTATGACACACCGGCAGGCCCGTCAGTAGTGCTGTGCGCGGCGCTGCTGTTTATTTTCAGTATGATGAAGAAAACAGCAAGTTAAGACCGAGGGCGCTGATGCCCTCACCCTGGCCCTCTCCCACAGGGAGAGGGAACACAGCATTACGGCATCTCCGGTGGGGTGATCCCGAAATGATTCCACGCTCGTACCGTTGCCATACGTCCACGCGGCGTACGCTGTAAGAAGCCCTGCTGGATCAGATACGGCTCCAGTACGTCCTCAATTGTTTCACGCTCTTCACCAATTGCCGCCGCCAGATTGTCCAGCCCGACAGGGCCGCCAAAGAACTTGTCCAGTACCGCCAGCAGCAGCTTACGATCCATATAGTCGAAGCCTTCAGCATCCACATTCAGCATGTCCAGTGCCTGTGCGGCAATCTCAGCGGAAATCGAGCCATCGTGCTTCACTTCAGCAAAGTCACGCACGCGGCGCAGCAAGCGGTTAGCAATACGCGGTGTACCGCGAGAGCGTTTCGCCACTTCGAACGCCCCTTCTTCGCTCATCTCCAGCCCCATATAGCGGGCACTACGGCCAACGATATGCTGAAGGTCAGGAACCTGATAAAACTCCAGGCGCTGTACAATGCCAAAACGGTCACGCAGTGGCGAGGTTAACGACCCGGCACGCGTCGTCGCACCAATCAGGGTGAACGGCGGCAGGTCGATTTTGATAGAGCGTGCCGCCGGGCCTTCACCAATCATAATATCCAGCTGATAGTCTTCCATCGCCGGATAGAGCACCTCCTCCACCACCGGTGACAGGCGGTGGATCTCATCGATAAACAGTACATCGTGAGGTTCAAGGTTGGTCAGCATCGCCGCCAGGTCACCTGCTTTTTCCAGCACCGGGCCAGACGTGGTACGCAGGTTTACGCCCATTTCATTGGCTACAATATTCGCCAGCGTGGTTTTACCCAGGCCTGGAGGGCCAAAAATCAGCAGGTGATCGAGCGCATCGCCACGCAATTTTGCCGCCTGGATGAAAATTTCCATCTGGGAACGAACCTGTGGCTGGCCGATATACTCATCAAGCAGTTTGGGGCGGATCGCGCGATCCACCACGTCATCTGCCTGAATAGTGCCTGCCGATACCAGGCGGTCTGCTTCAATCATCCTTTACCTCACAATGCAGCGCGCAGCGCTTCACGAATCAGGGTTTCACTGCTGGCATCCGGTTTGGCGATTTTACTCACCATGCGGCTGGCCTCCTGAGGTTTATAGCCCAGTGCTACCAGCGCAGCAACCGCTTCCTGTTCGGCGTCATCCGATGCTGGCGCACCAGGAGAGGTCAGCACCAGGTCTGCCGCTGGCGTAAACAGATCGCCGTGGAGACCTTTAAAGCGGTCTTTCATCTCGACAATCAGACGCTCGGCGGTTTTCTTACCGATACCCGGTAGCTTAATCAACGCAGCGGGATCTTCGCGCTCAACGGCATTCACAAACTGTTGGGCAGACATCCCGGACAGAATAGCCAGTGCCAGCTTTGGCCCGACGCCATTGGTTTTAATCAGCTCGCGGAACAGCGTACGTTCCTGCTTGTTATTAAAGCCGTACAGCAACTGGGCATCTTCACGCACCACAAACTGGGTAAAGACAATCGCCTCTTTACCCGCGTCCGGCAGCTCGTAGAAGCAGGTCATTGGCATATGGACTTCATAGCCCACGCCACCTACTTCCAGCAGCACTAACGGGGGTTGTTTTTCAATGATGATGCCTCTGAGTCTGCCTATCACGTGACGCTCCTGCGTTCTGGAAGAAATTAACTGCCGACGTATACCCTAAATAATTCGAGTTGCAGGACAAAACGCCTTTAGCGTTTTGAACAGCGCTTGCGCTGGCCCCGAAGGGGCGAGGCCATAGGCCGAGTCACGCGGCAAGGGAGTGAATCCCCTGGAGCTTACACCAGTAAGTGACTGGGGTGAGCGAGTGCAGCCAACGCACATGCAGCTTGAATTATGACGGGTATAATAAAAAAAGGCTGGATAAACATCCAGCCTGATTTCTCATTATCGTAACCTGCCTCGCGCCAGATTGAGCCGCGACTCGCTCATTTGCATCGCGTTCTGGCTGACATGACAGTGGGTTATCGCAATGGCCAGCGCATCGGCGGCATCGGCCTGTGGGTTTGCGGGAAGCTTCAGCAAGGTGCGCACCATGTGCTGTACCTGACTTTTCTCCGCGCTACCAATCCCCACCACCGTCTGCTTAACCTGTCGTGCCGCGTATTCAAATACCGGAAGATCCTGGTTCACGGCAGCAACAATGGCCACGCCGCGTGCCTGGCCGAGCTTTAACGCCGAATCGGCGTTTTTCGCCATAAAGACCTGCTCGATGGCGAAATAGTCCGGCTGAAACTGGGTGATAATCTCCGTCACGCCTGCATAAATGAGCTTCAGGCGGGACGGTAAATCGTCAACTTTGGTGCGAATACAACCGCTGCCCAGGTAGGTTAACTGGCGTCCAACCTGACGGATGACGCCATAACCGGTGACGCGCGAGCCGGGGTCTATCCCGAGGATAATCGACATCACGCGTCTCCTGTAACGATAAAATTAAGCCACGCCATTACAGCGTAGCCGCAACCTCATCAGAGATTTCACCGTTGTGATACACTTCCTGCACGTCATCGCAATCTTCGAGCATGTCGATCAGACGCAGCAGTTTCGGTGCTGTTTCAGCATCCATATCCGCTTTGGTTGACGGGATCATAGACACTTCAGCGTTGTCCGCTTTCAGGCCAGCCGCTTCCAGGGCGTCACGCACTGCACCCATCTCTTCCCACGCGGTGTACACGTCGATAGCACCATCATCGAAGGTCACAACGTCTTCAGCACCGGCTTCCAGCGCCGCTTCCATGATCACATCTTCATCGCCTTTCTCGAAGGAAATCACGCCTTTTTTGCTGAACAGGTACGCTACAGAACCGTCGGTACCCAGGTTGCCACCGGTTTTGCTGAACGCATGACGCACTTCCGCAACGGTACGGTTACGGTTGTCAGACAGACATTCAACCATTACCGCAGTACCGCCAGGGCCGTAACCTTCATAAATGATGGTTTCCATGTTCGCGTCTTCGTCACCGCCCACGCCACGTGCGATAGCACGGTTCAGGGTGTCACGCGTCATGTTGTTAGACAGCGCTTTATCAATAGCCGCACGCAGACGTGGGTTAGAACCCGCATCGCCGCCACCCAGACGTGCTGCCGTTACCAGCTCACGAATGATTTTGGTAAAGATCTTACCGCGCTTGGCATCCTGTGCCGCTTTGCGGTGTTTGGTGTTGGCCCACTTACTATGACCTGCCATAAAAAGTTCTCCAAAAATCGCGCCTTCTCAGGCAGCGTTAATTACAAATTCTTCAATCGCCTGCCGGTTGCTCCACGACTTGGTTAGCGCGGCGGCATCCGCCGCATTCACCCAACGGTAGGCCAGGTGTTCGGTGAACACGACCTCCCGTTCGCGGGGGAGCGCAAGACAGAACCACGATTCCGTATTGCGCTCAATACCCGGAGCATAGCGATGACGTAAATGGCTAAAAATTTCAAACTCCACCGTGCGCTGACAGTCCTTCAGGGTCAGTTGCTCGCAAGCAACATCAATGGTGACCTCTTCCTTTACTTCGCGCGCGGCGGCCTGCAACGCGGTTTCCCCCTCTTCCAGACTGCCGGTAACCGACTGCCAGAAATCAGGGTCATCGCGCCGCTGCAACATCAGCACCCGCTTCGTGTCCTGGGCGTATATGACGACAAGAACGGAAACCGGGCGCTTAAATGTCATCTTAATCGTGCTCAACTTCATCCTTACTGAATGAATCAGGCCATTTAATTACATCAAGGAACACCCCTTCCAGACGCCATTTATTGATTTCCCTTTCAATTTCTTCGCGCTTAGTATTGCCTTTCTCTTCCTTTTTCACCACGTCAATGCCCAGCTCAGCCAGAGAGGCCGGGTTGGCAAAGCTTGGCGCTTCGGTCATCAGACACGCCGCAGCGGTGGTTTTCGGGAAGGCGATAACGTCACGAATGTTGTCAGTGCCGGTCAGCAGCATGGTCAGACGGTCAAGACCGAATGCCAGGCCTGCGTGCGGAGGCGTACCGTATTTCAGCGCGTCCAGCAGGAAGCCAAATTTCTCGCGCTGCTCTTGCTCGTTGATGCCCAGAATGCCAAACACGGTCTGCTGCATTTCGCCGCTGTGAATACGCACAGAACCACCGCCAACTTCGTAGCCGTTGATGACCATATCGTAGGCATTTGCCACCGCGTCTTCTGGTGCTGCTTTCAGCTCTGCCGCAGTCATATCTTTTGGCGAGGTGAACGGGTGGTGCATTGCGGTCAAGCCGCCTTCACCGTCGTCTTCAAACATTGGGAAGTCGATAACCCACAGCGGAGCCCATTTGGTTTCGTCGGTCAGGCTCAGGTCTTTACCCAGCTTCAGACGCAGTGCGCCCATCGCATCAGCAACGACTTTCTTGTTGTCTGCGCCGAAGAAGATCATGTCGCCGTCCTGCGCGCCAGTGCGCTCAAGGATCGCTTCCACGATGTCCGCGTTCAGGAACTTCGCCACCGGGCTGGTAATGCCTTCCAGGCCTTTTGCACGCTCGGTCACTTTAATATAAGCCAGACCTTTCGCACCGTAGATCTTGATGAAGTTGCCGTAGTCGTCAATCTGCTTACGGCTTAAGCTCGCACCGCCCGGTACGCGCAGCGCAGCTACACGACCTTTCGCATCGTTAGCCGGGCCGGCAAATACCGCGAACTCAACGGATTTCACCAGGTCTGCCACATCCACCAGCTCCATCGGGTTACGCAGGTCTGGTTTGTCTGAGCCGTAGCGACGTTCTGCTTCGGCGAAGGTCATGATTGGGAAATCACCCAGCTCAACGCCCTTCACGTCGTTCCACAGGCTACGCACCAGCGCTTCCATCACTTCACGCACTTGCCCGGCGGTCATGAAGGAGGTTTCTACGTCGATCTGGGTAAATTCAGGCTGACGGTCAGCACGCAGGTCTTCGTCACGGAAGCATTTTACGATCTGATAGTAGCGGTCAAAACCGGACATCATCAGCAGCTGTTTGAACAGCTGTGGAGACTGTGGCAACGCGTAGAACTTGCCTTTATGAACGCGTGAAGGGACCAGGTAATCGCGCGCGCCTTCTGGCGTGGCTTTGGTCAGCATCGGGGTTTCGATGTCGAGGAAACCGTGGTCATCCATAAAGCGACGTACCAGGCTGGTAATTTTCGCACGGGTTTTCAGGCGCTGAGCCATTTCCGGACGACGCAGATCCAGGTAGCGATACTTCAGACGCGCTTCTTCGGTGTTGACGTGGTTAGAGTCCAGCGGCAGCGCTTCAGCACGGTTGATGATAACCAGATCGGACGCCAGCACTTCAATTGCGCCGGTTGCCATGTCGGTGTTGACGTTTTTCTCGTCACGCGCACGCACGGTGCCGGTCACCTGAATGCAGAACTCATTACGCAGCTCAGAAGCCAGCTTCAACGCGTCCGCACGATCCGGATCGAAGAACACCTGAACGATACCTTCGCGGTCGCGCATATCGATGAAGATAAGGCTACCAAGATCACGTCGACGGTTGACCCAACCACACAGGGTGACCTGCTGTCCGACGTGGGACTGACGCAGCTGCCCGCAATATTCTGTACGCATGAGATATCCCTTAATTAGCCGCAGGCTAAATGTTGCCTGGTATGCAGGCTACTATGTCGCAGCTTTCTGTATGTCACAACTGGATGAAAAAAGGCGGCTATTATACTGGAAATTCCGCCGGACGATAAGAGCGAAGCACGCCAGACGCACGTTTGCTGCGCTCTTATTGCGCATTCTCACAAAAATTAACAAAATTATCCGACCCACAGCAGGGCACAACGTCGTAAGGTGTAGCCCAGGTTGTTTATTTAACTGGAGTTATTATGTTTACACTCGATGCCACCAGAACTGCACTTGTGGTGATTGACCTGCAGGAAGGGATCCTCCCCTTTGCCGGCGGCCCGCATACCGCTGACAGTGTGGTCAGCCGTGCCGCCCGCCTGGCGGAAAAATGCCGTGCCAGCGGTGCACCTGTTGTCATGGTTCGCGTCGGTTGGTCTGCGGATTTCGCCGAAGCGTTAAAACAGCCTGTTGACGCCCAGCCAGCGGCGCGAGCTCTGCCAGAGAACTGGTGGACGTATCCGGCATCGCTTGGTAAATGCGACAGCGATATTGAAGTGACAAAACGCCAGTGGGGCGCATTCTACGGTACCGACCTGGAACTACAGCTGCGTCGTCGTGGCATAGACACCATCATCCTGTGCGGGATTTCCACCAACATTGGTGTAGAGTCCACCGCCCGTAACGCCTGGGAGCTGGGCTTTAACCTGGTGATCGCCGAAGATGCGTGCAGCGCAGGCTCAACGGATCAGCACCAGGGTAGCATGACCCACATCTTCCCACGCATCGGTCGCGTGCGCAGCACAGATGAAATCTTAAGCGCCTTATGATGTACGTGGGCCTGCCTCAATGGTCGCACCCCAAATGGGTGCGCCTTGGCATCACCAGCCTTGAAGAGTATGCCCGACACTTTAACTGTGTTGAAGGCAATACCACGCTTTATGCCCTCCCCAGAGCAGAAATTGTTGAGCGTTGGCGTGAACAGACTACCGATGATTTCCGCTTTTGCTTTAAGTTTCCGGCCACCATTTCGCATAACGCTGCGCTGCGTAACTGCGGCGATTTGACCGAAGAATTTTTCAGCCGCATGGTGCCACTGGCTAATCGTATCGGCCAGTACTGGCTCCAGCTTCCTGCGACGTTTGGCCCGCGTGACCTGCCCGCACTCTGGCCGTTTCTCGACGCCCTGCCCCGGGAATTTACTTATGGTGTGGAAGTCAGGCATCCTGACTTTTTTGCCAAAGGTGAGGCCGAAAAAGCCCTTAATCGCGGTCTGCATGACCGCTCGGTCAACCGGGTGATCCTGAAGAGACCTTTCTATTGATACACTCTAAAGATGGGATTTTGTAGCGGGGATTAAGCGGCTTCAAGCAGGTGAGACAGGGCAATCATTCGGATTCGTTCTGGTGAATATCCGGCTAGACGATACTTTCTAACCAACTCATATCCTACACGGTCAAGGTTATCTAAAGCGGGTTTAGAGAGCTTCACAATGATGTTATTGCTGTTATCCCCACCCTCTGAATGGAACGGTGCAACGGCTGCTGTAGCGGTTACACGTGCAATCTTTGGTTTAGGCTTAGGCGGCTGTCTACGTGTCTTTGTACAGTCCACACAAGAACCCGATGAGGTATAGCGAACAGTTGAGCCGCAATGAATACACGGCTTATCAGGGGTGTTAATCGTGGTTGTATTAGACATTGGTTAAGAGTCCTTCTAAGTATTCTGTAATTCGGGCTTGCTGTGTACGTTTTGAGCCATCGTTTGAAGAACGTCTGATTAATTTGCTCATTAGCTGATTATGAATTCTACCAACCACGTTAGCCCCGACGATTAAACAGCCGTTAGAGTCGTAATAGTTGATTGGTGCGTTGATTCTCTCTTCCATTTATCAGCCCCCGCTTACCATCTGTTTAATAGCAGCCTTTAAAGCTGCATCTCTTTGCTGTTCAACTGTTGGCGGCTTAGGCTTCACCTTATACGTGGTGACAGCTTTAGCTGGTTTCACTGTTGGTTTAGGTTTATTACCTGAAGCAAGTAGCTTATAGGTTGATTCGCTAATCTCTGCTGTACCGTTGAAATATTTGTATTCCATTGAATCAGTCAGATGATTATAGCTGCCACGTTTGGACAGCCCTTTCATTGGAATACTCATTCGGACACCTCTTCAGAATCAGTTACAATCACGTTCAGGTAATCGGTAAAGTCTTTCACAGCATCCAGAGCTTTACGGGCTTCAATCACAATCTTATTACGCTGGTGGACAGCTTCAGAGGCTTTTACCTTCAGACGTTCAATCATCTTATCAATTGACATCTCAGCTTCAGAAGTTGCCTTGTCAGTTGCATCTTTCAAAGCATTCTTTTTAGTTGAGATGAAATAGATTAAGCCCATTCCTACACGGTGAACCATATAACCTTGTTCAGCCATGCTTTGAATCACTTGTTGCTGGTTAGTTGGATAAACCTGCTTCACAATGAATCCGTGACGTTCTGAAGGATTAGCCAGATATTCAGCAGCTTTCTGATTAATCAACATTGAACGGGACTCTAAGGCGTCCTGGTATTCGGCTTCAGCCTTATTCATTCGGTCAGTTGCCTGTTGAATCTTTGGAAAGTACAGTTTTTCAATATGATTACGTTGCTCAAATGGTAAGAGGTGGCTGATACTTGCAACGGGTGATTCAATTTTTACAGCTTGATTTAAAGTATTCATTTAAATTTACTCTTAGTCTGGTTTGCTTAGATTTCAGAAAGCACAAAACCGCATCCAGCCAACTTAATGTTACGGGACACGGTTCAATATTTTCAAATTAGGTTGTTCATCTTCTCAAGAGGAATTCCCGTCACTCATTCGGGATGGATGCCTGAGAAGATAAACAGAGGGAAACTGAGGAGCCAGAAATAATCGGTGATTGATGGATAGTGAATATTTCTAACTCATATAACCATTCTGTCATATATTAACAAATTGTCAACGGTTATTTTTAATTTTTTCACTGATTGATTTAATGAGTAATAAGCGAGTGGCTTTAGTCATCATTCTTTTGATGTGATATTTCTTATTCGGGATTGGGTTAATCAAATCACCAATCTTTCTTAATTCAGTATGGATAGTGTGACAGGTTTTTCCTGTTACTTTGCAATATGTCTTCATTCATAATCGAACCTTTCTCAACACAAATAAAAAAGGACTCCGAAGAGTCCCTTTTACATTGCTTTCTCAAAATACCTCTTGACCTGTACCAGTTGATTTTTTGATTAAGCAAACCAGATAAAACAATTATCACATGATAATTCTAATCTGTAAAACTCAAACAATTACTAATCACTTAAATGTTCAGCGTTAATATTCAGGTCTTCAAAGCCACCAGTTAAAACTTGTGTCTGGAATGTTCCAATCTTCTGACTATCCATATTCACACTAATGTTGATTCTTTGGTCATTTCGGATAGTTGTCTGAGCAGGGTTATACATAGACGGGACAGCGAATGTATTAGCCTGACCGGACAGCGCATTATTACCCTGAAGCCAGTCACCCAATGAACCCATAGCACGTGTGAACGGGCTGTTAGTGATTGAGTCACCATCCTGAGCACCCAACACTTTAGAAGGATTGGTTAGCCAATTAAGAGCCTTTGCAATAGGGTTATCAGTCCCTAAAGCATTTGGGTACTTCTGTTCAACTCCTGAAGCATCAACCGCATCATGAGCGACTAAAGCAACTCCTACAGGGCCAGCTAAACGGGATGCACCCTTGAGTAATCCACCTGCACCAGCAGCCGCACCAGCTTCAGCACCACCACCTAACAGAGCACTTAACCATTTCAGCTTGTTAGCCACACCAGCGATAGACTTAACCAGCACCAACACACCAGCAGCCCCGATAGCGAACTGTTCAGCAGAATCAACCAGTTTCTTTTGACCGTCTGACAAGTCATCGTACCATGCTGAAGTTCTCAGGATTAACGCTGAGAGTTTACGGCTCCATTCGTCCACGTGGTCAACCGCTCCAGATGTCATAGAGGCAACCTTTCCGAGGATATGCCCTAAAGCCTCAGCAATTGGTGAAGCATCATTGAGCATATTAGCTACAGAGGCGTTAAACTGGCCTAAGCCCTTTTCAGATTTGGTGAAAGCCTTGTTAAGGTCATTCTCCATCGCTGCTTTAACACGTCCGATACCAGTTACAGCCATTTGTGATACACGGTCTAATCCCCCTGCCTCATCAGCCATCTTTTTCATCTGAGCAGATACACGGGGAAGGACATCTTTAGACAGTAATTTGCCGTTCTTCATCAGTGCATCAAGCTGCTGTGTGTTCACACCTAAAGCATCAGCGAACATCTGTTCAGCACCCGGTAAGCGGTCACCCAACTGGCCTCTGAGTTCTTCAGCCTGTACACGTCCCTTAGATGCCATCTGTGTGAATGCTGTCATGATACCCTTCAACTGTTCAGCATCAAGCCCACGAATACGACCGAATACAGCAGCGTTCTTATAGAAGTCCTGTGTACCCTGATAGCCTAACGAATTCTGAGCACCAGCAGCAAAGCCAGTGTACTGCTTCAAGGTCTCTGTGACACCCTGTCCGATTTGGTCAGAGAACTGAGCGGCGAACGTTTTAGCGTCTTTTGATTGGCCTTTGAAGACAGCTTCAGCGGAGAGATTCACACCTTCACGGGCTACACCTGTTTCAACCACCTTACGGACGGCTTCAAATGTCCCGTATAAGGCCGCTGAAACGCTTACCAGACGACCGAAGGAGCTTGATAACCCTTCTGCATTAGATACCTGCTTGCGGTTCTGAGAAGCCCATTTAGAAGCGCTGTCAGTGGCTGCACGTAAAGCTAAACGGAACTGGTTCAGGCTGGCTGAGGGGTTGGCTAGAGCATCATCTCTTAATCCGTGAATCTGCTGGCGTAATTTCATCGCCCTTACTTGTCCAGTTGAACCCATAGCCTCTAAGCGTCTGGTCAGATTCGAATAGAACTGAGTATTAGCGAGTGAACGGATTGAATTAGAAGCTGTTAAATCTGAGCCTGCCTTTGGCTTTCCGGCTGGTGGATTTGAATGTCCACCTTTTCCTTTAGCCCCGTAAGCATCGCTCATGTAATCTTTAATGCGCTTTGCAGAAGCCTTAGCAGCATTCTCTACAGACTTCACAGAGGATTTACCAGCATCATCAAAATTCATGTTCTTTGAGAATGCACGGTTAATTTGTTTTGAGGCGGTATTAGCGGATTGAATCACACTATTGAAATTACCCTTTGGGGTAAATGCACGGTTGAGATTCTTTTCAATTCGTTCAGCGACTTTTAATGTTCTGCTTTCGAGTTTTTGAAGATTCTTTGAAACGTTCTCGTTAAAACCTAATTGGATGATGAATTCATCGACTGTATAGTTAGCCATTAGTCATATTGGTTACCTCGTATTCATTCCAGATTAAATCAACCAGCGCATCGTGTGCCTTCAGCACCATTTCATAGATTAGTGCAGCACCCATCAGTGATAACCCTTGACCGCTAAAGAATGTAGCAATAGTGATTTGGTTAATCTCTGGAAGAGTTTTCAGGACTGTTAGACACAATTCCGGCTCACTCACTGAGTTAAAGATTGCATCAGTTAAATCAGGATGCGTTACAGGATTGTTTAGCATATTCAAAAATCGGTTTTTCATTATTTCATTTCCTTCATTTTCTTGTTAAGCAACACCGCTAAGGCCTGCTGACGTGGCAAATCATATTTTTCACTTAGCTGATTAAGAAGGCCAAGCGTCTTATCCGACAGATTTATTACTGAACGTTCTTTCTTATCCGACATTGTTTAATTCCTCTTTCAGGATAATTTCTAAGGTTTTCTGGCGGCTCAAACCGTACATCTCTGATAATTCTTCCAGCTTTTTCATTAGTGCTGGTGCAATGTGTACTACTGTACCTCTGCATTTCATTTTACAATTCCTCATAGGCTGGCATTTTAAATGGTTCTTCGTCTTCCTCTGAATCACTGACAAACAGATAATTCAGTTTACTTTCTGGCTTATGCTTTGGCTTAGAAAGACGGATAATAATTGGCTCAATCTCTTCTACAACGTCGATAACTGGATTTTCATCTCTTTCAATCACTGGAAAGGGAAGGACGTTATTAGAATCACTGGTGATTGTGGTTTCTGGTTCAGATACTGGTTCAGGTTGATTCTCTTGCTGGTGGCATTTAATCAATTCAGGTGGCATGATTTCAACTGTGTACACCTTAGAACTATCATAACGCTGAATAGAACTAATAAGACCAGATTCATGTAATTGGGTTAAAGCCCCTAAAGCAACCTTTCGTCCAATACCGAACAATTCACACAGGTAATTGATTGAGGGGAAGACTTCTTGACCGTTTCTTTGAAGACCTACCATAAACAGGTAAATCATTTTAGCTGAAAGAGATAACTTAACACCGTTGAAAGAAGTGATTCGGGTTACATCACTATAAGCGGGGATAAACGGGATTTCATAGAGTTTCATTCATGGGATTTTCCTAATATCAGAAATGCCTTTTAACAAGGCCGTATATTGTTCGGTTTAAGCTGTGATTACATTTTCACGAATCATGTTTTTAATCAGGGCTGAGTAGCTAACACCCTGTTTCGCTGCCATTTCAACAATTTTACGGTGAATGGCGTGTGATACTTCAACGCGGATTGTTACTTGCTGTGGGATGTCTTTTCTCATTGGGCTTTCCTTCATGCAATTCAATAAGCTATGGAAGGTGCGAACAAGTCCCTGATATGAGATCATGTTTGTCATCTGGAGCCATGGAACAGGGTTCATCATGAGTCATCAACTTACCTTCGCCGACAGTGAATTCAGCAGTAAGCGCCGTCAGACCAGAAAAGAGATTTTCTTGTCCCGCATGGAGCAGATTCTGCCATGGCAAAACATGGTGGAAGTCATCGAGCCGTTTTACCCCAAGGCTGGTAATGGCCGGCGACCTTATCCGCTGGAAACCATGCTACGCATTCACTGCATGCAGCATTGGTACAACCTGAGCGATGGCGCGATGGAAGATGCTCTGTACGAAATCGCCTCCATGCGTCTGTTTGCCCGGTTATCCCTGGATAGCGCCTTGCCGGACCGCACCACCATCATGAATTTCCGCCACCTGCTGGAGCAGCATCAACTGGCCCGCCAATTGTTCAAGACCATCAATCGCTGGCTGGCCGAAGCAGGCGTCATGATGACTCAAGGCACCTTGGTCGATGCCACCATCATTGAGGCACCCAGCTCGACCAAGAACAAAGAGCAGCAACGCGATCCGGAGATGCATCAGACCAAGAAAGGCAATCAGTGGCACTTTGGCATGAAGGCCCACATTGGTGTCGATGCCAAGAGTGGCCTGACCCACAGCCTAGTCACCACCGCGGCCAACGAGCATGACCTCAATCAGCTGGGTAATCTGCTGCATGGAGAGGAGCAATTTGTCTCAGCCGATGCCGGCTACCAAGGGGCGCCACAGCGCGAGGAGCTGGCCGAGGTGGATGTGGACTGGCTGATCGCCGAGCGCCCCGGCAAGGTAAGAACCTTGAAACAGCATCCACGCAAGAACAAAACGGCCATCAACATCGAATACATGAAAGCCAGCATCCGGGCCAAGGTGGAGCACCCATTTCGCATCATCAAGCGACAGTTCGGCTTCGTGAAAGCCAGATACAAGGGGTTGCTGAAAAACGATAACCAACTGGCGATGTTATTCACGCTGGCCAACCTGTTTCGGGCGGACCAAATGATACGTCAGTGGGAGAGATCTCACTAAAAACTGGGGATAACGCCTTAAATGGCGAAGAAACGGTCTAAATAGGCTGATTCAAGGCATTTACGGGAGAAAAAATCGGCTCAAACATGAAGAAATGAAATGACTGAGTCAGCCGAGAAGAATTTCCCCACTTATTCGCACCTTCCCTAGAGCAACTTTGAAGATATTGGATAGTCTGAATCTGTCTGCTTAGTAGCGCCCTTTTCAAAGATTCCATAGCAATGGCAAAAAATGAACATATCTGAGCCTGTACAGCGTTCTAAGCGATTATTTAATGATGGTAACCCTAACCCATAGGTTAATAATAAAGACTGCTTAGAATGCGTTACAGGGATCCTGATAAACGCCAGACATAAAAAAAGCCCCGATAAAGGGGCATTGTGAATCACTATCTAATTGTTACTTGTTCAGTCGATAGAAAGTTGCCTTACTAATCTGTAACTCATCCTGTACCTGCTTTGGCGACATCCCCTGTCCAATTAGTTCCTGAACCTGTTCAGCGGTTGCTTTAATCGGTCTGCCACAATGGACACCTTCAGATTGAGCACGTTTAATCCCTGCTGTTCTGCGCTCTGCTATCAAGTCTTTCTCTAAAGAAGCCAATCCAGCCATCATAGTAAGCATAGCCTTACCCACTGGTGTAGACAGGTCGAATCCTTCACGGAGACTGATAACCTTCACACCTTTGGCCTGTAAAGTCTCAACTGTTGAGAGAACATCAATAGTGTTACGGCCTAAGCGGTCGATAGCGATAACAATCAACGTGTCACCTTCACGGACATAGTTCAGCAGGTCACCGAATCCTTTACGCTCTGTAGCCTTAATGCCACCTGATACAGCCTCATCAGAGAACCACTTACCAACCTGGTAACCAGCTTCTTTAATCTGCTGCTTCTGATTCTCAATAGTCTGGTCAGAAGTTGATACACGGACATAAGCGATTACAGATGACATTATGGTGATTCCCTGAAAGTTGTCTCAAAACCTAGTCTCAAAATAACACCTGTACCAAAAAACAAAATCAACCTTTTGAGACAAACTAATCACACCTTTCGAGACCCTTTTCAGCAGTATCAAAACCACTTCCTTTTGAGACAATCCAAACCATTGAAACAGGTTATATAAATACTGATTCTTATCTCTTTTCGGAACTAAAACAGTTAATAGGCTAGAGCTATTGAAATCACTGGTGTTGATAGGGGTTTTAGCACTATTCGGAGAGACTGTTTTTTACTGTTAATTTAGCCATCTAAACGGCTATCATTCAGCGTTAGCAAGTCATTGAAGGGGGGTCACTATGGAAGTTTCAGAAACCGTAAAGGGAATCTGGCTAACCATAGCGACCTTAAAAGAGTTAAACAGGGATCCCGAAGTAACCGCAAAGTGCATTAGTAAGAACAGCAGGAGCGGCTGCACCAGCGATTTTTAAAGCACCTGTAAAAGCCTTGCCTGTCATCTTACCAATCCATGAGCCAAAACCTTTTTCAACTTCTTCTTTTGAAGCTGGTTTAGGTGATTGCTCAACAAGCTGTTTCAATTCAGCAACATCATTATCATCAAGACCGTGACCCTTTAGCTCACGCTCAAGGGATGCAATGTCACCAACTGAGATAGAGTTTTGTTGATTGATGTTTCCGGTGTTACCTGCCCCGATAGCTCCGGCGTTATTCACTGAGCCATGAAAGATATTCGTATTATTAACCGTCATTGGTGCAACCTCTTTTTCTTCTCTAGTAAATATTAATCCTTCCCCGAGTATTCCCTTTTTCTCTAATTCTAATGACCAGTCAAGAATCTTGTTTCGGACGGTGGTTATAACATGGTCAATTTTCCCGGCACTGAAGAACCAGCGAATTTCATACCTGTCCGAGTGTCCAGAATAAAGCATATCAGCGTAACCAGCAGGAATAGGAAGACTTACCGCCCCTAATTTTTTATCTTTTAGCCTCTTCATTGAAGCTATCGACTCAGTAAGTTTAAACGTTGTAAATGGTGGTAATGCTGCCAACTTACTGATTTAGTGTATGATGGTGATTTTAAGGTGCTTGCGTGGCTTCCATTTCCATCAGATGTCCTTCCTGCTCCACTACTGAAGGCGTGGTGCGTAACGGCAAAAGCACTGCCGGACATCAGCGCTATCTCTGCTCTCACTGCCGTAAAACATGGCAACTGCAGTTCACTTACACCGCTTCTCAACCCGGTACGCACCAGAAAATCATTGATATGGCCATGAATGGCGTCGGATGTCGCGCCAGTGCACGCATTATGGGCGTTGGCCTCAACACGATTTTACGTCACTTAAAAAACTCAGGCCGCAGTCGGTAACCTCGCGCATACAGCCGGGCAGTGACGTCATCGTCTGCGCGGAAATGGACGAACAGTGGGGCTACGTCGGTGCTAAATCACGTCAGCGCTGGCTGTTTTACGCGTATGACAGGATACGGAGGACGGTTGTGGCGCACGTCTTCGGTGAACGCACTCTGGCCACACTGGAGCGTCTTCTGAGCCTGCTGTCGGCCTTTGAGGTCGTGGTATGGATGACGGATGGCTGGCCGCTGTATGAATCCCGCCTGAAGGGAAAGCTGCACGTAATCAGCAAGCGTTACACTCAGCGCATTGAGCGACATAACCTGAATCTGAGACAACATCTGGCAAGGCTGGGACGGAAGTCACTGTCGTTCTCAAAATCGGTGGAGCTGCATGACAAGGTCATCGGGCATTATCTGAACATAAAACACTATCAGTAAGTTGGAGTCATTACCGTAAATGGTGTAGTAATTTTCGGGTCAGAAACCCCTAAATCAACAGGTATCCACCCCCTGAATGGGTTGAATGCTTTCAACTGCCCCTGCCCCGAACGATATTCAGGCACTGATGCAATGTTCGGGTAACCGTTAAGCTCTAACTCTATCCATTCGACAAGGTCTGTGAGGTCTAGCTTTACAGCAATCATTTTGGCTTTCATTAGTACTGCGATGATGTCCGCATCCGGGTCACCTGCAAGAGACTGAAGCTCAATAACGGGTGAATGCAACAAAAGAACCTCCTTACCACTGAAGAGAAAAGGTTTGTTAGCCGCTAAGCTTGAATTTTAAAGTAATCACACAGAGCTTTAGTCAGAACATTTGGAGCAACCGTACCAGCGATGTTAAGCCCACCACTCAGTGCTTTGACTGTCATACTGCCAATCCAGTGACTAAAGTATCGCTCTACTTCGTCTTGGGTAGCTGGTGCAGGTGAATCATCAATAATATGCTTTAAATCCCCCAAATCCTCATCATCGATACCATACTTTTTGAGGTCACGTCCCAGAGAATTAAAATCACCCGACTTGATGGTATTTTGCTGCTGAATGTTACCTGAGTTACCCGCTCCAATTGCCCCATTGTTATTAACAGCTTCATTGAATATATTTGTGTTATAAACGGTTAATGGCGCGACATCCCTTTCTTTCTGAGTAAAAAGCAACCCATCGCCAAAAATCCCCTGTGACTCAAGCTCTAAAGACCAGTTAAGAATTTTATTTCTTACTGTAGTTACAATGTGTTTGAGCTTGTTTGCGCTGAAAAACCAGCAAATTTCCGTAGGGATTTCTTGGCGTGTAAAAAGCAGTTCGACCAAATTAGGGGGGATAACTAAACGTAACATTCCGTCTTCAGTTTCAATCCCTTGCATCGAGGATATAGACTCATCAATAGTGAAAGTCTGTATAGTAGTAATGACATCGGCGGGAACATTTCTAAACTGAAGATTTTGCCAACCATGATAGGGATTCCAGAACCTTATAATGCCCTGTCCTTTTCGATAATCAGGAACATCCACACCACCTGGATAACCATCAATTTCATATTCCATCCATTCACTAAGGTCTTTCAATCCTAATTTCACAGCTATCATTTTAGCTGTTAAAAGAACCTCGATAATGTCGCTATCGCGATTTTTGGCTAAAGCCTGAAGCTCAAGAACTGGTGAGTTAGTCATTCTTTCTTTCCCTATTCTGCACAACTCGATTTTAACCCTTAGCGGTGCTAAGTGTAAGCAAAGTTTTCACAGCGGCTGATTAGGTTGCTCTTCCATCTCTTTCACCCACTCTGGAGCCTCTTCTAAGGCTATGTGTTGTGGCTTAGTGGTGAACCCTTCAAAG
The DNA here is from genome assembly GCF_014103115.1 of Enterobacter sp. RHBSTW-00901. Taxonomy (NCBI): domain Bacteria; kingdom Pseudomonadati; phylum Pseudomonadota; class Gammaproteobacteria; order Enterobacterales; family Enterobacteriaceae; genus Enterobacter; species Enterobacter sp. RHBSTW-00901. The sequence continues at coordinate 1,014,537 of NZ_JABXPB010000001.1, forward strand.
TCGAACTCATCACCATCAATCAGCGGTAAAACCTCCAGCCACTGAGCGCCATCAACCACCCTATCCAATGGGAAATTCAGCAGCTTTAAGCCGTTATGTAAGAAGACATCACATTTCTTTCTAGCCGTGTTAAGTCGGATTTCTTTCACTATCCGCTTAATGATAATTTGCGCCTCTATCCGGTCTTTCTTCACAGTCAAATCAAGATGACTGATTGTCTCAAGCTGGCTTGATTGCTCTCGCTGGTGAACCTCTGAGACAGCCTTTTCAGCGTCCTTAATTTGACTATTCAGGGCTTTCAAATCCTTTGCCATTGATTCGGTATCATCTGCCAGCATAGCCAGCTTAATGAGCCTCTCACGCTGTTTCTGAAGCTGTTCTAACTCACTTTGAAGAGAGCCTATAGCAGAGCCATTATCACGATTTAGGGCAAGACGGTTAGTATTGTAAAGCAGCCCCTGAACCAATGCGCGGTCAGTCTGCAATCTGCTGAACCCAACACTATTACAGCGCCCTTCACTCTTCATTGAGCATTTGTATATACCAGACCTCTTAGCAGAGACACCCGCAACAACGACGATAAAGCCACACTCAGAGCACCTGAGAACGCCCTTGAAGAGATTTGTTAGCAAAGGTAGGTCAGAGGAAGGTTTACGCCCTGAACCCTGTTTAAGCTGCTGTACAGCGTAAAATTGCTCATCGGTGATTATTGAGGGGTAATAGTTTGGTATCTCTGAAACCCCCTTTACAGCCATTGATTTAGAAGGAACTTTGAAACCAATCACTGAACGGTTTGAAAGTAACTCAGTGACCGACGATTGAGACCAGCCACCTTTAACAGACTTGAATTGATTGAGAGTGTAGAAGCCCTCTTCATTCATCTGTTTAGCAATTTTGGCATGTGATTTACCTTCTAACCGTAGCTGAAAGACACGTTGAACAGCCTTCACATTCTCAGGGATGAATTCAAAGTGTGAACGGTCTTCAGAGACTTTTAACCATGCTGCACAACGCTTAGACATGATTTCACCTTTAGCAGCCCGTTCCCTCTTAGCAGCCCATACAGACCTTAAACGGGTAGATTTCATCGCTGATTCTTCATGTGCTCGCTCCATGACCAACATCGCTTTAATCATGGACAGTGAATCTTTCAGACTTTCTTTCGTGTACCACTCGTTATCGACAAGTGTCACCACTTCAACGCCAGAGCGGAGAATTTTTCTTAGCTGTTCCCCTGCTGTGTCGATGTCCTGACGGCTTACCCTGTCCAGAGATTCGACAAGAAGAACTGAACCCGCTTCAATGTAGCCAGATTCAACAGCGGCTAGAAATTCACCAAATGCACCTGACTTAGCATTAGCACCGGAGAAGCCGCTTATACCCAAATCCTGAAAACGTAATGATTCGTCTAAATAGTAATCGGGATTTCGTTTCAACCAATCGTTAATGTACTTGCTTTGACGCTTAGTAGAATCACCAACCGATTGAATTTTTGTAGAAAATCGTATGTATGAGATTGCTTTTGGCATGGGGTTTATGATGGGTTATGAAGAGATTGAACAAGTGTATCATAAGAAAGGTGTAATCCTCGACAGCCGCCCTGTACACAGCGCCATTCCGCATAACGAAGCCATCATTGATGCACAACGCAAAAAGCCCAAAGTACCCGTCCATGCCGTCGTGACTGCGCATAACCCAATGGTCAGATTTATCGGTAGCGATAACATGCCGCAAAATCGGGACATGTTCGCCGTGTGGCTGCAAACGTTGCCAAAATGGGAGCAAAGCACCACGCCGTATCTCTTTTTACACACCCCGGATATCGCCCAGGCACCTGAACTGGTCGATGTTCTGTGGCAAGCCTTACAGGACGTGGTTCCGTCGGTGGGCAACGCCCCCTCTATTCCACAACAATCTTCTCTTTTCTGAGGAAGCCCCCTATCATAGAGAGGTACCATCTGCCAAAAAACAGGGAGTTTGTATGGTCAGCGCGCTGTATGCGGTGTTAGGTGCATTACTGCTGATTAAGTTTTCGTTTGATGTTGTTCGGCTGAGAATGCAATACCGCGTCTCCTACGGTGACGGCGGTTTTTCGGAACTGCAAAGTGCTATCCGCGTCCACGGCAACGCGGTCGAATACATCCCCATTGCGCTCATTTTACTGCTGTTTATGGAGATGGATGGTGCAGAAACCTGGATGGTACATATCTGTGGTCTGCTTTTGCTTGCTGGCCGGTTAATGCACTATTACGGCTTTCATCACCGCTTATTCCGCTGGCGTCGTTCCGGCATGAGCGCGACCTGGTGTTCGCTTGTGCTGATGGTGCTGGCTAACCTTTGGTATATGCCGTGGGAGTTGGTTTTCTCCTTCCATTAGCGCACAATACGCCACTTTATTTTTCCCGGATTTTTACGTTATGTCAGATCGCGACACGCTTTTTTCCGCGCCTATCGCCAGCCTGGGCGACTGGACCTTTGATGAACGGGTAGCCGAAGTCTTCCCGGATATGATCCAGCGCTCTGTTCCCGGTTATTCCAATATCATCTCCATGATCGGCATGCTGGCTGAGCGTTTCGTTCAGCCCGGTACGCAGGTGTATGACCTGGGCTGTTCGCTCGGCGCGGCAACGCTGTCGGTTCGTCGTAACATTCGCCACGAGGGCTGTAAGATCATTGCCGTCGATAACTCACCCGCAATGGTTGAACGCTGCCGTCGTCATATTGACGCTTATAAGGCTCCGACGCCGGTTGAAGTGGTGGAAGGCGATATTCGCAATATTGACATCCAGAATGCCTCAATGGTGGTGCTGAATTTTACCCTGCAGTTCCTGGTGCCTGAAGACCGTCAGCTGTTGCTGGATAAAATTTATAAAGGTCTTAACCCCGGTGGCGCGCTGGTGTTATCAGAGAAGTTTAGCTTTGAAGACGCTGACGTAGGCGAGCTGCTGTTCAACATGCACCACGACTTTAAACGCGCCAACGGCTACAGCGAGCTGGAGATCAGCCAGAAGCGCAGCATGCTCGAAAACGTAATGCTGACGGATCCCGTTGAAGCTCACAAAGCACGCCTGCGTAAAGCCGGATTTGAACACAGCGAATTGTGGTTCCAGTGCTTTAACTTTGGCTCTCTGGTCGCGCTGAAAGCTGAGGATGCGGCATGATCGAGTTTGGTAACTTCTATTCACTGATTGCGAAAAACCACCTCTCCCACTGGCTGGAAACCTTACCGGCGCAGATTGCTACCTGGCAGCGCGATCAGCAACACGGTCTGTTAAAGCAGTGGTCAAACGCGGTGGAGTTTCTGCCTGAGCTGAAACCCTATCGTCTGGACTTGCTCCACAGCGTAACCGCAGAAAGCGAAACACCCCTCTCAGCCGGGCAGGCAAACCGTATTGAAACACTGATGCGTAACCTGATGCCGTGGCGCAAAGGGCCGTTCTCGCTCTATGGCATCGACATCAATACCGAATGGCGTTCAGACTGGAAATGGGATCGCGTTCTTCCCCATCTGTCCGACCTTACCGGGCGCACGATTCTGGACGTTGGCTGCGGTAGCGGTTATCACATGTGGCGCATGATTGGTGCGGGTGCCCATCTGGCAGTCGGTATCGACCCAATGCAGCTGTTCCTGTGTCAGTTTGAAGCGGTGCGTAAATTGCTGGGCAACGACCAGCGCGCCCACCTGCTGCCGCTGGGGATTGAGCAACTGCCAGCCCTGAAGGCATTTGATACCGTGTTCTCGATGGGGGTGCTGTACCACCGTCGTTCCCCGCTGGAGCATCTGTGGCAATTGAAAGATCAGCTGGTCAGCGGCGGCGAGCTGGTGCTGGAAACGCTGGTTGTCGAAGGTGATGAACATGCCGTTCTGGTGCCGGGTGACCGTTACGCGCAAATGCGCAATGTCTACTTTATCCCTTCCGCGCTGGCGTTGAAAAACTGGCTGGAGAAGTGCGGTTTTGTGGATGTGCGCATTGCGGACGTCTGCGTCACCTCAATCGAAGAACAGCGCCGGACGGACTGGATGGTGACCGAATCCCTGGAACAATTCCTCGACCCGGCGGATCACAGTAAAACCATTGAAGGCTACCCTGCGCCAATGCGTGCGGTATTGATTGCGACGAAGCCGTAGCCTTTTGCCGGGTGGCGGCTACGCCTTACCCGGCCTACTCGTAGCACGTTTTCTCCAGAATAGTTCACGTTGCAGCAAGACGGCAACGCAGCGGCGGCTTGAAATATGAAGGCGAAAAAAAGGCCCCTGTTTAATTGGCAGGGGCCTGGTACAAGCAAGCATCATATTGGGCGACATGATGCGCGGTAAAAATCAGTACGTTGCTACACGTGATGACGCTCAATTATCGATTTCATTACCGCAACCGACTCTCCATCTACACCGTAGCGCGAGTACTCATCCGCTTCAGCATCCGTCGACATTGACAACCCTGTATTGCGATAACGCATGGGTGACGGTATCCACTTACCCGCTGAGCTATGAAGCTCTTCCACCCCTGCGTTTAAAAACAGTTCCAGATTGCTGGCACGTACTCCTGCGCCAGCCATTACTATTGGAACACCGGAATGTGCTTTTAGTTCCGTAATTAATTTTAATCCTTTTTCAGCAGAGGACTGCTGACCCGATGTCAGCACTCGCGACACGCCAAGTTCTGCAAGCGTATCAAACGCCTGAAGAGGATCTTTACACATATCAAACGCGCGATGAAACGTGACTGCCATCCCCTTTGCCGCGCTCATCACCTGACGCATACGCGGTAGATCGATATGACCGTCTTCATCCAGCAAACCGATAACCAGCCCCGGGAACCCCAGGTCACGAACGAGTGCGATATCTTCAAGCATGGCACTAAACTCACCCGCCGTGTAACAAAAATCACCGCCGCGTGGACGAATAATTGGGTGAACCGGGATGCTAACCTCCTGGCGGGCAGATTTCAGCACACCGTATGAAGGCGTCAGCCCACCTTCTTTGGGAGCTGCGCACAGTTCAATACGGTCGGCCCCCTGTTTTTGCGCGGTCACGGCACACTCCACGCTGTAACAACAAATCTCCAGCAGCGCCATTCAATCCTCCTTAAATTCCACTAAACGCACCATCATGACACACCGTCCGTACCTCGTCCCGGCGTGAACTCACAACTCTCAGGCTTCGCTGGCAACTATCTGTTCAATCGTCCACGGATGGAACTTCACCGTCACCTGCCCGTCCGTCACGGCAAGCGTTGGGTTGGGTAAACGCTCCCGCTCACCTTTGGGGGAACTTGTTTTCACAAAAATACCCGGCTGGCTTAAGCCCTCGTCGGATAACAGCGCCAGCGCGCGGGCATTCAACGTGTCCGGCTCACCCGGCAGCACAATTTCAATATGCTCCCAGCCTTCATGCGGGTAACGTTTCTCCCCAGGCCACGGCAGTTCGACAACGCTGAACTGCCAGTGCGCCACACATACCGGTTCATGCAGTTTGAACAGGCAGACAGGACGGCCGTTAATAATATTCTCAGAGAGCAGCTCACCGCACTGTTCGAACCCGCGACGCCAGCGCTCAGCGGTGGCGTTTTGATGGCAGCGCAGGGAAATGTGATCGGCCTCAAGCGGCGCGATATCCAGACCAAGACGGGTGGCAAGTTCTGTGAACGCCAGGGTGAAGCGCGGTAAATCTGCGGAAATATCATGCAGTTCGTCAATGGAGTGCCAGTTCGCCATATGTCAGTCTCTTATCGTGTCGCAAAGCCGCTAATTTACTCTGTTGTCCCTTTTCGACCAACCGCAGAATAACGGATTTTATGACTGCATGATTATGCACACCTTCTTAGCCTGGATTCTGAGCAATCTTCGGCCCCCGTAATGCTGACGCCAGAAGGCATTTGCAGTATACTCCCGCCCTAAATTCTTTAACTGATGCAGGTGGTTATTAACCCGCATCAAAAACGTAAGGTATCCAGGTGAATATTCAGGCTCTTCTCTCAGAAAAAGTCAGTCAGGCACTGATTGCCGCAGGCGCGCCTGCGGATTGCGAACCGCAGGTTCGTCAGTCAGCAAAAGTACAGTTTGGTGACTATCAGGCTAATGGCGTGATGGCAGTCGCTAAAAAACTGGGCATGCCGCCGCGACAACTCGCTGAGCTGGTGCTGACTCATCTGGATCTCACCGGTATCGCCAGCAAAACCGAAATCGCCGGCCCGGGCTTTATCAACATTTTCCTTGAGCCTGCCTTCCTGGCAAGCAATGTTGACGCCGCGCTGAAGTCTGACCGCCTGGGTGTCACCCAGCCAGAAGTGCAGACCGTGGTGATTGACTACTCTGCGCCAAACGTGGCGAAAGAGATGCACGTCGGCCACCTGCGCTCCACCATCATTGGTGATGCGGCTGTCCGCACCCTGGAGTTCCTCGGCCATAAAGTGATCCGCGCAAACCACGTGGGTGACTGGGGTACTCAGTTCGGTATGCTGATTGCTTACCTGGAAAAACAGCAACAAGAAAACGCGGGCGAGATGGCGCTTGCGGACCTGGAAGGTTTCTACCGTGAAGCCAAAAAACACTACGACGAAGATGAAGTGTTTGCTGAGCGCGCACGTAGTTATGTCGTGAAACTGCAGGGTGGCGACCAGTACTTCCTGGAAATGTGGCGCAAGCTGGTTGACATCACCATGTCCCAGAACCAGTTAACCTACAACCGCCTGAACGTAACGCTGACCCGTGACGATGTGATGGGTGAAAGCCTGTATAACCCAATGCTGCCTGGCATTGTGGCCGACCTGAAAGCCAAAGGTCTGGCGGTTGAGAGCGAAGGCGCAACGGTAGTGTTCCTTGATGAGTACAAAAACAAGGAAGGCGAACCGATGGGCGTGATCATCCAGAAAAAGGATGGCGGCTATCTGTATACCACCACCGATATCGCCTGTGCGAAGTACCGTTACGAAACCCTGCACGCTGACCGTGTGCTGTACTACATCGATTCCCGTCAGCACCAGCACCTGATGCAGGCGTGGACTATCGTGCGTAAAGCAGGCTACGTGCCTGACTCTGTGCCGCTGGAACACCACATGTTCGGCATGATGCTGGGTAAAGACGGCAAACCGTTCAAAACCCGTGCGGGTGGTACCGTGAAACTTTCTGACCTGCTGGACGAAGCGCTGGAACGCGCCCGTCGCCTGGTGGCCGAGAAGAACCCGGATATGCCAGCTGATGAACTGGAAAAACTGGCCAATGCCGTCGGTATCGGTGCGGTGAAATATGCGGATCTCTCCAAGAACCGTACCACCGACTACATTTTCGACTGGGACAACATGCTGGCGTTTGAAGGCAACACGGCACCGTACATGCAGTACGCCTATACCCGTGTGCTCTCGGTATTCCGTAAAGCCGACATCGACGAAAGCGTGCTGGCAAAAACAACTGTCACCCTCACTGAAGATCGTGAAGCGCAGCTGGCAGCGCGCCTGTTGCAGTTTGAGGAGACGCTGACGGTTGTCGCGCGTGACGGTACTCCACATGTGATGTGTGCTTACCTGTACGACCTGGCTGGTCTGTTCTCCGGCTTCTACGAGCACTGCCCTATCCTGTCCGCAGACAGCGAGGCGGTGCGTAACAGCCGCCTGAAGCTGGCGCAACTGACCGCGAAAACCCTGAAGCTGGGTCTGGATACTCTGGGTATCGAAACCGTAGAGCGTATGTAAGCAGAACCGTCCGCCTCAAGGGGCGGACGGTGATTAACGGTAGTTAACAATCACAGAATTGCTCTGAACATTCAGCGCCGGGATCAAACGTCCTCCCCCCGGCACTTCCCAGACAAAGTGTAAAGGCTCCACCGCTGGCACACCGTTGAGCGCCTGCGTGGTGCCACTTTCCCCGTCAATTTCCGTACAGCGAGTCTGCGAACACAAACGCACCCGCAGCCCGGCAGGCGTTGGGCCAATCAGCTTATAGTTCCACACCACCATCGTCATCAGCCCGGAAACCGCATCAGGCGGTGACAGCGGGTTCGAAGACATCGACACACCACGATTATTGAGCGTTACGCCCATGCTGCTGGCCTGCCACATCCCTTCGCCCGCAGCCTGCGCCGCCAGCGGGAAAAATAAGATCCATAGCCACTTACGCATTATTTACCTCCAATCGTCGCGGTCATACGAATGTGGCGGTTATCCGACAGCTCCATGTTCGACAACACCACCAGTTGATTCAGGCTACGACGCAGGAAGCGCGACAGTAACGGTCGCAGCGCGTGGTTAACCAGCAGAACCGGTGGCGCACCCAGCATCTCCTGACGCGCCAGCGCCTCCTGGGTTTGGGCCAGTAAGCGGTCAGCCAGACCCGGCTCCAGCCCGCCACCACCCTGCAATGCCTGAAGCAGCAGACGTTCAAGTGGCGTATCAAGACCAATCACCTGCACTTCGCCGGTTCCCGGGAACCATTGCTGGGTGATTGCACGACCCAGCGCCACGCGCACGACCGCCGTCAACTCGTGCGGATCGCTTTGCAGCGGTGCATGTTCGGCCAGCGTTTCCAGAATGGTGCGCATATCGCGGATAGGAACTTTTTCGTCGAGCAGATTTTGCAGCACCTTGTGCAGCGTGGTTAACGTCAGCACACCCGGCACCAGATCTTCGGTCAGCTTCGGCATCTCCTGCGTCACACGGTCGAGCAGTTGCTGTGCTTCCTGGCGACCAAACAGCTCTGCCGAGAATTGACCAATCAGGTGGTTAAGATGGGTCGCCACCACGGTACTGGCTTCCACTACGGTATAACCCTGGATTTGCGCCTGCTCTTTCAGTGCGCTTTCAATCCAGATAGCCGCCAGACCAAAGGCCGGATCGATGGTTTGTTCACCCGGCAACGTTCCTGCCGCCGTGCCCGGGTTAATCGCCAGCCAGCGACCTGGATAGGCATCACCGCTGCCAATTTCCACCCCTTTCATCAGAATGCGATAGCGCGCAGGCGGGAGATCCATGTTGTCACGGATGTGGACAACCGGTGGCAGGAAGCCCATATCCTGGGCGAATTTTTTACGGATACTGCGGATACGGCCAAGCAGTTCACCATCCTGCTGGAAATCCACCATTGGGATCAGGCGATAACCCACTTCCATTCCCAGTGAATCTTCCAGCTGAACATCATTCCAGGTTGCTTCGACGGCTTGCGTGTTCTCCGGTACTTTTACCGGCGCAGGCTCCGCAACTGGCTTGCTTTCACGTCCGCGCATCCACCAGGCAAGACCCAGCAAACCGGCGGTGAACAGCAGGAACACCAGGTTTGGCATACCCGGAACCAGGCCGAGCAGACCGAGCACCGCCGCCGCCAGCAGCATTACGCGCGGATTGCTGAAAAGCTGTCCGACCATCTGCTCACCAACGTCCTGATCGGTGCTGACGCGGGTCACGATAACACCCGCAGCGGTAGAGATAACCAGCGCCGGGATCTGGGCGACGAGGCCGTCACCGATGGTCAATAGCGTATAACTTTCCGCCGCATGCCCCATGTCCATACCGTGCTGCAACACCCCAACCAGAAGGCCGCCCACCACGTTAATCACCATGATAAGAATGCCCGCGATGGCATCCCCACGCACAAACTTACTCGCACCGTCCATCGAACCGTAGAAGTCCGCTTCCTGGGTCACTTCTGCACGGCGTTTTTTGGCTTCATCCTCGGCGATAAGCCCGGCGTTCAGGTCGGCGTCGATCGCCATCTGTTTACCTGGCATCCCGTCCAGCACGAAACGCGCGCCAACTTCGGCGATACGCCCGGCACCTTTGGTGATAACCATAAAGTTGATGATAACGAGGATAACGAACACCACGATACCGATAGCAAAGTTACCGCCCACGAGGAAGTGGCCGAAAGCCTCAACCACTTTACCCGCCGCCGCCGCGCCGGTGTGACCTTCCATCAGGATGATACGCGTGGACGCCACGTTCAGCGCCAGTCGCAGCAAGGTGGTAAACAGCAAAATGGTCGGGAACGCCGCAAACTCAAGGGTACGCTGGGTGAACATCGCCACCAGCAGCACCATGATGGACAACGCAATGTTGAATGTGAAAAGCAGATCGAGGATGAATGCCGGTAGCGGCAGTACCATCATCGACAAAATTAGCAGGATGAGGATCGGCCCGGCAAGGATCTGCCATTGAGTCGATTTCAGGTTGCCGGGCAGGCGCAACATTGCCACCAGATTAGCCATCAGTGTCCTTCTCGTTCATAAAATCCAGCGCGGCAGGCACCGGAAGGTTTTCAGGTTTCACAGGCCGTTGACCGCCAGCCAGACGCCAGCGTTTCAATTGCCATACCCAGGCCAGCACTTCCGCCACAGCGGCGTAGAGTTGTCCCGGGATTTGTTGTCCGATTTCCGCGTGGCGATATAAGGCACGCGCCAGCGGCGGGGCTTCCAGAATTGGCACGCGGTTTTCGGTACCGATTTCGCGGATGCGCAGCGCTATCAACCCCGCCCCTTTCGCCACCACTTTCGGCGCGCTCATTTTGTTTTCGTCGTATCGCAGCGCAACGGAGTAGTGGGTCGGGTTAGTGACGATGACGTCGGCTTTTGGTACATCCTCCATCATCCGTCGACGGGCGGCGGCACGCTGCATCTGGCGAATACGCCCTTTTACATGCGGGTCACCTTCCATCTGCTTATATTCATCACGGATATCCTGGCGTGACATCCGTAACTTCTTGAAGTGACTATAAAGCTGGAAGATAACGTCAAAGCCCACCATTGGAATAATGCTCAGCACCACCAGCAGCGAGCCCAACCCGATGAGATTCATGGCGTTACTCATTGCACTTAACGGTGATTCACTGATCAGGCGCATCATGTCGGGCCAGTTGTGCAACAGGTAAAACCCGGCGGCACTTCCCATCAGGGTGGATTTGAGGATCGCTTTAACCAGCTCGGCACCGGTCTGGGCGGAAAACATACGGGCTATACCCGGGAGCGGGTTGAGTTTGGAAAATTTAGGCTGCAACGATTTGCCGCTAAACACCAGGCCACCGAGCATAACCGGTGACACAATCGCCACCAGCACCACGCCTGTGATAAGCGGCAGCAAGGCGGTCATCGCCCCTTTAAGCAGCAAAATAATTTGTCCGAGGATCAGATTGGGGTCATTAACCATACTGTGGTCAAAACGTAACCCTGCTGAGAGCATTCCTGCCAGTCTGCGGGCGAGCGACTCCCCACCCAACCAGATAACGCACACACCCACAATCAGGATCAGCAGGGATGTCAGTTCTCGGGATCGGGGGATCTGCCCTTCCTCACGCGCTTTTTCAAGTCGGTGGGGTGTGGGGGCTTCCGTTTTGTCGTCGTTATCTTCTGCCACAGTGCATGCTCGCAGCCCATTTAGTCACGGGTATCATGCCAGTGCAGCGGAAATCCAATGGCGGGAAAAGCCAGTTTATTCTGGCTCTTTTCGGTGATTCTTCGCGTTTACCGCCTCAGGCCGCGTTCGCAACCTGAGGCGGGAAGTACAATCAGAAGCCGAGGCTGTCCAGCAGGTCGTCCACCTGATCCTGGCTTGCCACAACGCCTGCTTTGGTGGCGTCAAGCTGCGGGCCATTGAGCAGGCTTTCGTTCTCGCGCTTCGGACGAGAGGCCGGTTCCGGGATATTCTCCAGCAGCACCATCAGTAACTGACGTTCAATCTCCTGAATCACATCCATCATGCGCTTGATAACCTGACCGGTCAGATCCTGGAAATCCTGCGCCATCATGATGTCCAGCAACTGCGCGTTGGTGAAGCTGGTGTGACCCGGCACATCACCAAGATACTGACGCGTATCGGTCACCAGTTCACGGGCATCCGACAGCTCAATAGGATTCTCAAACCACTCGTCCCAGCGTTTGGTCAGCGCTTTCGCGCCCTTCTCCATCGCATCCTGATGCGGTTGTGATGCTTCAACGCTGTTCAGCGCACGTTCAGCCGCCTGAGCGGTCATCTGTACGACATAGTCCAGACGGTCACGCGCGTCCGGAATCGCTTCTGCCGCTTCTGCGATAGCCTGGTCAAGCCCCAGTTCACGCAGGCTGTCACGCAGCATGCGCGTAAGGCTACCGATGCGGGCAATAATATCGCTGGGCGAATGTTCTTCAACGGGTTTCATAGCAGGTTGCAACATATCCAACACCTCACATGCCGAGTTTCTCGAAGATCTTGCCGAGCTTCTCTTCCAGAGTCGCCGCAGTGAATGGCTTCACCACATAGCCACTTGCGCCCGCCTGTGCAGCGGCAATGATATTCTCTTTTTTCGCTTCCGCGGTCACCATCAGAACCCGCAGAGAGGCCATTCCTGCATCTGCGCGAATGGTTTTCAGCAGTTCCAGACCATCCATGTTTGGCATGTTCCAGTCGGAGATAACAAAACCAAAGCCGCCTGTCTGCAGTTTGTTCAGCGCATCAACGCCGTCTTCTGCTTCTTCAACGTTGTTGAAACCCAGCTCTTTCAGCAGGTTGCGCACAATGCGACGCATGGTGGAAAAGTCATCCACAACCAAAAACTTAAGCTCTTTATCCGCCATAAAATAATACTCCTGAGTCAAATACGTATTGCCTGTCCGGCACTGATTTTCGCCAGCATCTGCTGGCTTACCTGGCTAAGATCGACCACTTCGCTCACGCCACCCATATTGATGGCCTCGCGCGGCATGCCGAACACCACACAACTTGCTTCATTCTGCGCAATCGTCCAGGCTCCCGCCTGGTGCATTGCAAGCATTCCGGCGGCACCATCGTTGCCCATCCCCGTCAGGATCACCCCAACGGCGTTGCGCCCCGCATGTTTCGCCACCGAATGAAACAGCACATCCACCGACGGACGGTGCCGGTTGACCGGCGGCCCGTCATGAATTTTGATTTGATAGTTTGCGCCACTGCGCGCCAGTTCCATATGCTTGTCACCCGGCGCAATATAAGCATGTCCGGGGAGCACACGTTCACCGTCTTCCGCCTCTTTCACGCTGATCTGACACAGTTTGTTCAGACGTTCCGCGAACGAGCGGGTAAATCCTGGCGGCATATGCTGAGTAATAAGAATACCCGGGCTTGAAAGCGGCAATGGCTGGAGTACATGGCGAATTGCCTCTGTTCCACCGGTTGATGCACCAATCACCAGCAGTTTTTCCGAGCTGAGTAGCGGGCCGGCCTTCAGTGTTGCCGGAGCGGCTATCGGTTTGTGGGCAGCAAGTTTCGCACGTGACGCGGTACGGATCTTCTCGGCAATCATTTCACTGTAGGCGAGCATCCCTTCACGAATACCCAGCTGCGGTTTGGTGACGAAATCCACCGCCCCCAGCTCCAGCGCGCGCAACGTGATTTCGGAACCTTTCCCGGTCAGTGATGACACCATCACGACCGGCATCGGGCGCAGACGCATCAATTTTTCCAGGAAATCAATGCCATCCATGCGCGGCATTTCGACATCCAGCGTAAGCACGTCGGGGTTATATTTTTTAATTAAATCCCGCGCAACCAAAGGATCTGGCGCGGTTGCCACCATCTCCATATCGCTGTGGCTATTGATAATTTCAGTCATGATCTGGCGCATCAGCGCCGAATCATCGACAGACAATACCCTGATTTTACTCATGCTTTTTCCTTACTCAGTGCATAGACCGTTTGCCCACGCAGGCTAAACTCACGCACGAGGTTGCTAAAGTTTTCCGAATGCCCGGCAAACAGTAAACCGTCAGGCTTGAGCAACGGAACAAAGCGACGCAGAATCTCCTGTTGCGTCGTTTTATCAAAATAAATCATTACGTTACGGCAAAAAATGGCATCAAATGGCCCCGGAACGTTGTACTGCTTATCCAGCAGGTTAACTGGCGCGAATTCAACGCAGTTCGCCAGTTCCTGGCGTACGCGCACCAGCCCTTCATGCGGGCCTGTTCCACGCATGAAGTAACGTTGTAGCTGCTGAGGCGACAGCGTTTTCAGTTCATCCTGGCGATAAACTCCGTTGCGAGCCTTCTCCAGCACTTCGGTATCAATATCGCTGGCATACACTTTCCAGCGCCCTGGAGCCATGCCCAACGTGTCCGCGAGGGTGATCGCCAGCGAGTACGGCTCTTCACCCGTAGAGGCTGCCGCACTCCAGACGCGATACTCCCCGGTACGACGGCGCGCGTGCTCTGCCAGCACCGGGAAGTGATGTGCTTCCCGGAAGAATGCCGTCAGGTTGGTGGTTAATGAGTTAATAAAAGCCTGCCATTCGGCGCTGTTCTGGTTCGCTTTGAGCATGCTCAGATAGCGCCCAAAATCATCCAGCCCCAGCGTACGCAAGCGCCGAACCAGACGGTTGTAGACCATGTCTCGCTTATGATCGGCAAGCACAATCCCCGCGCGCTGGTAGATTAACTGACATATCCGACGAAAATGCGCGTCGGACAGCGCGAGGCGCTGTGTCATCTGTAACAATAATGACGTTTGCCCTGAGGGCATTGGTGATGTCATAGCGCCTTCTTAATCACATTCAGGATACAACTGGCACGGCCTGCGACCGCCCGACTTCTGTTACTGCTTCAACCTGCTCTTTCACATTAAATACAGCGGCAAGCCGCCACGGTTTACATGTCAGTTAAAATGTTTCCCAGTTGTCATCTTGTCCGGTCGCTCCGGCACGCGTACGTGTTGCAGCGGGCGCGGAGGCCGGGGTGTGTTGAGTCGCATGCGGGTCGACTGTATGTCCCGCGAGTGAAGCAAGACGAAATGCCGATACCGCCATCTTCAGACGGCTGGCCTGATCTTCCAGTGCAGCGGCCGCCGTGGCGGACTCCTGCACCAGCGCGGCGTTTTGCTGTGTCACACGATCCATTTCCGATACCGCCAGGGCAACCTGGTCGATACCGCGACTTTGCTCATCAGACGCAGAGGCGATTTCACCCATAATGTCTGTTACGCGGGTCACGGCATTCACGATGTCATTCATGGTTTCCCCCGCGCTTTCCACCAGCACTGAGCCGGTATCCACACGAGAGACGGAGTCTTCAATCAGGGCTTTAATCTCTTTTGCCGCATTGGCACTACGGCTGGCGAGGTTACGTACTTCCCCGGCCACCACCGCAAACCCACGGCCCTGTTCACCGGCACGCGCGGCTTCCACGGCAGCGTTCAGTGCCAGAATATTGGTCTGGAACGCAATGCCATCGATAACGCTGATGATGTCGGCAATCTTCTTCGAACTGTCGGCAATTTCATGCATGGTTTTCACCACGCCGTCCACCACACGACCACCGCGCTGTGCCGTCTCGGAGGCACTTTCAGCCAGTTGAGATGCCTGACGGGCGTTATCGGCGTTCTGCTTCACGGTAGCGGTAAGCTCTTCCATGCTGGCGGCCGTCTCTTCCAGCGCAGAAGCCTGCTGCTCAGTACGGGAAGAGAGATCGTTATTCCCCATTGCGATTTCGCTGGTGCCGGTATAGATGGCATCTGAGCCGTTACGCACGTTGGCAACGGTATCAATCAACGAGCGCTGCATATGGTCAACGCTGGTCGCCAGCTCGGTTATCTCATTGCGACCGGAAACGTTCAGCGTTTTGGTCAGGTCACCACCGGCAATTTCACGGATATGGGCAATCACGCGGCCAAGCGGGTTAAGAAGGATATGGCGAATGCCGTACCACACGGCCACCAGCACGATGACCGGGGCCAGCGCCAGAATGGCCATCTGCCATTTGGCAAAACGGTAATCATTCTGACTTTCCGCAAATGCTGTGTGATACAGCTCGCTACTGGCTTTGGCGTACTCGCCCAGTGCCGCACCCAGTGCGTTTTGCATTCCCTGCGTCGGCTGGGCAAAATAGGCGTCCATATTGCCGCCTTCCAGGAACTGAATAAGCTCCGTCAGACCGGCAAAGTAGGCGTTGTATTTTTCGTCAATATTCTGACTCACCTGCTCCATTGCAGGCTGCGGGGTGATCTTCTTAAAGGCGTCGTAATGTTTTGCGGCGTCCGCGAGCGTGGCTCGCGCATTTTTCAATAGATCTGTTTTCGCACTGCTCTGCTGATTGTTTGGATCCATCATCATGCGGGCAGCCGAACGGCTCAGGTTGATGCGCGTTTGCAGCATCAGATCCCAGGTCGAGGTCAGTTCACTCTGCTGCTCGCGCAGATCGTTCGAGGTGACAAAGCTGTCCTGGTTTTGTTTCAACGACGAGAAAAAGAGCCCGCCAGAAGTGAGCTGAAGAAGTGCGAAAATGACCAGCACCATCATGAGCATTGTGACAACGCGGATACGGTTCAACATACAACACCTTCTCATAGATTTATTAACGGTGTTATCGGCACTGCCCACAGGAACTTTACATTTGCGAAAGGGAAAAGCGTGGGGTTAAAACGCAACGTCAACGATCAGCGTATCGCTGTAAGTACCCGCAGGCGGAGTACTCTGGTTGGTAAGGATTTTGGCGGTGTAGTTGTAAGTCCGCAAAAGCCCGTCGGTGCTGACCTGTGAGGACAACGCGCTGGCCCAGCGTTCAGTACCGCTGCCACCCCAGCGGTTGGTTGTGGCTTCTTTATAGATGTCGTAGCTCATGTAGTTACTGCCGCTGACCATCCTGCGCACGTTATTGAGCGCGTTTGCACCATTATTAATACCGATGGTGTAGGTACTGCCTTTGGTGCAGGTCACGGCGACAGCCTGTGAAACGGTCGGGAAACTTTGTACCAGCGGTGCGCTGTTGAAGTTCACATCGGGTGTGCTCATGGTGCTGCAGTCGTTGGTCACGGTCATATTGAGCAGAATGCTGGTCGTCGCCGTGCCGGTTTGCGAGATAGTACAAAGGCCAAGCGCACCGACTGAACAGACGTCATAGTTGACGCTAAAAGTGAGCTGTACCTGGTATGGCCCTGCCGTAACGTTCTGCCCGGGTACCGTGCGAAAATAGAGCGGAATGTTGTACTGTTTTGAGCCCAGCAGACCGAGCAGGGTGTTACCACTCCAGGTATACGCTTTACTGATTTGCACTTCACTGCTGCTCGCGCAGCCCGATAGTCCGCACAGACGCGTGGGGATAACGTCCGTGACGGTCAAATCATCGGTGCGTTTCAGGGTGGCTCGGTTGTTACCTGATACCGACGCCGCCGTGTAGTTGAGCGTTATCGAGTCGTTGGTCAGCAGGTTAAGCACCGCATCACAGGACACAACCAGCGTACCGGTCGTTTCCACTTCCCCGGTGCCGCTGAGGGCAAATGAACTGACGCTGCCAAAAGACGCATTCACCGTACTGACGGTACACGCCGCCCAGCTACCGCCGGAGATAAGCAGTAAAATCCACAGCAGCACGCGCTTCATGGCTGCTCCCGGCAAACCAGTGGACCATAAGTTTTCAGCTTGTGTTCCGGGTTTGCATCCACTGTCAGCGTGGCCTGACAGTGCTTCCCGTCGGGCATTGTCACGTCGAGCGCATTCACACCATCAAGATTTTCCAGCCAGGCAATACCGTCATATCCCACAACGGCATTGCTACGCGCAGCTCGACTTACCAGACTTCCCACAGGAAGAACTTGCCCCTGCGCATCATGCAGAATAACGCTGGCCACCCGCTCCTGCTCCATCGGGAAATCCACCAGATAGCCGCTGTGACGGCGAACAGCAACCCGCCGTTCCGTCTCTTTCAGGCGGGTATCGGCGGGCAGGTTGAGGGTATTAATGCTGTAGCTTGCCGGGTAATAGGCTGACACGCCGCTGACCAGCAGATAGCCATGATTATTGGTTTTCCCGACCGGCTGGTTTTCATAGTTAACCGGGACATCCGGATGACCGTCGGTGCTGATCACCACGAAAGCATCATTGATTTTGTTCGCCGCAAACAGCTCACCATCCATCAGCACGAGGGAGCCCATCGCCTCACCCCACCAGGTCATCATGTCCTGCTCGCCATAGCCGCCCCCCTGCAGTTCAATGTTACTGTTGCGCCAGCCCAGCGTGGCCTGTTGATAGTTGTCCGACTGCGACTGATTGGCCCACGCCATATTCCAGCTGAACCCGCCGTCGGATGGCATGGAGTGGTTGTAGTTAATGCGCTGCGTGCTGCCGGCATCTGGTGTTTTCTCAAAAGAGACAGCAGCGCTTTCGCGTTCACCCAGCGGCACCTGCAGTGACAGCGCAAAGGTCCAGTCACCCTGTTGCCGATCGCGGCTGGCCGCCAGATAAACACTGCTACGGCCCCACAAATTGCGGCTCCAGGAGAGATTCAACAGCTCGGTTTTCTGCCTGTCAAAGCTCTCGACGCCTATCCAGGCTGTACCAATATTGCCGTACTGGCCGAGGTTAAACGTCAGGGAATATTGGTCGGTATTGCGGCTAAGGCTGGCGATGGGTTTGTCGTTTTCATCATAGACGGTCGGCTGGTCATACAATGCCAGGTTGCCAAACTCGCGGTCACGCCGGGTATGCTGCGTGGCCACGCTAAATGTGCTGGTGCTGTACTGGTATCCCCAGTTGATTTGCCCACCATCTTCCCCGCGCATGTGGCTGCGGGTATACGCGGAGTTCACCACACCAAAGCGCCCCAGCTTTACCACCGTCCCCACCCCTCCCAGCGCCAGCTCTTCTGCCCCTTCGGCATGGCCTTCCAGCGTTAACCAGTCCGTCATCCCATAGCGATACGAGCCACTGCCTGCCGCCGGGCCATAGTCAAAGTTCTTGATACCGTAGTTGCGCCGCAGACTGCCCAGCGTCATAGCCCCGTCACTCAGCCCAGCGTTAAGCAAATCGCTGGTGACGTAAAACGGCAACGTAGTGCTCACCTGGCGACCCAGCGCATCGGTGGTGATCAGTACCGCATCCCCCGCGCCGTTGATATACGGCAGATTGGTGAGCGTGAACGGCCCAGGCTGCAGCTGGGTCGAGCCGGAGCGGTAGCCATTAATAAAGAGGTCAACCGAGGTAGGAACCGCAGCCTCACCGGAGAATTCAGGCAACGGCCAGGTCACCAGATCAGGACGCAGGGAAAAATCACGCCCGTAGCTGATCCCGCCCATCCGCACGCTGGAGCTCCAGCTCAGCGCGTCGCTGATCACGTCGCCTGCGCTCCAGGTGATTGCATCCTCCTCGTTGGTCATCAGCACAGTGGTGTCATAGCGTACATACCCTTGCTGCTGATCTGCATTACCGTCGAAATTTTCCCGGACATAGCCGGTCGAAGAGAGTGAACCTTTCTCGTTAAAATAACGAAACTCATGCCAGAGGGAGGCCTGTCCACCGAGATGTTCGGTACGGTTGGTATAGAGATCGTAATTCAGTAGCGCCCCCCGGCCAAAATGGGGTTTGTTTTGCGCCGTTTGTTCGCTAAAGGAGGTGACACGGGAAGCCACCCAGTCCCGGGGAACCGTTAGCAGTAAACGCTGTGCAGCGCTGTCATACTCCACGCGAACCTGCGACAGCGTGGAAAGATTAACCTCGCCTGTCGGTACGTGCTCTGGCGGCAACCCTGCGCGTAGCAGATCGGCACTGGAGATAAAAAACGCACCGCTACGCTGCGTCACAGGCACCACCAGACCGGTGTCATAGTGATTCAGTACGATGGCAAGCTGGAATACCGCCTCGCTATTGATCGCCTGCGCATCCGGTGGTGGCGGTAAACGGTCATCACCGGATTCGGCCCAGGAGCGGGTACTGACGCAAAGCAGAATCATCATCAGCGGCTTCAGTTGACGGGCGTCGACTGCCATTGTGCATCCCTGGCATTAATCTGCGCGCTTATCTGATCTGGCTGGCGTATTCCTGCTGGTATTGGCCAGCTGCGAAAGCTGTTTGGCAGAACATAACCCAGTAACCCCTGCGCCACCGTACGCGTCTGTCCCCCCTGTTCCAGCGCCACCTGGCTCAGCCTGACGTGAACATCCCCCTGATTACGCACCTCAAGTACGGGGTGACCACCTTCCTGCATCACCCGCCAGCTCAGGTTTTTAGTATCAACCAGCGCATGATATGCGCCCTCTTTGACCGTCGGGATCCCCTGACCATAAACGAAGAGTGGAATGGAATATCGCATCTGTAGCCGCAGGCCAATAGCCGGGCTCGCTTTCACATCAGGCTGGGGAATTTCATCCACAATAATGCGGTAGGCTTGTTCAACCCCCTTCGGGATCGTGCCCTGTCGGATCAGGCGGATAAGCTGCTTGTTTCCTGTGCCGATTGTCACAATCGGCGGGCTGGCGACGACATCCTGCTGCGCGGTATAACGTTCAAAGCCATTCTCCTGCTGCCAGCGCACGATGCGAACCTGCATGGTTGTCGCACTGTTGCCCTGATTCTGGATCCATAACTCCGTCGCACTGGCGTCTGCCGACAGCCAGGGATCAATGGGCCATAACAGAATGGTCGCCGCTGCATTTGCATCATTCTTTGCGACGGTCACCCCCAACAGACTCACCAGGCACAAATGCCAGACAGACAGCTTCATCGATTATCTCCCTTTATCACCATGACAATGTCACAGTAAGTTGATCAGAATACGTGCCTGCGGGGCTGAACCCCGTCATAAGCGCCACGCCAAAAAGCGGTAGCGCGATGTTATTACTGTTGGTATAGGTCACCGCGATTGCCTGGTTGACCCCAATCTCACTGTTAGCGGCCAGCGAACTGCTGCTATAAAGTCGATAACCCACCACGTCAGTGCCACCGGCACGCTGCATCCTTCGTACTGAGGCGTAATGCAGCCCGCCGTCAATACTCATGCTCAACGACACGCCAGGCGTACAGGCGATAGACAACGCACCGCTGGGTACAAAACTGGTGCTAACCGGGGCGCTCTCCACGCCGTTATGCGTGCCAAAATCCAGCGAGCCAAGTAGCCCTCCGGTTCCGGTAGAGACCGAACATCCCGGCACAATGGTCGCGCTGACTTTAAAGGACTGAGAAGTCACTGCCAGAGCCGGGAGAGCCACCATTCCCCCCATCGCCAGCGTAAAAAACATGCACAACACACCCTTTGCGCCCGAGCGCAAACGCGAAATGGCTTCCCTCATGTCTGGCTCTGAAGTTAGTAGGTCACGCTAACGTTAATGGTATCGGTGTAGGTACCTGGCACAACCGTGACGCTGTTGCCACCCCCGGTGATCCGCCCGTAGAGGGTATAGCTATCAACCCCACCTGCCGTCGACGCAACCGGCAGAGCGACGTTATTGGCAACCACGGTGTTAAACCCACCGTCGCTGTAAAGGCTATAGGCCACCCCCTGCGCCGCATTGGCGGTATTAATCAGATAACGCTCGGGCGTGCCTGGCGTGCCAACAACGTTGCCTGGTGCCGTGGCATTCGTGTTGCCGGTGATCGCCACCGAATAGCTGGCAGTTGTACACTGGATGGTGAAGGTATTGCCGCCGCTGGCTCCGCTCAGTTGGGTGGTCAGCGTGGAAAAGGTTGCAGGATGGGTCCCGAAATCCAGGGTGCCGAAGTTAATGCCGTTTTGGGTTGGCGAGCTGTTGATCAGACAGCCATTGGTGAGTGTCAGCGTTACCCCGATGGTGCCACTACTGGTTACCGCCAGCGCCTGCGGGGCTGTTACGACGGGCAGCAAGGCTCCTGCACATATCAAAAGGCGTTTTCTTTTCATTTACCCACCTCCAGAAGACGTTTCCGTTCGCTTTCCAAATTTTATTTATACCGCTCAGCATGTTAGCCCCGCTAAATACGCCGCAAAGGGGGGTTATTGAGAATCTAGTTTATGGTTACTACTTCAACCACCCCCTGCTACATTTGTTGTATTGACAAGAAATTCACTTTAAATACAATTCGTTATAATGATTTAAAGAAAATTTTCTTTCCAGAGTCTGAGTATATACCCATGAAAACGTGATCTACTTCACAATATATCGTCGTAACAGCGACAACAAATTTAATAAAAATTAAAAATCAGTTGTATCTCCCCCCGCTTTACTTCAATTTATGTGCCGAATCTTTTCCTGCGCTGTAATAAAAATTCTATATGTAGCAGCGTGGGCTCACTCTTAAGCGCATAGAGGGTCTTTTTTCGTGGCAAGTGCAAACAAACTCACACTCTTCATTGTGATATTCATGCTGGCGGGTATTCTTTCAGGGGCGGCAATTCATGAATATGCCTCACCGGATGCCATCAAAACCTGGTCGGATAACATCACACTCCTGACCGATATTTTCCTGCGACTGATTAAAATGGTGATTGCACCATTGGTCTTCAGTACGTTAACGGTCGGTATCATGAAACTGGGCGAAACGTCCACCATTGGTCGCGTAGGCGGTAAAGCGATGGTGTGGTTTATTAGCTCATCCGTGCTGTCTATTCTGGTGGGGCTGTTTATTGTCACCCTGGAACACCCGGGTAGTGGTCTGAACCTGACAATCCCAACGGAAGCGGTGGATACCGGCCTGGCAGTCGGCGGAATGACGCTGAAAGCCTTCCTGTCTCATACCATTCCCACCAGCATCGCCGGGGCAATGTCGAACAATGAAATTCTGCAGATCGTGGTGTTCTCCATGTTCTTCGGCATTGGCGGCGCGTCTCTGGGGCAGAAATTCAACGCCCCGCTGGTGGCAGCGCTGGACGTCGTCTCTCACATCATGCTGAAAGTGACCGGTTACGTGATGTACGTGGCACCGCTGGCAATTTTCGCCGCCATTTCATCCGTTATTGCCACACAGGGTCTCGGCATCCTGCTGAACTATGCCTCCTTCATTGGCGGTTACTATGTGGCGATCTTCCTCACCTGCATGGTGTTGCTGGCAGTGGGCTACATGGTGCTGAAAAAAGAGGTGTTTCGTTTGGTCAGCATGCTGAAAGATCCGGTGCTGGTTGCGTTTACCACCAGCAGCTCTGAAGCAGCATATCCAAAAACGCTGGAACAGCTGGAACGTTTTGGCTGCTCACGCAATATCGCCTCTTTCGTCCTGCCAATTGGTTATTCCTTTAACCTGGTAGGTTCAATGGTGTACTGCTCTTTTGCCTCGATGTTTATTGCACAGGCGTACAACATTCACCTGAGTTTCTCGGAAGTTACGGTACTGATGCTGACCCTGATGCTGGCTTCAAAAGGGATTGCAGGCGTACCACGCTCTTCTCTGGTGGTACTGGCAGCGACTATCCCAAGCTTCAATATTCCGGTGGCAGGTATTCTGTTACTGATGGGTATCGATCACTTCCTGGATATGGGCCGTTCCGCTATTAACGTGTTGGGTAACGGTATTGCTACTGCGATGCTGTCGCAAAATGAAGGGAAGCGGGAAGCGGAAACGGAGCTGGTGGAGCAGGAAGCTTAAGATGTAAAAAAGGTGAGGTCTGTTGCCCTCACCCCAACCCTCTCCCACGGGAGAGGGAGCAAACACTAAAAACGGCAACCTCAGTTGTAATGCCAGTCAGTTAAGCAACTGACTGGCCCTTTTTCGGGGCTGTGGGGTATCTCCAGGGCCTCTCATTCACCACCCTCTGGAAGGCCCTTTCCCTTCTTGTCGGCAACCTGACCATCTGCCCCATACTTTCCAGATCTCGCATTAGCTCAGGGATACGACCTGGTGACGCTCCCTGCAGGGTCATCAGCATTCTCATGACCATTCCGCATGATTCTGAGAAGCTCAGCTGATTCGGCCAGACAGCGGGAAATGAGCTCCGGGTCCAGATAATCGCCCAGAGAAGTCAGCGGGTTACGCAGAGGATCGTAACGGGATACCAGATCAAGAGCCTGTCCAATGTGCATAAAAAAATCCGGAAACGGGTGAGCATTTCCGGATTCTTACACAGCCACTGGATCGGTCAACCGATCCTTAACTGATCGGCATTACAACCGAAGTTGCCGTTTTGCTTTTACCTACGCTACGTGATTCGCCGCGATATCCAGCAGTGCCATCTCTTCGCTGTTCAGCAGCTTCTCAATGTTCACCAGAATCAGCATACGATCGCCGAGCGCACCCAGCCCTGTCAGGTATTCGGTGGACAGCGTGACCGCGAACTCCGGTGCCGGGCGGATTTGGTCAGACGTTAACGACAGCACATCAGACACACCATCCACCACAATACCCACCACGCGCTGACCCAGATTCAGGACAATCACCACGGTGTTGTCGTTGTAGTCAACGTCGCCCTGGCTGAATTTCACACGCAGGTCAACGATTGGCACAATCACGCCACGCAGGTTAGTAACACCTTTAATAAATGCAGGCGTGTTAGCGATGCGGGTCACCTGATCGTAACCACGGATTTCCTGCACTTTCAGGATATCGATGCCGTACTCCTCATCGCCTAAAGTGAATACCAGGAATTCCTGTCCTGATGGCTCGCCCGCCAGTTTCGTTACATTACTCATACCGGTCATGTTATTACCTTTTACTTAATCAGGCGGCTGTGTACGCCACACGTTGTTCACGATTTAATCCCTGAAGCGCCGACACATCGACGATCAGCGCCACGCTACCATCACCCAGAATGGTGGCGGCAGAAATACCTGGCACTTTACGGTAGTTACTTTCGAGGTTTTTCACCACCACCTGATGCTGACCAATCAGCTGGTCGACCAGCAGCGCATAGCGGCGACCCGCGCTTTGCAGGATCACAACGATACCCTGCGTGGCCTCGGTTTTGGCCTCGTCCACTTCGAAGACTTTCCACAGTTCCACCAGCGGCAGGTATTCACCACGCACTTCGAGGACACGTTCACCACCCGCCAGCGGGTGCAGATCTTCTTCACGCGGCTGCAGCGATTCCATCACCGCGTTCAGTGGCAGAATAAAGACTTCGTCCGCCACTTTGACAGACATACCGTCCAGGATCGCCAGCGTCAGCGGCAGCAGAATGCGTATGGTGGTACCTGAACCTTGCTTAGACTTGATCTCAACGTGGCCACCCATCTCCTGGATGTTACGTTTCACCACGTCCATACCGACACCGCGCCCGGAGACGTCCGTCACCTGCTCTGCCGTGGAGAAGCCCGGTGCGAAGATCAGCATGCCCACTTCTTCGTCGGTCATGTTTTCGTTAACAGCCATTCCCTGCGAAATGGCCTTCGCCAGGATACGTTCCCGGTTCAGACCCGCACCGTCATCCGTCACCTCGATACAGATGTTACCGCCCTGGTGTTCCGCTGACAGGATCAGGTTGCCAACCGGCGATTTCCCTGCGGCTATGCGGTTTTCCGGCAGTTCAATCCCGTGGTCGAGGCTGTTACGCACCAGGTGCGTTAACGGGTCGATAATGCGTTCAATCAGGCTCTTGTCCAGCTCGGTAGAGCTGCCCATCAGCGTCAGTTCTATATACTTGTTCAGCTTACCGGCCAGGTCACGTACCAGACGCGGGAAGCGGCTGAAGACATATTCCATCGGCATCATACGGATGGACATCACCGATTCCTGCAGATCGCGGGCGTTACGTTGTAACTGCCCCATGCTGGTGATGAGATCGCCGTGGGTTACCGGGTCCAGTTCGTTAGAACGTTGCGCCAGCATCGACTGGGTGATCACCAGTTCGCCAACCAGGTTAATCAGCTGGTCAACCTTCTCAACGGCTACGCGAATACTGGTGGACTCACTGGAACGGGCGGCCGGTTTTTCACCACGACCTGGTGCAGCGGCATCTTTTGGCACCGCTTTCAGTGCAGGCGCAGCTGGCACCACGGCAGGTGCAGCCGCTTGTGCAACCACAGCCACTTCTTCCACCCCGGCAGGTGCTTCCACCACCGCGGCTTCGGTTTCAAAAGCAATCTGATCCGCTTCAATAACAAAGCACAGCACCGCCACGATGTCGTCCTGGCTGATACCGTCGTCAAGCGTCGCGGCAAGGCTGTCTTTGCCTTTCACCACATTGCTTAATGTCGCCAGGTTACCCAGTTCTTCTTCCAGCAGGTTAACTTCGCTCTCTTTCAGGCGAGACAGCACAACGCGCAATTTGCCCGGTTGTGCTGCGGCCGGTGCAGCATCTTGTCCGGCAACGGCATCGACAACACTCAGTTTCGCCGCGGGGACAACGGCTGCGGCCACTTCACCTTTTGCTTCCAGCGCTAACTGGCGCAGTGCATTGCAGATGTATTCAAAGCTGGCGGCATCAGGCTCTGCCGAGCTTTTATAGGCGTCGAGCTGTTCCTGCATAATATCTTTGGTTTCCAAAAACAGGTTGATAATGTCGGTATTGAGCTGCATCTCACCGCGTCGTGCTTCATCAAGCAGGTTCTCCATTAAATGGGTCGTTTCCTGCAAAATGGTAAATCCAAACGTTCCGGCTCCGCCTTTAATAGAGTGCGCTGCACGGAAGATGGCATTGAGCTGCTCTGAATCTGGTGCTTCGGGCACCAGATCCAGCAGGTGTTGCTCCATATCGGCCAACAATTCGTCGGCTTCATCAAAGAATGTCTGGTAAAAATCGCTAATATCCATGCTCACGCTATCACCTCGGATTGGCTGGTGGCGATGTTGGAACGGCAGCCGAAGGAACGGCCCCAGGCTGTTTTAAATCGTCCAGTGACTCATTCTGACTTTCGGCGTTTTCATGCAGGATGGCCTGCTCCGCCTGTTGGTTCAGCACCAGAAGACTGATACGACGGTTGATGGCATCACCCGGCCCGCGGTCGGAAAGGCGCATGGTTGCTGCCATGCCGACTACGCGCAGTACTTTGCCATCATCAAGCCCACCCGCCACCAGCTCGCGACGCGAGGCGTTGGCACGATCGGCTGAAAGTTCCCAGTTGCTGTATCCCTTTTCACCCGAGGCATACGGGAAATCATCCGTGTGTCCTGAAAGGCTCACCCGGTTTGGAATACCATTCAGCACCGGTGCGATTGCGCGCAAAATATCGCGCATGTAGGGTTCAACTTCCGCACTGCCAGTTTTGAACATCGGGCGGTTCTGGCTATCAATAATCTGGATACGCAAACCTTCCTGCACCAGATCGATCTTCAGGTGTGGTCGCAGTGCGCGCAGTTTCGGGTCGGCTTCAATCAGTTGGTCCAGGTCGCCACGCAGTTTCTTCAGACGCGCCTGCTCCATCCGTTTTTTCAGTTCGTTGATGTTAGGCTCTTTTTTCACCTCACCCTTCTGTTGGGTGTAATCATCGCCGCCACCGGGGATTGGGCTGTCGCTGTTAGAAATGCGTGGCCCACCAGCCACCGCAGTCGCCAGCGGCGTTCTGAAATATTCCGCAATCTGGATAAGCTCTTTCGGGCTGGAGATGGAAATCAACCACATCACCAGAAAGAACGCCATCATAGCGGTCATAAAGTCGGCGTAAGCAATTTTCCAGGAGCCATGCGCACCGTGCCCATGCCCCTTGTGCTTGCGCTTTTTTACGATGACGATCGGATGGGACTGATTTTTCATGCGTCCTCAGTTGTCGTCTGTTGGTTTGGGTTTTTCACCGCACGCACGTGTTCTTCCAGTTCGATAAACGACGGACGCTCGCTGGAGTACAGCGTTTTACGGCCAAATTCCACGGCGATAGGTGGTGCATAACCGTTGAGGTTAGAGAGCAGCGTGATCTTCACGCACTGCATCATTTTGGTGGTTTCGGCGCTCTTCTGGCGCAAAACACTGGCCAGCGGAGAGATAAAGCCGTACGCCAGCAAAATACCGAGGAAGGTTCCCACCATCGCGTGAGCAATCAGTGCGCCCAGTTCTGCCGCAGGACGGTCAGCGGAGGCCAGCGCGTGGACCACCCCCATCACTGCCGCAACGATACCGAAGGCAGGAAGGGAATCGCCCACCAGCGCCAGGCTGTTTGCCGGCACTTCGGATTCGCTCTCGTGGGTTTCGATCTCTTCGTCCATCAGTGCTTCGATTTCGAAGGTATTCATGTTGCCGCTGATGATGAGACGCAGGTAATCGACGATGAAATCCAGCATCATGGCATCAGCCAGAATACGCGGATAGCTGGCAAAGATTTCGCTCTCTTTTGGATTTTCGATGTCTCGCTCCAGCGAGAACATCCCCTGCTGACGGGACTTCGCCATCAGACGATAGAGCAGCGCCAGCAGGTCCATGTACATGCTTTTGGTGTATTTCGAGCGACGGAACAGCAACGGAATCGCTTTCAGCGTTCCCTTGATCGACTTACCGTTGTTACCAACGATAAAAGCCCCTACCCCTGCGCCGCCAATGATAATAAGTTCAGCCGGTTGATAGAGTGCTCCAAGGTGCCCGCCGGTCATCATGTAACCGCCGAAAACTGTACCGAGAACTACCAGGTAACCTAATAAGATAAGCACGACATCATCCTTCCGCTAGTGACTAAGGCAGGACGTTCATTTCGAGTGTGTTACCGGAACGCGGGGTAAAAAAAAGCAGCGGTAATTGCTTACCGCTGCTGGAATCTTGCCCACACGTTCGGGTTAAACAGCCTGTTCGATCTGTTCATCCAGCAGTTGTGGAATAATATCGGCAGCATCCCGGGAAAGTTTACGTCTTTTTACTGCACGGGATGGAGGCTGGCATAAACTACAGGCGAAGCTGCCAGCAGGCTGATGAGCATGGGTAATAAAATTGCCATCGCAGCAATTACAGCGCGACAGTTCAAGCATTCCACTTTCAACAAAACGCACCAGCGTCCATGCGCGGGTCAGCGCCAGCAGGGGGCCATCTTCCTGCTGTGGGCATTGCTCAAGGTAGAGTTTATACGCTTTGATCACGGCATCAACGCCGCTGCACAAACCGGTTTTTAGCAGGTACTGCCAGGCGTTACAGAACATCGATGCATGGATGTTCTGTTCCCAGGTCATAAACCAGTCTGTTGAAAACGGCAGCATCCCTTTTGGCGGAGGGCTACCGCGTAACTCTTTATACAGTTTGATGAGACGACCACGGCTCAGCTGAGTTTCGCTTTCCAGCATTTGCAAACGAGCACCCAGCGTAATCAGTTCCATTGCCAGCTGTATGTCACGCGCTTCCTGAACAATGCTTTTTTCGCTCATTTTTAAGCTCTTTACTTACGGGCTACGTCATCAGGCTGGCTGATTTCGTTGAGCAAGCGAGTGGAAAGAAGAATACCGGTATGGATCTGCTGAAGATCGTCAACACGGGATTCCTGTGTCAGACGTGTGATGGTCTGCGGATTATCAAAGCGGAACTGACAAACAAGTTGATTCGTTTCGGCCAGCTTTACCATTTGCGGGAGCGTTAATCCGCCCAGCATGGTGGCCATTTCTTCGTTAATGCCAAGACGAAACATCGCGGACGCCTTGTCCTGACTAATCAAACGCTGTGCAAGCAGTAAATATGACAAATTGATGTCATAGATATGTTTTAGCAACTCGGATGTATGCATTTTTCCCATCCCGAATAACCAACTATTATTTTTATGCGGAAAGACCGCACCCCGTGATGTCGCCGGGAAAACACCCGGTATAAAAAAAAGAAAAGGCCAAATGCATAGTTGAATTAAGGTTTGTATGCAGCAAAACGCGCAACAGGTACACAAAAATGTGCCCTTACACGCTTTATCATTTCTTACAAATAACTAAGATTTTTCCTAATTCGACGCAAACTCTACTCGTCAGTTTTGCCACATACAATGCAGCCACTCCCAAATTTAAAAAAAATGTGATCCACATCACACAATTTAAGTGAATATTACCCATAAATCCATCAGCGTGACTTGTAATTTGGTCGTTTTTTAAACAAAAAATGCTATTTTGTATTCTTAGAAGACGAATACTCATGCAAAAGCATGGTCTGGCGGGGTAGCACCAATTGCTTTATTGCGCATTATTGACTACGCCACCTGAACAGGTCATACCACACCCGGAGGGTGATTTTTATTATTCATAAAAAACATATAGTTATAATCAGTGCGCAAGGTAACAATTTCGCACCCTAATCATTCGAATTGTGTTTATCCCCCGCCACAACGATTTCATGCTGCAAACAGAAATTTGTGTGATTTACGTTAAGTTGTTAATTTTTTTCATCGAGACTTCGTTTTCAATTATTCTTCTTATAAGAATAATTAATGAATAATTATGATAAGCTTCACACTAATGTCGTATTCACCTCTTGCAGAAGCGGGAGATTCGCGGTAAAGCTGGCTAAAACACCGTGTTTCAGACGTCTAAGGAGTATGCGATGGGTTACACTCATCTTCTTGTTTCTGTTGCTGTTTCACCGGAAAGCCACCAGCTTGTCGCCCGTGCTGTCTCCATCGCCAGACCGAACAATGCCCGTATCAGCCTGATCACCCTTGCAGCAGAACCTGAAATGTATAATCAACTGGCAGCGCCCATGCTTGAAGATATTCGTGACGTTCTTCAGGAGGAAACGCAGCAATTTCTGCTGGAGCTGGTCGAAAAGGCTCAATACCCTGTTCACCAGACTGTCATTGCAACAGGGGAATTAAACGAACATATTCTTAGCATGTGCCGTAAGCAGAATATTGATTTGGTTATTTGCGGTAATCATAACCACAGTTTTTTTTCTCGCGCAGCCTGTGCGGCAAAATCGATTGTTGCCTCAAGCCAGGTTGATATTTTGTTAGTGCCTCTTGGGGGCCATTAACCCCCAGGAGGAATATCACGCCAGTTTAGGGAATGTTGCGATCTTTTTTTGCAACTGCATGGCGTGATTTTGCGGGATGATTTTGCGCAGATCGTGAATAAAACGCGCCTGCCAGTGGTTGATATCATGCTTACGGACAGTGTCCATCATCTCAGCATGGCGGGAAATACGTTCCGTTAGCGGCATTGTTAACGCACGATCGAGCGCATTAGCAACATCATCGCGATCGTAAGGGTTAACGATAAGCGCTGACGTTAGCTCATTCGCGGCTCCTGCAAACTGAGATAACACCAACACGCCAGGATCAGCAGGATCTTGTGCTGCCACATACTCCTTTGCGACCAGATTCATCCCGTCACGCAGCGGCGTGACCAGGCCAACATCGGCGTAGCGTAACACCTTCATCAGGATCTTGCGTTCAAAATGCTGATTCAGATAAAACAGCGGTGTCCAGCCTAGCTGTCCATAGCGACCATTAATCCGCCCCGCCTCCATCTCCAGTTGATGGCGGATGTCCTGATAAGCCTGAACTTCACCCCGCGACGTTGGCGCTATCTGCGTATAACGGATCTTACCGCGGTGTTGAGGATACTTTTCCAGCAGGGTTTCGTACGCCAGAAAACGCTCCGGCAACCCTTTGGAATAATCGAGCCGTTCCACTGAAAAGATATTCTTTACGTGTTTCAGTTCGTTCTTGAGCTGCGCCAGCTTTGGTGGCAATGGCCCGGATGCTTGTTCGGCAATCTCCTCCGGCTCAATACCGATCGGATACACTTCGGTGTGAAATGCCTTTCCCCAGGCTGTGTGCGTTTTACCGCCTTTTGTCACCAGCCGCGTTTTGCCTGATACAGAGTCCAGGAATGCCAGCCGATCATTTTCCGTCTGAAAGCCCAGCAAATCGTAGTCACACAGCGCCTCCAGCAGATCTTCATGTGGCGGAATGGCGTTAAAAATTTCCGGTGTAGGAAACGGAATATGCAGGAAAAAGCCAATCCGGTTATTCACCCCCCGCTCCCGCAACGCTCTGGCGAAGGGAAGCAGATGGTAATCGTGGATCCATAAAATATCGTCTTTCCCGACTAAGGGCAGCAGTTTATCCGCCAGTAGTGCATTTACCCGCATATAGCCATCAAAGGCATCGCGCTGGTATTTTACCAGGTCAAGACGGTAGTGAAATGCAGGCCACAGCACCGCATTGGAGAACCCGGAGTAATACTCTTCGTAATCTTTCTCCTTCAGGGCAAAGGATGCCCACGTGATATTGCCGCGCGTCACTTTTTTGAGCGGTTTTTCTTCATCACTGATATCACCACTCCAGCCAAACCACAGCCCACCAGCGGCTTTTAAGGCACCTAAAACGCCTACTGCCAGTCCACCGGCACTGACCTTTTTGTCATCAGGCGCTGCGATACGGTTAGAAACGACGATTAAACGACCCATAATGGTTTCCCCCGTTGTTTCGCGCTATGTGTTGTTGCTGGCTGGCGACGTCAGTGATCCACTGCCAGACGCTGGCGACATTGGCCAGACGCCATCCGGCGATGGTTTCACCTGGCCCCACTTTGACTGAGATCCCTTCGGCCTGGTTCACCACGCAAAACCCTGCCTCATCGGTCAGGTCATCTCCCATGAAGAGCGGCGTCCTGCCGCGAAAAGGCGGCGTCACCATAAACGCGGCAATCGCCGCACCTTTATTAACCCCTTTGGGCTTCAGTTCCACCACGCATTTTCCCGGCTGCAGGGCCAGCTGTGGGTACCTGCTGACGATCTCAGCGGCCAGCGCAAGTACCGCGTCGGCATGCTGTGGGGCCTGCCGGTAGTGCAAAGCAAACGCCATACCTTTGGCTTCCAGCTCCGTGCCTGGCAGTTCAGCCAGTGCCGAAGAGAGCTGCGCCTGTAGCGTTTGTGTTAATGCATCGGGGAGTGAAACGATATGCGTGTGAGCATGGATGTCGCGGCGCTCCGCTCCGTGTACACCGGCTAGCGGAAAGCGATAAGGCCTGGAGAGCTGATCCAGCTCAGCCATTGAGCGCCCTGATATCAATGCCAGTGCTCCCTCATTCATCTGCGAGAGTTGGTGCAACATCTGAAGAACCGTGGCAGGGATCGCCACCTGGTCAGGATGTGGTTTTATCTCAGCAAGCGTGCCATCGAGGTCAAAAAAGAATGCAAAATTTCCGGGCAGTACAGGCGGTGCGGTTAACGAGTCAGCCACCCTTTTCCTCCTTACAGTTTTCGAGAGGTAAAAGCCATTACCTCAATCATCGTCATGTAAGTATAGACAGTGTGACGTTGCTCGCCATTTGACCACCGCCCCGCCAGCAAAACTGGCGGAGCGGTTGAGAAGTCAACTATGGTTATAAGTTGAGCAATAAAAAGACAGGGATCGCGTTATACGGTACGTTTCGCTTTTTGCTTGTAACGGTCGAAAATCACCGCTGCCAGCAGGATCAGACCGCGAACCACATACTGCGAGAACGGAGAGATATTCAGCAGGTTCATGGCGTTCTCAACGGTCCCCAGGATCAGGATCCCGGCCACCACATATGAGATTTTTCCGATGCCGCCTTTCAGGGAAACGCCCCCCAGTACGCAGGCTGAAATCACGATCAGCTCGTAACCGATGGAGGTCATTGGCTGGCCGCTGGTCATACGTGAAGCCAGAATAATCCCCGCCGCAGCAGATACCAGCCCGGAAAGCACAAAGATAATGATTTTGGTACGCACAACCGGAACACCCGCCAGGCGTGCCGCTTCTTCATTACCGCCGATAGCCAGCGTATTGCGGCCAAAGGTAGTACGGTTGAGCAGGAAACCGAACAGGATCAGGCAGGCCACCGTCAGCCAGATTGGCGCAGGCAAGCCCAGCCAGTTGGCATAGCCCAGGGTAAAGAAGCGCTCGTCTTCAATCCCCACGGCTTTACCGTCAGAGATGATATAGGCCAGACCGCGCACAATTTGCATGGTCGCGAGTGTCGTGATCAGCGCGTTAATCTTCAGACGCGCAATCACAAAACCGTTCACCAGGCCACTGATGACACCCAGCAGCAGACCTGCCAGCACGCCAATCCACAGGCTTTCGGTCATGTTGATCACCACCGCCGTCGTGACGCCTGCACAGGCAATCACGGAGGCCACGGACAGGTCGAAATCACCGGACGCCAGGCAGAACAGCATCCCGCAGGCCACCATGCCGGACATGGAAATAGCCAGCCCCAGCCCTTTCATATTAATGAAGGTGGCAAAATTAGGTACAAATATCGCGCAGGCGAGGAACAGTGCGGCAAAAACTACCAGCATGCCGTACTGATCCCAGATGCGTCCAAAACTGAAAGCCGACTTCGGCACTCCGGATGTAGTAACAGAGGACATCATTAACTCCTTACTCAGGCGACAGCCTGGCTAACTTTAGGCATGGCGAGACTCAACGCCTGTTGTTCATTCGCCTGTTCATGCAGCAATTCACCGGCAATTTCACCTTCACGCATCACAACGATACGGTCAGCAACGCCAAGCACCTCGGGCAGATCGCTGGAGGCGAACAGCACCGCCACACCGCGTTTTGCCAGTTCATAAATCACGTTATAAATCTCGTGTTTTGCCCCCACATCGATACCGCGCGTCGGCTCATCGAGCAAAATGACCTTCATGTCTTCCGACAACCAGCGGCCTAAAATGGCCTTTTGCTGGTTACCACCGGAAAGATTCATGATCAGTTGCTCAGCACCCGGCGTTTTGATGTTCAGTGAACGAATGTGGTGGTCGGCATTGCTCGATTCCCAGCTGTCGTTGATTAAACATCCCGCCCGAATATATTTACGCCTTGCAGAAATATTGATGTTGTCGCGCACAGAGTGCACCGGAATGATCCCCTCTGCTTTGCGGTCTTCCGGGCAGAGCATCATGCCTGCGTTAATGGCATGAGCAGGCTTCTGAATATCAACCTGTTGTCCGTCAATAGAGACCTGCCCCTGCGTAATACGTGTGCCGCCAAACAAGCCTTTCATCAGCTCACTGCGTCCCGCCCCCACCAGACCAAACAGCCCGACGATTTCACCGCTGCGCACCGATAACGAAATCGGTGTCCGCACGCCAGGTGCTTTCACGTTATCCAGACGCAGGCGTTCAGGACCATATTCACGTGGCTGCCAGTGGTAAATATCCCCCAGCTCACGTCCGACCATCGCCTGAACAAGCTGATCATGGTTAACCTGTTGCATATCAGTAAAGGTGCGCACATAGCGGCCATCCTTAAACACGGTGATGGCATCGCTTAAGGCAAAGATTTCTTCCATACGGTGCGAAACGTACAAAATAATACGGCCTTCCTGACGCAGCTCGCGGATCACGCGGAACAGATTTTCGATTTCACGCGCCGAAAGCGAACTGGTGGGTTCGTCGAAGGCAATGATCTTGGCATTACGCGCCAGCGCCTTGGCAATTTCGACCATCTGCCACTGGCCGATGGAGAGATATTTCAGAGGCGTCTGGGGATCGACATCCAGACCAAGGTGTTTTAACTGCAGCCCCGCTTCATAATTAAGTAGCGAGCGATTAACCACGCCGCTTTTGTGCGGGAGCTGTCCTAAATAGATATTTTCCGCCACGGTCATCTCGGGGATCAGGTGCAGCTCCTGATAGATAATGGCAACCCCGGCGTTTAGCGCCTCTGTGGTATCGGCAAAAGCGACGTCTTCGCCGCGAATGGCCAGCGTTCCGGTCGTTGGCGTGTAGTTGCCACTGAGGATTTTCAACAGCGTGGATTTCCCCGCGCCGTTCTCCCCCATCAGGGCGTGAACCTGGCCGGCATAGCAGTCGAAACTGATATCGGTCAGCGCGTTGACACCGGGGAACGTTTTCCCGATGCCGCGAAAAGAGAGATACGGTAAGGACTGTTGCATAACGTCTCCGTAATTCCTGTAGTGTGTACGTCAGGCCCCTCACGGTGAGTGAGGGGCACAATCACAGCGTATTACTTACCGCCCAGTCCTTTTTTCGCCAGCTCCTCTTTGAAGTTATCGCGGGTGATCAGCACCACGTCGGTCACTTCGGTAAATTTCGGCGGTTCGGCTCCTTTGGTCACCCAGTTGTAGAGCATTTCGCTGGATTTATAGCCATGCACGTCCGGGCTTGGCAGCAGAGAGCCATAGAAACCTGTTGCCTGTGCTTTAGACAGTTCGCTGACGGCATCAACGCCGTTGATACCGATCCCGATAACATCAGGTGCTTTGAAGCCTTGACCTTCCGTTGCACGCACGCCACCCAGCACGGTGTTGTCATTCATACCGACCACCAGCCAGTGTTTCACCTCTGGATGCTGCACCAGCATGGAGTTCGCCGCGTCAAAAGCCCCCGGGATGTCGTTGGATTTGGTCGGAACTTTATAGATCTGTTTTTCCGGGAAACCGGCTGCTTTCAGTGCGGCCATTGAACCGGAAGTGCGGCGACGCGCGGTGTCCAGCTCATCAGCAGTAATGGCCATCACGGCAGTCTCTTTCACATCCCAGCCGCGTTTTTGCATCTCTTTATAGAGTTCCTGGCCCTGACGTTCGCCGATTTTGGTCGCCGCCATCATCACCAGTGGTACGGTGTCCATCGGTTTGCCTTTGGCATTGACGAACTGATCGTCAACGGCAATGACCTTCATGCCGTAACCACGCGCTTTGGCTGCAATGGCTGACCCCAGTTTTGGATCTGGCGTACAGATAACAAACCCTTTCGCGCCGCTGGCTGCCAGGCTATCAATGGCGTTCAGCGTTTTTTCACCATCCGGCACGGCGATTTTAATCACATCAAAACCTAAATCTTTCCCGGCTTTATCGGCGAATTTCCATTCGGTCTGGAACCAGGGTTCTTCAGGCTGTTTGACCAAAAAACCGAGTTTTAAATTTTCTGCGATAGCGGATTGTGACATAACAGCAGCCAGACCGATGGCCGCCAGCGCTTTAGTAAATTTGTGCATGGTAAACTCCAGCTTTAGCAATCTTTTCTGTAGGGAATACGTGCGTACTTCTTATTTAATCGGACTTAAAACAAGACATTAGCGCTTACCTCGTCATAAGCGTTAGTGCTGGTGATAGTTTTAGCGGGAAATTAATCATCCATAAGAGAGCGCCATCACACCGCAGAATTACAGTAATTGCGTACATAAATTCAGCGAAAAATGACATAAAAATGGCAGTAATTGTCAGACAAATAAAAACACACTGAGCAGAATCATCCATAAGATTAGCTAAGAAATCCCTGAATAGTGGTAACGCCTTCTGGCTCCTCAAATCCTGGTAGTTACGGCACCGCAACTTTCGTCACATCCCCCCTCAGCCGGAAAAATAATGTAAACCCTTGTTCCTTTTTTTCATCTGAAACAAAAATAACCGTGCGCAGGAGCGACCTGGTCGGGTAGTCAATAAAAATGATCTAGCGCAATTTTTAAAGCGAAGAATATATCTGATAACATTAACAGCACTTATTTTTTATTATCATGCAGTGAATAGTGAGAACCTCTACCATTTCCATAAAAACGAAAAATAAAATATATAAAATTATATATTTCAATAAATTACAATAAATCCGCCCACATTCCCTTATTGCAAAACTTCAACTTCATTAAATTTTGTAATGTAGCGTAAAATTATCGAAACCAGGAGTTTTCTTAAAGGAATAACCAGCGTATGCTTGTGGATATCGAACACAGGATGTGAATATTCGAGACCATCCGGAGAAAGAGTAAAACGCTATTCTGTTACCCGCTATCGTGCGTAATGGTGATGCGCGATAGGTATTTCCAGCCTGAAGAGCCAGGTTAAGCAGCTGACTTTGCGTCCCACATAAATAAGGATATTAGTATGGCTACCCAAGCGATGATTCAAAAGCTCAATGCACAGATGAACCTTGAGTTCTATGCCTCAAATTTGCACTTGTACCTGAGTGAATGGTGCTCAGAGAACAGTCTCACCGGTACCGCCACCTTCTTCCGCACCCAGGCACAAAGCAATGTCACACATATGATGCGCGTGTTTGATTTTATGAAAGACTCTGGTGCGAATCCCATTGTGAAAGCGCTGGATGTCATGAACGATGATTACTCTTGTCTGGAAGACCTGTTCCAGAAAACACTGGAAGAGTATGAACAACGCTGCGCAACCCTCAGCAAACTGACCGATGAAGCCAAAGCGCAAAAAGACAGTACCACGCTCAATTTCCTGCGTGATATGGACAAAGAGCAACAACAGGATGGTGTACTGCTAAAAACGCTGGCCAACGAAATCCGCAATGCAAAACGCGCCGGATTATGTCCTGAACAAACCGACAAGCACGTGCTCAACGTCGTTAATTACCAGCATCACTGATTCTGCCGCCTGTACCTGTACCCAGGTGCAGGCAGCCCCACGTCCCCCCTCCGCTTTTACTACCAACTCTCTGCTTTTGCTGACTTTTAACAAATCAGATCTTGCTCCCAATGAATAGCCTCACAACATGTAATGATTTATTTAGTTACATAATTATTGACGAGGGAGCATCATGATCACCATTGAGTTTATTGTCATTATTCTCTGCCTGCTGGTTGGTACGCGTTTCGGCGGCATGGGGCTTGGGCTGATAAGCGGTATCGGCCTGTTTATTTTAAGTTTTATTTTTGGCCTGCAACCCGGCAAACCACCGGTTGACGTGATGCTGACCATCCTGGCCGTCATTGGCTGTGCGGCCACCTTACAGACCGCTGGTGGTCTGAATGTGATGATGCAATTCGCAGAACGTCTGCTGCGTAAACATCCTCAACACATTACCCTTCTCGCGCCCTTTACCACCTGGATGCTGACCTTTCTGTGCGGAACAGGGCACGTGGTGTACACCATGTTCCCCATTATTGCGGATATTGCGCTGAAAAAAGGGATCCGCCCGGAACGACCAATGGCCGTGGCGTCGGTAGCGTCGCAAATGGCGATCACTGCCTCCCCGGTTTCGGTTGCCGTCGTGTCACTGGTGTCCATCCTGGGTGCGCAACACGGTATCGGCCACGCGTGGGGGATCCTCGAAATTCTCGCCGTATCGGTTCCTGCCTCGCTATTTGGCGTCGCCATTGCCGCATTGTGGAGTTTGCGCCGGGGTAAAGATCTGGCGGATGACCCGGAGTTTCAGGAAAAGCTGAAAGATCCGAAACAGCGCGAGTTTATCTACGGTGGGGCTGAAACGCTGATGAATCAGCGTTTTCCTAAGCAAGCTTACTGGTCAACCTGGATCTTCTTCGCCGGGATTGCCGTTGTTGTCCTCCTGGGGGCACTGCCTGAGCTGCGCCCTGCCTTCGAGGTGAAAGGCAAAATGACAGCGCTGTCGATGAACCTTGTCATACAGATGATGATGCTCATTGCCGGGGCCATTATGCTGATGTCCTGCCAGGTAAAAGCCTCTGCCATTTCTAACGGAGCGGTGTTTAAAGCGGGGATGGTCGCAATCTTCTCGGTGTTTGGCGTCGCGTGGATGAGTGATACGTTTTTCCAGGCACACCTCGACGAGCTAAAAATGGCGCTGGAAGGCGTGGTGAAAAGTCACCCGTGGACGTATGCCATTGTGCTTTTCCTGGTCTCTAAGCTGGTGAACAGCCAGGCGGCGGCGCTCACCGCTGTTGCGCCAATGGGCTTAATGCTGGGAATCGAACCCAAAATGCTGATCGCCTTCTTCCCCGCGTCTTACGGATACTTTGTGCTGCCAACCTACCCAAGCGACCTGGCCTGCATCGGGTTTGACCGTTCAGGTACGACCCGTATCGGCAAATTTATCATCAACCACAGCTTTATTCTGCCAGGGTTGATTGGCGTGAGCTGCGCGTGTGCGGCCAGCTATCTGCTGGTACAAGCCTTCTTCTGACCCTTCTCCGGGCGACAGAGACTGTCGCCCTTTCACGTTGTCTCAGAAAACCAGGTTCAACGTATCAGCCTGTCTCAGTGAGACTCACCCTGCGGAGTGAATCTCAGCTCAATCAGAGCGATGGCTTTCTGGATCGCGCGAAGCGTAACCGGGTCGGCGGCCGCCGGATGACTGGCGAAATCAATGTTTTTCAGTTGGGTGGACATTTTCTCGCGCACTTCAACGGGTGCGATAACATCTAACACATCAAGAATTTGTTTGATAACCAGCTGGCATGCAACGACGTCAGACACCAGTTCCTGATCGGCGCTCAGGTTTTGTGACATGGACTTTCTCCTCATGTAAAGGCCGCCATAGTAGTAAAACGCACGCCCTTTCATCTCCTTCTCATCGCTGATGGGTACAAAAAAACCTGCCAGTGCAGGTTTTTGTCAGAGCATCATCCCCGCCAGACACGTGATTAACCGACAATTGCACGCACAAACGCGTCGATCTCTTTGTCCTGATTGTTTTCAAAGAAACATTGCTGGAAGCGCAAGCCGGAGACGGCAGTTTTCACCAGCTCAGGATCAATTGCACGCAGGGTGTCCAGATAGTTGTCTTTCACCACCGCCGCTTTCACCTGGTTCAGGATCGCAGCATTACGTACCTGTGGTGCTTTGCGCTCTGGCGGATAGCCCTCACCTTTACGGCCAGTGAAGGCTTTTTCGAAGATAAAACGAACATTCAGTTCAGCTCCCCAGCCAAACCCTTTTGCAAACGGCAGGGAAAGCGCGTTACCGTTGTTAATCTGGGCGAACAGGAAAGCGTCAGCTGGATCAATGCAGTAGCCACAGACAACGCCGGGATGGATGTTCAGAGACATCAGTGCGCCCTGGCCTGTACCACACCCCGTCACAACAAAATCAACCGCTTTAGCGTTCAGCAAAATGCTCGCCATAATCCCCAGATGGACATAGGTAAGCGAGTGATCGTTCTCGTCGCTCATCCCCACGTTATAAACCGGGAAGCCTTTTTCATCGGCTACCGTTTTTAACTCAGCAAGGATGCCGGCATTTTTAGCCGCCTGGCTGTTTTCCATCATCAGTGCAATTTTCATCTTGTCTCTCCCGAGTGCGACGCGGGTCAACCCGTCGTAGATACCTTTTGGCACTCACCTTACTATCAAGAAAACCAACTTTCAAATTAAATGAAATTGCGTTTTAAATAAGAAGAATGTGTTCACAATTCTGTTATGCCTCAACGATCTTCTGGACGTTATTTAAAAGTTAAAAAAATCTGTCATCAGTAGAAACTGTTAGCTAGACTGCAACAAAACACCCTAAAAACCGCCTGGTGAACACCTGTGAATTCGCGCTGCCGGAAGCTTCGCATTCTCTTTTTATTCGGATTAACAGGTCTTCTGCTGATCTGTCCCCCTGCTCTGTGGGCAGCCAAGACCGGAGAACCTGTCCCGGTCTGGATTTATGACGCCAATGATTTTGAATCCTGGCATACACCGCAGGGGGAATTACAGGGGTTCTATCCCGATTTAATTAATGCCATCAATCAAAAAACGGGGATGAATTTACAGCTCAGGCCGCTTTCCGGTGCGGATATCGGTCAACGTTTTGCGCATGATGGCTATGGAGTGTATGCGGGCGTATTACGTACCGAAAAACGAGCCAAAACCAAGATACTCTCGTCACGATTATTTGATAATGAAGTGGTTGCCGCCAGCCTGTCGATGACAGCGGCAACGCCAGAGCAGCTAAGCCATGCCCGTGTGTTGTTCCGTAAAGATGACGCGACGCTCGAAAGCGTGCAACAACGTTATCCCGATCTCAAATTCCGCTCTCTGCGGCTCGTGGACACCAGCGACGAGGCCTTCCGTTTACTGGGTGAACATCAGGCTGATTTTTATATTAATGATGCCACCGAGATGGAAAACACCCAACGCTACTACCTCATTTCGCGACCGTTTCCTGAATTACGTACTCCGGTTGTTCTGGCATTCAGCCCTGAACTCCTGCCCCTGCGTGAACCCATCAACGACATCATTGGCCTCTGGTATCGCAATGGCGAAATGCACAAAATGCTGGAGGAGAGTAAGCGCAATTACCTGCTAAGCCGTATTACGCTGTCGGAAAGTGAACGTGCCTGGATTGCAAATAACCGTCTGCGCATCACCCTGCCTAAAAATGAAAACTTCGCACCGCTAATCTGGCGTGACAGCAAGGGCTACCACGGCACGGCAATGGATATGATTAACGACATGCGTGATTTGTTAGGTATGAAGGTCGATGTCAATTTGGTCGATAATTATTCGAACCTCTCCCGGCAGCAGTGGCCCATCCGGCTGGTTGATATTGCCGACCGGTACAACGAAGAACACACAGAGGGGCGCATTGGCCCGGACATTGCCTGGCATAACGTTTATTACAACCGCATCGACAAGCCATTTTTGTGGGATGAAGAAAGTATCCGAAGCCAGCGTGTAGGCGTGCTGGATGGGTCTTTTGCCGCGAATTATTTACGCCAGCATTTTGGTAGTGATGTGATAATCGTGCCCCACCGCAGCATTGATGGCCTTATTGATGCAATGGAGGACAATAAAATTGATTATATTCTTGGCGATCTCAGTTCGCTGGAATCAACGCTTCGCGGCAACGAGCTGTTTCGTGGGGTGCTGAAAGTGGCGGGCGTCACCCGCTCCGAGTTTGTCATTGGCCCCTGGGTGGAACCGAACCACCCTCTCTTTCATCTGTTTATGCAGATCCATCGGTTGTCCGAATTCCGCACCCAGATTGAACGTCAGGAAGAGCAGAAATGGTTCCCCGATTTAACCAAAAATACGCTGAAAATTATTAGCCTAATTTTACTGATCGTTGCGCTGTTCAGTATCAGCATGCTCATTATGATGCGCCGCCATATGAGGCAAAGCCGGATTGTTAACCGTAATATGGTGCAGGCGCTGGAGAAGGTAAACCGCGCACATGACGACGAAACCGGTAGCCATATTCAGCGCGTTTCCAGATATTGTGAATTAATGGCGCGCCAACTTGGGCTATCACGGCAAATGATCCGTGAGATAGGACATTTCGCTTCCCTGCATGATGTCGGGAAAATCGCCGTGCCGGATCGCATTCTGCGTAAGCAAGGCCCACTGACCGCCGAAGAGTTTGCTGAGATGAAACTCCACACCGTTAAGGGGTGGCGAATCATTCAGGGGCTTGGGCTGGGAGCAGTTGCAGAAAATATTATCCACTTGCACCATGAAAAATGGGACGGTAGCGGTTATCCCGAGGGGCTGCACGGCGAGCAAATCCCGATTGAGGCTCGCATTCTGGCGCTGGCGGATGTGTATGACGCCCTGAGACAAAAACGGGTGTATAAGCCGAGTTTTACCCACGAGCAGGCCTGCGAAGTGATATTTGAGGGCGCTGGCCGTCATTTTGACCCGCAGCTTATTACACTGTTCCGTAAGCATCATCTTGAGTTCAAAACGATTTTTGACAGTCTTGCCGACTAATCCGGCCCGTTGCAAAGAGAAAGGGCAGATTGTCCGGCTATTCCAGGCATTGCGCCGGACGTCTGCGGGTACGATAACGTATTTCCATTCACTCAGAGTGAACTATGAAAAGAGTATTCGTTGTCGGTACGATCCTGCTGCTCGCGGGGTGTAGCATTAACCGCCAGGCAGAGGTAAGCAGTCTGGACGCACCAAACGGGATAGTCCGCCTTGATTACGGCCAGGCGATACTGCAAAACGCCCAATCCGATGGGTATGTTAATAACGGCACTGCAGCAAAAGCGTGTCAGACCATGGGATATGCCACCGCCTCCGCCTACGGTCAGCCCATTAAAACCTGTACCCTTATTAGCGGGTCTGTGTGTCTGAACGAGACCGTGACTATCCAGTACAAATGCATGGGATATGCCGTTAACCCTAACGCCAAAAATCCGTGGTATTAATCAGCGCTGCCAGTCCTTACTGGCAGTGTATTTAACTAAGAACAAAAATAATTCGCATTAATAAATATAAAAATTGCCAATGCGTTTTATTCCCATTCGTATTTTTAAATAAGCATCTATTTATTTTACTTTTTGCAAATAATTCAATAACAAATTATAGTATCGCTCATCATAAACCAGAAATAATACACCGGAGCTTCACCATGCTGAAAACGGAAATGATCGACAAGCTCAATGCACAAATGAACCTCGAACTTTTTTCATCTCTGCTCTACCAGCAGAT
The DNA here is from genome assembly GCF_014103115.1 of Enterobacter sp. RHBSTW-00901. Lineage (NCBI taxonomy): Bacteria > Pseudomonadati > Pseudomonadota > Gammaproteobacteria > Enterobacterales > Enterobacteriaceae > Enterobacter > Enterobacter sp. RHBSTW-00901. The sequence continues at coordinate 1,058,087 of NZ_JABXPB010000001.1, forward strand.
GAGCGCCTGGTGCAGCTATCACAGTTTTGAAGGTGCAGCCGCGTTTCTGCGTCGTCACGCCCAGGAAGAGATGACGCACATGCAGCGTCTGTTTGCTTATCTGACCGATACGGGCAGCCTGCCGCGCATCGAAACCGTAGCGTCACCATTTGCTGAATACGGTTCGCTCGATGAACTGTTCCGCGCCACCTACGAGCACGAGCAGCTGATCACCCAGAAAATTAACGAGCTGGTTCATGCCGCAATGACCAGCCAGGATTATCCGACCTTTAATTTCCTGCAGTGGTATGTTGCTGAGCAACACGAAGAAGAAAAACTGTTTAAATCCGTACTGGACAAACTCTCTCTGGCCGGTAAATCAGGTGAGGGTCTTTACTTTATCGATAAAGAACTTTCTACCCTCGACACCCAGAATTAATTCCCTCACGGTGCTGATCCTTCAGCACCGTTTTATTTTAATGGCGGCAGATTTTACTTTCGTGCGTCGAAAAACCGTCCGTCGCCGGAATAAATTTTCCGCGCGCCGCCAGAAATGCCACCAGCTCCACCGCAGTCATATCTGCAGCTGAACAGGTATGAAAACGCGCCGTTTCACCAAAGCGTGCATGAATAGCCTCAACCAGACTGCGTTCCGTGTATTGCTCGCCCGACTCAATCATCATATTGAGCACGTCGTGTCCATGAATTGACATTGTCATCCCCTCTGAAAAAACAAGCAGACTAAACGCTCGTCCCGAAGCACGCTTTGCGCTGGCGCAGGTTTATCTCTCCCCAATCGCCAAAGATTCGTAAACAATTAATTACACCAGTTGTAACGGTGATTTGACGAGGTATGACTTTTCCCTTACTCTGCGCCGCAGATTTTGTCGCGGTTGAGAGTCGTTGTAGAGGAAAGCGTGAAAAACAGAACACTGGGAAGTATTTTTATCGTCGCCGGAACGACGATTGGCGCAGGAATGCTGGCAATGCCGTTGGCGGCCGCAGGCGTCGGATTTGGTGTGACATTGCTGCTGCTCGGCACGCTCTGGGCTTTGATGTGCTATACCGCACTGCTTCTGCTCGAAGTTTATCAGCACGTGCCTGCCGATACCGGATTGGGTTCACTTGCCGCGCGCTATCTGGGGCGCTACGGCCAGTGGGTCACCGGCTTTAGCATGATGTTCCTGATGTACGCTCTGACCGCAGCCTATATCAGCGGAGCCGGGGAATTGATCGCCTCCAGCGTCAACGACTGGTTCGGCTCTGACATCACACCGGCGACGGGTGCCATCTTCTTTGCGCTCATTGGCGGTGGCGTGGTCTGTGTCGGCACCTCGCTGGTCGACCTGTTTAACCGTTTTCTGTTCAGTGCCAAAATTCTCTTTCTGATTGTCATGCTGGTTCTGCTGGCACCACATGTTCACAAAATTAACCTGCTGACGCTGCCGCTGGAAAAAGGACTGGCGCTCTCCGCCATTCCGGTGATTTTCACCTCATTTGGTTTCCACGGTAGCGTGCCGAGCATTGTCAGCTATATGAATGGCGACATTCGCAAACTTCGCCGCGTCTTTGTCATCGGGAGTGCCATTCCACTGATTGCCTATATTTTCTGGCAACTGGTGACGCTGGGCAGTATTGACGCGTCGACCTTCACTGGCCTGATGGCGGAACACGCCGGTCTGAATGGTTTCCTGCTGGCACTGCGTGAGGTAGTGACCTCTCCGCACGTTGAGCTGGCGGTGCATCTGTTTGCCGACCTGGCGCTGGCGACCTCGTTCCTGGGCGTGGCACTCGGTCTGTTTGATTATCTGGCCGATCTGTTCCAGCGTCGCAATACCGTCACCGGACGTTTACAGACGGGTGCCATCACCTTCCTGCCTCCGCTGGCCTTTGCACTGTTTTATCCGCGTGGGTTTGTGATGGCGCTGGGATATGCGGGCGTGGCGTTATCCGTCCTTGCCCTGCTGCTCCCTTCCCTGCTGGCATGGAAGAGTCGCCAACAGCATCCTCAACAAGGGTATCGCGTTGCCGGCGGGAAACCTCTGCTGTGTATAGTATTTGGCTGTGGGGTCGTGGTTATTCTGGTGCAGATGTTAATTGCGGCAGGGATGTTACCGGAAGTGGGTTAAGGAAAAGGGGCTATCAGTAGCCCCTTTTTTATCAGTGCAAGCAACAGCTCTTAAATTTCTTTCCGCTGCCGCACGGACACGGATCGTTACGCCCGACCTTCGTTCCATTAACAACTGGCTTTTTCGCTTCCGGCTGCTGCGGGTTAGCCACCCAGTAGTTATACAAACGCAGTGCCGCAGGCTGGATGCTCTCGATACTGGCTTTGTATTCCTCTTCGGTCAGTTCATCCAGCTTCTCGCCGTTCCCCTCTGTACCGTGCAGCGCAATAGCGTCCAGGTCGGCCTTCAGTTCTTCCGGCAATGCTGACCAGTCTGTCAGTGCCACGCCGCGCATGTAGCCATAGCACCACTCTTCAACGACGGTGTAACTCTGACCGTCAACGTCGTTATAACCAAACATCGGCTCAAACTGTTCCGGGTATTCGCTCAGGCGCTCAGCAATATCGTTCATATGCTTAAAGCAGAGATCGATAAAACGGTTCATTTCACGTTCGTTCTTCCAGCGTGGAATGTACTTTTCGCCACCCCATACCGCCACCAGCCAGGCATCTGGCTCAACCACAACGGGGCCGGAAAGCACTGCAGTAAGCATGCCGTCGAGTTCGGACACGTCAATCACGGACGCATCGTCATGACCGTAGGACATTAACGTCTCTTCCAGCCACTCCATTTCACTTTCATTTAACGGGCCTTCAGTCATTGCTGACACTCCTGATAAAAAAGGAAAGATCCTGACACATATCGCCGCCTGTGCCTATCTGAAGTTTAGGTCTTTATTGCTGCAAAAACGTGCAAATCGTGACCCTTGCACAACTTATGGGCTTTATTGTTAATGAGATGTGATCTCCGCTGTAATTTCAGGCCGTTCCGCAAGGCTGCATAAAACGGCGCTCTATACTCAAACATGTCGCAACCCAGTCAATGGGTTAGCCATTCTGGCAACCATTTTGCTTAATGTTCTGTGCGCTTCACCGCGCAAGGAAACCTCGCCGTATTAAGCAGGATGTTGTCTGGAGCTCGTTATTTTGTTCTCGCTCTTGCTTCTGGATTGGCTGCACCGCCGGACGTTCGGATTTTTACCGTGGTGCAAAAACCTCTTTGCTAAGGAACATAATGATGTCGCTGAAACTTATCAGAAGTCCTCTTTCTCTTGTATTGGCCGGTTGTCTGGCCACGGCATTTTCCGCCCAGGCCGATATTGTGATTGGTGTGGCCGGGCCGTTTACTGGCCCCAATGCCACCTATGGCGATCAATACTGGCACGGCGCAACGCAGGCCGCTGAAGACATTAACGCCGCAGGAGGGATCAACGGTGAAAAGATTAAACTGGTTCAGGGGGATGATGCCTGCGAGCCTAAACAAGCCGTCGCGGTCGCCAACCGTCTGGTCGACCAGGAAAAAGTCAACGCGGTTGTCGGCCATTTCTGCTCCTCATCCACCATGCCCGCCTCTGAGGTGTATAGCGATGCGGGCATTATTACCATCACCCCCGGCTCAACCAACCCACTGATCACCGAACGTGGCATGAGCGATATGTTCCGCATGTGTGGCCGCGATGATCAGCAGGGCCAGGTCGCCAGTGATTTCATCATCGACAAGCTGAAAGCCAAACGCGTGGTGATCATCCACGATAAAGACACGTACGGCCAGGGTCTGGCGGATGCCACCAAAGCCGCGCTGGCAAAACGCGGTGTCCAGGATGTGATGTACGAGGGGTTATCACGCGGGGAAAAAGACTTTAACGCGCTGGTCACTAAAATTGGGGCGCAAAAGCCGGACGTGGTGTTCTTCGGCGGCTGTCACCCGGAGGCAGGCCCACTGGTTCGCCAGATGCGCGAACAGGGCGTGCAGGCGAAGTTCTTCTCCGGTGACTGTATTGTCAACGAAGAGATGGTGACCGCGGCGGGCGGCCCGCAATACACCAACGGTATCTATATGACCTTTGGTAAAGATCCGCGACTGATCCCGGACGGTAAGGCCGTTATCGAGAAATTCCGCGCGGGTAAATTCGAACCGGAAGGTTATACCCTCTACTCCTACGCTTCAGTTCAGGCGATTGCTGCCGCCTTTAAGGCCACGGGTGGCAAGGACTCGGCCAAAGCCAGCGAATGGCTGAAAGCCAATTCCGTCGATACGGTGATGGGCAAAAAAGCCTGGGACGGCAAAGGTGACCTGAAAGTCTCTGACTACGTGGTGTATCAGTGGGACGACAAAGGGAAATATAAGGAAGTGCAGTAACGGGACGGAGTCACGCTCAACGTCGGCAGGTTCGCCTGTCGACGCGTAATAAACACCGGGCTGCGCGCAAGGCGCGGCCTCAGAACACGAGCGCGCGATGATGAGTACATTCTTCCTGCAACAGTTAGTCAATGGCTTAACGCTGGGTTCCGTCTACGGATTAATCGCCATCGGCTATACGATGGTGTATGGCATCATTGGTATGATTAATTTCGCCCACGGCGAAGTGTATATGATCTCCGCCTATCTCTGTGCCATTGGCCTGGCGCTGCTGTCATTCTTCGGCCTGCAGTCATTCCCCCTGCTGATCCTCGGCACGCTGGTCTTCACCATTGTGGTAACCGGTGTCTACGGCTGGACTATCGAGCGCATTGCCTACAAACCGCTACGTAACTCCACCCGTCTTGCCCCGCTAATCTCCGCCATTGGGATGTCGCTTATCCTGCAAAACTATGCGCAGTTAAGCCAGGGGCCGCGCCAGCAAGGGGTGCCTACCATGCTGGATGGTGTATTCCGCGTGCATCTGGGTGAAGGTTTTGTCCAGATAACCTACACCAAAATTTTTATTCTGGTCGCCTCGTTCGCGGGAATGCTGCTGCTCACCTGGATAATCAGCAATACCCGCCTTGGACGGATGTGTCGGGCGGTACAGCAGGATCGCAAAATGGCCTCCATTCTGGGCATTAACACCGACAGGATTATTTCCCTGGTGTTTGTCATCGGTGCGGCGATGGCCGGACTGGCGGGTGTGTTAATCACCATGAACTACGGCACCTTTGATTTTTATGTCGGGTTTGTCATTGGCATCAAGGCCTTTACGGCGGCGGTGCTCGGCGGCATTGGCTCCCTGCCAGGCGCGATGCTCGGCGGGCTGATTCTGGGCGTAGCAGAAGCACAATTCTCCGGCATGGTGAACTCGGATTATAAAGATGTGTTCTCGTTTGGATTACTGGTCATGATCCTGATTTTCCGTCCCCAGGGGCTGCTTGGTCGGCCCATCGTGGCCAAAGTGTGAGGGAGAAAGCAATGAGATCACGCGCGGTTTCGACTGATGGTTTCTCTCTTAAACGCTGCATTCTGGACGCCATTTTTTCCGGGCTGGTTGCATTGATTATTTTCGGCCCTATCGCAGGCGTGGTGCTGGACGGATACAGCTTTAACTTTGCCGGGCAGCGGCTGGCGTGGATGGTCGGCATCGTTATGCTGGGGCGTTTTCTGCTGAGCGCCTTTTTAGGTACTCCCGCTGGCGCACGCTTCCAGGCACGTTTTGACGCTGACAGCGCGGGCGTTTATGTCCGGCCACCGGAATACAAGAGCCGCATGCGCTGGATAATCCCCCTGATCATCGCGCTGGCGATCTGTTTTCCCTTTGTCGCCACCAAATATGTGCTGACGGTTGCCATTCTCGGGCTGATCTATGTTCTTCTTGGTCTGGGACTGAATATCGTTGTGGGTCTGGCGGGGTTATTGGATCTGGGTTATGTCGCCTTTTATGCCATTGGCGCGTACGGCCTGGCGCTGGGGTATCAGTATCTGGGATTAGGGTTCTGGAGCATGTTGCCGCTGGCGGCGCTGATGGCCGCCGCCGCGGGTGCCTTGCTTGGTTTCCCGGTGCTGCGTATGCATGGTGACTATCTGGCTATTGTGACGCTCGGGTTCGGAGAAATTATCCGCCTGATCCTGAACAACTGGCTGGCCTTTACCGGCGGCCCTAACGGCGTCTCGGCTCCTCCTCCCACCTTCTTCGGTCTCGAGTTTGGCCGGCGCGCTAAAGAAGGCGGCGTGCCGTTTCACGAATTTTTCCACCTGACATATAACCCGAACATGAAGTTTATCTTTATCTACGCGGTACTGTTTCTGGTGGTGCTGCTGGTGCTTTACATCAAGCACCGTCTGACGCGCATGCCGATTGGCCGGGCATGGGAGGCACTACGGGAAGATGAAATTGCCTGTCGTTCAATGGGGTTAAATCATGTTCTGGTCAAGCTCTCAGCCTTTACGCTGGGCGCATCAACGGCCGGGATTGCAGGCGTATTCTTCGCCACCTGGCAGGGGTTTGTGAACCCGACCTCGTTCACCTTTTTTGAATCCGCACTGATCCTCGCCATCGTGGTGCTGGGCGGGATGGGGTCAACGCTGGGCGTCGTGCTGGCAGCCTTTGTGCTTACCGTCACACCGGAACTTCTGCGTAGCTTTGCAGAGTACCGCGTCTTGCTGTTTGGCATGTTGATGGTGGTGATGATGATCTGGCGTCCACGCGGATTGATCCGCATTAACCGCAGCGGGTTTGCCGTGCGTAAGGGTGTTGCACCATGAACGGAACGATATTATGCGTTGAACACCTGATGATGCATTTTGGCGGTATTAAGGCATTAAACGACGTCAATCTTGAGGTGCAGCGTGGATCGATTACGGCGCTTATTGGCCCAAACGGTGCGGGAAAAACGACCGTGTTTAACTGCCTGACCGGCTTCTATAAAGCGTCTGGCGGCAGCATATTATTCAATACGCGAAGTCAAACCACCAACGTCATTCAGGTGCTTGGACAAAAATTCCAGTCAGGCGACTGGGTAAACCCGGCGCAGTTCGGGAAACGTCTTTTCTACAAAATGTTCGGCGGTACCCATCTTGTGAATCGCGCGGGGCTTGCGCGCACCTTCCAGAACATCCGCCTTTTTCGCGAAATGTCGGTCGTTGAAAATCTGCTGGTCGCGCAGCATATGCGCGTTAATCGTAATCTGCTGGCCGGTGTGCTGAATACACCGGCTTACCGGCGGGCGGAAAGTGATGCACTGGACAGGGCATTTTACTGGCTGGAGGTGGTGGATCTGGTGGATTGCGCGAATCGTCTGGCGGGAGAGATGTCGTATGGCCAACAGCGGCGTCTGGAGATCGCGCGGGCGATGTGCACCGGGCCGGAGATGATCTGTCTGGATGAACCCGCCGCCGGGCTGAACCCGGTTGAAACGCGTAAGCTGAGTAACATCATCCGTTTTCTGCGCGACCACCACGACATCACGGTATTACTGATTGAGCATGATATGGGAATGGTGATGGAGATTTCGGACAATATTATCGTGCTCGACCACGGTGACGTCATTGCCCAGGGCAAGCCAGAGCAGATCCAGCATGATGAAAAAGTGATTGCCGCCTATCTGGGTACCGATGAAAGCGAGGTCAATTTATGAGTGAACCGATGCTGGCATTTCGTGACGTGGATGTGTTCTACGGCGTGATCCAGGCGTTGAAGCAGGTCTCCCTGGAAGTTAATAAAGGCGAAACCGTGGCGCTGATTGGTGCTAACGGTGCGGGCAAATCGACATTACTGAAGTCTATTTTTGGGCAACCCCGTATCCGTAGCGGGCAGATCCTTTTTTGCGGGGAGGATATCAGCCATAAATCCACCCACTATGTCGCTTCCGGCGGCATCGCGCAGGCTCCTGAAGGTCGGCGTATTTTCCCGGATATGACCGTTGAAGAGAATCTGCTGATGGGAACCATCCCAATCGGGGACCAGCATGCCACCAGTGATATGCAAAGTATGTTCGACCTGTTCCCGCGTCTCAAAGAGCGTCGCAAACAGCGCGCCATGACCATGTCCGGCGGAGAGCAACAAATGCTGGCGATCGCCCGTGCATTAATGGGCCGCCCGAAGCTGCTGTTGCTGGATGAACCCAGCCTGGGCCTGGCTCCGATTGTAGTGAAACAGATCTTCCAGACGCTGCGTGAGCTGGCCCGCAATGGAATGACCATTTTTCTGGTGGAGCAGAATGCGCACCACGCGCTGAAGCTGTCCAATCGTGGGTATGTCATGGTGAACGGTCAGATTCGACTGAGTGGCAGCGGCGAAGAACTACTGGGAAATCAGGAGGTGAGGAAAGCGTATCTGGGAGGGGTTTAATTGCGAAGCTGAAACCCTGCAGCGTAAAATAAATCACCAGGCAATCTCAGTAAGTCACTCTCTGTAATATGAGATTCTTTTTGAACACTGTTCTTTTAGTATGTGATGTTTTATGTCACCTGTCGCAGATCTTCATAAGACAGATTAAAAATAATGAAATTAGTTTTCGTTCTCACTTCACTGTGCATCATTAAACTTCTTCGTATCTATGCAATTATGAATTATTAGCACAGTTAATGAATTTATTCTGATATCTATTATGCAAGAAGAGTATCAAGAAAGTAGCCCGCAAATTTGAACTGTAATATTACACCATGCATTTATTCATATGGAATTGATAAGAAAAATGAGTGCAAATCCATAGATAAATGGTATACTACATGCAACATTCAGCAAAATCATTTAGATAGTTCATTCACTACATTCTGATATAACTATAAATACTTACGGAATTGCTTATGGATTACGAAAGAGAATTTGACCCGCAAGAGTTACTAATGGGAAATGGTGAGGAAAATAGTATAATCCTGCCAGCAGCTTTTATCCACAAGCTATCAGAGTCTCGATCACTTAAGATGGTTTTGGACACTTTCTCAGAATGGGTCAATATCTTATTCTATGCTGACAGAGTCAGTTTAACGCTCTACAATAACCAAAAGCATTTAGAACTGTATTCTATTTCTGGTAATCAGGCAATACCTCTTGACTTCAAAGTTCCAATCGACCAATCATTTGTTGGCAGAGCCTTTACAAAAAGAAAATTAATGATTTGTGATAATCTGTCAAAATCCCAGGAGATCGATTGTAAAATGCTCTTCGCTAATGGTATTCAAACGTGCATGGATGCCCCTCTTCTGGTTTCAAATAAATGTATTGGAACCCTGAATGTAGGCCATTTAAATAAGCACTATTATACTAAGTCTCAAGCGTTGAAGCTGCAGTGTCTGGCAAACTGGATCGCTCTAAACATCTCCTTGCATTTGCAGGTAATGGAAATGGATAAACTTGCTTCAACAGACTATTTAACAGGCGTACCCAACCGCCGTGAGTTTAATAAATTCATTAGCGAGAAAATACATCATTACAACAAAGATAGAGAAGCTTTTTTCTTTGGCATACTGGATATTGATCATTTCAAAAAGCTAAATGATTATTATGAGCATGCCGCTGGCGATGTTATACTCAGAACAATATCTCTGGAGATAACATCCACCATTCCTTCTGGATATTTCTTCGCCCGCATTGGAGGTGAAGAATTTGCTCTGGCAACCTCATCAAATTTATCTCAAAATTCGGCTTACACATTCTACAACTCAATACGTGAACTCATAAAAAATATAACTATAAAATATTTCGATGAAACTATAACATGTACTGCCAGTATTGGTTTCACCGCAATTCATGAGGGCGACGTTCAAATTGAGGATATTTATGCAAGAGCCGACAAAGCCCTTTACAATGCAAAAAATTCGGGAAGAAACATTGTTAAATTTTCAACATAGCCACCTGATTTATAGAATAATAAGTGTAAAAGCCTGCCGATAATTTTATCTTTCGTTTTTAAATCTTTAATAAAATTTCTCCCGGATATCATAGCCCGTTTACTGAGCACCTGATTATGTCGATTGAAGCCGGGGCTGTGCGCAATCTCTTCTGTCAAAATATTTGTCTGAGAAATAACCCTGGCTTCCATCGACTCACTTCGCGGGAGAATGATGCTGGACGATGTTTTGCCTGCCTGACGGACTCGCACGAAATAACCAGAGTGGAGATTGTGCCCCGTGAGCGCTGGATGTGGATTTCAGGCACAAAAAAACCACCTTTCGGCGGTTTCACGACACGGCTTATCATTGATTTTATTCTTTGTTTCCCATGGTAGCTGGAGTGGGACTTGAACCCACACAGTGCGAAGGCCGAGGGATTTTAAACACAATGCCAGTCACCTTAAGTGACTGGCATTAGCCGTAAGGCCTCTTTTTCTATCCAGCGTTAACGTCGTTAAATAAAACTGTCGTCATCATTGCTGTAGTCGTCATCTGCATCGTCGTTCTGCCAGGTGTCGTTATTATTGCCGAACGGATCATCCTGGTTGAGGAAACGGGTGTCAGAGACATTATTAAAGTCGCCGTACTGATTACCGACAAACGGCTCACCACCGGCGGGTGTTGTCGGTTCTTCGATGATGTTCACGATCTCTTCCGGCCGCGACTGATGGAACATACTGGTCAGCATCTCGGCCAGCACGACGCCACCGGCCACGCCAGCGGCTGTCTGGAGCGCGCCTGCCATAAAACCGCCGCCGCGAGGAGCCAAAGCCGGCGCTGACGCCCGTGAATAATCCTGCGCCGGTGGCTGTTGCGGCTGGGCATTCCAGCTGTTGTCCGGCTGCGGGTTGCTTTTCCCACCACCAAACAGGCCGCCGAGGAAACTGCCGCCCGTCGAGGGTTTGCTTTTTTGCGCGGCTAATTCGCTTTCAAGCTCCTGAACCCGGGCCTGCAGGCGTTTCAGCGCCGCTTCCTGAATCAAAATCGATTGCGCCATATAGTAGGGGGCCGCAGGCTGCTGTCTGACGAATTCCGCGATCTGACGCTCTGCATCTGCATCCCGTTGGCTGTTTTGTTGTCCGGTCTGTTTCAGACGTTCGAAAAGGCCGTTGATAAGCTGTTGTTCTTCATATTGCATGACAATAACCTTCCGCTCTCCAGGGTGGATACCATCTAGTTTATCAGCGGCGACAACCTGTGTCTGACGAGCAAAAGGTTTGTTTAAGATTGGTTGCAAGTTAGCTGAAACTCGCTCTGCTTTCGGGGCGAAAAAAATCCAAATACCCTTTTAAATACAATGCCAGTCACCTTAAGTGACTGACATTACACCTATTGGTGGGATGAAAAGCAGGTAACCATTTTTCACAGTTGCAATAGCGCCCAGACTGGAGGCACAAAAAAACCACCTTTCGGTGGTTTCACGACACTGCTTATCATTGATTTTATTCTTTGTTTCCCATGGTAGCCGGAGTGGGACTTGAACCCACACAGCGCGAACGCCGAGGGATTTTAAATCCCTTGTGTCTACCGATTCCACCATCCGGCCAGGGAAGAAAGTGGAGGCGCGTTCCGGAGTCGAACCGGACTAGACGGATTTGCAATCCGCTACATAACCGCTTTGCTAACGCGCCTTAAATCTTTTGTCTTTCGACCAGCACCCGCAATTGCCGATGCATTTAATCTGGAGCGGGAAACGAGACTCGAACTCGCGACCCCGACCTTGGCAAGGTCGTGCTCTACCAACTGAGCTATTCCCGCATGTCATCAAGTTAACAGCTAACCACTTGATTTCATTATCGTCCGGCTAACTGTGCCGCCGTTCGATGCGTTGCATTCTACTGATATGACGTTTTGAGTCAACGTTATTTTTTACATCCCTGGATCGTTTGCTGAAATTTACGGCGAAACGATCACTGTTCAAGCAAATCTCCGCGCGCAGCGTTCAAATATTGCAGCATGGACCACAGCGTCAGCACTGCGGCAACCCACAGCAAACCAATACCCGCCCACTCAACCCAGGCATTTGGACGCCACAGCATCCAGACCAGAGCCGCCATCTGCGCGGTTGTTTTAACTTTACCGATCCAGGATACCGCCACGCTGCTGCGTTTACCCAGCTCCGCCATCCACTCACGCAGGGCAGAGATGATTATCTCACGGCCAATCATGGTTGCCGCAGGCAGCGTCACCCACCAGGTATGATAATGCTCAGCCACCAGCACCATCGCGATAGCGACCATCACTTTATCGGCCACTGGATCAAGGAACGCCCCAAAGCGGGTGCTTTGATTCCAGCGACGCGCCAGATAACCATCAAACCAGTCGGTGACGGCGGCAACCAGGAAAATCAGCGCACAGGCAAAGGGAGCCCAGACAACCGGCAGATAAAATGCCAGTACAAAGAATGGGATGAGCACGACGCGAAAGAGAGTGAGCAACGTAGGGATATTAAATCGCATAATGACGGTAACTGTCTGTTGTCAGTAAAATTTAGCTCTATGTTGCTACAGAGCCCTTAATGTTTCAACGAGTAGTAGATCTTTTCTGCCAGCCCTTGCGAAATACCCGGCACTTTTGCAATTTCGTCCACGCTGGCGTTGAGTAATCCTTGCAATCCGCCCATATATTTCAGCAGCATCTGGCGGCGTTTTGGCCCAACGCCTTCAATCGTCTCCAGCGTACTGGTATTTTTTACTTTCGCCCGTTTTTTGCGGTGCCCGCTAATCGCATGATCGTGTGATTCATCACGAATGTGCTGAATCACATGCAGCGCGGGGGAATCCGGCGGCAGGCTAAAGCCCTCACCTTCCGGTTCGAAGAACAATGTCTCCAGCCCGGCTTTACGATCTGCCCCTTTCGCCACCCCGAGCAACAACGGATGGTTTTTATCCCAGACCACATCCAGCGATTCAAACACCGCTTTAGCCTGCCCCAACTGCCCTTTCCCACCGTCGATAAGAATGACATCCGGGATTTTGCTCTCTTCGATGGCTTTACCATAGCGGCGACGCAGCACCTGGTTCATTGCCGCATAATCATCGCCCGGCGTGATCCCCATAATGTTATAGCGACGATACTCGGCACGCAGCGGACCATTCGCATCAAACACCACGCAGGAAGCCACGGTCTGTTCGCCCATCGTGTGGCTGATGTCGAAACATTCCATGCGTTTGACGGCCGGCAGTTTCAGGAGCGTTGCCAGGGCGGTTAACCGCTGGCTGACCGTCGATTGCTGGGAAAGTTTGGTGGTAAGTGCTGTCGCCGCGTTGGTGCGCGCCAGTTTCAGGTAACGCGCACGGTCGCCCCGCGGTTTGGTTTGTACGTTAACCCGACGGCCAGCCAGTTCAGACAGCGAATCGGCCAGCAAGGTTTTGTCATCGAGATTAAAATCAAGCAGGATCTCCGACGGCAGCGTGCGCATCTGGCTTCCCTGCAGGTAGAACTGACCGACAAAGGTTTCGACCACTTCACCCAGCTCGGTACCGCCAGGGACTTTCGGGAAATAGCTGCGGCTGCCAAGTACTTTGCCCTGGCGAATAAACAGCACATGCACGCAGGCCAGCCCGGCGTCAAAGGCAACGCCAATAACGTCGAGATCGTCGCCGGTATTCGACACGAACTGTTTCTCGGTCACCCTGCGTACTGCCTGGATTTGGTCGCGTATACGCGCGGCCTCTTCAAATTCCAGCGCCGCGCTGGCTTTCTCCATACGGGCGATCAGTTGGGTCAATACCTGGTCATCTTTTCCGGCTAAAAACAGACGCACATATTCAACCTGTTGCGCGTACTCTTCTTCGCTCACCAGACCGGCAACGCACGGCCCCAGGCAGCGACCAATCTGGTACTGCAGGCACGGGCGGGAGCGGTTACGGTAGACGCTGTTTTCACACTGGCGAACCGGAAAGATTTTTTGCAGCAGCGCCAAAGTTTCACGCACCGCATAACCGTTAGGAAACGGTCCGAAATACTCTCCCTTTGCATGTTTTGCACCACGGTGCATGGCGAGCCGGGGGTGAGTATCACCGCTCAGGAAGATAAACGGGTAGGACTTATCATCGCGCAGCAGGACGTTATAGCGCGGCTGATACAGCTTAATATAGTTATGCTCAAGCAGCAGCGCTTCTGTCTCCGTATGCGTAACGGTGACATCAATAGTCTGGATGAGTGCGACCAGCGCTTCGGTCTTACGGGAGGCAAGGTTGCTGCGGAAATAACTGGAAAGGCGTTTTTTGAGATCTTTCGCCTTCCCCACGTAGATAACCGTACCGCCAGCGTCATACATGCGATAGACGCCTGGCTGGCTGGTGACGGTTTTCAGAAATGCTTTTGAATCGAACACATCACTCACTGACTTATTAACGTCTCCGCATTGCACAGACCATGACGAATGGCCAGATGAGTCAGTTCGACGTCGCCGTGGATGTTCAGTTTACTGAACATACGATAACGATAGCTGTTCACCGTTTTGGGGCTGAGATTCAGTTGTTCTGAGATCTCATTCACCTTCTGACCTTTGGTGATCATCAGCATAATCTGCAATTCGCGCTCAGACAAACTGGCAAACGGTGATTCCGTTTTCTCCGGTTCAATCTGGCTCAGCGCCATTTGTTGAGCAATGTCGGAAGCAATATAACGCTGCCCGGCAAACACAGAACGGATAGCATTGACCACTTCCTGTGGTGCCGCACCTTTACTCAGGTAACCGGCTGCTCCCGCCTGCATAACTTTCGCGGGCAGTGGGTTTTCAGTATGCACGGTCAGCATGATGACTTTGGTATCAACAAACGTGCGGGCGATTTTACGCGTTGCTTCAAGCCCACCAATACCGGGCATGTTCATATCCATCAGCACAACGTCTGCCGAGTTAGCACGACACCACTTCACCGCGTCTTCGCCACAGCACGCCTCACCGGCAACTTTGATACCCTTTATGTCTTCAAGAATGCGTCGTATCCCTGCGCGCACCAGTTCGTGGTCATCAACAAGAAGGACGTTGATCAAAGGAAATGTCTCCAGAATAGGGATAACGCTACTGACTGCTAATTTGGTTTATATTAACGGTTTTCACCGCAAGATTAAAACGCTAAAAACCCGACGCTTCGATTTTGCTCTCGTTTTTGGAAATTAGCCTGTACAGAGGGTGGAAAGAAAACCCGCACAGCCAGCGCTTTTGCAGCTATTTTTAAGCATCTGCATTCAAAACGTTACAAAAAACCGCTGGCATCATCAGCAAAAAGAACAACTCTCAACTTTTTGTAACAATAATTAACGACAAGCGAACCGGTGATAAACAATTAATAGCTGATAAACAGTTGTTCACTTTACTCCGCTGCCATGTTTACGCAAATAAACACCTGACGGGAAAGTACAAAAAACAACCGCTGCATTTTTTGGTTCAGCTTGTGGTATACTCCGCCGCCTTAACTTTCATCGTCGCGCTCAAGCGCTGTTTAATAATGAGGAAAATAAATGAGCACACCTGATTTTGCCACTGCAGAGAATAACCAGGAACTGGCACAGGAAGTAAACTGCCTGAAAGCACTGCTGACGCTCATGCTGCAGGCTATGGGCCAGGCTGATGCTGGTCGTGTGATCATTAAGATGGAAAAACAAATCGCGCAGATGGAAGGCCAGGCTGAATCCGCGGTATTTGCCAATACCGTTAAGCAAATTAAACAAGCTTACCGTCAGTGAAAAAAAACGGCTGGATGCGATGCATTCAGCCGTTATTTCGTCTGGCACGCAGAACATTTTGTCTAATCAGATCAATCCCGTCGCCGCTGCATAACAGGCTATCTGCGTCTTGTTTGGCGCATTGAATTTCTTCTGCATATTCTTTTGATGGAAGTTAACCGTATTCTCAGAGATTGAGAGAATGATTGCTATCTCTGCAGAGGTTTTCCCTTCTGCGGTCCATTTCAGAATTTCCCGCTCACGTTTGCTGAACCTCATTTCAGGCGGCATCACCATTTCATGTTCAAAACGAAGCAGAGACGTTAAGGCCATTTGCACCAGCATTTGCAGCCGCAACTCTATTTCTTCGTTGGCTAACGAATTTGCCAGTACACTCGTACGAGAAACCGACAGAAAGCCAAGTGCATGATTAGGCAGCATCAGGCACTGTGTTATTCCCTTACGTAAACCGTGATCGCGCGCACCGTCCCATAATTCCTGGGCATCTGCGAATAATTCATCAGTCCAGGGTAAATGCCCCTGAATGAAATTCTCCGGCTTCAGTACCGGATCGATGGAAAAATAATTCTCTGACTGATATTGCGCCATCCATTGTTGCGGATAACTGGAATGTACTGAAATCCTGGGGCGCGTAAATGGCACGGGGTGGCGCACGCAGAGAGCGAAATAATCAAACTCGAGTGCCTGCGTTTGCAGCTGGAGTTCCTGATATACCTCGTCGGCACAGGTCAACGCCTGAAACCGGAGGAAGCATTCCCGTCGCCAGTTGAAAAAGTCTGAATCCCTCATACTTAGTGAATAAAACCTCTGATAAAGATAATCATTATTATGGTGAATATAACCTAACACATAAAACTTCTTTCTTACTACGAAATATCGGCATTATTACAATTAACTTTAGTTTTAATGCGGTTTAACCGAAGTTAGCGGAATTAAAAAACAGAAGAAGAGACATAACAGGAGAATAATTTGCTCCAGAAAACAAACCTGGAGCAAATTAACGTAAAAATGCTACTGCATGAGGAATTTTTCAAGGAACTGACGGGTTCGCGGCTGCTGTGGGTTTGCAAATAAACGCTTCGCTGGCCCCTGCTCCACAATCCGTCCTTGATCCATGAAAATAGCCCGGTCTGCAACATCACGGGCAAAGCTCATTTCGTGGGTTACGATAACCATCGTGCGCTTTTCCTGCGCCAGCTGGCGGATAGTATTCAGCACCTCGCCCACCAGTTCTGGATCAAGCGCCGAGGTTGGTTCATCGAACAGGATCACATCAGGGCGCATCGCCAGCGCACGGGCTATCGCCACGCGTTGTTGCTGCCCCCCAGACAGACGGCGCGGATAGCTGGTTTCTTTACCCACCAGCCCTACCTTAGCAAGCAGTTCGCGCGCTCGCGCCGTTGCTTCGTCTTTAGGCTCACCTTTCACGATAACCGGCCCCTCAATAATGTTCTCCAGCACCGTCCGGTGCGGGAACAGATTGAAGTTCTGAAAAACGAAGCCAACGTGCTGACGCAGACGACGGATTAACCCCTTCTGCTGGTTGATAGACTTACCGGTATCAATAGTGATATCCCCCACCCGAATCGTTCCGCCCTCAGGCTGTTCAAGCAGGTTGATGCTGCGCAGCAGCGTCGTTTTTCCTGAGCCGCTTGGCCCAATAATCGCCACCACTTCGCCCTGCTCAACCTCAAGATCGATTCCGTGGAGCACCGTTTGCCCGTGGAACTTTTTCACCAGGTTTTTAACGTCGATAGCACTCATTTCGGATCACGCTCCTGGCGGTTAAGCTGGTTTTCAAAGTAGTTTTGCAACGCAGACAGCACCGTCGCCATCACCCAGTAAATCAGCGAGGCCGCCAGATACATGGTGAACACTTCAAGCGTGCGCGAAGTGATAAGCTGCGCCTGACGGAACAACTCTGGTACCTGGATCGTTGCCGCCAGCGAGGTGTCTTTCACCAGGCTAATAAAACTGTTGCTGAGCGGAGGCAAGGCCACGCGCGCCGCCTGTGGCAGGATTGCCCGACGCAACGTTTGCCACGGTGTCATACCGATACTGGCCGCAGCTTCCCATTGCCCTTTATCAATAGACGAGATGGCCGCCCGCAGGGTTTCCGAGGTGTACGCCGCGGTATTCAGCGACAGCCCAATCATTGCCGCCGGGATCGGATCAAGCTCAATACCAAACTGCGGTAAACCGTAGTAGATCATAAAGAGTTGAGCGATGAGCGGCGTACCGCGAAACACAGAGATATAAAAACGCGCCAGCCAGCGTACCGGCCAGACGGGCGACATACGCATTAAGGCCAACACAAACCCGAGCACCAGACCGAAGAACATCCCGCCGATACTGAGCTGTAACGTAAACACCACCCCCTTGAGCAGGAACGGTAGCGAATCAATAACCAGTTGAATACTTTCTTGCATTATTATTTTTCGACCTGACTTTTAAACGTGAGGATGGTAGGCAAACAGCGCAGGTGCCCCGCCGGTGTGAACAAACAAAATCGGCCCTTCATCCTTAAAGCGTTTCTGCGCGATACCGTCAATAAGACCCGCCATCGCCTTGCCGGTATAGACCGGATCAAGCAGGATCCCTTCGAGGCGCGCCAGCAATTTCACGGCTTCCATCCCCTCTTCATTTGGCGTGCCATAGCCCGGTGCAAAATAGTCATCCCAGAGTACAATATCCGCCTTCGCCTTCGCCTTCAGCTCCAGCTGCTCTGCCACCGCCTGCTGTAAAGTCACCACTTTCGGCTTCTGCTCCGCAACGCTGCGGGATACCGTCACGCCAATAAGCTCCACATCCGGCAGTAGTTGTTCCAGGCCGACAGCCAGCCCCGCGTGTGTACCCGCACTGCCAGAAGCGACGACCACGGAGGACAAACTAACAGCACCTTCGCATTGCTGGGCAATTTCCAGCGCACTTTCCACATACCCCATCGCCCCCAGCGCATTCGAGCCGCCCACAGGAATGACATACGGACGGAACCCCTGCGCTTCCAGCCGCGTGGCCAGCTCCCCGAGCTGTGCAGCCGGGTCAGTCAGAGCATCAACCATTTCGACCTGTACATTAAACAGATCCAGCAGCAGGCGGTTGCCGTTGGTCAGGTAATTTTCCGCGCGCGTGCCGATCGGGTTTTCCAGCAGCGCCACGCAGTGCAGCCCGAGTTTTGCCGCAACTGCAGCCGTCTGACGAACGTGGTTAGACTGGATTGCTCCTGCGGTGATCAGCGTATCCGCACCTTCACGCAGCGCATCGGCCGCGAGGAACTCCAGTTTGCGCAGCTTGTTACCGCCCATCGCCATTGGCGTCACATCATCACGCTTAATAAAAATATCGCGTCCTAAATAATCAGAAAACCGCGGTAAGTACTCCAGCGGCGTCGGTGCACCGATAAACTCCAGACGGGGAAAACGCGTTAAATTCTGTAGTGACATGGATCCTCCGGTAACGCTGTTTTTATGTAATATTTTTATTATGCACGTTGTCGTGCCAGAAATAAAAAAGGCGCTTTTAAAAGCGCCTTTTTTTATCGTCAGAGACTTATTTAGTCACGTCAGCCCCGAACCACTTCTCAGAGAGTGCCTTCAGGCTGCCGTCTTTTTGCATATCCGCAATGGCGGCATCAATGGCTTTCACCAGATCTTCGTTACCTTTACGCACTGCAACACCCGACTCCTGGCGAGAGAACGCATCACCAGCCACCGCCAGGGTATTGTTCGTTTTCTTCACCAGATCCAGCGCGGCCAGACGGTCAACCAGAATGGCGTCGATACGGCCAACACGGAGATCCTGGTACTTCGTCGGGTCATCATCATAGGTGCGGATATCCACACCCTGAACGTTCTGGCGCAGCCACTCTTCGTAGTTCGTCCCCAGGCCGACGCCCACTTTCTTACCTTTCAGGTCAGCAGCGGACTTAATGGTGCCCTCGTTGCCTTTCTTCACCAGCGCCTGAATACCAGACACAGTGTACGGCGTAGAGAAATCATATTTCTTCTTACGCTCGTCAGAAATGGTCACCTGGTTGATCACCACATCAATACGTTTGGAATCCAGCGATGCCAGCATGCCGTCCCATTTAGTGGGTTTCAGGGATGCCTGCACGCCGAGATGTTTCGCCAGTTCCTGTGCAAATTCCACTTCGAAACCGGTCAGTTTACCGTCATCACCCTGGAAGCTGAACGGAGGATAGGTTCCTTCCAGCCCGACCAGCAATGTGCCGCGCTCTTTCACTTTATTCAGCAGGTTTTCTGCCGCGAACGTTTTCACGCTCATACCCGCGACCAGCGCAACGGCCATTACGCCCATCAGCGCCTGACGACCCAGAAGTGCTAATTTCATAAGTACCCCGATATAGTGGAATTTTTGAGTAGTGTAGTGAAATCGCCTGCAACGTCAAAGGCAACTGCGCTACATCTTATTCCTTTTTAATATATATCAGAAGTTGTTCCGGCGTGGACTTTCTGCTCTACAGCACCGGGCATTTGTACCTTATATTGTGCATACTTGCGCAGCGCAATACGGTAGTTGTTGGTGCTGGTTGCAGGCAACCACGGCTCCAGATTCTCATCCAGATACCCAGTTTTAAGCAGATCGCGAGAAATGTTTTGTACGGTCAGATGCTGGCCAAGACGACGCAGGCGAACCACATATTCGCGTACAGTGCCATGACTCATCTCCGTTTGTTCAAACAGGAATTGTTTAAAGCCGATGATATCGAAGAAATCGCTTTGTTCTTTGCAGTGAAGATCGCCACAGAAACGGCAAAGCGCCACCCACTCTTTTTGCTCTTCGAGCCATGCGGCTTCATCCATCAACGTGTCGAGACGAGAAATCGCAATTTTATTAACGATTTCACCGCGACGAACCAGCGTGATACGATCGAGTAACTTGTTACAGTGGGCGCAATGCGTCTGGCTGTGTTTAAAGTCTTTCAGGTAGCGGCTTAAAGGCCGTCTTTTAGATTGCTGCACCGTCATGATAACTCCTGGTTGTCAATACGTTGTGCGGCATTTTTCAGATGAATCAATCACCTATAACTTACCCAGTTTCGTCCGTAAGCGTTTAATGGCCTGACTGTGCAGCTGGCTCACCCGCGATTCACCCACTTCCAGAACAGCGCCAATCTCTTTGAGGTTAAGCTCTTCCTGGTAATAGAGGGTCAACACCAGTTGTTCACGTTCGGGTAAAGCTTCAATCGCTTCCATGACGCGATGGCGTAGATTACCTTCCAGTAAATGGTGTAACGGGTTTTCTTGCTGATGCTCATCCGTCACCAGCTCGATGCTATCGCCATGCTCTTCACGCCACTCGTCATAAGAGAAGAGTTGGCTATTATTGGTGTCGAGCAACATCTGACGATACTCTTCAACAGCAATGCCAAGACGTTCCGCTACTTCAGTTTCCGTCGCGTTACGTCCCAGTTCCTGTTCCAGCTGCCCCATCGCATGCGCCACTTCGCGCGCGTTGCGGCGAACGCTGCGCGGCACCCAGTCGCGGCTGCGCAGCTCGTCCAGCATCGCACCACGAATACGCTGAACTGCGTAAGTAGTAAATGCCGTTCCTTGCAGAGCGTCGTATCGGTCAACTGCATTCAATAACCCGATACCGCCCGCCTGTAGCAGATCGTCCAGTTCCACGCTCGCCGGCAAACGCACCTGGAGGCGCAATGCTTCGTGACGCACCAGCGGGACATAACGCTGCCACAGCGAGTGTTTATCCATTACACCTTCAGCGGTATAGAGTGAATTCACGATAAACAGCCCTGCGTTAATTGAGTTATCGGCATGATTATCCGATTCTGCAGGGGTTTTAATTGGGTGAATAGTGGGTGAAATGAGGGGTTATTTAGGGGTTACGGGCAAATTTTAGCGGAAAAAAACCCCGCCGAAGCGGGGTTTGAGCTTATTCAGGCAATTAGCCCTGCAGCAGAGACAGAACCTGCTGAGGAACCTGGTTAGCTTTAGACAGCACGGAGTTACCCGCCTGCTGAACGATCTGCGCTTTAGACATGTTGGACACTTCGGTCGCATAGTCGGCGTCCTGAATACGGGACTGAGCAGAAGACAGGTTAGTGGTGGTGTTGTTCAGGTTGGTTACAGCAGAGCTCAGACGGTTCTGTACCGCACCCAGAGAAGAACGCAGTTTATCTACAGAAGCGATAGCTTTGTCCAGCAGAGCCAGTGGGTTCTGAGTCGCAGTACCTTTCAGTTCTGCCGTTGCAGTTGCACCGCTCAGCTGCAGAGTACCGGTAGCTACGCCAGTCGTTGGAGCTGCTGCCGCGCTGTTCACCAGAACGTCAACACCGGTAGTACCAGCCTGATAGTTTTTACCCTGGATGGTGACGAAACCTACAGCTGCGCCGTTAGCATCAGAGGTCACTTTGATCAGCTGACCGTTCTGCACCGCGCCAGTAACACCGTTTGCAGAGTCATCATAAGTGACTTTAGTGGTGTTCAGGTTAACATTACCAGTAGCCTTGTCGATAGATACAGCGTAGTTATCGCTGCCAGAGCTCACTACAAATGTACCGGTACCTGCACCAGCGTTGTTCTGAACTTCGTGCAGGCTCAGGCTGCTTGCGTTCACGCCCAGAGTAGTAGCAACGGTGCTCAGGTTAACGTTCAGAGACGCTGCACTGGTATCACCGATCTGAGTAATAGAATCGCTCAGTTTCAGGGAGTTCTGAGATACAGAGAAACCGCCCAGGCCCAGAGTAGAAGAGTCGATCTTCTGCAGGTCGATGTTGATGGTCTGGCCATCGTTCGCGCCAACCTGAATCGCCATAGAGCCGTTTTTAGCCAGTACGTTCACGCCGTTGAACTGAGTCTGACCAGATACACGGTCAATTTCAGACAGACGGGATTTGATTTCGTCCTGGATTGAAGTCAGGTCAGAAGCGGAGTTAGTACCGGTAGTTGCCTGAACGCTCAGTTCACGAACACGCTGCAAGTTGTTGTTGATTTCAGACAGTGCGCCTTCAGTGGTCTGCGCCAGAGAGATACCGTCGTTTGCGTTACGTGCAGCCTGAGTCAGACCCTTGATGTTAGACGTGAAGCGGTTGGCAATCGCCTGGCCCGCAGCATCATCTTTTGCGCTGTTGATGCGCAGACCGGAAGACAGACGCTCGATAGAAGAAGACAGAGCAGACTGGTTCTTGTTGATGTTGTTCTGAGTGATCAGCGAGAGGCTGTTGGTATTAATGACTTGTGCCATGATTACGTTTCCTGTTGTTCATCAAATCTGTTTGGTTAGATTTGGGTTTCCACCCTTCGGCTTCATCGCCGTCAAAGGTGTTATCGTCTGCCCCAAAACAACCTTTAGATTTTTTTTCAGGATCTCGATAATTTTTTTAGCCACGGAAATACTCTTCTCTATATGCCTTATTCCTGCCATTAGAAAAAAGAAATTAATCGTAAACTTTCCCCTGTTGAGGCCGATAACCCCATTATTCGTTCTACGTGTCGATACATTAAGGAATAAATATGGCAAGTATTTCATCATTGGGAATCGGTTCGGGCCTAAAGTTAGCGGACATTCTGGATAGCCTGACGACTGCGGAAAAAGCACAGTTGACGCCGATCTCCAAACAGCAGACCTCCTATACCGCCAAGCTCAGCGCCTACGGCACGTTAAATAGTTCGCTGGCAGCGTTTCAGACGGCCAACACCGCGCTAAATAACGCCGACCTGTTTACCGCGACCAGCACGGCAAGCAGCACCACCGCGTTTAGTGCAACCACAACCGGGAGTGCGATCGCCGGGAAATACACCATCAGCGTGTCACAGCTGGCACAGGCGCAGACGCTGACCACGAAAAATACCCGGGCAGATAACACAACCGCTATCGCTTCGGCTGACAGCACAATCACCTTTACCGCCGGTAATGGTAAACCGCCGGTAAGCATCGGCATCAGCGCAGCAAACTCATCGTTAACCGGTATCCGCGATGCGATCAACAAAGCTGAAGCGGGTGTGAGCGCCAGTATTATCAACGTTGGCAATGGTCAGTACCGTCTGTCCATTACCTCAACCAATACCGGTTCTGCAAATGCCGTTAGCATTGGCGTAAGTGGTGACAGTGCCCTGCAGTCCTTCATGGGTTACAACGGTACCAATACCGACGCCAGCAACGGTATGAGCGAAAGCGTGACCGCGCAAAACGCAAAACTGAAGGTTAACAACGTTGATATCGAAAACAGCAGCAACACTATCAGTGATGCGCTGGAAGATATCACCCTGAACCTGAACGATGTGACGAGTGGTAACCAGACGCTGACGATCAGCAAGGATACGTCTAAAGCATCAACCACGATTAAAGCATGGGTTGATGCCTACAACACCCTGCAGGACAGCTTTGCCGCGCTGACCAAATATACGGCAGTGGATGTAGGTTCCACGCAGGATGCCAACAACGGTGCTCTGCTGGGTGACAGCACGCTGCGTACGATTCAGACCCAGTTGAAAACCATGCTGAGCACCTCAGTAGGTGGAACGGCCTATAAAACGCTGTCGCAGGTGGGCATTACCTCCGATCCGTCTACCGGTAAGCTGCAGCTGGACAACACCAAGCTGCAAACTGCGCTGACCAATAACTCGCAGGCTGTGAAAGACCTGGTGGTGGGTGACGGTAAAACCACCGGTATCACTACCAACATGGCGACTCACATGACTGACTGGCTGTCCAGCAAAGGCATTATTCAGACAGCAAAAGATGGTGTCAGCAAAACGCTAAACAAGCTGACGGATCAGTACAACGCCGTGAGCGATCGCATCGATGCGACAGTTGCACAGTATAAAGCCCAGTTTACCCAACTGGACATCATGATGACCTCGCTGAACAACACCAGCAGCTACCTGACGCAGCAGTTTGATACCAGCTCGTCAAGCAAGTAGTAAACGCTAACCAGACCCGAGGGGGATAACATGTACGGCGCAAAAGGCACGCAAGCCTACGCAAAAATAGAAGTTGAAAGCGCGGTGATGAGCGCCAGCCAGCATCAGCTGGTTATCATGCTATTTGATGGAGCCCTCAGCGCGCTGGTACGCGCGCGTCTGTTTCTGCAGGACGGCAACATCCCGGCAAAAGGGCTGGCGCTTTCAAAAGCCATCAACATTATCGAAAACGGGCTCAAAATCGGCCTGGTTGAAGGGAATGGTGATGAGCTGACACAAAATCTGATTGCCCTTTATGCCTATATGGTAAGACGACTCCTGCATGCCAACGTGAATAATGATGCCAGCGCCATCGAAGAGGTGGAAATCTTGCTGCGCAATATCGCTGACGGCTGGAAGGAGGTTGCCGGTTCGCCACAACTGATTCAGGACGCCGTCTAATGAGTAATGCACCGCAACTTTATTCTCTCTATCAACAACTCCTTGAGCAGAGCCAGTTGATGCTGCGACTTGCTCGTCAGGGGTTATGGGATGATCTCATCACCTGTGAAACCGATTATGTTAATGCGGTGCACTCTCTGGCCAGACTCACTCAGGAAACCGCCCCTTCCGCACAATTGCAGGAGCAGCTTCGTCCGACGCTACGGGTGATTCTGGATAATGAAAGTCAGGTTAAAACGTTGCTGCAAGCCAGAATGGATGAGCTGGCAAAGCTGGTGGGTCAATCCTCCATGCAAAAAACCGTTCTGTCGACCTACAGCAACCAGGGCGGTCACGTTCTGGTTCCGCAAGGTAATCCTGAAGTCAGTTAGCCACTTTACTGGCGAACGAACTCCTCTCGCGTCGTTCGCCAGGCATTTATTCCCCCGCTACGCCATACTTGAGTTTCGCGACCTCATGGAGATGGTGCATGCGCAATCCCACCTTACTGCAATGCTTTCACTGGTATTACCCCGCTGGCGGTGAACTGTGGCGGGAAATTACGGCCCTGGCCCCTAATCTTAATGAAATTGGGGTCAATATGATCTGGTTACCCCCGGCGTATAAAGGCGCATCAGGCGGGTATTCGGTTGGATACGACTCTTACGATCTTTTCGACCTGGGTGAATTCGACCAGAAAGGCAGCATCGCGACAAAATACGGTGATAAACCCCAGCTTCTGGAAGCCCTCGACGCCTTAAAGAGCAATCAAATCGCCGTGCTGCTTGATGTGGTGGTGAACCACAAAATGGGGGCAGATGAAAAAGAGTCCATCCGCGTGCAGCGTGTGAACGAGCAGGATCGTACGCAAATCGATGATGACGTTATCGAATGCGAGGCCTGGACGCGCTACACCTTCCCTGCCCGCGCCGGGCAATATTCACAGTTTATCTGGGATTTTAAATGCTTCAGCGGTATCGACCACATCGAAAACCCCACTGAAGACAACATCTTTAAAATCGTCAACGACTACACTGGCGAAGGCTGGAATGACCAGGTCGATGATGAAATGGGTAATTTTGATTATCTGATGGGCGAAAATATCGATTTTCGCAATCACGCCGTTACGGAGGAATTAAAATACTGGGCGCGCTGGGTGATGGCGCAAACACAGTGCGACGGCTTTCGTCTGGATGCGGTAAAACACATTCCAGCCTGGTTTTATAAGGAGTGGATTGAACACGTTCAGGAGGTTGCCAGTAAGCCGCTGTTTATCGTGGCCGAATACTGGTCGCATGAAGTCGATAAACTGCAGAATTACATCAACCAGGTCGACGGAAAAACAATGCTGTTCGACGCCCCTCTGCAGATGAAATTTCATGAAGCTTCGCGCCAGGGGCGAAACTATGACATGAGCCAGATCTTCACCGGCACGCTGGTGGAAGCCGATCCGTTTCATGCGGTGACGCTGGTTGCCAACCACGACACCCAGCCTTTGCAGGCGCTGGAAGCGCCGGTTGAAGCCTGGTTTAAACCGCTGGCGTATGCGCTGATCCTGCTGCGGGAAAACGGTGTGCCGAGCGTGTTTTATCCGGATCTGTTCGGCGCACGCTATGACGATACCGGGGGCGACGGTAAAACGTATCACATTGATATGCCGGTTATTGAACAGCTTCACGAGCTGATTCTGGCGCGCCAGCGCTTTGCCCACGGCGTTCAGACGCTGTTTTTTGACCATCCTAACTGTATCGCCTTTAGCCGCAGCGGCACCGAGGACGATCCCGGTTGTGTGGTGGTGCTTTCCAATGGTGATGATGGTGAGAAGGTCATTTGTCTCGGGGAAAACTACGGCAACAGAACGTGGCGTGATTTTCTGGGCAATTGCGAAGAAAGCGTCATAACAGCGGCGGACGGTGAAGGTACGTTTACCTGCAAAGGTGGAAGTGTGAGCGTGTGGGTAATGGAGGATGTGCTGTAGCGCTGGAAAAAGTACAACCTGATGCCCTCACCCCGTCCCTCTCCCACAAGGAGAGGACGAAAACACAAAAAACGGCAACAAGGTTGCCGTTTTGCTTTTACCCTCAGGGCAGCTTACTCTCCAGCGGGTTTTTGCTCAGATAATCTGCGCATTCCACCGTTGGGCGGTCAACCTTCTGCAACACCATACCATCATACTCAAGCGTCAGGCCATCACGCGCCAGCGGGTAGATATCCAGCTTGCGGGTCACGTTATAATAGTTTTCTGAACGCAGCATAATTTTACCCGGCACGGCCAATACGCGCTGCCACTGACGGCAATCCAGCGTATCGCCCTCCTCCGTCACCACCAGCGTGGCAATCGCCTCCGGGCTGACCATGTTGCTCTGCGGCCCTTTTGACTGCCAATATCCCGCCAGATGCGCCGGAACAGGATGTTTTATCACGTCCTGATAGTTATCAACCTGAGCGCACCCGGTCAGTGCCAGCAGCGCACCCATAATTGCTATTTTTTTCATCATCTTTCCTGCATGCGAAGAAAAAAATATTGTGGCATTAAAGCGCGGAAGCCGCCAGAAGAAGATATGAAGCGCCTACACCTGCATGGACATGATGTCCTGATACGCAGACACCAGCTTATTACGCACCTGGATCCCCATTTGCAGGGAGACCGATGCTTTTTGCAAATCGGTCATCACATCGTTTAGCGCCACGCCCGGCTCACCGAGGGTGAACTTTTCCGCCTGCGTACGCGCAGCGGTCTGGGTATCGCTGATACGGTCAAGAGCGGCGTGCAGTTGCCCCGCAAAGCTGATGGCCGGCTGTTCTGCTGCCACGTTCTGATTACGGGCCGTCATCGCCGTTGCCTGCAACTGACTGATTACCCCTTCAATGCCCTGTATAGCCATGACTCTCCCCTGGATGGTTTTTTACGCGGTCAAGACTAACAGCTTGTCAATAAGATAATGGCGGTAAATAACGTGAAAAAACCAGGTTATTTGACGCATAGAAAATCCCGAATCATCAAATAATGGCAGGGCCATCAATATGGAACTTTTGTCGTGTTTGCCGACCCGGGAGTCAGTTTTGTTTCTCTACACGAATAACGTAAACCACCAGGATTTAAGAGGTGCGCAATGACTGCAACAGCATCAACAGCGCCACAAAATAAATCACTCGAGTGGATGAACCGCCTTCGCGCGAACCCTAAAATCCCGTTGATCGTGGCAGGCGCTGCCGCAATTGCGATCCTTGTAGCGATGGTCTTGTGGGCAAAAAGCCCTGATTACCGCACGCTCTATAGCAACCTTTCCGATCAGGATGGCGGTGCCATCGTCACCCAGCTTACCCAGATGAACATCCCTTATCGCTTTGCCGATAACGGCGGTGCGCTTGAAGTGCCCGCGGATAAGGTACATGAGCTGCGTCTGCGTCTGGCTCAGCAAGGTCTGCCGAAGGGGGGTGCGGTCGGTTTTGAACTGCTGGATCAGGAAAAATTCGGTATCAGTCAGTTCAGCGAGCAGGTGAATTACCAGCGCGCGCTGGAAGGTGAACTGGCCCGTACGATTGAAACCTTAGGCCCGGTGAAGAGTGCCCGCGTGCATCTGGCCATGCCTAAACCGTCTCTGTTTGTTCGTGAGCAAAAATCCCCGTCGGCTTCCGTTACCGTTAACCTTGAACCTGGCCGCGCGCTGGATGAAGGGCAAATCAGCGCCGTGACGCATCTGGTGTCCAGCGCCGTTGCAGGCTTACCGCCGGGTAACGTGACGCTGGTCGATCAGAGCGGCCATTTGCTGACCCAGTCCAATACCGCGGGTCGCGATCTGAACGATGCTCAGCTGAAATACGCAGCCGATGTGGAAAACCGCCTCCAGCGCCGTATTGAAGCGATCCTTGGCCCGGTTGTGGGTAACAGCAATGTGCATGCGCAGGTGACCGCGCAAATTGACTTCGCTAATAA
The DNA here is from genome assembly GCF_014103115.1 of Enterobacter sp. RHBSTW-00901. Taxonomy (NCBI): domain Bacteria; kingdom Pseudomonadati; phylum Pseudomonadota; class Gammaproteobacteria; order Enterobacterales; family Enterobacteriaceae; genus Enterobacter; species Enterobacter sp. RHBSTW-00901. The sequence goes on from NZ_JABXPB010000001.1 coordinate 1,086,832, forward strand.
AGAACAAACTGAAGAACAATACAGCCCGAACGGTGAACCGTCTCAGGCCGTCATGCGTTCTCGCCAGATCAACTCGAACGAGCAGGTCGGTGGCCCTTACCCTGGCGGTGTGCCGGGTGCGCTGTCGAACCAACCGGCTCCGGCTAACGCTGCCCCTATTTCTACTCCTCCGGCAAACCAGCAGAACGGACAGCAAAATAATCAGCAGACGACCTCTACGGCAAGCAGCAATGCAGGCCCGCATACCAGCAGCCGTAACGAAACCACCAACTATGAAGTTGACCGTACTATCCGCCACACCAAACTGAACGTGGGCGATATTCAGCGTCTTTCTGTTGCCGTGGTCGTGAACTACAAAACGCTGCCGGACGGTAAATCGCTGCCGCTGACGGCCGAGCAGATGAAGCAGATCGAAAACCTGACCCGCGAAGCAATGGGTTACACGGAAAAACGTGGCGATACCCTCAACGTGGTGAACTCACCGTTCAACTCCGTTGATGAAACGGGTGGCGAGCTGCCGTTCTGGAAACAGCAGGCGTTTATTGATCAACTGATGTCCGCTGGTCGCTGGCTGCTGGTTCTGATTGTCGCGTGGCTGCTGTGGCGTAAGGGCGTTCGTCCGCAGCTCCAGCGTCGTGCTGAAGCCGAGAAAGCCGCTCTGGAGCAGATGAATTCGCGTCAGGAAGTGGAAGAAGCGGTTGAAGTCCGTCTGAGTAAAGACGAACAAACGCAGCAGCGTCGTGCTAACCAGCGCATGGGTGCCGAGGTGATGAGCCAGCGCATTCGCGAAATGTCAGATAACGATCCGCGCGTCGTCGCGCTGGTCATCCGTCAGTGGATGGGTAACGAACATGAGTAACACGCTTACAGGCACCGATAAAAGCGTCATCCTGCTGATGACCATTGGTGAAGACCGTGCGGCAGAGGTGTTTAAACACCTCTCCCAACGAGAAGTACAAATTCTCAGTGCGGCAATGGCAAACGTCCGCCAGATCTCCAACAAGCAGCTCACCGAAGTGCTGGCGGAGTTTGAGCAGGAAGCGGAACAGTTCGCGGCGCTGAACGTCAACGCCAACGACTACCTGCGTTCGGTGCTGGTGAAAGCGCTGGGCGAAGAGCGTGCCGCCAGCCTGCTGGAAGATATTCTGGAGACGCGCGATACCGCCAGCGGTATCGAAACGCTCAACTTTATGGAGCCGCAGAGTGCCGCCGACCTTATTCGCGACGAGCACCCGCAGATTATTGCCACCATTCTGGTTCACCTCAAACGTGGCCAGGCAGCCGATATTCTGGCACTGTTCGACGAGCGTCTGCGTCACGACGTCATGCTGCGTATCGCCACCTTCGGTGGTGTTCAGCCTGCCGCGCTGGCGGAGCTGACCGAAGTGCTGAACAACCTGCTCGATGGCCAGAACCTCAAACGCAGCAAAATGGGCGGCGTGAGAACGGCAGCAGAAATCATCAACCTGATGAAAACACAGCAGGAAGAAGCGGTTATTACTGCAGTTCGCGAGTTCGACGGCGAACTGGCACAGAAAATTATCGACGAGATGTTCCTGTTCGAAAACCTGGTCGAAGTGGACGATCGCAGCATCCAGCGCCTGCTCCAGGAAGTGGACTCCGAATCGCTGCTTATCGCCCTCAAAGGTGCCGAACAGCCGCTGCGCGAGAAGTTCCTGCGCAACATGTCCCAGCGTGCGGCAGATATCCTGCGCGACGACCTGGCCAACCGTGGCCCGGTGCGTTTGTCTCAGGTGGAAAACGAACAGAAAGCCATCCTGCTTATTGTTCGTCGTCTGGCGGAAACCGGCGAGATGGTGATTGGCAGCGGAGACGACACCTATGTCTAATGAGCTGCCGTGGACACGCTGGACGCCTGACGATCTGGCACCTCCCCTCGCCGGGTTCACGCCCGCCGTGATGTTGCCTGAGGAAGGCGACACGGAAGCCGAGGTACCTGAACTTAGCGAAGAAGAGCAACGTGCCCAGATGCTGGCGCAAATGCAAATGCAGGCGCATGAACAGGGCTTCAACGCCGGTCTGAACGAAGGGCGACAGAAAGGCCAGGAGCAGGGTTACCAGGAAGGTCTGGCAAAAGGTCTGGAACAAGGCATTGAGCAAGCACGTCAGCAACAGGCCCCGCTTCATGCCCGTATGCAACAGCTGGTCAGCGAATTCCAGCATACGCTGGATGCGCTGGACAGCGTGATTGCGTCGCGCCTGATGCAGATGGCGCTTGAAGCCGCTCGCCAGGTGATTGGTCAGACGCCGACGGTAGATAACGCGGCACTCATCAAACAAATTCAGGGGCTGCTCCAGCAGGAGCCGCTATTTAGCGGAAAACCACAACTGCGCGTTCATCCGGACGATCTGCAGCGTGTGGAAGATAGCCTGGGTGCAACGCTGAGCCTGCACGGCTGGCGTCTGCGCGGCGATCCGTCATTACATCACGGTGGATGTAAAGTGTCTGCCGATGAAGGCGATCTGGATGCCAGCGTCGCCACCCGCTGGCAGGAACTGTGCCGCCTGGCCGCACCGGGAGTCGTCTGATGACTGCACGCCTCACGCGCTGGCTCAACACGCTCGATAACTTTGAAGCAAAGATGGCACAACTGCCGTCTGTTCGTCGTTACGGGCGCTTGACGCGCGCCACCGGTCTGGTGCTGGAAGCAACCGGTCTGCAACTTCCGCTGGGTGCGACCTGCGTGATTGAGCGCCAGGATGGGCAAGAAACGCGTGAAGTGGAAAGCGAAGTCGTCGGTTTTAACGGTCAGCGTCTGTTCCTGATGCCGCTTGAAGAAGTGGAAGGCATTCTGCCCGGCGCGCGCGTGTACGCCAAAAACATCAGCGGCGATGGCCTGCAAAGTGGTAAACAGCTGCCGCTTGGCCCTGCGCTGCTCGGCCGCGTACTGGACGGAAGCGGCAAGCCGCTCGATGGCCTGCCCTCACCCGATACGACTGAAACCGGCGCGCTAATCACCCAGCCGTTTAACCCCCTGCAGCGAACCCCTATCGAGCATGTTCTGGATACTGGCGTGCGCCCGATTAACGCCCTGCTGACGGTGGGCCGTGGGCAGCGTATGGGCCTGTTCGCCGGTTCCGGCGTGGGTAAATCGGTTCTGCTCGGCATGATGGCGCGTTATACCCAGGCTGACGTTATCGTCGTGGGCCTGATCGGTGAACGTGGCCGTGAAGTGAAAGACTTCATTGAAAACATTCTGGGTGCGGAAGGCCGTGCCCGCTCGGTGGTCATCGCCGCACCAGCGGATGTTTCACCGTTACTGCGTATGCAGGGTGCCGCATATGCCACCCGTATTGCAGAAGATTTTCGTGACCGTGGGCAGCACGTGCTGCTGATCATGGACTCCCTGACCCGTTACGCCATGGCGCAGCGTGAAATCGCGCTGGCGATAGGTGAGCCACCGGCCACCAAAGGCTACCCGCCTTCGGTATTTGCTAAGCTCCCGGCTCTGGTAGAACGTGCAGGGAACGGCATCAGCGGCGGTGGCTCAATCACTGCTTTTTATACGGTTCTGACCGAAGGCGATGACCAGCAAGACCCGATTGCCGACTCTGCGCGTGCGATCCTTGACGGTCACATTGTGTTATCCCGCCGTCTGGCCGAAGCCGGGCACTATCCGGCCATCGATATTGAAGCATCAATCAGCCGTGCAATGACGGCATTGATAACCGAGAAGCACTACGCCCGCGTGCGTAACTTCAAACAACTGCTCTCCAGCTTCCAGCGCAACCGCGATCTGGTGAGCGTGGGGGCGTATGCCAAAGGCAGCGACCCGATGCTCGACAAAGCGATTACCCTGTGGCCACAGCTGGAGGCGTTTTTGCAACAAGGTATTTTTGAACGCGCCGACTGGGAAGATTCGATACAGGCTCTGGAGCTGATTTTCCCGCAGGTGTAATACAGGTGGAGGGCGAAGGTCATGGCGCAAAATAGCGCGTTATCAACGCTAAAAGATCTGGCTGAAAAAGAAGTTGATGATGCCGCATTGCAGCTTGGCGCAATGCGACGCGGGTGCCAGCAGGCTGAAGAACAGTTGAAAATGTTAATCGACTATCAGCATGAATATCGCACCAACCTTAATACCGATATGACTCAGGGCATTGGAAGCCAGCGCTGGATTAACTATCAGCAGTTTATTCAGACGCTGGAAAAGGCGATTGAACAGCATCGCCAGCAGCTTCATCAATGGACCCAAAAAGTGGATACCGCGCTAACTTTCTGGCGCGAGAAAAAACAGCGACTGCAGGCCTGGCAGACCTTACAGGACAGGCAGGTTGCGGCAGCGACTCTGGCGGAAAACCGTCAGGATCAGAAAAAAATGGATGAGTTTGCCCAGCGCGCATCAATGAGGAAACCGGAATGATCACACTGCAACAACTGCTGATGACCGACAGCGGCCTGTCAGGCGACACGCAGACGGGGAAAGGCACCGACGGTGCGCAAGATTTTCTGTCTCTGCTGGCGGGAGCCTTGACCGATGCTACCGGTAAGGGCAAAGATGCGCCGCTGACCCTGGCTGATCTGAAAGCTGCCGGCAGCAAACTGTCAAAAGCCACGCAGGATGCCAAAGGCGAAACGACCCTGCAGGCAAAAATTGCCGATCTCCTTTCACGTCAGGCAACGGCGACCAGCGATGAGACGGCCGGGACAACCTCGCTGCAATCTCTCGTTTCCGGGTTGATGCCGGCATCAAACGCGGATGCCCTGAAGACGCTGGCCGCAGCCAATACAAAAGATGACAGCAAAAGCGAGTTGAGTGAAGACGAGCTGGCGGGATTAAGCGCGCTGATGGCAATGCTGCCGCACCAGCAGACCACCGCGCCGGTGGTGAGCCAGCCAACAAGCGCTGGCGGCATTGCCGCACAGTCGGCGTTGACCTCTGCCGCGCTCACGCAAAACAGTGCAGGTCAACAGCCCCTGAACAACTCGCTGGCGGGACATGACCATGATAAAGCACAACCTGCCGCGCAATATCAGGCACAAAACGCTGATTCTGCCCTGCCAGCTAGCGCGTCTGCAACGCCAGCCGTGGCCGCTTCAGCCGAGAAACAGGACATAGCCAGTTCCTCATCATCAACAACAACGCCGACCGCCACTCTGGCACCGATTGTCACCAGCCAGGCAACCTCTCAGCCTGCCGCTACCGTGGCCACCGCGCCAGTGTTAAGCCAGCCGCTGGGCACCAGCGAATGGCAACAAACGCTGAGCCAGCACATCACGCTGTTCACGAAACAGGGGCAACAAACAGCAGAACTGCGTCTGCACCCGGAAGATCTGGGCCAGGTGCAAATTTCGCTTAAACTGGATGATAACCAGGCGCAACTGCAGATGGTGTCTCCACATAGTCATGTGCGCGCGGCACTGGAAGCTGCACTGCCAACGCTGCGTACATCGCTTGCTGAAAACGGCATTCAGCTTTCGCAGAGCAGCGTCAGCAGTGAGAGCTTCAGCGGGCAGCAACAGTCGTCATCCCAGCAGCAACAGGCTTCGCGTTCTGGTCAGAATGGCGGTTTTAACGAAGAGAGTGATGAGTTATTACCCACTCCGGTGTCACTGCAATCCGCCGCGCGTGGAAACAGTGCCGTAGACATCTTCGCCTAAACGCCAGAGGTAGCGTGATTATCCCCGTCTTTTCCACGCTTTGACGTCCGCCGGACACGGGATAATCACCTTATTAAGCTGTACCGAAACAGGAAGCTCGTATCAGATGACTGACTCCGCTATCACCAAAAAAAGTAAGCGTTCCATCTGGATCCCGCTGCTGGTGTTGATCACGCTCGCCGCCTGCGCCACCGCGGGCTATAGTTACTGGCGTATGCAGCAGGAACCTACCACCGCTGCAGCCAAAGCTGAAGCACCCCCTCCGCCGGCTCCGGTGTTCTTCCCGCTGGATACCTTCACCGTCAACCTGGGTGATGCGGATCGTGTGCTTTATGTTGGCATTACGCTGCGTCTGAAAGACGAAGCCACGCGTTCTCGTCTGAACGATTACCTGCCTGAAGTCCGTAGCCGTTTGCTGCTGCTGTTCTCGCGTCAGGATGCGTCGACACTGGCCACAGCTGATGGTAAGCAAAAACTGGTCGATGAGATTAAGCAGACGCTGGCCACGCCGCTGGTAAACGGTCAACCTAAGCAGGAAGTCACTGACGTTCTGTACACAGCCTTCATTCTGCGGTAACGACATGGGCGACAGTATTCTTTCTCAGGCAGAAATCGATGCGCTGCTTAACGGCGACAACGATAAGAGTGATGATCCGCAACCGGGTTTAAGCGGTGACGATAATATTCGTCCCTATGACCCGAATACCCAGCGCCGCGTGGTACGTGAACGTCTGCAGGCGCTGGAGATCATCAACGAACGTTTTGCTCGTCAGTTCCGTATGGGGCTGTTTAACCTGCTGCGTCGTAGCCCGGATATCACCGTCGGTGCGATCCGCATTCAGCCTTATCATGAGTTTGCCCGCAACCTGCCGGTGCCGACCAACCTTAACCTGATCCATCTGAAACCGCTGCGCGGTACCGGGCTGGTGGTGTTTTCGCCAAGTCTGGTGTTCATTGCGGTAGATAACCTGTTTGGTGGCGATGGCCGTTTCCCGACCAAAGTGGAAGGACGCGAATTTACCCATACCGAGCAGCGCGTCATTAACCGCATGCTGAAGCTGGCGCTGGAATCTTACAGCGACGCGTGGAAAGCCATTAACCCGCTGGAAGTGGAGTACGTGCGTTCGGAAATGCAGGTGAAATTTACCAATATCACCACCTCCCCGAACGATATCGTCGTGAACACTCCGTTCCATGTGGAGATCGGTAACCTGACCGGCGAGTTCAACATCTGCCTGCCGTTCAGCATGATCGAGCCGCTGCGCGAGCTGCTGGTAAACCCACCGCTGGAAAACTCTCGCAACGAAGATCAGAACTGGCGTGAAAATCTGGTGCGTCAGGTTCAGCATTCACAGCTTGAGCTGGTGGCGAGCTTCGCCGATATCCCGCTGCGGTTATCCCAGATCCTGAAATTACAACCCGGCGATGTTCTGCCGATAGAAAAACCCGACCGCATTATTGCCCATGTGGATGGTGTCCCCGTGCTGACCAGTCAGTACGGCACGATTAACGGCCAGTATGCGTTACGCGTTGAGCACTTGATCAACCCGATTTTGAATTCGCTGAATGAGGAACAGCCCAAATGAGTGACATGAACAATCCGTCCGATGAAAACAGCGGAGCACTGGACGATCTGTGGGCTGACGCGTTAAACGAGCAAAAAACCACCCCGGCCAAAAGCGCGGCGGACGCGGTATTCCAGCAATTAGGCGGTGGCGACGTCAGCGGCACGCTGCAAGACATCGACCTGATCATGGATATCCCGGTTAAACTGACCGTTGAACTGGGTCGTACCCGTATGACCATTAAAGAGCTGCTGCGTCTGACGCAGGGTTCCGTGGTGGCTCTTGACGGACTGGCCGGTGAGCCACTGGATATTCTGATCAACGGTTATCTGATTGCTCAGGGTGAAGTCGTGGTTGTCGCCGATAAATACGGCGTGCGTATCACCGACATCATTACGCCATCTGAACGTATGCGTCGTCTGAGCCGTTAAGCATGAAAACCCAGGCAACACTATCGCAACCTTCCGCTGTCCCCGGCTCACCGCTGCTCCAGGTGAGCGGCGCGCTGTTCGGTATTATTGCCTTTATTCTTATCGCCGCATGGCTGGCAAAACGTTTTGGCCTGGCGGGTAAAACCGCCGGAGCACGCGGTATGAAGGTCAGCGCCAGCACGTCACTGGGGCCACGCGAGCGCGTGGTCATTGTGGATGTTGACGATGCGCGCCTGGTGTTGGGCGTGACCGCGTCAACCATCAACGTCTTACATAAACTGCCGCCTGCGCCCACCCCGGGTGACGAGAGCGCAGAATCCCCTGCGGATTTTCAGTCCGTCATGAAGAGTTTGCTTAAGCGTTCCGGGAGATCCTGATGCGCCGTTTGTTATCCCTTACGCTTGCGGGTCTTTGCCTGTTCGCTCCCGCCGTGTATGCGCAATTGCCGGGTCTGGTCTCTACCCCCATTGCCGGTGGCGGACAGAGCTGGTCGCTCCCGGTTCAGACGCTGGTCTTTATCACCTCGCTGACGTTTATTCCGGCGATCCTGCTGATGATGACCAGCTTCACCCGTATCATCATCGTGTTTGGCCTGCTGCGTAACGCGCTGGGCACGCCATCTGCTCCGCCGAACCAGGTGTTGCTGGGGCTCGCGCTGTTTCTGACCTTTTTCATTATGTCGCCGGTCATCGATAAGATTTACACCGACGCTTATCAGCCGTTCAGCGAAGATAAGATTTCCATGCAGGTCGCGCTGGAAAAAGGGGCCCAGCCTCTGCGCGAGTTTATGCTGCGCCAGACGCGAGAAGCGGATTTAGCCCTTTTTGCCCGTCTGTCTCACACCGGTGAGATGCAAGGCCCGGAAGCCGTGCCGATGCGCATTCTGCTGCCCGCGTATGTCACCAGTGAACTGAAAACCGCGTTCCAGATTGGCTTTACCATCTTTATTCCGTTCCTGATTATCGACCTGGTGATCGCCAGCGTCCTGATGGCACTCGGTATGATGATGGTTCCCCCCGCCACCATTGCTCTGCCCTTTAAGATCATGCTCTTTGTGCTGGTCGATGGCTGGCAACTGCTTGTCAGTTCGCTGGCGCAAAGTTTCTACAGTTGAGGAGCGCGCAATGACGCCAGAATCGGTCATGATGATGGGAACGGAGGCGATGAAAGTCGCCATTGCTGTTGCCGCGCCCCTGCTGCTTGTTGCGCTCGTGACCGGCCTTATCATCAGTATTTTGCAGGCCGCCACGCAGATTAACGAAATGACGCTGTCATTCATCCCGAAAATCATCGCCGTGTTCGTGGCGATTATCGTTGCCGGGCCGTGGATGCTAAACCTGTTGCTGGACTATATGCGCAACCTGTTTACCAACCTGCCGTATATCATCGGCTAATACGACGATGCTGCACATCACCAGCGACCAGTGGGTTCAGTGGCTTGGCGTCTATTTCTGGCCGATGCTGCGCATCCTGGCACTCATTTCAACCGCCCCCATTCTCAGCGAGAAATCGATACCCAAGCGGATCAAAGTGGGGCTGGGCATCATTATCACCATTATCGTTGCCCCTTCTCTGCCACCGGTGGATATCCCCATCTTCTCGGCGAATGCGGTGTGGGTAGCGTTGCAGCAGGTGATGATTGGCGTGGCCGTCGGGTTTACCATGCAGCTCGCGTTTGCCGCCATTCGTACTGCTGGTGAGCTTATCGGTCTGCAGATGGGGCTATCCTTTGCGACCTTCGTCGATCCTGGTAGCCACCTCAACATGCCCGTGCTGGCACGAATTATCGATCTGCTGGCCATGCTGCTGTTTCTCTCGTTCAACGGTCATCTGTGGCTGATCTCCATGCTGGTGGATACATTCCATACGCTGCCGATTGGTGAAAATCCGGTGAACAGCAATGCATTTCTGGCCCTCGTCCGTGCCGCCGGGCTTATTTTCCTCAACGGACTGATGCTGGCACTGCCTATCATTACCCTGCTGCTGACCGTTAACCTTGCACTGGGTTTACTAAACAGAATGGCTCCGCAGCTCTCGGTATTTGTCATTGGTTTCCCGGTGACTCTGACGGTCGGACTTTTATTAATGTCATTGCTGATGCCACTTATCGCCCCCTTCTGTGAACATTTATTCAGCGAGATATTCAACCTGTTAGCGGATATTGTCAGCGAACTCCCTCGCAAATAATAACCCGCATTGTTCTCAGTGTCTTTCTGAGGATATTCCTAAAATAAATCGCGAAAAACATCTTCCAGGATATATCTGACGCGGTTTAATTGTTTCTAACCACCTCACAATACTTAATATTTACTTTACTTTGAGATGATTCCTGGCAAATTATACGTAACTTTACGGGATAGTGAGTCCGCCTGAAAGTCTTTGTCATGCTCACAGGTTTATTAATTTTTTTCCATCCCGTATGGCTGTTTATGAGCTCTCAGGCAGATGGTGAATTATCGTTACGCATTGAGTGAGGGTATGCCATGTCAACGATCATTATGGATTTATGCAGCTACACCCGGCTAGGGTTAACCGGGTACCTGGCAAGCAGAGGGGTAAGAAAGAGAGACATCAACGATGCACACACCGTTGACGAACTTGCAGCCGCTTGTGATGACCTCAAGCCAGGCGTGGTGTTTATTAATGAGGACTGTTTCATTCACGATCCAGCCAACAGTCAGAAAATTAAGCAAATCATTAATCAACATCCCAAAACTCTGTTTATTGTTTTTATGGCGATAGCCAACATTCACTTTGATGAATATTTGTTGGTTCGTAAAAATTTATTGATCAGTTCTAAATCGATTAAACCAGAGTCTTTGGATGACATCCTGGGCGATTATTTGAATAAAGAAGTAAAGAATGTAGGCGCAGTTAACTTACCCACTTTATCATTAAGCAGGACTGAATCAAGTATGCTGCGAATGTGGATGGCCGGGCAAGGGACTATTCAAATTTCGGATCAGATGAATATTAAAGCAAAAACCGTTTCATCACATAAAGGTAATATTAAAAGGAAAATAAAAACGCATAATAAGCAAGTGATCTACCACGTTGTTCGCCTGACGGATAATGTGACGAATGGAATTTTCGTCAACATGCGTTAGCCTGCTTAAAACCTTTAGTCTGCTCCTCCTGATCTCTGGCCTGGCCAGAGATTTTTGCTATGCAGCAGATGTCGGGCGCGCAGATTGCCACCCGACGCCACGCTACTCTGCTTTTTCCACAAAGATACCATCCGCATGCCCCAGTTCATTAAAGAACCAGATGCCGAGCGGGTAGTCTTCCAGTGATACCAGATACATTGTGCCTTCACTAAACTCTTCAATTGCCAGCACTATCCCCGGACGGCGAGCGCCACCGTCCGTTTTGACGGTTACCCGATCGTTGACCTTCATACGTTTCTCCTGCGGTTTTGAGCCAGTGTAGAACAAATCTCATTAACTGACATCGCCACAGGGCGCGAATGATGTTTTTGTGTGCAGTCTATACTTAAAGGTGGACACGGTTGAATGAGGTACCCGTAATGAAGACCGATAAAGCGTACAGCGACACCATCAGAAACGAGGTGGATGTCGATGCCCTACTGGCCGCCATCAATGAAATCAGTGAGTCCGAAGTTCGCCGCTCGGACGATCATTCCGACCGGGTCATTGTGAACGGGAGGGATTATCACACTTACCGTGAACTGGCCGAGGCCTTCGAGCTTGATATTCATGACTTTAGCGTGTCTGAAGCAAATCGTTAGGGCGAAAAAAATCCCGGTCATGGGGATGGCCGGGATGAAACTTGCTTATGCAAGAAGCACTTGAAATTCGTTACACCAGGAATCCTGATGTGCTGTAAACAGTATCCTCAACGATTTTGCATGACAAGAAAATATTTGCGTTATGAATACATTTTCTGATGTACGGCATCTTTTGTTATACCTTCACCACAGGAAACAGGAGTTGGATCACTCCTTGTCACGATCGCGCCAGACAACCCGGTTTCGTCCATACTGTTTTGCCTGATACAACCGGGTGTCAGCAATGGACTGCAGCTGTTCGAAGTTGTAATTCCCCTTTTCATGCGCACAGCTCACGCCAAAGGATGCGCTAATGCGTATGGTGGTATTTTTTTTCACCAGAATTTCTTTACTGTCGATCCTTGAGCGAATGCGCTCCGCGACTGCTGACGCTTCCGGCAGTGCAATCCCTGGCAGTACCACACAAAACACCTCCCCACCAACACGCCCGGCAACATCGCTGGTACGTAACCCGGTGGCGATGAGCCCTGCAGCATGAGACAGTACCTTATCCCCCGCCTGATGCCCAAACAGGTCATTGATGTTTTTGAAGTGATCGAGATCGATCTGAATCACGGAGAACGGCAGTGACTGCTGTTGACATGTTTCCGCCAGTTGTTTTGCCCGCTCAAACAGTGCCCCACGGTTATTCAGACGGGTGAGCGGATCATGCCAGGCCTGCCACTGCAGTGAGTTCTGCAGCGTGTACATATTTCTCACCATCCGGCGGATAACCAGCCAGGAGATCAACAGCATGGCGGTAAAGAGTGCCCACAGGAGCGCCAGCACAATGCTGATACTGCCGAAATCACCGCGCACGCCTTCATCCAGGGTATGAACGCGCAACACCACGCCATTAAAATGATCCAGTCGCTCCCAACTGACAAAACGGCTCCCCAGACGGAGACCGCCTTCGGTATCACTTGCAATAGCCGAGGCAATTTGCGCCCTTTCAACGTCGTCAAAAAGGTTTATCTTGCTGGCAGAGACTTCAGAGGACGCAATCAGGTTCAACCGGGTGTCGTAAAGCTGGTACTCACCTTCCGTATGGTCTGCCACCGCATCCTTTAGTAAGCGCTTCATGGTTGCGACAGAGAAATCCAGCGCGACAACGCCATACCAGTAATTATTGAAATAGACCGGGACACTGGCGGTGATCGTCGGAGCATCTGCTGGTGCTGTTGACGTCGTTGAGGAGAAAAACCAGCGTACCGCCCGTGCACGGTTGGCGCGACCGGATTGCTGGGTAAACCAGGGACGCGTGACAAAATGATAATAGCGGGAAATGATCTCGTCATCATTCACGGGCGTATTGGTAGCGACCCAGAGCCCGGCACGCGAAATATACATCGCGCGCTCTTCTTTCTGAGTGGATGACGAGGCCAGACGCAGTAAATACCCGACTTCCAGCGCCGCGGAGATTTCATGGCTAATATGCTCATCATCGCGGTTTAGCAACGTGGTTTTACTGACAAATTCATCCGAGACGCCATTAACAGGCAGCGTGCGATCTTTATCGACAATCAGTTGCCAGGAGGGGGTGTTGCGCACCGTTTTAAAGCGCGCGACGGCCATTTGCAGGACATCAAACCCCAGGGGCGTCTGAAGCGCTTCGCCCATACTTTTACGGAAAAAAAGGAGTTTATCGACGCTAAATTGCAGCTGTCTGTCCAGCGCACTGGCAACCGTTTCCAGATGATTACGCTGGCTTGAAACATACGCCCCTTCCAGCACCACGACTTCGCGCCAGGTCAGAAGAGTAGAAAAAATGAGCACAACAAGAAAGCAGATGTTAACAATCAGGCCGGGATTGCTACGATTATGCAGCCATTGCAGAAAAGATCGTTTTACAAAATAGGTGTCGCGCTGCACACACACTCCCTGATTACCACTCTCATACCCGGTACGGTATTGTTCTGTAAAAACGCCCGACAAAGCCGGGCGTTACGTGATTAAGCCTTGTCGCGCTTTTGTCGCCCGTTACCCGGCTGAAGCTCATCTTCACGAAAAGCTTCACGCTTGATGCTGTAACCATCATGCCACCGACATTCCACCATTCCGCTGGAATACCCGGTGACAATCATGCGAGGGCCACCTTTCTTAGGCTCAACTTCATCACTGACCAAAAAGACCATACCTGCCTCCTGTATCAGGGTGAAACTGTTTCAATTTAGACGAGAAATGGCCTTTTTGCATCCTGTAACAAGTAACAAATTAGTGCGACGTCCCACGCATTTTTTCAACCAGCGTCACGACTGCAACCACGATACCACCAATGATAAAGCCCAGCACCAGATTCAACAGCGTTGGCAGGATAGCCGCCACCAGCGTCCCCTGAGACGCAGCGACATGTTCAATGGCATGGTGTAGCGGTGCGATACCGTGCACCACAATGCCGCCCCCAACCAGAAACATCGCCAGCGTGCCGACCACCGACAAACTCTTCATTAGCCAGGGAGCCAGCACCAGCAGGCTTTTGCCAATACCTTTTGCCACGGTGCTTGATTTTTCTTCCAGCCAGTAGCCGATATCATCCAGTTTGACGATCAACCCCACCAGGCCGTAGACGCCCACCGTGACCAGAAGGGCTATCCCCGAAAGGATAAGCACCTGGTTCAACAGCGGAGAATCCGCAACAATCCCGAGCGTTATCGCCACAATCTCCGCCGAAAGGATGAAATCGGTGCGGATGGCACCTTTGATCTTGTCGCGCTCAAACGTTTTGAGATCCTGTGTAGCCAGTGCTTCAAGGCGTTGCTGGCGCATCTCAGGGGTATCATGCTCTTTACGTGACGCGAGCGAATGAAGGATCTTCTCAGCCCCTTCAAAGCACAGAAACGCCCCCCCCACCATCAGCAAAGGGGTGATAGCCCAGGGGATAAAGGCGCTTATCAGCAGCGCCAGCGGTACCAGGATCACCTTATTAATGAATGACCCTTTTGCCACGCCCCAGACCACCGGCAGTTCACGGTTGGCCCGAACCCCACTCACCTGCTGGGCGTTCAGCGATAAATCATCTCCCAGTACACCGGCGGTCTTTTTTGCCGCCAGTTTGCCCATCACCGAAATGTCGTCCAGTAAGGTGGCGATATCATCCAGCAATGTTAACAAGCTACTTCCTGCCAAAATCTCTATCCTTCTTTTTTTAGTAATGAAGTGAATAGTATGGAGCAAAAGCGTAAAGCCTGAAACAGGCACCTTACGTCAACAAAAAATTCACACTTACCTCACAATTAAAGAACTCGCCAGCCTGACCGTTTTGACGTTTACTGTTAGCGACCTTTTCATTTCGTCGTGAGGGACTATGCGTTTCCGGCAACTATTACCGCTCATTGGTGCTCTTTTTTCGTTGTATATCATCTGGGGTTCCACCTATTTTGTCATTCGTATCGGCGTGGAAAGCTGGCCACCGCTGATGATGGCGGGCATTCGTTTTCTTTCGGCAGGAATACTGCTGATGTCCTTCTTACTGCTGCGGGGACATAAACTGCCTGCACTGCGCCCACTGCTTAACGCAGCCCTGATTGGCCTGCTGCTGCTGGCCGTGGGGAATGGGGCGGTTACCGTCGCGGAGCACCAGAATGTTCCTTCAGGGATCGCCGCAGTGGTGGTCGCAACCGTGCCGCTGTTTACGCTTTGCTTCAGCCGTCTTTTCGGCATCCGCACCCGTAAGCTGGAGTGGCTGGGCATTGGGATTGGTCTTGCCGGGATTATCCTGCTCAACAGCGGCGGCAACCTGAGCGGAAATCCGTGGGGCGCACTGTTGATCATGATTGGCTCCATGAGCTGGGCGTTTGGTTCCGTGTACGGTTCGCGCATTGAGTTACCGTCCGGCATGATGGCTGGCGCAATTGAGATGCTCGCCGCAGGAATTGTGTTGTCGATTGCCTCCATGCTGACGGGCGAAAAGCTGACGGCAGTGCCGGATCTGTCGGGCTTCCTGGCCGTAGGTTACCTGGCGCTGTTTGGCTCCATCATTGCCATTAGTGCCTATATGTTCCTGATCCGTAACGTCTCCCCTGCCGTCGCCACCAGCTACGCGTATGTCAACCCGGTAGTGGCCGTACTGCTGGGAAGCGGATTCGGTGGCGAAACGCTCTCTCCCATTGAATGGCTGGCATTAGGCGTGATTGTTTTTGCCGTGGTGTTGGTCACGCTGGGGAAATATTTGCTGCCGGCTAAACCGGTGGTGGTTCCGTGTGAGGTGGAGAAACCCTAAGCGGATGGATCCCCTGGGTGTCGATCTGCGCGGCCTGCCCGCCGCCGCAGATCCACTCTTCCAGCCGCTCAGTCAGTTCCACATCATTCAGCTTCAGCTTGCCGCGCAGCGCACACTCCCAGACAATCAGCACCCGCCAGCCTTGTGCAACAAGCGTTGCAATATCACGTTTGTCTCGCGCCACATTCTTACCTATTTTGTCCAGCCAGAAATCGGTGCGGGTCGCAGGGACTTTAAACAGGTAACAGTCATGATGATGCCAGAAGCAGCCGTGGGTAAAGATGATGCACTGATACGCGTCGACCACGAAGTCGGGACGCCCGGCAAGCGCGGCATCCTGCACGCGAAAATCAAAACCAGCCTGCTCCAGTAACCCGGCTAGCCGTTTTTCTATTGCGGTATCACGCGTGCCGATGGCACGCATATTTTTACTGCGAGTCGCCTTATTGTGTACATCCGTCATTGACGGCCTCACTCTGGCGCAGCGCAACAGCCTGTTTGATGCGTGGGGCCAGTAGTTTTGCCACTGCGGCAAATGCGGGAACCACCACGGAATTACCAAACTGACGGTACGCCTGAGTGTCCGACACCGGTATACGGAAGCTGTAACCCTGCGGCGTTTCAAACCCCATCAGGCGCGCGCATTCACGTGGCGTTAAGCGACGCGGACGATGACGCTGGTTCTGCGGGTCGTCGAAGTCTTTCTCGCCCAGGGCTTTATCCCACCCTCTGTCGATAAGAATTTCCGCGCCGTCTTTATAGTAGCGGGCGGACAGTGTGCGGGTCACGCTGTGCGGATCGTTCGGGTTAACCATACCAAAACCAAAACCATTGCCCTTTGCCTGGTGTTTTTTGGCATAGCGATAGAGGTATTTCCACAGCACCGGGGTCAGGATAAATTTGGCATCGATGGCGGGCTCCAGCAGATCAGCCACGGTCGGACGACGCGCCGGATACAACGACGGGATATCCCGCAGGGTAAAATCCCCCTTCAGATTGAGATCGCGACGGAAGCCCACCAGCACAATACGTTCGCGGTGTTGAGGCAGGAAAAATTTGCCATCGATGATTTTCGGGTCATCTGCGCCCATATCCTGCGAGTCGGCCACGTCGTAGCCCAGCTCATCGAGCGTTTGCATGATAATACGGAAGGTTTTCCCACCGTCATGGCTCTTTAAATTCTTGACGTTTTCCAGCACAAAAATAGCCGGACGACGGGCATCAATAATACGGGCAACATCAAAAAACAGCGTTCCCTGCGTATCGCAGGCAAAACCGTGGGCGCGTCCGAGGGCATTTTTTTTCGATACCCCGGCAAGCGAGAAAGGCTGGCACGGAAAACCAGCCAGAAGGACATCGTGTGCAGGAATAGTATCGCGAATATGGGCGGCAGCCTCTGCATCGGTCACACCGCTTTTGTGGCTCAGGGTCACATCGCGGATATCGGCATTGAAATGATGCGCGTCAGGGTCACAATACCAGTTGGCTTTATAGGTACGAACCGCATGTTTATTCCACTCGCTGGTAAATACGCACTGCCCACCAATGGCTTCAAACCCGTGCCGGATCCCGCCGATACCGGCAAAGAGATCGATAAAACGGAAGGCATAGTTCGGATGTGCCGCTGACGGGCGCGGAAGCAGGTTTTGCAGGTAACGGAACTCGCTCTCGCTCAGGCGATGCCCTGCCCGCTCGCTGGTAAGCAGTCTCTTGAGAATTGCCGGGCTCCAGTGGCTCTCACCGTGTGCTGCCAGCTGGTTTGCCAAAGATTTAGCATCATAGATATCCAGCAACTGGTGCAGTAGCGCCTGTACCGTTGCCGTTGATTTCTCAGCCTGCTCAGACGCGGGCTTAGTCACTGATCGATTTTCCTGCATTCTTTTAACCAGGCAATAAAGACGGGGAACAGATTACCACAGTTCAGTCACTCAAACTGCGGCGAAAGCGGTGCTGAACCTGGCTATCTAACCCCAGGCAGTCACCCTGTAATTCGGCACTCAGTTTTGCCATAAACTGGATCAGAAAATCGGCGTTATGCCGCGCGAGTTCGCGCCCCACTTCCGTTTTCATTGTCTCTGGCAAGCGCAGTAGCTTGGTCTGAAAATGGTCGAGAGCGAAGGTTCTGTCGTCCAGCGGACGAGCATCAGCGAACGGATCTTCTGCATCAAAAAGCGCCACACCCAGCGCCCCCGATACGGCAAAAACACGTGCAAGACCGATAGCGCCTAATGCCTCCAGCCGGTCAGCATCCTGCACAATTTTGGCCTCAGGGCTTTGCGGCGTAATGCCTGCGCTAAAGCTGTGCGCCTCAATGGCATGCTCCACGGCAGCACAGTGCTCTGAGGGAAAATCAGGGAAATCGCGTCTTAAAATATTACGCGTCTCGCGCGCCGCCAGCTGTGATGACTGGCTACGATCGGGATGGTTTTTCGGCAGGCTGACAATGTCATGGAAATAACATGCCGTCAGCACGACCAGCGGCTCAGCCATCTGGTTAGCCATGATGTTCTGCGCCGTCATCCAGACACGGCGAAAGTGCGAAATATCATGCGCGGCGTCGTCGGTAGTGTGGTTTTCATCAAGCCAGCGCTCAAAGCGGTGTTGCCACTGTGCAATTTCCATCATCACGTCCTGTCGCTTAAACCACTACAATAGCAATTTTCCCTGCGGCTATCACGGGTTGTCCTGGCGTGGGCGCGTGTACCAGGCAATCCCGCCCAGAATCAGGCCTACGGTGCTCAGTACTAAAAAGCCAAACAGTGCCCCAAGCCACTTACCGCTGGTCGATCCCAGAGACCCGTCAACAATGGTATCGGACAGTGAAGGAATTTTACTCACTACCCATATATAGCGAACCATCGCCCAGACAAAGTATCCGCAAAAAGCGTAAAACACCCACAGAGCCAGTTTGCCTCCCAGGCTACGATCGTTTTTTCGTTCCATCTTCAATCCTTACTCCACGGCAACCACGTTACCGTTTTCACATATCCACTCAAATTTTGTGATTATAGTCACATTTTGGCATTAAACGTCGGGCTCCGCGACGCTTTCTGCTCGCAAGTTTGCGTTAAGTTGATCTCTGGCAAATTTGCAGACTGGCACATTCCCGGCGTAATGCTGTTGAAAATGATGTTCTCTTCTGACTACACGTCACATGAAATATAATTCCTGCAAATTAAAACTACGGAATAATATTCAAAATAAATACTTAATAATAATTAACCCCTATATATTCGGGAAAGAAATTCACAAGAAAAATAAATAGACAAATAGAAACATTTTGTAATTCTTTTACTATTTTAATTACATTTATTTTTGAACCTAAATAATACCCCATAGAATAGTATCTGGCCTGTAGTTACGGAGAGTCACTACATATATTCATATAAATTATCTTTAAAGGGAATATATAATGAAAAGAAAAGTTTTGGCAATTATTGTACCTGCTTTATTAATGGCTGGCGCTGCAAATGCGGCTGAAGTGTACAACAACAACGGCAATAAATTAGACCTGTACGGTAAAGTGGATGGTCTGCACTATTTCTCTGATGACACCGGTTCTGACGGCGACATGAGCTATGTACGTTTGGGCTTCAAAGGCGAAACCCAGATTAACGCTCAGCTGACCGGTTATGGTCAGTGGGAATATAATATTCAGGCAAATAATACTGAAGGCAGTGACAAACAATCGTGGACACGTCTTGGTTTTGCGGGTCTGAAATTTGGTGAATACGGTTCATTTGACTACGGTCGTAATTACGGTGTTGTATACGACGTAGAAGGCTGGACCGATATGTTGCCTGAGTTCGGCGGCGACTCCTATACCCATACCGATAACTTTATGACTGGCCGTGCAAACGGTGTTGCAACTTACCGTAACAATGGTTTCTTCGGTATGGCCGATGGCCTGAATTTTGCCCTTCAGTACCAGGGTAATAATGAAAGTGCATCAAACGATCAGGAAGGCACCAACAACGGCCGCGATATTCGTAAAGAAAACGGTGACGGCTGGGGTATTTCAACCTCCTACGACTTCGGAATGGGCTTCACCGCTGGTGCAGCATATTCCTCTTCCGACCGTACCAACGATCAGGTCACTAAAACGACGGCTGGCGGTGACAAAGCGGATGCCTGGACCCTGGGCATGAAATATGATGCCAACAGCGTCTATCTGGCCGCAATGTATGCAGAAACCCGCAACATGACGCCATACGGTGACTTCGGTGTAGCAAACAAAACCCAGAACTTTGAAGTCACTGCACAGTACCAGTTCGACTTCGGTCTGCGTCCTGCCATCTCTTTCCTGATGTCTAAAGGTAAAGACCTGAATTCCAGCTACGGTAACGACAAAGATTTAGTGAAATATGCAGACGTTGGCGCAACGTATTACTTCAATAAGAATATGTCCACCTATGTTGATTACAAAATCAACCTGCTGGATGAAGACGATAACTTCTACAGCGCAAACGGTATCAGCACTGATGATATCGTGGCGGTAGGTCTGGTTTATCAGTTCTAATCCCCATAAAGACTAAAGCCCGCATACAGCGGGCTTTTTTTGTCTCTGGCACACACCCTTACGGTGCTTCCTGCAATGCCACCCGAATAAATCCATTATTCTGCGCCAGCAACTCATGCGCTTTCCACGCATCCAGCCCGGTCAGTACCATCAGCACCGCTGTTTTACAGTTGTTGTTACAGCTTTCCAGCGCCGCTTTCGCAACGGCGCGGGTGCATCCCCCGGCTTCCATTACAATCGCAATTTGCCGTTCAACCCATTTGGTATTGCTTGCTTCCAGATCCACACGCAGGTTGCTGTAAACACGCCCGGTGCGAATTGCCAGCCCGGTAGCGACCATGCTGAGGATCATTTTTTGCGCAATCCCCGCTTTGGTATTGATATACCCGGCAACGGCATCAGCCCCCAGTTCAGGCGCAATGACCATGCTTGCCAGCTGCGCCGCCTCGCTTTGTGCATCATCGGTAATAACAGCGACAGTCGACCCCAGCGACCACGCATGCCGCATGGCTCCCCAGACCCAGGGGGTTTTTCCACTGACGGTGACCGCCAGCATCATGTCGTGCTCGCCAAACCCGATAGCCTGCAGGTCAGCGACACCACGCTCGTAGCTTCCGGCATCATCACCTGCCGTAATGGCAATCACCGGGGATTTTCCCGGCGCATATTCATCTGCCGCCTGTTTTGCCGCGCGGCCGGACGGGCCAGCGCCAACGATCACCAAACGCCCGCCATGACTCAGGGTTGCCGCTGCGTTATCGACCACGCGGGCAATCGTCGTTAAGCAGGGAGTCATGGCCGTAGAGATTTGTGCATCATCCTGGTGAATGACTTTCAGCATGTCCAGCGTGGACAATCTATCGATATTCATCGTGCTGGCGTGCCGTCTTTCCTTGACCGAACCGGTAAGCATAATGCTCATAAACAGCCTCCTTATTATGAGTACCCACACACTATAAAGTGTTTTATATGGATGACCTGCGAGGAGGGTCACGAAAAGTAGAGCAACCGCATGCTTTTACATAGCTTTAAGAAATGCGCGGCATCGGTGATAATTACCCTTTCTCCTTTATCACGGAGTGGTAATGAGCGATTTGCAGCCGTTTCCTGAGACGCGCAGACGTCCCATGAAACTAAACACCCTGGTCACACTCATGGTATGCGCCATTATCGGCTCTGTCCTGCTGGTGGTTTTTGCCCTTTATTCAGTGCAAATCACGCGGGCCACGCGAGATGATGTTAAAGATACCGCGCTGGGGATTGCCCGCACCTTTGCCGACAGCCCTGACGTGAAGCGTGGTCTGATGCAGGCCCCACAGGCCGATATTATCCAGCCCCTCGCTCAGGCCGTGACGCAACGTAACGACCTGCTGTTCACCGTGGTCACCGACATGCGCGGTATTCGTTACGCTCACCCGAACGAAGCGCTGTTAGGCCTGCATTTTATTGGCGACGATCTGACACCCGCTCTGGAAGGAAAAGAGAATGTCTCCGTTAACCGGGGCGCACTAGCCGAGGCCTTGCGCGTGTTCACACCGGTCTACGACGCCCAGCACGAGCAAATTGGCGTTGTCGTGGTGGGGATCTCCCTCAATAAAGTTGAAGATCAAATTACGCGCGGGCGGTTGAACGCCGTCTGGACCATTCTGTTCAGTATCCTGATGAGTTCGCTGGCGATCTGGGGTCTTGTCCGCGTACTGAAACGGATCCTGTTTGGTCTGGAGCCGTACGAAATCTCCGCGCTATTTGAGCAACGTCAGGCGATGCTACAGTCGCTCCGGGAAGGTGTCCTGGCGGTAGATATTCATGGTCGCGTCACGATGGTCAACCACGCTGGCAGAGAAATGTTACTCCTGTTACCGGGCCAACAAACCGAAAATACCAGCGAACCGCTGCTGACAAGCCTGCGGGAAGTGTCGAAAACCGGTATTGCCCGCCAGGACCAGGAGATCAGCTGCAACGGGCGGTTATTACTTTGTAATATGGTCCCGGTAAAAAGCCGGAATCGGGTGATTGGGGCCATCTGCACCTTCCGCGATAAAACGGAAATCAGCCAGCTGATGCAGCGTATTGATGGCATGGTCAACTACGTCGATGCCCTGCGCTCCCACACCCATGAGTTTATGAATAAGCTGCATGTGATCCTGGGGCTGCTGCATATGAAGCGCTATGACAAGCTGGAAGAGTACATTATCCAGACGGCGCATAATTACCAGACTGACATTGGAGCCATTCAGCATAAGATTAAATCTCCGGTGATTGCTGGCTTTTTGCTGGGTAAAATCAACCGGGCAAAAGAGGCCGGAATTACCCTCACGCTGTCCGACGAATGTCTGCTCCCCGACACGGCCAACGAAGAGCAGGTCGCGGTACTCATTACCGTGCTGGGGAATCTGATCGAAAATGCACTGGACGCTATGCAGGATCAAACGGAAGGTGAAATCAGCCTGCTGCTGCACTATCAAAGCGGCTGGCTCAGCTGTGAAGTCAGCGATGATGGCCCAGGCATCGATCCGGTAGCACTGGAGGATATTTTTACGAAGGGCTTCTCAACAAAAGGTGAAAACCGGGGCGTTGGGTTGTTCCTTGCCCGCCAGCAGATCCAGAATCTCGGTGGGGACATCAGCGTCGAGTCTGAACCGGGTGTATTTACTCAATTTTTTGTTCACATCCCCTGGGATAGCGAGAGGAATATCGCGTGATAAATGTTTTAATTGTCGATGATGACGCAATGGTAGCTGACCTCAACCGTCTGTACGTCAACCGTGTTGAAGGCTTTAGCTGCTGCGGTGTCGCCTCTACGCTCAACCAGGCCGAGGCAGTCATTAATAACCCGAGCCAGCCTGTCGATCTGGTGCTGCTGGATGTTTATATGCAACAGGATAACGGGCTGGATCTGTTGCCCATCATCCGTGCGTCAGGCCGCCCGATCGATGTGATTATGATCTCATCGGCATCCGATGCCGCAACGATCCAGACCTCCATGCATTACGGCGTGGTGGATTATCTGATTAAACCGTTCCAGTTCCCGCGTTTCGAAGAGGCATTGAGCGGCTGGAAGGCAAAACGTAACCTGATGGGTTCACACCAGTATTATGAGCAGGCAGATGTGGACAGACTGCTGCACGGCGGTGCGCCGGAGCTGGCGGACAGTAAAAAACTGCCGAAAGGGTTAACCCCGCAGACGCTGCGCACCATCTGTCAGTGGATTGACGCGCACCCGGAGATGGAGTTTTCCACGGATGACCTGGCGAGCGCGGTGAATATCTCGCGTGTTTCCTGTCGCAAGTATTTGATCTGGCTGGCTCAAATCAACATCCTGTTCACCAGCATTCACTATGGTGCCACCGGGCGTCCGGTATATCGTTACCGGCTCCAGCCCGAGCAGACAGGGCTGCTTAAACAGTACTGCCAGTAACCCGGTAGCTGCTGTCCAGTAAGGTAAAACGGAAGTGGTGCGCTGAAGAGAACACCACTTCTTTCGTTTTGGTCACAAAGATAGCCTCAATATCAGGGCGCGCACGCAGGGCAGCACACCCTTTCTCCACGCCCATTCCGTACATCAGCGTGGTCCAGATATCGCCATCAATGGAATCTTTTGAAACGACGGTTACGCTGTCCAGTTCATTGTCCAGCGGGTAGCCAGTACGTGGGTTGAGAATGTGGTGATAGCGTTTGCCGTTTTGCTCAAAGTAGCGCTCATACGTTCCTGATGTCACAACGGACATGTTCTCAACCGTCATCGTGCCAATCAGTTCATCACCGGCGAACGGTTTTTTAAGCCCCACGCTCCAGCCCCCGTCCGGCGAACCTAACGTCTGGATATTACCACCCAGGTTAATCAACCCCAGTTCAGCCCCCGCTTTGCGCAGATAATCCCGCACCCGGTCGGCAATATAACCTTTGGCAATCGCCCCCAGATCAATCTCCATCCCTGGCCTGGTCAGAAAAACGCTGCTGTTTGCATCATCGAGCACAACATCACCCGGATGGGTAACTGCAAGCAGCGAGGCAATTTCATCGGCTGGCGGTACGCTATCTCCCCGAAAGCCGATTTTCCAGCGTTTCACCAGCGGACCAATGGCAAGGTTAAAGGCGCTGTCCTGGAGCAGGCTGGCGGCTTTTGCGCAGCGTATAAGTTCAAATACCGGGCGACTGACCGCGACCGGATGCTGCCCGGCTGCATGGTTGATATCCATCACCTGCGAATGCGCACGGTTGACGGTGAGCACATCTTCGTACTGTTTGATCAGGCGAAATACGCGAGAAGCGAGCGCTTCATCATGGGAAAAGAGTTTCAGAAGAATGGGCGAGCCCATCAGGACAGCGGAATAACTGTAAACGCGGTTGTCATCGGGCATGGCATGCTTCCTCAGATGTAGCCCCGGCAAGCAGCGAGCCGCCGGGGAAATTGCCGGATAACGCGCGTTTATCCGGCCTGAAAAACAGGTGCCTTATGCCATTTTTGCGCGCATCGCCGCCTGATGTCCGGCAAGCGTACCAAAAATAATGATATCTGCCACCGCATTACCACCGATACGGTTACCGCCGTGGATCCCGCCGACAACCTCACCCGCAGCAAACGCCCCCGGCAGCACGTTATGGCTGTTATCCAGCACGCAGGTTTCGGTGTTGATGGTCACGCCGCCCATTGTGTGGTGTACACCCGGTGCAATCTGAATGGCGTAGAACGGCCCTTCGTTGATTGGTGCACGCAGTGCAGTAGTACGGCCAAAGTCATCATCGTGCTGCTTTTCAACAAAACCGTTGTAACGTTCCAGCGTGGCCAGGAAAGCGTGGTAATCCATTCCCAGTTCTTCAGCCAACGCTTTAGGTGAGCTGGCGCTGGTGACAAACCCTTTCGCGATGTACTCATCCGCCGCTTTGTTTTTCGCACGAACATGCTCATCAAAGACGATATAGGCGTATTTTTCAGGCAGTGCGATGATCTGCGCTGAGACTTTATCGCGGGTTTCCATCTCGTTAAAGAAACGGTTCCCCTTCTGGTTAACCAGAATCGCCCCGCCGCCGCGAATGGATTCGGAAATCAGATACGAGGTTTTCTGTTCGACAGTTGGGTGGATCTGGATCTCGCCCATGTCGACCGTACCGGCCCCGATACGTTCCAGCAATGCGATACCGCCACCGGTCGCCCCTTTGTGGTTGGTGGTCACAAACCCTTCCAGGTCCGGACGGTATTTCACAACCATCTGACTATTGGCACTGAAGCCCCCCGTTGCCACCACCACGCTTTTGGTCGCCACGACGATCGTTTCGTTCTCTTCGGTGGTCAGACGTACACCGGTTACTTCGCCGTTTTCGAAGATGATGTCGTTAACGGAGGTATCGAGCATCACGTCGATGTTACGCTTGTTGACGTTACGTACCAGGCCGCTAATCAGATAACCGCCGACGGCAGAACCATCTTTTGGACGGTGGGTACGGTCAATGCTCATTCCCCCGGTGGTGGTAATATCATTCAGCATGATACCGCGTGTCGCCAGCCACTCGATAGCCTCTGGCGCGTTTTCTACGAAGCGGTGCAGCAGCGCCGGGTTGTTCTTGTTTCCACCGCCTTTCAGGCTCTCCTGGTAGAACAACTCTTTGCTGTCCTGAATGCCTTTCACCCGCTGGAAGCGGGTTTCTGCGGCGTTCATGCCCGCAGACGCTTTAATGGTGTTGCCGCCAATGGAGGGCATTTTCTCAACAATCAGCACGCTCGCGCCTTCGTCGTGCGCCTGGATTGCCGCCGCCAGACCAGCACCGCCGCTACCCACCACTACAACGTCAACGCTTTTGGTTTCGTTCGGGTCAGCCCCTTCTTCCGCCGCCAGCGCTTTGCTGGATTTCAGCATCGCTTTCGACACCGCTTTTTTCACCGCTTCGCTCTGGCTGGTTGCACCCGTGATGGCATCCACATGCGGGGTATTGGCATCCAGAATGCGGGTGCGGATCTCTTCAAAGCTGGTGACAAACTCCACGTCTTCACCCGGACCGGAGGCCAGTTCAATATCGGCGATGCGGTCGGTTTCCAGGCTGACGTTAATGACAAGCTCATTGGCGTCGTCCTGCACTTTCTCAACGAACATACCCGGTTTGAATCTGGATTCACCCATGCTCATGTCGCGGATCATCGCTTCCACCAGCGAGAAACGCCACAGCGGTTCTGGAATGCTTAACGCTTCGCGCTGGGTACTGTCCATGAACAGCTCAAGCGTTTCACCGGCAGCAATGCGGTCAGTCCAGTCCGGGTACGCGATGGTTGCGCGGCCAACGGCAATCAGGTCGTAGCCATGTTCCAGCGCGTCATTAACATCGGCGGCATTCACCACACCGCCCACGCCCATCACGGGGATCTGTGTCAGCGTTTCAGAGCGCATCGCGCAGTATTTTTCGATAAGCGAGGTGGGATCTTGCGTGTCGACGATAGATGGGCGCAGGGTCGCACCTACAGAGAAGTGCAGATAATCCACGCCACGCGCGGCCAGTTTTTCCAGCAGGTACATGGTGTCGTCAAAACGAATGCCAGGAACTTCCAGCTCTTCAGGGGAGAAGCGGTAGCCAATAATAAAAGCATCATCCGCGTACTGACGCACCATTTTGTGAGTGATATCCAGCACCGCCAGCGGGAATCTGGCGCGGTTGTCACGGCTGCCGCCCCACTCGTCGTCGCGCTGGTTAGAGTTCGGAGAGTAGAACTGCTGAATCAGGTATGTGTTTGCCCCGTGGATTTCAACACCGTCAAAACCAGCCTGGATGGCACGACGTACGGCTTCACCAAACTTGCCAACCATCCCTTCCACTTCTTCGGTGGTCAGCGCAACCGGCGTCGCGGCACCGTCACGCGGCGCAGCAACTGCGCTTGGGCCAACAGGTGTACGGCCACCGATCAGTTTCGGGTCGACCATGCGACCACCGTGGTAGATCTGCAGAAGGGCTTTAGAACCTTTGGACTTGATGGCATCGGCGATTTTCGCCAGCCCGGCGATTTTTTCGTCGTTATCAATACCAATCGCCCCCGGGAAAGCGAGACCCAGGTCGTCGACAAAACAGCACTCAACAATAATGGTACCAATGCTGCCTGAACGTGCCCGATAGTACTCCACCAGCTCGCTGGTGACCGTACCATCATAGTAACCCGTACAGGTTGTCATCGGTGCCATTAACAAACGGTTTTTCAGTTCCGTGCCATTCGGTAATGTGAAGGGGCTTAAAATACGTTCGTTAGTGCTCATAATAGAAACTCCAAACTTTAAAAAATTAAGAATTCGTTGTCGGACCAGTTTTATTTCGTTTTTTATGCCGATTTCATAATATTAATATAATGATTTTTTTAGTTTCTAAAGCTATTACGTTAGTTAATAAACTATTTAATCCCTTCGATAACATTAATAACACATTGGTGTTAGAGATATAAATTACTCCGTTCACAATAATTTAAACATTGTTAACTTTTTGCTTACGTTACCGCTCTGTGTGAATTCTAATAAATATAAATAAAACAATAAGATAACCAAGCTCACTCTTATCAAATGTTATCAAAAATCAACAATTAAAAAATAAAAACACACAATACCCACATACACCTGAGTGGTTATTAATAAACGATGAAAAATACTTCTGCGATTCTATTTTTTTGATCGCGATCAAAAATCAAGGCATCCAAAAGCGCAATATATAAATATCATCATTTTTTAATTTACCGCAGACCTTAATGCGATAAATCACTATTAGCGAAATCACAAAAACGCACTTTAAATAACTAAAAAAACCAAAGAAACTAAAGAAACTAAAGAAACTAAAGAAAGCGAATTTGTATTTTCACGATATAACCGAATTCCTGACAACTTAAGACGCGAAACTATGAATACAAAAACTGCTGTAACGCCTCCTGTGGCGAGTAAAGCACCCGACGGAAAGGCAAAACGTCTGCTGATGATGGCGCTGCCGATTATCGTCGCCGTACTGCTGCTGTTTGTTCCCGTTCCGGAAGGGCTGCCTCCTTATGCATGGCACTACTTCGCTATCTTCGTCGGCGTGATCGTCGGCTTGATCTTCGAACCGCTGCCAGGCGCAGTGATTGGCCTGACCGGTGTGGTCGCAATTGCACTCTGTAGCCAGTGGGTGTTGTTCAGCCCGGATCAACTGGCCGACCCAAAATTCAAGCTGGCGGGAGCCTCCTTTAAATGGGCGGTAAGCGGTTTTGGTAACTCAACCGTGTGGCTGATTTTTGGTGCCTTTATGTTCGCCGCAGGCTATGACAAAACCCGCTTTGGTCGCCGTCTGGCGCTGATTCTGGTGAAGTATCTGGGCCGTCGCAGCCTGACGCTCGGTTATGCCATCACCTTCGCGGATCTGCTGCTGGCACCGTTTACGCCGTCTAACACCGCACGTAGCGGCGGTACTATCTACCCAATTATCGCTAACCTGCCACCGCTGTACGGTTCAAAACCTAACGACCCGAGCGCGCGTAAAATTGGTTCGTATCTGATGTGGGTAGCGATCACCGCAGCCTGTATCACCAGCTCAATGTTCCTCTCCGCGCTCGCACCAAACCTGCTGGCACTGGCGCTGGTGAAAAGCACCGTGGGGATTAACATCTCCTGGGGTACCTGGTTTATCGCCTTCCTGCCGCTGGGTGTGCTGTTGATTCTGGTCATGCCGCTGCTGGCCTACTGGTTCTACCCACCAGAAGTGAAAGTGAACGATGAAGTGCCGCTGTGGGCGAGCCGTGAGCTGGAAAAACTGGGCAAACTGTCCCGCAATGAAATCCTGCTGCTGGTGTTTGTGTGCTGTGCGCTGCTGATGTGGATCTTCGCCGCTGCGTGGATTGAACCGGCAATGGCTGCGCTGTTAATCGTAGGTTTAATGCTCTGGACTGGCGTGCTGGAGTGGAATGATATCACCGGTAACAAAGCGGCCTGGAATACCTTCGTCTGGTTCGCCACTCTGGTTGCTCTGGCAGATGGTCTCTCTTCCACCGGCTTTATTAGCTGGCTGGGTAAAGAAGGTGGCCTGCTGATGAGCGGTATCTCTCCGGGCGTTGCGACTATCGTACTGCTGCTGGCGTTTTACCTGCTGCATTATCTGTTTGCCAGCACCACCGCGCACACTACGGCGCTGCTGCCAGCGATGCTGACCATCGCCTCCACCATTCCGGGCATGAATATGGAAGTGTTCGTCCTGCTGATGGTGACGTCTCTGGGTATCATGGGGATCATCACTCCGTACGGTACTGGTCCAAGCCCGATTTACTACGGTAGTGGCTACCTGCCAACCAAAGACTACTGGCGTCTGGGCACCATCTTCGGTGCCATCTTCCTGGCGGCCCTGCTGCTGATTGGTTACCCGTGGATGTCCATGATGTTCTGATTCCTGACCGCCGGATTAAACCTCCGGCGGTTTTATTTTTATGGAGCAATACGCTATGTCGAATAAACCGTTTGTTTACCAGAACCCCTTCCCGCTCGCGCACGACGATACCGAATACTATCTGCTGACCAAAGAGCACGTCTCAGTTGTCGGATTCGACGGTCAGGAAGTGCTGAAAGTGGAGCCAGAAGCACTGACCCTGCTGGCACAACAAGCCTTCCACGATGCTGCTTTTATGCTGCGCCCTTCACACCAGAAGCAGGTTGCAGCCATTCTTCATGACCCTGAAGCCAGTGAGAACGATAAATACGTGGCTCTGCAGTTCCTGCGTAACTCCGAAATTGCCGCCAAAGGCGTATTGCCGACCTGTCAGGACACCGGCACAGCCATCATCATGGGTAAAAAAGGCCAGCGCGTCTGGACCGGTGGCGGTGACGAGGCAGCCCTGAGCCAGGGCGTTTACAACACCTACACCGAAGACAACCTGCGCTACTCCCAGAATGCGGCGCTGGATATGTATAAAGAGGTCAACACCGGCACTAACCTGCCTGCGCAAATTGACCTCTACAGCGTTGATGGCGACGAATACAAATTCCTGTGCATGGCAAAAGGCGGCGGCTCTGCCAACAAAACCTATCTCTACCAGGAAACCAAAGCGCTGATCACCCCTGCGAAGCTGAAAAATTATCTGGTTGAGAAAATGCGCACCCTCGGTACTGCAGCGTGCCCGCCGTACCATATCGCCTTCGTGATTGGCGGTACGTCAGCAGAAAGCACCCTGAAAACCGTGAAGCTCGCCTCCACCCGTTACTACGACGGTCTGCCAACGGAAGGGAACGAGCACGGCCAGGCGTTCCGCGATGTTCAGCTCGAACAGGAACTGTTGCAGGAAGCGCAAAATCTGGGGCTTGGCGCGCAGTTTGGCGGCAAATACTTTGCCCACGATATCCGCGTTATTCGTCTGCCGCGTCACGGTGCATCTTGCCCGGTCGGAATGGGTGTATCCTGCTCCGCAGACCGCAACATCAAGGCTAAGATCAACCGCGACGGCATCTGGATTGAGAAGCTAGAGCACAACCCAGGCCAGTACATTCCTGAATCCCTGCGTCAACAGGGCGAAGGCGATGTGGTGAGCATTCATCTCGACAAACCGATGAATGAGATCCTGCGCAGCTTTCTGCTCACCCGGTGTCTACGCGCCTGTCGCTGAACGGTACCATCATCGTGGCGCGCGATATCGCCCACGCGAAGCTGAAAGAGCTGCTCGATAACGGCGAAGAACTGCCGCAGTACGTAAAAGATCATCCAATCTACTACGCTGGCCCGGCCAAAACACCGGAAGGTTATGCCTCTGGCTCGTTAGGCCCAACCACCGCAGGCCGTATGGACTCGTATGTGGACTTACTGCAATCCCACGGTGCGAGCATGATCATGCTGGCAAAAGGTAACCGCAGCCAGCAGGTGACCGATGCCTGCCATAAACACGGCGGTTTCTACCTCGGTAGCATTGGCGGCCCGGCGGCGGTACTGGCGCAAAACAGCATCAAGCGCCTTGAGTGTGTGGCTTACCCTGAGCTGGGTATGGAGGCTATCTGGAAAATCGAGGTGGAGAACTTCCCGGCGTTTATCCTGGTGGATGATAAAGGTAACGACTTCTTCCAGCAGATCCAGAACAAACAGTGCGCAGGCTGTTCACAGCGCTAAAGACCCGAAGCCAGGCCATGCCTGGCTTTTATTCCTTCACCATAAAAACCCCCTGATTTTCAGAAAATTAATGTTTCCTGTTGACTGCAGGAATGACATAAATCTTTTTACTCACCAGCCAGAAAGAACATTCAGTAGCAGGTTGTGTTTCAGCGTCACGACTGAGTTCACAAAATGAATGACAGAGTTGCAAAGCGCTATTCACTCTGCGGCCTAAATGATAACTTACCTGAAGAAAAGATGCCTGGCTCGCCCAGGCATCGCGCCATTTTGATGGTTGCCATCATGATGAGGCGTTGGCATTTTAACAGACCCTGACCTTTCAATTTTGTTCTGGTAACGAGTTTGCGAGCAAAGCGATGATTAAGTGGCCCTGGAAATCGAATGAAGCTGGTCCGAGCATGGCGCTGCCGTGGGATGAAGCGCTGGCGATCCCTGTACTGGCTAATCTCCAGCCGGATGAGCAGTCAAAGCTGATTCAGCTGGCAGATCGTTTTTTGCAGCAAAAGCGCCTGGTCCCACTACAGGGTTTCGAACTGGATCCCCTTAAAAATACGCGTATCGCCCTGCTTTTCTGTTTACCTGTACTGGAACTGGGTATTGAGTGGCTGGATGGTTTCCACGAAGTGCTTATCTACCCTGCCCCGTTCGTGGTGGATGATGAATGGCAGGACGATATCGGCCTGGTGCATAACCAGCGGGTGGTGCAGTCCGGGCAAAGCTGGCAGCAAGGGCCGATTATCCTGAACTGGCTGGATATTCAGGATTCGTTCGATGCTTCGGGATTCAACCTGATTGTGCATGAAGTGGCGCATAAACTGGATACCCGCAACGGCGATCGTGCCAGTGGTGTACCGCTAATCCCACTTCGTGAAGTCGCGGGATGGGAGCACGATCTGCATGCTGCAATGGATAACATCCAGGATGAGATAGACCTGGTGGGTGAAAGTGCGGCCAGTATTGATGCTTACGCTGCAACCGATCCCGCAGAGTGTTTTGCCGTACTGTCAGAATATTTCTTCAGCGCTCCCGAGCTTTTTGCCCCCCGCTTCCCGGCGCTGTGGCAACGTTTTTGCCATTTCTATCAGCAAGATCCTCTGCAGCGTTTACGTAAAAATGGCGAACCCGGCGATAACATATCCGTCCAGGTTCATTAAAACAGCAGTTTGCAGTTTAATTAATCAATTGAATCAGCGTGTTAATTTTAGTGTTGACACAAATTAGCGAGGCCATTAACATGCGCCTCGTTCACACGATTCCTCTGTAGTTCAGTCGGTAGAACGGCGGACTGTTAATCCGTATGTCACTGGTTCGAGTCCAGTCAGAGGAGCCAAATTTAAGAAGCCTGCTTAAGGAAACTTAAGCAGGCTTTTTGCTTTTCTGCGTTCTGAAAAATTGTCCGGCAGCGCTGAGCTTACCGGACTGACAGAACCCCTCACCTAAATCTGGTAATCAATTGCGGTTTCTTCTGGCTCCATGACCTGGCGTTTAATCTCATCCACCGACAACCCGGCATTGCACAACTCAATAAACCGCCACACGTAGTTGCGCTGCAACTGGCCCCGCTTGAGGCCCAGCCATACGGTATTAGCATCAAACAGGTGGCGGGTATCAAGACGCACCAGGTCCCCCACGTCATGCTCGCCACCGGACTGTTCCGCTACCAGGCCAATACCCAGCCCTAACCCAACATATGTTTTGATGACGTCCGAATCCTGGGCGCTCAGCACCACATCCGGCGTTATCCCTTTGCGGTTGAAGGCCTCGTCAATGCGCGAACGTCCGGTAATACCCTGCCGGTAGGTAATCAGCGGCCATTTGCCGATCTCTTCCAGCGTCAGCGGTGAAACCTGATGAAGTGGATGATCTACGGGAAGTAATAAACTGTGGTGCCAGCGGAACCACGGGAATGCCACCAGCAGCGGATCGTTGCTCAGCCGCTCGCTGGCGATCCCGATATCTGCCCCACCGTTTTGCAACAGCACGTCAATTTCCTGCGGGGTGCCCTGAATCAATTCCAGACGCACATCCGGGAAGAGCTCACGAAACGCTTTAATCACTGGCGGCAGGCTGTAACGTGCCTGCGTGTGGGTCGTGGCGATGGTCAGTACGCCTGAAGCATCATTGGTAAAGAGATCCGCCAGGCGGCGCACATTACTGGCCTCGTTGAGGATCCTCTCCGCGATGGTCAGCAATGCCTTGCCAGGCTCCGTCATGCCAAGCAGGCGCTTACCACGGCGGATAAAAATCTCAATACCAAGCTCTTCTTCCAGCTCGCGGATATGGCGACTGACGCCCGACTGGGAGGTATAAAGCATATTGGCGACTTCAGTCAGGTTGTAATCCCGTCTGGCCGCCTCACGGATAATTTTAAGCTGCTGGAAATTCACGATTCACTCCGGCACATCTGACATAACACTATTGTTAAAGTCAGTTGAGCTGCAGAACAAATAATAAAAACCAGCATCTTATGCTTTTATGGAATATCAGCTCACGAGCTGCAGTTCACGATTTTCCAGCGATGGCTTGCTCACCAGAGACATCAAAATTTCTTTTACCGCCTGCGCCTGCGGTGACAACGAACCGCGGGCTGACATGTTCAGCGACAGCGGTAAGCTCATGGATGGTGTCGTGATCCGCGCCATCCAGCCATTTGCCGCACTGCACAGTGCACGCGCGGCAGATTCCGGCAGAACCGTGACGCCCATCCCGCTGGCAATAGCCGCGGTCAGCGTTGAGATAGAGTCAATTTCGCCAATGATTTTTGCCGTCAGACGTCGCAGCGAGAACGCTTCGTCCACGCGCACACGCACGGCGCTGTAATCACGCGGCAGGAAGAGATTCATCTCTGCAACGGCAGTTAAATCAACGCTCTGCCCCGGGCAGTCACGCGTCCCTACCAGGTAAAGATCTTCTTTCAGCAGCGGCTGGCTGGTGATCCCGGCAACCGGAGAACGGTCGTAAAGCACGGCCATATCCAGCTGACCATTAAGCAGCTTGTCATTCAGTACAGACCCGCTGTTCTCGTGCAGATAAACCAGCACATCCGGCAGTTCGGCACGCACGGCCTGCAACAACGGCATGGTAATAGAGGAGGCCGCCGTTCCCGGAGCCAGCCCGATGGAAACATGTCCGCTCAGCGTATGACCCACACTGTTCACCGCCAGCTGAGCCTGTTCGCACTGGCGCAGAATGGTACGAGCATGGGTATAGAGAATTTTGCCTGCTTCTGTTGGGGTCACGCCGCGTTTTGTGCGGATAAGCAATTGCTGATCC
This sequence comes from Enterobacter sp. RHBSTW-00901, assembly GCF_014103115.1. NCBI lineage: Bacteria > Pseudomonadati > Pseudomonadota > Gammaproteobacteria > Enterobacterales > Enterobacteriaceae > Enterobacter > Enterobacter sp. RHBSTW-00901. The sequence goes on from NZ_JABXPB010000001.1 coordinate 1,121,328, forward strand.
ATCTCACCTTCCAGAGTCGCCACTTGCTGGCTCAGCGCAGGCTGCGCGATATGCAGCACTTCCGCCGCTTGCGTCAGGCTGCCAATATCGACGATTTTTACGAAGTATTTCAGTCGTCTTAAGTTCATTTTGCCCCCTGTTCGAAATGCTGTGCCGGTACTGGCTGTCGTTGTTGAACAGGTTTTGCAATATGAATGCCAGTTTTTCAAAGAGGTCTGATTTGTTGCTAACCGCCTGAAAATAAGGAAACCTAATCATTGATGTTGGTTTTATTACTGAAACAGCAGTTTATGATCTGCCCCATAAGGGGTATGCCCGCACCATAACGGTGCATTTCGTTGTCAAAAACGTCACTTTGCTGATTTTGTCAGCAAACGATCAAAAGGCATTGATCCACCCTTTGACAAGCACCGCTGACGTCGATAATATGCGCCCCGTTCACACGATTCCTCTGTAGTTCAGTCGGTAGAACGGCGGACTGTTAATCCGTATGTCACTGGTTCGAGTCCAGTCAGAGGAGCCAAATTTAAAAAGCCTGCTTTTAAAGCAGGCTTTTTGCTTTTCTGCGTTTCATCTCCATCGCATCTGACATAGCAATCTGCCCGCACGCATATTGAGACTAACGTGTCAGCAGCCGGACGACATTGACCAGCTGCTGACATAAAGTACAGATCCCCTCAATCACTTACCGGTGCAGACGTAACGTACTGGCAAGAGATGATATAGCCGATATAGCACAGGCCACGCCAAACACATAGACGGCAAACTGCGCGCCCGCGTGCCCTGTTAATCCATTCAACAATGCAATTATCATCGCAACCAACGCTGCACCAATAGATTGCCCTGCAGTTCTGGCGGTTGACAGTACTCCCGAGGCCGTTACCGTTCGGTTTGCCGCGACATTTGAAAACATTTCCTTGTTGTTTGGCGGAAGGAAGAAACCATAACCAATGCCGCAAACCGCCACGCGCCACAGAAAATCCCCCACCGTCGCGGCTTCCGGCAACAAGGCCAGTGAGCCTAAACCAAGGCAAAAGACCATTACACCGACAGTAGATATCTGGGTCGGATTGAAACGGTTTGATAGCCTGCCCGCAAGCGGGGCGCAGAACGCCACGGCAACCGGCCACGGGGTAAAGATGTATGCAGATTCGAGCACGGAGTAGTGATAAGTATGCTGCAACACAAAGGGCAAGCCGACCAGTGCCATCCCCTGAGCGACAAACATGGAAACAGAAGAGAGCACCGCAAAGCTGTATTGTCTGGAACGAAATATATCAAGCGGCAATAAAGGGTTCCTGGAACTTATCTGGGCTTTTAAAAAAATGGCAAACAGCACGACAGACGCAACCGCGCAAAATATCAGTGTGCGATTATCCCAGCGCCCGATTTGATCAACAGCAATAACCATCAAACCTAATGCTGCCGCTGAGCTAATCGCCCCACGCCAGTCGAAGCCCTTCTCTTTTTCAGTATCCCCTCCCAGGGAGATAAACGCGCACACAACAGCAAGTCCTCCCAACGGGATATTAATGTAGAACAACCAGGGCCAGGACAGGTAAGAGATGATCAAACCACCCAATGCAGGACCAATGGCCGTGCCTACCGCAAATACAAGCGCATTCAGTCCAAATATCGTTCCCAGCGAACCGGGTGGAAAGATCACCCGATACAGACCTAATCCAACGCTTATCATCACCGCATAACTCCCCCCCTGGAGTACGCGCATGGCAACCAGTACGCCAAAGGTCGGCGAAAGGCTACAGCCCAGCGAAGACAGAGTGAACAACACCATCCCGGCCGTGTAGAAACGTCGCTCCCCTATCCGTGTTCCCAGCGATGCGCAAATCAGCATTGTTGCCGCGCTGGCAACCTGATAGCCGTTGGTAATCCAGATACTGGAGGCCGAATCAACCTGTAATGCACTGGCAATGGAGGGCAAAGCGATATTCACAATGGAACTGTCCAACGACGCCATCAGCACGCCTATCAAAATAGCCGCAGCAGCCAAATAGCGTCTTGGTGTCTCAAATCCTTGTTCTAAGGTACTGCTAACGCTTACCAACGACATATACTCAAATCCTGTACTGGAATGAAATTACGCGCAAAGACTTTCGCTCTCAACGCCAGCTCCTTCGAGGTAAGCCAGCATGCCCAACATAAGTACCTCTTCAGGTCGGGCGATCACGGGAGAACGTGGTGCTTTCCAGTCCTGTTTACTCCCGTTTATACGGATACTCCTGAGGAAACAGTAGGTAGTGAGAACATAAAACCGATTGCGCATGTTCTCGCCCATCAGTGGGATCAAGCCAGAAATCCCCCCGATTTCCGGGATTTCGCTAAGAATATTGCCGTAGTCTTGTTTCGCCAGAACGAACATAAGTTCATCTGACATTGGTACTATTTTGACTGCATCTTCAACCTCGGCGGCCAGTTCGTGCCAAAACGAAAATGCAAACCGGGAAAAACCGAAAAGCGGATCGAGACCACGGACAGAAAAATCAGGGTCAATAAAGCTGGTCTGAGAACGTTCTTCGTTGTAGAGCACGTTACCAAAATGAAAGTTGAAATGCGCCTTTTCAACCGAACGAAATGCTTCGCTCCTGGCCATTTCCAGCGATTTTTCAAAGACCTCTCTGGCAGAGATATTGAAGCGGGTGCCATTGAGCAAAACCGATTTATTAAAGAGATCGTGCGCAAAACGCGTACCTTCCCACTCCTCCATCAATCGGGCTGGCATATCGTTCGCCAACGCAGAATGGCTATCGATTTCAAGGCTGATGGCCTTTTGTATATTTTCCAGCGCAGACTGAACAATTCTCCGCCGCTCTGCCAGCGATCGCCGCTCATCAAACACGATGTTGGATAACGGGAGTGAGTTTTTCTTTTCAAGAACATAGAATTGCCGACCGGCGGCCAGCCCGTCGTGCAAAACCGGAACCATAAGTTCAGGATAGATTTCGTATAATGCTTGTATCTGCTCGACTTCAGCTTTTAGTTTTCCATTAAAAGCTTCAGACCTCGCGGTCTTCACGACAAAACCAGAGCTCAAAAAATCAACGGTATGTGAACTTGTCATTTCTCAATCCCCAAAAAAGTGGCAACGGGTAGTCCCTGCGCAATATTGCGTGCTACGTCCCGAACAACAGCCGTATAACCGACCGTATTGTTAACAAATGACTGGATGATGACTTCACTCAGATTTTGGTTTGCCAGATACGCAGGGCGGAGAATTAGCAAATGATTCGGGTCAGAGAGAATTGTTGAGCACCGGCGTTCATAGGCATAAGCCCGTCCCCCCAGAGGTGTCCTGGAGCCCATGACAATATGAGGATGCGCTTTGCTTACACGCTCAATAGCCTCTTCAATGAGACTGATGCTTAACGCGCCATTATCTTTAACGATAAAGCGGTTTATCTGATATCCTGGCGCATGAACTGGGGCACGTAGCGATACGGTATTTACCAGCGGTGCCCACGGCATTACTTTTTTCTGGCTCATCGCAATTTGGGAAAAACTAGGACGGAGATTGTCACGCGCATCCTGCATTCGTCCCTCAAACGATCGAGTACCAAGCACGCCATTGGGCGTGTCAGGATGCACAATATCGGTTTCAACCGCCACAATATGAGAAGTGTTGCAATTAATGGCGCTGAGTGCGCCGCTCACAACACGCAATGAAGCATGCATACCATTGGTCTGGCAGGATCCCAAACAGTACATGCCGGATTGAACGACCTGGCGTTGTATCGTGCTAATATCGTCGCGGGTCAGATCTCCCAGACAACCGTAGATACTTGGCAGGCTATCTGCCTCAGCAACACCCAACACAACGTCGGCCAGCTCCAGCATATTTCGGGCCACAGGGCTGTTCAGATCCATATCCTGTTTGCTGGTCGCGATAAACCCAATATCAAAACGCCCTTCGACCAGCGGTCCCCCTTTAGCTAAATCGCCAAAGAAGAAATGAATTTCACGACCGTCAACTAGCAGGGTTTCACTGTTGATAATGCTGACCCGGGATTGTATACCGGGATGTGCCATAGCCAGACGAGCCACAATGCCGTCAATCGGACGCAACTCTGGATAATGTTTATCGACAGAAGGTGGATTCGTTACAACGGTCTGAATCGCGAAACCATCCTGCTGCGGATCGTTCTGAATCAACAGGTTTGCACCAATCTCAGCACCACAGCCAACCAGTATTGCCTTTTTCACTTCAATCACCTTTAACCCTATGAATTTACGCAAATATGTTGAGAAGAACTTAATCCCATGAAAACATTTTCAGGAAGTCAATGACGGGCATATCATCCAGCTTCGCCCCTGACGTCAGGGTCTCGGCCAGACTATCCGCCCTATCACGCAGCGGGCTGTCAGAAAGATTTAGATGGAATTTCGTCAGAAGTGCGTCGAAACATTCTTCACGGCGACGGACATGACCGAGCGGATATTCGATAAGTGCCGATATTTCTTCCGCCATCCCATGACACTTGATATAGAGCGCATTCGGGATCGCGCGTTTCTCCGGGTCGTAGTAGCTTTCGGTAAAAGAGGGACGTTCAGTGCAGGTAATTTTCTGGCGTAACGCCTCCAGTCGGGGATCTGAAGCAAGCGGTTCATGAAAATCCTTAATGGTCAGATTTCCGGTTTGAAGCCCCACAGCAATCATGTACTGGAGACAGTGATCGCGATCGGCAGAATTATTCAGTGCACCAGATTTATCAATAATTTGAATCGCTGGACGTGTGGTTTCCACACGAACATATTCGATACTCTCAGGGGAATAACCTTCATCTATTATCCGCTTACGAAGGCAAATAGCCGCCTCAACTGCGGTCTGGGCATGATATTCAGCAGGATTGGGAACTTTGAACAGGATATTCTGGATGACAAAATCTGATAAATTACGCGTCAGATTGAACGGTTGTCCTCTCAGTACCGCATCATCAAATCCCCAGCGACTGGCTGTGAGTGCCGTTGGATATCCCATCTCACCAGTTTGCGCAAACAGCGCAAACTGCAGGCCACGTGCCGTTGCATCTCCAGCAGCCCATGATTTACGTGTCCCCGCATTTGGCGCATGTCGATAGGTTCTAAGAGAATGGCCATCGATAATCACATTGGACAGTGCGCTGAGCGCTTGATCCTTTGATAACCCCAGAATCTGGGCAGCAGCGATTGCAGAGGCCACCTTGACCAACACGACGTGATCAATGCCCAGCGCATTAAAACAGTTAGACAGGCACAGTACACCATGAATTTCATAAGCACGAATCATCATGTTCAGTACGGCAGCCATATTGACAGCCGACTGATGACTATCGGAGAGACTACGCCACGCCGCAGCAGCCAGAATAGCCCCCAGGTTATCGGATGGATGCCCCCATTCTTGCGCAAGCCATGTATCGTTAAACTCAAGCCAGCGGATCATTGAGCCGATCTGAAACGCCGCTTCGATCGGCCCCAGGCGTAGTGCGGTGCCCACTACAGGTACACCCTGGCTGTTTTTACTGAATTGCACACTGCGCATCAGCCTGGAACAATCAGAATCAGTAGAGGCAGCAATCGCACACCCTATCGAATCCAGCAGACAAAAACGCGCCAGGCGGAGCGTCTCATTATCAAAGGTTGCTTGCTCATAAGCATAGTCAACCAGCTCGATCATTATTTTATCAAACTCAGCGTGCGCCATATTTTATCCCATATACGAAAAGAATTTTTCACTAATACGAATAATGAAGGCCAGGGAAGGCATAAATTTGCATATAAATAATTAGATAACCAGTTGATCTACAAGTGCAAAGTAAAAATCCAGGCCTCACACATAAAATCGTAATTTGCATGGCAATAAAAAACCAGCGAATAAAATCGAGGTATACATCGAAAAGATTGATACCCCGCCGTATTATGGTGTGAGTAGTCGATACAATAGGATTTTAAAGCGCGCAGGATATTAAAAAGAAATATGTGGATTAATGCCAAACCGTCTCTGTAAAAACGTTCCGACAACATTCATTGCAAGCCAACAAGGAGGGAGACACTGTGGAACTCTGCACAATCTCATCAGTAAGTAATTGATAAACATATCATTATTTATACTGGATTTTTGGGTGACGACAGGAATAAGTGATTAAATTTCAACCACCCCTCCCAATTTTTGTTCGTTCAACACTTTGGATTAGAAACATAGTGACAAACTCATTGCCATAAATTATAAATATTATCGAAACAATGAGTTAACTTTCAGCATGAGGTCTCAAATGAAGATAAGTGAACTTCTTGCCTTCGTGACAGTCGTGGAGACAGGGAATATAACCCAAGCCGCAGAGCGCCTGAATCGAGTGCAATCCAGCATCTCCCACCGAATACGGAGCCTGGAGGATAACCTTGATGTCATCCTTTTAGACAGAAGAACAGACGGGTGCTCACCTACTGCGCAAGGCCAGATACTTTATGAGTATGCGCTAAAAATTCTTAACCTCGCGGATGATTGCAAAAACAACATCTCCTACTCTAAAAACAGTCAGTTGACCATTAGGGTTGGGATAATTGAATGCTTACCTCCCTATATTATTAGTTCATTGATCGATTTAGGCCAGGATCTAGGCTGGAATATCGACATTTCTATAGGAAATACAATAAGTTTACTCAGCGCCTTCGATAAAAATGAGTTCGATGCGGTAATCATCGGTGCCGGTTTTTCCAATGCACAACATGCGCGAACCCTATTACTCTCCAGTGAATTGGTGATTATTACTGAGAAAAGTCATCCTCGTATAACCGATATATCCAGTCTGGATGGCGAGGTTTTTTTGCTTAGTAGCAAAAAATGTGCAACTTCAACGCGCAATTTCAATGTGCTCTTCGATGAAGGAAATATCACACCAAAACGCGTGGTTGAATGTGGATCCTATCCTGTGCTGTTTTCAAGCATTGCCGCTGGTAAAGGAGTGTCGCTCGTATTGCGTTGCTCGATCAGTGGTGAAGTAAAGAGCAAGATAAAAACTCATCAGCTATCCGGCCAGTTCAATGATTTCAAAATAGAGCTTTTATCCCGAACAGACTGTGCCTATCTGGATAGCGCCAAATTTACAGATATGGTGGCTTCCGTCTTTCAGGACCCACGGCTGCGCGATGTCGGCTACTAGCATACTTGTACAGGCATTACACGATATCCTTTCATCAGGAGCACTATTGATAAAATTCACTAAACGGAGATACCGTGTCGTTTATGGAGGAGCCGATAAAAGGTTTCAGGTTTCTTACTGATTAAGCAGTAAAGAGTGGGAGAGCATCTACTTAACGCATGCCCTCCCACCGGATGAACGGAAGCCACCTCGTGCTTTGATGAGGCAATGCCCTGGTAGCAGTGCATTTCCGGTGTTACGAAGATTCGCGAATGCTGATCAACTTTTTCGTTCTGAACTTCACCAGAATGATTTTCATCATCGGTACTTCAAAGTACTTGTACACAAATGACGCGCAGGCAATTGACAGAATCAGCGTAACCGCAATAAGCCCTCCTCCTTCCACCAGATCAAACTTCCTTCCCGCCGTCAAATTCAAAAAATAGAAGAGCACTAAAAAATGTACCATATAGAATGCATAGGAGATCTCACCTAACCAAACCGATGTATTATGGTTAAATACCGTCTTTCTGGTTTTTAAATCATCACCCGCAAGAGAAGTAATTAACAAACAAACTGGAATGATAAATACAACACTCATACTGAACTGGAATGGGATATACATAGATCCGATATATGTTGCAACAAGTAAGGCAAGCGAGGTAATTTTCGGCAGCATGATTTCCCGTCCATTGATCAGCAATCGCGCAGCAAACATACCGGCCAGAAACTCAAAAATTCGTGCTGGTGGGAAAATATATGACATCCAGAAGTGATGCTGGGAAATGGGAAAAGCCCCCATCATTTTATTCGGTTCAACCCAGCTATAAATGGACATTTGGACCAGGAAGGAGGCTGCAGTGACAGCAATTAATCCCAGAAAATCATACTTTTCAGGTATGGCTTTCATTATTCTAAAAAGGAATGGGAAAGAGAGATAAAACATCGCTTCAATGCATAAAGACCAACTGGGTCTGTTGCCCACAAAGAAGTATCGCACATCGTCAAACCAGGTATTCAACAACAGTAGATTTGATGACCATAATTTATACTGATAAATACTAATTGCACCAATTATAAATGCAATGGCCCAGGTCAGACAATGAGTGGGGTAGATTTTAGCAAAACGCCGCAGGTAAAAATCCCCGACAGTATCGCTATCTTTGGCTGACCACACCATAATAAATCCGCTTAGTATAAAGAAATATGAAACCCCTAACCATCCGGCCTTACTAACCATAACCGTATAAATATGCTGAATGGTTGGGTCTGCAAATGGAGCAAGATCGCTGGGCAGTGATGAATGAAATAAAAAGACTAAAAAAGCGGCCCAAAATCGACTTCCGGTGATCGAAGGCAGTTTGGGTCGCAACGATAACTCTCCTGTAGTCATTGGGTTCCTCCCCGATATTTTATTAGCTTCGCCGTGAATAGCATCATCATTGACTTTTCTGGTTATTACAAAATTCATTACACACCCCTATAGATAGTATTTTTATCGACAATTTATTTCCAAACTAATATTAGACTACAGGTATGAAACATTAATAACGGCAAAGCAATATCTTCCCGGATCAATAGAAACCAGGCTGTTAAAAAACTAACGCACGGAGAACTTATTTATATTCTGCAATCACCACTTTGTTCATTGCTAAATATCGACAATTCCGTATCCTGACTGGCGTTTTTCTATATAGCTAAATCCTTGCTCCCCCAAATGCATTCCACCAACAAGGATCCTGTCTGAGCTAACGATATCAAGGATCCTGACTCGTGTCTCTGCTGCCAATTGTGGATCCGAATCGAAGGCTATCGATACATCTGGTTTTAATAATTGGATATGGGGAAAATGGACAATATCGCCCCAAATTAACAAATTTCCATTACTACCCTCGATTCTGTATCCCGTATGACCAAGTGTATGGCCTTTTAAGGGAATCGAAAAGACACCAGGTAAAATCTCACCTTCATTAATTAAACGAATTTTATTCTGATACTTTTTGAATATACTCCGCGCTAAAAGGAAATTACCTTTAACACGATCGCTGACAGACTCAAAATTTTCATCATCTTCTATGTAATTAAATTCATCAGCGCTGATCAGCAATTCCGCAAAAGGAAAAACGGCCTCTCCTTGTGAGTTTATCAACCCACCAATATGGTCAGGGTGGGTATGTGTGAGCAGCACTGCATCAATATCATCAGGTTTGATCCCAAGTTCAGCAAGATTGTTAACCAGGTTACCTCCCCAGCCCTTAATACCACCGGCACCACTATCGATCAGGATGTTCTTCCCTTTCCGTCGGACCAGAAAAGTATTAATATGAACCGCATTATGCTCACGTATGCAGGCATTGTCCTGAATTTGTCTACACTCAGACTCGTCTACATTTGCAAGCAGTCCAAAATCAACCTGGAGATAGCCATCGCTTACCGCGGTGACAGAGACATCACCAAGATTCTTCAATGGAAATTTTTCACTCATGATTTATCCTTCAATTTTTAGCACTAATACTATCAGCGTCGTAAAGAAAACAGCGAATTCTCGCCACAACGCCCATTTTTTCTTTAATTAAGATATCAACCTGATGCAAAAACTCATCCATTACAGGTTTGCTACGAAAAACTTCCTGTCTGAGTTTCGCCTCAAAATAAACAGGTGTCCCAAAACCTATCTCCGTAGTTAAATAGCTAATGTGGATATTATTTTCTTTTGCTTTCAGAATTTCCCTGGCCAGATTAGCTAAAGAAGTTGAGAACTCAGCAAAAGCACTGGAAGCTATCCGGTGACTTGCAGATGTATAAATAGCAATGCTGGGCATTTGATGTCAGCTCCTGTGAATAAATATCATTACGTAATTACACCACCCCAACCTTAAATTAGGCGCATTCTTTTTATAACATCAGGATTAACAACCGTACCGATCCCGGCATCACCACGACGGAGTTGGTCAATCAATTCCATACCTTTTATGACTTTTCCGAATGCAGTATAATTTTGATCCAAAAAATGGGTTCTGGTTGAGGTGATAAAAAATTGATGGCAGGCACTATGCGGATTTCTCGATCTCGCCATTCCGAGAGTACCGCGTTCAAACGGTAGGTTATTAAATTCCGCAGCCAGCTTAGGTAATGATTTGTGATCAAACTCCGTATTCCTTACCGGGTCACCCGTTTGCGCCATGAACCCCTCAATAACCCGGGAGAATGGTATACCCTCATAAAATGATGACTGCACCAATGTTTTTATTCTTGCTACATGATTAGGTGCAACGTCTGAAAATAATTGCAGCGTTACGGTTCCGCTATTCAGTTCCATCTCAATGATTTCACCTTGAACATCTAACCATCTCAACGCAGCAGGAAGCACTACGGCACCAGTGCATAAACCCAGGCATCCACCGATAAACAACCGACGATTCATATAATTGACTCCATTCCCATAACAGGGATTTCCACCCGCTGCTATATTTATTCATTAACAGCGCTCATGCACTCCTTATCGATTCTGATGACCGTCAATGTGTATTAACCTTCTCGATAAACGAAATAATTTCGTCGGTGAGCGCATCAGGTTGTTCGAAATTTGGTAAATGAGAAGCACCAGGAATGACATGTAATTCTGCATTGCGCTTTTGCGCCAGACGCTGCGCATAATCTTGTGGCGTCAGTTTGTCCTCTGCACCTCTGACCACAACGGCCCTGACACCGGGAATATGCATATTTGTCAAATCAGTATCGGCAATAGCTAAAGAACAGCCAGAGAAAGCTTCAACCGTTGTACGACGCAGCATCTGTCTTAGGCCATCAGCCTCGGGAGAGTCGATAAATTTCGGCGTAACCCAATTGCTGATAATGCCCCTTTCAAGATGCTCAAGACCATGCTGGAAAACATCTTCCGCCCGCGCACGCCATACCGAAGGTGGAGCGGCATTCACCAGTGAGGTATCGATAATAACCATACCCAGTACCCGTTCAGGCAATTTGAATCCGATCCATTGCGCTATCGTGCCACCTATCGAGACCCCGGCGACATAAAACGTATTGATTTTCAGGTGATCCAGCACAGAGATAACATCATCGGCCAGATCGGACATTGAAAACGGTAACGCATTGACCGCACTTAGCCCGTGCCCCCGAATATCCAGTCTGACAACACGATAGCGTTCGGTTAATCGCGGCATCTGCAAATCCCAGAGGTGCAAATCCGTTCCCAGGGAGTGAAGAAGTATCAATGTCGTCGCATTTTCAGCTCCCTGTACGTCGACATGCTGAGTTAATTTAAGTGGTCGGATAAACATTTAATGCTCCGTATTATTATTTTTACTTTTATCATAGGCTCCACATAATGTGATCCAGGCCCCCCCTCAGATACACCAGTGAAACACTAAAATGATGGATATAACGTCCTCCACATTCTTGTTAGTATTATTAGAGCAATTGTCATCCCTGCTCTAATGGATAATTTCGATATCTCTATCGAAATTGTTGATACGTGAAAGGGTCTAATGAGCAGAGGCCGCACCCGCGCACGGCCCTATACAGGGGGATTTTTCGGTATAAATAACGCGTGGAATTTGCCAGTCTTTTACGTTAGCTACACTCTGGCGGAAAAACCGGCAATATATTCAGAACCCAATCTTCACCGGCATACCTGACCGACGTTCCAGCACGGCACCAGCGCCTTCGGCGGTGAGTTGCGCCCGTAATGCAGGCGAGATCGGCAGTGGCACTTTATTCGTCGATTCAAATTCAGCGCGGTTACGTGACAGCGGCTCATGCACTTCTACCCAATGGCTACCATCCGGTTCAGTGGTCGTTTTGACGGGACGATCGATAAACTGCACACGCGTGCCTACCGGCACGTTATCGAACAGGTATTTAATATCATTGTTGCGCAGGCGGATGCAGCCCTGGCTGACGCGCAAGCCAATACCAAAGTTGGCATTAGTGCCATGAATAGCGTACAGCTTACCAATGTAGATCGCATACAACCCCATAGGGTTATCCTCACCCGGTGGCACGTAGGCCGGTAATGTTTTCCCCTCTTTCGCATACTCACGTCGGGTGTTCGGCGTTGGCGTCCAGCCTGGCGCTTCCTGCTTGCGCTCTACTCTCGTCACCCAGTTACGTGGCGTTTCGCGTCCTGCCTGACCAACACCAATTGGCAAAACATCCACGGTATTGCTCCCCTCCGGGTAGTAGTAGAGCCGCATTTCAGCCACGTTAATCACGATGCCCTGACGTGCGGTGTCCGGCAAAATCAGCTGCTGGGGAATGGTTAGCGAAGTACCGGCTTTCGGCAAAAAGGGATCCACGCCAGGATTGGCTTCCAGCATGTTGCTCAGCCCTTGCCCGTACTGCGCAGCATAATACTCCAGCGGTTGGGTATTTCCTTTCGGAACGACCACCGTTAACGGGGCACCGACAAGACGGCTACCCTCAGGTGGAAGCGGATACGTAACGGCCAGAGCACAAGGGGCGACGGCGGCAAGCACCAGAGCAAGCGTGGATAAACGGATCATAATTTCCCTGTTATAAAACATGGTAGTGATAGGCTAACTATAACCTCTGGTTGAAGATTTTGTGAGGAAAGCCATACGAACAGACCATCTCTTCGCTGGCACATCATGCAGAAAAACCCGCATCCAGTAATCTATTCATGTTAAAAACCAGCACAATATGCTAAAGAAATCGTGCCAGAATAGAGAGGCTTGAACAGGTCAGGAGGACACGATGCTGGAAAATATGAAAGCATTCAGAATGGTGGTGGAGTGCCAGGGGTTCCGCGCTGCGGCGATCGCCATGAAACTCTCACCCGCCATGATAAGCCGCAGAATTGAAAAGCTGGAATGTGAAGTTAATGCGCAGCTTATCAAACGCAATTCTCGGCGCATTTCCCTGACGTCGGCAGGAGAACAGTTTTATCAGCGCTGTCAGCTGATTATCGATGAATATGAATCCTGCCTCAGGGATGTGAAAAGTCTCAGTAACGAGATCAGCGGTAGCCTCAAGGTGGGTATTCCCCACTCGATTAATAACCAGCACGTCATCCCGCATCTGAAATCATTTTTTGAGCGTTATCCGAATATAAAGCTGGATATTGTGACCGGAAATCACTGCATGGAGTTGTTCAGCCACGGCTTTGATCTGGCGCTTCAGTGTGGACCGTTACCCGACAGCAACCTTTACTACACGTTGATTGGCTACTGGCGAAAACACACTTGTCTTTCGCGAGGCTATGCGCTGCAGCATGGCATTCCGCAGCATCCTGACGAACTGCACAAGCACACCTGTCTTCTGCACTTTGATAATCACCGCCGCAGCTGGAAGTTTGTTATTGAGGACGAACCCGTTGAGATCCGTCCTCATTACGTCTCCAGAGTCAGTAACAGCCTCGATCTCTGCAGTATGGTGCATCACGGGTTGGGAATATGTTACCTCCCGGACTTCACGCTGAAAGCGGGGATTGAGTCAGGCGACATCATCACCGCGCTTGATGCCTTTATGCCTGCACCGCTGCCGATGTATGTGGTGCACATCAATCCTCACCCGTCCCCCAAAGAACAGGCGTTTATTGATTTTATCCGAACCCTCAACCTTGCGACCACCCCGGCTCCAGCATCCTGAGCGGGTTCAGGCGGGTGACAGCATCTCTTCGCTCTGCGTCAATCCCGGCGGCCTGAAACCAGCGGTGACTGTCTTCCAGCCAGTCACCGATGTCAGGCTGTCCTGGCTGACCCAAATCGGAGCTATAGACCACGTTATTCACTCCTGTCAGCACCTCATACAGATCGTCAAGTGGCTGATAGCCGAGGTAGACAGTCAACGCACATTGCTCAACATAAAGCCAGTCGTGTTCTCCCAGCGCCCGTAGCTCGCTGGCAGAGAACCCCGTCATGGGGTTCGCAGGCTGATTCAGCATAAGACGACAACCCCCTACCCGCTCGACGGCCTCAATAAGACGCAAGGTTTGATCTTTCGTGGCGTGCCCGGACGAGATCACAATGTCATGATGCCTGGCGAAATAGATTAATGCCTCTACCTCAGGGCGCAATTTACCGTCCTCATCCGCGATCGTGAGCGGTAGCCCGGCAAAATGTCGGGCATATTCGTTGCTGAAGGTTCGGGACAACGTACTCTTGTGCGCTGTGGGAATCACCGTTGGCAGATGCACCAGCAACCGGGGAGCACCGTCGAACTGATACTGACTCAACGCCTGGCGGACAACGTTGAGGTTGATCCCCCCGGCGGCTGCGTTCAGCACCACCGATCCAAACACCGGCAGTGCCATCTCCTGCATCGCGGCGGCCAGAGCGCTGACACTCCCCAGATGATTCTTTAACACCACGCCCCCCTGGTGCCGGGCGTACCGTTCTCCGGCCTCCGCTGCGGAATAACGCCGGTGATAGCTGTCCGGACGAGCATGATAGTGGACGTCAAGGAAACGCAACCGGGGGGCCCAGTAGTCAAAAAACTGACGGGTCATGCTTTCGCTTCCCAGGGAACATGGTAGCCAAGCTGTTGGCGGGCAACGTCAAGCGACGTGCCGCCATTAATGGCACCGATGATTTTCCGCTCCGTGTTCTCAACATTTTCAGCCCGGCGGATCACCTCTTCCAGATGTTCGCCAGGGATCACCAGAACACCGTTGTCATCCCCGAACACCCAGTCACCCGGGCAAACCGTCACGCCACCGATATCCAGCGCACACTGTACCGCACTGACCCGTGCCCGGTTTTTCCCGGAAACCATATAGATATTGCTGGAAAACAAGGAGTACCCCATCTGGCGGATATCCGCGATATCCCTGGCTGAGCCATAAATAACCGACCCGGCGATACCTTTTTGCAGCGCTTTGGTGGTCAGAATGTTGCCCCAGCTCGTGCAGTCTGTACGTCCGCCATTGTCCACGACAATGACCGCCCCAGCCGGTACCTCATCAATGTAATTTCCTGCATTCATAAACTGATTTTTCTCAGGCGTACAGGCTTCATACTTGACGGTAAAAGCTGGCCCCGCAATTTTTTTACCACCCGCCTGCGGCTTAATACCGGCCAGCCCACCCGCAATATACAAACTGTCCAGCGCATCCGAGATGGCAGCCGTATCCAGCGCCAGCAGGCGCGTCTGAAGGGTATGTTGAGTTGTCATGGTTGTTTTATCCATTTTGCGTTGTCAGCGTTTTCAATACGCACCAGGCGGCGTATTCCGGGAGGTTCTGCGCCAGAAGTGCTCTGTTCATCGGGAAAGTCATCTGATGCGTTTTGCCATCCTGATGGCGAACCGACATCGTCATCTGCCCCAGGCGTTCACCGCTACTCAGAAGATCGGTCAGCGAGGGGGCGACCGTAACGTCAATTTGCACCGGAGATTCACCCCGCCGGGAGCGGCACTCTGCAGGCAAGTATGTAGAGAGTTCGGCATCTGACGTTTGCCAGCGTACGCTGCACGCGTCCTGCAAAATTTCGCCTGCCGTTTTATTACGTTTGCTGACCAGATAAGGGCGCAAGGCGAGATCCAGGCTTTGCCTTACCGGCAACGGTAAAGGGCTATGCTCAGGCGTCTCAATCTGCACAATCACATAAGGGCTTTTCCATAAAAAATGCACATCCCAGGCGGGAGACGTGACTAAGGCATTGACGATGGAACCCACTTCGCTTTCACTGATCCCAATAAGCGTCCAGCTGTGTTTTTTCCTTTCAGGCTCACGTGTCCCTTTGTCTGATAACGCATCATCCAGCATCGGCAAGGCCTGAGAAGGCGGCCCCGGCAGAACAACCAGCCGGCTTCCCGCGACGTGGGCGCAAAATCCAGGTGCTGTCCCGGAGGCGTTATCCAGTACGGTCGTCCCTTCAGGGAAACGCGCCTGAAGGCGGTTTGAAGGATCGTTTTTCACCCCAAACGCCCTGAGCTGTGTCTGAATGGTCTCCCACACCCCCTCGTCGTGAACAAGCGGTTTGCCGATGGCGTGTGCCACCGCTTCGCGGGTTTTATCGTCGGAAGTGGGACCAAGCCCACCACAAATAACAATCAGATCGTCCTGACCGATGCGTGAGGTAACGAGTGAGCTAATCTGCGAAAGATTATCTGCACAGGCCGCCTGAAATCTCACCTGATACCGTGATTTTTCAAGACGCTGGCTAATATGCTGCTGATTGCTGTTAACGTATTGCCCTGACAGGAGTTCATCGCCAATGGTGATAACGCTGGCGGTTTTACTAATGACTGGCTGGGTCAGTTCACGGAGGATCGCCTGCGCCATCTCGTCGGTCGTCGCCGTACCGCCTAAATCGTAGGTGGCAACCTTCCCGTCCCGAATAACGCGATCGACAACCTGCTGCAGTTTTTCCGCCTGCGGCCCAAAGCCCAGGTATTCCAGCATCAGGGCGATGGTGTAAAACATGGCGCACGGGTTGGCTTTCCCCTTCCCGGCCATCCCCGGCGCACTACCGTGTACGGGTTCAAAGTAAGCCACCTGACTACCGATATTGGCGCTGGGTGCCAGGCCAAGCCCTCCCATCACGCCTGCCGCCAGATCGGACAAAATATCACCGAACATATTTTCAGCGACAATCACACCAAACTCATGGGGCTTACGTACCAGCCAGAGGGCAATCGCATCCACATTGTGGATGTCCGCCGTGATATCCGGAAAACGGGCGGCTACCTGATGGAAAATCGTTGCCGCAAAATGGCCACTCTCACGCATCACATTCGGTTTATCCGCAAAAGTGACGCGAGTAAAATGGTGTTTGCGCGCATAGTCAAAGGCTGTCTGAAACAGGCGCTCCAGCCCATAGCGGGTTTGCAACCGCACGGACCAGGCCGCCTCTTCCGGGCCATACTTTTCAAGATTCGGGTGTTTAAGCCAGCCAGCAACCTCTGGCCCCACGCCTTTAAAATCCATCCCCGCGTACAACCCTTCGGTGTTTTCGCGGATCACGCAGCAGCGGAAGGGACGGCGATCGCCGGACACATATTTCACCGGGCGGATATTGGCATACAGCCCCAGCTTCTGACGCAGTTGAATCACCGGGGAAACATACTCAATCGCTTGCTGTTGCAGCGACAAAGGCAATGCCTGTTGAGCCTGTACTTTTCCCTTACTGGTGATTGCCCCCAGAAGCACCGCGTCCGCATGGGCAATCTGTTCCCAGGTTCGGGCAGGCACAGGGTTGCCTTCCCGCTCCCAGCACGTCCAGCCTATCTCGCCAAACGTCAGAGTAATGGGAAGCCCCATCGCGCTAATGACGGGTAACGCCGCTTCGCAGACTTCCTGACCAATGCCATCCCCCGGTAAAACCAGCACATTTTTTTTCATAAGGTTGCAATCCATTCGTTTAGCAGGCTGTTCATCGCGATGGGGTTATCATTCCACGGACGCATACCGGCTCCCGGAATACGTTTGTAAGTGTGCAGAGGACGGTGGCTATGGGTTTGGTTTTCCCATGAAGCCAGCTGGGATTTTTCACCCACAATCGCAAGGTATTTCCCGTCATAACGGGCGATGTCGGCACGGGCATCCATCTTCAGCAACAGTGAGAATCCCGTTAACATTCGCTGGATCGCGGACATTTTCCCGGCATCCGGCAGCGTAAATGTGGCCTCCGGGGCTGGCTGGCCTTCCGGTAAAACATAGTGATGCAGGACATCCACCGCGGGCCCAAGCTCACCTTTTTCGAGCATTGAAACCAGGCGCACCAGGCGTGTGGTTAATTTTTCGTCCGCAAAGCCTGGCGCACTGACGGTGACGACCCCGCTCACCCCACGCAAATGGGGTGCCAGCATCTGCGCTAATGTGCCCGCCATTGCAAACCCCACCAGCAGCCAGGGGCGTTGAGAGCGGGAGTTCAGCGTCTGACAAAGACTCTCTATTGCGCTCTGTGGATCATCACGTTCAATCAGGCTCAATGTGTCGATGACCGTAACCGAATATCCCTTTTGTTCCAGCAACGTCACCAGCGGGGCACAAAACGCACCACCGTCCCAGACGGGCATCACCGGTGCCAGAATGACTGCGTCCTGCGTTTTCATGCCGCCGTCTCCGTGATGACGCTATCGATGGCGCTGAATGTGTTCTCTCTGGCTTCCGACAGTTTCTCTTCAATCATTTTCCGGTGATCCACGCTCAGGTTTTTCACCCCTAGGATCATGTCGACCACGCTACGGTGCGAGGCGTTATAGCAGGCCTCAGACTCAAGCTGATGAACCTGGTTGAAGATCCATTCCGTTTGATAACGCTCTTGACCTTCATCGAAATTGCACAGCGACAGCCAGGTTTCCAGGGCCAGATTCCCCGCCCCTTTTCCCATACCGGTGAGTGAACTGTCGATAAAGGTCGCCCCGGCTTTAACAGCTTCAATGGAATTTGCCATTGCCAGACCCAGGTTATCGTGCGCGTGGAAACCCACCTCCAGACGGGTGGTACATTTAAGGATGTTCACCAGACGAGCCGTCTGTTCAGGCCGCAGGCTACCGTTAGAATCCGCAATATAGATAATATCGGCCCCGGCCTTCTCGCATTGCGCCGCAACCTCGACAAGCGTTTTCGCGTTAATTTGACTGGCACGGGTAAAGTTCATGCTGACGCTCAGGCCATTTTTTTTCGCGAACTCACATAACGCCAGCGCGGGTTGGGGATTATCGGTTTTAATACAAATACGAAGCATCGCCACACCCAGCATTTTCATGCTGATGATATCTTCCTGGTCAATATTGTGTGGGTGCGCAATAACCACTAATTTGGCTTCAGGTACCGCATTGTGGATCTGCTGGATATAACTATCGCAAGACATTCCTGTCATCCCAATATCGGGAATAGGTTTAAATGAACCGTTCCGGTAACCAATTTCAATCCATTCCACACCGCTGTCTACCAGAGCCCGGACATGCTTAATGGCGTAATCTGTCGGGAAATGAAAGTTGTTCTGATAACCGCCATCCCGCAATGTGACATCTATATTATTAATCATTGATATTACTCTCTTTGTTGGAGACAAATTCCATAAATCCAGATTGACCAAAAACATAAACGAGGAAACCGAGCACGCAGACGCAGGCAATAATGAATGCCGTCATGCCAGGCGCATGAGCTGAAAGTTTCCCAATCAGGAAGGTTGCGATGGCTGCACTACCGAGCTGTAATGCGCCCATTACGCCAGAGGCGGTACCGGATGCCTGTGGGTGTGCAGCAATGGCCGAAGCCGTGCCCAATGGAAGCAGAAAACCGTTACCGAAGGTCAGAATTGAGATGGTGATAATACTGGTCAGCAGCGGTACAGGGCTCAGGTACATCTGCAGGGCAAAAATGATGCCGCCCACAACAAAAATGCGATATCCCTGGCGAATCGTTTCTTCAATACCCACGCTGCGGGAGCGTTTTTTGGCAGTAAGATTTCCGGCCACATAGCTCACGGAAAGTAAAATATAGGTGTAACCCACATAAACCGGCGAAAGCCCCAGTCTGCCAAGCATAAACGGTGACTCGACGATATAAGCAAAGTAGGCCGCATAGGCAAAACAAGGAATGGCTGCGTAAAAAAGAAATTGTTTATTTCGTAGCACGTTAACGGTACTTACGGCTGCCGCCAGTACGCTCAGCTTTTGCCTTTTTTCGACGGGTAATGTCTCGCGCAGTGCAGAGAAACACAGCACCAGAGTCATGATGATAAATAAGGTTAAAAAGATAAAACAGGCCCGCCAGCCGAAGTGTTGGGTCAAAATACCACCTATCATCGGGGCAATCGCCGGTGACATCCCCACGAACGGGAAGATCACCAGATACAGCTGTGCCGACGATTTTTTATCCATCATGTCATTGATGATGGCGCGGCTGATGGTAATACCGGCACAGGAGCCAATCCCCTGGAAAAGACGCAAAATAAGCAATTCGTTGATATGCGTTGAGTAAATAACGCCAACCGTAGAAACCAGCCAGATCAATAGCCCTGCGATGAGCGTTTTCTTTCTGCCAAGACAGTCGCTTAGCGGGCCATAAACCAGTTGCGAAAATGCCACACCAAATAAAAACAGGGCGATGGCATCCTGTATTTGTGCCTCCGTAACTTTATAGAATAATTGCATTTCGCCAAGAGCGGGCAAAAATATATCAGTAGAAATTAACCCGCCAACAGAAAGGCACGCGATTAATACCACCAGGGGCATGGGCAAAGTTTTATTCATCATCGTTTTAACCATAAATCGGGGTTTCACAAATCTAGCGAAATAACATCACGATGAGAACAATGAATAGCTAAACAGACTGTTGCATATTAGTAAACGCACAACGCAAAGCCTTGCCACACCTGACAAATTTGCGAACACCCGGTCATAAAGCAGACTGATTATTGAATACGGGATATTTACCTCTTCGTTTTAAGAGAGTAATGTTTCTGCGTCGACATGAGAGGTAATGTGTCGACAAGTGCTATTTTCATTATTATTTGATTACTCATATTGAATAATCAATTTATTAACTCCGGCATGGCTGGTTTTATTTTTTGATGAATCAGGAGGGGGATCTACGTCATTTTCCTGAATGCTCCAGTAAAATGACCGATGTTCTGTATTAACCGGATTTACCGTGAACGGTTTGCCCGGTGAGCGTCAAGAACTCTATGTGGGTTGTCATTGACCGCCAGTTTTCAGGGTAATCAGGCAAACCACAGGAGTGTGTAAGCTCTGACATGTTTGCCTCTGCCCGACGCAGAGGCTTTTTTTTATCTGCCATCAACACTATCTCTTCTTATTCAGGTGTTTTCTAACACCATTGGGAAATAAAATCATTTTCCTCTCACCGTCTGCCGCGGTAGTCTCATTGTTCCCGTCAAATTTGACGGGAGTAAGGTGAGCAACCTTTCCCAATACCAATAATTAAAAATCAGTACAGACAGGACAACTATGGAATCCACTCTCATCTCCGCACGATCCAACGAGGAGACACCTTCGCTCAATCGCGCCCGCCGCGCAGCACTCGGCAGTTTCGCGGGAGCCGTCGTCGACTGGTATGATTTTCTGCTCTACGGCATCACCGCCGCACTGGTGTTTAACCGTGAATTCTTCCCCCAGATCGGCCCCGCAATGGGTACCCTTGCCGCGTTCGCAACGTTTGGTGTAGGTTTCCTTTTTCGTCCGCTGGGTGGCGTGATATTCGGCCACTTTGGTGACCGCCTTGGCCGCAAACGCATGCTGATGCTGACCGTCTGGATGATGGGTATTGCTACCGCACTCATCGGCGTTTTGCCCTCGTTTGCCTCCATTGGCTGGTGGGCACCGGTACTACTGGTAACGCTGCGCGCTATTCAGGGCTTCGCCGTGGGCGGGGAATGGGGTGGCGCGGCACTGTTATCTGTCGAAAGCGCGCCGAAAAACAAGAAAGCATTTTATAGCAGCGGCGTGCAGGTGGGTTACGGTGTTGGCCTGCTGCTCTCCACCGGCCTGGTGTCACTCATCAGTCAACTCACCACCGACGAACAGTTCCTGAGCTGGGGCTGGCGTATTCCGTTTATCTTCAGCGTTGTGCTGGTCATCGCCGCGCTGTGGATCCGCAACGGAATGGAAGAGTCCACAGAATTTGAACAGCAGCGGGAAAAGCCGGTCGCCAAAAAACGGCTTCCGGTGATGGACGCGCTGGTTCAACACCCTGGTGCATTCCTGAAAATCATTGCCCTGCGCCTGTGTGAACTGCTGACGATGTATATCGTGACCGCCTTTGCCCTGAACTATTCAACGCAAAATCTCGGTCTGCCGCGTGAGTTATTTCTGAATATTGGGCTCCTGGTTGGCGGGATTAGCTGCCTGACCATCCCCTGCTTCGCCTGGCTTGCGGACAGATATGGCCGTCGCCGTATTTACATCACCGGGGCCCTGATTGGCACGCTCAGCGCCTGGCCGTTCTTTATGGCGCTGGAGGCGCAATCGGTCTTCTGGATTGTCTTCTTTGCGATCATGCTGGCAAACATCGCGCACGATATGGTGGTGTGTGTGCAGCAACCGATGTTTACCGAACTGTTCGGCGCACGTTATCGCTACAGTGGGGCGGGCGTGGGATATCAGGTGGCAAGCGTGGTCGGCGGTGGGTTTACGCCGTTTATTGCCGCCGCGCTGGTCACGTTCTCGGGCGGAAACTGGCACAGCGTGGCGCTGTATCTGCTCGCAGGCTGCCTGCTGTCTGCCACCACCGCGCTCTGGATGAAAGAGACAACTCACTCCTGATCTCCTCACTTTTGTTTCACAGGCGTGTGACATACTATCGGGTATAGCCGCACACCTGTGGAACAAGGAGACAGACATGAATAATAAGGGCTCCAGCCTGACCCCTGCTCAGGCACTGGAAAAACTTAATGCGCTGTATGAACAGTCCGTCAACGCATTACGCTGTGCTATCAGCGAGTATATCGAAACCGGAAAACTCCCCGACGATAAGGCCAGAAACCGTGGCCTTTTTGTTTACCCTTCACTCTCTGTGACCTGGGACGGCAGCGCCAGCAACACGCCGAAAACCCGTGCCTATGCGCGCTTTACCCACTCCGGCTGCTACAGCACTACGGTGACCCGCCCTGCACTGTTTCGTCCTTATCTCGAAGAACAGCTCACGCTGCTGTACCAGGATTACGGCGCGCACATTTCCGTTGAACCGTCACAGCATGAGATCCCGTATCCGTACGTGATTGACGGTTCAGCACTGACGCTCGACCGCTCCATGAGCGCGGGACTGACGCGCCACTTCCCGACCACCGAGCTTTCGCAGATTGGTGATGAGACGGCTGACGGGGTTTATCACCCGGCAGAATTCTCCCCGTTGTCGCATTTCGATGCCCGCCGTGTGGATTTCTCCCTGGCACGTTTACGTCACTACACAGGCACGCCAGCCGAACATTTCCAGCCATTCGTGCTGTTCACCAACTACACCCGCTATGTTGACGAATTTGTCAGCTGGGGCTGTAGCCAAATCCTTGATCCGGACAGTCCTTATATTGCCCTCTCCTGCGCAGGCGGGATCTGGATCACTGCGGAAACGGAAGCCCCCGAGCAGGCCATTTCCGACCTCGCGTGGAAGAAACACCAGATGCCCGCCTGGCATCTGCTCACTGCCGATGGCCAGGGGATCACGCTGATTAACATCGGCGTTGGCCCGTCAAACGCCAAAACCATCTGCGACCATCTGGCGGTACTGCGCCCGGACGTCTGGCTGATGATTGGTCACTGTGGCGGCCTGCGTGAAAGCCAGCTGATTGGCGATTACGTGCTGGCCCACGCCTATCTGCGCGACGACCACGTACTGGATGCGGTACTTCCGCCAGATATCCCAATCCCAAGCATTGCGGAAGTGCAGCGTGCGCTGTACGACGCCACTAAAGAGGTAAGCGGCATGCAGGGTGTAGAGGTCAAACAGCGTCTGCGTACCGGAACCGTCGTCACCACCGATGACCGTAACTGGGAACTGCGCTACTCCGCCTCTGCGCTGCGTTTCAACCTGAGCCGCGCGGTCGCCATCGATATGGAAAGCGCCACTATCGCCGCGCAGGGTTATCGCTTCCGCGTGCCTTACGGTACGTTGCTGTGCGTTTCGGATAAACCGCTGCATGGCGAAATTAAGCTACCGGGTCAGGCCAATCGTTTCTACGAAGGCGCTATCTCCGAGCATCTGCAAATTGGTATTCGTGCCATTGATTTACTCCGGGCGGAGGGAGATAAGCTGCACTCCCGTAAGTTGCGTACCTTCAACGAGCCGCCATTCCGCTAATAATAAAAGGAAAAATAATGCACACCACATCACCGTTGTCCGCCCTGCGTCAGTGGCTGGAATCAAACCATCTTGACGGGATGATCGTCCCGCGCGCAGATGCCTGGCAGAGCGAGTACTGTGCACCGTACGACGAAAAACTGGCCTGGCTGACGGGCTTTGACGGTTCCGCCGGCCTGGCGCTGGTGTTGAAAGACAAAACCCTGCTTTTTGTCGATGGCCGCTACCAGGTTCAGGCGCGCGCTCAGGTCAATCTGGATGAGGTGGAGATCCACCATCTGCATAACGAACCGCTGGCCGGGTGGTTGCAAAACAACGTTGCAGCCGGTTCGCGTATCGGTTTCGAAGCACTCCTGATGACCAATGCAGACTATACGCTGTTGACCGCAACGCCGTGCGAGCTGGTTCCTCTGAACCTGTCGCCGTTTGATCCATTATGGACTGACCGCCCTGCTGCACCCGCAGGGCTTATCCGCGAGATGCCGGTCGATATCAGCGGCGAAAGCAGTGTCGACAAGCGTCAGCGCGTCGCCGCCGTGCTGGCTGAGTACGACGCTGATTACCTGGCCGTCACCCTGCCAGACAACATCGCCTGGCTGTTGAACGTACGCGGTTCTGACATCCCCTGTAGCCCGGTTCCGCTCTCCTTTGCTCTTCTCAGCCGTGACGGTAACGTGGAGTGGTTTGTTAACGACAACAAGCTCGGTACGTTACCCGATACCATGCGAAACGCGTTGAAACTTGCGCCACAGGATATGTTTATCGAACGCTGCCAGCAGCTTGCGCGAGGCAAACGCGTGCTGGTCGACGCCGATTCTGCCCCGGTAGCCCTGCGCTTTGCCATTGAGCCGCAAGGGGAAATTATCTGGCAAACCGACCCCATCACGCTGATGAAAGCCAGCAAAAACCCGGTAGAGCTGGCGGGATACCGTGAATGCCATCACCAGGACGGTGCGGCATGGGTCAATTTCCTTGCCTGGCTGAGCCGTGAAGTACCGCAGCGTGTGGCTGCAGGACAACCGTTGACGGAGCTGGAGGTTCAGGCGCAGCAACTCAGATTCCGCGAGCAGCAACCCGGTTTTATTGAGCAGAGCTTTGCGACCATTTCAGCATCATCAAGCAATGCTGCGATGTGCCACTACCACTCAAGCGAAGCAAGCAATAAAACCCTTGGTCATGACCATTTTTATCTCAATGATTCCGGTGGCCAGTACCATAACGGTACCACCGACGCCACGCGTACGCTGGCATGGGGTAAGGTCGACCCACAGCAGCGTTTGCACTATACCGCCGTGCTGAGAGGCTTTTTGTCACTGATGACCCTGCAGTTCCCGTCCGGCAGTCAGGGGCATCAGCTGGATGCCTTTGCGCGTCGTCCGCTGTGGGAAATGGGGCTGGATTACGATCACGGTACGGGGCACGGTGTGGGGCATCAGTTGTTGATCCACGAGAACCCACATCGGTTTGCCAAAAAGGTCAATCCGTGGCCTCTGGTGGCAGGCAATATCATGACCATCGAGCCGGGATACTACCAGGCGGAGAGTCATGGGATCCGTATTGAAAACCAGGTGGAAATTGTCGAATGCCGTCCGGGGTTCTGTAAGTTTGCGTCACTGACGCTGATCCCAATCGATTTGAGCCAGGTCGAGCTATCTCTTTTGAACGAGCAGGAAAAACAGTGGCTGGATGAGTATCACCTGCGGGTACGTGAAACATTGTCACCCCTGGTGGAGAGCGATGCCCGTCCGTGGCTGTTTGAGGCTACGGCACCGATTCATGTAAACCGGTAGGGATTGTGCTATCGGGTGGTGCCCTTTCCCACGGGAAAGAGTTATGGCCACCCTGCGGTGATGCCTGTCAGTTAAGCAGGGTATCCACCGCAATACCCCATTCACCATCTGTGAACGCGATAAGAGGGCCACTGCGCCCTCTTATCAATCCCCCGCAGTTCCACTGAAAGTTAAGCATGTCAGGCCAAATATTGGCGAATATCGGAAGGTGCATAGTTTTGTTCCCACAGTGCCCTCATCATCAACATATAGGGTTCAACATAAGTGAAAAAAGCTTGATAGCTTTCACAAAAATAATTGAGCTCCGGGACACCGCGTCGGGAAAGCACTATGCGATCTTTTGGGCAACCGCCGTGGCAGGCAAATTTCACTTTGCAACTTGCGCATTCTGCTACCAGTGGCAGCTTACTCTGCATAATCATTTGATTCGACACGCTTTCATGCAGCGTGGTTGTGATAGATTGATACTTATTACTTAGCGAAGATTGCGGATTAACAAAGCGATCGCACTGGTATAAATCATCATTTATTTTCGGCGAGAACACGCTACCAGCGAATGATGCAAAGGCACAGTTCGATGCCGGTAACCCACACCACGCAGCGAAAGCGTGCTCAAAAATGGGAATTTTAATCGTTCCAATATCCAGGCGAATCCAGGTATAAAAAATCGTTTTCAAAAAAGTCCCCAATGCGGCGGGCGCAAGGCTTCGCGCATTCACACCACCCTGTGCAAGCGGTTCAAGTAAGGGGATAAACTGCATATGGTTGCTGCCAAGACTTTTCAGATAATGGTAGATCTGCAGTGGCTGCTGGCTACTTCTGGCGCTAATGACCGTTAGAGTATGAAATTCCACATCATGTTTTTGCAATAATCTCACAGCCTTCTCGACCGGGTGATTCATCGATTTCCCAGAAATCGTTTTGCGGAAATTATTGTACAGCGAAACATCGCCATCCACTGAAATACCAATCAGAAACTGATTTTTCCTGAAGAATTCACACCAGTCATCATCCAACAGAATGCCATTGGTAAGCAATGTGTTGAAAATATTTTTACCTTGTGCAAATTGCTGTTGTAGCGCAATAACTCGTTTAAAGAAATTAAGCCTGTCTGGCGTTAATTCAACGCCCTGCCAGGTAAAAATCACATCGTGTGATTCCTGAGCCTCAATTTTCTGACGAATAAATAGCTGAAGCATCGTATCATCCATGCAATATGCTTTGCATTCAGGGAGAAACTGTTCTTTATTGAGATAAAAGCAATCTGTACCATGTACATTACAGGATGAAGTAGAGATCTTCGCCATCATATGGCAACTTTTCATTATCGTTTTTCCTTTAGTCAGCGGCGCTATGGCAAAAAGAGGTTGCTGTATATTAGCGGGCGAATAAAACAAATTGAATGATAAAGCAAACACGCAATTTTATAATTAACAGAAGTAAACCTCATAGACAAAACCTTTACCTGTATGTTTCACATTAAATACTCATGAAATATTGCACTACAAGTTAGCTCCCGAGTTCATTATTTTATTTTCACAATGATCAGAAAAATGATGCAACCTATAAAATAGATTGCATCATCAAAATTAACACTAATTATTTAACTGCTTCAACCTGCATTTCATTAATCTGTGCAGGAACGATTTTGTGCCCTGATTTCAGATAATCAATCACGACATCGGACATATTATTACCGGCGCGAACTTGTACATTCTTCCCTTTTTTAAATGCCAGGAAACCATCTCCCCCTAAAGCAAGGAATGTCGTCGTTGCAACATGATAAGTCTCCGTATCTGCAATCTCTTTGCCATTAATTGTGAAAGAAACCATGCGCTGCCCTACTGGTTTCTGCGGCATATAGTGCATTTCAGCCCCCTTTGACATTTGCAGTATGCCATTCGTGAGTGATGCTCCATGTTCCATGAGATTACGCAGATCCTTACCACTGAGATCCATCTCCGTTAACTCATTTTTGAAGGGAAACGTACTGACAATGTCACCAAAGGTAATAGGGCCAGCATTGATATCAGCACGTAAACTGCCGGAATTAATCAGCGCAATTTGTGCATTCGGCGCAGCGACAAGCATTGCATCCGTAAACAGGTTGCCAAGTTGTGAGGATTCACCGTAGGCACGGGTTAACGTGGCAGGCGATACACCCACTGGCTGACGCACGATATCCGCGAGTTTTTTATTCCATCCATCGATAACTTTCTGTGTTACTGGATCAGGTTTCCACTCATCGGCGTAAAGCGTTTTCAGCTCGAAGTTTTTCACTTCATGTGTATGGGTTGCAGGGTTAACGTCGAGTACCAATTTACCCACGTCGATACCACCACTGTCAGTAGAAAGGATTAACGTATTCCCCACCTTGATTGGTTCTGGTGTTCCTACGTGAGCGTGCCCGGTGATGAGAATATCAAGCCCTTTGACCTGACTTGCGGTCTGAATATCTTTATCCAGCGCACGTCTGACATCTGTATTACCAATACTGGACTGGCGTGCCGGAACACCTTCATGAATGAGTGCGACCGTGATGTCAACTTTACCCCGCAGCTCATCCAGATAGTGTTGCAGATATTTCACCTCATCGCGTGCCTCAATCCCCTGATCCTTGAAGGCTGCGGCTGATTTATCGAAGCGGTTGTTTTTATCATTATCGAGTCCCTGGAGCGAGAGCTCTGAAACCGTGTCATTAAACGCAAACACACCGTGTAACCCAATAACACCAATTTTTACGCCATCCTTTTCCAGAATGGTATACGGTTTGTTCCAGAACGGTATCTCACTGTCCTTATGGAACACATTCCCTAACAGAACATGGAAATTTGCCTTACTTAACTGACGTAAAAGATTATCCCAACCATGGTCGAACTCATGGTTACCGATTGATACAGCATCAAAGGGCATCGTGTTCATAATATCAATTATTGCCTGACCTTTTGTCAGACTGCTGATATATGGCCCGGTAAAATAATCTCCGGCATCAAAATAAAACGTAGCTTTATTTTTGACTTTTTCCTGTTTTACTAATGTAGTTATATTAGCGAATCCACCAATTGCACGTTTCCCATCGGCGACATAGGGTAGTTTGTAAGTATCAACATGAGCATGGAGATCATTGGTATAAATAATCGTGACATCTTTGGCACAAACCCAAATCGGTAGCGTCAACAAAATACCCGCAGCAATTATTTTTATCTTCATAGTCAATTCCTTTAAGTTAGATGAAATCTATCACATCCGTTTAAGGGCTCATCTGGAGGCATGACCCCTTTCAATGTTTGTAGTCTAATCAACTAATGCTCAAATAACCGATGACAAACCACGCAATATTATTTATTCAAAAAATGTAACCAACAGTTAGATAATAGGCCCACCCCGTTGAATCTATAGAGGTGATATCCCCGCTGCTGTCAAATGCTTTACTGCCTTCCTCAAATTGTCCGCCATGATAGAAATAACGAAGCGTCGCGCCGTAGTTCCAGTGAGCATAAACTAAGCTGAGCACATTGGTGGAAACTATCGAGTTGTTTGTGCGGGAGTAAAATTGTTGCTCACCACCCGATTGTTCTTTTAAGTCTGAACCAAAGTCAAAATTGGTGAAACCTACGTAACTTAACTTCCCGCCAAATACTGTAGTAAGAGGAATCACATATTTTAATTTAAAGCGATATCCATCCCACTCGTTTTCGTTGGCAGCATTATAATTGTTTCCCTGATATTTAGCATAGATGTTTGCAGATAACGACATCGGTAGCCCGGTCTCAATATCAGTCCCCAACCCCATATACCAGGTACTCTGACGCTGTCCTTCGTTAGTACCCGCATCATAGATGTAGTTGTTGGCAAAATACCATTCTTTAAATGGACCAAAGCTTAAGTCGAGCCCCGTTAATTTATCGATACTAAAACGTGGTTCGATTTCCATAAAAAATGGAGAGCCATTATCCCAAATACCTATATCGTTATCATTCCCTAAACCGAAAAACTTAGGCAAATCAGCATAACCGTAGAAATCAAACCAATCTACATGCGTCCATGCTCGATATTCCGGATATAAATCAGATCTTTTTAGCGGCCCAAAGCGAGTGGAGTTACTGCCTACGATATTAATACTTTGATGCCACCAGTCAGACAGATATTCATTACTTCCAGAGTCTGCAAGCGTTACCATAGGTAACAACATAAGCGCGCCTGATAAAAGATAATTTTGTTTTTTCATAAAAAAAAACCTTCCACTGAGGTTTGTCAAAAAAAGACTATTCCTGTACTAAAAAACCATACATCTTCGCCAAGATAAAATTACTATTGCATTTTCAATATGTTATTACGATATGATTGAGGGAAGTACCAACCACTCAATCATATCTGAAAGCATTTACTAATTTATTAAATCTATTTAGCCGCGCTTACATCAACGACTCTCATTTCAAGATCAGGTTTTAATGGGCTATGAGCCTTGACATAATCGATGATTGACTCAGCAGAACTGGTGCTGCTGATAGTTTTGACATTCGTTCCTTTTAAGAACGCGTCAAATCCATCCCCCCCCGTTGCACAAAATGAGTGTGTCGCAACCCGATATGTTTTTGCTGGATCTACAGGTTGGTTATTAATAGTGAATTTAATAATTCGTTCACCCAGAGGTTTGTTACTGTCATATTCAACATGAACGCTTTTTGACACTTGCAAAACCCCATTGGTGAGATTAGTTGCGTGAATCATTAAATTGGTGAGTTCCTTCCCGGTGAGATCCATTTCAACCAGTTCGTTATTAAATGGGAAGGCAGTGATTACATCACCATATTTTAAATTTCCTTTCGGAAAATCAGCACGCAATCCACCGCTGTTTTGTAATCCCACGACCGCGTCTGGCGCTTTAGCCATCATTGCGTCGATAACTAAATTACCAACAGGTGACGATTCACCATAGGAACGAGTAAATGACGTCGTTGTTGACCCAATAATATGGTCAGTAATACTTTTCAGCTTAGCATTCCATTCATCAATTTTAGCCTGAACTTTTGGATCAGGTTTATATTCGTCAGCAAATACAGTGATTAGCTTACCGTTATAGCCATCAATTTTTTTAGTCTTAGGGTTAAAATCCAATACTAATTTACCGATATCAGTACCATACGCATCTGTTGAAACAACGAGTGTGTCATTGACTTTAATTGGATCTGGCGTACCCACATGAGCATGCCCTGTGATTAACACATCAATACCCTTAAATTTCTTTGCGGTATCGATATCAGCTTGCAGCATTCTGGCGACATCTTTATTTCCGTAGCTTGATTGACGCGCCGGTGTACCTTCGTGGATAAGTAGCACGGTGATATCAACTTTACCTTTTAATGCATCAAGCCCTTTTTGAATGTAAGGCACTTCATCACGAGCCTCTGAGCCAGCGTAAGCCTTAGCGGCAATAGTGTCATAAAATGCAAATTTGCCATGCACCCCAATTACGCCAATTTTTATGCCGTCTTTTTCGACAATCGTCCAGGGTTTATTCCAGACAGGTTTATCACTGCCAGTATAAAAAACGTTGCCCAGTAAAACCGGGAAGTTCGCTTTTGATAACTGCTTAACCATATTATCAACACCGTGATCAAATTCGTGGTTCCCCACCGACACAGCATCAAAAGGCATGGCATTCATTATATCAATGATTGCCTCACCTTTGGTCAGAGTGCTTAGATATGGGCCAGTAAAATAATCACCCGCATCGAAGAAAAATACATCTTTACTTTCTTTCCTGGCATCATTAACGATGGTCGCGATGTTAGCAAAACCGCCGACTGCGCGTTCTTTATCGACAGCTGGAATTTTCCCTGGAGAGACATGAGCATGTAAATCGTTGGTATAATAAATAGTCACATCCTTCGCACTAGTTGGCGCAACTAACGCTGCGGACAAGCACAATGTAATCAGACTCAGTTTTGTCATTATTTTCATAACTAGTTTCCATTTGTTATATAAATTTTAATGATATTTCCCAAAGGGTTCATGTGAATACATGAACCCTTTTATCATTAACGGTTGAATCAATAACGCTCAAATGGCTAATGTTCTACCGCTTAATTTCAATTTTTTTATTAATTGACAGTCATTGATGCTGTTGTGATGAAGCCAGATGACTCTGTATCACTAAATAAAATCCGGCCATTACTTTTTCACATCAGCAACACGCATACCTTTGATCTGTTCATCCGTAACGGAGTTACCTGCTTTGAAGTAATCGATCACAGCGTTAGAAACGTAGTAACCGCCTGTTGTATTACGCGCTTTACCCTCAGTAAACGTGGTGAACCCATCACCACCATCGGCAAGGAAGCTCTGGGTGGCAATATGGTAGACGGTCGCATCCTCAATCGGTTTACCATTCAGCGTAAATACGACGACACGCTGGCCGATGGGCTTACTGCTGTCGTACTTCATTTCCAGGCCTTTAGATACCTGCAAGACGCCATTCGTTAAACTTGCACCGTGTTCCATCAAACTACGCAATTGTTGACCAGTGAGATCCATCGTAGCCAGTTCGTTAGGGAACGGGTACACGCTAATGACGCCACCCATGGTAATAGTGCCTGCCGGTATCTCAGTGCGGATACCACCTGAATTGGTTAAGGCCAGTTGTGTATTTTTACCTGCTGCCGCCAACAAAGCGTCTGCAGCCAGATTTCCCAGCGGAGCCGATTCGCCATAGGCGCGTGTCAATTCAACCGGCGATTGTCCTACTGTCTGTTGCACCACTTCATCAAGTTTCTTATTCCAGCTGTCGATCACCGACTTCGTATGTGGATCGGGTTTCCACTCATCGGCGTAAATGGTTTTCAGCTCAAAGTTTTTCACTGTGAAGTGATGCGGTTTCTCTTTATAGTCCAGTACCAGTTTCCCCACATCAATACCGCCGCTGTCGGTTGAGAGGATCAGCGTATCACCGACTTTAATCGGATCTGGTGTACCGACATGTGCATGTCCGGTAATCAGGATATCCAGCCCTTTAACCTGGCTTGCGGTCTTGATATCTTTATCCAGCGCACGACGGACATCGGTGCCCCCTATACTGGACTGACGGGCAGGCGTTCCTTCATGAACCAGCAGTACCGTCAAATCGACTTTACCTTTCAGTTCATCTAAATAGCGCTGTAACCACTCAATTTCGTCCCGTGCTTCAATACCTACGCGTGTCGCCGCAGAAACGGTATCATTAAAGGCGAACTTGCCATGTAAACCAATGACACCAATTTTCACGCCATCTTTTTCAATGATGGTATAAGGCTTGTCCCAGAATGTTTTGTCACTGTTCTGATAGAATATATTACCCTGTACAATGGGGAATTTTGCCTGGCTAAGTTGTAATAATGTATTGTCCCAGCCATGATCGAATTCATGATTTCCTATTGTGGCAGCATCAAACTGCATAGTATTCATGATATCAATTATAGCCTTTCCTTTTGTCAGGCTACTGATATATGGGCCGGTAAAATAATCACCTGCATCAAAGAACCATGTTGCTTTGTTTTTCGCTTTCTCCTCTTTTACCAGGGTAGTGATATTCGCCCAACCACCGATATCTCGTTTACCGTCTGCAATATAGGGGACTTTATAAGGTTCCACATGAGCATGGAGATCATTGGTATAAATAATGGTGACATCCCTGGCGCAGACCCAAAATGGCAACGTCAGCAAAATACCCGCTGTAATCATTTTTAATTTCATAACGTTTTCCTTTCAGCCATATAAAGATTTGTTACTTTACGTTCTGAAAGGCTTTATTATGTGCATCCGTTCACACAACCAACCAAGAGTTATACGGCAAAATTAGCGACCTCTTAAAATCGTTGGTGACTCATGTCGACTCTGTTTACAATTAATACCTGCAAAACGTTTGGTTGTCGCAATTTAGGGCGACCAACATCTTCAGATTACAGTTGGCCAGACTACAGGCTGGGATATCCTGCATTGCACTGCCGGGCATGTGGGAGTTATCCACCTCTGTTTGATGAGCAAAAATATAGTGAATGGTTGTCTGCTCACTTAACCTCATATGCCGCTGAAAGAGGTCTTTTTTGTCCTGTATGTTATTGCAAAGAAACGATTTGCTATGGCCATAACCCGCAGGGAACACAGCGCATTCAGTGCCGCGCCTGCAAAAAAGTCTGGACACCAAAACAACAATTACGAAGAGAAATGGTATCACCAGAACGGATTGAAACGGTTTCTCTGATTGTGCCGTTCCAGGGAAACAGTGCGGAACAGAAACTGTATGTTCTGCTCAGTTTCGATGCCACTCGCGGTAATATTCTTCATCTCTCCACTAATTTTACTCAGCATCAGATCGGTGAAACCCTGCATTATCGCTGG
The DNA here is from genome assembly GCF_014103115.1 of Enterobacter sp. RHBSTW-00901. Lineage (NCBI taxonomy): Bacteria > Pseudomonadati > Pseudomonadota > Gammaproteobacteria > Enterobacterales > Enterobacteriaceae > Enterobacter > Enterobacter sp. RHBSTW-00901. The sequence continues at coordinate 1,155,371 of NZ_JABXPB010000001.1, forward strand.
AGAGGGAATATTGAACCTGATTTGCATCATAGTGATATTGTAAAGCGCGTTGATATGCGCGAGACGCAGTTTTTACGCCGGAGTCAGTTCGATGAAATTCAGTATGGAAGTGCGGTACTCAAACGTAACGCCAAAGGTGCGATTCTACGCCCGGTTATTGCGGCTCATGGGCATTTTCGGGTACTGAACATCCTTTTCCCTGAGGTAAAGACACATGTTATTTCACACGAATGCTTTCTTAGGGGAGCAACTATTACTGCCTGGGCAGAGTTATTTCGCCAACGACAAAGTGAACTTTGGTTTATAGAGGAGGATATAAGTGACAGTGATGATAATAAGCCCTGGTCTTTTCAGGGAACAACATATCATGGATGGTGGAAAAATCAGTGGCAACTCTGGATACAGGAAAAAAACCGTAAGATGGTTTGCTCACTGACGGGTGGGGATAATAGCAATGCTCAAACACTCTCTTTAGCCGCCAGCAGGCTTTATATCCACTGGTTATACAAACAAACAACTTTTACCCACAGTGCCCAGTTATCAGCGGGACGCGTAACACAAATACTCCATTCCCTGGCACAGAGCTACAATTATGAACGTACAGTAACTCATTCAGGTGATTAATATCCGGCTGACCCGCCTTATTTCTCAGCGAACCGTGAGATCCCCTAAGCGCCCAAAAAACGATGGACGTCAAAAAACCCGGTTGTCCTTTTCAGGACAACCGGGTAAAAGATAAGTTCTTCTTTTTAATGTCTCCGGATCCACAGGGATATCCCGAAACTAAAGTTTGGCTCCTCTGACTGGACTCGAACCAGTGACATACGGATTAACAGTCCGCCGTTCTACCGACTGAACTACAGAGGAATCGTGTGAACGGGGCGCATATTATCGATGCTACCCGATGATGTCAAAGGCAGAATGCAGATTTTCGATCGTTTGCCGATTTATTCTCCATTTCGCGCATTTGTCAGGCATTCTGTGGTTTCTGTCACCACAGGTTCCGGTTTGGTACGGGGATATTTCCATAACCAGCGCCCACTTACCATACGCCAGTAGAACAACACGCCGCGTACAGCCCAGTCGAGGAACATCCCCAGCCAGACGCCAATCACCCCCATTCCGAGTATCACCCCCAGCGTATACCCCGCTACAACGCGGCATCCCCACATACCGAGCATCGATACCCACATCGCAAAGCGGGCATCCCGCGCCCCTTTGAGCCCGGCAGGAAGCACCCAGGAGGCCGCCCAAATCGGCATAAACGCCGCGTTCATCCAGATCAGGATTTTAACAACCTCTTTGACATCCTCTTCGCGGGTGTAGAACGATGCCATCAACCCGGCAAAAGGTGCACTCCCCCAGGCGATCACCGTCAGGCCAATGGTCGACAACCAGAAAACATGCCGCAACTGGCGTTCCGCCTGACCAATCTGCCCTTTCCCGAGCCGTTTACCGGTGATAATGGTCGATGCGGAACCCAGTGCGTTACCCGGCAGGTTAATCAGTGAGGCGATGGAGAAAGCAATAAAGTTACCGGCGATGACGTCCGTCCCCATACCAGCCACAAACATCTGCGTGAGCAGCTTGCCCCCGTTAAACAGCACTGATTCAATGCTGGCAGGAATACCAATCCCCATCACTTCCCTGATAATGGTGAAATTGAGCGGGCGGAAATAACTTTTTAGCGTGAGACGCAGCGACGGTGTCATTCCGGTCATCAGCACACCAACAATGGCTGCAGCGCCAATATAACGTGAAATGGTTAGCCCCAACCCGGCTCCAGCGAACCCCAGCCCATTCCAGGAAAAAATGCCGTAAATCAGGATACTGCTGATGATAATGTTCAGGATGTTCATCCCGCCGTTAATCAACAGCGGAATTTTCGTGTTACCCGCCCCGCGCAGCGCGCCACTGCCAATTAACGCAATGGCGGCCGCCGGGTAACTGATTACCGTCATTTCCAGATAGGTCAGCGCCAGGTCTTTGACCTCTTTCGTCGCCTCACCGGCAACAATGTCGATAATCTCTTTACCGAAATAGTGGATCACCGCGGCCAGAATGATCGAAAAAAGGGTCATGATCATCAGCGACTGCCGGGCGGCCTCACGCGCACGTTTGGGATCAAGCTTGCCCAGACTGAAGGCAACAACGACCGTTGTCCCCAGATCAATGGCGGCAAAAAATGACATCACCACCATGTTAAAACTGTCCGCCAGCCCTACCCCGGCCATTGCTTCTTTGCCCAGCCAGCTGACCAGGAAAGTGCTCAGCACGCCCATCAGCAGGACACAGGTATTCTCCAGGAAGATGGGTACGGCAAGAGGGGTGATTTCACGCCAGAACAGAACACGGTAGCTTTTGCGTTTCGCATACCAGGGTGTGCGCATGATCGCGTGGCGTATGGGGGCAGTGACGTTCAAGATGAACCTTAACAAGAAAGTTGAAACTCCATTTCAAATGATGAGGGAGAAATGCGTATCCTGCAAAGTATTTTCCATAAAAATATGTTTGGATTTACAACAAACTGACGACAGAATCAGCAATCAATCGATATTCTCTCAGATCAGGTTTGACAAAACTTTTTTCGCCGCTAATATGTGCCTCCACAACGATTCCTCTGTAGTTCAGTCGGTAGAACGGCGGACTGTTAATCCGTATGTCACTGGTTCGAGTCCAGTCAGAGGAGCCACATTTGAAAAGCCTGCTTTTAAAGCAGGCTTTTTGCTTTTCTGCGTTCTGGTAAAATTACCGGGTGTCGGCTGCACCTTACCCGTCCTGCGGGGATCGAGACCGGCAAGCGTAGCCGCGACGAAGCAGTTGCAGGACCCACCGTTTCCCCTTATGTTGAAAAAAATCATTTTAATGGTGAGAAAAATGGACTCTTTGTTTGTCTATGGCACCCTGCGTCCAGGCCACGTTAATGCGTACATCCTCGAAGACATCGGAGGAGAATGGCTGGCAGGGTCTGTTAAAGGGACGTTTTACGAACGTGGCTGGGGAGACGCCGCGGATTTTCCGGGGATTGTGCTGGATGAAGAAGGTACCAGCGTGGAAGGTTTCCTGTTTCTCTCCCCCCACCTGGACGCGCACTGGCCAATGCTGGATGAATTCGAAGACGGTTATGATCGGGTTGAGGTGAACGTGACCACGCAAGGCGGTAAACAGATACAAGCCTGGATTTACCAGCTCCAGCCGCGTTCTGAGTGATAAAAAAAGGCTCTCTGTCACCAGAGAGCCTTTTTCACCATTCGCTGCGATTACTCGCTTTTAGCTTCGCCGTTTTTGATTTCACCCATCACTTTCAGCTTCTTAGAGATGTCGCGGCGTTCTTTGGACAGCTCAGCGTTTTTGATGATGTAGTCATCAACGCGGTCTTCGTAGTCGCTCTTCATGCTGGCGATAATGCCCTGAATAGCTTCAACGCTCATACCTGGCTTGATGTAGTCGCTCAGGTTGTCCAGCAGCAGTACACGTTTCTGGTTGTCACGGATCTTCTTCTCAACGTCCTGGATTTCACGCTGCAGTTTGTTTTTGCGGCGGAACAGGCGGACGAATTCCAGAACATCCTGGAACGAAGGCTTAGTAGTTTCCATTTTTACACCCCTGATAATGTGAGATTCGGATTCGTTAAAGCAACCGTTGTAACAGTACCTTACTGACAGCGGCTGCGAATGACAATGAGTATATCGTTTAAAGCTATCATAACCCCAATTGATGCTGAATCGAAGCAGCAGGCGTCACATCTGGAGATAGCTGCTTTTTATTTGCGCAATGCGCGGCAAATGAGATGCGATAGCAGCTCCAGCTGTCGTGCCAGCTCCATGCTCAGCCAGACATATCCATGAATCGGTGTTTCTGCCACATTGTCGCTCTGACGCTCATTAATTAACTGTTTTAGTTCAGCAACGATTTCATTCAGCCGCTCGCTATTGGCAAGTATGGGTTGCGGATTCCCTTCATAGAGTGCGTGGGCGATGGTTAACAGCGTTTGCTGCGTCATCTGCTGCGTCTCTTTCAGCGTATGCGCGTTCAGCATCAACAGATGGCTGGGACGAGAAGCCCAGTGGGCGTTGATCTGCAGTTCAAGCATACACACCAGGTTGCGGCTCACCGTCTGGATAGCTTCGAAAATCGATTTCTGAATATGAGTCTCTTTGCTGGCTGGGGTAATCAGGCCACGCATTTTGACCACATCATTGAGGATCTTTTGTAAGTGCTTTTCCAGCCGGGGACGTTCAACCAGATTAGGGGAAAAACCAGCCTGATAGACACGGTTAAACGCGGTGACGTAGTTTGCCATCTGAATACGCCAGTGCAGGAAAGCACGCTGTGGCCAGATACCGGTGAAGAGCATGGCCAGCAATGAGCCGAAAATAACATCTCCGCTTCGCCACAGTGCAGTGGTCATATCACCCGCAGGTGCACCGACAACCACAGAGAGGGTAATGCCAATCAGCAATGCCTGATAAGGCTTTTTGCCCAACGCCAGCCAGCCGCAGAGGAACATGGCCACCGCACACCATACCAGCATCACCGGGAGTGAGATCAGCTCCAGCTTCAGGGCGATCAACCCCAGTGCAGAGCCTAAAACCGTGCCACCAATGCGTTCAAAGGCACGGGGGACGACATTACCCCAAAACGAGATAGGCCCCATGATGACCACCAGCGTGATCAGCGGCCACGTCCCTTCAGGTACATTCAGTAAACGGACCAGCACAAACGTCAGAACGAACGCCAGCGCGATGCGACACCCATGCACCACGCGATAATGCTGGTACAACCGAATTTCAAAAGACGTTAATGATTTGTCGGGACGCACACCCGCTCTCCAGCAATACGGCAAATCACGATTGTACTGTGTTTTCAGCCGGGCGGATCACACCCGGCTGAAAAACCCTGTTTTTTCCAGGCTTAACCGGCTTTACGTTCTACTGCCACATACATCTCGATGTCCCAGTATCCATCCGCATTACCGTCATTGAGGTAACGCTCGAAGCAAGGTTTAGGGGCAATCTGGTATGTGTTGTCCTGCAAAAGAGAATCAAAGAACTGGTACCACGGAGTCGCGAAATCGTAGTTTTCGACGCGCGCCATCGCAACGGCATACTCCCCTGCGGCGATTTCGGTCGTCATGACCCCTTCACTGTTATCAGGGATAACGAAATTGTCCGGAACCGTTACTGCAGTATCACAGCGCAGTTTTTCAGCCGGGACTTCATCCGGGTTATCGTAGTACACCGCAACCCACTCCAGCGGCTGAACGTGACATCCATCCACCCACATCACCAGCTGTTCAAAGCCCTGTTTTACCGTTTTGTCCCACGGCCCCACCAGATGGAAGCCCGCGATCTTACGTTTCTGCTGCTGCTTGATGCTGTAGTCCATGTTACCTCCATTTATTACTGTATATTTATACACTATAAAGCAGATGTTGAATGTTCAGCAAACGAGGAGTGTTTATTATGTGAGCAGACTCGCAACCCTGCCAGTCTGCTCCGCGGGATTAACAAAAACCGTCAGATTTTGTGATGCAGATAATCACCAAGACGGGAGAAAAAGCCACCTTTATCAACCGCTTCCAGCGTTACCAGCGGCCAGTGCGCGACCACTTTGTCACGGTCGTACAGCTGGATCTCCCCTACCCGCTGATGGGCAGCAATCGGCGCTTCCAGCTCTTTTTTATCCAGAACGTATTTTGCCTTAATGTTTGGCACTTCCGCTTTAGGTAAGGCCAGCCAGAAGTCCTGGTCGGTTCCCAGCTTTATCTGCTCTTTGTTACCGTACCAGATACGCTCCGTCCCCACCTTTTTACCATTGTGCAGGATCTGCACGGTATCAAAGTTCTGTTGACCCCAGTGCAGTAATTTACGCGCCTGATCTTCACGCCCTTTCGGGCTGTCCGCCCCCATCACCACCGCAATTAAACGACGCTGGCCGTCAACCGCTGAAGCAATCAGGTTAAAACCGGCTCCCGACGTGTGACCCGTTTTCAGGCCGTCCACGTTCATGGTTTTTTCCCACAGCAGACCGTTACGGTTTTGCTGGGTGATCCCGTTCCAGGTGAGGCTCTTTTCGCTGTACATATGGTAGAACTCAGGTTCACCGTGAATGATGGCCCGGGACAGCACGGCCAGGTCATAAGCAGAACTGTGTTGTCCTGGTGCATCCAGACCGTGCACAGTTTCAAAGTGCGTATCGCGCAGGTTCAACTTTTGCACATAGTCATTCATCATGTTCACAAACTGCGGTTGACCACCCGCCACATGATCCGCCAGCGCCACGCAGGCATCGTTACCGGAGTCAACAATCAGGCCGCGGCTCAGGTCGCGTACGGAAACGCGATCGCCAGGCTTCAGGAACATCAGCGATGAACCGTCAAAGACCGGATTACCTTTTGCCCACGCGTCATGGCCTACGGTGACGATGTCATCAGGACTAATACGATGACTATCAATGGCGCGGTCAACGACATAGCCCGTCATCAGCTTAGTGAGACTCGCCGGGTTGCGTTGTTGGTGTTCGTTGCCCGCCGTTAAGATCTGACCAGTGGTGTAATCCATCAGCACCCAGGATCCGGCCTGGATGGCCGGAGGCTGCGGAGCAAAATCCAGCGGTTCAGCAGCCAGCGCAGATGAGATACTCGAAGCGAGTAAAGAAACAGCAATAAACAGACGGCGTTTCAACGGTATATCCTCAGGTCATTAAAAATCGTTGACCTTTTTACGGGAGTTCTGATGTCGTTACCTGCCTTAATTGCAAAAAAATGTGACAGAGCGCGGATTTTTCTCTGAAGCAGCGCCGCAAATTTGAGAGCCGTCGGCGCTTTTTATTCGGCCTGGCTACCACAATCGTTTACCATGGTGGCGTCAATTTTTAACAGGATGGTATTACTGGTGTCTGATTCTGCCGCGCGCCCAACATTTTTATTCCACGACTACGAAACCTTTGGCACCCATCCGGCGCTGGACAGACCGGCGCAATTTGCCGCCATCCGTACTGACGACGAGTTCAACATCATTGGCGAGCCAGAGGTGTTTTACTGCAAACCCGCCGATGACTACCTGCCGCAACCCGGCGCGGTCATGGTCACCGGGATCACACCTCAGGAAGCGCGGGAAAAAGGGGTTAACGAGGCGGAGTTCGCCCGCCGTATCCACGACCTGTTTACTGTCCCGAATACCTGCGTCGTGGGATATAACAACATTCGTTTTGATGACGAAGTGACGAGGAATATTTTCTATCGCAACTTCTTCGATCCGTATGCGTGGAGCTGGCAGAACCGCAATTCACGCTGGGATTTGCTGGACATTATGCGAGCCTGTTACGCGCTGCGCCCGGAAGGGATCAACTGGCCAGAAAATGACGAGGGGCTGCCGAGCTTCAGGCTGGAACATCTGACGCGCGCCAACGGAATTGAGCACAGCAATGCCCACGATGCAATGGCAGACGTGTATGCCACCATTGCAATGGCGAAGCTGGTGAAAACCGCTCAGCCACGGCTGTTTGACTACCTGTTGAGCCACCGCAGCAAGCAGAAACTCACCACCCTGATCGACGTGCCGCAAATGAAACCGCTGGTGCATATTTCCGGCATGTTCGGCGCATGGCGCGGCAATACCAGTTGGGTGGCTCCGCTTGCCTGGCATCCTGACAACCGTAATGCCGTCATCATGGTGGATCTGGCCGGGGATATCTCACCCCTGCTGGAACTTGACAGCGATACGCTGCGCGAGCGGCTCTATACCCCGAAAAATGAGCTGGGTGACCTGCCCGCCGTACCGGTAAAACTGGTGCATATCAACAAATGTCCGGTGCTGGCGCAGGCCAATACGCTGCGTCCGGAAGATGCCGACCGGCTGGGTATCAACCGTCAGCACTGTCTCGATAACCTTAAAGTGCTGCGCGACAACCCGCAGGTACGGGAAAAAGTGGTGGCTATCTTCGCGGACGCAGAACCGTTTGTGCCGTCTGACAATATCGATGCGCAACTCTATAACGGTTTCTTCAGTGATGCCGACCGTGCGGCCATGAACATCGTACTGCAAACCGAGCCACGAAATTTACCGGCGCTCGATATCACCTTTGCCGATAAACGTATCGACAGACTGATGTTTAATTACCGGGCGCGTAATTACCCCGGTACGCTGGATGAAGTGGAGCAAGAGCGCTGGCTGCAGCATCGTCGTAACGTCTTTACCCCGGAATTTCTCAATCGCTATGCCCAGGAGCTGGAGATGCTGTACGGCCAGTACGAAGGGGATGCAGAAAAGCAGGCGCTGTTGAAAGCCCTGTTCCAGTACGCGCAGGAGATAGTCTGAATTGTCGATATAAAAAAACCGGAGGCGATGGTCTCCGGTTTTTTTTGTCTGGTGACGTTATATTACGCGACGTCTTCGTACTGAGGTACCGGGTTACGGAAGCTTCTGGTTACGCATGCCAGGTAAACCAGACCAATGCCGCCCCAGATCAGACCCAGAATCATCGAACTTTCTTCCAGGTTAATCCACAACGCGCCAACCGTCAGCGCACCACACACTGGCAGCACCAGATAGTTGAAGTGGTCCTTCAGCGTCTTGTTACGCTTCTCACGGATCCAGAACTGAGAGATCACGGAGAGGTTAACGAAGGTAAATGCCACCAGCGCACCAAAGTTAATCAGCGCCGTTGCGGTGACCAGGTCAAATTTAATCGCCAGCAGTGCAATTGCGCCAACCAGCAGCACGTTCCACGCAGGGGTACGCCATTTCGGATGAACATAACCGAAGAAGCGCGTCGGGAACACGCCGTCACGACCCATTACGTACATCAGGCGAGAAACACCCGCGTGTGCCGCCATGCCGGATGCCAGAACGGTCACGCTGGAGAAAATCAGCACGCCCCACTGGAAGGTTTTACCTGCAACATACAGCATGATTTCAGGCTGTGACGCATCCGGATCTTTAAAGCGTGAGATGTCCGGGAAGTACAGCTGCAGGAAGTAAGAAGCACCAATAAAGATCAGGCCGCCAATCAGCGCAGTCAGGAAAATCGCTTTCGGGATCACGCGCTCTGCATCTTTCGTCTCTTCAGACAGAGAAGAGATGCCGTCGAAGCCCAGGAACGAGAAGCACAGGATAGTCGCACCGGTGATCATCGGCACAACGTGCGCACCTTCGGACCAGAACGGACGCGTGCTGGTCAGCGTACCTGCGCCTTCACCGTGCATTACACCGTAAATGATCAGGCCGACGATAACTGAAACGATACCCATCTGCAGGATAACAATCAGGGTGTTGAAGTTAGCCACGGTCTTGATGCTGCGCAGGTTAGAGATGGTCATAAAGGCCACCAGCGCCACAACGAAGATCCACGACGGTACGGAAGGTACCAGCGCTTCAAAGTAAATTTTCGCCAGCAGAATGTTGATCATCGGCATGAACAGGTAGTCCAGCAGAGATGACCAGCCCACCATAAAGCCAACCGCCGGGCTAATGGATTTCTGAGCATAGGTGTAGGCAGAGCCTGCGGACGGGAAACGGCGAACCAGTTTACCGTAGCTCAGCGCTGTAAAGAGAATGGCGACCAGCGCAAAGGCGTACGCCGTTGCAACGTGACCGTCAGTAAGGCCAGATACGATACCGAATGTATCGAACAGCGTCATTGGTTGCATATAGGCAAGACCCATCATAACAACCGGAATCAACGTAAGTGTTTTACGTAATTCCACGCGAGAGGTTTTTGGAGTTGCGTTATGCGACATCGTTAATCTCCTTTACGGTGATAACCGCCACGTAAGCGAAAAATTGCCCCATTTTCTGTATTCCTCAGCGACAACAACTGTCGGATTTTAGTAAATATCTATCCGGTACGAAGCCCGGCCTCTTGGTTTTTTAGTTTCGTTTCGTACATGCAAAAAAAAATAACCGACGCCTTTTATATCGTCGATTATTCATTTGTTTGCAGCCGCGGCATTTTGCCCTATTCCAGACACAAAAGGCAATAGATAGAGAAACCTATCAATAATTTCCCGCATCTAACTGGTTGATTTCTCAGCAGCACCGGGAGTGTAAACGGCTGCGATAGCACTATTTGCTAAAATTTCATCTCGCCACCAGGCGCTGGCAAGCCCTGCCGTTTGTTCATTCCAGCCAACCCAGACCGACTCATTACTGCTTTGAGCAAGTACCTGTTTTTCAACAAGCGCACCGCTGTCAATAAACCGCTGCGCCAGATAGCGCGGCAAATAGCCGCAGCCCAGCCCGCTTATTTGCAGCTCCAGCTTGGTTTTAAAATCGAAAACGGTAATCGCCTCCTGCTCGTCGAGCAGTTGCGAAGAGATGGCACACTCTGGCCGTGAGCTGTCGCCCACCACAATGGCACGATACCCCTTAAGGATACGTCGATTAATGGGCTCAGGCTCCTGGGCCAGAGGGTGATGAGGCGCGACAACAAAAACCTGCTCCAGCAGGCCCAGACGGGCAAAACCAAAATCGCTCAGTTGGGGAGGTTCACGTAATGCCCCGACGATGATGTCCGCCCGCCCCTGCGTTAAGGCATCCCACGAGCCGCCCAGCACACCATTAATGAAAATCAACCGGGTCACGCTATGGCGCTGATAGAACGCCTCAATCAGCGGCGTCAGGAGGGAAAACGGAAAGGTATCATCCACGCCAATCACCAGCTCGTTCTCCCAGCCCTGATGGAGCTTAACGGCCTGTTTTTCCAGTTCGCGAACGGTGTGGAGAACTTCACGCCCTTTTTCCAGAAGCATCTGCCCGGTGCGGGTAAAACGTGCGCGGTGTCCGGAGCGATCGAGAAGCTGGATATTGAGATCGCTTTCCAGTTTATGAACGGTGTAACTCAGCGCGGAAGGGGTTTTGTAGAGCTTCGCTGAGGCCGCCGCAAAGCTCCCCTCTTTTTCCAGTGCATCCAGAATAATCAGAACATCCAGCAGCGGTTTCATGTTCGCCCCCCTCCGGCATGCGATCGTCTCCGCTGATGGCATTATTCCATTGGCATCACCAGCGGGTCGGGATACTGGTACTCAAATCCCAGTTCATGACAAATGCGATTACCATCAATAATTTTGCCTTTACCTTCGCCTTTAGCATCGCCAAACACTGGCGGAGCCAAACCTAACTGACGCGCCATCAGCGGATAAAACGTGCTACGCGCTGGATGAGAAGGCGCACATATATTATAGATGTGCCCACCTTTTGGAGCCTGTAAGAGTAGCTCAATTGCGCCGATAACGTCGTCAAGATGCACGAGATTGACGCCATGTTGTCCGTCAGGGGCTGACTTCCCGGCAAAAAAACGTCCCGGATGTCGTCCCGGGCCAACCAGCCCTGCCAGACGCACAATATCAACCTGAGTACCGGGAAGATTGTGCAGCCAGTCTTCCAGCTCTTTAAGCACCTGGCCACTCGCCGTCACCGGACGGCGTACGGTGGTCTCCTTTACAAGACCATCAACATCACCGTAGACCGATGTCGAGCTGGTAAAAATAATACGCGGGATATGGTGCGCCAGCGCACTGTCGACAATCTCCTGCATTGCCTGCAGATAGAATGACTCACCCGGGCCACTGCGTCGTGCCGGTAAGGTAATGACCAGCGCATCGACGTTCATCAGCGCGTCCAGATCGTCAGCATCACATACCAGTTCAGGCTCAAGCCGCAGCTCGATGCCATCAATACCGCACATGCGTGCCGCTTCCACCCCATCCGCTGTGGTTTTACTCCCGGTCACTTGCCAGCCTTTCGTGGCTAATGACATCGCCAGCGGCATTCCCAACCATCCTAAACCGACAATCGCGACCTTTTTCATGCGAATTCTCCTGACTCTCAACCACCTGTATTAAGGCTACGCCAGCACTGAGGAACACACAATTTATAGCATCAATATGAAATGAATTAATGATCAAAAAAACCCCTTGCAATATGGCGTACAAGTGGTTTAGGTTAAAAGACATCAAATGAATAAGCATTCATCGAGAATTTATATGACACGCGTTCAATTTAAACACCACCATCATCACCATCATCCTGACTAGTCTTTCAGGCGATGTGTGCTGGAAGACAGTTAGATCTTCCAGTGGTGCATGAACGCATGAGAAAGCCCCCGGAAGATCTTCTTCCGGGGGCTTTTTTTTGGACCGAATTCAGACAGGTTAAAACAGGTTAACGAGGAACACAGAATGTTAGATAACTCACGTTTACGCATAGCTATTCAAAAATCAGGCCGTTTGAGTGACGATTCACGCGAACTGCTGGCCCGCTGCGGGATTAAAATTAACCTGCACACTCAGCGCCTGATTGCACTGGCTGAAAATATGCCCATCGACATTCTGCGCGTGCGTGATGACGATATCCCGGGGCTGGTGATGGATGGCGTTGTTGACCTCGGCATTATCGGCGAAAACGTGCTGGAAGAAGAGTTACTGACTCGCCGTGCCCAGGGCGAGGATCCGCGTTACTTTACCCTGCGTCGTCTGGATTTCGGCGGCTGCCGCCTGTCGCTGGCCACACCGGTCGATGAAGCCTGGGATGGCCCGGCCGCGCTGAACGGTAAGCGTATTGCCACCTCTTACCCGCACCTGCTGAAGCGTTATCTGGATCAGAAAGGCGTGCAGTTTAAATCCTGCCTGCTGAACGGTTCTGTTGAAGTAGCGCCGCGCGCGGGTCTGGCTGACGCTATCTGTGACCTCGTCTCTACCGGTGCCACGCTGGAAGCGAACGGCCTGCGCGAAGTAGAAGTGATTTATCGCTCTAAAGCCTGTCTTATCCAGCGCGATGGCGAAATGGCCGATGCCAAACAGCAGTTGATCGACAAACTGCTGACCCGTATTCAGGGCGTCATTCAGGCTCGCGAATCTAAATACATCATGATGCACGCGCCTACCGAGCGTCTGGATGAAGTGATTGCCCTGCTGCCAGGCGCTGAGCGCCCCACTATTCTGCCACTGGCGGGCGATCAGCAGCGCGTGGCAATGCACATGGTGAGTAGCGAAACCCTGTTCTGGGAAACAATGGAAAAACTGAAGGCACTGGGCGCAAGCTCCATTCTGGTGCTGCCAATTGAGAAGATGATGGAGTAACGGCCATGAGCTTTAACACAATCATCGACTGGAATAATTGTACCGAAGAGCAGCAAAGTGAGTTGCTGATGCGCCCGGCGATCTCCGCCTCTGAGAGCATCACCCGCACCGTAGCGGAGATCCTCAATAACGTCAAAGCCCGGGGTGACGATGCGCTGCGTGAGTACAGCGCGAAGTTTGATAAAACCGAGGTTGGTGCGTTAAAGATCACAGAACAGGAAATGGCAGACGCCAGTAACCGTCTCGGAGATGAGATTAAGCAGGCAATGGCCGTCGCGGTGAAAAACATCGACACCTTCCATACCGCGCAAAAATTGCAGACGGTGGATGTGGAAACCCTGCCGGGCGTGCGCTGCCAGCAGGTCACGCGCCCGGTGGCATCTGTCGGCCTGTATATTCCCGGCGGTTCTGCGCCACTGTTTTCTACAGTATTAATGCTGGCAACCCCGGCGCGTATCGCCGGTTGCCAGAACGTGGTGCTCTGCTCCCCACCACCGATTGCCGATGAAATTCTGTATGCCGCAAAGCTCTGCGGCGTGCAGGAGGTCTTTAAAGTGGGTGGCGCGCAGGCGATTTCCGCGCTGGCATTTGGCACCGAATCGATCCCTAAGGTCGACAAAATTTTCGGCCCGGGCAATGCCTTTGTGACCGAAGCCAAGCGCCAGGTCAGCCAACGGCTGGACGGCGCAGCCATTGACATGCCTGCCGGCCCGTCGGAAGTGCTGGTGATTGCCGACAGCGGTGCAACACCGGACTTCGTGGCCTCTGACCTGCTCTCCCAGGCAGAACACGGCCCGGATTCGCAGGTGATTTTACTGACGCCAGATGCCGATATGGCAAAACGCGTGGGTGAAGCGGTAGAACGTCAGCTCGCGGATCTGCCGCGCGCCGAAACGGCACGCCAGGCGCTATCCGCCAGCCGCCTGATTGTGGCTCGCGATATTGCCCAGTGTATTACCATTTCTAACCAGTACGGTCCGGAACACCTGATCATTCAGACCCGCAACGCGCGTGACCTGGTGGACGGTATTACCAGCGCTGGCTCGGTGTTCCTGGGTGACTGGTCGCCGGAATCCGCGGGGGATTACGCCTCCGGAACCAACCACGTTCTGCCGACTTACGGCTATACCTCCACATGCTCAAGCCTCGGTCTGGCGGATTTCCAGAAACGCATGACCGTGCAGGAGCTGTCTCGTGAAGGATTTGCCGCTCTGGCTTCCACCATTGAAACCCTGGCAGCAGCCGAACGACTGACCGCCCACAAAAACGCCGTGACGCTGCGTGTTGCAGCCCTGAAGGAGCAAGCATGAACATTGAAGAATTAGCCCGCGAAAATGTCCGTCGACTGACTCCTTATCAGTCTGCTCGTCGCCTGGGGGGGAAAGGTGATGTCTGGCTGAATGCCAACGAATTCCCGACGGCAGTGCAATTTGAGCTGTCACAGCAAACGCTGAACCGTTATCCGGAATGTCAGCCAAAAGCCGTGATTGAAAACTACGCGCAATACGCGGGCGTGAAGCCTGAGCAGGTACTGGTCAGCCGTGGGGCCGATGAAGGGATTGAGCTGTTGATCCGTGCCTTCTGCGAGCCGGGTAAAGATGCAGTCATGTACTGCCAGCCAACCTACGGGATGTATGGCGTCAGCGCTGAAACCTTTGGTGTGACGTGCCGCAACATACTGTCGCTGGACGACTGGCAGCTCGATCTCCAGAGCATCGCCGATAATCTCGACGGCGTGAAAGTGGTGTTTGTCTGCAGCCCAAATAACCCAACCGGACAGATTATCAAGGCGCAGGATATCCGCACCTTGCTGGAGATGACTCGCGGTAAAGCGCTGGTTGTGGCTGACGAAGCCTATATTGAGTTCTGCCCGCAGGCCACGCTGGCAGGCTGGCTCGCAGAGTACCCACACCTGGTGGTACTGCGTACCTTATCAAAAGCGTTTGCCCTCGCAGGCCTGCGCTGCGGGTTTACGCTGGCAAATCAAGAGGTCATCGACCTGCTGCTGAAAGTGATCGCCCCGTATCCACTCTCTACACCGGTAGCCGATATCGCTGCACAGGCGCTGGCTCCGCAGGGCATCGACGCCATGCGCGAACGCGTGGCGCAGATCCTGGAAGAGCGTCAGTATCTGGTGAGCGCCCTGAAAGCGATCCCCTGCGTTGAGCAGGTATTCGACTCTGAAACCAACTACATCCTGGTGCGCTTTACCGCGTCCAGCGCCGTGTTTAAATCTTTGTGGGATCAGGGCATTATCTTACGAGACCAAAATAAACAACCATCCTTAAGCGGCTGCTTGCGTATTACTGTGGGCACCCGTGCAGAGAGCCAGCGTGTTATTGACGCCCTGAAAGCGGAGAAAGTATGAGTCAGAAGTATCTCTTTATCGATCGTGACGGCACTATTATTGCCGAGCCACCAACCGACTTTCAGGTCGATCGTTTCGACAAACTGGCTTTTGAACCCGACGTGATCCCGGTACTGCTCAGGTTGCAGAAGGCCGGGTTTAAGCTGGTGATGATCACCAACCAGGACGGACTGGGCACGGACAGTTTCCCACAGGTGGATTTTGACGGCCCGCATAACCTGATGATGCAGGTACTCTCCTCTCAGGGAGTGATGTTTGATGAGGTGCTGATCTGTCCACACATGCCAGCCGATGAGTGCGACTGTCGTAAACCGAAAGTGAAGATGGTTGAGCGTTATCTGGTGGAAGAGCTGCTTGATAAAGCGAATAGCTATGTCATCGGCGACCGCGCTACCGACATTACGCTTGCCGAAAACATGGGAATTCCCGGCCTGCGCTACAACCGCACCGACCTTAACTGGGCGAAGATTGGCGAGCAGTTAACCAAACGTGACCGTTACTCGCACGTTGAACGCAACACCAAAGAGACACAAATCGACGTTAAGGTCTGGCTGGATCGCGAAGGTGGCAGCAAAATCCACACCGGCGTTGGCTTCTTTGATCACATGCTGGATCAGATTGCCACCCACGGCGGCTTCCGCATGGACATTACCGTCAAAGGTGACCTCTATATTGACGATCACCATACCGTGGAAGATACCGGTCTGGCGCTGGGAGAAGCACTGAAGCTGGCCCTGGGCGACAAGCGCGGCATCAACCGTTTTGGTTTTGTCCTGCCGATGGATGAGTGTCTGGCACGCTGCGCGATGGATATCTCTGGCCGTCCGCACCTGGAATACAAGGCAGATTTCACCTACCAGCGCGTCGGCGATCTGAGTACCGAAATGGTTGAGCACTTCTTCCGTTCCCTGTCTTACACCATGGGCCTGACGCTGCACCTGAAAACCAAAGGCAAGAACGACCACCACCGCGTGGAGAGTCTGTTCAAAGCCTTTGGCCGTACTCTGCGCCAGGCGATCCGTGTGGAAGGTGACGCCCTGCCCTCATCGAAAGGAGTGCTGTAATGAATGTGGTGATTCTGGATACCGGATGCGCCAACCTGAACTCCGTGAAGTCGGCCATTACACGCCATGGCTATGCGCCAGCGGTGAGCCGTGACCCGGATGTGGTGCTGCGTGCAGACAAGCTCTTCTTACCCGGCGTGGGTACCGCGCAGGCGGCGATGGATCAGATCCATGCGCGCGGGTTGGTTGATCTCATCAAAGCCTGTACCCAACCGGTGCTTGGCATTTGCTTAGGGATGCAGTTACTGGGCCGCCGCAGTGAAGAGACCAACGGCGTCGACCTGCTCGGGATTATTGACGAAGACGTGCCCAAAATGGCCGATCACGGTCTTCCTCTGCCCCACATGGGCTGGAACCGCGTTTACGCAAAAGCGGGCGACAGGCTGTTTCGCGGTATCGAAGACGGGGCTTATTTTTACTTCGTCCACAGCTATGCCATGCCGGTCAACCCATACACTATTGCGCAGTGCAACTACGGTGAACCTTTCACCGCTGCGGTACAAAAAGACAATTTCTTCGGCGTGCAGTTTCACCCGGAACGCTCAGGTGCCGCAGGCGCTCAGCTGCTGAAAAACTTCCTGGAGATGTGATGATTATTCCCGCTTTAGATTTAATTGACGGCACGGTTGTTCGTCTCCATCAGGGTGATTACGGCCAGCAGCGCGACTACGGTAACGATCCGCTGCCACGCCTGCAGGATTATGCCGCACAGGGTGCACAGGTGTTGCACCTGGTTGATTTGACCGGAGCGAAAGACCCGGCAAAACGCCAGATCCCACTGCTCAAAAAACTGGTGGCTGGCGTGGAGGTTCCCGTGCAGATTGGCGGTGGTGTGCGTACTGAAGAGGATGTCGCTGCCCTTCTGGATGCAGGGGTTGCGCGCGTCGTGGTTGGCTCTACCGCCGTCAAAGACCCTGAAAGGGTGAAAGGCTGGTTCCGCCGCTTTGGTGCTGATGCGCTGGTGCTGGCGCTGGATGTCCGCATCGACGAACAGGGTAATAAGCAGGTTGCCGTCAGCGGCTGGCAGGAGAATTCCGGCATCACGCTGGAAGCGCTGGTTGATCTTTATCTGCCCGTTGGCCTGAAGCACGTACTGTGTACGGATATCTCCCGCGACGGGACGCTGGCCGGCTCTAATGTCTCGCTGTATGAAGAGGTCTGCGCGCGTTATCCGCAGGTGGCATTCCAGTCGTCCGGCGGAATTGGCGACTTAGCCGATATCACCGCGCTGCGCGGTACTGGCGTGCAAGGTGTGATCGTAGGGCGTGCCTTACTGGAAGAAAAATTTACTGTGACGGAGGCGATTCAATGCTGGCAAAACGGATAATCCCTTGTCTGGACGTACGTGACGGCCAGGTGGTGAAAGGCGTGCAGTTCCGCAACCACGAGATCATTGGTGACATTGTCCCTCTGGCAAAACGCTATGCCGATGAAGGTGCAGACGAGCTGGTGTTTTACGATATCACCGCCTCCAGCGACGGCCGCGTAGTGGATAAAAGCTGGGTGTCACGCGTGGCAGAGGTTATTGATATTCCGTTCTGTGTGGCGGGCGGGATTAAATCAGCGGAAGACGCGGCCCAAATTCTCTCTTTCGGTGCCGACAAGATTTCCATTAACTCCCCTGCGCTGGCAGACCCGACGTTAATCACCCGTCTTGCTGACCGCTTCGGTGTACAGTGTATTGTCGTGGGGATCGACACCTGGTACGACGCCGAAACCGGCAAGTACCACGTCAACCAGTACACTGGCGATGAGAGCCGGACGCGTATGACCCAATGGGAGACGCTGGACTGGGTGCAGGAAGTACAAAAACGTGGCGCGGGTGAAATCGTGCTAAATATGATGAACCAGGACGGCGTGCGTAACGGTTATGACCTGGAGCAACTGAAGAAAGTACGCGCGGTTTGCCACGTACCGCTGATTGCCTCCGGTGGAGCAGGAACGATGGAGCACTTCCTGGACGCTTTCCGCGATGCGAACGTTGACGGTGCGCTGGCGGCCTCCGTGTTCCACAAACAGATTATTAATATTGGCGAGTTAAAAACGTACCTGGCCGGCCAGGGCGTGGAGATCAGGGTATGTTAACAGAGCAACAACAGGCACAACTGGACTGGGAAAAAACTGACGGATTACTGCCAGTGGTTGTCCAACATGCCGTTTCAGGCGAAGTGTTGATGCTGGGGTATATGAACCAGGAGGCGCTGACGAAAACCCTCGACAGCGGCAAAGTCACCTTTTACTCGCGCACTAAGCAGCGCTTGTGGACGAAAGGGGAAACCTCTGGCCATTTCCTGAACGTGGTCAGCATTACGCCAGACTGCGATAACGATACCCTGCTGGTGCTGGCGAACCCCATTGGCCCAACCTGCCATAAGGGCACCAGCAGTTGTTTCGGCGAAGCAAGCCATCAGTGGCTGTTCCTGTATCAACTGGAACAGTTACTGGCTGAGCGTAAAACAGCTGACCCGGCAAGTTCCTATACGGCTAAGCTGTATGCGAGTGGTACCAAGCGTATTGCGCAGAAAGTTGGGGAAGAAGGTGTTGAAACGGCGCTGGCTGCAACCGTGCACGACCGGGAAGAGCTGACTAACGAAGCGTCAGATTTGATATATCACCTGTTGGTGCTGTTGCAGGATCAGGATCTGGATTTAACGGCAGTGGTTGAGAATTTGCGTAAGCGTCATAAATGAAAAAGACCGGGGAAACCCGGTCTTTTTTTGTCTGCAGGTCTGCAACTCAGTCTTTTAACTTGTAGCTTCGCAGTGCATTGCGTCCCAGTACCACACCGGAACCAATAATCCCACCAAGCAGCACCGCCAGAATAAATATAATGGCCTTTTTCGGGCTGTCGCGATGGACCGGCAGATCCGGCTTCATCACGTAACGATAGACATGAATCGTCTCTGGTTTAACGTTCAGATTCTGAATATCAAGCAGGTTTTGCTTAGTCTGGTAATACGCAGGAGAGAAGACCAGCGGACGAGATGCTTCGTTATCAATCATCGATTTCAGCGCTTCACTCCCCAGCAGGAACATGGTTTCCTGGGTCACATCCTGCGTTTGTTGAATTCTCGGTGAAGTGATTTTCGCCGCTTCAGCGTTCTTAAGTGATTCAGTAATTTGTTTGATACGCAGATCCTTCTGCTCCTGAGCCACTTTCGTCTGGTTTTCCAGAGAGTCGTCCAGGGTGCGGATCTGTTGCTTGATGTTGTCCTTAAGGTCAATATCAAGTTCTTTAGCCGTTTGCTCGTCAACCTGCTGAATGTATTGAGCAAGTTGTTTTTGCGCGGCTTCAGCCGATTCACCCGTATAGGAGACACTCAACGGCAACGCTTGCCCCTTGACTGCAGGTTCAATAATCAATTTTTCAGGAACTTGCTGGTTATCCAGCGTCTGCGCTAGCGCAGAGAAAGAGGAGTTGAAACGACCAATAACTCGCGTTTGAACGTCGAGCATTGCAGGTGCGGCGCTACCATAGAGAATATTTAAGGCATTATTATATGTTGCAATCTGAGCCACATCGGGCTGAGCAATAATCGCAGTTGAGGTCCATTTTTCTTTCGCGACCGATAAATACCCAACAGCAAGAACGATGAAAACGACAACAAATGTTGCTATCGTTCCCTTCCCACGCCACAGTTGCAGCACTAGATCAAGTAAATCAATTTGCTCCGGGTCATTGCTTCGATTGACCTGGCTATTGTTGTTCTGCGTCATACAATCCCTAACAGATAAAAAGGGCAAAAATAGTTATGTGTGCATAGTGTATCTCGTCCTGGCAATTTTTCTATAAGAATCCGATGAGTCATATCAGAAAGATGGGTTATGTAACTGGCATCCATCGCGCTATCATAGACCTAATCTGATGCGCTATGGCATCTGTAAGAACATGTGTTAATGAGGGAAGATATGAAGTTTCTGGTTACTGGTGCAGCAGGTTTTATCGGCGCGAATGTCAGCAAGCGACTCCTTGATGCCGGTCATCAGGTCATTGGCATTGATAATCTCAATGACTACTATGATGTCAGCCTCAAGCTGGCGCGCCTGGACCTGCTCAAATCCGACAATTTCATTTTCCACAAGCTGGATTTGGCAGACCGTGAAGGAATGGCCGCGTTGTTCTCTGATGAGAAATTTGACCGCGTGATCCATTTGGCCGCGCAGGCGGGCGTACGCTACTCCCTGGAAAACCCGTATGCCTATGCAGATGCCAACCTGATTGGTCATCTTAACGTGCTGGAAGGCTGCCGTCATAACAAGGTTCAACACCTTCTGTACGCGTCCTCCAGCTCCGTTTACGGGCTCAATCGCAAGATGCCATTCTCTACCGATGACTCCGTCGATCACCCGGTTTCGCTCTATGCGGCGACCAAAAAAGCCAACGAACTGATGTCGCATACCTATTCGCATCTGTACAACCTGCCCACTACTGGCCTGCGCTTCTTTACCGTGTATGGCCCGTGGGGACGCCCGGACATGGCGTTGTTTAAATTCACTAAAGCGATGATTGAAGGCAAAAGCATTGACGTCTACAACTACGGCAAGATGAAACGCGACTTCACCTACATTGATGACATCGCCGAAGCCATTCTCCGCCTGCAGGATGTTATTCCTCAGGCCGATGCTAACTGGACGGTGGAAACCGGTTCACCAGCAAGCAGCTCTGCACCATATCGAATTTACAACGTCGGTAACAGCAGCCCTGTTGAGCTGATGGATTACATTACTGCCCTGGAAGATGCCCTGGGTAAAAAAGCAGACAAAAATATGATGCCGATCCAGCCGGGTGACGTACTGGACACCAGCGCCGATACCCAGCCACTCTATGACGTGGTCGGCTTCAAACCGCAAACCTCAGTCAAAGATGGGGTGAAGAACTTTGTGGACTGGTATCGTAATTTCTACAAGGTTTAAACCAAAAAAAACCCGGCAGCTAGCCTAATGCCGGTCACTTAAGGTGACCGGCATTGTTTTTTAAGGGATATTTAGCTCTCTTTTCCCTTACTTCCCTTTCATATTCCCGTTCACACCTCGGCGGTAATTTCAGCATTGCCGCATTACTGTAGAAGTGCTTCAGGTGTCCCGGAACGGCTCCCGGTGATGACCATGGCAGCCCGATTAACAACCGCAGTATTTCTGCCAGCGAACCACTGAAGTTCAGCTGATATGGCAGGTAATCTCCCTTCAGGCTGAAGGCCATTTTTACCATCTGATACCGCACCAGGTTGTACGTCAGCAGTATTCCCCACAGCGCCTGTCTCACCATCTCCGGCAACTTACTTCTCAGTGTCCAGCGGTTCCCACACAGGGACTGCTTTGCCTCACGGTATCCCAGCTCTATTTCCCATCTGTTTTTATACAGTTCTGCAATGCCTGCTGCCGGATAACGCATCGCGTCTGTCATTGACGTGACAACCTGACGCTCCACACCGTTAACTTTGCGGCTGATTAACCGGGCTGTGAGCGTATCCGGCAGCTGCGGGGACGTCTTCAGCGTTATCAGCACATCCTGTTTACCCAGTCTGCGCACCACCTCATATTTTGTGCCCTTCTTCATCGGCAGTAACCAGTGGCGGTTTTCTCCGGCACTGTGTCAGTCGTGCAAAAGCCCCATCGACCAGAACCCCCTGTCGAACAGCGTCACGCTGTTATCCGGTACCTGTTCCACCAGTCTTGCTGCCAGACGCATTTCACTCACGTCGTACCGGTCCATTACGCTCGCCCGCAGCAGATGGCTGCTCAGCTCCATCAGACACACCATGCGCACCTGCGGAAAGCCCTTTTCTCCGTACTGGTTTTCTGCTTTCGTGAAAGCTGCTGCATTTTCTGGTGTATCAGGTGTGCGCCAGACCACGCCATCAACAGCATTGAGCATCAGGCCATTCCAGAGGGGATGCCTGGCTTCTTCATGCCAGTGTTTTTGCGTGAGGTTGAAGAGCTCCCGTATGGCATCTTCACCCAGTGTTTTGCGCCGGGCTATCACGGAGCTGGGTGCAGTAAAGGGTTTTCCGGTCCGGTCAACGATGTCCATCAGATTGACGATATGGGAGAGAGGTTTGTTGTTGAATATTGCCATCCCAATAACCAGCCAGACCATGGATTCGAGGGGGAGCTTACGCTTACGAAGTGTCACCGTATCCGTGAGGGAAAAGGCCTGCTGAATGAGAGCGTGAGGAAGGAGGTCGGAAAGACTCTGAACTTCATCGGGAGCAGTAATATTGATAATGCCGAGGGCCTGGGAAAGTTCCATTTAAAAAGGGTTCCACGATGAACATGGAACCCTTTTGCACCAACCACCGGATCGGTCAATCGATCCTTAAACGATCGGCATTAGGCAGCTAGCCGGGTTTTTTGTACGTATCAGACAGAGGATCAATCACTACCGAACAGATCGCGGGTATAAACTTTATCCGCCACATCCGCCAGCTCTTCCGCCATACGGTTAGAGATGATCACATCCGATTCTTTCTTAAAGGCGTCCAGATCACGCATAACACGAGAATGGAAGAACTCGTCTTCCTGCATTGCAGGTTCATAAATAACAACCTGAACGCCTTTCGCCTTAATACGTTTCATGATCCCTTGAATTGAAGAGGCGCGGAAGTTATCAGAACCACTCTTCATGATCAGGCGATACACACCCACCACTTTCGGCTGGCGAGCAAGGATAGAGTCGGAGATAAAATCTTTACGTGTACGGTTGGCGTCAACAATCGCCGAGATCAGGTTGTTTGGAACAGCCTGATAGTTGGCCAACAGTTGCTTGGTATCTTTTGGCAGGCAGTAGCCACCGTAACCAAACGACGGGTTGTTGTAGTGGTTACCGATACGTGGGTCGAGGCACACACCCTCAATGATCTGACGAGTATTCAGCCCCAGACTCTCTGCATAGCTGTCCAGCTCGTTGAAGTAAGCCACGCGCATTGCAAGATAGGTGTTCGCGAAGAGCTTAATCGCTTCGGCTTCGGTAGAGTCGGTAAACAGCACCGAAATATCTTTCTTAATTGCCCCTTCCTGCAGCAGCGCAGCAAAACGCTCCGCACGCTCAGAGCGCTCGCCGATTACGATACGGGAAGGATGCAGGT
Source organism: Enterobacter sp. RHBSTW-00901 (assembly GCF_014103115.1). Classification (NCBI taxonomy): domain Bacteria; kingdom Pseudomonadati; phylum Pseudomonadota; class Gammaproteobacteria; order Enterobacterales; family Enterobacteriaceae; genus Enterobacter; species Enterobacter sp. RHBSTW-00901. Next base: position 1,178,969 of record NZ_JABXPB010000001.1, read on the forward strand.
TATCGTATAACGCCCTGCCCTCACGCAGAAACTCTGGCGAGAAGAAGACATTATCAATACCCAGCTTTTCTTTGATAGATTTGGTGAAGCCTACCGGAATGGTCGACTTGATAACCATCACCGCGTTCGGGTTAATCGCCGTAACGTCTTTGATGACCGCTTCAACGCTGGAGGTGTTGAAGTAGTTTGTTTTTGGGTCGTAATCGGTTGGCGTCGCGATGATGACATAATCCGCATTGCGGTAGGCATCTTCTTTGTCCGTGGTGGCACGGAAATTCAGCGGCTTGTTCGCCAGATACTCCTGGATCTCTTTATCCACAATCGGGGATTGCTTTTTGTTAAGCATATCCACTTTGGCCTGCACAATATCAAGCGCAACGACCTCGTGGTTCTGTGCAATCAGAATGCCGTTTGAGAGACCGACATAGCCTGTTCCGGAGATTGTTATTTTCATTTGTTCAACTTCTTCAAGTATGAGTGTCAGGAGGCGCGAGGACCCCACCGCAATAAACAACTGCTGAGGTTTTTACATCTTATGTTAATCGACTGTCAAGAAGAATACCTGTCTATACAAACCCACTAAAACAGTATTTTATACTTACTCAGAGTCATCATTTCTTACAAAACTAGGCGCAGTGGACGATTCCGCTATAGATATACCCTTTAACCATTTTCTAACTAAGCAACATTATGAATGTTAAATCAGATTAATCCCGGGGTCGCACATTAAAAGCGTAAAAACAAAATTATCCCTATAATATTCAATACAGAACCATTTGTGATACCCTTGCTTATAGGCATTTTCAACGCACTTAATATAACTTTTCACAAATAAATTTTTTTGTTATTCTGTTAAAAAATCATACTTTAATGATAATGAGAGAAAGCATATGAAGATCCATCCATTAAGCGATGTAAAATCAAGCAACATTGGCTCAGGGACAACAATTTGGCAATATGCAGTTATCTTTGAACATGCAATAATTGGTGAAAACTGCAATATATGTGCACATACCCTTATAGAAAATAAAGTTGTTATTGGCAATAACGTTACAGTTAAATCAGGCGTTTATTTATGGGATGGTATCACTTTAGACGATAATGTTTTTATTGGTCCCTGCGTAGCATTCACGAACGATCTTTATCCAAGATCAAAAAAACATCATGCCGAGTACTCAAAAACGCTGATAAAAAAAGGGGCTTCTATTGGTGCCAATGCAACAATTCTACCGGGAATCACTATCGGCTATAATAGCATTATAGGTGCTGGTTCTGTCGTAACAAAAAATGTACCTGATAATGTCATTGTCGCAGGGAACCCGGCAAAAATAATCCGTTCAGTTACGAATGAATAATTCATTAAAAAATGAGTGAATTGATAGAACACTCTCTCTGTAAAACCAGTTTCAACAAAGTATCATCACAGAGTAATGGGTATCTAATCATCAATATTTACACTATAAATATTTAGATACATATCAACAGACATAAACTAATAAAAACTTAACTAACAAATATCAGAGCCTGAATTCAACAACAATGTGAAATCAGGCTCTGAGGTTACTTAATACATACTCTCTTATACCGTGACATCAAACAGTCTATCTACTTTATTTAAAATCAGATAGATGGAACTTAATTTAGTCCAGCCATTCGGTGTGGAACACACCTTCTTTATCCGTGCGTTTGTAAGTGTGCGCACCGAAGTAATCACGCTGCGCCTGGATCAGGTTGGCAGGCAGAACGGCAGCACGATAGCTGTCGTAGTACGCCACTGCAGCGGAGAAGGTTGGAACCGGAATACCGTTCTGTACAGCATAGGCAACAACGTCACGCAGCGCCTGCTGGTATTCGTCAGCAATTTTCTTGAAATACGGTGCCAGCAGCAGATTAGCGATGCCTGCATTTTCAGCGTAAGCATCGGTGATTTTCTGCAGGAACTGAGCACGAATGATGCAACCTGCGCGGAAGATCTTCGCGATTTCGCCGTAGTTCAGATCCCAGTTGTTCTCGTCTGATGCTGCGCGCAGTTGAGAGAAACCTTGCGCATAGGAGACGATTTTACCCAGATACAGCGCACGACGGACTTTCTCAACGAATTCCGTTTTGTCCCCAGCGGATTTAGCCTGCGGGCCAGACAGCACTTTAGATGCGGCAACGCGCTGCTCTTTCAGAGAGGAGATATAGCGTGCGAATACGGATTCGGTGATCAGAGACAGTGGTTCACCCAGGTCCAGAGAACTCTGGCTGGTCCACTTACCGGTACCCTTGTTCGCTGCTTCATCCAGAATCACATCAACCAGATATTTACCTTCTTCATCTTTCTTAGTGAAGATATCTTTGGTGATGTCAATCAGGTAGCTGTTCAGTTCGCCTTTGTTCCACTCAGTAAAGGTTTCAGCTAGCTCTTCATTGGACAGATTCAGGCCGCCTTTCAGCAGGGAGTATGCTTCTGCAATCAGCTGCATATCGCCGTATTCGATACCGTTGTGAACCATCTTCACATAGTGGCCTGCACCATCCGCACCGATATAGGTTACGCACGGCTCACCATCTTCAGCCACAGCTGCGATTTTGGTCAGGATAGGCGCAACCAGTTCGTATGCATCTTTCTGACCGCCAGGCATAATGGATGGGCCTTTCAGTGCACCCTCTTCACCACCAGATACGCCGGTACCGATGAAGTTGAAGCCTTCAGCAGACAGTTCACGGTTACGACGGATGGTGTCCTGGAAGAAGGTGTTGCCACCGTCGATGATGATATCGCCTTTTTCCAGATAAGGTTTCAGGGAGTCAATGGCAGCATCTGTACCTGCGCCCGCTTTCACCATTAACAGGATACGACGAGGCGTTTCCAGAGACTCAACAAACTCTTTAACCGTATAGAAAGGAACCAGTTTCTTGCCAGGGTTCTCAGCAATCACTTCTTCAGTTTTATCACGGGAGCGGTTGAAAACGGAGACGGTATAACCACGGCTTTCGATGTTGAGCGCCAGGTTGCGCCCCATCACTGCCATACCGACAACGCCGATCTGTTGCTTGGACATTACATACTCCTGTCAGGTGTGTTTCTCAGCACGTACGGCTGAGTATTTCAATGTACATTGTATCTTAGCGGATAGATGGCCGACGATAAATGTTTATTATAACTTTTAATTTCTTAAAAGCATTTTTAGAAAAACAATCATCTAAATATAATTCACTTACGCAAAACAGTTGAATATAACAATGATAGAACTGAGACAGGGACAAGTCTTAAAGGTATTCTGATCGATAAATTTCTAATCAATTCAGAAAAACTTAGGTAACCAGTTTTATAAAAATTAACTTGTGCTGCAAACTCTGATTTCGCATATTTAAGGCCAGAACGCCGGGCTGCCATTCCATTTCCAGTTCGAGCATAAACCAGCGTTTCGGGCAGATTAGCAGTAATGACACCATTTTGAATCATTCGAACCCATAGCGCATAGTCTTCATATAAATATTCACGTTGATACCCTCCCGCTGCCATTACTAAATCCCGTCTAAAAGCCACAGCCATATGATTGAAAGGATTTCTTTTTTTTGCAAACTGTAAAATCTCTGAGTGCGTCAGCGGCAGTTTCCGGCAGGCATAAACGTCATCAATAGATTCCCTGAATTCACCAACAGTCGAGCTCAACAATCCTACTTCTGGGTTGTTCTCAAAATAAGACAACTGTTTCATGAAACGATCTTTGTGACATATATCGTCAGTGTCCATTCTAAAAACAATATCATGTCTACAGGATTTTAAACCAATATTTAATGCTTCACCCAAGCCTACATTATTTTTAATTTTTACAATTGCAATGGGTAATTTTTCTGACCACCTGGCGACACACTCATTCAGCTCAATAGTAACAGGCCCATCGAAAACAATAACGACCTCATCGGGGAAATGGCTTTGATTATACAAACTGGCAAGGCATGAGTCCAAAAAATCTGGAGATTCTTTTATATATAGAGATAATAAAACACTTATTTTCATGAATAATCCCGAATAAAAACCGCTATCATTTATTCCGTGATGTAATCTGCAACCACTCAACAAACTGTGCAATTCCAGAATTGATATCGGTGTAGTTGTAAACACCGATTTCTTCCAATACACGTTTATTACAAAGTATGTTGGACTTAATTATAGTATCGTTAGGAATATAGTTAAGTTGGACATTATAATTTGGCAGGCACCTACGAACAGCTGTCAAAATAGATAACGTCGACTCACCTGTACATGATCCTATATTGTATACATTATATCGAGGGTTTTTGACGCAAAAAAGTGCATAGAATATTTTAGCAAAATCCCTTATATATATATAATCCCTTACTTCATTCCCACTTCCCCACACATCCACAACCTGACCAGAAATTATGCGCCCAGTAAGGACAGCAATCAATCCTTGGTTACCAGTTAATGTTTGATGAGGCCCATAAGGATTTGAAGGTCTCACTATAAGAAATTTCTTTTTCTTGCAGGCTCCGCATTTTGTGACAAAAGTTTCAAGAGCGATTTTACTTTTTCCATAGTCACACACAGCCTCAAGGTGTTCATCTTCATGGTGAGGCCGTTCACTGCTCTTATAAACTCGCCCACCGGAAGAGAAAAAGATAAAACGTTCAACAAGATCAAAAATCTCATTTATCAGATATTTATTTTCGTCCAACAGAGCCTGATAGTTATTAACTTTGGAATTGACAGAGAAACTATTTATCAAGTATATAGCCGTGTCAATCTCAAGGCTCTTGAGATATTCTTTTTTTTCATTGATGTCAGTTAAATTAGCTTCAACAAATGTGATTCTACCTTCGAAGCCTAAAGGTTTTGTTCTTCCATAGACGATCACATCATGGTTATGTTGTAAAAAATGTTCAATGAGATTGACCCCAATAAACCCTGCCCCTCCTAAAATGAGAATCTTTTCTTTCACATATTCCTCTTATATATATCTGTATAAGTCGATTCAGAGTAATTAACGAGTGAAGGCCAATTGTGTTCTTTTATAATATACTCTCGAGCGTGAGCCGACATATTATCAATCAAAGTTTCATCCGTATTGAGTACTGATAAGATTAACTCAGCAACACCTTGAATTGTTGTCTCACACTCCCACCCAACCTGATGCTTTTCAATAATGGTCGTCATATTCACACCACGGGTGACAAGGCATGGCAAACCAGAGTCCAAAGCTTCCAGTATAGCCATCGGGAATCCTTCATATCGTGAGGACAAAATAAAAATATCTTTTTCATAGAGCATTCTGTTTTTTTCTTTTCCATATATAGGACCATTGAAAGTCACATCAGGAAAATTGAGTTTTTGGATTCGTTGAATAAGTTCACTCTCTTCACTTTCATCTCCCTTGCCGTATATCGAAAGATTTAGATTTTTAAGCTTATATTTATCCTTCAATAGTTGCAAAGCATCAAGGAGAATATCAGTACCTTTATGTGTAAAATCAATCCTGGAAAGATAAACAAACTTATATGGTTTATGTTTCTTTCTTACAATTAGATCTGGCACCTGAACACTTGAAAGCCCATTTCCTTCATAGAAGGAATTAGAATTCCATTGAACAGAATTTTTAGCTTCATCTTCATTAGTAAATATTACTGCGCTAGCACTCTTTATAAAGCGCCGAAAGAAAGCAAAGTTGGCTATGATTTTTTTTGCAAACGATTTTTTCTGCGCACTAATAATAAGACTTGAATGCGGTTTGACAAAATATAATTTATTGCGTGATAAAATTTTCTTAGCCAGGCTAATATAGGAATAAAAATATAATCCATGGAAAATAAAAACATCATAGTCATCAATAATTTTATCATTCATTTCATACTTATTAATAACTGTGAATGCAGATGTATTATACACATCATTTACACAGCAGAGTGCACATTCCATATTTTCGCTGTATTTATTTTGCATTTCTATCATTTCAGGCAACAAACGACCTATGCCATTTGATGATTCTATTTTATTCCCAACAATATGTAGTACTTTCATATAGCTACCAAATTTATGTTTAAACAATTTAGATATTAAAATAAAAATCAAATTCTTAGTTTTTTACTTTACACGTGAGCTCTACAATTTTTATCGTTATGATGTAAAATATCATTAATACAATTATACAAAACCAAGACTTGAAGAAAAGAAAATATGAAAAATCATTAACAATCGGCAAAGTCAATATAGATACGATATAAACACTGCTAGCATATGTCCTATCAATCTTACTGAAAATTTCTTTAAGGAAATACAACCCTATTATATTCAGGGCTACAAAAAATGGGCCTAATATTAACGAAGCATCACCAAAAATCGACCATGCATGAGCCTGGAAATAGCTATTTGAATTGACCCATGCATCGCCTGCTGTAGGGAAAAATATTGTGATAATTTCAGCTGCCGGATCTATTGCATATATACCAAAAAGTCCCCCCAAAGGCATTCCATAGGCAATACGAGAAATATCCGGAGTTAATGCTTGATAAATCATAAATGACCCTTCGGTTTGACCTATAAACAACCGGGCCAAAACAGAGTCAAATACCTCGCCTATGGGTATATTATGCAAGAGTATAAAGAATGCGCACAGAAGCATTAGACTCATAGCAGGGATAATCGTTATAAGTAGATAATTAATTCGTTTTGAAGACTTTAAGTAAAGAATAAACAGGATAAATAGTACGACAATAAGCTTTGATTTTTGCATATCGTACATACTATATATTATTATCAGTAAGAGATTGAGTTTAAAAAGGAATCGACCGAATGTATATTTTCTCTTATGACAATATGAATATACAAGTGAAATATAAGGGAAATAAACAAATATATAACCAATGAATAAACCACCAAACCCGACTTCATTCTTAAGTATTTGAGCTTTCGCTAAAGCAGCCCCATCAAAATCCCCTCTCAGGGCCATTAAAAATGGAATATCCCCGACTGACAATATTTTTATACAAATTACCACAAAGGAAAAAAATGTAATTAGCTTGGCTCGCAGATGATTTGTATTTAACTTATCAATATCAATATCAAATCTGCAGACATAAGAAGAAAGAGAAACGATAAGCAGCAAAATTGATATTGACAGGAACGTATACCTGAACGTTTCTATTTTACTTTCATCGGTTATAAGTGTATCAACACCAAATGACATTGGATAGTTAAAAAATGCTACCAGTATTGTACCGGGAACAATCTGTACAAAAAGAGCCAAAAGGAATATTGCTCCCAACACTGTTGGTTTAAAGCTAAAAATTCGCAACCGAATATTTGCAAATAAAGTAATCATCACGAAAAATAGCATCAACAACACATTTATAGCCATCTTTTTCTCTCTACTTTATTAGATTTTTTTTTGTCACATTAAACACTTTATAAGGTCTTAATAAAAACATTAATTTTTGGACAACAAGATATGGCACGGTCACTTTATTACCGAAAATTTTCATCCATACAGTTTTTTGCTTGAAGAGCAAAAAATCATCCCATTTTTTTAGTAGCATACTCGCAGGCAACAGGGGCCAAATTTTCTCTTTTTGAAACGAATATAAAGATTGTAGATATAGTAAATTACCAATTCTACTTCCTTGCTGTGACAAAGAATCACCCTTACGATAAAGAACTGTATTTTCTTCCATATAAGAAAGCGTAAAACCGCTTCTCAAACATTTAAGCCAAAGCGGATAATCCTCGATCATTGGATATGACTCATCTGCATAACCTACATATTCCAATACGTCTTTACTAATAAATCCTGTTGGAGCAAGTAGATAACACTCAGAAAGAATGTTTTTTAGCTGCAACTGTTGATTTGCACAAATTTTCTTCTTATCATGTTTAATCGGAGTATTTTTCCCATCAACTGTAAATGGTATCATATCAGAAAAGACTATTTTAGCCTTAGGGTGGCGAGAAATAAATCTGACATTTAATTCGATACAATTAGGTAATAGCAAATCATCTGCTGCAATGGTTTTTATCCATGAACCAGAGGCTAACTGCCATGCTTGATTGCAATTAGCCGCTACTCCTCTATTTTTCTCATGAGTGACAATCACAATATTATTAAAGAGATGATTATTTTGTTCTTTCCATTGCTGGGCTACAGACAACGTATGATCTCTCGATCCATCATCAGCGATGATAACTTCAATGGCATTTTTATTATAAGTTTGGCTAACTATGCTATTCAATGTATCAGCTATAGTATTGCCTGAATTGTAAGAGATAACCGCTACTGTGATAATTTCCTTCACTTCAAAATCGATCATACAAGGCCTGTCTTCATTTAATTTTAGTCAATGAGCCATTCTTATTAACGTATATACCTGACACTAAAACAGATTTATTCACTAGCGAATTAGCACCAATGATGACATTATCTGCAATACTTACGCCTTTTAAGATGACCGTATTAGAGCCTATCCAACAGTTAGCACCTATCATTACTGGTGATGTTACAAAATCAGTTTTGCTTACAACGTAATTCTCATCTATAGAATGATCATGGTCGTAAATTTTAACTCCCTCACCGAATATTGTATTCTCGCCAATCCGGATACTTTTCAAACAATTAAATGAACAATCATTATTGACAAAACAGTCCTTTTCGAAAATCAATGTTCCATGACTGACAAAGATGCTTAAATTATTCCTGGCCGATAAATTATTAATATCCAAAATAGAGTTATTGATGGCGGTAATATTTAGACCTTTTCCCAGCCTTGGTGACTTAAATGAAATTGTATTTTTCGATATTTTTTTTAAAATAAAAAGACATACAATATTAAATACAACACGATAAGCTTTGATAATAAAATTCAAGTGGGTTTTCCTATGCTGAAAATCGTCTAACATTTAATATTACAATAATGCTATAAAAAATGTAACTAATCAGATAAGCATAGTTAGCACCATGTAATAAAAACATAGGGATCAATATATATGATAAAATGACAAACATGACACCAAAGAATATCTCAGTGAATAAATACCATTTTACCGCACATCGTGATAGCATCGGAAATGCATATAGCCATGCAATAATTTTTATCACGTCTCCACATAACTGAACAGAAAAGAGCTCCCTTGCTCCCCTGAATTCACTTGTGAATAACATATCAATCAAAATATCTCGACATGCATAAACCATAGCAGCAATTATAGATATGACAGGAACAATGATTTTTGCCGTTGAGGTGACTTCTCGCATAATGCTGTCTATATCATTTAGTTGAGACAACTTAGGCAGGTAATAGGTGCTCAAGGCTATAGTGATCACACCTAAGTAAACTTCAGAAATTTTCCATACGGCCTGCCAGAGACCAGTTCCCTGCCAACCTGTATGTTGCACCAAAACATTTCGGATAATCAGCAATGCTACTGGCATGACAAGTGCACTCGTCATCGCCATAAGAACATATTTACCTATACCATTGAATGATGATAAATTTATATGACCGATAAAATTTTTTATCTGCATCCATTGCTGATTTAAATTAACTAGTAATATAACAAGGCCAATTAATGCCGTTTGAATTGCTGCTGCAATTATTGCCCCTTGAATATTATACCTAATAATTAATAAAATCATTACAACACTTGATATCATCACTGAAAAAAAGTTTAGAGCAATGAATCGCCTATGATTTTGAAAACCATTAATTATAGAAAGAAAAAGAGTTCCAAGTGCAGAAATTGGTAACAGCAACACTGTTAATATAATAATCCAATAATATTGGATATCACCAAAAAAATATACGGAAAGTTTATCGGAAGCTAATAATGAAACAGGTAATAATATAAAAAAAATAGCCGCAACCCAAATTAATGAAGCTCGCCACCATGGCGAGCAATCATTAAAACCATTTTTGCTATATTCAGATGTATACCTTACTACACCGTTACTTACCGGTGCATTAATGACCCCTGTCAATGCAGTTACAAATCCCTGTATCTGCCCAAGGAGGGCCATACCTGATGGCCCTGTATAAATTGCAACAACCTTAGCGATAGCAAATCCCATAGCCATTTTAGCCAGGGTTAAAACTCCAGTTGAGGCGGTCACTTTTAAAAGTTTTTTCATCCCACAAAACCATTTAAAGCCTCAATTACGGCGCTTATATCGTCATCTGACATTGTTGGGTCCATAGGGATGGATAACACTTTTTTGTGCAGAGCTTCAGTCAGTGGTAATGAAAGTCCATTCATCTCTTTATATGCATTTTGCTTATGTGGTGGAACTGGATAATGAATGAGGGACTGGATGTTATGTTTATGAAGCCAGCTTTGTAGTTCTTCTCGCTGATTGGTTTTCAGCACGAATAAATGCCACACATGGTTTTCCATATTTTCAATATATGGTAATTCCAGCAGTGGGTTTTTTATTTCTGAAAGATAACGTCTCGCGATACCCTGCCTAATTTCAATATCTTCTCCCAACGTTTTCAGTTTTACGCGCAAAATGGCAGCTTGTATTTCATCAAGACGGCTATTAACACCTTGATATATATTCAAATACTTCTGCTCAGAACCGTAATTCCTTAATGCTTTCAATACATTATATAATTCCGGATCATTCGTTGTGATAGCTCCTGCATCCCCCAATGCCCCCAGATTTTTCCCAGGATAAAAGCTAAAACCAGCAGCATCGCCCCAACTGCCAGTCCGTTTGCCATCAATTTGAGCACCATGAGCCTGGGCACTATCCTCAAGAACCAACAGATTGTATTCGCGTGCAATCTCCATAATTTCCTTCATAGGAGTGATTTGACCATAAAGATGTACTGGCAAAATAACCCTAGTTTTATCAGAAATTGCAGTTCGGATATTATTGGCATTTAAATTAAAAGTATTACTATCTGGCTCAATTAAAACTGGAACGAGATCGTTTTCAGTAATAGCTAAAACCGAGGCTATATAAGTATTACCTTGAACAATAACCTCATCACCACTTTTTAACTTACCCATTTCTTTCCATGCTCGGAGGACTAAAGTAAGTGCATCCAGACCATTAGCAACACCAAGGGTATAGTTAACTTGGCAATATTCTGAAAATTCCTGCTCGAAAGCTTTAAGCTCTTCACCCATAATATACCAGCCTGAATCAATTACTTTTTCTACAGCGCTGAGTAACTCATCCTTCTGACGATTGTTTATTTTTTTAAGATTTAAGAAGTCAACCATTTTTTTCACCATTATTTGTACGTTGCTTATCAACTAGCAGGAAATTAGAATCGGATACCAATTGCTATCTTGTCACACAAGAGATTCATCCCTGCTGTTGTTGTGCTAAATTTTTAAATGCAGAATAATCTCTGATATAATCTGATTCTTCATATTCCATATCAGCAATAACCATCAGAACACAATCTTCAGTAAAATCCGTCATTTCACGCCAAATAAATGAATCGATGAGAAGCCCTTGTGCCGGGTTATCTAATATAACACTGACTCGCTCGCTACCGTCATCCAGGATAAAACGACAACTACCCTTCACAGCAATCGCAACCTGTTTTAGCCTCCGATGAGCATGAAACCCACGAGTAACACCGCTCTTTGTATCAAAAATATAATATACCCTTCTTATATCGAATGGGATATTAATTTCTCTTTCAAGAGAAATTAATGCACCTCGTTCATCACCGTGAACCTGAAGAGGAATGAAATCTATTTTCATATATGATTAGCCAGCTTTATCAAATATTGACCATAATGGTTTTTGCTTAAATTGCCACCCAATTTAATTAAGTCTTCATTACTCAGCCATCCATTGCGCCAGGCGATTTCTTCAGGGCAAGCAACCATCATGCCCTGGCGCTTTTGGACCGTTTCAACAAAACTGCCAGCTTCAATCAAACTATCATGAGTACCTGTATCAAGCCATGCAAATCCGCGACCTAATAATTCAACATTTAAATTATTATTATGAAGATACACTTCGTTAACAGTTGTTATTTCCAATTCACCTCTGAGCGATGGTTTAATATTTTTCGCAATATTAATTACATCATTATCATAAAAATAAAGACCTGTCACTGCCCAGTTGGATTTAGGTTTTTTCGGTTTTTCTTCAATACTCAGTGCTTTAAAATTGGCATCAAATTCCACGACACCAAACCGTTCAGGATCCATTACCTGGTAGCCAAAAACCGTTGCACCACTGACTCTGCTACTTGCCATTTGCAGTTTTGGTGTAAAACCCTGGCCGAAGAAAATGTTGTCGCCTAAAACAAGGCAAACTGAATCATTACCAATGAATTCCTCACCAATTATAAATGCCTGTGCAAGGCCATCTGGGCTTGGTTGGATGGCATAACTCAGATTAACTCCAAACTGACTTCCATCACCTAACAGCCTGACAAATCCAGCCTGATCTTCTGGTGTCGTAATAATTAAAATATCTTGTATACCCGCCAGCATTAGCACCGACAGTGGGTAATAAATCATAGGTTTATCATATATAGGGAGTAATTGTTTAGAAACCCCCATAGTAATTGGATAAAGCCTTGTTCCAGAGCCACCAGCAAGAATAATGCCTTTCATTAATTATTATCTCCATATTGTTTAGAAAGCCAGGAAGCATACGCTCCACTTTTTACATTATTGACCCACTGCTCATTCGCTAAATACCACATTACCGTTTTACGAATACCACTTTCAAAGGTTTCCTTTGGCTTCCAGCCTAGCTCATTACCAATTTTCGCTGCATCAATTGCATAGCGACGATCGTGTCCTGGGCGATCTTTGACATAGGTGATCTGATCGCGGTACGAACCTTCTTTTGGCACAATTTCATCCAACAAGTCGCAAATGGTATTAACTACATCAAGGTTCTGTTTTTCATTATGACCACCGATGTTATAGGTTTCGCCAATTTGCCCCTGAGTCACAACGGTGTACAATGCACGGGCATGATCTTCCACATACAGCCAGTCACGAATTTGGTCACCTTTGCCATAAATTGGCAGGGCCTTACCTTCCAACGCATTCAAAATAACCAGCGGGATCAATTTCTCAGGGAAGTGATACGGTCCGTAGTTATTTGAACAATTGGTAACAATAGTAGGAAAACCGTAGGTACGTAGCCACGCGCGAACCAGATGGTCACTGGAAGCTTTTGACGCAGAATAAGGGCTGCTTGGCGCATAAGCGGTGGTTTCAGTGAAGAGTGGCAGCTCGGCTGATGCAAGGTTCTCATCAGGGTGTGGCAAGTCACCATATACTTCATCCGTTGAGATGTGATGAAAACGGAAGGCTTTCTTCGCTATGTCATCCAGCGTGGACCAGTACGCGCGCGCAGCTTCCAGCAGTACATAAGTTCCCACGATATTGGTTTCAATAAATGCAGCCGGACCGGTAATAGAACGATCAACGTGGCTTTCAGCTGCGAGGTGCATTACGGCATCAGGTTTATGCTCAGCAAAGATTCGATCCATGGCAGCTTTGTCACAGATATCAGCATGCTCAAAGGCATAACGATCGCTATCGCTGACATCGATAAGCGACTCAAGGTTGCCGGCATACGTCAGCTTATCCACATTGACGACTTCGTCCTGGGTATCTTTAATAATATGTCGCACAACCGCCGAGCCGATAAAACCGGCCCCACCCGTAACAAGAATTTTCACGTTATCTTTTCCATCTATTAGACATGTGTAGATATTGGTACTCTGAAACCCTGCTAATAATCGTGATTCCAGAAATTATGCACGCTACCGCCCCTGGCTTGACAGCTACCAGTGCACTGAGCGAAGTTTGAATATGTCATTTGCTGTGGTCTGAAACCGGATCGAAATTGCCGCTAGACAACTGCAAAACTGGCGCTAATTGTCGTCCTATTCGACTGAAGAAACAAGCACAAATCGTTACAAATCAGCCCAAAAACGCACCAGATAACTTGCTGTTATTATTGATTTTTATAATAAAAAACGACAACCACCATTCTGATTACATAATGACTTAACAGAGTAGTGGTTGCCGTTTATGTTAGCGCAGAGGTATATCAGTCGTTAGCCAGCAATTTCTCAATTCGGCTTCGGAACTTCGTCCCTTCCTTCAGGTTACGCAGTCCGTAGTTTACAAATGCCTGCATATACCCCATTTTCTTACCGCAATCGTAGCTGTCGCCAGTCATCAGCATGGCATCAACAGACTGTTTTTTCGCCAGTTCGGCAATTGCATCAGTCAGTTGAATACGGTCCCAGGCACCTGGCTCGGTTTTTTCCAGTTCGGTCCAGATATCCGCATTGAGGACATAACGACCTACCGCCATCAAATCGGAATCCAGCGTCTGTGGCTGATCCGGTTTTTCGATGAACTCAACGATGCGGCTCACCTGCCCTTCCGTCTCCAGCGCTTCTTTTGTCTCAATAACCGAGTACTCAGAAAGGTCGCCATCCATGCGTTTAGCCAGCACCTGGCTACGACCGGTTTCATTAAACCGTGCGACCATTGCCGCCAGGTTGTAACGCAGCGGATCCGCAGAAGCACTATCGATAATGATATCCGGCAGTACCACGATAAACGGATTGTCACCGACAATCGGGCGAGCGCACAAAATGGAGTGCCCCAGACCCAGCGGCTGCGCCTGACGCACGTTCATGATGGTCACGCCAGGAGGACAGATTGACTGAACTTCCGCCAGCAGCTGACGTTTGACGCGCTGCTCGAGTAACGCTTCAAGTTCGTAGGAGGTGTCGAAGTGGTTCTCTACCGCATTCTTGGAAGAGTGAGTAACCAGGACGATTTCTTTGATGCCTGCAGCAACAATCTCATCGACGATGTATTGAATCATCGGTTTGTCGACGATCGGTAGCATCTCTTTAGGAATCGCTTTTGTGGCTGGCAGCAAATGCATACCCAGGCCCGCTACCGGAATGACTGCTTTCAAATTAATCATTATTTCTTCCACCTTAAAATGGTTGACGAAGTATAGACCTGACCAGGAAGAATGCCTGATTAATGAAGTCTACTGCGCCTCATGCAAATCATGTTTCGAGCTGAAACTCACACTACTTAAGCTCATTACGCCTCAAGTGTGACCCAGAATTGTCGGAAACCCTACCGCAAAAGGTAATTAATCGCCTGTTTCCGACAAATCGCACTAATCAGGCGTTACTCAGACATGAAGGTGATGTCATCTTTCTTTTCATGGACAAACTCATACTTCAATGTACGGTCTAATCCCTGAGACAAGGTATACGGCGCGTTAAAACCTGAGCTGTGCACTTTGCTGGCATCGAACTGGGTGGTCGCACAGAATTTTTTTACCCGCACAGAACTGATTGCATATTTTTTTCCGGTGATTTTGCTAAGAATATCAAAGCAATACCCACCAACCATACCCAGTGGGTACGGCAAATGAACTGATGGGATCTTCTTGCTAAGACTCTTTTCAACTTCAGATACTAACTGATTCATGTTCAGATCGGGCTTGTCGACATAGTTGTATACATCATAGCCAGCTTTGACGTTCGCCAGCTTGAATTTGATAAACCCGACAATATTCCCAACGTAAGCCATTGATTTATAGTTGGTGCCTGCACCAACCATAGCAAATTTGCCACCCGCAATTTGCTTCAGGAGGTTGTATACGTTGCCGCGATTACGTTCTCCAAAGATTACCGTTGGTCGCACAATGGTCAAAGAACGTTCCTGAGGCGATTTATCGAACCATTCGCGTAAAACCTCTTCGGCTTGCCATTTGCTTTTGCCGTAGTGGTTGAAAGGATCTTGAGGATGCGTTTCATCAGGATTGACTTTATTAAGGCCATAAACGGCAACTGAGCTGGTAAAAATAATGTTTTTGACATTATTTTTTTCCATTGCAGCCAAAACGTTACGCGTGCCTTGAACATTGACATCATAGTAGAGCGACGTTGGGCTCACATCATCGCGATGTTCAGCCGCCAGGAGCACCACCGTGTTAAACCCTGCGAGAGCCTGATCGAGTTGTTCCTGGTTTCGAACATCACCAGTGACAGTGATATCAGGATAGAAGTGACTTTGCTGCTTATCGAAGTTTGTTACGTCAAATTCATTCCGGGCAATCTCAATCAAACGTGTCCCAACAAAGCCAGACGCGCCAATAAACAAAACTTTATCGTTCATAAACCACTCAATGCGTTATGTGTTCTGGGCAAACCCACGGTTGGTACTATCTTCCGTAAGGCACCGCTCTAGATAAGATGTATGTTGCAAATAATGGCACGGATTATAGACCCTAAATGGGCCGAGTTCAGTAACAAAATTTAGGGGGATCATCGAATTCAACCGAACGCCCCGTCTTAATTTATTTGCCCTGGCTGGGAAGCACAAAATTCAGCCGTTCCGTATTCACCACCAACTGATCGACACGGTCGATATCTACCGAACTCTGCCCTTTCTCGTTTACCGCCTTGATGTTTGCCATCGACAGCAACGTCTCGTCTTTTGCCATAAACTTCCCGCGTACATCTTTGCGCAGATCAAAGTTCATCTTCAGCGCAGGTCCAATAGCAGCCTCCTGCATCACATTGATATTGCGTAAGAAAAGATGCTGTGGTTTGTTGTGCAGTTCCAGCGTGGCGCGCTGTATGTCAACGTTGGTAATGGCGACGAACGAGGTGGCATTACCGGATGAAATCTGTATTCCGCGCAACTTATAGTCAAGCTGACGATTATCAAGGCGAATATCGCTAAGCCTGAAGTTTTGTGGAATCGACAGATAATCCCCCTTTATTACACCATAGCCGATTAACATTCCGGCGCTATTGACCATATCAACATTATCGATGACGAAATTGTCACAGCCATAAATGGCGACGGTGGCGTTGTCTATTCCCGCCTTTTTGCTGAAATCCGGCGTGATATTTTTTGCCTTTATATTCCGAATGATAAAGTGCTTCCCGTTCTCGACGTGCACTAGCTGACGGCAATTGCTGCCCGTGATATTCGCCACCACAAAGTTCTTCACGGTCTGCTTTTCCGGGTAGTCGTTGTCGTAGGTGCTGCCGGCAAGGCCAATACCTATCCCCCAGTTGGTCTTACCGTTGGTGCAGTTGATATTGTCAATCACATGGTCGGAGATCAGGATATTGCGGTCGTTGATGGCCACGTTCCACTCAATGGCATCCCCCTGCAAATGGCTGAATCGACTGTTAGTAATACGGGCACCATCAACCTGATTATAGAACCCCTGGCGCAGAATGGCGTAGTTGGCCTGGCTCACGCTGATATTATCAATCACCAGATTACGCATAACAGCAGGCTGCTTACCGCCGATGAAAATCTGCGCGACAGGGCCAAAACCGCTCATCGCCAGCCCTTTTATCTCGCAGTCAGAGCCGCGAACATCCAGCGTGATGTTCTCCGTGCGTCCCGCGCCTTCGCCAATGACTTTGCTCCCTTCCTGCAGGACAAAACGTCCCCGGCCATTCCCTTTCAATGCCCCCCGGATCAGCAGCGTTTTGCCGTCGGGAATGAAAATCCCGGTATTGATGTTTTCACAGGTGAATCCGGCAGGGACAACGACGGTATCGCCTTCGCTAAACGCTTGCTTAAACGCGGCGATCCAGTCGTTATTGTTGTACTGATTCACAGAGACCGTCTTCCCGGCTGCCGCGTTCGCCGCACGGGAGGACAACAACGGCATGGCTGCCAGGACGGATAAGGAAGAGACAAAGCGGCGTCGAGTCATCTTTTTCAGCATACAACCTCGGTGTTACAACGTTTGCAGCAGGCTCGCTAACTGGCGATTAATCACCTGCTGGTTAAATTCTGCCTCAACTTTTTGTCGGGCATTGTGCAGCACAGGTACCAACGTCTGCGGGTCGATTTCGCTAAATGCGGCCAGACGATCGGCAAGGGCTGGCGCATTGTTCTCAGGCACCAGCCAGCCAGAATAGTCAGACTGGATCAACTCCGGGATCCCGCTGTGTACGGTCGATACCACCGGAATACCGACAGCCATCGCCTCCATCAGTGCCACCGGGATCCCCTCCATATCACCATCGGCTCCGGTCACGGACGGCAGCAGGAACACATCGGCTTCATCAAGCATCACTTTTACCTCGTGGCTCGGCTTGAAGCCCGGCATGTCGACATAGTCTTCCAGCTGATACTGTTCGATAAGCGTGCGCAGGCGGCGCTCCCACGGGCCAATACCCAGAATACGATAACGAAAATCAACGCCGCGCGCCTTCAACTGGCGGCAGGCTTCAATAGCCACATGCAGCCCTTTTTTCTCGGTCAGACGGGCAACAGAGATAATCTGCAACGATGTACCCGGCACCTTCACCGGGCGCAGGGTAAAACGCGCCAAATCAACGCCCATTCGCGAAACGGTGATTTTCTCCCCCGGGCAGCCCATGCTTTTCAGCCGTCCGGCCCACAACTCGCTGATGGGCAGCATCATGTCGCCGCGGCGAAAAAGCTGCTGATACTCCGGCGTGTAGTGGTTCAACACTTCGCGGCTGGAGATATCAATCCCGTGAAAAATGGTCGCTATTTTGCCGTCAATCACCCCCAGTTCGCGCAGTTTGGCTGCGGTGACGCCCGCCGGACCAAAGTGGGCGATAAACACATCGGCACGGTACGGCTGTGCCGTTTGTCCGCAGATGGCCGAGAGGATCAGATTGCGTGATTCCGCACCGTAGCGCGAAACATTCAGCGCACGCCAGGTCGAGGGACGATGGATGCCACGCAGGGTTTGTCTGGCCCGGTGGCGCAGCTTACTCATTCTTCCGGACGGTTCATCCTGGAGCCAGCGGGTTTTCGCCTCCAGCCCATATTGCGTATAGGCCGCATGGGTGTTTTGCGTATCGCCCTTTTGCAGGGCGATAATCTCCACGTCATATCCCATATCGATAAACGCGGTGATTTGGTTCAGCACAAAGGTTTCTGACGACAACGGAAATTTCAGTAAGAAGAAACCAACCTTCATTTCCCCTCCCCGACGCGCTCAAGGACAGATTTCACCATCCCGATCCCTTTTTCGCGCTCCGCTTTCACCGCCACGGCCAGACGTTCGTTAATGGCTGGTAGCTGTCCCAGGGTATCGCCAACCATCGCCCCGAGGGAACCGTCCAGCAAGTGACGGATATCAACCGCCATCTCAGGCATGCCGAGCTGCTGCATAATGCCCGCTGATTTGTGCTCGTAGTTAATGGCAATTGCAGGCGTGCCAAAGTTCATGGAGATAATCGCCGAGTGCAGACGGGTACCCACGGTCAGGTCGCAGGCCGAGAGCAGCTTGCCCATCTCCAGGTCGTTCAGTTCGTCCATCACCACGTGATAGCGCGATGGATCATTCACCAGATGGCGCAGGTTCAGCGCTACCATACGGTCATCTTTGTTATAACTGTCGATACCGGTACAGGTAGAGAGCGCCAGCACCTGATAACCGCTGTCCAGTATGCGGTTAACCACTCCGGCGAAGGCTTCTTCATACGCCGCCTGGGTCGTGCCAAGACGCTTGTCGAATGGCGCAAGCTCGCGCAGGGTAATAGCAACGGTTTTCTGTTTTGCCACCACATCCAGCCAGTGCTGCACCGCATAGCTTGCCTGGAAACGGTCGTCCTGATGATCCACCAGCCAGGCGGTATCCACACCGTGCTCAACTTTTGAGGTGTCGATATCGCTGCGCTTCATCAGATTAAGGCTCACCGATTCACGCAGGATCAGCGCATCACAGTGGGCAAACACATAGTTCGCCAGTTGGTTAAACTGCGGATCCTGGAATGGCCCCACGCTGTGACCAATCATAAACAGCGGTTTTTTTGCCATAAACGTACAGAGCGCATGCTCAAATTGCGGCACACCATAGAGATCGACAAAGAAAGAGCCACCGACCTGAATAATGGCGTCATAGCCCGACAGCAGGCGAACAAAATCGGTAAAACCTTGTGCAATGGCAATGTTGCGCAGCTTGCCGGTATCAGTGACGCGTGAAAGCAACACCTGGTGCTGGTAGCGACGGCGCAGCACTTTCTTCACCCGCCCCATCACACCGGCAACGTTGTTGTGCTGTTTCATCTGGCTGTAGAGCGGGTCGCCCATCACCGGACGGTTCAGCAACCAGGATGAGCTGACCGGATAACGGCTCATCACATCTACTTCTGTCTCAGGCTCAAGAGTGTTAATTGCATCCAATAAACCGCGCAGAATGGCGCTGTCGCCACGGTTGCCGCAGGTATGGTTGCCAAGGATAAGTAATTTCATAATGGCCTCTTAAAGAATTAGCCTGCGCGAAGCAGCGTTTTCATTTTTTCGTTACGGCAAAACTGGCGCTTCATCTCCACCACCAGCGCATTACGTGACAGCACCATCATCACCCCGAACGCAACCGCACCAGCGACAATCTGCACCGCCAGTAAAGCGACCAGCGGCAGATGGCCGCTGAGCACCACGCCCAGGCCATAGCTGACAACAAGCGTTGGCAATGAGAGATAAAACGGTAGCCACAGGCTGAGGATGTACTGACGATAGCTGGAGCCCAGCACCGGTTTGATCATCACGAAGTAGCTCAGAACGGTATTGATGATCTGCACCATCAGGAAGCCGAGCGTGACGCCGATAGCCCCTGCCATGTGCCCACCAACGATAATCGCCGGAATAAACAGGAAGGTTTTGAACACATTGAATTTGAAGCTGATATCAACGCGCGCTTTTGCCATCAGCAGGGAACCAATCGGGTTACCAACGGAGCGCAGCAGCCCCACCACGCACAGCAGTTGCAGGATGGGAATGATGCTGTCCCACTTCTCGCCAAACACCAGCGGCACAACGTTGCTGGAAACCACCATCAGCCCCAGCAGCACCGGGAAGTTGATAATGCCCACCACGGAAAGCAACTTGTAGAAATTGACCCGCAGCTTCCCGGTATCATCCTGAATTTTGGCGAACGCCGGGAACAGCACGCGGGTGATGATCGGGTTCAGTTTCATCGGCGGCACCACCGCGACGTTGTAGGCCAGGTTATAGCCCCCCGCGACGCTCGCCCCCAGAATGCGCGCCAGCACCAGGGTGGAGAGGTTGGTGTTGACGTAGTTGATGATGCTGTCAGCCGTCAGCCACGCGCCAAAGCGCAGGTTAGATGACACCGAGGCCAGTGAGAAATGCAGCCCCGGGCGGTAAATCTTACGGCCAAAGAAGCCGAACAGCAGCGTGCGTACGGTTGAGTTCACCAGATACCCGAGGATAGCCGTCATTGCCAGCGGCCAGAAATGGGCGCTCACCACGGTGAAGGTAAAGCCCGCCAGCACGGCACTGGTTTCAATCATGCCGATCTTGTTGAACTCCAGCTCTTTTTGCATCAACGCGCGGAACTGTTGCCCGTGAGGGATCACCACAAAGGCAAACGAGAGCGTGCGCATCAGCGGGGCAAGATCCGGGTTGTTCAGCACACTGGCGATGGTGTCACTCAGCAGGAACACCAGCACAAAAACGACGATCCCAAGCCCAACGTTCAGCCAGTAGAGCGTGGTCAGCTCCAGCTGGCTAATCTCCTTGCGCTGAATAATCGAGTTGGCGATCCCGAAGTCAGACAGCGTATCGGCCAGCGCGATAATCACCAGCGATACGGTCAGCAGACCAAACTGGTGATTATCAATAATGCGCGCCAGCACCGTCATCTGCACCAGCCCCAGGCCGATAATGACAATGGTCGCCATTGCTGACCACTTCGCGCCGCTGATGGTTTTTTCACGTAAGCTCATCTTAGTACGCCGCTTTGTTCACAAAACCTTTGAAGATGGTCAGAAAGACGATCTTGATATCAAACCAGAGGCTCCATTCACGGATGTACTCCAGGTCGAACTCGATGCGTTTTTCCATTTTTTCCAGCGTGTCGGTTTCACCGCGCCAGCCGTTGATCTGCGCCCAGCCGGTGATACCAGGCTTCACCTTATGGCGCAGCATGTAACCTTCAATCAGCGAGCGATACTGCTCGTTATGAGCCACCGCGTGCGGACGTGGCCCAACAATCGACATTCCACCGGTAAAGACGTTGATAAACTGCGGCAGCTCATCCAGCGACGTGCGACGCAGGAAGTTACCCACCCGCGTGACGCGTGGGTCATTTTGCGTCGCCTGAGTCACCACTTTGTCGTTCTCCATCACCTTCATGGAGCGGAACTTCCACACCATAATCGGTTTACCGTCTATGCCGTAGCGGGTCTGGCGGAAGATAATCGGGCCTGGAGAACTCAGCTTGACCGCCAGCGCAATGCAGCACAGCACCGGGGAGATCAGCAGTAAAATCAGTGAGGAAAGAATGATATCTTCGATGCGCTTAAGCACGCGGTTAATGCCCGACAGCGGCGTGTCATACAGCGGTACCACCGGCACACCGTTCACCTCATCAATACGCGAGTGCAGAATATTGAAGGTAAAGACGTCAGGGATGAGGATCACCGAGCAGGTGGTATCTGCAAGTTTGCGAACCAGACGCTTAATGCACGCTTCCTCGCTCATTGGCATGGCAATATAGACGTTATGGATTTTGCCCGCTTTTGCATCGTCGAGCAGTTGTTCAACATTCCCGGCCCAGTCGGACGAAACGCCTCCCGGTCTTGCATCGTGATAAATCCCTACAACCTCAAGACCCAGCCACGGCTCTTTGCGGAAACTGTCCAGCAGGGCTTGTCCGACCGGCAAGTCACCCGCCACGGCAACATAACGCGTGTTGTAGCCGCGATTGCGCAGCCAGCCCGCGCCATAGCGAATGAGCGAACGGCAGACCACCATGCCGACGCTGGTTAGCAGGTACCAGCACAGATAGGTCACCAGCCGGTTGTCAAAATCACGGCTAAACGCCACCAGCCCGGCGCTGAAAATCAGGCTTAACGTCCAGTTTTGCAGTAACAGCATCAGCTCAGTGGTAATTTTTACGCCGCGCCACGAACGGTAGAAATCGGTTATCCCACCGATCATCTGAAACACCACCAGCGCAATCAGAGCCATCAGCAAATGCATGTACAGGAAGGGTTGGCCGCTCACCCAACACACCGCCCACAATCCACCGACCATGATGGTGATATCGGAAAAACGCTGCACCATAGAGATTAACGATGCATTCGTTCTCGCTCGCTCGCGTTTTTTTAGATTCGTCATCGTTGTTCCTTTCGTTCAAAACCTGCCCCTCACCCTAACCCTCTCCCCAAAGGGGAGAGGGTTAGGGTGAGGGGTAAGGTTTTCGTTTTACTGATTCAACAGCGCCAGAATGTCCTGCGTTCGCGCTTCCATCAGTGGGACATCCGCCCGTGATTCCACATTCAGGCGCACCACCGGCTCGGTGTTTGAAGAACGCAGATTGAAGCGCCACTGCGGGAACGACATGCTGATGCCGTCGGTACGGTCAATTTCCAGCGCGTGAATGGCAAAGTGCTGCTCCACGCGGGCAATAGCGTCGGCAGGTTGCGCCAGTTTGCTGTTGATCTCCCCGCTTGCCGGGAACGCCGCCATACGGTCGCGCACCAGTTCGCCCAGCGTCTGTCCTTTCAGACACAGCAGCTCAGCCACCAGCAGCCACGGGATCATTCCGCTGTCGCAGTAGGCAAAATCACGGAAGTAGTGGTGGGCGCTCATCTCGCCGCCATAAATGGCATCTTCTTCGCGCATACGCTCTTTAATGAAAGCGTGACCGGTTTTGGACATCACCGGCTGGCCACCCGCCGCAGCAACCACGTCAACGGTGTTCCAGGAAAGACGCGGATCGTGAATGATTTTCGCCCCCGGGTTCTTCTCGAGGAACGCTTCCGCCAGCAGACCGACAATGTAGTAGCCTTCGATAAACTGGCCTTTCTCGTCGAACAGGAAGCAGCGGTCGAAATCACCGTCAAAGGCGATGCCCATATCCGCACCGTGCTCAATCACCGCGTTACGGGTGTCATCGCGACACTCCGGCAGCAGCGGATTCGGGATCCCGTTAGGGAAATTACCGTCAGGCGTGTTGTGGACTTTAACGAAGGTCACCGGCACGTTCAGCGCCTTAAAGCGGGCTTCCAGCGCATCGACAACCGGACCTGCGGCACCGTTGCCAGAGTTGATCACCAGCGTGAGCGGTTTGAGATTCGCCACATTGATGTAGCCCAGCAGGTGGTCAATGTAGGCTTTTTGCAGGTTGATCTGCTTGTAGCTGCCGCGTTGTGCTTCGTTCACCGGCGGGAAGTCGTTAGCTTCCGCCAGACGCTGCACATCGCGCAGGCCGGTGTCACCACTGATAGGTCGCGCGCCCTTGCGCACCAGCTTCATGCCGTTGTAATCCATCGGGTTATGGCTGGCGGTCACTTCGATACCGCCGTCCACGCCAAGGTGGAAGGTGGCAAAATAGATCTCTTCGGTACCGGAAAGGCCGATGTCCAGCACATCCACACCCGCATCCTGCAACCCTTTTGCCAGCGCCAGCTTCAGCGACTCACTGGTCAGACGCACATCGCCGCCCAGCACGATGGTCTGCGGTTTTAAATATTCGCCGTACGCGCGGCCAATGCGCCACGCAATATCTTCATTCAGCTCTTCACCCAGCTTGCCCCGAATATCGTAGGCTTTAAAACAGGTTAATTTTTCCATGATGACCCCTTTTTCAGGCAACAGTTGGCCCTGACCACTAAATGGCCAAATTCATTTTTGTCATTCGTAGGCCCGGTAAGCGCTGCGCCACCGGGCAAGATGCTAAGGTGCTATACCCGGCCGTAACGATCCTGGAAGCGAACAATGTCGTCCTCTTCCAGATACGAACCGGAGCGCACTTCAATTAAATCGAGAGGAATTTTCCCCGGGTTTTCCAGGCAGTGCGTTGCCCCGAGCGGGATGTACACCGATTCGTTTTCACCCAGCAGTTTGATCTCACCGTCGATGGTGACTTTGGCAGTGCCCGCCACCACAACCCAGTGCTCAGCGCGGTGATGGTGCATCTGTACCGACAGCCCTTCACCCGGCTTCACGGTGATGCGTTTCACCTGGTAGCGGTCTCCCGCATCGATGGAGTCATATTTCCCCCACGGACGGTAGACTTCGCGATGAATATGGTGTTCATGACGGCCATCGGCCTTGATCTTCTCCACCACTTTTTTCACGTCCTGCACGACATTACGGTCGGCAATCAGCACGGCATCTTTGGTCTGAACGACCACCAGATCCTTCACCCCCACCGTCGTCACCAGGCCTGATTCGGCATAAACGTAGCTGTTTACCGTCTTGTGACTAATCACATCACCGTGATGAACGTTACCCTCCGGGGTATGGGCGCTGATCTCCCACAGTGAGGACCAGGAGCCGACATCACTCCAGCCCGCATCCATCGGCACCACGACGGCGTCTGCCGTGCGTTCCATCACCGCGTAGTCGATGGACTCTTCCGGGCAGGCGAGGAAGGCGTCTTCATCCACACGAATAAAGTCGAGATCCGGGTCAACCACGTCCATCGCTTTTTCGCAGGCGCTTAAGATATCCGGACGATACTTCTGCAGCTCTTCCAGATAGCGCCCGGCGCGGAACAGGAACATGCCGCTGTTCCAGTAGTATTCACCGCTGGCCACATAAGCCTGTGCGGTTTCAAGATTGGGTTTTTCGACAAACTGCGCCACGTCAAACGCCACGCTATCGCCTTCACCTGGCGTTACCGTGCCACGGCGGATGTAGCCGTAACCCGTTTCCGGCAGATCCGGCACGATGCCGAAGGTCACCAGCTTGCCGCTGTCGGCGTAAGGAATGGCAGCTCGTACCGCATCACGGAACGCGTCTTCCTGCTGAATGACGTGGTCTGCCGCCAACACCAGCATCAACGGATCGCAATCCGGGCTGCTGCGTTTTGCTGCCAGTGCCGCCAGGGCGATAGCCGGTGCCGTATTGCGTCCGGCAGGCTCCAGAATGATATTTTCAGTGAGTTTATTCAGCTGGCGCAGCTGCTCGGCAACGATAAAGCGGTGTTGTTCGTTACAGATCACCACCGGGCTTTCACACTCCACGCCGTGCAAACGGTTAACCGTCGTTTGCAGCATGGTGAGATCCCCTTTCAGGCAGAGGAACTGTTTTGGATAGAGCACGCGGGACAGCGGCCACAACCGGCTACCAGAGCCACCTGCCATCACAACCGGATACAACGTGGTTTGACTCATGATTTATCCCCGTATATCTGCAATAAATTGGCTCAGCACGTTCTCTTTCTCGAGCGTACGCTCGGCATATTCACGTGCCACCGTGTTCACTTTTGGCATGGCAAGTGCCTGCTCAATTCCACTCACCAGCGCAGAGACTGATTCCGGCTCCACGCAAACGGCGATCCCCGGATAGCTGCTGCATAACTGGCCTAATTCGGTTGCGGCTTCTGCCGTAATCACCGCATTACCGCCCACCGCCAGAATGTTGGTCAGCTTGGACGGCAGCACCGCATCTGCCGCGCCGCGCTTTTGCACCACCAGATGGCAGTCGCCCATCTTCAGCAACGCAGGCAGTGCCTCGTACGACTGAAGGGGGAAGAATTTCACATTTGTCAGGCCACGCTCGCTTGCCATCTTCTCCAGCCGCGCTTTCCCACCGCCCTGCCCGACAATCACAAACATCCACGAACGTTTACTAAGCTGTTGCGCGGCCTCGATAACGCTCTCCAGCCCCTGCTTTTCGCCGATGTTGCCGGAGTAAAGAATGATTTTTTGTTCTTCAGGCAAACCAAGCTGGGCACGTAACGCCTGCGCGTCACTTTCTGTCACGTCACGAAAACGCGCCACTTCAGACCAGTTCGGGAAAAAGATCACTTTCTCCGCCGCCACGCCCTTCTCCTGGGCTTTATTCATCATTGAGCGCGAGATGGTCGAAACGTAATCGACGTTATGCAGACTGCTACGCTCAAAAGCGCTGGCAAGCTTCGCAACGACGCCGCTCTTGCCTTTACCTGCCATCCCCAGGCCAAGCATGGCGTCCACTTCATAGTCCTGAATATGCAGCAGGGTGCGCGCGCCGGAGAGTTTGCCCAGCAGGCGCATGCCTGGCGTGCAAAACAGCGTCGGCACCACGCCGATAATGCGATCCGGCTTCCAGCGACGTTGCGCCATCAGCGGGAAGAAACTGCTCAGGGCAAAGCTGCCCAGATGAAGTAAACGTTTTAGCGTCGAGGGCTGCTTCGGCACGTACAGCGGGCAGCGCCACACCGTCGCGGCCCCCTCTTCGCGGCGATAACGCCAGCTGGAGTAGCGCTCGCCCACCTTCCACTCCGGGTAGTACGGCGGCGCGGTAATGACCCGCACGTCATGTCCCTGGCTCGCCATCCACTCGACCATCTCGCCGGTGTATTTCCCGATACCGGTTAGCTCCGGCGAGTAGTTAATTCCATATACGAGGATCTTCATACACTTCATCCTTCAACCTGACTCTGCGTTGGCTGCGTCTGCTCACCCCAGTCACTTGCTTCAGGATCCCCAGTCTTGCCGCCTTGATCCAGGCAGAATGATTTCGTGTAACATCCCGGCACCTCAGCCTGACGTTCCGTGAGGAAATACGCCCGACTGTTGTCATGCACGTTACCACTGGCAAGCAGCGCCTCTGGCGTCAGCCAGCGGTAGTCGTCATGCTGGGAATCAGGCAGACACAGGTCTGCCTCACTCACCCTCAGGCGGAACCCCAGCACGATGTAGTGCGTGGAGAATCCGGTGCCTGAAAAGTTATCGTCATAGAAGTGCTGCCAGACCCCGTAAAACTGGCCCGCTGCCATCGGCAGTTGCAGGCCCAGCTCCGCCAGAGTAAGACGCTCAAAGGCAGTTGCCAGCGTCTCATCCTTCTGCACGCGCCCGCCGGGCACGAACCAGAAGCCCTGTGCAGGACGATTGGTTCGTTTCCCCAGCAAGAACTCGCCGCGTTCGTTCCCGACGATCAAATCGATTGAGATGAGCGGCGTAGAACGCACTACCGTGGCAAAATCTTCCTGACTTAAAAACATCGTTACCCCCGGAAGCGGTGCTGGTTTTCCAGGAACCACTGGTAAGTGCTGGCCAGCCCCTGCTCCAGTGACACCTCGTGATACCAGCCCAGCTGATGCAGACGGGTCACGTCCAGCAGTTTACGCGGCGTGCCGTCCGGTTTGGTGGCATCAAACACCACTCGGCCCTTGTAGCCCACCACTTTGGCGATGGTCTGCGCCAGCTCGCGAATGGTGCAGTCCACGCCCGTGCCCACGTTGATGTGCGACAGCATCGGCTCGGTGTTCTCCTGCCACACCTCGCGATCCAGCTCCATCACGTGAATGCTGGCAGCCGCCATATCATCTACGTGCAGAAACTCACGCATCGGCGTACCGCTTCCCCACACCACCACGTCCGGTGTGTTCTCGGCGGTTGCCTCGTGGAAGCGACGCAACAGCGCCGGGATCACGTGCGAATTGCTCGGATGGAAGTTGTCATGCGGCCCGTACAGGTTGGTCGGCATCACCGAGCGATAGTCGCGACCATACTGACGGTTGTAGGATTCACACAGCTTGATCCCGGCAATTTTGGCAATCGCGTATGGCTCGTTGGTCGCTTCAAGCGTGCCCTGCAACAGCTCACTTTCCGCAATCGGCTGTGTTGCCATTTTCGGGTAGATACAGGATGACCCGAGGAACAACAACTTGTTCACGTTATGCAGATGCGCTGCGTGAATGATGTTGCTCTCGATCATCATGTTCTCGTAGATGAAATCCGCCGGGTACGTGTTGTTGGCAACAATGCCACCCACTTTTGCCGCCGCCAGATACACCTGGTCAATGCGTTCATTCGCAAAGAACGCCTGCACAGCCTTGCTGTCGAGCAGGTTCAGCTCGTCGCGGGTGCGGACAATCACCTCTACGTCACCGCGCTGCTTCAGCTGGCGTTCAATCGCGGAACCCACCATTCCGCGATGGCCGGCGACAAAAATACGTTGTTTCGTCATTCTTAAGACTCCAGCGCGATGGCAACCTCGTAGCCATGAGACTTAAGCAGGGAGTGTTTTTTCGCTGCTTCAAGATCTTTGGCCACCATCTCGGAAACCATCTCCTGCAGAGTGGTTTCGGGTTTCCAGCCCAGGGTTTCGTGCGCTTTGGTTGGATCGCCCAGCAGGGTTTCCACTTCCGCAGGGCGGAAGTAACGCGGGTCAACCTGCACAATCACGTCGCCCGGCTTCACGCCCGGTGCGTCGTGGCCGGTTACCGAAACCACAATGCCCTTCTCTTCCACGCCGGTGCCTTCGAAGCGCAGTTTGATGCCCAGCTGTGCTGCGGCCATCTCAACGAACTGACGCACGGAGTACTGCACACCGGTAGCGATAACGAAATCTTCTGGCTTGTCCTGCTGCAGCATCATCCACTGCATTTTCACGTAGTCTTTGGCATGGCCCCAGTCACGCAGGGAGTCCATGTTGCCGAGGTGCAGGCACGATTCCAGACCCTGAGCGATGTTAGCGATCGCGCGAGTGATTTTGCGGGTCACGAAGGTTTCGCCACGACGTGGGGATTCGTGGTTGAACAGAATGCCGTTACAGGCGTACATGCCATAAGATTCACGGTAGTTCACGGTGATCCAGTAGGCGTACAGTTTGGCTACCGCATACGGAGAGCGCGGGTAGAACGGCGTGGTCTCTTTCTGTGGGATTTCCTGCACCAGACCGTACAGCTCAGAGGTGGACGCCTGGTAGAAACGGGTTTTCTTCTCAAGGCCGAGGAAGCGAATGGCTTCCAGCAGGCGCAGGGTACCCATTGCGTCAACGTCAGCGGTGTATTCAGGAGATTCGAAAGAGACCGCAACGTGGCTCATCGCCCCCAGGTTGTACACTTCATCCGGCTGCACTTCCTGCAGGATGCGAGTCAGGTTGGAAGAATCGGTCAGATCGCCGTAATGCAGATGGAATTTCGGGTTCGCGGAGTGAGGATCCTGGTAGATATGGTCAACACGCTCGGTGTTGAACGAAGAAGCACGACGCTTAATACCGTGTACTTCATACCCTTTTTCCAGCAATAATTCTGCCAGGTAAGAACCATCCTGTCCGGTAACGCCGGTGATGAGAGCGACTTTAGACATGTTTATTTTCTCCAACTTATAAGAAATTATTCAGCTTCAACGCGTTCGCGTATCACCACTGCGGGATTGCCACGGCAAACTTTATTTGCCGGTAGCGATTTAAAAACGCTGCTGCGGGCACCAATAACCGTGCCGTCGCCAACAGAGACACCCGGTGCAACAAAGACATCTGTTGCCAGCCAGCATTTTTCACCAATCACAATAGGTGTGGCGGTAATATCGAAATGCGGGCTCATGAAATCGTGACTTCCGGTGCACAAATAACATTTCTGTGACACCACCGAATTTGCGCCAATCGTAATATCGCCCAGGGTATAGAGCACGGCGTCGTCCCCGACCCAGGCATAATCCCCAAGCGTTAATTTCCAGGGATACGTAATTTTGACCGATGGACGAATAACTACGTTTTTTCCGATTTTTGCACCAAACAGGCGTAATAAAAATGCTCGCCAGCGATACAGTATTTGCGGCGACCAGGCAAATAAAGTTGCCTGTACCGCCCACCATAACTGCACTTTAATACCGCTCCTGCCGCGAAAATCTTTCGGCACGGAGAATCCTTTTAAATCCTGCATTACGTTTCCTTATATTTCAGACTTTGTTATATAAGGCTTTCGCTTTACCCGTCGTTTTCAGACGCAGAAAATAAGACAATTCCGCCCAAAAGCCCGGCACGCGTAATATCTTACGCTGGACGTTTTTGGCATCCTGGCATAATTCAAGATTATTCGAGGTTGACACCCCACCCATTGAAAATTCAGACACCAGACCGTTAATTCGACAGAATGGATAACCTGACTTATACAAACTGGCGGCCAGTGCATAATCTGATGACACTTTATACTGCAGATCGTAAGGTTGTTTTTTCAGCCCCTTTACCGGGAAGAAAATGGCCTGATGGCTGGCGGGCAAGCTGTGATAGATATACCAGCCCGGTTTGGCGCTACGCAGTACTTTATTACCGTCGCCAAAATCGAGCAGCGCATCACCAATGTACATCGCCTCTTCTTTCTGGCGAGCCAGCTGGCGGGCAAACAGCGCCACATCATCATGGAACACATCACCGGAATTGAGGAAGATAGCATACCGCCCTTGCGCCATCGCGATGCCTTTATTCATGGCGTCGTAGATACCTTTATCTTTCTCGCTGATGTAACGTAAGTTGAACTCACCGTTGAGTTTTTCCAGAAACTCCGCCGTGCCATCGTTCGAACCGCCATCGACCACGATCCACTCAAAGGTGAGGCTCGGATCGCGCGCCAGATTGCGCAGCGAGCGCCAGGTTTTTACCACCCCTTCGTAGTTGCGAAAGGCGACAGTAACAACGCTAAGAAACATAAAATCACCTCGTCATGAATTCGTAATATTTAGCGCCTTGCGCAAAATAAACGGACAGACAATTAAGAATGCATATTCCGGGCTAAATATTGACCCTGTAAAAAACAGCGACACGGGCGTAAAAAGATAAAGCTGCACGCGAAAGTTTTGGTTATCACCAAACGCGTTAATCATCATTTTGAAAACGTTAAACAGATACCACAATGTCAACAACAGGGCGAACCACGAAAAATAAATAATTAACAGATACAGGCCATTGTCTATGGTTTTACCGACGTCCGCACCGTTAAAGATTCCGAATGATGCAACATATTCATAAAGTGAGCCGAATCTTACTACACCATCAATGTGGGTTAAGGAATAACCCACCATCACCAGCGGTCCGATGATGCGATAATAGGATGATGAACCTTCTGTTCCCAAATCTCCCAGACGTTCAGAGATGTATGGGAAGGCAAATATCACACCCACCATAAACACCGTCAGGGAAATAATCGCCAGCGGCAATTTTTTCTTAATCGCCTCTTTGTTCAGATACTGGAACGCCCACTCCAGCAGGTAAAACAAGATAAATGTCATTACCCCGGAAAACGATCCTGACAGAACAATCCCTGCAAGAATCATAGCATCGGTCTTAGGGGTTTTGATACCAAACTGTTTGATGCTGAGCCAAATTGAGATTAATGCCAGAGCAAAAAACGCCGGTTCAAAATAGAGTGCGGTGGTACGCTTTCCGCCAAACTTAATGAAGTTCAGAACGTAACTGTTACTGTAAATGAGATATTTCGAAATAATCTCCATCAGGCTACTGCCACCGGTCAAAATAATTTGCGCCATCTCCAGTGCAGCAAGCATAACAATTAACGCAACGGCAATATAAAAGAACCTGAGGATTTTCCGATAATTGTGCGGTGATATCGTTTTAAAGCGAATACTCCAGACCATGCCAATAATAATGACGATATAAACAAACAGCATGGTGGAGGTGACGTATTTACTGGCATCCAGCGACTGGCCAAAGATGTAGTTAAAGGCCGTCAGCCCTGACCCGATACCCAGCGCAATCATCAACTTCTTCAGGTTGATTTTCTCGACGTACAGCAAAAGCAGAACGGGCAAGAAGGTCACGATGGTAATCGGGAAGCTTTCACCCAACTGAGCAATCTTGACGTTGACCAGCAGGTAAATCAGCGGCAGCAGCAGATAACTACAGATTCTGATAGAACGAGACATACTCCTCCAGCATCTGTTGTCCACTGTAGGCCTTGCGACTGCGGTTGCGGAACGATTCCAGGCTCGTGCCAAACACGGCTTGCGCAATATCGGCCTTCGTCATCTGCACCAGCGGCAATACCTCCTGCTCCGCGAAGGTTTTCCCGCCCGATTTTTCCAGCACTTCACGCGCCGCATCGCTGTGGGTGGCAATCACCGGCACACCAATCGAGAGCGCTTCGCACAGGATCAGCGGGTAGTTATCCACGCGTGAGCTAAACACCAGCGCGTCCATGCCGTTCAGGGCGCTCATCAGTTTGCGCTTGTCAGTTTCAAACCCGTGGTTCACCACGTTTGCCCCGATGAACGGGGAAAACTTACCGAAGGTATGCAGTTCAATGTTGTCGCCCAGCGCCATGATGTCTTGCACCAGTTGCTGATTGGTTTTACCGTCGTAGCGCAAATCATGCGCGACAATAGCAATTTTCGGTTTGCCCGTGGTTTCCGCCGCCGGCGTCAGCTCCGCCAGAATCTCTTCCGTCGCCACATCGATACCGTTGTTAATGATTTTGCAGCGCCCTGCGCCGTACAGACTGTTGAATGCGTCCGCCACGTGCTGGCTTGGGGAGATAAACGTGCAGCCAAGCGAAATCATGTCGCGAAACAGCTGACGTTTTCCCTCTACCAGCTGATATGCGCGATCAATGTTGACGGGTGGATAGTTGGTCAGCGTCGGGCATTTCTGACAGTTCGTTTTCCACCCTTCACAGCCGTCGGTAAACGCGCAGCGTCCGGTCACACTCCAGTGATCGTGCAGCGTCCAGACAAACCGGGTGTCCGGTTTATGCGCCTGCACGTTCTCGCAAAATGCCACCACCTCTTCCAGCTTCAGCCAGTAGCTGTGCAGCACGTGAAAATGCAGCACTACCGGGCCGGTGGTTCGCGTTACAGTGCGATAAAGGTTATTCAGGTTACCGAACAGATCGCGGTTAAACAGACGAAACAGTGCAATGTTAGCAATAGACGTCAGGCGCGGCGTCTGCTTCAGCACCTGCGGATAGTTATCGTGGCTGACGCTTTTCTTGCCGCTCTTGCCGTAGCCGTAGACAAAGCGCGACTGTAATCCTTTTTGCAGCGCACGCTGATGCAGATCCAGCGCTACACCGGCCGCCCCGCCTTCCGCGAGGCGTACGTTAAATTGCAGAATGTTCATTTGATCACCTTCACCCGGGCTTTTTCTCCCACCACCAGTGCGTTATCCGGAATGTTGTCCAGCACCACGCTACCTGCACCCACGATGACGTTATTGCCGATAGTAATGTCGCCAATGATCACCACGTTGGCTCCCAGCTCGACGTTATTGCCGATAACCGGGCACGCCAGACTGTCCGGCCCACGGTTGCCGATGGTCACCGCGTGGCGAATGGTGAAATCATCACCCGCGACCACAAATTTATTAATCACCACTGCATAGCCGTGGTGAATGGTGAAGCGGCGGCCAATGGTCGCGGCAGCCTGAATTTCATAACCAAAAATGCATTCGGTGATGATGCGGTACAGCACCAGAGCCGGTGCCGCCCAGATATTGTTCAGCACATTTTTTTTGCGCCACACCGAGCAAAAGTGCGCGATGCGGTACGCCAGAACCATGCAGCATGGGCGCAGGCTCCAGCTGTTTGCGCGGCAATCTTCCAGAAACATTATTTCCCCCGAAGCCCATCAGCCAGGCGTTTACCATTGCGCACGGAAAACAGCGTGAGCAGCGTGCGCCAGTTCATGCGCTTATTGCGGATTTGATAGAGGGTAAAGAGCTGATACTTCCGGCTGGCACGGTCAAACTTGTCCTTGTGCTTGCGGTAAAAGTGAAAGTAGCCCGAGAATTTTTTCGGCGAGGAGGTGATTTGCATCTCCCCGTGATTGATGTGCAGGATCTGCGTGGCCTCTTCCACTTTCCACGGTTCACCATATTCCACCACCATCCGCAGGAAGATGTCGTAATCCTGCGCGGCCTTCAGCTCGGTATCAAACAGACACGCTTTAAAGCGCCATGCCCAGGTAAACACCTGATTGCCAATGATATTGCGCTTATAAAACAGACGGCGTGAGTACGGAGATTTCGGGTACAGCGGCAGACTCGCGGGCTGAGAGTAGACTTCACCCTGGCAGACATAGTCGTTGGCATACAGGAAAGCGTGCGTAACCAGCTGCTGTTGATGCGACAGGAAGATCGACAAACGATTTGGCGTCCATTCATCATCATCGTCAATACCGGTCAGATACTGCCCTTGCGCCTGCATAATCGCCTGGTTACGCACCGCACACGCCCCGGAGTTGATGGCGTTATGCGTATACATCACGCGCGGATCATTGAGATCAGACACAAATTTCTGCAACTGTTCATACGAGGAAGAACAGTCATCAACGACGATCAGCTCCCAGTTATCATAATCCTGTCGTAGTACGGATTTGATTGCGCGGATCGCCAGCTGCTGACGGTTCCATGTCGGCATATAGATAGAAATCAAAGGGCGTTGTGTGGTCATGGTCTTTCCCGAATGAGTTCGATGCCCTCACCCCTGCCCTCTCCCTTTGGGAGAGGGTTAGGGTGAGGGGGGGATGAACTTTTATTTACTGTCCGATTTATATTCGTACTCGTAGTACCCGTAATCCTGATAACCACTCGCGCGACGGAAGATGGAGTTCAGGATCACCCCTTTCACCTCAATACCGTTCTGTTCAAAACGGCTCAGGCTGGTTTCCACCTCTTTGATGGTGTTCACCGCATAGCGCGCCACCATCAGCGTGGTGCCTGCATGGCGGCCCACAACGGCAGCATCGGTGACGGCCAGAATTGGCGGTGTATCAATCAGCACCAGGTCGTAGTGTTTGCTCGCCCACGCCACCAGTTGGCTAAAGCGCTCACTCATCAGCAGTTCAGAGGGGTTAGGCGGTACCTGTCCACGCGGGATCAGGTCAAATTTCGGGATCGAGGTCGGTTTAGCACTTTCACTAATCTCCCCTTTACCGAGCAGGATTTCCGACAAGCCGTTGACGTTGTTGGTGCCCAGCAGCTCGTGGGTGTAACCCTTACGCATATCGCAGTCGATCAGCAGCACGCGTTTATTGGTCTGGCTCACCACCGCCGCCAGGTTGGCACAGACGAATGTCTTACCAATCGACGGGCTTACACCGGTCATCATCAGGACGTTATTTTTAGCCTGCATCATGGCAAAGTGCAGGCTGGTTCGCAGGCTGCGCACCGCTTCAATCGCCAGGTCAGTTGGGTTACCCACCGCCAGAAGCTGGCTCTGTTTGTAACGCTTAACGCCCTTCACGGTTTTGACGCTGTCATGCGATTTCTGCCACTCGGACAGAGGAATGCTGGCATACACGCTGATGCCATTCTCTTCCAGCGCCTGTGGGCTTTCGATACCACGGTTGAACAGCGAGCGCAGCAATACGCCGACGATGGAAAGCATCAGGCCAAGAATAATGCTGCCGAGAATAATCAGCGCTTTCTTCGGCTTCAGCACACCAGGCTGGGTAATTGCCGGGTCAACGATACGCACATCGCCGACGGTGCTGGCTTCGGTGATTTTCAGCTCCTGCTGTTTATTCAGCAATTGCATATACACCTGCTGACCAGATTCCACGTCGCGGGTCAGACGCACAATTTCCTGCTGCGTCTTTGGCATCGCGGTCACGCGGTTATTCAGCTTCGCCTTCTCTTCTTCCAGCGTCTGGCGTTTTTCCAGCAACGTGCGGTAGGCCGGGTGACGTTTGGTGTAGAGCTTAGAGATTTCGGCTTCTTTGAAGGTCAGTTCGTTGAGCTGTGCGTCAATGTTAACCATTGAATCGAGAACCGATTTTGCTTCCAGCGGTAAATCAACGGAATCTTTATCCTGACGATAGGCATTCAGTTTATTCTCTGCATCATCCAGATGAGCGCGCACCTCTGGCAGCTGTTTCGCCAGGAAGGCGAGGCTTTTTGCCGCTTCCGCCGATTTACGCTCCACGTTCTGCTCAAGGTAGTTGCGGGTAATGCTGTTGAGTACGTCGCGGATTTGATCTTTATCCTCACCGGTAAAAGTCATGCTCAGAACGCCGGTGTCCTTACCATTTTCGGTGACGGTCAGGTTATTTTGCAGATTATTGATCATCCCCAGCGTGGAAAATTTGGTGACCGTAAACTTACCCCCTTCCTGCGCCTGAATGCTGCTCACCATCATGCTGACGCCGTCTTTGGTGAGCATCTGCCCCACTTCACCCCGCGCACTAAAGCCCGCATCGCTGGTCAACTGATACTGTTTCGGGCTCAGCACGGTCAGGGTAAACGTCTGATCCGCGCCCCCTTTCGGCAGCACAAAATCCGTCACTTTCACGGTGTCATTGCTGCGGCCCATCAGGCGATCCCAGCCCGCACCAAATACCGGGAAGGTATTTTTGGTGACGGAAATATCCAGCCCCAGGTCGTGAACCGTTTTACCGAGTACCAGACGCGACTGGATAAGCTGAATTTCGGCGTCTGATGCCGGAGGCTTGTTGGCCAGCGCGGAACCAATGTCCTGCACCAGCGAGCTACCGGTGTTCTGCTCAATCTGCATCAGCGCATCGGCGCTGTAGATTGGCGTCGCGAACAGCGTATAGACCACCGCCGCAGCGGCAAATACGGCGGTGATCCCAATCACCCACCACTTCGCTTCTACAACGGTGCCGACCAGGCGACCAATATCAATTTCATCACTGCCCGAAGTCGGGGCGGCAGAAAGTTTTGTTTTTTCTGTCATTGTTATCCCTGCTGAGCTTTCAGTGCCTGCGCCCACTGACGGGCAGACTGGTCAAGTAAGGTGTATACCGCTTCAAACGCCTCACGACTTTTGCGATACGGATCGGGGATTTCACGTTCATTGTCCCAGTGACCAAACAGCATCACCTTGCCGCGCATCTCCGGCGCGATGTCGCACAGCGCGTGAATGTGGCGTTTTTCCATCGTCAGGATCAGGTCATACTCCCGGCACATCCGGCCGGAGACCTGGCGGGCGCAGTGCCCGTCAAGGGAAAGGTTGTGACCGTTGGCAACGCTGGTGGCACGTTCATCGGCACTTTTACCGACCAACGCACCAAGCCCTGCGGAGTCAACGGTGAGTCCGGGCTGATAATTTTTCAGCAACCGTTCCGCCGTCGGGGAACGGCAAATGTTCCCCACGCATACCACCAGAATTTTGTTAAACATCGCGGGTTACCAGGTATGAATGTCGCGCGCCGTATCCGTCATGTAGCGAACGCCACTGATGGTTGGCAGCAACTGGTTGATCAGGCGGTTCCAGCGGGCAACTGGCGCGGTGGTGACGTACACCACATCGTATGGCTGCAGGCGGAACGACGTTGCCATTACCAAAGACGTCGCATCAGACATATCCAGCTGGTAGATATTGGCAATCTTGCCTTTGGCGCTGGCGTCGTTCTTCAGAGGACGGATCACGAAGATACCGCTGGCGTTGGAGGACGTCAGATCGATGCCTTCCGCATTGCCCAGCGCTTCGGTCAGGGTCATACCGCTGAAGTCCATCTTGAGGGTGCTCTGCTTCTTCACTTCGCCCATCACGAACACTTTCAGATCGTCGTTGCGTGGTACGTAGAGAATATCGCCCGGATAGAGCAGACGGTTCTGGGTCAGGTCACCGTTTTGCATCAGCGCCTGCAGGGAAATGCGCTGCTCTTTGCCGTTATGCGTGAGTACCACGTTGCGCCAGTCAGCGCCGTCGGTTAAACCGCCTGCGGCGTTAACGGCGTCCAGCACGGTGAGGGGGACGTTGGTAATGGCCTGCTGGCCAGATTTGTTCACCTGCCCGGAGATATAGGCTTTCTGCGAGCGGAATGCGGCGATATTAACGTCCACCTGCGGGTCAGCAATGTACTGCGCCAGGCGGCCGGTAATATCACTACGGATCTCGGCGAGCGTTTTCCCTGCAACATGCACTTTGCCGATATAGGGATAGAACATGGTCCC
Source organism: Enterobacter sp. RHBSTW-00901 (assembly GCF_014103115.1). Taxonomy (NCBI): domain Bacteria; kingdom Pseudomonadati; phylum Pseudomonadota; class Gammaproteobacteria; order Enterobacterales; family Enterobacteriaceae; genus Enterobacter; species Enterobacter sp. RHBSTW-00901. The sequence goes on from NZ_JABXPB010000001.1 coordinate 1,217,571, forward strand.
GTCAGACTGCACCCAGTTCCCGGTATCGCTTGAGCTGCGATACTGGCCCGCCGGAGTCGTCAGTTCCGGGTGGTCCCAGACGGTCACGTTGATCACGTCTCCTGGCCCTACGCGGTACTGATAAGAGGCTATTTCCTGGTCCAGAGACATATTCGGCTGGGCAACATTTGGACGTGGGCGTAATTGTTCGACCAGACGCGGCGTCAGCGGATAAACATTCACCATTTTGTCGAGGTCAAAATCAGCATCCTGCTGTTTGATCACATCCTTGCCCATTGTTGACATATTGCTGCCGGGAAAGACCGTACAACCACTCATCAAGGTCACCGACACCAATAATGGCATCAATTTCATTTTGGATTTCATCATTGATTATTTATCACTTTGGCAGAGTAATTACCCTGTGAAATTTAAATAAGCCCGGGTCTTTTGGCTTTCAGCATGCAGTTAATCAAATAGAAATATAACTGGCATCAGTCCTAAAAAAAGCTTATTCACCCACTGGCTATTGACAGAATAATCGAGGCTGATTCACTCGCGTCCGGGCACGCTACCGCCCTTGGCTTTCAGTTACCAATCTACTGACTAAACAATATGTTATGGAAAGACACCCTCTTGAATCAGGTCTTATAGCAAATATACCAACCACTTCAGAGAAGTTGCTGATAATGAATAACCGAGACTAAAGACCGGAACAATAATAGCAACAAGGAGATTTAACATTTGATGCTGAGGGAATTGTTGCAGCTAACCTAATAGCAGGCAAGAAGACATCCGCCCTGATAACTATTTTTAAGAATAATATTAAGAGCAAATTTTTCACATTTTAGGATTTTCTTTATATTGACAAAAAACACATTAAAATCATTAATTGCGATATATCCTAAATATCTCACTTAATAATCAAATATACGCCTTTACCTTATTTACAGTATTCTCAGCATATTTTCTTTTTCTCCCGCTTATTAAGAGAAATCTCACCCTGGCATTGCAATTTCCTCTGGTTTTATCCATGATCAAAGTGTGACATTGGTCATATAACAGAAGGTATTGCTATTACTATGGAATGGATTGCCGATCCATCACTCTGGGCCGGGTTGGTTACGCTGGTCGTCATCGAATTAGTACTCGGTATTGATAATCTGGTCTTTATCGCCATCCTCGCCGAAAAATTGCCACCTTCGCAGCGTGACCGGGCGCGCGTGACGGGTTTGTTGCTGGCGATGGTGATGCGACTGTTGCTGCTGGCGTCAATCTCCTGGCTGGTCACGCTGACCACGCCGCTGTTTACCGTTTACAACCTGAGCTTTAGCGCCCGCGATCTGATCATGCTTTTTGGTGGGTTGTTCCTGCTGTTCAAAGCCACGGTAGAGTTGAATGAGCGGCTTGAAGGGAAAGACAGTGAAAACCCCACCCAGCGCCGGGGCGCTAAATTCTGGCCAGTGGTCGCGCAAATTGTGGTGCTGGATGCGGTCTTCTCGCTGGACTCGGTCATCACTGCCGTCGGGATGGTAGACCATCTGGCCGTGATGATGGCCGCCGTGATTATCGCCATTGTACTGATGGTCATGGCGAGCAAAGCGCTGACACGGTTTGTGAACAGCCACCCGACCATCGTCATCCTCTGTCTGAGCTTCCTGCTGATGATTGGCTTTAGCCTGGTGGCCGACGGTTTCGGATTCCACATTCCAAAAGGCTATCTGTACGCCGCCATTGGTTTCTCGGTCATGATTGAATCGCTTAACCAGCTGGCGATTTTCAACCGCCGTCGTTTTCTGTCTGCTAACCAGAGTCTGCGCCAGCGCACTGCCGACACGGTAATGCGCCTGCTCAGCGGACAAAAAGAAGATGCGGAGCTGGATGCCGCATCCTCCGCGATGCTCGCCGATCACAGCGACGGGCAGATTTTTGACCCGCAGGAGCGGCGGATGATTGAGCGGGTGCTCAATCTGAACCAGCGTTCAGTCAGCAGTATCATGACCTCACGCCATGACATTGAACATATCGATCTGGCCGCCCCGGAAGAGCAAATCCGCGCGTTGCTGGATAAAAACCAGCACACCCGCGTGGTCGTCACTGGGGAAGAAGAGGAAGAAGAGCTGCTGGGCGTCGTGCATGTTATCGACCTGCTGCAACAACAGCTGCACGGCGAACCACTCAATCTGCGCGCACTGGTGCGCCAGCCGCTGGTGTTCCCGGAAACGTTGCTGTTGCTCTCGGCTCTGGAGCAGTTCCGTAACGCGCGCACCCATTTTGCTTTTGTGGTGGATGAGTTTGGTTCGGTTGAAGGGCTGGTCACGCTCAGCGACGTAATGGAAACCATCGCCGGTAATCTCCCCAACGAGGTAGATGAAATTGATGCGCGCCATGACATTCAGAAAAATGCAGACGGTTCATGGACGGCCAACGGCCATATGCCGCTTGAAGACCTGATCCAGTATGTTCCCCTGCCTCTGGATGAGAAACGTGAGTACCACACCATTGCCGGTTTGTTGATGGAATATCTGCAGCGCATTCCGGTACCCGGTGAAGAGGTACAGGTCGGGGATTATCTGATTAAGACATTACAGGTGGAGAACCATCGCGTGCAGAAGGTACGGTTAATACCGCTACGCGATGAGGAAGAGATGGATTTTGAGGTGTAAAAAAGCCGGGTGGAGGCTACGCCTTACCCGGCACAACAGACATCAAAGCTTATTGAGCAGCTTCTTCGCATCTTTCCCTGTCTGTGAATCCTTATTCCGATCCGCCCAGTCGTTCAGCCGACGTTTGGCTTCATCCTGCAGATGCTTACGCAGGATCTGATCCACCTGAAGGCTGTAATTCAGCGCCTGCCATTTGCCGTACACGCTAAGCGGGATCGGCGTCTCTTTCAGGAAGTCGACCAGTTTGCTTTCACCCTGCCAGCCGGAAAGCACACGCACGTTAAAACGGGTATCTGCCGTCTCTTTCACCAGATCCAGCGAGCCTTCGCCCGTTAACGACAACAGGGATGAAGAGCCCTGCATGCCGTCCAGAGAGAGCTGCCCGTTGTCCAGCGTCAGGTCACTGGTAAAGCTATCGAGACGCGTTGCGCTGTCGTAATTTTCCTGGGCCTGGACGTTACTGCTGCGTTCAACCGCCTGCTGAACCAGTTGCTGGAAGTTGAGTCCTTCCATACGGCTGTCTTTTAGCTCAACGTGAGCCTGCCCCTGCCAGTCGCGGCGGAAGACGTCAGCATCGATCTTCGCCCCGGAAAAGTCCCCGGCCAGCGTCAGCTGCCCCGTCATGGATATCGGGTAGTTAAAGGCTTTCAGGATCGTACCAATCTCAACGTTGTCGAGACGCGGCTGGAACTCCGCGCTGGCGGGTTCTGTACGCACATCCAGCGAGCCAGGCAGAGAAACATGCCCGGTCCCCATTTTGCCGCTCAGCTCGGAGACAACCAGCAACCCGTTATGGTTAAACATCTGGCTGCTCACATTGGTAAAGTCAATGCCGCGCCAGCGCACGCTGTTGGCTTTCAGCAGAATGTCTGCCGTGAACCCGCGCAGACCGTTATAGTCTGGCTGATCAATATTGGAGGAGATAACCGGGCGCGTCTGTTTCATCTGACTCTGCCCCGATTGCTGCACATCACTGTCCGGCGCGGCGGCCTGGGTCACGAGCAGGTTCTCCAGGTTCAGATTATCAAACTGCAGGTTCAGCACCCATTTCGGCTTCTGTTCAAGAGAAACACTCGCCTGCCCTTTCAGGCTGCTGTCGTTCGCCTGCAGGTTAAGGTTATCCAGCTCCAGCTGTTTTTGTTCTTCACGCCATACGGCTTGCAACGTTCCCTGGCCGGTAATTCCCTGAGCAGGAACATCGGCCCCCGTCAGTTGCCAGTTCAGTTGCTGAATATCTGCCGTGAGCTGGTGCGGATAATCCGACGCATTCACGCTGGCATTCAGCGACAGGGTCAGATCGCGCTGATCGCGGTTTACTCGTCCACTGAAATCCACCGTGGCACGATGGTGCGCGTCCTGCTCCATCTTCAGGTTAATGTTGCGTACAGTGACCTGATCATTATCTTCATGCTGGAAAACCAGCACACTGTCGGCCACTTTCAGTTTACCGATATCAAATGACCAGCCTGTATCAGACGCCCCATCTGGCAGGGTGTTTTCACGTGGTGCAACCGGCGCATCCGCGTTTCGCACGGCTTCAGTTTGTGGGGTAAGCTGAATGACCGCGCTTTTCAGCATCACCTGGTCTACCTGCAACTGGTGTGAAAAGAGCGGGAACAGCGCCACATCAAGACGCATGTTATCGGCCGATACCAGCGGCTGAGTGGCCCCCGGTGCGGTTAACGACATACGGCCTGAGAGAATGCTGAGTTGCGGCCAGACGTGCCACCGCAGCGGCCCATCCAGCTTCAGTTCATAACCGCTGCGCGCTTCAACCTGCCGCACCATATAGGCACGGAAATCATTAGGGTTAACCAGCAGAACCAACGCTGAAAGGCCAGCAACCAGCACCACCAGCAATATCATCAGCGTTGTCAGAACTCTTCTCATGGCATCCTCAGTGGACTAACGATCAGTCTTTATCAATACGACTGGCAACCGCACCCTGCTGGTCGCGATATTTTGCATCCTGACGGCGGTTATAAGGACGCTCTGCCGGACCTGTCAGGGGTTCAAAGCTCAGCGCGCCAATCATCATACCCGGGCGCAGTGCCAGCGGTAGTTTACCGGCGTTGAAGAACTCCAGCACGATACGGCCCGACCAGCCTGGATCGATACGGTGCGCGGTCACGTGTACCATCAGCCCCAGACGCGCCAGAGAAGAACGGCCATCAAGCCAGCCAACCAGATCCGCAGGCAACGTGACGGATTCAAACGTCACCGCCAGCGCCAGCTCACCCGGATGCAGGTAAAACGCATCACCCTCGTCGAGGACAATTTCGTCACTCATCACACGATCAAGCGCCGCGCTGACTTCGTCCTTCGGCCCGCTGAGGTCGATAAACGGTGCAGTGTGGCCGCTAAAGGTGCGGAATTTATTTCCCAGACGCACGTCAACGGTCACACCATTGATACGCTCCACCGGCGGGCGCGGGGTAATAGACAGGCGGCCTTCATCCAGCCAGGCTTCTATATCGCGATCACAAAGACGCATGGCACTTTCTCCTTTCGTGCATCGTGCCCTGAGGGTTTACTGACTCAGGGCAAAACCAGGTTATATCTGAACGGTACACAATTCGCGTGGCTTATTCAAAGAACTGGCTGATTTTCGCTTTTAAGATATCAATAGCAATGCGGTTTTTACCGCCGCGAGGCACGATGATATCGGCGTATTGCTTGGATGGTTCGATAAATTGCAGGAACATCGGACGGACGGTTTTCTGGTATTGCGCCATGACAGAGTCCATCGAACGGCCACGTTCGTTAACGTCGCGCTTAATGCGGCGCATCAGGCAAATATCCAGTGGGGTATCGACAAAAATAGAGAAGTTCATGGATTCACGCAGACGCGCGTCGGTCAGAAGCAGGATGCCTTCGAGGATAATCACCTTCTTCGGCTCGATACGAATCGTTTCCTGCGTGCGGGTATGTTCCACGTAGCTATAGACAGGCAGTTCAATCGCCTGGCCATTCTTAAGCGCTTCTAAATGCTGGAACAGCAGGCTGTGATCCATTGCATTTGGATGATCATAATTCGTTTTTACGCGCTCTTCCATCGACAGATGGGATTGGTCTTTGTAATAGCTATCTTCGGGAATGACGCCGATGTGCTCATCACCAACTTGTTCACGCAGTTCGCGGTAAAGCGTACTGGCAATAAGACTTTTACCTGAAGCCGATGCGCCGGCGATGCCTATGATGACGCACTGATGAGACTTATCAGTCATAAATTTAGCGACCTGATTGACCTGGATGTTAAGGAAGGACGACGCCGGAGCGTCAAACGCGGCAATTATAGGGATTTCGTGGGCGTGATACCAGTCGAAAGCGCAGGATATGCGAGAGAGGCTGAAAAGTGCCTTTTCGATCCCTTAGTGAAATTTAAACGAACATTTTTTCAGCGTTTAATATGAATTTTTTGCAGAGTAACTATTTAATAACTCTATGATGTCAAATTATGAGCAGTCGCCATATGAATTGTAAATTGTTTGTACTAGCATAAGCCAAATTATTAAATTCTCTCGTCCGGGCCTGGCTCCTGACGGCATGGCGTCTTTGGATAAAGCGGTAATGAATAAACAATACCAGCGGGTTTTGGTTACTACCCCACATCCTTTATTACGACTTGTCTGTCTGGGCCTGGTCACCTTCATCTTTACGTTGTTCTCGCTGGAGCTCACCCGCTCCGGCACGCTGCTGGCTCCCCTCTGGTTTCCCACCGCCATTATGATGGTGGCGTTTTACCGCCACGCAGGAAAAATGTGGCCTGGCATTGCGCTGGCCTGTTCATTTGGCAATATTCTGGCCACCTGGATGCTCTTTTCCTGGGAGGCAACGAGCTTCACCTACCTCTCGATAAACCTGATTGAAGCCTTTATTGGCGCGGTCATACTCCGCAAATGGCTGCCCTGGTATAACCCATTACAAAACCTGGGTGACTGGATCCGTCTGGCGATCGGCAGTGCGCTGATACCACCGCTGGTGGGTGGGGTACTGGTGCATTTTCTGATCCCCAGCCCGGAACCACTTCGTACCTTCCTGGTCTGGGTGCTTTCTGAATCCATTGGCTCGCTGGCACTGGTTCCACTGGGTCTGCTCTTTAAGTCACACTATTTGCTTCGCCACCGCAATCCGAAGCTGCTGCTGGAAACCTTGCTGACGATGGCCGCCACCCTGACGCTAAGCTGGGTGGCCGTAACCTGGGTACCGTGGCCGTTTACCTGCGTCATCGTCCTGCTCATGTGGAGCGCCGTGCGTCTGCCGAGGATGGAAGCCTTCCTGGTGTTTTTAGTCACCGTGATGGTCATTTCGCTGATGATTGCCCGAAATCCCCTACCGCTGGCAACCCAGAATGCCAGCGCCATGCTGAATGCCCCCTGGCTGCCATTCCTGATGATGCTACTGCCAGCCAACGTCATGACGATGGTGATGTATGCATTTCGTGCCGAACGTAAGCATATAACCGAAAGCGAAGAGCGTTTCCGTAATGCAATGGAGTATTCCGCCATCGGTATGGCTCTGGTGGGGGTTGAAGGGCAGTGGCTACAGGCGAACAAAGCGCTGTGCAGTTTTCTTGGCTACAGCCAGAAAGAACTTCAGTCGCTCACCTTCCAGCAGCTCACGTGGCCGGAAGATTTGAATTCCGACCTGAAGCTGCTTGAACAGCTTGTGAGGGGGGATATCAATAACTACAGCCTTGAGAAACGCTATTACACCCGCAATGGCGAGGTCGTCTGGGCGCTGCTTGTTGTTTCAGTCGTACGCCATGCGGACGGCTCCCCACTCTACTTTATCGCCCAGATTGAAGACATTAACGATCTCAAGCAGACCGAGTGGGTCAACAAACGCCTGATGGAACGTATCACCCTTGCTAACGAAGCCGGTGGTATCGGGATTTGGGAGTGGGATCTGGAGCCTGACATCATCAGCTGGGATAAGCGGATGTTCGAGCTGTATGAAATTCCGCCACATATCAAGCCGACGTGGCAACTCTGGCACGAGGCGATGGTGCCAGAAGACCGCGCCCACGTGGAACAGGTGATCCGCGACTCGCTGATGGACAGGCTGCCGTTTAAGCTTGAGTTTCGTATTCGCGTCAAGGACGGCATACGTCATATTCGTTCGCTGGCAAACCGGGTGCTGGATAAACAGGGCGAAGTTGAACGCTTGCTTGGCATCAATATGGACATGACCGAAGTTAAGCAGCTGAATGAAGCGCTGTTCCAGGAAAAAGAGCGTTTGCACATCACGCTCGACTCCATCGGTGAAGCGGTGTTGTGTACCGATATCGACATGAATGTCACCTTTATGAATCCCGTCGCCGAGAAGATGAGCGGCTGGCTGCAAACCGAGGCTATCGGGCAGCCGATCCTGACGGTGCTGCATATTACGTTTGGTGAGAATGGCCCACTGATGGAGAATATCCACAGCGGCGATATGTCCCGTTCTGCGATTGAACAGGATGTGGTGCTTCACTGTCGCACTGGCGGGAGCTTTGATATCCATTACAGTATCACTCCGCTCAGTACGCTGGACGGGCAAAATATTGGCTCGGTTCTGGTGATTCAGGATGTCACCGAGTCACGCAAAATGCTGCGTCAGCTGAGCTACAGCGCCTCCCACGATGCGCTCACCCATCTGGCAAACCGGGTCAGCTTCGAAAACCACCTTAAACGCCTGTTGCAGACCGTGCAGGAGACGCGCCAGCGTCATGCGCTGGTGTTTATCGATCTCGACCGCTTCAAAGCCGTTAACGATACCGCAGGCCATGCGGCGGGCGACGCCCTGCTCCGGGAACTCTCTTCGTTAATGCTGACCATGCTGCGCTCAAGCGACGTCCTGGCACGTCTGGGCGGCGACGAATTCGGGCTATTGCTGCCGGACTGCAATATCGAAAGCGCACGCTATATTGCAGGCCGTCTGATCCACGCCATCAACAATTACCACTTTATGTGGGAAGGACGTCTGCACCGCATTGGTGCCAGCGCCGGTATCACCCTGATTGATGAAAATAACAATCAGGCGTCGGAAGTGATGTCGCAAGCCGACATCGCCTGCTATGCCTCGAAAAACAACGGGCGTGGTGTCGTCACCGTTTACGAACCGCAGCAGGAGCGGATCCACAGCACGCGCAGCATGATGTCGCTTGATGAACAGTGGCATATGATCAAGGACAATCACCTGATGTTGATTGCCCGTAGCGTCGCCTCCCCGCGTATTCCGGAGAGCTGTAATTTCTGGCTGATCTCATTACGCCTGTGGACTAACCAGGGCGAAGTCCAGGAAGAGCACGCCTTCCGTTCGAGCCTGGCGGAGCCTGAACTGTTACACGCCCTCGACCGACGTATTTTTAGCGAGTTCTTCCGCACCTATGCCGCGCAGGTGGCCAGTAAAGGTATGGGAGTGGCACTGCCGCTTTCTGAAGCCGGTTTAGCCAGCGTCACGCTGGTCGACGAGTTGCTCGATCTTCTGGATAAAGGCACGCTGCCGGGTCGTCTTCTGCATCTGGTTATTGCTGTCGACGTGGTGCGTAACCCGGATGAGAGAGTCCAGCAGGGGCTGCAAAAGCTCCGTCATGCTGGCTGTCGCGTGGTGCTCAGCCAGGTAGGACGTGACATGAACGTCTTTAACCACCTGAGCGCCAATATGGCCGATTATCTGATGCTGGACGCAGAAATGGTGACGAACATACACGGCAATCTGATGGATGAAATGATGGTTGCCATTATTCAGGGCCATGCACAGCGGCTGAGGATGAAAACCCTCGCCGGGCCAAGCAACCAGCCGATCATGATGGATACCCTTTCCGGTATCGGCATTGACTTCATCTACGGCGACACCATCGCCGAACCACAGCCGCTGGAATTACTTCTGAATACCAGCTATTTCGCTATCAACTGACGGCACCCAACCGTCGGTATACCAGATGTGCAGCAGTGCGTAAGAGCGCCACGGCTGCCAGCGCTGGGCGTATCGACGGATCTGCGCCGGGGTCATTCCGGCGAAGCGCTGTTTAATCAGATAATCATCCGGCAGGAAAACATCTTTCGCCTGCCAGCCGCGCAGGGCAAGGTAGTTTGCCGTCCAGCGCCCAATCCCCGGCCGCTGTTGTAACGCCTTCATGCCTTCTTCAATATCCGCAGGCGGGAAAAGCGGAAACGTTCCGTCGACCACGGACTGCGCCAGATGAATCAACGACTCCGCCCGCCTGACCGGCATCCCGAGAGCTTTCAACGCCAGTGGGTCGGCCGCCGCCAGCGCTGCCGGTGTCGGGAAGCAGACATAGCCCGGAGAATCCTTAACCGGTTTGCCACACAGCGCCACAACACGCGAGGCCAGTTTCGCCGCCATCGCCACGCTGACCAGCTGCCCCAGAATCGCCCGCACGCCCTGCTCCCAGGCATCCATTGCCCCCGGTAAACGTAAGCCTGGCCGCGCAGCACCGAGTTCGCCCAGCGCCTCCTGAATTTGCTGCGGATCGCAGGCAAGATCGAACAGACGTCCGATGCGCTCCAGGCAGGTCTGTGCCACTGGCGTCAGCCCCACACTGAACGTTACCTCCAACGTATGGGTGCGGATATCCGGCGTGACGCGAAATATCCCCTGATGTCCCTCACAGGCAAAACTGCGTTCGTAGTATTCGTCCGTGACAGTTTCGACACCCGCTACCGCACGCACGCCAAGAAAGCCAAACATCCATTGCCAGTCATAAGGGGGTTGCCACGTCAGGGTATACATTGTTGCTCCTTTTATGTTCCCCTCAGCATAAACCGAAAGATCTTGTTGCGCCTTGCTTTCATATTCCAGTTGTCGCCGGGAAGACATTTCGTTAAAGTCTCGCCCCTTCTCACTGGCATGGGGATTTCTACGTGTTTATTGGATTTGACTACGGTACGGCAAACTGTTCGGTTGCGGTTATGCAAAACGGGCAACCACAGCTCCTGAAAATGGAAAAAGAGAGCACGCTGCTGCCGTCAATGCTCTGCGCACCCACGCGCGAAGCGGTCAGCGAATGGCTGTTTCGCCATCATCAGGTTCCGGCCAATGCCGCAGAAACCCAGGCGTTGCTACGCCGGGCCGTCAGTTTTAACCGCGAGGAAGACATCGACGTTACGCCTTCCAGCGTGCAGTTTGGTCTTTCTTCGCTCGGACATTACATTGACGACCCGGAAGAGGTTTACTTCGTTAAATCACCGAAGTCCTTCCTGGGTGCCAGCGGCCTGAAGCCACAGCAGGTGGCAGTGTTTGAAGATCTGGTGTGCGCCATGATGCTGCACATCCGTAATCAGGCACAGACGCAGGTTTCCGATGCAATCACTCAGGCAGTTATTGGCCGCCCGATCAACTTCCAGGGGCTGGGTGGTGACGACGCTAACCAACAGGCACAGGGGATCCTTGAGCGTGCCGCGCACCGTGCAGGTTTCCGTGATGTGGTGTTCCAGTATGAACCGGTTGCTGCGGGGCTGGATTTTGAAGCCACGCTGACGGAAGAAAAACGCGTGCTGGTCGTGGATATCGGCGGTGGTACAACGGACTGCTCGCTGCTGTTGATGGGGCCACAATGGCACTCGCGTCGCGACCGTGAAAACAGCCTGCTGGGACACAGTGGTTGCCGCGTGGGTGGTAACGATCTGGATATCGCCCTGGCGTTCAGGAGCCTGATGCCGCTGCTTGGCATGGGCGGACAAACGGAAAAAGGGATCGCCCTGCCGATCCTGCCGTGGTGGAACGCTATCGCCATCAACGATGTTCCCGCGCAAAGTGATTTTTACAGCACCGCCAACGGTCGCTTCCTGAATGACCTGGTGCGCGATGCCCAGGACGCCGACAAAGTCGCGCTGCTGTACAAAGTGTGGCGTCAGCGTCTGAGCTACCGCGTGGTGCGCACCGCTGAAGAGAGCAAAATTGCCCTCTCCAACCGTCCTGAACATGCGGTATCGTTACCGTTTATCAGCGACGAGCTGGCAACCGCGATTTCACAGGAAGGGCTGGAAACAGCACTCACCCAGCCTCTGCAGCGTATTCTGGAGCAGGTTCAACTGGCCCTGGAGAACGGTAAAGAGAAGCCGGATATCATTTACCTGACCGGCGGTAGCGCCCGTTCGCCGCTGATCAAGAAAGCGCTGGCGGAACAACTGCCGGGGATCCCGATTGCCGGGGGCGATGACTTCGGCTCGGTAACCGCAGGGCTTGCCCGCTGGGCGCAGGTAGTGTTTAGCTAGTGTTGTTACGGTGCGGTCTGGTGCCCGCACCCCGGTCCTCTCCCACAGGGAGAGGGCGAACACACCCCAAACGGCATTGCCGTTTTGCGTTGACCTCCATTCAGACAATTCCAGACAGTCTTCCATATTTCCTCCATTTTTCCACCGTCTTGCCTGACTAAACTAGTATCATCCCCCGAAGTGTTTCAGGATGAGAACGTATAACGATGAAAGGCCGTAACAAATCCCGCTGGGCAATCGCCGCTGGCATCATTGTGGTGGTTCTTGCCGCCGCCTGGTACTGGCACAGTCAATCCGCTGAACCAACGTCAACCGCAAGTGCCAGTAACCCACCACAGCGCTCTGCGAGCGGTGGTCGTCACGGTATGCGCAGTGGCGCTCTGGCTCCGGTTCAGGCCGCGACGGCGGTGAGCAAAGCGGTACCCCGTTATCTCACAGGCCTGGGAACCATCACGGCGGCAAAGACCGTGACGGTACGCAGCCGCGTCGACGGTCAACTGATGGCGCTTCATTTCCAGGAGGGGCAGCAGGTCAACGCCGGTGATTTACTGGCGGAAATCGACCCGAGCCAGTTTAAGGTTACCCTCGCTCAGGCGCAGGGACAGCTCGCCAAAGATAAAGCCACGCTCGCCAACGCCCAGCGTGATTTAGCCCGCTATCAGCAACTGGTAAAAACCAATCTCGTGTCGCGCCAGGAGCTGGATACCCAGCAGTCTCTGGTCAGCGAATCCCAGGGCACGATAAAAGCCGATGAAGCCACCGTTGCCAGCGCGCAGCTACAGCTCGACTGGAGCCGTATTACCGCGCCGATTAGCGGACGCGTCGGCCTGAAACAGGTGGATATCGGCAACCAGATCTCCAGTGGCGATACCACCGGGATCGTGGTCATTACGCAAACTCACCCTATCGATCTTGTTTTTACCCTGCCGGAGAGTGATATCGCCACCGTCGTGCAGGCGCAAAAAACCGGGCAAGCGCTGGTGGTGGAAGCCTGGGATCGCACCAACAAGCAGAAACTCAGCGAAGGTTCCCTGCTGAGCCTCGATAACCAGATCGACACCACCACCGGCACCATCAAGCTGAAAGCGCGCTTTAACAACCAGGATGATGCCCTCTTCCCGAACCAGTTTGTGAATGCGCGGATGCTGGTTGCCACCGAGGAAAACGCGGTGGTGATCCCAACGGCTGCACTACAGATGGGTAACGAAGGTAACTTTGTCTGGGTGCTAAACAGTGACAACAACGTCAGCAAGCATCTGGTGAAAGCCGGGCTTCAGGACAGCCAGACGGTGGTGATCAGCGCCGGGATTGCCGTGGGCGACCGCGTGGTGACCGACGGCATAGATCGCCTGACCGAAGGGGCAAAAGTCGACGTTGTTGAAGCACACGGCAGCACCGCATCAGACGCTGCACCCACGAAGCGGGAGCATAAGAAACAGGGAGCGGCCTCCTGATGCAGGTCATGCCACCCAGCACGACAGGTGGGCCATCACGCCTGTTCATCATGCGCCCTGTCGCCACCACGTTGTTGATGGTGGCTATCCTGCTGGCCGGGATTATCGGCTACCGCTTCCTGCCCGTTTCGGCGCTGCCGGAAGTGGACTACCCGACGATTCAGGTTATCACTCTCTACCCCGGAGCCAGCCCGGATGTGGTGACGTCGGCCATTACCGCCCCACTCGAGCGCCAGTTTGGCCAGATGTCGGGGTTAAAACAGATGTCCTCGCAAAGTTCCGGCGGGGCATCCGTAGTGACGCTGCAGTTCCAGCTCACGCTGTCGCTGGATGTCGCCGAGCAGGAGGTGCAGGCTGCGATCAACGCGGCAACCAACCTGCTGCCGTCTGACCTGCCTAACCCACCGGTCTACAGCAAAGTCAACCCGGCCGATCCGCCGATCATGACCCTCGCGGTCACGTCATCCGCCATGCCGATGACTCAGGTTGAAGATATGGTCGAAACCCGCGTGGCACAGAAAATTTCGCAAGTGTCTGGCGTGGGTCTGGTCACGCTGGCGGGCGGGCAGCGCCCGGCGGTTCGCGTGAAACTTAACGCCCAGGCGATCGCCGGGCTGGGGTTAACCAGTGAAACCATTCGTGCGGCCATCAGCAATGCCAACGTCAACTCGGCAAAAGGCTCGCTGGATGGCCCGGCCCGTGCCGTCACGCTCTCTGCAAACGATCAGATGCAGTCCGCCGATGAGTACCGCCAGCTGATTGTGGCGTACCAGAACGGCGCTCCCGTACGCCTGGGTGATGTGGCGACCGTTGAACAAGGGGCGGAAAACAGCTGGCTTGGCGCATGGGCCAACAAACAGCCGGCGATCGTGATGAACGTTCAGCGCCAGCCAGGTGCAAACATCATTGCAACCGCCGACAGCATTCGTACCATGCTGCCGCAGCTGATTGACAGTCTGCCGAAGTCGGTCAGCGTGAAGGTCCTCTCTGACCGCACCACCAATATTCGCGCGTCGGTTACCGATACTCAGTTCGAGCTAATGCTGGCGATTGCGCTGGTGGTGATGATTATTTACCTGTTCCTGCGCAACGTGCCCGCAACCATTATCCCCGCCGTTGCCGTACCGCTCTCGCTGGTCGGCACGTTCGCGGTGATGGTGTTCCTCGGTTTTTCGATTAACAACCTGACGTTAATGGCGCTCACCATCGCCACCGGTTTCGTGGTGGATGACGCCATCGTGGTGATCGAGAACATCTCACGCTATATCGAAAAAGGCGAAAAACCGCTGGCCGCCGCGCTGAAGGGGGCGGGTGAGATCGGTTTTACTATTATCTCGCTGACCTTCTCACTGATTGCAGTGCTGATCCCACTCCTGTTTATGGGTGATATCGTCGGACGTCTGTTCCGTGAATTTGCCGTCACGCTGGCAATCGCAATCTTAATCTCTGCCGTGGTGTCGCTGACGCTGACGCCGATGATGTGCGCCCGCATGCTGAGCGTTGAGTCCCTGCGTAAGCAAAACCGCTTCTCCCGCGCCTCTGAACGTATGTTCGAACGCATTATTGCCGCTTACGGACACGTGCTGGCGAAAGTGCTCAATCATCCGTGGGCGACGCTGAGTGTAACCCTGGGTACGCTGGCACTGAGCGTGATGCTGTGGATCTTCATCCCTAAAGGTTTCTTCCCGATTCAGGATAACGGCATTATTCAGGGTACGCTGCAGGCACCGCAGTCGGTTTCGTTTGCCAACATGGCACAGCGCCAGCAGCAGGTATCTGAGACAATCATGAACGATCCGGCGGTCGAGAGCCTGACGTCGTTTGTTGGCGTGGATGGTACTAACCCGTCGCTGAACAGCGCTCGCCTGCAAATCAACCTTAAACCGCTGAGTGGCCGTGATGACCGCGTGCAAACGGTGATTGAACGTCTGCAAACCGCCGTGGCACGCGTGCCGGGCGTTGAACTCTACCTGCAGCCGATTCAGGATTTAACCATTGATACGCAGGTGAGCCGCACGCAGTACCAGTTCACGCTGCAGGCGACCACGCTCGACGCACTCAGCACCTGGGTTCCGCAACTGGTGAATAAACTGAAAGCGCAGCCGCAGCTCTCCGACGTCAGCAGCGACTGGCAGGACAAAGGTCTGGCAGCGTATGTGAACGTCAACCGTGACACCGCCAGTCGGCTGGGCATCACGATGGCCGATGTGGATAACGCACTGTATAACGCCTTTGGTCAGCGTCTGATCTCCACGATTTATACCCAGGCGAACCAGTATCGCGTGGTGCTGGAACACAACACCGAAAACACCCCGGGGCTTGCCGGGCTGGACTCGGTACGCCTGACCAGCAAAGACGGCGGCATTGTGCCGTTAAGTGCAATTGCGAATGTGGAAGAGCGCTATACCCCACTGTCGATAAACCATCTGGATCAGTTCCCGTCCACCACCATTTCGTTCAACGTGCCGGACAATTACTCGCTGGGCGAAGCGGTTGAAGCCATTGTGGCCGCTGAAAAAGCGCTGAGCTTCCCGTCAGATATTCAGACCCAGTTCCAGGGCAGTACGCTGGCGTTCCAGGCCGCGCTGGGTAACACCATCTGGCTGATTGTGGCGGCGGTCGTGGCGATGTACATCGTGCTCGGCGTGCTGTACGAAAGCTTTATTCACCCGATTACCATCCTCTCCACCCTGCCGACCGCGGGCGTAGGGGCACTGCTGGCGCTGATGCTGGCAGGCAGCGAACTGGACGTCATTGCCATCATCGGGATCATTCTGCTTATCGGGATCGTGAAGAAAAACGCCATCATGATGATCGACTTTGCCCTCGCCGCCGAGCGCGAGCAGGGGATGTCGCCACGCGATGCCATCTTCCAGGCCTGTCTGTTGCGTTTTCGTCCGATCCTGATGACGACACTCGCCGCCCTGCTGGGTGCCCTGCCGTTGATGCTGAGTACCGGTGTAGGGGCCGAACTGCGCCGCCCGTTGGGGGTGGGTATGGTCGGCGGTTTACTGGTCAGCCAGGTGTTGACGCTCTTTACCACACCGGTCATTTACCTGCTGTTTGACCGTCTGGCGCTGTGGGCGAAAAGCCGCTTCCCGAAACGTGAAGAGGAGGCATAAGTGAAGTTTTTCGCCCTCTTCATTTACCGACCGGTGGCGACGATTTTAATTTCGCTCGCCATCACCCTGTGCGGCGTGCTGGGCTTCCGGCTGCTGCCGGTGGCTCCGTTGCCGCAGGTGGATTTCCCGGTGATCATGGTCAGCGCCTCGCTGCCTGGCGCATCCCCGGAAACCATGGCATCGTCCGTCGCCACGCCGCTGGAGCGCTCGCTCGGGCGGATTGCGGGGGTCAACGAAATGACCTCCAGCAGTTCGCTTGGCAGCACGCGTATTATTCTGGAGTTTAGCTTTGACCGCGATATAAACGGAGCCGCGCGTGACGTGCAGGCGGCTATCAACGCCGCGCAAAGCCTGCTGCCGAGCGGGATGCCGAGCCGCCCGACCTACCGCAAAGCCAACCCGTCCGATGCGCCGATTATGATCCTGACGCTCACTTCGGAGACTTACTCTCAGGGACAACTGTACGATTTCGCCTCCACACAGCTGGCGCAGACCCTTTCGCAGATTGACGGTGTGGGCGATGTGAGCGTTGGCGGTAGCTCCCTGCCCGCCGTGCGCGTGGGTTTAAACCCACAGGCGCTGTTTAACCAGGGGGTGTCGCTGGACGAGGTGCGCACCGCCATCAGCAATGCCAACGTGCGTAAGCCACAAGGGGCAATTGAGGACAGCGGCCATCGCTGGCAGATCCAGACCAACGACGCGCTGAAAACCGCCGCTGAATACCAGCCGCTGATTATTCACTACAACAACGGCGCGGCGGTACGCTTAAGCGATGTCGCCAGCGTCACCGACTCGGTACAGGATGTCCGCAACGCGGGGATGACCAACGCCAAACCGGCGATCCTGCTGATGATCCGCAAGCTGCCGGAAGCCAATATTATCCAGACGGTGAACAGCATCCGCGCGCGATTGCCGGAGCTACAGGAGACTATCCCGGCTGCAATTGACCTGCAGATTGCCCAGGATCGCTCTCCGACCATTCGCGCCTCGCTCGAAGAGGTAGAACAGACGCTGGTGATCTCCGTCGGGCTGGTTATCCTGGTGGTCTTTTTGTTTCTGCGCTCCGGGCGCGCAACGCTCATTCCCGCCGTGGCAGTGCCGGTCTCGCTGATTGGGACATTTGCCGCCATGTATCTGTGCGGCTTTAGCCTCAACAACCTGTCGCTGATGGCCCTGACCATCGCCACCGGGTTTGTGGTGGATGATGCCATTGTGGTACTGGAGAACATCTCCCGTCATCTGGAAGCCGGCGTGAAACCGCTTCAGGCTGCGCTTCAGGGCACGCGCGAAGTGGGCTTTACGGTGCTTTCAATGAGTTTGTCGCTGGTGGCGGTGTTCCTGCCGCTGCTGCTGATGGGCGGGCTTCCCGGCCGCCTGCTGCGCGAGTTTGCGGTGACGCTCTCCGTCGCCATCGGTATTTCGCTGGCTGTCTCGCTCACGCTCACGCCGATGATGTGCGGCTGGATGCTCAGGCGCAGCAAACCGCGTTCGCAGCCGCGTCGCAAGGGGTTTGGTCGTGTCCTGATGGCCATGCAGGGAGGCTACGGTAAATCACTGAAGTGGGTACTGAACCATACGCGGCTTGTCGGGTTAGCGCTTATCGCCACGATCGGGCTTAATGTCTGGATGTATATTACCATCCCGAAAACCCTCTTCCCGGAGCAAGATACCGGCGTGTTGATGGGCGGTATTCAGGCTGACCAGAGCATTTCGTTCCAGGCAATGCGCGGTAAACTGCAGGACTTTATGAAAATCATCCGCGAGGACAAGGCGGTGGATAACGTCACCGGTTTTACCGGCGGCTCCCGCGTCAACAGCGGGATGATGTTTATCACCCTTAAACCGCGTGATGTCCGCAATGAAACCGCACAACAGGTGATTGACCGCCTGCGAGTGAAGCTTGCCAAAGAGCCCGGGGCAAACCTGTTTTTGATGGCCGTTCAGGATATCCGCGTGGGCGGGCGTCAGGCCAATGCCAGCTACCAGTACACCCTGCTTTCTGACGACCTGGCCGCCCTGCGCGAGTGGGAGCCGAAGATCCGCAAAGCGCTGGCCGCACTGCCACAGCTGGCGGACGTGAATTCCGATCAACAGGACAACGGTTCTGAGATGGATCTGACCTACGATCGCGACACTATGTCGCGTCTGGGGATTAATGTTGAAGCGGTCAACAGCCTGCTGAACAACGCCTTCGGTCAGCGCGAAATCTCGACCATCTACCGGCCGATGAACCAGTACAAAGTGGTGATGGAGGTTGACCCACGCTACACCCAGGATATCAGCGCGCTGGATAAAATGTACATCATCAACAGCGACGGCAAACCCATCCCGCTCTCCTGGTTTGCCAGCTGGCGGCCTGCGAACGCGCCGCTGTCGGTTAACCATCAGGGGCTTTCGGCTGCGTCGACCATCTCCTTTAACCTGCCAACCGGCTCGTCGCTTTCCGAGGCCAGCGATGCTATCAACCGCGCCATGACCCAGCTTGGCGTACCGTCCACCGTACGCGGCAGTTTTGCCGGCACCGCGCAGGTGTTCCAGCAGACGATGAACTCGCAGGTCATTTTGATTCTGGCGGCCATTGCGACGGTCTATATTGTGCTTGGCGTGCTGTATGAAAGCTACGTCCATCCGCTGACCATCCTCTCAACCCTGCCATCAGCGGGCGTCGGGGCGTTGCTGGCGCTGGAATTGTTTGGTGCTCCATTCAGCCTGATAGCATTAATCGGGATCATGCTATTAATAGGCATTGTGAAGAAAAATGCCATCATGATGGTCGACTTTGCGCTGGATGCCCAACGTCACGGCAATCTTCCTCCGGAAGAGGCGATATTCCAGGCCTGCCTGCTGCGTTTTCGTCCGATCATGATGACCACGCTGGCGGCACTGTTTGGTGCGCTACCGCTGGTGATATCCGGTGGCGACGGCTCAGAGCTGCGCCAGCCGCTGGGTATTACAATTGTCGGCGGGCTGGTGATGAGCCAACTGCTGACGCTCTACACCACGCCGGTGGTCTATCTCTTTTTCGACCGCCTGCGAATGCGTTTTTCGCGTAAAAACAGAACCACGGTGACCGAGTAAATGACCGACCTCCCCGCGAATGTTCGCTGGCAATTATGGATTGTCGCCTTCGGCTTCTTTATGCAGTCGCTGGATACGACCATCGTCAACACCGCCCTCCCCTCGATGGCCAAAAGTCTCGGGGAGAGCCCGCTGCACATGCATATGGTGATTGTCTCCTACGTGCTGACAGTCGCCGTGATGCTGCCTGCCAGCGGCTGGCTGGCGGATAAAGTGGGGGTAAGGAATATCTTTTTCACCGCCATTGTGCTGTTTACCGTCGGTTCGCTGTTTTGCGCGCAGGCCAACACCCTCGACCAACTGGTGATGGCACGTGTGCTGCAAGGGTTTGGCGGCGCGATGATGGTCCCCGTCGGGCGGCTGACGGTAATGAAAATTGTGCCGCGCGAGCAGTATATGTCGGCGATGACCTTTGTGACCTTACCTGGACAGATTGGCCCGCTGCTCGGCCCCGCGCTGGGCGGGCTTCTGGTGGAATACGTCTCCTGGCACTGGATCTTCTTAATTAACCTGCCCGTGGGTATCGTCGGTGCTATCGCAACCCTGATGCTGATGCCTAACTACACCATGCAGACGCGGCGCTTTGACTTCTTTGGTTTCATGCTGCTGGCATCCGGGATGGCCATGCTCACGCTGGCGCTCGACGGGCAAAAAGGGCTGGGGATTTCATCCCTGACGCTGGGCATTCTGGTCACCCTCGGTATCACGGCAATACTGGGGTATCTGTGGCATGCCAGAGGCAACGCTAAAGCGCTGTTCAGCCTGTCGCTGTTTAAAAACACCACCTACCGTCTGGGCCTGCTCGGCAGCTTTGCCGGACGAGCCGGTAGCGGCATGCTGCCGTTTATGACGCCGGTATTTCTGCAGATTGGGATGGGGTTCTCACCGTTCCATGCAGGCTTAATGATGATCCCAATGGTGCTTGGCAGTATGGGGACGAAGCGCATTGTGGTGCAGGTGGTGAACCGCTTTGGTTATCGTCATGTGCTGGTAGTCGCCACGCTGGCACTGGCGCTGGTCATCCTGCTGTTTATGGCCGTGGCGCTGATGGGCTGGTACTACGCCCTGCCGCTGGTGTTGTTCTGCCAGGGGGTTATCAACGCCATGCGCTTCTCATCAATGAATACCCTGACGCTGAAAGACCTGCCGGATGAGCAGGCGAGCAGCGGCAACAGCCTGCTGTCGATGGTGATGCAGCTTTCCATGAGCGTAGGGGTCACCATCGCGGGCCTGTTGCTCGGCATGTATGGGCAGCACCATCTCAGCGTTGACACCCCGGTCGCTCACCAGGTGTTTTTATATACCTATCTCAGCATGGCGGTGATTATTGCCCTGCCCGCATTCATCTTCGCCAGGGTGCCGGATGATACCAGTAAAAACGCCGTGATCCGGCGTGGCAAAAGGAGTGAACCATGAAATTCTGGCGTCCTGGCATTACCGGTAAACTCTTTGTCGCAATATTTGCCACCTGCATCGTCCTGCTGATCACCATGCACTGGGCGGTACGTCTCAGCTTTGAGCGCGGGTTTATTGATTACATCAAACACGGTAACGAGCAACGCCTGCAGGGGTTGAGCGATGCGCTGGCCGAGCAGTATACCCTGCACGGAAACTGGCGTTTTTTACGCAATAACGACCGCTTTGTGTTCCAGATCCTGCGCTCGCTTGAGCATGATACCAACGACGATCGTCCCGGCCCCGGCATGCCGCCGCACGGATGGCGCACGCAGTTCTGGGTGATCGACCAGGATATGCACGTTCTGGTTGGCCCGCGCGCGCCGGTTCCGCCGGACGGAACCCGGCGTGCCATCAAGGTGAATAATGAGGCCGTTGGCTGGGTTATTGCCTCCCCGGTCGAGCGCCTGACGCGCAACACCGATATCAACTTTGATCGCCAGCAGCGCCGTACCAGCTGGCTGATTGTCGCACTCGCCATACTGCTTGCCGCGCTCGCCACCTTCCCGCTGGCACGCGGCCTGCTCGCGCCGGTTAAACGGCTGGTGGAAGGTACGCACAAGCTGGCCGCCGGGGATTTCACCACCCGCGTGGACACCCAAAGCCAGGACGAACTGGGTAAACTGGCGCAGGACTTCAACCAGCTCGCCAGCACGCTGGAGAAAAACCAGCAGATGCGACGCGATTTTATGGCCGATATTTCGCACGAGCTGCGCACCCCGCTGGCAGTACTGCGTGGCGAACTGGAAGCCATTCAGGACGGTGTGCGTCAGTTCACCCCTGAATCCGTGGCCTCCTTACAGGCGGAAGTAGGCACGCTGACCAAACTGGTGGACGACCTGCATCAGCTCTCGATGTCGGACGAAGGGGCGCTGGCTTATCAGAAAGCCCCGGTGGACGTGATCAACATTCTGGAAGTTGCCAGCGGAGCCTTCCGCGAGCGCTTTGCCAGCCGCAACCTGAAAATCCATCTCTCCCTGCCGGACAGCGCCGTGGTGTTTGGTGACAGGGATCGCCTGATGCAGTTGTTCAATAATCTGCTGGAAAACAGCTTGCGCTACACTGACAGCGGCGGCGGGCTACATATCTCCGGTAAGCAGGAAAACGGGCGTTTTGCCCTCACCTTTGCGGACTCCGCCCCTGGCGTGCAGGACGCACAACTGGAAAGATTGTTTGAGCGTTTTTATCGCACCGAAGGCTCCCGCAACCGCGCCAGCGGCGGCTCCGGCCTGGGGCTGGCGATTTGCGTCAACATCGTCGAAGCGCACAACGGCACGCTGCGTGCCGCCCATTCGCCTTTTGGCGGGGTTAGCATTACAGTAGAGTTACCTCTGGAACGGGATTTATCGAGAGAAGCATGACCGAGTTACCGATTGACAAAAACACACCGCGCATTTTGATCGTGGAAGATGAGCCTAAGCTTGGGCAGCTGCTGATCGACTATTTACGCGCCGCAAGCTATGCCCCGTCGCTGATCAGTCATGGCGATCAGGTGCTGCCATATGTACGCCAGACACCGCCGGATCTGATTCTGCTGGATCTGATGCTACCGGGCACAGACGGCCTGACCCTGTGCCGGGAAATTCGTCGCTTCTCCGACGTCCCCATCGTGATGGTGACCGCTAAAATCGAAGAGATTGACCGTCTGCTGGGGCTGGAAATTGGCGCAGATGACTACATCTGCAAGCCGTATAGCCCGCGTGAGGTCGTCGCCCGCGTGAAGACCATCCTGCGCCGCTGCAAACCGCAGCGAGAACTGCAAACGCTGGACGCGGAAAGCCCGCTGATCGTCGACGAAGGTCGCTTCCAGGCGAGCTGGCGCAGTAAACTACTGGATCTCACTCCTGCCGAGTTCCGCCTGCTGAAAACCCTCTCCCACGAGCCGGGGAAAGTATTCTCCCGCGAACAGCTGCTGAACCACCTGTATGACGATTATCGCGTCGTCACCGACCGCACCATCGACAGCCACATCAAAAACCTGCGTCGCAAGCTGGAAGCTCTTGACCCCGATCAGTCATTTATTCGCGCGGTGTATGGCGTGGGATATCGGTGGGAAGCGGATGCGTGCAGGATTGTTTAACGTAGCCAGACGCGTTTAAGGATAAACCCTGAGTAAAAGCGGCAGTTGTTAGCTAAAAGAACAGACACTGCGCAGAGCACATTGCTGAAAAAAAACCGCGGTTTGCTTTATAAAGCGTCTTGATTTTGTTGGAAAACTGGCGAGGGGCGCGCTCTGTCTTTTCATGGTGTAACCCTTCGCTGTCCCCCTGGATCCGACATATGGGCTTTACCATTACTGGCAATATCGCAAAACCGCCTGATAACAGGCACCGCTAAGCGACCAAAAGGTTTACCTCCCCGCTCCGCAGCGCTACAATGCCCGCCCTTAAAGTAGGGGATCATCCCCTTACCGCGACACCGTGTGTATGCGGATCTGACCTGTCATCAGAACGAGAACAAACATGTTTAAACCGGAACTCCTTTCCCCGGCGGGAACGCTGCAAAATATGCGTTACGCTTTCGCTTATGGTGCCGACGCCGTTTACGCGGGCCAGCCGCGCTACTCGCTGCGCGTGCGCAACAACGAATTCAACCACGAGAACCTGCAGCTCGGCATCAATGAAGCGCATGAGCTGGGCAAAAAATTCTACGTCGTTGTTAACATTGCGCCGCACAACGCCAAGCTGAAAACGTTCATCCGTGACCTGAAGCCGGTAGTGGATATGGGGCCGGACGCGCTGATCATGTCAGACCCGGGTTTAATCATGCTGGTGCGGGAGAACTTCCCGGAAATGGATATTCACCTCTCCGTGCAGGCCAACGCCGTAAACTGGGCGACGGTGAAATTCTGGAAGCAGATGGGGCTCACCCGCGTCATTCTGTCTCGCGAACTTTCCCTCGAAGAGATTGAAGAGATCCGCACCCAGGTGCCGGATATGGAAATCGAGATCTTCGTCCACGGTGCGCTGTGCATGGCCTACTCTGGCCGCTGCCTGCTTTCTGGCTATATCAACAAGCGCGACCCGAACCAGGGAACCTGCACCAACGCCTGCCGCTGGGAATATAACGTCCAGGAAGGCAAAGAAGATGACATCGGTAATATCGTGCATAAACACGAACCGATCCCGGTCACTAACGTTGAGCCTACACTGGGCGTCGGCGCACCGACCGACAGCGTGTTTATGATTGAAGAAGCCAAACGTCCTGGCGAGTACATGACCGCCTTTGAAGACGAGCACGGCACCTACATCATGAACTCCAAAGACCTGCGCGCCATCGCACACGTTGAACGTCTGACCCAGATGGGCGTGCATTCGCTGAAAATCGAAGGCCGCACCAAGTCCTATTACTACTGCGCGCGTACTGCGCAGGTGTACCGTAAAGCCATCGACGATGCTGCTGCCGGTAAACCATTCGATACCAGCCTGCTGGAAACGCTGGAAGGTCTGGCGCATCGCGGTTACACCGAAGGCTTCCTGCGTCGTCACACGCACGACGACTACCAGAACTACGAGCACGGCTATTCAGTTTCAGAGCGCCAGCAGTTTGTTGGTGATTTCACCGGCGAGCGCAAAGGCGCACTGGCCGCCGTCGCCGTGAAGAACAAGTTCACCAAAGGCGACAGCCTGGAGTTGATGACCCCGCAGGGCAACATGAACTTCACGCTGGAGCATCTGGAAAACGGCAAAGGTGAAGCGATTACCGTTGCACCTGGCGATGGACATACCGTCTGGCTGCCGGTTCCGGAAGAAGTGGAGCTGAAATTTGCGCTGCTGATGCGTAATTTCGACGGCGAAAGCACCCGTAACCCACACAGCAAGTAGTTAATCAGGGGGATTTTTTCGCGCCGGGATAATTCTTAGAATCGGATCACATACCGCTTCGCTCAATAAGGGTATTATCCTCTCCGCTGAAAAACATAACCCATAAATGCTAGCTGTACCAGGAACCACCTCCTTAGCCTGCGTAATCTCCCTTACGCGGGCTTATTTTTTATCTATAGTCCCCCGCCGACACAAGAGCTTTAGCAATATCGGAGGGTGTCTGACGCTTCGAATGTAAAATTCATGTAAAATGTCTGGTAACGCTTAGTTGAGAATATCAAAAGGATCCTGAGAAATGAGCAACTATATTTCTGAAGCGCTTGGTGATTACAAAGCATATTTGCTAGTATTTTTCGCGCTGTTATTTTTTATGAAATTACCAAGCATCAGTTTCTTTACGGGACTGATTCTAAAATTATTTCGAATTAAGTACTCAGATAAAGAGTACTGCGAATATGATGAAAAAATTTACAACCAGCAGTTATTTAGACTAAAAAATGGCGTGAGAGTAGCGTCAACTGACGATGCAAAATTAATATCCACGGCCCTGAATGAAGGAAAAATTGAACGATCAACATTGCGTTTCACAGGGCTGTTTGGCGCGGTGGGCGTCAAAAGAACGATGCGGCTAGAGGCTGTCAGCACAATGTTTTTTGGTGTTCTGTTCATTATCACCGCATGTGGCATCCTCTATGATGCACCGTACATGAAAGCAGGTTATGTCACATACAATATCAGCGATAGCGAAAAATTATATATTTCTAAATACCGTGTATATGATAAAAGGAACAACCACTCCTGGAATAAAATTGAATGCATGGACATCATCAAAAATTCAGCGTCTGCTCAATACCTTAAAGATGCATGCATTTATATCACAACTGATGATGGCGATCTTCGTGCAGAATTACAAGATGCAATCAACTCTGAAACAACCGGGAAAAAGGTGCTTGCTGGACTCATCACCATACTGTTTGCTACAGGTGGGTTGATAATGGTAGGTTTCAATAATTTCCTTAATTTAAATAAAACCGTATGTGATTTAAAAGGTATTCGATAGCGTATCAACAGTGGGTAAAGGAACACAGGATGCCTCATCCCATTGGATGGGTTCCAGCTTTCATCCTGTTCCTACCCGCTTTTTTCCTCCCTGCGATACACTTTTTGATAACGCTACAAAAGGGAGCAGCGCGGATGGCAACGTATCCAGACAGTTTATTGATTCTGAACGGCAAGAGTGCCAGTAATGACATACTGCGCCAGGCGGTGGTCGATTTGCGGGAAGATGGTGCCCATATTCACGTACGGCTCACGTGGGAAAAAGGCGATGCCGCGCGGTATGTTGCCGAAGGCGTACAGTTGGGCGTCAACACGATTATTTCTGGCGGTGGTGACGGCACCATCAACGAGATAGCGACGGCCCTGATCGGCCTGAACGTGGACACACGCCCGGTGATGGGCATTTTACCGCTCGGTACAGCAAATGATTTTGCCACCAGCGCGGGGATACCGGAGGATCTGAGTAAAGCGCTACAGCTTGCCATTCTCGGGAAAGCAACCGCAGTCGATATTGCACAGGTAAACGATAAAACCTGCTTTATCAATATGGCGACGGGCGGATTTGGTACGCGCATTACCAGTGAAACACCGGAAAAGCTGAAGGCGGCACTGGGCGGCGTTTCCTATCTCATCCACGGTCTGATGCGAATGGATACCCTGAAACCCAATCGCTGCGAAATTCACGGGGATGATTTTTAC
The DNA here is from genome assembly GCF_014103115.1 of Enterobacter sp. RHBSTW-00901. NCBI lineage: Bacteria > Pseudomonadati > Pseudomonadota > Gammaproteobacteria > Enterobacterales > Enterobacteriaceae > Enterobacter > Enterobacter sp. RHBSTW-00901. The sequence goes on from NZ_JABXPB010000001.1 coordinate 1,244,128, forward strand.
TGGCAGGGTGATGCGCTGGTGATCGGGATCGGTAACGGTCGTCAGGCGGGCGGTGGGCAACAGCTTTGCCCGGAGGCGCTGATCAATGATGGCTTACTGGCACTGCGCATTTTCACCGGTGACGGGCTGCTGCCAGCACTGTTTACCACCCTCACCCAACCGGAGAAAAGCCCGAACATCATTGATGGGCAATCCGCCTGGTTTGAGGTGAATGCACCGCACGGAATGACTTTTAACCTTGATGGCGAACCGTTGAGCGGGAAGCGGTTCCGAATTGCGGTTGTACCAGGAGCGTTGCAGTGTCGATTGCCACCAGATTGTATGCTGCTGCGCTGATTGAATTGCCGGGTAGCGGTTAGCCTGACCCGGCCTGTATTTTGCGCCCTCTCCCGTGTCGGAGAAGCGTCAGTTTTTTAAGCAATCGTCACTTTGCTGTCCAGATACACGTCCTGAACCGCATTGATCAGCTTCACGCCGTCAGCCATCGATTTTTTAAACGCCTTACGGCCAAGGATCAGCCCCATACCACCCGCGCGTTTGTTGATAACCGCCGTACGTACCGCGTCTGAGAGATCGGTTTCCCCCCCCGCCGCACCGCCGGAGTTAATAAGCCCCGCGCGTCCCATATAGCAGTTCGCCAGTTGGTAACGCACCAGATCGATGGGGTTATCGGTGGTCAGTTTGCTGTAAACACGATCATCGGTGTAACCGAAGTTCACCGCCTTATAGCCGCCGTTATTCTCGGCCATTTTCTGTTTCACAATATCTGCGCCAATGGTTGCCGCCAGGTGGTTCGCCTGGCCAGTCAGGTCGGCAGATACATGGTAATCCACGCCATCTTTTTTGAACGCATTATTACGCAAATACGCCCAAAGCACGGTAACCATCCCGAGCTCATGCGCGCGCTCAAACGCGGCGGAGATCTCTTCAATCTGGCGGCGCGACTGCTCAGAACCGAAATAGATGGTCGCCCCGACGGCCACCGCGCCCATATTGAACGCCTGCTCTACGCTGGCATACAGGGTCTGGTCGTATTCGGTTGGGTAGCTCAGGGTTTCATTGTGGTTCAGCTTAACGAGGAACGGAATACGGTGAGCGTAACGGCGCGATACCGAAGCCAGCACGCCATAGGTCGACGCCACGCAGTTACAGCCTGCTTCAATTGCCAGCTCAACGATGTTCTTCGGATCGAAATACAGCGGGTTGGCCGCAAACGATGCGCCAGCAGAATGCTCAACGCCCTGGTCAACCGGCAAAATAGAGAGATACCCGGTGCCTCCCAGCCGCCCGGTATTGTAGAGCGTCTGCATATTTCGCAGTACCGCAGGCGGACGATTGTTATCCACCATCACACGGTCAACGTAGTCGTGGCCAGGCAGGTAGAGTTTGTCGGCTGGAATGGTCATACAACGATGCTGTAAAAGGCTGTCGGCATCTTTGCCAAGCAACTGTGCAATATCAGTCATAGCTATGCTCCCGTAGCGTGTTATCCAAACCCACATTTTCGCGGGCAGACTAAGCCTGGTACCGACTTAACCGATTTTCCACCTTCTGCCATTTTTTTCAGCACAATCTGCTGGCTCGATTCTGGCACAACAAAACTGTTACATTGATCAAACAATCACCACAAAGGTATTTAAAAGGTATCATTGAGTGGTATGTTAAAGGCGTACCCTCTCTGACATGCAGGATTAAACAATGAAAACGAAAGTCCAACTGTCATTCATGATGTTTGTTGAATGGTTTATCTGGGGCGCATGGTTTGTACCGCTGTGGCTGTGGTTAAGCAAAAGCGGTTTTAGCGCCGGGGAAATTGGCTGGTCTTACGCCTGTACCGCGATTGCAGCGATCCTCTCGCCAATCCTGGTCGGTTCGCTGACAGACCGCTTCTTCGCCGCCCAGAAAGTGCTGGCAGTGCTGATGTTTGCCGGGGCTATTCTGATGTACTTTGCCGCACAGCAAACTCAGTTCAGCACCTTCTTCCCGCTGCTACTGCTGTATTCCCTGACCTATATGCCTACCATCGCGCTGACTAACAGCATTGCCTTTGCCAACGTGGATGACGTCGAGGCCGATTTCCCGCGTATTCGCGTGATGGGCACGATTGGCTGGATAGCCTCCGGTCTGGCGTGCGGTTTCCTGCCGCAGATGATGGGCTATAGCGACATTTCGGATACCAATATCCCACTGCTGATGACGGCGGCCAGCTCTGCGCTGCTCGGCGTGTTTGCCCTGTTCCTGCCGGATACACCGCCGAAAAGTACCGGTAAACTCGATTTCAAAGTGATGCTGGGGCTGGATGCGCTGATCCTGTTGCGCGACAAAAACTTCCTGGTGTTCTTCTTCTGCTCGTTCCTGTTCGCCATGCCGCTGGCTTTCTACTACATCTTTGCCAACGGGTATCTCACCGAAGTGGGCATGCAAAACGCAACCGGCTGGATGACACTCGGCCAGTTCTCCGAAATCTTCTTTATGCTGGCGCTGCCGTTCTTCACCAAACGCTTTGGTATTAAGAAGGTCTTACTGCTGGGGCTTATCACCGCCGCCATCCGCTATGGTTTCTTTGTTTACGGTGGTGCGGAACAATACTTCACTTACGCCCTGCTGTTCCTCGGCATTCTGCTGCACGGCGTGAGCTACGACTTCTACTACGTCACCGCGTATATCTACGTGGACAAAAAAGCACCGGTGCATATGCGTACCGCTGCGCAGGGCTTGATCACGCTGTGCTGTCAGGGCTTTGGTAGCCTGCTGGGTTACCGCCTGGGCGGCGTGATGATGGAAAAAATGTTCGCATACAAAGAGCCGGTGAATGGGCTGACCTTCAACTGGGCCGGAATGTGGGCATTCGGAGGGATCATGATTGCTGTGATCGCCGTGCTGTTTATGCTGTTTTTCCGCGAATCGGATAAAGAGATCACCGCAATTGAGGTGGTTGATGGCGATACCGCGCTGACACAAGGGGAAGTTAAATGAAACAAGAACGTGTTCTCGGTGCTCTTTACGGGCAGGCGTTAGGGGACGCAATGGGCATGCCGTCGGAGCTGTGGCCAAGAAAGCGCGTCAAAGCGCATTTCGGCTGGATTGACCGCTTCTTACCCGGCCCGGCAGAGAATAACGCGGCCTGCTATTTCAACCGCGCGGAGTTCACCGATGATACGTCGATGGCGCTGTGTCTGGCGGATGCGATTATCGAATGCGACGGGCAGATTAACGCGGATGTCATCGGCAAACATATTTTGCGCTGGGCCGAGTCGTTCGATGCCTTTAACAAAAACGTGTTAGGCCCGACCTCCAAAATTGCCCTCAACGCCATTCGCGATGGCAAACCGGTCAGCGAGCTGGAGAACAACGGCGTCACCAACGGGGCGGCGATGCGCGCCTCCCCGCTCGGCTGTCTGCTCCCGGCCACTCGCCTGGAGCACTTTGTTGAGCAGGTGGCGCAGGCTTCCAGCCCGACGCATAAATCGGATCTCGCCATTGCCGGTGCGGTGGTGATTGCCTGGGCGGTTTCACGCGCCATTGACGGCGAAAGCTGGCAGAACATCGTTACTGCCCTGCCCGGTATTGCCCGCTATGCACAGGAAGTGAAGACCACCACCTTCAGCGCATCACTTGCGGCACGTATTGAGCTGGCACTCAAAACCGTGCGTGAAGCCAACGGTACTGAATCCGCCAGCGAGCAGGTTTATCAGCTTGTGGGGGCAGGAACCAGCACCATTGAGTCCGTTCCGGCGGCGATCGCAATGGTTGAACTGGCAGGCACTGACCCGAACCGCTGCGCAATTTTATGCGCCAATCTGGGCGGCGATACGGACACCATCGGCGCAATGGCAACCGCAATCTGTGGCGCGCTGCACGGCGTACAGGCGATTAATCCGGCACTGAAGGATGAACTCGACGCCGTTAACCAGCTCGACTTTGGTCATTACTGCGAAAAATTGCTGCACTACCGGGAGCAAAGGGAGGGCGTATGAATTCTTTTGCCCAACGCCTTGAAACATTACGCGCCACGCGGCCAGTGACGGTGCTGGGGGCAGCGGTGATTGACGTTATCGCCGATGCTTACGCCCTGCCCTGGCGCGGATGTGATATCGAGCTAAAACAGCAGGGCGTCAATATTGGCGGCTGCGCGCTCAATATTGCCATAGCCCTAAAACGGCTTGGCGTCACCGCGCAAAATGCGCTGCCCGTCGGCCACGGCGTGTGGGCAGATATTATTCGCAACGCAATGGCAAAGCAGGATCTGCACAGCGCCGTGGAAGCCGAAACAGGCGATAACGGCTGGTGTCTGGCGCTGGTGGAGCCAGACGGTGAGCGCACGTTTATGTCGTTTAGCGGCGTGGAGAACCAGTGGCAGCAATCCTGGCTTGATGCGCTTAACGTGCCGCAAAAAAGCCTGGTTTATTTGTCCGGCTATCAACTGGCATCGCCGTGCGGGGAGTTACTGACGGGCTGGCTGGAAGGGTTGCAGGAGGTGACCGCGTTTATCGATTTCGGCCCACGCATCGCAGATATTCCCGACACGCTAATGGCGCGGATTATGGCCTGTAAACCCATTGTGTCGCTTAATCGCCAGGAGGCGCAAATTGCTGCCGGGCGGCTTGGTGTGGAGGTTGATGCGTTAGGTGCAACATGGCGACAACGTTTCGGTTCTGCGCTGATTGTACGTCACGACAAAGACGGTGCAGCCTGGTATGACGCTGACGATTCGGGTTATGTTCCGGCGTTTCCTGCTTCGGTGGTCGACACCATTGGCGCGGGTGACAGCCACGCTGGCGGTACGCTGGCCGGGCTGGCAGCAGGATGGTCACTGGCGGATGCAGTGCTGCTGGGCAATGCGGTTGCCGCCTGGGTGGTCAGCCACCGTGGCGGTGATTGCGCCCCTGCGCGCGGGGAATTACTCCTCGCACACAAAGACGTATAGATCGCTGCGACAGTAGCTAATGCTGTACTCAATAGGCCGGTGCTGCTGGTCAAGCGCAACCTGCTTGATCACCAGCACCGGTATCTTTTCATCCATCTTAATATGGGCCTGAAATTCGCTGTCCGGCATGCGGGCACTGACGCGTGAACGGGTACGCTGCGGGAAGATGTTCTGACTGCGGAAGTAATCGTACAGCGAGATGCCGATGGCGTCCGGATCGGGAATTAGCCCGGCCGGAACCCAGGACTCTTCAATCGAGACGGCATCATCATCAACATAGCGAATGCGCTTGAGCAAAAAGACGTCGCTTTCCGCCGCCACTGACAGCTGGTTTGCCACCTCTTCCGGGCATTTCACCACCCGTTTATTAACCCACAACGTGTTGGGCTTTTTGCCGCGCAGTACCACCTGCTGAGAAAACCCGCGTGCTTCCTTGAGCGAATATTCAAAGATGTTATTAATTTGCGTACCGTAACCCCGGGAGCGCGTCACCACGCCCTCTTCTTCCAGCGCCTGCATTGCTTTGCGCACGGTAATGCGTGACACACCCGTTAACTGACTCAGATCGCGCTCGCCGGGCAGAATATTCCCGTGTTCAAGCACCCCGCTACGTACCGCGTTTTTTACCGTTTCGGCAAACTTCAGGTACAGCGGTGTGTTGTCCGGAGCGGCGATCCGTTCATTCAGTTGAGCAATTAACCGGGTATGCGCTTGTTCCATCTCTGTTTTCTCAGGCGTGGTGTTTCCTGCCAGTATACTGGCTTACCACCATGCATGAAAATGATGAACCGGCCCAATACCGTGACCCACTTCCAGAGTATCGGCTTTTGCCAGCGCGTCCGAGAGCCAGATTTTGGCTTCCTGTACCGTATCAGCCCAGTTGTTATGGCGTGGACGCAACGCCGCCAGCGCGGCGGAGAGCGTACAGCCTGTACCGTGGGTGTTTTTAGTCTGCACGCGGGGTGCGGTAAAACGCAGTTCTCCGTCACGGGTGAAGAGCCAGTCCGGGCTTTCGGCGTCATCCAGATGGCCACCTTTCACCAGCACCGCACCGCAGCCCATTGCCAGCAATGCCCGCCCCTGCTCTTTCATTTCGCGTTCGGTTTGCGCATGCGGCGCGTCTAACAACGCGGCAGCTTCAGGCAGGTTTGGCGTGATCAGCGCCACTTGCGGCAACAGCTTTTTACGCAGCGTGTCGATAGCGGAAACAGAAAGCAGCGGGTCGCCACTTTTTGCCAGCATTACCGTATCAAGCACCACGTTTTGCACCTGATAGCGTTTCAGACGTTCTGCCACCGCTTCGACAATATCTGTCTCCGCCAGCATCCCGATTTTAGTGGTATCAATGCGCACATCGCTGAGCACCGAATCGAGCTGTGCGGCGACAAAATCCGGCTCGATACGGTAGACCGACTGCACACCACGCGTATTTTGTGCCACCAGCGCGGTGATCACCGAACAGCCGTAGGCACCCAGTGCGGAGAACGTTTTCAGATCGGCCTGAATGCCTGCACCGCCGCTTGGGTCAGTGCCGGCAATGGTAAGGGCGTTAATCCGTTTCATGCCTGTTCCTCCAGGGTGTAGAGCGCATCCAGGAACGCACTGGCAAAGCTGCCCGGGCCACGAGACTGAGCAACGGCAGCCGTTCCGGCGCGCTTCATCCATCCGCAGGCAGCGGCCACGTTATCGAGCCTGTCACCCGGTAGCGAACAACTGGCCGCCACCACCGCCGAAAGCGCGCACCCGGTACCGACCACGCGAGTCATCAGCGGATCGCCCCCGGTCACCGTCCGGGTTCGCTGCCCGTCGGTGATGTAATCAACCTCGCCTGTGACCACAATAATGGCATTGGTCTGGCGTGCCAGCGCCTGTGCCGCAGGCAATGCACTGGATGCAGTATCGGTAGTATCCACGCCGCGCCCCCCCGCACTCATCCCGGCAAGCGCAAGAATTTCCGACGCGTTACCACGAATGGCCGCAGGTTTAAGGGAGAGGATTTGATGGCAAAAACGGGTGCGGAACGTCAACGCCCCGACAGCCACCGGATCGAGCGTCCAGGGTTTGCCTGCTGCCACGGCACTCTCAATCGCCCGGCGCATCGCCTGAGCGCGCGGGGCAGTCAGCGTGCCGACATTAATCAGCAGCGCATCGGCAAGAGCAGCAAACTGTTCAGCCTCTTCGGCTTCAATCACCATCGCCGGGGATGCGCCAAGCGCCAGCAAAACGTTAGCCGTAAACGTCTGCACGACGTCGTTGGTCATACAATGTGTGAGCGGGGAACGGGTTCGGAACTGATGTAAAATGTGTAAATCGAGCAGGTCAGGCTGCATGGGTTCGCTCCTGCCTTGCGTGAAGAAGCGATGACCGGGAAGGCATCTGACTTCCCTACGCTGGCATTATCCAGATCAGGTAATACGGGTATTTCTCAGCCTTCATTAAGAAGGGCACCCCGAGTCAAATAAAACAAAATCAAAAGCTTGCGATTAACGTCCCGTTAATCCCTGTTCTGGATCATGCCAGCGGGAAGCCAAAGACACAACCTTAAAAAATGCTCTGTGTCCCAGCTTGTGTCTCAAGTTGTGGCTCACAGTACCAAACACCGAACACAAAAAAGGCCGGGTTTCCCCAGCCTCAACAGCACAGTTGAATATGCCTTCACAAACCTATTTACCTAGATGTGCTCTTACCTTAGCGGTGCCATTACCAACAGCTCTAACAGCAGCCCTAAGCTGAGATTCAGTAACACCCAACGCTTGGGTCCAATATGCTACTTCCCAAGATTCACTCAAGCTGATGAAACGTTTATCTTCTGGCTGCCGACGCTGTAAGTTATCTGCCATTTGGTTTGTCCTGAGTATTACAAGCTTATGCCTGCATACTACCTATATGACTTCTCTACCGCTTCGTAAACGGTCAGTTATCAAACAATTGACACTGGTCATAAAACCAGTAAAAACTTTTTTCCGAGCTTGCTAATCTTGCCGCTTCGTTTCTATCATAACCACTACATATTGTGTTTATTGATATAACAAATACAATATATCCAAAAATCCATCCTGTGAATAGGTGTTGAAATGGCGAACAATGATAAGCAATCCTCGAAAGATGTAGCACATCTGGCAGCAGAGACTCTAAACAACCCAAACGCCTCTGCGATTCAGAAAAGTTTAGCGGGTTCGGTGCTATCACAAGCAGGAACAAAAAATCAGACTGGCGCAAACATGGAAGCCAAAGCATCCGCAGCACTGAAAAACCCACGCTCAAGCGAGGTTACTAAAACCTTAGCTGGTTCGGTTGTTTCCCAATCGAATAAAAAGCGCTAAAAAAAAAGCCGGGATTAACCCGGCTCTCATGTTTTCAGTTTTCGTTGTCGCTGTTCGCTCAAGTAGTACCTTATAGCGCTGTCGAATCCATGCGTATGGATGCGGTCAAGAAGGCTGGAACGACTACACTCAAGCCTGCGTGCTAACGCTGACATGTTGATGATCGCATCATCGCCTTTACCGTCCAGAATCCACTGCATCAGCGGCATGTTGCCAGTACCGATCAAAGCTAATTTCATATGTATCTCCTCTTCTTTGCCTCGCCAGCAGCGGGGGCAATGCGCCCCCAAAATCCGCTGTCTTACGCTGCGTCGTCCATAGTGACCTTCAGAACGAAGTCCGGACGCATTGGGATCTGAATCTGTGATAACTCACTGACCACCTCATAGTTCATGAACTTATCACGCAGAACGTAATGGTAAGACGGATAAACCGGACCATTAGCAACTTCAGCATGACGGCTCGCCGGAGTCTGATAAGTCATATAAGGTGAAAGGTCGCCTTCAACAACATTGGAGAACGTCGCCAGCATGTAGCCTTCACCATCTGCAATGCTGTATAGCGGATCGTCAACCTGCACTACAGTTACGCGCCCAATGTTGTATCGATCATATGCGCCCAAAGTGTCAGGGAAAATGATGTCACGGGACGTAGCACCAAACAGAGCCGCCTGATATGCGGTTGGGTTGCCTTGAATGGCGGTGAAAAGACTCGGACTCGCCAGCAGATAAACCTGCTTGATGCTGGAAGACCAGCCACCCAGATTTTTCTTCAGTAGCGTGACAGCATTCTGCATCTCAGTAATGACGTTGGCACTGATGCCAGTTTTCACCACAGCAGACGGCTGGTTAATACCCCAGAACTGGTCCCAGTGAATGGTTGGGCCTTCGCGTAAATGCGTTGCTTCAGTCACGTTATGCAAAAGACTCTGCGCCATCTGGAATTCTACGTCACGGCGGGTTTGCAGGTAGTGCTTCAGGGTATGACTAGCAACTACATCTTCAGCGGTCATCTGGCGATTTGTTCCCGGCTGACGTTTCCCCTGCCAATCCTGGCTAGTGATGGTTGAGCTGTAGACATGCAGTGGAGCCTGAACGGTCACGTTAGCCGCTTTAGGGAAGTTTAGACCCGACATTTCAGAACCATAACGGGCAACTGATTTAGTCACTTCACGCTGCACATCTTCCAGTGTGTCGAGCGCGATGATTTGTGTGTCACTTGGACGGCTGGTAAAGATCCCCAGGCTGGACAGAAGGAACCCCTCGCCGCTTGGCTTCACGAACTGACCGGAAAGGTTAGTAAAATCACTTAATTTCATATTGTTATCTCTCCTTGATTAGATTGCGGTGTTTGCATCAGCAATGCGGTTGCCTTGCTTAACAAGGGCGGCGTAAGCAGCATCTTTTGCAGCCCCCGCCACAACCAGACCAGATGGATTGAACACACAGCCACGGTCTGAAATGACCAGGCTACGGGCATCACCTGCAATTTGGTTTTGCAGAGCTACAGCACAGTTATCAGCATCGGCTGCAACGTATGCCGCGCCAGTGGTCGGGTTAATCACATCACCACAAGTCACATCAGCAGCCAGATCAAGGATCACGGTGCGCTTATGAAAGATCGGTGAATCGGTATAAACCAATACATCTTGTGGGGTTTTGCTTTCGTATTCGAATGCCATATTTTGTATCTCCATACAGTAAGTCGCCAGAGCGATTAACGGATTTCCGTTAACCTGTGCAGCAGGCAGTTTTTATAATCCGGCGAATATGCCGGGTTGAGTTGAAAAAATACCGTCCATCGGACGGCATTCTTCTATTCGTGTTCCAACAGAAAAAGACCAAGGCGAGAATATCCCGCCTGGTGTAGGTCAGTAGTTTTCTGATGGAGAGATTTGGAAAGCATGAGTGTGGTTCACGCTTAAAAAATGAAGGAGCACGACAGCGGGAGACCTCATATCTTCGTTGCCGCACTCAATGCCAGTTTGCATCATGGCTGATGACCGGAGGAGAGCCGGATTTAATGGCAAATCCAGACCAGAGGCCCAGACTTTGTACGCCCTAAGGCGAATCTTTTGTGATGTACCGCCCGTTGGCAAACGTCCAGTGAGAGGCTGGAAGCGACACATCACAAAAGAGGCTCCACGGTGTCACAGAGCCTGCTTTATATTTCGGAATGACAATGGCTGCTGTAATTCACCTTGTATATTATTTTAACACGAATAATTATCATTTACAACAAATTTCACAAGAGATCTTTGATTTGTCGCTAAATTTGATACATGCGCATTGCGGTATTGAGATAGGGGCGACGAATTCGCCGCCAGTATATTAATTAGCCAGAAATACCCAAAATGAGATTGGTATTTTTCCTATCCTGCTCTTGTACTTCGGCCTTAATTGCATCGCTGAATTTGCTATCGTCAATGCTGAGTTTAACCTCGTTGGTCACCGTCAGATCGGCCTTACCTTCAATACTGAATGGCTTGCCAAGGTTCATACCATAAGCAAGATTATCAATGCCCGGTAGTTGTGCCATGCCTGCGGTAGCTGGTTGAATTCCAGGTAAGGTATTCATCCCCGCAAATGCATTAGTGAAACCTTGAGCATGATCGGCAAAGAAGTTTTTGATGTCAGTCCAAAGGGTAGGCCTGTCGTTGTTTGCCTGCACCTTCTTCATGAAGGCATCAGGATCAGCCTGAATCTCGCTAAGACGATTATTGAGACTTACACCAGCCATGATCGCAGGAAGACCCATATAAAAGCCCCCACCTTTACCGCCTTTAGCTGGTTTGCCGTCTTTCCCTGGTTTGGTGTTGTCGGTTCCTGGGGTGGCAATGCCACCAAGAGCGCCGATTCCGGCAAGAGTACCAAGCAGACCTTTCAACGGATTCGCGAAGCTGACAAGCCACCGCAACGCGCCAGCTAACTTGAAGATCGCCCCAGTGAAGATCGCAATTCCTGCCGCATATGCTGCTGTATTACCGAATCCCTCGAATGTCTTGGACAATTGAGGAGCATACTTCTTGATCAGCGCTTCAATGAGAATGAAGCTGTTATAGACCGTGTACCCCGCATCAGTGAAACCTTTAATCACATTGCCTGCAATGGCTCCCAGCGTCTTAAATGCATCTTGGTTGCTGTCAATTGCATCTGTCAGACCGTTAAACGTATCGGTAAGCTGACTGCCGAAGCCCGATTCAAAGAAATTCTTCTGTGCAAGTTGCATCGTTGTGCGCAAGCGCATCATAGCAACACGGTTAGATTTCAGTGACTTCTCGAAAGCACCACCTTTCTGTGCTGCTGCTTTAAACTCGTCACCAACAAGGGGAAGGATATCCTTCGCAAGCAGTTCACCGTTTTTCATCATTGCCATGAGGTCTTTTTCGGTAAGGTCTGTCCGGCCTTTTAGCTTATTCAATGCCTTGACGAAGATCCCGACTGCGTTTGGTAAAGCGTCCCCGAGCTGCCCCTTCAACTCTTCAGCCTGCACCGTGCCTTTAGCGTATATCTGATTAAGCGCAAGCAAGGCGCGGCTCTGCTCCTCACCAGTGGCCCCTAATACGGTTCCGTACTGGCTGACACCTTCAAAGAGGTTTTTGATTTGGCTGTCTGTGGCCTTGCCAGCGGCTGAAGCGTAAAACTTCACGTAGTCTTTGCTGGTCTGTTGAAGGTCAAGACCAAGGGAAAGCGCCTGTTTCTGGAGATACGCCATTTCCTGAGTGGCTTTCTTACTGTCGCCTGTCACCGCCTGGAGACCAGAGGCCATTGATTCGAAGTCTTGCCCGGTCTGCATGATGGTTTTGCCGATCCCAATAGTGGCCCCAATGGTGATCGCTGTGCCAGCATGATCAAGAAGGGATGTATCAAGGCCCGTCACTTTAGCTTTAACTGGGATGGTTACCGGCTTTTTGATTAACCCACCCTGCTGTCTCAACCGCTGTTGTAGCTTACTTACTCTGGCGTTGTACTCTCCAAGCGCCATTGAACCAGCATGATATTGTTTCGTTAGTTGGCTAAAATCCTGAATTGCTTGCGCTCGCTGGCGTGGTGTCAGGTTGTAACCGTTGGCGGCAGTGCTAAAGCGAATACCTTTGGTGCGGATCTGCTGAGTGCGTTTCTCTAGGTCGGCCTGTTCACGCTGTGCTCTGATTGCCTCACTGAGACCACGGACACTTTTAGGAACCAGACCGCCCGCCGCTGGGTTACGTGCTGCAATCGCAGCCATACGTTGGGCGTGACGCTGTTCGTTGGTCGCCATACGTGCATTTATAGCACTTTGTTTCTGAGCTTCAGCGGTTAATCGCTGATTGAGCTTCAATCTCTGCGTTTCTGCTCGCGCCTGCTGTAGCTGGGTCTTGCCGTTGGCTTGTTGTAGCTTTCGTGTCGCCTGATCGAAAGACTTTCCCGCTGACTCCGCATATTTTTTCAGGCTCTTGATTTTGTTGCGGGCGCGGTTGAAGGAGTTTTGATCGACCTGCCAGGAGACTGTATTAACCAAGCTGGAGACGATCTTATTTGTGCCAGACATCACACCCCCTGATTGATAACGTAGCCCAGACGCTTAAGCGCGGCGCGTTGTTCAGGCGTTAGCTCATCAAGGCTTGCCTTCATCATGAGGCTGACTGGACGGAGGTTAGCGCTATAACCTTGGGCCTGGTGGCACAGAGCGATCCCTTTTTCCTTGATGGTTTTGCCACTTTTTAGGGCTGGCTCGCTGGCTGTTGCAGTCGAAGCGGTCAGATATCCCTCGATAGCATCAGCCAACACCTGATCGGCGCTTTTATTCAGATCTCCGCTCTCCGGTTCGGCAGCTGCCTGCATTGCGGCGAGAATATCGGCGCGGATGTCGTTTACGTTTTTCATTATTATGTTTCCTGTAGAGGTCCAGGCCGTCACGAAGCCATAGAAGTACGGCTACGCAGATCGGCAGAAATGATAAATATTCAAATAGGGTCAAGTTTCCCCGGCTGGGGTATTAATAATGCAGGCGTGGTGATCGGCGTTGGGGCGCTGCCTGCTTGCGTGAAATAGTCTTCCGGAACTCAATGAACAACGGATCGTCACTAACAGGCATTCGGGATGCCATTTCCTGATCGCTCACTCCGTCACGTTGAAGAAACGTGATCACAGAAAATAGAGGTAACTGGAGGTCAGCACAGATTTTTTCGAGCATTGCACCCGAGTCGAAATATTGGCGTACAGTTCGCTTAGTTGCGTACTGACTGGTGTACTTCACCTTTCGAAACTTGGGATTCCATGTCTTAGCCAGTTCAGCTACAAACTCAGGATCAAGACGTAATAACAAGGCAACTTTGCCGGGAGTCATGCCATGCACAAGGAGTGCCTTAGCGGTTTTAACAATATCCTCATCACGGCGGCGCTTTTTAAAAAGACGCTCTAAATCTGTTTTTTTCTGGTCAGCCAGAGAGTGGCTGTTGCCAGTTACGTTCTCACACAATTATTCCTCCAATTGCTAAAACGGTTCGTTATCATTAAATTCAAGCTGCTCATCCTCTTGCTGCTGCGGGGCATTAATAGCCTGTTTCGATTCGGCTGCTCTTCGCGCCTGCTGCTGTTTGTAAATTGCATCAGCGCCTGACGATTCGTCGTTAGCGGCAGACCTCGATCCTTTACTTCCCTGGCTATGGAGAATGGTGATATGGCTCTTGATCAGAGTCTGCGCCTCTTTCGAAGTCTTGCCCCACATTGTGAGATATTCCTCTAAACCTTCCTCACCCTGATTCTGCCAGTAGTTGAGGGTATTAAGATCGGCATAGTGCCGTTCGTTCAACGCATCAGCATCAGAGGATAAAGGAGCATTGCCGCCAACATCCACAGGAGATACAGATTTTCCGACTCCAGCAGCAGCCGCAGAGGTTGTAGTAACGGGTTGTTCGTCATCCTGTTGTTTCTGCTCATCTTTGCCGCTCTCCCCGGTTTTAACTTTCTGATTATTTGCGATGGTTACTACTGCGTCACCTTGCTGTGATAACCCAGCGTTAAGTTCTGCTAAAATTTCCTCAGGATCTTTGACTGTGTAGTCAGTATGGGAGATCTCTTTACTTCCTGGTTTACGAGCTGGTATCGCTGTAATCCACCCCATTATCATTAGCAGTTTCACTTTTTTCTGAACAGTTGAGAGTCCCATACAACAGCAATCCGCAATATATTGTTGAGACGGACGGATCTCACCTGTCGTCTTCTTCCATCCAAGCAGATGACTGTAGACCGCCATGATTTCTGGGCTGTTTTTCACTCCGTTGAAATATTTGATACGGGCAATCTGGATCACCCAAGGGGAAAAAGTATCAACCGTGATCGGTTTGTCTTCGTTCGGCTGCGGTAGGGATTCGTAAAGTTTACTTTCTGCTTTCTCGGTCGTCATAATATCCTCGCTGGTTATCTGTTTTATTGTTTTCGATGATTTTGGCTGCCATTTGCAGCAATTCACTACATAATTTTGCCATTGGCATGTCTCGGCGGTTGGCCTCCCTTAGCAATGTGCGGTACGTTTCATCCGGAAATGAAATATTCATACATCCTGTCTCCTGTCTGTGAGATGTGGGAACACACCCCTGCGATCATGGAATTGACCAAGGGTGAGGAGCCGTTTTTACGGCGGTTTAGTTTGATGGCTTGCGCCAGCGGGTGATGCTAAGGCGGGATTAAGCTGGTGTTGTTAAGTCTGGAATAGTTTTTCCGATAATGCCTTCAAGTTCACCGCCAGACTCAATCATCTTAAGCAGAAGGATCTGCTCATTCATCAGGCCGATGCCATGAGAGGCGTAATAGACACGCCAGCCAGAAAGCACAGGTTCAATGATTTCCATAACATCACGGCCTTTTGCCAACTCATGGCTGTAAGGCTTCAGAATATCCCGGATGATTTTTGCATTCTTAGCCTGCTGGCGCAGACCTTTGATGATATTCATGGCTTCACGAGTTGCCGGGTATAGTTTGTCTGCTTTCTTGGAGCCGCCAACGCGGGTTCTGAAACTGCGAAGATTTACTAAAGAAGTGATTTTGTTGTCGATTGCAGAAACAATCTCTGAGGCGGTAGCGTTCGAAAAGTCGAACAGGACTGGTTTTGTCATCTAATCTCCTATGTTGTTTTAATGTTTCCTTTTCTCAAGGTATGAATATATTATGTCATAAATCACACTTTTTGTCAAGTTTCTTGTTGTATCATAGATAAAAGTGTGCTAGCAACCTTTTGGGCTGGGCCGCATAATTCCATAAAGCAACATACAATGTCATTAGCAATTCGTGCTGAATTTAATTATATGTATTGCATTCTTATTTTAGGTGGGAAATAATTCAGGGTTACACAAATCGCCTCTGACGCGCTCTAAGCGATTCCAAGCCGTAGGCAGTGCCTATGGGTTACCTCTACCGTTTAAATGCCGTGTAGCGTGTCTGATGCGCTCTGTGAGCCTCCTGTTATCTAGCCTTGATTGTCCTTTGTCAATCAACGGTCACAACAATCAAGATGAATCGGGGATTCACCGCATAGCGTCTTTGTGAAGTCTGAGGGGGGAGCGCCGCCCCTCCAAGGGGGGAGTTACGTCGCGTTTAAAGCTCCTGACTGCATCGCAGTCGTTCACATTGGACTGACGCGCTTGCGCTTGTCTTCCACACATAGTGTAAACAGGCGAAGCCTGTCTACATAACACCTAACAACTCCAACAATTGAACGCATGTTCAATCTGTCTTTGACCTTCAGGTCTTTAAGATCTTATAAGTGTTTTATAAGTGTTTTTATAAATGCTCTTATGCTACGTCTCTCAGAAGACACCTCCCCTCTGGTGGAAGACACGTATCTTCCAATAGAAGACACCCTCCCCTCTGACAGAAGACACCTGGTGATCCGGTCACGAAGTGATGAACGATAACGCTCACCGCTATGCGGCCTTGCCGTTAGCTTTTTTTATAAAGATCATGTTTTAGGTTTTTTATCTTTATTATCTAGTTCTTTATTATATCGTAGGTCATCCATGACCGGGGTGTCCGGACACCAGTGACCGGGGTTGGTTACTTCTCAATCACCTCATCCTTTGGGATGTGCGCCTCACCAAGCTGCAAATAAACCGCTGAAAATTCAAATTTAATCGCTGGTATATCGCCGTAAATGCGTCGTGTTGTCACTGTCTCACCTGTGGGATGTGGTAACCGTTATAGTGTAAGGTATACAACGAAGCCAGTAATGGCGCTGCCTCGGCAGATCTGTCACTCGTGGTGTGGCTAAACACAATCACCGATCCCTCCTCATTTCAAACCGAAAAATAATAATTTCTCGTGCAAAATCAACGAAAAATCGTCCATTTCTGGGCCTGTGAGAGCCTCTCAGCGTGGCGCTGTGATATGGGTCTGTCAGTTTACAATTGTGTGGAGATGACGCGCTGTAGCGCTTTTGGTGAAGCGTAGAAGGGATTGGTGAGAATGCATACGCTGGTGTGGAAAAAGGTACGCATCTGTGGCCGCTGGGACGAGAGAATTTCGCTAGGTGATGGCAAACCTTCAACCCGTTGTGGTAACGTCGCTGTAGTGGCTTTGTGTCTGCTGCGAATAGAAAAATGTGCTTTTATGGCATTTGATGCACTGGCAACTTCAAAGGCCTGAAACCTGAAATTGTGTGGTGACCAGATAAACTCATCCAAAATCCTTGAACAAGAGAACTTACCTCAAATCCTCCCGAATGCTTTCCTTCTGTTGATGAAATCGCTGTTGTCTACCCCGCTTCGCATCAACGCTCCGAAAAGCAATACCTGACAATTCCAGTCAAGTACTTATAAGAACCATTATGTTAAATAGAGCAGAAAACGAACAGCAAAATGCTCTGTTGTGGTAAGTTTTCCCTGTTGTGATGGCCTATGGGATGAAGTAGTGAAGTGCACTGCTGGGGGTGTCGGCTGTTGGATATTTTGTGAACATTCTGGTTCTTTGCGGAGGGTCTGGGCTGGCGGTCTAACAGATCACCAACTGTTACGGGTACATTTTCGATAGGAGGATGTAAACTGAAGAACAGGACTCGACGGGGCAAGTAAGTAAATGTATCCAATCAGCGATTTTGCGTATGCCATGCTTTCGATTGTTATTTTGTACGTTACAGTTGGCTTAATCTTCCAAGCGATCAAAAAACCCTTACTCGCATTAAGGATGGTCTTAATGATTGTGATCCCTTTGATTACAACTTGGAGCACTATCATTTTCGTAGATCGTCGCTTTAGTTCGGTAGACGGGGACAAGACTGCACAGACATTAGTTTCCTTCATTGTGGGGATACTGGTTTTTTTTCTCAGCAGCCACATCATTAGCAAGTTGCTAAGATTTAAAAAGGATTGAAGCCGCTATAGGTCTTTACATGAGCATGGCCTGTAGAGGTCATTCTTAGACACATCCTTTCGCACACGTAAATGTCATCTATATGTTGCTCGCAACTATCAAAACCACTGGCAACATTCATTATTCTTATAAAGATTGCGCGATATCATGTTGCGCAATTCTGCCCTCCCGTTGAAGAAATCAGCACTCGATCAAATTTTGATTTTTTTTTCTTAATCATTGACATGTCTTCCAAGCCTTATGCTGTGTAGGGTTTTGCATTTTTACCCTTTCACAACCTCAATTTAACGTCAAAATCAACCCTTGTGCTGAAAAGAATACTTACTAGAATACTCACCATGTAGTGTAAGTTTTTTATTCAAGCACTACATATTGTATTCATGCTCAGATTATATGCATAAAAAAACCGGGCGCACGTATGTGAACCCGGTCTATGAAGCACGACCACCATGAGTCTGCAAACTCATAACGATTGTTAGCCTCGACATCATTCTTGACGGTCTGATTGTGCCCGGCTTGGTTGGTTGTGTAAACCTTAAGTTAATACAGAAAAGGTATGACCAATGCTTATTCAGAAGAAACGTGTTAGAAACATTGATAACTACATTACTCCTTTTGATGGTAGAAGTGTTTTTATCGCTCATCCATTACCGAGCCAGCAAAAGAGTGAATTGATCGGGTTCACCTCCAGTCAGTCACTTGGTGAGGAGGTTCTTCCTCATATCGTTGGAGCAATATCTCGATTTAATGCCAACGGCAAATCCGTGCCTGATAAAACACTTCCAAAAGAAACAGCTTATCGTCAAGTCTCATGGACGTGGAAGAAATGGGCCGGAAAAGGACATACTGAAGAGACCACGGAAACACGTGAAATTGAGTATCAGCGATATCAGAGGATTTTTACCCCTCCTCCGAGCATCGAGTTGAAAATTGTCGAAAACCTGAAAGGGGAAAAGCTGGTCATTTCTCCTAAATTGACTTTGCGTGATGAGAACAAAGCCTCGGTAACTCACTGCATTAATCTATTTTTGGAGATTTTCGGTAAGTGCGAAGTGGTTGACGAGAAGCTAGATACCATCATCACAAGTAAGTCTTTGAAACTAAATTGGAACCTTCTTCCACAGGGCCAATACCCTTGGAGTGCTATCGGTTCACAGATTCTCAAAGCGATTAATATCAGAGGAAAGGGAAATGCCGCTGTTGTTGAAGGCAGGCTGGAACTTGTAAATAGTAAAAAACCTGACCTTGTTGCTGTCGGAAGAGCTGGTTTTCAAGGCTACGTAGTATTTGGTTTTTCCAGTAAAAACACCTACATACTTGAAAGTTCTCAGAGTAATAATGCAACTTATATCTTTGATAACAACTGGCCTAACTTATCACAGCTTACAAAAGCTGAAATATTAGATGGTAACTTGCATCATGCCCGCGTTATCCATCGTCGAAGTTGGTCGGCTGATATTCTTAAATATCTACCTTAAAAACACATCTGCGGGGGATTTTTCCCCCGCATATTGACTACAGCAATAACAACAATTTAGCGCCGTGTAGGGCATACCAGCATAAATCGCCGAATGCGTATCATCATTTTCTTGTCAGTTAACATCTGTCTTATCATGTACCGATCATCTCTGGCTCGGTGAGCACCACGGCATAATCAGCCCCTTCGATGGACTAATTATGCTTCCCACGATAAGCCATCAATTACATAACAAATTGTTAATAAAGGGAACGTGTGTAGGTAGCGTCTAGTGATCCCTGAGCCGCTTTTCTCGTGGCCTACAGTCTGTTGTAAGTGCGCTAGGTTGCCAACCCAGCCAGCTAAACAGGTCGATATCATAGTGTGCCGGAATGAATGTACCAGTCGGCGTTGTCCATAATCATCAAGGTACGGAATACCAAGCTGATCTCGAACATCTGCTAAGACCTTGCCGATCTTCGGCATGTTTTTGCCAGATACAGGGGAGAAGATTTTCTCTTTCCACTGTCGATTAACGAAATCAAGAAAACCCCACTCGATCAGTTTGGGATGAATCACTACCTGCCTTGTAGCATTCTCTGTTTTGCCTTGCCCCCCTTCTGCGATCAGGAGATAGTGCCGCTGGCTATCTTCATCAAATTTGATCTGTGATTTCTCCAGCTTGGCGATCTCCCCTCTTCTGGCTCCCGTGTACGCCAACAACAAGGTGATCCATTTCTGCCAGCCATCAGGCTGCTTGAGCGCCCACCTTACAAACTTTCTCATTTCTGCTGCACTGTAAGCTCCAAACCTCGCTTTCGACGGTGCGGCGACAACTCCATCAGTCGGAGACTTCTCCAGAATATCTTTATTGTCAGTCAGGAAGGTTTTGAACAACGATTTGTAAATCTTTAAATGCTTGTGGATAGACTCAGCGCCAACCAAATCTTCAGGTGGCACATCATCACACTCGATCAATTGCTGAACCGTCATTGACCGATAAGGCTGCACTACACGCTTAGGCAAGTTTTCAACAACTTCCATCACCTGCTTGATGTCCTGCTTGGTTATCGTCATTACATCTTTAGATGCACCCAGGACAATGAACATGACTTCCATAAAGCGCTCATTGGCCTGTGAAATTGCCTTCGTCCAGTTTTGGGCTTTTTCCTTTTTGTACATATTCCACGCGCCAGCCAGTGTTAACACATCCTTTGACTGTGCTTCTGTTTGTTCTTCCTCATCTTCTGAAGGCGCAACAACCTCGCGGTATTCCTGAACAACTATCGGCTGAAGATTGCGCCGTTCTTCACTGAGAAATTGTTGTGCCAGCCATTGTTCATTCTGCTGCTTCAGGCTATTGCCATACTCAGAAAGACGCTTACCGAAGTGATCCGGTTGGATGGTTCCACGTTGAACCAGTGGAATTACAGGAGAAGCAAAAGACATGAGCAACTGCGCCTGGGTGTGGCTGTCAGTCTCTAACGACTTACGGAAAAACTTATTATCAGGCAGGCGAAAACGAACGTAATAAACCCCGTTACGTTTAATGGTGTGGCGTATGGTCTGGTGTCCCATTTCGTGAGCCTCGATGTGATCGGCTAAACAAAACGGTTCGAAAATCGCAGATAAGTCTTTGATTTATATCTTGGATAATCGCCAGGACTACGCTGGCATTATCCAGATCAGGTAATACGGGTATTTCTCAGCCCATCAGTGATGGGGCACCCCGAGTCAAGGGTAAGCAAATGCTTAACCGCTTGCAGATTAGGGGATGTGACAGGCTGATGCAAGAAACCATTGCCCCTCACAACATCCGGTAGTGAGTGCAAAAACAGGTTTTCGGCAGGATGCACCAGATTTACGTTTTAACACCAAAAAAAGCACATTTTGCAACACTCTTTGGCACCCTTTTTCGCTCACACAGCATGCAATGTAACGCATTGTTTTCACTTGATGGGAAACGCATTTTCCCCTGCCAAAGACGGGATATTTACCCCCTTATGCACCCCGTAACAAAACAGTAAACAAATTAACCATTGAGCCCCGTGACAAAAGGCTCTATATTGGCGGCGTTTTTTTCAGACCCCCATCTGTTTTTTAACTTTTTATTCAATCGTGGCTCATAACGAAGCGGCGGTTGTAGGAGTGATATGATGACGGATAAAGTCCGTATTGACACCGTAGATGCCCACAAAAGCAACGAAACCTATCTGGCCCGTCAGGCCGAGTTTGAATCTAACGTCAGGAGTTATCCGCGCAAACTGCCTTTAGCCATCACTAAAGCAGAAGGCGTGTGGATCACCGATGCAGATAATAAAGAATACCTTGACTGTTTAGCAGGCGCGGGCACCCTTGCGCTTGGCCATAACCATCCTGATGTGCTGAAAAGCATCCAAAATGTCATTACCAGCGGCTTGCCGTTACATACCCTGGATCTGACTACGCCGTTGAAAGACGCGTTTTCCGAATACCTGCTCTCTCTGCTGCCTGGCCAGGGTAAAGAGTATTGCCTGCAGTTCACCGGTCCATCCGGCGCTGACGCCGTTGAAGCCGCGCTGAAGCTGGCGAAAAAAGTGACTGGTCGTAGCGGTATCATCAGTTTCTCTGGTGGTTACCACGGTATGACCCACGGCGCACTGTCCGTCACCGGTAACCTGTCTCCGAAAGAAGCGGTTGACGGTATGATGCCAGAAGTGCAGTTCATGCCTTACCCACACCAGTACCGTTGCCCGCTGGGTATCGGCGGTGAGGCTGGCGTAAAAGCACTGACCTACTACTTCGAAAACCTGATCAACGACGTTGAAAGCGGCGTGCGTAAACCTGCAGCGGTGATTCTGGAAGCCGTTCAGGGTGAAGGCGGCGTTAATCCGGCTCCGGTTGAGTGGCTGCAGCGCATCCGTAAAGTGACTCAGGAACACGGCATTCTGCTGATCCTCGACGAAGTTCAGGCTGGCTTTGCCCGTACCGGTAAATTCTTCGCTTTCGAACACGCTGGCATCGAGCCAGACATCATCGTGATGTCTAAAGCTGTAGGTGGCGGTCTGCCACTGGCTGTACTCGGTATCAAAAAGCAGTTCGATGCATGGGCTCCAGGTCACCACACCGGCACCTTCCGCGGCAACCAGCTGGCGATGGCAACCGGTCTGACGACGCTGAAAATCCTCAAAGACCAGAACATTGCGGGCAAAGTGGCTGCACAGGGCGAATGGCTGAAAGCACAGCTGGCTGAACTGCAGAAACGCTACCCGGTAATTGGTCACATTCGTGGTCTGGGCATGATGATCGGTATTGAGATCGTTAAGCCACACGAAGCGGCAGATCATATGGGCTGCTTCCCTGGCGACGGCGAGTTGTCTGCCCTGATTCAGAAGAAGTGCTTCGAATCCGGTCTGATTCTGGAGCGTGGTGGTCGTAACGGCATTGTGCTGCGTCTGCTGCCTTCTCTGTTGATCAGCGATGATCAGCTGAAAATCTTCCTGGATAAATTTGAGCAGGCACTGCTTGCTGCGGGCGTTCGCCCGGCGTAACCGGAGTTGTTGATTACGATGTCTGATTCAAACCCAATTTTGTTCTCCTCTGCGCAGAGCATTGAAGCTTACCAGCAGGCGATTGAACAAAGCTCTCAGGCTGTGATGCAGTGGCTGAAACAGCCTGAGATGTACCAGGGCAAAACGGTCGCGGAACTGCGCGACCGTATTAAGCTGGATTTCAACCCGAAAGGGCTGGGCAACGACGCAGCGATTGAACGCGCTGTGGAGTTCTTCCTGAAAGACAGTTTGTCCGTTCATCACCCGCAGTGTGTGGCGCACCTGCACTGCCCAAGCCTGGTTGTCAGCCAGGCGGCAGAAGTGCTGATCAACGCCACTAACCAGAGTATGGACTCCTGGGATCAAAGCCCGTCCGCAACCATTATCGAAATCAAACTGATCGAGTGGCTGCGTACCCGCGTGGGTTATCAGGCTGGCGACGCAGGTGTCTTCACCAGCGGCGGCACCCAGAGCAACCTGATGGGCCTGATGCTGGCACGTGACGCCTTCTTCGCGCGTCAGGGCCACTCCGTTCAGCAGGACGGTCTGGTAGGCGATCTGCGTAAAATTCGCGTGCTGTGCTCCGAAAACGCGCACTTCTCCGTGCAGAAAAACATGGCGCTGATGGGTCTGGGTTATCAGTCCGTGGTGCAGGTGAAAACTGACGAATTCTCCCGTATGGATCTGACCGATCTGGCGGCGAAAATTGAGCAGTGCAATGCCAACGGCGAACAGATCCTGGCGATTGTGGCGACTGCCGGTACTACCGACGCAGGTGCTATCGATCCGCTGCGTGCGATTGCTGAGCTGGCGGCGAAGCAGAACATCTGGGTACACGTTGATGCGGCCTGGGGCGGCGCGCTGCTGATGTCTGAGCAGTATCGTCACTACCTGGACGGTATCGAGCTGGTGGATTCCATTACCCTGGACTTCCACAAGCAGTTCTTCCAGACCATCAGCTGCGGCGCGTTCCTGCTGAAAGAAGCGCGTCACTATGAGCTGATGCGCTATCAGGCGGCCTACCTGAACTCTGAGTTCGATGAAGAAGCGGGCGTGCCTAATCTGGTGTCCAAATCTCTGCAGACGACCCGCCGTTTTGACGCGCTGAAGCTGTGGATGAGCCTGGAAGCGCTGGGTCAGGAACAATATGCGGCGATCATCGACCACGGTGTGACGCTGGCGCAGCAGGTTGCGGCTTATGTGAAAGAGCAGTCTGCTCTGGAACTGGTCATGCAGCCACAGCTGGCAAGCGTACTGTTCCGCTTCCGCCCTGAAGCACAGATGGATGATGCGGGTATTGCCCTGCTGAACCAGAAAATTGGCGATGCGTTGCTGGAATCTGGCCGTGCCAACGTCGGCGTGACCGAGCACAACGGCATCACCTGCCTGAAGCTGACTCTGCTGAACCCAACCGTGACGCTGGAGGATGTTAAAGTCCTGCTGTCTCTGGTTGAGCGTACCGCACAGGAAGTTATGGCGAAGTAATCTGTGTCCCCTCTCTTCACAGAGAGGGGCTATTTACACCCCCGCCCACCACATTCTGATCTTCATTCCCCAGTAGCTTGTCCAGCCGGTTGTTGTGCTAACCACCTGCCCTTTTGACACCACCACCAGCGTTGGCGTTACGCTCACCTGCCACTGCTGCGACAACGCACCGCGTTCATCGTTGATCACCGGAACTGTAAGCTGTTTCTTCTCCACCCAGCGTTCAAGCTTTGCATCATCACCGGATCGCAGCGCGATACTCACTACGTTTCCGCCCTCGTTTGCCAGCTTATCGACCGACGGTGTGGTAAAACGACAAATACTGCACCAGGTCGCCCAGACATAAATCAGCAAAGGCCGTTCCTGGCTGAGCGCCGTGAAATCGTACAGTTTGCCGTCAATGCTCTGCATCGGCGTTACACTGAAACTGGCAGGTATCGCGGGTTTACGGTATTGATCCACACCCCACATTACGGCCAGCGCCAGCAAAATAAAAACGACCCCTTCCCATACCCAGCGTCGCAGTTGACTAAATATGCGGTTATCCATTATGACCTCGTGATTCAACAGCGGTTATCTTAGCCAGCAACACACCGTTACACTGTAAAGAAGTGTCGCATCAGCCAGCACCTCCTAAAGCAGGGGACAGTAAGCGGTAGAAGCACTACGCCGGGGAAAATAATCTTGTCGTGTTCAGTTTTGTTACATTTTTCTTCAAACAGGCCATAGTCTGATACATAAAATGGGCAAGGTGCCGTATTGTGGGTTAACCAAGGCAAAAAGTAACAGTATAAGTGGAGAAAAAATGGCTAAGTGTAAATGGCTGCTTATGGGCGCGTTAATGTCTCTGGCGGGTGCCGCCTGGTCAGCGCCTGCTGGAATCAAGGCCTATGCCGAACAAGAGTTCATTGCCGATTTCACAAAGTTCAGGATTGGCGACACTGCACCTGCGCAGTATCAAACCCCCGAGTACACCATCAAACAGTATCAACTGCGCAACCTGCCAGCGCCAGATGCGGGTACTCACTGGACATATATGGGCGAAAACTATGTCCTGATTGGTGATGCCGACGGCAAAATCCACAAAGCCTACAATGGAGATATCTTCTATCATCGCTGATCCCATTACTGTCCGTCCGTGGCAGGAGAGCGACCGACCTTTCCTGCGTACGCTTTACCTGCATGCCCGGCGTGACGCCTGGCCCTGGTTAAACAGCGCGGAATGGCAACCTGAGGATTTTGACGCAGCCACCCGTGACGAAGAGATTTGGGTGGCCGTTCAGAATGGCCGCTGCCTGGGTTTCGCCTCGGTCTGGACGCACGATAATTTTCTGCATAATTTGTTTGTTGATCCGCGCTACCAAAACCTGGGTGTGGGTCGTTTGTTGCTGGAGCAGGCGCAGAAGACATTCACCCGTACCGGCGCGTTAAAGTGCCTCATCCGCAATGAACGGGCGATCGCGTTTTACCAGCGGCACGGCTGGCACGTTGAGGAGACGGGAGATTCTCCGGACGGAGAGTATTATTTGATGCACTATCGGCTGCGTTAAAGCCGGGTGGCGGCAACGCCTTACCCGGCCATTCAGAGCAGAAAACTTATACCGCGCGGAACGCGATGTCGCCGGGAATGACTTCACCCTGCCAGTAAAGCTGCGCCGCGACGCGACCTGCCAGCTGACGATACATCTCAGCAAACTCACTTTCCGGACGGCTAACCACCGTCGGCTTCCCGCTGTCCAGATCTTCACGCAGCGTGATGTGCAGCGGCATCTGACCCAGCAGTTGAGTGTGATACTGCGCAGCCAGTTTTTCCGCACCACCGGTACCGAAGATAGGCTCCTGATGTCCGCAATTGCTGCAGATGTGCATGCTCATGTTCTCAACGATACCGAGCACCGGTACTTCCACTTTTTCGAACATCACGATGCCTTTTTTAGCGTCGATCAGCGCGATATCCTGCGGCGTGGTCACCACCACCGCGCCCGTGACCGGAATGTTCTGCGCCAGCGTCAGCTGAATGTCACCGGTGCCCGGCGGCATATCCAGTACCAGGTAATCCAGATCCGGCCACATCGTTTCCTGCAGCATCTGCATCAGCGCTTTACTGGCCATCGGGCCACGCCAGACCATTGCGTTATCGTCGGTAACCAGATACCCGATTGAGTTAGTTGCCAGACCATACGCCATAATCGGTGCCATGTGGGTGCCATCCGGCGAGGTCGGACGCTGGTTTTCTGCGCCCAACATATTCGGAATGGATGGGCCGTAAATATCCGCATCCAGAATGCCGACTTTCGCGCCTTCCGCTGCCAGCGCCAGCGCCAGGTTGACTGCCGTGGAGGATTTGCCCACCCCACCCTTACCGGAGCTGACGGCGATAATGTTTTTCACGCCGTTTACGCCAGGCTGATTTTTCACGCGTTTCAGCGTGGCGATACTGTGAGTCAGCTTCCAGTCCACCGCTTTCGCGCCGGTAATGCGCAGCAGATCGGAGCTGGTTTGTTCTTTCAGCACGTCAAATGCGCTGCTCCAGGCGAACGGCATCTGCAGCTCAATGTGCAGCGTATCGTCCAGCCATGCGACATGATGCAACGCTTTCAGCGTCGTGAGATTGTGCTTCAGGGTTGGATGCTGAAAATTAGCCAGCGTCCCGGCAACCATTGCTCGTAAGGCTTCCGGTGATTTGGCCTGGGATTGAGAACTCATCCCGACTCCTTTGTAGTTGTTCTGAAAAAGACGTGTAACTACCAAGTTTACCCCAGAGGTAACAATTATTCATTTATGGATTAATGCCCTTATCACTTGGCGTAGTTATTCCCTTTCGGGTAACATCAAAAACCCTTTTCACAGTTAAAAGAAGTAATGCCTACTATGACTCAAGTCGCGAAGAAAATTCTGGTAACGTGCGCACTGCCGTACGCTAACGGCTCAATCCACCTCGGCCACATGCTGGAGCATATCCAGGCTGATGTCTGGGTCCGTTACCAGCGAATGCGCGGCCACCAGGTCAACTTCATCTGCGCGGACGATGCCCACGGCACACCGATCATGCTGAAAGCCCAGCAACTGGGTGTTTCCCCTGAACAGATGATTGCCGAAATGAGTCAGGAGCATCAGACCGATTTTGCTGGCTTTGACATCAGCTATGACAACTATCACTCCACGCACAGCGACGAGAACCGTGAGCTGTCAGAGCTTATCTACACCCGTCTGAAAGAGAACGGTTTTATTAAAAACCGCACCATCTCTCAGCTGTACGATCCGGAAAAAGGCATGTTCCTGCCGGACCGTTTCGTCAAAGGCACCTGTCCGAAGTGTAAATCTCCGGATCAGTACGGCGATAACTGCGAAGTGTGCGGCGCGACCTACAGCCCAACGGAGCTTATCGATCCGAAATCCGTGGTCTCTGGTGCCACGCCGGTGATGCGTGATTCCGAGCACTTCTTCTTTGACCTGCCATCCTTTAGCGAAATGCTGCAGGCGTGGACCCGTAGCGGCGCGCTGCAGGAGCAGGTGGCGAACAAAATGCAGGAGTGGTTCGAATCCGGTCTGCAGCAGTGGGATATTTCCCGCGATGCACCGTACTTCGGTTTCGAAATCCCTGACGCCCCGGGCAAATATTTCTACGTCTGGCTGGATGCACCAATCGGTTACATGGGCTCCTTTAAGAACCTGTGCGACAAGCGTGGCGATACCGTAAGCTTTGACGAATACTGGAAGAAAGACTCTGATGCCGAGCTGTATCACTTCATCGGCAAAGACATCGTTTACTTCCATAGCCTGTTCTGGCCAGCGATGCTGGAAGGCAGCAACTTCCGTAAGCCAACTAACCTGTTCGTTCACGGTTATGTCACGGTCAACGGCGCGAAGATGTCCAAATCACGCGGTACGTTCATCAAAGCCAGCACCTGGCTGAACCACTTCGACGCAGACAGCCTGCGCTACTACTACACCGCGAAGCTCTCGTCCCGCATTGACGATATCGACCTGAACCTGGAAGATTTCGTGCAGCGCGTGAACGCAGACATCGTCAACAAAGTGGTCAACCTGGCCTCCCGTAATGCAGGCTTTATCGCTAAGCGTTTTGACGGTGTGATGGCGGCTGAACTGGCTGACCCGGCGCTGTACAAAACCTTCACCGACGCGGCGGTCACCATTGGCGAAGCGTGGGAAGCGCGCGAGTTTGGTAAAGCGGTGCGTGAAATCATGGCGCTGGCAGACCTGGCTAACCGCTATGTGGATGAACAGGCTCCGTGGGTTGTGGCTAAACAGGAAGACCGTGATGCCGATCTGCAGGCCATCTGCTCTATGGGCATCAACCTGTTCCGCGTGTTGATGACGTATCTGAAGCCGGTTCTGCCACAGCTCTCTGAACGTGCTGAAGCGTTCCTGAACACCGAGCTGACCTGGGATGCTATCCAGCAGCCGCTGCTCAGCCACAAGGTGAACACCTTCAAGGCACTGTACAACCGCATCGAGATGAAACAGGTGGAAGCGCTGGTGGAAGCATCTAAAGAAGAAGTGAAAGCTGCCGCAGCACCGGTTACCGGCCCTCTGGCTGACGATCCGATTCAGGAAACCATCACCTTTGATGATTTCGCCAAAGTCGACCTGCGCGTGGCGCTGATTGAAAACGCGGAATTCGTCGATGGCTCAGACAAACTGCTGCGTCTGACCCTGGATCTGGGTGGTGAGAAACGTAACGTCTTCTCCGGTATCCGCTCTGCGTATCCTGATCCGCAGGTGCTGATTGGTCGCCACACGGTGATGGTCGCCAACCTGGCTCCACGCAAAATGCGTTTCGGTATCTCCGAAGGCATGGTGATGGCCGCAGGCCCTGGCGGGAAAGATATCTTCCTGTTAAGCCCTGATGAAGGTGCGAAGCCAGGTCAGCAGGTGAAATAACAAAAAAGCCGGAGATTATCTCCGGCTTTTTTTATGGCTTCGCGGCGTGTTCCCGCTGGGTCAACCCGCGCAAAAAATTACGCATAAACTGGTCGCCGCACTCGCGATAGTTTTTATGATCCGGCGCGCGCATCATGGCGGTAATTTCCGGAATCGACACACGGAATTTTTGCCCGGTCATGATCGCCAGAATATCGTCAGTCTTCAGCGAAAAGGCAATACGCAGCTTTTTCAGCACCGTGTTGTTGTTCACCCGACGCTCAAGCGCCAGCTCCGGTGCAGATTCATCTTTACCGCGCTTGTCGTAGATAAGCCCGTTCAGGAAACCAGACAGAATGATGTCCGGGCAGCGAACAAACCCCTCTTCATCTTCTTTCGTCATCCAGGTGTCGAAACCGGCAGACGTGGATTCCATATCGGAAAGCGCAAGAATGCGCACCATATCGTTATTGTTCGCTTTCAGGGTGTAGCGCAGGCTACGAAGAATGTCATTACTAAGCATGAGTGCCTTTAACTGTCGATGTTGCAATGGCGCGCAGTGTACCAGTTTTACAGCCCAATCGCCTCTTTCAAACTTTTCAGGTAGCGGCGGCTGACGGGTACCGTTTGTCCGGCACGCAACACCAGCTCGGCCTGGCCGTTATCTTCCAGACGGATCTCTTTCAGGTGTGCCATGTTCACCAGGTACTGGCGGTGGCAACGGATCAGCGGCGTACGGCTCTCCAGCGTGCGCAGCGTCAGTTCAGTAAACCCTTCGTTACCCTCAGCGCTGGTGACAAACACCCCGCTCAGGCGGCTGCTGACAAACGCCACGTCGTCCATTTGCAGAAGGTAAATCCGGCTGTGTCCGGTGCAGGGAATAAATTTCAGCGGCTGCTGGTTTTCCGGCAGGAGCGTGACATCCTGCACGGTGCGCTCCTGGCGTAAACGGGTCAGCGTTTTTTCCAGCCGTTTCTCTTCAATCGGCTTCAGCAGGTAATCGAACGCGTGTTCCTCGAAGGCTTTTACCGCGTATTCATCAAACGCCGTCAGAAACACAATGTACGGACGGTGTTCCGGGTCGAGCATCCCGACCATTTCCAGCCCACTGATACGTGGCATCTGAATATCAAGGAACAGCACGTCCGGGTGCAGTTTGTGAACGGCACCAATAGCCTCAATGGCGTTTGCACACTCCCCCACAATCTCGATATCACTCTGCTCCTGCAGCAGGACGCGCAGGTTTTCCCGTGCCAGCGGCTCATCATCCACAATCAGCACTCTCAGCATGCGTTTTCCTCCAGCGGCAGTCGTAACGTGATACGGGTAAATCGGTCTGGCTCACAGGCAACAGTGATGCCACAGTCATCACCAAAGTGGGCGCGCAGACGTTTATCCACCAGGCTCATTCCTAACCCGCCTGAAGCGGCAGGGACATAAAGCCCGGCATTGTCTTCAATATCCAGCACCAGGTGATGGTTAAACCGGCTGGCGGAAATGGTGATCACCCCGGTTCCCAGCAGTTGGGACGTGCCGTGCTTGATGGCATTTTCCACAATGGGTTGCAGGGTAAACGCCGGTAAATGCTGATATGCCAGCTCGTCAGGAACGGATAACGACACCTGTAAACGCGACTGGAATCGCGCTTTCTCAATTTGCAGGTAGGCATTAACGTGTTCAATCTCATCGGCCAGGGTGACAATTTCTGATGGCCGCTTAAGGTTCTTGCGGAAAAATGTCGACAGGAATTGCACCAGCTGCGCGGCCTGATCGCTGTCGCGGCGGATCACCGCTTTCAGCGTATTGAGCGCGTTAAACAGAAAATGCGGGTTCACCTGGGCATGCAGGAGCTTAATTTCCGACTGCGTCAGCAACGCTTTCTGGCGTTCATATTGCCCGGCGAGGATCTGCGCAGAAAGCAGCTGGGCAATCCCCTCCCCCAGCGTGCGGTTAATGGAGCTGAACAGGCGGTTTTTCGCTTCGTAGAGTTTAATGGTGCCCATTACCCGCTGGTTTTCGCCGCGCAGTGGAATGACCAGCGTCGAGCCGAGCTTGCACTGCGGGTGCAGCGAACAGCGGTAAGGGACTTCGTTACCGTCGGCATAGACCACTTCACCGGTTTCAATGGCGCGCAGGGTATACGCAGAGGAGATCGGTTTGCCCGGCAGATGGTGGTCGTCGCCGGTACCGGTAAAGGCCAGTAACCGCTCCCGGTCGGTTATCGCCACCGCGCCAATATCCAGCTCCTGATAGAGCACCTGCGCCACCTTCATGCTGTTTTCTTCGTTAAAGCCCTGGCGCAGGATCCCCTCCGTTGAGGCGGCAACCTTCAGTGCTGTTGCGGAAAACGCCGAGGTGTACTTTTCGAACATGGCGCGCTTGTCGAGCAAAATACGCATAAACAGCGCCGCACCCACGGTATTCGTCACCATCATCGGGGCGGCAATGCTGCTGACCAGATGGAGTGCATCTTCAAACGGTCGGGCAATCAGCAGGATGATCGCCATCTGCGCCATTTCCGCCACAAAGGTAATTGCGCCTGCGGTGATCGGGCTGAAAACTTTATCCGGTCGACCGCGTTTGATCATGTAACTGTGAACCAGGCCACCGAGTAACCCTTCGACAATTGTCGAGATCATACAGCTGAGCGCCGTCATTCCGCCCATCGAATAGCGGTGCAGGCCACCGGTTAGCCCGACCAGTCCCCCCACGACGGGGCCACCGAGCAGGCCACCCATCACCGCACCAATGGCGCGCGTATTGGCAATTGAGTCTTCGATATGGAGACCAAAATACGTCCCCATAATGCAGAAAATAGAGAAAGTGACGTAGCAGAGCAGTTTGTGCGGCAGACGAACGGTGACCTGCATCAGCGGAATGAACAGGCGCGTTTTACTCATCAGCCAGGCAATGACCAGAAACACACACATCTGCTGAAGCAACAACAGCACCAGATTAAACTCGTACATACTCACAAACCGCACATTCTAAAAACGCGTAACATACACTGAAGGCAGTAAACTTTCTTTGAGGCACTCCAAAAAAGCTGTAAATCGTGTTCATCATCACACCTTTTATCGGGCATCGCATCAGTCGCGCATTATTCGTTCAAAAAATCGTCAATCCTTCCTGGTTCGTCAAAGTGGGTCTACAGTTAAGCTGGGAACGCGTGAGCCAGGGGGCGAAAATGGCGCTTTACACGATAGGTGAAGTGGCACTCCTTTGTGATATCAATCCCGTTACGCTACGAGCATGGCAACGACGGTATGGATTACTCAAACCACAGAGAACGGACGGTGGACATCGTCTTTTCAATGATGCCGATATCGACCGGATCCGCGAAATAAAAAGCTGGATCGATAACGGCGTACAGGTCGGGAAAGTGAAGTCATTGCTCAGCCATGACGATCCTGACACTCAACATATCTGGCGCGAACAACAGGAAACCCTGTTGCGGCTCCTGCAGGCAGGAAACCTGCAGCGCCTGCGGTCGTGGATCAAAGAGCAGGGACGCGACTATCCTGCGCAAACGTTGATCACCCACCTTTTCATCCCGCTCCGTCGTCGCCTGCAGTGTCCGCAATCGACGTTGCAGGCGCTGCTCAGCATACTCGACGGTGTGCTCATCAATTACATCTCCGTTTGTCTTGCCTCGGCGAGGAGCAAGAACAGCAAAGATGCACTGGTGGTCGGCTGGAACGTTCACGATACCACGCGCCTGTGGCTGGAAGCCTGGATCGCCACTCAGCAGGGCTGGCGCGTTGATGTCCTGGCACACTCGCTGGCTCAGCTGAAGCCCGAGCTGTTTGACGGCCAGACCCTGCTGGTCTGGTGCGGAGAAGTGCCGTCCGCCTCGCAGCAACAGCTGCTGACGGAATGGCGTGAGCATGGTTATCCTGTTTACCCACTAAGCCCAAATGAACCGTAACGGCATTTAATGGTTCATTAACAGCTGCGCTTCACCGTATAATTGTTCCGTTAACAACAGGAGCACATGATGAAGGCAACCAAACTGGCCGTAATTACCCTTTTTGTTCTGATGGCCGTGGGCGGTATCGGCGGCGTAATGCTGGCAGGTTATTCGTTTATTGTTCGTGGCGGTGTCGGCTGAGCCAGAGCGCCAGGCGCTCAAACATGCGATCAACCACGATTGCCGCCAGCGCAACCAGAACCGCCCCCTGCACAATGTAGGCCGTATTAAAACCGCTTAAGCCGATAATAATGGGCGTTCCCAGCGTATTGGCTCCCACCGTTGAGGCGATGGTCGCCGTCCCGATGTTAATAATGACCGACGTACGAACGCCCGCGATGATCACCGGTGCCGCTAGCGGCAGCTCAACCTTAATCAGCCGCTGCCAGACGCTCATTCCCATCCCTTCAGCCACGCTCAGCACCGACGCTGGCACTGCCGCAATACCGGCCAGCGTGCCCTGCAGGATCGGCAGCACCCCATATAAAATCAGCGCAATAATGGCAGGTTGCTGACCAAACCCCATCACCGGCACCGCAATTGCCAGCACCGCCACCGGCGGAAAGGTTTGTCCGATCGCCGCAATCGTCTCCACCAGCGGGCGAAACTCCCTGCCCGATGTTCGTGTCACCGCGATACCCGCCCCAACGCCCAGCACAATGGCCATTACGCTTGAGAGCGCCACCAGCCAGGCGTGCGCCAGGGCGAGATTAACAAAACTCTCCTGCTGATACACTGGCCTCGGCAGGCCGGGAAAGAGCGTGCTAAACAATGCCGCGCTGTGTGGCATCAAAAAAAGGAGGGCAACAAAGAGCACCACCAGCCAGAGCAGCGGATCACGCATTCCCTTCACGCATCACCTCCCCGGACAACAGATCGCGAAAATGAAGCGTGCCACACGGTGCGCCCCGGGCATCGGAAACGGGCAGCACCTCACACTGGCGCGCCACAAAAGCGGAAAGTGCATCCCGCAGGTTCATCTGCTCCTGTAACGGTTCACCGCTTACCGGAGCCTCCTGTCGGCGCATATAGTCACCAACGGTTCGCAGGGAGAGCAACCTGACGCCCAGCTCGCTGCGGCCAAAAAATTCGCGTACAAAGTCGTTTGCCGGGTGGGTCAACAGTTCCAGCGGCGTGCCCTGCTGCACCACCTCGCCGTGATCCATCAACACCAGATGATCAGCCAGCCGCAGCGCCTCATCAATATCGTGAGTCACCAGGATTATTGTGCGCCCCAGAATACGGTGAATGCGGGTCATTTCCGCCTGAAGCGCTCCGCGCGTGACCGGATCCAGCGCGCCAAACGGTTCATCCATCAACAACACCTGCGGGTTAGCGGCCAGCGCACGCGCCACCCCAACCCGCTGCTGTTGTCCACCGGAAAGCTGGTGCGGATAGCGGTCACGCAGCAGAGGCTCTAACCCGAGCAACGCCATCAGCTCATCAACCCTGTCAGCAATGGTTTCACGTGACCGCTTTTCCAGCTGAGGACGGTGGCGATGTTCTGCGCCACCGTCCAGTGAGGAAACAGGCCGATGGACTGAATGGCATATCCCATGCGACGCCGCAGCTCCAGCACCGGCAGGCTGCGGAGCTCTTCCCCGGCGAAGCGAATCAGGCCACTGTCGTGTTCCACCAGCCGGTTGATCATCTTCAGGGTGGTTGATTTTCCCGACCCCGAGGTACCAATCAGCACGGAAAAAGCGCCTTCCTCGAAATGCAAATTCAGGTGGCTCACCGCCGGACGCCCCGCGAAGCTTTTACTGACATCGTGAAATTCAATCATTGTCTCTCCCCCTGAGCAACGCGAGCCATAAGGCAAACAGCGCGTCGACGACGACCGCCAGCGCAATCGTGGGAACCACGCCTAATAACACCAGATCCAGCGCGCTGCTCAACAATCCCTGAAACACCAGCGCACCAAAACCACCCGCGCCGATTAGCGCAGCGATCACCGCCATGCCAACGGTTTGCACGGCCACCACCCGCAGGCTGCGCAGCAGCAGAGGTAACGCCAGTGGCAGCTGTATCTGCCAGAAACACTGCCGCACGCTCATCCCCATTGCATGGGCGCTTTCCAGCACGTCCGGCGCGACCTGGTTTAAACCCGCCACGACGCCGCGTACCAGCGGTAACAGCGCATACAGCACCAGTGCAATCAGAGCCGGTGTTAACCCGGTTCCGGCTATCCCCATCGTTCCCAGGACGGGAAACGACTTCACCAGGCCCGCCAGCGGTGCAATCAGCAGGCCAAACAACGCAACGGAGGGTATGGTCTGGATCACATTGAGCACGGTAAACACCACACCCTGGCGTGAAGGGTGGCGATAGCACCACATGCCCAGCGGTACTCCCAGCAGTAACGCCGGAAAGAGTGTGCCGAAGAGGATGGTCAGATGTTGCGCCAGCGCATCATCAAACACCTCCTGACGGTTGGCGTATTCTTTTAACAGCGAGAGGTTATTCAGTTCGCCGCTGAACAGCAGCAATAGCGGAATACACCAGATTTGCGCATTGAGTACCCAGCGCCAGGCAGACGTTGGTATCAGACGGCGAATGGCATCGCTACAGGCCACTGCCGACAGACGTGCGCGCCAGTGGACTTTCCGCCGAGGCCATGTGTGTTGCCGCAAGCCCTGCACACCAGAACAGTACAATAAAGAACCCTTCACAGAGGAATAGCGTCAGCCACTGCGCGGTACGTCCCTGCCAGAGCGATAGCACGACAACCGCACCCAGCGCCGCTACCATCAGCAGCGGTGTAAACGGCCAGACCTGCCAGAGCGTACGCCCTTCCCCCGACACCAGGCGGTTAGGTGCAACATTCACAAACGGTAACGCAACCGCTGCGATGGCCACGCAGGCCAACAGCAGCAGTACGCGGTTATGACATTTTATTGGCACAGCCCTGTCCTGTTACTTCACCAGCCCTTGTTGCTTCAGGAAATCAGCCGCCACTTTTTTGGCATCCAGCCCTTCAACGGCAATGCTGGCGTTCAGCTGTTGCAGCGTTTTTTCATCCAGCTTTTCAAAGACCGGTTTTAACCATTTGGCAATATCCGGGTAGGCTTTCAGCACCGCTTCGCGCACCACCGGCGTGGGGGCATAAATCGGCTGAACGCCTTTCGGATCGGTCAGCGTTTGCAGCCCCAGTGCCGCAACCGGGCCGTCGGTGCCATAGGCCATTGCCGCATTAACCCCAGAGGTTTTCTGCGCCGCTGCTTTGATGGTCACTGCCGTATCGCCGCCCGCCAGAGAGAGCAACTGAGCCTGGTCGAGCTTAAAGTTATAGGCTTTTTCAAAAGCAGGTAGCGCATCCGGACGCTCGATAAACTCAGCAGACGCCGCAAGCTTAAATTCGCCCTTCTCTTTCAGGTAGCGGCTGAGATCTTCAAGCGAGGTTAACTTACCTTTCTCCGCGATGTCTTTACGCACCGCAATAGTCCAGGTGTTGTTGGCCGGAGCTGGCGTCAGCCAGACCAGCTTGTTCTGCTCTGCATCCAGTTTTTTGACTTTTTCATATCCGGCTTTGGCATTTTTCCAGGCCGGGTCGGTTTCATCTTTGAAGAAGAACGCCCCGTTGCCGGTGTATTCCGGGTAGATATCCAGCTCGCCAGAGGTAATAGCGCCACGCACCACGGGTGTGGTGCCGAGCTGGACTTTATTGACAGTTTTGACCCCGTGACTTTCGAGCACCTGTAAGATGATATTGCCGAGCAGCGCACCCTCGGTATCAATCTTTGAGCCCACTTTCACCGGCTCTGCCGCCTGTAACGGCAAGCTCAGCGCTGCCAGCAGCACCGCTGAACCCATCATCCCCTTTGTCATCGTCATGCAGCTTTCCTCATTTTTTACGGCCTTTATCAGAGGCTTGAGAGAAAAGCGTAGCCTAAAAACCTGAATTCATCCTTCTTCGGGTAGGGTCAGCGGCACGCTAAGCAGGCTGGCGGCGAAGTAGAGAATGGCAATCACCCATAGCGTCCCTTCGATACCCAATGGGGCCACGCAAAGCGTGACAATCACCGGCCCGACGAAATTGCTCAGCCCGGAACCCAGATTCAGGCACGAGATCGCCGCCCCTTTGTTGTGCGGCAGCAGTGAGGGGATCAGCGCACTCAGCGGGCCAAAAGCCCCCAGTCCCACGGCATATAAAGCCAGCGCCAGAAACAACATGGTTTCACTGTCGCCGAACCACACCGGGGTATAGCAGACGGCCAGCATCCCCAGCCCGCACAGCGTGCCGGAGAACCAGACCACCGTGTTTCGCCAGCCGATGGTATCGCCCAGCCAGCCAAAGAAGTAGTTCGCGAAAATATTCACCACGTTCACCAGCCCCCAGATAGCCAGCCACTGGGCGATGCTAAAGCCAAAACGCGGCAAATAAACGGGCATCAGGATCACCAGTGAAAACTTGCCGATGTCGTTGATGGTCTTCACGAGTACCGCAAGGCGCATCCTGGGTTCACGCACCAGCACCCGCAGCCCTTCAGCCAGGGCATCCCCCAGGTTGCCCTCGCGTTGCCACTGCGGGCGATCACGGTTGAGTACCAGCGCACAACCGGCCCCCAGCGCCACGAAAATAAAGCCGCTGAGCAGCGTGGTGGTTTCGCCAAACGCCGGGATCATCATGCCGGAGAACCACGGCCCGACGATGGTCATCCCCACACCAAAGGCGATCCAGAACCACGAGACGGCACGCCCAAGAATGACAGGCTCGCAGCGCTGGTTGACCCACACCAGAAATGAATAGGCAAACAGCGGATACGCCACCCCACGCAGCGCATAACTCGCCACCATCAGCGGGTAATGGCCCTGTGGCAGCGCCCACGCAATGAACGGAACCGAGCCGATAAAATAAATCACCGTCGCGGCCCACATCAGCCGCCGTAACCCCAGCACGCCTGCGCCGATACCAGAAAACCACGACACCAGCGCCACGCACAGGCCAAAAACCGATGAGAGTAAGCTGATATGCACTGCATCAAATCCGCGCTGCTGTAGCAAAGAGGCAAGCCAGCTCTGCTCAATCGTCGCGCCGGTAATAAACAGGAAAATCCCCATAAAGCCCCAGCAAAGTTCCCGGGGCAATCCCAGCCGGGCCCATACGCCCTGCTGAATAATAATGCTCTGCTCTGTCATCTCAGTGGGTCTTCAACAGGCCGCTGAACTTACGCGCCTGCATACGCTTGCGGTTGAGATAGCCGACGGTGTTTTCACCCCAGCAGTTTTCGTATGGCATGCCGGTCAGGCTTTCGATCACCGCCCGGTTTTCGGCGCTCACGGTCGCCTTACTGCCGCCCAGTTTCAGACGCGCCACCTCTTCGTTCAGGATCGCGTGCGTGCGGCTGTTCACCTTAAACTGGAAGGCAGACCAGATCCCCCACAGGGTCAGGGCAACCGGCAGGGCAATCATGATTACCAGGATCATATTGACAGCCGACTGTGGCTGCGAACTCTGCCCGGAGACGAAGCCCGACATTTGTAACGCCACCCCGACCAGGAAAATGGAGAGTGCCTGAGACGCTTTGCGCAGCAGGCTCATAAACCCGGCGAAGATCCCCTCACGACGGCTACCGGTCAGGATCTCATCCACGTCGGCCACGAAGGTGTAGTTATTCCACGGAATGGCGTAGATCCCGCCGCGCGCCAGGCCCGCAACCGCCGCACCGACATAGAGCACGCTCATACCCCCCACCCCGCTCAGGTAAGCCGAGACAAACAGCGCAAAGGCCAGCAGCGCCATTGTGGCCTGGGTAGCAAACGCACGGGACGGTGAAAAACGCAGCGTCAACCAGGTTGCAATACCAACCCCAAAGAACTGCAGGCCGTTAATCACCCCCAGCAGGTTAGAGGCCACCACCGACGAGGTCATCATTGCGAAGACCACAAAATAGGTAAATACCGAGTTGAAGATGTCCTGCGCTACAGATCCACCAAGGTACATTCCCAGATGCGAGCGGAAGGTTTTGATTTTCAGCGTCGAGACAAAATCGTAGTAGATATGGAACACGCGCGTGGTAAACGGCTCTTTTTCCTCTTCCGCGTCGTGGTGCTCGTTTTGCTGGATCTCCTCCAGCGACCGCTCCCAGGTGCCGAAGTAGACGAAGAACAGCACAATCATAAACGACACGGTAAAAATCGCCCCGGTGTAGAAGAACGAATCCGACGATTCAGGGCCGAAATACGACACCAGACGCCCGGGCAGAAATGCCGCAGCAAAACCGGCCAGCTGGGCAATGTACATACGCGCACTGGTGAGCTTTGAGCGCTTTTTGAAATCCGAGGTCATCTCCGCCGACAGGGTATCGTAAGGAATGATGATCATGGTGTAGACGACTTCAAACAGAATATAAAACAGCAGGTACATCCAGTAGTTAAACCCTTCCACCCACAGCAGACTGTAAACAGACACCAGCGGAATACTGGCCAGCAGGAAGAAACGGCGGCGACCAAAGCGTCGCCCGAGCCGGGTTTTATGGAAGTTATCAGAAACGTACCCAATCACCGGGCACATAATCACATCGACAATCCTTGCCACGGCAAAAAGCGACCCGGCCTGGATAGGCGTCAGGCCGCAAAACGTGGTCAGGAAAAACAGTAGCCAGGCACTGACCAGCGTAAAGGCCCCGGAACCTATCACATCTGCCAGTCCGTAACAGACATAGTTACGCAGCTTAATTTCTCGCACTTTTTTTATCATTGTTATCCCCTGAAGTGACCGTGTTAAACCCGGATACTCTCGACATCCCAGTCCGCAGGCAGCGGCGAAGGACGTGTGATATGTAACTCATTCAGATGCAGCCCACAGATACCGCAAGCAAAGATGGCAGGTAGCCCGTGCGGGTAACGCCCGACGCCGTGCGCACGCCCTGTCTGCGGATCCACCCGGTAAGCGTTGTCCAGTCCCATGCCGGTAGGTCGTTCCGGGTTACACGGTGGGCGCACGTCGTAACAACCCTGCTCACCGGACGGGCTGTGGATCTGAGTGAAGGTCAGCCCGTTGAAAGTGATATCGCGAACCGCACCGTCAATCTCACTGTGCAGATTGATGGCCCCCTCGCCCACGCCATTCAGGCTGGAGAAGGTAACCTGACTGATATCCCCCGGCCGGACGTCCGGCGCACGATGGCGCAGAGAGATGAAAACGGGATCGGCTTTTCCCCAGTGGCACGGGTCGCCGTGGCGACAATCGAAGAGAATGTTGCTGAACACCATCTGGCTAAATGCGCCACCATCACGGGACACCAGGCCAATGCCACGGTTGGATTCAAAGATCGTGCAATTCGTCACCGCAACGTGGCGAATATCTGCAAAGGTCTCTGTCCCGACCTTAATGGCACAGCTTTTGGAACGGATAATGCAGTTGCTGACCGTGATGTTATAGATTGGCTGCTGCAGCTCAGGGGCTTTGTCCGTCGTTTTCAGACAGATACCGTCATCAGCGGCACTGAAGTAGCTGTCGCTGATATGAACGTGCTGGCAACTGTCGATATCCAGCGCATCGGTATTCGAAAGAGTGAGATCGTTGTCGACAGTGAGGTTACGGATAAAAACGTGATTACAGCTCACCAGATGGGCAGTCCACATCGGCGAGTCATACAAGGTGATGTCACTGATACGCACCTGCTCGCAGCCTTCAAATACCACCAGGCGAGGGCGATGTGTTTTCGGCTGGCGATAACCCTGGGCATCGACCTGTTCGGCAAACCAGGCCGTGGCGTTACCGTCAATGCACCCTGCACCACTGAGCGTTACAGCATGTGCATCACGGGCGTAGAGCAGCGCCATACGTGAAAGCTCCGCCATGCTTTGCGTTTCGGCGGTCTGGTAATCGGCTTCGTGCTGGCTGGCAAGCAGACGCGCGCCCGCTTCCAGGTGCAACGTAAAGTGAGATGGCAGTACCAGCGTCCCCGTCAGGTAGATGCCTGGCGTCACCACCAGCGTACCGCCGCCTGCACGTGCCAGCGTATCGATTAATCCCTGTAGCGTCGCCGTCACCCGCGACGCCCCGCTACGGTCAAGATCGACATTGTCTAATGAGAGTTTCATGTTGTTGCCCGTCAGAATTGAACTAACCGGCATTAAACGGGCATTTGCGCGGTGGCTCGCGGTACTTTCAGGGGATATTTACATGAAGGGTGAAGGCCATCACGCCGACGTTATGGCAATAAGAGGACTTTTGATGCTGTTCACGTTTTCAGCTGACATGCAAAAATGAAGTGTGAAAAATGTCACATTTCAGAGCAGTTCGATGGAAGAAAAAGCGCGGATGATGGGTTTTTCGCAAGAGAAGGACGAAAAGTTGCGTTGTGGGTCACGGATTGAGCGGATTATCAGGGATGGGGGGATTGTATCCCCCTCACCCTAACCCTCTCCTTGTAGGGAGAGGGAAACAACATTACTGCAGCTCGAACTCGCCTTTATTCACGCGGGCAGAATCCACGCCGATAAACACGTTGAATTTGCCAGGCTCCGCAGCGTATTTCATCTGCTGGTTCCAGAACTTCAGCGCGTCCACGTCGATCGGGAAGCTGACGGTTTGGGTTTCGCCAGGCTTGAGGGCAATCTTCTCAAAACCACGCAGCTGTTTCACCGGACGGCTCATGGACGCAGTGACATCCTGAACGTACATCTGGATCACCGTTGCCCCTTCGCGTTTACCCGTGTTGGTAACCTCCACGCTGGCAGTGACTTTGCCGTCACGCTTCATGGTCGGTGCTGACATTTTCACGTCAGAAACCTTAAAGGTGGTGTAGCTCAGGCCATAACCAAACGGGTACAGCGGGCCGTTAGCTTCGTCGAAGTAGCGTGACGTGTACTTGTTCGGTTTGTCGGCATTGTACGGACGACCAGTGTTCAGATGGCTGTAATACACCGGGATCTGCCCCACAGAGCGCGGGAAGGACATCGGCAGTTTGCCTGACGGGTTGTAATCGCCAAACAGCACATCGGCAATGGCGTTACCGCCTTCAGTACCGGCAAACCAGGTTTCCAGAATTGCGTCTGCCTGCTGATCTTCTTTCACCAGCGCCAGAGGACGGCCGTTCATCAGCACCAGCACCAACGGCTTACCGGTCGCTTTCAGGGCGGC
Organism: Enterobacter sp. RHBSTW-00901; assembly: GCF_014103115.1. Lineage (NCBI taxonomy): Bacteria > Pseudomonadati > Pseudomonadota > Gammaproteobacteria > Enterobacterales > Enterobacteriaceae > Enterobacter > Enterobacter sp. RHBSTW-00901. Next base: position 1,286,138 of record NZ_JABXPB010000001.1, read on the forward strand.
GATCAGGTCGCGCTGACTCTGCGGAATAGTGATGTCGGTACGGCTGGAGGCCTCATGCGCCATACCCTGCGCTTCACCAACGACAGCAACCACCACGTCGGACTGCTTCGCCGCATTAACCGCTTCGTCAATCATCGCTTTCGGTGAACGTGGATCCACTTTCACCGCCTCTTCGTACTGGTTGAGGAAGGCAACAATGTCTTTATCACTGGTGACGTTCGCCCCTTTGGCGTACACCACTTTGCCGTTTTCACCGACCGCGTTTTTAATGCCGGTCAGTACAGTCACGGATTGATCGGCCACGCCAGCGGCTGACCAGCTCCCCATGACGTCACGCTTGCTGTCGGCCAGCGGGCCAACCACGGCGATCGTAGCGGACTTTTTCAGCGGCAGCGTTTCCAGACGGTTTTTCAGCAGCACCAGGCTTTCACGCGCAACGTCACGTGCATCTTTACGGTGCAGACGGCTTTCAGCGTTGGTGTCTGCCGGGTCTGAATCTTTCGCGCCCAGGTGGCTGTACGGATCGTTAAACAGCCCCATGTCGTATTTCACATTCAGCACGTGACGGGTAGCGTCATCCAGTTCCGCCATCGTTACCTTACCGCTCTTCACCAGCCCCGGCAGGTATTTGCTGTAGTATTCGTCACTCATGCTCATGTTGATGCCGGACTTGAGCGCCACGCGCACTGCATCTTCCGGGTCGGAAGCCGTTCCGTGTTTGATCAGTTCCTTGATAGCGCCGTGATCGGAGACGGTGATGCCCTTAAAGCCCCACTGGTCGCGCAGTACATCTTTCAGCAGCCAGGAATCAGAGGTCGCAGGTGTGCCGTTGAGTGAGTTCAGCGCCACCATCACCGCACCGCTGCCCGCATCCAGGCCCGCTTTGTACGGAGGCATATAGTCGTTGAACAGGCGCTGTGGGCTCATGTCCACGGTGTTGTACTCTTTACCACCCTCAACAGCACCGTAGGCCGCAAAGTGCTTAACGCTGGTCATGACAGAGTAGCGATCCGCCGGGCTTTTACCCTGCATCGCTTCCACCATGGTTTTACCCATTATCGACGTTAAATATGTATCTTCCCCGAAACCTTCTGAGGCGCGGCCCCAGCGCGGATCGCGGGAGACGTCCACCATCGGAGCCCAGGTCATGTTCAGGCCGTCGTCTGCCGCTTCATATGCAGAAACGCGCCCCACGGTTTTGACCGCATCAAGGTTAAAGGAGGAGGCTAAACCGAGGCTAATCGGGAAGACGGTACGCTGACCGTGCAGCACGTCATAGGCGAAGAACAGAGGAATTTTCAGACGGCTGAGTTCCATCGCCTGATCCTGCATTTTGCGGATATCCTGGCGAGTGACGGTGTTAAAGATTGCCCCAACCTGGCTCTCTTTAATCATCTCACGGATGGCCTCTTTCGGGTTATCCGGACCGACGCTGATAAGACGCAGCTGGCCTATCTTCTCATCGACCGTCATCTTCTTAAGCAATTGGGTAACAAACGCGTCCCGGGCTTCAGGCGTAAGCGGGTGATTACCAAACAAATCCTCTGCCAGCGCAGGTTGCAGCGCCAGGCTGACGGCGACACCTACAGAACATAGCCATTTCATGTCGTTTTACTCTCTCATCAATAACCGCCGGAAGATCTCGGCCAAACCGTGCGAAAAGCGCAGTGTGCCACAAACCCTCTGAACCTTGCAGGGTTATTCTCTGATTTTTCTCGTGAATACTCGACCGCTTAACAGTTAATCGCGCTATGCTTTACAACGAGAAATTTGCCCCACCACAAGGAGTGGAAGATGTCTTCTGTTCGAACTGACGATAACAACACTTTTATTAACGAATTGTCGCGCCTGGTTGGTCACTCTCACCTGCTTACCGACCCGGCAAAAACCGCCCGCTACCGCAAAGGTTTTCGCTCCGGTCAGGGCGACGCGCTGGCGGTGGTGTTCCCCGGCACGCTGCTGGAACTGTGGCGCGTACTGAGCGCCTGCGTCGTCGCCGACAAAATTATTCTGATGCAGGCCGCCAACACCGGCCTGACCGAAGGTTCTACGCCGAACGGCAACGATTACGATCGTGACATCGTGATCATCAGCACCCTGCGTCTCGACAAACTGCACCTGCTGGACAAAGGTGAACAGGTACTGGCCTTCCCCGGGACGACCCTCTATTCACTGGAAAAAGCGCTTAAGCCTCTGGGACGTGAACCCCATTCGGTGATTGGTTCATCCTGTATTGGTGCCTCCGTAATTGGCGGGATTTGCAATAACTCTGGCGGTTCGCTGGTGCAGCGTGGCCCCGCGTACACCGAGATGTCGCTGTATGCCCGCATCGACGAAAACGGCAAGCTGACGCTGGTCAACCATTTGGGAATTGATCTGGGGGCAACGCCAGAGCAGATCCTCAGCAAACTCGATGACGACCGCGTGAAGGATGAAGACGTTCAGCACGATGGACGGCATGCTCACGACCATGATTATGTCACCCGCGTGCGCGATATCGGGGCCGATACCCCGGCGCGCTATAACGCCGATCCTGACCGGTTATTCGAATCCTCCGGCTGCGCGGGCAAGCTGGCCGTCTTTGCGGTCCGCCTTGATACCTTCCCGGCAGAGAAAAAACAGCAGGTCTTTTACATCGGTACCAACCAGCCAGACGTGTTGACCGAAATCCGCCGTCATATTCTGGGTGAGTTCACCCACCTGCCAGTGGCAGGCGAGTATATGCACCGTGATATTTACGACATCGCCGAACGTTACGGCAAAGACACCTTCCTGATGATCGACAAGCTTGGTACCGACAAGATGCCGTTCTTCTTCACCATGAAGGGCCGCACCGACGCGATGCTGGATAAAGTGTCGCTGTTTAAGCCACATTTCACCGACCGCTTTATGCAGAAACTGGGTCATGTCTTCCCGGCGCATTTACCGGAGCGAATGAAGACCTGGCGCGATAAGTATGAGCACCACCTGCTGCTGAAAATGGCCGGTGATGGCATTACCGAGGCACAAACCTGGTTGACTGAATTCTTCAAAACCGCCGAAGGTGATTTCTTCGCCTGTACGCCGGAAGAAGGCAGCAAAGCCTTCCTGCACCGCTTCGCCGCAGCGGGTGCCGCCATTCGTTACCAGGCGGTTCACTCCGAAGAGGTGGAGGATATTCTGGCACTGGATATTGCCTTGCGACGCAACGATACCGAATGGTTTGAACATCTGCCGCCGGAAATTGACAGCAAGCTGGTACACAAACTCTATTACGGCCACTTTATGTGCTATGTATTCCACCAGGATTACATCGTCAAAAAAGGCGTCGATGCACATGAACTGAAAGAACAGATGCTCACCCTGCTGCGCGATCGCGGCGCACAATATCCTGCGGAACACAACGTCGGGCATCTTTACAAAGCCCCGGATGCATTAAAGCAGTTTTATCGCGAGAATGACCCTACAAACAGTATGAATCCCGGTATTGGTAAAACAACGCGGAAGAAATACTGGAAAGAGAGCGCCGAAACGGAGCAGCACGACGCGTAAGCCTCTGAATCGCGTCTACAGCCATATTTGAGAGATTGTGAAGCGCTCCTCAAACGTACTAGAGTAAATATCTGTCGCCGGAGAACCGTTTCTCCGGCTTTGTAAGACGAGGAGCAGGCATACCATGTCGGCTGTTGATATTTACCCTGAAACCGAAGTGGACGTACGCGACGCCCTTCCTGACGATGTGCATGCCATTACGGCCATCTATGCCTGGCATGTGCTTCACGGGCGCGCATCGTTCGAGGAAGTCCCCCCTACCATCGATGAAATGCGCCAGCGGATGAAAAACGTCGCCGAGAGCGGCCTACCGTGGCTGGTCGCGTTGTATCACGGCATCGTCGTGGGGTATTGCTATGCGACCTTGTATCGTCCACGACATGCCTACCGTTATACCCTTGAAGAATCGATCTACGTGGATGCCAGTACCACCGGACGCGGGTTTGGTTCAGCGCTCATGGACGCGTTGATTGAACGCTGCGAGCAAGGACCGTGGCGGCAGATGATCGCGGTTGTGGGCGACGGAAATAATAATGCGGGCTCATTACGGCTGCATAAAAAACACGGCTTCGAGATTGTCGGTCAGCTACGCAGCGTCGGCTACAAAAAAGGTGACTGGCGGGATACGCTGATTATGCAACGCCCACTCAACGACGGTGACTGGACGCTGCCCGAATAAAAGCCGTGCGGTCTGGTGCCCTCACCCCGGCCCTTTCCCACAGGGAAAGGGAGAAAACATAAAAAACGGTAACCTGAGTTACCGTTTTGCATTTACCTAATCGTTCTGCGCGGTCGCCATCTGTTCCGCTTTTTGCTTTTTATAGCTCAGTGCCGCGGCCGGAACCGGTTGGGCTTTCCCCGTCTCAATCCAGGTGCGCAGTCGGCTTGCATCCGCGAAGTGGGTGTATTTACCAAAAGCATCCATCACCACCAGCGCCACCGGTTTCCCGTTAAATACGGTACGCATCGCCAGACAGTGACCCGCCGCATTGGTAAAACCCGTTTTCGTTAACTGGATGTTCCAGTTATCACGGTAGACCAGATGGTTAGTATTGCGAAACGGCAGCGTATACGCCGGGTTCGCAAACGTGGCCGTCTCTTCACGCGTGGTACTGAGCTGCCCAATCAGCGGATACTGTTTGCTGGCAATCAGCAGTTTCGTCAAATCACGCGCCGTGGAGACGTTATGAATCGACAAACCTGTCGGTTCCACATAATGCGTATTGCTCATACCCAGTGATTTGGCCTTTGCATTCATTGCACGAATGAATGCGTCATAACCGCCCGGATAGTGATGCGCCAGGCTCGCCGCTGCACGGTTTTCAGAAGCCATCAGCGCCAGCAGTAGCATATTCTTACGGCTAATTTCGCTGTTCAGACGCACGCGGGAATAAATCCCTTTCATCTCCGGCGTGTGGCTGATATCCACTTTCAGTTTTTCGTCCAGCGGCAGATGGGCATCAAGCGCCACCATCGCGGTCATTAATTTGGTAATCGAGGCGATCGGTCGCACCAGATCCGGATGGCTGGCGTAGATCACCTGATTGGTATTCAGATCAACAATCATCGCACTGCCGGACGCAATTTGCGGTTGGGCAGCAGCAGTGGTCACCGCAGGCGTTTTGGCGATCGCTGGCACGGCAACGGACGCACCCAGCAACAGTGCCAGGCTAAGTAAAGAGACTCGGAATTTCAGCATGGTGAGATTTCTGATAATTATTCACGCACGTCATGACGTACACCGCCTGTGCTAACGGATAAACACAGGCTGGCTCCGGCATCATAGCGGTCACCGTGGAATGTCGCCAGCGAAGAATCATGAACAGATGCTGCATTGCTGGCATTTACGCCAGCAATGCAGTGAACTTAAAAGAGACGGTATCCGTAACCCCAAAGAATCACCGTCAGCGCCAGTAACGCCTCCAGCACCAGCACGCCGATAGCCAGCGTTGAACTGGAGAAGTTCAGGCCCTCTTCTTTATTGATATTCAGGAAGGTTGGAACCCCCAGATACAGCAGATAACCGGTGTAAAAGAGGGCAATCGTACCGATCAGCGCGCACAACCAGACCAGTGGATAGAGCGCAACAATGCCGCTTAAGAACAGCGGGGTCGCGACATATCCGGCAAAGACCATACAGTGCGCCAGGGACGGACGTTGCGGATAGTTACGTGCCATCCAGTGAATGACGCGCCCCATCACCGCCACCCCTGCCAGCATCAGGCCGTAGAAGATAATGGCAAGGTAAAGCCCGGTAGACCACGACAACTGAACCACGGTGCCATCACCAAAGTTCCAGCCGATTTGTGTTGTACCGATAAACGCGCAGATCACCGGCACCGCTGCCATCAGCAGCACATGGTGCGTGTAATGGTGCGCGACCGTTTCGTTCTCGTTTCTGATGACATGCATTTCACGGTCGGGATGGGAGAAGAGTCCCCAGACATGGTTCATAGCGCCCCCTTGTTGTCGGCCCGTCAGCGATACCTTAAGTATAATGCAGGCTTTAGATTATTTTATGAGCAACCTTAAAAATGCCATTTCGCCTTCATTGCCGCATTATTCATTCATGAGGTATATGATAAATGCAGGCATTCGCAAGGAAACCCGGCTGAGTTTATGGATATCAATAGTCTGATCGAACAATATGGGTATATCGCGTTGGTCATCGGTAGCGTGGCAGAAGGTGAAACCATCACCCTGCTCGGAGGAGTGGCGGCACATCAGGGGCTGCTGCGTTTCCCGCTGGTCGTGACTGCAGTTGCGCTGGGTGGCATGATTGGCGACCAGTTGCTCTACTTTCTGGGGCTACGTTTCGGGCCCGCACTCCTGCTGCGTTTTCCTAAGCATCGCAAGAAAATCCGTCAGGCGCAGAGACTGATCCAGCGTCACCCTTACCTGTTCGTGATTGGTACCCGTTTTATGTACGGTTTTCGGATAATCGGCCCCATCCTGATTGGCGCGAGCCGTTTGCCGCCGAAAATTTTCCTGCCACTGAATATTTTTGGCGCGGTTGCCTGGGCGCTGATCTTTACCACACTAGGCTACGTTGGTGGGGAAGTGATTGGCCCGTGGTTGCACACTCTCGACCAGCATGTGAAGCACTGGGCATGGTTGATTCTGGTGGCGGTGGCAGTCATTGCGGTTCGGCTGTGGCTGAAACACCGGGATTCGAAGCGTTAGCGCGCACTATTCGGGTCGTACTCACCTCCTGACAATCAACCAGCAGGTAAGTACAGATCATGGGCGCTTTAGCCGTGATGGTAGCCACCGCCCAGTGCCGACGTCAGTTGCAGCGTGGCGTCCACATATTGCCCTTGCAGCATCAACCCAGCGATGTGTTCCCTGAACGCCGGGATTTTTGCTTCACTGACGCGGGAGCCGGCAATGATACCGGCGCTAAAGCGTGCCTGTGCCAGCGCCACAACACGCGCAGCATCTTTTTCGACCTGCTGCTGGTGCTGGTTTTTCGCCGTCAGGGTTTCAACTTCACTGGCAGTTCGCGCCACCTGGTTGACGGCATCTACCACCGCTTTGTTGTAGTTCGCGATGGAGAGATTATTCTGCGCCTGGGCAATATCCAGGTTCGCGTTCAGCCTGCCGCTGTCAAAAATCGGCAACGTCAGTCCGGCTGTCACGCCCATTTGCTGAGCCGAAGAGCGGAACAGATCGCTCAGATGCAGGGCATCCTGTTGTAAGAACGCCATCAGATTCACATCGGGATAGAAAGCCGCTCTGGCAGCATCCACCTCGCTCATGGACGCTTCGATATACCAGTGAGCGGCCTGGAGATCGGGTCGACGCGCCAGCAGTTCATAACCCAGCATCGTCGGCAGCGCAGCCTCTGGTGCAGGTAATGCATGGCGGGTGAGCGTCATTGAGGTGCTGTTGGTTAACGCTTCCAGACGCGCCTCAACGGCTTTCATTTTTCCCTTTACTTCCGCCAGCTGTTCCTCGGTTTTGCTGGCGTTAATGTCCGTTTCGACCCCTTCCACGGAGGAGTTTATCCCGTGCTGGTAGAGCTCGCGGTCGGCACCAATAATATTCTCCTGCTCTTGTTTGATATCTGCGAGGACATCTCCCACGGCGGCCTGAGTTTGCCACTCCCAGTACAGCCGCGCGACGCTGCTGGCAAGCAGTTGACGCGTTTGTTCCATCTCTGCATTTTGCGCATTCACCTTGCCAATACGGGCTTCAACCTGCGCACGGTTTTTGCCCCACAGATCAAGATCCCAGCCAGCAGTCAGGCCAAATGTCCCGTTGGTGTACCACGGCCCGGTGGTGCCAGCAGCCGGGTCGGTGATGGCAAATGGCCCCATTAACCCCTCAGCCGACATTTTCTGGCGTTCAGCATCAGCCGAAAAATCAATGTGTGGGCCGTCGGCAGCCATCGTTGCTTTTGCCTGAGCTTCTGCCAGCGTGATGCGCTGCCGGGCAATTTGCATATCTGGCGCATCATTCAATGCTTTCGCAATCAGCGAATTAAGCTCGGGGTCGTTATAGTCTTTCCACCATTCATTTTTCGGCCAGTCAGTACGACGTAAATGCGTATTTACCGAAGCCACTGTGGTTTGTGTTTTAACAGGCGATACTGTGGAATGTTCTGGCGCACAGGCGGCCAGAATAAAGACGAGGGGAGCACTCAGAGATAAAATAAAGGAACGTTTCATTACGCCATTCACTCAAAAATAAAGGCGCAAATTACGCTTGATACTGTTCGTTTTTTTAGTAACGCGTGGCAATCTGCAAATTGTTATACATTTAAACAATCAGAAAAATATTCACCACAAGAATCAATTAAATATAATTATCTATATACCCAATTATTAACCCGACAGAGATAAACCCACCATCGGGTTAATATTTTCATTACCCTTTCAGTGCTGCCCCTTTCGTTGCGATCACCTCTTTATACCAGTGGAAACTTTTCTTACGGCGACGTGCCAGGGTACCCTTTCCGCTGTCATCACGGTCAACATAAATAAAACCATAGCGCTTGGACAGCTCTGCTTTAGAGGCGCTAACCAGATCGATCGGCCCCCAACTGGTGTACCCCATTACCTCGACACCATCGTCAATGGCTTCACGCACCTGCACCAGGTGATCGTTCAGGTAGCTGATGCGGTAATCATCCTGCACTATACCGTCAGCGTCCGGTTTATCCTTCGCACCCAGACCGTTTTCAACGATAAACAGTGGCTTCTGATAGCGATCCCACAGCACGTTCAGCAGCGTACGCAGACCGATGGGATCAATCTGCCAACCCCATTCGGAGCTTGCGAGGTGCGGGTTCGGCACCATACTCAGGATATTGCCGCGCGCCTGTTGGTTCAGCTCTTCATCGGTGGTGACGCAGCCCGTCATGTAGTAGCTGAACGAGATAAAATCGATGGTCGATTTCAGCGCCTCGCGATCGGCATCAGTGATCTCCAACTGAATCCCGTTATCGCGGAAGAAGCGCAGCATGTAGCCCGGATACGCACCACGACACTGTACGTCGCCAAAGAACTGCCACGCGCGGTTTTCCTGCAACGCTTCCAGCACATCCTCTGGCTTGCAGGTCAGCGGGTACATCAGGCCGCCCAGCAACATGTTGCCAATTTTGGCATCCGGGATAATCTCGTGACAGGCTTTTACCGCCAGCGCACTGGCCACCAGCTGATGGTGGATCGCCTGATACACCTCGCCCTTACTGCTGGTTCCCGGCAGACCGACGCCGGTCATGGGGGCATGCAGAGACATGTTGATTTCGTTAAAGGTCAGCCACAGCTTCACCTTCCCTTTGTAGCGTGCAAATACGGTACGGGCGTAACGCTCGAAGAAACCAATGACCTGACGGCTGCCCCAGCCACCATATTGCTTCACCAGTCCCCACGGCATTTCATAGTGCGACAGGGTGACCAGCGGTGTGATGTTGTGCGCCGCCAGTTCATCAAACAGCTTGTCGTAAAACGCCAGGCCTGCTTCGTTTGGCTGTTGTTCATCCCCGTTCGGGAAGATACGCGTCCAGGCAATCGAGACACGCAGACAACTAAAGCCCATTTCGGCAAACAGTTTGATGTCCTCCGGATAGCGGTGATAGAAGTCGATGGCGACATCCTTGATGCCGCTGTCACCCACCACACGCTCCACCACCGGACCAAAGACCCCCTGCGGCTGGACGTCAGAGGTGGACAGCCCTTTGCCATCCGCCAGATAAGCGCCTTCTACCTGGTTCGCGGCAACTGCACCGCCCCATAAAAAATCATCCGGGAAAGTTTTCATCACGTTCTCCTGTTATTAATGGCTTACGCTAAGTAACGGTGAGCCTGCGTGAACGGACGTTGCCGCCACGGTCGACACTTCACGATACTCGTCGCTGTTACTGATAATAATCGGGGTCGCCAGGTCGTATCCGGCATCAAGAATGGCCTGACGATCAAACTCCAGCAGTAGGTCGCCCGGCTGTACTTTGTCACCCACTTTCACATGAGCAGTAAACGGCTTACCGTCAAGCTTCACGGTGTCGATCCCAACATGGATCAACACTTCAATACCGCTGGTGCTGAGCAGCCCGATGGCATGTTTAGTCTGGAACAGAGAGGCTACTTCACCGGCAAAAGGGGCAATGACCTTGTTATCAGAGGGAATAATGGCCGCGCCGTTGCCCAGCAGTCCGCTGGCAAAGGTGGTATCCGGCACCTGGTCAAGCGCAAGGACAGTGCCCGTCATCGGGGACAGCACGTCGTTATCGCCGACAGTTGTAGGCACCACGGCATCTTGTGTTGAACGCACTGGCATACCGGCGACCAGCGTCAGGCCGCAGCTGAGCACCAGCGCGACGATGGTACCGATAATGCCGCCCCACAGCGTGGCGTTCACGCCACCAGGCGGGATCATCTGCGCGATGGTAAAGATATTGGCGAAACCAAAGGAGTACACGTGGGTATCGCTAAAGCCGACAATCGCCCCCCCGATGGCTCCAGCCACACAGCCAAAGATAAACGGACGACGCAGCGGCAGGTTAACACCGTACACCGCCGGTTCAGTGATCCCAAAAATTCCTGCCGTGACGGACGAACCGGCCAGCATTTTCTGGCGAGCATCGCGGGTACGCAGGAAGATCCCAAACGCAGCCCCCACCTGACCAAACACCGCTGGCAGCAGCATCGGCAGCATGGAGTCATGGCCCAACACCGCCAGGTTGTTAATCATCAGCGGTACCAGCCCCCAGTGCAGGCCAAAAATCACGCAAACCTGCCACAGTGCGCCAATAGCCGCACCCGCAAGCCACGGGGCAAGAACGTAAATCCACTGGTAGCCGTTTGCCAATAGCTGGCTGAGCCAGGTTGCCAGCGGACCAATCACCAGGAAGGTCAGCGGCACGGTAACGCCTAAGCAGATGAGCGGTGCAAAGAAGTTTTTCATCGACGATGGCAACAGCTTTGTACTCTGTTTTTCCAGCCAGCAACTCACCCACGCGGCGAGAATGATCGGGATCACCGATGAGCTGTAGTTGAACCAGGTGACGGGAATACCGAGAAATGCCTCGGCAGTCGCACCCGGCTGCTGGCTGGCATTAAACGCTGCAATCATCATCGGATGGGTAAGCGCACCACCGATCACCATAGTGATAAACGGGTTGCCGCCAAATTTTTTCCCGGCGGTGTAGCCCAGCACCAGAGGGAAGAAGAAGAACAGTGCATCACTCGCGGCGAACCAGATTTTATAGGTACCGCTTTCAGGGGTCAGCCAGCCACAGACGACGGCCAGCGCCAGCAACCCTTTCAGGATACCGGAGGCCGCCAGAATGCCGATAAACGGCGTGAAAATCCCGGAAACGATGTCGATCAGGCGGCCCAGCAGATTCCCTTTTTCGCCCTTCTCTTCCACTGCGGGTGTCTCATCCGTCAGTCCCGCCTCGCTACGCACCGCCTTCCAGACGCTATTCACATGGTTGCCAATAACCACCTGGAACTGACCACCGCTTTCAACCACCATAATCACGCCCGGGTTTTTCTTCAGCCCTTCCGCATCCGCTTTTTGATTCTCTTTCAGTTTGAAGCGAAGCCGGGTAGCGCAGTGGACAAGACTGACGATGTTCTCTTTTCCGCCAACGTGGCCGAGAATATCCTTTGCTAATGCCTGGTATTCCATCTCGATTTCCTTACATCCGATGCCCGCAGACACCTGTTGACTGAGTATAAAAATAAAAAAACCCGAGAGCGTCCTCCTTTCGAAGGCCGCGCTCAGGTTTTGCCTGCGTTATGCAGTAACAATCCAGTTTGTGGGGCTTAACGCCCCTCTTTTCTCACCCGTTCAATATGAATGGCGAGGAACATAATTTCTTCAGTTGTCAGATCACGCTGATAGCTTTTATTCAGATGCTGCGCGATTTTCTCAGCACATTTCCACGCTTTCGCGTAGTTGTCTTTCACCGCCGTATGCAGCGAAACATCGTCATCGTCCACCACAGTTCGAGTGAGCATCCGCTGGGCAAAAAACTTCAGATGGGTGACAAAACGCTGATAGCTGAGCGATTCTTCATCATACTCAAGCTGCAGCTGGTACTTCACCAGTTGCAGGATCTCCTGCATGACCCGGGTGACGTGCATCACTTCCGGCATCTCGCTGTTCAGTTGCGCGGTGACCAGATGCAGCGCGATAAACCCGGCCTCATCCTCCGCCAGTTCGACATTCAGGCGTTTGGCGATAATGGCCCTCGCCTCCTGCCCCAGTTCGAACTCCTTCGGATACAGGCGTTTGATATCCCACAACAGCACGTTTTTGATTGCCAGCGCTTTCTTCTGCCGTTCAATCGCAAAGTAGCAGTGGTCAGTCAAGGTGATATACAAACTCTCCTGCAATTTCCCCAGCCGCTGCGACGCCAGCCCAATGATGAGGTCGCAGGTGGTCATCACCTCCAGCGGGATCTGGCTAAGCAGCTCCCCCAGCCGACGAACCAGTTCATCGCTTTGTAACGCAAACACCTTTTCAATCAGCGTGGTATCCAGCTCTTCACCGACGCGCTTCTGGAAAGCCAGCCCTCGGCCCATCACGACCTGTTCGCGCCCGCGCCCATCCTGAACAACCACCACATTATTATTAAGAATTTTGGCGATTTTCATCGGAACCCCAGAAACAAAAAAACCTGACCTCCGGCAGAAGCCAGAAAATCAGGTTTTGCCTGCCTAAGCAGTAACAATCCAGTTCTGGCACTCTATCAGTTTCATTCATAGCCTCAATCTGTCGCGAGTAAAAACGTGACGCAGATCGTACTTGCTACGGTTATATCAGAAGGTCACCACGGTTTTTAGCTCGGTTACCCATGCATCCTGAGTTCGGTCGACCCCGCCAGGATGGTGCCAGTACTGAATACCTGGCTGCAGCTCAAGCCACGACACAGGACGGAAGCGATAGTAAAACTCGCCATTCAGTGAATGACCAGGCACCGGGCGATACGCCGGATCGTTATAGTCAGACACCCCATTCAGCGTATTCATGTAACGCTGGTTACGCGCATACTGGTTGCTCATATCGATCCAGGTCAGACCAAAGCCAATCCAGTCTTCCGGACGAGCATCAAACAGCCCACGGTAGCGTAGCGAGGCGGCGTAGACCTGATGCATATAGTTGGAGTTCTGATCGGCGAGACTCATGCTGATGGAGGTGCTTAAGCCACGATTCGGATCGTCCTTGTGTTGTGTGAGCTGCTGGTTAAGCCCGGCGTACATAAACCATGTACGGTTATGCTTCTCGTATCCCTCCGGATCGGTTGCACCCGCACCACCAGATACGCCACGGTAAAGGTCAGTTTGCGGTGCATTGGTATACACCACGCCCAGGTTATATGCTCCAGGCAGACCACCTATCAACGGACGTGCTTCGATCTCAACCGGCAGTAATACACCTTTGCTACCCTTCGTCGACCAGCTCCACGCATGGTTTCGGCTGGAGGCATCCGGGTTTTGTTCCATCACACCGCCTTTCAGGGTCACGGTTGGCGTTACCTTATACTCCAGCGTGGTACCCCAGGTATGGACGTTCCAGTTGTTCCAGGTTAGCGAGTTGGCCGATTTCCCTCCGCACTGCGAGAGCATCTGGAAGTCACACGGGATGATCTGGTCGAAAGTTTGTACTTTGTTCATCATCCCGATGCGCCAGGTGAGGCGTCGGTCATCAAAGCTACGGGCAAACGTCAGCCAGCCCAGACGGGTGATAGATTGCCCGCCCCAGCTTTCCTGAGTCAGATCATTAAAGTTAACGCGCGGATCCTGAACGCGTTTGGTGGTGAGATCGTCATTGTGGTTACGGTTGACGATATTCCCTTCAATACGAGCATCCGGAATGCCCGTCCAGCGCTCCAGATCCTGGTTGAAGGTCAGCGCAAACTGGTCGATATAGGCCACGTGAGAATCGTGATTATAGCCACCGCCACCGTTCCAGCCAATTTCATTCAGGTAGCCGAGATTCCAGGTGAACCCGTTATCGTTAAGGATCTTACGAATACCGAGCATATCGCCAAGGATTGGATCCGGTGGCGCTTCAAATCCTAGCGCCGTCCCGTTCCAGTCCTGAGCCATCGACAAAGGGGAAATCGTCAATAAGGCGAGCGCGCACAGCTTATAGTGAATATTTTTATATGCCATAATAACAACCTGTGATTGAGTATTTAGTGCGTAACTGGTCGCAGGAAATTTATCTATTTCCTGTCATATCATTTATTTTTGGTAATAGTCGCCCCTGCGGTTATCAATAACCACAAAATGCGCCCTGATTAATTTCAATAAAAAAGTTAAGTCAAATTTCTCTCCTGCATAAATTACAGGCAAAAAAAAACCTAAGCACTCCACAGCGATTAATGCTGTAGAACGCTTAGGTTTTGCCTGTTAGCCAGTAACAATCCTGCGTTGAAAACAGTGGCACCTTAACACCGTCGTGCCACGTTGAAAACCTGCATTGTTTTATATTTTAATAAAGTGTGAGCAAATTAACGCTTATTATTTTGACTGAATCACCCGCGCAATATCCGCGGAAGTCTGTAACGTACGGATCTCCTGGAATAATCCTAACGCTTCGCTGTACTCTTTGCGCAAATAACTGAGCCACTGCTTAATACGTGCAACATGATACAAGCCGGTATCCCCCTGCTTTTCCAGACGGCTGTATTTTTGCAGTAGCGTCACCACCTCAGCCCACGGCATGCGCGGTTCGTTATATTTCACCATCCGGCTGAGATTCGGCACATTCAACGCCCCACGGCCAATCATTACCGCATCGCAGCCAGTCTCTTTCAGACAGGCCTGTGCGCTCTCGTAATCCCAGATTTCGCCATTCGCAATCACGGGAATAGAGAGTCGTTTGCGGATCTCGCCAATCGCCTGCCAGTTGATGCGATCGGCCTTATAACCATCCTCTTTGGTACGGCCATGCACGACTAACTCTGTTGCACCCGCCTGCTGTACCGCATCGGCTATTTCAAACTGTCGCGCATCGCTGTCCCAGCCCAGTCGCACCTTCACCGTCACCGGTAAATGCGACGGTACAGCTTCACGCATGGCTTTTGCACCGCGATAAATCAGCTCAGGATCTTTCAGCAATGTTGCCCCACCGCCGCTGCCGTTGACCAGTTTCGACGGGCAGCCGCAGTTGAGATCGACCCCGTAAGAACCAAGATCCACCGCACGGGCAGCATTTTCCGCCAGCCATTGCGGATACTGGCCCAGCAACTGAATGCGCACCAGCGTGCCGGATGTTGTTCGGCTCTGGTTGTGCAGCTCCGGGCAGAGCCTGTGAAAAGATTTTACCGGCAATAACATATCGACCACGCGTAAAAATTCCGTCACGCAGAGATCGTAATCATTCACCTCGGTCAGAAGCTCGCGCACGAGGGAGTCGAGCACGCCTTCCATTGGGGCCAGTAAAACACGCATATCAGTACCTGTAAAAAAAGACGCGCTATAGTTGCATTTAAACTTAAGACTGTCCATTTGTGGCAATGTCAGACGTTCCATTCAGGAATGTCTGGTATGCTCAAAATTCATGATGTGATCCGTAGCACATTTCAGGGTTTAATTGTATGATGAATGCGTTTCATCAAGGACTTTCACCATGAGCAAATCATTGAATACTATCTGGCAATACCTGCGCGCATTCGTCCTGATTTACGCCTGTCTGTACGCCGGGATTTTCATCGCGTCCCTGTTACCTATCACCATTCCCGGCAGCATTATCGGTATGCTGATCCTGTTTGTGCTGCTGGCACTGCAGGTTTTGCCTGCGAAGTGGGTCAACCCTGGCTGCTTCGTTCTCATTCGCTACATGGCGCTACTGTTTGTCCCCATCGGCGTCGGGGTCATGCAATATTACGATTTGCTCAAAGCACAGTTCGGCCCCATTGTCGTCTCCTGCGCGGTCAGTACGCTGGTGGTTTTCCTGGTGGTGAGCTGGAGTTCGCATCTGGTGCATGGCGAACGTAAAGTGATTGGGCAAAAAGGAACAAAGCAATGATGGAGAATATCTGGTGGTCGCTGCCGTTAACCCTGGTGGTGTTCTTCGCCGCGCGTAAACTTGCCGTACGTTTCAGAATGCCATTGCTCAACCCTCTGCTGGTGGCGATGGTGGTGATCATTCCTTTCCTGCTTCTCACCGGCATTCCTTACGAACGCTACTTTGCCGGGAGCAAGATTTTAAACGATCTGCTGCAGCCTGCCGTTGTGGCGCTCGCCTTTCCTTTATATGAACAGTTGCACCAGATCCGTGCCCGCTGGAAGTCCATCATTACTATCTGTTTTGTGGGGAGTCTGGTGGCGATGATTACCGGAACGTCGGTCGCACTGTTGATGGGAGCCTCTCCGCAGATTGCCGCCTCTATTCTGCCAAAATCCGTCACCACGCCAATCGCGATGGCGGTGGGCGGCAGCATCGGCGGTATACCGGCCATCAGCGCCGTATGCGTAATTTTCGTGGGTATTCTTGGTGCGGTATTTGGCCATACCCTGTTGAATGCTATGCGCATTCATACCAAAGCCGCGCGTGGTCTGGCGATGGGGACGGCTTCACACGCCCTGGGTACCGCACGTTGCGCTGAGCTGGATTATCAGGAAGGGGCATTCAGCTCGCTGGCACTGGTCATCTGTGGGATCATGACCTCTCTGATCGCGCCGTTCCTGTTCCCGATCATTCTGGCAGTTGTGGGCTAAAATTTGCGATACGTCGCGCAAATTTCATTTTGTTTTCATAAGTTGCATAAGTAATGAGAAGTGGATCACATATAAAGCCGTAATGGCTCCGTACACTACCGATCCATTAACCTTTATGAGGCAAACGCCATGCATCCACGTTTTCAAGCTGCTTTCGCCCAGCTTGCAGAGAATTTGCAATCAGCCCTGGCCCCGGTTCTGGCGGATGAGCATTTCCCCGCCCTGCTGACGGCTGAGCAGGTCACTCTGCTTCAACAGGCAACAGGACTGGACGAAGACGCGCTGGCTTTCGCACTGCTGCCGCTGGCCGCCGCCTGCGCACGCGCTGACCTCTCCCACTTCAATGTAGGGGCGATTGCACGCGGTGTAAGCGGAACCTGGTACTTTGGCGGTAACATGGAGTTCCTGGGTGCGACGATGCAGCAAACTGTCCACGCGGAACAAAGCGCCATCAGCCACGCCTGGCTGCGCGGCGAAAAAGCGCTAAGCGCCATTACCGTTAACTACACCCCTTGTGGCCACTGTCGTCAGTTTATGAACGAGCTGAACAGCGGACTGCAATTGCGCATCAACCTGCCAGGTCGTGCACCACACACGCTGGGTGATTACCTGCCTGACGCTTTCGGCCCGAAAGATCTGGATATCAAAACGCTGCTGATGGATGAGCAGGATCACGGCTTCGCCCTGTCCGGCGATGACCTGAGCCAGGCCGCTATCACCGCCGCCAACAAGAGCCACACCCCGTACAGCAAATCACCTAGTGGCGTAGCGCTACAGTGCCGTGATGGCCGTATCTTCAGCGGCAGCTATGCGGAAAATGCCGCATTTAACCCAACGCTGCCACCACTGCAGGGCGCACTGAATCTGCTGAACCTGAACGGTTATGACTACCCGGATATTCAGCGCACTATTCTGGCAGAAATTGCCGATGCACCGCTGATTCAGTGGGATGCTACCGCCGCCACGCTGAAAGCGCTGGGCTGTTCATCGATTGAACGCGTGCTGCTTGCGTAATCCTTCCGGCGGGCAGGAATGCCCGCCAGTGTGATGAAAAACCCCTCAGTTGATTCGCTGTTTCTTGCGCTAACCATGCGGGTAAAGTAGCCTGAGTTAAATTTCACCTTTGGTACGAGCCATCTGCATGTTAAAGCGCATTTTTTACAGCCTGTCTGTCCTGCTCGGCATACTGCTGTTGACTGTGCTTGGCCTCGACCGCTGGATAAGCTGGAAAACAGCGCCCTACATCTTTGATGACCTGCAGGATCTCCCCTATCGTCAGGTTGGTGTGGTACTCGGTACCGCCAAATATTACCGTACCGGCGTCATCAATCAGTATTACCGTTATCGTATTCAGGGGGCGCTAAACGCCTATAACAGCGGAAAGGTGAATTACCTGCTGTTGAGCGGCGATAACGCGCTGCAAAGCTATAACGAACCGGTGACGATGCGTAAGGATTTGATTGCCGCAGGGGTCGACCCGGCCGATATCGTGCTCGACTACGCCGGATTCCGCACCCTGGACTCCATCGTGCGTACCCGTAAAGTGTTCGACACCAACGATTTCATCATCATTACCCAGCGCTTCCACTGCGAACGGGCATTGTTTATTGCGTTGCATATGGGTATTCAGGCCCAGTGCTACGCGGTGCCATCGCCAAAAGACATGCTGAGCGTGCGCGTACGCGAGTTCGGTGCCCGTTTTGGTGCACTGGCTGACCTGTACATCTTCAAACGAGAACCGCGCTTTTTAGGCCCACTGGTGCCAATTCCGGCGATGCATGAAGTGCCAGAAGATGCGCAGGGTTACCCGGCAGTGACGCCTGAACAACTGCTGGATATGCAGAAAAAAGAGAAAAAATAGCCCCGCTTTTATACTTTCTTTACGTCGGGCATCACTCTTTTTATCCGCCCTTTACTCTCGCCCTTTTAAGCTGAGTTCATTGCCGCTACGGCTTCATTGAAGAATGACTATGAGCTCAATAATGAATGCTTTTTTCCTGAAAAATATCCGCCCGTATTTTAACTTCCCGGGATTATCGCTCCCGACCGCCCTCAATTCAGGCCTGTATCTCGATGAGAAAATTGCAGCCATGAAACAGAATTTGTCAGCGGAAGTGACGGATTATCTGGCACGTTATCCGCAGACTAAACACATTGACGTTTACCTAAACGACATCAATGGCATTATGCGTGGCAAACGGCTCTCAGTGGAAAGCATGCTGAATCTTGAGAAAGGCTGCTATTTTCCCCTTTCGGTCTACTCAATGGATCAAAAAGGAAAGATTGCCGCATCACTTCATGATGAGCCAGACCGGCTTTGCGTACCCGTTCCCGGTTCCCTGTGCCCTTCGCCCCAGGCTCCTGAGCATAACGCGCAGATCCTGTTGACCATGAATGACAGCGATGGAAAATCCTGTCCGCTTGAGCCACGCGTGATATTGCAAAACGTCCTTGCACGCTTCCACCAGCATGGGCTTTTCCCGGTGATTGCACCAGAGATTGAGTTCTATCTGACGGGGTCAGATTCTCAGGATCCGCAGAATCAGGGTTGCTTTCATATGGATACGTCAACGGCGCACGCGGCATTGTTTGACGAACTGGAGCAGCTGGCGCAACACCAGCACATTCCACTGACCGGGATCGTGGCAGAAGCCGAACCCGGTCAGTACGAGTTGAACCTGAAGCACAGCCATCGGGTTATTGAGGTATGCGATAACGTACTGGCTCTGCGGCGCTTAACCCGATACGTTGCAGAGAAACACGGGCTCCAGGCCAGCTTTATGGCCAAACCCTTCAGCCTTCAGTCCGGCAGCGGTCTGCATTTCCATTTCAGCCTGAATAATATTCACGGCGAAAACATGTTCGCCTCACCGGTGGATGAGCTCAATAGCATGATGCGCCTGTGTATCGCGGGCCAGCTGGCACTGATGCCCGCGTCCGTCGCCATTCTGGCCCCGGGTGTTAACGCTTTCCGCCGCCTGCGTAAAAACCTCAATGAGCCACTATTTAACTCCTGGGGCTATAACACCCGCTCCGCCGCGCTGCGTATTCCCTGCTCGGATGAGAACAACCGTCGTATTGAGTATCGTCTGGCGGGTGCGGATGCCAACCCGTATCTGGTGGTCGCCACAATCCTCACGGGCATGTTGTATGGTCTGGAAAATTTCGATGAGGATGATTTACCTGAACCGCAACAGGATGAACCTGTATTGCCGCTGTTCCAGCAGCAGGCCATTGAGGTATTTTCCCGCAACCAATATCTCACCGACAGCCTTGGCGAAGCCTTTTCCCAACAGTGGGTTGCCTGCAAGCTCTCAGAGCTGGACTGGTTTGAAAGTATCGTCACCGAACAAGAATCCGCGCTGACGTGAAAAACAAAAAAGCCCGCTCAATGAGCGGGCCTGGTCAGGCATGAAGCCATTATTTCTTACGCGCGTATTTCAGTGAATCCAGGGCAACCGCGAAGATGATGATTGCGCCTTTGATGATGTACTGCCAGTACGGGTTCACACCGATGTAGGTCAGACCGTAGTTGATAACGGTGAAGATGATGACACCGGTTACCACGCCAAGCACAGTACCAACACCGCCGCTGAAGGAAACACCACCTACCACACACGCAGCAATCGCATCCAGTTCGTACATAAAACCAAGGTTGTTGGTTGCAGAACCGATACGACCGGCTTCCAGCATCCCACCGAAGGCATAGAACACGCCGGACAGGGCATAAATCATCAGCAGGTTCAGCGCAACGTTAACGCCAGACACTTTTGCCGCTTCCGGGTTACCACCGATAGCGAAGATATTTTTACCGAAGCGAGTTTTGTTCCACAGGATCCAGACGAAGGACACTGCAATCAACGCATAGAAGGTGATGTACGACAGGCGGAAACTGCCCAGCGCGATAAACCCTTGCGTGAAGGTCGAGAAGCCACTGTCAAACCCCGAGATTGGGGACGCACCGACGAAGTCGTAGTACAGGGAGTTGATACCGTAAACGATGATCATAGTACCCAACGTGGTGATAAATGGCGTCACGTTCAGGTAAGCAATGATGATGCCGTTAATCAGACCAATTACCGCACCGATGACGCAGACAATCAGGATCACCACGAAAATCGGCATGGTCGCCATTTCCGGGAACACTTTGTTGGCATTTTCCATCGACTGCAACATCGTTGCCGCGATAACCGCCGCCAGCCCCACCTGACGCCCCGCCGAAAGGTCAGTACCCTGGGTGACGATAAGACCCGCTACGCCCAGTGCGATGATAATACGCACGGAAGATTGGGTCAGAATGTTACTCAGGTTCAGCAGACTTAAGAACGTAGGATCCTGGAAAATAATGATGGCCAGTAACACTAAAAGAACAACGTAAATACCGCCTTCTTTCAGATAAGTGAGAAAACTTTTTTTATTTAACGCACTCATGAGGAGCCCCTGATCTTAAAGGTGCAAAGACGCAAGACGCAGAATTTCGTTTTGCGTTGTCGTTTTGGTGTCAACAATACCGGCAACGAGACCATTGCTCATAACCAGAATACGATCTGTGATCCCTAATAATTCCGGCATTTCGGAAGAAATAATAATGATCCCTTTATTCTTTTTCGCCAGCTCAGCAATCAGCTGATAAATTTCAAATTTTGCACCCACATCAATACCACGGGTTGGTTCATCCAGCATCAGAATTTCAGGCTGAGTTAATAACCAGCGACCGATAATGACTTTTTGCTGGTTTCCCCCCGAGAGCGAACCAATTTGTGTACGGTGGCCAGGCGTTTTCACGCGCATGGAGTCGATCACCCATTGGGTATCGCTTTTCATACGAGAATTATCCAGCAGGCCGATTTTGTTTTTGTAGTTACGAATATTCGAAATTAACGAGTTAAAGTTAATATCGAGATAGGCATAAATACCGGTAGAGCGTCGCTCTTCCGTCACCAGCGCAAAACCGTGGTTAATGGCTTCGTTGGCATTGTGGTTATTAATTTTCTTACCGTGCAGTGTAATGGTCCCCTCGGCTTTCTCACGAATACCAAACAGGGTTTCCACGATATCGGTACGTTTGGCACCCACCAGCCCCGCAATCCCCAGAATTTCGCCTTTGTGCAGGTCGAAGGAGACGTCGCGAATCGATGGCTGACGCAGCGAGGTCAGGTTACGCACCTCAAGGATCACCTCACCCGGTTTGTTTTCACGATCCGGGAAACGCTGATTCAGCGAACGGCCAACCATCATGGCAATGATCTTGTCCATGTCCAGCCCTTCCAGAGGCTGAGTGGCAATCCACTGACCGTCACGCAGGATGGTAATTTCATCACACAGCTGGAAGATCTCTTCCATCTTATGGGAGATATATACAATGCCGCAGCCGCGTTCTTTCAGTTTGCGAATAATGGTAAAAAGGTGGTTAACCTCTTTTTCCGTTAATGACGATGTCGGTTCATCCATGATGACAATTTTCGCATCATAGGAGAACGCTTTCGCAATTTCGATCATCTGCATCTGGGAAACTGATAATGTCCCGACGCGAGCGCGTGGATCGATATCAATATCCAGTTCATCGAAAATTGCTTTGGTGTCACGATACATTTTATCTTGATCGACAAAGACACCTTTGGTTGGGTAACGCCCCAGCCACATATTATCCATAACCGAGCGTTGCAGTACCAGGTTCAATTCCTGGTGAACCATTGAGATACCGTTTTCCAGTGCTTCTTTAGCTGAATGGAAATCGATCTCTTTCCCCTGAAAAAGAATGCTGCCAGAATCTTTTTGATAGATCCCAAAAAGACATTTTAATAATGTTGATTTACCCGCACCGTTTTCACCCATTAATGCATGAATAGAGTGGGGACGGACTTTTAAATTAACATTATCGAGTGCCTTAACACCGGGAAAAGACTTGTTGACACCTGTCATTTCCAACAAGTATTCACCGGACGACTGAGTAGTTGTGCTGACCATAATTATACCTTGTTGGCCTCGCATATCGCGTTATAAAAGGGCGCAACGAATTGCGCCCAGTGAAGACATGACGACTAACTTATTTGCCGATGAACTCAGCCAGGTTGGACTGGTCTACGCCCACGTAAGGTACGCGAACGATTTTGTTGTCGATTTTCCAGTTGGTGCCATCAGCTGCACCTTTACCGTCGGCCAGGTTTTTCGCCAGATCGAAGGTCGCTTTCGCCTGGTTGTTGGCATCGTTCAGCACGGTACCGGCCATTGCGCCAGACTTAACCAGAGCCAGCGCTTCTGGCAGAGCATCCACACCGAACACAGGAATGGAAGATTTGTTGTGTGCTTTCAGCGCTTCTACTGCACCCATTGCCATCGCATCGTTGTTGGCGATAACCACTTCGATTTTGTTAGCGTTCGGGCCAGACAGCCATGCGTCCATCTTATCTTTCGCCTGAGCGGTATCCCACATTGCGGTATCTAACGCCAGCTGCTGGGTTTTCAGACCTTTGTCGTTCAGCTCTTTGATAACGTAAGTGGTACGTGCTTCAGCATCCGGGTGGCCTGGTTCGCCTTTCAGCAGAACGAACTGAACCTGACCATCTTTGTTCAGGTCCCAGTTCGGGTTAGCCGCCCAGTGTTTAGCAATCAGATCGCCCTGGATAATACCGGACTCTTTGGAGTCAGTACCCACATAGTACGCTTTGTCGTAGCTATCCAGCGCTTTACGAGAAGGTTCTTTGTTGAAGAAGACGATTGGCACGTTCTGGCCACGCGCTTTCTCAATAACTGTGCCTGCTGCAGCCGGGTCAACCAGGTTGATGGCCAGTGCTTTCACGCCTTTTGCCAGCAGAACGTCAATCTGGTCGTTCTGTTTGGACTGGTCGTTCTGGGAGTCATTCATCAGCAGCTGAACGTCTGGCGCTGCTTTAGCGTCTTTCTCGATAGCTTTACGCACAACAGACATGAAGTTGTCGTCGTATTTATAGATAGTCACGCCAATACGGGTATCCGCAGCGTGTGCTGCTGCACCAAAAAGCATACTTGCCATAACAGCAGACAGAGTCAACACCTTCTTATTCATGGTATCTCCGGTTTTTTTATGCAGGGTAGTTCTTGTGAATAACGGTCGGCGGGCAGGTGTTAATAAAACGTTACTGACAGCCGAAGTTCACTTATAAAATTTCTATCTTCCGTGTTCGGTAACGCTCCAGAAATGCGTTTTATTGGTTGTTTGCGGCACGTTGGCTATGATGAAAGTGATTAATCACCGTTACATAGCGTTTCAGTCCCTAAAACGCTGACATCATAGTCAGCACCTTGTTAAGATACTGTGAATTTACTCACAGATTGAAAACGGTTACATCAAGCCAAGTAATCAGTTAGTGATCGGAACCACAATTTGCCGAATAGATACGGAATGGCGACGCACTAAAGTCGGCATGAAACAGTGCGTTGCCCCCGGATCCAGCAGCCCTGCAGCCCCCTGTAACGCCAGCTCAGTCGCCAGTTTTGCCATGGATGCAATCGGGTAACGCACCGTCGTCAGCTGTGGGTCGGTGTAACGGGCAATCGGGATATCATCAAAGCCAATCAACGACAAATGCTGTGGCACAGCAATACCGTTATCTTTCAGTGCAGTAAGTGCTCCCGCCGCCATGCTGTCGTTATAGGCAAAGACCGCTGAAAGTTGCAGATTGCGGCCCAGTAACTCCACCATCGCGGCCTCACCGCCCTGCATGTCCGGCGTTCCGGTTCCCACCCAGCTTTCCGGCGGCACAATGCCGTGCTCTTTCAGCGCGTTTTGCCACCCTTCGCGGCGCATCTCGTCATCTTCAATATGGTGGCTGGAAGCAAGGAAACCGATGCGCTGATGACCATTGTTGATGAGCATTCGCGTCGCCATCATTGCACCGCTGACGTTATCCAGCCCGACGCAGCGGTGGGCGTAGCCAGGCACAATTCGGTTGATCAGCACCATACCCGGGATCTGCTCCATAAACCCGGCAAGCTCTTCATCGCTCAGTGCTTTTGAGTGGACAATCAAGGCATTACAACGCTGGCGGATCAGCACTTCGATAGCATGACGTTCTTTTTCAGCCTCATGGTAACTGTTGCCGATCAGCACATATTTCTGGTGCTGCTGGGCGACAACATCCACCGCTTTGACCAACGCACCGAAAAATGCATCCGAGACATCCATCACTACTACGCCAATGGTGTCACTGACCTGAGTCGCAAGCGCCTGCGCATTGGCATTAGGCCGGTATCCCAGTTGGGTGACAGCTTTCATTACGGTTTCACGGGTTTCAGGGCTGACCAGTGCGCTGTTGTTCAGCACACGGGAGACGGTAGCAACAGAAACACCCGCCTGACGGGCGACGTCACGAATGGTGATCATATTCACCATCCTTCAAAGGATTGCAGCAACTCACAGACACCCCCTGTGTTTAGCAAGGAGGCTATTTTGGCAGCGAGAGAAAGGGGACTACGTGAAGAAGCTCACACGAATGAAAACGCTTACATCCGTTTTGTTAATGATTGTGATCCAGATCGTTATCTGGATGTATTAGTCAATGATACACCCGAAGCATGTGCGGTTAATTGCCGCCACCCCCACTCCAGTGGCCCCTGGCGGAAATAGCGCAGCCAGATAACAGAAAATGCCACGTTAACAACCCAGACAGGAATAACAAACGCCAACAGCGTAAACCGGTCGAATTTCATAAACAGGCCAAATTGATAGAAAAGCGTGGTGCAAATCAGCGTCTGCAGAATGTAATTGCTTAATGCCATACGGCCAACGCAGGCGATGGCGCTCACCAGCCACAGGCGGCAGATCTGCGGCCAGAAGCCATAAATCAGCGCCGCGTAGCCAATGGTCTGGAATGGTGCGCTCAGTTCCCGGGGAGCCTGAAGCAGGAAAGCACACCAGCGGTAGTTCCAGTGCAAATGCCACTGCAGCATAACCGCCGGAAGATTGATCAGTATGCCGAGCAGTAACAGCCCCGCCCCTACCAGACGGTAGTGGCGAAGACTGAATTCACCTTTCAGCCAGCCGGTACGCATCAGCGACGCCCCCATCAGCATCATTCCCGCCAGCTGCCAGCCGTATTGTGCGCCCAGCGCAAGAAGGTTGTCCCCGAGCATATCCGCCCGGTTGCTGATGGCTTCAGTACCGCCTTTAAGCTTCCAGTACTGTTCATACTGGAGGTTGGCGGCATCCGGTATCCATGAGCGGTTCGTCGCCTCACCGGAAATCATCCCCAGCAATACCAGTACACCAACGCCCATGACATAGAGCATCACACCGGTGTTAAACAGGCTTTTTACACTGTGTGCATCGCGGATAAGCCGCCAGCAGATCAGCCCCACCAGACCATAGGCCAGCAGAATATCGCCATCCCAGAAGAGTAAACCGTGAATGAATCCGAAGATCACCAGCAGCGTCAGACGTGACTGAATCCAGCGCGTACCGCGCCTGAGCAGAAGCTGCAGACCCGCGCCAAACAGCAGTGCAAATAACGTAAGGAATTTCACCTGCGCGAGGAGATCGAGGATCGCCCATGTCCAGGCATCGCTACGGGTAATCTCACCATACCAGGCTGGGTTGAGATAGGCGGCCTTTGGCAAGCCAAAGGCGCAGATGTTAAGCAGCAGGATACCGAGAATGGCGACGCCGCGAACAAAATCGAGCGTGACGTTTCGCTCCATGTACCCTGCCCTGTCTGATTAGTTGTGGTGACGCACGGCGCGCAGGAACTCCTGGCGGGTGTTCTGGCTGGATTTAAACAGACCGCCCAGCGATGTCGTGGTGGTTGCACTGGTGGCATCACGGACGCCGCGCGCTTTCACGCAGTAGTGAACCGCGTCGATGGATACCGCCACGTTATTGGTGCCCAGCAGCGTTTGCAGCGCGGTCAGGATCTGCTGCGTCAGACGCTCCTGCACCTGAGGGCGCTGCGCGAAGAACTGCACAATGCGGTTGATCTTGGACAGACCAATCACCATATCTTTTGGAATATAAGCCACCGTCGCTTTGCCATCGATGGTCACGAAGTGATGCTCACAGGTGCTGGTGAGTGTGATATCGCGTACCGTTACCATCTCATCAACCTTCATCTTATTTTCGATGACGGTGATTTTCGGGAAGTTGGCGTAATCAAGACCGGAGAAAATTTCGTCGACGTACATTTTGGCAATACGGTTCGGCGTCTCCATCAGACTGTCGTCGCTCAGATCGAGGTTCAGCAGTTGCATGATCTCGGTCATGTGCCCGGAAATCAGACGCTTACGTGTTTCATTATCCATTGCATGAACTGGCGGACGCAGTGGCGTTTCAAGGCCGCGCGCAACCAACGCTTCATGGACCAGGGCAGCTTCTTTACTGAGTGATGACATTCTTTTCTCCTGCAGGTGTGGCGTCTTTCGCCCTCGTAGTGGCAAAAGTGTGCGTTCATTGTGCGTGAGGCGACGCACATAATCCAGTATTCACGACGATAATTATTGCAATTGTTGTTGCCTTTCAGCCTGACGGTTCCACACTAACGCACCGCCGACGAACAATGCCAGACCAGCCAACCCTAACGCTGGCTCCAGCTGATGCGTGAGCCAGGTCGACAGCGCCGAGGTCATCGGGCCAATCAGTTGCCCAATCGCATAGCCAGTGGTCAGAAGGCCTGCCATATAACGGGTATGATTCGGTGCAAGTTCCCGACCATACAGTAAAGAGAGCTGTACGGCGCACAAAAAACCGCCCCCCACCAGCAGCCCACCAATCAGCAGGCCACCAATTCCAGGCAACAGCCAGGCTGCCAGCACACCGGTTCCCTGCAGCCACAGCACGATAGCCAGCCTGCGGTTGGACGTTGAAGTGTGGCGCAAAACGATACTGAGTGCGATACCCACAACGGATGCAACACCGAATATCGGCCAGACAAACTGGGCAAACAGGCTGCCGGGGAACCGCACGGCTGCCATTTGTGATAAAAAGGTCGCCGGCAGGATATAACCAAACCCGGCCAGGCTATAGCTCCAGACCAGACGTTTTAAATTAGTCGTCAGAACGAGAGGTTCCGGCGCGGTTCCAGGCCGATGAAGCTGACCCGCTCGAGGCAGATACCGCGCCACCAGTGCGACGAGCACCAGCGCCAGCACGCCATAAATCTGCCATGCTGCCCCGGCAGACAGCGACTTCGCCTGAATACAGACGGCAAGCAACCCGCTCAGGGCGATACCCGCCCCCGGTCCGGCAAACACCGCGGCGCTGAGACCCGGTTTCCCCAGTTGCCCCAGACGTTCGTTGGTCCACGCGGCAATCAACACCATTGACCAACCGCTCATGCAGCCAATAGCAAAGCGCAGCAGACCGTGAACGATCGCATTATCTGCTGCGGCAGAAAGCAGCGTGAGCGCAACGGCACCAAAAATCCCCAGCCAGAGGCGTGTTTCAACGAAGCGGTGAGCGCGCATCGCATCCCATGCGCCTACCAGATACCCCAGATAGTTCATCGCCGCCACCAGACCCGCACTGGTGAGCGTGAGTTGTCCGGCGGTCATCATCAGCGGTACCTGGGGCGTAAAGGCAAAGCGCCCTATTCCCATTGCCACCACCAGAACCACAAATCCGCTGAATGCAATACGCAGCGCCATGACCGCCCCAATTGTTAAAAATAAGTAAAATCATGATGCAGTATCTGACCGCCAGGCGGAAGTGAAAGTTACTCACAGGTCGATGAAAACTCTGTATTATGGATTTTATGAATAGCAATTCGCATTAAGGAGCCCTGCATGGAACTGCTCGAAGAGCATCGTTGTTTTGAAGGTCGACAGCAGCGCTGGCGGCACGACTCCGCCGTACTGAACTGTGCCATGACGTTCAGCATTTTCCTGCCACCGACAAATGGCGACGTGAAGCCTCCTGTGCTGTTCTGGCTGTCAGGTTTAACCTGCAATGATGAAAACTTCACCACCAAAGCGGGTGCGCAGCGTATTGCCGCCGAACTGGGTATCGCGCTGGTGATGCCGGACACCAGCCCGCGTGGGGATGATGTCGCGGACGATGCCGGATACGATTTGGGCAAAGGTGCAGGGTTTTATCTGAACGCCACGGAACAACCGTGGGCGAGTCATTACCGCATGTATGATTACATTCGTGATGAGCTACCCGCACTGATTCAGGCTGAATTTGAGGTCAGTGACCGAAGTGCCATTAGCGGGCATTCAATGGGTGGACACGGAGCGTTAATAATGGCGCTGAAAAACCCGGGGAAATACACCAGCGTGTCGGCCTTTGCGCCGATTGTGACCCCAACCCTGGTACCGTGGGGGCAGAAAGCATTTACCCATTATCTGGGTAATGATGCCCAAAAATGGCAGGAATGGGATAGCAGTGTGCTGATGCTGGCAAGCCAGGCGGAAGATGCGATCCCGACGCTTATCGATCAGGGTGATGCAGATCAGTTCCTCGCCGGGCAGTTACAACCCGCGGTACTGGCTGAAGCCGCGCGCCAGAAAGACTGGCCGCTAACGCTGCGTATTCAGCCGGGGCATGACCACAGCTATTACTTTATTGCGTCGTTTATTGAGGATCATCTCCGCTTCCATGCGGAGCATTTGTTCGGGTAAGTGCGGTCTGATGCCCTTACCCTGGCCCTCTCCCACTGTACGGTCCGGGGACATGGTAGACAGGTGTTCGGGGACATGGTGAACACTTTTTAACATCCTTTACCTATGGTGATCGACTTTTTCTTCAGGTCGATCACCCCCACTTTCGTGCTGTACCACCACACGTCATAACAGCCGTCTTCCTGTGTTTCCCTCAGCCCTACCCGTTCCCCCCTGAACGCCTTGCCTGCGCTCAGACTGACTCCTTTCACGCTCAGCTTCCCGCTGATATCGACTTTCCTGACCATCACCCCCTCATCGTATTCCGGTGGGATTGTGTTGCCGTTGTACTGTCGTGCGGACGGCTGATACCGGGAGGCCGGAACGTTCATACCCAGCGCCTCGTGCGGTCGTTCAAGGTTATAGACGGTGCGCCAGTGTTCAAATGCACGCTGCAGTTCACCGCTGTCCGCGAACCACTTCCCCTGCAACACTTCCGCCTTCAGGCTGCGGTGAAAACGCTCCAGCTTGCCCTGTGTCTGCGGATGATATGGCCGGGAGTGCCCCACCCGGATACCCAGGCGCATCAGCCACAGCTCCAGTGCCGTCCAGATGCCGGTGGTGTCGCCCCACGGCGCTCCGTTATCCATCGTCATCCTGTCCGGCAGACCGTAGCGTTCAAACACGCTGACCAGCTGCTGCTGTACGGTCTCACGCCGTTCATCGGTGCAGTGTGCCAGGCACAGGGAAAAGCGGGAGTGGTCATCCAGCAGGGTGAGCGGATGACAGCGGCCACCACCAAAGGGAAAGTGTCCCTTAAAATCCATCTGCCAGAGGCGATTGGGCGCATCATGTTCGAACCGCCCTGAGGCCGGAATGCCCGGTGAAACGCCCGGCAGCAGACCGTGGCGGGCCATCAGGTTATGGACGGTGCTGAAAGCGGGCATGCAGTGCCCCAGGTCTTCCAGCCAGCGCTTAATCTTGCGTGCGCCCCAGCGTTCATGACGGTCATGTGCCATGCGCAGCAGAGCTGTGATGTCATCAGATGAGCGGTTCGGGGAATGATGAGGTATACGGGGCCGGTCCAGAAGGCCGGATGCGCCTTCCTGAGCCCAGCGCTGAAGCCACTTATAGCCAGTGGCAGGCGAAATGCCGTAGTGACGGCACAGGGAACGGATGTTCGCCCCGTCCTGCGAGGCAAACAAAACAAACTCGGTACGTAATGACATGGTATCTCTCGCATCCCAGGGCATAAGTGACTCCATAAACGGGTTCTTATGCCTTAGTTGTAAGTGTCTACCATGTCCCCGAACAAGTGTTCACTATGTCCCCGGACTGTACACCCACTGGGAGAGGGAACAAACATTAAAAACGGTACGTCAGTAAATCAGAACTTATAATCCACACCTACAAAGTAACGGCGGCCATCTTCCGTGTAGCTGTAGTCGTCGCGGCTCAGATCTTTATCCAGCAGGTTTTGCACGCCCGCGCGCAGCTTCACGCTCTTCGTTGCCTGCCACGCGGCACCGGTATTCCAGACCACATAGCCACCCGGCGTTGCCGCGCCAGCAGTAAGCGCACGTTTCTCACCGGTATAGTTACCCTGAACGTAGAACGACCAGTCCTGGGTCGCCTTCCAGTCAACGGTACCGTTGGCGGTATGGAACGGCAGTTCGGACAGCGGTTTATTGCCACCGTTGCTGATATCACGTCCATCGTTGTAGGTGTAGTTCAGCGTCACTTTCCAGTCTTCAGCCACCGGGAACTTCAGCTCTGTCTCCACGCCACGAATACGCGCCTTGTTGACGTTGTAATAACGGAAAATAGGTTCACCGTCAGCGTTCAGGCCCACATAGTTCGGGTAGCTCTGTGCCTGGTTCACGTTAGCCGTACGGCTGATGCTGATACGGTCATCTACATCGTTCTGGAAAGTGGTAATACTGGCCTGCACGCCCTCTAACCAGCCCTCTTCCCCGCTGTAATACAGGCCAAGTTCGAAGCTTTCACTGGTTTCCGGTTTTAGATCCGGATTACCGACAATTTCACAGGCTCCACGGCACGAACCGGTGACCCAGTCCGGGCTAAGCTGCAGCAGCGACGGGGCTTTAAACGCGGTTGCCCAGCCCCCTTTTACCGTCACGGTATCGGTCGCGTTGTAGACCAGATAGGCGCGCGGACTCCAGTGATCGCCGTAAGTTTCGTGGTCATCCATACGGATACCGGTCGTCAGCGCCAGCGGCTCAAAGATACGCCATTCGTCTTCGAGGAAGAGCGCGTACTGGCTTGCAGAGGTATTGCTGCTGGAGCCACCCGTCAGGTTAACCGGATCTTTCAGCTTGTCATGACGCCACTCACCGCCGAAGGTCAGGAGCTGGTTGATTTCACCCAGTGGCAGCACATATTTCCCGTCAACCGAGTTGCTCTCGGAGGTAATCGGGTTACTGTTACCCGGGTTTTTGTTATCAACCTTCTCGCCGTAAACTTTCAGTTCGCTATTACCCACGCCCCAGCGTCCATTGTGGCTCAGAGAGTAATTCTGGCGCTCAAGACGGTTTTTATCGAGGGAATCAGAGTCACGATCCTGACGATCAAAACCATAGCCCGCGGTAAAATCATGCTCTTCCGTTGGTGTCCAGGCGAACTCGACGTTAGCATCACGGCTGGTGAAGCCCTCGATACGTGGCGTTTCACCTGTGGCAGTGGTAGAAGATTTTTGCTGATCGTCTTTTTCTCGCTTCGAGAGGCTACCGTAGGCTTTCAGCCCCAGTACGCCGTCCACCAGCGGGCCGCTGGTATAGAACTGGCCGTTGTATGTGTCACCACGATCGCGGTGTTCCTGAATGGTGGAATCAGCGCTCAGGGTTCCCGTCCACTTCTGTCCAATTTTTTTGGTGATAATGTTCACCACGCCACCCAGCGCATCAGAACCGTAGAGTGAAGACATCGGCCCACGTACCACTTCGATGCGCTCAATGGCATCGACCGGTACCCAGTTCAGGTCAAAATCATTGTGGCGGAACACCGCATTGCGGGAGTTGACGCGTTTACCGTCAACCAGGATCAGCGTGTAGCTGCTGTCCAGACCACGAATACTTACCCCTTTACGGTTATCCCCTTCGTTTGTGAGCTGTACGCCTGGCACGTCCTGTAACACATCTTTCAGGTTCTGGACGGGTTTGCGCTGCAAGTCTTCCTGGGTAATGACGCTGATGCTTGCCGGTGCGTCTTTCAGGTTTTGCTCAGTCGCGGATGCCGTGACAACCAGAGTGTCACCAGATTCCGCTGCAATGACGGGCAGTGCCAGGGACATTGCGGACGCACAAAGTCCTCCCCTGACGAAGGGATTAAGCCTAAACATTCCATATCTCCATGAGGTAAATACAACTAAATCAAATAATGATTGCTCACAGCGCCTTACTGTCCGCCCGCATCTTCGGCAGGTCGGAGGACAACGTATTTTTAGATAACGATAAAGCAAACGATAATTATTATCAATTGAATTGTTAAAAATTATATCTGCTCTTCATACTGCAGAGACAAAAAAGCCCGCTCAAATGAGCGGGCTAAAGAGAGGAAGTGCGGTTATTTTCTAAATCGTTCCGGGAATTCCATTTCACTGTAGCGAACGAATTGCGTTCCTTTCGTCAGTTTGTAGCCAAACCAGATGACCAGGAACAGCGGAATACCAATGTAAGTGGCCGTTACTGCACCCCAGTCAATGGTGTCCGCAAGGAAAGCTTCATAGTTCTGCCCCAGGGTAATAATCAGGCACAGAATGAAGGCGAAAATAGGTCCCAGCGGGAAGAAGCCTGAACGATACGGCAGGTTGTTAAGGTCATGACCCTGCATCACATAACCGCGACGGAAGCGGTAATGGCTGATAGCAATCCCCAGCCAGGCGATGAAGCCCGTCATGCCCGACGTGTTCAGCAGCCACAGATAAACTGTCTGGTTGCCGAACATCGAGGTCAGGAAGCACAGACCCGCAATCACAGTGGTAGCATACAGCGCGTTACGCGGTACGCCGCCACGGGACAATTTCGCGAAGATGCGCGGCGCTTTACCGTCGCACGCCAGGGTGTAGAGCATACGGGTTGAGGCGTACATACCGGAGTTACCCGCAGACAGCACCGCAGTCAGGATAACGGCGTTCATCACCGCCGCCGCAGAGAGCAGACCCGCGTGCTGGAAGACCAGCGTAAACGGACTCACGCTGATGTCTTTCACATCATTACGCAGCAGGCTCGGATCGGTATAAGGAATGATCAGGCTGATAATCAGGATAGCGAACACATAGAACAGCAGGATACGCCAGAACACCTGACGCACCGCGCGCGGAATGTTTTTCTCTGGATCTTCAGATTCACCTGCGGCGATGCCGATAAGCTCTGTCCCCTGGAAGGAGAAGCCGACAATCATCGCCACGCCAATCATCGCCGAAAGCCCACCCGCAAACGGGGCATCACCTATCGTCCAGTTGCTCCAGCCCGCAGGCTCTGCACCTTTGAAAATACCCACGATCATCGCCACACCAACGACGATAAAGATGATGACCGTCGCCACTTTGATCAGCGAGAACCAGTACTCTGCTTCACCAAAGCCACGCACGGAGATGTAGTTCAGCAAGAAGATCACCACCAGGAACAGCGCACTCCAGATCCAGCCTGGGGTATCCGGGAACCACCAGGTCATCACCAGTTGTGCGGCGACCAGGTCAACAGCGATAGTCACCGCCCAGTTGTACCAGTAGTTCCAGCCCAGTGCGAAACCGAAACCTTCTTCAACGTATTTTTGACCGTAGGTCGAAAACGACCCCGACACTGGCATGTATGCTGCCAGTTCGCCCAGACTGGTCATCAGGAAGTACACCATCAGGCCAATCAGGATATAAGAGAAAAGAGCCCCGCCCGGGCCAGCTGCTGAAATCGTTGCACCGGAGGCAACGAAAAGACCTGTACCGATTGAACCGCCGATGGCGATCATCGTCAGGTGGCGCGCTTTAAGTGCGCGACGTAACGTGGGCGCTTCTGTGGTTTTAATTTCTGAAACCATGTGAAAATGCTGTCCATCTAATAAATGAGGCGCGATTGTAGCAGACGATACGCGTTCATTCTGGCAGAAATACTCTGTTATAAGAGAGCTTCATGACTCGGCCAGGATTATAAGCAAAGTATGAATTCGGTCTTTCCCCTCTCCCCTTTTGTGCAAGTGCTCAGATCTCGCAATAACGTAAAAAACGCTGCAGCGAACTGGAAAGGTGTTTCTGACGATG
Source organism: Enterobacter sp. RHBSTW-00901 (assembly GCF_014103115.1). Classification (NCBI taxonomy): domain Bacteria; kingdom Pseudomonadati; phylum Pseudomonadota; class Gammaproteobacteria; order Enterobacterales; family Enterobacteriaceae; genus Enterobacter; species Enterobacter sp. RHBSTW-00901. The sequence continues at coordinate 1,320,689 of NZ_JABXPB010000001.1, forward strand.
ATGGATGCACCACAGCGTGCGTACCAGCTTTGGCAGTGGAACCGCAATTTCAACCAGCGTACCGGCTTCAAGCTGTTCAGCAATCACCCGCCGGGAAAGACAGCTGATCCCCAGGCCATGACGCACCGCATGCTTGATTGCCTCAGAGTTACCCAGCTCCATACCCAGCTGGAAATGAGGCAGATGTGACAGCAACACATAATCGACAATTTCACGCGTGCCGGAACCTTGCTCACGCAGGATCCACTGCGCCTGTGAAAGGCGCTCAAGCGTCACCTCCCCCTGCAGTAAAGAAGAGGCCGGAGAAGCAAAGACCACCAGCTCATCTTCCAGCCAGGGTTCAGCAATGATATCCACGTTATGGCACGGCCCTTCGATGAGACCAATGTCCACGCGAAAATCGATCACCGCATTGATCACATCCTGGCTATTGCCGACGCTCATCTCCAGCGGCAAGGTCGGGAAGTCACGACGATAGCGGGCAATCACTTCCGGCAGAATGTAGTTACCGATTGTGCTACTGGCATAAACGCGGATTGCGCCGTTGTCTTCGCGAAACAGCTGTTCTATTTCAGTGGCCTGCTCCAGCAGCGCCAGCGCACGTGGATAAAGCAAGCGACCGTGTTCATTGACCACCAGACGCTTCCCTACCCTGTCGAAAAGCTGCACGCCCAGCTGCCCTTCGAGATCGGTCAGGGCGGCGCTGACCGCAGACTGAGAGAGAGCCAGCATCAGTGAGGCCTGGGTCGTCGACCCGCTTTTCAGCACTTCGGCAAAAACTTCCAGCTGACGCAATGTAATGTGCATGGTTGCTTACCACTTATAAAGATTGATTATAAATATATAATCAATTTTATTTTTAAACCAGAGCACCGTAACCTTTTAGCCAGAGAAAGGAGAAGGTTATGACAGAACTCACCCTACAGAATCACCGAACAGTGTGGCACTTCGTGCCGGGTCTGGCGCTTAGCGCCGTCGTCACGGGCGTGGCATTATGGGGCGGCAGCATTCCGGCCATCGCAGGCGCAGGGTTTAGCGCCTTAACGCTGGCCATTTTGCTCGGCATGGTCGTCGGCAACACCGTTTACCCACACATCTGGAAATCCTGCGATGGCGGTGTGATTTTCGCCAAGCAACATCTGCTGCGCCTGGGCATTATTCTTTACGGCTTCCGCCTTACCTTTTCGCAGATTGCGGATGTCGGCATCAGCGGAATAGCCATCGACGTGCTGACGCTGACCAGTACCTTCTTACTGGCGTGCTTTATCGGCCAGAAAGTGTTCGGGCTGGACAAACAAACCAGCTGGTTGATTGGTGCAGGTAGCAGTATCTGCGGGGCTGCGGCGGTGCTGGCAACTGAACCTGTCGTGAAGGCGGAATCCAGCAAAGTGACAGTGGCCGTCGCGACTGTGGTGATCTTCGGTACGCTGGCGATTTTCCTCTACCCGGCCATGTACCCGCTGGTTGCTCACTGGTTTAGCCCGGAAACCTACGGCATCTATATTGGTTCGACCATGCATGAAGTGGCGCAGGTGGTCGCGGCAGGTCACGCCATTAACCCCGAGGCGGAAAACGCGGCTGTTATTGCCAAAATGCTTCGCGTCATGATGCTGGCCCCGTTCCTGATTATCCTGGCCGCGCGGGTGAAACAGCTTGCTCCGGCAGGAAGTAACCAGAAAAGCAAAATCACGATCCCCTGGTTTGCGATCCTGTTTATCGTGGTCGCGGTCTTTAACTCTTTCCACCTGCTGCCGAAATCCGTAGTCGATATGCTGGTCACGCTGGATACCGTATTGCTGGCGATGGCGATGGCGGCGCTGGGGGTAACCACTCATGTCAGCGCGCTGAAAAAAGCCGGTGCGAAGCCGTTGCTGATGGCGCTGGTACTCTTCATCTGGTTGATTGTCGGCGGTGGCGCGATTAACCTCGCGGTTCACAGCCTGATGGCATAAACCACTACATCCTTCTCCTGTTAACCCGCTATCATAAGCATTTAGGGTTAACAGGAGTTCTTTTATGAAATATGTTGGAGCGCACGTCAGCGCTGCAGGTGGCCTTGCAAATGCCGCCATTCGCGCCGCCGAAATCGAGGCGACCGCTTTCGCCCTGTTCACCAAAAATCAGCGCCAGTGGCATGCGGCACCGCTCACCACAGAAGTGATTGATGATTTCAAAGCCGCCTGTGAGAAATACCATTTTGGACCAGGCCAGATCCTTCCCCACGACAGCTACCTGATTAACCTCGGTCATCCGGTTGAAGAAGCTCTGGAGAAATCCCGTGAAGCCTTTCTTGATGAAATCCAGCGCTGCGAACAGCTGGGGTTAACGCTGCTGAACTTCCATCCTGGCAGCCATCTGATGCAGATTGACGAAGATGCTTGTCTGGCTCGTATTGCCGAGTCCATCAACATCACCCTGGATAAAACCAAAGGCGTGACGGCGGTGATTGAAAATACCGCCGGTCAGGGCAGCAACCTCGGCTTTAAGTTCGAACATCTGGCGGCCATCATCGACGGCGTGGAAGATAAATCCCGCGTGGGTGTATGTATTGATACCTGCCACGCCTTTGCCGCCGGTTATGATCTGCGTACCCGCGACGAGACGAAAAAAACCTTCGCCGAGTTTGAACGCATTGTCGGTTTTAAATACCTGCGCGGTATGCACTTAAACGACGCAAAGAGTGATTTTGGCAGCCGTGTAGACCGTCACCACAGCCTGGGTGAGGGCAATATTGGCCATGATGCTTTCCGCTTTATCATGCAGGACGCCCGCTTTGACGGTATTCCAATGGTGCTGGAAACCATCAATCCGGATATCTGGGCAGAAGAAATCGCCTGGCTGAAAGCGCAGCAAATCACAGAACAAATGGCATAAAAAAAGCCGGGTTGCATAAGCACCCGGCTTTTTTGTCGGTCGGGTAAAGCGACGTCGCTACCCGACATTCATTTCTTTTAAGCCGCTTTAGCAGCAACCGCTTCTGCTTCCGGGCGCTTCAGCACCGCGTAAGACAGACCTGCCACCAGCGTACCGGCAACAATCGCCATCAGGTAACCCAGTACCGGGGTAATTGCGCCAGGGATCAGCAGAACAAACAGACCACCGTGCGGAGCCATCAGTTTCGCGCCAATCGCCATCGAGATAGCACCAGTCACCGCACCACCCACGATACAGCAAGGCAGTACACGCATTGGGTCACGTGCTGCGAACGGAATCGCCCCTTCGGTGATGAAGCACAGACCCAGCACCAGCGCCGCTTTACCCCCTTCCTGCTGCGCTTTGTCAAACTTACGACGCGCAACGATAGTGGCCAGCCCCAGTGCCAGCGGTGGCACCATACCTGCCGCCATGATGGCCGCCATCGGTGCATAGGTCTGGGTACTCAACAGGCCGACACCAAAAGCGTATGCCGCTTTGTTTACCGGGCCGCCCATATCGGTACACATCATGCCACCGAGGATTGCACCCAGCAGAACCGCGTTCGCCGTGCCCATCGTTTGCAGCCAGTGGGTCAGACCCGCCAGGATACCCGCAACCGGTTTACCAATCAGGTAAATCATCGCCAGACCGACCACCAGGCTGGAAATCAGCGGGATGATCAGGATCGGTTTCAGCGCTTCCATACTTTGCGGCAGTTTCAGCTTCGAGCTGATAAGCTTCGCGACGTAACCTGCCAGGAAGCCCGCAATAATCCCGCCGATAAAGCCGGAACCGGTGCTCACTGCCAGCATACCGCCGATCAGACCCGGCGTCAGGCCAGGACGGTCAGCGATGGAGAACGCAATAAAACCTGCCAGTACGGGTACCATCAGCGCGAACGCGGAGCCACCACCAATCTGCATTAACGCCGCCGCCAGAGTCCCTTGTTCTTTAAACGCCGTAATACCAAATGCGAAGGAAAGTGCGATACACAGACCACCTGCCACCACCATCGGCAGCATGTAGGAGACGCCGGTCAGCAGGTGGCGGTAAGCCCCCGCAGACTCTTTCTTACCTTCGGTCGCCGCCTGAGCGCTACCGGTTGCCTGGTAAGGCTTCGCTTCTGCCAGTGCTTTATCAAACTCCTGAGCCGTCTTTTTCAGCGCCAGGCCGGTAGAGGTGCGGTACATCGGCTTACCGGCGAATTTCGCCAGATCCACTTCGATGTCTGCCGCCACAATCACCAGATCGGCCTCAGCCACTTCTTCAGGGGTGATAGCATTACCCGCGCCCACGGAACCGCGCGTTTCAACTTTTACCCACCAGCCACGTTTTTTCGCTTCGGTTTCAATCGCTTCAGCCGCCATAAAGGTATGGGCTACGCCCGTTGGGCAAGCCGTTACCGCCACAACGCGTTTCGGGCCGGAAGCCGCAGACGGAGCCGCAGCAACAGGTGCGCTATAGACAGACGCATGGCCTTTCGCTTCGCTCAGGAACAGTTCCGGATGCGCAACTGCGCGATTAATATCGCCCAGCCACACTTTTTTGCCGTTCAGCGCGCTATCAGCCGGGAGCTTATCGCCCAGAACAATCGCCAGTTCGGCTTCGCCCGGGTTATCGGTAATCTCCAGATGTGTTTTGTTCGCCGCCGCTCCCAGCAAAGTCTTCGCCATATAGGTACGAGCCTGTCCGAGACCGGAGTCAATGATCAGCAGCGTTTTCATTATTCCTCTCCTGCTGTTAGTTAAAAGGTTTTAAGTCAACGCGCGCCATCATCGCGGCCAACTGGGTACGATCGGTAATACCGACATTGCTCTGGCTCACGGCCAGGGCAGCAACGGCGGTGGCAAGGCGTAAAGTATGTTCACTGGATTCGCGCATCAGCAGGCCATAGATCAGGCCACCAACCATTGAATCCCCTGCGCCAACGGTGCTGACAACCTCTACCGATGGCGGTTTGGCGATCCATTCGCCAGAAGCGTTAACCCACAACGCACCTTCTGCACCAAGAGAAATCACCACATGAGCAATACCCTGCTCGCGCAGCGCATGTGCAGCATCAATCACGTCTTTTAATTCTGGCAGCTTACGGCCAGCCCAGATCTCCAGCTCGCGGCGATTAGGTTTAACCAGCCACGGGGCCGCTTTCAGACCGGCAACCAGCGCATCACGGCTACTGTCAAAAATAATACATGGGCACTGGCTACGCAGGCGCGTCATCCAGTCGGTGAACGCTTCCGGGCTAACACCGGACGGCAGACTGCCGCTCACGCACACCATGTCGAACTGACCCAGCCAGGTCAGGGAATCGTTAACAAAACGCTCCCAGTCAGACGGCGTCACTTCAAAGCCAGAGAAGTTCAGATCGGTCACTTCACCGTCTTTCTCCGTCAGTTTGACGTTGATACGGGTACGGCCCTGAACGACCTGAAAACGGTTAGCAATCCCCAGTTCGCTGAACAGCTGCTGGAAACCATCCTGGTTATCTTTGCCGAGGAATCCGCCTACGGTGACATCGATACCGAGATCCTTGAGCACTTTCGCGACGTTAATCCCTTTGCCTGCAGCATGCAGGCCAGTGGTACGCACGAGGTTTACTTCGCCGCGCTCAATTTCCGGGCAAAACCCCACCAGGTCATAAGCCGGGTTCAGCGTAATAGTCGCAACACGTCTGCTCATTATACGCCCTCCCCCAGACCCGCCGCGATGGCGTCGCCAATCGCTTTCAGCGCCTGTTCAGCATCTGCACCCTGCGCGGTAAAACGCAGGCGGTGTCCTTTCTTCACGCCCAGCGCGACCACTTTCATCAGACTACGCCCATTGGCCGGTTTGCCTGTGCCATCCAGATTAGCCACGGTGATCTCACTTTCGAATTGTTTAATAGTATTAACCAGCATCGTGCCAGGACGGGCATGCAGGCCGTGTTCGTTACGCACGACAAACTCAGCATTCAGCACGTCATCCGTCAGCGCGTCGTCGCTGGTCAGCAACGCCAGCAGCGTCGCCGCATCAGCGTTCAGCAATTTTTCAGCTTTGTTGCTCAGCAGCATGTCACTCAGACGTTTCAGCACGGAAACCGGTTGATCATCCGTCATGGCGACGGTCACGAGCATCGCTGCGCGATCGCCGTCTACGTCAAATGCGCTGGCCGCACGGCTGACCGCGATAGCACTGAACAGGTTGCCTTCAGCACTGTCGTTCAGCCAGATACCCTGTCCCAGGTTCAGCGGTTTATCGTTAACCACACTTGCCACAAATGCAGCGTCTGCCGCACCGGCTTCTTTCAGACGACCCGCGTTCAGCGCCTGCAGCGTCACCAGATCGGAGGCAACGACATCCAGTATCAGTGTTTCATTATCCAGTTTCAGCGCTTCGCTCTGTTTTTCGCCCATCAGCAAGGCACGCAACTCTTCAGACGTGGTGGCCGATTTCAGCTGCTCAGCAACCGAATCATCGCTCAGTACGTGCGTCAGCTGGCGCAGCAAACCTAAGTGCTCGTCGCTGCTGGCAGCAATGCCGATGGCCACGTACGCCACCTGACCGTCGCCCCACAGCACGCCCTGCGGGAACTGATAAACCTGAACGCCGGTTTTCAGCACCTGATCGCGGGTGTCCGTCGTACCGTGCGGGATCGCGATGCCATTGCCGAGGAAGGTCGAGGTTTGCTGCTCGCGTGCCAGCATGCCGTTAACGTAGCCGTCTGCCACGTTGCCCGCCTGCACGAGGGCAGCAGCAACCTGGCGAATAGCCTCTTCTTTATTCCCGGCCTGTGCGCCCGGATGAATATCCTGTACAGATAACTGGAACATGGTTCTCCTCTCCTGCTGAAATTGAATCATTTCAGCTCATATGAGAAAAAATGCGCTAACCTGTTCCATCAGTCAAAACAAGAAAGCGCTGAAACGTTTCAAAAAGTCTTGCTCTTTCTGCAAAGTGTTGCAAGGAAAGTTACATTTCTCATTTCAGAATTTAGAGATGCACCACATTTCTTTGTCATCCAGCTGATTTTTGCTGACGTTCAGCACCACCATTTCAGCTACCTTCAGCATCCACCAGCTGGAACGGGTAAGTTGAAATACTATTTTGATTTTTCGTGTCTAAATTAACCACGATCTCTGTTTATTTTCTGACTCGCGGCGTAAACTCCGCCTCTCTTTCTGAACTGCTGATAGTGAACATGCATAACACCCCCGCCGCCGCCTCACCGAAGCCTTTTGATCTGACGTCATCGGCGTTTTTGATTGTTGCCTTCCTCACCGGGATCGCCGGTGCGTTACAGACCCCCACGCTCAGTCTGTTTCTGACCAATGAAGTCCACGCCCGTCCGGCTATGGTGGGTTTCTTCTTTACCGGAAGCGCTATCATCGGCATCCTGGTCAGCCAGTTTCTGGCTGGCCGTTCCGACAGAAAAGGCGATCGTAAAAGCCTGATCGTCTTTTGCTACCTGCTGGGCGTGTTCGCCTGTATCCTGTTTGCCTGGAACCGAAACTACTTCATTCTGCTGTTTGTGGGGGTGTTCCTGAGCAGCTTTGGCTCAACCGCGAACCCGCAGATGTTTGCCCTTGCCCGCGAACATGCCGACCACACCGGACGTGAAGCGGTGATGTTCAGCTCCATTCTGCGCGCTCAGGTGTCGCTGGCGTGGGTGATTGGCCCGCCGCTGGCCTACGCGCTGGCGATGGGGTTTGGCTTTACGGTAATGTACCTGAGCGCAGCTGTCGCGTTTGTGGTGTGTGGCACAATGGTGTGGTTCTTCCTGCCGTCGATGCGTAAAGAGCCGAAGGCAGCAACAGGTGCGCTGGAAGCTCCGCGTCGCCATCGCCGTGATGCGCTACTCCTCTTTATTATCTGCACGCTAATGTGGGGCACGAACAGCCTTTACATCATCAACATGCCGCTGTTTATTATTGATGAGCTGCATCTGCCGGAGAAGCTGGCGGGGATCATGATGGGCACCGCGGCAGGCCTGGAAATCCCGACCATGTTGATTGCGGGTTATTATGCGAAGCGCTTCGGGAAGCGTTTTTTGATGCGTATCGCCGCCGTTGCCGGGCTGCTTTTCTATGTCGGTATGCTGACGGTACACACGCCGGGGTTGCTGCTGGCTTTACAACTGCTGAACGCCATTTATATCGGCATACTGGCCGGGATTGGTATGCTCTACTTCCAGGATCTGATGCCGGGTCAGGCAGGTTCAGCTACCACCCTTTATACTAATACCACCCGCGTGGGCTGGATCATTGCAGGTTCAATGGCCGGGGTGGTTGCGGAGATCTGGAACTATCACACGGTGTTCTGGATTGCTCTGGTAATGTGTACCCTGACGATAGGCTGTCTGACACGGATCAAAGACGTTTAAGGCGCGGTGAGCGTTTCCAGCTCAAGAAGATACGTCATTGCCTGTGCTCGCGTGCTGCCGCACATTTCACCCGTAGGCTGAAGCCCGGAACACACCTTCGGGCGCAGGGGCGAGCCAAAAATCATACACAGGTTGGTTTCAGAGAGCTGAACACAGCGGGTGTTGGCAGGCTTGCCTTCCGGCATTCCTGGAATGGGGCTGGAAATAGACGGTGCAGTACAGCACGCGCCACAATCTGGACGACAATCCATAAATGCTCTCTTCGGTGACAAATACCCGCGCAATCGGGCATCGCGCGCACAGTAACACCTTTTGCGTATTGATAGCAAAAGCCACGAATTCCACTTGCCTGAAAGGCCGCGCGCGAGTAATTTGGCGCGATATTTTTGACCTCCCGTAAACAGGATTACTGCAATGCCAAGAGCGAACGAAATTAAGAAAGGTATGGTACTGAATTACAACGGCAAACTGCTGATTGTGAAAGATATCGATATTCAGGCCCCTAGCGCCCGTGGTGCAGCAACGCTGTACAAAATGCGTTTCTCCGACGTTCGTACCGGCCTGAAGGTTGAAGAGCGCTTTAAGGGCGACGATATCGTGGATACCGTGACCCTGACCCGTCGCTATGTCGACTTCTCTTACATCGACGGCAACGAATACGTGTTCATGGATAAAGAAGATTACACCCCGTATATCTTCACTAAAGATCAGATTGAAGAAGAGCTGCTGTTCATTCCTGAAGGCGGTATGCCTGACATGCAGGTTCTGACCTGGGATGGCGTTCTGCTGGCGCTGGAACTGCCGCAGACTGTTGATCTGGAAATCGTTGAAACAGCACCTGGCATCAAAGGCGCATCTGCAAGTGCCCGCAACAAGCCAGCAACGCTGACCACCGGTCTGGTTGTACAGGTTCCTGAATACCTGTCCGCGGGTGAGAAAATCCGCATCCATATCGAAGAAAAACGCTATATGGGTCGTGCTGACTAAAAAGAAAAACCCGGCTTTCGCCGGGTTTTTCTTTTACAGCAGTTCAGGATACTTCGTCATCTTCAGCGCCAGTTCAACGCCGCGCACTTCCGCCATCCCTTTCAGACGGCCAATCGCCGAATAGCCCGGGTTGGTTTTCTTACGCAGATCGTCCAGCATCTGGTGCCCGTGATCCGGACGGAACGGGATAGGACGTAAATCCCCCTCACGCTTGCGACGTGCCTCTTCCGCCAGAATAGCATCCACTACCGCGACCATATTCACGTCACCGTTCAGGTGCGCTGCTTCGTGGAAGGTTTTTGGGTTGTCTTCACGACAGGTTGCCCGCAAATGCGTAAAGTGGATGCGATCGCCAAAGGTTTCAATCATCCGCACCAGGTCGTTATCCGCACGCACACCGTAAGAACCGGTACACATAGTAAAGCCGTTATAGATGCTATCCACCGTCTCTTTCAGCCACTGCATATCTTCAATGGTGGACACGATACGCGGCAGGCCGAGGATTGGACGCGGAGGATCGTCCGGATGTACGGCCAGGCGAACGCCCGCCTCTTCTGCCACCGGCACGATGGCGCGCAGGAAGTGCGCCATGTTTTCGCGCAGTTGGTTTTTATCAATCTCACCGTATTCCGCCAGACGCGCGCGGAACTGATCCAGCGTGTAGCCCTCTTCGGCACCCGGCAGGCCGGCAATAATATTGCGGGTCAGCTTTTCGATATCGGCTTCACTGGCCGCGTTAAACCACGCAAGCGCCTGCTGTTGTTCTTCTGCGGTGTAATCGGCTTCAGCACCCGGGCGCTTCAGAATGTGCAGCTCAAATGCGGCAAAGGCAATTTGATCAAAACGCAGCGCTTTTGAACCGTCTGCCATCTGATATTCAAGGTCAGTACGCGTCCAGTCCAGGATTGGCATGAAGTTATAGCAAACCGTATCAATGCCACAGGCCGCCAGGTTACGAATGCTCTGCTGATAGTTTGCAATCCAGGTTTTATACTCGCCTGAATGGGTTTTGATGTCTTCGTGAACCGGAATACTTTCCACGACAGACCAGGTTAAACCTTTTTCCGCCAGCACTGTCTGACGCTTTTGAATTTCGTCTACCGGCCACACCTGACCGTTAGGAATATGATGCAGCGCCGTGACGACACCCGTTGCGCCAGCCTGACGCACGTCATCAAGAGAAACTGGATCGTTCGGCCCGTACCAACGCCAGGTTTGTTCCATTTGCCCACCTCTTAAGTTGTTATACCAATACTCACTATCACGATGACGACTACCATACATGTTTAACCAGAAGGGTCAATACACCGCCACAAGTTGATTGATCAAACTCACAGAACGGGGATATTTACGGCTTACCAATTTAATTTGTTGTCATATAACTTTACACTGCCATTGTTAATTAATGGTTAATCAGGTGTGTATTTCATGAAGACTATTGCCTCCACCGTGCTTCCTGCCCACGTCCAGCAACCTCACTACGATCGCCAGCTTTTACGCTCACGTATCGTTCACTTTGGGTTTGGTGCATTTCACCGCGCGCATCAGGCGTTGTTAACAAACCGGGTGCTAAATGCAAAAGGAGGCGACTGGGGAATCTGTGAGATTAGCCTCTTCAGCGGGGATGTACTGATGAGCCAGCTACGTGCGCAGGATCATCTGTTCACCGTGCTGGAGAAAGGAGCGGAGGGAAATCAGCCGATTATTGTCGGTGCCGTGCATGAATGCCTGAACGCAAAGCTGGACTCGCTGGCCGCCATTATTGAGAAATTTTGCGAACCCCAGGTGGCCATCGTTTCGCTCACCATCACCGAAAAAGGCTATTGCATCGACCCCGCAACCGGAAAGCTGGATATGCAAAACGCCCGAATTCTTCACGATCTGGAAAATCCGGCTGAACCGCATTCTGCGCCGGGGATCCTGGTCGAAGCGCTCCATCGTCGCCGCGAGCGCGGCCTGGCACCGTTCACCGTTCTGTCCTGCGACAATATCCCTGACAACGGCCACGTGGTGAAAAACGCCGTACTCGGCATGGCCCAGAAACGCTCCTCAGAGCTGGCCGGGTGGATTGACACACACGTGAGCTTCCCGGGGACGATGGTCGACAGAATTGTTCCCGCCGCCACCGATGAAACGCTTGCGGAAATTACCCGGGAACTCGGCGTTGAAGATCCGTGCGCCATCAGCTGCGAGCCGTTTATTCAGTGGGTAGTCGAAGATAACTTTGTCGCCGGACGCCCGGAATGGGATGTGGCAGGCGTCCAGCTGGTGCAGGACGTTTTACCGTGGGAACAGATGAAACTGCGGATGCTCAACGGCAGTCACTCTTTCCTGGCGTATCTGGGTTATCTCGCCGGATATCCGCATATTAATGAATGTATGCAGGACGCCAGCTTCCGCGAAGCCGCACGCCAGCTCATGCTCAATGAACAAGCCCCCACACTACGTATCACAGGCGTCGACCTCACCGCGTATGCCGACAGCCTGCTCGACCGTTTTGCCAATCCGGCGCTCCGGCACCGTACGTGGCAAATTGCGATGGACGGTAGCCAGAAGCTACCTCAGCGCATGCTGGACGGAATTCGGGTGCATCTTGAGCGTAAAAGCGCGTGGCCGCTGCTGGCGCTGGGCGTTGCAGGGTGGATACGCTACGTCAGCGGCGTTGACGAACGTGGAAACCCGATTGATGTGCGCGATCCGCTCGGCGATAAAATCCGCGCGATTGTCGAGAACACCAGCGACACGGATCGCGTCAACGCCCTGCTGGGACTGAATGAGGTCTTTGGTCAGGATCTCCCGCAGGACAACGTCTTTGTGGATGCTGTCAACCAGGCATACCAGCGTATTGCCCGGCATGGCGCACGCCAGGCCGTTATCGAAACGTTAAATATTTAACATTTATTGCGATTAACGCGAACGGAAATCACCTCCGTTCGCCCTTCCTCTTCTCATTACGCTCTTTTTTCGCCAGGATGATGGGTAATTGTTATAGCATCACAATGACCTTCTGGAGCGCATGTGACCAAAACCAACCTCATCACCGGTTTTCTCGGCAGCGGTAAAACCACCTCAATCCTGCATCTGCTGGCCCATAAAGATCCCGCGGAAAAATGGGCCGTCCTGGTCAATGAATTTGGCGAAGTCGGTATCGACGGTGCATTACTGTCAGACAGCGGTGCATTGATTAAAGAGATCCCAGGCGGGTGCATGTGCTGTGTAAATGGCCTGCCGATGCAGGTTGGACTGAACACGCTGCTGCGTCAGGGCAAACCAGACCGTTTGTTGATTGAACCCACCGGGCTGGGTCACCCAAAGCAAATCCTCGATTTACTGACCGCACCGGTTTACGAGCCGTGGATCGATCTGCGTGCCACGCTGTGCCTTCTCGATCCACGTCAGCTTCTGGATGAGAAAACCGTGGCAAATGAAAACTTCCGCGATCAGCTGGCCTCGGCAGATATTATCGTCGCCAATAAAGACGATCGCGCGACAGCAGAAAGCCAGGCAGCACTGGATGCCTGGTGGCAACATGCGGGTGGCAATCGTAAACGCGTTCAGACCACTCAGGGCAAGATTGACAATGCCCTGCTTGACCTTCCCCGGCTGAACCAGGCAGAACTCCCTGCAAGCCCGGAACATGTCCATAGCCATCCACTGAAGCAAGGTCTGGCGGCGTTGAGCCTGCCGGAACACCAGCGCTGGCGTCGTAATCTGAACAGTGGTCAGGGGTATCAGGCCTGCGGATGGATCTTTGATGCCGATACCGTTTTTGACACTATCGGTATCCTGGAATGGGCCAGACTTGCCCCGGTCGATCGCGTTAAAGGGGTCATGCGAACCCAGGACGGACTGGTGCGCATCAACCGCCAGGGCGCTGATTTCTTTATCGAAACGCAAAATGTTTCGCCACCAGATAGCCGGATAGAGTTAATTAGTGCGGTTAACGCCGACTGGAACGCCCTGCAGTCCAGCCTGTTGAAGCTTCGTTTAAGTTCAGATGGCTAACGTTGCCCCTGATTTAACTGTTCGCTGAATGCTATGACGACTCGATTTTCTCTGATTTTGCTGCTTAATGTCGCCGGTCTGGCGCTCTTTTTCTCCTGGTACCTCCCGGTGAATCATGGTTTCTGGTTTCCCCTGGATTCCGCTATTTTTCATTTCTTCAACCAGGCACTGGCAAAGAGCCCGGCGTTTCTGTGGCTGGTAGCCGTGACGAATAACCGCGCCTTTGACGGCTGTTCGCTTCTGGCAATGGGCTGCCTGATGCTCTCGTTCTGGTTAAAAGAAGACAAATCAGGCCGCCGCCATATTCTGATTATTGGTCTGGTGATGCTGCTGTTTGCCGTTGTGATTAACCAGCTGGCGACGGCGATTATTCCGGTTAAGCGCTCCAGCCCAACGCTCTTTTTTACTGATATTTATCGCGTCAGTGAATTGCTGCATATTCCGACGAAAGATGCTTCCCGGAACAGTTTCCCTGGCGATCACGGAATGATGCTGCTTATTTTTTCCACAATAATGCTGCGCTATTTCGGCAAAAAAGCCTTTGCAATAGCCCTGATTATTTTTGTGGTTTTTGCCTTCCCACGCGTAATGATTGGCGCACACTGGTTCACCGATATTGCCGTCGGCTCGCTCTCTGTTGCGTTGATTGCCCTGCCGTGGTGCCTGATGACACCACTCAGCGACAGGATAATAGCGCTGTTCGGGCACCATCTTCCCGGCAAAATGCAACAAATTAAAAACAAATAACCAACCTGAATTAACGTCATCCATCAGGGATCATTGTCGATCCCTGATGAATTTTTCTCCATTCATTGCCTTTATCGTCATCATTTTGTCATATTATTCATGATACAAATGAATGCGTTGCATGATTTTTAACCTAAATCGATGGTATTTTGAGCAATCCCGTTTATTCACTTCCTGTATCACAATTTCTTATAAAAAAACGGACATTTTTGCTCGCAATGCCCCCAGCAATCGGTTAATCTCGAACTCGTTTTGCCCCATAGAGATAATTATTATCATGGTGAATAAATTTGTGCGCTGTACCACAAATCTGACCAGAAAGAATTGTCTCGATGTGCACAGATAATTAGTCTCGTCACGTTTGGCATTTTTATAACGATATTTATCGTTAAGGACTTCAAGGGAAAATAAACAAAATGGTCAAATCTCAACCGATTTTGAGATATATCTTACGGGGAATCCCGGCGATAGCAGTTGCGGTACTGTTATCTGCATGTAGTACATCGAACACCGCAAAGAATATGCATCCTGAGACGCGTGTTGTGGGAATGGAAGATTCCTCTTCACTGCAAGCTTCTCAGGATGAATTTGAGAATATGGTACGTAATCTGGACGTGAAGTCCCGCATTATGGATCAGTATGCTGACTGGAAAGGCGTGCGTTATCGTCTGGGCGGCAGCACGAAAACAGGTATCGATTGTTCCGGTTTTGTACAGCGTACTTTCCGTGAGCAATTTGGGTTAGATCTTCCGCGTTCAACTTATGAACAGCAGGAGATGGGCAAGTCGATTTCACGTACCAAACTGCGCACAGGTGATTTAGTCCTGTTCAACGCGGGTTCTACAGGTCGGCATGTTGGCATCTACATTGGTAACGACCAGTTCGTGCATGCCTCCACCAGCAGCGGTGTGACCATTTCCAGCATGAACGAACCTTACTGGAAGAAACGCTACAACGAAGCTCGTCGCGTACTGACTCGCAGTTAAGATCGCAATTGTATCGCTGGTTATTCCCTTGGCTGGCGATATGATAAAAAAAAGCACTGCTTCGGCGGTGTTTTTTTTTGCCCGTTACACTGAACACATTCAGCGGCAATTCAGGAACCACGACCTCTATGTTCACCCGCTACTTCTCCAGCAATCGCAAGATACTGATCCTCAGTATTATTACAGGTCTGTTCATTGCCCTGCTCCTGGGCTCATTGCAGTTTTTCTGGAGTTACCACAAGCGGGAAGTCAGGTTAAATACCTTGATGACGGATTTGAGCGTTTACATGGAGTCGTATTTCGATGATTTGAAAACATCGATCGATACCCTCCAGCCGCTCACGCTCAGCACGTGCCACGACGTCAGTGCCGAACTCACCTCGCGCGCAGCCTTTAGTCTCAATGTCCGTGCCTTTTTACTGGTCAGAGACAAAAATGCATTCTGTTCTTCAGCAACGGGGGCGATGAACGTTCCGATGGAGGAGCTCATCCCCGAGCTTCACATCAACAAGCAGGTTGATATGGTGCTGCTGCAGGGTACACCAATGCTGCCCAATAAACCGGCTATTGCCATCTGGTATCGCAACCCGCTGGTCAAAGACGGTGGTGTGTTTACCTCGATAAATCTTAATCTGACGCCATACCTGCTTTATACCGAGCGACAGGATGATTTTGCGGGCATTGCCATCATCATTGACGACCATGCGTTATCAACGATGTCCAGTGCGCTGGTCAATGTCCGCGATTTGCCTGTGATGTCCGCCCGTACCGCCACGCTGAAAGACGTTCCCCTTACGCTTAAACTGTATGCAAAAGCATGGACGAGCGAAGAGATGCTGTACGCGCTGTTCTTCGGGCTGGTATGTGGTATCGCGGCCGGGTCGCTCAATTTCTATATCCTCAGCACGCGCCTGAACCCGGGCAAAGAGATTTTAAGCGCCATTAAACGCGGCCAGTTCTATGTGGTCTATCAGCCTGTGGTGGACGCAAAAGAGCTCAAAATGCGCGGCGTCGAGGTATTGATGCGCTGGAAACACCCCACTATGGGTGAAATCCCACCCGACGCCTTTATCAATTTTGCCGAAGCACAGAAGTTGATTGTCCCACTGACGCTGCATCTTTTTGACCTCATCATCCGCGATGCCCCCATATTGCAGAGCGTGTTACCGCAGGGGGCAAAACTGGGTATTAACATTGCGCCGGGGCACCTGCATGCAGAAAGCTTCAAAGAAGATATGCGCACCTTTAATGCCCTGCTGCCGCCGGATCATTTCCAGACTGTGCTGGAAATCACCGAGCGCGATATGCTGAAACATCGGGAAGCCAACACGCTGTTCGAGTGGCTGCACAACGAAGGGTTTGAGATTGCGATCGATGATTTTGGTACTGGCCACAGTGCGCTGATTTACCTTGAACACTTCACAATGGATTACATCAAAATCGACCGGGGTTTTGTCAACACGATTGGTATGGAAACCGTCACATCACCGGTGCTTGATGCTGTGCTGATGCTGGCAAGACGCCTGAATATGTTGACCGTCGCGGAAGGCGTGGAAACACCTGAACAGGCGACCTGGCTGCGTGAACATGGCGTTAACTTCCTGCAGGGTTACTGGATTAGCCGCCCGATGCCGCTGGAACAGTTCAGAAAATGGCAGCCAGATTTACCGCCAGCCAGTGAATAATTTCACAATGACGGCAGCGTCACTTATTATTCAGCATAACTGAGCACGCCAGTAAAAAGAGGGAGCCGTCGCGAGATGCTTATGCGCTTCATGTTGCTGCTGTTGGCATTAACGAGCCTGTCCAGCCAGGCGCAAACCATCAAAGAAAACTATGCGTTTTCCGTGATTGGTGAGCCGAAGTACGAGATTAACTTTTCGCATTTCGATTACGTTAACCCGGCCGCCCCCAAAGGCGGGAATGTAACACTCTCTGCCACGGGGACGTTCGACAATTTTAACCGTTTCGCCCTGCGTGGCGTGGCCGCTGCACGGACAGAATCCCTTTACGACACGCTCTTTGTTACCTCTGACGATGAACCCGGTAGTTACTACCCGCTGGTGGCCGATAACGTTCGTTACGCGGATAATTTTGCCTGGGCTGAAGTCTCGATTAACCCCCGGGCGCGTTTCCATGACGGTACACCGGTTAGCGCCCGCGATGTGGCCTTCACCTTCCATAAATTTATGACAGAAGGTGTTCCTCAGTTCCGCCTGGTGTACAAAGGCGCAACGGTCAAGGCCATCGCCCCACTCACCGTACGTATCGAACTGAGCGAGCCGAATAAAGAGAACATGCTCAGCCTGTTCTCGCTGCCCGTCATGCCGGAATCGTTCTGGAAAGATCACAAGCTTAGTGACCCTCTCTCCACGCCGCCACTGGCGGGAGGCCCCTACCGTATTACCGACTGGCGTATGGGGCAATATGTGGTCTATTCCCGTGTCAAAAACTACTGGGCGGCAAACCTGCCGGTAAACCGGGGCCGCTGGAACTTCGACACCCTTCGCTACGATTACTATCTCGACGACAACGTGGCATTTGAGGCGTTTAAAGCCGGAGCCTTCGATCTACGCCAGGAGAGCAGTGCCAAAAACTGGGCAACACGTTATATCGGGAAAAACTTCGCAAAAGGTTACATCGTCAAAGACGAGCACAAAAATGAGTCCGCTCAGGATACGCGCTGGCTGGCGTTTAATATTCAGCGCCCGGTGTTTACCGACCGTCGGGTTCGGGAAGCTATTTCTCTGGCGTTTGACTTCGAATGGATGAACAAGGCGCTGTTTTACGGAGCCTACAGCCGTGCCAACAGTTATTTCCAGAATACCGAATATGCCGCACGGGATTACCCAAAGGCTGACGAGCTGGTCCTGCTGGCCCCGCTAAAAGCTGAACTGCCGCCAGAGGTGTTCACCACGGTGTTTCAGCCCCCGGTGTCGAACGGAGACGGTTACGACCGCGATAACCTGCTAAAGGCCAGCAAGCTACTGGATGACGCGGGCTGGCCGTTGAAAAACCAGAAACGCGTGAATGTACAAACGGGTAAACCTCTGAGCTTTGAGCTGCTGCTCTCGTCCGGCGGTAACGATCAGTGGGTGCTGCCGTTTAAGCATAATCTTGAGCGCCTGGGGATCACCATGAATATTCGCCAGGTAGATAATGCGCAAATCACCAACCGCATGCGCAGCCGCGATTACGACATGATGCAGCGCCTGTGGCCCGCGCAGCCGTGGCCAAGCTCTGACCTGCAAATTTCCTGGGCATCCCGTTATATCGACTCCTCCTACAATGCGCCTGGCGTCAAAAGCCCGGCGGTTGATGCACTGATTGCGAAAATCGTGGCAGCGCAGGGTGATAAAGACAAACTCCTGCCTCTGGGGCGCGCCCTCGACCGGGTCTTAACCTGGAATTACTACATGCTGCCCATGTGGTATATGGGCGAAGACCGTGTTGCCCACTGGAACAAGTTCTCTCAGCCCTCCATCCGCCCTATCTATTCGCTGGGCTTTGACACCTGGTGGTATGACGTCAACAAAGCCGCCACACTCCCCGCTGAGCGACGCTAAGGAATCATCATGGGTGCTTATCTGATCCGCCGCCTGCTACTGGTTATCCCGACCCTGTGGGCGATTATCACGATTAACTTTTTTATCGTGCAAATCGCTCCCGGTGGCCCGGTCGATCAGGCCATCGCGGCCATTGAATTTGGCAACGGCGGCGGTATGCCAGGCGGTGGTGGCGAAGGGATGGGAGCGAGCCACGCCAGAACCGGCGTCAGTAATATCAGCGAAAGTCATTATCGGGGCGGACGCGGGCTGGATCCGGAGGTGATCGCCGAGATCACCCATCGCTATGGCTTTGATAAACCTATTCACGAGCGTTATTTCAACATGCTCTGGAATTACATCCGTTTTGATTTTGGCGACAGTCTGTTCCGCAGTGCATCAGTCTTAACGTTGATCAAGCAAAGCCTGCCCGTATCCGTCACGCTGGGGTTGTGGGGTACGTTGATTATCTACCTGGTCTCCATTCCACTGGGTATCCGTAAAGCGGTTTACAACGGCAGCCGCTTTGATATCTGGAGCAGTACGTTCATCATCATCGGTTATGCCATCCCGGCCTTCCTGTTTGCCGTCCTGCTGATTGTCTTTTTTGCCGGTGGCAGCTATTTCGATATCTTCCCACTGCGGGGATTAGTGTCGGCGGATTTCAGCACCCTGCCGTGGTACAAAAAAATCACCGACTATTTCTGGCATATCACGCTGCCGGTTCTTGCAACGGTCATTGGGGGATTCGCGGCCCTGACCATGTTGACCAAAAACGCCTTTCTCGATGAAATTCGCAAACAATACGTTGTCACCGCGCGCGCGAAGGGGGTCGGTGAAAAGCAGATTATGTGGAAGCACGTTTTCCGCAACGCCATGCTGCTGGTGATTGCCGGATTCCCGGCCACGTTCATCAGTATGTTTTTTACCGGCTCGCTGCTGATAGAGGTGATGTTCTCGCTGAACGGGTTGGGATTGTTGGGTTATGAGGCCACCGTGTCACGTGATTATCCGGTGATGTTTGGCACACTCTATATTTTCACCCTGATTGGCCTGCTGCTGAATATCATCAGTGATATCAGCTATACGCTGGTCGATCCCCGAATCGATTTTGAGGGCCGCTGATGCCGCGTTTAAGCCCCGTCAACCAGGCCCGCTGGGCCCGTTTTCGCCACAATCGTCGCGGCTACTGGTCGCTGTGGATCTTTGCCGTCCTGTTTGTCCTCAGCATGTGTTCTGAACTGATTGCCAACGATAAACCCCTGCTGGTGCATTTTAACGACCGCTGGTATGTCCCCGTGCTCGCCAACTACAGTGAAAGCGACTTTGGTGGCCCTTTTGCGACACCTGCGGAGTACCAGGATCCGTGGCTTCGCAAACAGATTGAGCAACACGGCTGGGCGCTCTGGGCACCGGTACGGTTTGGGGCAAACAGCATTAACTTTGCCACTGCCAGCCCCTTCCCTTCACCGCCCTCCACGCAAAACTGGCTGGGAACGGATGCCAACGGTGGCGATGTGCTGGCGCGCATTCTTTACGGTACGCGCATCTCCATCCTCTTTGGGCTGATGCTGACGCTCTTTTCCAGCGTGATGGGCGTCGTGGCGGGGGCCGTTCAGGGTTACTACGGCGGAAAAATTGACCTCTGGGGTCAGCGTGTCATTGAAGTGTGGTCAGGTATGCCGACGTTGTTTCTGATCATCCTGCTTTCAAGCGTGGTACAGCCGAATTTCTGGTGGCTGCTGGGGATCACCGTCCTGTTCGGCTGGATGGCGCTGGTGGGAGTCGTCCGTGCAGAATTTCTGCGTACGCGTAATTTTGACTATATTCGTGCCGCACAGGCACTTGGGGTTAGCGACCGCGGGATCATCTTCCGTCATATGCTCCCTAACGCCGTGGTCGCGACCCTGACCTTCCTGCCCTTTATTCTGTGCAGCTCCATCACCACCCTCACCTCGCTCGATTTCCTCGGCTTCGGGTTACCGCTTGGCTCTCCATCGCTCGGCGAGCTGTTGCTGCAGGGAAAAAACAACCTGCAGGCCCCCTGGCTTGGCATCACCGCCTTTCTCTCTGTGGCTGTGCTGCTTTCGCTGCTGATCTTTATTGGCGAAGCCGTGCGCGATGCTTTTGATCCCAACAAGGCGGAATAAGATGACGCAACCTCTTCTCAGTATCGATAACCTGTCGATTGCGTTTTCGAAGCAAGGTGAGACTCGTACGGTGGTCAGCGACCTGTCTCTACAGATCAAGCCGGGCGAAACCCTGGCGCTGGTGGGTGAATCGGGTTCCGGCAAAAGTGTCTCGGCGCTTTCCGTGCTGCGCTTGCTCCCTTCTCCCCCGGTGAGCTACCCACAGGGGGATATTCTGTTTCACGGCAGCTCGCTACTGCACGCCGATGAACAGATCCTGCGCGGGATCCGTGGTAATAAAATTGCCATGATTTTCCAGGAGCCGATGGTCTCACTCAACCCGCTGCATACGCTTGAAAAACAGCTTTACGAAGTGCTCTCCCTGCACCGTGGCATGCGTAAAGAAGCGGCGCGTGGCGAAATACTCGATTGTCTTGAACGCACCGGCATTCGCAATGCGGCCAAACGGCTGAATGATTTCCCTCATCAGCTTTCCGGAGGTGAACGCCAGCGCGTGATGATTGCAATGGCTCTGCTCACACGTCCTGAACTGTTGATTGCCGATGAGCCAACAACAGCACTGGACGTCACGGTACAGGCGCAGATCCTGCAGCTGCTGCGGGAATTGCGTAACGAGCTCAACATGAGTTTGCTGTTTATCACCCACAACCTGAGCATCGTGAAAAAGCTGGCGGACAGCGTCGCCGTGATGCAAAACGGGCGCTGCGTAGAGCAAAATGCGGCAACCCGGCTACTGAATGCGCCTCAGCACCCGTATACGCGGCGTTTGCTCGATAGCGAACCCTCGGGTGACCCGGTTCCCCTGAACGCTGACAGTACGCCGTTGCTGCGCGTTGAGGGGCTGAGCGTCTCGTTCCCCATACGCAAAGGTATTTTGCGACGTGTTGTCGACCAGAACCCGGTGCTGAAAAACATCCGCTTTTCCCTGCGTCCGGGAGAATCGCTCGGGCTGGTTGGCGAGTCCGGCTCGGGTAAAAGCACCACTGGCCTGGCGCTGCTGCGCTTAATCGCCTCGCAGGGTGAAATCCTCTTTGACGGCATGCCGCTGCACAGCTGGAATCGCCGCCAGATGCTGCCTGTACGCCCGCGCATGCAGGTTGTTTTTCAGGATCCCAACTCTTCACTCAACCCACGGTTGAGCATTTTGCAGATTGTCGAAGAGGGTTTACGCGTCCACCAGCCTGGGTTGACGGCTCAGCAGCGTGAAGAAGAGGTAATGCGGGTAATGGTGGAAGTGGGATTAGATCCCGATACGCGACACCGCTACCCTGCCGAATTCTCCGGCGGACAGCGCCAGCGTATTGCTATTGCCCGGGCGCTGATCCTGAAGCCGGAGCTGATTATTCTGGATGAACCGACCTCGTCGCTGGACAGAACCGTGCAGGCGCAAATCCTGGCACTCCTGAAGGGATTACAGGAAAAGCACCGGCTGGCCTACATTTTTATCAGCCATGATTTACAGGTGGTGCGGGCGCTATGCCATCAGGTAATTGTGTTGCGACAGGGAGAAGTGGTCGAGCAGGGAGAATGCCAGCGCGTATTCGCTGCGCCGACGCAAAGCTACACGCGCCAGCTGTTATCGACTGACTAACACTCAGAACGGGTACTGACCGGAGAAAGGCTCCGCAATTGCCACACCAAAATTTTTCAGACGGCAGGTGGCAGCAAACTCATCCTGACTTTTCACAAACAGGCACGGCTCACCTTCACACTCCAGCACGGAGCTGTCCACTTCAATATCAGTCAGTGCCTGGCTAAGGCGTTCCATAACCGGCCAGGCGTCTTCATCACTCGGGCTAAGCAGCTTGAGTGCAACCAGACAATTCTCACCACCTGCGCCGTTTTGCGGAATCGGTTCAACTTTCGAACCTGCAAAACCCGTCGACCAGCGATAGCTCTGGGGCAAGCGATGGACAATGGAGAGTTGTATTGTATTCACGTTCGTTCCCCGGAAGCAAAATTTAATTCACAATTTATTTACATTTATAGTAACACATGATTGCAAACCTGCACTAATTAGCGGTTTTTATAGGCGTTACAGGTTCGCGTCGGCGCTATATGTACCCGTTTCTGCGATCTAACTCAACCTTTTTAAATACAATGATGTGACTTTTAACACAAATAGATTTTACATAAAAGAAACAAACACAGGGTAAACGAACGAAGGTTTGGTTGACATGCATCAACAAAAAGGCCCTATTCGGGCCTGATGTGCGCCTTAATTAGCCGCTTTATGTGGCCTGCTGGCATAGAGGTAGAAGAGAACAGAGCTGGTTGCACAGAATGCAATCGCCCACAGCATCGGCCAGGCCGTGTTAAACGTCGCCATTGAGAGCAGCGCGCCCACAACAGCACCAATCCCGAAGCGGAATGTCCCTGCCAGCGAAGACGCCGTGCCTGCCATATGTGGAAACTCGTCGAGGATCACCGCCATTGCGTTGGAAGAGACCATCGAAACGCAGCCGACAAAGGCCGCAACGCCCACCACCAGCGCCCAGAAGCCCACGCCCAGGAACGCACTCAGCACCAGCCAGATAGCCATCACAAACTGGATCCACAGCCCGGCGCGGAACATGTTGATCGCACCGACCCGCCGGACAAAACGGCTGTTAATGGTGGTCATCACAAACAGGAACACGATATTCAGCGCGAAGTAATAACCAAAGTGCTGCGGTGAAACGTGGTTCAGCTCAATGTACACAAACGGCCCGGCGCTCAGGAAAGAGAACATCCCGGCAAAGCTGAAGCCGCTTGCCAGCATGTAGCTCAGCACGCGCTTATGGCGAAACAGTGACGCAAAGTTGCCAAGCGTAGTGCGGATATGGAATTTCTGCCGACGCTCGACGGGCAGTGTTTCATCAATAAAGAAGAAAATCATGGCCGATGCCAGCAGCGCGGCAAGCGCCAGGATCCAGAAAATCGCATGCCAGCTGAACCACACCAGCACTGCACCACCGGCCATCGGGGCCACCAGCGGTGCAATGGTGGTCACCAGCATGACGAACGACATCATGCGGGAGAACTCTTCTTTCGGGTAAATATCGCGCATCAGGGCATTAATGACCACACTTGCCGCTGCCGCCGCCAGACCGTGGAAAAAGCGCATAACGATCAGATGATCGATGGTCTGAGCCAGTGCACAGGCCACCGCCGCGCCGGCAAAGATCAGTGTTCCACCCAGAATCACTGGCTTGCGCCCGAGGCTGTCCGCCATCGGGCCGTAAAGAAGCTGGCCAATGGCAAAACCGAGAATATAGGTACTGAGCGTCATCTGTGCGCTGCCCGCCGGTACGCCAAACTGTGCGGAAATCACCGGTAGCGCAGGCAGATACATGTCGATGGACAGCGGCATTAACATGGCCAGCAGACCAAGAATGAACACGATTTTGAAAGACGAATGTGGCCTGGTGGTCACAGAGTTCTCCTGAAATTAATGCGAAGGCAGCCCAACGCTGGCGATCTCTTCTTGCGTCAGCGGACGGTATTCACCAGGCTCCAGTTCCGGATCGAGTTCAATCTCACCAATACGTTCACGATGCAGGCCCACAACGTGGTTCCCTACTGCGGCAAACATACGTTTCACCTGATGGTAGCGCCCTTCGCTGATGGTCAAACGGACTTCAGTCGGGGTGATCACGTCCAGCACTGCCGGTTTAGTCAGATCTTTTTCATTATGCAGTTGAACGCCTTTGGCGAATTGTTCAGCCGTGCCATCGGCAACCGGAGATTCCAGCGTCACCAGGTAAGTTTTTTCACAGTGATGACGCGGAGAGGTGATACGGTGCGACCACTGGCCATCGTCGGTCATCAGCACCAGCCCGGTCGTGTCGATATCCAGACGACCCGCAGCATGCAGCTTATGCGCCACCGGCTCATCCAGGAAATAGAGGATCGTCGGGTGATCGGGATCGTCGGTCGAGCACACGTACCCTTCCGGCTTATTGAGCATGAAATAGCGTGGGCCATGCTGTTGGGTCAGCGGATTGCCGTCATACTCAACCTGGTGCTCAGGCTGAAGTTTGAAAGCGGTGTCTTTCACAATATCACCATCCACGGTAACACGGCTGGCGCGGATTTCACGTCCGGCAATAGCGCGGCTTACGCCGAGTTGCTGAGCGATAAACTTATCAAGTCGCATGAAGTCTTTTTTGCCTTACTTAATGGTGCTGGAGTCGAACAACATGTCCGAAAAAGAAGCAGTCAGGAACGGTTCAGTATAATGGTCTGGTTGCGCCACTCAAGGGAAAAAGTTTCGTGGCATACTATGTGCGGAATAACCAAACCGAGACACCATGACTTTTACACTTCGCCCCTACCAGCAGGAAGCCGTTGACGCCACCCTTGCCTGGTTTCGCAAACATCAGGAACCGGCAGCCATTGTGCTCCCAACCGGTGCAGGCAAAAGCCTGGTGATCGCCGAACTGGCACGTCTGGCACGCGGGCGCGTGCTGGTGCTGGCACACGTCAAAGAGCTGGTGGCCCAGAACCATGCCAAATATTGCGCACTCGGGCTTGAAGCCGATATCTTTGCCGCCGGGCTCAAGCGCAAAGAGAGCCACGGTAAAGTGGTGTTTGGCAGCGTACAGTCAGTTGCCCGTAACCTTGACCTGTTTCGTAGCGAATTTTCACTGCTGATTGTCGACGAGTGCCACCGCATCAGCGATGACGACGACAGCCAGTATCAACAAATCCTTACGCACCTGAAAGAGGTCAATCCTCACTTACGTCTTCTCGGCCTGACGGCAACGCCGTTTCGTCTGGGTAAAGGCTGGATTTATCGCTTCCATTATCACGGCATGGTACGCGGGGATGATAAAGCCCTGTTCAGCGACTGCATCTATGAACTCCCGTTGCGCTACATGATCAAGCACGGCTATCTGACGCCGCCAGAGCGGCTGGATATGCCAGTGGTACAGTACGATTTCAGCCGCCTTCAGGCGCAAAACAACGGGTTGTTCAGCGAAGCAGACCTTAACCAGGAGCTGAAAAAGCAAAAGCGCATTACCCCGCATATCATCAGCCAGATTGAAGAGTTCGCGCAGACACGCAAAGGGGTGATGATTTTTGCCGCCACCGTCGAGCACGCAAAAGAAATCACCGGGTTGCTGCCCGCTGACGATGCCGCATTGATCACCGGTGAAACGCCAGGCCCGGAGCGCGACAGCCTGATTGACGCCTTTAAAGCGCAACAGTTTCGCTTTCTGGTCAACGTCTCGGTATTAACCACCGGGTTTGATGCGCCGCACGTCGATCTGATTGCCATTTTACGCCCGACCGAATCCGTCAGCCTGTATCAGCAAATTGTCGGGCGCGGCCTGCGCCTGGCACCGGGAAAAACCGACTGTCTGATCCTCGATTACGCCGGTAACCCGCATGACCTCTATTCCCCTGAAGTCGGCACGCCAAAAGGCAAAAGTGACAATGTGCCAGTACAGGTCTTCTGCCCTGCCTGCGGGTTTGCCAACACCTTCTGGGGTAAAACCACCGCTGACGGCACGCTGATTGAACATTTTGGCCGCCGCTGTCAGGGCTGGTTTGAAGATGACGAAGGGCATCGTGAACAGTGCGATTTCCGTTTCCGCTTTAAAAACTGCCCGCAATGTAATGCCGAAAACGATATTGCCGCCCGCCGCTGCCGCGAATGTGACACGATACTGGTCGATCCTGACGACATGCTCAAGGCGGCGCTGAAGCTTAAAGATGCGCTGGTACTCCGCTGTTCCGGTATGACGCTGCACACCGGGGCAGATGAAAAAGGTGAGTGGCTGAAAATCACCTATTACGATGAAGACGGTGCCGATGTCAGCGAACGGTTCAGGGTGCACACCCCGGCACAGCGAACGGCCTTTGAGCAGCTATTTATCCGCCCGCACACCCGTACGCCGGGCGTACCGCTGCGCTGGATAACCGTGGCGGATATCGTGCATCAGCAAGTGTTGTTGCGCCATCCTGATTTTGTTGTCGCCAGGAAGAAAGGCCAGTTCTGGCAGGTACGTGAGAAAGTTTTCGACTATGAAGGACGCTTTCGCCGGGCGAATGAATTACGGGGTTAGCGGGACTTTTCATTGATGTGAAGTGCATTTGAGTATAAAATGCCGCCCGCTTCACATCCGTGAGGCAGAACACTCACCTGCTGCTGGGTCGCCTGTAGCAGGGTTTTAAATACAGAGAGAAATCAATGTTTACTATCGAAGCAGAAGTACGTAACGTGCAGGGTAAGGGTGCGAGCCGCCGCCTGCGTAACGCTAACAAGTTCCCGGCTATCGTTTACGGTGGCGAAGCTGCTCCAGTTGCTATCGAACTGGATCACGACAAACTGTGGAACCTGCAGAACAAAGCTGAATTCTACAGCGAAGTTCTGACCATCGTTGTTGGCGGTAAAGAAGAAAAAGTGAAAGTTCAGGCTGTTCAGCGTCACCCGTTCAAGCCAAAACTGTCTCACATCGACTTCGTTCGCGCGTAATCGCAAACACGTCGAGAAAAACCCCGCTTCTGCGGGGTTTTTTTATGGCTGTTATTTACCACCGGACGTCCGACGCTGCAGCTGGTCGCGCAGGTTCGGCGGCGTGCCTTTGATGGTCAGCGTGTCAGTTGCGGGATCCCAGAAAATGCGTTCCCCAAGCAGCATGGCATCAAAGTTAACCGTTAAGCCACCGCCGCTGCCGGCAAATTTGGTTAACTGGCGCAGCGTACTGCGATCCGCCGGGAAGCTCTCTTCCAGCTCATAACCTTTATCAGCCGTAAATTCCTGGAAGCTCACTTCACTCACGCCCGCCAGCTCTTTGGACAGCGACTCCAGCTCAATCTCTTCACCCGCCTGCAGCTGTTCGTTGCAGTAGCTGTATACCTGCTGACGCACGGTCTGACGCTCAGATTTATCAAGCTGCGCCTCCGCCGTGAAATCATCAACCGCCTGCAACAGGCCTTTGTTCTGCGCTTTAGCATTAAGGCCTTCGCTGGCTCCGAGGAAGTCCATAAAGAAATCAGCCACTTTACGGCCCACTCGTCCTTTCAGGAAGGTCAGATAGCGGGTTGACTCCGGGTTTGTTTCCCACTCGGTCAAATCAATACGCGCCACAATATCCGCATGGTTGATATCCAGATAGTGTGTTGAGCTGATATCCAGCTGCTCATTCACACGCATACTGCTCAAATTGTTCAGCACGGTTACCAGTAAATACTCAACCGCCAGGTAACGATAGTGACAAAACAGCACAATACCGCCGTCAGCAAACGGGTATTTCGCCAGTTCATCGCGCAGACGTCCTGTTGCTGCACGGCTAAACGCCAGGAAATCTTCTTCGCCCTGACGTTGCAGGCGCAGGCTGTCGGCCAGTTCACTCTCTTCGCTGAACAGACCATAGGCTTTATTCTTTGCGCTATAGACGCGGTGTAACTCCGCCATCATTTCCACAACGGTCGCCGTGGGTTCCAGTAACGAATCGCGCAGCACCACTTCAAGGGTTTGCTCATCACGCTTGATAAGCTGGTGCAAGGCAATCTGGTTGATTTCCAGACTCATGATAAACTCTCCTTTTAGACCGGGCGGTATTCAACCACCACCCAACACATGTGTGCAACCCGAATTATTTAGGCTATAAAAAAGGGGAAAAAAAGCTGTTGCTACGGTAATATGTTGCCCTTTCATCCACAAACTGATTTTGATTTATGCCACAACATTCCCGCTACAGTGATGAACACGTTGAACAACTGCTCAGTGAGCTGGTCAACGTACTGGAAAAACATAAAACGCCGACCGATCTTTCCCTGATGGTGTTGGGAAATATGGTCACCAACCTTATCAATACCAGCGTTGCTCCGACTCAGCGTCAGGCGATTGCAAAATCTTTCGCCCAGGCTTTACAGTCATCCGTTAGCGACGACCAGGCCCATTAAGGGAAACGAACAACAGTTTATGGTGACGAATCGTCAGCGCTACCGTGAAAAAGTCTCCCAGATGGTGAGTTGGGGGCACTGGTTTGCCTTGTTTAACATTCTGATAGCGGCGGTCATAGGCTGTCGTTACCTGTTTGTGGCAGACTGGCCAACAACGCTTGTCGGGCGTATCTACTCCTGGATGAGCGTAGTCGGTCACTTTAGCTTTTTAGTTTTCGCCACCTACCTGCTGATTTTGTTCCCCCTGACGTTTGTCGTCATCTCGCAGCGTCTGATGCGGTTCTTATCCGCCATCCTTGCAACAGCGGGCATGACGCTGCTGCTTATCGACAGCGAAGTGTTCACCCGCTTCCACCTGCATCTCAACCCCATTGTCTGGGAACTGGTGATTAACCCCGATCAGAATGAAACAGCCCGTGACTGGCAGCTGATGTTTATCAGCGTCCCGGTCATTCTTCTGATTGAGATGCTGTTTGCCACCTGGAGCTGGCAAAAACTCCGCAGCCTGACCCGGCGACGCCATTACGCGAAGCCCGTGGCAGCGCTCTTTTTCGTGTCATTTATTAGTTCGCACGTCATGTACATCTGGGCGGATGCGAACTTCTATCGCCCCATTACCATGCAGCGTGCAAACCTGCCACTCTCTTACCCGATGACGGCCCGTCGTTTCCTTGAGAAGCACGGTCTGCTGGATGCGCAGGAGTATCAGCGTCGTCTGGTTGAACAAGGTAATCCGGAGGCGGTCACCGTTCAGTATCCACTGAACGATCTGCACTATCGCGATATGGGGGCTGGGCAGAACGTTCTGCTGATCACCGTCGATGGTCTTAATTATTCAAATTACGAGAAACAGATGCCTGCGCTGGCCGATTTTGCCAGCAAGAATATATCGTTCACACAGCATATGAGCTCCGGTAACTCAGCTGATGCCGGTATTTTTGGCCTGTTCTACGGGATCTCTGCCGGATACATGGACGGAGTGCTTTCTGCACGCACTCCTGCTGCGCTGATCACCGGACTGAATCAACAAGGCTACCAGTTAGGGCTGTTCTCATCAGATGGCTTTAATAGCGCGCTGTACCGCCAGGCATTGCTGTCTGATTTCTCTCTACCGGCCGCGCAAAATCAGTCGGATGAGCAGACAGCCAATCAGTGGGTAAGCTGGCTTCAGCGCTACGCGCAGGAAGATAACCGCTGGTTCTCCTGGATTGCGTTTAACGGCACTACGTTTGAAGACAGTAACCAGAAAGGCTTTGCCCGCCGCTACAGCCGCGCAGCAGGCGATGTTGATGTACAGATTGGCCGCGTGCTCGACGCGTTGCGCACATCAGGCAAGCTGGATAATACCGTGGTGATCGTTACCGCCGGTCATGGCATACCGCTGGGCGACGAGACGCAGAGTATGAGCTGGTCGCGTCCAAACCTTCATGTTCCACTGGTGATCCACTGGCCGGGCACGCCGGCGCAGCGCATCAACATGCTTACCGAACATAAAGATGTGATGACCACTCTGATGCAACGCCTGCTGCACGTCAGCACGCCAGCAAATGAGTATTCACAAGGACAAGATCTCTTCAGCGCCACGCGTCGCCATAACTGGGTGACGGCTGCAGGAAATAATGCTCTGGCGATCACCACTCCGGGGCTGACCCTGGTGCTGAACAGCAACGGGAATTACCAGACGTATAACCTGCAGGGTAAGAAGCTGAAAGATCAAAAACCGCAGTTGGGCCTGCTTTTGCAGGTTCTGACAGATGAGAAGCGGTTTATCGCTAACTGATTAATTATAAACCAGTTAGCATCTGTCACCCTTGCATTCAAAAAGGAATCGAGTAGTATTCTTTTTACGCGTCGGCACGTAGCGCAGCCTGGTAGCGCACCGTCATGGGGTGTCGGGGGTCGGAGGTTCAAATCCTCTCGTGCCGACCAAAAAATCCTGAAAAAACCAACCTTTATGGTTGGTTTTTTTATTTCCCAGAATCGACATCCCCTTGCCGCTCCGGTGTTTTACGCAGGTAAACCAACGTCGCCACACAAATCGCAGCCCCTGCATAAAACGTGTATTCTGCCCCCCATGTTTCCCAGATTGCCCCGGCACCAACGCTGGCAATTAATAATCCACCACCACTGAGCAGACTAAAAATACCGAAAGCCGTACCGCGTAAGTCGGCAGGCGCAGTTTTGGCAACCATTGCTGCCAGAAGCCCCTGCGTCATGCCCATATGGACGCCCCACAGTGCAACCCCCACAATAATGCCAACCCAGTGGGTGCTCAGCGCCAGCACAATATCTGCACCAATCAATACCACCAATCCCCACTGCAGTAGCCGGGTATGACTCATGCCATCGGAGAGTTTGCCGAACGGGTACGCCGACAGAGAATAGAGCACGTTCATTACCACCATGACCAGCGGAATAAGGGCCAGGGGGACACCGGACTGTTGCGCACGAAGGACGAGAAAAGCCTCGCTAAAGCGTGCCAGGGTGAACACTGCACCAAGACCAATCACCCACCAGCAATCTTTACCCAGCCGCTTTAAATTCTCTTTTTTTATGGGGTTAGTGCGCTTGTGTTCAATGGGGGATCTCGGTTCCTGCAAACCAAAGTACAGAAGTGCGACGGAAAGCAGGCCGGGGATCAGGGCGATCCAGAAAATAATGCGGAAATCATTGTTCAGCAGCAACATCAAACTCACGGCCAGCAGAGGGCCGAGAAATGCGCCCGTGGTATCCATAGACTGACGCAGGCCAAATGCCGCACCACGCATATCCGGTGGCGTAAAGTCCGCAACCAGCGCATCACGGGGAGCTCCGCGGATCCCCTTCCCTACACGGTCTATCAGCCGCGCGCTTAAAACCATACCAGAAGAGGATGCCAACGCGAAAAGTGGCTTACTCAACGCACCCAGACCATATCCCAACACCGCCAGACCTTTGCGTTGGCCAAGATAGTCGCTGATAGCCCCGGAGAAAACCTTGATAAAAAGTGCAGTTGCTTCCGCGAGTCCTTCAATCAGACCAATAAACAGCACGCTTGTCCCAAGCGTTGTCACCATAAAAAGCGGCAGCAGACTGTGAATGCTCTCCGAGGAGATATCCATCAACATGCTTACGCCCCCCACAACCCAGACCCCTTTTGGGATCCGGCTGAGTACCGGAAACCTGGAAAGCATTCAATGACTCCTGCTCAGAAAACAGTTGCTTAACTGATTACAGAATAGGATATGGAGAATTAAAAAAACCTGAATACAGTCTTTGAGACAAAAAAAAGCCAACCCGCAGGCTGGCTTGATTATCATGTCTGCACGCCTAGTGGTGGTTATCACGTCCACCGAGGAAGAAGATCCCCAACGGAATAGCCAGCAGGACGGTGAATACCAGGCTGTAAACAAAGATCATCGCCGACTGCAGGACATACATACTGGTAGTCCACTGTGAGAGCGGAATGTTGTACTGCTCAATGACGCCGACAATGGTTGCCCGCCCAACACCCGCAGCGGCAATCATAAACACAACGAACAGTGCCAGTAAAAATTTCCGGCCTTCAGGTGTCTTCAGTTTTGCGCGAACCATGTCTCTCATTCCTTTACAGATAAATAACATTATTTATCGCTTACACTAACACGATCTGCCGCCAGACTCCAATTCAGAACAAAACACCAAAACAACAGCAATAAGGCAGTTTATTACACCATTCATTTTGAAAATGTAAGTAAATTACCCCATTTATTCATCAACGTTATGATAGGCTGAACAAGATCGTTTTGACATAAAGGAATGACTGTGAAAAACGCACCTAAATTTGCCCTTGCCCTGATCGCCGCAGCGTGCGCCAGCACCAGTGCTTTCGCCAGCGATACCTCAAAAGCGCAGCCACTGGAAAAAGTGGCACCTTATCCGCAAGCAGAAAAAGGCATGAAGCGTCAGGTGATTCAATTACCTGCTCAGCAGGATGAAGCGAATTTCAAAGTGGAACTGTTAATTGGACAGACACTGGAAGTGGACTGCAACCAGCATCGCCTGGGTGGTCAACTGGAAAGCAAAACCCTGCAAGGTTGGGGTTACGACTACTACGTCTTTGATAAAGTGATGTCTCCGGTTTCCACCATGATGGCTTGCCCGGACGGTAAGAAAGAGAAGAAATTTGTGACCGCGTATCTGGGCGATCATAGCCTTCTGCGCTACAACAGCAAGCTGCCTATTGTGGTTTATACCCCTGAAAACGTCGATGTGAAATATCGCGTGTGGAAGGCGGAAGAAAACGTTGAACACGCTGTAGTGCGTTAATAATAAGCCGGGTGGCGCTAACGCTTACCCGGCTTTTTTTACATTACAGCGCGATATCTGCGACCGGTTTGTTCACGGCCTGAGGTTTCAGCTCTGCTTTTGGTGCCGCATCAGCGGTCTGCGGTTTTACGTATTGCAGTTGCAGAACACGGCTGGTGTATTCCAGCTCCTGTTCCGTCGCATCAACGTTACCATTCAGCTTCGTCCCATAGGATGGAATGATGGTTTTCAGTTTCGCCTGCCATTCCGGGCTGGAAACTTTATCTTTAAACACTTTTTCCATCAGGTGCAGCATGATCGGTGCCGCAGTAGATGCGCCCGGTGAAGCCCCCAACAGCGCGGCGATAGTACCTTCTTTATCGCTCACCACTTCGGTACCCAGACGCAGCACACCGCCCTCTTTCGGATCGCGTTTGATGATCTGCACGCGCTGACCAGCCTGCCACAAACGCCAGTCTTCTTTCTTCGCCTGCGGGTAATACTCTTTCAGCGCCTCAAAGCGTTCTTCATCAGAGAGCATCACCTGGCTAATCAGGTATTTCACCAGATCGAAGTTATCCAGACCGACATCAACCATCGGTTTAAAGTTGGATGTTGTGGTCGCGCTTAACAGATCGAACAGAGAACCGTTTTTCAGGAACTTGGTAGAGAAGGTCGCGAACGGCCCGAACAGCACTACACGTTTACCATCCAGAATACGGGTATCAATGTGCGGAACGGACATCGGAGGCGCACCTACGGAGGCCTGGCCGTACACTTTCGCCAGGTGGCGGTTCACCACTTCCGGGTTGTCAGACACCAGGAACTGACCACCCACCGGGAAGCCTGCATAGTCTTCCGCTTCAGGAATACCAGACTCCTGCAGCAGTTTCAGTGCCGCACCGCCCGCGCCAATAAAGACGAACTTCGCCTTGATAACGTGTTCAGCATCATTGTTTTTCAGGTCAGCAACAGTCACGCTCCAGCTGTTGTCCGCGTTACGCTTGAAGCCACGGACTTCGGTGCTGAGCTGCAGATTAAAGTTCTCTTTTTTCTTCAGAGAACCCACCAGCTGACGGGTGATTTCGCCGTAGTTGACGTCAGTACCGATTTCAGTACGGGTCGCCGCCACTTTCTGATTCGGGTCACGCCCTTCCATCACCAGCGGTGCCCACTCTTTGATCTGAGCGTGATCTTCAGAGTATTTCATGCCACGGAACAGCGTGCTTTGCTGCAGGGCCGCATAACGGGCGCGCAGGAAGTTCACGTTCTGTTCGCCCCACACAAAGCTCATGTGCGGCACGGTGTTGATAAAGGAGTGCGGATCGTGCATCACGCCGCTGTTTACCTGGTGAGACCAGAACTGGCGCGAGACCTGGAATGCTTCGTTGATCTCTACCGCCTTCTCGATACTAATGGAACCGTCCTTTTTCTGCGGCGTATAGTTCAGTTCCATAAGTGCCGAATGTCCCGTACCGGCGTTGTTCCAGCCGTTAGAGCTCTCCTGTGCCACGCCATCGAGGCGCTCGACCATCGTCATTGACCAGTCCGGCTGCAGTTCTTGCAGATAAGTTCCCAGCGTGGCGCTCATGATGCCGCCACCAATTAAAAGGACGTCCGTTTCCTGCTCTTTAGGCGTCTCTGCTTTCGCCGCCATTGAGACGGCGTTCAGCCCCACGGCCAGAGAAAAGAGCATGGCAGTCATTTTTTTCATCATTTATGCCTTAGTTTAATAGTGCTTGATGCGTAGAAATTGCAGGTGAAAAAACTGCGGGGGAACGGTAACAACTTTTAAATATTGTTTAAAGGTTACGAAATTATTGTAATTGTGAAATTTAATGAGGAGTGTTGTTTGTGCCGACGACCTTGCAACGGCATCACGGATCACTTTGTGCTCTCTGCAGCCTGCCGAAAAGTCAGGTTAAAACGGAATTCGCCTGTCTGCGGATGAACACCCGGTTTAAGCGGCTGAATGCCGTGATAAAACAGCCTCGATTCCCTGCCCCACACCACCACATCGCCATGCTCCAGCATCAGACGTTTGAGCGGGTCATTGCGACGCAATCCACCAAACTGGAAAACCGCAGGCAGGCCTAAAGAGACGGAGATGATAGGTGCGCGCAGGTCTGGTTCATCTTTATCCTGGTGCAGCGAGAGTTTCGCGCCGACGGCATAGCGGTTCACCAGGCACGCATCGGGTGTAAAGTCAGCGTAACCGGCTGCAACGGCAGCGTCGTGGCATAGCGCCTGAAAGACCGCAGGCATGGAAGGCCAGGCGCTGCCGGTCATTGGGTCAACGGGGGCGTACAGATAGCCGCGATCGTCCGTCGTCCAGCCCAGCTTACCGCAGTTGGTCATCGCCACCGACATGGTGTAACCGCCCGGCGTGACCATCTGACGGAATGGCGAGACAGCCGCAACCTCATCAATCCCGGCAAGCAGCGCCGCCGCGCGCGCGAGCGCAAAACGGCGCAGGATCATGGCCCCTGGGGCAAGCGGTTCCAGCCAGGGGTCAGCCTCTGCAAAAAGATCGAGCATTACCCCTCCCGGCTCTTCGCCTCACGTGTTAGCAATAACGCCTTTCGCGCCGTCCCCCAGCGGTAGCCAGAAAGTGCCCCGTCGTTACGAACAACACGATGACAGGGGATCACAATCGCCAGTTTGTTAGCGGCGCAGGCTCCCGCCACCGCGCGAACGGCAGCGGGTTTGCCAATCGCCTGCGCGACCTGCTGATAGCTTGCCGTTTCACCACAGGGAATGGTACGAAGTGCCTGCCAGACCTGTTGCTGAAAAGCGGTTCCGCGAATATCCAGCGGAAGTGTCAGCGGTACCGCACGGCCATCAATACTGGCAATCACCTGGCGGATACGCTGCGCAAATGCGCCTTCCAGTGGTTCCTGCTCTGCCTTTGGAAACAGCGTCAGAAGTTCCTCTGTTAAGGTCGCATCGTCGTCGCCCAGCAATATCGCGCAGATCCCCCGCTCACTTTCCCCCACCAGACAACGCCCTAGCGAACAGCCGCTGACAGCATAACGCACGGCAACATCCCCTTTCCGGTACTGTTTCGCCGTCATACCCAGCGCCACATCGGCTTTGCGGTAATAGCTGCTGCTATCAGGAAACCCTGCTGCCAGCACGGCCTCGGTAATGTTGTCGCCCTGTGCCAGCGCATGACGCAGGCGTTGCTCCCGCGCCGCCTGTTGCCAGGCTTTGGGCGTCATGCCGGTCACAGACTTAAACAGGCGGTGGAAATGGAATGGGCTGATGCCAATCTGCTGCGCCAGCACCTCCAGGGTGAGTGTGGGCTCCTGCTCCAGAAGACGACAAGCCTGTTCAATTTTTGCCAGCTTCTGTTCTTGCGGGTCGCGTTTGTCCGGCATACAGCGCTTACACGGACGGAACCCGGCCAGAACAGCGTGTTGAGCATCAGGGTAAAAACGGACATTTTTACGCAGCGCGTGGCGGGCGCGACAGGACGGGCGACAAAAGATGCCCGTCGTCTGTACGGCAAAGACAAACTGGTTATCAGCACGCAGATCGCGGGCCAGTACTGCCTGCCAGCGATCCTCATCGGTCTTAAAGGTTGGATTTTTCATCATCAGCTCCTTTTACAAGCATACATACAGCGTGCCTGAGTGCCAGCGAAGAAAAACCCGCAACCTTGCTTTTTAATTTTTTTCGCTCACCAGGAAGCTGTTGAACTGCGGTGAACTCCAGGTTTTAAAGCCGTCGGCCTCTTTGGTGATCATGTAGACTGCCAGTCCTTCCTGGCGTACCACCTCTTTGGCTTTTTCCGTGCCGAGCACCATCAATCCGGTATCCCAGGCATCGGCTTCCAGTGCTGTTGGGGCGATCACCGTAACGGACACCAGATTATGCTCGATCGGACGCCCTGTTTGCGGATCGATAACATGCGAAATACGCTTACCGTCGAGTTCGTAATAGTTACGGTAGCTCCCGGAGGTGCTGATACCATGACCATTGATATCCACAATCGCCTGCACGGCGTTTTGCTGGTCGGTTGGTTTTTGAATAGCGACCCGCCAGGGTTTATCACTGGCGTTCATGCCACGGCTGACTAACGCCCCCCCGACAGAAACCAGATAACGCGCGATCCCTTCCTGGGTCATCAGCGCCGCAAGGTGATCCGCCGCGTATCCTTCCCCCACCGTCGACAGATCGACAAACAGATCGGGAATATCTTTTTGCAGATACTGCTGCCCGTACTGATTGATCACCGTCAGATGCTGTAACCCTGTGCGGGCACGGGCATCGTCAATGGCCGCCTGGCCGGGTGTAGTGAGCGGCTGCTTGTTGGGGCCAAACCCCCACAGGTTAACTAACGGCCCCACGGTGACATCCATTGCACCATTGGTTTTGTAGCCCACGCGCATTGCTTCGGTCACGATATCGGCCATCGCTTCGCTCACCGGCCAGAGGGAGGTGCTTTTAGACAGATTAAAACGCATCAGTGCCGAGTCGTTTTTATAGGTCGAGAGCAGCTGATCGTCAGCATCCAGTTGCGACTGAATTTTGCCGCGCAGTTCTTCAGCGCGTTTCTCATCGAGATTCATCACGCTGACGCGCCAGAATGTGCCCATCGTTTTGCCTTCCAGAACCGTCGCCGCTGGCGCGTCCGTTTTCGCCGGTGGTGTGGAAGAGTCACATGCTGTCAGGAAAAAAAAGGTAGCCAGAAAGCTGGCGCGTAAAAAAGTCATATCCATTCGTTATTATCCTCATGCCTGGGCGGCAAGAGTACACCAAAACGGGGGAATTGTAAGACCCTAAAAAAGACACGAAAAAAGGGGCCAGACGGCCCCTTTGTCATACTGAGAAGCGAATTAGAACTGGTAAACCAGACCCAGCGCTACGATGTCATCAGTACCGATACCAGCCTGTTTGGTGAAGGAGTTGTCATCCAGCAGGTTGATTTTGTAGTCCACATAGGTGGACATGTTTTTGTTGAAGTAGTAAGTCGCACCCACATCAACATATTTCAGCAGATCCTGATCGCCGTAACCTTCGATGTCTTTACCTTTAGACTGCAGGTAAGCCACGGACGGACGCAGGCCGAAGTCGAACTGGTACTGAGCAACCACTTCGAAGTTCTGCGCTTTGTTAGCAAAACCGTAGATGTCGCTGCTGCTCTGAGAGTCACCGAAACGGGTTGCGTTATAGGTCTGAGAGTACTGCGTTGCCAGATAGATGTTGTTAGCATCATATTTCAGGCCACCGGAGTAAACTTCAGCGTGGTCGCCATTACCCAGTGCTGCAGTGTTGTTCTGATCGTAGGTACGTTTGGAAGATGCCATCGCACCACCAATGCTGAAGCCAGCACCCAGGTTGTAGGTCACGGACGCGCCATAACCATCACCGTTCTGTTTCAGGGTGCTACGACCCGTATTGTTTTCACCATCTACGCTGCCGTTTTTGCCCTGATACTGCAGAGCAAAGTTCAGGCCATCAACCAGACCGAAGAAGTCCTGGTTACGGTAGGTCGCTACGCCGTTCGCACGGGATTGCAGGAAGTTATCTGCACCGTAAGTATCGCCACCAAACTCTGGCAGAACGTCAGTCCAGGACGTTACGTCGTAGATCACACCGTAGTTACGGCCGTAATCGAAGGAACCTGCTTCAGCGAATTTCAGACCCGCAAACGCCACACGAGTCCAGGATTTGTTTTCGCTTTCAGCCGTATTACCCTGGATCTGGTATTCCCACTGACCGTAACCCGTCAGTTGATCGTTAACCTGGGTTTCGCCTTTGAAGCCGATACGCATGTAGGTCTGATCTCCGTCAGCACTCTTGTCGTCGGAGAAATAGTGCAGACCATCAACTTTACCGTACAGATCTAATTTGTTGCCATCTTTGTTATAAATTTCAGCCGCATTTGCTGCGCCTGCTACCAGCAGTGCTGGTACCAGGAGGGACAGTACTTTAACTTTCATGTTATTAACCCTCTGTTATATGCCTTATTATTACCACTGCTTACTAGTTAAACATTCTTAACCAGTCGGCAAGTTCATTTTCCTCAAAATTACAGAATAATCCAACACGAATATGATACGAAAACTTTGAAGGTGTTTCATTTTTCAACAAAGATGTTTCATTTTGTAAATTTGAGGGAACTTTTACAAAGCACAAAGAGCTTGAAAATATAGCACTTATAATCAAAAATAAACAAACACCATTAAAAATCAATGAGTTAACAAAACAATCTTTACAGCACTGAATGACAAAACAAAACCACCTGACATCTCTAAAATAACTCCCGCTATCATCATTAACTTTATTTATTACCGTCATTCAGTTTTGAATGTCTGTTTATCCCTAATTCAACCGGATGCTGAGCATTCGGTTTTTTTTTACCTTTCTTTACGTAAATACCTTTTTTTTGTGCTACCACATGGAAATAATAACGACTATTAACTAAATTACGCCGAAATCATTTCCGTATGCCCGTCATTACTACAAACTTAATTTCTTGTTTATTCGTGCTATTTCCTGACTGATATCGTCCTTTATTTGTACATCTCCCGCCTGCTTGTACACGTTTAAAGCAAGGTGCACTCCCGATATTCTCGGCGGAAAAAGTCGCTTGTTCTCAGACAGTGACGCTGGAAATTCAGTTATTACCCTTTATACTGCCCTATCCCCTTAAAGCGTGGCCATCACGGGTTAAACATATCAATGAGTCAGTCTGAAACCACCGCCTCAAGTAAGTTCTCTCTTCTTCCCGGGAGCATCACCCGTTTCTTTCTTCTGTTGATCATTGTGCTGTTAGTCACGATGGGGGTTATGGTTCAGAGCGCGGTTAACGCCTGGCTGAAGGATAAAAGCTACCAGATCGTTGATATCACGCATGCCGTGCACAAACGTATTGATACCTGGCGCTATGCGACATGGCAGATTTACGACAATATCGCTGCGGCCCCGGCGACATCTTCAGGGGAAGGCCTGCAGGAGACACGTCTTAAGCAAGATGTCTATTACCTCGAAAAGCCCCAGCGTAAGACGGAGGCCCTCATTTTTGGCTCTCACGACAGCGCAACGCTTGAGATGACACAGCGCATTTCAACCTATCTTGATACCCTCTGGGGCGCTGAGACCGTGCCGTGGTCGATGTACTATTTAAACGGTCAGGACAACAGCATGATCCTGATCTCCACGTTGCCGCTAAAAGATCTCTCGTCCGGCTTTAAAGAAACCACAGTGGGCAGCATTGTCGACTCCCGCCGGGCAGAAATGTTGCAGCAGGCTAACGCCCTTGATGAACGCGAGAGCTTCTCTTCGCTGCGCCGTCTGGCCTGGCAAAATGGGCATTACTTTACCCTGCGTACCACGTTTAACCAGCCAGGACACCTGGCGACCGTGGTGGCCTTCGACTTGCCTATCAACGATTTGATCCCCCCGGATATGCCGCTGGACAGTTTCCGCCTTGATCCAGACAGCAATACACAGAATATGCGCACTACGCCGGACAAAGAGGCTGTAGAGAGTGTATCCATCTCCTTTAACGGCTCGAAGATTGAAATTGCGTCTTCGCTGAACTCAACCGGCATGCGCCTGGTGTGGCAAGTGCCGTTTGGTACATTGCTGCTCGATACGCTGCAAAACATCCTGTTACCGCTGTTACTGAATATCGGTCTTCTGGCGCTGGCGCTGTTTGGCTACAGCACCTTCCGTTTTCAGCCAGGGCGTCAGAGTGACGCCTCTTCAGTTCCGGCAGGAACCAGCAATGAATTACGCGTGTTACGCGCACTGAACGAAGAGATTATTTCCGTGCTGCCGCTTGGGGTGCTCGTGCACGATCAGGAAGCGAACCGCACGGTGATGAGCAATAAAATTGCCGATCACCTGTTGCCACATCTGAACCTGCAGAATATCACCACGATGGCGGATCAGCATCAGGGGGTGATTCAGGCGACCATTAATAATGAACTGTATGAAATCCGCCAGTTCCGCAGCCAGGTGGCTTCCCGCACACAAATCTTCGTTATCCGCGATCAGGACAGGGAAGTGCTGGTGAATAAAAAGCTCAAACAGGCACAAAGGCTGTATGAGAAAAACCAGCAGGGCCGTGCCGCGTTTATGCAAAATATTGGCGATGCTTTCAAGCAGCCGCTTAAAACGCTGGCCACACAGGCGGCGGCGTTGAGCACAGCTGAAAGCCATCAGCTTGCCAGCCAGGCCGACTCACTGGTTCGTCTGGTTGACGAAATCCAGCTTGCGAACATGCTGGAGAATGACATCTGGAAAGGCACCCCAACGCTCTTCTCCATCCAGAATCTGATCGATGAAGTGGTTCCGGATGTACTGCCCATCATTAAGCGCAAAGGGCTACAGCTGCTGATCAACAACGCCTTACCGGCGAATGACGAACGTCATGGCGATCGCGAAGCCCTGCGTCGGATCCTGCTGATGCTGATCCAGTACGCGGTAACCACCACCCAGATTGGCAAAATCACCCTGGAAGTCAGCACCGACGAATCAACGGACGACCGCCTGACGTTCCGCATTCTGGACACTGGCGAAGGCGTCACGGTCAGTGAGATCGATAACCTGCACTTCCCGTTCCTGAACGATACCCAGAGCGATCATTATGGCAAAGCCAATGCGCTGACCTTCTGGCTGTGCGATCAGCTGGCGCGTAAGCTTGGTGGCCACCTGAACATCAAGGCGCGCGAATCGCTTGGCACACGCTACTCTCTGCACGTTAAAATGACCGCCAATCCGCAGGAAGAAGATGAAGAACGCCTGCTGGATGACGTGGTGGTGATGGTCGATGTGACCTCAAATGAGATCCGCAATATCGTGGTTCGCCAGTTAGAAAACTGGGGCGCAGCCTGCATCACGCCGGATGAAAGACTCTCAAGTCAAGAATTTGATCTGTTTTTAACTGATAATCCGTCTAATCTTACTGCCTCCGGCTTGCTTTTAAGCGATGATGAGCCAGGCGTGCGAAAAATCGGCCCTGGCCAGATGCGCGTCAACTTTAATATGAGCAATGCGATGCAGGAAGCTGTACTACAACTTATAGAAGAGCAACTGGCGCAGGAAGAGATACCGGAATCCCCGTTAGGCGGTGATGAAAACGCCGAACTGCATGCCAGCGGTTACTATTCACTCTTTGTTGATACAGTACCAGATGATGTTAAGCGGTTGTATACTGAGTCCGCTGCGAATGATTTCGCGGCGCTGGCACAGACAGCACACCGGCTTAAAGGGGTGTTTGCCATGCTTAATCTGGTTCCCGGCAAGCAGTTATGTGAAACGCTGGAACATCTAATTCGTGAGAAAGATGCCTCTGGCATTGAAAAATACATCAGCGACATTGACGCCTACGTCAACAGCTTGCTGTAGCAAGGTAGCCTTATACATGAACAATATGAACGTAATTATTGCCGATGACCATCCGATTGTACTGTTCGGTATTCGCAAATCACTTGAACAGATCGAGTGGGTGAATGTAGTCGGTGAATTTGAAGACTCTACAGCGCTCATCAATAACCTGCCGAAACTTGATGCACACGTTCTCATTACCGATCTCTCCATGCCCGGGGATAAATACGGTGATGGGATCACGCTCATCAAATACATTAAACGCCATTTCCCGGACATCTCGATCATCGTTCTGACCATGAACAACAACCCGGCGATCCTGAGTGCCGTACTGGATCTGGATATTGAAGGGATTGTCCTTAAGCAGGGTGCTCCAACCGATCTGCCAAAAGCACTTGCAGCACTGCAGAAAGGCAAGAAGTTCACCCCTGAAAGCGTTTCACGTCTGCTGGAAAAAATCAGCGCGGGTGGCTACGGTGACAAACGCCTGTCACCAAAAGAGAGCGAAGTGCTGCGCCTGTTCGCTGAAGGTTTCCTGGTCACCGAGATTGCCAAGAAACTGAACCGCAGCATTAAGACTATCAGCAGCCAGAAGAAATCCGCGATGATGAAACTGGGTGTGGACAACGATATTGCCCTGCTGAACTATCTCTCCTCCGTGACGCTGAGTGCAACGGACAAGGATTGATCGTCAGCGAGTGAGCGGCCTGATGCCCTCACCCCGGCCCTCTCCCACAGGGAGAGGGAGAACAAACAAAAAAGGCCCTTATGGGCCTTTTTTATGTCCGCGTTTTTCTTACGCGATCGGCATAAATTGACAGCGTCTGTTTGAGAACGTCCAGCGTAACCGGCTTCGACAGACAACTGTCCATGCCTGATTCCAGACACCGCTGTTTCTCTTCCGCCAGAGCATTTGCCGTCACGCCCACAACGGGCAGCGTCAGCCCAAGCTGACGAATGCGCTGCGTCAGGCGATAACCGTCCATATTCGGCATGTTGACGTCGCTGAGCACAATATCAATATGGTTCTTACTCAGCACATTCAGAGCATCCACGCCGTCATTGGCGGTTTTACACTGGTAACCCAATGAACCAAGCTGGTCGGCCAGCAGACGACGGTTGATAGGATGGTCGTCCACCACCAGAATCATCATATCGTCGTTCGCCGGTGTCAGAGAGTCCGGTGACGGCAAAGCGGCCGTGCCCTCGCCGTCTTCCAACTGCACGCTGTAAATGTGCGCCAGCAAACCTAACAGCTCATGCGGCGTTGCCACACTATGCAACCATTCCCCCGGAACATGCTCAAGCGGAATGCCGATGTGACGACGACAGAAGATCACCGTCCCTCGTCCCTGCCATGTCTGTTTCTGCATGCCATCCGTGATGAGCATATCATCCGCATCCGGCGTCTGACCTTCATAA
Source organism: Enterobacter sp. RHBSTW-00901 (assembly GCF_014103115.1). Lineage (NCBI taxonomy): Bacteria > Pseudomonadati > Pseudomonadota > Gammaproteobacteria > Enterobacterales > Enterobacteriaceae > Enterobacter > Enterobacter sp. RHBSTW-00901. The sequence goes on from NZ_JABXPB010000001.1 coordinate 1,364,310, forward strand.
CTGGATACCCCCACACCACTCTGAATGAGCAGTGCCGTCAGGTAATCATTCAGCGATGCGTTATGCACCGCCAGCCAGCAGTGTTTACCGCTCAACCCATCGACCGTTGTTTTAGCCGGATACTGCGCCGAATAGAGCGGAATACGGATGGTGAACTGGCTTCCCATACCTGGCTCAGTATCCACGGAGATATCTCCGTCCATCATGCTGATCAGCTTCTCACAGATCGCCAGACCCAGCCCGGTGCCCTGGAAGTTACGCTGCACACCGGTCCCCACCTGGAAGAACGGATCAAACAGACGAACCACTTCCTTCGCCGGAATACCCACTCCCGTATCCCGCACGCGAATACTCAGGTAGTCCCCTGCCCGACACACGTGCAACACAATACAGCCGACGTCGGTAAATTTGATGGCGTTGCTGAGCAGGTTAGAGATGACTTGTTGCAGGCGCATCGGATCGCCCTGCAGCGTCAGCGGCACATCCGGTTCGATAAAGCAGTAAAGTCCCAGTTGCTTACGCACCACCAGCGGCATATAGTTGGCGCTGATATGGTTCATCACCTCGCGTGGAGAGAACTCACGCGGCTCAATTTTCAGCTGCTCGGACTCAATTTTAGAGAAGTCGAGAATATCGCTGATGATTTTCAGCAGCAGGCTTGAGGAGTTGTTCATCGCCGTCACCAGCCTGTCGACCCCTTTCGGCAGTTCTTTGGTCTGCAGCAGATCGAGGTTACCGATAATCCCGTACAGCGGAGTACGTAATTCGTGGCTGACGGTGGCAAGGAACATGGATTTCGACTGGCTGGCTTGTTCCGCCGCCTGCGCCATATCCTGTAATGACTCCTCCATCTTCACGCGCGCAGAAACATCCACCAGCACGCAAATCGCCACGTTTTCGTTACGATAACGCGAGTGAACAAAGCTAATTTGCAGGTTAGTGTGGGTGCTGGTGAGTACGTCCACAAAGTTAACCTGCTGCCCGCAGATAATCTGCGTCAACCGCTGTCTGTCTTCATGCGTCAGCATGTTCAGGTAGTTATGTGCCAGCTCGTTACTGAGGATGTTCGTGCCGTCCTGCGTGCGCAGGATACAGATCCCCACCGGGGCGGAGGCGACAATTTTACGGTTAAACTGCTCGTGCTCCTCCATTCTCTGGGCGTCATTTTCGGCGGGGATAAAGATCTTCCGCTCGTACATGCGAGCCAGTGTAAACAACACGATACCCACCAGCACATTCAGCAAAATGGCGTTCAGGATCAGAATGCGAATGCGCTCCAGCACCATATCGACAGGCAGCGAATAGACAATACTCAGCGACGATGGCGGTAAGCTTTTCTTCAACACCAGCTCACGGAAGCCCGAGGTGTAGCCAAACCACGAACGCTCCTGCATCCAGTGTGGATCGACTTGCAAACGGTTCTCTGGCCCGGTGAGTGAAATCAGGGGATGACCGTTTTCATCCAGAATAGTCACGCCCATCGGCAGGCTGCCCGGCGTGAAGAAGTTTTCCATGCGGATGGTCTGTTCAATGCCCATCAATGCCTGCAGGCGATTACCCAAATACACCGGCGTCAGGGCATAGAAATACCCGACGCCCATGCGTGGCCCCTGGCTTATCCAGAAGATATTATTACTGCGTTCATCCTGAGGGGCATTACGGTATTTCACTATGCGCTCGTGCAGGCTCTTTAGCGCATCATCGCGCTCGACGGGCATATCGCGCAGGCCAAAATCGGCCATACAGAGGTTTTCACTGCCAATCAGGAAAACGCGGTTCAGGTCATAGGCCGCAGAAAAGTTGTCACGCCAGTAGCGCATAAACCACGCGAGTGATTCCAGCGAGCCGCGCCAGGCATTGCCCATCGCCGAACAATCCGAATCCGGGAACAGCGGCTCGAAATCCGGGACTTCCGTTTTGTCATCACGCCCACGGATGGCAAGGATGCCGTTCTCTGCCGTCAGGCGGTTTTCGGCAATGTACTTCAGTTCCTTCATCACGTCAGACGTTCGCTGAATATAGCGCTGAGCCTGATCGGAGCTTAAGTTGAACTCCTGACGGATCTCCGATTCTTTCTGGTGCAACGCGTTAACGATGTAAAACACCGAGAACAACGCCACCAGCAACCAAAGCAATAGCGCCAGCGCCCGAAACAGATAGCGAGAGACTTTCAGCGTGGTACGAAAGGAGACGAGGTATTTCAAAGGGGCGAGGCTCCGCCGTCGGGGTCAACAAGAATGTGGTTAAGGTAGCGGTAAACGCGCCAGGTCGCAACGTTCACTTATCTGCATCTGCAAAAGAAAAGGGCCGGAATCCGGCCCTTTTTACATCAGGAGACATTACTCGTCAGCGTCATCCGCTGCATCATCGTCAGTGTCCGCTTCCGGCGCGATGTCATCATCACCTTCCGCTACGCTACCGTCGATGGAATCGAGCTCTTCGTCATCCACTGGCTCAGCAACACGTTGCAGACCCACGACGTTTTCATCTTCCGCAGTACGGATGAGAATAACACCCTGGGTGTTACGACCGACCACGCTGATCTCGGAAACGCGCGTACGCACCAGTGTACCGGCATCAGTGATCATCATAATCTGGTCGGTATCATCTACCTGCACCGCGCCCACAACAGAACCGTTGCGCTCGGTAACCTTGATAGAGATAACGCCCTGCGTGCCACGAGACTTGGTCGGGTATTCGCTTTCTGCCGTACGTTTACCGTAGCCATTCTGCGTCACGGTCAGGATGGCACCTTCGCCACGCGGAACGATCAGGGAAACAACTGAGTCTTCACCCGCCAGTTTGATGCCGCGAACGCCGGTCGCAGTACGCCCCATTGCGCGCACTGCGTTCTCTTTAAAGCGCACCACTTTACCGGCGGCAGAGAACAGCATCACTTCATCAGAACCGGAGGTCAGATCCACGCCAATCAGCTCGTCGCCTTCGTTCAGGTTCACCGCGATAATACCGGCAGAACGTGGACGGCTGAACTCGGTCAGCGCAGTTTTCTTCACGGTACCGCTGGCGGTTGCCATAAAGACGTTTACGCCTTCTTCGTACTCGCGTACTGGCAGGATGGCGGTGATACGTTCGTTCGCTTCCAGCGGCAGCAGGTTAACGATTGGACGACCACGCGCGCCACGGCTCGCTTCCGGCAACTGATAGACTTTCATCCAGTACAGACGACCACGGCTTGAGAAGCAGAGGATCGTGTCATGGGTGTTCGCCACCAGCAGACGGTCAATAAAGTCTTCTTCTTTAATACGTGCCGCAGATTTGCCTTTACCGCCACGACGCTGTGCTTCGTAGTCGGTCAATGGCTGATACTTCACATAGCCCTGGTGAGACAGGGTGACCACCACATCTTCGCGGTTGATCAGATCTTCAATGTTGATATCAGAGCTGTTCGCGGTGATTTCGGTGCGACGCTCATCGCCGAACTGTTCACGTACCAGTTCCAGCTCTTCGCGGATCACTTCCATCAGGCGCTCTGCGCTACCGAGGATATGCAGCAACTCAGCAATCTGCTCCAGCAGTTCTTTGTATTCGTCGAGCAGTTTTTCATGCTCAAGGCCGGTCAGTTTCTGCAGACGCAGATCCAGAATCGCCTGGGCCTGCTGTTCAGTCAGGTAGTACTGACCGTCACGCACGCCGAATTCCGGCTCCAGCCACTCAGGACGCGCAGCGTTATCGCCCGCACGTTCCAGCATCGCCGCCACGTTGCCCAGATCCCACGAACGCGCAATCAGGGCTGCTTTTGCTTCAGCCGGCGTTGGCGCACGGCGAATCAGCTCGATAATTGGGTCGATGTTTGCCAGTGCAACGGCCAGTGCTTCAAGGATATGCGCACGGTCACGCGCTTTGCGCAGTTCGAAGATGGTACGACGGGTCACCACTTCACGGCGGTGACGCACAAACGCGCTCAGGATCTCTTTCAGGTTCATGATCTTCGGCTGACCGTGGTGCAGCGCCACCATGTTGATACCGAAGGAGACCTGAAGCTGAGTCTGGGAGTACAAGTTGTTCAGAACAACTTCACCCACCGCGTCGCGTTTGATTTCAATCACGATGCGCATACCGTCTTTGTCAGACTCGTCACGCAGCGCGCTGATACCTTCAACACGTTTTTCTTTTACCAGCTCGGCGATTTTTTCAATCAGACGCGCCTTGTTCACCTGATACGGGATCTCGTGAACAATGATGGTTTCACGGCCGGTTTTGGCGTCCGCTTCCACTTCGGCGCGGGCACGGATGTAAATCTTGCCGCGACCGGTGCGGTACGCTTCTTCAATACCACGACGACCGTTGATGATCGCCGCCGTCGGGAAGTCCGGCCCCGGGATGTGTTCCATCAGCCCTTCAATGCTGATGTCTTCATCGTCGATATAGGCCAGGCAGCCGTTAATCACTTCCGTAATGTTGTGCGGCGGAATGTTGGTTGCCATACCGACGGCGATACCTGACGAACCGTTAACCAACAGGTTCGGGATCTTGGTAGGCATGACATCAGGGATTCGCTCGGTGCCGTCGTAGTTATCGACGAAATCAACGGTCTCTTTTTCCAGGTCGGCCATCAGCTCGTGAGCGATTTTCGACATACGGATTTCCGTATAACGCATCGCCGCCGCGGAGTCGCCATCAACAGAACCAAAGTTACCCTGACCATCTACCAGCATGTAACGCAAGGAGAATGGCTGTGCCATACGGACGATGGTGTCATACACGGCAATATCACCATGCGGGTGATATTTACCGATGACGTCACCCACGACACGGGCAGATTTTTTGTAGGCTTTATTCCAGTCATTGCCCAATACGTTCATGGCGTATAGTACGCGACGGTGTACCGGCTTCAGGCCATCGCGGACGTCCGGCAGCGCACGGCCAACAATGACCGACATCGCATAGTCCAGATAGGAGCTCTTCAGCTCTTCCTCGATGTTAACCGGTGTAATTTCTCTCGCAAGGTCGCTCATCTAACCGCTATCCCTCTACTGTATCCCGGATTCAAAGGTCGCAAATTATAACACAGCCGCGGTGATTGAGGTAAACCAATAAGCTTTATTCACCCGCGCGGGCTGATATACTCCGAAGTCTTGCTAAATAAGGAGTAAAAGCGTCCATGAATGCCGAAAAATCCCCGGTGGCTCACAACGTTGACCATGAAGAGATTGCCAAATTCGAAGCGGTGGCGTCCCGCTGGTGGGATCTCGAAGGTGAGTTTAAACCTCTGCACCGCATTAACCCGCTGCGTCTGGGCTATATCGCGGAGCGTTCCGGCGGACTGTTCGGTAAGAAAGTCCTCGACGTTGGCTGCGGCGGCGGCATCCTGGCAGAAAGCATGGCGCGTGAAGGGGCAACCGTCACCGGCCTGGACATGGGGTTTGAACCGCTGCAGGTGGCGCGTCTGCATGCGCTGGAATCCGGCGTCCAGGTGGAATATGTGCAGGAAACCGTTGAAGCACACGCGGCAAAGCACGCACATCAATACGATGTGGTGACCTGCATGGAGATGCTGGAACACGTACCCGACCCGCAGTCCGTGGTCAATGCCTGTGCAAAACTGATTAAGCCTGGCGGTCAGGTCTTCTTCTCTACGATCAACCGTAATGGCAAAGCCTGGCTGATGGCCGTGGTGGGTGCGGAGTATGTGCTGCGCATGGTGCCAAAAGGTACACACGACGTGAAGAAATTCATTAAGCCTGCTGAGTTATTGAGCTGGGTTGACCAGACGTGGCTCAAAGAGCAGCACATGACCGGGCTGCATTACAATCCATTAACGGACAAATTCAAGCTCGCACCGGGCGTGGATGTTAATTATATGTTGCACACAACGACCAAAAACGACTAACGTCATCAAATATTCTTATAAAGATTGCGCGACATCATGTTGCGCAATTTTGACCTCTCGTTGAAGAAATCAGCACTCGATCAAATTTTGAATTTTTTTTCTTAATTATTGACATGTCTTCCAGGCCTTACGGTACGAGGACTTAGCCTTTTTTACCCTTTCACAACCTCAATTTAACGTCAAAATCAACCCTTGTGCTGAAAAGAATCCTTACTAGAATACTCACCATATAGCGTTTTTCTTATCGCAAAACCCCTACATGTAGTATTTATCCACAGAGTTAGTCACAAGACGGACCTGTGGATAAACGGGGGGATATTTTTTATTTCACGGACAGGTAAAAACCCACATGAATCAGAGTCTGCTGGTGACAAAGCGCGACGGTACTACCGAGCGTATCAATCTGGACAAAATCCATCGAGTTCTCGACTGGGCAGCAGAAGGACTGAACAACGTATCTATCTCCCAGGTTGAACTGCGTTCCCATATCCAGTTCTACGATGGCATCAAAACGTCTGATATCCATGAAACCATCATCAAGGCTGCGGCGGATCTGATCTCCCGCGAAGCACCGGATTATCAGTACCTCGCTGCACGTCTGGCGATTTTCCACCTGCGTAAAAAAGCCTACGGCCAGTTCGAGCCGCCAAAGCTTTACGCTCACGTGGTGAAAATGGTTGAGCTGGGCAAATACGACACGCATCTGCTGGAAGACTATACGGAAGAAGAGTTCGAGCAGATGAACGGGTTTATCGATCACTGGCGCGACATGAACTTCTCCTACGCGGCGGTGAAGCAGCTCGAAGGTAAATACCTGGTTCAGAACCGTGTGACCGGCGAAATCTACGAGAGCGCTCAGTTCCTCTATATTCTGGTAGCCGCCTGCCTGTTCTCAAACTACCCGCGTGACACCCGTCTGGAATACGTGAAGCGTTTCTACGATGCGGTTTCCACGTTCAAAATTTCTCTGCCAACGCCAATTATGTCTGGCGTGCGTACCCCTACCCGTCAGTTCAGCTCCTGCGTACTGATCGAGTGTGGTGACAGCCTGGACTCCATCAATGCCACGTCCAGCGCGATTGTGAAATACGTCTCCCAGCGTGCCGGTATCGGCATCAACGCGGGCCGTATCCGTGCGCTGGGCAGCCCAATTCGCGGCGGTGAAGCGTTCCACACCGGCTGTATCCCGTTCTACAAGCACTTCCAGACAGCGGTGAAATCCTGCTCTCAGGGCGGCGTGCGTGGCGGTGCTGCGACCCTGTTCTACCCAATGTGGCACCTGGAAGTCGAAAGCCTGCTGGTACTGAAAAACAACCGTGGCGTTGAAGGCAACCGCGTGCGTCACATGGACTACGGTGTGCAGATCAACAAGCTGATGTACACCCGTCTGCTGAAAGGTGAAGAGATCACTCTGTTCAGTCCGTCCGACGTCCCGGGTCTGTACGATGCGTTCTTCGCCGATCAGGACGAATTCGAGCGCCTGTACACCCAATACGAAAAAGACGACAGCATCCGCAAGCAGCGCGTGAAAGCGGTGGAACTGTTCTCCCTGATGATGCAGGAACGTGCTTCTACTGGCCGTATCTACATCCAGAACGTTGACCACTGCAACACCCACAGCCCGTTCGATCCAGTGGTTGCGCCAGTGCGCCAGTCTAACCTGTGCCTGGAAATTGCCCTGCCGACCAAACCGCTGGAAGACGTGAACGACCAGAACGGTGAAATCGCCCTGTGTACACTGTCTGCGTTCAACCTGGGTGCGATTAAGAGCCTGGACGAGCTGGAAGAGCTGGCCGTGCTGGCCGTTCGCGCGCTTGATGCCCTGCTGGACTACCAGGATTACCCAATCCCGGCGGCAAAACGCGGTGCAATGGGCCGTCGTACCCTGGGTATTGGCGTGATCAACTTTGCGTACTGGCTGGCGAAACACGGTAAGCGTTACTCCGACGGCAGCGCGAACAACCTGACCCATGAAACGTTTGAAGCTATTCAGTATTACCTGCTGAAAGCCTCCAACGAGCTGGCAAAAGAGCAAGGCGCGTGCCCGTGGTTCAACGAAACCACCTATGCGAAAGGCATTCTGCCGATCGATACCTATAAAAAAGACCTGGATGCGATTGCTAACGAGCCGCTGCACCTGGACTGGGAAGCCCTGCGTGAGTCCATCAAGACGCACGGCCTGCGTAACTCCACGCTCTCTGCCCTGATGCCGTCTGAGACCTCTTCACAGATCTCTAACGCCACCAACGGTATCGAGCCACCGCGCGGCCACGTCAGCATCAAAGCGTCGAAAGACGGTATCCTGCGTCAGGTGGTGCCAGACTACGAGTTGCTGAAAGACAACTACGAGCTGCTGTGGGAAATGCCGAACAACGACGGTTACCTGCAGCTGGTGGGTATCATGCAGAAGTTTATCGACCAGTCGATCTCTGCCAATACCAACTATGACCCGACGCGCTTCCCGTCAGGCAAGGTTCCGATGCAACAACTGCTGAAAGACCTGCTCACCGCCTATAAATTTGGCGTGAAAACGCTGTACTATCACAACACCCGTGATGGTGCGGAAGACGCGCAGGACGACCTGGCACCTTCTATCCAGGACGATGGCTGCGAAAGCGGCGCATGTAAGATCTAATGAAGGGCGGGGATATCCCCGCCTTTATTTCGTAAGACAGGACCCCAATTCATGGCATACACCACCTTTTCACAGACGAAAAACGACCAGCTCAAAGAGCCGATGTTCTTCGGCCAGCCGGTCAACGTGGCACGCTACGATCAGCAAAAGTATGACATTTTCGAAAAGCTGATTGAAAAGCAACTCTCCTTCTTCTGGCGTCCGGAAGAAGTTGACGTTTCCCGCGATCGTATTGATTTCCAGGCGCTGCCGGATCACGAAAAGCATATCTTCATCAGCAACCTGAAGTATCAGACGCTGCTGGACTCCATTCAGGGACGTAGTCCGAACGTAGCGCTGCTGCCGCTGATCTCCATTCCTGAACTGGAAACCTGGGTGGAAACCTGGGCGTTTTCTGAGACGATCCACTCCCGTTCTTACACTCATATCATCCGTAACATCGTGAACGATCCGGCGGTGGTGTTTGACGATATCGTCACTAACGAGCAGATCCAGAAGCGTGCGGAAGGTATTGCGCACTACTACGACACACTTATCGAGATGACCAGCTACTGGCATCTGCTGGGTGAAGGTACCCACAATGTGAACGGTAAAACCGTCACCGTGAACCTGCGTGCGCTGAAAAAACAGCTGTATCTCTGCCTGATGAGCGTGAACGCGCTGGAAGCGATTCGCTTCTACGTCAGCTTCGCCTGCTCCTTCGCGTTTGCCGAGCGCAAGCTGATGGAAGGCAATGCCAAGATCATTCGCCTGATTGCCCGTGACGAAGCCCTGCACCTGACCGGAACTCAGCACATGCTGAACCTGCTGCGCAGTGGCACCGACGACCCGGAAATGGCGGAAATCGCCGAAGAGTGCAAACAGGAGTGCTACGACCTGTTCGTGCTGGCCGCGCAGCAAGAGAAAGAGTGGGCAGATTACCTGTTCCGCGACGGTTCAATGATTGGTCTGAACAAAGACATCCTGTGCCAGTATGTTGAGTACATCACCAACATCCGTATGCAGGCCGTCGGTCTTGACCTGCCATTCCAGACGCGTTCTAACCCAATCCCGTGGATCAACACCTGGCTGGTGTCCGATAACGTGCAGGTTGCACCGCAGGAAGTGGAAGTGAGTTCTTACCTGGTGGGTCAGATTGACGCGGAAGTGGATACTGACGACCTGAGTAACTTCCAGCTCTGATGACACGCGTAACGCTCAGTCTTTCCGGTACAGAAGTGCTGTGCCGGGAAGAGCACCCTTCTCTGCTGGTGGCGCTTGAAGCCCATCAGGTTGAGGTAGAGTACCAGTGTCGTGCCGGGTATTGCGGCTCCTGTCGCTGCCGTCTGGTTGCGGGCCAGGTGGACTGGCTGACTGAACCACTGGCCTTTATCAACGAAGGGGAAATTTTGCCCTGCTGCTGCCGGGCAAAAGGGGATATTGAGATCGAGATGTGATTGTGTCGAGTGGCGCTTCGCTTACCCGACCTACAAAACCGCAGTTCGTAGGCCGGGTCAGGCGCAGTCGCCACCCGGCAACTTCAGCGCTTATCCTTCAGAAAGCTCACCGCTTTATCCGGGAAATCCGTAAACAACCCGTCCACACCTGCCTGGTTATACAACACGTCATAAAGCTGATCCACGTTTGTCGCATAGTCCGGCAGCTTATCGGCACGCACCGTATACGGATGCACCTGCATCTTGCTGGCATGCGCCTCTTTCACCATTGCCGTCAGCTTCACGTGACCCGGTGTTGAACCTTCCGCCACCAGCATATGGTAGTCCGGGCCGATACCATCCGCGTACTGCGCAATCTGCTTCATCGCGCCTGGCGTAAACATCCAGTCGTAATTGTAATTCACCCACTTCCCGTCCGGCTGCTTCTCCTGGGTTTCATTCCAGTCGGTGTACGCAATCAACTGCACCAGATTGAGGTTCATCCCCATCTTCGGCTCCAGCTCGGTTTTGATGCGCTTCAGTTCAGCGGCATCAAAACACTGCAGGTAGACCTTGTCCTTCTTGCTGGTGTAGCCATACTGCTTCAGCACTGCCAGCGTTTTCGCGGCAATATCTTTGCCTTCCTGGTGATGGAACCACGGCGCTTTGATTTCCGGGTAGATACCGATATTTTTGCCCGTTGAGTGGTTCAGTCCCTGAACGAACTCAATCTCCTCTTCGAAGGTATGGATGCGGAAATCAGACTTGCCCATCGGGAAACGTCCCGGATAGACCTGCACCTTCTTACCGTCTTTAATCTCGAAGCCTTCGGTAAACTTCAGCGAGCGGATTTCCGCCAGTGTGAAATCAATCGCATAGTAGCGGCCATCTTTACGGGCGCGATCCGGAAAACGTTCGGCCACGTCCGTCACGCGGTCAAGGTAGTGGTCATGCAGAACGACCAGCTGGTCATCCCTGGTCATCACCAGATCCTGCTCCAGATAATCAGCGCCCTGCGCGTAGGCCATCGCTTTTGCCGGCAGGGTATGCTCCGGCAGATAACCGCTCGCACCACGGTGAGCGATCACAATTTTATCGGCTGCCAGCGCAGAGCCCGTCATCAAACCTGCCAGCAGCAGGCCGGTAGCCAGGTGGGTCAATTTCATCATAATTCTCCTTATTGACGACGCGCCTGCACGTCGGCGTGGTGACGTCTTTCCCCAATCATCACGACAACCAGCAGCAGTACCGCCAGCACGCTACCGCCAATCATCACCATAAAGCCGCCGTCCCAGCCGAAGAAGTCAACGGTATAGCCCACGATGGCGCTTGCCGCGACCGAGCCGCCCAGGTAACCGAACAGGCCGGTAAAACCTGCCGCCGTGCCAGCCGCTTTTTTCGGAGCCAGCTCCAGCGCGTGCAGACCAATCAGCATAACCGGGCCGTAAATCAGGAAGCCGATGACAATCATACAGGCCATGTCCACGCCCGGGTTACCCGCCGGGTTGAGCCAGTAAACGACGGTGGCAATGGTCACCAGGGTCATAAAGAAGACGCCCGTCGCACCGCGGTTGCCTTTGAAGACTTTGTCCGACATCCAGCCGCAGATCAGCGTGCCCGGAATACCGGCATATTCATACAGGAAATAGGCCCAGGAGGATTTATCCAGCGCGAAGTGTTTCACTTCTTTCAGGTAGGTCGGCGACCAGTCGAGGATGCCGTAACGCAGCAGGTAAACGAACACGTTAGCCACTGCGATGTACCACAGCAGTTTGTTTGGCAGCACGTACTTCATGAAGATCTGTTTTGCCGTCAGCTCTTCTTCATTTTGTTCGCTGTAATCATCCGGGTAGTCGTTTTTGTACTCTTCAATCGGCGGCAGGCCACAGGACTGCGGCGTGTCACGCATCATCGCAAAGGCAAAAATCGCCACCACGACCGCGCCAAAGGCTGGCATATAGAGTGCGGCTTTCCAGTCGTTAAACCAGGCCATCCCCAGCAGGAACAGCAGTGGTGGAATGCCCCCGCCCACGTTATGGGCACAGTTCCACACGGACACCACGCCGCCACGCTCTTTCTGCGACCACCAGTGCACCATCGTACGCCCGCAGGGTGGCCATCCCATTCCCTGGAACCAGCCGCATAAGAACAACAGCACGAACATAATGGCGATGCTGGAGGTCGCCCACGGCACAAAGCCCATAAACAGCATCACCGCTGCCGCCAGAATCAGACCGGCTGGCAGGAACACGCGCGGATTCGAGCGATCCGACACAGAGCCCATGATGAATTTAGAAAAACCGTACGCGATAGAGATCCCCGACAGCGCGAACCCCAGATCGCCACGTGAAAAGCCCTGCTCCACCAGATACGGCATGGCAAGCGTAAAGTTTTTGCGTACGAGGTAATACGCCGCATAGCCGAAGAAAATCCCGAGAAAGATTTGCCAACGCAGACGGCGGTAAAGCGGATCTATTTCTGCCTCTGGCAGACGCGCCTGATGCGGCGCAGGTTTGAAGATACTGAGCATGACAGCCTCCGTGGCCTATGTATTGAATTTTCGGGGGTTTAACTGCCCCACGACTCCAGAGAGGCGGCGATGTTAAGAAATCACAGTGATTGTTACTGTGAATCAACGCACAGATTGTTACAGAAATATGACAATACGCGCAAAAAAGCGCATGAAATCACGTTTCACTTTCGAATTGCGCTCGATTATGTTCGAAATCAAACAAACCACAGTTTTGATGTGGCTAAATGGTAAAAAAACGAACACGAGGGAAGACAATGACAATTCACGATCCTCGCTACAGCGATGTGATTATCATTGGTGGTGGTGCGACCGGTGCCGGGATCGCGCGTGATTGCGCACTGCGCGGGTTAAGCGTTACGCTTCTGGAACGTCATGATATTGCGACGGGTGCAACCGGACGCAATCATGGCCTGCTGCACAGCGGCGCACGCTATGCCGTCACCGATGGCGAATCCGCACGCGAGTGCATTGCCGAAAACCAAATCCTCCGACGCATCGCCCGCCACTGCATCGAGCCGACCGACGGTCTGTTCATCACGCTTCCCGAAGACGACCTGGCATTTCAGTCGACGTTTATAACCGCGTGCCGCGCGGCGGGTATTCAGGCTGAAGCTATCGACCCTGCCCTCGCGCGTCGTATCGAGCCTTCCGTTAACCCGATGCTGACCGGTGCAGTTAAAGTCCCTGACGGTACCGTTGATCCCTTTCGCCTGACCGCCGCCAATATGCTGGATGCCCGCGAGCACGGGGCGCGTATTCTGACCGGACACCAGGTAACGGGACTGATCCGCCAGGGAAATACCGTCCGTGGTGTACGCGTTTTCGACACGCAATATCAGGAACACAGCGAGTTGTATGCCAGCGTGGTCGTCAATGCCGCGGGGATCTGGGGGCAGCACATTGCAGAATACGCGGAACTGTCCATCCGCATGTTCCCGGCCAAGGGTTCACTGCTGATCCTCGATCACCGTATTAATAACCATGTGATCAACCGCTGCCGTAAACCCTCCGACGCCGATATTCTGGTGCCCGGCGACACCATTTCGCTCATCGGCACCACCTCAACTCACGTCGACTACAGCGAGATCGACGACAACCGGGTAACGGCTGAAGAGGTTGACATTCTGCTTCGTGAAGGGGAAAAACTGGCTCCCGTGATGGCCCAGACCCGCATTCTTCGCGCTTACGCGGGCGTGCGCCCGCTGGTGGCCAGCGATAACGACCCAAGCGGACGCAACGTCAGCCGCGGTATCGTGCTGCTCGATCACGCACAACGTGATGGCATGGACGGTTTTATCACCATTACGGGCGGCAAGCTGATGACCTATCGCCTGATGGCGCAATGGGCCACCGATGCCGTCTGCCGCAAACTTGGCAACACCGGGCTCTGCGTAACGGCGGAGCAACCGTTGCCCGGTTCGCGCCAGACGACCGAAACCACGTTGCAAAAGATCATCTCTCTGCCCGCCCCCCTGCGCGGCTCGGCCATCTATCGCCACGGCGACAGAACGCCGCAGTGGCTGGGTGAAGGGCGTCTTAGCCGCAGCCTGGTGTGCGAGTGTGAAGCCGTTACCGCCGGTGAAGTGCAATATGCCGTGGAGAACCTGACTGTCAATAATCTGCTCGATTTACGTCGCCGCACGCGCGTCGGAATGGGGACCTGTCAGGGCGAACTGTGTGCCTGCCGCGCCGCCGGGCTGCTGCAACGTTTTCACGTCACCACCGCCACCCAGTCGCTTGCACAACTCAGCGATTTTTTAAACGAGCGCTGGAAAGGTATTCAGCCTGTCGCCTGGGGTGATGCCCTGCGCGAAAGCGAGTTTACCCGCTGGGTCTATCAGGGACTTTGCGGTCTTGAGAAGGAACAACACGATGAAATTTGATACCACGATCGTCGGCGGCGGACTGGCGGGTTTACTCTGTGGCATCAGGCTCACGAAACAGGGGCTGCGCTGCGCCATTATCACCCGGGGTCAGAGCGCCCTGCATTTCTCGTCTGGCTCTCTGGATCTGCTGGACGCCGCATACCACGACACGCTGCCGCCAGAACATCCCTATAGCCTGACTGGCATGCACAATATTCCCCACTTCGCCCATGAAGCGGAACGGCTTCTGGCGGAGTGTGGCGCGCGGTTACAGGGCAATGCCCGGCAAAATCATCAGCGCGTCACACCGCTTGGTACCCTGCGATCCGCCTGGCTCAGTCCGGAAGAGGTTCCCGTCGCGCCCGTCAGCGCAGCGCGCGTGCTGGTGGTTGGGATCAGCGGTTTTCTTGATTTCCAGCCCCATCTCGCGGCGGCATCGCTCTGCCAACAAGGCGTTAATGCAGAGACAGCGGAGATAGACCTTCCTGAGCTTGATGTCCTGCGCGACAACCCAAGCGAGTTTCGGGCGGTGAATATCGCCCGGCTGCTGGATAATGAGGACAAATGGCCACTGCTGTATGACGCGCTCAGGCCGCTCGGTGAAAAATGTGACGCGCTGTTTATGCCTGCCTGCTTTGGTCTGACGGATAACCGCCTCTGGCGCTGGCTGTCGGATCGCCTGCCCTGCACTCTCGGCTTACTGCCAACGCTTCCCCCTTCCGTACCCGGCATTCGCCTGCATAATCAGCTTCAGCGCCAGTTTATTGCTCAGGGCGGCGTGTGGATGGCGGGTGACGAAGTGAAAAAAATCACCCTCACGGAGGATGCGGTGAGCGAAATCTGGACGCGCAACCACGGTGATATCCCCCTTCGCACACGATTTGCAGTGCTGGCCAGCGGCAGCTTCTTCAGTAACGGGTTACTGAGCAGCCGCGAGGGCATCCGGGAGGCCATTCTGGGACTGGATGTGCGGCAAAGCCCCTCCCGTGCAGACTGGTATCAGAGTGATTTCTTTGCCCCACAGCCCTGGCAACAGTTTGGGGTCATCGTCGATGAACATCTGCATCCGCAGCTCGCAGGTACCCCCATCAATAATCTCTATGCCATCGGCTCGATTCTGGGGGGTTACGATCCCATCACTCAGGGCTGTGGCGGCGGTGTCTGCGCCGTGACGGCACTCTATGTTGCCGGACAAATCTGCCAACGCGTGGAGGCGGAACAATGAACGATACCCGCTTTGAAAGCTGCATTAAATGCACGGTCTGTACGACGGTCTGTCCGGTCAGCGGCGTGAACCCGAATTATCCTGGCCCGAAACAGGCCGGACCGGACGGGGAACGTCTGCGCCTGAAGGACGGCGCGCTGTATGATGAAGCGCTGAAATACTGCATCAACTGCAAACGCTGTGAAGTTGCGTGCCCGTCGGATGTCAAAATCGGCGATATCATCCAGCGCGCCCGCGCGCGTTATAGCAGCCAAAAACCGACGCTGCGCGATGCCATTCTTAGCCATACCGACCTGATGGGCACGGTGTCGACACCTTTCGCCCCATTGGTGAATGCCGCCACATCGCTGAAACCGGTGCGCCAGTTGCTTGATGCGACGCTTAAGATAGACCATCACCGCAGCCTGCCAAAATATTCTCACGGTACCTTCCGTCGCTGGTACAAGTCCGTGGCGACAGAACAGGCGCAGTTTACCGATCAGGTTGCCTTCTTCCACGGCTGCTACGTGAACTACAACCATCCGCAGCTGGGTAAAGACCTGCTGAAAGTGCTGAACGCAATGGGAACAGGCGTGCAGTTGCTTAACAAGGAGAAGTGCTGCGGTGTTCCGCTGATTGCCAACGGTTTTACCGACAAGGCACGCAAACAGGCCAAAAGCAACGTCACATCCCTGCGTGAGGCGATTGTCGACAAAGGTATTCCGGTACTGGCGACCTCCTCAACCTGTACCTTCACGCTACGCGATGAGTACCCACATCTGCTGGATGTGGATAACAGCGGCCTGCGGGAACACATTGAGCTGGCGACACGCTTCCTGTGGCGCAAACTGGACAGCGGACAAACGTTACCGCTCAGGAAATTACCGCTGAAAGTGGTGTATCACACACCGTGTCATATGGAAAAGATGGGCTGGGCGCTCTATACGCTGGAGCTGCTGAGGATGATCCCGGGGCTTGAACTGACGGTGCTGGATTCGCGCTGTTGCGGAATTGCAGGAACCTACGGCTTTAAGCGTGAAAACTACGAAACCTCTCAGGCCATTGGCGCACCCTTGTTCCACCAGATTGAAGAGAGTGGAGCCGACCTGGTGGTGACAGACTGTGAAACCTGCAAGTGGCAGATAGAAATGTCCACCAGCAAGCGCTGCGAACACCCTATCACCCTACTGGCAAAAGCGCTGGGCTAAGTGGTGCCGGGGGAATATGCCCCGGCAACACCGCTTATTCGACAAACAATGACTCAACGATGTTAATCCAGCCGTGATCGCTGGCGACCTCTTTGCCGTTCAGCCAACGGCGCAGCATGTTCAGCGCCATCATGGCACATACCTCCTGACGCACCACCAGACTGTGGCGGGTGATCCCCATTTTCACCCGCAGTGCATGCGTGCCTTCCGGCGTCGCCAGGGCGAAATTAAGGTGCTCATCATCGACACCGCCCACGGCCAGCGCCAGCCCGGCGAAATGGTTCACCCTGCGCTCAGACGCCCAGCGAGCCGTCTGTGCCAGCGTCTCTTGCTGGAACGGTACAACTTCGCTGGCCAGCAACGGCGCACTGGCACGCGAAAGCTGCAGCGCCAACAGCCCTGCGGTGAACTGCTCACTTAAGGTCACGCTCAGCTGGCGGGATTGCAGATGGCGGGCAATCTGTGCAGGCAACCCTTCCGTCCCTTCAAAGATCAGACTCTCACCCGCCACGCGTTGCACCTCTGGCCATAGCGCCAGCATAGCGGCCTTCTGCGTTGCCGGGCCTGTCAGCTTCAGCTCGATGATTGGCATGGAGGAGCGATACCCCATCGATACGTCCGGCGGCAGCGGCAGGTGGTCAAGACTTTGGGCCAGATCGCTTTCAGAGCGGCCAAAGGTGGTCAGACGCAGGCACAGCGGTGGCTCCGGCAGGGTAAAACGTTCGCGCAGACGCGGCAGAATTTGCTGCTCGACCATCACTTTAAATTCAGACGGCACGCCCGGCGTGAAGAACATCAGACAGCGATTCAGCTTAACGGCAAAACCGCAGGCGGTACCGACGGGGTTGTCGATAAGTTCCGCACTGGCCGGAATTTCAGCCTGTTTGCGGTTGCTGGGGGCCATGACGCGCCCACGCTCCGAAAAGAAACGCGCCATCTGCGCCAGCCACGCTTCATGCAGCACCAGCTCTTCGCCTTTGGCCGTCGCGGCAGCCAGCGCGCTGAGATCGTCGCTGGTGGGGCCAAGTCCGCCGTTCACAATCAGCACGTCAGCGTGCTCACTGCGTTCGCGCAGAATATTCACCAGCGAATCAAGATTGTCGCCCACCGTGTTGCGACGCGTTAACGGTAATCCCTGCTCAAAGAATAAATCGGCAAGCCAGGCGGCATTAGTATCAATAATTTGCCCATGCAGCACTTCGTCGCCGGTGGATAACATTTCCACGTTTATCATTGTGTTCTCCCACTTCTATGGTCAAAACACTATAGCGCAATTGATTGCGGGAAGAAGAGAGAAACTGGCGCGACAGAACGCCGCGCCGGAGTGGTTAGAAACCTGCGCTCACACCCACATACGGGCCATCTGCCAGCGCATTGTCACGGTTACCGTCTTTACCCGCCAGGTTCAGATAGCGGTAGCCTGCTTCAATGGTGATTGGACGCATGATAGTCCAGCGCGCACCGGCGTTGGCTTCTTCATAGCTTTCAATGCCGCTGGAGAGTGAATCCGGAGAATAGTAATACTCGCCAAACAGACCGAAGCTGTCGCCGATTTTCCACTGCAGGCCGCCACCGACTGCCGCCGCGTAACCTTCGTCGCCGTCATTCGGATTGGTGTAAACGCCTTTACCGCCCACGGTTGCCAGGAATGGGCCAAGAGGAATGTTCAGACCGAGACCGAGGCTGGCTGCATCGCCGTCGTCATCGTTATGCGTCCAGCCGCCGCTCATCGCCAGACCGGAGGTTTCTGTGCCCATGCCAAAGCCCAGGTGGGTGTAATCCTGACCAGCCGAGCCGTTGATGCTAATGGCGTTAGCCGCCGCAGAAACAAACATCAGGCCGCTGAGGCCCAGTAATGCCACTTTTTTCATTGTCGTGATCCCACACAAATTATTTAGAGATGTCCCAAAAACCGCGAGATTTTAACCTGAGTCAGCCCGGGATCAATGTACTCTGCGTGCGTCAGACAATTAGATTGTAACGATATGATACTTTCCGGTTTTTACATCAGCAGTAAAAACCGCATTTTCACACTCAGTCCCCCCAGGGTTTCACTGCGCGTAAGCTGAAGGTGGCTCCTGTGCAGCCGGGCAATATCACCGGCCAACGCCAGCCCAATCCCCGACCCGGCCACCTCTCCGACGTTGTCCAGCCGGTGAAATGGCTGCATCGCCTGGTGCATCAGATGTTCATCAATCCCCGGGCCACTGTCTTCCACGCGCAGTTCCACCGCTCCGTTATCTGCACGCAGGTAAACCGTCACAATCCCCTGTACCGGGGTGTATTTGATGGCATTCTCCAGCAGGTTGGCACAAAGCTCCCCCAGTAGCACCTCATCGCCATCTATCATGACCGGCTGTTGAACACCCTCATACCCGAGATCAATTGCCTTACTCCGCGCCTGCGCCAGCCTGGAGAAGCAACAATGCTGTACCACCTGAACCAGATCGACAGGCGCAAACTGGCGCTCCCCCTGCTCTTTACACTTCACCGCAGAGAGCTGAAGCAAACGCTCAGTCAGCAGAATGGTGTTATCCAGCGTAACGTTCATCGCCCGCAAACTCTCCTGCCACAACGCCGGATCGTCACGCGTCAGGGCAACCGAAACCTGCGTTTTGAGCACCGCCAGTGGAGTTTTGAGCTGATGAGAGGCATCGGCGTTAAAGCGTTCCTGCCGTGAAAGCACCCCGCGCAGTCTGTCGATATAACGGTTAAACGCGACAATCAGCAGACGCGTTTCTGACCAGGGCAACAGCTCCGGCAGTGGCGCAAGCAGACCAGGTTCACGCCGTACCATCAATGTTGAAAGCTGACGCATCGGACGCAGTACGCGACGCAACAGCCACGCGGTAAGGACGAGCGTCAGGAGCACCAACAGACCCTGAGTGACCCAGGACGAAAAGAGCAACTGGCTGGCAAGATAGCGACGGGACTGGAGCGTTTCGGCGATGTAGATCTCTGCCATCCCCATGATATTGCCCTCATTGACAGGCTGAAGCAGCCGGGCGACGCGGATGGCCTGCCCGCGATACTCCGTGTGATAAAACCATGCCAGCGCCGGATAAAGCGTCGTGCGTGATGTTGCGGGCGGCATCTTCGGCAAATCGTCATAACCGGAGATCACCCGCCCGTCAGGGTCGACCACTTTGTAGTAAAGCCGGTCATTCATATTGAGTTCAAAACTGTCGAGCACCACCCAGGGAACGTTGACCTCCAGCCTGCCGTTATGCACCACCAGCCGCTCTGATACCGTGCGGGCAGAGGATAACAGCGTTCGATCATAAGCCTGAGTAGCCGCCTGTAGTGCGCTGACGTAGCTGTTAAAGGCCGAGAGTCCCCACAGCAACAGCAGTGGCAACCCCAGAAAGAGCAGCAATTGCAGGTAAAGAGACTGCGGTTTAACCCACTTCATCGCCACACTCCAGAACGTAACCCAGCCCTCTCAGCGTGATTATCCGTACCCCGCTGCCGCTCAGTTTTTTACGCAAGCGATGAATATAGAGATCAATACTCTCCGGGCTCACGTCGTCGTTCAGGCTGAACACCTGATCAAAAAGCTGTTGGCGGGAGACGGGCCGTGTTCGGCGGTACATTAATACTTTTAGTAAAGAGAGCTCGCGCGGCGTCAGCGAGAGCGGCTCATCGCGCAGCAGAAAGAAACCGTCGTCATCGTACTCCAGCTCTCCCAGACGCTGGCGCTCCAGGGTTCGGCCTTCACTTCTGCGCAGCAGCGCACGCAGGCGCGCGTCAAGCTCCTCCAGTTCGAAAGGTTTCGGCAAATAGTCATCCGCCCCGGCATTGAGTCCTTTCACCCTGTCCGCCACGTTGCTACGAGCGGTCAGGAACAGCACCGGCAGCG
This sequence comes from Enterobacter sp. RHBSTW-00901, assembly GCF_014103115.1. Taxonomy (NCBI): domain Bacteria; kingdom Pseudomonadati; phylum Pseudomonadota; class Gammaproteobacteria; order Enterobacterales; family Enterobacteriaceae; genus Enterobacter; species Enterobacter sp. RHBSTW-00901. The sequence continues at coordinate 1,384,880 of NZ_JABXPB010000001.1, forward strand.
TTTGTCCGCGCTTTCGCAGACGTTGCACCACCTCCAGACCGTCAAAACCGGGCATCCCGATATCGAGGATAGCCACCGCATAGCGTTCCCCCTGCAGGAGATGGTCAGCCGCACGCCCGTCGCTCACACAGTCCACGGCAAAGCCTCCCTGTACCAGCGCCTTCTCCAGCCAGTGAGCCAGCTCGTGATTATCTTCTGCCAGTAAGAGACGCATATCACATCCTGTAAAGTTCGTGTCGCATTGAAAGGGAAATGAAAGGTTAATGTTTTAACAATCACGCAACGGAATCGCCACAAGGCGGTTCACATAATCAGAAAAAACACCCGTACCCGTCATCCTGCGTGAGGATAAACGATGAAAAAACAATTACTTTCGGCCTTTGCTGCAAGCGTATTCATGATGAGTGCCTCTGTCGTCCAGGCGCAGGATGCGCCGTCCCGTACCGAGTGTATCGCTCCGGCCAAACCCGGCGGCGGTTTCGATCTCACCTGCAAACTCATCCAGGTTAGCCTGCTGGAGACTGGCGCTATCAAAAAGCCGATGCGCGTAACGTATATGCCTGGCGGCGTGGGTGCAGTGGCCTATAACGCCATCGTGGCACAACGCCCGGCTGAAGCGGGCACTGTGGTTGCCTTTTCCGGTGGCTCACTGCTGAACCTGTCGCAGGGTAAATTTGGCCGCTATGGCGTCGATGACGTGCGCTGGCTGTCTACCGTCGGCACGGATTACGGCATGATTGCCGTGCGGGCAGACTCCCCGTGGAAATCGCTGAAAGACTTGCTGACCGCGATGGAAAAAGATCCCAACAGCGTGGTGATTGGCGCAGGGGCGTCTATTGGCAGCCAGGACTGGATGAAAGCGGCACTGCTGGCGCAACAGGCAAAGGTCGACCCACACAAGATGCGCTACGTCGCATTTGAAGGCGGCGGTGAACCGGTCACGGCGCTGATGGGCAACCACGTGCAGGCGGTATCCGGCGATCTCAGTGAAATGGTGCCTTACCTGAGCGGAGATAAAATTCGCGTGCTGGCGGTCTTCTCCGACAACCGTCTGCCCGGCCAGCTGGCAAACGTCCCTACCGCAAAAGAGCAGGGCTATGACCTGGTCTGGCCGATTATCCGTGGCTTCTTTGTCGGGCCAAACGTCACCGACGCTGAATACCAGCGGTGGGTGGACGAGTTTAACAAGCTCCAGCAAACCGAGGAGTTCAAAAAACAGCGCGATTTGCGCGGGCTGTTTGAGTTCAACCTGAACGGCAAACAGCTGGATGAGTATGTCAAAAAGCAGGTGAATGACTACCGCGAGCAGGCGAAAGCCTTTGGTCTGGCGAAATAACCGGAGGCGCTATGAGCGATCGTATTTTTGCCGGGATATGGCTGCTGCTCTGCACTGGCGGGTTATTCGTTGCCTGGCAAATCCACAGCGAATACAGCTATGAACCCGTGGGGCCACGCCCCTTTCCGATGGGCATTGTCGGCCTGATGCTGCTCTGCTCGGTGGCCCTGTTACTGCGCCATCCTGATACCGTGGACTGGCCGCCACGCCGTACTCTGCAACGCCTGCTGGTCATGGTGGTTGTGCTGCTGATGTACGCGTGGGGGTTTGAGTGGCTCGGCTTCCCGATTGCCACCGCCATTCTGACGATGGTGATCGGCATGTTGTTTAACGCCACGCTGCCTGCGGCGGGAATTTCGGGGGCGATGCTGGGCATTTTACTGTGGTACGCCTTCGACCGCCTGCTGGACGTGACGTTACCCCTTGGGGCATGGTTTAACTAACGGAGCTCGCTATGGATACCTGGATTTATCTCTCTCAGGGGTTCGCTGTGGCGATGACCCCGGAAAACCTGGTGATTGCCCTGATCGGCTGCTTTGTCGGAACGATTGTGGGCCTGTTGCCTGGCCTGGGGCCAATTAACGGCGTCGCGATCCTGCTGCCGCTGGCGTTTGCCCTGCACCTGCCTGCGGAATCCGCACTGATCCTGCTGGCAACGGTCTACATCGGCTGCGAATACGGTGGCCGCATCTCGTCGATCCTGCTGAACGTGCCAGGCGATGCGGCGGCCATTATGACCGCGCTGGACGGTTACCCGATGGCGCAACAGGGACGCGGCGGCGTGGCGCTCTCTATTTCTGCCGTCAGCTCGTTCTTCGGGTCGCTTATTGCCATTGGCGGCATCATTCTGTTCGCCCCTGCGCTGGCCCAGTGGTCACTGGCGTTTGGCCCTGCAGAATATTTTGCACTGATGGTGTTCGCTATTGCCTGTCTCGGCAGCATGATGGCGCAAAACCCGCTGAAATCGTTTTTATCTGCACTGATTGGCTTAGGGCTAGCCACCGTCGGAGTGGATGCCAACACCGGGGTTTATCGTTTTACCTTCGACAGCGTTCACCTGTCCGATGGCGTGCAGTTTATCGTTGTCGTGATTGGTTTGTTCTCGGTCTCGGAAATCTTACTGATGCTGGAGCATACCAGCAGCGGGCAAACGCTGGTACGTAAAACCGGGCGGATGCTTTTTAATGCCAGAGAGGGAGCGCAGTGCATTGCCACGACGCTGCGCTCGTCAGTCATTGGCTTCTTCGTTGGTATTTTACCCGGTGCCGGAGCCACCATTGCCAGCGCCATCACCTACATGACCGAGAAAAAGCTCAGCGGCAATAGCGACAGCTTCGGCAAAGGGGATATTCGTGGCGTCGCCGCCCCGGAAGCGGCCAATAATGCCTCGGCCTGCGGTTCATTTATTCCGATGTTGACGCTTGGTGTACCGGGCTCTGGTACCACAGCGGTGATGATGGGCGCACTGACGCTCTATAACATCACCCCCGGCCCGGCGATGTTTACTGAACAGCCGGATATTGTCTGGGGTCTGATTGCTGCGTTGCTGATCGCCAACGTGATGTTGCTGGTGATGAACATCCCGCTGATTGGCCTGTTCACCCGCATGTTGACCATTCCGCTGTGGTTCCTGGTTCCCGCCATCGCAGCCGTTTCTGCCGTCGGGGTATATGCGGTACACAGCACCACATTCGATCTGGTGCTGATGGTGCTTCTTGGCGTGCTGGGCTACATCCTGCGCAAGATGCACTTCCCGATGTCACCGCTGATTTTAGGTTTTGTGCTGGGGGAAATGCTGGAACAAAACCTGCGCCGCGCCCTCTCCATCAGCAACGGCAACCTGTCGATTCTGTGGGACAGTAGCGTGGCGAAAGTGCTGCTGGCGATGGCGATAATGGTGATTGTGGTGCCGCCGGTGTTGCGCCTGTTGCGCAGACGCCAGCGCAAACCGCAGCCGGAAGGGGGTGATTACCCCTTCGACTGATCATTCACCCACTGTGTTAACGCCTGGCGGGATATTTTAATCCCGCCATTTTTTAGCCCGGCCGGTAGTGCCAGCCAGCGCACCGGCTGCTGAAAACGCGCCAGCTTATCCCGAACCCAGTCAGGAAACAGCGTAATGTCCGTTCCCGGTTCACACTCCACCACCGCAACAGGGCGCTGGCCGAATTCAGCGTCGTCCAGCGGGACGATGAACACCTGGTTTATCTGCGGATGGGTGGCAATGACACGCTCAAGCGTTTCTGGCTGGATCCCCTCCCCACCGCTGAAAAAGAGATTATCCATACGCCCGAGGATCGTCAGGCGGCCATCGCGCAGTTCACCGCGATCGCGGGTGGCAAACCAGCCCTGCACATTCGTCAGCGGAAGCAACGCCCCATCCCGCCAGTAGCCTGCAGCCATGCTTTGCGCATTAAGCCAGATTTCCCCTTCCACTACCTGCACATTTCTGCCCGGTAGCGCACAGCCGACATCCGGCTCACCGTCTGCCTCTTTGGCACACACGGTGGAAGCAAACTCCGTCAGACCGTAGCCACAGAAAGTACGAATGCCCTGCTCGCGGGCCTTTTGCGTGAGTTCAACGGGGATCGCAGCGCCGCCAAGCAGCACAGCTTTCAGCGCGATACGCTGGTTCGCATTGAGCAGACGCCAGAGCTGCGTCGGCACCAGCGAGGCGTGAGTACACCCCTGCAGCGCCTGCTCCAGGGGTTGTTTTTCGCGTACGGTTAACCGCGCACCAGCCTGCAGCCAGCGCCATAAAATGCCCTGACCGGAGACATGAAAAAGCGGCAGTGACAGCAGCCAGTCATCGTTATCACGGTAAGGCATCAGCGCCAGAACACCTTTGGCACTGGCAAGGTGTGCTGCACAGGTATGCACCGCCGCCTTAGGCAACCCGGTAGAGCCGGACGTCAGCGTCATGGAGGCCAACCGCTCCGGCTGCCACGACGCGACATATTCGCCTGGCTGTGCGGCCATCTGCAACGCAGTAAGCCCTTCGTAGATGCCGTCCAGCACCAGCGCAAAGCGCAGCGTCATCTGCGGCAGCAACACGTCCAGCAACGGACGCGGCAGCTGCGGGTTAACCGGAAGAATACGCGCCCCACACTGGAGCAGTGCCAGCCACGCGAGCAACGTCTGCGGGTGGTTGTGGGCGAGCAGCATGACACCATCACCTTCCTGCACACCCTGATGGTGAAAACCTGCTGCAAGGCCATCCACGCGATCGCCCAGCTGTTGCCAGGTGAGCGTCTCTTCGTCCAGGCGCAGCGCCGGTTTCCCTGGGCATTGTGCGCGCCAGTGCCGCCACGGCCAGTCGGTAAAACTCACCACAGCGGCTCCAGCGCCTCAACGCCGGGACACGGCAGCGTACTGTCCGGCCACTGGCGGATAAGCTGGGTTTGCATCAGGTTCAGCGTGTCCAGGCCAGGAAGGGTATCTGGCGTCAGCCAGGCGGCAATGCGCGCCAGCTGTGTCAGCCCAAGGCTGGATTCGATGGACGAACTGATCACCGCCGTCAACCCTAACGCATGGGCTGCAGCCACCTGCTCACGCACTTTCGCCAGACTGCCGGTCAGCGTCGGTTTAATGACCACCGCACTGACGCCCGGTTCAGCGACGAACTCGAAATCAGTCTCACGCAGACTTTCATCCCAGGCGATAGCAATACCCGTTTCACGGGCAAAAGCGCGGGAGTCCTCACGGGTTTTGCACGGTTCTTCCAGAAACGCAATACGGTTGCGGTATGCAGGGTTGACGTATTTGGCGAACTGCTGCGCCTTGAGCGGCGTCCAGGCGCGGTTGGCATCCAGACGCAGGTGCAGGTCAGGGATCGCTTCCAGCAGCAGGTTCGCCACCATGCCGTCACGCACCGCCTCGTAGAGGCCGACTTTGATTTTCGCCACTTTCTCACCTGGCATGGCGGAAAGCAGCGCGAACAGCTCATCCGGATCGCCGGTACAGAGTGGTGCGGCACGGTAATTCGCCTTTTCAGGCAAACTACCGTCAAGCTCCGCCAGTGCGCAGCTGATGCCAAAAGCTACAGAAGGCACATCTGGCAGCGCTGGGTTAGCCCCTTCGCGCCATTCGCTCGCCCACGCCATCAGTTCGGCCTGAGCCTCCTCCAGTGTCTCCAGGCTAAAGCCCGGCAGGGGCGAGATCTCCCCCCACCCTTCCTGCCCATCCTGCTGCAGGTGGATAAACACACCGTCACGGGTTTTTAACCGCCGTTCACGCAGCACCACGCCCGCGTCCATCGGTATCTGCCAGCGGTAAACCTGCGCGCGACGCATTACGGGTTCCGTTTGTATTTGCTGAAGTCCGGCTGGCGTTTTTCGTTAAACGCGTTTCGTCCTTCCTGACCCTCTTCGGTCATGTAGAACAGCATGGTGGCATTACCCGCCAGCTCCTGCAGACCCGCCTGACCATCGCAGTCGGCGTTCAGGGCGGCCTTCAGGCAACGCAATGCCATTGGGCTGTTTTGCAGCATCTCACGACACCAGCGCACGGTCTCTTTTTCGAGGTCGGCAATCGGTACCACGGTGTTAACCAGGCCCATGTCCAGCGCTTCCTGGGCGTTGTACTGACGGCACAGGAACCAGATTTCACGGGCTTTTTTCTGCCCGACAATGCGCGCCATATAAGAGGCACCCCAACCGCCGTCGAAGGAACCCACTTTCGGGCCGGTCTGGCCGAAGATAGCGTTTTCTGCGGCAATGGTCAGGTCACACATCATATGCAGCACATGGCCGCCACCAATGGAGTAGCCAGCCACCATCGCCACAACTGGTTTTGGACAGGTGCGGATCTGGCGCTGGAAATCGAGCACGTTCAGGTGATGCGTACCCGCGTCATCCTGATATCCGCCGTAGTCGCCGCGTACTTTCTGATCGCCACCGGAGCAGAACGCTTTGTCACCTTCACCGGTCAGAACGATCACGCCAATGTTGTCGTCGTAGCGCGCATCTGCCAGCGCCTGAATCATCTCTTTTACGGTCAACGGGCGAAACGCGTTACGCACCTGCGGACGGTTGATGGTGATTTTGGCAATGCCGTCCGCGGATTTATGGTAACGAATGTCGGTGTAGCCTTCAGAGCAGTCTTGCCATTCAACCGGTGCATACAGCATTTGTTCATCAGGATAGATCATAGAGTGTCCTTTATTCGAAGACGCAGTATCTGAGCCAGACTCGCGGCAACTGCCCCCGGATTTTCCCGGTGGGCGTTGTGTCCGGCATGAGGGATCACATGGCGCATGGCGTTCAGTTCCGCAGCAATGGCCGCGAACTTTTCATCACGTTCACCATATAAATAGTAAAAAGGGAAATCGCGCGTGCTCAGCGCCGCACGTAAATCTGGCTGCACGGCCAGTGAGGTAGCCTCAAGCATCATCGCCAGCATCGTGCCGCTGTTCTGGCTGCGCAGGGTAACAAGCGCCCTGCGCTGCATGTCCGTCAGGGAAGCAAACACGGGCTGTTGATACCAGTCGGTGAAGACGTTACCCAGCGCTTCAGTGCGAAAACGCGTTGCCCAGTGCCGATCGGAGCCGAGCCGCATACGTCGCGCATCGGCATCCTGCAGGCCTGGATGTCCGCCTTCCACCACCACCCCGCACAGCCCAGCTGGCTGCTGACAGGCATGGAACATCGCAATGCGGCCACCGAGGGAGTACCCCACCAGCCAGTAGTTAAGTATGTTGTAACTAAGCAGGGTTCGGGTGAGTACATTGCTCATCGCGTCGAACCCCGTCACAGCAATACCGGCAGAGCCACCGTGTCCAGGCAGATCGAGGTATAACCGGGGATAATCGCTGAGCGTCTCCCCGACTGTCTGCCATTCACGACAATCCCCGGAAAAACCGTGCAAAAAGACCAGCCAGGGGTAGCCTGGCTTTCCGGGCTGTTGCACTCCAGAGAGGATCACAGATGGCTTACCTGTGCCAGCAGGGTTTGCAACCGTTGTGCGCCGTCTGAATCGTTCACCACCAGCTCAATGAGTGTTGCCCCCGGCTGTCGCCAGGCAGTGCTCAGTGCAGCATCCAGCGCTTCCCAGTTTTCCGGGCGATGGTATTTCAGGCTGAACATCGCTGCAGCATGTTCGAACTGCACGTTCTGCGGCATCAGGTAGAAGCGCTCACGTTCGCTCTGCGGCGTTGGCAACAGGGAGAAAATCTGCCCACCATTGTTGTTGACCACTATCAGCACAAACGGTGCCGAGACCTGACGCAGCAACGCCAGCGCATTAAGGTCATACAGCGCGGAGAGATCGCCCACGACAGCCAGCGTCGATTTCGCACTGGCGCGCTGCACACCTGCCGCCGTAGAGATCAGCCCGTCAATGCCGCTGGCACCACGGTTGCTGTAAACCGGATAACCCGCAGGCAGCTTCGAGAACGCATCAATCAGACGCACCACCAGACTATTGCCGACAAACAGCTGCCCTTGCTCTGGCAGATACTGACGAATTCGGTGCGCCAGCTCTGCTTCACCAAAACCTTCGCACTGCGCTTTGGTGAGCTCCCACGCCTGACGTGAAAGTTCCGGGACGTCAACCGCCCAGGGTTTGCGTTTTTCAGCCGGATGCAGGGCAAGCCAGGCGTCAATCTCGCTGACCAGACGGCGACCGCGGTGGTGCGCCGGATCGAGCCGCCCTTCCAGCGGATCGACCAGCCAGTACTCCTCCGGCTCGCAGGCCGCCTGCCACTGGAGTAACCGCTTACCGGTCAGACTCGCCCCCAGTTGAACCACAATCTGTGCCTGTGAAAGCTCTGTCACCGCTTTTATGTTACCCAACCAGAGGTCGGCGCAGGGCAGAGGTTGACCCGTCTGGGAAAGGACGTCGCCAATCAGTGGCCAGCCGAGGGTTTGCGCCCATTCCGCAACCAGCTTGCCTTCTGCAGCACTCATACGCCCGGCAATAATCACGCCGCGCTTTTGTCGCCAGAAGAACCAGTCGCGTTGTTTTGCACTTTCCAGATGCGTCTGTTCGCGCAGCCACGGTTTTTCGTCGTGCCACCAGTCACCGAGGGCGTGCTGCCAGTCAAGACCTGTGTCGTCCATTTCGCCGTACAGCGGCTCGGCAAACGGACAGTTGATATGCAGTGCACCACTGCGCAATGTCTCCATTGCGTGATCGAGCGTCGACACCAGCCAGCGTGCCGGAATGTCCTGAGTCGGGCGAGGTAACGACACCGTCTGTGAGGGGTGCGAGGCAAAGATGCCCGGCTGACGAATGGCCTGATTGGCACCACAGTCGATAAGCTCTGGTGGGCGGTCAGCCGTCAGTACGATCAGTTTTTCACCGGTTAACCCGGCTTCAATGATTGCCGGATAGAGGTTCGCAACCGCCGTGCCGGAAGTGACAATCACCGCCACCGGTTCTTTACTGACTTTCGCCAGGCCTAACGCCAGATGGCCCAGGCCGCGTTCATCAAAATGGGTGTGGTGAATAAATGCCCGGTTTTCAGCCGCCGCCAGCGTCAGCGGTGTGGAGCGAGAGCCCGGTGCAATACACACGTGCCTGACGCCACGGCGAGTCAGGGCTTCAAGGATCACCGTCGCCCAGCGTCGGTTAAAAGAACTTACTGACATGAGATTGTCCGGTATCAAGAATGCGACACAGTATAAATAATAGAAAAATTTGGAATTTTGATATGAATCGGGAATGCACGAATCAGTATTAATCCCTAAGGAGCAGAGAACGCAGCCCAGCGGCTTTGTTTTCTATCTCCTGCCACTCTTGTTCCGGGTCAGACCCGCTGACAATTCCCGCCCCGGCGTAGAGCCGCAGCGCTGCATCGTGGACGCGCGCAGAGCGTAATGCCACGCAGAACTCACTTTGATCGGGCGATAAATACCCGGCAGATCCGGCGTACCACTCGCGATCGAAAGGTTCAACGCGATGAATAAACTCACGCGCCGCCTGGCGCGGCAGCCCGGCGACGGCGGCCGTTGGCTGCAGAACATGCAGACATTGTTCATCATCCGCATGTTTTAGCTCAGTCCAGATGCAGCGACGCAAATGCTGCACCTTACGCAGCCGCACAACCTGAGCTGGCAACACCTCCAGCGTATGGGTATGGTGTTGTAATCGCTCGCAGATATCCTCCACGACCAGCATATTTTCACGCTGATTTTTGTCGTCTTTCATCAGCCATTCGCCCAGACGCTGCGCCTGTTTATCATCGCTATGGCTGCTCACTGTTCCCGCCAGAGCCTCGGTACGCAATAACGTACCGCGACGCCGCCACAGTCGTTCGGGCGTGGAGCCGAGAAAAGCGTTACCGGCATCGAATACCATGCAGAAATGGTAGCAGTTTAAATTCAGGGCGCGACTCGCCGCCATCAATGCGACAGCGTTAACCGGCTGATTGAACTGCAAATCGGTTGCCCTGGCGAGCACCACCTTTTCAAAATCGCCGCGGGCGATGGTCTCTGTTGCCTGGCGGATAAGACGTAACCATTCTGATTTTTGCGGCTGATGCGTTTCCTGCATAACCTGAACCGACAGCGGGCGAATCGGTCTGGCATCACGGAGCTGTTGTAAAAAGTCCAGCGCGGCGCGGGCATCGTCCTGGAGCGAGCTGTCGCTCCACAGCTGAAGGCGTAAGGTGGCAACCCCGGCAAAACGCCGCCAGAGCAGACGCGGTAAAAACAGACTGCCCTGCTCCGGGTTAAAGGCGTTAAGGCCGCAGATTCGGGTGTCATGTGCCGCATTGTGCGTGTGTAAAAACCGCGAAGCAGAGGCCAGGGATGAAAAATGGGTGACGGCACCGAGTGCGGCCAGTTCCTCATCACCGTTACGCTGCTGCCAGTAAAACTGAGGGTAACAGGACTGAACGCCTAACCAGGCCAGAGGGTCAAACGCGTCGTTTAACGGGAAAGAGACGTCGAAATGGCATAAACCCGCTGTAGCAGGTAACGCATGCGCAAGCTGACTGCGCAGACGTTCCAGCGCGATGGAAATCGAATGCACGCGAACCTCTCCCTGTTAAAACCTCATATTATACGGGGTACTGACCATAAATAGCAGTACCCATGTATAGGGAGCGGTTAACGGTTTGCATCAACACATTAGCGGCGAGCTAAAAGCAACCCAAGCACCAGCCCAACGGCTGCACCAACGCCAATACTATGCCAGGGGTTTTCATGTACATAGTCATCGGTACGGTAAACCGCACGTTTTGCACGGTAGTAATAGGTATCGGACGCCTGGCTGACGCGTGATTTCACCTCATGCAGTGCCTTTTCGGCGCGCTCTTTTAGCTCGATATACTTCTGGTCGGCCGGATCGCCCGACGAACGCAACACCTCTTCCAGGGTTTCGCTCAGCAAGGCGAGGTCGTCATCGATACGGGTATCCCAGGATTGAAATGACATATTTTTCTCCATGTTAGTACACCAGTCCGCTAACTATAGCCAACCACACATCATTACGCCTGCTTCATCTCCCGCGCCATTCCGATGTGTGGAATGCCATCTTCGTCATACACGTCCGTCACAGGAGTAAACCCGAAGTGACCATAGAAGGGCTGTAGGTGCGCCTGCGCCCCCAGATATAACGCCTTGTCCGGCCACTGTTTTTGGCAGGCATCCAGGGTTTTCTCCATCAGCTGATAACCCAGTTTTTCACCCCGTGCGCGGCCGCTGATGATGACGCGGCCAATGACAACAGGCTCAAAATCGTCCTCACTTTTCAGGATCCTCGCATACGCGACCAGTTCGTTATCCCGCCAGCCGAGGATATGGCGGTTTTCCCCGAGCAGGTCATCACCATCGATGTCCTGGTACGGACAGGTTTGCTCGACAACAAACACTTCGCAACGCAGTTTGAGCAGCGCATAAAGGGAATGAATAGTCAGTTCACTATGGTGTAAATCTTGCCACTGGATCATGTCTGTCTCCTTCCTGGGTTTCCTCACGTTATACTAGACCCCTCCCCATTCGGCAAAGGGCTGATTGCGTTATGGAACTGATTTTTCTGGGTACGTCTGCTGGCGTGCCAACCCGCTCACGGAATGTGACCGCGATCCTGCTGGATTTGCAGCACCCAACCCGTGGCGGGTTGTGGCTATTTGACTGCGGCGAAGGAACACAGCATCAGCTGTTACGCACCACTTACCACCCGGGTAAGCTGGATAAAATCTTTATAACCCATCTGCATGGCGATCACCTGTTCGGCCTGCCTGGCCTGCTGTGCAGCCGCTCGATGGCCGGGAACCCCAACCCCCTGACCATTTACGGGCCTGCGGGTATTCGTGAATTTGTTGACACCACGCTGCGCCTGAGCGGTTCGTGGACAGATTATCCGCTGGAAGTGGTTGAGATTGCCGAAGGCTGGGTCTATGACGATGGGTTTTATAAAATCGCTGTCCAGCCGCTTAACCACCCGGTGGAGTGCTACGGCTACCGCATAGAGGAATATGACAAACCAGGCACGCTTAACGCTGCCGCGCTCATGGCCGATGGCGTTAAGCCCGGACCGCTGTTCCAGCGTCTGAAGCTGGGCGATACCGTCACGCTGGAAGACGGACGAAGGGTAAACGGGCGGGATTACCTTTCCGCGCCACAGCCGGGTAAGAAACTGGCGATTTTCGGCGACACAGCACCTTGCCCATCCGCCCTCCATCTGGCCCGGGGAGTGGATGTGATGGTGCATGAAGCCACGCTGGAAACGGCGATGGAAGAGAAAGCTAACGGTCGCGGTCATAGCTCAACGCGTCAGGCCGCACAGCTTGCCCGTGAAGCGGACGTCGGGAAATTGATCATCACCCATGTCAGCTCGCGCTATGACGCCCGGGGCTGTGAAAGCCTGCTGGCGGAATGCCGGGAGCTGTTCTCAGAATGTGAGCTGGCCGAAGATTTCGCTCAGGTCAGCGTTTAGTCCTTCATTTTTTCCTCAGGATGCCGATAACGATTAAAAGGCCAGCATTTCACTTGAGGGTAGAATGGATAATTTCCAGAAAGATATTGATGACAGGGCGAATCTCACCCTGTCGAACCGTTTTGAACTGTTGCTGTTTCGCCTCGGCACCTCTCTGAACGAAAACAAATCCGAACTGTTTGGCATTAACGTCTTTAAGCTGCGAGAAATTGTGCCAATGCCGGAGTTCACAAAACCCGCTGGTATGAAGTCACCGCTGATGGGGATGGTCAATATTCGCGATCAGGTGATCCCGGTAATTGACCTGGCCGCTGTCGCCGGTTGCAAGCCAACAACCGGACTGAACATTCTGCTGATCACGGAATATGCCCGCAGCGTACAGGCGTTTGCCGTGGAGTCTGTCGAAAATATTATGCGTCTGGACTGGAAGCAGGTTCACGCCGCAGAAACCGCCGTCAGCGGACGTTACATCACCAGTATTGCCTGCCTGGACGAAAAGACTGATACCAACGATCTGGCAATGGTGCTGGACGTTGAGCAGATCCTGTATGACATCACGCCGGCCAATCACGATCTGCACGCCACCAATCTGAAGACCACCAAATTCAACATTAAGCCAGGTGCTGTCGCGATTGTCGCGGAAGATTCCAAAGTGGCGCGCTCGATGCTGGAAAAAGGTCTGGAAGCGATGGAAATCCCGGCGCAACTGCATATCACCGGTAAAGACGCGTGGGAAAAAATCGGTGTCCTGGCGGCACAGGCTCAGGCAGAAGGTGTGCCAATCACCGATAAAATCGCCCTGGTACTGACCGACCTCGAAATGCCGGAGATGGACGGTTTTACGCTGACGCGCAAAATCAAAACTGACCCGGTACTGAAAGATATTCCGGTGGTGATCCACTCTTCTCTGTCTGGCAACGCCAACGAAGACCATATTCGTAAGGTGAAGGCCGACGGTTACGTAGCGAAGTTTGAGCTGAACGAGCTGTCATCGGTGATTGAGGAAGTGCTGGACCGTTCGATGAAGAAGATTGACGGGCCGCTGATTAGCAGGAAGCAGCTGGCTTAAGTTCGTGCGGGCTGGTGCCCTCCCCCCGGCCCTCTCCCACAGGGAGAGGGCGAAAAGCATAAAAAAACCCGCCGAGGCGGGTTTTTTGCTTTCGCCTTACATCAGCGGCATCGCGTGTTGCACGATGGTGATCAGCGGCTGCGGGTAGATACCGAAGATCAGCACCAGCAGCGCGGAGATCAGCACCACAATACCCCCGGCGCTGTACTGCCAGTTGGTTGGTGCATCGCGGTTGAGCTGCTGAGGCGCGCTCAGGTACAGGCTCACGGCAACGCGCAGGTAGTAGTACAGACCAATCGCGGAGCCAATAACCACCGCAGCGGTCAGCCACCACAGGTGCGCCTGCACACCAACAGCCAGCACGTAGAACTTACCGATAAAGCCCAGCGTCATCGGGATACCCGCCAGAGAGAGCATCATCACGGTCATTACCGCGGACAGAATCGGACGGTGCCAGAACAGACCACGGTAGGAGAACAGTGAATCCGCATCCGGACCACGGTACGGGCTGGACATCAGGCTCACTACGCCGAACGCGCCGAGGCTGCTGAACAGATAACCGGCCAGATACACACCAACGGTTTCCATCGACATCTCACCGCTCTGCAGCGCAATCAACGCCACCAGCAGGTAGCCCAGGTGAGAGATAGAGGAGTAGCCCAGCAGACGTTTGATGTTGGTCTGGCTCAGCGCCATCAGGTTACCGAAGATGATGGAAGCAAATGCGATAATGCCCAGCACTACGCGAACCGCTTCGCTATCACCCACCGGAGCGTACAGGAACAGACGCATCACCACGCCGAAGATAGCGATTTTGCTCGCCGTCGCCAGGAAGGTGGAAACCGGAGCCGGAGCACCCTGGTATACGTCTGGCGTCCACAGGTGGAACGGAACCAGAGACAGTTTAAAGCCGAGACCGACAATCATCATGCCCAGACCCGCCAGCAGCAGCGGCTCGTGCAGCATGCCGTCGCCGAGGCTCTTACCGAGCGCCACGAAGGAGAGGTTACCGGACTGTGCATACAGCAGCGCAATACCGAACAGCAGGAAGGACGATGCAGCCGCAGACAGGATCGTGTACTTGATACTCGCTTCCAGAGAACGCTTCTGACGGAAGGCGTAACCAATCAGGCCGAACAGCGGCAGAGAGATAAGCTCAATACCGAGGAACAGCGCAGCCAGGTGGTTCGCATTCGCCAGCAGAATGCCGCCCAGTGCGGCAATCAGTACCAGCAGGTAAAACTCTTCTTTGTTGTCGTTGTAGCCTTCGAGCCACGGGTACGCGAAGGTACAGGTTGCCAGGCTCGCCAGCAGCACCAGACCGGTGTACAGCATGGCATAACCGTCAACACGCATCAGCGGGGTGACATCCATCGCCCCTGCCTGGCCAACAAACCAGAGAGAAACCAACGCAGCGTTCAGGCCCAGAACGGACAGGGTCGCATTCAGGAAGTGATTGCGTCGCCACGCAATGGAGAGCATCACAACCACCACCGTCAATCCGACGATCAGCAGCGGTAGCAGCGCGATCAGTTGTTGTGGAGTTAAAGTCATGAGCGAATTACTGCCTTGTAGTAGAAACAGAATTAACAAACCACTGCTGGATATTGCTCATCGCGGAATGCGAGGTATCCAGAATCGGCTGCGGGAAGAAGCCCAACAGCACCAGCAGTACGACCAGCAGCAGGATGATGAACAGCTCACGCAGCGACATCCCCGGCAGTTCTTGTGCAGCAATTTCGCTCTTCGCTTTACCGAAGTAAGCACGGTGCAGCATCGCCAGCGAGTAAACGGAAGCGAACACCAGACCAAACGTGGAGATCACGGTAATTGCCGGAACAACCTTGAAGCTGCCGAACAGAATCATGAATTCGCCAACGAAGTTACCGGTGCCAGGCATACCCAGAGTGGCAACCGCGAAGAACATAGACATCGCTGGCAGCCATTTCATTTTGCCCCACAGGCCACCCATCATACGCATGTCACGGGTGTGCAGACGTTCGTACAGCTGACCGCTCAGGATGAAGAGACCGGCTGCAGACAGACCGTGCGCAATCATCTGGATAACCGCGCCCTGGTACGCCAGCTGGCTGCCGGTGTAGATAGCAATCAGCACGAAGCCCATGTGGGAAACGGAGGTGTACGCGATAAGGCGTTTGATGTCGTACTGCGTAAACGCCATCCAGGCACCGTAGAAGATACCAATCACACCCAGCCACATGGCAATCGGAGCGAACTCAGCGGAAGCGTTCGGGAACAGCGGCAGAGCGAAACGCAGCAGACCGTAGGCAGCGGTTTTCAGCAAAATGCCCGCCAGGTCAACGGAACCCGCCGTTGGTGCCTGGGAGTGCGCATCTGGCAGCCAGCCGTGCAGTGGAACCACCGGCATTTTCACCGCGAAAGCGATGAAGAAGCCCAGCATCAGCAGGTATTCAACACCGTGAGACATCGGAGTCTTCAGCAGATCTTCATAGTTGAAGGTCCAGACGCCGGTGGCGTTGTGATGAACAAATACCAGCGCCAGGATCGCAATCAGCATCACCAGACCGCTCGCCTGGGTATAGATGAAGAACTTGGTTGCCGCCGTGATACGCGTTTTACCGTCAGATGCCTTGTGGCCCCACAGCGCGATCAGGAAGTACATCGGCACCAGCATCATCTCCCAGAAGAAGAAGAACAGGAACATGTCGATGGCAAGGAACACGCCGATAACGCCGCCCAGGATCCACATCAGGTTCAGGTGGAAGAAGCCCTGGTATTTTTCGATTTCTCGCCAGGAGCACAGTACCGCCAGAACGCCGAGCAGACCGGTCAGCACCACCATCAGCAGTGACAGACCGTCAATGGCCAGGTGAATCGTAATGCCGAAACGTGGGATCCACGGCAGAACGAATTCAGACTGCCACTGCGGAATACCCGCAGACTGAGTCAGAGAGTAGCCACCCTGCAACCACAGTTGCAGACCAAGCGCGAGCGTCAATCCCATAGTGATCAGCGCGATCCAGCGCGGCATCTTCACGCCAAAGCGTTCAGTCTGCCAGCACAGGAAGCCGCCGATGAAGGGAATTAATATTAGCCAGGGTAGTAACATGGCGATTTACATTCCTTTTTAAGGCCCCCAGCAGGGGCCTGATTTTCAACGAATTCGAATAAAATTCACTTAACGATCAACGCAACACCATCAGCAGCGCCAGCACGACAACCGCACCGATGCTCATAGACGCCACATACCAGCGCAGATAACCGTTCTCGCTGAACAGCAGGCCTTTACCTGCAAAGCGGGACAGGATCGCCGGAATATTCATCATGGCGTTCAGTGGGTCGCGCTTCAGCAGCCACGCAATACCCAGGAACGGCTTGACGAAAATCATATCGTACAGCCAGTCGAAGCCCCATGCGTTGTACCACCAGGTGCCCAGCAGACGGCCTGGCGCACTGTTGGCAACAGATGTCACCAGCGTACGTTTACCCAGCCACAGCCATGCTGCAATCAGGATGCCCGCAAGAGCGACCACACCAGAGGTGATTTCAAGCGTCAGAACGCGACCGTGCTCAAGCTCGGTGGTGTCTGGCAGTACGCCCTGCAGCGGTGGCACAATCATCGCGCCAACGAAGGTGGACAGTACCAGCAGCACAATCAGCGGCAGGTGGTGGGTAATCCCCTTCCCTGCGTGAGCGTGAATTTGTTCTTTACCGTGGAATACGATGAAAATCATACGGAAGGTATACAGGGAGGTCATGAACGCACCGACCAGACCCGCAACCATCAGATTGATATGACCATTCGCCATGGCACCCGCAAGGATTTCGTCCTTACTGAAGAAGCCCGCGGTAATCAGCGGCAATGCCGCCAGCGCCGCGCCGCCCACCAGGAAGCAGACATACACCAGCGGGATGGACTTACGCAGTCCGCCCATTTTGAAGATGTTCTGCTCGTGATGGCAGGCCAGGATCACGGAACCGGATGAGAGGAACAGCAGCGCTTTAAAGAACGCATGCGTCATCAGGTGGAAAATCGCCGCGTCCCACGCCTGAACACCCAGGGCCAGGAACATGTAACCAATCTGGCTCATGGTGGAGTATGCGAGAACGCGTTTGATGTCGGTCTGAACCAGCGCGGCAAAGCCTGCCAGCACCAGCGTAACCGCACCGACGATACCCACCAGATGCAGAATTTCCGGAGTCATCAGGAACAGGCCATGAGTACGCGCAATCAGGTAAACACCCGCGGTCACCATGGTTGCTGCGTGGATCAGCGCGGAGACCGGGGTTGGACCCGCCATCGCGTCTGCCAGCCATGTCTGCAACGGCAGCTGTGCGGATTTACCCACAGCACCACCCAGCAGCATCAGCGTTGCCCACATCAGCATATTGTTGCCTGCCGCGAAGTGAGCCGGTGCCAGTTCCACCATTTCGCGGAAGTTCAGCGTGCCCAGTTCGTTGTAGAGAATGAACAGTGCGAAGGCGAGGAACACGTCACCCACACGGGTCACGATGAACGCCTTCATGGCCGCTGCGCCATTCTTCGGATCGGTGTAGTAGAAACCGATCAGCAGGTAAGAACACAGACCCACGCCTTCCCAGCCCAGATACATCAGCAGCAGGTTATCGGCCAGCACCAGAACGACCATGCTCGCGATAAACAGGTTGGTGTAGGCGAAGAAGCGGGAGTAACCCTCTTCACCGCGCATATACCAGGAGGCAAACATGTGGATCAGGAAGCCCACGCCGGTTACCACGGAGAGCATGGTCAGAGACAGACCATCCAGCACCAGGTTAAAACCGATGTTGAAATCACCGACCGACATCCAGGTCCACAGCGGCACGCTGAAAGGCTGCTTGCCGTTGTTGAAGAAGTCGATACCTGCATACGCTGTCACCAGCGCAGCCAGACCGATAGAGCCAATGCCAACGGTTGCAGACAGATTCTCAGACCAGCGGCCACGAGAAAACGCCAGCAGCACGAAGCCAATCAGCGGAAAAATAATGGTTAAGGCAAGCATGTTCATCCACGCAACTCACTTACTGAATCGATGTTCAGGTTCTGGCGGCGACGATGGAGCTGCAGTAACAGCGCCAGGCCAATACTCGCTTCGGCAGCCGCGAGGCTGATAGCAAGAATGTACATCACCTGACCATCGGTCTGGCCCCAGTAGCTACCGGCGACCACGAAGGCCAGCGCGGAAGCGTTGATCATGATTTCCAGACCGATCAGCATAAACAGCAGATTGCGGCGGATGACCAGACCGGTTAAGCCGAGAACGAATAAAATCGCAGCGAGGATCAGTCCATGTGTTAAGGGGATCATGCGCGTTCCTCCGTTTTTCTTTTCGCGCGGTCGTCAGTGCGGTTGCTCAGCACCTCGCCAGCACGCTCTTCGCGGCCAACGTGGAAGGCCACAACCAGACCTGCCAGCAGCAGCATGGAGGCCAGTTCAACCGCCAGAACGTATGGGCCAAACAGCGTAATACCGACTGCTTTAGCGCTGATTGGCGTACCGTCGATGCCCTGATCGTTAACGCCCAGAATGGCGTAAACAATCACCACCAGCATGATGGCCGACAAAATTGCCGGGCCAATCCACACCTGCGGTTTTAACCACTGACGTTCCTGCTCAATTTCAGAGCCGCCCAGATTCAGCATCATTACCACGAAGACGAACAGCACCATGATGGCACCAGCGTAGACGATGATTTCCAGCGCACCGGCAAAGTGCGCGCCCAGCGCAAAGAACACCCCGGAAATAGCCAGCAGCGAAATGATTAAATACAGCAGCGCATGCACCGGATTGGTGTGCGTAATCACTCGCAACGTGGCCAGGATGGCGATGAGGCCACAGATATAAAAAGCGAATTCCATTGCCCTCTCCTTACGGTAACAGGCTCTTGACGTCGATAGGCTTAGCTTCATTCTCTGCTTCGCCCTTATCTTTGCCGTCGATTGCCATACCCGCCATCCGGTAGAAGTTATATTCCGGGTATTTGCCCGGACCGGAAATCAGCAGATCCTCTTTCTCGTACACCAGATCCTGACGCTTGTACTCACCCAGCTCGAAGTCTGGAGTCAGCTGAATCGCCGTGGTTGGGCACGCTTCTTCACACAGACCGCAGAAGATGCAGCGTGAGAAGTTGATGCGGAAGAACTCAGGGTACCAGCGGCCATCTACCGTCTCTGCTTTCTGCAGAGAGATACAGCCCACCGGACACGCTACCGCACACAGGTTACAGGCAACGCAACGCTCCGAACCGTCCGGGTCGCGCGTCAGCACGATACGGCCACGGTAGCGCGGCGGCAGATATACCGGCTCTTCCGGGTACATCTGGGTTTCGCGTTTGGCAAACGCGTGCAGGCCGATCATCCAGATACTGCGTACCTGGGTGCCGAAGCCTACCAATAATTCTTTTAAGGTCATGATCTCAAAGCCCCTTATGGCTGCTGCCAGAGAATGACAGCCGCCGTTACCAGCAAGTTGACGAGCGTCAGCGGCAGGCAAACTTTCCAGCCGAAGGACATTACCTGGTCATAACGAGGACGCGGTAACGACGCACGAATCAAAATGAACATCATCATGAAGAACGCGGTTTTCAGCGCGAACCAGATGAACGGTGGTAAGAACGGGCCATGCCAGCCACCAAAGAACAGCGTTACCATCAACGCGGAAATGGTGACGATACCAATGTACTCGCCCACGAAGAACAGACCGAACTTCATACCGGAATATTCAATGTGGTAACCGTCGGCCAGTTCCTGTTCGGCTTCTGGCTGGTCAAACGGGTGACGGTGACACACCGCCACGCCCGCGATAGCAAAGGTAATGAAACCAAAGAACTGCGGGATGACGTTCCAGATGTCGGCCTGGTTGTTGACGATGTCGGTCATGTTGAATGAACCGGCCTGCGCCACCACGCCCATCAGGGAAAGACCCAGGAACACTTCGTAGCTGAGCGTCTGCGCGGAAGCACGCATTGCACCCAACAGCGAGTATTTGTTGTTACTGGACCAGCCTGCAAACAGCACCGCGTATACCGCGAGGCCTGCCATCATCAGGAAGAACAGAATGCCGATGTTCAGGTCAGCCACAACCCAGGTCGGGCTGACAGGAACGATAGCAAACGCCAGCAGCAGCGAGGTAAAGGCGATCATCGGTGCCAGAGTAAAGATCACGCGATCCGAGAAGCGCGGGATCCAGTCCTCTTTAAAGAACATCTTGATCATGTCCGCGACCAGCTGGAGTGAACCACCCCAGCCCACGCGGTTCGGTCCGTAACGGTTCTGGAACAGACCGAGCAGACGACGTTCACCAAAGCTCATGAACGCGCCGCAGGTGACCACCACCAGCAGAATGACAATTGCTTTCAGAATGCTCAGCAGGATGTCGATAAGATCCGGCGTTAACCAACTCATGCTTTTGCCTCCTGCAGGTTATCAAGACGCGCACCCGCCAGTACCGGCGCGATGCCAGGCATACCCATCGGTAAACCAACCTGCCCTGCTGTCAGACCTTCGGAGATAATCAGCGGCAGGCTGATTGTCTGGCCATCGTAGCTAAAGGCAATGTTCGCGCCCGCGTTGACGTCAAGCTTAGCGGCATCTGCCGGGTTGAGCTTGATGTACGGCTGCGGCATACGCTGCTGGAAGACCGGAGAACGCTGGGACAACTCGTCGCTACCAAACAGATGGTAGTACGGCGCAATACGCCAGCTACCAACCTGTGCCTGGAAGCTCGCCGGAACGGTGGCGAAGAAGTCCAGACCGGTTTCGGAGGCTTCAATCAGACGCACGCCCGGATCACCGTGACGCAGGGAGCCGCCCACTTCAGCCTGGAATTTGTTCCATGCCTGTGGGGAGTTCCAGCCCGGAGCCCATGCGAACGGAACCTGAGAGCGCGGTGCAGACGGCTGGTTGTTCCCTTCCATTGAGAAGGCAAACATCGTGTCTTTATCCTGCGGCTGACGAGGTTCATGCACACTGATATTGGCACGCATGGCGGTACGACCGCTGTAACGGTGCGGTTCACGCGCCAGTTTCTGACCGCGAATACGGAAGCTTGCGTCAGGTGCCGCATCTTTAATCGCCGCCAGCTGAGGCAGTTTTTCAGCTACCGCATCGATAACGTGGTCAAGCTGCGTCCAGTCCACTTCACGGCTCTGCACGGTGCTGTGCAAAGAGTGCAGCCAGCGCCAGCTTTCCAGCATCACCGTGTTGCTGTCGTAGTACGCAGGGTCATAAACCTGGAAGAAACGCTGCGCGCGGCCTTCGTTGTTGATAACCGTACCGTCGCTTTCTGCGAAGCTTGCCGCAGAGAGCACCAGGTGCGCTTTGTCCATAATGGCTGTGCGCTGATGGTCAATAACCATCACCAGCGGCGCTTTTGCGAGCGCTGCGTCAACGCGTGCCGCAGAGGCATGGCGATGCAGGTCGTTTTCCAGCACCACAACGGCGTCAGCAGCACCGGATTCCAGTTCGCTTAACGCCGCTTCCAGAGAACCGCCGCCAATCATACCCAGACCGATGCTGTTCACCGCACGGGCAATCATGGTTACGCCAACGTCCGCACCACGGCCTTTCAGAGCTTTAGCAACGTTTGCTGCCGCCTGAACGATCTCCGCGCTACCGGCGTTAGTCCCGGAAATAATCAGCGGTTTCTTCGCCCCTGCCAGCGCCTGAACAATCACGTCAACCTTATTTTGCAGGTCGCGATCCAGGCCTTCAACGGCCGGAGAGTTGTTGTCCAGTGCGTGTGCAATCGCAAAACCAAGACGCGCCTGATCTTCAACCGGTGCGCAGTAGGTCCACGCAGCGATATCATCCAGACGGGTGTTGTCGACGTTTGTCACAAACAGTGGGTGTTTGGCGCGCTGACCGATGTTCAGGATCGCCGCAATCTGCCAGTCAGCCACTTTCTGGGCTGCTGCCATTTCACGCGCTTTACCTTTCACCGCCTGACGAACCGCCAGGGCAGCGCGAGCGCCGGTCTGAGTCAGGTCTTCACCCAGCACCAGAACCGCATCATAAGATTCGATTTCGCGCAGCGCAGGGGTATGAATACCACCTTCGCGCAGCACTTTCAGTACCAGTTGCAGACGTTCCTGCTCGCCCTGGGCGATACCGGTATAGAAGTTTTCCGCCCCAACCAGCTCGCGCAACGCGAAGTTGCTTTCGATGCTGGCGCGCGGGGAGCCGATACCGATCACCTTCTTCGACTGGCGCAGAATATCTGCCGCGCCCTGCATCGCTTGTTCAGCGTTCAGGGTGATCAGGTCATCGCCACGGCGTTGAACCGGCTGACGCGGACGGTCTTTCAGGTTCACATAGCCATAACCGAAACGACCACGGTCGCACAGGAAGTAGTGGTTAACGGTACCGTTGTAACGGTTTTCGATACGACGCAGTTCGCCGTAACGTTCACCCGGGCTGGTGTTACAGCCAAGAGAGCACTGCTGGCAGATGCTTGGAGCAAACTGCATGTCCCATTTACGGTTGTAACGCTCGGAGTGCGTTTTATCTGTGAATACGCCGGTCGGGCAGATTTCTACCAGGTTACCGGAGAATTCGCTTTCAAGCGTACCGTCTTCCGGACGACCGAAGTAGACGTTGTCATGCGCGCCATACACGCCCAGATCCTGACCGTCTGCGTAGTCTTTGTAGTAACGCACGCAGCGGTAGCAGGCGATGCAGCGGTTCATTTCGTGAGAGATGAACGGCCCCAGATCCTGGTTACGGTGGGTACGTTTGGTAAAGCGATAGCGACGGAAGCTGTGACCGGTCATTACGGTCATATCCTGAAGGTGGCAGTTACCGCCCTCTTCACAGACCGGACAGTCGTGTGGGTGGTTGGTCATCAACCATTCCACCACGCTTTCGCGGAACTGTTTGGCTTCTTCGTCATCAATCGAAATAAAAGTGCCTTCGGTGGCTGGCGTCATACAGGACATCACCAGGCGACCACGCGTGTCTTCCGCGTTCTGATATTGCTTCACCGCACACTGGCGGCAAGCACCGACGCTGCCCAGCGCCGGATGCCAGCAAAAGTACGGAATATCAAGGCCGAGCGACAGACAAGCTTCCAGCAGGTTGTCCGCCCCGTTGACCTCATATTCTTTGCCGTCTACATGAATCGTAGCCATTAGCATGCTTCCAGTTGGCTCAGACTATGTCTGAGCGTTAATCAAAATTCTTGTCGTTACCAGCGCGTTTTCAGCAGGTTCGGCTGAATACCATTGATTGCATGGGTATTGCTGAACGGCTGCTTGATGCCTGCTTCGAATTCATCGCGGAAATATTTAATCGCGCTCTGCAGTGGCTCGACGGCACCGGGTGCGTGGGCACAGAAGGTTTTACCTGGGCCCAGGAATCGACACAGTTGCTCAAGTGTCTCGATATCGCCAGGCTGACCTTCGCCACGTTCAATAGCACGGAGGATCTTCACGCTCCACGGCAGACCATCACGGCATGGTGTACACCAGCCGCAGGACTCGCGGGCGAAGAACTCTTCCAGGTTACGCACCAGCGATACCATGCCGATCTCATGGTCGACGGCCATCGCCAGCGCCGTACCCAGACGGCTACCTGCTTTACCAATGCTTTCGAATTCCATTGGCAGGTCAAGGTGGGCTTCGGTCAGGAAGTCTGTCCCTGCCCCGCCCGGCTGCCAGGCTTTGAATTTCAGGCCGTCACGCATGCCGCCAGCATAGTCTTCAAGAATTTCACGCGCGGTAGTACCGAACGGCAGTTCCCAGACGCCAGGGTTTTTCACGCGACCGGAGAAGCCCATCAGCTTGGTACCGGCATCTTTGCTTGCAGAGATGCCCTGATACCACTCCACGCCGTTAGCGAGGATTGCCGGAACGTTACACAGGGTTTCGACGTTGTTGACGCAGGTCGGTTTGCCCCACACGCCGGAGCTTGCCGGGAACGGTGGCTTGGAACGCGGGTTCGCACGGCGGCCTTCCAGGGAGTTAATCAGCGCGGTTTCTTCACCACAGATATAACGCCCTGCCCCGGTGTGCACGAACAGTTCGAAGTCAAAACCGGTGCCCAGGATATTTTTACCCAGCAGGCCCGCTTCGGTGGCTTCGGCGATCGCGCGGCGCAGGTTTTCTGCCGCTTCGATGTATTCACCGCGCAGGAAGATGTAACCACGGTACGCTTTCAGCGCGAACGCGGAGATCAGCATGCCTTCCACCAGCAGGTGTGGCAGCTGTTCCATCAGCAGGCGGTCTTTATAGGTGCCCGGCTCCATTTCATCGGCGTTACACAGCAGGTAACGGATGTTCATGGATTCGTCTTTTGGCATCAGGCTCCACTTCAGACCGGTGGAGAAGCCCGCACCGCCGCGCCCTTTCAGGCCAGAATCTTTCACCGCATTAACGATTTCATCCGGTGCCATGCCGCCGAGGGCTTTACGCGCACCGGCATAACCGTTTTTGCTTTGGTATTCGTCGAGCCATACCGGCTGTTTGTCATCGCGCAGACGCCAGGTCAGCGGATGAGTCTCAGCAGTACGAATTACAGTTTTCATTTGTACTGCTCCAGCAGGTCAGGAATGGCTTCCGGCGTCAGATGGCTGTGAGTGTCCTCATCAATCATCATGGTCGGCCCCTTGTCACAGTTACCCAGGCAGCAGGTTGGCAGCAGAGTAAAGCGACCATCGAACGTGGTCTGGCCCGGCTTGATATTGAGTTTTTTCTCAATTGCCGCCTGAATGCCCTGATAACCGGTAATGTGACAAACAACGCTGTCACAATAGCGGATCACATGGCGGCCTACCGGCTGACGGAAGATCTGGCTGTAGAACGTGGCTACACCTTCTACATCACTTGCCGGAATACCCAGCACTTTTGCGATCTCATAGATCGCCCCATCCGGCACCCAACCACGCTGTTTCTGAACGATTTTCAGCGCTTCAATGGACGCCGCACGCGGGTCTTCGTAGTGGTGCATCTCGTGCTCAATGGCGGCACGCTCTGCTTCACTCAGCTCAAAAGCCTCGGTTTGTGGTTGTTGATTCTCGTGCATAATTAGCGGTCCACATCTGACATAACAAAATCGATACTACCCAGATACACAATCAGGTCGGAGACCAGACTGCCGCGAATGGCGGCCGGGATCTGCTGCAGGTGCGCGAAGCTTGGCGTACGCACACGGGTACGGTAGCTCATGGTGCTGCCGTCACTGGTCAGGTAGTAGCTGTTGATACCCTTGGTCGCTTCAATCATCTGGAAGGATTCATTGGCCGGCATGACCGGACCCCAGGAAACCTGCAGGAAGTGGGTGATCAGGGTTTCGATATGTTGCAGCGTGCGCTCTTTCGGTGGCGGCGTGGTCAGCGGGTGATCCGCTTTGAACGGGCCTTCCGGCATGTTGTTGAGGCACTGCTCAAGGATGCGCAGACTCTGGCGCAGCTCTTCTACTTTCAGCATCACGCGGGTGTAGCAGTCGGATACACCGCCGCCAACCGGGACTTCAAAGTCGAAGTTCTCGTAGCCAGAGTAAGGACGGGCTTTACGCACGTCGAAATCAATACCGGTTGCACGCAGACCCGCCCCTGTTGTCCCCCACTCCAGCGCTTCTTTCGCGCCGTAGGCAGCAACGCCCTGGGAACGGCCTTTCAGGATGGTGTTACGCAGTGCGGCTTTCTCGTAAGAGGCCAGACGTTTTGGCATCCAATCGAGGAATTCACGCAGCAGACGATCCCAACCGCGCGGCAGATCGTGTGCGACACCACCGATACGGAACCAGGCCGGGTGCATACGGAAGCCGGTAATCGCTTCAACCAGATCGTAGATTTTCTGACGGTCGGTAAAGGCGAAGAAGACCGGGGTCATCGCGCCAACGTCCTGAATGAACGTGGAGATGTACAGCAGGTGGCTGTTAATACGGAACAGTTCAGACAGCATGACGCGGATCACGTTAACGCGATCCGGCGTGGTGATGCCTGCCAGTTTCTCAACGGCCAGCACGTATGGCATTTCGTTTACGCAACCGCCGAGGTATTCGATACGGTCGGTATACGGAATGTAGCTGTGCCAGGACTGGCGCTCGCCCATCTTCTCAGCACCACGGTGGTGGTAACCGATATCCGGAACGCAGTCGACAATCTCTTCGCCATCAAGCTGAAGAATAATACGGAATGCACCGTGCGCAGATGGGTGGTTCGGGCCGAGGTTGAGGAACATGAAGTCCTCGTTGTCGGTACCGCGCTTCATGCCCCAGTCTTCCGGCTTGAAGGTCAGTGCTTCCATCTCCAGATCCTGCTTGGCTTTGGTCAGCTCAAACGGGTCGAATTCAGTTGCACGTGCCGGGTAGTCTTTACGCAGCGGGTGGCCGGTCCAGGTCTGCGGCATCATGATGCGCGTCAGGTGTGGGTGGCCGTCAAAGGTCATGCCGAACATTTCCCAGGTTTCACGCTCATACCAGTTGGCGTTCGGGAAAAGTTTGGTGATCGTCGGCAGATGCATGTCGTTTTCAGACAATGCCACCTTGAGCATGATATCCGTATTGCGGTCTATTGAGATCAGGTGGTAGAAAACGGAAAAATCCGCAGCAGGGAGACCCTGGCGGTGCGTACGCAGACGTTCATCCATGCCGTGTAAGTCAAACAGCATGACGTAAGGTTTTGGCAATTTCTTGAGGAAATCGACAACTTCCAGTAATTGTTCACGCTTCACCCAGACAACGGGTACCCCGGTGCGGGTGGCCTGAACAGTAAAGGCATCCGGCCCAAAACGGTTGCGCAGTTCGCCAATGACAGGGTCATCCAGATGATCCCGGGTCTGCCAGGCGGCTTCTTGCGCGGTTAAGTCGGTCATATTGTTCACCATTGCAAATGGTCCGTGGTGACTGTCAAGCCTGGCTTCGCGCTATTTGAGTAGTGATATGCGAAGGTATTCTCCAGGCCAACAGGCGCAAATTAAATTTCGTCAGGCGTACGCAGGTTGGTGACTGCAATACGTTCACCGCGTTTACGCTCGCGCTCAGACTGCATGTTCGCGCGATACACACCCTGATCGCCTACAACCCATGAAAGTGGGCGGCGCTCTTTACCGATAGACTCCTGCAGCAGCATCAGCGCCTGCATGTAAGCCTCCGGACGCGGCGGGCAACCTGGGATGTAAACGTCGACTGGAATGAACTTATCAACGCCCTGCACGACGGAATAAATGTCGTACATCCCGCCAGAGTTCGCGCAAGCGCCCATAGAGATAACCCATTTAGGCTCGAGCATCTGGTCATAAAGACGCTGAATAACCGGTGCCATCTTGGTAAAGCACGTACCGGCGACCACCATCAGGTCAGCCTGACGTGGGGACGCGCGGAGCACCTCGGCCCCAAAACGCGCAACGTCATGCACCGCAGTGAATGACGTCACCATTTCAACGTAGCAGCAAGAAAGGCCAAAGTTGTAAGGCCAGATGGAGTTCTTACGCCCCCAGTTGACCATATCGTGCATGGCATGCTCAAGCTTACCCATGTACACGCTTTTATTGACTTCTTGCTCCAGGGGGTCGGTTACGATCTCCTGTTTTTGCAGGGGGTAACGGTCATTCTCACCGTTAGGATCTATGCGGGTGAGCGTATAATCCATCTTATTGCCTCGCTGTTACTGCTGACGATTAGAGATACTGTTTTCCGGGTTGATGTGTTCACGACGTGAACGCGCAGGCGTCCAGTCAAGCGCGCCAATACGCACCAGATAAACCAGACCGGCCAGTAGCACTAAAATGAAAATTGCGGCCTCGACAAAGCCTATCCAACCACTTTCGCGGATGGAGGTAGACCATGCGAAAAGGTAAAGCGCTTCCACGTCAAAGATGACGAAGAACATAGCTACCAGATAGAACTTGGCAGACAGGCGTAAGCGAGCGGAACCTACTGAATCAATACCTGATTCGAAAGGTGTGTTTTTGTGCCTTGCGCGGGCGCGACCGCCCAGGAACCAGCCGCCGACTAACATCAGGCAGCACAGGCCAATGGCTACAATAAGAAAGATTGCGAATGCCCAGTGATGAGCGATGACTTCTGTGGATGTTGACATACTCATTGCTTACTCATCAAAAGTGATACCGACGACACTGCTCTTGCTGGCAGATGGGCATCACATCGATTCATGGGGAGGAACAAATAACCTTACACTAACTGTCGGAAATGGGGCGTAGACAGCAAAATGATGTGGTTTTTTACTCCTTTCTATAACCTTTTGTCAACTTTAACAAAGGTTTCTTCACATTAAATTACATCGCACGATTACCATTAACATTTCATGCCCTTTAACCCTGGTGGGTTCCAGACTTTACGTCAAACGCATGTTGTTGAATCGTGTCCGTTTTGGAAGTAAAAAAAACAACCCTCCTATTTTGACAGGATTTGCCAACGATTCCTCCCCCCAAATGGGAGTATTTTCTTGATCTGAGACACGCTTTTGTTAATTCAATCGAAAAAACGGCAACATATTTCCTGTTTTTTTAACATCAAAGGGATGAGGAAGACGTCAGAACGGAAAACGAACACGTTTTAAGCAAATTCATTTATCTGATTAATAAATAAAACCTATTTACCTAATCCATGCTGTTGAGGAGGTTATTGTCGACCAAAAAAAAACCACTCTACGCAAAAATCGCGCGAGTGGCCTTTTTTTTACACTTACATTTTGTTACCAGAATTTTGAGTCTCTGATCACTCAAAGTCCCTTTCGACAACCAGGGAGTCACCCCCCTCTTCAGGAGTAACATGCTCGTACTGCCAGGGGTTGTGGTAGGTTTCAATGGCCTCGAACACCACCTTCGCCAGTTCATTATTGCTGGATGCGTTGCGACAAAGCAGGTACTCCGTATCCGGCAATGCAGGAAGACCTTCCGCTTTACCCAGTACGCGCAGATCCGGACTCATCATCTCTACCGGACGTGCGGTTACGCCAAGACCCGCTTTTACGGCGGCACGTACCGCTGGCAGTGTGGATGCCACATACGCCAGACGCCACGGAATGTTGGCCTCATTTAGCGCAGTGATCACCATATCGCGGAACGGGCTTGGCTCGTCCAGCAAAACCAACGGTATTGCCTCGCCTTTTTGCAGCACATATTCAGCCGCGCAGTACCAGTGCGTCGGAGAAGTACGCAGCGTCAGACACTCAAATTGCCCAGGACGATGCGTCGTGACCACCAGGTCGACTTCATTCTCTTTCAACATATCAACCATAAAGGCGTTACGTTTTACGCTAACATCCAGCGCAAGCTTCGGATAAACCGAACTAATACGATTGAGAAGGAAAGGCAATATAGTATCCGCTGACTCATCAGATGCACCTAATGTTAACACCCCCTGAAGGTTGCTAAACATTAATGACATACATGCTTCGTCATTAAAGCGAAGTATTTTTCTGGCATAACCCAGTAGCTGAATACCGTGTTCAGTCAATAGCTTATTACGCCCATGGCGCGCAAAAAGCTCTTTACCGACCAGTTGTTCCAGCCGTTGCATTTGCTGGCTAACAGCGGACTGGGTTCGGCAAACTGCGGCAGCAGCAGCTGCAAAAGTGTTGAGATCGGCGACCGCAACAAACGTTCTCAGCAGATCGAGGTCGAGATTCATTATCGGACGATTTGCATTTATCATATCTATTCACTTTCAGGTTGCTCGTGCGGAGCTGCCCGGGTTGAAGCTGTGTGTAACAGTTAAGCAATTCCCTCTGACGATTATCCCTCGCATCCTGACCCGGCAGACTGCCTGACAGATAGTTATTGTGCTGCTTTTTTCACTTCACCCTTCAGGCTGCTTCCGTATTGGCCGCGTCTGCTCACCCCAGCCACTGACCTGAGTAAGCTTCCGGGGATTTTCAGACGTGCCGCGTTACCCGGCCTGCGGCCTCCCCCCTTCGGGGCCAGCGCAAGCACAGTTCAAAAACGCTGAAAGCGTTTTTGTGATGCAGCTTGAATGATTTTGTGTATATATCAACAGTCAGAAAGCACGTTTCATGACGTTATTTTTATTCTCTTAAACGTTCAGGATATTTAGATGTTCGCAGGTTTATGTAAATTACATTAAAGGTAAGACACATTTTCTGCCATCTTTATCGCAGCGCTGTCAACGCAGCAGGATGTGCTTCGCACACTCCAGCCAGAGAGAACTCTAACAATAACAATCGACTAATTCAGAAAATCAGTTCCAGATATACAAGACGAGCGCATCTTTCATCTGCTTTCCTGAAAGACATCTTAACCCAAATCCACCTTATTTATAAGTCTTATTGCAATATTAAGGATTTAAGGGTGTTGATAAGTGGCTAAACTAATTTTATTAAAATTAACGAAAGTTGCATTTTCGTCGTTAATAATAAATAAATTTTAATTTAGATTAAGGTCATTCATTAATGACACTTAACATTAAATTTACATGAGTAACCTTTAGCCCAGGGTGTCTATTACAGTAACCCGTATCTCAACATTCAGGTTTTACGAAAAGTCACTCAGGGTAACGTCTTGCATCCGGCTGACCCTATTTTATTTTTAACAGCACAATATGCAACTATCATATCAATCAACAGCACAATAAACCTAAAACCACACTATGTGCATTACTTTAGGTCAGCGAAATGGCTCGCAGCCAGCAAAATAGATTCAACAAGAATTAGTCCATTGTACGAAATCTTCTTCTGTACGCCCTTCAAAATGAAGCGAGGGGGGAGTACATTGTTCCGTGCTGACTTCCACGGCAGGGAGTGGCAATAATAGCGAAAAGGTTAAAGGTTCATGTCCCCTATCGAAAAATCCAGCAAGCTAGATAACGTCTGTTATGACATCCGTGGCCCGGTTCTGAAAGAGGCAAAGCGCCTCGAAGAAGAAGGCAATAAGGTTCTGAAACTCAACATTGGTAATCCTGCGCCATTTGGTTTTGAAGCGCCGGATGAGATCCTGGTAGATGTGATCCGCAACCTGCCCACTGCACAAGGCTATTGCGATTCAAAAGGACTCTACTCCGCGCGTAAAGCCATCATGCAGCACTACCAGGCGCGCGGCATGCGTGACGTTACCGTTGAAGATATCTATATTGGCAACGGCGTCTCTGAGCTTATCGTGCAGGCCATGCAGGCACTGCTGAACAGCGGTGACGAAATGCTGGTACCCGCGCCGGACTACCCGCTGTGGACAGCAGCAGTATCACTGTCCAGCGGTAAAGCGGTGCACTACCTGTGCGACGAGTCCTCTGACTGGTTCCCGGATCTCGATGATATTCGCGCTAAGATAACCCCTCGCACGCGCGGTATCGTCATTATCAACCCGAACAACCCAACGGGTGCGGTCTATTCCAGAGAGTTACTGATGGAGATCGTGGAGATCGCCCGCCAGCACAACCTGATTATCTTTGCCGACGAAATTTACGACAAAATTCTGTACGATGCGGCGCAACACCACTCTATCGCCGCACTGGCACCGGATCTGCTGACCATTACCTTCAACGGCCTGTCCAAGACCTATCGTGTGGCGGGTTTCCGTCAGGGCTGGATGGTACTGAACGGGCCGAAAAAACACGCCAAAGGGTATATCGAAGGGCTTGAGATGCTGGCGTCCATGCGTTTATGCGCCAACGTTCCGGCACAGCACGCGATCCAGACCGCACTCGGTGGTTACCAGAGCATCAGCGAATTTATCACCCCGGGTGGCCGTCTGTACGAACAGCGTAACCGCGCGTGGGAGCTGATCAACGATATCCCGGGCGTCTCCTGTGTCAAACCTAACGGCGCGCTCTACATGTTCCCGAAAATTGACGCGAAGCGCTTCAATATTCATGACGACCAGAAAATGGTGCTCGATTTCCTGTTACAGGAAAAAGTGCTGCTGGTTCAGGGTACCGCGTTCAACTGGCCGTGGCCGGATCACGTGCGCATCGTCACCCTGCCGCGTGAGGACGACCTCGAAATGGCCATCAGTCGCTTTGGCCGCTTCCTCTCCGGTTACCACCAGTAATCTTAAAAATCAGGCTACTTCGGTAGCCTGATTTGCATCTTGTCTCCCCTACCCGCACAATGAAGTCTGTCGCTGTGAAGACAAAAGGTAACCTATGAGTCAGAGTCATTTCTTTGCCCATCTCTCCCGCCTTAAACTGATCAACCGCTGGCCTTTGATGCGCAATGTGCGCACTGAAAATGTGTCGGAACACAGCCTGCAGGTTGCGATGGTCGCTCACGCACTGGCGGCCATTAAAAACCGTAAATTCAACGGGCAGGTCAATGCTGAGCGTATTGCTCTGCTGGCAATGTATCACGATGCCTCTGAAGTGCTGACCGGGGATTTACCCACACCGGTGAAATATTTCAACTCGCAGATTGCGCAGGAATATAAGGCGATCGAGAAGATTGCCCAGCAGAAGTTGATCGATATGGTGCCGGAAGAGTTGCGCGATATCTTCGAACCGCTGATCGACGAACATCGTTATACGGAAGATGAACAATCGCTGGTGAAACAGGCGGATGCGCTGTGCGCCTATCTGAAATGTCTGGAAGAGTTGTCAGCCGGAAATAATGAGTTTTTACTGGCCAAAACGCGTCTGGAAAAAACGCTCGAATCCCGCCGCAGTGAAGAGATGGATTATTTTATGCAGGTGTTCGTACCGAGCTTCCATTTGTCGCTGGATGAAATTAGCCAGGATTCACCGCTATAACAGACCATGATTGCCCGGCGGCGCTGCCGGACTGATCCCATCGCAGACGCCACCCGACAATTTACTTAAAACGGGAACAATACCGGAATCAACACTACGCACACCAACATCACCAGCACGGTGAACGGCACGCCAATCTTCACGAAATCGCTAAATTTGTAGTTACCTGGCCCCAGCACCAGCGTGTTAACCGGCGAAGAGACCGGGGTCATAAACGCCGCAGAGGCCGCCATTGCCACCATCATGGCAAATGGATACGGTGAAACCCCCATCGATTTCGCCATTGCCAGTGCGATGGGAGCCATCAGTACGGCCGTCGCCGTATTGGAAATAAACAACCCGATGGCGGCACACATGATAAACAGACACACCATCATCATATACGGGCCATATCCCCCGCCGACATCCATTAGCCCTTTAACCACCAAATCCACGCCACCGGTCTTTTGCAGTGCCAGGGCAAAGGGCATCATCCCGACAATCAGAATGATGCTCGGCCAGTGAACGGCTTTGTAGGCACTTTCAGCATCAATACAGCGGAATTTCCCCATCAGCAGGCAGGCAATAATCGCCGCGATCGGATTGGGGATCTCATCGGTAAGCATTAACGCCACCATCAGCACCAGACAAAAAATCGCATGGGGTGCCTGGCTATGCGCCGGAGACGCATCGCTCTCTTCAACGGGCATATTGAGTACCACAAAATCGCGGCCTTTCTGTCCAAGCTGGCTGATCAGCTTCCAGTTGCCAACCACGAGGAAAATATCCCCCAGCAGGATGGGTTCATCCACAACCGCACCTTTCATCGCCACGCCATCGCGCTTTAAGCCCACCACATTCAGGCCATAACGGGTACGGAAGCCCATTTCGCGCACAGTTTTACCCAATAATTCAGACTCAGGGATCAGCGACACTTCAGCCATGCCGACGTCCAGCGCCTGGTCTGAAAAATACTCGCCGCGCAGCACCATCGGCTCCAGCAGTTGTTCACTGCAAAACTCGCGCAGATCAACATCCGCCGTGGACATATCAATCAGCAAAACGTCACGCGCCCGGAATTCCGACACCCCGTTCACGTTCACGATCACCCGACGGAAACGACGCCAGCGCTCCACGCCGATCACGTTCGCGCCATAGCGTTCCCGCAGCTTCAGGTCGTCCAGACGCTGGCCGACCATCGGTGAACCTGGGCGAATGGCCAGACGGCGGGCGCGCCCGGTCAGACGGTACTCTTTGATCAAATCGCGAAAGGTACGCCGTTTCCAGCCGTCTTTGCTTTTATCCTGCGTCTCGCCCTGCAGGGCAAAGCGGGTCAGCAGCATATAGATAACGCCCATGACCAGAATCACCAGCCCAAGCGGGGTAACGCTGAAAAAACTGAAACCCTGTAACCCTTCACGGATCAGCTCACTGTTGACGACCAGGTTCGGTGGTGTAGCCACCAGCGTCATCATGCCGCTAACAAGCCCGGCAAAGCTCAGGGGCATCATCAGACGCGACGGTGAGGTCTGCATCCGCATGGAGACGCTGAGTACCACGGGGATAAAGATCGCGACAACGCCAGTTGAACTCATAAACGCCCCCAGCCCGGCAACCGTCAGCATCAGGTAGATCAGCATTTTGGTTTCACTGTTACCTGCCACCTTCACCAGCCACGATCCCACAATGGTCGCGACGCCAGTGCGCACCAGGCCGTCACCAATAATGAACAGAGCAGCAATCAGGATCACGTTAGGGTCGCTAAACCCGGAGAAGGCCTCCGGAAGCGTGAGCGTACCGCTCAACACAAACGCAACAATCACAAACAAGGCGACGGCATCCATGCGCACCTTGCCTGTAGCAAAGAGAATGATAGCGATTAAAAGCAGGCTGAGGACCCAAATCAGTTCACCGTTCACAACATGTCCTTGTCTGAGGGGGTACAAAATTTTGCCATAAAAAAGCCCCAGCAATGTGGGGCTAAATCATGGGATTACATTTTCAGCGAGACGGTAACAACGCCGTCAGGTGCTTTAGAGACAGCAAGTGTCGTCAGCGAGTTAAGCACAAAATCGGCTTCGTCCAGCCGGGGCGAGTCCGCCGGTACGTTGACGGCGATAACATGGCTTCCGGCATTCAACCCGGCCAGCACTCCGGCTGCCGCATCTTCCACCACCACGCAGTCTGCGGGAGCAAGACCCAGCAGTTCAGCGCCGAGTAAAAACGCATCAGGTTCAGGTTTGCCGCGCTTGACGCGTTCAGCGGTGATGAACACTTCTGGCTTCGGCAAGCCTGCCGCCTTATGACGGGCATGCGCAACCGGAATCGAGCCGGAGGTCACTATCGCCCACGGGATCTGCGCTTCATTAAGATGTTCAAGCAGTTCACGCGCCCCGGGCAGCGCGGCGATGCCGTCCGTGTCGGTGGATTCAATATGCTCAAGATAGCTGAACTCTGCCTGAATCTCTTCCTCAGTGCGCCCCACCAGAAAATGCCGTAACGAGGTAATGGCCTGTTTGCCGTGGATAAAATTCAGCACGTCCTGATGGTCGATGCCATGTCTGTCAGCCCAATGGCACCATGAACGCTCCACAACCGGCAGCGAATCCACCAGCGTACCGTCCAGATCAAACAGAAAACCTTTACACTGCACACGCACCTCCGTCAGGCATTAATGATTTGTTGAATTTCGTTGCTGCTTAAATGGTACTGGCGTGGGCACGAATGCCATACGCTCAGCATGCGCTGATATTTTTCCCACATTGGGGTTTGCGCGTTAAAGCCGTGAGTACCCGCATCAAAATGGGTATAGCGCCCTTCGGTATTCACCATAAAGCGTACATAGCTCAGATAGCGAGCTTCCGTTGCGGCATCAAAGCCCAGGAACGTCACGCGGCGCTCGTCGATGGACGGTTGATCTTTCAGATTGGTCCAGGAAACGTGCAGCGCGTGATACATCTCCATAATGTCGATGATCAGGCGGCAGGTTTCTTCTTTCAGCTCGCCAAACTCGCGATCCAGTTCGCGCATCTGCAAACCAAAGCCACGTTCAACGATAGTCTGTAAGCGGCGGTAGCGCTCTGCGTTGTCGGGATCAAGCATAGTCATCATCTTGTACTGATTAGACAAAATCAGACGTTGAGCATTGGTCATTTCCATCTTTCGACTCCTGTAGCGCATTGCACTTGAAAAAAAAGACACGGTAACTGTTTGTTACTGTGCCTTCTTTTATTCATCGTTTCGATGATCAATCACAAACCATCGAGGAATGTTTTATCAAGTTGTTTAAAAGCCCGCTTGAGGGTATCGGCCAGCGCCTGGTAATCCGGTTTACCTTCGACCGGAGCAAGCGCCTGCCCTGCTTCCTCGAGTTTCCCGCGGACTTCATAAAACCAGTGTAAAATTCCGGGAGGTAATGGCGTAATTGAACGCTTACCTAACCACCACAGTCCCTGCATCGGCAGACTTAGCGCAAAGAGCGCCGTGGCGACGGCCGGGCCAAGCTGCCCCCCGAGGGCAATTTGCCAGCACAGCGTAAATATCGCGACAGGCGGCATAAAGCGAATCGCATGGCGGGTGGCGCGGATGACGCGATTCTCAACAAACATAGGCGCAAGGCGCTTTTCCATCGGCCAGGTCTTTGCGTAATGCTGTCCCCGACGAAACAGACTAAAAAAGTTCACGGACGGGATCTCAGGTGTCGACATGGCTGTACCTCAACTTCACGTATAAAAATTAAAATTTTCATGCAAAACCACAACAGGCTATGACAACGTTCAAAATATTTTGTCATCACTACCCCGTATCGGGTATCCTGTGCCAGCCTGATAGGGCCTTAGACGAGAATCGTTAACTCGTCAAATTATCGCATATTATGCCATCGCCTGAAAAATGTTCAAAATGGCATAAAATCATAGGTATTTCTTCCATCATGCCAGAATGTTCGTTTGGCATGATGTTAATCATAAATGTCTGGGTCAGCATGCGTTACGCTGTTAGACTCACTGACGTTTTTTTAGCCACGTATCAATAATAGGTACTTCCATGTCGAGTAAGTTAGTACTGGTTCTGAACTGCGGTAGCTCCTCACTGAAATTCGCCATCATCGATGCGCTCAACGGTGACGAGTACCTCTCTGGTTTGGCCGAATGTTTCCATCTGCCTGAAGCACGTATCAAGTGGAAAATGGACGGTAGCAAACAAGAAGCGGCTTTAGGTGCAGGCGCCGCTCACAGTGAAGCGCTGAACTTTATCGTTAACACTATTCTGGCACAAAAACCAGAACTGTCTGCTCAGCTGACTGCGATTGGTCACCGTATCGTCCACGGCGGCGAAAAATACACCAGCTCCGTCGTGATCGACGAATCTGTGATCCAGGGCATCAAAGACTCTGCATCCTTCGCGCCGCTGCACAACCCGGCTCACCTGATCGGTATCGCTGAAGCGCTGAAATCCTTCCCGCAGCTGAAAGACAAAAACGTGGCCGTGTTTGACACCGCGTTCCATCAGACTATGCCGGAAGAATCTTACCTCTACGCCCTGCCATACAGCCTGTACAGAGAGCACGGTGTTCGTCGCTACGGCGCACATGGCACCAGCCACTTCTATGTGACGCAGGAAGCGGCAAAAGTACTGAACAAACCGGTTGAAGAACTGAACATCATCACCTGCCACCTGGGCAACGGTGGTTCTGTTTCTGCTATCCGTAACGGTAAATGTGTTGATACTTCTATGGGTCTGACCCCACTGGAAGGTCTGGTGATGGGTACCCGTTCCGGTGATATCGACCCGGCGATCATCTTCCACCTGCACGACACCCTGGGCATGAGCGTTGACCAGATCAACAAAATGCTGACCAAAGAGTCTGGCCTGCTGGGTCTGACCGAAGTCACCAGCGACTGCCGTTATGTTGAAGACAACTACGCAGAAAAAGCGGACGCTAAACGTGCAATGGACGTTTACTGCCACCGCCTGGCAAAATACATCGGTTCTTACACTGCGCTGATGGAAGGTCGTCTGGACGCGGTAATCTTCACCGGTGGTATCGGTGAGAATGCGGCAATGGTCCGTGAACTGACCCTGGGTAAACTGGGCGTTCTGGGCTTCGACGTTGATCACGAACGTAACCTGGCTGCCCGTTTCGGTAAGTCTGGTTTCATCAACAAAGAAGGTACCCGTCCAGCTATCGTTATCCCAACGAACGAAGAGCTGGTCATCGCGCAAGACGCGAACCGCCTGACTGCCTGATTCCACACCGCCAGCAATGCTGGCGGTGCTGTTTTGTAACCCGCCCAATGTCGGCGGTAACGAAAGAGGATAAACCGTGTCCCGTATTATTATGCTGATCCCTACCGGAACCAGCGTCGGCCTGACCAGCGTCAGCCTTGGCGTTATCCGTGCTATGGAACGCAAAGGCGTTCGTCTGAGCGTCTTTAAGCCAATCGCCCAGCCTCGTGCCGGTGGCGATGCGCCAGACCAGACCACCACCATCGTGCGTAAGAACTCCAATCTGCCAGCGGCTGAACCGCTGAAGATGAGCCACGTTGAATCTCTGCTCTCCAGCAACCAGAAAGACGTGCTGATGGAAGAGATCATCGCCAACTATCACGCGAACACTCAGGACGCGGAAGTGGTTCTGGTTGAAGGCCTGGTTCCTACGCGCAAACACCAGTTTGCCCAGTCTCTGAACTTCGAAATCGCGAAAACGCTGAACGCTGAGATCGTCTTCGTCATGTCTCAGGGTACTGACACCCCAGAGCAGCTGAACGAGCGTATCGAACTGACTCGCAGCAGCTTCGGCGGCGTAAAAAATACCAACATCACCGGCGTTATCGTTAACAAACTGAACGCCCCGGTTGATGAGCAGGGTCGTACTCGCCCTGACCTGTCCGAGATCTTCGACGACTCTTCCAGAGCGAAAGTCATCAAAGTTGACCCGGCTAAACTGCAAAGCTCCAGCCCGCTGCCAGTACTGGGCGCGGTGCCGTGGAGCTTCGATCTGATTGCCACCCGTGCAATCGATATGGCGCATCACCTGAACGCCACCGTGATCAACGAAGGCGACATCAACACCCGTCGCGTGAAGTCCGTGACCTTCTGTGCGCGCAGCATCCCGCACATGCTGGAACACTTCCGTGCAGGCTCCCTGCTGG
Organism: Enterobacter sp. RHBSTW-00901; assembly: GCF_014103115.1. NCBI lineage: Bacteria > Pseudomonadati > Pseudomonadota > Gammaproteobacteria > Enterobacterales > Enterobacteriaceae > Enterobacter > Enterobacter sp. RHBSTW-00901. Next base: position 1,423,953 of record NZ_JABXPB010000001.1, read on the forward strand.
TGACTTCCGCTGACCGTCCTGACGTGCTGGTTGCAGCCTGCCTGGCGGCAATGAACGGCGTGGAAATCGGTGCCATTCTGCTGACCGGTGCTTACGAGATGGACCCACGCGTCAGCAAGCTCTGCGAGCGCGCTTTTGCCACTGGCCTGCCGGTCTTCATGGTGAACACCAACACCTGGCAGACCTCCCTGAGCCTGCAGAGCTTCAACCTGGAAGTGCCGGTTGATGACCACGAACGTATTGAGAAAGTGCAGGAATACGTTGCGGGTTACATCAATGCAGACTGGATCGAATCCCTGACTGCGACTTCTGAGCGCAGCCGTCGTCTGTCTCCACCAGCCTTCCGTTACCAGCTGACTGAGCTGGCGCGTAAAGCGGGCAAACGCGTTGTTCTGCCTGAAGGTGATGAACCACGTACCGTTAAAGCGGCAGCTATCTGCGCAGAACGCGGTATCGCGACCTGTGTGCTGCTGGGTAACCCGGATGAAATCACCCGTGTGGCGGCCTCTCAGGGCGTTGAGCTGGGTGCGGGTATCGAAATCGTTGACCCGGAAGTGGTTCGCGAAAGCTACGTTGCCCGTCTGGTTGAGCTGCGTAAGAGCAAGGGCATGACCGAAGCCGTTGCGCGTGAACAGCTGGAAGACAACGTGGTGCTGGGTACGCTGATGCTGGAACAGGACGAAGTTGACGGTCTGGTTTCTGGTGCTGTTCACACCACCGCGAACACCATCCGTCCGCCACTGCAGCTGATCAAAACTGCACCGGGCAGCTCGCTGGTGTCTTCCGTGTTCTTCATGCTGCTGCCTGAACAGGTTTACGTTTACGGCGACTGTGCGATCAACCCGGATCCAACGGCAGAACAGCTGGCTGAAATCGCTATCCAGTCTGCAGACTCCGCGATTGCCTTCGGTATCGAACCACGCGTGGCGATGCTCTCCTACTCTACCGGCACTTCTGGTGCAGGCAGCGATGTAGAGAAAGTTCGCGAAGCGACCCGTCTGGCGCAGGAAAAACGTCCTGACCTGATGATCGACGGCCCGCTGCAGTATGACGCTGCGGTAATGGCTGACGTGGCGAAATCCAAAGCGCCTAACTCACCGGTTGCCGGTCGCGCTACCGTGTTCATCTTCCCGGATCTGAACACCGGTAACACCACCTACAAAGCGGTACAGCGTTCTGCAGACCTGATCTCCATCGGGCCAATGCTGCAGGGTATGCGCAAACCTGTGAACGACCTGTCCCGTGGTGCGCTGGTAGACGATATCGTCTACACCATCGCGCTGACCGCGATCCAGTCCTCACAGCAGCAGTAATTTTTTACTGCACTAAAAAGGCGACCAGAAGGTCGCCTTTTTTATTTACAGTAACTCTCTCGCCGCCGACACAATGTCATGTGCCGTCAGGCCATACTCCTTCTGCAGGAAGTCCTGCGTCCCTACCTGGCCGTAACGCTCCTTCACGCCAACCCGACGCATCGGTACAGGACACGTTTCCACCAGCACTTCCGCCACCGCCGACCCCAGCCCGTTATGGATGCTGTGGTTTTCGCAGGTGACGATGCGCCCGGTTTTCTCGGCGTAGTTTTTCACCAGCATCCGGTCGATCGGTTTCAGGGTAAACATATCGATCACCGCCGCGCTCACGCCTTCCTGCCCCAGCTGGCGGGCTGCTTCCAGTGCTTCCGCCACCATGATACCGTTGGCAATCAGGGTGATATCGCTCCCTTCGCGCAGTACGTTACCCTTGCCGATGGTAAAGGTTGATCCCGGTGCATAGACGCTCGGGGCCTGTTTACGAATGGTGCGCACCCAGTAGAAACCTTCAAGATCAATCAGCTGGCGTAGCACATCCTCAAACATCACCGCGTCGGTCACCTCCAGCACCACCGAATGGGCCAGACCGCGCACAATCCCCATATCTTCAAACGACATATGCGTGCCACCGTTGTGGCAAGCCGTGACGCCCGCATCCGAGGCAATGACCTTCACGTTGTTACGCTGGTAGTCCAGGGACATAAACAGCTGGTCGAAGCAGCGACGGCTGGCAAAGGCGGTAAAGGTGTGGACGAACGGTTTACGCCCGGTCAGCGACAACCCGGCTGCCGTACCAATCACGTTGGCTTCCATAATGCCGCAGTTAATGACGTGCTGCGGGTAATCACGCGCCACACCGTCCATTGCCATCGAGCTCATCAGATCCGCTTCCAGCGCGATGATCTCGCTTCCGGCCTCAATCTGTTTTGCCACAAAACCGGCGTAGACTTTACGCATCTCAACGGCATCTTTTTGTCCTGCTGGTGCAACCTTAATCATGTGTAGCCTCCAGTTGGCGAATCGTCTCGTTGAGGGCCGCCTTGCTCTCCCCGGTCAGGCGCAGATGATGAGAGTTACTAAGCTGCTCCAGATACGGCACCCCCTGCCCTTTAATGCTGTCCAGAATCACTACCCGCGGACGCGCATCCGCCGCAGGAACCCGCGAAGTGACGTCCAGCAACGCCGGGATGTCATCCCCTTTCACGGTCACCACATCAAAGCCAAAGGCACGGAATTTCCCCTCCAGATCGAACGCGCAGATAATTTCATCCAGTTGACCGTCGAGCTGCTGCTTATTCCAGTCCACAAACACCGTGAGATTGTTCAGGCGATGGTGAGCAATAAACTGGAATGCCTCCCAGCATTGACCTTCGTTAAGCTCGCCATCACCCACGATGCAAAATACCCGGTTTGGACGCCCTGCCAGCCTGTGCGACAACGCCATTCCCCCGGCGATAGAAATGCCCTGTCCGAGCGAGCCGGTGGTGGCATCCACACCGCGCGTTTTCAGACGATCCGGGTGGCTTGGCAAACGCGTGCCGTTCTGGTTGAGCGTGCTCAGCTCTTCCATCGGGAAATAGCCTTTTATCGCCAGGATACTGTACAGCGCCGGGCCCGCGTGGCCTTTCGACAGGACAAAATAGTCGCGCTCTGGCCAGTCCGGGTCGGCCGGGTCGATTTTCATCACCGCGCCGTACAGCACGGCCAGCGTTTCAACCACCGACATACTGCCACCGTAGTGACCAAAGCCCAGCTGCGTCAGTGATTTCAGGGTCTCAAGGCGGATCTGACGCGCCAGTTGGGTTATCTCATTCACATTCATGATTTAGCTCCGGTGTTTTCCTGCGCGTTACCGCCCGCAGATTTGTTTTTAGCAAACACGTTGTACGCCACCAGCAGCGCGAACAACGCAACCACCAGCCCGGTGATGGCAAGCGGTGACAGGAAGCGTGCCAGGTTGCCCAGAACAATCCCGACAGCGCCGAAATCGGCATCCGAGAAGGTCGTATTAGCAAAACCAATTGCACCCAGCACGGGCAGGAGCAGCACCGGCAGGAAGGTGATCAGCAGGCCGTTAGCAAATGCGCCAATCATCGCCCCGCGACGTCCGCCAGTAGCATTACCGAACACGCCTGCAGTCGCACCGGTGAAGAAATGTGGCACTACGCCCGGCAGGATCAGCACCCAGCTGAACTGACCGCAGATGAACAGCCCGACCAGACCGCCGAGGAAGCTGAACAGAAAGCCAATCAGCACCGCGTTTGGCGCATACGGATAGACCACCGGACAATCCAGCGCAGGACGTGCATTCGGCACCAGTTTCTCAGAGAAGCCGGTAAAAGCCGGGACGATTTCGGCCAGAATCAGGCGCACACCCTGCAGGATGATGAACACACCTGCCGCAAAGGTAATTGCCATGATAATGGCATACACCAGGTAGTTCTGACCGCCGCTGAAGGTCGCCTCTACGTACTCACGCCCGGCGCTCACCGCCATGATCAGATAGATAATCATCATGGTCAGGGAGATTGAAATAGAGCTGTCACGCAGGAAGCTCAGATTCTTAGGCAGGTTCATCTCTTCGGTTGAACGCGAGCCTTTGCCAAACTTGCTGCCGATCCAGCCAGAAAGCACGTAGCCCAACGTGCCAAAATGGCCAAACGCAATATCGTCAGTGCCGGTGATACGCTTCATATAGCGCTGCGCTATCGCCGGGAAGAAAGCCATCACCAGGCCGAGGATCAGCGACCCCGTAAAGACCAGGCCCACGCCCTCAAAGCCCGCGACCGTCAGGATCACGCCAATCATGCATGCCATGTAAAAGGTGTGATGACCGGTCAGGAAGATGTATTTCAGGCGGGTAAAGCGTGCGACGATGATGTTTGCCACCATGCCGAACGCCATAATTAGTGCGGTCGAGGCTCCATATTTTTCCAGCGCAATAGACACAATCGCTTCATTGTTTGGAATAATGCCCTGAATATTAAACGCATGTTCAAACATGCCGCCTAATGGATTTAATGACCCCACCAATACCGTAGCACCACCGCCCAGCACAATAAAACCGAGGATGGTTTTAATGGTTCCCTTCACCACGTCAGAAAAAGATTTTTTCTGCGCGACCAGACCAATTAATGCAATTAAACCAACCAGTACAGAGGGAACTTTTAATATATCAACAACGAAATTCAGCGTTTCAAGGATAAACATATCCACCTCGCCTTATCAGGATTATTGTTTTTCGAACCAGGCACGCAACTGCGCTTCAAGTTCGTTGATATCGATGATGTTGTTGATCACCACCAGCTGGTTTTCCGGCACGCTGGCGCTGGCTGCAATGTCTTTCGCCATCACGAAAAGATCGGCTGCGCCCGGGGTTGCAGATGAGAGATCGGAGTGTTCAACATCAGCCTCAATCTCAAGCTTTTTGAGTATCTTTTTAATATTCATTTCGACCATAAAACTGCTGCCAAGGCCAGAACCGCAAATAGCCATTATTTTCATTGTTATCCCCTTTTTAGCGTAAAGACGTCTCCATCACACTGACGCGTAATGTTGTGACAAACCGGATGAAAGTATTAAATCAGAAGCGGTCGATAATCGTTTTTATTTCCTCCAGCGTATTCGCCTGATGCAATTCGGCCATATCATTGTCGCTGGAAAATAATTCAGCGAGGGCTGAGATCATTTCGATATGACTATGTTTGTCCGGTGCCGCCAGCATCACAATCACATCAACGGGGTCAAATTCCCCGGCACCAAAAGAGACACCCTGTTTCAGTTTTAATAATGAGAGCCCCAGCCCTTTAGCCCCCTCTTCCGGCCGCGCATGCGGCATCGCCAGCCCTGGTGCCAGCACATAATACGGCCCTAATGTATGGTGCTGCTCAATGATTGCCGTCACATACTCCGGGGCAATCACCTGCAGATCCAGCAACGGTTTCGCGCACAGCTCCAGCGCCTGCGGCCAGCTCTCGACGCTATCCTGAAGCGTAATGGTCGTATCGTATATCCACTTTTTGAGCACTTTTTACTCCCGCCACAACCCAAAAGATGTGCAAACTTTATTCAACACATTAATAATTGACTGCGATCAGGATCACAAAGATAGCGCTACCAAGCTATAACATTCAGAAGTGTGATAGCGCTATCAAATTGTAATCATGGTGTGAAATCACAGTAAAAAAAGGGATTTAAGGCGTATACTGCCTGTCACGTGAAGCGAAGGATGATAATAAGAACGCATCTGGTCAGCAGGAAGGTGTATGTCTCTAACCCGAAAACGGCGCAGTACCGGTAAAGTGACACTCGCCGATGTCGCACAGCTTGCCGGAGTGGGCACAATGACCGTGTCCCGGGCACTCCGCACGCCGGAACAGGTTTCTGATAAACTACGAGAAAAAATTGAAGCTGCGGTGCAGGAATTGGGATATATGCCCAACCTTGCCGCCAGCGCGCTGGCGTCGGCCTCTTCATGGACGATTGCTATGGTTGTTCCTAATCTTTCCGAAGCTGGTTGCTCGGAGATGTTCGCCGGGCTACAGCAGGTATTACAGCCTGCCGGGTACCAGATCATTCTGGCAGAATCTCAGCATCGTCTCGAACAGGAAGAGAAATTACTGGAAACGCTACTGGCGTCCAATATTGCAGCCGCGATTTTGCTCAGCGTCGAACACACCGACACCGTCCGCCACTGGCTGAAAAATGCCTCCATCCCGGTGATGGAAATGGGTGCCATGCGCGCCGATCCTATCGACATGAATATCGGGATTGATAACGTCGCGGCGATGTATGAACTCACTGAGATGGTGATCCAGCGTGGCTATCAGAATATTGGCCTGCTGTGTGCCAACCAGGAGCAGTGGATTTTCCAGCAGCACTTGCAGGGCTGGTACAAAGCGATGCTTCGCCACCATATGTCACCGAATCGGGTCATAAATGCCGCCATGCCGCCGAACTTCTCAACGGGTGCGGCACAGCTACCTGAATTCCTGCTGGCATGGCCTGAGCTGGATGCACTGGTGTGCGTATCGGATGAACTGGCCTGCGGTGCGCTGTATGAGTGCCAGCGTCGGCGTATCAAGGTACCAGACGATCTGGCGGTCGTGGGCTTTGGTGACAGCGACGTCAGCCGCGTCTGTCAGCCACCGCTGACGACGATGGTAGTACCGCACCGTAAGATTGGGATTGAAGCGGGACGTGCGTTACTGGAACGTCTCAATGACGGAGACTGGCGCGATCAGAAACCCATCGCGTCCAGCCTGTGTCTGCGGGAAAGCTGCTAAGACTTACTCAGCCTCTTCTTCTTTCTCTGATTTGGTCGATTCGTTATTCGCGTTGCGGCTCATCCACAGCGCCAGCGCTTTTAACGAATCCGGCGTGAACTCGTCGCAACGCGCGGTAATTTCTTCCGGCGTCATCCAGCTCACTTCACTGACTTCCTCTTCCTGCAGGGCGAACGGGCCGTGGGAAACGCAGCTAAACAGCCCGCCCCAGACGCGGCAGTTTTCGTCCTCGAAATAGAACTGGCCGTGCTCGGCAAATGGCACACCGGCAATGCCTAACTCTTCTTCCGCTTCGCGACGCGCGGAATCCAGCAGCACTTCATCCGCCTGAACGACCCCGCCCGCAGTGGCATCCAGCATACCGGGGAGAAAATCTTTGGTGTCCGTGCGGCGCTGGACCAGAATTTTGCCCATGCCGTCATGCACAACGATGTACGTTGCACGGTGACGCAGACGCTCCGCACGCATTTGTGCGCGGCTGGCCTGCGCGATCACTTCATTTTCTTCGCTGACAATGTCAACCCACTCTGTACTTGCCAAATGACTCTGCTCCACCATCGGGAAACCTTCTCGTCTAAGCGCTCTTTCGGCGCGTTTGCAGTTGAGGTGTAACTTACGGATTAATCGCTATTTGCGCAATAACTTGCTGATCATTAAGTGCGATAACGCTTAACGTCTTCTCATCAAGCATGCCGTAGCTCGCCGGGTATCCGCCTTTTGGGATACTGACCGAACCGGGATTAAAATGATAAATATCACCGCGCTTTTCAGCCACCGGAATATGAGTATGACCGTAAACCAGAGCATCGCCAGCCATGAGCGCAGGGAGATTATCGGGGCTAAAAAGATGACCATGCGTTAAGAACAGGCGGCAATTTTCTAACAGCACCTGTTGCCAGGGGGCGGTTATCGGAAAATGCAGCAGCATCTGATCCACTTCGCTGTCACAGTTGCCGCGAACGGCGATGATACGCGAGGCATAGTGATTGAGTTTTTCCGCCACCTGCGCAGGGGCATACCCTTCCGGCAGCGCATTACGGGGGCCATGATTTAACACATCGCCCAGGATCACCAGCCACTGCGCCCCACTTTGGGTAAACAGAGAAAGAACACGCTCGGTAGCGGGCAGCGATCCATGAATATCCGACGCAAACATCAGTTTCATCAGTCACTCCTCAGGAAAACAGACTGCCCATATCATACCTGAAGCGCCAGGGCTTATCAGCCCGCACGCTTAGCGGAGAGTGCCACATAGCGTTGTACTGACGCACGCTGCCACTGGAATGTCGCATAATCCACCAGCAGTTGCGGAACCTCGTCACCGTTGAGGATCAGGCGGTTGAGCATCAGCGCCAGATCGGTATCGGCAATGCACCATTCCCCGAATAAATTCGGATTGCCGTGCGCCAGCAAAGAGGTCGCAGTATCAATCAACTTTTGCGCACTGACAACACCGTCTGCGCTAAGGGCGGGCTTTTTCACCCCGGCAAACACAACGTCAGTGGAACGTTCGACGCGGATCGGCATCAGATCGCTACGCAACCACGCCTGGATCTGACGCGCCCGGGCACGCTTTTGCAGATCGTGGGGGTAAATCCGCTCCCACTCCGGCGGCGCAAAACGATCTTCAAGATACTCATCAATCGCTGAAGATTCACTCAGCTCAAAACCGTCAATTTCCAGCACCGGTACGCGCCGGGTCAGAGCATAACCCTGCCACTGCGGTTTCAGGTGTTCTCCACCGTCCAGATCGACGGTTTTCAGGGTAAATGTCAGCCCCTTTTCGGCCAGTGCCACATAAACACTCATAACATAGGGTGAAAAGAAATTCGCATCGGACCACAACGTGATAACAGGCTGGTTCATAACATCCTCATCGGCTGATCGGTTTTTACTCAACATATATTCTCTTTGCGTCGCTGTCACTTGATGAAAACTCACGATTTACACCAGACACCTATACTCATTTTTATGGCATCACTTTTTGTTCTGACAGGAGTTGAGAATGATCGACCTCTATTACGCGCCAACCCCAAACGGCCATAAAATCACCCTTTTTCTTGAAGAAGCAGAACTGGAATACCGGATCATCAGCGTCGATATCAGCAAAGGCGATCAGTTCAGACCCGTTTTTCTGGCGATATCACCCAATAATAAAATCCCGGCCATTATTGATAACCTGCCTGCCGATGGCGGCAGACCGTTGAGCCTGTTTGAGTCCGGGGAGATTTTGCTCTATCTGGCGGAGAAAACCGGTAAATTGCTGAGTGGGGAACTGCGCGAACGTCACCACACGCTGCAGTGGCTCTTCTGGCAGTCAAGCGGCCTGGGGCCGATGCTGGGGCAAAACCACCACTTCACCGCCTTCGCCCCGCAGCCAATCCCTTATGCTATCGAGCGCTATCAGGTTGAAACCCAGCGGCTGTACGGCGTGTTGAACCGTCGTCTGGAGAAAACGCCGTGGCTCGGGGGCGATCATTACAGCATTGCCGATATCGCCTGCTGGCCGTGGATTAACACTCATGAACGCCACCGTATCGATCTCGCTGCTTATCCTGCCGTGAATAACTGGTTTGAACGTATCCGGACACGTCCTGCGACTGAACGTGCCATGCAAAAAATCCAGCAGATTTAGTCCTTAACCCGGTTGGGCACATACGATGACCTCATGTATTATGAGGCGGAAATACTGACACGGAGAAGACCTGCAATGTCGCAACATGACGCTATTATTCGTATAAAAAACTTACGCTTACGTACGTTCATTGGTATCAAAGACGAAGAGATCGCCAACCGTCAGGATATCGTGCTGAATGTGGTGATCCATTACCCGGCAGACAAAGCGCGCGCCAGTGAGGACATCAATGACGCGCTGAATTACCGCACCATTACCAAAAGCATCATTCAGTATGTTGAAAACAACCGCTTCTCTTTGCTGGAAAAATTAACTCAGGATGTGCTCGATATCGCACGTGAACATCACTGGGTCACTTATGCTGAAGTAGAGATCGATAAACTTCACGCCCTGCGTTACGCTGACTCCGTCTCCATGACGTTAAGCTGGCAACGCCAGGCGTAAACCTGGAGGTTGTATGAAGATTCTGCTGACTGGCGGTACCGGCCTGATTGGTTGCCATCTCATTCCACGCCTGCAAGCATTGCACCACGACATTACCGTGGTCACGCGCAGCCCGGAAAAAGCACGTCAGTTGCTGGGTGTGGGTATCGACATCTGGAAAAGTCTGGCAGAACTGCAGAATCTGGACGGCTTTGACGCCGTCATCAACCTCGCAGGCGAGCCCATCGCCGACAAACGCTGGACGGAAGAGCAAAAACAGCTGTTGTGCAGCAGCCGCTGGAATATCACGGAAAGGCTGGTTGAGCTTATCCGTAACAGCCACACTCCGCCGTCGGTGCTCATTTCTGGCTCGGCTGCGGGATACTACGGCGATCTCGGTGAAGTGGTGGTAACCGAAGATGAGCCACCCCACAACGAATTTACCCATAAACTCTGCGCCCAGTGGGAACGCATCGCCTGCGCTGCACAAAGCGACAAAACCCGCGTCTGCCTGCTACGTACTGGCGTCGTCCTTTCCCCGAAAGGTGGCATTCTGACAAAGATGCTTCCCCTCTTTAAACTCGGCCTCGGCGGGCCAATCGGCAATGGTCGCCAGTATCTCGCCTGGATCCATATCGACGATATGGTAAACGGCATTCTCTGGCTACTGGATAACGATCTGAGCGGGCCTTTTAATATGGTGTCGCCGTACCCGGTGCGTAATGAACAGTTTGCTCACTCACTGGGGCATGCCCTGCATCGCCCGGCGATTTTGCGCGTACCTGCCACGGTGATCCGCCTGATGATGGGCGAAGCCTCGGTGCTGGTGCTGGGTGGACAGCGCGCGCTGCCAAAACGGCTGGAAGCGGCCGGGTTTGCGTTTCGCTGGTATGACTTAGAAGAAGCGCTGGAGGATGCGGTGGGTTAAAGCCCACCTTTGGGTATGCTACAGTGATACGCCACACTCTCTCGCAAGGCAGCGTAATGATGGCAACCATCACCACATCCCGGCTTCATCTCACCCCGTTCGAACCTTCTGACTGGGCGTTCTTCCGTTCGCTGCGCGAAGACCGTGCCATCATGCGCTATATGGCTGCCATCGCCCCGGAAAAAGAGACCCGACGCCTGTTCGCTGCGCGTCTGGCTGCCCCGCATATTTTTGTGATCCGTTTTCGCAATGCTGGAACCCCGCTTGGCGATATTGGCCTGCAAATCAGCACAGAGAACCGTGAGGAAGCGGATATTGGTTACACCGTTGTACCTGCCGCACAGGGAAAAGGGATCGCCAGCGAGGCACTGCGCGCGGTGTGTGACTACGCCTTTAACCAGGCGGGTGTTAAAGCGGTTAACGCGTATGTGCTGGCAGATAACCGCGGGTCGGTACGGGTGCTGGAGAAAGCGGGTTTTGTGCGCACGCAGGTACTGGAAAAAGCATATGAGATTGATGGCGTGCGGTATGACGACTGGGTGTATCGGCTGGAGTGTGGTGCGGTTTGATGCCCTCACCCCAGCCCTCTCCCACAGGGAGAGGGAGAAAACCACCGGGCGACCACCCCTCTCCCACAGGGAGAGGGAAGAAGGGCAAAACCTACTTCAACGACCCTTTCAGGAACTGCTGCAAGCGAGGGCTTTGCGGGTTGGCTAACACCTCATCCGGATGCCCCTGCTCTTCGATTTTGCCCTGATGCAGGAAGATGACGTGGTTTGAGACGTTACGGGCAAAGCCCATTTCGTGTGTCACCACCACCATCGTTTTTCCCTCTTCGGCCAGTTTTTGCATGATACGCAGCACTTCGCCAACGAGCTCAGGGTCAAGCGCGGAAGTCGGCTCATCAAACAGCAACACTTCTGGCTCCATCGCCAGCGCACGAGCGATAGAAACACGCTGCTGCTGACCGCCGGAGAGATGCACCGGGTATTTTATCTGCTGGCGTTCGTCAATGCCCACCTTCGCCAGGTATTTCACCGCACGTTCGCGGGCTTCCTGCTTGCTTAAGCCCAGCACCTGAACCGGTGCTTCCATCACGTTCTCCAGCACCGTCATGTGGCTCCAGAGGTTGAAGTGCTGGAACACCATCGTCAGGCGAGTGCGCAGCAGGCGCAGCTGATTCTTATCTGCCACCTTCAACTGGCCGTCTTTATCACGTACCAGGTTGATGTTCTGCCCGCTCACCACAATGGAGCCTTCACTCGGTTTCTCGAGGAAGTTAATGCAGCGCAGGAACGTACTTTTACCGGAACCCGATGAGCCGATAATACTGATTACATCGCCCGCATTAGCCTGCAGCGACACCCCTTTCAGCACTTCATGTTCGCCGTAGCGTTTGTGCAAATCAATAACGTTTAATTTGTTCTCAGCCATCATCTTTCTCAGTGCGTCGAAGAAGGTTTTATATGCTGCAACCAGCGTTTTTCAGCCTTACGGAACAGGCTAATGAGGACATATGAAATAATCAAATAAAGCACTGCCGCAATGCCAAACGCGGTAAATGGCTGATAGGTTGCGGAGTTAATGTCACGGGCGATTTTGAGCAGATCCGGCACCGTCGCGGTAAAGGCCAGCGCGGTGGAGTGCAGCATCAGAATCACTTCGTTACTGTAGGCAGGCAGCGCAATGCGCAGCGCCGACGGCAGAATGATGCAACGGTAAAGTTTCACCGACGAGAAGCCATACGCGCGTGCCGCTTCAATTTCACCATAAGGTACAGAACGAATGGCCCCGGCGAAAATCTCGGTGGTGTAGGCGCAGGTATTGAGCGTTAACGCCAGTACCGTACAGTTCAGGCCACTGCGGAAGAACGCGTTCAGCATCTCAGTGCCTTTCACAATCTCCAGCGTGTACATCCCCGAATAGAACACCAGCAGTTGCACGTACAGCGGTGTACCGCGAAACACATAGGTGAACAGCCAGATCGGGAAGCGGATAAATTTATTGTTCGACACCCGGCCAATGGCAAGAAACACTGCCAGAATGCCGCCCATCGCCACGGAAGAAATCAGCAGCCACAGCGTAATGGCCACGCCGGTAAAGCGATAGCCATCTGTCCACAGCAGGGATTTCCAGTATTCCTGAATAATCTCAATCACAGGTCAGCCCTCTTCACACCCACGGAGTAGCGACGTTCGAGCAGAAGCAGCACACCATTGGAGACGGTCGTAAAGACCAGATAGATAGCGCCACATACCACCGCAAAGTAGAACGGTTCCCAGGTACTCTTGCCTGCAAGCTGGGTCGCTTTTACGACATCTTCCAGGCCGAGCAGGGAAACCAGCGCCGTCGCCTTGAGGATAACCTGCCAGTTATTGCCGATACCCGGCAACGCATAGCGCATCATGGCCGGGAACATAATCCGGCGAAACGTCTGTGAGGAGGTGAAACCAAACGCAGTCGCTGCTTCAATGTGCCCTTTCGGCACGGCCATGTAAGCACCGCGGAAAGTTTCCGTGAAGTACGCACCGTAGATAAAACCGAGGGTAATAATACCGGCCACCATCGGGTCGATATCAATTTGCTCCATGCCAATAGCGTCAGTGATACCATTAAGCGCAATCTGCAAACCGTAAAAGATTAGCAACATCAGCACCAGGTCAGGAACACCGCGAATCAGCGTGGTATAGCCTTCAAAAATGAGCGCCAGCGGTTTATTTGCCGACAACTTCGCCCCCGCGCCCGCCAGGCCTATCAGCACCGCCAGTACCACGGAGCTGATAGCCAGCTCAAGGGTGACAAGCGCGCCCTGTAAAATAACGCCAGAAAATCCGTACAGCATACCGCGTGCCCTGTCGTATCGTGAGTGGTGGAACCGTGTCTTTTCCCCTCCCAAAACGGGAGGGGCCGCACGTTATTTGACGGGGTGATTAGCCGCCGTAAACATTAAAATCGAAATATTTTTTTGCCAGCTTGTCGTAAGTGCCGTCAGCGCGCATTTCTGCAAACGCCTTGTTCAGCGCTTCACGCAGTTCGTTGTCCTCTTTGCGCAGACCCATACCGGTGCCTACACCAAACAGTTTCACGTCCTTAATGGACGGCCCACCGAACTTGTAATCTTTACCCACAGGCTGTTTCAGGAAACCTTCGCTTGCTGCAACTTCATCCTGGAATGCGGCATCGATACGGCCTGCCGTCAGGTCAGAGTAGATGTTTTCCTGGCCCTGATAAGAGACGATTTCAATGCCCTTCGGTGCCCAGTGTTCGTTGCCGTATGTTTCCTGCGTCGTACCCTGCAGCACGCCCACGCGCTTACCTTTCAGCGATTCAATTGTTGGCTGAATGTTGGATGCGTTAGCCACGACCAGACGAGAATCCGCTGCGTAGAGTTTGTCGGTAAAGGCAATCTCTTGCTGGCGTTTTTCGGTGATGGAAAGAGAGGACATAATCACGTCGATTTTTTTGGCTTTCAGCGACGGGATCAGCGCATCCAGTGGGTTCTCAACGTAGGTACATTGTGCTTTGATGCGTTTGCACAGTTCATTGGCCAGATCAATGTCAAAACCAACCAGTTCACCCTTCGCATTTTTCGATTCGAACGGGGCATAGGTAGGATCAGTACCAATACGAATTTTCTGCGGAATAGCGGCAAACGCCGCCGTCATGCTGGAAACAGCCAACACCAGCGAAAGAGACAACATCAGTTTTTTCATATACATCCTCAACAGACTGGATTCTTACGGGATTTTTTACTACGACGGGGTGCCGTTAATGTGCCATTAATCCCCTTATTAAGGCAAAAGATAATGCCCAATCATTGGGAGTTTTTGCACTATAAATGCTTAACTATGCACTTAAAGAACAATTAATAGCCAACCACGCACCATAATGGCTCACCTGCACCCGCAATGCACCATGACAGACAGCCATCATGGTGCATTCCCGTCAGTAACGATTAGTCACCGTATACGTTGAAGTCGAAGTATTTCTTCGCCAGTTTGTTGTAGGTACCGTCTTTGCGCAGCTCAGTAAAGGCTTTGTCAAAGGCGGCTTTCAACTCGGTATCGTCTTTACGCAGGCCAATACCGGTGCCGTCACCAAAGTATTTTTTGTCTTTCACGGACGGGCCAGCAAAGGCATAGTCTTTGCCTGCTGGCTGTTTCAGGAAGCCTTCGCTCGCGGCAACTTCATCCTGGAACGCGGCATCCAGACGGCCTGCGGCCAGGTCAGAGTAAATCAGATCCTGGTTCTGGTAAGCCACCACATCTACACCCTTCTCACGCCAGTTTGCGTTGGCATAACCTTCCTGGGTAGACCCCTGGAGAACGCCCACATGCTTGCCTTTCAGCGAGTCGATGGTTGGCTTAATCGGAGAGCCTTTTACAGCAATCAGACGAGAATCTGCCGCGTAGAGTTTGTCAGAGAAGGCAATCTCCTGCTGACGTTTTTCGGTGATGGAGAGAGAAGAGATAATGGCGTCGATTTTTTTGGCTTTCAACGACGGGATTAATGCGTCAAAGTCACTGCCCACCCATGTGCATTTTACCGCAATGCGTTTGCACATCTCATTTCCCAGATCGATATCAAACCCAACGAAATCGCCTTTTGCATCTTTGGAAGAGAATGGCGCATAAGTTGCGTCTGTACCGATACGAACTGTCTGTGGAAGTGCTGCATAGCTACCTGCTGCTGCACTTAACCCCACGAGCAAAGACAGAGCCAGAACCGTCTTCTTCATACATTTACCCTCAAGTACCGTGATTTTATTATGTATTGTGTTGTGTGTTGTGTTGCAGGCTTCTCTTGCAGGTCTTATGCCACATTGCCGTCTGGTCAAAAAATCGACGTTAAATATGTTAATAAAACGTTGCGATATTGCCTTAATGGTGAAAGATAGCAGGTCTACCGAACGAACCGGAAAGAGAAAAAGGGAAAAAGCGAATTAAATGTCGAGGATATGATCGCGGTTGCAGTTTTGCCCTGAAACAGGGCAACTTGTTTTTTCATGCACTCACATTGTGCACAAAATCAGGCTCCCTGCCAGCGGGTAAAGAGGTCTTCCGGCAGGTCGATATCAAACTGATCCAGCACGCGGTTAACGGTCTGGTTAATCACCTCATCCAGCGTTTGCGGACGGTGATAGAACGCCGGTACCGGCGGCATGATCACCGCGCCCAGCTCGGCGGCCTGAGTCATTAAGCGCAGGTGTCCCAGGTGCAGCGGCGTTTCCCGCACGCACAACACCAGCGGGCGACGCTCTTTCAGCACCACATCTGCCGCGCGTGTTACCAGCGTGTCGGTATAGCTGTTGACAATGCCGGAGAGCGTTTTGATGGAACAGGGCAGGATCACCATGCCGGCCGTTTTAAACGAGCCAGAGGAGATGCTGGCGGCGATATCACGGGCATCGTGTACCACATCGGCCAGAGACTGAACATCGCGCAGGGAAAAATCGGTTTCGAGGGAGAGCGTCTGACGCGCCGCCTGGCTCATCACCAGATGCGTTTCCACTTCTGCTACGTCACGCAGTACCTGCAACAGACGTACGCCGTAAATCGCGCCGCTGGCACCGCTGATCCCTACAATGAGTCGTTTCATGATTTTTGCCCTTGCTGATTTCAGGGCTGACTGTGCAGGATTTTCCGGGGAGTTGCAAGTGAGGGCATTAGCCCTCACTTGCAAAGGCATTAGCCTTCGTTGTGCATCTCTAAGCTTTCAAGATCGTTTTGCAGCTGAACGGCTTTTGCATCGTCGTTACGCAGCGAATCCAGATAGTCGAGATACTGCTGGTCAACGTCTTTGGTCACGTAAATACCGTTAAACACGGAGCATTCGAACTGCTGAATATCCGGGTTCTCGGCACGCACCGCGTCGATCAGATCGTTCAGATCCTGGAAAATCAGGCCATCTGCACCGATGATCTGGCGAATTTCATCCACTTCACGGCCATGCGCAATCAGCTCGTTAGCCGTTGGCATATCAATGCCATACACGTTCGGGAAACGAATTTCCGGCGCTGCGGAGGCCAGGTACACTTTCTTCGCACCGGCTTCACGTGCCATCTCGATAATCTGCTCAGAAGTCGTGCCGCGCACGATGGAGTCGTCCACCAGCAGCACGTTCTTGTCGCGGAATTCTGCACGGTTGGCGTTCAGTTTACGACGCACGGACTTACGGCGTAGCTGCTGGCCCGGCATGATAAAGGTACGGCCAACGTAGCGGTTTTTCACGAAGCCCTGACGGTATGGCTTATCCAGAATACGGGCGATTTCCAGCGCGATATCGCAGGAGGTTTCCGGGATAGGAATAACCACGTCGATATCCAGATCGTCCCATTCGCGGGCAATCTTCTCGCCCAGTTTGGTGCCCATGTTTACACGCGCGCTATAGACGGAGATCTTGTCGATAAACGAGTCCGGACGAGCGAAGTAGACATATTCGAACAGGCATGGGTTGCTGACCGGGTTATCGGCACACTGGCGGGTAAACAGCTGGCCCTTCTCAGTGATGTAGACCGCTTCGCCTGGCGCGACGTCACGCAGGAATTCAAAGCCCAGGGTATCCAGTGCCACGCTTTCAGAGGCAACCATATATTCAGTACGGCCGTCACCGAGGTCGCGCTTACCGAGCACCAGAGGACGAATACCGTTTGGATCGCGGAAAGCTACCATGCCGTGACCGATAATCATCGCCACGCAGGCGTAGGCACCACGGATCTGACGGTTAGTCGCAGCAACGGCAGCAAAAATGTTGTCTGCTTCCAGCGGATAGTGACGGAAGTTATCCAGCTCACTGGCAAAGATATTGAGCAGGATTTCAGAATCAGACGTGGTGTTAATGTGGCGACGTTTCTCTTCAAACAGCTTTCTGCGCAGCTCGTGAGCGTTAGTCAGGTTGCCATTGTGGGCAAGCGTGATGCCATACGGAGAGTTAACGTAGAAAGGCTGAGCCTCAGAGGCGCTGGAACTGCCAGCAGTAGGGTAACGAACGTGACCAATCCCCATATTACCTTGCAGACGCTGCATATGGCGGGCTTCAAACACATCGTTTACCAGGCCATTCGCCTTACGTAAACGGAAGCAGTTGTTTGCATCAATGGTGATGATACCCGCAGCATCCTGCCCACGGTGCTGAAGCACCGTTAACGCGTCATAAATAGACTGGTTTACCGGCATGAAACCGGCGATACCGACAATACCGCACATTCGTCTTTTCCTCGTTAAGCCACATCTCAGAGCACACTAGGCTCTGGGCAAGAAACTCGACGAGCTTTGCAGATAGTCAAAGAACAATCTGATGATGAAGCTGAACTCTGGAATGAGCTGCGATTTCTGCCAGTCTTCACTTTTTGCAAAACCGGTGAAGGTATCCAGGAAGAACAGTATCGCGGCCACAATCAGCACGCCTCGCAACGCCCCGAAACAGATCCCGAGCACCCTGTCCGTTCCTGACAGACCGGTTTTCTCGACCAGCTGACTTATCACGTAATTCACGATAGCGCCAACAATCAGCGTCGCGATAAACAGCACCGCGATGGCGATTCCATTTCGGACCAGTTCATCTTCAAAGCCCGTGAACCAGACAGACAGGTAAGTGTAGTAATGACTGGCAACAAAGAAAGCACAACCCCATGTCACCAGCGATAACGCTTCACGAACAAAGCCACGGATCAGGCTAACCAGACAGGAAAAACCAATCACCGCAATGATGGCGTAATCAATCCAGACCATATGTGTCCCACGATTTAACGCCCTGTCATCCAGTTCGGGGCGAATTCTAACAGAAAAAGAAAACGTTTGCGTAGGGATTTCCTTCCCGCGCGTAAATAAAAAAGGCGCTGAAAAAATACTCAACGCCACTGGCTTTTTGCGTCTCTGTGGACGCCTGCCTTAACCTCAGTTCACGCTGTAGTTCATCACCACACCGCTCAGACCGGAGATCTGCTTCAGCTCGCCAAGCGAACCTTTCAGCTTATCTTTAGAGGCTTCCGGCCCCACGAGGATACGGGTAATTTTACCCTGCACCGGTGTGGAAGGTGAAGTGTAAACACGATACCCCGCGCCACGCAGCTTACCCACGACCTCGTTGACTTTATCAGCATTTTTCAGCGCACCAAGCTGCACAACGTAGGCTTTACCTGCGGGTGCTGCCTCCTGCTGGGCCGGTTTTGCCGGAGGTGGCGTCTCTGCTGCGGCAGCCAGCTGCTCGGTGGTTTTATCACGCTGCGCTTTCGGCTGCGGTTTGTCGACCGGTTTCGGTTTTTCAACAGGTTTAGGCTGCTCAACCGGAGCGGGCACAGGATCGATATCGTTGTTGTTACCTGCCGCCAGACGAGACGGATCGAGCGACGGTGCAGCGGCATCGCCCGCACGCACTTCTTCCGCTGCGCCTTCCGGCGGCTGAGCAGGAAGCGCCTGTGTCGCCGCCGGGAGCATATCTGGCTCGTCGCGATCGCCCGGTTTTGGTACCAGCGGGATTGCCGCAAATTCATCCTGGTAATGCTTTTTCTGCCCGTCGAGCAGACCCGGGAGAATAATCACCCCCAGCGCAACCAGCACAATCGTTCCTGTCAGACGGTTCTGAAACTTACTTGCCACCGGTTCTCCCCGCGTCCATCGCTTCCATGACATGTGCCACCGTGTGGAACGACCCACACACCAGCACGGTATCTTCTGGTTTAGCATCTGCCATTGCAGCATGCCAGGCCTGAGCCACGCTATTGTAGATTTCGCCTTTGCTGAGATGTTCCATCAGCTCTTCAGCCGTCGCGCCGCGTGGCCCCTCCAGAGGAGCACAATACCAGCTATCGACCACACTCTCCATGCAGGCCAGCGTGCCGCCGATATCTTTATCATGAAGCATACCGATAACCGCCAGTACACGCCCGGTTTTTGGTAACGATTTGAGACGCCCTGCGAGATATGCCGCCGCATGCGGGTTATGCGCCACATCCAGGATAAGACGTGGTGACTCGCTGACAATCTGGAAGCGTCCCGGCAGAACCGCGCTCTGAATGCCGTCGCGGATTGCCTGTTCGCTCACCGCAAGCGAACTTGCACGTAGCGCCGCCAGAGCGGTCGCCGCGTTAGGCAGTGGCACCTGCGGCAACGGCAGGTTGTCCAGCACACCCTGGGCATCGGTAAAGCGCCAGCCGTTGGCGTTAACATCATATTGCCAGTCAACATTGCGGCGCAGCAGCAACGCGCCCTTCTCTTTTGCCACCTCAGCAATTGTGTGTGGCATATCCGGCTCACCGACCACGGCGGGTTTACCGGTGCGGAAAATACCGGCTTTCTCACGGCCAATGCTTTCACGGTCTGGCCCCAGCCAGTCGGTATGATCCAGCGCGATACTGGATACAACGGAGACATCCGCATCCACCATGTTGGTCGCATCAAGACGCCCGCCGAGACCCACTTCCAGAATCACCACATCCAGCTGCGCCTGTTTAAACAGCAACAGCGCTGAAAGCGTACCGTATTCAAAATAGGTTAATGAAATCTCACCGCGCGCCGCTTCAATTTCTGCGAATGACGCCGTATGTGCAGACTCCGGCAGCTCAGTATTTTGCACGCGAACACGCTCGGTATAACGCACCAGATGCGGAGAGCTGTACACACCGACCTTATACCCTGCGGCCATCAGGATAGCTTCCAGCGTGCGGCAGGTCGTGCCTTTACCGTTAGTACCCGCAACGGTAAACACGAAAGGCGCGGGTTTCAGCACATCAAGACGCGCGGCGACCTGGCTTACGCGCTCAAGCCCCATATCAATGGTTTTACTGTGCAGGTTTTCCAGATAAGAAAGCCACGCGGCCAGGGGCGACGTGGCTTGGGGAATGCGTTTATTTTCCATGATGCCCGGTTGTCATTAACAGTTTAGAAAGCAAAAGGGCAGCGCCATCCGGCCCTGCCCTTTTCAGTTATCAGGCCTCGGGTTCCTGATCCGGTACGACTACGCCTTCGCGCGGCTCATCCGGGTTCGGCGCGGGCAGATTCATCAGCTTCGCCAGGATACTTGCCAGTTTCAGGCGCATTTCCGGGCGGCGAACGATCATATCGATAGCGCCTTTCTCAATGAGGAACTCGCTGCGCTGGAAGCCCGGCGGCAGTTTTTCACGTACGGTTTGTTCGATTACGCGAGGACCAGCAAAGCCGATCAGCGCTTTTGGTTCGGCGATGTTCAGATCGCCCAGCATCGCGAAGCTTGCAGAGACGCCACCCATTGTCGGGTCGGTCAGTACGGAGATGTACGGCAGACCGCGCTCCTGCATTTTCGCCAGCGCTGCAGAGGTTTTCGCCATCTGCATCAGGGACATCAGCGCTTCCTGCATACGCGCACCACCAGAGGCGGAGAAGCAGATCAGCGGACAGTTGTCTTCCAGTGCTTGCTCAACGGCACGCACAAAGCGAGCACCAACGACAGAGCCCATTGAGCCACCCATAAAGGAGAACTCAAACGCGGCGGCCACCACCGGCATCTCGTGCAGGGTGCCTTTCATCACAATCAGGGCGTCTTTCTCGCTGGTCTCTTTCTGCGCAGAGGCCAGACGATCTTTGTATTTCTTGGAATCACGGAACTTCAGCACGTCTTTCGGCTCAAGTTCGCTGCCCAGTTCTACCAGAGAACCTTCGTCCAGCAGGCTATGCAGGCGATTACGCGCCGACATGCGCATGTGGTGGTCACATTTCGGACACACCTCAAGATTGCGTTCCAGTTCCGCGCGGTACAGAACCTGGCCGCAGCTATCACACTTCGTCCACACCCCTTCAGGAATACTCGCTTTACGCGTCGGGGTTATGTTGCTTTTAATTCGTTCAATCCAGCTCATTGATAACCTTTCTGCCTGAACCTGGTCGTATGCCAGTTTTGCTATAAGAGGCGAATAATGCCATTTTTGCCTCCAACAGACCATGAATGTTGCACATTAAAACATAACAGCCCGAAACTTTGGATAAAAAAGTGGTCGAACCGCCAGTACGCACTTATTTCGCTTGTTTGGCTGCCGCACGTTTGTGACGAATAATCTCGATGACGCCGGGCAAAATGGAAAGCACAATAATAGCTACAATCAGTAACTTAAGGTTTTCCTGAACCACAGGGAGATCGCCAAACAGGTAGCCTGCATAGGTAAACAGCAGCACCCACAGCAATGCGCCGACAACGTTGAATGCCGCAAAGTGACGATAGGACATATGTCCCATTCCCGCCACAAACGGGGCAAATGTACGCACAATAGGCACAAATCGCGCAAGGATAATGGTCTTGCCGCCGTGGCGCTCATAAAATGCGTGGGTTTTATCTAAGTAGCTACGACGGAAAATTTTCGAGTTCGGATTACTGAATAGCCGATCGCCAAACACCCGCCCAATCGTGTAGTTGACCGCATCACCGACAATCGCAGCAATGACCATCAGCACCACCATCATATGCACATTCAGATCATTAGTTGGCAGTGCAGACAACGCACCGGCCACGAACAGCAGCGAATCTCCTGGCAGGAACGGGGTAACAACCAGCCCGGTCTCACAGAACAGAATGAGGAACAGGATGGCATAAACCCAGACGCCATACTGTGCGACCAGTTCGGCCAGGTGAACATCAATATGCAGAATAAAATCAATAAGAAAACGTATTAAATCCATATTGTTTAAACCTTAATTGCACCGTGTTTAGTCCGCCAGGAAAAGCGGGCCCATTGGCGGTTTTGGAAGTTCGAACCGTTCCGGATAATCCACCGAGACCAGATACAACCCTTCCGCTTTCGCCGTAGCTGCTGCAAGCGTTCTGTCCTTCGCCGCCAGCAGTTCTGCAATCCAGCTCTCCGGCTGGTGTCCGGCACCCACTTCCATCAGGCTGCCCACAATATTCCGAACCATATGATGTACAAAGGCATTGGCTTTGATATCCACCACCACATACGCGCCAAAACGGTTGACGTTTATGTGCATGACGTTACGCCACGGCGTGCGGGACTGACACTGCACCGCACGAAACGACGTAAAGTCATTTTCACCAATCAGACACTGCGCCGCACGATGCATACGTTCTGCATCAAGCGGTTCATAAAAATGCGTCACGCCCTGGCTTAACACCGCCGGACGCAGGCGCTGATTGTAGATAACGTAGCGGTAACGGCGCGCGGTGGCGCTGAAACGCGCATG
This sequence comes from Enterobacter sp. RHBSTW-00901, assembly GCF_014103115.1. Lineage (NCBI taxonomy): Bacteria > Pseudomonadati > Pseudomonadota > Gammaproteobacteria > Enterobacterales > Enterobacteriaceae > Enterobacter > Enterobacter sp. RHBSTW-00901. Next base: position 1,446,701 of record NZ_JABXPB010000001.1, read on the forward strand.
AAAATCATCGGGGACATCTTTAACCCAACGTACCGCGATGTCTCCAGGTAAATTCGCATTAACACCCAGCGTCCACGCAGCGTCTTTGCGCATTGCGGTGGTTTCAAAGTGAACCACCTGGCCGGTACCGTGCACGCCGGCGTCCGTGCGCCCGGCGCAGAGAACGCTTATCGGCTCATTCGCCACCTGAGAGAGCGCTTTTTCCAGTTTTTCCTGAACACTGCGCACCTCATTCTGACGCTGCCAGCCATAATATTTACTGCCATCGTACTCAATACCGAGGGCAATTTTATGGACAAGCTTTTGTTCCACGTCGGACATCAGTACAGGTACTCCTGCACCAGTTTTTCCGCAATTTTGACCGCCATCAGCGCACCACCAAAGCGAACGTTGTCGGCAACCGACCAGAACTGAACCTGCTCCGGCATACCGTAATCGTTGCGTACACAGCCGACGGAAAGATGCGCACTACCGGTCGCATCGCCAACCTGGGTTGGGAACTCGCTCTCTTCAGACAGCACGATGTCTTCGCCACGGGCAAACGCATCACGCGCCTCTTCTGCCGCCAGAGGACGCAGCGCTTCAAAGCTCACCATCTGCGCATGACCGTAAAAGACGGGTGACTGCACAACGCTCGCGGAGATCATCAGACCATCATCCTGCAGAATTTTGCGGGCTTCATCGACGATACGGCGCTCTTCACGTACAGAACCCTGGTTGTCCGGCAGCAACGGCAGCATGTTGAATGCCAGCTGACGACCAAAGAAATCGTCTTCATCAATCGGGATACCATTCAGCAGCTTTGCGCTCTGCCCTGCCAGCGCATCGACAGCTTTTTTACCGTGCGCGGAAGCTGACAGCAGGCTGGTCACGGTAATACGCGACAGGCCACCGTCATCGATCAACGGTTTCAGCGCGGTAAGCAGTTGGCTGGTCAGGCTGTCCGGTACCGCAATGATGTTGCGGTTACGGTAGTCAGTCAGAACGAATGGATTCACATCCGGCACAACCAGAGGAACATCCGGCTCCATTGAGAACAGGCCGCTTAAATCAATCACCAGACAGCCCGCGTTGGTCGCTTCTTCGCAGTAAGAAGCCGTGGCCTCAACGCCCGCAGCAAAGAACGCCAGCTGCACCTGCGTCCAGTCAAATTCAGCCGCATCCTGAACCATGACGGATTTACCGCCAAAACGCAGATGTTCACCGGCGCTGTCAGTGCGCGCCAGTGCAAAAATTTCACCCACCGGGAACTGACGCTCAGCAAGGGTTTCGAGCAGGGCTTCACCCACGGCACCCGTGGCCCCCAATATGGCAATGTTCCAGCCTTCAGACATGGTGGTTACTCCAGAAATAAAAAAGCGTCCCTGCCGGAGTATCCGACAGGGAGCATTAAGAAGACATTAACGTACCGGGTGATGAACGGCGTTAAAACCCAGTTTATGCAGCAATGACGCAGCCTGGGCATCATCACAAATAACATACAGGGAAGACCATTCGCGACGTTCAAGATAATTCTTGCGCAGCTTGTCAAATTCGCCCGGAATACCCGCTGATTTACGCAGCAGCGCATCATCGCGGCGCACATCATACACCAAATGCACCAGCCTTTTCAGCGTTGCCTCGTCGAGGGGACCATGAAGGGTAATACGGCCAAATTCAGGCGCGGGTAATAGTGTATCCAGCGCCACCTGTTGCGGATGGCCGATAAAGGCGCTGTAGGCCTCAAAGACCTGGGTGGTGCCACGCGCTTTACCTTCGAGGGTATAACCCGCAATATGCGCGGTACCGACGTCCACCTTGTTAAGCAGCGCAACGTTGAGATCCGGCTCCGGCTCCCAGACGTCCAGTACCACGCTGAGATCCTGCCCTTCTTCCAGACATTTCAGCAGCGCGGCGTTATCAACCACCGGGCCACGGCAGGCATTTATCAGAATAGTGCCAGGCTTCAGACAACGGATCAGGGTTTCGTCGGCGAGGTGCAGAGACTTGTACGGCCCCTCTTTGAACAGCGGCGTGTGGAAAGTGATCACATCGCACTGCTCAACCAGCTCGTCCAGCGAACGGAAGTCACCGTCATCGCCGTTATCTTTACGCGGCGGGTCGCACAGCAACGTGCGAATACCTAATGCATCAAGGCGCTTTTGCAGGCGTCCGCCCACGTTACCCACACCGACAATACCGACAGTGCGGTCTTTCAGCGCAAAACCATCACGCTCGGCCAGCATCAACAGGGAGGAGAAAACATATTCCACAACGGCAATGGCGTTACAGCCAGGTGCAGCTGAAAAACCAATCCCCGCCTGCTTAAGCCATGTGTCATCCACATGATCCGTCCCTGCCGTTGCCGTCCCGACGAACTTAATCGCTTTGCCGGAGAGCAACGCCTCATTTACTTTAGTCACCGAGCGCACCATCAGTGCATCTGCGTCATCCAGTTCGCTTACCGGGATCGGGCGACCAGGGACAGCCTTAACGTTACCGAGGCGGCTAAACAACTCGCGCGCGTAAGGCATATTTTCATCAACGAGGATTTTCACGTCTGAGTACCTGTTTGAGAGGAAGAAAACCCATCAAGTGTGCCATAATCTCGCCGCCAGGCATATAACTATGCCGGGTTTACGCAGAGTTTTGACTTTAAGGATTTTTGACGATGCAGCCCATTTCAGGTACGCCACCGCGCCCCCCAGGCGATGGCCCCGTAACGCCCAACATCGCAGGCGAACAGCCACTTTCCACGCAACAGCGCACCGTGCTGGAGCGGTTGATCACGCGTCTGATTGCGCTGACTTCGCAGCAAAATGCGGAAGTGTGGGCCGGCGTGAAGCACGATCTGGGCGTGAGGAACGATGCACCGCTACAGTCGCGTCATTTCCCCGCTGCCGAGCAAAACCTGAACCAGCGTATTAACACCGCGCAGCAAAATCACACCACCCGCCAGATTGTCTCGCAGCTGACCGAGCTGTTAGGCCAGGGCAATAACCGCCAGGCAGTGAGTGATTTTATTCGTCAACAGTACGGCCATACTGCGCTGAGCCAGCTTACGCCGGAACAGTTGAAAACCGTGCTGACGCTGCTACAAAGCAATCAACTTTCTATTCCGCAGCCGCAGCAACGCCCGGCAACTGAACGTCCGCTGCTGCCTGCCGAGCACAACACGCTCAAGCAGATGGTGACCAAACTGGCCGCCGCCACCGGCGAGCCGACGAAGCTCATCTGGCAATCCATGCTGGAGCTTTCGGGTGTGAAAGAGGGCGAGATGATCCCGGCAAAACAGTTTGCGCATCTGGTCACCTGGCTCCAGGCACGCCAGACGCTCAGCACCCAGAATACCCCTACCCTGCATACGGTACAGGCCGCGCTGAAACAGCCGCTGGAGCCACACGAGTTTGAAACGATACGGGATTACGCTCAGCAAACCTGGCAGGCCACGCCGCAAACGGTGCTGACCACCGCGCAGGTGCAGGATTTACTGAATCAGATCTTTGTCCGCCGCACCGAGCGCGAAGGCGGTGTGCCGGAAGTGCGGAACATTCAGCCAATCTACAGCCCACTGTTTGCGCCGGTTGTGGAAACCTTCAGGACACTGTCTGCTCGTCCGGGGCTGATGTTTATTGCGTTGATGATTGCGCTGGTTATTTTCTGGCTGGTTGCGTAAAGCACCTACGGTTCATGCTTTTGTAGGCCCGGTGAGCACAGCGCCACCGGGCAGAAAAACTAAACGCTACGAAACGCGACCAGCGTTACCACAATCCCGACAACCGCAGAGACCGCCCCCGCGAGGAAGACTGACGGGTAGCCAAACGACGTGGCTAACAGTCCTGCCAGCGGTCCGGTTACCCCGTATGAGATATCCTGAAACGCTGCATAGCCGCCAAGCGCGGTACCACGTACCTGCGGGGCCACGCGCTTCACTACTTCAACACCAAGCGCCGGGAAGATTAACGAACAACCACAGCCGGTCAATGCCGCACCGAGCAGCGCAACCGACGCGACGGGGGCCTGCCACAGCAGTACCAGGCCGATCGTCTCAATCACCAGCGAAGCCACTGCCACCTTCACACCGCCAAAACGATCCGGCATCCAGCCGAACAGCACACGCATCAGCACAAACGCACCACCAAACGCGGTGAGCGTAAAACCTGCCATTGCCCAGCCACGGCTCATAAAATACAAAGAGACGAAGGTACCAATCACCGCAAAGCCTACGCCCTGGAGCGCCAAGCCCAGACCCGGCTGCCAGATTTGACCAACCACGCGCCACAGAGAAGGTCGCTCACCTTTATGCGCGGGCACTTTACGTACCGAACCATTAAACGCCCAGGCCAGCAGCGGCAGTACCATCGTGGTACCTGCCAGCGCCGCAAAACCAAACTGGCTGTGGATCAACAAACCCAGCGGCGCACCTGCCGCCAGTGCGCCATAGATGGCCATTCCGTTCCAGGACATCACCTTACCTGAACGCGTGGGGCCAACCAGCCCCATTCCCCAGGTCAGGGTGCCGGTCAGCAGTTGGCTTTCGCCGAAGCCGAGGATTAAACGCCCCACCACCAGCAGCGCAAATTTATAAGCAGTATCTACCGGCAAAAGTGCAGCCAGCAGCCATGCCCCACCCGCCAGACCGCAGGCGAACATACCCTGCAGGGCTGAGCGTTTTGCACCATGCTGATCCGCCAGACGTCCGGCGTATCCCCGGGTTAAAACCGTGGCTAAAAACTGAATACCGACAGCAACGCCGACCAGAGTGTTGCCATAGCCCAGTTCCTGGTGAACGAACAGCGGGATCACCGGCAGCGGCAAGCCCACAGTCATGTAGGTCAGGAATACCGCAAAGGCGATACGAAACAGCGAGATATTCGCTGAAGAGGGTGTTTCTGTTTGAGTGACTACAGTCATGCTTTACTCCGAAATGAAGAGTAAGGCGGGGAAATGCCACGCCCCCTCTGCCTGATTATCAGGATTAAGGTGCGTTGGTTGACGTTAAACGCTTACGCATTATCGTGATGATAATGTTGAACTCTGGAGTTTGCCTGTGAGATCAGCAGGTTGTCAATGCATAAAAAAAAGGGAGCCTGTTGGCTCCCCTTCCGAATCAAACATAAAACTTATTTCAGCTTACGCATCACCAGCGTGGCATTCGTACCGCCGAAACCGAAGCTGTTGGACATAACGGTTGTCAGCGTCGCTTCTGTTGGTTTGGTCACGATGTTCAGGCCAGCAGCCTGCTCGTCCATCTCTTCAATGTTGATACTTGGGGCGATAAAGCCGTTTTCCAGCATCAGCAGAGAGTAGATAGCTTCCTGCACGCCCGCAGCACCCAGAGAGTGACCGGTCATTGCCTTCGTTGCAGAGATTGCCGGGCTGTTGTCGCCAAACACTTCACGGATCGCACCCAGCTCTTTCACGTCGCCCACTGGTGTAGAGGTACCGTGAGAGTTCAGGTAGTCGATTGGCGTATCAACACCCTGCATCGCCATCTTCATGCAGCGCACCGCGCCTTCACCGGATGGCGCAACCATGTCAGCACCATCGGAAGTTGCGCCGTAGCCAACGATCTCAGCATAGATGTGAGCACCACGTGCCAGAGCGTGTTCCAGCTCTTCAACCACAACCATACCGCCGCCGCCTGCGATGATGAAACCATCACGGTGTGCATCATAAGTACGGGATGCTTTTTCCGGGGTTTCGTTGTACTTGGTGGACAGTGCGCCCATCGCATCGAACTCACAGGCCATTTCCCAGCCCAGCTCTTCGCCGCCGCCAGCAAATACGATGTCCTGTTTACCCAGTTGGATCTGCTCTACCGCATTACCGATGCAGTGTGCAGAAGTCGCACAGGCTGAGCTGATGGAGTAGTTCACACCGTGGATTTTGAATGGTGTTGCAAGGCACGCAGAAACCGCTGAGCCCATTGCTTTGGTCACCACGTAAGGGCCAACCGCTTTCAGACCACGCGGGCTACGCATAGCGTCAGCACCAAATACCTGCGCTTTTGAAGAGCCGCCGGAACCAGCAATCAGACCTACACGCGGGTTGTTCTGATAATCTTCTTCTTTCAGACCTGAATCCGCGATGGCTTCACGCATGGAGAGATAAGCATAAATAGAGGCATCGTTCATGAAACGAACCACTTTACGGTCAATCAAACCGGTGGTGTCCAGTTTGACATTACCCCATACGTGGCTACGCATACCTGAATCTTTAAACTCTTCAGAGAAAGTGATCCCGGAGCGTCCTTCACGCAGAGATGCCAGGACTTCCTGCTGGTTATTACCGATGCTGGAAACGATGCCCAGGCCAGTAATCACTGCACGTTTCATTCAATACCTCTGTAAGTCACACTAAAGTAAGTTTCGAGTCGCACAATAGCGTACACTTGTACGCCGAACAAGTCCGATCAGCCAATTTCTGCGGAAATTTGCACCGATGAGCTCACATCGTTAAGATCGCGCCACTGCCTGTCAGACGAGTAACTTACGTGAAACAAAACGCTATACAACCCGCCAACCTCGAATTCAACGCTGAGGGTACACCTGTTTCCCGAGATTTTGATGACGTCTATTTCTCTAATGATAACGGACTGGAAGAAACCCGTTATGTTTTCCTTGAGGGAAACCGGCTCAGCGCCCGCTTCCCCTTACACCCACGCAGCCTGTTTGTGGTGGCAGAAAGCGGGTTCGGTACCGGACTGAATTTCCTGACCCTCTGGCAAGCGTTTGACCAGTTTCACGCGGCTCACCCTGAGACTACGCTCCAAAGGTTACATTTCATCAGTTTTGAAAAATTCCCGCTCACTGCGCACGATTTGACGCTGGCTCATCAGCACTGGCCGGAACTTGCGCCGTGGGCAGAACAACTTCAGGCACAGTGGCCTCCCGCCGTCGGCGGCTGTCATCGTCTGCTGCTGGACGGCGGGCGCGTCACCCTGGACTTATGGCTGGGTGATATCAACGACCTGACCGATAAGCTTGATGATTCAATGAATCAAAGCGTGGACGCCTGGTTCCTGGACGGCTTTGCCCCTGCCAAAAACCCGGACATGTGGAGCCCACATCTCTTTGCTGCGATGGCGCGGCTGGCGCGTCCTGGTGCAACGCTCGCCACTTTTACCTCGGCAGGTTTTGTTCGCCGTGGGTTGCAGGAAGTGGGCTTTACCATGCAAAAAACCAAAGGCTTTGGCCGTAAGCGCGAGATGCTGGTCGGGGTAATGGAACAAGAGCTGACGATCCCCGCACAGGCTCCCTGGTTTGCCCGCAGCCATAGCACCGCCCGTGAAGTCGCGATCATTGGCGGAGGCATTGCCAGCGCCCTGCTCTCACTTGCACTTTTACACCGGGGCTGGCAGGTCACGCTCTACTGTGCTGACGATGCCCCGGCACAAGGTGCCTCAGGTAACCGCCAGGGGGCACTCTATCCCCTGCTCAGTGCCCACGATCCGGCACTGAGTCAGTTCTTCCCGGCGGCATTTACCTTCGCCCGTCGCCTGTATGACAGGCTACCGGTCGCGTTTGACCACGCGTGGTGCGGCGTTACGCAGCTCGGCTGGGACGAGAAGAGTCAGCAAAAAATCGCACAAATGTTGTCACTGGGGTTGCCAGAAGAGATAGCACATGCGGTGACAACACAGCAGGTCACTGAAACCGCGGGCATTGATACCGGGTGCGATGGTATTCAGTACCCGCTCGGCGGCTGGTTGTGCCCGGCTGAACTGACAACAGCGGCAATAGCCCTCGCGCAGTCACGCGGACTGGCAGTGCATTATTCCCACAAGGTTGAATCACTTAGCCGGACAGAGCACTGGAATCTGCTTTTTGCCAATGGCAAAAAGGCACAGCATGCAAGCGTAGTGCTGGCGAATGGTCATCACATCAACCAGTTTATCCAGACGGAAAAGTTACCGCTTTACCCTGTTGGCGGCCAGGTGAGCCATATACCGACGACGCCGGAGCTGGGGAAATTGCGGCAGGTGCTGTGTTACGACGGGTATCTGACACCACAAAACCCATCCAACGGCCACCACTGTATTGGTGCCAGCTACCATCGCGGCCAGACTGACATGCACTACAGCGACGCGGATCAGCAGCAAAACCGCCAGCGCCTGATCGATTGCTTCCCACAGGCTGGCTGGGCGAAAGACGTTGATGTCAACACAGGTGAAGCACGCTGTGGCGTACGCTGCGCAACACGCGATCATCTGCCGATGGCAGGTAGCGTGCCTGACTATGAAGCCACGCTCGCAGCCTATCAGGACCTCGCTGAAAACAAGGATGCCGCGGTGAGCGCACCGGTATATCCGGAGCTGTTTATGCTGGGTGGTCTGGGGTCGCGCGGATTGTGCTCGGCACCGCTGCTGGCTGAAGTATTGGCCGCACAGATGAGCGATGAGCCGATCCCACTGGACAGTACCACGCTCGCGGGACTCAACCCAAACCGGTTGTGGGTACGGAAATTGCTGAAGGGAAAAATGGTTAAGTAGAGTGCGGTATGATGCCCTCTCCCACAGGGAGAGGGCGGAAAAACCATTACTTAACGTTGGCCTGTTGGAACAGGTTTTCCCACATGCCCAGCACTAAGGACTGGTCGCGCGGAGAGAGCTCACCGGCCTGGATGGCTTTCTCCAGGCTGCGGGTGACTTCAACATGCACAGCGTCGGCAGAGTGATCGTCCCCTGTTTCAAGCTCGGCTACCGCCAGCGTCAGGTGACCACGCAGATAACCGCTGGCGAACAGCTCATCATCACTGGCGTGTTCCACCATGTCATCAATTAACGCCAGAATGCGTGATTCAAATTCTGCGATCATCTTCTTTCCTCTGTTAAAGATCTTCCGGCCACGGGAAGCATTCCGCCGTGATCTCCGGCGTATGGTAATAATTCTGTAAGGCCCTGATAAGCGTCGCAGGACGCGCCGGGATACCTTTATCAAGATATTCCATCACCTGCGCATGAACGCGGCGCTGGAACACAATACGGTCTGGCTCGAAGTCACCGTCGAGGTTGTCGCAGCTGACATTGAACGGGAAACCTGCCGCTACGCACAACAACCATTCCAGAGCCTGCGGTTTCACTTCCACGTCTTCAAACTGCCCTTGCGTCGCGGCATCGCGGCCGTCCGGGCAATACCAGTAACCGAAATCCACCAGTTCACGACGCGCTTTCCCCGCAATGCACCAGTGAGAAATCTCATGCAAGCCGCTGGCATAGAAGCCATGTGCAAAGACGATACGGTTATACGGAACCTCGTCATCAGCTGGAAGATAAATCGGTTCGTCGTCGCCTTTAATCAGACGGGTATTAAAATCACCGGCAAAACAGCCGTCGAAGACCTCAATCAGCTGTTCGTATTTATGCGTACTGTTCATTAGTTCATCCCCAACCAGTGGAGGATCTCCTGTCCGTGGCTGTCATAAAGAAGTTTGGCACTCATCACCGCCGACACCACAACAATCATTGGGCGGATCAGCTTTTGTCCTTTGCTTAACACCAGACGTGAACCTGCACGCGCCCCCAGGAATTGCCCCACCATCATCACAAAGCCGGTCGCCCAGATGACTTTGCCACCAATAATGAACAACAGCAGGCCGCCTACGTTCGAAGTCGCATTGAGTACTTTGGCATGAGCGGTCGATTTAGCGAGGTTAAATCCGGCCAGCGTCACGAACGCTAACGCGTAAAACGACCCCGCGCCGGGGCCAAAGAAGCCGTCGTAAAAGCCGACGCAGCCCCCGGCAATCAGCGCAAACGGCAGGCCATGCAGACGACGATGCCGGTCCTCTTCACCGAGCTTTGGCATCAGCAAAAAGTACAGGCCGATACAGATAACCAGAACCGGCAGGATCTGGCGCAAAATGTCAGACTGCACGTGCTGAACCAGCAGCGCACCGGTGGTTGAACCGATGAAAGTCATCAGGATATTGAGCTTCTGGTCGGCCAGGTTTACGACCTTACGGCGGATAAAATAGAGTGACGCAGAGAGCGACCCACCGCAGGCCTGAAGCTTGTTGGTGGCAAGCGCCTGAGCCGGGTTCATGCCCGCCGCCAGCAGCGCCGGAACGGTCAGTAAACCACCGCCGCCCGCCAGGGCATCAATGAACCCGGCCAGCATTGCCACAAAAAAGAGCACCACCAGCAGCAGTGGTGACACCATAAACAGATCGACGAAATTATCCATTAAAGTACATGCTCATCCAGTAGCGCCTGGCAGGAAGGCGGCAACGGAGGCGGTGTCTTCTTCTCAGGCTTAGAGGTTCCAGGTTTTGCCGGTTCAAACCAGCTTTGCAGTTCCGCGCCACAGCCATCGCCTGACGGTGGTAACGGCTGGTCTTCACATTCCAGACTGTTCGCCGGGCAGCGCAGACGAACGTGCATATGCGCACGATGCTGGAACCACGGGCGCACTTTGCGCAGCCAGTCACGGTCGGTTCCTGCATCCAGACAAAGCTGCTGCTTGATAGCCGGGTTAACAAAAATCCGCGTGACGTCATTATCTTTTGCCGCCAGCTTGATCATGCTGGAAATATCTTGTGTCCAGAGCGACGGCACAACGCTTTTGCCGTCACTCGCCACCAGATCCAGCGCCTGTGGTTTCAGCAGCTGTGCTGAACTCCAGCGACCTTTCGGCAGTTGCAGGAAGATATCGACATCCAGTCCGGTCTGGTGACTGGCATGCCCACCGTTGAAGCGACCACCGGCAGGCATTCCGATATCGCCAATCAGCATCGTTCCCAGACCCCGGTTATGCACCTGACTCCCCAGACGCTGAATAAACAGCACCAGATCCGGGTGGCCGAAGTAACGACGCTGATCGGTACGCATTACCTGGTAAGAACTGGACTGCAGAGGAAGTTCCTGCGCACCAACGATACAGCCGTTCGAAAATGCACCAATAGACTGCGCACTCCCCGACACCGGGTGGGTGATTTTTTGCCACGGCGTCGCGGCCAGACTGACTCCGCTGGCAAACAGCGCCAGCAGAGCAATTGCGGTTTTTTTCATGTTTACCAGCGTGGAATGGTGGTCGTCACATCCGCATTCTGCGCACGCTGGCGCAGGAAGTGATCCATCAGCACGATCGCCAGCATCGCTTCTGCGATCGGCACCGCGCGGATCCCCACACACGGATCGTGACGTCCTTTGGTGATCATCTCAACTTCTTCGCCAGAGCGATTAATCGTGTGACCCGGCACGGTAATGCTGGATGTCGGCTTCAGCGCAATATTGGCAACAATCTGCTGTCCACTGCTAATACCACCGAGAATACCGCCCGCATGATTACTCTGGAAACCCGCTTTGGTGATTTCGTCGCGGTTCTGGCTGCCACGAAGCTGAACCACGTCAAAACCGTCGCCAATCTCTACCCCTTTCACCGCATTGATGCTCATCAGCGCGTGCGCGATGTCGGCATCGAGGCGGTCAAATACCGGCTCACCCCAGCCTGGCGGCACGCCGTCAGCGACCACGGTCACTTTCGCACCGATGGAGTCGCCCTCTTTTTTCAGGCCACGCATCAGTTCGTCCAGTGCGTCCAGTTTGTCGGCATCGGCACAGAAGAACGGGTTTTGCTCAACCTGATCCCAGTCTTTAATGGCCAGTGGAATATCGCCCATCTGGGTCAGACAACCACGGATCACAATACCAAATTTCTGCGCCAGGTATTTTTTGGCAATCGCTCCTGCGGCCACGCGCATGGCGGTTTCGCGTGCGGAAGAACGACCACCGCCGCGATAGTCGCGAAAACCGTATTTTTGCTCATAGGTGTAGTCAGCATGGCCCGGGCGGAATACGTCTTTGATGGCACCGTAGTCCTGGGAACGCTGATCGGTATTTTCAATCAGCAGACCAATGCTGGTGCCGGTGGTGCGGCCTTCAAAAACGCCTGAAAGAATTTTGACCTGGTCCGGCTCGCGACGCTGCGTGGTGTAGCGAGAGGTGCCCGGACGACGACGGTCGAGGTCGTGCTGTAAATCTGCTTCGGTCAGTTCGATGCCTGGCGGTACGCCATCAACGATACAGCCCAGTGCCAACCCGTGCGACTCACCAAAGGTGGTCACGCGGAATAACTGTCCAATACTGTTTCCTGCCATCACGGCTCCGATGTCGTTATTTGTGTGTGAGCGTTGTGAAACGGGCCGAAGCCCGCTGGATTAATCTTTGTAAATGCTGAAGTGTTCGCGCGCATCGAGAAGCTGCGCCTTGGTCAGCATAAAGACGCCATCACCGCCGTTGTCGAACTCAAGCCAGGTGAACGGCACATCCGGATACTGCTCTATCAGATGTACCATGCTGTTGCCCACTTCACAAATCAGAACGCCGTCATCGGTCAGATAATCCGGCGCACAGGCCAGGATACGGCGCGTCAGTTTCAGGCCATCAGAGCCTGATGCCAGACCCAGTTCCGGCTCATGGCGATATTCATTTGGCAGATCCGACATGTCTTCCGCATCAACGTACGGTGGGTTGGTGACAATCAAATCGTACTGCAGCGTTGGCAGGTCACGGAACAGGTCAGAACGGATTGGCGTGACGTGATGGATCAGGCCATGTTCTTCGATGTTGTGCTCGGTTACGGCCAGCGCATCGGTGGAGATATCCACTGCGTCCACTTCCGCTTCCGGGAAGGCATACGCACAGGCAATAGCGATACAACCGCTACCGGTACACATATCCAGAATGTGCTGCGGCTGATGGTTAATCAGACCATCAAAGTGGTTGTTGATAAGCTCACCAATCGGCGAACGCGGCACCAGAACACGCTCATCCACGTAAAACTCGTGACCGCAGAACCAGGCTTTGTTGGTCAGATAGGCAACCGGAATGCGCTCGTTAACGCGGCGGATCACACGCTCAACAATGCGGTGTTTTTCGCTGGACGTCAGGCGCGCGGAGCGCATGTCTTCCGGAATATCCAGCGGCAGATAGAGGGACGGCAGCACCAGCTGAACGGCCTCATCCCACGGGTTATCGGTACCGTGTCCGTACCAGATATTGGCGGCGCTGAAGCGGCTAACCGACCAGCGCAACATGTCCTGTATGGTATGCAGCTCGTTTACTGCTTCATCGACAAAAATTTTATCCACTCTTTCCTCCAGGGCATGCTCGCATAATTTTCGGCGGCTAGTTTGCCATGAAGACGGCGATAAATCAGCAATGACGCGTACCGCTTGAGGTTAAAAAATGCGTTTAGTCAGGTACACTACGGGAATTCAGAGATGAGACAGACAAATGAAAAAGAAAACATCGCTCAGCGAGGAGGATCAGACGCTCTTCCGACAGCTTATGACCGGGACGCGTCAAATCAGGCAGGACACCATTGTCCACCGCCCGCAGCGCAAAAAAATCACCGAAGTACCGGTCAAGCGTCTTCTGCAGGAACAGGCCGATAACAGCCACTATTTTTCAGATGAATTTCAGCCGCTGCTTAATACGCAGGGAGCCGTGAAGTACGTCCGTGAAGACGTCAGCCACTTTGAGCTGAAAAAATTACGTCGGGGGGATTATTCGCCGGAGCTGTTTCTCGATCTGCACGGGTTAACACAGATGCAGGCGAAACAGGAGCTGGGGGCGCTGATTGCCGCCTGCCGCCGTGAGCATGTTTTTTGCACCTGCGTGATGCACGGGCACGGTAAACATATCCTGAAGCAACAGACGCCGCTATGGCTGGCTCAGCATCCACACGTAATGGCTTTTCATCAGGCACCAAAAGAGTACGGCGGTGATGCCGCATTGCTGGTGTTGATTGAGGTTGAAGAGTGGCAGCCGCCCGAGCTGCCCTGACAGGATGGCGGGAGGCACAGCCTGCACCCCGCCCTGTCGCACGTCACGTCAGATAGCTTTAGCCATCTTCAGATTGCACGGACTCATTTGCCAGTTGAAGACCCCTTTGCCCGTTTCATCAAGGGAAACATTGGCAATAGCGGACGTCGAGAACATCGGCGGCGTCTCACCCGGGCACAGCTCAGATACCAGATAGCCAACCAGTGGCAGATGGGAAATGACCAGCGCAGACGCGACACCTTCATTGCACAGCGCCTGAAGATAGGCACTCACAAGGCCAACATCGCCACACGGGGTAAGTTCAGGAAGAACATCGACACCGGCCGGCAGGTTCATACACTCCCCTACCACATCCAGCGTCTGTTCTGCGCGCAGGAATGGACTCACCAGCACACGTTCGATGTCCACTTTTTGCCCCTGAAGCCAGTTAGCCATCAGACGGGATTCGTCGCAGCCACAGACGGTCAAAGGACGTACTGAGTCACTGGCGGCATCGAGTGCCGCGTCGCCGTGACGCATGATAAAAACTTGCATATTGCACCGCTTTTGTTAACCAGAATCACCAGCGTTGACTACCTGCGATAACGTCGGAGAGGTAGAAAACCTGGTGGTCGGGCATTGTGCCTGATCCATTCGGTGAATGAAACGCTGTTTTTTACCTCAATGGCGTAAGTATAGTCAATATCTGTTTACAAATTCGCCAGAACAGGTTTACTCACTTCAGGATTTACCCTTCTTTGACCTCAACTTACGAGAGCAGTTTCCCTTGAAGACCAAAATGTCTGGCCCCGTTCCGCCATCTGCAATAATTCATCACACGGTGTAAACCGCGAGCCATACTGAGAGGCAAGACGTTGCAGGGTCGCAACCACGTCACCCGCACCGAGGGTATCCATATACCGGAACGGGCCGCCGAGGAACGGCGGGAAACCAATACCAAACACAGCACCGATGTCGCCATCGCGCGCGTTTTTGATAACCTGCTCGCCAAAACAGCGAGCGGCTTCGTTAAGCATCATCATCACACAGCGTTCAGCACACTGGGCTGACGATAATTTTCCCTGCCCGGTCGTCGGAATAAGCCCATAAACTGAAGGGTCGACCTGTTTCTTGCTTGTACGCCCTTTTGCACCGTAAAGATAGAAACCGCGTTCATTTTTTCTGCCTTTGCGATCATCCTTCAAAATTGCAGAAACAATGTTTGCAGGTGGGCTAAAACGATCGCCATAAGCTGCTTCCAGTACAGGTATAATTTTAGTGCCGGTATCTATTCCTACCTCATCCAAAAGTTGGATTGGGCCGACAGGGAAACCACACTTTACCAGCGCCTCATCCACATGTTCGATCTTCTCCCCTTCCGTCAGTAACCGCATGGCTTCATTGATATAGGGAGCCAGAATACGGTTAACGTAGAAGCCCGCTTTGTCTGCTACCACGATGGGGGTTTTGCCCTGTTTTTTCGCAAGCTTCACCACAGTGGCAACGGTTTGCGGGCTGGTCGTGGCATGGGGAATAACCTCTACCAGCGGCATTTTTTCAACCGGACTAAAGAAATGCAGACCAATGACCTGCTCCGGCCGTGCGGCTTTCGACGCAATATCGCCAATCGGTAATGACGACGTATTTGAGGCAAAAATGGTGTACGGCGCACAGTGTTGCTCGACGTCAGCCACCATCTGTTGCTTAAGTGCCAGGTCTTCAAATACCGCTTCAATGACCAGGTCTCGATGCGCAAAACCGCTGTAATCCGTCGTACCAGTGATGTACGCCAGGGTTTTATCACGCTCATTTGCCTTGATATGGCGGCGCTTGACCTTCTGATCAAGGTTCTGCCAGCTGTACTGTAGCGCGTGGTTGATCCCCTTCGCGTTAATGTCCTTAATACGGACGGATAATTTGCCTTTGCTTGCGGTGACAAACGCAATACCGCCGCCCATCAGCCCACCGCCCAGTACGCCAACCGAGCGCAGCGGAGCAGGTTCGGCCTCACTGCCCGGGTCTTTTTTGACGTCGGTACTGGCAAAGAAGATGCTGCGCAGCGCCTGCGACTGTGGCGTCATCGCCAGCTCGCCGAAGGCTTTTGCTTCTGCGGCATAGCCGCTGCTGCAGCCCTGCGACAACCCGGTTTCAATAACCTCCAGGATCCGCTTCGTCGCCGGATAATTACCTTTGGTTTTTTGTTCGGTTTTCTTGCCCACCATGCTAAACAACAGCGCACGCCCCAGCGGCCCGGCAAGGACGCGTTCACGCACCGGGAGATGGCGTTTTGCCTGACGTCCCCTCAGTGCCAGCTCAACGGCGGCATCCAGCAAAATAGAATGCGGTACCACTTCGTCAACCAGGCCAGCTTTCAGCGCCTGGCGGGCGCGTAACTGCTTACCGGTTAAAATCATCTCCAGCGCCGTACTGACGCCAATCAGGCGCGGCAGGCGCTGCGTTCCACCAGAGCCTGGCAACAGCCCTAACTGCACTTCTGGCAGCCCCAATACGGTTTTCGCATCGTCAGTACAAATACGGCTATGGCAGGCCAGCGCCAGCTCCAGACCACCGCCCAGGCACGCACCGTGGATCGCAGCGATCACCGGGATCGGCAGAGCATGGATTTCCGCCATGACCTGCTGCCCCTGGCGTGCCAGCGCTTCGGCTTCCTGAGCGCTTTGTGCGCGGGCGATCATGTTGATATCGGCCCCGGCAATAAAGTTGTCCGGCTTTGCCGAAATAAATACCAGACCGCGAATCATCTTGATTTCGCGGATCTGCTTTAACATCTCACGGACCTGAACGCCAAACTCGGCCTTCAGGGTATTCATTTTTTCATCAGGTACATCAATGGTGATAACAGCCACGTTATCGGGGCGAACGGTCAGATTAAATGCAGATACCATGTCCATTATTCCGCCTCCAGAACCATTGCTGCGCCCAGGCCACCTGCCGCGCAGGCGGTGACAAGACCAAAACCGCCACCACGACGGCGTAACTCATGCAATGTCTGAGTGATCATCCTTGCCCCTGTCGCCGCAAACGGATGACCGTAGGCAATGGAGCCCCCCAGCACATTGAATTTACTTTCATCCACTTCACCCGTGGCATGGGTGCGACCAAGAACATCACGGGCAAAACGCTCGCTCGCCAGAAGATGTACGTTTGCCAGAGTTTGCGCGGCAAAGGCTTCGTGCATATCAATCAGGGTTAAATCAGCAAGAGTCAGCCCCGCACGATCCAGCGCCAGCGGCGTGGACCAGGCTGGCCCTAACAGCATGTCCTGCCAGACATCAATGGCCGTGAACGCGTAGCTGCGCAGATAACCCAGCGGTTTGATACCCAGCTCTCTGGCGCGGGACTCCGTCATCAGGATCACTGCAGCTGCGCCATCCGTCAGCGGTGTACTGTTAGCCGCTGTGACGGTGCCATGTTTGCGATCAAATGCCGGACGCAGTTTTGCGTAATCGGCCAGCGTCGACGAACCGCGAATATTGTTATCTTCCACGAGGGGTTCGCGGTAAGGCGGAATATAGGCGGTCATCACTTCATCGGCCAGTTTGCCTTTCGCCCAGGCTTTTGTCGCAAGCTGATGCGAACGATACGCCAGCGCGTCCTGCTGTTCACGCGTAATACCGTAGGTTTTCGCCATCTGTTCGGCGGTGTCGCCCATGCGCAGGCCGGTGGAGTATTCAGCCACAGCGGGCGGGACAGGCATCAGATCGCGTAAGCGTAAACGCGAGAAGAGTTTGAGCTTCTGCCCGACAGTGCGGGCTTTGTTAACGTCAACCAGAACGCGCGCCAGTTTTTTACTCACGCCGATCGGCAGCACCGAGGAGGAGTCTGCCCCGCCGGCAATCCCGGCACGGATAGTCCCTGCCATCAGGCTTTCCGCCACGTTAGCGACGGCCTGGAAACTGGTCGCACAGGCGCGGCTGACGCTGTAGGCATCGGTATGTACATTCATCCCCGTGCCCAGGACAATTTCACGCGCAATATTTGGCGCTTCCGGCATTTGAACCACCTGGCCAAAAACCAGTTGTTCGATCACCTCAGGCGGTATTTCGCTGCGAGCCAGCATCTCCCCCACCACCATTTTCCCCAAATCGACAGCGGGTATGCCATGAAACGCCGTAGCCTGACGCACGAACGGTGTACGCAATCCACTGACAATGGCAATGCGATCGCCCTGACGGGTAATAAGCGGTAATGCCTGACTCATAACACTCCCCTGTAAAATTTTTTGCGCAAACACAAAGTGGTCTGACCTGATAATAGTCTTAACCATTTTTTTACATTCAGCCAATCAGGGAAACGAAAAAGTGCGAGCTAAAACACAGAGAAGAAAAAGAAAACGTCACGGAGGTAAAAGCAAAACGGCAACCCGAAGGTTACCGTTTTTTAGTGGTTGCACCCTCACCCCTGGGAAATGGTCGGGAGTGAGAGTATCAGGCCGCAGAGGTTAACGCAGACCCAGCTGGAAAATCAGCGTTTCGGCTTCGCAGGCGAATACAAAATCGATATCCAGCTTCACGCCACCTTCCACTTCCGTGAAAGTGGACTTGATTTCGCACGGCTCGGATTCCACATCGCGCGCGCGCTTGCTCAGTGCGGTCAGGGTTTCTTCCGCTTCAGCACGGTTAGCGAACACGCGGCTGTAGGAGGCGGTGCAATCGGAGTTGTCCATGATGGTACCAACATCCATACAGCAGCAAACCGGGGTTTCATCAGCACTGCATTTACTCATAGCTCAATTTCCTCTGTATTCGCGCCAGGCGCGAGATAAACACGATACTGATATTTTACGCCCCGATGCTGACGCTCTCCAGCCGTTAATGGCGTAAAAGTGGATAAGTGACCAATATCACACTAAAAAATGATCTAAAACAAAAATCACCCTTTTGAGTGAGTCGCGATGGTCACATTTTTGCCAACCAGATCTCGTTTCAGGAAACATGTTTGAAAATATTAATAAACAAACTTGCAACATTCTAGCTGGTCAGACCTATACTCACGCCACTGGTCTGATTTGTCTGTTATACCTCAGACCCTACACTTCGCGCTCCTGTTACGGTATGTAACAATTATTGAATAAAAATAACTCGATGAGGTTATGGTCATGAGCCAGAAAACCCTGTTCAACAAGACTGCGCTGGCAGTCGCAGTGGCAATCGTCTCTACTTCCGCCTGGTCAGCGGGATTTCAGTTAAACGAATTTTCTTCCTCTGGCCTGGGCCGTGCGTATTCCGGGGAAGGCGCTATCGCTGATGATGCAGGTAACGCAAGTCGTAACCCAGCACTGATTATGATGTTTGACCGCCCGACGTTCTCTGCCGGTGCGGTCTATATTGACCCGGATGTCAATATCTCCGGTAAATCACCGTCCGGTAAGAGCCTGAATGCGGACAATATCGCCCCAAACGCCTGGGTTCCTAACGAATGGAAGGGACTTCCCCTGATTATGCGCCTGATTAACTCTTGTGCAATCATGGGGTAAACACAACCCCGGAGGGATTCGTTATGACCATTACTACTGTCGGTATCGATCTTGCTAAAAATGTGTTCGCTGTTCATTGCGTTGACCAGAATGGCAAAACCGTTCTGGTTAAATCCAGAGTAACCCGCGCAGCTCTTCCCGGGCTGATTGCTGGTTTGCCGCCCTGTGTTATCGGGATGGAGGCGTGCTCCGGGGCTCATTACTGGGCAAGACTGTTTCGGCAGTATGGTCATGAGCCGCGTCTGATGGCCGCTAAATTTGTATCGCCTTACCGCATGGCTGGTAAATCAGGGAAAAATGATGCAGCTGATGCTCAGGCTATCTGCGAGGCGGTTCGTCGCCCACATATGCGGTTTGTGCCGGTTAAGGATGAGAGCCAGCAGGCAATGCAGTGTCTGCATCGTACCCGACAGGGTTTTATCGAAGAGAAAACAGCAACATATAATCGTCTCCGGGGGTTGATATCTGAATTCGGCGTTATCGCCCCACAAAGTACAGATGCCCTGCGCCACATAGTTTTTGAGCAGAAGAATTCTTTACCACTTCAGGTTCAGCAATGTGTTGATGATTTGCTGGAGCACGTTGCTCGCATTGAAGATAACATCGCTGAATATGACCGAATTTTGTCCCGCATGGCCAAAACAGATCATCGCAGTCAGCGGCTGATGGAATTGAAGGGCGTTGGCCCCACAACGGCCTGTGCGCTGGTCGCCAGTATCGGTAATGCACATGATTTTAAGAATGGGCGCCAGCTGGCAGCCTGGCTGGGACTGACACCATCGCAGTACAGCAGCGGCGGAAAGTCGAAGCTTGGCAGGATAACGAAAGCTGGCGATTCGTATCTGAGAACACTTCTGGTTCAGGGTGCCCGCTCGGTACTGATCGGGGCGGAGAAAAGGACTGATTTATTCAGTCGTTGGGTCTGCTCACTGGTCGAACGCAGAGGATACTGGCGCGCTGTTGTTGCCATCGCTGCCAAAAATGCAAGACTGTGCTGGGCATCATTGCATTACGGTGATGATTTCAGGTTGTACTCAGCCAGCTAAAGTACAAAGCTGTATGACCATCTGTTCTGCAACTCGTTGATGATAAAGGGTTAGACCCCGTGAGGTATATCTGCTTATTGTACAGGGCAAGTGTACCCGACTAACGAACTAGAGCCTCACGAGCGTCTTTCATCAGGGTCCGAATCGATGACGATTCATCATGACCGTTTATAGTACCGCAGTCTCTCCCCTTTATTTTTTTACTATAGTGCAGACAGAAACCGTAAACACCGGCGTTGACATGCCGGGGAAGCCCTTATAGTACATTTTGTTGCACCTATTAACGATCAGTTTGGTTGGGGAGCATCTGTTACTTCTAACTTTGGTCTGGCGACCGAGTATGGCGATAACTATGCTGCGGGCACGATGGGCGGTAAAACTGACCTGAAAACCGTCAACCTGAACCTGAGTGGCGCTTATCGTCTGACCGAAAACTGGAGTTTTGGTCTTGGTTTTGATGCCGTCTACGCCGATGCAAAAATCGAGCGCAATGCGGGTGATGCCGGTATGCTGGCTGCCGGTCAGATTCTGGCTCAGGTACCAAACCTGCCTGCAGCAGCACGTCCAGCCGCTATCGCAAAAGCGAAACAGCTGGCCGCCATCCCGGCCGATACCCAGATTGCACGCCTGAAAGGCAGCGAGTGGGGCTATGGCTGGAACGCCGGTATTCTGTATGAGCTGGATAAAAACAACCGTTGGGGTTTAACCTACCGTTCTGAAGTTAAAATCGACTTCGACGGCGATTACAACAGTAATATGAACACCGCTATCCCGGGCTTCCCGTACCCAACCGGTGGCAGGACCGTTCCGGGCTCTCTGACGCTCAACCTGCCAGAGATGTGGGAAGTTTCCGGTTACAACCGCGTTGCACCGCAATGGGCAATTCACTACAGCATGGCTTATACCAGCTGGAGTCAGTTCCAGGAGCTGAAAGCAACTGGCTCAAATGGTCAGACACTGTTCTATAAAGATGAGAGCTTTAAAGACTCTTACCGTATCGCGCTGGGTACAACCTACTACTACGATACTAACTGGACCTTCCGTACCGGTATCGCCTTTGATGATAGCCCGGTTCCGGCTCAGACCCGTTCCATCTCTATCCCGGATCAGGACCGTTTCTGGCTGAGCGCGGGTGCCACTTATGCGTTCAATAAAGATGCTTCTGTTGACGTCGGTGCCTCCTACATGCACGGTCAGAGCGTGAACATCAAAGAAGGCCCGTACGAGTTCCGTTCTGAAGGTAAAGCCTGGCTGTTCGGTACTAACTTCAACTACGCGTTCTAATCGCGCAGGGATCAAAAAAGGTGAGCATTGCTCTAATGCCGATCAGTTAAGGATCGGTTGACCGATCCAGTGGCTGTGTAAGAATCCGGAAATGCTCACCCGTTTCCGGATTTTTTTATGCACATTGGACAGGCTCTTGATCTGGTATCCCGTTACGATCCTCTGCGTAACCCGCTGACTTCTCTGGGTGATTATCTGGACCCGGAGCTCATTTCCCGCTGCCTGGCCGAAGCCGGTACCGTCACCCTGCTCAAGCGTCGCCTGCCGCTGGAAATGATGGTCTGGTGTATTGTTGGCATGGCCCTTGAACGTAAAGAACCCCTCCATCAGATCGTGAACCGGCTGGACATCATGCTGCCGGGCAGTCGTCCCTTCGTCGCGCCCAGTGCCGTGATCCAGGCCCGTCAGCGGCTGGGAAGCGAGGCCGTCCGCCGCGTGTTCGCGCAGACAGCACAGCTCTGGCATAACGCCACCCCACATCCGCACTGGTGCGGCCTGACCCTGCTGGCTATTGATGGTGTGTTCTGGCGCACACCGGACACGCCAGAAAACGATATCGCCTTCCCCCGTCGGAGAAATGGCAGACCTGTACAGTCATCGCTGGGAGATCGAACTGGGATACAGGGAAATAAAACGTAAGCGTTAAGTGAGCGCCGTATTGACGATTATTTATTGGTGAGATCTACGTTCCATGGCAGCAGTTCCGCCACTTTGTTGCTGGGCCACTCCGGCAGTACGCTCAGGATATGACGAAGGTAGGCTTCCGGATCGATACCATTGAGCCTGCATGTTCCGATGAGACCATACAGCAGGGCTCCGCGCTCGCCGCCATGATCGCTGCCGAAGAAGATATAGTTTTTCTTTCCCAGACATACTGCACGTAATGCCCGCTCAGCGGCGTTGTTATCAGCTTCTGCCAGGCCATCATCACAGTAGTAGCACAGCGCATCCCACTGGTTCAGGGCATATGCGAACGCCTCACCCAGCCGGGATTTTTTCGACAGCGTTGCGCTTTTTTCCACCAACCAGTCATGCAGGGATGCCAGCAGTGGCTTGCTTTGGGATTGCCTGGCTGCCAGTCGCTTTGCTGTCGGGAGGCCGCGTATTTCCTCTTCCACCGCGTACAGCTCGCCGATACGTTTCAGGGCTTCTTCTGCTGTGGCCGTCTGAGTACTTATATAGACGTCGTGGATTTTGCGGCGCGCGTGGGCCCAACATGCGGCTTCTGTTAACGGACCACCATCACGCTCTGCGCTGAACAACCGATCGTAGCCTGCGAAGGCATCCGCCTGCAGCACACCATGATAATGGCGAAGATGTTGCTGAGGATGTTTCCCCTGTCGGTCCGGGGAGAAGGCGAACCACGCCGCTGGCGGGTCTGACGATCCAGCGTTCCGATCATCACGCACATACGTCCAGATGCGCCCGGTTTTCGTCTTCTTTCTGCCCGGTGCCAGCACCGGCACCGGGGTGTCATCCGTATGCAGTTTGCGGCAGTCCATCACGTAGCGATAAAGGGCTTCATCCAGCGGTGCCATCAACCGGCAACACGTATCCACCCAGTTGGAGAGCAGAGCCCGGCTCAGATCCACGCCCTGGCGGGCAAAGATTTCGCACTGGCGATAGAGCGGCAGGTGTTCGCAGTATTTGGCCGTTAACACGCGGGCCAGCAGACCCGGCCCGGCGATACCCCGATCGATGGGGCGTGATGGTGCTGAGGCTTCAACGATACAGTCGCATCGGGTGCAGGCCTTTTTCACCCTGACCGTGCGGATCACTTTCAGGGCGCTGGATACCAGCTCCAGCTGTTCCGCGCTGACTTCACTGAGCCAGGCCATATCACTACCGCAACCCGGACAGCAGGTTTCTGCTGGCTCCAGACGATGGATCTCGCGAGGAAGATGTTCAGGGAGAGGTCGGCGGTGACGAGACTGGCGAAGCTGACGCGGAACCTGCGGATCGTCTTCCCGTCCGTTGTAGAGATCGCTTTGCTGTTCCTGCTGTTTCAGCAGGGCTTCTGCATCTTCAACCTGTCGGCGAAGTTTTTCGGAGCGGGTACCGAACAGCATCCGCCGCAGTTTTTCTATCTGTGCGCGCAGATGCTCTATTTCGCGTTCTTCGTTCTCGATTTTCTCTTCGGCGCGCGCCAGCGCCGAACGCAGGAACGACTCAGTCTCTGCAACGAGGCTGAGCTGACTGTCTTTCTGGCGAAGCGCGTCTTCCAGCGCGGCGATACGGGCGAGATAGTCCTGACTCATGACCCCATTTATAATGCGGTCATGCTCTTTTTACAACATTGTCAGTGAGTTAAGGCGGGCTGTTTTTGGCTGACGCCAGTCCAGCTTATCGAGGAGCATGGCGAGTTGTGAGCGGGTGATGGCGATTTTGCCATCGCGTACAGCAGGCCAGATGAACTGGCCTTCTTCCAGCCGTTTGGTAAACAGGCACAGGCCGTCAGCATCAGCCCAGAGGATCTTCACGGTATCGCCTTTGCGGCCACGGAAGATAAACAGGTGACCGGAGAAGGGGTTTTCCTCAAGGGCATGCTGTACTAACTCGCCCAGACCATTGAACGATTTTCGCATATCGGTGACCCCGGCAACCAGCCAGATACGGGTGCCTGACGGAAGGGATATCACTGGCTTCTCCCGGTCAGCTCACGAAGCAGCACGGCAAGCAACTCTGGTGACGGGTTCTCAAGCGTCATTTTGCTGTGACGGAACTCAACACAACAGGAGGTGGCATTCAACGTTGAGAGCTGATCCGGAGCTGTGTTCGTCTCACCTGTTGGCGCTGGGTTAGGTATCACTTCGACAGGCAGCATCATCGGTGATGGTGAAGCTTCGACCGTTGCCGGGAGGCGACGTGATATGCGGCCTTCATCCTGCCAGAGCCGAAGCCATTTGAAGATGACGTTATCATTGACGCCGTTTTCACGGGCAATCTGAGCAACGCAGGCACCGGGGCGGGAGGCCAGTTCGACCATACGAAGCTTGAAGTCATTGGGATAATTTTTACGGGGTTCTTTTCGCCAGGATTGGGATTCCATACTTAGATGTCCGTCTGTAACAGGTGGGCGTCTAAGTTACCAGCACTGGCTTAATGGCTACATACGGTGCTGGCTTTACGCTTACAATAAAACAGACGATGCAGCTGAGCAGGCTGACGCTGAGAAGTAAACAGGAACTGTGGGGCGTGTTACTGGCGTATAATCTGGTGAGATATCAGATAATTAAGATGGCGGGACATCTGAAAGGATACTGGCCGAATCAGCTGAGCTTCTCAGAATCATGCGGAATGGTCATGAGAATGCTGATGACCCTGCAGGGCGCGTCACCAGGTCGTATCCCTGAGCTAATGCGTGATCTGGAAAGTATGGGGCAGATGGTCAGGTTGCCGACAAGAAGGGAAAGGGCCTTCCCGAGGGTAGTAAATGAGAGGCCCTGGAGATACCCCACAGCCCCGAAAAAGGGCCAGTCAGTTGCTTAACTGACTGGCATTAGAGCATTGCTCACCTTTTTTATTTACTGCGAATCAATATCTTTTAGTTCGTTTTCGATAGCCTTCGCGTTTGGATTCTCTTCCGGCTTCAGCTTGCCGCCATTGGCAATAAAGTCATGGTTCTGGAAGTAGGCTTCACGCACCATGATGTATGGATCAGAAGACTGACGCAGCAGACCATCAGAGTCGAGCAGCTGCGCACGTGTTTCAATCCCTTCCACCGTCCATTTACCAATCGACAGCGGCCAGGTCAGCCACGACAGCACCGGATACAGCGTATCCACCATATCGCCGCCATCATCACGGAGCGTAAAGCTACCGTAGAACGGTAACTGCATGTACGGGCCGTAACCAACGCCATAATTGCCCAGAGTACTGCCGAAGCGGTGAGGCTGCTCGCGCTGTAGCTTCTGGTTAGCCATACCGGCAACATCAATAAAGCCACCCATCCCTAACAGGCTGTTCAGGAAGAAGCGGGTAAAATGCACCATCCCCTGGTACGGGTCGCCTTGCAGGAAGTAGTTCACCATCACCGCAGGCTCTTCCAGGTTACTGGTGAAATTGCTCAACCCGTTACGTGCAGGCTGGGGAACGTAGTCACGCCATGCAACCGCTACCGGACGGATAACATATGGATCCAGCACGTTATAGTTGAAGCTGTACATGGTACGGTTAAATCCTTCGAGAGGATCGGAGCGTCCCGTTTGTTCTCCAGTGCTGGCACAACCCACAAGCACCGTTGCGCTCAGCGCAAGCGCCGACAGCCGAAGTTTCATAAATATCTCCCTGTTCAGTATGGCTATCGTTGATTGCCATCCGTAACGGAGCATCTGGCGCTCCGTCTGTACACGTGCAAGCGATTGTAACAGCACGTTTACCGATGTCCACGAACACAATTACGGGCAGTAATCACCGTCACTCTGATCTCAGCATAGCCTGGCTTTAAGGTTTCGTTTCGCCGGGAATTTTATAATAACTTTGAAAGAGATGTATCGCCTTTGTTGCCATCGCCGGTAATTTAAGAGCATCCCCACGGCTGCCAGGCAAAGCTGACTGCGCTTCACCACCAGCGTCTCCCTAATCCTGGGCTGCGATGACGGAAATCCACGCGCAAAAAAAGTGAAGAGAGAAACCAGAAATGAGGAAAATAATGATAAATCAGCAAAAAAATCGGCCTGAATGGTGACTCTTTAAGCAGTCAGGTGGTTGTGCGCTTAACGCAAAGTGCAAATAACGCTATACTCGTGCCGCTTCGTCCCCTTAGTTAAATGGATATAACGAGCCCCTCCTAAGGGCTAGTTGCAGGTTCGATTCCTGCAGGGGACACCATGACTATTCTTCCCCCTTCCCGTACACTCTTTCGTTCAACCCGAACACACTGACTCTGTATCCATCTCAGGCGGCTTAAATGAAACAAATCACCTTTAGCGATTTGAAGCAACAAAGTGAAGCAGCGGTAAACTCTCCGCGCTTACGTGCTCATCGTAATTTTCACCCGGAACTGAGCGACGCCGTTCAGCGTCTGGCCATTGCGATGGAGCCAGGTACCTATATCCGTCCCCATCGTCACCCGCATACCTTTGAACTGTTGCTTCCCCTCAGCGGGCGCTTTGTGGTACTGAATTTTGACGACAACGGTATCGTCACCCGCCGCACCGTACTGGGTGAAGAGTGTATGGCGCTGGAGATGGATGCAGGAACCTGGCACGCCGTGCTGTCACTGGATCACGGTGGCGTTATCTTTGAAGTCAAACACGGTGGTTATCAACCCGTTGCTGAACAGGATTTCGCGGCCTGGGCTCCCGCCGAAGGTGAAGCCGGAACAGCCGAACTGATGGCGTGGTACAAGCAGGTACAACCCGGAGACGCGGCCTTTAACGCGTAATTCATCACCCTCATGAATACATGGATAGGTACCATCGGGTATCTGTCCATGATTAAAAAACAAACAAATCAATCACCTTTCACACTGCCGCTTTTTTAATCAAAAAAGAGTAATAGCACATATCGTATAACGGTGCTACATTACGCCGCCCACCCAACGTCAGCAGTGGCCAGGTAACGCCGTAAAGTTCGGTAAAGCCTGCAACCATCACCTTGAACAACGGTCTTATCGGCACGTCGTATCGCGAATTCTGCGCTACCTTTACAGGCTTTACATAGGTTCCACTATCTTGTCTCAATCCAAATTTGAACGTGCGTTTTTACACCCGCGTTACTGGTTTACATGGTTTGGTCTTGGCGTTCTTTGGTTGTTGGTGCAACTGCCCTACCCTGTGCTGCGTCTGTTGGGTTCAAAACTGGGCAGCGCATCTCGCTATTTCCTCAAACGTCGTGAATCTATTGCGCGCAAAAACATTGAACTTTGCTTCCCGCAGTACAATGCCGAAGAGCGTGAAAAACTCATTTCTGAAAACTTCAAATCAATCGGGATGGCGCTGCTTGAAACCGGGATGGCCTGGTTCTGGCCCGATGAGCGTGTCCGCAAATGGTTTGATGTGGAAGGCCTGGATAACCTGAAACGCGCGCAGATGCAAAACCGTGGCGTGATGGTTGTTGGCGTTCACTTTATGTCACTGGAGCTGGGTGGCCGCGTGATGGGGCTGTGTCAGCCGATGATGGCAACCTATCGCCCGCACAACAACCCGCTGATGGAGTGGGTGCAAACGCGCGGTCGCATGCGTTCCAACAAGGCAATGATCAGCCGCAATAACCTGCGCGGTATGGTCGGAGCCCTGAAGAAAGGCGAAGCCGTCTGGTTTGCCCCGGACCAGGATTATGGACGTAAAGGCAGCAGCTTTGCCCCCTTCTTTGCGGTTAAAGATGTCGCCACGACCAACGGTACCTTTGTGATTTCGCGTCTGTCGGGTTCCGCCATGTTGACCGTGACAATGGTGAGAAAAGCGGATAAGTCAGGTTATCGTCTGCACATTTCGCCTGAAATGGCTAACTACCCGGAAAAGGAATGTGAGGCCGCAGCGTTTATCAACAAAGTGATTGAAAAAGAGATTATGCGCGCGCCTGAGCAGTATCTGTGGATGCACCGCCGCTTTAAAACGCGTCCGCTTGGCGAATCCTCACTCTATATTTAAGCCCGTTCAGAAGGTTAGTTTCGCCAGGAAACTAACCTTTTCAATCACCTGTAATTACCCTGAGTAACTGTTTTTTCTTTACGTCGCTCAACACCTATTTATTGCGTGCTGAAATCAAACTGTCGCCGTTCCACGACACTCGTAAGTAACGGAAATTATTTAAAAAATCCCCTCTTGTCACCCCTCATATTTAGGCGTACATTAGCGCCGTCTGGCAGCGGGAAGCGCAGAATTCTGAGCTGGAGTTAGCGGCATTGTAAGCGCCCAATTCCAGCTCTCTATCATCAGGTGGACTCTGTTTTTCAATGCGTACCATAAGATACGCGGAGCGATGAAACGTGAAATATTTCTTTATGGGCATTTCGGTGATTGTTTTAGTGTGGGCCGGAACCTTTGCCCTGATGATCTAGCAAAGCAAACGCAGTTAAAAGAACAGGAGCCGTTGGCTCCTGTTTTTTTATGTCGTTACAACTCGGGATGTTCAGCGACGCTCTTTGATGAGAGAAGCCCGTCGGCCCGGAACATACTCTTGATGCCCCTCACCGCCTGACGAATACGATCGCTGTTTTCAATCAGTGCAAATCGCACATGGGTGTCGCCATAATCACCAAAGCCAATACCCGGAGAGACGCACACCTTCGCATCCTGTAGCAGCTTCTTGGCAAACTCCAGCGACCCCATTGCTGCATACGGCTCAGGGATTTTTGCCCAGACGTACATGGACGCTTTCGGCATTTCCACCATCCAGCCAGCTTCATGCAAACCTTTTACCAGCACATCTCGACGACGTTTATACTGGGCGGCAATCTCATGGACACACTGCTGATCGCCCTCCAGGGCGGCAATGGCAGCCACCTGAAGCGGTGTAAAGGTGCCATAGTCGTGGTAACTCTTAATCCGTGCCAGTGCATTGACCAGCGTCTTGTTACCCACCATAAAGCCAATGCGCCAGCCCGCCATATTGTAACTTTTCGACAGGGTGAAGAACTCCACCGCCACATCACGTGCGCCCGGAACCTGCATAATCGAAGGCGCTTTCCAGCCGTCATATACAATATCGGCATAGGCTAAATCATGAACCACCAGCACGTCATAACGTTTAGCCAGCGCGACGACCTTCTCGAAGAAATCCAGCTCGACGCACTGTGCCGTTGGGTTCGACGGAAAACCGAGGATCATCATCTTTGGTTTCGGATAACTTTCACGGATAGCACGTTCCAGCTCGTTAAAGAAATCGACCCCTTCGACCAGCGGCACAGAACGAACCTGCGCCCCGGCAATCACCGCACCGTAGATGTGGATTGGATAGCTTGGGTTCGGCACCAGAACGGTATCGCCATGATCCAGCGTCGCCAGCATCAGGTGTGCCAGCCCCTCTTTCGAACCGATGGTAACAATGGCTTCGCTTTCAGGATCAATATCCACCTGATAGCGATCCTGGTACCAGCGGGAGATAGCACGACGTAATCGGGGAATGCCGCGAGACGTTGAGTAGCCATGCGTATCGGGACGCTGGGCAACCGTACATAATTTCTCAACAATATGTGGTGGCGTAGGGCCGTCGGGGTTACCCATGCTGAAATCAATAATGTCTTCGCCGCGCCGACGCGCAGCCATTTTCAGTTCAGCAGTGATATTGAAAACATAAGGGGGGAGACGATCGATACGCGTGAAACGGCGTTCAGGACTGAATTCAGCCATAGATTCCTCAGATTAACGTTAGCGCCCGGACCGTCCGAGCGACGCTGCCACCGATGTGGCATGCTTAGAAAATAACCTGAAAAAAAACGTGCTGTCGAGAGGGAAATTAAAAAAAAGAGATCGCGTTAAAACAGGAACCCTGCTGCGCCTAAATGCGGAAGCTGTTCCTCTTAATGTGTATTTTTAATACCTGTTATTTAACATGATGATATCAAACCCGTTACCTCAGCCTTCGCCACCAATAAAAAATCCGGCGTCTTCAGGCTCCCATAAACTATCCCCTTTGAAAGTCATGGTTTTTCCCCATTTGATAAACCAGGTGAATAGCTGGTCAATACGCGCCAGGTTTTTTATCATGGTTCTTTCCCGTTTTTGCTGGTTCTCTCGTGCACGAAATATTCGATATGCTCCTCGCGGTTTTTGACCGTGCGGCATTAATGCTGATTTGCCTGTTCTTCCTCATTCGCATTCGCCTGTTCCGCGAGCTATTGCACAAGTCTGCACACTCGCCAAAAGAGCTTCTGGCCGTCACGGCCATCTTTTCGCTGTTTGCCCTGTTCAGTACCTGGTCTGGGGTTCCGGTAGAAGGCTCTCTGGTCAACGTACGTATTATCGCAGTGATGTCTGGCGGTATTTTATTCGGCCCGTGGGTGGGGGTGATTACGGGGATTATTGCCGGTACCCACCGTTACCTGATTGATATCGGCGGTGTGACGGCGATTCCGTGCTTTATTACCAGCATTATTGCCGGGGTGCTCTCTGGCTGGATTAGCCGCAAAGTGCCGAAAAAACAGCGCTGGCGCGCCGGGATCATCGCAGGTATGGCGTGTGAAACGCTGACCATGATCCTAGTGGTGGTCCTGGCACCCACCACGGCTCTGGGTCTGGATATTGTCTCGAAAATCGGCATTCCGATGATCCTCGGCAGCGTCTGCATCGGTTTTATTGTGTTACTGGTGCAAAGCGTCGAAGGGGAAAAAGAGGCCAGCGCCGCGCGTCAGGCCAAGCTGGCGCTCGATATCGCCAACAAAACGCTGCCGCTGTTCCGCCACGTTAACGCTGAATCCTTGCGCCAGGTCTGCGATATCATTCGCCGCGATATTCACGCCGATGCCGTCGCCATTACCAATATCGACCGCGTGCTGGCCTACGTAGGTGTAGGCGAACATAACTACCACGATAACGATGACACCATCAGCCCAACCACAAAGCAGGCGATCAATTACGGTAAAATCATCATTAAAAACAATGATGAAGCCTACAGAACACCAGAAATCCACTCCATGCTGGTGATCCCCCTGTGGGAGAAAGGGGTCGTGACGGGCACGCTGAAGATTTACTACTGCCATGCACACCAGATCACCTCCTCACTGCAGGAGATGGCCATCGGGTTGTCACAGATTATCTCCACCCAGCTGGAAGTGTCTCGCGCGGAGCAGCTGCGCGAGATGGCAAATAAGGCAGAGTTACGCGCGCTGCAAAGTAAAATAAATCCCCATTTTCTGTTCAACGCGCTGAATGCGATTTCCTCCTCCATTCGCCTCAATCCGGACACCGCGCGCCAGCTGATTTTTAACCTGTCGCGCTATCTGCGCTACAACATTGAGCTGAAAGATGACGAGCAGATCGACATCAAAAAAGAGTTTTATCAAATCAAAGACTACATTGCGATTGAGCAGGCTCGCTTCGGCGACAAGCTCACGGTCATTTATGATATTGATGAAGAGGTCAACTGCGTGATCCCAAGCCTGCTGATTCAGCCGCTGGTTGAAAACGCGATTGTCCACGGTATTCAGCCGTGTAAAGGGAAAGGCGTGGTCACCATCAGCGTGACTGAGAGCGGCAACCGCGTGCGCATTGCGGTGCGCGATACCGGACACGGTATCGACCCGAAAGTGATTGAACGCGTTGAATCAAACGAGATGCCGGGTAATAAAATTGGGTTACTGAATGTGCATCACCGGGTCAAACTGCTGTATGGCGACGGACTGCATATTCGCCGTCTTGAGCCTGGCACCGAAATCGCTTTTTACGTTCCGAATGAACGCTCCCCCGTTCATGCACCGGCATCACTGTTGCCATAGGCCGGAGTAACACATGAAAGTCATCATTGTGGAAGATGAGATTCTGGCTCAACAGGAGCTGAGCTGGCTTATCAAAACGCATAGCCAGATGGAGATTGTCGGCACCTTTGAAGATGGTCTGGACGTGCTGAAGTTTTTGCAGCACAACCGGGTCGACGCCATTTTTCTCGATATCAACATTCCGTCGCTGGACGGCGTGTTGCTGGCGCAAAACATCAACCAGTTTGCCAATAAACCGTTTATTGTCTTTGTTACCGCCTGGAAAGAGCACGCTGTAGAGGCTTTTGAACTGGAAGCGTTTGACTACATCCTTAAACCTTACCAGGAATCACGCATTATCAGCATGCTGCAAAAACTGGAAGCGGCATGGCAGCAGCAGACCGCACCTGCAAACACCAGCCCGACGGTCCGTGAGAATGACACCATTAATCTGGTCAAGGATGAACGTATCATCGTGACGCCCATCGACGATATCTACTATGCCGAAGCGCATGAAAAGATGACGTTTGTCTACACACGGCGTGAATCGTATGTGATGGCGATGAACATCACCGAGTTTTGCAGCAAACTGCCGACGGCGCACTTCTTCCGCTGTCACCGTTCGTTTTGCGTGAATTTAAATAAGATCCGCGAGATCGAGCCCTGGTTTAACAACACCTACATTTTGCGTCTGAAGGATCTCGATTTTCAGGTGCCGGTGAGCCGCAGCAAGGTGAAAGAATTCCGCCAGCTGATGCACCTGTAAGGGAAACGCCCTCTCCCGCAGGAGAGGGTAACAGATGTCAGAGGATCTGACCCAGAACCTGACGAAGATGTGCGCCCGAGCCAAGCAGGCCAGGGTTATCATGCACAATCAGGTACACAGGAATGTCCTGCACGTAACTTCTGAAGCGCCCTTTGTCTTCGAAACCGCCGCGGAAACCTGAGGCTTTAAAGAAATCGAGGAAACGCGGCACGATCCCACCTGCGATATAGACGCCACCAAAGGTGCCGAGATTCAGCGCCAGGTTGCCGCCAAAACGCCCCATAATGACGCAGAACAGCGACAATGCGCGACGGCAGTCGATGCAGCTGTCCGCCAGCGCACGCGAGGTCACGTCTTTCGGCTGCAGATTTTCCGGCAGACGACCGTCAGATATCACAATTGCACGATACAGGTTCACCAGCCCCGGGCCAGAAAGCACGCGTTCAGCAGAAACGTGGCCGATCTCGGCACGCAGTTCTTCGAGGATGATGCCCTCTTCTTCACTGTTTGGTGCAAAATCCACGTGCCCCCCTTCACCCGGCAGGCTCACCCAGCGCTGATTAACGTGAACCAGGTGCGACACGCCCAGACCGGTACCCGCTCCGTAAACGGCAATCGGCTTACCTTCTACCGGTGCAGTGCCGCCAAACTGGATCAGGTGCTCTGGCTTCAGCATCGGAATTGCCATTGAAACTGCGGTAAAGTCATTGATGATTTCAAGATGCGCAAAGCCGAGGTTCTTCTGCATTTCGGTAATGGAGAATGCCCAGGTATGGTTAGTCATCGCCACCCAGTCACCGGTAATCGGGCAGGCAATGGCGATGCAGCCATCTTCAACACTAGTCTTATGCTCATCGAGATAAACGCGAACAACAGCTTCCAGGCTTGGGTAGTCCAGCCCTGAATAGGTTTTCGCCTGGGAAATTTCACCGCTATGTACATCGCATAATGCAAGGCGCGCGTTCGTGCCGCCTACATCACCTACCAAAGCATACTTTGTCATTCTTCTACTGCTCCGCTAAAGTCAGAATAAATCTTTGGGACACTGTAAATTCAAGGCGTGATAACAACAACGACCGGAAGGTGAATGCCCCAGGATTATCGATCTTCATCACAGAATCACTTTACCGTTTCAGCACCTTTTGCATTATTGCGCCAGGGCTGATTGTGCAAAGTAACGTTATACCGTTTTGTACAAGGAAATCATCATGCTCCACCCGCGAGCCAGAACCATGCTGTTATTGGCAATCCCGGCGTTAATTATTGGCGTTGCCTCAAGTATGGTGCTCATCGTCGTGATGAAAGTCGCGTCGGTGCTGCAAACGATGTTATGGACTTCACTCCCCGCAAAACTCGGTATCAGCTTTGATTCTCCGGCATGGATCATTTTGATGCTGACGTTAACCGGTATTGCCGTGGGTCTGGTCATTCGTTTTAGCCCGGGACACGCCGGGCCAGATCCAGCGCAGGAACCCCTGATCGGTGCTCCGGTCACCCCTTCGGCCCTGCCGGGGTTGATTATCGCCCTGATTTTAGGTCTGGCGGGCGGCGTCAGTCTGGGGCCAGAACATCCGATCATGGCGGTCAACATTGGCCTGGCGGTTTTTCTTGGTTCACGCATTTTCCCCCGCGTCGGCGCACTGGACTGGACGATCCTGGCCTCAGCCGGCACCATTGGTGCGCTGTTCGGAACGCCCGTCGCTGCCGCGCTGATTTTCTCTCAGACGCTCAGCGGCAATAGCGACGTACCGCTCTGGGACAGACTCTTTGCTCCACTGATGGCAGCCGCTGCCGGGGCTCTCACCACCAGCCTGTTTTTCCATCCCCATTTTTCACTCTCTTTACCCCATTACGGCCAGATGCAGATAGCCGATATTTTCAGCGGTGCGATTGTGGTGGCTATCGCCATTGCACTGGGCATGGTCGCGGTATGGTGCCTTCCACGCCTGCACCGGCTGATTCACAGACTCAAACATCCGGTACTGATTCTGGGTGCCGGAGGTCTGATGTTGGGGATTTTAGGGGCTATCGGCGGAACAGTGACGCTATTTAAGGGCCTCGATGAAATGCAACAGCTGGCATTCAGCCAGGTATTTAACGTGTCAGATTATCTGCTGTTTGCGCTGATAAAACTGGCAGCACTGGTGGTGGCAGCGGCATGTGGTTTTCGCGGCGGGCGTATTTTCCCGGCGGTCTTTGTCGGCGTGGCGCTGGGTTTGATGTTGCATGAACATGTGGAGGCTGTTCCGGCGGCGATTACCGTTTCATGCTCCATTCTGGGGTTGGTTCTGGTGGTCACTCGCGATGCGTGGCTGAGTCTGTTTATGGCCGCCGTAGTGGTACCTGATTCCACGCTGTTCCCCCTGCTCTGTATCGTGATGTTGCCCGCCTGGCTCCTGCTGGCGGGCAAACCGATGATGATGGCCTGGAGAAACGACAAATAATCAGGCGCGGTTGCGCGCCTCCAGCGCTTTGGTAATGGCTCCCAGCAGCGGTGGAATATCCGCTTTTGGCAGCATGACCTCAATCAGCGAGAGTCGCTCGTGGTGCGCCACTTTTTCGAGGACGTTCGCCAGTTGTTCCGCTTCACTGACCCGCCAGCACTCGGCCTGAGGATCCAGGCTGAGTGCCTGTGGAATTTGTGTCCAGTTCCACAACGCAATGTCGTTATACCGTTGCTCTGGCCCGTGGATCGCCCTTTCAACCGTGTACCCTTCGTTATTAAGCACCAGAATAATGGGATGCTGTTTATCACGCAGCATTGAGCCAAGCTCCTGAATGGTCAGCTGCGCCGCACCATCTCCGGTGAGCACAATGACGCGCCGGTTCGGACACGCCGTCTGCGCACCAAAGGCCGCCGCCAGCGTGTAACCAATCGACCCCCAGAGAGGCTGGACGATAAAATTCACATCGGCAGGCAAGCGCAATACAAACGCCCCGAAGGCAGAGGTTCCCTGGTCGGCAAGGATAATGTCACCGGGACGAATAAAGGTTTGCAGCGTGTTCCAGAAGTTTTCCTGTGTGAGCGAACCATCCGGCTGCGGGAAGGAAAAACCGCTGTGAGAAGATGGTACAGGGTGATTGTGTACGTGCTGTTTGCAGAGCTCCACCAGCGTCTCAATCGCCTGCAGCATGGGGATGCCGGTAAACCAGACATCACCGACGCGCGAAGCATGAGGCTGCACTTCTATCGTTTGCGCCGTGGCAAGCTGATGGGTAAAACCGGCCGTCAGTGTATCGGTAAAGCGGGTACCGATACATAGCACGGTGTCAGCGCCTTCAATTGCCTCTTTTACCGTCCCCGTACTCGCTGAGCCACTGTATGTCCCGTAAAAACCGGTCTGCCGCTCGTCGAATATCCCTTTCCCCATCAGCATAGTCGCATGCGCCATAGGCACCTCCTTCACCCATTTCTGCAGCGCATGCTTCAGACCATAACGCAGAACAAGGAAGTCGGCTAACAGCGCAGTACGTTTGCTCATAGCCAGTTTGTTTCCGGCAGCATCGCGAAATGCTTTCAGACAGGCATTATCGGCATGAACAGGCTTCACTGTGAGAGCGCTTACAGGCGGTGTGGCGGCTTTTTTTGCCACGTCGGCAGGTAACATCAGGTAGCCAGGGCGACGTTCCCGCAGCATGGTCGTGAGCACCCGGTCGATTTCATAACAGGCATTTTGTTCGGTAAGAACCGCCTGCGCGACAGTGATAGGCTCGCTCATATGATAAAAGTGGCGGAACTCACCATCACCTAACGTATGGTGCAATAACTCCCCTCTTTGCTGTGACGCCATACCCGGCGCACCGACAATGTGTAACACCGGAACATATTCGGCAAAGCTGCCTGCGATGCCATTCATGGCACTTAATTCTCCGACACCGAACGTCGTCAGCAGCGCGGAAAAGCCTTTACATCGGGCATAGCCGTCGGCAGCGTATGCTGCGTTCAGCTCATTTGCACAGCCCACCCAACAGATATCCGGGCTGGCTATCACGTGGTCGAGAAACTGCAGGTTATAGTCGCCCGGCACGCCAAACAGATGATCGGCACCACAATCTGTAAGACGGTCCAGCAGGTAATCGGCGACGCAGTATGGGGTACGCATGACAGGTATCCTTCTTATGTTGACCTCACTTTGAGTATTAAAGAAGCGTGATGACTGTCCAGAAATGGCAATAAGAAGGGGATGGAAAGAATGCTTTACAAAAAAGGCTGCGCTATTCTCTTTTTCTTCACGTTAGTGTAAACGCATACACTCTTTTTTCTTTTCATTGCCAGAGGTCACGAGAATGGGTTATCAGCCGGACAAAAATCGTTATCAGACAATGCAGTATCGCCGCTGCGGGCGTAGCGGACTCACGTTACCCGCCATCTCGCTTGGACTTTGGCATAATTTCGGCGACACCACGCTCATCGAAAACAGCCGTCAACTTTTACAGCGCGCCTTCGATCTTGGCATCACCCATTTTGATCTCGCCAACAACTATGGCCCGCCTCCGGGTTCAGCCGAACGTAATTTTGGCCGTATTTTACAGGAAGATTTCCTGCCCTGGCGCGACGAGCTGATTGTGTCGACAAAAGCGGGTTATACCATGTGGGATGGTCCTTACGGTGACTGGGGCTCGCGCAAGTATTTGATCTCCAGCCTGGATCAGAGCCTGAAGCGCATGGGGCTGGAGTATGTCGATATCTTCTATCATCACCGTCCCGACCCGGAAACGCCGCTGCAGGAGACAATGAAAGCGCTCGATCATCTGGTGCGTCAGGGCAAAGCCCTGTATGTCGGTTTGTCCAACTATCCTGCGGATCTGGCCCGGCAGGCCATTGAGATTCTGGAGGATCTCGGTACCCCATGTCTTATCCACCAGCCGAAATATTCCATGTTTGAACGTGCGCCAGAAGACGGTTTACTGAGCGTATTACAGGAAAAAGGTGTCGGCTGTATTCCCTTCTCACCACTGGCAGGTGGTCAGTTGACCAATCGCTATCTGAATGGCATTCCGGCAGACTCACGTGCAGCCAGCGGTAGCAAGTTCCTGAATCCTGAACAGATCACCGAAGAGAAGCTGGAAAAGGTTCGTAAGCTGAACACGCTGGCTGAAAGCCGCGGTCAAAAGCTATCGCAGATGGCGCTGGCCTGGGTATTACGCCATGACGCCGTGACCTCCGTGCTAATTGGTGCCAGTAAAACGGCGCAGATTGATGACGCCGTTGGCATGCTGGAAAATCGCCACTTTTCAGCAGATGAACTCACCGCCATTGAAGTAATTCTGAACAGCTCAAAATAAAACCACTTTTAGCAAAAGGTGCTCTCATTCATGAATTAGGAATTGAGGTGATGAAACGAGGCTTTACCAACTCGTAAAATTACGTTAACAGGCCGCACAGCGGCCCCGATCGTGAAGGAGAAAAGTATGTTCAGGTCACTGATTCTTGCAGCGGTGTTACTGGCTTCAGCCCCGCTGGTCGCCAATGCCGGCGAAATCACCCTGTTGCCATCAATTAAATTACAAATTGGCGATCGTGACGACTACGGCAGATACTGGGACGGTGGCTACTGGCGCGACCGTGACTACTGGCACCGTCATTATGAATGGCGTGATGACCGCTGGTGGAAACATGATAACGGTCGCCATCGCGGCTGGTATAAAAACAACGCGTATGAGCGTGGTTACCGTGAAGGCTGGGACGATCGTAGTGACCGTCGTGGCGACTGGGGTGGCGGCAGAGGTCACGGACACGGTCATCACCACTAACAGCAAAAAGGAGCCTTTCGGCTCCTTTTTCTTTTTAGAGTCCTAACGCTGTACCAACCAACAACCACATGTTCAGCGCCACCACCACCACCACGATAGCCCACCCGGCTCTTTTCACCAGTGTCGTGTTAACCAGATCGCCCATCAGAGATTTGTCGCTGGTAAACATCAGCAGCGGTACCAGCGCCAGTGCAATACCAAAACTCAGCAGCACCTGGCTCATCACCAGTATCCGGGTCGGATCAAGTCCCATCAGAATCACGATGAATGAGGGCAGCATGGTGACGGAGCGACGTATCCACAGTGGAATATGGAAACGCACGAAACCCTGCATGACAACCTGCCCTGCCAGCGTCCCCACGACCGTGGAAGAGAGGCCAGCCGCCACCAGGCTCAGGCCAAATATCGTCGCGGCAGCA
Source organism: Enterobacter sp. RHBSTW-00901 (assembly GCF_014103115.1). Classification (NCBI taxonomy): domain Bacteria; kingdom Pseudomonadati; phylum Pseudomonadota; class Gammaproteobacteria; order Enterobacterales; family Enterobacteriaceae; genus Enterobacter; species Enterobacter sp. RHBSTW-00901. Next base: position 1,485,571 of record NZ_JABXPB010000001.1, read on the forward strand.
TGGCTCAGTAACGGCTCCAGCGTCAGGTAGGCCTGATCGAGATCGGCAATACCCGTGTGTCCGTTAAAGTGGAAAGCGGCGGCAGCGGTTGCCATCATCGCCAGGTTTACAAAACCGGCAATGGTCATGGCAATAGCCACATCCCATTTAGTTGCCGAGTAACGTTGTTGACGCGTCCCACCGTGCAGATGCTGCGTGAGGGAAGAGTGAAGGTAAATAACATGCGGCATGATGGTCGCCCCCAGCACCCCGGCGGCCAGGAACACAGCTTCAGAGGTTGGCAGGCTCGGGATCACCATCCCTTTACTGAGCTGCGCCAGGTCTGGCTGCGAGAAAATCAGCTCGACGATATACGCCGCAGCAACAAACAACAGCAGTCCGCCGATAACTTTTTCCAGCGGTTTTTGCCCCCGACGCTGTAGCATCAGAATAAGGAAGGTGGCGATCCCGGTCAGCACGGCCCCTTGCAACAGCGACACCCCGAGGATCAGCTTAAAACCGATAGCCGCCCCAATAAATTCAGCGAGGTCAGTTGCCATTGCGATGATTTCGGCCTGGATCCAGTACAGCCATACTGCCGGACGAGGATAATGGTCACGGATTTGCTCCGCCAGGTTTTTCCCCGTGGCAATCCCCAGCTTTGCCGAGAGCATCTGAATCAGCATTGCCATCAGGTTAGCCCAGACAACCACCCACAGCAGCTTATAGCCGAAGCTGGCCCCGGCCTGAATGTTGGTCGCAAAATTACCCGGATCGATGTAACCAATAGCAGCAATGAACGCGGGTCCCATTAATGCGAACCGCAACTTGCGCGTTGCTCTGCCACTGCTACCCTCTACGCGACTGTTTGTCATTTCTGCCTCTGGAAATATAGCCTTTGCTATGTTTAATGCTATCAAAATGAGAATGATTATCAAGATCATTTGGAAAGTTTATAGTGATTTCTCTGATAGTATTGAACGATAGATGGGGCAGGTACGCTGGAGCGATCGTACAGAAAATGAAATCGCACAGTCTTTGGTGAAGACTAGCACACAAACTTAACTTTTCACTCATTTACCTAACATAACAAAAATGTCTTGTTGATCACTATTTTTGAGACTCATCACAGGATGTGACTATAGTGTGGCTTTGATCTCGTTTTCTTTACGCTTGTTACATAGAATGTGCATGAAAATTAAACCTGCCTCATATTTGGAGCAAATATGGACCGCGTCCTTCATTTTGTACTGGCACTTGTTGTCGTTACTGCGCTTGCGTTACTGGTCAGTCATGACCGGAAAAAAATCCGCATCCGCTTTGTTGTTCAGCTTCTCGTTATTGAAGTTTTACTCGCGTGGTTCTTCCTGAACTCCAACGTGGGGCTCGGCTTCGTGAAAGGCTTCTCCGAAATGTTCGAAAAACTGCTCGGATTCGCCAACGAAGGGACTAACTTTGTCTTCGGTAAAATGAATGACGATGGCCTGGCATTCTTCTTCCTGAAAGTGCTGTGCCCTATCGTTTTCATCTCCGCGCTTATCGGTATTCTGCAACACATCCGCGTGCTGCCTGTCGTTATTCGCGCCATTGGTACCGTGCTGTCCAAAGTCAACGGTATGGGTAAACTGGAATCGTTCAACGCCGTAAGCTCACTGATCCTGGGTCAGTCTGAGAACTTCATCGCGTATAAAGACATTCTCGGTAAAATGTCCCGTAACCGTATGTACACGATGGCAGCAACAGCAATGTCCACCGTTTCCATGTCTATCGTGGGTGCGTACATGACGATGCTGGAACCGAAATACGTGGTTGCCGCGCTGGTTCTGAACATGTTCAGCACCTTTATTGTGTTGTCTCTGATCAACCCATACCGTGTTGAAGAAGGCGAAGAGAACCTGCAGATGGCAAATCTGCACGAAGGTCAGAGCTTCTTCGAAATGCTGGGTGAGTATATTCTGGCTGGTTTCAAAGTGGCGATTATCGTTGCTGCAATGCTGATCGGCTTTATTGCCCTGATTTCTGCCCTGAACGCCCTGTTCGCGGCGGTTCTGGGTATCTCCTTCCAGGGCATTCTGGGCTATATCTTCTACCCTGTTGCATGGGTAATGGGTGTTCCGGCTCACGAAGCGCTGCAGGTGGGCAGTATCATGGCAACCAAACTGGTTTCTAACGAATTCGTGGCCATGATGGATCTGCAGAAAATTGCCAGCACGCTCTCTCCACGCGCGGAAGGCATCATCTCCGTATTCCTGGTTTCCTTCGCGAACTTCTCGTCCATCGGTATTATCGCCGGTGCGATTAAAGGTCTGAACGAAGAACAGGGTAACGTTGTTTCTCGCTTCGGCCTGAAGCTGGTTTACGGCTCTACCCTGGTGAGCGTACTGTCTGCCTCTATTGCAGCACTGGTACTGTAATCAGAACAACTGACAAAAACCGGGAGCCAATGCTCCTGGTTTTTTTATGCCCGTAATTTGCTAAGCGGCGTGGGCTTGCCTATCAGGTAGCCCTGCAGATAGTCCACACCAAAGCGTAGCAACATCTCCCGCTGCGCTGGTGTTTCCACATATTCGGCAACCACACAGAGCGCTTTCGTTTTCGCCAGATTGCAAATTGACTGCACGATCATGGCATCCATGCTATCGGTGCAAATATCGTTCACAAAGCAGCTGTCAATCTTAATGATGTCTGCCTGCAGACGCTTGAGGCGCTCGTAGTTGGCATACCCGGTACCGAAATCATCAATCGCAATACGGAAACCGTAATCCCGAAGTTGCTGGATATTTTTGATGCTGCTTCCTGAATTGGAAAATGCCTGCTCTTCGGTGATCTCAATAACGACAGCCTGAGGGGCAACAGCATAGCGTTCAAAGAGCGCGATTATCTCGCTGGCCACCTCTTTTTGCATCAGCGTCAGCGGCATCAGGTTGACAGAAAAACGGGTACCCGCATGCGTCGCAGGGTGTTCGTGAAGCCACACCAGTAATTTCTCCACGACGCTCAGATCGAACTGGTGGCTGAGGTTAAACTGAGCAATCAACGGGATAAAGCGATCGGGTGACAGAATCTCTCCCTCACTTTCCATACGCGTCAGAATTTCATAGTACCCGTTGCCATCGGCGTTTTGGATCGGTTGTGCATATAAGTGAAATTTGCCTGCCTCCAGAGCATGCTTAACCCGCCCTAACATCAGAACCCGTTCCGTCGTTTGTCCCGAGGCAGCTTCAAGGCTATTTGTCAGTGCCAGAACGTTATGCGCACCGCATGATTGCTCGGCCAGCCAGCTCAGTTGCCCCAGCGTATGATGCAACGTTTCACCATTCTCCACCTTGCCCCAGGAGGCACCAAACTCAATATCCAGCCCGGTATTGTTCCAGAAAATCTTGCGGCTGTTCAGTTGGTCGACCATATGTTGCAGGCGTTCAGCAGTTTCTGGCCCCAGCAATACCAGCACCAGCTCGCTTCCTGGCAGCTGAAAGAGCTTCTCATCTTTCTGCAATAATGGCTGCAGAGATGTCGTAATCATCCGTTTGCAGTGGACCCGCATGAGAATGCCATAGTGACGGCTCAAAAACTCCAGGTTGTCCATCCGCAGACAGCACACTTTAGCGTCAGGATGAACGAACAGGTAGTCTTCAAGCGCACGAATATTGGGTAACCCCGTCAATGGATCGGTTAACGCCCTCTCCTGCCAGCCCTGCTTCAGCCATTCGCTTCTGCGGTAGATCCGCGACATGTAGAGCAAACAGATAGCAAAAGAGATCAGTACCGACAGGATAAAGGAGAGCGAGTGTCCTGATTCGACACCATTAAGAAAGTTATAGGTTAATAACAGGAATGCAGATGCAGCCCAGAGCAGAGAGATAAGAGCATAGCTCAGACGACTGATCCCCAGGGTAAACAGGATAAAAATCACCGGCATAAGATAACCGGCAATAATGGCTGATTGCAGAGGCATGCACAGAATTGCAATCACAGCGATCAGAACCATCAACCAGGTAAAGATATAAACAGGCTGTTTAGTAAAGAATATGGGTTTAACACTCCCCCGCCAGAATATTCTGGCATAACCGGGGTTAAGTGCCATTCTTAATGGATAATAGAACATCATGGTAAATATCAATACGGCACAAATCAGGCTTTGAATATCAACCACATTGTAAATTGCTGTTCCTTCACCGAAGAAGGTCGAGATAGTCAGTGGAAAATCAAATAAATATCCTGCCAGATACATCGACAGTTTTATTCCTGCAGGCAACATAAAACCAAGCCAGAAAATACGAATACCGATGAACTTATTGGGCAAACCATAACGCCAGCGCTTCCCCAGGATCAGGCGAATCACACCGCAGACGGCAAACGCAGGAAAGGTCTGACAAAACAACAACACCGCGTGCTGCAGTACCGTTAAATGAAAACTATAAACATTGGTAACGATAAAACTTAACAGAACGGGAATAATTGCCCGACGACCAAACAATAAAATAACAGCCAGCATGACACTTAACGGTAACCACGCTAAATATACATCATGCCCATTAACAATAGCATGCGGAGAGATATAACGGGAAAATGGCACCGCAACCAGGCATAGCGCCAGGGCAATTATAAATATGTTTATATTATTGTAAGCTTTTCTATTCATTAAGTTAGATAATCTATTTATCCATCAGCACTATTTGACCCAGCGGATAATATGATTATTAATTGAGCGAATCAAGTTCAAGTCCATTTATAGACCCGTTTATTGATGTAGATTGTGGTGAGGTATAGAAACATCCCCTTTCAGGCAACAAAAGTGAAAGGGGATTTTACAAAGGCATAAAAAAACCCCCGTCTTTCGACGAGGGTCTGAATTTTGGTGGAGCTAAGCGGGATCGAACCGCTGACCTCTTGCATGCCATGCAAGCGCTCTCCCAGCTGAGCTATAGCCCCACATGTGACTTTACATACCGTACTCTGTTGGGTTCAGAGTTTGGTGGAGCTAAGCGGGATCGAACCGCTGACCTCTTGCATGCCATGCAAGCGCTCTCCCAGCTGAGCTATAGCCCCATCGTAAAGCTGTCATGTTGACGGGCGGCATAATATGAATTCCATTGCTGAGTGTCAACGTCAAAATCCATTACAGCCTTTCAATCGCTGAAAAATCATGCAAATAAATCACTTTGCGAGCCTGCTCGCAGTCAGGAGTTAAACCTGTCACATTTTCACGTAAAACGGTGCTATAAAATGAACCACTAATTAACCCCACTAATACTCAGGAAATTGCATGATCAAGGAACGAATGACGCCAGAAGAGTTAGCCCTGCTCACTGGCTATAGCCGCCAGACCATCAATAAATGGGTACGTAAAGAGGGTTGGATTACATCGCCAAAACCAGGAGTACAGGGTGGGAAAGCCCGTCTGGTGCATGTGAATGAAAAAGTGCGTGATTTTATTCGCAGCGCACGCCGGGTATCCGAAATGCCTGACATGCCGGAAAACGCGTACCATGAAGGTTCACTCCACACTTTACTTCTGACACTGGCAAATGAAATGACGCCGGATGAGCAAAAGCAGATGACATCGCTGTTACTGCGGGAAGGGATTACCGGATTGTTGCAACGTTTAGGGATTCGCGACCAGAACTGATATGAAAAAATTACGCAATAAAATGACCACGGAAGAGCTGGCGGACACTCTGGGTGTAGCCAGACAAACGGTTAACCGCTGGATACGCCAGAAAGGGTGGAAAACCGAAGGGATTAATGGCGTGAAAGGTGGGCGGGCACGGCTGATTCATATTGATGCACGAGTGAAGGAGCACATTATCAGTCTCCCGGCCATTCGTAGCCGTCAGGCGATCTACCAACTGGCAGAAGCCCCGTCTCTGTACGGTGAATCAGCACCATCAACGTTGCTCCCTCAAATAATTGACTCGCTGGAAAACATGACCCAGACCGAACAGGAACGTCTTCACGTATTGCTAAAGCGCGAAGGTATACAAGGGTTTCTTGCTCGTCTCGGCATTGCTGAATTACACGCATAAAAAAACGGCAGGTCACCCTGCCGTTTTTCATTTTCATCTGTCAGACTGAGTTATTGCTGGCTTTCGCGCTCAGCAATAAAGCCCAGCGCCTTGTTGATACGCGCCACGCTGCGTGACTTTCCAATCGCATGAACGGTCACGTCCAGAGCCGGAGACTGGCCTGCACCGGTAACGGCGACGCGCAGTGGCATACCGACTTTACCCATACCCACTTCCAGCTCATCCGCTGTTGCCTGAATGGCGTGATGTACATTCTCAGCCGTCCATTCAGTAATGGCAGCCAGTTTGTCGCGTACCACTTCCAGCGGCTGACGTGCAACCGGGCGCAGGTGTTTCTTCGCCGCGTCAGCGTCAAACTCGTCGAACTCTTCATAGAAGTAGCGGCAGCTTTCAGCGATCTCTTTCAGAGTCTTGCAACGCTCACCGAGCAGTTTCACCAGATCTGCCAGCTCAGGGCCGGTACGGGTATCAATGTTGGCCTGCTCAATGTGCCACTGCAGATAGGTCGCAACATACTCTGGCGGCATGGTATTGATGTAGTGATGGTTCAGCCACTGCAATTTTTCGGTATTGAACGCACTGGCAGACTTACTAACCGAGCTCAGTGAGAACAGTTCGATCATCTCTTCGCGGCTGAAGATTTCCTGGTCACCATGGGCCCAGCCCAGACGCACCAGATAATTCAACAGCGCTTCCGGCAGATAGCCGTCGTCGCGGTACTGCATAACGCTCACTGCGCCATGACGTTTAGACAGTTTTTTACCGTCATCACCGTTGATCATGGATACGTGCGCATACACCGGCACTGGCGCATTCAGCGCTTTCAGAATGTTGATCTGGCGCGGCGTGTTGTTGATATGGTCTTCGCCACGAACAACGTGGGTGATTTCCATGTCCCAGTCATCGACTACAACGCAGAAGTTATAGGTTGGGGAACCGTCGGTGCGGCGGATGATCAGATCGTCCAGCTCCTGGTTGCTGAATTCGATCGGGCCACGGATCTGGTCGTCAAAGATAACGGAGCCGTCCTGCGGGTTAGCAAAACGCACTACACAAGGCTCATCAGCAGCATGCTCACTGTGATCGTGGCGGCAGCGGCCGTCATAACGCGGCTTTTCGCCGTTTGCCATCTGCTCTTCACGCAGCGCGTCCAGACGCTCTTTAGAGCAGTAGCACTTATAAGCAGTACCCGCGACCAGCATCTCATCGATTACAGCGTTATAGCGGTCAAAACGTTTGGTCTGGAAATACGGGCCTTCATCCCACTCCAGATTCAGCCAGTTCATACCATCCATAATGGCTTCAATTGCTTCCGGCGTGGAGCGCTCGAGATCGGTGTCCTCAATACGCAGCACAAACTCACCTTTGTTGTGGCGTGCAAAAAGCCAGGAATAGAGAGCAGTACGTGCACCACCGACGTGCAGATAGCCTGTCGGGCTGGGCGCGAAGCGAGTTTTGATTTTCATGAAATGGCCTTACGTTATAAAGATGCCGGCAATCGGCAAATCCTGGGGAAAAAACAATGGGCAATATTCTATCACTGTGGGGCGATTCCTCAATGTTGATCCCTGTATCGTGATGGAGATTACGATTTTTGTTTAGAAATCATGCGCCATAGCCCGTTTTGCGATCGTTTTGTCTAATTTTACGACGAACGAATAAAAACTTTAGAAAAGGCGTTGACTCATTTTCAACTCTCCCTATAATGCGACTCCACACAGCGGGGGTGATTAGCTCAGTTGGTAGAGCATCTCCTTTACACGGAGGGGGTCGGCGGTTCGAGCCCGTCATCACCCACCATCTACTTCACGTAGACTCGCAGTGTAGATAAGAATTGAGATTGGGCGATTAGCTCAGTTGGTAGAGCATCTCCTTTACACGGAGGGGGTCGGCGGTTCGAGCCCGTCATCGCCCACCATTCTCACCTTATCGCAGCAGTTCCGAAATGGGCGATTAGCTCAGTTGGTAGAGCATCTCCTTTACACGGAGGGGGTCGGCGGTTCGAGCCCGTCATCGCCCACCATTTCGGGTCGTTAGCTCAGTTGGTAGAGCAGTTGACTTTTAATCAATTGGTCGCAGGTTCGAATCCTGCACGACCCACCAATGTAAAAAAGCGCCCTAAAGGCGCTTTTTTGCTATCTGCGTTTTGACACCCTACCCTGCCGTCAGCGTCGCTATCAACTTATCTACCGCTGGGGTAGCCTGTTTCTCGTCATACACCACATATAAATCTGCCGGTATACGCTCTTTTAGCGGGCGGAACACCACGCCCGGCCATTGCATCTGCGCGTAGCTGTCTGCCGCCAGCGTAATACCCATTCCCATACTGATCATCGCCAGTACCGTCTGCGGCTCAACAGCTTCACGCACAATCAAGGGAGAGAAGCCGGCCTGCTGACATACGCGCTGTAAAAATGACCAGTCTGAATGCGCTGACGGCATAGTGACAAAATACTCGTTCTGCAGGTCGGTTAGCGTAATGGTGGTTTCTCCCACTAACCGGTGATCTTCCGGCATCGCGACCAGGAATGCGGCGTCGCGTAGCCGGATACTGGTAAACCCTGCCGTGGGTTCAGTCGCCATTCGCCAGATCCCGACATCCAGTTCCCGGCGCTCAAGCAGCGCCATCTGCATTACCGGGGACTTTTCCCGAAAGATAACATCAACATTCGGATGCGCTTTTAAAAAGGTGCGCATTACCGTGCGCACCTCACTCCACATGGCGGTACCGACGATCCCCAGCTCAATACGCCCTGCCTCACCCCGGCCAATTTGTTCGACACGCGCCAGCGCCTGGTTTGCGCTGGCGAGCAACCTGCGGGACTCTTCCATCAGCACTTTACCCGCATGAGTCAACGCCACGCTTCGCGAGTGACGAGTAAAAAGCAACGTACCCAACTGGCTTTCCAGCTCTTTAATATGCAGGCTTAACGGCGGCTGCGACATATTGAGACGGGCGGCAGCCCGGCCAAAATGAAGCTCCTCAGCCACGGCCAGAAAATAGCGCAGTAGCTTCAGATCGGTTCGGTAAACGCGTTCCATCAAAACATATCCTGGCGATAACACGGAAACCCTCACCTTAAAGTCTTTTGAATATCAAAGGGAAAACCTTTAATGCGCGACTGTGCGCATCTCGCTGTTTTTTCCCGAATGCCGGTAGTTGAAGCTCAGGTAAAACACCACCGCAAGCGCCAGCGCATAGGCCGCGAATACCAGCCAGATGGTTTGCCAGTCTTTCACGCCATCCACCGAGAAGTAGTCCACTGCCATACCGCTCAACACAGACCCGACATACGCGCCGATGCCATTAACGGTGGTCATAAATAACCCTTGCGCGCTGGCGCGGATGTCAGAGTTCACCTCCTGCTCGACAAATACCGAACCGGAAATATTGAAGAAGTCGAACGCGCAGCCATAGACAACCATCGACAGCAACAACAACCCAAAGCCCGTGGCTGACGGATCGCCAAACGCAAACAGCCCAAACCGCAGCATCCAGGCGACCATGCTCATTAACATGACGGTCTTAATACCAAAACGCCGGAGGAAAAAGGGGATCGTCAGAATGAAGAACACCTCTGACATCTGCGAGACAGAGAGTAAAATTGACGGATATTTCACGATAAAGCTCTCTGCATACACCGGGTTACGTGCAAAATCGTGGAGAAATGGGCTACCGAAGGTATTGGTGATCTGCAGGACCGCGCCAAGCAACATCGCAAACAAAAAGAACACGGCCATGCGGGGCTGTTTAAATAGACAAACGCATTCAGGCCGAGCTTACTGGCCAGCGTCTGAGACGTTTTATTCTGCACGACCGGGATCTTCGGCAACGTCAGAGAATAGAGTGCCAGTACCAGCGAAGCACCGGCCGCAATGTAGAGCTGCACATTGCTTAACTCTGCCCCCATCAGGCTAATGGCCCACATCGCCGCAATAAAGCCTACGGTGCCGTACACCCGCACAGGCGGAAAATGGCTCACCGTGTCCAGCCCCGCGCGTTCAAGACAGGAGTATGAAATCGTGTTCGACAACGCAATGGTCGGCATAAAAGCCATCGCATTGACCAGCATGACCCAGAACATTAACCCGGGCTCATTGACCTGTGCGGCATAACAAAGCGCAGCGGCACAGACAAGATGGCAGATCATGTACGCGCGGTCTGCGCGCAGCCATTTATCCGCAATGATCCCCACCAGCGAGGGCATTACGATCGCCGCAAGCCCTTTGGAGCTGTAGACCATGCCCACGTCAGAACCGGTAAAATGCAGGGTGTTAATCATGTAAGAACCGAGGGTGACAAGCCAACTCCCCCAAATAAAATATTGCATAAAGGACATCATCTTTAAGCGAGTCGTGATGTTCATAACGCTTTCCTTATCGCAGTGTGTGACCCTCGCGGGCCACTTTATTTTTTATCAGGCAAGATGGCGCAGAAAACCGCAGATGAGATTGATGAAGTTCTGGCGGGAAAGCTCGGCGGCAGCGAGCGTCTGCTCATGAGACAATTTCACATCGCCCAGACCTTCAGCGAGATTGGTTATCGCTGAAACAGCCACCACTTTTAAGCCACAGTGGCGCGCTGAGATCACTTCAGGTACGACGGACATCCCTACCACGTCACCCCCGATGATTTGCATCATTCGGATCTCGGCGGCGGTCTCAAAGTTAGGGCCGGGATAAGAGACAAACACCCCTTCATGCAGCGGGAAGCCCTCTTTGGCAGCCACCGTTTGCAGAACGGCACGGAGATCCGCATCGTAGGCATTGGCGAGCGAGAAGAAGCGATCGCCAAAGCGCTCGTCATTCAGCCCCACTGTCGGCGTACCCGGCATGGTATTGATATGGTCACTCAGGGCAACCAGGCTTCCCGGCCCCACCTCAGGACGTAATGAGCCCGCCGCGTTAGTGCTAAACAGCAGCTCGCAGCCCAGCAGCTTAAAGGTACGGATAGCATCGGTCATGATGGCCATGCCGCGGCCTTCATAGAAATGACCACGTCCTTTCATACAGGCGACCGGAACCCCTGCGAGGTGGCCTAATACCAGCTCACCCGCATGGCCGTGAACGGTACTCACCGGAAATCCGGGCAGTTTTTCATAGGAAATAGCCACAGCGTCATCAATCTGGTCGGCGAGTGCGCCGAGACCAGAACCGAGGATAAAGGCAACGCGAGGCGTAAAATCAGGTTTCGCGGCACGGATGATGTCGGCGCAGTACCATGGATTATTTGAGAGGGTCATAAAAGCTCCTTGAGGACTCAGTTTGCGATATCACGGATCGCATGACCTCATTCTTATATCTGGAGCCAACGGCTTATCACCAATACACTTTTCCCGCCTCAACGATACAGGTTCACTATCAATAACCCTGCCCTCACTCAAGCTCTCCATTTTCCTGCCGATATCACTCTTTTATGGTGAAAAGGAACTCAATATGACCACTATCCAGGCAGCGTCACTGTCAGCGTTAGAAATTGGCAGCAGCGGGAACAGTTCTGGTGGCAATGACATTGCCTCCCGGATTAGCCAGTTGACCAAACAGTTAACAAAAGCCACTCAGCAACTCAAGGAATTGGGATTGAGTGATGCGCCTCTAGATGAAAAGAAAAAACAGCAGGAGTTACTCGAATCCCAGATTACCATGCTGCAGGCACAGCTGGCGCAATTGCAGCGTCAGCAGGCCGAAGAGTCCATGCCGGAACAGGGAAATGCTCAGGCCGTAGAGCAAAGCGTCAACAAGCCTTCCTCTGAACATAAGATTGATATCTACATCTGATCGTTAAACAGTGGATCGTGCGTGCGGGCCTCCATTAAACGCTGGGCCTGCATACGCACTACCTCCCAGCAGGCATGCGCCGCTCCCGAAAGTGAACGGTTTTTACGGCGCACCAGCATTAACTGGCGTTCGATGCTGGGGGTAAAGCGTTTTACCCGCAAGCGGCTTCCCTGCGGCAACGGCAGTGCCAGCGCCGGTAATACGCTGATCCCAATTCCTGCCTCTACCATTGGAAACAAGGTGGCCGGGTGGCCTATCTCCTGCACGATGGTCGCCTGGACGCCTTGCGCGACCAGAGCGGCATCAATCAACGGACGGCTTCCCGAGGCATAATCCTGTAACACCAGGTTCGCGCCCTGTAACGCCTGCCATGTCACGCGCGGGAGTGATGCAAGCGGATCGTCGTCGCGACAGAGCAACAAAAATGGCTCTGAGAGCACAACTTCACATTCCAGATCGCTGACTGCGCCGGGATCGATAACGATACCAAAATCCACATCCCCCTGACGGATACTCTCCAGCACCCACTGCTGTGGCCTGTCGTGCAGCACAAAGTTGATATCCGGGTAAAGATCGTTGCTTTCGGCAATACACTGCGGGATAAGGTGCGCTGAGATCGTCTGGCTCGCCGCCACCCTCACAGTTCCCGAAAGCTGTTGCCCCAGGCGTCCAACATCCCGCAGCGTGCTGTTCAGCTCATCCAGTAACCGCTCCAGACGCATAGCCAGCTGCTGCCCCGCTTCGGTAAGCACCACTTCGCGCGTGGTACGGTCAAGTAGCCGCACACCTGTCTGGCTCTCCAGCTCTTTAACGCTGTGGCTGACGGCCGACTGGCTCAGGCCGATTACCTCTCCTGCCCGGCTGAAACTGCGGGCATGTGCAACGGTCACGAAAATGCGAAGCTGTCGTAGTGAATAATTCATCTGTTTAATTCATAAATGGATGCAATAAATCAATTTTATTTCTCAAATGGAAAAAAGCACAATAGCGATATCTGCTTTCAGGAGTCACTATGAAACTGTTCCGAATTCTTGATCCTTTCACGCTTACTCTGGTTATCACCGTTTTACTGGCCTCCTTTTTCCCGGCCCGTGGAAGTTATGTGCCTTTCGTTGAAGGGCTGACAACGGCGGCTATCGCGCTACTGTTCTTTATGCACGGGGCCAAACTGTCCCGTGAAGCCATTATTGCAGGGGGTGGTCACTGGCGGCTGCACCTGTGGGTAATGTGCAGCACGTTCATTTTATTCCCGATCCTCGGCGTCCTGTTCGCCTGGTGGGCACCGGTTAATGTCGACCCGGCGCTCTATACGGGTTTCCTTTATCTGTGCATTCTGCCCGCCACCGTTCAGTCAGCGATTGCCTTTACGTCACTGGCGGGCGGTAACGTTGCTGCGGCAGTCTGTTCGGCTTCGGCCTCCAGCCTGTTAGGGATTTTCATCTCGCCGCTGCTGGTTGGCCTGCTGATGAATATGCACGGTGCGGAAGGCAACCTGGAGCAGGTCGGTAAAATCTGTCTGCAACTGCTGCTGCCGTTTGTCCTTGGGCATCTTTCTCGTCCGTGGACGGGGGCTTTTGTTGCGAAGCACAAGAAGTGGATCTCAAAAACCGACCAGACGTCGATTCTGTTAGTGGTCTATTCCGCCTTCAGTGAAGCGGTGGTGAATGGCATCTGGCATAAGGTCGGTGCAGGTTCATTACTGTTTATCGTGGTGGTCAGCATTATCCTGCTGGCGATGGTGATTACGGTAAACGTTTTTGTCGCGCGCAAGTGTGGTTTCAATAAAGCGGATGAAATCACGATTGTCTTCTGCGGGTCGAAAAAGAGCCTGGCCAACGGTATCCCGATGGCCAATATCCTGTTCCCGACCTCAATGATTGGGATGATGGTACTGCCGCTGATGATTTTCCATCAGATCCAGCTGATGGTCTGCGCGGTGCTGGCGCGTCGTTACAAGCGCCAGACGGAAAAACGGGCGCAGGAAGAGACCCACGCCGCGAAGGCTTAAGGACGTTTCAGGGGCTGAACCAGTTGCGTCAGCCCCTCAGTTTTGATCAGTAACGTGATGGCCATCAGCTCGCCCAGCCGCCCGGCAGGAAACTCATCCTTACGGGCGAACCACAGCAGATACTCTTCCGGCAAATCGATCAGCCTGCGGCCTTTATATTTACCAAATGGCATCTCCGTATTGGCTATCTCAACGAGCTGTTCTTTCTCCACGTTACTCTCCTAACAGACGCAGCATTTCCGCTTCATCGATAACCTCAATGCCCAGCTCCTGCGCTTTGGCAAGCTTCGAACCGGCGGCTTCCCCGGCGATCACCAGGTCCGTTTTCTTCGACACGCTGCCTGCCACTTTTGCCCCCAGCGCGACCAGACGCGCTTTGGCGTCATCGCGTGAAAGCTGGCTCAGACTACCGGTCAGCACCACCGTTTTACCGGCGAACGGGCTGTCGATCTCTTCCGCATTGACGACAACCGGTGCAGGCCAGTGGATACCCTCTTCCAGCAGTTGACCAATCACCTCACGGTTGCTCTCTTCGGCAAAGAAGTTAAAGGTGTGCGTCGCGACCACAATGCCCACATCCGGGACTTTCTGCAGCTCTTCAATACTCGCGCTCTCCAGGGCTTCCAGCGTACCAAAGTGAGCCGCCAGTCCCGCCGCCGTGGCTTCGCCCACTTCACGAATGCCCAGCGCATAGAGGAACCGGGCAAAGGTAGTCTGCTTAGCCGCTTCCAGAGCGTTAACCACATTTTGTGCCGATTTAGGCCCCATGCGATCAAGACCGGTCAGTTTCCCGGCGGTCAGGCTGAACAGATCGGCAGGCGTGTGGACGTACTCCTTCTCCACCAGTTGATCGATAATTTTGTCGCCCATGCCGTCCACGTCCATCGCCCGACGGGACACAAAGTGCTTCAGTGACTCTTTACGCTGTGCCCCGCAGATGAGCCCGCCCGTACAGCGGGCGACCGCTTCGCCTTCAACACGTTCAACGTCCGATCCACAAACCGGGCAGTGCGTCGGGAATTCAATGGCCCGGGTATCTTCAGGGCGTTCTGACTCAACGACGTTAACGACCTGCGGGATCACATCGCCCGCACGACGAATCACGACTTTGTCACCAATACGAAGGCCGAGACGTTCAATTTCATCGGCGTTGTGCAGCGTGGCGTTACTGACCAGCACACCGGCAACCTGTACCGGTTCCAGACGCGCAACCGGGGTAATCGCGCCCGTACGCCCCACCTGGAACTCCACGTCGCGAACGAAAGTCATCTGTTCCTGCGCCGGGAATTTGAAAGCCACAGCCCAGCGCGGTGCACGAGCCACAAAACCTAACTGTTCCTGTAACTCAAGTGAGTTAACCTTGATCACCACACCGTCGATATCAAAACCGAGCGTCGGACGGTCTTCTTCGACCTTGTGGTAGAACGCCAGTACGGCTTCCGGAGAATTACAAATCTGTACGCGGTTGCTTACCGGTAAGCCCCACTCTTTGAACTGCAGCAAGCGCCCCAGGTGCGTATCCGGCAGTTCACCACCTTCCAGAATACCGACGCCATAGCAAAAGAACGTCAGCGGTCGCTTCGCGGTAATACGCGGATCCAGCTGGCGCAGTGAGCCCGCTGCCGCATTACGCGGGTTAGCAAACACTTTCCCCCCCGTGCGACGCGCTTCTTCGTTGATTTTTTCGAAGCCCGCCTGCGGCATGAACACTTCACCACGCACTTCCAGACGTGCAGGAATGTTTTCACCACGCAGCTTCAGTGGAATTGCCCGAATAGTACGCACGTTGCTGGTGATATCTTCACCGGTGGTGCCATCGCCACGGGTAGCCGCACTGACCAGCACACCGTTTTCATAAAGAATACTGACCGCCAGACCGTCCAGCTTCAGCTCGCAGCACCAGCTCAGGGTATCGCTGCTTTTCAGGCGATCCTGTACGCGCTTGTTAAACGCCAGAAAACTCTCTTCATCAAAGACGTTATCCAGCGACAGCATTGGTACTTCGTGGCTGATCTGGCTGAACGCACCAAGCGGTTCAGCCCCTACGCGCTGGGTCGGGGAGTCTGGGGTAATGAACTCCGGGTGCAGCATTTCCAGCTCGCGCAGTTCACGCATCAGACGGTCATACTCCGCATCCGGCACTTCCGGCGCGTCCATAACATGATAGAGATATTCATGATGGCGAAGCGTGGTTCGCAGTTGAGTCAGTTGTTGTTCGATTGAGTCCATATCGCACCATCAATGAGAAAAAACCCCCGACATGCGGGGGTTGAGGAGGAGTTGAAGAAAACGCGACGATTACGCGTTGGCTTCCTTAACTTCGCGGATGCGGTCCTGATACTCACGCAATTTCTGCGGCGTCATCATACGACGCTGGTCATCCAGCACCACACCACCCACTTCGTCGGCAATGTGCTGAGCGGACTGCAGCATCAGCTTGAAGTTTTGCAGTTCGTCACCGTAGGACGGCACCTGCATAAAGATAGTTACGCCCGGCGTCACGAAATCGCCGGTCATTTCCGGATCAAACGTGCCAGGGTTCACCATATTGGCGAGACTGAACAGCGCCGGGCCGCTACCGTCCGGGCTCAGATGGCGATGGAAGATATTCATATCGCCAAACTTGAAGCCGGCCTGCTGAATACTGTTAAGCAGAACGTCACCATTCAGATGGCTGCCATGATGCGCGGCCACGTTCATGATGATCACCGCTTCTTTGCGCTGCGGTTTTTCAACCACCGGTTCAGGTTCAACAACCGGCTCTGGCTCAACGACTGGCGCAGGCTGTGGTGCTGGCTGCACTTGCACAGGCTGAAGCTGAGGCTGGTGAACAGGCTGCTGCGGCTGTACAGGTTGTGGCTGCACAGGCTGCTGCACGGCAGGCTGATGATGTACCGGCTGTTGCGGCGGCTGACGCACCGGTTCTTCCGCAGGCTGCGACGCCTGTGGGCGCGGCTGAGCAGAGGCATACGGTGGTTGATACTGGTGCTGCGGAGGCTGACGAGGGGCTTCATGCTCCCCATGAGCTGCGCCGGGCGCAGTATTGACCCGATGAACACGAACTTCGCCCACGCCGTCATCGTCGTTCTCATCGATGTCGTTTTCACCGTCATCGTCATCACGACTGGACTTCATGCGCTTCAGTGGGCGATCGCGAAACATAGAAGAACGCTCTTTACGGCTGGTCCAGAAACCATGTACCAGTAAAGCGATTATGGCGATCGCGCCAACAATGATTAATATCAGACGCAAATCCTGCATCATTATATTCTCTGTTGTTCTAACACCTTGCCACCACGGCAAACATTTACTCACTAAGAGTATTTGCCGTTTACGTCAAGTGCAAGTGTGTGCAGAGCATTCACAGCATAAAGATGAACTAAATTGTGCTTTTTGCTGTTTTTTCGAACATTTCCGAACTGGTCATTAATCCATAACTGGATAATATAGGCGGGCAATTCCACTGGTTGTGTAAAAAGGAGTACAGCCTGGTTATGGTTTCAACATCATCTTCTACCCCACGCAGCGGCGTCTGGTATTTTTCTCAGGGCTGGAAACTGGTCTCCCTGCCAGGCATTCGCCGTTTCGTTATTCTGCCATTGCTTATCAACATCATCCTGATGGGAGGTGCCTTCTGGTGGTTATTCACAAAGCTGGAAAGCTGGGTGCCTGCCATCATGGGTCATGTACCAGACTGGTTGCAGTGGCTGAGCTACCTGCTGTGGCCAATTGTGGTGATCTCCGTCCTGCTGGTGTTTGGCTATTTCTTCTCAACCATTGCCAACTGGATAGCCGCGCCGTTTAACGGCCTGCTGGCGGAACAATTAGAAGCGCGTCTTACCGGTGCCACACCGCCCGATACCGGCGTACTGGGGATCATGAAAGATATCCCGCGGATCATGAAACGCGAGTGGCAGAAATTTGCCTGGTATCTGCCACGCGCGATTGTGCTGCTTATACTTTATTTCATTCCGGGTGTTGGTCAGACGGTCGCCCCGGTGCTGTGGTTCCTGTTCAGCGCCTGGATGCTGGCGATCCAGTATTGCGACTACCCGTTCGATAACCACAAGGTACCGTTTAAAGAGATGCGCACTGCCCTGCGTACGCAGAAGGTTGCCAATATGCAGTTTGGCGCACTCACCAGCCTGTTCACCATGATCCCCTTCCTGAACCTGTTTATCATGCCGGTGGCGGTTTGCGGCGCGACAGCAATGTGGGTGGACTGCTACCGTGCTAAGCACGCGTTATGGAAGTAATGCAAAAATGTGTAAATCAGGGGTAGCTTATGCTATCTCTTATTCCATACTGATCCCCATTATTTCCTTGCAGCATATAGATATGCGAATTCCTTACTTCCCCATACTTATTCAACAGGTATGCTGGGTCGGTATCCCAATTTCATACAGTTAAGGACAGGCCATGAGTAAGATTTATGAAGACAACTCGCTGACTATCGGTCATACGCCGCTGGTTCGACTGAACCGTATCGGTAATGGACGCATTCTGGCGAAGGTCGAGTCACGTAACCCAAGCTTCAGCGTAAAATGCCGTATCGGTGCAAACATGATTTGGGATGCTGAAAAACGTGGCGTTCTGAAGCCTGGCGTCGAACTGGTTGAACCCACCAGCGGTAACACCGGTATCGCGCTGGCTTATGTTGCTGCCGCACGCGGCTACAAACTGACGCTGACCATGCCTGAAACCATGAGCATCGAGCGTCGCAAACTGCTGAAAGCGCTGGGTGCAAACCTGGTACTGACCGAAGGCGCGAAAGGCATGAAAGGTGCCATTCAGAAAGCCGAAGAAATTGTGGCCAGCGACCCGGCTAAATACCTGCTGCTGCAGCAGTTCAGCAACCCGGCGAACCCGGAAATCCACGAAAAAACCACTGGCCCGGAAATCTGGGAAGATACAGACGGTCAGGTTGACGTGTTTATCTCCGGCGTAGGAACCGGCGGAACGCTGACCGGCGTGACTCGCTATATAAAAGGCACAAAAGGCAAAAAAGATCTGATTACCGTTGCCGTAGAACCCACGGATTCTCCGGTGATCACTCAGGCCCTGGCAGGCGAAGAGCTAAAACCTGGCCCGCACAAAATCCAGGGGATCGGCGCAGGCTTCATCCCGGGCAACCTGGATCTGAAGCTGATCGACAAAGTGGTGACCATCACCAACGAAGAGGCTATCTCCACTGCGCGTCGTCTGATGGACGAAGAAGGTATTCTGGCGGGGATCTCTTCCGGCGCTGCCGTTGCGGCCGCGATCAAACTTCTGGAAGATGAAACCTTTACCAATAAGAATATTGTGGTTATCCTGCCATCCTCGGGTGAGCGTTACTTAAGCACTGCACTGTTTGCCGATCTCTTCACTGAGAAAGAACTGCAACAGTGATGCCAGTATGTTAAAAACGCGTAAAAAAGCACCTTTCCGGGTGCTTTTTTGTGGCCTGCTTCAAAGTTTTACCCCTCCTGGCATTGATTCACCCCGTTGGGTCTGGTATTTAAACCAGCAATTATTTTGATGCGTGAAATTAATCGGTGAATGAAATGACCTTGCTGAATCGATTTTATGATTTGGTTCAAGTCTTGCTTTCACTGCATAATGTTTAATGACGATCGAAACGTCAGCGCTAACAATACAGGCTAAAGTTCAGTCGCCAGGCTAGACTTTAGTTCCACAACACTAAACCTATAAGTTGGGGAAATACAATGTTCCAGCAAGAAGTTACCATTACCGCTCCGAACGGTCTGCACACCCGCCCTGCTGCTCAGTTTGTCAAAGAAGCGAAAGGCTTCACTTCTGAAATCACTGTGACTTCTAACGGCAAAAGCGCTAGCGCAAAAAGCCTGTTCAAACTGCAGACTCTGGGTCTGACTCAGGGCACCGTCGTCACCATCTCTGCTGAAGGTGAAGATGAGCAGAAAGCTGTTGAGCATCTGGTAAAACTGATGGCTGAGCTCGAGTAAGTTTCCGGGTTCTTTTCAATATCAGTCACAAGTAAGGTAGGGTTATGATTTCAGGCATTTTAGCATCCCCGGGTATCGCTTTCGGCAAAGCACTGCTGCTGAAAGAAGACGAAATCGTCATTGACCGGAAAAAAATTTCTGCCGACAAGGTTGATCAGGAAGTTGAACGTTTTCTGAGCGGTCGTGCCAAGGCATCTTCGCAACTGGAAGCGATCAAAACTAAAGCTGGCGAAACTTTCGGTGAAGAAAAAGAAGCCATCTTCGAAGGGCACATCATGCTGCTTGAAGATGAGGAGCTGGAGCAGGAAATCATAGCCCTGATTAAAGATAAGGGCATGACTGCCGATGCGGCGGCTCATGAAGTTATCGAAGGTCAGGCGACTGCCCTGGAAGAACTGGATGACGAATACCTGAAAGAACGTGCGGCTGACGTACGTGACATCGGTAAGCGCCTGCTGCGCAACATCCTGGGTCTGGCCATTATCGACCTGAGCGCGATTCAGGACGAAGTTATCCTGGTTGCCGCTGACCTGACCCCGTCTGAAACCGCACAGCTGAACCTGAAAAAGGTGCTGGGTTTCATCACTGATGCAGGTGGCCGTACTTCCCACACCTCAATCATGGCGCGTTCTCTGGAACTGCCTGCCATCGTGGGTACCGGTAGCGTCACCGCTCAGGTGAAAAACGACGACTATCTGATTCTGGATGCCGTAAACAACGTGGTTTACGTCAACCCCACTAACGAAGAGATCGAGCAGCTGCGCGCCGTTCAGGAGCAAGTTGCTACCGAGAAAGCGGAACTCGCTAAACTGAAAGACCTGCCGGCGATCACGCTGGACGGCCATCAGGTAGAAGTGTGCGCGAACATCGGTACCGTACGTGACGTTGATGGCGCTGAGCGCAACGGTGCGGAAGGTGTTGGTCTGTATCGTACTGAATTCCTGTTCATGGACCGTGACGCGCTGCCAACTGAAGAAGAACAGTTTGCTGCGTACAAGGCTGTTGCTGAAGCCTGTGGCTCTCAGGCGGTTATCGTCCGTACTATGGACATCGGTGGCGACAAAGAGCTGCCGTACATGAACTTCCCGAAAGAAGAAAACCCGTTCCTGGGCTGGCGTGCAGTGCGTATCGCCATGGATCGTAAAGAGATCCTGCGTGACCAGGTTCGCGCTATCCTGCGTGCTTCCGCTTTCGGTAAACTGCGCATCATGTTCCCGATGATCATCTCTGTTGAAGAAGTGCGTGCACTGAAGAAAGAGATCGAAATCTACAAGCAGGAACTGCGTGACGAAGGTAAAGCATTTGATGAAGCAATCGAGGTAGGCGTGATGGTGGAAACACCAGCTGCGGCGACCATTGCGCGTCATTTAGCCAAAGAAGTTGATTTCTTTAGTATCGGTACCAATGATTTAACGCAGTACACCCTGGCAGTTGACCGTGGTAATGATATGATTTCACATCTCTACCAGCCAATGTCACCGTCCGTACTGACGCTTATTAAGCAAGTTATTGATGCTTCTCATGCAGAAGGTAAATGGACTGGCATGTGTGGTGAGCTTGCAGGCGACGAACGTGCTACACTTCTGTTGCTGGGTATGGGTCTGGACGAATTCTCTATGAGCGCCATTTCCATCCCACGCATTAAGAAGATTATCCGTAACACGAACTTCGAAGATGCGAAGGTGTTAGCAGAGCAGGCTCTTGCTCAACCGACAACGGACGAGTTAATGACGCTGGTTAACAAGTTCATTGAAGAAAAAACAATCTGCTAATCCACGAGATGCGGCCCAATTTACTGCTTAGGAGAAGATCATGGGTTTGTTCGATAAACTGAAATCTCTGGTTTCTGATGATAAGAAAGACTCCGGAACTATTGAGATTGTTGCTCCGCTCTCCGGCGAGATCGTCAACATCGAAGACGTGCCGGATGTAGTGTTTGCTGAGAAAATCGTTGGTGATGGCATTGCTATCAAACCAACTGGCAACAAAATGGTTGCTCCAGTTGACGGCACCATCGGTAAAATTTTTGAAACCAACCATGCGTTCTCTATCGAATCTGATAGCGGTATTGAACTGTTCGTTCACTTCGGTATCGACACTGTTGAACTGAAAGGCGAAGGCTTCAAACGTATCGCGGAAGAAGGCCAGCGTGTGAAAGTTGGCGACCCGGTGATTGAATTTGATCTGCCACTGCTGGAAGAAAAAGCCAAGTCTACCCTGACTCCGGTTGTTATCTCCAACATGGACGAAATCAAAGAACTGATCAAACTGTCTGGCAGCGTCACCGTGGGTGAAACCCCGGTTATCCGCATCAAGAAGTAATTCTTGCCGCACAGCAAAATGGCACCTTCGGGTGCCATTTTTGTTTATGCGGGGAGGATAAGCTCGTCGTAGCCTTTTTCCTGCGTAAAGACCATCACGTCAGTTACACGGTCGCCCGCCCTGCGGATAGCATCGGCAACGGTTTTACCCTGCACAATCCCACTGACCAGCTCCGAACAGAACAGATCGCCCGTTCCTTTCAGATCCGTCTCTACACGTGGGTGCGCACTCACGGTCACACTCTCTTTGGTCACCAGCACCACATGAATGTTTTCCGGGTCACCGGCAACCGGTGCGCTGGTGATAGCCACCCATTTCAGCGTATCAGACAAAAGCCCCTGTGCCGCTGCAATAGCGCTTTCAGGCGAACAACACGGCTTGCCGCTTAGCACTTCCAGTTCAAATACGTTTGGCGTAATGCCCTGCGCCAGCGGCAGCAGATGCTCGCAGTAAGCTTCCGGAATACCGGGCTTCACGTACATCCCGCTGTCAACATCACCGATGACCGGGTCGACCAGCACCAGCAGATCGGGGTGCTGCACCCTGATGGCCTTCAGCCAGTGGGCCAGAAGCTGGATCTGGCTGGCGCTGCCCATATAACCGGTGGTCACCGCCTTCAGCTCGCGTAAAATCTCGCGCTCTTCCAGCGCCTTCAGATAACCACTAAACCACTCATCGGGGATCACACCACCGTAGAAGGTATCGTAATGAGGCGTATTGCTGAACAGGACCGTTGGTACCGCCGTAACGTTCAGCTGGTGCGTTCTGATATTGGGCACAGCAATGCTGTTACCCACGCTGCCATACACCACCTGTGACTGCACCGCGACAATATCGGTTTGCTGCGCCCGGGTTTTGTCCCGGAATAAAATCATCTCCATGACGCTTAAATCCCCGCCCCCTGCGAATAACTCTCTTCACCAAAGACGCCAGTAGAAAGATAACGATCGCCGCGATCGCAGATAATCGCCACCACCACCGCCCCCGGATGAGCCTGGGCTACCCGGATAGCCCCCGCCACCGCGCCACCTGAACTGACGCCGCAGAAGATACCTTCGCGCACGGCCAGTTCTCGCATGGTATTCTCCGCCTCGCGCTGGTGAATATCCAGCACCTGGTCCACAAGCCGGGCATTAAAAATGCCGGGCATATATTCCGCAGGCCAGCGACGGATACCGGGGATACTGCTCCCCTCTTCCGGTTGCAGGCCAACAATGGTTACCACTTTTTCCTGCTCGCGCAGAAAACGTGACACGCCGGTAATGGTTCCCGTGGTTCCCATGCTGGAAACAAAATGGGTGATGCGCCCGCCAGTCTGCTGCCAGATTTCCGGGCCGGTGGTGGTATAGTGCGCATACGGGTTATCCGGGTTGTTGAATTGATCGAGCAGTTTGCCTTCGCCACGCTCAGCCATCTCCAGCGCTAAGTCGCGCGCCCCTTCCATCCCCTGCTCTTTGGTCACCAGAATCAGCTCCGCACCGTAAGCGCGCATTGCGGCCCTACGCTCCTGGCTCATGTTGTCCGGCATCAGTAGCTTCATACGGTAGCCTTTCAGGGCGGCAATCATTGCCAGCGCAATACCGGTATTGCCACTGGTGGCTTCAATCAGCACATCGCCGGGCTTAATCTCACCACGTTTTTCTGCCTGGACAATCATGGACAACGCCGCCCTGTCCTTCACCGACCCCGCAGGGTTATTGCCTTCGAGCTTGACCCAGATTTCGCTGCCGTTGTCCGGCCCCATGCGCTGCAGTTTGACCAGAGGGGTATTACCAATGGTATGTTCGAGTGTATTCACGATTTTTACTCAATAAAAAAGCCGGGTGACGCGCAGCGATCCCGGCCTACAAGACACTGTAATAACTGTAGGCCCGGCAAGCGCAGCGTCACCGGGCGATAAACTACGCAATAACCTATCAGGCTGACTCTGCCAGAGCAATATCCTCACGCGTCTCAATACGCTCATTGCCGTGGTAAATACGGGCGTGCTGCAGGCCAACAAACAGGCGCTCACCGCGGTACGGAGCCTCTTCGTCGCGCATAACCACGGTCAGCGGCTCGGTATACCAGCCCAGCGGTTGTACCACCAATTGGGTGTAGTGACCTTTAGGGCTAGCTTCCAGCACCTGAACCGGCAACGGTGAATCCAGGCTGGTGCGACGGCTGACGTCCACTTCCCACGGACGCAGGAACAGATCGACAGCCCCCTGGTGCGCGGAGGTGTAGCCCAGCGGCCAGCGGTGCGCGCCCACGTGGAATTGTCCACCGCGAATGGTGCCCTGCAGACGGTTCACTTCCCCCATAAACTCCAGTACAAAGCGGGTCGCCGGTTCGCGCCAGAGCTGTTCTGGCTCATCAACCTGCTCAATATTTCCCTGGCTCATCACCACCACGCGGTCAGCGACTTCCATTGCCTCTTCCTGATCGTGGGTTACGAAAACGCTGGTGAACTGCAGTTCTTCATGGAGCTGACGCAGCCAGCGGCGCAGCTCTTTACGCACCTGCGCATCCAGCGCGCCAAACGGCTCATCCAGCAGCAGGATTTGCGGCTCAACGGCCAGGGCACGCGCCAGCGCAACGCGCTGCTTCTGCCCGCCGGAAAGCTGCGCCGGGAAGCGGTCAGCCAGGTGAGCAAGCTGCACCATCTCCAGCAGTTTGGTCACCTTCGCTTTAATAGTGGCAGTATCCGGGCGCTCACGGCGCGGCAGCACGGTCAGGCCAAACGCGATGTTATCGAACACGGTCATATGGCGGAACAGTGCGTAATGCTGGAACACAAAGCCCACCTTACGATCGCGGGCATGAAGACGACTGACGTCGGTACCGTGAAAACGGATGTGCCCGCTGGTCTGATGCTCAAGCCCGGCGATAATACGCAACAGCGTGGTTTTACCGGAGCCAGACGGCCCCAGTAGCGCCACCATTTGTCCGGAGGGGATATCCAGTGAGATATCATTCAGCACCTGGGTGCGACCAAAAGACTTCTTAATATTGGCAATCTCAATGCTCATGATTTCCCTCCTGGTGCTGACGTTTTTCCTGATTCTCTAAACGCCACTGCACCACACTCTTTAAAAACAGGGTCAAAATCGCCATCAGCGTCAGTAACGCAGCGGCAGTAAAGGAACCGACGGTGTTGTAGTCCTGTTCCAGTAATTCAATCTGTAACGGCAGCGACAACGTCTCGCCGCGAATCGAGCCAGAGACCACCGACACCGCGCCGAATTCACCAATCGCACGGGCGTTGGTCAAGACCACGCCGTAGAGCAGTGCCCAGCGAATGTTCGGCAGCGTCACGCGGCGGAACATCTGCCAGCCGGACGCCCCCAGCAGAACCGCCGCTTCGTCTTCGTTGCTACCCTGGCTTAACATCACCGGCACCAGTTCGCGCACCACAAACGGACAGGTGACAAACACCGTCACCAGCACCATCCCCGGCCAGGCGAACATAATCTGCAGGTTGTGCTCATCCAGCCAGCCACCCAACGGGCCGTTGGATCCGTAAAACAGCAGGTAAACCAGACCGGCAACCACCGGTGACACGGCAAACGGAATATCCAGCAGGGTCAACAACAGCTGGCGGCCAGGGAAGTTAAAGCGCGTCACCAGCCAGGCCAGCAGCGTCCCGAACACCAGGTTGACCGGGACGGTAATCAGCGCAATCAGTACCGTCAGCCAGATGGCGTGCAGCATGTCCGGGTTGGCGAGATTTTCCAGCGCCGGCATCAGCCCTTTGCTGAACGCCTGAACAAAGATGTAAACCATTGGCACGACAAGGATGAAGGCGGATACCAGCACGCCCGTACCAATCAGAACCCATTTTCCCCAGTTAATGCGGGGAGCGTCATAGCGCTTCAATTGAGTAACTTCCGCCATCAGTGACCTACCACGCGTCGACCAAAGCGACTTTGCAGAGTGTTAATCGAGAACAACAGCAGCAGCGATGCAGCGAGGATCACCGAAGCGATGGCACTCGCCGCCGGATAATCAAACTCCTGCAAACGCACAAAAATCATCAGCGAGGTCACTTCTGTTTTCCACGCGATATTCCCGGCGATAAAGATAATTGCGCCGAACTCACCAAGGCTACGGGTAAACGACAGCGCCACGCCCGCCAGCAGTGCCGGAGACAGTTCCGGCAGCACGACCTTGCGGAAGCTCTGCCAGCGCGTGGCACCCAGCGTTTCCGCGGCTTCTTCATATTCCGGGCCTAACTCTTCCAGCACCGGTTGTACGGTACGAACCACAAACGGGATGCTGGTAAAGGCCATCGCCACCGCGATACCGAGCCAGGTATAAGTCACTTTGATATCAAACTTCGCCAGCCACTCGCCGTAAAACCCGTTCACGGAGAAGAGCGAGGCCAGCGTTAAACCGGCGACGGCAGTGGGCAGAGCAAACGGCAGATCCATTAACGCGTCGAGCAGCGTACGGCCAGGGAAGCGATAGCGGGTTAAGATCCACGCCATCAGCAGGCCGAACACACCGTTGAAAACCGAGGCCACAAACGCCGACAGTAGCGTCACTTTATAGGCCGCTACCACCTGTGGGTTGGTAACGACTTCCCAGTACTGCGACCAGCTCATCTGCGCGAGCTGCATCACCAGCGCACTGAGCGGTAACAGCAAAATCAGGCAGACAAACAGCAGGCTGGTTCCGAGGCTTAAGGTAAAGCCCGGCAGCACGCGTCGTGTGGATACTGCAAACATTACTTACGCCCCGCCGCCAGCAATTTGTCTAACTCGCCGCCGCTGGCAAAATGCGTTTTCATCACATCAGGCCAGGAGCCGAAATGGTCTTCCACGCGAAACAGCCCGGTCTGCGGGAATTTATCTTTCAGTTTGTTCATGACGTCCGGGTTGTTCACGCGGTAGTAGTAATCAGTGATCACGGTCTGCGCCTGCGGGCTGTACAGATAGTTGAGGTAGGCTTTCGCCGCCTTCTCTGTACCGTTGGCCTGGACATTTTTATCTACCCATGCCACCGGGAACTCGGCCAGAATGTTGGTTTTCGGGATCACAACCTCAAAGCCCTGCGCTTCATACTGTTTGCGGATGTTATTCACTTCCGATTCAAAGCTAATCAGCACATCGCCCAGACCCCGTTCTGCGAAAGTCGTCGTCGCACCGCGACCACCGGTATCAAACACTTCGACGTTTTTCAGGAACTGAGTCATAAACTGTTCAGTTTTCGCTTTGTCGTTACCGTCAGCTTTGTCTGCCGCGCCCCACGCAGCTAAATAGGTATAGCGCGCGTTACCGGAGGTTTTCGGGTTCGGGAAAATCAGCTTCACGTCAGAACGCACGAGGTCGTTCCAGTCGTGAATATTTTTCGGGTTGCCCTTACGTACCAGGAAGCCCATCGTGGAGTAGAACGGCGAACTGTTGTTCGGCAGACGGCTCTGCCAGTCAGCAGGGAGCAGCTTGCCTTTGTCGTGCAGGATCTGCACATCGGTTACCTGGTTATAGGTCACCACATCCGCCTTCAGCCCCTGAAGGATTGCAAGCGCTTGCTTAGACGACCCGGCGTGAGACTGTTTGATGGTCAGCGTGTCGCCATTGTTCTCTTTTGCCCACTGCTGTTCAAACGGCGGGTTGAGGGCGGCAAACAGCTCGCGGGATACATCATAGGAACTGTTCAGCAGCTCAGTTGCCTGCGCCTGTGCTACCAGCAGTAAACCCGCCAGCGCCAGAGATCCTTTTTTCAGTACAGTAACGGCCATTGCGCACCCTTATAAATGTGATGACTATCTTATAGTCATAATATTTATAACGAGGACGAAAGGAGTAACGGTTTTATATACCGTTTGGTGATTTAGAAGCAGAAAAGAGAATAAGGGTGCGGCCTGTTGCCCGCACCCCAACCCTCTCCCACCGGGAGAGGGTTCCCCAGTAATTTTGTTCTTCTTAAGCAATTAAACTATTTCATTGAAATATAAGACTTATAGCGACTCCATGGTCCGGCTGAAAATCGCCGAAGCGTTTCCGTAAGGCCGGGGCGAGGCGCAGGGATGCGCCGAGAGGGCATTGCCTGCAGGGATGCAGGCTAATGCCCGACCCGAAGCCTGAAGGAATAAGCTGAGGGTACCGCGCAGCGGCGATTTTCCTGCCGGGAGCCCGGGTTGCCAGGGCGGTGGCGGTGAACCGCCCTGGCACGTTCACCTGTATCGTCGTTACAGAGTAGCAATCAACATAAAGTGAACGGAATAACCACTACTGCTTTATGTTCCCCCTCACCCCAGCCCTCTCCCTCAAGGGAGAGGGGGTATTCTGTGCCAACCTGTAATTTGTGGGGATCCCTCAACCCACCGGGAGAGGGAGAAAGGCAATTACAGCGTCAGCAGACGCTCAACGGACGGAGCGAAGTAGTAACCACCGGTCACCGGTTTGGTGAAGCGCAGCATCGCATCACGCTTGCCGTCGGTATCACCGAACATGCTCAGCAGCTGTTGTTCAATGTTATACAGACGCGCGCAGTAGGCGCAGAAATAGAGGCCATGAGTACCGCTTGCCGTGCCATACGGCAGGCTCTGGCGGACAATCTTCAGCCCTTTGCCGTTTTCCTTGAGGTCAACGCGGGTCAGGTGAGAGGTTGCCGGACGCTCGTCGCCGTCGATCTCTTCGTTGGCTTCTTTGGTTCGGCCGATCATCATCTCCTGGTCGTGAACGCTCATGCGGTTAAGCTGATTGAGGTTGTGCTCCCAGCGCTGGACGAACACGTAGCTGCCGCCCGCATCCACACCGTCTTTAATAACCGCCACTTCACGGCGTGTCTCAATACCTGCCGGGTTTTCAGTCCCGTCGACGAAACCGCTCAGATCGCGCTCTTCTACCCAACGGAAGCCGTGGACCTCTTCCTGCACCTCAATGCTGTCGCCAAAGGCTGCAACCGCCGCCTGAGCAACAGAGAAGTTCACGTCATGACGCAAAGAGAGAATATGGATCAGCACGTCGTACTGGGTTGCCGGAGCCAGACCTTTCCCGTAAGGGATAAAATCTTTCAGCTCTTCCGCCCCTTCACCACCGCTCAGCTGGTGCCAGACAGTATTGCCAAAGGCAACAACGGCCCCCAGTTGGGCGTCAGGGAATTTGGCCTGGAAGGAAGCCAGTTTATCAATAAACACTTTACTGGCCGCACGCAGGGCATCCACGTCCCCTTTGACATTGGCTTCAATCCAAATCGCCGCGCGGCAATGTTCTGGCAAAATGCCACTCTGAACCTGAGACATCGCTCCTCCTGAAATAAAGATGCCACGACAACGTGGCATTGATGGCGGTCATTATACCCTGATTTCAACAAGGCGGCTTGCTCAGGCGCAAATTACTGCTTCCAGATAATTTTACTGATTTTCCAGTTCTTCAGCGTATCGTCAGACGGCATCAACCCTTCCGGGCCGCTCCAGGTTCCGGTGAAAAGGTAGCTGATATGCTGACTACCTTCGGCCTTACATTCCACCGCAACCTTGTTGTCAGAAGGGGCACTGGTGCAGTTGCCGAAGGCCTGTTTATAGAGATCGCTAAACGGTGTGCCCACTTTCACGCCGCCTGCCGTCGGGATATTTTCATCCAGTACCGCAATGCGGTTTACCATACCTTTGTCACCGTTAATCACCAGCGCCAGCTTGTCGCCCTTCATCGCTTCGAAATAGCGCACAATGTTGCCATTTTCGGTTTTCATGCCGCTTCGCAGACGGTAGTCGCTGCTCAGGGCATCCTGTATGGCGTCCTGATCCAGCGCCGTCGTGGCGGTAATTTTACCCACACCCTGCTCGGTCACTTCCATTGAAGAGCCAAACCAGTTCCACGGATAAGCCGCCGACCAGTTGATCGACGAAAGCGTTGAACAGCCGGTTAATGCCAGCGGAAGAGCGCATAAAAGTAAACGCAGCGATTTCATTGAAACGTCCTTTCTTGTTAAATCAACGCTTGTTGGAGTACGGCATCGACAAAAAGTGCCGCTTAATCTGACTCTGGTGTAAAACAGGCGCGCAGACGCGGGTTAGTGAGTAGCCACATCAGCGCCACAATATCCGCCACCACCAGCGCAATACCCATTCCCGTGAGGGGTTCGCCGGACAGCCAGAGCACGGGCTGCCAGCACAGCAGCGCAATTTGCGCGAGAATAAGCAACCCACGCAGCGCCCCCCACAGACGGGGGATCATATGCCGTCGCCCGCTGCACAAAAATGCCAGTACCGCAGGCACACCCGGCAATAACCCCCACCAGAACGCATTGTGATCGGGATAGAAGAGCGTCAGTAATGTATCACCCTGCCCGCGCGACGCCCCCGCCATCACAAACAACACCCAGGTTCGTGCCTGCAACAGCAGCACGCACCAGAATAAAAAAGGCAGCCTGACACGCCCCTGCGCGTCATAGTCTGCCGGATGGATATCAGTATTCTTCATCTTCGATCAAACGCTTGCCCAGGCTCAGCACGTCAGAATGCTCATAGCCCAGGCGTTCATACATGCCCAGCACCACATCGTTATCTTCCCGCACCATGATCTGAATTTTCGGGCAACCACGGGCAATCAGTTTCTTTTCCAGACGATTGAGCAGCGCATTGGCGATACCGCGCCCCCGGTATTCCGGGTGGACACCCAGATAATAGGCCGAGCCACGATGACCGTCATAACCACCCATCACGGTACCGACCACCTCACCGTTGACTTCCGCAACCAGGAACAGACTGACGTCGTGATTCACCTTACGCTCGATGTCCATTTCCGGGTCGTTCCACGGACGCAGCAGATCGCAGCGCTCCCAAAGGGTGATCACCTCTTCGAAATCTTCCTGGCGAAAAACGCGTATCTCCATGGTATTAACCGCCTTTTCGGGTTTAAAAACAGTGATTATGACGCGAACGCCACGTTTATCCAATAATCGGGGAAAATCTCGCCAAAATTTGGCATAATGTCACTTTGTCACGTATTGAAATGAAAAGTAAAACAATTCCCAGGTAAGGATTGTCGTAACGTTAATCGAGATACGATATAACACCAGGATCCCAATTTTTTCAATTCAGGCCGCATGAGCACATTCAAACCATTAAAAGCACTCACATCGCGTCGTCAGGTTCTCAAAGCGGGGCTGGCGGCCTTAACGTTAACAGGCATCGCAAAGCAGGCTCAGGCAAAAGAAGAGAGCACGCTTAAAACCAGTAATGGACACAGCAAACCGAAGGCGAAAAAAACCGGTGCGAAACGCGTTGTCATGCTCGATCCGGGCCACGGCGGCATTGATACCGGTGCGATTGGCAAAAACGGCGCTAAAGAAAAACATGTCGTACTGGCAATTGCAAAAAATGTGCGCGCAATTTTACGCAGCAACGGCATTGACGCCCGTCTGACACGCTCTGGCGACACCTTCATTCCGCTGTATGACCGCGTGGAAATTGCCCACCAGCACGGTGCAGACCTGTTTATGTCGATTCACGCAGACGGCTTTACCAACCCATCGGCGGCGGGTGCATCGGTGTTTGCACTCTCCAACCGCGGGGCCAGTAGCGCGATGGCAAAATATCTCTCCGATCGCGAAAACCGGGCAGATGAAGTGGCCGGGAAAAAAGCCACTGATAAAGATCACCTGTTACAACAGGTACTGTTTGACCTCGTTCAGACGGACACCATTAAAAACAGCCTGACGCTCGGTTCGCACATTCTGAAGAAGATTAAGCCAGTGCACCGACTGCACAGTAAAGGCACCGAACAGGCCGCGTTTGTGGTACTGAAATCGCCGTCGATTCCGTCGGTGCTGGTCGAAACTTCTTTTATTACTAACCCGGAAGAAGAGCGTCTGCTCGGTACCACGGCATTTCGCCAGAAGATCGCCAACGCCATCGCCTCCGGGATAATCAGTTATTTCAACTGGTTCGATAACCAGAAAGCGCACTCCAGGAAACGTTGATGAAACCCAATGCACAACTGGTCAAAACATTCCTGCTGCAGTTGCAGGATGAGATTTGCCAGAAACTGGCCGCCGCAGACGGCGCTGAATTCCAGGAAGATAACTGGCAGCGTGAAGCGGGTGGTGGCGGACGTAGCCGCGTGCTGCGTAACGGCGGCATCTTTGAGCAGGCAGGGGGCAATTTCTCCCACGTTCACGGCGATGCCATGCCCGCCTCCGCCACGGCGCACCGTCCTGAGCTGGCAGGCCGCAGTTTCGAAGCGATGGGCGTTTCTCTGGTCGTACATCCGCATAACCCGTTTGTCCCGACCAGCCACGCCAACGTGCGCTTTTTCATTGCGGAAAAACCGGGAGCCGATCCGGTGTGGTGGTTTGGTGGTGGTTTTGACTTAACACCCTACTATGGCTTTGAAGAGGACGCCGTACACTGGCACACCACCGCGCGCGACCTCTGTCTGCCGTTTGGTGAAGACGTTTACCCAAAATATAAAAAGTGGTGCGATGATTATTTCTATTTGAAGCACCGTGACGAGCAACGTGGTATTGGCGGGCTGTTCTTTGACGATCTGAATACGCCGGATTTTGATACCGCATTCCGCTTTATGCAGGCAGTAGGTCAGGGGTATACCGACGCTTATCTGCCTGTCGTCGAGCGCCGTAAAAACACCGACTACGGCGTACGTGAGCGCGAGTTCCAGCTCTACCGTCGCGGACGCTATGTCGAGTTCAATCTGGTGTGGGATCGCGGCACGTTATTCGGCCTGCAAACGGGCGGACGCACGGAATCGATTCTGATGTCGATGCCGCCGCTGGTACGCTGGGAGTATAATTTCGAGCCAAAAGAAGGCAGCCCGGAGGCTGCCTTAAGTGAGTTTATAAAGGTTCGGGACTGGGTTTAAACACACGTTACCCCTCACCCCTTTGGGGAGAGGGGTAACGAAGTTACAGCGGCTGCGTCTGCGCCTCAACCACTGCCAGTGCCACCATGTTCACGATACGGCGCACGGAAGCAATCGGCGTTAACACGTGAACCGGTTTTGCCACACCCATCAGTACCGGCCCAACGGTGACCCCTTCAGAGCTGGAAACGCGCAGCAGGTTATAGCTGATACGCGCGGCTTCCACGTTCGGCATAATCAGCACGTTCGCTGAGCCTCGCAGCGGGCTGTCCGGCATACGTTCATTACGAATGCTTTCTACCAGCGCAGCATCGCCGTGCATCTCGCCGTCAATCATCAGCTCCGGCGCACGCTCACGCACCAGCTCCAGCGTCTGACGCATTTTGCAGGCCGCCGGTGATTTAGATGAACCAAAGTTCGAGTGCGACAGCAACGCCACTTTCGGCTCGATACCAAAGCGACGCACAGTTTCCGCCGCCATCACGGTGATCTCCGCCAGCTCTTCCGGTGAGGGATCGTCGTTAACGTAGGTATCAGCAATAAAGGTGTTACCGCTTGGCAGCAGCAGCGCGTTCATCGCCCCGGCGGTATGCACACCTTCGCGATAGCCGAAGATCTCCTGCACCACGCTGAAATGTTCGTGATAGTCACCAACGGTACCGCAGATCAGGGCATCCGCTTCACCGCGGTGAACCATGATCGCGCCGATCACCGTAGTGTTGCTGATCACAGCCCGCTGAGCCTGCTCCTGGGTGATCCCGCGACGTTTCATGATGGTGTAGTACTCACTCCAGTACTCTTTGAAGCGTGGATCGGATTCGTTGTTCACGATCTCAAAATCAACGCCCGGCTTGATTTGCAGCCCCAGCTTCTGGATACGCATCTCGATGACGCTCGGACGACCAATCAGGATCGGCTTCGCCAGCCCCAGAGTAATCAGCTCCTGAGTGGCATGCAGCACACGCGCCTCTTCCCCTTCTGCCAGCACCACACGCTTCGCGTCGGTACGTGCCTGAGAGAAGATCGGCTTCATAAACAGGTTGGTTTTGTAGACAAACTCGGTGAGCTTATCGACGTAGGCGTCGAAATCCTGAATTGGACGTGTTGCCACGCCGGAATCCATCGCCGCTTTAGCGACCGCTGGCGCAATTTTTACGATCAGACGCGGGTCGAACGGTTTTGGAATAATGTAATCCGGGCCGAAGCTCAGATCCTGATCGCCATACGCCGAGGCGACCACTTCGCTCTGCTCGGCGTGGGCCAGTTCAGCAATAGCACGAACGGCTGCCAGCTTCATCTCTTCGTTGATAGCCGTCGCACCAACGTCCAGCGCACCACGGAAGATGAACGGGAAGCAGAGCACGTTGTTCACCTGGTTCGGGTAGTCCGAACGACCAGTACAGATAATGGCATCTTCACGCACCGCTTTAGCCAGCGGCGGCAGAATTTCCGGTTCAGGGTTAGCCAGTGCCAGAATCATTGGCGTACGCGCCATTTTCTGCACCATTGACTGAGTCAACACTTTCGGGCCAGAACAGCCGAGGAAGATGTCCGCGCCGTCAATCACGTCGTCCAGCGTACGCTTGCCGTCGTCTTCCACCGCGTAGGCCGCTTTGGTTTCCGCCATGTTCGGCTCGCGGCCTTTATAAATAACGCCTTTGGAGTCACAGACCACAATATTGTGTTTCTGCATCCCAAGCGCCACCAGCAGGTTCATACAGGCGATAGCCGCCGCACCCGCACCGGACACCACCATGCGCACGTCAGAGAGATTTTTCTCCACCACCCGCAGGCCGTTCAGAATGGCCGCCGTGCTGATAATCGCCGTACCGTGCTGGTCATCATGGAACACGGGAATGTTCATACGTTCACGCAGTTTCTGCTCAATGTAAAAACATTCCGGCGCTTTGATGTCTTCGAGGTTAATACCACCAAACGTTGGCTCCAGAGCGGCCACCACGTCGATGAATTTGTCGGGATTGAGCTCATCCACCTCGATATCAAACACGTCAATACCGGCGAATTTTTTGAACAGAACGCCCTTCCCTTCCATAACCGGCTTACCGGCCAGTGCGCCGATGTTACCTAAGCCCAGCACCGCCGTGCCGTTAGAAATAACCGCCACCAGGTTGCCGCGCGCGGTGTATTTGTAGGCTGCCAGCGGATCTTTTTCGATTTCAAGGCAAGGAGCCGCCACGCCTGGCGAATAGGCCAGCGCCAGATCGCGCTGGGTTGCCAGCGGTTTAGTTGGGGAAACCTGAATTTTGCCCGGGACAGGAAACTCGTGAAAATCGAGGGCACTTTGCTTCAACTGCTCATCCATCTTGTTATTCCTTTCACGTTTCGGTCAAAAAGGGTGATGTTTACGATCCTGATGCCACACCCTGGGGTGCCACATAGTATCGCCGCAGGCAGCCTCACAAACTTTGAAGGCCGCCAAACTCTCACCATTGCAGCACAAAAATTGTTATCAATTTATAACTGGCATGTTACCCGTCTCAGGGCGCAATGCCTCCCCCGTCTGCTATGCTTTTTTTGTTAAGTCCATCATGCATTTTTCAGAAGTGTGAACTAACGCACTCGGGTAAGTCTTTTATTTCCATGGAGTAATTACTTATGAACCAACTAGATGGCATCAAACAATTCACCACCGTGGTCGCCGACAGCGGCGATATTGAGTCGATTCGTCACTATCAGCCTGAAGATGCGACCACGAACCCCTCGCTGCTGCTCAAAGCGGCAGGGCGTGCTCATTTTAGTCATCTGATTGATGACGCCATTGCCTACGGTAAACAGCGCGGGAAAACACAGGAGCAGAAGGTCATCGAGGCCAGCGACAAACTGGCCGTTAATTTCGGTACCGAAATTCTGAAAAGCATTCCGGGACGCGTGTCGACTGAAGTCGATGCTCGCCTCTCCTTTGATAAAGAAAAGAGCATCAGCAAAGCCCGTCATCTTGTCGAACTCTACCAGGAGCAGGGTATTGATAAGTCGCGCATTCTGATTAAGCTCGCCTCAACCTGGGAAGGAATTCGCGCTGCAGAAATCCTGGAAAAAGAGGGTATCCACTGTAACCTGACGCTGCTGTTCTCGTTTGCTCAGGCTCGCGCCTGCGCGGAAGCGGGCGTGTTCCTCGTCTCACCTTTTGTCGGACGTATCTACGACTGGTATCAGGCTAAACAGCCGATGGATCCGTATGTGGTGGATGAAGACCCCGGCGTAAAATCGGTTCGCAATATCTACGACTACTTCAAACTGCACCGCTATAACACCATCGTAATGGGAGCCAGCTTCCGTCGTACCGAGCAAATCCTGGCGCTGGCAGGCTGTGACCGCCTGACTATCTCCCCTAACCTGCTCAAAGAGTTGCAGGAAAAAGAAGAGACGGTGGTGCGCAAGCTGGTGCCCTCCTCAACCGTGCTCCCGAAACCCAAAGCCATGACCGAAGCGGAGTTCCGCTGGGAGCACAATCAGGACGCGATGGCCGTGGATAAACTGGCGGAAGGCATCCGCCTGTTCGCCGTCGACCAGCGCAAACTGGAAGATCTTCTCGCCGCCAAACTTTAACCTTGCCACGGAGTGAACTATGTCCCGTAAAGAGCTTGCCAATGCCATTCGCGCCCTCAGCATGGATGCCGTGCAAAAAGCCAATTCCGGCCATCCTGGCGCACCGATGGGCATGGCAGATATTGCCGAAGTGTTGTGGAACGACTTTCTGAAGCACAACCCGAACGATCCCACCTGGTACGACCGTGACCGTTTTATTCTCTCCAATGGTCACGCGTCAATGCTGCTCTACAGCCTGCTACACCTGTCCGGTTATGACCTTCCTCTTGAAGAGCTAAAAAACTTCCGCCAGCTACATTCGAAAACACCAGGCCACCCGGAGATCGGCTATACGCCGGGCGTTGAAACGACCACCGGGCCGCTCGGCCAGGGGTTAGCGAATGCGGTTGGAATGGCGATTGCCGAACGCACGCTGGGCGCACAGTTCAACCAGCCAGGGCACGACATTGTCGATCACTACACGTACGTGTTTATGGGCGACGGCTGTCTGATGGAGGGGATTTCGCACGAGGTATGTTCTCTTGCGGGCACGCTGGGGCTGGGCAAGCTGATCGGTTTTTACGATCACAATGGCATCTCCATCGACGGGGAAACCGAAGGCTGGTTTACCGACGATACAGCAAAACGGTTTGAGGCGTATCACTGGCACGTGGTGCATGACATTGATGGTCACGATCCTGACGCGGTGAAAAAAGCGATTCTTGAGGCACAAAGCGTGAAGGACAAACCGTCGCTGATTATCTGCCGCACGGTAATTGGTTTCGGCTCACCGAACAAGGCGGGTAAAGAAGAAGCGCACGGCGCAGCGCTGGGTGAAGAGGAAGTGGCGCTGACCCGGCTGAAACTGGGCTGGAAATATCCCGCTTTTGAGATCCCAAAAGAGATCTACAGAGCGTGGGATGCCCGTGAAGAAGGTGAAAAGGTTCAGCACGCCTGGAACGAGAAATTTGCCGCCTACAAAAAAGCACACCCGGATTTGGCCGCCGAATTTTCCCGCCGCATGAGCGGAGGGTTGCCGGAGGACTGGGCAGCGAAAACCCAGGCGCTGATTGAAAATCTGCAGTCCAGCCCGGCAAAAATTGCCACCCGTAAGGCGTCACAAAACACGCTGAACGCCATCGGACCAATTCTGCCCGAACTGCTGGGCGGTTCGGCGGATCTGGCTCCCAGCAACCTGACTATCTGGTCTGGCTCGAAATCCCTGACGGAAAATAGTGCCGGGAATTATATCCATTACGGCGTGCGTGAGTTTGGGATGACCGCCATTGCCAACGGTATCGCCCACCACGGTGGTTTTGTACCTTATACCGCCACCTTCCTGATGTTTGTGGAGTATGCCCGTAACGCAGCGCGTATGGCGGCGTTAATGAAAGCGCGGCAAATTATGGTCTACACCCACGATTCGATTGGTCTGGGCGAAGATGGCCCGACGCACCAGGCGGTCGAGCAGCTGGCAAGCCTGCGTCTGACGCCTAATTTCAGCACCTGGCGTCCGTGCGATCAGGTCGAAGCAGCAGTGGGCTGGAAACTGGCGGTTGAGCGCCACAGCGGGCCAACGGCGCTGATCCTGTCGCGTCAGAACCTGACGCAGATGGAACGCACGCCGGAGCAGGTCAAAAACATCGCCCGTGGCGGGTACATCCTGAAAGACAGCGGCGGCAAACCGGACGTCATTCTGATTGCCACCGGTTCTGAAGTGGAAATCACGGTGAAAGCGGCGGAGAAACTGACCGCCGAAGGTCACACCGTGCGCGTGGTTTCCCTGCCTTCAACCGATATTTTTGACGCCCAGGACGAGGCCTACCGTGAATCGGTTTTACCCACAAACGTCGCGGCTCGCGTGGCGGTTGAGGCCGGTATTGCCGACTACTGGTATAAATATGTCGGGCTGAAAGGCGCGATTGTCGGGATGCGGGGTTACGGTGAATCGGCTCCTGCCGATAAATTGTTCCCGTATTTTGGCTTTACCGTTGAGAACGTGGTTGAGCAGGCATTGAGCATTATGTAACACCGGAACTGTCGTTTTGCAGGCCGGGTAAGGCGTAGCCTCCACCCGGCTTTTTTTATACCACCCGCACACCAGCCGGCATCACCCGCTCCGGCGTTAACAATACGCTTTCACTGGCATCATCGGTTTCAGCACAGAGCAGCATGCATTCGGAGGTTTCGCCGCGCATTTTGGCCTTGGCCAGATTGCATAACACCACCACGGTTTTCCCCATCAACTCCTCTTCCCGGTAATAGGGTACCAGGCTGGTGACGGTTTGCAGCGTTTTACCACCCACCTCTATCTGCGCGATATAGAGCTTGTCGGCATTAGCGTGGCGTTTGACGTCCACAATCGTCCCTACACGGATCTCCAGCTTTGCAAAGTCATCGTAGGCTATCGTTTCCATTATCACTCCTTAGTAAAATTTTACTAAATACTAGCACACCATTTGCCCAAGGCAACCGCCGGGAAATTTACTAAAAACAGATGCATGTCCGAACGCATCCTTTACAATGGGATAAAACGTGGGGAATAAGGAAAAACATGGCAACGCTCAAAGACATTGCGACGGAGGCTGGCGTCTCACTGGCAACGGTGTCCCGGGTTCTCAATGACGACCCAACACTGAATGTAAAAGAAGAGACCAAACACCGCATTCTGGAGATTGCCGAGAAGCTGGAGTACAAGAGCAGCACATCCCGAAAAATGCAGGCAGGTACCACCGGTCAGCAACATATCCTGGCGCTGTACAGCTACCAGCAAGAGCTGGAAATTAACGACCCGTACTACCTTGCCATCCGCCACGGTATCGAGACGCAGTGTGAAAAACTGGGTGTTGAGCTAAGTAACTGCTATGCCTTTGCCACTCTGCCAGACATTAAAAAGCTCACCGGCGTGTTGATTGTCGGCAAACCGTCCCCGGCCATCCGGAGTGCGGCAACCGCGTTGACTGACAACGTCTGCTTTATCGACTTTCACGAACCGGGCAGCGAGTACGATGCCGTAGATATCGACCTCTCACGCATCAGCAAACAGATCATCGATTTCTTTATTGCTCAGGGTGTTAAGCGCATTGGTTTTATCGGTGGTGAAGATGAACCAGGCAAAGCCGATATCCGTGAAGTTGCCTTTGTGGAATATGGCCGCCTGAAAGGGGTCGTATCGGAACAGGACATCTGGCGCGGTGGTTTTTCCAGCTCCTCCGGCTACGGGCTGGCAACAATGATGCTGTCACAGAAAACCTGGCCCTCCGCGCTGTTTGTGGCCTCCGACTCCATTGCCATCGGCGTATTGCGCGCCATCCATGAGAAAGGGCTGGCGATCCCGGAGGATATCTCGCTGATTAGCGTGAACGATATCCCGACCGCTCGCTTCACCTTCCCGCCACTCTCCACCGTGCGTATTCACTCTGAAATGATGGGCAGCCAGGGCGTTAACCTGTTGCTGGAAAAATCCCGCGATGGCCGGGCGCTGCCGCTGCAGGTTTTCGTACCGAGCGTACTGAAACTGCGCGGCACTACACGCTAATTCTCTCCCTTCAAACAGTTTGCCGGGCACGCCCGGCATTTTTTTATTTCGTGATCGGGTTAAAGCAAATCGGCTTTACTGATTTTATTTAGTAAAATTTTTACTAAAATACTCAGCAATGATGTTTTACCCCACAGGGAGATCACATGAATCGCTGGGAAAATATTCAACTCACGCACGAGAACCGGCTCCCGCCGCGTGCGTACTTCTTCGCTTACGATACCGTTGCCCAGGCTCGCACGTTTGCCCGCGAAGCCAGTAGCCACTTTCTGTCATTAAGCGGCCAGTGGAATTTTCGCTTTTTCACTCATCCACTGCTGGTGCCCGAAAACTTCACCTCACACTACATGGCGGACTGGGGTGATATTACCGTGCCCGGTATGTGGCAAATGGAAGGGCACGGCCAGCTGCAGTATACCGATGAAGGCTTCCCCTTCCCGGTAGATGTACCGTGGGTACCAACGGATAACCCAACCGGGGCATATCAGCGCTGGTTCACCCTGTCAGACAACTGGCAAGACAAGCAGACCATTATCAAATTTGACGGTGTCGAAACCTACTTCGAAGTCTACGTGAATGGCCGCTACATTGGCTTTAGCAAGGGTAGCCGACTGACCGCTGAGTTTGATATCAGTGACGCGGTTCATGGCGGGCAAAACCTGCTGTGCGTGCGGGTCATGCAGTGGGCAGATTCCACCTATATTGAAGACCAGGACATGTGGTGGACAGCGGGCATTTTCCGCGACGTCTATCTGGTAGGTAAAAAACCGACCCACGTGCGTGATGTGACGGTCAAAACTACCTTCGACGAGGCGTACCAGAACGCCACTCTCTTCTGCCAGCTTGAGCTGGAAAATCTTGCTCCGCAACCTGCCAGCGTATCGCTGGACTATACCCTCTATGACGGTGAGACGGTGCTCCATCAGGGCGTGACCGGCAGCCTGACCATCGGCCGCAGCGGTGAGACATCCTTTAGCATGGAGGTCAGGCAGCCGCAGCAGTGGTCTGCAGAGTCACCGTATCTCTACCACCTGGTCATAACATTAAAAGATGAGCACGGACAGACGCTGGAAGTGATCCCGCAGCGTATCGGTTTTCGTGACATCAAGGTGCGTGACGGCCTGTTTTACGTCAATAACCACTACCTGAAGCTGCACGGCGTTAACCGTCACGATAACGATCATCAGAAAGGCCGGGCCGTGGGAATGGATCGCGTTGAGCGCGATCTGATCCTGATGAAGCAACACAACATTAATTCGGTTCGTACCGCCCACTACCCGAACGACCCACGCTTTTATGAACTGTGCGACATCTACGGCCTGTTCGTGATGGCGGAAACGGATGTGGAGTCTCACGGTTTTGCCAACGTCGGTGACCTGAGCCGCATCACCGACGATCCGGCGTGGGAGCATGTCTACGTTGAGCGTATCGAACGCCACATTCATGCGCAGAAAAACCACCCGTCAATCATCATCTGGTCGCTCGGAAATGAGTCTGGCTACGGCTGCAATATCCGCGCGATGGCCCGGGCGGCAAAAGCGCTGGATGACACGCGCCTGCTGCACTACGAAG
Organism: Enterobacter sp. RHBSTW-00901; assembly: GCF_014103115.1. Taxonomy (NCBI): domain Bacteria; kingdom Pseudomonadati; phylum Pseudomonadota; class Gammaproteobacteria; order Enterobacterales; family Enterobacteriaceae; genus Enterobacter; species Enterobacter sp. RHBSTW-00901. Next base: position 1,527,114 of record NZ_JABXPB010000001.1, read on the forward strand.
AAGATCGCGACGCTGAGGTGGTGGATATCATCTCCACCATGTATACCCGCGTGCCGCTGATGAATTTATTCGGTGAATATCCGCATGCCAAACCGCGCATTATCTGCGAATACGCCCATGCAATGGGTAACGGCCCCGGCGGGTTAACCGAGTATCAGAACGTATTCGACCGCCACGACTGCATTCAGGGTCACTATGTCTGGGAGTGGTGCGACCACGGCATTCAGACGGCTGATGCCAGCGGTAACACGTATTACGCCTACGGCGGCGACTTTGGCGATTACCCGAATAACTACAACTTCTGTCTCGACGGACTCATTTACTCCGATCAAACGCCAGGCCCGGGACTGCGCGAATACAAACAGGTTATCGCTCCGGTCAAACTGCGCTGGCAGAACGGTGAGCTGAACATTGAAAACCGCTTCTGGTTCACCACGCTGGATGATTACACCCAGCTTGCCGAAGTGCGTGCTGAAGGTGAAACGCTGCACAGCCAGCCGCTGGTTGTGACCGGGCTGGCACCAGACAGTTCGCGCAGCGTGAGTCTGGACTTGCCTGAACTCGATGAGCGCGAAGCGTTCCTGACCGTGCGCGTCAGCAAAAATAGCCGTACCCGCTATAGCGAAGCGGGACACAACATTGCGGTGTACCAGTTCCCGTTAAAAGCGCGCACTGCGCATGCGACGCCGCTGATCAACACCAACGCCACGCCGCTGAAACGGGAAGAAGACCGCCTGAGTTACACCGTGACCGGGCATAACTTCCGCGCGATCTTCTCTAAAGTAACGGGAAAACTCAGTGTCTGGCAGGTTAACGGCGAGGAAAAGATTACCCGCGAACCGAAGATTAACTTCTTCAAGCCGATGATTGATAACCACAAGCAGGAGTATGAAGGGCTGTGGCAACCCAACCATCTGCAGATCATGCAGGAGCATCTGCGTAGTTTCGACGTTGAGCAGCATGACGACGCGGTTGTCATTACCACCCGCACGCTGATTGCCCCGCCGGTGTTTGATTTTGGAATGCGCTGCACCTATCGCTGGCGCATCACCGCCGACGGGCAAATCAACGTTGAGCTGAGCGGTGAACGCTACGGCGATTACCCGCACATCATTCCGTGCATCGGCTTTACGCTCGGCATCAACGGCGAATTTGACCAGGTGAGCTACTACGGACGCGGGCCAGGGGAAAACTACCCCGACAGCCAGCAGGCCAGCACCATCGATCTGTGGCACACCACGGTGGATGAGATGTTCGAAAATTACCCCTTCCCGCAGAACAACGGCAACCGCCAGCAGGTGCGCTGGGCAACGCTTGCCAACCGTCACGGCAGCGGACTTCTGGTGGTGCCTGAGCAACCAATCCACTTTAGCGCATGGCACTACACGGCAGAGAACATCCACGCGGCACAGCACTGCAATGAACTGCATCGTTGCGATGACATTACCCTCAACCTTGACCATCAGGTACTGGGTTTAGGCTCCAACTCCTGGGGAAGCGAAGTGCTCGACTCCTGGCGCGTCTGGTTCAGACCGTTCCGCTACGGGTTCACCCTGCTCCCACTGGACGGTGGACAAGCCGCCTCGCAGGCGCTGGCGCACCATCAGTTTGGCACCGGTTTCTTCTCCATGAATTCGCACAGCGAGGCAGACAAATGATCGTTCTCGACAGCCTGGAACAGTTCCAGCAGCTTTATCGCACGAGCCGCAAATGGCAGCGCTGCGTAGAGGCCATAAACAACATCGACAATATCCAGCCCGGCGTTGCCCACTCGATTGGCGACTCGCTGGCCTACCGTGTGACCGGTGATGCCAGTACCGACGCATTGTTCGTCGGCCATCGCCGCTACTTCGAGGTGCATTACTACCTGCAGGGAATGCAAAAAATTGAATTCGCCGCAAAAGAAACCCTTCAGCTTGTGGCGTGTTATCGCGATGAAACCGACCGCGAATACCTGAAAGGTGTGGGTCACACCGAACAGGTGCGCGAGGGGCAAATCGTCATTTGTGAGAACCACGAGGCGTATCGCTTCATCAGTGATACGCCTGCAAAAAAAGTCGTCCTCAATGTGACCATCGAAGACGGTTATTTTCATAACAAATAAAAAAGCCAGCGGTGCCAATGAAGCACCGCTATCCTCCTCGTACCCGGAGATATGTTATGTCTGAAGTCACTAAGCGTAATACCATCGGCAAATTCGGCCTGCTGTCGCTGACGTTTGCCGCCGTGTTTAGTTTTAATAACGTCATCAACAACAATATCGAGCTGGGCCTCGCCTCAGCGCCGATGTTCTTTTTAGCCACCCTGTTCTATTTCATTCCGTTCTGCTTAATCATTGCAGAGTTTGTTTCACTGAATAAAAACTCCGAAGCCGGGGTTTACGCCTGGGTGAAAAGTTCGCTGGGTGGACGCTGGGCGTTTATTACCGCCTATACCTACTGGTTTGTTAACCTGTTCTTCTTTACCTCGTTATTACCGCGCGTCATCGCCTACGCCTCTTACGCCTTTTTGGGTTATGAGTACATTCTTACGCCGTTTGCCACCACAGTACTGAGTATGGTGCTGTTCGCCTTCTCCACCTGGGTGTCTACCAACGGGGCGAAAATGCTGGGGCCGATTACCTCCGTCACCTCCACGCTGATGCTATTGCTGACCCTCTCTTATATTCTGCTGGCGGGCGCGGCTCTGATGGGTGGCGTTCAGCCTGCCGACCCTATCACCGTGGATGCGATGATCCCGAACTTCAACTGGGCATTCCTCGGTATTACCACCTGGATATTTATGGCTGCCGGTGGTGCGGAATCCGTTGCGGTATACGTCAATGACGTTAAGGGCGGCTCCAAATCCTTCGTTAAAGTGATCATTCTGGCGGGGATATTCATCGGCGTGCTGTACTCCATCTCCTCGGTGCTGATTAACGTCTTTATCAGCAGCAAAGAGCTGAAATTTACCGGCGGCTCGGTGCAGGTGTTCCACGGTCTGGCGGTATGGTTTGGCCTGCCGGAAGTGCTGATGAACCGCTTTGTCGGGCTGGTTTCCTTTACCGCGATGTTCGGCTCCCTGCTGATGTGGACGGCAACCCCGGTCAAAATTTTCTTCTCTGAAATCCCGACCGGCATTTTTGGTCCCAAAACCGTGGCGCTGAACGAAAACGGCGTACCGGCACGCGCGGCGTGGATCCAGTATCTGATTGTGATCCCGTTAATGATTATCCCGACAATGGGGTCGAATACCGCGCAGGAGCTGATGAACACCGTCATCAACATGACTGCCGCCGCATCAATGCTGCCGCCGCTGTTCATCATGCTGGCGTACCTGAACCTGCGCCGTAAGCTCGATCATCTGCCACGCGATTTCAAAATGGGCTCACGCACCACGGGCATGGTAGTGGTATCGATGCTGATTGTGATTTTTACCATCGGTTTTGTGGCCTCAACCTTCCCGACCGGTGGCAATATTCTGACGATTATTTTCTATAACGTCGGCGGCATTGTTTTATTCCTCGGATTTGCCTGGTGGAAATACAGCAAATACGTAAAAGGATTATCAAAAGAACAACAAGAAATTGAAGCATCACCGGCCTCGAATATTAACTAACACTGAAGGCATGGATTTTTTCTCATTGGGATGAGTACATGAAAATTAAAGTAAAAACATTTGGGGCACTCGCTGCCCTCTCTTTTTGCTGCCCGTCATTTGCCGCAGAGGAGGCACGACCTGCCGAACACGACGATACCAAAACGCCGGAAATCACCTCTTCGTCATTCCGTTTTTATGGTGAACTGGGTGTCGGCGGATATATGGATTTAGAAGGTAAAGATAAACATAAATACAGCGACGGCACCTATATTGAGGGCGGTCTGGAGATGAAACAGGGGAACTGGTTCGGCCTGATTTACGGTGAAGGCTGGACCGTTCAGGCTGACCATCAGGGTAACGCCTGGGTGCCTGACCACAGCTGGGGCGGTTTTGAAGGCGGGCTCAACCGCTTTTACGGCGGTTATAAAACCGATAACAGTACCGAGATCATGCTCAGTCTGCGGCAGGATTCCTCCCTGGATGACCTGCAATGGTGGGGGGATTTCACCCCCGACCTGGGTTATGTGATCCCCAATACCCGCGACATTATGTACGCGCTCAAAGTGCAAAATCTCTCCGGCGACCTGCGCTATAGCATCACCGCCACGCCTGCCGGGCACCATGACGAGAGCAAGGCATGGCTGCACTTTGGCAAATACGATCGCTATGACGATAAGTACACTTATCCGGCAATGGCGAATGGCTATATCCAGTATGACATTGTGAAAGGTGTCACCTGGATGAACGGCCTTGAAGTCACCGATGGTACCGGCCAGCTCTTTTTAACCGGTGTTTTGTCACCAAACCTGGCCGCACGCGCCTGGCATCATACCGGACGCGCCAGAGGCCAGCATGTCTCCGGCACCGAAACCGGCTATATGCTCAGCGCCATGATTGAGGCGTTAAAAGGCGTGTATCTCTCCACCGCCTACAGCTATGCAAAGCATCGTCCGGACAATGCCACCGATGAAACCACGTCGTTTATGCAGTTTGGTATCTGGTACGAGTACGGCGGTGGACGCTTTGCCACTGCTGCCGACAGCCGCTTCTACATGAAAAATGCCTCCGGCGACCCCAGTGACCAGGTCTTCCTGATGCAATACTTCTACTGGTAAAAAAGGGATCTTCCACCATGAAATTTACATCCACACTTACGCCACTGGCCTGTGCTCTGGCGCTGAGTTTTTCGGCCCATGCGGCAACCGCAAACGACTTTAAAAACGTCGTCAACCGCACCGGTGCGCCGGAGTATATGCACGATTTCGACTATGACGACCACCAGCGCTTTAATCCCTTTTTCGATTTGGGTGCCTGGCATGGTCATCTGCTGCCAGACGGGCCACACACTCAGGGAGGGTTTCCCGGCGTAGCGCTACTTACCGAAGAGTACATCAACTTTATGGCGACCAATTTTGACCGCCTGAGCGTGTACCAGAACGGCAAAAAAGTGGATTTCACCCTTGAGGCCTGGAGTGTTCCCGGCGCACTGGTGCAAAAACTGAGCGCGAAAGATGTACAAATAGAGATGACGTTACGCTTTGCCTCCTCCCGCACGTCACTGCTGGAAACCCGTATCACCAGCAAGACACCGCTCGATCTTGTGTGGGACGGCGAACTGCTGGAAAAGCTGGAGGCCAAAGAAGGTAAACCGCTTTCGGATAAAACCATCGACGGAGCATTTCCCGATTATCAGCGCAAAATTGTCACCACCCGCGATGGCCTGAAGGTCACCTTTGGCAAAGTGCGTTCGACGTGGGATCTGCTGACCTCCGGCAGTTCTGAATATCAGGTGCATAAATCATTACCCGTCGAAACCACGGTCGACGGGCATCGTTTTACCAGCCGGGCGCACATTACAGGCAGCACCACGCTGTATACCACCTATTCACATTTGCTGAATGCAGATGAGGTCAAACGCGAACAGCCGCAAATCCGCGATATCCTGGCGCGTCCCGCCTCCTACATTGCCGCCTCACAACAACGCTGGGAGGGCTATCTGCAGAAAGGGCTAACCAACCCGAATGCAACACCGGAACAAACCCGCGTGGCGGTGAAAGCGATTGAAACGCTGAACGGTAACTGGCGCTCGCCTGGCGGCGCGGTACGTTACAACACGGTAACACCATCCGTAACCGGACGCTGGTTCTCCGGTAACCAGACCTGGCCGTGGGATACCTGGAAACAGGCGTTTGCAATGTCGCATTTCAACCCGGATATCGCCAAAGAGAACATCCGCGCGGTCTTCTCGTGGCAAATCAAAGCCGACGATCCTCTGCGCCCGCAGGATGCCGGTTTTGTACCGGATCTTATCGCCTGGAACCTGAGCCCGGAACGCGGTGGCGACGGTGGCAACTGGAACGAGCGCAATACCAAACCGAGCCTGGCGGCCTGGTCAGTGATGGAGGTCTACAACACCACGCACGATAAGGCCTGGCTGGCAGAGATGTATCCAAAACTGGTTGCCTATCATGACTGGTGGCTACGTAACCGGGACCATAACGGCAACGGCGTGCCGGAGTACGGTGCGACACGTGACAAAGCCCATAACACCCCTGACGGTGAAATGCTGTTTACCGTTAAGAAAGGCGATAACGCGGAATCACTCTCTGGTCTGAACAACTACGCCAGGGTGATCGACAAAGGGCATTATGACAGTCTGGAGATCCCGGCGCAGGTTGCCGCCTCGTGGGAATCCGGACGTGACGATGCCGCCGTGTTCGGGTTTATTGATAAAGCACAGCTGGATAAATACGTCGAAAACGGCGGGAAACGCAGCGACTGGACGGTAAAATTCGCGGAAAACCGCAGCAAAGAGGGCAACTTGCTGGGCTATTCGTTACTGCAGGAGTCCGTCGACCAGGCGAGCTATATGTACAGCGACAATCACTATCTGGCGCAAATGGCGAGCCTGCTTGGGAAAGAGCAGGAAGCCAGCCACTATCGCCAGCTGGCGGATAAGCTCGCGACCTATATCAATACCTGTATGTTCGATGCGAAAAGCGGTTTTTACTACGACATTCGCATTGAGGATAAGCCGCTGGAGAACGGCTGCGCGGGCAAACCTATCGTCGAACGCGGTAAGGGGCCGGAAGGCTGGTCGCCGTTGTTTAATGGTGCAGCAACGCAGGAACATGCTGACGCCGTGGTGAAGGTGATGCTGGATCCGCAAGAGTTCAACACATACGTGCCGCTCGGCACGGCCGCGTTGACCAACCCGGCGTTTGGCCCGGATATCTACTGGCGTGGCCGCGTCTGGGTCGACCAGTTCTGGTTTGGATTAAAAGGGATGGAACGCTATGGCTACCGTGAACAGGCACAAACTCTGGCGGAAACCTTCTTTAAGCATGCGAAGGGGTTAACGTCCGATGGCCCAATTCAGGAAAACTACAACCCGCTGACCGGCGCGCAGCAAGGCGCACCTAACTTCTCCTGGAGCGCGGCACATCTGTACATGCTGTATAACGACTTTTTCCGCAAAAACTAACGGGTCGGGCTTTCGCCCGTGCAAGCGTAGTTGCCACCCGGCAAAACGCTACCTCGTGATCCACAACGTGGGCCAGGCATCTGGCCCATTCCAGTTATCACAGCTGGGTTCTTCGGCATAACGCACCAGACGGAAGTGCTGACCGTCAAAACGCCAGCGAGTCTGGATCCCGCAATCCGCAATACCACGCCCTAACGCGAGCGTGGTCAGTTCACGCGTTTTTTCATCAAAGCGGGCATTCATCAGCTCCATTTCACTGCTGTCGCTTACAGGGGTAAACGGCAGACGCAGCCTCACGCTGCGGGCGGAAAACGGTTTTCTGCGCGACACCAGCCACGCCAAATCGACGGTATTGTATGCCCCTGCTTCACAGCTGATGATCAGCAGCGCTTTGTCGTCGGTTAGCGCAGTCACGCGCACTTCCCGGCGGTTTGGATCAAGCGAGCACTGGCTGTTATTCATCCGCCAGGTACCGTAATCCAGCAGGTCGTTCAGTTCACCGTGAGACAGCGGCGTGGGTGTCGGGTTCACCCCCGCCACCTCTTTTAAGGCCGGTGCAGGCGGTACGCTCAACGACGGCTCGCCCCCTTTTTTAATCCAGGCCGTTTCGCTGCCAACGCGTTTTTGCTGGGCGTCAATAAACAGCAAGGCAGCTTTCAGACCGACCAGCGAGATAACCTGGTTGCCGCCACGCAGGGTCAGCGCCTTCCCTTCCTGAATGCTTTTCAAAAATGCCGTGATGGTAGCGGCGACATCCGTTTTCAGATGCCAGGGGGTTAACTGCCAGTGCAGCGGTTCAAATTTAAGCGGGGCATTATCCAGCAGCAGGCGTGGCGCAATGTCGGGTTCTTTTACGGAGGGGGCAGAAAGGCCGCCAAGATCGATACGCAGCGTGGCATCGGTTTTCGCCCCGGCGCTGCGGCTGAGCGTCATCACCAGACCGCGATGTTCACCGGTATTGCGCGCAACGCAAAAATTCTGGTTATTGCAGGTGACCTGCCAGTCAGAGAACGATTGCTGAGAAGGCGCAGCCCACACCCACGGCGTGGGGAGTACGCAAAATAAACAGAGAACAAAAACGCAGTGGCGCATGAATGGCACAATCCCGGAAACAAAAACGCATATCTGGATAATATCTTCGTGTTCAAGCCTGGCGTGCTCAATCGGATTTATCAGATAGAGTTGTCCGAAACATCGCCCATTAAGCCGGATGTTTGTAAATACTGCAGCAATATCACAGCCTTACCGTCTTTAACCTCCCCTGAATGGACCATCGCCAGCGCCCGGGAAAAGGGAAGTTCCAGCACTTCAATATCTTCATCGTCTACGCCGCCGCCCCGGTGCGTTCGCTGGGCATCGCTGTATTCCGCAATGAAGAAATGGATGAGTTCCGTCACGCCGCCTGGCGACATAAACAGCTCGAAGACTTTTTTAACGTTCCCCACTTCAAAGCCCGTCTCTTCGATGGCCTCTTTGCGGATACACACTTCTGGCTCATCGTCGTCAAGAAGACCCGCGCAGGTTTCAATCAACCGTCCATCCGGGTTGCCATTGACCCATGTCGCCACCCGAAACTGGCGGATCAACACCACACTTTGCTTTTCACGGTTGTAGAGCAGAATGGTTGCCCCGTTGCCACGGTCGTAGACCTCGCGTTTATGGCGGATAACTTCACCGTTATTACGCGTTAAATCATAGGTGATGTTACGCAGGACAAAGTAATTTTCAGATAGGATTTTGTCTTTGATAACGTCGATTTTCAGGGTCATACGGGCTCCACGGCATAATAAGTGCATTTATACTACGCCGTGAACCCCGCTTTGTCGCTCGCCGGATTTAGTGCATTTTTGGCGCGTTTACTTCAAGCCAGTCGAGAATGCCCTGCGCGGCATGACGTCCTTCTGCCATCGCAGTCACCACCAGATCCGCACCGCGTACCGCATCACCCCCGGCAAAAATTTGCGGGTTGGTGGTCTGGTAGCGATAGCGCCCCTCTACGGAGGCAATGATACGCCCCCAGTCATCCGTCTCGACACCCTGCGCCTGCAGCCACGGCATCGCGTGCGGATTAAAACCAAACGCCATGATCACCGCATCAGCAGGCATAACAAACTCACTGCCCGCCACCGGAACAGGCCGACGGCGTCCCTGGGCATCCGCGTCACCCAGTTCGGTGCGCAGCATCCGAATGCCGTTAACCTGCCCGTCAGCGGCAAGCACCAGCTCAACGGGCTGGACGTTAAATTCAAATTCAGCGCCCTCTTCTTTTGCGTTCTTCACCTCTTTTTTCGAGCCAGGCATGTTGGTTTCATCCCGGCGGTAGGCGCAGGTGACCTTCGTCGCACCGTGACGTAACGCGGTACGCACGCAGTCCATCGCGGTATCTCCCCCACCGAGCACCACCACGTTCAGACCCCGGGTGTCGATAAACGGCTCTTTGACCGTCGATTCCAGCCCCATCACATGGCGCGTGTTCGCCACCAGGAAAGGCAGCGCGTCATACACGCCCGGTGCGTCCTCGTGCGGTATACCGGCCTTCATGGAACGGTAGGTGCCGACACCAATAAACAGGGCATCGTAATCGCTTCGTAGCTGAGACATCGACACGTCCTGGCCCACTTCACAGTTCAGCTCAAAATGGATCCCCATCGCAGTAAATATCTCTCTGCGCCGCGCGAGCAACGATTTATCCAGCTTGAAGGCCGGAATGCCAAACGTCAGCAGACCGCCAATTTCCGGGTGACGATCATAGACGGTGACGCTCACACCGCTGCGCACCAGCACATCAGCGCAGGCGAGCCCGGCAGGCCCTGCTCCGATAACGGCCACCCGTTTCCCCACCGGGGAAACATTACTCATATCCGGTTTCCAGCCCAGCGCCAGCGCCTGGTCAGAGATATAGCGCTCGATGTTACCAATGGTCACTGAACCTGATTCATCACGCACTGTGCAGGCCCCTTCACATAATCTGTCCTGCGGACAGACGCGGCCGGTAATTTCAGGTAAACAGTTGGTCTGGTGAGAGAGCGCCACGGCACCGGCGATATCTCCTGCGTTGACACGTTCAATCCACTGCGGGATGTGGTTGTGCAGTGGGCACGTCCATTCGCAAATACTGTGTTCCCCGCATTTCAGGCAGCGCGAGGCTTCACGTTGAGCCTGTTCTGCCCGAAACGGCAGGGTGATTTCATTAAAATGGCCGGCGCGTTCCTGCGGGCTGAGCTTATCCGGCTCACCGCGTTGCGGCGTGTTTTGCATCTGCTGCAGTTTAGTTTGCACCACGTCATGACCAACCGCTTCGCCATGCCAGGGTTGCGCTTCCAGACGAGCAGTGCGCTGACGACGCGATTTTGCCAGATTGTCGAGGACGGCGGGTGTCGCCAGCGTCAGGACATCCGCCGGGCAATTTTCGATACAGGCCGGGCCTTGCGGGCGCGTCAGGCAGAGGTCACATTTGTGTGCTTCGGCCTTCACGCTGCCGTTGTCGAGCGGCGTGACGATAATCTCCATCGTGCCAAATGGGCAGGCGACCACACAGGCTTTGCAACCAATGCATTTTTGTTGATTCACCTGTACGCTGTGGTCGTGTTTGCTGATGGCCCCGTTCGGACAGCTTTGTGCACAGGGCGCATTTTCGCAGTGGTGGCAGGTGACGGGGGTTTTCTTTTCGCCTGACCTGAGCACCGTAATGCGGGGATGAAAATGGCGCTCGCTCAGGACGTGCTCTTCACCGTTGTGCGCCATCACGCAGGCGACTTCGCAGGCACGACATCCAATACAGTGCTGGCTGTTGGCCATAATAAAACGATTCATAACAACACCTGTTTTTGGTTCAATAACCTTATTCTTTATATAAGTACTGTATTTACCCACGGTGGCGCGATCAGGCAATATTCACATGCCCGGAAGCCAAACTATTTCCAGTGAACCTGTGGCAGATCAATTTTATTCAGGAAGCTGTTCTGTGACCGTTAAACGACCCGTTTCCGGAAGCCTGGCCCGGGCTTTCTTTTCGATTATTGTGCTGTCGGTTCTGACCAGCACCATCGCCCTGCTGACGCTCGCCAGTAGCCAGCGTGACGCCGAAGCCATCAATATTGCCGGTTCACTGCGCATGCAGAGTTACCGACTGGGCTACGAGATGCAGCGACACAGCCCCTCGCTGGTGGCGCATCGCGAGATCTGGCAACAAACCCTGAGCGCGCCTGCCCTGCAGAAATTGAACCGCTGGTACGTACCGGACGATGTCAAACAGCGCTATCAGCAACTGCATCTTGCCTGGCAGGAGATGGATAAGCGTATCGCCAGCGGAGATAGCGCGTGGTATCAGGATCACATTGAAGATTTTGTCGGCCACATCGATACCTTTGTGCTCACGCTCCAGCATTACACCGAACATAAAATACAGCTGGTCATCCTGATATCGCTGGCTGGCGGTCTTGGCATCCTGCTGCTGACGGCGTTAACCCTGCGACGGATCCGTCGCCAGGTGGTTTTGCCGCTGAACAATCTGGTGGCAGCAAGTGAACGCATTGAGCAGGGACAATTTGATACCCCCGCACCGGATACCGCTTTGCCGAATGAACTGGGTCAACTTTCCCACGCGTTCAACCATATGTCGGCCGAGCTACACACGCTTTATCGCTCGCTTGAGCACTCCGTTGCGGAAAAGACGCAGCATCTGAATGAAGCCCATCAACAGCTCGAAATGTTGTTCAAATGTTCTCAGGCACTGAATACCGGCCAGATAGACAGCCACAGTTTCAGACATATTTTGCAGATTGTGCACGAATACACGCAGATGAATTACCTGGAGCTACGAACCAGCGACGACTGGCGGCTATGCGAAGGGAATGCGTCGAAGAGTGCCCCACTGCAAAGCCTGCCAGTGCTGATGCAGGATACCCTGTATGGTGAGTTGCGCTGGCAAAGCGAAACGGGCACGGTGCCCCAAACGCTGATGCAAAGCGTGGCGACAATGCTGGGGCGCGGGCTTTATTTCAACCAGGCACAAAAGCATTACCAGCAATTGCTGCTGATGGAAGAGCGCGCGACGATTGCCCGCGAGCTGCATGATTCGCTGGCGCAGGTGCTGTCGTATTTACGCATCCAGCTTACGCTCCTCCGTCATGCCATACCGGAGGAGAACACCCCGGCGCAAACCATCATCACGGACTTCTCCCGCGAATTAAACAACGCCTGGCATCAGCTACGTGAACTGCTCACGACGTTCCGTCTGACGCTTAACCACGCCAATCTTCCCGCCGCACTCCAGGAGTCGCTGGACGGGTTGCAGAGTCAAACACAGGCGAAGCTGTACCTTGACTGTCGTCTCTCTTCCCTGGCACTGGACGCACAAAAGCAGGTGCATTTATTACAAATCGTGCGTGAAGCCGTGCTGAATGCCATTAAGCACGCCCAGGCCAGCGAGATCACCGTGAGCTGCGTGACCTCTGCGGATGGCACTCACATCGTGAACATTCGCGATAACGGTATCGGCATTGGCGAGGCCAGCGAACCGCCGGGACATTACGGGCTAAACATTATGCGCGAACGCGCGGGGCGGCTCGGAGGAGCACTGCACTTTTCACAGCCGCAAAACGGTGGAACGCAGGTGAGTGTAACATTCCGTTCTCCCTCCCCGCTTGCGGATAAATAACGGCAAAGTAAGGCGCTATATCAACAGCCCGTCTTACGGATACGTGATATTTTCACCCGAGCCTGCGTGGGGGAGAAGGTAAAAAGGGAATGATAATTTACACTATCTCCTTTATTTCTCCACGTTTGGCCTTTGTCTTGCCGTTACAGTGTTGCAGGCAATATACAATAATGACGTGCAGCAAAACGAGGTCACACTTTCATGGCGAATTTTTTCATCGATCGCCCCATTTTTGCCTGGGTACTTGCCATTCTGTTGTGTCTGACAGGTGTCCTGGCCATTACTTCACTTCCTGTTGAGCAATACCCCGATCTGGCTCCGCCAAACGTGCGCATCACGGCTAACTACCCTGGTGCTTCGGCGCAGACGCTGGAAAATACCGTGACGCAGGTTATCGAGCAGAACATGACAGGTCTGGATAACCTGATGTACATGTCCTCACAAAGCAGCGCCACGGGCCAGGCCACGGTCACCCTGAGCTTCACGGCGGGTAGCAACCCGGACGAAGCGGTGCAACAGGTGCAAAACCAGTTACAGTCGGCCATGCGCAAGCTGCCTCAGGCGGTTCAGAACCAGGGCGTTACCGTGCGTAAAACCGGTGACACTAACATTTTGACCATCGCTTTTGTCTCTACCGACGGCTCAATGGATAAGCAGGATATTGCGGACTACGTTGCCAGTAATATTCAGGATCCGATCAGCCGTATTAACGGCGTCGGCGATATCGACGCCTACGGCTCACAGTACTCCATGCGTATCTGGCTTGATCCCAACAAGCTGAACAGCTTCCAGATGACGGCAACCGACGTCACGAATGCCATTAAATCCCAGAATGCTCAGATAGCCGTAGGGCAACTGGGGGGAACACCTTCCGTCGATAAACAAGCGCTGAATGCCACCATTAACTCGCAGTCGCTGCTCCAGACACCCGATCAGTTCCGCGATATTACCCTGCGCGTGAATCAGGACGGTTCTGAAGTCCGCCTGGGCGATGTCGCCACGGTGGAAATGGGGGCGGAGAAGTATGACTACCTGAGCCGCTTTAACGGTAATCAGGCCTCCGGTCTGGGCATTAAGCTTGCCTCCGGTGCAAATGAAATGGCTACGGCGAAGCTGGTGTTAGACCGACTGGATGAGCTGTCGCAGTATTTCCCGCACGGTCTGAAGTACAAAGTCGCCTATGAAACCACCTCCTTCGTTAAAGCCTCGATTGAGGATGTGGTGAAGACCCTGCTGGAAGCCATCGCGCTGGTGTTCCTGGTGATGTACCTGTTCCTGCAAAACTTCCGCGCCACGCTGATCCCAACCATTGCCGTGCCAGTAGTGCTGCTTGGCACCTTTGCGGTGCTTTACGCGTTTGGTTACAGCATCAACACCCTGACCATGTTCGCAATGGTACTGGCTATCGGCCTTCTGGTGGATGACGCCATCGTGGTGGTTGAAAACGTCGAGCGTATCATGAGCGAAGAGGGGCTTCCGCCGCGCGAGGCGACGCGTAAATCAATGGGGCAAATTCAGGGAGCATTAGTCGGCATCGCGATGGTGCTCTCGGCGGTCTTTATTCCGATGGCCTTCTTTGGCGGCACAACCGGTGCCATTTACCGTCAGTTCTCGATAACCATCGTCTCCGCAATGGTGCTTTCCGTGCTGGTGGCGTTGATCCTCACCCCTGCCCTCTGTTCCACCCTCCTTAAGCCGCTGAATAAAGGTGAACACCACGGCCAGAAAGGCTTTTTCGGCTGGTTTAACCGTATGTTCAACCGCAATGCCGCACGTTATGAAATGGGCGTCGGTAAGGTGCTGCACCGCAGCCTGCGCTGGATGATGATTTACGTTGTGCTGTTGGGCGGAATGGTCTGGCTGTTCCTGCACCTCCCCACCTCATTCCTGCCGATGGAAGACCGCGGCATGTTCACCACCTCGGTGCAACTACCGAGCGGCGCAACGCAACAGCAGACTCTGAAAGTGGTCGAAAAGGTGGAACAGTACTTCTTCACCAAAGAGAAAGATAACATCATTTCGGTATTTTCGACCGTCGGCTCAGGCCCGGGTGGTAACGGGCAGAACGTCGCCCGTATGTTTGTACGCCTGAAGGACTGGAACGAGCGCGACACAAAAACGGGCACGTCGTTTGCCATTATCGAGCGCGCGACAAAAGCCTTTGCACACATCAAGGAAGCGCGCGTCTTTGCCAGCAGCCCTCCGGCCATCAGCGGCCTCGGCAGCTCCGCCGGGTTTGATATGGAACTGCAGGATCACGCGGGCGCTGGCCACACGGCACTGATGGCGGCGCGCGATAAACTGTTAGAGCTGGCGGGAAAAAATCCTGACCTGACCCGCGTCCGACATAACGGTCTGGATGACAGCCCGCAGCTGCAGGTTGATATCGATCAGCGCAAAGCGCAGGCACTGGGGGTGTCCATCGCCGATATTAACGACACCCTGCAGACGGCGTGGGGCTCCAGCTATGTGAATGATTTTATGGATCGCGGCCGCGTGAAAAAGGTGTATGTTCAGTCTGCCGCACCGTTCCGTATGTTACCGGACGATATCAACCGCTGGTTTGTGCGTAATAATTCAGGCGGCATGGTGCCGTTCTCAGCCTTTGCCTCTTCGCACTGGGAGAGCGGTTCACCACGTCTGGAACGCTATAACGGCTATTCTGCTGTTGAAATCATCGGTGAGGCCTCCCCGGGCGTCAGTACCGGTACCGCAATGGACACGATGGAAAAACTGGTGCAACAGTTACCCACCGGGTTTGGTCTGGAGTGGACGGCAATGTCTTACCAGGAGCGTCTCTCCGGGGCTCAGGCTCCTGCACTGTATGCGCTGTCGCTGCTGGTGGTATTCCTTTGCCTTGCCGCGCTCTATGAGAGCTGGTCAGTGCCGTTCTCGGTCATGCTGGTGGTACCGCTTGGTGTGATCGGCGCACTGCTGGCAACCTGGATGCGCGGTCTGGAAAACGACGTTTACTTCCAGGTAGGGCTGCTCACCGTTATCGGTTTGTCGGCAAAAAACGCCATTCTGATCGTCGAATTTGCCAACGAGATGAATGCCAAAGGGCATGAGCTAATGGCTGCCACGCTACACGCCTGCCGTCAGCGCTTACGCCCGATCCTGATGACCTCTCTGGCGTTTGTCTTTGGCGTATTGCCTATGGCAACCAGTTCAGGCGCAGGCTCCAGTAGCCAGCACGCGGTGGGTACGGGCGTCATGGGTGGCATGATTTCAGCCACAATCCTGGCCATTTATTTTGTTCCTCTGTTCTTTGTGCTGGTGCGTCGCCGCTTCCCTCTCAGGGAACGTCCTGAATAACCCAATGAATTATTTAGGGTATAAAAAAAGGCGGCTCTTATAGCCGCCTTTTTACTGTGTGATTAACTCACACTATGGTTATTTTACTTATTTTAGTGCTCTTGCAATTCTTCCTGAATGTCATTTACGAAGCATGCCTTCGATAAAATCTTTCCAGTTCCCCAGTTCACGTTCAATCATAACAACCTCTCTTATTATTATGCGTATTCTACGAAAACGTACCATCATTGTGAAGACAATCTAACCAGATGCACCGATTGTACCCCGCTACCGTCCTGGATTTATGATAAATATGAACGCAGGGTCGTAAATTTTGTGTGACGTATAGCAATATTTTGAAATAACCTTACAGGCAGGTAAATTCTAAATTACTGACTGAGTTTATTAGAAATTTAACCCTTATGAACATCTATGCTTAAATGATGAAAAAATATTCAGCTTACAGGTGTGAGTTGAATTAAGAAGAATTGTAAATTAATAGAATTCCCGAATGTGTTATATTCCACTTAAGGATAAAAATTCGAAATTACTGAACATTTAATCATCATAAGAACAAAAGGATTCACCATGATTGTGATGTACGGCATTAAAAATTGTGACACCATCAAAAAGGCTCGCCGCTGGCTGGAAGCACACAATGTGCAGTATCGCTTCCACGACTACCGCGCCGATGGGCTTGATGCAGAATTTCTGCATACTGCCATCAGCGAACTGGACTGGGAAGCGCTGCTCAATACCCGTGGAACCACCTGGCGTAAACTGGACGAATCACTGCGTGCCAGCATCAACAACGCCGACAGCGCAGCCAGTCTGATGCTCGAAATGCCAGCAATTATCAAACGCCCATTGCTCTGCGCGCCCGGGCAGCCTATGCTGCTGGGTTTCAGTGAAACCCTTTATTCTGACTTTTTTCGTTGAGGTGTAGTTTATGTCATGCCCGGTCATTGAGCTGACTCAGCAGCTTATTCGCCGTCCTTCCCTTAGCCCGGACGACGCAGGTTGTCAGGCATTAATGATTGAGCGCCTGCGTGCCATCGGTTTTACCGTTGAACGTATGGATTTTGGCGACACGCAGAACTTCTGGGCATGGCGCGGCCAGGGTGAAACGCTGGCCTTTGCTGGTCATACCGATGTGGTTCCCGCAGGTGATGCGGACCGCTGGATCAACCCACCGTTTGAACCCACCATCCGCGATGGCATGCTATTCGGCCGCGGTGCGGCAGATATGAAAGGCTCGCTGGCGGCGATGGTCGTGGCGGCGGAACGCTTTGTTGCCCAGCACCCGAACCATAAAAACCGCCTCGCGTTTCTGATCACCTCCGACGAAGAAGCCAGCGCTCATCACGGCACCGTGAAGGTGGTAGAGGCGCTGATGGCGCGCAACGAACGTCTGGACTACTGCCTGGTCGGCGAACCGTCCAGTACCGAAGTGGTGGGCGATGTGGTGAAAAACGGTCGTCGCGGATCGCTGACCTGTAACCTGACCATTCATGGGGTCCAGGGGCACGTAGCTTATCCTCACCTGGCCGATAACCCCGTGCATCGCGCAGCACCGATGCTGAACGAGCTGGTAGGCATTGAGTGGGACAAAGGCAATGAGTTCTTCCCGCCTACCAGCATGCAAATTGCCAATGTGAAGGCCGGTACCGGCAGCAACAACGTGATCCCGGGTGATTTCTTCGTCCAGTTTAACTTCCGCTTCAGTACGGAACTGACCGACGAGATGATCAAAGCGCGCGTGATCGCGCTGCTGGAAAAATATCAACTGCGCTATACCGTGGAGTGGTGGCTTTCCGGCCAGCCGTTCCTGACGCAGCGCGGGAAACTGGTGGATGCGGTAGTGAGTGCCATCGCACACTATAATGAAATTAAGCCACAACTGCTGACGACGGGCGGTACCTCAGACGGACGCTTTATCGCCCGGATGGGCGCTCAGGTTGTCGAACTGGGGCCGGTGAACGCAACCATTCACAAAATAAATGAATGTGTAAATGCGGCAGATTTACAACTACTGGCCCGTATGTATCAACGCATCATGGAGCAGCTCGTCGCCTGACGACTGTTCTGAGAAGGAATAGCAAATGGATTGGCTTTCAAAGTACTGGTGGATTCTGGTGTTGGTGTTTCTGGTTGGCGTGGTGCTTAACGTAATTAAAGATCTTAAGCGCGTTGACCACAAAAAATTCCTCGCCAACAAGCCTGACCTTCCGCCACATCGTGATTTTAACGACAAGTGGGACGATGACGACAACTGGCCGAAGAAAGACCAGAAGAAGTAATTCGTTCATCCCCCTCGCACTAACCCTCTCCCCACAAGGGGAGAGGGCCTTTTCTCACATAAACTCTACAATATCATCGTTATCCGGCTTACCGCCGCTGAGCGCTTCATCAAAGTAGTGCTTCGGTACGGTATAACGCAGATGGTCGAGTGCAAACTGCATGCTGCGATCGTCAATCGCGTGACCCAAATCGTCAACGATATCCAGCGTGACATCCCCGCCTTCGCGGATCAGGGCTTCCTGCGCGGCAACCGCATGCGAAAGCTCAATCACCCGGTCGTCACCACCGTGGATCAAATGGATTGTGGTCTGCGTTGTTGCGCTTTGCGGTAGCGTCGCAAAACGGCCGTTAAAGGCAATAACACGTGAGACCAGACCCGGCTGCGCTTTTACACTCTCCAGCGACATGATGGCCCCTTGCGAGAAGCCAATCAGCGCCGTGGCATCCGCGCCTACGCCGCTTTGCTGCTGCCAGTAGCGTACCGTTTCGATAAAGGTCGGCATGATGGCATCAATCCGCGCCTGACGATTTTCTTCCGTCACGCCCTGCACGGAGAACCACTGTCGCCCGTTCGGGCCACACGGCTCCACACCACCAATGCTGACAATCAGCGCCTGGGGAAAAACAGGTGCAAACCAGCTGCCAATCTGCCCCATATTGACGGCGTTATCGCCAACACCATGAAACAGAAGCAGTAACTGTTTAGCCGGTTTGTCGGGACTTTGAACAACAAAATGGTCGTGTTTCATGGCGGTCTCCTTAATTGATGACCTGGATCCTACACCTCCCGGAGTGAATGACCATGCCACTTTACTGAAGAAGTCATTGAAAAAATTGCCATTGTAAAACCGTGTTCTTCAGCGTCTGACAGCGCGGATTATCAAGACATTCAAGCGCCTGTATCGCTTCGCTGCGAAGCCTTGCCAGCAGCGCTTTTCGCCCGGAGAGCGCCAGTTCAGCACTGAGTTGTGCGTCGTCTTTTTTCCCCTCAATTTTACCGCGCAGGGCCGGGAGCGGCATCTCCACGGCGAGCAGCAAGCGTGTTAACGCGGCAACAGAGGTAGAAAACGCCCGGTGGGCAAAGGCAAACCCCGCCAGTTCCAGCCAGTCGTCATTATTAAGGGTAGCTTCCCAGCCATCCTCCACCGGGATCTTTTCGTCATTCCAGAACGACAGGATCCGCGCATCGCGACGCAGGCGTTGTTGCGCCTGTTCACACAGCCGATGCCCCGCTTCGCTCTGTGGCAGTAACGCCATTGCGGTGTAGCAGCCACTGCTGGCTTCGCGATGGCTGCCCATTCGCACCAGCACAAAACCACATCGTTGCCAGAAACGCCACAGCTCGTCGGTATAACCAAAACTGACCGACAGATAATCCTGACCCCTTGCATTGTGGATCAGCGCCTGTCCGATACCTTCCCGTTGACGCCAGGGATGAACGGCAATGCGGGTTATCCGCCGCCCCTTAAGCGTCGCCGCCAGAGGAGAGCAGCCATGTGCCGCCAGCGACTGCGCCACAAGGTTCCCACGAGGCCGACGAAAACCCGCCCACACCGCGCGGCTCAGTTCAGGGCTTAAACCGCCCTCATCCACCAGCCAGAGCGCGCCAGCAATGGCAGAGCCGGTTTGTGCGACAGCAAAGTGTTGGCCGGGCGCATCCATCATGCGGCGTAAATCCAGCGGTGATGTGCGGTAATGCGCGGCACACAGCAGTTCATAAACGCTCGCCACAAGCGCCGGGTTGCTTTCCCACGCCTGTGGCTCCAGTGAGGTTAAACATACTTCACCTTCCGGTTTTTGGTCGATGAGCGTATCGTCAAACAACAGTGCGCTGGCGACCACCCGTTCAAGTGGACACCCGGCAGCCCAGCGAACCGGTGTTGATAAGCTATAGCGTTGCAAGTCGCTGAAGCGGGTGCAGAATTTCAGCAAAAATCCTCGCCCCGTACCTTCATAGCCCTGAACCGTCGTCGTCAGCAGTACACGAGGAAAACGCGCGGCCAGTTTCTCCAGAAGCGGGCCAGGAATAGCCGCCGCCTCATCAACAACAAGCCAGTCAGCCTCCAGCGTGGACGCCAGCAGCGCATCCGGAGCCATAAAGTAAAAATGTTCCCCGGCAAAACGGGCTATCACATCCGTGGCCCCTTTTGTCGGAGCGGTGACAACGGCCCGGCCCGGTATGCAATTTAATAGCATCCCCGCCAGCGCCGACTTTCCGCGCCCGCGCGCAGCCGTGACGGCCACCACGCCGTTTTTCATTGCCAGGAGTACCGCCAGAATATCGGCCTGCTCGCGCTGCGGCGCACCGCTGGCAGGCAGCCAGTCAGGTTCATCAGAAAATGGAGGAAGTGATAAAGGCTGGTCTTGTTGCCACACGATCGCATCAGGATCGGCGATAATCGTCCGGCAAAAATGGTACACAAAATGCGGAGTGGCAATCGGTTCGGCGGTGTCGCTCCAGCGAAGGGAATCGCTGTCCGGCGTCCTCGCCCAGCCAGAGAGAGGAGGAACCAGCAACACCAGCAGGCTCCCGGCACGCAGCGTCCCGCTCAGTGCCGCAAAGGCTGAAACATCAAACCCGGTACGGGCATCAAAAACCGCGTGCAGAAACTCGCGTCCCAACAGCCCACTGATGGCCTGTGAGTGGTTTTCCTCCAGCCACAGCCAGTCGCCAGGCAGGGTATCTCGCAGAGCAACGGCCTGCGTCTGTGCCCACGACGCATCGCCGCTGAGCACCACCAGCCGACGATGCCCTTTGCGCTGGAGCTGGTTAATCAGACGTTCAAACGGCAACATCACATGGCTTTGCCAAAGGTATTGCACTGCGCCGGGTTGCCGCTGTCGAAACCGCGCTTGAACCAGCTGTAACGTTGTTCAGACGTACCGTGTGTGAAACTGTCCGGTACCACCCTCCCCTGGCTCTGCTGCTGGAGGCGATCGTCCCCAATGGCCTGCGCGGCATTTAACGCCTCTTCCAGGTCACCTGATTCAAGAACGCCCTGCTTCTGCATGGTATGGCCCCAGACCCCCGCAAAGCAGTCTGCCTGTAGCTCCATACGCACAGAAAGACGATTCACCTCTGCCTGAGAGGCATTTTGCTGCAGCTGACGTACTTTAGGCTCAATACCCAGCAATTTTTGCACGTGATGTCCGACTTCATGCGCAATCACATACCCCTGGGCAAAATCGCCGTCGGCACCCAGTTTGCGTTTCATATCATCGTAAAAAGAGAGATCGATATAGACAGTGCTGTCAGCCGGGCAGTAGAACGGCCCCATCACCGACTGCCCGGTTCCGCATCCGGTACGGGTCGCGCCACGGTACATCACCAGCTTCGGCTGTTGGTAGGTTCGCCCCATTTTATCGAACAGCTGACCCCACGTGTCTTCTGTGGTGGCGAGGATAACGGAGGTAAATTTAGCCGCTTCATCTTCATTCGGGCTGATGGAGCGCTGAGAGTGTTGCTGCTGTTGAAGAGGTTGTCCGGTCATTAAACCGGTAAGATCGACACCGTAGTAACCCGCAACCAGAACCACAATAAGCAGAATGATACCGCCCTTTCCGCTGGGTAGCCGGAAGCCGGGGCCGCCCATTGAAGGGCCACCGCCATCATTGCTGCGTCTGTCTTCTACATTGTCACTTTCACGACGCCCTTGCCAGCGCATAACTACCTCGAACTATTCCATTTATAATAGTTATGATCGTAGGCGGTTAGCGGCAAGATTACCATAGGAAACAACGGTAAGAAGCCAAAGGATGCGAACATCCTTTGGCGACAGAGGGGTTAGTCGAGCTTAACGCCTAAGCGGTGGGCAACCGCTTCATAGGCTTCAATCAGGCCACCCAGGCTCTGACGGAAACGGTCTTTGTCCATTTTATCCAGAGTTTCTTTGTCCCACAGACGGCTGCCATCCGGTGAGAATTCATCACCCAGCACCACTTCGCCTTTGAACAGACCAAACTCCAGCTTGAAGTCGACCAGGATCAGACCCGCATCATCAAACAGTTTTTTCAGCACGTCGTTGGCTTTGTAGGTCAGCTCTTTCATGCGCGCCAGGTTCTCTTTGTTCACCCAGCCAAAGGTTTCGCAGTAAGAGTCGTTGACCATTGGATCGTGCATGGCGTCGTTTTTCAGGAACAGGTCGAACAGCGGTGGGTTCAGTTCAATACCTTCTTCAATGCCAAGACGCTTCACCAGGGAGCCCGCGGCACGGTTACGAACGACACACTCAACCGGAACCATATCCAGTTTTTTCACCAGACATTCCGTATCGGACAGCAACGCTTCCATCTGGGTCGGGATACCCGCTTCGGCCAGTTTGGTCATAATGAAGTGGTTGAACTTGTTGTTCACCATGCCCTTACGATCGAACTGCTCAATGCGCGCGCCATCCCCTGCTGACGTATCATTGCGGAACTCGAGCACCAACAGATCCGGGTTTTCCGTGCTGTATACGGTCTTCGCTTTGCCACGATACAACTCAGCTTGCTTCTGCATCTTCATTACTCCTGGTGTGATGATTTGTGTTCAAAACTGGGGATATTATGCCACGCACACGTTTGCGTAGCACTAAAATAAAAAGGGCTGGATTAACCAGCCCTCATATTTATTTGCTGAATGCAGCCTGGAAGACCGCGACCAGCGCATCGTTCTGCGACTGGGTCAGCGTATGACCTTTCGGATCGATAAACTGCAGGCTACTGCGGTTATCGAGGTCGCCTACCTGAATCTTGTAGTCGCCGGAGGCCAGTTGCGGATCATGCGCACCCAGTTCCTGCCATGCGCTGTCAGACAGCGGTTTATATGTTGCCGTGACGCTACCCGTTGAACGCGTGCTGTCGGTCACTTTCATGCCCACTTTTTCCAGCGTCGCTGGCAGGCGCTGCCAGGTCTGGTTAAACGGCGCACGTACCACCAGCATTGGCAGACCGGTTTCGTCTGCAGCGCTCTGGACATCGAAGGTCACACCGTTGCGGCCCTGTGCAGAGTTCGCCGCGTCGGTCGCGTTCTTATCAAGACCTGCGGCAATCACGTTCAGCATTTCGGTGCTGTAACGCTGCATGGAGGCTGGGTCAGCAACCGGTTTACCCGCCTGCTCCAGGTTTAACAGCTTAACGGTAACCGCCTGCTGATAACCCTGTGGTTTAACGGAGACTTGATAACGACCACGGTACTGCTGATCTTCATCCAGACGGTTCCACTCAACCCAGTCGGTGGTTAAGCTCTGGCTGGCGTCATCACGTTTTGCAATCGTGTAATTCTTCGACTGAATAACGCTAACAACCTGCGGCCACAGCGTACTGTTACGACTGTTTTCAACCATCAGAGACGCCGTATCACCGGTAAACTGGGTACGCGCCCCGTTCACCAGAGCCAGGGGCTGAGCTGGTGGACGAATATCAAGTGCTTTACCAACCAGACCGCTGCCGTTAGCCACGGGGATATTATAATCGCCGTTCTGAATCGGCAGGATCATGCCAGCCGGTGCGTGAAGTTCAGCAAGCGGTGTCGCATCCAGATAGGATTCATCACCGCTCACCTGGCGCTTGTAGCGCGAGTCTGAACTACAGGCAGCGAGCAGCATAACAAGCGAAACACTCGCAACCTTCGCCAGGCGCGACTTCTGTACTGAATAAGCCATCAAATCTCCCTAAACTTTACAGCAAACCGGCATGCTTCAGCGCAGCAGTGACGATTTCACGACCGTGGTCGGTAATCGGTGTCATTGGCAGACGCAGCGTATCGGTTGCTACAAGTCCCAACTCCTTACAGGCCCATTTCACTGGGATCGGATTGGGTTCGACAAATAATTTATTGTGCAATGGCATCAGACGATGATTGATCACGCGAGCTTCATTAAAGTGACCCGCTGCCGCCAGCTTGCACATTTCAGCCATATCACGCGCCGCAACGTTCGCCGTTACGGAAATCACGCCGTGACCACCGAGCTGCATAAAGTCCAGCGCGGTCGCATCATCACCGCTCAACAGGATAAAGTCATCTGAAACCAGCTCTTTGATCTGATGAACGCGGCTTAAGTTCCCTGTTGCCTCTTTAATCCCGATAATATTTTTTACTTCCGCGAGACGACCAACGGTTTCCGGCAGCATATCGCAGCCAGTACGGGACGGCACATTATACAGAATTTGTGGCAAGTCAGTATGTTCAGCGATGGCGCTGAAATGCTGGAACAAACCTTCCTGAGTAGGACGGTTGTAGTATGGTGTCACCGTCAGACAACCCACGATGCCACTGTCGTTAAAACGTTTGGTCAGGCTAATTGCCTCTGCGGTTGCATTGGCTCCCGTACCTGCGATGACCGGAATACGCCCATCAGCCAGTTCAAGGGTCAGCATAACCACATCGCCGTGCTCTTCGTGGCTCAGCGTTGCAGATTCACCGGTAGTCCCTACCGAAACGATCGCCGAGGTTCCATTGGCGACATGGTAATCAATGAGCTTCTTCATGCTTGACCGGCAGACATTACCTTTTTCATCCATCGGTGTAACAAGCGCGACAATACTTCCCGTGAACATGGGCCATCCTCTGTGCGAACAAGAGTCTCAATGGTACGTTTGGAACTGTAATAAAAGCAAGCGACCTGAGGCCTTCAGGCGGTTGTATGCATGTTTTTTTTATGCTTTCCTTAGGAAGACTTAACCAAGCAAAGGAAGAACGGGTTTGACAACCTCATCACAACATTACCTGGTTATCACTGCGCTGGGTGCTGACAGGCCGGGGATAGTGAATACCATCACCCGCCACGTAAGCAGCTGCGGCTGTAATATCGAAGACAGTCGTCTGGCGATGCTGGGCGAAGAGTTCACATTTATTATGCTGCTTTCCGGGACATGGAATGCCATTACGCTTATCGAATCGACCCTGCCGCTCAAAGGCGCAGAGCTGGATTTGCTGATCGTGATGAAACGCACCACCGCACGTCCACGTCCGGCAATGCCTGCAACCGTCTGGGTGCAGGTTGAAGTCCCTGATTCACCGCATCTGATTGAACGTTTTACAGCGCTTTTTGACAGCCATCAGATGAACATTGCTGAACTGGTCTCCCGCACACAGCCAGGGGATGACAGTGCCGTTCCCACGCTCTTTATTCAAATTACCGCGCATAGCCCTGCCTCGCAGGATGCGTCAAATATCGAGCAAGCGTTCAAAGCCCTCTGTACAGAGTTAAACGCGCAAGGCAGTATAAGCGTCGTCAATTATTCGCAGCATGAACAGGATGGAGTTGAGTAATGAATCCACTGAAAGCCGGTGACATCGCACCGAAATTTAGCTTACCGGATCAAGACGGTGAGCAAGTAAATTTGACCGACTTCCAGGGACAGCGTGTTCTGGTCTATTTTTACCCGAAAGCCATGACGCCTGGCTGTACCGTGCAGGCTTGTGGGTTACGCGACAACATGGATGAGTTGAAAAAAGTCGGCGTGGAAGTGCTGGGCATCAGCACCGATAAACCAGAGAAGCTGTCACGTTTTGCAGAAAAAGAGCTGCTGAACTTCACGCTGCTTTCCGACGAAGACCACCAGACATGCGAGCAGTTTGGCGTCTGGGGTGAGAAGTCCTTTATGGGCAAAACTTACGACGGTATTCACCGCATCAGCTTCCTGATTGATGCCGACGGTAAAGTTGAACACGTGTTCGATGACTTCAAAACCAGCAATCACCACGACGTGGTGTTGAACTGGCTGAAAGCGAGCGCCTGATAAACAGTAAAACGGTAACCCCGGTTGCCGTTTTTAGTGTTTACGCCCTCTCCCGTCGGAGAGGGTTGGGGCGAGGGCATCAGGCCCCACTATCTCTACGTTTTGTCAACCGCAGGCGCATCCGGCCACGCATGGACTACGGCTTTAATCAGCGTTGCCAGCGGAATAGCAAAGAACACGCCCCAGAATCCCCACAGACCACCGAAAATCACCACGGATAAAATAATCACCAGCGGATGCAGGTTCACCGCTTCCGAGAACAGCACCGGCACCAGCAGGTTTCCATCCAGCCCCTGAATGATCAGGTACACCGCGAAGCAACTCCAGAACTCGGTACCCAGGCCAAACTGGAACAGCGCGACACCCACCACCGGGATAGTCACCACAAACGCACCGATGTACGGAATCAGTACTGAAAACCCCACCAGCACGGCTAACAGCAAGGAGTAGTTCAGACCAAAGATCAGGAATCCAATCCAGGTCGCGACGCCCACGACAATCATCTCCAGTACCTTGCCGCGAATGTAGTTGGTGATTTGTTGGTTCATCTCCTCCCAGACCTGCCCGGCCAGACCACGGTTGCGCGGCAGAATACGGCGAACGGCATTCAGCATCTGGTCCTTATCTTTGACCAGGAAGAAAACCATTAACGGAACGAGCACAAGGTATACAGCCAGAGTGAGCAGCCCCACCAGCGACGCCAGAGAGTACTTCACCACCGAATCCCCCATCGTCATGATGCGGGCACGCATGTTTTCCGCCATCGCATCAATAATCCCGGCATCCATCAGCGCAGGATAACGACGCGGCAGCGTGGCGGCGAAATCAGAAAGCTTATTCAACATACCGGGCATATCGCGGATAAGGTTGATCCCCTGCTGCCAGGCAACAGGCATTACCACAAATGACATCAGCAGCAATATGCCGACAAACAGTACCAGCACGATACTGGTCGCCCAGCGGCGCGAACAGCCGATATTTTCCAGGCGCGCCGTTGGCCACTCCAGCAGGTACGCCAGTACAATCGCCACCAGCAGCGGAGCCAGAAGACCACTAAAGAAGAACAGAATACCGAACCCGGCAACCAGGATAACCAGCAAAGCAATGGCTTCCGGGTCACTAAACCGACGCCGATACCACTGCATTAACATTTCGAGCATACAACCCTTCCCTGAATCGGATGGCGGGAGTGAGAATGTGAATTGTATCTAACTGCCACAAAAAAGACTTTCCTTTTTGACGCACTGTCACGAATTGCAAAACCCTGATGAATGGGATTTTCTTCATGCTTCAACACGGCTACACTCGCAGGGCAGTGGAGATGAACGATATGCCGGTTCATCGGTCAAATTAGCACATCCAAAATACAGGACAGTGGTTATGTTCAGGCAGTTGAGAAAAACACTGGTTGCGACACTGATTGCCGCACTGACGGTCGGTCAGGTGTTGCCAGCTTTCGCTGACTCGGCCGATTCATTGCCGGATATGGGCACCTCAGCAGCAAGCACGCTCTCCATTGGGCAGGAGATGCAAATGGGTGATTACTATGTCCGCCAGCTTCGCGGCAGCGCCCCACTGATTAATGACCCTTTACTGGTACAGTACATCAACGGTCTGGGGATGCGCCTGGTTGCACATGCCAATTCAGTCAAAACCCCCTTCCACTTCTATTTAATTAATAACGACGAAATCAACGCCTTCGCCTTCTTTGGCGGTAACGTGGTGCTGCATTCGGCGTTATTCCGTTACTCTGATAACGAAAGCCAGCTGGCTTCGGTCATGGCGCACGAAATTTCACACGTCACCCAGCGCCATCTGGCGCGTGCAATGGAAGACCAGAAACGTAACGCCCCGCTGACCTGGGTCGGCGCGCTGGGTTCTATTCTGCTGGCCATGGCCAGCCCGCAGGCCGGGATGGCAGCGTTAACCGGTACGCTGGCGGGAACGCGTCAGGGGATGATCAGCTTCACCCAGCAAAACGAACAGGAAGCAGACCGTATCGGGATTCAGGTATTGCAGCGTGCGGGTTTTGATCCCCAGGCCATGCCAACCTTCCTGGAAAAACTGCTCGATCAGGCGCGCTATTCCACGCGTCCTCCTGAAATTCTGCTGACTCACCCGCTGCCAGAAAGCCGCCTGTCGGACGCGCGTAACCGCGCCAACCAGATGCGTCCGGTGGTCGTACAGTCTTCACAAGACTTCTACATGGCGAAAGTCAGAACGCTGGGTATGTACAACTCCGGGCGAAACCAGCTCACCAGCGACCTGCTGGATGCCCTGGCAAAAGGCAACGTGCGCGAGAAAAATGCCGCGCAGTATGGTCAGGCACTACAGGCGATGGGAGCCAGCAAATACGATGACGCACGTAAAATGCTGCAACCACTGCTGGCCGCCGAACCGGGCAACCCATGGTATCTCGATCTCGCGACCGATATCGATCTGGGACAGAAAAAAACCACCGATGCGATTAACCGCCTGAAGGGAGCGAAAGATGTACATACCAACCCGGTACTGCAGCTTAACCTGGCGAATGCTTACTTACAGGGCGGTCAGCCGGGTGAAGCGGCAACCATTCTGAACCGCTACACCTTTAACAATAAAGACGATCAAAACGGCTGGGACTTGCTCGCCCAGGCCGAAGCGCAGCTCGGTAACCGCGATCAGGAGCTGGCTGCGCGTGCTGAAGGCTTTGCGCTGGTAGGTCGTCTTGATCAGGCCATTTC
This sequence comes from Enterobacter sp. RHBSTW-00901, assembly GCF_014103115.1. NCBI lineage: Bacteria > Pseudomonadati > Pseudomonadota > Gammaproteobacteria > Enterobacterales > Enterobacteriaceae > Enterobacter > Enterobacter sp. RHBSTW-00901. The sequence continues at coordinate 1,555,876 of NZ_JABXPB010000001.1, forward strand.
CATGCTCAGTAACGCCAGCTCGCAGGTCAAGCTCGGCAGCCTGCAACAGGCCCGTTACGATGCGCGCATCGATCAGCTGCGCGATCTGCAACAGCGCTTCAAGCCGTACGCGAAGATGTAATACAGGAGAATTCAGGACATGACAGACGCGGTAAAAATTTATCACAACCCTCGCTGCTCCAAGAGCCGTGACACCCTCAGCCTGTTGAAGGCTAACGGTGTTGACCCGGAAGTGGTGTTGTACCTGGAGACTCCGCCAGACGCACAAACCCTTCGCCAGCTGCTGCACATGCTGGGCATGGGCACTGCAAGAGCCTTGATGCGCCAGAAAGAAGACCTTTATAAGTCGCTCAGCCTGGATGACACTCGTCTCACTGAGGCTGAGCTGATCCAGGCGATGGTCGAAAATCCGAAGCTGATTGAACGTCCAATCGTGGTGGCAAATGGCCAGGCCCGCATCGGGCGGCCACCGGAAGACGTACTCGAGATCCTCTAATCCTGACGCCGCAGCGCTTCAAGAAAGGCCTGCGGCGTACTCTCTCCCAGTTTTTTCTGCGCTTTTCCCCGGTTGTAAAATTCACACATTTCGATCAGCACCCTTCCAACAGGTTCACGCTGCACGCGCGGAATGATCTCCCCTAACGGAAGGGTCACCTGAACGGCTTTGTGTTTTTGCGGATGCGCTTTTACAGCGATATTCCGCTCCGGCAATACCACCTCAAAACCAAAAGTCTCAAGAGATTGTATACAGGCCGGACAGACATCAAGCAGCTCACGTGTCCAGTTAACCAGCAACTGAGGCGATAACCCCGCATAGAGTCGGGCGTAGCACCAGCCGCTCACCGGTTCACGCGCCCACAGCAGATGTTGTTCTCCACCATCCTCCATATGCAACGACAGCGGCAGATGGTGCATCACCAGTTGATACGGCACGACGCCTGTCTTCAGCGCCTTTTTCCCCTGCAATGGCACCGCCTTTTGTTTCGCAGGCGCGGGTCTGAGATAGCGGTTCAGGGTCGCCCGGGAAACGGCGATCCCCAGCCCTTCATTAACCAGAAGCAACAGCTCATCCAGCGGCGCACCGATGGCCTCACGCAGGACATTCACCAGAACCACCTGCTCTTGTCTCATTGCTTTGTGTATCACTTTTGGCGTGGTCTGGTTATCCGAAACCTGGTCACGGTTGCGCCAGCGCCGGACGGTAGTAACGGAGATCCCAAGTTCGATAGCCAGCTCTCTGTCGCTTTTATCAGACTGCTGGAGGTAGCGCCGGATCCGTGGCGTGGTGGTGGCATTGGCATGCAGTTTGATTTCCATCGCAATGATCCCATTAACCAATCTTGTGAGATTTATATTAAACGGGCGAATGCTTTGTGACCGATTTCACCTTTCGCTCGCCACGCTTCACTGATAATCCACAGACATAACATAAACAACACCACTCAATCTTGTACGGAGTTCACAATGAACAATGTTCTGGGATTTCTTGAAGCAAAACTGATGCCGCTGGCGGCCAAAACGGCGCAGCAGCGCCATCTGTGTGCCATTCGCGGAGCCTACGTCTCATTCATGCCGTTTATCATCGTCGGCTCCATTCTGCTGGTGATCTCCTCCTTCCCGAACCAAACCTATCAGCACTTTATGTCTCAGGCCTTTGGTGAAAGCTGGAGCGCCATTATAGAAATTCCGTTCAATGCGGTGTTCTCGACCATGTCTCTGTTCATTAGTTTCCTGGTGGCGTTCCGCCTGGCGGAACACTATGGGGAAGACCGCATCTCCTGCGGCATTCTGGCGCTGGTCGCGTTTCTGATCCTGACCCCGTTTATCAAAGTGGCCGAAAACGGCGGCATTACCGTGATACCCGTAGAGTGGATTGGCAGTAAAGGACTGTTCGTCGCCATGATCGGTTCGCTACTGTGGACGGAGCTGTTCTGCTGGCTGAAGCGCAAGAATCTGGTCATCAAAATGCCTGACGGTGTACCGCCTGCAGTGCAGGAGTCTTTCGCCGCACTGATCCCTGCCCTGCTGGTGATGATTCTGGTGCTGGGTATTCGTATCGTCTTTGAAAACACCCACTACAACACCATTCATCAATTTATTTACGAAGTGGTCGCCACGCCGGTACGCCACTACGGCACCTCTTACTTTGGCGCGCTGATGACCGTGTTCAGCATCACCATTCTGTGGTCAGTGGGTATTAACTCCGGTTCGATGATCAACGGCATTATCCGTCCGCTGTGGATGGAGAACCAGACCGACAATATCGCCGCCATTCAGGCCGGTATCACGCCGCCACATATTATTACCGAACAGTTTTTTGACATGATCTGGATGGGCGGCGCGGGTGCAACGCTGTCGCTGGTGATTGCGATGCTGATTTTTGCCCGCAGTAAAAACATGCGTGAAGTGGCGCGGCTGGGTGCGGGTGCTTCGGTGTTCAACATCAACGAACCGATTCTGTTTGGCCTGCCGGTGATCATGAACCCGCTCATGCTCATCCCGTTCAACCTGGTACCGCTGGTGCTGGTCACCGTGCAGTATGCCGCCATGAAAATTGGTGCGGTCGCCGTCACAACCGGGGTCTTTATCCCCTGGACGCTGCCGCCTGTCATCAGCGGCTTTATCGTCACGGGACATCTTAGCGGCAGCGTCATGCAGCTTATCAATCTGCTGATTGGTGCCATGCTGTACCTGCCTTTCATGCGTATTGTGGATAAACAATACCGCGCAGCGGAAATTGCCACCGTTACGCAAACCGACACGACACTTGCAAAACAGGAGTAAAGCATGTGGGGAATTATCGCAACCTGGCGAATGGCGCTGGAGGGAGTCACAGAGTCTGCGTCTGCGCTGGCTGCGGGAAAACCGGTCGCCGCCGCAGTGGTCGATGCCGTTGCTACCGTAGAGGACTTCCCGTTTTATAAATCCGTCGGCTACGGCGGGCTGCCTACCGAGAATGGCGAAGTCGAACTGGACGCAGCCTACATGGATGGCGACACGCTGGCTTTTGGTGCCGTGGGCAACCTGGTGGATATTGCCAACCCGGTACGTGTGGCCCACGCGCTGAGCCGCCAGCGCTATAACAGCCTGCTGGTTGGCCCTGGCGCACGCGAATGGGCGCTGAGCCAGGGCTTTACCGACAAAACCATGCTGACCGACCGCGCAATGCAACATTACCGCAAGCGCTGCCGTGAAACGCTGGATAAAGGTTTAAGCCCGTACGATGGCCACGACACGGTCGGGATTATTGGCCTCGACAAGCAGGGGTCGATGAGCGTGGCGACCTCCACCAGCGGCCTGTTTATGAAAAAACGTGGTCGTATTGGCGACTCACCGATTATTGGCTCCGGGTTTTACTGCGACAGCGAAACCGGTGCCGCCACCGCCACTGGCGTTGGCGAAGACCTGATGAAAGGCTGCACCAGCTACGAAATCGTCCGCCGCATGGCTCAGGGCATGTCACCGCAGCAGGCAGCAGACTCGGTAGTGTTTGAACTGGAAGACAAGCTGATGTCACGTTTTGGCCGCGCGGGCGATCTCTCGGTGGTATGCATGAACAACAAAGGCGAATTCGGGGCGGCGACTAACATCAAAACCTTTTCGTTTGTGGTAGCCACGGCCCGTCAGCCACTCACCGTATTTCGCACCGAGCGCCAGCGCGAGAAGACCCATTATCAGGCCGTCGATGATGAATGGATGCAGGCCTATGCCGAGCGTATCCGCGCGCCGATTGAGGAACAATCATGATTACCTGGCAACTCATCACGACACTTTCAGATGCTCAACCGCAAAGTCATTTAATTGCCCGCACCACCAGCACGTTGCTGCCGGAGACGGCACTCATTGCTGAAATGCGGGAGCAGAAAACCGTCGCCGATACCCGGTTCGGCTGCGCCCCCTTTGCCCGAGTCACGCTGCTGCCGGATACGCTCTGGCAGGACAGCCTGACCGAAGGTTTACTGACTGCACTGCGTCCGCTGCTTGCCTCACCCGTGAGTGCGAACGTCGTGCTGGATGCCACAGAAATCGACGACGTTGTTCTGACACAGGTGCTGCGTTTTCTCTTTAATCAGGCGCACAGGCTCAGCGATCTGCAGCTAAAGAAAAGCGATGAAACGGCAGTGCGCCTGCGCCACATTACCGCCCTTTGCCGCCCGGAACAGCAACAAAGGCTGGAAACAATCTTCCACCAGCAGCAGGTTATTGCCCGTGGCATGGTCGCCGCACGGCGTCTGGCAGATACACCTTCCGATCGGTGTACTCCACAGTTTGTGGTGGAAGAGGCGAAAAAATTGTGCGGAGCCTTCCCTGCTCTGCAATGTGAAATCCTCGATGAGAAGCAGATCGTCGCGCAGGGGTTAGGGTTACTGCATGCCGTTGGCAAAGGGGCCTCCAGCCCGCCGCGGCTGCTGGCCATTCACTACAACGGCGTGGATGACGGCCCGGTGCGATGCTATGTAGGCAAAGGCATTACCTTTGATACCGGCGGTCTGTGGCTGAAAGAGGGTGCGGGCATGTACACCATGAAATATGACATGTGTGGTGCGGCAAACGTGCTGGGGCTGATGCTTACCGTCGCAGAGCTGGGCCTGCCCGTTCGCATAATGGGCGTGCTGGCGCTGGCGGAAAATGCCATCGGGCCCGATGCCATGCAGCCTGGAACGGTTGCTCGCGCCTGTAACGGCCTGACAGTAGAAATCAACAATACTGATGCCGAAGGGCGACTGGTGCTGGCGGACGCCATTGCCTGGGCCAGTCAGCGTCACCCGGATGCACATTTTATTATTGATATGGCGACCCTGACAGGTGCAGTAGTGAAAGTGCTGGGGTATGAGCTGAGCGGATTGATGACGCAGGATGAACCGTTACGTCAGGCGCTAACATCGGCAGGTCAACAGAGTGGTGATGAAGTGTGGTCCCTGCCACTGGATGCACGGCTGAAAAAGCAGACCGACAGCGCCATCGCCGATTTGTGCAACACGCCGACCAATAATGCGGCAATCAGCGCGTCGGCGGCCTGGCTGCTCCACTATTTCTGCCCACCAGACATTCCGTGGGCGCATCTGGATATTAGCGGGACGGCATTGTGGCGCGAGAGTGGCAGAAGCGTGGCATCAGGCAGGCCGATTCCACTGCTGATTGAGCACTTACTGGGGGATATTGCCTGAGTTTTTTGCCGGGTGGCGCTGCGCTTACCCGGCCTACGGTTATGCGCACGCGGGTACCCTCACCCCGGCCCTCCCCCAAAAAGCTGAGGGAGAAAGGCACATCAAAGCTTCAGAATGTCTTTCACAAACGGAATGGTCAGCTTACGCTGGGCGGTAATAGAGGCGCGATCGAGTTGGTCAAGCGTATCAAACAGCGTGCGCATTTCCCGGTCAAGACGCTTCAGCAGGAAACGCCCCACGTCTTCCGGCAGTTCAAACCCGCGCAGTCTTGCCCGCAGCTGTAGCGCCTGAAGTTTGTCTTCATCAGACAGCGGTTGCAGCTTATAAATTTGCCCCCAGTCCAGACGAGAAGCCAGATCCGGCAACCCCAGATTGAGCTGGCGCGGCGGACGATCGCCGGTGATCAGCAACCGGGTTTTCCCCGATTCCAGAATACGGTTATAGAGGTTGAAGATCGCCATTTCCCACGGTTCATCCCCCGCCATACATTCGATATTATCGATGCAGACCAGTGAGAGATGTTCCATTCCCTCCAGCACTTCAGGCACAAACCAGGTACGTTTATCCAGCGGCACATAGCCTACTGCATCACCCCGCGCAGAAAGTTCTGCACAGGCGGCATGCAACAGGTGGCTGCGCCCCGCGCCTTCGCGTGACCAGATATAGATGTATCCGCTGTGTTCCTGGCGCAGCACGTTTTGCAGTGCAGCCAGTAAAGAGGGGTTATCACCCGGCCAGAAACTCGCGAAAGTTTCATCGTCAGGTAAATAGAGTGGCAGAGAAAGCTGTGCCGGTCCGTTCAGAAGTACCTCAACCAGATCTTACATAAAATCGGCAACGAGTTTAGCACGGAACCTGCAAGGTGAGAACCGGGCGGATCGTCCGCCCGGTTTTACACGTCATCCTTCAGGCTACCGAGGCAAAGGTAGCGTCTGCTCACCCCAGTCACTTACTTGAGTAAGCGCCTGGGGATCCTCAGGCTTGCCGCCTTGATGCAACTTGAAAGATTTTGTGCATATACGATCAATGTGATGCTTTTTCGCTGTCGTCAGCATCCAGCACCACTTCTTCCGGACGCAGAACGGAGATCAGCTTGAAGATCAGGCTCAGGGCCACACCCACGATGGTTGCCAGCGCCATCCCTTTCAGCTCTGCCGCACCGATGTGTACCTTCGCACCGCTCACGCCGATGATCAGGATAACGGAGGTCAGGATCAGGTTTTGCGCTTTGCTGTAATCCACTTTGGACTCGATCAGCACGCGGATACCGGAAGCACCGATTACCCCGTACAGCAGCAGAGAGACACCGCCCATCACCGGCACCGGGATAATCTGGATAGCCGCTGCCAGCTTGCCAACGCAAGAGAGCAGGATAGCAATAATAGCTGCGCCACCAATAACCCAGGTACTGTAGACGCGGGTAATCGCCATTACGCCGATATTCTCACCGTAGGTGGTGTTTGGCGTAGAGCCAAAGAAGCCGGAGATAATAGTAGACAGGCCATTAGCAAACATGGAACGGTGCAGACCCGGGTCGCGGATCAGGTCGCGTTTCACAATGTTCGCCGTGACCACCAGGTGGCCCACGTGTTCAGCAATGACCACCAGCGCAGCGGGCAGAATGGTGAAGATAGCAAACCATTCGAAGCGAGGAGTGTAGAAGGTTGGCAGCGCGAACCAGTGTGCCTGAGCAATTGGGGTGGTATCGACGACACCCATTACAAAGGAGAGCGCATAGCCCGCCAGCACGCCGATCAGGATCGGGATAATCGCCATAAAACCACGGAACAGCACGGAACCCAATACCGTCACACCCAGCGTGACCAGCGAGATGATAATGGTTTTGGAGTCCGGTGACTGACCGTCAGCAGGCAACAGACCGGCCATGTTCGCCGCCACACCCGCCAGTTCGAGACCAATGACGGCAACGATTGCGCCCATTGCCGCAGGCGGGAACATCACGTCCAGCCAGCCCGTACCGGCTTTCTTCACAATGAAAGAAACCAGACAGAACAGCACACCACACATGATAAAGCCGCCCAGTGCGACTTCATAACCCAACGGCAGCAACAGTAAAACCGGAGAGATAAAAGCAAAGCTCGACCCCAGATATGCCGGGATTTTACCTTTACAGATGAAGAGGTAAAGCAGCGTACCGACGCCATTAAACAGCAGAACAGTAGCCGGGTTAATGTGAAACAGGATTGGCACCAGCACGGTTGCGCCAAACATGGCGAACAGGTGCTGCAAACTAAGCGGGATTGTCTGTAAAAGCGGCGGTCTTTCACTCACCCCGATAGCACGGCGCGTCATAGTGTTTTCCTCACGTGTTGTTTGTTGTTAGCGGTTGGGTCGTTTTATTCAAAAAAAAGCCGACTATCAAAGTCGGCTTTTCATTTGTTATTCAATTATTTAGTACCAAAAATCTTATCGCCGGCATCACCAAGCCCCGGGATAATGTACCCGTGCTCGTTCAGCCCCTGGTCGATAGACGCGGTATACAGCTCAACGTCCGGGTGTGCTTTTTCCAGCGCCGCGAGCCCTTCCGGTGCAGCGACCAGAACCAGCACCTTAATGCTGCTGCAGCCCGCTTTTTTCAGCAGGTCGATGGTGGCAATCATGGAACCACCGGTTGCCAGCATCGGGTCAACCACCAGCGCCATGCGCTCGTCAATGTTAGACACCAGCTTCTGGAAGTAAGGAACCGGCTCCAGAGTTTCTTCGTTACGGTAGATACCGACCACGCTGATACGCGCGCTAGGCACGTGCTCCAGCACCCCTTCCATCATGCCGAGGCCAGCACGCAGGATTGGCACAACGGTAATTTTCTTACCCTTGATCTGCTCAACCTGTACCGGGCCGTTCCAGCCTTCGATGGTCACTTTTTCCGTTTCCAGATCAGAGGTCGCTTCATAAGTCAGTAAGCTGCCAACTTCAGAGGCCAGTTCGCGAAAACGTTTCGTGCTGATGTCATGCTCACGCATCAGGCCCAGCTTGTGTTTTACCAGCGGGTGTTTCACTTCAACAATCTTCATACTTTTTCTCCTTCGGGGGTGGCAGCCACAAAAAAAATCGCCGGATTATACCGCTTTTTTCGGATTACGCCATACCCAACTTGCTTGACGTACATCAAGCAAAGTGGTTAAGAGACAAAAAAAGCCGGAGGGAAGCTCCGGCTGCGATACAAGATTTTGCCCAGTGGCGCTGATTAAAGATTATCACCGTTCGTCGAAATCACCTTCTGATACCAGTCAAACGACTTCTTCTTACTGCGGTTCAGCGTGCCATTTCCTTCGTTATCTTTATCAACAAAGATAAAGCCGTAGCGTTTTTTCATTTCGCCGGTTCCGGCAGAAACGAGGTCAATACAACCCCACGGGGTATACCCCATCAGGTCAACGCCATCTTCTACGACGGCTTTTTTCATCTCGCTGATGTGCGCAGCGAGGTAGTCAATACGGTACTGATCGTTCACCGTACCGTCGCGCTCCTGCACGTCGATAGCGCCAAAACCGTTCTCCACAATAAACAGCGGCAGCTGGTAGTGATCCCAGAACCAGTTCAGGGAGTAGCGCAGACCCACCGGATCAATCTGCCAGCCCCAGTCAGATTTCTGCACATACGGGTTGGAAACCAGGCTCTTGCTCTCGTCGTAGTCCAGCGTTGGGTTATCCGCCGTCGCTTTGGTAGCGAAAGACATGTAATAACTGAAACCGATGTAATCCACACAGCCCTGCTTCAGCGCGGCGTTGTCCTCTTCGGTAATATCCAGAGCAAACCCACGACGGGCAAAGTAGTTAAGCAGATGCTGCGGGTACTTGCCGCGCACGTGAACGTCGGTAAACCAGTAGCGACGATGCATCGCGTTCATCGCCATCATCATATCGTCCGGCGCGCAGGTCAGCGGATAGATTGGGCACATGGCAATCATGCAGCCAATCTGCAGCGACGGGTTAATCTCACGCCCCGCCTTCACCGCCAGGGCACTCGCCACCAGCTCATAATGTGCCGCCTGGAACATCACCGGTTCGCGGTCTTCACCCGGCTCGTATTTCAGCCCGGAGTTAGTAAATGGCGCAAAGTCTTCGTGGAAGTTCGCCTGGTTATTGATCTCGTTAAAGGTCATCCAGTACTTCACTTTGTGCTGATAGCGCTGGAAAACGACTTTCGAGAAGCGGACAAAGAAGTCGATCAGCTTACGGTTACGCCAGCCACCGTATTCGGTCACCAGGTGGAAAGGCATCTCGAAGTGCGACAGGGTGATAACCGGCTCAATGCCGTACTTCAGGCATTCATCAAACAGGTCGTCGTAGAACTTCAGGCCAGCTTCGTTTGGCTCCAGCTCGTCCCCTTTCGGGAAAATGCGCGTCCAGGCGATAGAGGTACGGAAGCATTTGAACCCCATTTCGGCAAAGAGTCTGATGTCTTCTTTATAGCGATGGTAGAAGTCGATGGCCTCATGGTTAGGATAATTTTTCCCCTGCAGTACGCCGTTGGTAATTTCACGCGGCACGCCGTGGGCTCCGGCAGTCATGACGTCGGCGACGCTAACCCCCTTGCCCCCCTCTTTCCAGCCACCTTCAAGCTGGTGCGCCGCAACAGCACCACCCCACAGAAAACCTTCTTTAAATCCTGGCATTCTCTTTCCCTCATTCTGCGTTATTTTCTGCAAAAACAGTTACAGAAACCGGTTTCAGTTCGATGATGTGCAAAGCGGATCCGGGTTGCAAGCAGATTACCGAAACCGGTTTCATTTTCGTGAACAGAGTCAAGTTTGGCTGCATTCACAGGCCGCACAGAAAAAAAAATCCTCTCACCGAGAATAGGCTCGCAAACGTTTGCCTGGACTGTTAGAATTGCGCCGATTTTTCTTACTAGCTATGCAATCGCGTGGGGATTTAAGCCGTGACCAACAAAACTTCTCTCAGCTACAAAGATGCCGGTGTTGATATTGACGCAGGTAATGCGCTGGTTGACCGAATCAAAGGTGTGGTGAAAAAAACCCGCCGCCCGGAAGTGATGGGTGGTCTGGGTGGATTCGGCGCACTGTGCGCACTGCCGCAAAAATATCGTGAACCTGTTCTGGTCTCGGGTACTGACGGTGTAGGTACAAAACTGCGCCTGGCGATGGATCTTAAGCGTCACGACACGATCGGTATCGATCTGGTGGCGATGTGTGTGAATGACCTGGTGGTTCAGGGCGCAGAGCCGCTGTTCTTCCTCGATTACTACGCCACTGGCAAACTGGACGTGGATACCGCAGCCAGCGTGATTAACGGTATCGCCGAAGGCTGTCTGCAGTCCGGCTGTGCGCTGGTCGGCGGTGAAACCGCTGAAATGCCAGGCATGTACCACGGTGAAGATTATGACGTCGCAGGTTTCTGCGTCGGTGTGGTAGAAAAATCAGAAATTATCGACGGCAGCAAAGTGGCTGACGGCGATGTGCTGGTTGCGCTGGCCTCCAGCGGCCCGCACTCTAACGGCTACTCTCTGGTACGTAAAATCCTCGAAGTCAGCGGCTGTGACCCACAGACCACCGAACTTGATGGCAAACCACTGGCAGACCACCTGCTGGCCCCAACCCGCATCTACGTGAAAAACGTACTGGAACTGATCGAGAACGTCGACGTTCACGCTATTGCCCACCTGACCGGCGGCGGTTTCTGGGAAAACATTCCGCGCGTGCTGCCGGATAACACCCAGGCCGTGATCGACGAATCTTCCTGGCAGTGGCCGTCCGTCTTTAAATGGCTGCAAACCGCAGGCAACGTGAGCGCCCACGAAATGTACCGTACCTTTAACTGCGGCGTGGGCATGGTTATCGCCCTGCCTGCAAGCGAAGCGGACAAAGCAGTTAAGCTGCTGAATGAGAAAGGTGAAAACGCGTGGAAAATCGGTATTATCAAAGCATCCGATTCCGAACAGCGTGTGGTCATTGAATGAAAAACATTGTGGTGCTCATTTCCGGCAACGGAAGCAATTTGCAGGCCGTCATAGACGCCTGCAAACAGAAGAAGATCAATGGCACCATTCGGGCAGTTTTCAGTAACAAGGCTGATGCGTTCGGCCTTGAGCGTGCCCGGGAGGAAAACATCCCCGCGCACGCGCTGGAAGCCAGTCAGTTTGCCGGTCGCGAAGCCTTTGACCGCGAACTGGTACAAGAGATTGACGCCTACGCACCCGATGTCGTGGTGCTGGCGGGGTATATGCGTATCCTGAGCCCGGCATTCGTGTCCCACTATGCCGGTCGCCTGCTCAATATCCACCCTTCTCTGCTGCCGAAATACCCGGGCCTGCACACCCATCGCCAGGTTCTGGAAAACGGCGATGAAGAGCACGGTACCTCTGTGCATTTCGTGACCGACGAGCTGGACGGTGGGCCGGTGATCCTGCAGGCAAAAGTGCCGGTCTTTGACGGTGACAACGAAGACGATGTGACCGAACGCGTGCAAACCCAGGAACACGCCATTTACCCACTGGTGGTAAGCTGGTTTGTCGACGGGCGTCTGGAAATGCGCGACGGCGCAGCCTGGCTGGATGGCGTTCAGCTTCCTGCGCAGGGATATGCGGCCGAAGAGTAGTTTGTTATGTCGGGTAGCGATGCGCTTACCCGACCAACACATCGCCCCCCCCGACACGCCCTTCCCCCAACCCTCTAAAATCCCCCAGAAAAAAAATAACTGTCATACTTTTCTGGCACTGTTGGACATATCGTGGAAATGCTCGCCATAATAAGGACGAGACGGATTTACCACGTCCTGTGATTGAACTGGAGTGTGAGCTGTAATGGGTCAGGAAAAGTTATATATCGAGAAAGAGCTAAGCTGGTTAGCATTCAACGAGCGTGTACTCCAGGAAGCGGCAGACAAAAGTAACCCGCTGATTGAGCGTATGCGTTTTTTGGGCATTTATTCCAATAACCTGGATGAGTTCTACAAGGTTCGCTTTGCCGAGCTGAAACGGCGAATCATCATCAGCGAAGAGCAGGGCTTAAACTCTCACTCGCGGCATCTGCTGGGAAAAATCCAGGCCCGCGTGTTGAAAGCCGATCAGGAATTTGACGGCCTGTATAACGAACTGCTGCTGGAAATGGCACGCAACCAAATCTTCCTGATTAACGAACGCCAGCTCTCTGTTAACCAACAAAACTGGCTGCGACATTACTTCAAACAGTATCTGCGCCAGCACATTACCCCGATTCTGATTAACCGCGAAACCGACCTGGTGCAGTTCCTGAAAGATGATTACACCTATCTGGCGGTGGAAATCATTCGCGGCGACACCATCCGCTACGCACTGCTGGAGATCCCGTCCGATAAGGTTCCACGCTTTGTGAACCTGCCGCCGGAAACCCCGCGCAGACGTAAGCCAATGATCCTGCTGGACAACATTCTGCGCTACTGTCTGGACGACATCTTTAAAGGCTTCTTCGATTATGACGCGTTAAATGCCTACTCAATGAAGATGACCCGTGACGCCGAATATGACCTGGTACACGAGATGGAAGCCAGTCTGATGGAGCTGATGTCCTCCAGCCTCAAGCAACGCCTGACGGCAGAGCCAGTGCGCTTTGTCTATCAGCGCGATATGCCAGACGCGATGGTGGAAATGCTGCGCGAGAAGTTGACCATTTCGCGCTATGACTCCATTGTGCCGGGTGGCCGTTACCACAACTTTAAAGACTTTATTGGCTTCCCGAACGTCGGCAAAACCAATCTGGTGAACAAACCGCTGCCGCGCCTGCGCCATCTCTGGTTTGATAAATTCCGCAACGGATTCGACGCCATTCGCGAACGCGATGTCCTGCTTTACTATCCGTATCACACCTTTGAGCACGTGCTGGAACTGCTGCGTCAGGCCTCCTTCGACCCCAGCGTGCTGGCGATTAAAATCAACATCTACCGTGTGGCAAAAGATTCGCGCATCATCGACGCGATGATCCACGCGGCGCACAACGGTAAGAAAGTCACCGTGGTGGTTGAGCTGCAGGCGCGTTTCGACGAAGAGGCAAACATTCACTGGGCGCGCCGTCTGACGGAAGCGGGCGTACACGTTATCTTCTCCGCACCAGGGCTGAAAATTCACGCCAAGCTGTTCCTCGTATCCCGTAAAGAGGGAGACGATGTGGTGCGTTATGCCCATATCGGTACCGGTAACTTTAACGAAAAAACCGCGCGTATTTATACTGACTACTCGCTGCTGACCGCCGATGCGCGCATCACCAACGAAGTGCGTCGGGTGTTTAACTTCATCGAGAACCCGTACCGTCCGGTGAGCTTCGACTATCTGCTGGTGTCACCGCAGAACTCACGCCGCCTGCTGTACGAGATGATCGACAAAGAGATCGCCAACGCGCAGAAAGGATTGTCGTCCGGCATCACGCTGAAGCTCAATAATCTGGTGGATAAAGGGCTGGTAGACAGGCTGTATGCGGCATCCAGTTCAGGTGTACCGGTCAATTTGTTGATCCGTGGTATGTGTTCGTTGATCCCGGAGCTGGAAGGTATCAGCGAAAATATTCGCGTTATTAGCATCGTTGACCGCTATCTGGAACACGACAGGATCTATATTTTCGATAATGCGGGTGATAAACAGGTTTATCTTTCCTCTGCGGACTGGATGACGCGCAATATTGATTACCGCATTGAAGTTGCGGCTCCGCTGCTTGATCCACGTCTGAAGCAGCAGATCCTCGACATTATCGAGATTTTGTTTAGCGATACGGTGAAAGCACGCCATATCGACAAAGAACTCAGTAACCGCTATGTACCGCGCGGCAACCGCCGCAAAGTGCGGTCGCAACTGGCGATTTACGACTATATCAAATCACTCGAGCAACCCGATTAACCTATGCCGATAAATGATAAGACCCCACGACCGCAGGAATTCGCCGCAGTCGATCTTGGTTCTAACAGTTTCCACATGGTCATCGCCCGTGAGGTGGATGGCGCGATGCAGATCATCGGCCGTCTGAAGCAGAGGGTACACCTGGCGGATGGTCTTGACGAGCGCAGTATGCTCAGCGAAGAGGCAATGGAGCGCGGCCTGAACTGCCTGTCGCTGTTTGCTGAACGCCTGCAGGGATTCTCACCGTCCAGCGTTTGTATCGTAGGTACGCATACGTTACGCCAGGCGCTGAACGCACCTGAATTTCTCAAGCGTGCGGAAAAAGTTATCCCCTACCCGATTGAGATAATCTCCGGCAATGAAGAAGCGCGTCTGATTTTCATGGGCGTGGAGCATACGCAGCCAGAAAAAGGCCGCAAGCTGGTTATTGATATCGGCGGTGGCTCAACGGAGCTGGTGATTGGCGAAGACTTTGAGCCTCGTCTGGTGGAGAGCCGCCGTATGGGCTGCGTCAGCTTCGCGCAGATGTATTTCCCGGGTGGAACCATCACTCGCGAGAATTTCCAGCGGGCGCGCATGGCGGCGATCCAGAAACTGGAAAACCTGGCCTGGCAGTACCGCATTCAGGGCTGGAACGTGGCGCTGGGCGCATCGGGTACCATCAAGGCGGCGCATGAAGTGCTGCTGGCAATGGGTGAAAAAGACGGTTTTATCACTCCTGAACGCCTGACGCTGCTGGCCGACGAGGTGATTAAGCATAAAAGTTTTGACGCCTTAAGCCTGCCGGGTCTGTCCGAAGAACGTAAAGCGGTATTTGTACCGGGTCTTGCGATCCTGTGCGGTGTGTTTGATTCGCTGGCCATTAAGGAACTGCGTCTCTCCGACGGTGCGCTGCGTGAAGGTGTGCTGTATGAAATGGAAGGCCGCTTCCGCCACCAGGACATTCGCAGCCGCACCGCGCAAAGCCTGGCAAATCAGTACAACATCGACCGCGAGCAGGCGAAGCGCGTCCTGGAAACGACCATTCAGATATACGATCAATGGCAGGAACAGAATCCTAAGCTGGCGCACCCGCAGCTTGCTGCCCTGCTGAAATGGGCGGCGATGCTACACGAAGTGGGGCTGAATATTAACCACAGCGGAATGCATCGCCATTCGGCCTATATTCTGCAAAACAGCGACCTGCCTGGCTTCAACCAGGAGCAGCAAACCATGATGGCCACGCTGGTTCGTTACCATCGTAAAGTCATCAAGCTCGATGATTTGCCGCGCTTCACGCTGTTTAAGAAAAAGCAGTTCCTGCCGCTGATTCAGCTGCTGCGTCTGGGGGTGTTGCTCAATAACCAGCGCCAGGCCACCACCACGCCGCCGACGCTGAAACTCAAAACGGATGATCACCACTGGACGCTGAGCTTCCCGCACGACTGGTTTAGTCAGAATGCGCTGGTATTGCTGGATCTGGAAAAAGAGCAACAGTACTGGGAAGCGGTCACCGGCTGGCTGCTTAAAATCGAAGAAGAAAGCGCCGACGTCGCAGCGTAATGGCTCAGGCGTCCACCTGCGACGCCCCGGCTTGCGACAGCGACTCAAGGGCAACCGGTTTGCCTATCAAATATCCTTGTACATAATCGATACCTAGCGCGTGAACCGCGCTATGTATCTCTTCAGTTTCCACATACTCTGCCACCACCAGCATTTTCTTCATGCGCGCCAGATGGCAAATGGACGCGACTATCTGATAATCCAGGCTGTTGCTGACGATATTGCGAATAAAGCTGCCGTCTATCTTGAGAATATCGGCATCCACGCTTTTCAGCCGGGCATAGCTCGCATAGCCGGTACCAAAATCATCGATCGCAATGCGTACGCCCATTTTTTGCAGTTGCCTGAATGTCTGTATTGCCTGCTCCGCACTCCCGAACGAGCTGCACTCGGTCACTTCGAATATCAGTTGCCAGGCCTCCACGCCATATTTTGCCAACAGACGGCTCACCTCGAGCGGGAACTGCGCCCGACACACGGTTGGCGGTGCCAGATTAATGGCAAAACGCTGACCAGGCAGCCTGTCACGGTGTTCAGCCAGGAAGCGTAAGGTGCGCTCCAGTACCCACAGGTCAACGCGCGACGACAAACCAAACTCCTGGGCTACGGGCAGGAACCGATCGGGAGAGAGCAAAGTGCCGTCCGTATCCGGCATCCGCAGCAATACTTCGTGATAACAATCGCCACGCAGCCCCCGGACAGGCTGAACCATCAGGGTAAAGGCATTTCGGTCGAGCGCGCTTTGCAGACGCCCCATCATCGCCACTTTATCCTTCAGGGTGCGCTGTAAATGGGTGACACCACGCTGCTGCAGGTTCTCCGGGTGGTTGGTCGAGAGCGACAGATCGGCAATCACGCTCAGCTCACCCAGCATCAGGTGGAGATGGTTTACCGGCGAGCGTACATAGCAATAGCTCACCCCCACCTGAGGCTGCAGTGGTATCCCATCCCAGATAAAGCGGAATTCCTTGATATGCGCATCCAGGGCATCAATGCGCTGCTGATGCGATTCCACATTGAGCCGCACAGCAAGATCATAACCGGTCAGGTGATAGACCCGTTCATTGGGCTGGAGCGTACCGTTAATCCATTGCGCCAGCTGCTGTTTATACTGAATACGCAACATCACGCCGTAGTTCCGCCCCAGAACTTCCAGCTCAGGAATACGTAATAAGCAGAGCGCTGACCACGGTGATTTAGCCAGATCGCGCGAAAGCGCCCGCAGGTTCGGCATGTGTACCACCGGGTCGAGAAGCGCCAGCCTGCGGGAACGCATATTAATGGCGCGCTGCCGTGTTGCCAGCATCGACATGTAAATCACCACAAACGAAAACACCAGATAGCTGGATGAGGTGATCGCCAGCTGAATGTCATACCCCTGCTGCAGCGGAATGTAACGGTAGAAATAGTGAATCGACACCAGCAGAACCGGCGTCCAGATTATTGACATCAGCTTATAACCACAGCGCATCGCGCCCCAGAGCATCACTGGCATCAGCAACGACAGGGTGTAGTTGGTACTGAAAATAGAGCTGTTTTCATTCATCGGGATCAGGAGCAGCGAAAGCAGCCCGCCCATCACCGTAACCCAAAGCAGAGATTCGATAACCGTGACTTTTTTGTCTATCTGCAAACGGATCTGGGAAATAAGTCCCCTGATATACCGTGGATGACGGATCAGCCGGATAAGCAAGTAGCTCAGTGGCACGCCGGTAAGCCCACTGACTAACAGCGCCTGATAGTTAATGAGCGTACAAATATTGAGAGGGTTCAGCCCCGCAAGGCTCTGACGGCTCTCATAGATACCAAGATAGGCCGCAAACTGAAACAACAGCAGGAACAGCGTCGCCGGGCAAAAGACCTGCCAGAAGAGACGCTGAGCCATCAGGCGCACATCGCCATAAGCGGTCATATTGCGTCCGGGAGCAAACACGCGGTAGCCGCCCCAGCAGAGCACTAAGGGGACAATAAAATGAAATATGCTGGCGACGGTTTCAAACAGCCCAACCGACGTGTAGTAGCGGAACAACAGCGACAACACGATCCCGGGGAGCGCTTCCAGACCAAAGAACATCATCAGTGAAAGCAGGAACGAGAGCGGCAAATAATACAGTGCCACAATACCGTCGCCCATTTGCGTAAAGGTATTCGCCACGCTAATCGCGGGCAACAGAACGACAGGTAAAATAAGAGGGAGCGCCCACCAGCGATCTTTATTGTGACTCAGGAAGGGGATAATTTTCATAGATGCCCGGTTAAACCCCTTTCGCTCCAGAGGGAAAATGAAGACAGGCATCCGACCTGACATACATGCCGCCCGAAAGAGTACAGAGCGAGCATCGTGGAGGATGGATTTTAGTTATCGGGGCCGGGAACCCGTTGACTTAAATCAAACTATTTAATCTGAACGCCCCTTATTTACGATTTTTTTGGTTACTTTCTTTGTTGTTATCAACGTAATAAATGCATAAGTTACGTTCAATAACATTAACAAATGTAAATGCTGACGGTTTTTTACACATCACAGAATTGACCCCGTCTTCCCACTGTGCCTTAATAACCGTATCGCCCAAAAGGGTATGCCCGGGAAAACACAGTGAGTCAGGCCACGCGTATGCACAAACGACATCGGTTTAACACTCGGATGACCCGCATCATACTGCTCATCAGCTTCCTGTTTTTCTTTGGCCGCTTTGTTTACTCCTCCATTGGTGCCTGGTATCACCACCAGGATAAAATGCAATCTCAGCAAACCAGTCTGTCCGTCGACACTGCCGATCGCTAAGCCAGCGGCGTATTTTGCAGCATCCGTATAATGGCAGAGATCCCTTTGCTCAGGATTTTGTCCTGACGCATTACAACAGCCAGTTGGCGCTGCAAAACCGGTGTCAGTGAATGCACACTTAACCCTTCACGATCGGCCAGGTTTTCCACCGCCATTCGCGGCACGATGCTGTAGCCAAGCCCTGCACGCACCATACGTTTGATAGCCTCAATGCTTCCAAGCTGCATCACGGGCGCTATCGCGATCCCGCAGGCCTCAAACCAGCCGTCAATTAGCGCGCGCGTGCCACTTCCCGATTCGAACGCAATCAAGGGCTGAGCGTGCAAGACCTCTGGCGTCAGCAGATCCCACGGGGCGGGCTGCTCCTGCGAAACAATAAAGACGAACTCTTCATTCATCACCGGCATGACATCCAGCGTGCGCCCGCTGACAGGCAGCGTGACCAGCCCCATGTCCAGACGATTCTCTTCAATCGCCCGAACAATATCGAGCGTGTTCCCGGTCGTGACGCCCACCTTTAATAACGGGTAATCGTTTCGTAGCTGTTGCAACAGCGGGGGCAAAAGATGGATACAGGCTGTTGCCCCCGTCCCGAGCGTGATTGTGCCGCTGACCTCGCGGTTAAACTCGCTGACGGAACGAATAGCCTCATCCACTACCTGTTCGATACGCTCCCCGTGGCTTAACAGTGCCAGCCCGGCAGCGGTGGCTTTAATGCCGCGCCCTGTACGTTCAATCAATCGCGTCTGAAGAAATTGCTCAAGCTGGCGGATTTGCAGGCTAACCGCAGGCTGAGAAAGGCCAAGCACATCCGCTGCGGCTGAAAAGCTGCCCCGCTGTACCACCAGGCGAAAAGTCGCCAGATTGCCCAGATTTAGCGTCGTCATTCAAAGTTTCTCTTATACAGGTCATAAGGTCACGAGCCTGCCAGCACAATACCGCGCCCGTTATGCTGAGGACAACTGCATTAACGGAATGAAAAATAATGGAAACACCTGCACTTCCCCGGAGCCTCTCTCTGACTGCCGGTTGCAATCAGCTCATCAACTGGGGTATCTCTTTTTACATGCCGGGTACCTTTGCACAGGCAATTGCCCACGACCGGGGATGGTCATCACCCGACATCTATCTCGGCCTGACTCTCGCCATGCTGATGATGGCCGCCGTCTCCCCTTTTGTCGCCCGCTTGCTGGCTCGCTTTGGCGGGCAACGTGTCGTGATGGGCGGAACCTTACTGATTGCCGCAAGCTGTGTAGTAATGACGTATACCTCTACGTTAACGGGCTGGTACGGCATCTGGCTCATCACCGGCATTGGCATGCGTCTTTCGCTGTATGACGCGCTTTTCGCCTCTCTGGTAAATCTCTACGGCCAACAGGCCCGACGTACGATTTCCCGTGTAACGCTGGCAGGTGGCCTGGCATCTGCCGTATTTTGGCCATTGGGCGATGCGTTACTCAAGGTGATGCACTGGCAGGATGCGCTTCTGATTTACGCCCTTTTTGGCCTGCTGAGTGCTGTGCTTATCTGCCAACTGCCTCACCACAAGCCTCCCGTCATTGTAAAAACAGAAGCGTCTGTATCGAAAGATGACCCGCATAACGGATGGCTCTATGCGGCATTTATCGCTCTCATCACCTTTGTCTCTAACGGTACGTCTACACATCTGCCGGAATTTATCGCCAGCTTTGGCCTTCCGGTTGACATCGGGATGCTATGGGGATTTGGTCAAACTGGCGCAAGGCTGATGGAAGTGATGGCAGGTACGCGCCTGACACCGCTCAGGCTGACGCTACTGACCTCGCTTGCCATGCCGCTCTGTTTTCTGGTCGGGCTGGGCGGGTCGAAATTTGTGTGGCTCGCCGCCGGATTTGTGCTGGGGTATGGTGCGATAAACGGGTTGGTGACAATAGTCAAAGCCACGCTGCCGCTGGAGTTGTTCAGCGCTGAAAGCTATGCCAGACGCACCGGGGTATTGCTTATCCCGGGACAGCTGATGGCGGCGGCATCTCCGTTTGCCTATGCGTGGCTGAATAACATGCTCGGGATTGCCGGAGCGCAATGGTTTTCCCTGAGCCTGACGCTGGTCATCGCTGCGCTGGCGGTCGTTATTGTGCATCGTAACAGGCACATCCGCCCAGAATCTGTCAGCAAAATGTATCCCACCGTATCCCGGCAGCCTCGCGGATAACCCGATACAAAAAACCATCAGGAGCAAACATAAAGACGATAACATACGCCCGCATTCAGCGGACCTGAATGACAAAGGAGAAACCGGGCTTCACTCTACCTTTTTCACCCGGGTACCGACCGCTGTCAGTACCGTGCCGTCCTGCGCTGTCAGGGCCATAAATGGAACCGGCTTTCCGGTACGGTTATCAACCAACAATGAATGGCGTTCTCCTGGTTCGAACAAATGTTGTTCCCCCCATTGCCGCAGCGCCACGACGATGGGGAACAGGCTTTCCCCCTTCGTCGTCAGGACATACTCCTGATACGCCGTACCATCTGAAGCGCCCTGCATGGCCAGAATGTCCGCATCAACCAGCTTTTTCAGTCGATCGGACAGAATGTTTCGCGCGACGCCCAGGCTGCGCTGAAAATCGCCGAACCGACGCATTCCATCAAAGGCATCACGCACGATAAGCAGCGACCAGCGATCTCCGATAAGATCGACACAGCGAAGCACGGGACAAAATTCATTTGTTGTCGGTTTACGGGTCGACATAGAT
Organism: Enterobacter sp. RHBSTW-00901; assembly: GCF_014103115.1. Taxonomy (NCBI): domain Bacteria; kingdom Pseudomonadati; phylum Pseudomonadota; class Gammaproteobacteria; order Enterobacterales; family Enterobacteriaceae; genus Enterobacter; species Enterobacter sp. RHBSTW-00901. Next base: position 1,576,950 of record NZ_JABXPB010000001.1, read on the forward strand.
TTCCTCGCTAGCGTCAGATCGCGATAACCAGTTGCATTTTAAAACCACATACCCTAGCATTCAACCAGTTTCATTTTGAAACCAGGTTGCATGAGGTCGGGATCGTGAAAACATCGCTAACATCGCCACTACCGTCAGACAGACAGAACACCACTGACATGCCCCGCAGCCTGATATGGCTGTTTTCCATCGCCAGCGGATTAAGCGTCGCTAACGTCTATTACGCACAGCCTTTGCTTGATGCGCTGGCCGGGGACTTCGGTATCAGTCACGCGGCTATTGGCGGCGTTGTTACCGCCACGCAACTCGGCTGCGCGCTGGCTTTGCTGTTCGTTGTTCCATTGGGGGACAACGTGGATCGCAAACGCCTGATGGCAATACAACTGTTGGCTCTTGTGGCCGCGCTGATATCCGTCGGCATAGCGCAGACTTCCTCAACCCTTTTGGCAGGCATGCTCGCCACCGGCATGTTGGGTACCGCAATGACGCAGGGGTTAATTGCTTATGCCGCCAGCGCCGCGTCGCCCCATGAACAAGGGCGCGTCATTGGTGCGGCACAAGGTGGCGTGTTTATTGGCCTGTTACTCGCCAGAGTGTTCTCCGGCGGCATAAGTGACATAGCAGGCTGGCGCGGAGTATATCTCTGTGCCGCCGTGCTTATGGTCATCATCGCATTTCCACTGTGGTGGAAACTCCCCCGTCTGCCAGACGTTCCCACTGTAATGAGCTATCCGCAACTTATTGGCTCAATGCTGACCCTGCTACGGAAAGAAAAAGTGCTGCAAGTACGCGGCATACTGGCCTTGCTGATGTTTGCTGCGTTCAATATTTTCTGGAGCGCACTGGTGCTTCCACTGAGTTCGCCACCCTATAACTTCTCACATACCGCGATTGGGGCGTTTGGTCTGGCTGGCGTGGTGGGAGCACTTGCCGCTACCCGTGCAGGGCAATGGGCCGATCGGGGATATGCCCGGAACACCAGCGCGGCAGCGCTGGTCATCTTACTGTTAGCATGGTGGCCATTGTCGCTGATGGACCGCTCGCTCGGCATCCTGCTCATCGGCATCGTGTTGCTCGATTTGGGAGGACAAGCGCTGCACGTAACCAACCAAAGCCTGATCTTCCGCACCCGCCCCGAGGCACATAGCCGGCTGGTTGGCCTTTATATGCTTTTCTATGCCACCGGCAGCGGGTTTGGGGCGATAGGCACGACAATAACCTATGCCGCCGTTGGCTGGCAGGGTGTGTGCCTGCTCGGCGGAACGGTCAGCCTGCTCGCGCTACTGTTCTGGTGGATAACGCAAAAATCCGTAGATCAGGCATAAAAAAACCCGCATTGATGAAAAGACCCCATACAGCAGGTCACTCCATCTTGCGGGTTTAACACGTATCAGGACCGGTTGTGCGCGGGATAATCCTTGTTAATCCACGCGTGGTCATCCTCCCACGTGAACATCCATTTGCGCACCGGGCCTGCCATCACATTGAGATAATAGCTGTCATACCCGGCCATCGTCGCCACCGGGTGATAGCCCTTCGGCACCATGACCACGTCACGGTTATAGACCGCCATGCACTCATCCAGCGTTCTGTCGTCGGTGTAGACGCGCTGCATGCAGAAACCCTGCTCCGGGTTGAGACGATGATAGTACGTCTCCTCCAGATAAGTTTCGTTTGGCGGATTATCCGTGTCGTGCTTGTGGCTCGGATACGAACTGGTACAGCCTTCGTTGGTCCAGACCTCCACCACCAGCAAACTGTCGGCAGGCTTATCTTCCGGCAGAATATTATGCACATAGCGCTGGTTATGGCCTTTTCCGCGCGCTTCACCGCCAATATCCTGTGGCGCGATCAGTCGCGTCGGGTACGTCCCTTTACCCGGTGCAGAACAGACCGCCAGCTCCAGCTTTGTCAACGCCTTCACCTGCACCGCTTCGTTCGGCGTAACGTAAACCGCCCAGGGTTTGATCCGCTCGAACGGGCTCATCCGCTCACCGATATCGCTAAACTGCGCCGTGGGAGTGCTGATGGCAGCGCGTCCGGCCACCAGCACCAGACAGCGCTCTTCACCGACAGCGGGCAGCGTCAGCGCCTGCCCCTCCTCCAGCTCATAAACGTCAAAGCCAACGTGCCCCCAGCCTGCACGTTCCGGCGTGACTGACTGCGTACAACCTTCCGCGTTGGGCTGCTGCCAGCGTGATAACAGACGTGACATGTCACCTCCTCAGATAAGCCCGGCGTCACGCGCCAGGCGGCTCAGATTGTTATATCCCAGACGGGCATACGTGAGCGGGTGTGCGATAGCCGGATCCTGCTCTGCTTCCACCACCAGCCAGCCCTGATACTGGTTCGCTTTCAGCAATGCCATAATCGGCGGGTAGTTCACGCTGCCGTCGCCCGGCACGGTGAAAACGCCGCTCAGCACCGCATCCAGGAAGCTGGTTTTGCGATTTTTGACGTCGGCCAGCACGTCGGCACGGACATCTTTGCAGTGAACATGATTAATGCGGGATGCCCAGCGCTGCGCGACCACCAGCGGATCGACGCCGGCAAAGGTCAGATGACCGGTATCCAGCAGTAGCCCAACCTCTTCACCAGTGTGAATCATCAGGTTATCCACGTCTTCAGCGGACTCAATCACCGTCCCCATATGGTGATGATAGGCAATCTGAACGCCCTGCTGTTGCGTATAGCGGGCAAACGCGGTGAGCTTTTCTCCGTACTCTTTCCAGCGTTCCTGCGGGAAGCGAGGACGCAGGTGAACCGGGGTCTGCTGCTCGCCATGAATGCAGCCGCTCACTTCAGCGAAAACCAGCACCTTCGCGCCCAGTTCACGCAGTAACGTGAGGTGCGATTGCACGGCGGCAATCTCCTCCTCCACGCTGCGCTCCAGTAAACGACCGGAATACCAGCCGGAGACCAGTTGTAAATCATGACGCTGCAGAATGGGGCCAAGCAGTCGCGCTTCACGCGGGAATTTGTTGCCCAGTTCGAAACCGGCAAACCCGGCCTCTTTTCCTTCGCTCAGACAGGTATCCAGTGGCGTCTCCGCGCCAAGAGAAGGCAAATCGTCGTTGGTCCATGTCAGCGGGTTAATGCCTAATTGCACAGTCATCTTTGTCTCCTGAATTATGCTTGTCCGCGCTCACGCCACCAGGCGATAAGCTGCAGGTAGTTGTCCCGGATGCGCGCGACCAGCTGCGCATCATCAATATCGTGTTTCAGCCACGCGCGGGAGGCATCGCCAAACAGCGTGCGCCCCACGGCAAACCCTTTCACCAGCGCCTGACCGGCGGCGGCTTTGAAATCGGCACGCAGTTGCTCTGCCGGCGCATCAAGCCCGAGGATCACCACACCACGACAGTGCGGGTCACGGCGTTCAATGATCTCGCCCAGCGCCGTCCAGCCAGCGGAAGAGAGCGGCGGCAGTTTCCACCAGTCGGGGTAAATCCCCAGGTTGTAGAAGCGGGAAATGGCACGCAGATACAGCTCGTCACTGCGCGGCATGCTGGCAGGCAGGATCACCTCCAGCAGCAGCTCATGCCCGGACTGGCAGCAGGCGTGGTACACCTCGGCGATTTTCTGCTCCTGCTCCAGACGCAGGCCATGCGCATCTTCCGGATGGAAAAAGACCAGGCATTTCACCACATGTTCCTGCGGCCAGCTGATGAGCTGGGTACCGATATTGCCGTGCTCCATCTCCAGCGGACGGGAACCTGGCAGCTCAATCGGACGGCCAATCCACCAGCCTTCACCGGTAATCGAATTCAGCGCGTCCTGACCAAAGGTACCGTCACACAACAACCCGGCTTTACCTTCCAGCCCGGCGCAGTTTGCCGCCTCGCGGCTGGCCTGCAGGATCAGCTGCTTCAGCGCCGGAATACGCTTCAGAGACGCACCGCACTGCATCGCCATTTCTTCAAGCTGGCTACGGTGATCGAAGGCCATGACGCACAGCTCCGGCCATTGACGCCGACGGGTCGTGACGCGGTGCAGATGGTTGAGATGCGGGTCGAGGTCGGGACGCGGTACCTGCGCTGCACGGGAAAGGTAATCATCCAGCTCAATTTTTCCCGGCATTGCGGGGGCACAACCGTGGCGCGACACCACCAGCGCCCCACAGGCGTTAGCATAGCGGCACGCCTGCTCCCAGCCCTCATCATTAAGATAACCACGCAGCAGGCCAGACATAAATGCATCCCCCGCGCCGAGCACATTCAGCACTTCAACGCGCACGCCGGTCACCGTCAGGCCATCATCCAGACGTGGCGGAATGGCATCGGTATAAACCGAGCAGCCCAGCGCGCCGCGTTTGCAGACCAGCGTAGCCTTACTTACCGCGCGAACCTGTGCCAGCGCCTGCAACGTATCGGTGCTGCCGCCCGCGATATGGAACTCCTCTTCGGTGCCGACAATCACGTCAAACAGATGCAGCACCTCCTGCAGCTCGCGGGTCACCTTATCGGCAGCAATAAAGCGCGTTTCACCATCACCTAATGAGGTCAGCCCCCACAGTACCGGGCGATAGTCGATATCCAGTACCGTGCGCAGGCCGTGCCGACGGGCGTAGTTCAGCGCCGTCAGTACCGCCTCGCGCGTTTGCGGATGAGAAAGATGCGTCCCGGTGATGGCAAGACAACGTGCGGAAGCGATGTACTGTTCATCTACATCGCTGGCGGTAATCGCCATATCCGCGCAGTTATCGCGGTAAAAAATCAGTGGAAAGGTGTCCCGGTCTTTAATGCCGAGTAGCACCAGCGCCGTCAGGCGTTCTTTATCGGTAATCAGATGGCTGGTATCGCAGCCCACCTGGTTTAACTCTTCGCGCAGGAAGCGCCCCATATGTTCATCGCCGACGCGCGCCAGCATCGACGAGCGTAAGCCCTGGCGCGCCGTGCCGTACGCCACGTTGCCGGACGAACCACCGAGATATTTCGCAAAGCTCGACACATCCTCCAGCCGCGCGCCAATCTGCTGGCTGTAGAGGTCAACCGCCACGCGGCCCATGCATATCACATCAAACTGCTTTTCCACGTTGATACCTCTTCAGACAATGTCGTTCACGTTCAGCCAGCGGCCTTGCTGGTGTGAGAGTGCAATGGCGTCAAGTACGCGTGACACCTTCCAGCCCTCTTCGAAGTCCGGCCACATCGGCGTACCGGTGGCAATGCCGTCCACCAGGTCACGCACTTCCACGGTTTTCTGATCGTTAAAACCGATACCATGCCCTGCCCCCATACAAAATGCGCCATAGTCCGGGTGCGACGGGCCAACGAGCAGCGTGCGGAACCCCTGGCGGTTGACCGGATCGTCATGCAGGTAAAGTTTCAGTTCCGCCATCCGCTCCTGGGTAAAACTGATGGCTCCTTTGGTACCGGTGATCACATACGACAGCCCCATCTTGCGGCCACAGGCGACACGGGAGGTTTCAATGACCCCCTGCGCCCCGCCCGCGAAACGCACCATCGCATGAGCCTGATCCTCGTTTTCCACCGCGATCATTTCCGCCGAACCGACCTTCGCCGGGCGCTCCGGCACCACAATCTTCAGGTCACCACAGACCTGCTCAATATCACCGACCAGATAGTGCGCCATGTTGACAATATGCGCCGCCAGATCGCCCAGCGCCCCCAGCCCTGCCGTCTCTTTAAAGCAGTGCCAGTGAATGGGGGAAAGCGGGTCGGCCATGTAGTCTTCGTTGTGCGTGCCGTAGAAGTGGATCACCTCGCCAATTTCTCCGCGCGCAATAATCTCTTTCGCCAGCTGTGTCGTCGGGTTTTTCATGTAGTTGAAACCCACCAGCGTTTTCACCCCTGCCCGTTCGGCGGCCTCGACCATTTCACGCGCATCGTGAGCATTCAGCGCCAGCGGCTTTTCCGAATAAACGTGTTTGCCGTGGCGAATCGCTTCCAGCGCCATCTCCTTATGCAGATGGTTGGGCGAGCAAATGTCCACCACGTCGATGGCCGGATCCGCCACCAGCGCGCGCCAGTCACCGGTAGAGCGGTTAAAGCCAAACGCCTGCGCCCGTTCGGCCGCCAGTTCCGGGGTCACTTCCGCCACCATTTCGCGTACCAGTTTGCCGCGCAGGTTAAACACCGTCGGTGCCTGGGCATAGGCAATGGCATGTGCCTTGCCGATATACCCGGTACCGATGAGTCCAATGCGTACTTCTTTCATTATTTATCCCTCACAATGCGCCGCGACGGCTCTTGGCATAGGTATCAAATGCCACAGCCAGAACGATAATTAACCCGGTTATAATTTGCTGGTAGTAGGCCGAGACGTTCATCAGTACCAGGCCGTTAATCAGAATGCCCATAATGATCGAGCCGATGATGGTGCCGCCGATACGTCCGTAGCCGCCCATCAGCGAAGTCCCGCCGATCACCACCGAGGCAATGACGCGCAGCTCAAATGAGATCCCGGCCACCGCTTCCGCACTCCCCAGACGCGCGCTGAGGATAAAGCCCGCCAGCCCCGCCAGACAGCCAATCAGCACGTAGACGCTCACCAACACCCGCTTCACGTTGACCCCGGCCAGGCGTGCCGCCTCCGGGTTGCCACCGATGGCGTACACAAAGCGCCCCCAGCGGGTTTTATGCAGCGCCAGATAACCGCCAATGGCGACCAGAGCAAAGATCCAGATTGGAATCGAAATGCCGAGCAGCTCGCCACGCCCCCACCAGCGGTAGCCCGGGTCGAAACCGGCAATCGGTGCACCGTCGTTAATCACCAGCGTCAGACCACGCCAGATGGTCATCCCGCCGAGGGTGACGATAAACGGCGGCAGACGCAGGCGCGTCACGCCAAGACCGTGCAGGAAGCCAATGGCAGTCCCCATTGCCAGACAAATGCCCAGCCCAATCAGCCAGCTCATGCCGCCCCAGGCGTTGGGATCGACGGTGGTGAAGTTGTCACCCTTAATCACATACGCGGCAGTCATGGCGCAGACCGCCAGAATGGACCCCACGGACAGGTCAATCCCGGCGGTCAGAATGACGAAGGTCATCCCCACGGCCATGATCCCGTAGATAGACACCTCGGTCAGGATATTGAAAATATTGCGTTCAGAGAGAAAATTGCTGTTCTGCAACTGAAAGAAAATCAGCAGCAGGATCATGAAAATCAACACCCCGAAGCGCTCAAAAAAGGCGATGGGATCGATGCGCCCGGCGCGTTTAACCGGAACCTGCGTTTTAGAAATCATTTGCGTCATGAGAAACTCCGTTATGCCGCGTTCAGGGCGTTGTGGTTGATGGCCATCATCGTCATAAGCCGCTCTTCACTGGCGTCGTCGCCGTGGATCTCGCCGGTAACCCGGCCTTCACTCAGGGTGATGATCCGGTCAGAAACCGCCATCACCTCAGGCAGATCGGAGGAGATCACGATCACCGCCACGCCTTTTTTTGCCATATCAAACAGCACCTGATGCACTTCCGATTTGGTGCCAACGTCAATGCCTCGCGTCGGCTCATCAACGATCAGCACGCGCGGGTTCAGCGCCATGCAGCGTGCGAGGATCACTTTTTGTTGATTCCCGCCGGAGAGCTTACGTACCTCCTGCTCGCTGTTGACCATCTTGATTTGCAACGCCTGACGGTAAGACTCAATCAGGTCGTCCTCTTTGCGGGTGTTGACGAACCAGCGCCAGTGCAGCAATGAAGAGAGGCAGGAGAGTGACAGGTTGTCGCGAATTGACAGGCCCAGCACCGCGCCCTCTTTTTTACGATCTTCCGGCACCAGCGCCACGCCCTGATCCAGTGCGTAAAGCGGGTCGCGCGGCTGATACGGTACGCCGTCCAGTTCAAACACACCGGAGGTAAAGGCGTCGGCACCAAACAGGCAGCGCGCCACTTCGGTTCGCCCGGCCCCCACCAGCCCGGCAATCCCCAGTACTTCGCCAGCATGAACGTGGAAGCTGATGTCATGCAGCGCAATGCCATGCGGATCCAGCGGCGGCTTTTCACGGCTCAGCCCCTTCACCGCCAGACGAATGGGTTTGTCTTCATGATGCGTTTCGCTGGAAGGGCGACGGTTAAAGGCCACGTCGCGTCCCACCATCAGGCGGATCAACTGCTCTACGGTGGTATCCGCGACCGCCCCGGAGCCAGTGAAGCGGCCATCCTGGAAAACGGTAAACCGATCGCAAAGCTGAAAGACTTCGTGCAGACGGTGAGTGACATAAATAATGCTCACGCCACGGCTTTTAAGCTCCCGCACCACGCGGTGCAGGCTCTCCACCTCGCTGTCACTCAGGGCTGCGGAAGGCTCGTCCATAATGATCAGTCTGGCGTTCAGCGTCAGCGCCCGGGCGATTTCCACCATCTGCTGCTGGGCCACGCTCAGACGAGCAACAGGCGTAGTCGGCGCGACGTTCAGCTGCAGGTAATCGAGAATGACCTGCGCTTCCTGATTTACCGCCTTCTCGTCGACAATCAGGTTACGCTTGCGCGGCTCGCGGCCCAGGAACATATTTTCCGCGACGGTCATATTGGGCAGCAGGTTAAATTCCTGATAGATAGTGATAATGCCCTTGTTCTGCCGCGCCACCGGAGAATCATCCACTGGCAGCGTTTCGCCGTTGAACCAGATATCCCCGCGCGTTTGCGGCTGCGCGCCCGCAAGTGCTTTCAACAGCGTGGACTTTCCCGCTCCGTTTTCACCCAGCAGAGCGTGAATTTCTCCGCTGCCGACGGTCAACTGAGCGCTGCTCAGCGCCCAGACGCCGGAAAAGCTTTTTGCCAGGTCGGTCACTTTCAGTAAGGGTTGCGACATCAGTCTGCTCCTCCTCATAAGGAGCCGCCGCTGGGGCGGCTCCGAATATGTTAGTTACCGGCCTCACCGATACGCTCAGCCTGCTGCAGGTTCTCTTTGGTGATAAGCGTTGGTGGGTAGTCAGCACCGGTGATCGCTTTCTTCTCACGCACGTTCGCTACCAGCTGGCTCATCGCCGTTTGTACCGCGAAACCCGGACGCTGATCGGCTGTCACCGCCAGCCAACCGTCGCGCACGCGGGCCAGCGCTTCAGGCACCGCATCAAAGCCGGTGACAAGAATTTCACCCGGCTTCACGCCCTGCCCTTGCAGGGCTTCAATCGCGCCCAGCGCCATATCGTCGTTCGCAGAGAGGATCACCTGAGGGCGTTTTGGCAGCGACGGCAGTACGCTTTCCACAATGCGCATGCCTTCAGAGCGCATTCAGTTACCGGTCTGATCGGCGACGATCTTGTACTTATCGCCCCCCGCTTTCAGGCTGTCGCGAATGCCTTTGGTGCGCTCGATGTTAGAGGAGGAACCTGGCTGACCGGTCAGCAGAATGATGTCTGCCCCGTTGGGGAATTTGGTTTTGACGAAGTCGCCAATCGCCTGCCCCCCTTTATAGTTGTTAGCGCCAAAGTGCGGCACTTTCTTCTGGCTGTCGACGGAGCGGTCGAGCGTGACGATAGGCAGTTTCGCATCCTGAATTTCATCTACCGCGCTGGAAACGGCGTTCACGTCATTCGGGGAGACGATGAATCCCTGCGCCCCACGGGTGATGGCATTTTCCAGGTCAGCCACCTGCTTCGGCGAACTTCCCTGACCATCCAGCACCTGCAGGTTCACCCCCATTTCTTTCGCCGCTTTCACTGCCGTGCGCTGCATGTGGACTTCAAACGGCATAGCCAGGTTTGGCGTACTGAATACGATTTGCTCGCTTTCGGCCATTGCTGCCCCGGATGTCATGGCGATGAGGGCGGCTAAGATCAGTTTTTTCATTATTATGTCTCTCTGTGTAGGGTTGTTGTGGTTTAGAGGACGATCTCACGCTGGCTACGCAGTGATTCCAGCGCTTTATCCGCAAGGTACAGCGCACGTTCACCATCATCGCCGCTGCAATCAGGAACCGTTTCGCCGCGCAGTACCGCAACGAAGTGTTCCCATTCCGCGGCATAGGCGGATTTGTAGCGTTGCAGGAAGAAGTGTTCCGGCAGCGCACTGGTGCAGCCCTGTTTGCCGTAATGCTGCACCTGGTTTTCAAGGATATTGCCCGCGCACAGCAGCCCTTCAGAGCCGTGCAACTCAAGACGCTGGTCGTAGCCGTAGGCAGAGCGACGGCTGTTAACGATGGTTGCCATCGCGCCGGAGGCATATTTCAGGACAATAAACGCGGTGTCGATATCGCCCGCCTCACCAATCGCCGGGTCAACCAGATTGCTGCCCTGGGCAAACACCGACACTGGCTCTTCACCCATGATGAAGCGCGCCATATCAAAATCATGGATGGTCATATCACGGAACATGCCGCCGGAAACGCGCACATATTCTGCAGGCGGAGGAGACGGATCGCGCGAGATGATCAGCAGCGATTCCGGCTTACCGATACGCCCGGCCAGCACGTCGGTTTTCACACGACGAAACTGCGGGTCAAAACGACGGTTAAAGCCGATGAACAGCGGTACGTCATACTCTTTGACCACTTTCAGACAGTCGCGCACGCGGGCAAGATCCAGGTGTACGGGCTTTTCACAGAAGATGGCTTTGCCATGACGGGCAGCCATTTCAATCAGATCCGCGTGGGTATCCGTGGCGGAGGCAATCAGCACGGCATGAACATTAGGGTCGTTCATCGCTTCATCCAGGCTCTGTTGGCGCGCCTGATAGTGTGTCGCGAGACGAGTGGCAAATTCCTGATTCGGGTCGACCACGGACCAGAGCGTGGTCGCGTTGTGGCTGGCGATGTTAGCTGCATGTACCTGGCCAATTCGGCCAGCGCCCAGTAAAGCAATGTTAAACATAACGGCTCCCGGTGTTGGTGAATGCTGTGAACTAACGACCCTATAAATAAAACATTTATTTCATTTTTATAGATAGTGAAAATTATGTTTTTGAGTACGGGTTAACACTTTTGAGATGAATGAGATAAATTTTGTTATCAATCTCACAACATCGTGGACGATATGCCCCTGACCATAACCCTCTTCCCAAAGGGAAGAGGGAACGGTACAGAGCCGTCTTTTCTCCCTCTCCCCTGTGGGGAGAGGGTCCGGGTGAGGGAAAAAAGAAAATGAAATGAAAATTTCGTTACGGTGGGAAAACTTAATACTGACGGGCTTTTTTCAGCATCTCCTGGGTTTGCTCAGCCGCGTGACGAACCGCAAGTGATTCAGCCACCTGCGCATCACCGGTTCGCCACCAGGACGCATAATCATGGGTCATGGTTTTCGGCAGCACTTTGATATCCAGTAGCGTTGGCCCGGGATGCGCACGGGACGCTTCCAGCGCCGTCAGAAGACTTTGCTCATCATGCACCCGCCATGCGCGACAGCCATAGCTTTCGGCATTTTTGGCAAAATCGACCTTCACCAGTGGCCCGTCCAGCCGCCCGGTAAGCGGGTTGCGGTGGCGGTTTTCCGTGCCAAAGCTGCCCATTCCGTGCCCCATCTGCAGGTTGTTAATACAGCCGAAGCTGGCGTTATCAAACAGCAGAATGGTGACTTTTATCCCCTCCTGCACCGCCGTTTGCAGCTCGGAGTGCAGCATCATGTATGAGCCGTCTCCCACTGCGGCGTAAACCGGCTGCTGTGGTTTCGCCAGCTTCGCCCCGATGGCGGCGGCAATCTCGTATCCCATACAGGAATAGCCGTACTCCAGATGGTAGCTGTCCGGCGTTTTGACCTGCCAGAGCCGCTGTAGATCCCCCGGCAGCGAACCGGCGGCCCCCACCACGATGGCGTTATCTTCAATATGCTGGTTAATAAGCCCCAGCACCCGCGTCTGGGTCAACCGGGTGTTGAGCGTGTCGCCGTACTCTGTCAGCTGTGCATCAAGATGCCCCGCCACTTCGGGCGCATCATCAGGGTGCCAGTCCCGCATCCATAGACGGCGGCACTCGTCGTGCCAGGCTTCCCGCGCCAGTGAGATCTCATCACCCCAGCGGCTGCGGTAATGCTTAAGCGCCTGAGTTAATGCCGTCAGTCCGGTGTGGGCATCGGCAATCAGCGCGGTGGCGTCCAGCTTCAGGGCATCAAACTCCGCTACGTTCAGCAGCAGGAACTCAACATCCGGATGGGAAAACAGCGCTTTTGAGCCCGTCGTAAAGTCCGTCAGGCGTGTCCCGATGCCAATCACCAGATCGGCCTGCGGGGCGAGCTGATTCGCCGCCATCCCGCCCGTCACTCCAATCCCCCCCATGTTCAGCGGGTGATCGCTGACCAGCGCCCCCTTTCCGGCCTGGGTTTCGGCAAACGGCAGTTGCAGCGTCTCGACAAACTCGCGAAACGCATCATGCGCACCGGAATAGCGCACCCCACCACCGCATACCACCAGCGGACGGTGTTTGCGGGCAATCAGATCCTGAGCCCGTGCCAGACGCTGTGGGTCAGGCGGTCGACGCTCTATGTGATGCACGCGACGCGCAAAGAAGCTCAGCGGATAATCCCACGCCTCGCCCTGCACATCCTGCGGCAGGCAAATAGTCACCGCCCCCGTGTTTGCGGGGTCAGTCAGCGTTCGCATCGCACTTAACATCGCACTCATTAACTGTTCCGGCCGGTTGATACGATCCCAGTAGCGGGAAACCGGACGGAAGCAATCATTGGTGCTGATACTGAGATCGTGATACTGCTCAATTTGCTGCAACACCGGGTCTGGCTGGCGACTGGCATAAACATCACCCGGTAGCAGAAGCAGCGGGATGCGGTTCGCCGTGGCGGTCGCTGCCGCCGTCACCATGTTAGCCGCCCCCGGCCCGACGGATGACGTCACGGCAAAAATACGCTGGCGACGGTGCTGTTTGGCGAATCCTGTCGCCATATGGGCAATGCCCTGCTCGTTACATCCCTGCATCACTTTCAGATGGCCGGCATCCTGCTCCAGCGCCTGACCGATGCCAAGCACATTACCATGACCAAAGATGGTCGCCACGCCCTCCACGAAGGGCGTTTCTTGTCCATCGACACAGACATATTGTTGATTCAGGAACCTGACCAGCGCCTGGGCCATAGTCATACGTTCGGTTTGCATAACACCTCCTGTCAGCCCAGCGTCGGCATGGAGAATGCAGCGCCGGTGTCTTGCTGCATTTCAGGCCAGCGCGCAGTGACGGTTTTCATTCGGGTGTAGAAACGCACGCCGTCATTGCCGTGGACGTTAAGTGCGCCAAAAATGGAACGCTTCCAGCCGCCAAAGCTATGGAACGCCATCGGTACCGGGATCGGCACGTTTACACCAACCATACCGGCCTGTACCTCTTCGCAGAAGCGCCGCGCGCAGCCGCCGTCACGGGTGAAAATCGCCGTGCCATTACCATATTCATGACGGTTAATCAGTTCCACTGCGCTGTTGTAATCTGCTACGCGCACCACAGAAAGCACCGGCCCGAAAATCTCTTCTTTATAGATGGTCATCTCTGGCGTGACGTTATCGAACAGGGTCGGCCCGACAAAGTAACCCTTCTCGTGGCCTTTAACACTGAAACCACGCCCGTCGACGCGCAGGTTCGCCCCCTGTGATTCTCCGCTGTCGATATAGCCCAGCACTTTGCTACGGTGTACTGAGGAGATCAGTGGCCCCATCTCGTTTTCCGGCGTCTGATCCAGACCTGGCCCAACGCGCAGTACGGCGATCTGTTTTTCCAGCCGCGCACAGAGGTCATCTGCTGCTTTATCACCGACCGCCAGCACCACAGAGAGCGCCATACAGCGTTCACCCGCCGCACCATAGGCTGCGCCCATAATGGCATTCGTCGCCATATCCATGTCGGCGTCTGGCATAAGAATGCAGTGGTTTTTCGCCCCACCCAGCGCCTGACAGCATTTACCGTGGGCGGATGCAGTCTGGTAAATGTATTCCGCAATTGGCGTTGAGCCGACAAAACTCACCGCCTGCACGCGCGGGTCAGTCAGCAGCACGTCAACGGACTCTTTATCGCCCTGCACGACGTTGAATACACCGTCCGGCAGCCCGGCCTCTTTCAGCAGTTTTGCCAGTGCGAGTGCCAAGGAAGGATCTTTTTCCGACGGTTTCAGCACGAAGGTATTACCCGTCGCCAGCGCAATCGGGAACATCCACATCGGCACCATCGCCGGGAAGTTAAACGGTGTGATCCCGACACAAACTCCGAGCGGCTGCATCAGCGAGTGGCTATCGACGCCGGTACCGACGTTGGCAGAGTGCTCACCTTTTTGCAGATGCGGAATACCGCAGGCGAACTCCACCACTTCCAGTCCACGGGTCAGTTCACCGACCGCGTCGGAAAACACTTTGCCATGCTCTTCGCTAATTAAGCGGGCAAGCCTCTCGGTGTTCTCCTCCAGCAACGCTTTGAAGCGGAACATCACTCGTGCGCGTTTAAGCGGAGAATGACGTGACCACGCCGGAAACGCCTGCTGCGCGGCCGCAATGGCCTGCCCGGTTTCCTGTGCCGTACTCATCACCACCTGGCGGATCTGCTCGCCAGTGGCCGGGTTGAAGATTGCCTGAACGCGCTGGCCTGAACCGGTGACACATTCGCCGTGAATAAAATTCGCTACCGTCTCCATCCTTAACCTCTCGCTGTTGATACGTGATTGTTACCTGAACACTGTGTTTACTGAACACTATATATGAAACAAATATTCCATTTTAAGTTGAAATAAAATAAATGATGATTATTGTGATCAAGGATGGATTTTTATGTTAACGACCAACATCACTGGCACAGCCTGCGCTATTAAGGAATTTCACACGAGTCAATGGCTGAAGCTTCTGTTTCATTTTTGATGCCAGATGGATGGCCGACATTTAAAAGACGCGGTTTTGCGTTTAGAATCATAAAACTGTATTTGGGGGACAAAATGACGACAGCAACCAGCCTGAACGAACTGCAGCAGCAAATCCGCGATCGCTACGATAACCTGAGTAAGAGGCTGCAGCAGGTCTCCCGCTATGTGCTGGATAACACGAACAGCGTGGCCTTTGATACGGTCGCCGTCATTGCTGAACGCGCCGATGTTCCACCGTCGACGTTGATCCGCTTTGCTAACGCGTTTGACTTCACCGGCTTCAACGAAATGAAACAGCTGTTTCGAATGAACCTGGTTGAAGAGACCGCCAGCTACAGCGACCGCGCGCGAATGTTCCGCGAAATGGAGAGCGAAGCCGTCCCGGAAACGCCGCTGGATATCCTGCAGGAGTTTGCGCGTTCCAATGCGCAGGCACTTCAGCAGCTGGCCGCCCGTGCCGAACCGGAAATGCTCGAACGCGCGGTACAGCTACTGGCTGAAGCCGATACCATCTACATTGCTGGCCTGCGCCGTTCTTTTAGCGTGGCAGCCTATCTGACCTACGCCCTGAGCCATCTGGAGTGCCGCCCTGTTCTGCTCGACGGGATGGGCGGAATGCTGCGCGAACAGATCAACCGCATTAAGGCACGCGACATTGTGGTGTCGATTAGCTTCTCGCCGTACGCGGAAGAGACGGTGATGGTCAGCGAAACCGCCGCCAGCGTTGGCGCACGGCAGATTGTGATCACCGACAGCCAGATAAGCCCGCTGGCGACATTTAGCGATCTCTGCTTTGTGGTGAAAGAGGCGCAGGTGGATGCGTTCCGCTCTCAGTCAGCAACGCTATGCCTGGTGCAGTCGCTGGTGGTGGCGCTGGCGTATCAGTTGGGTGGCGGGAAGTGAGGTCATTACATGGTTATCAGACGCTTAAAAAGTAACTGCTGGATATCCTGTCGATGTGCCAGGATCACATGTGCTGTCACTAACGTTCCGTCTACTGAGTACAAAACCCGGTAGCCTTCAGCGTGGTTAAACTCCCGGTATTTGGCACAGCCAATTTTCAGTAGCTCAGGGCAAATCTGGCACCCCTGCGGGAACTGACCAACGGTACTCTCAAACTGTGTGAGAATATCTGCGATAACCGGGCGTGGCTCAACATCAATACGGCGCAGGAAACCCGTTATTGTGTCGAGGCAGTGCTTTACCGTAAGCGTGTACTCAAAGGTCACCCGCTGTTCCATGAAAGTCCCTTAACGTTAAGCACTCTGCATTAATCCGCAAGCCCATCCAGCAACTGGTCTTTGGAGAACACGCGCCCTTCCGCTTTATCTTTTTCTGACAGGGTAAGAAGCTTCAGCAAAGCAATGGCATTTTCCCGTTCCTGCTGCTGGTCATAGGATTCTATAACATAAGCAGGTACACCATTTTGTGTAACCAGGATGGGTTCTGACAGATCGAGCGTTGCCGCGTTCTTTTTAACGTAGCTGATTGTCTCTACTTTCATGATGCGTCCACCTGATGGTCATGCCTTAGTTTTAATATAGACCATATTTAGACCACCAACAATAGCCGATTGACGTTTCCTAAGGTCAGCACCGCCGTAAATAAAAAAACCCTCTGTAATAACAGAGGGTTTTGTTCACTGACTAACGGGGGAAACTTATTCCCACTCGATCGTAGCTGGTGGCTTACCGCTGATGTCATAAACGACACGGGAAATGCCGTTAACTTCGTTGATGATGCGGTTGGACACACGTCCCAGGAAGTCGTACGGCAGGTGCGCCCAGTGCGCGGTCATAAAGTCGATGGTTTCTACCGCACGCAGGGAGACAACCCAGTCGTATTTGCGGCCATCGCCCATTACGCCAACGGAGCGAACCGGCAGGAACACGGTAAACGCCTGGCTCACTTTGTTGTACAGGTCGACTTTGTGCAGCTCTTCGATGAAGATAGCGTCCGCCCGACGCAGCAGGTCGCAGTACTCTTTCTTCACTTCGCCCAGCACGCGCACGCCAAGACCCGGGCCCGGGAACGGGTGACGGTAGAGCATGTCGTACGGCAGACCCAGCTCCAGACCAATCTTACGCACTTCGTCTTTGAACAGCTCACGCAGTGGTTCAACCAGGCCCATCTTCATCTCTTTCGGCAGGCCGCCCACGTTGTGGTGAGATTTGATGACGTGTGCTTTACCGGTTGCGGATGCCGCAGATTCGATAACGTCCGGGTAGATAGTCCCCTGCGCCAGCCACTTCACGTCTTCCAGCTTCAGCGCTTCTTCGTCGAACACTTCCACGAACACGCGACCAATGATTTTACGTTTGGCTTCCGGGTCATTTTCACCCGCCAGCGCATCCAGGAAACGCTTCTCGCCTTCCACGTGAACGATGTTCAGACCGAAGTGGTCACCGAACATGTCCATCACCTGCTGCGCTTCATTCAGGCGCAGCAGACCGTTATCCACGAAGACGCAGGTCAGGTTTTTGCCGATAGCACGATGCAGCAGCATTGCGGTGACGGAGGAGTCAACGCCGCCGGACAGGCCGAGGATCACTTTGTCATCGCCAACCTGCTGACGGATACGCTCAATGGCGTCGTCGATGATTTTTGCTGGCGTCCACAGCGCTTCGCACTGGCAGATGTCACGCACGAAGCGCTCCAGCATGCGCATGCCCTGACGGGTGTGGGTCACTTCCGGATGGAACTGCACGCCGTAGAAGCGTTTTTCTTCGTTCGCCATAATTGCGAACGGGCAGCTTTCGGTGCTGGCAACGGTCACGAAATCAGACGGGATAGCGGTCACTTTATCGCCGTGGCTCATCCACACGTCCAGCAGCGGTTTGCCTTCTGCGGTCAGGGAGTCTTCAATACCGCGCACCAGCGCGCTATCGGTAACCACTTCAACCTGCGCATAGCCGAACTCACGCTCGTTAGAACCTTCTACGTGGCCGCCCAGCTGCATTGCCATCGTCTGCATGCCGTAGCAAACGCCGAATACCGGCACGCCTGCTTCGAACACGTACTGCGGTGCGCGCGGGCTGTTGTCTTCAGTGGTGCTTTCCGGGCCGCCGGAAAGGATGATGCCGCTTGGATTGAATTCGCGGATCTGTGCTTCCGTAACATCCCACGCCCACAGCTCACAGTAAACGCCCAGTTCACGCACGCGACGCGCTACCAGCTGAGTGTACTGAGAACCGAAGTCCAGGATGAGAATGCGATGTTTATGAATGTTTTCCGTCATTGACGCTAATTCCGAGGCAAGTGAAACAGATTAAATAAATCGCCCGACGCGAAGTCGGGCGAAGAAAATCAGGAGCCCAGACGGTAGTTCGGGGACTCTTTGGTGATCGTCACGTCGTGAACGTGGCTTTCCTGGATACCCGCACCGCTGATACGTACGAATTCCGCTTTAGTACGCAGCAGGTCGATGGTACCACAGCCGGTCAGACCCATACAGGAACGCAGGCCGCCCATCTGCTGGTGAATGATCTCTTTCAGACGGCCTTTATAGGCAACGCGACCTTCGATACCTTCCGGTACCAGTTTGTCCGCTGCGTTGTCGGTCTGGAAGTAACGGTCAGAGGAACCTTTGGACATCGCGCCCAGGGAGCCCATGCCACGGTAAGATTTGTAAGAACGCCCCTGATACAGCTCGATTTCACCCGGAGATTCTTCAGTACCGGCCAGCATGGAGCCAACCATCACTGCAGCCGCACCGGCCGCAATGGCTTTAGCGATGTCACCAGAGAAACGAATACCGCCGTCAGCGATAACCGGGATCCCGGTACCTTCCAGTGCTTCAACCGCGTCAGACACGGCGGTAATCTGTGGAACGCCCACACCGGTGACGATACGGGTAGTACAGATGGAGCCAGGGCCGATACCCACCTTCACCGCGCTGCAACCCGCGTCAGCCAGGGCGCGAGCGCCTGCACCAGTCGCGACGTTACCGCCGATGATCTGCAGATTAGGGTATTTCGCACGGGTGTCACGAATACGTTGCAGAACGCCTTCGGAGTGGCCGTGGGAGGAGTCAATCAGCAGTACGTCAACGCCAGCAGCAACCAGCGCGTCAACACGCTCTTCATTGCCCGCACCAGCACCCACCGCAGCGCCCACGCGCAGACGGCCATGCTCGTCTTTACAGGCGTTAGGTTTACGTTCTGCTTTCTGGAAATCTTTAACGGTGATCATGCCGCGCAGGTGGAAGTTTGCATCCACAACCAGCGCTTTCTCAACGCGTTTCTCGTGCATCTTCGCGAACACAACGTCACGGGATTCGCCTTCACGAACGGTCACCAGACGCTCTTTCGGCGTCATGTAAACGCTGACAGGCTGGTTCAGGTCGGTGACGAAACGCACGTCACGACCGGTGATGATACCGACCAGTTCGTTAGCTTCAGTCACGACCGGGTAACCGGCAAAGCCGTTACGTTCGGTCAGGGCTTTCACTTCGTGCAGGGTCGTGGTTGGCAGAACGGTCTGTGGGTCAGACACGATCCCGGATTCATGTTTCTTCACGCGGCGAACTTCTTCCGCCTGACGCTCAATAGACATGTTTTTGTGAATAAAGCCAATGCCACCTTCCTGTGCCAGGGCGATTGCCAGGCGCGCTTCAGTCACGGTGTCCATTGCCGCAGAGAGCATAGGAATGTTCAGGCGAATGGTTTTGGTCAACTGCGTGCTGAGATCGGCAGTATTCGGCAGAACGGTGGAGTGAGCGGGAACAAGGAGGACGTCGTCAAACGTCAGGGCTTCTTTAGCGATACGTAGCATGGGCAATATCTCTGACCTGGGTGGTTAAATATTGCCGTGGCATTATACAGAGCGTAACCGATTGCATCCACACTTTTTTATAAAAAAAACTTGCACTCCCCTCTCAGCAGGTTACTATCGACTGAATAACTTGCTGATTTAGAATTTGATCCCGCTCACATGTTATCCTCTCAAACCCCCTCAATTTTTACTGTTAGCCGCCTTAATCAAACGGTTCGTTTACTGCTTGAGCAGGAAATGGGGCAAGTCTGGATCAGCGGTGAAATCTCTAACTTCACGCAACCGTCATCCGGCCACTGGTACTTTACGCTCAAAGACGATACCGCTCAGGTACGCTGTGCAATGTTCCGCAACAGTAACCGCCGCGTGACGTTTCGTCCTCAGCATGGCCAGCAAGTTCTGGTTCGCGCCAATATCACCCTGTATGAACCGCGCGGTGAGTACCAAATCATCGTCGAAAGCATGCAGCCTGCGGGTGAAGGTCTGTTGCAGCAAAAATACGAACAGCTGAAAGCAAAGCTCTCGGAAGAGGGTTTATTCGATCAACAGTTCAAAAAACCGCTGCCCTCACCTGCCCACTGCGTTGGGGTGATCACCTCAAAAACCGGTGCAGCCCTGCACGATATTTTGCATGTGCTCAAGCGTCGTGACCCTTCCCTGCCCGTTATCATCTACCCGACCGCCGTGCAGGGTGACGACGCGCCAGGGCAGATTGTCCGCGCGATTGAACTGGCGAATGCGCGTCAGGAGTGCGACGTGTTAATCGTTGGGCGTGGCGGTGGTTCGCTGGAAGATTTGTGGAGCTTTAACGACGAGCGCGTGGCGCGGGCTATTTTCGCCAGCCTTATCCCCGTTGTAAGCGCCGTGGGGCACGAAACGGATGTCACCATCGCCGACTTTGTCGCAGATTTACGCGCCCCTACGCCATCTGCAGCGGCGGAAGTGGTGAGCCGTAATCAGCTGGAGCTGCTGCGTCAGCTTCAGAACGGCCAGCAGCGTCTGGAGATGGCGATGGACTATTTCCTTGCCAACCGTACCCGTCGCTTTACCCAGCTTCATCATCGCCTGCAACAACAACATCCTCAGTTACGCCTGGCGCGACAGCAAACCGTGCTGGATCGCCTGCGTCAGCGAATGAACACCGCACTGGATAATCAGCTCAGGCGTGCAGTGTCGCGCCAGCAGCGCATCATCCAGCGTTTGAACCAGCAAAACCCACAGCCGAAGATTTACCGGGCGCAAACGCGTATTCAACAGCTGGAGTATCGTCTGGCAGAGAACCTGCGAACCCGTCTGAGTCGCTCCCGCGAGCGTTTCGGTAATGCGGTGACCCATCTGGAAGCCGTCAGTCCTCTCTCCACGCTGGCACGCGGATACAGCGTGACAACCGCGACGGATGGCAAAGTGCTGAAGCAAACTAAGCAGGTGAAAGCCGGTGATATGCTCACCACCCGCCTGTCAGACGGCTGGGTGGAAAGCGAAGTGAAAGGTGTGACCGCAGCGAAGAAAACGCGGAAGAAAAAACCGGATTAAACCGGCACAAACTCCACGCGCTTTTTAGAGATCAACCCGTGGCCATTCTGACAGAAGTAATCCACCGCACCACAGGCTTTTAATACCTGGAGAGGCTTATGGCACTCCGGGCAGCGTGCTTCCAGCTGAATATCTTTATTGCAGTTATCGCAGTGCGCCACACCGTTTTGTGGCTCCAGTTCGGCATGACACTCCGGGCAGGTAATGGACATGGTGACTCCTTTAAAAGACATTCAATTTTGAGTGGATTTTACCACGATGCGCTCAGTGTGGACCACGCAACTGTTGCTGTAGAGTCAACAACAGTTCGACTTCCTCAAGCCTGCGCTGTGTCGTACGGCTCACCTCTTGCGGATCGCGTTCAAACAAACTGTACTCACCCAGAATATGCTCAGCCAGACAGTGTTCGTAAATCGTGCCGGGAATGTGCCAGTGCTGAATATCATCGCCATCAATACGCTCCAGCACATCTTCTGCGCCGCGCCGATCGTGGCTGATAATCCGCCCGTCACGCAAATACAGCCGCAGCCCTTTTTGCCCACCGGCGGGGCCTGCATATTTGTTGAGCCAGATATCCACCGGCACGCCGCTAATGTGCCCCTGAAGATGCGCCTCACCTTCAGCCGTGGTCAGATCGCCTTTTATAATATCGCGTCCCAGCCGATCTTTGGCCGTTACCACCCGTAACGCCATTTCATCACGCCCGCCCAGATAACGTACCGTTTCACGCAGCATCGCCAGCACATGAGTCCCGATATCCAGAATCACGCCATCGGGGTGATGCAGTGTACGCGTGTCCGGTTCACCGGTAGCAAAGTTGAGCGCAATGGGTTCCCCTGCGGGGTTATAGCCGCTCGGCTCCTGCAGAAAACCTTCAATTCTGACGACATCAGAAAACGTACTGACCAGCGTCTGCTTCACCGTTTCGAGACGCGCCATCCAGTGATCGAGCGCCAGCACGCGGGACGCGACGCCGGGCAGTTCCAGCAGTGATTTGAGTTTTTCAATCTGGGGAAGCGTGGCGACAATCGGTTTTTCGACCACAATACGCGACACGGGTGAGGCAATTGCCTGCTCAAGCACCTCAAGATGGTTCAGGGAGGCGGTGGTAATAAACAGAGTATCAAGAGGTTGGGAGAGCAGTTCAGCGAGTGATGCACAACGGGTTACACCTTCAGGCTGTTTGACGGGCTGAACATCAAAACCTGAACAGCGCGGAGATTCATCAAAGAGATTTCGTATTGCGGGCAGGTAAGCCGTTTCAACCACTGCACCAAGACCAACAAACCCTAACAGCATGTTCTTACCTCGTTGAGTAAATTGCCGGGGCGTAACGCCTTCCCCGGCAACCTCGAGGTGTTATCAGGCGCTAGTAGCCGGTTTAGTCTGCACATTTTCCAGCATACGACGAACCGGAACAATGAGGACGATCAGTACCGCGGCACAGATAACCAGTGCAATGGAGCAGCGAGCGAAGAGATCCGGCAGCATATCAAGCTGGTCTGCCTTCACGTGACCACCAATCAGACCCGCCGCCAGGTTACCCAGCGCACTCGCACAGAACCACAGCCCCATCATCTGCCCACGCATTCTTTCCGGAGCCAGCAGCGTCATGGTCGCCAGACCAATCGGGCTCAGGCACAGCTCGCCAAGCGTCAGCATCAGGATGCTGCCCACCAGCCAGAACGGAGAAACGCCTGCGCCACCGTTGTTCAGCACGTTCTGCGCCGCCAGCATCATCAGGCCAAAGCCCGCCGCAGCGCAGAGAATACCGATAACAAACTTGGTGATGCTGCCCGGACGAATGTCCATGCTGGCAAGCTTCGGCCATGCCCAGCTAAACACCGGTGCCAGCAGGATAATGAACAACGCGTTGACCGACTGGAACCACACGGCCGGAATTTCAAAACCACCGATCATGCGATTAGTGTAGTCGTTAGCGAACAGGTTAAATGACGTTGGCTTTTGCTCAAACGCAGACCAGAAGAACGCAGCGGAAACCAGCAGGATAAAGCAGACCAGCAGTCTGGCACGCTCTTTACGGGTCAGGCCGGCAAAGACGAACAAATAAACAAAGTAGAGGGCAACGGACACCGCGATCACGTACACCAGCATGCTGGCAATCGCGACCGGCCTAATCACAATCACGCCCTGTGCAATCAGCGTAACGATAACCGCAACACCCGCTGCCAGCGCCAGCAGCCAGGTTCCCACGCCATTGCGCTTCACCACCGGGCTGTTCCAGGTGGAATCCAGACCGACTTCGCTGTCATAGCGTTTCATCGCCGGAACGGCAAACACGCGGAAGATGATCAACGCCACCAGCATCCCGATGCCGCCGATACCAAAGCCCCAGTGCCAGCCGTGGGATTTAATCAACCAGCCGGAGATAAGCGGCGCGATGAACGATCCCATGTTGATGCCCATGTAGAACAGCGAGAAACCGCCGTCACGACGCGCATCACCTTTTTTATACAACGTCCCGACCATGACCGAGATACAGGTCTTGAACAGGCCGGAGCCAATCACAATAAACATCAGGCCGATAAAGAACAGGTTGTCACCCATAATGGCCGAGAGCGCAATCGACAAATGACCGAGTGCGATCAGAATCGAACCGTACCAGACGGCTCTCTGCTGACCCAGCCAGTTATCCGCCAGCCAGCCACCCGGCAGTGCAGCCAGGTACATGGTACCGGCAAAGATCCCGACAATCGCCGAGGCATTTTCACGCGCCAGCCCCATCCCGCCGTCATAAACGGTGGCAGCCATAAACAGGATCAGCAGCGGGCGAATGCCGTAAAACGAGAAACGCTCCCACATCTCGGTGAAGAACAACGAGCCAAGCGGATACGGATGACCGAAGAACGTTCGGCTTTCTTTTTGATTAACAGAGGATTGCATAATTCTCCCGAAAAGGTATGTCGTCGTGCTGGTAAGCACCGCAATGTACGCCGGCCAGTTACATATCTGGCCGATTTTTTACAGGCGGCGAAAAATTATTTAACTATTTGATAACCTGGCACCAGTTTTGTCTAGTACCCAACCCTGGACTTTAAGATGAAAATTCGACAATTGTCTACTTTCTTAGATTTAAACATGGTTAAAAATGAATAGCGATTGACATCACACCGGGAAAACGGGCGGTAAGAATGAGCGAAAAAAAACCCGCGACAGGCGCGGGTTTTAGTGAGATCGGCAGTGCTTACTTGCTTTTCTTAATGTGTTTAATCAAACGCTTACGCTTACGCATCTGGTTTGGCGTCAGAGTGTTACGCTTGTTAGCAAACGGGTTATCCCCTTCCTTGAACTGGATACGGATAGGTGTGCCCATCACGTCCAGCGATTTACGGAAGTAGTTCATCAGATAGCGTTTATAAGAGTCCGGCAGGTCTTTCACCTGATTACCGTGGATCACCACAATCGGTGGGTTATAACCACCGGCGTGGGCATATTTCAGCTTCACGCGACGGCCACGCACCAGCGGTGGCTGATGGTCTTCTGCTGCCATATTCATGATACGGGTCAGCATCGCGGTGCTCTGACGACGGGTGGAGCTGTCATACGCTTCACGTACGGAATCGAACAGGTTACCCACACCACTACCGTGCAGTGCAGAGATAAAGTGCACACGAGCAAAGTCGATAAAGCCCAGACGGAAGTCCAGGGTCTCTTTCACCTGCTCTCTCACTTCATTGCTCAGGCCATCCCATTTGTTGACCACGATAACCAGTGAGCGCCCACTATTGAGGATAAAGCCGAGCAGCGACAGATCCTGATCGGAAATACCTTCACGTGCGTCGATAACCAGCAACACTACGTTGGCATCTTCAATCGCCTGCAGCGTTTTGATTACGGAGAATTTTTCTACCACATCGGTGATTTTTCCGCGCTTACGCACACCCGCGGTGTCGATGAGTACATACTCACGCTCATCGCGCTCCATCGGGATGTAGATACTGTCACGGGTGGTGCCAGGCATATCGTATACAACGACACGTTCTTCACCGAGAATGCGGTTAGTAAGCGTAGACTTACCTACGTTTGGACGGCCCACAATCGCCAGTTTAATTGGCAGATCCTGCGGGTTGAATGCCTCTTCAGGCTCTTCTTCTTCGCCTTCTTCACCGTCTTCGAACTGCGCCCAGTATTCAGCGTCTTCGTCCACTTCTTCCGGCGGGTTCACTTCGTCAACCCACGGCAGCAGAACGGTTTCGAGCAGGCTGGTCACACCACGACCATGAGATGCCGCGATAGGATAGATATCGCCCAGGCCTAAAGACCAGAAATCAGCAACCGCCTGATCGGCATCGATGCCGTCAGTTTTGTTCGCCACCAGGAAGGTTGGCTTTTCACGTGAGCGCAGATGTTTAGCAATCGCGGAGTCCGCTGGCATCAGGCCCGCACGGGCATCCACCATAAACAGAACCACGTCTGCTTCTTCAATCGCCAGCAGAGACTGCTCCGCCATGCGGGTCTCAACGCCATCTTCTGTCCCGTCAATACCGCCGGTATCGATACAGATGAACTCGCGTCCTTCCACCTCTGCACGACCGTACTTACGGTCACGCGTCAGCCCCGGGAAATCCGCAACCAGCGCATCACGGGTGCGTGTTAAACGGTTAAAAAGAGTGGATTTTCCAACGTTAGGGCGCCCGACAAGCGCGACCACAGGTACCATGTTTGAAGCCTCATAAAATTCAAAATCACGTCGCTTTCGCGGCGTTTTTAAAAATGTCAAAACGGCTCCTGAGTGAACAGGAGCCGTTTAGTATACTACAACAGCCGGGTAATTAGCGCGTGATCGCGTACAGCGTGCCGTCTTTTGCCTGGATCAGCAGCTTACCATCCGCTACAACCGGCTCCGTCAGGAAGCCTGAGCTGTCGACTTTTTGCTGAGCAGTGAAGCGACCCGTTTCCGGATCAACCCAGTGCATGTAACCTTCGCTATCACCTACCACCAGGCTACCGTTGTACATGACCGGCGCGGTCAGCAGACGGTGCAGCAGATCGCTCTGCGTCCACAGCGTTACGCCGCCTTCGGTGTTCAGCGCCAGCAGGCGGTCGTTCTGATCAACCATATAGATACGGTTGCCATCAACGACAAAATCATTCACTGAGCCCAGCTCACGTTTCCACATGATCTGGCCACTGCGCAGATCCAGCGCGGTCAGGTTACCGTTATACGCCAGAGCGTAAACCACACCGTTAACGATAACTGGCGTTGTGTCGACGTCACTCAGGCGGTCAATTTCGGTTGTACCGGTCGCCTGGGAGATACGTTGCTGCCAAATCATCTGACCTTGTTGCATCAACACTGCGCTCACACGACCGTTGTCGCCGCCAACAATGGCAGCACCAAACGCGGTAGCCGGCGCGGATTCACCGCGCAAGGAGAGCGCAGGTATATCCAGGTTAACGGTCCATTTCACCAGACCATCTGCTTCGTTCAGCGCCTGCAGCTGGCCGTTGCTGGTGTGAATCAGAACCAGGCCATCGCTCACTACCGGACGAGACAGAGATTCACCAGCAACCGTCGTTTGCCAGGCCACAGAACCATCACTGGTGTTCAGTGCATAGACCTGTGCCTTTTCGCTTCCCACATACACATGACCACCGGCAACGGTCAGGCCGCCAGAGAGCAGCGCAGGTTTACGGGAGAACCAGCCATCTTTTTCCGCCAGGTTAACGGACCATACTTCCTTCCCGTCATCAGCGTTAACCGCTTTCACGGTGCCTTTGCGGTCAGCCGCATAGACAACGCTGTCAGCAAATGCCGGATGCAGGTTGGAATAGAACTCACCAATTCCATCCCCCACGGAGATACTCCACGCGGTTGACGGGGTAAACTGGTTTTCAACAGTCGGCAGCGGGGACATTTTGACAACATCTTCTTCGCCACTGAACAGTGAACAGCCACTCAATAACGTAACAGAAAGCAGTCCTGGCAGAAGTAATTTACGCAATTGCATCGGGTCCCTCTCAGACGGACAAATTATTTATTTTCATCTGCATCATTTCGCTCAGCGCAGGTGAAGCCTTGCTCTCTACGCCAGCTTGCCACGCTTTACGCGCACCTTCTTTGTCACCTTTGCTCAGCAGCGCTTCACCACGGAGATCGGCAACAATGGCGGCAAAGCCTTCGCCTTTGATGGTATCGAGCGTTTTCAGCGCATCATCGGCCTTTTTCTGCTGAACCTGGATACGTGCCAGGCGCAGATTAATAACCGCTTTCAGGTTTTCATCGCTGGCAGCCGTAAGCCCCTGCGACAGCTGTGCCGCCGCTTTTTCCAGCTCGTTCTTATCAACGAATTGCTGCGCAACTTCCAGTGCGGCCAGCGCACCATAAGTGTTTTTATTGTCAGCCGCAAATTTCTCTGCTGCCGTCAACGTCTGTGGCGCGTCGGCACGAATAGCGCTGACGGTATTTTCATATGCCAGAGACGCGCCGCGCGCAGAATCGGCCTGATGATTATTCCAGTAACGCCAGCCTACCAGCGCACCTACACCTAAAATAACCCCAACAACCAGAGCCTTGCCATTTTCAGCAAAGAAGCGTTTTATCGCATCAACCTGGTCGTGTTCGTTCTCGTAAATTTCCACGCAGTCCTTCTCCTTAGAAAGTCAAAGAGCGCAAGTGCGCCGCAACGCCGTCCTGCGTTACCGTTGTTTGCTCACCAGAGCGCAGGTCTTTCACTACCACTTCGCCGTTAGCCACTTCGGACTCACCCAGCACCAGTGCAATACTTGCGCCCCACTTATCGGCACGAGCAAACTGTTTTTTGAAGTTGCCGCCGCCGTGGTTGGTCATCAGCTTAGCGTCTGGTAGTGCGTCACGCACGCGTTCTGCAAGCTGCATCGCCGCAGACTGCGTATCCGCACCTGAAGCCACCAGGTATATATCGACAACGGAATCTGCTTTAAATTCCGGATTAACTGCCTGAACCAGCAAAACAAGTCGCTCAAGACCCATCGCAAAGCCGACAGCCGGAGCTGCACGACCACCAAGCTGTTCAACCAGGCCATCATAACGACCGCCCGCACAAACCGTCCCCTGAGAACCCAGGCTTGAGGTTACCCACTCGAACACAGTACGGTTGTAGTAGTCCAGACCGCGCACCAGGCGCTGGTTCACGGTATAGGCAATGCCCGCAGCTTCAAGCAGTTTGCACAGACCCGTAAAGTGTTCACGAGACTCGTCATCCAGGTAGTCACCCAGCGCAGGAGCATCATTCAGCAGCGCCTGTACGTCAGGGTTTTTGGAATCAAGAACGCGCAGCGGGTTGCTGTACATACGGCGTTTGCAGTCTTCGTCCAGCTTCTCTTTGTGCTGTTCCAGGAACGCGACCAGCGCATCACGGTAGTTAGCACGCGCTTCCAGCGAACCAATAGAGTTCAGTTCCAGCGAAACGTGCTCAGAGATCCCCAGCGCACGCCACCAGCGAGCCGTCAGCATAATCAGCTCGGCGTCAATGTCCGGGCCTTGCAGACCAAAGACTTCCACGCCCAGCTGGTTGAACTGGCGATAACGCCCTTTCTGCGGACGTTCGTGGCGGAACATCGGACCGATATACCACAGGCGCTGCTCCTGATTGTACAGGAGACCATGTTCGATGCCGGCGCGTACGCAGCCCGCCGTACCTTCCGGACGCAGAGTCAGGCTGTCGCCGTTGCGGTCCTCAAAGGTATACATCTCTTTTTCAACCACGTCGGTCACTTCGCCGATCGCGCGTTTGAATAACGGGGTCTGCTCTACAATCGGCAAACGGATTTCGCTGTAACCGTAGCTGCCGAGCACCTGTTTCAGTGTGCCTTCAATGCGCTGCCAGATGGCGGTTTCGCCAGGCAGATAATCGTTCATGCCGCGGATGGCTTGAATGTTTTTTGCCACGTTTATTCTCTTTCTATATACAAAAAAAACCCAAAGAATGGGTTCAATCATACATGGGAAGCGAGCGGCTTCCCATCACGTTATTTTTCAACCTGCTGAACGCTGATACGCTGCGCTTCATCCAACATCGTCGCTTTGGCGCGAATGCGGGCTTCAAGCTGGTCGATCATGTCACTATTATCCAGACGATCTCTGCGAACGCCATCTTCATAGAGACCACTTTTCTTGTTACCGCCGGTGACGCCCAGCGTTGACACCAGTGCTTCACCCGGGCCGTTCACCACACAACCAATAATGGAGACGTCCATTGGGGTGATGATGTCTTCCAGGCGTTGCTCCAGAGCATTCACGGTACCGATCACGTCAAACTCCTGACGCGAACAGGTTGGACAGGCAATGAAGTTGATCCCACGCGCACGGATACGCAGTGATTTCAGAATATCGAAACCAACTTTGATCTCTTCAACTGGATCGGCTGCCAGCGAAACACGCAGGGTGTCGCCGATCCCTTCGGAAAGCAGCAAACCAAGACCGATTGCCGATTTAACGGAACCGCTACGCAGGCCGCCAGCTTCGGTGATCCCAAGATGCAGAGGCTGATCGATCTGCTTTGCCAGCAGACGATAAGACTCTACCGCCAGGAATACATCGGACGCTTTTACGCTAACTTTGAACTGATCGAAGTTAAGACGATCCAGGTGATCAACATGGCGCATAGCGGATTCGAGCAGTGCCTGTGGTGTTGGCTCACCGTATTTTTCCTGCAGATCTTTTTCCAGAGAACCGGCATTCACGCCGATACGAATTGGAATGTTTTTGTCGCGCGCGCAATCCACAACCGTACGGATACGCTCTTCGCTACCGATGTTGCCCGGGTTGATGCGCAGGCAATCCACGCCATACTCGGCCACTTTCAGTGCAATGCGGTAGTCAAAGTGGATATCTGCAACCAGCGGGACGTTCACCTGCTGCTTGATCAGTTTGAACGCCTCAGCGGCATCCATTGTCGGCACAGAGACGCGGACAATATCCGCACCTACGCGCTCTAATGCTTTGATTTGGTTGACCGTTGCTTCCACATCCGTGGTGCGCGTGTTGGTCATTGACTGAACGGCGATAGGTGCCCCATCGCCGATTGGCACATTCCCAACGTAAATCCGTTTCGATTTTCTACGTTGAATCGGAGCCTGGTTATGCATGAAAAATCTCCCGCGTTGCCCGTCTGTTACTGTGCTGCTGATTGTTCGGCATTAACGGTAAGACGCGCAACCTGGTTAGTTCTGATAAAGCGGCTCAGATCGACAGGTTTGCCCTGGTACTGGATCTGTACCGCTGAAGGAGCGCCAATCTTGAGCTTATACGGAGCCTGACCCGTCAGGTTTAACGTGCCATCTTTACGCTGTAAGCCGCTGAAAAGTTTTTTACCGGTTGCATCAGTCACTTCCAGCCAACAGTCGGCGCTGAAGTTCATCACCAGCGCGTTTGGATCGGCTGCAGGAGTCATCGTGCCAGCCTGGCCAGTAGGCAGTGACGCTGCGGTGTTATTCGCTGGCGCAGTAGCGGCAGGAGCCGCATCCACATTAGCCTGAGAAGGGGCAACAACTGCGTTTTGATCCTGAGCCTGAGGTGCTGGCGTGTCCGCCGTTGCCGCTGGCGTCTGCGCAGCGTCGGTTGCAGGAGCATCCGTTGCCGCCGTTTGCGGTTCGCTGGAGCTTGCCGCGCCGTCAGTGCTGAGCGGTACACTTTGCGCATTACCATTGCCGGCCTGGTTAAGCTCAGCGGAGGACTGATCGGCCATTGTGGTGATCTCTTCCTGCTGCGCTTTGTGGTTTTGCCACCACCATGCCCCCGTCAGACCGATAACCACAAACAGCACCAGCCAGGTAAAGCTCATCAGCCAACCATCACGTTTTTTACGACGTTTCCCCAGAGAGAAGGTCTGCATCGGCGCAACTTTTGCTGCACGTACAGGTGCCTGCTTCTCCATCATTGGCAGTAATTCGTTTTCGGGGATATGCACCAGTTTTGCGTAAGAGCGGATATAACCACGCAAGAATGTTGAAGCCAGATCGGCAGGTGCCTTATCTTCTTCAATATCGCGAACCGTGGAAACCTTCAGACACAAGCGTTCTGCAACGGCTTGTTGGCTGAGTCCGAGTTGTTCACGGGCGTTGCGAAGACGAACGCCAGTGGAGAGTGCTTCATGTTGGTCGTGAGTGGCTTCAGTATTCATTCGCTACAACTACTGGTACGTGAAAAATAAGGGTCCAGGTGCCGGTGAGTCACAATGCCACCCGCACCGCGAAACTTCTGGTCAGTTAACCTTGAACAGACAGTATAAGACTGTCAGCCCGTAGATGACAGTGCAGCCCTGCCCACGAAGCTAAACTGTTGTTACGACGTTACATACTGCCCGAAAGTCGTATGAAACGCACCGTAATTATTATTCAGTCATCATTAATATGACTGAATATTCAGTAAGCTTATGCGTCACGGCGCAGAAAATGCGCCGTGAGTGCATAATAATCAAACAGATTTGACCGCAATCGTCTCGCCCTGCATGCGTTTACGCAGAGTACGTTTGGTACGGTCAATCACCTCGCCTGCCAGCTGGCCGCATGCCGCATCAATATCATCGCCACGGGTTTTACGCACGATAGTCGTAAAACCATACTCCATCAGCACTTTGGAGAAGCGGTCGATACGGCTGTTCGAGCTACGGCCATACGGCGCGCCCGGGAACGGGTTCCACGGAATCAGGTTGATTTTGCATGGCGTATCTTTCAGCAACTCAGCCAACTGATGCGCATGCTCAGTACCGTCGTTCACGTGATCCAGCATCACATATTCGATAGTCACACGACCCTGGTTCGCATTGGATTTCTCCAGGTAACGACGCACAGCCGCGAGGAAGGTTTCGATATTGTACTTTTTGTTGATCGGTACAATTTCATCACGGATTTCGTCGTTCGGTGCATGCAGGGAGATTGCCAGCGCCACGTCAATCATGTCGCCCAGTTTATCCAGCGCAGGCACAACGCCTGAGGTAGACAGCGTCACGCGACGTTTGGACAGACCAAAACCGAAGTCGTCGAGCATGATTTCCATTGCCGGAACCACGTTAGTCAGGTTCAGCAGCGGCTCTCCCATCCCCATCATCACCACGTTGGTGATTGGGCGGGTGCCGGTCACTTTTGCTGCACCCACGATTTTCGCGGCGCGCCATACCTGGCCGATGATTTCAGACACGCGCAGGTTACGGTTAAAACCTTGCTGAGCGGTAGAACAGAATTTGCACTCCAGCGCACAACCCACCTGGGATGACACGCACAGCGTGGCACGGTCTTCTTCCGGAATGTAGACGGTTTCAACGCGCTGATCGCCAACGGCAATCGCCCATTTGATGGTGCCATCTGAAGAGCGCTGCTCTTCCACCACTTCCGGCGCACGGATTTCCGCCACTTCTTTGAGCTTATTACGCAGCACTTTGTTGATGTCAGTCATGTCATCAAAGTTGTCGCTGCAATAGTGGTACATCCATTTCATGACCTGATCGGCACGAAACGGCTTCTCGCCCATCTCTTTAAAGAACTCGCGCATCTGCTGACGGTTCAGATCCAACAGGTTAATTTTTCCATTTTTATTTGGAACCGCAGGAATGACGACTTCGGAGGTATTCACTAATTCAGACATAATTTTTTCCGGCCTCGTTGTTACACGTTATGGCCCGTGGAGGGTTGAAAAGAAACGCCCCGGAAAGCTGTCTGCTCATCCGGGGCGTTGCATTGTACAAAGTCTGGCGCAGGGATGCCACGTTTGCACGCGGCATTTACGAAAATAATATGTAAACGAAACCGTTAAATTAACGGGTACGTGGACATACTTCGCCTTCACCGAAGAAGAAGGCGATTTCGCGAGCAGCAGACTCAACAGAGTCAGAACCGTGGGTACCGTTCTCGGTGAAGCTGTCTGCGTAGTCCGCGCGCAGAGTACCTGCCAGCGCGTTATCCGGGTTGGTTGCACCCAGCAGATCGCGGTGACGCTGTACTGCGTTTTCGCCTTCCAGTACGGATACAACGATCGGGCCTGAGGTCATGAACTCTACCAGGCCGTCAAAGAATGGGCGACCTTCGTGCTCAGCGTAGAAACCGCGCGCCTGCTCAACGGTCAGGTGCAGCATTTTGGTGCCAACAATCTTGAACCCTGCTGATTCAAAACGAGCAAAGATGCTGCCAATAACGTTTTTTGCCACCGCGTTTGGTTTGATGATGGAAAAAGTACGTTCAATAGCCATGATAACCTCTGTCAAATGTTCTGTTGTTTTACATACCTGAGTATGGTGTGGCGCGGATTATAATGAGCAATAGCGCCATTGCCTATGGATTCAGGTAACATTTTTTTAAAATAAGACGAGTTTTAGCAACAGCTCACATCTGAAAGCGCTTTTTACGTTACTGCAGCACAAAATTCACCGTCGCCACCTGCCCCGCCTCATCCATTACCAGTAACTGATAATCACCCGATTTATCAAGCTGTAGTGTGTAAACCCGCCCTTTCACATCCAGCGGCTCACCGTTCAAAAACCACCATCGTTCACCGCTATTACCGGTCACCTGCAGCGGGAGTGAAACACGGGACTCGCCAGGCAGACGTTTGATAACCGCGCCTTCACGCACACCCGTTAACATGAGTGGCGCAGGTGCATCCTGCGACAGTGGCGGGCAGGTTGCAGAAGAGGCGGGAACCCGCACCGCACGACGCTCCGTTGCTGGAAGCCACGGTTCGAGCGGCAGCGGCCAGACATCCAGAACTTTTTCGGCTGCGTCCGGGCAGTCTGCCGCGACGCGCTTACCCGTCTTATCCAGCCAGACGGGGAAACGGATCCCACGAATACCTTCCTGCTCAGGCAGCAGAAGCGTGGGAGGTTCGCTGCCCTCCAGCAACCAGGTCGACAGGCGACGCCGACAGTTTTCACTGCCTTCCGGCAGCGATTGTCCGCCCGGCCAGCAGATAACACCCCGCCCCACGCTTTCCGGGCGAGGGTCACGCGGCAGACGCGCCTCATCTAACGTTGATCGCGACTGAAGCAGATTATTCACCTGGTTCAACAGCGGAACAGCACTCGCAAAACCAAACTGCCCGGCCACTGGCGTACCGTCCGGCCTCCCCGTCCAGATACCAATAACATAGCGGGCATTAAGCCCGACGGCCCAGGCATCACGGTAGCCATAGCTGGTTCCCGTTTTCCATGCCAGCGGTGCAACCTGTGGCAGTGCATCGTCCGGCAGCGGTTGTGCCTCATTAGCCAGAATACGACGAATGATCCATGCCGAGCCTTGCGACAACAGCGGGCGTTCGATCAGCGGATCGCCAGGCTGTAAGCGCAATCTTCCCGCGTTACCGTGTCGGGCAAAGGCGCTGTACGCGGCAGTGATATCCGCCAGCCGTGCGCCTGCGCCCCCCAGGATCAACGATAAATTCGGCTGCGCACCAGCAGGCAGGATCAACGGCAGTCCCGCGTTGCTCAGCATCCCCGCAAAACGTTTTGGCCCGTACGCTTCCAGCACCTGGACGGCTGGCAGGTTGAGGGAACGAACCAGCGCTTCACTCATGCTGACAGGCCCGTGGAACCCGCTGTCAAAATTTCCCGGGCGATAATCCCCCGTTTTTCTCGGCACGTCCTGAAGTAACGAAGCAGGGTGGATCAGGCCATCGTCCAGCGCCATACCGTAGATAAACGGTTTCAGCACCGATCCAGGCGATCGGATCGCACTAACCATGTCCACATGGCTAAAACGACTGTCATCGTTGATGTCGGCCGAGCCAACCCAACCACGCACTTTCATATTCGTATGATCCACCACGATCATTGCCAGCGAACTGCGTGCCGGTAACCGGGATTTCCAGTTCATGGCCAGCTCTTCAAGCTGCCGCTGCAGGGCGGCATCCAGCGTGGTGACAATTTTTGTATCGCGGCTTTTACTGAGCATCATGCGTGAAAACAGTGGTGCCAACTGCGGCATCTGCCGTGGTGCCAGCCATACAGACTCTTCACGGGATTCTTTCACCTGACTGGCTGACCAGACACCCTGCGTCACCATCCGCTCAAGCACTTTATTGCGTGCCGCTTCGGCACGTTCCGGCCAGCGGTCAGGACGCAAGCGGCTAGGTGCTTGCGGCAATACCGCGAGAAGTGCGGCTTCAGAATAGCTCAGCTGTGATGGTGGTTTGCCCAGGTACGTCCAGCTCGCGGCACCAATTCCCTGTAGCGTTCCACCAAACGGGGCCCGGTTGAGATAAAGCGTGAGGATCTCACGCTTGGAGAGGTGCCACTCCAGCTGCATTGCCCGCCAGAGCTGACGGATCTTGCCGCCAAAGGTGCGCGGATGTGGATCCAGCAGGCGAGCGACCTGCATGGTGAGCGTACTGCCGCCAGACACAACCTTCCCGGAGGTGAGATCCTGCCAGGCGGCACGCAGCACTGCAAAAGGGTTCACTCCAGGGTGATCCCAGAACCAGCGATCTTCGTACTGGATCAGGGCATCAAGGTAGCGCGGAGATACCTCTTCAATAGTGACCGGATAGCGCCAGATACCTTCGCTGTCGGCAAAACGCCAGAGTGGCGTTCCCTTCTCATCGACCACCACCCGCGCGGGGTTAACCTCTTTCAGAGGTAGCGGCCACAGGCGGTCGGCGGCAAAGATAAGCCCCCATACAATGAGAAGCGCTCCCGCCAGCCACAGCCAGCGGGAGCGTATCAGACGTGCAATCAGCATATTACGGAACAACAATCAGCGGGCCACTGGCTGCACCCGTTGCCCGCCACTGCGGAACATACATGGACTCCACCATCGGGACAGGTACCTGGTAGGTTCCCGGCGTCACGGCGCGCGCCAGATAAACCAGCGTGACTGGTTGTCCTTCATTAACCGGCACAGCCGCCACAAAGCGGTCGTCGCGGAATTCCATATGCTGGATATCTGCCTGCTGCATCTGGCTGAGCAGGTTCTGCACTTCGCTGCCGCTGTCCTGCAGGCTGGCACTGCTGTTCGCCAGATTCTGGTTTTCCAGTTCCAGCCCCGCCGGGAGCAGATCCACCACCAGTGCATCCGGTACGTTCTGGCTGGCTTTAACGTCAAGCCACACCAGCACCAGTTCGCCGCTCTTCAGTGAAGAGAGTGATTTTGTGCTGCCATCGGTCGCCAGAATATGACGTTCAACCTGCAGTACATTAGACGCTGGCTGAGGCGCATATTCCGGATAACCCGTGCTATCAAGGCGTACCCACAGCGGTGCAGTGCCGGTATTGGTTACCTGCAGTGCGCCAAGCTGGTCACCGTTCACGTTTTGTACCTGCGCCTTGTCACCGCCAGATGCAGTATCCGACAGAGACGTTTTCGCCTGCCATGCCCCGCTCAGAGTTTGCAGTGAACGTCCGGCCAGGAACAACGCATTACTCTCCTGCGTTGACAGCCAGCGCTGGCTGAATGCCTCTTCAGATAAGGTATTGAGCAGTGCATTTTGCGCATCCGGCAACAACTTGTACTCTTCCAGAAGAGAGAGCATCAGGGCGTTATCACGAAGCGGGCTACCGTAATCCGCCATCCAGTTTTTGCTGTCGTTACGCGGCGTCTTAAGCGCCAGATCCAGCGCCTGCTGGCTGCGCGGTGCATCCCCCATCAATTTGAGTGCCATACCCAGTTGCATCAGGGGCAGACCAGAAGCCGCCTGCCCGTGGCGATCCCAGATCTCACGTAGCGCACCGAGCGGTGCTTTCTGTTGACGCGCCAGTACCAACGAGGCATACGCCTGCACCGCAAACTTGCTGGCCTGCGTGTCATCGCTGTAGCGGATGGACATTGTGCCGGGGTCCTGCAGGTAACGAAGCAGACGGTTATTAGCATTGTTTACCGCATCGGTGGGTACGCTGTAGCCCTGCTCGCCTGCGCGAACCAGGAAGTCAGTAACGTAGGCGGTCAGCCAGTATTCTTCCGGGCCGTTTTTATCCCACAGTGCAAAGCCCCCGTCGTCACGCTGCATCTGCAGCAGACGGGAGATACCGATATCAATGGCCGCGCGGCGTTTATCGTCCGTATCGCCTTTGATGCCAAGCGTCGTCAACTGTGCTGCGTTGGTATAGAGCGACGGGAACAGACCACTGGTAGTTTGTTCCAGACAGCCGTACGGATAAGCCTGCAGTTCACGAATGTAGCGCGCCAGATTCAGCGGCGGTTTACCGCTAAGCAACAGCTGGCCCTGCAACGTTGCAGGAGAGAAACCGTTGATATGCTGCGCTGGTGCGGTCCATGACTCGCCAGGGTTCAGCATCGCCCCGGTATTCACCGTTTGTGCCGGGAATGCCGGACGGACACCGATTTTCCAGCTCTTCTGCTGCGGTGCAAACGTCTCACCAGGAAGCTGAAGGCCGGTCACCTGAGCGCTAATCTCACCATCACCATAACCATCCAGCGCACGCACCGGAATGAACATGGTGCGGCGGACACCTGGAGCGAGCTGAACCGGTTGTGGCTGAGCGCCTTCCAGCGTCAGCTTGCCGGTCGCGGTTAAGGCGACGTTCAGCGTTTGCGGCTGGTCAGTCAGGTTAGTGATATCCAGCGTCAGTCTGGAGGTATCTCCGCTGGCGAGGAAGCGTGGTGTGTTGAGTTCGGTAATGACCGGCGCGGCCACAATCACCTTGCTTTCGCTGCTGCCGAAATCCTCTTCCGTCCAGGCCTGCGCCATCAGACGCAGCTCGCCGTTGAAATCACCAATCGGCAGCGTAATGGTGCCTTCGCCGTTGGCATCCAGCTCTACCGGTTGTGTCTGCTGCGCAATAATA
This sequence comes from Enterobacter sp. RHBSTW-00901, assembly GCF_014103115.1. NCBI lineage: Bacteria > Pseudomonadati > Pseudomonadota > Gammaproteobacteria > Enterobacterales > Enterobacteriaceae > Enterobacter > Enterobacter sp. RHBSTW-00901. Next base: position 1,614,729 of record NZ_JABXPB010000001.1, read on the forward strand.
GTGACATGGTTCACTGGCGGCTTACCGCCGCGCTTCAGTTCATCACCGTCACCACCAAAGCGCAGTGCAGCCATACGGCCCTGCCCTTCGATCACCTGGCCGTAGATATCGTAGATATCCGCGCCATAACGCTTCTGACCAAAGAAGGCTTGCCACGGATCCGGCGTGACATAGTCGGTAATATTCAGTACGCCGCTATCGACCGCCGAAACCAGTACGTTCACTTTCTGCGGTACTGCGCCCTCTTTCACGCTGGCCTTCACCTTCACGGACAGCGTCTGGTCAGGACGCATCTTCTGCGGATTATCCAGGGCGATATTCAGTCGACGATTTTCGTCACCCATCGGCAGATGCAACAACCCGACCGCGCGTTTCGGCGTGGCCGATTTGGATTTATCACCCGGGCGAACCACCAGCGTGCTGAGGTAAAGATCATGACGTTTCCAGGTTTTATCCACCGGAATGGAGAGATCCAGCCCATTTGCCGGTACATCGATCTCTTTCCACCACAGCGGCCCTTCGCTGGATTCGATCATCACATAGCCTTTGCCCGCAGCCGGTGCCGCAATATGTAGCTGAATGGTATCGCCGGGCTGGTAAGCAGGCTTATCGATTTTTAGCGTTACGCGGTCAGGGCGAGCAGCACCGGTACCGTCGCTGTTATCCTGCCAGCTGTAACCTGCCCAGAAGCGCACGCTGCTGACCATCTCATCGGGTGCTTTGACCTCCAGACGGTAGGAGCCCCACTCCACCGGGAAGGTGACTTTACCTGTCTCATCGGCCTTGAGCGTCAGTTCCTGTTCACCTTCCACAAGATCTTTTTGATCAAACTGAGACTGCCAGCCATCGCTCTCTGACCAGTTCCAGTAGTAGTCACGACGCTCGCGGATCAGACGAACCTGAAGCCCGGAAACAGCCTTTTTCGCGCCAGTAGCATCGGCATACACAACGTCGAAGCTGGCGTTACCGTTTTCATCAACAATCGGCTGGTTGACGGTAGTCTCCGTGCGGTAGTCGTACACTGCCTTGCTGGCAAACTGTGGGCGAATACCCGGTAATTCGGTAGCAGGCCAGATAGCCTGCTCGGCACGACGCGTCACCGGACGACCACCAGATTCCAGCAGGCTGGCCTGCAAGATCAGTTGCAGAGGGGAATGCACCTCTTTCCACTGACTTTCTGTGGAAACCTGTCCACGCCCCTGTTCATCCAGCGTAATCTGCACTTCATCCAGGCTACGGCTCAGGTTCTCTTCGGCGATATCACCAAACTGGAACCCCGGCAGTGCAGTAACGGCGTCACGCAGCGGACGCAGGAAGAGCTGGCCCTGCAGCGAGTTACCATTGGCAGGTGCGCCATACAGGTAATAACCCACTACGTTAAAATCGACAGTATCCTGTGGCGAAACCGGCGTTTTTTGTCCGGTCAGGTTCAGCGCCATACGCTCCGGCATAAAATCTTCAACGTGGAAATCCCACAGGCGCTGCAGGTTATCGCCCGTATTGGCACGAATATGCCACATCCCGGTTTGCACTCCGCTGTCGAGCGGATAATTAAAGCGGTAGAGGCCGTTCTCAGGCTGGACGACCACGGTGCGAGCCACCTGTCCGTCCGGGCGCAGTACATCAAGTTTCACCGGCTGGGCAGGAAGCGGTTTGCCGTCGCTGTCGCGCAATAAGCCGTTGAGGATCACCGTTTCACCCGGGCGGTAGAGATCACGCGGGCCAAACATAAAGAATTGCTTGTTGTAGCCCGGACTACCTGCAATATCAAATTCCGCCAGATCAAGCGCTGGTAACTTGAGATCAAGCAGAGTGGTCTGGCCATCTTTGCTGGCCAGAATCAGCGCCGCCTCTTTGTCTGTCTCCAGTTTTGCATGGCCGTCGGCATCGCTGTTCGCCTGGGCAAGTGTCTGCCCTTTGTCATTCAACAGAGTGACGGTTACGCCAGATTGCGCCGCACCGTTTTCCAGACTCTGGGTGAAGATATCGAGACGGTTATGATAACGGTGAGCGGACAACCCAATATCACTTAGTGTGAAGAGCGTCGCGGCATTGCTGTAGTTGTAGTGTCCGGCCTGGTTCATCACTGCGATGTAGACACCAGATTGCTGAAGCGGCTTGATATCACGCAGCGGTAGCAGCAGTTTCTCACGCGTGTTGCGCGCCGGGTTGAGGTCAAAACGGCCAGTGTAAACCAGTTCCGCCATCTTCAGCAGGTTATCGGACTCCCAGTTGGTCAGGGAGTTACGGTACTCCCACTGGCTGACAAAGGAGGCCAGCGACTCAGGCTTCACGCGGTAGAAGTTCACATCCACGTTGTTGACGTTAAGCGCCATCACCGGCAGACCTTCCACCACTTTACCTGGCAGCAACGAGCCACGGCTGGCGAAGCCAACGGTCGGCTCAACGTCCCGGGTAGTCAGCGCTTTTTCGTAATCGATACCAAAGGTCGCCTTGTTCAGCGCCTGCAGGTCACGTTCAACGGTAACGACCAGATTGCGGTTTGGTTCCAGATGGCGCAGACGCAGCTCTTTCAGGTTCGGCGCAAGCTCCCACGCCCCGTCCACTTTGCCGCTTTTCTTATCCACCACGTGCACCGTCTTTGCAAAATCCTGATCGGGATTCAGCGGAACAGAGAACGTCAGTACCAGCGTAGCGGCACCGTCGAGCTGAACTTCAGAGGTATCCAGCAGGGTTAGCGCCTTGCCCTGACTCTGTGCAGCCAGTTTTGCCAGCGTTTCAGCATCGGGTTTTTCCGGTGTTTTTACTGCAGTTGCCGTTGATGCTGCGGGTGATACAGCCTGAGGTTTATTGTCGCTGTTATCACAGCCGACAAACGTGAAGGTGGTGAGTAGCGCGAGAGAAATCGCGGCTAAGCGAAACGGTTTCATCCTTTGTCCCTGGCCCGTGGAGCCTGTTGGTCGTCATCCGGATAAGTATTATCCTCAAGTTTGATTAATACAAAAAGTCCAATTTTAGAATCTGGAAAGCGCCTCGCAAAGCGAGGGACCCAGCCCCGGCAAAAAACCGGACAGGATGACGAAGCGGTGAAAAAATAAGGGCTTGCTCGCGAGTTGAACGCGCTCTGCTTGTCGGTGTCAGAAAAAACACCGACAATCCTTTTTTAACGGAAAAGAATGGAGGCAACCATGTCCACCTCATATTTTGTCGCCACCGACTGGCTGATTGAGCACAGTGACGACCCGGAAGTCCAGATTATTGATGCCCGGATGGCCCCTCCCGGGCAAGAGCACCGCGATGTTCCCGGCGAATACCGCGCAGGGCATCTGCCAGGTGCAGTGTTTTTTGATATCGAAGCCCTGTCCGACCACACCTCTTCTCTGCCACACATGTTGCCGCGCCCGGAAGCGTTTTCCGTGGCGATGCGCGAGCTTGGCGTTAGTCGTGACAAGCACCTGGTGGTCTACGACGAAGGTAACCTCTTCTCTGCGCCGCGTGCGTGGTGGATGCTGAAAAACTTCGGCGTCGAAAAAGTTTCAATTCTGGCGGGCGGTCTCGCAGGCTGGAAGCGCGACGAGCTGCCACTGCAACAAGGTGACGTGACGCTGCCTGAAGGGGATTTCGACGCAACGTTTGACGCAAACGTCGTGAAACGCCTGACCGATGTTCTGGTTATCAGTCATGAAAAAACGGCACAAATTGTCGATGCCCGCCCCGCACCACGTTTCAACGCCGAAGCCGATGAGCCTCGTCCTGGCCTGAAGCGTGGTCATATTCCGGGTGCGCTGAACGTACCGTGGGGCGATCTGGTGTTTGAGGGTGAACTGAAAACTACCGACGAGCTGCACACCATTTTTGACCGTCAGGGCGTCGATTTACATCGTCCGATTATTGCCAGCTGTGGATCTGGCGTGACGGCGTGCGTGGTGATTCTGGCGCTTGCAACCCTCGGCGCAAACGACGTGACGCTGTACGACGGAGCCTGGAGCGAATGGGGAGCCCGCGACGATCTGCCGGTTGAGCCTGAGCCTACCCGCTGAGAGCGGCCTGCTAAGAAATACGGCGGGATGAGTCTTCACCCCGCCGCGTTTAGATAATGCGGTTGGTTTTGAGATCGCGCAGGAACCCGCCCCAGCGACGCTCATAGAACGGCGTGATGTGCTCGGTAATAAAGTGGCTGATGCCCTTCTCACCTTTCTTCACCTGACAGATATCAATTGGCTCATCGCCCGGCAACGTATCGGTGGCAACGCTTCCCGTCGCCTGAATGATCTCTTCGATATCACCGTCCGCTTCAATACCAATCAGCAGCACTGGCTGCTCGTCCGCACGCTCTTTAATGGAGCAAAGGAACGCGCGTTTCACCGGCTTGATGGTTTTGAAAAGCGTGGTCAGGGAGTCAATCATCTGCGCAGGCGGTTCTGCCACTTCTGATAACAGCAACGTCTCGCCCCCCTCCAGCACTTCCTGCGTGCTGAGCGGGTTACCTTCTTCGCCAATCAGATGGCTAATTTCACGCGGCGTGAACTCTTTCCCGGTCGGCAGTTTGGCGTTGAGGAACAGCGTTGCACCCAGCGTCATTTCAAATAACGTGCGAACGGGCATGACGACGAACGCCTGTTCGTCTTCCACCGCTTCCTGCAGCGCTTCCAGAGAGGTGAAGAACGGGATCACCGAAGTGCCATCGTCCTTCTCCCAGTGGAGCAGATCCAGCGCACTGTCTTCAACGACCTGCTCACCTTCTGCTGCGGTTCCCGGCACCCAGACGGTGGATTCCAGCAACGTGCGGAAAAATGCCGGACGGTGGGCGGGCTCGGTCGCCGCCTGTTCCAGCAGGGTTTCTAATTCGTTTTTGGTTTCGGACATAACAATTCCAGATGATGCATTTCCCCCTCACCCCGGCCCTCTCCCTCAAGGGAGAGGGAGAGGGTTAGGGTTAGGGTGAGGGCAATGACGATTACTCAGCCGTCAGCAGGTTCGCAACGGTACGTACGCCCAGACCGGTCGCGCCCGCAGACCACTGCTCAACCGCCGCTTTACGGTACGTTGCGGAGCAGTCAATGTGCAGCCAGCCTTCATGGTAGTTCTCTACGAAGTGAGACAGGAAGCCTGCTGCAGTGCTCGCACCCGCCGGGTACGCTGCACTTGCGGTGTTGTTCAGCTCGGCAAAGTTAGACGGCAGCTGGCTACGATGGAACTCGGCCAGCGGCAGACGCCAGAACGGTTCGTTTTCCGCAGCGGCACTCGCCAGCAGGCGGGCTGCCAGCTTGTCGTCAAAGCTGAACAGTGCGTGGTAGTCGTTACCCAGCGCAGTTTTCGCCGCACCGGTCAGGGTTGCCATGTCGATAATCAGCTCTGGCTTCTGCGCAGACGCGTCAATCAGGCCATCGGCCAGTACCAGGCGGCCTTCTGCATCGGTATTCATCACTTCGACGTTTTTACCGTTACGGTAGCGAATGATGTCGCCCAGCTTGAAGGCATTACCGCTGACCATGTTGTCTGCACAGCACAGGTAGAGCTTCACGCGTTTGTTCAGACCACGGGTGATGGCGAATGCCAGCGCACCGGTAATAGTGGCCGCACCGCCCATATCGGACTTCATGGAGTCCATGAATGCGCTCTGCTTCAGGCTGTAACCGCCGGTATCGAAGGTGATGCCCTTGCCGACCAGGCAGGCAAAGACTGGCGCTTCTTTATCACCGGTTGGGTTGTAATCGAGAGCCAGCAGCACCGGAGGACGTTCAGAACCGCGGCCCACGGTGTGGATCCCCATGTAGTTCTGTTCGCGCAGGTCTTCACCTTTGGTAATACGGTAAGACATCTTATCGCCCGCCACGCCGCACAACAGGTCAACGGCACGTTGTGCCAGCTGCTCAGGACCAAGCTCTTCCGCCGGGGCGTTGATGGTGTCACGCACCCAGTCGATAATGGTCAGACGGCTTTCCAGCTCTTTCTGGCCCGCAGCGTCGAGGTTCGCCCACTCAATTTTACGGGTGCCTTTCGGGCCTTTGTAACCTGCCCAGAATGCCCAGCTGCGGTCAGTATCCCAGCCTTCACCGTCCAGCAGGACATGTTTAATACCCAGGCCATCCACTTTACGCGCCGCGCGCTGGATCAGCCCCAAATTATCGTTGCCAGTCAGGTGCAGGGTAATACCGTCGTTGTTGATGCTGTAAGTGGCTTTTTCGCCCCAGCGTGCATCCGCAGGCTGTGTAGAGAGCGTAATCTTCATCGCTTCGGTCATTTTATTTATCCTTATTAGCAAACGGGCCGCCTGAAGGCAGCCCGTAATGTGATTTAGTTAGCCTCATCTAACCAGACTAACAGAATCGCCTCCAGAATTTTTTCATTGGATGCGTTGGGATCATCATCAAAATCTTCCAGATCGCAAATCCACTGATGCATGTCGGTGAATCGTACGGTTTTCGGATCGAGGTCCGGGTTAGCATCAAAGAGTGCTTCGCCGATTTCACGGCTATCTGTCCACTTCAGTCCCATATTAATGCTCGCGTGCGTGGTTGATGGTGTAGCGTGGGAATTCCACGACCAGATCTTCATCGGTCACCGTGGCCTGGCAGCTCAAGCGGCTGTCTGGCTCCAGACCCCATGCTTTATCCAGCATGTCGTCTTCGTCTTCGGTGCTCTCAGCGAGAGAGTCGAAACCTTCACGCACGATGCAGTGGCAGGTCGTACAGGCGCAGGATTTTTCACAGGCGTGTTCCACTTCGATACCGTTACGCAGGGCAACATCGAGGATGGTTTCACCGGTCTTCGCTTCCAGAACTGCACCATCCGGACAGAGGTCCGCATGAGGCAAAATAACAATCTTTGGCATATTAAACCTCGTCCACGGACTGGCCTTTCAGCGCGACGCGGACAGATTTGTCCATGCGGCGAGCAGCAAAGTCCTGGGTTTGTTTATCAACGTTTTTAATGGCTTCTTCTATTGCGTCAGCGTCATTGCCTTCCGCCACTGCGCTTAAGTGCGCGGCGGCATCGTCAATGACCTGACGCTCAGCGGCGCTGAGCAGCGCGGCATCAGCAGCGAGCGCGCCGTTCAGGCTTTCCAGCACGCGAGCGGCTTCCACTTTTTGTTCAGCCAGCATGCGCGCCTTCACATCCTGTTCGGCGTAGCTCATTGAATCCTGAATCATGGAGGCGATTTCGCCATCGGTCAGACCGTAAGACGGTTTCACCTGGATGGACGATTCAACGCCGGTCGATTTTTCCATCGCCGTGACGCTCAGCAGGCCGTCCGCATCCACCTGGAAGGTGACGCGAATATGCGCCCCGCCCGCTGGCAGTGCCGGAATACCGCGCAACGCAAAGCGCGCCAGTGAACGGCAGTCCTGCACCAGTTCGCGTTCGCCCTGCATCACGTGGATGGACATCGCGGTCTGACCATCTTTAAAGGTGGTGAACTCCTGCGCACGCGCCACCGGAATGGTGGTATTACGCGGGATCACTTTCTCCACCAGGCCGCCCATCGTTTCCAGCCCCAGAGAGAGCGGGATCACATCGAGCAGCAGCATTTCGCTGTCTGGTTTGTTGCCGACCAGAATATCGGCCTGGATAGCCGCGCCAACGGCAACCACTTTGTCCGGATCGATGGAGGTCAGCGGCGTGCGGCCAAAGAATTCACCTACGCGCTCACGCACCAGCGGTACGCGGGTAGAGCCACCCACCATAACCACGTCCAGCACGTCGTCTGCCTCAACACCCGCATCTTTCAGTGCGCGACGGCAGGCCAGCAGCGTGCGTTTTACCAGAGAAGTGATCAGGTCATTAAACTGTTCACGGGTGATTTCACCCTGCCAGCCCGCCACGTTAACCGTGACAGCCTGCGCGTCGCTGAGCGCAATTTTGGCGTCGATAGCCGCATCCAGCAGTTCACGCTGTAAACGCGCATCGCTGCGATCGGCAATGCCCGCCTGCTCGCGAATGAAATCGGCCAGCAGATGGTCGAAGTCATCACCACCCAGCGCGGAATCTCCGCCGGTGGCCAGCACTTCAAAAACGCCACGGCTTAAGCGCAAAATAGAGATATCAAAAGTCCCGCCGCCGAGATCGTAAACCGCAATCCCCCCTTCCTGACCAGAGTCGAGGCCGTAGGCAATAGCGGCTGCCGTCGGTTCGTTCAGCAGACGCAGAACGTGCAGGCCCGCCAGACGCGCCGCGTCTTTGGTACCCTGACGCTGTGCATCATCGAAATAGGCCGGAACGGTGATCACCACACCGTCCAGATCGCCGCCGAGCGTTGCCGTAGCACGCGCTGCCAGCGCCTTGAGGATGTCTGCCGAGACGCGGATTGGGTTCAGCAGGCCGGCTGCCGTTGCCATCATCGGCAGGCCATTTTCACTTGCCTGCAGTTGATACGGCAGATGCGGATAACGGGTCTGAATATCGGCCAGAGAACGGCCCATCATGCGCTTCACAGAGCTGATGGTGTTAGCCGGATCGCGCGCAGCGTTCGCGCGTGCGTCATAGCCAACCACGTGACCCTGCTGTTGGTAGTGGACCACGGAAGGCAGCAGATGGCGGCCCTGCTCGTCAGCCAGCGTTTCCGCCTGGCCGCTACGCACGGTCGCCACGAGGGAATTGGTGGTGCCCAGGTCAATACCCACCGCCAGACGACGCTGGTGCGGTGCGGCACTTAAGCCAGGCTCACTAATTTGTAATAAGGCCATAATTGCTTCCGAAATTAAAAATCGAGCAGCTTTTCTTCGAGTTGTTCAGCACTGCTTCGCAGTTTATCGAGAAAACGGAGTTTGCGCACAGTGTCTGCCGCTACATCCCAGGTCTCGTCGTTCAGTTGCGCCACCATCAGCTGATGGCGGGAATCGAACATGCCCTTCACGCGTTTGATGAAGCTTTCCAGACGCGCTTCGTCTTTAGCCTGTTCAATCTCATCCAGCTCTTCACGCAGTTCCAGCTGTTCCATCAAAAACGCCGTGTCGCGCACGGTGTGCTGTTCGCTCGCCAGGTCAAAACCGTGGAGCGAAAGCAGATATTCTGCGCGCGTCAGCGGGTGGCGCAGCGTCTGCCAGGCCTGGTTGATGGTCGCAGATTGTGAAACCGCAGCCAATTGCTCTGACTGAGTACCACTGGCGAATTTGTCCGGATGATACTGACGTTGCAGATCCTGAAAACGGATCGTCAGCGCCTGGAGATCAATCGGGTATTGAGCGGGTAGTCCGAAGAGAGTGAAGTAATCCATAACAATCTCAGGGGTAGCCGATTAAAACAAACCCCACGCACAGGTTACTGCGGTGGGGTTCATCGGATGACGCACGGTTAAACGTGGAAGCTTTCGCCGCAACCACACTCGTCTTTGACGTTCGGGTTCGTGAATTTGAACCCTTCGTTCAGGCCTTCTTTTACAAAGTCCAGCTGAGTGCCGTTGAGGAATTGCAGGCTTTTGCCATCGACCACCACCTTCACGCCCTTGTCTTCAAACACGGTGTCGTCAGACGCCGGTTCATCAACAAACTCCAGTACGTAAGCCATACCAGAACAGCCGGAGGTACGTACGCCCAGTCGCAGGCCAAAGCCTTTACCACGGTTCGCCAGAAAAGAGCTTACTCGCGCGGCAGCGCTGTCGCTAAGGGTAATCGACATACTCAAACCTCAATTATTTTGCTTCACGTTTGCTTTTATAATCCGCAATAGCGGCTTTGATCGCGTCTTCTGCCAGGATAGAGCAGTGAATTTTCACCGGTGGCAGTTCGAGTTCTTCAGCAATGTCCGTGTTCTTGATTGCCTGTGCTTCGTCCAGAGATTTTCCCTTTACCCATTCGGTTACCAGGGAGCTGGAAGCGATAGCAGAACCGCAGCCGTAGGTCTTGAAGCGCGCGTCTTCAATGATACCTTCATTGTTGACTTTAATCTGCAACTTCATCACGTCGCCGCACGCCGGTGCACCGACCATGCCGCTACCGACAGATTCATCGCTGTTGTCAAAAGAGCCAACGTTGCGCGGGTTCTCGTAATGATCGATGACTTTTTCGCTGTATGCCATGATTGAATTCTCCTTATTGGGTACCGATTAGTGATGTGACCATTCAATGCTGTTCAGATCCACGCCCTGTTTGAACATTTCCCACAGTGGAGAAAGATCGCGCAGACGACCAATGGAGTTGCGAACCAGCTTGATGGTGTAGTCAATCTCTTCTTCGGTAGTGAAACGACCTAAAGAGAAACGGATAGAGCTGTGTGCCAGCTCGTCGGTCATACCCAGTGCACGCAGCACGTAGGATGGCTCCAGGCTTGCAGACGTACAGGCAGAACCGGAAGAAACCGCCAGGTCTTTCAGCGCCATGATCAGCGACTCACCTTCAACATAGTTGAAGCTGACGTTGAGGATGTTTGGAGCGCCCTGCTCGAGGGAGCCGTTCAGATACACTTCTTCCATATCTTTCACGCCGTCCCACAGACGGTTACGCAATGTGCGCAGGCGCGCCATCTCGGTTTCCATCTCTTCTTTCGCAATGCGGTACGCTTCACCCATACCCACGATCTGGTGAACAGGCAGAGTACCTGAACGCATGCCGCGCTCGTGACCACCGCCGTGCATCTGTGCTTCGATGCGGATACGTGGCTTACGACGCACGTACAGCGCACCGATGCCTTTCGGGCCATAGATTTTGTGGCCGGAGAAGGACATCAGATCCACTTTCAGCTGGCTCAGGTCGATAGGCAGTTTGCCCACGCTCTGGGTCGCATCCACGTGATAGATGATGCCGCGCGCACGGCACATTTCGCCAATGGTCGCGATATCCTGTACGACGCCGATTTCGTTGTTCACGTGCATGATGGAAACCAGGATGGTGTCATCGCGCATCGCCGCTTCGAGCTCTTTCAGGTCGATGATCCCGTTGCTCTGCGGAGCCAGATAGGTCACTTCGTACCCTTCACGCTCCAGCTGGCGGCAGGTATCCAGCACGGCTTTATGTTCGGTTTTGCTGGTGATGACGTGCTTGCCTTTTTTCTGATAAAAGTTGGCTGCACCTTTGATCGCCAGGTTGTCGGATTCGGTCGCACCGGAGGTGAAAACAATTTCACGCGGGTCGGCACCCACCAGGTCAGCAATCTGATTACGGGCGATATCGACCGCCTCTTCAGCATGCCAGCCAAAACGGTGTGAACGGGAAGCTGGGTTACCAAAGTTTCCGTCCAGGGTCAGACACTGCATCATTTTCTCGGCAACACGCGGGTCCACCGGCGTGGTTGCGGAGTAATCGAGATAGATAGGTAATTTCATTGCTCTATAAACTCCGTACATCGCTTCAATGCAAGGAATCAGGCAACCGGCTGGATGTACGACCGAGTACTCGGGGCTGTCTTCGCCCCGGCCTGATTCTGAAATCTTATAATCTTTGCCCTAAATAGTTCGTGTTGCAGCAAGTGCGGCCAGCGCAGTTGCTGCACAAAATATAACGAGCAAATTAAGCGCGTAATTTAACGTCGATTGCGTCTTGCGCGCGGGTGCTGCGTTGTGAATCATGGTTGTGCTGACGGCCAGAGACATCCAGAACTTCCTGGTTATTAACCAGTTCACCCAGGGTGATGTTGTTCAGGAAGCCGGTCAGACGGTCGCTCAGATCGCGCCACAGCGCGTGGGTCAGGCACTTATCGCCGCCCTGGCAACCACCTTTACCCTGGCAACGGGTCGCGTCAACAGATTCGTCAACTGCGCTAATGACTTCACCTACCGCAATACTGCCCGCGTCTTTACCCAGCAGATAACCGCCACCTGGGCCACGAACGCTGGAAACCAGTCCATTTTTACGCAGTCTGGAGAACAGCTGTTCCAGATAAGAGAGGGAGATCCCTTGTCGTTCAGAAATATCTGCCAATGGAACCGGGCCCGCTTCGGAGTTGAGTGCAACGTCCAGCATCGCGGTTACGGCATAACGCCCTTTAGATGTCAGTCTCATGTCTTACTTAACCTCAAACTCGCCCCTGCCCGGGGTTTTTTATTGTAAAATGGGGGTATTGCATAGCAGGGCCAAGTCTGACATTCCCGACTAAATTGGTCAACTATTTACTTGACTGTTTTAGTCAGGTATTTAACTTTCTGTGCCTTCATAGCATGGGTGCGGCCTGATGCCCTCATCCCGCCCCTCTCCCACGGGGAGAGGGAGATACCAAACAGGTACTACTCTTCTTTATTCTTCTGCTCAATCGACGCCAGAATGCCGCGCAGGATGTTCAGTTCCTGGCTTTCAGGGCGTGCGCGGGTAAACATGCGGCGCAGCTTATTCATCACCTGCCCCGGATGACCTTCGCGGATAAAACCGGTGGAAAGCAGCGTCTGCTCCAGGTGACCATAGAAGCGCTCCAGGTCATCCACCAGCGGGTACGCTGTCTCTTCCTGAGGCTCTGCACTCTCTTTTTCCTGCGTCGCCAGCCATGCCATGCGCACTTCATAGGAAATAACCTGCACGGCCATCGCCAGGTTCAGCGAGCTGTATTCCGGGTTGGCCGCAATCGCGACGTGGTAGTGGCATTTCTGCAGCTCGTCGTTGGTCAGGCCAACGCGCTCGCGGCCAAACACCAGCGCAACCGGTGCCTGTTCTGCTTCAGCGACACTTTTCAGGCCGCATTCGCGCGGATCCAGCATTGGCCACGGCAGCGTACGTGAACGGGCGCTGGTTCCTACCACCAGGCTGCAGCCTGCCAGCGCTTCGTCCAGAGTATCGACAATCTGTGCGTTGCCGATCACATCACTGGCTCCGGCCGCCAGGGCAATCGCCTGAGAGTCTGGTTTCACTAGTGGGTTAACCAGCCACAGGTTTGTTAAACCCATCGTTTTCATAGCGCGAGCAACAGAGCCCATATTGCCGGTGTGCGAGGTTTCGACCAGCACGATTCGAATGTTTTGCAGCATATTTTTTTACGTCTGAATTCAGTGTCTGAAGAATATTCGGACATATTACCATAAACGAGAGACAGATTCCGATCTCGCTGCTATACTCTGCGCCGATTTTCCCGTTCTTTAACATCCAGTGAGAGAGACCGATGCATCCGATGCTGACCATCGCCGTGCGCGCAGCGCGCAAGGCGGGTAATGTAATTGCCAAACACTACGAAACCCCTGACTCCGTAGAAACCAGCCAGAAAGGCAGCAATGATTTCGTGACTAACGTCGATAAAGCCGCAGAAGCGATTATTATCGAAACGATCCGCAAATCTTACCCGCAGCACACCATCATCACCGAAGAAAGCGGTGAACATGAAGGTACCGATCAGGATGTTCAATGGGTTATCGATCCACTGGATGGCACCACCAACTTTGTAAAACGCCTGCCACACTTCTCTGTATCTATTGCAGTACGCATCAAAGGCCGTACTGAAGTCGCCGTGGTTTACGATCCAATGCGTAACGAACTGTTCACCGCCACCCGTGGCCAGGGCGCACAGCTGAACGGCTACCGTCTGCGCTGCAGCAATGCACGCGATCTGGACGGTACCATTCTGGCGACCGGTTTCCCGTTCAAGGCGAAACAGCACGCAACCACCTATATGAATATCCTGGGCAAACTGTTCACCGAATGTGCTGACTTCCGTCGCACCGGTTCTGCTGCGCTGGATCTGGCCTACGTTGCGACCGGCCGCGTTGACGGTTACTTCGAACTGGCACTGAAGCCGTGGGACTTTGCTGCGGGCGAGCTGATCGCACGTGAAGCAGGTGCGATTGTTTGCGACTTCACCGGTGGCCACAACTATATGTCTACCGGCAACATCGTTGCAGGCAACCCTCGCGTCGTTAAAGCCATGCTGGCAAACATGCGTGATGAACTGAGTGACGCGCTGAAGCGTTAATCCCGGTCATTCCCTCTCCCCGTGGGAGAGGGTTAAAGTCAGGGTGAGGACATCAGACCACACCCGACTAAAACGGCCTCAATCCCCTGCCCACCGGCACCGCACTCATCCACATCGTTATCGCCGCCACCAGCAAAATTACGCCGCCCGCCAGCGCGAGCGTTGTCCACCCTATCTGTCGCCATAGCACCGGTGTTTTATTACCGCTGAGTTTTACCGCCAGCTGACGGAAGCTGTGTACCAGCAACGCCAGCGACGAAATAGTGAGTGACGTTCCCGCGGCCATCGCCAGCGCCGAGAGCATCCCCCAGCCGAAAACACCGATCACCTTACTGAACAGCAACACCATAATCGCTCCCGAACACGGGCGCATTCCCATCGAAAGAACGATCATTAAACGTGCGCGCCAGTCGTCGCCGTTCTGCAGCTGTTCCTGCGTCGGCAGATGCTGGTGTCCGCAGCCGCAGTGGGCATCATGCACGTGATGCGGCATAAAGGTTTTAAATTTGGGTTTTTGCAGTAACTGGCGCAGTTTTTTCAACGCCCGCCAGCAGAGGATGAGCCCCAGCACACCCACCAGCGCATAGCTCCCCTTCTCCAGCCAGAAACTGCTCATGTGCAACTGACGAGCAGGAAGTTGTAAAAGCGAAAGGACGACCGCGACCAGCACAATCGCCACGCCGCCCTGAAGCAGTGAAGAGGCCAGCGTCAGACCGATGCTTGATTTCAGTTTCGAAGGATGGGTGGCAAGCCAGGTGGTGATCACAATCTTGCCATGCCCCGGCCCCAGAGCGTGCAGTACGCCGTAGATAAAGCTGAACGCCAGCAGAGAGCCACCCGCTTTTGTCGGGTTTTCCGCCACGGCCTTCAGCAGCCCGCTCATCTGCTGGTTAAGCTCGCGCTGCCAGATGATGCTTTTCATCAGCACCTGGGGCCAGGCTTGCCACAGCCACAGCGAACCGAAAATGGCTAACAGCAAAAAGAGCGCCAGCGGCCAGAGGTGTAGCCAGCGGCGCGGTTTCCGAACCGGAGAGGCGATCACTGACATTGTAACGTCACCTCCTGCGCGAACTGTTTACCCAACTCCATATCCTCAGGTGGGGCATCTTCCTTGTCGAGTGAGACCGCAAAGTTCAGCGTCTCTTCGCTGGGTTTCGGCGTGTGAACCGCTATTTTGCAGGTTTTTTGCAGCGTCGCGGGCAGTTGCACGTCGCTGTCTTCTGCGTAGCTCATATCAACGTAGTAAGTCGGGTCAAAGGTTGAGAAGGTGAACGTCTGTCCTGCCAGCGGCTGAGGTTGCGCCAGCGGGAGCACAAACGTTAACACCGCCTGATGACCATCGCGCGACATACCGTACTCCGTCGGGCGGTTCAGAAATTTCACCTTTTGCCCGTTATGCCAGAACTCCGTGAAGTAGTGCTGACCCAGTACGTTAGCCATCACTTCCGCCGCCAGCTTTTTCCAGATCTCATCGCCTGGCTTTGCGTTTCCCGCATCATAAAGCAGGTCAGCCGAGGTGATTTCATCCATCGTCCAGCGCATTTTAAGGCCACTGAGCTGCCCCCCGTCGGTTACCAGCCCGGTTTTCAGGCTGATAAAACTGTGAGGATGTGCGCTGGCGGCGAAAGTGGAAACCGCCAAAAATAACGTCATCGCACTTTGTTTAACTATTTGCATCAATTCCTCACGTCAAAAATTCTGTGATGTTCACCAGCAATCCTGAGTGAAAGGCCTGCCGGTGCGCTTTTCAGCGCCCATCCTTTAGCTATCCTTATCAAACATTCACACTGGATACCCGACAGATGATGACGACGCTTGAAATTCCATCTGTGCTTTCCAGTTCGCAGCGCCGCTGCCAGGTGCTTTTGATGCTTTACCTGCCCGATG
Source organism: Enterobacter sp. RHBSTW-00901 (assembly GCF_014103115.1). Classification (NCBI taxonomy): domain Bacteria; kingdom Pseudomonadati; phylum Pseudomonadota; class Gammaproteobacteria; order Enterobacterales; family Enterobacteriaceae; genus Enterobacter; species Enterobacter sp. RHBSTW-00901. The sequence goes on from NZ_JABXPB010000001.1 coordinate 1,630,401, forward strand.
CTGTCGTCACCGCACAGAGTATAATCGCTGCCAATGGCGTGGACGACGCTATGGCACGGCAAGATATAGCCGAGACGCGCGATGAAATCCAGCGCTATCACCGGCTTGATATCGTCACGCACCCTGACGGCAGCTACCGAATTGAAGGTTCTGCCCTGAATCAGCGTTTATGCCTGCTGCACTGGCTGCGCAGGGCGCTCCGGCTTTGCCCTCATTTTGTCTCGCACCAGTTTACTCCCGCGCTAAAAACCGCGCTTAAACGACACGGAATTGCCCGTCCTCTCTACGACGATACTAACCTGCGGGCGCTGATCAACTTCTGCTCACGCAAGCTTCAGCGCCAGTTTGAGTGCCGCGATATCCAGTTTTTGCAGCTCTATTTGCAATATTGTCTGATTCAGCATCATCAGGGCAATACGCCGCAGTTTTCCCGTATTCAGCGCAGCTGGGCGCAGTCGCGGGGGGAATATTTCACCGCGCAGGAGATCGTACGTCACTGGAAACGGCGCGTTCCTCAGGCTCCTCACACGGATGAACACCTGTTTCTGGCACTGTTGTTTATGATGCTGCGCACCCCCGATCCGGTGCTCGATAAACACCAGCAGGATCAGCGTTTGCGCCGGACAATTGTGCGAATGATTGCGCGCTTTCGGGCGCAGACGGGAATGAACTTTAGCGATGAGCAAGGGCTGACCGATCAGCTGTATATTCATCTTGCCCAGGCGCTTGACCGCTCACTGTTTGAAATCGGTATTGATAACAGCCTGCCAGAAGAGATCCACCGCCTTTACCCGCGCCTGCTGCGCACCACCAAAGAGGCGTTATTTGAACTGGAAGCTGAATTTGGGCTACGTTTCTCCGATGAAGAGATGAGCCTGGTCGCCGTGATTTTTGGTGCCTGGCTGATGCAGGAGACCGATCTGCATGAAAAACAGGTGGTGTTACTGACGGGAACGGATAAAGAATGCGAAGCGTTGATTGAGCAACAGTTGCGGGAACTGACGTTGCTCCCGCTCAACATTCGCTATCTGACGCTGCAGACCTTCCAGAGAGAGGGGGCACCGCGCGAAGCCGCACTGGTGATTACCCCTTACCCGACCGCTCTGCCACTGTTCTCGCCGCCGCTGATCCACGCCGTTGAGGCGCTGAACGCGCAGCAACAAGAACATATTCGCGCCATGCTGGAATCGTAGTTACGCGCGCGCGACCACTTTTGGGCGAACGATCATCGCAGGCAATGCAACCAGTGCCATCACCCAAAACACGCCGTGCCCCAGATGCTGGTAGAGGAAGCCCGCAAAGACCGTCATCACGGCAATACTACCGCCCATTGCCACCGCAGAATAGACCGCCTGCAGGCGGATAACATCCCCACCCTCACGCGCTGAGATATAACGCATCGCCGCCAGATGACACACGGTGAAGGTACCACAGTGCAGGATCTGCGCCACAATCAGCCACGGTAGTTCGGCTGTCCAGCCCATAATGCCCCAGCGGATCACGCCGCACACGGCGGAGAGCAGTAACAAATCACGCGCGCCAAAGCGTCGGAATAGTTTTTTACTGAGCGCAAAGATAACCACTTCAGCGACCACGCCAAGCGACCACAGGTAACCAATGGCAGACGCGGAGTAACCCACGCCTTGCCAGTAAATGGCGCTGAAGCCATAGTACGCGGCATGCGCCCCCTGGAGCAGACAGACACAGGCCAGGAACCGCCAGCTTTGTGTCACCAGGCTACGCCAGGCGGGCCAGCCTGCGCTTTCCTGATGTCGGCTTTCCCCTTGCGGCATCACTGACGGACGCAGCAACATCCCCAGTAGCATAGAGGCGATACCCAGACTCAGCAGAGCCAGAATCGCATGGTAATCGTAGAGACTGACCAGTTTCCCCACCAGCGCGGAGCCGATGACAAAGGCAATAGACCCCCACAGGCGCACGCGGCCATAGTCCATCGTAATCTGCTTTTGCCAGGTGTTCGCCAGCGCATCCGTCAGCGGAACCAGCGGTGAGAAGAACAGGTTAAAACCCACCATTACCACCATCAGCCAGGCAAACGTGTTATTGACCCAGAAACAGGCGGCAAAGACCAGCGTCAACAGCGCCAGAATACGCACCGCTTTAATCAGTAAGGAGGGATCGCTGACGCGCGGTGCAATCAGCAGGCTTCCCAGAAATCGCGCCACCAGTCCTGCGCCAAGCAACACACCGATGGTCTCTGGGGTAAGCCCGATGCCTTTGAGCCAGACGCTCCAGAAAGGCAGAAAAATGCCGTAGCTAAAAAAGTAGGTGAAATAGCTGAGCGCCAGCCAGCGCGTGGAATGCAAAACCATGAATCCCTCCCGAAATGAAGGCGCTAGTCTGGCGGTAAACGCCGGGAGGCGCAAGTGTAGAATTAACAATAAATTAACATTTTTCCACTGTTGAATTGACCACTATTGCCATTGAAAAATGGGTTTCCTCCCCGCCAGAAAGCATCACCAAACCTGGCTGTCCCGGCATCTGGTGGGCATTTACCGGGTGGCTTTGAGGTTCAAGGCAAAGAAATGACTGCCCCGACATTCTGAATAGCATCAACCAGGGAGTTTGCGAAATAAGTGTGATTTCCATCTCATTATTTCGCAATATCGCCTGCCCACTCCAGCCGGAATAGCAGACATTCAGCCACTCATCTCGTCCATATTGCGCCGAATGAAAATCCGCGTGAGCGGGTAGCTCCCCCTGCCATTGCAGCGGCAGGTGGTTTTCCCCTTCCGGCCAGTAGCCGCTGGCGCTGAACTGTGCCGTACTCCCAGGTTCAAAACAGAACCAGGGATGAGCCCCTAATCCATACAACATGGGTTCTGTGCCACAGTGGGTGAGCGTCAGACTGACATGGAACGCATTATCGACAAGTCGGTAACACAGTTGCACCAGATAGTCGAAGCCGCAGGGCTCTATGCTTCGAAGCTGTAATACACACTCGGTGGCGGAGAAGGAAACAACCTGCCACGGCTTGATCCAACCGTCACCATGCAGATAAAAATCGGTGTCACGCGGGCTTTTCGGTAATACCACCTCACGACCATGCAGCAAAAACCGATTCCCGGCGACCCGATTTGCCAGCGGCAGCATTGGAAACAGCGGCTGCTGGCCCGGCGGTGCCTGCAAAACAGGGCGCTGATGATGGAGTGAGAACAGCGCGTTTATCGCACCACCTTGTGGATCAACGCGCAACCGCAGATGCGCGTTTTCCAGAGTAATAGCCTGCACCATCAGTGTGCCTGTTCCTGCTTAACCGCAGGGGCCACCCCGTGTCGCTGCGCCAGCTGGGTTTCCAGTGCCTCCAGCGTCACACCTTTGGTTTCAGGGACATTTCGCAGAATATAGATGAAGCCCAGCGCGCAGATGATCCCGTACAGCAGGAAGCTGCCCGCTGCGCCCAACCCGGCATTCAGCAGCGGGAAGGTGTAGGTGAGCAGGAAGCACGCGATCCACAGCGCCAGCGTTCCCAGCGAGATCGCCATACCACGCACGCGATTAGGAAAGATCTCAGAGAGAAGCACCCAGGTTACCGGGGCCAGCGTCAGGGCATAAATGGCAATAGCCGCCAGAACCAGCACCAGTACCGGCCACCCCATGATCCCCAACGCATAAGCTCCGGCAATCAGCACGTAGATCACGGTGAGACCACTTGCGCCCAGTAACATTAGCTTGCGTCGCCCAAGTTTATCCACCAGCGGCAATGCCGCGATAGTAAAGACCAGGTTGATAATACCGGTGGCAACGATGGATTTCAGGGTTCCGTTGATATCAAATCCGGCGGAGGCAAATATCTCCTGCGCGTAGTTAAAGATGACGTTGATACCGCACCACTGCTGAAACACCGCCAGCACCATCCCGATAATGACGATGGGTTTAACCTGAGGGGCGAGCAGCGCAGAGTAAGAGACTTTGTTGTTGTCTTTCACCAGCGTCTGGGCTATTTCCTGCAAGGTTTGACTGGCATAAGCCGTGGAGCCAATTCGTTCAAGTGTGGCCCGGGCACGCTCCGTTTTTCCGGCTTTCATCAGCCAGCGCGGTGATTCAGGCACCAGGAACATCAGCACCAGAAAGACCACTGCCGGGAGCAGCTCTGCACCAAACATCCAGCGCCAGCCCACCTGGCCGTTCCAGGTGTTGAGGAGTGTTTGCTGCGTGGCACCGCTGGCAACAGGATCGGCAATCATCAGGTTTACCAACTGTGCCGCCAGCACACCGATAACAATGGTCAGTTGGTTAACGGCAACAAAGCGTCCACGCTTTTCCGCCGGGCTGACCTCGGCGATATAGAGCGGGCTCAATGCCGACGCCAGACCAATCCCCAACCCACCGACAATGCGGTAGATAATGAACATATCGAAATTGCTCGCCAGCGCCGTACCCAACGCCGACGCGCTGAACAGGATTGCCGAGAGAATTAGCGGGATCTTTCGTCCGAGACGGTCGGCGCACCAGCCAGAAATGAGCGCGCCAAACACGCATCCGGCCAGAGCAGAACTCATCGCCCAGCCAGACTGAGCAGGATCGGTAATCGAAAAGTACGCCTCATAAAACGGCTTCGCACCACCAATCACCACCCAGTCATAACCAAACAATAAACCACCGCAGGCCGCCACCAGACAGATCGTCCAGATGTAGCCCATTTTGAGATGTGTCTGCGCGTTATTCATTTTGATTCCTCTATAAGGGAAACGCAGGGAACAGTAGGGTTTGGGCGGGTTCTCCCGCCCGGTTAAGGTTCAGGCAAAGATGCCGCATCGCTGTGCATGCAGAATAAGATGCGCTTTATCGTGAGCAGGATTTATCGCCAGCAGTTGTTGCATCGCTTTCTGACTGGCTGACATTTCGCCCAGCCCCAGATGCCCCAACGCCTCGATAAACAGACAGTGTTGCTGGTGCTGCACCGCTGCGGACGTATCAAGAACAACCAGATCCGGAAGCGATACTGCAAAGAAATCGGCTTCGGGGATATCGTTGTGGTGATGCTCTACCCATTTCAGGAAACTACGGAAGTGCCGCCCGGCCTCTTCCACCTGACCGCCTGCCCGTAACGCCATACCCTGCCAGAACAGATAATCCGCTGGCTGGTCGTTGTAGTAGCGGCCAGCGTCGAGCGTTGTGCCACCGCACGCAGCCTGCTGGAAGTGCAACTGCGCCTGCTGCAGTTCACCTTTTTTCAGCGCACAGAAGCCAAGCAGATATCTGATGTCATTATCTGTCTGTCCGGGTAAGCGCCCTTCCCCCAGGTTGCGCGGATACTGGAGCGCTTCTCCCAGCCAGCGCATGGCCGCGGGGATGTCGTTCTCCACAATGGCATCTAACGCCTGGTGCATCTGGTTGAGAAGATATTGCCCGGTGACTTTGCCCTCGCCGCCCTCCCAGGGATGGAACTGGCGAGTCTGTAGGATCTGCGCCGCCGCCGCATACTGCCCCTGGCTATTCCACAGACTTAACAGCTCTGCCGTCAGATCATCACGTCGCATAACAACCGCCATACGAGTCTCAAGCAGACTCAGGCGCTCGCTGGCCGCTGTGGCTGTTAGCTTCTTCAGGTAATCCAGCTCAAACAGAAAACGGGCATTGTCCGGCTCGATGTCAACGGCCCGCTGCAGTCTGGCCATCGCAGCTGTCGCGTCGTGCTGCTTATTCCAGGCGTAGATCCCCAACAGACGGTGCGCAGGCGCATAGTCCGGCAGGCGCACTAAAGTATCCTGCCAACAGGAAACGGCCTCGTCATACCGGCGTTTGCTATACCAGAAACAGCCCAGCAGATAACCTGCAAACGGATCATCTTTGAGAGTCTGCAGCATCTGAACTTCATCGAGCGTATTGGGGAAACGAACATGCCGGGCGTGGCAGTTCTGCGCCGCATCCAGTAAGCGCTCACGCACCTCTCGTTTTTGGCTCAGTGATGCCTGCCACAGCAACGGAATTGTCTCCTGGCAGTCCAGCAGCATCAGCACCTTCTCTGCCGCATCTGTGCGTCCCAGAGAAACCAGCCACCCGGAGAGCATACTGGCGTTAATCCCGCGCCGCCCGGTGACCTGCAACAACATCGCCTGTGATTCCGGGTCCTGAGCGAGCAGCCAACGCGCACAGTGAAGCGGATAGCTCAGCGGATACTGCGTCAGACTTTGACTGATAAAGTCCAGTGCCTCGTCCTGGTACCCGCAATCAAATAGCGCCAGTGCTTTCAGCCCCATTGCCAGATGGTTTGCCCCGTTTACCTGCAGGCTAACAGTGACTTTTTCGAGGGCGTCTTTCGCATCGCCACGCTTCATCGCCAGACGTGCCAGTGCCCAAAATGCCGCATCCCGACAGTTGCCGCTCCACGATGCTTTGAAGTAGTTATCCCATGCCCCTGTGATATCCCCCTGTCGCTCGAGTGCCGTTGCCAACAGCATGCTGGCCTCTCCATCGCGGGGGTTTTTATTCAACCGATGGGCACGCGTGAGTGCGGCGCGGGCACAGCGTTCCGCCAGTACCCAGTCAGCGGAGTTAAGTGCAAGCGTGCCCTGGGCAACGTTGTTACGATAATCATATGGGTCGAGTTCAATCGCCCGGCGGTAATAATCAGCCGCAAAGCGGCTGGCATGGTTGTACTGTTCCAGATGCTGACCAATAAAATAGAGCTCATCAGCGTTAGTGATGTTTTCTGGCATTGCAGGGGCGCGGGCAGGATCGGGTAACGATGTCTCCTGTGCCTGATGTTCCTGATAGTGAAGTAGCGTCTGGCCCTGTGCCGACTTAACCGTCATGGTTAAGCGCTGCGGGTAATTATCCGGCAATGTTTGTTGCCAGCTTTCTCCCGGCGCTAACGTCAGATGGGTTTCAAAAATCGGCTTCTGGTCGGCACTCAGTTCGACGAGGATGTTATCCAGCGGGGCAATGGCGTAGATCCCAGTCTGCAGCAGCGGCGACTCTCTGACCAATTTCATCGCCATCTGAGTGCTGGCATTTTGCACCATCCCCAGCTCGCTATAGGGCAGGAAGTTCTGAACGAAGATCTTCTCTTCAAACGGTGCGAGCCACGTGAAGTCTGGTTGGTTGTCGGTGAACACTCCGGTCATCAGTTCGATATAGGGGCCATTTTCATCAGTCAGATTACGATCCCAGGCCTGGCCAAAATCATCGTAACCCCAGCTCCACTGTTTTTTACCCGGCGAGACATGGTGATCGGCAACGTGCAGCAGGCCACCTCGTTCATCGTGATGGTAAGCCCCGACAAAATCGTAATCTGATTTTTCAGCCATGTAGGAGGTTGGTACTGGTACATTTCGGTAGCGGGAGATATCCACTCCCGCCGAATAGTCCACTTTGTAGTAAGTACCCGTGGCGATAGGGAAAGCCGAGACATCACGCTTACCGTGATCAAAAACGGCGGTGACATCCGGTGGGAAGACACTCTGGTGCGCATCGCCACCTTTGACAGCCGGGTTCGCCCACCACAGGAAATGGCGCGGTGTCACATTACCGTTAAAGACTTTGCCGGTGATTTCGATCAACGCGCGGTCAGGATAGAGAGTAAATCCCGTCATCACCTGCAGGCCACGCATCGGCTCCACTTCCCCCATCCAGACGGTTTGCTCGCCGTTTTCACCAGCCTGCCGGGTGAAATCAACCGGCATAAAGGTTGTTGGGCGGTGATGCTGCGGCCAGTTGAACTCGATACCACCGGAGATCCACGGCCCCAACAACCCCACCAGCGCAGGTTTAACCACTTCGTTGTAGTAGACGAAATCACGCTGCTTTACTTTGTCGTAAGCACGATGGATACGTCCGCCAAGTTCAGGCAGTAGCATCACACGAATGAAATCATTCTCCAGCCAAACCGCCTGGTAGTCGCGCATTTCGCGTTCCCCGGTCAGCGTATCAATGACGCCGTAGGGATAGACCGCGCCTGAGGAGCCCTGATAGACGCGTTTTTCCAGAAACATGGGGTTGGGATCTTCAGCCCCTGTCGTCCACGTCGGAAGGGTAATGGTTTCCTGCCATACCTTAACTGAACCGTGCATTCTGCTCTCCACTAAATGAAATAAAGTAAAAAATGGAATGCATCGAGTTTATAGTGTGCATTCGCTGCTAAAATGCGCAGCGTTCACGCAATACAGTTAAGGGAGTTAAGTATATGTTGCGAGCGGGTTTGAATAATGCACGGGTTCGTCAGGCCAACAAGGTGATATTTTTGTCGCATTTATGGCGTGAAAAACAGCTGAGTAAATCGCGTCTGGCGCAGCTGACGGGGCTGTCAATTCCGGCGGTGAGCAACATTCTTGAAGAACTGCTTGATGAGGGGCGAATCAGCCATTCGGCAGAAAAAATGAGCGCCCGCGGGCTCAATAGTGGTAGCTATCAAATCCCCCAGCATGGAGCATGGACGCTATGCATGACGGTATCACCCACCAGCATTGAGTGTCAGCTTGCGGATGCCCGCCTGCTGGCAGTGGGCGATCTTCAGCACATCACCATCAATGCGCCCGATCCACAGACCCTTCTCGGCGCGATAGCAAACTGCTGGCGGCAGTATCACAAACGTTACCCGGAACAGCGAATCAATCTTGCGTTGGGCGTGCATGGGCAGGTCGACCCGGTCACAGGGGTATCGCAAACGATGCCACAAGCGCAGTGGAAAGCACCGCTCGAGATGAAATATCTGCTTGAGGAACAGCTGGGGGTCCAGGTCAGGATAGATAATGACTGCGTGATGCTGGCTCTGGCGGAAAAATGGCAAAACCCTGGGGCGGATCAAGATTTTTGCGTCATAAACGTCGATTACGGAATTGGTTCATCCTTTGTAATAAACGATCAGATTTATCGCGGCAACCTCTACGGAAGTGGACAGATCGGGCACACTATTGTGGATCCAGACGGCAACGCCTGTGACTGCGGCCGCTACGGTTGCCTTGAAACGATCGCCTCGTTGAGCGCTCTGAAGAAGCAGGCCCGCGTCTGGTTAAAAACCCAGCCTGGAGCAGAATTCTCACCGGAACAACTCACGACCAGCGCACTGATCCACGCCTGGCAGCAAGGAGACGTACGGGTTCAGGCGTGGGTAGAAAACGCGGCCAACGCTATTGGTCTGAGCCTGTATAATTTTCTCAATATCCTGAATATTAACCAGATATGGCTTTACGGGCGTAGCTGCGCGTTTGGAGAGAGCTGGCTCAATGCCATCACTCACCAAACAGGATTTAATCCTTTTGATAAAAATGATGGGCCGGGAATTAAAGCAACGCATATCAGTTTTGGCCGACTCAGCCGCACGCAGCAAATTCTGGGGATTGGTTATTTATATGTGGAATCGCAGTTAGGTGAATAATAGCGATACCCATTTTTTAAATCACCCTGATACCTGATTTATGAAGAAAAGCTGAATGGCAGAGTATTGATTTGTGTATTAGTTTTAAAACAGGTCCCCTCAAAAACGAGCCTGCTATGAACACTCTACGCTATTTTGATTTCGGTCAGTCACGCCACCTGTTGCTGTTGATTGCCCGTATCGCACTTGCTGTGCTGTTTATCATCTTTGGCTATCCGAAACTCATAGGGTTTAGCGGAACCGTACAATATATGACCTCACTGGGCGCACCGATGCCGATGCTGGCAGCGATTATTGCGGTGGTGATGGAGATCCCCGCTGCAATTCTGATCGTGCTCGGCTTTTTCACCCGCCCTGTCGCCGTGCTCTTTATTTTCTACACGCTGGGTACGGCAATTATTGGCCACCGTTACTGGGATATGACCGGTGATGCGGTTGTGCCAAACATGATTAACTTCTACAAGAATATCAGTATTGCTGGTGCATTTATTTTGCTGGCTATCGTGGGGCCGGGGGCAATATCCCTTGACCGGCGCTAAACCATAAAAAAAGGCCGCAAACGCGGCCTTTTTTATTTCTGCAAAGCAGAGGAATTATGCGTATACCGGGAAGCGTGCGCAGATATCCAGAACTTTACCTTTGACGCGCTCGATTACCGCTTCGTCATTGATGTTGTCCAGAACGTCACACATCCAGCCAGCCAGCTCTTTCACTTCTGCTTCTTTAAAGCCACGGCGAGTGACAGCCGGAGAACCGATACGGATACCGGAAGTCACGAACGGGCTCTTCGGATCGTTAGGCACGCTGTTTTTGTTCACGGTGATGTTGGCACGGCCGAGGGCAGCGTCAGCTTCTTTACCGGTCAGGTTTTTATCAACCAGATCCAGCAGGAACAAGTGGTTTTCAGTACCGCCAGACACCACTTTGTAGCCACGGTTCAGGAACACTTCTACCATCGCTTTGGCGTTTTTCGCAACCTGCTGCTGGTAAACTTTAAACTCTGGCTCCATCGCTTCTTTCAGCGCAACCGCTTTACCCGCAATAACGTGCATCAGCGGGCCGCCCTGCGCGCTTGGGAAGACGGCAGAGTTCAGTTTCTTATACAGCTCTTCGCTACCGCCTTTCGCCAGGATCAGGCCACCGCGTGGACCCGCCAGGGTTTTATGGGTAGTGGTAGTCACAACGTGAGCATGTGGAACCGGGTTCGGGTAAACGTCTGCGGCAATAAGACCTGCAACGTGCGCCATATCAACGAACAGGTAAGCACCGATGCTGTCTGCGATTTCACGCATTTTTGCCCAGTCAACGATACCGGAGTAAGCAGAGAAACCACCGATGATCATTTTCGGTTTGTGCTCTTTAGCCTGCTTCGCCATGTCTTCGTAGTCAATTTTACCGGACTCATCAATACCGTAAGGGATGATGTTGTACAGTTTGCCGGAGAAGTTAACCGGGGAGCCGTGAGTCAGGTGACCGCCTTGTGCCAGGTTCATACCCAGAACGGTATCGCCCGGCTGCAGCAGAGCGGTGTAGACCGCGAAGTTAGCCTGAGAGCCTGAGTGCGGCTGCACGTTAGCGTAGTCAGCACCGAACAGTTCTTTTGCACGATCAATCGCCAGTTGCTCAACGATATCAACGTACTCGCAACCGCCGTAGTAGCGCTTGCCCGGGTAACCTTCAGCATATTTGTTGGTCAGCTGAGAACCCTGCGCCTGCATAACGCGCGGGCTGGTGTAGTTTTCGGAGGCGATCAGTTCGATGTGCTCTTCCTGACGTACTTTTTCCTGCTCCATAGCCTGCCACAGTTCGGCATCATAATCGGCAATGTTCATTTCACGCTTTAACATCCGCATCTCCTGACTCAGCTAACAATAAAATTTTGGCCTGAAAAGGCAGTCCAGTTGGACAACGCGCAACAGTATAACTGATTAGTTCTGCGATAACAGGTCTTGACAAACGATTTTACGCAAACGTTTTCCTTCACGCCACGCAAGGGTTTGAGGAATAAAGTCCTCGCCATTATCAATGGATTTCTTTTCAGGTTTGTGATGCATATTTTTCATGATGCAAAGAACCATTTACAACGCAGGGGTATTTTTTATAAGATGCATTCAAAATACATTATTAAAGTCACATCTGAAGGAAGCTGCTATGCTCGACGCTCAAACCATCGCTACCGTTAAAGCCACTATCCCCCTGCTGGTTGAAACGGGTCCTAAACTCACCGCCCATTTCTACGATCGCATGTTCACGCATAACCCGGAGCTCAAAGAGATTTTCAACATGAGCAACCAGCGTAACGGCGATCAGCGTGAAGCCCTGTTTAACGCCATCGCGGCCTATGCCAGCAATATCGAAAACCTGGCGGCGCTGCTGCCTGCGGTAGAGAAAATTGCGCAGAAACATACCAGCTTCCAGATCAAACCAGAGCAGTACAACATTGTCGGCGGCCACCTGCTGGCGACGCTGGATGAGATGTTCAGCCCGGGTCAGGACGTTCTGGACGCATGGGGTAAAGCCTACGGCGTGCTGGCAAACGTGTTTATCAACCGTGAAGCACAGATCTACAGCGAGAACGCCAATAAAAACGGCGGCTGGGAAGGTACACGTGCATTCCGCATCGTCGGGAAAACACCACGCAGTGCATTGATTACCAGCTTTGAGTTCGAGCCGGTTGATGGCCAGTCGGTCGCTGATTATCAGCCAGGCCAGTATCTGGGCGTCTGGCTGAAGCCTGAAGGCTTCCCGCACCAGGAGATCCGTCAATACTCCCTGACCCGCAAACCCGACGGTAAAGGTTATCGCATTGCCGTGAAACGCGAAGACGGTGGTCAGGTTTCTACCTGGCTGCATAATGAAGCGAATGTGGGCGATGTGGTTCAGTTGGCGGCACCTGCCGGCGACTTCTTTATGACCGTTGAAGCGAATACGCCTGTAACGCTGATCTCCGCGGGCGTGGGTCAAACGCCAATGCTGGCGATGCTGGATACGCTGGCGAAGTCTCATCACAATGCACAGGTGAACTGGTTCCACGCCGCCGAGAACGGCGATGTACACGCATTTGCGGATGAAGTGAAAACGCTGGCGACTGGCCTGCCACGCTTTAACGCACACACCTGGTATCGTCTGCCGACGGAGGCCGACCGCGCCGCTGCCCGTTTCGACAGCGAAGGTCTGATCGATTTAAGCCAGCATGAGGGTGCGTTCAGCGCACCAGAGATGCAGTTCTACGTCTGTGGGCCAGTGGCGTTTATGCAGTATGCCGCGAAGCAGCTGGTAGAACTGAACGTGAAGCCAGAAAACATTCATTACGAGTGTTTTGGCCCACATAAGGTACTGTAAACTCCACATTTCCCCCCGGGTGCCGCGTCCTGCGGTGCCCGTTTTGTTATTTTCATCCCCAGTACTGACTCATGTTGCTTATCAATAATGGGTAAGTCATTTGTGTTATGATTGGTCCTTCCCCTTTTCCGCTTTAGGGCGCTTTTTTTATGCAACAACCTGTTGTGCGCGTTGGCGATTGGCTGGTTACCCCGTCCGTAAATCAAATTAGCCGTCAGGGCCGTCAGCTAACGCTTGAACCACGTTTAATTGACCTTTTGATGTATTTCGCCAGACACCCCGATGAAGTACTGAGCCGGGATGAGCTTATTGATAACATCTGGATGCGCAACATTGTCACCAGCCATGTAGTGACCCAGAGCATTTCTGAACTTCGTAAGTCGCTGAAGGATGGTAACGAACAAAGCCCTGAATATATCGCCACGGTGCCAAAGCGCGGCTACAAGCTTACCGCCACTACCGTCTGGTGTACGGAAGAAGAGCCAGATATCACTCCCCCTTCTCTCGCCACACCACCCGCAGTGCTTCCCATCAGGGTAACAGAAACACAGCCTCAGACGATGACCTCGTCAGCTTTACCGTCACCCTCATTTCGCCTGGCACGGGACAAAGTCGATCGGCGCAAGCGCATCGCAACGTTCTGGACCTGGCTACTGTTTTTGTCTTCACTCGGCGCGCTGATTGCGCTGGTATTAATGTCGCTTGTCAACTCCCATCCCCCGGTCACCAGTACGCGCCTGCTGCTCAACCCGCGAGATATTGACGTGCGCTTTGAGCCCGGTAACTCCTGTAATAGCTGGACGTCTCAACAGTCCTATGCGATTGGCCTTGGCAATCTGATCACCACGTCGCTGAATACCTTCTCCACCTTTATGGTGCATGACAAGACCAACTATAACGTGACAGAGCCCAGCAGTTCAGGGAAAACGCTCACCATCAAATTCGTAAATCAGCGCCACTACCGGGCACAGCAGTGCTTTATGTCGGTATTGCTGGTCGATAACGCCGACAGCTCCATCATGCTGGACAAGCGTTATTTTATTACCGACAACACGCTGCTATCAGTGCAGGAGGATCTCCTCCATAGCCTTTCCTCGGTGTTGACGCAGCCCTGGCCGCCGCGCATGCAGGCACTGCTTGAGCAATTCCGCCATTCGAAAAGTATGCCGCTGGCGCAATACTACCAGGCAAACCAGCTGATTGTGGAAGGTGATGTTGCATCATTAAATAAAGCCAGTGAAATACTTGAGATGGTCACGAAAGACGCACCAGACTTTACTTTCGCCTTATCGGGAAAAATTCTGGTTGATGTATTACGTCATTCGCAGCAGCAATTTGATAAAACACAGCTGCAAGGGCTCAATAATGAGCTGGACAAAATAGCACAACGACCAGGCGTTCAGGACACTGCGCCGTGGTATCAAATACAAACCATCGATGCGCTAACTAAAGGCGATATTGATGACGCATACACTGACATTAATAAAAGCATTGATCTTGAAATGTCATGGTTAAATTATGTGCTGTTAGGAAAAGTATACGAAATGAAGGGCGAAAATCGTCTGGCTGCCGACGCCTATATTACAGCGTTTAATTTACGCCCAGGGGATAACACGCTCTACTGGATTGAGAATGGTGTTTTTCATACCTCAATCAAAAAAATCGTTCCGTACTTACAAACCTTTCTGAAAAATGAACAGTGAAAAATAGCGCTGCATCATTACCGCGTTAAATAACATCCTTATTAAAGTAGTTGAATTGTTGCCATGATGTATTGATTGTTACCTCATGGCAACATAAACACCCCGCCAGATTACATCACCAACAGACTATAAAATAACAATATTTATCTTTTCCTGACCTAAACTTTTTATCCTGATGTGTTAATAAAAAAACCTCATGGTGTCATTTTTTTGAAGTTGTTTTTTATTTCATTTTATCTTTAGGATTTTTCCTTCCCGCATCCGTAATCTTGTCGCCAGTCGGTCGGATCGCTGAGTGACATCAGATAACGACCCGCACCTCAAAAAATAAAGCTCAGGAGAAATGAACATGAGTTCAGCCAAAAAGATCGGGCTATTTGCCTGTACCGGCGTCGTCGCCGGAAATATGATGGGTAGCGGTATTGCTTTATTACCGGCAAACCTTGCCAGTATCGGCGGTATTGCTATCTGGGGTTGGGTGATTTCTATTATCGGTGCGATGTCTCTGGCCTATGTTTATGCACGACTGGCGACCAAAAACCCACAACAGGGTGGTCCGATTGCTTACGCGGGAGAATTATCCCCAGCTTTCGGTTTCCAGACCGGCGTGCTTTATTATCATGCAAACTGGATTGGTAACCTGGCTATCGGTATTACCGCCGTATCTTATCTCTCCACGTTCTTCCCGGCATTAAATAACCCTATACCGGCAGGTCTCGCCTGTATTGCGATTGTCTGGATCTTCACCTTCGTGAATATGCTGGGTGGTACCTGGGTTAGCCGTCTGACCACCATCGGCCTGGTGCTGGTATTGATCCCGGTGGTTGTTACTGCTATCGCGGGCTGGCACTGGTTTGACGCCGCTATCTATCAGGCAAACTGGAACACCTCAACCACAACCGATCCACATGCGGTGGTCAAAAGTATCCTGCTGTGCCTGTGGGCATTCGTTGGCGTTGAATCCGCAGCGGTCAGCACCGGCATGGTGAAAAACCCGAAACGCACCGTACCGCTGGCAACCATGCTGGGTACTGCACTGGCAGGTATCGTCTATATTGCCGCGACTCAGGTTATTTCTGGTATGTATCCGGCTTCAGAGATGGCCGCGTCCGGTGCGCCGTTCGCTATCAGCGCATCAACCATCATGGGCAGCTGGGCCGCGCCAATTGTTTCCGCCTTCACCGCATTCGCCTGCCTGACCTCTCTGGGTTCCTGGATGATGCTGGTAGGTCAGGCCGGGGTTCGTGCCGCCACTGACGGTAACTTCCCGGCAGTGTATGGCGAAGTCGACAGCAACGGTATTCCGAAAAAAGGTCTGCTGCTGGCCGCCGTCAAAATGACCGTGCTGATGGTACTCATCACCGTGATGAACTCCAGCGGTGGTAAAGCCTCCGACCTGTTCGGCGAACTGACCGGTATTGCCGTCCTGCTGACCATGCTGCCGTACTTCTACTCTTGTGTTGACCTGATTCGCTTTGAAGGCGTTAACGTCCGCAATCTGACAAGCCTCATCTGTTCCGTACTCGGCTGTGCATTCTGCTTCATCGCGCTGATGGGTGCTAACTCGTTCGAACTGTCCGGTACCTTTATCGTCAGCCTCATCATCCTGATGTTCTACGGCCGCAAAATGTACCAGCGCCAGAACAACATTGATGCTGAAAGTCGTGTCGCCGACGCGCGTTAATCACTAACCCCCCTTTCTCTGAGCTCCTCCTGACACCAGTCACACCGTGACGGGAGGGGCCTTTTACACCTGGAGATACGACTATGAACGTTATCGCAATTATGAATCACATGGGCGTCTACTTTAAAGAAGAGCCTATTCGTGAACTGCATCGCGCCCTTGAGCGCCTGGATTTCCGCATTGTTTACCCTAACGACCGCGAAGATTTACTGAAACTGATTGAGAACAATTCGCGACTGTGCGGCGTGATTTTCGACTGGGACAAATACAATCTCGAACTGTGCGAAGAGATCAGCAAAATGAACGAGTACATGCCTCTGTACGCGTTCGCGAACACTTACTCAACGCTTGATGTCAGCCTGAACGATCTGCGCATGAAAGTGCGTTTCTTTGAATATGCCCTCGGCGCTGCTGACGATATCGCTGCCAAGATCAAACAGAACACCGATGAATACATCGACACTATTTTGCCACCGCTGACCAAAGCGCTGTTTAAATATGTGCGTGAAGGGAAATACACTTTCTGTACGCCAGGCCATATGGGCGGCACCGCGTTCCAGAAAAGCCCGGTCGGCAGCATTTTCTACGACTTCTTTGGCCCGAACACGATGAAGTCGGATATCTCGATTTCCGTCTCTGAACTCGGTTCGCTGCTCGACCATAGCGGCCCGCATAAAGAAGCCGAAGAGTACATCGCCCGCGCATTCAACGCCGAACGCAGCTATATGGTGACAAACGGGACATCCACCGCGAATAAAATCGTTGGTATGTACTCCGCGCCTGCTGGCAGCACCGTACTGATTGACCGTAACTGCCACAAATCGCTGACCCATCTGATGATGATGAGTGACATTACGCCGCTCTACTTCCGTCCGACCCGTAACGCGTACGGCATTCTCGGTGGTATTCCGCAGAGCGAATTCCAGCATACGACCATCGCCAAACGCGTGAAAGAGACACCGAACGCGACCTGGCCTGTGCATGCAGTTATCACCAACTCAACGTATGATGGCTTGCTCTACAACACCGATTACATCAAGAAAACGCTGGATGTAAAATCCATCCACTTTGACTCTGCATGGGTGCCTTACACCAACTTCTCACCGATTTACGCGGGTAAATGCGGGATGAGCGGCGATCGTGTGGAAGGTAAAGTGATTTATGAAACCCAGTCCACACACAAGCTGCTGGCAGCGTTCTCTCAGGCGTCCATGATCCACGTGAAGGGTGATGTAAACGAAGAGACGTTCAACGAAGCCTACATGATGCACACCACGACGTCTCCGCACTACGGTATCGTCGCCTCCATCGAAACCGCGGCAGCGATGATGAAAGGGAATTCGGGTAAACGTCTGATCGACGGTTCTATCCAGCGTGCCATCCGCTTCCGTAAAGAGATCAAACGTCTGAACGGCGAGTCTGACGGCTGGTTCTTTGACGTGTGGCAGCCAGAACATATTGATGAGCCTGAATGCTGGGCACTGCGTTCCGATAGCGCATGGCACGGCTTCAAAAACATCGATAACGAGCACATGTACCTCGACCCGATTAAAGTCACCATTTTGACGCCGGGGATGAAGAAAGACGGCACCATGAGCGATTTCGGTATTCCGGCCAGCATCGTGGCGAAATACCTCGATGAGCAAGGTATCGTGGTAGAGAAAACCGGTCCGTACAACCTGCTGTTCTTGTTCAGCATCGGTATCGATAAAACTAAAGCGCTGAGCCTGCTGCGCGCGCTCACCGATTTCAAACGCGCCTTTGACCTGAACCTGCGCGTGAAAAACATGCTGCCTTCGCTCTATCGCGAGAACCCTGAATTCTACGAAGACATGCGTATTCAGGATCTGGCGCAAAACATTCACAAGCTGGTTGAACACCACAACCTGCCTGACCTGATGTTCCGCGCGTTTGAAGTGCTGCCGACAATGGTTATGACCCCGTACACCGCGTTCCAGAAAGAGCTGCATGGCGAGACGGAAGAAGTTTATCTCGATGAAATGGTGGGCCGCGTTAACGCCAACATGATCCTGCCGTATCCTCCGGGAGTACCACTGGTTATGCCTGGCGAGATGATCGCTGAAGAGAGCCGTCCGGTGCTGGAATTCCTGCAGATGCTGTGTGAAATCGGCGCTCATTATCCGGGCTTTGAAACCGATATCCACGGTGCATACCGCCAGGCGGATGGTCGCTACACCGTTAAAGTGCTGAAAGAAAACACTAAATAAGTAGAAGTATCAAAGGGAAGTGGTCTGCCGCTTCCCTTTTTTCACGCCGTTCAGGAGATGACATGCAAACACCCTCACAACCGCGCGCGATTTATTACATCGTAGCGATCCAGATCTGGGAATATTTCAGCTTTTATGGCATGCGTGCCCTCCTCATCCTCTACCTCACCCACCAGCTTGGCTTTGATGACAGCCATGCCATTACACTCTTCAGCGCCTACGCGTCTCTGGTTTACGTTACCCCTATTCTCGGCGGCTGGCTGGCCGACCGCCTGCTCGGCAACCGTGCGGCGGTCATTGCCGGCGCGCTGCTGATGACGCTTGGACATGTTGTACTGGGCATGGGATCCCATTCAACATGGAGTCTGTATGTCGCGCTGGCGATCATTATCTGCGGCTATGGTCTGTTTAAATCCAATATCAGTTGCCTGCTGGGAGAACTTTACGCCCACGACGATCCACGTCGCGATGGCGGCTTTTCCCTGCTTTATGCCGCAGGAAACGTGGGATCTATCGCGGCACCGATTGCCTGTGGGCTGGCAGCACAGTGGTACGGCTGGCATGTTGGCTTTGCTCTGGCGGGTATTGGCATGTTTATTGGTTTGCTCATCTTCCTCAGCGGTCATCGCCATTTCCGCCATACGCGCGGCATCGACAAACGGGCGCTCAGCACCGTGAAGTGTGCGCTTCCTGTCTGGGGCTGGCTGCTGGTGATGCTGTGCGTCGCACCGGTATTCTTCACCCTGCTGCTGGAAAACAACGGGTCAGGCTATCTGCTGGCGGTGGTGTGCGTCTTTGCCATTGTGGTGGTCACACGCATTATGCTCGCCTTCCCCGAACATCGCCGCGCACTGTGGCAAATCGTGCTGTTGATGATGGCGGGGACGCTGTTCTGGGTACTGGCGCAGCAAGGCGGCAGCTCTATTAGCCTGTTTATCGATCACTTTGTTAACCGCCACCTGCTCAGTTTTGAAGTACCGACAGCGCTGTTTCAGTCGGTAAACGCCGTTGCGGTTATGGCTGCAGGTATTGCATTAACCTGGCTTGCGCGCCCTGAAAGCAACATCCGCTCCACAATACGCGTGTGGCTGAAGTTCGCGCTTGGCCTGCTGTTAATGGGTGGCGGCTTTATGCTGCTGGCGCTCAATGCGCGCCGTGGCGGGCTTCACGGTCAGGCTTCGATGGGGATGATGATCGCCGGTCTGGCGCTGATGGGATTTGCCGAACTGTTTATTGACCCGGTGGCGATGGCGCAAATCACCCGCCTGAATTTGCCTGGCGTAATGGGTGTATTGACGGGGATTTACATGCTGGCAACCGGTGCGGTCGCCAACTGGCTGGCGGGGCTGGTGGCGCAACAAACCACAGAATCGCAAATCAGCGACGCGGCAATTGCTGCCTACGAACACTTTTTCTCTCAGATGGGCGAGTGGACGCTGGGCTGCGTGGTGTTGATCGTGGCGCTCGTCTGCATAAGAAGGCGCTTTAACCACACGCCGCTCACCTTACCGGAAACGGAGCGCAATTAACCTCACCTTCGCCGCCAGGGAGTGGCAGCGAAGGGCCGCACTTAAATCGCCGCGTCGTCTTCTTCACCGGTACGAATTCGGATCACACGCGCCACGTCAAAGACGAAGATTTTACCGTCGCCAATTTTACCCGTCTGCGCCGTGCGGATAATGGTATCCACGCAGGTATCCACGATATCGTCGCTCACCACGATTTCAATTTTCACTTTCGGCAGAAAGTCCACCATGTACTCTGCGCCACGGTAAAGCTCGGTGTGGCCCTTCTGGCGACCAAAACCTTTCACTTCTGTCACTGTCATCCCGGTGATGCCAACTTCTGCCAGCGCTTCACGTACATCATCCAGTTTGAAAGGTTTAATAATCGCATCAATCTTTTTCATGGTGGGTCCTTAAACTCTTGCCTGTAAGCTGCCTCGTAATCGATTGCCCACAGTACCATACGGCATTACTCTTTAAAATCGTTTGCTTCCAGCTCATGGCGGGACAGCAGCTTGTAGAACTCAGTGCGGTTGCGTCCGGCCATACGCGCCGCGTGGGTCACGTTGCCTTTGGTGATCTGCAGCAGTTTGCGCAGATAGTTAAGCTCAAACTGATTGCGCGCTTCCGCAAAGGTTGGCAGCGCCGTGTTTTCCCCCTCCAGCGCCTGCTCTACCAGCGCATCGCTGATGACCGGCGATGACGTCAGCGCCACGCACTGCTCAATAACGTTCACCAGCTGGCGCACGTTGCCCGGCCAGCTTGCGGTCATCAGCCGTTTCATCGCATCAGTGGAAAACGCGCGCACAAAAGGTTTGTGACGATCGGCAGACTGGCGCAGCAGATGGTTCGCCAGCAGCGGGATATCTTCCGCACGCTCGGCCAGGGCGGGAATTTTCAGGTTCACTACGTTCAGGCGGTAGTAGAGATCTTCACGGAACTCATTGCGCGCCATCACTTTCGGTAAATCGCGGTGCGTGGCGGAAATAATACGCACGTTAATATCGATATCGCGATTGCTGCCAAGCGGACGAACTTTTCGCTCCTGCAACACCCGCAGCAGTTTGACCTGCAACGGCGCTGGCATATCGCCAATTTCGTCGAGGAACAGCGTACCGCCTTCAGCCGCCTGGAACAGCCCTTCCCGGCTGCTCACCGCGCCGGTGAAGGCTCCACGGGCATGACCAAACAGTTCAGACTCAAGCAGTTGCTCCGGCAACGCGCCACAGTTAATGGCGATAAAGGCATTTTTACTGCGCGGGCTGGCGTTGTGGATAGCCTGCGCCAGGATCTCTTTCCCGGTTCCGCTCTGGCCGTTAATCAGCACGCTGACGTCAGATTGCGCCACCATCCGCGCCTGCTCAAGCAGACGCAGCATAATGGGGCTACGCGTGACAATCGACTCCCGCCATGCTTCATCATTCGATGGAGCCGTGTGTTCAAGCGCACTGTCGATAGCTTTATAGAGCGCGTCTTTATCCACCGGCTTGGTCAGGAAGCTGAACACGCCCTGCTGTGTCGCGGCAACGGCATCCGGGATCGACCCGTGCGCAGTCAGGATAATCACCGGCATGCCTGGCTGCTGCTTCTGGATCTCCGTGAACAGCTGCATGCCGTCCATTTCGTCCATCCGCAGGTCGCTTATCACCAGATCAACTTTCTCGCGGCCAAGCACTTTCAGCCCCTCCTGCCCGCTTTCCGCAGTCACCACGCTGTAGCCTTCACTGACCAGGCGCATCCCCAACAGCTTTAACAGCCCCGGGTCGTCATCCACCAGCAACAGATGGGCAGGTTTACGGCTTGTCATGGCTTCACATCCTCTTGTTTCTGCGTATCGTTGTCCGGTGTCGTGGCAGAATTGCCTTTCGACCCGTCAGGCAGGTAGTTGCCCGCAGGTTTACGCGTCGAAAGTTGTCTTTCGATATCGGTCAGATTTTCAAGCTTGCGCGTCGTGGTATCCAGCTGTGTACGTAAAAATTGCTGTTGCTGGCGGAGTGTATCGAGTTCGGCATCAGACGATTGCTGCAGTTTGCTATAGCGAGAACGCTCCTCAGAGAGCTGCAGTTGTAATGCCTGCCCGTCACGCCACAGCTGGTAAACCGGGCGAACCTGCGCGGGAATATTTGCGCTGACGGCATCCAGACGTGCGGTATTGGCGCGGCGTTCGACAGGCGTGATTTTGGCATCAGCCAGTAAAATCGCGCGTTTGAAATTTTCCTGCCAGGTTTCATTGCCCCACAGCGCTGCCTGAGCACGGGCAGCGGCTGGAGCAAGGCGCTGGGAACAATCTATCCCGCGTAACCAGTACAGCGGGTTCGAGTCAACCTCATGCCCGGACAAATTCCAGAGATCGTCACAACGGGTGGTCAGGAAATCCGCCAGCTGATTCTCCGGCCATTTATCGTTTTGTTTATCGCTGATAGCACTTTTAGGTGCATGGGAAACGCATCCCGCAAGAAGCAAACAGGAGACGCTCAGACGCATTGTTTTGCTGGAAAATACCGCGCGCACTGCGCGGGAAAAGACGTGTGACATACTCACCAGATATAGACTCATTTCATTGTTTTTTCCGGCTCAAGAGGCAGTTCAATACGAAAACACACATCCGAACGATCGTCACTGACGATCTTAAGCTCACCCTGCATGCGTTGTATGCAGTCGCGGGCAATGCTGAGCCCCAGACCACTTCCTTTTACCGCACCTTTTCGCTGATGACTCCCCTGGAAAAAGGGCTCGAAGATCATCGTTTTTTCGTCATCCGGAATGGGGGTACCCGTATTCGCTACATCGATAAACACCCGGGAACCCCTGGTATAACTTCGGATGTAAATGGTACCGGATTCAGTACCATAGTGCACCGCATTGGAATAAAGATTATCCAGAACGCTCATCAACAGCATGGGTTCAGCCAGGCAGGCAGACTCATTGAGATCCACCTCCGTATGCATCATTTTAGCTCTTGCTGGCAGGCTGTGGGCGGAGATCACCATGTCCACCAGTGGCTCAATCTCGACTTTTTCCAGCACCACCACCCCATCAGCCAGCTTACGGTTGTAGTCCAGCAGTTGTTCAATCAGCTTTTGCAGATTACGGCTACTGGCATCCAGGATCTCGACAATCTCTTTTTGCTCAGAGGTTAGCGGCCCCGCCACTTCGTCCGCCAGCAGTTCCGTCCCTTCGCGCATACTGGCGAGTGGTGTTTTGAGCTCATGAGAAAGATGACGCAAGAACTGGTGACGCTGCGACTCCAGCCATGTCAGACGCTCAGAAAGCCAGATAATTCGCTGACCGACGGAGCGTAACTCACGCGGACCTTTAAAGGCCACCGTGTCCCCGAGGGATTTCCCCTCCCCCAGACGGTTAATCATCCGCTGGATACCTTTCACCGGGCCGATGATCATGCGGGTAAACAGCAAAACCAGCCCCAGACTGACCAGGAACAGCACCAGCGCCTGCCAGCCAAAGAACTGACCACGCTCGGCAATCTCCTGTTGCAGTTGCTGCCCGCGCGAGTACACCACCGTGCGCGTGGCCTGCACCATCTCGGTATTGGCCGCAGCAAACGCTTCAAGACGCGCAGCGGCATCGGTATCTGGCCCGCTGTTTTTACACTGTAGTTGAGCAAGGCTGTTTAGATCCTGACGCAACGCCTGATACAGCTTATCGTCCGGCAACACACCGGCGTGGGCATCCAGCATGTCACTGTAGCGTTTACGCTGGTTCTGATAGACCTTTTCCAGGGTGCGATCGTCCAGCACGCAATACTGCCGGTAGCTGCGCTCCATCTCCAGCGCTGCATTGGTCATGGCTTCACTGCGCCGGGCGTCAATCAACGTCGTGCGGTTAGTCAATGCCGCCTGGGCACTTAGCGCATTCAGACTTTGCCACGCCTGCCATGCCAGTATCAGCAGGGGCAACAGGATCAGCAAGAATGCCATCATGACAAGCTGTCGCAGGGAGCGAGGGAAAACAGGCCAGCGTTTCAACGCATTACTCTCTTAATATGGGGGTGAGGAGAGCGTAACTGAGTCTGCCCTTCAGATACAACAAAGCCGGGTAAAAACCCGGCTTTGTTATGAAATGAGGCGGTGCCTAACTCGACGTTTCGCCCTGGCCTGATAAAGCATCGCTATAATCAGTAGTTGGACGGCAGGCACCTTTTTGTGCGTCATTCTAAGTTTATGTAGCGCGTCCCGAAGGGGCTGACATAAGAGGGTGAATGAGCCACTGGCTGTTATTATGCAACAGCCGTGCCAGAATGCAAACAAATAACTTATCTCATTGATAATAATGACTTTAAGTGATTCTTTAAATTCATTAATCCGTGAATGATTTTCGAGCTAAGTGTCGTTAATTAGCAACACCTTAACGGGAACATTATCAGATGCATATAAATCAACAAGTTAAGTGTCGCCTTTTGGAGACGGTTGTATTATCGGGTTGTCGCAGTATTGCGACAAAAAAAGCCCGGTGGCGCTACGCCTACCGGGCCTGTGAGGGCACTCGTTTTAAAACTTAACCCAACTGCTTACGCGCATTGCGGAAGATACGCATCCACGGGCTGTCCTCGCCCCAGTTTTCCGGGTGCCAGGAGTTGCTCACGGTACGGAACACGCGTTCCGGGTGCGGCATCATAATGGTTGCACGACCACTTTCACTGGTCACCGCGGTGATACCGTTTGCCGAGCCGTTCGGGTTAGCCGGATAAGTTTGCGTGACCTTGCCGAAGTTATCGACAAAGCGCAGCGCCACCAGGCCTTTGCTTTCAAGCTGAGCCAGATGTGCTGCATCACGCACTTCAACCTGACCTTCACCGTGAGAAACGGCAATTGGCATCTGTGAACCGACCATACCCTGCAGCAGCAGAGACGGGCTTTGCGTCACTTCGACCAGGCTGAAACGCGCTTCAAAGCGGTCAGACTGGTTACGTACAAAGCGCGGCCAGGCTTCACTGCCCGGGATCAGCTCACGCAGGTTAGACATCATCTGGCAGCCGTTACACACGCCCAGAGCCAGCGTCTGCGGACGGTGGAAGAAGGTTTCGAACTCGTCACGCACGCGGCTGTTGAACAGGATGGACTTCGCCCAGCCTTCACCCGCACCCAGCACGTCACCGTAAGAGAAGCCGCCGCACGCGACCAGCGCCTGGAAATCTTCCAGACCGGTACGCCCTGCCAGCAGGTCACTCATGTGAACGTCGATGGCATCAAAGCCCGCACGGTGGAAGGCAGCCGCCATCTCAACGTGGGAGTTGACACCCTGCTCGCGCAGCACGGCCACTTTCGGACGCGCGCCAGTCGCAATGTACGGTGCGGCGATATCTTCGTTGATATCAAAGGAGAGTTTCACGTTCAGGCCCGGATCGTTGTCGTTGGCCTTCGCGTCATGTTCCTGATCGGCACACTCCGGGTTGTCGCGCAGACGCTGCATCTGCCAGGTGATTTCTGCCCACCACATACGCAGCGTAGTGCGGCTTTCGCTGAATACCGCGTGGCCGTCTGCTTCAATCACGAAGCGGTCGCCCTCTACGGCTTTACCCAGATAGTGTACGCAGTCTGCCAGGCCATGCTGAGCCAGAACAGCTTCAACCGCATTGCGATCTGCCGCACGCACCTGAATGACTGCGCCCAGTTCTTCATTAAACAGCGCCGCCAGACGATCGTCACCCAGAGAAGCAATGTTCGCCTCAACGCCACAGTGGCCAGTGAAGGCCATCTCAGCCAGGGTCACCAGCAGACCACCATCGGAGCGGTCGTGGTAGGCCAGCAGTTTACGTTGTGCCACCAGCGCCTGAATGGCGTCGTAGAAGCCTTTTAACTGCGCCACGTCACGCACGTCAGCAGGTTTATCGCCCAGCTGGCGATAAACCTGTGCCAGTGCAGTCGCCCCCAGGGCGTTATTGCCTTTACCAAGATCAATCAGCAGCAGGGCGTTGTCTTCGGTCACCAGTTGTGGGGTGATGGTATGACGCACGTCTTCCACACGCGCAAACGCGGTGATCACCAGCGACAGCGGAGAGGTCATCTCGCGCTGCTCATTACCTTCCTGCCAGCGGGTTTTCATCGACATGGAATCTTTACCCACCGGAATGGTCAGGCCGAGTGCAGGACACAGCTCCTCACCAACCGCTTTTACCGCTTCATACAGGCCGGCATCTTCGCCAGGGTGACCCGCTGCGGCCATCCAGTTTGCAGACAGTTTGATGCGTTTGATATCACCAATCTGCGTCGCGGCGATGTTGGTCAGCGCTTCACCGACAGCCAGACTGGCAGAAGCAGCGAAGTCCAGCAGCGCCACCGGGGTACGTTCACCCAGCGACATTGCTTCACCGTAGTAGCTGTCGAGGCTCGCGGTGGTCACGGCGCAGTTCGCCACCGGGATCTGCCACGGGCCGACCATCTGGTCGCGCGACACCATACCGGTCACGGTACGGTCGCCGATGGTCACGAGGAAGGTTTTCTCTGCCACGGCTGGCAGGTGCAGTACGCGATTGACCGCTTCAGCAACGGTGATGCCCTGGCGATCCAGTGCTTTACCCGCCACTTTACGGGTCTGCACGTCGCGGGTCATCTTCGGCGTTTTACCCAGCAGGACGTCCAGCGGCAGATCGATCGGCTGGTTGTCGAAGTGGGTATCGCTTAAGGAGAGGTGCTGCTCTTCGGTGGCTTCACCGATAACGGCATACGGAGCGCGCTCACGGCGGCACAGCTCGTCAAACAGCGGCAACTGGTCGGCGGCAACCGCCAGCACGTAGCGTTCCTGAGATTCGTTACACCAGATTTCCAGCGGGCTCATGCCCGGCTCATCGCTCAGAATGTCGCGCAGGTTGAAACGACCACCGCGACCACCATCGCTCACCAGCTCTGGCATGGCGTTAGATAAACCACCCGCGCCCACGTCGTGAATAAAGAGGATGGGGTTGGCATCGCCCAGCTGCCAGCAACGGTCGATCACTTCCTGGCAACGACGTTCCATTTCCGGGTTGTCGCGCTGTACGGAAGCAAAGTCGAGGTCTGCATCAGACTGGCCGGAGGCCATAGACGAAGCCGCCCCGCCGCCCAGACCGATGTTCATCGCCGGGCCACCGAGTACGATAAGCTTCGCACCGACGACGATCTCGCCTTTCTGCACGTGATCGGCACGAATGTTGCCGATCCCGCCCGCCAGCATGATCGGTTTGTGGTAACCGCGCAGCTCTTCGCCGTTGTGGCTCTCCACTTTCTCTTCATAGGTACGGAAATAACCGTTCAGTGCCGGACGACCAAATTCGTTGTTGAACGCAGCGCCACCCAGCGGGCCTTCGGTCATGATATCCAGCGCGGTAACAATACGTTCCGGCTTGCCGAAATCTTCTTCCCACGGCTGTTCGAAGCCCGGGATACGCAGGTTGGAAACAGAGAAACCGACCAGACCCGCTTTCGGTTTAGCGCCACGCCCGGTTGCGCCTTCATCACGGATTTCACCGCCGGAACCGGTCGCGGCACCTGGCCACGGAGAGATCGCCGTCGGGTGGTTGTGAGTTTCGACTTTCATCAGGATATGCGCAGGCTCCTGATGGAAGTCATAGCGCCCGGCTTCGCGATCGGCGAAGAAGCGGCCTACTTCGGAACCTTCCATCACCGCTGCGTTGTCTTTATAGGCAGACAGCACGTGGTCAGGGGTTTGTTCGAAGGTGTTTTTAATCATTTTGAACAGCGACTTCGGCTGCTGTTCACCGTCGATAATCCAGTCGGCGTTGAAAATCTTGTGGCGGCAGTGCTCAGAGTTGGCCTGCGCAAACATATAGAGTTCGATGTCGTTCGGGTTGCGGTTCAGCTTAACAAACGCATCCTGCAGGTAGTCAATTTCGTCTTCTGCCAGCGCCAGACCGAGACGCAGGTTGGCGTCAATCAGCGCCTGACGGCCCTGCCCCAGCAAATCCACGCTCTGTACTGGCGCAGGCTGGTGATGGGAGAAGAGCTTCTGCGCGTCGTTCAGAGAGGTAAACACGCTCTCCATCATGCGATCGTGCAGCTCAGCGGCAACGGCCTGCCACTGCTCTTCGCTCAGGGTAGAGGCTTCCACATAGTACGCCACACCGCGTTCCAGACGGTTAATCTGGCTCAGACCGCAGTTGTGGGCGATGTCGGTGGCTTTGGAAGACCAGGGGGAGATGGTACCAGGACGAGGCGTCGCAAGGATAAGTTTGCCGGTTGGCGTATGGCTGCTCAGACTTGGGCCATACTTGAGCAGGCGTTCCAGCTGTACGCGCTCCTCTGCATTCAGGGGTGCATTCAGGTCAGCAAAATGGACATACTCAGCGTAAATATTGCTTACCGGAAGGTCGGCTGCCTGAAAACGTGCCAGCAATTTGTTAATACGGAAGGCAGACAGTGCAGGCGAACCACGCAGAATTTCCATCATAAGTCTCTCGTCTTCGAAGCGCCGGGGCGCTTACAGTGTGCGCAAGGGGGGAAAACGGGCGTCATTATAGAGAATCCTGAGCGCAGACGAAACCGTTTGCGTCGAAATAAAATCAACGTTTACGTTTAACGATAGATGTGACCTGTCTCTCTAATTTGTTGCCAAGTGGCGTAACTTTGCGCAAAATGCCGCTCATTCAATGACAAACCTTATTCTTAACATGGCTACAGCATACTGAGGCAACCGGCGTCGCAGAGAATTAACTAATTGAAAAAATTAAAGATTAATTATCTGCTCATCGGCATTGTTACCTTGCTGCTGGCAGTGGCCCTCTGGCCTTCTATCCCCTGGTTCGGCAAAGCCGAAAACCGTATCGCTGCGATTAAGGCGCGGGGGGAGTTGCGCGTCAGTACCCTGAGCTCACCGCTGATTTACGGCGACATCAACGGCAAAACGATCGGTCTGGATTATGAACTGGCTCAGCAGTTCGCCAGCTACCTGGGTGTGAAGCTCAAAATTACCGTACGCCAGAACATCAGCCAGCTGTTTGATGACCTGGATAACGACGATGCCGATATCCTCGCCGCCGGGCTGGTGTACAACAGCGAGCGCAGCAAGAACTATCAGCCAGGCCCAACCTACTACTCCGTTTCACAGCAGCTGGTTTACCGCGTCGGCAATCAGCGTCCGCGAACGCTGGCCGCCATTAACGATCAGCAATTAATCATCGCCCCCGGACATGTGGTGATTGACGATTTACGTGGGCTTAAAGAGAAGAAATACCCGGCACTCAGCTGGACGGTTGACCCTAAACTTGGCACGACTGAACTACTTGAGCAGGTGAAAGACAAGAAGCTGGACTACACCATTGCCGATTCTGTAGCGATTAG
This sequence comes from Enterobacter sp. RHBSTW-00901, assembly GCF_014103115.1. Taxonomy (NCBI): domain Bacteria; kingdom Pseudomonadati; phylum Pseudomonadota; class Gammaproteobacteria; order Enterobacterales; family Enterobacteriaceae; genus Enterobacter; species Enterobacter sp. RHBSTW-00901. Next base: position 1,659,496 of record NZ_JABXPB010000001.1, read on the forward strand.
CCTTTTCCAGCGCGTTCATCCTGAAATTGCCGTGGCACTTGATGTCACTGACGAACAGCCAGTGACCTGGTTCACACAGCGGGATGACGATCAGACCGTTCCGGCAGCGATGCTCGATTTCTTCAACTCCATCAATGAGGATGGCACGCTGGCGCGCCTGGAAGAGAAGTATCTTGGGCATGGCGAAGACTTTGATTACGTCGATACCCGCACCTTCCTGCGCGCAGTGGATAGCGTACTGCCGGATCTGCAACCGCTATTCGAAAAGTACGCGCAGGAGATCGACTGGCGGTTGCTGGCAGCCATCTCCTACCAGGAATCGCACTGGGATACCCAGGCCACCTCCCCCACCGGGGTCCGCGGCTTAATGATGCTGACCAAAAATACTGCGCAGAGCCTCGGCCTGAGCGACCGTACCGATGCAGAACAGAGTATCAGCGGCGGTGCGCGCTATTTGCAGGATATGATGACCAAAGTCCCGGACACGGTGCCGGAAGAGGAACGTATCTGGTTTGCGCTGGCAGCCTACAACATGGGCTACGCACATATGCTGGATGCACGCACGCTGACGGCCAAAACGAAAGGCAACCCGGATAGCTGGTCTGACGTAAAACAGCGTCTGCCGCTGCTGAGCCAGAAGCCGTGGTACAACAAGCTGACCTACGGTTATGCGCGCGGGCATGAAGCCTACGCCTATGTGGAGAATATTCGTAAGTATCAGATTAGCCTGGTAGGTTATCTGCTGGAGAAGGAAAAAGAGGCGGTAGAGACCAAACAGCTGGCACAAAGCTATCCGGTCGTGGCTCCGGACGAAATTAATCGTCCGACAACTTCAATTCTGCCTTTTGTTGCTTTTTCTGCTGACGCCGCATTCGAAAGAAATCACTTAATAGCCCCGAACACTCTGGTGCAAGTACCCCGCCGATAGTCTTCACCTGGTGGTTCATCCCCGGGTGTCCAAGCACGTCCAGCAGCGAACCGGCCGCGCCGGTTTTTTCATCCCGCGCACCAAAGACCAGAGTACCGATACGACTGTGTACCATAGCGCCGGAACACATCACGCACGGTTCAAGGGTGACATACAGCGTGGTGTCGAGCAGGCGATAGTTTTGCAGCACCAGCCCACCCTGACGAAGCGCCATGATTTCAGCGTGAGCGGTGGGGTCATGGCGGCCAATAGGGCGGTTCCACCCTTCCCCAATCACCTGGTTGTTATGAACCAGCACCGCACCCACGGGCACTTCGCCTTCATCCCACGCGCGTTGAGCCAGCATCAGCGCGTGGCGCATCCAGTATTCATGATCAAGCTCGGGGTTGGACAACGGTTGATACTCCAGTCTAAAAGCGGGCGGCATTATACACACCCGCTATGGATAAGACTATTCGAGTTGCTGAGATCTTGCTTTGACCGGGTAGAACTCACTCTTCGGGATCGTTGAATCCTAACAGCCAGGTAAACAGGAACCCGGCGATCACCGCGACCAGAAAACCTGCCAGATAGAGCATCACTTTTCCGGTGACGATCGTGAGCGCCAGAGGTAAACCGGAGATCCCAAAGGTGATCACCGTCGCCACCTTCCAGTAGCTGATCAGCGCCCCGCCCACCGCACCGCCAAGACAGGCTCCCAGGAAAGGTTTGCCTAACGGCAGCGTGACACCGAAAATTAGCGGTTCACCAATCCCCAGCAAGCCAACCGGCAGCGCCCCTTTAATCACTTTTTTCAGTCGCGTATTACGGGTTTTCATCAGCACGGCAATCGAAGCCCCCACCTGCCCGACCCCGGCCATCGCCAGTATCGGGAACAGTGCGTTATAACCATGCGCCTGAACCAGTTCAACGTGGATCGGCACCAGCCCCTGATGCAGCCCCGTCAGCACCAACGGCAGGAAAGTCCCGGCCAGCACCGCACCGACGAGGAACCCACCGCGATCGATAGCCCAGGATGCCCCATGCGCAATGGATTCGGAGATCCAGCCGCCCAGTGGCTGTAGCGCAATGATAGCAATGCTGCCCGTAACCAGCGTGGTCAGCAGCGGATTGAGGATCAGCTCCAGAGAACCCGGCAGAATGTTCCGCAGCCGCTTCTCTATCCAGCACATCAGCGCGACCACCAGCAGCACGGCGATAACACCACCGCGCCCCGGCTGTAACGCCTCACCAAAGAGCGTAATCTGAGCCAGCTGTGGGCTGGAAAGAATGCCCGCCATCACGCCGCCCATTGCCAGCGAGCCGCCAAACACCTTCGCGGTGTTGACCCCCACCAGAATGTTCATGATGGCAAACACGGCGCTGCCGAAGATCCCCAGAATGCCCAGTAAATTTGGATAGTGGGTCGCAAAGTCCCCCACGATATCCGGGCGCTTGAGGATATTGATGATCCCGGTGATCAACCCGGAGGCAATAAACGCCGGGATCAGCGGAATAAAGACGTTTGCCAGCTGTCGCAGCGCATCGCTCATCGGGGCTTTGTATTTGGCCTTAACCTGCGTTTTGGTGCGTTCGGCATCGTCAAACGACGCCTCCACCTTCCCGCCCATCAGCGTACGCATCTTATCCACGACCTGCGCCGCCTTACCCGGCCCGACAATCAGCTGATGCTGTTGCCCCTGTTTGACGTATCCGCTCACGCCGGGGAGTTGCTTAAGACGCGCGATATCAAGCTGGTCATCATCATGCACTTCGACGCGCACGCGCGTCATGCAGTTTTCCAGACGCTGAATATTTTTTTCCCCGCCGATACCCTGCAAAATCCCGCTGGCGAGCGCTGCTGTTTTTTCCATACACGCCTCTTTTTAGTTTTCTAATGCCGCCCGTAAGAATCCATGATGCACATTGAGCTTCGCTCTCGCAGCAGCAGCATCCAGCCCACTCAGGATCATCAGAATGGCGGGCTTCACGTCGTAGTCCGTCTGTTTGAGTACCGCTTCAGCCTCTTCACGGCTTGCCCCTGTCGCTTCCACCACCATACGGCAGGCTCTGTCCACCAGCTTAATATTGGTGGCTTTCATATCCACCATCAGGTTCTGGTAGACCTTACCGAACTTCACCATTGCTCCCGTGGAAATCATATTGAGCACCAGCTTTTGTGCCGTTCCTGATTTCAGACGCGTGGAGCCGGTAAGCGCTTCTGGCCCGACAACCGGGGAGATTGCAATGGCAGCAACCTGCGCAATCGGCGAACCTGGGTTACAGGAGATAGCCACCGTGGTGCAGCCGGTCTGTCTGGCGTATTCCAGCCCCCCAATGACATAAGGTGTACGTCCGGATGCTGCCAGCCCGACAACCAGATCCTGCGCGGTCAGATTCAGTGCCTTCAGATCGTCCTCGCCCAACTGTTTGCTGTCTTCCGCCCCTTCGACGGCTTTCAGTAATGCACCTGGCCCACCGGCAATCAGCCCGACAACCAGACCGTGTGGGACGCCAAAGGTCGGCGGACATTCGGATGCATCCAGTACCCCAAGACGCCCGCTGGTGCCCGCTCCCATATAAATAATGCGACCGCCGGCTTTCAGCGCCGCCGCCGCCGCATCGACCGCCTTCGCGACCTCCGGCAATGTCTCTTTCACTGCCAGCGCGACCAGCGTATCCTGTTGATTGAAACGGTTAACCAACTCCAGGGTGGAGAGTGCATCCAGATCCAGCGTTTGCGGGTTACGCGCTTCAGAAACAAGTGAGCCAAGATTCATCTTTGTACCTCGAGAATTTTTAATTCATAATAATCACACTATAATGGAATATAAAATTCATTCAGGCGAGCAAAATTCTTATTTGCGCAGACAATCACATTTTCGCCAGGAGAACCTATGAACTGTTTAATTCGCATTCGCCAGCGTTATGCGGGCTTTGCTCAAAGCGACAAAAAGCTGGCGGATTTTTTACTTTCTCAGCCCGATCACGCGCGCCATCTCAGCTCGCAACAGCTGGCGAGTGAGGCCGGTGTAAGTCAGTCCAGCGTGGTGAAGTTTGCCCAGAAGATTGGCTTTAAAGGCTTCCCGGCACTGAAGCTGGCGATTAGCGAAGCACTGGTGAATAACCCTAATCCGCAGTCGATGCCGGTGCATAATCAGATCCGTGGCGATGACCCGATGCGTCTGGTGGGCGAAAAGCTCATCAAAGAGAATGTGGCGGCCATGCATGCCACCCTTGACGTGAATACTGAAGAGAAGTTGCTGGAAAGCGTAGCGATGCTGCGCACTGCCCGGCGTATCATTTTGACCGGAATTGGTGCCTCCGGCTTAGTGGCGCGTAATTTTGGCTGGAAGCTGACAAAAATCGGCTATAACGCCATTGTCGAACAGGATATGCATGCCCTTCTGGCCACCGTGCAGGCGATGGATCCTGGCGATCTACTGCTGGCTATTTCCTATTCCGGCGAGCGTCGCGAGATCAACATGGCCACCGATGAGGCCCTGCGTGTCGGCGGTAAAATTCTGGCAATCACCGGTTTTACCCCCAATTCACTACAACAGCGGGCAACGCGCTGTCTGTATACCATTGCGGAGGAGCAGGCCACACGCAGCGCCGCTATCTCGTCCACCAGCGCGCAAATGATGCTGACCGATCTGCTGTTTATGGCGCTGGTTCAGCAAGATCTGGAGCACGCCCCGAAACGTATCCGTCACAGTGAAGAGCTGGTAAAAAAATTGGTTTGAGCAGGGAATGCGCATATAATGCCCGCCCTGTTTGTGTTGTTTCTGAGAATTTCCTGATGGCGCTGTTAATCACCAAAAAATGCATCAATTGCGATATGTGCGAACCCGAATGCCCAAACCAGGCAATTTCAATGGGTGACAGCATTTATGAGATTAACAGCGACCGTTGCACCGAATGCATCGGCCACTATGAAACGCCGACCTGCCAGAAAGTGTGCCCTATCCCCAATACTATCCTCAAAGATCCGGCACACGTCGAAAGCGAAGAACAACTGTGGGACAAGTTTGTCCTGATGCATCACGCGGACAAACTTTAACTTTCAATAATCACCGTGGCACAGGCGTAGCGGCGTTCATCGGCAAGCGTCACATGCATGTGTGCCACGCCAAGTTTTTCCGCCAGTTTTTGCGCCTCGCCCCACAGACGCAGACACGGTTTACCCAGCTCATCGTTGAACACTTCAAACTGATTAAATGCCAGGCCGTTGCGAATGCCTGTCCCAAAGGCTTTCGCTGCCGCCTCTTTCACCGCAAAACGCTTTGCCAGAAAGCGCACAGGCTGTTGATGCGCTTCCCAGATAACCCATTCATTGTCGCTCAGCACGCGTCTGGCCAGGCGATCGCCGCTACGGGCGATCACCTCTTCAATACGGGCTATTTCGACAATGTCCGTGCCTAAGCCCAGAATGGCCATTACTGGCGTGCTTCCAGCATCAGGCGTTTCATTTCTGAGACCGCCTCTTTCAGACCACTCATCACCGCCCGGCCAATAATGGCGTGACCAATGTTCAGTTCGTGCATTTCAGGCAGTGCAGCAATCGCTTTCACGTTGTGGTAGGTCAGGCCGTGACCGGCATTAACCTTCAGTCCCAGGCTTGCCGCATAGGTGGCCGCTTTGGCGATACGCTCCAGCTCTTTGAGTTGTGTGGCATCGTCTTTAGCGTCGGCATAGCAACCCGTGTGGATTTCGATATACGGCGCGCCCACCTCAGCCGCGGCTTTGATCTGTTCGACATCCGCATCAATAAACAGAGAAACCAGAATGCCCGCATCCGCCAGACGTTTGCAGGCATCACGCATTTTGTCGCGTTGACCGGCCACATCCAGGCCGCCTTCGGTGGTGACTTCCTGACGTTTTTCCGGTACCAGGCAACAGAAGTGCGGTTTGGTGTCGCAGGCAATCGTCAGCATCTCTTCGGTAACGGCCATCTCCAGATTCATGCGGGTATCCAGCGTCTGACGCAGGATACGCACATCACGGTCGGTAATGTGGCGGCGATCTTCACGAAGGTGAACGGTAATGCCGTCAGCGCCAGCCTGCTCGGCGATAAATGCCGCCTGAACCGGATCAGGATAAGCCGTGCCGCGCGCATTACGCAGCGTAGCGATGTGATCAATGTTGACGCCTAACAGTAATTCAGCCATGACAATCCTCGATTTTCTTTTAATACAGTAATCTAACGCTTAGGCATAAACTGCCTGAATAATTCGCGGCTCTTTAAGGGCTTGCCACCAAGATACGGCTTGAGCGCAATTCGGGTAAAGCGTTTTGCGGCGCGCAGGGTATCCTGATCCGGGAACTCTCGTTCAAACAGCGCCCTGAGCTGACGACCAGTGAAGGTACTGTTATCGATGACGACGCTGGCAATAAAGCCTTTTTCCTCGCGATAACGGTAGGTCATTGTATCTTCGACCTGTTCACCGCTGCCGGCACAGTGCAAAAAATCGACGCCGTATCCCAGATGCCCCAGCAACGCCAGTTCAAACCGGCGCAATGCGGGTTCAGGCGTACCGGTTGCGCCAGCCAGCGCCTGGATACAGTGCAGGTAATCAAAGAAAAGTTCAGAGAAGCGGGTCTCATGTGCAAGAACGCGTGAGATGAGTTCATTGATATACAGACCGCTGTACAGCGTGATGCCAGAAAGGGGAAGCGCCAGGGAAACGGCTTCAGCGCTGCGCAGGGTTTTGACTTCCCCTCGCCCACCAAAGCGAACCAGCAGCGGTGTGAAAGGCTGTAATGCACCTTTCAGATTAGAACGTTTGGAACGTGCGCCTTTCGCAACAAGGCGCACGCGGCCCGACTCTTCCGTGAAGACGTCCAGCATGAGGCTGGTTTCGCTCCAGGGACGACTATGCAATACAAAGGCGCGCTGCCATCCTTCCATCATACTCGTCGTCTTTCAAGTTGCAGGTGCGTTGGCTGCGCCCGTTCACCCCAGTCACTTACTGAAGTAAGCTCCCGGGGATTCGCGGTCTTGCCGCCTTCCTGCACCTCGAAAGCCATAGAGTATGAAAACTACTGGTCTTCGCCGTAACCGAGACTGCGCAGAGCACGCTCATCATCGGCCCAGCCAGATTTCACTTTCACCCACAGTTCCAGGTGAACCGGTGCTTCAAACATGTCCTGCATGTCTTTACGGGCTTCGATGCCAATGGTTTTGATCTTGGCACCTTTGTTGCCAATCACCATCTTCTTCTGCCCTTCACGCTCAACGAGGATCAGGCCGTTGATGTCATAACCACCACGCTCGTTGCTCTGGAAACGTTCGATCTCAACCGTCACTGAATACGGCAGCTCTGCGCCCAGGAAACGCATCAGTTTTTCACGGATGATTTCAGAGGCCATAAAACGCTGGGAGCGATCGGTAACGTACTCTTCCGGGAAGTGATGAATAGCTTCCGGCAAATGCTTACGCACGATACTCGCGATGGTATCGACGTTCAGGCCAGTCTCAGCAGACAGCGGAACGATATCGAGGAAGTTCATCTGGCTGCCCAGCCACTGCAGGTGCGGCAGCAGATCGGCTTTTTCCTGCACGTTGTCCACTTTGTTGACAGCCAGGATCACCGGCGTTTTGCCATCACGCAGCTTGTTCAGCACCATTTCGTCGTCTGGCGTCCAGCGGGTGCCTTCCACAACGAAAATAACCAGCTCTACGTCGCCAATCGAGCTACTCGCCGCCTTGTTCATCAGGCGGTTAATGGCACGTTTCTCTTCCATATGCAGGCCAGGAGTATCGACATAAATCGCCTGATACGCGCCTTCAGTATGAATACCGACGATGCGGTGGCGCGTGGTCTGCGCCTTACGAGAGGTGATAGAAATCTTCTGCCCGAGCAGATTATTCAACAGGGTGGATTTGCCGACGTTCGGACGTCCGACGATGGCAATAAATCCGCAATAGGTTTTTTCTTCGCTCATTCCAGCTCCAGCATTTTTAACGCCTGTTCGGCGGCAGCTTGTTCCGCCTTACGACGGCTAGAACCTGTGCCAACCACCGGTTCACTCAGGCCACTGACCTGGCAATGGATGGTAAATTCCTGATCGTGCGCTTCACCACGCACCTGCACCACCAGATAAGATGGCAGCGGGAGGTGACGACCCTGCAAATATTCCTGCAAACGCGTTTTCGGATCTTTTTGTTTATCGCCCGGACTGATTTCGTCCAGACGGGTCTGATACCAGTTCAGGATCAGCTTTTCTACGGTCTGGATATCGCTGTCCAGGAACACGCCACCGATTAATGCTTCGACCGTATCGGCAAGAATAGATTCACGACGGAAGCCGCCGCTTTTCAGTTCACCCGGCCCAAGACGCAGACATTCACCCAGTTCAAATTCGCGTGCGATTTCCGCAAGGGTGTTACCCCGTACCAGCGTGGCGCGCATGCGGCTCATATCACCTTCGTCCACACGCGGGAAACGATGATAAAGCGCATTGGCAATCACGAAACTTAAAATAGAGTCGCCTAAAAACTCGAGACGCTCATTATGTTTGCTGCTGGCACTTCGATGGGTTAATGCCTGTTGCAACAACTCCTGATGATGAAAAGTGTAGCCCAGCTTACGTTGAAGCCGATTAATTACGATGGGGTTCATGCGATACCAATAAATGAATGCGTCAAAAATGCAGCACACGAAACCGACCTGAGAAAACCAACGCGGTTTCGTGTGCCGTGGCACCCTTACAGGGCCAACCTTAAACTTCGGGGGAATATTCTATACACAACGACAGGGGATGTCGTTAGTTCAAACAGATTTATCGCTTAAATAATTCACGTAGCCGCGAATAACCACGGCTACGTGTTCAATTAATGAGAATTAATGGATGCCGCCAATACGATTCAGACGGACACCGGTCGGCCATTCGCCTTCCTGTTTCTCAAAACTCATCCAGATTGCGGTCGCTTTACCAACCAGATTCGCTTCCGGCACAAAGCCCCAGTAACGGCTGTCCGCAGAGTTATCGCGGTTATCACCCATCATGAAGTAATGTCCCGGCGGTACGATCCAGCTGGCAAGCTGCTGACCTGGTTGCTGGTAGTACATACCCAGTTGATCCTGCGCAATAGGTACGGTCAGGATACGGTGCGTAACATCACCCAGCGTCTCTTTGCGTTCGACCAGACGGATCCCGTTCTCTTTGGTTTCGCCTTTTGGTACCTGGAAGAAACCGCTGGTTGCCTCGCCACCATTGCGACGAGCAAAGGTCTGCACAAAATCACTTGGCTCAACGTTCGAGTAAGTGATTGGTAGCGCGTTTTCACATGCAGTACCGGAGCTGCAGCCTGGCTGTACGGTCACTTCTTTGGCTACCGGATCGTAGGTCACTTTATCACCCGGCAAACCTACAGCACGTTTGATGTAGTCCAGACGCGGATCTTCCGGGTATTTAAATACCACAATGTCGCCACGTTTAGGATGACCGGTTTCGATCAGCGTCTTCTGGTAAATAGGATCTTTAATGCCGTAGGCAAACTTCTCGACCAGAATAAAATCGCCAATCAACAGCGTTGGCATCATTGAACCTGATGGGATCTGGAATGGCTCGTAAATAAACGAACGCACAACCAGAACGATCGCCAGCACCGGGAATACCGATGCACCTGTTTCCAGCCAGCCCGGTTTCGGGCCGACTTTCTTCAGGGTTTTCGCATCCAGCTGTTCGCCAGTGGCTGCCTGCGCGGCAGCCTGACGTTCACGGCGTTTCGGGGCGAAAATAAACTTATCCAGGCACCACAACAGACCCGTCACCAGGGTAGCGATGACCAGGATCAGGGCAAACATGTTCGCCATGCCAACTCCTTAAAGTTATTTGCTGTCTTTACCAACATGAAGAATGGCAAGGAATGCTTCCTGCGGCAGTTCAACGTTACCGACCTGCTTCATACGCTTCTTACCTTCTTTCTGCTTCTGCAGCAGCTTTTTCTTACGGCTGACGTCACCGCCATAGCATTTAGCCAGAACGTTTTTACGCAGCTGTTTCACGGTAGAACGGGCGATAATATGGTTGCCAATAGCCGCCTGAATCGCGATGTCGAACTGCTGACGTGGGATCAGCTCTTTCATCTTCTCAACCAGCTCACGGCCACGGTACGGCGCGTTATCGTTGTGGGTGATCAGCGCCAGCGCATCAACACGCTCGCCGTTGATCAGCACGTCCACACGCACCATGTTAGAGGCCTGGAAGCGTTTGAAGTTGTAATCCAGTGACGCATAGCCACGAGAGGTCGACTTCAGACGGTCGAAGAAGTCGAGTACCACTTCCGCCATCGGGATTTCGTAGGTCAGTGCCACCTGGTTACCGTGGTAAACCATGTTGGTCTGTACGCCACGTTTCTCAATACACAGCGTGATCACGTTGCCCAGGAATTCCTGCGGCAGCAGCATGTGACACTCTGCAATAGGCTCACGCAGCTCATGAATATTGTTCAGCGGCGGGAGTTTGGACGGGCTATCGACGTAGATAACCTCTTTCGACGTGGTCTCTACTTCATACACTACGGTGGGTGCGGTAGTGATCAGATCCAGATCGTATTCACGTTCCAGACGTTCCTGAATGATCTCCATGTGCAGCAGGCCGAGGAAGCCGCAGCGGAAGCCGAAGCCCAGCGCCGTTGAACTTTCTGGCTCGTAGAACAGGGAAGCATCGTTCAGGCTCAGTTTGCCAAGCGCGTCACGGAAGTTCTCATAATCGTCGGAGCTGACCGGGAACAGACCGGCATAGACCTGCGGCTTCACTTTTTTGAAGCCAGGCAGTGCTTTATCTGCCGGATTACGCGCCAGCGTCAGCGTATCGCCAACCGGTGCACCGAGGATGTCTTTAATTGCACACACCAGCCAACCCACCTCGCCGCATTTCAGCTCAGTACGGTCAACCTGTTTTGGCGTGAAGATCCCCAGACGGTCTGCGTTATAGACCTGGCCGGTACTCATCACCTTGATTTTGTCGCCTTTACGCATGGTGCCGTTTTTAATACGTACCAGCGAGACAACGCCCAGGTAGTTATCGAACCAGGAGTCGATGATCAGCGCCTGCAGTGGCGCATCCGGGTCACCTTCTGGCGGTGGAATATCACGCACCAGACGTTCCAGCACGTCAGGAACACCCACGCCGGTTTTCGCCGAGCAGCGCACCGCATCGGTCGCATCAATACCGACAATATCTTCAATCTCTTCCGCTACGCGCTCTGGATCGGCTGCCGGCAGGTCAATTTTGTTGAGAACCGGTACAACCTCAAGATCCATTTCCATCGCGGTGTAGCAGTTTGCCAGGGTCTGAGCTTCTACGCCCTGCCCGGCATCCACCACCAGCAGCGCGCCTTCACAGGCCGCCAGCGAGCGTGAAACTTCATAGGAGAAGTCAACGTGGCCTGGGGTGTCGATAAAGTTCAGTTGATAGGTTTCACCATCAGCCGCCTTGTAATCGAGCGTAACGCTCTGCGCTTTAATGGTGATACCACGTTCGCGTTCCAGGTCCATGGAGTCCAGAACCTGGGCTTCCATTTCACGATCAGACAGGCCACCGCAAATCTGGATAATACGGTCAGACAGCGTCGACTTACCGTGGTCAATGTGAGCAATGATCGAAAAGTTACGTATGTTCTTCATATAGTTAAATAATTATGCCTTACGAATTCCTGGAGGCCGCTGTTCTTAGCCTGACGTTTTTCAGTGCGAAAACGCAGCATTCTACACTACATACCTGTAACCTGGAAATGCACTTAGAGCCAGGTATAGCGTGAAGAAACGTCGTTTTCATTTTTGAGATGTAAATAATGATAAAGCCCGGTGGATCACCGGGCCTCAGAAGAGAGCGTTTCGACACGAAGTTGGTCTGGAGCCAGCGCAACGCTAAGGATGACGGGTTGCCACTCTTCACGAGCGGCAAGCTTAGGGGAGAAACCTTTGGCAAGCCAAAATCCGCCAACGCCCCCCAACGCAGCACCGCACATAGCGGCTACATCGGTGCCAAACAGCATCTGGAAGATCCCCCCCATCACGAACAACCCCACCAGTGGGGAGAGGTAAACCAGCATGGCGGAACTGAGCAGACTACCTTCAGCAATACCCAGTTCCACTTTTTGCCCTGCCACCAGCGGCTGTTCGCTCGACACAGAGAGCGTGTGCGAAGTCTGCGGTCCAAGTTTATTCAGCACGCGACTTCCACAGCCGGCTCTGGACGCACAGCTATTGCATGAAGCTTTTACATCACAGCTCACCAGCGCAACGCCGTCCTGCCACGATACGACCGTGGCCCACTCTTTAATCATTGTCCGGCCCTGAATTTAATGCTGTCAGAAATGCGCTTCGCGGTTTGCGGCGGTAATTCGCCGACAATGGTGATTTCTGCATTATCGCGTACCGTCGTGCTAACCGTCCGACGCCCGGTACGGAGAATTTGTTCAGTGCTGTTTGCCGTTGCGCGGTTGATGTTCACCGAGAAGCTGAACAAACCATCGGAATAGAGGCGCGATTCAACCGGTGTTTCAATGGTCGGTAACTGGCGACGGCTGCTGGAGATTTCGCTAAACCCTTGTGGGATCCAGGATGGTACCCAGTTGAAATTAATGGAATCTCCCGCAGGCACGGACAAAAGCGGCGGTAAGCTGGCTTTCGCCAGATTCTGCATGCTGCTCCCCACCTGATTGTTAATGGTAAAGGAGATCACCCGGAACTGTTCCAGCGTTTCACCATCACGATCAAGCAGGTCAACGCGCATTGGCAGCTTCGTCTCGGCATCAATCCAGACGATATAGCTGTAGCGCGTACCGTCACGCGCGACAACGCGAATGACTTCACACAGTCTGTCCGCAATGCGCGTACGCCCTACCGAGATAAAATCGTAGTAAGGGGCAAGACGTTTAAAATCGGTGTAGATGAGTGATGGCAGAGAATCGACAATATAGTCGCCATTCAGCGTGAAAGGTTCCAGGCCTGGCTCGAAATAGCTGATTTCTTTGCCACGCTGGACAACTTCCCGGCGCGGGCCATCCATCTGTAAAAGCTGGGCGAGAGGCTGGTTATCAAGGCGGGCATGGCGATAGCGTAACGACTCGACACCCTGCTTATTGATGCTGATAAATGCCAACTCGTAATTGAGTGACTGGCTGGCCAGATTCATTTGCTGCAACAACGCCCCGGATGAAACATCAGCCGAGGCGTTGGCAGAGAAGAACAGGCTACCCGCCATCAGAGACATGGCGAACCAAAGTTGCTTCATTACTGCGATTGCGTTCCTAAAGTTTGGTTTCCTGGCACCTGCACAGCGGCCTGCTGGGTTTGTGCCTGCTCAAACTGAAGCTGTTCAGAGTGCAGACGACGCTGCAACTCGTAATCCTGCAACATCGCATTAATGCGACGGCGTTGCTCCTGAACCTGCTGTTGCTGACCACCACTGGCGGAGGCATCAGCCGGTACACCCAGGCTTACCGGGCTGGCTTTGCCCATCATCGGCAGTGTATTAAACACTGGCGCTTCTGGCTGCTGGTTAGTTTCAGACTGAGTATTATAGTGCTGGACGCCAACGATAACTGCAAGCGATACGCATGCAGCCACACCCATTTGGGTAAGTTGACTGGCCCACGGACGCACCTTTTGCCAGAACGGCATTTTCTGCCACTGGTGAGGCGCAGGCTGAGCTTCAGGGATCAGCGGTGTGGTTTGATGAACAGGCTCGTTCTCAATAGCCGCCATTACGCGGGCTGAGATATCGAAATGGAGAACCTCGCCAGTGTCACCGCGCAGTGTGTCACGGATGAGATGATAGCTCTCCCAGGTCTCTTGCATCTCGGGAGAATGGGACAGCTCGTTGAGCAGCTCACTATCCAGCGTTTCACCATCCATTAAAGCGGAAAGTTTTTCTTTCTGCATGCCTAATACCTTTTCCAGTATCCCGCTATCGTCAACGCCTGATAAGCGGTTGAACTTTATTATCAATAGCTTCTCGCGCACGGAATATTCGTGAACGTACCGTGCCGACCGGACAATCCATGATAGCGGCTATCTCTTCATAGCTCAGACCATCCAGCTCCCGCAACGTAATTGCCATGCGTAAATCTTCCGGGAGCGACTCGATCGTGCGAAAAACGATTTGTCTCAGTTCTTCTGACAACATTAAGTTCTCAGGGTTCGAAATTTCTTTCAATGCACCGCCACTTTCAAAGTTCTCGGCGTCGATGGCGTCCACATCACTTGACGGTGGACGACGGCCCTGAGCGACCAGATAATTCTTTGCTGTATTCACCGCAATACGGTACAGCCAGGTATAAAAAGCACTATCTCCCCGGAACGAATCCAGCGCACGATAGGCCTTAATAAAAGACTCTTGCACAACATCAGGCACATCACCTGACGGCACATAGCGGGAAACCAGGCTCGCCACTTTATGCTGGTAGCGCACTACCAGTAAGTTAAAGGCTTTCTGATCTCCCTTCTGGACCCGTTCAACCAGGACCTGGTCCGTTAACTGCTCGCTCATCCGAGGTAATGTCTCCCCAAACCTAAATTCCACGCGTTATCGAAACGCCACTCTAAAAATACCGCACTTTGAGCAAGCACCGAGTTAGAGTGTCTGTTCTTCAATAAGTTCCGTCACGCCTTTGTTTTTGTTCATCGCGCCGCAGACCATTCATTTTCTCTCATTATAAGTCTGTTCACGATACGTACCCACTTTCTGACAAGAAACATCAAATTTCCCGCCGAAAGAGTAACGCAACACGGGCTTTATTTCACCACAAAATCTGAAGCTAACGATCTGCTTCGCAAAATATTTTCGTTCTTTTACCTCTTTTTAATCCCCCTGCAACAAGTTTAGCCATTACAACAAAGATCAAAAAAAACGTGCGATATCTCGCATTCAGGTGCTATTCTGACCAAACAATGTTTAGTAAATTAAACAAACATAATGAACACAACACCCGAACTTCATTGCGATGTACTGATCATCGGCAGCGGTGCTGCCGGTCTCTCACTGGCGCTGCGTCTGGCCGAGCATCAGAGCGTTATCGTTCTGAGCAAAGGGCCAATGAGCGAAGGCTCCACTTTTTACGCCCAGGGCGGTATTGCTGCCGTGTTTGATGAAACAGACAGCATTGCGTCACACGTAGAAGATACGCTGATCGCCGGAGCCGGGATCGTGGACGAACATGCCGCCGAGTTTGTCGCCAGCAACGCCCGCCACTGCGTGCAGTGGCTTATCGACCAGGGGGTATTGTTCGATACCCAGGTTCAGCCAAACGGTGAAGAGAGCTATCACCTTACCCGTGAAGGTGGGCATAGCCACCGTCGTATCCTGCATGCTGCAGATGCCACAGGGAAAGAGGTTGAAACCACGCTGGTCAGTAAAGCGCTTAGCCATCCTAATATTCAGGTTCTGGAGCGGAGTAATGCCGTTGACCTGATCATTTCCGACAAGATTGGTCTGCCCGGCACGCGTCGTGTGGTGGGAGCCTGGGTCTGGAATCGCAATAAAGAGAAGGTCGAAACCTGTCAGGCAAAAGCCGTTGTGCTGGCCACTGGCGGGGCCTCCAAAGTGTATCAATACACCACCAACCCGGATATTGCCTCCGGTGACGGTATCGCAATGGCCTGGCGCGCCGGTTGCCGCGTGGCGAACCTGGAGTTCAACCAGTTCCACCCGACGGCACTCTTCCATCCGCAGGCTCGCAATTTCTTACTGACGGAAGCCCTGCGTGGCGAAGGGGCTTACCTGAAACGCCCGGATGGTTCCCGCTTTATGCCGGACTTTGACGCCCGGGGCGAACTTGCACCGCGTGATATCGTTGCCCGCGCTATCGACCACGAGATGAAACGTCTTGGCGTGGATTGTATGTATCTGGACATCAGCCATAAACCGGCCGAGTTCATCCGCCAGCACTTCCCGATGATTTACGAAAAACTGCTGGGTCTGGGTATTGATCTGACTCGCGATCCCGTTCCCATCGTTCCCGCAGCTCACTATACCTGTGGTGGTGTGATGGTTGACGATCACGGTCGTACCGACGTGGATGGTCTGTATGCCATTGGTGAGGTAAGCTACACCGGGCTGCATGGTGCAAACCGTATGGCATCAAACTCGCTGCTGGAATGTCTGGTTTATGGATGGTCTGCATCGGAAGATATTGCCAAACGCATTCCATATACCCGCCAGACTTCGCGTTTACCCGCCTGGGATGAAAGCCGTGTAGAGAACCCGGATGAGCTGGTCGTGATTCAGCATAACTGGCACGAGCTGAGGTTGTTTATGTGGGACTACGTTGGCATCGTACGCACCACTAAACGTCTTGAACGCGCATTACGCCGCATCACAATGCTACAGCAAGAAATTGATGAATATTACGCCAACTTCCGTGTATCCAATAATCTGCTGGAGCTGCGCAACCTGGTGCAGGTAGCCGAGCTGATTGTTCGCTGCGCGATGATGCGTAAAGAGAGCCGCGGCCTACACTATACCCTGGACTACCCCGACCAACTGGCGGGATCCGGTCCGTCGATTTTGTCCCCGCAGGTTCACATAAACAGATAAAACGCCTGGGTCAGAGCAGTGTAATCTTCGGAGTAACGCTGGTCTGGCCCACGGATCACCATCCTGTCGTTAAAGCACTCCCCTTCTTGTGGTGAAAGTGCCAGCAGCACGCGGTGAGGTAAGCGTCCTTCGGTATCCGAAATATCGGTTCGTAAACGTAAGTTCCAGCCGATCTCCCGCGCAATCCCAATAAACGTGTTACCGGTATTTTCTGGCAGAACCACGCAGAAAAATCCCTCTTCGGAGATCAACTCTGCCGCACTGGTTAACAGCGCCTTATGATCGAGCGAACCGGTATAGCGAGCCTGCTCGCGTTCCGGCGAACCGCACTCGACACCTGGCTCATAGTATGGCGGGTTACTGACGATAAGATCGTAACGGGCTGTTTGTTCTGGTGCCCAGACCAGCACATCCGCGCACTCAACCTTAATCCGGGCGGCCCACGGCGATTCATCCGCATTTTCGCTCGCCTGCCCTGCGGCCTGTACATCCAGCTCAACGGCATCAATAGTAACGTGTTCTTCCGTGCGCTGCGCCAGCATTAAGGCCAACAGGCCGCTGCCGGTGCCGATATCCAGGATACGTTTAACACCTGCGACAGGTGCCCATGCTCCCAGTAAAATACCATCTGTGCCGACTTTCATCGCACAGCGATCGTGAGCCACAAAAAATTGTTTAAACGTAAAACCATCGCGGCGCAACTGCGCTTTGAGTTGAGACATGTCAGGGCAACCTTCTAAGTGAAACTGGAGTAGCATAGGGGAAAGCGAAGTGGTCGCAAAGCGATATCCATACAAACAGATGAAGATTACAGCCGTAACGTCTATAATCAGCGCCCCACACAGAGGTAGAACATGACTGTAACGACTTTTTCCGAACTTGAACTCGATGAAAGCCTGCTCAATGCTCTTGAGAGCAAAGGCTTTACACGCCCGACCGCCATTCAGGCAGCGGCCATTCCGCCTGCGCTTGAGGGCCGCGATGTGCTCGGTTCTGCGCCAACCGGCACGGGGAAAACAGCAGCCTACTTGCTGCCTGTCTTGCAGCATTTGCTCGATTTCCCTCGCAAAAAATCAGGCCCACCGCGCATTTTGATCCTGACGCCTACTCGTGAACTGGCAATGCAGGTTGCCGAACACGCGCGTGAACTGGCTGCGAATACCCATCTTGATATCGCCACCATTACCGGCGGTGTTGCGTATATGAACCACGCTGAAGTGTTCAGTGAGAACCAGGACATCGTCGTGGCGACGACTGGCCGTCTGCTGCAGTACATTAAAGAAGAGAACTTCGACTGCCGCGCGGTTGAAACGCTGATCCTCGACGAAGCCGACCGTATGCTGGACATGGGCTTTGCCCAGGATATCGAACACATCGCGGGTGAAACGCGCTGGCGTAACCAGACAATGCTGTTCTCTGCCACCCTGGAAGGGGAAGCGATTAAAGATTTCGCAGAGCGCCTGTTGGAAGATCCGGTGGAGGTATCTGCAACCCCTTCCACTCGTGAGCGCAAGAAGATCCACCAGTGGTACTACCGCGCGGATGATCTGGAACACAAAGTTGAGCTGCTCAAGCATTTGCTGAAGCAAGAAGACGCGACTCGCACCATCGTATTCGTGCGTAAGCGCGAGCGTGTGCACGAACTGGCTGAAATGCTACGTAATGCAGGGATCAACAACTGCTACCTTGAAGGCGAGATGGCGCAGGTTAAGCGTACCGAAGGCATCAAGCGTCTGACCGATGGTCGCGTAAACGTGCTGGTCGCCACCGACGTTGCTGCTCGCGGGATCGATATTCCGGATGTCAGCCATGTGATTAACTTCGATATGCCGCGCAGCGGTGACACCTATCTGCACCGCATTGGCCGTACCGGTCGTGCAGGCCGCAAAGGTATCGCTATTTCTCTGGTCGAAGCACATGATTTCCTGCTGCTGCAGAAAATTGGCCGCTATGTTGATGAGCCGCTGAAGGCCCGCGTTATCAGTGAGCTTCGTCCGACCACACGTGCCCCGAGCGAAAAAATGACGGGTAAACCGTCCAAGAAAGCGCTCGCCAAACGTGCTGAGAAGAAAGAGAAAGAAAAAGAGAAGCCGCGCGTTAAACAACGCCACCGCGATACCAAGAACATTGGTAAGCGCCGTAAGCCAAGTGCTGCTGCACCAGAGACGAAAACAGAAGAGTAAAAAAAAGCCGGGAAATTCCCGGCTTTTTTATTTCGCCCCCGTGGCTGAAACCTTACAGGCTTTCAGTAAAGGTACGCGCGATAAGATCGCGCTGCTGTTCCGGGGTCAGAGAGTTGAAACGTACCGCATAACCAGAAACACGGATAGTCAGCTGCGGATATTTTTCTGGGTGCTCAACGGCATCCATCAGGGTTTCGCGGCGCAGAACGTTAACGTTCAGGTGCTGACCACCTTCTACGCGCACTTCCGGTTTCACTTCCATTGGGATTTCACGGTATTCAATTTCGCCCAGTTTGCTGACTGGCACAATTTCATCTTCCGCAAAACCTGCTTTTGCTACTACACAGCGTGCTTCACCTTTCTCGCTGTCCAGCAGCCAGAAAGAGTTGAGCAGATCGTCGTTTGCAGCTTTAGTAATCTGGATACCTGTAATCATGTGATGCCTCCCTTAGGCTACAGTAACGGGTGTCGGCCTCTCGCGGCCAATTGGTAAAACCATTGTTGCTTGTGTGTATATATATCATTCAGGCATGGGTGATTTATTGATTTAAATCAACAAAAACACCAACCACATAAAGAGTGTGGTTTGAATTTATTGCTTCAGATCAATTTAGACACTTTACCAATTCAACTTATTTTGTATATTTTCAAAATGAATTTAGTCACTTAGACGCATTTTCAGCGTGGAATTTTGCGCACCGGGTTTTAACGGGTAAGCTAAGCGCAGATTGAGATTCGCAGGAGAGCGAGATGACAACACCTTTAACATGGCACGACGTGCTGGCAGCAGAGAAACAGCAGCCCTATTTTATCAATACCCTCAGTACCGTTGCCGCTGAACGGCAGTCTGGCCAGACAATTTACCCGCCACAAAAAGATGTTTTTAACGCCTTTCGCTATACCGAACTGAGTGATGTGAAGGTGGTTATCCTCGGACAGGATCCTTATCACGGGCCTGGACAAGCGCATGGTCTGGCGTTTTCCGTACGTCCGGGCATTGCCATTCCGCCTTCACTTCTGAATATGTATAAAGAGCTTGAAGGCACCCTGCCCGGGTTTACCCGGCCAAATCATGGTTATCTGGAAAGCTGGGCGCACCAGGGTGTGCTGTTATTGAACACCGTATTAACCGTCCGTGCAGGTCAGGCCCATTCCCACGCCAGTCTGGGCTGGGAAACCTTTACCGATAAAGTCATCAGCCTGATCAATGAACATCGTGAAGGGGTAGTATTTTTACTCTGGGGTTCTCACGCGCAGAAAAAAGGGGCGATTATCGACCGACAGCGTCACCATGTGCTGAAAGCACCACACCCGTCACCGCTGTCAGCGCATCGCGGTTTCTTTGGCAGTAATCACTTTGTACTGGCGAATGAATGGCTGGAAAAACGTGGCGAAACGCCGATTGACTGGATGCCTGTGCTACCGGCTGAAAGCGAGTAATTTGTTTTGTATGCCCGGAGAGCCGGGCATACAAAAAGCACAAATGCTTATGCTTTATTCTGACGCCACCATTCAGCCAGCAGTACGCCAGTTGCCACGGAAACGTTCAGACTTTCCACATTGCCAGTTCCGTCGATAGAGACGCTCAGGTCCGCACTGGACAGCGCAGCATCAGACAGACCATCGCGCTCCTGACCTAACACCAGCACCATTTTACGCGGCAGCGTTGCTTTAAACAGCGGCGTACCGGCATGGCTGGAAGTGGTTACGATGGAGTAACCCGCTTTACGGAACTGCTCAATGGCATCCAGTACGCTGTCACCGGTGATCGGTTGTACGTGCTCAGCACCACCTTCGGCAGTACGGATCGCCGCACCAGATTCCAGCAGTGCAGCATCCTGTAGCAATACGCCTTTCACGCCAAAGTGTGCACAGCTACGCATCATCGCGCCCAGGTTATGCGGGTTGCCCACATCTTCCAGCGCCAGTACGCAGTCATCGGCATCCGCCTGGCTGACCCACTGCTGAACGGTGGTACCGTTACGTTTTTTGATCAGGAAGCACACGCCACCGTGGTGTTCAGTGCCGGACGCTTTGGTCAGTTCGGCATCGTCAACCACATGGTAGGCTTTACGGTTGGCCGCCATCCAGCGCAGCGCTTCTTTAAAGCGCGGGGTTACGCTCTGGATAAACCAGGCACGGACGATGCACTCAGGACGGCTCTGGAACAGGGCCTGACAGGCGTTTTCGCCGTACACACGGGTCTCTTCCGCACGCTGACGACGCAGCACTTCCGGGTCGATAAAGCTCTTACCGCTGATACCGCCGTGATCGGCTTTTTCTGGCGTTTCATCGCCAGGGGCGCGAGAAACGGTACGCCACGGGGATGAGTTATCACGTGAGAAGTCATCACGTGGACGGTCATCGCGTTTGCGATCGTCACGCTTACGGTCATCACGTTTGCGGTCATCACCGCGGTTATTTCTGTCATCGCGGGCGGGGCGACGGCCACCGTCTGCACGAGAAGACGCCGGACGCCCGCCACCTTTTCCGGTACGCGGATTTTGGGTGCGTTTATCAGAGTCATCATCACTGCGGACATACATCACTTTGACCTTGCCGCTTTTGTTTTTCATTTCGTCGTTCATGCTTTTCTCCACCAGCGCTGCGCGAAGCGCGCAGATTACCCGATGTGTCAGCGCATAGCCATAATTTCGTACAAAAGCCTGCGACTATTGTTCTCATTGAATAAAACGCATTGTCGTTTCACACGGGCTCATTGATAATATGTAACATATTAGAAACATTATCGGCGTTCTGCCGCTGTCCCACGGCTCTATCAGAGGTTAGTTATGAATACCGTATGTGCCAACTGCCAGGCTCTTAATCGCATTCCGGACGATCGGATTGATGATGGTGCAAAATGCGGGCGTTGTGGCCATGAATTGTTTGATGGTGATGTCATTAACGCTACGGGTGCTACGCTGGACAAACTCCTCAAGGACGATCTTCCTGTGGTTATCGATTTCTGGGCTCCGTGGTGTGGCCCATGTCGTAGCTTCGCGCCCATCTTTGAAGATGTCGCCGAAGAGCGTAGCGGAAAGATGCGTTTCGTTAAAGTGAACACCGAGGCGGAACGCGAGCTCAGCGCGCGTTTTGGCATTCGCAGCATCCCGACCATTATGATTTTCAAGAATGGTGAAGTCATCGATATGCTTAACGGTGCAGTACCGAAGGCTCCTTTTGAAAGCTGGTTAAACGAATCGCTGTAACATTCGCGGGGCACATCTTGTGCCCCGTTCCTGCCTCTGCGAAAATGGGGTTTTCCCCCTGTATTTCGCTCATGACTGATAACGCTGTCCTTCAACTACGTGCCGAACGCCTTGCGCGCGCCACTCGCCCTTTCCTTGCCCGTGGCAACCGTATTCGCCGCTGCCAGCGCTGCCTGCTGCCGCTTAAAGTTTGTTTATGCGAGACGTTGGCCCCGAGCTCGGCGGAGAGCCGTTTTTGTCTGGTCATGTTCGATACCGAACCGATGAAACCCAGCAATACGGGTCGTCTTATCGCTGATATTCTGCCAGATACCGCCGCATTTCAGTGGTCACGCACGGAGCCGCCTCAGGCGCTGCTCGATTTGGTCGCCAGCCCGGACTATCAGCCGATGGTTGTTTTTCCGGCCTCCTATGCCGGAGAACAGCGTCAGGTGCTTTCCACTCCGCCATCAGGTAAACCCCCGCTGTTTATTATGCTGGACGGCACCTGGACCGAAGCACGCAAAATGTTCCGTAAAAGCCCGTATCTTGATGCGCTACCAGTGATCTCAGTGGATCTGTCTCGGGTCTCGACCTATCGCTTACGTGAAGCCCATGCTGACGGTCAATATTGCACGGCTGAAGTGGCGATTGCGCTTCTGGATCTGGCTGGGGACACCACCGCAGCCAGCGCACTGGGCAACCATTTCTCCTGTTTCCGTGAGCGCTATCTGGCGGGAAAAACCGTTCATAAGGGCAGCATCACAGCAACGGAGACGGAAAACGTTTAAAATCATCAGGCCGCTTGCATTCACAGGAGAGTTGCATGAGCCAGCGAGGGTTAGAAGCGCTATTACGTCCTAAATCCATTGCCGTTATTGGTGCATCAATGAAACCAGACCGCGCAGGTTATCTGATGATGCGCAACCTGCTGGCGGGTGGATTTAATGGCCCCGTCATGCCCGTTACGCCCACGTATAAAGCCGTTCAGGGTGTACTGGCATGGCCAGATGTACAAAGCCTGCCTTTTGTACCCGACCTTGCCGTTCTGTGTACGCACGCGAAACGTAATCCGGAGCTGCTGGAATCGCTTGGCAAGAAAGGATGTAAAACCTGTATTATCCTTTCGTCTCCTCCTGAACAACAACCTGAGCTGTTGGCATGTGCCAGCCGCTACCAGATGCGCATTCTTGGCCCCAACAGTCTGGGTCTGCTCGCGCCCTGGCAGGGACTGAATGCCAGTTTCTCCCCGGTACCCATCAGCAAAGGTAAACTCGCCTTTATTTCCCAGTCGGCCGCCGTATCAAACACGATCCTCGACTGGGCACAACAGAGGGAGATGGGGTTTTCCTATTTCATCGCACTGGGTGACAGCCTGGATATCGATGTCGATGAACTGCTGGATTTTCTGGCACGTGATAGCAAGACCAGCGCCATTCTTCTCTATCTTGAGCACCTCAGTGATGCCCGCCGTTTTGTGTCTGCATCACGTAGCGCGTCCCGCAATAAGCCAATCCTGGTTATCAAAAGCGGACGTAGCCCGGCCGCCCAACGGCTTCTGCACTCACATTCAGGCATGGATCCTGCGTGGGATGCCGCAATCCAGCGCGCGGGTTTGTTGCGGGTACAAGATACGCACGAACTTTTTTCTGCCGTTGAGACGTTAAGTCATATGCGGCCATTACGCGGTGAAAAACTCATGATAGTCAGCAATGGTGCAGCCCCGGCAGCACTGGCCCTGGATGAGCTGTGGCTGCGCAATGGCAAGCTGGCAACACTGGGGGAAGAGACGCTGCAGCGCCTGAGTGAGGCTTTACCGGCAAGCGTTTCGCCCGGCAACCCACTCGATTTGCGAGATGATGCCAGCAGCGAACGCTATATCAAGGCCATATCCATTTTACTGGATAGCCAGGACTTTGATGCGCTGATGATTATCCATTCACCCAGCGCAGTAGCACCAGGCAGTGAAAGTGCGCGTGCGCTGATTGAGGCAGTACGGAACCATCCTCGCGGTAAATACGTCACTCTGTTGACCAACTGGTGCGGCGAATTTTCCTCTCAGGAGGCACGACGTCTGTTCAGTGAAGCCGGGCTACCAACATATCGCACGCCGGAAGGCACCATTACCGCATTTATGCATATGGTGGAGTACCGCCGGAACCAGAAGCAACTACGTGAAACGCCTGCATTACCCGGTAACCTGATGGCGAATTCCGTCGATGTCCACAGGCTGTTACAGCAGGCTATCGAAGAAGGCGCTACGTCGCTTGATACTCACGAGGTGCAACCTATTCTTGGCAGCTATGGGATGCAAACGCTGCCAACGTGGATTGCCAGCGACAGTGCCGAAGCGGTTCATATTGCCGAGCAGATTGGCTACCCGGTCGCCCTGAAGCTCCGCTCGCCCGATATCCCGCATAAGTCGGATATTCAGGGGGTGATGTTGTACCTGCGCACGGCGGCGGAAGTGCAGCAGGCGGCAGAGGCCATTATCGATCGCGCTAAGATGGCCTGGCCACAGGCGAGGATCCACGGGCTACTGGTGCAGAGCATGGCCAACCGTGCGGGTGCTCAGGAGCTGCGGGTGGTGGTTGAGCACGATCCCGTCTTTGGTCCGCTCATCATGCTGGGAGAAGGCGGCGTTGACTGGCGTCCAGAGGAACAGGCGGTGGTCGCTTTGCCGCCGCTCAATATGAACCTGGCTCGCTACCTGGTTATTCAGGCGATAAAAAGCAAGAAAATCCGTGGCCGAAGTGCCCTGCGTCCACTCGATATTGCCGGGTTAAGCCAGTTTCTGGTACAGGTTTCTAACCTGATTGTCGATTGCGCAGAGATCCAACGGCTGGACATTCATCCGCTGCTCGCCTCCGGCAATGAGTTTACAGCGCTGGACGTCACGCTGGATATTGCACCTTTCGAAGGAGACAGAGAAAGTCGTCTCGCGATCCGTCCGTATCCTTTGCAACTTGAAGAGTGGGTAGAGATGAAAAACGGAGAGCGTGCGCTTTTTCGTCCCATCCTGCCGGAAGACGAACCGCAATTGCGGATGTTTATCTCTCAGGTCACCAAAGAGGATCTTTACTATCGCTACTTTAGCGAAATCAATGAATTTACCCATGACGATTTAGCCAATATGACCCAGATCGACTACGATCGAGAAATGGCGTTTGTGGCCGTTCGTCGTACCGATCAGGGAGATGAGATCCTCGGCGTGACGCGCGCTATTTCCGACCCGGATAATGTCGATGCGGAATTTGCCGTGCTGGTACGTTCTGATTTAAAAGGTCTGGGTCTGGGACGGCGGCTGCTGGAAAAACTCATCAGTTATACGCGCGATCACGGATTGTTACGCCTGAATGGCATTACTATGCCTAACAATCGCGGTATGGTGACCCTGGCGCGAAAACTTGGATTTGACGTTGATATTCAACTGGACGAAGGGATTGTTGCCCTGTCGCTCAGGCTGACATCAGCGGATAAACAAGAGTAAGCTACTGGAAATGTTAACCACTTTGGACGGTACTGGTGGTATCATTGTCTGCTTATGTTGTTTGCATGGTACAGACAACCCTTCAATGAACAGAGAAGAAACGCACTGTGATGTTGTCAAAATTTAAGCGTAATAAACATCAACAACACCTTGCTCAACTACCGAAGATTTCTCAGTCAGTTGATGATGTAGAGTTCTTTTACGCTCCCGCTCATTTTCGGGAGATGCTTCTGGAAAAGATAGCCAGTGCGACGCGACGTATCTGCGTTGTCGCGCTGTATCTTGAACAAGATGAAGGCGGGCGCGGGATCCTGAATGCGCTCTATGAGGCCAAACGTCAGCGTCCGGAACTGGATGTACGCGTGCTGGTTGATTGGCACCGTGCGCAGCGTGGCCGTATTGGCGCTGTCGCTTCAAATACAAATGCTGACTGGTATTGCCGTACGGCTCAGGAGAACCCTGGCGTCGATGTTCCGGTCTATGGCGTCCCCGTGAATACCCGTGAGGCGCTCGGCGTACTGCATTTCAAAGGATTTATCATCGATGATAGCGTCCTCTATAGCGGCGCGAGCCTGAATGATGTTTACCTCCATCAGCTCGATAAATACCGTTATGACCGTTATCATCTGATCCGCAATCCGCAAATGGCCGATATCATGTTTAACTGGGTTGATAAAAACCTGGTTCATGGTCGCGGCGTAAATCGTCTTGATGATCCCCATCGTCCCAAGAGCCCGGAAATCAAAAACGATGTTCGCTCGTTCCGACAGGAGCTTCGTGACGCGGTTTATTACTTCCAGGGTGATGCAAATAACGAAGAGTTATCCGTTACGCCACTGGTGGGGTTAGGTAAATCGAGCCTGCTGAACAAAACGATCTTCCATTTAATGCCGTGCGCTGAGCAAAAACTCACCATCTGCACGCCATACTTTAACCTTCCAGCCGTTCTGGTACGCAACATCATTCAGCTGCTGCGTGATGGTAAGAAGGTAGAGATCATCGTCGGTGATAAAACGGCAAATGACTTCTTTATCCCGGAAGATCAACCGTTCAAAATCATCGGTGCACTGCCCTATCTCTATGAGATTAACCTTCGTCGTTTCCTGAGTCGTTTACAGTATTATGTGAACACCGACCAGCTGGTTGTTCGTTTGTGGAAAGATGATGACAACACCTATCATCTCAAAGGAATGTGGGTCGATGATGAATGGATGTTATTGACCGGGAATAACCTGAACCCTCGCGCCTGGCGTCTGGATCTGGAAAATGCAATTCTTATCCACGATCCAAAACATGAATTAGCCGCTAAGCGTGAACGTGAGCTGGAACTTATTCGCACTCATACGACTACGGTTCGTCATTACCGCGATCTACAGAGCATCGCCGATTATCCGGTGAAAGTCCGTAAACTGATTCGTCGTTTACGGCGGATCCGTATCGACCGCCTTATCAGCCGTATTCTGTAATGCTCAGGCCCTGTCATCGACAGGGCTTTTTTATGGAGCCTGTTAATGCGAACCACTCTCCTGCTAGCCACCTTTTATCTGACCGGATGCAGCCATATGGCTAACGATAGCTGGTCTGGTCAGGATAAAGCGCAACACTTTATCGCTTCTGCTATGTTGTCCGCTGCAGGTAATGAGTACGCGCAACACCAGGGTTATAGCCGGGATCGTAGCGCAGCCATCGGCCTGATGTTCTCAATCAGCCTGGGGGCGTCTAAAGAAATTTGGGATAGCCGCCCTGCAGGGAGCGGCTGGAGCTGGAAAGATTTTGCCTGGGATGTCGCCGGCGCAACCACCGGCTATACCGTGTGGCAGATGGCACATTACTAAAGGCGGATACCTTTACCCTTGCGATGAAGCATCAGGGATACAATGAAAGCCAACGCCCCCATCGCCGTAACGTACCAGAAGAATGTCGTTTCGCTTCCCCATGATTTAAGCGACAGAGCAACATACTCAGCCGACCCGCCAAACAGTGCGTTCGCCACTGCATAAGAAAGCCCTACACCCAGAGCACGAACCTGTGCCGGGAACATCTCCGCTTTCAGTATCCCGCTGATTGAGGTGTAGAAACTGACAATCATCATTGCCAGCATGACCAGGGCAAATGCTGCATACGGTGAGGAGACATGCTGAAGAGCAGACAAAATAGGTACGGTACATAAGGTGGACAGTCCACCAAAAATTAGCATCGACGTGCGACGGCCTATTTTATCGGAAAGTGCGCCGATAATTGGCTGTATGAGCATAAAGACAAACAGCGCAGCAGTCATCACTACGCTTGCGACGTTAGCGTGCATTCCCGTGGTGTTCACCAGATACTTTTGCATATAGGTGGTGAAAGTGTAAAAACTGAGCGAGCCTCCAGCAGTGAAACCGAGAACCAGCAGGAACGCTTTGCGGTTACGCCATAGCCCTTTGAGCGATCCAGCCTCCTTCAGCGTCCTGACCTCTTTTTGCGAGGTTTCATCTAACTGGCGACGCAGCCAAAGCGCAACAACCGCCAGCACCGCCCCCATTGCGAAAGGAATTCGCCATCCCCATTCATGAAGCTGGCTGTCGGTCAGGATTTGCTGGAGGATCACCACAACAAGGATGGCCAGAAGTTGTCCACCGATGAGCGTGACGTACTGGAAAGAGGCGTAAAAACCTTTACGACCTTCGATTGCAATTTCACTCATGTAAGTAGCACTGGTCCCATATTCTCCCCCAACGGACAGTCCCTGGAATAAACGAGCCAGTAACAGCAATGCTGGAGCCCACGTACCAATGGCATCATAACCGGGCAAACAGGCTATCACCAGCGATCCCAGACACATCATACAGACCGAGATCAGCATCGATGTTTTACGTCCACGACGATCGGCAATACGACCGAATAACCAGCCGCCAATTGGGCGCATTAAGAACCCTGCGGCAAAAACTCCAGCGGTCTGAAGTAGCTGAGTCGTTGTGTTCCCGGACGGGAAGAAAATGTGGGCGAAGTAGAGTGAACAAAATGAGTAGACGTAGAAGTCGAACCATTCAACCAGGTTCCCGGATGAAGCGCTAATAATAGCCCATACCCTTCGTCGGGTATCACTGTTAACCAGCGTCCCGCGCGATGTAATGCTTTCTGACATTGTGATTATACTCCTGCCATAAACAGTGGCGTACTGAGACCCGTATTGACTCGATTGTTTCGTAAATGAAATGTTATTATTTTGTTATAAACAACAACGAGACGATGATCACATATTTTATTAGCAGGATAATGGATTAGGAGAAAGGTGAGAAAGCTTCAGGGAGGGGGATCGCGAAAATCCAGAGCAAAAAACCCCGCACCTTCCGGTACGGGGTTCTTCTTAATTGATGCCTGGCAGTTCCCTACTCTCACATGGGGAGACCCCACACTACCATCGGCGCTACGGCGTTTCACTTCTGAGTTCGGCATGGGGTCAGGTGGGACCACCGCGCTAAAGCCGCCAGGCAAATTCTGTTAAATCTGTATCAAAGCTGAAAATATTCTGTCTCTTCGCCGAAACAGCTTCGGCGTTGTAAGGTTAAGCCTCACGGTTCATTAGTATCGGTTAGCTCAACGTATCGCTACGCTTACACACCCGACCTATCAACGTCGTCGTCTTCAACGTTCCTTCAGGAGACTTAAAGTCTCAGGGAGAACTCATCTCGGGGCAAGTTTCGTGCTTAGATGCTTTCAGCACTTATCTCTTCCGCATTTAGCTACCGGGCAATGCCATTGGCATGACAACCCGAACACCAGTGATGCGTCCACTCCGGTCCTCTCGTACTAGGAGCAGCCCCCCTCAATTCTCCAGCGCCCACGGCAGATAGGGACCGAACTGTCTCACGACGTTCTAAACCCAGCTCGCGTACCACTTTAAATGGCGAACAGCCATACCCTTGGGACCTACTTCAGCCCCAGGATGTGATGAGCCGACATCGAGGTGCCAAACACCGCCGTCGATATGAACTCTTGGGCGGTATCAGCCTGTTATCCCCGGAGTACCTTTTATCCGTTGAGCGATGGCCCTTCCATTCAGAACCACCGGATCACTATGACCTGCTTTCGCACCTGCTCGAGCCGTCACTCTCGCAGTCAAGCTAGCTTATGCCATTGCACTAACCTCCTGATGTCCGACCAGGATTAGCTAACCTTCGTGCTCCTCCGTTACTCTTTGGGAGGAGACCGCCCCAGTCAAACTACCCACCAGACACTGTCCGCAACCCGGATTACGGGTCTACGTTAGAACACCAGCCATTAAAGGGTGGTATTTCAAGGTCGGCTCCACGCAGACTGGCGTCCACGCTTCAAAGCCTCCCACCTATCCTACACATCAAGGACCAGTGTTCAGTGTCAAGCTATAGTAAAGGTTCACGGGGTCTTTCCGTCTTGCCGCGGGTACACTGCATCTTCACAGCGAGTTCAATTTCACTGAGTCTCGGGTGGAGACAGCCTGGCCATCATTACGCCATTCGTGCAGGTCGGAACTTACCCGACAAGGAATTTCGCTACCTTAGGACCGTTATAGTTACGGCCGCCGTTTACCGGGGCTTCGATCAAGAGCTTCGCGTTGCCGCTAACCCCATCAATTAACCTTCCGGCACCGGGCAGGCGTCACACCGTATACGTCCACTTTCGTGTTTGCACAGTGCTGTGTTTTTAATAAACAGTTGCAGCCAGCTGGTATCTTCGACTGATTTCAGCTCCACCCGCAGGGGCTTCACCTACATATCAGCGTGCCTTCTCCCGAAGTTACGGCACCATTTTGCCTAGTTCCTTCACCCGAGTTCTCTCAAGCGCCTTGGTATTCTCTACCTGACCACCTGTGTCGGTTTGGGGTACGATTTGATGTTACCTGATGCTTAGAGGCTTTTCCTGGAAGCAGGGCATTTGTTACTTCAGCACCGTAGTGCCTCGTCATCACACCTCAGCGTTAAAAAACGACCGGATTTACCTAATCGTTCCGCCTACATGCTTAAACCGGGACAACCGTCGCCCGGCTAACATAGCCTTCTCCGTCCCCCCTTCGCAGTAACACCAAGTACAGGAATATTAACCTGTTTCCCATCGACTACGCCTTTCGGCCTCGCCTTAGGGGTCGACTCACCCTGCCCCGATTAACGTTGGACAGGAACCCTTGGTCTTCCGGCGAGCGGGCTTTTCACCCGCTTTATCGTTACTTATGTCAGCATTCGCACTTCTGATACCTCCAGCATGCCTCACAGCACACCTTCAACGGCTTACAGAACGCTCCCCTACCCAACAACGCATAAGCGTCGCTGCCGCAGCTTCGGTGCATGGTTTAGCCCCGTTACATCTTCCGCGCAGGCCGACTCGACCAGTGAGCTATTACGCTTTCTTTAAATGATGGCTGCTTCTAAGCCAACATCCTGGCTGTCTGTGCCTTCCCACATCGTTTCCCACTTAACCATGACTTTGGGACCTTAGCTGGCGGTCTGGGTTGTTTCCCTCTTCACGACGGACGTTAGCACCCGCCGTGTGTCTCCCGTGATAACATTCTTCGGTATTCGTAGTTTGCATCGGGTTGGTAAGCCGGGATGGCCCCCTAGCCGAAACAGTGCTCTACCCCCGAAGATGAGTTCACGAGGCGCTACCTAAATAGCTTTCGGGGAGAACCAGCTATCTCCCGGTTTGATTGGCCTTTCACCCCCAGCCACAAGTCATCCGCTAATTTTTCAACATTAGTCGGTTCGGTCCTCCAGTTAGTGTTACCCAACCTTCAACCTGCCCATGGCTAGATCACCGGGTTTCGGGTCTATACCCTGCAACTTAACGCCCAGTTAAGACTCGGTTTCCCTTCGGCTCCCCTATACGGTTAACCTTGCTACAGAATATAAGTCGCTGACCCATTATACAAAAGGTACGCAGTCACACCACGAAGGTGCTCCCACTGCTTGTACGTACACGGTTTCAGGTTCTTTTTCACTCCCCTCGCCGGGGTTC
This sequence comes from Enterobacter sp. RHBSTW-00901, assembly GCF_014103115.1. NCBI lineage: Bacteria > Pseudomonadati > Pseudomonadota > Gammaproteobacteria > Enterobacterales > Enterobacteriaceae > Enterobacter > Enterobacter sp. RHBSTW-00901. The sequence continues at coordinate 1,690,789 of NZ_JABXPB010000001.1, forward strand.
TTTTCGCCTTTCCCTCACGGTACTGGTTCACTATCGGTCAGTCAGGAGTATTTAGCCTTGGAGGATGGTCCCCCCATATTCAGACAGGATACCACGTGTCCCGCCCTACTCTTCGAGTTCACAACCTGTGCATTTTCGTGTACGGGGCTGTCACCCTGTATCGCCGGACTTTCCAGACCGTTCCACTAACACACAAGCTGATTCAGACTCTGGGCTGCTCCCCGTTCGCTCGCCGCTACTGGGGGAATCTCGGTTGATTTCTTTTCCTCGGGGTACTTAGATGTTTCAGTTCCCCCGGTTCGCCTCGTTAACCTATGTATTCAGTTAACGATAGTGTGACGAATCACACTGGGTTTCCCCATTCGGACATCGCCGGGTCAAAGGTTCATATCACCTCGCCGGCGCTTTTCGCAGATTAGCACGTCCTTCATCGCCTCTGACTGCCAGGGCATCCACCGTGTACGCTTAGTCGCTTAACCTCACAACCCGAAGATGTTTCTTTCGATTCATCACCGACTTGCGAAAATTTGAGAGACTCGAACACACCATTTAAGATGTGTCGTTTCAATTTTCAGCTTGATCCAGATTTTTAAAGAGCAAATATCTCAAACAAGACTCGTGAGTCTGTTTTGAGATACGGTGGTCGGCGACTTTCACTCACAAACCAGCAAGTGGCGTCCCCTAGGGGATTCGAACCCCTGTTACCGCCGTGAAAGGGCGGTGTCCTGGGCCTCTAGACGAAGGGGACACTGAAGTCTCAATCGCAAGACGCCTTGCTATTTACTTTTCATCAGACAATCTGTGTGAGCACTGCAAAGGCAGGTTCTTTAAGGTAAGGAGGTGATCCAACCGCAGGTTCCCCTACGGTTACCTTGTTACGACTTCACCCCAGTCATGAATCACAAAGTGGTAAGCGCCCTCCCGAAGGTTAAGCTACCTACTTCTTTTGCAACCCACTCCCATGGTGTGACGGGCGGTGTGTACAAGGCCCGGGAACGTATTCACCGTAGCATTCTGATCTACGATTACTAGCGATTCCGACTTCATGGAGTCGAGTTGCAGACTCCAATCCGGACTACGACGCACTTTATGAGGTCCGCTTGCTCTCGCGAGGTCGCTTCTCTTTGTATGCGCCATTGTAGCACGTGTGTAGCCCTACTCGTAAGGGCCATGATGACTTGACGTCATCCCCACCTTCCTCCAGTTTATCACTGGCAGTCTCCTTTGAGTTCCCGGCCGGACCGCTGGCAACAAAGGATAAGGGTTGCGCTCGTTGCGGGACTTAACCCAACATTTCACAACACGAGCTGACGACAGCCATGCAGCACCTGTCTCAGAGTTCCCGAAGGCACCAAAGCATCTCTGCTAAGTTCTCTGGATGTCAAGAGTAGGTAAGGTTCTTCGCGTTGCATCGAATTAAACCACATGCTCCACCGCTTGTGCGGGCCCCCGTCAATTCATTTGAGTTTTAACCTTGCGGCCGTACTCCCCAGGCGGTCGACTTAACGCGTTAGCTCCGGAAGCCACGCCTCAAGGGCACAACCTCCAAGTCGACATCGTTTACGGCGTGGACTACCAGGGTATCTAATCCTGTTTGCTCCCCACGCTTTCGCACCTGAGCGTCAGTCTTTGTCCAGGGGGCCGCCTTCGCCACCGGTATTCCTCCAGATCTCTACGCATTTCACCGCTACACCTGGAATTCTACCCCCCTCTACAAGACTCTAGCCTGCCAGTTTCGAATGCAGTTCCCAGGTTGAGCCCGGGGATTTCACATCCGACTTGACAGACCGCCTGCGTGCGCTTTACGCCCAGTAATTCCGATTAACGCTTGCACCCTCCGTATTACCGCGGCTGCTGGCACGGAGTTAGCCGGTGCTTCTTCTGCGGGTAACGTCAATTGCTGTGGTTATTAACCACAACACCTTCCTCCCCGCTGAAAGTACTTTACAACCCGAAGGCCTTCTTCATACACGCGGCATGGCTGCATCAGGCTTGCGCCCATTGTGCAATATTCCCCACTGCTGCCTCCCGTAGGAGTCTGGACCGTGTCTCAGTTCCAGTGTGGCTGGTCATCCTCTCAGACCAGCTAGGGATCGTCGCCTAGGTGAGCCGTTACCCCACCTACTAGCTAATCCCATCTGGGCACATCTGATGGCAAGAGGCCCGAAGGTCCCCCTCTTTGGTCTTGCGACGTTATGCGGTATTAGCTACCGTTTCCAGTAGTTATCCCCCTCCATCAGGCAGTTTCCCAGACATTACTCACCCGTCCGCCGCTCGTCACCCGGGAGCAAGCTCCCTGTGTTACCGCCCGACTTGCATGTGTTAGGCCTGCCGCCAGCGTTCAATCTGAGCCATGATCAAACTCTTCAATTTAAAAGTTTGATGCTCAATGAATTAAACTTCGTAATGAATTACGTGTTCACTCGTTGAGACTTGGTATTCATTTATCGTCCGAGGACGTTAAGAATCCATGTCACTTTGAGTGCCCACACAGATTGTCTGATAAATTGTTAAAGAGCAGTGCCGATTCGTTTTCGCTGCGGCGCGGGGTGTGCATATTACGCTTTCCCGCCACAGAGTCAAGCATTTTATTTCGCTTTTCTCTGCTGGTGTTCATCTCTGAACCCCGCTAACCCGGCGGCCTGTAAGCCGTTGTTCCGTGTCAGTGGAGGCGCATTATAGGGAGTTATTCTGAAGCTGCAAGGATAAAGTGAAAATTATTTACCGACCGCTCACTTTCCAGGCAAATCACTTCCCAGACCTCAATTTTGGCCTGGTTTTTAAACAAAAACGAGCCGCAAGCGGCCCGTTTTTAGTGTTTTGTGACTTACTGCACTGCCACAATGCGATCGTCGTTGGCTTCCAGACGGATGACTTTGCCCGGAATCAGCTCCCCGGAGAGGATTTGCTGAGCCAGCGGGTTTTCAATCTGCTGCTGAATAGCGCGTTTCAATGGACGCGCCCCATAAACCGGATCGTAGCCATTTTCACTCAGCAGCTTCAGCGCATCGTCAGAGATATGGATTTCATATCCACGCTCTTCCAGACGTTTGTACAGACGCTGCAGCTGGATCTGTGCAATCGACGCAATATGTTTCTCACCCAGAGGATGGAACACCACAACTTCATCAATACGGTTGATGAACTCAGGACGGAAACTATGGCTGACCACACCAAGAACCAGATCTTTCATATGGCTGTAGTCCAGTTCACCGAAACGTTCCTGAATCAAATCAGAACCCAGGTTCGAGGTCATAATCACCACCGTATTACGGAAATCGACCGTTCTCCCCTGCCCGTCCGTCAGACGGCCATCATCCAGCACCTGCAGCAGGATGTTAAATACATCCGGATGTGCTTTTTCCACTTCATCCAGCAGGATGACGGAGTAAGGACGACGGCGAACCGCCTCTGTCAGATAGCCACCTTCTTCATAACCGACATATCCCGGAGGTGCACCGACCAAACGCGAGACGGAGTGTTTCTCCATAAACTCGGACATATCGATACGCACCATCGCGTCGTCGCTGTCGAACATAAAGTTAGCCAACGCTTTGCACAGCTCGGTTTTACCGACACCGGTCGGCCCCAGGAACAGGAACGAACCAATTGGGCGATTCGGATCGGACAGGCCCGCACGACTACGACGAATGGCGTTGGAAACCGCTTCGACCGCCTCGTTCTGACCAATGACGCGATTATGCAGATCCTGCTCCATACGCAGCAGTTTTTCACGTTCGCCCTCCAGCATGCGAGCGACCGGAATACCTGTCCAGCGCGCCAGCACCTCGGCAATCTCCGCATCCGTCACTTTATTACGTAACAGACGCATTGTTTTGCCTTCGGACTGTGTCGCGAGCTCAAGCTGTTTTTCCAGCTCAGGAATTTTGCCGTACTGAAGCTCAGACATCCGCGCCAGATCGCCGACGCGACGCGCCTGCTCAATAGCTATTTTTGCCTGCTCCAGCTCCGCTTTGATCGTCTGAGTGCCAGAGAGTGACGCTTTCTCCGCTTTCCACTCTTCTTCTAACTCAGAATACTGACGCTCTTTATCGTCCAGCTCTTCATTGAGCATATCCAGGCGTTTCTTACTGGCTTCATCAGACTCTTTCTTCAGCGCCTGCTGTTCCAGCTTGAGCTGAATGATGCGACGGTCGAGCCTGTCCAGTTCTTCCGGTTTAGAGTCAATCTGCATACGAATGCTTGATGCAGCTTCATCAATCAGGTCGATGGCTTTATCCGGCAACTGACGATCGGCAATATAGCGGTGCGAAAGCGTGGCTGCCGCGACAATCGCCGGGTCGGTGATCTGCACATGATGGTGCAGCTCATAACGTTCTTTCAGACCACGCAGAATTGCGATGGTATCTTCAACACTTGGCTCTGCGACAAACACTTTCTGGAAACGACGTTCCAGCGCGGCATCTTTTTCAATGTACTGACGGTACTCATCCAGCGTCGTCGCCCCCACGCAGTGAAGCTCACCACGCGCCAGAGCAGGTTTCAGCATATTCCCGGCATCCATTGCGCCGTCCGCTTTACCCGCACCAACCATCGTATGCAGTTCGTCGATAAACAGAATGACGTTGCCTTCCTGTTTCGCCAGATCGTTAAGTACACCTTTCAGACGCTCTTCAAACTCACCGCGGTATTTCGCCCCGGCCACCAGCGCGCCCATATCCAGCGCCAGTACGCGACGACCTTTCAGCCCTTCCGGCACTTCACCGTTCACAATACGCTGCGCCAGCCCTTCAACAATGGCCGTTTTACCGACGCCAGGCTCACCAATCAGCACAGGGTTGTTTTTGGTACGGCGCTGCAGTACCTGGATAGTACGGCGAATTTCTTCATCACGGCCGATCACCGGGTCAAGTTTGCCCTGCTCAGCACGTTCAGTCAGATCGACCGTAAATTTTTTCAAAGCCTGACGTTGGTCTTCGGCTCCCTGATCGTTCACGCTTTCACCTCCGCGCATTTTCTCAATCGCCTGAGTCACATTGGCAGTGGTTGCGCCGGCAGTTTTCAGCAGGTCGGTCAAGGTACCGCGTGATTCGAGCGCCGCCAGAACAAACAGCTCTGACGAAATAAAGTTGTCTCCACCTTTTTGCGCCAGCTTGTCGCAAAGGTTCAGCACGCGCACCAGATCCTGAGACGGCTGTACGTCGCCACCGGTGCCTTCCACCTGCGGTAAACGGCTCAGCGCTTGATCGATGGCTGTGCGCAACTGGCCAGCATTAATGCCAGCAGTGGTTAATAACGGACGAACCGATCCCCCTTCCTGATTCAGCAAGGCGCTCATTAAATGAAGAGGTTCGATAAACTGATTGTCGTGCCCAAGTGCGAGGGACTGGGCATCGGCGAGAGCAAGCTGGAATTTATTAGTAAGACGATCCAGACGCATAACTCCTCCCATAACTGGTCAAATTTGCTACTGGAGATTAAATGAGGTCATCCCTCAATTATTCAAGGTTAATGACCTGAATTATGTGAAAAGAAAACGGCACGTGCCGGATCGTCTTGATTCTTTAGGTTATATCAGCCAAATAAAACTTGCCATACGACCCGTCGTCTTGTCACGACGATAAGAGAAAAAATCACCCGTTTCGGTGAGAGTACAGCGATCGCCGCCGAAGATTTGCGTCACCCCGACATTATTCAGACGCTGGCGAGCAAGTTGGTAAATGTCGGCCAGATACTTTTCACCTGTTGCCATGAAAGCATTCACCGCCTGCGGATCTTTCGCCATAAAGGCTTCACGTACCTCTGGCCCTACCTCAAACGCCTTAGGGCCAATAGCCGGGCCAAGCCAGGCAATGATATTGGCCGGGTCATCGTTGAAACAGCCGACAGTCTCTTCCAGCACACCGTCGCACAGTCCACGCCAGCCCGCATGTGCGGCAGCGACCTCTGTCCCTGCCTGGTTGCAGAACAGTACCGGCAGACAATCGGCAGTCATCACGGCACAAACCGTTCCCGGAGTATTGCTGTAAGAGGCATCGGCACGTTTAGACGCGTAAGGTTCACCTGTAAGCATGAGCACATCTTTACCGTGCACCTGTTCAAGCCAGACCGGTTTCGACGGTAAGTTCCCCGCAGCAAACATGCGCTTGCGGTTCTCTTCAACATGTTCAAGGTTGTCACCACAATGCGCGCCGAGGTTCAAAGACTCCCACGCGCCCTGACTCACCCCGCCGATACGGGTCGAACTGCAGGCAGCCACGCCTTCAGGTAGTGGCCACTCCGGGACAATCAGTTTGGTCATAACCAGTCCACTTGATCCTTATGCTCTTCAAAGTCAGCGCGCATCGCGTCAATCAACTCCACCATATCTTGTGGGATTGGCGCGTGCCATTCCATCTGAATACCGGTGACAGGATGGTAAAGACGCAGCATGGTTGCGTGCAGCGCCTGACGATCGAATTTGCGCAATACGCTGATGAACTCATCCGATGCGCCTTTTGGCGGGCGTGGACGGCCACCATACACCTGATCCCCCACCAGCGGATGGGTGATGTGTGCCATATGGACACGGATCTGGTGAGTACGCCCGGTTTCCAGACGCAGACGCAGGCGCGTATGGATGCGGAAGTGCTCCATGATGCGATAGTGCGTTACCGCCGGTTTACCCATTGGGTGTACGGACATATGAGTACGTTTGGTTGGGTGACGGCTGATCGGCTCTTCTACCGTCCCGCCTGAAGTCATATGACCAATCGCTACCGCTTCATATTCACGCGTGATTTCACGCAGCTGCAGTGATTCAACAAGGCGAGTCTGAGCAGGAATCGTCTTCGCCACCACCATCAAACCGGTCGTGTCTTTATCCAGACGGTGGACGATACCGGCGCGCGGCACGTCAGCAATCGGCGGATAATAATGGAGGAGTGCGTTAAGCACCGTACCATCAGGGTTACCTGCGCCCGGGTGAACAACCAGATCGCGCGGCTTGTTGATGACCAGGATGTCATCATCTTCATAAACGATATCCAGCGGGATATCCTGTGGCTCGAAGCGGACGTCCTCTTCGATTTCAGCATTGATGGCGACAACTTCCCCACCTAACACTTTCTCTTTTGGTTTGTCCCAGATCTTGCCGTTAATCAGCACGCGCTGGTCAAGGATCCATTCTTTTATGCGTGAACGCGAATAATCAGGGAACAATTCGGCCAAAGCCTGATCTAAGCGTTGACCGAGCTGATTTTCGGAGACTGTTGCGGTGAGTTCTACTCGTTGTGCCATAAACTGCTTCTTTGTTTAACGTTGGGTTTTACGGCTTTGCCGTTTAATATAGTGTGCTATTGTAGCTGGTCTTAATCGGGAGCAGGAACAGAGATTCTCCCGGACAAACATTTGAGGAAAGTCAAAACGTCATGACGCGCATGAAATATCTGGTGGCAGCGGCCACGTTGAGCCTGGCTTTGGTGGGCTGCTCCGGTTCAAATGAACAGGTCCCTGACAATCCGCCGAATGAAATCTATGCGACTGCACAACAAAAACTGCAGGACGGTAACTGGAAACAGGCGATAACGCAACTGGAAGCGCTGGATAATCGCTATCCATTTGGTCCATATTCGCAGCAGGTACAGTTAGATCTCATCTACGCCTACTATAAAAATGCCGATCTGCCGTTGGCTCAGGCCACTATCGATCGCTTCGTGCGTCTGAACCCGACTCATCCTAACATCGATTACGTGATGTACATGCGCGGTCTGACTAACATGGCGCTGGATGACAGTGCTCTGCAGGGCTTCTTCGGTGTGGATCGTTCCGACCGTGACCCGCAGCACGCGCGTGATGCATTCAACGACTTCTCCAAACTGGTGCGCGGCTATCCGAACAGCCAGTACGTGACCGACGCGTCCAAACGTCTGGTATTCCTGAAAGATCGCCTGGCGAAATACGAATACTCCGTTGCTGAATACTACACTCGCCGTGGCGCATGGGTTGCTGTCGTTAACCGTGTCGAAGGTATGCTGCGCGATTACCCGGATACACAAGCAACACGCGATGGCCTGAAGCTGATGGAAAATGCTTACCGTCAGATGCAGATGACCGCGCAGGCTGACAAAGTGGCGAAGATCATCGCCGCGAACAGCAGCAACACCTGATATTGACTTCAACGCAAAACGGCAGCCCCAGGGCTGCCGTTTTTTTATTCGATTTCGCCATAAGCTGAAGCGGTTTAGCTTCAACACACCCTATCAACTATGACTGCAATTTTTGCCTTCGACAAGGTAAATATCACCTCTTCCTGCCTTGCCTCACAAAAAAGATTCCCTGACAAAAACCGACAAAATAACGTGATATAAATCACACATTTTGACATTAGGACAGGTATGCTGGAATCACCAAGACGGAAAGACAAGAGGTAAAATTTATGACAATGAACATTACCAGTAAACAAATGGAAATTACTCCGGCAATTCGCCAGCACGTCGCAGACCGTCTCGCTAAACTGGATAAATGGCAAACTCATTTGATTAACCCGCATATCATTCTGTCCAAGGAGCCACAGGGTTTCATCGCTGACGCAACTATCAATACTCCAAACGGCCATCTGGTCGCCAGCGCAAAACATGAAGATATGTACACAGCTATTAACGATTTGATCAACAAGCTGGAACGGCAGCTCAATAAAGTGCAACACAAAGGCGAAGCCCGTCGCGCCGCAACATCGGTGAAAGACGCCAGCCTCGCGGAAGAAGTTGAAGAAGAGTAATCCTTTAAATTGAGTATACCGCCAACGCGCCTTCGGGCGCGTTTTTTATTGACAGGGTGAAAACAGTACAGGTACTTTAACGGTATCAACCACAGGATGAACTCATGAAACATACGCCGTTTTTCTTCGCATTCTTTTTTACCTTCCCCTGAACGGGAGGCGTTTCGTCGTGTGATAAAGAATGCGAAGACGAACAACAAGGCCTCCCAAACCGGGGGGCCTTTTTTATTAATAACGATAAACAGACAGGCAACACTATGACACCGGAAAACCCGTTACTGGATCTGCGAGTAAAAATCAGCGCACTGGATGAGAAATTACTGGCGCTGCTGGCAGAACGCCGCGCTCTTGCCATCGAAGTGGGCAAAGCCAAACTGGACTCTCATCGCCCAGTGCGTGATATCGACCGTGAGCGAGATTTGCTGGAACGTCTGGTTCAGCTTGGCAAAGTGCATCATCTGGATGCCCATTACATTACCCGTCTGTTCCAGCTCATTATCGAAGATTCCGTTTTGACCCAGCAAGCGTTGCTGCAGCAACATCTGAACAAGACCAACCCGCACTCTGCACGCATTGCATTCCTCGGCCCAAAAGGTTCTTACTCTCACCTGGCTGCACGCCAGTATGCAGCCCGCCATTTTGAAGAGTTTATTGAGAGCGGCTGTGCAAAATTTGCCGATATCTTCAATCAGGTTGAAACTGGCCAGGCCGATTACGCCGTCGTACCCATTGAAAACACCAGCTCCGGTGCCATCAACGATGTATACGATCTGCTGCAACATACCAGCCTGTCACTGGTTGGTGAGTTAACTATCCCTATCGATCACTGTGTGCTGGTCTCCGGCTCAACCGACCTGAGCAACATCAAAACGGTCTATAGCCATCCGCAGCCTTTCCAGCAGTGCAGCCAGTTCCTGAACCGTTATCCAGACTGGAAAATTGAGTACACCGAAAGTACATCAGCGGCGATGGAAAAAGTGGCGCAGACAAACTCTCCAACGGTAGCGGCACTGGGCAGCGAAGCAGGTGGTGCGCTGTACGGCTTACAGGTACTGGAGCGTAATCTGGCAAACCAGACGCAAAACATCACCCGTTTCATCGTGCTGGCACGCAAAGCAATCAATGTCTCTGACCAGGTTCCGGCAAAAACCACTCTCTTGATGGCTACCGGCCAACAGGCGGGTGCGCTGGTTGAGGCTCTTCTGGTACTGCGCAATCACAATCTGATCATGACCCGGCTGGAATCCCGCCCGATTTACGGCAATCCGTGGGAAGAGATGTTCTACCTCGATATCCAGGCCAATCTGGAATCTGCATCCATGCAGAAAGCCCTGCGCGAACTGGGCGAGATCACCCGTTCAATGAAAGTACTGGGCTGTTATCCGAGCGAAAATGTCGTCCCGGTTGACCCGGCTTAACGTTCGATAAAACGACTTTTCTTCATCCCTGCTACGCTGACGGGCAGGGTGAAGATAGCGCCAGAGAGCGGGTATTGCGCCACCTCATTCTCATCCATATTTTCCCGCGTAGTCGTAATAAACAACGTTTTCATGTCATCACCCCCAAAGCAGACCATCGTCGGGCAACGCACCGGCAGCCGATATTCTTCCAGCTGTTCCCCCTGCGGAGAAAACCGCGCTATGCGCCAGCCGTCAAACAGCGCACTCCAGTAGCAGCCTTCCACATCCATTGCCGCGCCGTCGGGTATCCCTTCGCCCTCTTTGAACCGATGAAATACCTTACGTTGACCAGGCTCCCCATTTTCATCGAGTGGTGTACGGTAAATGACACCGTTCGGCGTATCGGAGGTGAACATCCACTGTTTATCGGGGCTAAACGCTAACCCGTTATGTCCGTGGATATCACACTGGATCACTTTCGGCGTCAGGTCGTTGTCGATACGCATCAGCATTGCACCGTTGTAGTCCCCTGGCCCCCAGAAGGTACCCGCATAGAAACGGCCCATATGGTCGGTTCCCCCATCGTTAAAACGCGCGAGCTGCGGGTTAGACGGGTTATCGCACACCTTGCGCCGGAGCAGGCCGTGATTATCGGTGAGCCAGATGGCGTTACGCATCGCAACGATAAAACCACCGCGTTCACGCAGGGCAAAACACCCCACCTCTTCATGGAAGGAAAGCACAGTATGTTCTGCCGTAGGCAGATGGTAACGGTGGATCTCCCCTTCCAGAATATCTGCCCAGTAGAGCGCACTCTCTTCTGCGCTCCATGTCGGGCACTCCGGCAGATGCCCGGTGTAATTCAACAGCTGTTGTGGTTCAGCCATGACAGTTCCCCAAAATGAAAAAAGCCAGCAATGCTGGCTTTTAGTATATACATCATCACATTACTGGCGACTGTCATTTGCCTGACGTAACAGCGTGCGGCTCTCACTCTGGAAACGTTTTGCGTAATCACCAAACCAGTGTTCAACTTTACGGAAGCTGTCGATAAACGCCTGTTTATCGCCGTGCTCAAGCAGCGTAATGGCCTCGCCAAATCGCTGATAGTAACGTTTGATGAGCGCAAGGTTGTTTTCTGACGACATAATAATGTCGGCATACAACTGTGGATCCTGTGCAAACAGACGACCAACCATTGCCAGCTCAAGCCGATAGATTGGTGAAGAGAGCGCCAGCAACTGCTCAAGCTGTACATTCTCTTCTGCCAGATGCAGCCCATATGCAAAGGTCGCAAAGTGGCGCAGCGCCTGAATGAACGCCATGTTCTGATCGTGCTCAACCGCGCTGATGCGGTGCAAACGCGCGCCCCACACCTGAATCTGTTCCAGGAACCACTGATAGGCTTCCGGCTGACGGCCATCGCAGTAAACAACCACCTGCTTTGCCAGGCTGCCGCTGTCCGGGCCAAACATGGGGTGCAGACCGAGCACCGGGCCAGTGTGCGCAGCCAGCATCGCCTGTAGCGGGCCATTTTTGACGGAGGCTAAGTCCACCAGGATACAATCTTCCGGTAGCGGAGGAAGCTTCCCGATGATCTGCTCCGTCACATGGATCGGCACGCTGACAATAACCATGCCCGCATCTTTCATGAGTTCTGGCGCATGTGCCCAATCCTCTTTTTCCAGAATGCGCACCTGATAGCCAGAAAGCGTCAGCATTTTTTCGAACAGACGCCCCATCTGACCTGCCCCGCCCACAATGACCACCGGACGCAGCGACGGACAGAGGGTTTTAAAGCCCTTATCGTTCTCGCTGGAGTAAGATTCCCGCATCACGCGACGCAAAACATCTTCAATCAAATCGGGAGAAACGCCCAGCGCCTGGGCCTCTTTCCGGCGGGATGCCAGCATGGACGCTTCACGTTCCGGTACATAAATGGGCAGGCCGTATTTGCTTTTAACCTCACCTACCTCGGCAACCAGTGCCATGCGGCGCGCCAGAAGATCCAGCAGCGCCTTATCCACTTCATCAATTTGATCGCGTAATGCGGTCAATTCAGCAACCATAACTAACCTCTTAAGCCAGACGCGTCGCCAGCTGGCCGTGTAAATCTTTATGGATCTCACGCAGCAGCGCATCGGTGGTTTCCCAGCTGATGCAGGCATCCGTGACGGATACACCATGCTTCATCGCGCTACGCGGTTGTTCAGATGACTGATTGCCTTCATGAATATTGCTCTCAATCATCAGACCGATAATAGAACGGTTACCATCTTTAATCTGTGCAATCACGGATTCCGCCACCGCAGGCTGACGACGGTAATCTTTATTTGAATTACCATGACTGCAATCTACCATCAGCGCCGGACGCAGTCCTGCCTGTGCCATCTCTTTTTCACACTGCGCCACATCCGCCGGGCTGTAGTTCGGTGCTTTACCACCACGCAGGATCACATGACCGTCCGGGTTACCCTGGGTTTGCAGCAGGCAAACCTGACCAGCCTGGTTAATACCGACAAAACGGTGTGGCATCGCAGCGGCACGCATCGCGTTAATCGCCGTCGCCAGGCTACCATCGGTTCCGTTTTTAAAGCCCACCGGCATCGACAGGCCAGACGCCATCTCACGGTGGGTTTGTGATTCAGTCGTACGCGCACCAATCGCAGACCAGCTAAACAGATCGCCCAGGTACTGCGGGCTGTTTGGATCCAGCGCTTCTGTTGCCAGCGGTAGCCCCATGCTCACCAGTTCCACCAGCAGGCGACGCGCAATCTTCAGGCCTGCTTCCACATCAAACGAGCCATCCATGTGCGGATCGTTAATCAACCCTTTCCAGCCAACGGTGGTACGTGGCTTTTCAAAATAGACGCGCATCACCAGGTAGAGGCTATCGCTGACCTCCTCCGCTAATGCTTTAAATCGACGAGCGTATTCAATAGCCGTTTCAGGATCGTGGATAGAGCATGGACCACACACCACCAACAGACGCGGATCGCGGCCAGCGATAATGTCAGAGATGGTCTGGCGAGAGTGCTCAATTTGAGCCTCCTGCGCAATACTCAGCGGGAACTCCGCTTTCAGTTGATCCGGAGTAATTAAAATCTGTTCGTCGGTAATGTGTACGTTGTTCAGCGCGTCTTTTTGCATGATGGCGATCCTGTCTGGCTCGTTTGCGATAGTTGTTTTCCTCTAAGAGGTGGAACAACGATACCACAACAAGTAAAGATTTCAATCCAAAATACGTATACATTACTTTACACAGTCTATTTCATTGCAAAAATCAGCCGATAAAAACGTAAAGTTAAAATTACACTCACAAATTCTTTTGCCAGGCTATGCTGAAGAAAAAAGGAGAGTCGCTATGCGTTCGATGCTTCCTGCGCTGATGGTATTGCTTTTATCGGGCTGCCAAATCAATCCTTATACGTTCCAGCCCAACTGGACAAGCCCCAGCTGGTTTGACGCGGGTAAAGAAGACGCCATGAATGGCCTCCCGGTTAAAGATAACCAGTTGCTGGCCGATAATTTTAACGATCCGCATGTTGATCGTAGCGAATATCTCCGCGGTTATGCCGATGGACAGAAAAGAGTCTGTGAAGAAGGCTTCCTCCACGCCTGGGGATTAGCGGGCAAATCGTTTCCTGCCAGCTGTGATGCCACCGCAAATGCAGCAAAACTGCATGAGTCCTGGCAAAAAGGAATGGATGAAAGCATGAGCGCAAGCAGGCTTAATTGAATTTATTTTTAACACTCTGAATAAATACAATTGTAGGATTTAACTTAGGTCGACATAGTCGCATTTCTGACATAATGACGGCTTTGATAAACAATGGTATTCTGCCAGCAACTCTTAAGGACATCTATTTCCGGAGCGATATGGCGGATTCTGGTGAGAAATTCATTCTTGGTCTCTTTTTTCCGACTCACTCTGGTGTTCATACTGTTTCTTACGGCTGGTTCAGCGGCTGCAGGTGCGCTCGCAGAAACCGATAAATCAGTGCGTTCAATTGTTTCTGGTATTGTGAGCTATACCCGGTGGCCAGCACTTTCTGGTCAGCCCAAACTCTGTGTTTATGCCTCTTCTCGCTACGTGCAGGCACTCAGTAGTGAAAAGGGACAAAACCCGCTACCGTATACTCCTGTGATTGTTCGTAACGATCAGGAAGCGCTGTCCGCTACGTGCGATGCGATTTATTTCGGAACTGAATCACCTGCCAGCCAGCTTGAATTAATAAGACAATACCAGGGCAGAGCATTGCTATTAATCTCAGAGCAAAACCCGGAATGCGTAATTGGCAGTGCATTTTGTCTGATTATCAATGACAACCGGGTCAAGTTCTCTGTCAATCTGGATGCACTGTCTCGCAGTGGCGTAAGGGTCAATCCGGATGTATTAATGCTTGCACGGAATACAAAGCATGAATAAGGATTTCACTCCAAAGCCACGTCCGACGTTTAAAAGAACGTTACGGCGTATCAGTATGATAAGTGTCATAATAACAATGACATTTATATGGCTGTTGCTGTGTTTTGCCTCTGTGGTGACATTAAAGCAATATGCACAAAAAAACCTCGAATTAACCGGTGCAACAATGAGCCACAATCTTGAAGCCTCGCTGGTTTTCAATGATTCACTGGCAGCCAATGAAACTCTTGCGACCCTCGGCAAACAGGGGCAATTTGCCGCAGCGGAAGTGCTCGACAACCACAAAAAACGTTTTGCTTACTGGTCATGGGATCCTGAAGACAATACGGATACGCTGGGCGCGTTGATCAGCCGCTGGTTATTCCCTGAACCCGTCTCACAGCCGATAATGCATAATGGCAATGCAATCGGCGAAATTCATCTTACCGCGCGTGACAGCCTGATCAGCCATTTTATCTGGATGTCCTTTGCCGTTCTTACTGGTTGTATTCTTTTTGCTTCCACTGTCGCGCTCACGATCACACGTTCTCTGCATCACGGTATGGTTACGGCGATGCAAAACATCACCGATGTTGTCCATGATGTACGTACCAACCGCAACTTCTCCCGACGGGTAAAAGCAGGACGTATCGAAGAATTTCACCAGTTTGGTGAAGACTTCAACAGCCTGCTGGATGAAATGGAAGAATGGCAGCTTAAGCTGCAGGCGACAAATGCCCAGTTGATGCGCACGGCCATGCATGACCCTCTCACCGGGCTGGCGAATCGTGCCGCGTTTCGTAATAGCATTGCAGCATTGATGAACGACGCCTCTGCCAAAGCAAACTCTGCCCTGCTCTTCCTCGATGGTGATAACTTTAAGTATATCAACGACACCTGGGGACATGCTGCGGGAGACTGCGTACTGATTGAAATCGCCAGCAGGATGGTCGAGTTCGGTGATAAGCGCCATCTCTCATACCGTCTTGGTGGTGATGAGTTTGCAATGGTGCTGTATGGTGTCCATTCTGAACCTGAGGTTCAACGCATTTGTGCTGCACTGTCGCAGCAGTTTACCCGTCCGTTTGATCTGCATAACGGGCGCACAGCATTGATGTCACTCAGCATTGGCTTTGCTCTGGCGTGGGAAAATGTCTCTGTCGAGGCGTTACTGGAACAAGCCGACCGCAACATGTACATGGTCAAAAACCAGCGTACAAAAACAATATATTAGAAAGGAATACGATATGTTAAAGCGTTACTTCTCGCTGTTGTTACTGGCCTCACTGGCACTGTCTGGCTGTCAGACCCCGCAAGGTAAATTCACCCCAGAGCAAATTACGGCAATGAAGTCTTACGGCTTTAACGAACTGAATGGCGACTGGTCTTTGGGACTGTCGGACAAAATTCTGTTTGATAAAAACGACGCCAGACTGCGTCCGGAGAGTGAATCACAAATCCAGACTATGGCATCACGCCTGGCCGCAACAGGCCTGAACCACGCAAGAATGGACGGGCATACGGATAACTATGGAGAAGAGGGCTACAACGAAGCGCTGTCGTTAAAACGCGCAAACGTCGTGGCAGACGCCTGGGCAAAGGGAGCTCACATCCCGCGCAGTAATCTCACCACGCAGGGATTAGGTAAAAAATATCCTGTTGCCAGCAACAATACCGCACAGGGGCGCGCTGAAAACCGCCGGGTTGCGGTAGTCATCAGCGCGCCATAGGATTACCTGGCGGATGACCCGGCGAGCGACACGCTTGATGCCGCTCGCCAGCGCAGCCAGTCGAGCAAAATAAACAGCGCCAGGCTAATGCCCATCACCGGCAACGCCAGTCCCAACAGAACGCTAACGACTATCGTGGCCCCCCTTCCCCAGGCTGATAACGCCAGCCAGCTCTGACAAAGCGTTTGCACCGGATCCGCTGCCGACCGTGCAGGACGACGCATCCACCACATCCGGTATCCCCAAATTATCAGCACGCACAAGGCAATGCCAAACGCGATAAGCAGTAGTTGATTGATCAGCCCAAACAAGATCCCCATATGAAAATCTACGCCCCAGCGGGTGAGTTTTGCCATTAGCGGGAAATCGTCAAAACGCGTTCTGTCCAGAACCTGCATGGAGTGAGGATCAACGGCGACAGCATCAACCTGTGTCGGCCATCGGCGATCGATTTCCGTCACCGTCCAGGCCTGAT
Source organism: Enterobacter sp. RHBSTW-00901 (assembly GCF_014103115.1). Taxonomy (NCBI): domain Bacteria; kingdom Pseudomonadati; phylum Pseudomonadota; class Gammaproteobacteria; order Enterobacterales; family Enterobacteriaceae; genus Enterobacter; species Enterobacter sp. RHBSTW-00901. The sequence continues at coordinate 1,707,521 of NZ_JABXPB010000001.1, forward strand.
CAGCCATTTTTGGCGGACGGATCTCAAGTTTGTTCGCATCAATCCCCGCATTACGGGCGGCATGCAACACGCTATCGAACTGCGCCAGATCTATCCCCATCCCCGCCATCATCATTCCACTATGATGACCGTGGTGTTCGGCATGTTCGTCCATGCTTGTGGGTGCGCCAGAAAGCCGGGTGCTCACCTGCGGAGTCAGCCAGTTCATCTCTGCCCGGAGTTTATCAACATTGCCCCCTGCCCACTGAGACCACGTCAGCCCGGTTACGGAGAACAGCAACATCCCACTCAGCAGCGTCCAGCCTAAGATCACATGCACACGACGCCGATTCTGGAAGCGATTGTTAATACGCCGTTTTGGTCGGGTGTAAAACCACAGGGCAATGCCACCGAGCGCGGCCACCCACATCCAGGAGGCGGCCAGCTCGCTGTAGAGCCGCCCGACATCACCCAGCATCAGCGAGGTATGCAGATAATCAATGGTCTGACGCAGCGGCAAAATCCCGCTAGTGCCATATACCGTCATATCACCACGTACCTCAAGGCTCACGGGGTCAACAAAGATGGCCCGGTTTTCCGATGGCCCAAGCGCCGGGTCAGCGAACATCACGCGGGTCGTTTCACCGTCAATCAGACCCGGACGCACGGCATGTAAACGCAGCTCTGCGCCGACAGCGTTTTCTGCCACAGCAATTTGTTTTGCCAGCGGCTGCGGTTCACCCACGGTAACCGTGTGTAGCGCATGCCGGTAAAGCGCATTTTCCAGCTGTGGCGTTGCCACATACAACGTGCCGGTCAGCGCGGCAAAAAAGATAAACGGGCCGACAAACAACCCAACATAGAAATGGAGTCGACGCAGCAGGTTTCCCCATGCTGCGCGCGGAGTGCAGGTAGTCATACTTTTCCTTTTTAAGGCAAAAAGTGAACGATTTTGTTTTTTAAAGGGAAAAAGCAGACCGGCACGGCGGCGCGCGGGTATCAGGATAGAGCCAGGGGAAAAAGTGCCAGTGGCTGACCGTCTGGCGAGGCGGCTTAACGCGAAGCCTTTGTAGCACCATACTCAGCAGCACGATCAGCGCCAGCATCACGCCCGGCACATGTGCTAACAGCACGCAGTAGCCGCACGCTTCCGCATGGTCGACAGGCATCGTGTGTTGCATCCCTGTGTGCTGTTCATCCATCGACATCATACTCATGTCATGATGCATACCCGGCATGGCACTCATGGGATCTTTTTGCAGCGAGACAGAGATAAGCGGTGCGACCACGATCAGCAGGATCGCAAACAACGCGGTCAATGCCGCTGTGCGCTTCCGGTTGTGCTGATGCAGTACGTTATCCACTGTTCCTCCGCTGAAGAGGCCAGCATTGTAAATGATTTATGACAAAATAGTTAATGTGAGAGATGTAATGGGATAAAAAAAGGGCCAGCCTTTCGGCCAGCCCTTTTTAACAGGATGTCGCTTAAGCGAATCTTAGTTCAGACGCTCTTTAATACGAGCAGACTTACCAGTACGCTCACGCAGGTAGTACAGTTTAGCTTTACGTACAGCACCACGACGTTTAACAGCAATGCTGTCAACTACCGGAGAGTGAGTCTGGAAGACACGCTCAACGCCTTCGCCGTTGGAAATTTTACGAACAGTGAATGCAGAGTGCAGACCGCGGTTACGAATAGCGATAACCACGCCCTCGAATGCCTGCAGACGTTTTTTGGAACCTTCAACAACCCATACTTTCACTTCCACGGTGTCACCTGGACGGAAGGAAGGTACGTCCTGCTTCATCTGCTCTTGTTCAAGTTGCTTAATAATGTTGCTCATAATTTAATCTCTTATCCTGGGTAAACTGATATTCGGGAGCGTATTACGCATTCCCATCATGTTCATGCTGCTGGTGCGCGTGTTCAGTTTTGAACTCGGCCAGCAACTTTGCTTGCTCTTCAGTCAGAGCCAGGTTTTCCAGAAGTTCAGGTCTTCTAAGCCAGGTTCGGCCCAGCGACTGCTTCAAACGCCAGCGACGTATCTCAGCATGGTTTCCAGACAGTAACACTGCCGGTACTCCCATCCCTTCTAACACTTCAGGTCGAGTATAGTGTGGGCAGTCCAGCAACCCATCAGCAAAGGAATCTTCCGTTGCCGAAGCTTCATGGCCCAGTACACCCGGAATGAACCTGGCGACGGAGTCAATCAGCGTCATCGCTGGTAACTCACCACCGCTGAGAACGTAATCGCCGATAGACCATTCTTCGTCAATCTCGGTTTGAATTACGCGCTCATCTATCCCTTCGTAGCGCCCACAGACCAGAATCAGCTTTTGATTCGTCGCCAGTTCGCTCACGCCCGCTTGATCAAGCTTGCGTCCCTGAGGTGACAGATAAATCACCTTCGCGCCTTCACCTGCCGCGGCTTTTGCTGTGTGAATAGCATCCCGTAAGGGTTGCACCATCATTAACATCCCCGGTCCGCCGCCGTAAGGACGATCGTCCACGGTACGGTGCCGGTCATGAGTAAAGTCACGAGGACTCCAGCTCTGGATGTTCAGCAGGCCATTTTTTACTGCCCGGCCAGTTACCCCGTAATCAGTAATCGCGCGGAACATTTCAGGAAACAGGCTAATTATGCCAATCCACATAGCGCCGTCTTTTACCGTTTATCCGGAGAATTTAAAAACCAGGATCCCAATCTACTTCAATCGTTTGAGTAGTGAGATCGACTTTCTTGATAACCTGTCCATCGAGGAACGGAACCAACCGCTCCTTGATGCCAAATGCATCTTTCAGGTTTGCCTTAATGACGAGAACGTCATTTGACCCGGTTTCCATCATATCGATGACTTTCCCCAGGCTGTAACCTTCAGTAGTGACCACCTGGCAACCCATAAGGTCTTTCCAGTAGTAGTCGCCCTCTTCCAGCTGTGGCAACTGCGACGAATCCACGACAATTTCACAATTAGTCAGCGCATTCGCGGCATCACGATCGTCAACGCCTTTCAGCTTGATGATGATGTCCTGATTGTGGTGACGCCAGCTTTCCAGCTCGACCTCTTCCCACTTACCGGCCTTCTGGATAAACCAGGGCTGGTAATCAAAAATGCTATCAGCGTCTTCAGTGGAGGAAAACACTCTGAGCCAACCACGGATACCGTAGCAAGAACCCATTTTTCCCAATACGATCGGTTCAACAGGTGCTTTATTGCTCATCATGACCACCGTGACAGATTAAGCTGCTTTGTTTGCTGCTTTGATCAGCGTAGCAACGCGATCGGAAACAGTAGCGCCCTGGCCAACCCAGTGAGCGATACGATCCAGATCCAGACGAGTTTCTTCTTCTGCGCCAGAGGCCAGTGGGTTGAAGAAACCAACGCGCTCGATGAAGCGACCGTTGCGTGCATTACGGCTGTCAGTAACAACAACCTGGTAGAACGGACGCTTTTTAGCGCCGTGACGAGCTAAACGAATAGTAACCATAACATCCTCTTGTGTGAATAAAACAACCGGGCCCCATCGAGGAACGGAGCCCGGGTGTCATATTAAAAGCCCGAAAATTTTACTGATTTCTGGGGAAAATGCAATCAGCATCTTGATACTGAGCATTTACTCGCTCCGCTCGCTCTTCGGGCCGCCCTAAAGGGCGTTCAAAACACTCTTGTGTCTTGTCGAGCACAACCCGGAGCTAAAATGGCAAACAAGATAACCTTATGCCCTTGTTTTTAGCGGCCAGGGAATCCAGGGGGCATCATGCCTTTCATTCCGCGCATCATTTTTGCCATGCCGCCTTTCTTCATTTTCTTCATCATGCGCTGCATGTCGTCGAACTGTTTCAGAAGACGGTTAACGTCCTGCACCTGCATGCCGCAACCGGCTGCGATACGGCGTTTACGGGAACCTTTGATGATGTCCGGGTTAGCACGTTCTTTGAGGGTCATCGAGTTGATGATCGCCTCCATACGCACCAGCACCTTGTCATCCATCTGCGCTTTTACGTTGTCAGGAATTTGCCCCATACCCGGCAGTTTGCCCATCAGGCTTGCCATGCCGCCCATGTTTTTCATCTGACGCAGTTGTTCAAGGAAATCGGTGAGATCGAAACCATCACCTTTTTTCAGTTTGCTCGCCAGCTTCTCAGCCTGTGCGCGGTCAACCTTGCTCTCGATATCTTCGATCAGCGACAGTACGTCGCCCATACCGAGGATACGGGAAGCGATACGATCCGGGTGGAACGGCTCCAGCGCTTCAGTTTTCTCGCCTACACCGAGGAATTTGATCGGCTTACCGGTGATATGACGAATAGAAAGCGCCGCACCGCCACGGGCGTCACCGTCAACCTTAGTCAGAACCACACCGGTTAACGGCAGGGCTTCGTTAAACGCTTTCGCGGTATTCGCCGCATCCTGACCGGTCATGGCGTCAACAACAAACAGGGTCTCTACCGGGTTGATAGAGGCATGCACCTGCTTGATCTCGTCCATCATCGCTTCATCAACGTGCAGACGACCGGCGGTATCCACCAGCAGCACGTCGTAGAACTTCAGCTTCGCTTCTTTCAGCGCCGCATTAACGATGTCGACAGGCTTCTGGGCAACGTCCGACGGGAAGAAATCCACGCCAACCTGCTCTGCCAGTGTTTCCAGCTGTTTGATTGCCGCCGGGCGATACACGTCGGCAGAAACAACCAGCACCTTTTTCTTGTGTTTTTCGCGCAGGAATTTACCCAGCTTACCAACGCTGGTCGTTTTACCCGCACCCTGCAAACCAGCCATCAGCACGACCGCTGGCGGCTGAGCGGCCAGGTTAAGTACCTGGTTTTCTTCGCCCATCGCCGAAACCAGTTCATTACGAACGATTTTGACGAACTCCTGACCCGGAGTCAGGCTCTTGTTAACTTCATGACCAACCGCTTTTTCTTTTACGCGGTTGATAAAATCACGCACGACCGGTAACGCAACGTCTGCTTCGAGCAGCGCCATACGCACTTCGCGCAGCGTTTCCTTGATGTTCTCTTCAGTAAGGCGTCCACGGCCGCTGATGTTGCGCAGCGTGCGCGACAAACGATCGGTTAAATTATCAAACATTGTCTCTCGCCTGGGTAGAAACGTTGGGTCGCGAGCTGCGACACATACACAGAATTTTGCCGCAGTATAACATGAAGGCGGCTTTGTTGTTATGCAACGGTTGGAGCAGGCGTCACGTAACGTTATACTGCTTCTCTTTCTTATTAAGACAACTGCCGACGCCTATATGCCTGTTTTCGCACTGATCGCCCTTGTTGCCTATTCTGTCAGCCTCGCGCTGATCATTCCCGGCCTGCTGCAAAAAAACAGCGGCTGGCGGCGCATGGCTATTCTTTCGGCGGTGATCGCACTAATCAGCCACGCTTTTGCACTGGAATCACGCATTATTCCTGGTGACGGTAGCGTACAAAACCTGAGCGTGCTGAACGTCGGTTCGCTGGTCAGCCTGATGATCTGCACGGTGATGACCATTGTTGCGTCTAAAAATCGTGGCTGGCTGCTGCTGCCGATTGTCTACACCTTCGCGTTGATCAATCTGGCCTTAGCCACCTTTATGCCCAATGAGTTCATCACCCACCTGGAAGCCACACCGGGCATGCTGGTGCATATTGGTCTGTCGCTGTTCGCTTACGCGACGCTGATCATTGCCGCGCTCTACGCCATGCAGCTCGCCTGGATTGACTACCAGCTGAAAAACAAAAAGCTGGCGTTCAACCATGAGATGCCGCCGCTGATGGTCATTGAGCGTAAGATGTTCCACATTACGCAGGTTGGTGTTGTTCTGCTGACGTTAACACTCTGCACTGGCCTGTTTTATATGAAAAACCTGTTCAGCGTGGAGAATATCGACAAAGCGGTTCTCTCCATCGTCGCGTGGTTTGTCTATATTGTCCTGTTATGGGGCCATTATCATGAAGGCTGGCGCGGTCGTCGCGTGGTCTGGTTTAACGTTGCGGGCGCAGGCATTCTCACCCTTGCCTATTTTGGCAGCCGCTTTATACAGCAATTTGCTGGCTAAGTAACAAAGGAGTTCCCCCTGGAACACATCTCTACCACCACGCTGATCGTCACGCTGATCGTCATGGTGGTCATCTCCGCCTATTTCTCTGGTTCAGAAACCGGCATGATGACCTTAAACCGTTACCGGTTACGTCATCGTGCGAAGCAGGGTAACCGTGCCGCGCGTCGCGTTGAAAAATTACTCCGAAAACCGGATCGCCTGATTAGCCTGGTGCTTATCGGTAACAACCTCGTCAATATTCTCGCCTCTGCACTGGGTACCATCGTTGGGATGCGCCTGTATGGTAATGCGGGCGTCGCCATCGCCACCGGTGTACTGACGTTTGTGGTGCTGGTATTTGCTGAAGTACTCCCAAAAACCATCGCCGCGCTTTACCCTGAAAAAGTCGCCTACCCGAGCAGCTTCCTGCTTGCGCCACTGCAAATCCTGATGATGCCGCTGGTATGGCTCCTGAATATGGTTACCCGCTTACTGATGCGTATGGTGGGAATCAAAGCCGATGTCACCATCAGCAGTGCGCTCAGTAAAGACGAGCTGCGCACTATCGTGAACGAATCCCGCTCGCAAATATCCCGTCGTAACCAGGACATGCTGCTCTCGGTGCTGGATCTGGAAAAGGTCAGCGTTGACGACATCATGGTACCGCGCAATGAAATCGTCGGGATTGACATCAACGACGACTGGAAAGCCATCGTTCGCCAGCTGACGCACTCGCCGCACGGGCGTATCGTGCTCTATCGTGACTCACTGGACGACACCATCAGCATGCTGCGCGTGCGCGAGGCCTATCGCCTGATGACCGAGAAAAAAGAGTTCACAAAAGAGGTGATGCTGCGCGCCGCCGACGAAATTTACTACGTACCGGAAGGAACGCCACTCAGTACGCAACTGGTGAAGTTTCAGCGTAATAAGAAGAAAGTCGGGCTGGTAGTGGATGAGTACGGCGACATTCAGGGGCTGGTGACGGTCGAAGATATTCTGGAAGAGATTGTCGGGGACTTTACGACATCAATGTCACCTTCCCTTGCTGAAGAAGTCACTCCGCAAAATGACGGCTCCGTGCTGATCGACGGTAGCGCCAATATTCGTGAACTTAATAAAGCCTTTAACTGGCATCTGCCGGAAGACGAGGCTCGCACCATGAACGGGATGATTCTGGAAGCACTGGAAGAGATCCCGGCAGCGGGCACGCGGGTACGAATTGATCAATACGATATTGATATCCTGGACGTGCAGGACAATATGATTAAGCAGGTGAAAATTCTGCCCGTTAAGCCGATTCGGGAAAGTATTTCTGAGTAGGAAGTCGAATGTAGGCCGGGTAAGGCGAATGCCGCCACCCGGCACTACAGATGGCAAATTACGCTTTCGCTTTCGCCACGGTTACCATTGCAGCACGAATGGTACGGCCATTCAGGGTATAACCTTTCTGCATCACGCCCAGCACATTACCTGCGGTAACGTCTTCTGATTCCACCATCGCAATCGCCTGGTGAACGTTTGGATCCAGCGGCACGTTGGTATCGGCAATCACTTCCACGCCAAACTTGCGCACCACATCAAGCATAGATTTCAGCGTCAGTTCGATGCCTTCAATCATTGCCGCGTTGTCCGGGTTAGCTTTGTCAGCCACTTCCAGCGCGCGATCCAGGCTATCCACTACCGGCAGCAGTTCGTTGACGAATTTCTCCAGCGCAAATTTATGCGCTTTTTCAACGTCCATCTCAGTACGGCGGCGCAGGTTTTCCATTTCCGCTTTGATGCGCAGCACACCTTCGCGCTCACGATTCTGTGCTTCTACCAACTGGGCTTCCAGATTCGCAATTTTTTCATCGCGCGGGTCCACCTGCTCAGCAGATGCGTCTGGCTCTAACGCCTCAACTTCATCGTGCTGTTCCGTGATAATTTCTTCAGGGGCTTGCCCCTCAGGCGTTTTCTGTTCTTTACTACTCATGAATTTCTCCGCGTTTTTCTGCATTCATCTCGCTAACTTCGCTTATTATGGGGATCAGTTTCCGGGATTCAAGGGAACAAGACAGATTGTCATCATTCATCAGGCACAAGGACCTCCAGAAAATGAATAATCATTTCAGGTGTATTGGGATCGTCGGGCATCCGCGTCACCCTACCGCATTGACGACACATGAAATGTTGTATCGCTGGCTGTGTAGCAAAGGCTATGAAGTGATGGTCGAACAGCAAATCGCTCAGGAGCTGCAGCTCAAGGGCGTCAAAACCGGCACGCTGGCGGAAATTGGCCAACAGGCAGACCTCGCTGTGGTGGTCGGCGGCGATGGCAATATGCTGGGCGCAGCACGTACCCTCGCTCGCTATGATATCAAGGTCATCGGTATCAACCGCGGTAACCTCGGTTTTCTGACTGACCTCGACCCGGACAACGCCCAGCAACAGCTGGCCGACGTGCTGGAAGGTCACTATATCAGCGAAAAACGTTTTCTGCTTGAAGCCCAGGTGTGCCAGCAAGACTGTCAGAAGCGCATCAGCACCGCGATTAACGAAGTGGTTCTTCACCCCGGCAAAGTGGCGCACATGATTGAGTTCGAAGTCTACATCGACGAAATCTTCGCCTTCTCACAACGTTCTGATGGGCTCATTATCTCCACGCCAACAGGTTCAACGGCCTACTCGCTCTCTGCAGGCGGCCCAATTCTGACCCCGTCACTGGATGCCATCACGCTGGTGCCAATGTTCCCGCATACGCTCTCTGCCCGCCCGCTGGTCATTAACGGCAGCAGCACCATTCGCCTGCGTTTCTCACACCGCCGCAACGACCTGGAGATCAGCTGCGACAGCCAGATCGCACTGCCTATTCAGGAAGGTGAAGATGTATTAATTCGCCGCTGCGATTACCACCTGAATCTTATTCACCCAAAAGATTACAGTTATTTCAACACATTAAGTTCAAAGCTTGGCTGGTCAAAAAAATTGTTCTGATTTTGCATCCAGCACTTTACTGTATAAAAAACCAGTTTATACTGTATGAAAACACAGTTATGGTTTTTCATACAGGAAAGCAATTATGCTGGCACAACTGACCATCAGCAACTTTGCCATTGTTCGTGAGCTTGAGATCGACTTCCACAGCGGCATGACGGCAATCACCGGGGAAACCGGTGCGGGTAAATCCATTGCCATTGATGCCCTCGGCTTGTGCCTCGGCGGCCGTGCAGAGGGTGATATGGTGCGCACCGGTGCAAACCGTGCCGATCTCTGTGCCCGCTTTTCCCTGAAAGATACCCCGGCCGCCCTGTGCTGGCTGGAAGAGAACCAGCTGGAAGACGGACGTGAGTGTTTACTTCGTCGCGTCATCAGCAGCGACGGCCGCTCTCGTGGCTTTATTAACGGTACAGCCGTCCCTCTTTCCCAACTGCGCGAACTCGGCCAGTTGCTCATCCAGATCCACGGTCAACACGCCCATCAGCAGCTGATTAAACCAGAGCAACAGAAAGCCCTGCTCGACGGTTACGCGGGTGAGTATGCGCTCACTCAACTGATGGCGGAGCACTATCGCCAGTGGCACCAGAGCTGTCGCGAGCTCGCACAGCATCAACAGCAAAGCCAGGAGCGTGCTGCACGTGCTGAGTTGCTGGAATATCAGTTGAAAGAACTGAACGAATTCAACCCACAGGCGGGTGAGTTCGAGCAAATTGATGAAGAGTACAAGCGTCTGGCCAACAGTGGTCACCTGCTCTCGACCAGCCAGAATGCACTGGACATGCTGGCGGATGGCGAGGACGTGAATCTGCAAAGCCAGTTGTATAATGTGCGTCAGTTAGTCACTGAACTGGCCGGTATGGACAGCAAACTCTCCGGTGTACTGGATATGCTGGAAGAGGCCGCCATTCAGATCTCTGAAGCGGGCGACGAACTGCGACACTACTGTGAACGTCTGGATCTCGATCCCAACCGGCTGTTCGAACTGGAGCAACGCATCTCCAGACAGATTTCGCTGGCGCGCAAGCACCACGTCACGCCAGAAGAATTACCGGACTATTATCAGTCTCTGCTTGATGAACAGCAGCAGCTCGACGATCAGGCCGACTCACTGGAAACCTTATCCCTGGCGGTGAATCTGCACCATCAGCAGGCGCTCGTGACGGCAAAACAGCTGCATGATATCCGCCAGCATTATGCGCAAGAATTAGGCCAGCACATCACCGACAGTATGCACACCCTGGCGATGCCACACGGCGTATTCACTATTGATGTCCGCTTTGAAGAAAACCACCTGACGGCTGAAGGTGCAGATCGCATTGAATTCCGCGTCACCACGAACCCTGGTCAGCCGCTACAACCTATTTCCAAAGTGGCATCCGGCGGTGAGTTGTCGCGTATAGCCCTGGCGATTCAGGTGATCACTGCCCGTAAAATGGAAACCCCGGCGTTGATTTTCGATGAAGTCGATGTGGGGATCAGCGGCCCGACGGCGGCGGTGGTCGGCAAGCTGTTACGTCAGTTAGGTGAATCAACTCAGGTGATGTGCGTCACCCACTTGCCGCAGGTTGCAGGTTGTGGTCACCACCACTTTATCGTCAGCAAAGAAACTGATGGTGAAATGACCGAAACGCATATGAAACCACTGGATAAACGTTCGCGTCTGCAAGAGCTGGCGCGCCTGCTCGGCGGCAGTGAAGTCACCCGCAACACCCTTGCTAACGCGAAAGAACTACTGGCGGCATAAACTTTTTCGGGATCTCAGGGTCATAGAGAACAATAAAAACGCCGCCAGACCGGTTTCAAAGTGGGGCAAGGTCTATTATCATCGGCATATTACATATGAGCCGCGTACTGCTCGGGCCCGAAAAGGAATCAAATCACTATGCGCTGTAAAACGCTGACCGCTGCCGCAGCGGTTCTTCTGATGTTGACCGCAGGCTGTTCCACTCTGGAGAAAGTGGTTTACCGTCCTGACATCAACCAGGGGAACTACCTTACTCCTAACGATGTGTCCAAAATCCGCCCAGGAATGACACAACAGCAGGTCGCTTATGCACTGGGAACCCCGATGATGTCCGATCCGTTTGGGACAAACACCTGGTTCTATGTATTCCGTCAGCAGCCAGGCCACGAAGACGTGACCCAGCAGACCCTGACGCTGACCTTCAGCAGCGCCGGTGTGTTGACCAACATCGACAACAAGCCTGCCCTGACCAAATAATCAGGCGTCAGAAATGCAAAAAGGTGCTCAATGAGCACCTTTTTTTGTTTTTTCTTTTTATCCCCCTCGCCCCTACAGAGAGAGGTAAAGTGAGGGGAAAAACGCTACTGCGCAGATTTCTCCGCACGTTGACGACGCAATTCTTTCGGGTCGGCAATCAGTGGGCGATAAATCTCAACCCGGTCACCGTCCTTCAGTACATCCGCAAGCTTAACCGGACGGCTATAAATCCCAACTTTATTCTTCGCCAGATCGATATCGCTGCGAAGCTCAAGCAGGCCTGAAGCACGGATAGCAGACTCAACCGTCGCCCCTTCTTCCAGAGTCACACGCTGCAGATACTGCTTCTCTGGCAGCGCATACACCACTTCCACAGCAATCTTATGCGACACTGTAGACCTCTTTGGCGCGGGTCGTGAATGCCTGAACCATGTTTGAGGCCAGCTCTTTGAAGATGCGGCCAAACGCCAGCTCAATCAGCTTATTGGTAAACTCAAAATCCAGATGGAATTCGATGCGGCAGGCGTCAGCGCTCAGAGGCGTAAACTTCCAGCCTCCCATCAGGGTCTTAAACGGACCATCCACCAGATGCATCAAAATACTCTGATTATCGGTCAGCGTATTGCGGGTGGTGAACGTCTTGCTAATCCCCGCTTTGGAGACATCCACCGCCGCAGTCATCTGCGTCGGGCCAGATTCCAGTACCCGGCTACCGGTACATCCCGGAATAAACTGCGAATAAGACTGAACATCGTTCACTAACTGATACATTTGTTCCACGCTGTAAGGGACAAGCGCAGTACGGCTAATCTGAGGCATAGCATTTTCCATGGTCACACAACGGACAAATAATAACATTTATCACCTGTTAAAAAAACGCTAAGCCTCATCTCGTGCTAAGATAGCGCGTTAGACCTCACAGGACGCAATGAGGTGACTTTTTGAAATCAGATTACCGACGGCTTTACGACACTTATGACGAAGAAAAAAGCACATAAACCAGGCTCAGCGACCATTGCGCTCAACAAGCGTGCTCGCCATGAGTATTTCATCGAAGAAGAATTCGAAGCAGGCCTTGCGCTGCAGGGCTGGGAAGTCAAATCACTGCGCGCCGGGAAAGCGAACATCGGCGATAGCTACGTGATCCTGAAAGACGGCGAAGCCTTCCTGTTTGGCGCGAACTTTACGCCGCTGACCGTTGCCTCTTCACACTACGTTTGTGACCCAACGCGCACCCGTAAGCTGCTGCTGAACAAACGTGAGCTGGAATCCCTCTACGGACGTATTAACCGTGAAGGCTTCACTGTGGTTGCGCTCTCTATGTACTGGAAAAACGCCTGGTGCAAAGTGAAAATCGGCGTCGCGAAAGGTAAAAAACAGCACGACAAACGTACCGACCTGAAAGAGCGCGAGTGGCAACTCGACAAAGCACGTATCATGAAAAACGCAGGACGTTGATTCTGCACACTTATTGTACTATTCAATAAGTTAGCGTTCTGGGCTGGTAACCAGGAAGTGAAATCTGGTATACTCAGCGTAACACTATTGGGGCTGATTCTGGATTCGACGGGATTTGCGAAACCCAAGGTGCATGCCGAGGGGCGGTTTGCCTCGTTAAAAGCCGCAAAAAAATAGTCGCAAACGACGAAAACTACGCTTTAGCAGCTTAATAACCTGCTCTGAGCCCTCTCTCCCTAGCTTCCGCTCTTAAGACGGGGATCAAAGAGAGGTCAAACCCAAAAGAGATCGCGTGGAAGCCCTGCCTGGGGTTGAAGCGTTAAAACTAATCAGGCTAGTACGTTAGTGGCGTGTCTGTCCGCAGCTGACGTGCGAATGTAAAGACAAACTAAGCATGTAGTACCGAGGATGTAGAAATTTCGGACGCGGGTTCAACTCCCGCCAGCTCCACCAAATCATGATCCGGATACGTCCGGTGAAGTACAGAAAGCCCGCACGGCACAAGCCCTGCGGGCTTTTTTGTGTCTGTCGTTGTCCGAGAACATCCGGCTAAATCCGGTGATTATTGGTATACGTTTAGGTATACGGTAGGATGTATACCTAAAAGCGTATACCAATTCATGAAGGAGCGGCCACAGTGGCACGGACAACACGCCCCCTTACCAACACCGAAGTTCTGCGCGCTAAAGCGTTAGAGAAGGATCTAACGCTGCATGATGGCGATGGCCTTTTCCTGATAGTGAAAACCAGCGGGAAAAAGCTTTGGCGTTTCCGTTATCAACGCCCGGCAACAAAGCAGCGGACAATGATGGGGCTCGGTGCCTTCCCTGCCCTTTCGCTTGCTGATGCCCGAGGGTTAAGAGCTGATTACCTTGCCTTATTAGCCAACGGAATCGACCCGCAGATTCAAGCTGAAGTTGCAGAGGAACAGCAGCAAATCGCACTGGACAGTATTTTTTCAACAGTCGCCGCCAACTGGTTCCAGCTCAAAAGTAAAAGCGTTACCGCTGATTACGCAAAAGACATTTGGCGTTCACTGGAAAAAGATGTATTCCCTGCAATCGGTGAGAGCCCTGTTCAGCAAATCAAAGCCCGAACACTTGTTGAAGCCCTTGAGCCAATCAAAGCACGTGGAGCGCTAGAAACTGTACGTCGTCTGGTGCAGCGTATTAACGAGATAATGATTTATGCCGTAAACACTGGTCTGATTGATGCCAATCCAGCATCAGGTGTTGGGATGGCCTTTGAGAAACCTAAAAAGCAAAACATGCCGACGCTCCGACCAGAAGAGTTACCGAAGTTGATGCGTTCTTTGGTTATGTCTAATCTGTCTGTTTCGACACGTTGTCTTATTGAGTGGCAACTTCTGACGCTTGTGCGCCCTTCTGAAGCCTCCGGTTCTCGGTGGGCAGAGATCGATCTCGATGCAAAGCTCTGGACGATTCCAGCCGAACGGATGAAGGCCAAGCGTGAGCACATCGTCCCTCTATCTCCTCAGGCATTAGATATTCTGGAAGTGATGAAACCAATCAGCGCTCATCGTGAACATGTTTTTCCCAGTAGGAATGCTCCAAAACATCCCATGAATAGCCAAACTGCAAATGCTGCTTTAAAACGAATTGGTTATGGTGGAAAATTGGTGGCACATGGTTTACGTTCAATCGCAAGCACCGCTCTAAATGAAGCGAACTTCAATCCTGATGTGATTGAATCTGCCTTGGCTCACTCCGATAAAAATGAAGTGCGTAGGGCTTATAACCGCTCAACCTACCTAGAGCAAAGGGTAGATCTAATGCACTGGTGGGGTAATGCTGTTTATAAAATTTAGTTGGGAGAGGAAATGTTTAAGAGATTAAGAATAAAAGATTTTAAAGCATGGGGAGACACGCAAGATATTGCTATGGCTCCTATCACTTTATTTTTTGGGGGGAATAGCTCGGGTAAATCAAGCATTGGTCAGCTTTTGATGATGCTTAAACAAACCATTGATTCACCAGATAGAAAAAGCCCCCTGTACTCTGGTGGACCACAAACAGCAGTACAACTTGGTTCATACCATGAGATGGTAAACCAAAGAGATATTTCCAAAAATATATCTTTCGAATACACATGGGATCTTTCCGATGAATTAAAAGTTAGAGATCCTATCAGCACAAACACGTTCCTAGGTGACGAAATATCTTTTAGCGCATCGGTTTCCTTTAATGCAAACCAACGCCTTGTTGAACTGGCGGGATTTAATTATGACATTTATAAAGAAAGCAAATTAACTTTCTCCGTTGGACTAAATAGAAATGAAAACTCCAAGAATGATTTCAAAACAGAGTTTTCAAATTATAATTTAATAAGGCAGAAAGGTCGAGTATGGTCAATTAAAGAAGCAGTCCGATTCTATGGTTTCCCAGATGAGGTTGTAGCTTATTATCAGAATGCAGACTTTGTACAAGAATTAAATCTTCGCCATGAGCAATTATTTCGCTCTCTTTATTATCTTGGCCCATTAAGAATTAAACCATCTAGGTTATACCCTTGGTCAGGAATAAGACCTGAAAGCGTTGGTTTTGCTGGTGAGAATACAATTTCCGCCATTCTCTCCGCTAAAGAGCGTAAGATTGGCCTTGGCTATAGAAAAACGGCTAAGCCATTCGAAGAAATTATAGCTCTTAAGTTAAAGGAAATGGGTCTCATTGATGATTTTATCGTAAAGCCAATATCTGAGAATCGCCAAGAGTATGAGGTTAAAGTTTGCACCAAGGGTTCACGTTCTTGGGTGGATTTACCTGATGTCGGATTTGGCATATCTCAAGTATTACCGGTTCTAGTACAGTGTTTTTATGCTCCTAGTGGATCGGTTATACTTATGGAACAACCAGAAATACATCTTCACCCGAAGGCTCAATCTGTTTTAGCCGATGTTTTAATTGATGTAATTCGGTCGAAAGAAAATGGTACAGATAGAAACATTCAGTTAATAATTGAGACTCATTCCGAACATTTTCTGAGAAGGTTACAGCGACGAATCGCGGAAAATGAAATTAGCAAAGAAAAAGTATCGGCATATTTTTCAGATTTTATAAAAGACAAACCGACACTAACCCCATTATTAATTGATGACTTTGGGAATATAAAAAACTGGCCTGAGCATTTCTTCGGCGATGAGATGGGTGATATAACTGCACAATCAAAAGCTGCTATGCAAAAAAGGTTTAAGGAGTTGAATAAAAATGAAAATTCCTAATAATTATATTTTAGATACAAATGTTCCAAAAACTGCAAACCTAGCAGTTGGTGGTGTTGGAGTTACTCTTGAAAACTATGATTGTGTAATGAGTTGCATTAGCCTATTAGAAAAAATAACTAGCACAAAAGATAAAGGACTAGTTCTTGATGCTTCAGACGAAATATTTAATGAATATCGAGGTCAATTAAATCTTGGCGGCTCCCCTGGTCAGGGGGATGCATTTATGAAATGGCTACATGATAATAGATGGAATTTCCCAGAGGAAGATAGAGTAAACATAACAAAGCATAATGATACTTATGTGGAGTTTCCTGAACACCAAGGCTTGGAAAATTTCGATATTTCAGATCGGAAATTTGTAGCAGTATCCAATGCGCACCCGAATAAACCTTGCATTTATCAGGCAGTTGATAGTAAATGGTGGGGATGGAAAAACGCATTAGCGGAAGTTGGTATTGAAGTGCATTTCATGGATGAAAAATATATTCAAGCAATTTACCAAAGAAAAATGGGTAATGCAAATGAATGAGATTAGTTTAAAATTCCCAAGCACACCACATTTTTCGATTTCAACGAAAAAGGACGTAAGAAATGATAAAGTTCTTCTTGAAAATTTACAGCAAGAAATATTCAATAAGGAGTTAATTATTGAAGAAAAAATTGATGGCGCTAATCTAGGAATATCTTTCAACTCAGACGCTGATATTATTTTACAAAACAGAGGCACTATCTTAATGCCCCCATTCACTGGGCAATGGAAGCCTTTAGAGAAATGGACATCATCAAAAAAAGACATTCTATTTGATGTGTTAGGCGATAAGTATATACTTTTTGGCGAGTGGTGCTACGCTAAACATTCAATTCATTACACACACCTCCCAGATTATTTTTTGGCATTTGATATTTACAACAAAGCCTCAGGTAAATTCATTAATTTCGAACAACGAAATGAACTCATTACACTCATGGGCATCGAGACTGTCCCATTGATCAAAAAAGGTTTTTTCTCTTTGGAAGAGTTGCCCAAGTTTATTAAAAAATCTTTTTATAGCGACTCTCTGGCTGAGGGTATCTACGTAAGAGCTTCAAATAATGAAGAAACGTTTTTCAGAGCAAAACTCGTTAGGAATGATTTCACTCAGAATATTATTCAACACTGGAGCTCGCGAACTATTACTGCAAATAGTTTGTCATCGTAAAATACATTTTAAGATATTGTTTAATCTCTTTTATCTGCGCGCAATGCTCTCCCCGCCCCGCCTGCCCGCTTAATGGGGCGCTTTTAATGCAGGTGCATGGGCGACCTCAGGCCGCGCCAAAGCTGGCGCTGGCGGGAGATACAGGGGCGTGAAAATGGATGCAAAACCATGCACCTTATGCATGCATGGCTTAATTCGGGAAAAAGGGCGGGATTTACGGGGATTTTTTGACGGGCTACTGCGCGGCCAGTTCAGCTCGTTTTCGGATGTAATTCTGGTTTTGTGCAGGCGTGAATTTTTCACGATGATCATCCCGCGAAGCCGAGTCAGGCCTGAATCCGATGGCTGTTAAAATGTCATTATCCTGTGCGGAATAATTTATTTTTTCACCGGCTGTCAGCCACACCGACAGCGCTTCTCGCAGGTAATCCACCGAATGCTGCATCACGCAGTGTTTTACAGCGGGATGCTGGTTGTTATAGCCCATCAGCTCAGGTGCAAGAGCGGCGGTCAGCTCCGCGCCGTGCGTCTGCATAAAATCATTCAGGCGGTTGCGGATACTGATGCGCTGCACGTCCTCATGCGAGCGAATATAGCGACCGGCAGCCTGATTTATTTCCCATTTTTTTACGTCGATAATATCGCGCAGCGTTTGCAGGTTGCGGGAGCTGTTAGTCTCACCGGTGGCTAACAGCTCTCCGTATTCCTGTTCGACTTCAGCCAGCTCCTGTTTGCGGGTCAGCCAGCTGGTTTTGTTGTTCTGACAGACGTCAAAAGCCTGCTCCAGCGTTAATATTGTCATCGGGTGTCTCCGTCGACGTTACAGACTTTGTTTTTTCGCTTTCCCGGCATGAGCCGAGATAAATTCGTCATCCTTTAATTCCGTCTCTGAAGGCGGCCTGATAACCGAGTCGAGCGACTCCATCGTCCGGAATGTGGCCGAACAGAGAATGTTGGTGCACTGGTAATAGGCATGTTTGACGGTTTCAGACAGATAGCGGCTGGTACGGGTATGTGCCGGGCACTTACAGAACGGGCAGTGCATCATGACAGCAATCCTCGCGCTTCAAGGTCAGCCTTTCGCACACTCAGCTTGTCAAAGTAGCTCTTACGCTGACCGGCGGTTACTGCGACACCGTAATTCATATGCGGCAGCGTCTCGGCCGACAGCCCGGCTTTAAACAGCACCGGCTCATCAGCCAGACGGATATGACAGTCTTTCACCGCTTGCTTAAGCCACGTCTGCACCTCCTGCATAATCGCTTTATCCGGCTCGACATAGCCCTGAATCCCGACGGTGTTCGCGAGAGGATTCCCCAGTGCCAGCATTTTGAGTTTCATCGCCCGGACAAGCGCCCCGCACGTATCGCGTAACGCGTTATCCAGCTCTTTTCCCGCATACTGGCTGAGCACATTGTGATGTGCCTGACGGTAGGCTCTGGCCGTGCTGTCACAGTTACCTTTCAGCCGGTCACATTCAAAAGTCAGCACCTCAGCGAGCTGGTCACACTCCTGTGCCAGTTCACGGGAAGCGACACGCGCCAGATGCTGTTTTTTCAGCTCATCCGTCAGCACCGCACCACCGGCACGAAATGCCGTGCGCCATTCACTCGCGTCACTACCGCTCTCCTGCTCAAGTTCTGTTTTTTGCTGTGCCGTAAGGGCAATCGCGGTGGCGGTGTCATCCATCATGCGGGCGTTTTCAAGATGCTCAGCTCTGGCTGCGTCCAGTTGCCGGAATGCCGGAGCCAGATAGTCAGGAATGGTCGTGATGGTCATGTTGTTACTCCTCAGTGATGTCAAGCTGAGGAGATTCTGCATCGCCCCGCACAACAACTCGATTCATTGTCGTTGTAGCAGACATGGCACAAACAGGACTTTAAAACCCGGCTGGCCAGAGAAAGGTCTCAGGAAACCCCCTCTCTCTGTTTGTTTTTTTACATATAACTATTCACTACTGTTCACTTTAAATAAAAATAGAGTTAATACAGTAAGTTAAGAGGTGAACAGTTGAGATAGAAGTGTTCACCAACTGTTCACTACTGTTCACCGCTTGCGGCAATTCTCTCTGGAGTGATTCATTGTTTTTATGATTTTATTTTTCTGGATTAATAGATAAAACAAATCAATCTGATTTTGTGAACGTCTCAGCGCGTCGTGTGTCGATTATTTTCCGCTTTTTTCATTCTCTGTATAAATAACGAACAATGCTGCTCTACGACACAACATGCATCTGTTGCACTGGAGAAAAATATTCACAAAATAGAGAGCTACCCGAAGCCAGACGGATACGACCGGCGCTGTATGGACTGTAACGAGGTGGCTTAATGCAAACTGTTTATTCTTCTCATTCTTCTGTTCCTGTAGCATCTCTGATGCCGATATCTGATGCCGCTCAGGAGAGATTTTTACGCCTCCCCGAAGTGATGCATTTATGTGGCCTGTCCCGCTCCACCTTATACGATTTAATCGCCCGTGATGCTTTCCCGGCGCAGGTCTCCCTCGGGGGGAAAAACGTCGCATGGCTCCAGTCCGAAGTTACCGCATGGATGGCGGAACGCATCGCTCACCGCAACCGGAAATGCGATGCATGAATCAGAGCCGATTTCAAAAAGCCCCTTTTTCTGGCTTGCATCTGTTGTGTGTTTCCTGGTACAGTTTTGCCGTTGCCGCAAAATCGGCAGCCGGGCGTGAGAACCCGTGTATGTTATCGGCGACACCAGACGCGCCATGCGTCTTTTTTTGTGTCGAAATCAACGCCACAGAGCGCCAGATAATGGTGTGGTGTGCGGTCATTCGTGCAGGTGTGACTCTCCGTCTCCTGCCCGTATTCGTACATTATGCCGCTATGTCAATGGTAGCTCAGGCGGGGCAGCCCTCGGGCTGGCCGGTTTCCGATAACACCGGTATTCTCACCCCCGTCTGGGCTATCGCCACTGAGCGTGAGAACTCCGGCGATAGCGTCGTTAACGCTGTTATCGGAGGTTGCCTTATGGCTACGACCCTCACCCCGTCACACCCTGAATATGTCTTTGTGTTTGCTGCCGTTCGCCGCGCAGACCGCACGCCCCGTATCTGTATGCTCCGCACTGTTGCCGGTGACGAACACACCGCACGTCGCTCCCTTGTTCGCGATTACGTACTTTCCCTTGCTGCCCGCCTGCCGGTTGCGGAGGTGTGCCATGCATAACAGCACTCAGACCGTCTCAGCGTGTCGTGATGACCTCAATACCATCAGTGAGCACCTGAGCCCCGAATCGTTTCACAAACTCAACCGCGCCAGCGCCATGACGCATTTTGTCGGGCTGGATCTGAAACAGCGTGAGCTCTCCGGCCTGCACCAGCTTTCCGTCCCTCATATTCTGAGTTATCTGCATGAAGACATCAGCTACGTACTGGAGGAGCTCAAGGCCAAAGGCCTGTGTCGTGATTTTATTGCCCCGTCGTCCGTGAACGGAGGTGAGCACCATGTTTGATTTCCCTCAACCGGGCGAAACGTACCGCTGTTCAGGTTTTCCTGACGTGGTGGTGTCGGGCGTGCTGGCCGGTGGTATTCCGTGGGATATGCCGTACCGCTGTCCGGGGCTGGTCTGGAACCCGTACCGGCGCACCTACACCATCCTCATTCGTATTATCGCTACTGGTGGCATGGCAGAAATTCCGCTCGGTCGTTTTTTGCGGGACTTTACCTGTGAGCGCCCCGACGTATTTAAGCGCAGCCCTGAAAACCGTCACACGGTTTTACGTGAAATTGCCGCTGACCCGGAATTACAGCAATACCGTGCGCGAAATCTCGATAAGTATCCGGGTGATATTTCCCCGATCAGACGGCCAGCGCCGGTGGCGAGAAAATGGCGGAATAATGTCGCAACGGAAGCGGAAATAAAACCGGATAACAGCTACCGCCATTATCTGTAATTAAAAACGACACCCAAAAATAAAATGTGCGTATCTGCGCAGGGATACGCACGTGCTCAGGAGACGGAATTATGTCTGTTAATAACCCGGCCTTAATACAGAAAGAGCGTCATGTTGCGCTCAGTCAGCACGACCTCAACTCTCTGGAACACCTTTGCAACGTCGGCAGGCTCGTCGGCGAACTGATGCAGGTGCAGGACTGCACCACCGTGCGCCGCGACCCGGCGCAGCCGTTACAGCTCACCTCCGTGATTTACCTCATGACCGCCCAGCTCGACGATGTGGTCGGACGCTGCAACCAGCGCTGGCTCACCGGGGAGGCTGATGTATGAAACAGCCATTACCGCCCGTATTACGCGCCGCGCTGTATCGCCGCGCCGTGGCCTGTGCCTGGCTTACTCTGTGCGCCCGCCAGCACCGCTATCCACAGCTCACACTCGATGTACTGGAAAATGCCATGACCACGGAGCTGGAGGGTTTCTATTTACGCCAGCACGGCGAGGAAAAAGGCCGTCAGATAGCCTGTGCGCTACTGGAAGATTTAATGGAAGCCAGCCCGCTGAAAGCCGCCCCGTCGCTGTCCTTTCTCGGGCTGGCCGTGATGGATGAACTCTGTGCCCGTCATATCGCCGTGCCGGTTGTGCACTGAGGGAGAAAAAACGATGAAAATGAACGTAACGGAAACCGTCAGACTGGCGTGCGGCCACTGGCCGCGCATTCTCCCGGCGCTGGGGGTGAAGGTGATTAAAAACCGCCATCAGGCCTGCCCGGTGTGCGGCGGCTCTGACCGGTTCCGCTTTGACGATAAGGAAGGGCGCGGGACGTGGTTCTGTAACCAGTGCGGCGCGGGGGATGGTCTCAAGCTGGTCGAAAAAGTGTTCGGCGTAAAACCGTCTGAGGCAGCCCAAAAAGTGAATGCCGTGACCGGCAGTCTGCCTCCGGTTGCCCCGGAGGCGATGGCGGCCTCAGAGGCTGAAACCGATGCTGACCGCCAGGCGGCCGCCGCGCTGGCCGTCAGACTCATGGAGAAAACCCGCACGGCCACCGGCAACGCCTACCTGACCCGCAAGGGATTCCCCGGTCAGGAATCTCTCATGCTCACGGCCACGCATAAAACCGGCGGTGTGACGTACCGCGCCGGTGATGTGGTTGTCCCGCTGCATGACGATTCCGGCGCACTGGTTAACGTTCAGCTTATCAGTGCTGAGGGTCTCAAACGCACCCTGAAAGGCGGACAGGTAAAAGGGGCATGCCACACCATCGACGGGCAGAAACAGGCAGGAAAACGTCTGTGGATAGCAGAGGGCTATGCGACCGCCCTCACCGTGCATCACCTGACCGGGGAAACCGTCATGGTGGCGCTGTCGTCGGTGAACCTCCTTTCTCTGGCGAGCCTTGCCCGGCAAAAGCACCCGGCCTGTCAGATTGTCCTCGCCGCCGACCGCGACCTTAACGGCGACGGCCAGACCAGAGCCGCAGCGGCCGCACAGGTCTGTGAGGGCACGGTTGCCCTCCCGCCGGTATTCGGTGACTGGAATGATGCGTTTATACAGAAAGGGGAGGAGGCCACGCGCAAGGCGATTTATGACACCATCCGGCCAGCGACTGAAAGCCCCTTCAGCACCATGAGCGAGGCTGAATTTACCGCCATGAGCACCAGTGAAAAGGCGATGCGGGTGCATGAGCATTACGGCGAAGCGCTGGCCGTGGATGCGAACGGCCAGCTCCTGTCCCGCTATGAGGCCGGGATATGGAAAATTATTCCGCCGTCGGACTTTGCACGTGATGTGGCAGGACTTTTCCAGCGCCTGCGCGCCCCGTTCTCATCCGGGAAAATCGCCTCGGTGGTTGACACCCTGAAACTGATTATTCCGCAGCAGGACGCTCCTGCGCGTCGCCTGATTGGTTTTCGTAACGGCGTACTCGATACCGCTACCGGCGTATTCAGTCCGCACAGCAAGGCACACTGGCTGCGAACACTCTGTGATGTGGATTTTACCCCGCCGGTGAAGGGAGAAACGCTGGAAGCCCATGCGCCGAATTTCTGGCGCTGGCTCGACCGCGCAGCCGGTTCACGCGCTGACAAGCGTGACGTGATACTTGCCGCGCTGTTTATGGTGCTGGCGAACCGCTATGACTGGCAGCTCTTTCTCGAAGTCACCGGCCCCGGCGGCAGCGGGAAAAGTATTCTGGCCGAAATCGCGACGATGCTGGCCGGGGAAGATAACGCCACGTCGGCCACCATCGAGACGCTGGAATCACCACGCGAACGTGCGGCGCTGATTGGCTTTTCGCTGATACGCCTGCCTGACCAGGAGAAATGGAGCGGGGACGGTGCAGGCCTTAAGGCCATCACCGGCGGCGATGCCGTGTCCGTCGACCCGAAATACCGCGATGCGTATTCCACCCATATTCCGGCGGTGATACTGGCCGTGAACAATAACCCGATGCGATTTACCGACCGCAGCGGCGGCGTATCGCGTCGGCGGGTGATTATCCATTTCCCGGAACAAATCGCCCCGGAAGAGCGCGACCCGCAACTGAAAGACAAAATTGCACGCGAGCTGGCCGTTATTGTGCGTCAGCTTATGCAGAAATTCAGCGACCCGATGACGGCGCGCACGTTGCTGCAGTCACAGCAGAACTCCGACGAGGCGCTCAGCATCAAACGCGATTCAGACCCGACATTTGATTTTTGTGGCTACCTTGAAGCGCTGCCCGAGCCTGACGGTATGTATATGGGGAATGCGAACATCATTCCGAAACAGCCGCGCCTGTATCTGTATCACGCCTATCTGGTCTATATGGAGGCGCACGGCTACAAGAACACGCTCAGCCTGACCATGTTCGGTAAAGGGCTGTCGGCCATGCTGAAGGAGTTCGGGCTGAATTACGGCAAGCGGCGAACGAATCAGGGGATGCAGACCAATCTCGCGCTCAGGGACGAAAGCAACGCCGACTGGCTGCCCCGGTGTGACGAAACCACAGCCCTGTAACCTACCCAGACCGGCATCAGCCGGTCTTTTTTTACCTGTAATCCCGGAAAGTGAACAGTAAAGTGTTCACTGTTCACTGACTATTCACTATCTATGCCACTGAAATAAATAGAAAATAATGCCGAGTGAACAGTGTGAACAGTTTTTCTAAAAAAAAGTTTTTTTCATGGTGTAAGCATGTAAAAACACATTTGCTTAACTTCAAGAAACGCTGTAACAAACCACCATTGGTATACGTTTAGGTATACCAATGAAAGTTGAATTAAGAAAAAACATAAATAAACAATCAGTTGCAGATTTTATTCAGACTCCGCCAGCCCACCAAAATTCTCCATCGGTGATTACCAGAGTCATCCGATGAAGTCCTAAGAGCCCGCACGGCGCAAGCCCTGTGGGCTTTTTTGTGCCTGTCGTTGTCCGAGAACATCCGCCTGAATCCAGAGAGAATTGGTACACGTTTAGGTATACAGTAGGATGTATACCTAAACGTGTACCAATTCCTAGCGGCCACAGTGGCACGGACAGCACGCCCTCTGACCAACACCGAAGTTCTGCGCGCTAAAGTGTTAGAGAGGGATCTAACGCTGCATGATGGCGATGGGCTTTTCCTGATAGTGAAAACCAGTGGAAAAAGGCTCTGGCGTTTCCGTTATCAACGTCCGGCAACAAAGCAGCGGACATTGATGGGGCTCGGTGCATTCCCCGCCCTTTCGCTTGCTGATGCTCGAGGGTTAAGAGCGAACTACCTTGCATTATTAGCCAATGGAATCGACCCGCAAATTCAAGTTGAAGTTGCAGAGGAACAGCAGCAAATCGCTCTGGACAGCATTTTTTCGACGGTGACCGCTAACTGGTTTCAGCTCAAAAGCAAAAGCGTTACCCCTGATTATGCAAAAGACATTTGGCGCTCACTGGTGAAAGATGTATTCCCTGCCATCGGTGAGATCCCCGTTCAGCAAATCAAAGCCCGAACATTGGTAGAAGCGCTTGAGCCAATTAAAGCTCGTGGAGCGCTTGAGACTGTGCGTCGATTGGTGCAACGCATCAATGAGATAATGATTTATGCTATCAACACCGGCTTGATTGATACTAACCCAGCATCAGGTGTTGGTATGGCATTTGAGAAACCCAAAAAGCAAAACATGCCGACGCTACGCCCTGAAGAATTACCAAAACTCATGCGTTCTTTGGTTATGTCGAATCTCTCTGTTTCCACTCGCTGCCTAATTGAATGGCAGCTCCTAACTCTGGTACGTCCTTCTGAGGCCTCAGGCGCTCGGTGGGCAGAGATCGATCTCGATTCAAAACTCTGGATAATCCCAGCCGAGCGCATGAAGGCTAAGCGTGAGCATATCGTGCCTCTATCTCCACAAGCATTAGAGATTCTGGAAGTGATGAAATCTATAAGTTCTCACCGTGAACATTTATTCCCTAGCAGGAATAACCCCAGACAGGCAATGAATAGCCAGACTGCTAATGCAGCTCTTAAACGAATTGGTTATGGCGGCAAACTCGTTGCTCATGGACTTCGTTCTATCGCTAGTACCGCATTGAACGAGGCTGGTTTTAATTCTGATATTATAGAAGCAGCTTTAGCACATATAGATAAAAATGAAGTACGGCGGGCTTACAATCGTTCTATTTATTTAGAGCAACGTAAAGAATTGATGTCATGGTGGGGTACGAAAGTAAAAACATAGGGCTGTCGCCCTATGTTTTAATAATCACAAAGTTTCCACAGAGAAGTTTCGATATCTCATTAAAGCATAAATATATCTTGTAGTGGATGCTGGTGTCCACGTCCTCTCTAGTTCTTTTGCTAGTGCTGCCCCCATCATTTTCTTATCATCATCGCCAAATTTATTTACATAGGCATTTAATATTTTAATAGCTGGCGATTCAGTGACTAGTCTAGCCAAAGCCCTTTTAAGAGTGATGCTTTCTAATATGATTTCTATTTTGTTATTTATCACTACACCATCATCTTGCCGAGAACAAAAACCAAGAGAAATTAAATCTTGCACTGCATTTCTATGCTTATTAGCTTGAATAAACGTATGGCTCATCCTTTTATTTTCACACAAATACTCAGCAACTTCGAGTGTTTTTTCTGGTGAAGTGGCAGCCAAGAAGAGCGATCCTCTTCTATTACGAGCACCTCTTTTATCAAGATCAATAGCCCCAAATGCTGGAGAAAACAACTCACCATCGTATATAACGACAGACTTTCCGATAACCGCTATTAGCCCTGTATATTGTAACCAAGCCAATAATCGTGAACTATAGGACTTAGGATAACCACCATCTTTATTCTTATAGGTACGTGCTATTATAGATTCATACTTATCGATAGGCACCCTTCTTAAATCAGCTTCAACTATATTCTCCGCCAATTCCAACAAAACACTATGACTCTTAAAATGCTCACGGAGAAACTCCGGGACATTTGTTATTGTCTGCTTGCAAACTATATTCCCATTAGAATCTCTGTCTATGAGAACAAAATATTGCAAATCCATTAAAACATTTATTAATGTTCCTCGACTATAATCGAGTTTGTTTTGCAGTTCATCCAAGCTAATAGTTTTGAATGAATTTACAACATCCAGAATTAGCAAAACCATCTTCGGGGATGTTGATGGCATATACGACCATGGTATAACCGGGAGATCATTTCCTTTCAAGTAATCTCGAAAAACATCCCAATATACTGATAATTTCTCACCTGTTTTAATCACCATTCTATCTGAAATTAGCTCTAAGACAGTATCACTCCCAAACTCTTTAGTAACTTCATATTGGCTAACCGGAAAGTTTTTCGCCACGAACTTCAAACATGAATTTTGCTTTTCAGGCCTATCTAAATCCTCATGGAATAAATTAGAGATCTGTAATTGGCTAACCAGCATTTGATCCTGTGAGATACCTCCTTTCAGCTTTTTGAACACATGAATGCAAAGCTTCTTCAATAACCATGGATAACCTTGAGCTTGCTGAATAAGGCGCGTGCGTAAAGGTTTATTTAATTTAAATCCTGTATTCAACTCAAAACTGCTAATCAATTTAGATGAGTCTTTCAAATCGAAAGGCTCAAGTTTCTTTTCAACCCTATAGTCTTTGAGTCTATTCCATATGGAATATGCTGGGTTTTCATCTCCCAAAGTAATACCAGTCCTCCATGAGAATCCTACAACTAAATTGCTTTGTAATGCAGAGACATCGAGTGCGAATCGTTCAAACTCTTTAAATAGACCGAACAACTCCTCTTTCATAAATACTTCTTCAAACTGATCAAAGAAAATTGTTAATACCTTATCATGCTTGGAAAGGTATTTTAAACATTCCTGAACGCTCTCTGCTCCTATGATATCCGTAATACTTTCGATTAGGAATGGTTTCTCATATTCGATAAAACCTTCTTTGATTGCCCTGCTGAAAGCTTTAACGACAGCTTCTGCAACAAAACGGCCACCTCTAGCAGAACGTACGTCTACAGGTGTAAGGAAGAATTTGTTTTTCCACTTTTGATTTTTAAATCTTGAAGAGAGCCTTGCTATTAAAGATGACTTTCCATTTCCTGAACCGCCTACCAGTGACAGCACTCTACTTTGAGAGCTATTTCCTCTGACACTCTCAAGATAATCCCAAACCTCTTTCTGTATATAATCCCTACCAACAAAGTCTTTAGGTTGACATGGTTTATAATCCATAAAATCATCAGCAAGAATTATTTCACTCACTATTTCTTTTTCGTAACCTTCAGATAAACTTGAAGACGAAATTGTTTTTTCTGGTTCAGCTAATATGTAAAAATCAGTAACTTCCAACCCTTCAAAAAGCCCTTACTCCCTTATTATCTCACTAATACGACTGACACTTGGGGTTTTATTATTTTTGTTTATAGCGAACGGAACAACTCTTATAGGGCTACCATTTTCAACCTCTTGCAAAAGCCAGGTCATTTCTATTTCCGGATGAACCAATAGAGTCGCGCTAGTATATTTTGCTGGGATATCATCTTCTGGAACATCCTCAACCTTACCTGTTGCCAGTATAGATATAAGAATCTCTTTTTTATCAAAAAACGAATAATCTATACGGTCATCAAGTCTATAATCCTCAAGAGTTGACTGAGCATCTTTACCTAAATCAGAAATTGAAAAAAGTGCAATTTTTTTAACTTTCAATCTAAATGATTGAGAAAATGCCAAATCAACCACAGATGAATCAATTTTTTGCTGCATGAATTTACATTCTACATACAGTTTTTCATTTGATGGTGTATGAGTGGCCTGAATATCAATTTCCATACCTGATTTTCTGACCTCCATGCCATCAATTCTATACGATTGCCGTCGGAGTATGTCAGCACAAAAATTCTCGAAAAACTTCCCTCTTGAGGTATTAGAATAATTACTGGGAACACAAACTATCAAATCTTTATTCAGTGGTAACGGCCTAGCCATTTATACACTCCTTATCTCATATCCTTTTGAGAAGTAAGATATCAATCTCGAGTATCAGAAACTAGTATCTTGCGCATATTTTCATCATCATAATTTTTTTATTTGTCCCATATGCGCGCAATGCTCTCCCCGCCCCGCCTGCCCGCTTAATGGGTCGCTTTTAATGCAGGTGCATGGGCGACCTCAGGCCGCGCCGGAGCTAGCGTTGGTGAGGTGGGCGGGAGCGTGAAAACGTATGCAAAACCATGCACCTTATACATGCATGGCTTAATTCAGGGAAAATGGCGGGATTTACGGGGATTTTTTGACGGGCTACTGCGCGGCCAGTTCAGCGCGTTTTCGGACGTAATTCTGGTTTTGTGCAGGCGTGAATTTTTCACGATTATCATCCCGTGAAGCCACGTCAGGCCTGAACCCGATGGCTGTCAAAATGTCATTATCCTGTGCGGAATAATTTATTTTTCCACCGGCAGCCAGCCACACTGACAGCGCTTCACGCAGGTAATCCATCGAATACTGCATCACGCAGTGTTTTACAGCGGGATGCTGGTTGTTATAGCCCATTAGTTCGGGGGCAAGTGAGGCGGTCAGCTCTGCGCCGTGCGCCTGCATAAAATCATTCAGGCGGTTGAGGATGCTGATGCGCTGCACGTCCTCATGCGAGCTAATATAGCGACCGGCAGCCTGATTAATTTCCCATTTTTTACGTCGATAATATTGTAAGCACCCTGTTTTACTTCCACCTACTTTTTTGAGTACTTCCACATTTTAAGCCATCATCAGGCACTCATCCGACACCGGGTTATCCAGAAGTCCCTGCAGCCGCTTACTGCGACATACAACCCGCAGATTTCCCCTCGTGATATTGCCCATAAAAAGGAGCATCGAGCGTTGGAATATAAGGCCAGTCAGCTTCGCTTTTTATGATATTTCGCGCAGCCATTGCTTCTTGCTCGGTTAAAAACATCCCTGAAAGATTGTTGTCAGCATCAATAGCAAAAAACGTAATCTCTGAGTCACAAAGTTGAGCGTTAACAATAACGAAGAGAGAATATGTTGCTCTTGCCCAACTTTCCTCTTCAGAACCAGGGACTTCTGCAGAATATATAGTGAACTCCTCTCCATTACACGACACTTTGTATTCTGGGATTTCAGAATCAATATACTCATAAATCTGAGCGGGATTGCGGATATGTTTTTTTAACTCAGGCAGCAAGCGTTGATAAGCCCCGGCAATCCCTTCTTCAGCCAATGTCTCAGCATCCAGAGAAATCAGGTCATCATAGTTCAAAGGACTTTCAGTGTCTTTGACATTGTCCTTTCGAAATGTTGGCAGCATTTTCAGCAATCCAGAAAACATAACATATTCCTGAGCAAAGAGTTTTTGTTACTGACGGTAAGATACAATACTTGTACAGCCCCTGACATCCTCCAGTCACTAAATATCATGCTGTGTGGCGTTCTGCTTCACTTACAGTCTATTCCTAAAGCCACCCGCGCATTTCGCATGTCATCCTTAATCACGCTCATAACACGAAAACGTTAATTGAGGATAAATGATGAAAAAAACAATTATCGCATTATCTGCCGTTCTGCTGGCTTCTCCTGTTTTTGCGGCGACCACACATGCAACCGACGATACCGTCGCCACGGCGAACGCGCACGCCAGCACGGCGAAGCAAAAGCTGCATGAAGAACAGAACAAAGGTGAAGAGCTGAAGCTGAAACAAAAGCATGCCGCAGAAGGTAAAAGCGAAAGCTTTGGCAGCAAGGTCAGCGAAGATTCCCAGAAAGCCTGGCATAAAACCAAAGAGGGTACCGAGAAAGGCTGGGACGTAACCAAAGCCAGTGCAGAAAAAGGCTGGAATAAGGCCAAAGAGGGTGCCGCTGAGCTGGAAAAGAAAGTCACTGAATAACCCCTCCGAAAGGTCGCGCAAGCGGCCTTTTTTATTTACCTCCCCTGTCCTCCTTCCATACCAACCGGAAACGCTAAAATAAAAGCGTGAAGACCGCATATTCTTCATTCCCTGAAGAGAGGTACACGCAGATGAACATTAAGGAAGTCGCACCTGAAACCCGTGGCGTCACCGTTGAGCTTCTTGCCAGCATTGACCTGGGCCCTGAAATTGCCGGGATGGAAGGCCGTCAGCTTCGTATGCGTAAGGTCACTATCGATCCGGGAGGTGTGTTTGGCCCGGTACATAACCATGTTGATCGTCCCGGCACTGTCTACATTTTACAGGGCATCATTACCGATCACCGAAATGGCATTGCAACAGACTATGGCCCGGGCGTGGGCTGGCCTGAAGATCACAACACGATTCACTGGCTGGAAAATCGCGGTAGCACCCCGGCCGTTGAAATCTCCGTTGATATTGTTCACATTGTCTGAACCCTGGACCGGCCCGACGGGGCCGGTTCGGATATTACGCGGCGAATAAAATCTCTGCGTCAGGCGTTAATACAATGCCTGAATGATGGAGATGCTTAGATGATGCGTAATATCGCTCTGCTGATTGTGATATTGCTTAGCCCGATGGTGAATGCAACCCCTGTCCGCTATGCCATTGACCAGCAAAAAACAGGAATTGTGCTCTCCTGGCGCGCGTTCGGTGGCATACTCTCGCAGGCATGGCTCAAAGGGGTTACGGGCGATGTCATCCTCGATCCAGCGAACGAATTCAACGACCAGATCCATGTCACGATCCCCGTAGCCACACTGGTGGCATCCAATAGTCTGCTCACCTGGCAACTCAAAAGCGATATGTTTTTTGATGCTGCACGCTACCCGACAATCATC
Organism: Enterobacter sp. RHBSTW-00901; assembly: GCF_014103115.1. Classification (NCBI taxonomy): domain Bacteria; kingdom Pseudomonadati; phylum Pseudomonadota; class Gammaproteobacteria; order Enterobacterales; family Enterobacteriaceae; genus Enterobacter; species Enterobacter sp. RHBSTW-00901. Next base: position 1,738,812 of record NZ_JABXPB010000001.1, read on the forward strand.
TTTATCAGTGACCGGGTAGTTACGCTGCAAAAGGATCATTTTCGGGTATTTGGCACACTGAACGTGAGAGAGATACGACGGCCGGTGATTCTGGATGTCATGCTCAAAGAGCATAACCTGGCATTTTTAGCGCTCCATGCCACTACGGCTATCTCGCGCGCGTCTTTTAACATGGATCGCTTTGCCCTGGTTGTCGATGACCGGATTGCGATCAATATTGATATTCAGGCCCGGCCCGGGCGCGAATCAACCAATCATGCGCAATAACGCCTGCGCGGTCTCCTGCAGTTGTGATGTGGGGTTACGTCCAATCAGGACAAACTGATGACCCCGACGGTTCCACCAGGCAATGTTCATGTTGTACCGTTTTTCCGCCTGAACGGGTGTGGTTTTCCCCTGCTCCGTTGCGGAGATGCACAGCGCCATCGGGCCATAATCATTGTGAAGCCAGGCAATCTGCGCAATAGAGGTTCGTTCATACCGCAGAATACGCACCATTTTCAGCTCTGCACCTGGCAGCATCAGCTGCTGTTCATTGAGTTGTAACCCTAAATCCTGCATCGTACGGGTCAACCCTTTCTGGAGTAACGCGGCCCCACTGTCGACATCCACCAGCGTTTCAGCACTGTAAAGCGACATGTATTGCGCCTCCAGATCACGAATCTGCTCGTTTTCATCCTGTTTTTCTGATGCCGGGCGCACCAGATATCCCAGACCGCTTCCTAAGACCAAAAAACTCAGCGAAGCGGCAATCAATGCGCGGCGGCTAACGCTTGCGCGTGGTTCAGGGTGCTCCGCAAGATGTTGCTCCAGCCTGGCCTGCATTCTTGCAAGCGGGGCATCGTTCAGCCAGGACGCAAAGGCACTTTTATAATCCTGATGGCTTTTCATCAATTCGGCGGTTCGTGCAGACAGTTGCGTGTCACCGCGCAGGCACTGTTCAAACTGACGTGCATCCTCACTCTCCATCTCGCCATCCAGCCAGGTGACAATGGCATCGTCGTTATACGGGGGCGCAAAACGAATCGGTTTCAAGAGCGTTTCTCCTGTGCAGAGGGCGGCAGGTCAAACGACCTTGCCAGCGTGGCACGCGCGGTGGCTAACCGGCTCATAATCGTGCCGACGGGTACCGATAAGGTTTCTGCCGCCTCCTGATAGGTAAACCCTTCGACATAGACTAAAAACACGGTATTACGCTGCGCTTCTGGTAGCGCATTAACCCGCAGCATAATTTGCCGAAAACGCAGGCTGTCATCGTCCTGGTCACGCGTGTCTGGAGCCTCCAGATCGTCACTTTCCACAAATCCCTGCCCCATGCGAACCCGACGCGCACGCAGGTCGGAAATCCATATTGAGTGGAGAATAGAAAACAGCCACCTGTCGATGCGCGTGCCTGGCGTAAACTGCGCGCTCTTTTCGAGCGCGCGCACGCAGGTTGACTGGACAAGTTCTTCCGCCGTATCACGATTATGCGACAACACCAGGCCGTAGCGCCAAAGGCGCGTGAGGTGTGCGGCAAGCTGCTGGCGAACGTCACTGGTTGTGATTTTACGACCCTCACGGTTGAACTCAGGATTCCGGATGTCCGTTAATGGCAGCCTGCAGGTCACGATATTCCTCACAGGTTTGGCCACAAATACCGGCGATAACGTTCAGCTGTTCTTTCGCCAGATCGGGGCGTCCTTTTACCATCCAGGCTTCACCCAGATACTCACGCGCTTTGGCATAGTTAGGGTTCAGGGCAAGAGAGCGCTGATAATACCCAATCCCTTCATCCGTGCGGCCCAGTTTGCGGGTGGCGTACCCCCGGTAATTCCAGGCTTCTGCCGTATTGCTATTTTTCAGGGTGTTGAGAAGGTTTAATGCCGCCTGATACTCCCCTTTCTTAGCAAGATGGTAGGCATAGTTAGTTTTGTCCTGATCGCTAAGACTGCTGCTTTTATCAGGCACGCATTTCTGGGTGGTGCTGTCATACACCTGTCCGGAAGGACAGTCAGGCGTTTTACTATTAGTACTATTATTGCCCATAGCCAGCGCTTGTGGGGCATGCAGGAACAATAACAGCACCGGAACGGCCAGATAGCGGACGGTGGCGAAGGTTTTCATATTTTGCTCCAGGGTGAATGCACAGTAGGTGTACATAGCGTTAACGCGCAGTAGCGCGTTTTTATTCATCACCTGAACATTTTTTCTGCACACCGGGCTCATTCATCCCCGGGAGAGTGGCTACACATTGGTTCTCAATAGTGCATTCAGCATATGAATAATAAGTGAATCACTATTAGCGTGATTATATTAATACGCGTCACGAAAAAACTAAAAATAAAATAGCAAACATAATATATCATACACCACGCTCCATTTATTGCGGCTTAAATGGAGGTTAAGCCGCAATAAATGATCGTGTAAATAAATTAAATTAACATCACCAGAAAATACTCCCTATCGCAAATTAATCTCTCTCCACCACGAACCAACCCCCCTTCAACCCCGCGCCACACCTGGCGTTAAAAGTCATACATACGAAAAAACCACCTCTCTGCTGCATTAATATTTATTCTCTCCATCAGGTTTGCGTAATTGAATTTTTATAGCTATATCATTTTTAGACGAACAAAAAATAATAACACTACGAATTAAAGGGATTTATATAAAGAAGAAAAAAACAACTTAATATTATCTGAAGGAAATAATAGATATCGGACGCGTATAGCCAATTTTTATTCTGGCGGGCTTCGTTCGCACTGAAGAAATCATCATCGTGTTACTCATCAAAATAGCATCACCACCAGGAGCCGTAATCTCATGAGCCAAATATCTGTTATCTCAAAACTGACTGGCGTGAAAACGACCACGGAAGGGACTCAGGTCTCGCTGAATCATTCCTCTATCGTTAAGCTTCACCTGGAGCGCGCCGATATTCAGCATTTTTCCAGAAATAACAACGATCTGGTGCTCACCCTGCATTCTGGTGAAACCATCGTCATCAAGAATTTCTACGTCACGGATGCACAGGGTCTTAGTCAGCTGGTACTGGAAGATGACAACGGCGCATTGTGGTGGATTGAAGACCCCACTGCAGCAGCCGCGCATTATGAATCCATTGCCTCAACGGACGTTTTGCTGGCCGCTGCAGGCGGTGAATCAACCACCGGTGGTGCAATCTGGCCCTGGGTTCTGGGCGGCATTGCGGCAGCCGGAGGCATAGCGCTGGCTGCCGGTGGCGGTGGCGGTGGCAGTGGCAGTGGCAGTGGCAGTGGACATAGCAACAGCGGAAGTAGCGACCCAGCGGATCCCGCAGACCCTCCGTCCCCGGATAAAACAGCTCCCGTTGCACCTGCTATTTCCGGCGTAACGGACAATGTCGGTACAGTCCAGGGCGCACTCACCAGTGGTCAAAGCACCGATGACTCCCGACCAACCTTTAGCGGAACAGCAGAGGCCGGATCAACGGTAACGGTTTACGACAACGGGACAGCCATCGGTAGCGTAGCGGCAGGCAGTGACGGCAAATGGAGTTTTACCCCGTCGACAGATTTAAGCGAAGGTACACATAACATCACCACCCAAGCCACCGACGCTGCCGGGAACACTGGCCCAGGCTCTTCTTCATTTGCCGTGGTTGTGGACACCACACCGCCGGACACACCCACGCTCCTGAACGCAACTGAGCGCAACGGTGCGACGGCGACACAAATTCAGAGCGGTCACTATACCCATACCGGTACACCTGAGATTTCCGGAAAAGGTGAGCCTGGCGATACCATCACCCTCTACGATCAAGGGGTGAAAATTGGCGAAGCCAACGTCGACAGTAACGGAAACTGGCATTTTACCCCCGGTTCCACACTGACCGAAGGTACACACTCCCTGACGATCACGGAAACCGATCCGGCCGGGAACACCAGCGGCATCTCCAGACCACTGGACTTTATTGTTGATAACACGCCCCCGGGCGCACCAACCGATCTCGCCATCACCCCCGACGGCGGCGCGCTGACCGGTAAAGCCGAAGCGGGCAGTACTATCATCGTCAGCAACGGCACCACCATTGTTGGTACGGCGGTGACGGACGCCCAGGGCAATTTCACGGTACCGCTCAACCCTGCCCAGCTGAATGGTGAAACCCTTTCAGCCACCGCCACCGATGCCGCAAGTAACACCAGCCCGCCCGCCAGTCTGACGGCTCCGGATACCACACCTCCGGCCATTCCGACGGGGGTTGCGGTCAATCACGATGGCGATCATGTCACCGGGAAAGCAGAACCTGGCAGTACCGTCACCGTGAAAAATGAGCAAGGCACCCTCATCGGTACAGGTCAGGCAGATGGCAGCGGTAATTTCGATGTTACCCTCTCACCACCGCAGAAAAACGGTGAAGTGCTGGACGTGACGGCTACCGACGGTGCGAACAATACCAGCCAGCCCGCGCTGGCTATCGCCCCGGACACCACTGCACCAGGCGCACCAACCGATCTTGCCATCACCGCCGACGGCAGCACGCTGACCGGTAAAGCCGAAGCCGGTAGCAGCATCATCATCAGCAACGGCACGACCACTGTTGGCACGGCGGTGACGGACGCTCAGGGCAATTTCACGGTGCAACTTCACCCCGCCCAGGTTAATGGTGAAACCCTTTCAGCGACCGCCACCGATGCCGCAAGCAACACCAGCCCACCCGCCAGCCTGACGGCTCCGGATACCACGCCTCCGGCCATTCCAACAAATGTCGTGGTCAACCACGATGGCGATCATGTCACCGGGAAAGCAGAGCCTGGCAGTACCGTCACCGTGAAGGACGAGCAAGGCTCCATCATTGGCACTGGTCAGGCAGATGGCAGCGGTCATTTCGATGTCACCCTCTCAACGCCACAGAAAAACGGTGAAGTGCTGGACGTGACGGCCACCGACGGCGCGAGCAATACCAGCCAGCCCGCGCTGGCTATCGCCCCGGATACCACCGCACCGGGCGCACCAACCAATCTCGCCATCACCGTCGACGGCGGTACGCTGACCGGTAAAGCCGAAGCCGGTAGCACCATCACCATCAGCAACGGCACCACCGTTGTCGGCACGGCGGTGACGAACGATCAGGGTAATTTCACGGTTACGCTCACCCCATCCCAGCGCAATGGCGAAACCCTTTCCGCCACCGCTACCGATGAGGCCGGGAATACCAGCACGCCAGGAACCCTACTCGCGCCAGACACCACGCCGGCGCAAACACCTGAAATTCTGGGTGTTGTTGATAATGTGGCCGACTTTACCGGCAATATCAGCAACGGTGGCCTGACGAACGACAACCACCCAACAATTTACGGCAAAGGTGAAGCGGGTACTACGCTCAGTCTTTACAGCAACAACACGCTGATAGGCACGGTGGTGATCCAGCCAGATGGCAGCTGGTCATTCCCGGCAAACGCACCACTGTTTGAAGGCGGGAACGTTATTACCGCACAGGCGGTGGATGGGAAAGGTCAGGCAAGTAGCATTTCTGCGGCCTGGAATGTCACTGTCGATACCACCCTCCCCGATACCCCCGTACTGAAAAATGTGCTGGATGATGTTGCAGAAAATACCGGCCCCATCACCAGCGGCCAGGTGACCAACGACAGCACCCCAACCTTTAGCGGTACTGGCGAAGCGGGGGCGACCCTCAACGTCATGGAGGGGGGGAACGTCATTGGTACGGCAAATATCGACGCGAATGGCGTCTGGACATGGACGCCTGCCAGCGGGCTGAGCAACGGCACGCACAACCTGACGTTTGTCGCCGTGGATGCAGCCGGTAACCATAGCAACCCGACCTCTGTCTTCCAGGTGAATCTCTCCACCACCGCACCTGGGGTCCCGACCATTGATTCGGTTACCGATGACGTTGGCAGCACTCAGGGCACGGTGACCAGCGGTAAGCCAACCGATGACAACCGGCCTCTGCTGGAGGGCACAACCACTGCAGGCAATACCATTGCCATTTATGACGGTAATACGCTGCTGGGCAATGCCACCGTCGATCTTTCCGGACACTGGAGTTTCACGCCAGGCATCCCGTTAGCCGATGGCACGCACAACATCACTGCCGTTGCCATTAACGCTGCGGGCAATACCGCCACCTCCGCTCCTTTTGTCGTGGAAGTCGACACCGTTGCCCCAGCAGCCCCGTCAACACCGGTAGTCACCGTCAACCCGGACGGTGTGGACGTCATTCTGTCTCCAGGACAACCCACGCGGGATACCACCCCAACGCTTAGCGGCAGCGGTAATGTGGGTGATGTGATCACCATTTATAACGGTAGCACTCCGCTGGGTACCACAACGGTAGATGGCACGGGTCACTGGAGCTGGACGCCTAATCCTCCACTGCCTAACGGCACCTACGACATCAGTCTTACAGCCACGGACAAAGATGGTGCGGGCAACGAAAGCGCCGCGTCGCAGGCTGCAACCATTATCATTGATACCAGTGCGCCAGCCACACCTGCGGCTCCGGTGGTCACCGACAACGTGGATGCCCACACCGGCCCGGTCAGCAACAACGGCTCAACAAACGACGGCCGCCCGGTATTAAGCGGTTCCGGTGAACCCGGTGCGGTGATCACCCTGTATGACAACGTCAATGGCACCAAAAGTGTGCTGGGCAACGTAACGGTCGACCCGACCGGTCACTGGAGTTTCCAGCCATCCACTGCGCTAAGCCAGGGCAACCACACCTTCAGCACCACGGCGAAGGATGAGGCAGGCAACATCAGTACAGAAAGCCCAACCATCACCGTTAATGTGGATACCGTTGCACCAGATCAGCCTTCCGGGCTGAGCATCAACGGACAAGGCACCATCCTCTCAGGGACGGCGGAAGCAGGCTCTACCGTGGAAGTACGTGATGCCAGCAACACGCTGATTGGCACCGGAACTGCGGATGTTAATAACCACTTCACTGTCACGCTCTCTTCACCACAGGCGTCAGGAAATAACCTGAGTATCACCGCCGAAGATAGCGCCGGAAATACCAGTAACGCGACGTCCTGGACGGTGACGGGTACCGTGCAGCCACCGGTGATTGATGCCATTCTCGATGATGTGGGGCTGATTCAGGGGAACGTTAAAGGTGGCATCTCTGACGATCCCCTCCCGACCATCAGCGGCACGGCTCAGGCAGGCAGTACGGTTAACCTCTACCAGGATGGCATACTCCTGACGACCATCACGCTGCTGCCAGGTGAAACCAACTGGAGTTTCCAGCTCATCGTACCGCTGACTCCGCTGGCGCACAGTTTTACCGCCACCGCCACGCTGGGGGCGAACACCAGTGCCTCCTCCGACCAGGCGAGTGTCACCATCAACCTTTTGACCCCAGGTACGCCGGTGATCGGCGCGGTGACGGATGATGTGGCTCCATATACCGGCCCGCTGACAAACGGCCAGACCACCAACGACAACACGCCAACCCTGAGCGGCACAGCCGGTGCGAATAACACCGTCACCATCTATGATGGACTGACGAAACTTGCCGACGTGGTCGCCGGTGCTGACGGTAAATGGAGCTATACCCCAGGCACACTCTCTGACGGAAGCCATAGCCTGACGATTACCGTCACCGATATCACTAACATCCCCAGCGTACCGTCTGAAGCGTTCGTGGTGGTGGTGGATACCACCCCGCCCACGAAACCTGGTATTGATACCGTTACAGACGATGTCCCACTGCTGACCGGAAACGTAGACAAAAATACCGCCACAAACGACACCACACCGACCCTTTCAGGCCACGCCGAAGCGGGCAGTACCGTATCCATTCGCGATAATGGCGTTGAGATAGGGACAGTGACGGCAGGCGCTGGCGGTACCTGGACCTTTACACCGACAAAAGCGCTGAATGACGGCACACATGATTTCACGGTAGTTGCCACCGATAGCGTCGGTAATCAAAGTGTCGTTTCGGATGACTACAGCGTGACCGTTGCCACCACACCACCGGCACAGCCAACGCTGGATACCGTGTATGACGATCTCCCGTCCGGTACGGGGAACCTGACCAACGGCCAGCTCACTAACGACAGCACGCCGACGCTCAACGGTACAGGGGTTAACGGCACCACCATCCATATTCTGGATAATGGCTCACCCGTTGGCACCGCGATTGTCACGAACGGAACCTGGAGCTTTACACCCACAGTACCGCTTGGCGAGGGGGTACATAACCTGCGCGTCTACGCCAGCGATAACGCGGGCAATACTTCAACAACCACGCCAGCCTTTGCCATAACTGTTGATGCAACCCCACCGGCTAACCCGGTGGTTACTGGCGTGCTGGATGATGTTGGCCCGGTAACCGGGCAAATCGGCGCGGGGGGAACCACCAACGACAGCAAACCAACCCTCAGTGGTACGGGCGAAGCAGGCACCACCATCCACATTACCGATGGGGGTACGGAGATAGGCACCGCCGTCGTGACGGCCGGTGGCACCTGGACATTCACCCCGGCCACAGCGCTGTCAGAAGGTACGCATAATCTGGTGATTTCGGCCACCGATCCGGCCGGAAACAGCAGCCTCGTCAACCCGACGCTCACGTTTACCGTTGATACGGTCGCGCCGGTGGCTCCGCTTGTTATCTCCGTTGCCGACGATGTGGGCACGAAGCAAACGCCACTCAGCAGCGGGCAATCCACGGATGACACCACGCCATCCTTTACCGGGTCAACCGAGCCGAACGCGCTGATCAGTGTTTACGATAACGGTACACTGCTTACTCAAATCGCAGCCGATGGCACGGGTACCTGGACATATACGCCGCCAGCACTGAGCGAAGGTAGCCACGGATTTACCTTTACCGCCACCGATGCAGCAGGCAACGTTGGCCCGGCATCGACACCGTTCACGGTAGTCGTCGATACCACAAAACCGTCCGTGCCGCTTATCACCCAGGCGGTGGACGATGTCGGCACCGTTCAGGGAACGCTGAGCAACGGTCAATCTACTGACGACACCAGTCCGTTGCTGAAAGGCACCAGTGAACCGCTGGCGACAATCAACGTTTATGATGGTCTCACATTGCTGGGAACCACCACCGCCAATGCCAGCGGTAACTGGACGTATCAGGTCTCGTCTAACCTGAGCGAGACAACGCACAGCTTTACCGTGCGGGCGAGTGATGCCGCAGGAAACCTCAGCGATCCCTCCACACCGTTCACGCTGACAATTAGCACCACCCCACCGGCTCCCCCCGTTATCACCGCGGTGGTGGATGATGTTGGATCAATATCCGGCCCGCTGACCAACGGCCAGGCCACTAACGACAATCTGCCAACGCTGTCAGGAACAGCGGTTGCCGGTTCGTTAGTTCGCATTTATGACGGTACCACGCTCCTCGGTAGCGTGGTTGCTACCAATGGCAGCTGGAGCTTTACCCCCGCAACAGCACTGAGCGACGGCCCTCATGCCCTGAAGGCCACCGCCAGTGACGCGGTGGGCAACCCAAGCGCAGACTCCAGCGTGTTTAACATCGTGGTGGATGCCACCGCGCCGAACACACCCGCTATCACCAGCATTCTTGATAATGTGGGTACCCTGACCGGTCCAGTTACCAGCTCAGTCCCCACCAACGACAACACGCCAGAGCTTCACGGTACGGCTGAAGCCAACGCCGTAGTACGTATCTACGACGGAGCCACACAAATTGGCCAGGTCACTGCCGATGGCAGCGGCAACTGGACGTTCACCACCGGAGCACTCAGTGACGGACAACATAACTTCAGCGTGACCGCGACCGATGCGGTAGGCAATACCAGCGCCGCCTCAACCATCAGCGCCATCGTGGTCGATACCGTCGCCCCGCTCGCCCCGGGCGCACTTGCAGTCGTGAATGTGGGAACCCTTGTGACCGGGACAGCAGAAGCGGGCAGTACCGTCACCATCACCACCAGCGGTGGTACGGTGCTCGGTACAGCGACGGTGGACGGAAGCGGTCATTTCAGCGTGCCCCTCTCACCTGCGCAGACCAACGGCGAAACATTGACCGCATATGCAACCGATAAAGCCGGTAACCTGGGGGCTTCCGCCAGCATCACCGCGCCGTTTACCACCCTGCCAAATGCGCCAGTGATTGCCACCGTGAGCGACGATGCCGGCACCCTGAAAGGCACGCTGTCTAACGGGCAAACTACTGACGACACCACGCCAACGCTGGCAGGTACCGCACAGCCCGGTTCCACCGTCACCCTTTACAATAACGGAGTATTAATCGGCACAACCCTTGCCGATGGCAGCGGCAACTGGAGCTTCACCACGCCAGCGATGGGGGAAGGCAGTCACGCCTTTACCGCGACCGCAACCAACGGCTCCGGGACGGGTCCTGTCTCAGCCGCAATGACCGTGATCGTCGACACCACCGCGCCGAATGCCCCTACGGGTCAGTTCAACGCAGATGGCAGCGTGCTCACCGGCCAGGCAGAGGCGGGAAGTACTGTGACGATCCGCCTGCCCGATGGCACAACGTACACCGCAACGGCCAATGCCAGCGGCAGTTACTCGCTGGCCTTTGTTAACAAACAGACTGATGGCGGTACGTTGACGCTGACGGCGACCGATACTGCGGGGAATATGTCTCTGCCGGGTCAGGTGCTGGCACCCAATCTGCCGCTCTCTGCCGCGAACAACGTTGATGAGCTGAACTTCACCACCACAGCCACCGTCACTGACGCGCAATACAGTGATTACGGTGTCCTGCTGGTTGGTGCGGTGGGCAACGTTCTCTCGCTGCTGGGGAACAACAGTGCGCAGGTGACCTTCAACGTCGACAACGGTGCGTCAGCGGATATCACCATCAATGCCTACGGGACAGGGGTGGTGCTCGGTTTGCTCAACAGTATGCAGCTTGTGGTGCAGCACTGGGATGCGACCAACAATGTCTGGACAACCGTGGTGGACACCGGGAACAACAGTACCCTGAACCTGTTAACCATCGGGGCCAGCGGCGTTTCCCTGAACCTGACCGGGCTGGCAGAGGGTCAGTATCGGGTTCTGACCTACAACACCAGCCTGCTGGCAACCGGCTCTTACAGTAGTCTGGATGTCGATGTCAGCCAGACCAGCGCGGGCACTATTGTTGGCGCTAACCTCAACGTCAGTGGAAACGTGATCACCGATGTGGACGCCAGTGCAGGCAGCGATAATGCACCAGCCGGCACGCTGCTCACGCAGGTGACCAATGCTCTGGGTCAGGCGACGGCCATCAACGCAACGGGCAGCACCGTGGTTCACGGGCAGTATGGCGATCTCACCATTAGCGCCGACGGGAGTTACACCTACACGCTAACCACCACCAGCGCGACCGCCTACGGTCGTACGGAGAACTTCACCTATACCATTATGCACAACGGCGTAACGGCCAGTGCCCAGCTGGTGATCACGCTGGGCAGCAGTGCGCAAAACACCCACGCCATCGCCGTGGATGACTCTTCGACCTTTACCTTCGATACCAGTGTTCATGCTGTCGACAACGGTACATCGTCGCAGGGTGGCTTTACCGTGGTGGGTATCGGTCTGGGAAATGTGCTGACGCTTGATGTGCTGAGCGACCTCAGCAATTCAATCATCTATAACGTCGATCAGGGTACCACCCGCACCATGACGCTGCAGGCGAGCGTGGGTGGCGTGGCCATTGGCTCAGTGTTCGACCTTTACGTCTACAAATTCAATACCGCGACCCAGACCTACCAGCAATACCGGTATGAAAAAAGCTGGCTGACTGCGCCGCTGCTGGGGGGAACCTCCGGGAAGCTGACCGTGGATCTCCCGGCGGGTCAGTATCTGTTCCTGCTCAACACGGCATCCGGCATCACCGCCCTGACCGGCTACACCCTGAACGTGCTTGAGGATCACGTTTACGCCGTCTCCAGTACTGGCGGTAGCACTACCGGTAACGTCATGGCCGATGACATTCTGCCGACCAGCGTCACCGCCACCGTCACCGATGTGAACGGCGTACACGTCAACGCCTCCGGTCTGACCACCATCCAGGGGTTGTACGGCACACTGTCGATCGACGCACAGGGGAACTACACCTATACCCTGAACAGCGGCGTCGGGGCGGATAAAATCAGCACGCCGGATACCTTCGTGTATACCCTCACGGATTCAACCGGCCATAAGGACAGCGCCTCGCTCAACATCACCCCAACGCCACACGCGCTGGACGCCATCAACGATGTCAGCAAGGTGATGACGTTCGACACCGTGCAACATACCGTGGCCTGGAGCGATACGTCCGTCGGGAGCACCAACTGGACGACGGCCCTGTTGAAATCCACCAGCGGAACCGGCAGCGGAACCTTTATCGTCGATCAGAACACCGCCCTGCACGACATCGTGCTGCATTTTAATATCTCTTCCCTGCTGCCGCTGGGTGGGCTGGCCGTGAGCTGGTCTATCACCCTGCAGGGTGCATCCACCCCCATCATTTCTGACTCGTTTACCGGAGGCTCTACCACCATCAACCTGAGCAGCCTGGATCTGGATGCCGGTACCTACACCCTGAGCTTCACCGGTACGGCCGGGCCACTGAGCATCGGTGGTATCACGATCACCCCGAGCGTCACGGGTACCTCAGTGTTCCTGAATAACGACGAAACCACCTCAGGCCATTCCGTCATCGGCAACATCTTCGACGGGACAGACTCACAAGGGGCGCTGGATCAGCTGGCGTCGGTGGATACGCGCCTGAGCATCACCGGTTATGACGGCCATGTCAGTACGCTCGACCCGTATACCACCAGCAACGCCACAGCAACCGTTGTGGGACATTACGGCACCCTCTCTGTTGGCGTCGACGGTAGTTACACCTACACGCTGAACAGCGGTATTTCGCTGGCGACCATGACCAGCAAGGAGGTCTTTAACTACACCCTCACCGCAGCCAACGGGCAAACGGACAGCGCTTCGCTGACCATCAACCTGTCGCCGCAGATGATCAGCACCAACCATAACGACACCCTGACGGGAAGCGTCTATGGCGACACGCTGATTTATCACGTGCTCGATACCACTGTGGGAGCCGCTACGGGCGGTAATGGCACGGGAGACCACTGGACGAACTTCTCCGTCTCACAGGGCGATAAGATCGACATCAGCGATCTGCTGGTCGGCTGGAACGGTCAGTCTTCAACGCTCGGTAACTACCTGCACGTCACGACCAGCGGAAGTAATACCGTGATTTCCATCGACCGCGACGGTGCGGGAAGCACCTACGCCAACACAACCCTGGTCACTCTGGATAACGTTCAGACCAGCTATGACGAGCTTGTGAATCAGCACCACAACATTATTACCTGACAACAAAAAATACCCCGGGCGCTCGTCGCCCGGGCATAAAGACAATAAAGCAGTACTCTTTTATTAGGGACAAGACATGAGAAAAAGAATGCCTCGCTGGTGGCTTTCGTGCTGCCTGATCGCCATATCCACCACTGTACATGCTGCAGTGGTGATCAATCCCCAACAACTCAGCGAGGAACAAGAGTTACCCGCTCTGGAAGGACGCGTTGCACTCCCGGCCAGTAAAACTCCCCCGGGCGTACTGATGCTGGACGATGCCGTCACACGCGCCGTGAGCTGGCACCCGGCAATTAGTGAGGCAGTAGGAAAACTCTACGAGCAATCTGAACAGGTCGACGTCGCCAAATCGAAGTATTATCCGCAGGTTAACGCCGGTATGGACAACGGCTATACCCACAATGGCGGGGATTCCGGCTTTACGCCTTCTCTGGTGTTATCCCTCTCGCAAATGCTTTACGACTTCGGCAAAGTGGCAAGCCAGGTTCGCGCCGAGAACGCGGGTGTCGCCCAACAGCAGGCCAACGTGCTGGTCAACATTGATACCATCGCCCATGATACCGCCACCGCAATGGTGCAGGTTCAGACCTGGCAACAGATGGTCGAAACGGCCAGAGAGCAGCTTGATGCCCTTAACGCTATTGGTAAACTGACGCGACAGCGCAATGACGAAGGGGCCACCTCGCTCTCTGACGTCGTCCAGACCGATGCCCGCATCGAAGGTGCGCGCGCCCAGCTGATGCAGTACCAGGCCAATCTTGACAGTTCACGCGCCACGCTGATGAGCAACCTGGGGTGGAACAGCCTTAGCGCCATCAGCAACGACTTCCCCGACAGCCTGAAGCGCAGCTGTGACATCGCCGAGCCTGACGATCGGCTGGTGCCATCGGTGCTTGCCGCATGGGCACAGGCCGGTGTCGCGCAGGCGAATCTGGATAACGCCAATGCCCAGATGACGCCGACCATCTCGCTCGAACCCGAAGTGCGCCACTATCTGAATGACAATTATGCGGGACACGGCTCACTGGATCGCACCCAGTACTCTGCCTGGGTCAAGGTACAGATGCCTCTCTACCAGGGCGGCGGGTTGACCGCACGGCGTAACGCAGCCGGACACGCGGTGGAAGCGGCGCAATCTACCATCCAGCGCACGCGCCTTGACGTGCGGCAAAAGCTACTGGAATCCCGTAGCCAGGTGATGAGCCTGTTGAGTACCCTGCAAATTCAGTCCCGCCAGGAGTCGCTCAACATCCGCACGCGCGAGCTGTACCAGCAACAATACCTTGATCTTGGTTCACGTCCGCTGCTTGACGTACTGAACGCCGAGCAGGAGGTGTATCAGGCACGCTTTACCCAACAACAAACCCTCGGGCAACTGCACCAGCTTCAGCTTAACTGCCTGTATAACACGGGCCGCATCCGCCATGCATTCAGCCTCGATAACCGCACCATTCAGTCTGTGGAGATCCAGCCATGAAACACACCGACATTCCGCAGGATGATGTATTGACCGGGCAGGCGCTGGCGCAGTGGGCGCAGGCCTTTGGCTATGTCGCCGACCATTACCGTGTGGCCTGTTCCCCCGGCGCACTAATGGCCAGCGCCCCCTGGCTATGCGGCAAACCAATGGTGCCAGCACTCACTCAGCTGGCGCGGGAAGCAGGGCTGTCGTTCCAGCCCCTGGAAACCACACAAGATAGCCTCAACAGCTGGCGTCTGCCCGTGGTGGTGGAACTCGCTGAAGGCCAGATTGGCGTTATCGAACACTACGATGGTGAAGATACGCTGGAGATCTGTTTTGTCGGCGACACCGCGCAAACCAACCGCCTTTCCCTGACAGCGCTGCTGCCCAACATTCGTCATGTGATCGCCCTGCGCCCGCTGGCAGCCCTGAAGGACAGCCGCGTTGACGCCTACATTTCGAAGTACCGCCCGGACTGGATCTACCGGCTGGTGATGCGCGATTTACGCCCCTACACGTGGGTGATGCTGGCGGCACTGTTTATCAACGTTCTGTCACTCTCCGGGGTGGTTTTTTCCATGCAGGTTTATGACCGGGTGATCCCCGCCCAGTCCTATCCCACCCTCTACGTGCTGACGATTGGCGTACTGATCGCCACGCTGTTTGGCTTCGTGCTGCGCCTTGCCCGCGGGCACATCATGGATCTGCTGGGAAAACGCGCCGACCTGCGCGTTTCCGACCGGGTATTCGGCCACGCCCTTCGGCTACGTAACAGCGCCGTTCCACGCTCAACCGGCAGCTTTATTTCGCAGCTGCGCGAGCTGGAGCAGATCCGCGAGATGGTGACGTCATCGACCATTTCGACCATCGTCGATCTGCCGTTCTTTTTGCTGTTTGTGGTGGTACTGGCGATCATCGCCCCGCAGCTGGCGTGGATCGCCCCCGTCGCTGCCGCGGTTATGGTACTTCCAGGTCTGCTGTTGCAGACAAAACTGGCCACGCTGGCGAAACAGTCTGCCCATGAGTCCACCCTGCGCAACGCGGTGCTGGTAGAGAGCGTGCAGGGGCTGGAAGACATCAAGCTTATGCAGGCGGAAAACCGCTTCCTGCAACAGTGGAACAGTTACATCCAGATCACCGCCGAATCCGGCCTGCGCACCCGCGAGCTGAGCCAGGCGCTGATCAACTGGGGGATGACCATTCAGAGCCTGGTCTACGCTGGCGTCATTGTGGTCGGCGCACCGATGGTGATTGAAGGTACGTTAACAACCGGTTCCGTGGTCGCCGCGTCGATGCTGGCGTCACGGATGATCGCCCCGATGGCTACCCTGTGTGGCGTACTGGCGCGCTGGCAGCAAGTGAAAGCGGCAAAAGAAGGTCTGGACAGCATTATGCAACTGCCCACCGAGAACCAGCGGGAAGAGACGCCCATTCGCCAGGATGTGCTGCGCGGACATTATCTTTTTGACCAGGCACAGTTTCGCTACCACCCGGAAGATCCGCGTATGGCTTTGCGGATCAACCGACTGGAGATCAACCCCGGAGAGAGTGTGGCCATACTTGGCCGCAACGGGGCGGGGAAATCGACGTTGCTTCAGGCAATGGCGGGCGGTATGGATTTGGCGAGCGGTGAACTACGGCTGGACAACCTGAGCCTGCCGCATCTGGACGTGGCGGATCTGCGACGCAACGTCGGCCTGATGACCCAGAATGCACGGCTGTTCCACGGCACCCTGCGCGAGAACATCACCCTGGGTCTGCCACACGCCAGCGATGAAGAGATCTTCACCGTACTGGAGATGTGCGGCGCGGCAAGTTTTGTGCAGAAACTGCCAAAGGGGCTGGATTACCCGATTATGGAGAACGGCGTGGGGCTTTCCGGCGGCCAGCGACAGTCCATTCTGCTGGCACGCATGCTCCTGCGCGATCCCAATATCGTACTTCTGGATGAACCTACTGCGTCGCTGGATGAACACACCGAGCGCGAATTTATTCAGCGCCTTGGCGCATGGCTGGGTAACCGCACGCTGGTGGTGGCAACCCACCGCGTTCCGGTACTGGAACTGGTAGAACGCGTCGTTGTGCTGAAAGAAGGCATGCTGGTGATGGACGCTCCAAAAGCGCAGGCGCTCAACAGCAGCCGCATGCAACAACAGGCAAACGGACGGGAGTGGAAAAATGAAAATCAGTCAGCATGATGCCGCCGCGATGGACGATCTGGATAACTCACTTGATTCTGAAAGCGGTTATTCCGGCGCGCGCCGTATTGTGTCGTTAACCCTGCTGCTGTTTATCGTCACTGGCGTCTGGGCGTGGTACGGCATTCTGGATGAGGTTTCGACCGGCACCGGGAAAGTGATCCCCAGCTCGCGCGAACAGGTTTTACAATCGCTGGACGGCGGGATCCTCACCGAACTCAACGTTCACGAGGGTGACCAGGTGCAGGCCGGACAAGTACTGGCGCGGCTTGATCCGACGCGCTCAGAATCAAACGCCGGCGAGAGTGCCGCACGCTACCGCGCGTCGCTGGCTTCCAGCGCGCGTCTGTATGCCGAGGTCAACGATCTCCCGCTGAAATTTCCCCCCTCACTGGCAAAATGGACGGAGCTGACAGCCACCGAAACCCGGCTGTATAACTCGCGACGTGCTCAGCTGGAAGACACGCAACGCGAGCTGCGCGCCGCATTAGATCTCGCCAACAAAGAGCTGGCGATCACCCAGCGCCTGGTTAAAACCGGGGCAGCGAGTCACGTGGAAGCCCTGCGCTTGCAGCGGCAAAAAAGCGATCTGGAACTGAAACTCACCGACGTACGTTCGCAGTATTACGTTCAGGCACGCGAGGCGCTATCCAAAGCCAACGCAGAAGTGGATATGGTCACTGCCGTCCTGAAAGGGCGTGAGGATTCCGTCGCACGCCTGACGGTAAAATCCCCGGTGCGTGGGATCGTCAAAAACATCAAAGTCACCACCATCGGCGGTGTGATCCCACCTAACGGCGTGCTGATGGAGATTGTTCCCGTGGACGATCATCTGCTGATTGAAACCCGTCTGTCGCCGCGTGATATCGCCTTTATCCATCCTAACCAGGAAGCATTGGTCAAGATCACGGCCTATGACTACGCGATTTACGGCGGGCTTCACGGGGTAGTTGAAACCATTTCGCCGGACACCATTCAGGACGAAGCCAAACCAGAGGTGTTCTATTACCGGGTGTTTATCCGAACCAGCCAGGACTATCTGACGAATAAAGCGGGGAGACACTTTTCGATTGTACCGGGGATGATTGCGACAGTGGATATCAAAACCGGAGAGAAAACGGTGCTGGATTATATGATTAAGCCGTTTAACCGGGCAAAAGAAGCGCTGAGGGAACGGTAAGCATTGCCGGTTATCCGCACGATGGTGAGAGAGTAGATAATACGACGCCCTCTCCTTTCAGGGGAGAGGGATACCGTTTGTGCAACGCCATACATTTTCCCTGAAGCCATCTCGCAAACTCAACTTATTCTGCCCATCCCCCTTACAAAGCGCTTCAGAGAGGCGTATCACTGCTCTCCATCCACAACATACAGCACCAAAAAAATGCACTTGCGCACAGTGCTGAAGTGCAATAAAATTCACTCAGCTTCATGGAGCGGAGCTAACAAGCATTATGATTAATCATTTTCGCGATCAATGGCTTGAGGATTTTTTTCTTTATGGGAAATCGAGCAATGTGATCCCTTCTGGCCTTGAAGCAGCACTGGCGAGAAAGCTGGATATTATCAATGCAGCAACATCTCACCGGGATCTGCGATCGCCACCAGGCAATATGTACGAAACATTGAATCCTCCACTAAAGGGGTTTTCCTCAATTCGCGTTAACAGGCAATACAGACTGGTATTCAGGTGGGTAGAGGGTAAAGCAGACGATCTCTATCTTTCACCCCATAAATACACGCTATACAAATGAGGCATGACTTATGGCACTCCAACAGGCACTTCGCAAACCCACCACGCCGGGTGATGTGTTGCAGTATGAGTATCTTGAACCGCTCAATCTGAAAATCAGCGATCTCGCGGACATGCTGAATGTGCACCGCAACACCATCAGTGCGCTGGTGAATAATAACCGTAAGCTGACTGCCGATATGGCTATCAGACTGGCTAAAGCCTTTGATACCACCATCGAATTCTGGCTGAACCTGCAGCTGAACGTAGACATCTGGGAAGTGCAGACCAACTCACGGACGCAGGAAGAGTTAGGCCGTATCAAGTGCGTTGCGGAGATCCTGGCAAAGAAAAAGTCTGGCCAGCCGGATGTCGCCTGACCGTTCATCAGGACGGCAGGCTTAGCGGTGTGACAAAAGGGTTGCTGTCATTACTCTGTTTCCTGCGGTTGTGCTGTAAAATAGACACCGACATAGCGGGTAAATTTACCGATAAACACCCCTGCAAAAACTCCGCCGGAGACAATCGAAAATGCGCTCATGGCGGGCTGTTGTAAAGTTTGCGGTGAAATGGCGCTCATCACGCCCAGCACATATTTCACCAGAAACGCCAGCATCATAAACGGCAGTGCCGTGTAATCAGCCTGACGGAAAATACTGCGCGGTGCAGCGGCGCGGTTGATCGCCGTCGGTTTAATCAGGACGTACCCTGTCGCAGCTCCCGCCAGAATACCCGCCATCCACAGAGCGATGGTGGCGACACTAAGCTGGCGGTAAATCACCAGATCGTAAATATCCCAGATCAGAAAAATCGACGGAATGATGGCAAGCTTTTCCAGGGTAACCGTGGCGGGTTTGCGGGCTTTGACACCGCGGGAAATCAGAAAGACAAAAAGCACCCACACCCAGATGGGCGTGTGGCTCACAACACCCGTAATGAATTCAGCCATGTGGTTCACCGCGCTGGTGACGAGAAATCAGGAATTCGATAAGTATTGCGCATAACAGCGTAACTGCCATTATGCGCAGGCCGGTTTACAGTGAGATCTTCAGGCGTCTCACCGCCTCTTTCAGTTGTTCATCCGTTGGCGTGACAAACGACATACGCAACGTCGTGTGATCTGGCTCATTGCAGTAGAAGAATTCACCCGGCACAAAAACCACGCCGTTGCTTAACGTCTTTTCCAGCCAGCGGGTGGTATTAATGCCATTGTTCATTCTGGCCCACAGGAACATCCCGCCCTTTGGCTTATGGAATGACATCACATCACCCAGCTCGGCTTCCAGCTCACGTGCGAATGTCTGGTATTTCTGACGGTAGGCTTCGCGGATCATTTTAATCTGGTCAGCCAGACGGCCGGTTTTCAGATATTCATACGTCATCAGCTGCGACAGTGTGCTGGTGTGCAGATCGGTCGTTTGTTTCAGATTCACCACGGCTCTTTTCAGCCACTCCGGTACAATCACCCAGCCCACCCGGGTTCCCGGTGCGAGAATTTTAGAAAAGGTCGAGGTGTAAACCACATTGTCTTCATTACCGATGGCCCTGGCATGCGCAATTAACGGGCGGAAGACTTCATCGGTGTAATTTATTTCACTGTAGGGATCGTCTTCGATAATGACGAAATCATAACGCTTCGATAATTCCACCAGCTGTTTGCGGCGTTCTTCGGACAGCGTTACCCCGCCCGGGTTGCCAAACGTCGGGACAATATAAACCGCTTTAACCGTTTTATTTGCCACCAGCGTTTCCAGCTCGTCGACAATCATCCCTTCGCCGTCAGTCCCCACAGATTCAAATTTCGCCTGTGCCAGACCAAATACCTGCAATGCGGCCAGATAAGTAGGACGTTCTACAACGACGATATCACCAGGATTAATTAATGCGCGCGCCAGCACATCCAGAGATTGTTGCGAGCCGGACGTAACGACCACATCGTCGGCCTTGCATTGAATACCACGACCCGCACAGATCTGCTGAATACCCTCGCGCAGTCCCGGAACACCCTCCGTCAGACCATACTGAAACGCCTCGTCAAAATGCTGGGATAACACGGCATCTGCAGCAATTTTCAGGCCTTCATGATCGAAAAGTGCCGGATTAGGAATGCCGCCTCCCAGAGAAATGACGCCTGCCATTTTGCTATGTTTTAATAATTCACGGATGGCAGATGATTGCAGGCCCTGCGCACTGCTGGCGAGTTTACTCACAGACATTCTCTCGTTACCTTCTCTTTTTTATGATGTGCCTAATCTTAGTAGCACATGTCTGCGATTTTGATAATTACTTTTATGGATCTGCCGGGTCGCGCACCGCCTGCATAATATGCGCGATAAATTCAGTGAGCTTGGGTAACGGTCTGAGATCCTGCCGCCACAACAGATGCACCGGCCTCGGCTCCGGGGTGTTGTTTTCCAGCACCCGCACCAGCCTGCCGCTTGCCAGTTCTTCTGCCACCAGCACTTCCGGTTGCAGTAATAATCCCGCCCCGGCTTTTGCCGCCATGCGTAGCCCGTAGCCATCGTTACAACGCAGGATAGCATCCCGCTTCCAGCGTACCTCCCCTTCCGCACCCGGCAGCCGCCACTCGTTGCGCGCAGTCCAGACCGTATGTGACAGGCACAGATGATCCACCAGATCGGCAGGCGTTTGCGGCGTGCCGTAGCGTGCTAAATAGTCCGGAGCGGCGCAAATCACCATCCGGTACGGGCAAAGAAATTTCGCCACCAGATCGTCGTTGTGAATGTCACCAATACGAATAGCCAGATCAACACCTTCATCCACCAGATCCACTTTCCGGTTAGTAAGATCCAGCTCCACGCGAACTTCCGGGTAGCGCTGCAAAAACGTGGCGGTGAGTGGCGCAATCACACATCCGCCAAACGAGGTGGGAGCCGTGACACGCAAGGTTCCGGCGGGAGTCGCGCGTAGCCGCTCAACCGCATTTTCGGCAATAGCAACCTGCTCCAGTACCCGCTTTGCCTCTTCAAAATAGACACGCCCGGCATCTGTCAGGCTCTGACGACGCGTATTACGCTCCAGCAGGCGCGTACCAAACTGAGACTCCAGCAACGCAATGTACTTCCCCACCATCACCGCCGACATCTCAAGCCGTGACGCCGCGCCGGTAAAACTCCCACTTTCAACCACGGCAATGAACGTCTCCATACTGCGAAGCTTATCCATATTACAAACCCCTGATTAGCAATCATCTAACTTTAGCCCAGTTTATCTGACTTTTGATTTATTAAAGAATGAAGGCTCACAACATAAGGAGTCTGCTATGAAAATCGTAATTATTGGTGCCAGCGGTACGGTGGGTCGTGCAGTAACGGAAGAGCTGGGTCGTCGCCACGAGGTTGTCCGCGTGGGTCGTACTCAGGGCGATCATCAGGTCGATATTACCTCTCAGGAAAGTGTGCAGGCGCTGTTCGAAAAAATCGGTCCGGTGGATGCCATTGTCTCGGCCAGCGGCGGTCTGTTCTTTGGCCCACTCGCCACCATGAAAGACAGCAACTTCAACCAGGGCTTACAGGATAAGCTGCTCGGACAAGTGCGTCTGGCGCTGACCGGACAGCACTATCTGAACGAAGGTGGCTCGATTACCCTGATTAGCGGGATTGTGGCGCACGAACCCATTGCGCAGGGCGTCAATGCCACTACGGTGAACGCCGCGCTGGAAGGGTTTGTCCGTGCTGCGGCTTGTGAACTGCCGCGCGGCATTCGCATCAACCTGATCAGCCCAACGGTACTGACGGAATCCGCCGAAGCGTATGATGGATTCTTCCCCGGCTTTGAAAGTGTTCCTGCCGCCACCGTTGCCCTGGCCTACCGCCGCAGTGTGGAAGGGGTACAAAGCGGACGGGTGTATAAAGTAGGTTATTGAGTCACTTCCGGCGCTGATGATCAGTTTGGCCTTCAGCGCTGGCGTGCCCAGCTGATGGTTTATTCCTTTCTTTACACTTTTGGCACTGGCTAAGTTCGCGTCATTAGTTTAGCATTACCTTAATTAAGAAAATACTAAACTAATATGAACGAACTCGAACAACTTCAGGCCAGCGCAGCACAAGCCGCAGCGCTGTTAAAAGCCATGAGTAACCCGCGCAGGTTATTAATCCTGTGCATGCTGTGCGGTGCTCCCGGTACCAGCGCGGGGGAACTGGCTCGTGCCACGGGGTTAAGCGCCTCCGCCACATCTCAGCATCTCGCACGTATGCGTGAAGAGGGTCTTATCGATAGCACCCGCGAGGCGCAGCGCATTCTTTATTTCATTAAAAACGATGCGGTGAATCAGCTCATCAGCACCCTGAAAACCCTTTATTGTCCATAAGGAGCCGCCATGTCTCTTCCTCTTATTTCTCCACAAAAGGCGAATGCGCTCGTCAATGTCGGCGCAAAACTGATTGATATTCGTGATGCCGACGAATACGCCCGCGAGCATATTCCAGTCGCACAGTCGGTTCCGCTGGAAACCTTGCCTGGCGGGCTGAAGACACAACCTGGTGAAACGGTAATTTTTCACTGCCAGTCTGGCGCACGGACATCAGACAATGCCGCCCGTCTGGCGCAGGCCGCATCCCCTGCTCAGGCCTACGTGGTCGAAGGCGGTATTCAGGGCTGGAAACTGGCCGGGCTGCAGACCATTGAAGACAAATCGCAGCCGCTCCCGCTGATGCGGCAGGTGCAAATTGCCGCCGGGCTGTTGATTCTCTGCGGCGTCGTGCTTGGTTACAGCATTTCCAGCGGCTTTTTCCTGCTCAGTGGTTTTGTGGGTGCCGGGCTGCTGTTTGCCGGTGTAACCGGTTTTTGTGGAATGGCGCGTCTGCTGAAAGTGATGCCGTGGAACCGACGTACCTCGTAAGCAGTACCCCGGCAGAATAGGCTGTACCCAGTGCCAGACGTGGGCTAAGGTGGAGAACACGATAACGATGAGGAGGTACTATGTTTTCTGTCGGTGATTATGTGCAACCGCGTAAAGGCGGCCCGAAACTGAAAATTCTCGAAGTGAACGGCGAGAGTATTGTGGCAGTGCAGGCCAGCAATGAGCAGGGTGAGAAATTCACGCTGAGCTCCGCAGATGTTGCCCTGTACACCGAAGACGGTGATTTCGGCGTCTGCTAAATATGCAACCGGGCGGAGTTTTCCGCCCGGCCCACGGATTAAATCAGAAATTCATCCAGTGATTTACCGTTTGCCAGTGCGCTGGCGATTGGTTTCGGCGTGCGGCCCTGACCGGTCCACGTTTTCTCTTCACCGTTCACGTCAATAAAGCGATATTTTGCTTCACGCGCTTTGCGTTTTTTCGCCGGATTGCCCGTCTGAGCCAGTTGAGAACCGAGCAGATCGGAAGGTGAAATACCATCAGCTTTCATCTGTTCCAGCAAAGCATTAATTTTATCCTGCTGTTCAGCGCGTTGTTGCTCGAACTCTTCCTGCTCGCTACGTTTCTCTTCCGCAACGATCCTGACTTTTTCCAGCATTTCTTCAAGAACATCCAGGGATAATTCACGCGCCATTGCACGCAGTGTACGGATATTATTTAGATTCTGTAACGTCAAAGACATATTAATTGAAAACCTTTTTTGTGGTAAGTCGAGAAATCAAAGAACAGAATAATTCATTTCCCCTTCAATATCTACCCATCTAATTTCTCAGCCATTGCTGTAAATAGTTTGAAATATTTAAACTTAATATTGCTCTAATTCTGGATAAAGCATGGGGGGATATAACGCTGCACGATGAGCGAATGCATAAAAATGCAACACAGAAGAATAAAACAGACTGAGCAAAATCAGCATTTTTATCTGCAAAATTAAAAAATGAAGAACAATTATCATGAAGCGAATGTTTTTTGTTCAAAACAAGAAACACCATGCTGATAACATGGTTAATCCGGGAGGGAGAATCATGCAAACAGATCATAACAACATGATTTTAAACAACAAAAATAATAAAGAAAAAGAAAATAACGAGGCGATTAAAAATCAATCGATTTTAGAGAGTTTTGTGGACAAAATGGTAATAAATAAAAATTAATCACTAATTGTTAGTTTTAAACCAGAGATATACGCTATACACACCAAACAAAGCAACCTAAAGCACTAAAAGCTTCGGGTAAAACGTTACTATCGTGTTCTTCTCAAGGAGTTCAGACATGTTCTCACCGCAATCTCGCCTGCGCCATGCGGTAGCGGATACCGTCGCGATGGTTGTCTACTGTTCCGTCGTGAACATGCTGATTGAAATATTCCTCTCCGGAATGTCCTTCGAGCAGTCGCTTTCTTCTCGTCTGGTGGCGATCCCGGTAAACATCCTTATTGCATGGCCTTACGGATTATACCGCGATGCGGTGATGCGTTTCGCCCGTCGTATGAGCCCGGCAGGCTGGGTGAAAAATCTGGCAGACGTACTGGCATATGTCACTTTCCAGTCTCCGGTCTACGTGGCGATTTTGCTCACGGTTGGCGCAGACTGGCATCAAATTGCCGCTGCGGTGAGCTCGAACATTGTGATTTCAATGTTGATGGGCGCGGTGTATGGCTATTTTCTCGACTACTGTCGTCGCCTGTTTAAAGTCAGCCAGTACGACCAGGCAAAAGCGTGATCAGGAGCGACTGGCGTATGCCAGTCGCAGACCTATTGTACTTCGCCAAACAGTCCCTTCAGGAACCGTTCCAGCGCCATACGCGAACTGAAACCATGCGGAATACCATAATGTTCATGCGTTTCCCCACCTAAATAGAGGGGGAATTGCTGATAATGATCGCAGGTTTTAATATCCGAGGCAGGCTCAGCAAATGACTGGCTTCTGTCTTTCAGCGTCGGATGAATAATGAGAGCCGTACGCCCCATTCTCGCTTCACGGTTAACATAAACATAATTCTCACCACGGCGATATCCATAGGCTTTTGGTGTCACTTCGTCCATGATGAATCCCGCTTTTTCAAGAACGCGCGCCACCTCATCGGGTCGTAAATACATATATCTTCCTCGTTATTTTTTCCTGCCGGGCAACCTTACCGTATTCAGCATTAGCAGGGCTTTCAGAATATTCCATAAACTGCCGGATAAGTCGTGACTCGCTTCAGATATTAAAATTCTGGGCTAAACTCAATGCGAAGGTAAAATTACGGAGGATCGTATGTTTAACAGACCGAACCGGAATGATATTAACCACGACACCCAGGATATTCGTAATGATGTCAGCCAATTAGCAGACGCGCTGGAAGAAGTACTGAAATCCTGGGGTTCTGATGCAAAGGACGAAACGGATGCCGTAAAACGTAAGGCTCAGTCTCTGTTGCGTGAAACCCGCGCCAGAATGCATGGCCGTCATCGTGCGACGCAGGCAGCCTGTGACGCGGCGAGTTGTGCAAATACCTTCGTCCGTGAGAGACCGCTCTGTGCCCTGGGCACGGTCGCCGCCGTCGGCATCGTCGTAGGGGCTCTGCTCAGCCTGCGTAAGTAAAGACCTGTCGCGATACGTCTGCCCTGCCCCGCTGTGCTCATCACCGGGGCAATAACACGCCAAACATCCCATATATTGTGTGGTTGAAAATCACCACACCTACATATAGTATTCTTTTAGCGCAACACACACAACCTGACGCGATGACTCGCGCCGTTTTCTCATTTTAAATGGAAATACGAATCATGAGCATTGTTATTTACACTCGTAGCAATTGTGTTCAGTGCCACGCAACCAAACGCGCAATGGAAAACCGCGGCGTGGCGTTCGAGATGGTGAATATCGATCTGGTCCCGGATGCCGCCGATACCCTGCGCGCGCAAGGTTTCCGCCAGCTCCCGGTCGTCGTCACCGGAGAAACCAGCTGGTCTGGCTTTCGTCCGGATATGATTAATCGCCTGGCCACCCGTGCATGAGCAGGCTGGTCTACTTCTCCAGCAGCTCGGAAAACACGCTCCGCTTTATTGAGCGCGTCGGGCTGCCAGCGATACGTATTCCGCTCAACGAACGCGAGCGGATCCAGGTAGAGGAACCTTACATTCTGGTGGTTCCCAGCTATGGCGGCGGAGGTACGGCAGGCACGGTACCGCGTCAGGTGATCCGCTTTCTGAACGATCCCCACAACCGACAGCTTATTCGCGGCGTTATTGCGGCAGGTAATCGCAATTTCGGCGAGGCATTTGCCCGCGCCGGGGATGTTATCTCTCAAAAATGCGGCGTGCCGTATCTCTATCGTTTTGAACTGATGGGGACACAGCAGGACGTAGAGAACGTGCGTAAAGGAGTAAACGAATTTTGGCAACGACAACCGCAGAACGCGTAATTCAGGCGATACCGGATTACCACGCACTAAACGCGATGCTTAACCTCTACGATCGCGATGGCCGTATCCAGTTTGGCAAAGACCATGATGCGGTGGACGCCTTTTTTGCCGCCCATGTCCGCCCAAACAGCGTGACGTTTGCACACCCAAATGAACGTCTCGACTACCTGGTCAAAGAGGGGTATTACGAAGAGCGGGTACTCGCCCGCTATGACCGTGCCTTTGTGGTGATGCTGTTTGAGAAGGCCCATGCCAGCGGTTTTCGTTTCCAGACGTTCCTGGGTGCATGGAAGTACTACACCAGCTATACCCTGAAAACCTTCGACGGCAAACGCTATCTCGAGAGTTTTGAGGATCGCGTGGTGATGGTGGCGCTCACGCTGGCTCAGGGTGATGAAGCGCTGGCAGAACGTTTAACGGATGAGATCCTGTCAGGTCGTTTCCAGCCCGCCACACCGACCTTCCTCAACTGCGGCAAAGCCCAGCGCGGCGAGCTTGTTTCCTGCTTCCTGCTGCGTATCGAAGACAATATGGAGTCGATTGGCCGCGCGGTGAACTCGGCGCTGCAGCTGTCTAAACGCGGTGGCGGCGTGGCGTTTTTGCTCTCTAACCTGCGCGAAGCGGGTGCGCCAATTAAGCGCATTGAAAACCAGTCCTCCGGCGTCATCCCGGTGATGAAAATGCTGGAAGATGCCTTCTCCTATGCCAACCAGCTTGGCGCACGTCAGGGCGCGGGCGCGGTCTATCTGCATGCGCATCACCCGGACATTCTGCGTTTTCTGGATACCAAACGCGAAAACGCCGACGAAAAAATCCGTATCAAAACCCTGTCACTGGGTGTCGTGATCCCGGATGTCACCTTTACGCTCGCGAAAGAGAATGCGGACATGGCACTCTTCTCGCCGTATGACATTGAACGCATTTACGGCAAAGCCTTTGGCGATGTGGCGATAAGCGAGCTTTACGATGAGCTGGTTGCCGATGACCGCATCCGCAAAACGACCATCAACGCCCGCGACTTCTTCCTGCGGCTGGCGGAAATTCAGTTTGAATCCGGCTATCCCTACATCATGTACGAAGACACGGTAAACCGCGCAAATCCGATTGCCGGGCGCATTAATATGAGCAACCTGTGCTCGGAAATTTTGCAGGTCAACAGCGCGTCCACCTATGATGAAAACCTGGACTATGCGGGCATCGGTAAAGATATCTCCTGCAACCTCGGGTCGCTGAACATTGCCCACACAATGGATTCACCGGATTTTGGTCGCACGGTGGAAACCGCCATTCGCGGGCTGACGGCAGTGTCGGACATGAGCCACATTCGCAGTGTACCGTCCGTTGAAGCAGGTAACGCCGCGTCGCACGCCATTGGTCTGGGGCAGATGAACCTTCATGGCTACCTGGCGCGGGAAGGTATCGCTTACGGTAGCCCCGAAGGGCTGGATTTCACCAACCTCTATTTCTACACCATCACCTGGCATGCGCTGCATACCTCGATGCAGCTGGCACGCGAGCGCAACCAGCGCTTCGCAGGTTTTGAACTGTCGCGCTATGCCAGCGGCGAGTACTTCAGTCAGTATCTCGAAGGCAGCTGGACGCCGAAAACAGAGAAAGTGCGGGCGCTGTTTACCCGCGCAGGGATAACGCTTCCTACGCACGAGATGTGGCAGCAACTGCGTGACGATGTGATGCACCACGGTATCTATAACCAGAATTTGCAGGCGGTGCCGCCGACGGGGTCTATCTCGTACATCAACCACGCCACGTCGAGCATCCACCCGATTGTGTCGAAAATTGAGATCCGTAAGGAAGGCAAAACCGGGCGCGTTTACTACCCTGCCCCGTTTATGACCAACGAGAATCTTGCGCTCTATCAGGACGCCTACGAAATCGGCCCGGAGAAGATCATCGATACCTACGCTGAGGCGACAAAACACGTGGATCAGGGGTTGTCGCTGACGCTCTTTTTCCCGGACACCGCCACCACGCGCGATATCAACAAAGCGCAGATTTATGCCTGGAAGAAGGGCATCAAGACGCTCTACTACATTCGCCTGCGCCAGCTTGCGCTGGAAGGCACTGAAATTGAAGGCTGCGTGTCCTGCGCGCTGTAAGGAGAAAGGATGAAACTGTCACTTGTCAGTGCCGTTAACTGGAACAAAATCCAGGATGATAAAGACCTGGAGGTGTGGAACCGCCTGACCAGCAACTTCTGGCTACCAGAAAAAGTACCGCTCTCCAACGATATTCCGGCCTGGCAAACGCTAAGTCATGCCGAGCAGCAACTGACGATCCGCGTCTTTACCGGCCTGACGCTGCTGGACACCCTTCAGAACAGCGTGGGTGCGCCCGCGCTGATGACCGATGCGCTGACACCGCATGAAGAGGCGGTTATGTCGAACATCTGCTTTATGGAGGCGGTACATGCCCGCTCCTATAGCTCGATTTTCTCCACGCTTTGCCAGACCAAAGATGTGGATGCCGCCTACAGCTGGAGTGAAGAAAGCAACGCTTTGCAGCGTAAGGCGAAACTGGTACTGGAGTATTATCAGGCCGACGAGCCGCTGAAGAAGAAAATCGCCAGCGTGTTTCTGGAGTCTTTTCTCTTTTATTCCGGCTTCTGGCTGCCGATGTACTGGTCGAGCCGTGGCAAGCTAACCAACACCGCAGATTTGATTCGTCTCATCATTCGTGATGAAGCGGTTCACGGGTATTACATTGGCTATAAGTACCAGAAAGGGCTGGAGAAAGTTAGCGAGGAAAAGCGTGAGGAGTTGAAAGGTTTTGCGCTCGATTTACTGATGGATCTTTACGACAACGAGCTGAGCTATACCGCAGAGCTGTACACTGGAAGCGGCTGGGAGGAGGATGTGAAAGCATTCCTTTGCTACAACGCCAACAAGGCGCTGATGAACCTCGGCTACGAAGCACTGTTCCCGCCAGAAATGGCGGAAGTAAACCCGGCGATTCTGGCGGCGCTGTCGCCGAATGCCGATGAAAACCACGACTTCTTCTCCGGGTCTGGCTCATCGTATGTGATGGGCAAAGCGGTAGAGACTGAAGATAAGGATTGGGATTTTTAAAAACGCCCTATCATCCGCCCTCTCCCCAAAGTGGCGAGGGTCAGGGAGAGGGGAAATTAATACTGATTAATTTAATATAAACTTCATTATTTACCCTTAATATGCCCAAACCATCTACACTGTAATGTCCACGTCATATTCACCTGAATCACTCCAGTTCAGGTGAAATTTCCCTGTGCAACAACAAAAAATTCAGAAAAATTCAAACCACGCTCAGCCCTTTACTCATGGGAAATTCAGCCACTTCACCTGCAGCAAAATTCACACCATAAGTAGCCTCAGGGTTGTCTCAGATTCTCAGTATGTTAGGGTAATACCCGCTAACTATTTACCATGGTAATCATATCGACATAAACAAATAACAGGACATTCTCTATTGCATGGCAATTAAATTAGAAGTGAAAAATCTTTATAAAGTATTTGGTGAGCATCCGCAACGTGCTTTCAAATATATCGAAAAAGGACTTTCGAAAGAGCAAATTCTGGAAAAAACCGGGCTATCGCTTGGCGTTAAAGACGCCAGTCTGGCCATTGAAGAAGGCGAGATTTTCGTCATCATGGGGTTATCCGGTTCGGGTAAATCCACTATGGTTCGCCTTCTCAATCGCCTGATTGAACCCACCCGTGGACAGGTGCTGATTGATGGTGTGGATATCGCCAGAATATCAGATGCTGAGCTCCGTGAGGTGCGCAGAAAGAAGATTGCGATGGTGTTCCAGTCATTCGCGCTGATGCCGCATATGACGGTATTAAATAATACCGCCTTTGGCATGGAATTAGCAGGCATTGCGGCCGATGAGCGCCAGGAAAAAGCGCTGGATGCATTGCGTCAGGTAGGTCTGGATAATTATGCTCACGCATACCCGGATGAACTTTCCGGCGGGATGCGTCAGCGCGTGGGATTAGCCCGCGCATTAGCCATTAATCCAGACATTTTATTAATGGATGAAGCGTTCTCGGCGCTTGACCCGTTAATTCGTACCGAGATGCAGGATGAGCTGGTAAAATTACAGTCGAAACATCAACGTACCATTGTCTTTATTTCCCACGATCTCGATGAAGCGATGCGTATTGGCGACCGTATTGCCATTATGCAAAATGGTGAGGTGGTGCAGGTCGGCACGCCGGATGAAATTCTGAATAATCCGGCGAATGATTATG
This sequence comes from Enterobacter sp. RHBSTW-00901, assembly GCF_014103115.1. Taxonomy (NCBI): domain Bacteria; kingdom Pseudomonadati; phylum Pseudomonadota; class Gammaproteobacteria; order Enterobacterales; family Enterobacteriaceae; genus Enterobacter; species Enterobacter sp. RHBSTW-00901. Next base: position 1,770,071 of record NZ_JABXPB010000001.1, read on the forward strand.
TGCGTACCTTCTTTCGCGGCGTGGATATTAGCCAGGTCTTTAGCGCCAAAGATATTGCCCGCCGTACCCCGAACGGCATTATCCGTAAAACACCAGGTTTCGGTCCGCGCTCCGCACTCAAGCTTTTGCAGGATGAAGACCGCGAATACGGTTATCTGGTTGAACGCGGTAATAAATTTGTAGGCATCGTCTCGATTGATTCCCTGAAAACCGCACTGAGCGAAAATCAGGGAATTGATGCGGCGCTAATCGACGCGCCGCTTGCCGTAGATGCCGAAACGCCGCTCAGCGAGTTGCTCTCTCACGTGGGTCAGGCACCGTGTGCCGTGCCGGTAGTGGGTGCAGAACACCAGTACGTCGGCATCATCTCAAAACGCATGTTGCTGCAGGCTTTAGACCGCGAAGGGGCAAACAATGGCTGATCAATCGAACCCGTGGGGAACCACTGAGGCAGCGGACAGCGCTGCACAATCTGCCGACGCGTGGGGGTCATCGACACCTGCGCCAGCCGATGGCAGTTCGGCAGACTGGCTCAACAGCGCCCCAGCGCCTGCGCCAGAACACTTCAATATTATGGATCCGTTCCACAAAACGCTGATCCCGCTGGATAGCTGGGTCACGGAAGGGATCGACTGGGTGGTCACCCACTTCCGTCCGGTATTTCAGGGGATCCGCGTCCCGGTGGATTACATCCTGAATGGCTTCCAGCAGCTGATGCTGGGGATGCCCGCACCAGTAGCTATCGTGCTGTTCTCGCTGATCGCCTGGCAGTTTGGCAGCGCAGGTATGGGTATCGCTACGCTGATCTCGTTGATTGCCATTGGTGCCATTGGCGCGTGGTCACAGGCGATGATCACCCTGGCGCTGGTCCTGACCGCCCTGCTCTTCTGCGTGGCGATCGGTTTGCCAATGGGGATCTGGCTGGCGCGAAGCCCGCGGGCAGCGAAAATTATTCGTCCGCTGCTGGATGCGATGCAAACCACTCCGGCGTTTGTTTACCTGGTACCAATCGTGATGCTGTTTGGCATCGGTAACGTGCCGGGCGTAGTGGTGACCATTATCTTCGCCCTGCCGCCGATTATTCGTCTGACCATTCTGGGGATTAACCAGGTGCCTGCCGATCTTATCGAGGCATCACGCTCGTTTGGGGCCAGCCCGCGTCAGATGCTGTTTAAAGTCCAGCTCCCGCTGGCCATGCCAACCATTATGGCAGGCGTCAACCAGACGCTGATGCTGGCGCTCTCAATGGTGGTGATCGCCTCGATGATTGCCGTAGGTGGTCTCGGCCAGATGGTACTGCGCGGTATTGGCCGTCTCGATATGGGACTGGCGACCGTGGGCGGCGTAGGCATCGTGATCCTCGCCATTATTCTTGACCGCCTGACCCAGGCTGTCGGTCGTGATTCACGCAGTCGCGGTAACCGTCGCTGGTATACCACCGGCCCTGTCGGATTACTCACCCGTCCATTCACCAAATACTAAGGAACAACGATGCGACAGAACCTGTTTTTTGCCACAGCGTTTGCCACCCTGGTCTCCACCAGCGCCTTTGCCGCTGACCTGCCTGGCAAAGGCATTACCGTGCAGCCGGTGCAGAGCACCATTTCGGAAGAGAGTTTCCAGACCCTGATCGTCAGCCGCGCGCTGGAGAAGCTGGGTTATACGGTCAATACGCCGAGTGAAGTAGATTACAACGTGGGCTATACCTCGATTGCCTCCGGGGATGCGACCTTTACCGCCGTGAACTGGCAGCCACTGCACGACGATATGTATGCCGCCGCCGGTGGTGACAAGAAATTCTACCGCGAAGGGACCTTCGTAACCGGTGCAGCGCAGGGTTATCTGATCGACAAGAAAACTGCCGACCAGTATCACATCACCAATATTGAGCAGCTAAAAGATCCGAAGATCGCCAGACTGTTCGACACCAACGGTGACGGTAAAGCCGACATGATGGGCTGCTCGCCGGGCTGGGGTTGTGAAGCGGTGATTAACCACCAGAACAAAGCCTTCGATCTGGCGAAGACCGTCGACGTAAACCACGGCAACTACTCCGCGATGATGGCCGATACCATTGCCCGCTTTAAAGAGGGTAAACCCGTCATCTATTACACCTGGACTCCGTACTGGGTGAGCGACGTGCTGAAGCCGGGCAAAGACGTGGTGTGGCTGCAGGTACCGTTCTCCTCCCTGCCAGGCGAGCAGAAAGATATCGACACTAAGCTGCCAAACGGCATGAATTACGGCTTCCCGGTAAACACCATGCATATTGTTGCCAACAAAGCCTGGGCAGAGAAAAACCCGGCGGCGGCAAAACTGTTTTCGGTGATGAAATTGCCGCTGGCGGACATCAACGCCCAGAATGCCATGATGCATGACGGAAAATCGTCTGAAGCGGATGTTAAAGGCCACGTCGACGGCTGGATCAAAGCCCACCAGAAACAGTTTGACGGTTGGTTGAAGGAGGCGCTGGACGCGCAGAAGTAATCATTTCACTTCCCTCTCCCACCGGGAGAGGGAAGCTAAACCGCACAAACCATCACTTAACAATCCCCCAACATTCACCATCATTCGTTATTATGGTTCTGGAAAAATAATCACTTAATTCACGATCCCTGAACCTAATGACAAAAACAACTCACGGGCTTAGCCCGGCACTCATCCTTTTAATGTCCGTGGCAACGGGTCTGGCTGTCGCCAGTAACTACTACGCACAACCTCTGCTTGATACCATCGCCCGCGCGTTTAACCTCTCCGCCAGCTCAGCAGGTTTTATTGTCACCGCCGCACAGCTTGGCTACGCCGCAGGGCTGCTGTTCCTGGTACCGCTGGGCGATATGTTTGAACGCCGGATGTTGATTGTCTCCATGACCCTGTTGGCCGCAGGCGGGATGCTGATCACCGCCAGTAGTCAGTCGTTAACGATGATGATTATCGGCACCGCCCTGACGGGGTTGTTCTCTGTCGTGGCACAAATTCTGGTACCGCTCGCCGCCACGCTCGCCTCGCCGGAAAAACGCGGCAAAGTGGTAGGCACCATCATGAGCGGCCTGCTGCTGGGGATTTTACTGGCGCGTACCGTTGCGGGACTGCTGGCAAGCCTGGGTGGCTGGCGCACCGTTTACTGGGTAGCCAGCGTACTGATGGTGGCGATGGCGCTGGCGCTGTGGCGTGGGCTGCCAAAAGTGAAGCCGGAGAATCACCTGAACTACCCGCAGCTTCTCGCCTCGGTTTTCAGCCTCTTCACCCAGGATAAACTGCTACGCACCCGCGCGCTGCTGGGATGTTTCACCTTTGCTAACTTCAGTATTTTATGGACGTCGATGGCATTTCTCCTTGCCTCGCCGCCGTTTAACTATTCCGAAGGGGTGATTGGCCTGTTTGGTCTGGCTGGCGCGGCGGGCGCGCTGGGTGCGCGTCCGGCTGGCGGGCTGGCCGATAAAGGCAAATCCCACCTGACCACCTCCACCGGGCTGGTTTTACTGCTGCTTTCCTGGACTGCTATCTGGTACGGACATACCTCTGTACTGGCGCTGATCGTTGGTATTCTGGTGCTCGACCTCACCGTGCAGGGTGTGCATATTACCAACCAGACCGTCATTTACCGCGTGAAGCCAGAGGCGCGTAACCGCCTTACTGCCGGGTATATGACCAGCTATTTTATCGGTGGTGCTGCGGGTTCATTAATTTCAGCTTCGGCGTGGCAGCACGCGGGCTGGTCAGGCGTATGTGCAATAGGGGCAATTGTGGCCGCACTGAATCTGCTGGTCTGGTGGCGTGGGTTTCATCGCCAGGAGTCAATCCACTAAGTTTTACACTGCTTTAGGCCTCTTATGGGTATAAAGGGGCCTTTCAGTCTGTTAATGTTAATGTAATCATTTATCCCAGAAATTTTAATGTGGGTGACATATTTACAATCGGCATGAATAGTTCAGAACCCCGTCCTCACATCCTCTCTTCCGGGGGCAAATCCCTCGTCCTTTCTGTGCTCACCGGGTCACGGACTTACCCGGCGCTTTCTGATGGTGTCATAAATTTGGCGGATATAACCGCACAAATAATTCATTTACATTATTTGTCACCATCGTTACTATATCGGCTGTAATTAATGAGGTTATACCCAAATGGATAGTTCGTTTACGCCCATTGAACAAATGCTTAAATTCCGCGCCAGTCGTCATGAGGACTTCCCGTATCAGGAAATCCTGCTGACCCGCCTGTGCATGCACATGCAGGGGAAGTTACTGGATAACCGAAATAAAATGCTGAAAGCTCAAGGGATTAACGAGACGTTGTTTATGGCGTTGATTACGCTGGAGTCTCAGGAAAACCACAGTATCCAGCCATCAGAGCTGAGCTGCGCGCTGGGTTCGTCCCGTACCAATGCCACCCGTATTGCTGATGAGCTGGAAAAACGCGGCTGGATTGAGCGCCGTGAAAGCGACAACGATCGCCGTTGTCTGCATTTGCAACTGACTGAAAAAGGTCACGAATTCCTGCGTGAGGTGTTACCACCTCAGCACAACTGTCTGCACAAACTCTGGTCTGCCCTCAGCACCGCCGAGCGCGACCAGCTTGAGCACATCACTCGCAAGCTGCTTACCCGTCTGGATCAGATGGATGAAGATGGCGCTATTCTTGAAGCGCTGCGCTAACGCGACGACACGCTCGATTATCCAGATTAGAAAAGAAAACTGACAGGCCAGCACGTCACACTGCTGGCCTTTCTGACAACAGGTCGGCTCAGCCGATGTGAAAATAAGAAGATCGTGGAGAACAACAATGAGCGCAAATGCGGAGAATGCAACCCCGCAGCAACCGGCCAACAAGAAAGGCAAACGTAAGAGCGCCCTTCTTCTGCTGACCTTGCTCTTTATTACTATTGCCGTGGCATATGGGATCTACTGGTTTTTAGTATTGCGTCATGCTGAAGAGACGGACGACGCATACGTGGCAGGGAACCAGGTACAAATTATGGCGCAGGTGTCGGGCAGCGTGACGAAAGTCTGGGCTGACAATACCGACTTTGTGCAACAAGGGGATGTGCTGGTTACACTCGACCCGACCGACGCCCAGCAGGCGTTTGAAAAAGCACAGACAGGGCTGGCTTCCAGCGTCCGTCAAACCCGCCAGCTGATGATCAACAGTAAACAGCTTCAGGCCAGCATTGATGTGCAAAAAACCGCGCTGACCCAGGCGCAGAGCGACCTCAATCGTCGTGTTCCTCTCGGCACCGCCAACCTGATTGGCCGCGAAGAGCTGCAACACGCCCGTGATGCCGTTGCCAGCGCACAGGCACAGCTGGATGTGGCGATCCAACAGTACAACGCCAACCAGGCGATGGTACTCGGTACCAGTCTGGAAAACCAACCGGCGGTAAAACAGGCGGCGACTGAAGTGCGCAACGCATGGCTTGCCCTGCAGCGTACCAAAATTGTCAGCCCAATGACCGGATACGTCTCCCGTCGTTCCGTCCAGCCAGGCGCACAGATTAGCCCAACAACACCGCTAATGGCGGTAGTACCGGCAAACAATCTGTGGGTGGATGCCAACTTCAAAGAGACGCAGCTTGCCCATATGCGTATCGGCCAGACGGCGACAGTTATCAGCGACATCTACGGTGATGACGTGAAGTACACCGGTAAAGTAGTGGGTCTGGATATGGGGACCGGCAGCGCCTTCTCCCTGCTGCCCGCGCAGAATGCCACCGGTAACTGGATCAAAGTGGTCCAGCGTCTGCCCGTGCGTATCGAGCTGGATGCAAAACAGCTCGCTGACCACCCGCTGCGTATTGGCCTCTCTACGCTGGTAACGGTTGATACTGCCAACCGCGATGGACAGATCCTGGCAAGCCAGGTACGTAGCAGCCCGGCTTATGAAAGTAACGCCCGTGAAATTAGCCTCGATCCGGTCAACAAACTGATCGATGACATCGTGAAGGCAAACGCCGGTTAATCCGAAGGTGAGCGTTATGCAACAGCAAAAGCCGCAAAAACCGCTGGAAGGCGCGCAACTGGTCATTATGACTATTGCGCTGTCACTGGCGACATTCATGCAGGTGCTGGACTCCACCATCGCAAACGTGGCGATCCCCACTATCGCCGGGAACCTTGGCTCATCACTGAGCCAGGGAACCTGGGTCATTACCTCGTTCGGGGTGGCGAACGCTATCTCCATTCCGATTACCGGCTGGCTGGCAAAGCGCGTCGGTGAGGTGAAGCTGTTCCTCTGGTCAACCATCGCCTTTGTGCTCGCCTCCTGGGCGTGCGGCATGTCCACCAGCCTGACGATGCTGATTTTCTTCCGCGTCATTCAGGGGATTGTGGCCGGGCCATTGATTCCGCTGTCACAGAGTTTACTGCTGAACAACTATCCGCCTGCCAAACGCTCTATCGCGCTGGCGCTGTGGTCAATGACCGTGATTGTTGCGCCGATTTGCGGGCCTATTCTGGGCGGCTATATCAGCGATAACTATCACTGGGGTTGGATCTTCTTCATCAACGTACCGATTGGTGCCATCGTCGTCATGATGACGTTGCAGTCGCTGCGTGGCAGGGAAACGCGAACCGAACAGCGGCGCATTGACAGCGTGGGCCTGGCGTTATTGATCCTCGGCATCGGTAGCCTGCAGGTGATGCTCGACCAGGGTAAAGAGCTGGACTGGTTCAACTCACGGGAGATCATCATCCTGACGATTGTTGCGGTGGTATCGCTCAGTTTCCTGATTGTCTGGGAGCTGACCGATGATAACCCGATAGTCGATCTCTCGCTCTTTAAGTCGCGAAACTTCACCATAGGCTGCCTGTGTATCAGCCTCGCCTACATGCTCTACTTCGGTGCCATTGTTCTGCTACCGCAGTTGCTGCAGGAGGTATATGGCTACACCGCAACCTGGGCGGGTCTTGCCTCTGCACCGGTTGGATTGATTCCGGTTCTGCTGTCGCCGATTATTGGCCGTTTTGCCCATAAGCTCGACATGCGCAGGCTGGTGACGTTCAGCTTTATCATGTACGCCGTGTGCTTCTACTGGCGCGCGTATACGTTCGAACCGGGAATGGACTTTGGCGCATCCGCCTGGCCGCAGTTTATTCAGGGCTTTGCCGTAGCATGCTTCTTTATGCCACTGACGACCATTACGCTTTCCGGTTTGCCACCTGAACGAATGGCGGCAGCGTCCAGCCTGTCGAACTTTACCCGTACGCTGGCAGGCTCCATCGGGACGTCGATCACCACCACCCTGTGGACCAACCGTGAATCGATGCACCATGCCCAGTTGACCGAAGCGGTGAACCCGTTCAACCCGAACTCCCGGGAGATGTATAACCAGCTTCAGGGAATGGGAATGACGGAGCAGCAGGCCTCCGGCTGGATTGCACAGCAGATCACTAACCAGGGGTTGATTATCTCTGCAAATGAGATTTTCTGGATATCGGCAGGGATCTTTATCATTCTGCTCGGCCTGGTGTGGTTTGCCAGACCGCCGTTTGGTGCCGGTAGCGGTGGTGGTGGTGCGCACTAACCCACGTTGTCCAAAACGCGACAGCGATTGTCAGTTCCGATAAAGCAGCGCTCCTGAGATCAATTCACGATAGTGAAAAGACAACAGGAGCGCATCATGCTGAACACACCCGCCGACAAATACCAGCCTTTTCCCGCCATTTCTCTGCCCGACCGTCGCTGGCCTGAGCAACGCATTACTCATGCGCCGCGCTGGCTCTCTACCGATTTACGCGACGGTAATCAATCCCTCGCCGAACCGATGGACAGCACACGCAAGCTGCAGTTCTGGGATCTGTTGCTAAGCTGCGGGTTCAAAGAGATCGAGGTCGCCTTCCCTTCCGCTTCGCAAACCGACTTCAACTTTGTTCGCCAGTTGATCGAAGAAAACCGCATCCCGGATGATGTGACCATCCAGGTATTAACGCAGGCACGGGAAGATCTGATCCTTCGCACCTTTGACTCCCTGCGCGGCGCGAAGCAGGCTACTGTTCATCTGTATAACGCGACTGCACCGCTGTTCCGCCGCCTGGTGTTCGGTATGGAGAAAGCCCGGATCGTCGAGCTGGCAACCCGTTCCACGCACCTTATCCGTAAGCTTTGTGAAGAGAACCCCGACACCCGCTGGCAGTATGAATACTCCCCGGAAACCTTCTGCTTTACCGAGCCGGAGTTTGCGCTGGAGATTTGTGAAGCCGTGGCGGAAATCTGGCAGCCGTGCCATGAGCGACCGATGGTGATTAACTTACCCGCCACTGTAGAAGTGAATACGCCGAATGTGTATGCCGACCAGATTGAGTATTTCTGTCGCCACTTTAGCCGTCGTCGCGATGTCTGCATTAGCGTTCACCCGCATAACGATCGCGGCACTGGCGTCGCCAGTGCCGAACTGGCGGTAATGGCAGGAGCTGACCGTGTCGAAGGCTGCCTGTTTGGCAATGGAGAGCGCACGGGTAATGTCTGTCTGGTAACGCTGGCAATGAACCTCTACAGCCAGGGGATCAGCCCTGAGCTGGACTTCAGCGATATGAACCGCGTGGTGGAAGTCGTGGAAACCTGCAACCAGTTGCCAGTGCATCCGCGCCATCCGTGGGCAGGACGACTGGCCTACACCGCCTTCTCGGGCTCACATCAGGATGCGATCAAAAAAGGCTTTGATGCCCGTAGCCCCGGCGAACGCTGGGAGATGCCTTATCTCCCCATCGATCCGCAGGATATTGGGTGTACTTACGAAGCGGTGATCCGCGTGAACAGCCAGTCCGGTAAAAGCGGCAGCGCCTGGCTTATTGAACAGAATCATGGTCTGAAATTGCCTCGTGTCCTGCAGCAGGACTTTAGCCAGTACGTACAGCAGGAAACGGATAAACACGGGAAAGAGATGACGCAGAATGCGCTGTGGCAACTGTTCCGCAGCCGCTATGGACTGGTGGTGACACCGCGCTTTTCCCTGCAATCTTACCTTAGCGACAGCCAGCAGGACGGGCAGTTACGTCTGACGGCAAACATCATCGCACAAGGGGAAGTGCGCCAGCTTGATGGCCAGGGAAATGGACTATTATCCGCCGCCGCTAACGGCCTGAGCCGCTGGGTTAACGCCCCGTTTGTGATTAAGGATTATCATGAACATACCCTGGGAGAACGTAGCGACAGCCGCTCTGTGGCGTATATCCGCTGTCTGTTCCAGGACGGCAGTAGCCGCTGGGGAGTCGGCATTGACAGCGACGTGGCACGCGCGTCTCTTCAGGCACTATTGAACGCCATCAGTTAGCTGTCTTTGAAGTAATCGCTGGGTGAAATTCCCATCACCCGGCGAAACATCACCGTAAAGGCGCTGTGGCTGCCGTAACCCAGATCCAGAGCCACACGTAACACAGGCTGGCCCTGCGCCAGCCGCTGTAGCGCTTCCAGTAATCTCGCCCTTCTTACCCACTCGCTGTAGCTTAACCCCGTCTGCGTTTGAAAATGGCGATTCAGGGTTCGCTCACTCATGCCGATCAGGCTGGCGGCCTGCACGCTGCTCCAGCTTTCTCCCGCCGTCTGGCGGATCTGCTTGCAAAGATTTCGCAGCGTTTCACTTTCCGGCTCCGGCAGGTGAAACGGTAGTACCGGCATCACGCGAATTTCATCCAGGATCAATTCATACACCCGCTCATCCCGGCTGCCTGGCGAGTACGACTCCGGAAGCGTAAGAGAGGCGAGGATCAGTTCGCGTAATAGTGGAGAGATCTGCACGATCTGGCAGGTCGCCGGGAGATCGGCACGGGCCAGCGGATCGATAAACAGCGTACGTGCGGCAACATGACCGGTGATGTGCAGGGAATGCCGTGTACCCGCAGGCAGCCAGACGCCGCGACCCGGTGGGACAACCCAACAGCCAGAGGCAGTATCCACCCTCACCACACCACTCAGGCAGTGCAACAGCTGTGCGCAGTCATGTTGATGCCAGGGTTCACTGTCGCCATGAGCATAATCATGCGCAAACGGTACCAGGGGACGATGGACAAAGGAGAAGGTCGAGGTTGTGGTCATGGGGTTAAACAACCCTTACCCTCTCCCGGTGGGAGAGGGCGAAGGCGCACTAGATGTGCAGTTCCTGCAGTTTTTCTTTTGGCAGGGCCAGCTCTTCATTGCTGTTCACACGAACATCACGCTCAATGATGTGGCGCGCGATTTCCTGCGCTTCTTCCAGAGAGTGCATCTGGTAAGTCCCGCACTGGTAAATGTTCAGTTCAGGGATCTGATTCTGCTCTTTCACCTTCAGCACGTCTTCCATTGCTGCTTTCCAGGCTGCTGCAACGCGCGTCTCTTCAGGCTGACCAATCAGACTCATGTAGAAACCCGTGCGGCAGCCCATTGGGGAGATATCAATAATCTCTACGCCGTTGCCGTTCAGGTGGTCACGCATAAAACCGGCAAACAGGTGCTCCAGCGTATGAATGCCTTTTTCAGGCATCACTTCTTTGTTCGGCACGCAGAAACGCAGATCGAATACGGTGATCGTGTCGCCGTGCGGAGTGTGCATGGTCTTCGCCACACGTACAGCAGGTGCTTCCATACGGGTATGGTCGACGGTAAAGCTATCTAATAACGGCATACGTCACCTCCGATAGTGATTTTTTTAAAAAAAACTGAACTCTTCGACAGAATGCGCGTCTGAGTATATGAAAGACGCGCATTTGTTATCATCATCCCTGAATTCAGAGATGTATATTTTGGCCACAGCGATGTGGCCTTTTTCTTTTTGGTTCAAACCTGCTTCGCCAGAAACGCCTCAAACGACTCAGTATCCGCCGCTTCGACCTCTTTCTGACGTATGACAGAAGCGTCTCGTTCTGCCATAAAATCCGCTTCACTCAGGATTTCTAGCGGCTCCTGCATCAGCATTTCCCGGTATTGCGCAGAGAGCGAACGCCCTGTACCGCCGATACCCTGATCAATCATAGAACGCAGAATACGTGCTGAGAATGTCAGTTCAGGGTTATCAAAGCATTCGACCAACTGGTCGCAAACGTTTTGATACTCTTCACCGCCGTATACGCTGTCCATTGTCTGGGCAACACGTTTCAGGTCACGGAACAGATCTTTACCCACTTTTGGCAGCGGGAACTGCGCCGCTTCACAGCCGATACCCAGCGTCAGACCCGGCTTACGCCCTTCCAGAATCACGCGATTCCAGTTAGTACGGGTGCAGAGCAGTTCATCTGAACTCATTTCAGGCGCATCGGCCAGCACGCACCAGACCATAAACAGATCAAGGAAGCGAACCTGCTGCTCATCAACACCAATCGGTGAGAACGGGTTAATATCCAGCGAGCGCACTTCAATGTATTCAATACCGCCGCGCTGCAGCGCATCAGACGGTGTTTCACCGCTGCGCGTGACACGCTTCGGACGAATGGGCGCGTACAGCTCGTTTTCAATTTGCAGCACGTTGCCGTTGATTTGCAGGCGCTTACCGTCTTTTTCGAGACCGATTTTCTCGTACTCTTCCGACGGCGTTTTAATCGCGCGCTTCAATCCTGCCACATATTCATGCAATTCGTTAAACGTAATACCGAGATTGCTTTGCGATTTATTGGTATAACCAAGATCGCTCAGGCGCAGAGACGTGGCATACGGCAGGTAGTACATCCCGCATTCGGTCTTCTCGAACGGCAGCGTGGTCGGTTTTCCCTGCAGGAATGATGAACAAATCGCAGGTGACGCGCCAAACAAATAAGGAATGACCCAGCCGAAACGATAGTAGTTACGGATCAGGCGGAAGTAGCCTGCGGAGATCGCTTCTTTATCCGTTTCGCCGCATTTCGCCTGCCAGAACGCCATCGGCAGAGAGAAATTGTAATGCACCCCAGAGATGGTCTGCATCAACGCGCCGTAGCGGTTTTTCAGCCCTTCACGGTAAAGCGTTTTCAGCCGACCGATATTCGACGTGCCATACTGCGCCAGCTCAATCTCCTGCCCCTGCTCGATATAGCACGGCATACTGAGCGGCCACATGCGCTCATCGCCCAGATTACGGGCGGTAAAGCGATGGACGTCGCGCAAGATCGTCAGCATATGATCAATATCGCCATCCACCGGAGTGATAAACTCCAGCAGCGCTTCGGCGAAATCGGTTGTGATCCATTTATGTGTCAGCGCCGAGCCTAACGCCTTCGGGTGACCCGTTGTGGCTAAGCTGCCATCTGCGTTAACGCGCAGCGTTTCACGCTCAAGCCCACGCTGAATACCCTTCAGAGCCTGAGGGTGGTTTTCCAGCCAGGCCAGCGCCTGTGATACGTCCGGGATCAAATTGACCTCCCGCCTGTCAAAGTATTGTTACTCAGCATAATTGTAATGGTTGACGATTGAAGGTCGCTAAATCACTCCACCAATTAGTGCCACCACGTCATACCCTGTAGTGTTACCCATGCCACGAGAACATAGCGCAACGCCTTGCCAAGGCACAAAAAAAAGAGAACCGGTCCCCAGGAGATGCGCATCCATCCCGCCAGCAGACACAGTAAATCACCTATTACAGGCATCCAGCTTAATAACAGCGTGGCAGCGCCATAGCGTTTTAGCCAGCCGACTGCCTTTTCCTGCCAGCGTGATTTTTCACGCAGCGGGAAGAAACGCCCAAGAATAACGTTAGTCAGCCCTCCAAAGCTATTACCCATTGTTGCTATTAAGACGAGCAACCAGGGCTGACTGGCACCAGACAACAGCATCGCTACCAGCACCACTTCCGAATTTCCCGGTAAGAGCGTGGCGCTTAAGAAGCTGCTGGCGAATAATGAGGCAAGTGACAGCGCGTCACTCACAGTAAGCGAACGTCCACCGCATCCATTCCGGCATTACGCGCGGCCTGAATACCAAAATCTGCATCTTCAAAAACAACGCATTTTGCCGCAGGTACACCCATGCGTTCTGCGCAAAGCAGAAAGGTGTCTGGTGCGGGTTTGTGGTTTTTAACATGATCGGCGGCAACCACAGCGGAAAAATAGTGACGCAAGCCAAGATGGTTGAGCAACGCTTCTGCGATTGAGCTTTCGCTGCCCGTGCCAACCGACATCGGCCGACGTCCGTGCCACTCCTTAACAACATCTATTAGCGGCAATGGACGTACGGTATCTAAAAGCATCGCCTTTACCGCGTCAGTTTTTTCACGTGCGAGCAGGTGCGGGTCGAGATCGGCCTGATTCATTTCAATCACGGCCTGCGCAATACGCCAGGTTGGGGATCCGTTGAGGGCAACCATTGCCTGGAGATCGAAACGCATGCCGTAACGTCCAAGGACTTCAGTCCAGGCTTTACGATGCGTGGGTTCAGTATCCAGGATGGTACCATCCATATCGAAGATCAAACCGTCATACTGTGCGTACATCGTGCTCTCGCTAAACGATTAACAAAGCATTACTTTATCGTAAATGGTGGTTTTTGTCGCTGATTGCGAAATGATAACAATGAGAGTGATTAAGAACTGAACACAAGGAGAATGACAAGAAGAGATGGTGCATCCGGGAGGATTCGAACCTCCGACCGCTCGGTTCGTAGCCGAGTACTCTATCCAGCTGAGCTACGGATGCATCGGAAAATGCTTTTAGAAACAGTAAATGGTGCATCCGGGAGGATTCGAACCTCCGACCGCTCGGTTCGTAGCCGAGTACTCTATCCAGCTGAGCTACGGATGCATCAGGGTACTGCTTTCAGAAATAGTAAATGGTGCATCCGGGAGGATTCGAACCTCCGACCGCTCGGTTCGTAGCCGAGTACTCTATCCAGCTGAGCTACGGATGCATCGGGATTTACTACTGTACTACTCGATATTCATATCACTTCGAAAGCAATATGAAGTAATAGATGGTGCATCCGGGAGGATTCGAACCTCCGACCGCTCGGTTCGTAGCCGAGTACTCTATCCAGCTGAGCTACGGATGCAAAATGGCGGTGAGGCGGGGATTCGAACCCCGGATGCAGCTTTTGACCGCATACTCCCTTAGCAGGGGAGCGCCTTCAGCCTCTCGGCCACCTCACCACACAACGCCTCTTTCGAGTGCTTCGAGTAACTCGTTAAGAGCTTCTCGTCGCTGCGTGGCGCATATATTACTTTCTGGGACTTATAAGTCAAACAATTTTCCACACGCTTTTATCGTTTGCACAAATCGCACGCAATTCGCATGTAAAAGCCGCAAAGAGGGTGTTTTATAAGCGGATTTTGCAGGCATCTTCACAGAAATCTATTGAGGGAATGACGGCGTTTGGTCGAGATAAGGGTAAGGGAGTGGTTAAAAACAGAGCGGTTGAAATCAAACGGTAACTTTAAGCAGGAAAAATTGCGGGAGAGGTTGCGTCTCGCCCGACAGCGAGACGCGATAATATCAGTAACTGGACTGCTGGGATTTTTCAGCCTGGATACGCTGGTAGATCTCTTCACGGTGGACAGATACTTCTTTAGGGGCGTTCACACCAATACGAACCTGGTTACCCTTTACCCCTAAAACTGTCACGGTGACCTCATCCCCAATCATGAGGGTCTCACCAACTCGACGAGTCAGAATCAGCATTCTTTGCTCCTTGAAAGATTAAAAGAGTCGGGTCTCTTGTATCCCGGCATTATCCATCATATAACGCCAAAAAGTAAGCGATGACAAACACGTAAAGTGTAAGCAGTCACGGCATTACATTCTGTTAAACGTAAGTTTAGCCGATATACACAAACTCAACCTGACTTTATCGTTATCGATAGCACAGTGAACAAGACGCCATAACGTTGCCGCTATGGCGTCTGCTTGTGCTTTGTAATTATTACAGTTTCGCGCTTACCCAGCCTTCAACGCTGGCCAATGCCGCAGGAAGTGCCGCCGCATCCGTACCACCAGCTTGCGCCATGTCCGGACGACCGCCCCCCTTGCCGCCCACCTGCTGAGCGACCATACCAATCAGTTCCCCTGCTTTAACGCGGTCGGTCACATCCTTAGAGACGCCCGCAATCAGAGAAACCTTACCTTCTGCCACCGTCGCCAGCACGATAACTGTGGAACCAAGCTGGTTCTTCAGATCGTCGACCATAGTGCGAAGCATTTTAGGCTCAACACCGGCCAGGCAGCTGACCAGCAGTTTGACACCCTTAATCTCTACCGCTTTGCTGGAGAGGCTTGCGCTCTCTTGTACTGCTGCCTGCTCTTTCAACTGCTGCAGCTCTTTTTCCAGCTGACGGGTGCGATCCAGCGCAACACGCACTTTCTCACCCAGATTCTGGCTATCGCCTTTCAGCAACTGTGCGATGTCGTGCAGTTGGTCGCTCTGCGCATGCAGGCTGGCAATAGCACCTTCACCGGTCACCGCTTCAATACGACGAACACCTGCCGCCGTACCTGATTCAGAAACGATGCGGAACAGACCGATATCACCCGTACGGGAAGCGTGAGTACCACCGCACAGTTCGGTGGAGAAGTCGCCCATGCTCAGTACGCGAACACGTTCGTCATATTTCTCACCAAACAGTGCCATCGCACCTTTCTTCTTCGCCGCTTCGAGCTCCATGATATGAGTTTCGATTGGCAGGTTACGACGGATCTGCGCGTTGACCAGATCTTCCACCGCACGGATTTCAGATGGCTTCATCGCTTCGAAATGAGAGAAGTCGAAACGCAGAACCTTATCGTTAACCAGAGAACCTTTCTGTGCAACGTGGGTACCCAGAACATCACGCAGGGCTGCGTGCATCAGGTGCGTTGCGGAGTGGTTCAGACGAATACGTGCACGGCGAACTTCATCAACGTTAGCCTGAACGCCCTCACCCACTTTCAGAGAGCCGGAAACCAGTTTGCCCTGGTGACCAATAGCCTGACCGTATTTCTGGGTGTCAGTAACGTTGAAGCTAAAGCCGTCGCCTTTCAGTTCGCCTTTATCGCCAACCTGGCCGCCAGATTCGGCATAGAACGAGGTTTTGTCCAGAATCACAACCGCATCCTGGCCTGCGCTGATGCTGTCTACGGCTTTACCGTCAACAAACAGAGCGGTCACTTTGCCGGTCAGTTCCAGATTTTCGTAGCCTTTGAATTCAGACGCACTCTCAACGCGGATCATCGCGTTATAGTCTGCGCCAAAACCGCTGGATTCACGCGCACGACGACGCTGCTCTTCCATCGCAGCTTCAAAGCCCGCTTCGTCAACTTTGATGTTGCGCTCACGGCAAACGTCTGCCGTCAGGTCAACCGGGAAGCCGTAGGTATCGTACAGGCGGAAAGCGGTTTCGCCATCCAGCGTGTCGCCCTTGAGCTTAGCCAGCTCGTCATCCAGCAGCGCCAGACCACGCTCCAGAGTACGGGCAAACTGTTCTTCTTCGGTTTTCAGAACCTGTTCAACCTGCGCCTGCTGGCGTTTCAGTTCATCGCCCGCAGCGCCCATCACGCCAACCAGTGGCCCAACGAGTTTATAGAAGAAGGTGTCCTTCGCACCCAGCATGTTGCCATGACGGATAGCACGACGAATGATACGACGCAGCACGTAACCACGGTTTTCATTCGACGGAATAACACCGTCGGCAATCAGGAATGCACAGGAACGGATATGGTCTGCGATAACGCGCAGAGATTTGTTGTTCAGATCGGTTGCGCCCGTCACATCAGCAACGGCTTTGATCAGAGTACTGAACAGGTCAATCTCATAGTTGGAGTTAACGTGCTGCAGAACAGCCGCGATACGCTCCAGACCCATACCGGTATCAACGGACGGCTTCGGCAACGGCTCCATCGTACCGTCAGCCTGACGGTTGAACTGCATAAAGACGATGTTCCAGATCTCAATGTAGCGATCGCCATCTTCTTCAGCACTTCCTGGCGGGCCACCCCAGATGTGGTCACCGTGATCGTAGAAGATCTCGGTACATGGACCACAAGGGCCCGTATCGCCCATCTGCCAGAAGTTGTCAGACGCGTAAGGTGCGCCTTTGTTATCGCCGATGCGGATAATACGTTCGCGCGGGATACCAACTTCTTTTTCCCAGATTTCGAAGGCTTCGTCATCGGTTTCATAGACGGTAACCCACAGACGCTCTTTCGGCAGGTTGAACCAGTTTTCACCGGTCAGCAGTTCCCATGCATACTGGATGGCGTCGTGTTTGAAATAGTCGCCGAAGCTGAAGTTGCCCAGCATTTCGAAGAAGGTATGGTGACGCGCGGTGTAACCGACGTTTTCCAGGTCGTTGTGTTTACCGCCCGCACGCACGCAACGCTGTGAGGTTGTGGCGCGGGAATAATTACGCTTGTCGAGACCAAGGAATACATCCTTGAACTGGTTCATCCCGGCGTTGGTAAACAGTAGAGTCGGGTCGTTGTTCGGTACCAGGGAGCTGCTGGCAACAACCTGGTGTCCCTTACTATGGAAAAAATCGAGAAACGCCTGACGGATCTCAGCGGTGCTCTTGCTCATAATTATCCTGAAATCAAGCTAACGAAATGTCGTAGCAAGCCTGTACTGTTAAACAGTTGAACAGACCAGCTACTGGAAAAAGTGGGAATAAGATAAGTTTTCTTTAGTGGGAAGTAAAATCCCGCATGCGTTCAATCGGTAAAATTGCGCCAGATATCCTGAATATCTTCCATCAGGAAGCCGCGGTAGAGCAAAAAGCGCTGAATTTTGATTTTGTCTGAAAATTCACGCGGCAGCGGTTCACCATATTTACGCATCGCCTGTTCTCTTGCCAGTTCGCACCAGTCGGTATCGCATTCGCGCATCGCTTTTTCAATGGATTCACGGGCTACGCCTTTCTGATTAAGCTCCTGGCGGATGCGCACGGGGCCGTATCCTTTGCGGCCACGGCTGGCGAGAAACCGGGAAGCAAAACGGTCATCATCCAGATAGTGATGCTCGTAGCACCAGGCAATCACGCGGTCGTAATCTTCCGTGGTAGCATCAATCTCTTCCGGCCCATTTTTGCTCATGATGGGGGCGGAAAGTTTCCGCCGCAACTCTTGTTCGCTGTGGTCGCGCACAGCAAGAATACGTACCGCACGATCCAGTAAACGTGCGTACGCAGGACGACGAGTTGTCGGTTCACTCATAAAAAACCTGCTGGTTCAGAAATGCAAAAAGGGCCGCATCAGCAGCCCTTCGTCTTTACACGAAACATTAAAAATCTTCGTGGGTTTCTTCAGCATCCGCGCTATCAACTGCGAAGTCTGGTGTGGCGTCCTGGTTGTTCAACAGAAGCTCACGCACTTTCTTCTCAATTTCTTTCGCCGCAGCCGGGTTCTCTTTCAGCCAGCCAATTGCATTGGCTTTACCCTGACCGATCTTATCACCGTTGTAGCTGTACCATGCGCCCGCTTTTTCAATCAGCTTCTCTTTCACGCCCAGGTCAACCAGCTCGCCGAAGAAGTTGATACCTTCGCCGTAGAGGATCTGGAATTCAGCCTGTTTGAACGGTGCAGCGATTTTGTTCTTCACCACCTTCACGCGAGTTTCGCTACCGACCACGTTCTCACCCTCTTTCACCGCGCCGATACGGCGGATATCCAGACGGACAGAAGCGTAGAATTTCAGTGCGTTACCACCGGTCGTGGTTTCCGGGTTACCGAACATCACACCAATTTTCATACGGATCTGGTTGATGAAGATGAGCAGCGTATTGGACTGCTTCAGGTTACCGGCCAGCTTACGCATCGCCTGGCTCATCATACGCGCCGCGAGGCCCATGTGAGAGTCACCGATTTCACCTTCAATTTCGGCTTTTGGCGTCAGTGCGGCAACGGAGTCAACCACGATAACGTCAACGGCACCTGAGCGTGCCAGCGCATCACAAATTTCCAGCGCCTGTTCACCGGTATCCGGTTGAGAACACAGCAGGTTATCGATATCAACGCCCAGTTTGCGGGCATAGATTGGATCCAGCGCATGCTCGGCATCGATAAACGCACAGGTTTTACCTTCGCGCTGTGCCGCAGCGATAACCTGCAGCGTCAGGGTGGTTTTACCGGAAGATTCCGGTCCGTAGATCTCTACGATACGGCCCATTGGCAAACCGCCAGCACCCAGTGCGATGTCCAGAGAAAGCGAACCGGTGGAGATGGTTTCCACGTCCATTGAACGGTCTTCACCCAGGCGCATGATGGAGCCTTTACCGAATTGCTTTTCGATCTGGCCCAGTGCTGCCGCCAACGCTTTCTGTTTGTTCTCGTCGATAGCCATTATTACTCCTGTCATGCCTGGAGAAGCGACTGCGCTTCACCGTGGATTTCTGTTCTGTTGGTGCAATTATACTGTACAGTCATACAGTATCAAGTGTTTTGTAGAAATTGTTGCCAGAGCGTTTTTAACGCATATTCGGTTGCCTGCCGACGCACGCTTTCGCGATTGCCGCTAAAGCACTCCCGGCGAGTGATCCCTTCACCTTTTGAGGTGGCAAAACCAAACCAGACGGTACCGACGGGCTTCACGTCACTGCCACCGTCCGGCCCTGCGATGCCGCTGATCGAAATGGCATAATCGGCACGCGCCTCTTTCAGCGCCCCAATAGCCATCTCAATCACCACCGGTTCACTGACCGCACCATGCTGTTCAAGCGTCCCTTCACGCACGCCAATCATCTGTGCCTTAGCTTCGTTACTGTAGGTCACAAAGCCGCGTTCAAACCAGGCGGAACTGCCTGCAATATCCGTAATCACTTTGGCAACCCAGCCGCCAGTACAGGACTCTGCGGTGGTGATAGTCGCACCACGTTGCTTAAGCGCCAGCCCTACCACTTCGCTCAGCTGCATCAATTCATGGTCAGTCATTATCGCTCCTGGCTTCGGAAAAACGTGCTGCACAAGATAGCACTTTCTCGTCCGATATGGGGACGAGCTTCGGGTTTTACGAGGGAGCTTCAGAAAAAAGCCGATGCGGGTGCACCGGCTACAGGAAAGATTATTTCATACTGTCCGCAAGGGTATTCACATTGTGGCGAAACGCGTTGATGTAGGTATCTGCCACACCACCTTTTGCCGACAGCGCTTCCGGGTAAAGCTCCCCGCCCGGCTGCGCGCCCGTCGCACTGGCAATCTGTTTCACCAGACGCGGGTCGAGCTGGTTTTCCATAAACCAGGTTTTCACGCCGTCCATTTTAATCTGGTTAATGATCTCCGCGACCTGCGCCGCGCTGGCCTCACTCTCTGATGACAGCCCTTGCGGTGCCATAAAAGTCACACCGTAGGCGCGGCTAAAATACCCGAACGCATCATGGCTGGTCAGCACTTTACGTTTCTCCTGCGGGATTTGGCTAAAGCGCGTTTTAGCCCAGTTATCCAGTTGGGTGAGCTGTTTGATATAGGGCTTACCGGAGGCTTCCAGCGCCACTTTATCTTCAGGATCGGCGTTCACCAGCCCCGAGAGGATATTTTGCGCATACAGCGCCCCGTTCGCCGCGCTATTCCACGCATGTGGGTCGGTCACGGTTTTGCTATCCTCTTCCAGAGTATGAGTTTTCACTCCTGTGGAGGCCACAACGAGCTGGCCCTTAAAGCCAGAGGCTTTTACTAGCCGGTCGAGCCAGCCCTCCAGCCCCAGACCGTTTACCACCACGACGTCAGCCTTACTCAGCGCTGCGCTGTCTTTCGGCGACGGTTCGAAAGTATGCGGGTCACCGTCCGGCCCGACCAGCGTCGTCACCTTCACGTGATCGCCCCCCACCTGCCGGGTGATATCCCCCAGTATGGAAAAGCTGGTCACCACGTTGAGCGTTTTCGCCATCACACTGTGTGACATCATCCCCAGCGCGAGCGCCACTGCTAACCCTGTACGTTTCATCGTTTCCCCTTGCGTTAAAAAAGCGCACGCAGGCTGCCTGCCAGCCTGCTGCGCGTGCCAAATAAAATGGAAATAAAGAACAGCGCGCTGGCCGTCAGGACGATGGACGGCCCGGCGGGTAGACTCATCGCCCAGGAGAGGCTCAGCCCCAGCCACGCGCAGAAAATGCCGCTAATACCTGCCATCAGCAGCAATCCTGGTAGGGTGCGTACCCAGCAGCGGGCCGCCACTGCGGGTAACATCATCAGCCCCACGGCCATCAGCGTGCCAAGTACCTGAAAACCGGCTACCAGGTTGAGCACCAGCAATGCCAGAAACAGGCCGTGTAATAAGCCGGGCACCCCGCGAGCGTTCACCTGCAGCCAGGCGGTATCAAACGCTTCGGTCACCAGCCCACGATAGAAAATAGCCAGCATCATCAGTGTGAAGATGCAAACGCCGGTCACAAACAGCGCGGCATCGTTGTCCACGGCGAGAATAGAGCCAAACAGCAGATGCAGCAGATCGACGTTCGAACCGTGCAACGACACCAGCGTGACGCCCAACGCCAGCGATCCCAGATAGAACCCCGCAAAGCTGGCATCCTCTTTAAGCGGCGTACGGCGGCTCACCAGCCCGGCCACCAGCGCAACGGTAATTCCGGCGATAAAGCCACCAATACTCATCGCCAGCAGCGACATTCCGCTCAGCAAATATCCCACGGCGACACCGGGCAAAATGGCGTGAGAGAGTGCATCGCCCATCAGGCTCATCCGGCGCAACTGAAGAAATACACCCAACGCGGTAGTGCTGACCGAGAGCGCCAGGCAGACCACCAGCGCACGACGCATAAAGCCGTAGTCGATAAACGGCTGAAAAAAGAGATGCCAGATCATGCCACCCTCACCCGTTCGGTTTTCCAGAGGGGGGTATCAACATCCAGCCGCAATGTCTGCGGGAAGTGGCGCGACACGCGTTCGCTGTCATGCAACACGGCGAGCAGGGTCTGCCCCTGCTGATACATCTCCAGCATCAGCGCCATCAGCACATTGCAGGTGACTTCATCAACGCCGGTAAACGGTTCATCGAGCATCACCAGCGGAGCCTGCTGCACGAGCACGCGCGCAAACAGCATGCGCTGAAACTGGCCGCCGGACAGTTCATCAATAGTTGATAACGCCATCGACTCCAGCCCCACGCGCTCAAGGGCTTCGGTAATACGCAGCCGCGTGTCGCGACGAAAACCAGAAAAAAGCGAAATCCCCGGCCAACAGCCCATACTCACCACGTCCTGCACGGTCAGTGGAAATTGCGCCTCCAGCGCGTGGCGCTGCGCCAGCCAGCCAATCACCGGGCGTTTACCCTGCCAGCGAAAATCGCCGCTTACAGGGGGAATAAACCCGGCGAGCGTTTTCAGTAATGTGGATTTCCCGCATCCGTTAGCACCGATAATCGCGGTCATGCTTCCGCGTTCAATGACACCCGACAGAGGACGCGTAACAGGCTGGCGGTCATACCCCGCCATCAGTTCGTTCATTACGATCATGGCAAAGCCACCGCCCAGCTCACGGCCAGCCCGATAAACACAATAAGCACCAGTGCCAACAGAAGCCGGACTGACGCGGATAAAGAGAAAAGGGACGTTGACATCTCGACACCACATTAAATGTTATAACATAACGATAATGAAAGAAAACGAAGATGTAAACGAAGAGGATTGAACAGGAGTGTGGCGAAATGTTTCTGTGGTATTTCCCCCTCCCGTGGGAGAGGGTGAGAGCATCAGTCTGCGCTGTGTCTGCATTATTGCCGGGTGGCGGCGTTGCCTTACCCGGCATACTCAACCGGACTGATTATTGACTAAACGGTGATGCCGCGGGTGCACGCGCCTGCGAAACTGCCAGCCCCAGTTGCCACACCGCCATTGCATAGTGCGTGCTGTGGTTATAGCGGGTGATAGTGTAGAAGTTTGGCAGCCCGTACCAGTACTGATAGCCCGTCCCCACATCCAGACGCAACAGGCTCGCCTGTTGTGCATTACCCAGAGGCTGCGTTGGCGTCAGACCTGCCGCTGTCAGCTGCGAAATGCTGTAGTTAGTTTTAAAACCGTTTTCCAGCCCCGGAGCCTGGCCGTTAGCCTGCACTGCCACCTGGCCGTCCGCGACCCAACCGTGTGATTTGAAGTAGTTCGCCACACTACCAATGGCATCCACCGGATCCCACAGGTTGATATGACCATCACCGTTAAAGTCGACGGCAAATTGCTTATAGGATGACGGCATAAACTGACCGTAGCCCATCGCACCGGCAAACGACCCTTTCAGATCCAGCGGATCGTCCTGTTCGTTGCGCGCCATCAGCAGGAAGGTTTCCAGCTCGGACGAGAAATACTCGGCGCGACGCGGGTAGTTAAAGGAGAGTGTTGCCAGCGCATCGAGAATGCGGGTTTTCCCCATCACGCGGCCCCAGCGGGTTTCCACGCCGATGATCCCGACGATGATTTCAGGCGGTACGCCGTAAACCTGCCATGCACGGTTAAGGGCATCTTCATACTGATTCCAGAACACCACGCCATTTTGCACGTTGTCCGGGGTAATAAACTGTTTGCGATAGCGCAGCCACGCACCGTTTGGCCCAGTCGGCGCTTGCGCCGTCGGTGCCTGTCTGTCCATCAGGCGCAGAACGTAGTCCAGACGTTTTGCCTGAGACAAAATTTCATGCAGTTGCTGCCTGTCAAAGCCGTGTTTGCTCACCATGTTATCGATGAACTGCTCGGCCGCCGGGTTATTCGCGAAGTCACCGCCCATCTGCATCATATTATGCTGCGGCTCCAGCAAGAATCCCCCGGAAGGCGTGCCAGCCGTAGGCTGAGCAGCTTCGGTTTTAGGTTTGCTACTACAGGCAGACAGAAGAATAAGCGCAGGTAACAACGCTGCATAACGACGCTTGAACATGGGACATCCATTTAACGAGTTCGATAAGAGCCCAGTATGGTAAAGCATCCCCGACACCTCAAGGAAGCGGTACTCATCTCCCCTGCCAAATCTTTACGCTCCCCAACGCAAATCTGTGTTTTTTTCAACCAAAAACAATTCATCACACTAATTAACTTTCAAAATAATCCATTTTTCTTTCATTGTGAGATCTAACTAACACTTTAAAACCTTTCAAAGTGATTATTATTAGTCGCGGTTATACAAAAACAAAAAGCCCCCACAGGAGAGAAGAATGATAGAAACCATCACCCACGGTGCCGAGTGGTTCATCGGGCTGTTTCAGAAAGGCGGAGAGGTGTTCACCAGTATGGTGACCGGGATCCTGCCTCTGCTGATCAGCTTGCTGGTTATCATGAACGCACTTATTAACTTTATCGGCCAGCAACGCATTGAACGCTTCGCCCAGCGCTGCGCCGGGAACCCACTGTCCCGTTATCTGGTTCTACCCTGCATCGGTACGTTCGTTTTCTGCAACCCGATGACCTTAAGTCTCGGTCGCTTTATGCCAGAAAAATACAAGCCGAGTTACTACGCCGCTGCATCCTACAGCTGCCACTCGATGAACGGCCTGTTCCCGCATATCAACCCCGGCGAGCTGTTTGTCTACCTCGGTATTGCCAGCGGTCTGACCACGCTTGGCTTACCACTTGGCCCGCTGGCGGTGAGCTATCTGCTGGTCGGTCTGGTCACCAACTTCTTCCGCGGCTGGGTTACCGACCTCACGACCGCCATTTTCGAGAAAAAAATGGGCATCCAGCTTGAACAAAAAGTCCATCTTTCAGGAGCCACAGCATGAGCCGTATTCGCATTGTTAAAGGAACGGGCGGCTGGGGCGGCCCGCTGGAACTCGACGCCACTGAAGACAAAAAAATTGTCTACATCACTGCAGGCACGCGCCCGGCAATTGTCGACAAACTGCGTGAGTTAACTGGCTGGGAAGCCGTCGACGGTTTTAAAGAGGGTGAACCACCAGAATCTGAAATCGGCGTTGCGGTCATTGACTGCGGCGGCACCCTGCGCTGCGGCATTTATCCAAAGCGTCGCATCCCGACCATCAATATTCACGCCACCGGTAAATCTGGCCCACTGGCGCAGTACATCCTTGAAGATATTTATGTTTCAGGCGTGAAAGAAGACAACATCCGTCTGGCAGAAGGGTCCCCTGCTTCACAGAAAAAGGAAGCCAAAGCCGCGCCGCGTGATTACGACACCAGCAAAAAAATCACCGAGCAGAGCGACGGCCTGCTGGCGAAAGTTGGGATGGGCATGGGTTCGGCGGTGGCGGTGCTGTTCCAGTCCGGGCGCGACACCATCGACACGGTGCTGAAAACCATTCTGCCGTTTATGGCATTCGTCTCGGCGCTTATCGGCATCATTATGGCATCCGGTCTGGGCGACTGGATTGCCCACGGCCTCGCCCCGCTTGCCAGCCATCCGCTCGGGCTGGTGACGCTGGCACTGATTTGCTCTTTCCCGCTGCTGTCACCGTTCCTCGGCCCGGGCGCGGTGATTGCGCAGGTCATCGGCGTGCTGATTGGTGTGCAAATCGGTCTGGGAAATATTCCTCCACACCTGGCTCTGCCTGCCTTGTTTGCCATTAACGCTCAGGCAGCGTGCGACTTCATTCCCGTTGGGCTATCGCTTGCCGAAGCGCGCCAGGACACCGTGCGCGTTGGCGTACCGTCAGTGCTGGTAAGCCGCTTCCTGACAGGTGCACCAACCGTACTGATTGCCTGGTTTGTCTCCGGCTTTATTTATCAATAAGAGGTTCCTGCGATGACCGTGATTTACCAAACCACCATTACCCGCATCGGACAGAGCGCAGCCGATGCGCTCAGTGACCAGATGCTGATCACCTTCCGCGAAGGTGCGCCAGCGGATATTGAAGAGTTTTGTTTTATCCATTGCCACGGCGAGCTGAACGGTGAGCTGAAGGCCGGTAGTCAGCTGGAGCTGGGTGAAACGCGTTATGCCGTCACCGCCGTGGGTGACGTGGCTGAGCAAAACCTGCGTGAACTGGGCCACATCACCCTGCGTTTTGATGGCCAGTCACAGGCGGAATACCCCGGTACGGTTCACGTGGATGGCCCGGTTCCACAGGCCGTAACCCCAGGCTGCACGTTAAAATTTGTTGCGTAATTTAAGGAGAAAGATATGAGTCAGGTTGCCGTTGTCATTGGTGGGGGACAAACCTTAGGAGAGTTCATCTGCCGTGGGCTTGCCGCAGAGGGTTACCGCGTAGCGGTAGTGGATATTCAGAGTGAAAAAGCCGCGCGCGTGGCGGACACCATCAACACCGAGTTTGGCGAAGGGATGGCGTACGGGTTTGGAGCCGATGCCACCAGCGAACAGAGCGTGATGGCGCTCGCTCGCGGTGTGGATGAGATTTTTGGCCGCACTGACCTGCTGGTCTACAGTGCCGGGATTGCAAAAGCGGCATTTATCAGCGACTTCGCGCTGGGCGATTTCGACCGCTCGCTGCAGGTCAATCTGGTGGGGTATTTCCTCTGTGCCCGCGAGTTTTCACGCCTGATGATCCGCGACGGAATTCAGGGACGCATCATTCAGATCAACTCCAAATCGGGTAAAGTGGGCAGCAAACACAACTCCGGTTACAGCGCGGCCAAATTTGGCGGCGTGGGCCTGACGCAGTCGCTGGCACTGGATCTGGCCGAATACGGCATTACCGTACACTCGCTGATGCTCGGCAACCTGCTGAAGTCACCGATGTTCCAGTCCCTGCTGCCGCAGTATGCCACCAAACTCGGTATCAACGCCGACGAAGTGGAGCAATATTACATCGACAAAGTGCCGTTGAAGCGCGGCTGCGACTATCAGGACGTGCTGAATATGCTGCTGTTTTACGCCAGCCCGAAAGCGTCTTACTGCACCGGGCAGTCGATTAACGTGACCGGTGGGCAGGTCATGTTCTGATCGAGCAGCCTGATGCCCTCACCCTACCCCTCTCCCGCCGGAGAGGGGAAAAAAACAAGGAGCTGATATGGTCACCGCATTAATCACCGTCGCCGCTATCGCCTGGATCTGCCAGATGGCGTTTGGCGGCTGGCAAATCCACCAGTTCAACCGCGCATTCGAGGCGCTGTGCCAGAAAGGTCGCGTGGGCGTCGGGCGTTCCGGCGGACGCTTCAAACCTCGTGTGGTGATTGCGATTGCGCTGGATGAAGACGACAACGTCTGCGATTCACTCATCATGCGTGGCATGACGGTGTTCGCCAGACCGGCGAAAATCCAGGCAATCAATGGCACATCATTGCAGGAATTGCAGCCTGATGTGATCTTTCCCCATGATCCACTCTGTCAGAATGCACTATCATTAGCGCTTAATCTGAAACATGGATAATTTCGTTGTGAACGCTATAAGCTTGCGAAATTATCATTTCGCAACGTAAGGAATTGAGCGCCTATGAAACCACGTCAGCGGCAGGCGGCCATTCTGGAGCATCTGCAAAAGCAGGGAAAATGCTCGGTAGAAGAACTGGCCCACTACTTTGACACGACCGGCACGACAATACGCAAGGACCTGGTATTGCTCGAAAACTCTGGCGCAGTCATTCGAACCTACGGTGGAGTGGTGCTCAACAAAGACGAAACCGACCCGCCTATCGACCACAAAACGCTGATCAATACGCACCAGAAAGCGCTGATTGCCGAAGCCGCCGTGAAATTTATCCACGATGGCGACTCTATCATCCTTGATGCGGGCAGCACGGTGTTACAGATGATCCCGATGCTCAGCCGCTTTAACAACATCACGGTGATGACCAACAGCCTGCATATCGTCAACGCCCTGTCGGAAAACGACTGCGAGCAAACCATTCTGATGCCTGGCGGTACCTTCCGTAAAAAATCAGCCTCGTTTCACGGTCAACTGGCAGAGAACGCCTTCGACCACTTCAGCTTTGATAAACTCTTTATGGGCACCGACGGCATCGACCTGAATGCGGGCGTGACCACCTTCAACGAGGTGTTCAGCGTCAGCAAGGCCATGTGCAACGTGGCACGGGAAGTGATTCTGATGGCAGATTCTTCGAAGTTTGGCCGTAAAAGCCCCAATATTGTCTGTAGCCTTGAGAGCGTCGATAAGCTGATTACCGATGCAGGTATCGATCCGGCGTTTAAAAAAGCGCTGGAAGAAAAAGGAATCGATGTGATCGTAACCGGAGAAAGAGATGAGTGATTTTCTGTTAAACGCAGGTCGCCAGACGCTGATGCTGGAGCTGCAGGAAGCCAGCCGCCTGCCGGAACGTCTTGGGGAGGATTTTGTTCGCGCAGCAAACACCATCATCCAGTGTGAAGGCAAAGTGATTGTGGCGGGTATCGGTAAATCGGGCCATATCGGTAAGAAAATTGCCGCTACGCTTGCCAGCACCGGTACCCCAGCCTTCTTCGTTCATCCTGCCGAGGCGCTGCATGGCGATCTGGGGATGATTGAAAGCCGTGACGTGATGCTGTTTATCTCCTACTCCGGTTCGGCCAAAGAGCTGGATCTCATCATTCCACGTCTGCAGGAAAAATCCGTCGCCCTGCTGGCGATGACGGGTAAAGCCCGTTCACCGCTGGCACTGGCAGCCAAAGCGGTGCTAGATATTTCCGTTGAGCGTGAAGCATGCCCGATGCACCTCGCCCCAACCTCCAGCACCGTCAATACCCTGATGATGGGCGATGCGTTGGCGATGGCGGTGATGCAGGCGCGCGGTTTCAATGAAGAAGATTTTGCCCGCTCACACCCTGCGGGCGCGCTTGGCGCACGCCTGCTCAATAAAGTGCATCACCTGATGCGTACCGACGATGCTATTCCGCAAGTCAAACTCAACACCAGCGTGATGGATGCGATGCTGGAGCTGAGCCGCACCGGGTTAGGGCTGGTCGCGGTGTGTAATGAGCACGGTCAGGTCAACGGTGTGTTTACCGACGGCGACCTGCGCCGCTGGCTGGTGGGTGGCGGCAAGCTGGAATCGCAGGTTTCTGAAGCGATGACCAAAGGCGGGCTGACGCTGAATGCCGAAAGCCGCGCAATCGAGGCCAAAGAGGTACTGATGAAGCGCAAAATCACCGCCGCCCCGGTAGTGGATGAGAGCGGCAAGCTGTGCGGTGCCATCAACCTGCAGGACTTCTACCAGGCCGGAATTATTTAACCCTTCAGCCCCAGACGCTTCGCCAGCCGGTGCAGGTTGGCGACGTCGGTTTCCAGCGCCCGCGCGCATGCCGCCCAGCTGCGGTTGTTCTGCTCCAGCGCGCGAGTGATCATCTGACGCTGAAACTCCTCTGTCGCGTCGCGCAGGTTTTCATTGGCAATCTCTGGCGCAGCCTGAGTGACGGCCTGAACGCTTTCATCATGCAGCGCAAAATGACGCGCGTGGATCACCACTTCATCGCCTGAACGTGTCGCCCGCGCCAGCACCACCGCGCGGTGGATCGCATGTTCCAGCTCGCGCACGTTACCCGGCCAGCCGTAGCTCAGCAGATGACTGCGCGCACCCGGGCTTAGCACGACCCGGGAAAGCCCCATTTTGAGCCGACACTGCTCGCAGAAATAGCCCGCCAGCAACACCACATCTTCACCACGCTCGCGCAGCGGCGGCACGAAAAGCGGGAACACACTCAGGCGATGGAACAAATCAGCACGAAAATTCCCGGCCAGCACCTCTTCGCGCAGATCCCGGTTAGTCGCCGCCAGCACGCGCACGTCCACCCGTAAGCTGCGGTCATCGCCCACGCGCTGAATATCGCCGTACTGCAACACGCGCAGCAATTTAGCCTGTAACGACAACGACAATTCGCCAATTTCATCGAGGAACAGTGTGCCGTTATCCGCCATTTCAAACTTGCCGCTGCGGTTGCTGATAGCCCCGGTAAATGCCCCTTTAACGTGACCAAACAGCTCGCTCTCCGCCACGCTCTCCGGCAGTGCGGCACAGTTAAGGTACACCAGCGGATTCACCGCACGCGGTGACGCTTCGTGAATCGACTTTGCCACCAGCTCTTTACCAGTGCCGGTTTCCCCGAAGATCAGTACGTTCAAATCGGAGGCGGCCACGATGTCGACCTCTTTTTTGAGCTGGACCATGCCCGGCGACAGGCCAATCATCTCCGTGTGAGCCACCTGCTCAAATGCCGACGGGCTACCAGGAAGAATGTTCTGGCTCTCCAGTTGTTCAATCAGCAGGGCATTATTCAGCGCCCCGGAGGCCAGCGCGGCAATCAGCCGCAGCTCTTCGTCGCTGAAAGTATCAAACTGGTCTGGCGACATCCCGTCGAGGGTCAGCGCGCCAATCAGATTTTGTCCGGCAAACAATGGCAGGCCGATGCAGGCGTGTACCTTCAGGCTCTCCTGCCCGGGGATCAGACCGTCGTAAGGATCGGGTAAATCACTGTCTGCCGGGAAGCGCACCACATCACCCGCACGGGCGATGGTTTCCAGACGCGGATGGCCTTCCAGGGTAAAGCGCCGTCCGAGTACGTCCTGCGCCAGCCCGTCGATGGCCAACGGAATAAATTGCCGCCCTTCGTAGCGGAGTAGTGCCGAAGCGTCACATGCCAGCACGTGACGCAGTGTGGAGATCAGCCGCTGAAAGCGATCCTGATGCCCAATACCGGTTTGCAGTTCAATGGCGATTTTCGCCAGCACGTCTACGGAAAAACTCATCTGCGCCTCACTGTCATTTTGACAACTCATATTGTCATATTGACAGCTTCAGTGATAGTCATAATGACTACCCATTACGGATAACAAAATAAAAAACACATAAAAATCAATGCAATAAAAAGTTGGCACGCAACTTGATATAAGCAAAACATCTTATTTAAAAATGCCGTATTAATTGAGGTTGCTATGTCTATTCTGGTTAAAAATAACATTCATTGGGTTGGCCAACGTGACTGGGAAGTACGTGATTTCCACGGAACGGAGTACAAAACGCTGCGCGGCAGCAGCTATAACAGCTATCTCATCCGTGAAGGGAAAAACGTGCTGATTGATACCGTCGATCACAAATTCAGCCGCGAGTTCGTGCAGAACCTGCGTAACGAAATCGACCTGGACGCACTCGACTACATCATCATCAACCACGCGGAAGAAGACCACGCCGGTGCGCTGACCGAGCTGATGTCTTACATTCCGAATACCCCTATTTATTGCACCGCCAACGCTATCGACTCCATTAACGGCCACCACCACCATCCGGAGTGGAATTTCCATACCGTAAAAACCGGCGACTCACTGGATATCGGTAACGGCAAACAGTTGATCTTCGTTGAAACCCCCATGCTGCACTGGCCTGACAGCATGATGACCTACATGACCGGCGACGCGGTGCTGTTCAGTAACGACGCCTTCGGCCAGCACTACTGCGACGAACGTCTGTTCAATGACGAAGTGGATCAGACCGAACTGTTTGAGCAGTGCCAGCGCTACTACGCCAACATCCTGACCCCGTTCAGCCGTCTGGTCACGCCAAAAATCACCGAGATCCTCGGCTTCAACCTGCCGGTAGATATGATTGCCACCTCACACGGCGTGGTGTGGCGTGAAAACCCAACCCAGATTGTGGAGCTGTACCTGAAATGGGCAGCAGATTATCAGGAAGACCGCATCACACTCTTCTACGACACCATGTCCAACAACACCCGCATGATGGCGGACGCCATTGCCCAGGGTATCAACGAAGTTGATCCGAATGTGGCGGTAAAAATCTTTAACGTGGCGCGCAGCGATAAAAACGAGATCCTGACCAACGTCTTCCGCTCTAAAGGCGTGCTGGTAGGCACCTCCACCATGAACAACGTGATGATGCCGAAAATTGCCGGCCTGGTGGAAGAGATGACCGGCCTGCGTTTTCGTAACAAACGCGCCAGCGCCTTTGGCTCACACGGCTGGAGCGGCGGTGCGGTAGACCGTCTGTCTACCCGCCTGCAGGATGCCGGTTTTGAGATGTCCATGAGCCTGAAGGCAAAATGGCGTCCGGATATCGACGCACTGGAACTCTGCCGCCAGCATGGCCGTGACATTGCACGTCAGTGGGCGCTCGCTCCATTACCAGACGTGGCGGTAAAAACCAGCGCACAACAGGAAGCCTGCGCCTGTGCTGCGGCCGCCGCCGCTAACCTCGGCCCGCGCATGCAGTGCAGCGTCTGCCAGTGGATCTACGACCCGGAACTGGGCGAGCCGCTGCAGGATGTTGCCCCAGGAACGCCGTGGAGCGATGTGCCGGACAACTTCCTTTGCCCGGAATGTTCGCTCGGTAAAGACGTCTTTGATGAGCTGGGTACGGAGGCAAAATGAGCAACGGTATCGTCATCATCGGCTCGGGCTTTGCTGCCCGCCAGTTGGTGAAAAATATCCGCAAACAGGATGCTAATGTGCCGCTGACGGTGATCGCCGCCGACAGCATGGATGAGTACAACAAACCTGATTTAAGCCACGTCATTAGCCAGAACCAACGTGCCGACGATCTCACCCGCCAGAGCGCGGGAGAGTTCGCGGAGCAATTTAACCTGAACCTGTTTCCGTACACCTGGGTTACCGATATCGACGCTGCCGCCCATGTGGTGAAAGCGAAAGAGAAAACCTGGCAGTACGACAAGCTGGTTCTGGCTACGGGGGCATCAGCGTTTGTGCCACCGGTTGAAGGGCGTGAGCTGATGATTACGCTCAACAGCCAACAGGAGTATCAGGCCAGTGAAACGTGGCTTTGTGACGCGCAACGGGTGATGATTGTCGGCGGCGGCCTGATTGGCACCGAGCTGGCGATGGATTTCTGTCGTGCGGGTAAATCCGTCACTCTGCTCGACCACGCTGCCAGCATTCTGTCAGCGCTAATGCCCGCAGAAGTAAGCAGTCGCTTACAGCATCGTCTGACCGATATGGGTGTACATCTGCTGCTGAAATCTCAGCTGCAAAGTCTGGCTAAAACAGATAACGGTATTCGCGTCACGCTCGACCGTAATCGCCATGTTGAGGTGGATGTAGTGGTTGCGGCCACGGGTCTGCGCCCGGAAATCGGTCTGGCGCAACGTGCCGGAGCCGGGACGAACCGTGGCGTGAAGGTGGACAGCTACCTGCAAACCACGCAGCCGGATATTTACGCGCTGGGTGACTGCGCCGAAATCAACGGCCAGGTACTGCCGTTCCTGCAGCCGATTCAATTAAGTGCGATGTATCTGGCGAAAAATCTGCTTGGCGCTTCTGCACCACTGAAATTACCCGCCATGCTGGTGAAGGTGAAAACACCGGAGTTACCGCTGCATCTCGCAGGCGAAACGCAGCGCCAGGATCTGAACTGGCACATCGCTATTGAACCCCAGGGCATGGTGGCCCGGGGATCCGATCATGACGGTCAGGTGCGCGCTTTTGTGGTTAGTGAAGACCGGATGAAGGAGGCTTTCGCACTACTGAAATCATTGCCCGCTTAACCCTCTTACCACGCTTACTTAACCTTAGGATTTTCTTATCCGTAGCCCCGACGTCCCGGGGCTTTTTTTTGCGTATTTTATTCAACAAAAGAATACAAATCAGATAAATCATCGTCATTAATCCCTTATTCATTACATCCATGAATATTTAAATGCGGAACACATGAAAAACATCAACCTGTTTTATTCCATGATCCCGGCTTACTCTGACAGTGAATTAATCAGCCGGAGACATCCCATGGCCACTTTTAGCAAAGAGCTTAACTATCTTTCTGCCTATTTTAAACAGACAAAGAAAGCAGAACATATTTTATTTCGCTGGCTGTATCTCAGCCCGGAAGCCCGTATTGAGCGTCTGCGTGAATTGATGATGCCGATGAGCAATGTTAAGCGGTAACCACCTGGTGACCCTACGCTGACGCGGGTCTGTGGATTTTGCAGGCCGGGTAAGCGTAGGGTCATCAGGTAAAAAACAGGAACAAATTATTTAACTCTTCATCGTTTATTTAAAGAATGACTATTAAAAACATCACAGAAATTAATTTATCCCACATCACACTTTTCTTCTTCACGCTTTTACATTAAAACAAAAACTGTTGTTTTTCGTTGTAAATGATGTCCTCTTTGGGATCCTGTCTCATGAACGCATATCGCAACATTACCCGTTGCCGCTATATCATTACGCCTGGGCCAACCTGACGTTTTTAATATTCCGTTTATATCGCGTGGATTCGTGGCCACATATGGCCTTCCGTACAGCACGGTATTGATACCTTCAGCGTGCTGGACGAGCCCGCACTGAAGATCCGCGCGCAGATCGAAGCCTGATACATCCCCTCACCCTCGCCCTCCGCCAAAATGGCGAGGGTGAGGGAATAAAACCGGAACACTTTATATATCCCTGCCTTATTTATTCCGCAAAACCACTTACACTCTCATCATGCCCCTTTCACCACCGGTACGTCGTCATGTGCCAGCTTCAGAAAATCCGTCAGTATCAACGGCTTTACCAGCACTACGGTGCGGAGCCAAAGCCCACGACTATTGCTGAAGTTGCTGAGGTCGCGCTGTGCAGTGAACGTCATGTGCGCACGTTACTGCGCCAGCTCACGCAAAGCGGATGGTTAAGCTGGCACGCGCACCCAGGACGTGGACATCGCGCCATTCTGCATTGCCTGGCGACCACCAGTGAACTCAGCGCGCCGCTGATGCACGCTTGTCTCGAAAAAGGGGATTACCAGAGTGCATTACAGCTGGCCGATGGCGATCCGGCCAGTCTGCATCACATCATCACCCCATTTTTGGGCGGGAAATGGCTTAAGCACCAGCCAACCTTGCGTATTCCGTGGTATCGCCCGCTGACGTCACTTCATCCGGCACTACAGCGCCGCCGCGCCGAACAGCATATTATCTGCGCGGTACACGCAGGGCTGACGCGCTATACACCCGGTCAGCCGCACCCGATACCCGATTTAGCCCATCACTGGAATGACAGTGAAGACAAACGCCGCTGGCGTTTTTACCTGCGCAGCGGCGCACACTGGCATAACGGGCAAGCCATTAGCGATGAAGATATTCTCAGTGCGCTGCAACAGGTACTGGCTGACCCGGCACGTAATGTGGGGTTGAGACACGTTAAGGAGACGTCGCTTGTCGCCCCCTGGTGTCTGGAGATAAACCTGAACACGCCTGATGCCATGCTGGCACACCGTCTTGCGCATCACGTTTGTCGTCTTCCGCACCCGCAACAGCCTGATGTCGGTGCCGGGCCGTTTGCCATCGCCCATCACCACTCGCACTACCTGCGCCTTGAGCGCCAGCCCTGGTACTTTGCCGCTCATCCACTGCTGCATGCGATTGAGTTCTGGCGAACCCGCACAGAAGCAGATAAACCGGCGTGGATCACCGTCGGGAAGGGACAAAACGCGCAGGAAGCCATTACCTCGACCAGCGAGGGATTCGCGTGGTTAATGGTGAACGCCACATTGCCCCCACCGCTGGCTGCCTGGCTGCGCCGGGAAATTCTGTCAATTAATCAGCAACATTTTGCCCATCGGGATGATTTAGAAACCAGGACGGCAATACTGCCTGGCCTGACGACACCAGAATATCCGGAAACATCCGGAGTAAAACTTCCCGCCACCCTTGTGCTGGTTTGCTACCACACCCCAGAACTGTGCGAGCTGGCCAGCATGCTGCAAACGCGTCTGAGAAAGCACGGTTGCGAATTGACAATCAGCAGGAAAGATCGCGAAGAATGGCATACACATAACGCACTGACGCAGGCCGATCTGTTGCTCGGTGACTATCTGGCGGGCGGACTTCCGGGATTTGCGCTGGCAGAGTGGTTTACTGACGAACCGGCCTGGGCCACTGCACTGGGCGAAGACATATGGCAAAAAGAGAAGCAGAAGCTGATGGGATATTGCGGGAGCGAGGAGAGCCTGAGTAACCTCCTGCCCTCCTTTTTTCAATCTCTGCTCGAAAGCGGCGCATGTACGCCGCTGTTCCACTATCGCTATCGCATCAACACGATGGAAAATGTGCAGGACATTGTGCTGACGGCCGGAGGCTGGCTTGATTTCACTCGCGCCTGGTTACCCCCCGCTCAGGAACGCACGACCAGCGCATCGTAGCCACGCCAGCGGTAGTTGATCATGGAGATCAGCCAGCAGGCGATAAACAGCCCCACCACCACAAATCCGGCGTTGCCCAGGTTGTCATTAACCTCGCCAATCAGATCCCAGATGCCACCGGTCAGGGCAAATTTGTCCATCAGCAGACCCAGCGCTTCCAGGCCGCCGATAAACAGGGCCACCACCACAGAGGTACCGGTGATGGTCATGTTGTAGTAGAGCTTGCGCTGCGGTTTGTTGAATGCCCAGCCGTAGGCTCCCACCATCAGCAAATTGTCGAGGGTATCCACCAGCGCCATACCGCTGGCGAAAAGTGCCGGGAAGATCATGATTGACCACACCGACATGCCGTTTGAGGCACTGGCGGCGGAGATCCCAAGCACGCCAATTTCCGTCGCGGTATCAAATCCCAGACCGAACAGGAAACCAACCAGATACATCTGCCAGCTCTTGTTTACCAGGCGAAACGTTGCACCAAACAGCCAGTTCATCACCCCACCAGATGCCGGAAGCGTGATGTCGCCGCACGTTGGATGACCGTTTTTCAGCGCCTGAAAATTACGCCAGACGCCACGTAAAATCACCATGTTGACCAGCGCCATCGCCAGCAGAAACGTCGCAGAAACCGCCGTACCAATCAGGCTGCCCGTCTCATGAAACCAGGCCATATTCTTCTGAAACGCCGTGGCCGTAGCGGCAATGGCAATGGAGGCCAGCACCACGATGGTGGAGTGCCCCAGTGAAAACCACGCCCCCACACCGGACGGGCGTTTGCCCTGTTGCATCATCTTACGCGTAACGGTATCAATGGCCGCAATGTGGTCGGCATCCACCGCATGACGCAGTCCGTAGCACCAGGCGAGCAGGCTTGCCGCCATCAGCGCCGTGCTGCCGCTGAAGGTTTGCCAGGCCCATCCCCAGGCCAGAAGATTAGCCATTACCAGAGCCAGCAGCAGGAGCGCCGCACGAGGTTCATTGCGTAAAAGTCGTAACATTTTAAGTCCTTTGTGAACATGACCGGGCGGCGGCAACTACCGCCTGCCCGAAGGAGATAGCCCCATCGCCTGCAGGCAGGTGATGAGGAAAAAGAAGGGTAAAGTCAGAGAGGTAATGACGCAGACGCGCACGCAACAGACGGTTATGTAACACGCCACCGCTAAAACAGACGGCAGTAAGTGATAAGCGCCGGGCATGGAACGCGGCGAAATCAGCCAGTCCTTTTGCCAGCGCATCGTGAAACGCCCATGCGCGTTCGCAGGGCTCAGCCCGCCAGTTCAGCCACTGTTGCCAGAAGAGAGCAAGGTTCTCCACTGACAGCGTAACCGGGTGTTCGACTCCCGCACACTGCGCTGCCAGCGCTTCCAGCCTGCATGCAGCCTCACCTTCATAGCGCTGCTTTTCTGGCACAATGCCCAGCGCACAA
Organism: Enterobacter sp. RHBSTW-00901; assembly: GCF_014103115.1. NCBI lineage: Bacteria > Pseudomonadati > Pseudomonadota > Gammaproteobacteria > Enterobacterales > Enterobacteriaceae > Enterobacter > Enterobacter sp. RHBSTW-00901. Next base: position 1,807,303 of record NZ_JABXPB010000001.1, read on the forward strand.
GCCACCGCATCGAACAGCCGTCCGCAGGATGAAGCCAGCGGCGTGTTGATACCACGGGACATCGCTGTCGCCAGCAGCGGCCAGTTTTGCATCTGAACGGCTCGCGTTTCCGGGTAGCGCTGCCAGTCCGGCACAAACGCCAGGCAGTGGGCGAATAAATTGCGCCACGGGTGCATTGCTGCCTGATCCCCTCCCGGCAGCGCCACGGCAGGCAACCCACCCAGATGTTCGCAGTTAAGATAGTTAACCCGCAGGCACTCCCCACCCCATAGCGCACCGTTCTCGCCCATCCCGATGCCGTCCAGCGTCAGGGCGATGACATCACCGCCGTCGAGCGGCCAGCCGTTTTCGGCCAGGCACGCCGCGGCATGGGCGTGGTGATGTAATACCGTTTCAATCGGTAACGCCTGTTCTTCCGCCCACTGGCGGGCGTGGTATCCCGGATGCGCATCGCACACCACGCGCTCCGCCTGAAACGCATAGATTTGCTGCATGACCGACAGCGCCGAGCGCCACTGGGCATCAACGCCATCGTCACTGAGATCGCCAAAATGCTGGCTCAGCACCGCCTGGTTACCCCGCACCAGACAGAAGGTGTTTTTCATCTCAGCCCCGGTACACAACATGGCAGGAATATTGCTGAAACCGGCAGGTAACGTGATGGCATCCGGCACAAAACCGCGCGCACGGCGCAGTATTGCACCGTCCCGATCCATCACTGAATCATCCATCTGCTGGAGGATGTCGCGGTTGTGCAGCAGAAAACCGTCGGCAATATCCCCGAGGTCGTCCAGTGCCTGTTGATTATGGATGGCGGGTGGCCTGCCGCTGAGGTTGCCGGAGGTCATCACCAGCGGGCGCTGGCAGTCCATCATCAGCAAATGTTGCAGTGGGTTCGCCGGGAGCATCACCCCCACACAATCCAGGCCCGGCGCGATCGCATCGGGTAATGGAGGCAGCCATGCTTTCGGCGTCAGTACGATCGGAGCCGCAGGAGAGTGCAACAGCACCTGAACCGGCTCCGGCAAAGAACCTGCATGCGGGATCATCACTGCCAGCGGCTTTGCCGGGCGCTGTTTGCGTGCCCGTAGTTTCTCCACCGCCTGCGGGTTTTGCGCGTCGCAGACCAGATGAAAGCCCCCCAGCCCTTTAACCGCAACAATGCCACCGTTTTTTAGCCTCTCAACCGCTGCGCTGAGTGCCTGTTCTCGCGTGGACTGAGCATCACCCGCATGCCACTCCAGCTCCGGCCCGCAGTCCGGGCATGCCACCGGTTGAGCATGAAAGCGCCGATCTGCGGGGTCGAGATACTCCATTTCACACGGCAGGCAGAGCGGAAATGACGCCATTGTCGTGGCCGGACGATCGTACGGCATGGCGCGAATAATGGTAAAACGCGGACCGCAGTGGGTGCAGTTGATAAACGGATAGCGATAACGGCGCTCGCGAGGATCGCGCATTTCGGCCAGGCACGCCGGACAGGTGGCCGCATCCGGCACAATCTGGGTGTCCATCGCCCCAGCCGCACTGTGACGGATGGTAAATTCCTCCGGCAGCGCCGGCCAGACGAACGGCAGCGTGTCGACATTATCAATATGCGCCAGCGGTGGGCAGTCCTGGTGCAGCCTTGCGATGAAGTCCCCCCCATCACCGACAACGCGCACCAGCACGCCCTCACCGTCATTGCAGACATCCCCCGTCAACTGAAGCTGGTGCGCCAGTTGCCAGACGAAGGGACGAAACCCCACGCCCTGCACCTTGCCGCGCACCCGCAACTGCACACCGTTACTGCTCATGGCGGATCAGAACAGCAGAGATGAGCTGGTGTCGAACGCCGCACGACGACGTTTTTCGGCGCTCATCTGTTCGAGCTTGTCACGATCCACACAAACCAGCGCGTGCGTAGGGCAAACTTCCATACAGGCCGGGCCCGCTTCACGGTGGTAGCAGAGGTCACATTTGTTGGCTTCCGCTTTGTCCGCGCGCACGCTCAGCCCCATACCGCTGTTGCGCACAACCGGGCGAACCACCACTTCCATCGCGCCATACGGACAGGCCACCACGCAGGTTTTGCAGCCGATGCAGCGTTCCTGCATGACGTGGACAAACCCTTTTTCGCGTTTAATCGCCCCGTTCGGGCAGACGTTGGCGCACGGTGCGTCTTCGCACTGACGACAAATCGCTGCGGTTGAGATATTCACGCCCTTAATAACATGAATACGCGGCAGGAAAGAATCCGGGGTCAGGGAGGCACAATCCTGCTCCGTCTGGTGGGATACAACGCACGCAACTTCACAGGTACGGCAACCAATGCACTTACTGGCATCGGCCATCATAAAACGGTTCATCTGCTTCTCCAGCATAACAGTCATGCGCGGAGATATTCATAAACCGTGCCAGTTTTTAACCCATTGATTTATATTGATTTGAAATATACGGTGCGGCACTGTCATCGTCACTTATGACGATGACAGCTGTCGACGTCAGCGGTGTGGGCCGTCAATGACAGAATCACGCAGAATAAGCTCACCAGAGAAAGTTTGCTGATATTTGAACTCACCGCCGTCGAGCATGAAGATCAGGCGGCTGATGGTCTCTTTAATCATTTCTGTTACCGGAATGCGCACGCTGGAGAGTGACGGCACCATGTAGGGCGCAATCGCCACATCGTCGAAGCCGATCACCGACACCGCATCCGGCGTGATAACCCCGCTGTCGTGAAGCTGCTTCATCGCCCCGATGGCCATATCGTCGTTACTCGCCACCAGTGCCGTAAAAGTTTCACCGCGTGATAACAGCTCAGAAACGGCCGCCGCGCCGCTGGCCGGGTTCCATTTCCCCTGCGCAATCAGCTCCGGGCGCAGCGCAATGTGATGCTGCACCAGCGCGTCTTTGTAGCCGGAAAGACGCTCAGCCCCGGTCGGGGAATCCAGCGAGCCGGTGATAAACGCAATCTCCCGATGCCCTTTCGCAATCAACTGCGACACGGCGTCCTGGCAGGATGCTTTATGATCTGACCAGACACAATGGCTGCTGTTTTTACGCAAACGACGATTGAGCACCATAATCGGTTGTTCGCATTTTTCGATAATCTCGTCCATCTCATCCACGCTCAAAAAGCGCGGATAGATAATCACCGCATCGCAGCGCATATCGAGCAGGTACTGGATAGCCTCGCGCTCTTCGTCGGCGCTGTGCTTGCCGTCCGCCAGAATCAGCTGTCGCCCCTTCTCTTCCGTCATCCGCGCGGCGTGAAACAGCAATTCGCTAAAGTAGACGCCGTGGTAGAGGGTGTTAGTGACCACCAGCCCCAGCGTCTGGGTACGTTTGGTGGCCAGGTTTCGCGCCAGCAAATTGGGGCGATAGCCGCTCTCCTCAATCGCCTGAAACACCCGGTCTCTGGTCTCCTGGCTGACGTAGCCATTCCCCGACAGCACCCGGGAAACCGTCGCTTTTGAAACGCCGGCCCGCTTCGCCACTTCCAGCATCGTGGTCATGATGTTATTCCGTTTGAAACTGATGGGCGCAGTGTACTGCACCGCAGAAAAATTGTCGCAGCGGCGATATCACGCTTTCAATACCTCAAAGTGATCATCATCACGAATATAAGAAATGTACAAAATGTGATCTTGTTTCATTCAAAGAAACTCATGATGATTATGTGGAACCGGTTTCCTACATATTCTCACCATGACAACAGGATCACATCCGATGGCCAAAAATTATGCCGCGCTGGCGAACGACGTTGTCAGCGCGCTGGGCGGTAAAGACAACATCGTCGCCGTCACCCACTGTATGACGCGCCTGCGTTTCGTCCTGAAAGACGAAACCCTCACCGATGCCGCTCGCCTGAAAAGTATCAGCGGTGTGCTCGGCGTGGTACGCAACGACAACCAGTGTCAGGTGATCGTTGGCAACACCGTTTCTCAGGCTTATCGTGAAGTGATCAGCCTGCTGCCGACGAATCTGCAGCCTGTCGTACCGGAAGGCCCGCAAAAAATGACCCTGCGCCGCATTGGTGCCGGGATCCTTGATGCACTGATCGGCACCATGTCCCCGCTGATCCCGGCGATCATCGGCGGCTCAATGGTCAAGCTGCTCGCGATGATCCTTGAGATGACGGGCGTACTGGCAAAAGGTGCGCCGACGCTCACCATCCTGACCGTTATTGGCGACGGTGCATTCTTCTTCCTGCCGCTGATGGTGGCAGCCTCTGCAGCGGTAAAATTCAAAACCAACATGTCGCTGGCCATTGCCATCGCGGGGGTGCTGGTACACCCGGGCTTTATCGAGCTGATGGCAAAAGCGGCACAGGGCGAGCACGTTGAATTCGCCTTTATTCCGGTAACGGCGGTGAAATACACCTACACCGTGATCCCGGCGCTGGTCATGACCTGGTGCCTGTCGTATATCGAACGCTGGGTCGACCGGATGACTCCGGCAGTCACCAAAAACTTCCTCAAACCGATGCTGATCGTCCTGATTGCCGCCCCACTCGCCATCGTGCTGATTGGGCCACTTGGGATCTGGATCGGTAGCGCCATTTCTGCGCTGGTGTACACCATTCACGGCTATCTGGGCTGGCTCTCCGTGGCAATTATGGGCGCGCTCTGGCCGCTGCTGGTGATGACCGGCATGCACCGCGTGTTCACGCCAACCATCATTCAGACCATTGCCGAAACAGGCAAAGAAGGGATGGTCATGCCGTCAGAAATTGGAGCCAACCTGTCGCTCGGCGGTTCATCACTGGCTGTGGCATGGAAAACGAAAAACCCGGAACTGCGCCAGACGGCGCTGGCGGCAGCGGCTTCCGCCATCATGGCGGGTATTTCTGAACCCGCGCTGTACGGCGTAGCGGTGCGTCTGAAACGCCCGCTGATTGCGAGCCTTATCAGCGGTTTCATCTGCGGTGCAGTGGCCGGAATGGCGGGTCTTGCCAGCCACTCGATGGCGGCTCCGGGGCTGTTTACCAGCGTCCAGTTCTTTGATCCGGCTAATCCGATGACCATCGTCTGGGTATTTGGCGTGATGGCGCTGGCGGTGGTGTTGTCGTTTGTTCTGACCCTGATGCTGGGCTTTGAGGATATTCCGGTTGAGGACGAGGCGGAAAAGGCCCGCGCCCTGCACACCGCCCCGGTTCAGGGCAAAGCAGCACAAGTATAAATTGATAGCGAGGTAAAAATGTCTGTTTTTCCACAAGGATTTTTATGGGGCGGCGCACTGGCCGCCAACCAGAGTGAAGGGGCTTACCGTGAAGGCGGTAAAGGGCTGGCCACGGTCGATATGATCCCCCACGGAGCCAACCGACTGGCGGTGAAACTCGGTAAGGAAAAACGTTTTTCGTTGCGTGACGACGAGTTTTACCCAGGCCACGAGGCGATCGATTTTTACCATCGCTATAAAGAAGACATCGCCCTGATGGCGGAGATGGGCTTTACGGTATTCCGCACCTCAATTGCCTGGAGCCGCCTCTACCCGAACGGCGACGAGCCGCTGCCGAACCAGGAAGGCATTGCCTTCTACCGTGCGGTGTTTGAAGAGTGCAAAAAGTACAATATCGAGCCGCTGGTCACCCTGTGCCACTTCGATGTCCCCATGCACCTGGTCACGGAGTACGGCTCCTGGCGTAACCGCAAAATGGTCGATTTCTTCGCCCGCTACGCCCGCACCTGCTTCGTGGAATTTAACGGTCTGGTGAAATACTGGCTGACCTTCAACGAAATCAACATCATGCTGCACAGCCCGTTCTCCGGCGCGGGGCTGGTGTTTGAAGAAGGTGAAAACGAAGATCAGGTGAAATACCAGGCCGCACACCACGAGCTGGTGGCAAGCGCGCTGGCAACCAAAATCGCCCACGGGGTGAACCCGGAAAACCAGGTCGGCTGCATGCTGGCAGGCGGTAATTTCTACCCGTACTCCTGCAAGCCAGAAGACGTGTGGATGGCGCTGGAAAAAGACCGCGAGAACCTGTTCTTTATCGACGTACAGGCCCGTGGTCGCTACCCGGCTTACTCTGCCCGCGTGTTCCGCGAAAAAGGGGTGGAGATTGTTAAAGACCCTGGCGACGACGCGCTGCTCAAGAACACTGTCGATTTTGTCTCGTTCAGCTATTACGCCTCGCGCTGCGCGTCGGCGGACATGAACGCGGGGAATACCAGCGCGGCGAATATCGTGAAGTCACTGCGTAACCCGCATATTCAGGTCAGCGAATGGGGCTGGGGTATCGACCCGCTGGGCCTGCGTATCACCATGAACATGATGTACGACCGTTACCAGAAGCCGCTATTCCTGGTGGAAAATGGCCTCGGTGCAAAAGATGTCATTGATGCTAACGGCGAGATTAACGACGACTATCGCATCAGCTACCTGCGCGAACATATCCGCGCAATGGGAGATGCAATTGAGGACGGTGTACCGCTGATGGGCTACACCACCTGGGGCTGCATTGACCTGGTGTCGGCATCAACAGGTGAGATGAGCAAGCGCTACGGGTTTGTCTACGTCGACCGGGACGATGCCGGGAACGGCACGCTGGACAGGAAACGCAAGAAATCGTTCTGGTGGTATAAAAAGGTGATTGCAAGTAACGGGGGGGATCTGGCGTAGCCTGTTGCCCTCACCCCAGCCTTCTCCAACAGGGAGAGGGAGAAGGATTTTGTAGGCCGGGTAAGGCGAAGCCGCCACCCGGCATTATTCAGAGCCGGGCGAATCCCCCCTCCCCAACCCACGCTCCCAGCCTGGAATACACCACTTCCACCGCCTCTTTCACTGGCGGTGTCATCGGGTAATAAAACCCCACGATGTCCGGCTGAATACCCAAAAACAGCACTTCACCCACGTCGTCCTTGAGCTGATCCACCAGGTAGTTCAGCGGCATGTTGTGGGTCGTCATCATAAACATCTCAGCGATATCGTCCGGATCGATCAGACGAATTTCACCAGGGTTTAGCCCCATATCGGTGGCATCGACAATCAGTAGCCTGTCCGGGTGCCGTTCGCGAATGGCTACCACGTCGTTTTCCGGGGCACTGCCGCCGTCGATAACCACCCAGTTCCCCTGCGGGTTTGTGGCACACATTTCGGCGAGCAGCGGACCTGCTCCGTCGTCGCCCATCATGCTGTTGCCAACACACAGTAAAACGTCAGTCACGTAATCTCCTCACCATCAGGTAGATGGCGCTCTCCTGATGAATATCATGCAGCATGCTGAGCAACGTTTTGCTCCACGCCTGCTGCTCTGGCGTCTGCATACTGAGCGCAGCATCGAACGCGTTAGCGAGCATTGAAATATGGTTGGCGTCGATAACGATCTCACCGTACTTCGGTACCCCCTCCATTTTGCGCCGCGCCGTACTGCCCTCTTCCAGAGTGGCTATCCAGGCCAGATATTCCGGCCACGGACAGCTTAATGCCGTCTCCAGGCAGTCAATCACCCCGAGGTGATGCCCAATCGCCAGGCTGTAATAGACCACCTGCTGCGCCGCATCCGGCGTGGCATCGTTCTCATCAATAAACTTACGGCTCAGCTGACTGAACACCACCGTTTCACTCATCGGATACGCGCCTCATTAACCACCTGATCCAGGTTCGCCACTATTTCATTGAGACGCGGGTCGTTTTCCGCTTCCAGCCAGCGCGCCACCTGGTGTTCGCCCTGGCTTAGCAGACGCAGATAGTCATCAGCAATCTGACGGCCATAGCGATACCCCGCCAGTTTGCGTGCCATGCGGTCAACCTTCACGCGCAGCGGCTGCACCATATCCGGGTGCAGAATCGCGGCAGGCTGGTTGTCGAGCTCGCCCGGTTCACGGGCGTGGATTTTCTGCTCCAGCAGGCCCAGCGCCATTGCAAAACCGTACAGCGTCGCGGCAGGCGTTGGCGGGCAGCCCGGGATATAGACATCCACCGGCACGATTTTGTCGGTGCCACCCCACACGCAGTAGAGGTCGTGGAAAATGCCACCGCTGTTACCGCAGGCTCCATAAGAGATACAGATTTTTGGATCGGGCGCGGACTGCCACGCGCGCAGCGCAGGCGAGCGCATAGCACGGGTGACAGCACCGGTAAACAGCAAAATGTCCGCATGACGCGGCGATGGCACCACTTTGATGCCAAAGCGTTCAGCATCAAACAACGGTGACAGTGTGGCGAAAATCTCGATCTCACACCCGTTGCATCCGCCACAGTCCACGCGATAGACGTAGGCCGAGCGTTTGATTTTTTTCAACAGCGACGCCTTCATACTGGCGATGGATTCGTCCACCGTCATCGGCACCGGAATGCCGTTGTCATCGCGTGGGCCCAGTAGGTTTTCCATCAGCTGGCCTCTCTCATATGGCGGGTTATATCAATACGGTCAGACGGCAGCAGGCACTTCTGACGTTTGCACTCCGGGCAGGTTTCAAAGCTTTCGCGATGGTGTTCCGCGCGGACATCACCGTTGTGTTTTAGCAGTGCAATGGCGTAGTCGATCTCTTTTTGCACGGCAAACGGACGTTTGCAGACGCGGCAGTTGCACAGGTGAAAGCGTGACTGCTGCAGGAAATCCTCTTTCTTCCACACCGCCAGCTCGTACTCCTGCGAAAGGCGGATCGCCACCGTCGGGCAAACCTCCTCGCAGCGGCCACAGAAGATGCAACGCCCGAGGTTGAACTGCCAGGCCAGCTCTCCGGTTTTCAGGTCAGTTTCCACCGTCAGGGCGTTCGACGGGCAGGCATTGACACAGGCCGCGCAGCCGATGCACTGCTGGGGGTTGTGCTCCGGTTTGCCACGAAAGTTTTTATCGACCGGCATCGGCTCCAGTGGATAGTTGCTGGTCTGGGTGCCGGTTTTGATCACTTTTTTGATAAAGGTAAACATGACGAGTCCTTATTTCAGCGGCGAGTTTTTACGCTCGATGCTGTAGCGTTCAAGCTCTTTGTACGGCACCACCTGACTTTTCTTCTTACGCACGTCCACCACCGTCATACGGTCGGTGCAGGAGTAGCACGGATCAAGGCTGCCAATGATCAGCGGCGCATCAGACACCGTGTTGCCGCGCAGCATGTAGCGCAGGGTTGGCCAGTTGGCGTAGGTGGCCGCACGGCAGCGCCAGCGGTAGAGCTTCTGGTTGTCGCCGGTCATGCTCCAGTGAATGTCGTCTCCGCGTGGCGCTTCGGCAAAACCGAGGGCAAAGCGGTTTGGAATGTAGGTGAAGCCTTCCACCATCAGCGGGCCGCCCGGCAGGTTATCCAGCCCGAAGTCGATCATATTCAGCGCGGTGAAGACTTCGTTGATACGCACTTTCAGGCGGGAGATCACGTCACAACCCTGCTCGCTGTGTACCGTCATCGGCAGCAAGCCATAGCCGACAAACGGGTGGTCGGCACGGGTGTCGCGAGCGTGGCCGCTGGCGCGCACCATCGGGCCGACGTTGCTGAAGTCGCGGGCAATCTCAGGATCGAGGCGGCCAATACCGACGGTACGCTGCTCAATGTTTGGCGTGCTGAGCAGCATATCGACCAGCTCCTGCACGTCGCGACGCATCTGCTGCGCAAGCTGACGGGTCTTGATCATGTCGTCTTTCAGCAGATCGCGGCGGATCCCGCCAATCAGGTTCAGACCGTAGGTTTTACGCGCCCCGGTGAGGATTTCCGCCATTTTCATCGATGCTTCACGCACGCGGAAGAACTGCATAAAACCGGAGTCAAAGCCGACGAAGTGGCAGGCCAGCCCGAGGTTGAGCAGATGCGAGTGCAGGCGTTCAACTTCCAGCAGAATGGCGCGGATCATCTGTGCTCGCTCCGGCACCACGATCCCCATTCCGTTTTCCACCGAGGTAGTGTAGGCCGTGCTGTGGGCAAAGCCGCAGATGCCGCACACGCGGTCGGAGAGGAAGGTCACTTCGTTATAACCCATGCGGGTTTCTGCCAGTTTTTCCATGCCACGATGGACGTAGAACAAGCGGTAGTCGGCGTCGATAATGTTCTCGCCATCAACAAACAGGCGGAAGTGACCCGGTTCATCGGAAGTGACGTGCAGCGGGCCGATTGGCACCACATTGTTCTTTTTACTTCCCAGCTCGTTGATGAACTCGTAGGTTTCACTGTCGGTGGTCGGTGCCGGACGCTGGCGGTAGTCCATGCTGTCTTTACGCAGCGGATAAAGTTCGTCCGGCCAGTCATCCGGCAGCACCAGACGGCGCTCATCCGGCAGGCCGACCGGCACCAGGCCGTACATATCACGCACTTCACGTTCGCCCCAGACGGCAGCCGGTACGCGCGGCGTTACGGATGGATACTCCGGTTTATTCGGATCAACTTCGATACGCACGGTGAGCCAGCACTTCTCGCCCTGCTCCATCGACATCACGTAGTAGACCGCATAGTTCCCGCACAGCTGACGCTCGTCGTTACCAAACAGCACCGACAGCCATCCACCCTGCTGGTAGTAAAGAAACTCCACCACTTCCGGCAGGTAGTTCACCTTCACGGTGATGGTTACCTGGTCTTTGGTTTGCCAGCTTTCGTCCAGCACCACGCCCGGGAAAGCCTGATGCAACGCGGCGAGATACTGCTGACCTTTCTTTTCTTCAGACATAAAAACTCTCTTCAATCACGCCACCAGAAAGGAGACGAACGCTAAAAATGCAAAACCAAAACCAGCCCAGGTGATGCGCGATGTCGCGACAAAACGCAGGCGTGCCATGCTGTTTTCAAACAGCGCAATCACCAGCACGCCAACCAGCAGCTTGAGTGCGGCAACGATAGCGGCCAGTACCAGACCACCAACGGAAAAGTGCGTCATCTGCCCCCACGGGAAGAAGACACCCACAAACATCTGCAACACCACCAGCTGTTTGAGGCTGATCCCCCACTTGAGCACCGCAAAACCGTAACCGCTGTATTCGGTCAGCGGTCCTTCCTGTAGCTCCTGCTCCGCTTCGGCGAGGTCAAACGGCAATTTGCCCATCTCAATAAAGGTGGCAAACGCACAGGCACACAAGGCCAGAACCAGCGGAATGGAGCGGGCCACAGGCCAGTGGTAGACGGTGTCGGTGATAAAGCTGATATGGGTTGACCCCGCCACCTGCGCGGCGACCCACAGCCCCAGCAGCAGGATCGGCTCAACCAGCACACCCAACATCGCCTCGCGGCTGGCACCGATGCCGGTAAACGGGCTACCGGTGTCCAGGCCTGCAATCGCAAAGAAGAAACGGGCGATGGCGAAGAGGTAGATAAGCGTGATCAGATCGCCCAGCACCGGCAGTGGAGAACCGACCGTCACCACCGGCAGCGCGGTGGCGATGGTCAGCATCACGCCCACCATCACAAACGGCGTCAGGCGGAAGACCCAGCCTGCGGCATCCGGTGCAACGCTCTGACGCGTGAACAATTTGAAGAGATCGCGGTACTCCTGCAGCACGCCAGGCCCACGACGGTTGTGCATCCGGGCGCGCGCCACGCGGCTCACCCCGGAAAACAATGGCGCAACGGCGAATAACACCAGCGCCTGAAGTAATGCCAGTAACAGACTCATGTCAGGCTCCTCGCGAAATCACAATCACCACCAGCACCGCCAGCTCAATAACGGCCAGACGGCGGAACAATGCAGGTGCAGCGGCACTCTGCCAGCCCGGAACCCAACCTACCGGGTTCAGCCAGTGGCGCAGTTTCAGCACGGTGGAGAAGTTCTCTTTTACTGGCATGGCAAAACCGTGCGCCGTGATGACCATAGATTGTTCATGCTCATAGCCGCAGGCCCATGCAGTACCGCGCGAGCGGGAAGCGAGTCGGTCACGTTTGAAGAACAGCATCAGGACAAACGGCAGCAGCGGTGCGGCAATCAGCAGCAGCGCAATCATCGGCTGGGAAACGGTGGTATGTGCCGTGGTCAACGGCAGTGGAACCGCATTCCCCAGCAATGGCAGCAGCCACGGTGCAGCGATCCCCCCCGCAATGCAGCACAGCGCCAGCGCGACCACGCTTGTCGCCATCAGTACCGGCGCACAGCAGGCGTTTTCAGCTTCACGCGTGCGCGGCGCACCGAGGAAAGTCACGCCGTAGACTTTTGCCATACACATCACCGCCAGCGCCCCGGTAATCGCCAGGCCCGCTGCCAGCAGTGGCCCTGACAGGCGCGCAATAAATACGTCGCTCTGGCCGAGCGCGAAGAAGGACTGGTAAATCACCCACTCACCGGCAAAGCCGTTCAGCGGCGGCAGTGCGGCCATCGCCATCAGCCCCACCAGCATCGCAAGTGAAATCACAGGCATTTTTTTGCCGATACCGCCGAGCTTTTCGATATCACGGTGACCCGTGCGGAACCAGACGCTGCCAGCACCGAGGAACAGCGTGCTTTTAAACAGGCTGTGGTTGACGAGATGATACAAGCCGCCGATAAACCCGGCAGCAACCAGCGCCGGTTGATTGAGCGCCAGCCCGGTCACTCCCGCGCCAAGACCCAGCAGGATAATGCCGATATTTTCCAGGGTGTGATACGCCAGCAGACGCTGGATGTTGTGCTCCATCAGCGCGTACAGACCGCCGACAAACGCCGTGACCATGCCAGCGACCAGCAGCACCACGCCCCACCACAGCGGCGGTTGCCCCCCCGTCAGCGACAGCGCCAGAATGCCGAATAGCCCCACCTTCATGACAACCGTCGAGAAGAGTGCGGCCGCCGGCGCAGAGGCATTCGCATGCGCCTGCGGCACCCAGCCGTGCAGCGGAATGATCCCGGCCAGCAAGCCAAAACCCACCACGCCCGTCAGCCAGATATCCGCCCCAAACGGCAGCACCTGCGTGCGTTCATTCAGCAGGGAAAAATCCAGCGTGCCGTAACGGCTCCACACCAGCCAGCAGGTGAGCGCCAGCAGCAGCGTGCCGAGGCGACCCAGCGCAAACCACAGTTTGCCGGACGTGCTACAGCCGGTCAGGAACACGCCGCACAGCGCCATGATTTCTGCCATTACCACCAGCGCGCCGAGATTACTGGCGGTTACGGTACAGACCGCCGTCGCCATCAGCAGGTTAACCAGCAGACCGTTTGCTTTGGTATTGTGATGGCGGTGCCAGTCGATATTGAACAGGCTGATAAACACGCCGCAGAGGCCAAACGTTACCAGCCAGATAGCATTCAGCGGTGTAAGCTGAATGCTGTGGTGGATAAGCGGCATCACCGCTTCTGCGGATTGCCCGCCAGACAACATCACTCCACCGGCAGCCAGTGTCATCAGGCTGCCAACTGCCCCGCCAATGCCCGCAATCCAGCCGCTCAGGGTTTTATGAAAAGAGAAGACCAGCGCCAGAATAGCGGTGGCAGCAAAGTACGCCACCGCGCTGTTAATCATCGTCATCGCGTTCATTTCGCCCCCTCGTTAAGCGCCTGAAGCAGAGAAAGATCGCCAAAATCAGTATCGATGGTCAGCTCGCGTTTACGCTTGCTGGTGCGGGCGATATCGCGAATATTGACCAGAATCAGCGCCTTAGTTGGGCAGGTGCGTACGCAGGCCGGGCCTTGCTCATCAAAACTGCACAGGTCACATTTCACCGCCACCGCACGCACGCCAGGTACCCAGTCCAGCAGCGTGCTCACGCGCGCCGGAGCCGGTGGCGCAGGTGGCGCTTTCGGCGAATTCGTATTGGCCGGAATATGCAGCGGACGGCTACCGGAAAATTCAATGGCTCCGAACGGGCAGGCAATGCCGCACAGCTTGCAGCTCACGCACAGGCTTTCGTTCAGTTGTACAGCGCCATCAACACGGGTGATGGCATTAACAGGGCAGACAGCCGCGCACGGCGCATCCTCACAGTGATGGCAGAGCTGCGGGGCAGACTCTTTTTCATTACGCATAACGTGCAGGCGCGGCATGGACTGTAGCCCGTGCTGGCGGTGGGTTTCCGAACACGCCGCCTCACAGGTTCGACAGCCAATACAGACCGTCGAGTCAGCTATTACAAAACGGTTCACCGGGTCATCCTCTGGTGATAGTCATTTTTGACGAAAAACTGTCTTATCGACACTTATCGACACTCACTAGTCAGGCCACATTCGCCGATGCTTTTGTATCCATCAGCTGCTTCAGGTTGACCGGGAGATCGTGTTCAACGGCGGTGTACAGGCCGTTATAAACTGGCGCGATTTTTTCCAGATAATGCTCCAGCACCTGCTGACGATCGCGGTTGCTGACGTGACCATCCACCATGCCATCAGCCATCAGCTGCGCCTTCGCAATACACTGCCTGTCACCCTCTTTCGTCTCGACGTAGTACTCGATGGTGTGGCTGTTGAAGGTGTCCGCCAGCGTGACGTAAATCGTAAAGTGGCCGAAGAGGACAAAGCGCATATCACCCTGTGCTGCACAGCTCATGGCGTGGTGAAGACGGGCTTTCGACAGGGTGATGCCCTGAATCAGAGAGTTGCAGTAGAGGTGCCACTGCTCCTGTAACTGCTGATGGCGCTGCGCGATGTAATCCGCTTTTTCGCTGATTTCCCAAATAGTCATAAAAGGTATCCGGTTAGTGGAGATTGCGGCTATTAAGCAGATTCCGTGCCAGTTTTTAATGCATTGATTTTTAATGAATTTAAGTAACCATCCGCTGTCACTTCAGCGGTGTCGACGTGTCATTTCGACAGCGTTGACATCGTCACGCCTTAACAAAAATCAAGCTGGCACTGTTATTGCATTACCGGGGCAATTCATTAAGGAGGCGTCATGCACGAAATCACTCTCTGCCAGCGAGCGCTGGAGCTCATCGAACAGCAGGCAGTGCAGCACAACGCAAAACGCGTGACCGGTGTCTGGCTGAAAATCGGGGCATTTTCCTGTGTCGAAACCAGCGCCCTCACCTTCTGTTTTGAGCTGGTGTGTCGCGACACACTGGCGGAAGGCTGTGAACTTCACATTGAAGAACAGCAGGCAGAGTGCTGGTGCGAGCAGTGCCAGCAGTACGTCACCCTGTTGTCATCAAAAGTCCGGAGCTGCCCGCAGTGCCAGAGCACCGGGCTGCGCATCGTGGCGGATGACGGCATGCAGATCCAACGCCTCGAAATCGAGAGGGAGTAAATTATGTGTAGTACCTGCGGTTGTGCTGAAGGCAACCTGTATATAGAAGGGGATGAACACCGTCCTCACTCTGCGTTTCGCTCCGCGCCCTTTTCCCCTGCGGCTCGTCCCGCATCGGTGATAACCGGTATCACCTTTGCCCCTCAACAATCCGGTGCGGGCGATTTGCATTATGGCCACGGCGAAGCGGGCACGCATGCACCGGGCATCAGCCAGCGTCAGATGCTGGAAGTCGAAATCAACGTACTCGACAAAAATAACCAACTCGCGGCCCGTAACCGCGCCCGCTTTGCCACGCGTAAGCAGCTGGTACTGAACCTGGTGTCCAGCCCCGGCTCCGGCAAAACCACGCTACTCACGGAAACGCTCAAACGCCTGAACGGAAGTGTCTCCTGTGCGGTGATTGAAGGCGATCAGCAAACCGTAAACGACGCCGCGCGCATTCGCGAAACCGGCACGCCGGCCATTCAGGTTAACACCGGTAAAGGTTGCCACCTGGATGCGCAGATGATTGCCGATGCCGCGCCGCGTCTGCCGCTGACAGATAACGGCATCCTGTT
The DNA here is from genome assembly GCF_014103115.1 of Enterobacter sp. RHBSTW-00901. Taxonomy (NCBI): domain Bacteria; kingdom Pseudomonadati; phylum Pseudomonadota; class Gammaproteobacteria; order Enterobacterales; family Enterobacteriaceae; genus Enterobacter; species Enterobacter sp. RHBSTW-00901. The sequence continues at coordinate 1,822,909 of NZ_JABXPB010000001.1, forward strand.
TATTGAGAACGTGGGCAACCTGGTTTGTCCGGCAAGCTTCGATCTCGGTGAACGGCATAAAGTGGCGGTGCTCTCCGTAACCGAAGGGGAGGACAAGCCGCTGAAGTACCCGCACATGTTCGCCGCCGCCTCGCTGATGCTGCTGAACAAAGTGGATTTGCTGCCGTACCTGAACTTCGACGTGGACAAATGCATGGCGTACGCCCGCGAAGTGAACCCGGATATTACGATCCTGCTGGTGTCCGCCACGCGCGGTGACGGCATGGACGCCTGGCTGAACTGGCTGGAGAGTGAACGATGTGCATAGGCGTCCCGGGACAAATTCACTCCATTGACGGAAATCAGGCCAAAGTTGAGGTTTGTGGCATTTTGCGCGACGTCGACCTGACGCTGGTGGGCAGCACCGATGAAACCGGTGAATCACGCCTTGGTCAGTGGGTACTGGTACACGTGGGGTTTGCCATGAGCGTGATAAATGAAGCGGAAGCCCGCGACACGCTGGATGCCCTGCAAAACATGTTTGACGTTGAGCCTGACGTCGGCGCACTGCTGTACGGCGAGGAGCAATAACCCATGCGTTACGTTGATGAATATCGCGCCCCCGAGCAGGTAATGCAGCTTATCGGGCATCTGAAAACGAGAGCTGCACTGCTGAACTACAGCGCTGAAAAGCCGTTACGGATTATGGAGGTGTGTGGCGGGCACACGCATGCGATCTTTAAATTTGGCCTCGACCAGCTTCTGCCGGAAAACATCGAGTTTATCCACGGCCCCGGCTGTCCGGTCTGCGTTCTGCCAATGGGACGCATCGACAGCTGTATCGAAATTGCCAGCCAGCCTGACGTCATTTTCTGCACGTTTGGCGATGCGATGCGCGTGCCTGGAAAAAATGGCTCACTGCTACAGGCTAAAGCCCGTGGTGCGGATATCCGGATCGTTTACTCGCCGATGGATGCCCTGACGCTGGCAACCGATAACCCTGAGCGTAAAGTCGTCTTTTTCGGGCTGGGTTTTGAGACCACGATGCCCGCCACGGCAATCACACTGCAGCAGGCTAAAACCCGCAACGTCGATAACTTTTTCTTTTTCTGCCAGCACATTACGCTCATCCCGACGTTACGCAGCCTGCTGGAAGAGCCGGGAAACGGCATTGATGCATTTCTGGCACCGGGCCACGTCAGCATGGTTATCGGGACAGAAGCCTACGGTTTTATCGCTGAGCAGTACAATCGCCCGTTAGTGGTCGCTGGTTTCGAGCCACTTGATCTACTGCAAGGCGTAACCATGCTGGTTGAGCAGAAAATAACAGCCCTGAGTGCAGTGGAAAACCAGTACCGCCGCGTGGTGCCCGATGCCGGTAATGAACGAGCCCAGCATGCCATTGCGGAAGTGTTTAGCGTTGAAGGCGACAGCGAATGGCGTGGGCTGGGGCTGATTGCCGAATCAGGCGTGCGCCTGACGCCTGCGTATCACGCATTCGATGCCGAAGCACATTTCCGCCCGCGGCCACAACAGGTTTGCGACGATCCCCGCGCCCGCTGCGGCGAGGTGCTTACCGGAAAATGCAAACCCCATCAATGCCCGTTATTTGGCAACACCTGTAACCCGCACACCGCCTTTGGCGCGCTGATGGTCTCCTCCGAAGGGGCATGTGCCGCGTGGTATCAGTATCGCAATCAGGAGTGTGAAGCATGAATACGGTTGAAATGGCGCACGGCAGCGGCGGCCAGGCGATGCAACAGCTGATTAACCGGCTATTTATGGAAGCCTTTAACAACCCCTGGCTGGCCGAGCAGGAAGACCAGGCACGTATTGCCCTCTCGACCCTCACCGCGCAGGGTGACAGGCTGGCTTTTTCCACTGACAGCTACGTGATCGACCCGCTGTTCTTTCCTGGAGGCGATATCGGCAAGCTGGCTGTCTGCGGTACCGCGAACGATGTTGCCGTCAGCGGTGCAATCCCGCGCTACCTCTCCTGCGGGTTTATCCTCGAAGAGGGGTTGCCGATGGAAACGCTCACTACCGTGGTCAACAGCATGGCGCATACTGCACGCGAGGCGGGTATCGCCATCGTCACCGGTGATACCAAAGTGGTACAGCGCGGTGCGGCAGATAAACTGTTCATCAATACTGCCGGAATGGGGGCTATCCCTGTGGGGATCCACTGGGGTGCTCAGCAGCTTGCCGTGGGCGATGTGTTGTTAGTCAGCGGCACGCTGGGTTGCCACGGCGCAACCATACTGAACCTGCGCGAAGGTCTGGGGCTGGATGGCGAGTTACGCAGCGACTGCACCGTACTCACCCCGCTTATCCAGACGCTGCGTTCCATTCCGGGCGTGAAAGCCCTGCGCGATGCCACACGCGGTGGTGTCAATGCGGTGGTGCACGAATTCGCCGCAAGCTGCGGCTGCGGAATTGAACTGACTGAACGCGGTCTGCCCGTCAAACCCGCCGTTCGTGGGCTTTGCGAGCTGCTGGGTCTCGATCCGCTAAACTTTGCGAACGAAGGTAAGCTGGTGATTGGCGTTGAACGCGCAGCGGCCGATGCGGTGCTGGAACAGCTGCGGGCACATCCCTTAGGGAAAGAGGCCGCGATCGTTGGCGAAGTGGTTGAGCGCAAAGGGGTGCGCCTGGCCGGACTTTATGGTGTGAAGCGTACGCTGGATCTCCCGCACGCGGAACCCCTACCCCGAATTTGCTAGAACCGCGGCAAAAGCGGTCAGCACTGAATTTATCTATATTTGCCCGTTTCTACTGGAAAGCACTATGCCGTATACACCGATGAGCAATCTTGGACAGCAAGGCCTGTTTGACATCACGCGCACACTTTTGCAGCAGCCCGACCTCGGCTCGCTGAGCGATACCCTGACGCGGCTGGTCAGACAATCTGCGCTGGCGGACAGCGCCGCCATTGTGCTCTGGCATAGCGGGAGCCATCGCGCGAGCTATTACTCCACACGAGATAGCGGCAAAATCTTTGAATATGAAGATGAAACTTTCCTGGCACATGGCCCTGTCCGGCGTATTCTTTCCCGCCCGGAAGCCCTGCACTGCAACTTTGATGAATTCCGACAAGCCTGGCCGATGCTGGCAGAGAGCCATTTATATCCGCCATTCGGGCACTACTGCCTGCTGCCGCTGGCCGTGGAAGGCCATATTTTCGGTGGCTGCGAGTTTATTCGCAATACCGACCAGTCGTGGAGCGAGGCGGAATATGAGCGTCTGCACACCTTTACCCAGATAGTGGCCGTCGTTGCAGAGCAGATCCAAAGCCGCGTCAGTAACAATGTGGACTACGACCTGCTGAGCCGCGAGCGTGACAACTTCCGCATTCTGGTGGCGATCACTAACGCCGTGCTGTCACGGCTCGACATGGATGAACTGGTCAGCGAAGTCTCGAAAGAGATCCACCACTATTTCAAAATCGATGCCATCAGCATTGCGCTCCGGGGCCATCGTAAGGGCAAACTGAATATTTACTCCACGCACTATCTTGATGAGGCAAACCCGGCTCACGAGCAGAGCGAAGTGGATGAAGCAGGCACCCTTTCTGAACGGGTGTTCAAAAGCAAAGAGATCCTGCTGCTCAATCTCAATGAACAGGATGCACAGGCCCCCTACGAGCGGATGCTGTTTAACATCTGGGGCAATAACATCCAGACGCTGTGTCTGCTCCCCCTGATGTCCGGCAACACCATGCTGGGCGTCCTGAAGCTGGCGCAGTGTGAGGAAGGTGTTTTTACTACCGCCAACCTGAAGCTGCTGCGCCAGATCGCCGAGCGTATCTCCATCGCGCTGGATAACGCGCTGGCCTATCAGGAAATCCACCGTCTGAAAGAACGGCTGGTGGATGAAAACCTGGCGCTGACCGAGCAGCTCAACAACGTTGACAGTGAGTTTGGTGAGATTATCGGGCGTAGCGAAGCGATGTACAGCGTACTCAAGCAGGTTGAGATGGTGGCTCAAAGCGACAGTACGGTGCTTATCCTGGGTGAAACGGGCACGGGTAAAGAGCTGATTGCCCGCGCGATCCACAATTTAAGTAACCGCAACAGCCGTCGCATGGTGAAGATGAACTGCGCCGCCATGCCTGCAGGTTTGCTGGAAAGCGATCTCTTCGGCCATGAACGCGGTGCCTTTACCGGTGCCAGTAGCCAGCGTCTGGGCCGTTTTGAGCTGGCGGATAAAAGCTCGCTGTTTCTGGATGAAGTGGGCGATATGCCGCTGGAGCTGCAGCCAAAACTGCTTCGCGTCCTGCAGGAGCAGGAGTTTGAACGCCTCGGCAGCAACAAACTGATTCAGACAGACGTGCGATTGATTGCCGCCACCAACCGCGACTTGAAAAAAATGGTCGCCGACCGCGAGTTTCGAAGCGATCTCTATTATCGCCTGAACGTCTTCCCGATTTGCCTGCCGCCGCTGCGCGAACGCCCGGAAGATATCCCCCTGCTGGTCAAAGCCTTTACGGCTAAAATTGCGCGCCGGATGGGGCGAAACATCGACAGCATTCCCGCCGAGACGTTGCGTACCCTCTCGTTGATGGAGTGGCCCGGCAACGTGCGCGAACTGGAAAACGTCATTGAACGCGCGGTACTGCTGACGCGCGGCAGCGTATTGCAACTGTCGCTGCCGGAAGTCTCTCTGCCGGAAACCTCCGTGATAGCAACCGACGTGGCACAGGACGGTGAAAACGAATGCCAGCTGATTATGCGCGTGCTGAAAGAGACGAACGGTGTGGTTGCCGGACCAAAAGGCGCGGCACAGCGGCTGGGGCTGAAACGCACCACGCTGTTGTCTCGCATGAAGCGTCTGGGAATTGATAAAGAGAGCCTGGTTTAACGTCTGATACAGGGCGGCAGCATGCGCACCGCCCTTCGCTCCCCCCGTGTTATCTCCGTGAAGTGGCCTTCATTGACACAAAATCTTTTCCTCTGTATAAAATCCCGCCTTAATAATGAGTTTCATTTACATTAAAAATAATTTTAATGACGGGGAGCGTTTAATGAAAAAAATCATCTGCGCGTTAAGCCTGGCGTTTGCGTCAGCCAGTTCTGCTCTGGCAACCACGTACCCTCTGACGATTGAAAACTGCGGGTATAAAGAGACATTTACTAAAGCCCCTGAGCGGGTGGTTGCTCTCGGTCAGAATACCGTCGAGATCTTGCTGCTGTTAGGCCTGCAAAATAACATTACCGCCAGTGCGTTTTGGCCGACCAAAGTTCTGCCGCAGCTGGCTGAACAAAATGCAAAAATCAAAACGCTGACGGTAGAAATCCCCACCCTTGAATCAATCCTTGCGCAAAACCCTGATTTTGTTCCTGCACAACTCCCCCTCTTACTGGGGCCAGAAAGCAAGGTGGCAAAACGTGAAGATTTGGCCACCGTCGGCGTAAACAGCTATTTATCTCCGGGGATGTGTGCAACCAAAAAAGCCGCAGGTGATATGTACGGCAGCCGTCAAAAGCTGTGGAATATGACCTTGCTCTATAAAGAGATTGAAGATTTCGCGGCAATCTTTAACGTGCAATCTCGTGGCGAAGCACTGATTGCCGATTTCAAAAAACGTGAGAATGACCTGCGTAAAACGTTCAGTAAGAATAAAAAGGATCTCTCTTTTGTCTTCTGGTTCTCCAGTTCTTCCCCTTCTGCTGATGCTTACGTAGGCGGAAAAAACAGCGCCTCTGGGTTTATCGCCAACGTTCTCGGTGGACATAACGCCATCACCTCCGAAACCGAATGGCCGACGGTGGGCTGGGAAAGCATCATCGCCGCGAACCCCGATGTGATCGTGGTCTCCAGCCTGGATCGTAACCGTTGGGCGCTTGATAATGCTGAAGAAAAAATCAAATTCCTGAAAAGTGATCCTGCCGTCAGCCAGCTGGATGCAGTGAAAAAAGGTCATATTGTGGTGATGGATGGTCAGGCGATGAACCCGACAATCCGCACGATTTACGGGGCTGAACAAGTGGGTGAACAGCTCAGAAAACTGGGGCTGAACTGATGACGACGGCCATTATTCAGGCGCGACAGGGACTGCTCCTGACCACCTCGTGTTTGCTCGCAACAGTACTGTTGTTCGTGGTCATTGCCCTGAGTGTCAGCGTCGGCGAACTTTCGATCCCGCTGCAAAACGTCTTTTACACCGTCAGCAATAAAATCGGCCTGACCGATGTTCCCCTCAACCGCATCTACGAGAGCGTGATTTGGGACTTCCGCCTGAGCCGCGCCCTGGTGGCGGCATGCTGTGGTGCTGGTCTGGCCATCTGCGGAGCAGTGCTGCAAAGCCTGTTGAAGAACGCACTGGCTGAGCCCTACGTGCTCGGTGTTTCTGCGGGAGCATCAACAGGTGCGGTTTCTGTGGTCGTATTGGGTATTGGCACCGGTGCGGTTTCTCTCTCCGCGGGCGCATTTGCCGGGGCATTTGCCGCCTTTGTTTTTGTCGCCTTCCTGACCAACGGCGCACGCGGCGGCAATGAACGCACCATTCTGGCGGGCGTTGCCGCGTCGCAGCTCTTCAACGCGATCACCGCTTACACCATCAGTACCTCTGCCAGTGCTCAGCAGGCACGTGATGTGATGTTCTGGCTGCTGGGGAGTTTCAGCGGTGTAAGATGGCCTGAGTTTCAACTGATTCTGGTGGTGGTACCGATTGGGCTTGCCGTTTGCCTCTACTATTCCCGCGCACTGGATGCCTTTACCTTTGGTGATGATGCCGCCGCCTCTCTGGGTATTGCCGTGCCCTGGGTACGCCTGATCCTCTTTACCACCACTGCACTCATCACCGCGACTATCGTCAGCATGGCTGGCTCTATCGGCTTTGTGGGGCTGGTTGTGCCGCACGTCATGCGCTTCTTCTTCGGCCCGCTGCACCGCACGTTGCTGATTGCCAGTGCACTGGCCGGGGCGGTCCTGATGGTGTTGGCGGATATCGCCTCTCGCATACTGATTGCACCGCAAAGCCTTCCCGTTGGCGTGGTGACGGCTCTGGTTGGCGTACCTTTCTTTGCCGTGATTATCTACCGCTCAAGGAATAAGTGATGAGTATCTCCGCTGAAAATATTACCTGGAAGGTCGGTAAAAAGGTCATCGTCAATAATGTCTCGCTGAACGTTTCCCGGGGAGAAACAGTCGGGCTACTTGGTCCCAATGGCTGTAGTAAGTCCTCTCTTTTGCGCATTCTGGCAGGCCTGCGTCGCCCGGATACCGGTAGCGTGACGCTGGATGGGCAAAACATTGCCCGCATCGCCAAAAAACAGCTGGCACGCCGGGTGGCATTCGTTGAACAGCACAGCATGACTGATGCCAACATGCGGGTTCGTGATGTGGTAAAACTTGGTCGTATACCGCATCACTCTCCTTTCTCGAACTGGAGCACGCATGATGACGAGGCCGTCACCGCGGCTCTGCAGAGGGTGGATATGCAGGGAAAAAGTGACCAGGGCTGGCTGAGCCTGTCCGGAGGGGAGCGTCAGCGCGTGCATATTGCCCGCGCACTGGCGCAGACACCCACCGAAATCCTGCTGGATGAACCGACTAACCACCTGGACATTCATCACCAGATACAATTAATGCACCTGATCAGCGAGTTACCGGTGACCAGCATTGTGGCTCTCCACGACCTCAACCACGCCTCGATGTTCTGTGATTCGTTGATTGTGATGCAGAAAGGGCAAATTGTCGCCACAGGCACGCCGCAGGAGATCTTATCCGAGGAATTGCTTTGGGATGTGTTCAGGGTGAAAACCAAAATTGAGATCTCCCCGTACCACGGCAAAAAGCACATTCATTTTATCGTTTAGGGTCAGGCTGCATGTCTCTGTTCTCCCTGCGTTCTGCTACAACGCTCTGGCCGCCCGTTTTATTGGGTAGCCAGTTCGTATTTAATATTGGTTTTTACGCAGTCGTTCCCTTCCTGGCGATATTTTTACGCGACGATATGTTGCTCTCTGGCGGGCTTATCGGGCTGGTGCTGGGGTTACGCACGTTCTCCCAACAGGGTATGTTTATCGTTGGTGGAGCGCTCTCTGACAAATATGGCGCAAAGATCGTTATCCTCTGCGGCTGCATTATTCGCGTGGCGGGTTATCTCCTGCTGGCATGCGGACAATCCCTGTTTCCCATCATTCTGGGAGCGTGCCTGACGGGGATCGGGGGGGCACTGTTCTCTCCCTCCATTGAAGCCCTGCTGGCAAAAACGGGGACACAAAGCGAAGCAAAGGGAAAACGGAGCCGGGCGGAGTGGTTTGCTCTTTTTGCCGTGTGCGGTGAACTTGGAGCGGTCCTGGGCCCGGTTGCCGGCGCGCTGCTGACAGGGCTGGGCTTCCGTCAGGTGGCGCTGGCAGGTGCTGGAGTGTTTGTCATTGCGCTCGTTGTGCTGTACTTCTGCCTTCCTGCCACACCCCACAGCAAACAGGTACTAAAGGTGCTTCCCTGGTGGACGACCTTCCGCCAGCCGCGCTTTGTCGCCTTTATCATTGCCTATAGCTCGTGGCTTTTGAGCTATAACCAGCTCTATCTGGCGTTGCCGGTAGAGATCCGGCGTTCAGGTGGCAGCGAGCAAGATCTCGGTCCTCTCTTTATGCTGGCTTCAGTACTGATTATCGCTTTTCAGCTTCCGCTGGCGCGCTTCGCCCGACGCGTGGGTGCCATCAGGATCTTACCGGTGGGTTTTTTGCTGCTCGCCGCCGCCTTTGCGAGCGTCTCCCTGTTCGCCGCAACAGAGCCGCCGGAAGGCTGGTTACGGTTGTTGCCTTCGGTGTGCCTTGTGACCCTGTTAACGCTGGGCCAAATGCTGCTCGTACCGTCAGCAAAAGACCTGATCCCACACTTTGCCGAAGCGTCAACGCTGGGGGCACACTATGGTGCACTCTCTACCGCCGGGGGCTGCGCAGTGCTGGCGGGGAATCTGTTCTTCGGCCCGCTACTGGATCATGCGCTGGTTCCCTCAACGCAGGCAATTTACCCCTGGCTGCTGCTGGCGTTATTTCCTTTTTGTAGCGCACTTGCGTTACCCGTGATTTGCCGTTCAATACGACCTTCCCGGACGTAACGGACTACTTTTTCTGACGATATTTTTCCGGCAATTCCGGTACCGGACGGCGATCGTCAATCAGATGGCGAATCGTCAGAATGGGGTGACGCCACAGCATGCGTGGCCCTGCCCAGCGCATAACCTGCTTCATTTCCTCACGTCTGGCGGGCTGGTAGCAGTGTACCGGACACTGTTTACAGGCTGGTTTTTCCTCACCAAAGACGCATTTATCCAGACGCTTATCCGCATAGGCATTAAGTGCCTGATAGTACCCTTCTTCCTGTGAAGCCTGTGGGCACCGTTTTTCATACAGGGCGATCATTTTGGCGATCGTCTCTTTTTCTCGTGCGATGCGTTTATCAGACATGACGGGTCACCGAATAATAAAGTGCATTTATAATACCATTTATCCCTTGCGGTTTCAGTCGTTGCATTTCGTTTTCTGAAGACGCTTTCCAGTTTTAACCCCGCCCCTCATGAATTTTACTGGTATTTTATACAGGCATCAGAAACACACTTTGCCCGTATCTACCGGAGACCGTATGCAACAGATCGCTATCGCCAAACCCTATCGTCATTTAAAAGTCGGCTATTTCAGAAAACGTCACGAGGACCGCAAAACTAAAATCCCGACACGTTACAGCGTGCATGCTGCTTTAAGCTTAAAAGGGGACTGGCTTGAACAAGCCGGATTTACCACAAATTCGCAGGTTCGGGTGGGTGTTGAGCATGGAAAAATCATCATCGAGTTAATGCCGGAAGGCGTCTCGTAAAGTCGTGACATTTTTCTGCGCCACACCTTTTTTTCATGCGACAATAGAGGGAACTAACGGCCACTGAGCCGCTCAAAGCGTAATATTATCAAAGAAATGGATATCATAACTCCATGACCACAATCGACAATTTCGACGCACATACGCCGATGATGCATTGGTGTGTTAATGCTGATTATTAAAGATAATTTTCCACCAGAAAATAAAAACCATATTTCAACCTACATTTATGTAACTATCTGATTTTAAGAATATTGTTTGCTGTACTCATCCAGCGTTATACTCCCTCTGTTTTCCCATCCATCTAATAACACAGGGCATCCCCATGAGCCGATACCATGTATCCAGCAGTGAAGGCCAGTATGAGAAAGACTCTGGCGAGCAGGTTTTGGCTAATAAGCTGGGGATCGCTACTTCTGATGAGATGGATGAGGTTGAACTTGTCCTGTTAGAACAACTCTACCAGTCTGTTTTTGAAGAACAGTTCCCGGAAGGACAACTCAGCGTAGCCCTGCTAAAAAGCTGGCATCGCCGCTGGTTAGGTAACATCTACGAGTGGGCTGGACAAGAAAGAGCGGTTAATATCAGCAAAGGCGGCTTTATGTTTGCCCCCTCAGCACAGTTGCCAAAACTGCTGAACGAGTTCGACACGAAGTATCTGACTCAATACACGCCGTGTAGCGGCATGGACGAAGAACAACTCATCACCGCTATCGCCATAACCCATGTCGAGCTGATACTCATCCATCCATTCAGAGAAGGAAACGGGCGTTTGTCGCGACTATTAGCCGACGTTATGGCCGTTCAGGGAGGATACAAACCGCTGGATTATAAAAGCTGGGAGCAAAACAAAACCCAGTATATCTCGGCTATCCATGCGGGCGTATCAATGGACTACGAGCCGATGAGACACTGGGTCAGAGAAGCATTAAGAAGGGGCTAAACCGCAAGACGTAAATGAGCAAATTTTTTGCGTGTAGCTTCAAGGGAAGCTTCGATCTTCGCGGAGGACTGCCCTGTTTCAACAGCCGTAGATGTTGCTACTGAGCGAACGATGTCAGCACGAGACGGCTTAGCATAGCTTGCCTGAGTTTTTTTGTTGTTGCTCATAATTACTCCTGAAAAGCAAAATCTGGGCTGAAAACATCATCTAAGCATTATACCAAACTTTCTGCGCGAATTCACATTAAGCCCCGTCAAAGACTCACTCATCGGCCAAGCCCTTTAAGTAATACATCAAGTATGAAACGATTGGCTAAACGGGCAACATCCTTATCAGACAGGTAAGCAACTGAATGTTTCTCAAACGCCCCCATGCTTTCGATGACAGCATTCTGTACGGCCTGAGGATAATCCCCAAGCATGATTTGCTCGATATCGTTATGGCGAAGTTGATCCATCACAGAATCATTTTCGGAAACTTTAGCCGCCACGCCATCAAGCCATACCAGCTTGTCAGCATCAGTCGTTTCTTCGCCAAACAACTCATTTAGCTGTTCCAGAATGTGCGATAATAGATCTTTCGGCCTTTCAGCAATTGAGCCACCGACGCTGGTGATCCCTTTAAGTCCTTCTCCCCCTTCTTGTAATTTCAGATCCTGGGTGCGCTTTTCCCACAGTTTATAGTGTGTTAGCTGTACCTGACTGATATCAAGATCGTCATCAAGCCGCTCCTCTCTTAACAACGGCAGCAAGTGGCGAGCAAAGACATTTAAGCGTTCCAGTTCTTCATCTGCCAGATCGACAATTTGCGAAGCAAACTCGTAAAAACGGATAAAGCTATTCATATCTTTTTTGAACGTATCCAGCACGTCCTTCGCTTCACGAGCTTGCTTAACACTACGTTCGCAGTTTACTCGCCAAGTTTCATCGCCGCTTTTCTTTGCATCTTCGAGTGTCGATAACGCCCCTCGTAATACATCCATCGCGGAGCGGTAACGATGAGTAAAACGATCTACCGCTGGTTTACAATACCCCGTTAGCGCTTCAGGACCACGTTTCGGGTCAAAATAAGCATCAGAAAAATTAATCACTTCATGCCATTGCCATATATGCTGTTCATTCAGCTTATGGAAAATGGCATAAACAAGGTTGGGATCGGATACCTGCACCAGTTCGGCATTCTGATAATACTCTTTAAAATCAGCCAGAATATCCTGAGGATCATTAACAAAATCAAGAACAAATGTGCTGCTTTTCCCCGGATACGTACGATTAAGACGGGATAGTGTCTGAATACAATCCACGCCCTTGAGTTTTTTATCAACGTACATGGCGACCAGTTTGGGCTGGTCAAAGCCTGTCTGGAATTTATTAGCGACCAGCATCACCTGATAATCATCAGTATCGAATGCTTTACGCATATCCCGACCTTGCAGGCCAGGGTTCATCGAGTTTTCCGTGTAGCTTTCGCCCTCATCGACAACTTCACCTGAGAACGCCACCATTGCTGTTAAACGTTTATAGCCTTTTTCTCGCACATAGCTATCAAACGCCTGCTTATATTTTACTGCTTCGAGGCGACTGCTGGTTACTACCATCGCTTTCGCTTCGTGATTTAGTAAATGAGCAACATGCTCACGGAAATGTTCAATGATGACCTGTGATTTCTGGGCAATATTGTGAGGGTGTAAGCGAACCCACTTGCTCAACTGCGTTTTGGCTTTTTTGCGGTCGACTTCTTTATCTTCGGCATCATGTGCCAGACGATAAGCCTGCCCATAGCTGGTGTAATTTTTCAGAACATCCAGAATAAACTCTTCTTCGATCGCCTGTCGCATTGAATACAGATGAAATGGCTTCGGTTTATTGTCATTCGCCAAAGGCATTTCGGGATGAGGCGGTCTACCAAACAGCTCTAACGTCTTGGCTTTAGGCGTGGCAGTAAAGGCAAAATAGCTTATATCAGAGGAACCTCTGCGAGCCTCAAGCGTCGCATTGATAACATCCTGACCATCCATTTCTTCTTCATCTATTTTTTCCGCCATCAGCACTTCGCGAAGCTGTCGAGCAGTCGTTCCCGTCTGACTTGAGTGTGCTTCATCAGCGATAACAGCAAAGCTTCGTCCTTTCAGACCAGTACTTTCCTGAATAGCTTTGAGCACATGCGGGAAAGTCTGGATCGTCACGATGATAATTGCCGTACCAGACGATAAAGCCTCGGTTAGTTGCGAAGACTTACTACCCGACTCACGGCTGATTTTACAAACCACACCATCCTGATGTTCAAACTGGTAAATCGTGTCCTGCAATTGACCATCCAACACAGTGCGGTCTGTAATAACGATTACCGAATTAAAAAACTTGTTACCATCCGGGCGGTACAATGACGCTAACTGATGGGATAACCAAGCTATTGAGTTGGATTTACCGGAACCAGCGCTATGCTGAATAAGGTACTTTTGCCCTGTTCCCTCCACGCGAACGGCATTCAGCAATGACTGAACAGCGACCCATTGGTGGTAACGCGGGAAAATCAGGGTTTCCTTGATTTCCTGATGACCAAGCGCATCATCAACGCGCTTTTGCTCCAGATGTAAGTAGCGCCCCAAAATACGCAGCCAGTTATCCGGTTGCAGGATTTCCTGCCATAGATAGGCTGTCGCATACCCCTCTAATGGTTGATCGTTACCCGCCCCGCCTTCTGCGGTTCCCCGGTTAAAAGGCAGGAAAAAGGTTTTCTTTCCATCCAGTTTGGTGGTCATCGCCACCTCATACTGATTGACCGCAAAATGGACCAGCGCACCGCGTTTGAAGGTCAACAGTGGTTCTGGTTTATTTCCGGTTTTTGGCTGGCGGTCATTGATATACTGTAGTTTTGCCGCATCAAGCGATTGTTTAAACGCCGATTTCAGTTCAAGTGTGGCGACAGGCAACCCATTCAGGAACAATGTCAAATCAATGCGGCCATCATAACCATTGGGCGAATAAATCAGTTCAGGTACTACTCGTAAACGGTTAGCGCAATAGCGAACCAGCAAGTCTGGATTAAGGTCATGATCGGGTTTAAAGGTGCAAAGCTGAAAACGAGCACCGCGATCCGCTAAGGTATGTCTCAGCGTCCACAAGGTTCCTTTAGCCGAAAGATGTCTCTCAACCGCGTTGAGAAAATGTACATCTGTATCTTTTGGATAAATTCCGCAAAACTTGTCCCAGACTTCCGGCTGGGTTTCCTGTACATAAGCAAGCGCATCTTCTGGATAAATCGCCCTTTCACGATCATAGCCGGATGAGCTTCCAAATAACCAACCACTGGATGATAGTTGCTCAATAATGTGATTCTGGAATAATAGTTCTGCGGATTTAGATACCATATCAGTTCTCTTGATACGCTTGCTCAATCAGTAACTTAGCTTTTGCTAAATCTGCCTGATTATGGACAACCACCTCAATATCACCGGTTCCCCAGTGTCCCAAATTAGTAACATCTCTGACGATATCAGAGATGATCACCTGCTCCGGTTTTAGTTTCAGGTAAAGCTTGACGTGTGGTTCTTTGGCTGTGGGCCATATCACGACGCTTAGAAAATTCTTTATCTTCTGAAACGCAGTATAAAGCAGTAACTCTTTGCGCTGAACCTCATCACCCAAGCTATCAGCAAAATCACAGATATTCTGATAAAGCGCAACCAGTTCAGGGGAAGACTTATCCAGACGATAGCGTTGAGCATTTTTCTTCTGCTTCGGCACCTGATTCTCTATTGCAACAGGCTGAGGCTTGTGAGTCTCGGTAGCAGCATTCACCAGCTCAAACATCAGGAGATCAGGGTTAAACAGCTTATAGCGGATAAGATTGATATTGCGGTTAATCTGCGCAACGGCATGCTCGTCATATTTGGTAAAATCTGCCGCAATGCAAATCACACGGGCATTGGACCAATCGATATCGTCAGCAACCTGTTTGCCAAACTTATCCATCACCAGCCAACGGAACTCGGCCTGATGATCTAATAGCCAGTCCAGATAGAACAACCCCTGATTAATGACGTTCTCGTTACTCTGACGTTTATATTCGATAATCACTGGCGTGTTGTTTTCATCCAGCCCCAATGAGTCAATGCGCCCCTTATGGGTCTTGCCTGTGCTGTATTCTGTCGCCAAAAAACGTACCCCAAGGAAAGCCTCCATATGAGACTCGATCAGTTTCTGAAGATCTTTTTCAATGGCTGCTGATTTTCCCGGAAGTTCAGAGACACCGTTTTTACCATAACGAAAGAGCTGGATATCACTCATGCAGCGTCCTTAGCAGCGGGTTGCCAGTTGCGTACATCGATTTTACCTGTTACGGCAGCGGAAATTAGGGCGGAACGACGCTCCTTTAGCAAAGATATTTGCTGTTCACAATGCATCACAAGGGTATTGAAACATCGTTTTTTTTCTTCAACATCAGCAACAATAACTTTCTGCTCATTTAATGGCGGTAGCGGGATAATATATTTTTTCACGTCAGAACAAGTTATTGCGGCCTTTGTACTGCCCCCACCAGATGATTCAAAACGAATCTGATCATATTTACTTTGAAGCCATAAATGAAGATATTCTGGTAATATTTTATTTTTTGACAAAGGAGTCATATAAGCAATATGCTGATTAATAGTGGCATCCATCATCAATAACGCGGAGGTACCTCTCGTTTTCCCTTCCCCTGTAATTGCAATGATGACGCTACCTTTTTTTACTAAAGGTAAACTGCACTCCAACAATGCTTTTGAAGTGACAAATTGCTCTGCATTAGTAACAATATCATCGTTTACTTTAGAGCTATTAAGCCATGGGTAATCACCTGAAAGCCAGTAGGATTGATTATCTCTATTAGGAGTACTGCCATTACCAACTTTACAAAGCCAACCTATCTGGGATACCCCCCAGTGCTCAGGCACTTCACCTAACCACTCATTTCCTGAAACTTTGAGCTTAACACGATGATTTAACCCTCTTCTTACGACATCAGAAATCACCGCTTGCCGTTTTTCTTTCAGAAGTTCAATGAGTCGAACTTGTTTGTCGATTAATAGGTCAATCTTATCCAATTCGTAATCTAAAAATTTCGCAATACACTCCTGCTCAACTACTGAAGGCAAAAGTACAGGCAATGATTGAAAATCATCTGTTTTAATTTGTAATGAATTTGGTCTTATACCTTGCATTTGCGAAGTATAAGCCATGACGTATGGATTTGAACGCAACAAATAATGTATATATTTCTTATTAACATTTTTTGTAAACCTATATGCCCTATATGCAGGACTAACATATCCTTCATAATCGGAAACACCTAGGCCAGAATAGTTAAGCCACATTGTATTAACAACTAACTGCCCTTTTCTCACAACACGGTATTCTGCTACTTCTTCAAGCGTTCTTTTCTTTGCCTCATCATTGTACTCTTTTACTTCTACTCCCCTATAACCGGATACAGATAACATCTGCCCAACAGGCTCCACACCATTTTTTTCATTACTTACTTGGAACAAGTATTTGAATTTCTCAAGTGTCCATCTAGCAGGGATCTCTCCAAGCCATTCCACACAAGAGTCTTTATATTCTGAATATGCTCTGTACTTCACGAATGGACCTCCGCCAGCAAGACCATAATTTCTCTGCTCACTTCATCCAAGTCGCGATCAATCTCTTCCAAGGAACGTGGCGACTGATACTGATAAAAATAGCGGTTAAAAGGAATTTCATAACCCACTAAACCGACCTGTCCATCATAAGGATCGGTTTTTTCGATATCGATCCACGCATCAGGTATATAGGGTAATACCTCGCGTGTGAAATACGTTTCAACAGATTCACTCAACGGCACATTTTCATAATCACGCAAACTGGCGTCAGGTTCTGGCTTACCCTTAGTTTTACAAACTTCAGCATTCTCATCTGTTTCACTTAAGTGTTTTATCAACAACTTAAACTGAGCAGCAGAAACTTTCGGCAATGCTTTTTTGAATTTTTCCCGGCTTAAATATTTATCATCCATTGCATCCAGAGCGGCTAATAACTCTAAATCACCATATTTGGACCAGTCTTTATCCGCCAGCAACGCTACGCGACGATCAAGATCGCGTGGATAAAATGCCAGCTTAAGCGGTCTTTCCACCGTAATACGGCGATAGCCAAAATCAGAGGTTTTAAACAGCTTAACATTAGCCGAAGGTTGATAGCGCGTATACTGATTCACAATCTCGTCAATCTGCGCTTCCGTTAACTCTTTACGCTTACTACCAAGAGATTTCCGCATCGGCGCAAATTGCTCCGTGGCATTAATCAGCAGCACCTTGCCCTTACGTTCTTTCGGTTTATGATTGCTGAGTACCCAGATGTAAGTCGCAATCCCGGTGTTGTAGAACATATCGGTCGGCAACGCGACAATAGCATCCAGCAGATCCTGTTCCAGCACAAAGCGGCGGATCTCGCTTTCACCACTGCCCGCACCTCCGGTAAAGAGTGGCGAACCATTAAGAATGATCCCGATACGGCTGTTATCGTTCATCTTACTAATCAGGTGCAGCAAGAACAGCAAAGAACCATCGGATACTCTCGGCAAACCGGGTCCAAAACGCCCATCGTAGCCCTTTTTATGTTCTTTGCGGATAACGGTATCAATCTTTTTCCAGTCAACGCCAAACGGTGGGTTGGACAGGCAGTAATCAAAACGCTCATTCCAGAGCTGATCGTCAGAGAGGGTATTACCCAGCTTGATATTGCTGATATCTTGTCCCTTGATCAGCATGTCCGCTTTACAGATAGCGTAAGACTCTGGGTTTAGCTCCTGACCATAGGCCCGAAGGCTGGCACTGGGATTTATTCCATGCAGGTATTCCATACCACTGGAAAGGAAGCCGCCTGTCCCGGCAGTAGGATCGTAGATGCGGCGGATCAGTCCCGGTTTAGTCAACGCTGCATCGTCGTCCGCAAACACCAGAGAGGTTGTCAGTCGCACGATATCCCGTGGCGTAAAGTGCTCACCCGCCGTTTCGTTAGAACCTTCTGCAAACCGGCGGATCAAGTCCTCAAATATCAGCCCCATATCGTGGTTACTGACAGAAGAAGGGCTCAAATCAGCCTCGGCAAATTTTTTGGCTACTTTGTAGAGTAAATTGGCATCATCAAGCTGCTGTATAAACTCATAGAATTTAAAGTGTTCGAAGATCTCACGCGCGTCATAGCTGAATGAGCGAATGTAACGTTCAAGATTAAGTCGTGGCTGTGTTTCCCCCAACTTACTGAGGTCCAACGGCGAAGTATTGTAAAAGTGTTGCCCGGAAGCGTGGCGAAGAATTGCATCGGCAGCGTTCTCATCAAGCTTTTCAACCACAGGTAACTTATCAAGTACAGCCTGTTTGGTAGGCGCAAGCACGCACTCAAGACGACGAAGAACGGTAAATGGCAGAATCACTCTGCCATACTGAGATTGCTTGAAATCACCACGTAGTAAGTCAGCGACGGACCATAAGAAAGCCGCCATTGAAGAAAAATTAGTCATTTTATTACCTCTTGATTTTGCCCTATTGTCCACGTAAAAGCGGAGAGGACAAGAAGAAGTGAAAACTGCGAAGTCTTTTCTCTTGTAAGGCTACATACGGGTGACGTGTCGTGGATTACTGGAATCGCCCACATGAACAGAAGTGCTAATGCTTTTTCTCAATCAAAAGGTATGGATGGGACCAGATACTGATGGAAACATTACTTATTATTGGAGGACACATCTGGGCTGTGAAACATTTAAGCCAGATGTAATCTGACACCATGACCGACGATATTCACTGAATAGTGTTGATACACCCATATAGATATACATACCCATTGAGTGTATCAACTGATGGCTTACATGCGTCTAAACGCTTATGGACATCCTGTCTTATGGACAAACTACTTACGGGTTCTCACCCCAGAAGTAAATGTCAGTCCAGTAAACCCCATCTCATCCTGCTTACATAGCGCCCGTGCCAGTAGAACAGGTGGCAGCCTGTGCTTGCGGGTCCTCCTTTTGCCAACCTCATCAGGGTAGGGTCTTACTTCCTGCCACATCCCCTTGAAACAGTAAGTTACCTGCGCATCAAAATCCCTTAGTTTTTGGCTTTTCATTGGTCGACTAATTATCCCTGCTCTGGCCCGTATATTTTTGTCTCTTTTCATCGCCTTCCTTAGCGTTTTGAGCGCGCCAGGCTCTCTTGGCATCAGCAGATGCAAATGAGGCATCCAGCGCTGAATATCGGTGTGAAAATCCAGCTCATAGCCCCCCACTATTTTGTCCGTAAATCCGGCTCTTTTTACCATCTTGTAGACCCGTTCCCGGAATTTCTTATGGTCCCAGCAACTGATCTGCTCTTCTTCCAGCATGGCATCGTAATAAACCAGCGTAACCACTCTGTACGCGCTCATACACCCCCGCAGCGGGGCCAGTTCAGCCAGTTTACGTAACCTGTGCAGGCGGAAGCACTGTGGGCACGCAGCACTGCCACATGGCTTATCTAACATACAGGCTTTAAGTTTCCTCTTTAGCCGAAGAGCCTTTCCTCGCCACTTTTTGTGTGCTTTTCTGACTTCTTTGCTTTCATTCTCGTTATCATTCCTGTCCTGCTGGACAGCTTTTTGTATTGCTCTTATACGGTACTGGCGCTCTTTCTCCATCCGATCCCGGGTTTCAAACCCTGGAATGGTGAGAGCCAGCTTTTCCAGTTGGCGCTCTTCTTCTGTCAGCGATACGTATACTGATCGCGCAATGCGGTCTTTTGCACCAAACATATCAGCAGCCTCCTGTAGTGACGCGGGAAGCAATCCATTCACTGACGTCACTTTCCAGCCAGGCTACCGCTCGCCCTCCAGTCAGGGATTTAGGGCGTGGAAAAGTGCCTTTCTCAATCATCCGGTACAACGTGGCGCGGCTCACCGCACAGCGCTCCAGTACGACCCGAATTTTCACCAGTTTCATCTCGTTCATATTTCTGCACTCTTGAGCAGTTCAAGGAGTGCCTTATTCACAAGATCGAAATTCGGAAGCTGCGGCTACGTTTTGGGACGTCTGCAAGCACGTTAGACGTTTCATTGTCGGGCCGACACTTGTGTATGATCAATGTCGGCCAGACATGGGAGATGCTAGAGTGGTTAAAATGGCTAAAGAAGGGAGCCACACATGGCAGGGAAAAAACAGATGAGCCGCCAGCAGCGGTCGACAAAGATGCGGACAGATGCGGGACTGACCCAGGTGAAAGTTTATCTTGACGAAACCACACTGGAATTACTGGCGTTACTTCAGGAAAACTTGTCAGAAGGTAAAATGAAGGGCGATGAAATCAATATGTTCCGCAGTATAGCTGTCACTGCCGGTATCCACAGTCAGGCAGAAGCATGCTTAGGGGAAAAAGTGGTATCAGACATTGTGGCTAAAAATCTGGGCACTGAGTGCAGAGCCAGCGAAGCGACAGACAATCCTCATAAGTTCTTTCTCCGGACGATGATTAACAAGCTTTACGAGAAAGGTCAGCGTAATACACATAGACGCAGACTTGCAGAGGTTGCTGAAATCATGAATGAAAGCAGCTACAGAGCGCCGAATAGGAAGAAAGGGGAATGGAGTGAAAATGATATTAGTCAGTATGTAAATAATGACATACAACTGGAAAAATGATGCCTCAGCAGAGGCGCCAGGCGGTAAGACTGTACACTGCAAGTATCTCTGGAATACCCAGGCCGCGAAGTACGATAGTGTCATTCATCAGGAGTGGTGAGTTGGTCGTACTTTCCCGGCTTCCCCATAGCACTAAGCCCGCCCTGGACGTGCCTGTGAGTCATCAAAAATAGTCCCTGGCCCCGTTTGATTGTTTAGCCAGCAGGTGACGAAGGCCATCCCCCCCATTACGATTTACCAGCAACAGAACGCTCGGGAGGCCCTGTCCAGCATACCTCGGCCCCTGTAGTCATAGCGGGTGGTTGTGGCGATATCGGCATGACCTGCCAGTTGGCGTACCACGTTGAGGTCGGTTCCCTGTTCCAATAGTTGTGTAATGAACGTTCGTCTGAGGTCGTGCGGGGTAAAATAGTCCACGCCAGCGGCCTGGCGTAGCTGTGCCAACAGCCCCGTCAATCCGGTAGTGGTAAGCCTACGTGGCCCAAGCCGGTCTGCCAAGCTGATACGACTGAATAACGGCCCCTCATGCCCTCCCCGGCACTTTAGCCAGCGCCGCAGCTGTGTCCAAACCTTTACGGCAAGGTGAATATCACGACTTTTGCGCCCTTTCCCCTCCCTGACCCAAACGATCCCCGTGGAGACGTCAATATCCTCAACATTAAGGGCAACCAGCTCACCCGCACGCAGCCCGGCACCACACAGAAGCAATAAAATGGCCCGCTCGCGCTGACAGCGCACGGAGGAATACGTCGCTGCCGCCGTCAGCATTGACCGGATTTCATGGCGGGCCAGCGCACGCCCCTGCCGACAACCGTCACCACTGACCCGCCTGACGTTGCGTATCCGCTCCAGCATATCAGCATCCAGTATCCCCATACTGAAGGCCACTCCGGCAACTGACTTCAGCGCCGACAGCGCCATGTTCACGGTAGCAACAGCATAGCCCTCATTCAGCAGCGCCGAGCGCACCAGCATCACCCCCGTGTAGTTCAGCATCTGCCAGGGGTAACTGTCGATATCCGAGCCCGGAAGCAGGATACCGGCACAGCGCCGAAGCTGGCTTTGCATCCCCTTGCGCCCGGCAGGCGCCAGACCTGCCAGCCAAAGCTGTGCCGGATTGGTGGTGGAGACGTTTTGCAGGCGTACAGTTTCCGCGCGCCTGCCCTTGTGGTTCGAGGTCATAACATCATCCTTAATACTGAAAAATGGAGTATCCCGGCCATGCAGGCCGGGGAAGCAGTCAATTCATCTGGTAATGTCATTCAGCCCTGCGTGGTCATTTTTTCACGCCATAGCGTTGCAGATAGTGGTTAAGACCCTGCCCGGCTCCGGGCTCAAAGTTCCAGACCCGCCAGATAAGCTGACCTTCAGCATCGCGTATTGCCAGCCGAAAGTGGGTATGCTGGTCATCCTCAATAGCGACACGGTCATACGCTGACACAACACGCTCCGCATCCTGTCGGGTGAACGTGTCCGATGGCAGCAACGGCAACGGCGCTCCGGGTTCAGCGATTGTGGCGCGGTCCGGGGCAGACCTGCGCCCCTGCGTGATATGGCTGACGGCCTTATACGTTCCCCGATTCAGAAGCCCGGTGGCTTTTCGCGCCCGGAGAACATCAATAGTAGTAATCAATGGGGAGCCAAGGATAAAGCCCGCATTGTCCCGGTCTGTGCGTACCAGATCATACATCTCAACGACAGCATTCAGGGCCTCCGCCATGGGAACACCGGCTTCAATATGCGCCTGAATGGTGTCTTCCTCGCCAAACGGCGTATCGCTGAGGGTAAGCCCGTAGTGCTGTGCCAACAGGTGAGTCAGCAGGGTGCGCCAGACTTCAGCAGGCGACAGGCAGCACGATGCCACCCGTGTCGGTGAGACAGGTTGTTTTTTCATGACAGTATTCTCGTGATAATGTGGGTAGTATTGAAAAAGGCGCGAACATGAACGGCAACCCGGCCCGCGCTTATGGAAATCCGCCCGGCAGAAGAGAGAACGGATATGTTCAGTCCTGTGTTGCTGGAACCGGGACAGGAGTGGGATAAATGGCGATATATACATAGCCGCAGGAGCCAAGCGTATCAGCCTCACAAGTCAGTTCCTTCGCCTGCAGTGTGATGCCCTTCGCCCTGCGCGGCTCCAGCTCACCAGACAACAGCATGCCTTCCATCTGCTTCATGAACAGCGGAAAGGCCTGGTCCAGATGGCGTGCATCGCTTTCGCTGAACACACCGCTAAACCCGGCCCGGTCGGCCAGAAAATGTAGGTTGTGGCCTTCCTGTACCAGTCGTGCACCAAACAGCGGCGTCACATCACGCCAGAGCCCCCACCAGGGGGTTGCTGGCGACGGTGTATGTGTTGAATGGGTCATATTTGTGTCTCCATATTCCAGCCAGTGAGATACGCCTCCGGCAGGGCTTTATTATCTTCAGTTCAGCTTTCCCACATCACGCGGGTGGTGTAGACCCCGCTGGCGTGATAGCTCAGGAAGTTGCGCTCCCACAGGGTGTATAGCGCCCGGGCCTCAGACGGGGACAAATCCCCTGTACGGCAGTGCCAGACATAGCCCTGCGACCAGCTGATATCGATGATTTTCTCAAGCTCGGGATAAACGTTGCCGACATAGCCAAAATCGGTGGCGTAGTCCAGACACCACTCGTCCCCCTGGTGAACTAGCCGGATTTCCACCGGGTGATAACCGCCCCGCTCCACGCTGTAGTCCGGGTCCCGGAAGTTGAGCGTAACGGCGGTGACGCGATGTTTACTGGCAGGTATTTCGCCCGCCTCTGCCATCAACATGTCGAACAGCTGCAGACTGACAGGCAGCACAAAGCCTGCCGGTTGAATAACGGCATTGATGTTCATGGGTAAAACCTCAGTATTTACAGTTTAAAAATGAAGGGATAAGGCGAACGTGGATTACCGTGGTTAATGTGTATTAAACCAGGTAACTCACAGTAACCCGTGTTCAGCGAAAGACCAGGCTTTGTCGCCTCCCACAATGAGATGGTCGGTCACGCGGATATCCAGCAACGCCAGTGCGTCTGTAATTTTTTGGGTAATGAGTTTATCGGCCTGGCTCGGTTCAGGCTCACCACTGGGATGGTTATGCACCAGTATCACAGCAGCAGCGTTGTGCGTCAGTGCCAGGCTGACTATTTCGCGGGGATAAACCATCGTCTGGCTCAGCGTACCGGTAAACAATGTCTGGTAGCCGAGAATATGATGTTGCTGTGAAAGCATTATCACACCAAAAGATTCACGGTTTTCAAGCGCCAGCTTCATCACCAGCCACTGACGTACATCTTCAGATGAGGTGATTTTTCGGCGATTGCGAAACTGGCGGGTCAGCAAAGAATGGGCAAACCGGATAATCTGTTCGCGGGTAACCGGCTCCAGCGTCTGATAATGACCGCTACGATCACTTGCGATAAACGTCATGATGTACTCCTTACCTTTTAGTTCAGAATTCACGTTCAACAAAGTAAATGGCATCCGGCAGCAACGTATGGCGCTTCAGCTCAGGTTGTACTGAAAACGTGTCCTTTCGCTGGCTGCGTATCCCCAGGCTATCAAACAAAAACAACCGGGTAGCATCGGTACGAACCACCACTGACCAGTGCCATGTGGTCCCCATAATCACCACGCGCTGCGCTTGATTCTCCGGTGAAGCCAGCCAGTCGCTGATATCATGAAATATTCGGTGAGTTCTCAAGGTTCGATAACGGAAGGGAGTATGAAAATAGAGGGGATAATGTTGGGCGTAATGCCCTCTCAGCAGAACATCTGCTATCAGGTGGTCCATCTGCTCTTCATCCAGGCCAAGCGTCAGGAGATCAAATAAGTCCCATCGTCGCTTATAGCTGCTTAGCAGGCGGTACATTAATTTTTCCCGCCTTACTCTGCCGTCATAGAGGTAACTCAGGGTATTAATCAGGCTGTAGATGCCACACAAATAGTCATGCTGTCCCTGGCGGGACGCATGAACGTCTCGAGGAAGTGTCATTGTAAATTTCCGGGATAAGTGATGGCTGTGAACCAGCCGGAATGGTGGTGATACAGTGGCTGAGCGCATGATGGCTGCCACTGTATAAATTATAACAAAATCAATATATTAATGCAAGTGATTCTTGTTATCACTTATCCAGCGACTCCTTCACTTGTTACTGGTTAACGTCTCCTTCAGACAGGTCCCTTGCAACCTGAGCCAGAGCCTGCTGCAAAAGTTTATCCCTAGAGGCCGGTTTCATGGTACGGAACAACTGTATCCACAGGTTAAGCTGCTCGTCTGCTGAGGTATCTGCCGCATCCCGCTCACTTTTCAACGCCATCCCTGCCGCGCTGATATGGTACAGAAACCCCTTCCCACTGGTGCGTTTGCGGCGGATTTCCGGATGTAGGGCTGTGAGCTTTTCCAGACGTAGCCGCGCCCCTTTCGCTGTGCCCGGCATTCCTTCCATTCCGGCAAACTGCTCTGCTGTAAGCCACTCCCCCCTGTCCGTCATTCCGGCATCACAGGGCTCAGTCATCTGTTCACTGCTCATAAAATTTCACCTCTTATCAAAGCGTTAGTTAAATGAGCGCAAATAACCATAAAAGGAACTTGATAACTTCCTTTTGTTCGCTTTTAATATCTCCGGTACTAACAACCCGGAGTGAATACATTGAGTAACTCAACAGATTCGCAAAAAAAGCGAAGTAAGGGAAGTGCTGTTAACTGGCACCGGGCAGATATTGTCGCCGCCCTGCATAAGCGGGGACTTTCCCTGTCAGCTCTCTCCCGGCAACACGGGCTGGCTTCCAGGACGCTGAATAACGCTTTTGAGCGCCACTATCCGCGGGCGGAAAAGATTATTGCGGAGGCACTGAACACTACGCCCGAAACCATCTGGCCTGAGCGCTATGCAGGTAGGTCTGTCAAAAACGAAAGCTGAAGGAAGCAGGGTATGTCGACCACCATTACTGAAGTAACGGAATGCTTTGAGTACCTTTTTAGTTCCCTTTACCGGAAAGCATTTGTCAAAACCCTGCGCCTTAACGAATGCAGTGAACGGGAGTTGCTACCGCTGGTACGCTGCTACCTGCTGGGTTGGTTTGCCGACAGCGTCTCACCGGAAGTCCGGGGGAAACTGCCCGGCAGTATCTCCGGGCATGGCTATATTGATTTCGTCATTGACGATGTGGCGGTGGAGTTCGCCGTCCGTAAGCCAGGAGCCGCCCGTTCTGCACTGTCAGCCTCAGTCAACAGCACGGAGGTAAAGAAACTGATGAAGTATGACGGCAAAGCCCTGCTGGTACTGTTCGATTTTTCTGACACGCCCTATACCGAAGAACAGATTGAGTCCTTCAGAAACTGGCCCTCCCTGGGCCGAGGCAACCATCGTAAATCAGCGTTCAATGTTGCGTATTTCTTTGTGGAAAAACGCAGCCCGCTGACACCCAGGAAAATCACCAGAAATATCCGCATCCGTTAACGGTAGCGCGCATAACGGATAATGAAAACGTCAATGAAAGGAGATCACCGAAGATGAGGAAAACCGCTGCCATGTTGCTTCTGGCATTTTCAGGTTGTGCCGGGGCAAAAACACTCCCCGCAGAAAATTTGCAGGGGCTGTATGAGGCTTATGCCACCCTGAATACCTGCCACCAGTATGGTTACACTGGCGATGAGGCCTTAACCGCACTGGACAAACTTATCCGCAGCAATCGCTATCAGGATAATACCGGCAACATCATGACATTAACGAAGGACAATATTAACTATTACCATTCCCTTCAGGACCGCTTTATTCTTGAGCAGCAATTCAAAAGCGAAGGAATAAACCAGAGCGGTATCCGGCTCCAGATAAAAACCCTCTGCGACCAGATGAACGCCGCTGTTGGTGGGAAGCTGGGTGTGAAAACTCGAGTTATTTCACCGGATGACCTTCCCGCCAGCGCAAAACCTGTTTTTGACAAACCGGCCACTGACAGTGCCCCGGCAATTCCGGAAGACCGACCGATGACATGGGACAACAGCCCGGTCCAGGGTATTCCGGTTCAGTGAGGGGTAACACAATGAAGAAGCATATTATTACCGCACTGCTCATCACAACAGTATCCGCTCCGGCGCTGGCAGCGTACCCGGTAAGCCAGCCTGCTCAGGCCGCAGAAGTGATGGTCAGTATGTGCCAGCAGCAGCGTTCGGGTATGGACAAGAACCAGGCCATCCGTAAAGTCTATGGCACCGTAAGCGACTGGCCCATAGCTTCAACAACTGAAGTTGCTGCTGCGATGGATGAAGGATGGAATTTTGCTGTACAAAATCCAGAGATAAGTTGCGACAGAATTTATCCCATGATGATTGACATGCTGGATGGGAAAAAGGATTGAGAAACCAAGCTTAACTTAAGTTGGCAAAACCAATCTGCATCAATTGAAATTTCACATAGCGATGTGCCCTCCAGCAGGGCACAATTATTATAAACCGTCTGCTATGAGCGAAAAGCGGACATTCCTGTACAAAGCATGGCGTTGGAATACAGTAAGATCATTGATTAATAAGTGAGTCGAATCAGAACAGTAGCCAATGAAACAAAAAATTCGCAAACGTAACCAAGACTGGATATCAAGGCAATTGAAACGTGCGCAAAAGAGGAAATGCCGTTAAGTTTCTTTATTAACTTTCCCTCAATATGAGCAACTGCTTGTAATGGTGTGCGCCTTAAACGGCATGGTCGTCTCAAGCCGGACTGGAGTCGCGCATTGTTTCATTAGGGTTGGGGAGAAGTGCCTATTGTTGGGCAAAAAGTAGTGTTTACTGGTTTGAGGGATTTGATAAGGAGCAATTGCCTGTTGAATGGGGTGCGCTGTGGGAAGATGCCTGAATATATTGGTTTTGATTTGATCTCACAGTGCAACACACAATCAACTCTTACAGTCTGCTGTGAGCAAAAATTGCACATTTCTAACAGCCTTCCGTGTGAATCAACGAGGAGCAGGTCACTGGCACAGAGGGGACGTTTAACCCCGTCCGGCCTCCGCTGAATTGGCTGCCAATTCCGTCCGGTCGTACCTGCCTGAGCCGTCTACTTCAGTAAAAACTGAATCAGCATAGCAAACATATATACTGTCGCTGCAATTTGTATTGTTCGCACTCCCCATCTGAGATATCGCCATTTATGACGTTCTCTGGCATCGGCTTCTTCAATGGTGGATTCAGTATGCTTTCTTCTCTTTGTCCTGAATGGATCAATTACCCATAGGGCAAGAATAAAGAGAACGATTGTTTTCTGAAGTATGGGATGATCTACGAAGAGTGACTCCGGCCTGCTCGCTGATACAATCAGAATAGATGAACAATCCCGAAATAATCAACACTAAATGTATGGCAATTATTTATTTTCGTCCTGGCTGGATTTTGTGACCTGCTCCCAACAAATTAACATAGCACAATGTAAGCAAGTTCTGCTTTTGGCACGAAGCGGACTTGTTAACTGGGTTGGAGATCCGCTTTGAGCGAGAAGTGGGCCTTCGGTTATATCATTTCCTTTGTGCAAATAGTTATCATCACAATCGCAATCTGTGAGTGATTATACCAAGCGGATGGCAACACCAGTTACAACGTGGCAAATACGCCACAGCCCCCTGATGTAATTAATCCAGAAGGGTATCTAAATAATCAGCCCATATCTGCAACCATTTTTTACACTCAGCATCATATTTATATAGATTATAAATACCTTCTACCCCGCCTTTGGTATGCCCAAGAACAGCCTCAGCGACTTCATTAGGGCATTGTAACCGTGATAACCCTGTTCGTACCGTCCGCCTTAAATCATGTGGCCTCCAACCGGGTATATCTAGCATTTTTCCTGATTCCCGCATACGCCAAGCATTCTCAGTGAGATATTTCTGCTGTATTGGCAACTTCGTACGGGATGAAGGGAACAAATAAGCATCGGAATTGAGTCGTAAAACCTTTAAAAAATCAATGGCCTGATTAGGTAGCTGCACATAGCGTTCAATGCCTGTTTTTGTTTCACGTAGGTGTATTGTCCCCTTTTCAAGGTCAACATCCTTCCATGCCATATTGCAGACTTCACCGGTACGACACCCGGTCCAGAGAGTCAGACGTAACACGTTTTTGATCGTTGGCGTGTAAGCCGAACCCGGAAGCCATTTAAGGAATTTTGCAAGCTCGTCCTCGCTCAGTACTCGTGTTCCACGTCCGTTTGTGAGCTTGATTCTGGTCTGTCGTAAGCTGGATTTTGCTAACAGCGCCGGATTCGCGAAATTATCATCAAATCGCCCAAGGCCGATTGCAAATTCATATGCGAGTGAAAGCTCCCTCAGTACATTCCCAGCCTGTACGGTTGCACCTCGAGCTACAATGTTATTGATTAAATTAATGACATCCTGGCGCGTAATCTCAGCAGCATTCCGGGTTCCTAAGCTTTTAACAGCGTCACCATAGAGAGTACGACGAACCTCAGCCTGCCCTTTCGGCTTTCTGGCACCGGGAATGACCTTCCCGTCCTTCGTTTTACGATCCTCAATACGTTCGGTAAGATACAGTTCAACCAATCCCTGTACGGTCAATTCAGGGATCTTAGCCTGTTCAGCTTCAATCGCACGCTGGAGCTTATCTTGTTTGAGTTCAGTCGCAGGGCACCGACCTTCCTGTCGGAGGAGCTTTAATTCGTGGAGTTTGAGACGTGCAGCAGCTAGAGAAGTCTGCGGAAAGTTACCAATTTTAACCTGAGCAAGCTTGCCAGTCAGAGGACTTGTGTAACGGTAGAAAAAAGACTTAACCCCAGTTGCACCGCAGGAGACACGTAAGCCACGATTTTCGCCTACATCAGCCTTATCTTTGTCGCCAGGCTTCATCATTTCTACCGCTTTAAACGAAAGTGGCTTTCCCTCTTGTTTTCCTACCATAAAGACTCCGTTATCATGCACCTTATGCAGTCATGAACATAAATGTAGGTTGCACTGTGTGTGCCCATATTTTACCAAGTCACAGGTTGGCAAGCTACACTTTAACCTACATTTAAATGTAGGATTTCATGATATTCGATGAGACATAGTGAAACCTAACGATAACCACAAAAACCACTAACTCATTAAAAATTAAGAAAACGGACATCACAAACCGATGAGTACAATAGAAAATCTAGACTCTCACACCCCAATGATGCAGCAGTATCTGAAGCTGAAAGCACAACACCCGGAAATCTTGCTGTTTTACCGTATGGGCGATTTTTACGAGCTCTTTTATGACGATGCCAGACGCGCGTCGCAGTTGCTCGATATCTCCCTGACCAAACGTGGCGCATCGGCAGGTGAGCCTATCCCGATGGCGGGAATCCCCCATCACGCGGTAGAAAACTACCTGGCAAAGCTGGTGAACCAGGGCGAATCCGTGGCGATCTGCGAGCAGATTGGCGATCCAGCCACCTCAAAAGGCCCGGTTGAACGCAAAGTTGTGCGCATTGTCACGCCAGGCACCATCAGTGACGAAGCCCTGCTGCAGGAGCGCCAGGATAACCTGCTGGCAGCGCTGTGGCAGGATAGTAAAGGATTTGGCTACGCCACGCTGGATATCAGCTCCGGACGTTTTCGCCTGAGCGAACCGGCTGACCGCGAAACCATGGCGGCCGAATTGCAACGCACAAACCCGGCAGAGCTGCTCTATGCCGAAGATTTCGCCGAAATGGCACTCATTGAAGGCCGCCGTGGCCTGCGTCGCCGCCCGCTATGGGAATTCGAAATTGATACCGCGCGCCAGCAGTTGAACCTGCAGTTTGGCACGCGCGATCTGATTGGCTTTGGCGTGGAAAATGCCCCACGCGGGCTGTGTGCAGCTGGCTGCCTGCTACAGTATGTGAAAGATACCCAACGCACGGCGCTGCCGCATATCCGCTCGATTACAATGGAACGTCAGCAGGACAGCATCATCATGGATGCTGCGACGCGCCGTAACCTGGAGATCACCCAGAATCTGGCTGGTGGTGTGGAAAATACCCTCGCCTCGGTGCTCGATAACACGGTTACCCCAATGGGCAGCCGCATGCTTAAGCGTTGGCTGCATATGCCGATTCGCGATACCGATACACTGACCAGCCGCCAGCAGACCATTGCCGCTTTGCAGGATCGCTATACTGAGCTGCAGCCCGTGCTGCGCCAGGTCGGCGATCTGGAACGTATTCTTGCTCGTCTGGCACTGCGTACGGCTCGCCCACGCGATCTCGCGCGTATGCGTCATGCCTTCCAGCAGCTACCGGAACTGCGTGCCCAGCTTGGTGACGTAGCCAGCGCGCCAGTACAGAAGCTGCGCGAAACAATGGGAGAGTTTACCGGGCTTCGCGAATTGCTGGAGCGCGCCATCATTGATACGCCTCCGGTTCTGGTTCGTGATGGCGGCGTAATTGCACCAGGCTACAACGAAGAGCTGGATGAATGGCGCGCGCTGGCAGACGGTGCAACAGACTACCTTGATAAGCTGGAAATCCGCGAGCGTGAACGTCTGGGGCTGGACACCCTGAAGGTAGGTTATAACGCGATACACGGTTACTACATTCAGATCAGCCGTGGACAAAGCCATCTGGCACCTATCCACTATGTTCGTCGACAAACGCTGAAAAATGCCGAGCGCTATATCATTCCTGAGCTGAAAGAGTATGAGGACAAAGTTCTCACCTCGAAAGGCAAAGCCCTGGCGCTGGAAAAACAGCTTTATGACGAGCTGTTCGACATGCTGATGCCACACCTTGCTGAGCTGCAATTAAGCGCCGGTGCGCTGGCTGAACTGGATGTGCTGGTAAACCTGGCAGAACGCGCAGAGACGCTGAACTACACCTGCCCAACCTTTACCGATAAACCCGGTATTCGCATTACCGAGGGTCGACATCCAGTGGTCGAGCGCGTGCTGAACGAGCCGTTCATTGCTAACCCACTAAGCCTGTCACCGCAAAGAAGAATGCTGATCATCACCGGTCCAAACATGGGCGGTAAAAGTACCTATATGCGCCAGACTGCGCTCATCGCCCTGCTCGCCGGGATCGGTAGCTACGTTCCAGCGCAAAAAGTGGAGATTGGCCCAATCGATCGTATCTTCACCCGTGTGGGCGCTGCAGACGATCTGGCAAGCGGGCGTTCAACCTTTATGGTGGAAATGACCGAAACCGCCAACATCCTGCATAACGCAACCGAGTACAGTCTGGTGTTGATGGACGAAGTTGGACGCGGAACGTCAACCTATGACGGACTGTCGCTGGCGTGGGCATGTGCCGAAAGCCTGGCGAATAAAATCAAGGCCATGACGCTGTTTGCAACCCACTATTTCGAACTGACACAGTTGCCAGAGAAGATGGAAGGCGTGGCAAACGTTCATCTTGATGCACTGGAACACGGTGATACCATCGCCTTTATGCACACGGTGCAGGACGGTGCGGCAAGCAAGAGCTATGGCCTGGCCGTCGCAGCGCTGGCGGGCGTGCCGAAAGAGGTGATCAAGCGCGCGCGGCAGAAATTGCGTGAGCTGGAAAGTTTGTCACCCAATGCCGCAGCCACACAGATTGACGGTACACAGATGTCATTGCTGGCTCCTGCAGAAGAAACCTCTCCCGCAGTCGAAGCGCTGGAGAATCTCGACCCGGATTCACTGACACCGCGTCAGGCGCTGGAGTGGATTTACCGGCTGAAGAGTTTGGTTTAGTCCTTTGTCGTCTGGGCCCGGTGGCGCTCACGCTTACCGGGCTTTTTTCAGCGCTTCAGCAATCAGGTTGATGAGGTATTTTCAGGACGCCTTAACAAAGTAAAGCAGGTGCGAGTTTTCGGCACTTATCAAAAAGATGCGCCCCGATTAATTAACCCTCATGCGCATAAAATCGATAAATGTCCGCACTTTCGCAGGCACATGCTGGGCATCAGGATACACCGCGTAGATACCCTGCCGTGCAAAACGGTATCCCGGTAAAACCGATACCAGTTTTCCCGCATCAAGAGCATTTCGAACCAGCCACTCCGGAAGTAGCGCCACACCGCTTCCTGCCAGAGCAAAGGCCATCAGCGCCTGAGCACTGTCCGCAAACAAACGCGGTGCTTTTTTTATCTCCAGGGTGGCTGACGCCCCCCGTGCATCTTTCACCTGCCAGTGCAGCGGCGAGGCCAGGCGCTCGTGAATAATCCAGTCTGCTTCAGCCAGCTGTTCCAGCGATTCAACCGGATGGTCAAGCAGCCAACGAGGCGTCGCAACGGGCAGGATGGAAAAGTGGGTAATCAATGCGGCGTGATAACGTGAATCTGCGAGGGTTCCCAGTCTGATGGCGACATCAAAGCGTTCTGAGATAAGGTCGGCATGCAGAGACGACGAGACATGACGTATGCGCAGGCTCGGGTGTAGCTGGCTGAACCCGGCCAGCAAAGGTATCACGATCTGCGAACCGTACTCGGGCGTAGTGGTGATCCGCAATTCCCCCGTAAGCCCGGCATGGTTTGCGCGGACATCATCCCGCAATCGCTCTGCATCCTTTAAAAGCGCCACGCTACGTTGATGAAAAAGCGCCCCTGCCTCGGTTAACCTCAGGCGACGGGTAGATCGCAGCAACAACGTTACGCCCAGCTCATCTTCAAGCTGGCGAATATTGAAACTGACGACAGCTTTTGTCAGCCCCATCGCATCTGCTGCGGCGGTGAAACTGCCTGTGTCCGCTACCGCAACAAACATCGCCGTACGCTGTAAATTAATCATTATCAGCCTTGAGAACTGTCAAAATAATTTTGACAGAATATCTCAGTTTGTCGTGTTTATCAGCACATTAAGGAACGCTACGATCCGCCTCCTCACCGGAGGATCTACCATGACGTATCGCAGCAAAGTCGCAGTTGTCTATCTGCTGGGCTTTTTTCTTGATCTGATTAATATGTTTATCGCCAGCGTCGCTTTTCCGGCAATGGCTCACGCCTTTAACACCACGCCTTCAGCACTTTCCTGGGTCAGTAACGGGTACATTGCCGGTCTGACACTGGTGATCCCCTTCAGCACCGTGCTGACGCGCCGCATCGGGCCAAAGCGCGTTATCCTGCTTTCACTTTTTCTGTTCAGCGCAGCCTCTGCTGCAGCGGGCCTGTCATCCTCGCTGGAGAGCCTGATTGTCTGGCGAGTGCTGCAGGGGATTGGGGGTGGTTTGCTGATCCCGGTTGGACAGGCACTGACATGGCAACAATTTAAGCCCCACGAGCGCGCCAGACTCTCTTCAGCGGTCATGCTGGTTGCGTTGCTTGCCCCCGCTTGCTCACCCGCTATTGGGGGACTGCTGGTTCAGGCATTAAGCTGGCGCTGGATATTTTTCGCCACGCTCCCGGTTGCCATCGTGACCTTTGCTTTGGCCTGCCTGTGGCTTAAACACGAAATGCCACCGATGAAAGCAACCAGGCTGCTAAACCTGCCTTTGCTGACGGACCCGCTTTTACGTTTTTCCATGCTGGTCTATTTATGTGTCCCCGGCATGTTTATCGGGGTAAACGTCACGGGCATGTTTTATCTTCAGAGCGAGGCCAATATGACACCAGCCGCAACGGGGATACTTATGTTGCCGTGGTCTGTGGCATCGTTTATGGCCATCACGGCGACAGGACGCTATTTTAACCGTATCGGACCCCGGCCGCTGATTGTCCTCGGTTGCCTTTTGCAGGCAACGGGCATTCTGCTTTTGATTAACGCCAGTTCGGCAATGCTGTTACCTGCCGTTGCGTTTACCTTGATGGGCGCAGGCGGAAGCCTTTGCAGCAGTACGGCTCAGAGTAGCGCTTTTTTGACGACGCACCAGGAAGATATGCCGGATGCCAGCGCGCTGTGGAATCTTAATCGACAGTTAAGCTTTTTTGCAGGAGCCCTGTTGCTGGCGCAGGCGCTGAACCTGGCGCTGGCCTGGCTGACACCGCTCGCCGCGTGGCACGGGATGTTTATTTTTGCTGCAGGCATCACCTTACTGCCTGTACTGTATGTTTTTCGTCTTAACAATACGCAGGTGCTAACCCAGCTGCGACAGGAGAATTCATGACGCCTTTCGAACACGAAATTATCGACCTCCACATTGCGCTTGAAAACTGGTTAGGCAAAGGCGAAGGCGATCCCAGCGCCCTGCTCACCCGTTTCCGGCCAGATTTTCTGATGATCCCACCGGGTGGGGCACATTTCGACTATCAAGCCCTTGCCAGTTTCCTGGACAGTCAGCGCGGAAGCCGTCCCGGTCTGAAGATCGTCATTGATGAATTAACGACGCTACAAACCTGGAACAACGGCGCAGTGCTTCACTATCGGGAGACGCAAACCCGCCCGGAGCAGCCACTCAACGTTCGCTGGTCAACCGCGGTGCTCAATCAGGAAGGCGATCGGATAACGTGGCGTTTGCTGCACGAAACCGCGCAGCCGTAACACAAAAGAAAAAGGCTCGTCTCACGACGAGCCTTTTTTGACGAATGGTTGCTTACTCGCGGAACAGCGCTTCGATATTCAGCCCTTGCCCCTGCAGGATTTCACGCAGGCGACGCAGACCTTCAACCTGAATCTGGCGGACACGTTCACGGGTCAGGCCAATCTCACGGCCGACGTCTTCCAGTGTCGCAGCTTCATACCCCAGTAAACCGAAACGACGTGCCAGCACTTCACGCTGTTTGGCGTTCAGTTCGAACAGCCATTTGACGATGCTCTGTTTCATGTCATCGTCCTGCGTGGTGTCTTCCGGGCCGTTGTCTTTTTCATCGGCCAGGATGTCCAGCAGCGCTTTTTCGGAGTCGCCACCCAACGGGGTGTCAACTGAGGTAATGCGCTCGTTGAGACGCAGCATACGGCTTACGTCATCAACCGGTTTATCGAGTTGTTCGGCAATCTCTTCCGCACTTGGCTCGTGGTCCAGCTTATGGGACAACTCGCGCGCGGTACGCAGATAGACATTCAACTCTTTGACGATGTGGATTGGCAGGCGGATCGTACGGGTCTGGTTCATAATTGCCCGTTCGATAGTCTGACGAATCCACCAGGTAGCGTAAGTGGAGAAGCGGAACCCACGTTCCGGGTCAAACTTCTCTACTGCGCGGATGAGACCTAAGTTGCCCTCTTCAATCAGATCCAGCAGAGCCAGACCACGATTACCGTAACGACGGGCAATTTTCACGACCAGACGCAAGTTACTTTCAATCATGCGACGGCGCGAGGCAACATCACCACGCAAAGCACGACGTGCGAAATAGACTTCTTCTTCGGCCGTTAACAGTGGGGAGTAACCAATCTCCCCAAGGTAAAGCTGAGTCGCGTCCAGTACACGCTGTGTGGCTCCCTGCGATAACAGCTCTTCTTCAGCCAAATCGTTATCACTGGGTTCCTCTTCTACTAAGGCTTTTTCGTCAAAAGCCTCTGCTCCGTTCTCATCAAATTCCGCATCTTCATTTAAATCATGAACTTTCAGCGTATTCTGACTCATAAGGTGGCTCCTACCCGTGATCCCTGAACAAGACACCCAGGTTGGCATGCCCCGTCAAATTATCGCTGCGGTAGATACTGCAGCGGGTTTACGGATTTCCCCTTGTAACGAATTTCAAAATGCAAGCGTGTAGAACTGGTACCGGTGCTACCCATAGTAGCGATTTTTTGCCCCGCCTTAACTTCTTGTTGTTCCCGGAGCAGCATTGTGTCGTTATGGGCGTAGGCACTCAGGTAATCATCGTTATGTTTGATGATAATAAGATTACCGTAACCGCGCAGCGCGTTACCGGCATACACAACGCGCCCATCTGCGGTCGCGATGATAGCCTGTCCCTTACTTCCTGCGATATCGATCCCTTTGTTCCCACCTTCGGTAGAAGAGAAGTTCTCGATAACCTTGCCGTCAGTTGGCCAGCGCCATGCAGAGATAGGCGCACTGGTAGATGAACTGCTGGCAGTCGGTTCGATAGAGCTAACCACAGGTGCCGTAGTCGGTGCTGTGACAGCAGTCGCAGTCCCTTTATTATTCGGCAACATTTTGTTAGCACTCTGATCACCTGAATCTTCAGAATACGTAATTACAGGTTGCGAAGCAACCACCGTGGTGGTTTTTTGTTCAGGTTTAACGCTGTTATTTTGCGCCGTGACATCTGCCGCTGAAACGGTATTGCCCGGCGTGAGCGGTGTGCCCGTGGCGTTGCCGACCTGGAGCGTCTGACCGACTTCCAGTCCATACGGAGCCTGGACATTATTACGCTGAGCCAGGTCGCGGAAATCGTTCCCGGTGATCCACGCAATGTAGAACAGCGTGTCACCACGCTTCACGGTGTACGTACTGCCGCCGGTATAGCTCCCTTTTGGAATGTTCCCATACTGACGGTTATAAACTATGCGCCCATTTTGGGTCTGCACAGGCTGTTGCACTGGCTGAATCTGTGTTGGCTGCGATACCGGTTGCTTAACCGGTTGAATCTGCTTCGTCTGCTGTGTCGTGGAACCCATTTTTGGCGGAGGGGTGATCAACATTCCGCTGGACGTGTTACCCGATCCGCTGTTTCCGCCTACGGAACTCACAGACGCAGGTGCGTTACCAGAATTTGAACAACCTGCCAGCCATAGCGAAACCAGTGATAATGCCGCAACACGGCTGATGGTGAATTTAGGGCTTCCCGCGCTCATTTATCCCCCAGGAATGTGTTAACTACCAGTGACTTAAAAATAACCGTGATGGCTCGAACCTTTCGCGCCACACCATACGCTGAATTTGCCTTAATAACCCTGGATAATTCCGAGTCTCAGGCCAGCTCACCCTTAACGAGTGGGACGAAGCGCACGGCTTCCACGGTATCGATAATAAATTCGCCGCCGCGTCGACGAACGCGCTTCAAAAGCTGCTGCTCGTCCCCCACGGGCAGAACCAGAATGCCCCCTTCATCAAGCTGCGACAACAGTGCCGCAGGGATCTCAGGCGGAGCGGCCGTCACGATGATGGCATCGAATGGGGCTCGTGCCTGCCAACCCTGCCATCCATCACCGTGCCGTGTCGAAACATTATGTAAATCCAGTTGTTTCAGGCGACGACGCGCCTGCCACTGTAAACCTTTAATTCGCTCGACTGAGCAAACATGGTGAACCAGATGCGCCAGGATCGCCGTTTGATACCCCGACCCGGTGCCAATCTCCAGCACGCGGGACTCCGGCGTTAATTCCAGAAGTTCCGTCATGCGTGCCACCATGTAGGGCTGTGAAATCGTCTGGCCCTGCCCGATAGGCAACGCCACGTTTTCCCATGCTTTGTGTTCAAACGCCTCGTCAACAAACTTCTCGCGGGGAACCTGGGCAAGCGCATCCAACACATGCTCGTCAGTGATCCCCTGAGCGCGTAATTGTTCCAGAAGAGTTTGTACACGTTTGCTTACCATTGCGTGTTCACTCCAACGCGATCCAGCCAACCCGACACGACATCATGCGCGCTATAGGCGGTTAAATCTACGTGCAACGGCGTAACGGAAACGTATCCTTCATCTACGGCGGCAAAATCCGTATCCGGCCCGGCATCGCATTTTTCACCCGGTGGGCCAATCCAGTAGAGCGTATTGCCACGCGGATCCTGCTGCGGGATCACCTGGTCAGCCGGATGACGACTGCCACAGCGCGTCACACGAATGCCTTTGATTTCATTCAGCGGTAGATCGGGAACATTGATGTTAAGAATGCGGCCGGTACGCAGCGGTTCACGGCTCAGCGCCCGAAGAATCGAACAGGTGACTGCCGCCGCTGTGTCGTAATGCTTATGACCGTTAAGCGATACCGCCAGCGCCGGGAACCCCAGATGACGCCCTTCCATCGCGGCCGCCACGGTACCCGAGTAGATAACGTCATCGCCGAGATTTGGCCCGGCATTGATACCGGACACAACAATATCCGGACGCGGGCGCATCAGCGTATTCACGCCCAGGAACACACAGTCGGTCGGTGTGCCCATCTGCACGGAAATATCACCATTATCAAAGGTAAAGGTGCGAAGCGACGACTCCAGCGTCAATGAGTTAGACGCCCCACTGCGGTTACGATCGGGAGCCACTACCTGCACTTCTGCAAATTCGCGAAGATGTTTCGCCAGCGTCTGAATACCTGGCGCATGGATCCCGTCATCGTTACTCAGCAATATTCGCATAATCACCCGACGTGTTGATAAGTTCCCTGACAACACTGGTGGCAAAGCTACCTGCCGGCAGCCAGAAGCGTAACTCAACGGTCACGTCATCCCACCAGTTCCAGCTCAACTGTTGCGGGTAGAGCAGCATCGCACGGCGTGCCGCTTCGACTTTTTCCCGCACCAGCAATGATTGTAATTCTTGTGCATCTGCCACGGCTGACTGCTCAGCGGCCAGCGCAGCGCCCTGAGGGCCCCACTCGCCCGTACCGGGCAGCGCTGCGGTAATCATCAGCGCTTTGGCGTCCACGCGAGCCTGTACGTCAGCCATCTCTTCAGCCGTCGCCACAAACCAGCTTCCGCGTCCCGCTAATTGTAGCGCATCGCCGACAACAACTTGATTCGCGTCTGGTTTTTTCAGTCGTTCGCTCACAATCTGATTAAACAACGCACTGCGGGCCGCCGACAACCAAAAACTGCGTTTATTCCTGTCACGAACCGGTGCATCGCTTTGCGCCCAGCGCAGTGCGCCCTGCAGGTTACTGCCGCCGATCCCAAAGCGCTGTGCGCCAAAGTAGTTCGGCACGCCCTGCTCGCTGATGGCGTTCAGGCGTTTTTCGACGTCATCACGATTAGTGACTTCGCGCAGCACCAGTGTAAAGTCGTTACCTTTCAACGCCCCCAGACGCAGTTTGCGCTTATGGCGGGCATACTCCAGCACCTTACAGCCTTCGAGCTCAAATTGGCTTAAATCAGGCATCGCATTGCCCGGCACGCGCGCGCAAAGCCACTGTTCAGTGACCGCGTGTTTGTCTTTCTGCCCGGCGAAACTCACTTCGCGGGCGTGAATTTTCAGGAATTTCGCCAGCGCGTCGGCTACAAACCGGGTGTTGCAGCCGTTTTTCAGAACGCGTACCAGAATGTGCTCGCCTTCGCCGTCCGGCTCAAAACCTAAATCTTCCACTACGACGAAATCTTCAGGACTGGCTTTCAGCAGGCCGTTCCCCTGCGGTTTACCATGCAGGTACGTCAGGTCATCGAAATCGGTCATTTGGCCGCCTTCAGCAGCAGCGCCACGGCTTCACAGGCAATGCCTTCGCCACGGCCAGTAAACCCAAGTTTCTCAGTGGTGGTCGCTTTGACGTTGACGTCATCCATGTGGCAACCCAGATCTTCGGCAATAAACACGCGCATCTGTGGAATATGGGGCAGCATTTTGGGAGCCTGGGCGATGATCGTCACGTCAACGTTGCCCAGGGTGTAACCTTTAGCCTGAATACGACGCCAGGCTTCGCGCAGCAGCGCACGGCTGTCAACCCCTTTAAACGCCGGGTCGGTGTCCGGGAACAGCTTGCCGATATCACCCAGCGCGGCAGCTCCGAGCAGCGCGTCGGTTAAGGCATGCAGCGCCACGTCGCCATCAGAATGCGCCAGCAGACCTTTTTCATAAGGAATGCGTACGCCGCCAATGATAATTGGGCCTTCTCCGCCAAAGGCGTGTACATCAAAACCGTGTCCAATTCGCATTATGCCTTCTCCTGATGGGTCGAACGGGTAAGATAGAATTCCGCAAGCTGTAAATCTTCCGGGCGCGTCACTTTTATATTATCAGCGCGCCCTTCAACAAGGTCAGGATGAAAACCGCAATACTCCAGCGCCGAGGCTTCGTCCGTAATGGTCGCACCTTCTTTAAGCGCACGCGTTAAGCAGTTGTGGAGTAACTCGCGGGGGAAAAATTGTGGCGTCAGCGCGTGCCATAAATCGACGCGCTCAACGGTATGAGCAATGGCCAGTTTGCCCGGTTCGGCACGCTTCATGGTGTCGCGCACGGGTGCAGCCAGAATGCCGCCCACCTTGCTGGTTTCGCTAATTGCCAACAGGCGCGCCAGGTCATCCTGGTGCAGGCACGGACGTGCGGCATCGTGCACCAGAACCCACTGCGCATCTTTGGCAGCCTGAATGCCCGCCAGCACGGAGTCGGCGCGCTCGGCACCACCATCAACAACCGTTATCTGAGGATGATTTGCCAGCGGCAGTTGCGCGAAACGGGCATCACCCGGGCTGATGGCGATGACCACGCGCGTCACCCGCGGATGCGCCAGCAGCGCCGCCACGGAGTGCTCAAGGATCGTTTTATCACCAATAGAAAGGTATTGCTTGGGACATTCTGTCTGCATGCGCCGGCCAAAACCCGCAGCCGGCACCACGGCGCATACGTCCGAAAAAGTTACTGCCATGTCGTAATCCTGGGCCTGATTATCGATTATTCTGTGCTGAGCCCTGATTGCGTTTAGACGCATCCGGAACCAGACGATAAAAGGTTTCGCCCGGCTTAGTCATACTGAGTTCATTACGTGCGCGTTCCTCAATCGCCTCTTGCCCGCCATTGAGGTCATCAATTTCAGCAAAGAGTTGATCGTTTCGCGCCTTAAGTTTGGCGTTTGTTGCCTGCTGAGCCGCGACGTCATCGCTCACCCGGCTATAGTCGTGCAGCCCGTTCTTACCGAACCACAGCGAATATTGCAGCCAGACCAGCAAAGCCAGCAACAGCAGCGTTAGTTTACCCATCCTGCCCCCTGAAAAACGGCATCATCATCCCAAAACGCCCCCAGGACTCTACGCCGGGGTAACAGAGATGCCGCAACATCGCGGGCAAATGTACCACATTTTTTCCGCAGAATCGCCCTGCACAATATTGTCACACAGTTGGTTACGGTTTGAATTATGGCTGAACTTAGCCCATGAGCCACAAAAATAACAGCCCAAACATCAGAACCACCGTCACAATCGTGACCACGGTACTGTACAGGAGTTTGCCATTGAGTAGCGAATGCAGCGCAATGCCAACGACAACCGCCACGGGCATCAGCGCCAGGAAAAAAGGCCAGGTGTAGAGGAAGAAAAACAGCGTGTTACCGCCGTAGATCAGAAAAGGGATACCCAGCGCCAGTAACCACGAGGCGAAGCCGACGATGGCCCCAGGAAATGACCAGGTCGTCTCGTCGTCGGTCGATAACGGCTCCGACCCGGTGGTGATAATGTAGTTTTCGCTGTTGCGCATAGCTAATCCTGTGACCATGACTCACCGCTCGGGAAAACTGCCCCCGAACGATACCGCCTCAGGATCTGATAATATCGTCCCGTTTGAGCAGATCTAATAATTGGCTTACTAAATTTGTTACCAATTGTTGACCTTCCAGGTGAATTTCAGGCGATTCAGGCGCTTCGTATACCGCATCAATACCGGTGAAGTTCCGCAGCTCGCCCGCGCGGGCTTTCTTATAAAGCCCTTTGGGATCGCGCGCTTCGCAAACCGCCAGCGGGGTATCAACAAACACCTCGATAAAGCGATCCTGACCTACGCGCTCGCGCACCATCTGGCGCTCGGCGCGATGAGGTGAGATAAACGCGGTCAGCACTACCAGCCCGGCATCCGCCATCAGGCTGGCAACCTCCCCCACCCGACGGATATTTTCTTTGCGGTCTTCGTCGCTAAACCCTAAATCACTGCACAGGCCGTGGCGCACGTTGTCACCATCCAGCAGGTAAGTACTCACCCCTTGCTGGTGTAACGCCTCTTCCAGCGCGCCCGCTACCGTGGATTTACCGGAACCAGACAGCCCGGTAAACCACAGCACAACCCCACGGTGACCGTGGAGTTGCTCGCGCGCTGCGACGGTAACCGGATGAGGATGCCAGACGACGTTCTCATCATGATCGGCCATTATTTGCCTCCCAGCAGATCGCGTGCGCCCCAGTGCGGGAAGTGCTTACGCACCAGCGCGTTCAGCTCCAGCTCAAAGGCGCTGAATTCGGATGGCACGGCGGCCTGGCCGTTGGGCTCGCGCACCATACCGGCCCCGACGGTGACGTTAGAAATCCTGTCGATAAAGATCAGCCCACCGGTGACCGGGTTATGCTGGTATTTATCCAGCACCAGCGGTTCATCAAAGGTCAGATCCACCAGCCCAATCCCGTTCAGCGGCAGCCCGGTGACTTCGCGCTGGGTCAGATTGTTGATGTCCACCTGGAACTGAATGCCGTCCACGCGGGCACGGGTTTTCTTACCCGCAATTTTAATGTCGTAGCTTTGGCCAGCGGCCAGCGGCTGTTCAGCCATCCACACCACATCAACGGCAGCGCCCTGCACCGCCGCCAGCGTTTCGTGAGCATCTACCAGCAGGTCACCCCGGCTGATATCAATCTCATCTTTCAGCACCAGCGTCACCGCTTCACCTGCACCGGCTTCCGACAGATCGCCATCAAAGGTCACGATGCGGGCAATGGCCGATTCCACACCCGACGGCAGCACTTTCACACGCTGGCCAACCTTCACGCTACCGGAAGCAAGCGTGCCGGAGAAGCCGCGGAAATCAAGGTTCGGACGGTTAACGTACTGCACCGGGAAGCGCATAGGCTGAGTGTCAACCACGCGCTGAATCTCTACGGTTTCCAGCACTTCCAGCAGCGTCGGGCCACTGTACCACGGCATGTTTTCGCTCTGGGACGCGACATTATCGCCTTCCAGTGCAGAGAGCGGCACAAAGCGAATATCCAGATTACCCGGCAGTTGTTCGGCAAAGGTCAGGTAGCTCTGGCGGATCTCCCCGAACTTCTCTTCGCTGAAGTTCACCAGATCCATTTTGTTCACCGCCACCACCAGGTGTTTGATCCCCAACAGCGTGGAGATAAAGCTATGGCGACGGGTTTGATCCAGCACGCCTTTACGGGCGTCGATCAGCAGGATCGCCAGCTCACAGGTGGACGCACCGGTCGCCATGTTACGGGTGTACTGCTCATGCCCCGGGGTGTCGGCAATAATAAATTTGCGCTTCTCTGTGGAGAAATAGCGGTAGGCCACATCAATGGTGATGCCCTGCTCGCGTTCCGCCTGCAGACCATCAACCAGCAGCGCCAGGTCGAGTTTTTCACCCTGGGTGCCGTGACGCTTGCTGTCATTGTGCAGGGACGAGAGCTGATCTTCATAAATCTGGCGCGTGTCGTGCAGCAGACGGCCAATCAGGGTACTTTTCCCGTCATCGACGCTGCCACAGGTCAGAAAACGCAGCAGGCTTTTGTGCTGCTGTGCGTGCAGGTAAGCTTCTACGCCGCCTTCATCAGCAATTTGTTGGGCAATTGTGGTGTTCATGGCGGCTCCTTAGAAATAACCCTGACGTTTCTTCAGCTCCATCGAGCCTGCCTGGTCGCGGTCAATCACGCGGCCCTGTCGCTCACTGGTGGTCGACACCAGCATCTCCTCGATGATCTCCGGCAGCGTCTGCGCGTGAGAT
Organism: Enterobacter sp. RHBSTW-00901; assembly: GCF_014103115.1. NCBI lineage: Bacteria > Pseudomonadati > Pseudomonadota > Gammaproteobacteria > Enterobacterales > Enterobacteriaceae > Enterobacter > Enterobacter sp. RHBSTW-00901. The sequence goes on from NZ_JABXPB010000001.1 coordinate 1,866,754, forward strand.
TCCACCGCGCCGGTCAGCGGCCAGCAGCCGAGAGTACGGAAACGCACCATCTGTTTTTTGATCACTTCACCCGGCTGCAGGTCAATGCGATCGTCGTCGATCATCATCAGCATGCCATCGCGTTCCAGAACCGGACGTTCTGCCGCCAGATACAGTGGAACGATTTCAATATTTTCCAGATAGATATACTGCCAGATATCCAGCTCGGTCCAGTTAGAAAGCGGGAAGACGCGAATGCTTTCGCCTTTGTTAATCTGGCCGTTGTAGTTGTGCCACAGCTCCGGACGCTGATTTTTCGGGTCCCAGCGGTGGAAACGGTCGCGGAAGGAGTAAATACGCTCTTTGGCACGGGATTTCTCTTCATCACGGCGTGCACCGCCAAAGACGGCATCAAAACCGTATTTATTCAGCGCCTGCTTCAAGCCTTCGGTTTTCATGATATCGGTATGTTTGGCGCTGCCGTGTACAAACGGGTTAATGCCCATCGCCACCCCTTCCGGGTTTTTATGCACCAACAGCTCACAGCCGTAGGCTTTCGCAGTACGGTCGCGGAATTCATACATCTCGCGGAATTTCCAGCCGGTATCAACGTGCAGCAGCGGGAACGGCAGCGTGCCCGGATAAAACGCTTTACGCGCCAGGTGCAGCATCACGCTGGAATCTTTGCCGATGGAGTACATCATCACCGGGTTAGAGAACTCAGCTGCCACTTCGCGGATAATATGGATACTTTCCGCTTCGAGTTGCCGCAGGTGAGTAAGTCGTTTTTGGTCCATAACCGTTCCTTAAGCCAGAATCACCGCAGAAGAACGGAAGTTCTCTGCGTCTGTTGTATGTTGAACGTGCTGTGCAACTAACAACCGGGAATAGTGGGACTATAGGGGGCGGCTTAGATCGAATGAAATTACGAATTGGAATGAGTAGTTACTCAATGGAATAACGACACAGAAATACAAATATCAAAAAGTGCTTAACATGCGAAATATCGGGCATTTAAGAGCATTTCAAATTGTGCATACGGGATCACAGTTTCATACTAAGCAGGTTAAAAATTTGCTCTGTTTTTAAGGACTCACTATGTTATCCGCAACGCGCCACCGTATGGCTGCCCTGGCGCTCGGCGTTTGCTTTATCCTTCCGGCTCAGGCAAAAAATCAACCGTATGGTGAAATCGCCAATATGCAGGCGCGGCACATTGCAACGGTCTTTCCTGGTCGCATGACCGGCACGCCAGCAGAGATGCTCTCTGCAGACTATATTCGCCAGCAGTTTGCGGATATGGGTTACCAAAGTGATATCCGGTCGTTCCACAGCCGCTACATCTATACCTCACGCAACAAAACGAAAAACTGGCATAACGTGACCGGCAGCACCGTCATTGCTGCACACGAGGGTCACGCCGCCCAGCAGATTATTATTATGGCGCATCTCGATACCTACGCGCCGATGAGCGATGCCGATATCGATAATAACCTCGGCGGGCTGACGCTGCAGGGAATGGATGATAACGCGGCCGGTCTGGGCGTCATGCTCGAACTGGCCGAGCGCATGAAGAATGTCCCGACAAAATACGGAATTCGCTTTGTCGCGACCAGCGGTGAAGAAGAAGGAAAACTCGGCGCTGAGAATATCCTTAAGCGCATGAGTGCAGAAGAGAAGAAAAATACGCTGCTGGTGATTAACCTCGATAACCTGATCGTGGGCGATAAGCTCTATTTCAACAGCGGACAAAGTACCCCTGGCACCGTGCGTAAACTCACGCGAGACCGGGCGCTGGCCATTGCCCGTAATCAGGGTGTGTATGCTACCAGCAATCCTGGCGGCAACCCGGCGCATCCAAAAGGAACCGCCTGTTGTTCCGACGGTGAAGTATTCGACAAAGCGGGTATTCCGGTACTGTACGTTGAGGCCACTAACTGGACGCTGGGCAAGAAAGATGGCTATCAACAGCGTGCCAAATCGAAAGCCTTCCCGGACGGGACAAGCTGGCATGACATCAGACTGGATAATCAGCAGCACATTGATAGCGCGCTACCGCAAAGAATTGAACACCGCAGTCGCGATGTGGTGAAAGTGATGTTGCCGCTGGTGAAAGAACTGGCGAAAGCAAATAAGGCTTAGTGCTGCCTGATGCCCTCACCCCGACCCTCTCCCACAGGGAGAGGGAGGATATAGGATCACCCCGCCCCTCTCCCACAGGGAGAGGGAGGATATGGGATCACCCCGCCCCTCTCCCATGTACGGTCCGGGGACATGGGATCACCCTTCGTGCAACCCGCACTCGCGCTTCAGCCCAAAGAATCGCGTCTCTTCTTCCGCCATTCCCGGCTCCCATTTACGCGTGGTGTGGGTATCGCCGACTGACAGATAGCCCTGATCCCACAGCGGATGGTACTTCAGCCCGTGTTTTTGCAGGTACTGGTAAACCGTACGGTTATCCCAGTCAATAATCGGCAGCACTTTGAACACACCGCGCTGAACAGCCAGCACCGGCAATGTCGCCCGGCTACCGGACTGCTCGCGGCGCAGGCCCGCAAACCAGGTCTGCGCGTTGAGCTCTTTCAGCGCACAGTTCATCGGCTCGACTTTGTTGATCTCATTGTATTTCTCAATGCCATCAACACCCTGCTCCCACAGCTTGCCGTAACGCGCCTCCTGCCAGGCCGCGCTCTGCTCTGCACGGTAGACTTTCAGGTTCAGTTTGAGCGTGTCCGTCAGCTCATCAATAAACTGGTAGGTTTCCGGGAACAGGTAGCCGGTATCGGTGAGGATCACCGGAATGTCCGGTCGAATTTGATTCACCAGATGCAGGCTGACCGCCGCCTGGATACCAAAACTCGACGAGAGAACATAGTCACCCGGCAGGTTTTCCAGCGCCCACGCCACTCGCCCTTCGGCGTCCAGTTTTTCCAGCTCTGCGTTGGTTTCCGCCAGTGCCAGAATACGTTCAACTTTTGGCAGTTCGTTAAGGGCGTTTAGATCGAGTACGGACATAATTACCTCTCGTGGTTACTCCCAGAAATCCCGTGCGGGATCGAGCACCGGGCGAATGATGCCCGCACGCACCGTAAAGTCACCGAAGCCTTCACCCGCTTCGCGCTCTTTCGCCCAGCGCCCGACAAGCTCGTCAATGGAATCGAGAATTTCCGGTTCCGTAATATTTTCGCGATACATACGCGGAATGCGTGTACCCATCCGGTTGCCGCCGAGATGCACGTTGTAGCGGCCCGGTGCTTTACCGACCAGCCCAAGTTCGGCCAGCATCGCGCGGCCACAACCGTTCGGACAACCGGTCACACGCATCACAATGTGCTCTTCAGGAATACCGTGCTTTTCCAGAATCGCTTCCACTTTATCGGTGAACGACGGCAGGAAGCGTTCGGCTTCCGCCATCGCCAGCGGACAGGTCGGGAATGACACGCAGGCCATCGAGTTTTCACGCTGCGGTTTGACCGCATTCATCAACCCGTGATCGCGTGCCAGCTTCTCGATCTTCGCCTTTTGGCTATCCGGCACACCGGCAATGATCAGGTTCTGGTTGGCGGTAATGCGGAACTCACCTTTGTGGATCTTAGCAATTTCCAGCAGACCGGTTTTCAGCGGACGACCTGGATAATCCAGAATACGACCGTTTTCGATAAACAGCGTCAGGTGCCATTTATTGTCGATACCTTTTACCCAGCCGATGCGATCGCCACGACCGGTGAATTCGTATGGACGGATCGGCTCAAACTTAATACCCGCTCGACGCTCTACTTCCTCTTTGAACGTCTCGACGCCTACGCGCTCCAGGGTGTATTTGGTTTTCGCGTTTTTACGATCGGTACGGTTACCCCAGTCACGCTGAGTGGTGACTACCGCTTCCGCCACGGCCAGCGTGTGCTCCAGCGGCAGGAAGCCGAACTCGCTCGCGGTGCGGGCATAGGTCTTCTTGTTACCGTGTTCAATGGACAAACCGCCGCCCACCAGCAGATTAAAGCCCACCAGCTTGCCGTTTTCGGCAATCGCCACAAAGTTCATGTCGTTGGCGTGCAGATCGATATCGTTCTGCGGCGGGATCACCACCGTGGTTTTGAACTTACGCGGCAGGTAGGTCTGGCCGAGGATCGGTTCTTCGTCGGTGGTGGCGACTTTTTCCTGATCGAGCCAGATCTCCGCATAAGCGCGGGTACGTGGCAACAGATGCTCAGAAATTTTCTTCGCCCACTCATACGCTTCTGCATGCAGTTCGGACTCAAACGGGTTCGAGGTGCACAGCACGTTACGGTTCATATCGTTGGCGGTCGCCAGCGCGTCCAGGCCAACAGAGTGCAGCATCTGGTGTACCGGCTTCACGTTCTTCTTCAGAATACCGTGGAACTGGAAGGTCTGACGGTTGGTCAGACGAATGCTACCGTAAATAGTATTGTCATGGGCAAATTTGTCGATCGCCTGCCACTGTTTGGTGGTGATAACCCCACCCGGCAGACGACAGCGCAGCAGCATCGCATGACGCGGCTCCAGCTTTTGTTCAGCACGCTCGGCGCGGATGTCACGGTCGTCCTGCTGGTACATACCGTGGAAACGGATCAACAGGAAGTTATCGCCTTTGAAACCGCCGGTCAGACCGTCATTTAAATCTTCGGCAATGGTGCCGCGCAGGTAGTTACTCTCAACCTTCATGCGCTCGGCATCAGACAGTTTGCCTTCGACCACCAGTGGGCCAGGATGTTTTTCACTCATTAGTAGACATCTCGCTGATAACGGCGCTCAACGCGCAGCTCACTTAAAAATTCATCCGCCGTTTCGGCATCCATACCGCCGAATTCGGCAATCACGTCCAGTAACGTCTGCTCAACGTCTTTCGCCATGCGATTGGCGTCGCCGCAGACATAAATATGGGCACCGTCATTGATCCAGCGCCACAGCTCTGCACCCTGTTCGCGCAGTTTGTCTTGTACGTAGACTTTTTCTTTTTGGTCGCGAGACCAGGCCAGATCGATGCGCGAGAGTACGCCTTCTTTGACGTAGCGCTGCCATTCAACCTGGTAGAGGAAATCGTCGGTAAAGTGCGGGTTGCCGAAGAACAGCCAGTTTTTGCCCGGCGCTTCATTTGCTGCGCGCTGCTGCATAAATGAACGGAACGGTGCAATACCGGTGCCCGGGCCAATCATAATGACCGGCGTCTCCGGGTTTGCTGGCAGACGGAAGTTATCGTTGTGCTCGATAAAGATCCGGACTTCGCCCTCTTCTTCTACACGGTCAGCCAGGAAGCCTGATGCTCCCCCCGTACGCGCACGGCCTTCGATGTCATAACGCACCACGCCCACGGTGACATGCACTTCGCTCTCCACTTCTGCCTGCGAAGAGGCGATGGAGTACAGGCGCGGCGTCAGTGGACGCAGCAGGCTAATCAGCGCATCGGCATCCAGTTGAGCAGGAGAGAAACGCACCATATCGACAATCGGGGTAGTTGCCGCGTAATGCTGCAATTTCGCCTTGTCGCCAACCAGCGGCAGCAGTGATTCGCTGCGCGTTAAGGTGGCATAGTTCTCAACGATATTGATGGTGTTTACCGTCAGCTCGAAATGCCACTGCAGCGCTTCGCTGAGCGGCAGTGTTTTACCTTCCACGGTGACAGGTTCGTTACCTTTCAACCACAGCAATTCAACCAGCTCTTTCACCAGCGCAGGATCGTTCTGATACCAGACCCCCAGCGCATCACCGGGTTGATAACGCAGACCCGAGTCACCAAGATCGATTTCGATATGACGCACATCTTTTTCAGAGTCACGGCCAGTAATTTTTTGGTTAACGGAAAGCGTCGCCGTCAGCGGAGTCTCTTTGGTGTATGGCGTGGAGTGAATATCATTGACGGCCCCCGTCGCCGTGAGTGTTGCCTGCGCCGATGTCTCTTTCGGAACACGGGCTTTCAGCACCTCAACAATACGCGAGCGCCATTCAGCTGCCGCAGTCTGGTATTCCACATCGGCGTCGACTCTGTCCAGCAGGCGCTCTGCGCCCAGTTCCGCCAGTTTGCTGTCAAAATCTTTACCTGACTGGCAGAAGAATTCATAGGAGGTATCGCCCAGGCCGAACACGGCAAAGGCAGTGCCCGCCAGTTTTGGCGCTTTTTTCGAGAACAGGAACTTATGCAATGCCACCGCTTCTTCAGCAGGCTCACCCTCACCCTGCGTTGAAGCCACAACCACCAGCAGTTTTTCTGACGCGATTTGTTTGAATTTATAATCCCCGGCGTTCACCAGGTTCACGTGCAGTTTGGCTGCGAGCAGATCATCACGTAGCGCTTCGGCAACACGGCGGGCATTGCCCGTCTGCGAGGCGGAGATAAGCGTAATGGCCGGGGTCTCAACGGCAGTCGCAGGAGCAGCAACAACGGCTCCTGCCTGTTGGTTAAGCATTCCCCAGAAATAGCCGGACACCCAGGCAAGCTGAGTGGGTGAAAAATCAGTGGTGGCAGCCTGAAGGCGCGCCAGTTGCTCCGGGTTCAGGGGAAGCAAGTTTGAAGGTGGGGCCTGTGTTGTCATGCGTCGTTATGTTCCAGTAGCAAAGCGGAATTTATGCAAAAAGACCAAACTAGGGATAAGGTTAACGGCGGGGATAATAACAATTAAAGAAGGGATGGAAATAATAAATAACCAAATGGACTAACCTGTTTTAGTTATCGTTCTTAACGATAAAACCGATTATTTAACAGATTGAAATTAAAAGATAAAAAACAGGAAAAGTGTCTGACAGGCAGGGTTCACACCTTAAAGCCGTTTTAGTTAATGATAAAAATTGTGCTTTCCGGTACTATGCGGCGGTTTTTTCCGCATTACTGAGAGCGATGATGTCCACCACACTGTTTAAAGATTTCACCTTCGAAGCCGCCCACCGCCTTCCGCATGTCCCTGAAGGGCATAAATGTGGCCGCCTGCACGGGCACTCGTTTATGGTGCGTCTTGAGATCACCGGTGAAGTCGATCCGCATACGGGTTGGATCATGGACTTTGCCGAACTGAAGGCCGCCTTCAAACCAACCTACGATCGTCTGGATCACTACTATCTGAATGACATCCCGGGCCTTGAAAACCCGACCAGCGAAGTGCTGGCAAAATGGGTCTGGGATCAGATGAAACCGCTGGTACCACTGCTGAGCGCGGTGATGATCAAAGAAACCTGTACGGCAGGCTGCGTATATCGCGGAGAGTAAAAAAAGCCCGGTCAGACCTAATGCCGATCCGGTGGGCGGTGTAAAAAGGGTTCATGTTCATCATGGACCCTTTTTAAATGGAACTTTCACAAGCTCCCGGCATTATCAATGTCACCTCCCCTGAGCACGCCCGTAGCCTTTCTGACCTCATTCCCCCTGAATTCATTCAGAAGGCGCTAACGCTGACGGATACTGTCACGCTTCGCAAACGCAAACTTCCTCTTGAATCCATGATCTGGCTTGTCGTTGGCATGTCCATTTTCTGCAATCGCCCCATGACTGAGATTGTGAATCTGATGGATATCACTGACAGGACCGGTGAGCCTTTTACCGCCCGCAGCTCAGTCATTCAGCGCCGGAAAACAGCGAAGCCTTCAGCAGACCTGCCGGACGGAATGGTATCGGTGGCTATCCGCAGGTCCGGATGGTCTGCCTGATGGAGCTGAGCAGTCATCTGATCAATGCCAGCGTCTTTGACAGCGAGAACGTCAGCGAAATGCGACTGGCAGCGCAGCTGGCAGAGAGAACACCGGATGAGAGTATCACTTTGTTCGATAAAGGATTTTACTCACCGGGACTGCTTCATCACTGGCAAACGTGCGGAGAAAAACGGCACTGGCTGCTACCGCTGAAAAAACACACCCAATATGAAGTCGTGCATAAACTGGAGCGCGGCGATGAGTTTGTTGAACTGACAACCAGCCCACAGGCCCGAAAACAGTGGCCTGCACTCCCCGAGCGGTTCACAGCCAGACTGCTGACCCGAACGATTAATGGTAAAGAAAGGCGGGTCCTGACATCCCTGACATCCCTGACATCCCTGACAGACCAGAATCGTTATCCTGGCAATGATATCAGCGAGTTATATCGTCACAGATGGGAAATTGAACTGGGTTATCGGGAAGCGAAGCAAGGGATGCTGGACAATCGCTGGACGTTACGCAGCAAACTGCCAGAACGGGTGCGACAGGAGTTATGGGGTGTGCTGCTGACTTACAACCTGGTGAGATACCAGATGGTAAGGATGGCGTTCGAACTGAAAGGAGATTATCTGCCTTATCAACTGAGCTTTAGCGGCTCAATAAGTGAAATCACCCGACTGATGATAACGTTGCCATGGGCTTCACCGGGTAAGATGCCGGGCGAGTTAAGAACGTTGTATGAGAAAGCAAAATGGCTGGTATTACCCGGAAGAAGAGAGCGAAGTTACCCTCGGGAGTTAAGAGAAAAATCCCAGAAATACCCGACGAGAAAAACTGCTGGTCATCTTAAGTGACCAGCATTACGGTCAGACCGGCTTTTTTATGCAATGTTCAAATACTTGTGCGTCTGCATCGACAACCGCCAGTTGCGGGCGATACATGTTTCAATGCACAGACGCGTGGCATCGTCTTTCTGACTGATCGGCTGCAGGGCAATGACCCGCTGCTTTTCATCGATGAGCGTTGCCAGCAGTTCATCCAGCGCTTCAATATCACGCACGCGACCAACCGGATGTTTGATCTCATCGGCACGTTCCAGCGCCTGAGACAGCACCTCATATCCACCGCGCATACTTACTTTTGGCGATACCGTCACCCAGGTGGCATGTGAGCAGCGCACTTCATGGGTACCGCTGGTTTCAATCTGGCAGCTATAGCCGTTCTTTTCGAGCAACTCAGTCAGCGGCGTCAGGTCGTGGATGCAGGGTTCACCGCCGGTGATCACCACATGGCGGGCCGTCCAGCCCTGGCGACCAATGATAGCCAGCAGATCTTCCGAACTTCCCGCGCCCCACTTATCGCTCTCTTTGGTTTTGGCCAGAATGCTAAACAGCGACACTTCCCGATCTGCGAGTTTATCCCACGTATGTTTGGTATCACACCAGGCACAGCCAACCGGGCATCCCTGCAAGCGGATAAAGATAGCGGGAACGCCGGTAAAGTAACCCTCGCCTTGCAGGGTCTGGAACATCTCGTTAATCGGGTACTGCATAGTCATCTCAGTTAAGGGGATAAACGATAAGTATCGCAGATCCCCGCCTGAGGATCATGCTCCATCGGTGCTTTGAGGAAAAATTGATGTGAAAAAGCGGTAAACCGATTATTTCATTTTTGTCTGCTATTTTTATTTTCCGGTTTAACTGTGCCGCCTGAGGCTCTTTTATTTATTCATCACATGAATTCATAATGTAACAAATTATTTTAGTTTTTACAGTTAGACGTAACTAACTCCATAAGATAAAAATCTTTTAAAACAGTTAATTAGTTATTTTAAGTTTAAATAATGAATTTTTCACCCCCTGTTGTTGTCAAAAAAACTACGGCCAATTTCATTACCTTAAAATAAGCTTAAGATGTCACTCGACAGGGCTTTTTTTTATTTAAATGCCGTTTACTTTTACCCGCCTACAATCCGCCTCATCTATCATAATGAGACGGTATCCATGAAGACGTTATTGATTACAGGCGTGACCGGATTTCTGGGCGGTGCAGCACTTGAAAAAATCCTTAATAGCAACGAACCCGTAAGGTTACTCCTGCTCGCGCGTGCCAGCGACCAACAAAAAGGGCTGGAGCGCGTGAAAGAGAACATGCGTAAATTCAACGTCCATGAGGATAAACTGGCCTCGCTGAAAGCGGAGGATATCCTCATCGGCGATCTCAGCCAGCCTGAGAGTTTCCTGGACGATCCTCGTCTGGAACAGGTGACGCATGTTCTTAACTGCGCAGCCGTTGCGTCATTTGGTAATAACCCGCTGATCTGGAAAGTTAACGTTGAGGGCACGCTGGCGTTGGCTCGCCGCATGGAGCAAGTGGCCACATTAGAGCGTTTCCTGCACGTGGGTACAGCCATGTCCTGTACGCCGGAGCAGGATTCACTGGTAGCCGAAAGCGCGGAATTCAGAGAGAGCGCCGAGCACCTGGTGGAATATACGTACTCGAAATCCACTATTGAGCAGATGATGCGTCAGCATTGCCCAAATCTTCCACTGCTTATTGCCCGTCCATCCATCGTCGTCGGCCATACCCGTCACGGCTGTGCGCCTTCAAGCAGCATTTTCTGGGTCTTCAGCATGGGACTGATGCTGCAAAAATTTATGTGTTCGATGGAAGACAAGATCGATGTTGTGCCGGTGGACTACTGCGCCGATGCACTGTTAATGCTCCTCTACAGCAATGCTCGTCCAGGGGAAGTTGTGCATATTTCTGCCGGGGAAGAGAACAGCGTTCGTTTTGCGGATATTGATAACGCAATGGCGCTGGCACTGGAGAAAGCGCCTGTCGGTGATAAGTACGCTCAGGTGAGCTACGAAACGCTGGTCAGAATGCGTCGCGAGCTGAAGGATATTTTTGGCCCGTGCAATGAGCGTCTGATGTTGAAAGCGATGCGTTTATACGGTGCCTTTGCCACGCTGAACGTGCGCTTCAGCAATGATAAGCTGCTGAGCATGGGGATGCCAAAACCCCCTCGCTTTACGGACTACATTGCCCGCTGCGTTCAGACCACCCGGGGGCTGACTATTCCGGAGCAAATGGAAGTCGATTTTAAATAGCCAAAAAAAATGCCAGTCATTCGACTGGCATTTTCATTTCAAGGGATTAAAGGCTATTACTGGCCTTTGATCTCTTTACGACCGTTGTATGGTGCTTTTTCGCCCAGAGCTTCTTCGATACGAATCAGCTGGTTGTATTTAGCAACACGGTCAGAACGGCTCATAGAACCTGTTTTGATCTGGCCTGCAGCGGTACCAACAGCCAGGTCAGCGATGGTAGCATCTTCAGTTTCGCCAGAACGGTGAGAGATAACTGCAGTGTAGCCAGCGTCTTTCGCCATTTTGATCGCAGCCAGAGTCTCGGTCAGAGAACCGATCTGGTTGAATTTGATCAGGATGGAGTTAACGATGCCTTTATCGATACCTTCTTTCAGGATCTTGGTGTTGGTTACGAACAGATCGTCACCAACCAGCTGGATTTTGTCGCCCAGTACTTTAGTCTGGTATGCGAAACCAGCCCAGTCAGACTCGTCCAGACCGTCTTCGATAGAAACGATTGGGTACTGTTTGGTCAGGTCTTCCAGGAAGTGAGTGAACTCTTCAGAGGTGAACGCTTTGTTGCCTTCGCCAGCCAGAACGTATTTACCGTCTTTGTAGAATTCAGATGCTGCACAGTCCATTGCCAGGGTGATGTCTTTGCCCAGCTCATAGCCAGCTGCTTTAACCGCTTCAGCGATTACAGCCAGTGCTTCGGCGTTAGAACCCAGGTTTGGCGCATAGCCACCTTCGTCACCAACAGCAGTGTTCATACCTTTAGCTTTCAGAACTTTAGCCAGGTTGTGGAACACTTCAGAACCCATACGTACCGCTTCTTTCAGGGATTTCGCGCCAACTGGCTGAATCATGAATTCCTGAATATCAACGTTGTTATCTGCGTGCTCACCACCGTTGATGATGTTCATCATTGGTACTGGCATGGAGTATTTGCCTGGGGTGCCGTTCAGTTCAGCGATGTGCTCGAACAGAGGCATACCTTTCGCAGCAGCTGCCGCTTTGGCGTTCGCCAGAGAAACGGCCAGGATGGCGTTCGCACCGAAGTTAGATTTGTTTTCAGTACCGTCCAGATCGATCATGATCTTGTCGATGCCAGCCTGGTCTTTGGCGTCTTTGCCAAGGATTGCCTGAGCAATAGGACCGTTTACAGCGCCAACAGCTTTCAGTACGCCTTTGCCCATGAAACGGGATTTGTCGCCATCGCGCAGTTCCAGCGCTTCGCGGGAACCAGTAGAAGCACCTGATGGAGCAGCTGCCATACCGACGAAACCACCTTCCAGGTGAACTTCAGCTTCAACGGTCGGGTTACCACGGGAGTCGATGATTTCACGACCGATGACTTTAACGATTTTGGACATTAGATTTTCCTCAGTACAAGTTAAACTAAAACTCCAGACAAACAACGCGTACCAAAGGTACGCGTTGCCGTTCTAACTTTTTTTACTTCGCCTGACGCTTCTGGTAATCGCTGGCGGCCTTCACAAAGCCTGCAAACAGCGGATGTCCATCACGCGGCGTAGAAGTAAATTCCGGGTGGAATTGGCAGGCAACGAACCACGGATGGTTAGGCACCTCAATGATCTCGACTAACTGATCATCCCCGGAACGGCCCGCAACACGCAGACCCGCAGCTTCAATTTGTTTCAACAACATGTTGTTGACTTCGTAGCGGTGACGATGGCGCTCAGTAATGGTTGGCTCGCCATACAGCTTGCGAACCACGCTATCGTCGGACAACTGGCAGGCCTGTGCGCCAAGACGCATTGTGCCACCCAGATCGCTCTTCTCTGTACGGACTTCAACGTTACCGTCTTCGTCACGCCATTCAGTGATAAGCGCCACGACAGGGTACTTACAGTCTGGCACAAATTCCGTAGAGTTCGCGTTTTCCATTCCTGCTACGTTGCGCGCAAATTCGATCAGCGCAACCTGCATACCCAGGCAGATGCCGAGGTATGGAATATTGTTTTCACGCGCATAGCGTGCAGTGGCGATCTTGCCTTCCACACCACGGTAGCCAAAGCCACCAGGGATCAGAATCGCATCCAGACCTTTCAGAATTTCTACGCCACGCGTTTCAACATCCTGCGAATCAATCAGCTTGATGTTAACGGAGACGCGGTTCTTCAGACCGCCGTGTTTCAGCGCTTCGATAACGGACTTATAGGCATCCGGCAGCTCAATGTACTTGCCGACCATACCGATAGTCACTTCACCTGCCGGATTAGCTTCTTCGTAAATAACCTGTTCCCATTCAGACAGGTTAGCTTCCGGACAGTTCAGGCTGAATCGTTTACAAATATAATCGTCCAGACCCTGTGATTTCAACAGGCCCGGGATTTTATAAATGGAATCGACATCTTTCATTGAAATAACGGCTTTTTCAGGCACGTTACAGAACAATGCAATTTTCGCACGTTCGTTCGCCGGAACAGCGCGATCGGAACGGCAAACCAGGATGTCAGGCTGAATACCGATGGAGAGCAGTTCTTTCACAGAGTGCTGAGTCGGCTTGGTTTTCACTTCACCAGCCGCCGCCAGGTAAGGCACCAGCGTCAGGTGCATGAACAGCGCATGTTCACGACCAATATCGACCGCCAGCTGGCGAATCGCTTCCAGGAACGGCAGGGATTCGATATCACCTACAGTACCGCCGATTTCAACCAGCACAACGTCATGGCCTTCGCCACCCGCAATAATGCGTTCTTTGATTGCGTTAGTGATGTGCGGGATAACCTGAACGGTAGCACCCAGATAGTCACCACGGCGCTCTTTACGCAGAACGTCGGAGTAGATACGGCCAGTCGTGAAGTTATTACGACGGGTCATTTTGGTACGGATGAAACGCTCGTAGTGGCCAAGATCCAGATCGGTTTCAGCGCCGTCTTCAGTAACGAACACTTCCCCGTGTTGGATTGGGCTCATGGTGCCAGGATCGACGTTGATGTACGGATCCAGTTTCATCATGGTCACATTGAGGCCACGGGCTTCAAGAATGGCTGCGAGGGAGGCTGCGGCAATGCCTTTACCCAGAGAGGATACGACCCCGCCGGTCACAAAAATATAGTTCGTTGTCATGCTGAACCTGAGAAGTTAGGGTGAAACGATGGAATAACCAGGACGGGAAAGTAGTATACCCGAACACGGCGAGCGCCACAAACTTTCATTCTCCGTCTCCTTTCCAGGCGATGACAAACATAAGGAGTGAGAAAATAGCCCGTTTTGGGTAAATGTTTTTGACGCAAATCAAGCGCTTGTCATTTAAAAAATCACACAAATTGCGCTTGATCGCAAAATTCCGTTAGAGATCAGATTCCTGGCGTTTTACTTCCTGCCAGACTTCTTCCATCTCTTCGAGGTCAATTCCGGTCATTTCCAGGCCGCGCGAAGCCACAATTCGCTCAACTTCGCGAAAACGACGTTCAAACTTAATGCTGGCTTTTTGCAGCGCGGTTTCCGCTTTTACTCCCAGATGGCGGGAAAGATTGACCGTGGCAAACAGCAGGTCACCCATCTCCTCTTCCAGCTTTGCTTCATCCACGACGGCCTGCTGCGCTTCGTGCATCACTTCGTCTATCTCTTCATGCACTTTTTCCAGTACCGGGCCAAGAGATGTCCAGTCAAACCCCACGGTGGAGCAGCGTTTCTGCATTTTTTGCGCACGCATCAGTGCAGGCAGGCTCAGCGGGATGTCGTCCAGCGCAGAGTGCTGGGATTTTTCAGCACGCTCGGCGCTTTTAATCTGCTCCCAGCGGGCCAGCACTTCGGCGCTGTTGTCTGCAGTAGCATCACCAAAGATATGCGGATGGCGGCGTTCCAGTTTGGAACTGATGGCCGCGCAGATGTCGTCAAAATCAAAACGTCCCTCTTCCTGTGCCATCTGCGCATAGAATACGACCTGGAAAAGCAGGTCACCCAGCTCGCCGCGCAGGTCGTCAAAATCCTCGCGTGAAATGGCGTCCAGCACTTCATAGGTCTCTTCGAGGGTGTATGGGGCGATGGTGGCAAAAGTCTGCTCTTTGTCCCACGGACAGCCGTTTTCCGGGTCGCGCAGGCGTTGCATGATGCCGAGCAGGCGGTCGATTTGAGTCATAATTCTGTCCTGATGAAAAAAAGAAATGCCGGGTGGCGGCTGCGCCTGACCCGGCCTGTCGAAGAGGGCGATTAACCGCCGTGCAGGCGACGTGCGTCAATCACATCCGGCACCTGGTTCAGTTTGCCAAGCACGCGGCCCAGCACCTGCAGGTTATAGATTTCGATGGTCATATCGATGGTGGCAAGCTGTTCGCGGGTATCGCTGCGGCTGGCAACGCCCAGCACGTTAACTTTCTCGTTGGCAAGAATGGTCGTGATATCGCGCAGCAAGCCGCTACGGTCGTTAGCGGTAACGCGCACCACCAGCGAGTAACCGGAGGAGTAGCTTTCCCCCCAGACCGCTTCCACGATACGCTCCGGCGCATGCGACTGCAGCTCAGCAAGCTGGTCACAGTCAGAACGGTGAATTGAGATCCCACGCCCCTGCGTGATAAAGCCGACGATATCGTCTCCCGGAATCGGCTGGCAGCAGCGGGCAATGTGGTGCATCAGATTGCCCACGCCTTCCACAACCACGCGACCGTTGTCTTTGCTGCGCTGCTGCGGTGCATAGTTTTTTTGCTGAAGCTGTTTCAGCGCGGCCGCATCCTGTTCTGCCGCACTTGGCTTGTTAAACTGCGCCTGCAGGAAATTCACCATCTGATTCAGACGGATATCACCGCCACCAATGGCCGCTAACAGCTCATCAAGCTCATTGAAGTTGTAGCGCGGCAGCAGATGTTTTTCGGCTTCTTTGAGGCTAATCCCGATATGTTCCAGCTCGTCGTCCAGGATCTGGCGACCGGCAAGGATATTCTTGTCACGATCCTGCTTGCGGAACCAGGCATGAATTTTGGAGCGCCCACGGCTGGTGGTGACATAACCCAGGTTCGGGTTCAGCCAGTCCCGGCTTGGGTTTGGCTGTTTCTGGGTGATGATTTCAATCTGGTCGCCCATCTGCAGCTGATAGGTGAACGGCACAATTCGCCCGCCAATCTTCGCGCCAATGCAGCGGTGCCCCACATCACTGTGAATGTGGTAGGCAAAGTCGAGCGGCGTTGAACCAGCAGGCAGGTCGACAACATCACCTTTCGGCGTAAAGACGTATACCCGGTCATCGAAGACCTGGCTACGCACTTCGTCGAGCATCTCGCCAGAATCGGCCATCTCTTCCTGCCACGCAATCAGCTTACGCAGCCATGCAATACGATCTTCATGACCAGAGCGTGCCCCGCCAGAGGTACCCTCTTTGTATTTCCAGTGCGCGGCCACGCCCAGCTCGGCGTCTTCGTGCATCTGTTTGGTGCGGATCTGAATTTCAACCGTTTTGCCACCAGGGCCGAGCACAACGGTATGAATAGACTGGTAGCCGTTAGGTTTCGGGTTCGCGACATAGTCATCGAACTCATCCGGCAGGTGGCGGAAGTGAGTATGCACTATCCCCAGCGCGGCGTAGCAGTCCTGCAGACGTTCCGCCACGATGCGCACCGCACGCACGTCGAACAGCTCGTCGAAGGCGAGATGTTTCTTCTGCATTTTGCGCCAGATACTGTAGATGTGTTTTGGTCGACCATAGACTTCGGCGCGCACATTCTCTTCTTTCATCGCCAGACGCAGTCCGCCGACAAACTCATCGATATAGTGTTCGCGGTCAATACGGCGTTCATGCAGCAGTTTAGCAATGCGCTTATATTCTGCCGGGTGCAGGTAGCGGAAACAGTAATCTTCCAGCTCCCATTTCAGCTGCCCGATCCCTAAGCGGTTCGCCAGTGGCGCATAGATGTTTGTACACTCTTTGGCAGCCAGTACGCGCTCGTCTTCAGGTGCATCCTTCACTTCACGCAGGTGCGCAATTCGCTCGGCAAGCTTGATAACCACGCAGCGGAAGTCATCCACCATTGCCAGCAGCATGCGGCGAACGTTATCGACCTGTTCTGAAGAGACGGAATCAGTGTGCGCAGCCTTAAGCTGGCGGATGGCTGCCATATCGCGCACGCCGTGGATCAACGCGACGACAGATTTACCGACGCTTTCTCGCAGTACATCTTCAGTGACCACATCAGCATCGGCTAATGGGAACAGAAGCGCGGCCTGCAGCGTTTCGATATCCATGTTCAGCATGGATAAAATTTCGACCATCTCCACGCCGCGCCACAACAGCAAATCAGCGTCCGGATGCCCCTGTGTGGTGCGTAGACAATAGGCCCAGGTTTCGGTTAAGCGTTCACACGACTGCTGGCTGGAAATCCCCAGACTTGCGATCCATTTTTGTGGGTCAAACTCCCCAGCTTTATTGAGATGTGCACTTCTTACCGCAACCATTGTCCTCTCCTTTAGGGACCTGGGCCTGTCGAAGTCGACAAGCCAAACTAATTATACCCGTCATACTTCAAGCTGCATGTGCGTTGGCTGCACTCACTCACCCCAGTCACTTACTTATGTAAGCTCCTGGTGATTCATTCGTTTGCCGCGTTACTCGGCCTGCGGCCTCGCCCCTTCGGGGCCAGCGCAAGCGCTGTTCAAAACGCCAGAGCGTTTTGTCCTGCAACTCGAATTATTTAGTGTATCTATATGCTCAAACAACACCATTGATTCCAGATGCCCAGTGTGCGGGAACATGTCCAGCATTGCCAGACGCTGAATCTGGTAACCCGCGCTGATTAATGCCTCACTATCCCGCGCAAGCGTTGCCGGGTTACAGGAAACATAGACCACACGCTTCGGCGCGAGTTTAATAATATGTTGCATCACGCCAGGTGCGCCTGCCCGGGCCGGGTCGAGCAGAATTTTGTCGAAGCCCTGTGTTGCCCACGGCTGCTGAGTGACATCTTCCTCAAGATTTTGGTGAAAAAATGTCACATTTTGCAAACCGTTCTGTCGGGCATTTTCTTGCCCTTTGGCAACCAGCGCCTCAACACCTTCTACCCCCACCACACTTGCCGCTTTCTGAGCCAATGGCAGCGTGAAATTCCCCATACCGCAGAACAGATCGAGCACCCGGTCACTCTTTTGTACATCCAGCCATGACAACGCCTGTTCAATCATCTTCTGATTCACGCCATCATTTACCTGGATGAAATCCCGCGGGCTGAACGTTAAGCGTAGCCCGTTTGACGCATACCAGGGCGCATCTCCTGTAACCTGTTCTAGTATCTCGCTTTGTGGGGCGAGGAAAAGCGCCAGCTCGTGGGAATGCGAAAAGCGTTCCAGTTTTTCACGGTCTTTTTTCGACAGTGGCGCGGTATGGCGCAGCACCATCAGCGGGCCATTGTTTGCCTGAACCAGTTCAACGTGTCCGAGGTGACGAACCCCATCCAGCTCAGACAGACAGGTGCGCACTTCCGGGAGCAATGCCTCAAGATGGGGCACCAAAATGGGGCACTGCCTGATATCGACGATATCGCTGGAGCTGGCCTTGCGAAACCCCATCTCCAGCCGCCCGGTTTTTGGCTGATAGCTGAGGCTCAGACGGGCGCGACGACGGTAACCCCAGGGCTGGTCGGCGATAATCTCGTTAACCTCATGCTTAAGCAGGCGCGCCAGTGCGCTACTTTTACTTTTTTGCTGTAAACCTACGCTGGCATGCTGTTGCTGACAGCCGCCACAGACGCCAAAATGCGGGCAGCGCGGCACCACGCGTTCAGGGCTATCACTCAGTCGGCGCTTCACCTGGCCACGCGCGTACTGGCGCTTATCTTCCGTCAGCGTAATTTCTGCTCGTTCTGTTGGCAGCAAACCTGTTATAAACAATGCTTTACCATTATGACGCGCAACCCCCTGACCAAAGGGATCGAGGTCTGTGGCTTCAACAGTTATGATCTGACGCGTCGTCACGCGTCGCTTTGCAGAGTAGAATTGCGCCATCGCTGAGATTGTTCTCAAATAAATTTAGTGACCCTAATTGTCCCATAACGGAACGCCATGACCAACTACAGCCTGCGTGCACGCATGATGATTTTGATCCTCGCCCCCACCGTACTTATCGGTTTGCTGCTGAGTATCTTCTTTGTGGTGCATCGCTATAACGATTTGCAGCGACAACTGGAAGATGCCGGAGCCAGCATTATTGAACCGCTGGCCGTCTCCAGTGAGTACGGGATGAACCTGCAAAACCGCGAATCTATTGGTCAGTTAATCAGTGTGTTGCATCGTCGACACTCGGAGATCGTGCGCGCCATTTCCGTTTACGACGAGCATAACCGCCTGTTCGTAACCTCGAATTTTCATCTCGACCCTGCGGAACTGAAAATCCCGGACGGTACGCCGTTCCCGCGCAATCTCAGCGTAATGCGGCATGGCGATATCATGATCCTGCGCACGCCTATTATCTCGGAAAGTTACTCCCCTGATGAGTCTGCCCAGTCCGACGCCAAATCCACCAATAATATGCTGGGATATGTGGCGCTGGAGCTGGATCTCAAGTCTGTACGGCTGCAGCAGTACAAAGAGATTTTTATCTCCGGTGTGATGATGCTGTTCTGTATCGGTATTGCGCTAATCTTTGGCTGGCGACTGATGCGCGACGTCACGGGGCCAATCCGTAATATGGTCAACACCGTTGACCGCATCCGGCGGGGCCAGCTCGACAGTCGTGTGGAAGGATTTATGCTGGGCGAACTGGATATGCTGAAAAACGGCATTAACTCGATGGCGATGTCGCTGGCGGCATACCACGAGGAGATGCAGCATAACGTCGACCAGGCCACCTCCGATCTGCGTGAAACGCTGGAGCAGATGGAGATTCAGAACGTCGAGCTGGATCTGGCGAAAAAACGCGCCCAGGAAGCGGCGCGCATTAAATCTGAATTCCTGGCAAATATGTCGCACGAGCTGCGCACGCCGCTAAATGGCGTGATCGGCTTTACCCGCCTGACGCTGAAAAGCGAGCTTAACCCAACCCAGCGCGATCACCTGCACACCATTGAACGCTCGGCCAATAACCTGCTGGCTATCATCAACGACGTGCTGGACTTCTCCAAGCTGGAAGCCGGTAAGCTGCTTCTGGAGAGCATTCCCTTCCCGCTGCGCAGTACGCTCGATGAAGTGGTGACGCTGCTCGCCCACTCATCACACGACAAAGGGCTGGAGCTGACGCTCAATATCAAGAACGACGTGCCGGATAACGTCATTGGTGACCCGCTGCGTCTGCAACAGGTCATCACCAATCTGGTGGGTAACGCCATCAAGTTTACTGAAAGCGGCAACATCGACATTCTGGTCGAAAAACGGGCGCTCAGTAATAACAAGGTACAGATTGAAGTTCAGATCCGCGATACGGGTATCGGTATTCCGGAGCGCGACCAGTCGCGTCTGTTCCAGGCGTTCCGTCAGGCAGATGCGAGCATTTCCCGCCGCCACGGCGGTACGGGTCTGGGGCTGGTGATCACGCAAAAACTGGTGAAAGAGATGGGCGGAGATATCTCTTTCCACAGTCAGCCAAACCGTGGGTCAACCTTCTGGTTCCATATTAGCCTGGACCTCAATCCGAACGTATTGACAGATATCCCGGTGACGGATTGCCTGAAAGGAATGCGTCTGGCCTATGTTGAGCCTAACGCAGCGGCGGCACAGTGTACGCTGGATATTTTAAGCACCACGCCGCTGGAGGTTGTCTACAGCCCAACGTTCTCTGCACTGGCCGTCGAGCATTACGATATTTTGCTGATGGGGGTCCCGGTCACCTTTACCGGCGAACTCACGATGCAACAGGAGCGCCTGGCGAAAGCTGCATCAATGACCGATTACCTGCTGCTTGCCCTGCCGTGTCATGCCCAAATCAACGCGGAAGAGTTGAAAAATGACGGAGCGGCCGCCTGCCTGCTTAAGCCACTCACCGCCACACGCTTGCTGCCAGCACTCACGGAGTATTGTCGCCTGAGCCAGCATGCCGTACCGCTGATTGACGATGAACAAAAACTGCCGATGAGCGTCATGGCGGTGGATGATAATCCGGCCAACCTGAAGCTGATAGGTGTACTGCTTGAGGATCAGGTTCAGCACGTTGAACTGTGTGCCAGCGGTGCTCAGGCGGTCGAACAGGCTAAACAGATGCAGTTCGACTTAATTCTGATGGATATTCAGATGCCAGGTATGGACGGTATTCGCGCCTGTGAGCTGATACACCAGCTCCCGCACCAGCAGCAAACCCCGGTCATTGCCGTGACAGCACATGCGATGGCCGGTCAGAAAGAGAAACTTCTGAGCGCCGGAATGAATGATTATCTGGCAAAACCGATTGACGAAGAAAAGCTGCACAACCTGTTGCTGCGCTATAAACCGGGACATATCAGCGGGACGTATACCGTTTCTGCCGAACCGGTTGAGATCAACATCAACCATAATGCCACTTTTGACTGGCAGCTTGCGCTACGCCAGGCGGCCGGGAAGGCCGATTTAGCCCGTGAAATGCTGCAAATGCTGGTCGCGTTCCTGCCGGAAATTCGGAATAAGATTGAAGAACAACTGGTGGGAGAGAACCCGGAGGATCTGCTGGAGGCCATCCACAAGCTGCACGGCAGCTGCGGCTACAGCGGGGTACCACGGCTGAAAAATCTCTGCCAGTTGCTGGAGCAACAGCTACGAGCTGGCATGCCAGAATCGGAGCTTGAACCGGAGTTTCTGGAACTGCTGGATGAGATGGATAATGTGACGCGGGAAGCGATGAAGTTATTGGGAAACTAGAACCATTGCCGGGCGGCGACGTCGCCTGACCCGGCATTCAGCGTTTCAACCCCTGTCCCACTTTCAGCACCGCCGCAATATTCCTCGCCGCCAGCTGCACATTCTCGCTGGCATTATCCAGCGCATCTTCCAGCGAACAAATGGTATAAAGCACGCTAAACACCGCGTCGATACCGTGTTCATGCACCACGCCGACATCCGCCGTCAGACTACCCGCAATACCAATAACCGGTTTGTTGTAGCGTTTGGCGACTCTCGCCACGCCGACAGGCACTTTGCCGTGGATAGTCTGGCTGTCAATACGCCCTTCACCCGTGATAACCAGATCCGCATCGGCGACCTGATCCGCCAGGTGCAACGCATCCGTGACAATATCGATGCCCTGGCGCAACTGAGCGCCACAAAAGGCGTACAGTGCCGCCCCCATTCCGCCAGCCGCCCCGCCACCGGCGAGGTTTGTCACATCAATACTCAGATCCCGGGCAATAACCCGCGCGTAGTGGGCAAGCGCGTTGTCCAGGGTGACGACCATCTCCGGCGTGGCTCCCTTCTGTGGCCCAAACACCGTTGACGCGCCCTCTTCGCCGATGAGCGGATTGGTCACATCACAGGCCACCTCAATCCGGCAATCAGCCAGACGGTTGTCCATCTCGCTCAGATCGATATGCGTCAGCCGTGACAATTCGCCGCCACCAGGCCCAATGCGTTGCGCTTTGGCATCAAGCAGTTTTGCCCCCAGCGCCTGCACCATACCCGCACCACCGTCATTGGTTGCACTGCCACCAATGCCGATAATGATATGTTTCACACCAACATCCAGTGCATGACAAATAAGCTCGCCGGTTCCCCATGAGGTGGTTTTCAATGGGTTACGTTGCGAAGGCGCGACCAGCGCCAGGCCGCTCGCCGCCGCCATCTCAATAAATGCGCGCTGCCCGTCGCCGGATAACCCATAAAACCCGTCCACGCGCTCACCCAGCGGGCCGGTCACCGGAACATGAACTATTCGCCCCTGAGTTGCCGCGACCATCGCCTCTACCGTACCTTCGCCACCATCAGCAACCGGCAGTTTGACGTAGTGCGCCGAAGGAAAAATCTCGCGAAAACCGCGTTCTATCGCCGTCGCAACCTCAGGAGCACTCAAACTTTCCTTATATGAGTCCGGCGCGATCACAATTTTCATAGGTCACCCTTACGCATACTCACTGCATTAAGCATATATCTGCACTGCCCTTTTGGTCATGGAGGGGAAAAGTATATGTCGGAGGGAGTGATGTTCTCACCGTGCAGGAACACAACATTGCGGTGATGATGAGAGGTTGTTTAGGGCATAAGCCCAACGCGCAGGAAGAGACTTCATGGAATTGGGGTTCGTTGCCGGGCGGCGGCGACACCTGACCCGGCCAACGGTTCATGCGGGGCGTTATTTCAGCAAGGTCGCCCAGTGCTCAACCCACGGATTCGATTCACTTTCTGGCTCCGGATGTTCACCGGCATCAATCAGCAACATGTCGCCAACGCGCTGGGCACTCTGTTCCTGCAAAAGCGCGTCAAACTGCTTACCGCCGCCACAAAAATTGGCATAGGAGCTGTCACCGAGGGCGATAATGCCGTAGTGAACGTCCGGCTGATAACCGAGCTGGTCTTTAATCCCCTGGAAAAGCGGTACGATGCTGTCAGGTAAATCTCCCTGGCCTGTTGTGGAGGTCACAACCAGAATGTATTTGTCTTTGTACTTTTCCCAGTCAGCAAGCTCCGGGTCTTCATAGACCGTGGCTTTATGGCCCTGGTTCGCAAGGATGGCTTCCGCCTCCTCAGCAACCAGCAGCGAGTTGCCGTACATCGTGCCGACAAAAATACCAACTTCAGCCATGTTATGTTCCCTTAATTATTGCGCTTGCTGTTCATCCTGAACGCTGCCCGGTACAAACTCAACCCTTTCATTTTCGGGGAGTTGCCCCAGCCAGCCAAACTGTGACAGTGCCTGCATCCAGATGTCGTCCAGCCCTGCCCGAATGGTCAGGGGTTCGCCGGTAAACGGGTGTGTCAGGCTCAGTTCGCTTGCATGCAGCATCAGACGATCGCAGCCAAAATGCTCTGCCGCGCTACGGTTCTGGCGCAGATCGCCGTGCTTGCTGTCGCCAATAATCGGATGGCGAAGATGTTTCAGGTGACGGCGGAGCTGATGTTTGCGCCCGGTTTTGGGCAAAAGCTCAACCAGACTATAGCGGGTGGTGGGGAATTTACTGGTAGCCACCGGCATTTCTGTTGTTGCCATACCGCGATAATCCGTCACGGCGGGCTGCGGGCCTTTGTCATCACGGGCAAATTTATCGGCAATTATGTCCAGCTCTTCCACCAGCGGATAATCAAGCCGGGCAGTCTCCGTCAGCCAGCCGCGCACAATCGCGTGGTAGCGTTTCTGGATCTGATGCTGTTCAAACTGCTGCGCCAACAGGCGGCCCGCTTCGCTGGAAAGCCCCATCAACAGTACGCCGGATGTCGGTCTGTCCAGCCGGTGTGCGGTAAAAACATGCTGACCAATCTGGTCACGCACGGTTTGCATCACCACCACTTTCTCGTCGCGATCCAGCCAGCTACGGTGTACCAGCCAGCCTGACGGTTTATTCACCGCCACCAGCCACTCATCCTGATAGAGGATCTCAAGCATCATGCATCATCACCGGCAAACAGTGCATCCAGCCTTTCTAACTCAGGCAGCATCACGTCGCGCGCAGGATGCGTCGCCTCAAGTGCCATTTCATAATAGGGCGAAACAGCAAACGTCTGCGGCAGCGGGTGGCCACCTTCGAGCAGCGCGTGCATGCGCGGAATTAACACCCACTGGAGCCACTCAAACGGTGCCAGCGTATCCAGGCAAAACGGCTGGGTGCTTGCGAACGCTTCTGGCTGCGGCGCGGTCTCCTGCCACAGCTGATGTTGGCGCAATAGTGCTTCGATGGCGTGCAACCGGGCACGAACGCTATCGTGTTGCGTCATAGTAACCTCAACTGAAAAACTGAACGGCGCGCAGCATAGCATTGCAGGACGCAGAAATAAAAAAAGGGAGCACTGTAAAAACAGTGCTCCCGGTTCGTTCCGCAGCATTCCAGCTACAATTTGTGCTCCCTGCTCATCCGTGACAACTTTTCCTGAGGCCCGAAGGCATGGTCATCCGTAAACCTTTTGCATCCTGCTCACATCATCCTGATGTGCTGTTTCATCCTGAAACGTCCTGGCCGTCCTGACCCACCGACCATCCTGACCGGCTCTCGTTCTCCTTCCTGGAGGTGTGCATCACGCATCCTGCGCTATCCTCTTTGCTTCATCCTGAAGCCTTCCTGCAGCGTCATCCTGACGAGTCCTTTGTGAGAAACGCCATCATCCTGATGTTCGTTTCTCGTGTCGGCATCCTGTCGACAGAGATAGAATCCGCTATTCCGCTTCGTCTTACAACCCACCCTGTAAGCGTGGTAAGCCACAAGAAACCTCTCCAGACGCCTCACAAAACAATTAATTCATTGAAAAATATGACAATAGCTTTCTTAATTCTCTGAGACAATACTGAAGAATGCGGCAATCTCTCACAAACCTTGTAAGAGATCTCTCACACGCGCAGTAGCATCATGGATTACAGAAGAGGCTCAAGCCGGGTGAGGAAATCCGCAAGTGAAGGAGCAAGAGTGTCGCGGTTGCGGGTACCGATAGTCTCTTTGATCACTTCACCAGACAGGTTGCAGACGGAGATAACATCCAGTTCACTGTCCAGCGTGGCAATAAAGAGAGTCGGAGAAAGCTTAAGGCGTTTTTGCGTGACCAGATGGCCAATCAGGTTTTCCTGAACGCGCTGCAGATCGTCTTCGCTCCAGGTCTGCAGCAAGGTCAGCGATATGTCGGCAAAGCGTGCGGCCATATCCCCTGCAAATTGCGTGGTGTAAAACGCATGAATCGCTGGTTGTACCACAATGTCCATTGCGCGTTCAACCGCATTTACATTTTGCTCGCCCGTGAAGGGTTTTGGTTGCCAGATAACGCGGTCGTCCAGAGAAGAGATAATGCACGGTGATGGTACACCATATAAGTCAGCACTTTGCGGCCACGTCCCCTGCTTTTCTTGCCATACATCGCAGTAGCGGGTCGTGAAGGTAGTCAGGGCATTTGCAGTTTCGATATCCACCGATTTCTCTCTTCTTGTAAGACAGGATAAACTCAGCCCATAAGTGTACCTGTAAAGTGGCTATGAAACATGTCTTACGAAAATCATCAGGCGTTAACGGGCTTAACGCTGGGTAAATCGACCGATTACCGCGACACCTACGATGCAAGCCTGTTGCAGGGCGTACCGCGCAGCCTGAACCGCGATCCTCTGGGTCTGCACGCCGACGCGCTGCCGTTTGTCGGCGGCGATATCTGGACGTTATACGAACTGTCCTGGCTTAACGATCGCGGCCTGCCGCAGGTCGCTGTGGGTCACGTTGAGCTGGATTACGCCAGTCTTAACCTGGTGGAATCTAAAAGCTTTAAGCTGTACCTCAACAGCTTTAACCAGACAAAATTCCGCAGTTGGGAAGATGTCCAGCACACGCTGGAGCGGGATTTAAGCACCTGCGCGCAGGGTAAGGTGACCGTCTCACTGTATCGCCTGCATGAGCTGGAAGGGCAACCTATTGCCCACTTCAACGGTGCATGCATCGACGATCAGGACATAGAGGTGGCTAACTATGAATTCAGCGCCGATTACCTCGAAAATGCAGCGAGCGGAAAAGTGGTCGAAGAGACGCTGGTCAGCCATCTGTTGAAGTCCAACTGCCTGATCACCCATCAGCCGGACTGGGGCTCAGTGCAGATTCAGTATCGCGGCCCGAAAATTGACCGGGAAAAGCTGCTGCGCTACCTGGTGTCGTTCCGCCATCACAACGAATTCCACGAACAGTGCGTGGAGCGCATCTTTAATGACATTCAGCGTTTCTGCCACCCGGAAAAACTGAGCGTCTATGCGCGCTACACCCGCCGTGGCGGTCTGGATATCAACCCGTG
The DNA here is from genome assembly GCF_014103115.1 of Enterobacter sp. RHBSTW-00901. Lineage (NCBI taxonomy): Bacteria > Pseudomonadati > Pseudomonadota > Gammaproteobacteria > Enterobacterales > Enterobacteriaceae > Enterobacter > Enterobacter sp. RHBSTW-00901. The sequence goes on from NZ_JABXPB010000001.1 coordinate 1,893,270, forward strand.
GCGCACCAATACCGATTTTGTGCCTGCTACCGGACGTCTGGTGCGTCAGTAACATTTTTTTTGAAAATATGCGCGGTTCATTCCGCGCTTTAGGTTGTGAAACGTCATAAGCCAGGGCTATTGTAATCAACAGGGAAAGACGAAAATTGTCCCGTAAGGAGCTCACTTGATTACACATATTAGCCCGCTTGGCTCAATGGATATGTTGTCGCAGCTGGAAGTGGATATGCTTAAACGCACCGCCAGCAGCGATCTTTATCAACTGTTTCGTAACTGTTCACTTGCCGTACTGAACTCCGGTAGTCTGACGGACAACAGTAAAGAACTGCTGTCCCGCTTCGAAAGTTTTGACATCAACGTGCTGCGCCGCGAGCGCGGTGTGAAACTTGAGGTCATCAACCCGCCGGAAGAGGCCTTTGTCGACGGGCGCATTATTCGTTCCCTGCAGGCCAACCTGTTTGCCGTGCTGCGTGACATCCTGTTTGTTAACGGGCAGATCCACAACGCCGACCGCTTCCAGCATCTCGATCTGGAAAGCTCAGTTCATATCACCAACCTGGTGTTCTCTATTTTACGTAATGCCCGCGCTCTGCACGTCGGCGAAGCGCCGAATACGGTTGTCTGCTGGGGTGGTCACTCCATTAATGAAACAGAATACCTCTATGCCCGTCGGGTGGGGACTCAGCTTGGTCTGCGCGAACTGAACATCTGTACCGGCTGCGGCCCGGGGGCGATGGAAGCGCCAATGAAAGGTGCAGCGGTGGGACACGCGCAGCAACGCTATAAAGAGGGACGTTTTATCGGTATGACCGAACCGTCCATTATTGCAGCTGAACCACCTAACCCACTGGTTAATGAGCTGATTATCATGCCGGATATCGAAAAACGCCTTGAGGCGTTTGTCCGTATCGCCCACGGCATCATCATCTTCCCTGGTGGTGTGGGTACAGCGGAAGAGCTGCTTTATCTGCTGGGGATCCTGATGAACCCGGCCAACAAAGATCAGGTTCTGCCGCTGATCCTGACCGGGCCGAAAGAGAGTGCCGACTACTTCCGCGTACTGGACGAGTTTATCGTGCATACACTGGGTGAAGCTGCGCGTCGTCACTATCGCATTATCATTGACGATGCGGCAGAAGTAGCACGCCAGATGAAAAAAGCGATGCCACTGGTGAAAGAGAATCGTCGTGACACCGGCGATGCCTACAGCTTTAACTGGTCAATCCGCATTGCGCCGGATCTGCAGATCCCGTTCGAACCTTCGCACGAGAATATGGCCAACCTGAAGCTCTATCCGGATCAACCCGTAGAGGTTCTGGCAGCCGATCTGCGCCGCGCCTTCTCCGGTATCGTGGCAGGTAACGTGAAAGAGATGGGTATCCGCGCTATCGAGGAGTTTGGCCCATACAAAATTCACGGCGATCGCGAGATGATGCGCCGCATGGATGACATGCTGCAGGGCTTTGTGGCCCAACACCGCATGAAGCTACCGGGTTCAGCCTATATTCCTTGCTACGAAATCTGCACCTGACTATCAGCACAAAACCCTTTCAAGCCGGATCGCTATCCGGCTTTTTTATTTCCTTTATAACTCCCTGACAACTGATGCATATCTCTTATGTCATTTACAAAACCAGCCAATACGCAAACGATTACCTCATTTTTCAAACCGGAAATTATCAGCCTTAATCAAAATTATCTGCCAGAAAATCCTAAAATCCCATTTCTTTACAGCGTAAGACGCCTATCTCACTGGCCAGCCTTTCAGGTCACATGTTGTTAATGGTAGCCTTCGCGCCCGTAAATTCTCTTTGATGTTTTTTTAATAGATAAATGGTCTAAAGATGCCCACATCAAAAGTGGATTATTGCATTTGGGATCGTGATCACTGATACACTCATAACTAAAATGTATCTTTCCGCCCGCCAATAGTTACGGGCAAAAATTATTAAAAAACCGTCACTGAACGAATTTCATATTACCGTCAGGCCCTTTTTCATCGGATTAGACTAGAAACCTGACAATTTGCTTCCTCCAGGAGATACAGATGGAAACCACTCAAACCAGCACCGTTGCTTCGATTGAATCCCGAAGTGGTTGGCGCAAAACGGATACCATGTGGATGCTTGGCCTTTACGGCACAGCAATCGGCGCTGGTGTACTATTCCTTCCTATTAACGCAGGTGTCGGCGGTTTGGTTCCGCTGATCATCATGGCAATCATCGCCTTCCCGATGACCTTCTTTGCACACCGCGGTCTGACCCGCTTCGTGCTGTCCGGTAAAAACCCGGGTGAAGACATCACCGAAGTTGTTGAAGAACACTTTGGCGTAGGCGCAGGTAAACTGATTACCCTGCTCTACTTCTTTGCAATTTACCCAATCCTGTTGGTGTATAGCGTGGCAATCACCAACACCGTAGAGAGCTTCATGCTGCACCAGTTGCACATGACGCCACCTCCGCGTGCCATTCTGTCTCTGATCCTGATCGTCGGTATGATGACCATCGTACGCTTCGGTGAGCAGATGATTGTTAAAGCGATGAGCATTCTGGTGTTCCCGTTTGTGGCAGCCTTGATGGTGCTGGCGTGCTACCTGATCCCGCAGTGGAACGGTGCAGCACTGGAAACCCTGTCCCTGAGCAGCGCATCCGCAACCGGTAACGGCCTGCTGTTGACCCTGTGGCTGGCAATCCCTGTGATGGTGTTCTCCTTCAACCACTCCCCGATCATCTCCTCCTTCGCGGTTGCGAAGCGTGAAGAGTACGGCAATGGCGCAGAGAAGAAATGTTCCAGCATCCTGGCACGTGCACACATCATGATGGTGCTGACCGTGATGTTCTTCGTCTTCAGCTGCGTACTGAGCCTCTCCCCGACAGATCTGGTTGCGGCGAAAGAGCAGAACATCTCTATTCTGTCTTACCTGGCAAACCACTTTAACGCTCCGTTGATTGCGTGGATGGCACCTATCATCGCGATTATCGCTATCACCAAATCCTTCCTGGGCCACTACCTGGGCGCACGTGAAGGTTTCAACGGTATGGTGATTAAATCTCTGCGCGGTAAAGGCAAGAGCATTGAAATCAACAAACTGAACAAAATCACTGCACTGTTCATGCTGGTCACCACCTGGGCGGTAGCCACCCTGAACCCAAGCATCCTGGGTATGATTGAAACCCTGGGCGGCCCGGTTATCGCGATGATTCTGTTCCTGATGCCGATGTACGCGATTCAGAAAGTGCCTGCGATGCGTAAATACAGCGGCCATATCAGCAACGTATTCGTTGTGATTATGGGTCTGATTGCCATCTCCGCCATTTTCTTCTCGCTCTTCAGCTAATACCTCCTGCGCCGCCCCTGGGCGGCGCACTCCTCCTCTCTGACTGATAGCAATGGACGCATCATGATTAGCGTATTCGATATCTTCAAAATCGGTATTGGTCCTTCCAGCTCTCACACCGTCGGACCAATGAAAGCAGGTAAACAATTCACGGATGACTTGATTGCACGCGGCATGTTGCACGACGTTACCCGCGTAGTTGTCGATGTATACGGTTCTCTCTCCCTGACCGGTAAAGGTCACCATACGGATATCGCCATTATCATGGGCCTGGCAGGAAACCTGCCGGATACCGTTGATATTGATACGATTCCGGGATTCATCCAGGACGTCAATACGCATGGTCGTTTGCTGCTGGCAAACGGTGAGCATGAAGTTGAGTTCCCGGTTGATCAGTGCATGAATTTCCATGCCGACAACCTGTCGCTGCACGAAAACGGCATGCGCATTACCGCGCTGGCAGGCGACAAGGCGATTTACAGCCAGACTTACTACTCCATCGGCGGCGGTTTTATCGTCGACGAAGACCACTTTGGTCAGACGAACAATTCCTCCGTTGAGGTACCGTATCCGTATAAAAACGCAGCGGATTTACAGCATCACTGTCAGGAGACAGGTCTGTCTCTCTCTGGCCTGATGATGAAAAACGAACTGGCATTGCACAGCAAAGAAGAGCTTGAACAGCACTTTGCCAACGTCTGGGAAGTGATGCGCAGCGGTATTGAACGCGGCATCACCACCGAGGGTGTTCTGCCGGGTAAACTTCGCGTACCACGCCGTGCGGCGGCACTGCGCCGCATGTTGGTCAGCACCGACAAAACGACGACTGACCCGATGGCCGTAGTGGACTGGATCAACATGTTCGCGCTGGCCGTTAACGAAGAGAACGCTGCGGGTGGCCGCGTGGTGACAGCACCAACCAACGGTGCCTGCGGCATTGTTCCGGCTGTGCTGGCGTACTACGACAAGTGTATTCGTGAAGTAAATGCGAACTCTCTGGCACGTTACATGCTGGTCGCCAGTGCGATTGGTTCACTGTACAAAATGAACGCATCCATTTCCGGGGCGGAAGTGGGCTGTCAGGGTGAAGTGGGCGTGGCCTGTTCAATGGCTGCGGCAGGTCTGGCAGAACTGCTGGGGGCAAGCCCGGCTCAGGTGTGCATTGCAGCGGAAATCGGCATGGAACACAACCTGGGGTTGACCTGTGACCCGGTTGCAGGACAGGTGCAGGTGCCTTGCATCGAGCGTAACGCTATCGCCTCGGTGAAGGCGGTAAACGCGGCACGTATGGCGCTGCGCCGTACCAGTGAACCGCGCGTCTGCCTCGATAAAGTTATCGAAACCATGTACGAAACCGGTAAAGATATGAACGCCAAATACCGCGAAACCTCTCGCGGTGGCCTGGCGATGAAGATCGTCACCTGCGATTAAGCCTCTCAGGAAGCCTCGTTTTGCGAGGCTTCTTCCTGTTTTCCCCGCCGCGCATAGTTTCATACTGCTGACAGTGTTACCCTTCCTGCATTAACAGAAGGGAGATTATCTGTGGCCGTTCATTTGCTTATCGTCGATGCCCTCAACCTGATTCGCCGAATTCATGCGGTGCAAGGTACGCCGTGTAAGGATACCTGCCTGCACGCACTGGAGCTGCTTATCCGCCATAGCGAACCGACCCATGTCGTCGCGGTGTTCGACGACGAAGCACGCAATACAGGCTGGCGTCACCAGCGCCTGCCCGACTACAAAGCCGGACGCGCGCCCATGCCAGACGATCTGCATGCTGAAATGCCCGCCATCCGCGCCGCCTTTGAACAGCACGGTGTCCCCTGCTGGGGTGCTCAAGGCAATGAGGCCGACGATCTGGCAGCTACGCTTGCCGTAAAGGTGGCGAGCGCCGGGCATCAGGCCACAATTGTGTCGACCGATAAAGGCTACTGCCAGCTACTTTCACCCACTATCCGCATTCGCGACTACTTTCAAAAACGCTGGCTGGACGCACCGTTTATTGCCAGTGAGTTTGGCGTCTCGCCTGAACAACTTCCCGATTACTGGGGGCTTGCGGGGATAAGCAGCTCCAAGGTTCCGGGGGTGGCGGGTATTGGGCCGAAGAGTGCCGCACAGCTTCTGACGGATTTTCAGAGCCTGGAAGGAATTTATGCCCGGCTGGATGACGTACCAGAAAAGTGGCGCAAAAAGCTGGAGGCACATAAAGAAATGGCGTTTATCTGCCGGGATGTGGCGACACTACAGACGGATTTACAGTTAGACGGGAATTTGCAGCAACTGAGGTTAGAGCGTTAGTTGCCCCTCACCCTCTCCCCATGTACGGTCCGGGGACATGGTAGACAGGTGTTCGGGGACATGGTGAACACTTTTTAACATCCTTTACCTATGGTGATCGACTTTTTCTTCAGGTCGATCACCCCCACTTTCGTGCTGTACCACCACACGTCATAACAGCCGTCTTCCTGTGTTTCCCTCAGCCCTACCCGTTCCCCCCTGAACGCCTTGCCTGCGCTCAGACTGACTCCTTTCACGCTCAGCTTCCCGCTGATATCGACTTTCCTGACCATCACCCCCTCATCGTATTCCGGTGGGATTGTGTTGCCGTTGTACTGCCGTGCGGACGGCTGATACCGGGAGGCCGGAACGTTCATACCCAGCGCCTCGTGCGGTCGTTCAAGGTTATAGACGGTGCGCCAGTGTTCAAATGCACGCTGCAGTTCACCGCTGTCCGCGAACCACTTCCCCTGCAACACTTCCGCCTTCAGGCTGCGGTGAAAACGCTCCAGCTTGCCCTGTGTCTGCGGATGATATGGCCGGGAGTGCCCCACCCGGATACCCAGGCGCATCAGCCACAGCTCCAGTGCCGTCCAGATGCCGCTGGTGTCGCCCCACGGCGCTCCGTTATCCATCGTCATCCTGTCCGGCAGACCGTAGCGTTCAAACACGCTGACCAGCAGCTGCTGTACGGTCTCACGCCGTTCATCGGTGCAGTGTGCCAGGCACAGGGAAAAGCGGGAGTGGTCATCCAGCAGGGTGAGCGGATGACAGCGGCCACCACCAAAGGGAAAGTGTCCCTTAAAATCCATCTGCCAGAGGCGATTGGGCGCATCATGTTCGAACCGCCCTGAGGCCGGAATGCCCGGTGAAATGCCCGGCAGCAGACCGTGGCGGGCCATCAGGTTATGGACGGTGCTGAAAGCGGGCATGCAGTGCCCCAGGTCTTCCAGCCAGCGCTTAATCTTGCGTGCGCCCCAGCGTTCATGACGGTCATGTGCCATGCGCAGCAGAGCAGTGATGTCATCAGATGAGCGGTTCGGGGAATGATGAGGTATACGGGGCCGGTCCAGAAGGCCGGATGCGCCTTCCTGAGCCCAGCGCTGAAGCCACTTATAGCCGGTGGCAGGCGAAATGCCGTAGTGACGGCACAGGGAACGGATGTTCGCCCCGTCCTGCGAGGCAAACAAAACAAACCCGGTACGTAATGACATGGTATCTCTCGCATCCCAGGGCATAAGTGACTCCATAAACGGGTTCTTATGCCTTAGTTGTAAGTGTCTACCATGTCCCCGAACAAGTGTTCACTATGTCCCCGGACTGTACACCCCATAGGGGAGAGGGAATTGCCCGGTGTTGTCTTTTCTCCCTCACCCTTTTGGGAAGAGGGCCGGGGTAAGGGGAACTACCGTTCGTCGCGACGCCCACCGACAGCAGCCCACCAGCGACGAATATGCACCGTCACCTCTTCGCGGTCGTGATAAAGCTGACGTGCCTGAATTTCCACGTTAATACCGTGTTCATCCATCTGTGCCTGAATGTAGGCCAGGTTCTGAGAGACTTCCTCATAACGCTTTTTCATCGGCAACTTAAGGTTGAAGATAGTCTCACGACACCAGCCATTCACCAGCCAGGAGGCCATCAGTGCAGCCACTTTCGCTGGTTTCTCAACCATATCGCACACCATCCAGGAGATATTGTTGCGGTTTGGACGATAGCGGAAACCATCTTCACGCAGCCAGGTCACTTGTCCGGTATCCATCAGGCTTTGTGCCATCGGGCCGTTATCGACAGACGAAACCCACATGTTGCGTTTCACCAGCTGATACGTCCAGCCGCCAGGACACGCACCGAGATCGACCGCGTACATGCCGTTTGCCAGGCGTTCGTCCCACTCATCAGCCGGGATAAAGACGTGAAATGCCTCTTCCAGCTTCAGCGTTGAACGGCTCGGTGCATCTGCCGGGAAGCGCAAACGCGGGATGCCCATAAAGAACGGGGAGTTGTTGGTCGTGTATGAGTAGCCCGTGTAGCAACAGCCAGGTGCAATAAAGAAGATATGCACAACAGGACGTTTTGGCGTCTCGTAATTCGTCAGCACGCCCGCATCACGCAGCGCTGCACGCAGTGGTACGGTGAACTTACGGCAGAACTTCATCAGTTCTTTGCTTTCGTTGGTGTCAGCCACTTCAACGCGCAGATCGCCCCCTTTCTCCACCACGCCCTGCAGCATCCCGACAATCGGCGTGATGCGGTCTTCAGGCGGAAGATCTTTGAGCAGTTCACCTGCAACAAACATCTGGCGGGCGAAGATCAATGAGCTGAACGGCAGTTCACGCACCAGCTTATCCGCGTCGTCAGGCTGGTAGCATTCGAACACCACATAGCCCGCATTTTCTTTGACGCGTGCAAAACCGAAGACTTCGCGCTTCGCCGCTTTATCCGTAATTTCCGCGGCGCACTCTTTCTCAAACCCCGGGCGACAATATAAAACAACCTTATTCATGAACAACGCCCTTGCGTTTCAGACGGATAGCTCCGATAAACATTAATACCCAACCTGCCAGGAAGCTGACGCCACCAACAGGTGTAACAAACGCCCACAGGCGCAAATGCGAGAGCGCAAGGCAGTACAGGCTACCGCTAAACAGCACGGTACCCAGCGCCAGAAATACGCTGCTCCAGTAAAACCAGATGCTGATACGGCGCTGCATCGCTACCGCCAGCCCAAAGATAGCCAGCGTATGGAACGCCTGATATTCAAGGCCGGTCTGGATCCAGCCCATCTCTACCACCCCTAAAGATTTACTTAACACATGCGCGCCAAAGGCACCCAGTGCGACAAAAATAAAGCCACTCACCGCGGCAAAAATCAGCATGAATCGGCTGGTCATGGTTCAGTCCTAAAGTGATACGTGCTCAGCACACAAAAGTTATTGATCATACCTGAAGCGGAATTTTTCTTGCTCGTTCGCCGCTCTGGACAGTATCCACTGCCGGAAGGCGGCTATTTTACCCAGTTCTGCCTGACTGTCATGACAAACCAGATAAAACGCATTCTTGCTGACCAGAACATCATTAAAAGGGCAAACCAGGCGGCCTGCCTCAATTTCGGACTGTGCCATTACGTTGTTCGCCAACGCAACGCCCTGCCCGTGAATGGCAGCCTGTAACACCATCGCACTGTGGCTAAAAATGGGGCCCTGCTGCACGTTTATATGATTAAGACCTAATTGGCGGGTATAAGTTTGCCAGTCACGGCGAGAAGCATCATGTAAAAGCGTATGCTGCGCCAAATCAGCGGGCGTCTTCAGCGCCTTGTCCCCCGTCAGAAGCAGCGGTGAACAAACCGGCAACAGATATTCTGCGTATAATTTCTCGACGCGCAAGCCCGGCCAGTTACCGCGACCATAAAAAATGGCGACATCCACGTCATCTGCCAGTTTGTCTTCCTGGCGATCCACCGCCTGAATTCGGACGTCGATTCCCGGATAAGCTGAGTTAAAGCTTGAAAGTCTTGGCACCAGCCATTGAATGGCAAAACTTGGCAATAGGCTTACCGTGAGTGCGCCTTTTGCACTGCGCGCCTGCAGCTTACGCGTGGCTTCGGTGAGCTGGGAAAAAATCTCTTTAATATCCTGAAAATAGCTCTGGCCTTCTTCAGTCAGGAGTAATGAACGGTTGCGGCGACGGAACAGCTTAAGGCCCAGAAAATCCTCCAGGGACTTGATTTGGTGACTTACTGCGGCCTGTGTCACAAAAAGCTCATCTGCTGCGCGGGTGAAGCTCAGGTGGCGTGCTGCTGCATCAAAAACACGTAATGCATTAAGGGGTGGCAATCGCTTCGACATGGTTATCTGGCTTAGATGTTAACGAGATTTAACATATAGGAAACAACGTTTAACCTATTAGTTTTTTTAATCTGAGCCATTATAATTTGTCCGTTGAGGAACTACCAGCAAATACCTATAGTGGCGGCACTTCCTGAGCCGGAACGAAAAGCTTTTTTTAGAATGCGTGTTCTGAAGGGCTTTTGGCTTACGGTTGTGATGTTGTGTTGTTGTGTTTGCAATTGGTCTGCGATTCAGACCACGGTAGCAACGCTACCAATTTTTCACTTCCTGTACATTTACCCTGTCTGTCCATAGTGATTAATGTAGCACCGCCAATTTGCGGTGCTTTTTTTTGTCCATTTTTTCCCCTCTCCAGCGTGTTTCATCTAACCACCTTGCCCTGCTTCCAAATTTGCGCGACGATCTACGGATCGAAATGAGGAATTCCATGAACGCTTTCAGTCCCGCACACTTTCGCGCACAGTTCCCGGCGCTGGCCGATGCCGGTATATACCTTGATAGCGCAGCAACGGCGCTCAAGCCGCTGGCCGTTATCGACGCCACTACGCAGTTTTACAGCCTGAGTGCAGGTAATGTGCATCGCAGTCAGTTTGCTGAGGCCCAGCGCTTAACTGCACGCTATGAAGCCGCGCGCGACCAGGTCGCACGCCTGATTAATGCCGAAAGCGGGAAAAATATCGTCTGGACGCGAGGTACAACCGAGGCCATCAATATGGTGGCGCAGTGCTATGCGCGCCCGCGGCTGCAACCGGGGGACGAGATCATCGTCAGCGAGGCAGAACATCACGCGAACCTGGTGCCGTGGCTGATGGTTGCGGAGCAAACAGGCGCACGCATTGTAAAGCTCCCGCTGGGGTCAGATTTTCTGCCCGACGTGGCGCGTTTACCTGAGCTGATTACGTCCCGCAGTCGGATATTGGCCCTGGGGCAAATGTCCAACGTCACCGGAGGCTGTCCGGATCTGGCACTGGCTATCGAAATCGCCCACGCCAGCGGTATGGTGGTCATGGTCGACGGTGCACAAGGAATTGTGCATTTTCCGGCCGATGTTAACGCGCTGGATATTGATTTCTACGCCTTCTCAGGCCACAAGCTGTACGGGCCAACCGGTATCGGGGCGTTGTATGGCAAGCCTGAACTGCTGGCGCAAATGACGCCGTGGCTCGGTGGCGGCAAGATGATTACCGAGGTAACCTTCGACGGCTTCAGAACGCAGGACGTGCCTTATCGTCTGGAAGCCGGTACGCCAAACGTGGCAGGCGTCATTGGCCTAAGCGCTGCACTGGAGTGGCTGGCTGAAACGGACGTCGTTCAGGCCGAAAGCTGGAGCCGGGGACTGGCGACGCTGGCAGAAGAAGCGCTAAAAAAACGTCCAGGTTTCCGTTCATTCCGCGTGCAGGATTCCAGCCTGCTGGCCTTTGATTTTGCGGGCGTTCATCATAGCGACATGGTAACGCTGCTGGCCGGATATGGCATTGCCCTGCGCGCCGGGCAGCACTGCGCACAGCCGCTGCTGGCGGCACTTGGCGTCAGCGGTACGCTGCGCGCCTCCTTTGCGCCATACAATACACAAAGCGATGTAGACGCGCTGGTTGCGGCCGTTGACCGCGCCCTTGAATTACTGGTGGATTAATGACTAGCTCTGCTTTAGCCGGACACCCGTTTGGCTCCGTCATCACAGAAGAGACGTTAAAACAGACCTTCGCCCCGCTCACACAGTGGGAAGACAAGTACCGTCAGCTGATCCTGCTGGGTAAACAGCTGCCCGCCCTGTCTGAGGAGCTTAAAGCGCAGGCAAAAGAGATAGCAGGCTGTGAGAACCGTGTCTGGTTGGGGTTTAGCGTATCTGGCGAGAAATTGCATTTCTTCGGCGACAGCGAAGGTCGTATCGTGCGTGGCCTGCTGGCAGTGCTCTTAACTGCCGTGGAAGGTAAAAGCGCGGCAGAACTGCAGGCGCGTTCGCCGCTGGCGCTGTTCGATGAACTGGGGCTTCGCACGCAGCTGAGCGCCTCACGCAGCCAGGGGCTGACCGCGCTCAGCGAAGCGGTGCTGGATGCCGCACGTCAGGCTCAGGCCTGACGTTCCGCCTTCGCCATCATCTTCTTCAGGGCGTGGGAAACCGCGACAAAACCGAAGGACGCGGTCACCATCGTGGCCGCACCAAAGCCTGAGGCGCAGTCCATTCGTTTTGGTCCTTCTGCCGTGCTTTTCATAGCACACGCCGAACCATCCGCCTGTGGGTAGACCAGCGCCTCGGTGGAGAACACACAGTCTACGCCCAGCTTGCCTTTGCTATTCTTCACAACGTTAAAGTCGCTTTTTAAGCGCTCGCGCAGCCTGGCTGCCAGGGGATCCTGGATGGTTTTTGCCAGGTCGGCCACCTGGATCTGCGTCGGATCGATTTGCCCACCCGCACCGCCGGTGGTGATCAGCGGAACTTTGTAGCGACGGCAGTACGCGATCAGCGCCGCTTTTGGACGCACACTGTCGATGGCATCAATCACGTAGCTGTAGCCTTTGCTCATGTACTCCGCAACATTATCCGCCGTTACAAAGTCATCAATCACCGTCACGCGGCATTCCGGGTTGATCAAACGAATACGCTCCGCCATCACCTCAGATTTTGCCAGCCCAACGTTATCACGCAGAGCGTGGATTTGACGGTTAGTATTGGTCACGCAGACATCATCCATATCAATCAGCGTGATCGCACCAATACCGGTTCTCGCCAGCGCTTCTGCAGCCCAGGAACCAACGCCGCCAATACCCACAACGCAGACATGCGCATCCGCAAACAGCTGCAGGGCTTTTTCACCATATAAACGAGCCGTGCCGCCAAAACGCTGACGCCATGCGTCGCTGATTACCACAGACATAAGACCTCAGATGTAAAAAGGGTGAGGTTCTCCCTCACCCCTGCTCAATAATCTCTATACGGCTCAGAATACCATAATCAGCCGCTGAATACGTTGCCACCGCCAGCGGTTGTCTTCAGCACCCATACACGTCCGTAATGGTTATACCAGCCTGCACGGTGACCAGCATCCGGGCCAATACCCTGATAAATATCGAAGTGCTGGCCTTTGATTGCGCCGCCCACATCCAGTGCCACCATCAGGCGTAACTCGTACTGGCCGTTGAATTTGCCGTTATGATCCAGCAACGGAACTTCCGCAAGTAACGTAGTGCCCGCCGGAATAATCGAACGATCCGACGCCACCGACGCACGGCCAATCAGCGGTACGGCACTTGCCCCTTTTACCGGCGCAAAGTTCTGTGGTTTGAAGAAGACAAACGACGGGTTTTGCTCCAGCAGCTCTCGCACCTCGGCTTCACTGTGTTTTTCACCCCATTCGCGGATCGCCTGCATCGACATATCTTCTTTCTTCACTTCACCTCTGTCGATAAGCACCTTACCAATACTGCGGTAGGCATGACCGTTTTTACCGGAATAGCTGAAGAAATTAAGCGGTGTACCGTCACCAAAATCGATGTAGCCACTGCCCTGAACATCCATGATGAAGTTATCCATCAGCGAGTTGCTGTAGGCCAGAACGTAATTTTCGCTAAGCGCCCCCGAGTAGATATCGGCACGAGACGGCAGGCGGCCGCGTTTTGGCGGCATACGGTAAATCGGGTACTGGAACTCACCCTGGCGGGAGTGTCGTGCCTGAATCACGGGGGTGTAATAGCCGGTAAACTGGACGTTGCCATAGTTATCAGCCCCTTCCATCTGCCAGGCATCAATACCAAACTGGCGCATATTACGCGTATCGCCCCCCGCGCGCAGCCACTCCTGTACCGCGCTGTAAACATTATTCTGCGAGCCATACAGACGCGGTGACGCATTGCGGATCTGGTAGACCTGCTCGGAGAAATCTCCGGCGTTGATCGGCGCGCCGACGGCATCAGGTTGGTTAACTAAAGAGAAAGGCTGGGATAACTTCCCGTCTTTATACTGTTGACCGCGATCGGTCGGTTTGGAAGAACAGGCCGCCAGAATGGCTACCATTGCGCCCGTCATCAGATACTTCGCCCAACATCCTTTCATTATATCTCGTCTTTAAGTTGCCCATTTCCGCGTGATGAAGATAACAAACCCCCCGTTCTAAAGGAATGGAATCACATGCCCTTTGGCAAATTTTGCGCAAAAAATAGTCCACACGTATCGATGTCGTTCAATTTACATACAAAGTTAATGAATTATGTAAAAAAGGGGTTGCATCACAAACCTAACCGAGTATAGTGCGCATCCACGGACGCGGGGTGGAGCAGCCTGGTAGCTCGTCGGGCTCATAACCCGAAGGTCGTCGGTTCAAATCCGGCCCCCGCAACCAATTAAAATTTGATGAAGTACAAGCAGTACGGTGACGCGGGGTGGAGCAGCCTGGTAGCTCGTCGGGCTCATAACCCGAAGGTCGTCGGTTCAAATCCGGCCCCCGCAACCAATCAAATTTGAAGAAGAAGTTTCTGCAAAAGCAGAAAGACGGACGCGGGGTGGAGCAGCCTGGTAGCTCGTCGGGCTCATAACCCGAAGGTCGTCGGTTCAAATCCGGCCCCCGCAACCAACACTTCTTAAAACAATAAACACCCTCAAGGGTGTTTTTTTGTATCTGCAGTTTGTGGATCTGCCGGGCATCCCACCCGGCCAGGAAACTACCCGCGTCGCGCCAGCGTTGCCCCATCTGAGAAATACGCCCGTATCCCTGCCAGTATTGACTCTGCCACTTCCTGCTGGAATGTCGCGGTCTTGAGCTTACGCTCCTCTTCCACGTTACTGATAAATGCAGTCTCGACCAGGATGGACGGAATATCCGGGGCTTTGAGCACCGCAAACCCGGCCTGCTCGACGCTGTTTTTGTGCAGCTTATTAATATTGCCAAGCTTACCCAGTACCGCCTTGCCAAACTTCAGGCTGTCGTTGATGGTCAGCGACTGCACCATATCAAACATGGTGTGATCAACATAGCGGTCACCACTTTTGCCCACGCCACCTATCAAATCCGAGGCGTTCTGCGTATCCGCCAGGTATCTCGCTGCGGTACTGGTCGCCCCTTTTGTGGAGAGCGCAAACACCGAGGAGCCGCTTGGCTGACGGCTGGTAAACGCATCTGCGTGGATAGAGACGAACAGATCCGCACGCTGCTTTTGTGCTTTCGCCACGCGAACCTTCAGCGGAATAAAGATATCTTCATTGCGCGTCATATAGGCCCGCATGTTGCCTTCTTTCTCAATTAACGCCTTCAGACGACGCGCAATTTGCAGTACTACGTCTTTTTCCCGGGTACGATATTTGCCGATCGCTCCGGAGTCTTCCCCTCCGTGTCCAGGATCAAGCATGATCACGATGGGGCGATCGCGCCCTGCTTTGCCCGGCTTCGGGCCGCTTTGTGCTGGCGGAACCTGACTCTCAAGATCGCCTTTGTTGTAGTCTTCCAGCAATGCGAGGAGCGGATCCTGAATATCCGTTGCATTCGCCGGGTAGAGATCCATCACCAGCCGCTCTTTAAACGCCGCGACAGGCGCAAGTGCAAACAGCTGCGGTTTCACATTCTGCTTCAGCTCAAACACCATCCGCACCGTTTGCGGATCAAACTGCCCAACGCGCGCTGATTTGATAAACGGATCATCACCACGGATCTGCGCCACCATCCCTTTCAGGACGGAATTCAGGTTTACGCCTTCGAGATCCACCACGATCCGTTCCGGATTGCTGAGCGCAAACTGCTTATATTTCAGCACCCGATTAGATTCTACCGTTACGCGCGTATAGGTTGACGACGGCCAGACGCGCACCGCCACCACCTGACTTGTGGCAGCAAGACCTACCTGGCTGACGCTAAGCAACCACATCGCCCCTGCCCCTTTTAACAGGCGGCGACGGCTTATTGCTGAATTGGATCCCGACATGCTTCTCCCGAGCAAGAAATCTTATAAATACACAAAACGCCCAAATTGACCGAAAACTTTAACGAATGGCGCATAAACTGTCATCTATAAAAGGGTAAACATTCATACGTTAACGCACGCTTTACTTATAAATTTCTGTGCTTCGCCGAAAATTTAGACTTGCGCACACGAACACAATCGAATAAAAATACACAAATTGCGAATAAACATTCACTAAGGGTTGTCTCATGGTAAAGGAACGTAGAACCGAGCTGGTTCAGGGATTTCGCCATTCTGTTCCCTATATCAATGCCCATCGGGGAAAAACGTTTGTCATCATGCTCGGTGGCGAAGCGATAGAACATGAAAACTTTTCCAGCATTGTCAATGACATCGGCCTGCTGCACAGCCTCGGCATCCGGTTGGTTGTGGTGTATGGTGCTCGCCCGCAAATTGATGCCAACCTGGCGGCCCATCACCATGAGCCGATTTACCATAAGCATACCCGCGTCACGGATACCAAAACCCTTGAGCTGGTGAAACAGGCTGCGGGTCTGCTGCAGCTGGATATTACTGCCCGCCTGTCGATGAGCCTGAACAATACCCCGCTGCAGGGCGCACATATTAACGTTGTAAGCGGCAACTTCATCATCGCTCAGCCACTCGGTGTGGATGATGGTGTGGACTATTGCCACAGTGGTCGCATTCGTCGTATCGATGAAGAGGCGATCCACCGTCAGTTGGACAGCGGAGCCATTGTCCTGATGGGGCCAGTGGCCGTTTCCGTAACGGGTGAAAGCTTCAACCTCACGTCAGAAGAGATCGCCACCCAGTTGGCTATCAAGCTAAAGGCCGAAAAAATGATTGGCTTCTGCTCTTCGCAAGGGGTCGTGAACGACGAAGGGGTGATTGTGCCGGAACTCTTCCCCAATGAAGCCCAGGCCCGCGTGGAAGAACTGGAGACAGAAGGTGATTATCACTCAGGTACCGTCCGTTTTTTGCGTGGCGCAGTAAAAGCCTGTCGCAGCGGCGTGCGTCGTAGCCACCTGATTAGCTATCAGGAAGATGGCGCTCTGTTACAGGAACTGTTCTCCCGTGATGGTATCGGTACGCAGATCGTCATGGAGAGTGCCGAACAGATCCGCCGTGCCACCATCAACGATATCGGTGGCATTCTGGAGCTGATCCGCCCGCTGGAACAGCAAGGTATTCTGGTTCGCCGCTCCCGTGAACAGCTCGAAATGGAGATCGACAAATTTACCATCATCCAGCGCGATAACCTGACTATTGCCTGTGCTGCGCTCTACCCATTCCCGGAAGAGAAGATTGGTGAAATGGCCTGTGTTGCCGTACACCCTGACTACCGCAGCTCTTCACGCGGCGAAATGCTGCTGGAGCGTGTTGCAGCCCAGGCGCGCCAGATTGGCCTGAGTAAACTGTTCGTGCTGACCACACGCAGCATTCACTGGTTCCAGGAGCGCGGCTTCACGCCGGTGGATATTGATTCACTGCCGGAAAGTAAGAAAGAGATGTACAACTATCAGCGCCGTTCCAAAGTGCTGATGGCTGACCTGGGATAATACGAGGCCCTCACCGTCCGGTGAGGGCCTCCCCTTAAACCGCTTCAAATATCGCGCTTAAGCCGCTCCGGCGCTCCGTCCGGGTGGCAATCGCCTGTGCCAGTACGCGTTCATCGGTATACAACGATAACCGCTGGCGTGCGCGGGTTATGGCGGTATAAATCAGCTCACGCGTGATCACTGGCGAGAGCTGGGTCGGTAGGATCAGCGCCGCGTGGTTGAATTCAGAGCCCTGAGATTTGTGTACCGTCATCGTCCATGCTGTTTCATGCTCAGGCAGGCGGCTTGGCTGAACGGATTTCACGCTGCCATCCGGCATCAGGAACCAGACGCGCAGCCCCTGTCCACGGTCAAGCGCAATCCCGATATCCCCGTTAAACAACCCCAGTGCACTGTCGTTGCGGGAAATCATTACTGGCCGCCCTTCATACCAGCGAGAGTGTGGCACCCGGGTGATTTTACGTTTCTGCGTAAGCAGCTGCTCCAGCCTGTCGTTCAGGCCGCTTACGCCAAACGGTCCTTCCCTTAGCGCGCACAGAAGCTGGTATTCACCAAATGCGGCAATAACCTGCTCAGGTGTATTGTGCTTTTGGACACACGTCAGGAAATGCTGATACCCCTGCAGGGCATCATCCAGCATCGCCTGATACTCTTCCCCGGTTTGCAGCGATTTTTTCTCGATATCGGTGAAGGTGCCGTCAAACACCGCACGCGTGGCATGGCGATCGCCGCGGTTTACCGCCGCCGCCAGTTGACCAATCCCGGAGTCACTCCCGAAGCGGTAGCTTTTTTGTAGCAGGCACAGGCTGTCACGCAGCGCACCAGCCTGCGGGCTGCGCTCGCCTTCCAGCACGCATCCTGTTAACCGCGATAACTCTTTTGCCCGCTCAGCGGTATAACCCTGGCTTGCGTAAGTGCAGATATCCCCCAGCACCGCACCGGCCTCTACGGAGGCAAGCTGGTCGCGGTCGCCGAGGAAAATGACACGAGCGTGAGGTGGCAGGGCGTCAATCAATCGCGACATCATTGTCAGGTCGATCATTGAGGCTTCATCCACCACCAGCACATCCAGATGCAGCGGGTTTCCGGCATGGTAACGCAGGCGCTGGCTACCGGGCTGCGCGCCGAGCAACCGATGCAACGTGCTGGCTTCACCAGGGAAAAGCGCCAGCTGAGCCTCAGTGAGCGGCAGTTTTTGCAGCGCACCACCTAATGACTCCGTCAGACGAGCTGCGGCTTTTCCGGTCGGCGCGGCCAGACGAATACGACACTTTTGCTCACCAGATAGCTGAATCAGCGCGGCGAGCAGTTTTGCCACAGTGGTCGTTTTACCCGTCCCCGGGCCGCCAGAAATCACCGAGATCCGCCGCGTTAATGCCACGGCGGCCGCCACTTTCTGCCAGTCAGTGGCTTCCTGCGAAGTAAACAGAGTATCCAGCGTTTGCCGGAGATGCGCCTCATCACAAGGAAGTGGAGCATTGCTCTCGCTGAAGAAGCGGGCAACCGTCAGTTCATATTGCCACATCCGGTTAAGGTATAAACGCTCATCAATCAGGACGAGCGGCGTCTGGGTATCTCCCCTGCTCACGGCAGGTGAACTCAGCAATACCGCCTGCCAGTCCAGCGTATTACCGAGCAGGGCGAAGCAGGATTGCAGCACCGGAGGCGTTTTTTCATCAATGTCCAGACGCGAAAGCGGCAGGCAAACGTGCCCCTCACCCGCGTCTTTACTGAGGATTGCGGCTGCGAGCATCACGGCAGGCTGCGCGCCTGCCACCATCATGGCGAACTGCGCGTCAAGAGGACGCAGTAATCGTTGCTCTACTGCTTCCAGCAATAATTCCGGCATCGTCATGCCACCACCTCCGTGTTTGCCGCAAATACGCTATCCATCTTTTCAATCAATGCCACATCCGGACGCGTACGAAAAATACCCGAACCCGGATCAGCAGCATCTACCCCGCGCAGGAACAGGTAGATCACCCCACCAAAATGCGCTTCGTAGCGGTAATCGGCAATGCGATGGCGCAGGTAGCGATGCAGCGCCAGGGTGTATAGCTGGTATTGCAGGTCGTAACGATGCATTTGCATGGCTGATGCCATCGCCTGTTGGGTATAGGCCTCGCTGTTTTCACCAAGCCAGTTCGATTTGTAATCCAGCAGGTAGTAACGCCCTTCGTGGCGGAACACCAGGTCGATAAACCCTTTCAGCATTCCCTGAACCTGGCGGAAATTGAGCGGCGGGCAACCCGCTGACAACGGATCGTGTTCGCGGATCAGCTCATCAAGCACATCGGCCTTAAGAGGACTGGCTATAGGAAGATAAAACTCCATCTCAACCTGCTTATTTTTGGCCGTCAGTTGGTTCAGAGAGAAGCCCTGCTCCGTGAGCGGTGCCTGCAAAATAGCCTTTACCCAGTCGGTAAGAACCGGTTGCCATTGCGCATCATAACCGCCACTTTGCAGCATCTTCAGCACCCACTCCTCAGAGAGAGGCTGGGTGAAATCCAGTTCTTCAAACAGGCTGTGCAAAAATGTTCCCGGCGACGCACCGCGCGGAAATTGATGGGGTGTCAGTGCCGGTTCATCAGGCACGCTACCGGTACCTGCGGCATCCACATCCAGTTTTGGCATCAGATCCTGCGCGATGCTCTGTCCGTGCTGTTGTAAACCGGAGTAGCTGGTGACGCGCCAGTCATCAGCAATGGTTCGCACAATCTGCCGGGCACTGAGCTCAGATCCACACTGCTCTGGCATCTGCCAGCGGCTATTATCTGGCGACGATGGAATTTGCAGGGCAATATGGTCGCCACAAAGCGATTCAATGCACAAACGCAGCCCTGCGGCATCTTTTGGCTCGCCGAGCTGGATAAGCCGCCCCAACGCACTCAAATGAAAATCGCTCTCCCCTGCTTTCTCGCCACGACGGCGGAACAACGGCGCAATACCCAGGCTGCAGTGCCAGACGGAGCGGGTCAGCGCCACATAGAGCAGGCGTAAATCTTCTGCCAGGCGTTCGGCTTCTGCCAGTTCGACGCTGGAGTCGGCTTGACTGAGATCGAGCACCGCTTCAAACGAATCACGATCGTGGTAAAACGCCTGATCCTGTACGCGATAATTGGCGATGAACGGCAACCAGACCAGCGGATATTCCAGCCCTTTCGATTTGTGAATTGTGACGATTTGCACCAGGTGTTTATCGCTCTCCAGGCGCATCTGCTGGCTGGACGCGTTGCTGTTTGGATCGGCGATTTGCTGCGACAGCCAGCGCACCAGAGCGTGTTCACTCTCCAGCTGCGTACCCGCTTCCTGCAACAGTTCGCTGATATGCAAAATATCGGTAAGACGACGTTCACCACCTGCCGTCGCGAGCATATTTTCCGCGATGTGCCGCTGCGCTATCAGCTCGCGTAGCATCGCCATTACGCCACGTTTTTGCCAGCACTCCCTGTAGTGGACAAACTCTTCCACCACGGCATCCCAGGCGGTTTCATTGCTATTGAGCGCATCAATGTCACGCGCGTTCAACCCCAGCACAGAGCTGGCCAGCGCGCTACGAAGTGTACTTTCACGCTCAGGAGCCAGCACGGCCTGGAGCAGCCACAGCATCTCCTGGGCCTCCAGCGTTTCAAAGACGCTATCCCGGTTTGAGAGATAAACAGATGGGATGTTCAGCAACGTCAGTGCATCGCGGATCAGCGCTGCCTCCTGGCGGCTACGCACCAGCACCGTGATATCCGATGCTTTCACAGGAGTCGGGTCATCCCCTTTCCACAAAACCGCATCGCCACGTGCGCCAGCACTGAGCCAGTCGCGGATTTGCGCGGCACAGTGCTGCGCCATCGCATTTTGATAGTCAGCAACACCGAAACCTTCGCCATCCAGCAACCAGAAGTTCATCGCAGGCTGCACGACTCCATTGAATTCAAAGCGCAGGGCGGTATTTTTCGCGGCGGATTTCACGGGCTGAAAAGGAATCTCCCGGAACATAAATGCCGCATCCATGCGGCTGAACAACGCATTGACGCTCTCAACCATACCCGGGGATGAGCGCCAGTTAGTGTCCAGCGTGTAGTGGGCATCAACTTCACTGCGGGCTTTCATATAGGTGAAAATATCGGCACCACGGAAGGCATAGATGGCCTGCTTAGGATCGCCAATCAGCAACAGTGCGGTGTCGGGCTGTTGCCGCCAGATACGGCGGAAAATACGGTACTGTTGGGGATCGGTGTCCTGAAATTCGTCAATCATCGCCACCGGGAAACGGGCACGGATAGCGGCGGCAAGCGCTTCGCCATTTTCACTGCACAGCGCCGTATCCAGACGGCTCAGCATATCGTCAAAGCCCAGTTCTCCCCGGCGACGTTTCTCACGCGCTACAGCCTCGCGGATCTCCGTCATGGCGCGGGTGATCATCAGGTCGTTGAGGGTTAATGGCGCTGACAACAAGGCCTCGATGGCAACAAACAGAGGATGCTCCGGGACAACGCCATCGGTTTTGGTACGCTCAAGAAGAAAACGCTGAGAGAATTTTTCCAGTGCATCCGGGAGCTGATAGCCGCGCGTCTCCTCCTGCGCCCAGGCGCTGATCTTGTCGATCCATTTGCCCTGGTTACCGCGGTTAAATTTGCGCCTGTCGATCCCGGAATTTTCGATGATCGCCTCAACCTCGCCGGCTGACTCATTCCATTTTTGCTTTAAGGCGGCAATTTGCGCGACGATCTTCTCATGGCGTGAGGCCAGCGTTTCATCCGCTGATGGCGGGGATTTAATAACCGGTGCTTCCCCCTGCAGATAACGGTCAATGGCGCGTAAAAGATCTTCCGGGCCTTTCCACAACGCGTGAACCGCTTCGGCAATATCGCGAGGCAATGGATAGCAATGACGACGCCAGAAATCTGCGCAGGCCTGATAGCGAAGCTCAGACTCATCTTCAATGAGCTGTTGTTCGAACAGCATGCCGGATTCAAACGCATTCAGGCTCAGCATGCGCTGACAAAAGCCGTGGATAGTGAAGACCGACGCTTCGTCCATTTGCCGCTCAGCCAGTAGCAGCCAGTGGGCTGCCTGTTGCTTATCGGCAATCTCTTCCAGAAGGCTCGCGTAAAGAGGGTTATCCGTACTCTGGCGCAGACAGGCGATGCGCAGCTCATGAATATTGGTACGAATACGGCCGCGTAGCTCGGCGGTGGCGGCCTCGGTAAAGGTCACCACCAGCAGCTCTTCCACGCTTAACGGGCGCGGAAACGCTGCATTACCGCCGAGCCCTAACAGCAGACGCAGATAGAGCGCGGCAATGGTGAAGGTTTTTCCTGTTCCCGCTGAGGCTTCAATCAATCGTTCACCCTGCAGAGGTAAACGTAAGGGATCAAGGGACTCAGCGGTATCGGTCATTCTTTCTTACTCCAGGGCATAGATTGCTGCAAGGCACTGACGCTCTTCCAGATCTTCCAGCCTTTCGGGTTAACGTATTCCGTTTTCCCACTCTGGCTACCGGAAACCTGAGACAGTATGGCCATTCCCTGCGGTTTAACCACCGCCTGATGGAAGAAATCGGCAACCTTCTGAGGCGTCAGCTGTTTTATCTCGGCCACTACTTTATCACGCGAATCAAAATTCAGATTACCGCGATCAAAATCTTTGCTCAGCTGGGACGCTTCTTCACCCAGCGTCTGTGGCGGCTGCATCACCTGTGCGATAACGGCCTGCTGGATCTGAGCAAACTCTTCTGGCTTCATGGCACGCAGTTTTTCCTCCGCTTTCGGGAAGAAAGCCTGGTAACGCTGCCAGAGATAAGCAGGCTGCTTATCGCTACTTTGCAACAGGAAACCAAGCCCCCACTGACGACCCACGTTTATAGAGAATGCAAAGACCGCGTAGCCAAGCTGCTCTTCCGTGCGCAGCTGGTTGTAGAACCACGGTTGAACAATTTGTCCCAGCACAGCGCTCTGGGCTGAACTGGCAAATTCACCATAACCTTTAGGCACAAACACCACCGCCAGTGCCGAATCCGTGCTGTTTCCCGCTTTTTCAAAAATCACATTCTGTTTTTTCTCAACCAGCACGTCCTGGTTGCGGCACCACTCTTTACCTTTTGAACCCAGCTGCGCACGCACGTTCTGCGCCAGCGTTTTGGCCTGTTCCTCACTCATGTTCCCGACAATCAGGAACTCAGGACGGGTATTGATTTTCAGCGAGTCACGGTAATCCAGCACATCTTTTAACGAGATGGATGGCAGAAGCGCGCGGCGTTCTTCGCGCTGGAAATACGGAATTTGGGACAGCATCTGTACCGGCATTATCGCCTGATCGTAAGCTTTACCCTTCTCCGCAGAGTCCATCATCTGCGCATACCAGGACTTGGCCTGCTCAAGCTGCTCTTCTGTCGGCGTATAGCTAAAATAGCCTTTCAACAACGCCTGGAAGAGCTGCGGCAAACGCTGGGTATAACCGTTTGCATTGACCATCAGACCGTTGTTCGCGTTGGTCGAGAAACTAATTCCCCCCACGGAGGCCTGATTGCTGAGCTGATCGAGCGCGATACCCGCCAGATAGTCATTAAGTGCAAACATCACCTGATTTTTGGCACTGTCCATCGCTTTTGGATTACGCAGAACGACGCTGACATCAGCCTTTGGCTCACTCGCAAAATAACGGCTTGGGGTGTAGACCACACGCAGCGTCGGCTCATCAATGATAAGTTCCGGGTGCGGATAGTCTTTCGTCGTTTTGATCAGCGAGAAATCATCCGGGATGTAGGGGTTCAGTTCCGGCAACTTCAGCGCGATCTCTCCGGCTTTTTTCTGCCAGTCCGCGAAGGTTTGTGGGCTGATTTTATCAACCTGATAAGGGGCATCCACGAAATAAGCCGTTTTGTTATGCGGCTCGTTCGGACTGATGTACCAGATACGGGCGTTCTGTGGAGTCATCATTGCCAGACGCGCTTTCACCGCCTCGGCGTCATACTGATCGGCAATATTAACTGCGTCCAGCGTGTGTTCCACCGGCACACGGATCATGGTATCCGCCAGCCATTCCACGTAGTCCATATCACGCGTGATAGACGGGTAACGGAAATCGAGATCCAGCACATGTGCCAGCTCGTCAAAATAACGTTTATCGACACCTTTATCGCGCAGCAAAGAGAGGTAGCTGAAGATCGCCGCGACCACGTCATCACGGTGCGCCAGCCCTTTATCCGTCAGGGTTGCGGAAATCGCCAGCACACCACTGTTGCCGTTCACGACAGGATCGGAGTCAGCACGAATTCCTTCCACCAGCCCCTGTTTTTGCAGCCAGTCAGAAAGTGTACCCGGGCTCCGGTTACCAATAAGGTAAGTCACCAGTTCATCGGTTTTACTGCGAAATTTCGCCGTGTTGTTATCAATGCGGAATTCAACGCGCAACACTTTACGCGGCAATGCCGGAACGTAGTGGATAACGATCCCTTTTTGCGCGTCAGTCACCACCGGCACGTTAATCTGCGGCTGGTCTATGTTTTTATTCGGTACCCGGCCAAATGTCTGCGCCGCCATGCTGGCCAGCTCAGGCAACGGTTTGTTGCTGTAAATAACCGCTTTCATCAGGTTGGCGGAATAGTATTTGTCGCGGAATGCGTGCAGAGCATCAAGCACAGGGCTGTTTGGTTTATCGCTCAGGGTATCGAGGTTACCACCGGAAAAACGTGAGCCTGGGTGTGCCGGGTTGATGGTTTCAGCGCTGACCTGCGCCATGCGCATACCGTCTCGCGTGCGGGCCAGGGTCAGCTCGGCATTGACGGCATTGCGTTCACGGTCAGCATATTTTTTATCCAGCAGTGGCGCAGCAATAGAATCCGCCAGACGGTCAACCGCACCTTCCAGCGCATCATTTTCAACTTCGAGGTAAAACGCCGTGCGATACGGTGCCGTACTGGCGTTGTGGCTACCGCCATGCATTTTCAGAAATTCGGACAGGCTATCCGGCTGTGGGTATTTTTTTGACCCCATCAGCGTCATATGTTCGAGATAGTGCGCCAGCCCAGGATGGGTTTCCGGATCTTCCAGGGACCCAATCGGCACAACTAACGCCGAGAGCGATTTTACCGCCTGCGGATCGGAAACCAACAGCACAGTCATCCCGTTATCAAGGCGAATAGCCTGATACTGGCGGGTATCTTTTTCGCTCTTACGGATAGTTTCCTGGACGGGTTGCCAACCGGAGTCTGCCTGAGTGATGGGAGCCCAAAGGGCGACAAACAAAACAAACGCTTTCAACAAGGTGCTGCCTGGCATTACGACCTCTTTATCACGGCTACATCATTAACAAACTGCGTGCTGGACGCGCCAGCATCTCTTTCTTTGGGTACATCAGTCCGTGATAAGAAGTGCATAATAAATGAACACCCCATACTGTGCAATTTTTATACAGCACTCAGGACTGATTAAATTTAAACAACGGTAACAGGTAACGTTGTGCCTCTTCTGTGATGGCTCTGAAGGATCCCGGCTCAAGCGTTCGCCATAAACGTTGATACCAGACATCTTCCCCCTCACCACGTACCATCATGTTGCCTTCATAGGCCTGCACAAATTTACTCCGTGCTTTTTGCAGCGAAGCGTCATCCGTTAACATGGCATCATTCTGCACGTCATAACAGTTTTTTATCCACGCGCCACCACTTTCCGGCAGCAACAGCAGAGGTTTGTTCATCCCCTGACGGTAACCTTCTATATACAGTGACAAATAGCGTAACGCCTGCTCAGGCTCCATCGGCGGGAAACGCCATTCGCCCTCTTTACGCACAAAAATCCGGCTTTCACCTTTATGGCCGCCAGCGCTGTAGACAAGATGTTCGAGCCAGAGTTGCAAACCTTGTGAAACGCTGAGCATAGAGGGCCGCCAGCGCAAAAGCCCATCCGGCTGAACCTGACTCAGCCAGCCCGTTAGCTGCACACCGTTACAGTCGAGATCGATTTCAATGCTTTTTCCAGGCTGTCGGCATTCAATCACGCGGTCAGCAAGCGCCTTCATCTCCTGCCACTGTACATCCCAGGCAATTTCCCCGAACGCGCCGTAAGGCAACTGCCCCGCTGCCCGATAGCGACGAAACAGCCTGTCGGCATCTTCCTGTTCAACCAGTGCATTCAGCAGCTGGAGGTTTAACTGATAACGCTCCAGCCCTTCAAGGGTGAAGGGTTCTGCATCAGGAATTTCGCTCTCTTCAGAACGGAAGCTGACCTGTAATCGTTGCTGGAAGAAGGCACGTACCGGGTGTGCCCAAAAACGCTGCAGTTGCTCAAAGGTCAGCGTTTCAATGACGAGAGGTTCAAGCTCCTGAATAAAATCGCTATGCGCCCTCCCCTCATTCTTCGCCGCCGGGAGCCACTCGCTGGCATAGCTCTGATATTCACTGGCTACATAGTTCGTCGGATCAAACGGCATACGAGTATGACAACAGGTGATGTGCGCTTTCACCCGCTGCTCACTTTCATCACAGTTACGCTGTTCATCGCCCGGTAAATAGTGGCTCTGCCCAATATAGTCCACCAGCTCCTGTACCAGAACAGACGGAAAACGTTCGCTGTTGTCCTGAATCGAATGGCCAATATAGCTGATATACAGCTTGTTCTGAGCGGAAATGAGCGCCTCAAGGAAGAGATAGCGGTCATCATCACGACGGCTACGGTCACCTCGTTTTGGTGTTGGACTCATCAGGTCAAAGCCCAGCGGAGGTAATGCTCGCGGATAAACACCGTCATTCATACCGAGCAAACACACCACTTTGAACGGAATAGAACGCATGGGCATCAGGGTGCAAATATTGACAGGCCCGGCAAGGAAACTCTGGCTGATACGCTCCTGGTCGAGACGTTGGGTCAGCTCGTCGCGCAGCAGTGACAAAGGCACGGTCCCGGTATAGTACGAACTGACACCTTCATCAACAATCGCCTGCCACTGCTTTTCAATAAGCGCCATCGCCGCTTCAGTTTCACTGTCCGGCAGGAAGAAATCATTGAGCAAATCCCTGCAAACCGGGAGCCACTCCTCAAGCTGACGAGGCTGCATCAACTCACGCCGCCAACGGTTTAGCTGCATCAGCAACGACGCCAGATGGCCGACCAGATCAGCGATTAACCCGCTGGACTCATCGTATGGCAGTACTTCATTCCACTCTCCCTGGCTGCTTTCCATCGCATAGCCCAGCAGCATTCGCGTCAAACCAAAGTGCCAGGTGTGCTGACCCGTTGGTGGAAGCTCAAACTCCTGCACGTTATCGTCATCTATCCCCCAGCGTACACCAGACTCATTCACCCACTGGCGAAGGTAGCGTAACCCCTCTTCGTTGATGTTGAAGCGTGCGGCCAGCACAGGCACATCCAGCAGAGCCAGCACATCTTCAGAGATAAACCGGCTGTCCGGCAGTGACAGCAGGCTGACAAATGCCTGCAGTACCGGGTGAGACTGACGCGCACGACGGTCAGAAATGGCGTAAGGCAGATATCGCTCGCCTGTCGCACTGCCAAAAACAGCCTGAATAAAGGGGCTGTAGCTATCGATGTCTGCCACCATGACCACAATGTCACGCGGCGTCAGCTCAGGATCGTCCTGCAGCATGGCCAGCAACTGGTCGTGCAGGATCTCAACCTCACGCTGCGGGCTATGGCAAACATGCACAGTGATACTGCGATCGTCAGGATCCAGCTTCCGCTTACCGTCACTGTGTTCAAATTCTTTGACCGTCACGCCCATGACCGCACGGTTTTCCAGATCCAGAATGTCCAACTGAATATTGTGCAGCAGGCTGTCCGGGGGGATCTCAACAAACGCGTCCACATCACCTTCGCCTGACGAGGTAATGTCAGAGAGCATATGAATATAGTCGCGCCCCAGTTTGCCCCACGAGGCAAGCAGCGGGTTCGGCAGGTTCTGAATGCCGTTTTCATCGAAAAGCTGCGCGGCGGTCGCACTGTCTTTAAACAGCGGGACGGAACGTTCTTCAAAGAGCCGTCGACGCTGCCGGGTCACCAGCCGCGAAAACCAGCGCTGATCCTGAATATCACCCCAGTAGTGGCGGCAGGGATTGGTAAAGAGAATATGGATATCAATATGTTTACCCAGCGCTTTTAGCGCGTCCAGATAGACCGGAGGTAAAGCCGAAATACCACAGATAAACACGCGTGACGGGAGATTGTCAGGCCGCTCAGATGCGTTTTCCAGTATTGAGATAAACCGTTGATACAGGTTGGCACGGTGCCACTTTGGCTGGCCGAGCGTCTCCGTATATTCCACCAGCGCTTTCCACAACGGTGCCTGCCAGATTTGCGCGTCTGGTAATCCTTCCACCAGCGCCCCCGTTTCCCAGCTTGTCAGCCATTCCGGGCGGTACACTAAATACTGGTCATAGAGATCAGCGGTACGCGATGCCAGCTGGAACAGCTTGCGCTTATCGGTATCGTCATTGAGATAGTGGCGCAACATGGTGAATTCATCGCGTGTCAGCATACCTGGCAGCAGAGCCATCAGCTTCCAGCTCATACTTTGCTTGTTGAACGCACTCTGCTCAGGAATGTCCGGCAGTACACGGACGAACATCTCCCAGATAAAGCTTGCTGGCAGCGGAAAATCAATGTTCGCCGCAATGCCAAATTTCCGGGAAAGCGACATCTGCAGCCACTGCGCCATACCGGTGCTCTGCACCAGCACCATTTCTGGCTCAAAAGGATCGTCAAGCCGCTCGCGCTCAACGATAAATTCCATCAGCGCTTCCAGCACATCCAGACGATTTGAGTGGTAGACCCTTAACATAGACGCTCCCGACTACTGGCTGACCGGGCAATGCAGACGCGTCATCTCACCGCGTCGTCCCAGAGGAGAAATAAGTGTAACTGTGATGCTGACACATCCGGACTGTATTGTCTGCACCCGGTTTATCTGCCAGCCGCCTGGCAGAACAGTGGTACCCAACTGTGTCTGGTTCCAGGCGTGGTGCCAGAGCTGGCGATATTGATTAAACATGGTGAACCGGGCTGCCAGCGCCCGGTGATAACCAGACAGTGCCGTCACAATCGTCACCAGCAGCATCATCGCCAGCAATACTTCTACCATGCTAAATCCCTTTTCTTTGTTCAGGGTAACTGACATAGCGCCTTTTCCTTGAGCGGGCAAAAATCACTCCAGCCGTGAACTGCAAAACGTATACGTCCTTCAGCAACCTCCCCTCCACGCCACAACAGCAGGCCATTGCTTCCGGCAATAAGCAAAACTCGCGCCTCGCTCAGCAAACGCAGGCAGACACGCCACGTCTGTACCTGCTTGCACTGGACCTCTGGCTGTAACGCCCAGCGTTGAACGCGCCCCCACTCCAGCGCTGACTGCACAGAAGCCTGCTGTTGAATCGAGCGGCTTTCGCCGCCAACCAGCGCGCTAAAGGATGTCAGTTGCTGATTAAAGCCGGAGAGGATCAACGTGCCAGGCACCAGCAAAAGCAGAACCAGCGCCAGTGACGACATCCCACGCTGACGGTTCATAAGTTAAACCCCGTAACGCTATAGTTAACCTGGTAAGGTACACCCTGCTTACCTGTGCGGATGGCGGCCAGTTCAATATTCAGCTGCGGCGCAAAACCGGAGTGTTCAACGCGACTCACCGCAAACTGCTGGATCACAACGCTGCCAGGATCCGTCAATTTTTCCCATCCTTTCCCCTCGCAAGAGGTTGCCCCACGCAAAGTTTCCAGCGCTCCGGATCCCAGACGAAACCCCGTACTCTCGGGTTCCGACGAAGAGGTATCCCAGTGACCGTTGCTGTTTGCATCCCACTGCACAATCACGCAACTTCCCTGCTCTCCAATCACCAGAGCTTGCCCCTCACAGCTTCCCGCACAATATCCCGCACGCTGGAGCTGTTTGCCGATGGAAAAAAGGCGTTGCCAGACCTCCTCTTCAAGATCCCGCTGGCCTGATTGCAGTAATGTAGCCCGCTGTAATCCGGGTAAAAAGCGCGATGCACTTAACAACAAAAGGCTACTGATTGCAGTGGCAATCAGGACTTCTGTAAGCGAGAAACCGTGTTGGCTCATCGACATAAACGTTCTCCTGCACTACTGCACATCCTGATACGCCCCCCATTTGAGACGGTAATCAACCATTCCCCCGCCCGGCTTTGTACCCGTACTCGTCCCGCCCAGGCCGTATCCCTTAACCCATAAAATCCTAATGAGGGTGTTATCTCGCTTACCGTGATATCAGGCCAGAGCATTCTGAACACAAAAGGGTTACCTTTCTCGCAACCCTGCACGACAGAACTCATTAAACAGATACGTTCCCCATCCTGTTGAAGTGTGATCAGGTGATCGCGGTTATGCCGGTTTGCATCGTTGCGCAGGAATACCAGGTAATCACGTACCTGTCCGGCTGTTTGCCACAGCCGCTGCTGCCGTTGCCAGCGGTCCCAGCCATACAGCCCTGAGGCACTAAGAATAACGACCAGCGAGATGGCGACCAGGGTTTCGATAAGCGTAAAGCCGTTCTCTTTTTTCATGCCGGAAGTGTGGCGAAGGACGGGAAACGTGACGAGTTGTAAATCAGGGCTTTACGAGCCGTTATCCAGAGAATGTTATCGGTTGCAGGACGTTGCATTATTTCTGGATGCAGCCCCGAAAAACAAAGCAGAGGCGAAAAAAAACCGGCGCTAAAAAGCACCGGTTGTGTGAGTATTTGCCGTATCAGATAGCAACGGGCGCTTTGATGCCAGGATGCGGGTCGTATCCTTCAATTTCAAAATCATCAAAGCGGTAATCGAAGATCGATTCCGGCTTACGTTTGATAACCAGCTTCGGCAGTGCGCGCGGTTCGCGGGTCAGCTGAAGATGCGTCTGTTCCATGTGGTTGCTGTACAGGTGGGTATCGCCACCCGTCCAGACAAAATCACCCACTTCCAGGTCACACTGCTGTGCCATCATATGAACCAGCAACGCATAGCTGGCAATGTTAAACGGCAGGCCGAGGAACACGTCGCAGGAGCGCTGATAGAGCTGGCAAGAGAGTTTGCCGTCAGCCACATAAAACTGGAAGAACGCATGGCACGGTGCCAGCGCCATTTTATCCAGTTCACCCACGTTCCAGGCAGAAACGATAATACGGCGCGAGTCCGGGTCGTTTTTCAGCTGGTTCATCACGGTGGTGATCTGGTCAATATGGCGGCCATCAGGCGTTGGCCATGCACGCCATTGCTTACCGTAAACCGGGCCCAGGTTGCCGTTTTCATCTGCCCATTCGTCCCAGATAGAGACATTGTTTTCATGCAGATAAGCAACGTTGGTATCGCCTTGCAGGAACCAGAGCAGTTCATGAATGATCGAGCGCAGGTGGCAGCGCTTTGTCGTCACCAGTGGGAAGCCTTCTTGCAGATTGAAGCGCATCTGGTGGCCAAAAATGGAGAGCGTGCCGGTGCCGGTACGGTCATTTTTCGGCGTGCCCTCATCGAGCACTTTTTTCATCAATTCAAGATACTGTTTCATGGTTCCTCAGGAAAGTTGTTGCTGTGAGCGACGACGATACGCCCAAATCATCATAATGACACCCGCTACGATCATCGGAATGGAGAGGATCTGCCCCATACTGATGTACTGAACCCACTCGCCAGTAAACTGCGCATCCGGCTGGCGGAAGAACTCGACGATGATACGGAACGCACCGTAGCCAATCAGGAACAGGCCGGAGACAGCCCCCATTGGACGCGGTTTGCGGATAAACAGATTCAGGATGATAAACAGCACCACGCCTTCCAATACCAGCTCATAAAGCTGGGACATATGGCGCGGCAGAACGCCGTAGGTATCGAAGATGGATTGCCACTCAGGGTGAGACGGTAACAGTGCCATGTCCTCTGCGCGGGAGCCAGGGAACAGCATAGTGAAGGAAACGCTCGGATCGACACGCCCCCACAGTTCGCCATTAATGAAGTTGCCCAGACGACCCGCACCAAGACCAAATGGGATCAGCGGAGCAATAAAATCAGAGACCTGGAAGAAGTTGCGTTTGGTACGTTTGGCAAAAATCACCATGACCAGGATCACGCCAATCAGGCCGCCGTGGAAGGACATACCGCCATCCCAGACGCGGAACAGATAGAGCGGATCGCTCAGGAACACCGGGAAGTTATAGAACAAAACGTACCCAATACGGCCACCGAGGAATACGCCGAGGAAGCCCGCATACAGCAGGTTTTCTACTTCGTTTTTCGTCCAGCCGCTACCCGGACGACCAGCGCGACGGCCAGCCAGCCACATAGCAAAAATGAAACCCACCAGGTACATCAGGCCGTACCAGTGAAGCGCTACAGGTCCAACAGAAAAAATGACCGGATCGAATTCCGGAAAATGCAGATAACCACTGTTCATCTGTCACCACAAGATGTTGTTATTCCGCTGAAAGTGGACAGCGGTAGACATGCGCTTCTGTTGTTAGCAGAAGCTCCAAAGTTGCGAATCATAGCATAAGGCAGGCGCTGAGGATGCGCCTGAGATGTAAAAGATGTGTATAGAGGATGGTGCTGCGTGTTGCCTCTCCCACAGCGAGAGGGAGACGGACAGACTAACGACCGCCACGGATCAAACCACCCATGCCGCGTCGCTCCATAAAAGCAGCGACCTGGTGGCGAACCTCAGTAGCCAGCTGGGCTTCAAGACTGCGCTCCGCCAGCTCGCGGGCATCGTCAAATTCGATATGACGTAACAGGTATTTCACTCGCGCAACAGAACGGCCGTTCATGGATAAATGGCGGAACCCCAGACCAATCAGGATCGCAACGCACATTGAATCTCCGGCCATTTCACCGCACAGGCGCAGGTCGAGACCGCACTGTTCCGCTTCACGAGCGATCATCGCTAATGCCCGAAGCATCGCCGGGTGCAGGCTGTCATAGATACTGGCAACGCGTGTGTTGTTACGATCAACAGCCAGCATATACTGCGTCAGGTCGTTAGTCCCGACAGAGATAAAATCGACCCGGCTCGCCAGCTGCGGCAACATAAAGACCATTGAAGGCACTTCGAGCATGACGCCGATCCGTGGTTTAGGGATCGCATAGCCAATCATCTCTTCAACTTCGCGCCCTGCACGTTCGATCAACCGCCGAGCCTCATCGATCTCATCAATACTGGTGACCATCGGCAGCAGGATGCTCAGATTGCCCGTCGCCGCATTCGCGCGCATCATGGCACGCACCTGAACCAGGAAGATCTCCGGTTGATCGAGCGTAATGCGGATCCCACGCCAGCCCAGGCACGGGTTTTCTTCGCTGATAGGCATGTACGGCAGCTGTTTATCGGCTCCGACATCCAGAGTACGCAGCGTGACAGGTTTGTCGTTAAACATCTGCAGCATCCCCTGATACTGCGCAACCTGCTCTTCTTCTGACGGGAAGCCGCTTTGCAGCATGAACGGGATTTCTGTGCGATATAAACCGATACCGTCGATGCGGCTACCGAGTTTTTCTTCGTGCTCGGGGCTTAAACCGGCGTTAAGCATAACTTTGATCCGCTCGCCGCTTTTGAGCTGCGCGGGCAGGTTGACGTCATCTTCCGCCAGCTTACTTAATTCATTTTCTTCACTGATCAGGCGCTGGTATTCCTGGAGCAGAGCCGGCTCAGGATCGACCAACAGCTCACCGCGATACCCGTCCACCACCAGGGTGCGTCGGTGCAGCACCGACGGCTGGATATCAGCGCCCATCACGGTAGGAATACCGAGAGCACGTACCATAATGGCCGCATGGGAGTTGGCTGCGCCATCACGCACCACTACGCCCGCCAGCCGATCCTGCGGTAGCTCAGCCAGCGTTGTCGCCGAGAGTTCATCGGCAACCAGGATAAACCGTTTTGGCCAGGCATTCGCCCCCTGAATGGTATCATCGAGGTGGAACAGCAGACGCTGCCCCAGGGTGCGTAAATCCCCGGCACGCTCTTTCAGGTAACCATCGGTCAGTGCGGCAAATTGCTCAGCAAACTTTTCGATGACCTTTTTAACGGCCCATTCCGCTACGAAGCCTTTATCAACTTCAGCAAAAAGCTCACGGCGCAGACGCGCGTCGGAAAGCAGGTGCGAGTAGAGGTCAAAAATGGCCGCCGTCTCTTTTTGCGCTCCCGCCGCAAAACGCTTGCTGTAACGACGAAACTCGTTCGCCGCCTCTTCCAGCGCGGTGGTAAGGCGCTCGCGCTCAAGCGCTTCATCAAGCGTGGAGGCTTCGTAAACCTGCTCCATCAATGGCAGCGTGGCATCCATCCAGCCTTCGGCAATCGCCACGCCCGGAGACGCCGGAAGTGCGCGAATGCGCGTATGACGATACTGACCAAAGAGTGCAGCCAACTGAGACTGGGAGAGGATCGCGGCCATCTGCGTGGCCAGCGTTACGAGGAAAGACTCTTCACTTTCGTCGTACTGACGCAGTTCTCGCTGCTGAACAACGAGAACACCCAGCAACTGACGACGCTGAATGATCGGCACGCCCAGGAATGCGCGGAAACGCTCTTCTTTTACGGAAGGGATGTATTTAAAGCTGGGGTGTTTTTGCGCGTCCGCAAGGTTGATGGGCTCTGCAAGCCGCCCCACCAGACCCACGATACCTTCATCAAACGCGAGCGTAACGGTACGGCCCCGAGGTTTTTTCAAACCACGGGTCGCCATCAGGTAATAACAGCGCCGGTCATGGTCGGCCAGATACACCGAACAGACTTCGGTCTCCATCGCAAGACAGATGTCAGTGACCAGAATATTCAACGCCTCGTTCAAACGAGGCGCACTGGCCACCTTCTCGACTATTTCTCGCAAGCGGGTGAGCATGATTTGCGTAGCTTAACCTCTTTTACGTCGCCAGGCAGGTGCGCTTTGCGGCTTAGGTGGGATCTCCTGAAGCTGCATAACAACACTTGCGAACTCTTTCATCACCCTACGGTAAACATCGCGCTTAAATGACACGACCTGACGAACAGGATACCAATAGCTCACCCAACGCCAGCCATCAAACTCCGGCGTACTGCTGGTTTGCATATTGATATCTGAATCGTTGCCCACCAACTGCAATAGAAACCACTTTTGTTTCTGGCCGATACAAACCGGCTTTGTGTCCCAACGCACCAAACGTTTCGGTAACTTGTAACGCAACCAGTTGCGGGTCGAAGCCAGAATGCGAACATCTTTTCGGCTTAAACCGACCTCTTCAAACAGCTCCCGGTACATCGCTTGTTCTGGGGACTCTCCCGGGTTGATCCCGCCTTGCGGGAACTGCCAGGAGTGCTGACCATATCGTCGGGCCCACATGACCTGGCCCTGACGATTACAAATTACTATTCCTACGTTCGGGCGGTAGCCATCGTCATCAATCACCGGACTACCCCAAACTAAACCTTATATATGAACGATTGTTTCACACTACAGAGAGGCGGTAAACCACTCTCTTACAGGCCTGCAACCTAATAACATTTGAATAACTCACAAATATACGCTGAGTTATAAACAGATGAGTTGCCGTAAGGGCAATTTTATTCACCTTTTCTGTGGATATAGTTGTGAAGAAGTATGGAATTACCGATGAACAACCTGAATCCCCGTTCAGAACGCCACGTATCCCCATAAAAATAATATTATTATTTTCATCACGTTAACCTTAATCCCATCGCCATAAAACGTAATAACGTGATGATCATCACATCAGCGATCGTCATACTGATGAAAGATCGAACAGCGTCGGTTTTATCCACAGATTGTGCCAATAAGTTAGGCACAAATTGTCTGAAAATTCGATTTTCATCGCACGTCAAGGCTGTAAATTGAAACAGTAGTACGGGTTATTCCCAGTTATCCCACTTTTCTGTGGATAACATGGTGTAAGATCCTGTTTATTGTCAGTGACCAGATTTGGACAACCTGTTTTATGGCTGTACAGGAAGAATTTTCGCCATCCAAAACAACCTATAAATCATGCACATGGCATATTCGTACAGAAAAAGTTAAACTCTATCCACAGGGGATAATTTCTTAGTTCATTTTTTAATCAAAAGGTTACCTTCATGCACCCGCTTGCACCCTTACTTTCTCCCCCTTCCAGCGAAACCCAACTGCTGGACCAGGCACAGCGTCTCGCTGGCTTTTCGCTCGGCGACCTGGCGGCACTGGCAGGTTTGCCGATCCCTAACGATCTGAAGCGGGATAAAGGCTGGATCGGCATGTTGCTGGAGCTGTGGCTGGGTGCAAGTGCGGGGAGTAAGCCAGAGCAAGATTTTGCCGCTCTGGGTGTCGAGCTGAAAACCATTCCTGTCGACAGCCAGGGGAAACCGCTGGAAACCACCTTTGTTTGTGTCGCACCGTTAACCGGCAATACCGGCGTAACGTGGGAAACCAGCCACGTTCGCCATAAGCTGAAGCGAGTGCTATGGGTACCGGTAGAAGGTGAACGCCAGATCCCACTGGCTGAACGTCGCGTGGGCACACCGCTGCTCTGGAGCCCGGATGAGAGCGAAGAGAGACAGCTATGCCAGGACTGGGAAGAGCTGATGGATATGATCGTGCTGGGTCATGTAGAGCGCATCACCGCCCGACACGGTGAAGTGTTACAGCTGCGTCCGAAAGCGGCCAACAGTAAAGCGCTCACCGAGGCGATAGGCGCACAGGGCGAACCGATACTGACCTTGCCACGCGGCTTTTATCTTAAAAAGAATTTCACCGGTGCGCTGCTCGCACGCCATTTTTTACTAAAAACATAGTTTTTAACGAAGTTTGAGAGCTATTAAACACAATTAGCTGGTTTTTAAGATTTTACTGCTTCCTCCTGTCGGAATATCGGGTTATTACTACACTATGATGTGATACAAGCCAGGTGAGGACGATAACGATGAAAAAATGGGCAGTGTTAATTTCAGCAGTCGGTTTAGCGTTTGCAGTATCGGGCTGTAGCAGCGATTACGTTATGGCGACGAAGGATGGCAGGATGATCCTGACCGACGGCAAACCCGAAGTCGACGATGATACCGGACTGGTGAGCTACCGCGACCAGGAAGGAAATAAAATGCAAATCAACCGTGACGAAGTTTCGCAAATTATCGAGCGATAAACAGATAAAGGTCAGTGGCTTGCTGGCCTTTTTGATTTTTTCCTTCCCCTTTTGCTTCCCCTCTGCCATGTTTATATTCCTTTGTCGGGAGGTTCCTGACGCGGTCTGTACACAAAATCATTCAAGTTGCATCAGGACAGCAAGTCAGCTTGATGGATGACGTATCTACATGTCTATTGAAGGAAGTCGACTATGCTTTATCACCGTATCCCCCACAGCGCTCTGGAGATAAGTCAACTGGGGTTGGGCACGATGACATTTGGTGAACAAAACAGCGAAGCCGATGCCCATGCACAACTCGATTATGCCGTCAGCCAGGGGATTAACCTGATTGATGTTGCAGAGATGTATCCCGTACCTCCACGCCCGGAGACGCAGGGGTTAACCGAAACCTACGTGGGTAACTGGCTGGCAAAACGCGGTAACCGCGAAAAGCTGATTGTGGCCTCGAAAGTCAGCGGCCCCGCGCGCAACAACGATGCCGGGATCCGTCCAAATCAGATCCTCGATCGCAAGAATATCCGCGCCGCGCTGGATGCCAGCCTGAAGCGCCTGCAAACCGATTATCTCGATCTCTACCAGGTTCACTGGCCGCAGCGTCCAACCAACTGCTTCGGTAAGCTCGGCTACAGCTGGAATGAGAGCGCACCGGTCGTGACCCTGCTGGAAACACTGGAAGCGCTGACGGAGTGCCAGCGTGCGGGTAAGATCCGCTACATTGGTGTCTCTAACGAAACGGCCTTTGGCGTGATGCGTTATCTGCACCTGGCAGATAAGCACGATCTGCCGCGCATCGCCACTATCCAGAACCCCTATAGTCTGCTGAACCGCAGCTACGAAGTGGGTCTGGCCGAAGTGACACAGTATGAAGAAGTGCCGTTGCTCGCTTACTCATGCCTGGGCTTTGGTACGCTCACGGGGAAATACCTGAACGGCGCGAAACCTGCCGGTGCGCGTAACACCCTCTTCAGCCGCTTCACCCGATACAGCAGTGAGCTGACCCAGAAAGCCGTTGCAGCCTACGTTGATATCGCGAAGCGTCACGGTCTTGATCCCGCACAGATGGCACTGGCCTTCGTGCGCCGTCAGCCGTTTGTTGCCAGCACCCTGCTGGGTGCGACAACAATGGAACAGTTGAAAACCAACATCGAGAGTTTCCATCTGAACCTGAGCGAAGAGGTGTTAGCGGAGATTGAAGCGGTGCATCAGGTTTATACCTATCCGGCCCCGTAATAAACGCAAAAACGGCAACTCTGTTGCCGTTTTTGCTGAGGGTTCCCCACAAATTAATGTGGCAGCACATCATTCCCTCGCCCCTTTGGGGTGTACGGTCCGGGGACATGGTAGACAGGTGTTCGGGGACATGGTGAACACTTTTTAACATCCTTTACCTATGGTGATCGACTTTTTCTTCAGGTCGATCACCCCCACTTTCGTGCTGTACCACCACACGTCATAACAGCCGTCTTCCTGTGTTTCCCTCAGCCCTACCCGTTCCCCCCTGAACGCCTTGCCTGCGCTCAGACTGACTCCTTTCACGCTCAGCTTCCCGCTGATATCGACTTTCCTGACCATCACCCCCTCATCGTATTCCGGTGGGATTGTGTTGCCGTTGTACTGTCGTGCGGACGGCTGATACCGGGAGGCCGGAACGTTCATACCCAGCGCCTCGTGCGGTCGTTCAAGGTTATAGACGGTGCGCCAGTGTTCAAATGCACGCTGCAGTTCACCGCTGTCCGCGAACCACTTCCCCTGCAACACTTCCGCCTTCAGGCTGCGGTGAAAACGCTCCAGCTTGCCCTGTGTCTGCGGATGATATGGCCGGGAGTGCCCCACCCGGATACCCAGGCGCATCAGCCACAGCTCCAGTGCCGTCCAGATGCCGGTGGTGTCGCCCCACGGCGCTCCGTTATCCATCGTCATCCTGTCCGGCAGACCGTAGCGTTCAAACACGCTGACCAGCTGCTGCTGTACGGTCTCACGCCGTTCATCGGTGCAGTGTGCCAGGCACAGGGAAAAGCGGGAGTGGTCATCCAGCAGGGTGAGCGGATGACAGCGGCCACCACCAAAGGGAAAGTGTCCCTTAAAATCCATCTGCCAGAGGCGATTGGGCGCATCATGTTCGAACCGCCCTGAGGCCGGAATGCCCGGTGAAACGCCCGGCAGCAGACCGTGGCGGGCCATCAGGTTATGGACGGTGCTGAAAGCGGGCATGCAGTGCCCCAGGTCTTCCAGCCAGCGCTTAATCTTGCGTGCGCCCCAGCGTTCATGACGGTCATGTGCCATGCGCAGCAGAGCTGTGATGTCATCAGATGAGCGGTTCGGGGAATGATGAGGTATACGGGGCCGGTCCAGAAGGCCGGATGCGCCTTCCTGAGCCCAGCGCTGAAGCCACTTATAGCCAGTGGCAGGCGAAATGCCGTAGTGACGGCACAGGGAACGGATGTTCGCCCCGTCCTGCGAGGCAAACAAAACAAACCCGGTACGTAATGACATGGTATCTCTCGCATCCCAGGGCATAAGTGACTCCATAAACGGGTTCTTATGCCTTAGTTGTAAGTGTCTACCATGTCCCCGAACAAGTGTTCACTATGTCCCCGGACTGTACAGGGGAGAGGGTTAGGGTGAGGGCATCAGGCCGCACATATCAACGGCGACGCTGCCAGACCCACAATCCGGCAATCGCCAGCGCAAACAGCGCCCCGAACCCGACGCCAATGCCTACCACTGGTACACCCACTTTCACTGCCAGAGAATAAAGCCCCAGCATCAACAGCATGGCCATGTTTTCGCCGAGGTTCTGCACAGCAATGGCATTACCCGCCCCGACGGTCTGCTTTCCACGCTCCTGTAACAGCGCATTCAGCGGCACCACGAAGAAACCGCCCAGGATACCAATCAGGATCAACAGTGCGTACGTGGGCAGTAGTGCGTGTTGCAGCGAGAAAAGAAGTACCACCACTCCAATAAGGATCCCCGCCGGCATGCAGCGGGCAACGGTATCCAGCGTCACCAGCCTTGCCGCCGCTACCGCACCAACGACGATCCCAATAGCCACCATCGCATTAAGATAGGTCGGTGTGGCATTGTCGGTGATGCCCAGCGCCACCGGCACCCACAGTACCAGCAGGAAGCGCAGCGTGACACCCGCCCCCCAGAACATACTGGTGCCCATCAGCGAGAAACGCGTTTCACCGTTACGCCACAATACACGGCAGGCGTTGAAAAAGCTGCCGGTCATCGGCGTAAAACGCCAGGACTGACCAGGACGTGCTACCGGTAGTTTCGGGATAAACAGGTTGGCAATGACCGCCCCGCCATACACCACCGCACAAACGCCCAGCGCCACCAGCACGTGCCAGTCAGCCAGCACGCCCCCCGCGACAGAGCCGAGCAGGATCGCCGCGATAGTGGAAGACTCCATCAGACCGTTAGCTTTCACCAGCTTATCACCGGTCGTCAGCTCCCCCAGGATGCCATACTTCGCCGGGGAGTAAGCCGCAGCGCCAACGCCCACCAGCGTGTAGCCGATAAACGGGTTGAAGCCAAAACAGATACTGGCCGCGCCCAGCAGCTTCAGGCCGTTAGCAAACATCATCCCCCGGCCTTTCGGGAAGCTGTCCGCCACCTGCCCCACAAACGGCGCAAAAATAATGTAAGCACCCACAAACACCATCTGGAGGATCGGCTGGCTCCAGTCGGGGTAAAACTCGGCTTTCAACAGCGCCAGGGTAGCAAACAGCAGGGCGTTGTCACCAAAAGCAGAGAGAAACTGGGCGGCAATCACCGCCATCATGCCCTTTGACCAGAGTGAAGTGTTAGTGTGTACTGACTCACGCATTTTGCTGTTCCGCCTGTTCAACCATGCCTTTCAGGGTCACAAAGTCGGGCTTACCGCTACCCAACACCGGAAGCTGTTTGAGGTAGCGAATATCACGCGGCACCGCCAGCTCAGGGATGCCGTGCTCGCGCGCATATTGCAGCAACTTGTCACGTTTAAGCTCGCTGTCGGTGGTGAAAAGCACCAGTGCCTCACCTTTGCTGGCATCGCTCTTCACAACCGTCGCATGCAGTTTGTCGGCGGATACCGCCGTCGCCAGCAGTTCAACCATCTCCAGAGAAACCATTTCACCGGCAATTTTGGCGAAGCGTTTTGCCCGCCCCTGGATTTGCACGAAGCCCTGCTCGTCGAAGCGAACAATATCGCCCGTGTCATACCAGCCTGTCTCAATTTCCCCGTTAACGTTTTCTGCCGTCGGCGCTTCCAGCACGCCCGGGTTTTCCACCCGCAGATAACCGTTCATCACGTTTGGCCCTTTCAACTGCAGACGCCCGCCATCCTCAATGCCCGGTACCGCCAGCAGGCGCGCGTCCATCCCCGGCAGAATGCGGCCAACCGTGCCCGGTTTCGCCGCCATCGGCACGTTAATGGATACCACGGGTGCGCACTCTGTGACGCCATAACCTTCCAGAATACGCAGGCCAAACTTGTCCTGCCAAATCTGACGCGTGCTGTCCTGCAGTTTTTCCGCTCCGGCCACCACATACCGCACGCGGTAGAAGTCATACGGATTAGCAAAACGAGCATAGTTACCGAGGAAGGTTGACGTCCCGAACAACACGGTGCAGTTACGGTCATACACCAGCTCCGGCACAATGCGGTAATGCAGCGGGCTTGGATACAGGAACACTTCTGCGCCAGTCAGGAGCGGAGTAAAGAGACCGACCGTCAGGCCAAAGGAGTGGAACAACGGCAGCGCCGACATAAAACGGTCATTCGCCGTAAAGTCAGCAATGGTTTTGATCTGCTCTACGTTTGCCAGAATGCTCTTGTGGCTGTGAACAACCCCTTTTGGGTTGCCTTCAGAGCCGGAGGTAAAGAGGATAATCGCGTCATCTTCCGGCTGCTGTTTAACCTGTGCCAGACGAGGCATCATCAGATGAGCAAAAATCCACAGCTTGTCACCCGTCGTAACGTCCGCTTTCAGATCTTCAAGGAAGACCCAGCGAACCTGGGTCAGTT
The DNA here is from genome assembly GCF_014103115.1 of Enterobacter sp. RHBSTW-00901. Classification (NCBI taxonomy): domain Bacteria; kingdom Pseudomonadati; phylum Pseudomonadota; class Gammaproteobacteria; order Enterobacterales; family Enterobacteriaceae; genus Enterobacter; species Enterobacter sp. RHBSTW-00901. The sequence continues at coordinate 1,935,318 of NZ_JABXPB010000001.1, forward strand.
GCTCCGACAAGTGCCACAGCTTGCCTTTGTCCAGGAACTGGCGGGAGGTGAAGACAGTGTTGATTTGTGCCGCAGTGATGGCGCTGGTCAGCCCTTTAACACCTGCCGTGTAGTTCATCATCGCCGGAATACGGCCACGAGAAACCGCGCCGAAAATCACTGCCGCGCTGATCCCCGCATTAGGCAGCATCAGGCCAATCTTTTCGCCCTTCTTGCTGTATTTCTCAAGAATACGGCCCACAAACAGTGTTTTGGCCAGCAGCTTGCGATAGGTATCTGGCGTAAAGTTGATGTCTTCAATACAGTTTTTCTTCGCGCCATAGCGATATTGTGCCGACAGCAGAGATTCATACAGCGTTTCACGCGGGCGAACGGCCATACGCGCTTCCATCATAATCTGATGCAGCATTTCACCGGCGATTTTACGGCGATCGCGCGCACGCGGCGCTTCAGGCATCGGCAGTGACGTTGGCGGCAGAATATGCAGGGTAATTTTCGGGAACAGGCGCTGTTTCACCAGCCCTTTCAGGCGACCGAAATGGCTAAGCTCCGCACCTTCAATACGCAGTGGCACGACGGTTGCCTTTGACTTCGCCGCGACAAACCCCGCGCCGTCGTAGATTTTCATCAGCGAACCGCTTACCGAAATACGCCCTTCCGGGAAAATCACCACCGGACGCCCCTGCTCAACCAGGCGCACAAGATGTTTGATCATCATCGGTTTTGTCGGGTCGAGCGGCACAAAATCAACCAACGGTGCCAGCCAGCGCATAAACCACCGCTGGCTGATTGAGGTATAGACCGCAAACACCGGGCGCACGGGCAGAAACAGCGCCAGTAAAATGCCGTCGATAAAAGAAACATGGTTAGGTGTGATGAGTATGCGTTCGCCGCGAAGCGTCTGAGCATCGCCAGTGACACGGATACGAAAGAGAATACGGAAAAGTATACGGAAGAACCCAAAAAGCATCTCAACTCCCTTTGCCAACCAGTGTGAAGGGCTACGTTAAATGGTGGCAGATTACACGAGAAGTGCAGCAGGAGCGATAGCTAAAACAGGACGAAAAAAAACCTGCGCATCCGCGCAGGTTGGTGCAAGAGATGAGTACGAGATGCGTACTAAGAATTCTCACCAATCAATACCTCTGGGATCTCGACTCTATCAATCCCGTCGTCATTCTCGCTATCAGACAATCGCAACAGCCTGAGGCAAAGTGTAACTAAAGGTTCGGATTGACATTATTTTGACATGGTTACCCGTGTAACGCTTACACTGCCGGGGGTGTTCTGCGTCACGTTTGTCGATTGTGAAAACCCACTCCCCTTGAATGCACATTACTTTTCCGCAACACTAGCGAGTGTGTAAACGCTTACCCCTACTAAGAAGGTATTAAATGGCGACAATTAAGGATGTAGCTCGTCTGGCTGGTGTTTCCGTTGCGACTGTTTCACGCGTGATAAACGACTCCCCAAAAGCCAGTGACGCATCACGCCAGGCAGTACAGAACGCGATGGAAACCCTGAACTACCACCCCAATGCTAACGCCCGTGCGCTTGCTCAGCAGTCGACAGACACCATCGGGCTGGTAGTGGGCGATGTCTCTGACCCTTTTTTCGGCGCAATGGTTAAGGCCGTTGAACAGGTTTCTTATCAGACAGGCAATTTTTTGCTGATCGGCAATGGCTACCATAATGAACAAAAAGAACGTCAGGCCATTGAGCAGTTGATCCGCCACCGCTGCGCTGCGCTGGTTGTCCACGCCAAAATGCTCCCCGATGACGAACTGATTCATCTGATGAAACAAATCCCCGGTATGGTATTAATCAACCGTATTATTCCCGGGTTTGAGAAACGCTGCGTGGCACTCGACGACCACTACGGTGCCTGGCTTGCCACCCGCCATCTGATTCAACAAGGCCATACCCGTATCGGCTATCTCTGCTCTAACCATTCTATTTCCGACGCGGAAGACCGTCTGCGGGGCTACTACGATGCCCTGCGTGAAAACGGTCTGCCATGCAATGACCGCCTGGTCGCGTATGGTGAACCAGATGAAAGCGGTGGCGAACAGGCAATGACGGAGCTGCTGGGGCGCGGGCGGAATTTTACCGCAGTTGCCAGCTATAACGACTCGATGGCCGCTGGCGCAATGGGGGTGTTAAATGACAACGGGATTGAGGTTCCGGCGGAAATTTCCCTTATTGGCTTCGATGATGTGCTGGTTTCACGCTACGTACGCCCTCGCCTGACCACCGTCCGCTACCCGATTGTCACGATGGCAACGCAGGCTGCGGAGCTGGCGCTGGCACTGGCGGAAAAACGCCAGCCGCCGGATATTACGCATCTGTTCAGTCCAACCTTAGTACGCCGTCACTCCGTGGTACAACCCGCTGAGACATCTAACGAATAGCGATAAAGGTGTACCATTTTATCCGGGTATTCCAGCCCATCGCCGATGTACTGCCAGCCGTAACGTTCGTAGAAGTCACGGCAGGCAGACCAAAGGTGTAGCTCGGTATACCAGATACGCGCGGCACAGGCGATGACATGCTGCTGAAGTTGCCCCGCCAGCCCTTTTCCTCGCGCCGTTTCATCCACATACAGTGCCGCCAGCCAGGGATAAAGATCCTGACGGGTAATGAGATCGCAGCGCCAGAGCCCCACGGTACCGAGAAGCTGTTCGCCCTCAACGGCAATAAAGGTCAGTGGTAATGCGCCCGGCGTCTGACTGTGCTCAACAATACTCTGGAAAAATTCCCGGGGCAGCCCGTCACCAAAGGCGTGCCAGATCCAGTCGATAACCTGTTCCGCATACTGTGGTGCGGCGTACAACGGCAGAATATTCACTTCATTTTTCCCCGAAAACCAGGTGCTGGTTTGAAAAGGTGGCCTCAGAGAGGCGCGATTCTGTGACGACGAACCCAACGCCGCCAGAGAGATTACAGGCGATGAGTTATAGCATTTTGGCATGCCACATTCCGTCATTTATTCCCGGCTGACGGATCGTTACCGAAAAGCGTGATCGTGATGGGGATTTTGCCCTTCCCGCATCGCTTATGCGCCGGATGGTCTGTGTTAAACTGCAGACCATTACGTGGAAGCAGGAATTTCTAATGGCAACAATGCTGGATGTCTCACTACGGGCGGGCGTGTCTAAAGCCACGGTATCGCGCGTACTGAACGGCACAGGTCAGGTTAAAGAGAGTACGCGTCAGCAGGTGTTCGCGGCGATGGAAGAGCTGGGCTACCGCCCGAATTTTCTCGCGCAGTCGCTTGCCAACCAGACCAGCAACAGCATTGGTCTGGTGGTCTCCACCTTCGACGGTTTTTACTTTGGTCGCCTGCTGCAGCAGGCTTCGCGGCAGACCGAGACGCACGGAAAGCAGTTGATCGTCACCGACGGTCACGACGCCCCCGAGCAGGAAGAACAGGCGGTGCAGATGCTGGCCGATCGCAAGTGCGATGCCATCGTGCTCTACACGCGGTACATGAGCGAAAAGACGATCATGAAGCTGATGAATTCCGTGCAGACGCCGCTGGTGGTCATTAACCGCGAAGTCAGCCAGGCAGCCGATCGCTGCGTCTTCTTCGAACAGCAGGATGCGGCCTTTAAAGCCGTGGATTATCTGATAAACCAGGGCCACCGTGAGATCGCCTGTATCACCGTTCCTATTCACACGCCAACCGGGAAAGCGCGTCTGATGGGCTACCGTAAAGCGCTGGAGAAGCACGGCATTCGTCTGGACGAGCGGCTGATCAAATACGGCGATGCGGGTATGACCCAGGGGTATGAGCTGTGCAAGGAGCTTATTGCCGAAAATGTTCCGTTTAGCGCCCTGTTTGCCTGTAACGATGATATGGCGCTGGGTGCGTCCAAAGCCTTACACCAGGCCGGGCGGCGGATCCCACAGGATATTTCGCTGTTTGGTTTCGATGATGCGCCTTGCGCCAAATGGCTGGAGCCTGCGCTCTCGTCGGTTTATCTGCCCATCGACAATATGATTGTCACGGCCATCGATCAGGCTATCCGGCTGGCAAAAAACCAGCCGGTTGAAGCGATCCCACCGTTTACCGGCACGCTGGTATTACGCGACTCGGTCACAACGGGGCCGTATTTTGATCAGACGAGTTCCAGCGCCAGCAACTCCTGAATGGTCTGGCGACGACGGATCAGTCGCGCCACACCGTTATCAAACAGCACTTCCGGCAGCAGCGGGCGGCTATTGTAGTTAGACGACATAGACGCCCCGTAAGCTCCAGTATCGTGCAGCACCAGGTAATCACCCGTCTTCACTTCTGGCAGCGCGCGGGTTTCCACTTTGCCCCCTTCCTGCTGGGTAAACACGTCACCAGATTCACACAGCGGGCCAGCGACGACCGTCTCAACGCGCGGCGCGTGGGTTAAATCACGGCCATCGGCAGCCAGCGCTGTAATGTGGTGATAGCTGCCGTACATGGACGGACGCATCAGATCATTGAAGCCTGCGTCAATCAGAACGAAATGGCGCGATCCCATCTCTTTCACGCTGCGTACCTGCGCCACCAGCACACCGGCCTCTGCCACCAGGAAACGGCCCGGTTCAATCTCCAGCTTCACTGCATGACCCAGATGGGCGGCAATTTTATCGCGCGCGGTGCTCCACAATCCGTAGTAGTGATCGGTATCGATCGCCTCTTCACCTTCGCGGTAAGGAATAGAAAGACCACCACCGGCAGAGATCGCCTCCAGATCCTGACCAAAGTCGACAACCTGGCGTACCATCGCGCCACATACCTGCTCAAGGTGACCGTAATCCACACCGGAGCCAATGTGCATATGAATACCCACCAGCGTCAGGTTGTAACGCTGCAACACCTCAAGGGCGGCTGGCAGATCGCTGTACCAGATCCCGTGCTTGCTGTTTTCGCCACCGGTATTGGTTTTTTGACTATGGCCGTGACCAAAACCCGGGTTGACACGCAGCCAGACGCGATGGCCAGGCGAAACCTGTCCGAGCTGTTCCAGCATATCCACAGAACCCGCGTTAACCGGGATCTGCAGCTCATGTACGCGCGCAAGCGTTGCATCGTCGATCAGGTCGGCGGTAAAGACAATCGCATCGCTGTCGGTCTTCGGATCAAACCCGGCCGCCAGCGCACGCTCGATTTCTCCCAGCGAAACGGAGTCAACCTTCACACCCTGCTCGCGCATCAGGCGCAGAATATGAATATTGGAACATGCCTTCTGAGCAAAACGCACCACGTCAAACTGATGTAGCGCGGCAATCTTCTCGCGCACGATCTGCGCGTCATAGACCCACACCGGGCAGCCAAATTCGGCAGGCAGACGCAGCAGGTTGTCGGCGTTCAAATCGGTATCGGTCTGGTTAAGCGGGCGTGGCATGGTCTTCTCCGGGTCGTCACAATTTTTACTGATTACGCCACAGCACAAAGAGAATAAAAAATATCGTTTTATCGTGAGTCTATGCAAAAATGATATGGATAGCCCTCAACCCTCAGGTGCGCCATGCCAGCCGTCAACTTACGCCATATCGAGATTTTTCACGCCGTGATGACTACCGGCAATCTCACCGAGGCCGCACAGATGCTGCACACTTCGCAGCCGACAGTCAGCCGCGAGCTGGCGCGTTTCGAAAAGGTGCTGGGGCTGAAGCTGTTTGAACGCACGCGCGGCAGGCTGCACCCGACGGTACAAGGGTTGCGTTTGTTCGAGGAAGTTCAGCGATCCTGGTACGGGCTGGATCGGATCGTCAGCGCGGCAGAAAGCCTGCGCGAGTTTCGCCAGGGCGAGCTGTCCATTGTCTGCCTGCCCGTCTTTTCGCAGTCGTTTTTGCCGATGCTGATACAGCCTTTTCTGACCCGTTATCCTGAGGTAAACCTCACCATCGTGCCGCAGGAGTCACCGCTGCTTGAAGAGTGGCTCTCCGCTCAGCGCCACGATCTGGGTCTGACCGAGACCCTCGCCACACCAGCGGGAACACAGCGTGCAGAACTGCTCGCGTTAGATGAGGTCTGCGTACTGCCTGCCGGGCATCCACTTGCCCGCAAACGCGTTTTGACGCCGGCTGATTTCCACGGTGAAAACTACATTAGCCTCTCCCAGACCGACAGCTACCGACAGCTGCTGGACACGCTCTTTGCCGAGCATCAGGTGAAACGGCGGATGGTGGTGGAAACGCACAGTGCCGCCTCAATTTGCGCAATGGTGCGCGCCGGGGTTGGGGTCGCGGTGGTCAATCCGCTCACGGCGCTGGATTACGCGGGTAGCGGAATTGTGGTTCGCCGTTTTAGCGTTTCAGTACCTTTTACCGTGAGCCTGATCCGCCCGCTGCATCGCCCGGCTTCCGCGCTGGTGGACGCGTTCAGTGAGCATCTGCAAGGGGGAGTATCTGCGCTGACCGGACAGCTGGAGAAGGTGCTTGAAAAGACGCCCGACTAAACGGCGGGCATCATAAGACTCAGTTAAAACGTTTTGCGACCGCAGCCACACGCGCACCAAATTTCACTGCAGTATCCAGATCGCCTGACGCAATGGCACCTGCGTCTGCATCTGACGGAGACTGTACCAGCAGTCCAACAGAACCGCCCAGGTTATTGATATCCTGGCGGGTTGCCGCCTGAGTGTTCGACGGTGGCAGACCCAGGCTCACCCAAATCCCGCCGTGCTGAGAAGCCAGCGTTTGCAGGTATTGCAGCGAGACTTGCTTATCACCATTCAGGCTTGCGCTGTTGCTGAAGCCAGCAAAGACTTTGTCCTGCCAGCTACGTACGAACCAGGCTTTAGAGGTCGCATCAGCAAACTTTTTAAACTGCCACGGTACGCTCCCCATGTAGGTTGGCGCGCCAAAAATGATTGCCTTCGCATCATTCAGTTTTTGCCAGTCGCTTTCCTGAATATCGCCATTGCTGTCAATCGCGATCAGTTCAGCCTGCGCACCCTCTGCGACCGTTTCAGCAACGCGTTTGGTGTGGCCGTAGCCAGAATAATAGATAACTACAACGCTCATCGTATCTCTCCTGATGCAATATTACTTTGTTAATCAAACGATTAAATATGTCCGGACATTACTCTGCGAGTCAGTTGCCATTTTCGGTTCCCTGGTATCAAATAGAAACCTTAAGTCGTTTTATACACGCAAACAAACGCGGGTGTAAGAAGGCACCTTTACCTCACCTGGTTACCTTGAGGGAACCACCATGACTGATACTGCAATACTGAAAAAGGAGATGCCTCCTTATAACGTGTTCGATGAACGCTGCCCGACACGCGATGTGCTGGCGCGTATTGCCGATAAGTGGGCGCTGTTGATCCTTGCGCGTCTCCAGAACGGGCCGATGCGCTTTAATCAGCTGCAACGCGATATTCAGCGGATCACCAAGAAGGTGCTGACCCAGTCTCTGCGCAAGCTGGAACGTGACGGGCTGGTTGCGCGGGAAGTTTTCGCGACGGTGCCGGTGACAGTGGAATACAGCCTGACACCGCTCGGGCAGGCCTTAACCGAAACGGTCACCGTACTGGCGCACTGGGTGGAAAGTAATATGGATGCGATTGTCGCGGCGCAATCAGCTTACGACGCCGCCAACGCGCAGGCCTGAGCCGGGACATACCCGGCGCAAGCCCGCTCAGGAGAGCATAAATTCGACGGCGTCGGCAGCATGAATGGCAGCGGTATCAAATACCGGAATCGGGCTTTGCTCAGCCGGTACGAGCAAACCAATTTCCGTACAGCCGAAAATGACCCCTTCTGCACCCTGTTGTGCGAGTTTCTCAATCACGCGGACATAACAGGCACGGGAAGATCCGCTGAAAGTGCCCAGACAAAGTTCGTCAAAAATAATCTGATTAATGCGTTCTCTGTCGGCTTCTTCCGGGATCAGGCTTTCGATACCAAACTGGCTGCTCAACCGCCCACGATAGAAATCCTGCTCCATCGTGTAGCGCGTACCCAACAACGCCACGCGTGATATCCCTGATGCGCTTATCGCGCGTCCCGTCGCATCGGCAATATGCAGGAACGGCAGCGAGCAGCGGTTTTCTATCTGTGACGCCACTTTATGCATGGTGTTAGTGCAGAGCAGAATGCCTTCGGCTCCGGCACGTTCCAGCCCAAGCGCCGCCTGCGCCAGGATCTCCCCGGCTTTTTCCCACTCGCCACTCGACTGGCAGGCTTCAATTTCGTGGAAATCCACGCTGTGCAGCAACAGGCTGGCGGAGTGCAGGCCACCAAGACGCTGCTTCACCCCTTCATTAATCAGGCGGTAATAAGGGATTGTTGATTCCCAGCTCATCCCACCTAACAGGCCGATCGTTTTCATCATCCCTCCTTATGCGTTTATCCCAGTGAAGCAAACTTGCGATCGCGTTTCCAGCTCTTTGTCCCGTCACCGCTTTTGCAACCCGCCTGATTTATCCGGCTGGCGCTTCCCCGGATAAAAAAAGGCGCTGTATTCAGCGCCCTTTTTTCATCACCACAGAATTATTCTGCCACTGGCTCCAGAAGTGCATCGCGTGAGCGCATGGCGTCACGTAGCAGCACGCTGCCACAGGCAAAAAAACCGCCCAGAATCCCCGCCAGCAGCACAATTAAGGCCTTACCCGGGCCATCTTTCTTCACCGGCATGGAAGGAGAGAGCTGGTATTTAAACGGCTCAAGCGTGATGTCTTTAAAGGAGAGCTTTTGCAGCTGAGTCAGATAGTATTCACGGTTCTGGAAGTCTGCATTCAGTTCAGAGATATCCTTCAGATTTTTTTCAATCTGCAGCTTTTGCGCAATACCGTCAGCACCGAGCGCAACAGAGTAATCCGGGTCGTCTTTGACTGCCTGGCCATTGCTGTAGACCGGCTTCTTGATACCCGCCGCGTTGGCCACTTCCAGCGAGTAGTTAAGACGCTGCAGGTTAGTATTATGAATATTCGTCAGGCGCACACGATCCAGTTCCAGCTGCTGCTGTACCTCTTTCGTTTTCAACACGATCTGATTACGAATGTTCTGCATCGTCTCCTGCTCTACCATGCGGGAGATATAGTCAATGTAGCCGTCGAGAACCGTCTGAGCATCACCCGCCGTCGGAGCGGAGAAACTCAGCGTCCAGGAGACATAAGGTGCTTTATCAGCATCTTTTGCCTGGACGTTATCCGTTGCTGTCATTTTTTCTGCGATGTTCACCACCGCACGGTGCAGCTCCAGCGGATCAATATCAGTGCCTTTTAACTGAGACATCACGTACGGTGAGTTCTTCATGTACTCTTCCAGCAGCGACTGCGACTGAAACCTTTTGATGAACAGATTAAACACATCCGGGCGTGAAATTTTTGCGTCTACACCGAGCACCTGTAGCTCAACCATCATCTGGCGCAGCGGGTTCCACTGGGTCTGTTCTGCCGGGGTGATCACGGCTTTACTGGTCCATTTTTGCGGCATCAGAAACGTGATGACCAGACCTACCAGCGCGAAGGTAAAGGCAATGGCGATAATACGTTTTTTTGCCGCCAGCAGGACGTGCAACAATCCCAGAAGATCTATCTCTTTAGTATTGGCTGCCGGGATGGCATAGTGGGGAAAATCGAGGTCCGTGTTTTTTTTGAAATCCATAGCTGACATAACTGTTCTACTTTTGAGGGTGCAGTAAATTTCTGCCTGACTGGTTCATGGAATCAGAATAATACAAGATAATAAGAATTATCTGAATGCCGGATAAGTCTAACTATGTGCCACCTATCAGAATTTGTAGTAAATCCCTTGATGGCATGTCGTCAGGATAACGGAAAAATAACGTCATTAAATAAAGTTAAATGAAGTAACACTGACGTTCAGCGGAGAATAAACGGGCACGGCACATCTGCTGCAGAGATAAAAAAAACCCGGCGAGCGCTGCTTCGCCGGGCAATAAAATTACACGCCGATATTCCTCAACCTTTCCCCTGCCATCAGCTTACGTTCGATATGTTCCAGCGTGACGCCTTTGGTTTCCGGGATCAGCCAGAACGTAATTCCGATAAACGCCACGTTCAGCACCGTGTAGAGCCAGAAGGTACCCGCCGCGCCAATTGCATCCAGCAGCGTCAGGAACGTCGCACCTATGATCATGTTCGACACCCAGTTAGTGGTGGTGGAACACGTGATGCCGAAGTCACGGCATTTCAGCGGCTGAATTTCAGAGCACAGGATCCACACCACCGGCGCGGCGCTCATTGCATAACCGGCAATACACATCATGGTCATACCAACGGAGAGCCAGGAAAGCCCGCTGGATGCAGTGCCATTATCAAACTGCATCAGGCAGTAGCCGAGGATCAGCGTGCCGATCGCCATCACGCTGAAACCAATTTTCAGTGCCGGTTTACGCCCGGCCTTATCGACGGTGAACACCGCAATAAAAGTCGCGAACATAAAGGTCAGCCCCACCACCAGCGTGGCGATCATCTGCTGTTCCGTGGTCGTAAAACCGGCCATTTTGAAAATACGCGGCGCGTAGTACATGATGATGTTCATCCCGGTAAACTGCTGCATCGCCTGCAGCAACATACCGAGAAACACCGCACGGCGTACATTGCGGTTGATCTTAAACAGCGCCCAGCCACCCTGTTTCAGCTTCAGGCTTTCGCGGATTTCACTCAGCTCGTCACGTGCTTTTTCAGAGGTATCACGCAGCATACGCAGCACCTCCTCTGCCTCCACGTGACGGCCCTTTTGCGCCAGCCAGCGCGGGCTGTTCGGCAGGAAAACCACTAACACAATCAGCAACAGTGCAGGCAGCGCCAGTACACCCAGCATCGCACGCCAGTTACCGCTGTAGCTGAAGTAGGTGTCGGACAAAAATGCCAGCACAATACCAAGCGTCACCATCAGCTGATACATACTGATCATCTTGCCGCGCACGTTCTCACTCGCCATTTCAGAGAGATACAGAGGAGCGGTATAGGAGGCAATCCCCACCGCCACGCCGAGCAACACGCGGGAAAGCAACAATATTTCAATACTTGCCGCAAACGCGGAGCCAATAGAGCCAGCCACAAACAGGATCGCCCCTACCATCAGGCTGTATTTACGCCCCAGACGGAACGAGAGCCAGCCGTTAAACAGCGCCCCAATAGCCGCACCGAGCATCATACTGCTCACCACCCACTCCTGCAGGCGACTGCTCAGCGTAAAGTGGTCGGTAATAAACGGCAGCGCCCCGGCAATGACGCCGATATCCAGACCGAACAGTAAACCGGCCACGGCTGCCGCAATAGAGACAAATTGATTCATGCGGCGGGTATCACGCAGTACGCCGGGCATGAGGGTAGAGTCATTTATAGAGGTCATAGTTTCCTGCCTGAACAGCGAAATTTGTCCACTGAAATTACGAGATAGCGAGAAAAAGTGTCAGGCCGTAATTCGTGAAAACATGGATTATTTGACTGCCATGTAGCGTTCTGTGATGGACATTACAATTTCAACTAATGATGAATATTCACCTGTTTTTATTAACGTGTTTATTTTTAATAATTAAATTTGTGATTTACGTCATATATGATTTTTTGGTATGGATTTTTCATCTTTACAGATATGGACTATGACGATTTTTGAGCAAAAAAAACCTCCACGCGGAGGCAGAGGTTCTGTCTGAAAACGGAATTAGCGTGCCAGCCATCCACCGTCAACCGCCACGGTGTAGCCGTTGATATAGTCAGATGCCGGAGATGCCAGGAACACAACCGGCCCCATCAGATCGCCCGGTAAACCCCAGCGACCAGCCGGAATACGGTCGAGGATTTCCGCGTTACGCTGCTCATCAGCCCGCAGCTGCCGGGTGTTGTTGGTTGCCATGTAGCCCGGAGCAATCGCGTTGACGTTAATGTTGTGCTTCGCCCACTCATTCGCCAGCAAACGGGTCACGCCCATGACGGCGCTTTTTGACGCGGTGTAAGACGGTACACGGATCCCGCCCTGGAAGGAGAGCATGGAAGCAATGTTAATGATCTTGCCGCCTGTCCCCTGAGCGATGAAGTGCTTCGCTGCCGCCTGAGACAAAAAGAACACGCTCTTGATGTTCAGGTTCATCACGTCGTCCCAGTCGCGTTCGCTGAAGTCGATCGCATCTTCACGACGAATTAAACCAGCGTTGTTCACCAGAATGTCGATATGACCGAATTCCGCGACAGCACGTTCCAGCAGTGCCGGGATCGCGTCGATGTTACGCAGGTCGGCGGTCAGGCTCAGGAAACGGCGACCCAGCGCGATCACGCGCCCGATGGTTTCAGTTGGCTCAACAATGTTGATACCCACGATATCGCAACCCGCTTCCGCCAGACCTAATGCCATCCCCTGACCCAGGCCGGTATCACAACCGGAAACCACCGCCACTTTACCGTGCAGAGAAAATGCATCGAGAATCATGTTGGCTCCTTACTCTTTCAGCACCAGTCGATCGTAACCAAAAGAAAAATTAACGAAACAGCGTTCCATTTTGTTGGTAAACACATAGTATCCACAGCAAAATATGTTTTCAACTCAATTTAAAACAATGTTTCATTTTTGCATTTAAACATGCTGAAAATAGCATTTTGATCACGGTTATTAAGGAGGATGCTGTTGGTTTTTGGGCATGCTTTTGCCGGGTGATGCTCACGCTGACCCGGCATGAAGAGTGATGTTGCGAGGAATTAACGCTCGATGGCTAACGCGACGCCTTGTCCGCCACCGATACACAGCGTCGCCAGCCCCTTGCGGGCGTTACGCTTTTTCATTTCGTGAACCAATGATACCAGGATCCGGCAGCCAGACGCGCCGATAGGGTGACCCAGTGCGATCGCACCACCGTTAACATTCACCCGCAGCGGATCCCACTCCAGCATTTTGCCAACCGAAATCGCCTGAGCGGCAAAGGCTTCGTTGACTTCCAGCAGATCCACATCCTCAAGCTGCCAGCCTGCGCGCTCCAGACAGCGGCGGGTAGCATAAACGGGTGCGATCCCCATTAACGCAGGATCAACGCCCACGCTGGCAAACGCTTTAATGCGCGCCAGCACAGGAAGATCCAGTTCCAGGGCTTTACTTTCGCTCATCATCATCACGGCCGCTGCACCGTCATTAATGGAAGAGGCATTGCCCGCCGTAACCGAACCGAGCGTTTCAAATGCCGGGTTAAGCCTTGCCAGCCCTTCGGCACTGGCGTCGGTGCGAGGCTGCTCGTCGGTATCTACCGTAACGGCTTCGCCATTCTGACGCAGGGTGCTGACAGGGACAATCTCATCGCGAAAACGCCCGGAATCAATCGCGGCACGGGCTTTTTGCTGTGAACTCAGCGCCCAGGCGTCCTGGAGTTCACGGCTGATGCCGTACTCACGCGCCAGGTTCTCTGCCGTCACGCCCATATGGTAGTCATTGAATGCATCCCACAGGCCGTCATGTACCAGGCTGTCGAGTAGCTGGCTGTTTCCCAGCTGTGCGCCGGTACGGCTGTCGGTCAATACGTGCGGTGCGCGGCTCATGTTCTCCTGCCCGCCCGCAATCACGACATCTGCCTCGCCACACTGAATGGCCTGCGTGGCAAGATGCAGCGCTTTTAAACCAGAGCCACAGACGTCGTTGATGGTAATCGCGGATACGGTATTGGGCAGGCCGCCTTTCAGCGCCGCCTGTCGGGCAGGGTTTTGCCCGGCTCCGGCAGTCAGAACCTGGCCCAGGATCACCTCATCAATTTCATGTGCTGCGATCCCACTGCGTTCCACCAGCGCTTTAACCACCACGCTACCCAGATCAACAGCCGAGTGGCGCGCAAGCGACCCCTGAAAACAGCCGATAGCTGTACGCAGCGCACCCACTATAACGACATCTTTCATCACGACCTCTGTGTTAAATGACATGACGATAGTAGAGTATTGTTATCGATAGTTGACGCAATTGTTTATAAAAAGTGAGTTTAGTCACAGGATTAGCGTGCATCCTGCAAATACTGGCGCAACCAGCTTCCGGCGACGCCTGGCGGGGATCGCTTGTTCCACAGCAGATCGATGGCAATGGTTCTCGGCCAGCCGGGAACATTCAGTTGCACCAGTGATTTCGCGGCGGCAAATTCATCCACCAGCGCACACGGCAACGCGCACCAGCCAAATCCCTGCACCGCCATACTCAGGAGTAACAGGTAATTCGGTGCTGACCAGACAGGCCCTCGCGCCAGCGAGGGTTCACGCTCCAGGTAGGTATTCAGCCGCAGTTCACGCCAGCCGTGCAGCTCACCGGCCTGAGTTTCGTGTTGTTCTGCCAGGGGATGGGTGGTAGAGACATAAATGGCCATCCGGGTCTGCATCGGAAGCCGTGTGACCCCAATCCCGGGAGGGTAGCTGTCTCGTGCTTCCGTCAGCCCAATCTGCGCCCTTTCCTTCTGCAGCAGATCGATAACGTCCTCTTCCTCACCAATCAGGCATTCGAATTCCGTATGTGGAAAACGTCGATCGAACTGGTTCATGAGATCTTCCAGCACGTCCGGGTTGAGCGTATCGGAAAGCACAAACGTCAGGCGAGCCTCCGTTTGTGCCGTGAGCGACACCGCCAGCTCATCAAGCCGCGCACTGGCGGCAAGGATCGACTGTACATAGCCCAGCACCTGTTCACCCTGAGCGGTTAAGACTGGCTGGCGCGCCGAGCGGTCAAACAGCTCAAACCCCAGATCAGCTTCCAGGTTCGCAATTGAGGTACTGATAGTGGACTGGCTTTTTCGCAGGCGGCGCGCGGCGGCGGAAAAAGAGCCAGCAGAAACCGTTTCGACAAACGCAATGAGGGCTTCGGGAGAATAGCGCATGATGTATCTATTTTATCGATGGATACTATCTTTTATATATCATCTTTAACAATAAAAATAGGCCACAACACCGCCCATACTGGCGAATTAATGAGGTCACTATGCAGCATCAGGATGCACTCCAACGTAAATTGCCAGAGCGGATCTTTCATGCCGTCTGTTTCGAAGGCATTGCCACGGCGATCCTTGCCCCAACGGCAGCGTGGTTAATGCAACGTTCCGTTGTCGAAATGGGAGGGTTGACCATTATTCTGGCAACCACGGCGATGCTCTGGAACATTATCTATAACTTCGGTTTTGACCGTTTCTGGCCAGTACAGCGGGTAAAACGTACGGCAAAAGTTCGCGCATTGCATGCGCTGGGGTTTGAGTGCGGGTTTATTGTGATCGGTGTGTCCATTGTTGCCGCCGTTCTGGGCGTCACGTTGCTTCAGGCATTCACACTGGAAATAGGTTTCTTCCTGTTCTTCCTGCCGTACACCATGTTCTATAACTGGGCCTACGACACCCTACGCGAGAAATTTCTCAAGCGTCGCCAGCAACGACGCGCCCTCGCAGGCTAATCCCTCTCTGGCCGGACGCCCGCTCCGGCCAGACACCTTCGAAGCAACTGCGCTCTCAGCTCATAATTATGGTAAATTGCACTCCTTTGTGTTGGTTTTCTGGTTGATGCGTTGCTCTAATGTCTAAAATTTGGTCAAAAGAAGAGACTCTCTGGAGTTTCGCCCTCTATGGTACAGCCGTGGGCGCGGGAACGCTGTTCTTGCCCATTCAGCTTGGCTCCGCAGGCGCGATTGTCCTGCTTATCACTGCCCTTGTGGCCTACCCATTAACCTACTGGCCACACAGAGCGCTGGCACAATTTATCCTGTCGTCGAAAACAAAAGGGAATGAAGGGATCACCGGAGCCGTTTCCCATTACTACGGCAAGAAAATCGGCAATCTGATCACGACACTCTATTTCATCGCCTTCTTTGTGGTGGTGTTGATTTACGCCGTGGCAATAACCAACTCGCTAACCGAGCAACTGGCAAAACGGATGACGGTGGATACCCCCGTGCGGGTGCTGGTCAGCTTTGGCGTGGTGCTGGTCCTGAACCTGATCTTCCTGATGGGACGACATATCACGATAAAAGTGATGGGGTTCCTGGTATTTCCGCTGATCGCCTATTTCCTGTTTGTTTCGCTGTACCTGACGGGAAGCTGGCAACCCTCGCTGCTCACCAGCCAGATGGCGTTCAACCAACATACGCTGCATCAGGTATGGATTTCGATCCCGGTGATGGTTTTCGCTTTTAGCCATACCCCGATTATCTCGACGTTCGTCGTCGACCGTCGCGAGAAGTACGGCGAAGATGCCATCAGCAAATGCAAGAAAATCATGAAGGTGGCATACCTGATCATCTGTCTGAGCGTGCTGTTCTTTGTATTTAGCTGCCTGCTGTCTATTCCGCCGTCATACATCGTGGCAGCAAAAGAGGAAGGCGTGACGATCCTGTCGGCGCTGTCTATGATGCCCTCTTCTCCAGCCTGGCTGGGCATT
The DNA here is from genome assembly GCF_014103115.1 of Enterobacter sp. RHBSTW-00901. Taxonomy (NCBI): domain Bacteria; kingdom Pseudomonadati; phylum Pseudomonadota; class Gammaproteobacteria; order Enterobacterales; family Enterobacteriaceae; genus Enterobacter; species Enterobacter sp. RHBSTW-00901. The sequence goes on from NZ_JABXPB010000001.1 coordinate 1,951,649, forward strand.
TCCGGGGTGATTGTGGCGATTATTGCGATGTCAAAATCATTCCTCGGCACCTATTTTGGGGTGATTGAAGGGGCAACGGAGATAGTGAAATCGTCGCTACATCAGGTGGGTGTGAAGAAGAGCCGCGCCTTTAACCGCGCCGTGTCGATTCTTGGCGTATCGGTGATCACCTTTACGGTGTGTTGCATCAACCCGAATGCTATCTCAATGATTTACGCCATTAGCGGCCCGCTTATCGCCTTGATCCTGTTTATCATGCCGACGTTGTCGACATACCTGATCCCGTCCCTGAGACAGTATCGCTCCATCGGCAACCTGCTGACGCTGATCGTTGGCGTATTGTGCGTGTCGGTGATGTTTGTGGGTTAATCGTCATTGTGCCCGGCGTCATGCCGGGCGCGTGCTTTACGCACGAATATCGTCATATTCCCGGGTGTTATCAAACTCATGCTTAGCAAACGGGCACAGCGGGATGATTTTACGGTTCTCACCGCGCATTTTTTCCACCACTTTCGCCACCAGTTGCTTACCGACTCCCTGCCCCTTCAGGCTCGGGTCAACATCGGTATGTTCGATGATACTCAGGTGCTCACCGGTCGGTACGAAGACAATCTCCGCGACCTGATTTCCTTCTGCATCGTTCACATAAAACTTGTTATGGCCTTCCAGAATATTCATGGTTCCTCGCTTATTTTTGACGGTACTTCAGCGCACCACTCGGGCAGGTATCAATCACGCGGATGACGGTTGCCACATCCACTTCATCAGGCACAATCCACGGTTTACGCTTCAGGTTGAACAACGCCGCGCTGCCGCGTACGCAGTTTCCTGAATGTTTGCAGATCCCGGTATTAAAATAGACGTCGATTTTCTCCCCGGTATAGGCCCGGTATCCTGCTTCCAGTAAATCTTTATCCATAACATTGCCTCTGTCGTTATTATCGTGCTGAATGAAGCATAGCCTTACGGGATCCCGATGGCTATAACACCGAAAACGAAAAGCCAGCTCACAACTCTGCTTTTGCCCAATTACACCTGACATGGCTGCATGTTAGGCTCCATAAACGTTGTCCTTTTCTATGGCTTTTGCAGGTTGTAATGAAACGCAGATTCTCTTTTCAGGTGAAGCTCTTTTTAGCGCTGGTGTGCTTTTCCTGCCTGCTATTGGCTTTGCTGGGAACCATCCTGTTTCATTTTATTGACCGGCAGTTGCACCACGATCTGGGTCAGCGCGCCCGCGTGCAGGCCAGTGAAATAGCGTTAATGCCAGGTCTTGCTGAAAAAGTCACAGCCAGAGATATACCCGGTATTGCCCGTTTAATTCAGCCGCTGCGTGCTGAAAGTGATGCCAGTTATATTGTCATTGGCGATACCCAGGAGCAGCATCTGTATCACTCAGAATCGCCGGAACGCCTGAATTTACCCATGATTGGTGGGGATAATGCCGAGGTATTAAAGGGAAAAACGATTATATCCGTGCGCCAGGGAGGCATTGGGGTTTCATTACGCAGCAAGGCCCCTATTTTTAATGCCCAACATCAGGTGATTGGAATTGTCTCGGTCGGTTATCTGACCTCGTATATTGCCAATATTAATGCCCATATTCTCTGGCAGTCCGGGTTATATGGTATTGGTCTTTTATTGTTACTGTTTATTTTCTCCTGGCTGTTCACCCGTAATCTTAAAAAGCAGATGTTCCGGCTTGAGCCGAAAGATATCGCCCAGTTGGTGTTGCAGCAAAAAGCGTTGCTTGAGGCTATGTATGAAGGGGTATTTGCGGTCAACAATGAAAAGCAGCTGATGTTAATTAACCGTGCTGCCAGAGAGCTGCTGGACATTCATCAAAGCGAGGAAGAGCTTATTGGCAAACCGCTGGAGGATGTTCTGCAAACGCCACCGGGCTTTTTATCTCAACGCTATGCCTCAGTAAGCCGCGGCAGCCACGACCAGGTTGCGGTATTTAACCAGCGTGAGGTGATCGTCAACCGCGTGGCGATTGAGGTGGAGCCGGGTGTCGAAAGTGGTTGGGTCTATAGCTTTCGCGACAAAAACGACATTAACACCCTCAGTAGTCAGCTAAGCCAGATCAAACGCTATGCGGATAACCTGCGCATCATGCGCCATGAACAGCTGAACTGGACAGCAACACTCGTCGGGTTGTTGCAGATGAAACATTATGACGAAGCGATCCGTTACATCCAGGTACAATCGGAAGGGGCACAAAGAGTGCTGGACTTCGTCTCTGCCCATTTCGCCTCCCCGACGTTGTGCGGACTGCTGCTGGGAAAGTACGTCAGCGCACGGGAAAAAGGCATTGAGCTGCTGTTTGACCCCGCCTGCCATCTCACCCGAATGCCCGGTACCCTCACCGAAACGGAACTGGTGTCCGTGATTGGCAACCTGCTGGATAACGCCGTGGATGCGACCCTGAAAGCCCCGGTTCCCGCCCCCGTCGAACTCTATATTTCCGACAGGAACCAGGAGTTGCTGATAGAGGTGGCCGATCGGGGTTGTGGAGTGGATGACGCCATGAAGCCCCATATCTTCAGGCAGGGATTCAGCAGTAAACCGGAAAGCAGTAACGAATTAGTGGGCGCAGAGCATGGTATCGGTCTGTTTCTGGTGGCAGGATATGTCGATAAGGCGGGCGGCAGTATAGAAATCACCGATAACACCCCGCAGGGCACCGTTTTCTCTGTGTTTATTCCCTACTATCAACCCGTTCGGCAGGGCTAACGTATGACCACGACCCGACCACTAGATGTTGTGATTGTTGAGGATGAACCGCACCTTGCAGAACTGCATCGTGAGTATATCGAGCAGAATTTTCACCTGCGCGTGGTCGGCATAGCCACGTCGATTGAACAGGCGCATAGCCTGATCCGCCAACATCAGCCGCGGCTTATCCTGCTGGATAACTATCTCCCGGACGGTAAGGGCGTGGAGTTAATCGACCATCCGCTGCTGAAAAGTTTTGAATGCTCAGTCATTTTCATCACCGCCGCCAGCGACATGCAAACCTGTAGCCATGCCATGCGCAGCGGCGCGTTTGACTATCTGATTAAACCCGTCTTTTTCCAGCGCCTGCACGCCTCTCTGGAGCGGTTTATGCGCTTCATCCACACCGTGCAACAGGTTAAGGTTGTCGACCAGCATGCTCTGGATCGCCTGTTTAATCTGCCCGCCGCAGAGTCTTCCCTTGCCCCCTCCACCAAGGGAATTGAACCCAACACGCTGGAACGTATTAAGCGATTTTTCGCCGATAACCCCGAAAGCACGATGTCGGTGGAAGAGGTGGTGGAGAGCGTTGGGATCAGTAAAACCACGGGGCGTCGCTATCTGGAATATTGTGTGGAAAGCGGATTTATCAGCATCGAAATGCTGTATGGCAACATTGGTCACCCCAGAAGGCTGTATCGTAAAGCCCCCGATAAGGCATAAACCGAAACCGTTCGCTGGCGAATGTTCGCGGATTTAATGGTGTTAATTGCCGAAACAACGCCGACAATCACACTTCAGAACCGGAACCCTCATCACCCTATTGTTTGCCCTAACCCATAAGCTATGTTGACCATTAGTTCCTCAAATGTAACTAAAAGGTTAATTATAATGTCGAACACTTTCCGAATTTCTCTGCTTACCGCTACTGTACTGATTTCAACCTCCGCAATGTCTGCTTTGCCGCAGGGCTACCCTGCTGAGTATCAAAAAGTCGTGGATGCCGCGACCAAAGAGGGCAAGGTGGTTATCTATTCCACCACCGATACCAAAGCCGCCGGGCCGCTGATCGAGGGCTTCGAAAAGACTTACCCCGGCATTAAAGTTGAATACAACGACATGAACAGCACCGAGCTGTACAACCGTTTTATCAGCGAACAGGCCTCCGGTGGCGGTAGCGGCGATGTGGTCTGGAGCTCATCAATGGATACCGGGCTGAAGCTCGCAACCGACTACGCGATGGAGTACAAATCTCCGGAACAAAGCCAGTTGCCAAAATGGGCGGTCTGGCATGATAAAGCTTATGGCACCACCTACGAGCCGGTCGTATTCATCTACAACAAACGGTTGATCCCGGCGGGTGACGTACCGGATTCCCATGCAGCCCTGGCGAAACTGATTGCCAGCCAGACGGACAAATTTAAGAGCAAAGTCACCACCTACGACATCGAAAAGTCGGGTCTGGGTTTCATGCTCTCCGTGCAGGATCACAAGGCCGATCCCAACTACTTCAAAACGCTGGCTGACGTCGCCAAAGGCGGCTTAGCGGTGCAGTCCTCCACCGGTACCATGATGGAGAGGGTCTCATCGGGCGAAAACCTGATTGGCTTTAACATTCTGGGCTCCTACGCTGAAGCCCGGGCGAAGAACGATCCGTCACTTGGGATCGCCTACCCGAAAGATTACACCCTGGTTCTGTCGCGCGTTTCCTTCATCAGCCAGCAGGCGCAGAACAGCAATGCCGCTAAGCTGTGGCTGGATTATGTCCTGTCAGAAAAAGGGCAAAGCATTCTGGCAAACCAGGCGGATATCCCGTCCATTCGTAACGATATTGAAGGTAAAAATGATATCGACGGTCTGACCAAAATTCTGGGCACTGCGCTGAAACCGATCCCGGTTGATGAAAGCCTGCTGGAATATCTGCAGCCGAAAAAACGTCTGGATTACATCAAACAGTGGCGTGCAGCCGCCGCCAAATAAGCATCTGAGCGCGGCGCATGTCGCCGCGCTCCTGTTCAACGACCTGAGTTCATTTTTCTGGGCTGCAACACCAGGGATATCCCCATGAATACATTACACAGAAAATGGCAAAGCCTGCCGCGCGGTATTGTCGTGTTGATAACCGCACTGGTTATCTACGTGCCTTTGTCGTTTATCGTGATACAGAGCTTTTTATCCGCCCCGTTCTTTTCTCCGGCAAAAGAGTGGAGCCTTGAGTCATTTGGCTTTATTTTCACCGACCCTGATTTTTATAAGGCACTGAAAAGTGGTTTTATTCTCGCCTTTGGCCTGGTCGTCATCGCCATCCCATTGGGCGGTGTGCTGGCCTTTCTGATGGTACGTACCGATTTACCTGGCCGTCGTCTGATTGAGCCGCTGATCCTGGTGCCGATTTTTGTTTCACCGATGGTGCTGGGGTTTGGCTATGTGGTGGCGGCAGGTCCGGTGGGTTTCTTATCCCTGTGGGCGCAAGCGCTGATTGGCTTTGTCCCGTGGAATATCTACGACATGTCGAGCATCGTGGTCATTGCGGGCCTGACGCATGTTCCACACGCCTATCTCTATATCTCTTCCGCGCTGCGCAGCGTAGGTTCCGATGTCGAAGAGGCCGCACGCACTGCGGGGGCATCACCTTTACAGGTGATGATGTCCGTCAGCTTACCGATGGTGCGCCCGTCGATTCTGTATGCCATCGTGCTGTTGTTCTTCCTTGGGCTGGAAGTCTTCGGCCTGATGCTGGTGCTCGGCGATCCGGAAGGCAACATGGTGCTGGCAACCTATTTGTACCAGCTCACCAACAAGCTCGGTACCCCGTCCTATCACCTGATGGCAGCGGTTGCCGTGGTGCTGATTTGTATCACTATTCCACTGGTTATGCTGCAGCGTCGTCTGATGCGTACCGCCAACCGCTTCGTGACCATGAAAGGGAAAGCGTCGCAGGCGCGTGCCTTACCGCTGGGTAAATGGCGCTGGGTGGCCGGCGCAGTGGTGGCCGCCTGGCTGACCGTGACTATCGGTGTCCCCCTGCTTGGCGTGGTGTTGCGCGCGTTTATCTCTAACTGGGGGGTGGGTGTTTCGCTGTGGGATGAGCTTTCACTCGATACCTTCCGCACCATCTGGGCACAACCGAACCTGTTACGCGCCATCGTCAACTCAATGTCTATCGGCGTGATTGGCGGCGCGCTGGCCGTGGCGTGCTACCTGTTTGTTGGCATCGCAATGCACCGCAAACCGGACAATACCACGCGCTTTCTTGATTACAGCGTACTGGTGCCGCGCGCGGTTCCAGGCCTGCTCGCGGGTCTGGCTTTCCTGTGGGTCTTCCTGTTCCTGCCGATGTGGCTGGATAACTCGCTGAAATCAGGCTGGCTTTCCGGGTTCGTCTGGTCTGACTGGATGCGCGAAAACCTGATCGTCTGGCTGCGCTCATTACGCAGCACCATTTTCAGCGTCTGGCTGGCCTACACCGTGGTGTGGATGGCATACGGACTGAGGCTTATCTCCTCCACGCTGTTACAGGTAGGGCCAGAGCTTGAAGAGGCCGCCCGCAGTACAGGAGCAACGCGCGGGCAAATTACGCGCCACGTGACCATTCCGCTGTCCCGCTACGGTCTTATCGGTTCCTGGCTGCTGATGTTCCTGATCTTTGAACGCGAATACTCAACGGGCGTGTACCTGCTTTCTCCCGGTACGGAAACCATTGGTTCAATGCTGGTTTCACTGTGGGCAGCTGGTGCCATTGATATCGTGGCAGCGCTCTCCTTTATTAATATCCTGCTGGTCGTGGTAGGTCTGGGCATTGCCCTTCGTTTCGGAGTCAAATTACATGATTGAATTAGCGGTCGACAACCTGCACTTAACCTACGGCGACAACCCGGTGCTGAAAGGCGTTTCCATGAACCTGAAGCGCGGTGAAGTGGTCTCTCTGCTGGGGCCATCGGGCAGCGGGAAAACCACCCTGCTGCGCGCGGTGGCAGGGCTGGAAAAGCCGACTCAGGGATCAATTGTGATTGGCAAAAACAAAGTTTACGACGGCACGCCGCGCAGCGAAATTCCGGCGGAAGAGCGTAATCTGGGGCTGGTATTTCAGTCCTACGCGCTGTGGCCGCACAAAACCGTTTTTGAGAACGTGGCCTATCCGTTAAAACTGCGTAAAGTCGCAACCAAAGAGATCAACCAGCGGGTACAGGATGTGCTGGATCAACTTGGGTTAGGTCATCTTGGTAAACGTCACCCACACCAGCTTTCCGGTGGACAACAGCAGCGCGTGGCGATTGGCCGGGCCCTGGTTTACAACCCACCGGTGATCCTGCTGGATGAACCACTCTCTAACCTCGACGCCAAGCTGCGTGAAGAGGCCCGCGTGTTCCTGCGGGAGTTAATTATCAAGCTGGGCTTATCCGCACTGATGGTGACGCACGACCAGAATGAAGCGATGTCCATTTCCGACCGCATTCTGCTGCTCAACAACGGCAAGATTGAGCAGCAAGGCACACCGCAGGAGATGTACGGTTCGCCAAAGACCCTGTTTACGGCAGAATTTATGGGCAGCAATAACCGCCTGCACGGCAAAGTGACAGAGGTGCGCGATGGCAAAGCACGCATTGAGGGAAAAGACTGGGTATTGTGGGGGCAGGCCGGTGAAGGCGTGCAAAACGGTCAGGAGGCCACCGCGGTGATCCGCGTCGAGCGCGTCGAGGTGGTGGACGGCCCGGGTGAAAATCAGCTTGAACTGCCGCTGCTCACCAGCATGTATCTGGGTGACCGCTGGGAATACTTGTTCCGCACGGCAGGCGATGACTTTGTGATCCGCGCCTATGGCCACGACGTTCGCGACCCGCAGCATTGTCATTTATCACTGCCAGCAAAACACGTCTGGATTTTCCCGAAGAACTGAATGGGTTCCCCAAAAAAGGCTGCGTAATGCAGCCTTTTTTATAGCGCTATTACCGGGATACTTACACATCGACCAGTTGTGTTGCCTGATGCTACCGCTCATGCTGAAGTTGGTACTATCCAACAAGCCTACGAGCAGGGTATGACAACGGGTCGTAGCATGGAAATGAAAGTATTTGGTAAGCCAGTTTGCGGTTACTGTCTCAGCGATATAAAAAGTATGGCTGAAAAATCTGGCTTGAAATCGCTTACTATTTTTGAAGAGAAAAGCGGAGATACTTTGTATTGGGAAAAAGGGATGAAAAAACTCACCAGGAAAGAAACTTATGAAAGATGAGTTTGAAGTCGATTTCTATCTGTACGCCAGAAACTCTTTTTCACGGGTTCGTGGCCCCAAGTGGAATGATGTAGAAGAATTCCTGATGAAATTGAGGGGGGATACAGGTGGTGTAAGACTCCGCATTGTCCCCGAACCTGATATTGGGCCGATGAATTTAGAAGTATCTACAGATGATGGCTTCTATCTCTTGACGTTACTAAATAGCTGCGCGGAATAGTAGATCACTGAAAGGGAACTCAGCCCGGATTGTGCGATCTGATCAATCGCCAAACCAACCAAAATCACCAACCGGACTGAGCGATGCCGATCATAGTACCAATACCCCGTGGCGAACGACGCCTGATGCAGAAAGCTATTCATAAAACGCGTGATAAAAATCATGCCCGCAGACTCACGGCCATGCTAATGCTTCATCGGGGTGAACGGGTCAGCGATGTTGCCAGAACTCTCTGTTGTGCCCGTTCATCCGTTGGTCGCTGGATTAACTGGTTTACGCACTCAGGTATTGAAGGCCTGAAATCCTTACCCGCAGGGCGCTCCCGACGCTGGCCTTTTGAACATATCTGCACCCTGTTACGTGAGCTGATAAAGCATTCTCCCGGCGATTTTGGTTATCAACGTTCACGCTGGAGCACCGAATTACTGGCAATAAAAATCAATGAGATAACCGGTTGCCAGTTACATGCAGGAACCGTTCGCCGCTGGTTGCCATCTGCGGGGCTTGTATGGCGCAGGGCCGCGCCAACTCTGCGTATCCGTGACCCACATAAAGATGAAAAGATGGCGGTAATCCACAAAGCGCTGGATGAATGCAGCGCAGAGCATCCGGTATTTTATGAAGATGAAGTGGATATCCACCTTAATCCTAAAATCGGTGCGGACTGGCAGTTGCGCGGACAGCAGAAACGGGTAGTGACGCCGGGGCAGAACGAAAAATACTATCTGGCCGGCGCACTGCACAGTGGCACGGGTAAAGTCAGCTACGTGGGCGGCAACAGCAAAAGTTCAGCGCTGTTTATCGCTCTGCTAAAGCACCTGAAAGCCACTTACCGGCGGGCGAAAACAATCACGCTGATCGTTGATAACTACATTATCCATAAAAGCCGCGAAACACAGCGCTGGTTGAAAGCAAATCCCAAGTTCAGGGTAATTTACCAGCCGGTTTACTCGCCGTGGGTGAATCATGTGGAACGGCTATGGCAGGCACTTCATGACACGATAACCCGTAATCATCAGTGCCGCTCAATGTGGCAGTTACTGAAAAAGGTCCGCCATTTTATGGAAACCGCCAGCCCATTCCCCGGAGGAAAACATGGTCAGGCAAAAGTGTAGCGGTATTAGGCGCAGCTATTTAGAGTGCTCGGAATCTGATTTAACGGTTCGTTCCTATTGGGATAAATCGAAATCTGGTATGGAGAAAAAAATACAGATTTATGGGGATTACTGGCCTGAGCGACAACTGACAAAAGATTTTGATCTTGTTGTCAGGGTCTTTAAAGAGTTCTTCGATATTGGCAACGTATCAACGGAACTTCTTAATTGATGTATAAATCCCAGACTACAGCATCACTTGTGGTGCTGTAGTTGTTGAGAATAATACGTTTGCGGTGCCTGTTCCCGGTGTTCCGGTAACGGCAATAAAATCGTGGCAGATGTCGGTCACGATCTGCTGATGCGCAGTCAGCAGAACAACAATGACTATGACGGCAAGCAGACCAGCGTTGCTGCGGGTGGCAGCTTCACCTTCGGCACCATGTCCGGTTCAGGCTATATCAACGCCAGCCAGGACAAGATGAAGAGCCGCTTTGATTCCGTTGCCGAACAAACCGGGCTGTATGCCGGGGACGGCGGCTTCGATATCACCGTGGGTCATCACACCCAGCTTGACGGTGCGGTTATCGCCTCCACCGCCACACCGGACAAAAACAGCCTCGATACCGGGACGCTGGGCTTCAGCGACATCCACAACGAAGCCGACTTTAAAACCTCGCACTCCGGTATCAGCCTGAGCGGCGGCGGTAGCTTCGGGGATAAATTCAAGGGCAACCTGCCGGGTGGCATGATCTCCGCCGCTGGCAACAAAGGCCATGCGGAAGGTACCACACAGGCCGCCGTGGCAGAAGGCACCCTCACCCTCCGCGACAAGGTAAACCAGAAGCAGGACGTGGCCGATTTGAGCCGCGACACCGAACATGCCAACGACAGCATCAGCCCGATCTTCGACAAGGAGAAAGAGCAGAACCGCCTGAAAGCAGTCGGGATGATCAGCGATATTGGCAGCCAGGTGGCGGATATTGCCAGGACTCAGGGTGACCTGAACGGGCTGAAAGCGGCCCAGAAAGCATCCGGCACAACACTCCCCGCAAACGCGACAGAAAAAGAACGCCAGAACTATCTTGCGGAGTTGCGTGACACGCAGGCATACAAAGAGGTGATGGTGACGTACGGAACCGGCAGCAACATGCAGCGTGGTATCCAGGCGGCCACGGCAGCGCTGCAGGGACTGGCGGGCGGCAATATCGGGGGCGCGCTGGCGGGCGCTTCAGCACCGGAACTGGCGAACATCATCGGCCACCATGCAGGCATCGATGACAACACGGCGGCAAAAGCGATTGCCCATGCCATCCTCGGCGGCGTAACCGCAGCCCTTCAGGGCAACAGTGCCGCGGCGGGCGCAGTGGGGGCGGCATCCGGAGAACTGGTAGCGACAGCGATTGCCAGACAGCTCTATCCGGACACAGACCCGTCGAAGCTGACGGAAGACCAGAAGCAAACCGTGAGTACGCTGGCGACTGTTTCAGCGGGCATGGCTGGCGGGATTGCCGGGGGAAATACGGCGGGTGCTGCGGCCGGGGCCAGTGCCGGGAAGAATGCGGTTGAGAATAATTATCTCAGCGCTGACCAGACCACCTCATGGCTTGAGAAATATAAATCGGCATCAACGGATGAAGAGCGTAAGAAACTGGTGGATGTTGCGAGCAAAGCGGATGCGGCTCAACAGCAAAAAGCGCTGAACACACAGATCAGTAAGGATTATCTTGTTAAACAACAGGATGACCTTATCCAGCTAATGCAATCACCGGGTTGTGATGCAGATTGTAAGCAACTGGCACAGTACAGCATTAATCAGCTGTCGCCAGTGATTGATAACTATGACGAGATGCAGCGATCAAACAACATACCTAAAGCAGCTATCGCAACGATTTCTCTTTCAATACCGATTCTTGGTCGTGCCGTTGCTCCTGCTGTTGCGGACTTGATTGGCAGTTCAACATTAGCAACAAGAGGTGTTTCAGCGGCTACAAGTGGAATCGCAAACGCCACGTCTCAGGCGTACAATATCCATAATGATCCAAGTGAGGTATTTAGCCCGAATAGTCTTATCACAGCAATGATAACTGGAGCAGCTACAACTGGTATGAAATATGTTGGAACTACAGCAGTGAGCACCGCAGGAGCAGGGATAAGTAGTCTTATTGATGGTAAGAGTCCAACTGTGCCTATGATCGGGGCTGCAGGTGGGGCTACGTTAGGTTATTTGTTTGGGTTGGGTGTTCAGAAGGTTGATAATAAGGTATGGAATCCTTGGAGTAATGGATTTAAAGATTATCAAAATTCGAGAATGCCATCAATAATAGAGCCACCTAAAGTAAACCAATTACCAGTAATAGCAGGTGGCTATCTATCTGAGAGAGCGGGAAAAGCAGGCGAAGATTATGCCAAGGGGAAACTGAAATGAAAAAAATACTTTTTTACTTTCTTCTTTTTTTACTTATGGGTTTCGTCACCATTTTAGCCGGATGTGTTTTAGTTTCAGTGTTTAGCAGATTGCCTGTTTTACTGATAGAAGGACATTGGCCTTCTTATTCGATTACTAATTTCCTTGATGACTTTAACTTTAGTTTTTTCAATGGGGTTGTTTTTGGTACGCTCATGTTTTTTGTGAATTTATTCTTGAAAATGAAAAAATACAAATCATAGGGCTTGGTTGTTGTTGAGAATAACTATCTGAGCCAGAAACAACAGGCTCAGAAGGGGCTTTGTTGAATAAATCAAACTTTTGCTGAGTTGAAGGATCCGATTACGCATTCCCTGACAACGCAAGCAGTCCCGTGGCAAAGCAGAAGATCAGAATCACCAACTGGCACACCTATAACAAAGCGCGTATCAACCGTGGCTCCATGACTTTCTGGCTGGACGATGAAACAATTAAGGCGTGGTATGACACCGCCCGCCTTCAGCACGCGGAAGACCTCAGCGCTATTCTGACCTTGCCATCACTACCGTTCTGGTGATTAAACGCGTATTCCGGCTGACCCTGCGGGCTGCACAGGGCTTCATTGATTCCATTTTTACCCTGATGGGCGTTCCGCTGCGTTGGCCAGATGAGTATGCGGACCGCAACCGTGCTGTTACTAATCAGCGGCTGAGCGGAAGCAATGCACGGTGGAAATGGACAACGGAATATTACCGTCGCGCTATAGCGGAAACGGCCATGTATCACAGCTGTTCGGAGGTTCACTGACATTACGTGACTACGATGGTCAGGTTGCAGAGGCTCTGGCCATGGTACGTGCACTGAACAAAATGACGAAGGCAGGTATGCCAGAAAGCGTGCGTGATGCCTGATAATCCGACCCGCAACAAGGACGTTCGCACGGAATCTTATTTATTCAACAAAGCCTCACCGATGTAGTGCCCACATTTTGTTGCGAAAATTAGGACAACATAACCTCCCGCGTTACACTATCAGGCATAGTATAGCTACCGTTGCTCCCATTCATTTTCAGAGAATAGCCATGAACGCTAAGACGTGGTGTAAGCACACCTGTTTTAGTTCCACGCACTTTTTGAGATTTCCGGTTTTTCAGCCATCAGCCGGTACTCTTCCGGAGTAAGGTTGTTCAGGGATTCATGAGGCCGCTCGTTGTTATATTCCATCAGCCAGCGCTCGGTAATTTCCCGTGCTTCATTCAGTGTTCTGAACAGGTAAAAATCCAGAATTTCTGTCCGGTATGTCCGGTTGAACCGTTCGATAAAAGCATTCTGTGTTGGTTTACCCGGCTTGATAAATTCGAGCTGCACGCCATGTTCTTCGGCCCATTGTGCCAGCGCCAGTGAGACCAGTTCTGGCCCGTTGTCCATCCGCATCTTCAGCGGGTAGCCGCGATTTGCTACGATCCTGTCCAACACCCGGATGACTCGCTGAGCCGGGATATTCAGGTCGATTTCTATCGCCAGTGCTTCACGGTTAAAATCATCCACCACATTGAAGGTCCGGAAGCGTCTGCCGCAAAGCAGCGCGTCATGCATAAAATCGATGGACCAGCTCTGGTTTAGCGCTTGCGGCGTCGCCAGTGGTGCTGGATTACGCACTGGCAGCCGCTGTTTTCCCTTGCGACGAAAATTCAGTTTCAGCAGGCAGTAAATCCGGTGAACGCGCTTATGGTTCCAGGTATTGCCCTGCCTGCGCAGCAGCTGGAACAGCTTCTTAAAACCGTAGCGCGGATAGCGTTCAGCCAGTTCAGTCAGTGCATGGATCACCGGTTCATCACGCCGGGTATCGGGCCGATAAAAATACACTGTCCTGCTCAGCGATAACGTCCTGCAGGCCTGGCGTAAACTCATGGCAAATTGCGCCGTCAGATAGCTGACGAGTTCACGCTTTATCGCTGGTTTTAAAGCTTTTTTTCGATGACGTCTTTAAGTGCCCGGCACTCAAGGCTAAGATCAGCAAACATCTGTTTAAGCCTTCGATTCTCATCTTCCAGATCTTTGATTTTTTTAATATCGGCCGCTTCCATCCCGCCATATTTCGCCTTCCAGTTGTAATAGCTGGCTTCGGATATCGCGGCCTCCCGGCACACATCTTTGACGGTTCGTCCGGCTTCGACGGACTTCAGCACGGCGATGATCTGGTGTTCAGTGAATCGGATCTTGCGCATAGCGACCTCCTCAGGGGACATAATCAGTATGTCGGAAGATCTCTAAAAGTGAATGGGTCGTTTTACCGGGATACTTACAGTGGGTTTTAGTATTTATTATTTTTGCGGGTTCGTTGAATACTGCTATGGCGGATAGTTGCCGAGCCAATATTTTTGATGGGCAGGACTGTCGCTATGACGATGGCACAACATCCAGCAGTCGGGCCAATATTTTCGGCGGACAGGATATCACTTACAGCGACGGAAGGAAGGCAACCAGCAGAGCGAATATCTTTGGTGGACAGGATACGAATTACAGCGATGGCAAAAAATCCAGCAGTAGAGCCAATATTTTTGGCGGTCAGGATACCCATTACAACGACGGCACCCAGTCTAGCAGTCGGGCCAATATTTTTAATGGTCAGGATACTCACTACAGCAACGGTAAGCCCTCAACCAGTCGCGCGAATATTTTCGGCGGGCAAGATACGCAAAACTATTAACGCCAGTAAAGGATTGTCAATGGAATCAGCATGGTCTGCTCGCCCAATGCCTGCGGAAGATTAAAAATGGTCGAAATACAATAATTTCAAGCTATGAGCAAAGCAGACGGGAAGCTCTTTCGCGAAACAAAGATACCGCGCCAGTTGCACCGAAATTGTATCGTTTTTTGTTCCTGGGCGAATGGGAAAATAAAGTTAGGGGAATTCTGGAGCGGGCGAAGGGAATCGAAACTCTGTTTCATAATTTCCGCAACGCGACGATCATCGAATCAACATAGTAACTATTATTGATACTTGATTGCGAGATTTTAGAGGATCAGTCTCATGACAATCAAGGGCCAGGAGTATCTTTATCTTTCACCGGACGGCGTTTGGCAGTTTCAGATCTACGTTCCGGCATACATGCGCCACATGTTCGGCGGTAAGCGTCTTTACAGGAAAAGTACAGGCACGAGAGACATTTACAAGGCGCGTCACTTCCGCAATCACATGCTGGTAGAGTGGAACAACCTGAAAGAACAGTTCAAGCCGGATACGGAGGATAGGCGCATTCAGCTTGCGATCACTTCCCTGCACTCTCAGATCCGAAAGAACAAAAACAAGCCACTGATTGAGGAACGAGCAAGTTCTATTCCTCACTTATGCCTATTACGTGACGAATACGCCACCGCTTACCGAGATCGGCGTTCACTGTCCACATTGAGCAAATCGGCGCGAGCGGTAGAAGTGTTTCTCCAGAGTATTGGGAAAGTTGATATCAGTCTGGATCAGATTGGACGCCGATTAGTTACAGACTTCATAGAAGAACAGCAGAAACGCGATGTAGCACCCCAGACGGTGCAAAACTGGCTTACATCGTTAGGTAGCCTCTACGAGTTCGCCAAACGCCGCTATGACGCTATAGCCCCCCTAAATCCGTTTCATGGTCACAACCTTGAAGCCCGGCGCACCATTGAAAGCTATCAGCCGTTTGAATGGCATCAGCTATCTACACTACTCAACGAAGCAGACGAAGAGCTACGTGCAGTTATTCTGATCGGTTTATTCTCTGGTGCAAGGCTGGACGAAATAGCCAGCTTGAAGAAAGAAGAGATCGTTATGGTGGAAGGGATACGTACTTTCTACATTAGCAAATCCAAGACGAAAGCTGGTATCAGACACATCCCTATCCACGCTTTTCTGATCGGCATGGTGGATTATTATCTGAGTTTGAACACTGGAGATTTCTTGTTACCACAGGCTAACAAGATTGAACGCAAAGACGGTAAGAAAGGACCATTCTATTCCCAAGCATTCACCCGCTTACGGCGTCGCGTAGTGCCTATGGCTACAGACCGCCAATGCTTTCACAGTTTGAGGGGGCATTTTATCACGTGTCTTGACCGTGCCGGAGTACCCGAACAGCGTATAGGCTACATCACGGGGCACTCTTCACAAGCCGCTTCTACAGAAGCATTCAAGACCTACAGCGCGGGGTGTTCCATGAAAGAGCTATCCGACTATGTGGAAATGGTGGATTATCCAGAAATCATCTTTCCAGAAACGAAAAAAGGGGCGTAAGCCCCTTATTTCTTAAACTCCGTAGTAACCGTATCACCTTCGGTTTTCTTAGGTGCATTGTTCACCACCCTTTGTTTCACCGTACCGCCTACAGATTTATTCCCCTGCGTTTTAGTAGCAATTACATTAACTGTAGCAGTGCTAACAAGTCTGATCTGTTCAAATTCAAGATCGAATTGCATCGCGTATTCAGATTTATAATCGTAGGAGATGCCCGAGAGAATAACATTCTCGTACACTTTGTGCTCTGTCACTAATGTAATAGGCTGACGACCATCAAATATTTTATCAAGATACTGGATAGCCTGAGAAATACGAGTACCATTAACGCCAGCACTGTATAATAAATCTTTCTCAAGCCTTACCGGAGTTTCGGTAATAATCCCAGATAGCTTGAATGTATTATTCTTAATCTGAACGTGATCGCTCACTTCTGCCCCGCTCTCAACGGGATAGCTTGTAATTTCCGCCTGTCTGCGTATTCCCGTGTCTGTCACGGCATCAAACACTATCGCCTGATAGTTTTGAATGTAGCTATCAGAAGCTGGATTATAAACAGAAGCAAGAATAGTGAATCCGTTTTCACCTTTATTACGCGTAGCACTGCTGTTATTACTGTTCTGAGTTGAATTGATTCGGGAGGAATCGCCACCGATTGTTAAACTTCCTGGTGTTGCCATTTTATTTTATTCCTTATAAAGAGGGACATTAGCCCCCCGCCCCTTGTCCAGATGAAACAGCCAGCACCATACGCTGATTATTGTCATTGATACGCTGATCAACGGTAGCATTAAGCATGTTTCCAAACGTTGGATCAGGGGAAATAGTTAGATGAATAAGCCCTTCCGGTAGCTGATTCTGCAACACCACAGGCTGCATGATCGGAGCACTGGCTGGCTTAGCTGGCGCTGCTGCACTCTGTTTCAACATCGAAACAGGAGAGTAATTTCCGTTGGTGCTCTGCGCGTAGCTGCTAACGTCTTTAGCGTTGCTTGTCCCGTTCCACCAATCATGGAACGTATCGAACACATTAGGCTGATGTGTGCCGTCCTGATTCGGTTGGCTGGCTCCATAGGCGTTAGCCACAGGGTTACTTCCAGCCTGTACAGGTGCTGACGTAGTGCCGTAATGCTGGCTAACAGCTTCTTTAGAGGTGTTATCCCCATTCAGGAGATTCAGCTTACCTGTGATCCAGTTGGTTAGCTTCATCAGGCCGGATACAAGATCACCGGCTGCTGCCCCTGCCCCCTTGAAGAAGGGTAACGCCTCCTGCATCGCTTCCTTAAACTCTTTCACCGTCGCAGGGTCGAGAGACTCCATGAAACCTTCAAAGAAGGCCAACTTCTGGCTATCGTTGAGAATGTCCATTTCCTGATTAAACTTGCGATAGGCTACAAGCTGATCTTGCTGCTCCTGGTTCAACCATTGCCCGTTACGCTTGAGCACGTCCACCTGATCAGTGAGAGCCTTACCACCATTCATAAACGCTTTATGGTATAGGCCCAGGTCATCACCTAACTGTTCCAACGATGCGAGGATTTGCTCTGGTGATTTGCCCTGCTTCTCTAACGTATTGGTATAGGCAGAGACGAAGCCCATCGGGTTCTTTTGGTAGGATTGCAAATCTTTCAAAGTGAATCCGGCAGTGTTCACCGCTGACAGAATCCCCTGATCTCCACCTTTGTATTGACCAGATTTCTTATCGTATTTAGCCTCATTGAGAGTTTGACCAATGCGATCTTGAATATCCTTATAATTATCAAGGAGTTTCCTCATTCCCTGAATGCCCATTCCTGAGTCGATCCCGTTAGCCGTCGCATACTGGCTTTGTGCTTGTAGCGCGTTGTAATCAACGTTCCCTAATCTGGCACGCTGCACAATCTCGCTACGCTCTTCCTGTGCTGTTACAGCCTCTTTCCCCCATGAATAAGCGCCATAAGCCGCCGCACCAATCCCAGCGCCAGCAAGCGCACCAGTGCCTAAGCCCATTAGAGAGCCAGAGATAGCCCCTGTAGCCTTACCACCGCCACCAGGAGCGTTAGCCCCTCCCGCCTTCGCTGCTGCCCTACGCTCTGCGTTAATGCGTCTGTAGCTCTGCTGGAGTCGTTTGATCTCGCTGTTCTGTCTTTGTAGAGAGATAGTTCCTGCTGCATAGGCTTTGGTGATCCGTGACGCTGCAAGCGCTGCCTGTGTAAGTTCAACATTGGTAAGGTGCTGCATATTTTTGAAACTCGAAGCTGTATCGAGCAATTTTAGCGAAGCCCGTTCACGGCGCTGTGCGTTTCTTGCGGCCTCTTTCGCTGCTTGAGCCTCTACACGGACTTGCGCCTTAGCTGCCCTTGCCTTTTCTCGTTCATCGCTATTACGTGGCTTTGACGCTTTCTTATTCAGCTTATCTAATTCTCTTTCAGCAGACTTTAGCCCCTGGCTGAATTTTTTCATATTCAACGTGGGGTCTTTAATGCCTTTGGCTTTCTTCTGAATTTGGTCGAAAGCGTCCATAGCTTCCTTCATTGAATTACGATCAACGCTGAATGTCACGGTGTTATTAATTTTACTGGTCTGAATTTCAAGCATGATTATTCACACCCTTTCTTTTCGTTCACAAGATAATTAAGTGCATCTGATACACTCATTCCTTTGAAAATAAGTTGTCTTAAATGTGAATAGCTCACATCAAGTGCTCTCGATACGGCTGCTAAATTGAGTAGTTGCTCTGCACTTGTATCATTTAGTTGTAAGTGCAAGCCTCGACTCTTTAGGATAAGTTCCAATTTCATCTTTCCTCATTCTGGAAATAAAAAAGGGCGGGAACACTGGGGAGATGTTCCCAACGTTCACACGCCCTATTCAAAAGCCTGATTATTTCCAGCGGGTCAGGCTCCCGCTTGCTCATTAAGCAGTGATGGTGATCTTCACCTGCATACCTAACGCATGGTTCACTGGTAATGCGCTGTTTTCGTGCATAACGTGGTAAGCATCGCCGCGCTCGCTCAGGTAGCCCCAAGAGTAGTATTCAGCAGGTGCTGCATCGATCAGCGCGAAGTTACCAGAGGCAGCGCCGTAGATGTTCTGATAAGCATTTGTGCCTTTACTGAACACCGGAACCGCCACCATGTCGGCATCGTCCGGCATCTGTGCAAGGATCAGCGGATCTGTCACTTTAACAATGTCGATCGGCGCACCAGGCAGACTAAACGTACTAACACCAGGGAGAAGCTCGTGACGCTGGTAGAATAGGTTACGGTCATCATATGGCGCTACATACTGGAACGCCTTAGACATACTGTCAGAGAAGCGAATCTGGCTAAATGCAGCAGGTTTAGCGAATACGATCACTCGTTCAATCTGTCCAGCCAATCCACCTGCGGCAGCCTGAACTTTGTCTAAGATCGCATCAAAATCCTGTGCCGCTGTCGCTGTGCTCACGCTGGCTGTCATTGGCACCACACCGAACAGTTCAGCATAAGAGATCAGTAGGTCATCAGTTGCAGGCGTATAAACTTCACCTTTGAACAGAGCACGGGCCAGGTAAGACTCACGGGTACGCAGATAAGCAATCTTATGTTTGCCAGTGTATTCGGTGTACAGGTCGGTAACGGTTTGCTCGTAGTCCGTTCCCTGCACTCTGCGGCCTTGTACGTCTACAGGTTTAAACTCATCTTCCCTTGCAAACCAAGGAATCTCGATAAGGTATTCTTTCCCATTCTGACGCGCGGTAGTGTCGTGGTTTGATGAATAACGGCTCTGCGGGGTGTTAAACAGGCTGTAGTTATCATCCAGAAGCTGTGTCACCACCACTTTCGGATTCTGAACACCTACCCCATCAAATAGGTCGAGGGCATTCATAAGATAGTTACGTTCCGGCAGAGCCTGGAAGATTGGCGCTAAATCGACCATCTCACGCCCAATTGCGATTTTACTCATTATTTATCTTCCTTGATTAAGAGGTGAAGAATGGACGGCATACGAACCCTTTGGATTCGAGCGTGGTGATAGCTGCGGCGTGATTAGCTGCGTGCAGGTTGTCGGCTTTCAGTGCTACGAAGCTACCAACATTAGGCGCACGTAGGACATTCACGGTTTTACCGTCGCCAGCACTCACGAAATCACTTACCACCACAAAGGCATCATCGCCGGAGGTGTATAGAGCGCCATCAGCGCCGATAACATCGCCGCATTCAATATCTGCTGGCAGGTCGAAAACACGGCCTTCTACGACTGCAAAAGAATCAGTGGCGTAGCTCACTACGTCAGTGAAACTCTTACGAATTGGGAAAAGTTCGGTTAGGTCTACAATCATTGTTGTTTGATTTCCTTGGATTTGATTGCGATCCGTTCCTGCATACTAAGTTGAGGTGTGTCCTCAGAAGGGAAATACTGGTCTACAGCTTTTTCAATTTCTTCAACGGTACATCCTGCCATTTCAGCCACTTTAGCTATTAACTCAGGATTAACTTGAATCACTTCGGATTTGTATTTTAGGATTCGGTCGCGATTGTTTAATAGAAACATTGTGTTGTTCCTTCGCGTTATAACTGCGTTCATCCTTCCATTAATAACGGAAGTGTTACATGCAGATTGTTAAAAAGGGGCGATTAAGCCCCTGGAGAATATGCCCTTGTTAGAAAGCATTCTGTTAAAATCATTTTCGTTTCGGAGGATTATGATGTTAAAGAATGGTTTCTTGAAAAAATGAAGGGCGCAACTGTTACGAATAACAGAAGTAGGATCGCCCGTCATTGCCCCACTTCAAAACAGAAGCCCTTCTGTCATGGCGAGAAGTGGGAATGGAATCTCAATATCACCACTGGAAAAGTAATAAGAGATTACTACATTCATCCTAACGGAATGAATGAGTAAAGAGCGAATGCCCTTTCTGAAAAAGTCGGAGATGCGCGGTGATTGCGATGCAATACCAACACAACGAGATATTACATCCCGCGCATTCCTTCGGAACTAAACAAGACAAAGAGGAAAGAACCAACACTTTCAGAAATAGCATTCAGAGGGAGAGAATGCCGCTATGGGAACGGCATTCTCAAGGAGTGCGTATTGACATACGAGGGTGAAGTGATTCGAATACTTACCCTATAACTCATTATGACACATATAGCACATATTGTCAAGACATTTCGTAACTTTTATGTTAAGGCACATTCTTCCGCGATCTGGATGGCAAGCTCTCCGAGTTCAACAGTGATGTATTGCAGAGAGCAAGCCAGCTCCTCAAGGTCATTAGCTACACGCCACGCATCTTCTGGTGTGATCGTACTGCCGTCACGCTGCACCAAACGAGCTACAGACGTTTGCAGATGTTCAAGGGCGGTGATTGCCTGTTCAGTGTATTGCACCGCTTCCAGAAGCGCGGAGGGCGTTCTCTCACGCCACGCTGCATTAACAAGCTGTAAGGTTGGTAAATGCCAGTTGTCGTGGAAGGAGTTAATTAGGGTGTTCACGGTGTCCATAGTTTTATTATTCATTGTTTTCCTTGTCGTCAAAGAGAATATCAAAGTCTTGTGTGTGCTGGGATAGTCCCCAGGTTTGACAATACCCAATATAATCGGCGTAATGTTCAAATCCTGCTATTTGCCATTTCTTGAGATGGCTACTATCTATAATATATTCGCGTCTGCATCGTGGTTTGTAATAAACGTCATCCGTTGACGATAGAACATCCTGCAATAGTTCAAACTCTAATCCAGTTGGTACTACTGCGGGATATTCTTTAATAGTTGTCACCATCTCATCAGGAATAGACTCTCGTGCGAGGTCTTGTAGAGAAGAGGTGTATTTACGTTTGCTGATGCGTGTTGCTTGTTCTATCCGTTTAATTGGATTTCGTTCTTTTCGTCCCATTCATTCCTCGTAGAGAGGGAAACTCCTTGTCTGGTTATAACGTAAACGCCATAGAATATGGTGAACCAACATAAAGCAGTAATCATAAAGTTTCCCGATTGTGTGTTTCAGAAATTAGTGTAGATGAATTCTACATTGTCTCGTTCGATGTGTTTCAGCGTGAATGATAGATAATGGCTTTCATCGTCTATCTCAATCACACCAATGTTGCGCAGCGCACGAAGCCAGAATCTGATCCCGTTATCACTTACACCGGATTTATCAGATAGCTCGCTGTAGGAAATTTTGGTTTTCCTTCCTTTCCAGAACCAAATAAGCGCATAATAAACACCCTTCCCGCTATCGTTGATCTGTATCTGGTTTGTGTTGTTCAGTTTTATATATTGTATCAATTAGGTCTCCTGATTAGTTCCAGTTTCGTTTGATTGTTGCTATTCCAACATTCATAACTTCTTGAGTTTCTTTCTGAGTAAGCCCACTGGCTTTATGTTTCTGCACCTCGGCGCGGGTGTTGTCGCCTTTACTTGTATCGCGTCTCTTTCTCACTTTCCCAAATTTCAGACATTCAATCTTTGCACCAGGGAAATAATGCTCTTTGATGTATTCAGCAGTTGCCAGATCCGGCACTACGAACGCCAGAGGGTGATCAGTGTCAGCATTACGGATAGATGTACGGCTAATAAACTGGTAGCACCGTTCATAGTTCATCGCGGCGCGTTGCTTCTGTTCAAATTCTTCCACATCCCATCCGTTAATCTCCGCATACTGCCGCCATTTACCCTGGAAATCTCGATCAAGATTACTGCATCCGAGAAATACAGCATTGTGTATGTGCTGGTAATGGTTCAGTCCATAGGAAGCCATTGAAACACGGATACCACGGGAAGCATCGGTAAGAATTTCATCCCCTATCGTAGTAAACTGACACAGGGATTTATCTCTGTTAGTGGCAAAGATGAATTCACCAGGCACGCGCTGGATGATTTCCTGGAGATGTTCGTGAAACACTTTCTGTAATGCTGTCAAGGTGCATCTGTTTTCACATACGGCGACCAGGGAGATCAGTACACGCTTATGTTTACGTCTTTCAAGTGGCGGCTGTAAATCTTCACCAGCTTCCTCAACTTCGTATTTCGTCAGATGTTCAGCAGCCCAGACAAACAAGCTCCGAGAAGAGCCAGCACCTAAGAGTGTAAGTTGTTCAGCCCATTCTACAGATCTGATAATTGGTGAAGCAGTGAAAGCAAACAGGTGTTTATTCTCTTCGTAGAGAAGTCCTGCACCCTGCATTATCGCCCAAAGTAGGCGCTTTAACTCAACTCCACTCGACTGTTTTTCATGCCAGTATGCGTAGAAATCTTCACGCTTATCCTCACTCAGGAATAACAATCCGTCGCGCTCTTCCAGCCAATCCAGGAATGGGAAATTTTGTTCCGTCCGATTTGTATGCTGCACTTTGATGTAAGCGCCAAACATTGCATCAGGGATTTCATCAACAAATATACTGAAATTACGGAGAAGGTTTTGAAGTTCCGTTTCAAGCGCTGCACGATAACAATAATGAATAAAGCATTGATGTGTGCAGATAATAACCGAATGCTGGAAATCGTATTCCAGGGTGGAAATTAGGAGATTTACCGCTTCTGTTTCGGTGTCCACATGGAAACTCTTAACCCGCCGTCCTGTGAGTTCTTCCCTCACCTGTCCACATAATTCATGTGTTGGCATCACGAGAAGATAACGAGGGGGAATTGCTTCGGAATTTGTTAATAAACTTGACTTGATGTAGTGCTGTAACGTGGTGGACTTTCCAGATCCGCAAATTGCATCAACGTAGGTTATTACTTTTCTTCTTTGGTTCATTGGTTTCCTCTTTGTTAAGGACTGTTGTTATTAATTCGCTCACCAGTGCGGCGGCGGCTTTATTTTCACGATTGGCACGCGCGATCAGCGCCTGATAAGTCTCAGGGGTGAAGTTGATTTTCATTTTCTATTCCTTCTATTTGGTCTGTTCGGTTGTAGAAGCGCGGATTGTATCCCATCGCTTCAATACTTCGGTGAAGAAATCTTCCCGTTCCTGATATCCACGAGCGCGGCAGGAATTACGTAATGCTTGGATGTGGTAACGGGTGGTAGTTCCATCTTTTAATTGTTGAAGTGTGTCTTCAACGTCGAAATATCTCAATATTGAGTCTCCTTGGTTAGGTGTATTAACAAAAACACCTCGCAAACCTGATGGTTTCGAAGTGCGTTGATTGGATTATGTGGATAAAGTTTTATGCGATATGGGTACTATAACATTTTTCCTACCCACCTGTCAATCCCTATCACAAAATAAATTTCATGTCAATCACTTTTGTGAGTTGAGAAGATGGCAACTCAAGGGAGGGTATCATTTCCGGCTCTTCATGCGAGTGAGCCGATCTTATGGCTACGCCATTTGCACAATCAAGCTGATTACGAGGGTATCACGTAAGAGGGGGTATCATTTTAAATGATAAACCCTTTTACATTTATTTTGATACCTTCGGAAAGTGTAGGCTCACAATGAACCAGCGATCAGCGGGTGAATGTTGCATGAAAAAGTATCTGTTCATGATCATCTTGCACAATGATGTATGTTCAAGGAATACGAGAACATAAGAGAGATAATTAATAACCTTAATTTAATTAAGGGTAGTTAGTAGTTGGTTTCTGTCAGTGAGTGAAGCGAACATGACAAGTTATCTTTAACAGGAGAAACACTTCTCAACAATAACTCTATGCAAAGGTAACTCTCCTGTGTAGCTATCTTCCATGCGCTGATCACGCGCATATCAAATTGTACAGTTCACTTTATGGAGAATTAACCCTACATCCCTCGTTTCACTCATGATTGCGTGTTAATCGCGAATACTCGCCTCCATAGCGCCGGAAAAATCCCACGCTAAATACATTCTAAATACCAGGTATAGCAATGCTTATTCCATCCTAAATAACCAGCCTGTAACGCTCTCTGAGCGCCTTTCTCACTTTCAAAGTATGTTTCATCACTTATACGAAAGCCTTGCGCCGTGCGGCTCACAGCGATCATTGTCCACAATGTACACTTTCATGGTAGGTGCAATGTACTGAACGAGTATTCTCGAAAGATTACTCCGCTGATTTACAATGCCAAAATCCGCCAATTGATTAGCATTCTAATCATTTTATTACGCAATCAGTTTCAAGTGCATAAACTCCGCATAATCAGTGCATAAAGGCAGGTTAGCGCCGCCCTCGCCTAACGGATCTACATTTATCATCTTTAAATCAATTAGATAGACAATAACCACACACAAGCATTGGTAGTGTGATGTTCCGCTGTTGCCGCCGTTCTTCGTGCAGAGTTGAGGATTTGGCAATGTTCAAACACATGTTTATAAATGCCAACCTCATGATTTTGTTAAAGATATTTAAAAATGGTTCGAATTTCGAACAGGAGGCCGTGCTTCTTTGCGTTCAGCACTGGACACAACCGCGCCATTTACCACACACAACAAAGATCAACTTTTGATCATTTATCTTGCAACTTACTGAAATTGATCATAATGTTTATTTCATCGGTTTAGATGTGTGACTTTACAGGAGGGTAAATTGAACAGAGCAATAGTGTTAGACGAACAGCAAGCCAAAGCGATCAGGGAGTGGCTCAACGCACATAACAAGAGCCTGATAGCTGACGTTACGTTAATGATGCAAGCCGCCGTACTGCGTGTGGGGGATGCCGTCGCGTTACGCTTCGACGAAGTGATCAACGGTGAGATTGACATAGAAGAGCAGAAGACAGGGAAGCGCAAAGCCCTCACCCTTCCGGCTCCTGTGGTGCAGATGATCGCACGTCGCCGTGCTGAGTTTCCGCATGATGTGCATGTGTTCAGGAGCCAGCGCAACCGCTCGATGAACAAGCAAGCACCAGTACGACGCGAAGAAGTGAGCAAGCAAATCGCAGAAGCCGCGAAAGCTATCGGGATTCATGGCACTGTATCGGCGCACAGCTTCCGCAAAGCTGGCGGCAATGCCATTTACAAGCGCTCTGCAAACAACATCGCGTTAGCTATGACCGTGCTTAATCACAGCAACATCACCGACACCAGGCGCTATCTGGATTTAGACAAGCAAGCCGTTAGCCGTGTGATCAATGAGATGGACTTATAAGGAGATACGCATGAAACGCTTGCTTGTGCTGACGCTAACAGTAATGCCAGTCCTGGCGAATGCCGGACAAATTACGATGACTCACCCAGAGGAGGAACAGACGGAGAATGGGAAAACGTTCTGCACATACCAGAACAGCAATTACCTGTTCACTTTCGTAACTAAGGGGAAATGTCCGTATGCGAAAACCTTCAATACAGAGGATTCGGAAGAGTGAAAAAAGAGGAAGAGCCGATCATTAGCTTTATGCGGAACGGGGCTACGGTGTGCGTTTATACGCGGGTAGTGAAGTTTGCAGGGACGACAATACAGCGTCACCTGTTACCAACCAATCTTAGGAAAGCAGTTGATCAACAAGTGGCAGGGGCAGCCAACCACCAAGAAGCCCGCCCCCGCCGTATTCAACATTCCCAACGGAGAGAAGGAAATGCAGAACAGCAGCATTATGGCGTTAGCGCTCGCGCTGTGCAACGTAGAACGAGGTCAAGCGGTTAAAGTACCAGCTATGACAGGAAGCCAACTTAAATTACTGATGCAATGGCTCAATACCTTAAGGCAACTCCCCAATTCGTGACAAACAGCAATCAGAATCCACTTAATCTTAATGAAATTATGTTTTAAGATTGCAAGCGCTTTTAAATAAAACAATCAATCGGGATGATTTCTATGCGTAAAGGTTTATTAGTGTTGGTAGCTACAACTCTGCTTCTCTCTGGGTGTGCTGTACAGAAACAATTGGTTCCGACTGGTGGTAGTAAGGCCGATGGGACTGTAAAAATGAGCTATTCCTTCGGGATGTTCGAATCCCCTAAAGTGAACGTTCAGCAAGGCGCTCAAGCAGCAGCACAGCGTTGCGCTGCATGGGGCTATTCTGGTGCTGAGCCATTCGGTGGCTATACCTCAGTTTGTTCTCAACCATCCTCAAGCGGATGTATGGAAACAATGGTCACTATGGAGTATCAATGTACTGGTGACTTAAAGAAATAACATAAGGGGGCATAGTCCCCCTTTACCGCTATACATCCCACGGATTCGTTTTCATTTTCCTCATTGGGTACGCTTGACCATTCACGGTGAAAGTGAGTTTCTCTGTGTCGATCACTCCTTCCGCTTCTTTGTAATCGAATGGGAATTTCACTTTGTTATCGTTGATTTTGTATAAACCGCCTGGAATGTTGGGGCCATGGTTCACCTGCAAATAATCCCCCTTGATCGTCCAACGCCCCTCTACCTGGTATCCAATCGCGCTGCCATGTTCATTAAAGTAAATGCTCATAATGATTCCTTACTCTTTGAACTCGATTTCTTGATCATCAAGTTCCCCATTGCGAGAAATCTTGACTGAAAAACGTTTGAAGGTTTTGAAAAACTCCTCAAGCGTCATTTTGACTTTTTCCCTTCTTAACCCATGTTCATCGTCTGAAACAAATGCTTCAACATCAAAGAAACGCTCTGCTGAGTAGAAGGAAATGCCTTTCACAATCTCACCTGCTTTTAATACCCCTTTGCCTCTCAGAAAGTCGCTAAAGTCTTCCTGATCAGCGCTGTCTGCTGCAACGCTTCCCTTCCAGTCGTCATACTGAACATGAGCCTTAAAGTGTTCTTTTTCCATCTTATTTATCCTTTGCTGTGGGTAATCAAAGGTAGCGTAGCGCAGATTTTGGACAATACAAGCCTTAATGCCCGTTGGTGGTAAGACAACGTGCGGAGCCGTTAGGCGACAACATCAGGATATGTCAGACAATGAAGTTTATCAGGATGACCATGTACCCGAAGGAGCGAGGCCGAACCGCTGGCAGAGCCTGCATTTCGTGTGCAGGTACGAACACCACCATAAAACCTGTTTATTCCCTGCAACGTCATCGCGACGTGTGGCATGTGGGAGCATCGGCAAAAATGCGCTTCACTGTAAGGTTATGAGAAGTGCGATCCGTCGCTGCCTGGTGTAGGCTTTGCGTTCATTGTTGGACTATCGCGG
Source organism: Enterobacter sp. RHBSTW-00901 (assembly GCF_014103115.1). NCBI lineage: Bacteria > Pseudomonadati > Pseudomonadota > Gammaproteobacteria > Enterobacterales > Enterobacteriaceae > Enterobacter > Enterobacter sp. RHBSTW-00901. The sequence continues at coordinate 1,979,603 of NZ_JABXPB010000001.1, forward strand.
TAAGAACTTGAAACCACCGCCGACGATTAGCTACACTCTCATTTCACCGAGTAACCATTCGTGACAAGTCTCAAAGTAGTGAACTATGGTAGAACGCCTAAGCATGTTAGTAAGCACTACTGCGTAACATGCTGAAAGAACCGGAGTTTTTCGAACGGTTCCACCTGGGGAGATTCTGGAGCGGGCGAAGGGAATCGAACCCTCGTATAGAGCTTGGGAAGCTCTCGTTCTACCATTGAACTACGCCCGCTTTGAGGTGCGTAAAGCATTATAGACCTTACGCGTCTTCAGACAAGCCTCTGCATAACTAAGTGGCGATTAAATAATCACTTAGCACTTCGGTTTACTGCCGGGCGCAGGAAGATAACGCTGTGGATCGATGGCCGTCGCCTTATAGCGAATCTGGAAGTGCAGCTTTACCGAGTCTGTACCGGTACTCCCCATTGTCGCAATCTTCTGCCCTGCCTTCACGTTCTGCCCATTATTGACCAGCATCGTATCGTTGTGGGCATAAGCAGTGATGTAATCTTCACCATGTTTAATCATGATCAGATTACCGTACCCGCGCAGCTGGTTACCAACGTAGACCACCTTTCCCGCGCCGGATGCGTAGACCGGCGTGCCGCGCGCTGCCGCGATATCAATACCTTTGTTACCACCTTCAGACAATGAGTATGGCACCACCACTTTGCCACTGGCAGGCCAGATCCAGCAGCGCTGCCCGACCGGTGGCCAGGAGGACTGCGGTACCGCATAGGATGGCGTGACTTTGGCGGTCTTACCTTTTGAGGTGGTTGATTTTTTGGCTGAAGAGGAAGAACTACCGTTAACCCTGAGCTGTTGCCCCACTTCGAGGGTGTACGGTGCCGGGATATTGTTCATCCACGCAATATCTTTCACGCTGGTGCCCGTCATACGCGAAATACGGTACAGCGTATCACCACGCTTCACGGTATACACCGCTCCGGAATAGCTGCCCATATCCGAAGATTTACTTCCCGAGCATCCCGCCAGAAGTAGCGCCAGCGTCAGGCAGAAAACGGCAGTGATGGGGTTTCGAGTCAGGCTTCCTGCAAACAAAACAGATCCTCGGTCAGCGTGAATGGCGCACTATGATAGCAGCCGAAACTGATATGGGTCATTCCCTTTTCCGCTCTGCGGGTCAAAGTGTTCGTATTAAGAATGCAGTATAATAATGCCGCTGATGGTAGTGCGGGTCTGAATAAGTGCAGCACTACCCGGCGGTCCTTGTACTGGAGCAAGAATGAGTATTCAAGAACACGTTATTTTGGTAGATGACCAGGGACTGGTGCTTGGCACTCAGGAAAAATACGCCGCACACACCTCGCATACCCCGCTGCATCTGGCTTTCTCCTCCTGGCTGTTTAATGCCAAAGGTGAATGTCTGATCACCCGCCGCGCATTAAGCAAGAAAGCCTGGCCGGGCGTCTGGACAAACTCCGTCTGTGGTCACCCGCAGTCCGGCGAAGAAACAACACAGGCGGTTATCCGTCGCTGCCGCTTTGAAGTGGGCGCAGAAATCACAGATATCACCCCCGTCGCACCGGAGTTTCGTTATCGGGAATCTGATCCATCCGGGATCGTTGAAAACGAGATTTGCCCGGTATTCGCAGCCCGCATCACGAACAATGTGACAATAAATCGCGATGAGGTGATGGAATATCAGTGGGTTGAGCTGGAAGCGTTGTTCCGCGCGCTGGATGCCACTCCGTGGGCCTTTAGCCCGTGGATGGTCATGGAAGCCACAACCGCCCGCGAGGCGCTCAGAGCCTTCGCGGCGCAATAAAAAAGCCCCTTTCGGGGCTTTTTTGACATCTTAACGACTTATTTCACCGGACGCATCGCCGGGAACAGGATCACATCACGAATGGTATGGCTGTTGGTGAACAGCATAACCATACGGTCGATACCAATACCCAGACCTGCTGTTGGCGGCAGACCGTGCTCCAGCGCGGTCACGTAGTCTTCGTCGAAGAACATCGCTTCGTCGTCCCCTGCCGCTTTCGCATCAACCTGGTCCTGGAAACGCTGCGCCTGATCTTCTGCATCGTTCAGCTCGCTAAAGCCGTTGCCGATTTCGCGGCCACCGATGAAGAATTCAAAGCGATCGGTAATTTCCGGGTTCACGTCATTACGACGCGCCAGCGGAGAGACTTCAGCCGGGTATTCGGTGATGAAGGTTGGCTGAATCAGGTGTGCTTCTGCCACTTCTTCGAAGATCTCGGTCACGATACGGCCCAGACCCCAGCTCTTCTCAACTTTGATACCGATGCTTTCGGCGATCGCTTTCGCAGAACCGAAGTTATCCAGGTCAGCCATGTCGGTTTCTGGACGGTATTTCTTGATCGCTTCGCGCATGGTCAGTTTGACGAACGGCTTACCGAAATCGAAGACCTCTTCACCGTAAGGCACTTCAGTGGTACCCAGAACGTCCTGCGCCAGGGTACGGAACAGGGATTCGGTCAGCTCGATCAGATCTTTGTAATCTGCATACGCCATATAGAGTTCCATCATGGTGAACTCTGGGTTATGGCGAACGGAGATGCCTTCGTTACGGAAGTTACGGTTGATTTCAAATACGCGGTCGAAACCACCCACAACCAGACGCTTCAGGTACAGTTCCGGCGCGATACGCAGGTACATGTCCAGGTCCAGGGCGTTGTGATGGGTGATAAACGGACGCGCAGACGCGCCGCCAGGGATCACCTGCATCATCGGGGTTTCTACTTCCATAAAATCGCGGTTAACCATGAACTGACGGATACCCGCCATAATCTGGGAGCGAATTTTGAAGGTCTTGCGGGATTCATCGTTAGAGATGAGATCCAGGTAACGCTGACGGTAGCGTGCTTCCTGATCCTGCAGACCGTGGAATTTGTCCGGCAGCGGGCGCAGCGCTTTGGTCAGCAAACGCAGCTCGGTGCAGTGGATAGACAGTTCACCGGTCTTGGTTTTGAACAGCTTACCTTTCGCACCCAGGATATCGCCCAGGTCCCATTTCTTGAACTGCTCGTTGTAGACGCCTTCCGGCAGGTCGTCACGGGACACGTACAGCTGAATACGGCCACCCACGTCCTGCAGCGTGACGAAAGAGGCTTTACCCATGATACGACGGGTCATCATACGGCCAGCCACGGACACTTCAACGTTCAGTGCTTCCAGCTCTTCGTTCTCTTTACTGCCGAAATCTGCGTGCAATTGGTCTGAGGTGTGGTCACGACGAAAATCGTTCGGGAACGGCACGCCCTGCTCACGCAGTGCAGCCAGCTTCTCGCGGCGGGTTTTCAGTTCGTTGTTAAGATCAACTACTACGTCAGCGCCCTGTGCTTGTTGTTCAGACATTTTGGTTCCTCATAACCCTGCTTTCAAACTTGCTTCGATAAATTGGTCCAGGCTGCCGTCCAGCACCGCCTGCGTATTACGGGTTTCAACCCCGGTACGCAGGTCTTTGATGCGGGAGTCATCGAGGACGTAAGAACGGATCTGGCTGCCCCAGCCAATGTCAGACTTGTTATCTTCCATCGCCTGTTTCTCAGCATTTTTCTTCTGCATTTCGAGCTCATAAAGCTTCGCTTTCATCTGCTTCATGGCCTGGTCTTTGTTCTTATGCTGGGAACGGTCGTTCTGGCATTGCGTTACCAGCCCGGTTGGAATGTGGGTAATACGCACCGCAGATTCCGTACGGTTAACGTGCTGACCACCCGCACCAGATGCGCGATAAACGTCAATACGCAGATCGGCCGGGTTGATGTCGATATCGATATCGTCTTCCACTTCCGGGTAGACAAACGCGGAGCTGAAGGAGGTATGGCGACGACCACCGGAGTCGAACGGGCTCTTACGCACCAGGCGGTGAACGCCAGTTTCAGTACGCAACCAGCCATAGGCGTAATCGCCGATAATCTTGATGGTGACGGATTTCAGACCCGCGACTTCACCTTCAGACTCTTCGATGATTTCGGTTTTGAAGCCGCGCGCTTCTGCCCAACGCAGATACATACGCGTCAGCATGCTTGCCCAGTCCTGCGCTTCAGTACCGCCAGAACCGGCCTGGATATCCAGATAGCAGTCAGCGCTGTCATACTCGCCAGAGAACATGCGACGGAATTCAAGCTGTGCCAGCTTCTCTTCCAGACCGTCGAGTTCTGCCACGGCTTCGTTAAAGGTTTCTTCGTCGTCGGCTTCTACAGCCAGCTCCAGCAGACCGGAAACATCTTCCAGCCCCTGAGACATTTGGTCGAGGGTATCAACGATAGCTTCGAGAGAGGAACGCTCTTTACCCAGCGCCTGAGCGCGTTCAGGTTCGTTCCAGACGTCCGGCTGTTCCAGCTCGGCATTTACTTCTTCAAGGCGCTCTTTCTTGGCATCGTAGTCAAAGATACCCCCTAAGAACGTCAGAGCGCTCCGTGAGGTCCTGAATACGGTTTTTTACCGGATTAATTTCAAACATGGTCTGTTTTCTTTTATGGACTTGTCAAAATGCGGTGATAAGAGCGGGATTGTACCGAATCCACGCCCTTTTTTGTAGCTTTACTGACGCTAAATTGGCCAGATATTGTCGATGATGATCTGAAGGGAGCGGTTACCGCGAAACTCGTTAATATCAAGCTTGTAGGCCAGTTCCACCTCGCGCACGCCGTTGTCCGGCCAGATGGCGGTATCGATGTTAAAAGCAATGCCATCCAGCAGTGGGCCTCCGCCAACCGGTTCAACCATCACTTTCAAATGGCGTTCGCCCACAATGCGCTGTTGCAACAGACGGAAACGGCCATCGAACAACGGTTCAGGGAACATCTGCCCCCATGGGCCTGCATCGCGCAGCATCTGTGCCACGTCCATCGTCATTTCTGCCGCTGACAGTGCGCCGTCGGAAACCACTTCGCCCTGCAGCAGAGCCGGGTCAATCCAGTCGGTCACCAGCTCACCGAACAGGCGCTGGAACTCATCAAACTTCGCTTCCTCCAGCGACAAACCGGCTGCCATCGCGTGGCCGCCGAACTTGATCATCAGGCCAGGATAAAGCGTATCCAGACGCTCCAGCGCATCACGCATGTGCAGCCCCTGAATTGAGCGACCAGAACCTTTCAGCGTGCCGTCGCCCGCCGGGGCAAAAGCAATCACCGGGCGGTGGAAACGCTCTTTAATGCGCGACGCCAGAATGCCCACCACACCCTGATGCCACTCGGGATGATACATTGCCAGGCCGCCCGGCAGCGTATCACCGCTACGCTCCAGCTTTTCGCACAGGGTCAGCGCTTCAGCCTGCATTCCCTGCTCAATCTCTTTGCGGGTTTGATTCAGCGCATCCAGTTCGTTGGCCAGCACGCGCGCTTCACCAATGTTGTCGCACAGCAGCAACGCAACGCCAACGGACATATCGTCCAGCCTTCCGGCAGCGTTCAGACGCGGCCCGAGGGCAAAACCTAAATCACTTGCCGCCAGCCTGAGCGGGTCACGGTTGGAAATCTCCAGCAGCGCTTTAATTCCCGGACGGCACTTGCCCGCCCGAATACGGCTTAAGCCCTGCCAGGTCAAAATGCGGTTGTTGGTATCCAGCGGCACCACGTCTGCCACGGTACCAAGCGCCACCAAATCGAGGTACTCGGCCAGGTTCGGCACGGCGATCCCACGGGATTCAAACCAGCCCTTATCACGCAGCAGCGTGCGTAGCGCCAGCATCAGATAAAACGCTACCCCTACTCCCGCCAGCGATTTCGACGGGAAATCGCAGTCGCGCAGGTTCGGGTTAATAATGGCTTCGGCGGCAGGGAGAGTCTCTCCCGGCAGGTGATGATCGGTCACGAGCACCGGGATCCCCAACTGGTGCGAACGCTCAACGCCCGCATGAGAGGAAATACCGTTATCCACGGTCATGATCATCTGTGCACCGCGCGCGTGTGCCTGCTCGACCACTTCCGGGCTAAGACCGTAGCCATCTTCAAACCGGTTTGGCACCAGATAGGTGACGTTATCGCAGCCCAGTGCGCGCAGGCTGAGCACACTCAGCGCAGTGCTGGTTGCACCATCGGCATCGAAATCCCCCACCACCACAATCCGCGTCCCATCACGGAACGCGTTGTAGAGCATTTCAGTGGCTTTTTCGACACCGTTAAGCTGCTGCCAGGGCAGCATCCCTTTGACGCCACGTTCAAGATCTTCCGCCGTACGCACACCACGGCTCGCGTAGAGCCGCTTTAACAGCGGAGAAAGATCGGCGGGTAAATCAGCCGTTTCAACCGCTTCACGGCGGCGCAGTTTTATCGGGGCTTTCACGCGGATTATTTACCACCAAACTGTTTCTGGTGCGCGTCGAGGAACTCTTTCATCTCTTTTGGTCCCTGATAACCCGGTACAACATAGCCATTGCTCAGCACAATCGCGGGTGTACCGTTCACACCAAACTGCACGCCCAGCGCATAGTGGTTGGCAATATTGATATCACAGGAAGCTGGCTGTACGCCTTTGCCGTTCATCGCGTCATCAAAGGCTTTGTTACGGTCTTTCGCACACCAGATAGCTTTCATATCCTGCTCAGGCTGGCTCTGTACGCCCGCTCGCGGGAAGGCCAGGTAACGCACTGTGATCCCCAGCGCGTTGTAGTCTTTCATCTCTTCATGCAGCTTGTGGCAATAGCCGCAGGTGATGTCGGTGAAGACGGTAATGACGTGTTTTTCCTGCGCCGCTTTATAGACGATCATCTCTTTGTCGAGCGCGTTCAGTTTTTTCATCAGCAGCTGATTAGTCACGTTCACGGGCTGCGCGCCGCTCACATCGTACATTGGCCCCTGAATAATGTGCTTCCCGTCTTCGGTCACGTACAGCACGCCGTTGTCAGTTAATACGGTTTTCATACCTGCAACTGGCGCAGCCTGAACATCGCTGCTGGTGACACCCAGTTTCGTCAGAGACTGTTTAATGGCGGCGTCATCCGCATGGGCAAAACCGGTAAATGAAGCTGCCAGCAGGGTGAACAGCGCAAAAGACTTTTTCATAGTTGATCCTGTTACAATTCGTCGGCACTCACGCACGTGGGTGGTGCTGTTGGTGTAGCTGCCGCAGGCGTTCCGTCGCGACATGGGTGTAAATCTGCGTCGTTGAAAGATCGCTGTGTCCCAGCAACATCTGTACCACGCGTAAATCAGCGCCGTGGTTTAACAGATGCGTCGCAAACGCATGACGCAGAACGTGCGGTGACAGTTTTTCACTGTCGATGCCAGCCAGTGTGGCGTAATGCTTGATGCGATGCCAGAACGTTTGCCGCGTCATCTGCTGCGCACGCTGGCTGGGGAACAAGACATCAATCGAAACGCCATTAAGCAGCCACGGACGACCGTGCTCCAGATACGTTTCCAGCCAGTAGACTGCCTCTTCGCCCAGCGGTACCAGCCGTTCCTTGTTCCCTTTACCTATCACGCGAACCACGCCCTGACGCAGGCTGATGTCGCTCATCGTTAGCCCTACTAACTCAGAAACACGCAGGCCGGTAGCATACAATAGTTCAAGCATGGCTTTATCGCGTAACTCCAGCGGCAGGTCAACTGCAGGCGACTGTAATAATCTCTCAACTTGTGCTTCGCTGAGATCTTTCGGCAACCGCTGGGGGAGTTTAGGTGAGGCCAGAAGTGCGCTGGGGTCGTCCGCGCGAACTTTCTCACGGTAAAGGTGCTGAAACAGCCGACGCATAGCGCTTAGCAGGCGTGCGGAGCTGGTTGCTTTGTAGCCCCCGTCCATACGCTCGCCGAGTAATGTCTGCAGATCGTCATGTTGTACGCTCTCAAGCGACAGTTCCCTGTGTGCCAGCCATTCCACCAGCATGGTGAGATCGCGCCGGTAGGCACTGAGCGTATTCTCGGCCAGGTTTTTCTCCAGCCAAAGCGCATCGAGAAACTGTTCGATGAGTGCGAGATCCTTTTCCACAGCGGCCCCTTTAATTCAGCAATACGGGCATTATGCCTGATTGTTACCGGTTTCTGGTACACTACGCGCAAAGTCAACGCAAGAATTGAGATAGTTACGCGATGAATATTGGTCTGTTCTATGGTTCCAGCACCTGCTACACCGAAATGGCGGCAGAAAAAATTCGCGACATCATTGGCCCGGAACTGGTGACGTTGCATAACCTGAAAGATGACGCACTCACGCTGATGGAACAGTACGACGTACTGATCCTCGGTATCCCAACCTGGGACTTCGGCGAAATACAAGAAGACTGGGAAGCCATCTGGGAACAGCTCGATACGTTCAGCCTCGACGGCAAAATCATTGCCATGTACGGCATGGGCGATCAGTTGGGTTACGGTGAGTGGTTCCTGGATGCGCTCGGCATGCTGCACGACAAACTGGCACCGAAAGGCGTTACGTTTATCGGCTACTGGCCAACCGAAGGGTACGAGTTCACCAGCAAAAAGCCGATTATCGCAGACGGCCAGCTGTTTGTCGGGCTCGCGCTGGATGAAACCAACCAGTACGATCTTAGCGACGAACGCCTGCAAAACTGGTGCGAACAGATTCTGGGTGAGATGGCAGAAAAGTTTAGCTGACGTGCATTTATTCCTGCGTCGGCTGCTGCAATATCATCCGGCGCAGATCTCGCCACTCTGCAGTGTCCATGCTGTCTGCTGACAACCACAGATGTTGGCGACGCCCGCCATCTACCTTGCGCAACCGTAGCATCATGCCGGAATTGAGCATCCAGGGCATACCAATAATATCCCAGTCTTTACCCTGCCAGCGCAGGCGAGAGTCCATCAGTAATTTGATTTCACCCTGACAGGCGTTAATTCGGCGTTGGCTGCGCACGCTGTCAAAAACCACAAATGACAGCAACAGCAGCCACAAAGGTGTATAGCTAAGCGGCCACGGCATCAGTAAAATAAATGCCGCAACCAGGCCGTGAAGTAATAACGACATCCACTGTGAGCGCCACGAGACGCGAAGATCAGATTGCCACAGGACCACGTTCCCGATTCCGTGTTTGAATTAATTCCACCATCCGTTGCAACCCGGTGTCGGCGGGTTGACCGTGATTCATCAGCCAGTTGAATAAATCAGGATCGTCAGACTCAAGCAGGCGTACAAACAGACGCTTATCGTCATCGCTCAGGCTGTCATACTCATACTCGAAGAAAGGCATGATAGAAATATCAAGTTCACGCATACCACGTCGACACGCCCAGTGAATACGGGCCTTGTTGTTAATATCCATGTTCTGTTTCCTGCATTACGTTTGGCACAGTTGGCACCCCGTCCAGTGTTCTTTATTTCTCTGCGGGGACACAAACTAGTGTAACGTGTTTTCGACCGTTTCTTTACTGGAATATTACGAACCTGAAGCAGGACTCCAGAAAAAAACCCTACCAGGATAGTGGATTACTCTGTTTTGCGTGGCGCTACGCATATCTGCGTTATGGCACGAATGGCCTGCTGAAAGCGCTTGCAATGATTACAGTCTCTTTTACCATTAGGCATTATCAAAGCGTTAAGCAATTCAGGATATCACTATGGCTTTTATTCCATTCTCTCCTCGCCAGCCCGCCGCCTCTGCGCGTTTGCCGCTGACGCTTATTTCTCTTGATGACTGGGCGCTGGCGACACTCACCGGTGCCGACAGCGAAAAGTATCTGCAGGGCCAGGTGACCGCTGACGTCAGCCTGATGAACGAACACCAGCATCTGCTGGCCGCGCACTGTGATCCAAAAGGCAAAATGTGGAGCAACCTGCGTCTGTTCCGTCGTCAGGACGGGTTTGCCTTTATTGAGCGCCGCAGCCTGCGCGATGCCCAACTGACCGAACTGAAAAAATACGCAGTCTTTTCCAAAGTCACTATTGCACCGGACGATGAGCATGTCCTGCTCGGTGTGGCAGGCTTCCAGGCACGCGCGGCGCTGAAAAATCTGTTCAGCGAGCTGCCGGATGCGGAAAAACAGCTGGTCAGCGAGGGCGCAACATCCATCCTGTGGTTTGAACACCCGGCGGAGCGTTTCCTGCTGGTGACGGATGCCGCCACTGCCGAACGCGTCACCGAGGCGCTTCGCGGTGAAGCACAGTTCAACAACAGCCAGCAGTGGCTGGCGCTGAACATTGAAGCAGGATTACCGGTGATTGACGCAGCGAACAGCGCGCAGTTTATTCCGCAAGCAACCAACCTGCAGGCGCTGGGAGGCATCAGCTTTAAGAAAGGCTGCTATACCGGTCAGGAGATGGTGGCGCGTGCGAAATTCCGCGGAGCAAACAAGCGTGCATTATGGACGCTGGCGGGCCACGCCAGTCGCGTCCCGGAAGCGGGCGAAGATTTAGAGCTGAAGATGGGTGACAACTGGCGTCGTACCGGCACCGTTTTAGCCGCAGTGCAGTTGGATGATGGCCGTCTTCTGGTTCAGGCCGTGATGAATAACGATATGGAAGCCGACAGCGTGTTCCGCGTGCGTGACGATGCCAATACCCTGAGCATCGAGCCACTGCCATATTCACTGGAAGAGTGATGCGGTATCGCCCGGTGGTGAGATAAAAATAAAACGGTAACCAAAAGGTTACCGTTTTTTATTTTTGCACCCTCTTCCCGTGGGAAAGGGTATCAGGCCGCATTAAACTACACCTGCCCTACGTACAAATAAATCGCCAGGAAGTGGCACACGCTGCCGCCCAGCACAAAGCCGTGCCAGATGGCGTGGTTGTACGGAATACGCTTGCAGACGTAGAAAATTACGCCCAGCGAATAAACCACACCCCCCACCGCCAGAAGCGTCACGCCCCCTACCGCCAGCTTAATCGCCAGCTGATAAACCACAATCAGCGACAACCACCCCATCGTCAGATAGGTCACCAGCGACAGCACCTTAAACCGGTGTGCAATAGTTAACTTAAACAGGATCCCCAGCAGGGCCAGGCTCCAGATTACAATCATCAGGCCACGCGACAGCGGCGAGTTTAACCCCACCAGCAGGAAAGGCGTGTAAGTGCCTGCAATAAGAAGATAGATAGCGCAGTGGTCGAATTTCTTGAGCCAGATCTTAGCCCGTTGATGCGGAATAGCGTGGTACAGCGTCGACGCCAGAAACAGCAGGATCATACTCCCGCCATACAGGCTGTAACTGGTGATCGCCATCGCGCTGGCGTTGGTATCCACAGCCTGTACCAGTAGTAACACTAAACCGACAATCCCAAAAACCAGGCCAATGCCGTGGCTAATGCTGTTGGCTATTTCCTCAGCCAGCGAATATCCCTGTGCGATTAATGGCTTGCTCACCATAAGTAACTCCGGGAAAACTAAAGATGATTATTCATCGCCTGACTATGCTAACTGAGAATGATTCCAGTGAACACCTGTTAGCTAAAATAAAGTTAAAAGTAACATTTCCAATTTACAATCATATGATTACATTTTCATTTCAGCTAACACATGTTCCACATTACATTAAACGCATTTAAAATCAATCACATAAAACTGAGTCTGATCTGGATAGATTTCAACTATCACACTCCTGAGTGTCTCAAGGGGCATGTTCTCCTGCTGAGCGTGTTTTTCCGTGAGTGTATCCAGCGTGACGGTGGAGACTGCCCTCACTTCAATGGTGCAAAAATAACCGTCATCCTCATAACGCCCGACGCGCAAAACATCACCTTTTTTGAAATGTGATTCGCTTGCGTCCCGAATGGTAATAGTTTTACGCCCGGCCAGAATGTCATCCTGAAAACGCTGAAAAAAAGTGATGTCGTTTGACTGCATGTTATTATTCCCTGAAGAAAAGTCTGATGAGTGAGTGTAGCCATTGTGAGCATGTTCTCCCATTCCGCCGTTGCCAGTCTCAATAACCTGGAGATGATGGTCTACAACTATGTCATTAAAAATCGTGACAAAGTGACGTACATGACCATCCGCGAGCTGGCGGATGCGGCTGGCGTCTCAACCACCACGATCTTACGCTTTTGCCGCAAGCTCAACTGTGAAGGTTACTCTGAATTCCGCGTACGCTTTAAACTCTATTTAGAGCAGAACGAACCCCAGCAGGCGAATTTCGGTGCCAGTGAAATTATCAGCTTCTTTAAAAGTGTTAACAATGAAGAGTTCGATGCGTTACTGGATGACGCGGTAGATATTATTTTATCATCTGAACGAATTATATTTGTCGGCGCAGGTACGTCTGGTTCACTGGCAAAATATGGCGCACGCTTCTTTTCAAATATTGGTAAATTCAGCAATCATATCGATGACCCGTATTTCCCGGTCACTAATGATATGGCTAAAAATGCGCTGGCGATTGTACTGTCTGTCTCCGGTGAAACGGAAGAGATCCTGCGTTTCGCCAGCCAGTTCAGCCTGCACCACTGTAAGGTGCTCTCCATTACCAGCCACGAACACTCCCGTCTGGCAAAACTGGCGGACTTTAACCTCTCCTGGCATGTTCCACAAATGCGTATTGCGGGTGTTTACGATATTACCACCCAGATCCCCGTCATCTATATTCTGGAGTCGCTGGGGCGTAAGCTGGCGAAGAAATTAACGGAATAAAACACCCTGTTTTTTCGATGTAACAAATCACATTTCCCGTAAATTGTTATATCGTGACATTTAATTTCGCTTTGCTAGACTCGATACCAATAAGCCATTTATTGGGAATAGCAATAATGAAAAAACTCACCTTACCAAAAGACTTTTTATGGGGTGGCGCGGTTGCCGCTCACCAGGTTGAAGGCGGCTGGAACAAAGGCGGCAAAGGGCCGAGCATTTGTGACGTGTTGACCGGTGGAGCCCACGGCGTACCACGCGAAATCACGCAGGAAGTGGTGCCGGGTAAATACTATCCGAACCATGAAGCCATCGACTTCCACGGCCATTACAAAGAAGACATTAAGCTGTTTGCTGAGATGGGCTTCAAATGTTTTCGCACCTCTATCGCCTGGACCCGCATCTTCCCGAAAGGCGATGAAACCCAGCCAAATGAAGAAGGGCTGAAGTTCTACGACGACATGTTCGATGAACTGCTGAAGTACAACATCGAGCCAGTGATCACCCTCTCCCACTTCGAAATGCCGCTGCACCTGGTGCAGGAATACGGCGGCTGGACCAACCGCAAAGTGGTTGATTTCTTTGTACACTTCTCAGAGGTGGTCTTCGAGCGCTACAAGAGCAAGGTCAAATACTGGATGACCTTCAACGAAATCAACAACCAGCGTAACTGGCGTGCGCCACTGTTTGGCTACTGCTGCTCCGGCGTGGTTTATACCGGGCATGACAACCCGGAAGAGACCATGTATCAGGTGCTACACCACCAGTTCGTGGCCAGCGCACTGGCGGTGAAAGCGGCACGCCGTATTAACCCGGACATGAAAGTCGGCTGCATGCTGGCGATGGTTGCGCTATACCCATTCTCCTGCAAACCAGAAGACGTAATGTTCGCTCAGGAATCCATGCGCGAGCGCTATGTGTTTACCGACGTTCAGCTGCGGGGTTACTACCCAACGTATGTGCTGAACGAGTGGGAACGCCGTGGTTTCTCCATCAAAATGGAGGCCGGTGACGAGCAAATCCTGCGCGAAGGCACCTGCGATTATTTAGGCTTCAGCTACTACATGACCAACGCGGTAAAAGCGGAAGGCGGTACCGGCGATGCCATTTCTGGCTTTGAAGGCAGCGTACCAAACCCACACGTGAAAGCATCCGACTGGGGCTGGCAGATTGACCCGGTGGGTCTGCGTTATTCTCTGTGTGAGCTATACGAACGTTATCAGAAGCCGCTGTTCATCGTGGAAAACGGTTTTGGCGCTTACGATAAAGTGGAAGCCGACGGCAGTATCAATGATGACTACCGCATCGACTACCTGCGCGCCCACGTGGAAGAGATGATGAAAGCAGTCACCTATGACGGCGTGGATCTGATGGGTTACACACCGTGGGGCTGTATCGACTGCGTCTCTTTCACTACCGGCCAGTACAGCAAGCGCTACGGTTTTATCTACGTGAACAAACACGACGACGGCACCGGTGACATGTCCCGTTCCCGTAAGAAGAGCTTCGAGTGGTATAAAGGTGTGATTGCCAGCAACGGCGAGACGCTGTGATTTTTTGCCCGGTGGCGCTGTGCTTACCGGGCGTTTACTTCCCGCCCGCTAACTCAAGAAAACTCCCCGTCACATATGAGGCTTTCTCACTCAGTAGCCAGGCAATCGCCTGGGCCACCTCTTCCGGCTGGCCACCGCGCTGCATCGGCAATATTGATTTAACCCTATCGACACGACCCGGTTCACCACCAGACGCATGCATATCGGTATAGATAAAGCCAGGACGCACGCCATTTACCCGAATACCCTGTGCCGCGACTTCCAGAGAAAGTCCGGTGGTCAACGTATCCACAGCCCCTTTCGATGCCGCGTAATCAACGTATTCACCAGGTGAGCCAAGGCGTGCCGCTGCAGATGAAACATTCACAATCGCCCCACCCTTACCCCCGTGTTTAAACGACATCCGTTTAACCGCTTCACGACAGCAGAGGAAATACCCCGTCACGTTGGTGGACAACACACGATTGATCCGCTCGGCTGACAGGCTTTCAATGGTGGATTGTTCGAACAAAATCCCGGCGTTATTCACCAGCGCGGTGAGTGGCTCACCTTCGCGGTCAATGCTGTCGAACATCGCCAGTACCTGCGCTTCATCGCTGATATCCGCGCGCACGGCAAGCGCTTTACCACCTGCGTCAACGATCTGATTAATCACGTCCGTTGCCGCCTTAATGTTGTGGTGATAGTTCACCGCCACAGTGTAACCTTCCCGGGCCAGCTGCAGTGCGGTAGCTTTACCAATACCGCGGCTGGCACCCGTCACAAGAGCAATTGCCATCGCATTCTCCCAATAAAAAAGCCGGGTGGCGCTAACGCCTACCCGGCCTACATTACTACAGCGGAATATTTACTGGTATTCGCTCATCGGTACACAGGAGCAGAACAGGTTACGGTCACCGTAAACGTCATCAAGACGCTTCACCGTCGGCCAGTATTTGTTTGCCACACCGGCCGGGAAGACAGCCAGTTCACGGGAGTAACCGTGAGTCCACTCTGCCGCCAGCTCGTTCTGCGTGTGTGGCGCATTGACCAGTGGGTTATCTTCCAGCGTCCACTCGCCGTCCTGCACGCGATCGATCTCCATACGAATGGCCAGCATCGCGTCGATAAAGCGGTCCAGCTCGGCTTTACTCTCAGATTCCGTTGGCTCCACCATCAACGTACCCGCGACCGGGAATGACATGGTTGGCGCGTGGAAACCGTAGTCGATCAGGCGCTTGGCAATATCCAGTTCACTGATACCAGTTTGCTCTTTCAGCGGACGAATATCGAGGATGCACTCGTGCGCCACGCGACCATCGCGGCCAGTATAGAGCACCGGGAAGGCAGACTTCAGGCGGGTAGCAATGTAGTTGGCGTTCAGGATCGCCACCTGGCTTGCCTGCTTCAGCCCTTCCGCACCCATCATGCGGATATACATCCAGCTGATTGGCAGGATAGAAGCACTACCAAACGGTGCCGCAGAAACCGCACCCTGACGGGTCAGCATCCCTTCAATCTGCACCACGCTGTGACCCGGAACAAACGGTGCCAGGTGTGCTTTCACGCCGATTGGCCCCATACCCGGGCCGCCACCGCCGTGCGGAATGCAGAAGGTTTTGTGCAGGTTCAGGTGCGAAACGTCCGCGCCAATAAAGCCCGGAGAGGTGATCCCCACCTGAGCATTCATGTTTGCGCCATCAAGATACACCTGGCCGCCGAACTGATGCACCACTTCACACACTTCACGGATCGTCTCTTCATACACACCGTGGGTGGACGGGTAGGTCACCATGATGCAGGAGAGCTTATCGCCCGCCTGTTCGGCTTTGGCACGCAGATCGGCCAGATCGATGTTTCCGTTCTTATCGCAGGCAACCACCACCACTTCCATCCCCGCCATCTGTGCAGAGGCCGGGTTGGTGCCGTGCGCGGAGCTTGGGATCAGGCAGATATCACGATGCCCTTCATTGCGGCTTTCGTGATAATGGCGGATCGCCAGCAGGCCCGCGTATTCACCCTGTGCGCCGGAGTTTGGCTGCATGCAGAGCGCGTCATAGCCGGTCAGTTTCACCAGCCAGTCGGAGAGCTGGTTAATCATCAGGTGATAACCTTCCGCCTGCTCAGCCGGGCAGAACGGGTGCAGTTCAGAAAACTCAGGCCAGGTGATTGGGATCATCTCTGCCGCGGCGTTCAGCTTCATGGTGCAGGAGCCCAGCGGGATCATCGCCTGGTTCAGAGCCAAATCTTTACGTTCCAGAGAGTGCATATAACGCATCATCTCGGTTTCGCTGTGATAGCGGTTGAAGACCGGGTGCGTCAGAATCGCGTCGTCACGCAGCATGCTTGCCTGAATGGAGCGGCTGTCGAGCGCGACTTCTTTGTCGAGCGTATCAATGCCCAGGCCATGTGAATCGCCCAGTAACACGTTAAACAGGTGCAGGATGTCTTCACGGGTGGTGCTTTCATCCAGCGTAATGCCCACTGCATTGTGGATATCGCTACGCAGGTTGATTTCTGCCGCATCGGCGCGAGCCAGAACAGCCGCTTTATCAGCCACTTCCACACACAGGGTATCGAAGTAGTGCGCGTGACGCAGCTTAAGACCTTTCTGTTGCAGACCGCAGGCCAGAATATCGGTCAGGCGGTGAATGCGGCTGGCAATGCGTTTCAGGCCGACCGGGCCGTGGAATACAGCATACAGGCTGGCGATGTTCGCCAGCAGCACCTGTGAGGTACAGATGTTGGAGTTCGCTTTCTCGCGGCGGATATGCTGCTCACGAGTCTGCATCGCCATGCGCAGCGCGGTGTTACCGGCGGCATCTTTTGAGACACCGATAATACGGCCTGGCATAGAGCGCTTGAATTCATCTTTTGCAGCGAAAAACGCAGCGTGTGGGCCGCCGTAACCCATTGGCACGCCGAAGCGTTGTGCAGAGCCGAAGACGATATCCGCACCCTGTTTGCCAGGTGCGGTCAGCAGTACCAGCGCCATAAAATCAGCGGCTACGCTCACAACCACTTTGCGGGATTTAAGTTCGGTAATCAGTGCGCTGTAGTCGTGTACTTCACCGGTAGTGCCCACCTGCTGCAGCAGCACACCAAAGACATCCTGGTGATCCAGCACTTTATCGGCATCATCAACAATCACCTCAAAACCGAAGGTTTCTGCACGGGTGCGAACCACATCCAGCGTCTGCGGGTGTACATCTGCCGCCACGAAGAAACGGTTAGCATTTTTCAGCTTGCTCACACGCTTCGCCATTGCCATCGCTTCGGCAGCAGCAGTCGCTTCATCTAACAGGGAGGCGGAAGCAATGTCCATGCTGGTCAGATCCAGCGTCACCTGCTGGAAGTTCAGCAGCGCTTCCAGACGGCCCTGAGATACTTCCGGCTGATATGGGGTATACGCGGTGTACCAGCCTGGGTTTTCCAGCATATTGCGCAGGATCACCGGCGGTAACTGCACGTTGGTGTAACCCATGCCAATGTAAGACTTATAGCGCTTGTTGAGGCTGGCAATCGCCTTCAGCTCCGCGAGTGCGGCGAATTCAGTGGTCGCGTCACCAACCTGAGGTGGCGTTGCAAGCTGGATGTCTTTTGGCACGATCTGGCCGATCAGTGCATTGAGTGAATCCGCGCCAACTGTATTCAGCATCTCCTGCTGTTGCTGAGCATCCGGCCCAATGTGACGTTCAATGAAAGCGCCACGGTTTTCAAGCTGGCTTAAAGTCTGTGTCATGAGCGATGGTTCCTGAAACGTGCAGTGAATGTGTTTTCTCCCTCTCCCTTAGGGAGAGGGCTGGGGTGAGGGTGTCGTCTGTTCCCCTCACCCTACCCTCTCCCCAAAGGGGAGAGGGATAATGGCTTACTCGTCTTCTAACAGGGCTTCGTACGCGGTTGCATCCAGTAATGCGGCAACCTGCGATTCGTCGCTGGCTTTGATCTTGAAGATCCAGCCACCTTCATATGGCTCGCTGTTCACCAGCTCCGGAGAGTCGCTCAGCGCGTCATTCACGGCAACAACTTCACCGCTAATCGGGGCATAGATGTCAGAGGCCGCTTTTACGGACTCCGCCACAGCACAGTCATCACCCGCGCTTACGGTTGTGCCCACTTCAGGCAGGTCAACAAACACCATGTCGCCCAGCAGCTCTTGCGCATGCTCGGTGATCCCTACGGTGTAAGTGCCGTCCGCCTCTTTGCGCAGCCACTCGTGTTCTTTGCTGTATTTCAGTTCTGCTGGCACATTGCTCATTGAAGTTCTCCTGATAAAAATGATTAGGCGACCGGCTTACCGGCGCGAACAAAAATAGGTTTGGTCACGTTGACCGGCATTTCACGATTGCGGATTTGCACCACTGCCGTTTCGCCAATACCTGCCGGAACACGTGCCAGTGCAATACTGTAACCCAGCGTCGGGGAGAAGGTACCGCTGGTGATCACGCCTTCGAGGTGGTTACCGTCGGTATCCGTAAAACGCACCGGCAGCTCACCGCGCAGCACGCCTTTCTCGGTCATCACCAGGCCAACCAGCTGTTCCGTACCTTTTTCACGCTGCATTTCCAGCGCTTCACGACCAATAAATTTACGGTCAACAGGTTCCCACGCGATGGTCCAGCCCATGTTGGCCGCCAGCGGAGAAACGCTTTCATCCATCTCCTGACCGTAGAGGTTCATGCCTGCTTCCAGACGCAGCGTATCGCGTGCGCCCAGACCGGCTGGCTTAACGCCCGCTTCCACCAGCGCACGCCAGAAATCAGCCGCCTTCTCATTCGGCATGGCAATTTCATATCCCGCTTCACCGGTATAACCCGTGGTCGCGATAAACAGATCGCCTGCCTGTACGCCAAAGAATGGCTTCATCCCGGCAGTGGCTTTACGCTGTTCATCGCTGAACAGAGAGGCCGCTTTCGCCTGCGCGTTCGGCCCCTGTACGGCGATCAACGACAGATCGTCACGGACAGTGATATCGACAGAGAACGGTTCGGCGTGTTGGGAAATCCAGGAGAGGTCTTTTTCGCGGGTGGCGGAGTTTACAACGAGGCGGAAGAAATCTTCAGTGAAGTAATAGACGATAAGGTCATCAATCACGCCAGCGGAGGCATTTAGCATGCCGGTGTAGAGCGCTTTACCTGGCACTTTCAGCTTTGCGACGTCGTTTGCCAGCAGATAACGCAGAAACTCCCGGGTGCGGCTACCGCGCAGATCGACAATGGTCATGTGGGACACGTCGAACATACCGGCATCGGTGCGCACCGCGTGGTGCTCATCAATTTGTGAGCCGTAGTGCAGCGGCATCATCCAGCCGTGGAAGTCCACCATGCGTGCGCCGCATAACACGTGTTGTTCGTACAAAGGAGTCTGTTGAGCCATCTTTTCCTCGTTGAATAAGCAGGGCTATCTTGCATTTCGCACGCATAAAAACTGCCGCGAAACCCGGCGTCGACCTCGCTTGTGAGCATCGACGCAAACGTTCTCTTTTACCTGAACTTACCACCGAAACCGGCGATTAACCATAAGGTAAAACAGGCCATCACATTAGCTTATGACCAAAAAACGCTGAAAAGCCTACAGAGTTATTCACTGTGAAAATGCGATTAAACCCGCATAAAATTAACATTGCTCTAACAGGATTTAGCACATGGTGATATTTCATGCGGAAAAACGGACAAAATTTCCGTATCAGAAAAATAGCCAGATTAGATAATCTAATGCGAAAAATGACGTAAAATTAGAATATTTCAAACGAGCGAATTTCCCCGGCACAGAGGCCGGGAAAATAAAGTGTGATGGGGGTCAATATTAGCGTTTAACGTAACCAGTCAGGAAGATCGTTAAGACCCATCGCCTGACGAAGGAGTTGAGGTTTGACGCCAGGGAGGGTGTCGGCGAGTTTCAGACCGATATCGCGCAGCAGTTTTTTCGCCGGGTTAGCCCCGGCAAACAGCTCGCGGAAACCCTGCATGCCCGCCAGCATCATCGCCGCACTGTGCTTACGGCTACGCTCGTAGCGACGCAGATAGAGATGCTGACCAATGTCTTTGCCTTCACGATGCAGACGACGCAGCTCTTCAACCAGTTCAGCCGCATCCATAAAGCCGAGATTAACACCCTGTCCGGCCAGCGGATGAATGGTATGCGCCGCATCCCCCACCAGCGCCAGACGGTGCGCCGCGAACTGACGCGCGTAACGACCGGTTAGCGGAAATACCTGGCGCTCGCTCTCAAGCGAACACAGGCCCAGGCGATTATCAAACGCCATGCACAGCGCCTGGTTAAATGCCTCCGGTGTGGCTTCCTGCATGAGCTGCGCTTTTTCAGGCACTAAAGACCAGACAATGGAGCACAGATGCGGATCGCTCAACGGCAGGAACGCCAGAATGCCGTCGTTGTGGAAAATCTGACGTGCGACACCGCCGTGCGGTTCTTCAGTGCGGATCGTCGCCACCAGCGCATGGTGGCGGTAATCCCAGAAAGTCAGCGGAATGTCTGCCTTGTTACGCAGCCAGGAGTTAGCGCCATCAGCACCCACCACCAGACGCGCGGTCAACATGTCCCCACTTTGCAGGGTGATAAACGCCTCGTTTTCGCCCCACGCCACCTGCTGGATTTGCGCGGGTGCCACCAGCGTAACATCGCTGCAGGACTGTGCTTTTTGCCACAAAGCATGGTGGATCACGGCATTTTCGATGATATGGCCCAGATGGCTATAGCCCATGCTTTCGTCATCAAACGCAATATGACCAAAACTGTCTTTGTCCCACACTTCCATACCGTGATAGCAGCTGGCACGCTGCGCGACGATACCTGACCAGACGCCAATGCGCGTCAGGAGCTTTTCGCTGGCAGCATTGATTGCCGACACACGGAGTTCCGGCGGCGCATCAGGTGCTACGGGCTGCGGCTGCTTTTGTTCCAGCACGGCCACACGCAGGCCGCTTCCCTGTAACCCACAGGCCAGCGCCAGTCCTACCATTCCGCCGCCAACAATGGCGACATCAACATTTTGCACGGTGATAACTCCTTAACGCGCGACCCAACCAAGAGTCCGCTGCGCCAGCACGTCACGTGCCGGAATGAATAATTCCATCGCCATCAGCCCAAGGTTGCGACCCGCAACCAACGGAGCCCAGCGATTGGCAAACAGATGCACCAGACCATCGGTGACACCGATAGTCGCCTCTTTATCAGCCTGGCGTCGTTTCTGGTAATGGCTTAGCACCGAATACGCACCACAATCTTTTTGCTCGTTCCATGCCTGAGAAAGCGTTTCCGCCAGGCTCATGACATCACGCAGCCCAAGATTAAACCCCTGCCCCGCAATGGGGTGTAGCGTCTGCGCGGCGTTGCCCACCAGCGCCACGCGATGAGAGATGGACTGAGATGCCGTCGTCAGTGACAGCGGGTAAACCGTCCGTTTTCCCGCATAGGTAATTCGCCCCAGCCGCCAGCCGAAGGCTTTTTGCAGCTCGGTACAAAAACGTTCGTCGGACCAGGAGAGCACGTCGTCCGCCTTCTCCTGTGGATGGCACCACACCAGCGAGCAACGCCCGTTCGACATCGGTAACATCGCCAGCGGGCCATACTGCGTAAACCGCTCAAATGCCCGGCCATTGTGTGGGCCTGCCGTTGAGACATTCGCAATGACCGCCACCTGACCATAAGACTGTTGCCGCCACTCCACGCCACACTGAGTACCCAGTGCAGAGCGCGAACCATCCGCCGCGACCAGAAGCTGGCCGTCAAGAGTTGTACCATTTTCCAGCGTGACGCGAACCGCATCTTCACTGCGACTAAAGCTGGCAACACGCGCCGGACAGTGCAACGTCACGCCCGGGGCATCCTGTAACAACCGGAACAGACGTAACCCAACATCGTGCAATTCAACTACATGACCCAGGGCATCAATACGGTAATCATGCGCGTCCAGGGTCACAAAACCAGCATGGCCGCGATCGCTAACATGCACGGTGTTAATCGCCGTCGCACAGTCTGCAATCGCCTGCCAGATGCCAATACGCGAGAGCTGCTGACATGTTCCCTGCGCCAGCGCAATGGCGCGGGCATCAAAACCGGGGTGATCTGATGCCTGTGCTGCAACGGCCTCCACCAGATGCACCGGAAGTTGCCCTTGTGTCAGATGCGAGATTGCCAGCGCCAGAGTGGCCCCGGTCATACCACCGCCAACGATGATCACGCTCATACGCGTGCCGCTGCCATCAGCGCCTCAATGTCGTCAGCTTTTTTCACGACGCTAGCGGTCAGGTTTTCGTTACCGGTTTCAGTGATGACGATGTCGTCTTCAATACGAATGCCAATCCCGCGGTATGCTTCTGGCACGTCAGCATCCGGTGCGATGTACAGCCCCGGTTCGACGGTCAGAACCATACCCGGCTCCAGCACACGTGAGCGTTCAGGGCCATAAGCCCCCACATCATGCACATCCAGCCCCAGCCAGTGGCTCAGGCCGTGCATAAAGTACGGGCGATGGGCATTCTCCGTAATCAGGGTATCCACATCGCCTTTCAGAATGCCAAGTTTAACCAGACCGGTAATCATGATGCGCACGACTTCACCGGTGACTTCCTGAATGGAGATCCCCGGACGATACAGGGTCAGCGCCGTTTCCAGGGATTCGAGCACAATGTCATAGACCGCGCGCTGAGCCGGGGAGAATTTACCGTTCACCGGGAACGTACGGGTAATGTCACCCGCGTAGCCCTGATATTCACAACCCGCGTCAATCAGTACCAGATCGCCGTCGCGCAGTTCACTTTCGTTTTCGGTGTAATGCAGGATACAGCCATTTTCCCCACCGCCCACAATGGTGTTATAGGAAGGAAAACGCGCGCCGTGGCGATTAAATTCATGCTGAATTTCGCCTTCAAGTTGATATTCGAAGATACCGGGACGGCATTTTTCCATCGCACGGGTATGCGCCAGTGCGCTGATTTCACCCGCGCGACGCATCGTGTTAAGTTCTTCTTCGGACTTGAACAGACGCATTTCGTGTACCACCGGACGCCAGTCCGTCAGCGTAGCGGGGGCAGACAGGTTCTGACGCGAGCCTTTACGCAGCTTATCCAGCGCGGTAAAGACAATCTCATCAGCATACGCATATTCGCCCTGCGCGTGATAAAGCACATCAAGGCCGTTGAGCAGTTGATAGAGCTGCTGATTGATTTCGCTAAACGCCAGCGCACGGTCAACACCCAGCTTCGCCGGTGCGGCCTCTTGCCCCAGACGGCGGCCAAACCAGATTTCGGCAGCCAGATCGCGTACGCGGTTGAAAATCACGCTGTGGTTGTGGGTGTCATTGCTCTTGATCAGTACCAGTACCGCTTCCGGCTCGTTAAACCCGGTGAAATACCAGAAATCGCTGCTCTGACGATAGGGGTATTCACTGTCGGCACTGCGCGTCACCTCAGGGGCGGCAAAAATCAGCGCGGCGCTTCCCGGCTGCATTTTAGCCAGCAGCGCCTGACGACGGCGAGAATACTCTTGATTCGAGATAACCATGACACCCTCCTGTGCGTTGTTTTTCTTAATGTAAGGTTGGCTTGCGTACTTCCGGCGCGGTTGGCTGCGAGCGCGTAAAGTTGTCGTGGCACAGCAGCGCGGCAACGCGGACGTACTCGATGATCTCTTCGAGGGACATTTCCAGCTCTTCCTGATCTTCATCTTCGTCGTAGCCGAGCTGCGCAATGTTACGCAGATCGTCGATTGCTTCACCCGCTTCGCCGGTCACTTTATCGAGCTTAGGCTGAGTCACGCCCAGCCCCAGCAGGTAGTGGTTTACCCAACCTGCGAGCGCATCGGCGCGATCGAACACGCTGACGTCGTCCCCTTCAGGCAGATAAAGCTGAAAAAGGAAGCCATCATCTTCCAGCGAATCGCTGATTGCCGCGTGCATTTTACGCAGCGCTTCCGCCAGTTCGTGACCAAACGCCAGCCCCTCGTTCGTCAGGTCGTGGATCAGCGGCTGCCAGGAGCTGTCGCTGTTTCCGCCGCACAGCATGCCACTGATCAGACCGTGCATTTCGGCAGGGGTTAAACCCACTCCCTGCTGGTTCAGTAACTGGTTTAAATCGTTGTAACCAGGCATTTCGTTCTGTATAGACATACGCATTCGTCATCAAAGGGAGGAATATTCATGATATGCTACCACTTTGGACCCTGGTGATACCAGAAAAGGGCTTGTATCTTCACATCAGGGTAGCTATAGTGTCGCCCCTTCGCAGCCCCCGGGGCAGTAAGCGAAGGCAGCGCAGTCAATCAGCAGGAAGGTGGCATGTCTGCACAACCCGTCGATCTCCAGATTTTTGGCCGTTCACTGCGAGTGAATTGTCCACCTGAACAAAGGGATGCTTTGAATCAGGCTGCGGACGATTTGAATCAGCGGTTGCAAGATCTTAAAGAACGCACTAGAGTCACAAATACTGAGCAGCTGGTCTTTATTGCCGCGTTGAACATCAGCTATGAGCTGACTCAGGAAAAGGCGAAAACCCGCGACTACGCGGCAAGCATGGAGCAGCGCATTAAGATGCTTCAGCAGACCATTGAACAGGCATTGCTTGATCAAGGTCGCAATCCCGAAAGACCGGGACCCAAGTTTGAATAACACTTTGCAGTTGACTATGGTAGAGTAACTGTGAAGACAAAATTTCTCTGAGATGTTCGCAAGCGGGCCAGTCCCCTGAGCCGATATTTCATACCACAAGAATGTGGCGCTCCGTGGTTGGTGAGCATGCTCGGTTCGTCCGAGAAGCCTTAAAACTATGACGACACATTCACCTTGAACCAAGGGTTCAAGGGTTACAGCCTGCGGCGGCATCTCGGAGATTCCCTCTTTCTTCTTCTACCAACTACCATGACTCTACTTTCTGAAGTTTCTGCCTCACGCCAGGACATCCGTCAGTTAATCCGTAAACGTCGTCGCGCGTTAACCCCCGAACAGCAAGTGCATTTTGCGCAGCATGCCGCCGCCCGAATGATGGCGTATCCGCCTGTAGTGATGGCGCACACGGTCGCCCTGTTTCTCTCGTTTGATGGCGAGCTGGATACTCAGCCGCTCATCGAACAGCTCTGGCGCGCCGGGAAGAAAGTTTACCTGCCAGTGTTACATCCGTTTAGCGAAGGAAACCTGTTGTTTCTGCACTACCATCCGCACAGCGAGCTGGTGGTGAATCGACTGAAAATCACCGAACCCAAACTCGACGTCCGGGACGTACTGCCGGTTGCCACGCTGGATGTGTTGATCACGCCGCTCGTGGCGTTTGACCAGCAAGGTCAGCGCTTAGGAATGGGGGGCGGTTTTTACGACAGAACGCTGCAAAACTGGCGGCAGCACAGGCTACAACCGGTAGGATACGCGCATGACTGTCAGGGCGTAGAAGCGCTGCCGGTGGAGAAATGGGATATTCCACTGCCTGCGGTGGTGACGCCATCGAAACTGTGGGAGTGGAGATAAAAGCAAAAACGGTAACAGCCGTTACCGTTTGTAGTGCTTGCCCCCTCACCGACAGGGGAGAGGGCATCAGGCGGCAATCATCTCAATAAAGCAGACGCGCGCGAATCGTCCCCGGAAGCGCCTTCATACTCAGCAGCGCTTTCTCGGCAACGTCGTCATCCGCTTCAATATCAATAACCACGTAACCCATCTGAGAGTTCGTTTGCAGGTACTGCGCGGCAATGTTCACGCCCTGCTCAGCAAAGATTTTGTTGATGGCGGTCAGCACGCCCGGGCGGTTTTCGTGAATATGCAACAGACGACGACCACCGTGCAACGGCAGAGACACTTCCGGGAAGTTCACCGCAGAAAGCGTAGAACCGTTGTCGGAATATTTGCTCAGTTTACCCGCAACTTCCAGACCGATGTTCTCCTGCGCTTCCTGCGTTGAACCACCGATGTGTGGCGTCAGGATCACGTTGTCAAACTCGCACAGCGGAGAGTTAAACGGATCGCTGTTGGTTGCCGGCTCAGTCGGGAATACGTCAATGGCCGCACCTGCCAGATGTTTACGCTTCAGCGCATCACACAGCGCCGGGATGTCAACAACCGTACCGCGTGCCGCGTTGATCAGCAGTGAACCCGGCTTCATCAGCGCCAGCTCTCCCGCTCCCATCATGTTTTTGGTGGACGCATTTTCCGGAACGTGCAGGCTGACAACGTCACTCATGTTCAGCAGGTCGGACAAATGTTGAACCTGAGTCGCGTTACCCAGCGGTAGCTTGCTTTCAATGTCGTAGAAGAAAACATGCATCCCCAGCGATTCAGCCAGAATACCCAGCTGTGTACCAATGTGGCCGTAACCGATGATACCCAGTTTTTTGCCACGCGCTTCAAAGGAACCTGAAGCCAGTTTGTTCCACACACCGCGGTGCGCTTTGGCGTTCGCCTCGGGAATACCGCGCAGCAGCAGCAGCAGTTCGCCAATCACTAACTCCGCCACGGAACGGGTGTTGGAGAACGGGGCGTTAAAGACAGGAATACCGCGTTTTGCCGCTGCACTCAGGTCTACCTGGTTGGTGCCGATGCAGAAACAGCCAATAGCAACCAACTTTTCCGCCGCAGCAATAACATCTTCAGTCAGGTGAGTACGGGATCGCAGGCCAATGAAGTGGGCATCACGGATGGACGCTTTCAGCTCTTCTGTGTCCAGCGCGCCTTTGTGAAATTCGATGTTGGTGTAACCTGCCGCACGAAGGTTATCGAGTGCTTTCTGATGCACGCCTTCTACAAGCAGGAATTTAATCTTGTCTTTCTCCAGTGATACCTTTGCCATTTACCCGACCCTGTTTTTGTCTGAACTGATGTTGTGCTGGATTTAAATCCGCTGTAGTCAACATATCAAAAAAAACTATTGCAGCAATATGAACGTTTGCGTCGGCTCCCTGAAGAAAAGTCATACAGAGCAAAATGACAGAGGAAAATGCTACGGAATTTTACGAATACGGCAGGATCGGCAAAAGAGGCACAAAAACGTGACACAAGTCACCGAATTTAGCTTTTCAAAAATTTTTTAGCGGGGGGAGTCTCCCCCCGTCAGATCATTTTACGATGGTTTTCACGCCGTCAGCCGTGCCGATCAGCGCCACATCCGCGCCACGGTTGGCAAATAGCCCTACTGTCACTACGCCCGGAATGCCGTTGATGGCATTTTCCAGCGCGATAGCGTCCAGAATTTCCAGACCGTGAACGTCGAGGATCACGTTACCATTGTCGGTCACAACACCCTGGCGGTATTCCGGACGACCACCCAGTTTCACCAGTTCACGTGCGACGGCACTACGTGCCATTGGGATCACTTCGACCGGCAGCGGGAAGTTACCCAGAATATCCACCTGCTTGGACGCATCGGCAATACAGATAAATTTGTCTGCAACGGAGGCGATGATCTTTTCACGCGTCAGCGCTGCGCCACCGCCCTTGATCATCTGCATATGGCCGTTGATTTCATCCGCACCATCAACGTAAATCCCCAGACGGTCCACTTCGTTCAGGTCGAAAACGGTAATGCCGAGGCTTTTCAGCTTTTCCGTGGACGCATCAGAGCTGGAAACCGCGCCCTCGATTTGCCCCTTCATCGTGCCCAGCGCATCGATAAAGTGTGCCGCCGTCGATCCGGTGCCAACACCGACAATGGTACCGGGTTGCACGTACTGGAGAGCGGCCCATCCTACTGCTTTTTTCAGTTCATCCTGCGTCATGATCGTTTGCCTGTGGTATGAAAACTTAGGGCGCATTATAGAACACGTCAGGTGGAATTCGTCTGCCACAAAAGGAAAATTGTGTCATAGTGCAGAATAAGCAAAATTCAGGAGCCAGCTATAGCAATGAAACGTCCGGACTACAGAACACTACAGGCACTTGATGCTGTTATTCGTGAACGCGGTTTTGAGCGCGCAGCGCAGAAGTTGTGCATTACTCAGTCCGCCGTGTCACAGCGTATCAAGCAGCTTGAAAACATGTTCGGGCAACCACTGCTGGTGCGTACCGTGCCACCGCGTCCCACAGAGCAAGGACAAAAACTGCTTGCCCTGCTGCGTCAGGTTGAACTGCTGGAAGACGAGTGGCTGGGTGATGAACAGACAGGTTCCACGCCGCTGTTGCTGTCGCTGGCAGTGAACGCCGACAGTCTGGCAACCTGGCTGCTGCCCGCGCTTGCGCCGGTGCTTGCCGACTCCCCTATCCGCCTGAATCTGCAGGTTGAAGATGAAACGCGTACCCAGGAGCGCCTGCGTCGTGGTGAAGTGGTCGGGGCGGTGAGTATCCAGCCTCAGGCACTGCCAAGTTGCCTGGTGGATCAGCTGGGCGCGCTGGATTATCTGTTTGTCGGTTCAAAAGCCTTTGCTGAGCGTTATTTCCCGAATGGCGTTACCCGCGCCGCGCTGCTTAAGGCCCCAGCCGTCGCATTCGACCATCTGGATGATATGCATCAGGCTTTCCTGCAGCAAAACTTCGACCTGCCGCCAGGCAGCGTACCGTGTCATATCGTGAACTCATCCGAAGCCTTTGTGCAGCTTGCCCGTCAGGGAACCACCTGCTGCATGATCCCGCATCTGCAGCTTGAAAAAGAGTTGAAAAGCGGTGAGCTGATTGACCTGACGCCGGGATTATATCAGCGCCGGATGCTCTACTGGCACCGTTTTGCACCGGAAAGCCGTATGATGCGCAACGTCACCGACGCACTGCTGGCTTACGGGCATAAGGTGTTGAGACAGGATTAAAAAATAAGCCGGGTGAAGGCAACGCCTTACCCGGCCTACAGGTTACTGAGCGGGTTTCTGCTCTGCTGCAGCAGGCTCCAGCTGGAACACGACATCAACCTGATCGTCAAACTGGATCGTCGGCTGCTCATAGGTTTCCTGAGCGGAAACTGGCGCAGCATCGGCCTTCATCATACGAACCATCGGGCCTGGCTGATAATTGGAGACGTGATAGCGCACGCTATACACCGGGCCAAGCTTACTGTTAAAGCCGGAAGCCAGTTGTTGCGCCTGATGGACGGCATCATTAATCGCCGCTTTACGTGCTTCGTCTTTGTATTTCTCCGGTTGCGCAACGCCCAGTGAAACGGAACGAATTTCGTTCAGTCCCGCTTTCAGCGCGCCATCCAGCAGCGAATTCAGCTTATCAAGCTGGCGCACAGTCACTTCGACGGTACGCACGGCACGGTAACCTTTCAGGATACTTTTGCCGTTCTGGTAGTCATAATCCGGCTGGGTACGCAGGTTGGCAGAATTGATATCTTTTTTAACGACACCATTCTGTTCCAGGAAAGAGAGATATTGCGCAACACGATCGTCAGCCTGCTTCTTGGCTGAAGCAGCATCTTTTGCAGACACATTCACTTCAATTGCCAGGGTCGCGACATCCGGTACCGCATCCACGCTCGCCGTGCCTGAGGTGACAATGTGCGGACCGGCAGGCAACTCATTCGCCTGTACCGACACCGCACCTAAACTCACTAATGCCGCCAGGGCCATCACTTTAAACTTCACTGTCATTCCTCCATGTTGCGAAGAGTGCCCCATCAACAGAGCACATGCCAGCAAGCTTAGCGGGTCTTGCTCAGTTGTCCATAAGACAACACTTAGTTGAGTAATCCCTGAACGTGATGAACGCCCTCTTTCGCCAGTTGAAAAGCGATAAACCACATCACTATTCCCACCAGCGTATTGATGATGCGTTGTGCTTTGGCGGTGCGCAAACGCGGTGCCAGCCACGCCGCCAGCATGGCAAGACCAAAGAACCAAAGGAATGAAGCGCTAACCGTACCCAGCGCGAACCAGCGCTTCGGTTCAACATCCAGTTGTCCACCCAGGCTACCCAACACCACAAAGGTATCAAGATAGACATGCGGATTAAGCCAGGTAACCGCCAGCATGGTGACGATAATCTTCCAGCGCCCCTGCTTCATCACTTCCGCACTCGCCAGTTCAAGATTGCTGCTCAGTGCCGTTTTCAATGCGCCAAAGCCGTACCACAACAGGAATGCCACCCCACCCCAGGTGACCAGCATCAGTAGCCACGGAGACTGCATCAGTAAAGCACTGCCGCCAAATATCCCGGCGCAAATCAGAAGCAAATCACTGACCGCGCACAGTAGCGCAATCATCAGGTGATACTGGCGGCGAATACCCTGGTTCATCACAAACGCATTCTGCGGGCCGAGGGGCAGGATCATGGCCGCGCCTAACGCAAGACCTTGAAAATAATAAGATAACATGACGAAATTCTCACGGAGTTGTCCTGGGAGCTGACTATACTGCGAGAGTGACATTAGAGGAAATTGATAATATTAATCGGGGATTAGTCACGCTAATAAAAAAGCCCGGTGGCGTTAACGCTTACCGGGCCTACGGCGAAAGAGGATTACTCGGTCTCTTTCACCTTTTTGACGTTCACATCCATCTGTGGATACGGGAAGCTGATGCCGTTAGCATCGAACTCACGTTTGATGCGTTCCAGCACGTCCCAGTAAACGTTTTGCAGATCGCTGCTTTTGCTCCAGATACGCACCACAAAGTTAATGGATGACGCGCCCAGTTCGTTCAGACGGACGATCTGCTCTTTATCTTTCAGAATGCGATCGTCAGAAGCGATGATACCCGCGATAAGCGATTTTACCTGATCGATGTCGGAGTCGTATGCCACGCTGATAATCAGCTCATTACGGCGCGCTGGCTCGCGGGAAAAATTGATAATGTTACCCGCGATAATTTTCCCGTTCGGCACTACCACAATACGGCCATCGACGGTACGCAAGGTCGTTGAGAAAATCTGCACCTGCAGTACAGTTCCGGCAATGCCCCCCAGATCAACATACTCACCTGAGCGGAACGGACGGAAGGTGACCAGCAGCACACCTGCCGCCAGGTTCGAGAGCGAACCCTGCAGCGCCAGACCAATAGCCAGACAGGCTGCACCGAGCACCGCGATCACCGATGCGGTCTGTACACCTACACGTCCCAGTGCGGCAATCAAGGTAAAGGCGACGATGCCATAGCGCACCAGCGCAGAAAGGAAGTCCGCAACCGTGGCATCGATATGACGTGCCAGCATCACCCGGTTAACGGTATTCGATATGATTCGCGCCGCGATCATCCCGATAATGATGATGGCAATAGCCGCAACGATGTTTACGGCATAACTCAGCAATAATTCCTGGTTGCGCTCAAGCCAGGTACCGGCGTTATTGATGCTGTCAACGACATCAAACTGTTCCATTTACTCTTCCTTTTGATAAACCCAAACACAAAAATCCATCCCCCGTGGAAACAGGCAGATCCGTAAAGGGTAAACAAAAAGCGCAGATATTGCCAAACAGATCACAAAACGGTGATGGGCAGGCTGTTGAAAAGCCCAAAAAAAAGGCCCGCATTTGCGGGCCTCCGATGCTGTTAGCAGCTCAAATTACAGAACGTCGATCGCGTTCAGTTCTTTGAATGCCTGCTCCAGACGCGTCACCATAGAGGTCTGTGCTGCACGCAGCCATACGCGTGGATCGTAGTATTTCTTGTTCGGCTGGTCTTCGCCTTTCGGGTTGCCCAGCTGACCCTGCAGGTAAGCTTCGTTGGTTTTGTAGTATTGCAGGATACCGTCCCAGGTTGCCCATTGGGTGTCGGTATCGATGTTCATTTTCACTACGCCGTAGCTCACGGAGTCTTTGATTTCCTGAGCAGAAGAACCGGAACCGCCGTGGAAGACGAAGTTCAGGCTGTTGTGCGGCAGGTTGTGTTTCTTAGAAACATATTCCTGAGAATCACGCAGGATGGTTGGGGTCAGAACAACGTTACCTGGTTTGTAAACGCCGTGTACGTTACCGAAGGACGCTGCAATGGTGAAGCGTGGGCTGATTTTGCTCAGCTCGGTGAACGCGTAATCAACGTCTTCTGGCTGGGTGTACAGTGCAGAAGCGTCCATGTGGCTGTTGTCCACGCCGTCTTCTTCACCACCGGTGCAACCCAGTTCGATTTCCAGGGTCATGTCCATTTTGGACATACGCGCCAGGTATTTGGAGCAGATTTCGATGTTTTCGTGCAGAGACTCTTCAGACAGGTCGATCATGTGAGAAGAGAACAGTGGTTTACCGGTAGCCGCGAAGTGTTTTTCACCTGCGTCCAGCAGACCGTCGATCCACGGCAGCAGTTTCTTCGCGCAGTGGTCAGTGTGCAGAATGACAGGAACACCGTAGTGTTCAGCCATCTGGTGTACATGGTGCGCACCAGAGATAGCACCCAGGATTGCAGCACCCTGAGGAACGTCAGTTTTCACGCCTTTACCTGCGATGAACGCAGCGCCGCCGTTAGAGAACTGTACGATAACCGGCGCTTTAACTTTTGCAGCGGTTTCCAGTACGGCGTTAATGGAGTCAGTACCCACGCAGTTAACTGCTGGCAGAGCAAAGTTGTTTTCTTTAGCTACCTGGAACACTTTCTGTACGTCATCACCAGTGATCACGCCAGGTTTTACGAAATCAAAAATTTTAGACATGTTGCTTAGTCCTGTATCTTCGGCCGTTAGAAAAGGTGCGAGCTCTTAAAAGCGCGCTGAAAATTGGGCAGGTTTCCCTGCCCTTGAATGGCTTACTTCTTAGCGCGCTCTTCGAGCATTGCTACTGCTGGCAGCACTTTGCCTTCCACGAATTCGAGGAATGCGCCACCACCAGTGGAGATGTAGGAAATCTTGTCAGCGATACCGAACAGGTCGATAGCTGCCAGAGTGTCGCCGCCACCTGCGATAGAGAACGCTTCGCTGTCTGCGATAGCGTTAGCAACGATTTCAGTACCTTTGCGGAAGTTCGGGAATTCGAACACGCCAACAGGGCCGTTCCACAGGATAGTTTTTGCGTTTTTCAGGATTTCAGCCAGTTTCTGTGCAGAAACGTCGCCCAGGTCCAGGATCTGCTCTTCATCTTTGATGTCGTTTACAGATTTCAGGGTCGCGGTCGCCGTTTCGGAGAACTCAGTTGCTACGCGAACGTCAGTTGGAACCGGGATATCGCAGGTCGTCAGCAGGCGTTTAGCTTCGTCAACCAGGTCTGCTTCGTACAGAGATTTACCCACGTTGTGGCCTTGAGCAGCAACGAAGGTGTTCGCAATACCACCGCCAACGATCAGCTGGTCAGCGATTTTGGACAGGGAATCCAGAACAGTCAGTTTGGTAGACACTTTAGAACCGCCAACGATAGCAACCATTGGACGAGCAGGTTCTTTCAGTGCTTTACCCAGCGCTTCCAGTTCGTCAGCCAGCAGAGGACCAGCACACGCTACGTCTGCGAATTTACCGATACCGTGGGTAGATGCCTGCGCACGGTGAGCAGTACCGAATGCATCCATTACGAATACGTCGCACAGTGCAGCATATTTTTTGGACAGCGCTTCGTCGTCTTTCTTTTCGCCTTTGTTAAAGCGAACGTTTTCCAGAACAACCAGTTCACCGGCAGCAACTTCAACGCCGTCCAGGTAATCTTTAACCAGACGAACCGGGTTGGACAGTTTGTCTTTCAGGTAATTAACAACTGGCAGCAGAGAGAACTCTTCGTTGTACTCGCCTTCAGTTGGACGACCCAGGTGGGAGGTTACCATCACTTTTGCACCCTGCTTCAGGGCCAGCTCGATGGTTGGCAGAGATGCACGAATACGCGCGTCGCTGGTCACTTTGCCATCTTTAACCGGTACGTTCAGGTCGGCACGGATGAAAACGCGTTTACCTGCCAGATCCAGATCGGTCATCTTAATTACAGACATGGTGAATCCTCTCGTTGATTCTTAAAGTTTTGCAGACGCACGATGCGTCTTACCTGAAACCTTGAGCGGCCATTGCTAACGTGGTGTCGAGCATTCGGTTAGCAAAGCCCCATTCGTTATCGCACCAGACCAGCGTCTTGATAAGGTGTGAACCACTGACGCGCGTTTGTGTACCATCAACGATGGCACTGTGCGGGTCGTGGTTAAAATCTACTGAGACCAACGGTAATTCCGTATAGTCAACTATACCATGAAATGTACCCTGTGCCGCTTTTTGCAGCAACAGGTTGACTTCACAGGCTTTTACCGGTTTTTTCACCGTGACGCTGAGGTCAATTGCCGTAACGTTGATAGTCGGTACACGTACAGCAATCGCTTCAAAACGGTCGTTAAACTGCGGGAAAATACGGGTGATCCCTGCAGCAAGCTTTGTATCAACCGGAATGATTGACTGACTCGCCGCACGCGTGCGGCGTAGATCCGGATGATAGGCATCGATCACCTGCTGATCGTGCATGGCTGAGTGGATCGTGGTCACGGTGCCGGATTCAATGCCATATGCATCGTCTAACAGTTTAATGACCGGAATAATGCAGTTGGTGGTGCAGGAAGCATTGGAAACAATGCGATGTTCGGCTTTCAGCTCATGCTGGTTCACGCCAAAGACGACGGTGGCGTCGAGGTCGTTACTGCCGGGATGGGAGAACAGGACTTTTTTCGCACCTGCCGCCAGATGCGCTTCACCGTGTTCGCGGCTGCCGTACACACCGGTACAGTCAAGCACCACATCCACCCTCAGTTCACGCCACGGCAACCCGGCAATGCTTCTCTCGTGCAGCACGCGAATGGCATCATCACCGACAAACAGCTGATCCCCTTCCTGGCGAACATCCCAGGCAAAGCGCCCGTGACTGGTGTCATATTTCAACAAATGTGCCATGCCCTCAGCATCAGCCAGTTCATTGATTGCCACCACGGTCATTTCCGCACGACGCCCGGATTCATATAAAGCACGAACCACGTTACGCCCGATGCGACCGAAGCCATTAATCGCTACGCGTACGGTCATAGATCTCCTGCAAAGCTATCCCTGAATTTGAGGTGGCTGAAAGAGTAATCCAGCTACGCCCGAAGGGGAATCCTTGCCTGTCACAAACTGCGACTGATTGGTCAATTGTCGAACATTTAATCGACTGAAACGCTTCAGCTAGAATAAGCGAATCAGGGAATAAAAGGAATGTCTGTCCAGAGCAATAAGACAGCTATATGACTTGCGTCACATTTTCAATGGAATAATTTACAGCGGTGTTACAAGGATCAGGAATAGCAGATACAAAAAAACCGGGTGGCGTGGTGAAAGCAAAACGGTAACCCCAGGGTTACCGTTTTTAGTGTTGGAACCCTCTCCCGTGGGAGAGGGCCGGGGTGAGGGCACCAGCCCGCACCCAACTAGCAATTACAGCAGTTCTTTCGCTTTCGCGACAACGTTCTCAACGGTGAAGCCGAACTCTTCGAACAGCAGTTCTGCCGGAGCAGATTCACCGAAGGTGGTCATACCGACGATAGCGCCGTTCAGACCTACGTATTTGAACCAGTAGTCTGCAATACCTGCTTCCACTGCAACGCGTGCAGAGACAGCTTTCGGCAGTACGGATTCACGGTATGCTGCATCCTGCTTGTCGAATGCATCGGTAGACGGCATGGAAACCACGCGCGCTTTAACGCCTTCGGCAGACAGTTTGTCCCATGCCGCAACAGCCAGCTCAACCTCAGAACCGGTTGCAATGAAGATAAGCTCAGGCTGACCCGCGCAATCTTTCAGTACGTAACCACCGCGAGCGATGTTCGCCAGCTGCTCTGCAGTACGCTCCTGCTGTGCCAGGTTCTGACGGGAGAGGATCAGCGCGGTCGGGCCGTCCTGACGCTCAACACCGTATTTCCACGCTACCGCGGATTCAACCTGGTCACATGGACGCCATGTGCTCATGTTCGGGGTCACGCGCAGAGATGCGACCTGCTCTACCGGCTGGTGAGTTGGGCCATCTTCACCCAGACCGATAGAGTCGTGGGTGTAGACCATCACCTGACGCTGTTTCATCAGCGCAGCCATACGCACGGCGTTACGTGCATACTCGACGAACATCAGGAAGGTAGAGGTGTACGGCAGGAAACCACCGTGCAGGGAGATACCGTTCGCGATAGCAGTCATACCGAATTCACGTACACCGTAATGGATGTAGTTACCGGCGGTATCTTCGTTGATCGCTTTAGAACCAGACCACAGGGTCAGGTTGGATGGTGCGAGGTCCGCAGAGCCACCCAGGAATTCTGGAAGCAGTGGACCGAACGCTTCGATAGCGTTCTGAGATGCTTTACGGCTGGCAATTTTAGATGGATTCGCCTGCAGTTTAGCGATGAATTCATTCGCTTTCGCGTCGAAATCAGATGGCATATCACCTTTCATACGACGGGTGAATTCAGCTGCTTCCTGTGGGAAGGCTTTCGCATAGGCAGCGAACTTCTCGTTCCAGGCCGCTTCTTTAACCTGACCTGCTTCTTTTGCATCCCACTGCGCGTAGATGTCAGATGGGATTTCGAACGCAGGGTGTTTCCAGCCCAGAGCTTCACGAGTCAGTGCAATTTCCGCGTCACCCAGTGGTGCACCGTGGGAATCGTGCGTACCCGCTTTGTTCGGAGAACCGAAGCCGATGATGGTTTTGCACATCAGCAGGGACGGTTTGTCCGTCACGGCGCGTGCTTCTTCTACTGCGCGTTTAATCGAGTCAGCATCGTGGCCATCAACACCACGCACAACGTGCCAGCCGTAGGCTTCAAAACGTTTAGCGGTGTCATCAGTGAACCAGCCTTCAACATGACCGTCGATGGAGATACCGTTATCGTCATAGAACGCAACCAGTTTACCCAGCTTCAGGGTACCTGCCAGGGAGCACACTTCGTGAGAAATGCCTTCCATCATGCAGCCGTCGCCCATGAACGCGTAAGTGAAGTGGTCAACAATATCGTGGCCAGGACGGTTGAACTGCGCCGCCATGGTCTTCTCGGCAATCGCCATACCCACTGCGTTAGCAATACCCTGACCCAGTGGGCCGGTGGTCGTTTCTACGCCAGCGGTGTAACCCACTTCCGGGTGACCTGGAGTTTTGGAGTGCAGCTGACGGAAGTTTTTCAGCTCTTCAATTGGCAGATCATAGCCAGTGAGGTGCAACAGGCTGTAGATCAGCATAGAGCCGTGGCCGTTAGACAGGACGAAACGGTCGCGGTCAGCCCATGCCGGGTTCTGCGGGTTGTGGTTCAGGAAATCACGCCACAAGACTTCGGCAATATCAGCCATACCCATAGGGGCTCCCGGGTGGCCGGATTTGGCTTTCTGTACTGCGTCCATGCTCAGCGCACGAATAGCATTAGCAAGCTCTTTACGTGAGGACATTTTAACTCCAGATCGGACTGTTAAAGGCCATGCCCTTGACGACAGCGCGTTTTGGGCTACGCCGGAAAAAAGTGCCAACAATGTAACCCAAGCAGCAAGGCATGTACATGGAGCATTCTTTTGCAGCTTAAGAAATCTCTGGATCATGCTCGCATGTTGCGCAATCTGCTCGCCCGGCCCTGTTGATATTCCTTATACTTAGCCAGCCCCCGGCTTCGCTGGCGGTATACTTTTAAGATTTTATTCAGATTAACGAGTACGGAAGCAACATCATGAAAATGCGTGCAATAGTGCTGGCCCTGGGTACAACGCTCCTGCAGAGCGGCTGTCAGAATATGGACTCTAACGGTCTGATGACCTCAGGCGCAGAAGCTTTTCAGGCGTATTCCCTGAGCGACGCACAGGTTAAAGCGCTGAGCGACCAGTCCTGTAAAGATATGGATGGAAAAGCCACCATTGCCCCGGACAATAGTACCTACACGCAGCGTCTGAATAAGATTGCGTCCGCTCTGGGCGATAACATCAACGGACAGCCGGTAAACTATAAGGTCTACATGGCGAAGGATGTGAACGCCTTCGCGATGGCAAACGGCTGCATCCGTGTGTATAGCGGGCTGATGGACATGATGAACGACAACGAAGTCGAAGCGGTGATCGGCCATGAAATGGGCCACGTTGCACTGGGCCACGTGAAGAAAGGAATGCAGGTTGCGCTGGGCACTAACGCGATCCGCGCGGCGGCAGCCTCTGCTGGTGGGATCGTAGGCAGCCTTTCCCAGTCTCAGCTTGGCGACGTCGGTGAAAAACTGGTCAACTCCCAGTTCTCCCAACGCCAGGAATCTGAAGCGGATGACTACTCTTACGATTTGTTGCGCAAACGCGGGATTAACCCATCAGGTTTAGCCACCAGCTTCGAGAAACTGGCAAAGCAGGAAGCAGGACGCCAAAGCTCCATGTTTGACGACCACCCAGCCTCAGAAGAGCGTGCGCAACATATTCGCGATCGCATGGCCGCTGACGGAATCAAATAATGTAAAAGGAGGCATATTTGCCTCCTTTTTTATAGACGAAAGTCGGGTGGCGGCTTCGCCCTACCCGGCTGACAACTTACTCGCCTTTTTTCGCGGCCTGGAGGTAAAGCATTTCCAGCCCCAGAGTAGCCGCTGCCAGCGCCGTGATCTCTGACTGATCATAAGCCGGAGCCACTTCCACCACATCCATACCAACGATGTTCAGATCTTTCAGACCACGAACCAGTTTGATGGCGCGATCGGACGTCAGGCCGCCGATCACAGGAGTTCCGGTACCCGGTGCAAACGCCGGATCCAGGCAGTCAATGTCGAAGGTCAGGTACACAGGCATATCACCGACGATCTGCTTAACCTGAGCCAGAATATCGTCCACGCCGCGATCGTTCACCTGGCCTGCATCCAGTACGGTAAAACCGTTGTCTTTGTCGAATTCTGTACGGATACCAATCTGTACTGAATGGTTTGGATCGATCAGGCCTTCGTTCGGTGCGGTAAAGAACATCGTACCGTGGTCAAATTCACAGCCGTTCGCGTAAGTGTCGGTATGCGCATCAAAGTGTACCAACGCCATTTTACCGAAGTGTTTGGCGTGGGCGCGCAACAGCGGCAGAGTGACAAAGTGGTCACCACCGAAAGAGAGCATACGCTTACCTGCTGCCAGCAGTTTCTCGGCATGGGCCTGCAGTTTTTCGCTCATGTCACGCGCATCACCAAACGCGTAAACCAGGTCACCACAGTCCACTACGTTCAGACGTTCACGCATGTCGAAGTTCCACGGGAAGCGGTTATGCTCCCAGGCCAGGTTAGTCGACACCTGGCGGATCGCTGCCGGGCCATGACGGCCACCGGCACGGCCGGAGGTTGCCATGTCAAACGGAACACCAGTGATCACCCAGTCAGCATTGCTGTCGTATGGCTGGAAGTTCATCGGGAGACGTAAAAAACCAAACGCGTTAGATACCAGAGAGTTATCGTACTGATGACCTAAAGTGCTCATGTCCTGACCTCTTTTAAAGTCGATACATTAAAAACAGATGAAAAAAAATCCCCTCCGCGTCGTTAAACCCGACGAGGAAGGGATTGATTCGTAAATCGCTAATTGGGACGAATTATCGCCGTTAATTCATACGGGTTCAAGTGAGTATAGGGGATTGTGCGGTCTTTGCCCCTCACCCTAACCCTCTCCCCAGAGGGGAGAGGGAAAAGGAATTACTCATCTTCCAGGTAGGTGTAACCGTACAGACCCGCTTCAAACTCTTCCAGGAACTGCTGCTGCAGGGCATCGTCCAGACCGGTGTTTTTCACCTGGTCGCGGAACTGGGTCAGAAGAGTTTTCGGATCCAGCTGCACGTATTCCAGCATGTCTGCCACGGTGTCCCCTTCGTCGGACAACTCCACTTCCACGCTGCCGTCAGGGAAGACAAACACATCAACCGCTTCGGTATCCCCGAACAGGTTGTGCATGTTACCGAGGATCTCCTGGTACGCGCCGACCATAAAGAAGCCCAACATTGGCGGGTTCTCCGGGTCATATTCCGGCATTGGCATGGTCGTTGCGATGCCGTCACCATCAACGTAGTGGTCGATAGCACCGTCGGAGTCACAGGTGATGTCCAGCAACACCGCACGACGTTCCGGAGCATGGTTCAACCCTTCCAGCGGCAGTACCGGGAACAGCTGGTCGATACCCCAGGCATCCGGCATCGACTGGAACAGCGAGAAGTTGACGTAAATCTTATCCGCCATACGTTCCTGCAGCTCGTCGATAATCGGACGGTGTGCCCGGTTGCTCGGGTCGAGCTGCTTCTGCACTTCATGGCACATGTTCAGATAAAGCTGCTCTGCCCACGCGCGCTCCTGCAGGCTGAAGGTGCCTGAGGAATAACCGACGTGAATGTCATGCAGATCCATCTGGCTGTCATGCAGCCATTCGCGCAGAGAACGACGCGTACCCGGCTCGTGCATCTCCTGCCAGGTTTCCCACATGCTTTGCAGCGCGCGCGGGGCATCGTCTGCCGGAGGTGTGGCTGCGGTATTTTCGCTACGCTCAACGCCGATGATGTTAGAAACCAGCACTGTATGGTGCGCGGTCACCGCGCGACCGGATTCAGTGATCACCGTTGGGTGCGGCAGGCCGTTTTCTTCACAGGCATCACCAATCGCCCAGATGATGTTATTGGCATACTCGTTCAGGCCGTAGTTGACGGAGCAGTCAGACTGCGAGCGCGTGCCTTCATAGTCCACGCCCAGGCCACCGCCCACGTCGAAGCACTGAATGTTGACACCCAGCTTGTGCAGCTCAACGTAGAAACGGGCCGACTCACGCACGCCAGTAGCGATATCGCGAATATTGGCCATCTGTGAACCGAGGTGGAAGTGCAGCAACTGAATGCTGTCCAGACGACCACGCTCACGCAGAATTTCTACCAGTTGCAGCACCTGGTTTGCCGCGAGGCCGAATTTAGATTTTTCGCCACCGGAGGACTGCCATTTACCGGAACCCTGCGACGCCAGACGCGCACGCACACCGAGGCGCGGTACCACGTTCAGACGCTCGGCCTCTTCCAGCACGATAGCAATCTCGGTCATCTTCTCGATAACCAGATAGACCTTGTGTCCCATCTTCTCGCCAATCAGCGCCAGACGAATGTATTCACGGTCTTTATAACCGTTACAGACGATCACTGACCGGGTCATGCCCGCGTGCGCCAGAACGGCCATCAGTTCCGCTTTCGAACCTGCTTCCAGGCCCAGCGGTTCGCCGGAGTGGATCAGGGATTCAATCACGCGGCGATGCTGGTTCACCTTGATGGGGTAAACCAGGAAATAGTCGCCTTTATAACCGTAAGATTCACGTGCGCGTTTGAACGCGGCGTTAATCGAACGCAGGCGGTGTTGCAGGATCTGCGGGAAGCAGAACAGTGCAGGTAAACGCTGGCCCTGCGCTTCGCGTGCTTTCACCAGTCTGGCGAGATCCACGCGCGCTTCAGGAACGTCTGGATCCGGGCAAACACTGATGTGGCCCAGTTCGTTGACGTCGTAGTAGTTATTGCCCCACCAGGCAATATTGTAAGTGCGCAGCATCTTGCTGGCTTCCTGGGAGTTCATCGCAACCTCCTGCATAGAACGTAGTACACCCTGTTCGCCTGCTGACGAAGGCGAAACCGAAGACATGTCGTCAGACATAGCGAACCTCAACTCTTTGTATTAAGTGTAAAACAGTTGACTACTATCGCAGCGTTACACGGCGATAACAACCCATAAACGGCCCTGTCTCCCAGCAGAGTATGCTGAAATTCAGACCGTGCGACCGGTTTCTTATTCATATCATTGTAAAACACGTATCCGAACTCTGTATGACAAGGTTCGGCGAAACCACGAGAAAACTCTTGTATTAACAAGAGCGCCCTTGTTCAGTTTTCACAAGGCGTGACCAGCCCTGGGATCCTGAGAAGCGCCGAGATGGGTATAACATCGGCAGGTTTGCAGACTAGATTTGCGGGTTGCGGGAATCAAATACGCGCCAGAACGGCTGCGCTGAATTAGCGGAAAACGATGGTTCATTATCTCGTATCACCTCCACGGCCGCTCCTGCTGAAACGGACCACAAGCCAAAGCTAATAGTTCACTGCTTAACCCGGCTGGAAGTGGCGACACGATGAGTTCATCGAGCGCTTTTTTATATGAGCCGCGCGCCGCGTTTTATACCGAGAAGGTAGCCAAAATGCAAAAGATAAATGCGCGCGTTGCCAGCGCCGTCAGGAAAAATTTCCACCAGAGAATTCAACGCAGTGAGAGGTTAGTCAAAAAAAACTGGAAATAGGGCGAAGAAGTGACCTAAAATAGCCATCCAGATGTTAATCCATCCATACCGATTAACACTCAGACTGCCAGTGTCAAAAAGCAACCGGCCTTGGTAGAATACTCTCCTTTGGCTATTCCACACAGCAGTTCGAGCTAACCAAATTCTCCTTAGGTGAAATAAAACATGGCAAAACACCTGTTTACGTCCGAGTCCGTATCAGAAGGACATCCTGATAAAATTGCTGACCAAATCTCCGATGCGGTGCTGGATGCGATCCTGACCCAGGATCCAAAAGCGCGCGTAGCGTGTGAAACCTATGTCAAAACCGGCATGGTTCTGGTTGGCGGTGAAATCACCACCAGCGCATGGGTTGATATCGAAGAGATCACCCGTAACACGGTTCGTGAGATCGGTTATGTACATTCTGATATGGGCTTTGATGCCAACTCTTGCGCCGTACTGAGCGCAATTGGCAAACAGTCTCCGGACATCAACCAGGGCGTTGACCGTGCCGATCCACTGGAACAGGGTGCGGGCGACCAGGGCCTGATGTTCGGCTATGCAACCAACGAAACCGACGTGCTGATGCCAGCACCTGTCACCTACGCGCACCGTCTGATGCAGCGTCAGGCCGAAGTACGTAAAAATGGCACCCTGCCGTGGCTGCGTCCGGATGCCAAAAGCCAGGTGACCTTCCAGTACGACGAAGGCAAAATCGCCGGCATTGATGCCGTGGTTCTGTCCACTCAGCATTCTGAAGAGATTGATCAGAAATCCCTGCAGGAAGCCGTGATGGAAGAGATCATCAAACCGGTTCTGCCAGCAGAGTGGCTGAGTGCGTCCACCAAATACTTCATCAACCCAACCGGACGCTTTGTTATCGGCGGGCCAATGGGTGACTGCGGTCTGACCGGTCGTAAAATCATCGTTGATACCTACGGCGGCATGGCACGTCACGGTGGTGGTGCATTCTCCGGTAAAGATCCGTCTAAAGTTGACCGTTCTGCTGCGTATGCTGCACGCTATGTTGCGAAAAACATCGTTGCTGCGGGTCTGGCTGACCGTTGT
Organism: Enterobacter sp. RHBSTW-00901; assembly: GCF_014103115.1. NCBI lineage: Bacteria > Pseudomonadati > Pseudomonadota > Gammaproteobacteria > Enterobacterales > Enterobacteriaceae > Enterobacter > Enterobacter sp. RHBSTW-00901. Next base: position 2,022,771 of record NZ_JABXPB010000001.1, read on the forward strand.
GAGATCCAGGTTTCTTACGCCATCGGCGTGGCTGAACCGACTTCCATCATGGTTGAAACTTTCGGTACTGAAAAAGTGCCTTCCGAGCAGCTGACTCTGCTGGTACGTGAGTTCTTCGACCTGCGCCCATATGGCCTGATTCAGATGCTGGATCTGCTGCACCCAATCTACAAAGAAACCGCTGCATACGGTCACTTTGGTCGTGAACATTTCCCGTGGGAAAAAACCGACAAAGCCGCTCAGTTGCGTGAAGCTGCCGGTCTGAAATAACCGACTGCCATCTGCATTTGAAAAGGCCAGCCTTAGCGCTGGCCTTTTGCATTTTTGCACGCAACGTTGCCCAGTGCTGCTTCGCTTGCGCAAAACCTGCGGGTTCTGCCGTTTTGTAGACCTGGTCAGGTGTAGCCGCCACCCGGCAAAATGCATGACCTCAACTGAAACCGATTACACCATAATAAATAAGCATCTACTTCATCCTCTCCCCTTTCAGCAACGCCACCTCACCCATCGTTACATTTAATTTGAGTTAAGTCTGAAATAAGCTCAAGAGGGATGCGTGTAAGCTTTTTTATCTCTATATTTTCAATATGTTAATTTCATTTACATCAACACATCAATGTAACCGATTACACTAATGTGATTTGCATCTCATATTTTTACGGTTCACTCACCTACCCTTTGCATTGATAAAACTGATAACCCAACTGGAGGGCATAATGCCTGACAATAAAAAACAGGGGCGTACGTCCAACAAGGCGATGACATTCTTCGTCTGCTTCCTCGCCGCCCTGGCTGGATTACTCTTTGGTCTGGATATCGGCGTGATTGCCGGTGCATTACCTTTCATCGCCGATGAGTTTCAGATAAGCGCACACACTCAGGAATGGGTGGTGAGCTCCATGATGTTCGGTGCGGCGGTCGGTGCTATCGGCAGTGGCTGGCTCTCCTTCAAACTGGGCCGCAAAAAGAGCCTGATGATTGGTGCCATTCTGTTCGTTGCCGGTTCACTGTTCTCTGCTGCGGCACCCAACGTTGAAGTACTGCTGGTGTCTCGCGTATTACTCGGTCTGGCCGTCGGTGTTGCGTCTTATACCGCTCCGCTTTACCTCTCCGAAATCGCGCCGGAGAAAATCCGCGGCAGTATGATTTCGATGTATCAACTGATGATCACCATCGGGATCCTGGGGGCTTATCTTTCCGATACCGCTTTCAGCTACAGCGGCGCATGGCGCTGGATGCTCGGCGTCATCATCATCCCTGCCATTCTGCTGTTGATTGGCGTGTTCTTCCTGCCAGACAGTCCGCGCTGGTTTGCCGCGAAGCGTCGCTTCGTGGATGCCGAACGCGTGCTGCTGCGCCTGCGTGATACCCGTGCAGAAGCAAAAAACGAGCTGGAAGAGATCCGCGAAAGCCTGAAGGTCAAACAGTCTGGCTGGGCACTGTTCAAAGAGAACAGCAACTTCCGCCGTGCGGTGTTCCTGGGCGTGTTGCTGCAGGTGATGCAGCAGTTCACCGGGATGAACGTCATCATGTACTACGCACCAAAAATCTTTGAACTGGCCGGTTACACCAACACCACAGAGCAGATGTGGGGCACCGTCATTGTGGGACTGACCAACGTACTGGCGACCTTTATCGCCATCGGGCTGGTAGACCGTTGGGGCCGTAAACCGACACTCACGCTGGGCTTCCTGGTCATGGCCGTTGGTATGGGCGTACTCGGCACCATGATGCATGTAGGCATTCACTCACCAGGCGCACAGTACTTTGCCGTGGCCATGCTGCTGATCTTTATCGTTGGTTTTGCGATGAGCGCCGGCCCACTGATTTGGGTGTTGTGCTCTGAGATCCAGCCGCTGAAAGGGCGTGATTTCGGTATCACCTGCTCTACCGCAACCAACTGGATTGCCAACATGATTGTCGGCGCAACATTCCTGACCATGCTCAACAGCCTGGGTAATGCCAACACCTTCTGGGTTTACTCCGGTCTGAACCTGTTCTTTATTATTCTGACCGTCTGGCTGGTTCCAGAAACCAAACACGTGTCGCTGGAACACATTGAACGTAACCTGATGAAAGGTCGTCCGCTGCGCGAGATTGGCGCGCACGACTAATCCTCTGACGGGAGGTGCCCCTTGCACCTCCCCGCTTCGCGTTTTATGCTCTGCCCTTATGAAAGCTCCCCGTCTCCCTATCGCCATTCAACAAGCCGTTATGCGCAGCCTGCGGGAAAAACTCGCCCAGGCAAACCTGAAGCTTGGCCGAACTTATCCAGAACCTAAACTGGTCTATCAGCAGCGCGGCACAGCTGCCGGTACGGCCTGGCTGGAATCCTATGAAATCCGCCTGAACCCGGTATTGATGCTGGAAAACCAACAGGCGTTTATCGACGAGGTTGTTCCACACGAACTGGCACATCTGTTGGTATGGAAACACTTTGGCCGCGTGGCACCGCACGGTAAAGAGTGGAAGTGGATGATGGAGGCGGTGCTCGGCGTTCCGGCGAGCAGAACCCATCAGTTCGAGCTGGAATCGGTGCGCCGCAATACCTTCCCCTACCGCTGCCAGTGCCAGCAACATCAGCTGACCGTTCGCCGTCATAACCGGGTGGTGCGCGGCGAGGCGACCTACCGCTGTGTTAAATGCGGAGAACCGCTGGTTGCGGAATAATCAACTGAACTATCAAGAACTTTCCTGACCAGACTGATTGCATACGGGAACAACATTCGTTACGTTGCGGGCTCGTTTTGACACGGAGTGTAAGATGTCCCGTAATTTCTCTTTCGCGGTCGCCTTTCTGACGACGGCATTCTCCGGCCATGCTCTGGCCGACGGTATCAACAGTTTCTCTCAGGCCAAAACCGCAGGCGTTAAGGTTAACGCTGACGTGCCGGGCGATTTCTACTGCGGCTGTAAAATTAACTGGCAGGGCAAAAAAGGGGTCGTTGATCTCGAGTCCTGCGGTTATAAAGTTCGCAAAAATGAGAACCGCGCCAGCCGAATCGAATGGGAACACGTGGTTCCGGCATGGCAGTTTGGTCACCAGCGTCAGTGCTGGCAGGACGGTGGCCGTAAAAACTGTGCCAAAGATCCAGTATACCGCCAGATGGAAAGCGATATGCACAACCTGCAACCGGCGGTTGGCGAAGTAAATGGCGATCGCGGCAATTTTATGTACAGCCAGTGGAACGGGGGCGAAGGACAGTATGGTCAGTGTACCATGAAGGTGGATTTCAAAGAGAAAGTCGCCGAACCGCCAGCCCGCGCACGGGGCAGCATTGCCCGCACCTATTTCTATATGCGCGACCGTTACGAGCTCACTATTTCCCGCCAGCAAACGCAGCTATTTAATGCCTGGGACAAGCAGTATCCGGTGACGGAGTGGGAATGCCAACGCGACGAACGCATCGCCAAAGTACAGGGGAATCATAACCCTTATGTCCAGCGGGCTTGCCAGGCGCAAAAGAGCTAACCTACACTAGCGGCAATTCGCTTACATCGTATTACACACGGAATTTCTGACTATGCGCATTCCTCGCATCTACCACCCTGAACTGATTACCGCAGGCCGCGAAATCGCCCTGTCTGATGAAGCCGCTAACCATGTAGGCCGCGTTCTGCGTATGGGTGCAGGCCAGGCGATTCAGCTGTTTGATGGCTCCAATCAGGTTTTCGACGCTGAAATTACGCGTGCCGATAAAAAAAGCGTGCACGTGAACATACTGCGTGGCGAAGTCGATGATCGTGAATCCCCCCTTCACATTCATCTGGGCCAGGTGATGTCGCGCGGTGAGAAGATGGAATTCACGATTCAGAAATCCATTGAACTGGGTGTAAGCCTCATTACGCCACTTTTTTCTGAACGTTGTGGCGTTAAACTGGATGCGGAACGTCTGAACAAAAAGATCCAGCAGTGGCAGAAAATTGCCATTGCGGCCTGTGAGCAGAGCGGCCGCAACCGTATTCCGGAGATCCGCCCGGCGATGGATCTGGAGGACTGGTGTGCTGAAGAGGAACCCGGGCTGAAGCTCAATCTTCACCCGCGCGCCAGTGCCAGCATCAATACGCTACCGTTGCCCGTTGAACGTGTACGCCTGCTGATTGGCCCGGAAGGTGGTCTGTCAGCTGACGAAATTGCCATGACGGCACGTTATGCGTTTACTGATATTCTGTTGGGACCTCGCGTTCTGCGCACTGAGACAACGGCACTCACCGCCATTACCGCGCTACAGGTACGGTTTGGCGATCTGGGTTGAAGCAAAGCCTGACCCATTAACGGAGAAGAACATGATCAAGCTCGGCATCGTGATGGATCCCATCGCAAACATTAACATCAAGAAAGATTCCAGCTTCGCTATGCTGCTGGAAGCGCAGCGTCGCGGCTATGAACTTCACTATATGGAGATGAACGATCTCTACCTGATCAACGGTGAAGCCCGCGCACGCACTCGCATCGTTAACGTCGAGCAGAACTACGACAAATGGTATGAATTTGGTACCGAGCAGGATATCGCGCTTGCCGACCTCAATGTTGTCCTGATGCGTAAAGATCCGCCGTTCGACACCGAATACATCTACTGCACCTATATCCTTGAACGTGCAGAAGAGAAAGGAACGTTGATCGTTAACAAACCGCAAAGCCTGCGCGACTGTAACGAGAAGCTCTACACCGCATGGTTCTCTGACCTGACGCCTGAAACGCTGGTGACTCGCAACAAGGCACAGCTGAAAGCATTCTGGCAGAAGCACGGCGATATCATTATGAAACCGCTGGACGGTATGGGCGGCGCGTCGATTTTCCGCGTGAAAGAGAGCGATCCGAACATCGGGGTGATTGCCGAAACGCTGACCGGGCTGGGTACACGTTATTGCATGGCACAAAACTATCTGCCAGCCATTAAAGACGGTGACAAACGCGTTCTGGTCGTGGATGGCGAGCCGGTACCTTATTGTCTGGCGCGTATCCCTCAGGGTGGCGAAACCCGTGGTAACCTGGCGGCCGGTGGCCGTGGCGAACCGCGTCCATTAACCGAAAGCGACTGGGAAATTGCCCGCCGCGTGGGCCCTACCCTGAAAGCCAAAGGCTTGATCTTTGTCGGCCTGGATATCATCGGCGATCGTCTGACTGAAGTGAACGTCACCAGTCCAACCTGTATTCGTGAAATCGAAGCGGAGTTCCCGGTCTCGATCACCGGAATGCTGATGGACGCCATCGAAAAACGTTTACAGAATTAACTTCCCAATGAGTGACAGCGTTATCGTTTCTACGCATACTGGACGCTGTCGCTTTTTAAACCAGGAAACAGAACCTCTGACAATGAATTTACAGCATCACTTTCTTATTGCCATGCCTGCTCTCCAGGATCCCATTTTCCGTCGCTCCGTAGTTTATATCTGTGAATACAATGAAGACGGCGCGATGGGTATTATCATCAACAAGCCTCTGGAAAACCTGCAGGTTGAAGGGATTCTGGAAAAGCTGAAAATCGAAGCTGAAGAGCGTTTACCGGAAATCCGTCTTGATAAACCGGTGATGCTGGGCGGGCCACTCGCAGAGGATCGTGGTTTTATCCTGCATACGCCTCCGGCGTTCTCTTCCAGTATTCGTATCTCTGATAACACCGTTATCACGACGTCTCGCGACGTACTCGAAACACTGGGCACCGCGAATCAGCCTTCTGAAGTGCTGGTTGCCCTGGGCTATTCCTCATGGGAAAAAGGCCAGCTCGAACAAGAGATCCTGGATAATGCCTGGCTCACGGCCCCTGCCGATATGAACATCCTGTTTAAAACGCCTATCGCCGAACGCTGGCGCGAGGCAGCGAAACTGATTGGCATTGATATTCTGACCATGCCTGGCGTAGCGGGGCACGCATAATGAGCGGAACACTGCTTGCCTTTGATTTTGGCACGAAGAGTATCGGCGTCGCCGTTGGTCAACGCATCACCGGCACCGCCCGCCCACTCACGGCACTAAAAGCCAACGACGGCACACCAGACTGGACGCTGATAGAGCGCCTGCTCAAAGAGTGGCAGCCGGACGACGTAATCGTTGGATTACCGCTGAATATGGATGGCACCGAACAGCCGCTCACCGCCCGTGCGCGAAAGTTTGCCAATAAAATCCACGGCCGCTTTGGCGTGTCAGTTAAACTGCACGACGAACGACTGAGCACTGTAGAAGCACGCGCAGGCCTGTTTGAACACGGTGGTTTCAGGGCGCTTAATAAAGGCAGCATTGACTCGGCCTCCGCCGTTATTATCCTCGAAAGCTATTTCGAACAGGGTTACTGACCCTCTTCAGACGGATACCGGACGGTAGCCCATTGGCGGCTACCCGACTTCGGCGTCATAACAACCGCCCCTGCGCCCGCCGCTCGGCCAGGCTCTGCTCAAAATTCTGCATACCTGCCTGTTGACCGGTTTGAATGATGCCGGGCAATTGCCACGTTTTCCCTTCGCGGATGAGATTTGCCGCCGCCGATGTGTTCACCAGCAGCTCATAAAGTGCCACACGCCCGCCCTGCGCATCCTGACGGAGTTTTTGTGCCAGTACAGCCCGCAGGCTGCCTGCCAGCTGATTGCGTACTGGCTCTTTCTCCCGGGCCGGGAAGGTATCCACGCCGCTCGATGGCCTGCGATGCACCACGCGTATGCAGCGTTGCCAGCACCAGATGCCCGGTCTCTGCAGCCGTCAGCGCCAGACGGATCGTTTCGCTGTCACGCAATTCACCCAACAGGATCACATCCGGATCTTCACGTAATGCACTGCGTAGTGCTTCGGCAAATGACGGACTGTGCTTACCTATCTCCCGTTGATGGATCAGACAGCGCTCGCTTTGGTAAATAAGCTCCACCGGATCTTCGAGTGTCAGAATGTGCCCGTCAGTATGATGATTGAGAAAATCCACCATCGCTGCGAGGGTGGTAGATTTTCCGCTTCCGGTCGCGCCCGTCACCAGAATCAACCCATTGTCATTGGACAACAGTTCCGGGATCGCTCTCGGCGCGCCCAGTGAGGCAAGTTGTGGACAGGCAAGCGGCAGCAACCGCAGCGTTAGCGAGATACCTTTCATGTGGGTAAATGCGCTCCCGCGCAGACGCTGATTTCCCGCAAGCGTGACGGCAAAATCCACCTGTCCGTTCGCCCACCACACCCCCTGCAGCTCATCGCTAAGCCAGGTTTTTAATAAGGCTTCAACGTCAGGAGAAGAAAATGGTGCGGGTTCAAGGTAACCTAACCTGCGCCAGCGCGGTGGCGAATCACTGCACAGGTGTAGATCGGAGACATTATGCTTTACACTAAGGGCCACGATTTCTTCCAATACCATACAACTCTCCTCGGAAAATGAACGACATTGCGCATAACCTGGCACAGGTCCGGGACAAAATCTCAGCCGCTGCAACACGTTGCGGCCGTGCTTCAGAAGAAATTACGTTACTTGCAGTCAGCAAAACTAAGCCTGCGAGCGCCATCGCAGAAGCCATTGCCGCTGGCCATCGTGCGTTTGGTGAAAACTACGTGCAGGAAGGCGTGGATAAAATTCGCCACTTCCAGGAGCAGGGAAATACCGGTCTGCAATGGCACTTTATTGGCCCATTGCAGTCGAACAAAAGCCGTCTGGTAGCAGAGCACTTCGACTGGTGCCATACCATTGACCGTCTGCGTATTGCCACACGGCTGAACGAACAGCGTCCAGCGGAATTACCTGCTCTAAACGTGCTGATTCAGGTCAACATCAGTGACGAAAACAGCAAATCCGGTATTGCGCTGAGCGAACTGGATGCGCTGGCGGCAGACGTGGCGGCGCTGCCACGTTTAACCCTGCGTGGTTTAATGGCAATTCCGGCACCTGAGTCAAGTTATGAAAGGCAGTTTGCCGTGGCACAGCAAATGGCTGTAGCATTTGAGGCGCTTAAAGCGCGCTATGCGACGGTAGACACACTGTCTCTGGGCATGTCGGATGATATGGAAGCCGCAATCGCGGCAGGCAGCACGATGGTGCGCATCGGCACGGCAATTTTCGGTGCGCGCGACTACACCAAATAATAAGGAAACCTGAGGAACGCCATGAAGACGTTGACATTCCTGCTCTCAACGGTCCTTGAGCTGTATACGATGGCGCTTTTGCTGCGCGTCTGGATGCAGTGGGCTCGTTGTGATTTTTACAATCCGTTCTCACAGTTTGTCGTGAAAATCACGCAACCTGTTGTAGGACCACTGCGTCGCATTATTCCGGCAATGGGTCCTGTTGATAGCTCGTCTCTGTTGGTGGCATTTATTCTGAGCGTTATCAAAGCGATCGTGCTGTTTATGGTCATCACCTTCCAGCCGATTATCTGGATCGCCGCCGTCCTGATTCTGGTTAAAACCGTCGGGTCGCTGATTTTCTGGGTGCTGCTGGTCATGGCGCTGATGAGCTGGGTTAGCCAGGGTCGTAGCCCGGTGGAATACGCGCTGATCCAGTTAGCTGAACCACTGCTGCGCCCGATTCGTAGCCTGCTCCCGTCAATGGGCGGTATCGACTTCTCGCCGATGATCCTCGTACTGCTGTTGTACGTCGTCAATATGGGGATCGCTGAGCTGTTACAGTCCACTGGCGATATGTTACTGCCGGGGCTGTGGATGGCGTTATGAGTGCAGTAAGCACCTGCGCCGACGGGCTGGTTTTACGGCTGTATATTCAGCCGAAAGCCAGCCGCGACAGTATTGTTGGATTGCATGGCGACGAATTAAAAGTCGCCATCACTGCCCCACCGGTTGATGGCCAGGCGAATGCACATCTGACCAAATATCTGGCAAAACAGTTTCGCGTCGCCAAAAGCCAGGTCATCATTGAAAAAGGTGAACTTGGGCGGCATAAACAGGTAAAAATCCTCAACCCGCAATCCATCCCGACGGAAGTCGCGGCTCTGACAGAACAGGACTAAACCCATGCAGAAAGTTGTTCTCGCGACCGGTAACGCCGGTAAAGTGCGCGAGCTGGCCTCGTTATTAAATGATTTTGGGCTGGATGTGGTTGCCCAGACCGATCTTGGCGTGGATCCCGCCGAAGAGACAGGGCTGACGTTTATCGAAAACGCGATCCTGAAAGCGCGCCATGCCGCGCAGATCACGGGTCTGCCCGCGATAGCCGATGACTCCGGCCTGGCCGTGGATTTTCTTGGTGGTGCGCCGGGGATCTACTCCGCACGCTATTCCGGCGTAGACGCCACCGACCAGCAGAATCTGGAAAAGCTGCTTGTCGCGTTGGAAGATGCCCCCGACGACCAGCGCACCGCACAGTTCCACTGCGTGCTGGTCTATCTGCGTCATGCAGAAGACCCAACGCCAGTCGTCTGCCACGGTAGCTGGCCGGGTGTGATTGCCCGTGAGGCAGCAGGCAACGGCGGCTTTGGCTACGACCCTATTTTCTTTGTCCCGTCTGAGGGCAAAACTGCTGCGGAACTCACCCGCGAAGAGAAAAGCGCGATTTCCCACCGTGGACGTGCGCTGAAACTGTTACTGGAAGCATTACGTAATGGCTAATTTGCCACCTCTGAGTCTTTATATTCACATCCCGTGGTGCGTGCAGAAATGCCCGTACTGCGATTTCAACTCGCACGCGCTGAAAGGTGAAGTGCCGCACGATGATTACGTTGCGCATCTGCTGGCCGACCTGGATGTTGATGTACCTTACGCACAGGGACGTGAAGTTAAGACCATTTTTATTGGTGGCGGTACGCCGAGCCTGCTCTCAGGCCCGGCGATGCAAACGCTGCTGGATGGCGTGCGGGCGCGCCTTACTCTTGCAGCAGATGCAGAAATTACAATGGAAGCCAACCCTGGCACCGTTGAGGCTGACCGTTTCGTCGAGTATCAGCGTGCGGGGGTGAACCGTATCTCCATCGGCGTGCAAAGCTTTAGCGAGCCGAAGTTAAAACGTCTGGGCCGTATTCACGGCCCGGAAGAGGCAAAGCGCGCAGCGAACCTGGCTACGGGGCTTGGCCTGCGTAGCTTTAACCTCGATTTGATGCACGGCCTGCCGGATCAGTCACTGGAAGAGGCGCTGGACGACCTGCGCCAGGCGATTGAGCTAAACCCGCCGCATCTCTCCTGGTACCAACTGACCATTGAGCCTAACACGCTGTTTGGTTCTCGCCCTCCGGTACTGCCGGACGACGACGCGCTGTGGGATATTTTTGAGCAAGGTCACCAGCTGTTGACCGCCGCAGGCTATCTGCAGTACGAAACGTCCGCCTATGCAAAGCCGGGGTACCAGTGTCAGCACAACCTGAACTACTGGCGCTTTGGTGATTATCTGGGAATTGGCTGCGGCGCACACGGCAAAGTAACGTTCCCGGACGGGCGCATTCTGCGCACCGCCAGAACTCGCCACCCGCGTGGGTACATGGAAGGCCGCTACCTTGAACGTCAGCATGATGTCGAGGAGGTGGATAAGCCGTTTGAGTTCTTTATGAACCGTTTTCGTTTGCTTGAAGCCGCACCGCGTGCGGAGTTCTCGCGGTATACCGGGCTGCCGGAGTCAGTGATTCGCCCACAGATTGACGACGCGCTGGCGAAGGGATATCTCACCGAGTGTGATGAATACTGGCAGATCACCGAGCACGGCAAACTGTTCTTAAACTCCCTTCTTGAGCTGTTCCTCGCCGAAGATCTCTGAAGGCGGCTTCAGGATTTTGCATCCCGTTCTGCCGGCTGAGGGAAAGGCTGGCAGAGTGTGGGGATGGACAAATCAAAACAACTCCGCAAAGAAATGACACCCGAAGAATTACGTCTGTGGTATTTGCTCAGAGGTCGCCGCTTCTTTGGATATAAGTTTCGCCGCCAGATGCCAGTTGGGGCGTATATCGTGGATTTTGCCTGTTTTAAGGCGAAACTAATCATTGAGCTGGACGGTGGACAACATCAGGACAAACAGGCCTATGATTCCCATCGTTCTGAATTTCTGAAAGTGAATGGCTGGGAAGTTATGCGGTTCTGGAATAATGAATTCAGGACCAATGAAGAGAACGTGCTGATGGCTATTTTGCAACGACTGCGATGCCTGATGCCCTCACCCTAACCCTCTCCCACGGGAGAGGGCCCCAGCGAGCGGAGATCTTACTTAAGCGTCCCCACCAGTGCCTTACGGCTGTCTTCCAGCGTCACCACGCGTTTACACACGTCTTTACCGAACTGCTGGAAATCATCTTCCTGATTCTTCCACTCGCTCTGAATCGAGGTCTGCAGCCCGCCCAGGCTACCTAATATCCCCTGCAGTGGGTTACCGCCGCCTTTCAGCACGGCTTTAGCCCCCATCTCGTTGATGCTGTCCTGCAGGATGCCGCCCATCGCCTGGTTCACCAGCTGTTGGCCGTCGGCCCGCACCTGATCGATAGCCTTGTAATGGAACGTCAGGCCGTCGGTGCGATGCTCAATAATACGGTTCATCTGCTCTTTCAGCTGTTTATCCAGCTTAGTCAGGCGGGTACGCATATTGCTGCTCTCACCCACCTCTTTGGTGATGATCTTGTCCAGCGCCACACGCCCCTTCTCGACGCGGGTTAGCGCACCTTCATCAATCCACGGCAGCGAGGCACGCAAATCGGCCTGGTAATCCTTCGCTTGTTCACGCTGCGCGGCAGTCAGGTTTTGCGGTTTACCGTTAAACGTGACGTTACCTTCTGGCGTAATCACCAGATTGCCATTCTCGCCTTTGACCTGCACAGTTTGCGGGTTTAACACCACATCGTCACGCGGGGTGACACTACATTGATAGTCCGCATGGGCGGTGAATCCGGTTGCCATTAGTGCAACAGCCAGCAACGTTTTGCGCATCATAAACATTCCCTCAGACAAAATGGGCCAGCTAATGCTGGCCCATGACTTCTTTATTAGTCCCACCAAACATCAAAAAGTTCGCTGATGCGGACATCTTCCAGTTTGTGGTCTTCAAGCCATTTGCGCACAAGAGCCTGATGTTCTTCGGTGCATTTACCGACTTCCTGCGTGCAGATCAGACCTTCCCACGCCAGATATCCACTGCCGTCAAAGGCCAGTTTGTTTGGCTCGATAACGTCGTTGATGAACGCATCAACCTCCTGGTCGATCTGTTCTACACTGGTACCTTCCGGAAAACGCCATGCAACGGAGAAACCCACTTCCTGGAATTCTTCAATATGCATTTTTTTACGCAGACGACGGCTACGATTCTTTGCCATTATTTCACCCTCTCGAACATTAAGTCCCATACACCGTGGCCAAGACGATGACCACGCTGTTCAAATTTCGTTAACGGACGTGAATCCGGACGCGGTACATAGTCGTTGCTTGCAGACTGGTTTTTATAACCATCCAGAGACGACATCACTTCCAGCATATGTTCCGCATAAGGTTCCCAGTCGGTCGCCATGTGGAAGACACCGCCCAGTTTTAACTTACTTTTCAGCAACTCTGCAAATGGAGCCTGAACGATACGGCGTTTATTATGACGTGCTTTATGCCACGGGTCAGGGAAAAAGAGCTGAACCATGTTCAAAGAATTGTCAGGAATCATTTTGTGCAGCACTTCTACCGCGTCGTGACACATCACGCGCAGGTTCTCAACGCCCTCTTCATGGGCCGTTGCCAGGCAGGCACCTACGCCTGGTGAGTGTACTTCAATGCCGAGAAAATTTTGTTCCGGGCGGGCTTTCGCCATCGTGACCAGTGACGACCCCATACCAAAGCCGATCTCCAGCGTAACAGGCGCATCGCGGCCAAACAGCTCGGTGAAGTCAACAGGCTGTTCAGTAAACTCAACGCCCATCACCGGCCAGTAGTTATCCAGCGCGTGTTGCTGCCCTTTTGTCAGGCGGCCCTGACGGCGGACGAAGCTGCGAATACGGCGCAGCGGGCGACCGTTTTCATCAAATTCCGGTGAAATGACGTCGTTTTTCATAAAAGAGTTGTCTGCTTGTGAGAATGTTCGGGAAACGGGCATTATCCAAAGTTAAGGCTTCTATGCAAGCATGGGAAAGATCCGGTTTACAGCAGATTGACGCTGTGCTGCAATCTGCGTCCCTGATTATACGAATCGATGACCATGCAAGCCTCTCAATTTTCAGCCCAGGTGCTGGACTGGTACGACAAATACGGGCGTAAAACCCTGCCCTGGCAAATTGAAAAAACGCCTTACAAAGTATGGCTCTCTGAAGTGATGTTGCAACAAACACAGGTTGCCACGGTCATTCCTTACTTTGAGCGTTTTATGGCGCGCTTCCCGACGGTGACCGATCTGGCTAATGCACCGCTGGACGAAGTATTACACCTGTGGACGGGCCTGGGTTATTACGCCCGCGCGCGTAATCTGCACAAAGCGGCACAGCACGTTGCCACCCGCCACAACGGCACATTCCCGGAAACCTTCGACGAAGTGGCGGATTTACCCGGCGTCGGGCGCTCAACCGCAGGCGCTATCCTCTCTCTGTCGTTAGGCAAGCATTATCCGATCCTCGACGGCAACGTGAAGCGCGTGCTTGCCCGTTGCTATGCAGTTGACGGCTGGCCCGGGAAAAAAGAGGTTGAAAAGCGCCTGTGGGAAATCAGTGAAGACGTTACGCCCGCCAAAGGTGTTGATCGTTTTAATCAGGCAATGATGGATCTCGGTGCGATGGTGTGTACGCGCTCAAAACCGAAATGCGAACTTTGCCCGGTGAATAATCTCTGCGTGGCGTATGCCAACCACTCGTGGACGCAGTACCCAGGCAAAAAGCCGAAGCAGACGCTGCCAGAGCGCACCGGATATATGCTGCTGATGCAGCACGGCGATGAGGTTTTCCTGGCTCAGCGCCCACCAAGCGGTCTGTGGGGTGGGCTATACTGCTTCCCACAGTTTGAAGATGAAACCACGCTTCGGGAATGGCTTAAACAGCGCGGAATTGCTGCCGATAACCTTACGCAACAGACGGCGTTTCGTCATACTTTCAGCCATTTCCATCTGGATATTGTGCCAATGTGGCTTCCCGTGTCCTCATTCACCTCCTGCATGGATGAAGGAACCGCTCTCTGGTATAACTTAGCGCAACCGCCATCAGTCGGGCTGGCAGCTCCAGTGGAGCGCCTGTTACAGCAATTACGTGCCGGTGCAATGGTTTAGCATCGGCCTGAAAAAGAGGAATGAGTATGGCCAGAACTATTTTTTGTAATTACCTGCAGCGCGATGCTGAAGGCCAGGACTTCCAGCTCTACCCAGGTGACCTGGGTAAGCGTATCTATAACGAGATCTCCAAAGAAGCCTGGGCGCAGTGGCAGCACAAGCAAACCATGCTGATTAACGAGAAAAAACTCAGCATGATGAACCCGGAACACCGCAAACTGCTGGAGCAGGAGATGGTGAATTTCCTGTTCGAAGGCAAAGACGTACACATCGAAGGCTATACGCCACCGGAAAAATAACAGCGTGCGGGGGCAACTCCGCCGTTAAAGCAAACACAACACGCACTCCCGGAATGATGAAAAAATTTTTAGCGCTCGCGCTTGTTGCACCGCTGCTTGTGTCTTGTTCTTCAAAAAAAGGCGATGAGTACAACGAAGCCTGGGTCAAGGACACCAACGGTTTTGACATTTTGATGGGGCAGTTTGCCCATAACATCGAAAATATTTGGGGATTTAACGAAGTTCTTATTGCTGGCCCTAAGGACTACGTTAAGTACACCGACGCCTATCAGACCCGTAGCCACATCAACTTTGATGACGGTACGATCACCGTTGAAACCATCGCAGGTACCGAACCTGCTGCACGCTTACGTCAGGCGATCGTGAAAACCCTGCTGATGGGTGACGATCCGGGTTCTATTGATCTCTATTCCGATGCCGACGACATCACTATCTCCAAAGAGCCGTTCCTGTACGGTCAGGTGGTCGATCAGACCGGCCAGGCGATCCGCTGGGAAGGTCGCGCCACTAAATTTGCCGACTACCTGCTGCAAACCCGGTTGAAGAGCCGCAGCAACGGGTTGCGCATTATCTACAGCGTCACCATCAACCTGGTGCCAAACCACCTCGACAAACGTGCGCATAAGTACGTGGGTATGGTGCGTCAGGCTTCGCGTAAATATGGCGTAGATGAGTCACTGATCCTGGCGATTATGCAGACCGAATCCTCCTTTAACCCTTACGCGGTGAGCCGTTCTGACGCGCTGGGGCTGATGCAGGTTGTCCAGCACAGCGCCGGGAAAGACGTGTTCCGCGCGCAGGGTAAATCCGGTACGCCGAGCCGAAACTATCTGTTCGACCCGCAGAGTAATATTGATACCGGCACTGCGTATCTGGCGATGCTGAATAACGTCTATCTGAGCGGAATTGATAACCCAACGTCGCGCCGCTATGCCGTTATCACTGCGTACAACGGTGGGGCTGGCAGCGTGCTGCGCGTCTTCTCAAATGACAAAGTGCAGGCAGCCAGTATCATCAACAGCATGGCACCAGGGGATGTGTACTCAACCCTGACGACCCGCCACCCATCTGCAGAATCCCGTCGTTATCTTTACAAGGTAAATACGGCACAGAAAGGGTATCGCCGTCGTTAGCCCCTGCCCCACCCTTCTCCCCAAAGGTTGAGGGATCCCCACAAATTACAGGTTGGCACAGAATACCCCCTCTCCCTTGAGGGAGAGGGCTGGGGTGAGGGGGAACATAAAGCAGTAGTGGTTATTCCGTTCACTTTATGTTGATTGCTACTCTGTAACGACAATACAGGTGAACGTGCCAGGGCGGTTCACCGCCACCGCCCTGGCAACCCGGGCTCCCGGCAGGAAAATCGCCGCTGCGCGGTACCCTCAGCTTATTCCTTCAGGCTTCGGGTCGGGCATTAGCCTGCATCCCTGCAGGCAATGCCCTCTCGGCGCATCCCTGCGCCTCGCCCCGGCCTTACGGAAACGCTTCGGCGATTTTCAGCCGGACCATGGAGTCGCTATAAGTCTTATATTTCAATGAAATAGTTTAATTGCTTAAGAAGAACAAAATTACTGGGGAACCCTCAGCCCCAAAGGAGAAGGTTAGGGGAGTAGACCTCACAGACCCTTCCCATACGAAAATGTTATTTGCATCACAATCTAAACTGCAAATTAATGTGGATTGCATTTTTTTGCGGGAGGTAACAAAACATAACATCGTCTGCTGATAGAATTGCATCAAATAACAACCCTGAATGTTCCTATAACAACATATCTCCCGCTCACTTGTGAGGAAAGTAACATGAACCTTAAGCTGCAGCTTAAAATATTGTCGTTTCTGCAGTTCTGCCTGTGGGGTAGCTGGCTGACTACTCTCGGTTCCTATATGTTTGTGACGCTCAAGTTCGATGGTGCGTCTATTGGTGCCGTATACAGCTCGCTCGGTATTGCGGCTGTCTTTATGCCAACGCTGCTGGGTATCGTGGCGGATAAATGGCTCAGCGCAAAATGGCTGTACATGCTTTGCCATCTGGTGGGGGCGGGGACGCTGTTTATGGCGGCCCAGGTGACCACGCCTGGGGCGATGTTTATGGTGATCCTGTTTAACTCGCTGGCCTATATGCCAACGCTTGGTCTGGTCAACACCATCTCTTACTACCGCCTGAAATCAGCCGGTATGGAGATCATCACCGACTTCCCGCCAATCCGTATCTGGGGCACCATCGGCTTTATCATGGCCATGTGGGGCGTGAGCTTCGCAGGCTTCGAACTGAGCCATATGCAGCTTTACATCGGGGCGACACTCTCTGTCGTACTGGCGCTGTTCACCCTGACGCTGCCGCATATTCCTGTTTCTAACCAGCAAAAAAACCAGAGCTGGAGCACCATGCTCGGCCTGGATGCGTTCGCGCTGTTTAAAAACAAACGCATGGCGATCTTCTTCATCTTCTCCATGCTGCTGGGTGCAGAGCTGCAGATCACTAACATGTTCGGCAACACCTTCCTGCACAGCTTCGATAACAACCCACTGTTCTCCGGTAGCTTTATCGTTGAGCACGCGTCGGTGATGATGTCCATCTCTCAGATCTCTGAGACACTGTTCATCCTGACCATCCCGTTCTTCCTGAGCCGCTACGGCATCAAGAACGTCATGCTGATCAGTATCGCGGCGTGGATGCTGCGCTTCGGCTTGTTCGCCTACGGTGATCCAAGCGCGTTCGGCACCGTGCTGCTGGTTCTGTCGATGATTGTTTACGGCTGCGCCTTCGACTTCTTCAACATCTCCGGTTCGGTGTTTGTGGAAAAAGAAGTGAAGCCTGAAATCCGCGCCAGTGCGCAGGGTATGTTCCTGATGATGACCAACGGCTTCGGCTGTATTCTGGGCGGCGTAGTGAGCGGTAAAGTGGTCGAGATATACACCACCAACGGCATCACCAACTGGCATCCCGTGTGGCTCATCTTCGCCGCTTACTCGCTGGTACTGTTCTTCGCGTTCATCGCGCTGTTCAAGTACAAGCACGTTCGCGAAACGCATGGTACACAGCCAATCGCGCATTAATCCCTGATGCCTTTTCGCCCGGTAGCGCTGCGCTTACCGGGCCGACATAAGCGGATGTTGTTGTGCCGGGTAGCGCTAACGCTTACCCGGCCTACATTTCGAAATGACCCATCCTACCGACAATAAATCCGCACTGCCTCCGGGGCTTAAGTTACGTTCAGTCAACGCGGTATCCATCTTAAGTAACGCATCACGATCCCAACCGCTGGCCAACATTTCCCGCGCATACCCCTGTACGTAACGCAGCCCTTCCATACCGCCGCGCGACACCAGATTGCTGTCCTGATTCACCGCCATCAGGCGTAACAGCAGACCGTGAAGCGAATGTCCACTCCACTGCTCCAGCACCTTACGCACGGTGCTAAAACCACTTTCTGCCTCGCCGCGCGCGCCGGTTAAACCATACTGCTGATACTGCCGCTCGCCCGCGGTTGCCTGCCCGCTGCGCCCGGCCAGTTCACGCGCCACCATCCCACGACAGATGTTACTTACTTCACAACAGAGGCTATCTGCGGACACATTGTTCACACGCCCGGAGGCGAAACAGAGCAAACCGAGGGCAAAAATCCCCCCTTTATGGGTGTTCACCCCGTTCGTCGCGGCATACATTGCCTGCTCGCAGGCAATGCCCATTGGGCGGATGAGGCGCAGTTGCTCAGCCACCGGTTTACCCGCATGTTCTGACCCCAGCTCGGCAAAGCGGGAAAACCACGGTGTAACCGCCCTGATGCTGCGAACAAACAGGGTGTGATCCATATCGCGATGCGCGCCGTTGTTAAGCTTATCCACCAGCCCCGGTTTTGGCGTCAGTTCCAGTTCATGCCATAACGCCTCTTCGGCAAGCCCGGGGACATCCGCCGGACGCGGTTTAGTCGCGAGCAAACCAGTCATCAATCATCTTCTCCACCCGGGCCACCACCTGCTCAACGGGATGATTTCGCGAGCGGGAACAGGCGTGAGCAGGTTCGTCACAAATCAGGCAGCGACGCAGATGCGAACCCAGAGACTGACGCCCCACATGACCATTTTCAGAGCAGATCACGTCCAGATCCCACAACCGGCCAAGCGGATGCGTCTGCTCCAGCGCCGCACAGTGCGCTTTCATTTCCGCAGCCTGATGCGCTACACACCACAACGCTTCTGGCCCGGTGGGCAGCCACAGCACCTGCCTGTCCAGCACCTGCCAGCGGTTTTCCCACAGCAGTTGATCGCACATCTGTAATGCCACGCCCATCGTGTTGCGATAGCGCAGGCTGTCCTTAATTTCCCCTGGCGTCACCAGGGTGAGAGAAATCACTGGTTGTTGATAGTGCGTAAGCCAGTCAGTCTGGCGCGCTGCGCGGCGCTCTTTCGCCGCCAGCAGTTCATCCAGGCTGACACCCGCCCGCACGGGTGTCGCTATAGTCATCGTTACTCCTTCACCTGTCGCACGGTGTCTATCACGCTGCCGTCACGGTAGCGGATAACACCAACGATTTTGTCGGTAAATTCAATGGGTTTTGGTACACCAGTCAGTGAAATTGCACGCTCAAAGAGCGCGTAGATATCCACAATGCGGAGGCCCGCAGCAAGCAGGCGCTCGCGGATCTCCGGACGTGCCGGGTTGACCGCGATGCCGTGATCGGTCACCAGCACATCGATGCTCTCCCCCGGCGTCAGGCGTGTGGTCACGCGTTTCACCACCGTGGGAATGCGGCTACGCAACAGCGGCGCAACCACAATGGTCAGATTGGCAGCCGCTGCCACATCACAGTGACCGCCGGATGCACCGCGCATCACGCCATCAGATCCAGTGATGACGTTGACATTGAAATCGACGTCGATTTCCAGGGCGCTGAGGATCACCACATCGAGCTGGTCGCAGCATGCCGCCTTGCTGCCAGGGTTGGCGTAGACGTTAGTAGAGATCTCCACATGGTTCGGGTTACGCGCCAGTGAGGCTGCCGCCTGGCCGTCAAAGCACTGGGTATCGAGCAGTTTTTCGATCAGCCCTTTTTCGTGCAGATCCACCAGACTGCCGGTGATCCCCCCAAGCGCAAATCGCGCCTTCACGCCGCTGCGCTCCATCTTCTCTTCCATAAAGCGGGTACAGGCGGTGGACGCTGCACCGGAGCCGGTCTGCATAGAGAAGCCAGGTTTGAAATAACCTGAGTGTTCAATCACGTCTGCCGCATAGCGGGCAATCATCAGCTCACGCGGGTTACTGGTCACGCGTGCCGCGCCAACGCTGATTTTCGCCGGATCGCCGACGCTTTCCACCTGCACGATGTAATCCACCTGATCCTGCACCAGGCTGGCAGGCATATTCGGGAACGGCACCAGCGCTTCGGTCAGCAGCACCACCTTACGGGCAAAGTGAGCATCCACCATCGCGTAGCCCAGCGAGCCGCAGCTTGATTTGCCGTGCGTGCCGTTGGCATTGCCAAACTCGTCACTGCACGGTACACCGAGAAACGCCACGTCGATATTCAGCTCACCGTCCTGCAACAGCTTAACGCGCCCACCGTGGGAGTGAATTTGCACTGGCTCGTCCATCAGCCCGTGAGAGATGGCATCCGCCAGCCTGCCGCGCATGCCCGAGGTGTAAATCCGGGTGATAACGCCGCTCTCAATATGTTCGATCAGCGCGTCGTTGCAGGTCATCAGTGAGCTGGAGGCCAGCGTCAGGTTTTTGAAACCCATCTTCGCCAACAGCGCCACAACGTTATTGATCACCCGGTCGCCTTCGCGAAACGCATGGTGAAACGAAATGGTCATCCCGTCCTGCAGGCCGCTACGTAACACGGCCTCTTCAACGGACTCGCACAGCTTGCGGGTATGTTTTTCGTCAGGGCTATTCAGCCACGGCGTTGCGCTATGGGCGGTATCAAACGGTTTTAAATCCCGCAGATGGGGAAAATTCACATGGAGAAGTTCTGTCTGGTTCATTGTGTAATCCTTAACGACGCACGCCGGAAGCTGCCGCGCGTTCCAGCACCATCTGCGCGTGGTTAATAATCGGGGCGTCGACCATTTTGCCGTTGAGCGACACGACGCCCAGGCCGTTACGTTCGCCCTCTTCTGCCGCTTCAATCACCCGTTTCGCGTGATCCACTTCCTGCTGGGTTGGCGCATAGGCGTTATGCAGCAGATCAATCTGGCGCGGGTTAATCAGCGATTTGCCGTTAAAGCCCATCTTGCGGATCAAGTCGACCTCGCGCAGGAACCCGGCCTCATCGTTAACGTCTGACCACACCACGTCGAAGGCATCAATGCCTGCGGCGCGGGCGGCGTGCAGCACCGCACAGCGGGCATAGAACAGTTCGGTGCCATCACCACGCTCGGTCTGCATGTCCATTACGTAGTCAAAAGCCGCCAGTGCGATGCCGATTAAACGCGGGGAGCTGCGGGCAATCGCCACGGCGTTGATCACGCCAATCGCCGATTCAATCGCTGCCATTACGCGGGTTGAGCCTGGCTCGCGTCCGCATTCACGCTCGATGCGTTCCAGATGGCCTTCCAGCTCATAGATGTCATCCGGCGTGTCGGTTTTCGGCAGACGGATCACATCCACACCGGCCCGCACGGCAGCTTCCAGATCCAGCAAGCCAAACGGCGTGCTCAGCGGGTTAATGCGCACCACGGTTTCGATATCCTGATACATCGGGTGCTGCAGCGCGTGGAACACCAGCATGCGCGCGGTATCTTTCTCACGCAGGGCAACCGCATCTTCAAGGTCGAACATGATGGAGTCAGGACGGTAGATAAACGCCGTTGAGAGCATGGCGGCATTCGCGCCCGGCAGGAACAACATACTGCGGCGGAGTTTGCTCATTTCAGCGCCCCCCAGTTAATGGCCTGTTCATCAGCGGCACGCAGAAGCGCGCTTTGCAGGCGGGCGCGGATCACACAGTCCAGCGCACCTTTGTCTTCAATAATGATTAATCCCTGGTGCACGTTCATGGCGCGCAATGTGTCATTCACGACCTGGCGGATTTGCTCGCCAAACTGCTTAATCACTTCACTGTGGATGACAATCTCCAGCTCGTCGTGAGCGGGGGCGATTTTCACCATCAGGTCGCTGGACTCCTGCGTACCGGCCAGCGCCTCCCTTACAATTTTCATGATAAATTCCTGATAGTTATGCGACTTCCGCACTCGCGCGGTAATGCGTTTCGAGATGCGCGAAGGTGGAGTCCGGGACAATCTCCCGGATCCGGGAAAACTGCTGTGTCTTGAGTAAACGGCGCACTTCCGATGCCGAAATAGCGTTACCGGTGGCCTTAATGCGCGGCATTTCCACCACCTCAATATGTGAGGTAAGCAGGGCGTGCAGCGTCTGGTTGTACTGGCGGGTGATATCGCAAAATGGCTCCGAGCCGATAAAGCGATGGGTGATCCCCAGCGCCGGGGCGATGTAATCGCGGAAGATCAGCACGTCGATCTCACTCCACGCCTGCTGCACTTTGCCGCTCTCCTTCAGGAAATAGGCCGGAAACGTGGCGCGGGAAATGATGTACTGCGATCCTTCATGTACGGTCACGTTCGCCAGATGCGCCACACCCGCGCGCACCATCTCCAGGCGTGCGCTGAACGGGAAGAACGAGGCGTCTTCACGCACCACAAACAGGTGCAGCGCATCGCACTGTTGTGCCGCCTGCTCCACCAGATGCCGGTGGCCGAGGGTGAACGGGTTGGCGTTCATCACAATCGCGCCAATCTTCTCCCCACGCTTGCGCATCGTGCTGAGTGAGCGGCAGTAACGTTCAATTCCCTGCGGGGTGTTCTCCATTAACACCGCGTTATCACCGCTCTGGGCGATTGGCCAGAAACCGCTGCGACCAAAACGTACCTTGTTGCAAGGCCGGGTGCAGAGGAAGAGGTGAAAATGGCCGCGCTCCAGCGCCGCATTCTCCACCTCTGCCAGCAAACGTGCGCTCAGGTTTTCCCCGCGCAGTTGCTCGTTTACCGCCACACATTTGATGACGTTGGCGGCAAGCCCGGCACAACCCACCAGCTGTGTGCCAGCCCAGGCTTCGACAAACAGCGTGATGTCGTTGTCCAGGCCAAGACCGCTGTCTGCCAGCAGGTAACGGATCTGGCTTAAGCGTTCCGGGTGTTTCGCCACAAGGGTGTGACGAAAATCAATGGGTTGTGATTGCATGCTGCCGCCTTACTCAGTGTGCTGCCGCAAGCCCGGCGGCTGGCGCTTCCATGATCACATTGCTCAGATGACCGATATGCTCGATCTCCACCTCAATACGATCGCCCTCTTTCATAAACAGTGGCGGGTTACGTTTTTTACCCACACCGCCTGGGGATCCGGTGATGATCACATCCCCCGGGCTGAGGCGCGTAAAGGTGCTGATGTATTCGATCAGCTCCGCCACCTTGTGGATCATGCTGCTGGTGTTGTCTTCCTGTACCATGCGGCCATTCAGCCAGGTGCGGATAGCCAGCTGGTGCGGGTCCGGGATCTCATCTGCCGTCGCCATCCACGGGCCAAACGCCCCGGTCTGACGCCAGTTTTTCCCTGCCGTGAACCAGGTGTGCTGCCAGTCGCGGGCGGAACCATCCATGTAGCAGCTGTAGCCCGCCACGTGATGCAACGCATCGTCGCGGCTGATGTTCTCCCCGCCTTTGCCGATGATCACCGCCAGCTCGCCTTCATAGTCGAACTCGCTGGAATGACGCGGCTTAAGCACCGGTTCGTTGTGGCCGGTCTGCGAATCCGGAAAGCGGACAAACAGCGTCGGTGCCGGGTTGTGCTGGTCAAACTCCTTGCGCTTGTCGGCGTAATTCATGCCCACGCAGAGGATTTTTTCCGGCTGCTCAATCACCGGTAAGAAGGTGATGGCGCTCATTGGCACATCTACTGCATCGTTCAGATAACGGGTGGCCTGCACCAGCCCGTTGCCCTGCAACAGCGCTTTCAGGTCGCTGTAGCGGTCGCCCAGACGGCGACCTAAATCAATCACGCCGTCGGCCTGCACGATGCCGTAGCTGCGTTTACCCTGGTATAAAAAGCTTGCGAGTTTCATTGTTCTTTCCTGAAAACTTAAACGAGGAAGTTGCCCAGTATCAGCAGTGAGACGGAGACGTTAATCGCGCCGCCAATACGGGTAGCTATCTGGGCGAAGGGCATCAGGCTCATGCGGTTGCCTGCGGTCAGGATCGCCACGTCACCGGTACCGCCCTGGCCGCTCTGGCAGCAGGAAACGATGGCGACATCAATCGGGTGCATACCAATCTTTTTACCCACGAAGAACCCGGTTGCCACCAGTGCGGAAACGGTGCTGACGATAACCAGCAGGTTGCTGACGGTGAATGCAGCGACCAGTTCGTGCCACGGGGTGATCGCCACGCCGACGGCGAAGAGGATTGGGTAGGTCACAGAGGTCTGGAAGAATTTGTAGACCACCTGAGAACCTTCAAGCAGACGCGGAGAAGCACCGTTGCACAGCTTCACCAGCACCGCCATAAACAGCATGCCAACCGGTGCAGGCAGGCCAATCAGCTTGTGGCCGAGCATACCCAGCATGTAGAGCAGTACCGCCAGCAGTGCGCCAGAGGCGATAGTAGTAACGTCCGCTTTACCGGAAAACGCAGGTTGAGAGACGGTGGCATCGGCATTAGCGCGGTTTGGCATCAGCTGGCCTTCACCGGTCAGGTGCGGATAACGTTTACCGAGCTGGTTCAGACAGCCGGAGATAATGATCGCCGTCAGACCACCCAGCATCACCATCGGCAACACGCGACCGAGCGCCACACCCTGGTCCATATGCAACAATGTGGCATAACCGATGGAGAGCGGGATCGCCCCTTCGCCCACGCCGCCGGCCATAATTGGCAGAATAATAAAGAAGAAGATCTGGAACGGTTCAAGACCCAGCGCCAGGCCCACGCCCATCCCGACAATCATGCCGACGATTTCACCACACAGCATCGGGAAGAAGATGCGCAGGAAGCCCTGGATCAGCACGGTGCGGTTCATACTCATAATGCTGCCGACAATAATGCAGCAGATGTAGAGATAAAGAATGTTGGTGGATTTGTAGAATTTGGTGGTGGATTCAACCACCACATCCGGCAGCAGACCATAATAGACCAGCGCGGAGGGAATAAAGGTGGCGCAAATCGCCGCCGCGCCGAGCTTGCCGACAATCGGCAGACGTTTACCGAATTCACCGCAGGCAAAACCGAAAAATGCCAGCGTCGCTACCATCACCACGATGTCGCTCGGCAGCTTTCCGCCCAGGCAATCAATGGCAATCAGCGCGCCTGCCAGCACGAACAGCGGCAGTGGAATAATCCCAATTTTCCAGGTATCCATAATATGCCACCAGCGCTCTTTGAGTGATGGCCGTTGAATATCAATCGGGTCGTGGGTAACAGAGAATGAATCGTCAGTTGTGCTCATAATAAGCCCCTTATTTATTTTGTGCGTTCAGCTTAGAGTCACAAAGGCTTACTTTATGTGAGGAATGACATATTAAAAGCGAAGTTTTAATGGCCACTATGGTTTTAATGGTTTCTTTTATTTAATGTGATTTACGCCTTATTTATTGCCGTGGTTTTTATGGTTTCTTTTCTTAACCGAACAAACAAATAACATTTCTGAACTGAGCCTGTTCCTTTCAGATAAATCTTTTACAGACCGTGCTGTGCAAGGGATCACAAGTTTTCGGCAAAGCAGACGTCAGTACAAAAAAAGATGATATATTGGCGTCCTTCCTTGATACCTCGCGTGATAGTGATGAAAGTATCGTTTCAGATCAAACTGTTTGTTTCGCTGGTCGCCTTTTTCTCAGTGCTGTTTGCATTACTGGGCGGATATTATTATGTCGATGTCGGCAGGCAGCTTTATCAGGAGATGAGCACACGCGCAAAAATACAGGCGGAAGAAATTGCAATTATTCCGACTTTACGTAATGAAGTCGAACAAAAAGATATCAAAGCAATCCATTCCTTTATGCAAAAAATAGCGGCCCACAGCGACGCCAGTTTTATTGTGATTGGCGATAATCAGGGGCTGCATCTGTTTCATTCCGTGTTTGCTGACAAAGTGGGTACAACGCTGGTCGGTGGGGACAACGAAGAGGTCTTACACGGCAAAAGCACCACCACCATCCGCAAAGGGGGCCTGGGTATTTCGCTGCGCAGCAAAGCGCCCATCTTTAACGATGCCGGGCAGGTGGTGGGGATTGTCTCGGTGGGGTATCTCACCAGCTATCTTGACACCATCACCGTCAATAAAGTGGTCAACATTCTGATTGCCGCCGTGCTGCTGCTGTTCGCCCTGTTCATCTTCTCGTGGTTTTTCACCCGCAGTATTAAAAAGCAGATCTTCTCTCTGGAGCCACGTGAAATCGGCCTGCTGGTGCGCCAGCAAAAGGCGATGATGGAGTCTATTTATGAAGGGGTGATTGCCATTGATGATGAACTGCGCATTGAGGTCATCAACCAGGCTGCCAGAAAATTACTGGGGTTAAGCCAGCCAGCGCGGGAGCTGCGAGGGCAACTGATTAGCCAGGTTATCGACCCCGTCCCGTTTTTCAATACACCGGCTATGCTGGCGAAAGATACCCATGATGAGATTTGCCGGTTTAACGATCTCACGGTCATTGCCAGCCGTGTGCGGATTATGCTGGAAGATTCACTTCAGGGCTGGGTCATCACCTTCCGCGACCGCAATGAAATCGACACTCTCAGCACACAGCTCAGCCAGGTTAAACGCTACGTCGACAACCTGCGCATTATGCGCCATGAACAGCTCAACCGTATGACGACCCTGTCCGGTCTGCTGCATATGGGGCGTTATGAAGAGGCAATAGGTTACATTCAGGCGCAATCGGAACACGCACAGGAGCTGCTGGACTTTATCTCATCGCGCTTTAGCTCCCCGACGCTGTGCGGCCTGCTGTTGGGCAAAGCGGCGCGTGCCCGCGAAAAAGGGGTTGAGCTGAATTTCGACCCGGCCTGCCGGATGGATAAACCCTTCCAGCCTCTGCTCGAATCGGAACTGATTTCAATTATTGGCAACCTGCTGGATAACGCCATCGAAGCGACGCAGCGCGCACCGCTTCCGCACGAGCCGGTCAATGTGCTAATAAAACTGAACGAACAGGAACTCATCATTGAAGTGGCCGACCAGGGCGTTGGCATCAAACCGGAGATCCGTGAAAGGATATTTGAGCGCGGCATCACCACCAAAACACGCGGCGATCATGGCATTGGCCTGTATCTGATCGAAAGCTATGTCACGCAGGCTGGCGGAGCAATAGAAATTGCCGATAACACGCCCCGCGGTGCCATTTTCTCACTGTTTATTCCCGCGACGGGAGCCGCGCGACGTCCCGCACAGGAACTGGAAGATACCGATTATGCAACATGAACTTATCGACGTACTGATCGTTGAAGACGAGAACGAACTGGCGCAACTTCACGCGGAGCTTATCAGTAAACATCCCAGACTACGGCTGGTGGGGGTGGCCTCATCGCTGGCTGACGCACAGGCACAGCTTGAAAGCAAACAACCGCAGCTCATGCTGCTGGACAACTACCTGCCGGATGGCAAGGGGATCACCCTGATCAGTAACCCGATGCTGGCCCGCGCCAACTGTTCGGTGATTTTCATCACTGCCGCCAGCGACATGGATACCTGCAGCCAGGCCATTCGCAACGGCGCATTTGATTACATTCTGAAGCCAGTCTCCTGGAAGCGGCTCAGCCAGTCGCTTGAACGCTTTGTGCAGTTCGCCGAACAGCAACGCGTCTGGAAGATTGTCGACCAGCAGAACGTGGATTCGCTGTATCAACTGCAGGCGAAAAACTACCGCCAGGATAACGGCAGCAAAGGCATTGAGGAAAACACGCTGGCGCGGGTGCAGATGCTGTTTAATGACAACGCGACGCACTGCTTCTCGGTGGATGAAGTGGTGAGCGAAACAGGCTTAAGTAAAACCACTACCCGACGCTATCTGGAGCACTGCGTAGAGGTGGGGTTTCTGAGCGTGGAGATGCTGTACGGGAAGATTGGGCATCCGCGGAGGATGTATAAGCGTAGTGTGGTTTGATGAAACGTTCCCTCTCCCTGTGGGAGAGGGTTAGGGTGAGGGCAACAGCCCGCACTATCTTAAAACATACCCATACAATCGCTTAATCCCGTCCGCATCCTTCTCGCTGTAAACCCCCTGCAACTCTGGCGAGAAGCCCGGCAGCAGGTTGATACCCTCCTCCAGCGCAAGGAAGTAACGTTGCACCGCCCCACCCCAGATTTCACCCGGAACCACGCACAGCACTCCAGGCGGATACGGCAGCGCGCCCTCAGCGGCAATGCGACCTTCCGCGTCGCGTATGCGCACTAATTCCACGTTCCCGCGAATATACTCCTGGTTCGCATCCTGCGGGTTCATTACCACAGCTGGCAGGCTCTCCTGGCGGAACATCGCCTTCTGCAGATCTTTAACGTTAAAGCTGACGTAAAGATCGTGCATCTCCTGGCACAGCTGACGGAGGGTGTAATCGCGGTAGCGCACCGGATATTTCTGGTAGATGGTCGGCAGCACGTCTGCAAGCGGCGTGTCGTCTTCAATATGCTGTTCAAACTGACCCAGCATCGCCACCAGTTGCGCCAGCTTCTCGTGGCTTTCGGCTGGTGTCAGCAGGAACAGGATCGAGTTGAGATCGCACTTCTCCGGCACGATGCCATTTTCACGCAGGTAGTGCGCGAGAATGGTCGCCGGTATACCAAACTCAGTGTAGTTACCGGTTTGTGCATCAATACCCGGCGTGGTCAGCAGCAATTTGCACGGATCGACAAAATACTGCTCGTGGGCATAGCCCTCAAAACCGTGCCATTTTGCGCCCGGCTCAAAACTGAAGAAACGAAGTTCGCTGGCGATGGCGTGCGTTGGGTGATCCTGCCACGGCCTCCCCGCCACCACTGGTGGAATAAACGGTTTGATCATATGGCAGTTGGCAATGATCGCCTTGCGCGCCTCTATGCCCAGCTCCACGCATTCCGCCCACAGCCTGCGCCCGCTTTCCCCTTCGTGGATTTTGGCGTTCACGTCCAGCGCCGCGAACAGCGGATAGAACGGGCTGGTCGAGGCATGCAGCATAAATGCATTGTTGAGCCGCTTGTGCGGGCAGAAGCGCGCCTGACCACGAATGTGGTCATCCTTTTTATGGATCTGCGAGGTTTGCGAGAACCCGGCCTGTTGCTTATGCACCGACTGGGTCACGAAAATGCCCGGATCGTTCCCGGTCAGTTCCAGCAACAGCGGGGACGTTTCCGCCATCATCGGGATAAATTGTTCGTAGCCCACCCACGCAGAATCAAACAGAATGTAGTCGCAAAGATGGCCGATCTTGTCGATCACCTGACGCGCGTTGTAGATCGTGCCATCGTAGGTGCCAAGCTGGATAACCGCCAGGCGGAACGGGCGAGCCTCATCGGCTTTTTCCGGTGCAACGTCGCGGATCAGGCTCCTGAGATACGCATCATCAAAACAGTGCGCATCAATTCCACCAATAAAACCAAACGGGTTGCGCGCCGCTTCAAGGTAGACCGGCGTTGCCCCCGCCTGGATTAACGCCCCGTGGTGGTTGGACTTATGGTTGTTACGGTCGAACAGCACCAGATCACCACGGGTCAGCAGCGCGTTGGTGACGACCTTATTGGCAGCGGAAGTGCCGTTCAGCACGAAGTAGGTTTTATCTGCGTTAAACACTTTTGCAGCGAATTTTTGTGCATGCTTGGCTGAGCCTTCGTGGATCAGCAGATCCCCCAGCTTCACATCGGCATTGCACATATCGGCGCGAAAAACATTCTCACCAAAGAAATCAAAGAACTGCCGCCCCGCAGGGTGTTTTTTGAAAAATGCGCCGTGCTGGTGCCCCGGGCAGGCAAAGGTGCTATTGCCCATCGCCACATACTGACTCAGGGTGTCAAAAAATGGCGGTAACAGGTTCTCTTCGTAACGGCTGGCGGCAGACTCCAGTTCCAGGAACTCTTGTGCTTTACCAGTAATCGTGGCAGTGGCACCTTCAGGAACATCCATCGGCTCTTGCGAGAATATAAACACCGGTAACTGAAAGCCTGTACGTTTCAGCAACGCAAGGATACCGCTACAGCTTTCAGCGACCGTAATGACGACAGCCGCCACATCGGTAAAATCGGTATTGTCCAGCGTCACCTTTTCCCGGTGCGTGGACACAGCAGAGACCAGCTCGCGGCTGACGGCGATTTTCATGGTTTTCATAAGCGCAGTTACCCTCACCGAACGGTGAGACAGGAGTAGATTACGTTGATACGGGTGAGCATTCGCGCAGCGACAGACATCATCATCATTGGCGGCTCCGTACACTGAAAGGAGAAAATTCGCGCAATCATGTCATCTTTTATTTTAGGGTGCAAGAAGGAATCAGTATGCACTAAACCACCCCAGACTTAGCACCAGCCTGAAGCGAAACTTAATAATAATGCATTCTCAGTGAGTAAATAACAGGGTGTTTCTTTGGCTATTAATGACTGGACTGCAGCCTGATGCTGGTAACAGAGCTGAAATCTACGGGATTAAGCGGTTTGCCGTGGTCACCATACCGCTGTCTGCACACTGGACGCGCTTTTCGCTTAAGATTACGGCGAACTGGTGAGAGAGTGTGCAGTCTGTAACGAAAACAACAAATTTCGTTGACGGCGGTGGGTGAATCGGGTTTAATGCGCCCCGTTGCCCGGATAGCTCAGTCGGTAGAGCAGGGGATTGAAAATCCCCGTGTCCTTGGTTCGATTCCGAGTCCGGGCACCACTCATTTATAACCCTCGCTTCGGCGGGGGTTTTTGCTTTCTGAGTCAACAACTTGTTGGTTTATCGGTAGTTACCTCTTTTTAATTTCCTCCGGCCCCGCTTCCCGGTGGTACAGAAAGGTGGTACAAAATGGGCATTATGATAAAGCCTACCAAAGACCGAAACGGCACCTACTACATCCGCAAAGCGGTTCCTCTGGAGCTGCGTTCAGCCATCGGCAAAGGCGAACTAAAACGTTCCCTTGAGACGAAAGACCTCGGACAAGCCAAGCTCAAAGCCCCTGTCGCTCTGGCAAAAATTAACGCTATCATCCAGAACGCCAAAGCAGAGCGCTCCGTAACGCAGGACGATACAGAGGTGATCGCTTCGGTATGGATGACCAGAATCCTCCAGCAGCCAGAAACCATCAAAGCACGTTATGTACGGCAAGACGATTATGGTTATGGCCTGACCGCAGATAACGTGCAATTAAGCGAATGTCTGCGTAAGGGAGAGCAGGCAGACGAGGCAGATTTGCAGCTTGTCACCCAACTTATGCAGCCTGAACTCGAAGAGGCTCTTCGGTGGACGCCAGCAGTACTGACGCCCGCATGGAGACAAAAGCTCGCATGGCGTCTGGCGGAGTACAGGCTCAGTACGGCAGAAATGTATATTATTGATGAACTACCTGTCTACACCGCCATCAACGCCACGCAACAAAAGAAAAGCATGACTTTCGCCAGTCTTTTCGAGCATTACAAAGCACATATCCGGCTAACCGACAAGGACAGAGCTGAGTCACGTATACGGGATTACACACCATCGGCTAACCGATTCATCAAATTCATCGGTGATAAACCCATCCGGGACATCTCGAAGAGTGACCTCGCGGCGTTCCGTACGCTCCTGGAGCTGACCCCGGCTAACCGCAGTAAGGCCGTCAACTTGCTGTCGCTGGAGAATCAGGCCAAAGCTCAGGGCAAGAAACTCAGCGCCAACACCGTGCGAAACAACTTCATGCACCTCTCGGCCATGTTCACTGTTGCACTCCAAGACGACCTCGTGGATGAACATCCCTTCGATAGTTTCAAAATGCGTAAAAAAGTGCAGACGATCAATGAGGATATCCCGTTCACCG
The DNA here is from genome assembly GCF_014103115.1 of Enterobacter sp. RHBSTW-00901. Classification (NCBI taxonomy): domain Bacteria; kingdom Pseudomonadati; phylum Pseudomonadota; class Gammaproteobacteria; order Enterobacterales; family Enterobacteriaceae; genus Enterobacter; species Enterobacter sp. RHBSTW-00901. Next base: position 2,054,155 of record NZ_JABXPB010000001.1, read on the forward strand.
ACGACGAAATCAGGGTGATGTTCCGGCTACCACTGTTCCACGGGGAGCAATCTCTCTATGGCGAAATGGCCTACTGGATGCCGATAATCCTTTACTACACCGGGGCTCGCGTTGAGGAAATCGGACAGCTACGCAGGGCCGATATCGTGGATGCTTTCGGTGTTCCCTGCTTCAAAATCCAGATGGGGAAAGAGCAATCAGTCAAAACGGCTGGCTCCGTGCGTTACGTCCCGATACACAGCCATATACTGGAGCTGGGTTTTATGGATTTCGTCAATACCAGAGAAGGCCAGCTCTTTGCTGAGAAATCTGTCGTTAACGATAAATACGCCTACAACTATGGCCGCTGGTGGGGCCGGTTGATCCGTAAGCACGGCATCCGTAAGGAAGTTAAACCCTCCCACAGCTTCCGTCACTATTTCATTACGCAATGCCGTGCTCTGGACGTCCGCGAAGACACGCAGAACAACATTCTCGGACATGTTCCCGGCTCCGTTCCACGGCGTTATGGCAGCTATCTGATTGAAACAAGCCGGGTGCTCATTGAGAGGATCCCCAGACTGGAGCTAAAGCGGCTGGAAAACTGACTTTCAGCGGTATAAGGCACAGTAACTTACTGGAGATTATCAAAATGTTAAGAATTCCTGACTCAGACTGGCAGACCGTTGACGGGGTCCCCCAGCTTTCCGTTGCTTTCTTGCGGAAAATGACGCCTCAGGCAACAAGATTTACTCAATGGGCACAGCGGACACATGCCAAATTGCTCAAGGCTCCCGAAAATGTCCTGTCGTGCTGCACATCCGGCCTGATTGACGGTGAAATTCCCGACAAAAACGGCTGGATTCCCGCTGGCGATGCCCTTGCCCTGCTGACTTACAGCATCCACTCCAGCCAGAACGGACTTCTCATTGATGCAATTGAGCTTAAATCTGGTTTGAAACTGCCAGTTAGGTCCGGTGAAAGCCGTCTTGAAGGGCAATTTGGCGTCAAATTACACGATTTGATCGTCGAACTAAGGCAACAACCACGATTCACAAGCTATGAACTCGAACGGCAAAAGCAGATCGGTCCCTACAGAGTAGATTTCTTCCTCACTGAGCAGTGGTACACCGATATGGCAAAAGGAAAAACCGCTAAACGCCAGTTCATCATTGAATTTGATGAGGAGGCTCATAGAACGACACGTTATCAGTTCAACGATAAACGACGGGATCGGTGGTTACGGAAAAATCTGCACGGTACAAAGCTAATCAGGGTCAGACATGCAGAACAGGAAGTATGGCTGGAAGCGGTCCGCCAGCTAAAGCGGTTCGTCAGTCTGGAGGATTGCTATTCCCACTGCCTGCGAATGGCCTGTATCAGCCTTTCAGACTCCACGCTAAAGATAAGCAGCGAGTCAGCCCGAAAAGCCTATGATGCAGCCCATAACGAATGCATTTTCCTGCTAAAAAGCCCACGGCAGCCTCTAAGTGAGATGGGTAAACTGCTGGACAGGCTGACAATCCCCTTTGATAAACGCAGGGACATATACTTCCAACGTGCGAAATTGAGGTCATACGGCATATAAACCGAAAAGTTGCATCAAAAGTTACAACAAAAGCCTAAGGGATTAGGCTTTTCTACCTGTCCAAACGTTGCAACCTTTGAAACCTAACCCCAAGACACTTATATAGATTTATAGGGTTCTATCAATTTTTATTACTCAAATTCATCTTACTCATAGCATCCTACAGATAATAATCCTTAAGCTATCAACGCTAACTCGCATTTACCAAAAGTGCAAAGTTCCCGCCGTATCAATACGTCGAACTGAGCGACAGCTTAATGATTTTGTAGCCTCAACTCCCCAAAAGTTCTTTTCACGTCAGAAGTCACCAGACGCCGTGTAGGCCTCTCACGGCCTTTCTGCATTCTAGGTATGAATCACTCCTGAACGCAGCTCACAGGCCCGTACAGATCGTCAGGCAGGCATCTAAAGCCACTCGCCCAAACCTCCTTTCCAAGATTCCCCGCTCCGCAGGTACAAGAAATATGCAGATCACCACAGGAGGATGAATCATGCATGATGAAATCATCAATCAGGCCCGCGAAATTCTCACTCAACGGCTCTACCGTACCGACACACTGGCATCACCGAAGGACACTGCGAGTTATCTGGCTTTACAGCTTGGCGATCGGGAGCAGGAAGTGTTCAGCGTGATATTCCTCGACAACCGGAATCACGTCCTGAACTATCAGGAAATGTTCCACGGCAGTATAGCAACAACGCCAGTCTACCCCCGCGAGATTGCCCGGCAGGCGCTTAAGCTCAACGCCGCAGCTGTTATCTGTTCCCATAATCATCCATCTGGCAACGCCGAGCCATCCGTTCAGGATAAAGCGATAACGCTCAACATTCAGAAAGTTATGGAGCTAATCGAAGTCCGACTGGTAGATCACATCGTCGTGGGCGGCGGTCAAACAGTTTCATTCGCAGAAAGGGGCTGGCTATGAACTGGAAATCCTTACTTGTTGAAGCCCTGATAATGGCTCTGACAACCTTTGCAACCGTCTTCTTCCGGGGAATGGCAGCACGCTACGCCTCAGAAGAAGATTTCCTCTAATCCCCTACTACCGCTAGACCCATACCAATAGCCCATGTCCTAAAGATCTGCCATCAATGCAACGCTGGAATGCCCGCTAAGGCCATGCCAAAGAGTTGTTTTGGCGTTTTGGCAGGTTTAACAAGGGCGATGAGTCTATTGGCAGGGTAAGGAGTTCACATGGCTACAGTCGGCTACGCTCGCGTCTCAACTTCCGGGCAAAGTCTGGATGCACAACTCGCTACCCTCGCCGGATGCGAGAAGATATTCAGGGAAAAAGTCAGTGGGGCAAAAGACGACCGTCCAGAACTGCTGGCGATGCTCGAATTCGTCCGTGAAGGCGACACCGTGCAGGTCACGAAACTGGACAGGCTGGCTCGCAACACCCGCCACCTGCTAGAAGTGTCTGAATATCTACAGAATAAAGGTGTAGCATTGAATATACTCAACATCGGCATCAATACGGCAACCCCAACGGGAAAGCTCATGCTCACCATGATTGGGGCTATCGCCACGTTCGAACGTGAAATGATGCTGGAACGTCAGGCCGAAGGGATAGCACTGGCAAAGCTCAAGGGTAAGTATAAAGGCCGGAAAGCGACTGCCAGAAGCAAATCTCAAGAAGTTATCGACATGCTGGCCCAAGGACTGAGTAAACCGGAGATTTCCCGGCAGTTAGGTATTGGGATCACAAGTATTTACCGGATTGTTCGGAACGAACGTCCTGAGCTGTTAGATAAGTGATATGAAAACACTAATGTGAGGAAATGTTAATGGATGAGACTGGCAAGATCGAGATTGAGGACTTTAGCGAAGACGGTTTTTGGTCAAAAACTAAAAAATATTGCAAGGCTATCGGGAAAGATTCCCTTGAGCAGGTATTCCGTCTGTATTACGGCTTAGAAAGTGACAACTGCACAACTAAAAACAGAGCAACCATTTACGGGGCGCTGGCTTACTTAGTGTCACCGATAGATATTATCCCCGATTTAACGCCGATCCTTGGGTATACAGATGACATGGCTGTAATAGCGGCTGCCCTTGTAGCAGTGGCAAATTGCATAGACGATGCGGTTAAAGGCAAAGCAAAGGAGAAGGTCGATGAGCTTTTTGACTAGGGTAGCGAATAAGCTACTGCCTGATACTGCAAAAGAAAAAATCATCAAGCATGAAGCAAAGAAACTGGTTAACGACAATCTTAAGCTTGATGGTGAGTTAGACAAGCATGTTGATGCCTTAGCCGAAAAGGTTATGGGTAAGGTGGATGCCTCGACCATATTCGATGCCAAGGATATCTACGACAAGCTCAAAGCTGCTAAATCCAGTAAGGATTAATTGCCAGCTCGTCAACATCCATGCCGTTGAATATGGTACAAAACAGTGGTACATTCGGAATCGAAGCGTAAAGGTAACTTACTGTTATTCGGTGATTTCGTTGCTATGACAACGAATCCTTGGTTCGATTCCGAGTCCGGGCACCACTATTTAGAGAAACCAGCCTACGGGCTGGTTTTTTGCTTTTGGGGTTCTGGTAAATATCTGATCATACAAACCGCAAACACCCCACCCTGCCTTTTCCATCGCCCGGTATTTTTCATCCTTCAAATCCGCTCTCAGGAAAGAAAGCACCACCGTGCATTAATCAACAGAAACGGGTCAATAAAACTGTTTCAGTGTTTCAAGCAGGGCATGTGCCGCTTTAGACAGCTGCGTATGCCCAGGGTGGATAACACCGATGCACTTTTCAATCGACGGGTTCTCCAGCGGAATACAGACCGCACCCAGCGACGTCATCTGCGACGCGCACAGAGCCGGGACGGCGCTGCCGCCAAGCCCACTGGCAACCATTCGACCAACCGTCACCAGCTGGTGACTTTCCAGCGCGACATCCAGCCTGCGACCGCTGCGGGCCAGTTCCTCTTCCATCATCAGACGTACCGCCGAGGGGCGCTGCAGAGTAATGAAATCCAGCGTCAGCAACTCCTCCCAGGACAGGCTTTTTCGGGCAGCCAGAACCGACTCTTTCGGCACGATCGCCACAAAACGATCGAGACCCAGCGGGGTAAACAGCAGGTTGTGGGTCGGCGCTGGCTCAAAGGCGATCCCCATCTCCACCCGTCCCTCCCGCACCATCTCGATCACCTGCTCGTTGATGACATCGTGCACGGTGACGTTGATCGCGGTATAGCGATCGCGAAAGGTTTTCAGAACCTCGGGCAGCACGTTAGCCGCAAATGACGGCATCGCCGCAACCGAGATTTTGCCACGCTGTAGCGTAAAACACTGGTGCATGGCCTCTTCGACATTATCCCAGTCGGCAAGCAGCTGCCGCGCCATCGGTAAAAACGTCTCCCCCTCCTGCGTCAGAGCAACTTTACGTGTGCTCCGCTGTAACAGCGGACCTCCCAGCGCATCCTCCAGCCCTTTAATCGTCAGGCTCAATGCTGGCTGGGAAAGATTCAACCGTTCGCTGGCATGCGCGAAATTCAGAGTGTGAGCTACCGCTAAAAACGCGCGTAACTGTTTGACACTCATTCTCATTTTTCACCTTGTTAACTAATTGAAAAAATTTAGTTAACAACAAATTAATAAAAAAACCAAATGAATGGGTCACAAATTCAAAATTAACAAATGAGTCACCGCCCCTAATGATACCGACACAGATAACGGGAGAGATAACTATGGCGGGACTGGATAAGCGCGTCGGTAGCTATGCGCAGGCGCTGGATGGGCTGACGGACGGGATGACCTTGCTGGCGGGCGGCTTCGGCCTGTGCGGTATTCCTGAAAATCTGATCGCGGAAGTCAGACGCCGTCAGGTGCAGGGTCTGACTGTAGTTTCAAACAATTGTGGTGTGGATGGTTTCGGTCTCGGGATCCTGCTCGAAACACGCCAGGTGCGCAAGGTCGTGGCGTCGTACGTGGGCGAGAATGCGTTATTTGAGCAACAGGTGCTGAGCGGTGAGCTGGAGATTGAGCTGACACCTCAGGGGACACTGGCAGAAAAGGTGCGCGCAGGCGGAGCCGGTATTCCGGCATTTTACACGGCAACCGGATATGGCACTCCCGTCGCGGCTGGCAAAGAAGTGCGCCAGTTTGCAGGTAAGCACTACATCCTGGAAGAGGCCATCACCGGAGATTTCGCGCTCATCAAGGGCTGGAAAGCGGACTGGTACGGCAACGTTATCTACCGACATACCGCGCAAAACTTTAACCCCCTGATGGCAACCGCAGGCCGGATAACGGTTGTGGAGGTGGAGGAAATTGTCCCGTCGGGCGAACTGCCCCCGTCTGCCATTCATACCCCGGGGATTTACGTCGACAGGATTATTGTCGGCCAGTTTGAAAAACGCATTGAACAGCGCACGCTGCGCGCAGAGGGAGTCTGACTATGTTAACCCGTGAACAGATGGCTATGCGCGTTGCCAGAGAACTGCACGATGGCTACTACGTCAATCTGGGGATCGGCATCCCTACGCTTGTGGCGAACTATATCCCGGCAGGGATGGACGTGATGCTTCAGTCCGAAAATGGCCTGCTGGGGATGGGAGCGTTTCCTGATGAGCAGAGCCTCGATGCCGACATGATCAACGCCGGGAAGCAGACCGTGACCGCACGAACAGGTGCCGCCATTTTCGACTCGGCCCAGTCGTTTGCCATGATCCGCGGTGGCCATGTGGATTTGACCGTACTGGGGGCGTTTGAGGTGGATATCGAAGGCAATATCGCCTCGTGGATGATCCCCGGGAAAATGGTGAAAGGCATGGGTGGCGCGATGGATTTGGTCGCCGGGGCGCAGAACATCATTGTGGTGATGACCCACGCGTCGAAAAACGGCGAATCAAAATTGCTGCAGCGCTGCACCCTGCCCCTTACGGGCGTGGGCTGTATCCGCCGGGTCTTAACCGATCTGGCTCTGCTGGAGATAGAAAACGGGGCGTTCATTCTCCGGGAGTATGCGCCGGGCGTCAGCATTGACGATATCGTCCGCAAAACGGCCGGGAAAATCATCGTTGCGGACGATGTTCGCGAAATGTGCTTCATGGAGAACGCCCTATGAAAGAGGTCATGATTGTCGGGGCAACGCGAACCCCCATTGGCAGTTTTCGCGGTGCACTCTCCCCCCTTTCAGCGGTTGAGTTGGGCGCTGTCGCGGTACGTCGCCTGCTTGAAGAGAGCCAGCTTCCCGCAGGTGAAATTGACGAACTCATATTTGGTCAGGTGCTGACGGCAGGCTGTGGGCAAAACCCGGCGCGACAGACAGCAATCACATCCGGTTTACCTGCCAGCGTCCCGGCGGTCACGGTGAATCTGGTTTGCGGCGCAGGGTTAAAAGCCGTGCAACTGGCGGCACAAGCGATCCGCTGCGGTGATGCCAGCGTTGTTATCGCAGGTGGCCAGGAAAGCATGAGTAATGCCCCCTACCTGCTGGACGGCGCACGGGCCGGGCTGCGCTTTGGTCATGCAGGCCTGCAGGACAGCATGATTGTCGATGGCCTGTGGGATGCATTTAACGATTATCACATGGGGATCACTGCCGAAAACGTCGCCCGGCAGTATGGCATTTCACGCGAGGAGCAGGATGCTTTCGCCGTTTTGTCACAGCAAAAAGCGGCGGCGGCTATCGAATCAGATCGGTTTGCGGCTGAAATTTCCCCCGTCACGGTGACGCAGGGTAAAAAACCGCCATTGATTATCGACCGTGATGAACAGCCCCGACCCGGAACAACCCCCGATCAACTCTCCCGACTGCGTCCGGCTTTTCGTCAGGACACCGGCACGGTGACAGCGGGCAATGCTTCAACCCTGAATGATGGTGCGGCGGCAGTGTTGTTGATGAGCGGTGAAAAAGCGCGGGAAAGTGGCTTACCGGTGCTGGGCCGGATCGTGAGCTATGCGGTCACGGGCGTCGATCCGGCAGTCATGGGCATTGGCCCCGTCAGCGCCTGTCAGACGGCGCTGGCGCGAGCGGGTTGGTCACTGGAAGAAGTGGAATTAATTGAAGCCAATGAAGCCTTTGCCGCGCAGTCGCTGGCAGTCGGCAAAGCGCTCGGCTGGGAAAGCAGCAAAGTGAACGTTAACGGCGGCGCAATCGCGCTGGGGCATCCCATCGGTGCGTCCGGCTGTCGGATCCTCGTGACGCTACTGTATGAAATGCAGCGTCGTAACGTCAAAAAAGGGCTCGTCACCCTGTGCGTAGGCGGCGGACAAGGGATCGCGTTGACCATCGCGCGCTAAACCTGCCCGGACATCTCGTTTGTACCCGAATATAACAATGATAGTGAGGAGTCGTAATGGGTGTGTTGATTGCCCTGGCGGCGCTGGCATTGCTGATGCTGGCAGCCTATCGCGGATACAGCGTTATTTTGTTTGCCCCCATCGCAGCACTGGGGGCAGTGCTACTCACCGACCCGGGTGCCGTTGGCCCGACATTTACCGGCCTGTTCATGGAAAAAATGGTCGGCTTCGTTAAGCTCTACTTCCCGGTGTTCTTGCTGGGCGCGGTCTTTGGCAAGCTGATTGAACTCTCCGGCTTTTCCCGTTCGATTGTCGCTGCGGCCATTCAGATACTGGGACGTCGCCACGCGATCCCGGTGATCGTGGTCGTGTGCGCTCTGCTCACCTATGGCGGTGTGTCGCTGTTCGTCGTTGCCTTTGCGGTTTACCCTTTCGCCGCAGAGTTGTTCCGCCAGAGTGGCATACCGAAACGACTGATCCCCGCCACCGTCGCGCTGGGCGCTTTCTCGTTTACGATGGACGCCCTGCCTGGCACACCGCAGATCCAGAATATTATTCCCACCAGCTTTTTCGGCACCAACGCCTGGGCCGCTCCGTGGCTTGGCGTTATCGGCTCGCTGTTTATTATCTGCTTTGGTCTGCTATGGCTGGAGCGCCAGCGTCGTAAGGCACTCAATAACAATGAGGGCTATGGTTCAGATCTGAAAAACGAACCTGAAACACCCGATAATATTAACCTTCCCCACCCACTTATTGCGATTGCCCCACTGCTGGTCGTCGGGATACTGAACCTGCTGTTTACCCGTTGGATCCCCGGCTGGTACGGCACGAGCCATGAACTGACGCTGCCGGGTCTGGCGAAGCCGATTGTGACCGAAGTCAGCAAAATCACCGCCATCTGGGCGGTGGAGGCCGCGCTGCTCTCCGGCATCCTGCTGGTGCTGATCTTCGGCTTTCGTAATATTCACGGACGCCTGGCCGAAGGCAGTCGGACGGCGGTCAGTGGCGCGATTCTGGCGGCCATGAATACGGCGTCTGAATATGGTTTCGGGGCCGTTATTGCCGCGCTGCCTGGTTTTCTGGTTCTGTCCAAAGGGCTGGCCGCGATCCCAAACCCGCTGTTAAACGAAGCGATCAGTGTAACCGTCCTCGCCGGGATCACCGGTTCCGCCTCCGGGGGGATGAGTATTGCGCTCGCGGCAATGTCTGACGCCTTTATTGCCGCCGCGCACGCCGCCAATATACCTCTTGAGGTGCTACACCGCGTGGCTTCGATGGCCAGCGGCGGTATGGATACACTGCCCCATAATGGTGCCGTGATTACGCTGCTCGCAATTACAGGTCTTAGCCATCGCCAGGCCTATGGCGGTATTTTTGCCATTACGATCATTAAAAGTCTGGCGGTGCTTTTTGTCATTGCCGTGTTCTATCTGACCGGCATTGTGTAAGGAGAATAAAATGAATTTGAACGGTAAAACGGCGCTTGTGACGGGTTCCACCAGCGGGATTGGTCTGGGGATCGCCCGCGTGCTGGCAAAGGCGGGCGCACAACTCATACTCAATGGCTTTGGTGACAGTGAGCATGCAAGAGCTGAAATAGCAACGTCAGGGGTCACACCAGGCTATCACGATGCGGATTTACGGGACGTGTTACAAATCGAGGCCATGATGCGCTATGCCGACGCTCACTTTGGCGGCGTGGATATTCTGATTAATAACGCCGGGATACAGCACGTCGCCCCTGTCGATGCCTTCCCGGTGGACAAATGGAATGACATTATTGCCATTAACCTCTCGTCCGTGTTTCACACCAGCCGGCTCGCGCTGCCCAGCATGCGCGAAAAAAACTGGGGGAGAATTATCAATATCGCCTCCGTTCACGGACTGGTCGCGTCAAAAGAGAAATCTGCCTACGTTGCCGCCAAGCATGGCGTAATTGGATTCACCAAATCCCTCGCGCTGGAAACCGCCCGCACCGGCATTACCTGCAATGCTATCTGCCCTGGCTGGGTTTTAACACCGCTGGTGCAACAGCAAATTGACCGCCGTATCGCGGACGGCGTAGCTCCGGAAAACGCACGCGAGCAGTTGCTGGCGGAAAAACAGCCCTCAGGTGAGTTTGTTACGCCTGAACAGCTGGGTGAACTGGCGCTGTTTTTATGCAGCGAGAATGCCATTCACGTGCGCGGTGCAGCCTGGAATATGGATGGCGGCTGGGTCGCTCAGTAAAACATGCCCACCTGGCGGTTAGCAGGTGGAGCTGGTTTTATCGGATGCCAGATTCTTCGACACCGGAACGTACTCACCAATGGGGCGTTGCATTGCCCCAATAATGTCTTGATAGGATGTTGATTTTACCGTGAAAAATCATAGGCAGGAGTAAGTGCATATTTTGAAAGATGCTCAATCGCTGGCACACAAACGGCATCTCCCATTGCGAAATATCCCTTGTTAGCATTATCTGGTAACACAAAGCTATCACGTACCCCCTGTAGACGAGCATATTCTCTGGGAGTAAGCAATCGCCCGTTCCATCCGCCGTTCCCGGCTCGTATCAATATCTGTTTGCTGGAGCCCCCTCGGGGAGTTCTTAAACATCCAGCGATACCGTCAGTTCGCAGTTCAGCCATAGAGGCTCCTGCTCTCATTCTTCTGAATACAGTACCGTATGAGAAGAATTTGTTATCCATCATTGCCTGTAACTTTGTCTGATGAGCAGGGCTCATCTGAGCAAACAAATGATGTTTACGATCATCTGACCACCATAAGGAAGAATCATCCGGGATATCATGTTCAATGATATCACCCAGTGTTGTTGTCCTTGGCTCAGGAAGAGGAATATCAAATAATCCCCAATGTAAATCTTCATGAGAAGCGATGATCTTTTTCAGTCTGGCTGAGCGGAGCTTTGGCTGTTCATCAAACTTCTGCCACCAGGAATTGAAAAGGCCCCCAGCATTTTTTACATGCATAAATTTCGTTGCAATAGTGTCTATTACTGCAATCAAAAAAACACGAGGCCGACTCTGCGGAGTGAAAAGAACAGCGTCCAGTTCAATGATATCAACGACGAACCCAAGCTCTGACAATGCCTTGACTGTCTCAACAACATCTTTCCCGCCATGCGACGTCAAGAAGCCTGATACATTCTCTAACATGACCATTTTGGGTAAATCGTTCGCAAGCTTTTTTTGCTCAAGAATCTTTAAAACAGCGTGAAGCGTTCCTGACTCTTCCCCTGCAAGCCCGGCTCTGGCTCCAGCCACGGATAAGTCGGTACAAGGGAATGAAACCGTATAAAGGAAAACGTCTTCTGGAAGAAGTTTTTCAGGTTCAGCCGCTACCTTCCAGATGTCTTCCAGATGGAAATGATCATCACCATAGTTTTCCACATAAGTGCTCATTTTATCGGCAGAAATATCGTTGGCCCATACACATTGCCAACCAGAGCCCTCAAGCCCTTCCCGCACTAATCCCACCCCAGCAAAAAACTCCGCAAATCTCATTTTTCAGCTAGCCACCAATCTGTTGAATTCGTCTAAAAGACTATCATTTCTACTGTATATTTCACCAGATCTAACTTCAAGGATTGTACGTCCATGCTCTTGCACGAAGCCATATGATATCGATTTTCTGAAACGTTGACGTCTGGAAGCACTACCTACAGTTCGGTCATAGTTCGCCCGATAATCTGGCAGCCAGGCGTCAAAAAAGGGTTCTTTAAGTGCGCTACCAGGAATAGCTTTGACGACAAGATCGCGATAATCGGTTGAATAGGAGCAAAAGAGATGATTGACTTCGCAATCCTCCAAAAGCTTGGCTTCACCCGTATTCAGGTGATACTGATATTCGTAAGCGCTCCTCAACGCGGACGACTTTACTTCCCAGCCCTGAAGGTCAGCTCCCGTAACACCATTACCACGTCGCCCTGTAAGAATTGAACCAAACAACTCCCATAAAACAGAGGGAACATGCCCTGCAACTTTTAGGTTATGTGACCTCAACAGATTGATTTTTTCTTCGTCATAGATATGACGAGAATAGAAAACAAAGGCATTATCCAACGTATTACTCATCGCATTCTCCCAGATTAGCCAGGAGACTTTCTGGTGAAACTTCCAGCGCAGCAGCCAGTTTGCATATGTTCAGAAGGCTGATGTTTCTCTGTCCGCGCTCAACAGAACTAACATATGTCCGATCAAGTTGAGCTCGCTCAGCCACCTGTTCCTGGCTTAACTGTAGCTCAATCCTTAACCTGTACATTTTCTTACCAAAGGCTTTTAAAATTAGCTCTTCTGACATTTACGTCTCCCATTTAACAGAGAGACATGATCAATATCCTGATGACTATGAGTCCACGGACTATAAGTCACATCACGCATAAATTATGGCGGAGGAAGGTCACTTTCCCATAAAAAAATCCGCAAGGGCCGCTTGCGGATCTCGGTTTAAAAACCGTGACGGTTATTCATCCTTCACCACTATCAGCGGTTCAATATCACTCTCTTTCTTCACCACCAGCGTATCATCCCCGCGCAGGCAGGTTCCGCCGTAGTTACCGCCAACGGTAAAGGTACAGACCTGAATGTACTTACCGTCAACGTTCGGCAGGCACCACAGCTGCTGGTAGATGTTTTTGCGATCGACAAACTTGCCGCTGGATTTATCCAGCAGTTCATCCTGTGAGCTGATCAAATCAATATTGCTGCCGCAGCGTCCGGCAATCGGTTTGACGGCATAACCGGTCTGCTTCAGCAGGTCGTTAACGTCAAAATCAGTATCGAGCAGATAACGGTGGTTCGGGAAGAGTTGCCACAACACCGGCAAAATCGCCTTGTTGCCCGGGATCACCGTCCACAGCGGTTCGAATACCAGCACTTCCGGGCGCAGCAACACATCAATCAGACGAACGTCACCTTCGGGGTGTCCGGTGCGGATCGGTACGGCAGCGTACTCCGTTTCACTTACCTCGCGGATCTGCTCGATCGCCGTCTCCCACGCCCAGGTTTTCCACACGCAGTTGACGTGGCGACCTTCATCATCGATCAACTGCCCGGCTGTATCCCAGCTTAGCGCGCTAAGCCCATGCAGAATTTTGGTTTCAAATCCGGCCTGCATCAGTGAACGCTGAATGAAGAGCGCGTGATAATCCTCTTCAACATCGTTGTCCTGCATGATGTGTACGAACGGACGAGCATGGCTGTGTTTCCATGCACCGGTAAGTTCTTCCAGCAAACCTTCCGCCGGGTTGTGCCCGGTACCGCGATAGCCGTTTTTCACCCACTCCTCAAGGATCAACCCACCCTCCGTATGGCAGGACGCGGAATCAGCGTTGTACTCATAGACCTTAATACCGCGCTCATCCATACAGAAATCCATACGACCGGTGATCATATGGTGGCGACGCCATTGCCAGGATAGGCGCAGGCGAGGCCAGAGGATTTTGGGGATGTCGAAAAGTGCCAGTAAGTTATCGTCTTTCAGCACCTTATCGGTCGCGTGCAGGTACATAAGGTGCAGTTCGTTGGTCGCTTTGATCAGCTCCTGCTCGGCGCTTTCCGTAATGGTGAAATACTGGCACGGGTCTTTATTGATAACATGACCGTTCGCGCGCACGTAAGCCTGCTGCAGTGCATCAGCTTCGTTGAGCCATTTCCCGTCGAACTGGCGTCTGTTTTTGAGCCGCGCACCGCTAATTTTCAGCAATTCACCGTCGATTTCCGGCTGCGGAATGCTGTGCTCAACGTCATCGGTCTGAAGCATCCAGCCAAGAATTTCGGTGTCGTTAAAGGTGTCATGGATTGTGTAACAGCCGTTCTCAACGCTCAGTTTCAGCTCACGCGTCCACTGCTGCCCCAGCGGGAGCGGTGAGTGAATAACGTTCTGTTCCGCAATGCGTACTTTATCGCCCAATAACTGGGTGATCACAGCAACGTGGCCGGTTTCGTGGAACTCGCCACCCTTTTGCCAGATAAGCAGTGCCCCGGCGCGCGGTGCGCGTTTTGAGCCATTGGCAAATGCCTGTAACGGCAGGATGTTATCGTTCACCACTTCACGCAAAAAGCGCAGCGAGAAGATTTCCCACGCCATACCGACGTCGGTAAAGACAAAACCATAGTTGAGGAACAGGAAACGGCGCGCAAACTCAACACACTGCCATTTATGGCCCATGTATTCGTTGCCGATATAGCTTCGGAAATCCGCATCTTCCGGGTAGCTACGCGGATCAAGGCTGCCGTAATCTGAAGAGTAAATCGCCACGCCACCCGGCGCATAGCCTAACAACGTCCCGAACGGTGCGTCACTGCTTAACTTTCCTTTACGCATGTATCCAACCTAAAAAGGCAGGCGGCAATTTTTTGAAAGGTTGTTGTCGTCTGCACGTTGCAATTAACCAGACAGAGGTGGCGTTATCATACACCGCCCCCTTCCATTACGCTCGCATCGTTAAACGGTTCATCTATCTCCTGCTACACTGCCTCAACACATCACTAAAAAGGCAGGCCAACATGTCAGACAACACTTACCAGCCACCGAAAGTGTGGGAGTGGAAAAAGAACAACGGCGGCGCGTTCGCCAATATCAACCGTCCAGTCTCCGGCGCGACACACGAGAAAGTCCTGCCAGTCGGCACGCACCCGCTGCAGCTCTATTCACTGGGTACACCGAACGGCCAGAAAGTGACCATCATGCTTGAAGAGCTCCTGGCGCTGGGCGTGACGGGAGCGGAGTACGATGCATGGTTGATCCGCATCGGCGAGGGCGATCAGTTCTCCAGCGGTTTTGTGGACGTGAACCCGAACTCGAAAATACCGGCACTGCGTGACCACTCCACAACCCCGCCAACGCGCGTGTTTGAATCCGGCAGTATTCTGCTTTACCTGGCAGAAAAATTTGGTCATTTCCTGCCAAAAGATCCGGCTGGCCGTACTGAAACCCTGAACTGGCTGTTCTGGTTGCAGGGCGCTGCGCCTTTCCTCGGCGGCGGATTCGGCCACTTCTATAACTATGCGCCGGTGAAGATTGAGTACGCAATTGACCGCTTTACGATGGAAGCCAAACGCCTGTTCGACGTGCTGGATAAGCAACTGGCACGCAGTCGTTACGTGGCAGGTGAGGAATATACCATCGCCGATATGGCTATCTGGCCGTGGTTTGGCTGCGTGGCGCTTGGCAGTGTCTATAACGCCGCCGAGTTTCTGGATGCAGAGAAGTACACCAACGTACAGCGCTGGGCCAAAGACGTAGCGCACCGCCCTGCGGTGAAGCGCGGGCGCATCGTTAACCGCACCAACGGTGAGCTAAGCGAGCAGCTACATGAACGCCATGCGGCGAGCGACTTCGATACCCATACCGAAGACAAACGTCAGGCGTAATCCCCCACCGGGCGGTTCTCCGCCCGGTTAACAACCGAGCGTCGCAGAACGCTTTTGCGGCATAGCGATGGACGTTGAGGGCATGTTTGGCCTAATGGTCAGAACAGTAATGCTGGCAGTATCCTGAAGGCTTATCTCGACCTGAGTGAAGCCGGATATAACCCTTACAGCAGTTACAAAGGAACTGTCATGAAATTGATTAAAACTACGCTGATCATCAGCACATTAATTTTTTCTGCCTCAGGCATGGCGATTGATAAAACCGCAGGTGGCGCAATTGCAGGTGCAGCCATTGGCGCGGCAGTGGGCAAAGACGTGAAATCCACCGTTGGCGGTGCCGTCGTGGGTGCCGGTACTGGCGCAATGTTCAAGAGCGGCGACAAAGGTAAAGCGGCGCGTAAAGGCGGTGCCGTGGGTGCTGCCGTGGGTGCGGGTGCGGCAGCAATTACCGGTAAAAGCGTGCTGAAAGGCGCAGCTGTCGGAGCAGGTTCCGGTGCGCTGATTGGCGAAGCAACGCACTAATACATAGTGCCGGGCGGCACCGCGTTCGCCCGGCCTGTAAACCGTATTTCACCTTCCCTCTATATTCCGCCCTTTCAGAACAGAAAATTAATGGTGATCGTCATACTGATGTTCAATCACCATACCTTCCGCCACGCTGGCAACATGACGCGCACGTGGGTGATAAACCGGTGCAGGTGCGACATAGGTGGTCTGCGACGGTGCAGGCGCAACGCTCACCGCCTGTGGAACCGTGGTGGATGACGGCACAATCACCACTTTATAACCGCTCGGAACATCCACGGTAACGCTCTGAGCCAGCGCAGAATTTGCCATAGCCAACCCTGCCAGGGCAGCAAGTAAAATAAAGAGACTTTTCATAAAATGTATTATTCCTGGGATAACTAAGAAATATCAGCATGCCAAAGAAATCTTAAGCCCAGATTAATATTCATTATTTGTAATGTGCAGAAAATGCCAAATTTATTGTTACATTATAATAAGGAAATAATCATTCAGACCGGATAAGGCACAATACAAAATTTCCTGTGTAAATCGGGCAATACAGTATAATTCTCAGTACAGGTTATTCAGTGCAAACGTCGGCCAATATTGGATCTCCCTGCCGATATTTCCCTTAACGCAAATTAGCCTATTTTTTCAACACAATATTTACAAGCTCGGGTAAACTGGCAAAAATCATTCTTTTTTCCGAAGAATCCTTACATGTCAGAACAGGCGCTAAAACAACAGATCCAGAATCTGAAAAAGCATAACGCCCGGCTTGTCAGGCTGGCGCGTGACGCCCGCAGTAAACTCAACGCCGCGCTTGACGGCACAGGTCTGTGTTTGTGGCAGCTCGATGTGCCGACGGGAAAACTGATTATTTATAACCGTCGCTGGGGATCAATGCTCGGCTATCAGCCAAAAGAGCTGAGCGCACAGTTTGAGGTCTGGCGCGAACATCTCCACCAGGACGATAAACAGCAGGTACTGGAAGCGTTCTATGACCACCTGCAGGGGAAAACCCCTTTCTACGAAGCGCTGCACCGCATGCAGAATAAAAACGGCACTATCACCTGGGTGCTGGATCGCGGGCGCGTCAGCGAATGGGACGCGCACGGCAACCCGCTTAAAGTCACTGGCACACACATCGACATGACTAAAGAGAAGCAGTACGAGGAACAGCTCGCGCAGCTTGCCAACCACGATCCGCTCACCGGCCTTGCCAACCGCCATGCCTTAGTCAAACATTTCGCAACGCTCAAAGAACACGGCCCGCTCTGCGTCGCGTTTATCGACCTGGATGATTTTAAAGCGGTTAATGATGCGTTCGGCCACCGCAGCGGCGATGAGCTGCTCATTCAGCTCAGCCAGCGCCTGCGCGCAGGCTGCCCGGAAGGGACGATTGTAGGACGCCTGGGCGGAGATGAATTTGTCTTACTGCTCCCCTTTCCCCTCGCCAGTTTGCTGATCAACAGCACGGCGCATAACTGCCTGCGCGCAGCACTGCAACTCTTCGAGCTGGATAACGGTCAGGCACAGGTCGGGGCATCAATTGGGATCGACGAAGTGCAGCCGCAGGATGATTTTGTGAACGCACTGCGGCGTGCGGATCAGTCGATGTACCAGATTAAACACACCGGTAAAAACGGTGTGGAGATTGGGACAACGCTGATTTCGGTTTCCCGCACGGGAACGGACAGGTGAAAAAAGGCCGCACAAGGCGGCCTTACGGGGAACAGAAAATCAGAAGGAAACCCAGTCGTCCGGGGTGCTTGTACGGGTATCGGCTGCGCGCGCAGGCGTTTTAAGCGGTGCGGCAGTGACCACGTTCTGGGGTTCCTGAGCCGAGAGGCGGAATTTTTGCACGGAGCGTTGCAGTTCTTCCGTCTGGCGTTCCAGCGCAGAAGCCGCAGCGGAAACTTGCTCCACCAGCGAGGCGTTTTGCTGGGTGACACCGTCCATCTGGCTGATGGCCACGCCGACCTGCGAAATGCCTTTGCTTTGCTCTTCCGACGCAGATGCAATCTGCTTCATGATAGTGGTGACTTCGGTCACAGCACGCAGAATGGCCTCCATCGTGGTACCCGTGTCGTTCACCAGCTTCGCCCCCTGCTCGACGCGGGAAACGGAATCAGCAATCAGCCCTTCGATCTCTTTTGCCGCGTTTGCACTGCGGCTTGCCAGGTTACGCACCTCGCCTGCCACTACGGCGAAACCACGCCCCTGTTCACCCGCTCGCGCTGCTTCTACCGCGGCGTTGAGGGCCAGAATATTGGTCTGGAAGGCGATGCTGTTAATCACGTTGGTAATTTCAGCAATTTTCCTGGAGCTATCGGAAATACCGCTCATGGTGGTCACTACATCATCCACCAGCGAGCCGCCACGGCTGGCCGTCGTGGAGGCGACATCCGCCAGCTGGCTGGCCTGACGCGCACTTTCCGCATTCAGCTTCACCGTGGCCGTCAGTTGCTCCATGCTGGCGGCGGTCTCTTCCAGCGCGGCGGCCTGCTCTTCGGTACGGGAAGAGAGATCGTTGTTACCGCTGGAGATCTCTGTCGCACCGCGCCAGATATTTTCACTGCCGGAACGGATGGTGCTGACCGCTTCACGCAGGCTGTCCTGCATGGCGCTGAGCAGAGGAACCAATTGTCCCACGCAGTTGCGGCCAAACGATTCAATCGGATGGCTGAGATCGCCCTGTGCAATCTGGCTGAACTGATGGCGGATGCGATTCAGCGGTTTCACCAGCATCGCAACCAGGTAGCGGTCGGTGAAGAGCAGGATCAACAGACCGATGATGGTGGCGGTGATGATAACCGTGCGGGTCACGTTGGTCAGGCTGTCCACCACCACGCGGGTGCTGTCGAGTCTGTCACCTGCGGCTTTGTTAAAGCTCTCTGCTGCTGCTCCGAATGCACGGCTCAGCGGCGGCGTGACGTTATTGGCCTGCTGACGATAGCCATCCAGCGACGCCTGCTGTGCCTGCTGCATCTGCGGTGTAATGCCCTGATCGAGCAACGCCTGCCAGGTACTGATCACCTGCGCGGAAACCTGTTCATCCATCGGGCCTGGTGAGATAGCCTTCATCTCTTCAAGCTTTTTACTCATGTTGTTCAGCGCCTGCTGAGCAGAAGCCAGGTCTGGCGTACCGCCAGCGGCTTTGGTTTCCATCGCACGGCTCAGGCGTGTGACGAAACGGAAGTACTGATCGTTACCCTGGCTGAGCACCGTCATCTGCTGAACCAACTGACGATCAACCTCATTGCCATCGGAAACCCGGGACAGAGACCAGGAGCTATACAGGCCGACGCCCGCCCACATTAAACAAAAGATCCCCAGTATCGTCAGCATGACGAAGCGGATCGTGAAATTACGAAGCATCTGCATAAGAACATTCCTTGCCGTGAGGGTTAATTCGCCCAGAGGCGAGTCTTACCCTCGTTATCGGCAGGAAGCGAAGAAAATATAACCTTTTGTGATAATTTTTGGCTTTGCGGAAAATCGTGGCAGCCAGGCACGCCATCGCTTATCGCCATGAAATGTGATTTGATAAGAACAGAATGAAAACGCTGTTTCGAAAATTCATCGACAAGAAAGGAGACATCATGTCCTGGCACCCTTACACCGGCCGCTATGAGAATATGCAATACCGCCACTGTGGAAAAAGTGGCCTGCGCCTGCCTGCGCTGTCGCTTGGTTTGTGGCATAGCTTTGGTCACGTCCAGCCTCTCGACGCCCAGCGTGCGCTGCTGCGTAAGGCCTTCGATCTCGGCATTACCCATTTCGACCTCGCCAATAACTACGGCCCACCGGCGGGTAGCGCAGAAGAGAATTTTGGCCGTCTGCTGCGGGAAGATTTTGCCGCATATCGCGACGAGCTGATTATCTCCACCAAAGCGGGCTACGATATGTGGCCAGGGCCGTACGGTTCAGGTGGTTCACGCAAATACCTGCTCGCCAGTCTCGACCAGAGCCTGAAGCGCATGGGCGTGGAGTATGTTGATATTTTCTATTCCCACCGCGTGGATGAAAACACGCCGATGGAAGAGACTGCCGCTGCGCTGGCGCACACCGTGCAGAGCGGAAAAGCGCTGTATGTGGGTATTTCCTCCTACTCCACGGAACGCACGCGAACAATGGCCGAACTGCTGCGGGAGTGGAAGATTCCGCTGCTTATCCACCAGCCGTCCTACAACCTGCTAAACCGCTGGGTAGACAAAACCGGACTGCTGGATGCGCTGGAAGCAAACGGTACGGGCTGCATTGCGTTTACCCCACTGGCTCAGGGATTGCTTACCGGAAAATATCTGAACGGTATTCCTGAAGGTTCGCGTATGCAGCGCGAAGGTAAGAAGGTACGCGGCCTGACGGAAAAAATGTTGACTGAAGCTAACCTCACTAGCCTGCGTCTGCTGAATGAGATGGCGCATGCCCGTGGGCAGACAATGGCGCAGATGGCGCTGAGCTGGCTGCTGAAAGATGAGCGCGTGACGTCAGTGCTGATTGGTGCGAGTCGGCCGGAACAACTGGAAGAGAATGTTCAGGCGCTGGATAACCTGCGCTTTACCGAAGATGAGCTGGAACGGATTGATCGGCATGTTGCGGATGGCGAATTGAATTTGTGGCAGGCGTCGTCGGATAAATAAGGTGCGGCCTTTCACCCTCTCCCCTGTGGGGAGAGGAATAAGGTGTGTGTATTTACTTCTTACTGATCTTATCCAGATACCCCATCGCAAACGCCGACAGCACAAATGTCAGATGGATAATCACATACCACATCAGCTTATTATCCGGGACATTCTTCGCATCCATAAACACGCGCAACAAGTGGATAGAAGAGATTGCCACAATCGAAGCCGCCACTTTATTTTTCAGTGACGAAGCATCCATTTTACCCAGCCAGCTGAGCTTCTCTTTGTGCTCAGAGATATCGAGCTGGGAGACGAAGTTCTCATAGCCAGAGAACATCACCATTACCAGTAATCCCCCCACCAGCGTCATGTCCACCAGCGACAACAGCACCAGGATCAAATCCGCTTCGGCAATGGAAAAGATGTCAGGCAAGACGTGAAAAATTTCCTGGAAGAACTTAATGCACAGTGCGACCAGTGCCAGGGAAAGGCCAAAATAGACGGGAGCCAATAGCCAGCGTGAGGCGTACATTGCATTTTCAAAAAAGCGTTCCATAGTGTCCTGTCTGCAAACGAAACCAGCGCGCAGTATATCTCAACGACGCTCACTGTTTGCAACAACTAACCAACAAAACACCTACACATCGTCAGGGTTTACCTCTGGACGCGCGTACTCCGGCCAGACCAGCACCACCAGCTCCGGGTAGGCTTCCAGACTGAACTCACGAAAACATTGACGCAGGTTTAATACGTCTAAATCAGAATACGAAACTTTCTCACCATTCAGACAGCGCTTCTTGATATTGTCATAATATTTATAGACAGCAGAATTCAGGTCGCTGCAGCGGCGTTGCGCCTCAAACAGACCCGGCGTGTCATTAATTTCCGACATCTTCATTCGCTTTATTGTCGCGTGCAGAAAATCGATATATTCATGGTTCACCCGCCAGTACCAAACCGGCGTCACCGAGTTCATCAAAACGGAGAAATGGTCTTCACCTTCCTCTTTTGTCATCAGTTCAGGTTGCGGGGGCTCACTGGCGTCTTTCGACACTTTTGTTTTATTGAACTCTTGCATCAATAAAAGAACGCCAGCGGTCAATAATAGTAATGTAATGACCGTAAAAAAAATACTGTTCATGGGTAGGCTCCATTTTTTTTGATTTTAAAATTGCCTCATGTTATTGTCAACGAATCTCACGCCTTTACCAACCCCACCCCGTTGAAATTAAAGGAAATTAAAAAATGCTTCCCGACAATCTCGTTCCGGCTAAGTACCGCATTGCGCCTGTGGAACAGCAACCGACGGAAGCAGAAAAAGAGGTTAATTTCACTAAGGGAAAAAGAAAGCTCTCTGATTTTGAGCCCGACATATTAATTGGTGTCTCCCGTACCGGGAAATCCCGTAATATGTTGCTGGAAGAGCATGATCGCCATATAAAAGACCGTTTATTTCGCGCTGTAAAAATTGAAGCCTTTGTACACCTGCTGGATGACCTGCAGGCCGAAGGTGAAATAGATGCCCAGAAACTAAGTCAAATAATGGCTGAAAAAACCAAAGAAATAAATGAAGCGGGCAATGAAATTTGGCTTAATCTAATTACTCGCGAAAAAAACAGCCCCATTTTTTATGACCTCGGGGAAGATTAACGTGAAAGAAGTTAACGATAACAACGTATATTTGACTTTAGATGACAAAAAAAGTGATGAGTTTATCTTAGAGCAAAATCTCGATGCGTTGAGAAACACAAAAAACGCCGAGATGACGCGTATTACGCAAGACCTGATATCCATTCCTGCGACGCTGGTACGCCTGAAGTGGCAGAACCGCCGTGAAATTTATTCTTTACAGGTTAAGGAAGAGATTTACGGTGTAGTGATTAATGCCATTATCGAACAACGTCCGGAGCTGAAGGAGAAGCTCCTGGGGCGGCTGGAGGCCAATTATCAGTATCTGCTCGCCAGAGAAACCGCCACCCTGCGCCTGACGCGCAAACTGTCCGACGGCGAGTATCGTACGTCAAATGTCACCTGTGTCGCGCTCAATGAAGATGCGCATGCCGGGGAAGAAACAAAAAACTAATTCAGTACGTGCAAAAAAAAGCTGACTTTCGCCAGCTCTTCATTTTATTTCGCGGCCGCTCTCTCTTCACCGACCAGACCAATCTTCAGATACCCCGCCTGATGCAGCGTGTCCATTACCTTCATCATGGTTTCGTAATCGACGGTTTTATCCGCGCGGAAGAAAACGGTGGTGTCTTTCTTACCACCGGTAAGCTGCTCCAGTGCCGGAATGACCGATTCATCCGTCACCGGGTCGTTACCCAGGAACATGGATTTATCCGCTTTCACCGACAGATAGACAGGCTTTTCCGGGCGCGGCTGCGGCTGGCTGGAGGAGGCGGGAAGATTCACCTTCACATCCACCGTCGCCAGCGGCGCAGCAACCATGAAGATAATCAACAGAACCAGCATGACGTCGATAAACGGCGTCACGTTGATTTCATGCATTTCACCGTTATCGTCCAGATCTTCATTAAGACGCATTGCCATAGTGGATTAACCTGCGCGCAGTTTGGACGCAGCGTGTACCGGTTTAGCAGCGCTGGCATTCAGGTCAAGATCACGGCTTTGCAGCAGCAAAACCTGCGCGGCGACGTCACCGAGAGTCGCCTTGTAGCTACCAATCATACGCGCGAAGATGTTATAGATAACCACTGCCGGAATTGCCGCAACCAGACCGATAGCCGTCGCCAGTAGCGCTTCGGCGATACCCGGTGCCACCACGGCCAGGTTTGTCGTTTGAGTCTGCGCAATGCCGATAAAGCTGTTCATGATGCCCCAGACCGTACCAAACAAGCCGATAAACGGAGAAATCGCACCGATAGTTGCCAGATAACCATTACCACGGCCCATGTGACGACCCACGGCTGCAACGCGACGTTCCAGACGGAAACCAGTACGATCTTTAATACCTTCGTTATCTTCACTGCCTGCGGAAAGTTCCAGCTCGTTCTGCGCTTCGTTAACTAACAGAGTGGTCAGGCTTTTCGGGTGGAAGGATGAGGTTATATCAGAAGCCTGATCCAGAGAGCGGGCTTCGGCCAGCTGCTGTTGCTCGCGCTTGAGGCGACGCTTCTGCGCGAGAAGCTCGGCACTCTTGCTGAAGAAAATAGCCCAGGTGACAACGGACGCCAGAATCAGGCCGATCATCACAATCTTAACCACGATGTCAGCATGCTGATACATGCCCCAGACGGAGAGATCCGCCTGCATCAAATTATTACCCACTCTGTATCTCCAGGACGCAAATCACAAAATCTGAGCGTAATGATATCAAAACACCATCGAATTGATAGTGTTTCTCATTAGTATTTACATGCTGCCGCCATTTACGCTCACTTTCATTGCGCTTACGCAGTAAAAATTGCTTATGCGTATTATTCATAAAATTTTCTGCTTATTCGATAAGCATCCGGGTGCACAATGTTACAATCGTGGTAGTCTGGACGTCCAGACGTATAAAAACAGGGTTAGCGAACATGACAAAGAAGCATCTTGATACCACGCTGGTACAGGCCGGGCGCAGTAAAAAATACACACTGGGATCGGTCAACAGCGTGATTCAACGCGCCTCCTCGCTGGTGTTTGATACCGTTGAGGACAAGAAAATTGCCACGCGTAACCGCGCCAGCGGTGGGCTGTTTTATGGCCGTCGTGGCACGCTAACCCATTTTTCATTGCAGGAAGCCATGTGCGAGCTGGAAGGTGGCGCGGGCTGCGCCTTGTTCCCGTGCGGTGCAGCAGCGGTGGCCAATACCATTCTGGCGTTTGTCGAACAGGGTGACCATATCCTGATGACCAACACCGCCTATGAGCCAAGTCAGGATTTCTGTACCAAAATCCTCAGCAAGCTCGGCGTGACGACCAGCTGGTTTGATCCGCTGATTGGTGAGGGTATCGCAGAACTTATTCAGCCAAACACGCGCATCGTATTCCTGGAATCCCCGGGTTCTATCACGATGGAAGTGCATGACGTTCCTGCCATCGTGAAAGCCGTGCGCAGCAAGGCACCGGAAGCGATCATCATGATCGACAACACCTGGGCGGCGGGCGTGCTGTTTAAAGCGCTGGAATTCGACATTGATATCTCTATTCAGGCGGCAACGAAATACCTGATTGGTCACTCCGACGGCATGATTGGCACGGCAGTGTCCAACGCCCGCTGCTGGGATCAACTGCGCGAAAATGCCTATCTGATGGGTCAGATGGTCGATGCCGATACCGCCTACATGACCAGCCGCGGTATTCGTACTTTGGGTGTGCGTTTGCGTCAGCACCATGAAAGCAGCCTGAAGGTGGCCGAGTGGCTGGCACAGCATCCTCAGGTTGAACGGGTCAACCATCCGGCGCTCCCGGGCAGCAAAGGCCATGAATTCTGGCAACGTGACTTTACAGGTAGCAGCGGGCTGTTCTCATTTGTTCTTAAAAAAAGGCTGAATAATGACGAGCTGGCCCAGTATCTGGATAATTTTACCCTCTTCAGCATGGCCTACTCGTGGGGCGGGTTTGAATCCCTGATCTTGCCTAACCAGCCAGAACAGATCGCAGCCCTGCGTCCGGGTGGCGAAGTGGATTTCAGCGGAACACTGATCCGTCTGCATATTGGTTTAGAAAATGTGGACGATTTAATTGCGGATTTGTCGGCAGGATTTGAGCGTATCGTGTAAAGTGCTGGCTGAAAATGTACTCCTGGACGCTTTTGTGGACACTGCAAGCAGAAAAGTCTGCATGAGTTGCGCCCACGATCAAACCCAGCGAGTATAATTGGGAGTACAATCACGTCATATCTGCTGTCCCACAGGAAAGTCCATGGCTGTTATTCAAGATATTATCGCAGCGCTCTGGCAACACGATTTTGCCGCGCTGGCAGACCCTCACGTCATAGGTATCGTCTATTTCGTGATGTTTGCGACCCTGTTCCTGGAAAATGGATTGCTGCCAGCCTCGTTTTTACCCGGCGATAGCCTGCTTTTGCTCGCCGGAGCGTTAATCGGCAAAGGTGTCATGGACTTCACGTCGACGATGGTGATCCTTACCTCTGCAGCCAGTCTGGGCTGCTGGCTGAGCTATTTGCAGGGCCGCTGGCTCGGAAACACGCGCGTCGTGAAAAGCTGGCTGGCGCAGTTGCCGCATAAATATCATCAACGTGCGACCTGCATGTTTGACCGGCATGGCCTGCTGGCACTGCTGGTCGGGCGTTTTCTGGCATTTGTTCGCACCCTGCTGCCAACAATGGCGGGCATCTCCGGCCTGTCTAATCGCCGCTTCCAGTTCTTCAACTGGCTGAGCGCCCTGCTGTGGGTTGGCGTCGTGACCTCACTCGGCTTCGCGCTGAATATGATCCCGTTTGTGAAACATCATGAAGACCAGGTCATGACCTTCCTGATGATTCTGCCGATGTTCCTGCTGGTTGCAGGGCTGGTCGGAACGCTGATTGTGGTGATTAAGAAGAAATACTGCAGCGCCTGATGTAAAAAAAGCCGGGGGGTGCTGCACTTACCCGGCCTACACTCTCCCCTTAAGCCCCCTGTATGGTTCTGATGCGCGTGGCATCTTCCCCCGGCGTAACGCCGAAGTAGCGCTTAAACTCCCGACTAAACTGCGACGCACTTTCATAGCCCACCCGCATTGCCGCGGCACTGGCCTTCATGCCATCGTGGATCATCAGCATGCGTGCCTTATGCAGCCGGTAGGTTTTGAGATATTGCAGCGGCGAGGTGCTGGTCACTGATTTAAAATTATGGTGAAACGCCGAAACGCTCATGTTGGCCTCTGCCGCCAGCTGGTCAACACTCAGGTTTTCCGTGTACTGGCTTTCAATGCGCTTGAGGACGCGGCTGATCAGGCTGAAATGCGTCTGGCGGCTCACCAGCGCCAGTAACGCACCGCCCCCCGGCCCCAGCAGTACATGGTAGAGAATTTCGCGAACGATCTGCTTGCCAAGAATGCGGGCATCCAGCGGCCTGTCCATCACGTCCAGCAGACGCTCAATGGCGCAGAGGATCTCTTCCGATAACGTTGCCGAGTTAATCCCGCTCGCCGCCATCGATGGCTGGAAAAGCTCATCTTCGCCAATCTCCATCAGCAGTTCCTGCAGCTGGAGAATATCAACATTAACGCGAATACCCGCCAGTGGAACCGCCTCTGTCGCGAAAGTTTCACATTCAAAGGGTAAAGGTACTGTCAGCAGCAGGTATTCGTTGGTGTCATAACGGAATACACGCTCATTGATATAGCCAATTTTATGGCCCGAAAAGAGAAAAACGATGCCCGGCTGGTACATCACCGGCGTGCGTGTCCCGGGCTTCGTCCCGTAGAGCAGGCGAATATCTGGCAGCAGATTATCTGGCATCTTTTCTTTATCTATCAGCCTCTTAATCTGAGAAGTTAGCTGAAGACAGATCGCTTCACGGTTCATGTTGAGTTACTCCGGGTACGGTTTCCGACCCTGACAGTGTGCGCAGTTTTCCCCATTTTCTCCAGTGCTCTGTAGAAATGGGCAAGACATCGGCAGGAATGTGCATTGAGAGGATAGCCCCGGCCAGCCACAATGTGCAGCATCAGGTAGCCATCTCGCCACCACGGTTTTTCACCCACTATAGGGAACGAACAATGAACAACTTTATTCTCCACACCCCAACCCGCATCCTGTTTGGTAAAGGCGCTATCGCCGACCTGCGTGCGCAGATCCCGGCTGACGCCCGCGTGCTGATCACCTACGGTGGCGGCAGCGTGAAAAAAACCGGTGTGCTGGATCAGGTGTACAGCGCCCTGCAAGGTCTGGACGTCCGTGAGTTCGGTGGTATTGAGCCGAACCCGTCTTATGAAACGCTGATGAACGCAGTAAAAATCGCCCGCGAAGAGAAAATCACCTTCCTGCTGGCAGTTGGTGGCGGTTCTGTTCTGGACGGGACGAAATTCATCGCCGCTGCGGCACATTATGCCGACGGTATCGACCCGTGGCATATCCTCGAAACCCGCGGCAGCGACATCAAAAGCGCAATCCCGATGGGCTCTGTTCTGACCCTGCCAGCCACTGGCTCAGAATCCAACAAAGGTGCGGTTATCTCCCGTAAAACCACGGGTGACAAACAGGCCTTCATGAACGAACACGTTCAGCCAGTGTTCGCTATTCTGGATCCGGTTTACACCTATACCCTGCCTGCACGCCAGGTGGCTAACGGTGTGGTCGACGCCTTTGTTCACACCGTTGAGCAGTACGTGACCTGGCCGGTAAATGCCAAAATTCAGGATCGTTTCGCAGAAGGTATTCTGCTGACGCTGGTCGAAGAAGGCCCGAAAGCGCTGAAAGAGCCAGAAAACTATGACGTGCGTGCCAACGTAATGTGGGCGGCAACTCAGGCCCTTAACGGCCTGATCGGTTCAGGTGTGCCACAGGACTGGGCAACCCATATGCTGGGCCATGAACTGACGGCCATGCACGGTCTGGATCACGCCCAGACGCTGGCGGTGGTTCTGCCTGCATTGTGGAATGAAAAACGTGACACCAAACGCGCCAAACTGCTGCAGTACGCTGAGCGTGTGTGGAATATCACCGAAGGTTCTGACGATGCGCGCATTGATGCTGCTATCGAAGCAACCCGTAACTTCTTTGAAGCGCTGGGCGTCCCAACGCGCCTCTCCGGTTATGGCCTGGATGGCAGTTCCATCCCTGCTCTGCTGGCAAAACTCGAAGAACACGGCATGACTCATCTGGGCGAGCACGGCGACATTACGCTGGACGTGAGCCGTCGCATCTACGAAGCGGCACGCTAAGCGTTTTTGTCATCCCGCCTTTCGTTTTTTGACATTTCGTCCAGACTTAATGCACATACACCATCGGGGGTTCGCCCCCCGATGGATGGCAAATGAAGGAGGAATAATGGCAAACCAAACCGTAATCAGGCTTCAGGATGGCAACGTAATGCCCCAACTGGGGCTCGGCGTATGGAAAGCCGGTAACGACGAGGTCGTCTCCGCCATTCATAAAGCACTGGAAGTCGGCTATCGGTCAATTGATACCGCCGCCGCGTACAAAAATGAGGACGGCGTGGGTAAAGCACTGGCCAGTGCTGGCATGCCCCGCGATGACCTTTTCATTACCACCAAACTGTGGAATGACGATCAGAAACGCCCCCGCGAAGCCTTGCAGGAGAGCCTGGATAAGCTTCAGCTCGATTTCATCGATCTCTACCTCATACATTGGCCGGTTCCGGCCATCGATCATTATGTGGAAGCCTGGGAAGGGATGATTGAGCTACAGCGGCTTGGGCTGGTGAAAAGCATCGGCGTCTGCAATTTCCAGATCCACCACCTGCAACGTCTGATTGACGAAACAGGTGTTGCGCCGGTTATCAACCAGATAGAGCTACACCCGCTGATGCAGCAGCGTCAGTTGCATGCCTGGAATGCGACCCACAAGATCCAGACCGAATCCTGGAGCCCTCTTGCACAGGGTGGCGAAGGCGTTTTCGATCAGAAAATTATTCGCGAGCTGGCGGATAAGTACGGCAAAAGTCCGGCGCAGATTGTCATTCGCTGGCATCTGGACAACGGCCTGGTGGTGATCCCGAAATCGGTCACGCCCGCGCGCATCGCCGAGAACTTCGACGTCTGGGATTTCCGCCTGGACAAAGACGAGCTGGGCGAAATTGCGAAGCTGGATCAGGGTAAGCGGCTAGGACCCGATCCGGATCAGTTTGGTGGGTAAATAGAAAACCCCGGCTTGCCGGGGTTTTTCTTTTACGCTTTACGCTTCACTGGCTTCTTCGCACTGGAATTGCCGTTCGAACGCTGATGCACAATCGGCGTGTGCTTGGTCAGCGCCGGACGCGTATTGCGGTTCTGACGGCGCGCTTCGCGCATTTCGTCCAGCGTCGGAGCTGGCACCAGACAGTCGCGACGCGAACCAATCAGGTGTTTTTTACCCATCTCTTCCAGTGCCTGGCGGATCATCGGCCAGTTAGCCGGATCGTGGTAACGCAGCAGCGCTTTATGCAGACGACGCTGCTTATCCCCTTTCGGCACCACCACGTCTTCACTCTTGTAACCAATCTTACTCAGCGGGTTCTTGCCGGTGTAATACATGGTCGTCGAGTTTGCCAGCGGTGACGGATAGAAGTTCTGCACCTGATCCAGACGGAAGCGACGCTGTTTCAGCCACAGCGCCAGGTTCACCATATCTTCATCACGCGTACCCGGGTGCGCAGAGATGAAGTACGGGATCAGATACTGCTCTTTACCCGCCTGCTTCGAGTAGGTATCGAACAGCTCTTTAAAGCGATCGTAACTCCCCATGCCCGGCTTCATCATTTTGGACAGTGGGCCTTCCTCGGTGTGCTCCGGGGCAATCTTCAGATAACCACCGACGTGGTGCGTTGCCAGCTCTTTGATGTAGCGCGGATCTTCCACGGCAATATCGTAACGCACGCCAGAGGCAATCAGGATCTTCTTGATGCCCTTCAGGTCACGTGCGCGGCGATAGAGGTTGATCGTTGGCTCGTGGTTGGTGTCCATATGCTCACAAATGCTCGGATAGACACAGGAGAGACGACGACAGGTTTGCTCCGCACGCGGCGACTTACAGCGCAGCATGTACATGTTGGCGGTTGGACCGCCAAGATCGGAGATCACGCCGGTAAAGCCAGGGACCGTGTCGCGAATCGCTTCGATCTCGTTGACGATAGAATCTTCAGAGCGGCTCTGAATAATACGGCCTTCGTGCTCGGTAATAGAGCAGAACGAGCAACCGCCGAAGCAGCCGCGCATAATATTGATAGAGAAGCGGATCATCTCATAGGCCGGAATACGGCTTTTACCGTATGCCGGATGGGGTACACGCTTATACGGCAGCGCAAAGACGCTGTCCATCTCTTCGGTTGAGAGTGGGATCGCCGGCGGGTTAACCCAGATATAACGTTCACCGTGTTTTTGCATCAGCGCGCGTGCGCATCCCGGGTTGGTTTCGTGATGCAGAATACGGGAGGCATGAGCGTAAAGTACCTTGTCGCTTTTGACCTTCTCGAAGGACGGCAGCAGCACATAGGTTTTTTCCCACGGTTTAGGACGCGGAGGCTGAACGACAATAGTTTTCGCTTCTGTTTTCTTCGGCTCAACCGGTTTGTTATCTGCACACGGCAGATCTTCGCCGTACGGATGCGGGATCGGGTCAATTTTGCCCGGCATATCAATGATGCGGGAATCCACCCCGCTCCAGCCCGGCAGTGCCTCTTTGACCATAATCGCGGTGTTACGCACGTCGCGGATGTTGCCTACAGGCTCACCCTGCGCCAGACGGTGCGCAACTTCCACCAGCGGACGTTCGCCGTTGCCAAAGATCAGCATGTCGGCTTTGGAATCTACCAGCACCGAACGGCGCACGGTGTCAGACCAGTAATCATAGTGTGCGGTACGGCGCAAGCTCGCCTCAATGCCCCCGAGAATGACGGGCACATCTTTCCAGGCTTCTTTACAGCGCTGAGTGTAGACCAGCGTGGCACGGTCAGGACGTTTACCCGCCACGTTATCGGCGGTGTAGGCGTCGTCATGACGCAGCTTACGGTCAGCGGTGTAACGGTTGATCATCGAGTCCATGTTGCCAGCGGTGACACCGAAGAACAGGTTTGGCTTACCCAGACGCATAAAGTCGTCTTTGCTGTTCCAGTCAGGCTGAGAAATGATCCCGACACGGAAGCCCTGTGCTTCGAGCATACGGCCACAAATCGCCATGCCAAAGCTTGGGTGGTCAACGTAGGCATCGCCCGTGACCAGAATGATATCGCAGCTATCCCAGCCCAGTAGGTCCATCTCTTCACGGGACATCGGCAGGAACGGAGCCGGCCCAAAACAAGCAGCCCAGTACTGGGGCCAGGAGAAGAGGTCACGATCCGGCTGGATCAGGGAAATTGCGCTCATAATGCTTCCGAAGAAAAAATAAACAAAAGGAGCGGGATTATACGCTGTTACTCCGCCATAAATGAAGAAAAGGATGCACACATAAAACATAAAATCATGGAAGTTGTTAAAATACCGCGCATTGGCAATTTTGGATCATAATATCCACTATATTCTTCCGGTAACCAGCCACCGGAATGTGTTCTGGCACGGAGTTTATTTGTGAAGTTCAATGACTCGTTAAATGTTTCCCAACTGCGGGTGGTGCTCCATCTTTGCGGTTTTTTGGTGCTTCTCTACAGCCTTTCCATGCTGCCTCCAATGGTCATCGCCCTGATAAACAAAGAGCGTAACTTTTTCACGTTTTTAAGCACCTTTTTAACGTTCTTCACTCTCGGCGGCATCGCATGGCGGGCCACACGACACGCCGGAATACAGCTGCGCACCCGCGATGGCTTTGTGATTATTGTTCTGTTCTGGCTCCTGTTTTCATTTATCAGCGCCATGCCAATGTGGCTGGATGATGGGCTGCATCTCTCGTTTGCCGACGCTCTTTTTGAAGGGGTTTCAGGTATCACCACCACGGGCGCAACGGTGATTGGTGACGTCAGTGCCCTGCCGAAATCGTATCTTTACTACCGCGCGCAGCTTAATTTTATTGGTGGCTTAGGGGTTATCGTTCTGGCCGTGGCGGTACTGCCCTTACTGGGGATCGGTGGCATGAAACTGTATCAGTCAGAAATGCCAGGCCCGTTTAAAGAGGAGCGACTCACACCGAGGCTTGCCGATACCGCCCGTACGCTGTGGGTCACCTATCTCATTCTTGGCATTGCCTGTACGCTGGCCTACTGGCTGGCAGGCATGCCCTTCTTCGATGCGCTCTGTCACGGGCTTTCAACCGTCTCTCTGGGCGGTTTTTCGACCCGCAGCGAGAGCATCGGTTTTTATGACAGCAATGCGATTGAAGTTGTCGCTGGCCTGTTTTCACTGCTCTCCGCATTCAACTTTACCCTGTGGTATGTCGTGATTACCAGGCGCACATTCAAACCGATTCGCCGCAGCCCTGAGGTTAAATTCTTTCTGGCAGCCGCTACGGTTATCATCGCGATCACGGCCTGGCAGGTCTGGCATGCGGGGATGTACAACGCCACCGATAGCCTGGTTCACGCCTTCTTTCTGGCCAGCTCAATGATGACGGATAACGGCCTGTCCACGGCCGATTATGCAAAATGGCCCGCTCACACCATCTTCCTGTTGTTGAGTGCCAGCTTTTTTGGCGGCTGCGTTGGTTCAACCTGCGGCGGGATCAAAGCCCTGCGCTTCCTCATTATGTTCAAACAGAGTGTTCAGGAGCTGAACCAGCTGGCACATCCCAGAGCATTGTTGAGCATCAAAGTGGGCAAAAGCGTGGTGAATGAACGCGTTCTGCGCTCGGTGTGGAGCTTCTTCTTTCTCTACGTGATGATCACGGGTCTTTTCGTCTGGATGCTGAACCTGATGGGGTACGATCTGTTTACCTCATTTGCAACCGTGGCGGCCTGCATCAACAATATGGGGCTGGGATTCGGGGAAACGGCATCGACGTTCGGCACGCTAAAAGAAGAGGCCAAGTTGCTGATGTGCGCGGCAATGATTCTGGGTCGACTGGAAATTTACCCGGTACTGATCCTTTGCTCACGTTTCTTCTGGCGGGCATAAGCCATTCCCGGCAAGCCGGGAATGTCACAGGTTACGGCGCGGGGTTCACCAGCATTTGTCCTACGGACCCCCTGTCCATCATCTCCAGCGTCTGGCTGTGGAACAGGAACGGGAAGTGCGGCCACGAAGGCTGGCCATAGTAGACGAGCAGCTCGACCTGTCCATCCACCCAGACGGTATCTTTCCAGCCACGGTCTTCCGGGAAGGGCATCGCACCGTTAACGTTGCGAATAAGGAAGCTTACCCCTTCAATGTGGAACGACTGCGGCATGTCCGAGCGTACCGTCCAGCGCTCCCAGGTTCCCTGCTGTGCGGTGATATCAATGCGCTTGACGTCCCACAACGCACCGTTAATGCCCGGATCATCACCCAGGTGGATCTCACGGCTACGTACCGGCGAACCGCTCATGATCTCCTGCGGCAGCAAGCGCATTGGCAAGCTATCGGTCACCAGCGGCAACAGGCCCGTTGGTCGCAGGGTCAGCACCAGCGTGGAGACCAGAATGCTCGACGGCTCAAAGAAACCACGAATACGGTCAACGATGCTCGCCGCTTCACCGCAGGTGATCGACACTTCATCCCCGTTGGTCATATCAATGAGAATTTCACGGCGTTCACCTGGCGCGAGCGCAAGCTGTTTGACGGAAACCGGCGCAGGTAAAAAGCCCTGATCACCTGCAACCACGTGCAATGCCCGGCCATCGCTCATCTGCAGCTGATAGCGACGCGAGTTAGAGGCGTTAAGCAGACGCAGGCGCACCCAGCCGCGCGAGACGTCGACATACGGGCTTTGCGCGCCGTTAACCAACAGCGTGTCGCCGACAAAGCCACCGCTGCCCGGCTCACTGTATTCCGGCGTACCGAAGTTATCCAGACGTTTGTCCTGGATAATGACCGGGAAGTCATCCACACCATAGTGGTTCGGGAGCGGCAGGGATTTGCTGACGTCGTCTTCCACCAGCCACATCCCGGCCAGGCCGTTGTAAACCTGCTGAGCGGTGCGGTTAGGCGTGTTGGCGTGGTACCACAGGGTGGACGCGCCCTGACGAATAGGCAGCACGGGGGCCCAGTCGGCATTTGGTGACATCATGCGAGCAGCACCACCAATCAACGGCCCTGGTACCTGCAACCCGCTGATGGTCATGGCGACATTTTCGGACGTACGGTTACTGTAGATCAGCTTAACGTCATCGCCATTCCACACGCGAATGGTTGGCCCAAGATAGCGCCCGTTAATCCCCCAGACAGACGCTCGCGTTCCCTGAGTAAACGACCAGTGGCCGCGCTGTAGCGTCAGGAAAAGCGGCTGCCCGCGACGGGATTCAATTAACGGCGGAATGGGCAGCGGCTGTTGCTGCCCGGCGGCGTTGGCTGTCA
The DNA here is from genome assembly GCF_014103115.1 of Enterobacter sp. RHBSTW-00901. Taxonomy (NCBI): domain Bacteria; kingdom Pseudomonadati; phylum Pseudomonadota; class Gammaproteobacteria; order Enterobacterales; family Enterobacteriaceae; genus Enterobacter; species Enterobacter sp. RHBSTW-00901. The sequence goes on from NZ_JABXPB010000001.1 coordinate 2,088,520, forward strand.
GCGGTATTGCGCCTGCACAAAGGGCGATCCCCGAAGCCTGAATAAACTGACGCCGACTGAGTGACATATAAGCTCCATCTGAAACGACTAACAACGCGGGAATTCGTTTTCCCTTTTAACGCCGGTTTATACCTTACCGGCGGCTTCTCTCTCTGCGACTTCTTTGTCGAGCAATGCAATATGTTGAGCCATCAGTTCACGGCAGTGTGCTGCCAGCTCGCGTACCTGATCTTTACCGTATTTACTGGTATCCACCGGCGGCAGCATTTCGACAATCACCAGCCCGTTATTCAGGCGGTTAAGATTAATCTTATTAGAAGTATTAGAAACACACACTGGAATAATTGGAACGCCTGCCGCAATTGCTGCATGAAACGCACCCGTTTTGAATGGCAGCAAGCCACGGCCACGGCTACGCGTCCCTTCCGGGAACATCCAGATAGAGATTTTGCGCTTTTTAAAGTGATTCACCACTTCCGCAATGGTGCTGTGTGCTTTTGCACGGTTGTTGCGGTCGATAAGCAGGTTACCGGTAAGCCAGTACAGCTGGCCAAAAAACGGGATCCACAGCAGGCTCTTTTTCCCCACGGTCACCGTCGGTGGCAGAACGATGTTTGCGGCTGTCACCATATCGTAGTTGTTCTGATGGTTAGCGATATAGATGGCGTTACCAAACTGCTCTGCGCCTTCAGGAATACGTTTTTCAACCTTCAGGCCAAATAACGGTGCAAGACGGCCAAACATGTGGCCAAAAGTGGCGACATGCTTCGGATTACGCGGGCTGAACAGGCAATAAATGCAGCCGAAAACACAGACCAGAATGCAATAGATAACGGTAAGAATAAGACGAACAATGTATAGCATAGCGACCTCTGAAGCCCCAACAGCTGACAATTATACTTCACCTGTGGCCAGGTAAGGACTTTATTACGAGCGCGTATTGTTAATCGCAACGCATGAATTAACAACGTTTTTGCGGGAAATTTTACTGAAATACCCCCTCCGGGAAAGAGGGGGTCAGAGCCAGATTACTCTTCGCTGTCGCCCGCGTGGCTTCGCGCAGGAGAGTCAATCTCCACGCGGTCGATGCGCTGCAGGCCGCGCATCAGTGAGCCACGGCGACCGCGCTCACCCACCACTTTCTGCAACTCTTCCGGACGAAGTTTGATTTTACGCTTGCCCACGTGGATGGTCAGCGTACTCTGCGGCGGCAGAATAAAGAGGTGCGCCAGGCCATCTTCGCCTTTTGCCGCTTCCGCCGACGGGATATTGATGATCTTGTTGCCCTTCCCTTTCGACAGTTCCGGCAGGTCGCTGACCGGGAACATCAGCATTCGCCCGGCGGTGGTGATCGCCAGCAGCATGTCGCTCTCGTTCTCAATCACCAGCGGCGTCATGACGTGCGCGTTATCCGGCAGGCTAATCAGCGCCTTACCGGCACGGTTGCGCGACACGAGATCGTTAAAGGTACAGATAAAGCCATAACCCGCGTCGGAGGCCAGCAGCAGTTTCTGCTCATCGGCTTCCATCAGCATATGGTCAACCGTCGCCCCCGGCGGCAGCGTCAGCTTGCCGGTCAGCGGTTCACCCTGTCCACGCGCGGAAGGCAGCGTGATGGGGTCAATGGCGTAGCTGCGGCCCGTGGAATCGATAAATGCCACCGGCTGGTTGCTTTTCCCTTTCACTGCCGCTTTGAAGCTGTCGCCCGCTTTGTAGCTCAGCCCAGGCGCGTCGATATCATGCCCTTTGGCACTGCGCACCCAGCCGCTCTGGGACAGCACAATCGTCACCGGCTCTGACGGCTGCATGTCGTGCTCGTTCATCGCCTTCGCTTCTTCGCGCTCATGCAGCGGAGAACGACGGTCATCGCCAAAGGCATCGGCATCGGCCTGCAGCTCTTTCTTCAGCAGGTTGTTCATCTTGCGTTCGGACGCCAGGATCGCCTGCAGCTGATCGCGCTCTTTTTCCAGGTCGTTCTGCTCACCGCGGATCTTCATCTCTTCCAGTTTGGCGAGATGGCGCAGTTTCAGCTCAAGGATCGCTTCGGCCTGGGTTTCACTAATGCCAAAACGCGACATCAGCGCGGGTTTCGGTTCGTCCTCGGTACGGATGATCTCGATCACTTCATCAATATTGAGGAACGCCACCAGCAAACCTTCAAGGATATGCAGGCGCTTAAGCACTTTTTCCAGACGATGGTTCAGACGACGGCGCACCGTATCGCGGCGGAAAGTCAGCCACTCGGAGAGGATCTCCAGCAAGTTTTTCACCGCCGGGCGACCGTCCAGACCAATCATGTTCAGGTTGATGCGGTAGCTTTTTTCCAGATCGGTCGTCGCGAACAGGTGGTTCATCACCTGCTCCATGTCGACGCGGTTGGAGCGCGGCACGATCACCAGACGGGTCGGGTTCTCGTGGTCAGATTCATCGCGCAGGTCGTCCACCATCGGCAGCTTTTTATTGCGCATCTGAGCCGCGATTTGCTCCAGCACTTTCGCACCAGAAACCTGATGCGGCAGCGCGGTGATCACCACCGCACCGTCCTCTTTGGTCCACACCGCGCGCATACGCACGGAGCCACGACCGTTCTGGTAGATTTTGCGGATTTCCGCGCGCGAAGTGATGATTTCGGCTTCGGTTGGGTAGTCCGGCCCCTGAACGATATCCAGCAGCTCATCCAGCGAGGTTTTCGGCTGTTCAATCAGGGTGATGGCGGCTTTCGCCACTTCACGCAGGTTGTGCGGCGGGATGTCCGTCGCCATACCAACCGCAATACCGGTGGTCCCGTTCAGCAGGATGTTCGGCAGACGCGCAGGCAGCATTTTCGGCTCCTGCATCGTACCGTCGAAGTTTGGCACCCAGTCGACGGTTCCCTGACCCAGCTCACCCAGCAGCACTTCAGCATATTTAGACAGACGGGATTCGGTATAACGCATCGCCGCGAAGGATTTCGGATCATCCGGCGCACCCCAGTTCCCCTGCCCGTCGACCAGCGGGTAACGGTAAGAGAACGGCTGAGCCATCAGTACCATCGCTTCGTAGCAAGCGCTGTCACCGTGCGGATGGTATTTACCCAGCACGTCACCGACGGTACGGGCGGATTTCTTGAACTTGGCGCTGGCGCTCAGCCCCAGCTCAGACATCGCATAGACGATGCGACGCTGGACGGGCTTCAGGCCATCACCGATAAACGGCAACGCCCTGTCCATGATGACGTACATGGAGTAGTTCAGGTAGGCGTTTTCCGTGAATTCATGTAGCGCGAGGCGCTCTGCCATATCGCTCATTACGTGTGATTCCTCAACTCAGAAACCGATGGGTTTCAGGCAATATTGCCGCAGATACTACCCTATCTGCCGTGTTGAGTCACAAAGAAAAAGGGCCGCTTAAGCGGCCCTTTCTGGTGCATTGCAGATACGCATTACCGATATTTAATTTATTAGCGTTTCTTTTTACGTTTAAATAATCAGCAGCGTTTACTGCTTAATGTGATAAATAGCAGGTTAATTATTTGGCCTTATCGTTACGCTTTTCCATGATGAAAAACCTCATTCAGGGAAAATAGATGAGCCATCTTATTTATTTAACGCTTGAGGGTGAGATTCAGGGGAAAATTTCTGCTGGCTGTGGTTCGCAAGCCTCCATCGGCAACCGCTATCAACTGGGGCGTGAAGACGAAATTCAGGTCTTCAGCCTGACGCAGGTGGAAAGCGGCTCGCCGGGTGGCATTCACCACCACGGGCTGAATTTTTGCAAACTCCTGGATAAAAGCTCTCCGTTACTTTGCAATGCCATTAATAATAATGAACGCCTGAAGATGACGTTTGATATTTACCGAACAAATAGATATGGGCGACTGGAAAAATATTATCTTATCGAACTTCGTGGCGCGACGATGCAGTCCATTCATCAGCAATACAGAAGGGATAATTTACATTACGAATATATTTCGGTGAATTACGATTATATCCTGTGTCGCCATCTGATAGCCGGTACCGAGTTTGATTACCTGCTGACGCCGGAGAATTACGGCCGTCTTTTTCCGGTAGTGCAGAAAACGCGGCTTCCGCCAGAGCCACCGGAGCGTAAGGTGACGCTGGTGCTGGGAATATTCTTCGACGGCACGGGCAATAACGCAGTGAACACGCAAAGCATGCTCGAGACGCTTCAGGCGCAGCACTATGATATCGATAACCTGGACGCGGAAAGCATTCTTGCCAGAAATGCGTCAGAGAAGATGGGGGTTAACGGCATTGGGGCAGGCAGCTATCTGGGGTACTACACGAATATCTACTGGCTGAATGAGTTGTATGAGCAAAAATTTCCACCAGAAGGCTGCTACATTCAGGGTTTTGTCTATGTTGAAGGGATTGGCACCCGGGCAGGTGAACCCGATGACCCGATAGGACTGGGGCTGGGAACCGCAGAGACGGGGATTATTGCTAAAACCGACGACGCGGTTAAGCGACTGGCTAAAGTGATAGATGCCACCTTAACGTTGCTGAAAGGGAAGTTTGTCGTCGAGAATCTGCTGTTTGATATCTTTGGTTTCAGCCGGGGTGCGGCCGCAGCCCGCCACTTTGCTAATCGTGTACAGGAAAAAGATCGCAGCATTCTCAATGCCATATCGACAGGTATGCGCAAATTTACCTATCGCGGCACGTCGACTGTTAATACCCGCTTTCTCGGCATTATGGACACCGTGGCCGCAGTTGGCACGGTGGGGAACGGTCTCAACCCACACAGCGCCGATACGGGCAGCGTCAATATCGTTCTGCGTCCCGGCGTGGCGCAGAAGGTGTTTCACATCACCGCCGGACATGAATGCCGCTATAACTTCGCCCTAAACAGCGTCGTTCCCGCCTGGCCGGAACTGGAACTTCCCGGCGCACATTCTGATATCGGCGGCGGTTATCTGCCGCAGCTTCGCGAAGATCTCTTTCTGACCCGTCCGCGGGTTGAAACGCTGCCTCTGAGCCAGCCCGACGCACAGTCCCGCGTCTACCATCAAGCCATGGCGCAATTACAGGAGATGGAGCATTCACCGGCCATCATGCCTATAGCACATTCTCACACCATCGCGCCCGAAGTCTGGGAGGACGATTTTGCCCCTGCCGACCGCTACAGCCAACCGCAGAAACGTACTTTTGCTGCACTGGCGTTACGCCATCGCACTGTGAGATATGACTGGTCGAAGGTGGTATTGCGGGTCATGGTCGATGCGGCGATAGAGACGGGGGTGGTGTTTATGGATGTAGAGAAGATTATCAAGCATCACATCCCTGATGAATTAAAACCGTTTTGTGTACACCTCTGCAAAGCCTTCGATACCCCTGTTGAAGACTATATACAGTCCATTGAAGAGATCAGCAAAGGCAGAACCTACCCCTACGGGAACTGGGATTAACAGACAAAAAAATGCCGCACGTTGACCGGGCGGCATTATTTCAAGTCAGTCAGGCGTTACTGGTTAAGCCTGATAACCTGCTTCACGTCGATTTCAAACTCGTTCCACCCTTTATCAACCTTACCCTGGATTTCAACTTTATCCTGCGGGGTAACGGTCACGCCGTTCCAGCGCTTGTGGTCAATCTCCACGTTTACCGTACCGGTCTCATCGCGGAACATATAGCGGTCATCGGACAGGCGCTCGGTGATGTTCCCGCGCAGTTTCACCCAGCTGTCGTCCTGCATCTCTTTCACTTTTACGGCTGTAGTGAGATTGGCGTTATTATCGACAAACCCGCCCTGTTGGGTTTGGGTTTGCGTCTGGGCAGGTGTGGCTGACGGGCCGTTAAATCCACCCTGAGCAGCAAAAACGGGGGCTGTGGTCATCATCATGATGGCGGTAATCGCAGCGAATTTTTTCATCTTAATCTCTCCCTTTAATATCGTTTCGCAGTGCATTAAACCGGGTAATACTTAACAACTTCTTAAGGGAAAAATTTATTTATTATTGCTGTACAGCAAGCTATTGCAGAGGGTTTACTGACGTTATCAAGGAGGGCGTTATGCGCATTTTACTGGTAGAAGACGACAAGTTAATTGGCGATGGCATCAAAGCGGGCCTAAGCAAAATGGGGTTTAGCGTGGACTGGTTTACCGACGGGAAAACCGGGCAAACCGCGCTGTATACCGCCCCCTATGATGCCGTGGTGCTTGACCTGACGCTACCGGAAATTGACGGTCTGGAGATCCTGCGCGCCTGGCGTGAAAGCGGACGCAGCGAGCCAATACTGGTGCTGACCGCACGGGATGCGCTTAACCAGCGCGTCGAAGGTTTGCGTCTGGGGGCGGATGATTACCTGTGTAAGCCATTCGCCCTGATTGAAGTGGCGGCTCGCCTTGAAGCACTGGTGCGCCGTAGCCACGGCCAGACGCGCAATGAACTTCGTCACGGCAAGGTGACGCTCGATCCGGCAAGCCTCGTTGCGAAACTTGAAGGTGAAACGCTGGCTCTCAAACCCAAAGAGTTTGCCCTGCTGGAGTTGCTGATGCGCAATGCAGGCCGCGTGCTGCCGCGCAAGCTGATCGAGGAAAAACTCTACACCTGGGATGATGACGTCTCCAGTAATACCGTGGAAGTCCATGTGCATCATCTGCGCCGTAAGCTTGGCAGTGAATTTATCCGCACCGTTCACGGCATCGGTTATACCCTGGGTGACGCATGAAACTGACCCAACGCCTGAGCCTGAAGCTGCGCCTGACGCTGCTTTTTTTGGTGTTGTCCCTGGCCGCGTGGTTCGCCGCAAGCATCGTTGCCTGGCACCAGACCACCCGCAAGCTCGATAAGCTGTTTGATACCCAGCAGATGTTGTTTGCCAAACGGCTGCTGGCGATGGATCTGAACGAGATCCAGGCTCCCAAACGGATGTCCGACATCCCCAAAAAAGTGAAACATGGTCGTCTGGACGATGACGCGCTGGCCTTCGCCATCTACACCCCCGACGGAAAAATGGTGTTGAACGACGGTGAAAACGGGCGCGACATTCTGTATCACTATCGCCGTGACGGTTTTGACAACGGGCAGCTTAAAGACGACAAGGATGAATGGCGTTTTTTATGGCTTACCTCACCTGACGGGAAGTATCGCGTGGTCGTCGGCCAGGAGTGGGAATACCGCCAGGAGATGGCGCTGGATATCGTCAGCTCACAGCTCACGCCGTGGCTGGTGGCACTGCCCGTGATGTTGCTGTTGCTTATCGTCCTGCTCAACCGGGAGCTGCAGCCGCTGAAAAAGCTGGCGAAGACCCTGCGCTCGCGCTCACCGGATGCCACCGACACGCTCTCAACGCAAGGTGTTCCCGCAGAAGTACGCCCCCTGCTTGACTCGCTGAACCATCTGTTTACGCGCACCCAGGAGATGATGACCCGTGAACGGCAATTCACCTCGGATGCCGCCCACGAACTGCGCAGCCCGCTGGCTGCGTTGAAGGTGCAAACCGACGTGGCGCAACTGTCGCGGGATGATCCGCAGGCGCAGGAAAAAGCGCTGACCCAACTGCACGCCGGTATCGACCGGGCATCCCGGCTGGTGGATCAGCTCCTGACGCTCTCACGCCTGGACTCGCTGGATAATCTGGACGACGTCGAACCGATTGTGATGGCCGATTTACTGCAGTCGGCGGTGATGGATATCTGGTACCCGGCGCAGCAGGCAGGCATTGATATCCGCCTGAATATCAACGCCCCGCAGGTTAAACATACGGGTCAACAGCTGCTATTGAGCCTGCTGGTCCGTAACCTGCTGGATAACGCCGTGCGTTACAGCCCGCGCGGTAGCGTGGTCAATGTGACGCTGGACACCCACAGCTTTACCGTGTGTGACAACGGCCCGGGGATTTCTCCCACGGTACTGGCACGTCTCGGCGAGCGCTTTTATCGCCCACCAGGACAGGAGGCGACCGGCAGCGGGCTGGGGCTCTCTATTGTCAGGCGTATTGCTGCCCTGCACGGTATGCGCGTATCGCTGGAAAATGCCGATGGCGGTGGATTCAACGTGAAAATTAGCTGGTAATCCATTATTGCGTTTAAAGCAAAAGACTTTACACATTTTGCTCATTCTGCCGCGTTACCATCGCGCGTAGACTTATCGTCAAACGCTGTACACTGAGGACGAAAAATGAGCAACATTCTGATTATCAATGGCGCGAAAGAATTCGCGCACTCGAAAGGCCAACTGAATGACACCCTGACCGAGGTCGCGGACGGCTTCCTGCGCGACGCCGGGCATGATGTTAAGGTTGTGCGCGCCGACAGCGATTACGACATTAACGCGGAAGTGCAGAACTTCCTGTGGGCTGACGTGGTTATCTGGCAGATGCCAGGCTGGTGGATGGGCGCACCGTGGACGGTGAAAAAATACATGGACGATGTGTTCACCGAGGGCCACGGCTCGCTGTATGCCAGCGACGGCCGCACACGATCTGACGTCACCAAAAAATACGGTTCTGGTGGCCTGATCCAGGGCAAAAAATACATGCTGTCTCTGACCTGGAATGCCCCAATGGAAGCGTTCACGGAGAAAGAGCAGTTCTTTGAAGGCGTGGGCGTAGACGGCGCGTATCTGCCATTCCACAAGGCCAACCAGTTCCTGGGGATGGACTCGCTGCCAACCTTTATCGTCAACGACGTAATTAAAATGCCGGATGTCCCGCGCTATATAGCAGAATATCGCAAGCATCTTGCGGAAATTTTTGCTTAACTGGTAGCCTGGAATTAAAGGAGTAGTTAACCATGCTTACTGTTATCGCAGAAATTCGTACTCGTCCAGGTCAACATCACCGCCAGGCGGTGCTGGATCAGTTCGTGAAGATCATCCCGACCGTACTGAAAGAAGAAGGCTGCCACGGCTATGCGCCGATGGTCGACGCCACCACCAATGCAAGCTTCCAGGCCACCGCGCCGGACTCGATCATGATGATTGAACACTGGGAAACCGTGGCGCATCTTGAGGCGCATCTGCAGACCGCGCACATGAAAGCGTGGAGCGAAGCAGTGAAAGGTGACGTGCTGGACACCCATATCCGCATCCTGGAGCAAGGGGTTTAGTTTTGTGGTCACTGCCGGGTAAGCGCCAGCACCGCCCGGCATCTCATCAAGCGCGCTTTTTCCCCGGATTTAACCCACGATGAAATTCGTTGATGCGCTTCATCGACTTAATGGTGCGCTGCGGCTCCGTAGAGGCGACGGACAAAATCATCATCTCCAGACACAGCAACACCGTGCCGTGTAACGGGATCTTACCCTTCTCCCCCCCTCGCGGGACGTGGATCACCACGCTGGCCTCTTTGCTGAAACGAGAATCGAGAGCGTTGGTCAGTAAAATGGCGGGAATGCCCAGCCGCTTTGCTTCGCGCAGGGTCGTCTGCCCTTCCCGATGGGCAGATTTTTGCGCCATCATTACCAGCACATCACCACGCTGGAGGGCAATCAGCTGTTCGGCAAGACCAATCCCGGTGCGGTTGAGCGGCGTCGCGGGCAAACCAATGCGGCTGAACAGCCGGGCAGTATACTCGGCCAGAATACCGGATGCGCCAATACCAAAAATGGCGACCTGCTTCGCCTGTGCCAGCAGCGACACCGCCTGGGCCATCGCATAGCGGTTGTGCGGTTCGGACAATACCTCGCAGGTGTGCTGATGCCCCTCCAGCACGAAATCAATGCTCGCATTGACGTCGCTGGCGAGCGTATTCACCGTGGTGGACATCTTTTCGCTGGAGGTAACGACCGGGCCGAACCACTGCTCCAGCGTCTGTTTCAGATCGCGTAGCCCGGCAAAGCCCAGCGCCTGAATCGCACGCACAACCGTGGCATCGGAGGTTTTCAGCAGGGCGGCAATCTCCATTGCCGTCTGCTCCATCACCGCTTCCCGGTTCTCATTGATATAACGCGCCACCTGCAGCAGACGCGGCGTCAGCTGGTACCCTCGCGAGCGGAAGCGGTCGCCGTAGACATCCACCCGCGCTTTGTCTTTACGGATCACTGTGACACCTCCGGCAGCGGACGCCCGGCAATGTGCGACTGCACCTGCGCGGCCATCAGTCCTAAGGAGGCGAACGAGTTCGAAATGGCCTCTTCACGGGAGATCAGCACGTAATGCCCGGTTCGGCAGGCTTTGAGGAACTGACACCAGCCCGGCATCACCGAATCCATCGCCGCCAGCTCGTCCTGCGGTTTGCCACCGGTATCCCCGCGCCAGGTGGCAAAGACAACATCGGCATCCAGCTCCGGCAGACGCTCGGCGCTGACGTCGATACGTCCGCCGTCGGGGATGTTTTCAATCAGCGGTGGGAAGGTGAACCCCGCGTCGCGCAGCACGCGTCCCAGCGAGTGGTAGCTGTGCATGGCGGTGATTTTGCCCTGATTCGCCTGAATCACCGACACGGATATTTTTCGGGTGTCGATAGTCGCCCTGAGCGCCTTGATTTGTTCCTGATAGCGCCGCTCCAGGATCGCCAGCCGCGCCTGTGTACCGGTGAGCTGTGCCAGCTTGCGGTAGATCTCCGGCGCGCCACCGTCAAGGTGATCAATACTCACCGTCGGGGCGATTTTCTCCAGTTGCCCGACGGGGGTATTACGGGTCGGCTCGGTAATGATCAGATCCGGCTTCGCGGCCGCAATGGCTTCAATATCGATATCCGCAGTACCAATAAATTTAATGTCGGAATTATCGAAATCAACGCCCGTCAGCATTCCGCTGGAGCGCAGAAAATGGCTGCCGTCCGGTCGGGTACGTCCGTGGCTGGCGACGGGGGGTACCCCAAGCTCAATCAGGGGAATGGTGATATCCAGGTCATGTAGCGAGACGATCCGTTTCGGATGAACCGGCACAACGATCTTGCGCCCCAGATCGTCGGTAAACGTCTGCGTCGGCTCCGCCGCATTTACCGCAAACCCCGCCAGCAACAGTATCGAAAAAAGTACACGCATCATATTCCCCTAAAATCTGTCCCGACGCTGCCAGAGCAGCAGCAGGAAAAATGGTCCGCCAGTCAATGAAATCACAATCCCCGCGGGCAGTTGCAGCGGTAAAAATGCCAGACGCCCGATGTTATCGGCCAGCAGCACCAGCAGCGCACCCAGCACTGCACTTCCCGCCAGTAGCGCGGTTTGTCCGCCACGTAGTAGCAGGCGCGCCATATGCGGCGCAATAAGCCCGACAAAACCAATGCTACCCACACAGGAGACGCAGGCCGCCGTCAGTATCACCGGGGCAAACACGCGCAGCAGCGCTAACCGTGAAGTACGCACGCCAAGCCCGGTTGCGGTCTGATTGCCAAGCAACGCCACATCAGCAGCGCGGGCGGTAAACAGCAGCAGAGCACACGCGGGTAATGCCCAAACCACCGTAATACTGACCAGCGTCCAGTTTGCTGCATGCAGACTCCCTGCCAGCCATAGCATCGCCGTCTGCACGTCGCGCACGTCGGCGGTAGTCATAAAGACCCCCATTGCCGCAGCAAATGCCCATGAAACGCCGATACCGATCAGGATAAATCGCGGGCGCGAGATGTCGCGCGCCAGTGCCACCACCAGCAGCGCAGTCAGCAGCCCACCGGTCATACCAACCAGCGGACGCCAGAACAGGCTCAACGCCGGAAACTGAAAAATCAGCAGCAGTACCGCCGCACTACAGCCCTCTTTCACGCCGATAAGACCTGGGTCAGCCAGGCCATTGCGGGTGATAGACTGCATGGCCGCCCCCGCCATACCCAGCATTGCCCCACATAACACCGCCATCAGCAGACGCGGCAGTCGGATATCCATCACGATGTAGCGCGCATCCGCTTCCAGGCTTTGCGGTGAAAACAGCGCGCGCCCGATGGCAGAAGCGGGAATGGCAAGCGAACCGTGCGTCAGGCCAAAACTCAGCAACAACACGCTTACCAGCGTGAACAGCGCCAGACACCGTAGCGCCTTCGGGCGAATCAGCGTTGAGAAAGGGCCGATGCGGAACGCGCGTAATCCTGCCCGGTTCATTTGAACATCCTCGAAGCCATAAAGATAAAGACGGGAGCACCGACCAGAGCGGTCATGACGCCGGTTGCCAGCTCATACGGCGTGAACAAAGTGCGGGCAGCGATATCTGCCAGCAGCAAAACCAGCGCTCCACACAGGGCCGACAGGGGCACCATTACGCGTAAATCCACCGACACCAGACGGCGGATCAACTGCGGTACTACAAGGCCGATAAAGCCAATCGGCCCGGCAATGGAGACGGCAGCCCCGCAGAGCAGTGCAATTGCCAGCAGAGCGAAAAGGCGGGTCTTCAACAACGATACGCCAAGCCCCTGCGCCATCCTGTCGCCTAACGCCAGCATGTTGAGTGATGGTGACAACCAAAGAGCCAACCCAAAACCGGCGGTGGCAGCCCAGGTTGCACTGAGGATCGTCTCTGCCTTTATTCCGGCAACATCGCCCGCCAGCCAGGTACGCATGGCACGCAGCGTCTGTTCATCCAGAATCAGAACCGTGGCGGTAATCGACGAGGCAAATGCCGACATCGCCACGCCGCACAGCGTGACTTTCATCGGCGTGAGCCCGGTACGCCCGGCGGAGGAGAACACCAGTACCAACAGAAACAGCGTGGCGGCCCCGGCAGCGGCAATCAACGGGCGACCAGACGGTAACGCCAGCCCGAGCGCGCTGGTCAGCACCACTGCCAGCGCCGCGCCCGCATTCAGCCCCAGAATATGCGGCTCACCCAGCGGGTTGCGGATCACGGATTGCAGTAATACACCCGCCACGCCAAGCGCTGCCCCCGTCGTCAGGGCGGCCCAAAGCCGTATCAGACGCAGCCTGATGATGACGTTATGGTCGAAATTACGCGGGTCGAAATCGAGAAATGCCTGTACCACTGTCTGTGGAGTAATAAAGCGCGCGCCAATACCCAGATGCGCAATCGCCCCCATCAGCAGCAACAGAGCGAAAAGTACAAAAGCCAGAGAGATGCGCATCATGGTTTGTTGGCAACCTGGCGAAACGGCATAAAGAACGGTTTGCCGGTCAACGGATTAAGCGACATATGTACGTCGACGTCGAATACGGTTTTGATTAGCTCCGGTGTGCAAACATCCCCCTCGTGAAGCACGCCCTGCACTTTTCCCTGGCGTAAAAAGACCAGTGAATCACCGTAGTTCACGGCGAAGTTGAGATCGTGCAGTACCACCACGACGGTGCGCCCATGCTGGCGGGTCAGGGTATGCAGCAGTTCGAGAATTTCTACCTGATAGCGGAGATCGAGAAACGTCGTTGGCTCATCCAGCAGGATGTACGGCGTTTGCTGCGCCAGCGCCATCGCTATCCAGCAGCGTTGACGCTGGCCGCCCGACAGGCTTTCAACAGGCAAATGAGCAAACGCCGCTGTACCGGTCAGGCGCAGCGCCTCTTCAACGGCCAGCTCATCTTCATCGCTCCACTGGCGCATAAAATTCTGCCAGGGAAAGCGCCCGCGTGATACCAGCTCAAAAACGGTTAAGCCCTCCGGCAACAGCGGAGACTGAGGCAGGATGCCAAGCTGGCGGGCAACGTCTTTGGTCGGTTGTCCATGAATCGCTTTACCATCCAGCAGCGCGGTACCGCCAAGCGGTTGCAGCAGACGAGCGATAGTGCTCAGCAGCGTGGATTTTCCACAGCCGTTTGCCCCTACCAGCACGGTTATTTTCTGCTGAGGGATCGCAAGGGAGATATCATCGACGATGATTTTTTTCTGATAGCCCGCAGAGAGGTTCTCCAGAACCAGTCCCGGTTTTTTCGTGTTGTGAGCCACGTGAACGCCAACTTAATAAGAAAACCAACAAATAAAAATAAAACTCATTCTCTTTTGAGAGTTTGCCGCTGCGCCATGTAGTAGTCAAGAGAAGAAACACCCTTGCAACACCAGGGATAATTACGCGGCACTACAAAAACAAAATTGTTTTTAATTTATTTATTTTCATATTGTTACCCATTTACCAACCTGCCCACTCTGCACGTTTTTCAGCTGTAGCCGATTTTTGCTTTTTTCCATTTACTACTACATCCATGCATGATTGAATGATTCTCAATTACATGTTCGACGCCAGCGATGGATAACGAACAGACCGTAAGGGCAATGACTCACACATTCTTCCGCGAGCTTTTCATCGCAGGATATTTCGGGAAAACAGATGTAATGGCTAAGTTCACACCTTCACTCTCTGGGGTAAAAGGGCGCGCGCTCTTTTCACTTTTGTTCATGGTACCTCTGGTACACGCAACAGAAACCGCAACGGCTCAGGAGGGTGAAACGCTCACCGTCACTGCCGATCCCAATGCCACAGCCGATGCCACCAACGGCTATCAGCCGCTGAATACCTCCACCGCTACACTGACCACTATGCCGATGCTGGACATCCCGCAGGTGGTGAATACCGTCAGTGATAAAGTGCTGGAAGATCAACATGCCACCACGCTCGACGAGGCACTGTATAACGTCAGTAATGTGGTGCAAACCAACACGCTGGGTGGTACGCAGGATGCGTTCGTGCGTCGTGGTTTTGGCGCTAACCGTGACGGTTCGATCATGACTAACGGCCTGCGCACCGTGTTGCCGCGCAGCTTTAACGCCGCAACCGAACGTGTGGAAGTGCTGAAAGGCCCGGCCTCCACGCTGTATGGCATTCTCGACCCGGGTGGTCTGATTAACGTGGTCACCAAACGCCCGGAAAAAACCTTCGGTGGCTCCATCTCTGCCACCTCCACCAGCTTTGGCGGCGGAACAGGACAATTTGACGTCACAGGCCCGGTTGAGGGCACGCGTCTGGCATATCGCCTGACGGGTGAGTATCAGGACGAAGATTACTGGCGTAATTACGGTACCAATCGCAGTACCTTTATCGCCCCATCGCTGACCTGGTTCGGCGATGACGCCACCGTGACCGTGCTCTACTCGCATCGCGACTATAAGACACCGTTCGATCGCGGAACGATCTTCGATCTCAACACCAAACAGCCAGTGAAGGTTGACCGTAAAACGCGCTTTGATGAGCCGTTCAACATCACCGATGGTCAGTCCGATCTGGCGCAACTCAATGCGGAATATCGTCTCAACAGCCAGTGGACCGCGAAGTTCGACTATAGCTTCAGCCAGGATAAGTACAGCGACAACCAGGCACGCGTAATGGCCTACGATGCTAAAACCGGCAACCTGACGCGCCGCGTGGACGCCACGCAGGGTTCAACCCAGCGGATGCACACCACCCGTGCGGATCTGCAGGGGAACGTAGATATCGCAGGGTTCTATAACGAGATCCTCACTGGCGTGTCGTATGAGAATTACGATCTACTGCGCACGGATATGATCCGCTGTAAGAACGTTAAAGATTTCAATATCTATCACCCGACTTACGGCAACCTGAGCAAATGCACCACCGTCTCGGCATCCGACAGTGACCAGACAATTAAGCAGGAGAGCTACTCCGCCTACGCCCAGGATGCGCTGTACCTGACGGATAAATGGATCGCTGTCGCCGGGATGCGCTATCAGTATTACACCCAGTATGCGGGGAAAGGCCGTCCGTTCAACGTCAACACCGACAGTCGCGACGATCAATGGACGCCGAAGCTGGGGGTAGTCTATAAGCTCACACCGTTCGTCTCGCTGTTTGCCAACTATTCCCAGACGTTTATGCCGCAGTCGTCCATTGCGAGTTACATTGGCGACCTGCCACCAGAAACGTCCAATGCCTACGAAGTGGGTGCCAAGTTTGACCTGTTCAGTGGCATTACCGCCAATATTGCGCTGTTTGATATTCACAAGCGTAACGTGCTCTACACCGAAAGCGTGGGGGATGAAACCGTCGCCAAAACCGCAGGCCGCGTACGTTCACAAGGCGTAGAAGTGGATCTGGCGGGTTCGCTGACCGAGAACACCAATATTATCGCCAGCTATGGTTATACCGACGCAAAAGTGCTGGAAGATCCGGACTATGCGGGCAAGCCACTGCCAAACGTGCCACGCCATACCGGGTCACTGTTCCTGACTTACGATATTCATAATGTGATCGGCGGAAATACCCTGACGATCGGCGGCGGTGGACACGGCGTAAGCCGTCGCTCAGCCACCAACGGTGCGGATTACTACCTGCCAGGTTACGTCGTGGCGGATGCGTTCGCGGCGTATAAGATGAAACTGCAGTATCCGGTGACGTTGCAGGTCAACGTGAAGAACCTGTTTGACAAGACATACTACACCTCATCTATCGCGACCAATAACCTGGGCAACCAGATTGGTGACCCACGCGAAGTGCAGTTTACGGTGAAGATGGAGTTTTGATGTAAAAAAGCCCGGTGGCGCTCACGCTTACCGGGCCTACGATCCCTCCCCTCTCCCTGTGAAAGAGGGTTAGGATGAGGATATCAGGCCTCAATATCCGCCATATCGCCTTTCTCCTGCAGCCAGTTACGTCGGTCTTCTGAACGTTTCTTGGCAAGCAGCATATCCATCATGGCATTGGTTTGCTGTTCGTCTTCGTCGCTGATAGTCAACTGCACCAGACGGCGGGTATTCGGATCCAGCGTGGTTTCGCGCAGCTGCATCGGGTTCATCTCACCCAGCCCTTTAAAGCGCTGAACGTTCGGTTTGCCCTTCTTACGCTTGAGCTGCTCCAGCACACCGGCTTTCTCTTCTTCCGTCAGCGCGTAGTAAACCTCTTTGCCGAGGTCGATACGGTACAGCGGTGGCAGCGCCACGTGGACGTGACCGTTTTTCACCAGCGTACGGAAATGCTTCACAAACAGCGCGCACAGCAGCGTGGCGATGTGCAGACCATCGGAGTCCGCATCCGCGAGGATACAGATCTTGCCATAGCGCAGCTGGCTCAGATCGTCGCTGTCCGGATCAATGCCGATCGCCACGGAGATGTCGTGTACTTCCTGCGAGGCCAGCACTTCATCCGAAGAGACTTCCCAGGTATTCAGGATCTTACCCTTGAGCGGCATGATCGCCTGATATTCACGATCGCGCGCCTGCTTGGCCGATCCCCCTGCCGAGTCCCCTTCCACGAGGAACAGCTCGGTGCGATTAAGATCCTGTGCGGTACAGTCCGCCAGCTTGCCCGGCAGCGCAGGGCCGCTGGTCAGCTTTTTACGTACGACCTTTTTCGCCGCACGCAGACGACGCTGGGCGCTGGAAATCGCCATTTCGGCCAGCATTTCCGCAGCCTGAACGTTCTGGTTCAGCCACAGGGTGAAGGCATCTTTCACCACGCCGGAAACGAACGCCGCACACTGACGTGATGACAGGCGTTCTTTGGTCTGCCCGGCAAACTGCGGATCCTGCATCTTCACGGACAGCACGTAGGCACAACGATCCCAGATGTCTTCCGCCGACAGCTTCACACCACGCGGCAGAATGTTGCGGTATTCGCAGAATTCGCGCATCGCATCCAGCAGCCCCTGACGCAGACCGTTGACGTGCGTACCGCCAAGCATGGTCGGGATCAGGTTGACGTAGCTTTCCGTCAGCAACTCACCGCCTTCCGGCAGCCACAGTAGCGCCCAGTCCACCGCTTCGGTATCACCCGAAAAATTACCGACAAACGGTTTTTCCGGCAACGTCGGCAGGCCGTTTACCGCTTCGCACAAATAGTCGTTAAGACCATCTTCGTAGCGCCAGCTCTGCTCGGTGTTGTTGACGTTATCTTTAAAGGTAATTTCCACGCCCGGGCAAAGTACCGCTTTGGCTTTCAGCAGGTGCGTCAGGCGAGAAACAGAAAAACGTGGGCTGTCGAAGAAGCTTTCGTCAGGCCAGAAGTGAACGCTGGTACCGGTGTTACGTTTTCCGCATGTACCGACGACCTGAAGCTCCTGCACCTTGTCGCCGTTTTCAAACGCGATGTTGTAAACCTGGCCGTCACGGCGAACGTTCACTTCCACGCGTTTAGACAGGGCGTTTACGACGGAAATCCCCACGCCATGCAAACCACCGGAGAACTGGTAGTTCTTATTGGAGAACTTACCGCCCGCATGCAGACGACAGAGGATCAGCTCAACGGCCGGAACCCCCTCTTCCGGGTGGATATCCACCGGCATACCGCGACCGTCGTCAATGACTTCCAGCGACTGATCGGCATGCAGGATAACGTCAACGCGTTTGGCATGGCCTGCCAGCGCTTCGTCCACACTGTTATCAATAACTTCCTGGCCCAGGTGGTTTGGGCGCGTCGTATCGGTGTACATCCCCGGGCGGCGGCGAACCGGCTCAAGCCCGGTGAGTACCTCAATGGCATCAGCGTTATAGGTTTGCGTCATGATTTAAACTAGCAATTCGCATTGATTGTCAGAGGCTGTGCAGTCCAAGAAAATCGACAATCTGGGTGAAATGATCCTCAAAGCCCGTGAAAGCATGGTTTCCGCCCTCTTCTATAGTCTGGCGGCAGGATGCGTAATACGCCACTGCCTGGCGGTAATCCAGCACTTCATCACCCGTCTGTTGCAGCAGCCAGATGAGATCGGGCGCTTCAAGCGGGTCTACCTGCATAACTTTGAGATCGTAAATATGGCGAGACTCTAGCACATATTGTTGGCCGGTGTAGGGGTTCTCGTTCTGTCCAAGAAAGTCCCTCAGCAGCTCAAATGGCCGTACCGCCGGGTTAACCACGACAGCGGGCAGCATAAAGCATTGCGACAGCCAGGTGGCGTAATAGCCGCCCAGCGATGAGCCAACCACGCCGAAGGATTCGCCGCCGTGTTCCAGAACAATAGATTCAAGCATCTCCGCCACATCTGCCGGGTAGGGCGGCAGCTGCGGAACGATCATCTCAACGTGCGGATGATGCTCGCTCAGCCACTGGCGAAGCTGTGTCGCTTTTGCGGAACGCGGTGAGCTGTTGAACCCATGAAGATAGAGAAGCGTAGACATCAATAGCCTTCTGAAGCGGTATCCGGGCGGAATTTTGCACCTGACAAACGGCACACTTCCGTGGTCAGCGAACCATCGGCGTGCAGTTCCAGCCAGCGCCAGCCCGGTGCGATAGTATCCAGGGTAAAGTTGGCGCAGTGTGGCTTAAACTGAACGCAGGTCGACGGGGTTGCAAGCAGGCGGCGACCGTTCCAGTCGAGATCCTGCTCCTGGTGAATATGTCCGCACAGCAGGTTTTTCACCCGCGGGAACTTCACCAGAACGCTGTCCAGTGCCGCAGAGTTGCGCAGACTGTGTTGATCAAGCCAGCTACAGCCCGCTGGCAGTGGGTGATGATGAAGCAACAGCAGCGTATGACGCGACGGCTCAGCGGCCAGTTTGTTTTCCAGCCAGTCGAGCTGAAACTCGCTTAACTCACCATGTGGGACACCAAATACCTGGCTGTCGAGCAGTAATATCTGCCACTGGTCACCCGCAAACACACACTTCGCCGGAGAAATTCCCGCCTCATGGAGTGAATTGTACATAGCAGGCTGGAAATCATGGTTGCCCGGCAGCCAGACGCAAGGCACGCTGAAGCTCGCGATCCCCTCAGCAAAATGCTGATAGGCCGCGGAGGATTGATCCTGCGCCAGATCGCCCGTTGCGACAATCAAATCGCATGCGCGGTTTTCGGCATGAATCGCGCTAAGTACAGCCTGATAACTCTCCCAGGTGTTCACGCCCAGCAGAGTCTCATGCTTTTCGGCAAAAAGGTGAGTATCGGTGATTTGTAATATCCTGACTGGTGCCCCACCAGCAACAGTCAGGTTCAACAGGCTTTCCAAATGGTGTCCTTAGGTAGGTTTATGACGCTAACAAACCGGAATCGCCATTGCTCCATGTGCTAAACAATATCTCAGCCAGTCGGCTAAAAACTGGTTAATTTGATGCTTTTCGTCGCGTTGATGCAACTTTTTATTCGGGTAATCATATCGCGCTTTGAAGCGAAAGATCTGCTGGCTTGAACACACTTCAGCGACCATCGCGTCGTGATAGAGACGTACCGTCATCGACGGCAGACTCCAGTAGCTAATGCTGGGAGCCGTTTGCTCAATCTCCACCAGCGTAGTGTAGCGCGTTGATTCTGTTATCGTTAACCGATACTGCGCGTTGCTCACCTGATAGCTCACCGTTTCGCCGGGTGCGTCGTTTTTCGGCAACAGGCGGCGCAATTGTGCGAAATTGGTTTCGCACAGGCGCATCATTTCTGGGAAGTCAGGTGTATAGCGCTTCATTTTTTCCACTCGTTTCGTAATGTCTGATAATGCAGTTGCAGCCATTGCAGAGCGATGACAGAGGCTGCGTTGTCGATTTTCCCCTCTTCAACCCACTGGTAAGCCTGCTCCCGGCTCACCACATGAACCCGAATATCTTCGTGTTCTTCAGCCAGACCGTGGATCCCATCCGCCGTCGTGGCGTCCACTTCGCCCACCATAATGGACAAGCGCTCACTGGTACCGCCCGGGCTTGCCAGATAGCTCAGCACCGGTTTCGTACGACCGACAACCAGCCCCGCCTCTTCCAGCGCCTCGCGGCGGGCAACGTCTTCGACCGATTCCCCCTCTTCGATCATCCCGGCCACCATCTCCAGCAGCCACGGACTTTCGCTTACGTCATAAGCGGCAATTCGAATTTGCTCAATAAGGACAACTTCATCGCGCACTGGGTCAAAGGGTAGCAAGACTGCCGCATGCCCGCGCTCAAAAATTTCGCGCCGAATTTCGCCGCTCATCCCACCGTTGAACAGGCGATGCCTGAAACGGTAAAGATCCATCGAAAAAAAACCGCGATAAAGCGTTTCTCGTGCAATAATTTCTACATCGTTTTTGGCGAATGTCACTGGCAACTTGTCTGTTTTTTGCATGAGTCGAGTCCTGGTAGCAATGGTGATGAAATTATGAATTTCAAGGCTGTTTGGCTGCCGTTTGTAAGGCTATATGGTAGATTGGTGCAAATTACCGCCAGATGGCACGTAACGCCAACCTTTTGGTGTGGAAGATTCTGTTAGAATCGGCAATTATTTTTAATTAGATCAGCGCTAATACTGCTTCACAACAAGGAATGCAAATGAAGAAATTGCTCCCCATCCTTATCGGCCTGGGCCTGACGGGCTTCAGTGCAATGAGCCAGGCAGATAACCTGTTACAGGTCTACCAGCAGGCACGTCTGGGCAACCCTGATTTACGTAAATCGGCGGCCGATCGTGATGCTGCGTTTGAAAAGATTAACGAAGCGCGTAGCCCATTGCTGCCGCAGTTAGGCTTAGGTGCAGATTATACCTACAGCAACGGTTTCCGCGATAGCAACGGCATTAACTCCAATGCCACCAGTGCATCACTGCAACTGACGCAGACGCTGTTTGATATGTCTAAATGGCGCGCACTGACGCTGCAGGAAAAGAGCGCAGGTATCCAGGATGTGACCTATCAGACCAACCAGCAAACGCTGATCCTGAACACCGCGACCGCCTACTTCAACGTGCTGAGCGCGATTGACTCGCTCTCCTATACCGAAGCGCAGAAACAGGCCATTTACCGCCAGTTAGATCAAACCACTCAGCGTTTCAACGTCGGCCTGGTGGCGATTACTGACGTCCAGAACGCCCGTTCACAGTACGACAGCGTACTGGCCAACGAAGTGACCGCGCGTAACAACCTCGACAACGCCCTGGAATCACTGCGTCAGGTCACCGGTAACTACTACCCTGAGCTGGCTTCTCTGAACGTCGACAGCTTCAAAACCGATAAGCCGCAGGCGGTAAACGCCCTGCTGAAAGAAGCGGAAAACCGTAACCTGACGCTGTTACAGGCGCGTCTGAGCCAGGATCTGGCTCGCGAGCAGATCCGTCAGGCGCAGGATGGCCACCTGCCAACCCTGAGCCTGAGCGCCTCTACCGGCGTTTCTGATACCACCTACAGCGGTTCAAAAACCAATACGGCCCAGTATGACGACAGCAACATCGGTCAGAACAAAGTGGGTCTGAACTTCTCCCTGCCGCTGTACCAGGGCGGTATGGTGAACTCCCAGGTGAAACAGGCGCAGTACAACTTTGTTGGCGCGAGCGAGCAGCTGGAAAGCGCACACCGCAACGTGGTGCAGACCGTACGCTCGTCCTTCAACAACGTGAACGCCTCTATCAGTAGCATCAACGCTTATAAACAGGCCGTTGTCTCTGCCCAAAGCTCTCTGGATGCGATGGAAGCAGGCTACTCGGTCGGTACGCGTACCATCGTTGACGTTCTGGATGCGACCACCACGCTGTACAACGCCAAGCAGCAACTCTCCAGCGCACGTTACCAGTACCTGATTAACCAGCTGAATATCAAACAAGCGCTGGGTACGCTGAACGAGCAGGATCTGCAGTCGCTGAACAGCGCACTGGGCAAGCCGATTTCGACTTCGCCTGAAAACGTTGCACCGGAGAACCCGCAGCAGGTTGCCGCCGTTGATAACTTCAACGGTAACAGCAACACCCCTGCTGCACAGCCAGCGGCAACGCGTTCCACGACGCCTGCCAGCAACGGTAATAATCCGTTCCGTCACTAAGCATTGCCTGATGGCGTTGCGCTTATCATGCCTGATTCACCGCAGGCCGGGTAAGCGCAGCGCCACCTGATGTAAAATCACACTCAAACGTAAGCCAACGTAAAGATCCCCCTGATTCAGCCCCTCTTCGCTTCATTTTCAACCACTCATCCTCTATCCTGAGCGTTATTACCACTGGGTCCAGGAAGACAAAGATGAAACGGACAAAATCCATTAATCACGCTTCGTTCCGCAAAAGCTGGAATGCGCGTCACCTTACACCTGTCGCACTGGCGATCACTGCCGTCTTTATGCTGGCGGGCTGTGAGAAAAGCGACGAAAATGTATCGCTGTATCAAAACGCGGACGACTGCTCTACCGCTACCGGTAAAACCGCAGAATGTACTACGGCTTATAACAATGCCCTGAAAGAAGCAGAACGTACCGCACCGAAATATGCCTCACGCGAAGACTGCGTAGCGGAATTCGGTGAAGGCCAGTGCCAGCAAGCACCGGCTAAAGCGGGTACCGCGCCGGAAAACCAGGCGCAGGCACAGTCCAGCGGCAGTTTCTGGATGCCGCTGATGGCAGGCTACATGATGGGTCGCCTGATGGGTGGCGGTGCAGGCTTCCAGCAGCAGCCGATGTTTAGCTCGAAAAACCCGGCCAGCCCGGCTTACGGTCAATACACCGATGCCAGCGGCAAAGGTTACGGCGCAGCAACGCCAGGCCGTACCATGACCGTCCCTAAAACGGCAATGGCACCAAAACCGGCGACCACCAGCACCATAACCCGTGGCGGGTTCGGTGAATCTGTCGCGAAACAAACCACCATGCAGCGTAGCGCGACGGGTTCCTCTACCCGCTCAATGGGTGGTTGATCATGGAACGAGTCAGTATCACCGAGCGCCCGGACTGGCGTGAAAAAGCCACCGAATACGGTTTTAACTTCCACACCATGTACGGCGAACCGTACTGGTGTGAAGATGCTTACTACAAGCTCACGATTGCTCAGGTTGAGAAACTGGAAGAGGTAACGGCAGAACTGCACCAGATGTGCCTGAAGGTGGTGGAAAAAGTCATCGACAGCGACGCACTGATGGCGAAGTTCCGCATTCCAAAACACACCTGGAGCTTTGTGCGCCAGTCGTGGAAAACCAGCCAGCCATCGCTTTACTCGCGTCTGGATCTGGCGTGGGACGGCGTGGGTGAACCTAAGCTCTTAGAAAACAACGCCGATACGCCAACCTCGTTGTACGAAGCGGCGTTCTTCCAGTGGATCTGGCTGGAAGACCAGGTCAATGCCGGGAACCTGCCGGAAGGCAGCGACCAGTTCAACAGCCTGCAGGAAAAGCTGATTGAGCGTTTCGCTGAGCTGCGTGAACAGCACGGTTTTAACCTGCTGCATCTTGCCTGCTGCCGCGACACGGAAGAAGACCGTGGAACGGTTCAGTATTTGCAGGACTGCGCAGCCGAAGCGGAAGTGGCGACCGAGTTCCTTTATATCGAAGATATCGGTCTGGGTGAGAAAGGCCAGTTCACCGATCTGCAGGATCAGGTGATCAGCAACCTGTTCAAACTCTACCCGTGGGAATACATGCTGCGCGAAATGTTCTCCACCAAGCTGGAAGATGCGGGCGTGCGCTGGCTGGAACCTGCCTGGAAGAGCATTATCTCCAACAAAGCTCTGCTGCCGATGCTGTGGGAGATGTTCCCGAACCACCCGAATCTGCTGCCTGCATACTTTGCGGAAGACGACCATCCGCAAATGGAGAAATACGTTATTAAGCCGATTTTCTCCCGTGAAGGGGCGAACGTGTCGATTATCGAAAACGGCAAAACGCTGGAAGCGGCCGAAGGGCCTTACGGCGAAGAAGGGATGATCGTCCAGGAATTTTATCAACTGCCGAAGTTTGGCGACAGCTACACGCTGATTGGTAGCTGGCTTATCAACGATCAACCCGCCGGGATTGGTATTCGTGAAGACAGAGCGCTGATCACCCAGGATCTGTCACGATTCTATCCACATATTTTCGTAGAGTAGAGTGCAGCCCGATGCTCTCACCCCGCCCCTCTTCCACAGGAAGAGGGAGCAAGCACGACAAACGGTAACCTCTGGTTGCCGTTTTGCTTTGATTACCCTATCTGCACCGACAGCATACTCAAACTGCCCATTTCAATGCCATCAACCGGAAGGGTAATCGGTTCCTGGCCGTCCCACGCGCCTAAGACATACAGCAGAGGCAGGAAGTGATCCGGCGTTGGGTTGGAGAGCGCCCCCCCTTCACTTTCCATGTAGTTCACCAGCGGGTGCTGTTCAACCGGGCCTTGCCAGGTCAGATTGGCTTTTACATAGTCGTTAAAGGATGTCGCCCACGGGTACGGTGTGTTTTCGCCGTGCCAGCGTGCCGTGCGCAGGTTATGCACCACGTTACCGCTTGCGACCAGCATAATACCTTCATCACGAAGGCTGGCCAGTTTACGCCCCATCTCCATGTGCCAGGCTGCCGGTTTGGTGCTGTCGATGCTCAGCTGCACCATCGGGATATCAGCATCCGGGTACATTTTAATCAGCACCCCCCACGAGCCGTGGTCAAAACCCCACGCTTCTTTATCCAGTGTGACCGGAACAGGTGCCAGCAGATCCACCAGCTGTTGCGCCAGCTCCGGAGAGCCAGGAGCAGGGTAATGCGTGTCGTACAGTGCCTGCGGGAAACCACCGAAATCATGAATGGTTTTCGGGGCTTCCATCGCGGTGACGCCAGTACCACGCGTGAACCAGTGTGCAGAAACCACCACAATCGCTTTCGGGCGCGGCAACGTCTCACCCAGATGACGCCAGGCGCGGGTATAAACGTTATCTTCCAGAACGTTCATTGGGCTGCCGTGGCCTAAAAACAGTGCAGGCATACGTGAAGAAGTCATGGCGATATCCTTACAGAAGGTGTCAATTTAATGGTGCTACATTACGCGTAATCTGGCGAGGATGAACGCAGATAACCGTGATGATCATCATCAGGAAATTTGAATGTAAGGAATGTGTAAAGCATAACAACCTCACTCGCTTTGGCCGCAATGAATCATTAATATAAATGAGAATGATTATCATAAGGAAAAATGCATGTCAGTCCCCTTGATCCTGACCCTATTTGCAGGTGCCGCGACCTTCCTTGGTGCATTCCTCGGTGTACTCGGCCAGAAGCCGTCTAACCGTGTGCTGGCTTTCTCGCTCGGCTTTGCCGCCGGGATCATGCTGCTTATCTCTTTGATGGAAATGCTGCCTGCCGCACTGGGCACAGAAGGGATGTCGCCTGTTCTGGGTTACGGCATGTTTGTGTTTGGACTGCTGGGCTACTTTGCTCTCGACCGAATGCTGCCCCACGCACACCCACAGGATTTGATGCAGAAAAACATCACGCCGTTACCGGGCAGTATTAAGCGAACCGCTATTCTGCTGACGCTTGGCATCAGCCTGCATAATTTCCCGGAGGGCGTTGCCACCTACGTGACCGCCAGTAATAACCTTGAGCTGGGTTTTGGTATCGCGCTGGCAGTAGCCTTACACAATATTCCTGAAGGACTGGCCGTTGCCGGACCGGTATATGCAGCCACAGGGTCGAAACGCACTGCAGTATTCTGGGCGGGGATCTCAGGACTGGCCGAAATTCTTGGTGGTGTCCTGGCCTGGCTGATCCTCGGTAGTCTGGTTTCGCCTGTCGTGATGGCCGCTATTATGGCCGCGGTGGCAGGTATCATGGTCGCACTGTCCGTGGATGAGTTAATGCCGCTGGCAAAAGAGATCGATCCGAATAACAACCCGAGCTACGGCGTTCTGTGCGGGATGTCGGTGATGGGGTTGAGTCTGGTATTGCTACAGACAGCGGGCATCGGATAAAAGAACGCCGGGATATCCCGGCGTTTTACTGTCAGCTGGCTTTGCGCTCGTGCGCCTGGCGGTACTCCACCAGATCTTCAATTGTCACCACCGGCATATTGTGCAGGCGGGCAAAAGTGATGCACTCTGGCGCACGTGCCATCGTACCGTCATCGTTGGTCAGCTCACACAGCACACCTGCTGGTTTGAAGCCTGCCAGCGTGACCAGGTCGATGGTCGCTTCGGTGTGGCCGCCGCGAGTCAGTACACCACCCGCTTGCGCGCGCAGCGGGAAGACATGGCCAGGGCGGTGCAGATCGGAT
This sequence comes from Enterobacter sp. RHBSTW-00901, assembly GCF_014103115.1. Taxonomy (NCBI): domain Bacteria; kingdom Pseudomonadati; phylum Pseudomonadota; class Gammaproteobacteria; order Enterobacterales; family Enterobacteriaceae; genus Enterobacter; species Enterobacter sp. RHBSTW-00901. The sequence goes on from NZ_JABXPB010000001.1 coordinate 2,115,167, forward strand.
GGTTGCGCACCATCGGCAATCGCTGCACGCACGGTGGTCAGACGGTCAGCCGCAGACACACCGGTCGTCACGCCATGCGCAGCTTCGATGGTCACGGTAAAACCTGTACCAAAGGCGCTGGTGTTGTTTTCAACCATCATTGGCAGGTCGAGCTGCTTGCGACGGTCTTCGTTAATACACAGGCATACGATGCCGCTGCCATGACGAATGGTCAGCGCCATCTGCTCAACGGTCATGTTTTCGGCGGCGAAAATCATGTCGCCTTCGTTTTCACGGTTTTCATCGTCAAGCACCATTACACCGCGGCCTTCGCGCAGTGCATCCAGTGCATGTTCAATACGTTGAGTTGACGTGCCAAAAGAGGAAAGTAGCGTCTGATTCATGGTAAAAAAAACCTCATTAAATTTATGGTTACCAGAATCAGGGCAGTCTTAGGAGCGCCGTATAAGCGGCAAAAAAATAACGTGAGCGGGCCCATGCCCGACTGGATCGTTACTCTCTCCCATCCGGACTCTAACCGTCGGCCCCGGAATTACACCGGATCTGCTGACCTTTGAGTTTTCACCCAAAGCGCTCGCGGGCTTTCAGCAAGACGCTGATTTACCGCCGGTGGGGAATTTCGCCCCGCCCTGAGAATAAGCGAGATAACTATAACGCTATTGATTACCCTGGGCAATGCATAAGCATCAAACAATTTTGTTTAACCCACGCCATGACGCGCTACAATGGGCACTAACACCTTTTGATCAAGGGAAGCCACAATGATTGACCCAAAAAAAATTGAGCAAATTGCGCGTCAGGTTCATGAATCCATGCCGAAAGGCATTCGTGAATTTGGTGATGACGTTGAGAAGAAAATCCGCCAGACGCTGCAGGCACAGCTGGTTCGCCTTGATTTAGTCAGCCGTGAAGAATTTGATGTGCAAACGCAGGTTCTGCTGCGCACCCGCGAAAAACTGGCGCTGCTGGAACAGCGTCTGACCGAGCTGGAAAACCGCAATGCACCGGAAGACGTGAAACCGGCACCAGCGATCCCGCCGGTGGATGACCAGGAGTAAGGTAAATGCAAAACGGTAACCGAGGTTGCCGTTTTTAGTGTTTGCTCCCTCTCCCACTGGGAGAGGGTTGGGGTGAGGGCATCAGCCCGCACAGATTACTGACTGTCTTTCTGGATCTTCTTAATGATGTTGGTGGTAGAACACCCGTCCTCAAAGTTGAGCACCATCACTTCACCGCCGTTAGCCCAGACCTCTTCGCTACCGGCAATTTGCTCTGGTTTGTAATCGCCACCTTTCACCAGCAGGTCTGGCAAGATACCGGCAATCAAACGCTGTGGAGTATCTTCTTCAAACGACACGACCCAGTCCACGGCTTCCAGCGCACCGAGCACAATCATACGCTGCTCCAGCGGGTTCACCGGGCGCGTTTCGCCTTTCAGGCGTTTCGTTGACGCATCGCTGTTCACCGCCACAATCAGGCGATCGCCCAGCTTGCGCGCATTCGCCAGATAAGAGACGTGGCCCGCGTGCAAAATGTCGAACACACCGTTGGTCATCACCACTTTCTCACCACGCTTGCGCGCAGCAGCAACGGCCGCTTTCAGCTCGTCTTCGCTCATCACGCCAAACCCGGTATCCGCACGACCGCGCACCGCGTTTTCCAGCTCGATAGGCGAAACGGTTGAAGTACCAAGTTTACCGACCACCACACCTGCAGCGGCGTTGGCGAAGTAACACGCTTCTTCAAGAGAGTTGCCTGCCGCCAGCGTTGCCGCCAGCACGCCAATCACCGTATCACCGGCACCGGTCACGTCGTAGACTTCCTGCGCCTGGGTTGGCATATGCAGTGGGGCTTTGCCCGGCTGCAACAGCGTCATCCCCTGCTCGGAACGGGTCACCAGCAGTGCAGAAAGTTCGAAATCAGCGATGATTTTCATGCCGCGTTCAACCAGCTCTTGCTCGGTTTTACACTTACCCGCCACCGCTTCAAACTCAGAGAGGTTTGGCGTCAGCAGCGTTGCACCACGATAGCGCTCAAAGTCCGTGCCTTTCGGGTCGATCAGCACCGGTACATTGGCTTTACGCGCCAGCTGGATCATCGTCTGCACGCTCGCCAGCGCGCCTTTGGCATAGTCGGACAGCACCAGCGCACCGATACCGCCCAGAGCCTGATTGATACGCTCGTGCAGCGGCTCAGGATCAACGCCTTCAAACCCTTCTTCAAAGTCGAGGCGGATCAGTTGCTGGTTACGCGACAGCACGCGCAGCTTGGTGATCGTCGGGTGTGTCGGAACAGAAACGAAGTCGCACTTCACGTTCACGTCCGCCAGCGACTTGCTCAGCGCACGCGCCGCATCATCGATGCCAGTCAGGCCCACCAGACGCGAATGTGCGCCCAGAGAGGCAATGTTCATCGCCACGTTTGCCGCGCCGCCAGGACGCTCTTCAATGGTGTCGACCTTAACCACCGGTACCGGTGCTTCCGGGGAGATGCGGCTGGTCGGCCCATACCAGTAGCGATCCAGCATCACATCACCGACAACCATAACTCCAGCACGTTCAAACTCTGGCAGTGTTACTTTCATTCCTGACTCCAGAAAGATTCACAATTTGCGCGCGATAATATCACACTTGTTTTGTTACGCACGGTTCCACCAGCCACTTCTGCCAGCTTGTCGTCACCTGAGCGCGCTCATCGGCAAAGCAGTCAAGCGCCACATGGCCCGGCTGTTCCTGTAAGGCCAGATGATGCAACTCATCACGCAGCGTGGTGTAGGCGCGCGTTAAGGACTGCGCTTCCTGCTCATCCATAATGTCGTTTTGTGCGAGCAGCTCCAGAATGCGCACGTTATCAGACCAGCGAATGAGCTTCGGCTTCTCGTGTGCATGACGCAGCACCAGATACTGGGTGATGAACTCAATATCCGTAATACCACCCTCATCGGCTTTAATATCAAAGCGATCGCGATGCTTATTCCCCAAATGCGCACGCATCTTCTCACGCATCTCACGCACTTCGGTTTGCAGCGTACTGCCGTCACGTACGATGGTCATCACGTCCCGGCGGATCGCATCAAACTGCGTTTTCAGCAGCGGGTCGCCATACACCACGCGGGCGCGCACCAGCGCCTGATGCTCCCACGTCCAGGCCTCATTTTTCTGGTAATCCGCAAACGAGTCCGTTGAAGTAACCAACATTCCTGCCGCGCCGGACGGACGCAAACGCGCATCCACTTCGTACAAAATGCCCGACGACGTGCGGGTGCTGAACAGGTGCATAATGCGCTGGGCCAGACGCAGGTAGAACTGACGCCCGTCTATTTCACGCTCGCCATCGGTCATCACGTCCACCGGGCAATCGTGCAGGAAAATAAGGTCAAGATCAGAGCTATACCCCAGCTCCCAGCCGCCGAGCTTGCCGTAACCGACAACCGCAAAGCCACGGCCTTCGCGATCGGCCAGGTGTTTCGGCTGGCCGTAACGCGCCACCATCTGCACCCACGCCTGATGCACCACCGCGTCGATGATCGCTTCGGCAAGCCATGTTAAGTGATCGCTCACTTTCATCACCGGCAACGTACCAGCGATATCTGCCGCCGCCACGCGCAGCATTTGCGCCTGTTTAAACTGACGCAGCGCTTCCAGCTGTTGTTCTTCGTCCTCTTCCGGCACGCGCAGCAGATACTGACGCAATTCGTCACGGTAGGCATCCGTCGCCGTCGGCTGATAAAGCGTATTCGGATCAAGCAGTTCGTCCAGCAGCAGCGGATAACGCGCCAGCTTGTTGGCGACCATCGGCGAGGCGGCGCAGAGCGTAATCAGGTGCTTCAGTGCGCCGGGAAACTCGCTCAGTAGCTCAAGATAGGTCGTACGCGTGATGATGCCGCTCAACAGCGGCATCATGCGCGACAGCGGTACCGGCGCATCCGCCCGCGAGCAGACCTCGCTCAGCAGATACGGCATCAGGTGATCCAGCACCTGGCGGCCACGCGGGCCAATGGCGCGCTTGTTCAGTTCGAGACGGAAATCGGCGATCAGCGACAACACCCGGTGGCGGTCGTCATCGCTCAGGTGCGCCAGCACTGGCGTGGTGTCATCTTCCTGAAGTGCGTCCTGCCACAGCTCGCGCCAGTGTTCAGACAGCGTATCATCCTGCGATTCACTTTCGTCGTCGCCAATCAGCTCGTTAAAGATACGGCGCACGCCCGCCATGTGGGCATCCAGCCGTTCGGTCAATGCCGTCCAGTCACCCACACGCATCCCCCAGGCCAGACGCGCCCGATTCAGGTCATCGCCCGGCAGAGTCTGGGTTTGTTCATCGTTGATGCTTTGCAGCAGGTTTTCCAGACGACGCAGGAAGAGATAAGCCTCGCGCAGGGTTTGCGCGTCGCCTGCCGGTAGCAGGTGCAGTTGCTCAATGGCAGAGAGCGTCGGGAGCAAGGAACGGGACTGCAAAGACGGTTCACGTCCTCCACGGATCAGCTGGAAGACCTGCACGATAAATTCAATTTCACGGATGCCGCCCGCACCAAGCTTGATGTTATCTTTCAGACCACGACGGCGCACCTCACGGGCAATCATCCCCTTCATGTTACGCAGGGACTGGATCACACTGAAATCGATGTAGCGACGGAACACGAACGGACGCAGCATGGCGCGCAGCTCATTGGCGTAAGCATCGTCACCGTCGCCCATGATCCGCGCTTTGACCATCGCATAGCGCTCCCAGTCGCGTCCCTGCTCCTGGTAATAATCTTCCAGCGCGGCAAAGCTCAGCACCAGCGGGCCGCTATCGCCAAACGGACGTAAACGCATGTCCACACGATAGACAAAACCGTCCTGTGTCGGCTGATCCAGCGCCTTAATAAGACGCTGGCCGAGACGGGTAAAGAACTGGGCATTGTCCAGTTCACGACGACCACCACGCGTGGAGCCGTTCTCCGGCCAGGCAAAAATCAGGTCGATATCAGAGGAGAAATTCAGCTCGCAGCCGCCCAGCTTGCCCATCCCCAGGATCAACAGCGGCTGAGGAACCCCCTCTTCGTTGCACGGCGTCCCCCACTCTTTACAACAGGCCGCGTAAAGCCAGTCCCGCGCGGCGACGATCAACGTCTGCGCCAGCTCGCTCAACTGCAGAAGCGTGCTTTCTTCGCTGACCCGCTCCAGCGCCTGAGCCCAGGCAATACGCACCATCACCCGACGACGGAACTGGCGCAAAACGCGCATCAGCGCAGCTTCCTCCGCCACATCTGCAAGCGCGGTTTGCAACCAGCTGGCATAATGCCGCCACTCTTCCGCCTGCGGCGGTGAGTTCTCAAGCTCCGCCAGCCAGTCAGGGTTGGCGGTGAGACTTTCCTGCACAAAATCACTAAAAGTGAGCATGCTTCTGGCCTGCTCGCTTAACGATGACGCCGGTAATGACTCAGGCAGACGTTCGCAAACGGTCTGCCACTGCTGCTGTAACTGCGAAGAAAGCGGCATTATAGGGGTTCCTTGCCAGAGTCAACGTTTTCCGCTGTGCAGCCAGAACGGCTCCTGCGAAATAGCCACGTTGCGGAAATGCTCAATCTCAATATGCTGACGGGTTTCGATGGCATGTTTCAGCCCCTGCCAGTTTTCCAGCCAGGCCTGCGTTTTTGCGCTGTCATAAGCCCCGGAAAGCAGCAACATGCTGTCGATATTACGCGCCAGACGGGGAAGCTGATCGCCATACTGGTCGCCCAGTGGATACGCAAAAGTGGTCTTCAACTCGGCGGCATGGCGTGAAAGATGGGTATCCGCAAAACGTTTGAAGTTTTCCGCAATTTTGGTCTGCGCTTTTGCATCCAGGAAACTGCGCCAGCCGCGCGTCACCAGAAACTCAGTCAGCGACAGTTTTGCCGCAGCGGTTTGCGGGCTGTAGATAGCCGTTTGCGCCGACACGTCAGAAAGCATCAACGTCTCGGTTTGCGTCAGCAGATCACGTAAGTGAGCGCTCGCTTTACGCGGGACAATGCCGCCGAAAAGCGCCAGGGTATGACGCACCAGCCCGATAGCCGCCAGCACGTGAGACTTTGCATTTTTCACATTTCGCGCCCACAGTTCTTCATGGTATTGCCACTGAGTGAGCGCCAGCTCCAGCGCCGCTTCCATACCCTGTTCAACACTGGCTTTCGGGGCGACGTGTAAAATGGTCGTCTCTTTCAGTAAACGTGGCGCATCTCCGGCCGCCAGGTGGTAGCCACGCGCGGCTTTGCTCAGGCTACCCTGACGCAAACCGGACTGGTTCACCAGCTTGTGTGCCAGCTTCAGCACGTCGTTCACATCACCGTCCACCAGCTCAAGCTCCAGCTCGCAAAGGGGTTCCTGGTATTCACCTGCCTTCACGTCACCCAGATCCAGGGCAATCTCAATGCGACTTTTGCCTTCATTGACCAGCCATTTTTCGCGCCAGAAATCGGTGCTGAACAGCGGCTGCACCTGCCCGGATAACGCTTCCGGCAGATGGCCCTCAGGCCAGACTTCTGCCGGGAAACGGTCCAGTTCAAGTTCTGGCTTACTGATGTCGATATTGTATTCCGGGCGCTGATGTAAACCGCCCACCACGCGACCAGCAATTTTCATCGTCATCTCGTAGTGCCCGTTCGCGCCACGGATGCGCAGCCCCATATCATGACGGCGCAGCCAGTTGTCTGGTGTTTCATAATAGATGTTCAGCAGTTGTACCGGTTCATGGTGCTCGCCGGAAAGCGTGTGCAAATGTTGACGAAGCGCGTCAACGCTGTCTTTTTCGACGATAAACTTTAATTCGATTTCTTGAGCCATAGCCTTGTACTTATGCAGGCGTCACAGACGCGTCAATGAGGGCGAACTTCCTCGCCATTTGTTTGTCAGTACATAGTATTTTGCGCCAAATTGCCACGCAATGAGCAATTTGACGGGCGTAAATGTTTGACAGCGTGACACAGATGATTCTGATTGCTGACGAATGCTTTGCGTAGAGACACTGTTGCCACTACTATCGTTCCACTATTCATGAAAATAACGACTAATGATGCTTAAATTACGCCTGATTGGACTTACTTTACTCGCTTTTAGCGCCGCAACTGCGGTACACGCTGAAGAGAAACGTTACGTTTCTGATGAACTGAACACCTGGGTACGCAGCGGCCCTGGAGATAATTATCGCCTCGTGGGTACGGTTAATGCCGGCGAGGAAGTGGTGCTATTACAGACCAATGCGGACACCAATTACGGGCAGGTTCGCGACAGCAGTGGTCGTACGTCCTGGATCCCACTGAAAGAGCTGAGCAATGTGCCAAGCCTGCGTACCCGCGTGCCGGATTTGGAAAATCAGGTGAAAACCCTGACCGACAAGCTCAATAACATTGACGGCACCTGGAACCAGCGCACCGCAGAAATGCAGCAAAAAGTGTCACAGAGCGACAGCGTGATTAGCAACCTGAAAGACGAAAACCAGAAACTGAAGAACGAGCTGATCGTCGCGCAGAAGAAAGTGAATGCTGCCAACCTGCAGCTCGATGACAAACAGCGCACCATCATCATGCAGTGGTTTATGTATGGCGGCGGCGTGCTGGGCGTCGGCCTGGTGCTGGGCCTGGTTCTGCCACACCTGATCCCAAGCCGTAAGCGTAAAGACCGCTGGATGAACTAATTCGTCTTCTTTGCCAGACTTACGTATTATCCTGGAAAAGAGAAAACAGGAGTGTCGGGCGTGAAGAGTTATCTGGTCGGTGGTGCGGTACGTGATGCGTTGTTAGGTCTGCCGGTCAAAGATAAGGACTGGGTTGTGGTTGGAGCCACGCCCGCAGAGATGCTCGACGCGGGTTACCAGCAGGTAGGTCGCGATTTTCCCGTGTTTCTGCACCCGCAAAGCCGTGAAGAGTACGCCCTGGCGCGTACCGAACGGAAATCCGGCTCAGGCTATACCGGCTTCACCTGTTATGCCGCACCGGACGTCACGCTGGAGCAAGATCTCCTGCGCCGCGATCTCACCATTAACGCGCTGGCGCAGGACAATCAGGGCCATATTATCGACGCTTATGGCGGCCAGGACGATTTGCGTAACCGCATTTTACGTCACGTCTCCCCGGCGTTTTCTGAAGATCCGCTACGCGTGCTGCGCGTGGCGCGTTTTGCTGCACGCTATGCCCATCTGAGCTTCCGCATCGCCGATGAAACAATGGCGCTAATGACTGCGATGACCAATGCGGGCGAGCTGGAACACCTGACGCCAGAACGCGTCTGGAAAGAGACGGAAAATGCCCTGACCACCCGCAACCCGCAGGTCTTTTTCCAGGTGCTTCGCGACTGTGGCGCACTGAAGGTTCTTTTCCCGGAAATCGATAATCTGTTTGGCGTCCCGGCTCCGGCAAAGTGGCACCCGGAAATTGATACTGGCGTTCATACCCTGATGACGTTGAGTATGGCCGCGATGCTCAGCCCGGAGGTTGATGTTCGTTTTGCCACCCTGTGCCACGATCTCGGCAAAGGGTTAACGCCAAAAGCATTCTGGCCGCGCCATCACGGTCACGGCCCGGCTGGCGTGAAGCTGGTAGAAGGTCTTTGCCAGCGTCTGCGCGTACCTAACGAGATCCGCGACCTGGCAAAACTGGTGGCAGAATTCCATGACCTGATCCACACCTTCCCGATCCTGAAACCGGCCACCATCGTGAAATTGTTCGACAACATCGACGCCTGGCGTAAACCGCAGCGCGTGGAGCAGATCGCACTCACCAGCGAGGCTGACGTTCGTGGGCGAACCGGGTTTGAAGCCTGTGATTATCCGCAAGGTCGTTTGCTGCGCGAGGCGTGGAACGTCGCCAAAGCGGTGCCAACCAAAGACGTCGTGGAAGCCGGGTTCAAAGGGCCGGAGATTCGGGAAGAGCTGACAAAACGGCGGATTCAGGCAGTAGCGGACTGGAAAGAACAGCGTTGCCCTCAGCCAAAAGACTGAGGGCAACCGGTCAGAAGAAGACCACGTAAACGGCAGCCGCCACGATAAAGCGATAGATCGCAAACGGAATAAACGAGATACGCTTGATCAACTGCAGGAAGGTTTTAATGGCAATCAGCGCCACGATAAACGCGGTGATGAAGCCCACGGCGAACATCGGAATATCACCCGTCGTCAGGAAGCCAATGCTTTTATAGACGTCGAGTGCGGTTGCGCCCATCATCATCGGCACGGCCAGCAGGAAGGAAAACTCCGACGCGGCATAGCGGCTCACGCCCATCAACATCCCGCCAGAAATCGTAGCTCCTGAGCGCGAGAAGCCCGGCCACAGGGCCAGACACTGGAAGCAACCAATGATGAATGCCTGACGGTAGGTCATATCGTCCAGGCCTTCTGCGCGAGGGACTTTAGGTTTCAGCACTTCTGCCGCAATCAGCAGGAAGCCGCCGACAACCAGCGCATACATCACGTTAATCGGGTTAAACAGCGATTTGATGGTGTCGTGGAAAACCAGCCCCAGCACCACCGCCGGGATCATCCCCAGCAGGATATGGATCAGCGACAAGCGACCTTTACCCAAACCTTCATGCTCTGGCGGACGGCCAAAGTGGATGCCAATCAGGCCAAACAGACGACGCCAGAACATCACGACCACGGCCAGAATAGACCCCAACTGAATAACGACTTCAAACGTCTTTGCCGTATCACCTTCAAAGCCCAGAAGATGGCCAACGATAATCATATGGCCCGTGCTGGAGACAGGTAAAAACTCCGTCAATCCTTCGACCACACCCAGTATTGCCGCCACCAGCAGCGAGTGTATATCGCTCATCTATAAACCCCTAAAAAGATATAAAAAAAACGGTGTACCACTAAGGCAACCGTGAAAGATACAAGCCTTAAGACCAATATAGCCGAAAATGGTTTAGCTATTATGACGTTGGATATTCCCTTTCAGATTTTTGCCACGCTCAATGATAACGCCGACGTTAGTCGCACGCGCCACGGCCCCCGGTTTGCTCAGCTTGATACGCACCCACGGTGAATTGAACCGGCTCAGCAGCAGCTCTGCCACCTCCTCAGCCACGCGCTCCACCAGGGCAAAACGCTGTCCTTCAACGTGGTTAACCACCGTTTCGCTGATATCGGCATAGCTCAGACAATCATTCACGTCATCGCTTTTCGCTGACGTGCGGTTATCCCAGCCCATTTCGATATCGAACACGAGCTTCTGTTCAATGGTCTGTTCCCAGTCGTAAACACCAATAGTGGTGATTACCGAAAGTTGCTCTATAAATACTATATCCATCACGACCTGCCTGCTTTTTGGCTAAACCGGATACCACTTCCGGCGAATTATGCGTATTATCCACAGATGCTGAAAATACAGATACATTTTCAAAACGGAACAGCGTTATGAGTGCAATCGCGCCTGGAATGATCTTCCTCGCTTACCTTTGCGGCTCAATCTCCAGCGCCATTCTGGTCTGCCGTATCGCCGGGTTACCTGACCCACGTGAAAACGGTTCCGGGAACCCCGGAGCGACCAATGTACTACGAATTGGCGGCAAGGGAGCAGCCGTAGCGGTTTTGGTTTTTGATGTACTGAAAGGGATGCTACCCGTCTGGGGCGCATATGCGCTGGGCGTCACACCGTTCTGGCTGGGGCTGATTGCTATCGCCGCCTGTGTTGGCCATATCTGGCCCGTATTCTTCGGCTTTAAAGGCGGCAAAGGCGTCGCCACCGCATTTGGTGCCATTGCACCTATCGGCTGGGATCTCACCGGCGTTATGGCAGGCACCTGGCTGTTAACCATTTTACTGAGCGGCTATTCTTCGCTGGGCGCGATTGTCAGCGCGCTGATTGCGCCGTTTTACGTCTGGTGGTTCAAACCCCAGTTTACCTTCCCTGTGTCGATGCTCTCCTGCCTGATCCTGCTGCGTCACCACGATAATATTCAGCGCCTGTGGCGTCGTCAGGAAACCAAAATCTGGACGAAGCTCAAGAGAAAGAAAAAAGAGCCTGAATAACCCACACGCCCTCACAATGCCCGGCTGCGCTGACCTTGCGCGGGCCGGTCTTTCCCTCGCATTTTATCCATAAGCGACTCATATGACAGCCTTCATTTCTGCCAGGGCATACTGAAACGTAACCCGTACGCGCGCAGATGGATGCAGCATGTTAGCAACTCAGGTCACTGATAACTCTTACAAAGGCTGGCAGGCATCGCTTACCCTGCAATTTTGTCATACCCCTGAGAAAACCCTCCTGCACTCCGCTCACCACGTCGGGCCTCTTACCGTCCAGCGTCCGTTTTATCCCGAAGGTGATACCTGCCATCTTTATCTCCTGCACCCACCCGGCGGGATTGTCGGCGGTGATACGCTGGATATCTCCGTTCACCTGGAAGCCAAAAGCCATACGCTTATCACCATGCCCGGTGCCAGTAAGTTTTACCGCAGCAATGGCCCACAGGCATGTCTGAACCAGCACTTTTACCTCGGCAAAGAGGCAACGCTGGAGTGGCTACCGCAGGACACTATTCTCTTTCCCGGCGCGAACGCAGCCTTACGCTCCGTTTTTCACCTGGAGGCGTCCAGCACGCTGTTGGCCTGGGAATTGTACTGTCTGGGTCGCCCGGTGATTAACGAAACCTTCAGCCACGGTACGCTCGAAAGCCGCCTTGAGGTGTGGGTCGACGGTGAGCCGCGCTTAATTGAACGTCAACATCTCAGCGACGGCAATCTCGCCCCCGTTGCCGGGCAGCCGTGGGTGGGCACACTGTTGTTCTATCCCGCCACGGAAAATCACCTTGAGGTGGTACGCGAACGGCTTGCGCCGCTGCATACCTTTGCCGGCGCGACACTCACCGAAGATCTGCTGTCGGTGCGGTTTCTCTCCCACGATAACCTGATTTGTCAGCGGGTGATACGCGATATCTGGCAGTCGCTTCGCCCGCTCTTAACCCCCAAAACCGCCTGTTCGCCCCGTATCTGGCAGACATAAGAGAAACGTTATGGAACTGACCCCCAGAGAAAAAGACAAGCTGTTGTTATTTACCGCTGCGCTGGTTGCCGAACGCCGCCTTGCGCGCGGGGTAAAGCTCAATTACCCGGAATCCGTCGCGCTGATCAGCGCCTTTATTATGGAAGGCGCACGCGATGGTGAAACCGTCGCCTCGTTAATGGAAGCGGGTCGCCACGTCCTGACGCGCACACAGGTGATGGAGGGCGTACCGGAGATGATCCCCGACATTCAGGTGGAAGCCACCTTCCCGGACGGATCAAAGCTCGTCACCGTTCACAACCCGATCGTATAAGGAGCTGACGATGATCCCAGGTGAATACCAGATCCAGCCAGGAAATATTGCGCTTAATGTCGGACGGGAAACCCGGAGCGCGATCGTCGAAAACCACGGTGACAGGCCGATCCAGGTGGGATCGCACTACCACTTTTATGAGGTCAATCCGGCGCTGAAATTCGACAGAGAAGCCACCAAAGGCTACCGGCTGAACATCCCGGCGGGGACTGCCGTACGTTTCGAGCCCGGCCAGAAGCGCGAGGTCACACTGGTTCGGGTTGCGGGTGCGCAATGCATTTTCGGTTTTCGCGCTGAAGTCATGGGGGAGGTGAAAAATGGCTGATATTTCACGCCAGGCCTACGCCGACATGTTCGGCCCAACCACCGGGGATAAAGTGCGCCTGGCCGACAGTGAACTGTGGATCGAAGTCGAAAACGATCTCACGGTCTACGGCGAAGAGGTCAAATTCGGCGGTGGGAAAGTGATCCGTGACGGTATGGGCCAGGGGCAGATGACAGCTGATGACTGTGTGGATCTGGTGCTCACCAACGCGCTGATTGTCGATCACTGGGGGATCGTAAAAGCCGATATCGGCGTGAAGAACGGCAGGATCTTCGCCGTCGGCAAAGCCGGTAACCCGGACATTCAGCCCGGCGTGACGATCCCGATTGGTGCCGCGACGGAGGTGATCGCCGCCGAAGGGAAGATCGTTACCGCGGGCGGGATCGACACCCACATCCACTGGATCTGCCCGCAGCAGGCGGAAGAGGCGCTCGTCTCCGGCGTCACCACCATGATCGGTGGCGGTACCGGGCCTGCGGCAGGCACTCACGCCACCACCTGCACGCCAGGGCCGTGGTATATCGCCCGCATGCTGCAGGCCGCCGACACGCTGCCGGTGAATATCGGTTTGCTCGGCAAAGGTAACGGCTCAAACCCTGATGCCCTGCGCGAGCAAATTACAGCTGGCGCGATCGGGCTGAAGATCCACGAGGACTGGGGCGCAACGCCTGCGGCGATCAACTGTTCGCTGGAGGTGGCGGAAGAGATGGATATTCAGGTGGCGCTGCACAGCGACACGCTGAACGAGTCCGGTTTTGTTGAAGACACGCTGGCGGCCATTGGCGGGCGCACCATCCACACGTTCCATACTGAAGGGGCGGGTGGCGGACATGCGCCGGACATCATCACCGCCTGTGCGCATCCCAATATTCTGCCCTCCTCCACCAACCCGACGCTGCCCTACACGGTGAACACCATCGACGAGCATCTCGACATGCTGATGGTTTGCCACCACCTCGACCCGGATATCGCCGAAGACGTGGCTTTTGCCGAATCCCGTATTCGTCGGGAAACCATCGCCGCCGAAGATGTACTGCACGATATTGGCGCGTTCTCGCTCACCTCGTCCGACTCCCAGGCAATGGGACGCGTAGGCGAAGTGATAATCCGCACCTGGCAGGTGGCACACCGCATGAAAGTCCAGCGTGGCGCGCTGCCGGAAGAAACTGGCGATAACGATAACTTCCGCGTGAAGCGCTACGTCGCAAAATACACCATCAACCCGGCCCTGACCCACGGTATCGCCCATGAAGTCGGTTCCATTGAAGCCGGAAAACTGGCGGATCTGGTGGTCTGGTCACCCGCATTCTTTGGCGTAAAACCCGCCACCATTGTGAAAGGCGGAATGATCGCCTGTGCGCCGATGGGCGATATCAACGCATCTATCCCCACGCCGCAGCCGGTGCATTACCGCCCGATGTTTGGCGCACTGGGTGCGGCACGGTATGCCACCCGCCTGACGTTTGTCTCGCAGGCTGCCGCAACCCATGGCATCCCGCAGCAGCTCAATCTGCAAAGCGCGACCGCAGTGGTGAAAGGCTGCCGGACGGTGAAAAAGGCCGACATGATCCACAACAGTTTGCAGCCCAACATCACCGTTGATTCGCAAACCTATGAGGTCCGTGTCGACGGTGAATTGATTACCAGCGAGCCGGCAGAGATCCTGCCGATGGCCCAGCGCTATTTCCTGTTTTGAGGAGGAACGATGATCTACCTGACCCAACGCCTTGACCACGCCCACCGCATCACCGCCAGCGTCACACTCCCCATTGATGTGCGGGTGAAAAGCCGCGCCCGTGTCGCGCTGAACGATGGCCGCGATGCCGGGCTGATGCTGCCACGCGGTTTGCTGCTGCGCGGCGGAGACCTGCTCACCACCGAAGATGGTAGCGAGGTCATTGAAGTGATCGCCGCACCAGAGTCGGTATCAGTCGTGCAATGCTCAGATCCCTTCCTGCTCGCCCGCGCCTGCTACCACCTGGGTAACCGCCACGTCCCGCTGCAGATCATGCCCGGTGAGTTGCGCTATCACCACGATCACGTCCTCGACGACATGCTGCGTCAGTTCGGGCTGGAGGTCACATACGCCACGCTGCCGTTTGAACCGGAAGCGGGTGCATACACCAGCGATGCCCACAGCCACAGCCATTCGCACGCTCATTCACACTAAGGATCCCATCATGCGCAAATATTTACCTCTGTTATTGCTGGCCTTCTCCCTTCCGGCGCTCGCCCACCCAGGACATGGAGCCGACAGCTTTCAGGCCGGGTTTTTCCACCCGCTAACCGGCCTTGATCACCTGCTGATGCTGACCGGTGCAGGTGTGCTTTCCGCCCTGAGCGGACGCAAGCTGTTACTGCCTTTTGCCACCCTCGGCATGATGCTGGCAGGTGCCATTGCGGGCAACCTTTTCGGCGGCTTTAGCGGCATGGAGATGCTGATTATCGCTTCGCTGGCGGTGTGTGGCGTGATGATGTTTAAAACCGAAAACCGTCTGCTGCTGGTCGTGCCTGCGCTGGCGATGTTCCACGGCTGGGCACACGGCGTGGAGATGTCTGGTCACAACTTCTGGCTCTTCACCACCGGGTTTATGTTTGCCAGCGCCACGGTACTATGCGCCAGTTTCGCCGCAGGGTTACTGCTGCGCCGTCACGACGGTCTGCGTAAAACCTTCGGCGGCGGGCTGATTGTCTCCGCCCTGCTGGTGCTGATGAGCTAATGGAGCACAGCCGCCAGTGGTTACGCCTGATGCAGCTTTCCAGCAGCAGCCTGCCGGTCGGGTCGTTTACCTGGTCGCAGGGGCTGGAGTGGGCTGTTGAAGCGGGTTGGGTAGCCAGTGTCGAGGCATTCAGACACTGGCAAATTCAGCAGATGGAGCAGAGCTTTTTCTGCGTCGATCTGCCGCTGTTTATGCGTCTGTACCGGGCCTGCGAGCAGCAGGATCTGACGGCAGCAAAACGCTGGGCGGCATACCTTCTCGCCTGCCGGGAAACGCGTGAACTGCGCGAAGAAGAACGTAATCGCGGTGCTGCATTTACCCGCCTGGTCAAAAGCTGGGAGCCGGACTATCCGGCAGCGTGGCAGCCGTTGTTTATGCAAAGCCAGCTCTGCGGCATGGCGTGGCTCGGCGTACGCTGGGGCATTGGCGCTCGCGAGCTGGCACTGAGCCTGGGCTATAGCTGGATTGAAAGCGCAGTGATGGCAGGCGTCAAGCTGGTGCCGTTCGGACAACAGGCCGCACAACAGCTGATTATTACCCTGAGCGACCATTTCGCTGAAGGGCTTGATGCGGCGCTGTCACGCAGCGATAACGAGCTGGGCGCAGCCACGCCACTTTCGGCCATCGCCTCTGCGCGACACGAAACACAATATTCACGATTATTCCGTTCCTGAGGAGTCAACATGGCTGATGACAAACATCCCCTGCGCGTTGGCGTGGGTGGCCCGGTGGGGTCGGGCAAAACCGCCCTGCTGGAAGCACTCTGCAAGGCAATGCGCGACACGTACCATCTCGCAGTAGTAACCAATGATATCTACACCAAAGAGGATCAGCGGATCCTGACCGAAGCGGGCGCGCTGGAACCAGAGCGCATCGTGGGTGTGGAGACCGGTGGTTGTCCGCATACCGCCATCCGTGAAGATGCATCGATGAACCTCGCGGCAGTCGAAGCGCTCAGCGAGAAGTTTGGCAATCTGGATCTGATCTTCGTTGAAAGCGGCGGCGACAACCTGAGTGCGACTTTCAGCCCGGAGCTGGCGGATCTGACCATTTACGTGATTGACGTGGCTGAGGGAGAAAAAATCCCACGTAAAGGCGGGCCGGGGATCACCAAATCGGATTTTCTGGTGATCAACAAAACCGACCTCGCGCCGTACGTCGGTGCTTCGCTGGAGGTGATGGAACGCGACACCAACCGCATGCGCGGTGAGCGTCCGTGGACATTTACCAACCTGAAGGTGGGCGATGGTCTGGCGACGATTATTGCGTTTCTGGAAGAAAGAGGAATGCTGCGGGTGTAGTCGTAAATTTCCCTCTCCCCTGTGGGGAGAGGGTTAGAGTGAGGGGGTTACGCCTCCGGCAGCTCCGCCAGTGGCCAGCGCGGACGCACGGACACACTCAGATCGGAGGTTGCACCGGCGTTCAGGCGCACCATCCCGGCGTAGGCGATCATCGCCCCGTTATCGGTACAAAATTCCGGGCGGGCATAGAACACTTCTCCGCGACGCTTCTGCATCATCTCCGCCAGTTTCGCACGCAGAGTGCGGTTAGCACTCACGCCACCGGCCATCACCAGACGCTTAAAGCCCGTCTGATCCAGCGCACGCTTGCACTTGATCATCAGCGTATCCACCACCGCATCTTCAAACGCACGGGCGATATCAGCACGCGTCTGCTCGCTATCGTCGTTATTGCGGATCGTATTCGCCGCGAAGGTTTTCAGGCCAGAGAAGCTAAAATCCAGCCCAGGGCGGTCGGTCATCGGGCGCGGGAAAACAAAGCGCCCTTCCGTGCCCTGCGCGGCCATTTTTGACAGCATCGGGCCACCTGGGTAGTCCAGCCCCAGCAGCTTGGCAGTTTTGTCGAACGCTTCACCGGCTGCGTCGTCGATTGACTCACCCAGCAGTTCATATTTACCGATGCCCGTCACGCTAATCAGCTGGGTATGACCGCCGGAAACCAGCAGCGCCACAAACGGGAACTCAGGCGGATTCTCTTCCAGCATCGGTGCCAGAAGATGCCCTTCCATATGGTGAACCGGAATAGCCGGAACATCCCACGCAAACGCCAACGAACGACCAACCGTTGCACCAACCAGCAGCGCACCGACCAGGCCCGGGCCAGCGGTATACGCCACCGCATCAATATCATCTGAACACAACCCGGCTTCTTTCAGCGCCGCCTGAATCAGGGGAACCGTTTTACGCACATGGTCACGGGAAGCCAGTTCAGGCACAACGCCACCGTAGTCAGCATGCAATTTCACCTGACTATACAGCTGGTTGGCAATAAGCCCTTTTTCGTCGTCGTAAATGGCGATGCCGGTTTCATCGCAGGACGTTTCAATACCCAGTACACGCATGACTTGTTTTACCTCGTTTCAATACCGCGCAGTGTAGGGCCAATGCGGGTTGATGTAAAACTTTGTTCGCCCCAGGACATCGGCTCGTGTATACTCCTCCTCCTTATAAAAGTCCCATTTCAAAATCGCATCGGTGCTTTACAAAGCAGCAGCATTTGCAGTAAAATTCCGCACCATTTTGAAATAAGCTGGCGCTGATGCCAGCGGCAAACCGAATTTATTAAAGGTGAGAGTTACATGCCGGTAATTAAAGTACGTGAAAACGAGCCGTTCGACGTAGCACTGCGTCGCTTCAAACGTTCATGCGAGAAAGCAGGTGTTCTGGCTGAAGTTCGTCGTCGTGAGTTCTATGAAAAACCAACGACCGAACGTAAGCGCGCTAAAGCTTCTGCAGTGAAACGTCACGCGAAGAAACTGGCTCGCGAAAACGCACGCCGTACTCGTCTGTACTAATCCATTGAGGGCCAGAGCCCTCAGTGAGCAGACAGAGTAATAGTCGTAAGGCCGTGCTTCCGGAAGGAATGCGCGGCTTGTTTTCGTTTATAAATCAGCATTTATACAAAATCATTCACACTGTATCAAGGCGGCAAGTGAGTGAATCCCCGGAGCTTACTTAGGTAAGTGACAGGGATGAGCGAACGTAGCCAACGCAGAGACAGTTTGAAGGATGAAGTGTAATTTTTGGGGCATATGGCCGGAAGAATCCCACGCGTATTTATCAATGATCTGCTTGCCAGAACCGACATCGTCGATCTCATCGACGCGCGGGTAAAGCTAAAAAAGCAGGGCAAGAACTACCATGCGTGCTGTCCGTTCCATAATGAAAAAACCCCCTCTTTCACCGTAAACGGTGAGAAGCAGTTCTACCATTGCTTCGGCTGTGGCGCACACGGTAATGCCGTCGATTTTTTAATGAACTACGACAAGCTCGAGTTTGTTGAAACCGTCGAAGAACTGGCGGCGATGCACAACCTTGAAGTGCCGTATGAAGCAGGCAGTGGGCCAAGCCAGATAGAGCGCCATCAACGGCAAACGCTTTATCAACTGCTGGATGGCCTGAATTCGTTTTACCAACAGTCTCTAAAGCACGCTGCTGCTGAGCCTGCGCGTCAGTATCTGAACAAGCGCGGACTGAGCGACGATGTCATTGCGCGTTTCGCTATTGGTTACGCCCCGCCCGGCTGGGACAACGTGTTAAAGCGTTTTGGCGGCAATAGCGAAGATCGTAAATCGCTGATCGACGCAGGCATGCTGGTCACCAACGACCAGGGACGAAGCTACGACCGCTTCCGTGAACGGGTCATGTTCCCGATCCGCGACAAGCGTGGCCGGGTAATAGGTTTTGGTGGTCGCGTGCTGGGTGATGCCCTGCCGAAGTACCTGAACTCCCCGGAAACCGATATTTTCCATAAAGGCCGCCAGCTTTACGGTCTTTATGAGGCGCAGCAAGATAATGCGGAACCTCCGCGTCTTCTGGTCGTCGAAGGCTATATGGACGTCGTCGCCCTGGCGCAGTACGACATTAACTATGCCGTTGCGTCTTTAGGCACGTCCACTACCGCCGATCATATTCAGTTGCTGTTCAGGGTGACCAACAACGTCATCTGCTGTTACGACGGTGACCGTGCAGGACGTGATGCCGCCTGGCGTGCGCTGGAGACGGCACTCCCTTATATGACCGACGGGCGTCAGTTACGCTTTATGTTCCTGCCCGACGGTGAAGACCCGGATACGCTGGTGCGTAAAGAGGGCAAGGCGGCATTTGAAGCGCGGATGGAGCAGGCACAGCCGCTCTCCACGTTTTTGTTTAACAGCCTGATGCCGCAGGTGGATTTGAGTACCCCTGACGGGCGCGCGCAGCTGAGTACGCTGGCACTGCCGTTAATCAGTCAGGTGCCCGGTGAAACGCTGCGCATCTATCTGCGTCAGGAGTTAGGCAACAAGCTCGGTATCCTCGATGACAGCCAGCTTGAACGTTTAATGCCAAAACAGGCTGAAAACGGCGCGGTTCGCCCCGTACCTCAGCTAAAACGCACAACCATGCGTATACTGATAGGGTTACTGGTACAAAACCCCGAACTTGCTCCGCAAGTGCCATCGCTGGCGGGTTTGAACCACGAAAAGTTGCCTGGACTTGGTTTATTTTCAGAATTGGTCAACACTTGTCTGTCACAGCCAGGTCTGACCACCGGACAACTTTTAGAGCATTATCGCGGCACAAAAGAGGCCGCAACCCTTGAAAAATTGTCGATGTGGGACGATATAGCAGATAAAGATATTGCGGAAAAAACGTTCACCGACTCACTCAATCATATGTTTGATTCGATGCTTGAACTGCGCCAGGAAGAGTTGATTGCTCGCGAGCGCACACACGGTTTAAGCAGCGAAGAACGCCGGGAGCTCTGGATGTTAAACCAGGAACTGGCGAAGAAATAAGTTAAAGACAAAAGTATTCAACGGCTTAAGTGCCGAATATCGATCGGGAAGCCCCCGGCAGCCGCACTGAGAGGCAGCGGCACAAATATAAGTACGCCCTCGCTTTAAAGGTTGGCAAACCATCGCTGACACCAATCAAACGAATTAAGTGTGGATACCGTCTTATGGAGCAAAACCCGCAGTCACAGCTGAAACTTCTTGTCCAACGCGGTAAGGAGCAAGGCTATCTGACCTATGCCGAGGTCAATGACCATCTGCCGGAAGATATCGTCGACTCAGATCAGATCGAAGACATCATCCAAATGATCAATGACATGGGCATTCAGGTGATGGAAGAAGCACCGGATGCCGATGATCTGTTGCTGGCTGAAACCTCCAACAACACTGATGAAGATGCAGAAGAAGCTGCTGCACAGGTACTGTCCAGCGTGGAATCTGAAATCGGGCGTACTACTGACCCGGTTCGCATGTACATGCGCGAAATGGGTACCGTTGAACTGTTGACCCGCGAAGGCGAAATCGACATTGCAAAACGCATTGAAGACGGGATCAACCAGGTTCAGTGCTCTGTTGCCGAATACCCGGAAGCGATCACCTATCTGCTTGAGCAGTACGATCGCGTTGAAGCTGAAGAAGCGCGTCTGTCCGATCTGATCACCGGTTTTGTCGACCCGAATGCTGAAGAAGATATGGCTCCGACCGCCACTCACGTCGGCTCTGAACTGTCTCAGGAAGAGATGGATGACGACGAAGACGAAGATGAAGAAGACGGCGACGACGACAGCAGCGACGACGACAACAGCATCGACCCTGAACTGGCACGTGAGAAGTTTGGTGAGCTGCGTACCCAGTACGAAGTGACCCGTGACACCATCAAAGCGAAAGGCCGCAGCCACGCAGCCGCTCAGGAAGAGATCCTGAAACTGTCTGAAGTGTTCAAACAGTTCCGCCTGGTGCCAAAACAGTTCGATTACCTGGTGAACAGCATGCGCGTCATGATGGATCGCGTACGTACCCAGGAACGCATCATCATGAAGCTGTGCGTTGAACAGTGCAAAATGCCGAAGAAGAACTTCATCACCCTCTTCACCGGCAACGAAACCAGCGAAACCTGGTTCAACGCGGCTATCGCGATGAACAAGCCGTGGTCTGAAAAACTGCACGACGTGACAGAAGATGTTCAGCGCGGCCTGCAGAAACTGCAGCAAATTGAAGAAGAAACGGGCCTGACCATCGAGCAGGTAAAAGACATCAACCGTCGTATGTCCATCGGTGAAGCGAAAGCCCGCCGTGCGAAGAAAGAGATGGTTGAAGCGAACTTGCGTCTGGTTATCTCTATCGCCAAAAAATACACCAACCGTGGTCTGCAGTTCCTGGATCTGATTCAGGAAGGCAACATCGGTCTGATGAAAGCGGTAGATAAGTTTGAATACCGTCGTGGTTACAAGTTCTCCACCTACGCAACCTGGTGGATCCGTCAGGCGATCACCCGTTCTATCGCAGACCAGGCGCGCACCATCCGTATTCCGGTGCATATGATTGAGACCATTAACAAGCTCAACCGTATCTCCCGCCAGATGCTGCAAGAGATGGGTCGCGAGCCGACGCCGGAAGAGCTGGCTGAACGCATGCTGATGCCGGAAGACAAGATCCGTAAAGTGCTGAAGATCGCCAAAGAGCCAATCTCCATGGAAACACCAATCGGTGATGATGAGGATTCGCATCTGGGTGATTTCATCGAGGATACCACCCTCGAGCTGCCGCTGGACTCTGCGACCACCGAGAGCCTGCGCGCTGCAACGCACGACGTACTGGCTGGCCTGACCGCTCGTGAAGCGAAAGTTCTGCGTATGCGTTTCGGTATCGACATGAACACCGACCACACGCTGGAAGAAGTGGGTAAACAGTTCGACGTTACCCGCGAACGTATCCGTCAGATCGAAGCGAAGGCGCTGCGTAAACTGCGTCATCCAAGCCGCTCTGAAGTGCTGCGTAGCTTCCTGGACGATTAATCCAGGTAAACAGCAAAAAGCTCCCAATCGGGAGCTTTTTTTTTGTTTATTCCCTCTCCCTGTGGGAGAGGGTTGGGGTGAGGGCATCAGGCCGCAGAGGACCCTAAAGCCCCCGCACCGCCAGCGCCTCATCCAGCTCACGATAGGCCTCGACCAGATTATCCAGCGTTGCCCTGTTCAGTCCACTCGGGTTCGGCAGCACCCATACCTGCGTCACGCCAATGGAGATGCTCTGCTTGCCCCATTTCGTCCCGCGCTGGCCAAATGCTTGTTCGTACGCCTGCTTCCCCAGAATCGCCAGCGCTGTTGGCTGGTAGTCCTCCATTTTCTTAATCAGCTCCCGCCCGCCGCTGCGCAACTCATGCAGGTTCACCTCACTCGCCTGCACCGTTGGCCGCTCGACCAGCATGGTGATCCCACAGCGCGTATCCAGCAGATGCTGTTCCTCTTCCGGCTTCAGTAACCTGTCGGTAAACCCCGCCTGATAGATAACCTTCCAGAAGCGGTTTCCCGGATGGGCGAAGTGAAAACCGGTATGCGCCGAGGACTTGCCAGGGTTGATGCCACAGAACACCACCCGCAGCCCAGGGACAAGAATATCGTTGATCATGTTTACTCCCGATCGATACATCGTCGGAGAAGTATAAAGGATTGATAATGCGTTGTTTATAAAAACAGCAAGCGGGTGTGAATGGCTGGATTGCTGCGGGGAGTTACTTTATAATTCACCGCCACGGCCCCTTAGCTCAGTGGTTAGAGCAGGCGACTCATAATCGCTTGGTCGCTGGTTCAAGTCCAGCAGGGGCCACCAAATTTTAGATTTAAAATCATATGATTAAGCCACTTAACCACTAAGTGGCTTTTTTATTTTTACGACCATTGTCCCCTTTTTGTCCCCTCATACTTCCCCTTACTGTGGAATGGCACACGGCTCAGATACACAAAAAGTGATTTACATGGTCCTCATCAAGTGCAAAGAATGTAAAAAAAGAAGTCTCAACATCTTTAGAAACCTGCTTGCATTGTCTAAAAAACAAGCACAATGTTGATGTTAGAGTTTCAGAAGGAAGGCTATAATCCTTACTTTTATCCATTCAATAAATTTTTCCCCCCTGAAGGAACGACTGTGGACGTACTTGAAAAAGGTAAACTACTTTTATTCGTACTTTTTATTATGCCAGGCTTTATCAGCATGAGAGTTTATCGGCTTTTCCATCCAGCCGCAGATAACGACACTTCAAAAATGTTAATCGATGTGGTTTCATACAGTTGCATTAACTATTCATTTTTGCTGATACCCATTTATTTAATTGAAACAAATAAGATTTTCGATTCACATCCTTTTTTGTATTATCTTTTTTATCTCTTAGTTCTAGTGATTATTCCTGTTCTTCTGTAAGCACACCTGTTTTAGTTCCACGCACTTTTTGAGATTTCCGGTTTTTCAGCCATCAGCCGGTACTCTTCCGGAGTAAGGTTGTTCAGGGATTCATGAGGCCGCTCGTTGTTATATTCCATCAGCCAGCGCTCGGTAATTTCCCGTGCTTCATTCAGTGTTCTGAACAGGTAAAAATCCAGAATTTCTGTCCGGTATGTCCGGTTGAACCGTTCGATAAAAGCATTCTGTGTTGGTTTACCCGGCTTGATAAATTCGAGCTGCACGCCATGTTCTTCGGCCCATTGTGCCAGCGCCAGTGAGACCAGTTCTGGCCCGTTGTCCATCCGCATCTTCAGCGGGTAGCCGCGATTTGCTACGATCCTGTCCAACACCCGGATGACTCGCTGAGCCGGGATATTCAGGTCGATTTCTATCGCCAGTGCTTCACGGTTAAAATCATCCACCACATTGAAGGTCCGGAAGCGTCTGCCGCAAAGCAGCGCGTCATGCATAAAATCGATGGACCAGCTCTGGTTTAGCGCTTGCGGCGTCGCCAGTGGTGCTGGATTACGCACTGGCAGCCGCTGTTTTCCCTTGCGACGAAAATTCAGTTTCAGCAGGCAGTAAATCCGGTGAACGCGCTTATGGTTCCAGGTATTGCCCTGCCTGCGCAGCAGCTGGAACAGCTTCTTAAAACCGTAGCGCGGATAGCGTTCAGCCAGTTCAGTCAGTGCATGGATCACCGGTTCATCACGCCGGGTATCGGGCCGATAAAAATACACTGTCCTGCTCAGCGATAACGTCCTGCAGGCCTGGCGTAAACTCATGGCAAATTGCGCCGTCAGATAGCTGACGAGTTCACGCTTTATCGCTGGTTTTAAAGCTTTTTTTCGATGACGTCTTTAAGTGCCCGGCACTCAAGGCTAAGATCAGCAAACATCTGTTTAAGCCTTCGATTCTCATCTTCCAGATCTTTGATTTTTTTAATATCGGCCGCTTCCATCCCGCCATATTTCGCCTTCCAGTTGTAATAGCTGGCTTCGGATATCGCGGCCTCCCGGCACACATCTTTGACGGTTCGTCCGGCTTCGACGGACTTCAGCACGGCGATGATCTGGTGTTCAGTGAATCGGATCTTGCGCATAGCGACCTCCTCAGGGGACATAATCAGTATGTCGGAAGATCTCTAAAAGTGAATGGGTCGTTTTACCGGGATACTTACACTTCTACCCATACTCTTGCTGAAGATTCGACAGAGTAATCGAATTAGGCAGATACTCCCTCATCCCATGGGGCGCGCGTGGGACTATTTTTTCTCAACGAACCAATGTTGCTGGGTTTTAGTAACACTTAAAAATGGGAAAAAATATGGCGGTTTATATAGCTACAACTCTTTTGCGTCAAGCCGACCTGAACCAGAGCAACTCTACTTAGAAAAACACTGGGCTTTGGATAACGATGGCGACTTCGATCATGAACTGACCGATACATTAGGGGTTATAATATTGACTAATGAAATCGAAAGTGTTGAGTTTATTAAGTTGCAAGAACCTACAACCAGCAATAGAGAGACGAAAAATGTCTGAAGAAAAACCAGTCAACAAACCTGGGTTTGCCAATGACGGCTGGCAACCAGTGAACAAGGGTCACCAACCAACTAGTAGACCAAACCAGCAAAATAACGGGTATCAACCTCCGAGCCAAACTCAACAGACACAACAGGTTGCTCCACCACCTAAAAAGCGTTGATTTAAATGCTAGCCATTAGTTAGTTGAATAATTTCAGTCAACAACGAACTTGGCAATACTGCACAGCCCGCAGACCAACTGGTTGAGCGGGCTTTTCAAGTTACCCTTTACTTACACGCAGTTAGATCTTCACATATCACAAAAAAATTATTTCTTATTTATCAGTAAATTAAAATATTCGCTTATGCTCCTGAGATCCTCGACAACTGAAAAATAGTGAAATTATTTTCAATCTTTTCAGTTCTTGGGTTCTGTAAAACCGCCAGCACTGGCGCGGTCTGGCGGTCTGGTTTGAAGAAAAATAAAACTGAAAATTTTATGCGATCCAAAAACCGCAGGCGGGTGCGGTGTAGTGCGATTTTTGTCTGAGAAAGATTATTTTTGTCATGCTGTGACGCGCCCAGCGCCTCGCTGTAGGCGCGATCTGTTTTGATTGATGCGTTTAGATGGTGAACGCGGTATAGCGTCACTGGTGTCGTATGGTGCAGCCACGCAAATTAACCATCCATGCATCGAACCCGGCTGAGATAGAAGGCATAAAAAAACCCGCTTGCGCGGGCTTTGATTTGTGATTATTTACTTGCCAATCACTGGGGAGTATTTCCCGTTCAGTGTGTCCGCTTTCGCTCCGGTGTTCCGGATGGCTCCTGCGTTGGTCGGCGCTCCTGTATTGCTGTGTGTGTGGCTTGCCGTCTGCTCTGCCAGCTCTTTCACCACGTCGAGAGTGTCAAGCATCAGCTGTGCCACATTGATAGAACCAGAGCCAATCCAGACCACCGGGGCAATAATCTGCTGCTGCGCAGCTGCCACGCTTTTGCGTATCTGGCCAATTTTCTCGATCAGGTCTTTACCTGTTGTAACTGATTTGCTCCCGGCAATATCGGTTTCATCATTGCCACTGACACTGGCCACGCGGTTATTTGCCGCCTGGCTGTAATCACCCGTACATACCTGCTGAATGGCTCCGGCCATCAGCATGGATGTCCCCAGCACCGTGACTTTATCCGTGGCCTTAATAGTCGTTTCCCGGCTGATCAGCTCACGCTGTTCTGTATCGGCCTTAACCACACGTGCCATAGAGATTTCACTGATTGCCTGGTCTGTTTGTCTTACCCAGTCACCCGCCAGGGTGACACGCTGCGACACTTCCGCACGCTGCTGTTGCAATTGTTCCCCTGGCTGAATATCCGGGAGGCTGGTTCCTTCCGGGACAGTCTGGCGTACAAACGGCTTATCTGGCCGCCCTCCCGTAAAAGCGACCTCAACCAGCGTCCCTTCAGGTGGAAACTGGAACATCCCTGAGTCATTACCCGCCATAGGAACCGGCAGTGGAACCGCTGAATAAACTGGCGTGTCTTTATCCGGGTTACCGTCAGCGTCAAGCAGCTGCACGTCAACGGCATACCGCGGACGAAACGGATCAGAAAAATTACCACTTTTTACCGCCTCGACAGGATTCATGACACGCGCAAACTTCGGCAGGTGCAGCCCGGATGCCAGCTCAGGATAATGGCTTTCAATCTGACGCTGCGCTGGTGATTTTTGCAGTGCCTTACCCGTGGCACGGTTGTGCGGTGTCCAGGTCACGGTCATTGTGTCACTTTGAAGGTGGACTTTTGTCACCCTTTCGCCGTTCATCTCCACACCGGGGCGTAAACTCTGCACCAGAGGCAGCGTCATGGAATTCCCCCCTGCCGTTCCCTGGCTAAATTCATGGGGGATCTCAACCGGGCGGCCAGCAAACAGGGCTTTTTCAGCACCGCCGACATAAACCCCGCCATCGGGCAGCTAAACAACGCTCATTATCTCCTCTTCCGTGGCTGGTGGCCTGTTCCTTCCGCTGGCAGCTTTCACTGCCGCCCATGCTTCTCGCCACGTCATTTCAAGCGTTCTGTGTGGCCAGCTGCCGAGACCACCATCACTCTGCTGTCCGGTCTGCTGTTTGGCGTTCTGGTGGCCCTCGGTTGCCTCCACATCGATTTTACTCCCGGACATTACGATCTCACCCTTGGCTATCCAGTCGTAAACAGTCTGACGGCTTACGCCTCTGTGTTTCGCGTAAGCCGATTTGCTCATTAATTTGCTCATTAGCATGATAAAAACCCGTTCAAATGGTGAAAGCGCTCCTGTTCGGGGCGTTTGTTAGTTGCAGGTGGCCTTGTTATTGCACCTGCTGCTTATCCCCGCCAGTGGTTTTCTTTCCGCCTCCCAGTCAGTTCCGGCCATCGCGTTAACTCGAGTATGTTGTTGCGTTTTTTTGCGGTTATCTGCGAATTTGTAGATCGTATATTGGGGATTCTGGCTGTAATTCTTGCAGTGAAGTGAATGCACAAAAAGCCCCTTCCGGGGCTTGTGTAGGATTTACCAGCGAAGCTCTGATGTCAGAATAAAAGCTACATCTTTTACCATCTCATCTGGATCGTAATTTATCTGCATTGTAATTGCTGTGTTAAAGCCTCCTACAGTGTACTTTTCAACCCATCCGTAAGTGCGATTCATTATGATTCCGGGGGGAACGGTTCCTTCGGGCTCACCAAATGTGTGATGAATCCAGACGCGTGACATGATTGGCTGCAACGGTGAAGGGAGCTCATTCGGGAATACCCACCCCACTGAATCTTGACGCTGAATAGACAACGTAATTTCTTTCAGTATTCTTCCTTCTCGAATGAATGCTAAAAAAACGCCCTCTTTCGCCATTGGCAACAGTAACACGGGGTCTCCCGCAGCCCCCTTAAGATCACTTTTGTAGGTGATTATTTCTTCCTGAACTAAATCTTTGTAGCTCCTACCAAGATTACGTATAAGAGCTTCTATATTTACTGTCATTTGTATAATCCTTGCTGGCTGTTCAGCGTGTGCATTTTTGTTCTGGCTTTTTCGATTTGTGCTTCAGTGGCACCATGTTTTTTTAATTCTGGCTTAAGAGCATCCAAATTACGATTCGCTGCCGCCCGTAAATTCTGTGAATCTAGCTCAATTTGAGCCGCGGTATTACGTCCGCCGTAAGTTTCACTGATTTTTTGATGTACATCTTTAGGCACGACGATTGCCGCCACCTGTAAAGAAAGCTCCTGAATCTCCGTTTCTTTCAAATGTGGATATTCCCTGCGGAGATAGGTTTTAACAGCAGCAGCAGACGGCATGTGATCCGCCTCATATTTACCCTGGCGCGAACGGCGTTTAAAGTCACTGTATAGCTCGACTTCCAGAAACTCGACCGGCGGCTTGCTCAGATAAATATATATCGGCGGTAGGTCAGGGAACGGCAGGATCAGGATGTAATCCGCGAAACTCTTTTCCTCCGGTACCGGGCTGGTGGTGGCTGTTATGCCGGTGTTATCCGGTAGCGGGTCAACAACCACCGGGTTCGGCAGCACTGGCCGCACCTGGTTGCCGGTATTCCACGGTTTTTCTTCACCCGTTCGGTCAGGCGTCCAGACGATGGTTATGCGCGGTTCTTCCTCGGTGGTGAAGGTGTACGCCTGCGCGCTGCTGTCGTACTCCATTTTTCTGACGCGCACACTATCCCGGCCAGGCGGCGTGTGCCATCCATGCGGTACCGGGTTCCCCCGGCTGTCGTTCTCCCACGTATAACGAACACGGCTTGGGGCTTCACGCATCTGCTCTAGACGCATGCGATCAATAAAGTCCTGTTCGCCGTCGTTCGTGCGGCCTGGATACATTCCCACCAGCAGCCCGGCCACGGATGCACCAGCGCCAGCAGCGGCCACCTCACCCAGCCCGGCTACACCACGCACCGCCCAGGTGCCATATGTCAGCGCCCTGCCCGCTATCAATTCAAGTGCGCTTTCCCCTTCTGCGACCGTCTGGGCGCGTGCAACGGCAGTAATAGCGGCAACGGCTGTCTGGTAATTTGTTCTTTGCTGGTCTGCTCCAGGTTTCTTTCTGGCTGTCTGTGCGTGCTGAGGGGTACCGGAATCGGTTGCTGGCTCGCTGGTGGGGATGACCTGATAAAATGCCATATCCGCAAAGTTGGTGTGCGGTTCGCGCTGGTCTCCTGCATCGGTACACCCCACACCACGCAGGCAGGATTTTGCAAATACACGGTCGCCTACCACCTCTTGCTGTCTGCGACTTTCATTCCAGTCCCGGCCGCCAGCCAGCATGGCGGCGTACTTTTCAGCCACCTCCTGTTCCGGCGATGCATCACTGCCCAGCCACTCACCCGCCGGGGCAATAATGTAATTTGTACCTGGCTGGCATCCACACTGAACGTTTGACCGGTCAACTACCGCGGCTGCACCGTGGAATGTCACATTTTCAATGCCATCAATAACGGTTCCCGCCTTACCACATATTTTACAGGGTGTGGTTTTGTCTCCCACCCGGACGACACTGAGTTCGTGCTCATTGACGTTCGGCAGCGAACCAATGCATGTTGCTCCCGTTGAAGTTTTATCCCCGTGACGTGCCAGACCCCGCCCCATCACTTTTGTTCGGTATCCCATACGTTACTCTCCGGTAACTGTCAGAAAATCATCCCCTGATGCAATCCCTTCACGCGTTACCAGATAGGTGTGGCCCTGCGGGGTACTGATAATTTCATCGTCGTTATCAAGCACGCTACCCACCAGCGCCACGCAGATCCCTTTATACATGCTGGCCCTGCCTGCACTGGCTCTTATGCTGGCGGTACTTCCGTCCTGATAAATCACCAGGTCACCCGCTGTGGCAATACTGGCGTATTTGCCATTATCAAGCAGTAGCTTTGATTCACGTTCCAGAGGAGCAACGATCCCCCCGTGCCGGGTAACACTTCCTTCCGTTGCTATGCGCAAGATTGCAATCACAGGGTGCTTACGTTCCAGTTCCCTGCCTTCTGCGATTATCGCGCGCGCTTCATCATCCATTGCGGCAATTTCTTCCGCTGTGAATGGTGACGTATCCAGCTGAGCTTTAATTTCTGGCGTTAATTCATTGGTGTATTGCTGGTTCATATAAAATCCATTTAATTCCAGTTAATTAAAAATCAAATAATTCTACTACGGATATGTACTCCCAATATAAAATAAGCATTTTTTGATCATATTTAATTAACTAATTAATTGAACCCCAAAATATACAGGGTGAATATTAATGCTTAATGTTCCAGACTATCTGAACCACGTTTTATACAAAACATCTTCTGGCAGTTATTGCGGCATATTGCTGCCGCTGCGCGTGCTCCATCAGTCTGGCCGGGGATACGCAATCCATGAAGCAACGCATCGGCGTATTCATACCTTTTCCCCTGAACGGGGATCTCCAGCTCATTAATCAATGATTTGGTGAACCTAAAAGAGCGCATATTTTTTGGCCTAAAATCCCGGGGATACTTCGGGGATACCTTACAGGGGGAATAATGGGTAATTTTAGGTCAATATGGGGAGTTTGCTGTGACTGCAACTGCTTGTTTTACAACGAAAGGTGAAAATAGTGAGGTATATCACCTAAAACTCATAATCGCTTGGTCGCTGGTTCAAGCCCAGCAGGGACCACCAAATTTTAGATTTAAAATCATATAATTAAGCCACTCGATAGAGTGTTTTTTTGTTCTTGCATATACAAGTGTCACAAAAGTGTCGCAGTAGATACCGCAACAAGCTCATTTATCAGCGCCTCCATCACCATTCCTCTGATTTTCCTGCTGAAGCTTTTTAATCATAGGAATGATTTTTTTCCCCTTTTCCTCTGCATAGCCATCAAGATGAGGTTGCAAGCGCTCGTCAAATGATGTTTCTGACCGCTTTAGGAGCGCAGCTTCTGGGGGCACGAATTTACTCTTTCCGGGACTTTGATCAGCCATCAAAAGCCGCCCACCTTCAAGGGTAAAACTTAATTCGGCAAAAATATATTTGTGACCGCCAATGTATTCAAAGACTCTTGCTTCAAAGGAGTGGCTGAACAATATTCGATGCCCCTCAAACATAAAGTAATCTACCATTTGAGGG
Source organism: Enterobacter sp. RHBSTW-00901 (assembly GCF_014103115.1). Classification (NCBI taxonomy): domain Bacteria; kingdom Pseudomonadati; phylum Pseudomonadota; class Gammaproteobacteria; order Enterobacterales; family Enterobacteriaceae; genus Enterobacter; species Enterobacter sp. RHBSTW-00901. The sequence goes on from NZ_JABXPB010000001.1 coordinate 2,146,378, forward strand.
GTATTATCGATGAACTCTCTAATCTGAGGCGTTGATATGATTCCGGAAACATCACTTCCGTTAACAGAAACTTCAACAACTGTTTGTTCTGGCGATTCAATCCACTTATTTTCAGACAAGCCTTCAAAATCTTCTTCTGGATAAGAGGAGGACCATGAGCCTTCAAGCGTTGGACTAGACACAACCCACTCTTTAGCAAGACGATAGTTATCAATGAGTTGCTTAGAATCCATAGTTGCTACCATGAACAAGGTAGATGCCACTACAGCCAGGACTGCCCACCATTTTTTAATACTTTGCATTTACTGTAACCAAAATTCCCAACATTGTATTAATTTACAGCGATAAGGTACTAATTAGAAATAGAATATTCAATTCTCAACCTGGATGTAATCTGGATACGATTTCATAAAGATGTGGCTTACTATCGTGTAATGAAAATTAGTTTTGCTTCTTGATTATTATCAGGCTTTGCTTAGTGAATTGTACCCATTTTTATTCGAACAATACTGATACATTTTTCATGTATTTTTAAAATACTGATATCAGTCCAAACCCGCGCCAATTATGGATTCGTAGCTTTGTCATTTCTCGCTTATCTTACGTAAATTGATCCGTCCAAACTCACGTTAAAACTAAAAAACACTTAATTATCTGTTAGTTACGAATTTCGCCAGATCCTCCAAAGGTTTTCAAAACTGAAAATCACTGAAATTCTTTTCAATCTTTTCAGTTCTGGTTTTCCGCAAAGCCCCCAGTAATGGTGCGGGCTGGCGGTCTGGTTTGAAGAAAAATAAAACTGAAAAATTTCTACGATCCAAAAACCGCAGGCGGGTGCGGTGTAGTGCGATTTTTGTCTGAGAAAGATTATTTTTGTCATGCTGTGACGCGCCCAGCGCCTCGCTGTAGGCGCGATCTGTTTTGATTGATGCGTTGGTGAGACTACTGCAACGGTTGTCTGTTGCGGCTTGTCGGGTACAGTTTCAGTGGTGCGCGATACGGAAGGTGCAGAGGGTGCGATAAATGGCGAGTTTGCGCGTATCTTTTAGGAACGCGGTTTATCCGGCTTCCTCCAGCGGAAAGTCTGAATGATCGATATTGATCTGTTTGCCCGGTCCCAGGACGAAAAAAAGCCGGGGATCCCGGCAAATAATTCAGAGTGATAACATTTAACTATATGCGCCAGGTTTTAACCCTCACCTTACCTTCAGGCAAAATTTAATAAAGTGAATACCTGGTGGATAAAAACTAAGCAGCAGAACGCTTCACACACGACGTACTGGCAGCTGAAACCAACGTATAGCGGCTCCATAATTCAAATTCATCGACATTGCTACTGCTGTTACAGGTTTTACACAACGGCACGATGTAGTGTGAATTATCATCCTCATCACATTTCTTCACATGTCCACCAACTTCAGCCATATTAAAGCAATCCTGGTTGCCGCAAGATGAACTTTCTTGTCCGGAAATATTCTCCCAATGTTTTAGCCAAGAATCGCAACTACATACCTTACCAGTTGTGTTATTTAAGTTTTTTATTTTCATGACATGCCTCTGAGATAAGCCTTTATTCACCTGAATAAAGTTCTCATCATGAAGTTGGTATGCAGTAGACCAATTTCAAACGAAATCTGAAAAACAATAAAAACAGCCAACCTATCGAAAATAAATTAATGAAAAAGCCAAATTAAGAATAAAAAATGAGCACTCAAAAGAGCTAAACTCCGTCAATAGCGGATAAAGCTCTGTAAGTCTCCCGATAGTCGTTCCACACACCTCCTTCCAGAAGGATCGCGACAAACCTCTCTTATCTTCACAAACCCTAAAAACTAAAGAAATCCCCCATCGCGCCGATCATCATCCGTGTGTATTATTTCCTGTAGCTTTTACAACAACTAACCTTAACTCAAATACTTAAGCGCCAAAGCGAAAGGCATCATGAGCACACCGATCAAACGGCTAGAAATCATTAAAAATGCCATTGAACTGGAAGATGACGACATCATCCAGAGCCAGCTGACACGGCTGAAAAATGAAGCGTTTGACGATGAGCTACAGGCAATCGTCGTGGCGCTTGAGCAGAAAAACTATACCGCCGCCATTGCGGCCATCACCGCCTGGCTACAGAGCCAGCGCGCCATTACACAATGGCGTGACCCACAGGTGGCGGCCAGCAAACTGGAGCTTAAAGCACTGGAAGAGCGTCTGCGCGATCTGATTGACCGCCGCAATGCGCGGGTACAACAGCTTGATGAGTTCAACGATCTCTATTTCTCCCGCCTCGGGCCGCTGATGCAGCAGATCCTCGCCCTGCGTAAGCAGCTTGCCGAGCTAAACCTGCGTCGTCAGCAGGCAGAGGCACGTCGCCGGGAAGAGGATTACCGTCGCTGCCAGCTCTATATGGCGCAGGCGGTGGAAGTACTGGCAACGCTCACCCAACGCTGGCGCGACCTGCCTGCCGACTCCGTGCAAGCCGCTGAGGCACGCAAGCACCTGCAACAACAAAGCAATCTGATCGCCAACCTGCTGGCCGAAGCGCTGGAGCTGGAAAGCGGGCTCACGCGCGAAGAAGAGCCGGCACGCCAGGCACGTGACGATGCCAACGAAGAGTACGAGAAATACCGCGAGCAGCACCACGACGCCGAAATTCGTCTGCGTAAAGGAAAGAACCTTTCGGAAGACGATCAGAACGAGCTGAAACGCCTCTGGCGTCAGGCGAGCAAACTGTGCCACCCGGACCTGGTTGCGGACGATCTGAAAGAAGAAGCCAACACGATGATGGTGCAGCTCAACCAGGCGAAACAGCGCGGAGATGTGAAAGCTATCCGCTCACTGGTGGCACGTCTGCAGCAGGGCTTTGAGCCACTGATGGCGAGCGACAGGCTGAACGATCTGGAGCGTATCCGCAAAAAAATGGCGCAGGTTCGCGAGCAAATCGACATCCTGGTGAATGAGCTGGCAGAACTTGAGAAAGAGGAATCCTGGCTGCTGGTTTCATCGCTGAGCAATATGGAAGCCTATTTTGCTCAGCAGGAGAAAGCGCTGTACGACGTCCGCGCCTCGCTCGAACACCAGGTGAACGAAGCGCAGCTGGATTCAGCAGCCTGATTATTTGGCGTGCCAGTATGCGCTGGCACGCACTAATTGCGGGTCGATAGCATCGCTCTCAAACCGACGACTCAGGTTTTTCACAACCTTCCCTTCCCCGGTAAGCCAGATAAAGTAATCTTCCCCGGGTACAGTCAGCACCGCCAGATGGTCAGACACCGACTGCTCGCTGTGGCCGAAAATCCAGGTGATATTAACGTCGCTCAGATGCGCCAGATAGTCCTTGTAAGATCCGTCGCCGACAGTCACCACCGCATGAATTTCCGGGCGCACAGGCTGTTTTGCCATGCTTTCTAAACGGCGGCGTAGCGCGGGCATGCCGGACTCGTCGCACACATACAGCTGCCAGGCGTAATCTTCCGGTACCACCAGCGAACCGCGCGGCCCCCCGATAGTCAGCCTGTCACCCACGTTTGCCTCTACGGCCCAGTGGCTGGCGATCCCACCATCATGAACGAAGAAATCCAGCACCAGCTCCTGATTCACCTCGTCGTACAGCGGCGTATAGTCGCGCGTCTGCGGACGTACGCCGTCACCCCAGTCAATACCGTCATCGGTGACAACGGGTGGAACAAAGGTTGTGCCTGGGGCCGGGAAAAAGACTTTGACGTGGTCGTCAAAACCGCGAGAGCTAAAGCCTTCCAGCGCTTCTCCACCTAAAACAATACGCTGGAAACCAGGACTTACGCGCTCAACGCGGAGCACATTCAGCTCGCGAAAGCGCAGGTCATTACGAACACGTTGTGGGTAGCGGGTTGATATCATTTGTGTACCTTTTTCGGGTGAATACGATATATCGAAATAGATTTTAAATGATAATGATTGCTATCCAGACAGAATGCAAGAATTTTTAGATTGCATCTAAATATATCTTAGATATAGTTTAGATATATCATTTAAAGAGAAATAACATGCGACACGAACACGAAGGTGGCGGACGCCGACAGCGCTTTTTTGGCCACGGCGAACTGCGTCTGGTGATTCTGGATATCCTGACCCGTAATGCGAGCCACGGTTACGAGTTAATCAAAGAGATTGAGAACATGACTCAGGGGAATTACACCCCGAGTCCTGGCGTGATCTACCCGACCCTGGATTTCTTGCAGGATCAGACGTTTATCACCATTACGGAAGAAGAAAACGGCCGCAAGAAAATTGCGATTACCGTCGCCGGGCAGCGCTGGCTGGATGAAAACCACGAACAGCTGGAACACATTCAGGTGCGTATCAAAGCACGCTGCGTCGGCTTTCAGTTGCGTAAAAACCCGCAGATGAAGCGGGCACTGGATAACTTCAAAGCGGTGCTGGACCTGAAGGTCAATCAGGGAGAGCTCAGCGACGCGCAGCTTAAGCAGATCATCGGCGTGATCGACCGTGCGGCGCTGGAGATCTCCCAGCTGGATTAAGCCTGCACGCGTTCGCTCACGCGGAAGACACGTACCAGCTCTTTCAGGTGCAGTGCCTGCTCGTTCAGTGATGCCGCCGCTGCAACAGACTCCTCCACCAGGGCGGAGTTCTGCTGAGTGGTAGCATCAATCAGGCCAATTGCGCTGTTAATCTGCGAGATACCTTCCGTCTGCTCATGGCTCGCCTGGCGGATCTCACGCAGGATAACGTCCATCTCTTCCACGTTACCGACCATTCCGTTAATCAGGCCACTGGCTTTCTCCACCAGGTTCATCCCGTCCTGCGTCTGGCTGGTCGAGTTCTCAATCAGCTGGCGGATTTCACTGGCAGATGAGGCGCTCTTCTGCGCCAGCTGGCGAACTTCACCCGCCACGACCGCAAAACCACGGCCGTGCTCACCTGCACGCGCTGCTTCTACCGCCGCGTTAAGCGCCAGAATGTTGGTCTGGAAGGCGATGGCATCGATCAGGTCGATAATGTCGGACATTCGGTTCGATGTCTCATTAATCAGGCGCATTTTGCTGGTCACCTGCTTCATCATCTCACCGTTGTTCTTCACCACAGTGGCGGCATCTGCCGAGAGATGCGTCGCTTCCCCGGTATGGGATGCCGTGTTTTTCACCGTCGCGGTGATCTGTTCCATTGAAGCGGCGGTCTGTTCCACAGAACTTGCCTGCTCTTCCGTGCGCGCAGCCAGATCCTGGTTACCCGCAACAATCTGTGCGGCGGCACTTGAGATGTTCTCCGAGCCGGTTTGCACCTGTTGCACAATCTCCAGAAGGCGAGTTTTCATCTCCATCAGCGCATGCAGCAGAAGGCCCGTTTCATCTTTACCGTGCGACGTCATGCTGCCGGTCAGATCGCCATCGGCAATGGCCTGTGCAAAATTCACGGCCTGGTCCAGCGGACGGGTAATCGCGCGCACAATAAACCAGCCAATCAGGCTGCCAGCCACCACGCTGAAGAGGGTGATAAGGATCAGCAACAGGCGGCTGGTTCTGAAATCACCGTCCACCTGCGTACCTGCGCTTTGCATCTCGTTGTTTTGAATCTCAATCAGCGCCTGCACTTTCGCTTTATAGGCCTGTTGCAGGTTGAGGGTATTGGTCATCATCTCTCTGATGGCCCCTGCACGATCATTGTTCTGCACCGCCTGCAAAATGCGGTAGCGCGAATCAAGATACTGCTGACGCACCCCACGAATATCCGCCAGAACCTGCTGTGATTTTTCATCGTGCAGTGCGTTGTTCAGCTCGCCCAGGATGACCGTAATGTGCTCGCTGATCTCTTTCAGACGCTGCTGTGACTGCGCGGTGTACGCACCCTGCTCGTCCAGTAACATGAGCTGCTGAGTGCCAATAAATTCCTGGAAGTTATCAATTAACTGGTTCGCTTTTACCGTAGTCGGATAATCGCTGGTAATGATGGATTGCATCCCGGTGTTTGCCCTGTGCAAACTGAACAGGGACAAACTTGCACTCACCACCATCAGGACAATAAAGAACCCAAACGCCAGAAATAATTTCGTGCCGATTTTTACGTTAGATAAGAACATATTTACTCCATCGATGTGATTATTTCTAAGACGATCTCCGTTATCGGTAACTAACAGCCTAACTTTATGACTTTGATCGTTTTTTTATTTCACAATCATTCTTATTGATAAGTTAAGGCTATTAATTTACGCGCATCGATCGTTATGTGACCATCAGACAGGGTGTTTCTGAAATTGCATCATGGAAAACTGACTTAGGCGGGAATAAATAACTCAGTTAATTTCTTTAGTTATTTAATAATTCATTAACAATGAACATTAATAATAATTACAACCACACAAAATAATAAAGCCGTTTATTCCGAATGGAACAAGCGGCTTTTCTGGAACATTACTGACTCAATAAAGTACGGTTACCGCATCCTCAAGACGCCCGGCACGGTGCTTCACCATCGCGGAGATCTGCGCGCTTTCCTCCACCAGGTCAGCATTTTTCTGCGTGATACTGTCCAGCTCGGCCACTGCACGGGTTAATTCCGACAACCCGGTTGCCTGCTCGGACGTCGCGTGACTAATCTGCGCGATAAGCTGCGTGACGTTTTTCACCTGCTCAACGATATCGTCCATTGTACGGCCTGCCGCGTACACCTGATCGGAGCCAGACTGGACCTTGTTGGCGCTGGCATCAATCAGCTTACGAATATCGTTGGCCGCACTGGCGCTACGGCTGGCAAGATGGCGAACTTCACCTGCCACCACCGCAAAGCCTTTACCCTGCTCACCAGCCCTTGCCGCCTCAACCGCTGCATTCAGCGCCAGAATGTTGGTCTGGAAAGCAATGTCGTTGATCAGCGAAGTAATCGAGCCAATCCGCTGCGTGCTGTCGGCGATATCATCCATCGTTTTCACCACGGTTTGCATCGCATTCCCGCCCTTTGTCGCCGCGCTGCTGGCGGCCATTGAGAGCTTGTCCACTTCGGCGGCAGTTTCAGAGTTACTTTGTACCGAGGCGGCCATCTGGTTCATCGTCGCAACGGTCTGCTGCACGTTAGCGACGGTCTGACGCGTGCGGTCGTTAAGATCTTCGTTGCCCTGCGCCAGCCTGTCGCTGCCATCGCGCACGCTCACCACCTGGCTTGACACATCATTGATTAACCAGCGGCACATCAGCCCTAACTGCCCGACCGCACGCAGGGTGAGCCCCAGCTCATCGCTGCGGTTCAGGTGCTGCACGCTGTTACGCTCTCCCGTCGCCACCTTCAGCGCCTGACGCGCCACGTTTTCTATCGGGCGGACAATTTGCTGTTCGAACAGCAAAGTGCCCAGCAACATCACCACGGCACAAGCCGCGAGCGGTGCCCAGCCTGCAGCATCTGCCACCAGCGTGGCAGCGAGCGCCGCAAAGAGCACCGCCATCACGCTGCGTACCCGCCAGCGCAGCGGCATCGCCGGTAACTTACCGAGCCAGCCTTTACGGATCACCAGCCCTTTATGAATGCGTTTTTTACAGCGCCCCTCATTCAGCGCTTTATACAGCGGCTCTACGGTTGCAATCTCGTCTGCCGTCGCTTTCGTGCGAATCGACATATAACCCGTTACCTGCCCGTGGCGTACCATCGGCACAGCGTTCGCACGCACCCAGTAGTGATCGCCATTTTTACGGCAGTTTTTGACAATCCCACTCCAGGGCTCGCCCTTCTGTAGCGTGTACCACATATCGGCAAAGGCCGCTTTTGGCATATCGGGATGACGCACCAGATTATGCGGCTGCCCGAGCAGTTCCTTGAGTGAATAGCCACTCACCTGCACAAAGGTGTCGTTGGCATGGGTAATGTAGCTGTGGATGTCGGTGGTGGACATTAAGGTGGTGTCATCATCCAGAGGATATTCATTCTGGGTGACATAAGAAGGAGAGGACATTGTGGGCATCCCTTGCAGGTTATTCGAATGTTAATTTTGTGGTTTATTGTTTTTTCGGCGATAACGAATTTATCTTTAGTTGTTAAATATGATGAAGGTCGCAAATTTCAGTTAAACCGCACTTTTTGTACGCTTTCTTAATCTATTGATTTCAAATACTTTCACAGAGAAATTACCTATGAAGCATGACCTGTTTACGCCCACTTAAGAAGCATGCCTTGCACCACCCCAGTGCAATTGACGAAATCTGGCGCAAAACCTTTCTCCCTTCCCTCTGTCGCTTAATCCCGTTTCGGTTACATCGGCATGATTAAATATTGCGTAACATAATTTTAACCTGGCGTTTATCCCGATTTTCGTTAAGTCAGATGAGGTGGCGTAATCCCTGCAATACTTAAACCAGTATCATGTGATACGCGATCCCCGGGAGCACATTTTGAACAGGTTACCTTCCAGCGCCTCGGCTCTTGCCTGTACCGCGCACGCACTGAATCTCATTGAGAAGCGAACGCTTGATCATGAGGAGATGAAACAACTTAACCGAGAGGTCATCGATTACTTTAAAGAGCATGTCAATCCAGGGTTTTTGGAATATCGCAAATCTGTTACCGCCGGCGGGGATTACGGAGCCGTAGAGTGGCAAGCGGGGAGTCTGAATACGCTTGTCGACACCCAGGGACAGGAATTTATCGATTGCCTGGGTGGTTTTGGTATCTTCAACGTGGGGCACCGTAATCCAGTTGTGGTTTCCGCCGTACAGAATCAACTTGCGAAACAACCTCTTCATAGCCAGGAACTGCTCGACCCGCTTCGCGCCATGCTCGCGAAAACGCTGGCGGCGTTAACGCCCGGCAAACTGAAATACAGCTTCTTTAGCAACAGCGGCACGGAATCGGTCGAAGCGGCGATAAAACTCGCCAAAGCGTACCAGTCGCCGCGCGGGAAATTCACCTTTATCGCCACCAGCGGCGCGTTCCACGGTAAATCGTTGGGCGCACTGTCGGCTACCGCCAAATCCGCTTTCCGCAAACCGTTTATGCCGCTGCTGCCGGGCTTCCGCCACGTGCCGTTTGGCGACATCAGCGCCCTGCGTACCATGCTGAGCGAATGCCGTAAGACCGGCGACGACGTAGCGGCGGTGCTGCTGGAGCCAATTCAGGGTGAAGGTGGCGTGATCCTGCCGCCACATGGCTATCTCCCTGCCGTGCGTCAGCTGTGCGATGAGTTTGGCGTACTGCTGATCCTGGATGAAGTACAGACCGGGATGGGACGCACTGGCAAGATGTTTGCCTGCGAGCATGAGAACGTCCAGCCAGACATTCTGTGCCTGGCGAAAGCGCTCGGCGGCGGCGTGATGCCGATTGGCGCAACGATCGCCACCGAAGAGGTGTTCTCGGTGCTGTTTGACAACCCGTTCCTGCACACCACCACCTTCGGCGGTAACCCGCTGGCCTGTGCGGCTGCGCTGGCGACCATCAACGTGCTGCTGGAGCAAAACCTGCCTGCGCAGGCAGAGCAGAAAGGCGACATGCTGCTGGATGGCTTCCGCCAGTTGGGCCGTGAATACCCGGATCTGGTCCAGGACGCACGCGGCAGAGGGATGTTGATGGCGATTGAGTTTGTCGATAACGAAATCGGCTACAGCTTTGCGAGCGAGATGTTCCGCCAGCGGGTGCTGGTCGCCGGTACGCTCAACAACTCAAAAACCATTCGTATTGAGCCACCGCTGACGCTGACGATTGAGCAGTGTGAGCAGGTGCTGAAAGCGGCGCGTAAAGCGCTGGCAGCACTAAGGGTGAGCGTGGAAGAAGCGTAATATTCACTCCCCCTCCATGCGAGGGGGAGTTTCTTAGCGGTGGAACTCCGCCACCGTCATAGTAAACCGCAGAAGGTTTTCTCCCTCATTAGCGTAACCATGCGCCGCCTCTGTTTTCGCAACCGCAGACGCACCAGCGTTAACCTGCGTGATTTTATCATCCACCGTCAGGGTCAACACGCCCTCGTTAACATGCAGCAGCTCAAACGTCCCCGCCGGGTGCCCCGGTGAGGTAAAACACTCGCCGGGATGCATCTCCCACTGCCACAGTTCAATCATGTCCGGGCCCGCGGTTCCTGCCAACAGTCTGGCGCGCCCACCCTGTGCGCCCTGCCACAGAACCGGGATCGCCTCTTCTTCAATAATGTGCACCAGTGGCTCACTGGAGACGTTGACGATATCCGCCACCGAGACGCCAAGCGCAGCGGCAAGTTTGCAAAGAATGGCAATGCTGGGATTCGCCGCCCCTTTTTCGATCTCCACCAGCATGCCTTTGCTGACGCTGGCGCGGCGGGAAAGCTCATCCAGCGAGAGTTTTTTCTCTTTGCGCCAGTTACGAATACGGTTCGCCACAGCCAGGCTTACCTGGGCGATATCTGCACCCGAATCGGTCAATATATTGACTTTACCAGTCATTAGTCACTACCATGATATAAAACAGTCAATACAGGATTATTTATGTCTCTCGTTACGCCGTCAATAGACTCGCGTCTTGCCAGGCTTGTTCCTGGCTTTCGGGCGTTGAGTATTCTGGTTGAAGCTGCGCCGATTACCCACCCAGAGGTTGCCCGCGCGGCGCTGGCGCAGGCCTGCCAGCAAGTGCTCAATGATGATGTGCCCTGGGCTGAAGCGCACCTCTCTGACTGGGATAATGTGTTTAAGGCCTTCGGTGCAAAACCGAAACGCACCCCCTGCTCCGCCGCGGCTTTGCGCAAGCGGGTGCTGAAAGACGGTTCATTGCAGCCGCTCGATCCGGTGGTGGATATCTACAACGCGATCAGCATCCGCTATGCCATTCCGGTTGGTGGAGAAAATCTCGCGGCCTATTCCGGCACACCGTACCTGACCCTGGCTGAGGGTAATGAGCCCTTTGATACCCTGAAAGAAGGCCAGCCAATGGTGGAATACCCTGACGCCGGGGAGGTTATCTGGCGCGACGACATCGGCGTCACCTGCCGACGCTGGAACTGGCGACAAGGGGTACGCACGCGTCTGGACAGCCGGGCGCAATCCATGTGGTTTATTCTCGAAAGCCTGCCGTCAATGCCACTGGCAGTGCTGGAAGAAGCAGGTGCCGAGCTGGTCAACAACCTGCAACGGCTGATGCCAGGGGCAACGGCTCAGGTGCAACTGCTGGAACTGTAAGAGGACAAAACGATGTTTCACGGGTTAAGCGCCTTTCCGCTAACGCCACTGAAGGACGGCAAATGATACTCGCGGATCTGGAGCTGGCCTGAAAATGCCGGGTGGCACTTGCGCTTACCCGGCCTACAAAATCAACATAACCTCGTGCCCGTAGGCCCGGTAAGCGCAGCGCCACCGGGCAAAACGTTACTCCGGCAACAGTCCCACAAAACTGCGTTTTTTGCGCGGCTCCGACATCAACTGCTCAAGCTTATCCACGCACGCCAGATAGTGCGGCGTTTTCTTGTGTGCCAGCACCGCCTCTTCGTCTTTATAGGCTTCGTAGATAAAGAACCGGGTTTTCACGCGCGGGTCCTGCAACACGTCGAAACGCAGGTTTCCCGGCTCCTGGATCGCCCCTTCATGATTGGCGCGAAACACCTCCAGAAACTCGTCCACCCGTTCGGGTTTGATGTTGATCTCCACTAACGTCACATTCATTTTGCTTCTCCCTGTTTTTCTTCCTGCCAGAACTGGAAAGCTTCCCGCGCGCTCATGTTCTCGTGAACCACTTTTTTCACCGCTTTTAGCATGGCGAGTGGCGCGCTGGACTGGAAGATATTGCGCCCCATATCCACGCCAGATGCCCCTTGATCAATCGCACGGAAGCACATCTCCAGCGCCTCGTGCTCCGGTAGTTTTTTGCCTCCGGCGATCACAATCGGCACCGGACAGCTGGCGGTGACTTTTTCAAAGCCCTCGTCCACATAATAGGTTTTGACGAACTGCGCCCCCATTTCGGCGGCGATACGGCTGGCGAGCGAGAAATACCGTGCGTCGCGCGCCATCTCTTTACCCACGCCTGTGACCGCCAGCGTCGGCATACCGTAACGTGCCCCGGCGTCCACCAGCTTGATGATGTTGTTGATCGACTGATGCTCGAACTCACTGCCGATGTACACCTGCGCCGCCACCGCACAGACGTTCAGACGCAGAGCATCTTCCATCGCCACCGCCACGCACTCGTTGGACAGTTCGCCTAAGATCGAGTTACCGCCGGACGCGCGCAGCACCACCGGTTTGTTGGTGGCAGCCGGCACAGTGCTTCGCAGAATGCCACGGGTACACATCAGCACATCGGTTTCGCCAAACAGCGGGGCAATCGAGAGATCAATACGCTCAAGGCCGGTAGTCGGCCCCTGAAAGTAACCGTGGTCAAAGGCCAGCATCACCGTGCGGTTGCTTTTCGGGTTGAAGATGCGCGAAAGTCTGGACTGCATGCCCCAGTCCAGCGAGCCGCAGCCCTTCAGGGTGTACGGCACGTTTTGCTGCGGTGTGCCGATGCCAAAATCTTTGCCGTCTTTGATGTCGTCTAAATCAGCCATTTGCTCCCCCGTCAGAAATCGTATTGGTTGATGTTCTCTTTGGTGAACACCACGCGCTCTGGCAGCAGCACAATGCCGTTGCCCTTCGCCTCATACTGGTAGCCCTGCACGCTGTTCGGCTCGACCTTCAGCGTACCGATATCGTTGACCTCCACGCTGTCGCCAACGTTAAGATCGCCTTTTTTCAATAAATGATCGGCGACATTGACCGCAATTTTGCCCTGTTGCACCACATCCCACAGGCCGAAGGCTTTCACCGTGCCGCGCTCTACGTACGGACGCATCACGTTAGGGGTACTGAACCCGACAATCGCCACCCCTTCACGCTTCAGGTTTTCCGCCGCCTGCGCTGCCGCTGGCAGGGCGTTGGCATCCGGGGCGATGATCGCATCCAGATCCGGGTACGCTTTTAAGATCCCTTCGGCAGTTTGCAGGGATTTGGTGGCATCGTTATAGCCAAACTGGGTGGTGACAATTTGCCACTGGGGATGCTCTTTCTCGATTTTGGCTTTCGCCTCTTTTACCCACTGGTTCTGGTCGGTGACGGTGGGGCTTGAGTAGAAGAACGCGACTTTGGCATTCGGTTTGGTGACCTGTTTTCCGGCCATATCAACCAACAGGCCGCCGAGCTGTTCCGGGGTGCCCTGGTTGATGTAAATACTGCGGCACTCCGGTTTGGTGTCGGAGTCCCAGGTCAGCACCTTCACACCACGCTGCATCGCGCGTTTGAGCGCCGGGCAGAGGCCATCCGGCGACACGGCGGAGACGATAATGGCGTTATAGCCCTGGTTGACGAAGTTGTTGATAAGCTGCACCTGGCCGGAGACGCTTGGCTCAGTCGGGCCATCATAGGTGACGTCTGCGCCCAACGTTTTACCCGCCTCTTTCGCGCCGTTTCCCCCGCTGGTGAAGAAGCCCACGCCCACCAGCTTCGGGATAAAGGCAATGCGGTCTGCCGCCTGTGCCGACGCGAAGCTGAGCGCCATCGCCATCGCCAGGACTATCAGTTTTGTTTTCATCTTACGCTCCGGGTAGTTTTGAGGAAGAAATTACGCACCCATTCACGGTGCAGACTCAGCGAACGTCCCATCACCACCACAACCAACAGCGCCCCTGACAGCGCGCTCGACACCTGGTTGGGGATGCCGACCATCTGTAAACCCTGTTGCAGGTACCCCACCAGCAGCGCCGCCAGTGCAGTTCCCATAACCGAACCTGAACCGCCGTAGATATTCGCCCCGCCGAGCACGGCGGCAGTGAGTGCAGGCATGAGTAAATCGCGCCCCAAATCCGAACGCGCCGAACCGAAATAAGAGACCATCACCAGTGCAGCTATCGCTGAAGCCACACCCACCAGGCCATACAGCACATAAGGCATACCGTTCACCGACAGCGCCGCATAGCGAGCTGCACGCGGGTTTTGTCCAATCAAAAACAGGTGGCGGCCAAAGCGCCCGCGGTGGGTTATCAGCCAGAAGAAGACGGTAATGACCGCAAACAGCACCAGCGGGACTGGCAGACCAAAAACGGTGAGGTTGGCGAAGGCGGTAAAGCTGTCCGGGAAGCCACCAATGCCCTCATAGCCTGTCGCCCCTGCCATGCCGGAGAGCAGCAGCGCTCCACCGCCGTAGAGGTAGAGCGTGCCAAGGGTGATAACCAGAGGGCTGACGCCGGTGTAATGAATAAGCGCCGCGTTAACCAGCCCGCACAGCAGGCCCAGCAGCAACGTCAGCGGAATCGCCACCGCCATCGGCCAGCCCGCCTGCATCATCACCCCCAGTGCAATGGCACACAGGCCAATGGTTGAGCCGAGGGATATGTCTATCCCACCGCTAATGATCACAAGCGTAAGCGGCAGCGCCACAATGCCGATGCAGATAAAATCACTGGTACTGAACAGCAGCATGTTGATGTCGAGCATGCGCGGGTTAATGGCTCCAAAAAGCAGGATCTCCAGCACCAGTAACACCAGCAGCGCGCTTTCCCAGTTAAGCTTCATTTACGCCACCTCTTTTTTGCGTTTGGGAAACGGGGTGACGTGCTTTCCCCCTTTGTTACCCGGCTGGAAGCGGCCGTATTTCAGTGCCCGTTGATGCCGTGCCAGGGCCTGACGCAGGCGTCCGTCGAGCACCAGCACGCCCAGTAACACCAGCCCGGCGATAAAGTCATTCCACCAGGCCGGGAGTTTAAACAGCACCAGCACGGTATCGATTTGGGTCAGGAAAAACGCCCCGAGGAACGCGCCGACGAGCGTGCCGGTGCCGCCCAGCAGCGAGATCCCCCCCAGCACGCAGGCGGCAATGGCTTTCATCTCCAGCCCGCTGCCGGTCTGGTTGGGCACAAAGCCAATCTGCGAGGCAAAGACAATCCCGGCGCAGGCCGCCAGCATGCCGTTTAGCGTAAATGCGATCATCCGCGTACGGTTCACCGCCACGCCGAGCTGTCGCGCGGCAGTGAGGTTATCCCCGACGGCGTAGAAATCCCGCCCGAACGCGGTTCGCGACAGCATCCACACACCGACGGCGGTTAAAAACAACACCATCATACCGAGTGGCGAAATACCGGCGACGGCAGGAACGGAGAGAGATTTCAGCCCCGACGGTAACCCTTCAATCCACTTCCCGCCTGTCCAGAGCAGCATCACCCCGCGGTACAGCCCCAGCGTACCGAGCGTGGCGACAATCGCCGGAATGCGCAGCCCTACCACCAGAAAACCGTTGAATGCCCCCGCCAGCGCGCCAACAGATAACGCAAAGAGCATTGCCACCGGCAAGCTGTAACCACTGTTGAGTGCCACACCGACGGCAATGGCAGACAGCCCAACGGTGGAACCAACGGAAACATCAATATTGCGGGTCAGCATCACCAGCGCAGCACCGAGCGCCAGCAGGATCAGGATTTGCGAGCTGGCAAAGATCATCCCCAGCGTTTGCAGACTGAAATAAGCCGGGTTCAGCGCCACCAGCACGGCGAACAGCGCGAGGATCGCCAGAAAGGCGCTCAGCTCGCGGTTTTTCAGCAAGGTCTTCATGATTGCCCTCCGAACGCCAGCGCCATCATCCGATCAAGGCTGACGGCGTGGCGCGGCAGTTCGCCGCTGAGTACGCCCTGATGCATCACTAATACACGGTCTGCCAGGCCAGGAAACTCATCAAGATCGCTTGAGATCATCAGTACCGCTACGTTTTGCGCCGCCACGCTTTTGATCAGTTGATAGATATCAGCGCGCGCCGACACATCCACGCCGCGCGTCGGTTCATCGACGATCAACAGCAGCGGATTGGCCTCCAGACAGCGCGCCAGCAGCACCTTTTGCTGGTTACCGCCGGAGAGCGTGCGCACGGTTTGATCCGCATGGTTGAGCTTGATCCCCAGTGCCCGGTGATAGCGCTCCACCACCGCAGACTCCCGTTTGCGCTGCTGCCAGATGGACGGTTCATTCAGCGCCACGGTGTTCCAGCGGATAGGCGCGTCCAGGAACAAGCCAGAAACCTGCCTGTCTTCCGGCAGGTAGACCAGTCCTTTATCCAGCCGTAAAAAAACGGGAGCATGGGTGATCTCCTGATTCTCCAGCCAGACCCGTCCACCGCGCACCGGGCGCAAACCGTAGAGGGTTTCAGCAAACTCGGTGCGCCCGGATCCCACCAGCCCGGCAAGGCCAACGATCTCCCCGGCATAGATTTCCAGATTAATATCGATAAACCCTTCCCCGGTCAGATCTTCCACGCGCAGCACCGGAAAATCCTGCGGCTGGGTGCGGCGGTTGCCCGGCAGCGACAGCCACAGTTTTTGCGCGTCGCTTAACCCCTTTTCCCGGCTCACCGGCGTCATGGCGGCAATCAGGGCGCTATCGTCAAACTGCGCGGTTTCACCACTGAGCACCACAGCTCCGTCGCGCATCACTGAGACGTGGCTCGAAAGCGTGCGGATCTCCGGCAACTTATGCGAGATAAAGACAATGCCGACGCCAAGTTCCTGCAGGGCGCGGATCTGGCGAAACAGTCTTTCGGTTTCGCCTGGCGTGAGCGACGCCGTGGGTTCGTCAAGGATCAGGATCTTCGCATTGCGCATCAACCCACGCAGGATCTCCACCATCTGTTGATCCGCCACTTCCAGGGTGCTGGCGGTAGCATCAAGACCGATCTGGCACTGTAACTGCTGGAGTTTCTCCGCCAGCCGTTTATCCACCCCGTTTTCACGCGGCAGGCGGAAAAGAATGTTTTCCCGCACTGTCAGGTTGGGAAACAACAGCGGCTCCTGCGGTACCAGGTAAATGCCCAGCTTGTGTGCCTGCCCCGGGCTGAGGCGCGCAAATGACTGGCCTTCGACCGAAAGTTCACCGTTGTCCGCGGTCTCTACGCCGGCGATTATCTTCATCAACGTCGATTTTCCCGCACCGTTACCGCCCATCAGCGCATGCACCTGACCCGCACGCAGCGTGAAATCAATGCCTTTTAAGACCGGCACGCCAGAGAACTGCTTGCAGATATCACGTGCTTCGAGAAGTGGCGTCATCATCGCTCCGCTATTGAACAAATGATTTTTAGATTTAATATTGTTCAAAAGCGTAGACGGTGAACTATATTTACAACCGTGCAGGGATCACAGTTTTATCGATTAAGATTCAGATAAACCTGGAACAATCTAAAAGATCCGTTTTGTCGCGTGGCTCACACTTTCCCCCCGCGCCATCACGAACATATGATCTAAATTTTTATAAGAGTTCACATATGAGCGATAAACGCACTGCGGAAGACGGTCGGTTTGCCGGGCTGGCACTGGCAGAAGAGGAGCTGGTTGCCCGCGTGGCGTGGTGTTACTACCACGATGGGCTGACCCAGAACGACATTGGCGAGCGGCTCGGCCTGCCGCGTCTGAAGATCTCCCGCCTGCTGGAGAAAGGACGCCAGTCCGGGGTGATCCGCGTGCAGATCAACTCCCGCTACGAGGGTTGTCTGGCGCTGGAAACTGAGCTTCAACAACGCTTTGGCCTGAAGCTGGTGCGCGTGATGCCCGCGCTGAACACCCCGCCGATGAACGTGCGGTTAGGCATTGGTGCGGCACAGTCGCTGATGGGCGTACTGGAACCCGGTCAGCTCCTGGCCGTGGGATTTGGTGAAACCACCATGAGCAGCCTGCAGCACTTAAGCGGCTTTATTAGCTCACAGCAGATCCGCCTTGTGACGCTTTCCGGCGGCGTGGGGCCGTATATGACCGGTATTGGTCAACTGGATGCGGCCTGTAGCGTCAGCATGATCCCCGCCCCGCTGCGCGTCTCATCCGCTTCTGTTGCCGGGATCTTAAAACAAGAAACCAGCGTACGGGATGTGATCCTCGCAGCAACCGCCGCCGATGTCGCGGTGGTGGGAATTGGTTCTGTAAACCAGCGCCGGGATGCCACCATTTTACGCTCTGGCTATATCAGTGAAGGTGAGCAGCTGATGTACGCCCGCAAAGGGGCCGTGGGTGACATCCTCGGTTATTTCCTCAATGCCGAAGGGGAATGCGTTGAGGAGCTGGAGATCCACCGTGAATTACTCGGCGTCACGCTCGATGAACTGGCACAGTTGCCCATCATCGTTGGCGTGGCCGGAGGGGAAGAGAAAGCCGATGCGATTTATGCCGCACTGAAAGGTCGCCGTATCAATGGCCTGGTGACGGAAGAGACGACAGCCCGCGCGGTGCTGGCTCTGGCAAACTAAGAGTCTGTTCAGACTGCGCTAACAACGAGGCATGCTCATGAGTTACCTTTTAGCGTTAGATGCAGGGACAGGCAGCGTTCGCGCCGTCATTTTCGATTTGCAGGGCAACCAGATAGCCGTCGGCCAGGCCGAGTGGAAACACCTGAGCGTAGAGAATGTACCGGGGTCGATGGAGTTTGACCTCGACACCAACTGGCGGCTGGCTTGCCAGTGCATCCATCAGGCGCTGGAGCGTGCGCACCTGAGCGCGGCGGATATTCAGTCCGTCGCCTGCTGTTCAATGCGCGAAGGGATAGTGCTGTATGACCGCAACGGCGAGGCCATCTGGGCCTGCGCCAATGTTGACGCCCGCGCCAGCCGCGAGGTGGCTGAACTCAAAGAGATCCACGATTACCACTTTGAATCCGAGGTATATGACGTCTCCGGCCAGACCCTGGCGCTGAGCGCCATGCCGCGCCTGCTGTGGCTTGCGCACCATCGCCCGGATATCTACCGTAAAGCCGCTACCCTTACCATGATCAGCGACTGGCTGGCGGCGAAACTCTCCGGCGAGCTGGCGGTGGACCCGTCGAATGCGGGTACCACCGGCATGTTAGATCTCTTTTCCCGCGACTGGCGTCCGGCCCTGCTGGACATGGCCGGGTTACGCACCGATATTCTCTCCCCGGTGAAAGAGACGGGCACATTGCTTGGAGCCATTACCAAAGCGGCCGCGCAGCAGAGCGGCCTTCGCGAAGGGACGCCGGTGGTCATGGGCGGTGGCGACGTGCAGCTCGGGTGTCTGGGGCTGGGCATCGTTCGCCCCGGACAAACGGCAGTGCTGGGCGGTACCTTCTGGCAGCAGGTGGTGAATTTACCGCAGGTGCGTACCGATCCCGATATGAATATCCGGGTTAACCCCCACGTGATCCCCGGCATGGCACAAGCCGAATCCATCAGTTTCTTCACCGGATTAACAATGCGCTGGTTCCGCGACGCCTTCTGCGCGGAGGAAAAGCTGATTGCCGGGCGGATGGGCATGGACACCTATTCCCTGCTGGAAGAGATGGCCAGCCGCGTTCCGGCAGGCTCTTACGGGGTGATGCCCATCTTCTCCGACGCCATGCATTTCAG
This sequence comes from Enterobacter sp. RHBSTW-00901, assembly GCF_014103115.1. Taxonomy (NCBI): domain Bacteria; kingdom Pseudomonadati; phylum Pseudomonadota; class Gammaproteobacteria; order Enterobacterales; family Enterobacteriaceae; genus Enterobacter; species Enterobacter sp. RHBSTW-00901. Next base: position 2,165,671 of record NZ_JABXPB010000001.1, read on the forward strand.
GCAGTGGTACCACGCCGCGCCATCGTTTATTAACCTCTCCATCGACCCGGAAAAGTGCAACAAAGCCACGCTGTTCCGCGCACTGGAGGAAAACGCCGCGATTGTCTCCGCCTGTAACCTGGCACAGATTTCCCGCTTCTCCGGCGTGACGTTTGAAAGCCTGGTCTTTGCCGGTGGCGGAGCCAAAGGCGCATTGTGGAGCCAGATTTTAAGCGATGTCACCGGGCTGCCGGTGCGCGTACCTGAAGTCAAAGAAGCGACGGCGCTGGGCTGCGCGATTGCCGCAGGTACCGGGGCAGGATTGTTTGCAGATATGGCGTCGACAGGCGAGCGGCTGGTGAAATGGAGCCGCGAATTTACGCCGAACCCGGCACACCGCGAGTTGTATGACGGCATGATGCAGAAATGGCAGGCGGTGTACGCCGACCAGCTTGGGCTGGTGGACAGCGGGCTGACCACGTCGATGTGGCAGGCACCGGGGCTGGTGCGCACTGAACGTTCTGTGGTTCCGTAAAAAAACACCGGGTGGCGCTGTGCTTATCTGACTTACGATTTCGTCGCCCCGGTGAGCAGAGCTTTTATTAGCATGTTCATCTCCAGCCTTCGGGAGGAGGTACAGCCTCTATCTTACTTTCCGGTGTTAACTGGTATTCAAAATTACCTTCAGAAAGGGAGAATCGTGGATAGCGATCGGGATATTCATCGACGACTAATAGGTAATTTTTAACAATACAATTTTTGTCATTTTGGATTTCTGAGAAACACCTCAAGTCTTCATGTGGGCTTATCTTATTATTAGTAAATCCATCACCAATATCTGTTATATAATAACGATGCCAAACGTCAGGAAATAGTGGATATTTAGCCCTGATATCTTCTCTATTTAAAATGAACCAGGAAATTTTTTCCATATCAGTCCAGGGCATATGGGTGACCACTAGTTCAACGTCTCCATATCCATCTGAAGAAGCATGTAATACTTTAACTGGCCTTAACGTCCAAAGGTTATAAAATGCGCCTGCCAGAAACAAAGTTAATAACAATAATGGGAATTTCTTTTTCATTGATACATCTCAACTCTTGAGACCGATTGAAAATTAGTAAAAAATGGCTTAAATGCGAAATTCCTGTGTCGCTGCAAGAAAAACCATATCCGGAAAAATCGGAATTGACTGTAAAGCTCACTTTTAATATCGGTGACATCCAGTCCAAAGTGGTCCTGAGCCAGGAAATGAACCGTTGCGCTCCAGCCAATAGCGTACTGTTGAAAATTTAATAGTGTTATCTTTTGAGCTGCAATATCATGCACACTAATTCCCAGGCCATTTACTCTGTCCATTTTTTTATTGTATTTAGGAAGAGTTGATTTTAGTAATTTTCTCTTTATATTACCTAAGAATTCTGGAACAGATGTTTTTCGATTATTTAAACTTAGTTCTGTCTGAATGCTGCCTTTAATTATTAAAAGTGGATTGCCTATGAAATAACCATTTATCCTGTCATGAAAAGCAGAATTCAACCGTTGGGTGTAAAATCCACTCCCATTTCCATATCTGAAATGATCAATCAATTCTCCGATTAACGTTTTGTACTCTCCCTGAAATGAAAAAATCTGAGAAAGCTCTTTCATTTCAGTAAACAATATATCAACACATTCCTCATGCGATATTTTTGTACCGGCAGAAGAGGAACCAAAAAAATCATCCAGATGGTGCTTATCGGGAAAATCGTAACGCACCAGTCGATAAGGGTCCACTTTTTCGGATACATCCCCAAGACCAAGCGACAGCAATTCCTGCTCCCCCATGTCACCACACTGCATATCATCAGCATCGGTATCATAGAAACGCGTGACCGTTTCAAAAAGCGTGCAGGGAAGAAACATTGATGGGTTGAAAGAATTAATCACGTCTTATTTACCTTATTAATAATCAGTAAGTTATGTCATTTCAGCATCAGACGTTAGATTAAAAACCTCACAAAGAACAGGTGTTTCATCACACTCTTCCGATTCTGGTTCGGCGAAGAAATCAGACGAATGCAGAATAGTGTCTGCCCCGCTTTACTGCCGGGCAGACGGTCAACGAAACAGCCAGCGTTCCAGACATTCGTTGGACCTTTGGCTCAGATCGGCGAAATAATTTTCATAATTGCTTTTCAGAACATTGCCGTCAGTCCCCTGGACATATTCTCCTCCGAAATCATGAGTATCAAACGTCAGGGCATCATTCTCACCATGTATAATGCTCATTGGCAGGCTTTTATCTACGCAGCGGTTGTCGCTCCTGGCATCTCTGAAACAATAATAATCATCGACCCAACGACCATTACTATTTTTACCGCCACCAACGGCTTCTATAATGATAATTTCGTAAAAATCGGATATTGAAATATTATAATGATCTTGTGATTTTTTGTTATCGTTAAACCAGCTAATTTTATCCCGATCGGTTAAGGGCAAGTGGTCAACTGCAATAACATAGTCGCCTGTCCATACATTCTCAGAAAAAATAACATTTACTTTTCGCAAGGTATAGACATTATAAATTACAAATAGTAAAAACAATACTGCCAACGGTTTTTTAATAAAAAATAGCTCTCATCAATATTTATCCATTCTCACAACTGTACCAAAATTGGTGGAAAATGGTTTAAAAGAAAAAGCCCTATGCCTTTGCAAGAAAGGCCATATACGAAAAAATCGGAATTCATTGTAAAACTTGTTACTGATATCTATGACATCCAGACCAAAATGATCTTGAGCTTCGAAATGTAGCGTTGTACTCCACCCATGAGCATATCTTTGAATCTTATCTTTTGCACTGAAATATCGTGAACAGTAATTCCAAGACCATTAATCTTATCTTCTGGTAAATTAAATTTAACCAAATACGACACTAGTAGACCGACTTTCAATTCCTGAAGAATAAAGGGTAAATAAGCATCTTTTGATTTATTATGAAATTTCTTTTGAAGGATATTACGTATGATAGCAACTGGGTTCTTCGAGCTAGCTTTATTTAATCTCAAATGAAAGGCCGAATTCAATTTCTGGCTGACAAATACCCGACCATTTCCATATCGAAAATGTTCAATCATCTCCCCAATCAGCGCTTTATAATCGCCATAAAGCGAAAACATCGATGAGAGTTCTTTCATTTCAGTGAATAAAATATCAACGCATTTTTCGTGAGTTATTTTTGTATCAGAGGCTGTATCGCTAAATATGCCGTCCAGATTATGTGTTTGAGAGAAGTCATAACGAACAAGCTGGTAAGGATCTACCTTTGCAGATACATCCCTGAACCCAAGCGCCAGCTCATGCTCCTCCATGTCGCCACTCTGCATGTCATCAGCACGATAATCATCAAACCTCGCCACCGTTTCGAAGAGCGTGCAAGGGAGAAACATTGATAAGTTTAATGAATTAACTATTTTTTAGTATATTTTTAATAATCAATAATTTATAAGAGATGAATGTACAACACCAGAACAAAAACCCTGTATAACAGGCCTTATTTCACATTCCCCATTGCATCTCGCAGGGATCAGATCTTTGAATCCCATCACAATCACCGCATTCCCCTTTTCCCTTTTACTCCATGCTGGCTAAATTAGTAACTCATCCGACCACATAACAATAATTTTACACTGGAAGAGACTATGAGCTGCTACCCGTCGTTATTCGCCCCTCTCGATCTGGGGTTTACCACGCTCAAAAACCGCGTGTTGATGGGCTCGATGCATACCGGGCTGGAAGAGCACCCGGATGGAGCCGAACGTCTGGCCGCCTTCTACGCCGAGCGTGCGCGACACGGGGTGGCGCTGATCGTCACCGGCGGCGTAGCCCCAGCCCCTTCAGGGGTGGGGATGGAAGGTGGCGCAGTGCTGAACGATGCCAGCCAGCTGCCGCATCACCGTATTGTGACCGATGCGGTTCACAAAGAAGGTGGCAAAATTGCCCTGCAAATCCTGCATACCGGGCGCTATAGCTATCAACCGAATCTGGTTGCGCCATCGGCCATTCAGGCTCCCATTAACCGTTTCACGCCGCACGCACTCAGCCATGACGAGATCCTGGCGTTGATTGACGATTTCGCCCGCTGTGCGGCGCTGGCGCGTGAAGCGGGCTACGATGGCGTCGAAGTAATGGGCTCCGAAGGGTATCTGATAAACGAATTCCTCGCCGCCCGCACCAACCAGCGCGACGACGAATGGGGGGGCAACTATGCCCATCGCATGCGCTTTGCCGTGGAAGTGGTGCGCGCCGTGCGCGAACGCACCGGTGCCGATTTTATTATCGTCTTCCGTCTGTCGATGCTCGACCTGGTAGAAGGCGGTGGCACGTTCGACGAAACCGTGCAGCTGGCAAAAGCGATTGAATCCGCAGGCGCAACCATTATTAACACCGGGATCGGCTGGCACGAAGCGCGTATTCCGACTATTGCCACGCCAGTACCGCGTGCGGCGTTTAGCTGGGTGACGCGCAAGCTGAAGGGCAGCGTGTCGATCCCACTGGTGACCACCAACCGCATTAACGATCCTCAGGTGGCAGACGATGTCATTTCCAGAGGCGACGCCGATATGGTGTCGATGGCACGCCCGTTCCTTGCGGATGCCGAACTGCTGTCTAAAGCGCAAAGTGGCCGTGCGGATGAGATCAACACCTGCATCGGCTGTAACCAGGCCTGTCTGGATCAGATCTTCGTCGGTAAAGTCACCTCCTGCCTGGTGAACCCGCGTGCCTGCCACGAAACCAAAATGCCGGTCGTTCCGGCGGTCAATAAAAAACGTCTGGCGGTGGTCGGTGCAGGCCCGGCAGGTCTGGCGTTTGCGGTGAATGCAGCCTCACGCGGGCACAGCGTGACGCTGTTTGACGCCGCAGGCGAGATTGGCGGGCAGTTTAATATTGCCAAACAGATCCCCGGCAAGGAGGAGTTCCATGAAACCCTGCGCTATTACCGTCGGATGATCGACCTGACGGGCGTCGTGCTGCGGTTAAACCAGTTTGCCACCCCAACCGATCTGATCGATTTCGATGAGGTGATCTTAGCCAGCGGGATCGCCCCGCGAACGCCGGCGATCGAGGGTATCGATCATCCGAAGGTGCTGAGCTATCTGGACGTCTTGCGCGACAAAATGCCGGTCGGCAAGAAAGTGGCAATCATCGGCTGTGGTGGGATCGGTTTTGATACTGCCATGTACTTAAGCCAGCCCGGTGAAGCCACCAGCCAGAACATTGCCGGGTTTTGCGTGGAATGGGGGATCGATACCAGCCTGACCTCGTCCGGCGGCCTGCGTCCGGAAGGACCACAGCTGCCAAAAAGCCCGCGTCAGATTGTGATGCTACAGCGTAAAAGCAGTAAACCGGGTGAAGGGCTGGGTAAAACCACCGGCTGGATCCACCGTGCAACCCTACTCGCGCGCGGCGTGAAGATGATCCCGGCGGTGAGTTATCAGAAGATCGATGACGACGGACTACATGTTTTGATCGGCGGAGAGTCTCAGCTGTTGCGCGTGGATCATGTGATTTTATGTGCCGGACAGGAGCCGAAGCGAGATCTGGCCGATCCGCTGCGTGAAGCGGGCAAACCGGTACATTTGATTGGTGGGTGCGATGTGGCAATGGAGCTGGATGCACGCCGTGCGATTGCGCAGGGCACCCAGCTCGCGCTGACCATTTAGCGACGACGACCCAGCTTCACGGACTTCAGCACCACGAACTTGTTATTGGTGGCAATCGTGGTGCAGTTTCCGAAAATCTTCTTCAGCTTGTGGAAATAGTCCAGGTGGCGGTTTGCCACGATGTACAGCTCGCCGTTAATTTTCAGGCAGCGACGCGCATGGTGGAACATTTCCCAGGCGACGTTATCCGTCAGCGCGTGCTTCTGGTGGAACGGAGGGTTACACAGTACGGCATTGAAGCGGAAAGGCTCCACGCCAGAAAGTGCGTTGTTAATCATAAACTCGCAGCGATCCAGCGCCTCTGGCATGTTGGTTTCCACGTTCAGACGGCTGGAGGCAACCGCCATCGGTGACTCATCGCTAAAGACAACGCTGGCTTCAGGGTTCTTCGCCAGCAGCGTCAGGCCAATCACACCATTACCGCAGCCCAGGTCGACAATCTCACCTTCCAGATTTTCCGGCAGATGTTCAATAAAGAAACGCGCCCCGATATCCAGACCGGTGCGGGAGAAAACGTTCGCGTGGTTGTGGATGGTCCAGTCTGTACCTTCCAGCTTCCAGCTCAGGGTCTCTGGCGTGTCAGCCAGTCCCGGTGAACTGAAAGTACAGTTGATCAGGCGCGCTTTTTTCCACGCCAGCGTCGTGGTGGTTGGGCCAAGCACCTTCTCGAACAATTCCAGCGTTGAGGTGTGGATATCGCGCGCCTTCGCGCCCGCAATAATACGCGTTTGCGGAGTGACGACTTTGCGCAACGCACGCAACTGTTGCTCCAGCAATGCCATCGTTTTAGGGACTTTAATCAGTACCACGCCCGGTGCCTGCGGGTATTCCGCGGTGCTGTCGAGAAACTTAACGCTGGATTCTTCGATGTCGTTGTGGCGCAGATTTTCACGCGTCGCCAGCTCGCTTAAGTAAGAGTCGCCGATACTGTAGGGTGTATGTTCGGCCAGAGCACAGCCCAGCGCGCCGAACGCGTCATTCAGGATCAAAACCGGGCCGCTGATCTCAGTGTCATCCAACTGCTGCAGCAGATATTCATCCGCCGCTTCCCACGCCATAAGCGGGTTGACGTCGTCCGTTTCCGGGAAACGTTTAAGGTTGAGTGAACGGAAACCGTTGTCTAAGTGGCTCATCGGCCCTCCTGAATGGTAAAATTTCGGCGTTATCCCTGAAAAGGGTGCGTGAGTATACCCGTTTTCAAATTATTTTGGGGTTTTGATGAACCAGCTGACTTATCTCCAGGGCTACCCGGAGAACTTACTTTCCCAGGTTCGCAGCTTAATTGCCGAGCAAAAGCTGGGCGCTGTGCTGGAAAAACGCTATCCGGGCACGCACGATTTCGCGACCGATAAGGCGCTCTGGCAGTATACGCAGGATTTGAAAAACCAGTATCTGAAGAGTGCACCGCCTATCAACAAGGTCATGTACGACAACAAGATCCACGTACTGAAAAATGCCCTCGGCCTGCACACGGCGATTTCCCGCGTACAGGGCGGCAAGCTAAAAGCGAAAGCGGAGATCCGCGTCGCAACCGTGTTTCGCAATGCACCGGAAGCCTTCCTGCGGATGATAGTGGTTCACGAGCTGGCGCATCTGAAAGAGAAAGAGCACGACAAAGCGTTCTACTCCCTGTGCTGCCACATGGAGCCGCAATACCACCAGCTGGAGTTTGATACCCGTCTGTGGCTTACGCATTTATCGTTAAAGAGTAATGCGCAGTAACGCACGCGAATTGTCATGATGGCGTGCTACAGTGGCTGAAGGTTCCCAGCTACGGAGTACGTAAACGTTTATGATACGTTTCGCAGTCATCGGTACGAACTGGATCACTCGCCAGTTCGTCGACGCCGCCCACGAAACCGGCAAATATAAACTCACCGCAGTCTATTCCCGCAGCCTTGAGCAGGCGCAGAGTTTTGCAAACGACTATCTGGTCGAACATCTGTTTACCTCGCTCGATGCGATGGCGCAAAGTGATGCCATTGACGCGGTCTATATTGCCAGCCCAAACTCCCTGCACTTCCCGCAAACGAAGCTGTTCCTGAGCCATAAAAAACATGTGATTTGCGAGAAGCCGTTGGCCTCAAATATTCAGGAAGTGGAAGCCGCCATTCAGCTTGCCCGCGAAAACCAGGTGGTGTTGTTCGAAGCATTCAAAACCGCCAGCCTGCCGAACTTCCTGCTGTTGCAGCAATCCTTACCGAAGGTTGGCAAAGTGCGCAAAGCCTTTATCAACTACTGTCAGTACTCTTCGCGTTACCAGCGTTATCTGAACGGTGAGAACCCGAACACCTTTAACCCGGCCTTCTCCAACGGCTCGATTATGGATATTGGTTTCTACTGCCTGGCCTCCGCCATAGCGCTGTGGGGCGAACCTCATGGCGTAACGGCAACGGCCAGTCTGCTGGAGAGCGGCGTGGATGCACACGGGGTAGTGGTACTGGACTACGGTGATTTCAGCGTGACGCTGCAGCACTCCAAAGTGAGTGATTCCGTCCTGCCAAGCGAAATTCAGGGTGAAGCGGGATCGCTGGTGATTGAGAAGATTTCCGAGTGCCAGAAGCTGAGCTTCGTGCCACGTGGCGGTAAAGCGCAGGAGCTGACGCAACCTCAGCATATTAACACTATGCTCTATGAGGCAGAGGCCTTTGCCCGTCTGGTAGAAAGCAACGAAGTCAATCACCCTGGCCTGGCGGTAAGCCGCACCACGGCGAAGCTGCAAACGGAGATCCGCCGTCAGACGGGGGTGGTCTTCCCTGCAGACAGCGTGGACGCTATCGCGTAAAACTGTGTAATGAAATGCGCAGACCATTGACGAAACCGATGCTCTGACATATTTTGTTACCCGCAAAGGGGAGTAACTTCCTTGCCGGTGGATCGTCATTACGATGCGTGCAAAACCGCATCCGGTCGCCGGGCAGTTGAAAACCTGTTTTTTCAGCTGTAAGTGAGACCTTGCCGGAAGGCGAGGTCTATGCATAAAAAGCTAACGGCTATCGTCTTCTGACCATAGCCGTTTTTGTTTTTTTATGTGTAAGGAAAAAAGTATGCATTCTGTCGGCACTCCAATGTTATGGGGCGGATTCGCGGTCGTCGTGCTTGTCATGCTGGCGATCGACCTCTTTTTGCAGGGACGTCGCGGCGCACAGGGCATGACCATGAAACAGGCTGCCGCCTGGTCGCTGGTGTGGGTCACCCTCTCCCTGCTCTTCTGCGCTGCCTTCTGGTGGTATCTGGCCTCAACCGAGGGGCGTGCCGTTGCCGATCCTCAGGCACTTGCCTTCCTCACCGGCTATCTGATTGAAAAAGCCCTGGCGGTGGATAACGTCTTCGTCTGGCTGATGCTGTTCAGCTACTTCGCCGTACCGGCATCACTGCAGCGTCGCGTGCTGGTCTACGGCGTGCTGGGCGCGATTGTCCTGCGTACCATTATGATCTTCGCCGGAAGCTGGCTGATTACCCAGTTCGAATGGTTGTTATACGTCTTCGGTGCGTTCCTGCTGTTCACCGGTATCAAGATGGCGCTGGCAAAAGAAGACGGCTCCGCCATTGGCGATCGCCCGCTGGTGAAGTGGATCCGTGGCCATCTGCGCATGACGGACAAGATCGAGAGCGAACATTTCTTCGTGCGTAAAAACGGCCTGCTGTTTGCCACTCCGCTGCTGCTGGTGCTGATTCTGGTTGAGCTGAGCGATGTGATTTTCGCGGTAGACAGTATCCCGGCCATTTTCGCGGTGACCACTGACCCGTTCATCGTGCTGACCTCTAACCTGTTCGCGATCCTCGGTCTGCGTGCGATGTACTTCCTGCTGGCGGGCGCGGCGGAACGCTTCTCCATGCTGAAATATGGCCTGTCGGTGATTCTGGTATTTATCGGTATCAAAATGCTGATTGTCGATTTCTACCATATTCCGATCGCCATTTCGCTCGGTATTGTGTTTGGTATTCTGATCGTCACGCTGATTATCAATACCTGGGTTAACCGCCAGCACGATAAGAAACAGCAGGTAGAGTAGTCTCTCCCACCCTCTCCCGCCTGGAGAGGGTGAACACATTTTTGTAACTTAATAGTTAAAAAATATGACGCAACACGTAAAATCCAGCATTTTACGCTTCCCTCCACATGCACTTTCCTTATACTCGACCAGGCAAACATTTATTTACATCTGGACATAAATGTGACTAAGAGCACATCCGGGATGGAACACAATTTCACTTAGGAATTTTGTATGAGTACACAATCAAACGGCCTGTTTGCGCGCCTGGCGCAGGGTAGCCTCGTTAAACAAATTCTGGTCGGGCTGGTTCTGGGGATCCTGCTGGCAATGGTGTCAAAACCTGCCGCTGAAGCCACCGGACTGCTCGGTACCCTGTTCGTTGGCGCGCTGAAAGCCGTCGCACCGGTGCTGGTTCTGATGCTGGTGATGGCATCGATTGCCAACCATCAACACGGACAAAAAACCAATATTCGCCCAATTCTCTTTTTATACCTGCTGGGCACTTTCTCTGCCGCGCTGACGGCTGTTCTGTTCAGCTTCCTGTTCCCTTCCACCCTGCATCTGACCACCGCTGCGGGCGAAATCACGCCCCCTTCCGGCATCATTGAAGTGATGCGCGGTTTGCTGATGAGCATGGTTTCGAACCCCATTACCGCGCTGATGAACGCCAACTATATTGGCATTCTGGTCTGGGCAGTGGGTCTGGGCTTCGCGTTACGTCACGGCAATGAAACGACGAAAAACCTGGTCAACGATGTCTCAAACGCCGTGACCTTTATTGTCAAAATCGTCATTCGTTTTGCACCCATCGGTATTTTCGGCCTGGTCTCCTCTACGCTGGCAACCACTGGCTTCGAAACCCTGTGGGGTTACGCGCAACTGCTGATCGTCCTGATTGGCTGTATGCTGCTGGTGGCACTGGTGATTAACCCACTGTTGGTGTTCTGGCAGATCCGTCGCAACCCGTACCCACTTGTCCTGATGTGCCTGCGTGAAAGCGGTGTGTATGCCTTCTTCACCCGCAGCTCTGCAGCAAACATTCCGGTAAACATGGCGCTGGCTGAGAAGCTGAACCTGGATCGCGATACTTATTCTGTTTCTATCCCGCTGGGTGCGACCGTGAATATGGCGGGTGCGGCAATCACCATTACCGTGCTGACACTGGCGGCGGTGCATACGCTGGGTATCCCGGTAGACTTGCCGACAGCGCTGTTGCTGAGCGTGGTGGCATCGCTTTGTGCATGCGGTGCATCGGGCGTGGCGGGCGGTTCACTGCTGCTGATCCCACTGGCCTGTAATATGTTCGGTATCCCGAATGAAATCGCCATGCAGGTTGTGGCGGTGGGCTTCATTATCGGCGTGCTGCAGGACTCCTGCGAGACGGCGCTGAACTCGTCAACCGACGTGCTGTTCACCGCAGCGGCTTGCCAGGCGGAAGATGTGCGTTTAGCGAAGAATGCCCTGCGCGGATAAAAGCAAAACGGCAACGCAAGTTGCCGTTTTTAGTGTTTGCTCCCTCTCCCTGTGGGAGAGGGCCAGGGTGAGGGCATCAGCCCACACAGGCTACAGCGTCACACCACTCTTAAAGATCGCCAGCTCGCGGAAGTCGTTCTTCTCGTTACAGGTCTGCTTGCCGTTAGCAAATTCCACAATGATATCCACGAATTCGGTCAGCAACTGCGGCATCGCTTTGCCATGGATCAACTGACCGGCATCGAAATCAATCCAGTGTTTTTTCTTCGCCGCCAGCTCGCTGTTGGTGGCAATTTTCACCGTCGGCACGAAACCGCCGTACGGTGTACCGCGACCGGTACTGAACAGCACCATGTGGCATCCGGCTCCGGCCAGCGCGCTGGTGGCTACCGCATCGTTACCCGGTGCGCTCAGCAGGTTCAGGCCGTGGGTTTTCAGACGTTCACCGTAGCGCAGGACGTCCACCACCGGGCTGGCTCCCGCTTTCTGGGTGCAGCCGAGGGATTTCTCTTCCAGCGTGGTGATCCCACCCGCTTTGTTCCCCGGAGACGGGTTTTCGTAAATCGGCTGATTGTGAGCGATGAAGTACTGTTTGAAGTCGTTCACCATCATGACCGTCTTCTCAAACGTCTCTTCATTACGGCAGTGGCTCATCAGAATACGCTCTGCGCCAAACATCTCCGGGACTTCAGTCAGTACGGAGGTTCCTCCGTTGGCGATCGTGTAGTCCGAGAAACGCCCCAGCATTGGGTTAGCCGTGATACCTGAAAGACCATCCGATCCGCCGCACTCCAGACCAAACTTCAGCTCGCTCAGCTTACCCGGCTCGCGCTGGTCATGACGCATCACCTCATACAACTGGTGAAGCTGCTCAATGCCCGCTTCCACTTCATCATCCTGATGCTGGCACACCATAAAATGCACGCGCTCGGGGTCGAACTCGCCCAGCGTGTCGCGGAAGGCATCCACCTGGTTGTTTTCACAGCCCAGACCAATCACCAGCACCGCCCCCGCATTCGGGTGACGCACCATGTTTTGCAGCATAGTACGGGTATTGATGTGGTCGTCGCCGAGCTGGGAACAGCCGTAAGTGTGGCTGAACAGATGCACGCCGTCGGTACCTTCAGCATCGTTGGTTTCTTTCAGGAAGCGCGTCTGGATCTGACGTGCGATCCCATTGACGCAGCCCACCGTCGGGAGGATCCACAGTTCGTTGCGGATCCCCACGTCGCCATTGTCACGGCGGTAGATCTGCACCTCCCGATCCGCCGCCTGTCCGGCTTCCACCTGGAAGTCAGGTTGATAGCTATACTCGTCCAGATCGCTCAGATTGGTGCGGGTATTGTGGGAATGAATATGTTCACCCGGCGCAATCTCCGCCAGCGCATGACCAATGGGCAAACCGTACTTCACCACGTTTTCCCCTTTGGCAATGGGGAGCACGGCAAACTTATGCCCGCGTGCAATTGCCTGACGCAGCGTGACCGTCTGGTTCTCCACGGTCACGACTTCGCCTTCCGTCAGATCGGCCAGCGCGACGGCAACGTTATCCAGCGAATGGATTTTGATGTATTGCATATCAACCTCAGACAACCTTAGTTCAGTTCAATGGCGAAGTAGTCACGCGCATTGTTAAAGCAGATGTTTCTCACCATTTCGCCCAGCAGCTGGATATCCGCCGGGGCTTCACCCGCAGCCACCCAGCGGCCTATCGTCTGGCACAGAATGCGGCGGAAATATTCATGGCGCGTATAAGAGAGGAAGCTGCGGCTGTCGGTCAGCATACCGACAAAACGGCTGAGCAGGCCAAGCTGCGCCAGCTGCGTCATCTGACGCTCCATGCCGTCTTTCTGATCGTTGAACCACCAGCCAGAGCCGAACTGCATCTTGCCCGGCATCCCTTCCCCCTGGAAGTTACCAATCATCGTGCCCAGCACTTCGTTATCGCGCGGGTTCAGGCAGTAGAGGATGGTTTTCGGCAGCAGGTTTTGCTCGTTCTGTTTGCTCAGCAGCCTGGAGAGTGCTTCCGCCATTGGACGGTCGTTGATGGAGTCGAAGCCCACGTCCGCGCCCAACAGTTTGAACTGACGCTGGTTGTTATTACGCAGCGCACCAATGTGATACTGCTGCACCCAGCCGCGACGCGCGTATTCCCCGCCGAGGAACACCAGCACCGCCGTTTTGAACTGCGCTACTTCATGCTCGCTCAGGGACTCACCGGATAAACGACGCGCCAGGATAGTGTCCAGCTCGGCTTCGTTTGACTCCGCAAACAGCACCACGTCCAGCGCGTGGTCGGACACCTTACAGCCGTGCGCCGCAAAGTGATCCAGACGTTTGATCAGCGCGCTCTGCAAGTCTGCGAAACGACGAATATCGGTATCAGAAACGTCCGCCAGCTTCGCCATGTAGTCGCTAAAGGTGGCCTGCTCAATATTGAAGGCTTTATCCGGACGCCAGCTCGGCAGCACTTTGATATCAAAAGAGGTGTCTTTGGCGACCACCGCGTGGTGCTCCAGTGAGTCGATTGGATCGTCAGTCGTGCCCACCATTTTCACGTTCATCTGCTTCATGATGCCGCGCGCAGAGAAGGCGTCTTGCGCCAACAATTCGTTGCATTGCGCCCAGATGTCGTCGGCTGTCGCGGGCGAAAGCAGCTTGCCTGTAATACCGAACGGACGACGCAGTTCGAGGTGCGTCCAGTGGTATAGCGGATTGCCGATGGTGTGTGGAACGGTTGCGGCCCAGGCATCAAACTTCTCGCGGTCGGTGGCATCACCAGTACACAGTCGCTCAGCCACACCGTTGGTACGCATTGCGCGCCATTTGTAGTGGTCACCCTTCAGCCAGATGTCATACAGATTTTTAAAACGATAATTTTCGGCAACCTGCTGCGGCGGTAAATGGCAGTGGTAGTCGAAAATCGGCTGGTCTTTTGCGTAGTCGTGGTACAGGCGGCGAGCAAATTCGGTATCTAACAGGAAATCATCGGTCATAAACGGGGTCATTATCGTCTTCCTCTTAACGAGAGCGTCAGAAAGCTTAATGTTCAGATGCTGCAAAGTTATCACACCAATTTCCAGAGACCGTAGTTTTTTTCGTGAGTCAGATCAATAAACGTCGACAAATAATTTACCCCTAAAGAGGCAAACCCGTCTGAAGGCCGCGCCATTACTGGCTTCCCTTGCACGTCAGAATGTCCCTACAAATATTCCAGCAATTGTGATGTCACTCACCTTTTAAAGTTGTATGACAAGTTATCTTTTTGCCGTCGCAAGATATAAGCCGACGAAATGCATTCCCGGTGTCAGATACACCGGACTTAACGGTACGGATACCAATTTATGCACGATGACTTATGCCAAGGTTCGGGCTATGCCGGTATTTTTCTGGTTACGCCCCTCCCGTTAACAGTCGCCCCTGGAAATGGTTGAGCGATTGCCGTGCTCCGGTGCGGAAATAACATAACGATGAGGTTTTACATGCGTAAAATTAAAGGGTTACGTTGGTACATGATCGCACTGGTGACCTTAGGTACCGTGCTGGGCTACCTGACACGTAACACCGTAGCAGCAGCAGCGCCAACGTTGATGGAAGAATTACATATCTCCACGCAACAATACTCCTACATTATTGCTGCTTACTCCGCGGCTTACACAGTTATGCAGCCTGTTGCGGGCTATGTCCTTGATATCCTGGGCACCAAAATCGGCTATGCCTTCTTCGCCGTAGCATGGGCGATTTTCTGCGGTGCAACCGCAATGGCAGGAAGCTGGGGTGGCCTGGCGCTGGCACGTGGTGCGGTCGGTGCAGCAGAAGCCGCAATGATCCCGGCTGGCCTGAAAGCCAGTTCCGAGTGGTTCCCGGCAAAAGAACGTTCTATCGCCGTCGGTTATTTCAATGTGGGTTCTTCCATCGGTGCGATGATTGCGCCGCCGCTGGTGGTATGGGCTATCGTGATGCACAGCTGGCAGATGGCATTCATCATCTCTGGCGTCCTGAGCTTTGCATGGGCAATGGCGTGGCTGGTTTTCTACAAGCACCCACGCGATCAGAAAAAACTGTCTCCTGAAGAACGTGACTACATCATTGGTGGCCAGGAATCTCAGCATCAGACCAACAACGGCAAAAAAATGTCTGTCCGGCAGATCCTGGGGACCCGTCAGTTCTGGGGGATCGCGCTGCCACGTTTCCTGGCAGAACCGGCCTGGGGTACGTTTAACGCCTGGATCCCACTGTTCATGTTTAAAGTTTACGGCTTTAACCTGAAAGAAATTGCCATGTTCGCCTGGATGCCAATGCTGTTCGCCGACCTCGGTTGTATCGTTGGGGGTTACCTGCCACCGCTGTTCCAGCGCTGGTTTGGCGTGAACCTGATCGTTTCCCGTAAAATGGTGGTCACGATGGGGGCGTTGCTGATGATTGGCCCAGGCATGATCGGCCTGTTCACCAGCCCTTATATCGCTATCGCTCTGCTGTGTATCGGTGGCTTCGCTCACCAGTCACTGTCCGGCGCGCTGATTACACTCTCTTCTGACGTCTTTGGCCGCAATGAAGTGGCAACGGCAAACGGCCTGACCGGTATGGCCGCGTGGACAGCAAGTACCCTGTTTGCTCTGGTGGTGGGTGCGCTGGCAGATACCATCGGCTTCAGCCCACTGTTCGCTGTGCTGGCTGTCTTCGACCTGTTAGGTGCGGTGGTTATCTGGACGGTGCTGAAAAGCAAATCAGCTGAAGAGTTGCAGGAAGAGTCCGTCGGAAAGCCGCTCACGCAGAGTTAGCGTTTCCCCCGGTAACGACAACACGAAAGCCGCCACCAGGCGGCTTTTTTCATGGCAAAATATGGAGACTGGTACGCAAAAGTGGTATAACAAATCATCCGTCGTACCCTGCCTGGAGCGCATATGGAAATCACCGAATCACGTCGTTTATATCAGCAACTTGCTGCCGAGCTGAAAGATCGCATCGAGCAAGGTGTCTATCTTGTCGGTGATAAACTCCCCGCTGAGCGCTTTATTGCCGATGAAAAGAGCGTGAGCCGTACCGTGGTGCGTGAAGCCATCATCATGCTGGAAGTGGAAGGCTACGTTGAAGTGCGTAAAGGTTCCGGCATTCATGTGATTTCCAGTCAGCCAAAATATTCCCTCGCACCGGATGAAAGTCTGGAATTCGCCAGCTATGGTCCGTTTGAGTTGCTCCAGGCTCGCCAGTTGATCGAAAGCAATATTGCGGAATTTGCGGCAACCCAGGTGACCAAACAGGACATCATGAAGCTGATGGAGATCCAGGAGAACGCACGCAAGGAAAAATGTTTCCGCGATTCAGAGTGGGATCTCCAGTTCCACGTACAGGTGGCTCTGGCTACACAAAACACGGCGCTGGCAGCAATTGTCGAAAAAATGTGGACTCAGCGCGTTCACAACCCGTACTGGAAGAAATTGCACGATCACATTGATTCACGCACTGTCGACAACTGGTGTGACGACCACGATCAGATCCTTAAAGCGCTGATTCGCAAAGATCCGCATGCCGCCAAACTGGCCATGTGGCAGCACCTGGAAAACACCAAACAGATGCTGTTCAACGAAACCAGTGACGACTTCGAATTCAACGCTGACCGTTACCTTTTTGCTGATAATCCTGTCGTTCACCTCGATACGGCATCCAGTCTGGCAAAATAGTTTCCTTCTTCGCTGGCAGGCGCATTGTTGCGCCTTCCGGTGCAGGTGGGTAAGCAAACATATATAGTGTCAGCCTTTGTAAATCCCCTCGCTCCCCTTCATGGCTTAAGCCAAAATCATTGCGCCCCATGCAAAATCTGTGACGCAGAACGTTGGGCTTTGTTACAATTAGATTCAATTTGTTTTTTTATAAGTTAGTGCTTGCTTACCCGCCATTTTTACAGGGAACAGTTCTGGCCACACACGATTGTGTCCGCGAGCGACCATAATGAAATCACAACAATGTCGCCGTGTTGTTTTCCCGAAGAACGGGCGTGACGTTAAACGATTTCCAGGAACACTGAATGGAACTTTTGACCCAACTACTGCATGCCCTCTGGGCTCAGGATTTCGAAACGCTGGCCAACCCTTCCATGATTGGCATGCTCTATTTCGTCTTGTTTATGATCCTGTTCCTTGAGAACGGCTTGCTTCCTGCTGCCTTTTTACCCGGCGACAGCTTGCTGGTATTGGTGGGCGTGCTGTGTGCCAAAGGGGCGATGGCGTTTCCGCAGACCATTTTCTTACTGACCGTCGCCGCAAGTCTCGGCTGCTGGGTGAGCTATATTCAGGGGCGATGGCTTGGCAACACGCGGATTGTGCAAAACTGGCTCTCCCATCTTCCTGCACACTATCACCAGCGGGCGCACCATCTTTTCCATAAGCACGGGCTTTCTGCACTGTTGATTGGCCGCTTTATTGCTTTCGTGCGAACCTTGCTGCCAACCATCGCGGGGCTTTCCGGGCTGAGCAGCACCCGTTTCCAGTTCTTTAACTGGATGAGCGGCCTACTGTGGGTTGTGATCCTGACAACGCTGGGTTACGCACTCGGCAAAACCCCGGTATTCATGAAATATGAAGACCAACTGATGTCCTGCCTGATGCTGCTGCCGGTTGTCCTGCTGGTCTTTGGTCTGATCGGTTCGCTGGTGGTGCTGTGGAAAAAGAAATACGGAGCCAGGGGTTAACAATGGTTATCTCCCGTCTCTCCCTGCGTCGTTTTTCCTTTGCCATGATTGTGCTGGTGATGATCAGCGCCATGCTCCTGATCTGGGCTGCGTTTTCACATCAGGAGTCTACGCTGGCCATTCGCTCTGTGAATCAGGGAACCAGCGCACCTGACGGGTTTTCTGTCTGGCATCATCTGGATGCCAATGGGATCAGCTTTAAGAGCATCACCCCAAAGGACGACGTATTGCTGATCAAGTTTGACTCCAGTGCGCAGAGTGCCGCGGCGAAAATCGTCCTCGACCGTACGCTGCCGCACGGGTATATCATTGCCCAACAGGATGATGACAGCCAGTCAACGACCTGGCTGTCACTGTTGCGCGACACGTCACATCGGTTTGGATAATTACCAGGATCCCGAATCTTTTCACTCACTTTGGTGATTACCCCGTTTACTTACTATGCTTAAGTACGCGGAGCACCCCTCAAATGTTCTCCGCATCATTCTGGATAACGGCTCTCGCCGTAACACAATGGAAGGTTTCGATAATGAAATTCCGCATGACTCTGGCTCTGGCCCTTTTTTCTTTAAGCACGGCATCCTTCGCAAATTCTCTCTGTCAGGAGAAAGAACAGGATATACAGCGTGAAATCAGTTATGCCGAAAAGCATAATAATCAGCACCGTGTTGAAGGTCTGAAAAAAGCGTTGAGCGAAGTGAAGACCAACTGCTCAGACAACCAATTGCGTGCCGACCACCGGAAAAAAATCGCTGAACAAAAGGACGAGGTAGCGGAGCGCCGCCACGACCTGCAGGAAGCGAAAGAGAAAGGGGATGCGGAAAAAATTGCTAAGCGCGAGAAGAAGTTGAAAGAAGCGCAGGACGAACTGAAAGCGCTGGAAGCTCGCGATTATTGAGTTAACGGAAATCTCAACAGGAGAGAATCATGTCAAAAGATACGACCTCAGAAAATCTGCGCGCTGAACTAAAATCCCTGGCGGACACTCTGGAAGAGGTGCTGAACTCCTCTACCGATAAATCGAAAGAAGAGGTCAGTAAACTGCGCAGCAAAGCAGAGCAGGCGCTGAAAGAAAGCCGCCACCGTCTGGGTGAAACAGGTGATGCGCTGGCGAAACAGACCCGTGAAGCCGCTGCACGCGCAGACGAATATGTTCGCGATAACCCGTGGACGGGTGTAGGTATTGGTGCCGCAATTGGTGTGGTGCTGGGTGTCCTGCTCACGCGTCGCTGATATGGAAGATCCTCGTCACACACAAGGGCCTGCTAAAAATATCCTCGGCATCGGCCAGCGGATATTAACAACACTGGTCGGCATTGCTGAAACGCGCATTCGGCTGGCAGTGGTTGAACTGGAGGAGGAGAAAGCCAATCTCGTCCAGATCCTGCTGATGCTCGGACTGACCCTGCTTTTTGCTGCGTTTGGTCTGATGAGCCTGATGGTGTTACTCATCTGGGCCATCGACCCTCAGTATCGGTTGAATGCGATGATTGCCACGACAGTGGTTTTGCTGACAGCGGCACTGATCGGTGGTATCTGGACGCTACGCAAGGCGCGTAAATCGACCCTCTTGCGTCACACGCGTCAGGAGCTGGCCAACGATCGCACCCTGCTGGAGGATGACAAGCCGTGAGCGACAACGTCGAACGCCAGAAACGCAAAGCACTGCTGTTAAGACAGATCCAACAGCAGCGACTGGATCTGTCAGCCAGTCGCCGTGACTGGATAGACGCCACGCGACCGCTCGATCGTGGCTGGAATACCTTCCTGAACCTGCGCACCTGGACGCTGGCCGGTACCAGTATCATGGCTATCTGGGGCGTTCGTCACCCGCGCAAGCTCATCCGCTGGACTCGCCGCGGCTTTGGCATCTGGAGTACCTGGCGTCTGGTGAAAGCCGCTATTCGTCAGCAACAACTGCGGTGATAAAAACAAAAAACGGTAACCCAGGTTACCGTTTTTTGTTTTTGCGCCCCCTTCCTGTGGGCTGAGGGTTCCCCAGTAATTTTGTTCTTCTTAAGCAATTAAACTATTTCATTGAAATATAAGACTTATAGCGACTCCATGGTCCGGCTGAAAATCGCCGAAGCGTTTCCGTAAGGCCGGGGCGAGGCGCAGGGATGCGCCGAGAGGGCATTGCCTGCAGGGATGCAGGCTAATGCCCGACCCGAAGCCTGAAGGAATAAGCTGAGGGTACCGCGCAGCGGCGATTTTCCTGCCGGGAGCCCGGGTTGCCAGGGCGGTGGCGGTGAACCGCCCTGGCACGTTCACCTGTGTCGTCGTTACAGAGCAGCAATCAACATAAAGTGAACGGAATAACCACTACTGCTTTATGTTCCCCCTCACCCCATCCCTCTCCCTCTGTACGGTCCGGGGACATAGTGAACACTTGTTCGGGGACATGGTAGACACTTACAACTAAGGCATAAGAACCCGTTTATGGAGTCACTTATGCCCTGGGATGCGAGAGATACCATGTCATTACGTACCGAGTTTGTTTTGTTCGCCTCGCAGGACGGGGCGAACATCCGTTCCCTGTGCCGTCACTACGGCATTTCGCCTGCCACTGGCTATAAGTGGCTTCAGCGCTGGGCTCAGGAAGGTGCATCCGGCCTTCTGGACCGGCCCCGTATACCTCATCATTCCCCGAACCGCTCATCTGATGACATCACTGCTCTGCTGCGCATGGCACATGACCGTCATGAACGCTGGGGCGCACGCAAGATTAAGCGCTGGCTGGAAGACCTGGGGCACTGCATGCCCGCTTTCAGCACCGTCCATAACCTGATGGCCCGCCACGGTCTGCTGCCGGGCGTTTCACCGGGCATTCCGGCCTCAGGGCGGTTCGAACATGATGCGCCCAATCGCCTCTGGCAGATGGATTTTAAGGGACACTTTCCCTTTGGTGGTGGCCGCTGTCATCCGCTCACCCTGCTGGATGACCACTCCCGCTTTTCCCTGTGCCTGGCACACTGCACCGATGAACGGCGTGAGACCGTACAGCAGCAGCTGGTCAGCGTGTTTGAACGCTACGGTCTGCCGGACAGGATGACGATGGATAACGGAGCGCCGTGGGGCGACACCACCGGCATCTGGACGGCACTGGAGCTGTGGCTGATGCGCCTGGGTATCCGGGTGGGGCACTCCCGGCCATATCATCCGCAGACACAGGGCAAGCTGGAGCGTTTTCACCGCAGCCTGAAGGCGGAAGTGTTGCAGGGGAAGTGGTTCGCGGACAGCGGTGAACTGCAGCGTGCATTTGAACACTGGCGCACCGTCTATAACCTTGAACGACCGCACGAGGCGCTGGGTATGAACGTTCCGGCCTCCCGGTATCAGCCGTCCGCACGGCAGTACAACGGCAACACAATCCCACCGGAATACGATGAGGGGGTGATGGTCAGGAAAGTCGATATCAGCGGGAAGCTGAGCGTGAAAGGAGTCAGTCTGAGCGCAGGCAAGGCGTTCAGGGGGGAACGGGTAGGGCTGAGGGAAACACAGGAAGACGGCTGTTATGACGTGTGGTGGTACAGCACGAAAGTGGGGGTGATCGACCTGAAGAAAAAGTCGATCACCATAGGTAAAGGATGTTAAAAAGTGTTCACCATGTCCCCGAACACCTGTCTACCATGTCCCCGGACCGTACACCCTCAAGGGAGAGGGGGTATTCTGTACCAACCTGTAATTTGTGGGGATCCCTCAACCCTGTGGGAGGGTTGGGGTGAGGACACCCGCGCGCACGTTCCCTTACTCAATATCTTTGAAAAAGATTGACAGTTTTCCTTGCTAACAATTGTCATTCGTCACGTTTATGATTCTCTCCATCGACAGCAAAGACACGGTATCTACCCGAATTTGCACACAAATGAAGTTCAGCCGCTGATGTGGTTTCCTGGAGAGTAAAATGAAAAAATTAGAAGATGTTGGTGTACTGGTAGCACGCATTCTGATGCCAATTCTGTTCATCGTTGCAGGTTGGGGCAAAATCACCGGTTATGCAGGTACCCAACAATACATGGAAGCAATGGGCGTGCCGGGGTTCCTGCTGCCACTGACCATCCTGCTTGAGTTCGGCGGCGGCCTGGCAGTGTTGTTCGGCTTCCTGACCCGTACCACGGCACTGTTTACTGCAGGTTTCACCGTGCTGACGGCGTTCCTCTTCCACAGCAACTTTGCGGAAGGCGTAAACTCCCTGATGTTCATGAAAAACCTGACCATCGCAGGCGGTTTCCTGCTGCTGGCAGTGACGGGCCCAGGCGCATACAGCATTGACCGCGTTCTGAATAAGAAATGGTAAGCACGCTATAATCAATGAACAAAGCGAGGAGACATCTCCTCGCTTTTGCTTATCTGACGGAGGAAAGAAAAATGGGACAACTCGTAGACGGCGTCTGGCAGGATGTCTGGTATGACACCAAATCCACCGGCGGACGCTTCAGACGCTCTGTTTCGGTCTTCCGCAACTGGCTGACCGCTGATGGAGCCCCGGGTCCAGGTGGCGAAGGGGGTTTTGCGGCTGAGAAAGACCGTTATCACCTCTATGTTTCCCTCGCCTGCCCGTGGGCACACCGCACCCTGATTATACGTAAGCTTAAAGGCCTGGAGTCCTTAATTCCGGTTTCCGTCGTGAACCCGCTGATGCTGGAAAACGGCTGGATGTTTGACAGTGATTTCCCTGCCGCGACGGGCGATGACCTTTATCACCACGATTTTCTCTACCAGCTCTATCTGCGCGCTGACCCGCACTACACCGGGCGCGTTACCGTGCCGGTTCTGTGGGACAAAAAAAATCAGACCATCGTCAGCAATGAGTCAGCGGAAATCATCCGCATGTTCAACACCGCATTTGATGCCCACGGTGCCCGCGCCGGGGATTACTATCCGGTTGAGCTACGCGATAAGATTGACTCGCTGAACAGCTGGATCTACGACAACGTCAACAATGGCGTGTACAAAGCCGGTTTTGCCACCAGCCAGGAAGCCTACGACGAAGCGGTCGGGAAAGTGTTTGAATCGCTGGGTCGTCTGGAGCAGATCCTCGGCCAGCACCGCTATCTGACGGGCGATCGTCTGACAGAAGCGGACATCCGCCTGTGGACTACGCTGGTGCGTTTTGATCCGGTGTATGTCACCCACTTTAAGTGCGATAAGCATCGCATCAGTGATTACATGAACCTGTATGGTTTCCTGCGTGACATCTACCAGATGCCGGGCATTGCCGAAACGGTCAATTTTGACCATATCCGCACCCACTATTTCCGCAGCCATAAAACCATTAACCCGACGGGCATTATCTCCATTGGCCCGTGGCAGGATCTGGATGAACCGCACGGCCGGGACGTCCGTTTTAGATAAATATTCAGGGCATCAATTGATGCCCTTTTTTAATTCACAATCCCCATCTATCCTTACTTTGATTGCTTACAAAACAAGTGATTGTCTGACTATTGAGGCAAGGAAAATGGACTGGTATCTAAAAGTACTGCGCAACTACATTGGATTTGGTGGCCGCGCCCGCCGCAAAGAGTACTGGATGTTCGTTCTGGTGAACTTCATCCTTATCGTCGTGCTGAGTATCGTCGATAAAATTCTCGGCTGGGAACGGGCGGGAGGCGAAGGCGTGCTCACCACCATTTATGGTCTGCTGGTTTTGCTGCCATCATGGGCGGTACTGTTCCGACGGCTACACGACACCGATCGTTCGGCCTGGTGGCTACTGCTGGTGTTGATCCCGGTTGTGGGCTGGATCATCATTTTGATCTTCAACTGTCAGTCCGGCACGCCAGGTGAAAACCGCTTTGGGCCTGACTCTAAGATCAGCGCATAGCATGATGCCCGGTGGCGCTTACGCTTACCGGGCCTGCACGCTTATTTGTTGTGATGCGCAAAGAGCTTCGGTATTTCTCTCAGACACCACGACTTGGCTTCACCCATACTGTCGCGCCGCCACGCCATGATGATATCCACTTCACTGGTGTATTCCGGACTCACCACACGCAGTCGCCCTTCAGCAATGTCTTTTTCAACAAACGGGTAAGGCATCGTCGCCACACCCAGCCCGGCAAGTAGCGCCTGGCGCTTATCTTCCAGGGACGTCACCGTCAGACGCGGCTGTTTATCCAGCAGCTGTACCGTTAATACCGGGCGCTCACGGGCCGTATCCGCCACCGCCACACCGCGATACTTCACGCGCGTGACTTCTGAAAGCGGCTCGGGCTCCTGGTGAATGGGGTGATCTGGTGCGGCAACATAAACGTTCATCACGCTGTAGAGCTTGCGGGAGTTAATTTCAGACGACGAACGGAAGTGCATGTCCGGCGCAATAACGATATCCGCCCTGCCCGTCTCCAGGCGCTCCCAGGCTCCCGCCAGCACTTCCGTGATGATCGACAACTGGGTGTTGGCTTTATCTGCCAGCCGGTTCACCAGTGGGAACAGCGCCTCGGTCGGTACCAGTGCTTCGGTAACCAGCGTCAGATGGGTTTCCCAGCCGCGCGCCAGCGCTTCGGCGTCGGTAGTCAGTTTGTCTGCCGCTTCCAGCAGCACACGACCGCGCTCCAGCAGCATCCGGCCAACGTTGGTGAATTTTGTTCGATGACCGGAGCGGTCAAAGAGCACCACATCCAGCTCTTCCTCCAGCTTCTGCATCGTGTAGCTCAGCGCAGATGGAACGCGCCCCAGTTCATCTGCCGCCGCAGCAAAACTGCCGCGTCGGTCAATTGCGTCCATGACGCGAAGCGCCTCAAGCGTCAATGCTCTCTCTTTAGCCATCTCGTTCTCATTCAGGAAATTTGAACATACCCGGCAGAATATCTGGCTAACAATGAAGCGTCCATACCTTTACCATTGTTTTAGTGTAAAGAGAGGTCAAGTTTATGATTACGACAAGAACAGCTAAACAGTGCGGACAAGCCGATTTCGGTTGGCTGCAGGCCCGCTACACCTTTTCCTTTGGACATTACTTTGACCCGAAACTCCTCGGTTACGCCTCATTGCGCGTGTTGAATCAGGAGGTGCTCGCCCCGGGCAGTGCCTTCCAGCCGCGTACGTACCCGAAAGTCGATATCCTGAACCTGATCCTGGAAGGCGAGGCAGAATACCGCGATAGCGAGGGCAATCATGTCCAGGCAAAGGCTGGCGAAGCATTACTAATTTCCACACAGCCTGGTATGAGCTACAGCGAGCATAACCTCAGCAAAGAGAAAACACTGACCCGTATGCAGCTGTGGCTGGATGCCTGCCCTGAGCGGGAAAACCCACCAGTGCAAAAGATAGATCTGACGAACGATAAACAGCAGCTGATTGCATCACCCGATGGCAGCAAAGGCAGTTTGCAACTGCGTCAGCAGGTGTGGCTGCACCATATCGAACTGAAGGAAGGCGAGCAGGCCAGCTTCCAGCTTCACGGCCCACGAGCCTATTTGCAGTCGATTCACGGCACAGTGCATGCGGTGACGCACACGGAAGAGAAAGAAGCGCTGACCTGCGGTGATGGCGCATTTATTCGCGATGAAGCGAATATTACCCTGGTGGCCGACACACCGCTGCGCGCGCTGTTGATTGATTTGCCGGTTTAATAAAAACCTTAACCCTCTCCCCTTTGGGGAGAGGGTTAAGGCGAGGGGAAACTCGCTACACCTTACTCGCCATGATTTCAATTATCTGCTTATCCGTAGCCTGCATCGAGCGGCACGCCAGCGCACACAGGTTGGCGATAGACTGCTCCACGTTATGTGCCACAATCCCTTCGTTGCCCGTCACCGCAGTATCATCCAGCGCCATCATCACCGCTTTCCAGGCACTTGCAACGCTGGTAGAAACCTTCATCGCACAGCTGTTGGAGGCACCGTCGCAGATCATCCCGCTGACATCGCCGATCATACTGCTAATCGCCATCGAGATTGTCTGATACCCCCCGCCCATCAGCCACGCCATCCCTGCAGCAGACCCCATCCCGGCGGTAGTGGCCGCACACAGCGCCGACAACCGCGGAAGCTGGTAATGGATATAGATTGCCGACAGATGGGAGAGCATCAGCGCCCGCGCCAGTTTTTCGTCATCGGCCTGAATATGTTCAGCCACGACAACCACGGGCAGCGTTGCCGTGATCCCCTGATTACCCGAACCGGAGTTACTCATTGCCGGGAGTACCGCCCCGCCCATGCGGGCATCCGAAGCCGCACTGGTGCGGATGACAATGTCTGAACCCACATCCTGAGCCACCCATCCACGCGAGCGCTGTTTATGCAGAGTCGCACCAATGTGGAGCCCCCAGTTTCCGCTTAACCCTTCGCGGGAAAGGGCATCATTCAGCTGTGCCGCCTGCAGAATAAAGCGGATAGCCTCAAAGGGAACCTGCTCCACAAACTCGATGATCTGTAAAAGCGTGGCGTGCGAGAGCACCGCCAGGGGATCGCTGTCAGCGTTCTGCGGCTGTTCATCAAGGATAAAGCGGGTTTCGCCCTGGCAGAGGATCTCCACAATCCGCGTATGTCCCCCGGCGATGGTCACCATTGCCGAGGCATCTCCGGCGTACACACAGGCGCGGGAATAGAGGATCTCATCGCAAGGCTCCTGCAGTTTCACCTGCACCTTTCCCGTGTTCAGCAGAGCTTTAGCCTGTGCCAGCGCCTCGGTTGAGGCACCTTTCAACACTTCCAGCCCAGCCTGTGCATGACCGCCCGTTGCCCCCAGTGCCGCCGCGATAGGTAACCCAACCATGCCGGTACCCGGTACCGTTACGCCAAGCCCGTTTTTCATGAGGTTCGGTGATACCCACGCCTCAATTTTCGTCACCTTACCGGGCAGCAGCTCAGCAGCAGTGGCACATGCCAGCGCCAGAGAGATCGGCTCAGTACACCCCAGAGCAGGTTTTACCTCTTCCTGCACCGCGCGAATAAAATGGTTCCATAAAGGATTAGTTTGCTCAGACATCGTTACGACCTTAATTACACCTCAGGAAAATGCGAGGAAAGGAGAAACACAAAGCAGCAGTCCGGTAATAACAATAATCACCAGCGACACGCCTTTATATTTGTGCAATGCAGGGACTTTGTAGACCAACCACGCTGGAATTAAACAACCCACCATCCCGAAAATAGGGCTACAAATGGAGGTAAAGCTCAGCACTGGCGCGTTTAACACAATCGCGCTCCAGGCCAGCAGGATGGCGAACAACATGATGCCGCGCTGTACGGTACCTTCATTGATTTTCTCTACTGGCATTTTGCGGCGCAGGATGTTCATCACAATGCCCTGCGTTGCCTCGCGGAAGCCAAGATACACACCGAAGAAGGCGGTCATCACCGCGAAAATATTGAGGATCACGCTGACGATTTTGACCCAACCTGCACCATCACCACTGATAAACTGTGCCGCGATCGCCAGTGCCGAAATATTTTGCTCATAGGCTTTGACCGCTTCGTCATGGCCCATCGCCAGGGTGAAGGAGACCGCGTAGAAGAAGACCGTCACAAACAGCACGCCGAAGGCAATGTTCATCGCCCGCAGGGCTTTATGTCTTGCAACCTCGACGGATTTTTCCCGTGAACGATAGGAAATAACCATCGGGCTTAATGTCTGAATAAAGAGGATCGAGGTTAAGGTAAAAGGCAGCGTAATAATGGCATTTTTCACCAGCAGCCCCATCGGCGGCAGCATGCCCACATTGGCTAAATGCCAGAGGCCAATCATCGATAACCCCAGTGCTGCCACCACAAACAGCTTAGTGAGCACCATCAGGCTGGAAACTTTAAACAGCAGCTTTTCACCACGCGAAGAGATTGCCACCAGAATACAGATCAGGAATAGACCGTAGAACGGGTTTTCAGAAAGCAAACCGTCTGTCACGCCAAAGGTGTGCAAATAGGAGGCGCTGTCGTTAGTGATGGCGGTGGAATAGACAAACATCCAGATCACCAGCATCACGAAATAGAGCGCCCCTAATAAGATGCCCCAGTTTTTACCCAAATAGCCGCTAATAACGCTCGGGTAATCTTTGCATTCCGGTGATTCCGCCAGCGTATTAATAAACAGGCGCTGGAACAGGTACATGGCCGGATAACCAATTATCGACGAGAGTAAAAACACCCACAGCCCCATTAAGCCAACCTGCACCGGGAGAAAAACAATCCCCGCGCCGATGGCCATCCCGATACTCATGATGACCCAGCCCGTGTCGGTGCTGTCGAATTTAATGGCTTCCAGCCATTCACTTTCACTCATCCCTGCCCGCCTTGCCGCGGGGGAATCATTCACAATCACACTGCTGTTTGTTGCCGTATCCATAAGGCACTCGCTTATTTTGTGTAGGGTAAACCGTTATTTTTATGAGGTTCTGTTCACCAGCGATTGTGAGCCAGGTTGCTGCAGGTAGTTGTTATTGGAGTGAAAAGATCATATCCGGAGAGAGGGAGAAAAAAGTCACAATTTTTATAAGGACTTTCTGTTATGGGAGGAAAATTTACTTCTTTATAAGTGGAAAGGACGTATTTTTTCTAAAAGTGATGACGATCAAGAAATAAAAACCCGCGCCACGCGCGGGCATCACATCAGTCGGCCAGCGCGTTAGCCATATCGGTTTTCACCTGTTTGCGCTGTTCCGGCGTCAGCACCTGGCTTACGTCGAAGTAGTATTTCACACGGTAATAGCGGGTCTGCTCTTCAATTTTGCTGAAGGCGGCAAGCTGGTTTTTCACCGTACTTTCATCCCATTTTCCGGCCTGGAACATGTCAATCAACGCGCCATCTTTTACACCGGTCATCGGGATCTTACTGACGTTTTGTTCCAGCGTCTTATGCAGGTCTTCGATTTTCTTCACCTGCTCGTTACTCAGCTTCAGGTGTTGTACCAGCGGATCCTGCGACGGTGATGGGGCAGCTTCAACATTAGCCGCCTGCGCTGTAAAACTGCACACCGCCAGTGACGCAGCAACCAAAGTAATACGGGTCATTTTCATCATCTTACTGTCCTTACATTCTGTTATAGGAAAAAGCAGGAGTATTGTTTTTCAAGAGCGGATGAATATGTGTGAGTAATTATATAAACAATTTTGTATGTTTAGCGGGCAAAAAAATGCCCCCAGACTGGAAGGGGGCATGGTGCCTGACTTACGTCAGATCGACTGGGTAAACGTCCTCGAAATCACGTCCTGCTGCTGCTCGCGCGTAAGCGCATTAAACCGTACCGCATACCCTGAAACGCGAATGGTCAGGTTCGGATAATTTTCAGGATGTTCAATGGCATCCAGCAGCATTTCCCGGTTCATGACGTTGACGTTCAGGTGCTGCCCACCCTCGATGGCGGCTTCATGGTGGAAGTAACCGTCCAGCAGCCCCACCAGGTTGGCTTTACGTACCATCTCATCTTTACCCAGCGCCTGCGGCACAATCGAGAAGGTATAGGAGATACCGTCTTTCGCGTAGGTGAACGGCAGCTTAGCGACCGAGGTTAACGAGGCCACTGCCCCTTTCCTGTCACGCCCGTGCATCGGGTTTGCCCCCGGCGCGAACGGTGTGCCGCCCCGACGTCCATCCGGTGTGTTCCCGGTCTTCTGACCGTAGACCACGTTCGAGGTGATGGTCAGGATCGACTGGGTCGGCACTGCGTTACGGTAGGTTGGCAGCGCCTGAATTTTCTTCATAAAGCGCTCTACCAGGTCACAGGCAATGCTGTCCACGCGGTCATCGTTGTTACCGTACTGCGGGTAGTCTCCTTCAATCACGAAATCGACCGCCAGACCGGTATGGTCACGCACCGGCTTCACCGTCGCATATTTAATGGCCGACAGCGAATCTGCCGCCACTGACAGCCCGGCGATACCGCAGGCCATCGTGCGGTAAACGTCCCGGTCGTGCAGCGCCATTAATGAAGCTTCGTAGCTGTATTTATCATGCATATAGTGAATGAGATTCAGCGCGCTGATGTACTGCACCGCCAGCCAGTCCATAAAGTGATCGAGACTTGCCATCACAGTGTCGTAATCCAGCACATCGTCCATCAACGGCTCGGTTTTCGGCCCGACCTGGATCTTCAGCTTCTCATCCACCCCGCCGTTAATCGCGTACAGCAGCGTTTTCGCGAGGTTGGCTCGCGCACCAAAGAACTGCATTTGCTTGCCGATCACCATCGGGCTGACGCAGCAGGCAATGGCATAGTCATCGCTGTTGAAATCCACACGCATCAGATCGTCGTTCTCATACTGCAGAGACGAGGTCACGATAGACATCTGTGCAGCATATTTTTTGAAGGCGATAGGCAGTTGTTCGGACCAGAGGATCGTCAGGTTGGGCTCCGGTGCAGGCCCCATCGTGTGTAACGTATGCAGATAACGGAAACTGTTCTTCGTCACCAGCGTGCGGCCATCCAGCCCCATACCGCCAATCACTTCCGTTGCCCAGATCGGATCGCCGGAGAAGAGCGTGTCGAACTCCGGCGTACGCAGGAAGCGCACCATGCGGATCTTCATAATGAAGTGGTCGATCAGTTCCTGCGCCTGTGCCTCATTCAGGCGTCCGGCCTGCATATCACGTTCAATGTAGATATCAAGGAAGGAGGCAGTACGCCCCAGTGACATCGCCCCGCCGTTTTGTGATTTCACGGCAGCAAGATAGGCAAAGTAAACCCACTGCACCGCCTCCTGGGCGTTCATTGCCGGGCGTGAAATATCAAAGCCATAGTTCGATGCCATCTGCTGGATCTGCAGCAGCGCACGCTTATGTTCCGCCAGCTCTTCGCGCAGGCGGATCGTGGCTTCCAGATCCTCACCACGCTCCAGCTTCGGCTGAAGATCGGCAAACTGAAGTTCACGCTCGCGTACCAGATAGCTGATGCCATACAACGCCACGCGGCGGTAATCACCGATGATACGCCCTCGTCCGTAGCCGTCCGGCAAGCCGGTCAATATGCCCGATTTACGACAGCGCATCATCTCCGGTGAGTAGACGTCAAACACGCCCTGGTTGTGGGTTTTACGCAGGTCAGTGAACAGGTATTCAAACTGCGGATCCATCTCACGGCCATAGGCTTCGAAGGAGCTGCGGATCATGTTGATCCCACCGTACGGATGCAGGGCACGCTTGAGCGGTTTATCGGTTTGCAGGCCGACGATCGTCTCCAGCCCTTCGTCGATATACCCGGGCCCGTGGGCAGTAATGGTGGTGGCAACGTTCGTGTCAAAATCCACCGGGGCGTGGGTGGCATTCTCCTGGCGAATGCCAACCATCACCTTTTGCCACAGCGCCGTCGTTGCAGGCGTCGCCTGCGCGAGGAAAGCTTCATCGCCTTCATAAGGGGTGTAGTTACGCTGAATAAAATCGCGCACGTTAACGGCGTCTTTCCATTCTTCACCGCGAAACCCGGCCCATGCGTCGCTATAAGGCGCGACGCCTGTATCAATAGTTACTTTCATGACATTCTCGCTTTATCAGGCGTAAGCCGCAGCCGGTGTGACCTTCCCAAGACGGAGGGCGTCCAGTGCGATCATTTTTTCTTCGTTGGTTGGGATCACCGCGCAGGCCACGCGGGACGAATCGGTGGTAATCACGCGCTCACCCGCGCTGCCTGGCAGAGCGTTTTTGGCTTCATCCACGGTGATACCAAAGACCTTCAGGTGCTCAGCCACTAGCCCGCGAATAAGTTTTGAGTTCTCACCAATGCCGCCAGTAAACACCACACCATCCAGACGGTGCAGCGATGCCGCGTGACCAGCAATATGCCGCGCAATACGGTGCACAAAGGTGCGGATTGCGAGCTGCGCGCGCTGATGACCTTCATGCCAGGCTTTTTCCAGGGTTCGTAAATCAGAGGAAAGCCCGGAGATCCCAAGCAGGCCAGACTCTTTGTTGACCACGCGTTCCAGATCCTCGAACGACTGGCCGGTCTGCTGAGCAATCCACGCCATCGCACCAAAATCCACATCGCCACAACGCGTGCCCATCACCAGTCCTTCCAGCGGCGTCATCCCCATTGAGGTATCCACGCTTTCGCCGTTGCGCACCGCGCAGATGGACGCCCCGTTGCCGAGGTGAGCAATCACCAGCCCGCTGTCCTCAGGCGAAAGCCCAAGCAACGAATGTGCCTGCCCGGAAACGTAGCGGTGAGACGTGCCGTGGAAACCGTAGCGACGCACGCCAAGCTCTTCAAAATAGCGGTACGGCAACCCGTACAGCCAGGCATGCGGCGGCAGCGTCTGGTGGAAGCTGGTGTCAAACACAGCCACCTGCTGAATGCCCGGGAACAGGCGCTCAGCGGCTTCCACGCCGCTTAGGTTGGCGTAGTTGTGCAATGGAGCCAGTGGGGAAACCTGGCGGATCTGTTCGATAACCTGTTCAGTGATAAGGGTCGACTCGCTGAAAAGTTCGCCTCCGTGGGCAATGCGGTGGCCAATTAAGGCCACGCTGCTCATCAGGTCGCGTTTCTCCAACTCCAGGGCGATGGCAGCCAGCGCCCCTTCGTAGTCATGGTGAGCCAGCGTGACTGGCTCACCCCCATTCACGGAAATAAAGGCTTTTTCAGTGTTGATACCGTCTGCAATCCCCGTCATCAGGGCATCACAGTTGCTGGCATCGAGTACCGAAAACTTAACAGAGGACGATCCACAGTTAATAACCAGTACAACCGGAAACTCAATCATGGTGTTACTCCGCTCTTCCTGAGCAATGATTTAGAACAGTTTGTAAACGATATTCAGGATGGTCAGCAGGCCGACAACCGTGACGAAGATGTTCTCGGTTCTGCCTTTGTATTTCGCCAGCGCCGGAGCCTTACGGATGGCATACATCGGCAGCAGGCACAGCAGAGAAGCGATAATTGGTGCGCCCATAGCTTCGATAAGGTCGAGAATGTTCGGGTTGGCATATGCCACAACCCAGGTCGAACCCATGATGAAAATCATGCTGATGGTGTTCAGTTTGCGAAGGGAGACTTTCTTCTTATCACCCTTGTAACCAAACTTGAGGATCAAGCCGTTCAACCCTTCCAGGGTGCCCAGGTAGTGGCCGAAGAAAGATTTGAAGATAGCGACCAGCGCGATAATGGATGCACCATATTCCAGAATCGTAGCGAACGTAGATTTGGTACCCGACATCGATGCGAAGTGGTTCGCCAGGTAAGAAAGTACCGGAATGTTCTGCGCTTTGGCGTCCGCCATGTTCTGCGGAGAGAGCGTAAACAGGCAGCTAAAGGCGAAGAACATCACCACCGCCACCATCAGCATACTGGCGCGACCAATGATTTTGGAACATTTCTGCTCGGTGAACTCTTTACCAAACTCCGGCTCGTACTCTTCACGTTTAGAGACCACAAATGAGGAGACGATAGGTGAGAAGTTAAAGGAGAAGACCATGATGGAAATCCCCAGCCAGACCGTCACCAGAATGCCGTCATGGCCGGTGAAGGTGATATCGCTCAGGTTGACCTGGTCGATAACTGCGGAGTTCCAGTAAGGGATCAGCGACAGGGAAATCAGCACCAGACTGGCGATAAACGGGAACACCAGGAAGCTCATCACCTTCACCATCAGGTCTTTACCGAACCAGATGACAAAGGCCATCAGCAGCAGCAGGAACAGTGCCACAAAGCCACGGTTCAGCGCTGGCATCTGGAGCTGGTTTTCCCAGAAGGTCATGAAGGTGTTGGTAATGGTGACACCGTAAATCCACAGCAGCGGGCAAATCGCAAAGAAGTAGAGGAAGGTGATCACCACCCCACCGGTCTTACCAAAGTGCTCCTCCACCGTTTCGGTGATATTTCCGGAGACGTTGCTCCCGGACAGACACAGACGGGCCAGCGCACGGTGGCAGTAAAACGCAATTGGGAACGCGAGAAGCAGCATCAGCAGGATAGGGATCAAGCCGCCAAAGCCTGCACGAATAGGGAAGAACAGCACACCGGCACCGATTGCGGTACCAAACAGGCCGAGCGTCCAGGTGGTATCAGACTTACGCCAGGTCGACGTTTTTGTCTGGCCAACGATAATGCTTTCAGTGTTGCTCATAGGTCATCCTTATGCGTCAACGAAGCCGGTGATTTGGGAAACACGGGAGAGATCGATATTGCCGCCGGAAATAATGCTGACGGTTTTACGCCCCTGAATATAGTGGTCGAGCTTGCCGCTTAATAACGCGGCACAGGCCAGCGCACCAGCACCTTCCGTCACCACTTTATTTCGCTGAATGAGGGCAATCATGCTGTTGCGAATATCGTCTTCGCTGACCAGCACAATGTCATCGACCAATTCACGAACAATTTCGAAGGTTAAATTACCCGGGCGAGAAACATCGCAACCGTCTGCTAATGTTCCCGTCACACGGTGGGTCATGATTTCCCCGGCATAATATGATGCCGCCATGCCGTGAACGTTTTCAGACTGCACGCCGATAATATTGATGGTTGGGTTAATGGATTTAATGGCTGTCGCAATCCCGGCAATTAAACCGCCACCACCGATGGGCACAATCACGTTATCAACGTCGTACAGGTCTTCGAGAATTTCCAGACCGATAGTGCCCTGGCCTGCAATCACTTTAGGATCATCATAGGGTGGAATAAAAATGCGCCCTTCCATCTCAACGATTTCGCTCACTTTAGCGATGGTGTCATTGAAGTTCTCGCCGTGTAACACTACTTCTGCCGAGTAGTCACGGGTTGCCGCGACTTTGGATTTCGGCGCACCCATCGGCATCACTACTTTGCCGTCGATACCCAACATCGCGCAGGAGAGCGACACGCCCTGTGCGTGGTTCCCGGCCGAGCAGGCCACCACACCTTTGCGTTTTTCAGCATCGGTCAGCGAGCTTAATTTATTAAACGCACCGCGTATTTTAAAAGAGCCGGTACGCTGCATATTTTCAAATTTCAGGAATATCTCACCCTTACAACGCTCGCTGAGATAATTTGAACGCGGCATACCTGTTTTATATATTTTTCCCGCCAGTCGTTTTCTGGCATCCTGAATATCTTCAATTGTCACCGGGAGATCGTAGGTAATGTGCATAATATCCTCGTTATAATAATTCGTTTTCTTCAGGCAAAGTCAGGGTATCAGAGCATCGGTAAAATAAGCTCTGGGTGTTTTTTAAGAGATTTAACGTCAATCAGATAATTAATTAATCATCGTCGTCTTTCACTGTCGAGTGACGAATATTGTTTTGCCAGTTCAACTAATACTGACGCCGATTTTTTAATACGATAATTTTTTGACCACACCGCGGCATACCGTGCTACGGGTAATTCATCTTCAACTGGCATGACAATAAACTGGTCAGAACCGAACGGTGCAATCATGTCGCGCGGAATGACCGTCAGGTAATCGGCATTCAGGACAAGGTTATAAATGGTGACGACGGAATCGGTCTGGACGATATTTTCAATGCTGATGTGGTTGTCTTGCAGGGTGGTCAGAAGTTCTTTGTAGTAGCCCATATCGGTTTGCGGCATCACCCACTGTTCATGCGTGAGCGATGCCAATGTAGTCGATCCGGTACACGTTCGTGATTTGCTTGCCACCAGTACAAACTCGGATTCAAACAGTGGCTCAACGTGGAGATCCTGCAGCAGCATTTCATCGCTCAGCGTGCCAATGGCGAAATCCAGTCGACCATCACGAATGGCGGGCAGGAAAGAAGAGAGCTGCGCTTCATACATGGAAACTCGTGCTTTTGGGAACACTTCCTTGAATTTTTTGATCATTTCTGACAGGAAAGTGAAGCCAATCAGCGACGGATAGCCAAAGGAGACATCCATGACGGTGCTGAAACTGAGGCTGTTAATTTCGCTCACCATGTTTTTCATTTCACGGGTGATCGACTCAGAGTATGACAGCAGAACCTGGCCTGCCGCGGTCAGTTTTACGCCGGTGTTTTTCCGCACCATGACTTCAACGCCGAAGTAAGATTCGATATCGCTGATAATTTTGCTGACCGCGGGTTGCGTCAACCCCAGTTGTCTTGCAGCAGAACCTATGGAGCCACTTTTAATGACTTCCTGAAATACAACAAGGTGCTGTGTTTTCGGTAGAATAATAGTGTTCATAATATTCTGCGTATATTTCCCTATGACGGGGTGGATTCTACTCAATATTGTTTCTGGGGGTATGTGCTGTTACTCACAATTTGCCTTTTCGCATCATTACCCATCGTCAAAAAACACAATAAAAAACATAAAAATCAACAATATAAACATTATCGAATACATTGTTTGGATGACATTTATCAACAAAAATAGCAGTAATAAATTTATTTTATGGCGATAACCACGATGAATCTTTCACACTTTAAAATATCAATTAAGACTATCTTTCAGGCAATTAAAGGCTAATAAATAATCACCGCGCAATTAAAATAATTTTATGTTTTATCAAATAAATTGACAACGCGTTTACTGACCGGGTCTAAATAGTAGGATACATCACACATTCACTGGGGAAATGTTTTTGGGTAATGACTCCAACTTATTGATAGTGTTTTATGTTCAGATAATGCCCGATGACTTTGTCATGCAGCTCCACCGATTTTGAGAACGACAGCGACTTCCGTCCCAGCCGTGCCAGGTGCTGCCTCAGATTCAGGTTATGCCGCTCAATTCGCTGCGTATATCGCTTGCTGATTACGTGCAGCTTTCCCTTCAGGCGGGATTCATACAGCGGCCAG
The DNA here is from genome assembly GCF_014103115.1 of Enterobacter sp. RHBSTW-00901. NCBI lineage: Bacteria > Pseudomonadati > Pseudomonadota > Gammaproteobacteria > Enterobacterales > Enterobacteriaceae > Enterobacter > Enterobacter sp. RHBSTW-00901. The sequence continues at coordinate 2,202,163 of NZ_JABXPB010000001.1, forward strand.
CCATCCGTCATCCATATCACCACGTCAAAGGGTGACAGCAGGCTCATAAGACGCCCCAGCGTCGCCATAGTGCGTTCACCGAATACGTGCGCAACAACCGTCTTCCGGAGCCTGTCATACGCGTAAAACAGCCAGCGCTGGCGCGATTTAGCCCCGACGTATCCCCACTGTTCGTCCATTTCCGCGCAGACGATGACGTCACTGCCCGGCTGTATGCGCGAGGTTACCGACTGCGGCCTGAGTTTTTTAAATGGCGGAAAATCGTGTTGAGGCCAACGCCCATAATGCGGGCGGTTGCCCGGCATCCAACGCCATTCATGGCCATATCAATGATTTTCTGGTGCGTACCGGGTTGAGAAGCGGTGTAAGTGAACTGCAGTTGCCATGTTTTACGGCAGTGAGAGCAGAGATAGCGCTGATGTCCGGCAGTGCTTTTGCCGTTACGCACCACCCCGTCAGTAGCTGAACAGGAGGGACAGCTGATAGAAACAGAAGCCACTGGAGCACCTCAAAAACACCATCATACACTAAATCAGTAAGTTGGCAGCATCACCTAGGAAGCCCCGCCACCACCTCAAGCAAATTTTTAATATCACGCCGGGTGATAGCCGTAACCTGAGTTTCAGCACCAAGAACGGCCTCAATCACTTCAAAATATTTTTCATTGCCCTGTCGAATCTTAGGTTCCCAGTCTGACTTAAACTCAAGAAACCCTTTCCAGGCCTCAGCTAATGTTAATGTGCTCTGACTGACACTTTCAGAAACGGCAATCTGTACGGATCTGGGTACAGGAGCATTTTGTTTTATGTTCGATACAATCTGTGAGTAACGAGTAAGATCTTTTCGTAAAAATGCAGAGTGAGCTTCTTGGGACTGATGCAAAAGCACGGCGTAATTTGCAGCGGCGGACGCGATTTCTTTTTCCATCCCTTGGATGTCACTTTCCGATGACAGCGCCCGTCTAAAGTAGTTTTCCGCTCCTGACTCATCACCGCTGAAAAGTGCATCCTGAAAATGTTCCTGGAAGAAGGAGGAACACGCTTCTCTGAACTCTATCGGCGTAGGTTCTTCATTGTTTAATCGTTCTGCACGTGCTTCGCCGGGAATATCTTCCACATACTGCAAGATCTCGGCGTTCATACCCGCTACGAATAAATCAATGTCCTGCGCCGTTAGTTTTTTCATCGTTTTTATTATCTTGAGAAGTTGTCCGCGCCCTATCCTACCAAGTCTGAAGAGCGATATGTACGGGCTAAGGCGAGAAATGATAAACCGGCAGCGGCGAGGGCTATCAGTCCCCAAAGAACAACGAAAAAACTGACGTTCAGTAAAGCGAAAGTAGACATAGTAAATGTCGTTGCGGCGGAGTGTATGGGGGATGGTGCAATCGTTGGTGTATCCCATTATGTATCTCATTTCTGCTTCTGAGCGCCTGAGATACACCAACGTATTGTTTTGGAATGAGTTGAAGCTGACCGATAAGCCGGGTTCTGTCGTGGACAGTCATTCATCTAGGCCAGCAATCGCTCACTGGCTCAAGCAGCCTACCCGGGTTCAGTACGGGCCGTACCATGTGAACCCCTATTTGGCCTTGCTCCGGGTGGAGTTTACCGTGCCACGGACTGTTACCAGCCGCGCGGTGCGCTCTTACCGCACCCTTTCACCCTTACCTGATCCTGCTTGCGCAGGCCATCGGCGGTTTGCTCTCTGTTGCACTGGTCGTGGGTTTCCCCCCCAGGCGTTACCTGGCACCCTGCCCTATGGAGCCCGGACTTTCCTCCCCTCCGCCCGTCTCCCCCCGAAAGGGGACGACGACGAAGCGGCGACTGTCTGGTCAGCTTCGGCGCGAAGTATAGAGGGTTTAGCCGCCGCTGTCACCTTTGCGTGTATATCCCTGTCTTCACTATCGTCTGAGCGCCACTGATGGCAGGAAGACTTTCTTTACCAGATTCCTGGGGCGAGCCAAAAATCATCCCTTCACCAGCACCACCTCAACGCCACTTTTCCGCAATCCTTCCAGGCTCTCCGCCGGGATCCCTTCATCGACAATAATCATATCAATCCGTTGCGTATCAATAATCTTATGCAGACTGGAGCGGTTAAATTTGCTGGAATCGGTCACGACGATGATCCGCTCTGCTACCTCGCACATCTTGCGATTCAGCCGGGCTTCATCCTCATTGTGTGTGCTCACACCACGATCGAGATCGATAGCGTCGACACCCAGGAACAGCAGGTCAAAGTGGTAATTCTGTAATGACTGCTCGGCCTGATCGCCATAGAAAGATTGCGACTGGCGGCGCAAATGCCCGCCGGTCATCAGCAACTCAACCCCTTCAGCTTCCAGCAAGGCGTTCGCCACGTTCATCCCGTTGGTCATGGCAATCACATCCGTATGCTGACGAAGCATACGGGCGATTTCAAACGTCGTGGTGCCGGAGTCCAGAATGATGCGATGCCCAGGCTTCACCAGCCCGGCAGCCACCTGCGCGATGCTGCGCTTTACCGCCGTATTCAGCGAGCTTTTGTCTTCCACGGAAGGCTCCGCACCTGGCACATTGCCTTCACAAATCAGCGCGCCACCATAAGCGCGTACGGCAATGCCTTGTTTCTCAAGAAACGCCAGGTCATTGCGGATAGTCACCGTCGACACGCCGTATAAATGCGAAAGATCGTTAACCTGTACACTTCCCTGCGCCCGCAACCGCTGAATGATTTGTTCTCGCCTTTCACTGGTGCCGACGATGCGCTTTTCTGCGGAAGAATCGGTGCTGCTCATAGGAGTTCCTTAATCAATAAACTTTCGTTTCATTTCGTTTTACTTATTAAGGCCTTTCTTTTACGGGAATGCAAGCCCTGTCAGGCCATCATAAGCCGCTTCTCCCGGCGCTGAAACCTTTCATTATGTTTCTTTTGTGAAACAGATCGGAAAACTATTATCTTTCGTTTTATTTTTACAACACCATAATGCAGTATCAAATGAAACAAAACGAAAGATGAATACCATCACCATCCGAAATGGAGAGGAAAGTGAAACATCTGACAGAAATGGTGGAACAACATAAACGGGGGAATTCAAACGGGATTTATGCCGTCTGTTCCGCACATCCGTTGGTACTTGAAGCTGCAATTCGTTACGCCCATTCGCATCATACGCCGCTGTTGATTGAAGCCACCTCTAACCAGGTGGATCAGTTCGGGGGTTATACCGGCATGACACCCGCCGATTTCCATGGGTTTGTCTGCCAGCTGGCGGAGTCACTCAGTTTCCCGACATCACAGCTGATCTTCGGCGGGGATCATCTTGGCCCAAACCGCTGGCAAAACCTGCCTGCGCTTCAGGCGATGGCAAATGCCGACGATCTGATCAAAAGCTATGTCGCAGCCGGATTCAAAAAGATCCACCTCGACTGCAGCATGTCCTGTGAGGACGATCCGGTTCCCTTAACCGACGCTATCGTCGCCGAACGTGCAGCACGTCTGGCAAAAATTGCCGAAGCAACCTGCCGCGAACAGTTTGGTGTCTCTGACCTGGTCTATGTTATCGGCACTGAGGTTCCTGTGCCGGGCGGCGCACATGAGACGCTGACCGAACTCGACGTCACCACACCTGAAGCTGCGCGTGCCACACTTGAGGCGCACCGCCACGCGTTTGAAAAGGAAGGCTTAAACGACATCTGGCCGCGCATTATTGGCCTGGTGGTTCAGCCCGGCGTGGAGTTCGACCACGCACACATCTGCGACTATCAGCCACACAAAGCCGTCGCGCTGAGTGACATGGTTGAAGCATACGACACGCTGGTGTTTGAAGCGCACTCCACCGATTACCAGACGCCGCAGGCGTTGCGCCAACTGGTGAAAGATCACTTTGCGATCCTGAAAGTTGGCCCGGCGCTCACCTTCGCCCTGCGCGAAGCACTGTTCTCTCTGGCTGCTATTGAAGAGGAACTGTTGCCGGCTAAAGCCAGCTCTGGCCTGCGTCACGTGCTGGAAAACGTGATGCTCGATCGCCCGGAATACTGGCAGAGCCACTATCACGGTGACGGTAATGCGCGACGCCTGGCGCGTGGCTATAGCTACTCTGACCGCGTGCGTTATTACTGGCCAGACAACCAGATTGACAATGCCTTCGAGCGACTGGTGCGCAACCTGGCAGATGACCCTGTTCCGCTGCCGCTGATCAGCCAGTACCTCCCGCTGCAATACAGCAAAGTTCGCGAGGGTGCTCTCAAGTCAACACCGCGGGAACTCATCATCGACCACATTCAGGACATACTCCAGCAGTACCACACCGCCTGCGAAGGCGTAACGACTCAACACGTATAATTAAAAAAGAGGAAAACGCTATGCCAAACATTGTCTTATGCCGCATTGATGAACGTTTAATTCACGGTCAGGTAGGTGTGCAGTGGGTTGGATTCGCCGGGGCGAACCTGGTTCTGGTGGCGAATGACGAGGTTGCAGAAGATCCGGTTCAACAAAACCTGATGGAAATGGTGCTCGCGGAAGGGATCGCCGTGCGCTTCTGGTCGTTACAAAAAGTGATCGACAACATTCACCGCGCTGCCGATCGCCAGAAAATTCTGCTGGTCTGTAAATCGCCCACAGACTTTTTGACGCTGGTTGAGGGCGGTGTGCCCATCACCCGTATCAACGTAGGAAATATGCATTATGCCAACGGCAAACAACAAATTGCCAAAACGGTCTCTGTAGACGCGAACGATATCACTGCGTTCAACGGCCTGAAAACCGCCGGGGTGGAATGCTTCGTTCAGGGCGTTCCGACAGAGGCTGCTTTGGATCTCTTTAAACTGCTCTGAGGGATTCACAATGGAAATTAGTCTGTTGCAGGCCTTTGCGCTGGGCATTCTCGCCTTTATCGCCGGCCTGGATATGTTTAACGGCTTAACACATATGCACCGCCCGGTGGTACTTGGGCCACTGGTCGGCCTGATCCTGGGCGATCTGCACACCGGTATTCTGACTGGCGGTACGTTAGAACTGGTCTGGATGGGACTGGCTCCTCTGGCTGGCGCGCAACCACCAAACGTAATTATCGGTACCATCGTGGGTACCGCGTTTGCCATCAGCACAGGAGTGAAGCCAGATGTTGCCGTTGGCGTCGCCGTTCCGTTTGCTGTTGCCGTTCAGATGGGGATCACTTTCCTGTTCTCGGTGATGTCCGGCGTAATGTCCCGCTGCGATCGTATGGCGGCCAATGCCGACACTCGCGGTATTGAACGGGTCAACTATCTGGCACTGCTGGCGCTCGGCGTCTTCTATTTCCTGTGCGCTTTCCTGCCGATCTACTTTGGTGCTGAACACGCGAAAACCGCCATTGATGTTCTGCCGGAACGTCTGATTGACGGCCTCGGCGTCGCGGGCGGCATCATGCCAGCTATCGGCTTTGCTGTGTTGCTGAAGATCATGATGAAAAACGTCTACATCCCGTACTTCATTATCGGTTTTGTGGCTGCAGCCTGGCTCAAACTTCCGGTGCTGGCCATTGCGGCGGCTGCCCTGGCGATGGCCCTGATCGACCTGCTGCGTAAATCTCCTGAACCGACGGCTCCTTCAGCCCAGAAAGAGGAATTCGAAGATGGCATCTAATCAAACCACTCTGCCGGGTATTTCTGAAAGCGAAGAGACCCTGCTCACCGGCGTCAATGAAAACGTCTACGAAGACCAAACCATCGGTGCCGAGCTGACGAAAAAAGATATTAACCGCGTCGCCTGGCGCTCTATGCTGCTGCAGGCATCGTTCAACTACGAACGTATGCAGGCGTCCGGCTGGTTGTATGGTCTGTTGCCTGCGCTGAAAAAGATCCACACCAACAAGCGGGATCTGGCACGCGCCATGAAAGGTCACATGGGCTTCTTCAACACCCACCCATTCCTCGTGACCTTTGTTATCGGCATCATTCTGGCAATGGAGCGCTCCAAGCAGGATGTGAACAGCATTCAGAGCACCAAAATTGCCGTAGGCGCACCACTCGGTGGTATCGGTGACGCGATGTTCTGGCTGACCTTACTTCCCATTTGCGGTGGTATTGGTGCCAGTCTGGCATTGCAAGGCTCCATTCTTGGCGCGGTGGTCTTTATCGTGCTGTTTAACGTGGTGCATCTCGGCCTGCGTTTTGGCCTGGCGCACTACGCTTACAGAATGGGCGTAGCAGCGATTCCGCTGATCAAAGCCAACACCAAAAAGGTCGGTCATGCGGCCTCCATCGTCGGGATGACGGTAATTGGCGCACTGGTGGCAACTTATGTACGCCTGAACACTACGCTCGAAATCAAGGCGGGTGATGCGGTCGTTAAACTGCAAACCGACGTCATCGACAAGCTCATGCCCGCCTTCCTGCCGCTGGTCTATACCCTGACCATGTTCTGGCTGGTACGCCGTGGCTGGAGCCCGCTGCGCCTGATTGGCATCACCGTGGTACTGGGTGTTGTGGGTAAGTTCTGTCACTTCCTGTAAAAGCAAAGAGGTTGCGATGTTAGGCATTATTTTGACGGGTCACGGCGGTTTTGCCAGTGGGCTTGAGCAGGCGATGAAGCAAATCCTCGGCGAACAACCGCAGTTTATCGCCATCGATTTTCCGGAAACGTCCACCACCGCGCGGTTGACCGCCCAGCTCGAACAGGCGATGAGCGAGCTGGACGAGCAGCACGATATTGTGTTTCTCACCGATCTGCTGGGCGGCACACCGTTCCGCGTGGCTTCAACGCTCGCGATGCAAAAACCGGGCAGTGAAGTGATAACCGGTACTAACCTGCAGTTATTGCTGGAGATGGTACTGGATCGCGATGGGTTAAGCAGCGAAGCGTTTCGACTGCAGGCGCTGGAGTGCGGGCATCGTGGCCTGACGAGCCTGGTGGATGAACTGGGACGCTGTCACGAGGAAGCACCGGCTGAGGAAGGGATATGAGCCAGCTGCTGCGCGCGCGCCGTGTTCTCACAAAACAGGGCTGGTTGAACGACCACCAGCTCTGCATGGCGCACGGGGTGATCACGGCAATTGACCCCATCCCAGCGGGCGTTACCGCTCGTGATGCCGAACTGCTTTGCCCGGCATATATTGATACCCACGTGCATGGCGGTGCGGGCGTGGATGTCATGGATGATGCACCAGATGTGCTGGATACGTTAGCCCTGCATAAAGCGCGTGAAGGGGTGGGTGCATTTTTGCCCACCACCGTCACCGCGCCGCTTGAGGCTATCCACGGGGCACTCAGGCGAATCGCCCGGCGCTGTCAAAACGGTGGCCCCGGGGCACAAATTCTGGGTAGTTATCTGGAAGGTCCGTACTTTACGCCGCAGAACAAAGGGGCGCATCCGCCGGAACTGTTCCGGGAGCTGGATATCGCTGAGCTGGACGCGCTCATTGCTGTCTCACAAAACACCCTGAGCGTGGTGGCGCTTGCTCCAGAAAAACCCGGCGCATTAGAGGCAATTCGTCACCTGAAACAACGGGGTGTACGCGTTATGCTGGGCCACAGTGCCGCCACCTACGATCAAACCCTCTCTGCGTTTGATGCGGGCGCAGATGGACTGGTGCACTGTTATAACGGCATGACGGGGTTGCATCACAGGGAACCAGGCATGGTGGGCGCAGGGCTGACTGACCCGCGGGCATGGCTGGAGCTGATTGCTGACGGGCATCACGTCCACCCGGGTGCCATGCGGCTGTGCAGCTGCTGCGCGAAGGATCGTATGGTACTGATTACCGATGCTATGCAGGCTGCAGGAATGCCGGACGGGCGCTATACGCTGTGTGGTGAAGAGGTCACCATGCAAAGCGGTGTTGTCCGTACCGCCTCCGGTGGCCTGGCGGGCAGCACGCTGTCGCTGGATGCCGCAGTGCGTAACATGGTGGAGCATGCACGGGTAACGGCAGAGGACGCTATTCATATGGCTTCGCTGCACCCTGCCCGCCTGCTGGGTATTGATAACCAGCTCGGATCGTTAGCGCCGGGCAAACACGCAAATATTATCTCGCTGGACGCTGGGTTACACCTCCAGCAGATCTGGATCCAGGGCCAGGCTCTCCCCCTATAGCCCTTTCATTGTATGTCCTGTTGGCCTTACGACGTGCGATCGTAAGGCCTTTTTTTCCTTTCCTTAAATCTTTCCTTTTCTTTGTCGATCACACTTTTCGTTTTATTTCTTTTCTTTCATTGAAGTTTCGATTTCTTTTCTATAGATTTTATTTAACTTCTTAAGTGAACAAGTGAAACGAAACGAAAGATAGCGACACGTTTGCCAGCGTCTGATGTGGAATTCACATGACTAAGGACTGAGTTATGCCAGAAACAAACACCCCCGCTACAACCGGCACATGGACCGAAGAAGAGATCCGCCAACAACCCACTTGCTGGATCCGCTCGCTCAATAACATTGATAGCCTGCGTTCCTCGATCGACAATTTCCTGATGCCGTTGCTGCGCAAGCACGATCTTAAGATCGTGCTGACTGGCGCGGGCACATCCGCGTTTATCGGTGACATCATTGCTCCCTGGCTCGCCAGCCACACCGGGAAAAGCATCACTGCCGTACCGACAACCGACCTGGTCACTAATCCAATGGATTATCTCAGCGCCGCGCATCCTCTGTTGTTGGTCTCTTTTGCTCGCTCCGGCAATAGTCCGGAAAGCGTGGCCGCCGTTGAACTGACGAATCAGTTTGTGCCGGAGTGCTACCACCTGTCGATAACCTGCAATGAGGCGGGAAGTTTGTACCAGAACGCGGTCGACAGCGATAACGCTTTTGCCCTGCTGATGCCTGCCGAAACCCACGATCGCGGGTTCGCCATGACCAGCAGCATTACCACCATGATGGCGAGCTGCCTGGCGGTATTCGCGCCAGAAACAATCAACAGCCAAACCTTCCGCGACGTCGCCGATCGCTGTCAGGCGATCCTGTCCTCGCTCGGTGATTTCAGCCACGGCGTCTTTGGCAACGACTCCTGGAAACGGATCGTTTATCTGGGAAGTGGTGGTCTGCAGGGTGCAGCGCGTGAATCGGCGCTGAAAGTGCTGGAACTGACCGCAGGCAAACTGGCGGCCTTTTATGACTCACCTACCGGTTTCCGTCACGGGCCTAAATCACTTGTAGATAACGAAACGCTGGTGGTGGTGTTTGTCTCCAGCCATCCGTATACGCGTCAGTACGATCTCGATCTACTGGCGGAACTGCGCCGCGACCGCCAGGCCATGCGCGTGGTGGCTATCGCTGCTGAAAATGATCCGGTCATTGAAGCTGGCCCGCATATCCTGTTGCCACCTTCCCGCCCGTTTATCGATATGGAGCAGGCGTTCTGCTTCCTGATGTACGCCCAGGTCTTTGCGCTCACGCAGTCGCTTAACGTAGGCAATACGCCAGATACACCATCGGCGAGCGGCACGGTTAACCGTGTTGTGCAGGGCGTGGTTATTCATCCGTGGCAGCTTTAAGAGGATCGCATCATGAGCATTATCTCAACGAAATACCTTCTGCAGGACGCTCAGGCAAAAGGCTATGCCGTTCCGGCATTCAACATCCATAACGCTGAGACGATCCAGGCGATCCTCGAAGTGTGCAGTGAAATGCGATCGCCGGTGATCCTCGCGGGCACGCCGGGCACCTTTAAGCACATTGCGCTGGAAGAGATTTACGCCCTGTGCAGCGCTTACTCCCTCACTTACGACATGCCGCTGGCGCTGCATCTCGATCACCATGAATCGCTGGATGATATTCGTCGCAAAGTCCACGCCGGTGTGCGCAGCGCAATGATTGACGGCAGCCATTATCCGTTTGAGCAAAACGTGAAGCTGGTGAAATCGGTGGTCGATTTCTGCCACCTCAACGACTGTAGCGTCGAGGCCGAACTGGGCCGTCTGGGGGGTGTGGAAGATGACATGAGCGTCGATGCGGAAAGCGCCTTTCTGACCGACCCGCAGGAAGCGAAACGCTTCGTTGGACTGACCGGCGTCGACAGCCTTGCCGTTGCTATTGGTACCGCGCACGGTCTCTATACCAAACGTCCGAAAATAGACTTCCAGCGGCTGGCCGAGATCCGTGAAGTGGTGAGTGTACCGCTGGTACTGCACGGCGCAAGCGATGTGCCGGATGACTACGTTCGCCGCACTATCGAACTGGGCGTTTGCAAAGTCAACGTGGCAACCGAGCTGAAGATTGCCTTCTCAGACGCGGTTAAAGCCTGGTTTGCCGACAATCCACAGGGCAACGATCCGCGCTTCTACATGCGGGTCGGCATGGATGCCATGAAAGAGGTGGTCAGAAGCAAGATTATGGTTTGTGGCTCGGCAGATAAATTAACGCTGAACCCTGCGACGGTATAAATGTGTAAACACCAGACAATGCCTTAAGGAGCAGAAATATGAGCACACCAAACATTTTGTTAACCCGCATCGACAACCGCCTTGTGCATGGCCAGGTCGGTGTGACCTGGACATCCACTATTGGCGCGAATTTGTTGATAGTCGTTGATGACGAGGTGGCAAAAGACGATATCCAGCAAAAGTTAATGGGAATAACGGCGGAGACTTATGGGTTTGGCATCCGGTTTTTCTCTGTTGAAAAAACCACAGCCATTATCGCGAAAGCCGCACCGCATCAGAAAATTTTCCTGATATGCCGGACACCTGAAACCGTGAAGAAATTGATTGAAGGCGGCGTGCCGCTGAAAGACGTCAACGTAGGAAATATGCATTTCTCTGAGGGTAAGAAACAGATCAGCAGCAAGGTTTATGTCGACGATAACGATCTGAGCAATCTTCGTTTCATTAAACGAAGTGGCGTAAACCTCTTTATTCAGGACGTGCCTGGTGATGCAAAAGAAGGCATTCCTGACTAATTTCGCTGTCTCGACATTCTAAAAAGCGGGTCACGATTACGAGGCAATAAAATGCATGAAATAACATTAGTTCAGGGTTTATCTCTGGCAGCATTAGTCTTCATTTTGGGAATCGATTTTTGGCTGGAAGCACTTTTTCTTTTTCGTCCTATCATCGTCTGTACGCTTACGGGAGCGATACTGGGCGATATCCATATTGGCTTGATCACCGGCGGGCTGACCGAATTGGCGTTTGCCGGGCTAACACCGGCCGGTGGCGTGCAGCCCCCTAACCCCATTATGGCGGGGGTGATGACCACCGTTATCGCCTGGTCAACCGGGGTTGATGCGAAAACGGCCATCGGGCTTGGCCTGCCGTTTAGCCTGCTGATGCAGTACGTCATCCTGTTCTTCTACTCGGCATTTTCTCTGTTTATGTCCAAAGCGGACAACTGTGCGGAAGAGGCTAACACTGCGGCATTTGCACGTCTCAACTGGACAACAATGCTTATCGTCGCCAGCACTTACGCCATTATCGCTTTTCTTTGTACCTACCTGGCACAGGGTGCAATGCAGGCGCTGGTAAAAGCGATGCCCGGCTGGCTCACGCATGGCTTCGAAGTCGCGGGGGGTATTTTGCCTGCCGTGGGCTTTGGCTTACTGCTTCGCGTGATGTTTAAGGCACAGTACATCCCTTATCTGATCGCTGGCTTTCTGTTTGTCTGTTACATCCAGGTCAGCAACTTGCTGCCTGTCGCCGTATTGGGTGCCGGGTTCGCGGTGTATGAATTCTTTAACGCCAAAGCCAGAAGCGCCGCCCAGCCTCCCGCTTCGAGCGTAAAAAACGATGAAGAGGACTACAGCAATGGGATCTGAAATCAGTAAAAAAGACATCACTCGCCTGGGATTCCGCTCCTCTTTGCTCCAGGCCAGCTTTAACTACGAACGTATGCAGGCAGGCGGGTTTACCTGGGCCATGCTGCCAGTGCTTAAGAAGATCTATAAAGACGATAAAGACGGCCTGAGTGCCGCGATGAAAGATCATCTGGAATTTATCAACACGCACCCAAACCTGGTCGGCTTCTTGATGGGCTTGCTGATATCAATGGAAGAGAAAGGCGAAAACCGCAGCACGATCAAAGGGCTGAAAGTGGCTCTCTTCGGGCCCATTGCCGGGATTGGGGATGCAATTTTTTGGTTTACGCTGCTGCCGATTATGGCCGGGATCTGCTCGTCCTTCGCCAGCCAGGGAAATTTACTGGGACCGATCCTCTTCTTCGCTGTTTATCTCGCGATTTTCTTCCTGCGCGTCGGCTGGACACACGTAGGGTATTCCGTAGGGATCAAGGCGATCGATAAGGTGCGGGAAAATTCGCAGATGATTGCCCGCTCGGCAACCATACTGGGGATTACGGTGATTGGTGGGCTAATCGCCTCGTACGTCCATATCAATGTAGTGACGACGTTCGCCATCGACAGTACCCATAATGTTGCACTCCAGCAGGATTTCTTCGACAAAGTGTTCCCCAATATTTTGCCAATGGGGTACACACTGCTGATGTATTACCTGCTGCGCGTGAAGAAAGCGCATCCTGTGCTGTTGATTGCAATTACCTTTATGCTGGCCATTGTCGGCTCTGCCTTCGGAGTTCTTTAAATGAGTGCGATCGCTTTTCAGGACTATCCTGACTACGAAAGCCTGAGCGAAGCGGCCAGCGAGCATTTGCTGACCCTGGTTCAGTGCAAGCCCGATGCGGTGATTTGCGTGGCAACGGGAGCAACCCCTCTGCTGACCTACCAACGTTTCGTCGACAAAGTAAAAGCATACGGGATCGATATCAGCGGAGTGACCTTTGTGAAGCTGGATGAGTGGGTAGGACTGGCACCTGATAATCCTGCAACCTGCGAGGTCTTCCTGCAGCAACATCTACTTAAGCCACTCGGCGTTGCTCCTGAGCGCTACATTGCATTTGCCTCTGACAAAGCGGATCAACATGAGTGTAACCGTGTAACCAGAGACATCGCGGCGCGCGGTGGTCTGGATCTCTGCGTGTTAGGCATTGGCAAAAACGGGCATCTGGGGCTAAACGAACCGGATGACTGGCTGGAGCCAGGTTGCCATATTACCTCTCTCGACGAACGTACGCGGATGCATGATATGCTCAGAGCGGCAGGCACATCGGTAGAACAAGGCATCACGCTAGGCTTGCAGGATATGCTGGCAGCAAAGGACGTTTTGTTGCTAGTGGCCGGAGAAGGTAAACAACAAGCGTTTTCGGCAATGAAAGAAGGGAAAGTGTCAACGAAAGTACCGGCGTCCTTCCTTTGGCTACACCCGAAAACGTCTTGTCTTTATTGCACGATGTAAGATGCAGAGAGTATCAGGCAGGTCAGCATGATCTGCCTGCCTTTTCTTTTCCGACTGTTTTTGATTTGCCGGATAAGGCGCAACCACCACCCGGTAAAACAAACGCGCCAGGTTTTACTCCCCCTGCTGCTCCAGCGCATACTTATACAGCGCATTCTTCTTCACGCCGTGGATCTCCGCCGCCAGCGCCGCAGCTTTCTTCAGCGGCAGTTCCGCCTGCAGCAACGTCAGGGTACGTAGCGCATCAGCAGGGAGCGCATCTTCTTCCGCTTTATGCCCCTCAACAATCAGCACCATTTCGCCTTTGCGGCGGTTTTCATCTTCCTTCACCCATGCCAGCAGTTCACCCACTGGCGCGCCGTGGATGGTTTCCCAGGTTTTCGTCAGCTCACGAGCCAGCACCACATAGCGGGCCTCACCCCAGACGGTAACCATATCTTCCAGGCTTTCCAGCAGGCGGTGAGTGGATTCGTAGAAAATCAGCGTACGCGGTTCCGCTTCCAGATCTTTTAATACATCACGACGGCCTTTAGATTTGGCAGGCAGGAAGCCTTCATAGCAGAAGCGATCGGACGGCAGACCCGCCGCGCTTAATGCCGCAATGGCAGCACACGGCCCCGGCAGAGGCACCACTCGGATCCCCGCTTCGCGGCAGGTACGCACCAGATGGTAGCCAGGGTCGTTAATCAACGGCGTCCCCGCGTCGGATACCAGCGCAATGTTCTGCCCTTCTTTCAGCTTCGCCACCAGCGTTTCCGCTTTTTGTTGCTCATTGTGATCGTGCAGGGCAAACAAACGGGCGTTGATCGCGAAGTGTTGCAGCAGTAAACCGGTATGACGGGTATCTTCAGCTGCAATCAAATCAACAGCTTGCAACACAGTGAGCGCACGTTGGGTAATATCAGACAAATTCCCGATAGGAGTAGGTACAATATAAAGCTGGCCTTGAGAATTATCTGCCGTTTCGTGTTGTTTCATTGTTTAGTCCGTATTACCGATTTAATATTGAGCATTGCGTAAAAAATCACTGGATACAGTATGGTACCGTTAACGTTTCTTCGAAAAAAAGCCACGCGCAGCGTGCCGCTTCTGCTGGCAGCCCTGATCTTCGCAGGCTGTGGCACCCAGGCACCCGATCAAACCACTGCCCATATGCAGGGTTCAGCCCAGGCTGATTCTGGCTTTTATCTGCAACAAATGTCGCAGAGTTCAAATGATACCAAGACCAACTGGCAATTACTCGCCATTCGTGCACTCCTGAAAGAGGGGAAAACCCAGCAGGCTACCGAACTGTTCAACCAGTTGCCGAAAGATCTTAACGACACTCAGCGTCGTGAGCAGGAGCTGCAGTCTGCCGAACTGAAAGTGGCATTGAAAGATTTCGCGGCTGCGAAAAAGATCCTCGGTAATATCGACGTGAGCACGCTTGATAAAAACCAGCAGGCTCGTTTCTGGCAGGCCGGTATCGCCGCTGAGCAGGGCCATCCTTCCCTGACGCTGCTGCGTGCTCTGGTCGCTCAGGAGCCCCTCCTCGGTGGGACGGACAAGCAGAAAAATATTGATGCTACCTGGCAGACGCTCGCCTCCATGACTCAGGAACAGGCCCAGGCGCTGGTCATCAATGCAGACGAAAACGTGTTGCAGGGCTGGCTGGACTTACAGCAAATGTGGTTCAACAACCGCAACGATCCGAAGATGCTGAAAGCGGGTATTACCGACTGGCAAACCCGCTACCCACAAAACCCAGGTGCGAAAATGCTGCCAACGCAGCTGGTAAACGTGCAGAACTTTAAACCTGCATCCACCAGCAAAATCGCCCTGCTCCTGCCGTTGAATGGCCAGGCGGCGGTGTTTGGCCGTACCATTCAGCAAGGCTTTGAAGCGGCGAAAAACGGTACTCCTGCGGTAACAGGCAGTGCCGTTCCTGCTCAGGCGGCCCAGGCCGCGAACGTGAACGAGGTGGTCAGCCCTTCCACCGCAGAGACCAGTGACCTGACGACAGCACAAACGCCAGCTCAGGGCACCATGCAGAACCCGGTCACCGCGCCTGCCACGCCTGCAGCTGCACCTGCTGTCACACCAGCCCCGGCGGCTCAAGCTCCGGTGGCAACACCGGCTGCTCCAGCGACCAGCACCGCAGTAGCACCGCAACCACAGACTACTCAACCTGCATCTGCATCTGCATCTGCATCTGCACCGCAGCAGGCAGCACAGCCCCAGAGTGTGGCAACCACCAGCGCCAACCCGGGCACTGAGCTGAAAATCTACGACACCAGCTCTCAGCCGCTCGATCAGGTTCTGGCGCAGGTTCAGCAGGACGGTGCAAGCATCGTTGTTGGCCCACTGCTGAAAAATAACGTGGAATCGCTGATGAAGAGCAATACCACGCTGAACGTGCTGGCGCTCAACCAGCCAGAGCAGGTTCAAAACCGTGCCAATATCTGCTACTTCGCCCTTTCACCGGAAGATGAAGCCCGCGATGCGGCACGTCATATTCACGAGCAGGGTAAACAGGCTCCACTGTTGCTGATCCCACGTAGTTCGCTGGGCGATCGTGTCGCCACTGCGTTTGCCGGAGAGTGGCAGAAACTGGGCGGCGGTATTGTGCTGCAGCAAAAATTTGGCTCGACCTCTGAACTGAGAGCGGGCGTAAACGGCGGCACAGGTATCGCCCTTAATGGCAGCCCGGTCTCTGCCAGCCTGCCACAACAGCAAGGCGTAACTATCGGCGGCCTGACCATTCCTGCCCCACCAACCGACGCGCAAATCAGCGGTGGCGGCAAAGTGGACGCGGCCTATATTGTGGCCACACCGGAAGAAATTGCCTTCATCAAGCCGATGATTGCTATGCGTAACGGTAGCCAGAGCGGCGCAACGCTTTACGCCAGCTCCCGCAGCGCACAAGGTACTGCCGGCCCGGATTTCCGTCTGGAAATGGAAGGTCTGCAATACAGCGAAATCCCTATGCTGGCAGGCAGCAATCCTGCACTGATGCAGCAAGCGCTGAGTACCGTGCATAACGATTACTCTCTGGCGCGGCTGTATGCGATGGGTGTCGATGCGTGGGCGCTGGCGAACCACTTTACCCAGATGCGCCAGGTGCCAGGCTTTGAGCTGAACGGCAACACGGGCGATCTGACAGCAACTCAGGACTGCGTGATTAACAGGAAGTTATCATGGCTCAAATACCAGCAGGGGCAAATCGTCCCGGCCAGTTAAGCCGCAAAGAGACCGGTGACGCGTGGGAGTTAAAAGCGCGTCGCTGGCTTGAAGGCAAAGGACTGCGCTTTATCGCCGCTAACGTTCGCGGACGTGGCGGCGAAATCGACCTGATCATGAAAGACGGTCAAATTATCGTGTTTGTTGAAGTACGCTACCGACAGTCTTCCCGTTTTGGCGGTGCTGCCGCCAGCGTGACGCTCGCCAAACAACATAAATTATTACAGACTGCCCACTTGTGGCTTGCCCGCCATAATGGGAGTTTTGATACTGTGGATTGCCGTTTCGATGTGATAGCCTTCACCGGAAGTGAGATCGAATGGCTTAAAAACGCGTTTGGCGAAGGCGCATAAATAAGATTTAAAGGGATAACGTGCTCGAAAGAATTAAAGTGTGCTTCACAGAAAGCATTCAGACTCAGATTGCTGCGGCGGAAGCCCTCCCGGACGCGATCTCCCGCGCAGCAATGACGCTGGTACAGTCTCTGTTGAACGGCAACAAAATCCTCTGTTGTGGCAATGGCACCTCGGCCGCCAACGCACAGCATTTTGCTGCCAGCATGATCAACCGTTTTGAAACAGAACGCCCCAGTTTACCGGCCATTGCACTAAATACCGATAATGTGGTCTTAACAGCGATTGCTAACGATCGTCTGCATGACGAGATTTATGCGAAGCAGGTACGTGCCCTGGGTCATGCCGGAGATGTGCTACTGGCGATCTCCACGCGCGGTAACAGCCGGGATATCGTCAAAGCCGTTGAAGCCGCCGTCACTCGCGACATGACCATCGTTGCATTAACCGGCTATGACGGTGGTGAACTGGCGGGGCTGCTTGGGCCGCAGGATGTGGAAATTCGCATCCCTTCTCACCGTAGTGCGCGTATTCAGGAAATGCATATGCTGACGGTAAACTGCTTATGCGACCTGATCGATAACACGCTTTTTCCTCACCAGGATGATTAAGGAGTACTAATGAAGGCTTTATCGACCCTCGCAGTCCTTATGTCTGCACTGTTACTTCAGGGATGTATTGCTGCGGCCGTTGTCGGTACCGCAGCTGTAGGTACAAAGGCAGCAACCGACCCGCGTTCTGTGGGTACGCAGGTAGATGACGGTACGCTGGAGCTGCGCGTCAACAGTGCGCTGTCTAAAGATGAACAAATTAAGAAAGAAGCGCGCATCAACGTGACGGCTTATCAGGGCAAGGTGCTGCTGGCAGGCCAGGCACCGAATATGGAGCTCGCCTCACGTGCTAAACAGATTGCGATGGGTGTAGAAGGTACCACGGAAGTGTTTAATGAAGTGCGTCAGGGCCAGCCAATTGGCCTGGGAACGGCCTCTTCCGATACCTGGATCACCACCAAGGTACGTTCCCAGCTGTTGGGTACAGACCAGGTGAAATCCTCAAACGTGAAAGTGACGACCGAAAATGGCGAAGTGTTCCTGCTGGGTCTGGTCACCGATCGTGAAGGGAAAGCGGCTGCCGATATCGCCAGCCGGGTGAGCGGCGTGAAACACGTCACCACCGCGTTTACCTATATCAAGTAAGCAGAACGCAAAACTGCAGGCCCGGTAGGCGTCATCAACGCTACCGGGCTTTTTTATATCAGCGCAATACACCCCACAATCACCCCGCTTAACGCCACCAGCCCCGCAGTCAGCCACAGCGCTTTCGCCGGGAATGACTTTCTCAGCATGATAAGTGACGGCAGGCTGATCGCCGGCAGTGTGATGAGTAGCGCCAGCGCCGGGGCGGTTCCCATACCGGCCAGCATCATGGTTTGCACAATGGGGATTTCCGCCGCGGTTGGGATCACAAACAGGCAACCTGCAACCGCCATCGCCACTACCCACAGCAGCGTATTGTCGATTGCCCCGTCCGCATACGGGAAGAGCCAGACACGCGCGGCCCCCAGAACCAGCACCGCCAAGATATAAACCGGGATTGTGCTCCAGAAAAGCTGCCACAGCGCACTCCCCCAGCGCGCAAAGAAACCACCCTGCGGCTCCCCCATCTCCAGCTCGACAGGGGCTGGCTCAGGTTCGTTGTCTTTCACCAGGTTTTGTACCAGCGTCGCCACCACCAGCACCGTCAGAAGCCCAGCCACCAGACGGATAACGGCAAAATGCCAGCCAAGCACAAAGCCCATAAATACCAGCGTTGCCGGGTTTAACAGCGGGTTGCCCATCCAGAACGCGAGCGCACCGCCCATTGATACGCGCTGGCGACGCATTCCGGCGGCGACAGGTGCAGCACAGCAAGAACACATCATCCCCGGAAGGGCAAAAATCGTCCCCAGCAGGGTGCCCTGAAAACGTGGTTGACCCAGGGTTTTCACCAGCCAGTGACGCGGAATAAGAACCTGAATCAGCGACCCCAGGATCACGCCTAATACGGCAGCTTTCCAGACCGCAAGGAAATAGACCATCGCATAATCCCACGCCGCCTGCAGCGGGCTGGAATCGGCCTGAGTGAGAATGGATTTACCTATGCTGTGGGTATCGGCGGCGGTGAAAGCTTTACCGTAATACGGCTGCCATTTCACATACCAGAGGCCGACAATAACCACGAGAAAGAAGAGTGCGGGTTTCCACCATTGAACAGGTGTTGCCGCCTGAGATGAAGACTGACCAGTCATAGCATTCCCCGGAGAGTGTTAGAATTAGCCGGGGGAGTTTACGCCTCGCCCTGAGCGATTTCACGCAGTTTTGCCGAAGGGATGATATTCACCCCCTCCTGAGACGGAGCCAGCGCTTCTTTCAGCATCGCGCGCGCCACATCCCGCGCTTCAATAGATTTCCAGTTACCGGGCAGCAACGTAAACAACGGAGCGAAGACAGATTCATTAAAACGCCGTTTTTCGCGGTGCCCAAGCAGCATAGAGGGGCGGACGATCGTCAGGTATTCCCACTTCTGCGCGATCAGCGCCTTCTCCATCTTTCCTTTTACCTTGTTATAGAAAAAGGGAGAGTTTGCATTTGCCCCCATCGAACTGACCACCACCAGATGTCTGGCACCCAGCTTTTTGGCTCTGAGCGCAGTATCAATAACCAGCGCATAATCGGCATGCACAAACGCTGCTTTACTGCCCGCGTCACGCCGGGTTGTGCCCAGGCAGCAAAACGCAATATCAATGGGATCACGCACCTGCGCCAGCGCATCGGTCAGATTAGGATCATGAGGATTAAACACACCGGAGGTATCAGCAAGCGGGCGGCGCGTCGGCGCGGCGATGTAATTCACCTTGCGCTCCTGAATCAGCAGTCGTAGCAAATACCCGCCTACCAGCCCGGTTGCGCCTGTAATTAGCACCTGACTCATACGCTACTCCTGACGTAGCCAGTGGATTTTTTTACCAAATCCCAGTGTGTTATCTGTGAATTTTAGCTCATCAAGGCGGATTTCCCACACCGGCGCTTTAAACGCAAGCGCAACCGGGAAACGGCGAGTGTAGTGTTTACGCTGTACCTCGCTTTCTTCCCCGTCCAGACGGCGGATCTCCCCTTTGAACTGCACCCCGCGGATCTGCGCGACCGTTTTCGGCTGGCCGTTGACCGTACCCGCCACCTTCGCCTGTGGCCCCGTCATTTGTGCATGACGCGTTTTATCTTCGCTCAGGACATAAAAGGCCACGCGTACGGGATCGTAGTAGTAGAACGCGTTTGCACACCACATTTCACCTGCGTCATACACACACCAGGTAACAACATGCTGCTTCGCCAGCCAGCGGTTAATGGCGGCCAGTGTTTCCATTTTCGTTCTCTCTCATGCTATGGTGCGCTCACCTTAACATACTGAATCTGTATACCGTGTGCTGGTTTCTCTATCTTGTCCGAACCGCTGATAATGCCCTCTACACCGGAATAACCACCGATGTGGCGCGGCGTTTCCTGCAACATCAAACGGGGAAAGGGGCAAAAGCACTGCGGGGGAAAGGGGAATTACAGCTCGCCTTTTCAGCGCCCGTGGGAGACAGATCGCTGGCGCTCAGAATGGAATACCGCATTAAGCAGCTGACGAAGCGCCAGAAAGAGCGCCTCGTCACCGGAGACGGCTCCTTTGAGGCGCTACGCGAGAGCCTGGTTAAAACCGATTGAAGTGGTCGTGGTACTCTACCAGGCCATTCACGCCGTTTAGCGCATCATCTGCCAGACGGTGTACCTGGAAGGCGGATTCAGTGCCCGGCCAGCGGCAACGCAGATCGTAATGCGCCGCCTGCTCGAAACCTAAACGGCTATAGAGTGCCGGTTCGCCCAGCGTCACCACGGCGGCGTAGCCAAACTCATTCAGCGAGTCCAGCCCTTCATAAACCAGCTGACGCGCCAGCCCCTGACCACGGTAGTTCTCATCTACCGCCAGCGGTGCCATTCCTACCCACTGTAGCTCTTCACCCTGAACTGTCACCGGGCTGAAGGCGACATAGCCAACCACCTGCCCTTCGTCATCGGTGGCAACCAGCCCCAGCGTAATCAGGCCGTCTTCGCGGAGATCGTGGACCAGTTGGGCTTCTGCATCGCTCGCAAAAGAACGGCGTAACAACGCATCGATACCCGGTGCATCAATCCCAATTTCAACTCGAATCAGCATGGCTCACCTACTGAAGTGTGTTTACTTTCCGGCGGGGTTTTCAGCCCGGCCTCAACGAAATCTGCCATTTGCATCAACATCACGTGCAGTGCTTTCGGCATCTGCTCCA
This sequence comes from Enterobacter sp. RHBSTW-00901, assembly GCF_014103115.1. Taxonomy (NCBI): domain Bacteria; kingdom Pseudomonadati; phylum Pseudomonadota; class Gammaproteobacteria; order Enterobacterales; family Enterobacteriaceae; genus Enterobacter; species Enterobacter sp. RHBSTW-00901. The sequence continues at coordinate 2,223,283 of NZ_JABXPB010000001.1, forward strand.
GCTCAATGGCATCCATTAAATTTTTGACGTACAGACCGAGTTCCGTATCACCTTCAATCACCAGACGGCGCTGGAAGAAGAGCGTATCCGGATCCTGCTTACGCGCGGCGATCATCAACAGATCGCTGGCATTGGCGCTAAAGCTCACATCCGCTTCGGCGGACTCTCGTACGATCAGCTGGTTATTCTCAACCGAAGTAAACCAGCGCAGCCCGATATCACGGACTTCAATACTTAGCCAGCGGCCTTCCAGAAACTCCAGCTCGCCGTCCTGCAGCGCCTGGCGAAACTGCCAGCTCAGCACCTGCTCCAGCACCTGGCGTTTAAGCGCGAACGGTGCCAGTTTTACCGGCACGCTCAGCATTGATGGCCCAAATTGTACGAGACGTGAACGCAGTTTATCCAGCACGAGCTTTACTCCCTGATAGCAATAATCCGGTTATTTTGCCATATCCGGAGGACAACATAGCGGCGTAAATCAACAAACTGTCGTCCGGTGTACCTCATTATTGGTGTCATCAATACGCCATTAGCTGCCTTAAATCAAAAATTGTCGCGTATGGGTTAATTAAAATCCCAGCTCGTTAACAATTTTGCGATCGCAGTGATCGACTTACATCAGGATAAATTATGGAGCTGCTCTGCCCTGCCGGAAACCTTCCGGCGCTTAAGGCGGCCATCGAAAATGGGGCCGATGCGGTCTATATCGGGCTGAAAGACGATACTAACGCCCGCCATTTTGCTGGCCTCAACTTTACGGAGAAAAAGCTTCAGGAAGCCGTTAACTTCGTACACCAGCACCGCCGTAAGCTGCATATCGCCATCAACACGTTTGCCCATCCTGATGGCTACGCACGCTGGCAGCGCGCGGTGGACATGGCGGCGCAATTGGGTGCAGATGCGTTGATTCTGGCCGACCTCGCCATGCTTGAGTATGCGGCAGAACGCTACCCACATATTGAGCGCCACGTCTCCGTTCAGGCATCCGCCACCAACGAAGAGGCCGTGCGTTTTTACCATCGTCATTTTGACGTTGCCCGCGTCGTGCTGCCGCGCGTGCTCTCTATTCATCAGGTTAAGCAACTCGCACGCGTCACGCCAGTGCCGCTGGAAGTTTTTGCCTTTGGCAGTCTGTGCATCATGGCCGAAGGGCGTTGCTATCTTTCCTCCTATTTAACCGGTGAATCACCGAATACCGTCGGAGCCTGCTCACCTGCCCGCTTTGTTCGCTGGCAGCAAACGCCGCAGGGGCTGGAGTCTCGCCTGAATGAAGTGCTGATTGACCGCTATCAGGACGGTGAAAACGCTGGCTACCCGACGCTGTGCAAAGGCCGCTACCTGGTCGACGGCGAGCGTTATCACGCCCTGGAAGAGCCCACCAGCCTCAACACGCTGGAGCTGCTGCCGGAACTGCTGGCTGCCAATATTGCCTCTGTGAAAATTGAAGGCCGCCAGCGCAGCCCGGCCTACGTGAGCCAGGTGGCAAAAGTCTGGCGTCAGGCCATCGACCGTTGCATGGCCGATCCGCAGAACTATGCCCCGCAACCTGCCTGGATGGAGACGCTCGGCGCGATGTCTGAAGGTACACAAACCACGCTTGGCGCGTATCACCGTAAATGGCAGTGAGATAACCATGAAATATTCATTAGGGCCGGTGCTCTACTACTGGCCAAAAGAGACGCTGGAAGATTTTTATCAACAGGCCGCGACCAGCAGCGCAGATGTGATTTACCTCGGCGAAGCGGTATGCAGCAAGCGCCGGGCAACAAAAGTGGGTGACTGGCTGGATATGGCCAAAAGCCTGGCGGGAAGTGGCAAACAGGTTGTGTTGTCGACGCTGGCACTGGTTCAGGCCTCATCTGAACTGGGTGAGCTGAAGCGCTATGTCGAAAACGGTGAGTTCCTTCTGGAGGCCAGCGATTTAGGCGTGGTGAATATGTGCGCCGAACGCAAACTGCCGTTTGTCGCCGGACATGCGCTGAACTGCTATAACGCGGTGACACTGCGCCTGTTGCTGAAACAGGGTATGACCCGCTGGTGTATGCCGGTAGAACTCTCCCGCGACTGGCTGGCAAACCTGCTGACTCAGTGCGAAGAGCTGGGGATCCGCAATCAGTTTGAAGTGGAAGTGCTGAGCTACGGGCATCTGCCGCTGGCCTACTCCGCACGTTGTTTTACCGCCCGTTCGGAAGACCGTCCGAAAGACGAATGCGAAACCTGCTGCATAAAATATCCAAACGGACGCAGTATGCTGTCGCAGGAAAATCAGCAGGTATTTGTCCTCAACGGTATTCAGACCATGAGTGGCTATGTCTATAACCTCGGCAACGAGCTGGCATCGATGAAAGGGCTGGTGGACGTGGTACGCCTGTCACCGCTGGATACGGAAGTCTTCGCGATGCTGGACGCATTCCGCGCCAATGAAAACGGTGCCTCTCCCCTGGCGCTGACGGCCAACAGCGACTGTAATGGCTACTGGAAACGCCTCGCCGGGCTGGAGCTGCAGGCGTAAATTTACACAACATCATTCAAGTTGCATCAAGGCGGCAAGTCTGAGGATCCCCAGGAGCTTACTCAAGTAAGTGACTGGGGTGAACAGACGCAGCCAACACAGAGACAGCGTGAAGGATGAAGTGTAAAAGCTCACTTTGTTAACAACGGTTAGTAATTTTTAATGCACTATTAAAAGATTCACCGTCGACAAAGTGAGCTGTTATGACTGATAAAACCCTTCCGTTTTCGGTGCTGGATCTGGCTCCGATCCCTCAAGGTTCCTCGGCTGGAGTTGCTTTTTCACACTCTCTGGATCTTGCCCGTCTGGCCGAGAAACGAGGTTATCACCGCTACTGGCTGGCCGAGCACCACAATATGGTGGGGATCGCCAGCGCCGCAACCTCAGTGCTGATTGGTTACCTGGCAGCCAATACCACCACACTCCACCTGGGGTCGGGCGGTGTGATGCTGCCGAACCACGCTCCACTGGTGATAGCCGAGCAGTTTGGTACCCTGAATACCCTTTATCCAGGCCGGATTGATTTAGGGCTGGGGCGTGCGCCAGGCAGTGACCAGCCGACCATGCGCGCCCTGCGTCGCCATATGAGCGGCGACATCGACAATTTCCCGCGTGATGTTGCTGAACTGGTGGACTGGTTCGATGCGCGAGATCCGAATCCGCATGTACGCCCGGTGCCAGGCTACGGCGAGAAGATCCCGGTTTGGCTGTTAGGCTCAAGCCTTTATGGCGCACAGCTCGCCGCACAGCTGGGGCTACCGTTTGCGTTTGCCTCGCACTTCGCGCCGGATATGCTGCACCAGGCGCTGCATATCTATCGCACCAACTTTAAACCGTCCGAACGTCTGGAAAAACCGTACGCGATGGTGTGTATCAATATCATTGCCGCCGACAGTAACCGCGACGCAGAATTCCTGTTTACCTCCATGCAGCAGGCGTTTGTGAAATTGCGGCGCGGCGAGACGGGACAGCTACCGCCACCGGTGGAGAATATGCATCAGCTGTGGTCGGCTTCCGAACAGTATGGTGTGCAACAGGCGCTGAGTATGTCTCTGGTGGGGGATAAAACAAAAATCCGTCACGGGCTGGAAGCGGTGCTGCGTGAGATGCAGGCAGATGAAATTATGGTTAACGGACAGATTTTCGATCACCAGGCGCGTTTGCACTCGTTTGAGCTGGCAATGCAGGTGAAAGAGGAAATGTAGCGTGGTGCGGTTTGTTGCCCTCTCCTTGTGGGAGAGGGCAACAAGAGATTTTACGGGTAGACAGGCAGCAGGTTAAAACTCGACAGGACGTGAACCAGCGCGTTGCCAACACCGAACACCAGAATCAGCGCAATCATCGGTTTGCCGCCCCAGACGCGGAATTTCGGGCTACCGAAGCGTTTACGTGATTTACGCGCCAGCAGTGCCGGGACAATTGCCGCCCAGATAGTCGCAGCCAACCCGGCATAGCCAATGGCGTACAGGAAACCGTTCGGCCACAGCAGACCACCGACAACCGGCGGCAGGAAGGTCAACAGCGCGGTTTTGAAACGCCCCATTGCCGAATCATCAAAGCCAAACAGATCCGCCAGATAATCAAACAGACCCAGGGTTACGCCGAGGAAGGAACTCGCCACGGCAAAGTTGGAGAACACCACCAACAGCAGATCCAGGCTGCGGCTGTTCAGTACCCCGCTCAGTGCCTGAACCAGCACATCAATGTTACCGCCCTTCTGTGCAATACCGATAAATTCAGGGCGCGGAATGTTGCCCATCGTCCCCAGCAGCCAAATTACATACAGTCCCAGCGCCAGCAGCGTACCGTAGACCAGACACTTCACAATGGTGCGCGGATCTTTGCCATAGTACTTCATCAGACTCGGCACGTTACCGTGATAGCCAAACGACGCCAGACAGAACGGCAAGGTCATCAACAGGTACGGCGTATAAGTGGTATTCGCTTCTGCCACGTTAAACAGCGTCGCCGGGGTAACGTGCCCCAGCAGGCTGCCGAATGTCAGGAAGAAGGTAATGACCTTCGCACCCAGCACGATTGCCGTCATGCGACTGACCGCTTTGGTACTCAGCCAGACAATAAACGCCACGCCCAGCGCGAAGCATAGCCCCGCCAGACGGGCCGGGACGTTCAGCGACATCTCCGCAAAGGTATGGTGCAGAATCGAACCACTCGCAGAAATGTATGCGTAGGTGAGGATATAGAGCACAAATGCAATGGAGAGGCCGTTCACCAGGTTCCAGCCTTTGCCCAGTAGGTCTTTGGTGATGGTGTCGAAGCTCGAACCAATGCAGTAGTTCAGGTTAGCTTCGAGGATCATCAACCCGGAATGGAGCATGCAGAACCAGGTAAAGACCAGCGCCGCCAGCGACCAGAAGAACCACGCACCGGACATAACCACTGGCAGGGAAAACATCCCGGCACCAATGATGGTTCCGCCGATGATCACCACACCGCCAAGCAGCGAAGGTGACGTTTGGGTGGTGGTTAGTGTCGCCATACAGCCATTTCTCCAGTCAATAATGCGGTGATGCATTTTAATGTGCAGCACTGTACCAGTACAGGAGTACAAAAGGAATAAAAAAAGCCCCGATAGTGTTTATCGGGGCTGTATATTTTACTTTACGTCAGTTGCGTAAGGCTTACGCGTCACGGCGACGGCTTGAGCCTTCGTCACGACGTGGGCCACGGCTTTCGCGACGTTCGCCGGAGAAACGACGACCTTCACCACCGCGACCTTCGCTGCGACCGCCTTCACGACGTTCGCCACCGAAACCACGACCACCGCCACGACGTTCGCCACCACGGTCAGGACGTGGCTGTGCATCGCCCAGCAGCTGCATGTTCATCGGCTTGTTCAGGATACGGGTGCGAGTAAAGTGCTGCAGTACTTCGCCCGGCATACCTTTTGGCAGCTCGATGGTGGAGTGAGAACCGAACAGCTTGATGTTACCAATGTAACGGCTGCTGATGTCGCCTTCGTTAGCGATCGCGCCAACGATGTGACGAACTTCAACACCATCATCACGGCCAACTTCAATGCGGTACAGTTCCATTTCGCCAGCGTCACGACGCTCACGACGTGGACGGTCTTCACCGCCACGCTCTGGACGGTCACCACGTGGGCCACGGTCATTACGGTCGCCACGACGTTCGAAACGATCGTCACGGTCACGGAATTCACGCTTAGGACGCATCGGTGCATCTGGTGGCACGATCAGGCTACGTTCGCCCTGAGCCATTTTCAGCAGTGCTGCAGCCAGGGTTTCCATGTCCAGTTCTTCGCCTTCAGCAACAGGCTGGATCTGCGACAGCAGCGCACGGTACTGATCCAGATCGCTGCTTTCCAGCTGCTGCTGGACTTTGGCGGCGAATTTTTCCAGGCGGCGTTTGCCCAGCAGATCTGCGTTTGGCAGGTCAGCTTCTGGAATGGTCAGCTTCATAGTACGTTCGATGTTACGCAGCAGACGACGCTCGCGGTTCTCAACGAACAGCAGCGCACGGCCAGCACGACCTGCACGACCTGTACGGCCGATACGGTGAACGTAAGACTCGGAATCCATTGGGATGTCGTAGTTCACAACCAGGCTGATACGTTCAACGTCCAGCCCACGTGCTGCCACGTCGGTTGCAATCAGGATATCCAGACGACCGTCTTTCAGACGCTCCAGAGTCTGCTCACGCAGGGCCTGGTTCATGTCGCCGTTCAGCGCTGCGCTGTTGTAGCCGCTACGCTCCAGGGCTTCAGCCACTTCCAGGGTCGCGTTTTTGGTACGAACGAAGATGATCGCCGCATCAAAATCTTCTGCTTCCAGGAAACGTACCAGCGCTTCGTTCTTGCGCATGCCGTACACAGACCAGTAGCTCTGGCTGATGTCCGGGCGAGTGGTAACGCTGGACTGAATACGCACTTCCTGCGGCTCTTTCATGAAGCGGCGGGTAATGCGACGAATTGCTTCTGGCATGGTTGCAGAGAACAGAGCGGTCTGATGACCTTCCGGGATCTGCGCCATGATGGTTTCTACGTCTTCGATGAAGCCCATACGCAGCATTTCATCTGCTTCATCCAGTACCAGGCCGCTCAGTTTAGAGAGATCCAGAGTACCGCGCTTCAGGTGATCCAGCAGACGGCCCGGCGTACCGACAACAATCTGTGGACCCTGGCGCAGGGCACGTAACTGCACGTCATAACGCTGGCCGCCGTACAGGGCTACCACGTTTACGCCGCGCATATGTTTAGAGAATTCCGTCATTGCTTCTGCAACCTGAACAGCCAGTTCACGGGTTGGAGCCAGGACGAGGATCTGCGGAGCACGCAGATCGGGATCGATGTTGTTCAGCAGCGGCAGCGAGAACGCCGCAGTTTTACCGCTACCAGTCTGGGCCATGCCCAGCACGTCACGACCAGAGAGCAGATGTGGGATACATTCTGCCTGGATCGGAGATGGTTTTTCGTAACCCAGATCGTTAAGGGCTTCAAGGATAGGAGCCTTCAGGCCCAGATCTGCAAAAGTGGTTTCGAATTCAGCCATGTAGTACGAGTGCCTCAATGTCAATGGCGGCCAGTCTACTTAGCTCATCGTGAAAATGATCTGCAATTTTCATTGAAAAGTGTGAACCGGCTCAAATTAGATGTATTGACGAACAACAACGCCCTCACCAGTTAAGGTGATGGCAATCAAAAGATTACGGGCTGATGTTTATGTCGTCAGCTATTGCTGGTCCGATTCTGCCAGGTCGTCGTGCTCCTGGCCCAAGAGCGATAATTCCAACAATGCATAACGGTGCTCAACGAAGTTGTGTACGTTGTTAGCAACCGCTAATTTGAACAGTGCCGTAGCGCTGTCCTTATCCCCCAGACTTAGGTAGTACTTACCTAAATAGAAGTTGGTTTCACTGAGATGCTCAGCGAGCGAGGTGTTATCCGTTGCGTCCGCCTTGAGGCGTTCCATCAGCGTTGCTTCGCTAATGTTGCCCAGGTAGAACTCGACAATGTTCCATCCCCATTGTTCCTTGTCCGATTTATCGAAGCGCTGTTTCAGTGCTTCTTTGGCCTGCTTCTCATCAAGCTTTCGCTCAGCGATGTAAAGCCACAGGCTACGGAAAGGATCATTAGGATCGTCATGATAAAACGCCAGCAGATCATCTTGCGCTAACTTATCACGACCGCCGTAATACAATGCGATACCGCGATTCAAGTGCGCGTAGTTGTAAGTTGGATCAAGCTCAAGTACAGAATCAAACGCTTCATAGGCAGCATCAAAATTGCCTGCCTGCGTTAAATAAATGCCTAAGTAGTTGAATACTTCAGGCATATCAGGTCGGATAGCCAGCGCTTGTGAGAAATCATTCCGCGCTAATGCCCTCAGACCGAGACTATCATACAACACTCCGCGCTCATATAAAAGCTGTGCGCGTTCGTCATCGGTTAAAGCCCGACTGGCAAGAATTTGTTCCATGCGTGCCAGAATCACTTCCTGCTGCAAAGTCGGTTGCAATGGCACTGCGAGGACTTCGCTCTTACGCCAGGCAGAGTTGCTGCATCCTGCCAGCGTTAAAGCTGTCGCAACGAAACACCAGCGCAAAAAAGGCTTCATTTCCCACTCCCGAAGACAACAATTGGATGAACGTCCTGTCCCCCGGCGGCTTAACAAGGCGTCCTGCCTGATAATAGGCCCTCCGCAATGCGGAGGGCAAATGGCAACCTTACTCGCCTTGCTGTTCTGCGGCCTGTGCTTCTGGCGCAGCAGCTGGCTGAGACTGCTCGGTTGCTTCTTTAATGCTCAGACGGATACGGCCCTGACGGTCAACTTCCAGAACCTTAACCGGTACTTCCTGACCCATCTGCAGGTAATCGGTCACTTTCTCAACGCGCTTGTCAGCGATCTGAGAGATGTGTACCAGACCTTCTTTACCGCCACCGATGGCAACGAATGCGCCAAAGTCAACGATACGGGTCACTTTACCATTGTAGATGCGGCCCACTTCGATTTCTGCAGTAATTTCTTCGATGCGACGAATAGCAAATTTCGCTTTCTCGCCGTCGGTTGCTGCGATCTTCACAGTACCGTCATCTTCGATTTCGATGGTGGTGCCAGTCTCTTCGGTCAGAGCACGGATAACGGAACCGCCCTTACCGATAACATCTTTGATCTTGTCTGGATTGATCTTGATGGTGTGGATACGCGGAGCGAACTGAGAAATGTCGCCGCGTGGCGCGTTAATCGCCTGTTCCATCACACCCAGGATGTGCAGACGCGCACCTTTAGCCTGGTTCAGAGCAACCTGCATGATCTCTTTGGTGATACCTTCAATTTTGATATCCATCTGCAGCGCAGAGATACCGTCGCGGGAACCCGCTACTTTGAAGTCCATATCGCCCAGGTGGTCTTCGTCGCCCAGAATGTCAGACAGAACAACAAAGTTGTCGCCTTCTTTCACCAGACCCATTGCGATACCCGCAACAGCGGCTTTGATTGGCACGCCTGCATCCATCAGCGCCAGAGATGCGCCACACACGGAAGCCATTGAAGAAGAACCGTTGGATTCGGTGATTTCAGACACCACACGAACGGTGTACGGGAATTTATCAGCTTCTGGCATCACAGCCAGCACGCCGCGCTTCGCCAGACGACCGTGACCAATTTCACGACGCTTCGGTGAACCCACCATACCGGTTTCACCTACGGAATACGGAGGGAAGTTATAGTGGAACAGGAAGCTGTCAGTGCGCTCGCCCATCAGTTCGTCGATGATCTGTGCGTCACGTGCGGTACCCAGCGTTGCGGTAACCAGCGCCTGAGTTTCGCCACGGGTGAACAGTGCGGAACCGTGTGTACGTGGCAGTACGCCAGTACGAACGTCCAGACCACGGATCATGTCTTTTTCGCGACCATCGATACGCGGCTCGCCTGCCAGTACGCGGCTACGAACAACGTTTTTCTCGATAGCGTGCAGGATTTCACCGAGTTCGTTAGCGTCCAGCGCTTCGTCTTCAGCAACCAGCGTCGCGATGGTTTCAGACTTGATCACGTCAACCTGAGCATAACGCTCCTGTTTGTCGGTGATGCGGTAAGCATCGCTCAGACGAGATTCTGCCAGTGCCGCAACGCGTGCATTCAGCACGTCGTTAACCGCTTCTGGCTGCCAGTCCCAACGTGGTTTACCGGCTTCTTTCACCAGTTCGTTGATGTTCTGGATAACAACCTGCTGCTGGTCGTGGCCAAATACCACAGCACCCAGCATCTGGTCTTCGCTCAGCAGTTCAGCTTCGGATTCAACCATCAGAACCGCCGCTTCAGTACCTGCAACCACCAGGTCCAGCTTACTTTCTTTCAGCTCTTCCTGCGTTGGGTTCAGTACGTACTGGTCGTTGATGTAACCGACGCGCGCAGCACCGATTGGGCCGTTGAATGGAATACCAGACAGAGACAGGGCAGCGGACGCACCGATCATCGCCACGATGTCCGGGTTAACCTGTGGGTTAACGGAAACAACGGTCGCGATAACCTGCACTTCGTTGACGAAGCCTTCCGGGAACAGCGGGCGAACCGGGCGGTCAATCAGACGCGCAATCAGGGTTTCGCCTTCGCTTGGACGGCCTTCACGACGGAAGAAGCCACCCGGGATTTTACCGGCAGCGTAGGTACGCTCCTGGTAGTTCACGGTCAGAGGGAAGAAGTCCTGACCTGGTTTTGCTTTTTTCTGGCCAACTACGGTCACGAATACCGCAGTGTCATCCATGCTTACCATAACAGCAGCAGTAGCCTGACGTGCCATCATGCCGGTTTCCAGCGTGACGGTATGCTGACCATACTGGAATTTACGAACGATCGGATTCAGCAAAATTCTGTCCTTTCTCAAATGTTTGACAGCACACCACCGGTGTGCTGACGATTTAACCCGATCTTCTTCGCATCCTCGCGACTAATGACAACCGACACCCTCATGGGTGAAGCCTCTCATTAGCCGCGCGAATCTCTGCAATGAAGATCATTTATAGCAACAATACAATAGTTTCCAGTGAATTGCTGCCGTCTGGTTGAAAAAAGGGGCCATCAGGCCCCCTTTTCTGAAACTCGCAAGACTTAGCGACGCAGACCCAGACGCTCGATCAGCGCGGTGTAACGTGCAACATCTTTACGTTTCAGGTAGTCGAGCAGTTTACGACGCTGAGAAACCATGCGCAGCAGACCACGACGGCTGTGGTGATCTTTTTTGTGCTCTGAAAAGTGACCCTGCAGGTGGTTAATCTGTGCAGTCAGCAGTGCAACCTGAACTTCGGTAGAACCGCTGTCGTTAGTACCACGACCAAACTCAGAAACGATTTTAGCTTTAGCTTCAACGCTTAGAGACATTTTCAAACTCCAGAATATAAAGAATGTAAGGATGCCGATCTCTAATTCAGCAATCCCAGTATACGACCCGCAGGTTGTTAAACAATTTGCAGATCGTTAAGCGGCGATATTCTACTCGTCTCCCCTGCTTATCGCAAGGTGAGCCGTTATCGCCTTTAGCCTTCGACCGGATATTCCACCACCAGACGACGCGGCGCAACGCGCCCTTCGCCATCCATTTCACCCATGCCGATAAACTTACCGTCATCACCTTCAGTCACGCGTACCAGACCGTCCTGCGGCGCATCCGTTGTGCGAACCGGGTTTCCGTTTTTAAAGTAAACGGACGATGTTAAAGGAAGATTAACGATCGGGAAGTCTGCTGCCGGACTGTCCATCGGCATCAGCAGTGGGTCAAGCAAATCAGCCGGGGAGATCCCCTGCTCTTCAGCCTGTTCAGCCAGCGCGCGAAGGTGTTCAAGGGTCACCATTCGCTCAACCGGGTATTTACTGACGGCCAGACGACGCAGGTAAATAACATGCGCACCGCAGCCCAGCTTCTCGCCCAGGTCATCGATGATGGTACGAATATAGGTGCCTTTCGAACAGTGGACTTCCAGCTCCAGTTCATCACCTTCGTGGCGAATAAAGAGCAGTTCATACACGGTAATCGGGCGGGCTTCACGCGGAACCTCAATGCCCTGGCGCGCATATTCGTAGAGTTTTTTACCCTGATACTTCAGTGCCGAATACATTGACGGCACCTGCAGCGTGTCGCCACGGAAACTCTCCAGCGCGGCATCCAGCTGCTCAGCGCTAAAAGTGACCGGGCGCTCTTCAACTACCTGACCATCGGCATCAGAGGTATCAGTACGCTGACCGAGTTTTGCGATCACCCGATAACGCTTGTCGGAATCCAGCAGATACTGGGAAAACTTTGTCGCTTCCCCCAGGCAGATCGGCAGCATACCGGTTGCCAGCGGATCCAGCGCACCGGTATGGCCTGCGCGGTTGGCGTTAAAAATACGCTTAACTTTTTGCAGCACGTCGTTGCTGGATGCGCCCTGGGGTTTATCCAGCAACAGCACACCATGCACGTCGCGACCACGACGACGAGGACGACTCATCAGTCCTCCTTGCTGTCGTCCGTCGGGTTAACACGACGCTCGTCGTCGTGTTTCACCACGCTGGTCACCAGGTTGGACATACGCATACCTTCGACCAGCGAGTTGTCGTAGAAGAAGGTCAGCTCAGGCACGATACGCAGGCGCATTGCTTTACCGAGCAGAGAGCGGATGAAGCCAGATGCTTCCTGCAGCGCTTTAATGCCATTTTTCACAGCAGCTTCGTCCTGGTCGTTCAGGAAGGTCACGAACACTTTGGCATACGCCAGGTCACGGGACATTTCAACGCCAGACACGGTGGTCATCATGCCCACGCGTGGATCTTTAATTTCGCGTTGCAGGATGAGAGCGATCTCTTTCTGCATCTCCTGCGCTACGCGCTGTGGGCGACCAAATTCTTTCGCCATAATAAATTCTCCAGACAAAAAAGGGGCTAAAGCCCCTTTTTAAAATTATTGCCGGGTGGCGCGAGGCGATCCCGGCCTACACATGGACTGATCCTTGCTGGATTAGTCGATGCTACGTTGGATCTCGATGATTTCGAACACTTCGATCATATCGCCAACGCGAACGTCGTTGTAGTTCTTCACTCCGATACCACATTCCATACCGTTACGGACTTCGTTAACGTCATCTTTGAAGCGGCGCAGGGATTCCAGCTCGCCTTCGTAGATAACCACGTTGTCACGCAGTACGCGGATTGGGTTGTGACGTTTGATGGTACCTTCGGTAACCATACAGCCCGCGATCGCACCGAATTTCGGTGATTTGAACACGTCACGAACTTCAGCCAGACCGATGATCTGCTGTTTCAGTTCCGGAGACAGCATACCGCTCATCGCTGCTTTCACTTCGTCGATCAGGTTATAGATGACGGAGTAGTAACGCAGATCCAGGCTTTCTGATTCAATCACGCGGCGAGCAGATGCATCAGCACGCACGTTGAAGCCAACCAGGATAGCGTTGGACGCTGCAGCCAGGGTCGCGTCGGTTTCGGTGATACCACCTACACCAGAACCGATGATCTTCACTTTAACTTCGTCAGTAGACAGTTTCAGCAAGGAGTCGGAAATCGCTTCCACAGAACCCTGAACGTCTGCTTTCAGAACGATGTTCACTTCGTGAACTTCGCCTTCAGCCATGTTCGCGAACATGTTCTCGAGTTTAGATTTCTGCTGACGAGCCAGTTTAACTTCACGGAATTTACCCTGACGGTACAGTGCAACTTCACGCGCTTTCTTCTCGTCACGTACAACGGTCACTTCGTCCCCGGCAGCCGGAACACCGGACAGACCCAGGATTTCCACTGGAATGGACGGGCCAGCTTCCAGTACTTCCTGACCCAGTTCGTTACGCATTGCACGAACACGGCCGTATTCAAAGCCACACAGTACGATATCGCCTTTATGCAGCGTACCTTCGCGAACCAGAACGGTTGCAACCGGGCCACGGCCTTTATCCAGGAAGGACTCGATAACCGCACCGCTCGCCATACCGTTACGAATCGCTTTCAGCTCCAGCACTTCAGCCTGCAGCAGGATTGCGTCCAGCAGGTCATCAATACCGGTACCTGCTTTCGCAGACACGTGTACGAACTGGCTTTCACCGCCCCACTCTTCTGGCAGGATGCCGTACTGGGACAGCTCGTTTTTAACGCGATCTGGATCCGCTTCTGGTTTATCGATCTTGTTCACTGCAACCACAACCGGCACACCCGCCGCTTTCGCGTGCTGGATAGCTTCGATGGTCTGAGGCATTACGCCATCGTCGGCAGCAACAACCAGAACCACGATATCGGTCGCCTGAGCACCACGAGCACGCATTGAGGTAAATGCGGCGTGGCCTGGGGTATCCAGGAAGGTGATCATGCCGTTATCGGTTTCTACGTGGTATGCACCGATGTGCTGGGTAATACCACCCGCTTCACCGGAAGCCACTTTCGTAGAACGAATGTAGTCAAGCAGAGAGGTTTTACCGTGGTCAACGTGACCCATGATGGTCACGACCGGTGCACGCGGTTCAGCCGCAGCACCTGTATCACGGTCGCTCATTACTGCTTCTTCCAGCTCGTTTTCACGACGCAGGATAACTTTGTGGCCCATCTCTTCGGCAACCAGCTGTGCGGTTTCCTGGTCGATAACCTGGTTGATGGTCGCCATTGCGCCCAGTTTCATCATCGCTTTGATGACCTGAGAGCCTTTAACCGCCATCTTGTTCGCCAGATCGCCAACGGTGATGGTTTCGCCAATCACAACGTCACGATTAACCGCCTGAACAGGCTTCTGGAAGCTCTGTTGCAGAGAAGAACCTTTACGCTGTTTGCCGCCTTTACCGCCACGAACAGCTGCGCGAGCTTCTTCACGGTCAGCTTTAGACTCGGCGTGTTTGTTGCCTTTCTTCGCCGGACGCGCTGCTTTCGCGTTGCGACCACGGCCACGGCCGCCTTCAACTTCACGGTCGTTGTCATCTTCAGCCTGACGCGCGTGCTGAGAAGTGGTTACGTGGTAATCGCTGGTGTCTTCAGACTGCTCAGCGGTATCAACACCGTTCTTCTCGTTTTCTTCTGCCATACGGCGTGCTTCTTCAGCCACACGGCGAGCTTCTTCTTCGAGCTTGCGACGTGCTTCTTCTTCCGCTTTACGCTTCAGCTCAGCAGCTTCATTTTCACGACGGGCTTTTTCAGCCTGGGCGGTTTTGGTCATTTCGTCTGTCTGTTGATTGCTCACTTTGTCTTTTTCCGCAGCTTCACGCTTCACTTTATCACTGGTGTCGCGTTTCGCTTTTTCTGCGGCCTCACGTTCAGCTTTTAATTCTGCCTCACGTTTGGCAGTTGCTTCCGCCTCACGCTGAGCTTGTTCTTCCGCTTCACGCTGTGCCTGCTCTTCCGCGGCAAGGCGTTCTGCCTCTTGCGGATCACGTTTTACAAAGGTGCGCGTCTTGCGGACTTCAATTTGTACCGATTTGCTTTTACCACCGGTACCAGGGATATTCAACGTGCTGCGCGTTTTGCGCTGCAGCGTCAGCTTGTCAGGCGTAGAGCCGTGTTCACGGTTCAGGTGCGCTAACAAGGTTTGTTTTTCGTTCGCCGTCACCGAATCATCAGCGGACTTCGGGATCCCTGCATCAGCAAATTGCTGTACCAGGCGGTCCACGGAGGTCTGAATCTCGGCAGCCAGCGATTTTACAGTTACATCAGTCATGCTGTTCCTTCCTGCTACAGTTTATTACGCTTCGTCGCCGAACCAGCAAATATTACGTGCGGCCATGATGAGTTCGCCGGCTTTCTCGTCGGTTAAACCTTCGATATCAGCCAGGTCATCAACGCCTTGCTCAGCGAGATCTTCCAGCGTACAAACACCACGGGCAGCCAGCTTGAACGCAATCGCACGATCAAGACCTTCCAGATTCAGCAGGTCATCAGCCGGCTTCTTATCGCCAAGGCTTTCTTCCTGAGCCAGTGCCAGGGTGGTCAGTGCGTTTTTAGCGCGTTCACGCAGGGCTTCAACGGTTGGTTCATCCAGACCGTCAATTTCCAGCAGCTCTTTCATTGGCACATAGGCCAGTTCTTCAAGCGTTGAGAAACCTTCTTCAACCAGAACGGTGGCGAAATCTTCGTCAATGTCCAGATATTTGGTGAAGGTATCAATCGCCGCATGGGCTTCAGCCTGATGCTTAGCCTGCAGGTCATCAACGGTCATCACGTTGAGTTCCCAACCACTCAGCTGTGACGCCAGACGTACGTTCTGACCGTTACGGCCGATTGCCTGCGCCAGGTTGCCCGCTTCAACCGCGATATCCATCGTATGTTTGTCTTCGTCAACAACGATAGATGCCACATCCGCTGGAGCCATTGCGTTGATCACGAACTGTGCCGGGTTATCATCCCACAGAACGATATCGATACGTTCGCCACCCAGCTCGGTCGAAACCGCCTGAACACGCGCACCGCGCATACCGACGCAAGCACCGACCGGGTCGATACGCTTGTCGTTGGTTTTTACTGCGATTTTCGCGCGGGAGCCCGGATCACGAGCAGCGGCTTTGATTTCGATAACTTCTTCGCCAATTTCCGGTACTTCGATACGGAACAGTTCAACCAGCATTTCTGGTTTAGAACGGGTCACGAACAGCTGAGCACCACGCGCTTCTGGACGCACAGCGTACAGAACACCACGGATACGGTCGCCTGGACGGAAGTTTTCACGCGGCAGCATGTCTTCACGCAGGATCACGGCTTCAGCATTACCCGGCATCCCTTCGGATTTGATCTCCAGAGAGATGTTGTCGCGGTTAACTTTCTTCACCACGCCAGTAATGATCTCGCCTTCCTGATCGCGGAACTGGTCAACAACCAGCGCGCGCTCGGCTTCGCGAACTTTCTGCACGATAACCTGTTTTGCGGTCTGGGTAGTGATACGGTCGAAGGTCACAGATTCAATCTGGTCTTCAACGTACTCGCCCACGTTCAGGCTTTCGTCTTCAAAACGTGCCGCTTCCAGCGTGATCTCTTTAGTCGGCTGGGTCACTTCTTCAACAATTACCCAACGACGGAATGTATCGAAGTCACCGCTTTTACGATCGATTTCTACGCGAACATCGATCTCTTGTTCGTATTTTTTCTTGGTTGCTGTAGCCAGTGCACTTTCCAGCGCTTCGAAAATCTTTTCACGCGGCAGTGATTTCTCGTTGGAGACGGCTTCAACAACAGCCAAAATTTCTTTGTTCATCGCGGGCTTTTCACCTCAATCCAGACTGTTAAAAGTGGGGAACCAGGTTCGCCTTCTGGATATTACTCAGCGCGAACACTTCATCTTTGCCTTCGACTGCCACCGTGATCATTTCACCATCAACGGCTTTGATAATTCCCTGCCATTTACGGCGGTTCTGTACGGCCATACGCAGAACGAGAGCCACTTCTTCACCGGTAAAGCGCACATAGTGCTCGGCCGTGAACATCGGACGATCGAGGCCAGGTGAGGAAACTTCCAGGTTGTACGCAACGGTAATTGGGTCTTCAACATCAAGAACCGCGCTCACCTGGTGGCTAACATCAGCACAATCATCAACATTGATGCCATCTTCACTATCAATATAGATGCGCAGCGTCGATGTACGGCCGCGAACGAATTCGATGCCGACCAGTTCGTAGCCCAGTGCTTCGACCGGTGCAGTAATCATCTCTGTTAATTTTTGCTCTAATGTGGACAAGCCCACCCCCAAGACATAAAAAAAGGGCGTAAAGCCCAGTTATTCTGTAGTCAGATAACAAAAAACCCCGATAAATCGGGGCTTTAGATAACTGAACCCTATAGCCACAACGGTGGCCTGGAGCACTTTCCGAAAGAATTTTTTCAAATCCAGCTACGAAGGCTCTAAGTCTTCACAGTATATTTGAAAAATGACTTTATGGGAAAATGGTTGCGGGGGCCGGATTTGAACCGACGACCTTCGGGTTATGAGCCCGACGAGCTACCAGGCTGCTCCACCCCGCGCCTGAAACGTGGCAAATTCTACGCGTTTTGGGTAGAAAATGCAAATAATGCTGGGATTTGGTACCGAAGACGGGACGTAAAATCGGCGTTCAGTATATTGATAGTGAACACCGCCTGTCAACCCAGTTTCCACCAGGTCAAACTGAGGGAAATTTTTACAAAAAACGCACGAGTCTCTTTCGGTCTTCGACAAAAGATGATTAAATGAATACTCACTTATTTTGCATAAACATGCATCGAGAGCGAACGCGGTCTCTAATCAGTCAATCAAGCAGGGTTTTATTTTATGACGACGATTCTCAAGCATCTTCCGGTAGGACAACGTATTGGCATCGCTTTTTCTGGTGGCCTGGATACCAGCGCTGCACTGCTGTGGATGCGCCAAAAGGGAGCGGTTCCGTATGCATATACTGCGAACCTGGGTCAGCCGGATGAGGACGACTATGATGCAATCCCTCGTCGCGCTAAAGAGTATGGTGCAGAGAATGCACGTCTGATTGATTGCCGTAAACAGCTGGTTGCCGAAGGTATCGCGGCTATTCAGTGCGGCGCTTTCCATAACACCACCGGCGGCCTGACCTATTTCAACACGACGCCACTGGGCCGTGCCGTGACTGGCACCATGCTGGTTGCCGCCATGAAAGAAGATGGTGTTAACATCTGGGGCGACGGTAGCACTTATAAAGGTAACGATATCGAACGTTTTTATCGTTATGGTCTGTTGACCAACGCCGAGCTGCAGATTTACAAACCGTGGCTGGATACCGACTTCATCGACGAGCTGGGCGGCCGCCATGAAATGTCCGAGTTTATGATTGCCTGCGGCTTTGACTACAAGATGTCTGTTGAGAAAGCCTACTCTACCGACTCCAACATGCTGGGCGCGACACACGAAGCAAAAGATCTGGAATTCCTTAACTCCAGCGTGAAGATCGTGAACCCAATCATGGGCGTGAAGTTCTGGGACGAGAACGTCAAAATCCAGGCGGAAGAAGTGACTGTCCGCTTCGAGCGCGGCCATCCGGTTGCCCTGAACGGCAAGACCTTCTCTGACGATGTAGAACTGATGCTGGAAGCAAACCGCATCGGCGGCCGTCATGGTCTGGGTATGAGCGATCAGATTGAAAACCGTATCATCGAAGCAAAAAGCCGTGGCATCTACGAAGCACCGGGGATGGCACTGCTGCACATCGCTTACGAACGTCTGCTGACCGGTATTCACAACGAGGACACCATTGAGCAGTATCACTCTCATGGTCGTCAGTTGGGTAAATTGCTGTATCAGGGTCGCTGGTTCGATCCGCAGGCGCTGATGCTGCGTGATGCTCTGCAACGCTGGGTGGCGAGCGCCATCACCGGTGAAGTGACTCTGGAACTGCGTCGCGGTAATGATTACTCCATCCTGAACACCGTGTCTGACAACCTGACCTATAAAGCAGAGCGTCTGACAATGGAAAAAGGCGAATCCGTGTTTTCTCCGGACGACCGTATTGGTCAGCTGACCATGCGTAACCTGGACATCACTGATACCCGTGCGAAGCTGTTCAACTACGTTGAGAATGGCCTGCTCTCTGCCAGTTCCGGTAATGGCCTGCCACAGGTTGAAAACCTGGAACACAGCGATAAGAAGTAATCGCTGATGTGAAATGTAAAAGGCGTCTGATAGACGCCTTTTTTATTTGGGCTTTGGTAAGCCCGGTAAGCGCAACGCCACCGGGCAACACGACGTGTGACGCTGCGCTTACCGGGCCTACAGAAGTTCGGAGGCACACCAGAAGTTAGGAGGCACACAATCTACAGACGAAAAAAAAGACGTCTTTCGACGTCTTTCTTCTGGAATATTGGTACCGAGGATGGGACTCGAACCCACAAGCCCGTTAGGGCACTACCACCTCAAGGTAGCGTGTCTACCAATTCCACCACCTCGGTACAGAATACTTAGTGCGGGATATCGCTGGTTGGCTTAGCCGGTGCAGCTGGCTGAGTTTGCTCAGTTTTAGACGGAGCACTCAGATTTTCCCACTCGCTTCCTTTATTGGTCTTGTTGCTGTTGATATTGCCCAGCACCAGACTGATGATGAAGAACAGCGTAGCCAGAATCGCCGTTGTACGGGTCATGAAGTTCGCAGAACCACTTGAACCGAACAGCGTACCGGAAGCGCCAGCTCCGAAGGAGGCTCCCATATCAGCGCCTTTACCTTGCTGCAGCATGATCAGCGCTACAAGAGCGATGGCTACAATAAGGAAAACAACTAAAAGAGCTTCGTACATAATCAACCTGTTCCTTGCGGATTTGCCGCATACCAATGCTTCGACCAATTAGCAGGATTTTTGTTTCCCACTGAAGCGGGTGTGAATACTAACCAAAGCGAATGACCTTCGCAAGGGCATTTTCGACGCATTGTATCAACTGCGGAAAAAAACAGCAAAAAGCCATTCATCGCTTAAAACAAAGGCGGGAAATGCCGCCTTTTTAAGCGTTTAGCATGAACAGCTATGCCGCTTTTACCGCATCAGCAATACGGTGCGCAAATTCAGTCACCTGTGCTTCGTCTTCACCTTCCACCATTACTCGAATAAGTGGTTCGGTACCGGACTTACGCAGCAGTACGCGACCACGGTTACCGAGCGCGGCTTCAACGTCAGCCATTACTGCTTTCACATTTTCGCTTTCCAGTGGATCGCCATTACCAGCGGTGAAGCGTACGTTGACCAGGATCTGTGGGAACATTTTCATGCCACTGCAGAGGTCGTGCAGGCTCATATGGTTACGCGCCATCGCAGCCACCACCTGGAGGCCCGCCACGATACCGTCTCCGGTAGTGGTTTTGTCCAGCAGGATCACATGGCCTGAGTTTTCTGCACCAATACGCCAGCCCTTCTCCTGCAGTTTTTCCAGTACATAGCGGTCACCCACTTTGGCACGGACAAACGGGATCCCCAGTTGTTTCAGCGCCAGCTCCAGCCCCATGTTGCTCATCAGCGTACCAACGGCACCGCCGCGCAGCTGACCCTGACGCAGACCTTCACGCGCAATGATATAAAGGATCTGATCGCCATCAACCTTGTTACCTTCGTGGTCAACCATGATCACACGGTCACCGTCACCGTCCAGCGCGATACCCAGGTCAGCTTTTTCTGCCAGAACACGTGCCTGCAGAGCGCGAACGTCTGTCGCCCCCACCTCTTCGTTGATGTTCAGACCATCAGGTTCGCAGCCGATAGTAATCACTTTCGCACCCAGCTCACGGAAGACGTTAGGGGCAATGTGATACGTTGCGCCGTTTGCACAGTCCACCACGATTTTCAGGTGACCCAGACTCAACTCGTTCGGGAAAGTGCCTTTGCAGAATTCAATGTAGCGACCCGCTGCATCAACAATACGGTTCGCTTTACCCAGTTCAACAGAGTCGACGCAGGTGATCTCTTTTTCCATCTCGGCTTCAATCGCTTCTTCCACTTCATCCGGCAGTTTGGTGCCGTCGATGGAGAAGAACTTAATACCGTTGTCATAGAACGGGTTATGCGATGCCGAAATAACAATACCTGCTTCAGCACGGAAGGTACGCGTCAGATACGCAACAGCAGGTGTTGGCATTGGGCCAGTAAAGGAGGCAGAAAGCCCCGCAGCCGCCAGACCCGCCTCCAGTGCAGACTCCAGCATATAGCCTGAAATACGGGTGTCTTTACCAATAATAATTTTACGGGAACCATGACGTGCCAGAACCTTACCAGCCGCCCAGCCAAGCTTCAGAACAAAATCAGGGGTGATCGGCGCATCGCCTACGCGGCCACGGATACCATCGGTACCAAAATATTTACGATTACTCATAGCGTTTGTTTTCCTTCGCTGCCAGTGTGGCTTCGACCACACGCATGGCTTCTACTGTTTCTTTGACGTCATGGACACGAATAATGTGCGCTCCCTGCATCGCCGCAATCACCGCGCAGGCCAGGCTGCCGCTAAGACGCTCGCTGGGGCCCACGTTCAGCAACTGCCCAATCATCGATTTTCTCGACATGCCAACCAGTAGCGGCAAGCCGAAGTGGTGAAACTCTGACAAGCGAGCAAGTAGCTCATAGTTGTGAGAGAGATTTTTACCGAAACCGAACCCCGGGTCGAGCAGCAATTTCTCTTTTGCGATTCCAGCACGCTCACAACGTTCAATATGTTCAATAAAGAAGCGATTCACATCAGCAAAGATATCGTTGTACTTAGGTGCATCCTGCATTGTTTTGGGCTGGCCCTGCATGTGCATCAGACAGACTGGTAACCCGGTTTCCGCTGCCGCCTCAATAGCACCAGGCTCGGTAAGCGATCGGATATCATTGATAATGTGAGCACCCACTCTCGCTACTTCACGAATCACTTCTGGCTTAGACGTATCAACAGAGATCCACACTTCAAAACGCTGGGCAATAGCTTCAACCACAGGAACCACGCGAGCCAGCTCCTCCTCCACAGAAACATCCGCCGCACCAGGACGCGTCGATTCGCCCCCCACATCAATGATGGTGGCACCCGCGTTGATCATCAAATTTGCGTGCTTAACCGCATCGATAAGTGTGTTATGCGTGCCGCCGTCAGAGAAGGAGTCAGGCGTAACATTCAGGATACCCATCACATGCGGATGTGAGAGATCGAGATGCGAGTCCTGAGCGAATAGTTTCATGGCGAAATCCCTGGTATCAATATGATTTAACGAAAAAGAAAAACCCCGGAGCAAGCTCCAGGGTTTGAAGTACAGACTAACTCTTCAACAGCAGTGACTTACTTGTCGCCCAACTGTTCTGACATGCTGTTACCCGGGTTCGGCGTATGTGATTCATCAGCCGTACGCGGTGCACGCGGAGTGCCATTGTTGTCAGAATTGTTGGAAGCGCCTGGATCTTCCCAGCCTGCTGGCGGACGCACTTCGCGGCGAGCCATCAGGTCGTCAATCTGTGGTGCATCGATGGTCTCATATTTCATGAGCGCATCTTTCATCGAATGCAGAATATCCATATTGTCGTTCAGGATCTGACGTGCGCGACCGTAGTTACGTTCAATCAGCGCTTTCACTTCCTGGTCGATGATACGAGCAGTCTCATCAGACATATGTTTCGCTTTCGCCACAGAACGACCCAGGAACACTTCGCCCTCTTCCTCTGCATACAGCAGTGGGCCGAGTTTGTCGGAGAAGCCCCATTGGGTCACCATGTTACGCGCCAGGTTCGTCGCCACTTTAATGTCGTTGGACGCACCGGTAGAAACATGTTCCACACCGTAGATAATTTCTTCTGCCAGACGACCACCATACAGGGTCGAAATCTGGCTTTCCAGCTTCTGACGGCTGGCGCTGATGGCATCGCCTTCCGGCAGGAAGAACGTTACGCCCAGCGCACGACCGCGCGGAATAATCGTCACTTTATGCACCGGATCGTGTTCCGGTACCAGACGACCGATAATCGCGTGGCCGGCTTCGTGGTATGCCGTGGACTCTTTCTGCGCTTCCGTCATCACCATAGAGCGACGTTCCGCACCCATCATGATTTTGTCTTTCGCTTTTTCGAATTCCACCATAGACACGACGCGTTTGTTACCGCGAGCGGCAAACAGTGCAGCTTCGTTGACCAGGTTAGCCAGATCCGCACCGGAGAAGCCCGGGGTACCACGCGCAATAATTGCCGCGTCGATATCTGGAGCCAGCGGTACGCGACGCATGTGTACTTTCAGAATCTGTTCACGACCACGAACATCCGGCAGACCAACCACAACCTGACGGTCAAAACGGCCTGGACGCAGCAGGGCTGGGTCAAGTACGTCCGGACGGTTGGTTGCTGCGATAACGATAATACCTTCGTTACCTTCGAAGCCGTCCATTTCAACCAGCATCTGGTTCAGCGTCTGCTCACGTTCATCGTGACCACCGCCCAGACCAGCGCCACGCTGGCGACCGACGGCGTCGATTTCATCGATGAAGATAATGCACGGTGCTGCCTTCTTAGCCTGCTCGAACATGTCACGCACACGAGATGCACCGACACCCACGAACATTTCAACGAAGTCAGAACCTGAAATAGTAAAGAACGGCACCTTCGCTTCACCCGCGATGGCTTTCGCCAGCAGGGTTTTACCGGTACCCGGAGGGCCGACCATCAGAATGCCTTTCGGGATCTTACCGCCCAGTTTCTGGAAACGGCTCGGTTCACGCAGGTATTCTACCAGTTCAGCCACCTCTTCTTTCGCTTCGTCACAACCTGCAACGTCAGCGAACGTGGTCTTGATCTGGTCTTCCGTCAGCATACGCGCCTTGCTCTTACCGAACGACATGGCACCTTTGCCACCACCGCCCTGCATCTGACGCATAAAGAAGATCCAGACGCCAATAAGAAGCAGCATCGGGAACCAGGAGATGAAGATAGAAGCCAACAGGCTTGGCTCTTCTGGCGGCTCACCTACCACCTTGACGTTTTTAGTCAGAAGGTTATCAAGCAGCTTAGGATCGTTCACCGGAATGTAGGTCGTGTAACGGTTACTATCTTTCTTGGTAACGTTGATCTCACGTCCGTTGATACGCGCTTCGCGAACCTGGTCCTGATTGACCTCCTGCAGGAAGGTAGAATAATCCACCTTGCGGCCATTCGACTCGCTGGGCCCAAAGCTCTGGAATACTGACATCAGCACAACGGCAATGACCAGCCAGAGTATTAGGTTTTTCGCCATGTCACTCAAGGGATTAACCTCATATTACAACTGTGTTAAAAACAGCGTCAGGATACTCTAGATCCAGTTTCATTCAAACTTTCGTCTGAAATCCACCGGTTATCATTTTCGCCCGGTCGCTACAATATACACTTCTCGGGAACGCGCCCGGGAAGAGTCCGGCTTACGAACTTTGACCTTCGCAAACAGGGAGCGAATTTCCTTAAGGTACTCCTCGAAACCTTCGCCCTGAAACACCTTCACAACAAAACTACCACCTGGTGCTAGTACATCACGACACATTTCTAACGCCAGTTCCACCAGATACATGGCACGGGGGATATCCACCGCCGGTGTTCCGCACATATTTGGTGCCATATCTGACATGACAACCTGAACTTTACTGTCACCTACGCGATCGAGTAACGCCTTCAGCACTAATTCATCACGAAAATCGCCCTGAAGGAAGTCGACACCAACGATGGGATCCATTGGTAAAAGATCGCATGCGATGATTCGGCCCGTTCCACCGATTTGCGTTACCGCATACTGGGACCATCCCCCAGGTGCGGCACCGAGGTCAACAATCGTCATCCCCGGCTTAAAAAGTTTGTCACTTTGCTGTATTTCATCAAGTTTAAACCAGGCACGGGAACGTAACCCCTTTTTCTGCGCCTGTTGAACATATTTATCGCTAAAGTGTTCCTGAAGCCAGCGGCTGGAGCTGGCAGAACGCTTCTTACCTGTCATTTAACATTTCCGTCCTGGTTCATCGTTGCTTGCCTGTGACGTAAATTTCTACGCAGCTATTTGGCGATATAAGGGAGATGGCGGTAGAATGAACCGTTTTCAATCCCAACGTAAGCAAAAATATACGATGAATCTGAGTACTAAACAAAAACAGCACCTTAAAGGTCTGGCACATCCGCTCAAGCCTGTAGTCATGCTTGGCAACAATGGTTTGACCGAAGGGGTGCTTGCCGAGATTGAACAAGCGCTGGAACACCACGAGCTGATCAAGGTGAAAATTGCCTCTGAAGACAGAGACACGAAGAACTTGATCGTGGAAGCCATCGTGCGCGAAACCGGTGCCTGTAATGTACAGGTCATCGGTAAAACGCTGGTGCTCTATCGCCCATCTAAAGAGCGTAAAATCTCGCTGCCACGCTAAGGATATCCTGAATTAAACACATTTTCTGTGTAAAACGAGGGATTTCTGTCAGCAGGTGAGCAAAATGCCATGCTCCTTGAGTTGATAAAAGGCCGCTATGCGGCCTTTTTCCTTTCTTTACAATGTATCAACATCTTCGTGGAGAAGCGAATTACAGGTACTCGACCTTGATAATTTCGTATTCCACTTCGCCGCCTGGGGTGCGGATGATGACAACATCGTCCTGCTCTTTGCCAATCAGGCCGCGAGCAATCGGTGAGTTCACCGAAATCAGGTTCTGTTTGAAATCAGCTTCATCGTCACCGACGATGCGGTAAGTCTGCTCTTCGTCGTTATCCAGGTTCAGCACGCTAACGGTGGAACCAAAGATCACCCGGCCATTATTTGGCATTTTGGTGATATCGATAACCTGCGCATTGGACAGCTTTGCTTCGATATCTTTAATACGCCCTTCACAGAAGCCCTGCTGCTCGCGCGCGGCGTGGTATTCAGCATTTTCTTTCAGGTCGCCATGCTCACGCGCATCCGCGATAGCGGCGATGATTTCAGGGCGACGAACGGATTTCAGGAAATCCAGCTCTTCGCGCAGTTTTTCGGCACCACGTAAGGTCATCGGAATAGCTTGCATTTGTTATACCTCTTAAACATTCCTGTTGGGAGCAGCGTCACCTGCTCCGGCTCCTGTCCCCATGAACATCAAACCATGAGCAAGCCAGAAGCAAAAAGAAAACCGACCCGGAAGCAACGCCCCAGGCCAGCAGCAATTTTCAATTTGATATGCATTTTACCGCGAAGTTCACTATGGGTCATCGTTTACTTTGCAGTGCCATGCACCGTAGTATGACGGTTTGTTTTCGGGTTGTTAGCGCGAGATTATGCGATTTTCCAGATTTATCATCGGATTGACTACCAGTATAACGTTCAGTGTTCAGGCCGCGAATGTTGATGAGTACATTAATCAGCTGCCCGCAGGGGCTAACCTTGCCCTGATGGTGCAGAAGGTCGGGGCGCAGACGCCAGAGATTGACTACCACAGTCAACAGATGGCGCTGCCTGCCAGTACTCAGAAGGTGATCACTGCACTCGCCGCCCTGCTCCAGCTTGGGCCTGATTTCCGGTTTACCACCACCCTTGAAACCAAAGGTAACGTCACGGATGGCGAACTGAAAGGCGATCTTATCGCCCGCTTCGGGGGTGACCCGACGTTGAAGCGCCAGGATATCCGCAGCATGGTGGCGGCATTGAAAAAATCTGGCGTGCAGAAGATCGACGGTAATGTGTTGATCGACACCTCCATTTTTGCCAGCCACGATAAAGCCCCTGGCTGGCCGTGGAACGACATGACGCAGTGCTTTAGCGCACCGCCAGCGGCTGCCATTATTGACCGTAACTGCTTCTCCGTTTCGCTTTACAGCGCCCCAAAACCGGATGACTTAGCGTTTATCCGCGTGGCGTCCTACTACCCGGTGACGATGTTTAGCCAGGTACGTACGCTGGCAAAAGGCTCACCGGATGCACAGTATTGTGAGCTGGACGTGGTGCCAGGCGATCTTAACCGCTTCACGCTTACCGGTTGCCTGACGCAGCGCGCCGATCCACTGCCGCTGGCCTTTGCGATACAGGATGGGGCAAGTTACGCCGGGGCCATTCTCAAGGATGAACTGAAGCAGGCGGGGATCACCTGGTCCGGTACCCTGCTCCGCCAGACGCAGGTCAATCAACCCGGCACGGTTATCGCCAGCAACCAGTCTGCGCCATTGCACGATTTGCTCAAGATTATGCTGAAAAAGTCGGATAACATGATTGCCGACACGGTGTTCCGCATGATTGGTCACGCACGTTTCGGCGTTCAGGGAACCTGGCGTGCAGGGTCCGACGCAGTACGGCAGATCCTGCGTCAGCAGGCAGGGATCGATCTGGGTAACACCATCGCCGTCGATGGTTCCGGGTTATCACGCCATAATTTGATTTCCCCGGCGACCATGATGCAAGTGCTTCAGTACATTGCACAACATGACACTGAGCTAAACTTTATTTCAATGCTACCACTTGCCGGACACGATGGTTCACTTCAGTACCGTGCCGGGCTTCACGCCGCCGGTGTGGATGGCAAAGTCTCAGCCAAAACAGGTTCACTGCAGGGGGTTTACAACCTTGCGGGCTTCATCACCACCGCCAGCGGGCAACGTATGGCATTCGTGCAGTATCTTTCCGGCTATGCCGTCGAACCGACTGACCAGCGCAACCGACGCATCCCGTTGGTACGATTCGAAAGCAGGCTTTATAAGGACATTTATCAGAATAACTAGCGATGAAACTACTCATAGTTGAAGACGATCTGTTATTACAGGAAGGGCTGGCGCTGGCGCTGGCCAATGAAGGATATGCGCTCGACTGTGCCGCCACGGCGGCAGAAGCAGATGCCCTGATTCAGAGCGGTGAATATAGCCTGGTGATCCTCGATTTAGGTTTACCCGATAAAGATGGTGCCTCATTACTGAACCAGTGGCGACGCCGCGGTATCGCCAACCCAGTGTTGATCCTCACGGCGCGTGATTCCATCGAAGATCGTATTAACGGCCTTGATTCCGGTGCGGATGATTATCTGGTGAAACCTTTCGTCCTTGCAGAGCGTCAGGCACGCGTGCGGGCACTGATCCGCCGCTACCAGGGACATAGTGATAACTTACTAACCGACGGTGATATTACGCTGAATCTGCAAACCCAGCAGGTGCTACGCAAATCGCTGCCTGTCGAAGTCACCCCAAAAGAGTTCGCCCTGCTTACACGCCTGATCATGCGTAGCGGGCAAACGGTACACCGTGAAACCCTGCAACAGGATATCTACTCCTGGCAGGACGATCCGGGGTCAAATACCCTCGAAGTTCACATTCACAACCTGCGCCGTAAGCTTGGTAAAGATCGAATTAAAACCGTCCGTGGCGTTGGCTACCGTCTGGAGAGCCAGAAATGAACAGCATGCGTCGGCGATTGATGATTTTGCTGGCGGTGATCTTACTGTTTTTCCAGCTGATAAGCGTGGTCTGGCTGTGGCATGAAAGCCGCGAACAGATTAGCTTTCTGGTGAGCGAAACGTTATCGGCAAAAGCGCGTAACAACCATGTCGAGAAAGAGATCCGCGAAGCGATTGCCTCGCTTCTGGTGCCTTCTCTGGTGATGGTGGGCTTTACCCTGTTCTTCTCATTCTGGGCCGTCACCCTGATAACCCAGCCGCTGAATAAACTGCGTGCCAGCCTGGCTAACCGTTCGGCGGATAATCTTACCCCGCTGCCGATGTATTCCGATATGGAAGAGATTGGCGCGGTGACGACGTCGCTGAATCAGCTGCTCGCCAGACTGGATAACACCATCCAGCAGGAGCGCCTCTTCACGGCAGACGCCGCTCACGAGCTGCGAACACCTCTCGCCGGAATCAGGCTACATCTGGAATTAATGGCTCAGTCGGGCTCACCGCAGGCCAATGCGTTGATTAGCCGGATCGATCAGTTGATGCACACCGTTGAACAACTGCTGATGCTGGCACGTGCCGGGCAGGCGCTGGCAAGCGGTCACTACGAAACCGTCAACTGGACAGACAGCATCATTGTTCCACTCAGCCTTGAGCATGAAGCTAAAGAACATACGGTGATATGGCCGGACAAAAGCCCACTGACGGTTCAGGGTGACACGGTACTTCTGCGCCTGATGCTGCGCAATCTGCTGGAGAATGCCACACGCTATAGCCCGACAGGCACAACCATTGAAGTGAAATTAATGGAGCATGATGGCGGTACGCAGGTCATCGTTGTCGATCAAGGGCCTGGCATTGATGAGGCACACCGACAGTCAATCACTGAACCATTCCGTCGTCTCGATCAGCGCTACGGTGGCAGCGGGCTGGGACTGAGTATTGTGCAACGCATCGTTCAGCTTCACCACGGCAAATTGACGCTTGAGAACGGCATTGAAGGTGGCTTAATCGCCAGTTGCTGGTTACCCGCGACATTAAGTTAAAAAAAAGCCCCCTTCGCAGGGGGCCTTCCACAGGTATTAGTGCTTGTAGATGAACTCGACACCTTCTTCGTCGTCTTCATCCCAGTCATCATCCCAGTCTTCGTCTTCTTCCGCTTCCATCTCTTCGAGCTGTTCACGGTGGTAGTCATCCCACATGAATTCGACTTTCTCAGGCTGTTTCGCTTCTTCCGCCTGAACAATTGGGTTCTCGATGATGAAGGTCATCACATCCCAGCAGAGATCTTTCACGCCAACCTGGCTTGCTGCGGAGATCAGGTAGTATTTATCTTCCCAACCCATCGCTTCAGCAATCGCTTTCGCTTTGGCCTCAGCTTCAGCTTTATCCATCAGGTCAATCTTGTTGAAGACCAGCCAGCGCGGCTTGTTCGCCAGTTTTTCGCTGTATTTCTCCAGCTCGCCGATGATAATGCGGGCGTTTTCCACCGGATCAGAACCGTCGATTGGATCGATATCAATGAGGTGCAACAGTACGCGGCAGCGCTCAAGGTGTTTCAGGAAGCGAATACCCAGGCCGGCACCTTCCGCTGCACCTTCGATAAGGCCCGGGATATCGGCAACCACGAAGCTCTTCTCGTTATCCATACGGACAACGCCCAGGCTCGGTACCAGCGTGGTGAACGGATAATCCGCCACTTTTGGTTTGGCTGCAGAAACAGCACGAATAAACGTCGATTTACCCGCGTTTGGCATGCCCAGCATACCAACGTCAGCCAACAGCATCAGCTCCAGCTGCAGGTCACGCTTATCGCCAGGTGTCCCCATCGTTTTCTGACGCGGGGTACGGTTAACGGAAGATTTGAAACGGCTGTTACCCAGACCGTGCCAGCCACCTTTAGCCACCATCAGGCGCTGACCGTGTTTGGTCATGTCACCCATCGTTTCGCCCGTGCCCTGATCGATCACACGTGTTCCAACCGGAACCTTAATGGTCACGTCTTTGCCACGCTTACCAGTACAGTCACGGCTCTGGCCGTTCTGGCCACGTTCAGCACGGAAGGATTTTTCAAAACGGTAGTCGATCAGCGTGTTGAGGTTCTCATCCGCCTCCAGCCACACGTCACCACCATCACCACCGTCGCCGCCATCAGGGCCGCCACGAGGAATATATTTTTCACGACGGAAGCTTACGCAACCATTGCCGCCATCACCTGCTACGACCAGGATCGTTGCTTCATCAACAAACTTCATTTTACTCTCCGTAACTCATTCGCCTGAGCGGGGGACTCTATTACTACCGCTTCATTTTTGCGCCAACGCCCCCAGAGACGATGACCAATGGCGGAATACATCGCGCCCGCAACCACGACAAACGCACCGAGATAACCCAACAGGTTGAGCATCGGTCTGACGAAAACATCGGGCCAGGCCATTGATAACAAATCTGAAAATAACAGCGTAAACAGCGGAGTCAGCGTGATTAATGCGCTCACCTGTGCTGCCTGCCAGCGCGCCATTGCTTCGGCCAGCGCACCATAACCGACCAGCGTATTCAGCCCACAAAAAATAAGGCACGCCAGTTGCCAGTCGCTGAGCTGGGTAATGACTCCCGGCTTCGCTAAAGGCAGCAATGCAACTGTACACAAAGTGTACAGCAAAAAGAGGATCTGCTGTGAAGCCAGACGACGCAATAACACCTTTTGTGCAACGCCGTAACTCACCCAGACCGTTGCTGCTCCCACACCGAAAATCACACCCCAGGTGTAATCCGTCAGGCGGGTAAAAATCTCTATCAGGCTGGTGTTGAAGAACATCACCAGACCACAGAGCAGCATGCTCGCCCCGATAACCTGTGTACCTCGCATCTTCTCCTTCAGGATAAAGACGCTGGCAACCATCATGCCGACCGGTGAAAGCTGACCAATCACCTGCGACGCCGTGGGGCTGAGATATTGCAGGGAAGAACTGAAGAGAATGAAGTTGCCGAAAAGGCCTCCCGTCGCGATGGCCAGTAATACCAGCCAGCGTGGCTTACGGAAGATCCGCAAGGGTGGAAGCTTACCTTTGACAGCCAGGATCGTACCGAGGCCAATGCTTGCCATCAGAAAGCGATAAAAGACCACCGTCGGCGGCTCCATCACTTCCAGTACCTGCTTCATTGCAATTGGCAGCGCACCCCAGCACATTGCGGTAGTGAGCGCCAAAAGAATACCAATGCCGGCCTGCTGCTTCATGCCCGTTTTCCCTACAGAAAATTTTCCGGGTTTCCAATGTAAAAAGCCCCGCAACACGTTGCGGGGCTTTAATCCGTTACCGGACCGAGAAAACCTTACTCAGCAACGATGCTGATGTATTTACGGTTGTTCGGGCCTTTAACTTCAAATTTCACTTTACCGTCTGCTTTAGCAAACAGAGTGTGGTCACGACCGCAACCTACGTTGTTGCCAGCGTGGAATTTGGTACCACGTTGACGAACGATGATGCTACCCGCCAGAACGGATTCGCCACCGAAACGCTTAACGCCCAGGCGTTTAGCTTCTGAATCGCGACCGTTACGTGTGGAGCCGCCAGCCTTTTTATGTGCCATTTAAATCTCTCCTCAGGTCTTAGGCGCTGATGCCAGTAATTTTCACATCAGTGAACCACTGACGGTGGCCCTGCTGCTTACGGTAGTGTTTACGACGACGAAACTTAACGATTTTAACTTTCTCGCCACGACCATGAGCAACAACTTCAGCTTTGATAACGCCGCCATCAACGAAAGGAACGCCGATTTTGACTTCTTCACCGTTTGCGATCATCAGAACTTCAGCGAACTCAACAGATTCGCCAGTTGCGATGTCCAGCTTTTCCAGGCGAACGGTCTGACCTTCGCTTACTCGGTGTTGTTTACCACCACTTTGGAAAACCGCGTACATATAAACTCCGCTTCCGCGCACATCCTCGTATGAATCAGAGTGCGCTATAAATATTCACAATAGGGCGCGAATATTACGCAAAACGCGAGCCTTTGACAAGTGCTACCGTCAATACATGAAGAAAAAAAACACAACACGTACGGTAACGTTTATCTGAGCCGTTTTTTCAGTACAATCAGCAATACTATTGATAAACCGAAACCCTTTGTTACCCCATTGAAGATGGGATAAACAGGATAAAAAGCCCGGCTTTTGCGATGAATTTAGAAAAAATCAACGAGTTAACCGCGCAAGATATGGCGGGTGTAAATGCAGCAATCCTGGAGCAACTCAACTCTGACGTTCAGCTGATCAACCAGTTGGGCTATTACATCGTCAGCGGCGGCGGCAAACGCATTCGCCCGATGATTGCCATTCTGGCTGCCAGAGCCGTTGGCTACCAGGGAAATGCGCACGTCACTATTGCAGCACTGATCGAATTTATCCACACCGCAACGCTTCTTCACGACGACGTCGTAGATGAATCCGACATGCGTCGTGGCAAAGCCACGGCAAATGCAGCCTTTGGCAACGCAGCCAGCGTCCTGGTGGGGGATTTTATCTATACCCGCGCCTTCCAGATGATGACCAGCCTCGGTTCGCTGAAGGTGCTGGAAGTGATGTCTGAAGCCGTTAACGTCATCGCCGAAGGCGAAGTGCTGCAGCTGATGAACGTCAACGATCCGGATATTACCGAAGAGAACTACATGCGCGTGATCTACAGCAAGACAGCGCGCTTGTTTGAAGCGGCGGCCCAGTGCTCCGGTATTCTGGCAGGTTGCACAGAGGCACAGGAAAAAGGGCTGCAGGACTATGGCCGCTATCTTGGCACCGCGTTCCAGTTGATTGACGATTTACTGGATTACAGCGCCGATGGCGAAACACTCGGTAAAAACGTGGGTGATGACCTGAACGAAGGTAAGCCAACCCTGCCGCTGCTGCATGCAATGCGCAATGGTTCACCTGAACAGGCCAAAATGATCCGTGAGGCTATCGAGCAGGGAAATGGTCGACATCTTCTGGAACCGGTACTGGAAACAATGGCTATCTGCGGGTCGCTGGAGTGGACACGCCAGCGTGCTGAAGAAGAGGCCGATAAAGCCATTTCGGCTCTTCAGGTCATTCCAGACAGCCCGTGGCGTGATGCTCTCATTGCGCTAGCCCACATTGCCGTCCAGCGCGATCGCTAACCTCTCCTCTTCTCCCCGTATCCAATACGGGGAGATTCCAGTAAACGTCAATAAATTCCATATTCATGTTAAATCATCGGCTTACATGCCGCATGAATAAAGCCATGTCATATTCTGAATATTGCTTCCAGTAACGCGAACTTTTTAGAACCAATGTTCGAAATGCGTATAGTACCCCTGTCGTTTCAGGAGAAATGACGTGGGTGAATACGAACATAAGGACAGCTTTATGGATACGAAATTTATCGACTGGCATTCCGCAGATATCATTGCGGCACTGCGTAAAAAAGGAACATCGCTTGCAGCAGAGTCACGCCGCAGTGGCTTAAGCTCTTCCACTCTGGCAAATGCGCTGACCCGTCCGTGGCCCAAGGGTGAATTGATTATTGCAACGGCGCTGGAAACACACCCGTGGATAATCTGGCCGTCGCGCTACCACGATCCCATTACCCATGAATTTATTGACAGAACACGCATGATTCGCCAGAAAAAAACGAAAGGAGAGCAGCCGGTGTAATGCTCTTTTTTTGACAGGAATAGCAACCCCCCGGTCATTTCTGGCAGGGGGCTGCCGGAACGATTACTCGCCCTTCACACGCTCGATATTCGCACCCAGCGCGCGCAGTTTGTCTTCGATACGCTCATAGCCACGATCGATGTGGTAGATACGATCAACAACCGTCGTCCCTTCCGCGATACAGCCTGCCAGCACAAGGCTTGCTGACGCACGCAGATCGGTTGCCATCACCTGTGCGCCAGACAGTTTTTCTACGCCGTGGCAGATCACGGTGTTGCTTTCGATTTCTGCATGCGCGCCCATACGGATCAGTTCCGGTACGTGCATAAAGCGGTTTTCGAAGATGGTCTCCGTGATCACACCAGTACCTTCAGCCACCAGGTTCAACAGGGTGAACTGCGCCTGCATATCGGTCGGGAAGGCCGGATGTGGAGCCGTGCGAACGGTAACCGCTTTCGGGCGTTTGCCGTGCATGTCCAGGCTGATCCAGTCTTCTCCGGTCTCAATATCTGCACCGGCTTCACGCAGTTTTGCCAGTACGGCATCCAGAGTGTCAGGCTGTGCATTACGGCACACAATTTTGCCGCCAGAAATGGCTGCAGCCACCAGGAAGGTACCGGTTTCGATACGGTCTGGCAGAACGCGGTACACACCGCCACCCAGGCGCTCAACGCCTTCGATGGTGATACGGTCAGTACCCTGGCCAGAGATCTTCGCCCCCAGCGCGATAAGGAAGTTGGCGGTATCCACAATTTCCGGCTCGCGAGCAGCGTTCTCGATGATGGTGGTACCTTCTGCCAGCGTCGCCGCCGACATGATGGTGACGGTTGCGCCAACGCTTACTTTGTCCATGACAATGTGTGCGCCTTTCAGACGGCCATTAACGGACGCTTTAACGTAACCTTCTTCGAGTTTGATCTCTGCGCCCAGTTTTTCCAGGCCAAAGATATGCAGGTCAACCGGACGCGCGCCGATAGCACAGCCCCCCGGCAGAGAGACCTGACCCTGACCAAAACGCGCCACCAGCGGGCCCAGCGCCCAGATGGATGCACGCATGGTTTTTACCAGGTCGTACGGTGCAGAGAAGTTGTTAACGTTGCTGGCATCAATCCAGACGGAACCGTTGCGCTCGACTTTGGTACCCAGTTGACCAAGCAGTTTCATGGTCGTGTCGATATCTTTCAGCTTCGGTACGTTCTGAATTTCTACCGGCTCTTCCGCGAGCAACGCAGCGAAGAGGATTGGCAGTGCGGCATTTTTTGCGCCAGAAATTGTGACTTCGCCCTGGAGGCGAGTAGGCCCCTGTACACGAAATTTGTCCATGTAATTGCTCTCTTATAAATTCAACCGTGCTGCGGGCGCATCGCCCCCAGCTCAAAAACCGTTTAGTTTGCGATCGCGTGCCCACTCTTGTGGGGTGAACGCTTTGATCGACAGGGCGTGGATGCGGTTATCTGCAATGTATTCCATCAGCGGCGCGTAAACAGCCTGCTGCTTCTTCACACGGCTCATACCGTCGAACATCTCACCCACAGCAATAACCTGGAAGTGACTGCCATCGCCAGTGACGTGGGCTTCCTGAAGGGAGAGTGCATTCATCAGCACTGTCTGGATTTCATGATTTTCCATGGGCTCTTAATCATCTGATAGTGAAAACAAGCCAAACATCTTAGAGCAAAGTGGCGTTGTCTTAAACAAGCAAAAAGCCCCGACGGTGAAACTGCCAGGGCTTGCGGAAGTAACGTACTGAAAAAATTAGTGAGGTAACAGCTCTTCAGATAAATTGTAGAGCTGTGCCAGGGTCACGACATTATCGCTCGCGCCAGCCAACGTGACGTTGGCTCCCTGCTTTTTCCCCACGGCAACAAGATGGATGAGCAGCGCAATGCCTGCCGTATCGACCCGCGTAACGTCGCTTAAATCAATCTGTGTAACGCCCTGCATGGCTTCGTGGCGCTTATCCCATAAAGGGTTCAGCAGATCCTGGTCAAGCTCACCAGACAGCGTTAACACTTCGCCTTCACGCGACCAGCTAAGTTGCTGTGACATTACTTTTTCTCGTCCAGAGAAATTTTCTGACGAGAGATAGACTGCAGCTGTGCGGTCAGGCCATCAATGCCTTTGGTGCGCAGCAGGTCGCTCCACTCGTTCTGCTTAGTCGTGATCATGCTCACCCCTTCGGCAATCATGTCATACGCCTGCCAGTTTCCGGTCTGGCTGTTTTTACGCCACTGGAAGTCCAGGCGAACCGGTGGACGGCCATTAGGATCCAGGATGGTCACGCGGATAGGAATAATGGTCGCACCACCCAGCGGTTGCTCCGGGGCAATCTGGTAGGTCTGACCGTGATACATCGCCAGTGCCTGGCCGTATGCCTGTTTCAGGTATTCGTGGAATGCAGCAAAGTAGGCATCACGCTGCGCAGGGGTGGCGTCTTTGTAGTAACGGCCCAGTACCAGTGCGCCTGCATATTTGATCTGCACATATGGCAGCAATTCCTGATCGACTACATCACGCAGATAGTCAGGATTTGCACGAATTTTAGGTTGTTCATTTTTAAGACGATCGAAGGTTTTCTTCGCGGCCTCGTCCATCAGTTTGTACGGGTTGCTCTGATCCGCAGCATGTACTGCGGTGAGAGGGGCAATGACCAGCATGGCAACCATTAACAGTCGTTTAAACATGAATCACTTCTCCTGGTATTAATTGGTCGCGCCTGGGGTCGGCTCGACGTTGGTATGGTCTTTCCCCTGTGCAGGGGTAGCATCAGACGTTTTATCTTCCCCTTTACCGCTGTAAAGGAACTGACCAATCATATCCTCCAGCACCATCGCTGACTTCGTATCCTGGATCACGCTACCGTCTTTAAGAATAGTCGTCCCCAGTTCTGGATCTTCAAAACCAATGTTAAGAGCCAGATATTGCTCGCCCAACAGACCAGAAGTACGAATGGAAAGAGAGCTGGTATCCGGGATATGGTTATAGCGCTCTTCGATATCCATCGCGACACGCGGCAGATAGGTTTTCTCATCAAGCGTAATGTCCGCAACGCGGCCAATCACCACACCGCCAACGCGTACTGGTGAGCGTGCTTTCAGGCCACCGATATTATCGAAAGTGGCATAGACACGGTAAGTCGGCTCAGTACGGATAGACGTAATATCCGCTGCTCTCAGGCAGATAAACAGAGCGGCCAGCAGTGCCAGCAGCAGGAACACGCCGACCCAAATTTCATTTTTTCTCGTTTGCATGAACTCAATTCCCAAACATCAGTGCGGTGAGCACAAAATCCAGACCCAGTACGGCCAGTGACGAATGAACGACAGTACGTGTAGTTGCACGGCTAATGCCCGCCGACGTCGGAATAGCATCGTAACCATTAAACAATGCAATCCAGGTGACCGTAATGGCAAATACCACGCTCTTAATCAGACAGTTAACCAGATCCTTTCTCAGGTCGATGGCGTCCTGCATGGCAGACCAGAAGAACCCGGCATCAATGCCTTTCCAGTGCACACCAACCAGCGAACCGCCCCAGATCCCCACGGCAACAAAGAGGACAGTCAGTAACGGCAATGAGATAACACCGGCCCAGAAACGTGGCGAGATCACGCGACGCAGCGGATCGACCGCCATCATCTCCATACTGGAAAGCTGCTCGGTCGCGCGCATCAGGCCAATTTCTGCGGTTAAGGCCGACCCTGCTCGCCCGGCAAACAGCAATGCGGCAACAACCGGCCCCAGCTCACGCAGTAGCGAAAGTGCCACCAGCATCCCGAGACTGGTTTCTGCACTGTAGGTCGTCAGCACAAGATAACCCTGCAGCCCAAGCACCATGCCGATAAACAGACCGGAAACAATGATGATGAGCATCGACAACACGCCGACGTTATAGAGCTGTCGCACCAGTAAAGGTGCGTGCTTACGAAATTCCGGCTTGCCGACCAGCGCGTTGAATAACATCAATCCGGCACGCCCGAACGTCCTGATGGTTTTTATGCCACGGTGTCCAAGAGCGGCCAACGCATTTAACAGCATGAGTGGCTTAACTCCCTATTCCCAATAAATCGTCACAATAGTCACCCGCGGGATAACGGAACGGTACAGGCCCATCCGCAATACCGTCCAGGAACTGCCGCACTTGCGGATCGCAATTTTCCTGCAACGCCTGAGCGCTGCCATGCGCGACGATCCTTTTGTCTGCCACAATGTAGGCATAGTCGGCAATACTCAACACTTCCGGCACATCGTGAGAAACCACGATACAGGTAACGCCGAGCGCGCTGTTCAGTTCAGAAATGAGCTTCACCAGCACGCCCATCGTGATAGGATCCTGTCCGACAAACGGCTCGTCGAACATGATTAAATCGGGTTCTAATGCAATGGCTCGTGCCAGCGCAGCGCGGCGCGCCATACCACCGGAAAGCTCTGATGGCATCAGCTTCGCGGCTCCCCGCAGCCCCACAGCTTCAAGCTTCATCATCACCGTGCTTTTCAGTAGCTCGGGCGGCAAATGGGTATGCTCACGCAGTGGGTAAGCCACGTTATCAAAGACATTCATATCGGTGAACAGTGCCCCCGACTGAAAAAGCATACTCATGCGCTTGCGGACAGTATACAGACGCGAGCGAGACATCTCCGGGATGTTTTCACCGTCGAAGAGAATTTCACCGCTATCCGGTGGAATTTGCCCGCCAATAAGACGCAGCAAAGTCGTTTTACCGATCCCTGATGGCCCCATGATAGCGGTTATCTTACCACGCGGGACCGTCAGCGAAATATCATCAAATATCAATCGGTTGGCACGAGAAAAACTCACACCACGTACATCGACTAAATTCGCCATCGTTTGGCTCATTTATGGTTCCTTTCTTGCCCGACTCCACGCTGAGCATGAAGCTTAAATCAGCCCTAAACTCAGCATTTTTACAGAATATTAGCCGTTGAGGTTAGCGAAAGCTGGCATTTGTTTTACTTTTCCGGCGCATAAAGTCAAAATTAGGAATTCGTTACGCCTCAGACGCTATGCAACGCCAACAATTCCTGCGCGGTGGACCGGCGAGTATACCTGAAGAAAGGACTTTTGATGCTTTTAGCAACAGCACTGTTAATAATTGGTTTACTTTTGGTGGTCTACAGTGCTGACCGTTTGGTGTTTGCTGCATCTATCCTGTGTCGACTGATTGGCGTGCCACCTATTGTCATTGGGATGACCGTTGTCAGTGTCGGAACATCACATCCTGAAATTATCGTTTCTGTCACAGCATCGCTGCATGGTCAGGCAGACCTGGCTATTGGCACTGCGATTGGCTCCAACATCGTCAACATTCTCCTTATTCTGGGCTTAGCGGCGCTGCTGCATCCATTTCGCGTGCATTCTGATGTTCTGCGTCGTGAATTGCCGCTAATGTTAATCGTAAGCCTGCTGGCAGGCTGCGTATTTTATGATGGCGTACTGAGCTACAGTGACGGCATTTTTTTGCTGGCGCTGGCCGTCATATGGTTGCTTTATATTGTGAAAATCGCCCGTCAGGCTGAAAAGCAAGGCCATGACAGCCTGACACGTGAGCAAATTGCCGAACTCCCGCGTGAAGGTACACTGCCTGTCGCACTCCTCTGGCTTGGTGTCGCGCTGATCATTATGCCAATGGCTACGCGCATGGTGGTAGATAACGCGACGGTGCTGGCGAACTATTTCGCCATGAGCGAACTCACCATCGGTCTGACCGTCATTGCCATCGGAACCAGTCTGCCGGAGTTGGCCACGGCCATCGCTGGCGCACGGAAAGGTGAAGACGATATCGCGATTGGCAATATCATTGGTTCAAACATTTTTAACATCGCCATCGTGATGGGCCTGCCAGCCCTGATAACGCCAGGACCCTTTAACCCCCTGGCCTTCTCGCGCGATTACGGTGTGATGTTGCTGGTCAGCGTTATTTTTGCTCTGCTCTGCTGGCGGCGACAACGACAGATCGGCAAAGGCGCAGGTGCGCTGCTGACAGGTGGATTTATCGTATGGATGGCGATGCTGTACTGGCTTTCGCCTCTTCTCTCTGGGTAAAACGGAAACGTATTATGTCGCAAGTAGAATTGCAGCCGGGTTTTGACTTTCAGAAAGCAGGCAAAGATGTTCTGGAGATTGAACGTGAAGGTCTGGCGCAGTTAGATCAGTACATTAACCAGGACTTTAGTCAGGCATGTGAGAAGATGTTCTACTGTGCCGGTAAAGTTGTGGTGATGGGAATGGGCAAGTCCGGCCATATTGGACGCAAAATGGCAGCGACGTTTGCCAGCACGGGAACCTCCTCCTTCTTTGTTCACCCGGGGGAAGCCGCGCACGGTGACCTGGGCATGGTAACGCCACAGGATGTCGTTATTGCGCTGTCGAACTCTGGTGAATCCAATGAGATCCTGGCGCTGATCCCGGTACTGAAGCGCCTGCAGGTTCCCCTGATTTGCATGACCAGCCGCCCCGAAAGCAGCATGGCGCGCGCTGCAGATATTCATCTGTGCGTCAAAGTTCCCAAAGAAGCCTGCCCGCTTGGCCTTGCGCCAACGTCCAGCACCACGGCGGCGCTGGTCATGGGTGATGCGCTTGCCGTTGCACTGCTGGAAGCGCGTGGTTTTACCCCTGAAGATTTCGCGCTTTCCCATCCTGGCGGTGCGCTGGGGCGTAAGCTGCTGCTGCGGGTTAACGACATTATGCATACTGGCGATGAGATCCCTCACGTCAGTAAAGCGGCCTCCCTGCGCGACGCGCTGCTGGAAATCACCCGTAAAAATCTGGGTATGACGGTGGTGTGCGACGACCTGATGAAAATTCAGGGAATTTTCACCGACGGCGACTTACGCCGCGTGTTCGATATGGGTGTCGACGTCCGCACGCTCGGGATCGCCGATGTCATGACCCCAGGCGGCATCCGCGTTCGACCTGGCACCCTGGCAGTGGATGTGCTGAACCTGATGCAGTCCCGTCATATCACCTCAGTCATGGTTGCCGATGGCGACCAATTGCTGGGTGTGGTACATATGCATGATCTGCTGCGCGCAGGCGTAGTGTAATGAAGGATAAGACAATGAGTAATGCGGGTGCATCCCTTGCAACCTGTTATGGCCCGGTCAGTACCCATATGATGGCGAAGGCAGAAAATATTCGTCTGCTCATCCTCGATGTGGATGGCGTACTCTCCGACGGTCTGATTTATATGGGCAATAATGGTGAAGAGCTGAAAGCGTTTAACGTTCGCGACGGCTACGGCATTCGCTGTGCGCTGACGTCGGGTATCGAAGTTGCCATCATCACCGGGCGGAAAGCTAAACTTGTAGAAGACCGCTGTGAAACGTTAGGCATTACCCATCTTTACCAGGGACAATCCGACAAGGTGGCAGCCTTCAATGACTTACTGGGAAAACTGGCTATTGCTCCGGAAAACGTGGCCTATGTCGGGGACGATCTGATTGACTGGC
The DNA here is from genome assembly GCF_014103115.1 of Enterobacter sp. RHBSTW-00901. Lineage (NCBI taxonomy): Bacteria > Pseudomonadati > Pseudomonadota > Gammaproteobacteria > Enterobacterales > Enterobacteriaceae > Enterobacter > Enterobacter sp. RHBSTW-00901. Next base: position 2,264,709 of record NZ_JABXPB010000001.1, read on the forward strand.
CGGTCATGGCTGAAGTCGGCCTGAGTATCGCGGTTGCGGATGCGCATCCGCTGCTGATCCCGCGAGCTGACTACGTCACCCATATCAACGGTGGCCGGGGTGCTGTACGTGAAGTCTGCGATCTGCTTCTGCTGGCGCAGGGCAAGCTTGATGAGGCCAAAGGGCAATCGATATGAGTAAAACCAGACGTTGGGTTATCATTCTGCTTTCGCTTGTCGCACTGGTACTGATTGGCGTGAACCTTGCCGATCGTGACGATACACAAACGGAAGTGGTCAATACTAACGATCCAACCTATAAAAGCGATCACAGCGACACCGTGGTCTACAGCCCGGAAGGTGCGCTGAACTATCGCCTGATTGCCCAGCATGTTGAATATTTTTCAAATGACGGTATTTCGTGGTTTACCCAGCCAGTCATGACGACGTTTGATACTGACAAAGTTCCGACGTGGTCAATTAAGTCAGACCGGGCAAAACTGACAAATGACCGTATGCTTTACCTGTATGGCCACGTTGAAGTCAACGCCCTGACCGCTGACTCGCAACTACGCAAAATTACGACAGATAATGCCCAAATCAACCTGGTGACCCAGGACGTGACTTCGCAGGATCTGGTCACATTGTATGGCACAACATTTAATTCCAGCGGTCTGAGAATGCGCGGGAACTTACGCAGCAAAAATGCCGAGCTGATTGAAAAGGTTAGAACCTCCTATGAAATTCAAAACAAACAAACTCAGCCTTAAAGTAATTATCGCCAGTGCGATGCTGGCAGCCAGTCTTCCCGCGCTTGCTGTGACTGGCGATACCGAACAGCCTATCCATATCGAATCCGACACGCAGTCGCTCGATATGCAGGGTAACGTCGTCACCTTTACGGGCAACGTCGTAATGACCCAGGGCACCATCAAAATTAACGCCGACAAAGTGGTCGTCACCCGTCCTGGCGGTGAGCAAGGCAAAGAAATTATTGATGGCTATGGCAACCCGGCCACCTTCTATCAGATGCAGGACAGCGGTAAGCCGGTAAAAGGTCATGCCACACATATGCACTATGAGCTGGCGAAGGATCTTGTCATCCTGACCGGTAATGCCTACCTGGAACAGCTGGACAGCAATATCACCGGTGACCAGATCACCTATCTGGTGAAAGAGCAAAAAATGCAGGCTTCCAGCGAGAAAGGCAAACGCGTAACCACCGTGCTTGTTCCATCGCAGCTGCAGGACAAAGGTAAGGGCCAGGCCCCGGCACAGAAGAAGAGTAACTAATTCGTTATGGCAACATTAACTGCAAAAAATCTCGCGAAAGCCTATAAGGGCCGCCGTGTCGTGGAAGATGTCAGTCTGACCGTCAACTCCGGCGAAATCGTTGGCCTGCTCGGCCCAAACGGTGCGGGTAAAACCACGACTTTCTACATGGTTGTTGGCATTGTGCCGCGTGATGCTGGCAACATTGTCATTGATGACGAAGACATCAGCCTTCTGCCACTGCATGCGCGCGCGCGTCGCGGTATCGGCTATCTGCCTCAGGAAGCCTCCATTTTCCGCCGTCTGAGCGTTTTCGATAACCTGATGGCGGTACTGCAAATTCGCGACGATCTGACCAGCGAACAGCGTCAGGATCGCGCGAATGAACTGATGGAAGAATTTCACATTGAGCACCTGCGTGACAGCCTGGGTCAGGCGCTGTCAGGTGGTGAACGCCGTCGTGTTGAGATTGCCCGTGCGCTGGCTGCAAACCCGAAATTTATCCTTCTGGATGAACCGTTTGCGGGCGTTGACCCAATCTCCGTTATCGACATTAAACGCATTATTGAACACCTGCGCGACAGCGGGCTTGGCGTATTGATCACTGACCACAACGTCCGTGAAACGCTGGCCGTGTGTGAACGCGCCTATATTGTTAGCCAGGGCCATCTGATTGCCCACGGTACGCCGCAGCAGATCCTCGAAGATGATCATGTTAAGCGCGTGTATCTTGGGGAAGACTTCAGACTCTGATAGGGTAGAGGTAACGTAACGCCGAACCGGAGAAAAATGCTCTGAACATGAAGCAAGGTTTGCAATTAAGGCTCAGCCAACAACTGGCAATGACGCCGCAGTTACAGCAGGCAATTCGCCTGCTGCAACTGTCTACATTAGAACTCCAGCAGGAGCTCCAGCAAGCGCTGGACAGCAATCCGTTACTGGAGCAAGCCGATCTTCATGACGAGGTAGATACCCAGCAGTCGCAGGACACCGAAACACTCGACACCGTTGATGCTCTCGAGCAAAAAGAGATGCCGGACGAGCTTCCTCTGGATGCCAGCTGGGATGAAATCTACACCGCCGGAACGCCTTCCGGGACGCGTGCAGACTACCAGGACGATGAGCTACCGGTTTATCAGGGTGAAACTACCCAGTCGCTGCAGGATTATCTGATGTGGCAAGTAGAGCTCACCCCTTTCTCTGATACCGATCGCGCGATTGCGACCTCTATCGTCGATGCCGTTGATGACACTGGCTATTTGACCGTCACGCTGGAAGAAATCCTCGAAAGTATCGGTGACGAAGAGATCGAGCCCGAAGAGATTGAAGCCGTTTTGAAGCGTATCCAGCGCTTCGACCCGGTTGGCGTGGCGGCGAAAGATCTCCGTGATTGCCTTTTGATCCAGCTGTCGCAGTTCAGTAAAGAGACGCCGTGGATCGAAGAAGCCCGCTTAATCATCAGCGATCATCTGGATCTTCTGGCTAACCATGATTTCCGCACGCTCATGCGCGTCACGCGTCTGAAAGAAGAAGTGCTGAAAGAGGCGGTTAACCTGATTCAGTCGCTCGATCCGCGACCCGGACAGTCGATCCAGACCAGCGAACCGGAATATGTCATTCCGGACGTACTGGTGAGAAAACATAATGACCGCTGGGTCGTTGAACTGAATTCCGACAGCATCCCTCGCCTGCAAATCAACCAGCAGTATGCCTCCATGTGCACCAGCGTGCGCAACGACTCCGATAATCAATATATTCGTAGCAATTTGCAGGAAGCACGATGGTTGATCAAAAGTCTGGAGAGCAGAAATGATACGCTACTGCGCGTGAGCCGCTGTATTGTCGAGCAGCAGCAGGCATTCTTCGAGCAGGGCGAAGAGTATATGAAACCGATGGTACTGGCGGACATCGCCCAGGCCGTCGAAATGCACGAATCAACCATTTCTCGTGTGACCACGCAGAAGTATCTGCACAGTCCGCGAGGCATTTTTGAGCTTAAGTATTTCTTCTCCAGCCATGTGAACACCGAAGGCGGTGGCGAAGCCTCGTCAACGGCGATCCGCGCACTGGTGAAGAAGTTGATCGCCGCGGAGAATCCCGCGAAGCCACTGAGTGACAGTAAGTTAACCACCATGCTGTCCGACCAGGGTATTATGGTGGCACGCCGCACTGTTGCGAAGTATCGAGAGTCTTTATCCATTCCGCCGTCTAACCAGCGTAAACAACTGGTCTGACACAACCGATAAGGAAGACACTATGCAGCTCAACATCACAGGACACAATGTCGAAATCACTGACGCTTTGCGCGATTTTGTGAACGCTAAGTTCGCGAAACTCGAGCAGTATTTCGAAAGGATCAATCAGGTCTATATTGTGTTGAAAGTGGAGAAAGTGACTCATATCTCGGATGCAACCCTGCACGTGAACGGGGGTGAACTCCATGCCAGTGCGGAAGGGCAAGACATGTACGCTGCTATCGACGGCTTGATTGACAAGCTTGCGCGGCAGCTAAATAAACATAAAGATAAACTGAAACAACACTAATTGTCCGGGCAGTTAACGGGTGCAGACAGGCCTGTTGTGAAACACAACAGGCCATTTGTGCAGTTAGCGCTTAGGTGAAATTATGATGAACAACGATTCCGCTCTTCAACTGAGCAATGTCCTTAACCAGGAATGTACCCGCAGTGGCGTTCACTGCCAGAGCAAAAAACGTGCGCTGGAGATCATCAGTGAACTGGCCGCAAAACAGCTGGGCCTGCCGCCGCAGGTGGTGTTCGAAGCGATTCTGACCCGCGAAAAAATGGGCAGTACCGGCATCGGCAACGGCATCGCGATCCCGCACGGCAAACTGGAAGAAGACACATTGCGTGCCGTCGGTGTATTTGTGCAGCTGGAAACGCCTATCGCCTTCGATGCCATTGATAACCAGCCCGTCGATCTCCTCTTCGCGCTGCTGGTTCCTGCCGACCTGACGAAAACGCATCTGCATACGCTTTCGCTGGTTGCTAAACGTCTGGCCGATAAAACCATTTGCCGTCGACTGCGTTCAGCCCAAAGTGATGAAGAGCTCTATCAGATTATCACTGAAGCAGAAGGCAATCAGGATGATGCATAACCGGGAGATGGCCTTCACATCTGTTGTCCTGAGGAGAAACGGAACATGGTGCTGATGATCGTCAGCGGTCGTTCAGGGTCGGGAAAATCTGTCGCCCTGCGTGCGCTGGAAGATATGGGTTTTTACTGCGTAGATAACCTGCCGGTCGTGTTACTGCCCGATCTGGCGCGGACGCTTGCCGACAGGCAAATCTCGGCGGCCGTCAGTATCGACGTCCGTAACATGCCCGAATCACCGGAAATCTTTGAGCAGGCAATGAGCAATCTGCCGGAGTCTTTCTCACCTCAGCTGCTGTTCCTTGATGCTGACCGCAACACCCTGATTCGTCGCTACAGCGATACCCGTCGTTTGCATCCTCTTTCCAGTAAAAATCTCTCTCTGGAAAGCGCTATCGACGAAGAGAGCGATCTGCTGGAGCCGCTGCGCTCCCGTGCCGATCTGATTGTCGACACCTCCGAAATGTCCGTTCATGAGCTGGCAGAGATGTTGCGTACCCGCCTGCTGGGCAAACGCGAACGTGAACTGACGATGGTGTTCGAATCCTTCGGCTTTAAGCACGGTATTCCTATCGATGCGGATTATGTTTTCGACGTGCGCTTCCTGCCGAACCCGCACTGGGATCCAAAACTGCGTCCTATGACCGGTCTGGATAAACCCGTGGCGGCCTTCCTCGACAGGCACACAGAAGTTCACAATTTTATCTACCAGACGCGAAGCTACCTTGAGCTATGGTTACCTATGCTGGAGACAAACAATCGTAGCTACCTGACAGTGGCGATTGGTTGTACCGGCGGTAAACATCGTTCGGTTTACATCGCCGAACAGCTGGCCGACTACTTCCGTTCGCGCGGGAAGAACGTTCAGTCCCGTCATCGTACGCTGGAAAAACGTAAAACATGACCGTAAAACACACCGTTGAGATCACCAACAAGCTGGGCATGCATGCACGCCCGGCAATGAAACTGTTTGAGCTGATGCAGGGTTTCGATGCAGAGGTTCTGCTGCGTAACGATGAAGGTACCGAGGCGGAAGCAAACAGCGTGATTGCACTGTTGATGCTGGACTCGGCCAAAGGCCGCCAGATCGAAGTAGAAGCCACTGGCCCACAGGAAGTGGAAGCGCTGGCAGCGGTGATTGCCCTGTTTAACGCCGGGTTTGACGAAGACTGATCCCTGTCTCTCAGGCGGGTGGCGCTACGCCTACCCGCCCTACATCAGCTTATTTCTCTCCATAAATCCTTCCCCACCTAGCTGACGCATCTGGCGCATAATCCATGCCTGACGGCTGCGCACATAACCCGATGGCGCACTGGCCTTAAAGCGAACGGGATTCGGTAATACTGCCGCTAACAACGCAGCCTCAGAGAGGCTCAACCGGCTGGCCGGTTTATTGAAATAACGCTGTGCGGCCGCTTCAACGCCAAACACGCCGTCACCAAACTCGGCGATATTCAGGTAGATGGTCAGAATACGTTTCTTGCTCCAGACCGTTTCCATCCCCAGCGTCAAACCCGCTTCCAGCCCTTTTCGTACCCAGCTTCGACCATCCCATAAAAACAGATTTTTTGCCGTCTGCTGTGACAACGTCGAGGCCCCGCGCACGCGGTTTTCGTGGCGTTCGTTATGGGCCAGAGCCTTCTCAATGGCCGCCACGTCAAAACCCCAGTGCTCCGGGAATTTTTGATCTTCTGCGGCAATCACAGCCAGTCCCATGAACGGGGAAATTTCATCCATGCTCACCCAGTCAGAGTGAGCGACATAGCTGAAATCACCGGAGAGCCATGCGCCGAGCTGGCGCTCAACCATCACGGCCGAAAACGGTACCGGCATAATGCTGAATAAAGCGATCCCGCCGCCCCAGAAAACAGCCAGCACGAGCGCAATGCGTAACAGGGTACGTTTCACCCACGTACCCACAGCAAACTGGCGACTCATTCAGTCAGAACCAGCACTCTGTCCACCAGCTTTTCAATGCCCGTGGCGGCCTCTGCGATATTTTGCGCCAGCATATATGCAGGTGTGGTGACGATCCTGTTGTCTTCATCAACCACAATGTCATCGACCGGACAAGGCACATGTTCGCCCCCCATATCTTCAATGACCTCTGCAGTATCAATATCCGTCCCGATAGTCAGGCGCAGCGGGAAATCAAAAATTTTGGGTAGCATCGCCGGGGCAATACAGATAAAGCCCAGCGGTTTACCCGCCGCATGCATCGCCTGTGACAACGCTTTTAAATCCGGATCGATATGACATTCCGCACCCTGGGCCGCAAAGGTACTGAGGTTTTTGGCCGCGCCAAACCCACCAGGCACAATTAACGCGTCCAGCTCCGTGGCATCGGCCTGAATCAGGGGATGGATCTCCCCCCTCGCAATACGTGCGGCTTCAGTCAGCACGTTACGGGTTTCTGCCATCGATTCACCAGTCAGATGATTGACAACATCCGTCTGGTTTTTATCCGGCGCGAAACAGATCGCCTCAGCACCATGCCGGGCCAATGCCAGGAGGGTAATGACGGCTTCATGTATCTCCGAACCATCGTAAACACCGCATCCGCTCAGCACGACACCAATCTTTTTCATCATGACGTTCCTTCTATGCAACTCACTGAAGCACATTAATAATTCTGATTAAAACGCTATGCTTCACACATTTCACTGATTCATGTAACAAATCATTTAAGATTTGCTATCTTATCTGCGTGCGGCCCAAATATTCAGGCTGCGTCGTAAGCAAAAACAACACGAAAGAAATATCAGGCGCAGCCACGATTTCCCTGGTGTTGGCGCAGTATTCGCGCACCCCGGTTAAGCCGGGGTCATTTTTTTCTGGTATCCACCCAGGCTTTCAGTACCGCCACATCGTTCTGCCACTCCTGCTTCATCTCTTCAACCCAATCACCCACGTTATCTTCCCAGGCAGGTAAATCAGGCGACTGAATTTGTTGTCCCAGTTGTTGCAGGTGGCGTAGCCCGACCGAACCCGCCGCGCCTTTGATCTTATGCCCCTCTTCGACGATACCTTTCTGGTCACGCGCGGTCAGGTTAGACTCCAGCACGCTCAGGTATCCCGGCATCATTTTTTCAAACACGGCCAGACCGTCGGTAATCAGTTTTGGGCCAACCAGATCGATATACTGCTCCAGCATGGCGGTATCCAGTATTGCTTGTGCTTTTGCGCTATCAACTGACGTCATGGTGCTTTCCTCTTCATCACAGGTATCCCAGAACTTCTTGATCATGGCGGTCAGGGCAGGCACCGCCAGCGGCTTGCTGAGCACATCATCCATACCGGCATCGAGGTACTCTTTTTTGTCTTTCAGCACATTTGCCGTCAGCGCAACCAGCGGCGGCAGATCGTCGGCAGCATACTTGCTCGTCAGTTCACGTGAGATATCCAGGCCGGTCATATCCGGCAACTGAATATCCAGCAGGACGAGGTCATATTCACCCGGAGTGAACATCTCCAGTGCGGCTTTCCCGGTCATCGCCACATCCACACTGTTGCCCAGTTTTTCCAGCACTGAACGAGCCACAATCACGTTCAGCTCAATGTCTTCCACCAGCAGAACGTGCAGCGCTGGCAGCGGCATATCGTCGTTTTCAAAGGTATCCTCAACCTCTTCTGCCACCGCTGGCGCATGCACCGTCAGGGTAAAGGTAGAGCCTTTGCCCGCCTGGCTGGCCACCGTGATATCCCCACCCATACTCTTCGCAAGACGTTTAGACACCGCCAGGCCAATACCGGTACCCGTTGCAGGTTTACCGCCGTGGCTGTCCTTCACCTGATAATACATGGCGAAGATTTTGTCCTGTTCTTCCTGCGGAATACCAATCCCTGAGTCTTCCACCTCAAAGTGCAGCATATCGCCGTCGTCATAGCGGATACGCACTGCAACCCGCCCCTTCTGGGTAAACTTCACGGCGTTACTGATCAGGTTCCACAGAATTTGTCGCAGACGCGTACCGTCCGTCACCACTTTATGCGGCAACGGCAGCGTTGGCTCCATGACAAAGCTCAACCCCTTTTGCTGCGCCTGCAAACCGGAAAGGTTCTCCAGATCGGCAAGGAAGCTGGTGAAATCAACCGGCTGATTATCAAGCTGGACCTTACGGCGCTCCATCTTATCCATATCGATAATATCATTGAAGATATTGCCCAACGTGACCGCCGAGACGTGGATCGTTTTAAGGTATTTCTCCTGTTCACTGGTCAGATCGGTATCCAGCAAAATGCGACTTAACCCGACAATCCCGTTCAGCGGTGTGCGCAGTTCGTGACTGATGGTGGAGATGAATGTGGTTTTGTCACGGCTGGCACGCTCAAGCGCATCCTGATAGCGCTTACGCTCGGTAATATCGCGGCCAAAGCCCATCAGGCCGTGACGTTTCCCGACGCGGTCATAGTACGGTACCTTGCGGATCTCAAAACAGGCTTTCCGTCCGTCCGGGTAATCCAGCCACTGCTCGTAAGTCAGCGAGACGTTGTGACGGAAGACTTTTTCATCCGTCTCCATCACTTTAGCGGCAGCCTCTTCGGAGTAGACATCCTGTGGTTTCAGGTTAATCAATTGCTTTTCGCTTTTGCCGGTCAACAGCTCCATCGCCCGGTTACAGCCGGAAAATTCTTTATCTTCATTACGATAGAAAACCAGATCCGGTGAAGCATCAAGGAAGGAGCGCAGGAAAGAGGATTGCTGTTCGAGCTGGATCTGCGTCACTTCACGCTCTTTCATCTCGATTTTCAGCTGCTCCAGCGTGGTCTGACGCTCGGCCTCAGCCTTCTCACGTTCTGAAATTTCCTGGTTAAGCTGCGCAATGTTGTCCTTGAGCTGGACGTTGAGCTTGAGATCGCGCTCGCGCATCTCCTCCAGTTTCTCAACCAGCCGGGTAAGGCGCTGACGGGACTCTTCGAGTTGCTCAACCACCACAGAGAGGAAATAGACCGCCCACGGCGTAATCAGCAAACCGAAGAAGATAGAGCGGATCACGTCGATACTCTCGACCTGACCATGCAGAACCATAGTCACCGCCATTTGCACCACAATGGCCAGTACAACCAGTGCCAGCGCCAGCAGCATGGAGAAACGCACCAGCCCGAGCTTCATCATCAGATCGACGTAGTACTGGGCAAGCATTCGAATTTGCTTCATAGAGGATCCCTTCACGACTTTATCGCTCAATAATACTCAAATTCGCGACGGGGCGTTGAAGGTTGTGAGAAAAAGTGCGGGGTGAAACAGGAGATTAGCCTCGCTCCCGGCAAACCGGAAGCGAGGAGAGGTCAATCAGGAACGTTTCAGAAGCAGCCAGAGGCTGATCAGGAAGAAGCTGGCACTCGGCAGCAGCGCACCGATAATCGGCGGAATGCCATAAACCAGCGTCAGCGGGCCGAAAATCTGGTCGAGGACGTAGAACACAAAGCCGAAGCTGATACCGGTGACAACACGAATCCCCATCGGCACGCTACGCAGCGGCCCGAAGATAAACGACAGGGCCATCAGCATCATTACCGCCACGGACATCGGCTGGAAGATTTTGCTCCACATATTGAGCTGATAACGCCCGGCATCCTGCCCGCTCGACTTCAGGTATTTCACATAGTTGTGCAAACCGCTAATGGAGAGCGCATCAGGATCCAGCGCAACGACACCCAGTTTGTCCGGAGTGAGCTTAGTCTTCCACGTGCCGGAAACCGTCTGAGAACCGGTGATCTGTTTCGGGTCTGTCAGGTCAGATTCATCAACCTGCGACAAACGCCACAGCTTGTTAGCCGTATCAAATTTGGCCGATGCGGCATAGCGAACAGACTGTAAACGACGCTCATTATTGAAAGCATAAATACTCACGCCGCCCAGTTCGTCATCACCTTTCACACGTTCGATATAGACAAAGTTATTGCCATCTTTCGCCCACAGACCTTGCTGAGTCGAGAGCAGTGAACCACCGTACATCGCCTGAGCACGGAAGTTACGCGCTGTCTGCTCGCCCTGCGGTGCCACCCACTCACCAATCGCCATCGTCAGCAGTACCAACGGGATCGCCGTTTTCATGACTGACAGGGCAACCTGCATACGGGTAAAACCGGAGGCTTGCATGACCACCAGCTCACTACGCTGCGCCAGCATCCCCAGCCCAAGCAGCGCGCCTAACAGCGCCGCCATCGGGAAGAAGATCTGCACATCTTTTGGCACACTGAGCAGGGTAAACATCCCCGCGCCCATTGCATCGTAGCTCCCCTGCCCGGCTTTTTTCAGCTGATCGACAAATTTGATGATGCCGGAGAGCGACACCAGCATGAACAATGTCATCATGATGGTGGAGAAAATTGTTTTACCGATATAGCGATCGAGAACGCCAAACGCCTGCATTACAACGCTCCTTTACGCGAGAATCGGGCACGAATGCGGCGCACCGGCACCGTATCCCACAGGTTTAATCCCAGCGCCAGCAGGATATACACGCTGTTGACGACCCACGTCCAGACCATCGGGTCCAGCTTACCTTTCGCACCGTTAGAGCGAATCGAGGTTTGCAGCAGGAAATACACCAGGTAAAGCAGCATCGCTGGCAGCATAGAGAGCACGCGTCCCTGACGCGGGTTCACTACGCTCAGTGGGACAACAATAAATGCCATCATAAACACGGTGAAGACGAGAGTAATACGCCAGTGGAACTCCGCTTTCGCCCTGTCGGTGTCCGTATTCCATAGCGTGCGCATATCCATCTGCTCGGTGTCACTTGAATCCAGTGCCACTGCCTGATGGCCAATAATGGCCTGATAGTTCATGAAGTCCGTAATACGGAAATCACGCAGCATCGCGGTCCCTTCAAAACGGGTCCCTTTATTCAGCGTCACTATCTGGGAACCATCTTTACGCTGAGCCAGCTGACCGGAATCTGCAACCACCACCGACGGACGCGCATTACCTTTCGTCCGTAGCTGCGCCAGGAAGACGTCGTTGAATTTACTGCCATCAACGCTCTCAATAAACAGTACAGAGTTACCGTCAGTCGCCTGCTGGAACTGTCCCTGCGCTAACGCTGCCATGCCGGGGTTCGCTTTGGCTTCAGCCAGCACTTCATCCTGATGGCGAGAGGACATGGGGCCGGCCCACATCACGTTCACGGCGGCAACAATGCCGGTGAACAGCGCCAGAACAAAGGCTGCTTTCACCAGCACGGCTTTACTCAAGCCGCAGGCGTGCATGACCGTAATTTCACTTTCGGTATAGAGCCTGCCCAACGTCATGAGCAGACCAAGGAAAAGACTTAGCGGCAGGATAAGCTGCGCCATTTCCGGGATCCCTAAACCTAGCAGGGAAAGCACCAGATTCGTTGGAATTTCGCCGTCAACGGCCGCACCGAGGATCTTAACCAGCTTCTGACAGAAAAAAATCAGCAGCAGGATGAAGAGGATCGCCAGTTGGCTTTTGAGCGTCTCCCGCACCAGATATCTTATGATTATCACTTTAAATACGCCCGTAAAAACCCGTCTCTTTGCTGGAAAATCGCTTGTTTCATGGCTTAAACGTCATTTATTCTCTTGAGTCGTCGAAATCATCGCTAAGATTAAAACATCCGGCGGATTCACGCCTCAGGACTTTTTCTGACGTGTCGAAACCGTAGTAACGTAAGATTAACACGAAGTCACCACAACAGCGGACATGAGTTACGAAAGGTTTCAATTCTATCTGTAGCCGCCGCCGTTGTCTTTAAGATTCAGGAGCGTAGTGCATGGAGTTCAGTGTAAAAAGCGGTAGCCCGGAGAAACAGCGGAGTGCCTGCATCGTTGTGGGCGTCTTTGAACCACGCCGACTCTCCCCGATAGCCGAGCAACTCGATAAAATTAGTGACGGCTACATCAGCGCCCTGCTGCGCCGTGGCGAACTGGAAGGTAAACCTGGGCAGACGCTGTTACTGCACCATGTTCCGAACGTACTGTCCGAACGTATTCTGCTGATTGGCTGCGGCAAAGAACGCGAGCTGGATGAGCGTCAGTACAAGCAAGTTATTCAGAAAACGATCAATACGCTGAATGATACCGGTTCAATGGAAGCGGTGTGCTTCCTGACTGAACTGCACGTCAAAGGCCGCAACACCTACTGGAAAGTTCGCCAGGCAGTCGAAACCGCTAAAGAGAGTCTGTACAGTTTCGATCAACTGAAGACCAACAAAAGCGAGCCGCGTCGTCCGCTGCGTAAAATGGTCTTTAACGTGCCAACCCGTCGCGAACTGACCAGCGGCGAGCGCGCTATCCAGCACGGTCTGGCGATTGCCTCCGGTATCAAGGCAGCTAAAGATCTTGGCAACATGCCACCAAACATCTGTAATGCCGCGTACCTGGCCTCTCAGGCTCGCCAGTTGGCGGACTCTTACAGTAAGAATGTCATCACCCGCGTCATCGGCGAACAGCAGATGAAAGAGCTGGGCATGCACTCTTATCTCGCGGTCGGAAACGGTTCTCAGAACGAATCCCTGATGTCGGTCATCGAGTACAAAGGCAACCCGTCCGAAGACGCGCGCCCTGTCGTGCTGGTCGGTAAAGGCCTGACCTTTGACTCCGGCGGTATCTCCATCAAACCAGCCGAAGGCATGGATGAGATGAAGTACGACATGTGCGGTGCTGCGGCTGTTTATGGTGTGATGCGCATGGTCGCTGAGCTTCAGCTGCCCATTAACGTTATCGGCATACTGGCAGGCTGTGAAAACATGCCTGGCGGTCGCGCGTACCGTCCAGGTGACGTACTGACCACCATGTCCGGCCAGACCGTTGAAGTGCTGAACACCGATGCCGAAGGTCGACTGGTGCTGTGTGATGTGCTGACCTACGTCGAGCGTTTCGAACCTGAAGCGGTCATTGACGTCGCAACGCTGACCGGTGCCTGCGTGATTGCGCTGGGCCACCACATCACCGGATTGATGTCTAACCACAACCCGCTGGCACACGAGCTTATCGGCGCGTCCGAGCAGGCGGGTGACCGTGCATGGCGTCTGCCACTGGGCGATGAATTCCAGGAACAGCTGGAATCCAACTTCGCAGATATGGCGAATATTGGCGGCCGCCCTGGCGGTGCGATTACCGCAGGCTGCTTCCTGTCGCGCTTCACCCGCAAGTACAACTGGGCACACCTGGATATCGCGGGCACCGCGTGGCGCTCCGGTAAAGCCAAAGGTGCAACCGGTCGTCCGGTCGCGTTGCTGTCGCAGTTCCTGCTTAACCGCGCAGGATTTAACGGCGAAGAGTAATTGCCGTTTGTAGGCCGGGTAGGCACTGCGCCGCCCGGCTTTGCATTTAAATCCACAACAAGAAGCCCCATATATGAAGAATGCAACGTTCTACCTTCTGGACAACGACACCCACCAGGATGGCCTCAGCGCTGTTGAACAACTGGTGTGTGAAATTGCCGCAGAACGTTGGCGCGCAGGTAAACGCGTTCTGATTGCCTGTGAAGATGAACAACAGGCTATCCGCCTTGACGAAGCGCTGTGGGCACGCCCGCCGGAGAGTTTTGTTCCGCATAACTTGTCCGGAGAAGGGCCACGCGGCGGCGCACCGGTAGAAATTGCCTGGCCGCAAAAGCGCAACAGCAGCGCGCGCGATATTCTGATTAGCCTGCGGATAGATTTTGCAGATTTTGCCACCGCTTTCACAGAAGTGGTAGACTTTGTCCCCTACGAAGAATCTTTGAAACAACTGGCACGCGAGCGCTATAAAGCGTACCGCCTGGCTGGTTTTAACCTGAATACGGCAACCTGGACATAATGGAAAAAACATATAACCCACGCGATATCGAACAGCCGCTTTACGAGCACTGGGAACAGCAGGGCTATTTCAAGCCTAACGGCGATGAAAGCAAAGAGTCTTTCTGCATCATGATCCCGCCGCCGAACGTCACCGGCAGTTTGCATATGGGTCATGCCTTCCAGCAGACCATCATGGACACCATGATCCGCTATCAGCGCATGCAGGGTAAAAACACCCTATGGCAGGCGGGGACTGACCACGCGGGTATCGCGACCCAGATGGTGGTTGAGCGTAAAATTGCCGCTGAAGAAGGTAAAACCCGCCACGACTACGGTCGTGATGCCTTCATCGACAAAATCTGGCAGTGGAAAGCCGAATCTGGTGGCACCATCACCCGTCAGATGCGCCGTCTTGGCAACTCCGTAGACTGGGAGCGCGAACGCTTCACTATGGATGAAGGTCTTTCCAACGCCGTGAAAGAAGTGTTTGTCCGTCTGTACAAAGAAGACCTGATTTACCGCGGCAAACGCCTGGTCAACTGGGACCCGAAACTGCGCACCGCCATCTCTGACCTGGAAGTGGAAAACCGTGAGTCTAAAGGCTCCATGTGGCACATCCGCTATCCACTGGCCGACGGCGCGAAAACTGCAGACGGTAAAGATTACCTGGTCGTGGCGACCACCCGTCCGGAAACCCTGCTGGGCGATACCGGCGTGGCTGTTAACCCGGAAGATCCGCGTTATAAAGATCTGATCGGTAAATTTGTTGTGTTGCCGCTGGTTAACCGCCGTATTCCTGTTGTGGGCGACGAACACGCCGACATGGAAAAAGGCACCGGCTGCGTGAAAATCACGCCAGCGCACGACTTCAACGACTATGAAGTGGGTCGTCGTCACGCCCTGCCGATGATCAACATTCTGACCTTCGACGGTGATATCCGTGAAAGCGCAGAAGTGTATGACACCAAAGGCAACGAATCTGACGTTTACTCAAGCGACATCCCGGCAGAGTTCCAGAAGCTGGAGCGTTTTGCTGCGCGTAAAGCCGTTGTGGCTGCCGTTGATGCACTCGGTCTGCTGGAAGAGATTAAACCTCACGATCTGACCGTGCCGTACGGCGACCGTGGTGGTGTGGTTATCGAGCCAATGCTGACCGACCAGTGGTATGTGCGTGCTGACGTGCTGGCAAAACCGGCGGTTGAAGCGGTTGAGAACGGGAGCATCCAGTTTGTACCGAAGCAGTACGAAAACATGTACTTCTCCTGGATGCGTGATATTCAGGACTGGTGTATCTCTCGTCAGCTGTGGTGGGGTCACCGTATTCCGGCGTGGTATGACAACGAAGGCAACGTCTACGTTGGCCGCAGTGAAGACGAAGTGCGTCAGGAAAACAACCTGAGCGCCGACGTTGCTCTGCGTCAGGACGAAGACGTGCTGGACACCTGGTTCTCCTCCGCACTGTGGACGTTCTCCACACTCGGCTGGCCAGAAAACACCGATGCGCTGCGTCAGTTCCACCCAACCAGCGTAATGGTTTCCGGCTTCGACATCATCTTCTTCTGGATTGCCCGCATGATCATGATGACCATGCACTTCATCAAAGATGAAGATGGCAAGCCGCAGGTTCCGTTCCATACCGTCTATATGACTGGCCTGATCCGTGATGACGAAGGCCAGAAGATGTCCAAATCCAAGGGCAACGTTATTGACCCGCTGGATATGGTTGACGGTATCTCCCTGGAAGACCTGCTGGAGAAACGCACCGGCAACATGATGCAGCCACAGCTGGCAGAGAAAATCCGCAAGCGTACCGAGAAGCAGTTCCCGAACGGGATTGAGTCTCACGGTACCGACGCCCTGCGTTTCACCCTGGCAGCGCTGGCCTCTACGGGCCGCGACATCAACTGGGACATGAAACGTCTGGAAGGTTACCGTAACTTCTGTAACAAGCTGTGGAACGCCAGCCGCTTCGTGCTGATGAACACGGAAGATCAGGATTGCGGCTTCAACGGCGGCGAAATGACCCTGTCTCTGGCGGATCGCTGGATCCTGGCCGAGTTCAACCAGACGGTGAAAGCGTTCCGTGAAGCGCTGGACAGCTACCGCTTTGATATCGCGGCGGGCATCCTGTATGAATTCACCTGGAACCAGTTCTGTGACTGGTACCTGGAGCTGGCGAAGCCGGTTATGAACGGTGGGTCTGAAGCAGAACTGCGCGGCACGCGTAATACGCTGATTACCGTTCTGGAAGGACTGCTGCGTCTGGCGCATCCGGTGATTCCATTTATCACCGAAACCATCTGGCAGCGTGTGAAGGTGATTGCGGGTATCAACGCAGATACCATCATGCTCCAGCCATTCCCGGAATTCGATGCAGCCCGTGTTGATGAAGCTGCAGCTGCCGATACCGAATGGCTGAAACAGGCGATTGTTGCGGTACGTAACATCCGCGCAGAAATGAACATCGCTCCGGGTAAACCGCTTGAGCTGCTGCTGCGCGGTTGCAGCGACGCGGTTGTTCGTCGTGTCACCGAGAACAACACCTTCCTGAAAACGATGGCGCGTCTGGAAAGCATCACCGTGCTGCCGGCTGATGATAAAGGTCCGGTTTCCGTGACTAAAATCATCGACGGTGCTGAGCTGCTGATCCCGATGGCAGGCCTTATCGACAAAGACGCAGAGCTGGCTCGTCTGGCGAAAGAAGTGGCGAAAGTCGATGTGGAAATTGGCAAAATCGAAAGCAAACTGGCGAACGAAGGCTTTGTAGCCCGCGCGCCGGAAGCGGTCATCGCGAAAGAGCGTGAGCGTCTGGTTGCCTTCGCGGATGCCAGGACCAAACTGATCGAGCAGCAGGCGGTTATTGCGGCGCTGTAATAGTATGAAAACGCCGGAGACCCTCTTCGGCGTTTTCTTTTATAAGGCATTTTTTATTCGTACCAGCTTCCTGTCTGGCATAGCTATCCAGTAATACTCTATGTTGCTGAAAGAAAATCTTTCGTAGGTTGCCGTGTCGAACTCTACATCAAGAAGCATATTTTTTTCGATACAATGTTTCTCTGTATCATTTTTCGGGGGAAAACAATACAGATCGCTATCGCTGGATGTTTGAGTATCAGTAAATCCGCTGCCAATATCCCAAAAAGTAATAGTATAAGAGTCGCCAGAAGGAATATTGTATATTTTTTTCAGTTCTTCTTTATGATCCAGGTACCAGTGAATTCGACCCCATTCGGTTAATGGGAAGTGATTCACCACTATATCGTACGACTCGAACCGTCTATCTTTGCTCGCGAACTGCTCTAGCACAAACGTAGGGTCGTATTCAACCTGACTCCCTGCCCGAATAACAGTGACAGGTCGTTGTGTCCAGAGCATATAGCTGAATATCAGTAACACCAGACTTCCGGTAACGACTTCAGATTTCGATTTCATACGCCACCCTTAACAGGAATATGCGCACTAAAGTTAGTCATAAATGGCTTGAATGCATAATCACTATGTCGTTGCAGGAAAAACCAGATGCGGAAGAAGCGAAAATTTTTATAAAGCTCGCTAGCAATATCCTCTCTGCCGAGGCCGAAATGATCCTGCCCTTTAAAAGAAAGTAATCCCTCCCATGACATGGCATAGCGCTGGAAACGCACCAGTTTGATTTGTTGCGCATAAATATCATGTATGCTTACCCCCAAACCATTAAACCTATCAATAAAACGATTGAATTTTGGTAATCTCAAATGATTTATTTTTGCTTTCAAATCCGTAAAAAAATGATAATCCAGACTCGCTTGCCGTTTCAAATATAAATGATTATCTATCGCATCCCAAATTTCCCTCAGTACATCATTTGTTCCAACACCCTTGATGATCCCTTCATATGCGTGGTTCAAACGGACACCCGTCCATGGTTGCCCGTTGCCGTAATGAAAATGGTCAATTAGCTCACCAATAAGAGGAGCATACAACCCGCTAGCAAATTGCGTAGATAGCTCTTTCATCTCATCGAACATAATATCTGCGCAGTGCTGCCGACTAATCGGCCCTCCCTGCTTTTGCTGAAGTCCAAATCCGTTAAAAGTAGTCATCATATCAAATTGCAAACACCTGAACGGATCAACCCGAACAGAGATATCCTCCAGGCCCAGGCGCTGAAAATCCCAATCGTTCAAATCGCCACACTGCATATCATCAATATAATAATTTTCGAAACGATGGAACGTTGAAAAAATCTCACACGGCAGAGACATAAATAAATACATATCCCTATTCATAATTCATCACTCTGACAAATAATATATTGGAGTTTAAAACCCGGATGGAAAAATTAATCTAAATAAAATTAATAAAAATTGAGCCACACGACGAAATACACCAATTAGTGATGAAAAAAAATTCTCAGTGGTAATATCCACCTTGCATGATGGAAAAGAGAGTGGTATCAAATATCACTATGATGAATTGTTTTTCGATTGAGTAACAAAATGAATTCCACGCAGTCCCTTCCTACACTCCGCCGGATATCCGCCAGCGACAACCCGGCTATTGCCGCCGTTATCCGTACCGTCTCTGCGGAATACGGCCTGACCGCCGACAAAGGCTATACCGTTGCCGATCCGAATCTGGACGAGCTGTTTCAGCTTTACAGCCAGCCAGGCCATGCCTACTGGGTGATTGAATATGATGGCCAGGTGGTGGGCGGCGGCGGTGTTGCGCCACTGACGTGCAGCGAGCCGGATATTTGCGAGCTGCAAAAGATGTATTTTTTACCTGCCATACGTGGCAAGGGGCTGGCGAAAAAGCTGGCATTGACCGCCCTCGATCACGCGCGCGAACAGGGTTTTAAACGCTGTTATCTCGAAACAACCGCCTTCCTTAAGGAAGCCATTGGCCTGTATGAACATCTGGGCTTTGAGCATATTGATGCGCCGCTGGGTTGCACCGGCCACGTCGATTGCGAAGTCAGGATGCTGAAAAGTCTGTAAATTTCGTTCCCACCCTCTTCTGTTAAGCGGCCTTAAACTGAATGCTCTACACTTTTCAGTTCACACCATAACAGGGGAAACACGATGTCGAAGATAAAAAGCTACGCCGCACCGCAGGCGGGTGCAGAACTTGAACTGTACGAATACGACGCGGGCGAACTAAAAGCAGAAGACGTCGAAGTTCAGGTTGATTACTGCGGGGTCTGCCACTCCGATCTTTCGATGATCGACAACGAATGGGGCTTTTCACAGTATCCTCTGGTTGCCGGACACGAAGTTATTGGCCGTGTCGTCGCACTCGGTAGCGCCGCGCAGGATAAAGGCCTGAAGGTAGGCCAGCGCGTGGGGATCGGCTGGACGGCGCGCAGCTGTGGTCACTGCGACGCCTGTATCAGCGGCAACCAGATAAACTGCCTCGAGGGCGCAGTACCAACTATTCTGAACAAGGGCGGTTTCGCCGATAAACTGCGGGCCGACTGGCAATGGGTTATCCCACTGCCGGACAGCATTGATATTGAATCCGCAGGCCCACTACTGTGTGGTGGTATCACCGTCTTTAAACCGCTGCTGATGCACCATATCACCGCCACCAGCCGCGTGGGTGTGATTGGTATTGGCGGTCTGGGTCATATCGCCATCAAACTGCTGCATGCGATGGGCTGTGAAGTCACCGCGTTCAGCTCTAACCCGTCGAAAGAGAAAGAAGTGCTGGCGATGGGTGCAGATAAGGTCGTCAACAGCCGCGATCCGGATGCGCTGAAAGCGCTGGCAGGTCAGTTTGATCTGATCATCAACACCGTGAACGTCGATCTCGACTGGCAGCCATACTTTGAAGCACTGGCCTACGGTGGTAACTTCCACACCGTCGGTGCAGTCATGAAGCCGCTTCCGGTTCCGGCGTTTACGCTGATCGGCGGCGATCGCAGCGTGTCCGGTTCTGCGACCGGTACGCCATTCGAGTTGCGCAAACTGATGAAGTTTGCCGGACGCACCAGAGTGGCTCCAACCACCGAGCTGTACCCGATGTCAAAAATCAACGAAGCCATCCAGCATGTGCGCGACGGTAAAGCCCGTTACCGCGTGGTATTAAAAGCGGATTTCTGATGTGAATTTGCCGGGGAAATGTGCGGCCTGATGCCCTCATCCCAGCCCTCTCCCACAGGGCTGAGGGTTCCCCAGTAATTTTGTTCTTCTTAAGCAATTAAACTATTTCATTGAAATATAAGACTTATAGCGACTCCATGGTCCGGCTGAAAATCGCCGAAGCGTTTCCGTAAGGCCGGGGCGAGGCGCAGGGATGCGCCGAGAGGGCATTGCCTGCAGGGATGCAGGCTAATGCCCGACCCGAAGCCTGAAGGAATAAGCTGAGGGTACCGCGCAGCGGCGATTTTCCTGCCGGGAGCCCGGGTTGCCAGGGCGGTGGCGGTGAACCGCCCTGGCACGTTCACCTGTATCGTCGTTACAGAGTAGCAATCAACATAAAGTGAACGGAATAACCACTACTGCTTTATGTTCCCCCTCACCCCAGCCCTCTCCCTCTGTACAGTCCGGGGACATAGTGAACACTTGTTCGGGGACATGGTAGACACTTACAACTAAGGCATAAGAACCCGTTTATGGAGTCACTTATGCCCTGGGATGCGAGAGATACCATGTCATTACGTACCGAGTTTGTTTTGTTTGCCTCGCAGGACGGGGCGAACATCCGTTCCCTGTGCCGTCACTACGGCATTTCGCCTGCCACTGGCTATAAGTGGCTTCAGCGCTGGGCTCAGGAAGGCGCATCCGGCCTTCTGGACCGGCCCCGTATACCTCATCATTCCCCGAACCGCTCATCTGATGACATCACAGCTCTGCTGCGCATGGCACATGACCGTCATGAACGCTGGGGCGCACGCAAGATTAAGCGCTGGCTGGAAGACCTGGGGCACTGCATGCCCGCTTTCAGCACCGTCCATAACCTGATGGCCCGCCACGGTCTGCTGCCGGGCGTTTCACCGGGCATTCCGGCCTCAGGGCGGTTCGAACATGATGCGCCCAATCGCCTCTGGCAGATGGATTTTAAGGGACACTTTCCCTTTGGTGGTGGCCGCTGTCATCCGCTCACCCTGCTGGATGACCACTCCCGCTTTTCCCTGTGCCTGGCACACTGCACCGATGAACGGCGTGAGACCGTACAGCAGCAGCTGGTCAGCGTGTTTGAACGCTACGGTCTGCCGGACAGGATGACGATGGATAACGGAGCGCCGTGGGGCGACACCACCGGCATCTGGACGGCACTGGAGCTGTGGCTGATGCGCCTGGGTATCCGGGTGGGGCACTCCCGGCCATATCATCCGCAGACACAGGGCAAGCTGGAGCGTTTTCACCGCAGCCTGAAGGCGGAAGTGTTGCAGGGGAAGTGGTTCGCGGACAGCGGTGAACTGCAGCGTGCATTTGAACACTGGCGCACCGTCTATAACCTTGAACGACCGCACGAGGCGCTGGGTATGAACGTTCCGGCCTCCCGGTATCAGCCGTCCGCACGACAGTACAACGGCAACACAATCCCACCGGAATACGATGAGGGGGTGATGGTCAGGAAAGTCGATATCAGCGGGAAGCTGAGCGTGAAAGGAGTCAGTCTGAGCGCAGGCAAGGCGTTCAGGGGGGAACGGGTAGGGCTGAGGGAAACACAGGAAGACGGCTGTTATGACGTGTGGTGGTACAGCACGAAAGTGGGGGTGATCGACCTGAAGAAAAAATCGATCACCATAGGTAAAGGATGTTAAAAAGTGTTCACCATGTCCCCGAACACCTGTCTACCATGTCCCCGGACCGTACACCCTCAAGGGAGAGGGGGTATTCTGTGCCAACCTGTAATTTGTGGGGAACCCTCAGCCCACAGGGAGAGGGTGCAAGCACTAAAACCTGTAACGCGTGTTACCGTTTTGCTTCTGCCATTGCCTTAAACACCTCTGCAACCGCAACCGCCCCCGGATCCATCACACCGTCCAGATTATCTTTGTTCACATACGACGAACGTCCCGCGCCAGCTTTCACCATTTTCGCCGTTGCATCCGCGCCCTGCTGTGCGGCCCGCGCCGCCGCCTGAAGATCGCCCTTTTGCAGTGCCTCCAGCGCCGGTTGCAGCGCGTCGATCAAGGTGCGATCGCCGAGATCCGCCCCGCCATACTGCTTCACCTGCGCAAGCCCGCTCAGCAATGCCTGCGGCAACGACTGCCCGTCATGCCGCTTTTGTCCTGCCGCCGTGAAGAAGATCGACATTAATACGCCGCTCGATCCCCCCATCACCGTTGCCAGCCGTTCACCTACCAGTAACAGCAGCGTCGACACGTCATTAAGTGGAAGCGTGTTCTCTTCCAGACGCTGCGCAATATCCCGCGCCCCTTGCGCAAAGGTCGAACCCGTATCGCCATCACCCACTTTGGCATCCAGCGCATTGAGTCGGTTTTCCAGCGTAATCAACGTGTTTGTTACCAAAAACACATACTCGCCCACCTGCTGATTGGTCGACGGGGTATATTCCACGCGATCGTGGATCGCGCTGTGCGGGATCGTGCGCAAAGGCGCAAAAGCGACGGGTTTCTGCCAGCCCAGCGTTTCCACCTCCTCAGCGATCGCTTTTTCAAACAGATCGTTGAGCTTCAGTAGCGTCAGCGAAAAGCCCTTCATATCCAGCGCACTGACCAGCGGTGCCGGGCCAATCAGATACGCAATTGTGTCCTTCAGTGCCGAATGTGCCAGCTCTTTGGTCAGTAGCGCCATTTCAAGCGCCGACACGCCGCCGAGGTTGTTAATCAGCACCGCAAAGCGCCCCTCACCAGCCTGTGCTTTAAGTGGTGTCACCAGCGTGTCGATAATGGCTCTGCTGTTTTGCGTATCTACAACGGAAGCCCCTGGCTCACCGTGAATACCCAGCCCCAGCTCCACGTGGCCTTGTCTGATGCGTCCTTCCTCATCATCACTGCCTGGCAGGTTGCAGGTTTGCATCGCAACCCCCAGACTCCAGAGGTTATCGCAAGCCTGTTGCGCAATGTCCCGTACTTCACTCAGCGATTTCCCGTGCTCCGCCGCGTAACCTGCAATCTTATGCACCAGCGCCGCACCGGCAATACCGCGCGGCTGCTTGTTATCCGGCAGGGCGATGTCGTCCGCCACAATCACCATCTCCACCTTCAGGCCGTAACGTTTCGCCTTTTCAGCGGCCAGGCCAAAGTTAAGCCGGTCGCCGGTGTAGTTTTTCACAATCAGCAGGCAGCCACGGTCGCCCGTCACCGCCACAATGGCATTGAGCACGGCATCAACACTCGGCGAGGCGAACAGATCGCCACACACCGCCGCCGTCAGCATTCCCTTACCGACAAACCCGGCGTGCGCTGGTTCGTGGCCGGAACCACCGCCGGAGATCACCGCCACGCGGCTTTTATCCCAGTCGCTGCGTGCCACCACACGAATGGCCGGATCGATATCGAGTTTGACAAGATTCCCGTGCGGGGCAGAAATCAGAATGCCTTCAATGGCATCGTTGACCAGTTGTTTGCGGTCGTTAAAAAAGAATCTGGACATAGTTTCCCTGGATGTTGTGAACCGTATGCAAAAGCATAGTCCGCGCTGGGCAATACGCCGCAAACTCAGGAATTTACTGAGCCAAAATGCCGTCAGGTTGCCTATACTCCACCCAGGACTAAGAGAGGACGCGTATTATGAGTACACCATTGTTAATTGCCCGGACGCTGGAAAAAGAGCTGTTTTTACTGCCGGCGATGGCAAACCGCCACGGCCTGATCACCGGAGCCACCGGGACGGGGAAAACCGTCACCCTACAGAAGCTGGCTGAGTCGCTTTCAGAGATTGGCGTGCCGGTTTTTATGGCCGATGTAAAAGGCGATTTAACCGGGGTGGCTCAGGAAGGCACTGCGTCGGAAAAACTGCTTGAGCGCCTGAAAAACATTGGCATCACGGACTGGACGCCACATAACAATCCGGTGGTGGTATGGGATATCTTTGGTGAAAAAGGCCACCCGGTGCGTGCCACTGTCTCCGACCTTGGCCCTCTGTTGCTGGCTCGTCTCCTCAACCTCAACGATGTGCAGTCGGGTGTGCTGAATATTATCTTCCGCATTGCCGACGACCAGGGACTGCTGCTGCTCGATTTCAAAGATCTGCGTGCCATTACGCAATACATCGGCGACAACGCCAAATCTTTCCAGAACCAGTACGGCAATATCAGCAGCGCCTCAGTGGGGGCTATCCAGCGTGGTTTACTGACGCTGGAGCAACAAGGTGCCGAACATTTCTTCGGTGAACCGATGCTGGATATCAAAGACTGGATGCGTACCGACAGCAACGGCAAAGGCATCATCAATATTCTGAGCTCAGAGAAGCTCTACCAGATGCCAAAACTCTATGCGGCAAGCCTGCTATGGATGCTCTCTGAGCTCTACGAACAATTGCCAGAAGCGGGCGATCTTGAGAAGCCAAAGCTGGTGTTCTTCTTTGACGAAGCGCATCTGCTGTTTAACGATGCACCCCAGGTGCTGCTGGATAAAATTGAACAGGTTATCCGCCTGATCCGCTCCAAAGGCGTCGGCGTCTGGTTTGTTTCGCAGAATCCGTCGGATATCCCGGATAACGTGCTGGGGCAGCTCGGTAACCGCGTGCAGCACGCCCTGCGCGCCTTTACGCCAAAAGATCAGAAAGCCGTTAAGGCCGCCGCACAAACCATGCGCGCCAATCCGGCGTTTGATACCGAAGCCGCCATCCAGGCGTTAGGCACCGGTGAAGCGCTGATTTCCTTCCTGGATGCGAAGGGCAGTCCGTCCGTGGTGGAACGCGCGATGGTGATTGCGCCCTGCTCACGGATGGGGCCAGTGACTGACGACGAACGCAACGGGCTGATTAACCACTCGCCCGTTTACGGTAAATACGAAGATGAAGTGGATCGAGAATCCGCATTCGAGATGCTGCAAAAAGGGGTACAGACGGCCACGGAATCACAGGATGCTCCCGCCGCCAAAGGCCAGTCCGCTGGCGTGGATGACGGCATTCTGGGTGGGCTGAAAGATATCCTGTTTGGCAGCACCGGGCCGCGCGGCGGTAAGCGTGATGGCGTCGTGCAGACAATGGCGAAAAGCGCGGCGCGGCAGGTGACCAATCAGATTGTACGCGGCATGCTGGGGAGCCTGTTAGGCGGTCGCCGCCGCTAAGCGGGGAACCCACGGGCGACCAAGTGCCGAGCCCTGCACGCCGTGCTCGTGCAGATAGCGGTCAATTTCCACCATCCCCGTCCAGCGGTTCTCGCACCAGAGCGGTGCCAGAAGCGTTGGGCGGCGGGCGCTGGCGGAAATGCGGTGGTAAATAATCTCCGGTGGCGTATGGCGAATCATCTCCCCCGCCGTCACCGTATACTCGTCAAGTTCAATACCGTTTAACCGCCCGGCTTCCCAGGCTTTGGCCATAATGCTGCCCTTCACAATATGCAGCGGATGCAGTTTGATCCCGTCCACGCCAGTCTCAACCACCTTTTCCAGCGTCTCCAGACCGTGCTGTTGCCCTTCGCCGGGCAACCCCACAATCAGATGCGAACAAACTTTCAGACCGCGCTCGCGCGCCAGGCGCGTGGTGCGCTGGTAACAGGCGAAATCATGTCCACGGTTGATACGGTGCAGGGTCTTGTCGTGCGCCGTTTGCAAGCCCAGCTCCAGCCAGATCTCATACCCCTGCTCTTTGTATTCGCTGAGCAGATCCAGCACCGCGTCCGGGACACAGTCCGGACGAGTACCGACACACAAGCCAACAATACTGGCCTGGCTGACGGCCTGCTGATACATCGAGCGGAGCACCTGAACTTCCGCCCAGGTGCTGGTGTAGGCCTGGAAATAGGCCAGATACTGCTTTGCACGGTTCACCCGACTTGCCTGATGAGCAAGCTGTTCCGCAATGGAATTGTGCTGCTGTGCTTCATCAGCAAACGAGGCGACGTTACAGAATGTGCAGCCACCGCGCCCGATAGTGCCATCGCGATTCGGGCAGCTAAAACCACCGTGCAGCGTCAGCTTGTGAACCTTTTGCCCATAGCGCTGCAAAAGATCCCCACCAAACATATTGACTAATTTCTGTAACTGCATAATCTGATAGACCGTCCCGAAGAAAGGGGACAAGCCTGCCATTTTTAGCCTCTGTCGGCGATGACCTGGATCAATCGCCCTGGGCTGCCTTTATCTATCTGAATAAATAATCAGGATTACTGCAATTTCATTCACGCCAGGCGTGATTACTTTTCCTTATGTTCTGATGGTTTTTTTCATTTGCAGCGTCAACACTGAAAAACAGTGTCTTTATGCGGGTTTGCGACCAGTACCAGATTATTATTCTGCTAAAAAAATGTTATTCAGCACGGTACATTGCTAATACCGCTTTCATATAGTGAGTCAGATCACACTCCACGATGCCTTGCCGGGGCGTTTAGTTGTTGTAAAAATAGTTAAATGCCATTTAAATACAACAACATAACCACTCTTTAGCACATTTTTGTATAAATAAGATTGCCATTTGACCTGTGTACCAATTCCCGATAAGTTGGAAATCCGCTGGAAGCTTTCTGGATGAGCGGCCTGCTCATCATATTTATGCAGTAATTGAGATTCCCTCTGAAGCAAGTCCTCAAACTTGTTTACCTGCGCGAAAGGATGAAAAAGAGGGCGAATGCGAGGTACGCGTATGAAGCGCAAACCCCGTCGCCATGCTCTTTCTGTGCCTGTGCGCCACGGTTCAGTGGGAAGCCCGACGAGCCTGGGGAGGTTCACTGATATGTTGTACGATAAATCCCTTGAGAAGGATAACTGTGGTTTCGGCCTGATCGCCCACATAGAAGGCGAACCTAGCCACAAGGTAGTGCGTACCGCCATTCACGCACTGGCCCGTATGCAGCACCGTGGAGCCATCCTTGCCGATGGTAAGACCGGCGACGGTTGCGGTCTGCTGCTGCAAAAACCCGATCGTTTCTTCCGTATCGTTGCGGAAGAGCGCGGCTGGCGTTTAGCCAAAAACTACGCTGTCGGTATGCTGTTCCTGAACCAGGATCCTGAAAAAGCTACCGCCTCACGCCGCATCGTCGAAGAAGAACTTCAACGTGAAACCCTGTCTATTGTCGGCTGGCGCGATGTGCCAACCAACGAAGGGGTGCTCGGTGAAATCGCCCTCTCCTCGCTGCCTCGTATTGAACAGATTTTCGTCAACGCGCCTGCGGGCTGGCGTCCACGTGATATGGAACGCCGTCTGTTTATCGCCCGCCGTCGCATTGAAAAGCGTCTTCAGGAAGATAAAGAGTTCTACGTCTGTAGCCTCTCTAACCTGGTGAACATCTATAAAGGTCTGTGTATGCCGGCTGACCTGCCGCGCTTCTACCTGGACCTGGCGGATCTGCGTCTGGAATCGGCCATTTGCCTGTTCCACCAGCGCTTCTCCACCAACACCGTACCACGCTGGCCACTGGCTCAGCCGTTCCGCTACCTGGCGCACAACGGCGAGATCAACACCATCACAGGTAACCGCCAGTGGGCACGCGCCCGTACCTATAAGTTCCAGACACCGCTGATCCCTGACCTGCACGACGCAGCGCCGTTCGTCAACGAAACCGGCTCTGACTCCAGCTCAATGGATAACATGCTGGAACTGCTGCTGGCAGGCGGTATGGATATCGTTCGCGCCATGCGTCTGCTTGTGCCACCAGCCTGGCAGAACAACCCGGATATGGATCCAGAGCTGCGCGCGTTCTTTGACTTTAACTCCATGCATATGGAGCCGTGGGACGGCCCGGCGGGCATCGTGATGTCCGACGGTCGTTTTGCTGCCTGTAACCTGGACCGTAACGGTCTGCGTCCGGCGCGCTACGTCATCACCAAAGATAAGCTCATCACCTGTGCCTCCGAAGTGGGTATCTGGGATTACCAGCCTGACGAAGTGGTCGAAAAAGGTCGCGTCGGCCCTGGCGAACTGATGGTTATCGACACCCGTGGCGGGCGCATTCTGCACTCCGCTGAGACCGATAACGATCTGAAAAGCCGCCATCCGTACAAAGAGTGGATGGAGAAAAACGTTCGTCGCCTCGTGCCGTTCGAAGATTTGTCGGATGAAGATGTTGGCAGCCGCGAAATGGACGATGACACCCTCGCGAGCTTCCAGAAACAGTTTAACTACAGCGCCGAAGAGCTGGACTCGGTTATCCGCGTGCTCGGCGAAAACGGCCAGGAAGCGGTCGGCTCAATGGGTGATGACACCCCGTTTGCCGTGCTCTCCAGCCAGCCTCGCATCATTTATGACTACTTCCGCCAGCAGTTTGCGCAGGTAACCAACCCGCCAATCGATCCGCTGCGTGAAGCACACGTGATGTCGCTGGCGACCAGCATTGGCCGTGAGATGAACGTCTTCTGTGAAGCGGAAGGCCAGGCACACCGTCTGACCTTTAAATCACCGATCCTGCTGTACTCCGATTTCAAACAGCTCACCACCATGAAAGAGGAGCACTACCGCGCTGACACGCTCGATATCACTTTCGACGTGACCGAAGCGACTCTCGAAGAGACGGTGAGTGCGCTGTGTGACAAAGCTGAACTGATGGTGCGTAACGGTACCGTTCTGCTGGTGCTGTCTGACCGTAATATCGCGAAAAACCGTCTCCCGGTACCTGCGCCAATGGCGGTGGGTGCGATTCAGACGCGTCTGGTCGATAAGAGCCTGCGCTGCGACGCCAACATCATTGTGGAAACCGCAAGCGCCCGCGATCCGCACCACTTTGCCGTGCTGTTAGGCTTTGGTGCAACGGCGATCTACCCGTACCTGGCTTACGAAACGCTGGCTCGTCTGGTCGACACCCGCGCGATTGAAAAAGAGTACCGTGCTGTGATGCTGAACTACCGTAACGGCATCAACAAAGGTCTGTACAAGATCATGTCCAAAATGGGCATCTCGACAATTGCATCTTACCGCTGTTCGAAGCTGTTTGAAGCGGTCGGTCTGCACGACGATGTTGCTAACCTCTGCTTCCAGGGCGTGATCAGCCGCATCGGCGGTGCCGGTTTTGCTGACTTCCAGCAGGATCTGGTGAATCTGTCGAAACGCGCCTGGCTGGCACGTAAGCCGCTGGATCAAGGCGGTCTGCTGAAATACGTTCACGGTGGCGAATACCACGCCTATAACCCGGACGTGGTGCGCACGCTGCAACAGGCTGTTCAGAGCGGTGAGTACAGTGATTATCAGCAGTATGCTGAACTGGTCAACAACCGTCCGGCAGCCACCCTGCGCGATCTGCTGGCACTGAACCCGGGTGATGATGCGGTCAGTATCGACGACGTTGAACCTGCGTCCGATCTGTTCAAGCGTTTCGACACCGCAGCGATGTCTATCGGCGCGCTGAGCCCGGAAGCCCACGAAGCGCTGGCCGAAGCCATGAACAGCATCGGCGGTAACTCGAACTCCGGCGAAGGCGGTGAAGATCCTGCCCGTTACGGCACCAATAAAGTGTCCCGTATTAAGCAGGTGGCATCCGGTCGCTTTGGCGTGACGCCAGCGTACCTGGTCAACGCCGACGTGATTCAGATTAAAGTCGCTCAGGGTGCAAAACCGGGCGAAGGCGGTCAGTTACCGGGTGACAAAGTGACCCCGTACATCGCCAAACTGCGCTACTCGGTACCGGGCGTGACGTTGATCTCCCCGCCGCCGCACCACGATATTTACTCTATCGAGGATTTGGCGCAGCTGATTTTCGACCTGAAACAGGTCAACCCGAAAGCGATGATCTCCGTGAAGCTGGTTTCCGAACCGGGTGTCGGCACCATCGCAACCGGCGTGGCGAAAGCCTACGCTGACCTGATCACCATCGCCGGTTACGACGGTGGTACCGGGGCAAGCCCACTCTCCTCCGTGAAATACGCGGGCTGTCCGTGGGAGCTGGGGCTGGTGGAAACCCAGCAGGCGCTGGTCGCTAACGGTCTGCGTCACAAGATCCGTCTGCAGGTGGATGGTGGCCTGAAAACTGGCCTCGACATCATCAAAGCGGCGATCCTGGGTGCGGAAAGCTTTGGCTTCGGTACCGGCCCGATGGTTGCGCTCGGCTGTAAATACCTGCGTATTTGCCACCTGAACAACTGCGCAACCGGTGTTGCTACCCAGGACGAGAAGCTGCGTAAGAATCACTATCACGGCCTGCCGTTCAAAGTGACGAACTACTTTGACTTCATCGCCCGTGAAACCCGTGAGCTGATGGCGCAGCTGGGCGTGAAACGCCTGGTGGATCTGATTGGCCGTACTGACCTGCTGAAAGAGCTGGAAGGCTTCACCGCCAAACAGCAGAAGCTGGAGCTGTCTAAGTTGCTGGAAACCGCACAGCCGCATGCTGGCAAAGCGGTCTACTGCACCGAGAACAACCCGCCGTTCGACAACGGCGTGCTGAACGCGCAGTTGCTGCAGCAGGCGAAATCGTACGTGGATGAGAAACAGAGCAAAACGTTCTGGTTTGATATCCGCAACACCGACCGTTCTGTTGGCGCATCGCTCTCCGGTTACATCGCGCAAACGCACGGCGACCAGGGTCTGGCAGCCGATCCGATTACCGCACACTTCAGCGGTACCGCGGGTCAGAGCTTCGGCGTGTGGAACGCCGGTGGCGTTGAGCTGTACCTGACTGGCGATGCCAACGACTACGTCGGTAAAGGCATGGCGGGTGGTTTGCTGGCGGTGCGTCCTCCGGTGGGTTCTGCCTTCCGCAGCCACGAGGCGAGCATCATTGGTAACACCTGTCTGTACGGTGCGACTGGCGGTCGTCTGTTTGCAGCGGGTCGTGCGGGTGAGCGTTTTGCAGTGCGTAACTCCGGTGCCATCACCGTAGTGGAAGGCATTGGCGATAACGGCTGTGAATATATGACGGGCGGGATTGTTTGCGTAATGGGTAAAACCGGCGTGAACTTCGGCGCAGGCATGACAGGCGGTTTTGCTTACGTCCTGGATGAAGACGGTGAGTTCCGCAAACGCGTGAACCCGGAACTGGTGGAAGTGCTGGATGTTGAATCGCTTGCCATCCACGAAGAACACCTGCGCGGTTTGATTACCGAACACGTGCAGCATACCGGTTCTTCGCGCGGCGAAGAGATCCTGGCGAACTGGCCAGCGTTCTCTGCGAAATTCGCGCTGGTTAAACCGAAGTCCAGCGATGTTAAAGCACTGTTGGGTCACCGTAGTCGTAGCGCAGCAGAGCTGCGTGTGCAGGCGCAGTAAGGGGTAGCAATGAGTCAGAACGTATACCAGTTTATCGACCTGCAGCGTGTTGATCCGCCAAAGAAACCGCTGAAGATCCGTAAAATTGAATTTGTGGAAATCTACGAGCCGTTTTCAGAAGGCCAGGCCAAAGCACAGGCAGACCGCTGCCTGTCCTGCGGTAACCCTTACTGTGAATGGAAATGCCCGGTGCACAACTACATCCCGAACTGGCTGAAACTCGCCAACGAAGGACGTATTTTTGAAGCCGCCGAGCTGTCTCACCAGACCAACACCCTGCCGGAAGTGTGCGGCCGTGTGTGTCCTCAGGATCGTCTGTGTGAAGGTTCCTGTACGCTGAACGACGAGTTTGGCGCGGTGACTATCGGTAACATCGAGCGCTATATCAACGATAAAGCGTTCGAGATGGGCTGGCGTCCGGATATGACCGGCGTGAAGCAAACCGACAAACGCGTGGCGATCATCGGTGCGGGCCCGGCAGGTCTGGCCTGTGCAGACGTTCTGACCCGTAACGGCGTGAAGGCGGTGGTCTTTGACCGTCACCCGGAAATCGGCGGTCTGCTGACCTTCGGTATCCCGGCCTTCAAGCTGGAAAAAGAGGTTATGACTCGCCGCCGTGAAATCTTCACCGGTATGGGCATTGAGTTCAAACTGAATGTGGAAGTGGGCCGCGATGTGCAGCTCGACGATCTGCTGAAGGACTACGACGCCGTGTTCCTGGGCGTAGGGACCTATCAGTCCATGCGCGGTGGTCTGGAAAACGAAGATGCGCCAGGTGTTTACGACGCTCTGCCGTTCCTGATTGCTAACACCAAGCAGATTATGGGCTACGGCGAAACCGCCGATGAGCCTTACGTCAGCATGGAAGGCAAACGCGTGGTGGTGCTGGGTGGCGGTGATACCGCGATGGACTGCGTGCGTACCTCCATTCGTCAGAATGCAACGCACGTCATCTGTGCCTATCGTCGTGACGAAGAGAACATGCCGGGCTCTAAACGCGAAGTGAAAAACGCGCGTGAAGAGGGCGTGGAGTTCCAGTTCAACATCCAGCCGCTGGGTATTGAAGTGAATGCCAACGGCAAAGTGAGCGGCGTGAAGATGGCGCGC
This sequence comes from Enterobacter sp. RHBSTW-00901, assembly GCF_014103115.1. Classification (NCBI taxonomy): domain Bacteria; kingdom Pseudomonadati; phylum Pseudomonadota; class Gammaproteobacteria; order Enterobacterales; family Enterobacteriaceae; genus Enterobacter; species Enterobacter sp. RHBSTW-00901. The sequence goes on from NZ_JABXPB010000001.1 coordinate 2,297,184, forward strand.
ACAGAAATGGGTGCGCCAGATGCGAAAGGCCGTCGTCGTGCGGAGATCGTTGCCGGTTCCGAGCATGTGATCCCGGCTGATGCCGTTGTCATGGCGTTCGGCTTCCGCCCTCACAGCATGGAGTGGCTGGCGAAGCACAGCGTTGAGCTGGATTCTCAGGGCCGCGTGATTGCGCCGGAAGGCAGCGACAACGCGTTCCAGACCAGCAACCCGAAAATCTTCGCCGGTGGTGATATCGTTCGCGGTTCTGACCTGGTGGTGACGGCAATTGCCGAAGGCCGCAAGGCCGCTGACGGGATTATGAACTTCCTGGAAGTGTAATACCTTTCTGACTCCCCAGTCCTGGAGCCACATTCAGGGATGGGGAGTCTGTTCTACTCCCCCGCTTTTCATATCGCCTCTGTCACGGCAGGATGGTCCGAAAGTCTGGATAGCCAGGCCGCCTGTCCCACCGGCGACCTGTATTACACGACTTGCGTTACCAGTTATAGCGCACGTTTAGACTGCCGTTTAGATCGCTGTAGTCATTATTCCCTTTCTGACCCATCACCTGCCCTGTCACGCTCCACTGGCTGTTCAGGTTGGCTTTAATGCCCACTTTCAGCTCAGCGCGGTTAGCTGGAATATCCTGATCCACGCTCATGTCGTTGAACGACACGCTGGTGTCATCGCTGGTGTACAACCAGTTGGCTTCCATAAATGGCTGAATGACTGACCCTTTACTGTTGTGCAGTTTACCGTCGACACGCAGGCCGAGGCGCGTGTTCCAGCTGTTGCTGTCCTGGTCGTCGATGCGCGTACCGCTGTGGTCAGTGAGGCTGTCGGCGCTGTAATGTTGCCACGTTGCCTGTGCTTGTGGCGTCAGGCTGACGGTGTTGCCGTTTTGTAGCGCGGTATCGTAGCGGTAGCCGGTTTCCAGCGAGATGGCACTGGCGCTGGAGTCGTAATCCTCCGAACCAATACCGTCGTTATCAACACTGTTGTTGTAGAAGCCGTACTGATACCAGCTATCCACATACATCCCGCTATGATTTTTCGCATCCGCAAACCAGGTGGCATAAACACCCAGGTTATAGCCATCGGTATGGCCTTTAGCGGAGAACTGGCTGCCGTCCGCGCCTTTGTTACCGGTGCTGTCGGTGTCGGCGTTGACATAGCTGCCCATCCCCCCAACGGCCAGGCTCTGCTCACCGTTGCTCCAGGTCAGGACGTCACCGCCAAGCTGGAACTGGGAGTAGTTATTGTTGATATCAACATTACCGTCCGCCGCCTGCGAGTCCGAGGTACCGGCCTTAAAGCGCATCCAGACGCTACCGTCTTCGTTGTGGTACTGGCTGCCTTCGCGGTCGTAGAGCGTCTGCATTTGCAGGTTACGCACCATCCACTGGTTGCCAAGGTAAGCACCAATGTCGGCACGGTACTGTGGCGTGACGTCGCCACCATCACCACCGTCATCCGATGGGGTCGGTGTTAACGTTGTCGAGTTCAGATACCAGTTACCGTCGTCATGCTGGTAAAGGCGGTATTCATACGCGCTCATCATCACGCGCCCCTGCATCTGGAAACTGGCGTCATTGCCGCTGCCGCCAACGCTGGTACCGCCAACGTCAATCACTTCAATGCCGTTAGTGGTCGCCATACCCGTGTCACCGGAATTGGTGGGGGTAAATGTCACCGCCGTGGTACCGGAAACATCGCCGGAAATCACGAGTTTGTCCGTCGTAGAATTGTCATCACCCATATAGGTGTTCATGTACAGGCTACCGCCGGTACTCCTGTAGTCGCCGTTGATGGTCAGGGTGTGCCCCGTTTCACCGTTCTGACTCATGGCGATGCTGCCACTGTTATTGACGTTACCGTTGACCGTGCCCGTGCCACCGAACGTCGCGCCGGAGGCAACGTTCACGTTCTGGGTGCTGCTCGTCGCACCAATCACGCCGGTATCGGTAAGCCACAACGTGCCGTCATTGACATGAGTATCGCCTTTATAGGTGTTTTCCGCACTCAGAACGAGGGTGCCCTTGCCTGCTTTGGTCAGGGTTTTGCCGTCCCAGTTTGCGTTACCCGTCTGGTCAGACAGTACACTGGTCACTTCAAAGGTTTTACCGGCATCCAGGGTAAAAGTGCCGTGCGCCGGGGTCGCCGAGGTGGTGGTAGCATTCCAGCTTAACGCTTGCGTCAGCAGGTATTGCGAATCATCGTCAGGGTTAATCATGCCACTGACGGTCAGGTAATCCGGTGAGTTCGTAAGATCCATCGACAGGCTGGTAAAGTCGCCGCCGATCGCGTTGTCCATATCCATCAGGGTGATGGTTTCCAGATGCGCATCGGAACTGATGTCCTTCATGCCAGCACCACCCACCTGTAGCGTGCCATCCAGTGTGGCGCTATCACCGATGATCAATGGCTGCTGTGCCGATGTGCTGCCAAGCTCGACGTCCAGCGTACTGCCGCTCTGCTGTGTCAGCGTGCCGCTGCCAAGATCCAGCGAGGTGCCCGCCGCCAGCGTCGTCGTGGCACCGGTATCGGTGGTGATGCCGCCAGTGGCGTTGATCGTATCGCCCGCGTCCAGCACCAGACTGGCGTGGTTTGTCACCTCGCCCGTCCCCAACGCATTGACGCTGGCTGCCGTCAGCGTGCCGTCGTTGATGTCGGTACCGCCGCTATAGCTGTTATTGCCTGAGAGGATTAATTCTCCGCCGCCCTCTTTGGTGAGCGTTTTGCCATCCCAACCGGTGGTGCTGCTGGGGTCAAGTGAGCTGTCAACGTCTGCCAGGTCGGCGGCGACGTTAAAGCTGCCGTCCGGGTTGCTTAACGTAAAGGTACCGTTGGCATCGGTGGCCGCACCGTCACGATCGGCGTACCAGGAGAGGGAAGCCGCCAGCTGATACTGCGAGCTGTCGCTGGCATTGATGCGACCATCCACGGTCAGGAAGTCGACCTCTTTTGCGTCAATTCCGGCAATGGTCAGGTTATCAAAATCGCCGCTGATGGCGCTGTTAGCATCAATCAGGGTGAACGTATTCGGGTTATTTTGCAGCGGGTCAGTGACATTACCAATGCCGGTGATGTTCAGTGAGCCGTCCAGGTTAGCGCTGCCAGCGGTGATGATCGGGCTGCTGGCACTGGCACCCAGGTCGATATTGAGCGTGCTACCGTCCTGCTGTGTGAACGCGCTGCTGCCAAGATCCAGCGTTGTCCCCGCTGCCAGCGTCGTCGTCGCACCGGTATAGGTGGTGATACCGCCAGTGACATTGACAGTATCGCCCGCGCCCAGCACCAGGGTAGCGTGGTTTGCCACCGCCCCCGTCCCCAGCGCATTGGCGCTGGCTGCCGTCAGCGTACCGCCATTGATTGTCGTGCCGCCGGTGTAGGTGTTATTGCCGGCGAGGGTCAGCGCGCCGTCGCCCTCTTTGGTCAGGGTTTTACCGTCCCAGTTTGCGTTACCCGTCTGGTTAGCCAGCGTCCCCGTGACCGTAAAAGTGTCGCCCGCATCCAGCGTGAAGTTGCCGGAGGCCCCGGAGGCGCTATGCGTACCGTCTGCATACCATGTCAGGCCCATGTTCAGCGTATATTGGGTGTTGTCAGTGGGGTTGATACCTGTGCTGTAGGTGAGATAGTCCGGCGTGGCTGCCGCGGCGTCGATTGTGACGCTATCAAAATCACCGACAATCGCATTCTGCGCGTCGATAATAATCGCCATCGCACCCAGTTCGGTATCAGAGGTGTAGGTCTGCGGTGACGGGGTCGAATGGATATACAGCGTGCCGTCAAGCGCGGCATCTTTGGTGGTGATCAGCGGAATGGTGGCATCTGTCTGGGCGATGTTGAGCACACTGGTGCTTTGCAACGTCAAACCGTTGGTGATGGCCAGCGTATTGCCACCCATAGTAATGGTGCCAGCGTTATCCAGCGAGCCGAGAGTGTCGGCGATGGTGTCGTCAGCCATGGTCCACGTACTGCTGTCATCAAGCGAGAGGCGACTGCCCGACGCCGTGACGCTGCCGTTTTTTATCGTGGAACCGTTGAAGTCCAGGGTGGATGCCGTTTTGCCTGCGACAATGTTGCCATCAAATGTAGAGTCGGAAGCATTGATAGCCACGTCGCTGTCCAGTTGAAGGGCGGTCGGCGCGGTAAACGTACTGTTGCCGTCTATTATGATGGCGTCGTTATTGGTCAGGGTGGCACCGCTGACAACATGCAGCGCTGCGGCAGCACTGGAGTTGACCGTCGCACCATGGACTTTCAGTGTGTTATTTTGCCCGGTGACCTGGATTGCATCATTATCGGCAGTGATGTTCGACGTGGCGGAACCGGTAATGTTAGCCGTTGATCCCTTAACAACAATGCCAATGCCGTTAGATGTTACAGTGGAATCGGTAATATTGACCGTACTCGCGCCAGCAAATATGGTGGTTGCGGAAGCGGTGGTGACTGTGCTGCCGGACATATCCAGAGTGGAGCCCTCGATCACGCTTATCTGATTCGCCCCCAACTGGAGGTTGCTACCGTTCTCTATAATCAGGTGACTACCCTGCTGCACATAGATAGATTGTGCGTTGGGTATGTACCCGGAGTAGGTGCCTGCTGTTGCTGTCACGTCGACGCTGTCCAGCGTCAGCTTTGACTGAGTCTGCAGCGCAATCAATAGATAGTTGCCATTACCTGACACTTCGCCACCATGAAGTTCTGCCTGACCGCCCATATCCAGGTAGAGCGCTGAGGTATATTCCCCGTCAGCCTCCACGGTGGCGTCGTAAAGAGTAAGCTGGGCACCGTTATTCACTTCAATTGCGGGGGAGATCGCGTAATTGCCACCCTGCTCACTGCCACCACCATTTGTTGTAATGGTAATAGCACTCCCTTCTTCGTTACTGGCGGAAACGCCGAGGCCCGAAACATACAGCGCGCTGCCGTGATCCTTTGATGAGTAGTCAATGGTGGCGCTGGTGATGGCGTTCTCGCCAACGGAGGTATACTCTTCCGTATTCCCGGCCATGGCAAACGGGCTGGAAACACCGAGCGCGGCGATCAGCGCCTGAGCCAGCAAAGTGCGTTTTGCTTTCAGCGCCGGCTGTGCTTCAGGTTGTGTATCCGGGGAGGTTTTTATATTGTTGACGCCTGCCTGCGTTTTAAGTTTACTGTCACCACACGCCAGCTCTGAAGTAACAACGTACATATTCCGCACGGCACTCCAGACAATACTGTAGATTTTATTCATATGTTACATCCATTAACATTGATATTAACTGCAGGATGATGATTCACCTTGCAATGATAATTAATAGCTCATCAGACCGACGAGGATTGAATACTGAAAGCGTTATAGGTTACGGTAAAAAAATAGCTGTATTAGCCTGCTGACGTTACCCGCTATAGTTCACGGTTCACACCGAACCGATCGTTGCCGGTGCCACTGGCAAGCGGTTTGATGCCAGTTGCCCTCTCGTCGTAACCGTCTACACGAGCCGTGGTTTCGTTTGCATATATCCCCTGGCTCACGGATGATGATTATCCCTTGGTGAGCCCGCTGCCAGTATAATCGGGAAATAATATCTATTATTGAGAAATAAGAGTGTAATAACGATTTTCAGAATTTATAAAGATGACCGGAATAGAAAACTTATCAATGTTATTTTCAAAACAAAAAATAAAACAGAATAAAACAAAGCAAAATGCATTCACCAAATAAATAGTTTTATCTAAATAATAGCAATGTTACCTCTGTTACAACGTTTATGCCGTTTGGGGGATTTTGGAATACCACCCACAAAAAAGGCCCTTTCGGGCCTTTTTAAGTAATCTATTTCACCACTCGCAACGCGGGGCGTCCACCACGAGGTGGCGACGGAGGCGTATCATCGCCATCATCGCCATCGTCACTTCCCGGCTTATTGCCATCAATGACAGACATCACGGGTTCACCTTCAGCGCTGTCGTCATTCAGGCTGGCAACATCCTCGTCGTATGCCGCTTCCGGCTCGAACATGGTACCTGCGCCGTTTTCACGTGCGTAAATAGCCAGCACAGCAGCCAGCGGGACAGAAACCTGGCGTGGCACGCCGCCAAAGCGTGCATTAAAGCGCACTTCGTCATTTGCCAGCTCCAGGTTACCCACCGCACGTGGCGCAATGTTCAGCACGATCTGCCCGTCACGCGCGTATTCCATTGGAACCTGCACGCCCGGCAACGTCACATCCACCACCAGGTGCGGCGTGAGCTGGTTATCCAGCAGCCATTCATAGAAGGCGCGCAGCAGATACGGACGGCGTGGAGAAAGTTGTGACATTTCCACAGTCATTAGCCTCGGCCGAGACGCATTTCACGTTCCGGTTCAGTTAAAGATGCCAGGAAAGAGTCGCGTTCAAATACGCGAGTCATATAGCCTTTCAGCTCTTTCGCACCCGGGCCGCTGAACTCAACGCCCAGCGTTGGCAGACGCCACAGCAGAGGAGCCAGGTAGCAATCCACCAGGCTGAACTCATCGCTCAGGAAGAAAGGCTTCTGACCAAACACGGGCGCAATCGCCAGCAGCTCTTCACGCAGTTGTTTACGTGCAGCATCCGCTTCAGAGGAGGAACCGTTGACGATAACGTTCATCAGCGAGTACCAGTCTTTCTCGATACGTTGCATGTACAGGCGGCTTTCACCACGCGCAACCGGGTAAACAGGCATCAGTGGCGGATGCGGGAAACGCTCATCAAGATATTCCATAATGATGCGGGATTCCCACAGGGTCAGCTCACGATCTACCAGCGTCGGTACGCTTTGGCTCGGGTTGAGATCGATCAGATCCTGAGGTGGGTTATCCTTTTCCACATGCTCGATCTCAAAACTGACACCCTTCTCGGCCAGCACGATACGAACCTGATGGCTATAAATGTCAGTAGGACCAGAAAACAGCGTCATTACCGAACGTTTGTTGGCAGCGACAGCCATGAAAACCTCCAGGTATATTCAGAATTTTTACTGCTACCAGCCCCAACAGGGCCAGCCAGATGTTGTATCGCCCATCCCAGGGAAAACACATTGTTCAAGAATCGAACAAAAATCGAGTATTCACCGATATTTGGGCAGAAAATTGGATGATAGTTTACCAGATTTTATGACCTTTGTGGTGAGGGGATTCTGGAAATACGGAAAAAGAGGAGATATATGCATTGATTTTGTGGATAACCTAAGCATTATCCATAAAAAAACCCGCCGAAGCGGGTTTTTCGCCAATCGTTCTGCGTAAGCAGAAAGCAGATTAACGTTTGGAGAACTGTGGACGACGACGTGCTTTACGCAGACCCACTTTCTTACGTTCAACCTGACGAGCGTCACGAGTAACGAAGCCAGCTTTACGCAGTTCAGAACGCAGGGATTCGTCGTACTCCATCAGAGCGCGGGTGATACCGTGACGGATCGCACCTGCCTGACCGGAGATACCACCACCTTTAACGGTGATGTACAGATCCAGTTTTTCTACCATGTCAACCAGTTCCAGCGGCTGGCGAACTACCATGCGGGCAGTTTCGCGACCGAAGTATTGTTCCAGAGAACGCTGGTTGATTACGATTTTACCGTTGCCCGGTTTGATAAACACGCGAGCGGCGGAGCTTTTGCGGCGACCAGTGCCGTAGTATTGATTTTCAGCCATTGCCTATAATCCCGATTAGATGTCAAGAACTTGCGGTTGCTGTGCCGCGTGGTTGTGCTCGTTGCCTGCATAAACTTTCAGTTTACGGAACATAGCACGACCCAGTGGGCCCTTTGGCAGCATGCCTTTAACCGCGATTTCAATCACACGCTCAGGACGGCGAGCAATCATCTCTTCAAAGGTCGCTTCTTTGATACCACCGATGTGGCCGGTGTGGTGGTAATACATTTTGTCTTCGCGCTTGTTGCCGGTTACAGCAACTTTTTCTGCGTTCAGAACGATGATGTAATCACCGGTATCAACGTGCGGAGTATATTCCGCTTTATGCTTACCGCGCAGGCGACGAGCCAGTTCGGAAGCCAGACGGCCCAGAGTTTTACCGGTCGCGTCAACAACATACCAGTCGCGCTGTACGGTTTCTGGTTTAGCTGTAAAAGTTTTCATTAAAAGCTTACCCAAATAATAAGTTACACGTTGGTGAACACCCAAACGTTTAGTCAGTTGAGGTTCACACGACAAAGTCCGGCAAACCTACCCCTTCGAATAGCTAATGCCGACACATAGAAAGTTTCGGGAAAAAAACCTTCTCGTAACGTGGGGTCGCAAGATTATAGAGAAGTTGAGGTCAAAGATCGACCCCTAAATGTGATTCAAAACGGGTTTTTCGGGGGGTGGATGTTGTGCGCTCTGGTGCTCTCACCTCCGGCTCCTCTCCCACCGGGAGAGGGGAACATGGATTACGGCATATGCTCCAGCTTCAGGTATTCCTCGCTCTGCATCTCCTGCAGGCGCGACAGGCAGCGCTGGAATTCAAATTTCAACCGCTCGCCCTGATATACCTCATATAAAGGAACCTCTGCACTCACCACCAGCTTGACGTGACGTTCGTAAAACTCATCCACCAGTGCAATGAAGCGCCGCGCTTCATTCTCCATCAACGGCGTCATTACCGGGACATCCAGCAGCATCACGGTGTGGAACAGGCGCGAAAGCGCAATGTAATCGTGTTGGCTGCGGGCATCCACACAAAGCGTCGCAAAAGAGACCGCCAGGGTTTGGTTCTCTACCCCCTGCGTTTGCAGCGGACGATGGTTAATCTCCAGCGCAGGGGCGTTATCACGTGCCGCTCCCGCCAGTGCCAGCCACAGTTTATTCATCTGACTGGTGGTTTCATCGTTTAAAGGGGAAAGCCACAGATGCGCCTGCGTCAGCGTGCGCAGGCGGTAATCCACTCCGGCATCGACGTTCATGATATCGCAATGCTGCTTAATGGCATCAATGGCAGGCAGGAAACGCGCCCGCTGCAGGCCGTTGCGGTATAGCTCATCCGGCGGGATATTCGAGGTGGCAACCAGCGTAATCCCGCGCGCAAACAGCGCTTTCATCAGGCCACCTAACAACATGGCGTCGGTGATATCAGAAACAAAAAATTCGTCAAAGCAGAGCACATCCGTTTCAGCCTTGAAGCGATCGGCAATAATCTCCAGTGGGTCACTTTTGCCCTGCAGCGCCGTCAGCTCTTCGTGAACCCGCAGCATAAAACGGTGGAAGTGCAGACGTTGTTTACGCCCCCCCGGCAGGCTCTGGTAGAACATATCCATCAGCCAGGTTTTACCGCGCCCGACGCCTCCCCACATATATAAGCCGCGCACCGGGGCGTTAGCCTGCGGCTCTTTTTTCCCAAGAAACCGACCGAATGCCGCCTTCAGCCCGCCGTGTTGTACGATTTCAGCGGGTTTGGCCGTGAGCTCCTGATAGATCACATCCAGACGGTTGACCGCTTCACGCTGAACATCGTCCGGCTGATGTGAGCCCTCATTCAGGGCATGAAGGTAACGCGATGAGGGGGACAGACTTTGCATAATCTTGTTGTTATTCCTTCGGTTAAACCTCACCAGCAGGCATGGCTGATGAAAAAAAGGCCGTTCTACACTACGCGATGATACGTCAGGATTCCACTTCTGCAGAAATAGCGGTTATAGTGGCGTTATCAGGCACAGGCAGGAGCCGAGCCAACACCCTACGGAACCACAAGACAACGGGAGAAGTTCATGACCTGGGAATATGCGCTAATCGGTTTAGTCGTCGGCATCATTATCGGTGCTGTGGCCATGCGTTTCGGTAATCGCAAATTGCGTCAACAACAGTCACTGCAGTACGAACTGGAAAAGAACAAAGCTGAACTGGAAGAGTATCGCGAAGAGCTGGTCAGCCACTTTGCCCGTAGCGCCGAGCTGCTGGATAACATGGCAACCGACTATCGTCAGCTGTATCAACACATGGCGAAAAGCTCCAGCAGCCTGCTGCCAGAGATGACGGCGGAGACGAACCCGTTCCGCAACCGTCTGGCTGACTCTGAAGCCGGTAACGACCAGGCACCGGTTCAGATGCCACGCGATTATTCTGATGGCGCGTCCGGCCTGCTGCGCGGTGGCGCAAAACGCGATTAATCGCACAACCTGAATTTATTTTACGGGCGCAGCGATTGCGCCCGTCCTTTATCCCTGACCCCAGCTATTATTTAGTCAATTACCTCATTGTTCAGCGGTTTAAAATTCAATAACATCAGGATGTTTTTGGGGCCGTTCTTCTTTCATTCCAGGATACGAGAGTCAGCGTCGATGAACAAAAAAAACCAGCTGTTGAGCGCTTTAGCGTTAAGTGTCGGGTTATCTCTCTCGGCATCCTTCCCTGCTTCGGCCACGCTGCCTGCGCAGGTTCCGGGACAAACTGCCATTCCCAGCCTCGCGCCGATGCTGGAAAAAGTGCTACCTGCGGTAGTCAGCGTGCGAGTCGAAGGAACAGCGCGGCAAAACCAGCGCGTACCTGAAGAACTGAAGAAGTATTTCGGTGATGAGTCTCCCGACCAGTCAGCCCAGCCTTTTGAAGGTCTTGGCTCTGGGGTCATCATTGATGCGGCTAAAGGCTATATTCTGACCAATAACCACGTCATCAGCCAGGCGGATAAAATCAGCGTTCAGCTGAATGACGGGCGAGAATTTGACGCCAAACTGATCGGCGGCGATGACCAGAGCGACATTGCGCTATTGCAGATGCAAAACCCGGGTAACCTGACACAAATTACGATAGCGGACTCCGATAAGCTGCGTGTTGGTGATTTTGCCGTCGCCGTCGGTAACCCGTTCGGTTTAGGACAAACCGTCACTTCGGGTATCGTTTCCGCGCTGGGACGTAGCGGGCTGAATCTGGAAGGGCTGGAAAACTTTATTCAGACCGATGCCTCGATTAACCGCGGCAACTCCGGCGGAGCACTGCTTAACCTCAACGGTGAGTTGATTGGCATCAACACCGCCATCCTTGCGCCGGGCGGCGGCAGCATCGGGATTGGTTTCGCCATTCCCAGCAATATGGCCAAAACCCTGTCACAACAGCTGATTCAGTTTGGCGAAGTCAAACGCGGTTTGCTGGGCATTAAGGGGATGGAGATGAGCGCGGATATCGCTAAAGCGTTCAACATCAACGTTCAGCGCGGGGCATTTGTCAGTGAAGTGCTGCCAAATTCCGGCTCGGCAAAAGCAGGCGTGAAATCCGGGGATGTGATCGTCAGCCTCAATGATAAACCGCTGAACAGTTTCGCTGAGCTGCGTTCGCGCATTGCAACGACTGAACCCGGTGCCAAAGTGAAGTTAGGTCTGATTCGTGATGGCAAGCCGCTGGACGTTGAAGTGACGCTGGATAAGAGTACGTCCTCTTCCGCCAGTGCTGAGCTTATCGCCCCGGCGCTGCAAGGGGCAACGCTAAGCGACGGGCAGCTTAAAGACGGCACAAAAGGCATTACCGTTGATACCGTCGAGAAGAGCAGCCCAGCCGCACAGGCGGGGTTGCACCAGGATGATGTCATCATCGGTGTAAACCGCAACCGCGTGCAATCTATCGCGGAGATGCGCAAGGTGCTGGAGAGTAAGCCAGCGGTCATTGCCCTGCAGATTATGCGTGGCAATGAGTCTATCTATATTCTGTTGCGCTAATCATGTGTGATTCCGGGCATCTGGCCTCGTGTGATGTCCGGATAACTCATGTTATGCTGCAAATCGTTCCTTTTTTAACGACACGCGCATCATGCTTTTAAAGCTCTTTCGTTCCATTGCCATCGGTTTGATCGTTGCTAGCCTGCTGTTAGTGGCTATGCCGTCTTTACGTCAGTTCAACAAGCTGACGGCCCCCCAGTTTGACAGTACGGATGAAACACCGGCCACCTACAACCAGGCCGTTCGCCGTGCGGCACCTGCCGTGGTTAACGTCTATAACCGTGGCCTTAACAGCTCAAGCCATAATCAGCTGGAGATCCGCACGCTCGGTTCCGGTGTGATTATGGACGAGCGTGGTTACATCATTACCAACAAACACGTGATCAACGATGCCGACCAGATTATCGTCGCATTGCAGGATGGCCGCGTGTTTGAGGCTCTGCTCGTCGGCTCTGACAGCCTGACCGACCTGGCGGTACTGAAAATCAACGCCACGGGCGGTCTGCCGGTCATCCCGATTAACCGCAAACGTACGCCGCACATTGGCGACGTAGTGCTGGCGATTGGTAACCCGTACAACCTGGGTCAGACCATCACTCAGGGGATTATCAGCGCCACCGGTCGAATTGGCCTGAACCCCTCCGGGCGGCAGAACTTCCTGCAGACCGATGCGTCAATCAACCACGGTAACTCTGGCGGCGCGCTGGTCAACTCGCTGGGCGAGCTGATGGGCATCAACACCCTCTCGTTCGATAAGAGTAACGATGGCGAGACGCCGGAAGGTATCGGCTTTGCCATTCCGTTCCAGCTGGCCACCAAAATTATGGATAAGCTCATCCGCGATGGTCGGGTGATCCGCGGCTACATCGGTATTGGTGGGCGTGAGATTGCGCCAATGCACTCGCAAGGTGGCGGTATCGATCAGATCCAGGGCATTGTGGTCAATGAAGTCTCCCCTGGCGGTCCGGCGGCTAACGCAGGTATTCAGGTCAATGACGTCATTATATCGGTGAATGGCAGTCCGGCGGTATCGGCGCTGGAGACGATGGATCAGGTCGCAGAAATACGTCCTGGCTCTATCATTCCGGTCGAAGTCATGCGCAACGATAAGAAGCTGACGATTCAGGTAACGATTCAGGAATACCCGGCCACCAACTGACAGACATAAAAAAACGGAGCAACTGGCTCCGTTTTTTTTGCCGGGTAGCGCGAACGCTTACCCGGCCTGTAAGGGGAAGTCCGTTTTACTTGTTAACGAACTCTTCACCCAGAGTGATATCTTTCTTCAGCGTGTCCAGCATGCCTGTCATCGCGTTTTGTTCGAACGCGCTCAGCTTGCCAATTGACTGATGTTCTTCGATACCGTTTTTACCCAGCAACAGTGGCTGAGAGAAGAAGCGTGCGTGTGCGCCGTCACCTTCAACATAAGCACATTCAACAACACCTTTCTCACCCTGCAGGGCGCGAACCAGTGACAGGCCGAAACGTGCAGCCGCCTGGCCCATAGACAGAGTTGCAGAACCGCCACCCGCCTTCGCTTCCACCACTTCGGTGCCCGCGTTCTGGATACGTTTGGTCAGGTCAGCCACTTCCTGCTCGGTGAAGCTTACGCCAGGGATCTGCGACAGCAGAGGCAGAATAGTCACACCAGAGTGACCACCGATAACCGGTACTTCAACGTCGGTTGGCTGCTTGCCTTTCAGCTCAGCCACGAAGGTGTTGGAACGGATGATGTCCAGCGTGGTCACGCCAAACAGTTTGTTCTTGTCGTAAACACCGGCTTTCTTCAGCACTTCTGCCGCGATAGCAACGGTGGTGTTCACTGGGTTAGTAATGATACCGATACAGGCTTTCGGGCAGATTTCAGCGATCTGCTGTACCAGGTTTTTCACGATACCCGCATTGACGTTGAACAGGTCAGAGCGATCCATACCGGGCTTACGTGCCACACCCGCGGAGATCAGCACAACGTCAGCACCCTGCAGCGCAGGACGTGCATCTTCACCGGAAAAGCCTTTGATTTTCACAGCTGTCGGGATGTGGCTCAGGTCAACCGCCACACCTGGGGTTACCGGAGCAATATCGTACAGGGAGAGTTCTGAGCCTGAAGGCAGTTGGGTTTTCAGTAGTAGGGCAAGCGCCTGGCCGATACCACCAGCAGCGCCGAGGACTGCGACTTTCATCCTAAACTCCTTATTATGGTTAACTTAAGTATCTGTAACTCCGTTGCGGCGACCATAATTCAGCAGGTAAATAATTACAATTTTCGTAGCTAAAGAATTTGAGGTCACTCGACTTTCTCTATCGTCAGAATGCTATCTGACAACAGACGGCAACGATTTAAGAGGTGGTTACAATACACCCTGCCCCGCCACCAAAACAACATCAATTTGATAACATTTAATTTACTTTTAAGCTTATTTGCGTGGCGTGACCCAGGCATGTTTTCTGATAACGAAATCTGATAAAATCACTCCCTTTCATAACATTATTTCAGCCTGGGTTCAGGCAGATTGTTTGCATAAAAATTCATCCACATGCATAATAATGTTGTTTATACCGTTATATTCCGGGTGACTTATGCGAAGCTCGTCTAAGCAAGAAGAATTAATAAAGGCGTTTAAAGCGCTACTCAAAGAAGAGAAATTCAGTTCTCAGGGAGAAATTGTTCAGGCGTTGCAGGAACAAGGCTTCGATAATATCAATCAGTCGAAAGTCTCCCGTATGCTGACCAAATTTGGCGCGGTGCGTACGCGTAATGCCAAAATGGAAATGGTCTATTGTCTGCCTGCCGAACTTGGCGTGCCGACAACCTCCAGCCCACTGAAGAATCTGGTTCTGGATATCGACTATAACGATGCCGTTGTCGTGATCCACACCAGCCCGGGTGCCGCACAGCTGATTGCCCGCCTGCTGGACTCCTTAGGTAAAGCAGAAGGTATCCTCGGCACCATCGCCGGTGACGACACCATCTTTACCACTCCGGCAAATAATTTCTCCGTCAAAGATCTCTACGAAGCGATTCTGGTTCTGTTCGAACAGGAACTGTAATCCTCTCTCCCCGTAGCACGGCTGCGGGGATTGTTCTGCTCCCGCTGCGTTTCCCCCTGTTTTCTCCCCTCCCTGCTTTGCCAAATAGTGCTTTTTACCACCCACTAACATTCACGCAGTGAATATCACCTCAATAAATCGCACAAAAAATCAAAAGCCAGTATCCCTCTGATTTAGTTAGACATAGCAAGAAGATGTGACGAAAAAATGACCATCACTATGCATTTTGGTTATAAAAATCACGTTTATTAACTCTTAATAACCATTGAAACAATTAGCCTGGTATTAATTTTTATCGTTATTAGTGTATACTTGATTTTGTGATGAGGGTCACGAAACAAAGACCCCAGTAAAAAATTCGACGAGGTAAAGAATCATGAAAATCAAAACTACTGTAGCGATGCTGAGCGTCCTGTCTGTTCTGTCATTCGGTGCTTTTGCGGCTGACTCCATCAACGCCGATCAGGCGCAATCCCGTCAGGCAATTGGCACAGTGTCTGTTGGTGCGGTCAGTGCGTCTCCGATGGACATGCATGACATGCTGAACAAAAAAGCGGAAGAACAGGGTGCGTCATCCTATCGCATCATTGAAGCGCGTACAGGCGACCACTGGCACGCAACCGCTGAGCTGTACAAATAAGTTTTAGTCATACCCGAAAACATCATTCTCCACTCAACGGCACCTGGCATAAAAATAGCAGTTCAACCCTTCTCGCCGTTGAGTACACCCTGCTCAGGAGTAAAGACTATGAAAACCCAATTAATCATCGCAACCCTCGGCCTGGCATCTGTACTTTCTTTCGGCGCGAGCGCAGCCGTTCACCAGGTCAATGCCGACCAGGCACAGACTCTACAGTCGATGGGGAGTATCTCTGTCACATCCGTAACCGGCTCTCCGATGGATATCCGTCAGGAACTGGCAGCAAAAGCTGAAAAAGCGGGTGCCAGCAGCTATCGCGTCACCGAACTGAACCAGGGTGACCACTGGCATGCTACAGCGGAACTGTATAAATAAACCCTCGTCGTATCTCATCATACGACTTGCCCCTGACCAGAAGGTCAGGGGCTTTTTTTAACGCTTAAATCAGTGGCGCACGTTAAAGCGTAACTGTCCTTCCAGCTCTTCTTCTGCTTCATCAAACAATAAAACCAGCGCGCCAAAACGTCTGCGCAGCTTATCAGGCAGATGGATAAACTCTATCTCCAGCGGTAACGGCAACTGGCTGTCGATGACCACTTCCCACAGCGTATCCAGATTCGTGACGCTTTCCTGTTCAAGGTCAAACACCTGGATAAATTCACGATAGAAGTCTTCCTGACTGTCAATCTCGTCAAAATCAAACGTATAGATTTTCATTACCAGCCACCCAGTCCAGGCGAGCGGCAAATGCCGCCCTGTCTATTATAATCCCCCGATATGCAGGGTTTTGACTTCCAGATACTCTTCCAGCCCCAACACAGACCCCTCACGCCCCAGACCTGACTCTTTTACGCCACCAAAAGGTCCCAGCTCTGTGGATACGGCACATTCGTTGATGCCAATCATCCCGCTTTCGATGGCCTGTGAGACGCGGAACACCCGCGACAGGTTCTGGGTATAGAAGTAAGCCGCCAGGCCATATGGTGTGTTATTGGCGCGCTGGATCACTTCATCTTCTGAGGTGAAACGGAAGCAGGCCGCGACAGGGCCAAACGTTTCTTCCCCTGCCAGCTTCATGCCTTCATGGCAGTCTCCGAGCACGGTTGGCATCCAGAAATTACCGCCAAGTGGGTGTGCCTTGCCGCCTGCCAGTACAGTCGCACCGTTGGCAATCGCATCTTCAACGTGTTCCCGCACTTTGTTGACCGCCGAAGGTTCAATCAGCGGCCCGACGACGACCCCTTCTTCCAGACCATTTCCGACCTTCAGCGCGTTCACCGCATCAGCAAGCTGATTAACAAACTTGTCGTAAACGGTTTCCTGAATATAGAAGCGGTTAACGCTGACGCAGACCTGCCCGGCATTACGGAATTTGTTGGTAATCGCCCCTTTCACAGCTGCATCAATGTCCGCATCCTCAAAGACGATATAGGGAGCATTTCCTCCCAGCTCCATTGAGACTTTTTTCATTGTCTCTGCGGCGTTTCGCACCAGCGTTTTGCCCACAGAGGTCGACCCGGTAAACGTGATTTTACGCACGTCGTGGCTGGCCATGATCGCATCGCTGATTTCATGCGTGTTTCCCGCTACCGCGTTAAGCACGCCATCCGGCACACCCGCCTGTTTTGCCAGCGCGAGTAATGCAAAGGCGCTGAGCGGAGTGTTGTTTGCCGGTTTGATCACCCCCGTACACCCTGCTGCCAGCGCCGGGCCTAACTTGCGGGTAAGCATTGCCATCGGGAAGTTCCACGGCGTAATCGCCGCCACCACGCCGACAGGTTCACGGGTTGCCAGAATGCGGGAACCGGGTTTGACGGGTGGAATAATTTCACCATTCGCGCGTTTGGCCTGCTCGGCAAACCACTGGATAAAGCTGGCAGCATACTCGACTTCACCTTCTGCTTCTTTCAGGGGCTTACCCTGTTCGGTGGTCATTAACCGCCCGAGCCAGCTTTTATTCTCAATAATCAGTTCATACCAGCGATAGAGGATGGTTGAACGCTCTTTCGCGGTTCTGGCGCGCCATGAAGGGAAAGCTTTAGTTGCGGCGGCAATCGCCTCTTCGGTTTCGGTTTTACCGGCTTTCGCCACTTTTGCGATCACTTCACCGGTGGCCGGGTTGAGCACATCAAAGGTCGTGTCCAGCGTTTTCCAGATGCCGTTGACCAGATAGCCGGTCTGAAAAAGGATGTTGTCCTGAAGAGCCAGGGTAGTCATGTGTCCTCCCTTTCTGAATGTAAGAGCCTGCAGAACTAAGTATAGCTACAAAAAAACCGACGCTTTTGGCGTCGGTTTTTTCTTTAATCAGCTATCGGTCAGCGCATTTTCGTAACGGTGCAGCATAAACACCAGCCGCCCTACCGGCTCCGTCACCTGAGGTGGCGCTTCCCAGACCTTCAGTTTCTCCTGGTAGATATCCAGCTCTTCAAGCAGTTGCTTAAAGTAGCGACGGCGTTTGTCATCACTGGATGCGGAGAGCACGTGGTCGGCAGTGCGGCGCAGCTGACGGTGAAAGGCAGACAGATCGTCGTTGATCGGCACGGGGGCATTACGCAAGCGCTGATGTGCGATGATCATCGTTAACGCCAGGCGGAACTTGCCAATATCGTCCGGGAATTTATTCAACAATAAGAACAGTTGCTGATAAAGCGCGGGCAGGTGGTTCTCTTTTCGGCGCGCAGTGTTTGTCGTCAGAGACGATACGGCAGCCGACACGAACTGATTCAACAGCACACGGCCGGTTCGCGCCTGAGAGTTATCCCGCACCAGCAGGATCACCATCATTGCCAGAAAACACCCCACCAGCTGTCCTAATGCACTGTCAAGGAACTGGCTGAAATGGAACGTCATCGGGTTATCCAGCACAATGATGTTGATGGTGCTTGCCAGCGCCCCCAGCGAGCCAATACGGCGTTTCTGAACCTCGATGCCAATGAAGAACGCCAGCACCGCAAGGCTAATACAGAGCAACAACATGCTTTGCTGAGTCGACGGGATAATCACCAGGAAATAGAACGCACCTATCGGCAGCGCAGCGATTGTGCCGTACAGAAAGTCGATAGCAACCATACGCGGGTTGGGCAGACGCATTGCCAGCGACGTGACAACGGCAATCATCACCATAGCCCCACTACCGGACGTCCAGCCCGTCCACAGCCAGAACAACGTGCCGAGCATACAGGCAAGCGTGGTGCGCCAGAAATTGACCATTGCGTGGTGACGCTCGGCCGACTCTGCTTTGATCACCACTTCTCCCTGTAACACTTCCTCTTCAGCGGCACTGATTTTGGCATTGCCGATCACGCCACGTTTAAGCAACAGATAGCGCGTCGCCGCGCCGACCCAGGTGTAAATCGTCACCGGGGTGTCGCGCTCCCCGGTCCAGGCGATCACCCGTCGCATACGCTTGAGCTGTTTATGCACGTCCTGCACCGTCTCTACCGGCTCGGCAAACAGCTCACGGAAAGTATCGGTTATCGCTTCAGGGCGGGTGTTTTGAATCAGATACGTTTCACACGCCTGTGTAATCAGCGTTAAGGCGACGGTATTGATCGCTTTAAGGCGGCGGTTAGCACGCGCCCAGCGAGAGGACTCCATGTTCAGGTTACTGCGCATCCCATCCAGGGCCGTTGTGCGGCGCACCAGCCCACCCCAGGCTTTATCGACCTCAATTTTGTCACCATGCGCAATGCACAGCTGCATCAGTTGGTACTGGGAAACAATTAACGCATCCAGCTCGCGATCCACTTCCTGCTTGATGGAGCGCGGTGAGAAAAGCAGGTCAGCCACGATGGCGCAGACGATACCAATGACAATTTCGCTACAACGCTCCACGGCAAACTGTGGCGCGAGCAGCGGGTTGGCCTGGATGGTAATGATGATAATCAGTGCGGTATAGCCGGAGAGCCCCCAGGCATAGGAGTTTTCCACTTTTACCAGGGAGGAGATCCAGGTGCAGAAGCCCGCCCAGATACAGCACACCATCAGCATCAACAGCGGCGTGCGGATCATCAGAATAATAATGGCGAGTGCCGCAATACAACCGATAAACGTCCCGACGATACGCAACATCCCACGGTAGCGAATCGCGCCGGAGTAGGGTTCTCCCCCCGCCGCAAATGCAGGGCCTGCCGCGACAATCGCTGCCGTCAGCACCGCCCAGCGTGGCGTTTCCAGCTGGAAGTGAAAGCCGACAAACAGCGCCAGCACGATGGCACACGCCAGCTTCACGGCGAAGCGGATGTGCTGGCTGGCGATGGAAAAGATACCCATAACGATTAACCAAACTCACGCAGGCGATGCGCTATTTTACGGAAGATGGAATCCTGGCTGGCATCGCGATCCTTTGCACCAGTAATGACCACAGTTGCCGTAGTACCCGCAGGCCACAGGTTGCCCTGCTGTTCATCCAGATGGATACGCACCGGCACACGCTGTGCCAGACGTACCCATTCCAGATTGGAATCTACCGTCGCCATCCCTTTCTTGTCGTTGGTACTGCTGGCGTTCGTGACACCGGCAGCAACGCAATCCACAGTACCTTTAAATACGCGGTTGCTGCCGAGCGGCGTGATCTCCGCGCGATAGCCCGGACGCACCCCTTCAAGCTTGGTTTCTTCCATATAGGCAAGCACGTAGAAGGAGTTCTGTTTCACCAGCGCCACGGCAGTCGAGCCACGGGTAATAAATTCACCGGTATAGACGTTGAGGTTGGTTATCCAGCCATCCGAAGGTGCGCGAATAACCGTACGCTCCAGATCCAGCCTTGCCAGATCGCGCATCGCTTCGGCTTTCGCTAACTGATGCAGTACGGTTTGCAGCACGTTGTTGGACTGGTCAATCTCTTCGCGGGACATCGCCTGGACGCCCAGCTGGTTACGACGACCGGCCTCACGACGTTTTTCAGCGGCCAGCGCCTGGTAATAGGCCACGTCTGCTTCTGATTCTTCCAGCGCTTTCTGATAACGAGGCTGGTCGATAGTGAACAGCACCTGGTCTTTTTTCACCAGCTGGTTGTCGTGTACGTTCACCGCGGTGATAAGCCCGGCCACATCAGGGGCAATCGCCACCACATCGGCGCTGAAACGCGCATCGCGCGTCCACGGTGATTCGGTGTAATAAACCCAGGCGCGAAAGATAGCGATGAACGCGAGGGTAACCAATGCCATTGTGATGGCGGTACGGGAGATTTTTCTTGTTAGCGTTTTCACATCAACCTCAGACAAACAGGCGCGATATCAGGTAAAACAGGCAGCAATACAGCGCGGTATTGAACAATGCAGGATGCCAGACGAAATCGTAGATCCCGGTAGGGACCAGCACCCTGCGCACCAGCCAGAAAATCGCCAGTGATAAAAGAAGCTCAAAGAATATCGGTGGGAACGACAAACCGAACACCACGATAACGGGAAACAGACTCATGTTGACCTTGATAAGAGAGAGTGCAGGCGACAGATTTTTTTAGCGCACGCCACCGCAGAAGAGCAAGAAACGCCGGGCGAGAGTGGCGCAGTCGTTATGTAATTAATAATATATTAACGTAACTGTTATGCTGTTATCTATAATATGTGATCTAAATCACTTTTAAGCCAGAGTGAATAATGGAACGTTTAAAACGCATGTCGGTCTTTGCCAAAGTGGTTGAACTTGGCTCTTTTACCGCCGCAGCACGGCAGCTTCAGATGAGCGTCTCTTCCATCAGCCAGACGGTGTCAAAACTGGAAGATGAGCTTCAGGTCAAGCTGCTCAACCGCAGTACCCGCAGCATTGGGCTGACGGAGGCGGGTAAAATTTACTATCAGGGCTGTCGCCGCATGCTGCATGAAGTGCAGGATGTTCACGAGCAGCTCTACGCCTTTAACAACACGCCTATCGGCACCCTGCGCATTGGTTGTTCTTCAACTATGGCACAAAATGTTCTCGCTGCCATGACCGCAGAAATGCTTAAAGAGTATCCGGGGTTAACCGTCAATCTGGTGACGGGCATTCCGGCCCCGGATCTGATTGCCGATGGTCTGGATGTGGTGATCCGCGTAGGCGCATTGCAGGACTCCAGCCTCTTCTCTCGTCGGCTGGGCAGTATGCCAATGGTGGTTTGCGCCTCGAAAAGCTATCTGGCGCAGTACGGCATACCAGAAAAACCCGCCGACCTCAGTAACCACTCCTGGCTGGGATACAGCGTGCGTCCGGATAATGAATTTGAGCTGATTGCTCCGGAAGGACTTTCTACCAGACTGCTCCCTGAAGGCCGGTTCGTGACCAACGATCCAATGACCCTCTCCCGCTGGCTGGTTGCCGGTGCCGGGATCGCCTACGTACCGTTGATGTGGGTGATCAACGAGATCAACAGCGGTGAGCTGGAGATCCTGTTCCCGCGCTATCAGTCCGATCCGCGCCCGGTCTACGCTCTGTATACAGAGAAAGACAAGCTGCCGCTCAAAGTACAGGTCTGCATTAACTATCTGACTGAGTATTTTGTGAAAGTGGCGGAACTGTTCCAGGAAATGCGGGGGAGAAGGAAGGAGTAATTCAACAGCGCCTGAACGAATATCTGGCATGAATATTCTCTGAATGGCTATAGCAGTCATTCAGGAATTCCCCTTCCCGACTATCAGGAATAGTTAATTGACACTTTTGCCACCCGTCATTTATCTTGTAGTCGTCTGAAATTCAGACTGTTATATTTTTGTTATACATATAAACAATAAAAATATATTTCTCAGGATCACTTTAAACAAGGAATAACAATGAATCTATTTGAAATGACACCGCCTTCACGGAGGCGCTACGGACTCGCCGCATTCATTGGCCTGATTGCAGGGATTGTCTCCGCATTTGTAAAATGGGGGGCTGAAGTCCCGCTTCCACCACGTAGTCCCATCGATTTATTCACCAGTGCATGCGGGCCAGAACAACTAATAAGAGCAGCAGGTCAGATCGATTGCTCACGCAATTTTTTAAACCCACCGTATGTATTTCTGCGCGACTGGCTGGGGATTATTGATCCTAACGCGGCCGTTTATACATTTGCCGGACATATATTTAACTGGGTTGGCGTGACGCATATTATTTTCTCAATCGTCTTTGCCGTAGGTTATTGCATAGTTGCAGAAGTCTTCCCGAAAATAAAACTCTGGCAAGGCTTGCTGGCCGGTGCATTAGCTCAGCTGTTTGTCCACATGATCTCATTCCCGCTGATGGGGCTTACCCCACCGCTCTTTGATCTTCCATGGTACGAACACGTTTCAGAAATCGTAGGCCATCTGGTCTGGTTCTGGTCAATTGAAATTATTCGTCGTGATCTGCGCAACCGCATCACTCACGAGCCGGATCCTGAAATCCCGTTAGAGCATTTACGTTAAAAAAAAGGCGCTACTTTTTGAGTAGCGCCTTTTTTTCATACTGCTTCCGATCAGGCGGTACCGCCCACCGTCAGATTATCCACTTTCAGCGTTGGCTGACCGACGCCCACTGGCAGGCTCTGGCCCTCTTTACCGCAGACGCCCACACCGTTATCCAGCTTCAGGTCGTTACCGACCATAGAGATTTGCTGCATGGCTTCAATACCGGAGCCAATCAGGGTTGCGCCTTTTACCGCTTTGGTCACTTTACCCTTCTCAATCAGATAGGCCTCTGAAGTGGAGAAGACAAACTTACCGGAGGTGATATCCACCTGACCGCCGCCAAAGTTTGGCGCGAAGATACCGTAATCCACGGACTCGATAATCTCCTGCGGCGTGGATTTGCCCGGCAGCATGTAGGTGTTGGTCATACGCGGCATCGGCAGGTGCGCGTAAGATTCGCGACGACCGTTGCCCGTTGGCGCAACGCCCATCAGGCGTGCGTTGAGTTTGTCCTGCATGTAGCCTTTCAGCACACCGTTTTCGATCAGCACGTTGTACTGGCCAGGTGTACCTTCATCATCAATTGCCACAGAGCCACGACGGTCACGCA
Source organism: Enterobacter sp. RHBSTW-00901 (assembly GCF_014103115.1). Classification (NCBI taxonomy): domain Bacteria; kingdom Pseudomonadati; phylum Pseudomonadota; class Gammaproteobacteria; order Enterobacterales; family Enterobacteriaceae; genus Enterobacter; species Enterobacter sp. RHBSTW-00901. Next base: position 2,320,459 of record NZ_JABXPB010000001.1, read on the forward strand.
TCGTACCGTCATCCACGATGGTACAGAGTTCAGAAGAGACAAGCTGACCCATCTGCCCGCTGAATACAGAAGTGCCGCGACGGTTAAAATCACCTTCCAGGCCATGCCCCACCGCTTCGTGCAGCAGCACCCCCGGCCAGCCCGCGCCCAGAACCACCGGCAATGTGCCCGCCGGAGCAGCGACCGCAGAGAGATTGACCAGCGCCATACGCACGGCCTCTTTCGCCCACGCGTCCGCGCGCACTTCACCGTCGACATCGCCCAGGAACCAGTCATAACCAAAACGACCGCCGCCGCCGCTTGAGCCGCGCTCACGCTTGCCGTCATCTTCCACCTGTACACTGATGGAAAGACGTACCAGCGGGCGCACATCTGCTGCCAGCGTACCGTCGGTTGCGGCTACCAGAATCAGTTCATATACACCGCTCAGGCTGGCAGACACTTCCTGCACGCGTTTATCCGCAGCGCGCGCGACGTTGTCCACGCGACGCAGGATATCCAGCTTCTCCTCGCGGCTCATGCTCTGCAGCGGGTCGATGCTGGTATAGAGTGCAGAGTGCTGCACTTCACCCAGCGTTTTCACGCGACCATCGCCGGTTTCACGCACGATGGTACGCGCGGCCTGCGCACTCTGCTCCAGTGCATTCAGGCTAATCTGGTCGGCATAGGCAAAACCGGTTTTCTCGCCGCTGACGGCGCGCACGCCGACGCCCTGATCGATGTTATAAGAGCCATCTTTGATGATGCTGTCTTCTAAAACCCAGGATTCGTGATAGCTCGACTGGAAATAGAGATCGCCGTAGTCGAGACGGCGTTCGGTCAGTTGACCGAGAATGGAGAACAGGTTCTGATGGCTCAGGCCGTTCGCTGCGAGCAAATGTTCACTTACCAGGTTCAGACTCATCGTATTGCTACTCGTTCGTTGCCGCCCGGGGCGGTATAAAGATCATATTTATTGAGAGTGAGGCAATTACCTGCCCACGTCAAATCATTGCTGTGCATCTTTGCGAGGCTGGCGCAGCACTTCATTAATCTGCGGTTTATCCACTGGCCCCGTAATGCGGTAGCGCAGAATAGACACTTTGCTCCACAGCGGCCCCAGCACCTTGCTGGCGGCGAACACTGCCGCCCCGATTATCGGGTTCACCACAAAGGCCGTCGCAACACCCACGGTGGCGGAAATTTCCGGTGCCACCACAGCTTCCATATCCAGCTCGCGACGCACGAGATCCACCGACCCTTTCATCGCGATATCCGCTTCCAGGCCATCCACCAGGGTGTCGTCTGTGTGCAGCACGCCGTCCTTGATCCACGCCGTACTGCGGATGGAGTCATAATAGAAGCCTTCGCTGAAGGTATCGCTAAAGTCAAAACGCAGCTTACGCAACAACGCATCAAAGCTCAGCAGACGCAGGATCTGTCCGGCATGACCGGTACTTACGTCAGCAATTTCGCCCTTACCGATGTGGGTTTTCAGGATACCGTTAAGCGAAGCTTCGTCAGGCTTCCACGGTGCCGCACGCCAGTGCAGGTCGTAATCCATATCGAAGGACGAACCGCGAAGCGGGGTACTGACACCAAAGAAACCCGTCGCCGCATCCAGCTTGTTGCCCTTAATGTTACCTTTCAGTGAGGTACGCTGTTCGCCCGGAGTATTCACCCATTCGCCCTCGGCCGTCAGACGGCCAAAGCCGGTATCCACCAGCCCACCGGAGAGGCTCATGGTATTGCCCCGGACGGCAAAATCCCCGTCGATACGGCCATACTTTTGTCCCCATAGCCAGCACTCGGCACAGCGCAATTGCACATCGGGCCAGCCGCTGAAATCCACGCGGGACGTGTTACTCAGAGGCGACGTATTTGCCAGTGGGTCTTTACCGTTCTCAGTTGCCGGGTTGTAGTAGAGATAGCGGATCGCCGCCTGCCACGGCGCGTTCTTACGCATCGCCAGCGTGGCGTTAATTTCCCTGCCTTGTGCCTCCACTTTCGAGCCGTTATCCGTCGGCCTGGAGACAATGCTCAGGTTATTCCACTGCTGCCCACCCAGCGTCAGTGAAGGGGTGCGTATAGTGATGGCCTGGGGGAACTGGGCGGAATCACCCACGTTTTGCCCAACCCCTTGCCGGAACAGTGCCAGCCATTGTGCGCCATCCATCGGCGGGAGATTCAGCTCAACACCCGTCTGTTCTGGCAATGGCGGTGTGCTTCGGCTGTCCGTCGTCCAGATGGCTCTGTCGAGCGTGAGTTTCCGGTTAAGTAGCCAGCGGCTGTTGAAGTGGTTTGCCCCCCCCGCGCTGCCGGTCAGTTCGAAGCTGTTCAGGTTGCCATCAACGTTAAGCTTCACCGGTAACGACTGTCCGGCTTTTTTATCCAGCGGTACAGGTAACTGGCTACTCAGGTTTTTCAGATCGCCCGTGATGTCGACTTTATAATGCGCACCGGCGTGATAAGGCAGATCAATCGCCACTTTGCCATTCCAGGAGGCCGCACCATCAAGCGATTCACCTATCGCTTGTGGCAGTACATCCATACGCGACGGCTGCCAGTGAGCATCCATGTTGATGGCCACCTGATAGGCTTTTTCACCCTCAGTGGTCGAAAAATCAATATTGATCGGCTGGTTAAACCAGGTGGCTTAAACCGGCTCACTTTTCAGGTTACCGTTCACAAAGCTGAACTGTCCGCTAAGGTTTTTCAGGGTACTTTCAAGCGGTTTGATATACAGGCTGTTGTTATTGAGACGGACGTCGCCTTTCGCCGTGGTCATCTTGCCATCCAGCGGGATATCGAGATGTAAGCGAGCATTCACATCGCCATCAAGCTGCAGCTGTTGAAGCGTGGCACCCAGCGACTCTTTAAGCGGAGTCTCCTCAAAGTAAGGGCCAACCGCTTTGCCCGGGCCGTTGATATCGGCATCAATGAGCAGTTTCTCTTTTGAGTAATCCGGGATATTTGCCGTCAGATTGCTGGCCGTCACGCCGCCCAGCGCAACGTTGTCCGACTTCATCCACAACCCGTCATTGAGAAAGTTGAGTTCAATATCGAGGTTTTTAAGCGCAGGCCAGTCCGGCTGGAAGGCAAAGGTCGCCTTGTGCAAAGGCACCAGCACCTGGAACTGACCTTCGTTATGTTTGTACGGGAACAGATGCGGGTTGCCGCCGTAGACCAGCGTGGCGTTATCCGCCTGTCCCCCCTGGATCGCGCCACTCAGGTAATCCACCAGCGCTTTACCCATCAGGTTTTCCGGGAAGTAACGCCAGGCCTGTGAACCGTCGTTCGTACTGATCCCCGCCAGAATACCCAGCCACGGCTCTTCACCTGTTGGCTGAAGATAGCGGAAATCACCACGCGCGTGTACGCCTTTGGCTTTCACATCAATATGGCGGCCATCCAGTTGAAAACCTTTATCATTATTCTGCCAGTTGAGAATAGCGCTACCTTTTTCAATTTCCAGCGGGGCGCGGAAAACCGTTTCGTAAGGCATTTTGGCGTCATGCATATCGGCTGTCAGCCTGCCGTTCTCAACGCTCCCTTCCAGCTTGCCGCTAAAGTGCTCTGCTCCCGGCAGTAATTTCCACTGCTTCCAGGCCAGATCTTTCCACGTGGACTGAAAACGGGTTTTCTCCGTTGCCTGTAACGGGATATCCAGCGCCAGGGTGTCTATTTTCCCGCTCGGCTGTGTCGCCAGCCAGATAGCCCCCAGATCCGGAGAGAGCTTTGTTGCCATTGAGCGAAGCCCTTCTACCGCCGCCAGATCCAGGTTGCTGGCACGGATGCGCAGCTCATCGCTGCGTTTACTGTTCGCGCCGCCAACATCCTGTTCCGGCATCCAGGCCAGCGTCAGCGCACCGCGCGGCCAGGGCTTGCTGTCCATCGTGATACGCGTGTCCGGGATAGCAAACTGCCAGCCCCCTTTCTCCTGCGTGACGTGTGCGGTGAGGTTATCTACGGAAAGCTGATGCTGTTGGTTTTCACCTTTCCAGCTAGCCCCTCCCTGCTTTAGCCAGATATCACCACTGGCAAACACCCCTTTCGTCAGGGTCATCCAGCCTTCAAGGCTAAAGCGAGCCGTTTCCAGCTGCATGTTTTGCTGTAACCAGTCTCCCAGCCACGGCTTTACATCTACGTCATCGGCCTGCAGCCACACCTTGCCGTTGTTCAACAAACCGTTGTCGTCACGCAGATCCATACGCACCTGCATGACACCATGTTGACCATTCAGACTGGAGAGATTGAGCTGCCCTTCAGCACGGTGGCGATCTTTGCCGTTGAGCCAGGTCAGCTGTGGGATCGTCAGCTCAGCACGCTGGCCCGAAAGGGTAATAAAGCTCACTTCGCTGTCGCGCAGATCGAAATGATCGAACTGACGCAGGAAGAGATCGCTGATGTGGTTGGTTTCAAGGCCCTGATCGCTGTCGCCACTGCTCAGCGGCGTATTGGTCAGTAACTGGAGTTGATAAAAGGTGAGATCGCGAAACTGCCAGCGCAGATGCAGCAAACTTTGCCAGACATCCAGCGCCAGGGTCACGCGTTTGATTTTCAGGTAGCCACCGTCTTTCAGGCTGGCATTGATATCCCGGACATCAAGCGTCGGGCCAAAGTTCTGCCAGTTAGCACTGACCTGGCTCACGTCCACCGGTATACCAGTGGACGATTCGATTTTCGCCAGCACCTGCGGACGCCAGCTGTTCAGATGCGGCAAAACGAGGCGCAGCCCGCTCACGAGCAACGCGACAATCACGACAAGCGTTGCCCCTGTAAGCAGTAAAATCCCCGGCAATCGCCTCACGCATCTCTCCTTGTCAGCCTTTGATCTCGCAGCGCACTGCGTTTTACATCATCACCACGTCAAACTGTTCCTGGTTATAGAGTGGCTCGATTTGCACTTTTACCTGCTTGCCGACAAAGATTTCCACTTCCGCCAGCGCGTGTGACTCTTCGCCTTTCAGCGCCTCGGCCACCGCAGGGGAAGCATAGACCAGAAAACGGTCTGAGTCGTAGGCGTGATGAACGCGGACGATTTCACGCATGATTTCGTAACAAACGGTCTCCACCGTCTTTACCGTGCCACGGCCGTGACAGGTCGGGCATTCATTACACAGCACATGCTCCACACTTTCGCGGGTGCGCTTACGCGTCATTTCCACCAGACCCAGCTGCGAGAAGCCGTTGATACTGGTTTTTACGCGATCTTTACTCAGCGCTTGCTCCAGCGAATGCAGCACACGGCGACGGTGGTCTTCATTATTCATATCGATAAAGTCGATGATGATAATGCCGCCCAGATTACGCAAACGAAGCTGGCGCGCAATGGCCTGCGTCGCTTCAATATTGGTATTGAAAATGGTGTCATCCAGGTTGCGATGGCCAACAAATGCCCCGGTGTTGATATCCACGGTGGTCATCGCCTCGGTCTGATCGATAATCAGATAACCGCCAGACTTCAGCTCAACCTTGCGCTCCAGCGCACGCTGGATCTCATTTTCGACATCATAGAGATCGAAAATCGGCTGACGGCCAGAGTAATGCTCCAGCAGGCCTGGCATTTCCGGAATGTACTCTGCGGTGAATTCCAGCAGCGCTTCATACGTCAGGCGGGAGTCCACGCGAATTCTGTCGAGCTGTGCATCGGCAAAATCACGCAGGACGCGCTGAGCAAGCGCCAGCTCACCGTACAGCTGATAGCGGGTCTGGTTGCGTTTTTTACGCTCCATCACTTTCGTCCAGACGCGCTTCAGATAGGCGGCATCGGACGCCAGGTCTTCTTCGCTGATCCCTTCCGCTGCAGTGCGGATGATGAACCCGCCCTGTTCATCGCAGTAAGCGCTGACCACTTTCTTCAGGCGCTCGCGCTCGCTTTCACTCTCAATACGCTGGGAAACACCCACGTGCGATGCGCCAGGCATAAAGACCAGATAACGGGAAGGTAACGTGATGTCAGTAGTCAGACGGGCACCTTTGGTACCGAGGGGATCTTTCACCACCTGCACCATCAGATCCTGGCCCTGACGTACCAGCTCGGAGATGTCGCGCACGGCGAACTGCTTTTGCTCTTCGCCAGCCACGCACTCGGTGTGCGGCATGATGTCGGAGGCATGTAAAAATGCCGCCTTATCCAGTCCAATATCTACAAAAGCCGCCTGCATCCCCGGCAGTACACGACTGACACGACCTTTGTAGATATTGCCTACTATTCCGCGCCGCGCTTCACGCTCAATATGAATTTCCTGAAGAATGCCACCATCAATGTAGGCCACACGGGTTTCCGATGGCGTTACGTTTACCAACAATTCAGCCGTCATAATCATCCCTTCCCTCACGCAGTGAGTTAAAATTGCTCAGCAACTCATACGTTTCCACCAGCGGTAAGCCGACTACGGCGTGATAGCTGCCATTAATCTTCCTGACAAAACAGCCACCCAGCCCTTGAATACCGTATGCACCTGCTTTATCCATAGGTTCACCGCTGGCAATATAAGCGGCGATCTCGTCGTCGGTAAGCACTCTGAACGTGACGTCCGTCACCACCAGGCAATCCAGCACGTTCTGGCTGTCCGCCAGCGCCACGGCCGTCATCACCTGATGCGTTTGCCCGGACATTTTGCGTAGCATGCGCGCCGCATGCTCTGCATCGTGCGGTTTCTCAAGCACCTCACCGTTAAGGATAACGATGGTATCTGCCCCCAGGACCGGTAAGTCACGCGGTGTTTGTGCTACACCGGCCTGCGCTTTCTCTCGTGCCAGACGAGAAACGTACTGCTGAGCACTTTCGCCCTCAGCACGTTTTTCTTCGATGCCAGTCACGATGCGCTCAAAGGAAACCCCCAGTTGAGTGAGCAGTTCCTGGCGGCGCGGAGAACCAGAGGCAAGATATATAGACGTCATAGCAACCTTTTACTGCACAGCAAACTGCTGGCGAATTTTACGCATCAGCAAAAACAGCCACGGCCAGAGCACACCGTTTACTACACTACTCCAGAACACTTCCGGTCGGAAAGAGACGTTTATCACTAAAAACTCTGCCCAGAAAACAACGATATCCGCAGCAAGCGATAACAACATCACCACCAGAGCCTGTTGCCAGAGCGCGAGGTTACGAAAGAGCTGGAATTTGAGTGCGACGAGATACGCAATAATGCTCATGGATAAGGCACGTACGCCCAGCGTCGAGCCACTAATGAGATCCAGTATGGCACCCATCACAAAACCCGTGCCGACATTTACCCGGTGCGGCAGGGCAAGGATCCAGTAGAGCAAAATGAGCAAAACCCAGTTTGGCCGGAAAACGAGAATGTTGTCCGGCCAGGGCATGATCTGCAGTAACAACGCAATGAGAAACGAGAGCCAGATAACCCAGCGTCCCTGGCTACGATAACTTGCCACTACTGCCCTCCCACAGGGAGTTGCGGTGGTGGCGGCGCATCCAGAGGCGGCTGCGTTAACCCCGTCGCAGGTGCAGGTACTGGTGCTGGAGGCCCCATTGAGTCTACCGGAGGGAGAACCTGCGGCATCATCTGCATCAGGCGCTCATTCGCTACACGATGCACATCTTCCGGCGTCATTGGGTTAGTCCCGTTACGATCGGCACCCCACAGCAGCAGCAGGTAGCGCAGACGCTGTAAACCCGCCGTTGGACGCGCCTGAATCACGGTGTAAGCACGCTGTGTATCAAGCTTCACGGAAGAGACAACCGCAACCGGATACCCTTCAGGGAAACGACCACCCAGACCGGAGGTCACCAGTACGTCACCCACACGGATATCCGTGTTGGCAGGCAGGTGTTCCAGCTGCAGATCGTCCGTACAGCCGTTACCGGCCGCAATGACGCGGATGTCGTTGCGCAGCACCTGAATCGGTAACGCATGCGTGGCATCACAAATCAGCAGAACGCGGCTGGTTAGTTTGGCAACAGCAACCACCTGGCCCACAACGCCTTTATCACTGATAACAGGCTGACCTTCATACACACCGTTGGCGCTACCCTTGTCGATCACCACCTGATCGCTGTAAGGATCGTTGACGGTGGAGATCACCTGCGTAACCATTTTCTGCTCATCCTGACGCAGCGGTGAGCCAAGCAGTTCACGCAGACGCGCGTTTTCCTGCTTGTATTGCCCCAGCATCAGCAGCTCGCTGTTTTTCAGCAGCAGTTCCTGGCGTAATGCCCGGTTTTCGAGTTCGAGTTGGTCACGCGAAGACAGCGTTTGAGAAACGGAGTCGAGTAATTCACGGGGACCATTTGATACAAAGTAGAAAGGACTGACGGCGGTATCCATGTACGTTCTGATCTGGCTGAACGTACCGAGGCGGCTATCGGCAATAATGACCCCAAGCGCAACCAGAACCGCCAGGATGAGGCGAAACTGTAGCGATGGGCCACGGCTAAAAATTGGCTTCATAGGCTATGCGTATTCTCGCGTCAGAGAGAAAGGGTAGCGATGCGCTACCCTTTCACAATGACTACTCTTCGCTGAACAAGTCGCCGCCGTGCATGTCGATCATTTCCAGCGCCTTGCCACCACCGCGGGCGACGCAAGTCAGTGGATCTTCTGCAACTACGACAGGAATACCTGTCTCTTCCATTAACAGGCGGTCGAGGTTACGCAGCAGCGCACCACCACCGGTCAGCACCATACCGCGCTCGGAGATATCGGACGCCAGTTCTGGTGGGCACTGTTCCAGGGCAACCATCACCGCGCTCACGATACCGGTCAGCGGCTCTTGCAGCGCTTCCAGGATTTCGTTGGAGTTCAGAGTGAAGCCGCGTGGAACACCTTCAGCCAGGTTACGGCCACGAACTTCGATTTCACGAACTTCATCGCCAGGATAAGCAGAACCGATTTCATGCTTGATACGCTCTGCGGTGGCTTCACCGATCAGAGAGCCGTAGTTACGGCGAACATAATTAATAATGGCTTCGTCGAAACGGTCACCACCGATACGCACGGAAGAGGAGTACACCACACCGTTCAGGGAGATAACGGCCACTTCAGTGGTACCACCACCGATATCAACCACCATAGAACCGGTCGCTTCAGAGACAGGCAGACCCGCACCAATGGCTGCAGCCATTGGCTCTTCAATCAGGAACACTTCACGCGCACCCGCACCCTGAGCGGATTCACGGATTGCGCGACGTTCTACCTGTGTTGCGCCAACCGGCACACACACCAGAACACGCGGGCTTGGACGCATGAAGCTGTTGCTGTGAACCTGCTTGATGAAGTGCTGAAGCATTTTTTCAGTCACGAAGAAGTCAGCGATAACGCCGTCTTTCATTGGGCGGATTGCGGCGATGTTGCCTGGGGTACGGCCCAGCATCTGCTTCGCGTCATGACCCACTGCGGCCACGCTTTTTGGCGAGCCTGCACGATCCTGACGAATGGCCACAACGGAAGGCTCATTCAATACGATGCCTTGTCCTTTTACATAGATAAGGGTATTCGCGGTACCCAGGTCAATGGACAGGTCATTGGAAAACATGCCACGAAATTTTTTCAACATACTAAGGGATAATCCTGAAAGCTGGGGCGGAAAACAAAATCCGCTTACTTTACCAACCACACGCAGCAGCGACAAGGCGCAAAAATCATCTGCTACGGTGAAAATTAGTGCAGTACGTTTCCTTTGTTACAAATTAATCCCCTGAGTCCCTCAGGGCTGAGTAAACAGTGCGTCCCTCACTTTCATTTGTAACTCTTTAAGGTCGTTCACTGGCTTTTTGCTCGTCATACTCAAAGCTACAGGCGCGATATTCTACGTGAAAACAAATTAAACGGCAGGTCAAACAGAGTATCTTTGCAAATATTTTTTCACATTGGTGTCAAGCGGCTGAGAGGTAGCAAAAAAATCCCCCTGACCTCCCGTCACACCGCGCTCTGTCAACATCTGCCATTCGCTTCTCGAACGCACACCCGTGGCAAATACCTGCGTTTGCGTTCCTTTGCACGCTTCCACCAGGCTCTGCACCAGCAGCTGGTTTTCTGTACGCTTTTCGATATTCCTTACCAGCCCTGGATGCAGTTTCAATAATTCAACATCCAGCTCCTTGATCCAGTTGGTGCTGACCAGCGTCAGACCCGCCTGCGTGACTGCCACACGCGCACCGAGTGCATTGATCAAACGTACCACCGGGCGTAACCGGCTGATGTGTTGACCTACATCTGCCTCTGCAAGTTCAAAAATAATGTGTTTGCGTTGCGATTTTTCGCATTGCATTAATGTATCGCGCAACCAGCGTTGAAAACGCGGGCGAATTAACGACTCCACGGTAACCTGTAGCGCAAGGGTCTCTTCAGGCCAGAATGACAAAAACGGAATCAGCCGGGTAATTTGCTGGCGGTCATATTCTTCGGAAAGACCAAATTGCAGCACTATGGGCAGGTATTCCGCAGAGATAACCTCTTCCGTACCGTCAAATATACGACACAGTAATTCGCGGTGATGGACATTGCCGTTTTTCATGACCGCCGGTTTTTGGTAGATACGTGGCCCACCGCGACTCAGCATTTGCTCAATCAGCGTTCGCCAGCGCACATTACCGCGCCCTTTTTCCGGTAGCGAGTCGTCATAAACCGCCCAGCCATTCGCCCCCTGCAACACGGCGTTGCGGGTTGCCGATTCTGCATGTTCCATCACCTGTTCTGTCGACTGCCCCCCGCGCCAGGCACAAATCCCTATATGCACCATGTCGTCTCTGTCGAGCATTTTGCTCTGTGGCAGCGCATCCACGGCCTTCAGCAGCTGGCTGGCAATGCTTTCCGACTCCTTCAGCGTGCGGTGAGGTAACAGTACGGCAAAGTCGCTGCGGTGATAACGAGCCAGCAGCGACCCAGGGTAGCGCATAATAAAAGTGGAGAGCAGGTTGATAAGCGTAAAGAGATTTTCTTCCGCCACATTCCTTCCCCAGGTATCGCGAAGCAGATCGAAATCGGGCAGACGGATCATCATGACCACCCCGTGTGTCCCCACTTTTTCCGGATCGTCCAGCAATGTAGCCAGTTGGTTATCAAAGAACAGGCGGTTGTTCAGACCCGTTTTATTATCCTGCGCAGCATAGGATCGGATCAGCGTATCCATCCGGCTACGCTGATCGCTGGCAAACTGGATTTCGGAAAGCAGTACATCCAGCGCACTGCTGGTGTGTGACGGCCATTCATAGACCGAGCCGCGCACCTGCGGGCCGCGTTCACCGTTCAGTATCCGCACTGAACGGGTCTCCAGTAACTCCTGGCCGGAGAGCTGACGACGCAGCCAGCGAACCGCGAGGAAAATCAGCAGCACAATAAAGGCCACAGAGAGCGTCAGCGGTGCGGTGGTCATTAATGAATGGAAGTAATTAGCCATCGGGTCCAGATAGACCATACGGATAGCCATGCCAGGATGTTTAAGCGAATGTACCGTTACTTCCCGATACTGACTTACGGTACCGGCTGGACGATAGCTTCCCTGTCGGGCATGGCTGAAAACCGTCAGCTTTCCCTGTGTGATGTCGACCTGGACAATATCAACAGGCACCATCAACTCATCCAACTCAAGCGACAGCGCCGGGAATGAGGTGGTGATCAGGCGAGTATCAATAACCGATGCAACCGACTGAACCCGATCAACCAGCTTGTCCTGAATTGCGTTATAAAAGCTCAGGGAGCAGCCAATCAGGGTGACAAAAATGGTAAGCCCCGTTAGCAGCGTGATAAAAGCTGAGAATTTCGTCGTTAATCGCATCCTTGAGATTACTCCGTGGGTTGATGTGGTAGCGAGTAAGTACTAACTTGCATTTCAGATGCGACATACTATCAAACCAAATGTATCTGGCAATTTATTGCGTTACATCGGCATTGCATTTCAATGAGCGAGTATAGTCTCAGAAATTATTTTCCTGTCACCATAGTAACGAGGATCCTGTATGCAGGCTTTGATCTTAGAACAACAGGACGGCAAAACCCTTGCCTCGGTGCAAACCGTTGAGGAGAGCCGCCTGCCGGAAGGTGAAGTAACCGTCGACATCGACTGGTCCAGTCTGAACTATAAAGATGCCCTGGCCATCACAGGCAAAGGTAAAATCATCCGCAATTTCCCGATGGTGCCAGGCATCGATTTTGCGGGCCGCGTGCATACAAGCGAAGATCCCCGCTTCCATGCAGGACAACAGGTGCTGCTCACCGGTTGGGGCGTAGGCGAGAATCACTGGGGTGGTCTGGCAACGCAGGCGCGTGTTAAGGGCGACTGGCTGGTGCCGATGCCGAAAGGTCTGGATGGCCGCAAAGCGATGATCATCGGCACTGCAGGCTTTACCGCCATGTTGTGCGTGATGGCGCTGGAAGATGCCGGTATCCGTCCTGAGTCCGGTGAGATTGTGGTGACCGGTGCCAGCGGGGGGGTCGGCAGCACTGCGGTAGCGCTGCTGCATAAACTTGGGTATCAGGTTGCTGCGGTATCTGGCCGCGAAAGCACGCATGACTATCTGCGTCAGCTCGGTGCAAGCCGCATCCTCGGCCGCGAAGAGTTTGCCGAAACCCGTCCGCTGGAGAAACAGATCTGGGCAGGTGCGGTAGATACCGTTGGCGATAAAGTCCTTGCGAAGGTGCTGGCGCAGATGAACTATGGCGGTTGCGTAGCGGCCTGCGGTCTGGCGGGAGGATTTGCCCTGCCAACGACAGTGATGCCATTTATTCTGCGTAATGTGCGTCTGCAGGGGGTGGACTCCGTCATGACGCCAGCGGTGCGCCGTGCAGAGTCCTGGGAGCGTCTGGTGCATGACCTGCCGGAATCGTTCTATGCCCAAAGTGCAACCGAAATCACCCTCAGCCAGGCTCCTGAGTATGCCAGTAAGATTATGGACAACCAGTTCCACGGTCGCGCGCTGGTGAAAATTGTCTAATCTTCAAATTTTCGTGACATATTCGCGATAAGCCCTCTCCTCCGTCATGCTTAGAAAAACGCATGACGGAGGATGCCATGAAAAACCGAAAACTGACGGAAGCCGACGTAACGGCGGAATCTGTCTTTATGTTACAGCGCCGCCAGATCCTGAAAATGCTTGGCATTAGCGCCACCGCCCTGACGCTTACCCCTGCAGCGCATGCCGACCTTCTCGACTGGTTTAAAGGCAACGATCGTCCGAAAGCCCCTTCCGGCGCGCCGCTCACCTTTACGAAACCCGCCCAGTGGCAAAACGCACTCACGCTGACGCCGGAAGACAAAGTCACCGGCTATAACAACTTCTACGAATTTGGCCTTGATAAGGCCGATCCTGCCGCCAACGCGGGGGGAATGAAAACCGATCCGTGGACGCTGAAAATTGATGGCGAAGTGGCAAAACCGCTGACGCTGGATCATCACGATCTCACCACCCGTTTTCCACTGGAAGAGCGTATTTACCGCATGCGCTGCGTGGAGGCATGGTCAATGGTCGTGCCCTGGGTAGGTTTCCCGCTGCATAAACTGTTGGCGCTGGTTGAACCCACCAGCAACGCGAAATATGTTTCCTTCCAGACGCGCTATGCCCCGGACGAGATGCCGGGACAAAAGGACAGGTTTATCGGGGGCGGGCTTGAGTATCCTTACGTAGAGGGATTACGTCTCGACGAAGCAATGCATCCCCTTACGCTGCTAACCGTGGGTGTTTACGGTAAAGCGCTCCCGCCGCAAAACGGCGCACCCATCCGCTTAACCGTGCCGTGGAAATATGGCTTTAAAGGGATCAAATCCATCGTCAGCATTAAGCTGACCCGCGAACGTCCACCGACCACCTGGAACCTGGCCGCGCCAGACGAATACGGCTTTTTCGCCAACGTCAACCCGCATGTGGATCACCCACGCTGGTCGCAGGCCACCGAGCGTTTTATCGGCTCGGGCGGCGCGCTGGATGTGACGCGTCAGCCCACGCTGCTGTTTAACGGCTATGCGGATGAAGTGGCCTCCCTCTATCGTGGACTGAATTTACGGGAGAACTTCTAAGTGCGTTTAACCGCAAAGCAGATAACCTGGCTGAAAGTCATCTTACATTTAGCAGGATTGCTTCCTTTTATCTGGCTATTCTGGGCCACCAGCCACGGCCTCTTTAGTGCTGACCCGGCAAAAGATATTCAGCACTTCACCGGTAGGATGGCTCTGAAATTTTTACTGGCAACCTTGCTGGTATCACCGCTAGCGCGCTACGCTAAGCAGCCATTATTGATACGAACCCGTCGGCTTTTGGGGCTATGGTGCTTTGCCTGGGCCACGCTGCATCTGACCAGTTACGCGCTGCTGGAGTTAGGGATTAACAACCTGGCACTGCTGGGTCGCGAACTGGTGACGCGTCCTTATCTGACGTTAGGTATCGTCAGCTGGCTGGTTTTACTGGCATTAGCGCTGACATCAACACAGTTTGCGCAGCGAAAACTGGGCAGGCGCTGGCAACTGCTGCACAACTTCGTCTATCTTGTCGCGATCCTCGCCCCCATCCATTACCTGTGGTCGGTGAAGATCCTCTCCCCGCAGCCGATCCTCTATGCGCTGCTGGCTCTGGCGCTTTTAGCGTGGCGTTATAAGAAGTTCCGCCAGTGGTTGCGATAGTTCGCGAAACTGTGCGTTTTCCCGCAGATTGCTTATCAACCGCGAATCTTTTTCGGATAGCGGTTGATAATCTTCCCTGATAAGACCAGTATTTAGCTGCCAAATGCTACGAAATCGTTATAATGTGCGACTTCGGTTTTCCGAACGGGGGTTTTAGGCCTCTGAAAAGATGACAATCGTGCTTTGAAGGTATATTTTGTTTTTTACCGGAAAATCACAGGAGATAGCGGCATAATGGCTGATAAATTCCAGATCTTAGTTTTGAACGGACCGAACCTGAACATGCTCGGTACCCGTGAGCCAGAGAAGTATGGCACGCTGACATTGAGTGAAATTGTTAACCGTCTTGGCACGGAAGCAGCCTCACTGAATGTAGATTTGGACCATTTTCAGTCAAACGCGGAGTACGCACTCATCGACCGTATTCATCAGGCTAAAGACAACGTGGACTATATCCTGATCAATCCGGCCGCGTTTACGCACACCAGTGTTGCTATTCGCGACGCACTGCTCGCGGTAAGTATCCCGTTTATCGAGATCCACCTGAGTAACGTGCACGCCCGAGAGCCGTTCCGCCATCATTCCTACCTTTCGGATATCGCCGCTGGCGTTATCTGCGGGCTGGGCGCTGACGGTTATTCATACGCTTTACAGACAGCGGTAAAACGTTTGTCACAATCACACTAAACAAGAGTACGGAACCCACTCATGGATATTCGTAAGATTAAAAAACTGATCGAGCTGGTTGAAGAATCAGGTATCTCCGAACTGGAAATTTCTGAAGGCGAAGAGTCTGTACGCATCAGCCGTGCAGCGCCAGCCGTTAGCTTCCCGGTAATGCAGCAAGCTTACGCTGCGCCAGTGCAGCAGCCTATGCTCTCCGCAGCCGTTGCGCCAGCAGCAGAAGCCGCGCCTGCAGCCGCTGCAGAAATCAGTGGTCACATCGTACGTTCCCCAATGGTTGGTACTTTCTACCGCACCCCAAGCCCGGACGCGAAAGCGTTCATCGAAGTGGGTCAGAAAGTCAATGTAGGCGATACCCTGTGCATCGTTGAAGCCATGAAAATGATGAACCAGATCGAAGCAGACAAATCAGGTACTGTGAAAGCGATTCTGGTCGAAAGTGGTCAGCCGGTAGAATTTGACGAGCCGCTGGTCGTCATCGAGTAACGAGGCGAACATGCTGGATAAAATTGTTATCGCCAACCGCGGCGAGATCGCACTGCGTATTCTTCGTGCCTGCAAAGAGCTGGGTATTAAGACTGTCGCTGTGCACTCAAGCGCGGATCGCGATTTAAAACACGTATTGCTCGCGGATGAGACGGTCTGTATTGGCCCGGCTCCGTCCGTAAAAAGCTATCTGAATATCCCGGCTATCATCAGCGCCGCTGAAATCACTGGCGCGGTGGCAATCCATCCGGGTTATGGCTTCCTCTCTGAGAACGCCAACTTTGCTGAGCAGGTTGAACGCTCAGGCTTCATCTTCATCGGCCCGAAAGCTGACACTATCCGCCTGATGGGCGACAAAGTGTCTGCAATCACCGCCATGAAGAAAGCCGGTGTACCAACCGTACCCGGCTCTGACGGCCCTCTGACCGACGATATGGATGCTAACCGTGCTCATGCTAAACGCATTGGCTACCCGGTTATCATCAAAGCGTCTGGCGGTGGCGGCGGTCGCGGTATGCGCGTTGTGCGCAGCGATGCTGAACTGGCTCAGTCCATCTCCATGACCAAAGCTGAAGCGAAAGCTGCTTTCAGCAATGACATGGTGTACATGGAAAAATACCTGGAAAACCCACGCCACATCGAAATTCAGGTGCTGGCTGACGGTCAGGGTAACGCTATCTATCTGGCAGAACGTGACTGCTCCATGCAGCGTCGTCACCAGAAAGTGGTCGAAGAAGCACCAGCACCGGGCATTACCCCGGAACTGCGTCGCTACATCGGCGAGCGTTGCTCCAAAGCGTGTGTCGATATCGGCTATCGCGGCGCGGGTACCTTTGAGTTCCTGTTCGAAAACGGCGAGTTCTACTTCATTGAGATGAACACCCGTATTCAGGTTGAACACCCGGTTACCGAAATGATCACCGGCGTTGACCTGATCAAGGAACAGCTGCGTATTGCAGCGGGTCAGCCTCTGTCCATCAAACAGGAAGAAGTTGTGGTTAAAGGCCATGCGGTAGAATGCCGTATCAACGCCGAAGACCCGAATACCTTCCTGCCAAGCCCGGGGAAAATCACGCGTTTCCACGCGCCGGGTGGCTTTGGTGTACGTTGGGAGTCTCATATCTACGCCGGTTACACCGTACCGCCGTACTATGACTCAATGATCGGTAAACTTATCTGCTACGGCGAAAACCGTGATGTGGCAATTGCCCGCATGAAGAACGCCCTGCAGGAGTTGATCATCGACGGTATCAAAACCAATATTGACCTGCAGATGCGCATCATGAGCGATGAGCACTTCCAGAATGGTGGGACTAACATCCACTATCTTGAGAAGAAACTCGGTATGTACGAGAAGTAAGACTGCTGCAACGCTAAAAGGCCGGATTATCCGGCCTTTTTTATTTCTGGGGATTGCAAAGCCCCATCATGTACAATCCCCGCTTTCTTCATCCACAAGGGACAAAAAATGGACAAGCGTTTTGTTCAGGCCCATAAAGAAGCGCGCTGGGCGCTGTGGCTGACCCTTCTCTATCTTGCCGCTTGGTTAGTAACTGCTTACTTACCAGATTCAGCTGTTGGTATTACCGGCCTACCGCACTGGTTTGAAATGGCGTGTCTGCTGGTACCGTTGATTTTTGTTCTGCTCAGCTGGCTGATGGTGCGCTTTATCTTCCGTGATTTTTCGCTGGAGGATAATGATGCAAACTGAAATCATCACCGTGCTGGTTATCTATTTAATTGTGGTGATTGGTCTCTCTTTCTACGCCATGCGCAAGCGCAGCACCGGGTCGTTCCTGAGCGAATATTTCCTCGGCAGCCGTTCGATGGGCGGATTCGTGCTGGCCATGACGCTGACCGCCACCTATGTGAGCGCCAGTTCGTTTATCGGTGGGCCGGGTGCCGCTTACAAGTACGGGCTGGGCTGGGTATTGTTGGCGATGATTCAGGTACCGACCATCTGGCTGTCGCTGGGGATTCTGGGCAAAAAATTTGCCATTCTCGCCCGTCGCTACAACGCCATTACGCTTAACGACATGCTGCAGGCACGTTACCAGAGCCGTGCAGTGGTCTGGATTGCCAGTATCAGCCTGATTGTCGCCTTTGTGGGTGCAATTGCCGTCCAGTTCATCGGTGGTGCGCGTTTACTGGAAACCGCCGCCGGAATTAAGTACGAAACCGGGTTGCTCATCTTCGGGATCACCATCGCGCTGTATACCGCGTTTGGCGGCTTCCGCGCCAGCGTGCTAAACGACACGATGCAAGGCATGGTCATGCTGATTGGTACCCTGGTACTGCTGGTTGGGGTGATCTATGCGGCAGGCGGTTTACACAATGCAGTACAAACGCTTGAGCAGATTGACCCTAAACTGGTGAGCCCACACGGTGCTGACGATATTCTGACGCCTGCCTTTATGACATCCTTCTGGGTTCTGGTCTGCTTCGGTGTCATTGGCCTGCCGCACACAGCCGTACGCTGTATCTCCTATAAAGACAGCAAAGCCGTTCATCGTGGCATTGTGATTGGTACCATTGTCGTGGCATTGCTGATGCTGGGGATGCATCTGGCTGGCGCGCTGGGACGTGCTGTATTACCGCACCTGAGCGTGCCGGATCAGGTGATCCCAACGCTGATGGTCGAGGTTCTTCCACCGTGGGCCGCCGGGCTGTTCCTCGCCGCGCCAATGGCGGCAATCATGTCCAATGTGAACGCACATCTGTTGCAGGCTTCAGCCACAATTATCAAAGATCTGTGGCTCAGCGCGCGTCCGGCTAAAATGCATAATGAGCATAAGCTGAAACGCATCTCCACCTGGACAACGTTAGTGCTCGGCATCCTGATGATGTTAGCCGCATGGCGTCCGCCAGAGATGATTATCTGGCTGAACCTGCTGGCCTTCGGCGGGCTGGAAGCTGTCTTCCTCTGGCCACTGGTGCTTGGCCTCTACTGGGAGCGCGCAAATGCTGCCGGAGCGCTGAGCGGAATGATTGTCGGCGGCGTGCTCTATGCCGCCCTCGCAACGTTTAAAATTCAGTATCTGGGCTTCCATCCCATTGTGCCTGCGTTACTGTTAAGTTTACTGGCGTTTGTGGTGGGGAACCGTTTCGGTCAACCCGTCCCACAGCCCGCTATGATTTCTACTGATAAATAAAGAGTTTTGCCATGCCGTGGATCCAACTAAAACTGAATACAACCGGTGCTAACGCCGAAGAGCTGAGCGATGCGCTGATGGAGGCCGGTTCGGTCTCTATCACCTTCCAGGACACGCATGATACGCCAGTCTTTGAGCCGCTGCCGGGCGAGACGCGCCTGTGGGGCGATACCGACGTTATTGGCCTGTTCGATGCAGAAACCGATATGAAAGAGGTTGTCGCCATTCTGGAAAACCACCCGCTGCTGGGCGTGGGCTTCGTGCATAAAATTGAGCAACTGGAAGACAAAGACTGGGAACGCGAGTGGATGGATAACTTCCACCCGATGCAGTTCGGCAAGCGCCTGTGGATCTGTCCGAGCTGGCGTGAAGTTCCCGATGCCAGTGCGGTCAACGTGATGCTTGATCCAGGTCTGGCATTTGGTACCGGCACTCACCCAACAACGTCCCTGTGCCTGCAGTGGCTGGATGGCCTGGATCTGGACGGCAAGACGGTGATCGACTTCGGCTGTGGATCCGGGATCCTCGCCATTGCGGCACTGAAACTGGGTGCGGCGAAAGCCATCGGGATCGATATCGATCCGCAGGCAATTCAGGCCAGCCGCGATAACGCAGAGCGTAATGGTGTATCCGACCGTCTGGAACTCTATCTGCCGGACGCACAGCCAGAGGCCATGAAAGCCGATGTCGTGGTCGCTAACATTCTGGCAGGCCCATTGCGTGAACTGGCACCGTTAATCAGCGTGCTGCCCGTTGAAGGCGGTCTGCTGGGGCTTTCTGGTATCCTGGCAAGCCAGGCAGACAGCGTTTGCGAAGCCTATGCCGATCTGTTCGCGCTCGACCCGGTGGTTGAGAAAGAAGAGTGGTGCCGTATTACTGGTCGTAAAAAATAATCTTCTTCTGGCGTGGTCATCTGACCACGCCCACCTCTGCCTGTATATTTCCCCCGCTCCTGACCCTCTCTGCGGAGCAACTGGCGAAATTCACCCATACGATGCAGCATGACAACAACCGCCCGGTGCAGCCGCTTCATGGCCGCGTCATTGTTGAATAACGTACATTTTTCGCACTGAGATCATGTTCTAAAATGCGATGCAGATCGCAAAGATGCGGGATAATCTGCTGCTAAAAACAGCAGATTATCCCGATCAAGTGATTCATTTATTCAGAAATGATGAGAAGTTACGGGAAATTGTAAGCGACCATAAAATAACCTAATCAACATAACATAATGATTTAAATAATGAATAATTCTCACCAGAACGGCTGAGCGGCGGTTCCTTGATCTACAACAGAGGATTGTTCAAAGTTTGGCCTTTCATCTCGTGCAAAAAATGCGTAATATACGCCGCCTTGCAGTCACAGTATGGTCATTTCTTAACTCATGCGCATCGGACACCACCAGCTCAGAAATCGCCTGATCGCAGCCCCTATGGCAGGTATTACCGACCGGCCGTTCAGGACGCTGTGCTATGAGATGGGAGCAGGTTTAACCGTATCCGAGATGATGTCGTCTAACCCGCAGGTGTGGGAAAGCGATAAGTCCCGCCTTCGGATGGTGCACATTGATGAACCCGGTATTCGCACCGTGCAAATTGCCGGAAGCGTACCTGAAGAAATGGCAGATGCCGCGCGTATCAACGTGGAAAGTGGTGCCCAGATTATTGATATCAATATGGGTTGCCCGGCCAAGAAAGTGAATCGCAAGCTTGCAGGTTCAGCCCTTCTGCAATACCCCGACCAGGTGAAGTCAATCCTGACGGCGGTTGTCAGCGCAGTGGACGTCCCTGTTACGTTGAAGATTCGCACGGGTTGGTCGCCGGAACACCGTAACTGTGTAGATATTGCCCAACTGGCCGAAGACTGTGGCATTCAGGCCCTGACCATTCATGGACGCACCCGCGCCTGTTTGTTCAATGGTGACGCTGAATACGACAGCATTCGGGCAGTTAAGCAGAAAGTTTCCATTCCGATTATCGCGAATGGTGACATTACTGACCCGCTTAAAGCCAGAGCTGTGCTCGACTATACGGGAGCTGATGCTCTGATGATAGGACGTGCCGCTCAGGGAAGACCCTGGATCTTTCGGGAAATCCAGCATTATCTGGACACTGGGGAGCTGCTTGCTCCACTGCCGCTGGCAGAGGTTAAGCGCTTGCTTTGTTCGCATGTTCGGGAATTGCATGACTTTTATGGTCAGGCAAAAGGGTACCGAATTGCGCGTAAACACGTCTCCTGGTATCTCCAGGAGCACGCTCCAGATGACCAGTTTCGGCGCACATTCAACGCCATAGAGGATGCCAGCGAACAGCTGGAGGCGTTGGAGGCATACTTCGAAAATCTTGCGTAATGAAATAAAGAGCTGACAGAACTATGTTCGAACAACGCGTAAATTCTGACGTACTGACCGTTTCCACCGTTAACTCTCAGGATCAGGTAACTCAAAAGCCCCTGCGTGACTCGGTTAAACAGGCACTGAAGAACTATTTTGCTCAACTGAATGGTCAGGATGTTAATGACCTGTATGAGCTGGTACTGGCTGAAGTTGAACAGCCACTGTTGGACATGGTGATGCAATACACCCGCGGTAACCAAACCCGCGCTGCGCTGATGATGGGTATCAACCGTGGTACTCTGCGTAAGAAACTGAAAAAATACGGCATGAACTAATTTCGATTAGCTAATTGCTTGTTTAAAAAGGCGCTCTTCGGCATGGGGAAGCGCCTTTTTTATTGCCCGCATTCACGACCGTCAACGCTTTGTAAACCTTCTCTTTTCTCGCTTTTAAACCGCCGCGTTTCGTGTATATTTCCACCACCTTACAGGTTCTCTTCTCCCGGAATGACACAATGATTCGTAAATACTGGTGGCTCGTGGTCTTTGCTATCTCCGTTTTCATTTTCGATGCGTTGCTGATGCAATGGATTGAACTGATGAGCACCGAAACCGATAAGTGTCGTAATATGAATTCCGTGAATCCACTCAAACTCGTCAACTGTTCTGAGCTCGACTAACCTCCTGACATCACCTATAACTTTGTTATCACACATAAAATTAAGGGCTTTAAATCACTTTTAGTCGTTATCTGACGGTGATAATGTCTCAGCCCTTCCGAACCACTCTAGCGTAACGCCTCTCAACGAGTAGAACAGACCATGCTGGTTAGCCAATACAACCAATTCCTCGTCTTCACCTCCTTTGTTGTCGCTATCCTTGCTGCCTATACCGCGCTAAATATGGCCGCGCGCGTCGCCGGAAGCCAGGGAGCCGCAGCCCGTATCTGGCTGGCCGGTGGCGGTATTGCAATGGGCATTGGCGTATGGGCTATGCACTTTATTGGCATGCTGGCGATGGATCTCTCCATGAGCATGAGTTACAACGCCACGTTGACGGTGCTCTCGATGGTCATCGCCATTGGCTCGTCAATGTTTGCGCTGTGGCTCGTCAGTTGCGAGAAGTTACGTTTGCGCCGCCTGTTGCCCGGCGCGCTAGTGATGGGCGCAGGTATTGTCGCCATGCATTACACCGGCATGGCAGCGCTGGAGATCACTCCCGGTATTATCTGGGATAAAACATGGGTGGCCATTTCGGTCGTCATCGCGCTTGCCGCTTCACTCGCCGCATTGTGGCTGACCTTCCGCCTGCGTCACGAAGCCGCACAGGTTGCCCTGATGCGCCTGGGGGCCGCCATCACGATGGGGATTGCCATCGCCGGTATGCACTATGCCGGTATGAAAGCCGCACAGTTTCCGATGTCGACGATGGCACACCACCACGGGATTAACGGCAGCTGGCTGGCGGTTCTGGTGAGCGTGGTTGCGCTCTCCATTCTGGGGATCACATTACTCGTATCCATGCTGGACGCCCGCCTTCAGGCGCGCACCTCTTTGCTGGCCTCTTCCCTTGCAGAAGCTAACCGGGAACTGGCCCAGTTGGCGCTGCACGACACGCTGACGCGTCTGCCTAATCGCATCCTGCTGGAAGACCGTCTCGATCAGGCCATCAGCAAAGCGGACCGCGAAGGGATACATTTTGCCTTGATGTTCATGGATCTCGACGGTTTCAAAGCCATCAATGATGCCTATGGCCATGATGTCGGCGATAAGCTGCTGGTCGCCGTTACGCAGCGTTTGCTGCTCCCCCTGAAAGGCCAGTTCACTCTGGCACGTATCGGGGGTGATGAGTTTGTCCTGCTGACCGAGGCGGAAGGCCCGGATGATGCGGCGTCTCTGGGAAGTTCACTGGTTCGTGCCATTGATAACCCGTTTAATCTGGATCCTTATGAACTGGTGGTAACCCTCAGCATTGGTATTGCACTTTACCCTCACGACGGCAAAACCGATCGTGAACTGATGTTTAACGCGGATGCGGCGATGTACCACACGAAGCATATGGGCCGTAACGGTTATCACTTTTTCCAGCCCTCCATGAACACCCTGGCGCAGTCCCATCTCCAGCTGATGAACGATCTGTGGCTGGCCGTCGAGCGTGCTGAGTTACGCCTGCTCTACCAGCCCAAATTCCATGCCCCGGCAGGACCAATCCTCGGTTTTGAGGCGCTGCTGCGCTGGCAACACCCAAAGCAGGGGTTACTGACGCCAGAGCTGTTCCTGCCGCTGGCAGAAAAAACAGGCCTGATCATTCCTATTGGCAACTGGGTGATCAACGAAGCTTGTCGTCAGCTGCGTGAATGGCACCTTCAGGGGCATCAGAGCTGGTCGATGGCCGTGAATCTGTCGACACTGCAGTTTGAACAACCTTCGCTGGTTAAGACGGTTCTCGGCTGCCTGGCGCGTCACAACGTGCCGCCGGAAATGCTGATCCTTGAAGTCACTGAAACAACGGCAATGAGCAACCCGGAGGAGAGCGTTCGGGTGCTGACAGAGCTAACAGATGCGGGCGTGAAAGCGTCGATTGATGACTTTGGTACAGGGTATTCGAGCCTGTTGTATCTCAAACGCTTACCTGCCTGTGAGTTGAAAATCGATCGTGCTTTTGTGAAAGAGTTAAGTGGCGAAAGCGATGATGCGACAATTGTTTCGGCAATAGTCGCTCTGGCAAAAACGCTGAACCTGAAAGTCGTGGCTGAAGGTGTGGAAACTGAAGAGCAGCAAACGTTTTTGACGGAGCTGGGCTGTAACACCCTTCAGGGCTATCTGTTAGGTAAACCGGTTAGTGCGCTGGATATTGAAGCACTTTGCGAGCACGGAGAAATGTTACCTGACGCTGAACCGTAAATATCATCATAAGGCGGTACTCGCGTAACATGCAGTGTCGCCAGAATGTTATCAACCAGCGCAGGAGCTTGTTGATAAAGATTAAAACTGTCTTTATTCATTAACCAGTTTTTAATTATTCCGCTAAAAAAACCATGAAAAACGATCAACGTCAGTTCAACATTCACCTGTGGTGAAATGAGTTTCTGCGAAATGCATTTTTCCAGCGAAACACGCAGAGATTCATAGTTAAAGCCAATACGTCTTCTGATTTCACACTCTGAAATCATATCGCTATTAAATTCACATTTATGATACAGGATCTGTAAAAGTGCACACTGGCGGGGTTCATGCGCAATATATTGCAATGCAGTGATGAATTTTTCACGAATGACTAACAACGGATCATCATTTTCGGAAAGAGATAACCGGTCGTGAATAATTTCACGAAACGGTAATTGCTGCTCCCAGATAGCATTAAATATTTCTGATTTACTGGTGAAATGCCAGTAAACCGCCCCGCGTGTAACCTTTGCAGCATCAGCGATATCCGTCAGCGTCGTGTTGGCTACACCACGCGTGGCAAACTGCGTGATAGCCGCTTCAAGCAGTTGCTGTCGGGTTTTTTGAGCCTCTTCTTTCTTTTTACGTGCCATAGACCTCTACTCATTACTCACATGGTTGATGCATTGTTTGAAAATACAGGCTGGGTTTTGTAAGCAAAAGTATTCCCTAAAATTCATTTTAGTTTTGCACAAAAAAAGTCAATTCAATGAATTTATAATTTATATGAATGTATAACGACAATTAAATTCACAATGCAGATGCATTAAACTCTTAAAATCTCATTTATCCGATAAACTTATCAGAAACATACTGTTGAATTTACCGGGTCCGATTCTGATTTTTGTATCGCCGCCCATTTATTCGCACTTATAAATTAAAAAACACTAAATACCCTCATTATTATATACAGCTACATTTTGTTTTGTCTCCCCTGCCCCGATCGCCGATCCACGAACGAATATCGGTTAATGGGTATTTAAAGGAACAGTAATGACGAATCACTTCAGACTCTTACCTTTATCCGGTTTTATTGTCTGCGCCGCACTGCTCACCGGATGTGATGGGCAGGAAAACCAGCCACAACATCCGCAAGCGCCTCAGGTCAGCGTTCATATTGTGAAAAGCGCACCACTGGCAGTGACAACTGAACTTCCTGGCAGAACGGACGCTTTCCGCGTCGCGGAGGTTCGTCCCCAGGTTAACGGCATCATCCTGCGTCGCAACTTTACGGAAGGTAGCGATGTGCAAGCGGGCGACTCGCTTTATCAGATTGATCCCGCAACGTATCAGGCGGCGTATGACAACGCCAAAGGGGAGCTGGTAAAAGCACAGGCGGCAGCGAATATTGCCCACCTGACGGTGAAACGTTATCTCCCGCTGGTCGGCACGCAGTACGTGAGTAAACAGGAGTACGACCAGGCGGTGGCGACGGCTCAACAAGCTGATGCCAGCGTTGTGGCCGCACAGGCAGGCGTCGAAAGTGCGCGTATCAATCTTGCCTACACCAAAGTCACGTCCCCTATCAATGGCCGTATCGGTAAATCCAGCGTGACTGAGGGGGCGCTCGTCACCAACGGGCAGGCGACCGCACTGGCAACGGTACAACAGCTTGATCCGATTTATGTCGACGTCACACAGTCCAGCAATGATTTTATGCAACTCAAGCAGACGAGTCTGCAAAAAGGGGATACCACCAGCAGCGTCGAATTGCTGATGGAAAACGGTCAACCTTATCCGCTGAAAGGTACGTTGCAGTTCTCAGATGTCACGGTCGATGAAAGTACCGGCTCGATTACCCTGCGCGCCATTTTCCCAAATCCTCAACACCTGCTGTTACCGGGCATGTTTGTCCGCGCGCGCATTGATGAAGGTACGCAGCCGGATGCCATTCTGATTCCACAGCAAGGGGTGACACGTACACCACGTGGTGACGCAACCGTACTGGTTGTTAACGATAAAAACCAGGTTGAGTCACGTACGGTCGTTGCCCCACAGGCGATTGGCGATCGCTGGCTGGTGACGGAAGGGCTGAAAAACGGTGATCGTGTTATTGTCAGCGGCTTACAAAAAGCCAGACCAGGCACCACCGTCGTCGCCACACCCGACACCGCTGATAATCCTGCCAGTTAAGGGACGACAACATGGCTAATTTCTTTATACAAAGGCCGGTTTTCGCCTGGGTACTCGCCATCATTCTGATGATTGCGGGCGGGCTGGCTATTCTCAAACTTCCTGTTGCACAGTATCCAACCATTGCACCACCCGCCGTTGCCATAACAGCAACCTACCCGGGTGCTGACGCCCAGACGGTGCAGGATACCGTGACCCAGGTTATCGAACAGAACATGAACGGTATCGATAACCTGATGTACATGTCCTCCACCAGCGATTCCGCAGGTAGCGTCACTATCACGCTAACCTTCGAGTCAGGAACAGACCCGGACATTGCGCAGGTTCAGGTTCAGAACAAACTTCAGCTCGCCATGCCGTTGCTGCCGCAAGACGTACAGCAACAAGGGATTGGCGTCGAGAAGTCCAGTAGCAGCTTCCTGCTGGTTGCTGGCTTTGTTTCAGACAATAAAAATCTCACCCAGGATGATATCTCTGACTATGTCGCTTCTAACGTCAAAGATGCGATTAGTCGAACCACGGGGGTAGGTGATGTTCAGCTGTTTGGTGCCCAGTACGCGATGCGCATCTGGCTCGACAGCAATGCGATGAATAAATACCAGCTGACGCCGCTGGATGTTATCAACCAGTTGAAAACACAGAATGACCAGATTGCAGCGGGCCAGTTAGGCGGAACCCCGTCTGTTCCGGGCCAGCAACTGAACGCCTCCATCATTGCGCAAACCCGCCTTAAATCACCGGAAGAGTTTGGCCGCGTGACGCTGAAGGTGAACCAGGACGGTTCTATGGTTCATCTGAAGGATGTGGCGCGCATTGAACTGGGTGGCGAGAACTACAATATGGTCACCAGGATCAACGGACAGGCGGCAACCGGTCTGGGGATTAAGCTCGCAACCGGTGCAAACGCACTGGATACAGCTGCAGCCATCAAAAGCAAACTGGCACAACTGCAACAGTTCTTCCCGCAAGGGCTAAAGGTGGTCTACCCTTATGACACCACGCCTTTTGTGAAAATCTCTATCCATGAAGTGGTGAAGACACTGTTTGAGGCGATTATTCTCGTCTTCCTGGTCATGTATCTGTTCCTGCAAAACCTGCGGGCGACGCTCATCCCCACGATCGCGGTTCCGGTCGTCCTGCTGGGTACCTTCGCGGTTCTGGCGGCGTTCGGGTTCTCCATCAACACCCTGACGATGTTTGGGATGGTGCTGGCGATAGGTCTGTTGGTCGATGACGCCATTGTGGTGGTCGAGAACGTCGAACGTGTCATGGTTGAGGACAAGCTGCCGCCAAAAGAGGCAACGCAGAAGTCGATGGAGCAGATCCAGGGCGCACTGGTGGGCATTGCAATGGTGCTCTCGGCAGTCTTTATTCCAATGGCCTTTTTTGGCGGATCGACGGGGGCCATCTATCGTCAGTTCTCGCTAACGATTGTTTCGGCAATGGCGCTGTCCGTGCTGGTCGCGCTGATCTTAACGCCAGCGCTATGTGCAACATTACTTAAACCCGTCTCCAGTGAACATCACGAGAAGAAAGGTGGCTTCTTTGGCTGGTTCAATGCGCTCTTTGATAAGAGTGTGGAACATTACAGCAACAGCGTGAGCGGTATTTTACGTAAGACCGGGCGCTATCTGGTGGTGTATGTGATCATCGTTGGCGGCATGGCGGTACTGTTCCTGCGCTTACCCACCTCATTCCTGCCTGAAGAGGATCAGGGGGTGTTTATGACGATGGTTCAGCTCCCCGCTGGCGCGACACAAACGCGAACTCAGCAAGTGCTCGATCAGGTTAATGATTATTACCTGAACAAAGAGAAGGCCAATGTTGAATCCGTCTTTACCGTTAACGGTTTTAGCTTTAGCGGCCAGGGTCAGAACTCCGGTATCGCCTTTGTGAGCCTGAAACCCTGGGAAGATCGGCCTGGTGCGGAAAATAGCGTTGAAGCGATCGTTAGCCGTGCAACGAAAGCATTCAGTCAGATAAAAGATGGCCTCGTATTTCCATTTAACCTGCCAGCAATCATCGAGCTTGGTACCGCAACGGGCTTCGACTTTGAGCTGATTGATCAGGCAAACCTGGGCCATACACAGCTAACTCAGGCACGTAATAAGCTGCTTGGCATGGTTAAAGAGCACCCAGACCTGCTGGTACGCGTACGTCCTAACGGACTGGAAGATACCCCTCAGTTCAAGCTGGATGTCGATCAAGAGAAAGCACAGGCGCTGGGCGTCAGTCTCTCTGACGTCAATCAGACGATCTCGACGGCCTTAGGGGGAACCTATGTAAATGACTTTATCGATCATGGACGCGTGAAGAAAGTTTACGTGCAGGCCGATGCTCATTTCCGCATGCTGCCAGGGGATATCAACAACCTCTATGTGCGCAGCGCAAATGGCGAGATGGTACCTTTCTCCGCCTTTAGCAGTTCTCACTGGGTGTACGGCTCACCTCGTCTGGAACGCTACAACGGGATGCCGTCTATGGAGATCCTCGGCGAATCCGCACCGGGTAAAAGTACCGGTGAAGCGATGGTCATGATGGAGAGCCTCGCAGCGAAACTGCCTTCCGGTATCGGCTATGACTGGACGGGAATGTCATATCAGGAACGGCTTTCAGGTAACCAGGCTCCTGCGCTGTACGCCATATCACTGATTGTGGTGTTCCTGTGCCTGGCTGCCCTTTATGAAAGCTGGTCCATTCCTTTCTCCGTCATGCTGGTTGTACCGCTGGGGGTCATTGGTGCGCTTCTGGCGGCGTCTCTGCGCGGGTTGAACAATGACGTTTACTTCCAGGTTGGCCTCCTGACAACGATTGGCTTATCGGCCAAAAATGCCATTTTGATCGTTGAGTTTGCCAAAGACCTGATGGAGAAAGAGGGTAAAGGCACTATTGAGGCAACGCTGGAAGCCTCAAGGATGCGTCTTCGCCCTATCCTGATGACTTCGCTTGCCTTTATTCTTGGCGTTTTGCCACTGGTGATTAGCCGTGGAGCCGGGAGTGGCGCACAAAATGCCGTCGGGACAGGGGTCATGGGAGGCATGCTTTCTGCAACGCTCCTGGCTATCTTCTTCGTACCTGTTTTCTTCGTTGTTGTCCGGCGACGGTTTACAGGCCATAAAGATTAATGAATACCTGAAAGGCACCCCCGGTGCCTTTTTTATTTTTAACTGAAACAGTGAATTAGGTGTCTTATAATCACAGCGTTATTTGCATTAAGTAAAAATGCCCCCCTTACAACACCCTACTTTCGCCATTAATCCATCCGGGTATATCACCTTTCTCCACGATTTTTACAATCAACATAATTTGAGATTATTCCCCATGCAACGTGGGCTTATCACAGTGGTAAAATAGCCTCCAGTTCGTTAATAGCCCTCCTGGCTTTATAGCGGATGAGAAATAATACTGAGGTAACATCATGAAAAGATTCATTTCCGTTGCACTACTCGCTGCGCTGCTTGCTGGGTGCGCGCACGACTCACCATGTGTGCCGGTATACGACGATCAGGGCCGACTGGTTCATACCAATACCTGTATGAAGGGTACGACCCAGGATAACTGGGAAACCGCGGGTGCTATCGCTGGTGGTGCTGCTGCAGTGGCTGGTTTGACGCTGGGTATCGTTGCCCTGACTAAGTAACCCCCAGGGGCATCACTCTTTGAAAGCGCGGCTCTGTCCGCGCTTTTTGCTTTTAAATAGTGCAGTATTTTCAGATAAGTAAAAAAATAGCCCCACCATTTCTCTACAGATTAATTTTAGCCTGAAGCCAGTCACATCTTTTTCGTGTATCTATTTAAATTTCATATTCCATCGTGATGATTTTCACATATTAATTACATTTAATACCCTGCCAATATTCACGCCAGCAACTATCTGATGTTTTTAGCTAACAGATAATCAAACTTTTGCTCTGATTTGTGGCGCAGGTTGTAATTTCGCACCGTTTCGGGGCATTCGATTTATTTAACCCTGTCTACACTCAGCATTATGCGTTCACTTGTCTCTTATTTTGTTGAGCGCAAAACCTGGCATTACGTTTGCTTTATAAACGTTGGCCAATGCCACAGACAGGTCAAAGCGTTTAAAACGCCTCTATAACGATAAATTTCGCCACACAGGATGCATTATGAAAAAGACGATGATAGCCAGCCTGGCCGCCGCGGGCGTGTTGTTTGCTGTAGCGGGTCAGGCCCATGCGGGTACGACACTGGACGCCGTGAAAAAGAAAGGGTTTGTACAATGCGGTATCAGTGACGGTTTGCCTGGCTTCTCTTATGCCGATGCGAACGGCAAATTTACGGGTATTGATGTTGATGTCTGCCGTGGCGTAGCCGCTGCCGTTTTCGGCGATGACAGCAAAGTCAAATATACCCCGCTGACGGCGAAAGAACGTTTCACGGCGCTTCAGTCTGGCGAAGTTGATATGCTCTCCCGTAATACCACCTGGACTTCCTCCCGTGACGCGGGAATGGGAATGTCATTTACTGGGGTCACCTATTACGACGGCATTGGTTTCCTTACCCATAATAAAGCGGGCCTGAAAAGCGCCAAAGAACTGGACGGTGCGACCGTTTGTATTCAGGCTGGTACCGATACCGAGCTTAATGTCGCTGATTATTTCAAAGCGAATAACATGAAGTACACCCCAGTGACCTTCGATCGTTCTGACGAATCAGCCAAAGCACTGGAGTCCGGTCGTTGCGATACGCTGGCATCCGATCAGTCGCAGCTGTATGCCTTGCGTATTAAGCTCAGCAACCCTGCGGAGTGGATTGTCCTGCCTGAAGTTATCTCCAAAGAGCCTCTTGGGCCGGTTGTCCGCCGTGGCGATGAAGACTGGTTCTCTATCGTTCGCTGGACATTGTTCGCCATGCTGAACGCAGAAGAGATGGGCATCAACTCGAAGAACGTTGATGAAAAAGCAGCCAACCCTTCCAACCCGGATATGGCACATTTGCTGGGTAAAGAGGGTGATTTCGGCAAAGACCTGAAGCTGGATAACAAGTGGGCCTACAACATCATCAAACAGGTTGGTAACTACTCTGAGATCTTTGAACGCAATGTGGGATCGGAAAGCCCGCTGAAGATCAAACGTGGCCAGAACAATCTCTGGAATAACGGCGGCATTCAGTACGCACCGCCAGTTCGTTAAGCATTTGCTGTAACGGGCACTGCGCACGCAGTGCCCAGTCCAGAGTCATGGTTACCGAGGTTTCTTTATGTCCCATCACCGCCCAATCGTAAAAGGATCGTTATCCTTTTCTCATCCCGCGGTCCGCGCCTGGCTATTCCAGATTATTGCTATCATCGCGGTTGTGGTCATCGTCGTTTATTTAATTCATAACACGGTTACCAACCTGAATAATCGCGGTATCACCTCCGGCTTTGCATTTCTGGATCGCAGCGCGGGTTTTGGTATTGTTCAGCATCTTATTGATTATCAGGAAGGAGATACGTACGGACGCGTGTTTGTGGTCGGCTTACTGAATACGCTGCTGGTTTCAGCACTCTGTATTGTTTTCGCCTCCATACTGGGATTCTTTATTGGCCTGGCCAGATTGTCAGAAAACTGGCTGCTGCGAAAACTGTCGACAATTTATATTGAGACGTTTCGCAATATCCCGCCACTGTTGCAGATCTTTTTCTGGTATTTCGCCGTACTGCGTAACCTTCCAGGTCCACGCCAGGCTGTCGATGCATTCGGCCTGCTTTTCCTGAGTAACCGTGGACTTTACATTCCCTCACCACAGGTTGCGGAAGGGTTGTATGCTTTTATCGCCGCCATTGTGCTTGCTCTTGTGATCTCTGCAGGGCTATTCCGCTATAACCGTAAACACCAAATCAAAACGGGTCAGCTTCGTAAGACATGGCCAACTGCGGTTGCCCTTATCATCGGTCTGCCGTTACTGACACACTGGCTGTTTGGTGCCGCGTTGCACTGGGATATTCCGCATCTTCGTGGTTTTAACTTCCAGGGTGGGATGGTATTAATCCCTGAACTGGCATCCCTGACGCTGGCGCTTTCGATTTATACCTCTGCATTTATTGCTGAAATCATTCGCGCGGGGATCCAGGCCGTGCCATATGGGCAGCATGAAGCTGCACGCTCTCTGGGATTACCGAATACGGTGACGCTTCGTCAGGTCATTATTCCGCAGGCTTTACGGGTCATCATCCCGCCACTGACCAGCCAGTACCTCAATATTGTCAAAAACTCGTCCCTGGCAGCAGCCATTGGCTACCCCGATATGGTGTCACTGTTCGCCGGAACCGTACTTAACCAGACCGGGCAAGCCATTGAAACCATCGCCATTACCATGTCTGTCTATCTGATCATCAGCCTGGCGATCTCGTTGCTGATGAACCTTTATAACCGCCGTATCGCCCTGGTTGAGCGCTAAGGAATTCTGATGACTAAAGCAATATTGTCGCACTCCTCGCGTCCTGCCCGCTCGACAGGTGGGCGCGTTATTCTCTGGGCACGTAAGAACCTGTTTTCCAGTTGGAGCAATAGCCTGCTGACAGTTGTCTGCCTGTGGCTCATGTGGGAATTAATCCCACCATTGCTGAACTGGGTCTTTTTGCAGGCGAACTGGGTGGGTTCAACTCGCGCTGACTGCACGAAAGCAGGCGCATGCTGGGTATTTATCCACGAGCGTTTTGGCCAGTTCATGTATGGATTGTACCCGCACGAACAACGCTGGCGGATTAACCTGGCGCTTGTTATCGGTTTGCTCTCTATCGCCGTGATGTTCTGGAAAAAACTGCCTCACCGTGGCCGCTACATTGCCTGCTGGGCAGTTGCCTATCCCATTATTGTATGGGTGCTGTTGTATGGCAGCGTTCTGGGGCTGGATCGTGTTGAAACTCGCCAGTGGGGCGGCCTGACGCTAACGTTGATCATCGCCTCCGTCGGGATAGCCGGCGCACTGCCGTGGGGAATTTTACTCGCACTTGGACGGCGTTCAAAAATGCCGGTCGTACGTGTGCTCTCCGTCATTTTCATTGAGTTCTGGCGTGGTGTGCCGCTTATCACCGTTCTGTTTATGTCTTCGGTGATGTTGCCGTTGTTTATGGCAGAAGGCACGACGATCGACAAACTGATCCGGGCCCTCGTTGGGGTAATTCTGTTCCAGTCGGCCTATGTCGCTGAGGTAGTACGCGGTGGTCTGCAGGCATTACCTAAGGGTCAGTACGAAGCAGCGGAATCACTGGCATTGGGTTACTGGAAAACGCAGGGGCTGGTGATACTCCCGCAGGCACTCAAGCTGGTTATTCCTGGTCTGGTCAACACGATCATTGCGCTCTTTAAAGATACCAGTCTGGTGATCATCATCGGACTGTTCGATCTCTTCAGCAGTGTGCAACAAGCCACCGTTGACCCTGTCTGGCTGGGCATGTCCACCGAGGGATATGTCTTTGCTGCTCTGATCTACTGGATCTTCTGTTTTAGCATGTCGCGCTATAGCCAGCATCTGGAAAAGCGCTTTAACACCGGGCGTACACCGCACTGAGGAAATTATGAGCCAGATTACTATGACACCCGCCGACGCGATGATTACGCTGGAAAACGTCAATAAATGGTACGGACAGTTTCACGTCCTGAAAGACATTAATCTTAAGGTAAAGCAGGGTGAACGAATCGTACTTTGCGGCCCTTCAGGTTCAGGGAAATCAACGACCATTCGCTGTATTAACCACCTTGAGGAACATCAGCAGGGTCGCATTGTTGTTGATGGCATTGAGCTGAATGAAGACATCCGCAACATCGAACGCGTGCGTCAGGAAGTGGGGATGGTGTTTCAGCACTTTAATCTGTTCCCCCACCTGACCGTTTTGCAGAACTGCACGCTGGCACCGATTTGGGTGCAAAAGATGCCGAAAAAGGAAGCCGAGGCGCTGGCGATGCACTATCTGGAACGCGTGCGTATTGCAGAGCACGCCAATAAATTCCCTGGGCAGATATCAGGTGGTCAACAACAGCGTGTGGCTATCGCCCGTTCACTGTGCATGAAACCCAAAATTATGCTGTTCGATGAGCCAACATCCGCGCTGGATCCAGAAATGGTGAAAGAGGTGCTGGATACCATGATTGGGTTGGCCCAATCCGGGATGACCATGTTGTGCGTAACACATGAAATGGGGTTTGCCAGAACTGTGGCCGACCGGGTGATCTTTATGGATCGTGGAGAGATTGTTGAGCAGGCACCACCGGATGAATTCTTTGCGCATCCGAAGTCCGAACGTACCCGGGCATTTTTGTCACAGGTGATTCACTAACCGTTTGATCTGCCCGGTGACGCTACGCTTACCGGGTTGACTGGTTTACGGAAAATATAACGCAAAAAGGCCATCCTTACGGATGGCCTTTTCACTTGTTTGATGTCTGGCAGTTCCCTACTCTCACATGGGGAGACCCCACACTACCATCGGCGCTACGGCGTTTCACTTCTGAGTTCGGCATGGGGTCAGGTGGGACCACCGCGCTAAAGCCGCCAGACAAATTCTTTTACTTCTTGCCGAACTTTAACCTAAGTATAAAGTGGTGCTGATACCCAGAGTCGAACTGGGGACCTCACCCTTACCAAGGGTGCGCTCTACCAACTGAGCCATATCAGCACGCTAAATTTGATGCCTGGCAGTTCCCTACTCTCACATGGGGAGACCCCACACTACCATCGGCGCTACGGCGTTTCACTTCTGAGTTCGGCATGGGGTCAGGTGGGACCACCGCGCTAAAGCCGCCAGGCAAATTCTGTTAATCTGTATCAAAGCTGAAAATATTCTGTCTCTTCGCCGAAACAGCTTCGGCGTTGTAAGGTTAAGCCTCACGGTTCATTAGTATCGGTTAGCTCAACGTATCGCTACGCTTACACACCCGACCTATCAACGTCGTCGTCTTCAACGTTCCTTCAGGAGACTTAAAGTCTCAGGGAGAACTCATCTCGGGGCAAGTTTCGTGCTTAGATGCTTTCAGCACTTATCTCTTCCGCATTTAGCTACCGGGCAATGCCATTGGCATGACAACCCGAACACCAGTGATGCGTCCACTCCGGTCCTCTCGTACTAGGAGCAGCCCCCCTCAATTCTCCAGCGCCCACGGCAGATAGGGACCGAACTGTCTCACGACGTTCTAAACCCAGCTCGCGTACCACTTTAAATGGCGAACAGCCATACCCTTGGGACCTACTTCAGCCCCAGGATGTGATGAGCCGACATCGAGGTGCCAAACACCGCCGTCGATATGAACTCTTGGGCGGTATCAGCCTGTTATCCCCGGAGTACCTTTTATCCGTTGAGCGATGGCCCTTCCATTCAGAACCACCGGATCACTATGACCTGCTTTCGCACCTGCTCGAGCCGTCACTCTCGCAGTCAAGCTAGCTTATGCCATTGCACTAACCTCCTGATGTCCGACCAGGATTAGCTAACCTTCGTGCTCCTCCGTTACTCTTTGGGAGGAGACCGCCCCAGTCAAACTACCCACCAGACACTGTCCGCAACCCGGATTACGGGTCTACGTTAGAACACCAGCCATTAAAGGGTGGTATTTCAAGGTCGGCTCCACGCAGACTGGCGTCCACGCTTCAAAGCCTCCCACCTATCCTACACATCAAGGACCAGTGTTCAGTGTCAAGCTATAGTAAAGGTTCACGGGGTCTTTCCGTCTTGCCGCGGGTACACTGCATCTTCACAGCGAGTTCAATTTCACTGAGTCTCGGGTGGAGACAGCCTGGCCATCATTACGCCATTCGTGCAGGTCGGAACTTACCCGACAAGGAATTTCGCTACCTTAGGACCGTTATAGTTACGGCCGCCGTTTACCGGGGCTTCGATCAAGAGCTTCGCGTTGCCGCTAACCCCATCAATTAACCTTCCGGCACCGGGCAGGCGTCACACCGTATACGTCCACTTTCGTGTTTGCACAGTGCTGTGTTTTTAATAAACAGTTGCAGCCAGCTGGTATCTTCGACTGATTTCAGCTCCACCCGCAGGGGCTTCACCTACATATCAGCGTGCCTTCTCCCGAAGTTACGGCACCATTTTGCCTAGTTCCTTCACCCGAGTTCTCTCAAGCGCCTTGGTATTCTCTACCTGACCACCTGTGTCGGTTTGGGGTACGATTTGATGTTACCTGATGCTTAGAGGCTTTTCCTGGAAGCAGGGCATTTGTTACTTCAGCACCGTAGTGCCTCGTCATCACACCTCAGCGTTAAAAAACGACCGGATTTACCTAATCGTTCCGCCTACATGCTTAAACCGGGACAACCGTCGCCCGGCTAACATAGCCTTCTCCGTCCCCCCTTCGCAGTAACACCAAGTACAGGAATATTAACCTGTT
The DNA here is from genome assembly GCF_014103115.1 of Enterobacter sp. RHBSTW-00901. Lineage (NCBI taxonomy): Bacteria > Pseudomonadati > Pseudomonadota > Gammaproteobacteria > Enterobacterales > Enterobacteriaceae > Enterobacter > Enterobacter sp. RHBSTW-00901. The sequence continues at coordinate 2,357,095 of NZ_JABXPB010000001.1, forward strand.
TCCCATCGACTACGCCTTTCGGCCTCGCCTTAGGGGTCGACTCACCCTGCCCCGATTAACGTTGGACAGGAACCCTTGGTCTTCCGGCGAGCGGGCTTTTCACCCGCTTTATCGTTACTTATGTCAGCATTCGCACTTCTGATACCTCCAGCATGCCTCACAGCACACCTTCAACGGCTTACAGAACGCTCCCCTACCCAACAACGCATAAGCGTCGCTGCCGCAGCTTCGGTGCATGGTTTAGCCCCGTTACATCTTCCGCGCAGGCCGACTCGACCAGTGAGCTATTACGCTTTCTTTAAATGATGGCTGCTTCTAAGCCAACATCCTGGCTGTCTGTGCCTTCCCACATCGTTTCCCACTTAACCATGACTTTGGGACCTTAGCTGGCGGTCTGGGTTGTTTCCCTCTTCACGACGGACGTTAGCACCCGCCGTGTGTCTCCCGTGATAACATTCTTCGGTATTCGTAGTTTGCATCGGGTTGGTAAGCCGGGATGGCCCCCTAGCCGAAACAGTGCTCTACCCCCGAAGATGAGTTCACGAGGCGCTACCTAAATAGCTTTCGGGGAGAACCAGCTATCTCCCGGTTTGATTGGCCTTTCACCCCCAGCCACAAGTCATCCGCTAATTTTTCAACATTAGTCGGTTCGGTCCTCCAGTTAGTGTTACCCAACCTTCAACCTGCCCATGGCTAGATCACCGGGTTTCGGGTCTATACCCTGCAACTTAACGCCCAGTTAAGACTCGGTTTCCCTTCGGCTCCCCTATACGGTTAACCTTGCTACAGAATATAAGTCGCTGACCCATTATACAAAAGGTACGCAGTCACACCACGAAGGTGCTCCCACTGCTTGTACGTACACGGTTTCAGGTTCTTTTTCACTCCCCTCGCCGGGGTTCTTTTCGCCTTTCCCTCACGGTACTGGTTCACTATCGGTCAGTCAGGAGTATTTAGCCTTGGAGGATGGTCCCCCCATATTCAGACAGGATACCACGTGTCCCGCCCTACTCTTCGAGTTCACAACCTGTGCATTTTCGTGTACGGGGCTGTCACCCTGTATCGCCGGACTTTCCAGACCGTTCCACTAACACACAAGCTGATTCAGACTCTGGGCTGCTCCCCGTTCGCTCGCCGCTACTGGGGGAATCTCGGTTGATTTCTTTTCCTCGGGGTACTTAGATGTTTCAGTTCCCCCGGTTCGCCTCGTTAACCTATGTATTCAGTTAACGATAGTGTGACGAATCACACTGGGTTTCCCCATTCGGACATCGCCGGGTCAAAGGTTCATATCACCTCGCCGGCGCTTTTCGCAGATTAGCACGTCCTTCATCGCCTCTGACTGCCAGGGCATCCACCGTGTACGCTTAGTCGCTTAACCTCACAACCCGAAGATGTTTCTTTCGATTCATCACCGACTTGCGAAAATTTGAGAGACTCGAACACACCATTTAAGATGTGTCGTTTCAATTTTCAGCTTGATCCAGATTTTTAAAGAGCAAATATCTCAAACAAGACTCGTGAGTCTGTTTTGAGATACGGTGGTCGGCGACTTTCACTCACAAACCAGCAAGTGGCGTCCCCTAGGGGATTCGAACCCCTGTTACCGCCGTGAAAGGGCGGTGTCCTGGGCCTCTAGACGAAGGGGACACTGAAGTCTCAATCGCAAGACGCCTTGCTATTTACTTTTCATCAGACAATCTGTGTGAGCACTGCAAAGGCAGGTTCTTTAAGGTAAGGAGGTGATCCAACCGCAGGTTCCCCTACGGTTACCTTGTTACGACTTCACCCCAGTCATGAATCACAAAGTGGTAAGCGCCCTCCCGAAGGTTAAGCTACCTACTTCTTTTGCAACCCACTCCCATGGTGTGACGGGCGGTGTGTACAAGGCCCGGGAACGTATTCACCGTAGCATTCTGATCTACGATTACTAGCGATTCCGACTTCATGGAGTCGAGTTGCAGACTCCAATCCGGACTACGACGCACTTTATGAGGTCCGCTTGCTCTCGCGAGGTCGCTTCTCTTTGTATGCGCCATTGTAGCACGTGTGTAGCCCTACTCGTAAGGGCCATGATGACTTGACGTCATCCCCACCTTCCTCCAGTTTATCACTGGCAGTCTCCTTTGAGTTCCCGGCCGGACCGCTGGCAACAAAGGATAAGGGTTGCGCTCGTTGCGGGACTTAACCCAACATTTCACAACACGAGCTGACGACAGCCATGCAGCACCTGTCTCAGAGTTCCCGAAGGCACCAAAGCATCTCTGCTAAGTTCTCTGGATGTCAAGAGTAGGTAAGGTTCTTCGCGTTGCATCGAATTAAACCACATGCTCCACCGCTTGTGCGGGCCCCCGTCAATTCATTTGAGTTTTAACCTTGCGGCCGTACTCCCCAGGCGGTCGACTTAACGCGTTAGCTCCGGAAGCCACGCCTCAAGGGCACAACCTCCAAGTCGACATCGTTTACGGCGTGGACTACCAGGGTATCTAATCCTGTTTGCTCCCCACGCTTTCGCACCTGAGCGTCAGTCTTTGTCCAGGGGGCCGCCTTCGCCACCGGTATTCCTCCAGATCTCTACGCATTTCACCGCTACACCTGGAATTCTACCCCCCTCTACAAGACTCTAGCCTGCCAGTTTCGAATGCAGTTCCCAGGTTGAGCCCGGGGATTTCACATCCGACTTGACAGACCGCCTGCGTGCGCTTTACGCCCAGTAATTCCGATTAACGCTTGCACCCTCCGTATTACCGCGGCTGCTGGCACGGAGTTAGCCGGTGCTTCTTCTGCGGGTAACGTCAATTGCTGTGGTTATTAACCACAACACCTTCCTCCCCGCTGAAAGTACTTTACAACCCGAAGGCCTTCTTCATACACGCGGCATGGCTGCATCAGGCTTGCGCCCATTGTGCAATATTCCCCACTGCTGCCTCCCGTAGGAGTCTGGACCGTGTCTCAGTTCCAGTGTGGCTGGTCATCCTCTCAGACCAGCTAGGGATCGTCGCCTAGGTGAGCCGTTACCCCACCTACTAGCTAATCCCATCTGGGCACATCTGATGGCAAGAGGCCCGAAGGTCCCCCTCTTTGGTCTTGCGACGTTATGCGGTATTAGCTACCGTTTCCAGTAGTTATCCCCCTCCATCAGGCAGTTTCCCAGACATTACTCACCCGTCCGCCGCTCGTCACCCGGGAGCAAGCTCCCTGTGTTACCGCCCGACTTGCATGTGTTAGGCCTGCCGCCAGCGTTCAATCTGAGCCATGATCAAACTCTTCAATTTAAAAGTTTGATGCTCAATGAATTAAACTTCGTAATGAATTACGTGTTCACTCGTTGAGACTTGGTATTCATTTATCGTCCGAGGACGTTAAGAATCCATGTCACTTTGAGTGCCCACACAGATTGTCTGATAAATTGTTAAAGAGCAGTTGCAACGCGGCTTTCAGCTCACCGTTGCGAGGTGGCGTATATTACGCTTTCCTCTTTCAGAGTCAACCCGTTATTTCAGAATTTTTCTCTTCAACCGACCGGGTTGTTTGTGAAGTGATTCACATCCGCCGTGTCGATGGAGGCGCATTATAGGGATCCCATTTTTTAGCACAAGCATTTTTTAGATCTTTTTTTCTGACTGTCGATTTTCCGTTCTTTTCGCTGGAATCCCGCCCGATCTGCTTAAATATTGACGCATTTTGCCTTGCCTCGATCCAATAATATGATCAAAGTCTTCTGTATAGCGCCCATCTCGTCGAGGTAGATATGTCTGCAGTATTACGTCCTTATAAAGATCTGTTCCCCCAAAAAGGCGATCGTGTGATGATCGATGCCAGTAGTGTCGTCATTGGCGATGTCCGAATCGCCGATGACGTCAGCATCTGGCCTCTCGTTGCGATCAGGGGGGATGTTAACTATGTGGCAATTGGCGCACGCACCAATATTCAGGACGGTAGCGTTCTGCATGTGACCCACAGATCCTCATATAACCCGGAAGGCAATCCCCTCATCATCGGAGAGGATGTTACCGTTGGCCATAAAGTGATGCTCCACGGCTGCACTATCGGGAATCGGGTGCTTGTTGGTATGGGATCAATCCTGCTGGATGACGTCATAGTAGAAGATGACGTGATGATTGGTGCCGGGAGTCTTGTCCCGCAAAACAAACGCCTGGAAAGTGGCTATCTCTATTTAGGCAGCCCGGTAAAACAGATCCGCCCCTTAAAAGAGGCGGAGATCGAAGGATTGAAATATTCAGCGAATAACTACGTGAAATGGAAAGATGAGTATCTGGCTCAGGACAACCAGACCCAGCCCTGATCGTCTTCCTGCTGATCGCGGATTAAATCGCTGGCTTCTTCTTCAAGATCCCAGCGATTTTCGCAAAATACCTCTAGCGGGTTTGAACCACCAAAGCGACTCAGCAGCACTTCTCCACTGATAGCACAAGTAAGTTGCATTCCATGTACCAGCACCGGGAAGCAGACCGCTTGTTTACTCTCATCCCAGTTTTCCCGGTCAGGAAAGTGGATCGCCTGATTCACGCCGTGAGCTCCTGTTTCAGCTTTTCAATCACCGGTTCCACCGCAGGTAACACGCCGTGCCAGAGCAATACCGCATGTGCTGCCTGTCCCACCAGCATACCCAGACCGTCAGCCAGATGTTTCGCGCCGTGTTGTTCACACCACATCAGGAAAGGCGTTTTACCTTTCTGATAAAACATATCGTAAAAATACATGTGGGCATTTACCAGCGACGCAGGGATCGCTGGCACTTCTCCAGCAATACCGCTGGAAGTGGCATTAATGACAAGATCGAATTCGCCATCGGCAAGATCATCAAGCGCGACTGCGCTCACACTGCCAGTATGTGCGAACACCGCCGCTAACTCTTCTGCTCGGGAGAAAGTTCGGTTGGTAATGGTCACCGCACAATCCAGTGAAAGGAGCGGCAACAGCACGCCCCGCGATGCCCCGCCAGCACCGATCAACAAAACCCGAAAACCGGGTTTGATAAATGACAGTCTTTCCAGATCGCTAAGTAAACCAATCCCGTCAGTGTTGTCACCCAGGAGGCGGCCATCCTCAAGTCGCTTAAGCGTATTCACCGCACCAGCAAGAGAAGCGCGCTCGGTCAGCTCATCCGCACGTTCGAAAGCTTCTTCCTTAAAGGGTACCGTCACATTTGCACCTTTACCGCCCGCCTCAAAAAAGGCATCCAGTGTAGTAACAAATGCATCAACGGGTGCCAGCACGCGGCCATAGGGATGATCTATCTGCAGTTGTTCAGCAAACTGCTGATGGATCAAAGGCGACTTACTGTGTGCAATCGGATTACCAAAAACAGCATAAGTTTCCATCATATTACCCCTGGCGAAAGCGTTCGCCGGTCAAGGCGTCACGAATTTCTGACGGATTCAGGCGACCCCCAGTTTCACCGACGGCGACCGGAAAATCATTCCCGAACTGCGCCAGTACTTCTTCAGTGGTTCGGCAAGGAGGCAGCCCGGTCAGGTTAGCGCTGGTTGAGACCAGTGGTTTGCCAAACGCCAGACATAGCGCCACCACCAGCGGATGATCCGTTACACGCACGGCGAGGGAATCAAAGCGCCCGGTTAACCAACGCGGCGTGGTCGGCTTCGCCGGGAAAACAAAGGTCACTGGCCCGGGCCATACGGAGAAGATGGTCTCACGCTGCGCCGGAGTCAGCATGGAATCATCAATATAAGGTTTAAGCTGCTCGTAACTGGCAGCAATCAAAATCAGCCCTTTTTCGACAGGTCTTTGTTTTAATGCAAGTAAGCGGCTCACAGCCGTTTCGCTGTCAGGATCGCAACCGACTCCAAAGACAGCTTCTGTTGGATAAGCGATGACTTCTTCATTTTTCAGAACATCCACCGCATGCGCGATGGAGCCCGATGGCAGGTTATTATTCACTGTTTTGATCCGCCGAAACCGGCTTTCCACATTGTTTACTGGCGCAGAAGCGTTTCATGCCTTGCGCCGTTTTCTTCTCTATAAGTAGCGGATAATTGCAATGGGAGCAGATCCCCGCTACCGGTTTGAAATTGATAACGAACTGGCATTCAGGATAGCGATCGCAAGAATGGAAGGTCTTACCAAAACGGGAGCGTCGCTGTACCAGTTGCCCGCGCTGACACTGAGGACACGCAATGGCCGTTTCATCTGGCTTATCAATTTGCTCTGTATGTTCACATTCGGGGTAACGGCTACACCCAATGAACATCCCGAAACGGCCTTGCCGTAACGCTAACTCACCGCCGCAGAGAGGGCAAAGCTGCCCCTCCAGAATTTTAACGATATGTCCATCCGCCTGGCTTTTCAGGGGACGGACATAATCACATTCCGGATAGTGTGAACAACCGAGAAACGGACCGTGTTTCCCGGACCGAATGACAAGTTCAGCCCCACACTGTGGGCAGGGCTCGTTTTTATGCACCGTGAATAGTGCGGATTTGGCCATAACAACTCTTGGTGCTGCACATTGAATTAGTGCAGCATACCTTCATTCACTTCAAAGAGTAATTCTTCCATTTGCTGATAGGCATTTTCACAGCCCGGAATATTAAACAGAACCATCAGGATCACCCATTTCAGGTCTTCCAGTTCGAACTCTGCCGTATCCAGCGCCATGACGCGCTCTATCACCATTTCTCTCGTTTCGAGGTTTAGCACCTGAATCTGCTCAAGGAATAAGATGAATCCCCGGCAGCTGGCGTCCAGTCTTTCACACTCTTCAGCTGTATAGATGCGCACTGACAATGGGTCAGAGGCAAGCTGCATCGGTTCGGCGAGGCCTTCCTGATAATCAGCCAGTTTCTCCAGCCACATCAACGCATTATAAATATCTTCCCGCTCAAATCCCGCATCGGTAAGATCCCGTGTCAATTTGTCCTGATCCACTCGCATTTCTGCTTCGTTATGGATGTAAGTTTCAAACAAATACATCAGTACGTCGAACATGGCATGCCCTCCTTAATCGGACATAGCCGCCGGGTACAGCTGCGATCCACCCTGCTAACTCCAGTTCGAGTAGCTGTGCTACCGTTACTGGCACAGGTTGGCCGGCACGTTCAGCGACAACGTCAACAGGTGTTACCTCATCTCCTACGTTAGCCAGGAGCTTAGGAAATGGCAATGCCACCTTCTCCTGATCTGATGAATAATGTTGCTTTTCGGGATCGTCCGGCAACCAATGCAGCCCATATTGCAAATTATCAAGAATGTCCTCTACACCAGTCACTGGCGTGGCACCTTGTTTTATTAGCCAGTGTGGTCCTTCGCATCCGGGGTTACCTATTGGACCAGGTAAGGCAAACACTTCTCTCCCCTGTTCAAGCGCACACCTTGCCGTCACAAGTGAACCGCTTCGTAATGCCGCTTCAACCACCAGCACTCCCAGGCTTAGTCCGCTGATAATTCGGTTACGGCGTGGGAAATGACCAGGCCTGGGCTGCGTTGACAGTGAGAACTCGGACACTATCGCCCCTTCGGATGCTATAAGACGCTCAGCCAGGGGCTGATGCCTGCGCGGATAAATGCTAAAAAGCCCGTTACCCAACACTGCCACACTGCGTCCGTTTACTGACAACGCCGCGTTGTGAGCTACGCCGTCAATTCCGCATGCCAGCCCGCTGGTAATGGTGAAACCGGATTGTGAAAGCTGCTCACACAGGATCTTCCCCCAGCGCTCGCCATACCAGGAAGGCGTACGGCTTCCAACCACGGCCAGTTGAACAGCGCTGAGGGCGGTAAGATTACCTTTAACGAATAGCGCCCCGGGATAATCAGGAAAAGTGCGAAGTAAAGGGGGATAAAGAGGATGATTTGCAGTCAGCAGATGGTTTCCAGGCTGTTCAAGCCACACCAGGCTGCACTCAAGCTCATGTTCACCGAGCGCAAAAAACCGCTTTGCCTGTGTTACCGACAACCCGGCCTCTCTGATAGCTGCACCATCGATCGTTGACTGCTTAAGCAGCCATGATGCCGCTTCCAGCATCGCATCACCACATAGTGAACCTATGTTGATTAACCGTAACCATATCTCTGTGGATGTCATCCTTTTCCCTGCCATAAGCAGCCTCAGCAATCTTTGCGATTGGTCACTGATGCTGTCAATCGATGGGGGATTTGTCTAGAATAGAGGTAATATTCTTATCAACTCCTGAACACGACTCTGGAAATTTATGGCAGTTTTGCAAGTGTTACATATTCCGGACGAGCGCCTTCGCATCGTCGCTGAACCGGTTAAAGAAGTGAATGCAGAAATTCAGCGTATCGTCGATGATATGTTCGATACCATGTATACCGAAGAAGGTATTGGCCTTGCGGCAACGCAGGTAGACATTCACAAACGAATTATCGTGATTGATGTATCAGAGAATCGCGACGGTCGACTGGTGCTTATCAACCCTGAGTTGCTCGAGAAGAGTGGCGAAACAGGTATTGAGGAAGGTTGTCTGTCCATTCCAGAACAGCGCGCTTTAGTGCCGCGTGCCGAGAAAATCAAAATTCGCGCCCTGGATCGTGACGGTAACCCGTTCGAACTGGAAGCAGACGACCTGCTCGCAATTTGTATTCAGCATGAGATGGATCACCTGGTCGGTAAACTGTTTATCGATTATCTCTCTCCGCTGAAACAGCAGCGTATTCGTCAGAAAGTAGAGAAACTGGATCGTTTGCGCTCTCGCGCATAACGTCCCCCCGGATACAAGGAATAACGTGTCTAAAACACTACGTATTATCTTCGCGGGTACCCCTGATTTTGCAGCGCGTCATCTTGACGCACTGCTATCTTCTGGCCACCAGGTTGTGGGTGTCTTTACTCAACCGGACCGCCCTGCTGGTCGCGGTAAAAAGCTGATGCCGAGCCCGGTAAAGGTATTGGCCGAAGAACATGGATTACCTGTTTTTCAGCCTGCATCCTTACGCCCTCAGGAAAATCAACAGTTAGTCGCTGACCTGAACGCTGACGTGATGGTGGTAGTCGCTTACGGCTTAATTCTGCCAAAAAGCGTGCTTGATATGCCGCACCTGGGTTGTATCAACGTTCATGGTTCTCTGCTCCCTCGCTGGCGCGGGGCGGCACCTATTCAACGCTCTCTGTGGGCAGGCGATGCTGAAACTGGCGTCACAATCATGAAGATGGACGTAGGTTTAGACACGGGCGACATGCTGTATAAACTGGCCTGTCCAATCACTGCAGACGATACCAGTGCCACGCTATACGACAAACTGGCAGATCTTGGTCCGCAGGGTCTTATCGAAACCTTGCAGCAGCTTGCTGATAACACTGCAAAACCTGAAGTTCAGGATGAAGCGCTGGTGACCTATGCAGAAAAACTGAGCAAAGAAGAGGCTCAGATTGACTGGTCACTACCTGCTGCTCAGCTTGAACGTTGCATTCGCGCCTTTAATCCGTGGCCAATGAGCTGGATGATGATTGATGACCAACCGGTAAAAGTCTGGAAGGCCTCTGTGATTGACAGCAGTGTGTCTGCGGCTCCAGGAACGATCGTCGAAGCGAACAAGCAAGGCATCCAGGTCGCGACCTCAGAAGGTATTTTGAATCTTGAGTCGCTGCAACCTGCGGGTAAGAAAGCGATGAGCGCTCAGGATCTATTAAATTCTCGTCGCGAGTGGTTTATCCCTGGCAATCGTCTTGCCTGAGCAAATTTCTTCTTAAGGCCCGGAGTTTCCGGGCATTTTTACGGTTATGAAAAAACAAAATCTACGCAGTCTGGCGGCACAGGCCGTTGAGCAAGTTGTCGAGCAGGGTCAGTCACTGAGCAATGTCCTGCCTCCACTACAACAAAAAGTGTCCGATAAAGACAAAGCACTGCTTCAGGAGCTGTGTTTTGGCGTCCTGCGCACCCTTTCTCAGCTTGAGTGGTTGATTAATAAGCTGATGTCACGCCCAATGACGGGTAAGCAACGTACCGTGCATTACTTGATCATGGTTGGCTTCTATCAGCTTCTTCATACCCGTATCCCGCCTCATGCTGCGCTTGCTGAAACGGTGGAAGGTGCCGTTGCGATTAAACGCCCGCAACTGAAAGGATTGATCAACGGGGTATTACGCCAGTTCCAGCGACAGCAGGAAGAGCTTCTGGCTGAATTTGCTCAAAGCGAAACGCGTTTCCTGCACCCTGACTGGCTTCTGAAGCGTCTTAAGAAAGCGTATCCACAACAGTGGCAGAACATTGCTGACGCCAATAACCAACGTCCACCGATGTGGCTGCGCGTCAACCGTAACCACCATACCCGAGACGCATGGCTGGCTTTACTGGAAGAAGCCGGGATGAGTGGATTCCCCCATGAGGCCTACCCTGACGCCGTTCGTTTAGCCTCCCCAGCGCCAGTACATGTACTACCCGGTTTTGAAGAGGGTTGGGTGACCGTACAGGACGCCTCGGCACAGGGCTGCATGACATGGCTTGAACCGAAAAACGGTGAGCAGATCCTCGATCTTTGCGCCGCACCTGGCGGCAAAACAACCCATATTCTGGAAGTCGCTCCGCAAGCTAACGTGATGGCAGTAGATGTCGATGAACAGCGTCTGTCACGCGTCTATGACAACCTGAAGCGTCTGGGGATGAAAGCGCAGGTCAAACAGGGCGATGGGCGTAAACCTGCAGAATGGTGTGGTGAGACGCAGTTCGACCGTATTTTGCTGGATGCCCCCTGCTCCGCAACCGGCGTGATTCGTCGTCATCCTGATATCAAGTGGCTACGTCGCGATCGTGATATTCCAGAGCTTGCTCAGCTGCAATCTGAAATTCTCGACGCCATCTGGCCGCATCTGAAATCAGGCGGGACGCTGGTCTATGCAACATGTTCCATACTTCCGGAAGAAAACAGCCAGCAAATTGCAGCCTTCCTTAAACGTACCCCTGATGCTGCACTGCATGACACAGGGACGCCAGAGCGTCCTGGTCAGCAAAACCTGCCTGGCGCAGAAGAAGGTGATGGCTTCTTTTACGCTAAGCTAATCAAAGAGTGATGTTGAGAACAGGTCACGAGAGATGAAAATTATCATTCTGGGCGCAGGACAGGTTGGCGGGACGCTGGCGGAAAATCTTGTCGGCGAAAACAACGATATCACGATCGTCGATACGAATGGCGATCGGCTACGCGTTTTGCAGGACAAATTTGACCTCCGCGTTGTACAGGGCCACGGTTCACACCCACGCGTGCTTCGCGAGGCCGGAGCCGATGATGCCGACATGCTGGTTGCAGTAACCAGTTCGGACGAAACCAATATGGTCGCGTGCCAGGTGGCCTATTCACTGTTCAACACGCCGAACAGGATTGCTCGTATTCGCTCCCCGGACTATGTCCGGGACGCAGAAAAACTGTTTAATTCAGAAGCCGTACCTATCGACCATCTGATTGCGCCAGAACAACTGGTTATCGACAATATATACCGCCTGATCGAGTACCCGGGTGCTTTGCAGGTTGTTAACTTTGCCGAAGGGAAAGTGAGCCTGGCCGTGGTTAAAGCCTATTACGGTGGACCATTGATCGGTAACGCACTGTCTACCATGCGCGAGCACATGCCGCATATCGACACCCGCGTCGCGGCCATTTTCCGCCATGACAGACCTATCCGCCCGCAAGGCTCCACCATTGTGGAAGCTGGCGATGAGGTCTTCTTTATTGCCGCGTCGCAGCATATCCGTGCCGTGATGAGTGAGCTTCAGCGTCTCGAAAAGCCGTACAAGCGTATTATGCTGGTCGGCGGGGGCAATATCGGCGCGGGCCTGGCTCGTCGACTTGAGAAAGATTACAGCGTGAAGTTGATCGAACGCGATCAGCAACGCGCATCTGAACTGGCGGAAAAGTTACAGAACACGATCGTGTTTTATGGTGACGCATCGGATCAGGAATTACTGGCCGAAGAACATATTGATCAAGTTGATCTCTTCATTGCCGTCACCAACGACGACGAAGCGAATATTATGTCCGCTATGCTCGCCAAACGTATGGGGGCAAAAAAGGTCATGGTGCTTATCCAGCGCCGTGCCTACGTCGACCTTGTTCAGGGAAGCGTGATTGATATCGCCATTTCACCGCAGCAAGCCACAATTTCCGCATTGCTCAGTCATGTCCGTAAAGCAGATATTGTCGGTGTTTCATCACTTCGCCGTGGTGTCGCTGAAGCCATTGAAGCGGTCGCGCACGGGGATGAAACCACGTCACGCGTAGTGGGTCGCTCCATAGATGAAATTAAATTGCCGCCAGGTACGATCATTGGTGCCGTAGTACGTGGAAATGATGTCATGATCGCCAATGATAATTTACGTATCGAGCAAGGTGACCACGTCATTATGTTCCTTACCGACAAAAAGTTTATTACCGACGTCGAACGTTTATTCCAGCCAAGTCCATTCTTCCTTTAATGATTCGGGTGCCTGTAAAAGAGCATCCGCACATTAACCATTTAATTTATATGCCTTTTATTTTTCATAAGGTTTATTTATCTCCAATGGAAATTGGCTAATCATTTGTTAAACTTATAACCGTCAGCTGGCACAAGGAGAACATAATGAGTTTTATTAAAGAATTTCGCGAATTTGCGATGCGCGGGAATGTGGTGGATCTGGCTGTGGGTGTCATTATTGGTGCAGCGTTCGGTAAGATCGTTTCATCATTAGTGGCCGACATTATCATGCCACCTTTAGGATTGCTGATCGGGGGGATTGATTTCAAACAATTCGCCGTCACGCTCAGGGATGCGCAGGGGGATGTCCCGGCGGTTGTAATGCATTACGGCGTGTTTATTCAGAACATATTTGATTTCGTGATCGTGGCGTTCGCCATTTTTATGGCCATCAAGCTCATCAACAAGCTTAACCGTAAAAAAGAAGAACCGGCTGCAGCGCCAGCACCAACGAAAGAAGAAGTCTTGCTGACTGAAATTCGCGACCTGTTAAAAGAGCAAAATAGCCGCTCTTAATCAGTAGCTAAAAGCAGGAAGGCCAGTGGTAAATAAGCGATTCGCTTGCTTGCCACTGGCCTCCCAGTTACCCCGTTTTGCATGTTTGTTTTTACGCAGATAACTTCCTTTCCCTTTTTTACTTTTCTCAACACGCTGTCTGAAAAGCGGGTCGTGAAGTAAAGCTTCAATGGCGTTATCCTTAATTTGCCCCTTCGTATGCTGATAGTGACTCATCATTTCTCCTGAGTTTGGTTTAAGTCGTCGGAAGTCTAGACCCGGGCGTTCTAAAAATCAACAATGCTGATTTTCTCCACTGGCTCCCTGTTCAAGAGCTTCCAGAATTGAGCAATAAATACTGCTGTGAGCAGTACCGCAACAGGCGTCATTTAATCGCTGCAGTGAACGCTGCATCGTCTGAAGTTCCTGAATACGTGCTTCAACTTCATCAAGCCTGGCTTGCACGATGCTTTTAGATTCCTGGCAGGTATGATGTTCAGGATCGATGCGGATCGATAATAACTCACGGATCGATTCCAGCGTGAAGCCAAGCTGCCGTGCGTAACGGATAAACCGCAGACGTTGCAAATCATTGTCGGTATAGAGACGGAATCCACCTTCTGTCCGTACCTCATGATCAATCATCTGCTGTTTCTCATAGTATCGGATTGTATCCGGCGTTACGTTAGCAAGTTTTGCAAGCTCACCAATACGATACATAACTACTCCTCGTTTATTCTCTGCATCAACCTTTCGCAATACTCGCCATGCAAAAAGTCAGTATTCATGCCAGACTGGCGGAGCTTAAGCTCAATCAGCGCCAGGCGTCGGCTAAGTTCGCTATGCCTGGGGTCATCCTTACGAATACCTTTAAGTAAATCAGTAAGCTCAACGGCCTCTCTGCGCTGTTCAAGTTCAGGTGGCAAACAGCCTGCATTTTTAAGTAACCGGTATCCAGCCCGTAATTCGGGTGCAATGTGCGAATCATCGTCCAGAACTAGCGGCTCGCCGCTTCCAGGAAGATTATCGAATTCACCTTTTCTTTGGGCATCGCTGATATGGCGTTCTGCCCACTGGTCGAGCAACCACATCATGAGCTCCAGGGGATGAACAGAAAAGATACAGCCATTGTAGATAAGTGGGGATCCTGCGGATATAAAAAAACCCGCCGGAGCGGGTTTTTTTACGTTACTGCAGATTACTCTGCAGCAGCTTCTGCTTTCTCTGAACGATCAACCAGCTCGATGTAAGCCATCGGCGCGTTGTCGCCTGCACGGAAGCCACACTTCAGAATACGAGTGTAACCACCGGCACGGCTCGCGAAACGCGGGCCCAGTTCGTTAAACAGTTTTGCCACGATCTCGTTATCACGAGTACGGGCGAATGCCAGACGACGATTAGCAACGCTGTCAGTCTTGGCAAGAGTAATCAGCGGCTCAACTACGCGACGCAGCTCTTTCGCTTTAGGCAGGGTCGTCTTGATGATTTCATGACGAACCAGTGAACCTGCCATGTTGCGGAACATAGCCTGGCGATGGCTGCTGTTGCGGTTCAGTTGACGACCACTCTTACGATGGCGCATGACCTTATCCTTCTCAGTAAAACCTTAACCTGTGATCCGGTTACTCGTCAGCAATGCTTGCCGGCGGCCAGTTTTCCAGGCGCATGCCCAGAGACAGACCACGTGAAGCCAGCACGTCTTTAATCTCGGTAAGAGATTTTTTACCCAGGTTCGGCGTTTTCAGCAACTCAACCTCGGTACGCTGTACCAGATCACCGATATAGTGGATAGCTTCTGCCTTGAGGCAGTTAGCAGAGCGGACAGTCAATTCGAGATCGTCAACAGGGCGCAGCAGGATCGGATCGAATTCTGGTTTCTCTTCTTTCACTTCCGGCTGACGTACATCACGTAAGTCAACGAAAGCTTCCAGTTGTTCTGCCAGGATGGTTGCCGCACGACGAATCGCCTCTTCAGGATCGATTGTGCCGTTGGTTTCCATTTCGATGACCAGCTTGTCCAGGTCGGTACGCTGTTCTACACGCGCTGCTTCAACATTGTAGGCAATACGCTCTACAGGGCTGTAGCATGCGTCGACCAGCAGACGGCCGATTGGGCGCTCATCTTCTTCCGAATGAATTCGGGCAGAAGCCGGCACATAACCACGACCGCGCTGAACTTTGATACGCATGCTAATAGCTGCGTTCTCATCGGTCAGGTGGCAGATCACGTGCTGCGGCTTGACGATTTCAACATCACCGTCGTGGGTGATGTCGGCTGCAGTCACAGGGCCAATGCCAGATTTATTCAGAGTAAGAATAACTTCATCTTTACCCTGAACTCTCACCGCCAGCCCTTTCAGGTTGAGCAGGATTTCAAGGATATCTTCCTGAACGCCTTCTTTGGTGCTGTACTCATGAAGTACACCATCAATCTCAACCTCGGTCACCGCGCAACCCGGCATCGATGAGAGCAGAATACGGCGCAGTGCGTTACCCAGAGTATGGCCAAAGCCACGCTCTAAAGGCTCAAGGGTCACCTTGGCGTGCGTCGAACTCACTTGCTCGATATCTACCAGGCGCGGTTTTAGAAACTCTGTCACAGAACCCTGCATTGTGTCCTCTCTTTGGTACTAAGCTTTACTTGGAGTAAAGCTCGACGATCAGGTGTTCGTTAATGTCCGCAGACAGATCAGAACGTTCTGGCTGACGCTTGAACGTACCTTCCATCTTGCCAGCATCAACTTCCAGCCAGGTTGGCTTTTCACGCTGCTCAGCCAGCTCCAGAGCGGCTTTCACGCGAGATTGCTTTTTCGCTTTCTCACGAATGCTAACAACGTCATTCGCTTTAACCTGATAAGAAGCGATGTTAACAACACGACCGTTTACCATGATTGCTTTGTGGCTAACCAGCTGGCGTGATTCAGCACGAGTAGCGCCGAAGCCCATACGGTATACAACGTTGTCCAGACGACCTTCCAGCAGAGCCAGCAGGTTTTCACCTGTGTTGCCTTTCAGACGTGCTGCTTCTTTATAGTAGTTACGGAACTGACGCTCCAGCACACCGTACATACGGCGAACTTTTTGCTTTTCACGCAACTGCACACCATAGTCAGACAGACGCGGTTTACGCGCACCGTGCTGGCCAGGAGCTTGTTCAATTTTACACTTGGTATCGATCGCGCGAACGCCAGACTTAAGGAATAAGTCGGTGCCCTCACGACGGCTCAGCTTGAGCTTAGGACCCAAATATCTTGCCATTTTCTATCTCCAACTAACCTAAAAAACGGAGCGTTATACGCGACGTTTTTTCGGCGGACGACAACCGTTATGAGGGATCGGAGTCACATCAGTAATATTAGTGATGCGGAAACCAGCGGCGTTCAGAGCGCGAACAGTAGATTCACGACCCGGACCCGGACCTTTAACCATAACTTCCAGATTCTTGATGCCGTATTCTTTTACGGCTTCTGCGCAACGCTCTGCTGCAACCTGAGCTGCAAACGGAGTGGATTTGCGAGAACCACGGAAACCGGAACCACCGGCTGTTGCCCAACCCAATGCGTTACCCTGACGATCAGTAATAGTAACGATGGTGTTGTTGAAAGAAGCATGGATATGAGCCACGCCGTCAGAGACTTGTTTTCTTACACGTTTACGTGCACGAACTGGTGCCTTTGCCATTATTCAATCACCCCGATTATTTCTTGATCGGTTTGCGCGGACCCTTACGGGTACGTGCGTTGGTCTTAGTACGCTGACCGCGCACTGGCAGACCACGACGATGACGCAAACCGCGATAGCAACCAAGATCCATCAGGCGCTTGATGCTCATGCTGATTTCACGGCGCAGATCACCTTCAACGACAAATTTGGCAACTTCGTCACGCAGCGTGTCGATTTGTTCTTCAGACAGCTCACTGATCTTAACATCTTCAGCGATACCCGCTGCAGCCAGAATGGCTTTAGAACGGGTCTTGCCGACGCCGTAGATCGAAGTTAATGCGATCACAGCATGTTTCTGATCAGGAATGTTAATGCCTGCTATACG
Source organism: Enterobacter sp. RHBSTW-00901 (assembly GCF_014103115.1). Lineage (NCBI taxonomy): Bacteria > Pseudomonadati > Pseudomonadota > Gammaproteobacteria > Enterobacterales > Enterobacteriaceae > Enterobacter > Enterobacter sp. RHBSTW-00901. Next base: position 2,374,086 of record NZ_JABXPB010000001.1, read on the forward strand.
GGCCACTATGCACTCCTACTATTTAATATGTACGTACCATGCTGAAAAGCCCGTTTTCAGGATACTCAAATGGAAACGTACAGACATACAAAAGATTGGCTGGCTAATCTAGCCAGCTCAACCCAACTTTGCAAGAAAAATATGCGAAATAATCAGCCTTGGCGCTGTTTATGCTTCGGCTCGGCACTGCAAATCACACGGATGACGCCATCACGCTTAACGATTTTGCAGTTACGGCATAATTTCTTGACGGAAGCACGAACTTTCATTTTTACTCTCCGTAACTTCTCAGGCGACCAGTTAGCGGCCGTAGCCTTTCAGGTTCGCCTTCTTCAATGCAGACTCATACTGACTGGACATCATCAGAGTTTGCACTTGAGCCATAAAGTCCATAATCACGACAACAACGATAAGCAGCGAGGTCCCACCGAAGTAGAACGGCACTTTCATTGCATCACGCATGAACTCCGGGATCAGGCAGATAAAAGTAATATAAAGCGCACCAACCAAAGTCAGGCGAGTCATTACTTTATCGATATACTTCGCCGTTTGCTCTCCCGGACGAATTCCTGGTACAAATGCACCGGACTTCTTCAGGTTATCTGCTGTTTCACGCGGGTTGAAGACCAACGCCGTGTAGAAGAAACAGAAGAAGATGATCGCAGACGCATAGAGTAACACATAAAGTGGTTGCCCAGGCTGCAAATACAGCGAAATTGTTGTCAGCCAGTTCCAACCAGTACCGCCCCCGAACCATGACGCGATGGTTGCCGGGAACAGAATAATACTGGAAGCGAAGATCGCCGGGATTACCCCCGCCATATTCACTTTCAGCGGTAAATGTGTGCTCTGTGCAGCATAGACACGACGACCTTGCTGACGTTTAGCGTAGTTCACCACAATGCGGCGTTGACCACGTTCTACGAAGACAACAAAGAACGTCACTGCAAATACTAATACTGCAACCAACAGCAACAGGAGGAAGTGCAGGTCGCCTTGACGCGCTTGCTCGATAGTATGGGCGATGGCTGGCGGGAGACCCGCGACAATACCGGCGAAGATAATGATTGAGATACCGTTACCGATACCACGCTCAGTAATCTGTTCGCCGAGCCACATCAGGAACATCGTCCCTGTGACCAGACTTACAACAGCGGTGAAGTAGAATGCAAAGCCTGGGTTTAAAACCAGGCCCTGCATACCAGGCATATTCGGCAGACCGGTAGCAATACCGATCGACTGGAATATTGCCAGCACCAGAGTACCGTAACGGGTGTACTGACTAATCTTACGACGTCCAGACTCCCCTTCTTTCTTCAGTTCTGCCAGGGCCGGATGAACGACCGTCAGCAGCTGGATAATAATGGATGCCGAAATGTACGGCATAATACCCAGAGCGAAGATAGAAGCACGGCTGAGAGCACCACCAGAGAACATGTTAAACATTTCAATGATGGTGCCTCGCTGTTGCTCAAGCAGTTTGGCAAGTACAGCGGCATCGATACCAGGGATCGGAATAAAAGAGCCAACACGGAACACAATCAGCGCGCCGATAACAAACAGCAGTCTGCGTTTCAGCTCGCCAAATCCACCTTTGGCACTTTGAAAATCTAATCCCGGTTGCTTAGCCATCTGCTACTTATTCCTCAATTTTACCGCCAGCAGCTTCGATAGCAGCACGAGCACCTTTAGTAACACGCAGGCCACGAACAGTTACCGGAGTAGATACTTCACCAGCCAGGATCACTTTCGCGAACTCGATCTGGATACCGATAATGTTAGCCGCTTTCAGCGTGTTCAGGTCTACAACGCCGCCTTCAACTTTCGCCAGGTCAGACAGACGGATTTCCGCTGTGATCGCTGCTTTGCGAGAGGTGAAGCCGAACTTCGGCAGACGACGGTACAGTGGCATCTGACCACCCTCGAAACCGCGACGTACGCCACCGCCAGAACGAGAGTTCTGACCTTTGTGACCACGACCACCGGTTTTACCGAGGCCAGAACCGATACCACGACCCAGGCGTTTACCCGCCTTTTTAGAGCCTTCGGCCGGAGACAGAGTATTTAAACGCATCTCTTACTCCTCAACTTTAACCATGAAGTAAACCGCGTTGACCATACCGCGAACAGCAGGAGTATCCTCGCGCTCAACGGTATGACCAATACGACGCAGACCCAGGCCAAGCAGCGTTGCCTTGTGTTTCGGCAGACGACCGATTGCACTGCGGGTTTGAGTGATTTTAATAGTCTTTGCCATGGTCAATTACCCCAGAATTTCTTCAACGGATTTACCACGCTTGGCAGCGACCATTTCTGGAGAATTCATATTTTCCAGGCCATCAATAGTTGCACGAACCACGTTGATCGGGTTGGTGGAACCATAGGCTTTAGCCAGAACGTTATGAACTCCAGCAACTTCCAGAACGGCGCGCATTGCACCACCGGCGATGATACCGGTACCTTCTGAAGCTGGCTGCATGAATACACGAGAACCCGTGTGAACACCTTTAACTGGGTGCTGCAGGGTGCCGTTGTTCAGCGCGACGTTAATCATATTGCGACGGGCTTTTTCCATCGCTTTCTGGATCGCTGCTGGAACTTCACGCGCTTTACCGTAACCAAAACCAACGCGACCGTTACCATCGCCTACTACAGTCAGAGCTGTGAAGGAGAAAATACGACCACCTTTAACGGTTTTAGATACGCGGTTTACCGCGATCAGCTTTTCCTGCAGTTCGCCAGCTTGTTTTTCGATGTGAGCCATCTTACACCTCTACCTTAGAACTGAAGGCCAGCTTCACGGGCAGCATCTGCCAGTGCCTGGACACGACCATGATATTGGAACCCGGAACGGTCAAAGGATACATTGCTGATGCCTTTTTCCAGAGCGCGTTCAGCAACAGCTTTACCTACAGCTGCAGCAGCGTCTTTGTTACCGGTGTACTTCAATTGTTCTGCGATAGCTTTTTCTACAGTAGAAGCAGCTACCAGAACTTCAGAACCGTTCGGTGCAATTACCTGTGCGTAAATATGACGCGGGGTACGATGTACCACCAGGCGAGTTGCACCCAGCTCTTTGAGCTTGCGGCGTGCGCGGGTCGCACGACGGATACGAGCAGATTTCTTATCCATAGTGTTACCTTACTTCTTCTTAGCCTCTTTGGTACGCACGACTTCGTCGGCGTAACGAACACCCTTGCCTTTGTAAGGCTCAGGACGACGGTAGGCGCGCAGATCTGCTGCAACCTGACCGATCAGCTGTTTATCAGCGCCTTTCAGCACGATTTCAGTCTGAGTCGGGCATTCTGCAGTGATACCGGCCGGCAGCGGATGCTCAACAGGATGTGAGAAGCCCAGAGACAGGCCTACTGCATTCCCTTTGATAGCTGCACGATAACCTACACCAACCAGCTGAAGCTTTTTAGTGAAGCCTTCGGTAACACCAACAACCATTGAGTTCAGCAGGGCACGCGCGGTACCAGCCTGAGCCCATCCATCCACGAAACCATCACGTGGACCGAAGGTCAGAGCGTTATCTGCATGTTTAACTTCAACAGCATTGTTGAGGGTACGAGTCAGCTCGCCGTTTTTACCTTTGATCGTAATAACCTGACCGTCGATTTTTACATCAACGCCGGCAGGAATAACGACCGGTGCTTTAGCAACACGAGACATTTTTTCCTCCGATTAGGCTACGTAGCAGATAATTTCGCCACCAAGACCAGCCTGGCGCGCTGCACGATCAGTCATAACACCTTTAGAGGTAGAAACAACTGCGATACCCAGACCAGCCATAACTTTAGGCAGCTCATCTTTTTTCTTATAGATGCGCAGGCCTGGGCGGCTGACACGCTGAATGCTTTCTACAACAGCTTTACCCTGGAAATACTTAAGAGTAAGTTCCAGTTCCGGCTTGGTGTCGCCTTCAACTTTAAAATCTTCGATAAAACCTTCTTCCTTCAGCACGTTGGCAATTGCCACTTTCAGCTTGGCGGAAGGCATGGTGACCGCAACTTTGTTCGCGGCCTGACCGTTACGGATACGGGTCAGCATATCCGCGATCGGATCTTGCATGCTCATCTGTCTTTACTCCCGTGATTCAATTGGTAATTACCAGCTAGCCTTTTTCAAGCCTGGTACTTCACCGCGCATGGCGGCTTCACGCAGTTTGATACGGCTCAACCCAAACTTGCCCACATAACCATGTGGACGACCTGTTTGACGACAGCGGTTACGCTGACGAGACGGGCTGGAATCACGCGGCAGAGACTGCAGCTTGAGAACAGCATTCCAACGATCTTCGTCGGAAGCGTTCACATCAGAAATGATCGCTTTCAGTTCAGCGCGTTTAGCGAAGAATTTATCAGCTAAAGCTACGCGCTTTACTTCGCGTGCTTTCATTGATTGCTTAGCCATTCAGTAACCCTACCTTACTTGCGGAACGGGAAGTCAAAGGCAGCCAGCAGAGCACGGCCTTCTTCGTCAGATTTCGCAGTAGTGGTAATGGTAATATCCAAACCACGCACGCGGTCGACTTTATCGTAGTCGATTTCTGGGAAGATGATCTGCTCACGGACACCCATGCTGTAGTTACCACGACCGTCGAAAGACTTAGCGGACAAGCCACGGAAGTCACGGATACGTGGAACAGCAATAGTGATCAGACGCTCAAAGAACTCCCACATGCGTTCGCCACGCAGAGTTACTTTACAGCCGATCGGATAGCCCTGACGGATTTTGAAGCCTGCAACTGATTTGCGTGCTTTGGTGATCAACGGCTTTTGACCGGAGATTGCTGTCAGGTCAGCTGCTGCGTTATCCAGCAGTTTCTTGTCAGCGATCGCTTCACCAACACCCATGTTCAGGGTGATCTTCTCGACCCGAGGGACTTGCATGACAGAATTGTAGTTAAACTCAGTCATGAGTTTGTTAACTACTTCGTCTTTGTAGTAATCATGCAGTTTCGCCATCGTACTACTCCAAATTACTTGATAGTTTCGCTGTTAGACTTGAAGAAACGGACTTTTTTGCCGTCTTCGAATCTAAAGCCTACACGGTCAGCCTTGCCGGTAGCCGCATTGAAGATTGCAACGTTAGAAACCTGAATAGCAGCTTCTTTTTCAACGATGCCGCCTGGTTGGTTCAGGGCCGGAACCGGCTTCTGATGTTTCTTAACCAGGTTGATACCTTCAACGACAAGTTTGCCGGAAGACAGAACATTTTTTACTTTACCGCGTTTACCTTTATCTTTACCGGTTAACACGATAACTTCGTCATCACGACGGATTTTCGCTGCCATGATTCGCTCCTTAGAGTACTTCTGGTGCCAGAGAGATAATTTTCATGAACTTTTCATTACGAAGTTCACGAGTTACCGGCCCAAAGATACGCGTGCCGATTGGCTGCTCGCTGTTATTGTTCAGAATAACGCATGCATTACCATCGAAGCGAATGACAGAACCGTCAGGGCGACGAACACCCTTCTTGGTGCGCACCACTACCGCCTTCAGCACATCACCTTTTTTGACCTTACCACGTGGAATTGCTTCCTTGATGGTGATCTTGATGATGTCGCCTACGCCTGCGTAGCGACGGTGCGAGCCACCCAGAACCTTGATACACATTACGCGACGTGCACCGGAGTTGTCGGCGACGTTCAGCATAGTCTGTTCTTGGATCATTTTAGTGCTCCGCTAATGTCAACTACTACCTGAGACTCTAAAATCAGAGCCGTTAAAAAGCCCCATATCGAGGGCGCGGCATTATAACACCGCTTCTACAATATGGGTAGAAAAAATAAACGGCTCATCGCTGAGCCGTTTATTCGTATTGAGAATGCGTACTGTATTACAGAACCGCTTTCTCTACAACGCGAACCAGCGTCCAGGACTTAGTCTTGGACAGTGGACGGCATTCACGGATTTCAACCTTGTCGCCGATACCACATTCGTTGTTCTCGTCATGTACGTGCAGTTTGGTCGTACGCTTGATGAATTTACCGTAGATCGGGTGTTTCACAATACGTTCGATAGCAACAACGATGGATTTCTCCATTTTGTCGCTAACAACACGACCTTGCAGAGTACGGATTTTATCGGTCATTACGCACCCGCCTTCTGAGTCAGTAAAGTCTTAACGCGCGCAACATTGCGACGCACTTGCTTCAGCAGGTGAGTCTGTTGCAGCTGGCCACTTGCAGCCTGCATACGCAGGTTGAACTGCTCACGCAGCAGGTTCAGCAGCTCAGCGTTCAGCTCTTCAACGCTTTTTTCACGCAGCTCTTTTGCTTTCATTACATCACCGTCTTAGTTACAAAGGTGGTTTTGATAGGCAGTTTCGCTGCTGCCAGGCCGAAGGCTTCACGGGCCAGCTCTTCCGGAACACCGTCCATTTCATACAGGACTTTACCCGGCTGAATCAAGGCAACCCAGTACTCCACGTTACCTTTACCTTTACCCATACGAACTTCCAGCGGCTTCTCGGTGATCGGTTTGTCCGGGAACACACGGATCCAGATCTTACCTTGACGCTTAACTGCACGGGTCATTGCACGACGTGCTGCTTCGATCTGACGTGCAGTCAGACGACCACGGCCAACAGCTTTCAGACCGAAAGTGCCGAAGCTAACATCCGTACCCTGCGCCAGACCACGGTTGCGGCCTTTGTGCACTTTACGGAATTTTGTACGCTTTGGTTGTAACATCAGCGACGCTCCTTATTTACGGCCTTTACGCTGCTGCTTTTTAGGTTGAGCAGCCGGTTCCGGTTGTTCAACAGCAGCCATACCACCCAGGATCTCACCTTTGAAGATCCATACCTTAACGCCGATTACACCGTAAGTGGTGTGCGCTTCAGAGGTGTTGTAGTCGATGTCAGCACGCAGAGTGTGCAGCGGTACGCGACCTTCACGGTACCATTCGGTACGTGCGATTTCCGCGCCGCCCAGACGGCCGCTAACTTCAACTTTGATACCTTTAGCGCCCAGACGCATTGCGTTCTGTACAGCACGCTTCATAGCACGACGGAACATAACACGACGTTCCAGCTGAGAAGTGATGCTGTCAGCAACCAATTTAGCGTCCAGTTCAGGCTTACGAACTTCAGCGATATTGATCTGTGCAGGAACGCCAGCGATATCCGCTACGACCTTGCGCAGTTTTTCTACGTCTTCGCCTTTCTTACCGATCACGATGCCAGGACGAGCAGTGTGGATGGTTACACGAATGCTCTTAGCCGGACGCTCGATAACGATACGAGATACGGACGCTTTAGCCAGTTCCTTAGTCAGGTACTGACGTACTTTAAAATCGCTGTCCAGGTTGTCAGCGAATTCTTTGGTGTTCGCAAACCAGGTAGAGTTCCATGGTTTTACAATACCCAGGCGAATACCATTAGGATGTACTTTCTGACCCATTGCTAGTCTCCAGAGTCTCAGCGATCGGACACAACCACAGTAATGTGGCTGGTGCGCTTCAGGATGCGATCTGCACGACCTTTCGCACGCGGCATAATGCGCTTCATGCTTGGGCCTTCATCTACGAAAATTTTCGCGACTTTCAGATCGTCGATGTCAGCGCCATCGTTGTGTTCAGCGTTAGCAATGGCAGATTCCAGTACTTTCTTGACCAATACCGCAGCTTTCTTGTTGGTATAGGTCAGGATGTCCAGGGCCTGCGACACTTTCTTACCGCGAATCAGGTCAGCAACAAGGCGAACCTTCTGTGCAGAAGAACGAGCATGGCGATGTTGAGCTAAAGTTTCCATCTCTTCCTCCTACCTTATTTCTTCTTCGCTTTTTTATCAGCAGCATGGCCGCGATAAGTACGAGTCGGTGCGAATTCACCCAGTTTGTGACCAACCATTTCGTCGGTAACAAAGACTGGAACGTGCTGACGACCATTATGGACAGCGATGGTCAAACCGATCATGTTAGGAAAGATCGTTGAACGACGGGACCAAGTGCGCAGGGGCTTCTTGTCTCCGCTTTCCACCGCTTTCTCTACCTTCTTCAGCAAGTGCAGGTCAATAAAAGGACCTTTCTTGAGAGAACGTGGCATGGCTTATCCTCTAAAATTATTTGCTACGGCGACGTACGATAAATTTATCAGTACGCTTGTTGCTGCGGGTCTTCTTACCTTTGGTCTGAACGCCCCACGGAGTTACCGGGTGCTTACCAAAGTTACGACCTTCACCACCACCATGTGGGTGGTCTACTGGGTTCATCGCAGTACCGCGAACGGTAGGACGAACACCACGCCAGCGTGCAGCACCAGCTTTACCCAGAACGCGCAGCATATGCTCAGCATTGCCAACTTCGCCCAGAGTAGCGCGGCAGTCTGCTTCGACTTTACGCATTTCACCAGAACGCAGACGCAGGGTGACATAAGCACCATCACGTGCAACGATCTGAACGTAAGTACCAGCGGAACGCGCCAGCTGACCGCCTTTACCTGGTTTCATTTCTACGTTATGAACGGTAGAACCAACCGGGATATTGCGCATCGGCAGGGTGTTGCCTGCTTTGATTGCAGCATCAACGCCAGACTGAATCTGGTCGCCAGCTTTCAGGCCTTTAGGGGCCAGGATGTAACGGCGTTCGCCGTCTTTGTACAGAACCAGCGCGATGTTCGCGGAACGGTTCGGATCGTACTCAAGACGCTCAACAACTGCTGGGATACCGTCTTTGTTGCGTTTGAAGTCAACAATACGATAAGCCTGCTTGTGGCCACCACCGATGTGACGAGTGGTGATACGGCCATTGTTGTTACGACCACCGGATTTGCTGTTTTTTTCCAGCAACGGAGCAAAAGGTTTGCCCTTGTGCAGCTCAGGGTTAACCACTTTAACTACGTGGCGACGACCCGGAGATGTCGGTTTACATTTAACAACTGCCATTGTATTACTCCTCCGACTTACTCAGCGCCGCCAACGAAGTCCAGATTCTGGCCTTCTTTCAGGGTGACGTAAGCTTTTTTCCAGTCGCTACGACGACCGATACGCTGTCCGTGACGTTTAACTTTCCCTTTAACTACCAGGGTGTTAACGACTTCGACTTCGACTTCAAACAGTTTCTGCACAGCAGCTTTGATCTCTGCTTTGGTCGCGTCTTTAGCAACTTTGAGAACGATGGTGTTAGTTTTTTCCATCGCAGTAGACGCTTTTTCAGAAACGTGCGGTGCACGCAGCACCTTCAGCAGACGTTCTTCACGAATCATGCCAGCATCTCCTCAACTTGCTTAACAGCATCAGCAGTCATTACGACTTTGTCGAAGGCGATCAGGCTAACCGGGTCGATACCAGTCGCGTCACGTACGTCAACCTTGTGCAGGTTACGTGCGGCCAGGAACAGGTTCTCGTCCAGCTCACCGGTGATGATCAGCACATCTTCCAGAGCCATGTCTTTCAGTTTCTGAGCCAGCAGCTTAGTTTTAGGCGCTTCTACAGAGAACTTCTCGACAACGATCAGACGATCCTGACGTACCAGCTCGGACAGGATGCTTTTCAGCGCGCCGCGGTACATCTTTTTGTTAACTTTTTGACTGTGGTCCTGCGGACGCGCAGCGAAGGTCACGCCACCTGAACGCCAGATCGGGCTCTTGATAGAACCTGAACGCGCACGGCCGGTACCTTTCTGGCGCCACGGCTTTTTGCCGGAACCAGTTACTTCAGCACGAGTCTTCTGAGCACGAGTACCCTGACGAGCACCAGCTGCATAAGCAACAACAACCTGGTGAACCAGCGCTTCGTTGAAATCACGACCGAAGGTAGTTTCGGAAACAGTCAGCGCGCTCTGCGCGTCTTTCAATACTAATTCCATTGCTATCCCCTTACGCCTTCACAGCTGGTTTAACGATCAGGTCGCTACCGGTTGCACCCGGAACCGCACCTTTAACCAGCAGCAGGTTGCGCTCAGCGTCAACACGTACTACGTCCAGGCTCTGAACGGTTACACGTTCGTTACCCAGCTGACCTGCCATTTTCTTGCCTTTGAACACTTTGCCCGGAGTCTGGTTCTGACCGATAGAACCCGGAACGCGGTGAGACAAGGAGTTACCGTGAGTAGCGTCCTGGGTACGGAAGTTCCAGCGCTTAACGGTACCAGCAAAACCTTTACCTTTAGAGGTACCGGTTACGTCAACTTTTTTAACGTCAGCAAACAGCTCAACGCTAATGTCCTGACCTACGGTGAACTCTTCGCCTTCAGCAAGACGGAATTCCCACAGACCACGGCCAGCTTCAACGCCAGCTTTAGCGAAGTGACCCGCTTCTGGTTTGGTTACACGGTTAGCTTTTTTAGCACCAGTGGTCACCTGAACAGCGCGGTAGCCATCGTTAGCCAGATCTTTAACCTGAGTAACGCGGTTTGCTTCAACTTCGATTACGGTTACTGGGATAGAAACGCCATCTTCAGTGAAGATGCGGGTCATACCCACTTTTTTACCGACTAAACCAATCATTGTTTCAACCTCTCAATCGCTCGATGACCTGATTAACCCAGGCTGATCTGCACGTCTACACCGGCAGCCAGATCCAGACGCATCAGAGCATCAACGGTTTTCTCGGTTGGCTCAACGATGTCAACCAGACGCTTGTGAGTGCGGATTTCGTACTGATCACGCGCGTCTTTGTTAACGTGCGGAGAGATCAGAACGGTGAAGCGCTCTTTGCGGGTCGGCAGCGGGATCGGACCACGGACTTGCGCACCAGTGCGCTTAGCAGTCTCGACGATTTCCGCGGTTGATTGATCGATCAGACGATGATCAAACGCTTTAAGGCGGATACGGATTCTTTGGTTCTGCATGAGACCAGAGCTCCAATTATTTTATAAACGAAAATGATTACTCCTCAAACCCATTACGATTGATGGGAGAGTGTAACCGTTCTTACGTAGCTCCCCAATTGGGAGCATTGTTGAGCAACAAAATTCTGTTACTCCGGTTCAGATTGAACCCGCCGTCAATTACGACAAGCCCGCGCATTATACGTAAATCTGGGCAAGACGCAAGTACCGTTTAGAAATTAAGCGCCAAAGGCTCTCTGTGCGTAGGACTTCGCAACATTTTAAGTAATGTATCGTCCGTAGCCTCTTCTTCTGAAACGACTACGCAATTCCTCTGTTTACACATTGCCGGGCATTCGCAATACGGAGAGCATGCCCTGAAACGTTAATTGAGGTTTACATCATGCTTGCTACCCTCCCCTTTCTGCTGACCTATTTTTCGCTTTCAGGTTTACTGGTGCGTGAAGATATTCGCTCCGGTACTCTCCCTGATAAATTTCTCTGCCCACTGTTATGGGCCGGCCTGGCCTATCAACTTTGCATCCATCCTGATTTTCTCCCGAGCGCAGTGGTCGGGGCGATGGCGGGGTACATCGGGTTTGCAGTTCTCTACTGGGGTTATCGGCTTATGTGCCGCCGGGAAGGGATGGGCTACGGTGATGTAAAATACCTGGCGACATTAGGAGCATGGCATGGATGGAGTATTTTGCCGGTACTGGCACTCGTTGCCGCACTCATGGCACTTCTGTACCTTCTTGTTCTCTCTTTGTTAAAGCCTGAGAAACAGATATTAAAAAACCCACTGCCTTTCGGGCCATTTCTGGCGGCAGCGGGTTTATGTATCGGCTGGCAGAACCTGATTACTCTTCCACTTTAATTTGCGACTGAAGGTAGTTCTGCAAACCAATTTTGCCGATGAGATCCAACTCAGTTTCTAGCCAGTCGATGTGGCCTTCCTCATCGATCAGGATCTGGATCATCATATCGCGGCTAACGTAGTCATGAACACTATCCGCATAGGCAATGGCTTCACGAAGATCTTTTGCGCCATCAAGTTCCAGCGCAAGGTCGGAACGCAGCATCTCTTCCACATCTTCACCGATGCCAAGCTTGCCGAGATCCTGCAGATTGGGAAGGCCTTCAAGGAATAAAATACGCTCAATATATTTATCGGCGTGTTTCATCTCATCAATGGATTCATGGTATTCAACATCGTTGAGGCGAGTCAGCCCCCAGTTTTTGAACATTCTTGCATGGAGAAAATACTGGTTGATTGCGACAAGCTCATTTCCCAATAATTTATTGAGATAACTTATGATTTTAACATCACCTTTCATTATATAGTCCCTCCGCTTCCACTCATTGAAGCGTAGATCGGGCTACAGGGATGTCAAAAAAAAGATGGAGGGTTATGCGATCTCTTTGAACTCCGGGATCTGCATCAATTCGTCCTGCATGATCTCACGCGCTGCGCGAACGCACTTACCGCATTGATTTCCCACTGGAACAAATTTGCGAAGTTGCTGGAACGACTGAGGCTGGAACTGGCGAACGGCCTGACGTATTTTTTTGTCACTTACACCATTACATAAACAAACGTACATAAACACTCCCGTTCAAAATATGCGCAAATTGTAAGTGAGAATGGTTATGATTACAATAGCACAAACGACAGGATACGGGGCGGGGGCGGACAAAAAATGCGAAAACTTGTGACAGGTACAGAACTGCAGAAAACAAAAAGGACGCCGAAGCGTCCTTTTTTATTCAGGGATAATTAATTAGCCCAGAACTTTAGCAACAACGCCCGCGCCAACGGTACGACCGCCTTCACGGATTGCGAAACGCAGACCGTCGTCCATCGCGATTGGGTGGATCAGCGTCACAACCATCTTGATGTTGTCGCCTGGCATTACCATCTCTACGCCTTCTGGCAGTTCGATGGTACCGGTCACGTCAGTTGTACGGAAGTAGAACTGTGGACGGTAGCCTTTGAAGAACGGAGTATGACGGCCGCCTTCGTCTTTGGACAGGATGTACACTTCAGATTCGAACTTGGTGTGTGGCTTGATTGAGCCTGGCTTCGCCAGAACCTGACCACGTTCGATTTCTTCACGTTTGATACCACGCAGCAGAACACCAACGTTCTCACCAGCACGGCCTTCGTCCAGCAGTTTGCGGAACATTTCAACGCCAGTACAGGTAGACTTCGCAGTCTCTTTGATACCAACGATTTCAACTTCTTCGCCAACTTTGATGATACCGCGCTCTACACGACCGGTAACAACGGTACCACGACCGGAGATGGAGAATACGTCTTCGATTGGCAGCAGGAATGGCTTGTCAATCGCACGCTCTGGTTCTGGGATGTAAGAATCCAGGAAGCCAGCCAGTTCGATGATTTTCGCTTCCCACTCTGCTTCGCCTTCCAGCGCTTTCAGAGCAGAACCACGAACGATTGGAGTATCGTCGCCTGGGAAATCGTACTGAGACAGCAGTTCACGAACTTCCATCTCTACCAGTTCCAGCAGCTCTTCGTCATCAACCATGTCGCACTTGTTCAGGAACACGATGATGTAAGGAACGCCTACCTGACGACCCAGCAGGATGTGCTCACGAGTCTGAGGCATAGGGCCGTCAGTCGCAGCAACAACCAGGATCGCGCCGTCCATCTGCGCAGCACCGGTGATCATGTTTTTAACATAGTCGGCGTGGCCTGGGCAGTCTACGTGTGCGTAGTGGCGAGTCGGGGTGTCATATTCAACGTGGGAAGTGTTGATGGTGATACCACGAGCTTTTTCTTCTGGTGCGTTATCGATCTGGTCGAATGCACGAGCAGAACCACCGTAGGTTTTTGCCAGAACGGTAGTGATTGCAGCGGTCAGGGTAGTTTTACCATGGTCAACGTGGCCGATAGTACCAACGTTGACGTGCGGTTTTGTACGTTCAAATTTTTCTTTAGACACGGCTATATTCCTTACTATAGTGCTCTCCCCTTTGGAGAGAGCACGGGACTTAGGTTTTAATCCTGTGGATTACTTACCACGGGCTTCAATAACGGCCTGAGCAACGTTGTTAGGCGCATCATCATACTTCAGGAATTCCATAGTGTATGATGCACGACCTTTGGTCAGAGAACGCAGCTGAGTTGCATATCCGAACATTTCAGACAGTGGAACTTCAGCGTGGATCTTAACGCCAGTTACTTCAGATTCCTGACCACGCAGCATACCGCGACGACGGCTCAAGTCACCGATAACGTCACCGGTGTTCTCTTCAGGAGTTTCTACTTCAACCTTCATGATTGGCTCAAGCAGAACTGGTTTTGCTTTCTTAAAGCCTTCTTTAAAGGCAATAGACGCAGCCAGTTTAAACGCCAGTTCAGAGGAGTCAACGTCGTGGTAAGAACCGAAGTGCAGACGAACACCCATGTCAACAACTGGATAGCCAGCCAGAGGGCCCGCTTTCAGCTGTTCCTGGATGCCTTTATCAACGGCTGGGATGTATTCGCCAGGAATTACACCACCTTTGATGTCGTTGATGAACTCGTAACCTTTCGGGTTAGAGCCCGGCTCCAGTGGGTACATGTCGATCACAACGTGACCGTACTGACCGCGACCACCAGACTGCTTAGCGTGTTTACCTTCAACATCGGTAACTTTCGCACGAATCGCTTCGCGGTAAGCAACCTGAGGTTTACCCACGTTAGCTTCAACGTTGAATTCACGCTTCATACGGTCAACGATGATGTCCAGGTGCAGTTCACCCATACCTGCGATGATGGTCTGGTTAGATTCTTCATCAGTCCATACGCGGAATGATGGGTCTTCTTTTGCCAGACGGCCCAGAGCCAGACCCATTTTTTCCTGGTCAGCTTTGGTTTTTGGTTCAACCGCGATGGAGATTACCGGCTCAGGGAATTCCATACGCTCCAGAATGATCGGGTGATCCTGGTCACACAGGGTGTCACCAGTAGTCACGTCTTTCAGACCGATAGCTGCAGCGATGTCGCCCGCACGAACTTCTTTGATCTCTTCACGTTTGTTAGCGTGCATCTGTACGATACGGCCAAAACGTTCACGCGCCGCTTTCACGGAGTTCAGGATGGTGTCACCGGAGTTAACCACACCAGAGTAAACGCGGAAGAAGGTCAGGTTACCCACGAATGGGTCGGTAGCAATTTTGAACGCCAGCGCAGAGAACGGCTCTTCATCACTTGCGTGACGCTCAGCCGGAGTATCTTTACCGTCGTCCAGGATGCCGTTGATCGCAGGAACGTCAACCGGGGATGGCAGGTAGTCAACTACCGCATCCAGCATCGCCTGAACACCTTTGTTCTTGAACGCAGAACCACAGGTTACCAGGATGATTTCGTTGTTCAGAACACGCTGACGCAGAGCTTTTTTGATCTCTTCTTCAGTCAGTTCTTCGCCACCCAGGTATTTTTCCATCAGCTCTTCAGAAGCTTCAGCTGCGGATTCGATCAGGTTCTGGTGCCATTCGTCAGCCAGATCCTGCATTGCAGCTGGGATATCTTCGTATTCGAAGGTAACGCCCTGATCTGCATCGTTCCAGTTGATGGCTTTCATTTTCACCAGGTCGATAACGCCGGTGAAGCCTTCTTCAGCACCAATCGCCAGCTGCAGCGGAACAGGGTTCGCGCCCAGACGGGTTTTGATCTGACCAACAACTTTCAGGAAGTTAGCACCCATACGGTCCATTTTGTTAACGAACGCGATGCGTGGAACTTTATATTTGTTCGCCTGACGCCATACGGTTTCAGACTGTGGCTGAACACCACCAACTGCGCAGTAAACCATTACCGCACCGTCAAGAACACGCATGGAACGTTCTACTTCGATGGTGAAGTCAACGTGGCCCGGGGTGTCGATGATGTTTACGCGGTGCGGTTCGTACTGCTTAGCCATACCTGACCAGAATGCAGTAGTCGCTGCGGAGGTGATAGTAATACCACGCTCCTGCTCCTGTTCCATCCAGTCCATGGTGGCTGCGCCGTCATGAACTTCACCGATTTTGTGGTTTACACCGGTGTAGAACAGAATACGTTCGGTAGTAGTGGTCTTACCGGCGTCGATGTGCGCACTGATACCGATGTTACGGTAGCGTGCGATGGGTGTTGTACGAGCCATTTGATTCCTCGTTTATATCTTTAGGCGTTCAGTTAAGTTACCCAGAGCGGGCGGCTTCTCTGAAGCGCCCGCCTGGTGACTAATACTCCGAAGGGATTACCAACGGTAGTGTGCGAACGCCTTGTTGGCTTCTGCCATACGGTGAACGTCTTCACGTTTCTTAACTGCAGTACCTTTGTTGTCTGCAGCATCAGAAAGTTCGTTCGCCAGACGCAGAGCCATGGATTTATCACCGCGTTTACGAGCAGCTTCAACGATCCAACGCATTGCCAGGGCATTACGACGAACCGGACGAACTTCAACTGGAACCTGATAAGTAGAACCACCAACGCGGCGGGACTTAACTTCTACAGTTGGGCGAACGTTGTCGAGAGCGACTTCGAAAGCTTCCAGTTCATTTTTACCAGAACGCTGAGCCAGGGTCTCAAGCGCGCTGTATACGATTGCTTCTGCAGTAGATTTTTTACCATCTACCATCAGGATATTTACAAATTTTGCCAGCAGTTCTGATCCGAATTTCGGATCTGGAAGAATTTTACGCTGACCAATGACGCGACGACGTGGCATGGGAATACTCCGTTGTTAATTCAGGATTGTCCAAAACTCAAAGAGTTTAGTGTGACATTAAGATAAATCAGTTTGGCCTTACTTAACGGAGAACCATTAAGCCTTAGGACGCTTCACGCCGTACTTGGAGCGAGCCTGCTTACGGTCTTTAACACCTGAGCAGTCCAGCGCACCACGAACGGTGTGGTAACGAACACCCGGAAGGTCTTTAACACGACCGCCACGGATCAGGATCACGGAGTGTTCCTGCAGGTTGTGACCTTCACCACCGATGTAGGAAGTCACTTCGAAACCGTTAGTCAAACGCACACGGCATACTTTACGCAGTGCGGAGTTTGGTTTTTTAGGAGTGGTGGTATATACACGAGTACATACGCCACGTTTCTGCGGGCAGGCTTCCAGTGCAGGCACGTTGCTTTTTGCAACTTTGCGTGCACGTGGTTTGCGTACCAGCTGGTTAACTGTTGCCATTAAATAGCTCCTGGTTTTAGCTTTTGCTTCGTAAACACGTAATAAAACGACCTCATACAATATGAGGACGCGAAATTTTAGGGCTACGTCGAAAAGGTGTCAAGAAATATACAGCGATCTCAAATCACCAGTTCATTTGACTGGCGTGCGTCACAGTAAGATTGACGAAATCAGTATAGCCAACCACGTCAATTTTGGCTGAAATTTGACCAGCCAGCCCCCGCGCATCAAGATCGTCTTTCAGCGCAGAGACCGTTATGGGGGCATTAATGAGGATTTCAACGAAACGGCTGCCTTCGAGTGCAGCAAGAACGCCATCCTGAATCAGCAGCAGGTCATCACCTTCGCACAACATGCCCAGTAATGCGTCGATATCACATTGCCACGGAGAACGGCTCAGGGTGTGGAGCATGGCAGCCTCAGAAAGTCAGAACAGTGTCGTAGTGAGAAAGTTGTTCACGCAGTGCGTCAGACGCCAGGATCGTCACGTCCAGAACGAAAGGCGTATTATCTTTTAACCCGCGCGCAGCCAGAGAGTCGGCACACAGGTAGATGTTTTCGATATCGTAAAGCGGAAGCACTTTAAACGTCGCGATGTAATCACGAGCAAGGATTGCCTGAGGCTGTTGTCCTGCCAAAAGCTGAAACACCCCGTCTCCTAAAAAGAAAACGCCGATATCTTCGGTTAATGCAGAAGTCGCGAGCAGTGCATCCAGCCCTTCTCTGCCCGACGCACTACCGTGCGGAGCAGAGGTAAAAACAAACGCTACACGCTTCATCAGAATTGCACCACTCTGTCGCAGGTTAGCGCAGCCTGCGCCAGCGCCCCCAGACCACTTAATGAAAAGCCAGGCTGTAAATTGGCCCCGGACAGGCCGAGACGGGCAGCCTCTGTCGTATCCGTCACGCCGCGACGCAATGCCGCCGCCACGCAGATATGCAGCTCAACGCCCTGCTTTTCGTTTAATGCCTGCCACGCACGCACGAGGTCAAACTCATCGCTCGCCGGTGACGTAAACTGGTTCGCGTTATACACCCCTTCCCGATAGAAGAAGACGCTCACCAGTTCGTGTCCAGCCTCCAGGAGCGCATGAGCAAACTGCAGCGCGCTGCTGGCCTGCTGAGTGCCATACGCCGGGCCTGTCACCATTAACGCAAAACGCATTACTTGTCTTGCCCCAGGAAATCACCACTTTTGAACTGGCGAATGTAGAGGTAGACCGTATGCTTGGAGATATTCAGACGATCGGCCACCTGGTTGATGGCATCTTTAATGTCGAAAATGCCTTTCTCGTAGAGGTTCAGCACGATCTGACGATTTTTGGCGTTGTTCGAGACGTTGCGATCGGCATTCACTTCTTCAATGGTGAACTCGAGCGTCTGGGTCACGAGATCTTCCACGGAGGACGCAAAGTTAACAGAAGATCCGACGTCCGGCGTTTCTGGTGGAATAAAGGTACTCATGATTTGCGAGAATGGCACATCAAGGTTTATGTTGATGCACAGCAGCCCAATCACACGGTGTTCGCGGTTTCGAATCGCGATAGTTTCGGATTTCATCAGCACGCCGCTTTTGGCGCGGGTGAAATAACATTTGGAGACGCTGCTGTCCGCGCCAGTCATGTCATGCAACATACGCAATGCAAGGTCGGTGATTGGCGAACCAATTTTACGGCCAGTATGCTCACCATTAGCAATGCGGATGGCGGAACACTTCAGATCCTGCAGGGAGTGCAATACGATTTCGCAGTGGGACCCAATGAGCATCGCTAACCCGTCCACCACCGCTTCGTAGGATTTCAGAATATCGAAATCGGTCTGGTCGAAAGGACGTTGATCCAGCAAATCAAGTTCACTGGTTTCGTTGGTTAAAAGCGACCTGGACATGAAAAAAACACTCCTTTTCAGGAGCCTGTCGTTACGTTTTCAGGGCAGGCTCATTATCTACACGGACAACTAAATTAATACAGCGTGTGTAACGCTTTCCAGTGTTAATTATATCTGCCCCACAATAAAAAAAACCGCCGCCTTTAAGGCGGCGGTTTTCACGACATTACTTCTTGGTGTCTGCTGCAGCTTTCTCGTCTGCAGGCGCTTCTGCTTTAGCATCCGCTTTTGGCGCTGGCTTGATGTCCAGCAGTTCTACGTCGAAGACCAGCGTAGAGTTTGCAGGGATACCCGGAACGCCGGTTTTGCCATAAGCCAGATCTGGTGGGATGACCAGCTTGATCTTACCGCCTTTCTTGATGTTCTTCAGACCTTCAGTCCAGCCCGGGATAACACCGTCCAGACGGAAGGAAAGAGGTTCACCACGGGTGTAAGAGTTATCGAACTCTTTACCGTCGATCAGCGTACCTTTGTAGTTAACCACAACCGTATCGCTGTCTTTTGGTGCGTCACCGGTACCTTCTTTCTCGACTTTATACACCAGGCCAGTAGAGGAGGTTTTTACGCCCTTCTCTTTAGCAAAAGTATCGCGGTAGGCTTTGCCTTTTGCTTCGTTGTCTTTTGCATCGGCTTCCATCTTGGTCTGGGCAGCACCTTTCACGCGCGCTTCAAACGCCTGCAGAGTCTGCTCGATGTCCTGGTCAGACAGTTTGCTCTTATCAGCAAACGCATCCTGAACACCCGCGATCAGCTGAGCTTTATCCAGTTTGATGCCCAGTTTCTCTTGTTCTTTCAGAGAGTTTTCCATGTAACGTCCCAGAGATGCGCCAAGTGCATAGGCGGATTTCTGGTCGTCATTTTTGAACGCCGCTTTGCTGTCTGCAGTCGCAGCAGGCTTCGCAGCAGTGTCAGCTGCGAAAGACAGCGGCGCATTCAGCGCAACAGCCATCGTCGTCGCCAGCAGCGTTACTTTAAACAGTGATTTCATCCATATCTCCAGGGCCTGGGGACTCTCACCCCAGCATTAAACGTAAATGAGTTACGTACTATAAAACGTTGCGGAAGAAATCTACAGACAGACACCCCCGATTATCGCCACTTTTAAGACTATTTTTGTTTAAATAAGTTTCTTGCCAATGGGATGGATACTGTACTTCAGGATAAACTCAGTTAAACTTCGCCGCCGCTGGCCCATTATGGCGAATCAGAAATAGACGAGGTGAATGATGAAGGACACATTGATCGAAGCGAGACTGGCTGAGCTGGAAAGCCGCCTGGCTTTTCAGGACATCACCATCGAAGAGCTTAACCAGACCGTGACCGCGCACGAGCTTGAAATGGCAAAACTGCGGGATCACATGCGTTTGTTAACCGAAAAGCTGAAGGCTACGCAGCCCTCTAACATTGCCTCTCAGTCAGAAGAGACGCCACCACCTCATTACTGAGGCGTAAAAAAAGCGGGATTATCCCGCTTTTTTTGTGCCCGGTGGCGCGAAGCTTACCGGACCTACAAATACCCTATGGATTTCGAGTCGCTGGAAGGCGGCAAGCTTGAAAATCCCCGGGAGCATAGATAACTATGTGACCGGGGTTTGAAAGCGCAGCCAACACACCTGCGGCTTGAAAGACGACGGGTATTAGTGGCAACCGCAGCCGCCGTTACCGCAACCACCTTTACCGTGCTCGTGAGCATGGTCGTGATCGTGGCCGTGACCACCGCAGCAGCCATCGTGGCCGTGATCGTGGTCATGATCGTGACCGTGCGCACCGTGAACGTGGCCATGAGCCAGTTCTTCTTCGGTTGCTTCACGGATAGCCACAACTTCTACGTTGAACTTCAGGTTCTGGCCAGCCAGCATGTGGTTGCCGTCAACCACAACGTGGTCGTCTTCAACTTCTGTGATT
Source organism: Enterobacter sp. RHBSTW-00901 (assembly GCF_014103115.1). Classification (NCBI taxonomy): domain Bacteria; kingdom Pseudomonadati; phylum Pseudomonadota; class Gammaproteobacteria; order Enterobacterales; family Enterobacteriaceae; genus Enterobacter; species Enterobacter sp. RHBSTW-00901. The sequence continues at coordinate 2,394,846 of NZ_JABXPB010000001.1, forward strand.
TCAACCGGCACAGGACCCTGGTCAGTTTCAGCCAGGAAACGCATGCCAACCTGCAGTTCGTCAACGCCCATGAACACGTCTTTAGGAACGCGCTGAACCAGGTTGTCGTCGTACTGACCGTAAGCGTCGTTCGCGCCTACAGCAACGTCAAATTTGTCGCCAACTTCATGACCTTCCAGCGCGGTTTCCAGGCCGGAAATCAGGGAACCGTGACCATGCAGGTAGTCCAGCGGCGCACTCACCGGAGACTCATCAACCAACACACCGTCTTCTGTACGTACCTGATAGGCCAGGCTGACCACCAGGTCTTTTGCTACTTTCATGATATCTCCTGAGCGTGGGAAAATTGCTGGCGCAGATTGTAGCGGAAATCTGCACCTGTGTACCCTTTAGCTTAAAAAAACTCAGGGCATATCGCTAGTCCGGATGAAAAATGCCGATCACTTGCTCTTCTTTGCGAACGTGATCGCGAGCTTCCTTGTCGGCTTCACGCATCTGGTGACCACACTTAACACACTCAACAACATCAATATTATTTTCACGCCACATGGCCAGCGTGTCTTGCGCCTGGCAGGTCGGGCACTTTGCACCCGCGATAAAGCGTTTACGTACAGCCATCTTTCGTTACCCTTTATTCAAATTCATCCCAGCCATCCAGCTGGCGTCGTTCCTGTTGCATCTCGCGCTGGAAAATCTCTTCCAGCTCACGACGCGCTTCCCGCACACGAGAAATCTGCGCCGTGTCGGTATGCACCGGCATCAGTTCACGCAACATCCGCATATCGAGCCTGCGAAAATGCATCTGCGCACGCTGGGCCTGATGGGGATGCATGCCCAGCGAAATCAGCGCCTTGCGCCCCAGTTCCAGCGCACTGGAAAACGTCTCGCGGGAGAAGTGTTTCACACCCGCCTGCAAAAGTTCGTGAGCTTCCACACGTCCCCGTGCGCGCGCCAGAATATGCAGGTGCGGGAAATGCTGCTGACACAACTCCACCAGCTTCATCGTATCTTCTGGATCATTACAGGTAATGACGATGGATTCTGCCGCTTCAGCCCCGGCGGAACGCAACAGTTCAAGTTGCGTCGCATCACCGTAGTAAACCTTGTAGCCATATTTTCGCATCAGGTTTACCGCGCTGATATCACGTTCCAGCACCGTGATACGCATTTTGTTCGCCATCAATAAACGCCCAATCACCTGTCCGAAGCGGCCAAAACCCACGACAATCACCTGAGGCTTATCATCTTCCACCCACGGGGTTTCATCTTCGTCTTCTGCCGGGTTAAACCGCCGCGACAGCAGTTTATCCACCAGCTTCATCAACAGCGGCGTGGCCATCATCGACAGCGTGACCGTCACCAGCAGCAGCGCCATCTGGTCATCTTTGAACAGCTTCTGGGACGATGCCGTGGAGAACAGCACGAACGCAAATTCTCCCCCCTGGCTTAACACGCTGGCAAACTGCATTCTCTCTGAGCTACGCAGCCCGTAAATGCGTGCCAGTACATACAACACCAGTGTTTTAACCGCCATCAGCACCGCAACGCTCACGGCCACCCACAGCAGATGGGTATAGAGCACGCCGAGATTGAGCGCCATGCCCACCGAAATAAAGAACAGTCCTAACAGCAGCCCTTTAAACGGATCAATGGCAATCTCTAGCTCATGACGATATTCACTCTCGGCAAGCAACACCCCAGCGATGAACGTACCGAGCGCCATCGACAGCCCCAGCGCATCCATAAACAGCGCCGAACCGAGCACCAGCAGCAACGTCGCGGCGGTAAACACCTCGCGCACGCCGGACGCAGCAATAAAACGGAACACCGGGCGCAGTAAAAAACGTCCGCCAATCAGCATCCCGGCAAAGGCCAGCACCTTCATGGAGACTTTCACCCAGTCGAAATGATCGCCGCCTGAACCCGCCAGCAGTGGTACCAGCGCCAGCGCCGGGATCACCGCCAGATCCTGGAACAGCAGTACCGAAAAACCCAACTGACCCGCCTCACTGCGGTTCATCCCTTTGTTACGCATCAGCTGCAGTGCCATCGCCGTCGAGGACATTGCGAGACCTATCCCACCAATCACCGCCGCCTGCCAGGCGAAATCAGTCAGCATCAACAGACCAGCCAGAATGGTGGCACTGAACAGCACCTGTGCCGCACCCACACCAAAAATGGAACGCCGGAGCTGCCACAATTTAGACGGATTCAGCTCAAGGCCGATGATGAACATCAGGAACACCACGCCCAGCTCGGAGAAGTGGAGAATTTCATCCACATCACTGATAAACCCAAGCCCCCAGGGGCCAATCGCAATCCCCGCCAGCAAATACCCGAGCACCGCACCGATGCCAATACGCGACGCCAGCGGTACGGCCACCACGGCGGCAAATAAAAAGAGCACGCCCGCCAGCAGCAGGTTCGATCCTTCCATCAGCGACCTCCTGTCGGGATCGGCGATGCCAGCCATTCGCCATAGGCCCGGGCATGACTTGCCAGCTCCTTTGGATCCTGACGTCGCGCCCAGTAGATAATAATCGGGCTCATCCAGTGCATACGGCACATCGCCGCCGTCAGTTCGAATGGCCGCAGGATATCGCTCATCGGATAACGGTTCAGCCCGTCATAGCGGTAAGCGCTCTCTGGCTCACCGGTGGTAATGACGCTACGCCAGTACTTTCCCGCCAGCTGGTTGCCCCCCACTCCGCTGGAGAAACCCCGGCTTAACACGCGGTCCAGCCACTCTTTCAGCAATGCCGGACAGCTGTAGGTATAGAGCGGATGCTGGAACACAATCACGTCATGCTGGCGCAGCAGTTCCTGTTCATGGGGAATATCGATAAAGAAATCAGGATAGTGCGCGTAGAGATCGTGCACCGTCACATTGCTGAGCTGAGTCGCCGGCTTAAGCAGCACCCGGTTCGCCACCGAGTCCTGAGATTCCGGATGGGCATACAGCAGCAGCACTTTTGCTGTCTGAGACATCACTCCCCTCCCGGTTCTGTTTCTGTTTTTGTGTATCGTTGTCGTTTTGGGCTACCATGACGGCCCGGTGGGGAAAATGATCCACACCTTACATTATCATAATGACAAATTAACATAGTCGGAACATACGGCGCTTCTATGATTGTTTTTTCCTCGTTACAAATTCGTCGCGGCGTGCGCGTCCTGCTGGACAACGCCACAGCCACCATCAACCCGGGTCAGAAAGTGGGCCTGGTTGGCAAAAACGGCTGCGGTAAATCCACCCTGCTGGCGCTGCTGAAAAACGAGATAAGTGCCGATGGCGGTAACTTTACCTTCCCCGGGAACTGGCAGCTTGCATGGGTCAACCAGGAGACGCCTGCGCTGAGTGAACCGGCACTCGACTATGTTATCGACGGCGACCGTGAATACCGTAAGCTGGAAGCGGAACTCAATGCTGCCAACGAGCGTAACGACGGTCACGCGATTGCCACCGTTCACGGCAAGCTGGATGCCATCGATGCCTGGACTATCCGCTCCCGCGCCTCCAGCCTGCTGCACGGTCTGGGCTTTAGCAACGAGCAGCTCGAACGCCCGGTTAGCGATTTCTCGGGCGGCTGGCGTATGCGCCTTAACCTGGCGCAGGCACTGATCTGCCGTTCAGACCTGTTGCTGCTCGATGAACCGACTAACCACCTCGATCTCGATGCGGTTATTTGGCTGGAGAAGTGGCTGAAAAGCTATCATGGCACGCTGATCCTGATCTCCCACGACCGCGACTTCCTCGACCCGGTGGTGGACAAAATCATTCATATCGAACAGCAAACGATGTTCGAGTACACCGGTAACTACAGTTCCTTCGAGCGCCAGCGCGCAACACGCCTTGCTCAGCAGCAGTCCATGTATGAAAGCCAGCAGCAGCGCGTGGCACATCTGCAAAGCTTTGTTGACCGCTTCAAGGCCAAAGCATCGAAGGCCAAACAGGCGCAGAGCCGCATCAAGATGCTGGAACGCATGGAGATGATTGCCCCGGCGCACGTGGATAACCCGTTCCACTTTAATTTCCGCGAGCCGGAGAGCCTGCCCAACCCATTGCTGAAGATGGAAAAGGTCAGCGCTGGCTATGGGGATCGCATCATCCTCGACTCCATCAAGCTCAACCTGGTGCCGGGTTCACGTATCGGTCTGCTGGGGCGTAACGGTGCCGGTAAATCGACGCTGATCAAACTGCTGGCGGGTGAGCTTAATCCGGTAAGCGGTGAAATCGGCCTGGCGAAAGGCATCAAGCTTGGCTACTTCGCCCAGCATCAGCTGGAATTTTTACGCGCGGATGAATCCCCGATTCAACACCTGGCGCGACTGGCCCCACAGGAGATGGAGCAGAAACTGCGTGACTATCTCGGTGGTTTTGGCTTCCAGGGTGATAAGGTCACCGAAAACACCGAGCGCTTCTCCGGCGGTGAAAAAGCCCGCCTGGTACTGGCGCTGATTGTCTGGCAACGCCCGAACCTGCTGCTGCTCGATGAACCAACGAACCATCTGGACCTCGACATGCGTCAGGCGCTGACCGAAGCGTTGATTGAGTTCGAAGGCGCACTGGTTGTCGTCTCGCACGATCGCCACCTGATCCGCTCCACCACCGACGATCTCTACTTAGTCCACGACGGTAAAGTCGAACCGTTTGACGGCGACCTGGAAGACTACCAACAGTGGCTGACGGACGTGCAAAAGCAGGAAAATCAGCCGGAAGAGTCCGCGAAGGATAACGCCAACAGCGCACAGGCACGTAAAGACCAGAAGCGCCGTGAAGCGGAACTTCGCACCCAGACACAGCCGCTGCGTAAAGAGATCGCCCGTCTCGAAAAAGAGATGGAAAAACTCAATGCGACGCTCGCCACCGTTGAAGAGAAGCTGGGCGACAGCGGACTGTACGATCAGAGCCGCAAAGCCGAGCTGACTGACTGCCTGCAAACCCAGGCGAAAACCAGGTCCAGCCTCGAAGAGTGTGAGATGGCATGGCTGGATGCGCAGGAACAACTGGAAGCGATTATAGTAAATAACTGACAAGAATTAGCATCGCATCGTTATGACCCAAATCATTCCATCAGACTTCGACCTCGCCGTTGAAGAGAGCGCAGAGTTTGTGCCCATGCGCGGCGTGGCGAATCGCCACCTGCAGACCATGCTGCCGCGCCTGATCCGCCGCAAGGTGCAGTTCACCCCATACTGGCAACGCCTGGATTTGCCGGACGGCGACTTTTTGGATCTCGCCTGGAGCGAAGAACCGGAGCAGGCCAGACATAAACCCCGCCTGGTGGTGTTTCATGGTCTGGAAGGCAGTCTGTACAGTCCTTACGCGCACGGATTAATCCAGGCCGCGAAAGACCGTGGCTGGCTCGGCGTGGTCATGCATTTTCGCGGATGCAGCGGCGAGCCAAATCGCCAGAAGCGTATCTACCACTCGGGTGAAACGGAAGACGGCACCTGGTTTTTACACTGGCTGAGAGAGAACTTTGGTACGGTGCCAACGGCGGCCGTAGGGTATTCGCTGGGCGGAAATATGCTGGCCTGCCTGCTGGCAAAAGAGGGTGAAACGGTCCCGCTGGACGCAGCCGTAATTGTCTCTGCCCCCTTCATGCTGGAACAGTGCAGCTACCATATGGAAAAAGGGTTTTCCCGGGTGTATCAGCGTTATCTGCTCAATCTGCTGAAAGCCAATGCAGCGCGTAAACTGAAGGCCTATCCGGATACCTTGCCGGTCAGCTTGCGTCAGCTCAAAAAGGTGCGCCGTATTCGCGAGTTCGACGACCTGATCACCGCCAAAATTCATGGCTTTGCCGACGCAATTGACTACTATCGCCAGTGCAGCGCGATGCCGTTGCTGAGCAAAATCACTCAGCCGACGCTCATCATTCATGCCAAAGATGACCCGTTCATGGATCATCACTCAATACCGGCGCAGGAATTTTTGCCTGACAACGTTCACTATCAGTTGACCGAACATGGCGGTCACGTGGGGTTTGTCGGCGGCACGTTACGTCGCCCGAAAATGTGGCTGGAGGCGCGCATTCCTGACTGGTTAACCGCTTATCTGGACGGTGCAAAATGATCATCCCCTGGCAGGATCTGTCTCCCGAAACGCTCGATAATCTGATTGAAAGCTTTGTATTGCGTGAAGGCACCGATTATGGTGAACATGAACGTTCGCTTGAACAAAAGGTCAGCGATGTAAAGCGCCAGCTCAAAAGCGGCGACGTGGTGCTGGTATGGTCTGAACTGCATGAAACGGTCAATATCATGCCCCGCAACGCGTTTCACGGCTGACCTTTAAACCTTTCCAGTCAGGGAGTTGCTATGTCTGCCAGACATCCGGTTATTGCCGTAACGGGTTCGAGTGGTGCGGGCACCACCACCACCAGCCTCGCCTTTCGCAAAATTTTCGCTCAGCTGAATTTACGGGCGGCAGAAGTTGAAGGCGACAGCTTTCACCGCTACACGCGCCCGGAGATGGACATGGCCATCCGCAAGGCGCGCGATCTCGGCAAACACATCAGTTATTTCGGCCCGGAGGCCAACGATTTCGGTCTGCTGGAGCAAACCTTTCTTGAATATGGCCAGACCGGCAAAGGGCAATCCCGCAAATATCTGCATACCTACGACGAAGCCGTTCCCTGGAACCAGGTGCCGGGAACCTTTACCCCCTGGCAACCGCTGCCGGAACCTACCGACGTGCTGTTTTACGAAGGGCTGCACGGTGGCGTGGTCACGCCGCAGCACGACGTCGCACGTCATGTGGATCTGTTGGTCGGGGTGGTACCGATCGTTAACCTGGAGTGGATACAGAAACTGACGCGTGACATCAGCGAGCGCGGTCATTCGCGTGAGGCGGTGATGGATTCGGTGGTACGCTCAATGGAAGATTACATCAACTTCCTGACGCCACAGTTTTCCCGTACCCATATTAACTTCCAGCGTGTGCCGACGGTGGATACCTCCAACCCGTTCGCCGCCAAAAGCATTCCGTCGCTGGATGAGAGCTTTGTGGTTATCCATTTCCGCAATCTCGAAGGCATTGATTACCCGTGGCTGCTGGCGATGCTGCAAGGCTCGTTTATTTCGCACATGAATACATTGGTGGTACCCGGTGGAAAAATGGGGCTGGCGATGGAGTTAATCATGACACCACTGGTGCAGCGGCTGATGGAAGGGAAGCAGATCGCGTAATCATGTCCCCTCTCCCCGTGGGTTGAGGGATCCCCACAAATTACAGGTTGTCACAGAATACCCCCTCTCCCTTGAGGGAGAGGGCTGGGGTGAGGGGGAACATAAAGCAGTAGTGGTTATTCCGTTCACTTTATGTTGATTGCTACTCTGTAACGACGATACAGGTGAACGTGCCAGGGCGGTTCACCGCCACCGCCCTGGCAACCCGGGCTCCCGGCAGGAAAATCGCCGCTGCGCGGTACCCTCAGCTTATTCCTTCAGGCTTCGGGTCGGGCATTAGCCTGCATCCCTGCAGGCAATGCCCTCTCGGCGCATCCCTGCGCCTCGCCCCGGCCTTACGGAAATGCTTCGGCGATTTTCAGCCGGACCATGGAGTCGCTATAAGTCTTATATTTCAATGAAATAGTTTAATTGCTTAAGAAGAACAAAATTACTGGGGAACCCTCAGCCCCGTGGGAGAGGGTTACGGTGAGGGCATCTACACGCACGATGCCCCCGACTTCACGCCTCAATCACTTCATACGAATGCGTGATTTTTACCGCTTTCTCCAGCATTAACGCCACAGAGCAGTATTTTTCAGCCGAAAGATCGACCGCGCGTGATACCGCCGCGTCCTTCAGCGCTGTGCCAGTAACAACAAAATGCAGGTTGATGTGCGTAAACAGGCGCGGTGCCTCTTCGCGACGTTCGGACGTGAGCTTGACTTCGCAGCCGGTCACGTCGTGACGGCCTTTTTGCAAAATCGACACCACGTCGATGGCACTGCATCCACCAGCGGCCATCAGCACCATCTCCATTGGACTTGGCGCTTTATCGCCGGAGTTACCATCCATCAAAATCTGGTGCCCGGAAGCGGATTCGCCCAGGAACGTTAAACCTTCAACCCATTTCACACGCGCTTGCATATATTCCTTAACTCCAACGTTGCATTTTTGGTGACAGATTACGCGCGCGTTACATTTCTCGCAATGGAAGGCGACCTGCGTCATGCTGAAGCGAGACACCAGGAGACACGCGGCGAAAGCTATGCTAAAACACTCAGGATGCTACAGTAATACATTGACGTTACACATGTATGCAGAGGACATCAAACTTTACTGGCTGCGAAACGTTACGACAGCCGACTTCCCAGGTATGGGTAAGAATTCGATTGCAACCCCAGAGTCAGGATGCGATTTATGACTCTGGAGACAGCTTATAACAGAGGATAACAGCGCATGGTGCTTGGCAAACCGCAAACAGACCCGACTCTCGAATGGTTCTTGTCTCATTGCCACATTCATAAGTACCCATCGAAGAGCACGCTGATTCACCAGGGTGAAAAAGCGGAAACGTTGTATTACATCGTCAAAGGCTCGGTGGCAGTGCTGATCAAAGATGAAGAAGGGAAAGAGATGATCCTTTCTTATCTGAACCAGGGCGATTTCATCGGCGAACTGGGCCTGTTTGAAGAAGGCCAGGAACGTAGTGCCTGGGTTCGTGCAAAAACAGCATGTGAAGTGGCTGAAATTTCCTACAAGAAATTCCGTCAGTTGATCCAGGTTAACCCGGACATCCTGATGCGTCTTTCTTCCCAGATGGCTCGCCGTCTGCAGGTTACGTCTGAGAAAGTGGGCAACCTTGCCTTCCTCGACGTGACCGGTCGTATCGCGCAGACGCTGCTGAACCTGGCGAAACAACCAGATGCCATGACCCACCCGGACGGTATGCAAATTAAAATCACCCGTCAGGAAATTGGTCAGATCGTCGGTTGCTCTCGTGAAACAGTGGGTCGTATCCTGAAAATGCTGGAAGACCAGAATCTGATCTCCGCGCACGGTAAAACCATCGTGGTTTACGGAACCCGTTAATTCCGGCCAAACGGCGTGTCATCGCAAGGTGTCACGCCGTTTTTGTCTCTATTCCCCCATGTGGCGCAGGCTGATCTACCACCCGGAAGTTAACTATGCACTGCGACAAACGCTGGTGTTGTGCCTTCCTGTGGCCGTGGGTTTGATCCTCGGACACCTTCAACAGGGTCTGCTGTTTTCTCTCGTTCCCGCCTGCTGCAACATCGCCGGTCTGGACACGCCCCATAAGCGATTTTTCAAACGTCTGATTATTGGTGGCTGCCTGTTTGCTGGCTGTAGCCTCGCCGTGCAACTCCTGCTGACCCGCGATATCCCGCTGCCGCTGATTTTAACCGTGCTGGCGATGACGCTGGGAGTAACGGCTGAAATCAGCTCACTGCATGCCCGCCTGCTGCCTGCCTCGCTGATTGCGGCCATCTTTACCCTTAGCCTCGCGGGTAATATGCCGGTGTGGGAGCCGCTGCTGATCTACGCTCTCGGCACGCTATGGTACGGGTTGTTTAACTGGTTCTGGTTCTGGATGTGGCGGGAACAGCCGCTGCGCGAATCCCTGAGCCTGCTCTATATCCTGCTGGCGGATTACTGTGAAGCAAAGTACACCCTGCTCACCCAGCACACCGATCCGGAAAAATCACTGCCGCCGCTGCTGGCACGCCAGCAGAAAGTGGTGGATCTCATCAGCCAGTGTTACCAACAGCTACATATGCTCGCCGCCAATAAAAATCATGAGTACAAACGGCTGCTGCGCGTATTCCAGGTGGGGCTGGATCTGCAGGAGCATATCTCGGTAAGCCTGCATCAGCCGCAGGAGGTGCAGAAGCTGGTCGAGCGCAGCCACGCAGAAGCGGTGATCCGCTGGAACGCGCAAACCGTTGCCGCGCGCCTTCGCGTGCTGGCGGACGATATTCTGTATCACCGCTACCCGACGCGCTTCAACATGGACAAACAGCTCGGTGCGCTGGAAAAAATTGCCCGTCAGCATGCGGATAACCCGGTCGGGCAGTTTGCCGCATGGCATTTCAGCCGCATCGCGCGCGTGCTACGCACCCAGCGGCCACTCTATCCACGCGACCTGATGGCCGATAAACAAAAGCGTCTGCCGCTACTGCCTGCCCTCAGAAGCTATTTATCCCTGAAATCCGCCGCCCTGCGCAACGCCGCGCGGATCAGCGTCATGCTCAGCATCGCCAGCCTGATGGGTGTGGCGCTGCATCTGCCGAAACCGTACTGGATCTTAATGACCATACTGTTTGTCACGCAGAACGGTTATGGCGCAACGCGGGTGCGTATTCTGCACCGGGCGGGCGGTACAATGGCGGGGCTGATTATTGCAGGCGTGACGCTACACTTTCACGTCCCGGAAGGGTATACGCTGGTGGGCATGCTGGCGATAACGCTGGTGAGCTATCTGATCATCCGCAAGAACTACGGCTGGGCGATGGTGGGCTTTACCGTAACTGCGGTGTATACCCTGCAGCTACTCACGCTGAACGGCGAACAGTTTATTATTGCCAGGCTGGTGGATACGCTGATTGGCTGTCTGATTGCTTTTGGCGGCATGGTCTGGCTGTGGCCGCAATGGCAAAGCGGGTTACTCAGGCAGAACGCCCATGATGCACTGGAAGCAGACCAGCAGGCGATCCGCTTAATACTGAGCGACGACCCGCAACCCTCCCCGCTGGCGTACCAGCGAATGAGGGTTAATCAGGCACATAATGCCCTGTTTAACTCCCTTAACCAGGCCATGCTGGAACCGGGCTTTAACTCGAATTATCTGGCAGACATGAAGCTGTGGGTGACCCACAGCCAGTTTATCGTCGAGCATATCAACGCCATGACCACGCTCGCACGCGAGCATACGATGCTGACGCCGGATCTGGCACAACGCTATTTGCAGTCGTGTGAAATTGCCCTGCAGCGCTGTCAGCAGCGTCTGGAGTATGACGCGCCGGGAGAAACGGGAGATGCAAACATTCTGGAAGCGCCGGAAACGCTGACCCACGGACCGATGAGCACCCTGGAGCAGCATTTGCAGCGCATTCTGGGGCATTTGAACACCATGCACACCATTTCGTCGGTGGCATGGCGTCAGCGTCCGCATCACGGCATATGGCTAACGCGTGTGTTAAAGCGGACGCCATATTGATTGCGTCGGGCAATGAGGTTATCCCCGGACTATCTTCCCGACCGCTGCGGCAAAGCGGTTTAACCCCTCTTCAATATCTTTCTCTGCCACCACCAGCGACGGCGCAAAGCGCATCACGTCAGGCCCGGCATTAAGCACCATCACCCCTTCGTGGGCTGCGGCATGCAGGAAATCGCGCGCACGGCCTTTGTATTGCGGCTTCAGCTCGGCACCAATCAACAACCCCATACCGCGGATCTCGCTGAACACGTCATACTGGTCGTCAATCTGTTGCAGATGCTTCACAAACAGCTCGCGCTTCGCACTTACGCCATCAAGCACTTCAGGTGTGTTGATGATATCGAACGCGGCACCCGCAACAGCGCAGGCCAGCGGGTTTCCGCCGTAGGTCGAACCGTGGGACCCCACGTGGAACGCAGAGGCGATATCCTGGGTGGTGAGCACCGCACTGACCGGGAAGCCACCGCCGAGCGCTTTAGCGCTGGTCAGAATATCGGGGGTTACGCCGTAATGCATGTAGGCGAACAAATCGCCGGTACGGCCCATCCCGCTCTGTACTTCGTCAAACACCAGCAACGCCTGATGCGCATCGCACAGCTCGCGCAGCCCCTTCAGAAATTCCGGGGTTGCAGCCGTGACGCCACCTTCACCCTGAATTGGCTCCACAACCACCGCGCAGGTGTGATCGTCCATGACCGCTTTCACCGCGTGCAGATCGTTAAACGGCACGTGGATAATGTCGGCCGGTTTGGGACCAAAGCCGTCGGAGTACTTCGGCTGGCCGCCAACGGAAACGGTAAACAGTGAGCGTCCGTGGAATGCGTTATGGAAGGCAATGATTTTGGTTTTGTACGGGCTGTGACGCGTTGAGGCGTAGTAACGTGCCAGTTTGAATGCGGTTTCGTTGGCTTCAGTGCCAGAGTTCATAAACAGCACACGCTCAGCAAACGTCGCATCGATTATCTTACGCCCCAGGCGCAAAGCTGGTTCGTTGGTAAAGACGTTGCTGGTGTGCCACAGGGTTTCTCCCTGAGTTTTCAGCGCCTCCACCAGCGCAGGATGACAATGACCCAGCGCCGTCACCGCAATCCCACCGGCGAAATCTACGTACTCTTTACCCTGCTGATCCCAGACGCGACTGCCTTTTCCTTTCACCGGGATAAACTCAGCCGGTGCATAAATTGGCAGAATGACTTCATCAAATGTTGCGCGGGTGATTGCTGGTTGTTCAGTTGCCATGTCATGACCATCCATTTTATGTCACATTGATTGTGAAAATATAATCACAAAATATGCATAAAAAATCACAACAAGGCAATAGATATTCAGCAATTAAGGAAATTCGCCAGCAGCTGGTGGCCCTGTTCACTCAGAATACTCTCCGGGTGGAACTGCACCCCTTCAAGATCCCATTCACGGTGGCGAATCCCCATGATCTCCTGTGTTTCACTCCAGGCAGTCACGTCAAAACAGGCGGGCAGGGTTGGCGGATCAATGACCAGAGAATGGTAGCGGGTGACGGTTAACGGATTATTTAATCCCGTGAACACGCCAGTACCCGTGTGGGTAACCGGTGCCGTTTTGCCGTGCATCACTGTGGCCGCGCGAACGATGATCGCACCAAAGACCTGAGCAATGGCCTGATGACCCAGGCAGACGCCCAGGATCGGTAGCTTACCCGCATAGTGGCGGATAACGTCCAGAGAGATACCGGACTCCGACGGGGTACACGGCCCTGGCGAGATGACAATTTTCTGCGGGGCCAGCGTTTCAATCTCTGCCAGGCTGATGTCGTCATTACGGCGAACAACGACCTCTGCACCCAGTTCGCAGAAATACTGGTAAAGGTTCCAGGTGAAGGAATCGTAGTTATCAATCAGCAGGATCATGGCGGCTCCAGAACAAAAAGGCCGCTCTATTCTACTCAGTTTCCCGCGCTTCGCTCACCACTTTGCGAAAGATCGCGCTCAGGGCCGTCAAATCCCCCATTGCTCCGTTCTGATTGGCACGCTTCCAGTGGGCCGGATCGATATCGCGCCAGTCCAGCAAGTAACTGGCGTGGATAGCCAGTTGTTCAAAGAAAATGCGCTGTGTAATACCATTACCGCTCATAAAAGGATGCAGCATGTTAATTTCACAATAGTAGTGGCTGATCCTGGCAATAAACGCCTCTTTTCCACATCCCACCAGATAACCTTCATTTTCCAGTTTTTCCATCAATTCGTTACCGGCTTTCTCGATGTAGTCAAAGTGGCAAAACAGGATATCGCCCTTAGAAATATCGACGCGACGGTACTTGCCTGCATTCTCCACGAGTCCGTGATAGAGATGGTAGTGAATGGCGCACAGATGGGGCAACCCGGGCGCATGTGGCCCAAGCGGCAGCGTCCCGATGAGAGAGGCAGAAGGACCATTACCCTCTTCAAGGCGGCAGCTGGCCTGAAAATTCACAGTACGTTGCTGTTCCCAGAGACGGGATTTTTGCTTGTCGGTGAGTTTTTTCACTTAACGCCTCCCTGAATGTGTCCGTTTGCCACAAGTATAAGCAGCAAAACGCGCTTTCGCAGGGAGGGCTAAATAACACGGGCGAAGCGTGCCCGTGTCAAAGACAGTTATGGCAGAACTTTGGCTGAGAGGATAACCACCGGTTTTGACGGCACGTTCTGGTATGGGCCAACGTCGTGGGTAGGTACCTGAGAGATCTTATCGGCGACATCCATTCCTTTCACAATTTTACCGAAGACCGCATAACCGAAGTCACGCTGACCGTGGTCGAGGAAGGCGTTGTCTGCAACGTTCAGGAAGAACTGGCTGGTGGCGCTGTCTTTATCTGCAGTACGCGCCATAGAGATGGTGCCACGTTTGTTCAGCAGGCCGTTGTCCGCTTCGTTCTTAATGGGTGGATTCGGCTGTTTTTGCTGCATTTGCTCGTTAAAGCCACCGCCCTGCACCATAAAGCCTGGGATCACACGGTGGAACGTGGTGTTGTTGTAGAAACCACTGTTCACGTAGTCGAGGAAGTTTTTCACAGAAACAGGAGCTTTCTGGCTATTCAGTTCCAGCTCAATATTCCCGGCAGAGGTCGTCAGCAGGACGTGAGGGTCTCCTTTTGCTGCCAGCGCAGCAGGGGAAACGGCAGAAAGAGCAAACACAGCTGCGACAGCCGCCAGTGTTGATTTGAGCATGAGAATTCCTTAACAAAGCGCAGTATAGAAAGCGAATGGTCTGATTCTAAAGAGCAGTATGAACCGAGGCCAGCCTTTTACCTAATTTTACGAAATTGAAACAGTTGTAACCACGCAAACGATTGAACACACCAGTAAAAGATGTGATTCGCATCACATAAAATATTGTAACGAAGATCTAATTTTCTGGAAAAGATTTAAATAGATCACTTTCGCGACTAAAATCTGCCCGCTCAAACGCAGTCGATGCGTTTTATTTTACTTTGAACAGGCCAGACATGACTAACAGCAATCGCATCAAGCTCACATGGATCAGCTTCTTCTCCTACGCCCTGACTGGCGCGTTGGTGATCGTCACCGGGATGGTGATGGGAAATATCGCAGACTACTTCCAGCTGCCCGTTTCCAGCATGAGTAACACCTTCACCTTCCTCAACGCGGGGATCCTGATCTCCATCTTCCTGAACGCCTGGCTGATGGAAATCGTGCCACTGAAAACGCAGCTGCGTTTTGGTTTTGTGCTCATGCTCGCCGCCGTGGCAGGCCTGATGTTAAGCCACAGCATCGCCCTGTTCTCTGCCGCCATGTTCGTACTTGGCCTGGTGAGTGGGATCACGATGTCTATCGGGACGTTCCTCATCACCCACATGTATGAAGGCCGTCAGCGCGGCGCGCGTCTGCTGTTTACCGACTCCTTCTTCAGCATGGCCGGGATGATCTTCCCGATGGTCGCTGCCGTTCTGCTGGCGCGCAGCATTGAATGGTACTGGGTGTATGCCTGCATCGGCCTGGTCTACGTGGCGATCTTTATTCTGACCTTCGGTTGCGAATTCCCGGTTCTGGGCAAAAAAGCACAGACCACGGCTGAACCTGTCGCGAAAGAAAAGTGGGGCATCGGCGTCTTGTTCCTCTCCATCGCCGCCCTGTGCTACATCCTGGGCCAGTTGGGCTTTATCTCCTGGGTACCGGAATACGCCAAAGGTCTGGGCATGAGCCTGAATGACGCAGGCAAACTGGTAAGCGATTTCTGGATGTCTTACATGTTCGGCATGTGGGCGTTTAGCTTCATCCTGCGCTTCTTCGACCTGCAGCGCATTCTGACCGTGCTGGCAGGGATGGCAACCGTACTGATGTATCTGTTCATCAACGGTTCCCCGGAACACATGCCGTGGTTCATTCTGACCCTGGGCTTCTTCTCCAGCGCGATTTACACCTCGATCATCACCCTGGGCTCTTTGCAAACCAAAGTGGCCTCGCCAAAACTGGTTAACTTCGTGCTGATCTGTGGCACCATCGGCACCATGCTGACCTTCGTGGTCACCGGCCCGATTGTGGCCCACAGCGGCCCGCTGGCTGCACTGCACACGGCTAACGGCCTTTACGCTGTGGTGTTCATTATGTGCTTCGTTCTCGGTTTTGTGACCCGCCACCGCCAGCACGGCGCGGCAGCGGCTTCTCACTAATCCTCCGACGCCCCTTTGCTCTCAGCAGAGGGGCTGTTTCTGGCAAAGCTCACCTCTTCTCCCCCGCTATCCATCTGGATCCAGGTCTGCGCCAGCTGCGTGGTGGCGATAATGCGCCCCTGACGAATCGACCAGCGTACCGGAACCTGACAACGCACCGCTTCAAACCCACTCTCCGCAGGCAGAATAACCAGGTTTGCCGGGTTCCCCGTCCCGATACCGTAATCGCTCAGACCAAAGGTTCGGGCACTGTTATGGGTAATCAGATTCAGGCCGCTGTCGATTTGCGGATAGCCCATCATCTGACACACGTGTAACCCCATATGCAGCACCTGCAGCATATTGCCGGTGCCAAGCGGGTACCACGGATCAAAGACATCATCATGACCGAAGCAGACGTTAATCCCCGCCTCCTGAAGCTCTTTCACGCGGGTAATGCCCCGGCGTTTCGGATAGTCGTCAAAGCGACCCTGAAGGTGAATGTTCACCAGCGGGTTCGCCACAAAGTTAATACCCGACATTTTCAGCAGACGAAACAGCCGCGAAGTGTAAGCGCCGTTATAGGAGTGCATGGCGGTAGTGTGGCTGGCGGTCACACGCGGGCCGATACCCGCCTCATACGCCAGCGTCGCCACCGTCTCCACGAATCGGGACTGTTCATCGTCGATTTCATCGCAGTGAATATCCAGCGGACGGTCATATTTCTTTGCCAGCGCAAAGGCGATGTGCAGCGACTGCACGCCATACTCACGGGTGAACTCAAAATGCGGGATTGCTCCCACCACATCCGCCCCCAGCTTTAACGCCTCTTCCAGCAACGCCGCGCCGTTCGGGTAGGAGAGGATACCTTCCTGCGGAAACGCCACGATTTGCAGCGTGACCCACGGCGCGGCCTCCTGCTTCACCTCCAGCATCGCCTTCAGCGCGGTGAGCGTCGGGTCAGAAACATCCACGTGAGTACGGACGAACTGGATACCGTTAGCAATTTGCCACTTCAGCGTCTTCCAGGCACGCGCCTTCACATCTTCGTGGCTGAGCAGCGCCTTGCGCTCGGCCCAGCGCTCAATGCCTTCAAAGAGCGTGCCGGACTGATTCCAGTTCGGCTCACCCGCCGTCTGGGTGGTATCGAGGTGAATATGCGGCTCAATAAACGGCGGGATCGCGAGCCCTCCACGGGCATTTAAGATCTCGTAACTTTCGGCGCGGGTATCGTCCATTGGCGTGATATCACCAAAACGACCGTTCTCAATGGCAAGTTGCCACAGCCCATCACGACCCGGTAAACGAACATTCTGAACCAGCCAAAGCGGTGTTGTAGACATACCTTTCCCCCGAAAAATGCGGCTGAAATTTAGGAGTACCCATTTTTAAAAATTAGCACCCTGATTGGTACACAAAATCGACGACAACGAAAAGCCTGTGATTTCTATAACTTATAAAAATCCTGACAAATCAGCCATCTACCACCTAAGTAGTAGGTGAAGGCGTATTTGATTTGCATCAATAAGCGCCTCTGCTGAATCGTTAAGGTAGGCAGTAATAGAAAAGAAATCGAGGCAAAAATGAGCAAAGTCAGACTCGCTATCATCGGTAACGGTATGGTCGGCCACCGCTTTATTGAGGATCTTCTCGATAAAGCTGACGCAGCCCGGTTCGATATTACCGTATTTTGTGAAGAACCCCGTAAAGCGTACGACCGTGTGCACTTATCTTCCTACTTCGCCCACCATACCGCTGAAGAGCTTTCTTTGGTACGTGAAGGGTTTTACGAGAAGCATGGCGTAAAAGTGCTGGTAGGCGAACGCGCTATCACCATCAACCGTCAGGAAAAAGTGATCCACTCCAGCGCCGGACGCACGGTTTTCTACGACAAACTGATCATGGCGACTGGCTCATATCCGTGGATCCCGCCAATTAAAGGCTCGGAAACCCAGGATTGCTTCGTTTACCGTACCATTGAAGACCTGAAGGCAATCGAAAACTGTGCCCGCCGCAGTAAACGCGGTGCCGTCGTCGGTGGCGGACTGCTGGGTCTGGAAGCGGCTGGCGCGCTGAAAAACCTCGGCGTTGAAACCCACGTCATCGAATTTGCCCCGATGCTGATGGCTGAACAGCTGGACCACATGGGTGGTGATCAGCTTAAGCGTAAAATCGAAAGTATGGGTGTGAAAGTTCACACCAGCAAGAACACCAAAGAGATCGTTCAGGAAGGTACTGAAGCGCGTAAAACGATGCGCTTTGCCGACGGCAGCGAGCTGGAAGTGGACTTTATTGTCTTCTCTACGGGTATTCGCCCGCGCGACAAAATGGCCACCCAGTGCGGTCTGGCCGTGGCGCAGCGCGGCGGGATCATGATTAATGATTCCTGCCAGACCTCCGACCCGGATATCTACGCAATCGGCGAATGTGCCAGCTGGAATAACCGCGTATACGGTCTGGTGGCTCCGGGGTACAAGATGGCGCAGGTCGCCGTTGACCATATCCTCGGCAGCGAAAACGCCTTCACCGGCGCAGACATGAGCGCCAAGCTGAAGCTGCTGGGCGTGGACGTAGGCGGTATTGGCGATGCGCATGGTCGCACTCCGAACTCCCGCAGCTATGTTTATCTCGATGAGAGCAAAGAAGTCTATAAGCGTCTGATCGTAAGCCAGGACAACAAAACCCTGCTCGGTGCGGTACTGGTCGGGGATACCAGCGACTTCGGTAACCTGCTACAGCTGGTGCTGAACGCCATTGAACTGCCGGAAAACCCGGACGCGCTGATCCTCCCGGCTCACGCCTCCAGCGGTAAGCCGTCTATCGGCGTAGATAAACTGCCAGACAGCGCGCAGATTTGCTCCTGCTTCGATGTCACCAAAGGCATGTTGATTTCTGCCATCAACAAAGGCTGCCACACCGTTGCGGCCCTGAAAGCGGAAACCAAAGCCGGTACCGGCTGCGGCGGCTGTATCCCACTGGTCACTCAGGTACTGAACGCCGAGCTGGCGAAACAGGGCATCGAAGTAAACAACAACCTGTGCGAGCACTTCTCTTACTCTCGCCAGGAGCTGTACCATCTGATCCGCGTGGAAGGTATCAAAACCTTCGACGAACTGCTGGCAAAACACGGCCAGGGTTACGGCTGTGAAGTGTGTAAACCAACGGTTGGTTCCCTGCTGGCCTCCTGTTGGAACGAGTATGTGCTCAAACCAGAACACACACCTCTGCAGGACACCAACGACAACTTCCTGGCAAACATCCAGAAAGACGGTACCTACTCCGTGATCCCACGTTCTGCCGGTGGCGAAATCACTCCGGAAGGGCTGGTGACCGTAGGCCGTATTGCACGTGAATTTAATCTGTACACCAAAATCACCGGTTCCCAGCGTATCGGTCTGTTTGGTGCCCAGAAAGATGACCTGCCAGAAATCTGGCGGCAGCTGATTGAAGCAGGCTTCGAAACCGGCCACGCGTATGCCAAAGCGCTGCGTATGGCAAAAACCTGCGTGGGCAGCACCTGGTGCCGCTACGGCGTGGGCGACAGCGTAGGCTTCGGCGTTGAGCTGGAAAACCGCTACAAAGGCATCCGTACGCCGCACAAAATGAAGTTCGGTGTCTCCGGATGTACCCGTGAATGTGCGGAAGCACAGGGTAAAGACGTGGGTATTATCGCCACCGAGAAAGGCTGGAACCTGTACGTGTGCGGCAACGGTGGGATGAAACCACGCCATGCAGACCTGCTGGCGGCAGACCTCGACCACGATACGCTGATCCAGTATCTCGACCGCTTCATGATGTTCTACATCCGTACCGCCGACAAGCTGACCCGTACCGCCTCCTGGCTGGATAACCTGGATGGCGGCATCGACTACCTGAAATCGGTCATCATCGACGACAAACTGGGCCTGAATGAACAGCTGGAATCCGGGATGGCCCGACTGCGCGAGGCGGTGATTTGCGAGTGGACTGAAACCGTCAACACCCCGGCGGCGCAGACTCGCTTCAAACACTTTATCAACAGCACCCAGCGCGACCCGAACGTGCAGGTTGTGCCTGAGCGCGCACAGCATCGCCCGGCGACGCCTTATGAACGCATTCCGGTCACGCTGGTGGAGGAAAACGCATGAGCCAGTGGGTAAACATTTGCAACATTAACGACATCCTGCCAGCAACCGGCGTCTGTGCGCTGCTGGGTAAAGAGCAGGTCGCGATTTTCCGCCCTCGCCACGATGAACAGGTTTTTGCCATCAGCAATATCGACCCGTTCTTCGACGCCAGCGTGCTCTCCCGTGGGTTGATTGCAGAGCATCAGGGCGAGTTATGGGTCGCCAGCCCATTGAAAAAGCAGCGCTTCCGCTTAAGCGACGGGCACTGCATGGAAGATGAGAGCCACTCGGTGAAGCATTACGACATCCGGGTGAAGGATGGCAAAGTACAGTTACGCAGTTAACGATTTTGAGGGAGGCGCAATGCCTCCCTTTTTTAAACTATTTCTTTTATTTTTCAGGATAATCAAACCATGTTTACAGACACTATTAATAAGTGTGCGGCTAACGCTGCGCGCATTGCACGGCTCAGCCAAAATAATCCACTCGGCTTCTGGGTCAGCTCCGCAATGGCGGGTGCCTATGTGGGTCTGGGGATTATTTTAATTTTCACTCTCGGTAATCTGCTCGACCCTTCCGTGCGTCCACTGGTCATGGGCGCAACCTTTGGTATTGCTTTAACCCTGGTGATCATCGCCGGTTCTGAGCTTTTCACCGGCCACACGATGTTCCTGACGCTGGGCGTGAAAGCGGGCACTATCAGCCACGGACAGATGTGGGCAATTCTGCCTCAGACCTGGGTGGGTAACCTGCTGGGTTCCATATTTGTAGCACTGCTGTACAGCTGGGGAGGTGGGAGTTTACTGCCGGTTGATAACAGCATCGTACACACCGTCGCGCTGGCAAAAACCACACAGCCTGCGATGGTGCTGTTCTTTAAGGGCGCGCTGTGTAACTGGCTGGTCTGCCTTGCTATCTGGATGGCAATCCGTACCGAAGGTGCGGCGAAGTTCATCGCTATCTGGTGGTGTCTGCTGGCGTTTATCGCTTCCGGCTACGAGCACTCCGTTGCCAACATGACGTTGTTTGCCCTTTCCTGGTTCGGCCATCACAGCGATGCCTTCACCCTTTCGGGTATCGGCCATAACCTGTTGTGGGTAACACTGGGCAATACTCTTTCAGGTGCAGTGTTTATGGGGTTAGGTTACTGGTATGCTACCCCTAAAGCGGAGCGTCCGACTCCGGCAAACATCGCAACGGCTCAGGCGAAAGCCCATTCTTAAGAGGTAATGTCGTGGATCACCTGCCTATTTTCTGTCAATTACGCCATCGCGACTGCCTGCTTGTGGGCGGCGGCGATGTGGCTGAACGTAAAGCACGTCTGCTGTTAGAGGCAGGTGCCCGGCTTACCGTAAACGCACTCTCCTTCGCTCCGCAGTTTGACGCCTGGGCGAAAGCTGGAATGCTGACCCTGGCGCAGGGAGAGTTCGACGAGTCCCTGCTCGATACCTGCTGGCTGACCATCGCTGCCACAGACGACGATGAAGTGAACCAGCGCGTCAGCAACGCCTGCGAATCCCGCCGTATCTTCTGTAACGTAGTGGACGCCCCCAAAGAAGCCAGCTTTATTATGCCGTCGATTATCGACCGTTCTCCGCTGATGGTGGCGGTATCGTCCGGCGGAACGTCTCCGGTGCTGGCTCGCCTGCTGCGTGAAAAGCTGGAAGCGGTTCTGCCCCAGCATCTCGGCCAGGTGGCGCACTATGCCGGCCAGCTGCGTTCCCGCGTGAAGAAAACGTTCTCCACCGTCGGCGAGCGTCGCCGTTTCTGGGAAAAATTCTTTGTGAACGACAGGCTGGCGCAGTCGCTGGCAAATCAGGATCAGAAAGCCGTTGAAGAGACGACAGAACAACTTCTCACCGAACCACTGGATCATCGCGGAGAAGTGGTACTGGTGGGCGCGGGGCCTGGCGATGCTGGCTTGCTGACGCTGAAAGGGCTACAGCAGATCCAACAGGCGGATATCGTGGTCTACGACCGCCTGGTCTCCGATGACATTATGAACCTGGTGCGCCGGGATGCCGACCGCGTATTTGTGGGCAAACGCGCAGGCTATCACTGTGTACCACAGGAAGAAATTAACCAGATCCTGCTGCGGGAAGCGCAAAAAGGAAAACGCGTGGTACGCCTGAAAGGTGGCGATCCGTTTATCTTTGGGCGTGGCGGTGAAGAGCTGGAAACCCTGTGCAACGCGGGCATTCCGTTCTCCGTGGTACCCGGTATTACGGCGGCGTCCGGCTGTTCGGCCTATTCCGGCATTCCATTGACCCACCGTGACTACGCCCAGAGCGTACGTCTGGTGACGGGCCACCTGAAAACCGGCAGCGAGCTGGACTGGCACAACCTGGCCGCTGAAAAACAGACACTGGTGTTCTACATGGGACTGAACCAGGCCGCTACGATTCAGGCGAAACTACTGGAACATGGCATGGATGAAGATATGCCCGTCGCACTGGTGGAAAACGGCACATCCATTAAGCAGCGTGTGGTGAAGGGAGCGCTGACGCAGTTAAGTGACCTGGCACAACAAGTTGAAAGCCCGGCGCTGATTGTTGTGGGCCGTGTCGTCGAACTGCGCGAAAAACTGAACTGGTTCTCTAACCACTAACTCATATTTTCCCTTCCCGGGGTAGTCTTTAAACGGACTACCCCCCTCTTACCTGCACCGTTAACATACCGCTCGCAAAATGGAACTTTTCCATTTATTCCCTCGAATTGCATCCAAATAACGTTGTTTAAGACAAGGAATGTGTATGTTCAAACTGGCAAAAGCTGCCGTTCTGGTGGGCTTGTTATCGACCCTTACCGCCTGCACCGGTCACGTTGAAAACACCAAAAATAACTGCAGCTATGATTATCTGCTACATCCGGCGATCTCCATTTCGAAGATCATTGGTGGTTGCGGGCCAGCGGCACAGCAGTAAGCGTTTTTCAGGCGTAAAAAAACCGGGATTACCCGGTTTTTTTGTTTGGTGAAGTGCAGGGGTTGTGCGGCCTGATGCCCTTGCCCTCTCCCAGCGGGAGAGGAAAAAGAGCATTATGGTTTTGCGACAAACCCAATCGCTTCGTACACGGCTTTCAGGGTTTCAGATGCGCGTGCGCTGGCTTTTTCCGCGCCCTCTTTCATCACCTTCTGCAGGAATGCTTCGTCGTTGCGGTAAAGATTGTAACGCGCCTGCAGCTCAGTCAGCATACCGGAAACGGCATCTGCTACTTCACCTTTCAGGTGGCCATACATCTTGCCTTCAAAATGCTGTTCCAGCTCAGGAATGCTCTGCCCAGTGACCCCGGAGAGAATGTCCAGCAGGTTAGAAACACCCGCTTTGTTCTGCACGTCGTAACGCACGACTGGCGGCTCATCAGAATCGGTTACCGCACGCTTAAGCTTTTTGACCACTGATTTCGGGTCTTCCAGCAGACCGATAACGTTGTTGCGGTTATCGTCAGACTTGGACATCTTCTTAGTCGGCTCCAGCAGTGACATCACGCGCGCACCGGACTTCGGAATAAACGGCTCTGGTACTTTGAACACATCACCGTAAATGGCGTTGAAGCGCTGAGCAATATCGCGGCTCAGTTCCAGATGCTGCTTCTGGTCTTCACCCACCGGAACCTGGTTGGTCTGGTACAGCAGAATATCTGCCGCCATCAGTACCGGGTAGTCGAACAGACCGGCGTTGATGTTTTCAGAGTAACGCGCGGATTTATCCTTGAACTGGGTCATGCGGCTCAGCTCACCGAAATAGGTGTAGCAGTTCAGCGCCCAGCCTAACTGGGCATGCTCCGGTACGTGAGACTGAACAAAGATCGTGCTTTTTTCCGGATCGATACCGCAGGCCAGATACAGCGCCAGCGTATCCAGCGTGGCTTTACGCAGTTTCTCAGGATCCTGACGCGCAGTGATCGCATGGAGATCCACGATGCAGTAAATGCAATGGTAGTCATCCTGCATGCTTACCCACTGACGCAACGCACCCATGTAGTTACCAATGGTCAATTCACCTGACGGCTGTGCGCCACTAAAAACGATGGGCTTAGTCATTTTTCAATTCCTGATGTTCACTGTGCGAAAGCCCGAGTGCGGGCAACAAATCTTTGAAGTGGTCGAACACTACGTCCGGTTCACTCAGCGTAATGGCTTCACCGTAGTTGTAGCCATAGGTTAATCCAACGGAAGGACAACCCGCTGCTCTGGCAGCCAGAATATCATTGCGTGAATCGCCAACAAAGAGCAGCTCCGCAGGGGCTAAGGATAATTTTCCTGCCACCAGCAGAAGCGGTTCCGGATGCGGCTTTTTGTTCTTCACGTCATCGCCGCCCACAATCACGGAGAAATACTTCGCGATATCCAGTGCTTCAAGCAGTGGCGCAACAAACGGCGTCGGTTTGTTAGTCACCAGCCCCAGCGGGATACCTTTGGCGTGAAGCGCACTCAGCGTTTCGGCAACATCCGGGAACAGGAAACTACCCTCTTCCACGGTTTCTTCATAGAAACGATCGAACAGTTTACGCAGAACACGCTGCTGTTCTTCCTGCGGAATGTCGGCGTGATCGACGCTCGGTTTTCCCTGTGCAGAACGTTGCGACGCACGCTCCTGGCGGGCCCAGGTCAACGCGCGCTCCATCAACACATCGGCACCGTTACCAATCCACGTCACGACGCGATCTTCGCCCGCAACGGGTAATTCGAGAGCATACAGCGCCTGGTCGACGGCGCTGCTTAAGCCTGGCGCGCTGTCAACCAGCGTGCCGTCGAGGTCAAATGCTACACCCCGGGTTGCCTGCAATTTATCCATGACTTACCTTTGCCAGTTCACGGCGCATTTCATCAATGACTTTTTTGTAATCCGGTTGGTCGAAGATGGCTGAGCCTGCAACGAACATATCTGCGCCCGCAGCCGCAATCTCACCAATGTTATTCACCTTCACACCACCGTCCACTTCCAGACGGATATCGTAGCCAGACTCATCAATACGGCGGCGCACTTCACGCAGTTTATCGAGGGTCTGAGGGATAAACGACTGACCGCCAAAGCCCGGGTTAACGGACATCAGCAAAATCACGTCCAGCTTATCCATCACGTAGTCGAGATAGCTCAGCGGCGTTGCCGGGTTAAAGACCAGACCGGCTTTACAGCCGTTCTCTTTGATCAGCTGCAGCGTGCGATCCACATGTTCAGAGGCTTCCGGATGGAAGGTAATGATACTCGCCCCCGCCGCGGCAAAATCAGGCACGATACGGTCGACAGGTTTCACCATCAGGTGCACGTCAATCGGTGCGGTGATGCCGTAATTACGCAGCGCCTTGAGTACCATCGGGCCGATAGTCAGATTGGGAACGTAGTGATTATCCATAACGTCGAAATGGACGACATCCGCCCCAGCCGCAAGTGCTTTGGCAGTGTCTTCACCCAGGCGGGCAAAATCGGCCGACAGAATTGAGGGAGCAATCAAAAACTGTTTCATCCGCATCTCCTTGAAGTGTGTTTACTGGCGGGCAAAACGGCTCAGGGGCGATAAAGAGCCAGGAGTTCGTCCACCTTTTTACGTGTGCCGCCGTTGCTGCTAATGCTACGCCGCACCTTGACCTGAAAATGCTTCGCGGCTTTGTACCATTCGCGCGTATCAGGGGTATCGTGATTCGAAATTAACACCGGAATTCTTTTGCTGACCAGCTTTTCCGCCATCTCCGCCAGACGGGCCTGCTCGGCCGGGCTGAAGCTGTTAGTGTGATAGGCGGTGAAGTTCGCCGTTGCAGACAGCGGCGCATAAGGCGGGTCACAATAGACCACCGAATTTGCGTCTGCACGATCCATACACTCTTCATACGAGAGGCAGTGGAATTCAGCATTCTGCGCTTTTTCAGCAAAGTGATACAACTCGGTCTGCGGAAAATACGGGCGCTTATAGCGGCCAAACGGCACGTTAAATTCACCACGCAGATTATACCGGCACAGGCCATTGTAGCCATGACGGTTCAGATAGAGGAACAACAGCGCACGGCGGAAGGGATCCTTGCTCTGGTTAAACTCCGCGCGAAACTGATAGTAGATGTCCGGGTGGTTGTTCTCTGGCGTAAACAGCTTACGCGCCTCTTCCACGTACTCATCAGTACGTCGTTTGACGATGTTATAGAGGCTGATAAGGTCGCTGTTGATATCCGCCAGGATATAACGAGAAAAATCGGTATTCAGGAACACCGATCCCGCCCCCACGAAGGGCTCGATAAGACACTCGCCTTGTGGCAGGTGCTTTTTAATATCATCGAGCAGGGGGTATTTCCCCCCTGCCCATTTCAGAAAAGCGCGATTTTTTTTCATGCTGACTAACTGATTACACCTTCTCCGGCTGTGGAGAAAGCTCCGACAGCATCCTGCGCTTTAAACATTACTTCAGATCGGCCTGCACCTGATGAATCGGCTTCGCCCACGGGTTCTTCGCCTGAACATCGGCTGGCAGTGTCGCAACAGCCCGTTTCGCTTCGTCTTTGGAAGCATAAACGCCGGTTACCAGCACATACCACGGCTGCCCGTTACGGGTCGTCTGATAAACCACATAGTTTTTCAGATTCGATTTCTTCGCCCAACCGTTGAGGTTGTCATAGTTAGACGAACTGCTCAGCTGCAGCGTGTAGTTGCTGGATGGCGCAGACTTCAGAGAACCTACGTTGCCCGCCGTTTTACCTGCAGCGTCGCTGGATGCGGTTGCAGCTGGTGCGGTAGTGGCTGTAGTCGGTGCGGTAGTGGCAGTAGCAGCCGGCGCTGTTGTCGTTACCGTCGCTTTCGGTGCAGCCGTTGTGGCTGGTGCTTTCACCGGCTCACTAACAACAGGTTTCGTCTGAGCAGGTGCTTTTACTTCAGGTGCTTTTACCACGGCCTGAGGTTTGATTTCACGCTTAGGCTCAATCACCGCCTGCTTACGTTCCGGACGCGGTGCAGTTTGTGTCTGGTGCGGTTTGGTTTCCGTAGCGGCGGTTTGCGGCTGAGCGCTACCACCACGAATCGGTGCGACGGTTGCAGGTTCAGTTGGCAGCGTAGAGTTAGCCACTACGTTGTTCACCTGTTCCTGGTTTTGCGGCTGCGTCAGCGCATTGTTCAGGTCACCCTGAACTTCTACACGCTGCTGGCCTTCTGGCGTAGCAGGTGCCTGACCCTGAGCCGGGGTAGAAGAAACTGGCGGCAGAGAAACATCCTGCGGCGTCGTGGTGTTGTTAGCGGCAGTCTGCTCCGTAGAAGCGGCACCTGGCGCTGGCTGTGTGCCGTTCGCCTGAGTGCCCGCATCATTACCAGAAAGGTTGATGCTTTTCTCAGAGGAAGCCGTTTGCTCACTTGAGTTCGTTGACGGTGCTTTCAGCGCGGAGCCAATACCGACAATCAGCAGCACAAGCACCAGAACGCCAAGCCCCATCATGATGTACTGGCGGGACGCCGGTTTCGGCGCTGCCGCTTTTTTACGTTTACGCGGGCGACGCTCTACAGGCTCTTCGTCCATTGAATCTTCTTCGGACTCATAACCCTCTTCTTCTCGCTCATCACGCGCATTGCGGCTACGCGAAGAGCGACGATCGTCTGCATCCAGCTCAACATCGTCAAAGTTGATCTGCGGCTCGTTATCACGTTCTGAAGATTGACGAGAACGACCAGTACGACGATCGCTGGGATCGGGTTTCAGCTCGTCTTCTGGTTTGAATTCATCCATTTAACACCCCACTCAAAGGCTTATGCCAACGACTTTGCATTTCACCTGAAGCTAAACGACCACCTGTTACCGTGGCCTGACCTTTCTAGTTGTTACGACTGCTGACAATCAGCAATAGCGCCAAGAACGACTTCGTGCGGCACTCCGCCGCGCACTTCACTCTTCCCTATTGCAAGTGGGAGTACAAGACGCATCTCACCTGCCAATACTTTTTTATCGCGCATCATGTGGGGTAAATACGCTTGTGCAGACATCACCTGAGGTCCGGTGACCGGCAGGCCAGCACGCTCAAGCAGTGTGATGATGCGCGCCGTCTCTTCCGGTTTGAACTGACCCAGGCGTTCAGAGGTGCGTGCTGCCATGACCATACCGGCAGCAACCGCCTCACCGTGAAGCCAGTTGCCGTAGCCCATTTCAGCTTCAATCGCGTGGCCAAACGTATGCCCCAGATTCAGTAAAGCACGTAAGCCCGTTTCACGCTCGTCTGCCGCAACAACTTCCGCTTTCAGTTCACAGCAACGACGAATGCAGTATGCCAGTGCAGCCTCATCCAGGTGCAACAATGCATCCATATTCTCTTCCAGCCAGATGAAGAACTCGCCATCAAGAATAATGCCGTATTTGATCACTTCAGCAAGGCCAGAAGCCAGCTCGCGTTTTGGCAAGGTTTTCAGACAGTCGAGATCCACCACCACCGATGCAGGCTGGTAGAACGCGCCAATCATGTTTTTACCAAGCGGATGGTTGACTGCCGTTTTGCCACCAACGGAAGAGTCGACCTGAGACAACAGCGTGGTTGGGATCTGAATAAAGCGCACACCACGTTGATAGCTTGCAGCCGCAAACCCCGTCAGATCACCCACAACACCGCCGCCCAGGGCAAGCAGTGTCGTATCGCGACCGTGCGGTTTTTGCAGTAATGCGGTAAAGACGGTGTCCAGCACCGCCAGGCTTTTATACTGCTCGCCATCGGGCAGAATCACACTGTCGACTTTTACGCCCGCCTGCTCAAGCAGCTGGCGAACACGGTCGAGATAAAGCGGAGCCAGTGTCTCATTGGTGACCAGCATCGCCTGATCACCCGCTTTCAGTGGTAAGAAGGAAGCTGGGTCGTTAAACAAACCAGCCGCGATGGTGATAGGGTAACTACGTTCCCCGAGAGTAACTGTAATCCTCTCCATGACGCGACATCCACCTTTAATGCTTTTACCCGCAGGCGAGTGTATATAAAGCCAGAATCAGTTGCTTTCCAGCATATGAATAATCTGGTTTGCAACCACTTTAGCGCTCTGATCGTCAGTACGAATGGTCACATCAGCAATCTCTTCGTACAGAGGATTGCGTTCACCGGCCAGGGCTTCCAGAACTTCGCGTGGCGGCGTTTCAACCTGCAGCAACGGGCGCTTTTTATCGCGCTGCGTACGTGCCAGCTGTTTTTCAATGGTCGTCTCAAGATAGACCACTACGCCACGGGCGGAGAGACGGTTGCGGGTTTCGCGAGATTTCACAGAGCCGCCGCCAGTTGCCAGCACAATGCCCTGTTTTTCCGTGAGTTCGTTGATCACTTTTTCTTCTCGGTCACGGAAACCTTCTTCGCCTTCTACATCGAAGACCCAGCCCACATCAGCTCCGGTTCGTTTCTCAATCTCTTGATCAGAATCGTAAAATTCCATATTGAGTTGTTGAGCTAACTGACGCCCAATAGTGCTTTTGCCGGCACCCATAGGCCCAACCAGAAAGATATTGCGTTTCTCTGCCATTTTTTCGGTACTACTAAGACTATTCGTTAATGGTAATCCCCGCTGCGCAAACATCCGGCGTAGCAGGACATGAACTGAAACCTCATATGCAATAGAGCGAGAGTCAGACTAAAAATTATCTCAATACTCCGGCTTGTTTGGCAACTGATTAAATCACCGCACCAGACGCATAAGGCAACAAGACCGTAAGTCCAACTCAAATCGGTACTCCTTGTATGCTAATTCATGCCCCACGTCAAACATCTGCAACAAACTGAATGCAAAATCATTGCGGGGATCGTTACCCATCAGTGAATGCCGACCAGGCGCGGGGTAATAAACACCACTAACTCTCGTCGTTCGTTGTCTTTTCCGTCGTGGCGAAAAAGCTGCCCAAGCCAGGGGATTTTCCCAAGCCCCGGCACGCTATCACTCCCGGTTTTATTCTTTTGTGAGAAAATACCGCCCAGTGCCAGCGTTTCTCCACTTTTTACCTCTACCTGCGTTTCTATCTCTTGCTTATCAATTGCCAGCGTTTCGCCATTGGCCTGCTGCAACACCTGCCCCGGCATGTTTTCACTGATGTGCAGCTTCAGGCGCACGCGGCCCCCAGGCAGGACAATGGGTGTGACCTCCATCCCCAGCACCGCCTCTTTAAATTCCACAGACGTTGCCCCACTGTCTCCGCTGGAGACCTGGTAAGGAATTTCGCTACCCTGCTTGATGCTGGCTGGCTGCATATGTGAGGCCAACAATCGCGGACTGGCGATAATATCGACCTGCTGTTTTTGCTCCAGCGCCGACAGTTCCAGATCCAGTAACCTGCCGTTAATGCGTCCAATGTTAAAACCGACATGAGTCGTGGCGCTGGCAACGGATAAGTCGGAACCCAACGTGGTGATCTGCCCCACTTTGCCCGCTTCCGTAGCCTCCGCAAGATTCCATTTCACACCCAGCTCGCGCAGGCTTTTTTCGTTGATTGTCACGATATGTGCCGCCAGCTCTACCTGCGCGACAGGAATGTCCATCTGGGTCGCCCAGTGCTGTAGCGTATCCAGTACCACCTGGTTATCCCGAACCAGCAGGCGGTTGGTGCGTTTGTCGACAGATAAACTCCCCTTTGGACTCAGGAGTTTTTCCGCTGCTTTTTGCAGCGCTTCGGCATCAGCGTAAGAAAAGGAAATGCTCTGTGCTACCAGCGGCGCATCGAGCTGTCGACGCGCCTGTTCTTGCTCCTTACGCGTTTGCTGTTCTCGCTGCCAGGCCGCGGTATACACATAAAAAATGCCCTTATCTTCATGCAGAACAAGCCCGGCACTGGTAACGACCGTCTGAAGTGCCTGTCGCCACGGGACACGCGTCAGGTTGAGCGACAGTGAGCCGCTCACATCAGGCGATACCACCAGATTACGGTTTTCCTGCATAACGAGTGCCTGTAGTACCTGAACGACAGGATATCATCCACCACGAGCGTGACCGGTTTCGGTGCTGCTACCAGCGAGTTACTGAACACCAGCAACAATAGCGCTATCCTTATTTTCATGCTTTTTCGTTCCTTCTCGTTGCCACGTCCATTGTTCCGGTTCGCATGCTGCCCCCACATCCACGACCAGTTCCGTTTCATTCATCGCCATCACCCGCCAGCCCACAGATAAGCGTTCTTCTGTTTTCAGGCGATGCCAGCGCTTTTGCCCGTCCTGCAAAATGCCCACATCCATACTCCCCCTCACCATTCCGTGATAGTGCCACTGTGCAAGCTCCCCAATGGCGCAGGGATCGTCCGGCGGATGAAAAGGGTCGCGCATCCCGGTCAGTAACAGCGCAGAACAGACGAGCAGGTATCGCGCACTATTCCGCATGTTCTTGCTCCAGCTGCATGTGCAAACGTAGCCCCACATCATGTGGAGAAATGGCGAAAGCAGAAACCTGCACATCCCGCTTCATCAGGCGGGAAAAGACAGCCGGTATCACCTGCCAGTCAGCATCCAGCGTCAGTTCCCCTCCGCTCTGCAGCGGTTTCCAGTGAACCAGCCTGGTGCCATCAACCTGAAAATCTAACGGCGAAAAAGGTTGCACCACCCGGGCTTCAACCGTTTCAGTCTGGTACGGTACCTTGCTGGCGGCAGGCCACAGCGACACGTTAGTTCGTACGGCATCAGCCACCTGTAACCGGAGTGCAACACACTGCAAATGTACCGGCCTGAGCAGCATTCCCCATGCAGCCGCCCCCAGAAAAACGGTTCCCAGACACCAACCGAGCACCCGACACCCGGGGCGGCTTTCGCACCAGCGTTCAAGCAGGATGTTCACACGCTACCCCTGGCTCTTGAGCTGAAAAGTGAACATCCAGCGCCCCTGGCGATCCTGCTGTAGTTCACCTGCAGGCCCTGAAGTAAAACCCGCTATTTGCCTGAGCGCATCGCGCAGTACAGAAAGCGCCGGGAGCGAGGTGGCATACCCGATGAGCATCAGCGAAGGGGGCTGGTAACGAAGCTCTGTGAGCCAGACCTCGGGTGGGATCACGTCGGAGAGTGATTCCAGCACCGGTTGCCACGTCAGGCGCTGGGGCCGGATCGCGGGTATCGGCCCTGCGGTGGTCTGTCTCTGACGAGACGCAAGTGCATGCTGGACGGATTGCGTTCCCATCAGTTCACTTTGCAGGACTCGCAGTTTCACAACGTTGTTCATCCTCAAACTGAAAAACACCATCAGGACCAGCAGTAACGTTGCCGCAAAAGCTACAGCCCAGAAACGCAGGCATCGCACGCGTCGTTGCTGTCGCCACGGCATGAAGTTTGTCATGTTCATTCAGGAACCTCGCTCATAGCCAGCGCCAGAGCGATGGTGTAGTCGGCCCCACACTTAGGTAACGGCGGCTGGCAACGGACCAGCGTTTCCCACGGATTGCGAACAGCATCAAACAGCGCGATGTCTTCAGAGGTGAGCGCCAGCAGCGCCGCCAGCTCAGTCACATTTTCCGCTTCTGTGGTAAAACGACGCCCCCACTGGTGGCGCATTGCCCACAGCCACTGGTGCTTATCACGCCAGGCGACGCACTGCGCGGGGGCGACTGCCGGGAGAAGATTAGCCAGCGCGCCTGCATCCGGGGTAATCGTCACCAGTCGCAAACGTAGCGTTTTCGCCAGCGACAAAAGCGTTTCAACCTCTTTGTTTTGTGCGGCAGTCACATGAAATGTGTTGCTGAACGTGTCCTGGGCGTAATCGAAGCACAGCGCATCTGCGGGCATTTCCAGCTCACGCGAGAGCGCCGCCCCTAACCAGGAGAGCTGCTCGCTGTCACGTAGCGCGATAGCCGGACGAGGCAGCGATTTTTGCAGGGTACGTGCCGCAGGGAACGAGAGAAAGACACGGTGGTAATGCGGCAACATCCGCCGCCAGTCGCGTAAAGCGTCAACCAGTTGTTCTGGCTGACAAATTTTCCCATCCAGGATAATCCCTTCGGCCAGGGGAACCGCCCACCAGCGGCGCAATCTCCAGCCAGACCTCTCCCGGGTCAGCGCCACAGCCAGCACCTTATCCTGTTGAATATGAACGCCTGTTTGCCATGTTTTAAAAGCCATGCTTCACGATCTCCTTATCGCCCGCCAGGTTGACGGCTATATCAATGAATCAGGCTTGCCTTTATACTACCGCGCGATTGTTTAGAAACTGCCCAAGTGAAACCAAATGGGAAATCTCCGGTGAAGTTCGTAAAGTATTTATTAATCCTTGCAGTCTGTTGCATTCTGCTGGGAGCAGGCTCGATTTATGGTTTGTACAAATATATTGAGCCACAGCTACCTGATGTCGCCACGCTTCGTGATGTGCGGCTCCAGATCCCTATGCAGGTCTATAGCGCCGACGGTGAGTTGATGGCGCAATATGGCGAAAAGCGCCGTATTCCACTGACCTTAAAACAAATTCCACCCACAATGGTGAAAGCGTTTATCGCCACCGAGGACAGCCGTTTCTACGAGCACCACGGTGTCGACCCGGTGGGGATTTTCCGTGCCGCAAGCGTTGCGCTGTTCTCAGGCCATGCCTCTCAGGGGGCAAGTACGATTACACAGCAGCTGGCGCGTAACTTCTTCCTCAGCCCTGAAAAGACGCTGATGCGTAAGATCAAAGAGGTGTTCCTCGCGATCCGCATTGAGCAGTTGCTGAGCAAGGACGAGATCCTTGAGCTTTACCTCAACAAGATCTATCTGGGTTACCGCGCCTATGGCGTGGGGGCTGCCGCGCAGGTCTATTTCGGTAAACCTGTAGAGCAGTTGACGCTTAGCGAAATGGCGACCATCGCGGGTCTGCCTAAAGCACCATCCACGTTTAACCCGCTCTACTCGCTCGATCGCGCCACCGCGCGTCGTAACGTTGTCTTGTCACGCATGTTGAGCGAAGGCTACATCAGCCAGACCGAATACAACCAGGCGCGCAACGATGTCATCGATGCAAACTACCATGCGCCTGAAATTGCCTTTGCGTCACCGTATCTCACGGAGATGGTTCGCCAGGACATGGTGAACCGCTATGGTGAAAGCGCCTATGAAGATGGTTATCGTGTTTACACCACGATCACCCGTAAGGTGCAGCAGGCAGCGCAGGAGGCGGTGCGCAATAACGTGATGGACTACGACATGCGTCACGGTTATCGCGGCCCGTCAAACGTGCTGTGGAAAGTGGGCGAAAGCGCATGGGACAGCAAAAAAATCACCCATTCACTGAAAGCGTTACCAACCTATGGCCCGCTGTTGCCTGCGGTGGTGACTCAGGCCGATCCACAGGAAGCGGTCGCGATGATCGCCGATGGAACGTCGGTATCCCTGCGTATGGACGGGATCCGCTGGGCACGGCCTTATCGTTCTGACACCCTGCAAGGCCCGACGCCGCGCAAAGTGACCGATGCCGTACAGACCGGACAGCAAATCTGGGTACGTCAGGTTGGCGATGCCTGGTGGCTGGCGCAGGTGCCAGACGTAAACTCCGCGCTGGTTTCCATTAATCCGCAGAACGGTGCCGTGATGGCGCTGGTCGGTGGGTTTGATTTCAACCAGAGCAAATTTAACCGCGCAACCCAGGCACTGCGTCAGGTCGGCTCCAATATCAAGCCATTCCTGTACACCGCCGCGATGGACAAAGGGTTGACCCTTGCCAGTATGCTTAATGACGTACCTATCTCGCGCTGGGATGCAGGTGCCGGTTCTGACTGGCAGCCGAAGAACTCCCCGGCGGAATATGCCGGCCCAATCCGTCTTCGTCAGGGTCTGGGGCAGTCGAAAAACGTGGTGATGGTTCGTGCGATGCGTGCGATGGGCGTTGACTATGCGGCACAGTACCTGCAACGTTTCGGTTTCCCGGCACAGAACATTGTCCATACCGAATCGCTGGCACTCGGCTCCGCATCCTTCACGCCGCTTCAGGTCGCTCGTGGGTACTCGGTGATGGCCAACGGCGGGTTCCTGATTGACCCGTACTACATCAGCAAAATCGAGAACGACCAGGGTGGTGTGCTGTTCGAAGCGAAGCCGAAAATTGCCTGTGCTGAATGCGACATTCCGGTGATTTACGGTGATACACCGAAATCCAACGTGCTTGAGAACAAGGACATGGAAGATGTTGCCGTGTCTCAGGAGCAGCAGAACACCGTCGTGCCTCAGCCTCAGCTGGAACAGGCTAACCAGGCGCTGGTTGCACAGAGCAGCGCTCAGGAATATGCCCCTCACGTGATCAACACGCCGTTGTCATTCCTGATCAAGAGCGCGCTGAACACCAATATCTTCGGTGAACCAGGCTGGCAGGGTACCGGCTGGCGTGCAGGGCGCGATTTACAGCGCCATGACATCGGCGGTAAAACGGGGACAACCAACAGTTCGAAAGATGCATGGTTCTCCGGTTACGGCCCTGGCGTCGTGACCTCGGTGTGGATCGGCTTTGACGATCATCGCCGTGATTTAGGCCGCACCACGGCCTCTGGCGCGATTAAAGATCAGATTTCCGGTTACGAAGGCGGGGCGAAGAGTGCGCAACCGGCCTGGGATGCGTATATGAAAGCAGTTCTGGAAGGTGTTCCGGAACAGCCGCTGACCCCACCACCGGGCGTCGTCACGGTCAATATCGACCGTAGCACCGGGCAGTTAGCCAATGGTGGTAACAGCCGTGA
The DNA here is from genome assembly GCF_014103115.1 of Enterobacter sp. RHBSTW-00901. NCBI lineage: Bacteria > Pseudomonadati > Pseudomonadota > Gammaproteobacteria > Enterobacterales > Enterobacteriaceae > Enterobacter > Enterobacter sp. RHBSTW-00901. The sequence goes on from NZ_JABXPB010000001.1 coordinate 2,430,361, forward strand.
AGAGTATTTCATCGAGGGTACACAGCCAACCACGCAGGCGGTGCATGAGGTGGGTACAGAGATTATTGATAACGGCGAAACGCACGAACTGTTCTGATCTCTCTTTACACATGAAAAAGGCACTTCGGTGCCTTTCTTCTGAGTTAAATAAATATTTAGAAAAACTAACTCGTTATGCAATAAAACGGGGCGATATCATTGCATTTTCCTTCATGGATGATATCAAATGAACGATACTATTCCAGATAGTGCGCAGCACCAGAATAAATTCAGCTTCCACCTACCAGAACAGAGCTTGACGTTTAAGCAGTATCGTTCAATATGCAACACCGTCACTCGTGCTCACTACTTTCCGGCTAAGCCTCTCTGGCGTAAGATGTTGGTTTTCGCTGTCATCGCTTTGATAGTGATGTCAGGGTTCCAGTTTGAAAAAATATTCAATTTTTTCGATGTGAACTTTATCATCGGAACCTGGAATATAAGTGGTGATGAGAATATCTTCTATTTTTACGATGGTGAAGCATTAGCTATCATGCTGTGGACTCTGGCTGCGGGCATGTTATTTTCCAGACTTTGCATTCTCCGTTGTGCTCATAGAGTTTATCGTCAGGCCTATCACAATATTTTTGTTCGTCAGAGTCGTAATATAACTATTGATGAAAAAGGGCTGACAGTTACCAATTCAAAACAGGTATCATCCTTCATCCCATGGAATGCCACGTCAGATTTTTTTCTTGTAGAGGGTATTTATGTACTCTGCATAGCTCATAGCGACACCTGGATTTGGTTACCCATCGCTACCGAAGAAACCGCTGTAGAGTTAGACGCGGCGATAGACTTTGCCAAAAAGCAAAGAGCGCTGAATAAATAATAACGATTCATAATGAAAAAAAATGAATTCTTAGCCTCTATGGGCTTCCCAAAAGAATGGATGGAATACGGAATGTATCCTGACGAACTTTTTAATTCCCAATTACATTTATATCAACCGGGTGATGAAGAGGGTTCAGAGCATTACAGAAACGGTGCATTCCATTGGTGGCTGAAAAGAAAACTAACTACAGAGCAGTTATCAAATCTGGTGAAACTCACGTTCCTCGACCCTGATACACTAATGGGTAATGATGTTCGAAATTATATACATTCCACAGGGAAAGTTGATGTGGGAATCGTTCAGATTATTACTACCTTAATGAAAGCATAATTCTCACGCTTTATTTTACGCATGAGTAAAAATCATATTCTGGAATAGAAAAACATGAAAAAAATACAAACAAAAAGAACTTTAATCGCTTACCTCCTGAGTATTAACATCTATATATTCGCCCGCCATATCATTCAGATTTTTACCAACCATCTTTTTTATGGCCCATCACCAGGTATGGGTTGGGTGTATTTTGTGAATGGTTTGGTTTACACCACTACCTTTCTATGTGGATGTCTGATGGCAAGTTTCATTGAAAGAAAAGCCTGGCTCACGGTTTTACATGGGGCACTGGCAACAGCAACGGGAGCCACTCTGTATGTCTCATTCTACTACCTGCCGCTGAAGGACTATATTTTTAGTGCAATTTCAGGGGCAATCTGTGGTGCAATCCTCGGCGGGGCAGGCAGTATTGTTGTGATAGCGATTAAGTTAATGATTAAGAAGTACAGATGCGTCATAGCATCCGCTACAAGCGCCCCTGTCCCTTCAACCACTCCCGAACCAGGAACAGCGCACTCACGTTGCGGGCTTCGTTAAAATCAGGATCTTCCAGCAAATCCATCAGATGTGCCAGCGGCCAGCGCACCTGCGGCAATGGCTCCGGCTCATCCCCTTCCAGCGATTCAGGATAGAGATCTTCAGCAACCACAATATTCATTGAGCTGGAGAAATAGGACGGGGCCATGCTCAGTTTTTTCAGGAACGACAGCTCATTCGCACCAAAGCCGACCTCTTCTTTCAGCTCGCGGTTTGCCGCTTCAAACACCGTTTCACCCGGGTCAATAAGCCCTTTCGAGAACCCGAGTTCGTAAGATTCCGTGCCCACTGCATATTCGCGGATCAAAATCAGATGGTTATCGACGATAGGAATAATCATCACCGCTTCACGCGAAGAGGGGCGCATACGTTCATAAACGCGACGCACACCGTTGCTGAACTCCAGATCCACACTTTCAACATTAAACAGGCGTGATTTGGCGACTGTTTCAACATTCAGAATGGTGGGTTTTTGTAGTGGTTTGCTCATCTTGATGGGTCTTTAGTGTGTGAACTGGCTTTATTGTGCGATATGCCGCACGGTTTCGGCAATGTCAATTGTTCTTTATTTACATTTGTGCAACGTAACAAGAATCAATCCTCAATTCAAAACAAAAGTCAAGAGGTTGAAATGTTTCCAGGAATTTGCTGATATCGCGCCTTGACAGGCTTTGCTATCATCATCGGCTACTGGGATGTGCTTCAAAATGCTCAAGTCGACTCCATACTTGCCGATAGCCAACCACAGACTCTCATTCATTGTTAAAGGTGCAATTGATTTTACCAAAAATAATTCGAGTTGCATGAAGGCGGCGACGCGGCGACTCCCCGGAAACATACATAAGTATATAACTGGGGTGAGCGAGGACAAACTGGCTTTGCCAGTTTGAACAGCGCTTGCGCTGGCCCCGAAGGGGCGAGACCACAGGCCGAGTCAAGCCAACGCACAGGCAACCTGAAGTATGACGGGTAAACACCTGTAAGAAGATAAGTAAGATGGGGAAAGCATGAGCACCATTTTGATTGTTCTCGCTGCTATGCTGGTCGGCGTGTTGATTGCAGGGTGGGCGTACAGGCGTCGCGTACAGCGACGATACCGGCTACCTTTTTTAAATGCCTTTGCTGGTGCGACGACGCGCAAACTCACGCCAGAAGAGCGTGCTACCGTTGAAAATTATCTCGAGACACTGAACCGTTCTCAGCTAACGCCTGGGCCAACGGGAGCCAGTTCTGCTCCGGTATCACTCACTCTGAACGCACAAAGTAACACCGTGCTTTGCGTGACGCGTTCAATCACCCGCTATGGCATCACCACCGACGATCCCAACAAATGGCTCTACTATCTTGATTCCGTTGAAGTGCATCTTCCCCCCTTCTGGGAACAGTACATTACCGACGAAAACAACGTTGAGCTGATCCATACCGACTCGTTACCGCTGGTTATCTCGCTTAACGGCCATACCCTGAGTGAATATGTTCAGGAAGCACCACGCTTTGCACTGGAACGGGCAAGTGCGACCCAGGCTTCCATTCGCGGCGAAGAGACAGAGCAGATTGAGCTGTTGAACATCCGCCAGGAGACGCGTGAAGAGTACACCCTGAACCGCACGGATGGCATTCGTGAAGCGATACTGATCGTTACGGCTTTCCTGCTCTTTTTCATCTGCCTGCTGACACCAGATGTGTTTGTCCCGTGGCTGGCGGGCAGTGGCGTTCTGCTTCTGGCGGCCGGGCTGTGGGGGTTATTTGCCCCACCAGCAAAAACATCGTTACGAGAAATTCACTGCCTGCGCGGAACGCCTAAACGCTGGGGTCTGTTCGGTGAGAACGATCAGGAGCATATCAACAATATCTCGCTCGGTATTATCGATCTCATCTACCCGCGCCACTGGCAGCCGTGGATTGCCCAGGATTTAGGGCAAAAAACGGATATTGATATCTACCTTGACCGCCACGTTGTGCGTCAGGGGCGCTATCTGTCCCTGCATGACGAAGTGAAAAACTTCCCGCTTCAGCACTGGCTGCGCAGTGCGATTATTGCTGGCGGGGCGGCGCTGGTCTTTGCCCTGCTGCTACTCTTTGTGCCGCTGGATATGCCCATCAAATTCACCCTGTCGTGGATTAAAGGCGCGCAAACCGTCGAAGCCACCAGCGTCAATAAGCTGGAAGAAGCAGGCGTGCGGGTGGGTGATACGCTGCGTCTTAAGGGAACCGGGATGTGTAATATCCATACGCCAGGTACCTGGAACACGCGGCAGAACTCTCCGTTCATGCCGTTTGATTGCTCGCAAATTATCTGGAACGATGCGCCACCGCTGCCGTTGCCGGAGTCCGAAGTCGTCAATAAAGCGACAGCGCTCACCCAGACGGTCAACCGCCAGTTACACCCGAAACCGGATGATGATTCGCGCGTCAGCCCTGCCCTGCGCTCGGCTATTCAGAAATCGGGTATGGTGCTGCTGGACGACTTTGGCGAAATCGTACTGAAAACACAGGATTTATGTTCTTCTCAGAGTGAATGTGTACGCCTTAAAAACGCCCTCGTGAACCTCGGTAACAGCAAAGACTGGGATTCTCTGGTAAAGCGCGCCGAAACAGGACGACTGGACGGCGTAAACGTGCTGCTGCGTCCGGTCAGTGCCGAATCGCTGGATAACCTGGTGGCCACCTCCACCGCGCCGTTCGTGATGCGTGAAACAACCCGTGCAGCCCAGGCGCTGAACAGCCCGGCACCGGGCGGGTTTGTGATTGTCAGCGATGAAGGTAGCGACCTGGTCGATCAGCCTTATCCACAGGTCGCGCTTTATGATTACCCTGCCCAGGAACAATGGGGTGAGTTTCAGCGTCTGGCACAGATGCTAATGCAAACCCCGTTCAGTGCGGAAGGGATTGTGACAAGCCTCTTCACCGACGCCAACGGCACGCGCCATGTCAACCTGCACCGGATGCCAGACAGCGCCGGTTTGTGGCGTTATGTCGGCACATCCCTGCTGATGATTGCCATGCTGGTGTGTATTTTCTGGAACGGTTTTATGGCACTGCGCCGCTATCAGCGTTCACGCACGCGGCTGGCCGACATCCAGCAATACTACGAAAATTGCCTCAATCCTAAACTGATCCCCGCCCCTGAGAGCCTGATCGGATAACGTCACTGCGCGACAAGTTGTGCTACCCTGTCGCGCACGTTTCTTCTGGCTGGAGTTCCCCCTTTATGCATCTTGATATCGCCTGGCAGGAGGTCGATACCGTCCTGCTGGATATGGACGGCACACTGCTCGATCTCGCCTTTGATAACTATTTCTGGCAAACGCTGGTACCTGAAACCTATGGCGAACAACAGGGGATCTCCCCGGCAGAAGCGCAGGCGTTCATTCGTTCACAATATAGCGCGGTGCAGCATACGCTAAACTGGTACTGTCAGGACTACTGGAGTGAACGCCTCGGTCTGGATATTTGTGCCATGACCACCGCCCAGGGTCCGCGTGCCGTTCTGCGTGAGGATACCGTACCTTTCCTGGACGCGCTGAAAGCAAGCGGCAAGCGCCGTATTTTGCTGACCAACGCGCATCCACATAATCTGGCCGTGAAGCTGGAGCATACGGGTTTGGCTTCACACCTTGATTTATTACTTTCCACCCACACATTTGGTTATCCGAAAGAGGATCAGCGGTTGTGGCATGCGGTGGCGGAAGAGACCGGTCTACAGCCCGAGCGCACGTTGTTCATCGATGACAGTGAGCCGATTCTGGATTCCGCGGCAACGTTTGGTATTCGCTACTGTCTGGGCGTCACCAACCCTGATTCTGGCCTGGCGGAAAAAAGCTATCTGCGCCATCCGGGGCTGAACGACTATCGCCGGATGATCCCCTCACTGACCGTGAAGGAGACGCCATGAAAGAAAAACCCACTGATGGGGTAAGACTGGATAAATGGCTGTGGGCTGCCCGTTTTTATAAAACGCGCGCCCTTGCCCGTGAAATGGTCGACGGCGGAAAAGTGCATTACAACGGTCAGCGCAGCAAGCCGGGCAAGCTGGTTGAACTGAATGCCACCTTAACACTGCGTCAGGGCAACGATGACCGAACGGTGGTGATTAAAGCCATTACCGAACAACGGCGGCCTGCAACGGAAGCCGTGCTGCTGTATGAAGAGACGGCTGAAAGCATTGAAAAGCGCGAGAAGACCGCGCTGGCGCGCAAAATGAACGCACTGACAATGCCACACCCGGACCGGCGACCGGATAAAAAAGAGCGCCGCGATCTGATGAAATTTAAACACGGTGAGACCGAGTAACCCCTCACCTGCACGAGAGACTATTATGGCCCAACACGACCAATTACACCGTTATCTGTTTGAACAATTCGCCGTGCGCGGCGAGCTGGTCACCGTATCCGAAACCTGGAAACAGATTCTGGAAAACCACAACTACCCGCTGCCGGTGAAAACCCTGTTGGGCGAACTGCTGGTTGCCACCAGCCTGCTGACCGCGACGCTGAAATTTGCCGGTGATATCACCGTGCAGCTGCAGGGTGACGGTCCAATGACGTTGGCCGTGATCAATGGCAACAACCAGCAGCAAATGCGTGGTGTCGCACGCGTTCAGGGTGATGTTCCTGAGAATGCGGATCTGAAGACGCTGGTCGGTAATGGCTACCTGGTGATCACCATCTCCCCAGAAGAAGGTGAGCGCTATCAGGGTGTTGTCGGTCTGGAAGGTGATACCCTGGCCGCCTGTCTGGAAGATTACTTCATGCGTTCTGAACAGCTGCCAACCCGCCTGTTCATCCGCACCGGTGAAGTGGACGGTCAGCCTGCTGCGGGCGGGATGCTGCTGCAGGTTCTGCCTGCGCAGGACGCGCAGACCAACGACTTCGAGCACCTGGCAACGCTGACAGAAACCATCAAAGCGGAAGAGCTGTTCAACCTGTCTGCGACCGATGTGCTGTGGCGTCTGTACCACGAAGAAGAAGTGACCGTTTACGATCCGCAGTCTGTGGAATTTAAATGCACCTGTTCCCGTGAGCGCTGCGCTGGCGCACTGAAAACCCTGCCAGATGAAGAGATCGACAGCATCATGGCGGAAGACGGTGAAATTGATATGCACTGTGACTACTGCGGTACGCACTACGTATTCAATTCGATGGATATCGCCGAGATCCGCAATAACGCCTCACCGGCGGATCCTCAGGTTCACTAAAACTGTGCTCCTCACCCTGCCCTCTCCCCGTTGCGGAGAGGGTCAGGATGAGGGGTAAAATCTCCCGCCCAAGCTGAATCGCATTTCATACTGTAACTCTTACGTAATTTTCCAACATGTATGCGATTACATTCACATTCCTTCCGATAAAATCACCAGTCTTTAACCTTTTAAGAACATTTTCCCCAACCAAAAAGCGATTCCTGCGATAATCTGCCCGCCCTGTGACTGGAGTCGCAGCGTTTTCCGTTAGTAAGGGTTTTGTCCAGATACGTAAATCTATGAGCCCCGTCGCGGTTAACAACCTCAGAAAAACCCTACAATTTCAGGCAGTACATATTGGCTAAGGAGCAGTGATATGCGTGTTACTGGTTTAACCCCGCAAGATCTCAAGGCTTATGGTATTCACGACGTCCAGGAAGTGGTCTACAACCCCGACTACGATACGCTGTATCAGGAAGAGCTCAATCCAGCACTGGAAGGATACGAGCGAGGTGTGTTGACGAACCTTGGTGCTATCGCCGTCGATACCGGTATCTTTACCGGTCGTTCGCCGAAAGATAAGTATATCGTCCGAGACGAAACCACCCGCGACACACTGTGGTGGGCAGATAAAGGCAAAGGGAAGAACGATAACAAACCGCTCTCCCCGGAAACCTGGCAGCATCTGAAAGGGCTCGTCACTCACCAACTCTCTAACAAGCGTCTGTTTATTATCGATGCTTTCTGCGGCGCTAACGCCGACACCCGACTTTCCGTGCGTTTTATCACCGAAGTGGCCTGGCAGGCGCATTTTGTGAAAAACATGTTTATTCGTCCAACCGACGAAGAGCTGAAGAATTTCACGCCTGACTTCATCGTGATGAACGGTGCGAAATGCACTAACCCACAGTGGAAAGAGCAGGGTCTGAACTCTGAGAACTTCATTGCCTTCAACCTCACCGAGCGTATCCAGCTGATTGGCGGAACCTGGTACGGCGGAGAGATGAAGAAAGGGATGTTCTCGGTGATGAACTACCTGCTGCCGCTGCGCGGTATCGCCTCCATGCACTGTTCAGCGAACGTGGGTGAAAAAGGCGATGTGGCCGTGTTCTTTGGCCTGTCCGGCACCGGTAAAACCACCCTCTCCACCGATCCGAAACGCCGCCTGATTGGCGATGACGAACACGGCTGGGATGACGACGGTGTGTTTAACTTCGAAGGTGGCTGCTATGCGAAGACCATTCGCCTGTCTGAAGAAGCAGAGCCGGATATCTTCCATGCCATCCGTCGCGATGCACTGCTGGAAAACGTCACCGTGCGTGCCGATGGCTCTATCGACTTCGATGACGCATCAAAAACCGAAAATACCCGTGTTTCTTACCCTATCTACCACATCGACAATATCGTGAAACCGGTGTCGAAAGCGGGTCATGCCACGAAGGTGATTTTCCTGACGGCTGATGCATTCGGCGTGTTACCGCCAGTTTCTCGCCTGACCGCCAGCCAGACGCAGTATCACTTCCTCTCTGGTTTTACCGCCAAACTGGCGGGGACCGAGCGCGGCGTGACCGAGCCAACGCCAACCTTCTCCGCCTGCTTCGGCGCAGCGTTCCTGTCGCTGCACCCGACGCAGTACGCTGAAGTACTGGTGAAACGCATGCAGGCTTCTGGCGCACAGGCGTATCTGGTCAACACCGGCTGGAACGGTACAGGCAAGCGTATCTCCATTAAAGATACCCGCGCCATTATCGACGCCATTCTGGATGGTTCTCTGGATAACGCCGAAACCTTTACCCTGCCAATGTTTAACCTGGCGATCCCAACGCAACTGCCGGGCGTGGATACGCATATCCTCGACCCACGCAACACCTACGGCTCACCTGAGCAGTGGCGTGAAAAAGCGGAATCGCTGGCGAAACTGTTTATTGATAACTTCGAGAAGTATACCGATACACCAGCGGGTGAAGCGCTGGTGAGTGCAGGGCCAAGGTAAAGGTAAAAAGGCAACGCAAGTTGCCTTTTTTAATGTTTTCGCCCTCTCCCGGTGGGAGAGGGTCGGGTGAGGGCATCAGACCGCACCTTTACTGTTTAACTCTCTTTCACCTGCCCACGCGTAACCGGCACCGGTAACCATGCGCGAATGCTCAAACCACCCCGCTCGCTGGTACCGATCTCCAGCAACCCGTTATGGTTATCAACAATACGCTGCACAATCGCCAGACCTAAACCCGTTCCGCTGGTACTGCGCGCGCTATCGCCACGCACAAACGGCTGGAACAGATGCTTGCGTTGTTCAGGTTTAATACCCGGGCCATCGTCTTCCACCTGGAACCAGGCACGGTTGAGCTCAGAGCCGCTACTGACTTTAATCCAGCCGTTACCGTAGCGAGCCGCGTTCACCACCATGTTGGCCACCGCACGTTTAATGGAGAGCGGATGCATGCGTACCTGAATGTCGCCCGCCTGAAGATCGGTATCAATCTCACGCTCGTAGCCACTTTCCGCCGCGACCACTTCACCTAATACCGCATTCAGGTCAGCCATCTCCATTGGCATCTCCTGCCCGGTGCGCAGGTAGTCAATGAACTGCTCAATAATGGCATTACACTCTTCGATATCCTTGTTAATGGACTCGGCGAGATAACCATCGTCTTCGCTCATCATCTCCGTCGCCAGGCGGATACGCGTCAGCGGGGTACGCAGGTCATGGCTGACGCCTGCCATCAGCAACGTGCGGTCGTCCGCCAGTTGCTTCACGCCTGCCGCCATATGGTTGAAGGCACGCGTTACCGAACGGACTTCCGATGCGCCGTATTCACGTAGCGGTGGTGGAATAATCCCTTTACCGACCTGCAGCGCAGCGTGCTCCAGGTCGACCAGCGGTCGGTTTTGTATACGGATAAACAGCCACGCCCCCCCTATCGCCAACAGCATGATGGCAAGGGTGTAACGGAACAGCGGCGAGAAGTCTCCCTGATGGATTTCGGTCAACGGGACGCGCACCCAGATGTTGGGTGACAGCCAGGTTTTCAGCCAGACGACCGGAGAGCTTTTGTTAACCTCAACGCGGACTTCCGTTGGGCCGCCAAGCTGCTGTGCCATCTGCTGGCTAAGAAATTCATAGTGCTGCGCCCAGCGCAGGCCCGCATCTTCTGCCGCTTCATTTGAATAGAGCGAAATGCCCAGCTCACGGTAGATTTCACGACGAAACGCCGGGGGAACCACTAACTGCGTGCCGTCCTCCAGCTGCAGTTTATCAGTCATCAGCATACGGACTTCGTACGCCAGAACCTTATTGAACTGCTGGAGGCTCGGCAGGATCGCAAAGTTCAGCACCACCAGGTAGGTCGTCACCAGGCTGACGAACAGCAGGGTGACGATCAGTAACAGAGTGCGGGCAAACGAGCTTCGCGGTGAGAAGCGCATTCGCCTCATGCTTTAGAACCGTCCGGGACGAACACGTAGCCCAGACCCCACACGGTCTGAATATAACGAGGATGCGCCGGATCTTCTTCCACCATGCGGCGCAGACGGGAGATCTGCACGTCGATGGAACGTTCCATTGCGGAGTATTCACGACCACGCGCCAGGTTCATCAGCTTGTCACGGGAAAGCGGTTCACGCGGGTGGCTGACCAGCGCTTTCAGTACCGCAAACTCGCCGCTGGTGAGTGGCATTGGCTCATCTTCGCGGAACATTTCACGCGTACCGAGGTTAAGCTTGAACTTACCAAACGCAATCACCGCTTCTTCCTGCGACGGTGCGCCCGGCAGCTCATTCGCCTGACGACGAAGAACGGCACGAATACGCGCCAGCAGCTCACGCGGGTTAAATGGTTTTGGAATGTAGTCGTCCGCGCCGATTTCGAGGCCCACAATACGGTCAACCTCTTCGCCCTTCGCCGTCACCATGATGATCGGCATTGGGTTACTCTGGCTACGCAGACGGCGGCAGATAGAAAGCCCGTCTTCGCCAGGCAGCATCAGATCAAGCACCATCAGGTGGAAAGATTCACGGGTCAGCAGACGATCCATCTGCTCAGCGTTCGCCACGCTACGAACCTGGAAGCCCTGCTCGGTCAGATAACGCTCAAGCAGCGCGCGCAGGCGCATGTCGTCATCCACGACCAGAATTTTGTAGTTCTCTTGCATTGTATGTACTCCCAAAGGTTCGGATAGTCTAATAACAGCGTATTCTAAAAAAGTGCACGTGTTCGACCAGCTAATTCTGGTATAAATTCTAGTCGAAATTGTTACAAAGCATATTTAACAGCAGCTTATCTGCACATTTCATCACATAAATCATTATTAATACTGTCTGTTAGACTATTTGATACGTAATGTGCGCAAGGTTTGCAATGAAGCCAGGTCTGAAGGTCACCGCATGAAAACGCCCCTGATCACCCGCGAAGGGTACGAAAAGCTCAAAAAAGAGATGGATTACCTGTGGCGCGAAGAGCGTCCGGAAGTGACCAAAAAAGTCACCTGGGCAGCAAGCCTGGGCGATCGCAGTGAGAACGCCGACTACCAGTACAACAAGAAACGGCTGCGCGAAATCGACCGTCGGGTGCGCTACCTGACCAAATGCCTCGAGAATCTCAAAATCGTCGATTACTCGCCGCAACAGGAAGGCAAAGTGTTCTTTGGCGCATGGGTGGAAATCGAAAATGATGACGGCAATACCCTGCGCTTTCGCATTGTCGGCTATGATGAAATTTTTGGTCGTAAGGATTACATCTCCATCGACTCGCCAATGGCCCGCGCGTTGCTGAAAAAGGAAGTGGGCGATTTAGCCATCGTGCAGACCCCTGCAGGTGAAGCCAGCTGGTACGTGAACGAGATCGCGTACGTTAAATAGTCCGAGAGCGCCCCCCACGGCTGGCATTTTGCCGTGCCAGCCCGTATAACTATCCCCTGATTTTTCGACTCAACAGATGATAAAGCCATGATGAAAGATTCGCTCTGCCGCATTATTGCGGGTGAACTTCAGGCCAGAGCCGAACAGGTAGAAGCTGCCGTTCGCCTGCTTGATGAAGGGAACACCGTGCCGTTTATTGCACGTTATCGTAAGGAAGTCACCGGCGGTCTGGATGACACGCAGCTACGTAACCTGGAGACCCGTCTGGGTTACCTGCGCGAGCTGGAAGACCGACGTCAGGCAATCCTCAAATCCATCGGCGAACAGGACAAACTGACCAGCGATCTGGAAAAGGCCATTAACGGTACCCTGAGCAAAACCGAACTGGAAGATCTCTATCTGCCGTACAAACCGAAGCGCCGCACGCGCGGGCAGATTGCGATTGAAGCAGGCCTGGAGCCGCTGGCCGATCTGCTGTGGAACGAGCCGTCCCACGACCCGGAAACCGAAGCCGCCAAATTTATCGATGCCGACAAAGGCGTGGCGGACACCAAAGCGGCGCTCGATGGCGCACGTTACATTCTGATGGAGCGTTTCTCCGAAGATGCCACTCTGCTTTCCAGAGTGCGTGATTATCTGTGGAAGAATGCGCACATTGTCTCTGCGGTGGTGGCAGGTAAAGAGGAAGAAGGCGCGAAATTCCGCGACTATTTCGACCACCACGAACCGATCGCTACCGCCCCGTCTCACCGCGCGCTGGCGATGTTCCGTGGCCGCAACGAAGGCGTGCTGCAACTCTCCCTGAACGCCGACCCGCAGTTTGATGAGCCGCCGAAAGAGAGCCACTGCGAGCAGATCATTACCGACCACCTCGGCCTGCGCCTCAACAACGCCCCGGCGGACAGCTGGCGTAAAGGCGTGGTGAGCTGGACGTGGCGTATCAAGGTGCTGATGCACCTCGAAACCGAACTGATGGGCACCGTGCGCGAGCGCGCCGAAGACGAAGCGATTAACGTCTTCGCCCGTAACCTGCATGACCTGCTGATGGCCGCCCCTGCAGGCCTGCGCGCGACGATGGGCCTCGATCCAGGCCTGCGTACCGGCGTAAAAGTGGCGGTGGTTGATGGCACCGGTAAACTGGTGGCCACCGACACCATTTATCCGCATACCGGGCAGGCAGCAAAAGCGGCTGTAGCGGTTGCGGCGCTGTGCGAAAAACACAACGTTGAGCTGGTTGCCATCGGTAACGGTACTGCATCTCGCGAAACCGAGCGTTTCTACCTCGACGTTCAGAAACAGTTCCCGAAAGTCACGGCGCAGAAAGTGATCGTCAGTGAAGCGGGTGCATCGGTCTATTCCGCCTCTGAACTGGCAGCGCTGGAATTCCCGGATCTGGACGTTTCCCTGCGTGGTGCCGTTTCAATCGCTCGCCGTCTGCAGGATCCGCTGGCGGAGCTGGTGAAGATCGACCCGAAATCTATTGGTGTCGGCCAGTATCAGCACGACGTGAGCCAGACTCAGCTGGCACGTAAGCTGGATGCGGTAGTGGAAGACTGCGTAAACGCCGTCGGCGTAGACCTGAACACCGCCTCCGTCCCCCTGCTGACCCGCGTGGCGGGCTTAACCCGCATGATGGCACAGAACATCGTCACCTGGCGTGATGAGAATGGTCAGTTCCAGAACCGCCAGCAGTTGTTGAAGGTAAGCCGTCTGGGGCCAAAAGCCTTTGAGCAATGCGCGGGCTTCCTGCGCATCAACCACGGCGATAACCCTCTGGATGCGTCAACCGTTCACCCGGAAGCCTACCCCGTTGTCGAGCGCATTCTGGCGGCCACACAGCAGGCGCTAAAAGATCTGATGGGCGATAACAGCGCGCTGCGCAACCTGAAAGCCTCTGATTTCACCGACGAACAGTTCGGCGTGCCAACCGTTACCGACATCATCAAGGAGCTGGAAAAACCGGGCCGCGATCCGCGTCCTGACTTTAAGACGGCGACCTTTGCCGACGGTGTCGAGACCATGAACGACCTGCTACCAGGTATGGTGCTGGAAGGTGCGGTCACTAACGTCACCAACTTTGGTGCGTTTGTGGATATCGGCGTGCATCAGGATGGTCTGGTTCACATTTCATCGCTGGCCGATAAGTTCGTTGAAGACCCGCATACCGTGGTCAAAGCGGGCGATATCGTGAAGGTGAAAGTGCTGGAAGTGGATCTGCAGCGCAAACGTATCGCCCTGACTATGCGCCTGGACGAGCAGCCCGGTGAAACCAACGCACGCCGTGGCGGCAATGGTGGAGCCCGCGAGCAGCAGCGTCCTGCAGCCAAAGCAGCGAAGCCGCGTGGGCGTGACGCCCAGCCTGCGGGTAACAGCGCGATGATGGATGCGCTGGCGGCGGCGATGGGTAAGAAGCGCTAACCCTTCACCCTCTCCCCAATGGGGAGAGGGGTATTTAATTAACTCGCTGACCCAACGTTACTCATCAAATATGAAACCGATTGCATATCCATATTTAAACCACTAATTATCCTTCCGTTAACAAACTCCCGCGTTTTACTTTTTTCCGCATTTCATAAAATATTGAGCAAGGTCAAACAGGCCGTAAATTCATACCCAAAACTACATTCCGTCACAGTTTTATGATTGATGATAAAAACTATTCTCATTATCATCACAGAGTAGATAATTTAACCTCTCGTGGAATCAGGCATTATGCAATTCACTCCAGACAGTGCATGGAAAATCACCGGTTTTACCCGTGAAATTAGCCCAGCCTATCGGCAAAAGCTGCTGTCGCTGGGCATGCTACCCGGCTCATCATTCCAGGTCGTGCGCGTTGCCCCGTTAGGAGATCCTGTTCATATCGAAACCCGACGTGTGAATCTGGTTCTGCGTAAAAAAGACCTCGCATTAATAGAAGTCGAAGCCTTATCCCGATAACAAGCCAGCGGTTTCAGTGAGTTTACGATAATGAAAAAATTAACTATTGGCTTAATTGGCAATCCTAATTCCGGCAAGACCACGCTATTTAACCAGCTGACGGGTGCGCGCCAGCGCGTCGGTAACTGGGCGGGCGTGACGGTTGAGCGTAAAGAAGGCCTGTTCGCGACAACAGACAATCAGGTCACGCTGGTTGACCTGCCAGGCACGTATTCGTTAACCACCATCTCGTCACAAACGTCTCTCGATGAGCAGATTGCCTGTCACTATATTCTGAGCGGCGACGCCGATTTGCTCATTAACGTCGTGGATGCCTCGAATCTGGAGCGCAACCTGTATCTGACGCTGCAACTGCTGGAGCTGGGTATTCCCTGCATTGTGGCGCTCAACATGCTCGACATCGCGGAAAAGCAAAAGCTGCGCATAGATGTCGATGCCCTCGCCACGCGCCTGGGCTGCCCGGTTGTCCCGCTGGTTTCCACCCGCGCACGGGGTATTGATGCCCTGAAGATGACCATCGACCGTCACGTGAGCAATCAGGATGTTGAGCTGGTGCATTATGCGCAGCCGCTGCTGCGCGAAGCCGGCCAGCTGGCGCAAGAGATGGACAAAAGCATGCCGGAAAAACAGCGTCTGTGGCTCGGGTTGCAGATGCTGGAAGGCGATATCTACAGTCGCGCCTATGCAGGCGATGCGGCAGATAAGCTGGATGTTGCACTGGCACGTCTGAGTGGCGAGCTGGATGACCCTGCGTTACACATCGCCGACGCACGCTACCAGACCATTGCGGCCATTTGCGATGTGGTCAGTAACGCTCTGACGGCTGAGCCAAGCCGCTTTACCGCCGCCGCGGATAAAGTGGTGCTCAACCGCTTCCTTGGTTTGCCGATCTTTTTACTGGTGATGTACCTGATGTTCCTGCTCGCCATTAACATCGGCGGCGCACTCCAGCCGATTTTCGATGCGGGTTCCGTCGCGATATTCGTGCACGGTATTCAGTGGGTGGGTTATACCCTGCACTTCCCGGAATGGCTGACTATTTTCCTCGCCCAGGGGATCGGTGGTGGTATCAACACCGTTCTGCCGCTGGTACCGCAAATCGGCATGATGTACTTGTTCCTCTCCTTCCTTGAGGATTCCGGTTACATGGCGCGCGCGGCCTTCGTGATGGATCGTCTGATGCAGGCGCTGGGTCTGCCGGGTAAATCCTTCGTCCCACTGATTGTCGGTTTCGGTTGTAACGTGCCGTCGGTGATGGGCGCACGTACGCTGGATGCACCGCGCGAACGTCTGATGACCATCATGATGGCACCGTTTATGTCCTGCGGCGCACGCCTGGCTATCTTTGCGGTCTTTGCAGCGGCCTTCTTTGGTCAGCAAGGGGCTCTGGCGGTGTTCTCACTGTATGTACTCGGCATCGTCATGGCGATCCTGACGGGGCTGATGCTGAAACACACCATCATGCGTGGCGAAGCGTCACCGTTCGTGATGGAGCTTCCGGTGTATCACGTGCCACACCTTAAAAGCCTGGTGATCCAGACCTGGCAGCGCCTGAAAGGGTTTGTTCTGCGCGCCGGTAAAGTGATTGTCATCGTAAGCATCTTCCTGAGCGCACTGAACAGCTTCACCCTGAGCGGACAAGCGGCAGATAACATCAACGACTCCGCCCTCGCCTCCGTCAGCCGTGTCATCACACCGGTCTTCAAACCCATCGGTGTACATGAGGACAACTGGCAGGCGACCGTTGGCCTGTTCACGGGAGCGATGGCAAAAGAGGTGGTTGTTGGTACGCTGAACACCCTCTTTACCGCAGAAAACATTCAGGAACAGGCCTTCAACCCGGCAGAATTTAACCTCGGTGGTGAACTGCTGGCTGCCGCAGAAGAGACCTGGCAGAGCCTGAAAGACACCTTTAGCCTGAGCGTGCTGGCGAACCCTATTGAAGCCAGTAAAGGCGATGGCGAAATGGCCACCGGCGCAATGGGTGTGATGAGCGAGAAATTTGGCAGCGCGTCTGCGGCCTATAGCTACCTGATCTTCGTGTTGCTCTATATTCCATGCATCTCCGTCATGGGGGCCATTGCCCGCGAGTCCAGCCGCGGCTGGATGGGCTTCTCTATCCTGTGGGGGCTAAACATTGCCTACTCGCTGGCGACGCTCTTTTACCAGACCGTTAACTTTAGCCAGCACCCACGGTACAGCCTGGTCTGCATCCTGGCAGTTCTGCTGTTCAACGTGATCGTTCTCGGCCTGCTACGTCGGGCGCGCAGTCGCGTTGACATCAACCTGCTGGCGAACCGCAAAACCGCGGCGTCCTGCTGCAACAGCCCGGCTGGCGACTGTCACTAAGGAGAATGACAATGGCATCATTGATACAGGTTCGTGATTTACTGGCGTTACAGGGGCGAATGGACGCGAAACAGCTGAGCCTCAGCCTGCATACACCACAACCAATGATTGATGCCATGCTGGAGCGACTGGAAGCGATGGGAAAAGCCGTGCGCATTCAGGAAGATGCGGATGGTTGTCTCTCTGGCAGTTGCAAAAGCTGCCCGGAAGGAAAAGCCTGCCTCAGGGTGTGGTGGGCGCTGCGTTAATAAAGCCGGGCAATGCTGCCCGGCTTTAGTGTATTACTTATAAACGTCTGCTGTTGCACGTACGTTTTTGGTATCTTTCGATGCGCTGGTGACCACGAAATATTTGCCACCCAGTTTATCCGCTTTCTTCGACAGCTCTTTTCTCGCGTCCATTGGCGCGGTGGTGTCAGACGTGGAAATCTGACCAATCTTGGTCAGATGCATCCCTTTCACCTTGTCTTTTTCCAGCTCTTGCGCCGCAAACACGCCAAATGACAGTGACCCAATAACCAGAGAAGTGACAATACCTGTAACAAGTTTCATAACCTGATTCTCCATAGGATTGTTGTTTTGATTATCGAAAGCAGAACAACCGCAACGACATCTGGAGTATGGTTGCGGTAGGTGACTTTTTCCAGGATGGATAGAAAATAATCAGTCTAAACGTTGACTTAAAGCAACAAGCGCTGAACAAAACTCCGCGGGATGAGAGATAAACGGCGCATGTGCGGCTTTGGGCACAACCAGCGATTCGCTTTCTGGCCACAGTACATCCAGTAATGGGACCACTTTGCGCGGCACAAGGCCGTCAAGGTTGCCATAGATACGCAGGTGTGGCATGGCAAGCAATGTCAGCGATTCACGCAAATCGACGGTTTTCAGTATTTCCAGTCCCCCGTTAAGCACCTCTACGTCCGGCATCGGCAGAGAGAGCACCGTCTGTTTCAGCATACGGGCATCCTGACGTGCAGTTTCGGTTCCCATCGTCTGCAATGCCAGGAAACGCTCAACCGTCCGCTGGAAGTCTTCGCTCAGCTGCTGCTGGAACCCGGCCAGTACCTCGGGTTTGATACCCGGCCATGCGTCCTGCGCACTGAAGCACGGTGACGAGGCTACCGTCACCAGTGCCTGCACGCGTTCAGGGTTTGCCAGTGCAATCCTGCTTGCGACCAGCCCACCCAGGCTCCAGCCCAGCCAGATGGCATTTTGCGGCGCGGCATCCAGAACGTGCTGCGCCATCTCATCGAGCGACATCGCACCAAAGCCGTGGCTACGGCCAAAACCCGGTAAATCCACCAGGTGCAGGGTAAAATGCGAGGCAAGTTCCTCGTTTATGCAATGCCACACTTCAGCATTCAGTCCCCATCCGTGCAGCAGCACAAGATGGCAATTTCCCGTCCCTACGGTCTGCCACCACAGAGTCTTCATCAGTTACTGTTCTCTTTTTTTACATGGAGGTTGTACATGCTAACAGTGCCTGGCTTGTGCTGGCTATGTCGAATGCCACTTGCGCTGAGTCACTGGGGTGTCTGTTCTGTCTGCACGCGCTCACTGGAAGGCCGTATCACGGGGTGTCCACAGTGTGGTTTACCGGCCATGAGCCGGGTATTTCCCTGTGGCCGCTGCCTGAAAAAATCACCACCGTGGAGCGCCCTGGTGGCGGTTGATGATTATGTCCCACCGCTGAGCGGGCTTATCCACAAGCTGAAGTTTTCCGGCCAGACAACGCTGGCACACCCTCTGGCTCGCCTGTTGCTGTTGGCGATTTTGCAGGCCCGACGCACCCGCGCCCTGCCGAAAGTCGACATGGTAATGAATGTGCCGCTGCACCCACGTCGTCACTGGCAGCGTGGCTATAACCAGAGTGACCTGCTCTGCCAGCCTCTCGCGCGCTGGCTGGGATGTCGGTATGCGGTTTCAGCGCTTAAACGCGTCCATGCCACCGCGGTACAACATCAGCTCAATGCCCGGCTTCGCAAAAGAAACCTGAAAAATGCCTTTCGCCTTGAATTACCGGTCGAAGGTCTCCATATCGCGATTGTGGATGATGTCGTCACCACGGGCAGTACCGTTGCTGAACTTTCCCGACTGCTTTTGCAAAGCGGTGCCGCGTCGGTTCAGGTATGGTGTCTGTGCCGTACCTTGTAGCCCTTCTTCATTGGGCGTATTATTATACCCAAGTAATTTAGTCAACTATTAGGCCAAAGCTATGATCCGTATTTCCGATTCTGCACAAGCGCACTTTGCCAAACTGCTGGCAAATCAGGAAGAAGGGACGCAGATCCGCGTGTTTGTGATCAATCCAGGCACTCCGAATGCAGAATGTGGTGTCTCTTATTGCCCTCCGGACGCGGTGGAAGCAACCGACACAGCCCTTAAATTTGAACAGCTCACCGCTTACGTTGATGAGCTCAGCGCACCGTATCTTGACGATGCGGAAATTGACTTCGTCACCGATCAGCTGGGTTCTCAGCTGACCCTGAAAGCACCCAACGCAAAAATGCGTAAAGTGTCTGACGATGCCCCGCTGATGGAGCGCGTTGAGTACCTGCTGCAATCCCAGATCAACCCACAGCTGGCAGGTCACGGCGGCCGTGTCTCACTGATGGAAATCACTGAAGATGGCCTGGCGATCCTGCAATTCGGCGGCGGCTGTAACGGCTGTTCAATGGTCGACGTCACGCTGAAAGAAGGGATCGAGAAGCAGCTGCTGAACGAATTCCCTGAGCTGAAAGGCGTGCGCGATCTGACCGAACACCAGCGCGGCGAGCACTCTTACTACTAAGCCGTCTGCCTTTGCCCGGTGGCGCTGCGCTTACCGGTCCTACAGCGACGCTACACATCTTGATTCGTAAGCCGGGTAAGGCGAAGCCGCCGCCCGGCTTTTGTTTGCCCGCCTCTCCCCTCTGTATATGTTGACCTGCGTCTCATAATTTAAATTTTGCCGCTCAGGGTGATTCTCAATCACGCCATGTTACCCGTATCATTCAAGTGGGCACTAAGCACTCTTATAACAGCTAACTACATTTAATAGTTTCACAGGTATCCGTGTTAGTGCCGTTCACACTCTGTTCCCAGTTGGGACGAGCGGAAATCGTCATTGACACAATGACGTTACCCATAACAATTCAAAGGCCAGGTAAATCATGCCATTAGTCATCGTCGCTATCGGTGTTGTGTTATTACTGCTCTTGATGATCCGTTTCAAAATGAACGGATTTATCGCTCTGGTTCTGGTGGCACTTGCAGTCGGTCTGATGCAAGGGATGCCGCTGGTTAAAGTTATTAGCTCGATTAAAGCAGGTGTAGGCGGTACGCTCGGCGGCCTGGCGTTGATCATGGGCTTTGGTGCCATGCTCGGCAAAATGCTGGCAGACTGCGGTGGTGCGCAGCGCATCGCAACCACACTTATCGCCAAATTCGGTAAGAAGAATATCCAGTGGGCGGTGGTATTAACCGGTTTTACCGTCGGTTTTGCGCTGTTCTATGAAGTGGGCTTTGTGCTGATGCTGCCACTGGTGTTCACCATTGCGGCTGCGGCAAATATCCCACTGCTGTATGTAGGTGTGCCAATGGCGGCGGCGCTGTCCGTGACGCACGGCTTCCTGCCGCCACACCCTGGCCCAACCGCTATTGCAACTATTTTCCACGCCGATATGGGTAAAACCCTGCTGTTCGGTACAATTCTGGCGATCCCAACCGTCATTCTGGCAGGTCCGGTATACGCGCGTTTCCTGAAAGGTATTGATAAGCCTATCCCGGAAGGTCTGTACAGCGCGAAAACCTTCACTGAAGAAGAGATGCCTGGCTTTGGCGTCAGCGTCTGGACATCTCTGGTACCGGTGATCCTGATGGCCATGCGTGCTATAGCAGAGATGATCCTGCCAAAAGATCACGCCTTCCTGGCCGTTGCGGAATTCCTGGGTGACCCGGTCATGGCAACACTGATTGCGGTACTGATCGCGATGTTTACCTTCGGTCTGAACCGTGGTCGTTCAATGGATCAGATCAACGACACGCTGATCTCTTCCATCAAAATCATTGCCATGATGCTCCTGATCATCGGCGGTGGCGGTGCGTTCAAACAGGTTCTGGTCGACAGTGGCGTGGATAAATACATCGCCTCCATAATGCATGAAACCAACGTGTCACCACTCTTTATGGCCTGGTCTATTGCTGCGGTTCTGCGTATTGCGCTTGGCTCTGCAACCGTTGCGGCAATTACTGCGGGTGGTATCGTTGCGCCGCTGATTGCGACCACCGGCGTCAGCCCTGAGCTGATGGTTATCGCGGTCGGTTCCGGTAGCGTGATTTTCTCTCACGTAAACGATCCGGGCTTCTGGCTGTTCAAGGAGTACTTCAACCTGACGATCGGTGAAACCATCAAGTCCTGGTCAATGCTGGAAACCATTATTTCGGTGTGTGGCCTGGTCGGGGTTCTGTTGCTGAATATGGCACTCTGATGTAAAAAAAGAACCCGCCAACAGGCGGGTTCTTTTTTATTTCTTCTTCACTACAGCTTTTCTGCGCTTATCCAAATCCTTAATCAGCTTGTTCACCCCCTCATCGGCAAACATCTTCTCAAGACTCACGGACAACTTACGACGCCAGTTCTTGTACTGATAGCTGGTTCCCGGAATGTTCACCGGCCCGGCCATATCAATCCAGTCTTCCGGCTGCAGACCCAGCAAGGCACTGTTACTGTCAGCGATGTAGCGTTGTAACCCCCGGTTAAGCGTGGGAGTCATCGACATCAGCGAAGCCTTATGCCCGGCACGTTTCGGCAGACAGCCATGCTTATGCAGCGCATCCAGCAGCCCCTGCTTCGCCAGCTCGCGATCCTGATACAGACCGCATAGCACCTCTTCATCAGGATAAAGACCCAGCGTTTTACCAAGCGTCAGATCGCCGCTTTCCCAATAGCCACGCAGCGTAGGAAGATCATGCGTCGTCGCGACTGCCATTGACTGTTCCGGATACGCTTTTGGCGCGCGGAAGGTTTTCTCATGGTTGTTTTCAAAATAGAGCACTTTGTAGGAATACACGCCGCTATCGCGGAGCTTGCTGACGATCTCCACCGGTACGGTACCGAGATCTTCACCGATCACCATGCACTGATGGCGTTTACTTTCCAGCGCCAGGATCGACAGTAGATCGTCAACCGGATACTGCACGTAAGCCCCGTGATCCGCCGTTTCACCATAAGGGATCCACCACAGGCGCAGCACGGACATCACGTGGTCAATACGCAGCGCCCCGCAGTTTTGCATGTTGGCGCGCAACAGGTCGATAAACGGCTCATATGCGCGCGCCGCCATCACGTGTGGATCCATCGGCGGTAAGCCCCAGTTCTGACCGAGCGGGCCAAGAATATCCGGCGGTGCACCAACAGAGGCTTTCAGGCAGTAAAGCTCGCGATCACACCAGGTTTCCGCCCCCCCTTCTGCCACACCGACGGCCAGGTCACGATACAGGCCGATCGGCATTTTATAACCCTGGCTCACCTGCCAGCAGGCCGCAAACTGGCTGTACGCCAGCCATTGCAGCCACAGGTAGAAGTCCACCTCATCGGCATGCTTTTGACAAAATGCTTTCACTTCAGGGGTGTCTACGGATTGATATGCCTGCGGCCATACCGGCCAGCCCCAGCGCATTTCATCCTCTTTCACCTGATACGCATGCAGCGCATCGAACGCCGCCTGCCAGTAAAGGCTCTCACCTTCCTGCGTCACAAACTGACGGAAAGCCGCCATTTGTTCATCATCACGCTTCGCAAAGCCTTTCCACGCCAGACGCAGCGCGGCCATCTTCAGGGAGGTGACGGTAGAGTAATCGACCCACTCCGCATCGCGGGCCTCTTTCAGCATGTGCTGCGTCGTCGCGAGTTTCCACCACGACTGCGCCTCTTTGCTGTTTTTGAAATCCTCTAACGCGTTAACGTCGATATAAATCACGTTCAGCCAGCGGCGAGATGACGGGCTATACGGGCTGGCACTTTCCGGGTTCGCCGGATAGAGCGCGTGGATCGGGTTGAGGCCGATAAACGCACCGCCGCGTTCGCCGACGTCCGTCAGCATCTTTTTCAGGTCGCCAAAATCACCGATGCCCCAGTTGCTGTCGGAGCGCAGCGTGTAGAGCTGCACGCATGCACCCCACAACTTTTTGCCTTCGAGCAATGCCTGTGGCTCATAGCAGCGTTTTGGCGCAACAATCAGCCGGCAGTGAAAACGCTGGTCGTCCTGGGTGAGCGTTAATGTGTGGTAGCCCTCCGGCAGTTTTGCCGGAAGGTTAAGAGCCTTGCCTCCAGTGGCATGGCCTTTGTGCTGATGACCCTCTTCAGTGGTGAGCAGCCAGCTAAACTCGCCTCGCCCCTCCACCGTCAGCGGCATCTTTTTGCCCGCAGTAAAGACCTTCACGTTCGGTACCGGAGCAACCGACGCTTTCGCGTCGGCTTTGTGCATGGCATCCAGCAAACGTCTTTTGGTGTCAGCGCCAATAGACTGTGGTTTGCCGTGAGCATTAATGTAACTGAGGCTGATCCCCGCCGCCTGCGCGGCACTATCCAGACGTTTACTCTCCATCGCGCTTCCTTAGCGTTTTGCCTGCCAGATACGAGCCTGATAATCACGGATTGAGCGGTCAGAGCTGAACATACCGCAGCGGGCAGTGTTCAGGATGCACGCCCGGGTCCAGGCTTCCTGGTCGCGATACAGCACGTCGACCTGTTTTTGTGCTTCCACGTACGCCGCGAAGTCCGCCATCACCAGATACGGGTCGCCGCCGTGTTTGTTCATGCTGTGCAGCATCTGGTCAAACGTGTGCTTGTCGCCATCGCTGTATTTACCGCTTTCCAGTTCTTTCAGGACAGCATCAAGCACTTTGTCCTTCTTACGCCATTTCACCGGGTCGTAACCTTTGGCCTTGATGGCTTTCACTTCTTCAACGGTATGTCCGAAGATAAAGATGTTCTCTTCCCCGACCTTCTCAGCAATTTCAACGTTCGCACCGTCAAGCGTACCGACGGTGAGCGCGCCGTTCAGCGCCAGCTTCATGTTGCCGGTACCGGAGGCTTCTTTACCCGCCGTGGAGATCTGCTCGGAGATATCCGCCGCCGGGATCAACATCTCTGCTGCGGAGACACAGTAATCCGGCAGGAACACCACCTTCAGCTTGTCGCCCACTTTCGGATCGTTGTTGATCGCTTCTGCCACTTTGTTGATGGCGAGGATAATGTTTTTCGCCAGGTAGTAACCCGGTGCCGCTTTTGCGCCGAACAGGAACACGCGTGGAACTCGGTTGGCTTTCGGGTTCTCGCGGATCTCTTTATACAGTGCCAGAATGTGCAGCAGGTTCAGGTGCTGGCGTTTGTACTCATGCAGACGTTTAATCTGGATGTCGAAAATGGCCTGTGGGTTGATCTCAATCCCGGTACGCGCTTTTACAAACGCCGCCAGACGCACTTTGTTCTCCAGCTTGATGGCGCGGTACTGTTCACGGAATTTCGCGTCGTCGGCGTATTTTTCCAGATTGATGAGCTGATCCAGATCGTTGGCCCACTCTTTCTTCAGGGTTTTATCCAGCAGGTCGGCCAGCAGCGGGTTGCACTGCTTGATCCAGCGACGTGGCGTGATACCGTTGGTCACGTTGTGGAATTTGGTCGGCCACAGGTGGTGGTATTCCGGGAACAGATCTTTCACCACCAGATCCGAGTGCAGCGCCGCCACACCGTTGACCGCAAAACCGCTCACCACACACATGTTCGCCATGCGCACCTGTTTGTCGTGAACCACAGCCAGCTTCGCCCACACCTCTTTATTACCCGGCCAGGTCTTTTTCACCAGCACTTTAAAGCGGTCGTTAATCTCATTGATTAACTGCATGTGGCGCGGCAGCAGCGCCTTCACCAGCTTCTCATCCCAGCACTCCAGCGCCTCTGGCATCAGCGTATGGTTGGTGTAGGCAAACGTACGGCTGGTGATTGCCCAGGCGTCATCCCAGCTCAGCTGATGTTCATCAATCAGCACACGCAGCAGTTCAGGGATCGCAATGGTCGGGTGGGTGTCGTTAAGCTGAATCACTTCAAAGTCTGGCAGCTGTGCCAGCTTGCGACCTGCCAGATGATGACGACGCAGAATATCCGCTACGGAACAGGCACACTGGAAGTATTGCTGCATCAGACGCAGTTTCTTGCCCGCCAGATGGTTGTCATTCGGGTAGAGCACTTTCGTCAGTTTCTCAGCGTCGATACCCTGTTGTTCGGCACGCAGGAAATCACCGTCGTTGAATTTGGTCAGGTTAAACGGATGAGCATGCTTCGCCTGCCACAGGCGCAGAGGTTGTGCCACACTGTTACGGTAGCCCAGCACCGGCAGATCCCAGGCTTCACCGGTAAGCGTAAAGGCAGGTTCCCAGACCCCTTGTTTTGATACCTTACCGCCAATGCCCACCTGCACATCAAGCTGCGCATTGTGGCGGAACCACGGGTACGTATTGCGGTGCCAGTCATCCGGTGCTTCCATCTGATGACCTTCAGCAAACGACTGGCGGAACAGACCGTACTGGTAGTTCAGGCCATAGCCAATTGCCGACTGACCTACCGTTGCCATTGAATCAAGGAAACAGGCCGCCAGACGCCCCAAACCACCGTTACCCAGTGCCGGGTCAATCTCTTCTTCCAGCAGGTCGGTCAGGTTCACGTCGTGCTCTTTCAACACGTCGCCCACCTCCTGATACCAGCCGAGGTTCAGCAGGTTGTTGCCGGTCAGACGGCCAATCAGGAATTCCATCGAAATATAGTTCACATGGCGCTGGCCTTTAACAGGCTTTGCTACCGGTTGAGCATCCAGCTGCTCTGCGAGCGCACCGCTCACCGCCTGCCACCACTGGTGAGGCGTCATCTCGTTTGCAGCATGAAGACCAAAACGCTGCCACTGACGCGTCAGGGCAGCCTGAAATTGAGCTTTGTTGAAGGTAGGCTGTGACATAGGGAATCGGCATCCTGTAGAGAGAAAACACATGTTGGCGCTAGTGTGCCTGGCTCACTTCGCCACTTCCTCCTCCTGCGGGGGATTAGGCAGGGAGGAGTAGCGGGGATGAGCATAAAAGTGTGATCAAGGCCACTCTGAGAGCATAGTTTGAGTGTGCCCTGAAGGGAAAAAGATAACCGGGGAGAGTGTCAAAAAAATGAAATGCGGTTTCGTAAAAAATTAATACGCGTGGAAATGATTACTTACGCAGAATAATATTTCTGCCATTGGGGCCTCTCTCAGAACACTATTAATCCCTCTCAACTTTACCGAAACTTTATTAACTTTGGCGTCATTATACCTTTATGAAACCAGTTTCAGCGTACCCGCACTGAATGTACGTAATCCAGCATCCACGCGGCATTCGGGCCATTCTAAAAAGTTCCGGTTCCAGGTGGAATGTTTTGTGACAGAGTGCAAATTCACAGCCACAAAACCCAGACATAACTTGCAATAGTTCTCTTTCTGGCCGACCTTATAGCTATTAATTACGAAGCGCAAAAAAAATAGATTCCCTCGTTCCCCACAGTGAAGTGAAAACTATGTTGATTCCGTCAAAATTAAGTCGCCCGGTTCGTCTTGACCATACAGTGGTCCGCGAACGTCTGTTGGCTAAACTTTCCGGCGCGCATAATTTCCGACTGGCGCTGGTTACGAGCCCTGCAGGTTATGGAAAAACAACGCTCATTTCGCAATGGGCCGCAGGTAAGAGCGATCTTGGCTGGTACTCCCTCGACGAGGGCGATAACCAGCAAAAGCGTTTTGCCAGCTATCTGGTTGCCGCCATTCAACAGGCAACCAATGGACACTGCACGACCAGTGAGGTAATGGTGCAAAAGCGCCAGTACGCCAGTCTGTCCTCGCTTTTTTCACAGCTGTTTATTGAACTGGCCGAATGGCATCGTCCGCTGTATGTGGTGATTGATGATTATCATCTGATCACCAACCCGGTTATCCACGAGTCGATGCGTTTCTTCCTGCGCCATCAGCCGGAAAACCTGACCCTGGTCGTACTGTCGCGTAACCTGCCGCAGCTGGGTATTGCCAACCTGCGCGTACGCGATCAGCTACTGGAAGTGGGTAGCCAGCAGTTGGCCTTTACCCACCAGGAAGCCAAACAGTTCTTTGACTGCCGTCTGACCTCACCCATTGAGGCCTCCGAAAGCAGCCGCCTGTGCGATGATGTTGCAGGCTGGGCCACAGCGCTGCAGCTGATTGCCCTGTCTGCCCGGCAAAACAAAAGCCCGACGCATCAGTCTGCGCGTCGCCTGGCGGGTATTAACGCCAGCCATCTGTCCGATTATCTGGTGGATGAGGTACTGGACAGCGTCGATCCTTCTACCCGTAATTTCCTGCTAAAAAGTTCCCTGCTGCGTTCCATGAACGACGCGCTGATTGTGCGCGTGACCGGCAGCGAGAACGGCCAGCTCCAGCTTGAAGAGATTGAACGTCAGGGCCTGTTCCTGACGCGCATGGACGATCCTGGCGAATGGTTTAGCTATCACCCGCTGTTTGGCAGCTTCCTGCGCCAGCGTTGTCAGTGGGAGCTTGCCGTCGAGTTGCCGGAGATCCACCGCGCTGCCGCCGAAAGCTGGATGGCGCAAGGTTTCCCGAGCGAGGCAATCCACCACGCGCTGGCTGCCGGTGATGCCAGCATGCTACGCGATATCCTGCTCAACCATGCATGGGGCTTATTTAACCACAGCGAACTGACGCTGCTTGAAGAGTCATTAAAAGCCCTGCCGTGGGAAAGCCTGCTGGAGAACCCACGTCTTGTGCTCCTGCAGGCCTGGCTGATGCAAAGCCAGCATCGCTACAGCGAAGTGAATACCCTGCTGGCACGCGCCGAGCAGGAGATGGAAAGTGAAATGGATATCACGCTGCACGGTGAATTTAACGCGCTGCGCGCACAGGTGGCAATTAACGCGGGTGACCCGGAAGAGGCGGAGCGCCTGGCGATGGTTGCTCTTGATGAGCTGCCGCTGGCAAACTTCTACAGCCGCATCGTTGCCACCTCAGTACACGGTGAAGTCCTGCACTGCAAAGGTGACCTGACGCGTTCCCTGTCGCTGATGCAACAAACCGAACAGATGGCACGTCGCCATGATGTCTGGCACTACGCGTTATGGAGCCTGATCCAGCAAAGTGAAATTTTATTTGCTCAGGGGTTCCTGCAAGCCGCCTGGGAAAATCAGGAAAAAGCATTCCAGCTCGTTCGTGAACAACATCTGGAACAGCTGCCAATGCACGAGTTCCTGTTACGTATTCGCGCTCAGCTGCTGTGGGCGTGGTCGCGTCTGGATGAGGCAGAAAGCTGCGCCCGCCAGGGTGTTGACGTGCTCTCAGGTTTCCAGCCACAGCAGCAGTTACAATGTCTCGCGCTGTTGGTGCAGTGCTCGCTGGCACGCGGGGATTTGGATAACGCCCGCAACCACCTTAACCGCCTGGAAAACCTGCTCGGTAACGGCCAGTACCATTGCGACTGGGTTTCGAACGCCGATAAGGTACGGGTCATTTACTGGCAAATGACCGGCGACAAAAAATCTGCCGCCAACTGGCTACGCCAGACGCCTAAACCGGCATTCGCTAACAACCACTTCCTGCAAAGCCAGTGGCGGAACATTGCCCGCGTGCAGATCCTGCTCGGTGATTTTGAACCAGCCGAGATTGTGCTGGAAGAGCTGAATGAAAATGCCCGCAGCCTGCGTCTGATGAGCGATCTAAACCGTAACCTGCTGTTGCTTAACCAGCTCTACTGGCAGGCTGGGCGTAAAAATGATGCCCAGCGAGTGTTGCTGGAAGCATTGCAGCTGGCTAACCGCACCGGGTTTATCAGCCACTTTGTGATTGAAGGCGAAGTGATGGCGCAACAACTGCGTCAGCTTATTCAGCTCAATACGCTGCCAGAGCTGGATCAGCATCGCGCACAGCGTATTCTGCGTGAAATTAACCAGCATCATCGCCACAAGTTTGCGCACTTTGATGAGAACTTTGTTGAACGCCTGCTGAATCACCCTGAAGTGCCGGAACTTATCCGCACCAGCCCACTCACCCAGCGTGAATGGCAGGTTCTGGGGCTAATCTATTCAGGCTACAGCAATGAGCAGATTGCCGGTGAGCTGGCGGTGGCGGCAACCACCATCAAAACGCATATCCGCAATTTGTACCAGAAGTTGGGTGTGGCACATCGTCAGGATGCCGTACAACATGCGCAGCAATTGCTGAAGATGATGGGGTACGGGGTTTAAGGTCTGTTCGGCCTGATGCCCTCACCCCGGCCCTCTCCCACTGTACGGTCCGGGGACATGGTAGACAGGTGTTCGGGGACATGGTGAACACTTTTTAACATCCTTTACCTATGGTGATCGACTTTTTCTTCAGGTCGATCACCCCCACTTTCGTGCTGTACCACCACACGTCATAACAGCCGTCTTCCTGTGTTTCCCTCAGCCCTACCCGTTCCCCCCTGAACGCCTTGCCTGCGCTCAGACTGACTCCTTTCACGCTCAGCTTCCCGCTGATATCGACTTTCCTGACCATCACCCCCTCATCGTATTCCGGTGGGATTGTGTTGCCGTTGTACTGCCGTGCGGACGGCTGATACCGGGAGGCCGGAACGTTCATACCCAGCGCCTCGTGCGGTCGTTCAAGGTTATAGACGGTGCGCCAGTGTTCAAATGCACGCTGCAGTTCACCGCTGTCCGCGAACCACTTCCCCTGCAACACTTCCGCCTTCAGGCTGCGGTGAAAACGCTCCAGCTTGCCCTGTGTCTGCGGATGATATGGCCGGGAGTGCCCCACCCGGATACCCAGGCGCATCAGCCACAGCTCCAGTGCCGTCCAGATGCCGGTGGTGTCGCCCCACGGCGCTCCGTTATCCATCGTCATCCTGTCCGGCAGACCGTAGCGTTCAAACACGCTGACCAGCTGCTGCTGTACGGTCTCACGCCGTTCATCGGTGCAGTGTGCCAGGCACAGGGAAAAGCGGGAGTGGTCATCCAGCAGGGTGAGCGGATGACAGCGGCCACCACCAAAGGGAAAGTGTCCCTTAAAATCCATCTGCCAGAGGCGATTGGGCGCATCATGTTCGAACCGCCCTGAGGCCGGAATGCCCGGTGAAACGCCCGGCAGCAGACCGTGGCGGGCCATCAGGTTATGGACGGTGCTGAAAGCGGGCATGCAGTGCCCCAGGTCTTCCAGCCAGCGCTTAATCTTGCGTGCGCCCCAGCGTTCATGACGGTCATGTGCCATGCGCAGAAGAGCTGTGATGTCATCAGATGAGCGGTTCGGGGAATGATGAGGTATACGGGGCCGGTCCAGAAGGCCGGATGCGCCTTCCTGAGCCCAGCGCTGAAGCCACTTATAGCCGGTGGCAGGCGAAATGCCGTAGTGACGGCACAGGGAACGGATGTTCGCCCCGTCCTGCGAGGCGAACAAAACAAACTCGGTACGTAATGACATGGTATCTCTCGCATCCCAGGGCATAAGTGACTCCATAAACGGGTTCTTATGCCTTAGTTGTAAGTGTCTACCATGTCCCCGAACAAGTGTTCACTATGTCCCCGGACTGTACACCCACAGGGAGAGGGAGAAAGGCTTTTCAACACAACTCTAACTGCAGATTATTATCCTTAATCACCTGCATCACACCTGCTGGCGGCATCACGTCGGTATAGACCGCATCGACCATACTGATACTGCCCATATTCACCATCGCGTTACGACCAAACTTGGAGTGATCCACCACCAGCATGACATGACGTGAGTTTTCAATAATGGCCCGCTTGGTGCGCACTTCGTGATAATCAAACTCCAGCAACGAGCCGTCGCTGTCGATACCGCTGATCCCCAGGATGCCGAAATCGAGGCGGAACTGAGAGATAAAATCGAGCGTCGCTTCACCAATAATACCGCCGTCACGGCTGCGCAATTCGCCGCCCGCGAGGATGATGCGGAAATCATCTTTCTGCATCAGGGTATTCGCCACGTTCAGGTTGTTGGTGACCACGCGCAGGTTCTCGTGTTCCAGCAGCGCATGGGCGACTGCTTCCGGCGTGGTGCCGATATCAATAAACAGCGTCGCACCGTTCGGGATCTGGCTTGCCACTTTACGGGCAATGCGCTCCTTCTCTGCCGTTTGCGTTGCTTTGCGGTCATGCCAGGAGGTGTTAACCGAGCTGGACGGCAGCGCCGCGCCGCCGTGGTGGCGCAGAATACGGTTTTGATCGGCCAGGTCGTTCAGGTCACGACGGATGGTTTGTGGGCTGACGGCAAACTGTTCCACCAGCTCTTCGGTACTGACGTATCCCTGCTTTTTTACCAGTTCGATAATGGCGTCATGACGTTGTGTTTGTTTCATCAAATATCCCTGGAAATTATGTTCGTTTTCGCGCATGAAGCGTATCGGCAAAGGCCATCGCCAGCCCGACGGCCAGCCCGGTAACGTGCGCACCGTTGGCGATAGACATGCCAAACAAATCAAACCATCCGGCAATTAACCATATTAATGCAAAGGTTATCAACCCGCGTTGCAAATAGATACCGCTGGCAGGATCGCGCTCGCCTCTGAGCCAGACGTAGCCCATCAGGGCATATACCACACCAGATAAACCGCCAAACCACGGGCCGCTGAATTTGTGCTGCACATAGCCGCTTAACAAGGCACTGATAATTGTAATAACAATCAGTTTGCCACTGCCCAGACGCTTCTCCACGGCACCGCCGAGATACCACCACCACAGCAGGTTGAAGAGAATATGCATCACCGAGAAGTGCATCAGCGCATGGGTAAAATAGCGCCAGACATCAAATTCCAGCGAGGGATCATACGGCCACGCCAGGGCGATCATCACGCTCTGGTCGCCCACCACATTCATAATAATGAAGACGATAATGCAGGCGGCCATCAGTAGCAGCGTAAACGGGCCTGCGCGCTCGCGAATGGTGGCAAGGAAAGGAAAACGACGGTAGTGCAACCCGCTGCCGGTCTGGCCGGACTGCCAGCTTGCCGCCAGATAGCGCGGATCGCCAGGGTTCTCCAGGAAACGCGCCAGCTCTGCATTCACTCGTACGGCCTGACTCTCGTCCGCCAGCCAGACGTCGGTCTGAGTATGTTGTTGAATGGTCAGGATGACGCCCTGCGTCGCCATATAATCGACAAACGCCTGGGCGACGCGCGGGTTGGTAAAAGAGGTGATCATCAACATGAGCAGCGGTCGCTTATTTCCACACAAAGGGGAACAGTATAGAGCGAATGGTTTTAGCCGCCAAACGCGTGCTCAACTTCTGCCGGGAAATGACGATGCCAGGCATCGAAACCACCATCGACACTGTACACCGCGTCGTAGCCCTGCTGGAGCAGATACTGCGCCGCCCCTTTACTGCTGTTGCCGTGGTAGCACATCACCATTACCGGCGTGTCGAAGTCGTTATCACGCATAAACGCACCCAGCGTGTCGTTGGTGAGGTGGAACGCGCCCGGCGTGTGGCCCATCGCAAAACTCTGCGGATCACGGATATCCACCAGCACCGCCGTTCCCTGGTGCATCTTCTGATGGGCTTCTTCTACGTTAATACATTCAAAGTGATCCATGGTGTTCTCTTTACATTGGTCAACGGCACTATTTTACCCCGTAGTGTACGTCCTGGCGGCAGGTAAACGCCATTATGTTATCCATATCACTCTAAATTGTTTTTTTGATGTTACCAAAAGCGCGTTCCTTTGCTATTATGAGCGATATCGAACATTTTTGAGCTTTAACGAAAGTGCGTGAGGGTGACATGGAAACCAAAGATCTGATTGTGATAGGCGGTGGCATCAACGGTGCCGGGATTGCGGTCGATGCCGCAGGACGCGGATTATCCGTACTGATGCTGGAAGCTAACGATCTCGCCTGTGCGACATCGTCCGCCAGCTCAAAACTGATCCATGGTGGCCTGCGCTACCTGGAACACTACGAATTCCGCCTGGTCAGTGAAGCACTGGCCGAACGTGAAGTGCTGCTGAAGATGGCTCCGCACCTGGCGATCCCAATGCGCTTCCGCCTGCCACACCGTCCACACCTGCGTCCGGCATGGATGATCCGAATTGGTCTGTTTATGTACGATCACCTGGGTAAACGTACCAGCCTGCCAGGTTCGAATGGTTTGCGTTTTGGCTCAGAATCGGTACTTAAGCCTGAAATCGTACGCGGATTCGAATATTCCGACTGCTGGGTGGACGATGCGCGCCTGGTCCTGGCCAATGCGCAGATGGTAGAGAGGAAAGGTGGCGAAGTGAAAACCCGTACCCGCGCCACCGCTGCCCGTCGTGAAAACGGCTTGTGGATTGTCGAAGCGGAAGACGTGGACACTGGCGAGAAGTTCAGCTGGAAAGCGCGCGGCCTGGTGAACGCCACCGGTCCGTGGGTGAAACAGTTCTTTGACGAGGGAATGCACCTGCCTTCACCTTATGGTATCCGTCTGATCAAAGGCAGCCACATTGTTGTGCCTCGCGTGCATACCCAGAAACAGGCCTACATTCTGCAGAACGAAGATAAGCGCATTGTGTTTGTGATCCCGTGGATGGACGAGTTTTCCATCATCGGCACCACCGACGTGGAGTACAAAGGCGACCCGAAAAACGTCGAGATTGACGAGAGCGAAGTGAACTACCTGCTGAAAGTGTATAACGCGCACTTTAAGAAACAGCTGGCACGTAATGACGTGGTCTGGACTTATTCCGGTGTGCGTCCGCTGTGTGATGACGAATCTGACTCACCGCAGGCTATCACCCGCGACTATACGCTCGATATTCATGACGTAGACGGTCAGGCACCACTGCTGTCGGTGTTTGGTGGCAAACTCACCACTTACCGTAAACTGGCCGAACACGCGCTGGAAAAACTGGTGCCGTACTACAAAGGTATTGGCCCGGCATGGACGAAAGGCGCGGTACTGCCTGGTGGTGATATCGGTGGCAACCGCGATGATTATGCCGCGAAACTGCGTCGTCGCTACCCCTTCATTACTGAATCAATGGCGCGCCATTACGCCCGCACCTACGGCAGCAATACCGAATGGATCCTCGGGGAAGCGAAAGAGATTGCCGACCTGGGCGAACATTTTGGCCACGAGCTGTATGAAGCCGAGCTGCGTTATCTGGTCGAACATGAATGGGTTCGCCGCCTGGATGATGCCATCTGGCGTCGTACCAAAGAAGGGATGTGGCTGGATGCCGAACAACAGTCTCGCGTTGCACAGTGGCTGCTGCAAAACGCGGGGAAGCGTGAGTTGTCGTTGGCGTCGTGATGTAAATTAGTGCGGCCTCTCCCACCAGAAGATGGCCGCAAACAGTAAAAACGGCAACCTCGGTTGTAATGCCAGACAGTTAAGCGACACCAGGGCACTTTGTTATTTCAGTGGTATCGTTCCGTTCACTCAGACATTCCTGCTACCTGCATAATCCGCTACGGTGAACGTGTTAAGGGGGCTATCGCGCCCCCTTAACAATCCCGTCTCCCGGCAAAGAAAATCGCCGCTTCGCGGTACCCTCAGCTTATTCCTTCCGGCTTTTCGGGGACGGGCGGAGGTAACCTCCCTGTAAAGCCGCCCTCGCCGCGCATCCCTGCGCGTCGCCCCGGCCTCCAGGAAACGCTTCGGCGATTTTCAGCCGGACTCACGCCCCCTCAACCTTCTTCATCGCCTGAATGTGGCACGGATGTTGAGTCCCCGCTGAAATCGGCGAACCAGAGACCGGATGACAAAGGCTGGACGCCAGGGATGGCGGCCAGAGGCGAAACGAGACAGGACAAAATTGCCGGGAGCAATTTTGAACAACGCTTGCGTTGGCCCCGAAGGGGCGAGTCCCAGGGATGGGACGAGTAATCTTGAGTCGAGCCGACCGCAGGCAGCGGGTCGGGAGGTGAGCGCAGTGCGAAGCACCGATTTCTCTGCGGGGCCGCGGGGATTGATAAGGGGGCCGCGGTGGCCCCCTTATCCCGTTCACAGGTTGTGAGCGTATTATTTTCTGCAGATATTAAGGTGAACGGAATTATCCACAGTGCTTAACTGACCAGCATTACAACTTGTGTTGCCGTTTTGTTTTTACAACCGTACCGGATCAATATGCCAGATAGTCTCGGCATACTCCTTGATGGTTCTGTCCGACGAGAAGTACCCCATATTGGCGATGTTGTGCATCGCGGCACTGGTCCACTTCTCCTGGTGACGGTACAGTTCGTCCACCTTGTCCTGGCAATCCACATAACTGCGATAATCCGCCAGCACCTGATAGTGATCGCCAAAGTTAATCAGCGAATCCACCAGGTCACGGTAGCGGCCCGGCTCTTCTGGGTTGAACAATCCGGTGGCGATCTGCGTCAGCACCTGGCGCAACTCATCGTCCTGCTCGTAACACTCACGCGGCTTGTAGCCCTGCTTGCGCAGTTCCTCCACCTCTTCCGTTGTATTACCGAAGATAAAGATGTTATCCGCTCCCACATGCTCCAGCATCTCGACGTTAGCACCGTCCAGCGTGCCGATGGTCAGCGCGCCGTTGAGGGCAAACTTCATGTTACTGGTTCCGGACGCTTCCGTACCGGCCGTTGAGATCTGCTCAGAGAGATCCGCCGCCGGAATGATCAGCTGCGCCAGGCTCACGCTGTAGTTCGGGATAAACACCACTTTCAGCTTATCGCCAATCTCAGGATCGTTGTTCACCACCTTCGCGACATCGTTGATGAGGTGAATTATGTGTTTCGCCATGTAATAGGCAGAAGCCGCCTTACCGGCAAAGATTTTCACGCGTGGTACCCAGTCCAGCGTCGGATCGGCCTTGATACGGTTGTAGTGAGTGATCACATGCAGCACGTTCATCAACTGGCGTTTGTACTCGTGGATACGCTTGATCTGCACATCGAACAGCGCTTTTGGGTTAGCCACCACATTCAGGTGCAGCGCAAGCCAGACCGACAGCCGCTTTTTGTTTAACAGCTTGGCTTCACGCACGGCTTTGTTCACCGTCGGGAAATCAATGTGCTGTTCAAGCTCGCCCAGTTGACCTAAATCCGTCCGCCAGGTACGACCAATGTTGGCATCCAGCACCTCAGACAACGGCTGGTTTGCCAGCGCCAGCCAGCGGCGCGGCGTAACGCCGTTGGTCACGTTGCAAAAACGCGTCGGGAAGATTTTCGCGAAATCGGCAAACAGCGACTGCACCATCAGGTTCGAGTGCAGCTCAGACACCCCGTTCACCTTGTGGCTGATCACCACCGCCAGCCAGGCCATACGCACACGACGGCCGTTCGACTCATCAATGATCGAGGTACGGCTCAGCAGGCCGGTATCGTTCGGATACTGCTCCTGCACCGTCTTGAGGAAGTAGTCGTTGATCTCAAAGATAATCTGCAGATGGCGCGGCAGAATTTTACCGAGCATATCCACCGGCCAGGTTTCCAGCGCTTCGCTCATCAGCGTGTGGTTGGTGTACGAGAAAACCTGACAGGTCACGTCAAACGCGTCATCCCAGCTGAACTTATGCTCATCAATCAACAGACGCATCAACTCAGGGATCGACAACACCGGATGGGTGTCGTTAAGGTGAATAGCGGTTTTCTCCGCCAGATTTTTGTAGGTTTTGTGCAGCTGGTAGTGACGGTTAAGGATGTCCTGTACCGTCGAGGAGACAAGGAAATACTCCTGACGCAGACGCAGCTCACGCCCGGAGTAGGTCGAGTCGTCCGGGTAAAGCACACGGGAAACGTTCTCGGAGTGGTTTTTATCTTCCACCGCCGCGAAATAGTCGCCCTGGTTAAACTTACCGAGGTTGATCTCGCTACTGGCCTGTGCGCTCCACAGGCGCAACGTGTTGGTGGCATCGGTGTCGTAGCCTGGAATGATCTGGTCATAAGCCACCGCCAGGATCTCTTCGGTTTCAACCCAGCGGGACTTTTTCCCTTCCTGTTGAATACGCCCACCAAAGCGTACTTTGTAGCGCGTGTTGTGGCGTTTGAACTCCCACGGGTTGCCGTACTCCAGCCAGTAGTCCGGAGACTCTTTCTGACGTCCATCAACGATGTTCTGTTTGAACATCCCGTAGTCATAGCGAATACCGTAGCCACGCCCCGGCAGCGCCAGCGTCGCCAGCGAGTCCAGGAAACAGGCCGCAAGACGCCCCAGACCACCGTTACCGAGGCCCGGGTCGTTTTCTTCGTCAATCAGTTCTTCTAAATCCAGCCCCATCTCTTCCAGCGCGTTTTTCACGTCGTCATAAATACCGAGCGACAACAGCGCGTTGGAAAGGGTGCGGCCAATCAAAAACTCCATCGACAGGTAATAAACCTGACGCGTTTCTTGTGAGAGCTGGGCGCGGTTTGAGCGCAACCAGCGTTCGACTAAACGGTCACGCACCGCAAACAGAGTGGCGTTCAGCCACTCATGTTTGTTAGCAATGACCGGATCTTTCCCGATGGTGAACATCAGCTTGTAGGCGATGGAGTGCTTTAACGCCTCAACGCTGAGTGTTGGTGAAGAGTAGCTAAAAGGTGCATTCATATCAGTGACTCCGCCTCGTTACATCAAGCGTTGATAAAGATCGCGGTATGACTGCGCCGCAACGTGCCAGCTAAAGTCCATGCCCATCGCCTGACGTTGAACGTAACGCCATAAGGAAGGGCGGGACCATAATACGAAAGCACGCCGAATCGCTCGTAGCAACGACCAGGCATTACTGTCTTCAAAAACAAACCCACTGGCGATACCATCCGCCAGGTTTTCCAGAGAACTGTCGGAAACCGTATCCGCCAGCCCCCCTGTACGTCGAACCAGCGGCAGCGTGCCGTATTTCAGACCGTACAGCTGCGTCAGGCCACAAGGTTCAAAGCGGCTTGGCACCAGAATGACGTCTGCGCCACCCATAATGCGGTGCGAAAACGCTTCGTGATAGCCAATCTGTACCCCAACCTGCCCAGGATATTCCGCTGCGGCGGCAAGGAAACCTTCCTGCAACACCGGGTCACCCGCACCGAGCAGCGCGAGTTGCCCTCCCTGCTCCAGTAACCCCGGCAGGGCTTCCAGCACCAGATCCAGCCCTTTCTGGCTGGTCAGGCGGCTGACCACGGCGAACAACGGTACTTTGTCGTTCACCTTCAGGCCCATTGCAATTTGCAACTGGCGTTTGTTTTCGGCTTTGTCTTCGACCGAATCACGGCCATAGCGTGAAGCCAGCAGAAGATCGGTTTCCGGGTTCCAGATTTTTTCATCGACGCCGTTCAGGATCCCTGACAGGCGTCCTTCACGGTGTCGCTGGCTCAGCAGCCCTTCAAGACCATAACCAAACTGCGCCTCCGTGATTTCACGGGCATAGGTTGGACTGACCGCCGTAATGTGATCGGCGTAGTACAACCCCGCTTTCAGGAAGGAAATTTGTCCCTTAAACTCCAGCCCGTGTATGTTATAGAACGACCAGGGCAATTCGATGTCATTCATATGATGGGCATAATACATGCCCTGATACGCCAGGTTGTGTACCGTGAACACCGATTTGGCCGGGTGGCCGCGCGCCGCCAGATACGCCGGAGCAAGCCCGGCGTGCCAGTCGTGGGCGTGTACCACATCGGGACGCCAGAAAGGATCCAGACCGCTGGCCATTTCTGCGCCCACCCAGCCGAGCAGCGCAAAGCGCAGCACGTTATCCGGGTAAGCAAACAGGTTAGTATCGTGGTACGGACTCCCTGGGCGCTCATACAGGTGCGGCGCGTCAATCAGGTAAATTCCTACGCCATTGTAATGTCCAAACAGCAGGGTGATACGCCCGGCGAACGTCTCGCGGCGGGTAACAACCTGCGCATCAGGAATGCCACGTCGGATATCAGGAAAAGCGGGTAACACCACACGAGCATCAATACCGGCAGCAATTTGCGCCGCCGGTAACGCACCGATGACATCCGCCAGACCGCCCGTTTTTAACAACGGGAACATCTCTGAGCACACATGTAAAACCTGCATTATCGCTCCTGTTTGACCTGCAGTTTCCGCAGCATTTCTCGTGTCACCAACACGATCCCCTCTTCTGAGCGGTAGAAACGACGTGCATCCTCTTCCGCGTTTTCGCCAATCACCATGCCTTCAGGAATGACGCAGGCACGGTCAATAACGCAACGACGCAGGCGACATGAACGCCCTACCCAGACATCCGGCAACAATACTGCCGAGTCGATATTACAAAATGAGTTAACACGCACGCGGGGGAATAGCACGGACTGCACCACCACCGAGCCAGAGATAATGCACCCGCCAGAAACCAGCGAGTTCAGCGTCATGCCATGGCTACCGGAGCGGTCCTGGACGAACTTCGCCGGAGGCAACGATTCCATATGCGTGCGGATCGGCCAGTCCTGGTCGTACATATCCAGCTCAGGCGTGACGGAGGCCAGGTCCAGGTTCGCTTTCCAGTAGGCTTCCAGCGTTCCAACATCGCGCCAGTACGGTTCTGAACTCGGATCGGACTGCACACAGGACAGCGGGAAAGGATGTGCATATGCCATGCCAGCTTTGGTGATTTTCGGGATGATATCCTTACCGAAGTCATGGCTGGAATTTTCGTCCACGTCGTCGGCTTCCAGCAATTCATAAAGGTAATCGGCATCAAAGACATAGATACCCATACTGGCAAGCGATTTGGTGGCATCACCCGGCATTGACGGTGGGTTAGCGGGTTTTTCAACGAACTCAATAATTTTATCGTTCTCGTCCACCGCCATCACGCCAAACGCTTTTGCCTCCTCAACAGGCACAGGCATGCAGGCCACGGTGCAACGCGCTCCTTTTTCGACATGGTCAATCAACATGCGGGAGTAGTCCTGCTTATAGATATGGTCCCCCGCCAGGATCACGATGTATTCCGCATGATAACGGCGAATGATGTCGAGGTTTTGTGTCACCGCATCCGCGGTCCCGCGATACCAGTTTTCACAGTGTACACGCTGTTGCGCGGGGAGCAGATCGACAAACTCGTTCATCTGTTCGCTAAAGAAAGACCAGCCACGTTGAATGTGTTGCACCAGCGTGTGGGATTGATACTGCGTGATCACACCGATACGGCGGATACCCGAGTTCAGACAGTTTGACAGTGCAAAATCGATAATACGGAATTTACCGCCGAAGTGGACGGCAGGTTTGGCTCGCTTAATTGTTAAATCTTTCAAACGCGTGCCGCGACCACCCGCAAGTATGAGGGCAACAGATTTTAATGGTAGCTGGCGCGCCAACATTAACGGATCGTTCTTATCTAATCTAACCATGACTAACTCCTTTTTTATCATCTCTGGAATACGCAAACTCCGTGCGCAGGCCCATGCCAGACTGCCATGACGACCGGATTATCCTCTCCGGCAAATGGAGGGATGGCATGCCATGCCCCACCAGGTAATACAAAATTAACCACATCCTGCGTGGCGTTTAACGTGATAAGCCAGCGTTCCGAAAGCAGGATTTGTAGACAGGGCATGCCGCTTTGCCACTCTTGTGCGCTCAACGGCTGAGCCTCTTTGTTCAACCAGACAACACTGCCATCGCCCTCTTCCCACCACTGGTTTGCCGTCAATGCGGGAATGGACTGACGAAGGCGGATCA
Organism: Enterobacter sp. RHBSTW-00901; assembly: GCF_014103115.1. Taxonomy (NCBI): domain Bacteria; kingdom Pseudomonadati; phylum Pseudomonadota; class Gammaproteobacteria; order Enterobacterales; family Enterobacteriaceae; genus Enterobacter; species Enterobacter sp. RHBSTW-00901. The sequence continues at coordinate 2,471,074 of NZ_JABXPB010000001.1, forward strand.
ACGCCGCCGTAAAATGCACCAGGCCGCTGTTTGCCTGCTCCCATTCAAGCCAGGTCAGGCTGTTGTCCTGACAATAGGCATTGTTGTTACCATGCTGACTGTGGCCGTGTTCATCGCCCGCCAGTAGCATCGGCGTACCTTGCGACAGCAACAATGTCGTCAGCAGTGCATGCACGCTGTCGCGCCGTCGCTCAATGACGTCGAGGCTTCCACCTAATCCTTCTATACCATGATTAAAGCTATGGTTATTGTTAGTGCCATCGCGATTCTCCTCACCGTTCGCCTCATTGTGTTTCTGATTGAAACAAACGCAGTCGCGAAGCGTGAAGCCATCGTGCGCCGTCACCAGATTGATGGTGGCGGAGGGTAATTTACCGTCGCGTTTAAACAGGTCACTGGATGCGGCAAAGCGCCCGGCGAATTCACCCAGCGGTAAATTTCGCTCCAGCCAGAAGCGGCGCGAGGCATCGCGATAGTGATCGTTCCATTCGGCAAACATCGGCGGGAAATTCCCCACCTGATAACCACCTTCGCCAATGTCCCACGGCTCGGCAATCAGCTTCACCTGTGAGAGCACCGGACAGTTTTTTATCGCCTCAAACAGCGGTGCCTGCTGGCTGAAGGCGGGTGTACGTCCCATGACTGAGGCTAAATCGAAACGAAAGCCGTCGATGTGGAACGTTTCTACCCAATATTTCAGGCATTCATACGCATAATGCGTCACCGCCGGGTGGCTGAGATTCAGCGTATTACCGCAACCGGTCCAGTTGTAGTAATTGCCATCTTCTCTGATCCAATAATAGCTACGGTTATCAATTCCGCGCAGGGAGAGCGTGGGGCCATCAAGATCGCTTTCCGCGCTGTGGTTCAACACCACATCCAGAATGACCTCAATACCCGCTTCATGCAGCGCTTTCACCGCATCACGAAACTCATCCCGCGCCTTATCAGGATGCACTGCATAGCGCGGTTCAAGTGCGAACATCGCCAGCGGGTTGTAGCCCCAGTAGTTGCTCAGCCCAAGTCGTTGCAGGCGGGGTTCACTGACAAAATGTGCCACGGGCAGCAGCTCCAGCGCGGTGATCCCCAGATGCTTTAAGTAAGCGATCATCACCGGATGCGCGAGCGCCTTATAGGTCCCGCGGATCTCTTTGGGGATCGACGGGTGAAGATTCGTCAGTCCTTTAACATGAGCTTCATAAATGACAGTGCGGCCCCACGGCGTTCGGGGAGGCTCATCTCCTTCCCAGTCGTACAGTTCATTGACCACCACACTTTTTGGTGCGAGGGGTGCGCTGTCCCGGTGATCGGGTTCACCGTAGCCAATGTGTAACACTGGATCGTCGATCAGATGACCATCCACACGTTGGGCGCACGGATCGAGCAGCAACTTCGCCGGGTTAAACCAGTGTCCCTGTGAAGGCTCCCACGGACCGTGAACGCGAAAACCGTAATGCATCCCTGGCCGTCCACCGGCCAGGTAGCCGTGCCAGGTCTCCCCGGTACGCGACGGCAGGTCGTAACGGTGCTCGTTGCCTTCGCCGTCAAACACACAAAGTTCAACCCGCTCCGCATGAGCAGAAAAGAGGGTGAAGTTCACACCCTTTCCATCAAAATGCGCCCCGAGCGGTTCGGGTTGACCTGCCGTAAGTTGTGTCATTCCCCCTCCCGAACCAGCCAGATAGTACTCAGCGGCGGCAGCGTGAGGCTAATCGAGTTCGGGCGTCCGTGGCTTTCAATGGCATCACTCTGCACCAGACCACCATTACCCGCGTTGCTGCCGTGGTAGTGCATGGAATCCGTATTCACGATTTCGCGCCATTTACCGGTCTGGTTAACGCCGAAGCGGTAATGTTCGCGCGTAACCGGCGTGAAGTTGCTGGCGACAATAATTTCATTGCCCGCTTTATCACGGCGCACGAAGACAAATACCGAGCGCTCGTGATCGTCCACCACCAGCCATTCAAAGCCGTAGGGATCGAAGTCGAGTTCATGCAGCGCTTTATGATGACGGTAGGTCAGGTTCAGGTCGCGTACCAGGCGCTGCACACCGTGGTGCCAGTTGTCTCCGCCTTCCAGCAGATGCCAGTCGAGGCTGGCGTCATGGTTCCATTCGCGTCCCTGAGCAAATTCATTGCCCATAAACAGCAGCTTTTTGCCCGGGAAGGCAAACATCCAGCCGTAGTAAGCGCGCAGGTTGGCGAATTTCTGCCATGCATCGCCCGGCATGCGGTCGAGAATGGATTTTTTGCCGTGGACGACTTCGTCGTGTGACAGCGGCAGCATGAAGTTTTCGGTGTAGTTGTAGAGCATCCCGAAGGTGAGCTTCTCGTGATGGTACTTACGGTGAACCGGGTCGAGCTTCATATAGTCGAGCGTGTCGTGCATCCAGCCCATGTTCCATTTGTACCAGAACCCCAGCCCGCCCATTGACGCGGGTCGGGATACCCCGGCGAAGTCCGTCGACTCTTCCGCCATCGTCACCGCACCATCAACCTGCTCACCAATAATGCGGTTCGTGTTGCGCAGAAACTCAATCGCCTCCAGGTTTTCACGGCCACCAAACTCGTTCGGGATCCACTCCCCTTGTTTACGGCTGTAGTCGCGGTAGATCATCGACGCCACCGCATCGACGCGCAGGGCATCAATGCCAAAACGCTCAATCCAGTACAGCGCATTCCCGACGAGGTAGTTCGCCACTTCGCGGCGACCGTAGTTGTAAATCAGCGTGTTCCAGTCCTGGTGATAACCTTCACGCGGGTCGCTGTGTTCGTACAGTCGGGTGCCATCAAACTCAGACAGACCAAAATCGTCAGACGGGAAATGGCCAGGCACCCAGTCGAGGATCACATTCAGCCCGGCGGCATGTGCAGCATTGATGAAGTAGCGGAAGTCATCGCGCGTGCCGAAGCGGCGTGTCGGCGCATACAGCCCGGTAGGCTGATAGCCCCAGCTCCCGTCGAACGGGTGTTCGTTAACTGGCAACAGTTCCAGGTGGGTAAAGCCCATCCATTTAGCGTAAGGCACCAGCTGATCGGCCAGTTCACGGTAGCTCAGCCAGAAGTTGTTATCGGTGTGGCGACGCCAGGAACCAAGATGCACTTCATAGACGGAGATTGGCGCATCAAAGCGGTTGGCCTGCTTGCGCTCTTCGCTCTGGATAATCTTTTCCGGCAGCCCGCAAATCAGCGAGGCCGTATCCGGGCGCATCTGCGCTTCGAAGGCGTAAGGGTCGGCTTTAATCCGCAGCTTGCCGTGCGCGTCAATCATCTCGAATTTATAGAGCTGGCCGTTATGTGCGCCGGGGATAAACAGTTCCCAGATGCCGGTTTCGCGGCGCAGGCGCATCGGGTGACGACGACCATCCCAGTAGTTGAACTGCCCGACAACGGAGACGCGACGGGCGTTGGGGGCCCACACGGAAAAACGCGTGCCGGTGATGCCATCCATCGTATCAGCATGAGCACCCAGCGTTTCATAAGGTCGCAGATGGGTACCTTCAGACAACAGCCAGGCGTCCATCTCCTGTAAGAGAGGGCCAAAGCTGTAGGGATCATCAATCAGATTTTGCTGGCCGTGCCAGATAACGGCGAGCTGATAACGAAATGGGTTTTTACGACGGGGCATTACGCCAGAAAAGAAGCCTCGCGAGTCAATACACTCCAGGTTGCCCACTTTACGTCCGGTTTTGGGTTCAATCACCCAGACTTCTGTAGCATCCGGTAACAGTGCCCGAACCTCCAGTCCCACCTCTGTACGGTGCATCCCAAGCACAGAAAAGGGGTCGGCAAAATGACCCGCAATAAGCGCATTAATCACGTCTCTATCCACACGATCAGACATGGTATTTATCCTGTTTTTATGTCGCCCTTTTTAAGCGCGCCGGACGACTTTTAATGTGACCTGAACGGTGCAGCCTATCCTCTCTGCTCCGCCCTACCCTCAGGTGAGAAATCAATCTTCCTTAAAGCATAGCCAACGACGTTACTCCTCCAGATAAAAAATAAGACATCTACGCTTTACTCCATGTAGTACGCAAAAAAAGGGGGTGAAAATCACCCCCGGTAGTTAACACATTATTACGCCAGCTGGCGCAGCATGCGGCGCAACGGTTCGGCTGCACCCCACAAGAGCTGGTCGCCAACGGTGAAGGCGGACAAGAACTCCGGCCCCATATTCAACTTACGCAGACGACCAACCGGCGTGGTCAACGTGCCGGTCACGGCAGCCGGGGTCAGTTCACGCATGGTGATATCGCGATCGTTTGGTACCACTTTCGCCCACGGGTTGTGTGCAGCCAGCAGCTCTTCCACGGTCGGGATAGACACATCTTTTTTCAGTTTGATGGTGAACGCCTGGCTGTGGCAGCGCAGCGCACCGATACGTACGCACAGTCCGTCAACCGGAATGGTGTTCGCGGTGGCGAGGATTTTGTTGGTCTCGGCCTGGCCCTTCCACTCTTCGCGGGTCTGGCCGTTATCCAGCTGTTTGTCGATCCACGGGATCAGACCACCGGCCAGCGGTACGCCGAAGTTGTCGACTGGCAGCTCACCGCTACGGGTCAGTTGAGTGACTTTACGTTCGATATCGAGAATAGCGGACGCCGGGTTTGCCAGCTCGTGTGCGACGCTGTCGTGCAACTGGCCCATCTGGGTCAGCAGCTCACGCATATGGCGCGCACCGCCACCGGAAGCCGCCTGGTACGTCGCCACGGACACCCACTCCACCAGATCCTGCGCGAACAGGCCGCCCAGAGACATCAGCATCAGGCTGACGGTGCAGTTACCACCAACAAAGGTTTTCACCCCTTTGTTCAGGCCGTCGGTGATCACGTCCTGGTTAACCGGGTCGAGAATGATGATGGCATCGTCTTTCATGCGCAGCGAAGAGGCTGCGTCAATCCAGTAACCCTGCCAGCCGCTTTCACGCAGCTTTGGATAGATTTCGTTGGTATAATCGCCGCCCTGGCAAGTGACAATAATGTCGAGTGCCTTCAGCGCTTCCAGATCGAAAGCATCCTGCAACGTACCAGTGGTGCCGCCAAAGGAAGGCGCAGCCTGGCCAAGCTGGGAAGTGGAGAAGAAGACCGGGCGGATGGCGTCGAAATCGCGCTCTTCAACCATGCGTTGCATGAGTACAGAGCCGACCATACCGCGCCAGCCGATAAAACCAACGTTTTTCATAGCATTTTTTCCTGCAGAGGGTGTGTGCTGTTGTGCAAGCCAGTATTGAACTGGGATATGCTTCACATTACAAAATGCTGCCAAAGCTGCAAGCAAAATTAATCGATGATTGCCCGGCAATCAGAAAAAGAGCTAATCATCGGAATAACACTACTAAGTATCAGGGATAATTTAAAGATGAGTGAAATCATTTCCGCCGCGGTTTTGTTGATCCTGATTATGGATCCACTCGGAAACCTGCCTATCTTCATGTCCGTGCTGAAGCACACCGAGCCGAAGCGCCGTCGGGCGATCATGATCCGCGAGCTGCTCATCGCTCTGCTGGTGATGTTTATCTTCCTGTTTGCGGGCGAAAAAATCCTCGCATTCCTGAATTTGCGCGCTGAAACGGTTTCAATTTCCGGCGGGATTATTCTGTTCCTGATTGCCATCAAGATGATTTTCCCGAGTGCCGAAGGGGGCAGTAGCGGTCTGCCTGCGGGTGAAGAGCCGTTCATCGTACCGCTGGCAATCCCACTGGTGGCCGGGCCGACGATCCTGGCGACGCTGATGCTGCTTTCACATCAATACCCGAATCAGATGAGCCATCTGGTGATTGCGTTACTGATCGCCTGGGGCGGGACGTTTATCATTCTGCTGCAGTCGTCTTTGTTCCTGCGTCTGCTGGGTGAGAAAGGGGTGAACGCGCTGGAGCGCCTGATGGGGTTGATTCTGGTGATGATGGCAACGCAGATGTTCCTGGATGGCATTCGGGCGTGGATGAAGGGCTAGGTAAAAGCAAAATGGCCACTGCGTGACCATTTTTAATGTTTGCTCCCTCTCCCCGTGGGAGAGGGCCGGGGTGAGGGCAATCAGGCCGCACTCCTCAAAAATAATCCTTCGTTTTGCGAGCCGCCTTCCAGAGCCTCTCTTGCCACCCGATCGGCAAAGCAGTATCTTCTTGCCGCGCCTGCAAAATCAGGCGTCAGGATTAGCCTCCTGCCAGACTTCTTCGGTGACACAAGTATTTTTGTGTCGCGCGCTTAGCTACACTCCAAGGGTGGGCCGAGCGGGGGCGTCGCAAGACGCACCGGTATCCGAAGAGGCCGGTAAGGCTAACCCTGCTCGGTTCCGCCACCAGCGAGATTAGCCTCTCCAGTGGTGGATAAAAACTACTCTTTGGAGGTGGTCATATGACTACTACCCCTGGCTTTTCTCACTCTTTATTCACTACCCCATTCGATCACACTACCGATTTCACCGAACTGGCGGACAACTGCGAGCGATTCGTAGACGTGCTGGTTGAATGTGAAGATCCGGCACAAAAGATGGCGCTATGCGGACGGCTTTCCGCCTGCCTCGCCCTGCTCCAGCCAACGCTGCTTGAGCCTGTTCCTGAACATGTAAAAGCAAGCCTGACGGTGGATGACCTGCCGCTTGACGTGCCACTCTTCGAGCCGGAAAGCGATCAGCTTGGGCAATATTGCCAGCTGTTAACGCAGCTGCTGCTGAGCCGTACTTTGTCGGCGCGTGATGAGAGAATTGCGGGAGATTTATTGCAGGATCTTGTGGCGTTTTACAGCGGTACGCTGAAAGCGCCACGCTGGCTGCGAACTAATGAGGGTGTCGTGCAGTTGTAAATCCAACCTCTGCGGTCTGATGCCCTCACCCCGGACCGTACACCCACAGGGAGAGGGAGCAAACACTAAAAACGACAATCTAAGATTGTCGTTTTACTTTTACCCTGTAGTTAGCTCAGCAGCGTAAACGCAATCATCCCGACAATCGCACCCGTAGTGCCGAGGATGGTTTCCATCAGCGTCCAGGTTTTCAGGGTTTGCGCTTCGGTGGCTCCGGTAAATTTACCGAACAGCCAGAAACCAGCGTCGTTCACGTGGGACACCACAATCGAGCCACCTGCAATACAGATAGACAGCGCCGCCATCTGCGCACCGGAGTAGTTCAGCTGTTCAATCACCGGCATCACCAGACCCACGGCGGTTAAACAGGCTACGGTTGCGGAACCCTGAATGATACGCACCGCGGCCGCCAGCACGAAGCAGGTCACTGCAATCGGCAGGCCCATACCTGTCAGCGCTTCGCCCAGAGCCGGGCCCACGCCAGAATCCACCAGCACCTGCTTGAACACACCACCCGCACCGATCACCAGCAGAATGATGCCCGCAGGCTGCAGCGCGTGACCGCAGATCTCCATCACCCTGTCTTTCGGCATACCCTGACGCATCGCCAGGCCATAAATGGCGACCAGACACGCCACCAGGATCGCAGTGAATGGATGGCCGATAAACTCAAACCATTCATACGCGGTAGACCCTACCGGCACGAAACGCGCGGCGATGGTTTTCAGACCCACCAGCACCAGCGGCAGCAGGATCAACGACAGGCTGAAACCGAAGGACGGCATTTTACCTTCGCCCAGATGCGGCTCAGTAACGTCATCCGGAATGTGCAGCTCAACGTAGCGGCTGATAAAATTGCCCCACAGCGGACCGGCAATAATCATGCCCGGGATCGCCGCACACAGGCCAATCAGGATCATCCAGCCAAAGTCAGCGTGCATCTGCGACGCCAGCAGCATCGGGGCAGGCCCCGGCAGCAGGAACGCTGCGGCAGCGGCCACACCCGCAAACAGCGGAATGACCAGCTTCACCAGGTTGGTACCGGTATGACGTGCCATTGAGAACGCCACGCTAATCAGCAGCACCACCGCCACCTCAAAGAACAGCGGTAACGCACAAATCAGACCGGCCAGGCCAATCGCGTAGTGTGCGCGGCTGTGCCCGAACGATTTCAACATCCTGACGGCAATCTGATCGACTGCGCCCGTCTCATGCAAAATCTTGCCAAACATCGCGCCCAGCGCGACCACAATCGCCAGGAAACCCAGCGTGCCGCCCATCCCTTTTTCCATCGTCGCTGCGATTTTATCGAGCGGCATACCGGAAAAGAGACCTGCACCAATAGAAACCACCATCAAAGCAACGAAAGCATGCATACGCGCCTTCATCACTAAAAACAGCAGCAGCAACACAGAACCCACTGCTGTTAAAACAAGCGTTAATGTACTCACAACTTACTGCCTTTTAGTAATAACCCCGATGGTGCTGGCAACAACACCTTCCAGTGACTGATCGATATCAACCACTAAAACATCTTTCTCATCCGCACCCGGCTCCTGCAGCGCGTCGAACTGCGTCACCAGCATCTGGGTTTTGAAGAAGTGCCCTTTACGCGCCTTCAGGCGGCTTTCAATCACCCCGAAATCCCCTTTCAGGTAGATGAAAGAGAGGTTCGGATTACCGTCACGCAGCAGGTCGCGGTAGGTTTTTTTCAGCGCGGAACACACAATCAAAGAGACTTCGTTGGTGCGCTGCATCGCAAAGGCAGCATCGTTCAGCGCCTGCAACCACGGTTTGCGGTCGTCGTCGTTCAGCGGCTCGCCTGCGGCCATTTTCATGATGTTGCTGCGTGGATGGAGGAAGTCGCCATCAAGAAACGCGGCATGGAGTTGATGCGCCACTTCGCTTGCTACGGCAGATTTACCGCTACCGGAAACGCCCATCAGGACGTAAACGTGGTGATCATGATTAGTCGTGCTCAAAGGGTGTCCCTCAGTCAATTGTTACGGGTAACAGTTATCGGTAACATTGTCCTGCCGGGGCAAAAGAGAAGCAATATCCAAACGTGCGTGAAGTGAATAACTGTGAGCTACTTCAAATTTGTCAGCTCAAATAGATCCACCCGGTGACAAGGTGAAACCTAAATCTAACATTTTGGGGGTAACCACCTCACCACGAATGCGCGCCAGCAGGCGTTCTGCACCAATGCGACCCATGCGTTCACGCGGTGTCAGGACGCTCGCCAGACGCGGTTCCATCACCTGGCCGATGTCATGACCGTGGAAACCGGCAATCGCCATATCGTCCGGGATCTTCAGCCCCAGACGCTGGCATTCGAACGCCGCACCAACCGCAAGGTCATCGTTGGTACAGAAAATACCGTCCAGTTGCGGGTACTCACGTCGTGCCTGGCGCATCAGTTCAATCCCCGACGTATAGGAGGACGATTGCTCCACCATTACGCTGTACGGGGTTAAATTCGCGTCGAGCATCGCCTGCTCGTATCCTTTCTGTTTGATGATAGTACGCTCATCCAGACGCGCCCCCAGGTAAGCCACATGGCGATGGCCGCGCGCGATGATCGCTGCCGTCATCTGGCGCGCCGCTTCGAAGTTATCAAAGCCAACGGCAATATCGAGGCACGGCGACTGGCTGTCCATCAGCTCCACCACCGGGATCCCTGCCACTTCAATCATCTTCAGCGTGCGTGGGGTGTGAGTACGTTCGGTTAAAATCAGGCCGTCGATGTTCCAGGAAAGCATCGATTCAAGACGTTCTTCTTCCAGTTCCGGCTTGTACCCGTAGTGAGCGAGCATGGTCTGGTAACCAAAGGCATCCGTCACGCTTTCAATACCGCGTAACACTTCGGCGAAAACCTGGTTGGTTAAGGAAGGCAGGAGGACGCCCACCGCACGGCTGGTCGCATTGGAGAGTATATCGGGTGCGCGGTTGGGGATATAACCCAGTTCATCAAGGGCTGCAGCAATCTTGCCACGCAACGCCACGGAAACCTGTTCCGGGTTACGTAAAAAACGGCTGACCGTCATTTTGGTCACACCAACGCGATCAGCGACATCCTGAAGTACGGGGCGTTTCTTTTTCATCGTCCTGAGAAATCTTGAGTGAGAGATTTGCTCAGTTTATCACGGACAAAGCTCAACCTTCCCCGTTTAAAGGGAAGGTTGAGCAATTATTTATACCGGAGGTAAATCAAACAGCAGAATTTCGCTTTCGCTGTCGGCATGTACAGACAGTGCCTGCTCATCCCAGATAGCCAGACCATCGCTGGTGGTGGCTTTGGTACCATTAATGGTCACTTCGCCTTTCACCACCTGGATCCACACGCGGCGGTTGGCGGCAATCTGATGCACAGACTGTTCATCTTTCGCCAGTGCCCAGCGATACAGCTCCATATCCTGATGCACTTTCAGGGAGCCTTCACGCGCATCCGGGGACAGTACCAGCTGTTTACCCTGCTCGGCGTCGAAGCGACGCTGTTCGTAGCGCGGCGTGATGCCGGTTTCTTCCGGAATGATCCAGATTTGATACAGACGCAGACGGTCAGTTTTGCTTGGGTTGTACTCAGAGTGACGCACCCCGGTACCTGCGCTCATAATCTGGAACTCACCCGCCGGAACCTGCTCTTTGTTGCCCATGCTGTCCTGGTGCTCAACCGCCCCTTCCAGCACATAGGTCAGGATTTCCATGTCTTTGTGCGGGTGGGTACCGAAGCCCTGGCCTGCATCAATCACGTCGTCGTTAATCACGCGCAGTGCAGAGAAGCCCATGAAGTTCGGGTCATAATAGTCAGCAAACGAGAATGAATGCCATGAGTCCAGCCAGCCATGATTCGCGTGACCACGTTCGTTTGCTTTGCGTAAGTAGATCATTGTTTTCACCCTCAGTTCGTTTCGATGGACTAAGTGTGGACGCAAACCGCCTGGGATCATAGAGGGTGAAAATTGACTCCTCTGTTCAAAAATTGTGAACAAGTACAGAGGAGCTATATTTGCTTATTTTGCGAGGGTTACCGTGGCAGGAGAAGCCTGAGCAAAGGCCCGTTCAAGGATTTCGAGGTTAGTCAGAACGTCAGATTCCTTGACGTAATTCGGCGCACCGTTGCTGATCGTCTCAAACAGTGCATCATAGACGCGACCATAGTCACCCGTTTCAGGTTTCAACTCTTCCCTGACCGTCACGCCTGCGTCATTCACATACTCCAGCACGCCCACCGAATCATCCGCCGCAAAGCCCGGTTCACCTGGCATAATATTGGCCTTCAGGCTGGTTTCCTGCTGGTCGATGCCGTACCTGATAAACGAGCCTCTGGTACCGTGAACGATAAATTTCGGGTAGTCGATTTTCACCAGATGGCTGGTTTTAACGATAGCTTTCAGGTCGCCGTAAAACAGCTGTGCTTCAAAGGTATCGTCCGGGTTAGCGTTATCGCGCAGGCTGCGGATGTCATACGCCACATGGTCCGGGCGACCAAACAGAGAGATAATTTGATCCATGGTGTGTACACCCAGACCATAAAATGCACCGTCCTGCGGCAGGCCGGGTTTGGTTTCCGCCACCGGGCGGAAGTAATCGAAATGGCTTTCAATCTCAACGATATCGCCGAGCTTACCGCTCTCAATGGCCTTTTTCGCCGTCAGGAAGCAGCTGTCAAAACGGCGATTCTGGTATGGCGTAACGGTCAGCCCTTTGCTTTTCGCCAGCGCAAACAGGGTTTTCGCTTCGGCAAGCGTTGGGGTAAACGGTTTTTCCACCAGCACGTTTTTGCCTGCTTCGAGCGCACGTTTGGCGTAGTCAAAATGGCTGTCGGCGTGGGTACAAACGATCATCAGCTGTACCTGTGGATCGTTTAAAACCTCATCAAGATCGCTGGTGAAATGAATATGAGAGTACTGCGGAGATTGCTCTTCTGGCTTCGCGCTGCGCCGGTAAATGTGGGCAACGTGCCAGCGGTCTTTACGGTGGAGAACATACGGAAGATGGTAACGCATGGTGCTTTTACCAAATCCGATAAATGCACAGTTCAGGGTCATGGCTCAGTCCTTTTTAAGGTTACTGTGAGATACAGTAGCGCAAGTTTTGCCCTCACCCCACCCCTCTCCCACAGGGAGAGGGAGAAAAACAGGCAAAAAAAAGCCAGCTAGAAGCTGGCTAAAGTAATACTGGAAGCAATGTGAGCAATGTCGTGCTTTCAGGTTCCCGTAGAGGTCTTCCTGAACGCGAAGCAATAATAATCATTCTCATTCGCACTTGTCCAATCTTTTTTGCAAAAAATAGCAGTTGACGCAATTTTTAAAGTCATTGATGTTGGAAGGGACGTTTAACTGACTGAGGATGAAGGAATGAGTGAGATAGTGATACGCCACGCTGAACCAAAAGATTACGATGCCATTCGTCAGATCCATTCCCAGCCGGAGGTGTACCACAACACGCTACAGGTTCCTCATCCTTCAATGGAAATGTGGCAAATGCGGCTAGGCGACCAGCCGGGTATTAAGCAGCTGGTTGCCTGCATTGACGATATCGTGGTCGGGCATCTCACTATTGATGTCGCCCAGCGCCCACGCCGTAGCCACGTCGCCGATTTCGGTATCTGCGTTGATGCACAGTGGCAAAACCGTGGCGTCGCCAGCGCACTGATACGCACCATGATTGATATGTGCGACAACTGGCTGCGCGTCGACCGTATTGAGCTGACGGTGTTTGTGGATAACGAACCGGCGATTGCGGTCTACAAGAAACACGGGTTTGAGATTGAAGGCACTGGCAAGCGCTACGGGCTGCGCAACGGCGAGTATGTGGACGCGTATTATATGGCGAGAATGAAGTAGTTCATTTCCCCTCTCCCCTATGGGGAGAGGGGAACAATCAGTACCCCGCCGTCAAATCATCCACCGAACGCGGGTCAGACGCGCCAAACAGCGCACCGTCCGGCCCGACCATAATGCTCTGGGTACTACCCATCGCCTCTTTCACTGCCACTTTCTGTCCGCGCTGCTCCAGCAGTTTGATCGTGTCCGGGCTAAAGCCTTTCTCGACGCGCAGTTCATCCGGCAGCCACTGATGGTGGAAGCGTGGAGCATTGGTCGCTTCGGCGACGTTCATCCCAAAATCAATGCTGTTCACCACCATCTGCAGCACGGTGGTAATGATACGGCTACCGCCAGGGCTGCCGGTCACCAGCCAGGTTTTACCGTCTTTCACCACGATGGTTGGCGACATCGACGACAGCGGCCGTTTCTTCGGCCCGACGGCGTTAGCATCACCGCCTACCAGCCCGTAGACGTTTGGCACGCCCGGTTTGGCGGAGAAGTCGTCCATCTCGTTGTTCATCAGAATGCCGCTGTTGCCCGCCACAATCCCGGTACCAAAGGTGGTGTTGAGCGTGTAGGTCACCGCTACCGCATTACCGTCTTTATCCACCACCGAGAAGTGGGTGGTCTGGTTGCTTTCGTACGGGGCCAGCTTGCCTGGGCGGATCTCACCGGACGGTTTAGCCTTGTTGATGTCGATCTGATCAGCAATGGATTTGGCGTAGGCTTTATTGGTTAACGCCTGCCACGGTACCTTCACAAAGTCCGGGTCACCGAGGTATTCCGAGCGGTCAGCGTAGGCATGCTTTTCCGCCTCCGCCATCACCTGCATGGCATCCGCACTGCCGAAGCCAAACTTGTGCATATCGAAGTTTTCAAGGATGTTGAGGATCTGCACGATGTGAATGCCCCCGGAGGACGGTGGCGGCATGGAGTAAACCTGGTACCCGCGATACTCCCCGCTGATGGGGGGGCGCTCTACCGCCTTGTACTCCGCCAGATCCACTTTGGTGATAAGCCCGCCGTTCTTTTTCATTTCGTCGGCAATCTGGTCGGCAATCGCCCCTTTGTAGAAAGCATCCGGGCCGTGCTCCGCTATCAGCTCAAGGCTTTTCGCGAGGTTCTTTTGCACCAGTTGGTCACCCTTCTTCAGCGGCTCGCCGTTTTTCCAGAAGATCGCTTTACTGTTTTCATGCTGAGGGATGACTTCGCTGCCGTAGGTTTTGAGATCGTCCGCCAGCGCGTCATTCACCACAAAACCGTCGCGCGCCAGCTTAATTGCAGGCTGTACCACTTTGTTCAGCGGCATCGTGCCGTATTTTTCCAGCGCCAGCGAGAAGCCCGCAACGGTGCCCGGCGTACCGGAGGCAAGATGCGAGGTCAGGGATTTTTTACTGTCCGGGTTGCCCTGAGCGTCAAGGAACATATCCCGGGAGGCCTGATTAGGTGCCATTTCACGGAAATCGATAGCCGCGGTTTTCCCGTCTTTGGTGCGCAGCATCATAAAACCACCACCGCCCAGGTTACCCGCCTGCGGGTGTGTTACCGCCAGCGCATATCCCACCGCAACGGCGGCATCTACCGCGTTACCCCCCTGCTTAAGAATATCGACACCGACTTTCGTTGCCAGCGCGTCCACCGACGCCACCATGCCATGTGTCGCCCGCACGGGATGAAAAACATCTTCTTCCACGCCGTAGGACACTGGTGGAGCCGCAGGCGGGTTGGCCGCCACGCTAAATGTGCCGCCTGCCGTCAGTGCGGCGATCGCTACCCAGCGCAAAAACGTTGGTTTCATCATTATTGTTCTCCAGGTGAAGGGATCCATATTCCCCGGTTAAGCCTGGTTCACAACTCCTAAAAAATCATCGTTATGCCGGATTCAGGGTAAACTTAAGAAAAGCCTCAGAAGGAGGAGACAACCGTGAAACAGCTTTTGATCATTGCAGCACTGATACCCTTTACCGCGCTCGCACAGCCCCTGAATACCCTGAATAACCCGAACCAGCAGGGTTATGTCATTCCCAGCCAGCAGCGTATGCAAACGGAGATGATGAGCCAACAGCAGCAGCAAAAAGGGATGCTGAACCAGCAGCTGAAAATGCAGACCCAGATGCAGCAGCAGGGCCTGCAAAACCAGATGGATGCCAATACCCAGCGCATTCAGCAGGGCCAGGTACGTGAGCAGCCGTTGCCAAACCATAACGGCGGCATGTTAGGCGGGGGAACAACCCAAAGTAGCGGTCAGCAGCATATGCTGCCGCCGCAGTCGAATGGCAGTATGCTTAATCCACAGAACTAAAATTCGGGCCAATCAGATCAATTGCATCGGTACAGATGCAGTCCACTCCCCAGCGCAGCAGCTCAGCCGCACGCTGGGGTTTGTTGACGGTGTAAACCAGAATATGCAGACCCGCCGCTTTCAACATCTTCACCCGTGCTTCATCCAGCAGCGAGTGGTTCAGGTGGATAGACACACAGGCTAAGCGGGACGTCAGCTCGCGCCAGTCTTCACGCCATTCATCCAGCAGCAGCCCGCGCGGCAGCTCCGGCACAGCAGCCTGCGCCGCTTCCAGTGCATCAATTTCAAACGACGACAGCAGCGGCGCGGTCATTCCTTCCCACAGCTCACGAGCAGCCAGCGCAACCACTTTGCCCGTCAGTGGCCCAGTGCCCGTGGTCGGTTTGATTTCGATGTTAGCCATCATCCCGTGTTGACGACAGCGGTCTGCTACGTTCGCCAACAGCGGCAGCGGTTCGCCCTTGAATTCGCCGCTGTACCAGCTTCCGGCATCCACGTTCAGCAGGTCACGCCACGGCAACTCCCCTGCTACGCCCCAGCCGTTGCTGGTGCGTTCGAGGTTGTCATCGTGCAGCAGGAAAATTTCGCCGTCTTTCGACAGTTTGGCATCGAACTCGATCATCGTATGACCGTAACGCGCCCCCATGTCGATCGCCGCCAGGGTATTTTCCGGTGCCAGTTTACCGCCGCCACGGTGGGCGACGATGTGGGGATAAGGCCAGTTGCTCATACTCGTTGTCCTGTTTCACCGTCAAAGAAGTGCAGGTGATTTTCCGGCAGATGCAGCCACAGCGTGCTGCCTGCTTTAGGGCGTTCCTGGTGTGCCAGACGCACCACCAGTTTTTGCTCGCCCCACCGTCCGTGCGCCAGGTTATCTGCCCCCAGCATCTCCAGCGTGTCCATCACCAACGGCACGCCGCCTTCCGCCTGAGAAGTTAAACCGATATGCTCCGGGCGGATACCGAGCGTCATTTTACGCCCGGCGTAGCCACGATAGTACCAGTTGATCGGGATGGCCATCCCGCTTTCCAGCTCAAAGTGCGTGCCCGCGTTGCTGATATGGCCTTCCAGCAGGTTCATCGCCGGGCTGCCGATAAAGCTCGCCACAAAGCGGGTGGCCGGTTTCTCATACACTTCCACCGGAGTGCCAATCTGCTCGGCGATGCCTTTGTTCATCACCATCACCCGCTGGGCGAGGGTCATGGCCTCCACCTGATCGTGGGTCACGTACAGGGATGTTGTTTTCAGACGGCGATGCAATTGTTGCAGCTCAAGGCGCATCTGCACGCGCAGTTTGGCATCCAGGTTGGAGAGCGGTTCGTCGAACAGGAATACCGCCGGGTCGCGCACGATGGCACGTCCCATCGCCACGCGCTGACGCTGGCCGCCGGAAAGCTCACGTGGGCGGCGCTTCAGCAAACCGTCCAGCTCCAGAATGCGTGCCGCTTCTTTCACCCGCTCGTCGATATGGCTTTTGCCCATACCGCGAATTTTCAGCCCCCAGGCCATGTTCTCTTCCACGCTCATGTGCGGGTAAAGGGCATAGTTCTGGAACACCATCGCGATGCCCCTGTCTTTCGGCTCCATCTCGGTGACGCGCTGGCGGTCAATCCAGATATCGCCGGAGGTCACGCGTTCCAGCCCGGCCACCATACGCAACAGCGTCGATTTGCCACAGCCAGACGGGCCGACCATCACAATGAACTCTCCGTCCGCCACATCGAGCGTGAGCGGCTGAATGACCTGGGTTTTGCCGTCCCAGCTTTTGGTTACTGCCTGAAGTTTCAGTCCTGCCATCTTATTTCTCACTGTCCACTAAACCACGCACAAACGCACGCTGCATGGCTAAAACGATTACGACCGGGGGGATAAGGGTGAGCAGCATCGCCGCCATGACCTGGTTCCAGAGGGTGGTGCCTTCACCGGTGGCGATCATGCCTTTGATGCCAGCCACGGCGGTGCCGAGGTTGACGTCCTGGATAATCAGCAGCGGCCACAGGTACTGGTTCCAGCCGTAGATAAAGGTGATCACAAACAGCGCCGCGAGGTTGGTTTTCGACAGCGGCAACACGATGTCGCGGAAGAAGCGCATCGGCGAAGCACCGTCGATACGCGCCGCTTCAATCAGTTCGTCCGGCAGGGTCATAAAGAACTGACGGAACAGGAAAGTAGCGGTCGCCGAGGCCATCAGCGGCAGGGTTAAGCCCGCGTAGCTGTCCAGCATATTCAGGTTGGCAATCACTTCCACCGTCGGGAAGATACGGACTTCCACTGGCAGCATCAGGGTGATGAAAATCATCCAGAAGAACAGGTTACGCAGGGGAAAACGGAACCAGACGATGGCAAAAGCAGACAGCATCGACACCGTAATTTTGCCCACCGTAATACCGAACGCCATGATGAAGCTGTTGAGCATCATCAGCCAGAATGGTGCGCTGTTGGCACCCACGCCCTGCGTCCAGATGGTTTCCATGTTCTCGAACAGATGTCCGCCCGGGATCAGCGTCATCGGCGTATCAAACACCGCTTTGGTGTCCAGCGTGGCGGCCACAAAGGCCACATAAAGCGGGAACAGGATGACGATAATGCCCAGAATCAGCATGGTATGGCTGAAAATCGTCAGCCCGCGACGGTTCTCAATCATTGGTAGCGCACCTTACTTTCAACATAACGGAACTGCACCACCGTAAGGATGATGACGAGGAACATCAGCACGACCGACTGCGCGGCGGAGGCTGAGAGATCCAGACCGGCAAAACCTTCGCGGTAGATCTTGTAGATCAGCGTGGTCGTCGCCTGTACCGGGCCGCCAGCGGTCGCAGCGTCGATCACCGGGAAGGTATCGAAGAAGGCGTACACAAGGTTAACCACCAGCAGGAAGAAACTCACCGGGGCGATCAGCGGCAACGACAGTCTGAAGAAGCGGCGAACCGGGCCTGCACCATCAATCGCCGCAGCTTCTACCAGCGAACGCGGAATGGATTGCAGCGCGGCAAAGAAGAACAGGAAGTTGTAGCTGATCTGCTTCCATACTGAGGCAAACACCACCAGGAACATGGCCTGACCGCTGTTCTGTGCGTGGTTCCACTCAACACCAAATTCCGCGAGGAAGTGGGTAATCAACCCGCGCCCTGGGTTAAACAGGAAGATCCACAGCACGGCAGCAACCGCAGGGGCCACAGCGTAAGGTAACAGCATCAGCGTCTGATAGAGACGGCTGCCGCGCACCACATAATCCACCAGCGCGGCAAAAAACAGCGAGGCGATAAGGCCGCTCACGGTAACCAGCGTGCTGAATTTGATCGTCGTCCAGAAGGCGTCGATGTAGTAGCTGTCGTGCCACAGGGCCGCGAAGTTATCCAGGCCGACAAACTGGCTGGAAAGCCCGAACGGATCGACACTTTGTACCGAGTACCACAGCGCTTCGCCCGCAGGCCAGATAAAGAAGATAACGGTGATGACCAGTTGCGGCGCGACCAGCAAATACGGCAGCCAGCGCGAACGAAACACGGGACGGGATGAGGACATAAATTAGCTCAGGTTGATTTCCCCTCACCCCAGCCCTCTCCCAAAGGGAGAGGGTGTATGAGTTCCCTCTCCCTTTGGGAGAGGGCGAGGGTGAGGGTAAAAGGATTAAGACTTTGTCGACTGCTCAAAGCGGCGCAGCAGCTGATTTCCGCGCTCTACCGCAGAGTCCAGCGCCTGCTGTGGGGTTTTCTTACCGGTCCACACGCTTTCCAGCTCTTCATCAACGATGGTGCGGATCTGCGGCATGTTGCCCAGACGCAGACCTTTGGTGAATGGCAACGGTGGCTTGTTCAGCATCTGACGCGTGGCGATATCCGCCCCTGGGTTCTTGTCATAGAAGCCCTGCTCGCGGGTCAGGTCATACGCGGCTTTGGTGATTGGCAGGTAGCCCGTTTTCTGGTGCCACTCGGCGGCAATCTCAGGCTTTGCCAGGAAGTCGAGGAACTCGGCCACGCCTTTATAAGTGCCTTTGTCTTTACCCTGCATCACCCACAGGCTCGCTCCGCCGATGATGGCGTTCTGCGGCGCGCCTTTCACATCAGCGTCGTAAGGCATCATGCCCACGCCGTAGTTGAATTTGGCGTAGTGACGGATATCCGCCAGCGAACCAGAAGACGCGGTGGTAATGGCACAGTCACCGTTGTAGAACTTCTCCGTAGATTCGTCTTTACGACCGAAGTAGCTGAAATCGCCCTTCTTGTTAAGTGCCTCCAGCAGTGCAATGTGTTTCACCTGCTCTGTCTTGTTGAACTCCAGTACCGCGTCAGTGCCGTCAAAACCGTTGTTTTTGGTGGCAACTGGCAGACCGTGCCAGGCGCTGAAGTTTTCAATCTGGATCCAGCCCTGCCAGCCGCTGGCGTAACCGCACTTCATACCCGCCGCTTTCAGCTTCGCGGTGTACTCGGCCAGATCCTGCCAGGTTTTTGGTGGCTGCTCCGGGTCTAAACCGGCTTTCTTAAAGGCGTCTTTGTTGTAGTACAGCACCGGTGTGGAGCTGTTGAATGGCTGAGACAGCAGGTGACCGGTTTTAGAATCTGTGTAGTAACCCGCCACCGTCGGCACGAACTGAGATTCGTCGAAGTTGATGCCTGCATCTTTAAAGACTTCGTACACGGGTTTGATGGCTTTAGAGGCCATCATGGTGGCGGTACCCACTTCATAAACCTGTAACAACGCAGGCGCGTTACCGGTACGGAAAGCGGCAATGCCCGCGCTCAGGCTCTGCTCGTAGTTACCTTTGTACACCGGCACAATTTTGTAATCCGGGTGGGTGTCGTTGAAGCGTTGCGCCAGGGAGTCGACTTCTTTACCCAACTCCCCTTCCATAGAATGCCAGAACGGAATGGTGGTGACAGCCATTGCGTTCGTCGCAAAAGCCAGACCCAGTGCCAGACCCAAAGCTGTGTGTCGTAACGATGTCATTGTCATCTCTCTTATTGTGCCGGATGCGCGATATCACGCGTTTTATGCTCGCGAGGTAACATGACATGCTCGAATGACAGAAAAATAACTGTTTGTTTACAGATAAGTGACAGCAAAGCGTCAGGGGGATGATGGTTATGTGAAGGCGTTGGGTGTGGTCTGGTGCCCTCACCCCGGCCCTCTCCCACTGTACGGTCCGGGGACATGGTAGACAGGTGTTCGGGGACATGGTGAACACTTTTTAACATCCTTTACCTATGGTGATCGACTTTTTCTTCAGGTCGATCACCCCCACTTTCGTGCTGTACCACCACACGTCATAACAGCCGTCTTCCTGTGTTTCCCTCAGCCCTACCCGTTCCCCCCTGAACGCCTTGCCTGCGCTCAGACTGACTCCTTTCACGCTCAGCTTCCCGCTGATATCGACTTTCCTGACCATCACCCCCTCATCGTATTCCGGTGGGATTGTGTTGCCGTTGTACTGCCGTGCGGACGGCTGATACCGGGAGGCCGGAACGTTCATACCCAGCGCCTCGTGCGGTCGTTCAAGGTTATAGACGGTGCGCCAGTGTTCAAATGCACGCTGCAGTTCACCGCTGTCCGCGAACCACTTCCCCTGCAACACTTCCGCCTTCAGGCTGCGGTGAAAACGCTCCAGCTTGCCCTGTGTCTGCGGATGATATGGCCGGGAGTGCCCCACCCGGATACCCAGGCGCATCAGCCACAGCTCCAGTGCCGTCCAGATGCCGGTGGTGTCGCCCCACGGCGCTCCGTTATCCATCGTCATCCTGTCCGGCAGACCGTAGCGTTCAAACACGCTGACCAGCTGCTGCTGTACGGTCTCACGCCGTTCATCGGTGCAGTGTGCCAGGCACAGGGAAAAGCGGGAGTGGTCATCCAGCAGGGTGAGCGGATGACAGCGGCCACCACCAAAGGGAAAGTGTCCCTTAAAATCCATCTGCCAGAGGCGATTGGGCGCATCATGTTCGAACCGCCCTGAGGCCGGAATGCCCGGTGAAACGCCCGGCAGCAGACCGTGGCGGGCCATCAGGTTATGGACGGTGCTGAAAGCGGGCATGCAGTGCCCCAGGTCTTCCAGCCAGCGCTTAATCTTGCGTGCGCCCCAGCGTTCATGACGGTCATGTGCCATGCGCAGAAGAGCTGTGATGTCATCAGATGAGCGGTTCGGGGAATGATGAGGTATACGGGGCCGGTCCAGAAGGCCGGATGCGCCTTCCTGAGCCCAGCGCTGAAGCCACTTATAGCCGGTGGCAGGCGAAATGCCGTAGTGACGGCACAGGGAACGGATGTTCGCCCCGTCCTGCGAGGCGAACAAAACAAACTCGGTACGTAATGACATGGTATCTCTCGCATCCCAGGGCATAAGTGACTCCATAAACGGGTTCTTATGCCTTAGTTGTAAGTGTCTACCATGTCCCCGAACAAGTGTTCACTATGTCCCCGGACTGTACACCCACAGGGAGAGGGTACAAACACTAAAAAAGGCATCGTACGTTGCCTTTTTGCTT
The DNA here is from genome assembly GCF_014103115.1 of Enterobacter sp. RHBSTW-00901. NCBI lineage: Bacteria > Pseudomonadati > Pseudomonadota > Gammaproteobacteria > Enterobacterales > Enterobacteriaceae > Enterobacter > Enterobacter sp. RHBSTW-00901. The sequence goes on from NZ_JABXPB010000001.1 coordinate 2,492,488, forward strand.
TTACCTCGTGCGGTCTGGTGCCCTCACCCTGGCCCTCTCCCACGGGAGAGGGTACAAACACTAAAAAAGGCAACGTGCGTTGCCTTTTTGCTTTTACCTAACCGCCTAAATACGCACTCCGCACTGCTTCGTTCGCCAGCAGCGCGTCACCGGTGTCTTCCAGCACCACGCGGCCATTCTCCAGCACGTAACCACGGTCAGCCAGCTTCAGCGCCTGGTTGGCGTTCTGCTCGACGAGGAAGATGGTCATCCCCTCCTTACGCAGTTGCTCGATGGTGTCGAAAATCTGCTGGATGATGATCGGCGCAAGACCGAGCGACGGTTCATCAAGCAGTAACAGGCGCGGCTGGCTCATCAGCGCACGGCCAATCGCCAGCATCTGCTGTTCACCGCCAGACATGGTGCCCGCACGCTGAATGCGGCGTTCCCACAACCGCGGGAAGAGTTCATACACACGCTTGATACGGGTCTGATACTGGTCACGATCGGCAAAGAAGCCCCCCATTGCCAGATTCTCTTCCACCGTCATACGAGAAAACACGCGACGCCCTTCCGGGACAATCGCCACCGCTTCACGCATGATTTTGGCGGTCTGCCAGTCGGTAATGTCTTTGCCATCAAACACAATCCGCCCGCTGGTGGCACGCGGATCACCGCACAGGGTACCCAGCAGCGTGGTTTTACCCGCGCCGTTGGCCCCGATCAAGGTGACGATTTCACCCTGATTGATATGCAGGCTGACGTCATGCAACGCCTGGATCTTACCGTAGTGGGCATTTACTTTATCAAACGTTAACATCGCTTTTTCCATCTTATGCCTCACCCAGGTAAGCACGGATCACGTCCGGGTTGTTGCGGATCTCATCCGGCGTACCATTCGCCAGCGGTGTACCCTGGTTCACCACGTAGATACGGTCAGAGATGCCCATCACCAGCTTCATATCATGTTCAATCAACAGAATAGTGGTGTCGTGATGATCGCGCAGCTCAGCAATCAACTCGTCCAGCTCTTTGGTCTCTTTCGGGTTGAGGCCCGCAGCCGGTTCGTCGAGCATCAGGATTTCCGGCTGGGTCACCATGCAGCGCACAATCTCAAGGCGACGCTGATCACCGTAGGCCAGGTTGCTCGCCTGACGGTTAGCGTGCTGGAGCAGACCAATACGGTCGAGCCAGGTCGCAGCGCGATCTAACGCTTCGCTCTGCGCACGACGGAAAGCTGGGGTTTTCAGCAGGCCAGAGAAGATGCCCGTTTTGAGCTGCTGATGTTGTGCCACCAGCAGGTTCTCAATCACCGTCATCTCGCGGAACAGACGCACGTGCTGGAAGGTACGCACCACGCCCATACGGGCAATTTGCTGGCCCGGCAATCCTTCCAGATGTTGGTCGCGCAGCATAATGGTACCGCCCGTTGGCTTGTAAAAACCGGTCAGGCAGTTAAACACTGTTGTTTTCCCCGCGCCGTTCGGGCCAATCAGGGAGACAATCTCTTTCTTGTGCAGATCCAGAGAGACGTTGTTGACCGCCAGCAGGCCGCCAAAACGCATCATCAGGCCGTTAACGGATAATAATGGCTGACTCATGCCTGCTCTCCTTTCGCTTGTCCGTTCTTCAGCTTCAGCTGTGGACGCGTCATCGGCAGCAAGCCCTGCGGACGCCAGATCATCATCAGCACCATCAAACCACCCAGCATCAGCATGCTGTATTCGTTAAAGTCACGCATCAGTTCACGCGATACCACCAGCAGGATGGCCGCCAGAATAACGGCGAACTGCGAGCCCATCCCGCCGAGCACCACAATCGCCAGCACAAAGGCGGATTCGGCAAAGGTGAACGATTCCGGGCTGACGAAGCCCTGACGTGCGGCAAACAGCGTTCCGGCGAAACCGGCAAATGCGGCACTGATGGTGAACGCGGTCAGCTTGATACGGGTTGGGTTCAGGCCCAGCGAGCGACAGGCAATCTCATCTTCACGCAGTGCTTCCCAGGCGCGGCCCAGCGGCATACGCAGCAGACGGTTAATCACGAACAGCGTAATCACCACCAGCAGCAGCGCGACCAGGTAAAGCCAGATAACGCGGTCGGATGGGTCATACCTCATACCAAAGAAGTTGCTGAAAGTATCCCAGCCACCTTCGCGGGCGGTACGGCTGAACTCCAGACCGAAGAAGGTCGGTTTCGGGATCTGGCTGATACCGTTCGGGCCACCGGTCACTTCGGTATTGTTGAGCAGCAGGATACGGACGATTTCACCGAAGCCTAAGGTCACAATCGCTAAATAGTCACCACGCAGACGCAGCACCGGGAAGCCCAGCAGGAAGCCCGCCGCGGCAGAAACCAACCCAGCCAGCGGCAGACACGTCCAGAATCCGAGGCCGTAATAGTGGTTCAGCAGCGCAAAGGTGTAGGCACCGATGGCGTAAAAGCCGCCGTAGCCCAGCACCAGCAGGCCGGACAAGCCCACCACCACGTTGAGGCCGAGACCGAGGATCACGTAGATCATGGTCAGCGTCGCGATATCCACCGTACCGCGCGATACCACAAACGGCCACGCAACAGCCGCCACCAGCAGCGCCACGAGGAACAGCTTCTGCTTAACGGTAGAACCGTCGATAGCGGGCAGCACAAATTTCGGGCCAGAGACGTTTTTCAGCGTCTTCTGGAACAGCGGACGCAGCAGTTGGAACAGGAACACGACCGCAGTGCCAATAAACACCCACTGCCAGCGGATGTCGGCGGCGGTATCGACCACCAGCTTAGTGCCATCCAGCTCTAACTGAACGCCCATAAAGACGCCCGCCAGCACGAAGAACATGGCAGCAGAGAGCAACGCCATTGCAAAATGCATCGGTTTCATACTTTCTCTACCTCCGGACGACCCAGAATACCGGTAGGCATCACCAGCAGAACCAGAATCAGCAGGGCAAACGACACCACATCTTTATATTCGGTACTCAGATACGCCGAAGAGAGCGCTTCAGCCACGCCCAGGATCAGGCCACCAATCATCGCGCCAGGAATACTGCCGATACCGCCCAGCACCGCCGCAGTGAAAGCTTTCATCCCGGCCATAAAGCCGATGTACGGGTTGATTACGCCGTAGAACTGACCGAGCAATACGCCCGCCACCGCCGCCATCGCTGCGCCAATCACGAAGGTAAGCGCAATCACGCGGTCGGTGTTGATGCCGAGCAGGCTCGCCATCTTCAGATCTTCTGCACAGGCGCGGCAGGCGCGTCCCATGCGGGAGTAACGGATGAACAGCGTCAGGGCGAGCATCGCAATGAAGGTCACAATCCAGATAACCAGCTGCATGGTGGTGATAGAGGCAGAGAAGTTGTCGCTGGCTCCTACAATCCACTGGCCGTTAAACAGGCTTGGCAACGCCACATCGCGTGAACCTTCCGTCAGGCTGACGTAGTTTTGCAGGAAGATAGACATCCCGATGGCGGAGATGAGTGCAATCAGGCGCTTGGAGCTGCGCACCGGCCGGTAGGCCACGCGCTCAATGCTCCAGCCGTAGGCACTGGCAATCACAATCGCGCCGACAAATCCGGCGGCAACCAGCAACCAGCTGCTGTCGATACCCATCATCATCAGGGCGGCAATGATCATAAAGGAGACATAGCTACCGATCATGTACACCTCGCCGTGGGCGAAGTTGATCATGCCGATAATGCCGTAAACCATCGTATAACCGATGGCGATCAGCGCGTAGGTGCTTCCCAGCGTGACGCCGTTAAACATCTGCTGCAAGAAATAGAGAAACTGCTCGGACATATGCAAACCTTTTTATACCCGCCCGGTGGTTCGGGCGGTGGGATAATTATTTGGCGACCGAGGACGAACCATCGGTGTGCCACTTAAAGACACCAAACTCAAATCCCTTCAGATCGCCTTTCTCATCCCAGTTCAGCGGCCCAATCACGGTGTTCGCCCCGTGTGCTTTTAAATCTTTCACCAGCGCCAGCGGTTCTTTGCTGCCGCTACGATCCAGTGCGGTTGCCAGAGACTGCACCGCTGCGTAAGTGATCCACACGTATGGACCACTCGGATCTTTCTTCTGCGCCTTGAGCGCATCAACGATAGTTTTGTTCGCCGGATCCTGGTCATAGCGTTTTGGCATCGTCACCAGCATGCCTTCGGCAGCGTCGCCCGCAATGTTAGACAGTGAGGCATTGCCCACACCTTCCGGCCCCATAAACTGGGTTTTCAGACCGACTGAACGTGCCTGGCGCAGCATCTGGCCCATTTCCGGGTAGTAGCCACCGTAGTAAACGAAATCGATGTTTTCTTTTTGCAGACGGGCAATCAGCGCGGAGAAGTCTTTCTCACCCGCGGTAATACCGTCGAAGAAGACAACATTCGCACCGCCTTTTTTCAGGCCATCCTGAACGGAACGCGCCAGACCTTCGCCATACTGCTGCTTGTCATGAATAATGGCGATACGCTGCGGCTTGACGTTTTCGAGGATATATTTGGCGGCAGTTGGCCCCTGAGAGGAGTCCAGACCGGCAGTACGCATGATGTGCTGATAACCGCGCTGGGTCAGCTCCGGGTTAGTCGCACCAGGGGTAATCATCAGAATGCCTTCGTCTTCGTAGATATCAGACGCAGGCTGAGTGGACGATGAGCACAGGTGGCCGATCACGTACTGGATGCCATCGTTCACAATTTTGTTGGCGACTGCCACGGCCTGTTTTGGATCGCAGGCGTCGTCGTACTCCACACCTACCAGCTTGTCACCTTTGATACCGCCTTTGGCGTTGATGTCTTTGATTGCCTGGCGCGCGCCGTTGAACTCCATATCTCCCCACTGGGCGACAGGGCCGGACATCGCACCGACGACAGCAACTTTAATCTCTTCCGCCATAGCTGCATGCGAAATCGCCAGTGCGACCATCCCCGCGATTAACGTCTTCGCGTTCCTTTTCATCTCTGAATCCCCATTCGTGATGTTGTGTATATATTTTGTTTTATTATGGTTAAAAAGCATTCTGTACTTTTAATGAACAACGCTATTTTTACCAGTGCCTTTAATGGTTTAGCGCAGTTTTTTCACAAAAACCAGACTAATATCTCTATTTTTCAGGTGATTAAGCAAAGATAATATTCTGAAATCAGACAGAGATAAACAAATAAAAGCGCAGTTTGCAGCATAAAATAACGGCATAAAGCGCCGAATAAATCACTGCCATTTAGGTTAAAATTCTGCTTATTTTTCGATCCATATGTTTTCGAACTGCACAATGCGTTGCCAAAAAACTAATCACCTGGTTAATGGGAATAAAAAGAAGAAGCCGCTGAGTGAATAAATTGAGTACACTGCCCCCACTCTATTTGATTTGGACAAGTAGCTAATGAAACTGACTATCGTTCGTCTGGTGACCTTTAGCGACCAGGATCATATCGACCTGGGCAAAATCTGGCCGGAATATTCCCCTTCGTCGCTGACCGTCGACGAGACTCATCGCATTTATGCCGCGCGTTTTAACGAGCGTCTGCTGGCGGCTGTGCGCGTCACACTGAGCGGTACGGAAGGGGCGCTGGACTCACTTCGCGTGCGTGACGTAACCCGCCGTCGCGGTGTAGGGCAGTATCTGGTTGAAGAGGTTATCCGCGAAAACCCGAGTGTGACCTCCTGGTGGATGGCCGACGTGGGCGTGGAAGACCGCAGCGTGATGGCGGCATTTATGCAGGCATTAGGGTTTACGGCGCAGGCAAATGGGTGGGAGAAGCGCTAGTTTTGTTCTGTGCGGCCTGATGCCCTCACCCCGGCCCTCTCCCACAGGGAGAGGGAGAAAACATTAAAAAAGGCAACTTACGTTGCCTTTTTGCGTTTATTTGGCGTCGGTCGCCGTACCGTTGGCATGCCAGTTAAACACGCCGAACTCAAAGCCCTTCAGGTCGCCCTTCGCATCCCAGGAAAGCGGGCCCATAACGGTATCTACGGAGTTCGCTTTCAGCCAGGTGGCAATCTTAGCCGGATCGGTTGACTGGTTCAGACCTGCCTGCAGGGTCTGCAGCGCAGCGTAAGTCGTCCACACGAACGCACCGCTTGGATCCTGTTTCTTCGCCTTGATGGCATCTACAATCGGTTTGTTCGCAGGTACCTGATCGTAGTTCTTCGGCTTGGTGACCAGCAAGCCTTCAGCAGATTCACCGGCAATGTTAGACAGCGACACGTTCGCCACACCTTCTGGCCCCATGAACTGGGTTTTCAGGCCCGCAGCACGCGCCTGACGCAGGATCTGACCCATCTCCGGGTGATAGCCGCCGTAGTAAACGAAATCGATATTCTCTTTCTTCAGACGCGCCACCAGGGTGGAGAAGTCTTTTTCACCGGCAGTAATACCGTCGAAGAACACCACGTCGGCATTCGCTTTCTTAAGGTTATCCTGCACTGAGCGCGCCAGGCCTTCACCGTATTGCTGTTTGTCGTGAACGATCGCAATGCGTTTCGGTTTCACTTTTTCAACAATGTATTTGGCGGCAGTTGGGCCCTGATCGGAGTCCAGGCCAGTGGTACGCAGAGTCAGCTTATAACCACGTGCGGTCAGCTCTGGTGCAGTCGCGGCCGGGGTGATCATCAGAATACCTTCGTCTTCGTAGATGTCAGACGCTGGCTGTGTAGAGGAGGAGCACAGGTGGCCGATAACGTATTTGATCCCGTCGTTCACCACTTTGTTCGCTACGGCTACCGCTTGTTTCGGATCACAGGCATCATCATATTTTACGATCTGCAGTTTTTCGCCTTTGATTCCGCCCTTAGCATTAATGTCTGCAACAGCCTGTTCTGCGCCAGTAAACTCCTGGTCACCATACTGAGCTACCGGACCGGACATCGCACCAACGACGGCGACTTTAATGTCTGCCTGAGCCATCGTGCTGAATGCCAACGCGATACATCCTGCCAGTAACGCTTTACCCTTCATATTCATCCTGAGATTCCCCATTATTATGGTTATTACGATTGTTGTGATGTTGTTGCGTAGCGCTTTATTTCAGTTATAGGTATACCACTCGCGCTTTTTCAGCATACTCTGCTAAAACATACCCCATTTTTATGATTTTGGAATAGCTAATTTGAAATGAATATATGATAAGCCCGGCAGTCATTTCAGCCGGGCTTGTGGCTTTAACGTGTCAGCGACGCGGAAATAATATCCAGCGCTTTACGGAACTGCACTTCGGGGATGGTGAGCGGGTACAGGAAGCGGATGACGTTGCCATACACGCCACAGCTCAGAAGCAGCAGACCTTCCTTCAGCGCACGCTCCTGCACCAGACGGGTGAATTCCGGTGACGGATGCCCGCTCTGCGGGTCGTTAAACTCTACCGCTACCATTGAACCTTGCGCGCGAATGTCGGCGATAAACGGACAGCCCGCTTTCGCTTTATTCAGCACCTCCACCAGATGGTGGCCGAGATGCGCCGCCCGCGTGCAGAGTTCCTCTTCTTCAATCACGTCCAGTACGGCGTGGGCCGCCGCAATCGCCAGCGGGTTGCCCGCATAGGTGCCGCCCAGCCCGCCTGGTGCGGGTGCATCCATCACCTCTGCCCGGCCCGATACCGCAGAGAGCGGCATTCCACCCGCCAGGCTTTTCGCCATCGTGATCAAGTCAGCCTTCACGCAGTGATGTTCCATCGAGAAGAGCTTGCCGGTACGCGCGAAGCCGGTTTGTACTTCGTCAGCAATCAGCAAAATACCGTGGGTATCGCACAGGGCACGCAGTGCCTGCATGAAATCAGCAGGGGCGACGTTGAACCCCCCCTCACCCTGAACAGGCTCAAGGATAATGGCCGCCACCTGATCCGGGGCGATATCTGCTTTAAAGATACGCTCCAGGCTTTTCAGCGACTCCGCCGTACTGACGCCGTGCAGCGCGTTCGGGTATTGCGCGTGGTAAACCGAGCCAGGGAACGGGCCAAAGCCCAGCTTGTACGGCGCGACTTTCCCCGTCAGTGCCATTGTCATAAAAGTACGGCCGTGGAAGCCACCGCCGAAAGTGATAAGACCGGGACGTCGGGTATACGCGCGGGCAATTTTCACCGCGTTTTCGACGGCTTCTGCGCCCGTCGAGAAGAAGGCCGTTTTGGCCGGGCCGTCAATGGGCATACGTTCGTTAAGACGCTCGGCAAGGGCTACATAGCCTTCGTACGGCACAATCTGGTATGCCGTATGGGTAAATGCGTGGAGTTGTTTTTCGATAGCGGAGATAACTTTTGGATGCCGGTGCCCGGTATTCAGCACGGCGATCCCGGCGGCGAAATCAATGTACTCATTGCCTTCAACGTCCCACACCGTGGCATTTTCGGCTTTTTCGGCATAGAAGTTACACATCACCCCAATACCGCGCGGCGTCGCCTGCAAACGCCGGTCATTCAGTTCGTTATTTTTCACCCTGTCCCCCTGAGAAAGTTGCCTGCTTAGCGCATCTGTAAGTGTTTGCCAGGGGGGCGGAATTCGCCAGAGCGGGAGATAAAAAAACAAAACCCCCGAATTTGCATTCGAGGGTCATCGGGGACTTCGCGGGAATTACGCTTCGATAGCGGCGCGAAGTTTTTTCATGGCGTTCTTTTCAAGCTGACGCACACGTTCAGCGGACACGCCGTAGCGGTCGGCCAGTTCCTGCAGCGTGGACTTGTTGTCTTCGTCCAGCCAACGGGCACGGATAATATCCTGACTACGTTCGTCGAGGCCTTCCATCGCATAGCTCAGCTTGTTCGCGGCCTGATCTTCCCAGTTGTCCTCTTCAATGCCGTCGGCAAAGTTAGAGGTCTTATCCTGCAGATACAGAACCGGTGCCATCGGCTGGCTGTCAGAGGCATCATCGTCGGAAGACATGTCAAACGTCATGTCCTGCGCGGCCATACGGGATTCCATCTCACGCACGTCTTTGCTGGACACGCCCAGCTCGCGCGCCACCATTTCAACTTCATCCTGATTGAACCAGCCCAGACGCTGCTTGGTTTTACGCAGATTGAAGAACAGTTTGCGTTGCGCTTTTGTCGTGGCGACCTTCACGATACGCCAGTTACGCAGAACGTATTCGTGAATTTCAGCTTTGATCCAGTGTACGGCGAAGGAGACCAGTCGCACACCCACTTCCGGGTTAAAGCGACGTACAGCCTTCATCAGACCGATGTTACCTTCCTGAATCAAGTCTGCCTGCGGCAGGCCGTAGCCCGCATAATTACGAGCAACGTGAACAACAAAGCGCAGGTGAGACAGGATCAGCTTCTTAGCTGATTCCAGGCAGCCCTGGTAATGCAGCTTTTCAGCAAGCTCCTTTTCTTCCTCGGCCGTTAACATCGGCCAGGTGTTCGCAGCCCGGATGTAAGACTCCAGGTTACCAACAGGGGCTAAAGCTAAAGTTTGCATTTCTTTGGTCATTCATTCCTCTCAATGTTTCTCTTCTGACCCTGGTTATCCCCGTCAGGCAACAACCATGCCAAAGCGTTTGAGCAACGAGATTAGCATTCACTCTTTTATCAGACAGTGATTTTATCCACAAGTTCCAGGTGCAACGGTGAATAAATTACGCACAAAATGTGACATGGAGATGATAATACGGGGAAGAGACAACAGGGACTCTTTCCCTGCAGAGCGAACACCTCGGTGCAGGGAAAGATTATATCACGCTTTTCTTAATCGGGAGTAAAGTGACGTAAATGTTGAACCGTCGCCAGCCATGCGGCCACCCAGCCGATCATCGAGCAGACCAGCAGTAGCAACAGACACTCATCGAACCCTAAGCCACTGATATCAAACTTAGTTCCGAAAACCTGCGCCACTTCGGTGACGGCAGAGGAGAGCCGCATCACCAAAATTTCTGACAATATTAATGAAAGAAATGCGCCGGAAAAACCGAGCAATGCGCCGCCGTAGAGGAATGGCCGGAGGATGAAACCATCCGTCGCACCAATCAGTTTTTGCACGTTGATGGTATCACGGCGGGCGAAGATGCTCAGACGCACGCTGTTACCGATGACAAGGAATACCGCTGCCACCATCAGCACACCAATCATCGCCGCCACACGCCCTACCAGCCCGGTCAGGGCAGAGAGACGCGCGAACCAGCTGTCATCCATACGCACTTCATCAATGCCTTTAATGCCGGTGATGCGGTCACGCAGGGTGTTGAGTGCATTCGTGCCCTGAAAATCAAGCTTCGGGATCACCACTGCCACGGCAGGCAGCGGGTTTTCTTCGAGCATGTCCAGCGCGCCACCAAACCCTGACCAGTTGCGGAACTCACCCAGCGCTTCATCACGCGAGAGATAGTTGACCTTCTCAACGCCCTGTTCGGCCTGGATCTGCCCGACCACCTGCGCCGCCGCGTTATCGTCGAGCGCTTTATCCAGATAGACCGTGATCTGCGGCGACGGATAATACTGTGACGCCGCCTGGTTGACGTTCTTATACACCATGTAGCAGACACTTGGCAGAGTCAGGGAGATGGCAATTACCATCACCGTCAGGAACGTGGCCAGCGGCTTGCTTTTCAGATCCTGTAATGCGCCGTGGAAGGCATAGCGCACCTGCTCATTGAAGACGTTGGTTTTGCGGGAGTTCGGCTTCGGTGCGGCTTTCGCGCGCTTGGGTGTATTACGATTGCCGTCACCGCCGCCCTGCGACTTACGGAAACGGTCAAACCGGTTCCCGAACTGTCGAATCTGGTTTATTGCATCACGCTTATTCACCGTGGCCTCCGTGCAAATGACCGTCGCTCAGGGTCAGCATGCGGTACGAACGACGAGAGATAAGATTGATGTCGTGCGTCGCCATCAAGACCGTTACCCCAACGCGGTTAAATTCCTCAAACAGACGCAAAATCCCTTCGGACAGGGCATCGTCCAGGTTACCGGTCGGTTCATCCGCCAGCAATACCGCAGGCTTGTTCACCACCGCACGGGCAATACCCACACGTTGTTGCTCACCGCCGGAAAGCTGGATCGGGAAGTTCTTCGCTTTGTCCAGTAGCCCGACTTTATCCAGCGCCGCAGACACGCGACGGCGGATATCATCATAGCTGGCACCGGCAATGATCAGCGGGATCGCCACGTTATCGAAAACCGTGCGATCCATCAGCAGGTGGTGATCCTGGAAAATCATGCCGATCTGACGACGCAGGAACGGCACTTCACGGTTTTTCAGGCGGCTGATGTCATGGCCGCTGAAAAAGATGTTCCCGGCACTGGGCCGTTCGATCCCACAGATAAGCTTGAGCAGGGTACTTTTCCCCGCGCCTGAATGGCCGGTCAGGAATGCCATCTCGCCTGGCTGCAGGTGGAATGTCACCCCCTGCAACGCTTGTCTCCCACCGAGATAGGCCTTGCTGACGTGTTCAAAGCGAATCATTGTTAGTCCTCTCGGGCAAATAATGCCTCAATAAAGTCGTCCGCTTTAAACGGACGTAAATCCTCAATACGCTCGCCCACACCGATGTAACGGATAGGAATGCCGAACTGATCGGCCACGGAGAAGATCACCCCGCCTTTGGCGGTACCGTCAAGCTTGGTCAGCGTGATCCCCGTCAGTCCTACCGCTTCATGGAACAGTTTCGCCTGACTAATGGCGTTCTGCCCGGTGCTGGCATCGATGGTCAGCATAATTTCATGCGGTGCTTCTTCGTCCAGCTTCTTCATGACGCGAACGATTTTCTTCAACTCTTCCATCAGGTGCGATTTGTTCTGCAAACGCCCTGCGGTATCGGCAATCAGCACATCGACATTACGCGCCTTCGCCGCCTGGATAGCATCGAAAATAACGGACGCGGAATCTGCGCCTGTATGCTGGGCAATCACCGGAATGTTGTTGCGCTGGCCCCAGACCTGCAGCTGCTCAACCGCCGCTGCACGGAAGGTATCGCCCGCCGCCAGCATCACCGATTTACCCTGCTGCTCGAACTGACGTGCCAGCTTGCCGATAGTGGTGGTTTTACCCACACCGTTCACGCCAACCATCAGAATAACAAATGGTGTTTTGCCTTCAATATTAAGCGGTTCGTCAACTTTTGCGAGAATTTCACCCATCTCGTCTTTCAGCAGACCGTACAGCGCTTCGGCGTCGCGCAGCTGTTTGCGACTCGCCCCTTCCGTCAGGTTCGCGATGATCTTACGGGTGGTTTCCACGCCGACATCGGCGATCAGCAGTTGCTCTTCCAGCTCTTCAAACAGATCGTCGTCGATCTTTTTGCCGCGGAACAGACTGATAAATCCGGAACCTAAGTTTTCTTTGGTTTTAAGCAGGCTACGTTTCAGGCGGGCGAAGAAACCTTCTTTGGTCGGTTTTTCCTGCTCCTGAACGACGTTCTCTTCGGCCTGTTCGGTAACGTCGTCTTCAGTCGCTTGTGCCGCCAGCGCCTGGGCTTCCAGCTCTTCGTCAGTCAGCTCTGGTTCGTTTTGCGCTTCCTCTTCCACCGCCTCAACAATTTCAACGGTTTCCGCTTCAGCCTGCCACTCTTCGGCAGAAACGTCTTCGGCTTTCACCTCTTCCGGCAGCGGCAACTCTTCGTGCTCAATGACCGCCTGAGGCGTTGCAATAACCTCTGCAACGTCTTCAACCACAACAGGTTCTGGTTTTTCACTCTCCTGAACCTGTTCGGTGACGTCAACCACTTCTTCAGCAAAGGCTTCAGTCTCTTCTTTGCTGTGCGCATGCTCTTCCGCTTCGACAACCGCAGCGGTTTCTACCGGTGTTTCAGGCTGCGACTGCTCTTCAACAGCTTGTTGCTCTTCGGTTTTCTGTTCTGTTTCTTGCTCTTTTTCACCGAAGCCCAGCCAGGAAAAGAAGCCACGTTTTTTTTGTTTTGCCATCTGCGACTACACTCCTCGCGGCGCTATATACATGGAAGCTAAAAAAATGATGAAATAGTCTAACACTTTACTTAATTGACATCACCGCCCGCAATCGCAGGCCAATTGTTAACAGAGCTTTCCTGAGATGAAGAAACCCAACCGCGCCCCAGCCGGTCAAATTCGTATTATCGGCGGCCAGTGGCGAGGCCGGAAATTACCGGTGCCGGATAGCCCCGGTTTACGTCCCACCACCGACCGCGTTCGCGAGACGCTGTTCAACTGGCTGGCCCCCTCTATGGTGGATGCCCATTGCCTCGACTGCTTCGCCGGTAGCGGCGCATTAGGGCTGGAAGCATTGTCGCGCTATGCTGCCAGCGCCACGCTGCTGGAGATGGAGCGCGGTGTCGCGCAGACGCTACAGCAAAATCTGGCAACGCTGAAAGCGACCAACGCCAAAGTGGTCAACACCAACACCCTGAGTTTCCTCGCGCAACAGGGCACGCCGCACAATGTGGTGTTTGTTGACCCGCCGTTCCGTAAGGGGTTGCTGGAAGAGACGTTATCCCTGCTGGAGAACAACGGCTGGCTGGCGGATGACGCGCTGATTTATGTAGAAAGTGAAGTGGAAAACGGTTTACCGCCGGTGCCCGTTCACTGGGATCTGCACCGCGAAAAAGTGGCAGGTCAGGTGGCTTATCGTCTGTATCACCGTCAGGCTCAAGGAGAATCCGATGCCAGTACTGATTAATATGGGACGTTTGCTGATGCTGTGCGTCTGGGCGTTTTTGATCCTCAATCTGGTGCACCCGTTCCCGCGCCCGATGAATATCTTCGTGAACGTGGCGTTTGTCTTTACCACCTTTATGCACGCCCTGCAGATGGTAATGCTGAAAAACGGTCTGCCGAAGGATGGCCCACAGATGACCGGCTGGCAGCAACTGCGCGTGTTTATTTTTGGCGTGTTTGAATTGCTGGTGTGGATGAAGAAATTTAAGGTGCAGGTGAAGAAGTAAGATCCCTGATGCCCCTCACCCTCTCCCCATGTACGGTCCGGGGACATAGTGAACACTTGTTCGGGGACATGGTAGACACTTACAACTAAGGCATAAGAACCCGTTTATGGAGTCACTTATGCCCTGGGATGCGAGAGATACCATGTCATTACGTACCGAGTTTGTTTTGTTCGCCTCGCAGGACGGGGCGAACATCCGTTCCCTGTGCCGTCACTACGGCATTTCGCCTGCCACTGGCTATAAGTGGCTTCAGCGCTGGGCTCAGGAAGGTGCATCCGGCCTTCTGGACCGGCCCCGTATACCTCATCATTCCCCGAACCGCTCATCTGATGACATCACTGCTCTGCTGCGCATGGCACATGACCGTCATGAACGCTGGGGCGCACGCAAGATTAAGCGCTGGCTGGAAGACCTGGGGCACTGCATGCCCGCTTTCAGCACCGTCCATAACCTGATGGCCCGCCACGGTCTGCTGCCGGGCGTTTCACCGGGCATTCCGGCCTCAGGGCGGTTCGAACATGATGCGCCCAATCGCCTCTGGCAGATGGATTTTAAGGGACACTTTCCCTTTGGTGGTGGCCGCTGTCATCCGCTCACCCTGCTGGATGACCACTCCCGCTTTTCCCTGTGCCTGGCACACTGCACCGATGAACGGCGTGAGACCGTACAGCAGCAGCTGGTCAGCGTGTTTGAACGCTACGGTCTGCCGGACAGGATGACGATGGATAACGGAGCGCCGTGGGGCGACACCACCGGCATCTGGACGGCACTGGAGCTGTGGCTGATGCGCCTGGGTATCCGGGTGGGGCACTCCCGGCCATATCATCCGCAGACACAGGGCAAGCTGGAGCGTTTTCACCGCAGCCTGAAGGCGGAAGTGTTGCAGGGGAAGTGGTTCGCGGACAGCGGTGAACTGCAGCGTGCATTTGAACACTGGCGCACCGTCTATAACCTTGAACGACCGCACGAGGCGCTGGGTATGAACGTTCCGGCCTCCCGGTATCAGCCGTCCGCACGGCAGTACAACGGCAACACAATCCCACCGGAATACGATGAGGGGGTGATGGTCAGGAAAGTCGATATCAGCGGGAAGCTGAGCGTGAAAGGAGTCAGTCTGAGCGCAGGCAAGGCGTTCAGGGGGGAACGGGTAGGGCTGAGGGAAACACAGGAAGACGGCTGTTATGACGTGTGGTGGTACAGCACGAAAGTGGGGGTGATCGACCTGAAGAAAAAGTCGATCACCATAGGTAAAGGATGTTAAAAAGTGTTCACCATGTCCCCGAACACCTGTCTACCATGTCCCCGGACCGTACACCCCATTGGGGAGAGGGAATACATCACGGCTCCGGCGTAAACCCTTCAAACCGCGACCCTTTATAACTCAGTGTCCCTTTCTCACCCACCGTCAGTTGATGGTACTGCCGCGCCTCCAGGCGAAAGGTCATCTCCAGCCCACCGGTTTCCGGCTTAAAACTCGCTTCATAGCGCATGGTCGCGCCCGCAGGTGTCACCTGCTGCTGACGCGAGCGTCGGTCATTAAGGGCTTTCTCGCGTTTGTTGCTCACCACCACGCGTTTTTGCATCAGCGGCGCGGCATCGTTATCTGCTTTCTCACGGCGCTGCTGCACGAAACGAAACGAAGCGGCAATGACGATAATCGCCAGCACGATAATGAAAAACAGCGGCATCTTGCTCATTCAAAAATCCCATCAGATTATGCGGAATTCAGGATACCTTGCCTGCCCCACCATTGCCAAACGCCTGTCCGCGTCACTACACTGGATCAGAAACTGATTATTCAGCCTCAACAGATACAGGGAGTTAATATGCTTTGGTCATTTATCGCTGTCTGTTTTTCCGCATGGCTTTACGTCGATGCGTCGTATCGCGGCCCGGCCTGGCAGCGCTGGTTATTTAAACCCGTCACGCTGTTGCTGCTTCTGCTACTGGCCTGGCAAGCGCCGGTGTTTAACGCCGTCAGTTATCTGGTGCTCGCCGGATTGTGCGCCTCTCTCATTGGCGATGCCTTAACCCTGCTGCCGCGCCAGCGTCTGCTGTATGCCGTGGGTGCGTTCTTCCTGTCGCATCTGCTTTATACCATCTACTTTGCCAGCCAGATGACGCTGTCATTCTTCTGGCCGCTCCCGCTGGTGCTGCTGGTGATTGGCGCGCTGCTGGTTGCGGTGATTTGGTCTCGTCTGGAAGAGATGCGCTGGCCGGTCTGTACGTTCATCGCCATGACGCTGGTGATGGTGTGGCTGGCGGGTGAGCTGTGGTTCTTCCGTCCCACGTCTCCGGCGATGTCCGCGTTCTTCGGCGCAGCACTGCTGTTAGCCGGTAATGTCGTCTGGCTGGTCAGCCATTATCGCTGCCGTTTCCGTGCGGATAACGCCATTGCCGCCGCTTGCTATTTTGCCGGGCATTTCCTGATTGTCCGTTCGCTGTATATTTAAATAACGCTTGACTCTGGAGTCGACTCCAGAGTGTATGCTGCGGTTAATGAGAAAATTATCATTACCGGAGACTGCCATGTCGACTCCAGAAACACCGAAAAAAGTTCCCCAGTTCTCGGCACTTAAGCTGAGCCCGGCTCCGCCGAAAGACGACTGCTGCTGCGATGGCGCATGCGAAACGCAAAACGTGCAGCCACTGCCTGAAAGCGGGAGCCGCTACAGTTGGATAATCAACGGCATGGACTGCGCAGCCTGCGCCCGTAAAGTTGAAAATGCAGTCAAACAGGTGCCTGGGGTCAGCCATGTTCAGGTGCTGTTTGCTACCGAAAAGCTGCTGATCAGCGCGGATAATGATGTGAGCAAACAGGTTGAAGCCGCCGTCAGCAAGGCCGGTTACTCCCTGCGTAGCGAAAGCGCTCCTGTTGAGAAGACCTCCCCATTGCGGGAAAATCTGCCACTTATCACACTCATCATCATGATGGCCCTCAGCTGGAGCCTGGAACAGATTAACCATCCGTTCGGCAATCTGGCGTTTATCGCCACCACGCTGGTTGGTCTTTTCCCGATTGCCCGTCAGGCGTTGCGCCTGATGAAAACAGGTAGCTGGTTTGCCATCGAAACCCTGATGAGCGTAGCGGCCATTGGTGCGTTGTTCATTGGTGCCACAGCGGAAGCCGCAATGGTGCTGTTGCTGTTCTTAATCGGCGAACGTCTTGAGGGCTGGGCGGCAAGCCGGGCACGTAAAGGGGTCAGCGCGCTGATGGCGCTGAAACCGGAAACCGCCACGCGGGTAGTGAACGGTAACCGCGAGACCGTGGCGATCAACACGCTACGCCCCGGCGACGTAATTGAAGTCGCGGCGGGCGGACGTCTGCCAGCCGATGGCGCATTGCTCGCCGCCACGGCAAGTTTTGACGAAAGCGCCCTGACCGGGGAATCCATTCCTGTTGAGCGGGCAGCAGGCGAAAAAGTGCCTGCCGGAGCCACCAGCGTCGATCGTCTGGTACAACTGACGGTGCTTTCCGAACCGGGTGACAGCGCTATTGACCGTATCCTGAAGCTGATTGAAGAAGCCGAAGAGCGCCGGGCACCGGTTGAACGTTTTATCGATCGCTTTAGCCGGATTTACACCCCCGCCATCATGCTGGTCGCCCTGCTGGTGACTATCGTCCCGCCGTTGTTCTTTGCTGCGCCGTGGGAGGGCTGGATTTATAAAGGTCTGACGCTGCTGCTGATTGGCTGTCCGTGTGCGCTGGTGATCTCTACTCCTGCGGCCATTACGTCTGGCCTGGCGGCTGCTGCACGACGCGGGGCATTGATTAAAGGCGGTGCGGCGCTGGAACAGCTGAGCCAGGTTCAGCATATTGCCTTCGATAAAACCGGTACGCTGACCGTAGGTAAACCGCAGGTTACCGGTATTTATCCGCAGGAGATGAGAGAAAACGCGCTTCTTATGCTGGCCGCCGCTGTAGAGCAGGGTTCAACCCACCCGCTGGCGATAGCCATTGTTCGTGAAGCGCAGGCGCGCGAGCTGGTCATCCCTGAGGCAACCGCCCAGCGTGCGCTGGTCGGGTCCGGCATTGAGGCCGACGTCGAAGGCAAAAAAGTGCTGATCGTCGCAGCGGATAAATCCCCTGCCGCAGAGTTGAGCCAGCAGATCCAGATGCTGGAGCAGGCCGGGCAAACGGTCGTGGTCGTTGTGCAGGACGGCATCACGAAAGGTATACTGACCCTGCGTGATACCTTGCGCGACGATGCCAAAGAGGCCGTAGCGGCGCTGCATCAGCTGGGTGTTCAGGGTGTGATCCTGACCGGTGACAACCCACGCGCGGCGGCAGCGATTGCCGGTGAACTGGGGCTGGAGTTTAAAGCCGGATTATTGCCTGCGGATAAGGTCAGTGCCGTAACAGAACTGAACGGTCATGCTCCGCTGGCGATGGTGGGGGACGGCATCAACGATGCTCCGGCAATGAAAGCCTCAACCATTGGCATTGCAATGGGAAGCGGCACCGACGTGGCGCTGGAAACTGCGGACGCCGCGCTAACGCATAACCGCCTGACCGGGCTGGCGCAAATGATCGGTCTGGCACGTGCCACACGTGCCAATATTCGCCAGAACATCACCATTGCACTGGGCCTGAAGGGGATATTCCTGGTGACCACACTGCTCGGCATGACCGGACTGTGGCTGGCGGTGCTGGCGGATACCGGGGCGACGGTACTGGTGACGGCGAATGCGCTGAGGCTGTTGCGCCGGAGGTAAAAGCAAAAAGGTAACGCAAGTTGCTTTTTTAGTGTTTGCTCCCTCTCCCCGTGGGTGTACAGTCCGGGGACATAGTGAACACTTGTTCGGGGACATGGTAGACACTTACAACTAAGGCATAAGAACCCGTTTATGGAGTCACTTATGCCCTGGGATGCGAGAGATACCATGTCATTACGTACCGAGTTTGTTTTGTTCGCCTCGCAGGACGGGGCGAACATCCGTTCCCTGTGCCGTCACTACGGCATTTCGCCTGCCACCGGCTATAAGTGGCTTCAGCGCTGGGCTCAGGAAGGCGCATCCGGCCTTCTGGACCGGCCCCGTATACCTCATCATTCCCCGAACCGCTCATCTGATGACATCACAGCTCTTCTGCGCATGGCACATGACCGTCATGAACGCTGGGGCGCACGCAAGATTAAGCGCTGGCTGGAAGACCTGGGGCACTGCATGCCCGCTTTCAGCACCGTCCATAACCTGATGGCCCGCCACGGTCTGCTGCCGGGCGTTTCACCGGGCATTCCGGCCTCAGGGCGGTTCGAACATGATGCGCCCAATCGCCTCTGGCAGATGGATTTTAAGGGACACTTTCCCTTTGGTGGTGGCCGCTGTCATCCGCTCACCCTGCTGGATGACCACTCCCGCTTTTCCCTGTGCCTGGCACACTGCACCGATGAACGGCGTGAGACCGTACAGCAGCAGCTGGTCAGCGTGTTTGAACGCTACGGTCTGCCGGACAGGATGACGATGGATAACGGAGCGCCGTGGGGCGACACCACCGGCATCTGGACGGCACTGGAGCTGTGGCTGATGCGCCTGGGTATCCGGGTGGGGCACTCCCGGCCATATCATCCGCAGACACAGGGCAAGCTGGAGCGTTTTCACCGCAGCCTGAAGGCGGAAGTGTTGCAGGGGAAGTGGTTCGCGGACAGCGGTGAACTGCAGCGTGCATTTGAACACTGGCGCACCGTCTATAACCTTGAACGACCGCACGAGGCGCTGGGTATGAACGTTCCGGCCTCCCGGTATCAGCCGTCCGCACGGCAGTACAACGGCAACACAATCCCACCGGAATACGATGAGGGGGTGATGGTCAGGAAAGTCGATATCAGCGGGAAGCTGAGCGTGAAAGGAGTCAGTCTGAGCGCAGGCAAGGCGTTCAGGGGGGAACGGGTAGGGCTGAGGGAAACACAGGAAGACGGCTGTTATGACGTGTGGTGGTACAGCACGAAAGTGGGGGTGATCGACCTGAAGAAAAAGTCGATCACCATAGGTAAAGGATGTTAAAAAGTGTTCACCATGTCCCCGAACACCTGTCTACCATGTCCCCGGACCGTACAGTGGGAGAGGGCCGGAGTGAGGGCATCAGGCTGCTATGAACCTTTTCGGATCAAATACCGGTACGGCAGCGCCTCAGTCTGCTGCGCCACCAGCTCATGTTCCATAAAGGTACAAAAACCGGGGATATCGCGGGTGGTGGCCGGGTCGTCGGCGATAATCAGCAGCGTTTCACCCGCCTGCATATTGCGCACGGTTTTGCGCACCATCATTACCGGCTCCGGGCAGCGGAGGCCCTGGGCATCAAGAGTGTGGTCTGGGTTGGAAAACAGGTCGGTCATGTTCTTCTCATTCAGGTAAAAACGGCAGTAGTTTACGCCGCACTGTCATCAATGCAAACCAGGTTAACGATTGCGTGAAAATTAACCATTGCAAAGTCCAGTCAAAGCAGTATGATGCGGCGGTTTTATTGGGTTCCCTCACCCCAAATGTTCATCAAAAAGGTACAATATGAACTCCTTTACACAAACCCAGCGCGTAAAAGCGTTGTTCTGGCTTTCGCTTTTCCACCTGCTGGTGATCACTTCCAGTAACTATCTGGTGCAGCTCCCGATCGCCATTTTTGGTTTTCACACCACCTGGGGCGCGTTCAGTTTTCCATTTATTTTCCTCGCCACCGATTTGACCGTGCGTATCTTTGGTGCACCGCTGGCTCGTCGCATTATTTTTGCCGTGATGCTCCCGGCACTGTTCATTTCGTACGTGATCTCTTCCCTGTTCTATATGGGAAGCTGGCAGGGCTTTGAGGCGCTCACGCACTTCAACCTGTTTGTCGCCCGTATCGCTACCGCCAGCTTTATGGCCTACGCGCTGGGGCAGATCCTTGATGTTCATGTGTTTAACCGCCTGCGTCAGAATCATCGCTGGTGGATGGCACCGACTGCCTCCACGCTGTTCGGCAACGTGAGCGACACGCTGGCGTTCTTCTTCATCGCCTTCTGGCGCAGCCCGGACGCGTTTATGGCCGAACACTGGATGGAAATCGCGCTGGTGGACTACTGCTTCAAGGTGTTAATCAGTATCGTGTTCTTCCTGCCAATGTACGGCGTACTGTTGAATATGCTGCTGAAAAGGCTGGCAGATAAATCTGAAATCACGGCATTGCAGGCTGGTTAAGGGTTCGCTTTATCAGTTGTGATAAGATGGGCGAATGAGCCGTTATGGCCGTTTATCGAAAGGAAGAAGTCAATGCGCAATCTGGTTAAATATGTCGGGATTGGCCTGCTGGTTGTAGGCCTTGCAGCCTGTGATAACAGCGACACGAAAACGCCTGCTCAGGGCGCGTCCGCAGAGAGCAACGCGGCCGGGCAACCGGTAAACCTGCTGGATGGTAAACTCAGTTTCTCTCTGCCAGCCGATATGACTGACCAGAGCGGTAAGCTGGGGACTCAGGCGAACAATATGCACGTCTATTCCGACGCAACCGGGCAGAAAGCGGTCATTGTGATTGTGGGCGACGCTACCAGCGAAGATTTGAGCGTACTGTCCAAACGTCTGGAAGATCAGCAGCGTAGCCGCGACCCGCAGCTGCAGGTGGTAACCAATAAGAGCATCGACCTGAAAGGCCACACGCTGCAACAGCTCGACAGCATCATCTCAGCAAAAGGCCAGACCGCTTACTCTTCTGTGGTGCTTGGTAAGGTTGATAACAAACTGCTGACCCTGCAGATCACCCTGCCAGCTGAAGACCAGCAGAAAGCGCAGGCTGCCGCTGAAAACATCATTAACACCATCGTGATCCAGTAATCCTCACGATGATGACGTGGCCTCCGGTGCTTGCAACCGGGGGCCATTTTTTTAGCCGTGGCAGAGCACATTTACCGGGATAACTGACCTACTAATATATGTAGGTTTAATCCCTGTATAATATGCGACATCTTATCGCCACCGTAAATACGTGCATTTTTTCATTTGCGTTAATGTATATTTCCCATAGATTATATTTTCCGCAAGAGATAACAAAAACGTTAACGCTTATTTAACGCAAATTTTCGCCACGCCATTATTACCCCTGACCCACATGGCATATATACCCCTCCACGTTAAATAAATGCCAACATTAATATCTAAAAAAAATATATTCAGTGCCGATAACAGGCTGAGTGGAAATATAATTTGTAAAAAACACTGTCTTTAATTGTTATTATTGATACGGAGTTGTTGATGAAAAAGATCGTTAAATGGTTTGCTGCTTTTGCAATTGCCGGTGCACTGGCAGGCTGTGCCCGTACCGCTCCAGTCGATCAGGTTCACTCTATTGTAAGTGCAGGCCATACTGCTGAGCAGGTGAAAACCGCGATTCTGAAAGCAGGTCAAAAACGCGAATGGATCATGACTGAAGCAGGCCCGGGCGTTATTAAGGGTCGTCTGCAGGCACGTGACCACTCTGCCGAAGTGCGCATTCCTTACTCTGCAACAAGTTATTCAATTAACTACGAAAGCAGCCTGAACCTGAAAGCATCCGGCGGTAAAATCCACAAGAACTACAACCGCTGGGTTCATAACCTCGACCATGATATTCAGCTGAATCTCGCGGCAGGCGCAGCACTGTAATATTTTTCTCAAGTCGGGCCGTAAATGGCCCGATAACCTGTTTTTCTCGCCCCAGAAAGGTTACGGAATAATGTACGAAAAGGACACTCTCGGCGCGCTGGATGCCATTACCGAAGCACAACGTATCGCTTTTGCTCCGATGCTGTTTCAAACCGCGCTTTGTCTGCGTAACCTGGGTGTACTGGCCTGGCTCGATAAACAAAGCACACAAGGTGCCAGCCTTGAGGAAATTACCGAAAACTGCCCCCTGAATGCCTATGGAGTCAGCGTACTGTTGGATATGGGGTTAAGTGGACGGATCGTTACCTGCAAAGAAGGGCGTTATTATCTGGCAAAAGTGGGACATTTTTTACTGCACGATCCAATGACCCGTATAAATATGGATTTCACCCAGGACGTTTGTTACCAGGGCTTATTTTACCTGGCTGACGCTCTACAAAAAGAAAAACCAGCCGGGTTATCCGTGTTTGGTAACTGGCCGACAATCTATCCGGCATTATCGCAATTACCAGAGCAGGCAAAAGAGAGCTGGTTTGCCTTTGATCATTACTATTCTGACGCGGCTTTTGACGCCGCTCTGCCATATATATTCGCAAGCTCGCCAACAAAATTGTACGATGTGGGCGGAAATACGGGTAAATGGGCGTTACGCTGCTGCCGTTATGACGACAAAGTTGCCGTAACGATCCTTGACCTGCCGCAGCAGATAGCGCTGGCGCAAGATAACATTGCAAAAGCAGGTTTATCTCATCGCATTGGGTTCCACACTGTTGATATGCTTAGTCACTCGACATTGCCGGGTGATGCTGACGTCTGGTGGATGAGCCAGTTTCTGGACTGTTTCTCTCCGGAGCAGATTGTCGCCATGTTGACTCGCGTTGCACAGGCAATGAAGCCAGGTGCTCAGCTATGCATTATGGAGTTGTTCTGGGACGCCCAGAAATTTGAGGCTGCATCTTTCAGTCTGAATGCCACCTCGCTTTATTTCACCTGTATGGCGAACGGCAATAGTCGATTTTACAGCGTAGAGAAGTTTTCTCACTACCTGGAGATGGCCGGTTTCCGCATAGAGAAGCGGCTGGACAACCTTGGGGTTGGCCATACCTTATTGGTTTGTCAAAAAATTGAACAATAGATCAGCGTAACTGCCTGGACAGGCTAGCTATTTGATTACGGTTTTTCCGCGGACGCGCGTAAATGAAATTTTCACTGAACATTATTGACTGGCAGGCAAGAGCGCCAGGCCTAAGTGATGCCGCTGAGTGGCAGGCGTGGTCACGCCAGCAACTTACCATCGACCCGGCAGCACCGCTGGCTAAGCTGGTCGAACTGCCGATGATGACAGCACGCCGCCTCAACTCAGGTAGCAAACTGGCGGTAGATATTGGTCTTGCGATACTTCGCCATCACGCCGTCGATGCCGTTGTCTATTCCAGCCGTCATGGCGAACTGGAGCGTAACTACCGTATTCTGCATGCCCTGGCGACTGGGCAGTCCGTCTCGCCGACCGATTTCGCCATGTCTGTGCACAACTCGGCAGTGGGTAATCTCACGATCTCTGCACGTCAACCGATAGTCTCTTCCTCTGTTTCTGCCGGTCTGGACACCTTCCAGCAGGCGTTATGTGAAGTGCTGAGTCTACTCCACGCTGGCTATTCCCGTGTTTTGCTGGTCGATTTTGATGGCGCACTCCCCGACTTTTACCATCCAGGTCTCCCGTTGCAGATGCCGACCTGGCCGTACGCGCTGGCACTGGTTATTGAAGCCGGTAGCGCACTGAGCTGCGAAACCCGCAGCGGCAGCACGGGTGAAGAACCTGCACTGCCGCAAAGCCTGATATTCCTGCAACGTTACCTTAGCGATGAACGGCAGTTTGTGGTTTCTGGAGAACGTTTGCAGTGGCAATGGACACGCGAATGAACCGCCTGACTGCCCGTATCAACTGGTTATGGCGTCTGATGATGACCGGCTGCTGCTTCGTGCTGTTTGGCGTGGGGGGACTGCTGCTATCGCTGGTGTGGTTCAACCTTTTGCTGATTGTCCAGCGTGACCGCGCCAAGCGCCGCCGTCTGGCACGTCGCAGCATTGCCGCCAGCTTCCGTTTCTTCTTAGCTATCGCCCGTGGCACAGGGGTGCTGGACTATCGCATTAACAATCTTGATGCCCTGCGTAACGATCGCGGCTGTCTGGTGATTGCCAACCATCCCACGCTGATTGATTACGTGATCCTGGCGTCCGTCATGCCCGAAACTGACTGTCTGGTGAAAAGTGCGTTGTTGCACAATCCCTTTGTCAGTGGTGTCATTCGTGCAGCGGATTACCTGATTAATAGCGAAGCCGGGACGTTGCTCAACGCCAGCCAGCAGCGCCTGGCACAGGGCGACACGCTGTTAATCTTCCCGGAAGGTACACGTACACAATTCGGAGAGGCTATCTCCCTGCAGCGCGGTGCGGCAAATATTGCTGTGCGCTGTAACAGCGATCTGCGGGTGGTGCTGATCCACTGCAGCGAACATCTGCTGGATAAAAAAAGCCGCTGGTACGACGTACCCGCAAACAAACCTGTTTTCACCGTTGATGTCCGCGAACGCGTGAACATCAACGATTTTTACGATGCAAATCAACAAGAACCGGCACTGGCGGCAAGGCAGTTAAACCGGCATCTGCAGCATCGATTAACATCAGGCCTTCAATCTTTGTCAGGAATTAATGATGCAAGCGCTTTATCTTGAAATTAAGAATCTCATCATCTCTACGCTGAATCTGGACGAGCTTACCCCCGAGGACATCGATACCGATGCCGCGCTGTTTGGCGATGGTCTGGGTCTCGACTCCATCGACGCTCTCGAACTTGGCCTGGCCGTGAAAAACCAGTACGGCGTGGTGCTTTCTGCTGAAAGCGAAGAGATGCGTCAGCACTTCTTTTCCGTCGCCACGCTGGCTTCCTTTATCAACACCCAACGCGCCTGAGACGTGATCCGTTATGACAGAACAAGAAACGATTTATCAGGAAGTCTCCGGGCTTCTGGCCAAACTGTTTGAAATCGACCCGCAGGAGATTACCCCTGAGGCTCGCCTGTATGAGGATCTGGAGCTGGACAGCATCGATGCGGTAGACATGGTTGTTCACCTGCAGAAGAAAACGGGTAAGAAAATCAAACCGGAAACCTTCAAATCGGTCCGTACCGTTCAGGATGTGGTAGACGCCGTCGCTCAGCTGCTGCACGAAGAGTAAGACACCGTGCGTGGTGGACGGACGTTTCCGGCAATCCCACTGCTGACGGGGTTAATGCTGCTGGCATGGCCCTTCCTGATTGGATTTGGGCTAACGCATAACAGCCTGCACTGGCTGTTACCGCTGATGGTGCTGCTGTTGCTGCTTCGCCTGCATCAGGCCCGGCAAAACGCGGGTCCAATGCGTTATGTGGTGCAGTGCGTTGCGCTGGCAGGGATAGCGCTTTGCGCTGCAAGCTATCTGCTGAAAGCCCACCAGTGGCTGCTGCTCTATCCTGTGGTGGTCAATCTCGTGATGCTGGCCGTGTTCGGCGGTTCGCTGTGGACAGCGATGCCGCTGGTCGAACGGCTGGCACGTCTGCGTGAGCCGAATTTGCCCCCCACCGGTGTGCGCTATACCCGCAAGGTGACCAAAGTATGGTGCGGATTCTTCATCGGCAATGGTGCGATGGCCCTGTTTACCGTGATCCACGGCGACATGCATCTGTGGACGCTGTGGAACGGGATGGTGGCCTACATCCTGATGGGGACACTGATGGCGGTAGAGTGGCTGGTACGTCAATGGGTGATAAAAAAAATAGAAGCACAATGAATAAACCCCTTCCTCTGAACCAGTGGTTAAATGCTCCACGCCCTGATGACACGCCAGTAGCCTGGCTTGAAGATCGTACCTGGACGCTTGGTCAGTTGCGCCACGACGTCACATTACTGGTACAGGTATTACGTCAACAGGAAGGTGAGCGCTGGGCGCTATGTTTTGAAAACAGCTACCTGTTTATTGTGGCATTGCTGGCATCACTGCATGCGGGTAAAACGCCCGTCATTCCTGGTCATAGCCGCGTCTCGTTGCTTGAAGAACAGCAGTCGCTGTTCAGCGGTGTCCTTAGCGATCAAACGCTCAGCTTCCACGGGAAGCTGATTGTGGTGGTCTCATCCCATCAGGCAGCAAACAGCTGGGCACCACTGCCTACAATTGACGACACCCGCGTTGTCGAACTCTTTACCTCCGGCTCTACAGGCACCCCACGCCGGGTGATTAAACCTATCGCCAGCCTGGATCGCGAAGCCAGTCTGCTGGCTGACCGTTTTGGTCAGTGCCTGACAGGCTGCAGCGTTGTGGCCTCGGTCGTGCCACAACATCTGTATGGCCTGACGTTTCGCATCGTGTTGCCAATGGCAATGGGCCTGCCGCTGCATGCCGCGATGCTCTATTACGCAGAACAACTGGCAGCGCTCCCCCACCCTTTTTATCAGCAGCCCGGCTTTCCTGAAGAGACTGGATACCGCGCTCACCGCACCTCCCGTCAGGATGCTGATCTCCGCGGGTGGAATGTTGCCCTGGTGTGATGTATCCACCACCCACGGCTGGCTGAATATCTGGCCGGATGAAATTTATGGTAGTACTGAAACCGGGATCCTCGCATGGCGTCATCGTCAGGAGGACAGCGTTCCCTGGCGATCATTCCCCGGCGTCGTGTTCCATCACGAAAGTGAAACCTCTCGTGTAACATCACCACTCATTCACGAGGCTGAAGGGCTACAGCTTGACGATATCCTGCACTTCGACAAAGAGGGGCTGTTTAGTATCGTCGGGCGTCGCGGTCGGGTCGTTAAAATTGAAGAGAAACGCATTTCACTTAACGAGGTCGAACGTCGTCTGCTGGAACTGGAGGGTATTTGTGAAGCCGCTGCCTTACCGGTCGCACGCGGGGGACGTCATGGTATTGGTGTACTGCTTGTACTTGATGATGATGCCCGTCAGCGCTGGCAGCATCAGGGCAAAAAAGCGCAGGAATTTGCCTGGCGTCGTGCCCTGCGCCCCTGGCTTGAGCCCGTCGCCATCCCCCGCTACTGGCGTATTATCGATGAAATACCGGTGAACAGTATGAATAAACGTGTCTATGCGCAGCTACAGGAGTTATTTCATGAAGATTCCTGAAATTGAGCACCACCAGGTACAGCCGCAAAAACTGGAAGTCATCCTGCATCTTGATCCTTCCCTGTTCTGGTTCCAGGGTCATTTTGCTGTGCAGCCTTTGTTGCCGGGTGTGGCGCAGCTTGACTGGGTGATGCACTACGCCACGACGCTACTGGCACCGGGCTACCGTTTTCACAGCATTCAAAATGTGAAATTCCAGGCCCCTCTGCTGCCAGAGGCCACCGTAACGCTGACCCTTGAATGGAATGCCGAACGCCAGATGCTGACGTTTAGCTATCAGCGCCATGCCGGTGCCGAGCGCCATACCGCCAGCAGCGGGAAAATTCGCCTATGTCAGTAACCTTTCATCCGTGCGTGCTGATCCCGTGTTACAACCACGGCGCGATGATGGCAAATGTGCTGTCGCGTCTGGCCCCGTTTGGCCTGCCCTGCCTGGTCGTCGATGACGGCAGCGAGGAGAGCACGCGCCTGGAGCTGGAACGTCTGGCGGCAGAACAACCGCAGATCACGCTGATACGTCTGGCGGAAAACGCTGGCAAAGGTGCAGCGGTGATAAGAGGCCTGGAAGAGTCTGCCCGCGCGGGATATACCCACGCCGTTCAGGTAGATGCCGACGGCCAGCATGCAATTGAAGATATCCCCAGGTTGCTGGCGCTGGCTGAACGCCATCCGGAGGCGCTGATTTCCGGTCAGCCCATTTACGATGACTCCATTCCACGTTCGCGCCTCTACGGACGCTGGATAACGCACGTCTGGGTATGGATTGAAACCCTGTCCCTGCAGCTCAAAGACAGCATGTGCGGCTTTCGGGTCTACCCGGTGTCACCCACGCTGCAGCTGGCGGCACGCACCCCGCTCGGCAAGCGGATGGACTTTGACACCGAGGTGATGGTCCGGCTCTACTGGCAGGGCAATACCAGCTATTTTCTGCCGACCCGCGTTACCTACCCGCTCGACGGTTTATCCCATTTCGATGCGCTGAAAGATAACGTGCGGATCTCCCTGATGCATACCCGTCTGTTCTTCGGCATGCTGCCGCGCATTCCCGCGCTGCTGCTGCGTCGTCGCGCCCGACACTGGGCGCGGCAGAATGAGGTCAAAGGGCTGTGGGGAATGCGCCTGATGTTGCGCGTCTGGCAGTTGTTTGGTCGACGGGCATTTACTCTGCTGCTGTGGCCGGTTATCGGCATGTACTGGCTTACCGCCCACCCGGCGAGGCAGGCCTCGCAGCAGTGGATAAAGAGAGTGAAAACGACGCTGGCGCAACGAAACCTGCCGGTTCCGCCTCGCCTCAACAGCTTTTTCCACTTTATGCGCTTCGGCAATGCCATGCTGAACAAAGTTGCCAGTTGGCGCGGTGAGCTGAAGCTTAATCGCGACGTGGTTTTTGCCGCTGGCGCGCGCGAAGCGCTCAATATGGATGCGCCGCAGGGCAAACTGCTGCTGGCCTCGCATCTTGGCGATGTTGAAGCCTGTCGGGCGCTGGCCCAGCTTGAAGGCAGTAAAGTTATCAATGCCCTGGTATTCAGCGATAACGCCCAACGCTTTAAGCAGATAATGACCGAGATGGCTCCCCAGGCTGGCGTGAATTTGATGCCGGTGACCGACATCGGACCGGACACGGCTATCGCTATCAAAGAGAAGCTGGAGCGCGGTGAATGGGTCGCGATTGTGGGTGACCGCATTGCCGTCACTCCACAACGCGGCGGTGACTGGCGCGTGATCTGGAGCCAGTTTATGGGTCAGCCCGCGCCGTTCCCACAGGGGCCCTTCATCCTGGCCTCCATTCTGCGCTGCCCGGTGATGTTGATTTATGCCCTGTGTCAGCAGGACCGACTCACCATCCACTGCGAACCCTTTGCCGACCCGCTGCTGCTGCCACGCGGTGAGCGTCAGCAGGCGCTACAACAAACTATCGATCACTATGCACAGCGGCTTGAGCATTACGCATTAATGTCGCCGCTCGACTGGTTTAATTTTTTCGATTTCTGGCATCTGCCGGATGCCAAAGAGAAGGAGTAAAGGGTGCTGACCGATCCCCGCTTTACGACGGAAGTAGAGATCACCGTGCCGTTCCACGACGTCGATATGATGGGCGTGGTCTGGCACGGCAACTATTTCCGCTACTTTGAGATCGCCCGCGAGGCGCTGCTCAACCAGTTTGATTATGGCTACCGCCAGATGAAAGCCTCCGGCTACGTCTGGCCAGTGGTCGATACCCGGGTGAAATACCGTGATGCGGTGACCTTCGAGCAGCGTATCCGCGTGCGGGCGCATATTGAAGAGTATGAAAACCGTCTGCGTATCGCCTATCAAATTTTCGATGCGCAAAGCGGTAAACGCACCACCACCGGTTACACCATCCAGGTGGCAGTAGAAGAAGCCACTCGCGAAATGTGTTTTGTCAGCCCGGCTATCTTGTTTGAACGTATGGGAGTAACACCATGAAATGGTTGCCTTTGCTGATGCTGATGCTAAGCCCGCTGGTCAGCGCCGTAACCCTGGATGAACTGCAGCAGCGGTTTATCGGGCAGCCCGTTGTGCGCGCCCACTTCGAGCAAGTGCGTACCATCAAGGATATGCCGCAGCCGCTGCGCTCGCAGGGCGAGATGATGATCGCCCGCGATGACGGCCTGCTGTGGGATCAAAAGGCCCCTTTCCCGATGACGTTGCTGCTGGATGACAAACGGATGGTGCAGACGATCAACGGCCAGCCGCCGCAGACCATTACTGCCGAAAACAATCCGCAGATGTTTCAGTTCAACCACCTTCTGCGGGCGCTGTTCCAGGCCGACCGTAAAGTGCTGGAAGAGAACTTCCGCATCGATTTTAAAGACCTGGGTGAAGGCCGCTGGTCGCTGGTGTTAACGCCAACAACCACACCGCTGGACAAGATTTTCGCCACCCTCGACCTGGGCGGCGCAACCTATCTGGAGTCGATCCGTCTGAACGACAAACAGGGCGATCGCACGGATATTGCCCTTTCCCGCCACCAACTGACGCCCGCCAGCCTGACCGATGACGAACGACAACGCTTTACCGCACCGTAAATCCCTGCGCCCGGCACTGCTGTGGGCCACGGTATGCCTGATCCTGCTGGGCGTGCTGCTGTCGCTGCTGCCTGGCGCACGCCTGAACAGCAGCGTGCTGGCCATGTTGCCGAAACAGGCGCTTGGGGCGATCCCGCCGGCGCTCAACGACGGGTTTATGCAGCGTCTCGATCGTCAACTGGTCTGGCTGGTCAGCCCCGGTAAGGATCCCGATCCGCGCGTGGCGAAGTACTGGCTGACGCTACTGCAAAGCAGCGGTTCGCTCAACGACGTAAAAGGCCCGATGGATGCCGACGGGCAAAAAGCCTGGGGTGAGTTCTTCTGGCAGCACCGCAACGGCCTGATCGACGCCGCCACCCGCGCCCGTCTGCAAAACGGCGGTGAAGCGCAGGCGCAGTGGATTTTATCCCAGCTTTATTCCGCTTTTTCTGGCGTAAGCGGCAAAGAGCTGCAAAACGATCCGCTGATGCTGATGCGCGGCTCGCAGCTGGCGCTGGCGCAAAACAGCCAGAAGTTGCGGCTGATGGACGGTTGGCTGGTCACTCAGGATGAGGCCGGAAACTATTGGTATCTGCTGCACGGCGAGCTGTCGGGGTCATCCTTCGATATGCAGCAAACCCACCAGCTGGTCACTACCCTTAACGCCCTGCAGAAGACTCTGAAGGCGCACTACCCGCAGGCGCAGCTGCTTTCACGCGGCACCGTGTTCTACAGTGATTACGCCAGTCAGCAGGCGAAGCGGGATGTCTCCACGCTGGGTATCGCCACCATTCTGGGGGTGATCCTGTTGATTGTGGCGGTATTCCGCTCTCTGCGCCCGCTGCTGCTGTGCTTGATCTCCATCGCTATCGGCGCGCTGGCGGGTACGGTGGTTACGCTGCTGCTGTTTGGCGAACTGCATCTGATGACGCTGGTGATGAGCATGAGCATCATCGGCATTTCGGCAGATTACACGCTCTACTACCTGACTGAACGGATGGTCCACGGCGCAGAACATTCACCGTGGCAAAGCCTGGCCAGGGTGCGAAACGCTCTGCTGCTGGCGCTACTGACAACCGTCGCAGCATACCTGATCATGATGCTGGCCCCCTTCCCGGGGATCCGCCAGATGGCGGTGTTTGCCGCCGTGGGCCTGAGTGCCTCCTGCCTGACGGTTATTTTCTGGCACCCGTGGCTGTGCCGGGGTTTGCCGGTGCGCCCGGTTCCGGCGATGGTGTTGATGTTACGCTGGCTGGCGGCCTGGCGACGCAATAAAAAGCTTTCCGTGGGTCTGCCTGTCCTGCTGGCACTGGTTTCGGCTGCCGGGATCGCCACCCTGAAAGTGGACGACGATATCGCCCAGTTGCAGGCGCTGCCGCAGGATATCCTGGCGCAGGAGAAAACCATTACCGCCCTGACCGGACAGAGCGTCGATCAGAAATGGTTTGTGGTGTATGGCGCATCGTCCCAGCAAACGCTGGAGCGGCTGGAAGCCTTCACTCCGGCGCTGGCTCAGGCACAAAAAGCGGGTGAAATTACCCGCTGGCGCACCCTGCCGCTGAACTCGATGGCCCGGCAAAACAGCGATCTCACCCTGCTGCGAAACGCCGCCCCGGCGGTCACAAAAGTGCTGCAAAGCGCAGGGCTGACTACCGTATCGCCTAATCTGGACGCGATGCCTGTCAGCGTGGATGCATGGTTCAAAAGCCCGGCCAGCGAAGGCTGGCGTCTGCTGTGGCTGACTCTGCCTGACGGTGAAAGTGGTGTTCTGGTCCCGGTGGACGGCGCGAAAAGCAGCGCTGCGCTCAGTAAACTGGCCGCCAGCCATGAGGGTGTCGTCTGGGTCGATCGCAAAGCCAGTTTCGATAGCCTGTTTGCCCTCTATCGCACGCTACTAACAGGATTACTGTTTGTGGCGCTGGCAGTGATTGCCTGCGGGGCGATGGTCCGTCTCGGCTGGCGCAAAGGGCTTATCAGTCTGGTGCCTTCCGTACTGTCGCTCAGCTGTGGGCTGGCTGCCCTGGCCGTGACGGGCCATCCGGTCAATCTGTTTTCGCTACTGGCGCTGGTACTGGTGCTCGGTATTGGCATCAACTACACGCTGTTTTTCAGCAACCCGCGCGGTACGCCCCTGACGTCGATGCTGGCCATTACCCTGGCGATGATGACCACCTTGTTGACGCTGGGCATGCTGGTGTTCAGCGCCACGCAGGCCATCAGCAGCTTTGGTATCGTGCTGGTGAGCGGCATTTTTACCGCCTTCCTGCTGGCCCCGCTGGCGATGCCTGTTAAGAAAGAGAGAAAACGCAAATGAACGCTTTTTACCGCGCCGCCGCGCTGGCTGCGACGCTGCTGCTGGCGGGCTGTAGCCATTCGACCAATACTGAAGGATCGCGTCCGCAGGCCTGGCTCCAGCCGGGCACCAAAGTGACGCTGCCACCGCCGGGCATTACCCCCGCGGTCAGTTCGCAACAGTTGCTGACCGGCAGCTTTAACGGGCAAACGCAGTCTTTGCTGGTGATGCTCAACGCAGATGCGCACAAAGTGACGCTTGCCGGGCTTTCTTCTGTCGGTATTCGTCTGTTCCTGGCGACGTATGATGAAACCGGTATCCACACCGAACAGTCGATCGTCGTGCCGCAATTGCCTCCGGCCAGCCAGGTGCTGGCCGATGTCATGCTCAGCCACTGGCCGCTCAGCGCCTGGCAGCCACAGTTACCGAAGGGCTGGACGCTGAAAGATCATGGCGATCGGCGCGAGTTGCGTAATACCAGCGGCAAGCTAATCACCGAGATTGTCTACCTGCAACGTAAAGGCAAACGCGAGCCGATCAGCATCGAGCAACACGTTTTTAAATACCACATCACCATTCAATATCTGGGTGACTGAGATGATCTACATTTCCGCTGTTGGCATGGTCAACGCGCTGGGCAACTCGCTGGATGAGATTGCCGCTAACCTGACGGCGGGCATCGCTCCGGGTATGCACTGCCGAACGGGCTGGCTGCAGGATCAACCCGAGGCCGTCCTGGGTGGCGTGGAAGGTGAACTGCCGCCCATCCCGGAAGCCTTGTCCGCACACCGTACCCGCAATAACCAGTTATTACTGGCCGCACTGGCACAAATTCAGTCCACCGTTGATGAGGCGATCACCCGCGTTGGCCGTGACCGCGTGGCGGTTGTGCTTGGCACCAGTACCTCCGGGCTGGATGAAGGTGATGTGCATGTGCGTCGCAGCCTCAACGGTGAAGCCAGCAGCCAATGGCAGTATCCACAACAGGAGCTGGGCGATCCGTCCCGCTTCCTGGCCAACTGGCTGCAGCTGGAAGGCCCGGCATATACCATCTCGACAGCCTGCTCTTCCAGCGCCCGGGCGATCATCAGTGGTCGTCGCCTGATCGACGCCGGACTGGTTGATATCGCCATTGTTGGCGGCGCAGACACGCTTAGCCGAATGCCAGTGAACGGTTTTAACAGCCTCGAATCACTTTCCCCGACGCTCTGCGAGCCATTTGGCCGTGACCGTCGGGGTATCACCATTGGTGAAGCCGCAGCGTTAATGGTGCTGACCCGAGAGCCTGCGGAAGTGGCACTGCTGGGGACAGGGGAATCAAGCGATGCTTACCATATTTCCGCCCCGCACCCGCAAGGCCAGGGAGCCATTCACGCCATTACCCAGGCGCTGAACGAAGCGGGCCTACACGCTGGTGATATCGGCTATATCAACCTGCATGGCACCGCCACGCCACTCAACGACCAAATTGAATCGCAGGTGGTACACGATCTCTTTGGGGAAAACGTGCCCTGCAGTTCCACCAAACATCTTACCGGCCACACGCTGGGGGCTGCCGGTATCACAGAAGCAGCGCTGAGCTGGCTTATCCTGACGCACAATCTGCCGTTACCGCCACAGGATTTCACCCGCTATGCGCCGGACGACACGCTGCCACCGTGCGGAGTGTTGCACAGGAGCATCGCCCTGAAAAAACCGGTCATTTTGTCTAACTCATTCGCATTTGGCGGTAACAACGCCAGCATCCTGCTGGGGAGAGTGTCATGAGCTACTTACCACCTGTTACCTATCTGCCACACGATGCGCCGATGCTGTTGCTGGAGTCCGTTGAACGTGTCACTGACGACACCGCCGTGTGCCGCGTAGCGGTCAACAGGCAAAGCGTACTGGCACCGTTTCTGAATGCGGAGGGTGACCTGCCGGGCTGGTATGCGCTCGAACTCATGGCGCAGACCGTTGGCGTTTGGTCTGGCTGGCATCGTCAGCAGCAAGGACAGGATCATATTGCTCTGGGTATGGTGCTCGGTGCGCGCGAGCTGGTGTGCGCCAGCGGTTATTTTACTGCGGGGGCGACGCTGGAGATCACCGTCAAACTGCTGATGCAGGACGAGCGTTTCGGCAGTTTCGAATGCGCCATTACTGCCGGTGATAAGGTACTGGCCACCGGCCGCGTAAACACTTTCCAGCCGAGTGCAGAAGAATTAACATCGCTTTTTAATCAGGGATTAAACGCATGAGTCGTTCCGTACTGGTCACCGGGGCCAGCAAAGGCATTGGTCGTGCCATCGCCCGCCAGCTTGCCGCTGACGGGTTCACCGTAGGTGTGCATTACCATCGTGACGCCACAGGCGCGCAGGAGACACTGGATGCCATCACCCTGGCTGGCGGCAAGGGTCGTTTACTCTCCTTCGATGTGGGTAACCGCGAGCAATGTCGTGAGGTGATTGAGCAGAACATCGACACCCACGGGGCATGGTATGGCGTGGTCAGTAACGCCGGGATCACACGTGACGGTGCGTTTCCAGCGCTCAGCGAAGACGACTGGGATAGCGTGATCCACACTAACCTCGACAGTTTTTATAATGTCATTCACCCTTGCATTATGCCGATGATCGGCACCCGTCAGGGGGGGCGTATTATCACCTTATCGTCGGTGTCCGGCGTAATGGGCAACCGTGGCCAGGTGAACTACAGCGCGGCAAAAGCGGGCATCATCGGAGCCACCAAAGCACTGGCAATTGAGCTGGCTAAACGAAAAATCACGGTGAACTGCATTGCGCCCGGGCTAATCAATACCGGGATGATCGAGATGGAAGAAGCCGCACTAAAAGAAGCGATGTCCATCATCCCAATGAAACGTATGGGCCAGGCCGAGGAAGTCGCAGGGCTGGCCAGTTATCTGATGTCAGATATTGCGGGCTACGTCACCCGCCAGGTCATTTCCATTAACGGAGGAATGCTATGACGCGTCGCGTGGTGATTACAGGGATGGGTGGGGTCACTGCCTTTGGCGAAAACTGGCAATCCGTTTCCAGCAGACTGCTGGCGTATGAAAATGCGGTACGCACCATGCCAGAGTGGCAGATTTATGATGGCCTGCACACCCTACTGGGCGCGCCGATTGATGATTTTACCCTACCGGAACACTATACCCGCAAGCGTATCCGTGCCATGGGTCGCGTGTCGTTGATGTCGACCCGCGCCACTGAGTTAGCTCTGGAACAAGCGGGCTTGATTGGCGAAGCCGTGCTCACTAACGGCCAAACCGGTATCGCCTATGGTTCTTCCACTGGCAGTACCGGGCCGGTCAGCGAGTTTGCGACCATGCTCACCGAAAAGCACACCAATAACATCACCGGCACCACCTACGTGCAGATGATGCCACACACCACCGCCGTGAACACGGGCCTGTTCTTTGGCCTGCGTGGTCGTGTTATCCCGACATCAAGCGCCTGTACGTCCGGCAGTCAGGCGATTGGCTACGCCTGGGAAGCGATTCGTCATGGTTATCAAACCGTCATGGTCGCCGGCGGAGCGGAAGAACTTTGCCCTTCTGAAGCGGCGGTTTTCGATACCCTGTTTGCCACCAGCCAGCGCAACGATACGCCTAAAACCACGCCGTCACCATTTGATACTCAGCGCGATGGCCTGGTGATTGGCGAAGGCGCAAGTACCCTCGTTCTGGAAGAGCTGGAGCACGCCAAAGCGCGCGGTGCCACTATTTATGGCGAGATTGTGGGCTTCGCCACTAACTGCGATGCGGCCCATATCACCCAGCCACAGCGCGAAACAATGCAGATTTGCATGGAGCAATCACTGGCGATGGCCGGTTTAAGCGCGCTGGACATGGGGTACATTTCTGCCCACGGTACCGCGACCGATCGCGGTGACATCGCCGAGAGTCTGGCCACCGCCGCGATTTACGGCGACAACGTACCTATCTCATCGCTGAAGAGCTATTTTGGCCACACGCTGGGGGCCTGTGGGGCAATGGAAGCCTGGCTAAGCCTGCAGATGATGCGTGAAGGCTGGTTTATCCCGACACTCAATTTAAGACAACCAGATGAGCAATGTGGCGCTTTAGATTATATTATGGGGGAAGCCCGTCAGATTGATTGCGAGTATCTGCAAAGCAATAACTTCGCATTCGGCGGAATCAATACCTCGATAATCATCAAACGCTGGGCGTAACTATGTACCAGTTTGTACTGGGAAAAATCTCCACCCTTTGCGCGGACCCGCTGGCGTCAACGCTCGCAGACATGGCACCTCAGGGTGCGCGAAATGCCTCCTGGCTGGCGGGCAGGACGCTGCTCGCCAGAACATTATCCCCTTCCCCACTACCCGAAATCGTCTACGGTGAGCAGGGGAAACCGGCCTTCGTGGACGCACACCCGCTCTGGTTTAATTTGAGCCATAGTGGTGACGATATTGCGTTGCTGCTGAGCGATGAAGGTGAAGTGGGCTGCGATATTGAAGTGATACGCCCGCGTGAAAACTGGCAGGCGCTGGCGAATGCCGTCTTCAGTGTGGCGGAACATGCAGAACTGGAGCGCGAGGATCCGGAGGCTAAGCTCTCTGCTTTCTGGGGGATCTGGACGCGTAAAGAGGCGATTGTGAAACAGCGAGGTGGTAGTGCCTGGCAGATTGTCAGTATCGACAGCACCTCTCAGGCACATTCGGTCAGTCAGTTACAGTTTGGTTCGTTGAGCCTTGCCGTCTGCACGGCGACCCCTTATACCCTTACTGCCGGGTCTATTTTTCACCACGGCATGTCTGAGGCATAAAAATCACCAGCACACCCAGAATAATAAATCCGACGCCCATCAGACCTTGCCAGGAGAATTGTTCCTCCCTGCCGGGCAGTAAGATTGCCGCTCCCCACACCAGAATATAGCTGAGGCTCAGCAGGGCATACGCTTTGCTGAGCGCCATGCGATGCAGGGCCAGATACCAGCAGCCCATCGACGCCACATAACCCATCAGCCCCAGCATCAGCGCGCCCGTACCAGATGAGAAATGCCAGAGGGCAGAGATAAACGCGAAAATATCACTGACAGGCGGCAGCGCCAGCATGGCATGACGCAGTAAAAGCTGCGCCGCACTGACTAACACCACGCTGCATAAAGCCCAGAACGCACCTTTCACAGGCTTCCTCCCAGTAAAACAATCCCGACAATAATGAACCCGACGCCCAGCCAGTGATTCATAGCCACCTTTTCATGCCAGAATACCTTCGCCGCCAGCGTTACCCAGACAAAATTAAGGCTCAGCATGGGGTAGGCAATCCCGACAGGAAGACGCTGCAACACCACCAGCCAGACCAGCATACCCGTGCCCAGCGCCAGCAGAGCCAGCCCAATCCACAGCATGATATGCAGGCCACGCCGCCCGGCTTTCGCCGGACGGGTTGCTTGTTTCTGGCAAAGTTGTCCTGCGCAGCTTAACAGGCTTGCCAGTATCAGCCAGAACCAGGTCATCACTGTGGCAGATACTGCAGGTAGGCCAGACGGCCCTGAATGTACAGACTGTCCGGTTTTGGCAGGTTAACCCGCTTGAGGTCGTCATTTTTCGACATCAGGATCACCAGCGAGATTTTCCCCTTCTGGCGATGCTCCGCCAGCCATTGTGCGAAATCCTCACGACCCACAAAACGATCTTTCACATCCGGGAAGTCCAGGCCGTATCGCAGTTCGCCACTCTGACCAAACAGAATGATGTCATTACGCTTCAGCTCCCACGCCAGTCCGGAAGCCACCCCGACGTTGTTGGCCAGGACGAAGGTGCTGTCCTGAAGCGGGTCACGCACGGTATCCACCAGCGACTGCGGCTGCTTTGAATCGACCACCAGGTTAGGGATGGCAAAGCCAATCAGCAATGCAATACCGGCAGGACACAGCGCCGCCAGCCACCAGCGCTGTTGGCTCTGTCTGAGGGTAAACCAGCCCACGACAGCCCAGATGAGGAAAGCCACCACCGCACAGAAGACCTTATACAGCTCGACAGACGTCCAGACCGGGTGCTTCGACAATCCCCACGGAGAAACCACCAGCGCCGCCAGCACGCCGATGACGCCAAACGCGAGGTTGATGCCACCGTTAATGCGTAACGCTTTGGCCCCTTTTTCCGCCGCGATGCAGGCATAGCGCGCCATCAGGATCGCCAGCGGGGCAAAACACGGCAGGATATAGGTTGGCAGTTTGCCTTTGGCAATGCTGAAGAACAGCAGCGGCATCACCACCCATCCGAGCAGATAAAGCCCACCGCCTGCATTCAGCTGTCTTTCACTCCAGCCCAGACGCAGTGCGCCAGGCAGCAGTGCCAGCCACGGCAGGCTTCCTGCAATCAGGAATGGCAGGTAATACCAGAATGGAGCCTTGTGCTGCGCATCGCTCTGGGCAAAACGCTGAATATGTTCAACCCAGAAGAAGTAACGCCAGAAATCAGGTTCACGATGGGCAATCGCCAGCCCCCAGGGGAGGACGATTAGCACGCAGCTCAGGATCGCCAGCCCACCAAAAATCAGCACCTCTTTCCAGCGCTTCTGGGCAATCACCCACGGCAACACGCCAATCACCGGTACCGCCAGCGCCAGGAAGCCTTTGGTCATGACCCCCATGCCGCAGGCAAGCCCCAGCAGCACGTAGCCGCCCGCTTTTCCGGTAACCGTTTTTGCCTGCGAAGCCAGCCAGAAGCTGCACATCGCCGCCACCAGCCACAAGGTAATGATGGGATCCAGCACCGCATACGTGCCGATGCCATACACCAGGAACAGGGTTAAGAAGATAAGACCGGAGAAAAGCGCAACGCGCTTATCCCGCCAGAGATACCAGGCCATCCAGATCACCAGCAATACCGTTAACCCGGTCGAGAATATGACGCCCGCGCGCACGGCAAAGTTAGTGTGACCAAACAGCAGTTGCCCGATACTGTTAATCCAGTAGCCGGCAATAGGCTTTTCAAAATAACGCAGACCCAGAAAATGCGGTACAACCCAGTCTCCTGATGCCAACATTTCGCGGCTGATTTCCGCATAACGTGTTTCATCAGGTTGCCATAACAGGCGGATATCGACCGGAATGAGGTAGTAAACGATAAACAGTGCGAGAAGCGCTAAGCCATAACGGGCTGCTTTCATGGTACCGGACTCACGGTTTGTTGATAGCCAAGCCAGCCTTCCCGGCCAGCCATTTCATTACGCACAATTTTGCCACCAGGCAACGTGCTGAGATCGTCTGGCAGCATTTCGCTCAACGGGCAGAACTGAATGCCCTCCTGAGCGGCCATCGTCAACAGTGCATCGAAATCATGCTGATACGCGATCCCTTCCACTTCAGCGTGGATCGTATAGACCGGCGTACCGTTGTCGCGATGAATGCAGTCCAGAATATAGCGGTTAAACCCCTCGGCGCTCACCTCGCGCCCAACCACTTCATCCCAGGTGGGAAGCGTGACCGGGATTTGCACAGTACCCACCTTGTTTTCCCCTAACTGCGGTAAAAACGGGCCAGTACCGCGACAATCGCTATTGTAGCGAAACGCGAAGGGTTCTTTGGCTTTCACCACGCGCTGATCCGCACGCCATCCCGCGACGGCGGAACAACGCACAGGCTGGCAGATAATGGCTTCCAGCTCCATCACGCCGCGCTCGACTTCACGCGTCAGGCGCGAAATGTCCCAGACACCAGCCCAGGCTTGCCAGGCATGGTGATCCCAGGCATGTAAACCCACCTCATGACGCTGCGCTGCTTCGCGAATAATGTCTTCATTACCCGCGCCAATACGCCTGCCAGGCCATGCGGTTCCGGCCAGTAAAATATCCCAGCCGTACAGGGATGCTGCGCGCGAGCGCAGCATTTTGAACAGGAATGCCGGTTTAATCAGACGCCATAAATGGCGTCCCATGTTGTCAGGCCCTACGCTGAAGAAAATACTGGCCCGCACATCGTGTTTGCTCAGCAACTCCAGAAGTTTGGGTACGCCGTCACGCGTACCCCTGAAGGTGTCGACATCAATGCGTAAACCGACCTTCTTCATGATGTCTGTTCCGACAGCTCCACAGTGCGCAGGAAGAAGTCGAGCGTTTCATCAATGGTTTGTTCCATCTTAACGCCCGGTGCCCAGTTCAGGCAGCGCTTCGCATTGCGAATGCTTGGCTTACGGTGCTCAACATCCTGATAGCCTTTACCGTAGTAGCTGCTGCTTTCCACTTCACGGAAGCCCGCAAACGGTGGGAATTTATCGCGCAGTGGGTGGCGTTCAAAGCTTGCCAGCAGCATCTCAGCCAGTTCACGAATGCTCGCTTCGTTATCCGGGTTACCGATGTTGATGATTTCACCGTTGCAACGACCATCTTTGTTTTCGATGATGCGGAACAGCGCTTCAATACCGTCGCTGATATCGGTAAAGCAGCGTTTTTGTTTGCCGCCTTCGATAAGCTTGATCGGGGAACCTTCCACCAGGTTCAGGATCAGCTGGGTGATCGCACGGGAGCTGCCGATACGCGCTGCGTTCAGGTTATCCAGACGTGGACCCATCCAGTTAAACGGACGGAACAGAGTAAAGCGCAGGCCTTCTTTCTCGCCATATGCCCAAATCACGCGATCCAGCAGCTGTTTGGAGACGGAGTAAATCCAGCGCTGTTTGTTGATCGGCCCGACCACCAGGTTAGAGGTGTCTTCGTCGAAGTTTTTGTCGGTACACATGCCGTACACTTCAGAGGTGGACGGGAAGATGATGCGCTTATCGTATTTCACGCAGTCGCGGATAATCTTCAGGTTCTCTTCGAAGTCCAGCTCGAACACGCGCAGCGGGTTACGGGTATATTCAATTGGTGTGGCAATGGCAACCAGCGGCAGCACCACGTCACATTTTTTAATGTGATATTCAATCCATTCGGAATGGATGCTGATATCCCCTTCAACGAAGTGGAAGCGCGGGTTGTCCAGGAAGCGGCTGATGGCATCAGAGCCGATATCCAGGCCATAGATTTCGTAGTTATCGTCCTTCAGCAGACGCTCAGTCAGGTGGTTACCGATAAAGCCGTTCACACCGAGGATCAGCACGCGTGTGCGGCGTTTGATGGCAACAACCGGTGCGCTGGTGATCAGTGCCCCGGTGACCAGACCCAGAGACTGCGCCAGCTGTGTGCCCTGAACGTACAGACCGTTGTCGGTTTGTCCGGTAACGATCTCCAGCGCCTGTTCGCCACAGCTCACAACCAGTGGAGAAACAGAGACAACCGTACCCGGTTTTGCCGCTGGAATGTCGTCACGCACGCGGGATTTCCAGACGATAAACTTGCTAACCCCGGCAAAGCTGTATGCGCCTGGCCACGGATCGGTAACGGCACGCACCAGGTTGTGCAGCTGGCGAGCAGGTTTGTTCCAGTCCAGACGACCATCTTCTGGCTTACGGCGGCCAAAGCAGCTTGCTTTGCTCTCATCCTGGGCGGTTTCGCTGAAAGAGCCATTCTGAATGGCTGGCAGCGCATCGCGTAGCAAGGTTTGCGCCGTCGCGCAGAGTTTGTGATGAAGTTGCAGCGCCGTTTCATCAGCATCGATAGCCACTTTATGCTGCGCCACGATAGCGCCCGCATCGGCACGATGCACCATGCGGTGCAGGGTTACACCGGTTTCGGTTTCACCGTTAACCAGCACCCAGTTCAGCGGTGCGCGGCCACGGTAAGCTGGCAGCAGAGAGCCGTGGAGGTTAAACGCACCTTTGGCAGCCACGTTTAAGATGTCGTCGCAGATCAGATTGCGGTAGTAGAAAGAGAAGATCACGTCAGGAGAAAGCTTCTGAATGCGGTCAACCCACAGCGGGTGGTTCACATCGTCCGGGGCGTAAACCGGAATGCCGCGCTCTGCAGCAATGCGTGCCACGGAACCGAAGAAATTGTTTTCTCCCGCAACGTCCGGATGGGTAAAGATTGCAGCAATATCATAGCCCGCTTCCAGCAGGGCCAGTGTGCCCGTGCACCCCATATCGTGATAGGCAAATACAACAGCTTTCATGGGTGAATTTCCTCTTGAGACGCTTTGTGTTCCTGACGGACAACACGTTGAATAAAGTAGCGCGGACGTGCGCGAACATCGTTATAGATACGGCCGATGTATTCACCGAGTAAGCCCATACCAACAAACTGGGCACCGATGAACATGAACAGAACGGCAAACAGCATAAAGACCCCTTCCGCCGCCCACTGTGGGCCAAAGATCAGTCGCAAGGCGACCAACAGAACGGAAATCGCAAACCCGGCCACTGCGATGATGCTGCCGAAAACGCTCAGCAGACGCAGCGGCGTCGTGGTCAGGCAGGTGATCAGGTCATAC
Source organism: Enterobacter sp. RHBSTW-00901 (assembly GCF_014103115.1). Lineage (NCBI taxonomy): Bacteria > Pseudomonadati > Pseudomonadota > Gammaproteobacteria > Enterobacterales > Enterobacteriaceae > Enterobacter > Enterobacter sp. RHBSTW-00901. Next base: position 2,535,738 of record NZ_JABXPB010000001.1, read on the forward strand.
ATCAGGTTGATGAGACGCATAAAGCTGTACTTTGACTCCCCATGCTCACGCTCGGCATGCAGCACCGGGATTTCCGTCGCTTTACGGGCAAAGGTATTCGCCAGAATAGGGATAAACGTACTGCGTTCGTGGCAGTGCAGCATGGCATCCACAATGTGGCGACGATAGGCACGCAGCATGCAGCCGTAATCCCCCATCGCTTTACCGGTGGTGCGCTGGATCAGACGGTTGATAGTGCGAGAAGCCAGCTTGCGGAACAGGCTGTCCTGACGGTTTTGCCGCACCGTGCCCACCACGTCATAGCCTTCATCGGCTTTGGCGACCAGGCGCGGGATCTCTTCCGGTGGGTTTTGCAGATCGGCATCCAGGGTGATGATCAGATCGCCCGTCACGTGGCTGAACCCGGCCATAATCGCCGAGTGCTGGCCGTAGTTACGGTTAAGCAGTACGGCCACAATGTGGCTACCTTCAACCTGTGCGGCTTCGGTCAGCATCAGCGCGGAATTGTCGCTACTGCCGTCATCCACCAGCAGAATTTCGTAAGCTTTGCCCATCGTGTCACAGGCGGCCGTCGTGCGGCGGATCAGTTCGGGCAGGCTCTCCTGCTCGTTATAAACCGGGATCACCACGGAAACTTTTTGTACCGGCGGTGTACTGAACATATCAATTTCCTGCGAGCTGATGGAGTGCGGTAATGACACGGGTGGTGTCGTCATGAGTCATATCCGGGAAAAGAGGGAGAGAACAAATACGCGCGCTATTCCATTCAGAGTTCGGGAGCGATACATCCGGAAAACGCTCGCGGTAGTATTTTTGCGTGTGGGCGGCGCGGAAATGCAGGCCAGTACCAATGCCTTTCTCTTTCAGCGCAGCCATCAGGTTATCGCGTGAGATCCCACACCGGGCTTCATCAACACGAATGATAAAAAGATGCCAGGCGTGTACATGTGGCCAGGCCGGGATACTCAGTGGCTGGAACGGCGTATCTGCAAGTTCCAGCAGGTAGCGTTCGGCAATTTCCTGACGACGTTTGTTGGCATTCTTCAGTTTGCCTAACTGCACCAGTGCCAGAGCAGCGTTAATGTCCGCCAGGTTGTATTTGAAGCCAGGGGAGATAACCTCTGCCTGCGGCGCACGACCGTGCGTCTGGCGGTCATAGGCATCCACACCCAGTCCGTGGAATTTCAGGCTGCGGATCCGCTGCGCCAGTTGCGCATCATCCGTCACCACTAACCCGCCTTCGGCGCAGGTCATATTTTTAATGGCGTGGAAAGAGAAAATCGCGGTGCCTTGCCAGCCCACATGGTGGTCTTTGTAGTACGTTCCCGCTGCATGCGCTGCATCTTCAATGACGGGAATACCATGACGTTCACCGATAGCACGGATGGCGTCGATATCACACGGAGCCCCTGCATAGTGAACAGGTATAATCGCTTTGGTACGCGGTGTGATGGCAGCTTCGACGGCTTCCGGAGTGACCATCAGCGTATCTCTGTCTACATCGATCATCACTGGCGTTGCGCCCAGCAGAACGATCATATTCAGCGTCGACACCCAGGTCAGGGATGGCGTGATCACTTCATCGCCAGGGCCAATGCCCATCGCCATCAGCGTGACATGCATCCCCGCGGTTGCAGAGCTGACGGCAATCGCATGATGATTTCCCGTAAGTTGACAGAATGCCTCTTCAAGCTCCTGATTTTTCGGCCCAGTGGTGATCCAGCCTGACATCAAAACGTCCTGAAGCGCCGCAATTTCCTCAGCGCCCATCGACGGTCGCGAAAAAGGCAGAAAATCACTCATTATTCATTTCCTTGCTGTATTAAAAGCATCATCTTTTACTGCGCTGTCGTCATGGGCAGCTCAATGGGATCTTGCAAGATGGTTATTAAATAAATACCAAATAGAATTTAGTCGCCGCTTCATTTATGTCAACAAACCATCAACTAAGGCAAAGTAGCGTCCTTTTCTTAGGAAAGAATTAAGACATGCTTGAAGTGTAATGAGGTTAACATGAGAGGAAGGATAAAAAATCATTTAGCAACACCAGGATAGGTCAAATCGCTATGTTTTGATTTTTTTGTGAATATGCTCACGGCAAATACGCTTACATTTCAATCCGTTTACGTGAAAAACCAGAAAAGTAAATGAATGCTCAACCAATATAAAAATCCCGAAGGTTTTTGACTAAAAGAAGTCACCCCGGGAATTTTTATTAATGTGAATTATCGCGTTTCGTTAAGATTAGCAGAAAAATTATCAGGCCGTTCACCGGCTGAGCAGGCGATAATGCTGTCATTGTTCGCACCGCAGCCGCGTACAAAAGTGATTGTCGTATATTCATCAATGAGTTCCGTCAGGCTGCACTGCCTGCCACCCGGCGAGCAGTAATATAACGCTCTTGCCAGTAGTTATCGGTCAGGGTTGAAACCGTTACCCCCTGGCTGCTCGACGCGTGAATAAACTGGCTGTCGCCAATATAGACGCCCACATGTTTACGGTTCGGGCCAGTCTGGAAGAACACCAGATCTCCGGCCTTCAGGCGGTATTGCGCCACCTGTACACCGCGGTGGATCTGTTCGCTCGTCGTGCGCGGCAAATCAATATGTGCCGCATCGCTGAACAAATGCTGCATCAGCGCGGAGCAGTCCACACCGTGACGTGTAGTGCCCCCCCACTGGTAGTGAGTGCCTTTCCATTTCTGGTATTGATCCAACAAACGCGAGCGAAGCGGGCCAGATCCCTGATGAACCAGCGCGGCCTTCGCTGGAGAGATCGCCAGGTCGCTGTTCATTGATAACATCGACACAGGCAGTTGAAAACTCAATGCAGAAAACGATGCAAAACTTAACGAAAGTACTGAAATAAGAAGTCTGAAAGTCATAACAAAAGAAACAGTGAGTGAATTTTTCCTTACCTGTGGAGGCCAATGTTCCCCCGAAATATCTTTCGATGTGGTTATAATATGGGCAGCTCATTTTTCACCCAATCTTTATCGAGACCAAAACTGGACTCATTCCGGGGTCGCAAGATTGATAAAAAAATGCACGTGATCGAAGGACTGTCGGGGTAAAACAGGTAAACTATTAAGCAGAATGTGTATTTCAGCTAAGACGTATTTATGACCAATATGATTGCCGACGAGGCAGTAGCGAAGTCCAACGTGCTCTCTGTCTTCGACTTTGATGGCACATTGACGCACCACGACAGCTTTATCCCTTTCCTGCGCTTTGCCTTTGGTAAACGTTACTTCGCGGGCCGACTGGTGCGCATGGCGTTACCGACGCTCCATTGTGTACGCCGCAAACTGACGCGCGATGAGCTGAAAGAAGTGCTGATTAAAACGTTCCTGACGGGCGTGGATGAACACTGGTTACGTCAGCAGGCTGAAGCGTTTTGCGAAAAATACTGGGATAAGCTGATGCGCCCTGCGGGCGTGCTGGCCGTTGCAGCGGAAGTTAATTCCGGTGCGGAAGTGACTATCTGTTCCGCTTCCCCGGCGCTAGTGCTCCAGCCGTGGGCCGATAAGCTTGGTATTAAGTTGATTGGGACACAGCTGGAAGTCAAAAACGGTAAGCTGACCGGGCGTATCACGGGTAACAACTGCCGCTGTGCTCAGAAGGTGGCCAGGCTGGAAAAGGTGTACGGCAATCTGAACGATTACCACCTGCGCGCCTGGGGGGATACCCGTGGCGACCACGAACTGCTGGCGGCCGCACAGGATCCACACTGGCGGCATTTCCACCCTCCGCGCAAGCGCAAGAATTCGCCGCTCAAGGGTTAATCCAGTGCGGTCTGCTGCCCTCTCCCACGGGGAGAGGGCAACTTACCTTAGGCCTCTTCCCTTCCCGGGAACATGACACTCGCAATAATTCCCAGTGCCAGCACGCCAAGTACCACAAACAGGCTTGCCGTGGCATCAATGCTGTAACCGTGATGCCAGAAGTGATCGGTCGCATTGAGTCCCAGCTTGAAGGCCACGAAGAACAACAGCGCCACCACCGCTTTCTCCAGATGCACCAGATACTGCTTCAGCGCTTCCAGCACGAAGTAGAGGGTTCGCAGGCCAAGAATGGCGAACATCATTGCACTATAGATAATGAGCGGTTCACGGCTGACGGCAATAATGGCCGGTACTGAGTCAAACGCAAACATCACGTCAGACAGTTCCACTACTGCCACACAGAGCAACAGCGGCGTTGCGTAGCGCTTCGCCTTCTTCATGCGCCCGACCATCACATCCTGGTTCTCTGGCTTTTCAAGCTCCGCATCAACCTCTTTCTGGGTCAGAATAAAGGCATGACTGCTGATTTTCGGCCAGACAGGATAGAAGCGCTTCACCAGCCGATAGGCCAGATGACCGGAGTAATCTTCAACTTCATCACTCTCTTCATTGCGTTTGAGCATCATCACGGCCGTCCAGCCAACGATCAGCGCGAAAACCACCTCAACGTAAGGGCCCAGGCTCAACAGACTGGTGCCAATGGCAACAAAGATACCGCGGAAGACAATCGCCCCCAGAACGCCCCAGTAGAGGACGCGGTGACGGTATTTATCCGGCACACCAAACCAGGCAAAAATCGCCATCATCACAAACAGGTTATCGACGGAGAGCACTTCCTCCAGCGCGTAACCGGTGAGGAACAGGCTTGCCATCTCTGCACCGTGGTGAACATACAGGAACCCGGCAAACGCCATTGCCATCGTGAACCAAAAAATGGACCACATCGCGGCGCTTTTCAGTGAGACAGGTTTGTCATGACGATGCATGAAGAGGTCGATAAACATCGCCCCAACGGCCATCACAACAAAGACAACAACGGTTTCAGTCGGGAAACCGAGATGAGCAGCTGACATACACAACCCTTTTGGAAGACAAAACACAACACCATGCAGACTGGCATACGCCAGTAATTGAAAAGGGCGGGCTGTTTATCAGCCTCTTCACCCTCAAATCCGCAGCCATATCGGCTGCGCAAGGAGATGTACTTTACCTTACTACCCGGGGGTAGCGCATCTGTCGTTTAGGTACTCATCCCACGTAAACGCTGAAGGACCCCGACCAGCACCGCCACAGACCATCCCACCATCAACGCTCCCACCAGCCCTTCCAGGCCACCAATAACCCGCCAGTGCAAGGGTAAGGTGACATCGCCATATCCTACCGTCGCATAGCTCACCAGAGAAAAATAGAAGCTGGTGTTCCAGTCGTTAAATGCCTCAACCACAAAGTAAAACGCGGCGAAAAGCCCGGCTTCAAGAAGATGGGCGAAGATCATTGAAATGACAATGCCGACATTGCGTAATACAACGCGTATGGCAGAACCCACCTCCAGGTTGATGAATTTTAAAACACAAAACATCCACAGCGAATGGATAACCACGGTAAGGGTAAGCAAAATAGTGATGCTGAGTAATATCATGGGGAGTGCTCTGACCGGAAAAGAGGATTGCCCCGCGAACGCATCGGGGCATCTGAAATTGTTTCGCTGAGTCGAAGCTTAGTGGAACCGGGGGATAAAGTTGGTGCAATAATTGCTCAAGGTTATTATTTTTCTGCCAGCGCCTGCGCACACGCCCAGGCACTTGCCCATGCCCACTGGAAGTTATACCCACCGAGCCAGCCGGTGACGTCCATCACTTCACCAATGAAATAGAGACCTGGCAAGTTGCGGGCCTCCATCGTGCGCGAAGAAAGCTCATGCGTGTCGACCCCGCCGAGCGTCACTTCTGCTGTGCGATAGCCTTCAGTACCGTTTGGCTGGACGCGCCAGTGGGTCAGCGTTTCGACCAGGCTCTGCTGTTCACGGCTATTGAGCTGTTTGAGCGAGACATCCGGGATCTGCCCCAAAACCTGCAAACACTCCACCAGCCGTTTCGGTAACTGCATCGCCAGGGTGTTTTTCAGGCTTTGATTCGGGTGTACGGTACGTTGCTCGTTGAGGAATGCATCCAGATCGCAATCGGGTAACAGGTTAACCGCAACAAACTCACCCGGCTGCCAGTAGCTTGAGATTTGCAGCACCGCAGGGCCAGAGAGGCCACGATGAGTGAAGAGAAGATTTTCACGGAACACCGTACCGTCTTCCGCGGTAATCACCGACGGAACCGAGACGCCAGAAAGCGTCTGGAGCTGTTCCAGAAGCGGTTTATGCAGCGTGAACGGCACCAGACCCGCGCGTGTTGGCAGTACCTTCAGACCAAACTGCTCAGCAATTTTGTAACCAAATGGCGAGGCACCCAGCCCAGGCATGGAAAGACCGCCACTGGCAATCACCAGGTTATCGGCGCTGACGCTTTCACCGTTCAGGTGCAGCGTGTAACCCTGATCGTCGCGGGTCACGTCCAGCACTTCCGTACGCAGACGCATTACCACACCGCCCTTTTCACACTCGGCCACCAGCATGTCGACAATCTGCTGCGCGGAGTCGTCACAAAACAGCTGACCCAGCGTCTTTTCATGCCATGCGATGCCGTGCTTACCCACCAGGTCGATAAAATCCCACTGGGTATAACGCGCCAGCGCAGATTTGCAAAAATGACGGTTTTGGCTCAAATAGGCCGCGGGTTCGACATAAAGGTTAGTGAAGTTGCAACGCCCGCCGCCCGACATCAGGATCTTGCGGCCCGGTTTTTTACCATTATCCAGCAACAGCACACGACGGCCCGCTTGCCCGGCCATCGCCGCACAAAACATACCCGCCGCACCGGCACCTATTACAACGGCATCAAACCTTTCCACGTCAAAACCCTCTTTGTTAGTTGCCGCGGATTGTAAAGTTTCCTCTGTGGTCGCACCAGCGTAAATAACCCGGATTTCAGTCATTTTATTGAAAAATAAAATATATTTCTTTACCTTCCCCTGACAAAGCCGAAGGAATATCAAAAAAAAGCTAGATTTCACTTTGCCCGTTACCCGTTTGTCCTGGATAATGCGCCGCGTTCATGTCCTCAAAATGGCGTAACGTCCTATGCTACATTTGTTTGCTGGCCTGGATTTACATACCGGGCTTTTACTCTTGCTTGCTCTGATTTTTGTATTGTTTTACGAAGCGATCAACGGCTTCCACGACACTGCAAACGCAGTTGCAACAGTTATTTACACTCGCGCAATGCGATCGCAAGTCGCGGTCGTTATGGCGGCGGTATTTAACTTTTTTGGTGTCCTCCTGGGCGGACTGAGCGTTGCTTATGCCATCGTGCATATGCTGCCAACGGATCTGCTACTTAACGTTAGTTCTGGCCATGGCCTTGCTATGGTGTTCTCAATGCTGCTTGCTGCAATTATCTGGAACCTCGGTACCTGGTATTTCGGCCTGCCTGCATCCAGTTCTCACACCCTCATCGGCGCGATTATCGGTATCGGGTTAACCAATGCCCTGATGACCGGTACATCGGTTGTTGATGCGTTAAACATCCCGAAAGTGTTGGGGATCTTTGCCTCACTCATCGTTTCCCCTATCGTGGGTCTGGTGGTTGCAGGTGGATTGATTTTCATTCTGCGTCGTTACTGGAGCAATACTAAAAAACGCTCCCGTATTCACCTGACGCCGGCTGAGCGTGAAAAGAAAGATGGCAAGAAAAAGCCACCTTTCTGGACACGGATTGCTCTGATCCTTTCCGCTATCGGCGTGTCGTTCTCACACGGCGCGAACGACGGTCAGAAAGGCATTGGTCTGGTCATGCTGGTGCTGATTGGTGTCGCTCCGGCGGGGTTCGTGGTCAACATGAATGCCTCCGGTTACGAAATCACCCGTACGCGTGATGCGGTGAACAACGTCGAAATTTACTTCCAGCAGCACCCTGAGCTGTTGAAGAAAGCGACCGGCGTTGACCAGTTGATCCCGTCTCCTGACGCGGGCGCAACGACCACACCGACGGAGTTCCACTGCCACCCGGCGAATGCAATTAACGCGCTGGAACGTGCGAAAGGCATACTGGGTGATATCGAAAGTTATGACAAACTTTCCGTTGAACAGCGCGGTCAGCTGCGTCGTATTATGCTTTGCATCTCTGATGTAACGGATAAAGTCGCGAAGCTGCCGGAAGTCAATGCAGACGACCAGCGACTGCTGAAGAAACTGAAAAGCGATATGCTCAATACCATTGAGTACGCGCCAATCTGGATCATCATGGCTGTCGCACTGGCACTGGGTATCGGTACGATGATTGGCTGGCGTCGTGTGGCGACCACCATCGGCGAGAAGATTGGTAAGAAAGGCATGACCTATGCGCAGGGTATGTCCGCGCAGATGACGGCGGCGGTCTCTATCGGTCTGGCGAGCTACACCGGTATGCCTGTTTCCACGACCCACGTACTCTCCTCTTCGGTAGCGGGTACGATGATTGTCGACGGCGGCGGTCTGCAGCGCAAAACCGTGACCAATATCCTGATGGCCTGGGTGTTTACCCTTCCGGCCTCCATCCTGCTGTCTGGCGGGTTGTACTGGATTGCACTGAAGCTGATTTAATCGGCTGAAGGCGACAAAAAAGCGGGTCAGGAAACTGACCCGCTTTTTTTTTGTGCTCAGTGCCAAATCATCAATGCAATCATACTGACCACGACCAGGCCACACAGCGCACTGGTCAGAATGAACTGACGACGCAAGCGCTCACAACGACGGATAAACTCTTCATCGTGATGGTCGCGGTAGCGCTGGTAATAGATATACCCCACCAGACGCATCTGTTTGCTGGGCTGTCCATGCGAGGTGAAGAAACCTCCACCGTCCACATACTGATAAAGCAACGGATCGCAACCACGAAGTACCACTAACAGCGCACGTAACGATGAGAAGTAGCGCGCCATATTCACTATGCAAACCACGCACAGTGCCCAAAACAATGCGACGGTGCTAATCATACATCCTCCCCGGCGTCCGCCCACGAAGCAAGGCTTCTGAGCTACCGCACCCAATGCCCTGACAGACAGTTCAGTGAAAGAATGACTCAAAAGTCGATCCGGTTCGCGTTTTAATATCCGAACGGCTCATTAAATAGTGTAGGAGATCCGTTAATTTTTTTGCCACAAGGTTAATCGTTATCAACACCAAAGCTTGAAAATTTTGTTTAACTGAGCCGTAATTAAGCATCAGACGACGGCTTTCCCTTTTAGTCATCGATAACTTAAGGAAGGAGTAACACTATGGCTTACAAACACATTCTCATCGCGGTAGACCTCTCCCCAGAGAGCAAAGTGCTGGTTGATAAAGCAGTATCCATGGCACGCCCATACAACGCGAAAGTTTCTCTTATTCACGTTGATGTGAATTACTCCGACCTCTATACCGGTCTGATCGATGTCAATCTTGGCGATATGCAAAAACGCATCTCCGAAGAGACACACCACGCACTGAGCGAGTTGTCCACCAACGCAGGCTACCCTATCACCGAAACCTTAAGCGGCAGCGGTGACCTGGGCCAGGTACTGGTTGATGCGATTAAGAAGTACGATATGGATCTGGTGGTTTGCGGTCATCATCAGGACTTCTGGAGCAAACTGATGTCCTCAGCGCGTCAGCTGATCAACACCGTTCACGTAGATATGCTGATTGTTCCACTGCGTGACGAAGAAGACGAGTAAGTCAAACATGCCCTCTCCCCAGGGAGAGGGCATGTTTGAAGACGTAAGCCGGGTAAGGCGAAGCCGCCACCCGGCTTTTTTTATTCCGGCGTACCGGAATAAATATCGAACCGGTGCCCTTTGGTCACCACCGCATTCGTCGTGGCGACGTCCGCCAGCGGTGGCGCATAGTCAGGGCGTTTCACGACGACCCGCTTTGTTGCTAACCGGCAGGCAGGCTCCAGCAAACCATCCGCGTCCAAATCCGGCCCCACCAGCGACTGAAACACACGCATCTCTTTCTTCACCAGCGCGCTTTTCTGCTTATGCGGGAACATCGGGTCAAGGTAGACCACCTGCGGGCGCGGGGTGATATCCGTCAGCGCCGTCAGGCTGGAGGCGTGGATCAACTGTAAACGCTCCTGTAGCCAGGAGCCGATTTCCGGGTCAGCGTAGCCACGCGTCAGCCCATCGTCGAGCAGCGCCGCGACCACCGGATTGCGCTCCAGCATCCGCACGCGGCAGCCCACCGACGCCAGCACAAACGCATCACGCCCCAGTCCCGCCGTCGCATCGACCACGTCCGGCAGATAGCTCCCCTTGATACCAACCGCTTTAGCGACCGCTTCGCCGCGGCCACCGCCGAATTTGCGCCGGTGCGCCATTGCCCCGCCAACAAAATCGACAAAAATCCCGCCAAGCTTCGGTTCATCGCGTTTACGTAATTCCAGATGCTCCGGTGTCATCACCAGCGCCATCAGGTTTTCTTCATCATGTTCCAGTCCCCAGCGGGTGGCCAGAACAGATAAGGCACCGTCTCCGGTGCCTGTTTCATCGACTAAGCAGATCTTCACGTAGCAATTAGCCTTTAATTCCGTAATGCTCCAGCATCGCGTCCAGCTGTGGCTCACGGCCACGGAAGCGTTTGAACAGCACCATAGGCTCTTCAGAACCACCGCGAGTCAGGATGTTGTCGAGGAACGACTGACCGGTTTCGCGGTTGAAAATCCCTTCTTCTTCGAAGCGAGAGAAGGCATCCGCCGCCAGCACGTCGGCCCACAGGTAACTGTAATAACCCGCCGCATAGCCACCTGCAAAGATATGGCTGAATGCATGCGGGAAACGGCCCCAGGTTGGCCCTGGAATAACAGCAACCTGCTTTTTAATCTCAGCCAGGGTTTCGAGGATTTTCGCCCCCTGCTCCGGGCTAAACTCGGCATGCAGGCGGAAGTCAAACAGGCCGAACTCCAGTTGACGCAGGATGAACATCGCCGCCTGGTAGTTTTTCGCCTCCAGCATTTTATCCAGCAGTGCTTTCGGCAGCGGTTCGCCAGTCTCATAGTGGCCAGAGATGAACGCCAGCGCGTCCGGCTCCCAGCACCAGTTTTCCATAAACTGGCTTGGCAGCTCGACCGCATCCCACGGTACACCGCTGATACCCGCCACGCCTGCGGTTTCGATACGGGTCAGCATATGGTGCAGACCGTGACCGAACTCGTGGAACAGGGTGATCACTTCATCGTGGGTGAACAGTGCCGGTTTGCCATTCACCGGGCGGTTGAAGTTACAGGTCAGGTAAGCAACCGGCTTTTGCAATGAACCGTCGGCTTTACGCATCTGGCCGACACAGTCATCCATCCACGCTCCGCCGCGCTTGTTCTCACGCGCATAAAGATCCAGATAGAAGCTGCCACGCAGCTCGTTTTTCTCGTCATATAACTCGAAGAAACGCACATCCGGATGCCAGACGTCGATATCAGTACGTTCTTTAGCCGTGATGCCGTAGATACGTTTCACGACTTCAAACAGGCCGTTAACGGCTTTATTTTCCGGGAAGTACGGGCGCAGCTGCTCGTCGCTGATGCTGTAAAGGTGTTGTTTCTGTTTTTCGCTGTAGTACGCGATATCCCACGGCTGCAGCTCATCCACACCGCACTCCGCTTTCGCGAAGGCACGCAGCTGGGCCAGCTCTTTTTCACCCTGCGGACGGGCACGTTTGGCAAGGTCGGTTAAGAAATCGAGCACCTGTTGTGGGTTCTCGGCCATTTTGGTGGCGAGGGATTTGAAGGCATAGCTTTCAAAGCCCAGCAGTTGTGCCAGCTCGTGACGCAGCGCGAGGATTTCTGCCATCACCGGGCTGTTGTCCCATTTGCCCGCATTCGGCCCCTGATCTGACGCACGCGTGCTGTAGGCGCGGTACATCTCTTCGCGAAGCGCCTGGTTGTCGCAGTAGGTCATCACCGGCAGATAGCTTGGGATATCCAGGGTCAGCAGGAAACCTTCCTGCTCTTTGGCCTCGGCCTGGGCTTTCGCCGCCGCCAGCGCACTTTCCGGCATACCGGCCAGCTCAGCTTCGTCGGTAATCAGTTTCGTCCAGCCCATCGTGGCATCCAGCACGTTGTTGCTGTACTGGTTGCCCAGCTCAGACAGGCGCGCCGCGATTTCACCGTAGCGGACCTGCTTCTCTTTTGGCAGGCCAATCCCGGACAGCTCAAAATCACGCAGGGCATTATCAACTGATTTTTTCTGCGCAGTATTCAGCGATGCATAGTGATCGCCATCGCGCAGGTCGCGGTAAGCTTTGTATAACCCTTCGTGTTGACCGACCCAGGTGCTGTACTCAGAGAGCAGCGGCAGAGTTTGTTCGTAGGCTTCGCGCAGTTCCGGGCTATTTTTCACCGAATTCAGGTGGCTCACCGGGGAGAAAATACGCCCCAGCACATCATCCACTTCTGCCAGCGGCTGACACAGATTTTCCCAGGTGTACGGAGCCCCCTGCTCCACCACGCTTTCTACCGCCGCACGACAGCTGGCCAGCGATTGCGTCACGGCCGGGACAACATGTTCAGGAAGGATTTTAGAAAACGGCGGCAACGAAAAAGGCGTCAGTAATGGATTGGTCATAAACGCAGTCCTGTTGAATAAGATGAATGAAGCGCGCATCCGGCGCTGGGCATATTGATTCTAGAATGGGGTTAAGTGTAGTGAATTTCAATGCTAAGCGTGGCGGAAATGCGCCCGGTGGCGCTGCGCTTACCGGGCCTACGGGTAATCTGTGCCGTTCTGCTGTAAACTGTGGCAAATCGTCATTTCAGCGGAATATCATTACCCATGCTCAGTTATCGCCACAGCTTTCACGCAGGCAACCACGCCGACGTCCTCAAACACACCGTTCAGAGCCTGATCATTGAAGCGCTCAAAGAGAAAGATAAACCTTTTCTCTATCTGGACACCCACGCGGGCGCGGGTCGTTATCAGCTGAGCGGCGAGCATGCCGAGCGTACCGGTGAGTATCTCGAAGGGATCGCCCGTATCTGGCAACAGGATGACCTGCCAGCCGAGCTGGAACCGTATATCGGCGTAGTGGAACACTTCAACCGCAGCGGCCAGTTGCGCTACTACCCAGGTTCCCCACTGATTGCGCGCCAGCTGCTGCGCGAGCAGGACAGCCTGCAACTGACCGAACTGCACCCGAGTGATTTCCCACTGTTGCGTTCTGAGTTCCAGAAAGACAGCCGTGCCCGGGTGGACAAAGCCGACGGTTACCAGCAGCTGAAAGCCAAGCTGCCGCCGGTTTCCCGTCGCGGTCTGGTGCTGATCGACCCGCCGTACGAAATCAAAACTGACTATCAGGCCGTCGTGACTGGCATCAACGAAGGCTATAAACGCTTTGCCACCGGGACCTATGCTCTGTGGTATCCGGTCGTGCTGCGCGCGCAAATCAAACGCATGATCAAAGACCTGGAAGCAACCGGCATCCGCAAAATTCTGCAGATTGAGCTGGCCGTGCGCCCGGACAGCGACCAGCGCGGCATGACCGCCTCCGGCATGATTGTCATCAACCCACCGTGGAAGCTTGAAGCGCAGATGAACAGCGTACTGCCGTGGCTGCACAAAAAACTGGTACCAACGGGTATCGGTCATGCCACCGTCAGTTGGATCGTGCCAGAGTAATCACAGCCATCGGTGGAAACTATTGATTTCAGGTATACAATCGCGGCAATTCACGATTAAGGATAAAAGCTATGACTAAGCATTATGACTACATCGCAATCGGCGGCGGCAGCGGCGGCATCGCCTCCATCAACCGTGCGGCCATGTATGGCCAGAAATGTGCGCTGATTGAAGCCAAAGAGCTGGGCGGCACCTGCGTGAACGTGGGTTGTGTACCGAAAAAAGTGATGTGGCATGCCGCGCAAATCCGTGAAGCTATTCATATGTATGGCCCGGATTATGGCTTTGACACCACCATCAATAACTTCGACTGGGACAAGCTGATCGCCAGCCGTACCGCCTATATCGACCGTATTCACACCTCGTACGACAACGTGCTGGGCAAAAATAACGTGGATGTGATCCGTGGCTTTGCCCGTTTCGTTGACGCGAAGACTGTCGAAGTGAACGGTGAGACGATCACCGCCGATCACATACTGATCGCTACCGGTGGCCGTCCGAGCCACCCGAATATTCCGGGCGTGGAATACGGTATCGACTCCGATGGTTTCTTCGAGCTGCCTGCCCTACCAAAACGCGTTGCCGTGGTTGGCGCGGGTTACATTGCCGTGGAGCTGGCCGGTGTGATTAACGGTCTGGGTGCAGAAGCGCACCTGTTCGTACGTAAACACGCCCCACTACGCAGTTTCGACCCGCTGATCGTCGACACGCTGGTCGAAGTGATGAATGCCGAAGGCCCAACCCTGCACACTCACGCCGTGCCAAAAGCGGTCGTGAAAAATGCAGACGGTAGCCTGACCCTGGAGCTGGAAGATGGCCGTAGTCAGACCGTCGATTGCCTGATCTGGGCGATTGGTCGCGAGCCTGCCAACGACAACTTCAACCTGGCCGTCACGGGCGTGAAAACCAATGACAAAGGCTATATCGTTGTCGATAAGTTCCAGAACACCAGCGTACCGGGCATTTACGCGGTAGGTGATAACACCGGTGCCGTTGAACTGACCCCGGTTGCCGTGGCAGCGGGCCGTCGTCTTTCTGAACGCCTGTTTAACAACAAGCCAAACGAGCATCTGGACTACAGCAATATCCCGACCGTGGTCTTCAGTCATCCGCCCATCGGCACTGTCGGCTTAACCGAACCGCAGGCGCGCGAACAGTATGGCGACGACCAGGTGAAAGTGTACAAATCAGCGTTCACCGCGATGTATACCGCCGTCACCTCTCACCGTCAGCCATGCCGCATGAAGCTGGTGTGCGTTGGGCCAGAAGAGAAGATTGTCGGCATCCACGGTATTGGCTTCGGCATGGACGAGATCCTGCAGGGCTTTGCCGTAGCACTGAAGATGGGCGCAACCAAGAAAGATTTCGACAACACCGTGGCGATCCACCCGACTGCGGCGGAAGAGTTTGTGACCATGCGTTAACCGCTTTTCGTTGTCTGGCGCTTCACTCAAAAAAAACTGGCCGTAACAGGCCAGTTTTTTTATAGGACTCGATAATTTAAATACAACACTTCATCATTCTGATGAATATAAAATTATCGCCACGCTTAAAAGGGATTGAGATGAAAGCGCTTATCGGTATCACCCTGCTTCTTTTCACTTTTTCAGCCTCATCATCCAATGACATCACCTTCTGGGATACCCCCCAGCACGGTGGAAACAGTTTTAACCGCCTGCCACCGACACAGGCGTATTATGAGGCGCTGCGCGGCTACGGCGCGACATGGGTTCGTCTGTCCTACGACAAATGGAAGCCAGCCGATCGTGATTTTCTCATGGGCAATGCAGACGGCTACCGCACGCTGCAAGCCGCCGATCTCGCCACCCTGAAAGCGTCCATCAGGCGGGCGCATGCCGCCGGGCTCAAGGTCGTCATTGCCCCGCTTTCCTTACCCGGTATGCGCTGGTCGCAAAATAATCATAACCAGTTCGATGACCGCATCTGGCAGGACAAAAAATACTGGCAGGAGGCGGCACTGTTCTGGCGCGATTTAGCGCTGGCGCTGAAGGACGAACCCGGCATTGTCGCCTGGAACCTGGTCAATGAACCCGCACCGGAAAAGCAAGGCAAAATTAGCGAGCAAGCCTCCGCGGAGGCGCTGAAAACCTGGTATCAACAGCAGGCAAACACGGCGCGCAACCTTCCTGAACTCTACAATCAGATTATTGCCGCCATCCGTCAGGTCGACGCGACCACGCCGATCATGGTCGACGGAGGCTGGTACGGCTCCGCACGCGGCTTTTCTGGCTGGCCTGCAGCGCTTAATGACAAACGGGTTCTGTACAGCTTCCACATGTATGAGCCGTATGAATTTACCAGCGCCCCGAATGCGCGCCGCAAAGTGCCGTATGAGTACCCCGGCATGGTCACATTTGGTGGCAAACAGGTGAAATGGGATGCGGCAGCAATAGATCGCTGGATGAGCGCCCCCTTCGTCTGGGCTAAACAACACGGCGTTCCGGCAAACCGGGTTGTCGCCGGTGAGTTTGGCTGCGTACGCACGTTGCAGGGCTGTAAGCAGTGGCTGAGCGATGTCCTGACCGTTCTCGACAAGCATAATGCGCACTGGGCTTTTTATTCCTTCAGGGAAGATGCCTGGGATGCGATGGACTATGAGCTAGGCAAAAAATCGGTTCCGTGGTCCTACTGGAAAGCCATCGACGATAACACCCCTGATACGCTTGAACGCCACTCCACTGAGGAGTTTGAACCTATCAGCAGGCGTCTAAAACAAAGCCTTTAGACGCGATGTTCACGATGCCGCTGTACCGGAAAGCATCGTGAACATACATCACTCGTTGCAAAACGAATGGTCTGAATTTTTTCTCCCGGATAGTGAGCCTCAATTCCCGTTTGTTTTTGCATATCAATGAACTATAAAAAATAACGTTCACCACGCCGCCACAGCGAAATGTGATCAAGCGCACGTTTCACTCCCCAGACACCGAAGCGAATGTCTACGCTTAACAGACACCCGGAACAACCTGTCTATACGAACACACAACCGGAGGTCTTTATCACTATGTTCAGCCAGAAACTCCACGCTGCCGAAAACATCGAATTCGGGGTTGCAGAAGAGCTGCGTTACGAAACCGATCCCTGCGAGTTGAAACTGGATGAAATGATTGAGGCGGAGCCGGAACCCGAAATGATTGAGGGGTTGCCCGCCTCGGATGCCCTGACCCCTGCCGATCGCTATCTTGAGCTGTTCGAACATGTGCAGTCCTCGCGGCTTTTTACGGATAGCAAAACCTTCCCCGACTGTGCACCGAAGAAGGATCCTCTGGATATCCTGATCCGCTACCGCAAGGTGAAACGCCACCGGGATTTTGACCTGCGCCAGTTCGTGGAGAACCACTTCTGGATGCCGGAATCACTCTCGACCGAATATGTCTCTGACCCAGGGCTGTCGCTCAGGGAGCATATTGATAGCCTGTGGCCGGTACTGACGCGTGAGCCGCAGGATCATATTCCCTGGTCATCCCTGCTACCGCTGCCACAGTCCTATATCGTCCCCGGCGGGCGCTTCAGCGAAACCTACTACTGGGACTCCTACTTCACCATGCTGGGGCTGGCGGAAAGTGGTCGGGACGATCTGCTGAAGTGTATGGCGGATAACTTCGCGTGGATGATTGAGCGCTACGGACACATCCCCAACGGTAACCGAACCTATTATCTCAGCCGTTCTCAGCCCCCGGTCTTTGCCCTGATGGTCGAGCTGTTCGAGGAGGACGGCGTGCGTGGCGCGAAACGCTATCTGGAACACCTGAAAATGGAGTACGCCTTCTGGATGGATGGCGCGGAGTCGCTGCTGCTGAACCAGGCCTATCGCCATGTGGTACGTATGCCAGACGGCTCAATGCTCAACCGCTACTGGGATGATCGTGACACACCGCGCGATGAATCCTGGATTGAGGACGTAGAGACGGCCCGCCATTCCGGTCGTCCACCGAATGAGGTCTACCGCGATCTGCGAGCTGGCGCGGCTTCCGGCTGGGATTACTCTTCCCGCTGGCTGCGCGATCCCGGTCGGCTTGCCAGCATCCGCACGACGCAGTTTATCCCCATTGATTTGAATGCATTCCTGTTCAAGCTGGAAAGCGCGATCGCCAATATTTCGGCGTCAAAAGGGGATAAAGAGACCGCTGAACAGTTCCGCCAGAAAGCAGCCGATCGACGTGCGGCGGTGAACCGCTATCTGTGGGATGAGGAGCATGGCTGCTACCGTGATTACGACTGGCGACGCGAAGAGATGGCGTTATTCTCTGCGGCCAGCATTGTGACACTGTATGTCGGTATGGCCACGCATGAGCAGGCAGAACGGCTATCTGATGCCGTTAAAGCGCGTCTGCTGACACCAGGCGGTATTATGGCAACCGAGTACGAAACCGGCGAACAGTGGGATAAACCCAATGGCTGGGCACCGCTGCAGTGGATGGCGATTCAGGGGTTCAAACAGTATGGCAACGACGCACTGGGTGATGAGATCGCCTGGAGCTGGCTCCAGACGGTGAACCTCTTCTATAAAACGCACCACAAGCTGATTGAGAAGTACCACATCGCCAGCAGTACACCACGTGAAGGCGGTGGGGGTGAGTATCCGCTACAGGATGGTTTCGGCTGGACCAATGGTGTGGTTCGACGGTTGATTGGGTTGTACGGGGAGCCTTGACCCTGACCCTCTCCCAGAGGGTCAGAACCGGGGAGAGGGGAATATTAGCGAATCACCTCATAAATGGCAGTCTGAATGGACTGCCATTTTTTCGTGGTGGCATCCGGTTGTGACTGCGCACGGCGCGTTGCCATATCGGCATCATGCTGCTGGCGCTTCACCACGGCAGGCACGGTACAAAACGCTTTCAGATACTCTTTACGTATTGCAGTCAGAGATTCACCATCAGACATGGCGTGGCCAAGCGTATTGATAAAGCGACGGCACGGCTTTTCCTCCACCATGTTTTGCCGATAGTGCAGCATCAGTTCAAGCACGTCGTCATGCTCTGCCGACATCGCCTCTTCTGTCCAGGACAGCTTCCAGTCCATCCCGCCCTGTAAAAATAGCTGCGTTATGCGGGTATCGTTGCGGTTGATGGCTGAACGGAAATTATTCTCGTCCCAGGTCACCCCCATGCGCGTCAGCGTCTCACGCGAGGAAGGTGTTTCGCGCATCTCCTGAGGCTGAGAGGTTTCTGCCGCATTCACGAGCGCTGGCTGAGGTTTACTGCTGCCGGTCACCAGCCAGAATCCCCCCACGGCAATCGCGATGATCATCACCCCAACTGCTCCCCATAACATGCCGGAAATAAGCTGCTCACGTTGTTCAGGCGTTCGGGGCGCGCGCTGGGTTGGCTTTTCAATCGTGTCGCGGACTTCAAACAGATCGCCGCCGGTAACCCGGTCCATCTTCTGCGCCTTTTCCCAGAAAGCATGCAGCTCGCTGGCATCCACCGCCATTAATCCCGCCGGGTTAATGCGCGTTCTCCCCTCTTCAAAAGCGCGCTGCACGGGGCGGGTGATCTGTGCATAGTAGTTATCCAGCAGCAGGATCTGCGCCGAACTTAACGCCTGCTGTACGGTAATACTGTTGCGGATTTGCCGGATATCATCAAGGAACGTTTGCAATGTCTTACGCGGTTCAACCAGTAATGTCAGCATTGACGGGTCGCTAAACAGTGAGGCGTAATACCGGCTAAACTCCTTTTTATCCACCAGCATCTGCGCCAGCTCACTGAACATCATGCCGCTCAGGACATCGTTGATTTCGCCAAGCTTAAGCCAGCGACGTACGCGGTCAGCGTTAAACAAAGTCTTGAGATGGTTATTCAGCCGCACCTGATCGGGCCATGCCTGCTGGATAAGCCCTTTGATCATCAGTTCAATCGCACGCACCTGCTTATGTGCCTGCTGTTGTTGGATCTCATTACCGGGAGCCAGTTCGGTGCTGTAGGTCAGGAGGGGTTGCTGCAAACGCAGGTGTTCCAGTGCGTTCACAAAGCGCATCGCCGCAATGAGCTGATTTTCACTGACATCCTGCCCGCTTTCATACTGAGGAACCCGCTGCTGCAACAGGCGTAACTGCAGGGTAAACTCCGACATCTCAGCATCATTCAGGTTAAGTTGCTTCGCAACGGCAGTCCATCCGCCCAGCCCCAGACGGGCACTGTCCAGCTGTTCCAGAAACCAGCGTGGATCTTTTCCTTCAGAAGCATGTACATTCAGAAGAAGCAGTATCTCTACAGACGCCTGGCGAATGACGGCCAGACAGTGTTCGAACTGTTCGCGAATATGATGTGATGCGCTGAGAGTCATTATTTTCCTTCAGAGACAACGAAGACATCCGGGCCCGGCACGCAGCAGCCGTTTTTCTTTTATTTATACGCAGTTAAACATACCTGACTTTCTGTTGAAATAAAGTGACAGCTCTATAATCATTGAAAATGTCTCAGGAGAATCTGAATGCCTGCCTTCACGACCACACGCCTCACCTGCTCACCGCTGCAGGAACAAGACTGGCCCTTTTTTCTGGCCTTACAGCAAGACCCGGACGTTATGCGCTTTGTCGCACAAGACCGCCCCCTGGCCGAAATCCGTGAAGCGTTCGATTCTCGTCTGATGCCGTGGACACCAGGCTGCGCGCACTGGCTCTGCCTGGTGGTACGTGATACGGCGAGCCAGACGCCGCTAGGTGTAACCGGCTATATTCACCGGGAACAGGACTGCGCTGAAGTCGGTTTCCTCTTCGCCCCGGTAGCACAGGGGAAAGGTTATGGTTTTGAATCGCTCCAGGCACTATGTGATTTCGCATTCACTCAAGGCAACATCCGACGGCTGACCGCCACCGTAACGGCAGGCAATATCGCCTCCAGACGGTTGCTGGAAAAAGCGGGTTTTCAACCTGAAGGCGAGCTGCGGGAAAACTATTACCTTGCCGGGCGCTGGCATAATGACTGGCTGTTTGGTTTGTTGAAGCACGAATACCGGATAAATATTCGCTGATCAACGGCCATTTGGCGGATATTTCTCAGACTTCGTTTCCTCTACAGTAACGTTATTAAGAGGAAATGAATATGACTGGTCATATGCTGAAGATATCTTCTGCTGCCATTGCATTAATTAAAAAACAACAAGGACTCTCCCAGGAAAAATATCGTGATGAACGGGGGGTATGGGTAATCGGATACGGCCATGTCATCCGCGAGGGGGAAATTTTTCGTGGGCTTATCACACCTGCCCAGGCTGAACACTTGTTGCACGACGATATTCAATTATGTGAGGCGCTGATCGGTGAAAATTTTCCGCAACCCCTCACCCAACAGCAATATGACTCACTGGTGTCGACGATATTCAGCTTTGGCGGCACCTCCCGTCTGCCACCAGAGCTTCTTCAGGCCATCGCCCGGGTATAGTACATCGCGGCCTGCGTTCTGTTCTTAACATCCAGGCGGCGGAAAAGGGCTTCCAGGTGCGCTTTTACCGTTGCGGCACTGATGTTCAGAATGCGCCCGATCTCTTTATTCGACTCCCCAGCCGCCAGTAACTTCAGTACCTCACGCTGGCGATCGCTCAACAAGGAGAGTTCATGCTGATATGGCTGAGACACACTTAACCATTCGCAGGGGAAACAGACCATCCCCTTTGATACAGAGCCCAACACGGCGGAGAACATCTCCGGAACCGCGTTGCGGTGGACGATTGCCCTCACGTTACGCTGCATGAGCTGCTCTACCCATCTGACCTCTTTTTTCACCAGCATCATCACCACGCGCGTGGCCGGAAAGCGATACAGGAGCGCTTCCAGCAGAGCCATGCCGTCATCCTGAATAAAGCGTCCGTCAATCATGACGATAGCGGAAGGCGATGCGGATAGCTGCTCCCACAATTCTTCAGTCTGACTTGTGCCCGTAATATTTATTTCCGGAATACATTTTTGAAGGCTACCGATCGTTCCATGAATAAATATTGACTGCCTGTCAAACATGATTACTCGCATGGTTCTTTCCTCTGAGAATAGCGAGAAAATTCTACAGAGGTACTATTTAAGAAAAAACTCAAAGAATGGGTACGTTACAATTAACCGGGTGTTATTTAAATCTGGAAGGATTTCGACATACCTGATTTGAGTATATTCTGAAGAGGCTCCCTCCCCTTCAGACCCGATATCACAGGAACATGCCGCCTGACACTTCAATACGTTGTGCATTCATCCAGCCCAGTTTATCGCTGAGCAGCGCGGCAATGGCATCACCAATGTCGTCCGGCAACCCCACACGGCCCAGAGCCGTTTGTGAGGCCAGAAGCTGGTTGAGATCCGCATTGTCACGCACGCGTCCACCGCCAAAATCGGTTTCAATCGCCCCAGGGGCAATAATATTGACGGCGATCCCGCGCGCACCCAGCTCTTTTGCCTGATAGCGGGTCAGCACTTCCATCGCCCCTTTCATCGCCGCATAGGTACCAGAGCCTGGCTGAGTAAAGCGGGTCAGACCGCTGGAAACGTTCATGATCCGTCCACCGTCGCGCAACAGCGGCAACAGACACTGCGTCAGGAAAAATGGTCCTTTGAAATGGATGTTCAGCGCGTCATCAAACTGGGCTTCCGTTGTTCCGGTATATGGCGCGTATAAACCCGTTCCTGCATTGTTCAATAAATAATCAAACGTATCACGCTGCCACAGGGCCTTCAGGGTGTCCTGTACCTGTTGGGCGAAAACATCGAAACATGAAATATCACCGACGTTAAGTTGCAATGCCGCAGCTTTAACACCTTTTCCCTGAATTTCATGCACAACATCCAGCGCTTCCTGCTGACTATTGTTATACGTCAGGATAATTCCCGTGCCGTCCGCCGCCAGCTTTAAGGCCGCATTTTTACCCAGACCACGGCTACCACCTGTCACTAATGCAATACGTTCAGTCATAAGAAACCTCAATTTGGCTGTTATGGAGATTGAGAAAGAGCTTATTAGGTGATAGAAAATCAATAAAGATAGCCATAAACGCTTCACTGTTTCATCTTGAACAACAATGAGCTTTTCCTATGGATAAAATTCACGCAATGCAGTTGTTTGTTCGGGTCGCGGAACTGGAGAGTTTTTCCCGTGCGGCGGAGACGCTGAGCCTGCCAAAAGGGAGTGTGTCACGTCAGGTTCAGGCGCTGGAAAACCGGCTGGGCACCCAGCTCTTGCACCGCACCACGCGCCGTGTCAGCCTGACGCAGGATGGTATGGTCTATTACGAACGGGCAAAAGATCTTCTGGCAAACCTCGACGAACTGGACGGTATGTTCCAGCATGATCCCTCCAGCATCAGCGGACGGTTACGCGTTGATATGCCCGTCGGCGTTGCGCGAAATTTAGTCATCCCAAAACTGCCTGCGTTTTTACAGCAGTATCCCGGGATTGAACTGGAACTCAGCAGCAGCGATCGTCTGGTGGATGTCATTCGCGAAGGTTTTGACTGCGTGGTGCGCGTGGGTACGCTGAAGGATTCGGGGCTTATCGCCCGCCCGCTGGGTAAACTGTCGGTGATTAACTGCGCCAGCCCGGATTATCTGACGCGTTTTGGTTATCCTGAAACGCTGGGCGATCTCGGTTCACACGCTGTCATCCATTACGCCGCCACGCTGGGTACCCGCCCGCAAGGCTTTGAATATTATAATGGCAGCTCAACGCAGTGGATTAAAACCGGCGGGGTATTGACGGTCAACAGCACGGAAACGTACCACGCAGCCTGCATCGCCGGGCTGGGCATTATCCAGGTACCGCGCGTTGGCGTGCGTGATTCCCTGCGGGCAAAAAAACTACAGGAGATCTTGCCGCAATATCGCGCAGAGCCGATGCCCGTCTCGCTAATTTATCCCCATCGTCGTAACCTCTCCCGCCGCGTGCATCTGTTTATGGAGTGGCTAACGGTGTTAATGAAAGCCTATGTTGATTAGGTGCAGGTTATAATTTCAAAAAGTCCTCACCAGATGAATAAGGAAACGCGTGTGACGTCGGAAAACAACCAGCAACGTCCCCCTCAGGAAATGGCCCCAGGTAAAGCCGGAAAAGCGCTTAAAACGGTCACCCGTACGGCGCAGAAAATTCAGCGTCGTCCCATGATTGCGCATCTGATACGCGCGACGGAACGTTTTAACGACCGCATGGGTAATCAGTTTGGAGCCGCTATCACCTACTTTTCATTTCTCTCCATGATCCCCATCCTGATGGTGTCATTTGCAGCCGCCGGTTTTATTCTCGCCTGGCACCCGACGCTGCTTCAGGACATCTTCGATAAAATCCTGATGAGCGTCAGCGATCCAACGCTCGCCGGCACGCTCAAAAGCACCATCAATACCGCCATTCAACAACGCACCACCGTTGGCCTGGTGGGGCTGCTGATTGCGCTCTATTCCGGTATTAACTGGATGGGCAACCTGCGCGAGGCCATTCGCGCCCAGTCGCGCGATGTGTGGGAGCGTACGCCGCAGGATCAGGAGAAAATTTGGGTTAAATATTTTCGCGACTTTGTTTCGCTGATTGGTCTGCTCATCGCGTTGATCGTGACGCTTTCGATTACCTCTGTCGCCGGCGCTGCACAACAGTTGATTATCTCCGCGCTCTGGCTCGATGACATCAAATGGCTGAAGCCTGCCTGGCACGGTATTGGACTGGCGATTTCCATCTTCGCTAACTACCTTCTGTTCTTCTGGATCTTCTGGCGTTTGCCCCACCATCGCCCGCACAGGAAGGCCCTGATCCGCGGAACGTTAATTGCAGCAATCGGTTTTGAAGTCATTAAAATCGTGATGACCTATACCCTGCCATTGCTGATTAAATCCCCTTCCGGTGCAGCCTTTGGCTCGGTGCTGGGGCTAATGGCATTCTTCTACTTCTTCGCCCGCCTGACGCTGTTCTGTGCAGCATGGATTGCGACAGCACAGTACAAAAATGACCCTCGTATGCCGGGAAAAACGCACCGGTAATGGGGCCACTGGGCTGAAAACTTCAGCCCAATTCGCTATTTCAGCATATAAATCCAGCCCGTAACTTTTATTTAACCAAAAACCAGTTTTACTATCTAATATTTAAAAATCGTGAAGCATTTCATGGAAGTGTTTTTGCTGACCTGAACATTATCCGCTTTTTGTTGCTTTTATCGTCAATTCACGACTTTGTTACAGATTGAAATGTCGCTTTTGCTGTGCGTAATATGGCTTTCGTTCGTCAAAAAATAAGAAAATATTATGCAAGCAACAGCCACCACACTCGACGCCGGAGCGGAACACGTTCCGGTAAACTCGCGCAATAAAGTCGTCGTCGCATCGCTGATTGGCACCGCCATTGAGTTCTTCGACTTTTACATTTATGCCACCGCAGCGGTCATCGTCTTCCCGCATATCTTCTTCCCGCAGGGCGATCCGACGGCGGCCACGCTACAGTCTCTGGCAACCTTTGCTATCGCTTTTGTTGCACGTCCCATTGGCTCTGCGCTGTTTGGTCACTTTGGCGATCGCATTGGGCGTAAAGTCACTCTGGTGGCGTCGCTGCTGACGATGGGGATCTCCACCGTAGCGATCGGCCTGCTGCCAACCTACGAAGCCATCGGCATTCTGGCTCCCGTACTGCTGGCGCTGGCGCGTTTTGGTCAGGGGCTGGGACTGGGCGGTGAATGGGGTGGTGCAGCGCTGCTGGCAACCGAGAACGCCCCAGCGCGCAAACGTGCGCTTTACGGTTCATTCCCGCAGTTGGGTGCGCCGATTGGCTTCTTCTTTGCGAACGGGACTTTCCTGCTGCTCTCCTGGCTGCTGACGGATGAACAGTTCATGAACTGGGGCTGGCGTATTCCGTTTATTTTCTCTGCCGTTCTGGTACTGATTGGTCTGTATGTGCGTGTTTCTCTGCACGAAACGCCGGTTTTCGCCAAAGTGGCTGCGGCGAAGAAACAGGTAAAAGTGCCGCTGGGTACTCTGCTGACCCAACACGTCCGCGTGACCGTGCTGGGCACGTTTATCATGCTGGCAACCTATACGCTGTTCTACATCATGACCGTCTACTCAATGACGTTCAGTACCGCCGCTGCGCCAGTTGGGCTGGGTCTGCCGCGTAACGAAGTACTGTGGATGCTGATGATGGCGGTTGTCGGTTTTGGTGTGATGGTGCCGATTGCCGGCCTGCTGGCGGATAAATTTGGCCGTCGCTCAAGCATGATTGTGATCACCACGCTCATCATTCTGTTCGCCCTGTTCGTCTTCCCGCCGCTGCTGGGCTCAGGTAGCCCTGCGCTGGTGATGGCATATCTGCTGATTGGTCTGAGCCTGATGGGCCTGACTTTTGGCCCAATGGGCGCGCTGCTGCCGGAGCTGTTCCCGACTGAAGTACGTTATACCGGTGCCTCTTTCTCGTATAACGTCTCTTCTATTCTGGGTGCATCCGTTGCGCCCTACATCGCGACCTGGTTACAGGCGAACTACGGTCTGTTCTACGTGGGTGTGTATCTGGCAGCAATGGCCGCGCTGACGTTGATTGCTCTGCTTCTGACACATGAAACACGGCATCAGTCGTTATAAACGCAAAACGGCAACTTCTGAGTTGCCGTTTTTTTCTTCCCGGATTACCCGTGATTCAGGTAAACGAGGCGCTGTGTCCGGTAATAGCGCGTAGAAACCACGAACTATTATGGGAAACAGCTTGTTTTACAACATGACGGTCACGCTATCCAGGGTATCCATTGGAACCGGACGCGAGAGGAAATAGCCTTGCGCAGCGGCTGCGGGCGAGTTTTGCACATCACGCCACTCTTCCAGCGTTTCAACACCTTCTACAATGACGCCCTGACAATAGCGGTTCATCAACTGTAATAACAGCATGAACAGATTTCGTCCTTCCGGGGTCTGGCGCAGCATGATAAACAGATCGCGGGCCACCTTGATGTAGTTGTAACGCACTTCGCTGAGGGCAGAGAAGTTCGCCATGCCGGTGCCAAAATCATCCAGCCACAGCGGGCCAAATTCACACATCGAGGCAAACGACGAATCCTGCGGCAGGCGGACATGCTCCACCAGCTCAAAACGCATCCACGGCAGGGTGGCGATCAGTTCCTGTAATTTCGCATTCTGGCGTAATGCCATCAGGGTCGGGCCATCCACGTTCACCGAGGCAAGGATATCGTGTCGCTCGAAAAAGGCTTGTTTCGTCAGCAGCATGCGTAACTGCTCTTCCAGCACATCCAGACGCTGGCGAACGGCAACTTCGGCAAAATAGCGATCTGGCGCGATACGCTGCGAAGGGTTCGAAGGGTGCGTAACGACCGTCAGAATTTCAATCGCCATCAGTCGACCGTCTGTGCGGTAGATCGGCTGATAGGTGTACGTTCGCTCACATTGCAGCCAGTAGCGATGCTCCTGCAAGTTCTCAATACTTGCCTCAGGCGTAGTGCTCAGCCGCTGGATAACCTGCTCTGACTTCATTTCAGATGTCCTGTTGTTGGGATAGCCTTTCTGGACTCGTCACTGGGTTATCGGCGCGATAATTGAGAACTTTATGTTCAATTCACCGGGAAAACGAAATTAAGATGACAGAAATGACCTGGAACACGCGCTGGCTCAAAAAAAATAATGGAACGTTGTTTTAATATAGTTGACCACATAATTCACTCAGCGCAGACTACTGCGAATTACTCTGTTCAGGTTCACGATTATGTCTAAAAAAATTGCCGTGATTGGCGAATGTATGATTGAGCTGTCCCAAAAGGGCACGGAAGTCAGCCGCGGTTTTGGTGGCGATACCTTAAACACCTCCGTTTATATTGCCCGTCAGGTTAACCCCGATGCACTGAGCGTGAACTACGTTACCGCGCTGGGAACGGACAGTTTCAGCCAGCAGATGCTGGGATCATGGCAGAGTGAAAATGTTCAGACCTCGCTGATTCAGCGCATGGAAAACCGTCTGCCGGGTCTGTACTACATTGAAACCGACAGCACCGGTGAGCGC
Organism: Enterobacter sp. RHBSTW-00901; assembly: GCF_014103115.1. NCBI lineage: Bacteria > Pseudomonadati > Pseudomonadota > Gammaproteobacteria > Enterobacterales > Enterobacteriaceae > Enterobacter > Enterobacter sp. RHBSTW-00901. The sequence goes on from NZ_JABXPB010000001.1 coordinate 2,563,230, forward strand.
ACGTTCTACTACTGGCGTAACGAAGCAGCGGCCAAATACTGGCTGGAGAGCGACGCCGCAGCCGCCATCTGCGAAGAGCTGGCGACCTTTGACTATCTCTATCTGAGCGGGATTAGCCTGGCCATCCTCAGCCCGGCCAGCCGCGAAAAGCTGTTGTCGTTACTGCGTCAATGCCGCGCCAATGGTGGTAAGGTGATTTTCGATAATAACTACCGTCCGCGCCTGTGGGCGAGTCGCGAAGAGACACAGCAGGTTTATCAGCAGATGCTGCAGTGCACTGATATCGCGTTCTTAACGCTCGATGATGAAGATGCCCTGTGGGGCGAGAAACCGGTTGATGACGTTATCGCACGGACTCAGGCAGCGGGCGTCAGTGAAGTGGTGATTAAGCGCGGCGCGAATTCGTGCCTGGTCGCCATTGCGGGTGATGCTGTGATTGAGGTTCCGGCGGTGAAACTGGCCAAAGAAAAAGTGGTTGATACCACCGCAGCGGGGGATTCATTCAGCGCGGGTTACCTGGCGGTACGCCTGACGGGTGGCACGCCCGAGGCGGCGGCACAGCGTGGACACCTGACGGCCAGTACGGTGATTCAGTATCGCGGGGCGATTATTCCGCGTGAGGCGATGCCTGCTTAACGAAGGTGCGGGCTGATGCCCGCACTCTTTCCCTCTCCCACAGGGAGAGGGTTAGAAGGACATTACTGCCCCTGTGGAATATCCGTCGCATCCGGGTGTAAATCATCCACCGCGGCAGGCTGTGTTGCCTTCAATAGCGGTGTCATAATCCCATCCCAGGTTGACTGCAATTCCTTCATGTCATATTCCGGCTCGCCTTTCGGCTGCAGCAGAATCAACGCCATATCCTGCGACAACTGCTGGCGTAAATCCTGATTCAACATATCGACGGTCAAACCGTTCAGGAAGTCCTGACGCAGCTTCTGATACTGCTCTGGCGCAATGTCCACAACCTGATTTTGCAATGAGCGAATGCGCTGGCTGATCAGAATGTCGGTATCGGCACGGGCATAGGTTGCAAACAGCTTCTGCAGCTCCAGTTTTTTCTGCGCCACCAGCGCGTTGAACTCGTCTTCAGACAGACCCTCTTTATGCACTTTTGCCAGTTCTTTGGCCACCACGCCCAGATTTGCATTCAGCTTATCGCCTGGCGATTCGACGTTAATGGCGCACTGTGCACGCTGGAACAGCACGCGGCAGTCAAAGCCCAGACCGATGTTCTTCACGTTGTTCTTACTGAGTGTCTGTTGAACATGCCAGAACAACGCTTCACGTGCCAGGTCGGCACGCCAGTAGCGCAACAGTGCGGCTGACTCGCGGATAGGTTGCCAGGCCGAGTCCCACATCACGGAGAGACGATCCTGGCGCACGGTATCTGTCATGATACTGACAGGCTCTGCACGCAGCGGAGAGAGCGTCGGCACAGGGGCAGGCGTTTCACGTTTCCCTTTCAGATCGCCAAACGCTTTGTTGATCTGCTCAACCACCGCACGACTATCAACATTTCCGACCACAATCAGGGTCATCGCGTCCGGGGTGTACCATTTCTGGTGGAAGGCTTTTACCTGTTCACTATCGACCGGCTGTTTCAGCGGTTCTGCCGGGTCATGACCGAGCAGCGTTGAGCCTTTCAGGCGGTAGCGCCACCAGCCTTCTTTTGTGTCCACAGGCCAGGTTGCAACCATGTCGCTGTTGCTCAGCGCATAGCTGATACTTTCCGGCGTAATCGCCAGATTGCCAGTCGCATCAGAGAGATACGTCAGTGCTTCTTTTAGCAGATCGTTACGGTTATTCGGCAGGCTCAGGTTAAACATGGTGTAGTCATACGAGACCACCGCCGGTGGCAGCGGGCGCTTTGGGTCTATGGCCTGTTGCCATAATGAACGCACCTGAACTGCCTGCAAACTGCCGCTTTGGGTGAGCGCCAGCCGAGGAATAAAATGGCTAAAACCGGTCTGCAGAGAGCTTTCGGTGAGGGAGCCCGTATTCACAGACAGACGGATTTCAATACGGTCACTGGGACGCTGGGGAGTGGCTAACACCTGCCACTGAAAACCATTTGCCAGAGTTCCTTGTTGCCAGGCCGGGTCTGGCTGGAGCGCATCTGCCTGCACATAACTGGCTGCTACCATCATCAGCAAACCGCCGGTTAAGAGTCGAATTTTTGTGCCCTGCATGTGAACCCCTGATCAACATTCCTGGTTAAAAAGAGTGTCTCGCGACGCGCTTCACTCTAAAAGATGACGATGAAAACACGTCGATTAGACCGCGTGTTCGACAAAACGTCACGGTCAGAAGTGAAATATACCCAAAAAAAATCTTGTCGAATTATGACAGGTATGAGCAGTTATTATGCGCAGGAGCCCGCATCCCGACAAGGGAATACGGGCATTTATCAGGAGATTAAGAGGATAAACCTGTGGTTTTGCCGTCAGCCGGACGATTATTTAACGTGTCATTGAGCTTTTTGTGATCCAGCTCTTTCACCCATTTCGCCACCACCACCGTTGCCACACCGTTACCGACCAGGTTGGTTAACGCACGGGCTTCAGACATAAAGCGGTCAATACCGAGAATTAACGCCAGGCCGGCCACCGGCAGGTGCCCCACCGCCGAAATGGTCGCCGCCAGCACGATAAAGCCACTGCCTGTTACACCTGCCGCCCCTTTAGATGAGAGCAGGAGCACCACCAGCAGGGTAACCTGATGGAAAATATCCATATGGCTGTTTGTTGCCTGAGCGATAAACACCGCGGCCATCGTCAGGTAGATCGACGTGCCATCCAGGTTAAATGAGTAGCCCGTTGGAATAACCAGCCCCACCACCGACTTACGACAGCCCAGTTTTTCCATCTTATCGAGCATACGCGGCAGTGCAGATTCAGAGGACGACGTGCCCAGAACAATCAGCAACTCTTCGCGGATGTAGCGGATAAATTTGAAAATGCTGAAACCCGCCGCGCGGGCAATTGACCCCAGCACCACCACCACGAACAGAATACAGGTGATATAGAAGCAGATAATCAGCTGACCCAGCTGCACCAGCGTACCCACACCGTATTTACCGATGGTGAACGCCATTGCACCGAAGGCACCAATCGGAGCCAGACGCATGATCATATTGATGATGCCGAAGATGACCTGCGAGAAGCTTTCAATCACGTTAAAGATGAGCTGGCCTTTGCTGCCCAGACGGTGCAGAGCAAAGCCAAACAGCACGGCAAACATCAGCACCTGCAGGATGTTTCCGCTGGCGAATGCGCCGATGACGCTACCCGGAATAATGTCCAGCAGGAAGGCCACAACGCCCTGATCCTTCGCCTGGTCGGCATAAACCGCGACCGCTTTGGCGTCCAGCGTCGACGGGTCAACGTTCATGCCCGCACCTGGCTGCACCACGTTAACGATAATCAGACCAATAATCAGGGCAATGGTACTGACCACTTCGAAATAAAGAAGCGCGACTGCACCGGTACGACCCACCGCTTTCATGCTTTCCATGCCAGCGATGCCGGTCACCACCGTACAGAAGATCACCGGAGCGATAACCATTTTGATGAGCTTAACGAACGCGTCGCCAAGCGGTTTCATTTGTGCGCCCAGTTCAGGGTAGTAGTGGCCAAGCAGAATACCGATTGCGATGGCTGTCAGGACCTGAAAGTAAAGGCTTTTGAAGAGAGAGGTTTTCATAGGGTGTCCTTGGGAAGAAAAACCACAGGCTTTATAAAGTTATGGTTAGCCTGCGGCTTTAAAATAACACCCGTAAAACATGACAGAAATAAACCAACATCAACTTTGAAACACAAATGTTAAAAACTTTGAGCTGACTCGCACAAGCCAGCAACAAAATTACACTTTTGCGTTATTGCCAGCGCTGGAAAGATACCGTTGCTCAAAGACATCCGACGGGACGGCGCGAGCAAACAAAAAGCCTTGTCCACTTTCCACACCCGCTTCAGCCAGCCAGTCGCGCTGAGCTTCCGTCTCGATGCCCTCTGCAATCACATGCAAGTTGAGACTGCGTGCCATATGGATAATGGCCTGCACCAGGCTGCTGTCATCCGGCAGCCCGTCAACAAAGGCTTTGTCAATTTTCAGGACATCCACCGGCAGTGTTTTCATGTGCTGGAGCTGACGCAACCCGGCGTAGCCCATGCCAAAATCGTCCAGCGCAATACGAATACCGGCATTTCGCAGCGGTTTCAGGATCGCGACCGCCTCATTCGGATCGTCAATGCGACGGCTTTCCGTCACTTCCAGAATCAGCGTATCGGGCTGGATCCGGTAACGATGAATCAACTCCAGCATCTCAGAAACCATCGTCGGGTGCATAAGCTGCAGGGCTGACAGATTCACCGACAGCGGCAGGGTCACGCCACGCGCCTGCCAGGCGGCAAGCTGGCGGCACGACTCCTCAAGCACCCAGTAGCCTACGGTAACCATCAGGCCGCAGGACTCGATACGCTCGATAAACCCTTCAGGTAGCTCCCACGAGCCATCCGGCTGCTGCATACGCAGCAACGCTTCGGCACTTTTGACCTCGCCCGTCAGCAAATTCACCTGCGGCTGCATCCAGATGGCAAACTGGTGGTTATCCAGCGCGGTGAGAATATCGCTCTCTTCGGTCAGGCGCTGCTGCGCATTTTCCATTTGCTCCGGGTCGAAGAACTGGATCTGGTTTTTCCCTTTGCGGCGGGCAGTCTGGGCCGCCGAGAACGCGCGACGGTAAAGCTGTTCTGCCGTCAGGTCGCCGTAAAACATCGCAATCCCGATGCTGGCGCTCGGACGAAGCTGGATACCCTGAACCGGCAGCCGCTCATTAATGACAGTGAGCACTTGCTGACCTAATGTGACGGCATGCCACGGCTCTTTCACACCATGAGCAATAATCACCAGATCATAACCACTCACCTGGGTCAGTACCATGCGCGGTGCCAGGACGGATTTCACTTTTTCCACCAGCGTCAGCAACAACACTTCGCGCTGGCTCTCTTTAAGCACACCCGCCGTATCCTGCAGGGTTTCACAGGCAACCACCATCAGCGCCGTTGTCTGCTGGCGGGCAACAGTCTGCTCCAGTAGCGCCATCAGAAACGCTTTGTTGGGTAACTCCGACACCGGAAATCGCGTGGCACTGCTGTTTAACTCGTCCTGCTGACGCAGGATGCGCTGTTGGTTGATATTGTAGCTGCGCACCAGCATGCCTATCTCATCGTCATGATGAAGGCGTGGCAGCTCAAGCTGGTGTCCCACCTGGTTCTGTGGTGAAAGGTTATTCAGCTCCCTGGCGATGTGACGCAAGGGGTGAACAATCAACCGGTTAATACACCAGGTGAGCGCCACGCTCAGAATGAGCGTCAAAAGTAAGTAAGTAGTTACTAACGTAGCCACCCAGTTCATCACGAACTTATACATGCGGTATGAGTCCGCCTGCAGCACCAGATAAGCTAACGGCTGGGGGTTGGCTGGTCGTTCGAGCGAATAAACGGGTAGCGAGATTTGTACCGGCAGCTCAAACAGGCGCATAACCATCATTGGGACGGGCCGTTCAGGGATAAAACTCATCCGCAGTGCCTGGAACTGGTTAGGTAACACCACATCCGCCCGGCTGACAATACCGGCAGGCTGAATGCGTTTTAAAATACTTTCCGCTTCGGGGATATCCCCTTTCAGGATAGAAGCTGAGAGTGGGCCGCGCACCGAGCGCGCAATACTTTCTAATTGCGAAGCCGTGTTATAGCGATTCTGCTGTACGGAATGAAACAGCAAAATAACGCAGAAGAGGAATACAAACAGCATCGTGACGGCAGAAACCATCGCCATCTGTTTGATCGTTAAAGAACGGCTGACACGCAAAATGACTCTCCACAAAACTCGAAGCGCAAGGCGCACCAGGGGGTAAACCTGGTGCGCCTGAGTATACCCGATTGCTACACTTTTTAGAGAGCCTTACACATGGATTAAGCTAAATCTGATTACCAGTCTGCGTACGGTATGAGCGGTTGCGGCGGTAAGTCCATATCGCCCTGCCAGCCCGCTGCGGAATAACGCACATAGAGCAGCGCATGGCTCGGGGTGTAATCTTTCGCTTCCTGAATATCAACACCGAGACCGACAAACCAGTTGGAGGTCACACGGCGTTCAATGATGGCTCTTGCGGTATAACCGGTTCCTGAAGAACTGCTGCCCGTTTCCATCACACCCCTGTCGGTGTAACGACCAGGCTCATCGGTTGGGATCAGCCCCTGAAGCGGATAGCGCAGCACATCGTCAGTTTTTGAATGCGACCACGACACGGAGCCACCCAGTTCCCACGACCAGTTCTCAGTGCGTTTCCGCCAGGTCACCGGTAATGCAAAGGAGACATACTCCTGCGGGCTATAATAGCCGCCCTGTCCCAGGGTATAGCCGCTCAGATCTTTGTCATAATGCCAGAGCATGTTAGTCAGGCCGGCTGTCAGGCGCTCATTATTTTGATTAATGATCTTGTAGTAGTAACCGGTCATCCAGCGGACGCGCCAGTTATCTTCCACATTTTTACCCGTCAGGCTGTCCGCGCTCAGGCTTGACCAGATACCATTCGCCTCACCTTTGTCATAGCTTATGCTCACGCCACCACCGGTTGCACGTACGCCGCCCCATGTGGTGTCCGTATTGGAGTCATGCTGACCGGCAAAAGCCAGCACGGAGCTGGAAATTGGGCGACGATGGGCATTAACGGTATAGCCAATTGGGCCCAGGTCATTGCTATAGCTCAGGCTGCCAACAACATCCACCACATCAAAGCCCATCGGCGTCGTACCGATGTCCATCGCCCAGGTTTTGTTCTTCCAGCCTACGGCGATGCTCGCGCCATTTGCCGACTGATTAGTATTGCCATGACAAGGCGTTTCCGCACAGGTACCCCATTTAGGATCGTATTCCCCGTTTTTGGTGGCAAACGAACCGGCATCCATATTGACCAGGTCACTGCGGAAGAACATACGCCCATCCGCCAGCGGTGCATCTGCCTGCAGCATAGTGGTATGCGCTTTGAGGTCGGAATATCCGCCCGTGCCGCTTGAACCCCAGTAATCGTGTTGCAGCGTGACGTTAACATCCTGCTGACGGTACAGATCACCGGCATCGCTGCGTACGCCGCGCTTCAGCCAGTCATCTTTCTCATCATTTCGTGTCAGGCGGGTAAAGCTGTCATTGTCAACCGGACGCGTGGTTGTGATACCGGACGACACCATCGCATCTTTATACGTTTCCAGCGCCTGTTGAGGCTGGCCGTTTTGCGCCTGGAAACGCGCCGCATCACGTAACACCAGCGCATTTTCCATAGAAGCGGGCTGCGATTTGGCCTGAGGGATGATTTTGCTGAACGTTTGTTCTGCGGCGGCAGAATCGCCAAGACCCGCCTGCGCCATCGCCACCCGGCGCTGCATGTTGAGTGACAACGGCTGGCCATGCTGTGCGGCAGGCAGTTTCGCCAGCTCTGCACGCGCAGCGTCTTTATTGCCTTCAGCAATATACACTTCGGTCAGACCGAGGATCGCATCTTCGTTTTGCGGCTCACGCTGTAAAACGGTGCCGTAGGCGGTTTTCGCGGCCTCGCGATCGCCACGCTGCTGTGCCCAGTCCGCAAGCGTTAAATCAATACGGGTGGAAGCCGGTTGCTGACGGAGCATATTCTCCGCCTCCTGCTCCTTACCGCTATCCCGCAGACGGTTCGCCGTTTCCAGCACCTGATTACTTTGCAGGCGATCGGCCAACTCCTGAATATTGCTGTTCCACTGGCTACGCGGCAGCTTGTCCAGATGTGCGAGCGCGGCTCTGTCCTGATCGTTACCCGACAGGTAAAGCCCGTTTGCATAGACCTGATCCGGGTCGGACGGTTTTTGGCTGGCAAGCTGACGCATCAGGTTATCCGCCTGGCTGCGCTGGCCTGCGCTATAGAGATCGCGCGACAGACGGTAGGTTATCCACACATCTCCGGGAGAGAGCGCCAGACGACGGCGCTGAATTTCTGCGGCCTGAGCGTATTTTCCCTGGTTTTCCAGCTGTTCTGCCTGGGAAGAGAGCTGCTCGTTGGTCAGACTACGTTCAATATCATCAATACTGCGACGCTGGCTGGCAGACAGCGACTGAATAAACTGTGAGGCTTTCTCCGGGGACTGCGCGCGATAGATATTGGCAAGGCCGCGTACCGCATTGCTGTTACCGCTGTCCATACGCAACGCCTGACGATAATAGCGCTCGGCAGCCGCATTATCTTTGCGCGCCACCGCGACATCGCCCAACCCCAGCACCGCGTAGCTGTCGGTATTGTCGATGTTACGCGCCTGCTGATAGTCACGCTCCGCCTGTGCAGGGTTATTCGCCTTGAGCGCGGCGTCACCCTGCTGGATAAGCAGCCAGTAGCGGTTAACCTTCAGCAGACTATCCCATTTACCCCGGTTATCACTCTGCGGATCGAGGGCGATCGCCTTTTCAAACTGAGTGACCGCGCGGGCACGATCGCCTTTCTGCGAATACGCCTGGCCCAGCGCGCCAACGGCTTCACTGTCGGCATGATTCGCGCTGACCGCTTTTTGCAGCTCTGCCACCGCCTTACCGCCCTGCCCGGCATCGACGGCTGCTAATCCTTCCGCTTTTGCACGGAACGCTGGATCGGCGAGCTGTTTTTGCTGCGCTTCAAGCTGTGAACGCGCCGCCGCCACGCTATCACCGTCACTAAACACGCTCAGGTATTTTTGCAACGCGCTAACGCTGGCGCTGCTGGCTGGCTGGTCTTTGATCTGCTGATACCACATATCAGACGCCTGGCTACGGCCACCGTTGGATTTAGCCATCTCCCGCAGCACAGCAAAGCCTTCATCACTGCGTCCGCTCTGGAACAGTAGTTGCGCCAGCGTCGCCTGCAGCTGCGTATTGCCGGGGCTACTGGCATTGATTTTCTTCAGCTGGTTAATGGCCGAACTGCGGCGAGCCGGGTCTTTCGCCACCACGTTCCAGTATTCTGTCGCCAGATCGCCGCCAGGCGGGTTTCCGGCAAAGAGCTTGTCATACGCGGCAATCGCTTCCTGGGTGTGACCTGTCGTGGCCAGTAAACGCGCCTGCTGTAGCGCCTGACGACCATCAGGGGTGGAAAGCAGCATCGTATTCCGCGACGACTGGTAGGCACCGGAGCTCGGCGCAATCCCTTTCAGACGATCCAGCTCTTTTTGCGCACCGGCAGTATCCCCCTGACGCAGCAGGTAACGGAAGCGTGCGGCAATGACGTCAGGGTTGTTCGGGTCAATCAGTTCAAGACGATAGAGCGACTGACGAACCAAATCCTCGCGCTGCGTCGATTCTCCCAGACGTACCTGTTCCAGCAGCTGTTGCTGTTGCGGGGAATTCGCGGCCTGAGCCAACGGCATCAAAGCCAGGCCAAGCGATAAACTGAGTAGATTTAATGTGAACTTGCGCATTCCTGGCCCCAATCCGGTATTAATTCACCTTTTGCGGTGAAGCGAAAACGATGCTGATCCCATCCTTGTCCAAAGAGGGTCAGCACGTAGCTGTAATAGGCATTTTTATCGGGAAAATGGTCTGCAACACGCTGGCGTTGTGCCGCCTGCGCGTCACGCTTTTGTAAAAAAGGTAGCAGTGAGGCGGAAAAACCAACCGGGCCTTTGCCCGTATGTTTCCCGCTTGCCACATCCACTTTCTCCGGCGGCACACCTTGTTTCGTTGTCATTGCGGCCATCGGCTGGAAACGCGCCAGCAACCTGGCCTTCTGTGGGTCCTGATCGCTCATCATGCCCACCCAGAGGTAGACACGGATGGCGTCGTAGCTGCCCACCAGCGATTTATTCTGCTTTAACTGCCAGCCTCTGTTTTTCTGATATTGCACCCAGTCCGGGGAAAAACCTTTCGGCGCAGTCTCCAGCAGTAAGCGCAGGTTCGTTTCACGAAGCGTGGTCCACGGGGCACCAAAACGCGTGAAATAGCTCGCCAGCTGAGGGGGAAGATAGCTGGGGTTAAAGCGCCAGACATGTGCCTCGGCAAAGCCGACTTTACCCGGCAGCAGCATCGAGCCAAGCCCTGGCACTTTCACCACTTCCTCGCTGACAATGCGTTTAAGTAATGCCTTGCCTGTGCGGGTGTAGTCCGGATGTTTCCATAACCGACCCGCTTCGAGCAGTGACCAGGCAATCCAGATATCAGCATCCGACGCGGAGTTTGTATCAATAATCGCCCAGTTTTCTTTGTCTTTCTGCCCCCATAACCAGGCCGGCAGATGGTCGTGTAAATTCCCCTGGGCAAGATTGTCGCGCGTCCATGTCAACAGCAGGTCAAACGTCTTACGGTCATTCGCTGCCAGCGCAAAGAACAGCGCATAGCTTTGCCCTTCAGATGTACTAATTTTGCGCGTGTCACTGGGATCAATGACACGCCCGCTTTCACTGATGTAGTCCTGTTTAAACTGCTCCCAGGCAGGCCAGGTGCAGGCGGCGCGAAGACTCGTCGTCGCCAGCATCAACGCGGCTAACACACACCAGTGAAAGGCTTTCATCACATCTTACTCACGATCCGGGTTCAGGCGACGACGACTGATGATTCGCAGCAGACGCCACAGCACCCATGCCAGCAACACCACGCTCACTGCAGCCAGAATAGCCAGCAGCACCGGATGGTTAGCCAGGGCATACCACAGACGCTCGAACCACGGCAGATGACCCACATAGTAGACATCGCCTACGCGCAGGCTGTTGACCCCCGATTCACGAATGATCGCGACCGAACCAAACATAGACGCACGCTTACCACTGTCATTCATTGCATTGTTAAGCAACGTATAACCGCGTGGGCTATCCGCCAGCAGAGCTACCACGCTACGCTGGTCGTTGTAAGGTGACTGGAAGCCAACAACCGCAGCCATCGCCCCCTGAGAGGTTACCGTCGTTTGTACGCTGGCCTGACGATCGTTGGAATCCGGCATAATGCTCGGGAATTCAGTCTGACGCAGCGGCGTATTAACCCAGGACTGGGTCGCCTTCACCAGCAAGTCGACGCGTTTTTCATCCTTCAGCTTATCCGGGATGCTCCCGATCAGCATGATGTCGGCATCTTTGTTCTGGATCTGGCTGCCATCGTCGGTCAACGTGACGTTAATCGCCGGTAAGCCCGTTTGCGCCCCCATCGACGCCATTGTGTCCAGCAGGGTGGTAACCTGAGCTTCGTTTGGCGCTTTTGGTATCACAACAATGGATTCAGACAGGTCAGCCATACGGCTGAACGGGAAGCTGGCATTGGCAAACGCACGCAGATCCGGCATCGCAAGGAAGTGATAGAACTTCGAGAAGTCGATGGTCGACTCGTCACCAATCACGACATGGTTCTGCACCGGCTGGAAGGTGATGCAGTTGTCCGCCGAACCACCAGGCATCGGGTTCATGTACTGGAAGTCAAAGCGCAGCTGGTTCACCGCCCCCAGTTTCAGTGCCGGAATAGAGACATCGGTTTTACCATCCAGCAGCCCCTGCAGCACCGGCAGACGCAGCATCAGCTGGTTGTTGTCCTGAGTACTGATCAGACTGAAGGATTGCAGGAACTGGTTGTTCAGGCTGATATCCATACGCGAGCTATCTTTGGTGGCTGGCGCGGTATAGCGGTACTTCAGATTGATATCGATCCCGTTCGTGTGCAGCAGATACAGATCGGGCGGTAGATTCAGTGACAGGTTGACAGGTGCAGGCTCAAGCCCCGTCGACTGAAGTTGTTCTTCATAGGTTTTCAGCTCACCAAAGGTAATGGCACGATCGGTACGCACCCAATTTGGCGCATCGTAAGGTTTACGCGCCAGCAGTGGCTTCACATCATCGACAACCACGCTGGTACCACGGAACAGGACATTACCCTGCGCAATCCCTTTTGCTGCCTGCACCAGATCTTTATCATCACGACCAAACACCACCAGCAGTTTTACGTACGGGTTGTCAGGGTGGCTCATGATTTCAACCGTAGGGGCTTTCACGTCCGGATGATCACGCAGGAAAGATGGACGTTTGTCATTGGTCGCAAAGACCACGGCATTACGATCCGGCAGTTGATCGAACATCACCGGGAAGTTCTGTCCGCGCCAGGCGGAACGGGAGCCAAACCAGGATGCCACAATGGTGGCCGCCAGCTGTTGGGTCACGTCCGGGGATGCCGCGAACACCACCGGCAGCGTTAACTGACGGTTATCGCGAGGATCAAAGAACGGGATCGGGAACGACGAGAGATCGTTTTTCAGCGACAGCGACTGGTAGGTCATCTGCAACGATGAGTTACGACCCACGTCCACCCACAGCGTGCTGCTGGCCGGGTTTTCACACACGTCACGGTAGTGACCCACGAACTCCAGCCGGACGCGGTTAAAGTCGGTGATAAACAGCGGGTTGATTGGCACCTGTGCCAGCGTTTTTTTACCCAGCTGTTCTTTCGTGACAGGCAGTACGTCCATCAGCTCGTCATTCAGGTAAACCTTGAGCTGCGATTGTACTGGCAGAAGCGCCGGAGATGGCGTGTACTCGAGATTCAGCATCGCCTTCGATACGACTTCATCGCTGCGCATGCCAAACTCAATGCCACCATCAGGGTTGATGCCACGCAGCACCATGCTGCCCGGAGGTGGGGCAATCTGGGCAAAGGTCAGCTTCACGTCCCGCGACGGGGCATTTTCCGCGACAACGGGCGCGTTAGCACCACGGACTCCCGGCATAACCTGCCCGACGACGCTCTGGTCTGCCGACAGCGTGTTCCCCTCCGCAGACAAGTTTGCAGCAACGTTCTCCGTTTGACCGGATGCTGCTGTGACCGCAACCACAGGAACCGTTGAGGCAGCCGTGGCTGCTGCGTTTTCAGGCGCTGCGTTAGCCATTGTTGCGGGGAGCGCACTCATCCCCATTGCCACTGCACATAACCAGGAAAGTTTTGTTTTCATCGCGTTATCATCATTGTTGAGCCATAACCGGGTCCGCCTGCTTCGCCTCATCCCGCTCAGGACGACGAGGAATGAACGACACGACCCAGGAAACCAGCGAAGTAAGTGTCCGGAAAATTAATTTCACCGATGACGGGGCAAATTCTGCAAGGTGACGATAGCCACGGAACCCCAGCTTCAGAATATCCAGCAGGCTTTCCAGAGGTTTATCTTCCGGGAAGCTGTCCTGCCAGAGAGCCCACGTGTCCGCGCGGGCAAACGTACACTGCACAAAATCAATATGTTGCTTCTTGGTCAGCGGCATCAGCTGCAGACCGACTTCATTGCCTAACACACGCACAACCTGCGTCGGGAAGACATACTCTTGCTGACCACGCTTGAGCAGCAGGTTAACTTTCTGCCCCTCCAGCACCTTCGCCTGACCGTTGATTTTGATACCCAGACCACCGTCCGAGAAGTCATGCACGGTACAGGAGAAGAGATGGCCATCTTCACGGGCTATCGCCGCAGGCATGCTGATTTCAACACGATGCGCGCGACGTACCTGTTTGCTTTCCACCGACACCGCCACCGCACCGCCGAGGATAATCAGGTTGTAGAACACCCATGCCATACTCACGAATACCGTCAGGATCTCGTTTTCAGGGCCGTAGAAGTAACGCCAGACGCCGGCAATGACGCCAACGATATTGAGCAGTACGAGGAAGATGTACGGACGGGAGATCACCCAGTCGACATACTCTTCTTTCACCAGGCCACCTTTCGCGGTGACGTTGAATTTGCCTTTATGTGGATTAATCAGCGCCACCATCGTTGGCGGTGCGATATACCAGGCCAGCACTGTTTCGTAGATTTCACTCCAGAACGAGTGGCGATATTTGCCCTGAATCTTCGAGTTCGTCAGGCTCGCGTGGATCATGTGCGGCAAGACAAACAGCGCAATCATCAGCGCAGGCGCGTAGATGATGTAAGCATGAAGAAGCAGGAACGCCAGCGGCGCGGTCAGGAAGATCAGCCGCGGAATACCGGATAAGAAGTGGAACATGGCGTTGACGTAGCACAGCCGCTGCGCCAGCTTTAACCCTTTCCCAAGCAGCGGGTTATCGAGACGGAAAATCTGTACCATCCCGCGAGCCCAGCGAATACGCTGGCCGATATGCGCCGAAAGTGACTCCGTTGCCAGACCTGCTGCCTGCGGGATCCGCATGTAGGCAGAGGTATAACCGCGACGGTGCAGACGCAGTGAAGTGTGGGCATCTTCGGTGACGGTTTCGACGGCAATGCCACCAATTTCATCCAGCGGTTTGCGGCGAATGACGGCACACGAACCACAGAAGAAGGTCGCATCCCACATGTCGTTCCCGTCCTGTACCAGACCGTAGAACAGCGTGCCTTCGTTTGGTGTTTTACGGAAACGGCCAAGGTTACGTTCAAACGGATCCGGCGAGAAGAAATGGTGTGGTGTCTGCATCATCGCCAGCGGTTTCTCTTTGAGGAACCAGCCCATCGTCATTTGCAGGAACGAGCGCGTCGGCACGTGGTCGCAGTCAAAGATGGCGACAAACTCCCCTGTGGCATATTTCAGCGCGTTGTTGATGTTCCCGGCTTTCGCGTGTTCGTGGGTGGTTCGGGCGACATACTCCACGCCCACCTCTTCCGCAAACTGGCGGAACTCTTCACGGCCACCGTCATCAAGCACCCAGATTTTGAGTTTATCCTTCGGCCAGTCGATGCCCAACGCCGCGTAAATCGTGTTCTTCACGACGGTCAAGTCTTCGTTGTAGGTCGGCACAAAGAGATCGACAGTCGGCCACAGCGACGTATCTTTTGGCAACGGCACAGGCTGGCGATTGAGCGGCCAGACCACCTGGAAATAGCCCAGCACCAGTACAATCCAGGCGTAGGTTTCTGCAAACAACAGCACCAAACCACACACCAGGCTTACCGGATCATCCCAGTTCAGCGTCGAGGTATAACGCCACCAGATGTAGCGACAGGAGACGGTCAGCGACAGCACGATCAGCATCAGAGCAGAGAAGCGCCCCGGGATACGTCGCACCAGCAGCGCCACACCCCACAGCAGGATCAGGAAGGTGAACTGCGCCAGAGGGTTAAAGGGCTGAGTAATACAGACCAGAGCCAGAATGAGCGAGAACACCACGATCACGCCGAGGATAAAACGCCGCAATCCCGGATGCAGGTGCCCGAGTTCTTTGTGGTTATCCAGGTGACTGGTGCGATCGCCGACACGGTCGGGCAATTTATCCAGCCACTGGTGGTAGCGTTCACGTAATTGATGGGCACGTTCGAAGCTGCGCCAGCGTGTGGACTTGTTGTCCGACTGGGGCGTGGTCGCCACCAGCCAGATAGCCTGAATAAGATAACGCGCCGGATCTAATGGCCGCGGTCTGTCAGGGTTAATATGCGGATAAAGCTCACTGTGCCGCGCACGAATACGCTGCCAGCGAGGGTGTTCGAGCGGAATGAACATCCAGGCCAGGATCATCCAGAAACAGCCGAGCGTGGCGCTAAACCATGAAGCACCATGCCGACGGTAATGCCGGTAGCGTTCGCTTAAACGCGAACTGACCGGCGGGATGAGTAACCAGGTGGACAGACGGCTCATACGGAACTCCCGGCTGGCTCCGCCCCGGTGGCGAAGTGCAGCAGACACCAGTTCGCCAGCGTCAGAACTTCTTCTGCCGCCAGTGAATCGCTACGGTATTCGCCGAGTGGCTGTTTGGAAGCGAGGCATTCGGCCATCCCCTCATCACGGTGAATCACCATCGGCAGCAGGTGGCGCTGGCTTTGCAGCCAAACCTGGTACAGGTCGTCCTGCACCTGGCTGCCAACGCGTAAATCGTTAATCAGCAGATGGGGGTTTTTGGGCAGCACTTGCTGGTGCAAACGGATATGGCAATTTGCATCAACGTTCACAATGGACAGGATATGGTCACATTGCGCGATAAGCTGACGCGTGAGCGGAGCGTAGCCATGCGGCAGATCCAGTAAAATCCACTGGTAATGGCCTTTTTCTTTAAGGCGCTGCAGGGCGTGGATAAATTCCTCCAGTGTGGGCTGGTTTGCGTAGTAATTCTCACGCTCATCGATGGTCAGTTGCCCGAAAGGCAGCAAGTCGAGCTGAGAGGTATAGCGCAACCCGGCATCTCGCCAGTCTTTACCATCCAGCAACGCACGTGCCCAGCCTCCCTGATGAGCGAAGTCAACGTTGAAAGACATACGCAGCAAATTATTCGGGCAGGCATCAATAACCAGCACCGACTCGCCTAACAGCTGTAATGACCACGCCAGCGCCGCGGTAATGGATGTTGTACCCACTCCCCCACGGACGCCCTGTAATCCGAGTATGGCCATCAATGGCTCCCTTATTGTTGTTGGGCTAATTCAGCTAATAACGGCCAGCGTTTAATAGCCGCGGCCAACTGTTCCCGCTGGGAAATATCGGTGTAATCTATTTCAGGCAATGAAAAAGCCTGCGTCAGCGCCAGAAAATCATTTTGGAATGTGTAACCCAGACTTGAGTCAACGGGTGTTCCAGGTTCGTTATTATGCATTTTTTTTCATCCCTTTGAGTAAAGCCGCAAGATCAGATGTCGCGAGGCTTCCTGCCCTATGAATTTTCGTTTACATGCTAAATCTGATGTTCTTTAATTTCAATGTTAGGTTTATTTCTACGCTTTCGCTAGTAAACTGAGATACAGATAAATTAAACGAAAAGAGGGACACCGTGAACTCCATATTTTCTATTGGCATCCAGTCATTATGGGACGAATTGCGCCACATGCCAGTCGGAGGAGTCTGGTGGGTGAATACGGATCGCAATGAAGATGCTATCCGTCTGGTAAACCAGACAATTGCTGCACAGGACAAGGATGCTCGCGTGGCAGTCATTAGCATGGGCGAAGAGCCTAAAAACATCATCGAGCTTGAAAGCGATCGTGGACCGCAGGCCGTAAAATTATTTACCATGCCCGCGAAAACCGATGGTCTATACTTTATGACTCGCGACGTCCAGTGCTCTATTGACCCTGATCACTATCTACTTATCCTCAAATGTTCTAATAACGCTCTGCAAAATATCCCTGTTGAAAAACTGCTGCACTGGCTGGAAAAAATCAATAAATGGGCAAAATTTCAAAATTGCACACTATTGGTCATCAACCCTGGCAGTAATAACGACAAGCTCGTCTCGCTTTTAATGAGTCAATATCGCTCCCTCTCCGGGCTGGCAAGTATCCATGACCAGGCGGACAGTTATCTCTACGACGTTGCATTCTGGTGTAATGAAAAAGGGGTGAGTGCCAGACAGCAACTGACGCTCAAACTGATTGAGGGCGAGTGGCATCTCGCACGCCTTGAAGAAACCGTGGTTCAACCGCGCAGCGATGAAAAACGCATTCTGAGCCATCTTGCAGTATTAGAAGTCGCACCCGCGCTTTCTGAAAACTGGTCACTGTTTGAAACCAACGAAGCCCTGTTTCATGAAGCCCGTACCACCCAGGCAGCAACCATTGTTTTCTCATTAACGCAGAATAACCAGATAGAAACACTGGCAAGACAAATTCACACCTTACGCCGCCAGCGCGGCAGTGCGCTAAAAATTGTGGTGCGCGAAAATAATACCAGCCTGCGTGCCACAGACGAGCGCCTGCTGCTGGGCTGCGGTGCGAATATGGTCATACCGTGGAATGCCCCGCTGTCACGCTGCCTGACGCTTCTCGAAAGTATTCAGGGTCAGCAGTTTAACCGCCATGTGCCGGAAGACATCTCCACGTTGCTCTCTATGACCCAACCGATGAAACTGCGCGGATACCAGAAGTGGGATACCTTCTGCGATGCCGTCGGCAACATGATGAACAACACGTTGCTTCCGGCAGACGGGAAAGGGGTAATGGTGGCTCTTCGTCCGGTACCGGGTATCCGCGTTGAGCAGGCACTGACCTTGTGCCGCCCGAACCGCACCGGGGATATCATGACGATTGGCGGCAACCGTCTGGTTCTGTTTTTGTCATTCTGTCGAATCAACGATCTCGACACCGCGCTGAATCATATCTTCCCTCTGCCAACCGGAGATATATTCTCGAACCGTATGACCTGGTTCGAAGATAACCTGATCGCTGCAGAGCTTGTGCAGATGCGCACCCTCGAACCTGAGCACTGGGTTAAACCGCTCCCTATGACCAGCAATTTCAAACCGGTTCTCAATGCTAAGCATGACGGACATGTCTGGCGTCGGGTGCCAGAACCACTTCGCTTATTACCAGAGAACGGGGAGAACGCATCATCATGAATATCAGCGATATCATTCAACTGGTCGTATTTTGTGCGCTGATCTTTTTCCCGCTTGGTTACTATGCGCGCCATTCACTGCACCGTATTTGTAATACGGCCAGAGTGCTGTTTGTAAGACCACGCTACGTTAAACCAGCCGGTACACTGACACGGAATTCACACTCCAGGGCAAATCGAAAACATGACTAATTCTACCTATACCGCTTCGGCACCTTCGCCGCTCTGGCAATACTGGCGCGGCCTTTCCGGCTGGAACTTCTACTTTCTGGTGAAGTTTGGCCTGCTGTGGGCAGGGTACCTGAACTTCCATCCGCTGCTCAACCTGGTGTTTATGGCCTTCCTGCTGATGCCTCTGCCAAATATCAGGCTGCATCGCCTGCGCCACTGGGTTGCCATCCCGGTGGGCTTTGCGTTGTTCTGGCATGACACCTGGCTACCGGGGCCGGACAGCATCATGAGCCAGGGCTCACAGGTTGCGAGCTTTAGTTCCGGCTATATCGTCGACCTGACCGAGCGTTTCATTAACTGGCAGATGATTGGCGCGGTGTTTGTGCTGCTGGTTGCCTGGCTGTTCCTGGCGCAGTGGCTTCGCGTCACGGTGTTTGTCGTCGCCATTATGGTCTGGCTTAACGTGCTGACGCTGGCAGGGTCGAGCTTCTCCCTGTGGCCCGTTGGCCAGCCGACCACGACGGTCGCCGCCACGGGTGGCGCTGCGGCAGCAACCATTGCGACAGCAGGTGATACACCTGTGGTGGGAGATATCCCAACGCAGACCGCCCCACCCACCTCTGCCAACCTGAACGCCTGGCTCTCCAGCTTCTATACCGCAGAAGATAAGCGCCAGACCAAGTTCCCGGATGCGCTGCCTGCAGATGCCCAGCCGTTTGAACTGCTGGTGATCAACATCTGTTCTCTCTCATGGGCAGACGTGGATGCCGCCGGTTTAATGTCGCACCCACTGTGGTCACGCTTCGATATTCAGTTTAAAGATTTCAACTCCGCCACGTCGTACAGCGGCCCGGCGGCGATCCGTCTGATGCGCGCCAGCTGCGGCCAGCCATCGCATAAGAACCTGTATCAGCCAGCCGGCAACCAGTGTTATCTCTTTGATAACCTGTCCAGACTGGGCTTCACGCAGCACCTGATGCTGGGTCATAACGGCCAGTTCGGTGACTTCCTGAAAGAAGTACGTGCAGAAGGTGGAATGCAAGCACCGCTGATGGATCAAACCGGTCTGCCGGTGGCGCTGCTGGGCTTCGACGGTTCGCCAGTTTATGACGATACCGCCGTGCTGCAACGCTGGTTGCAGACCATTGAAAAAGACAGCAATCCGCGCAGCGCGACGTTCTATAACACTCTGCTACTTCACGACGGTAACCATTATCCTGGCGTGAGCAAAACGGCCGATTACAAGATTCGTGCGCAGAAGTTCTTTGATGAGCTGGATGCATTCTTCACTGAGCTGGAAAAATCAGGCCGTAAAGTGATGGTGATTGTGGTGCCGGAACACGGTGGCGCGCTGAAAGGTGACAGAATGCAGGTTTCTGGCCTGCGTGACATCCCAAGCCCGTCCATCACCAACGTACCTGCCGGGGTTAAATTCTTTGGCATGAAGGCTCCGCATCAGGGCGCGCCAATTGAGATCACTAAACCAGGTAGCTACCTGGCGATTTCAGAGCTGGTTGCCCGAGCGGTAGACGGTAAGTTGTTTGTGGAAGATAACGTGAACTGGAATCAGCTCACCAGTGGCCTGCCGGAAACCGCAGAGGTTTCAGAGAACGCCAACGCAGTGGTGATTCAGTACCAGAACAAACCGTATGTTCGTCTGAATGGTGGAGACTGGGTACCGTATCCGCAGTAACTCACTTACCCTCTCCCATAGGGGAGAGGGTATAACGGGTGCCAGTATTATTGCTCTGCGAGCCAGACAAGCATCTTAAGACTCGCGGAGTAATAGTCATCTTTGGCGGTGATTTCGGGTTCTCCGGATGACTGCCCCATCGTTAAATCACGTACTGCCAGCAGCCCCCCTTCCATCATGTAAGGGGCATACTCATTCGTTGTGACATTGACCCATGCCGGGGTTTGCTCCCGGGAAAATTGATTAAACCAGGTACGCCATGGGGTTAACAGCTGACTGTGTTTATCCGACCAGGCGACATACAGCGGGATTCTAATGGCATCGTAGCTCATGCGCGGTGGCCAGGTTTTGGCGGGTTCCAGCTTGCCACCCGCTTCCAGAGAGACCCAGTCGGTCGGCAGGTTAGCTTTACCCGAACCCATTTTCCCCAGCAGCCGTTGCCCATCCCGAATCAATTCGCGCCAGACCTTCTGATGGCTACGGTCTGCAAATGCCTGCCAGGCCGGGAACACGAAATAGGAAGGGTTAAGCACCACTTCGCTGTCCAGGTTAAATCCCTGCACACCGGGTAGCATCACACGGTAACCCGCATAGCGGATCATATTGTGAGCAATCAACGATTTCGTGATGGCATCCGATGCAGTACTGTAGCGCTTGTCATGCCAGCGTGTATCCGCTTTTAACAGCGCCCATGCAATCAACACATCGCCGTCAGAAGCGTTGTTTTTGTCGGCAACCGGGTTCGACTCTCCGGGGTTATAACGCCAGTAAAACAGACCGTTCTCTTTGTTCTTCAGCGTGCTATCAGTCCACTGCCAGAGCTTATCGAACGTGGCTTTATCGTTGTTTGCCACCGCCATCAGCATGGCGAACCCCTGACCTTCCGTATGCGAAACGTCACCATTGCCGGTATCGACAATCCGGCCTTCCGGTTTGAAAAAGCGTGTTTTATAACTTTCCCAGGCCTGACCCGCCTGAGAGAGAGGAGAGAACAGCAAACTCATCATCACAGCCAGCGTGGCACATATGGGTTTTCGCATAATTAACTCAATCCGGTTATTCAGCACTTCGCAGTGAAATTTCACCACCTACCCACGGCTTGATCACGCCATCCTGCTCCAGGAGCAATGCACCCTGTGCATCAATGCCACGGGAGGTACCGTAGATTTCTTTATCACCAATCAGTAATTTCACCGGCCGGTTGATAAAGTTGTCCAGCCTTTCCCAACGCGACAGGAACGGTGCCAGCCCTTCCTGTTCAAAGAGAGACAGAGAGCTGCGTAGTTCTTTAATCATACGCACGGCAAGGGTATTACGATCGATGGTGATCCCCGCTTCCTGCAGGTTAGTCCAGGCCAGATTCACGACGTCGTTCTGTACATTACGCATAACCATATTAAGGCCAGCACCAATTACGATCTGCGCAGCATCGCCTGTTTTTCCTGTCAGTTCGA
The DNA here is from genome assembly GCF_014103115.1 of Enterobacter sp. RHBSTW-00901. Lineage (NCBI taxonomy): Bacteria > Pseudomonadati > Pseudomonadota > Gammaproteobacteria > Enterobacterales > Enterobacteriaceae > Enterobacter > Enterobacter sp. RHBSTW-00901. The sequence continues at coordinate 2,584,831 of NZ_JABXPB010000001.1, forward strand.
CGAGAATACCGGCAAGCTTACGGTCGTTCAGATACAGATCGTTTGGCCATTTCACGCGTACGTTATCAGCCCCCAGGTCATGCAGGACTTCCGCCATCACAATGCCGATCACCAGGCTCAGGCCAATGGCGGCAGCTGGCCCCTGCTCAAGACGCCAGAACATGGAAAGATAGAGGTTGGCACCAAACGGCGAGAACCACTTGCGGCCACGACGACCACGCCCGGCCTGTTGATACTCGGCAACGCAGGCATCGCCCGACACCAGATCACTCAGTCGATCCAGAAGATACTGGTTCGTCGAGTCAATCACTGGCAGTACGGCAACGTTTCCTCCTACCTGACGGCGGATCACCTCTTCGTTCAGTAACTGAATCGGCTCCGGCAGGCTGTAGCCTTTTCCGGGAACCGTGAATACATCAACCCCCCAGTCGCGGAGAGTATGAATATGCTTATTGATGGCGGCACGGCTCATGCCCAGTTGCTCACCCAGCTGTTCACCAGAGTGAAACTCACCATCAGCCAGGATACCGATCAGGGTTAAGGGGATGGTATTGTCCTTCACGCGATGGTCTCCACGGCATTAACTTCACCCGTACGGCCAATAAAGCGGACTTCTGGCTCCAGCCATACGTTAAATTTTTCGCCCACGCGCTGACGCACGTGATGTGCCAGCTGTACCACATCATCGCTGGTTGCATTGCTTTGGTTAATCAGCACCAGTGCCTGCTGACGATGAACGGCTGCACCACCTACTGAGGTACCTTTTAACTGGCATTGATCGATAAGCCAGCCTGCGGCCAGCTTCACGCTGCCATCGGCCTGAGGGTAATGAGGTGCTGTTGGCCAACCTGCGAGAAGTTTTTCCGCATTTTCGCTGCTGATCACCGGGTTTTTGAAGAAACTTCCTGCATTTCCGTTCACTTTCGGATCAGGAAGTTTAGTCATTCGCATATGGCAAACCGAGTCAAAAACCTCACGGGCAGTAACTGTTGTCGGATCAAAGCGCGTTAAATCGCCGTAGGTCAGAACAGGTTTCCAGCTTTTTGACAGACATAAACCCACGGCCACAATCACGTAGCGATCCTGATACTCATGTTTGAAAATACTGTCACGGTAGCCGAAACGACACTGTTCTGCCGTTAAGCGCAGAGCTGTTCCGGTCGCCAGCTCAATACAGTCGACATATTCACAGACGTGTTTTAGTTCGATGCCATAAGCACCGATATTTTGAATAGGTGATGATCCAGCGCAGCCCGGAATGAGGGCAAGGTTTTCCAGGCCCGGCATTCCTTTTTCGAGGGTATATTGCACCAGATTGTGCCAGTTTTCTCCGGCACCCACGCGCAGATGCCAACTATCGGCACTCTCTTCAACATCAATTCCCATGATGCGGTTAACGATCACCGTCCCCGCAAAATCATCAAGAAACAGGACATTACTTCCTTCGCCCAGAATCAGTACGGGTTCGTCGTTTTCTGTTGCGCTTTGCCATGCATTCAGCAGTTGCTGAGCAGTATCGGCACGTACAATTTGATTAGCATTCCGTTGAATACCAAAGGTATTCCAGGGCTTAAGGGAGTGGTTCATAGACGCTATCCTGATGCAAAAACGCAGTTAGTTTACCGTATAAGCAGGAAGTTGGGGTGATTAGTTTGTGGGGGTATTCTGTAGCCTGGGTCAGGTGCAACCGCCATCGGGCATTTTAAAACACGCAAAGCAAAAAACCCCGCACCTTCCGGTACGGGGTTCTTCTTAATTGATGCCTGGCAGTTCCCTACTCTCACATGGGGAGACCCCACACTACCATCGGCGCTACGGCGTTTCACTTCTGAGTTCGGCATGGGGTCAGGTGGGACCACCGCGCTAAAGCCGCCAGGCAAATTCTGTTAAATCTGTATCAAAGCTGAAAATATTCTGTCTCTTCGCCGAAACAGCTTCGGCGTTGTAAGGTTAAGCCTCACGGTTCATTAGTATCGGTTAGCTCAACGTATCGCTACGCTTACACACCCGACCTATCAACGTCGTCGTCTTCAACGTTCCTTCAGGAGACTTAAAGTCTCAGGGAGAACTCATCTCGGGGCAAGTTTCGTGCTTAGATGCTTTCAGCACTTATCTCTTCCGCATTTAGCTACCGGGCAATGCCATTGGCATGACAACCCGAACACCAGTGATGCGTCCACTCCGGTCCTCTCGTACTAGGAGCAGCCCCCCTCAATTCTCCAGCGCCCACGGCAGATAGGGACCGAACTGTCTCACGACGTTCTAAACCCAGCTCGCGTACCACTTTAAATGGCGAACAGCCATACCCTTGGGACCTACTTCAGCCCCAGGATGTGATGAGCCGACATCGAGGTGCCAAACACCGCCGTCGATATGAACTCTTGGGCGGTATCAGCCTGTTATCCCCGGAGTACCTTTTATCCGTTGAGCGATGGCCCTTCCATTCAGAACCACCGGATCACTATGACCTGCTTTCGCACCTGCTCGAGCCGTCACTCTCGCAGTCAAGCTAGCTTATGCCATTGCACTAACCTCCTGATGTCCGACCAGGATTAGCTAACCTTCGTGCTCCTCCGTTACTCTTTGGGAGGAGACCGCCCCAGTCAAACTACCCACCAGACACTGTCCGCAACCCGGATTACGGGTCTACGTTAGAACACCAGCCATTAAAGGGTGGTATTTCAAGGTCGGCTCCACGCAGACTGGCGTCCACGCTTCAAAGCCTCCCACCTATCCTACACATCAAGGACCAGTGTTCAGTGTCAAGCTATAGTAAAGGTTCACGGGGTCTTTCCGTCTTGCCGCGGGTACACTGCATCTTCACAGCGAGTTCAATTTCACTGAGTCTCGGGTGGAGACAGCCTGGCCATCATTACGCCATTCGTGCAGGTCGGAACTTACCCGACAAGGAATTTCGCTACCTTAGGACCGTTATAGTTACGGCCGCCGTTTACCGGGGCTTCGATCAAGAGCTTCGCGTTGCCGCTAACCCCATCAATTAACCTTCCGGCACCGGGCAGGCGTCACACCGTATACGTCCACTTTCGTGTTTGCACAGTGCTGTGTTTTTAATAAACAGTTGCAGCCAGCTGGTATCTTCGACTGATTTCAGCTCCACCCGCAGGGGCTTCACCTACATATCAGCGTGCCTTCTCCCGAAGTTACGGCACCATTTTGCCTAGTTCCTTCACCCGAGTTCTCTCAAGCGCCTTGGTATTCTCTACCTGACCACCTGTGTCGGTTTGGGGTACGATTTGATGTTACCTGATGCTTAGAGGCTTTTCCTGGAAGCAGGGCATTTGTTACTTCAGCACCGTAGTGCCTCGTCATCACACCTCAGCGTTAAAAAACGACCGGATTTACCTAATCGTTCCGCCTACATGCTTAAACCGGGACAACCGTCGCCCGGCTAACATAGCCTTCTCCGTCCCCCCTTCGCAGTAACACCAAGTACAGGAATATTAACCTGTTTCCCATCGACTACGCCTTTCGGCCTCGCCTTAGGGGTCGACTCACCCTGCCCCGATTAACGTTGGACAGGAACCCTTGGTCTTCCGGCGAGCGGGCTTTTCACCCGCTTTATCGTTACTTATGTCAGCATTCGCACTTCTGATACCTCCAGCATGCCTCACAGCACACCTTCAACGGCTTACAGAACGCTCCCCTACCCAACAACGCATAAGCGTCGCTGCCGCAGCTTCGGTGCATGGTTTAGCCCCGTTACATCTTCCGCGCAGGCCGACTCGACCAGTGAGCTATTACGCTTTCTTTAAATGATGGCTGCTTCTAAGCCAACATCCTGGCTGTCTGTGCCTTCCCACATCGTTTCCCACTTAACCATGACTTTGGGACCTTAGCTGGCGGTCTGGGTTGTTTCCCTCTTCACGACGGACGTTAGCACCCGCCGTGTGTCTCCCGTGATAACATTCTTCGGTATTCGTAGTTTGCATCGGGTTGGTAAGCCGGGATGGCCCCCTAGCCGAAACAGTGCTCTACCCCCGAAGATGAGTTCACGAGGCGCTACCTAAATAGCTTTCGGGGAGAACCAGCTATCTCCCGGTTTGATTGGCCTTTCACCCCCAGCCACAAGTCATCCGCTAATTTTTCAACATTAGTCGGTTCGGTCCTCCAGTTAGTGTTACCCAACCTTCAACCTGCCCATGGCTAGATCACCGGGTTTCGGGTCTATACCCTGCAACTTAACGCCCAGTTAAGACTCGGTTTCCCTTCGGCTCCCCTATACGGTTAACCTTGCTACAGAATATAAGTCGCTGACCCATTATACAAAAGGTACGCAGTCACACCACGAAGGTGCTCCCACTGCTTGTACGTACACGGTTTCAGGTTCTTTTTCACTCCCCTCGCCGGGGTTCTTTTCGCCTTTCCCTCACGGTACTGGTTCACTATCGGTCAGTCAGGAGTATTTAGCCTTGGAGGATGGTCCCCCCATATTCAGACAGGATACCACGTGTCCCGCCCTACTCTTCGAGTTCACAACCTGTGCATTTTCGTGTACGGGGCTGTCACCCTGTATCGCCGGACTTTCCAGACCGTTCCACTAACACACAAGCTGATTCAGACTCTGGGCTGCTCCCCGTTCGCTCGCCGCTACTGGGGGAATCTCGGTTGATTTCTTTTCCTCGGGGTACTTAGATGTTTCAGTTCCCCCGGTTCGCCTCGTTAACCTATGTATTCAGTTAACGATAGTGTGACGAATCACACTGGGTTTCCCCATTCGGACATCGCCGGGTCAAAGGTTCATATCACCTCGCCGGCGCTTTTCGCAGATTAGCACGTCCTTCATCGCCTCTGACTGCCAGGGCATCCACCGTGTACGCTTAGTCGCTTAACCTCACAACCCGAAGATGTTTCTTTCGATTCATCACCGACTTGCGAAAATTTGAGAGACTCGAACACACCATTTAAGATGTGTCGTTTCAATTTTCAGCTTGATCCAGATTTTTAAAGAGCAAATATCTCAAACAAGACTCGTGAGTCTGTTTTGAGATACGGTGGTCGGCGACTTTCACTCACAAACCAGCAAGTGGCGTCCCCTAGGGGATTCGAACCCCTGTTACCGCCGTGAAAGGGCGGTGTCCTGGGCCTCTAGACGAAGGGGACACTGAAGTCTCAATCGCAAGACGCCTTGCTATTTACTTTTCATCAGACAATCTGTGTGAGCACTGCAAAGGCAGGTTCTTTAAGGTAAGGAGGTGATCCAACCGCAGGTTCCCCTACGGTTACCTTGTTACGACTTCACCCCAGTCATGAATCACAAAGTGGTAAGCGCCCTCCCGAAGGTTAAGCTACCTACTTCTTTTGCAACCCACTCCCATGGTGTGACGGGCGGTGTGTACAAGGCCCGGGAACGTATTCACCGTAGCATTCTGATCTACGATTACTAGCGATTCCGACTTCATGGAGTCGAGTTGCAGACTCCAATCCGGACTACGACGCACTTTATGAGGTCCGCTTGCTCTCGCGAGGTCGCTTCTCTTTGTATGCGCCATTGTAGCACGTGTGTAGCCCTACTCGTAAGGGCCATGATGACTTGACGTCATCCCCACCTTCCTCCAGTTTATCACTGGCAGTCTCCTTTGAGTTCCCGGCCGGACCGCTGGCAACAAAGGATAAGGGTTGCGCTCGTTGCGGGACTTAACCCAACATTTCACAACACGAGCTGACGACAGCCATGCAGCACCTGTCTCAGAGTTCCCGAAGGCACCAAAGCATCTCTGCTAAGTTCTCTGGATGTCAAGAGTAGGTAAGGTTCTTCGCGTTGCATCGAATTAAACCACATGCTCCACCGCTTGTGCGGGCCCCCGTCAATTCATTTGAGTTTTAACCTTGCGGCCGTACTCCCCAGGCGGTCGACTTAACGCGTTAGCTCCGGAAGCCACGCCTCAAGGGCACAACCTCCAAGTCGACATCGTTTACGGCGTGGACTACCAGGGTATCTAATCCTGTTTGCTCCCCACGCTTTCGCACCTGAGCGTCAGTCTTTGTCCAGGGGGCCGCCTTCGCCACCGGTATTCCTCCAGATCTCTACGCATTTCACCGCTACACCTGGAATTCTACCCCCCTCTACAAGACTCTAGCCTGCCAGTTTCGAATGCAGTTCCCAGGTTGAGCCCGGGGATTTCACATCCGACTTGACAGACCGCCTGCGTGCGCTTTACGCCCAGTAATTCCGATTAACGCTTGCACCCTCCGTATTACCGCGGCTGCTGGCACGGAGTTAGCCGGTGCTTCTTCTGCGGGTAACGTCAATTGCTGTGGTTATTAACCACAACACCTTCCTCCCCGCTGAAAGTACTTTACAACCCGAAGGCCTTCTTCATACACGCGGCATGGCTGCATCAGGCTTGCGCCCATTGTGCAATATTCCCCACTGCTGCCTCCCGTAGGAGTCTGGACCGTGTCTCAGTTCCAGTGTGGCTGGTCATCCTCTCAGACCAGCTAGGGATCGTCGCCTAGGTGAGCCGTTACCCCACCTACTAGCTAATCCCATCTGGGCACATCTGATGGCAAGAGGCCCGAAGGTCCCCCTCTTTGGTCTTGCGACGTTATGCGGTATTAGCTACCGTTTCCAGTAGTTATCCCCCTCCATCAGGCAGTTTCCCAGACATTACTCACCCGTCCGCCGCTCGTCACCCGGGAGCAAGCTCCCCGTGTTACCGCCCGACTTGCATGTGTTAGGCCTGCCGCCAGCGTTCAATCTGAGCCATGATCAAACTCTTCAATTTAAAAGTTTGATGCTCAATGAATTAAACTTCGTAATGAATTACGTGTTCACTCGTTGAGACTTGGTATTCATTTATCGTCCGAGGACGTTAAGAATCCATGTCACTTTGAGTGCCCACACAGATTGTCTGATAAATTGTTAAAGAGCAGTTGCAACGCGGCTTTCAGCTCACCGTTGCGAGGTGGCGTATATTACGCTTTCCTCTTTCAGAGTCAACCCGTTATTTCAGAATTTTTCTCTTCAACCGACCGGGTTGTTTGTGAAGTGATTCACATCCGCCGTGTCGATGGAGGCGCATTATAGGGAGTTCTCGTGCCGCTGCAACTGCTAAATGACAGAAAAATGACTGACTGCTGCATTCCCCAGCAAAACCCCGCCTTATACCCTTTTACACACAGACTTATCCACAATGATACGAAAAAGTGAAAATGTGCGAGCGTTGCGCAAACGTTTTCGTTAAAATGCCCGCGCTGAACAAGGATGCCCTGTCAGGTGTGTTAGATGAGTTTTCCGATGGAAAATTCATCTAACGCTCTCTGTAATCGTGAAATCCAGGGGATTTACCATGCAACAACGTCGTCCAGTCCGCCGTGCTCTGCTCAGTGTTTCTGATAAAGCCGGTATCGTCGAATTCGCTCAGGCACTTTCTGCACGTGGTGTGGAGCTGCTTTCTACAGGTGGTACCGCTCGCCTGTTAGCAGATAAAGGTCTGCCGGTAACCGAAGTGTCCGATTACACCGGTTTCCCGGAAATGATGGATGGACGCGTCAAGACTCTGCACCCGAAAGTGCATGGCGGTATTCTTGGCCGTCGCGGTCAGGACGACGGTATTATGGAAAAACACAATATCGCGCCAATCGACATGGTCGTCGTTAACCTGTACCCGTTCGCTCAGACCGTTGCCCGCAAAGGCTGCTCTCTGGAAGATGCCGTTGAGAATATCGATATCGGCGGCCCAACGATGGTTCGCTCCGCAGCCAAGAACCATAAAGATGTGGCTATTGTGGTGAAGAGCAGCGACTACAACACCATTATTAACGAGATGGATGCTAACGAAGGGTCCCTGACTCTGGATACCCGTTTCGACCTCGCCATTAAAGCATTTGAGCACACCGCCGCCTACGACAGCATGATCGCTAACTACTTCGGTAGCCTGGTCCCGGCTTACCATGGCGAAAGCAACGAACCCTCTGGCCGCTTCCCACGTACCCTGAACCTGAACTTCATTAAGAAGCAGGATATGCGTTACGGCGAGAACAGCCATCAGCAGGCTGCCTTCTATATAGAAGAAGAGGTAAAAGAAGCCTCTGTTGCCACTGCTCAGCAAGTTCAGGGCAAGGCGCTCTCCTATAACAACATTGCTGATACCGACGCCGCACTCGAGTGCGTGAAAGAGTTCAGCGAGCCAGCCTGCGTTATCGTGAAGCACGCGAACCCTTGCGGCGTAGCGGTAAGCACCTCAATTCTGGATGCCTACGATCGCGCGTACAAAACCGACCCAACCTCTGCGTTCGGCGGCATTATCGCCTTCAACCGCGAGCTGGATGCCGAAACCGCGCAGGCCATTATTTCTCGCCAGTTTGTTGAAGTGATCATCGCGCCATCCGCATCAGAAGAAGCCCTGAAAATCACGGCCGCTAAACAGAACGTGCGCGTGCTGGTTTGTGGTCAGTGGGCGGAGCGTGTTTCAGGTCTGGATTTCAAACGCGTAAACGGCGGTCTGCTGGTTCAGGATCGCGATCTGGGTATGGTGTCTGGAGCCGACCTGCGCGTGGTGACCAAACGTCAGCCGACCGAACAAGAGCTGCGTGATGCGCTGTTCTGCTGGAAAGTGGCGAAGTTCGTCAAATCCAACGCCATTGTCTACGCGAAAGAGAATATGACCATCGGGATAGGCGCAGGCCAGATGAGCCGCGTCTACTCTGCAAAAATCGCGGGTATTAAAGCCGGTGACGAAGGCCTGGAAGTGAAAGGTTCCGCAATGGCCTCTGACGCCTTCTTCCCGTTCCGTGATGGTATCGACGCAGCTGCGGCTGTAGGCATCACCTGTGTGATCCAGCCTGGCGGTTCTATCCGCGATGACGAAGTGATTGCCGCCGCCGACGAACACGGCATTGCGATGATCTTCACCGACATGCGCCACTTCCGCCATTAATCCACGGAGCAGAAAATGAAAGTATTAGTGATTGGTAACGGCGGGCGCGAGCACGCCCTGGCGTGGAAGGCGGCACAGTCACCGCTGGTGAAAACTGTATTTGTGGCACCAGGTAACGCCGGCACTGCGCTGGAACCCGCTCTGCAGAACGTTGCCATCGGCGTGACCGACATCCCGGCGCTGCTGAGCTTTGCCCAGAACGAAAAAGTCGATCTGACCATCGTCGGCCCGGAAGCTCCGCTGGTAATTGGAGTTGTGGATGCGTTCCGCGCTGCAGGCCTGAAAATCTTCGGCCCGACGGAAGGTGCCGCGCAGCTGGAAGGCTCTAAAGCCTTTACCAAGGATTTCCTCGCGCGCCACAACATCCCGACAGCGGAATATCAGAACTTCACCGAAGTGGAGCCTGCCCTCGCTTACTTACGTGAAAAAGGTGCCCCGATTGTCATCAAGGCCGACGGCCTGGCTGCCGGTAAAGGCGTTATCGTCGCGATGACCCTCGAAGAAGCGGAAGCTGCGGTTCAGGATATGCTGGCAGGCAACGCCTTTGGTGATGCAGGCCACCGCATCGTGATTGAAGAGTTCCTCGACGGCGAAGAGGCGAGCTTTATCGTGATGGTCGATGGCGAACACGTTCTGCCGATGGCCACCAGCCAGGATCATAAGCGCGTTGGCAATGCAGACACCGGCCCGAATACCGGTGGTATGGGCGCATACTCTCCTGCTCCGGTGGTCACTGATGAAGTGCATCAGCGCACGATGGATCGCATCATCTGGCCTACTGTAAAAGGCATGGCGGCGGAAGGTAATACCTACACCGGTTTCCTTTATGCAGGTCTGATGATCGACAAGCAGGGCAACCCGAAGGTGATCGAATTCAACTGCCGCTTTGGCGATCCGGAAACACAACCCATTATGCTGCGCATGAAATCCGATCTGGTGGATCTCTGCCTGGCAGCCTGCGAAGGCAAGCTGGACGAGAGAACCTCCGAGTGGGACGAACGTGCTTCTCTGGGCGTGGTGATTGCTGCGGGTGGTTATCCGGGTAACTACAACACCGGCGATGAGATCCACGGTTTACCACTGGAAGAAGCTGAAGGTGCGAAGGTGTTCCATGCGGGCACTACGCTGTCTGACGACGATCGCGTACTGACTAACGGTGGCCGCGTACTGTGTGCTACCGCGCTGGGTCATACCGTTGCAGAAGCACAGAAGCGTGCCTATGCGCTGATGGCAGATATTCACTGGAACGGCAGCTTTAGCCGCCAGGACATTGGCTATCGCGCGATTGCGCGTGAGCAAGGCGAGTAAGGGAGCGGTCAGCTTCCCCCCCACGCTACCCCTCTCCCCGTGCGGGAGAGGGGTATTACGTCAAAAACTTTTTTCTTTCGGCTGCCAGGTGCAGAAGTCTTCATTCGCCACCAGCAACAGCTGCGAACCTTCCGGCGCTTCAAGCCACGCCAAACTCACTTCCATTGATGAATGACTCTGACGACGCTGGATGTGCGCGGTTGCCCAGGATTCGAACTCAGGCTTCATCGTCTGCCCTTCGCAGGTGGTTACTGTACCATCGGCATGCCAGCGCCCCTGCTGCAACACAACGCGTCCCTGACGCAGCGCATCGCTGGTCTGACGGATTTGTTCAGCACGGTAACGGTAGAGGGCGATTTGATCGCTGGAGAGTTGCTGTTTTTGACCGCTGACTTCACGCTGCATAAAACTCAGTTCACCGTGGTCATCAAAACGCACTTTTACGTGCTCAGGGGTCTTGCCGTAGACATTCAGCTCAATCAGTGACAGGTCATCCCCCTGCCAGCGGTACTCTGCGGTCGACGTATTGCCGTTATGCCACGGACTGAAAGCGGAAAGCAGATGAACTTCACCGCCGGAATCTTTGCGCCAGATCCTGACCGCCCCGTGGTTGTCAACGTAACCGCTGGCGGTAAACGGTGGGAGGGAGGAGTCGTGGCTACAGGCTGACAGCAACAGCATGCCTGCCAGCGCGAGCGTTCCACGCCAGAAAGACAAAAGGGGCGTTCCCGCCCCTTCGTTAAAACTGTTCACTGCCACGCGTCTTACTTAACAGCGTCTTTCAGTGCTTTACCAGAAACAAATGCCGGAACGTTAGCAGCGGCGATTTTGATTTCTTTACCGGTCTGCGGGTTGCGGCCAGTACGCTCAGCGCGGTGGTTCACTTTGAAGGTACCGAAACCAACCAGTTGTACAGCATCGCCTTCTTTCAGAGACTCAGTAATAGCAGCCAGGGTAGATTCCAGAGCAGCTTTAGCCTGCACTTTAGACAGATCAGCCTTGTCCGCAATTACATCAATCAGTTGAGTCTTGTTCATAAGTTATCCTTTCAATGTGTTTATCGCTTGCTAAGCATCGAGTGCGACGAAAATGCCAAAAAAGCACTCTCCTGCATACACGCACCGATAGCCACTTTTTTTCGCCCCCCAAATGTAGACCAGACGGGGGGCGAAAGGGAAGAGTCGAGGAGCGACAAAACAGGCGTTAAATCACGTTTTGTTGTCTCATTGGTTAAAAATTATACCAATATTACTTTCGCCGGCCTCACGTAAGTCCGCGCGTAGCCCTTTTATCAGCTCAATATCGCGTTCTTCACACTCTGCCAGCAGGCGGAAAATTTCCCACTGGATGTCCCATTCCTGTTCTACCGCCGGGTTAGCGCGCAGCTCTTCCTCCGTCATCTCGCGGCCTTCCTGAGTCATTTCCAGCATCGCTACGCTAGTAATAGATGCCTTACTGACTTCAATGGCATGTTCCAGGGTTTCACCACTCAGACGGGAGTGGATCAGCTCGCTTAACGCCACGCAGGCATCTATTGCCGGATAAACACCATACAGGTCGAAATCATCAGCCGCAGGGATAGCTTCTTCCAGCTTTTCAAGCTGAGAGTCGAAGTTCACCTTCGCATCTTTCACCGTTAGCGTTTCCCAGATCAGATCCAGAATACGACGATAGATATGGCCATCACCAAAGCCCGTCTGCTTGCAGAACGCGGCATAGTTGGGATACATGCGCTCGCACAGGCAAGCCATAAAGGTGACGTGTTGCCAGCTTTCCAGCTTCTCAAGGCGCAGATGAATCGGGTTTTGTAACATGATGATGTCTCGAATCGAAAATTAGCGGCAGTTTACCTGAATCATGACTGAATTTCCTGCCAACGAACAAATGCCGGACGCGAGGAGGCAACAGCATCAGCCCAGCGCGTCGGCTCCGGTAACCGGTAGCCTTTTGTACAGCGCTGTACCCATGCCAGAGCGCTATCCATACTCACCCGGTGACCGGTGGAAATAAATAACGGATTACAGCGTGCTTTGCTGCGCCAGACCCACGCCAGCTGTTCGCCTTTATCCGTGAGCGCTGCCAGAGCACCAGGTTCGGCGGAAAGCGGCTCAAACGCGCCACACAGGCGTTTCTTCGCCACGCCAATCGTGGGCACACCCGCCAGCAGACCGAAATGGCTGGCAACACCTAAACGGCGCGGGTGGGAGATACCGTGCCCATCGACAAACAGCAGGTCGGGCTTTTGCGAGAGTTGTTCCCACGCGGCAAGCAGCGCAGGATATTCGCGAAAGGAGAGAAAGCCAGGAATGTAGGGCATGGTGGTGGCGATACGCGCCACCTGGTACTCCACCAGCTCAAGCGAGGGATACTTCAGCAGCACCATCGCCGCTCGCGTCACTTCTCCACCCTGCTCAAACCCCACATCGGCACCGCCAATATACTGCGGGGGATCCTTATCCAGACGATCCTCGCGGCAAACTGATGAAGCCAGTTCTACCTGTTGAGCGCGTAATGACGCGAGATCCATAACCACTCCTTACTGGTGGTATTGCGCAGAAAGCCGGTGTACCGCCTCCACAAACGCGCCAGCATGCTCTGGCGGCACATCCTGATGAATGCCGTGACCAAGGTTGAACACGTGACCTTCACCCTGACCAAAGCCCGCCAGAATAGTGGCCACCTCTTCTTCAATACGGGCGGGCGGTGCATAAAGCATGGACGGATCCATATTGCCCTGCAGCGCCACTTTGTCACCTACACGACGACGCGCATCGGCAATATCGGTGCTCCAGTCGAGTCCCAGTGCATCGCAGCCGGTTGCGGCCATTGCTTCCAGCCACTGGCCGCCACCTTTGGTGAACAGTGTGACAGGTACGCGTCGGCCTTCGTTTTCACGCAACAGGCCATCGACAATTTTATGCATGTAGTAGAGCGAGAACTGCTGATAATCACGCCCGGTCAGCACGCCGCCCCAGGTGTCAAAAATCATCACCGATTGCGCACCCGCTTTAATCTGCGCGTTGAGATAAAGGGTGACGCTTTTCGCCAGCTTATCGAGCAGCGCATGCAGAGCCGAAGGCTCGGCATACATCATCTTTTTAATCACGGTAAAGGCTTTACTGCTACCGCCTTCAACCATATAGGTTGCCAGCGTCCACGGGCTGCCGGAGAAGCCAATCAGCGGCACTTCACCCTTCAGCTCGCGGCGAATAGTGCGTACCGCGTTCATCACATAGCCCAGTTCCTGCTCGGGATCCGGAACGGGCAGCTTATCAACATCGGCTTTGCTCTTAATCGGGGAGGTGAAACGTGGGCCTTCACCCGTTTCGAAGTACAGGCCCAGACCCATTGCATCCGGAATGGTCAGAATGTCCGAAAAGAGAATGGCAGCATCCAGAGGGAAGCGGCGCAGCGGCTGAAGCGTCACCTCACAGGCCAGCTCGGCATTTTTGCACAGCGACATAAAATCGCCGGCCTGCGCACGCGTGGCTTTGTACTCTGGCAGATAGCGTCCCGCCTGGCGCATCATCCACACCGGGGTGACATCAACGGGCTGGCGCAGCAGCGCACGCAGATAACGATCGTTCTTCAGTTCGGTCATTTTTGCAGTTCCTTAAGCGTCATGGCCTCAGTGTATCATGTCACTCATCATCAGCCCGACACATTGCTACGGTATCTTCTATTAGCCGACGTGCCACGGTACCCGGTGGCGGTAGCAGCGGTAAATCATCGTAACGATACCAGTTCGCTTCCAGCAGTTCTTTTTGGTCGATAACAATCTCACCGCTGTCGTATTCCGCCATAAACGCCGTCATCAGCGACTGCGGGAACGGCCACGGTTGTGACGTCACGTAACGCAGATTTTTGACCTTAATACCACTCTCCTCCATCACTTCACGCGCCACTGCCTGTTCCAGCGTTTCACCCACTTCGACGAACCCGGCCAGTACGGTATGCACGCCGTTGCGATGTCGGGTATGTTGCGCCAGCAGGATGGTGTCATCACGACGAATTGCGACGATAATGCACGGTGCAATCTGCGGGTAGTAGCGTTCACGGCAGTGACTGCAGAGCATCGCCCACTCGGTTTTGCTCGGATGCATGGTATGGCCGCAGTAGCCACAGTATTTGTGTGAGCGATAAAACTCCGCCAGTTGCACACCCCGCCCCGCCAGCTGGAATAACCCGACCTCAAGATCGAGCACCTGACGAACGGATCCCATCTCCTGACGACGAGACCGCTGGATCAACCACACAGAATCGCCCTGCCACTCGCCGATCATTAGTGCGGAGTAGCCCACAAGATCGAACTTTTCCGCCGCGCCGTAGGGTATTTCCCCGGCAGGCAGCCATAATTTTTGTTCGTGGCAGACTAACCACCAACCGAGATCTGATTTTTCAATAATACGATCCATATCTATTGCACTACCTTTGCTTCACTGACATGTTGTTAGCATTGTGGTTACATTTTGGGTAAGCAGATTCAATTTTAAACCTTGTGGGGTCGAACATGTTAAACCAGCTAGAAAGTCTGACTGAGCGCGTTAGAGGAAATAACAAACTGGTGGATCGCTGGCTACATGTGCGCAAGCATCTACTCGTGGTTTATTACAATCTGGTCGGTATTAAGCCTGGCAAAGAATCCTGGATGCGGCTGAATGAAAAAGCGCTGGACGATTTTTGTCAGAGCCTGGTCGACTACCTGTCCGACGGCCATTTCAATATTTATGAACGTATTATCCGTGAAATGGAAGGTACCAGCCCATTTTTAGCGGCAAGCAAACTCTATCCGCTGCTGGAAGCCAATACCCAGCAGATTATGGATTACTATGATTCCACGCTCGGGAATGCTATCAATCACGATAACTATCTTGAGTTCCAGAAGGTGCTGTCCGATCTCGGAGAGGCGCTGGAAGAGCGCTTCACGCTGGAAGACAAACTTATCGCCCTTGTGCTTGATAACGATCTGAAGGCCAGCAACGAAGAGAACATCGCGCGACCTGCTTGAGTTCTTCGTCGTTAACGAGTAATTTACATTCATTCACCCCTCTTCGGAGGGGGATTTTTCTTGTCGGAGTGCCCAGAGCGAAAGCCGGGCTGAGACCGTTAATTCGGGATCCGCGGAACCTGATCAGGCTAATACCTGCGAAGGGAACAAGAGTCAAACTGCTGTTGTATCGCCTCAGGGCGATCTCCTCTTGCTTCATCCGTCGTCTGACAAGCCATGTCCTTCACTTTTGGAATGAGCTATGTCTGCAACTAAACTGACCCGCCGCGAGCAGCGCGCACAAGCACAACACTTTATCGACACCCTGGAAGGCAGTGCTTTCCCGAACTCGAACCGTATTTACATCACCGGCTCGCAGGCGGATATCCGTGTCCCAATGCGCGAAATTCAGCTCAGTCCTACCCTCATCGGTGGGAGCAAAGAAAACCCGCAGTTTGAGGACAACGAAGCCGTACCGGTGTACGACACCTCCGGTCCGTACGGCGACCCTGATGTTGCTATTAACGTTCAGCAGGGTCTGGCGAAGCTACGCCAGCCGTGGATTGACGCCCGTCACGACAGTGAAGAACTGACCATCCGTAGCTCTCACTACACCCAAGAACGCCTGGCTGACGATGGTCTGGACGAGCTACGTTTTACCGGCCTGTTGACGCCAAAACGCGCCAAAGCGGGCAAATGCGTGACCCAGCTGCACTACGCGCGCCAGGGTATCGTCACCCCGGAGATGGAGTTCATCGCCATTCGTGAAAACATGGGTCGCGAGCGCATCCGCAGCGAAGTGTTGCGCCACCAGCATCCTGGCGAAGGCTTTGGTGCTCGCCTGCCAGAAAACATCACGCCAGAATTTGTGCGTGACGAAGTGGCCGCTGGCCGTGCGATTATTCCCGCCAACATTAACCACCCGGAATCGGAACCGATGATCATCGGTCGTAACTTCCTGGTGAAGGTCAACGCCAACATCGGTAACTCTGCGGTCACCTCCTCCATTGAAGAAGAGGTGGAAAAACTGGTCTGGTCAACACGCTGGGGCGCGGACACCGTTATGGATCTCTCCACCGGGCGTTATATCCACGAAACGCGTGAGTGGATCCTGCGTAACAGCCCGGTACCCATTGGTACGGTTCCAGTCTATCAGGCGCTGGAGAAGGTCAATGGCATCGCGGAAAACCTCACCTGGGAAGCCTTCCGCGATACCCTGCTGGAACAGGCGGAACAGGGTGTGGACTACTTCACCATTCACGCAGGCGTACTGCTGCGCTACGTGCCAATGACCGCCAAACGCCTGACGGGTATTGTTTCTCGCGGCGGCTCAATCATGGCGAAGTGGTGCCTGTCGCACCATCAGGAAAATTTCCTCTACGAACACTTCCGCGAAATCTGCGAAATCTGTGCCGCCTATGACGTTTCACTCTCTCTGGGCGATGGTCTGCGTCCGGGCTCCATTCGTGATGCGAACGATGAAGCACAGTTTGCCGAACTGCACACGCTGGGCGAGCTGACCAAAATCGCCTGGGAGTATGACGTACAGGTGATGATTGAAGGCCCGGGGCATGTGCCGATGCAGATGATCCGCCGCAACATGACCGAAGAGCTGGAGCACTGCCACGAAGCACCGTTCTACACCCTCGGGCCACTGACGACCGATATCGCGCCGGGCTACGACCACTTTACCTCCGGGATTGGTGCCGCAATGATCGGCTGGTTCGGCTGCGCCATGCTCTGCTACGTGACGCCAAAAGAGCACCTGGGTCTGCCCAACAAAGAGGACGTGAAACAGGGGCTGATCACCTACAAAATCGCTGCCCACGCCGCTGACCTGGCTAAAGGTCACCCGGGTGCGCAAATCCGCGACAATGCCATGTCGAAGGCGCGTTTTGAATTCCGCTGGGAAGACCAGTTCAACCTGGCGCTCGACCCGTTCACTGCCCGCGCCTATCACGACGAAACCCTGCCGCAGGAGTCCGGTAAAGTGGCGCACTTCTGCTCCATGTGCGGGCCAAAATTCTGCTCGATGAAGATCAGCCAGGAAGTCCGTGATTATGCTGCTACGCAGGCGATTGAAGTCGGCATGGCGGACATGTCGGAAAACTTCCGCGCCAAAGGCGGTGAAATCTACCTCAAAAAAGAGGAAGCATAATGTACCAGCCCGATTTCCCGCCCGTCCCCTTCCGCTTAGGACTTTACCCGGTGGTGGATAGCGTGGAGTGGATCGCACGCCTGCTGGAGGCAGGTGTTCGCACGATTCAGCTGCGTATCAAAGATAAGCGCGATGAAGAGGTGGAGACTGATGTAGCCGCAGCCATCGTGCTGGGGCGTCAATATGACGCCCGCCTGTTTATCAACGATTACTGGCGTCTGGCAATTAAGCACCAGGCTTATGGCGTGCATCTGGGTCAGGAAGATCTGGAGACGACTGACCTCAACGCGATCCGCGAAGCGGGTCTGCGTCTGGGCGTATCAACGCATGACGATATGGAGATCGACATCGCGCTGGCGGCTCGTCCTTCCTACATTGCGCTTGGGCACGTCTTCCCGACACAAACCAAGCAGATGCCTTCCGCGCCACAAGGATTGGCACAGCTGGCAGCACACGTAAAACGCCTTGCGGATCACCCGACTGTCGCTATCGGCGGGATTAGCCTTGAGCGCGCCCCTGCCGTGCTGGACACGGGCGTCGGCAGTATTGCCGTCGTCAGCGCCATCACTCAGGCAACAGACTGGCAGGCCGCCACCGCCCAGCTTTTACAGCTGGCAGGAGCAGGCGATGAATGACCACGACTTTATGCGCTACAGCCGCCAGATCCTGCTGGAGGATATCGCCATTGACGGGCAGCAAAAGCTGCTCGCCAGCCGGGTGCTGATTGTCGGCCTCGGTGGATTAGGCGCACCTGCCGCACTTTATCTGGCAGGTGCAGGCGTCGGCACACTGGTGCTGGCCGATGACGATGATGTGCATATCAGTAATCTGCAGCGGCAAATCCTCTTTACCACCGAGGACATCAACCAACCCAAAGCGCGTATCACCCTGCAGCGGCTGAACCAGTTGAACCCGGATATCACACTGATTGCGTTACAGGAGCGGCTTAGCGGTGAAAACCTGCGGCGTGAAGTCGCCCTTGCCGACGTGGTGCTGGACTGTACTGACAATATGGCAACGCGTCAGGCCATCAATGCGGCCTGCGTGGCGCAGAACACGCCGCTTGTTACTGCCAGCGCGGTTGGATTCGGCGGGCAGATGATGGTGCTGACACCACCGTGGACACAGGGGTGCTATCGCTGTCTGTGGCCGGATGATGCCGAACCCGAGCGCAACTGCCGCACGGCCGGTATTCTTGGCCCCGTGGTGGGCATGATGGGCACCTTGCAGGCGCTGGAAACCATCAAGCTGCTCAGCGGCATGGAGACGGAACGCAATACGCTGCGGCTGTTTGACGCCCGCTCCAGCGGCTGGCGGCACCTGGCACTCCATCGCGCCAGCCACTGTCCGGTATGTGGGGGCCACGATGCGCATTCTGTTTAACGATGAGCCAATGAAGTGCGATGAGGGTCTGACCGTCTCCGTGCTGCTCGACAAGCTGTGTCAGCTTAAACCGGGAACGGCGCTGGCGCTCAATCAACAGATCCTGCCGCGCGAGCAGTGGGAACATCAGCAGGTGAGCGAAGGCGATCAAATCCTGCTGTTTCAGGTTATCGCAGGGGGATGAAATGTTACGTATTGCCGATAAAACCTTTGATTCACATCTGTTTACCGGAACCGGAAAATTCGCCTCTCCGCAGCTGATGGTTGATGCCATCCGTGAAAGCGGCAGCCAGCTGGTCACGCTGGCGCTGAAGCGTGTGGATCTGCGCCATCGCAGTGACGCCATTCTGGCACCGTTACTGGAGGCGGGCGTTACGCTCTTGCCAAACACCTCCGGCGCGAAAACGGCTGAGGAGGCAATATTTGCCGCCCAGCTGGCACGTGAAGCACTCGGCACACACTGGCTGAAGCTGGAAATTCACCCGGATGCCCGCTGGTTGTTGCCCGACCCTATCGAAACCCTGAAAGCGGCTGAAAAACTGGTTCAACTTGGGTTTACCGTCCTGCCCTACTGCGGAGCCGATCCGGTGCTGTGCAAGCGTCTGGAAGACGTCGGCTGTGCTGCCGTCATGCCGCTGGGCGCACCTATCGGTTCCAACCAGGGGCTGGAAACCCGCGCAATGCTGGAGATCATCATTGAACAAGCCACCGTGCCCGTCGTCGTTGATGCAGGCATTGGTGTGCCAAGCCATGCAACGCAGGCGCTGGAAATGGGTGCCGATGCCGTACTGGTGAATACGGCGATTGCCGTGGCTGACGATCCGGTCATGATGGCACGCGCATTCCGCATGGCGGTGGAGGCCGGTCTTCTGGCAAGACAGTCTGGCCCCGGCTCGCGCAGTTTTCAGGCGCAAGCCACCAGCCCGCTGACCGGTTTTCTGGAGGCGCTCTCATGACCACCTTTACCGAGCGCTGGCGGCAGCTTGACTGGGACGACATTGCCCTGCGCATCAACAGCAAAACGCATGCTGATGTAGAGCGCGCGTTAAATGCCCGCCATCTGACCCGTGAGGACATGATGGCACTGCTTTCTCCGGCAGCCAGCGCATACCTTGAACCGATGGCACAGCGTGCCCAGCGGCTCACCCGGCAGCGTTTTGGCAATACGGTAAGCTTTTACGTGCCGCTCTATCTCTCTAACCTGTGCGCCAATGACTGTACCTACTGTGGTTTTTCCATGAGCAACCACATCAAGCGTAAAACGCTCGATGAGAGCGAAATTGCGCGCGAATGTGCGGCCATCCGCGAAATGGGTTTTGAGCATCTGTTGCTGGTCACCGGTGAACATCAGGGCAAAGTTGGGATGGACTATTTCCGTCAGCATCTTCCGGCCATTCGCCGGGAGTTCGCATCGTTACAAATGGAAGTGCAGCCTCTGTCACAGGATGAATACGCGGAGCTCAAAACCCTCGGGCTGGACGGTGTGATGGTTTATCAGGAAACCTACCATGAGGCGACATACGCCCGGCATCACCTGAAGGGGAAGAAACAGGATTTCTTCTTCCGGCTGGAGACGCCGGACAGGCTGGGACGCGCCGGGATCGACAAAATCGGTCTTGGCGCGCTGACCGGGCTGTCTGACAGCTGGCGGGTGGACTGTTATATGGTGGCAGAGCATCTGCTGTGGCTACAGCAACACTACTGGCAAAGCCGTTACTCCGTCTCTTTCCCCCGCTTACGCCCATGTACGGGAGGGATTGAACCGGCCTCGCTGATGGATGAACGCCAGTTGGTGCAAACCATCTGCGCGTTTCGCCTGCTCGCCCCGGAGGTCGAATTATCCCTCTCAACGCGCGAATCACCGGCGTTTCGTGACCGCGTGATCCCGCTGGCGATTAACAACGTCAGCGCGTTTTCCAAAACGCAGCCTGGGGGCTATGCCGACGATCATCCAGAGCTGGAACAGTTTACCCCACATGACGGACGACGCCCGGAAGCGGTAGCAGAAGCCCTGGCCGCGCAAGGGTTACAGCCTGTCTGGAAAGACTGGGACAGTTGGCTGGGAAGAGCCTCGCAATTGCGTTGAAACACCATGCAAGCGCGCTGAAAGATTACGAGTCAGCTCGTGATGTCAGAACCGGGGGATTGTCATATATCACCCGGTTTTTTTATTCTTATTCCGTCAGCAACGGATGCTGGCCAGGGCGAAAAACCTCTTCCTCGTTTCGCCCTGCCTCTGACATCACGCAATGCTTACCGATACCGCGAAACAGCCGCGAAAAACGACATTATCCGAACGTCCAGCAGTTCATCCTCCACCTTTCAGCGTACCCATTTTACCGGCCATATGACTCTTCGCTGTAAAATTGTAACCGGTTTCAGAAAATCACCCATTTCTTTGTGATGCCTGACACACAATCGCGGTAAAGCGGTTGTTGAAGCGGTCTGCACGAGATAATTATCAATAAACACATGTAGATCGAGGCTGATTATGAAGAACATCGTTTTATGCTGTGCAGCGGGAATGTCAACCAGCATGCTGGTGCAACGTATGAAAGATGCCGCGCAGAAAAAAGGGGTTGAAGTCACCATTAAAGCCGTTCCGGTCGCGGAGTTTAAAGACAACATCGCGGCGGCCGACATCGTATTACTGGGGCCACAGGTTAAATACGAGCAGGCAAAACTTCAGGCTCAAGCCGACCCGTTGGGTAAAAAGGTCGCAGTCATCGACATGATGGATTACGGCATGATGAAAGGTGATGTCGTACTGGAAAAAGCGCTCAAACTACTGGAGTGACCCGTGGAAGATTTAGAAACAACAATCATGGAACTGCTGGTCAACGCAGGTGCAGCGCGCAGTGCTGCCCTGACGGCATTGCAGATGGCACGCAAAGGTGACTTTGAGGAAGCCGAAAAGGCGATGGAAGAGTCGCGCGAATATGTGAAGCATGCGCACACGATCCAGACGCAGCTCATTGGGCTTGATGAAGGTACCGGGAAGCTGCCGGTTAACCTGATCACCGTCCACTCTCAGGATCACCTGATGAACGCGATGGTCATCCAGGATCTGGCAGGCGATATGATTGAGCTTTATCGTCGACTGCCGCTGATTAACTGATAAAAGCCCGGTAGTGCTACGCTGACCGACAAAACGCCATAAAAAAACCCGCCGAAGCGGGTTTTTTATTAGCTGAATCAACGATTACTCGTTGTCGGAACCGCCCAGACCTGCGTTCAGCAGTTCTGCCAGGCTCGCGGATGCATCTTCTGCAGTCACCTGCGGTGCTGCTGGCAGTTCGCCCGCTGCACGACGACGCATACGATCCTGATGGTACGCATAACCGGTACCAGCCGGGATCAGACGACCCACGATAACGTTCTCTTTCAGACCACGCAGTTCATCACGTTTACCCGCAACAGCCGCTTCGGTCAGGACACGAGTCGTTTCCTGGAACGATGCTGCAGAGATGAAGGACTCGGTTGCCAGAGACGCTTTGGTGATACCCAGCAGATCGCGTGCGAAGGTCGCACCGATTTTGCCGTTCGCTTCCAGATCGCGGTTAGCGATCTTAACGCGTGAGTATTCAACCTGTTCGCCTTCCAGGAACTCAGAGCTGCCTGCGTTTTCGATGGTTGCTTTACGCAGCATCTGACGAACGATAACTTCGATGTGTTTATCGTTAATCTTAACGCCTTGCAGACGGTAAACGTCCTGTACTTCGTTGGTGATGTAACGCGTTACCGCGTGTACGCCACGAAGACGCAGAATGTCGTGCGGCGCTTCTGGACCGTCGGAAACCACGTCACCACGTTCTACACGTTCACCTTCGAACACGTTGAGCTGACGCCACTTAGGAATCATCTCTTCGTACGGCTCGCTACCATCAACCGGGGTGATCACCAGACGGCGTTTACCTTTGGTCTCTTTACCGAAGGAAATGATACCGCTGATTTCAGCCAGGATTGCCGGCTCTTTCGGACGACGTGCTTCGAACAGATCCGCAACGCGTGGCAGACCACCGGTGATGTCCTTGGTACCGCTGGATTCCTGAGGAATACGCGCCAGAGCATCACCCGCACCAATCTGAATGCCATCTTCCAGCTGAACGATCGCTTTACCCGGCAGGAAGTACTGCGCAGGCATATCGGTACCAGGGATCAGAACGTCGTTACCCTGAGCATCAACGATTTTCAGTGCAGGACGCAGATCTTTACCACCGGTAGTACGTTCAGCAGAATCCAGAACCACCAGAGAAGACAGACCGGTCAGCTCGTCGGTCTGACGAGTAATGGTCTGGCCGTCGATCATGTCAGTGAAGCGGATGAAACCACTTACTTCGGTGATAACCGGCATGGTGTGTGGATCCCAGTTTGCAACGGTTTCACCGCCAGCAACCTGCTCGCCATCACCTTTCGCCATAACAGCACCGTAAGGCACTTTATAGCTCTCTTTGGTACGACCGAATTCGTCGATCAGTTTCAGCTCGGTGTTACGAGAGGTCACAACCAGCTTGCCAGCGGAGTTAACAACAGACTTCGCGTTGCTGAGCTTGATGCTACCTTTGTTTTTCACCTGGATGCTGGATTCAGCAGCCGCACGAGATGCCGCACCACCGATGTGGAACGTACGCATCGTCAGCTGTGTACCCGGTTCACCGATGGACTGTGCCGCGATAACACCGATTGCTTCACCTTTGTTGATGATGTGGCCACGCGCCAGGTCACGACCATAGCAGTGCGCACATACACCAAAGTCGGTGTCACAAGATACAACAGAACGGACTTTCACTGAGTCAACAGAGTTCGCTTCCAGCAGGTCACACCACTGTTCGTGCAGCAGCGTGTTACGTGGAACCAGAATGTCTGCAGTACCCGGCTTCAGAATGTCTTCCGCAGCGACACGACCCAGTACGCGATCGCGCAGTGGCTCTTTAACATCACCACCCTCGATAACCGGGGTCATGGTGATACCTTCGAGGGTGCCACAATCGTCTTCGGTCACAACCAGATCCTGCGCAACGTCAACCAGACGACGCGTCAGATAACCGGAGTTCGCCGTTTTCAGTGCGGTATCCGCCAGACCTTTACGCGCACCGTGCGTGGAGATGAAGTACTGGAGTACGTTCAGACCTTCACGGAAGTTCGCGGTGATTGGCGTTTCGATAATGGAGCCATCTGGCTTCGCCATCAGACCACGCATACCTGCCAGCTGACGAATCTGTGCTGCAGAACCACGCGCACCGGAGTCGGCCATCATGTAGATGCTGTTGAAGGAAACCTGCTGCTCTTCTACGCCGTCACGGTTAATCACGGTTTCGGTTTGCAGGTTATCCATCATCGCTTTGGATACACGATCGTTCGCCGCAGCCCAGATATCGATAACTTTGTTATAGCGTTCGCCTGCGGTTACCAGACCAGACTGGAACTGCTCCTGGATCTCAGCAACTTCAGCTTCCGCTTCAGAGATGATCTCGTGTTTCTTCTCTGGGATAACCATGTCGTCGATACCTACGGACGCACCTGAGCGCGCAGCGTAAGCAAAGCCGGTGTACATGGTCTGGTCAGCGAAGATAACGGTCGGCTTCAGGCCCAGAATGCGGTAACAGGTGTTCAGCATTTTGGAGATTGCTTTCTTGCCCAGCGCCTGGTTGACGATGGAGAAAGGCAGACCTTTCGGTACGATCATCCACAGAATGGCACGGCCAACGGTCGTGTCTTTCAGGCTGGTCTTCGCAACGAATTCGCCGTTTTCATCTTTTTCGTATTCGGTGATACGCACTTTAACGCGCGCATGCAGAGAGGCCAGGCCAGCGCGATAAATACGCTCAGCTTCTTTAGGGCCAGTCAGCACCATGCCTTCGCCTTTGGCGTTAACACAGTCACGGGTCATGTAGTACAGACCCAATACAACGTCCTGAGAAGGAACGATGATTGGTTCACCGTTCGCTGGGGACAGGATGTTGTTGGTAGACATCATCAGCGCACGCGCTTCCAGCTGGGCTTCCAGCGTCAGCGGTACGTGAACAGCCATCTGGTCACCATCGAAGTCGGCGTTATATGCCGCACAAACCAGCGGGTGCAGCTGGATAGCTTTACCTTCGATCAGTACCGGTTCAAATGCCTGGATACCCAGACGGTGCAGTGTTGGTGCACGGTTCAGCAGTACCGGGTGTTCGCGGATAACTTCGTCCAGGATATCCCAAACGACAGCTTCTTCACGCTCAACCATTTTCTTAGCGGCTTTGATGGTGGTGGCGAGGCCACGCAGCTCCAGTTTGCCGTAGATGAATGGTTTGAACAGCTCCAGTGCCATTTTCTTCGGCAGACCGCACTGATGCAGACGCAGGTATGGACCTACGGTGATTACAGAACGACCGGAGTAGTCAACACGCTTACCGAGCAGGTTCTGACGGAAACGACCCTGTTTACCTTTGATCATGTCGGCCAAAGATTTCAGAGGACGTTTGTTAGAACCGGTGATCGCACGACCGCGACGACCGTTATCCAGCAGGGCGTCAACCGCTTCCTGCAGCATACGTTTTTCGTTGCGTACGATGATGTCCGGCGCAGCCAGATCCAGCAGACGTTTCAGACGGTTGTTACGGTTAATGACGCGACGATACAGATCGTTCAGGTCAGACGTTGCGAAACGACCACCATCCAGCGGAACCAGCGGACGCAGATCTGGCGGCAGAACCGGCAGAACGGTCAGGATCATCCACTCTGGTTTGTTACCAGACTGAACGAACGCTTCCAGCAGTTTGATACGCTTGGTCAGCTTTTTACGCTTGGTTTCGGAGTTGGTTTCGTTCAGCTCTTCACGCAGCTGCTCGCACTCTTGCTCCAGATCCATGCTCTTCAGCAGGGCCTGAATAGCTTCCGCACCCATCTTCGCGTCGAATTCGTCACCGAACTCTTCCAGCGCGTCCAGATACTGCTCTTCAGTCAGGATCTGGTGACGTTCCAGGTTCGTCATCCCGCCTTCGATAACCACATAAGATTCGAAGTACAGAACACGTTCGATATCACGCAGTGGCATATCCAGCAGCAGACCGATACGGGACGGCAGGGATTTCAGGAACCAGATGTGGGCAGTTGGAGACGCCAGCTCGATGTGGCCCATGCGCTCACGGCGCACTTTGGTCTGGGTCACTTCAACGCCGCACTTCTCACAGATCACACCACGGTGTTTCAGGCGCTTGTACTTACCGCACAGGCACTCGTAATCTTTTACTGGCCCGAAGATACGTGCACAGAAAAGGCCGTCACGCTCAGGTTTGAACGTACGGTAGTTAATGGTTTCCGGCTTTTTAACTTCACCGAAAGACCATGAACGGATCATGTCTGGCGAAGCCAGAGCAATTTTGATCGCATCAAACTCTTCGGTTTTAGTCTGCGCTTTCAGAAACTTTAATAAATCTTTCACGGATTTGCTCCCGTCGGAGTTAGCACAATCCGGTGTCGGGGGTTAACCCGACACCAGTGACCTGTTTGAGCGAGAATTACTCGTCTTCCAGTTCGATGTTGATACCCAGCGAACGAATCTCTTTCAACAGTACGTTGAAGGATTCTGGCATGCCCGGTTCCATCTGATGGTTGCCGTCCACGATGTTCTTATACATCTTGGTACGACCGTTCACGTCATCAGACTTAACGGTGAGCATTTCCTGCAGGGTGTATGCTGCGCCGTATGCTTCCAGCGCCCACACTTCCATCTCCCCGAAGCGCTGACCACCGAACTGCGCCTTACCACCCAGCGGCTGCTGAGTAACCAGGCTGTAAGAACCGGTAGAACGAGCGTGCATCTTGTCGTCGACCAGGTGGTTCAGTTTCAGCATGTACATGTAACCTACGGTTACCTGACGCTCAAACTGCTCGCCGGTACGGCCGTCAAACAGCGTAATCTGACCAGAAGATGGCAGACCACCCAGTTGCAGCAGCTCTTTAATTTCAGCTTCTTTTGCACCGTCGAATACCGGCGTTGCAATTGGCATACCTTTACGCAGGTTCTCTGCCAGACGCAGCACTTCTTCATCGCTGAAGGTGTTCAGGTCGACTTTCTGACGAACGTCGGTACCCAGATCGTAGGCACGCTGGATGAATTCGCGCAGTTTCGCGACTTCCTGCTGCTGTTTCAGCATGGCGTTAATCTTGTCGCCAATACCTTTCGCAGCCATACCCAGGTGAGTTTCCAGGATCTGACCGATGTTCATACGAGACGGTACGCCCAGCGGGTTCAGTACGATATCTACCGGCGTACCGTTAGCATCGTGCGGCATATCTTCGATCGGGTTGATCTTAGAGATAACACCCTTGTTACCGTGACGACCTGCCATCTTATCACCAGGCTGGATCTGACGTTTAACAGCCAGATAGACCTTAACAATCTTCAGCACGCCTGGTGCCAGATCGTCGCCCTGAGTGATTTTACGGCGTTTCGCTTCGAGTTTTTTCTCGAACTCGTGTTTCAGTTCGTCATACTGCTCAGCCAGTTGTTCCAGCTGATTTTGTTTCTCTTCGTCGGTCAGACCCAGTTCCAGCCAGCGATCGCGTGGCAGTTTGTCGAGCTTCTCAGCTTCAACACCACCGGCAACCAGCACCGCATAGATACGGCTGAACAGACCCGCTTCGAGGATTTGCAGTTCTTCAGACAGGTCTTTCTTAGCCTGTTTGAGCTGCATCTCTTCGATTTCCAGCGCACGTTTATCTTTCTCAACGCCGTCACGGGTGAAGACCTGAACGTCGATAACCGTACCGGAAACACCGTTTGGCACACGCAGAGAAGAGTCTTTAACGTCAGACGCTTTCTCACCGAAGATTGCACGCAGCAGCTTCTCTTCTGGCGTCAGCTGGGTTTCACCTTTCGGCGTGACCTTACCAACCAGAATGTCGCCACCGGTCACTTCTGCACCGATGTAAACGATACCGGATTCATCCAGTTTGGAGAGCGCAGCTTCACCCACGTTAGGGATATCAGCAGTGATCTCTTCTGGCCCCAGCTTGGTGTCACGGGATACACATGCCAGTTCCTGAATGTGGATGGTGGTGAAACGATCTTCCTGAACCACACGCTCGGAGACGAGGATGGAGTCTTCGAAGTTGTAACCGTTCCACGGCATGAACGCTACGCGCATGTTCTGACCGAGCGCCAGTTCACCGAGGTCGGTGGACGGACCGTCTGCCAGCACGTCGCCGCGCTCAACTGGCTCACCCAGAGATACACAAGGCATCTGGTTGATACAGGTGTTCTGGTTAGAACGGGTGTATTTGGTCAGGTTGTAGATGTCGATACCCGCTTCGCCCGGATACATCTCATCTTCGTTAACTTTGATAACGATACGGGATGCATCAACGTACTGGACGGTACCGCCACGTTTAGCAACTGCAGTAACACCGGAGTCAACGGCAACAGCACGTTCCATACCGGTACCAACCAGCGGCTTATCAGCGCGCAGAGTTGGAACGGCCTGACGTTGCATGTTCGCACCCATCAATGCACGGTTGGCGTCATCGTGTTCCAGGAACGGGATCAGGGACGCACCGACGGAAACCACCTGCTGGGTGGATACGTCCATGTAGTCAACCTGGTCGCGGCTGAACAAGCTGGATTCGCCTTTGCTACGGCAGGTTACCAGGTCTTCTTCAAAGTGGCCTTCGTCATCCAGGTTGGAGTTCGCCTGAGCGATAACGTAGTTACCTTCTTCAATAGCAGACAGGTAATGAATTTCGTCGGTAACAACACCGTCGGTCACTTTACGGTACGGCGTCTCAAGGAAACCGTATTCGTTAGTCTGTGCGTACACGGACAGGGAGTTGATCAGACCGATGTTTGGACCTTCAGGCGTTTCGATTGGACATACGCGACCGTAGTGAGTCGGGTGTACGTCTCGAACTTCGAAGCCTGCACGTTCACGGGTCAGACCGCCTGGGCCGAGTGCAGAGATACGACGTTTGTGCGTAATCTCAGACAGCGGGTTGTTCTGGTCCATGAACTGAGACAGCTGGCTGGAACCGAAGAACTCTTTCACTGCTGCAGAAATCGGCTTGGCGTTGATCATATCCTGAGGCATCAGGGTATCCAGATCGCCCAGAGACAGACGCTCTTTCACCGCACGCTCTACACGTACCAGGCCAACGCGGAACTGGTTTTCCGCCATTTCGCCTACGGAACGGATACGACGGTTGCCGAGGTGGTCGATATCGTCCACTTCGCCTTTACCGTTACGGATATCGATGAGCTTCTTCATCACTTCGATGATGTCGTCTTTGCTCAGGATACCGGAACCTTCGATTTCGTCGCGCAGCAGAGAACGGTTGAACTTCATACGACCAACCGCGGACAGATCGTAGCGGTCTTCGGAGAAGAACAGGTTCTCGAACAGGCTTTCAGCCGCTTCGCGAGTTGGTGGCTCACCAGGACGCATCATGCGGTAGATTTCTACCAGCGCGCTCAGACGATCGGTGGTTGGGTCGACGCGAATAGTCTCAGACATATACGCGCCGTGGTCCAGATCGTTGGTGAACAGCGTTTCGATACGTTTGTGACCAGACTGGCTCAGCTTAGCCAGCAGATCCAGGCTCAGCTCCATGTTCGCCGGGCAGATCAGCTCGCCAGTTGATTCATCAACGTAATCTTTCGCGGACACTTTTCCTGCAATGTACTCAACCGGAACTTCGATGTGTTTGATATCATCTTTTTCCAGCTGGCGGATATGGCGCGCAGTGATACGGCGACCTTTTTCCACATACACTTTGCCGTCGGCTTCAATGTCGAACGACGCGGTCTCACCACGCAGACGTTCCGGCACCAGCTCCATCTGCAGCTTGTTGTCGCGGATTTCAAAGATCACTTTCTCAAAGAACAGGTCCAGGATCTGCTCAGTGGTGTATTGCAGCGCACGCAGAATGATGGTCGCAGGCAGCTTACGACGACGGTCGATACGGACAAACAGGTTGTCTTTTGGATCGAACTCGAAGTCCAGCCATGAACCACGGTAAGGAATGATGCGCGCGTTATACAGTACTTTACCGGAAGAGTGTGTTTTACCTTTATCGCTGTCGAAGAAGACGCCCGGGCTACGATGCAGCTGGGAAACGATAACACGCTCAGTACCGTTGATTACGAAAGTACCGTTGTCTGTCATGAGTGGAATTTCACCCATGTAGACTTCTTGTTCTTTAATGTCTTTAACGGTGCCTTCCGGCGCTTCGCGCTCGTAGATCACCAGACGCAGTTTTACGCGCAGCGGTGCGGAATAGGTCACGCCACGGATCTGACATTCCTGAACGTCAAACACCGGTTCGCCAAGGCGGTAGCTGACGTACTGCAGCTCGGAGTTACCGCTGTAGCTCTGAATCGGGAACACGGAACGGAAGGCTGCTTCCAGGCCGTACTGCCCTTCAGGATCTTGCTCGATAAACTTCTGGAACGAGTCAAGCTGGATAGAAAGGAGATATGGAATGTCCAGAACTTGTGGACGTTTACCAAAATCCTTACGAATACGTTTTTTCTCGGTATAGGAGTAAACCATAGGGTTCCTCAGCTCGCTGACAAGTCGACCCATCTGTCCGACGAAGGGACAGTTTGTGCAACACCATTTTGTGGACCGGAAAATTGAATACTTTCCGCAATACCTGTTGCTATCACGCTTAAATCATTTCGTCGCGATTTACACAGAGCGAGCACCCTGTCGCAATATATTAAGTCGTCGATAGAAACAAGCATTGTCAGGACAACCAGCAGTCAAACAGTGTGAAATGCTACTGATGCCTTACAGCGCAAAAAGGCTGGTGACTAAAAAGTCACCAGCCATCAGCCTAAGTAATTAGGCTGCAACCAGAAAAGTTGGCTTATTTAACTTCAACTTCAGCGCCAGCTTCTTCCAGAGATTTTTTCAGTGCTTCTGCGTCGTCTTTGCTCACGCCTTCTTTCAGCGCAGCTGGAGCAGATTCTACCAGGTCTTTAGCTTCTTTCAGACCCAGGCCAGTTGCGCCACGTACTGCTTTGATAACAGCAACTTTGTTAGCGCCAGCAGCTTTCAGAATTACGTCGAATTCAGTTTTTTCTTCAGCAGCGTCAGCAGCTGGGCCAGCAGCAACAGCTACAGCGGCAGCAGCAGAAACACCGAATTTTTCTTCCATTGCAGAGATCAGTTCTACAACGTCCATTACGGACATAGCTGCAACTGCTTCAATGATTTGATCTTTAGTGATAGACATTTAAATTGTTCCTGAAAATCAGAATAAGTTTATACGTAAGCAAATGCTTTATAAAGATAACTGCTATTAAGCAGCTTCTTTCGCATCGCGAACAGCAGCCAGAGTGCGAACCAGTTTGCCAGCCGAAGCTTCTTTCATGGTTGCCATCAGGCGTGCAATTGCTTCTTCGTAGGTCGGCAGGGTTGCCAGGCGATCGATTTGCGATGCCGTGATCAACTCACCTTCAAAGGCTGCAGCTTTGACCTCAAATTTTGCATTCGCTTTCGCGAACTCTTTGAACAGACGAGCAGCAGCGCCCGGATGTTCCATAGAGTATGCAATCAGGGTCGGACCAACAAACGTGTCTTTCAGGCACTCGAATGGAGTACCTTCAACTACGCGGCGCAGCAGGGTGTTACGAACAACACGCATGTATACGCCAGCTTCACGACCTGCTTTACGCAGTTCAGTCATTTTGTCTACAGTAACGCCACGGGAATCCGCAACTACTGCAGACAGCGCGCCTTTGGCTACTTCGCTGACTTCAGCAACAATCGCTTGTTTGTCTTGAAGATTTAAAGCCATTAGCTTTGCTCCTGGATGTTTGCCGGAACTCAAGTTCCGGAACTCACTTCACTCCTCCAAACGGAGAGAGCGTCTTAATACGGTGAGCAGAAACAAGCCAGAGTATTCAAAAAATAATCTTAGCGTTCTGTCACCGTCTACGCAGGGGATTAAGTCTCTTGCGAAACACCTGCGGTCTTCGACGGAGGCCTGGATAGGCCAGGCTCCAACGAACAAATCTTTTAGCCGCTAACTTTCGTTAGCAAACGTGGGGGTAAGATTGTAGACAAAATCACCGCCCACGTAAAGGCATTAGTTTGCAGCAGCGCTCAGGCCAGCCTGGTCAACTGCAACACCTGCACCCATAGTGGTGGAGATGCTAACTTTCTTGATGTACACGCCTTTAGCCTGAGTTGGTTTCGCTTTTTTCAGCGCAACCAGCAGAGATTCCAGGTTTTCTTTCAGTTTGTCAGCGTCAAAGTCCACTTTACCGATGGTGGTGTGGATGATGCCGTTTTTGTCGTTACGATAACGAACCTGACCTGCTTTAGCGTTCTTAACCGCTTCAGCAACGTTAGGAGTAACGGTACCCACTTTCGGGTTTGGCATCAGGCCGCGTGGACCCAGAACCTGGCCCAGCTGACCAACAACGCGCATTGCATCTGGAGATGCAATAACAACGTCAAAGTTCATTTCGCCTTTCTTGATCTGGTCTGCCAGATCTTCCATACCTACCAGTTCAGCACCAGCAGCTTTAGCAGCTTCTGCGTTTGCACCCTGAGTAAATACAGCTACGCGAACGGAACGGCCAGTACCGTGTGGCAGTACAGTTGCACCACGAACGTTCTGATCAGATTTACGAGCATCGATGCCCAGGTTAACAGCAACGTCAACGCTTTCAACGAACTTAGCAGTAGCCAGTTCTTTCAGCAGAGCGATAGCTTCGTTGATGTCGTACTGTTTGGTCGCATCAACTTTGTCACGGATCACGGACATGCGCTTGGTCAGTTTAGCCATTTCTTAGTCCTCCACTACCAGGCCCATGGAACGTGCAGTACCTTCGATTGAGCGAGTCATCGCTTCAATGTCGGCACCAGTCATGTCGGCAGCTTTGGTCTGCGCGATTTCCTGCAGCTGAGCGCGGGAAATTTTACCCACTTTGTCTTTGTTCGGTTTACCGGAACCAGACTTGATACCAGCCGCTTTCTTCAGCAGAACTGCTGCTGGAGGGGTTTTGGTAACGAAAGTGAAAGAACGGTCAGCGTAAACAGTGATTACGACTGGGATTGGCAGACCTTTTTCCAGGGATTCGGTTTTGGCGTTGAACGCTTTACAGAATTCCATGATGTTCACACCCTGCTGACCCAGAGCTGGACCAACTGGTGGACTTGGGTTCGCCATACCAGCTGCAACCTGCAGCTTGACGTAGGCTTGTACTTTCTTAGCCATTCTAAAATCCTCTGATTGGGTGATAACGCCTCAGGGAGGCTCCCCGTGATAAAAAATCGTTTTACGGGCTTAGCCCATAAAAACAAAAGGCGCGAAATTGTATTCCAATCTCGCGCCCTGTGCAACGATTAAATCGCCGCTTTTTTGATCGCTACTTAGGCTTTTTCTACCTGGGCAAAGTCCAGTTCTACCGGGGTCGCACGACCGAAGATAGAAACAGAAACTTTCAGGCGGGACTTCTCGTAGTCCACTTCTTCAACCACGCCATTAAAGTCAGCAAACGGACCGTCATTAACACGAACCATTTCACCCGGTTCAAACAGCGTTTTCGGACGCGGCTTATCACCCACCTGCTGCAGGCGGTTCATAATCGCATCAACTTCTTTGTCGCTGATTGGAGCCGGACGGTCAGACGTGCCGCCGATAAAGCCCATTACGCGCGGTACGCTGCGCACCAGGTGCCAGCTCGCATCGTTCATAACCATCTGAACCAGCACGTAACCCGGGAAGAATTTACGCTCGCTTTTGCGACGCTGGCCGCCACGGATCTCGACCACTTCTTCGGTCGGAACCATCACTTCGCCAAATAACTCTTCCATATTGTGTAATTTGATATGCTCACGCAGCGATGTTGCTACGCGGCCTTCAAAACCGGAAAACGCCTGAACGACGTACCAACGCTTTTTAGGGGCTTCAGACATCTTAGAACCTCAGGCCAGTGATAAAGGATACCAGGCGAACCAGAATACCATCCAGTCCCCACAGGATCAGTGACATTACCGCAGTTACTGCAGCCACAATCAGAGTGGTATGCAATGTTTCCTGGCGGGTTGGCCAAATGACCTTGCGGACTTCGGTACGTGCTTCGCGCGCGAAAGCAACGGTTGCTTTACCTTTAGTAGTTAACAGCGCGACACCGCCCGCTGCAGCAATCAGAATCACCACTGCCAGCGCACGCAGCGGCAGCATCATGTCACGATAAAGATAGTTGCCAACGATTGCCACAATCAGCAGCACGGCAACAGCGATCCACTTCATCGCTTCCAGGCCGCGCCCGCTCCCTTGAGCTTCGGTATTCGCACTCATAAACCAACCTGTCAGAAGAATTCTACAAATAATTTCACCCCGCGATTGCGAGGCGAGCCAAATCGAAACGCTTAATCCCTTTAGAGATTATACGCTCTCTGCAGAGCCTGTCTCAGCAATGATTATGACAAAAATAATCACTGATGAGCCAGGTTCTGATGTGAAAGCGTGCAAAAAGGGCATCAAATGATGCCCTTTTCATGCGCATTGCGTCAAATGTTATCAGCGATTAGCCGAGAACTTTAGCAACCACGCCCGCGCCAACGGTACGACCGCCTTCACGGATTGCGAAACGCAGACCGTCGTCCATCGCGATTGGGTGGATCAGCGTCACAACCATCTTGATGTTGTCGCCTGGCATTACCATCTCTACGCCTTCTGGCAGTTCGATGGTACCGGTCACGTCAGTTGTACGGAAGTAGAACTGTGGACGGTAGCCTTTGAAGAACGGAGTATGACGGCCGCCTTCGTCTTTGGACAGAATGTACACTTCAGATTCGAACTTGGTGTGTGGCTTGATTGAGCCTGGCTTCGCCAGTACCTGACCACGTTCGATTTCTTCACGTTTGATACCACGCAGCAGAACACCAACGTTCTCACCAGCACGGCCTTCGTCCAGCAGTTTGCGGAACATTTCAACGCCAGTACAGGTAGACTTCGCAGTCTCTTTGATACCAACGATTTCAACTTCTTCGCCAACTTTGATGATACCGCGCTCTACACGACCGGTAACAACGGTACCACGACCGGAGATGGAGAATACGTCTTCAATTGGCAGCAGGAATGGCTTGTCAATCGCACGCTCTGGTTCTGGGATGTAAGAATCCAGGAAGCCAGCCAGTTCGATGATTTTCGCTTCCCACTCTGCTTCGCCTTCCAGCGCTTTCAGAGCAGAACCACGAACGATTGGAGTATCGTCGCCTGGGAAATCGTACTGAGACAGCAGTTCACGAACTTCCATCTCTACCAGTTCCAGCAGTTCTTCGTCATCAACCATGTCACACTTGTTCAGGAACACGATGATGTAAGGAACGCCTACCTGACGACCCAGCAGGATGTGCTCACGAGTCTGAGGCATAGGGCCGTCAGTCGCAGCAACAACCAGGATCGCGCCGTCCATCTGCGCAGCACCGGTGATCATGTTTTTAACATAGTCGGCGTGGCCTGGGCAGTCTACGTGTGCGTAGTGGCGAGTCGGGGTGTCATATTCAACGTGGGAAGTGTTGATGGTGATACCACGAGCTTTTTCTTCTGGTGCGTTATCGATCTGGTCGAATGCACGAGCAGAACCACCGTAGGTTTTTGCCAGAACGGTAGTGATTGCAGCGGTCAGCGTTGTTTTACCATGGTCAACGTGGCCGATAGTACCGACGTTAACGTGCGGTTTTGTACGTTCAAACTTTTCTTTAGACATCGATTGTCCCTCTAAGACACGGATAAATCGGTGATATCACCACATCAACCAGGCGAAATGCCTGAACTGTTGAATACATTTACATTGAAACAGAGAGAAACGGGAGGGAGAAGTGAAGTGGTGCTGATACCCAGAGTCGAACTGGGGACCTCACCCTTACCAAGGGTGCGCTCTACCAACTGAGCCATATCAGCACGTATTGGAGCGGGCAGCGGGAATCGAACCCGCATCATCAGCTTGGAAGGCTGAGGTAATAGCCATTATACGATGCCCGCATCCTGAAACTCGGCTACCCAGTTCTTTCTGTAACAAAAAAAGAGATTTCTCTCTTTTCATGTTCGAGCTGATTCATTTTTTAAACCAGCTCCGGCGGCATTTACGCTGCCAGAAAGTGGTGGTGGGGGAAGGATTCGAACCTTCGAAGTCTGTGACGGCAGATTTACAGTCTGCTCCCTTTGGCCGCTCGGGAACCCCACCGGACTTGATGGTGCCGACTACCGGAATCGAACTGGTGACCTACTGATTACAAGTCAGTTGCTCTACCTACTGAGCTAAGTCGGCATCAAGTAGCGCGCATTCTATGGAGACATGCGCAGTCATGCAACTAAAAAATCGCATAAAACGTTCTTTCGCTCACATTTTATGCGAAAGAAGGGTTAAGCGCTGTAAATTCACTCACTCGCGGTCAAAAATTCAACATCAAAGCCCGATTTACACCGTATATACCGTAGCGTGATGGCTCCCGCGTAACGCACCGCTTCCCATATTTTTTCTTATTATTCCTGTCATCTGGTGTTAACCTCCTGCCCATTGTCCAAAATTAACTATGTGATGAGCTATCGCCCGGATGTTTTGTGATGGTTCACCGAAGCATGCTTATGAGCAAAAAAGAGCAACCGTTAATGACACCTTATCTTCACTTTAACCGCAGCCAGTGGGCTGCCCTGCGTGATTCCGTCCCTATGACGCTGACGGAAGGCGAAATCGCACGGTTAAAAGGGATAAATGAAGATCTGTCCCTGGAAGAAGTGGCAGAAATCTATTTACCATTATCTCGTTTGCTTAACTTCTATATCAGCTCTAACCTGCGTCGCCAGGCGGTACTTGAGCAGTTCCTCGGAACAAACGGGCAACGCATTCCTTATATCATCAGTATTGCGGGCAGCGTTGCCGTAGGAAAAAGTACCACCGCGCGCGTGCTACAGGCGTTGCTGAGCCGCTGGCCAGAACACCGCAGCGTGGAGCTGATCACCACCGACGGCTTCCTGCACCCGAACGAAGTGTTAAAAGAACGCGGCCTGATGAAGAAGAAGGGCTTCCCGCTCTCTTATGATATGCACCGCCTGGTGAAATTCGTTTCTGATCTGAAATCAGGCGTGCCGAGCGTGACCGCGCCGGTCTACTCGCACCTGATTTATGACCGCATCCCTGACGGCGACAAAACGGTGGCCCAGCCGGATATCCTGATTCTGGAAGGGTTAAACGTGCTGCAGAGCGGAATGGATTATCCTCACGATCCGCATCATGTCTTTGTCTCCGATTTTGTCGACTTCTCTATTTATGTCGATGCGCCGGAAGATTTACTGCAAAACTGGTATATAAACCGCTTCCTGAAGTTCCGCGAAGGGGCGTTTACCGATCCCGACTCTTATTTCCACAACTACGCCCAGCTCTCTAAAGAAGAGGCCATCAATGTGGCAACAGGGTTATGGAATGAGATCAACTACGTGAACCTGAAAGAGAACATCCTGCCGACGCGCGAGCGCGCCAGCCTGATCCTCACCAAAAGTGAGAAACATGCTGTCGACCAGATTCGTTTGCGGAAATAATAAAGCAGACATAAAAAAACCGGCGCTTAACGCCGGTTTTTTACTTCAGGCATGCGGCTTTTCGCCATTTTCGTCCTGATCAACGGCAAAGCACGCCACCAGTTGACCGCCATAATCCTTCAGCTGTGGCTGCAACTGTGTGCAGGGGCCAAAACGACGGCGGCAACGGGCGTTGAATGCACATCCCGGAGGCGGATTCAGCGGGCTTGGTAATTCACCCGTCAGCTTAATTCGCTCACGACGATCGTCCGGATTCAGGCGCGGAGTCGCAGACAGCAGCGCCTGAGTATACGGATGACGAGGGTTATTAAAGATCTGGTCTTTCGTCCCCTTCTCCACGCAGCGCCCTAAGTACATCACCATCACTTCGTCAGCAATGTGCTCAACAACCGACAGGTCGTGCGAAATGAACACGTACGACAGGCCCAGTTCTTGCTGCAGATCCATCATCAGGTTCAGTACCTGCGCACGCACGGAGACGTCGAGCGCGGAAACCGGTTCATCAGCAATCACCACATCCGGGTCGAGCATCAGACCACGGGCGATAGCGATACGCTGACGCTGGCCGCCGGAGAACATATGCGGGTAGCGATCGTAATGTTCGGTTTTAAGGCCGACTTTCGCCATCATCGCCAGCGCTTTTTCACGACGCTGCTCTTTGCTCAGGCTGGTGTTTATCTGCAACGGCTCTTCCAGGATTTGACCCACTTTTTTACGCGGGTTCAGGGAACCGTACGGGTTCTGGAACACAATCTGGATTTTCTGACGACGCAGCTTCTGTGCCTGCGGATCGTGCTTAAGCAGATCCTGTCCCTGATAGTAAAGCTCACCGCCGGTTGGCGTTTCAATCATCGTCAACAGACGGCCCAGCGTGGATTTCCCACAGCCGGACTCCCCAACCACCGCCAGCGTTTTACCGCGCTCAAGGGTAAAGGAGACGCCATCCAGCGCTTTCACCAGGCGCTCAGGGGCAAATAGCCCCTTCTTCACCGGGTAGTGTTTTTTCAGGTCGATAGCCTGCAACAGCGGTTGTTGCGTGGTGGCCTGTTGCGTACTCATAGTGTTGGCCTCCCGGCATCATCGAGTGGGTAGTGGCATTTCGACTGACGACCGTCAGCCAACAGGTTCAGCTCTGGCTCTTGCGCACGACATTTGTCCGTCGCATACGGGCAGCGCGGGTTAAGCAGACAGCCCTGTGGACGGTCATATTTACCCGGCACCACACCCGGCAGCGAGGCCAGACGCGCTTTGTCCTGGGCAAACTCCGGCAGCGCGCGTAAAAGTGCCTGGGTATACGGATGACGCGGCGCGCGGAAGATATCGTGCGAACTCCCGGTCTCGACCACCTGGCCGGCATACATCACGATGATTTTGTGTGCCGCTTCAGCCACCAGCGCCAGATCGTGCGTAATCAGCACCAGCGCCATATTCTCTTTCTGCTGCAGTTCCAGCAGCAGCTCGATAATTTGCGCCTGAATGGTGACGTCCAGCGCAGTTGTCGGTTCATCCGCAATCAGCAGTTTTGGCCGACAGGCGATCGCCATGGCAATCATCACGCGCTGGCTCATCCCGCCGGACAGCTGATGCGGGTATACATCCAGACGCGATGCCGGGTCAGGAATACCGACCTGCGTCAGCAGATCGATAGCGCGCTGACGACGGGTTTTCTTGTTACCGCCCTGATGCACCTTAATGGCTTCCATAATCTGGAAACCGACGGTGTAGCACGGATTCAGGCTGGTCATCGGGTCCTGGAAGATCATCGCCACTTCTGCGCCCACCAGCTGGCGGCGTTGTTTTTCAGAAATGCGCTTCAGATCCTGACCGTTAAACTCCAGACTTTCGGCCATCACGCGACCGGGATAATCAATCAGCCCCATAATCGCCTGCGAACTGACAGATTTACCGGAACCCGACTCCCCAACAATACCGACCACTTCGCCCTGATTTACGCTGTAGCTGATGCGGTCCACGGCGCGAAACGGTGTGCCTTCGTCGCCGAAGTGCACCGATAATTTATCTACATTTAATAACGCCATCTCGTGCCTCTTACTGCTTCAGTTTGGGATCAAGTGCATCACGCAGACCATCACCCATCAGGTTAAATGCCAGCACCGTCAGCAGGATCGCCAGACCCGGGAAGGTGACAACCCACCAGGCGCTTTGTGCGAACTGCAACACATCGGAGAGCATGGTGCCCCACTCCGGTGTTGGCGGCTGCGCACCCATGCCCAGGAAGCCAAGAGCGGCCATATCAAGAATGGCGTTAGAGAAACCGAGCGATGCCTGAACGATCAGCGGCGCAAGGCAGTTCGGGAAAATGTTAACGAACATCTGACGCATCGCCCCCGCACCCGCCACGCGAGATGCCGTCACGTAGTCTCGGTGTACTTCCACCAGCACCGCCGCACGGGTTAAACGCACGTAGTGAGGAAGTGCCACAAAGGTCAGCGCAAGCGCGGCGTTACCAATAGACGGGCCGAATATCGCCACCAGCACCAGCGCCAGCAGCAGGCTTGGCAGTGCCAGCATGATGTCGACGATACGCATGATGATGTTATCAACGATACCGCCGAAGTAACCGGCAACCAGACCGAGCACAATGCCCATGACCAGCGACAGTACCACCACCAGACAACCGACCAGCAGCGACAGACGCGCGCCGTACATCAGACGCGACAACACATCACGACCTACGTCGTCAGTACCCAGCAGGTGCGTCAGGCTACCACCCTCCTGCCAGGCCGGAGGTGACAGCAGCGCGTCACGGAACTGATCCGCCGGGTTATAGGGTGCGAGCACGTTAGCAAACACCGCAATCAGGATCATGATGGTGACATACACCAGCCCTACTACCGCGCCTTTATTACGCTTGAAGTAGTGCCAGAACTCCTGCAGCGGCGTCATTGGCACCGGTGCAGCAACAACTTTGTTTTCAGTAACGAGTGACATGATGGCCCCTTACTTCTTATGACGAATACGCGGGTTCACCACGCCGTACAGCAAATCGACCAGCAGGTTGACGAGGATAATCATCGTCGCGACCAGCAATACACCGCCCTGCACAACCGGATAGTCACGGCGTTGCAGTGCGTCAATCAGCCAGCGTCCGAGGCCCGGCCAGGAGAAGATGGTTTCCGTCAGGATCGCCCCTGCCAGCAACGTCCCTACCTGCAAACCGATAACGGTCACCACCGGCAGCATGGCGTTACGCAGCGCGTGGACGATAATGACACGCATACGGGTCAGGCCTTTGGCGCGCGCGGTACGGATATAATCTTCGCCCAGCACTTCCAGCATCGATGAACGGGTCATACGCACGATCACCGCCAGAGGAATGGTGCCCAGCACCATCGCAGGCAGGATCATGTGCGCCAGCGCATCAATGAAGTTACCCTCTTCACCCCAGATAGCCGTATCAATCAGCATAAAACCGGTCAGCGGGTTGGAGTCATCAAGGAAGACCATATCGCTGACGCGCCCGGACACCGGTGTCAGGTTAAGCTGCACCGAGACCAGCATAATCAGCATCATGCCCCACCAGAAGATAGGCATGGAGTAACCGGTCAACGCCAGACCCACCGCAGTATGGTCGAAGATCGAGCCACGCTTAACAGCGGCTAATACCCCAACAGGAATGCCTACTGCGGTGGCAAAAATCATGGCGCAGACGCCGAGTTCCAGCGTCGCTTTAAAACGCGGCACAAACTCGTCCCACACCGGAAGGCGGCTTTTCAGGGAAATGCCTAAATCACCGTGCAACACACCCCAGATATAGTTGAGGTATTGCTGCCACAGCGGCTTGTTCAGGCCAAGCTCGGCCAGCAGCTGTGCATGGCGTTCAGGGGAAATACCACGCTCACCCGCCATAATCATTACCGGGTCGCCGGGGATCATATGGACGAAGGCAAAAGTGAGAAGGGTGATACCGATAAACGTGGGGATAACAAGTCCCAGACGTCGGAGGATGAACTGCAACATAACCCGGATTCTCTCTGATAACGCACGACCAATGGCGTGACGTCTGTATTGCTCACAAATGTAAATTCCCTCTCCCTGTAGGAGGAGAGGGTTAGGGTGAAGGGATGCATGCACGCCCCTCACCCCTGTCCTCTCCCAAAAGGAGAGGGAGAACACCCTACTTATTATTCAACAGATACGTTTTCGAAGTGGTGTTTGCCCAGTGGATCAACCACGTAGCCTTTGACTTCTTTACGCACTGGTTCGTACACGGTGGAGTGAGCCACAATCAGCGCCGGAGCCTGGTCGTGCATAACAACCTGAGCCTGCTTGTACAGTTCAATACGTTTGTTGTGATCGTCGGTCGCACGCGCCGGCTGGATCAGGTCTTCAAACGGCTTGTAGCACCAGCGAGAGTAGTTAGAACCGTCTTTCGCAGCCGCACAGCTGAACAGGGTGGCGAAGAAGTTATCTGGATCCCCGTTATCACCGGTCCAGCCCATCATTACCGCCTGATGCTCACCCGCTTTGGCACGTTTCAGATACTCGCCCCACTCGTAGGTCACAATCTTGGCCTGAACACCGATCTTAGCCCAGTCAGCCTGCACCATTTCAGCCATACGGCGTGCGTTCGGGTTGTACGGACGCTGTACCGGCATCGCCCACAGTTCAACGGTAAAGCCTTTATCCTGGCCTGCTTCTTTCAGCAGCGCTTTCGCTTTCTCAGGATCGTAGCTGTAGTCTTTAACGTCGTTGTTATAGCCCCACATGGTTGGCGGGATCAGGTTTTTAGCCGCAACGCCCGCGCCCTGATAAACCGCCTTGATGATCGCTTCTTTGTTGACCGCGTAGGTCAGCGCCTGACGCACTTTCACGTCATCAAACGGTTTTTTCTCGGTGTTGAAGGAGAGATAACCCACGTTCAGGCCAGCCTGCTCCAGCAGGTTGATATTTTTATCCTGCTTCATGCGAGCGATATCTGCCGGGTTCGGGTATGGCATAACCTGGCATTCGTTTTTCTGCAGTTTTGCGTAACGTACAGACGCATCAGGCGTAATGGAGAAGACCAGACGGTCAATCTTCGGCTTAGTGCCCCAGTAACCCGGGAAGGCTTTATACAGAATACGGGAGTCTTTCTGGTACTGCAGCAGCTGGAACGGGCCAGTGCCGATTGGATCCAGGTCCACTTTTTCCGGCGTACCGGCTTTCAGCATGTTGTCCGCGTACTCTTTAGACAGAATAGAGGCGAAGTCCATTGCCAGGTCAGCCAGGAATGGGGCTTCCGGGCGAGTCAGCACGAACTGAACGGTTTTATCGTCCACTTTTTTCACTTCAGAGATCAGATCTGGCAGACCCATCCCTTCGAAGTATTCATAGCTGCCGCCAGACACTTTGTGGTACGGGTTTTGCGCGTTTTTCTGACGGTCGAAGGAGAACACAACGTCGTCGGCGTTAAAGTCGCGGGTTGGTTTGAATTCTTTGCTGTCCTGCCACTTCACGCCCTGGCGCAGGTGGAAGGTATAGGTTTTACCGTCTGCGCTAACATCCCACTTCTCAGCCAGACCTGGGATCACTTCCGTGGTACCGGTTTTGAATTCAACCAGACGGTTATAGATCGGTACGGAGCTGGCATCGTACGTGGTGCCAGAGGTAAACAGCTGTGGGTTAAAGCCTTCCGGCGAGCCTTCAGAACAGTAAACCAGGGTTTTTGCCTGTACGCTTGCTGCGACGGTCATGGCCACCAGGCTCAGACCAAGCTTCAGCATCCCTGACTTCTTCAAGGAAATACTCATTATTCTGCTCCAATGTGATGTTTTGCTTTGTTGTGTTACGCCGCCTGACCTTTATTTATTTTTTACCCGGTCTGGTCGGTGGTGCCCGAAGGCGTTAAAGGGATGGAGAATCCTTTCAGAAGTGCGTTTGAGTTGCAGCGCAGATCCTCCCTGAAATGCCCCTCGTGCCCTACAATCTGTCAACAGAATGTGAAAACGTCAATACAGGTGACCAGGATTTACGCGGAGTGTGAGAAACAGCAAACAAAGATTAAAAAAACTTTGGACACCCGTTTTCAGCAGGGAAATTTATGCTACTCGCCATGTTGCAGCACAAATATCTTCATATTTCGCAACATCCAGTGATTAACTTTTATGCAGATTGAGTAAACTTTCTTGCGGAATGGTGATTATCTGAGCACTAAATTCCGCGAACGTTAAAACGCACAGCGAAAAATGCTGAGGTTATCCATAAGCAACGCGAAAAAAGATCAATCTATATATAAAAAAATACAATGGATTATGTCACAAAATCGTTAACAGGCAGGGAGACGCAGGGATAAGGGATGTTTTGGCAAGTCAGGATGAGTAACGCTCTAATGTAAAAAGAGCCAACCTTACGGTTAGCCCTTTTTTAAAAGCAAAAAACCCTGCTCTAAG
Source organism: Enterobacter sp. RHBSTW-00901 (assembly GCF_014103115.1). Taxonomy (NCBI): domain Bacteria; kingdom Pseudomonadati; phylum Pseudomonadota; class Gammaproteobacteria; order Enterobacterales; family Enterobacteriaceae; genus Enterobacter; species Enterobacter sp. RHBSTW-00901. Next base: position 2,628,499 of record NZ_JABXPB010000001.1, read on the forward strand.
AGCAGGGTTTCGAATGTGGTCGGCGAGAGAGGATTCGAACCTCCGACCCACTGGTCCCAAACCAGTTGCGCTACCAAGCTGCGCTACTCGCCGAATGCGGAGCGCATCTTACTGCTCTGGTGCACCCCCGTCAATCCCTTAATTTAAAAAAGCCATTCAACTGGCGATAAACTCGCCAGGCACGCTATTGCGCGGCTTTCGTGGTGCTCCCGGGGAGTTTGCACCAGTTATTATTTTCGTTAATACCGCCGTTCGGGGAGGTATAACCCAGACAGCCTAAAATGGTGTCGTACAGCTCAACGTGACGACGTGGCACCTTCATATCCGCTTCTTTCTTCAGCTGCGCAAACATCTTCGCCTTCTCCGGGTCTTCCAGATACTTATCCGACATCCACACCATCATCGGTACACGGAACTGCTCTGGCGGTGCCATTTTGCGCGGCGTACCGTGCAGGTGCTCGTACTCATTAATGGATTCACCGTGGTCTGCAGCATAGAACACAATTGCTTTCTTATCGCGAACCTGGTCAATCACCGTATCGATAAAGTGGTCAACATAGGTCACCGAGTTATCGTAGGAGTTGATCAGCTGCGCTTTGGTGCAGTCTTTATCCACACCGACACACTCCGGCGTCCATTTCGCAAAGCTGCGTGGATAGCGCTGCGTGTAGTTAAAGTGCGACCCTTTGGTATGCAGGATAATCATATGCTTACCCTTCGGGTTACCGTTCAGGGAGAGTTTCATCTCATCGATCAGCAGCATGTCATCGACGTTCTTACCGCGGTTACGCGGCTCAGCACCGATTTGCTCACGATAGGCAATGTTCTGTGCCATCGTATTGCTGTAGAACCACATCTCGCTTTGCATTGCGTATAAATCAGAGGTAAACCCAAGCTGGCGCAGCACGGAGAAGACGTTCTGTTCTTTCAGCGTACGCTGTGGGTTATCACTGGCCCCGCCCTCGCGCACGAACATGCAGCGTAAGGAGAGCTTCGTCGCGGTGTCGCAGGAATAGCCGCGATAGGCAACCAGGTTCTTCTCCTGCGCCAGTTTCGGCGTGGTATCCCGGTTGTAACCAAGGATCCCCATGTGATCCCAGCGGGTGGTTTCACCGATGATAAAGACGACGTAGGTGTCATCGATATCTTTTGGCGCTTCATAGGTAAACTTCTTCGCCGGGTTCATCAGCGATTTATTATCAGAAGACTCATCCACCTGTGCCCACGCGTATAACCCCAGCGCGGAGATCCAGTTAGACGGCAGATAAGAGTTTGCGACCACACCGCCATAGCTTGGCATATCAACGCCAGAGGTACGCTCGTCATATTTTTGCTTCACTTCCAGCAGGCGAATCGGCCCCCAGACCATCAGCCCGGCCAGCAGCACCAGCGCAACGCTTCGGATGCGTTGTCCGGGCGTACGAAGTTGATGCACCAGCGTATACCGGCAGCGGTTACTCCAGATAAGCAGCAACGGTAAGGCGCTGACAGCAATCACCCAGAGGACAAAATGCAGGCCAACCACCTCTTTCGACAAGTCGATATCCGTGGTCATGACCGAGGCAATAATGCCGTAGCCAATCACCACGTTCATAAAGGTCATGTAATAGCTGGCTCCCGCCGAGCACAACACGACAAATGAGGCCAGTACGCGCCACAGGCGTCGACCAAACAGTGAAAGCACACGAAGCAAACAGAATGTAGCCAATACCGCAGCGACTAATTCGACGACCGCTGCAATTCCTTTCCAGACGGTAAAATCTTGCGCGTATCCATCAAATCGACGGAAGAAAACTGCGCCATTCATAAACAGGCCGATGTACAACGCCAGCAAAAAACTCAGCTTTTGTTGTGCCATCGATTTAATGTATTTCATGCAAGCAACCCGGAAAAAGGGACAGTAACGCCATCCACCTTTGTAGTAAAAGTGAACAGCTTAAATATTCGCTTCAGGGATCGTTATCAGCAAACGTCTACAAGCGTGGTAAGTAGACCACAGGGGAAAGAAAAAGTGGCAGCAGAGTGTGTGATCGCGACAGTTTTTTACAAAAAAGAAAATCCGTAACCGAACGTGGTGCTCAACCCTTTCGTTTTCAGAGACAAAAAAAAGGCCGGAACCCCGGCCTTTTCGATACATAAATTACGCATGCGCTTCTTTAAATATTTCGCGCTGCGGCTGGCGAATGGTTGTCGACAGCGCCAGAGAAATAATTAACAAGGCGAATATCACGCAGAACGTCACATAGAACCCACCGAACAGCGAAGCAATAAGCGAACCGCAAATACTGCCGATACCGAAGCCTAAGTATATGACACCGTAGTTTTTCGCCAGGTTATTCAGACCAAAGAATTCGCTCACCAGCGACGGGAAGACCGTAATCGTGCCGCCAAAGTTAAAGGCCACACAGGCAATCGCCGCAAAGAAGGTGGCTTCATTCAGGGGTGCAAACAACAGAGCCGCCATGCCCACCAGTGACACCACCTGCCCCAGCGTAATAACGCGGATACGGGCAATCTTATCAGACAGGATCCCCAGCACCAGACGACCAGAAAGGTTGGCGATGGAGATAACGGTCACCGCATTGGCCGCCGTCGCGGCATCCAGTTTGACCATCCCCTGAGCGATATCTTTTGCCACACCAATCACATACAGACCGCTCATGCACGCCGTCAGGAACATCACCGCCAGCATCCAGTATTGAGGCTTACGCATGGACTGAGCCAGCGTGAAGTCATTCTCCACCACGCCGTTAACGGTTTTCACTGCCTGTTGAGGCGCATCTTTCATCAGCATTGCGCCGAACAGAATCATCACCAGCACAATCACGCCCCAGATCATGAAGGTCTTTTCGAGGCCCACGGTGGCCAGAAGATGGGAGTCGATAAATTTGAACCCGAGGCTACCCAGGCCATAAGAACCGATAGCAAACGCAGAGATTAAACCTTTACGCTCCGGGAACCACTTCACGCAGTTAGACAGCGTCAGCAGGTAACCCGCACCGTCCGCCAACCCAACCAGCACCCCGGCGCTCAGCCACAGCATCATCAGGTTGTTTGAATGTGCCGTGAGGAAAAAGCCCACCCCCAACAGGATCCCGGAAGCCATCGTGACACGCTTAACGCCGAAACGCTCCTGCAGTTTACCTGCGATGGAAGAGGAAAGTGCCAGCCCCAGGCTCAGCAAGCCGAAGGAGAACGCGACCTGGCTAACCGGCGCACCGATCTTATCGGAAAGCGCGCTATTAAACAGGCTCCAGGTATAGACCGACCCCAGTGCAAACTGGGTGACGATAGTGCCAAAAAGCGTCAGCCAACGCGTACGGTTATAAGTTGATGTGTTCATGGCCGTTGTCCTGCAAGAGAAATTAAGGGAATTCGCTGAGGACAACGATAAACAAAACCTTAAAACAACTGGGGGAAAACGGCATGAAATGCAGGAGAGACGGAATGAAATGCCTGGAATCAGGAATGAATGACCTTGCCGGGGAATGAAGCGATCGCGTGTTAGTGACCGCTATCGCTGCAATCCCCGCCGTTATTGTATTCAAGATGTTATCGTAAGGTTGAAAAAAGTGATAACGCTAAAAATTAGCACTCACACCCAGGGAATACATAAACTGCTCACCCGTCGCGGTACCTTCCCCCTGAGCTAAGGATGCATAGGCCGCCATATGCGTGTTCAACGGGATATCCGTTCCGACCGTCACATCCACCCAACTCCCGTTTTGTGCGGGCGCGGGCGTCTGCGGCATCCCAAACTGGGATTTCCACTGGTTTACACCAAACTGCTGGTTAACGCTAATCTGCGCCCAGGGGTGAAGGTCGCCATATTGCGTATCCACACGCCAGCCAAGCGTGCTCACGCTGGCATGCCAGAGCGGATCGGTGGAAGCCTGCGTTGTCACACCATCACCAAACTCATTAATCATCATGGGGGCGGAGCCGTCATAACGCCATCCCATCACCGGGCCGGTCGTCACATGGCCAGACACCGGGAAATTCCAGCCCACGCTCATCCCGTCCTCTGCAGAGGAACCAGAAGGGAGGTTCAGGGCAAACCCGGGCATGTTTTGCGACGACTTCATTCGCTCAGCGAGGATCTCCTCGTAACGCGGTTGGTGATCCGCATCCCATGTATAGCGTTCCGCCGTATTACTTTGTGCGTCTGAAACGATATATTCCTGTTGCCAGGCAGACGCTGTATTACAAAAAAACAAACAGGCAGAGATCCCCACCAGGCCAGAGACAGCATGGCAGCCACTGATTTTTTTTATCATCATCAAAGCGACTCCAGAAAGAGCCGAATTCGGCGATATTTGTCATTGTTTAGGAAGAGGTTTGAAGGCATATAGCCTTGTATTAACTATTGTCTTTTTAGCAGACACGTCAAGCCTGACAGATTGAAATTTGCGATTTCAGTATCAATAAGGGAGATAACTTATGCAACGTTGCGGTTGGGTAAGCCAGGATCAGCTCTATATCGACTATCACGATCGGGAATGGGGCGTGCCAGAAACTGACGGTAAAAAGCTCTTTGAGATGATCTGCCTGGAGGGACAGCAGGCGGGTTTGTCATGGATTACGGTACTGAAAAAACGGGAAAATTACCGCAATGCCTTCCACCAGTTCGATCCCACTACGGTCGCCGCGATGACCGACGAGGATGTGGAGCGGCTGGTGCTGGATGCTGGAATTATCCGCCATCGCGGTAAGATCCAGGCCATTATCGGCAACGCACGTGCATATCTTGCGATGGAGCAAAACGGCGAGCCATTTTCGGAATTTGTCTGGTCATTTGTGAATAACGATCCAAAAATCACACAGGCTGCCACGCTTGCGGAGATCCCAACCTCCACACCCGCGTCCGATGCCCTTTCTAAAGCGCTGAAAAAACGCGGCTTTAAATTCGTGGGCACCACCATCTGTTACTCCTTTATGCAGGCCTGTGGGCTGGTCAACGACCACATTACGGGCTGCTTCTGTCATCCTGAGGGCCACTATGATCCGCAAATGGCAAAGTGATAATGCCGATCCGCTTCTGCGTCTGTGGCTTGAAAGCACCACGGAGGCGCATCCGTTTATCAATGCAAACTACTGGAAAGAGAATGAAAGCATGGTGCGGGATGTTTACCTGCCCGCCGCCGAAACCTGGGTCTGGGAGGAAGACGGTATACCGCGCGGATTTATCAGCGTCATGCAGTCGCAATTTGTGGGTGCGCTGTTTGTCTCCACGCCGTTCATCGGGAAAGGGATTGGGCAGGCGCTGCTGAACCATGTTCAACAGCGCTTCCCGTATTTAAGCCTGGAGGTGTACCAGAAAAATGTCCGGGCGGTAAATTTCTATCATGCTCAGGGTTTTCGCATCGAAGACAGCGCCTGGCAGGATGATACCCAACACCCGACGTGGATCATGAGCTGGCAGGCGGATCAAACGCCGTTAACGTAAGCGCTGGCCCCTGGTATTTCTCAACCCAGGCCAGTGCCGTATTTCCCGCACACCCGTTCCCCAGCTTCGAGCTGGGGAGATCTTTGGTCAGCACGTTAACCGCCCCGTTTTTACAAATGCCACCTTCGCTCAACGCCAGATCCGGCCACGCCCCCTGGTGAATACAGATAACACCAGGTTTAATCCCGTCGTTCACTACCGCCCCCGCCAGAACCTGTCCACGCGAGTTCCAGACGCGCACCACGTCGCCGTCGGCAATCCCGCGCGCTTTGGCATCATCGGTATGCAGGGTGACGGGCTCACGCCCGGCAACCGCGTACTGCTCGCGCAGCGACGTATAGTTAAGCTGGCTATGCAGGCGATGCGCCGGATGGGCAGACAACACCTGGAGCTGCTCCGTCTGAGCGTTGCCGTGCCACTCGTCCGGCTCCAGCCATGTGGGATGCGGCGGACAGTCAGCATAGCCAAAGCTGGCGATACGCTGGCTGTAAAGCACGATTTTCCCGCTCTCAGTTTTCAGCGGATGGGTCTGCGGGTCGCGGCGGAAATCGGCGAAGCGCACAAATTGCGCGTTCTGCTCGCTCTCCGGCATTTCGAAGATGTCGTTCGCTTCCCAGAACTCAGCAAACGGCGGTAACGTCACCCCCTGAGAAGCACCACGCTGGCTGGCGATCTGGTAGAACGTCTCCAGCCATTCCAGCTCCGTTTTGCCCTCCGTAAAACGCTCGCGCCCGCCGGCTTCCCAGCGTTCGCTCAGGTCGGCAAAGACATCAAAATCATCACGCGCGTCATCCCGTGGAGCCACAACACGCTTCATCGGCACCATGTGCTGGTTGCTGTAATCGCCGGTCATGGTGAGATCGTTACGTTCGAATGAGGTGGTGGCAGGCAAAACAATATCGGCATGTCTGGCCGACGCAGTCCAGAAGCATTCGGAGATCACCACCAGCTCCGGCTTCTGCCAGGCTCGGATCAGGCGGTTAGTATCCTGATGGTGGGTAAAGTTCGCGCCGCCTGCCCACCAGACAAAGCGGATATCCGGGAAGTGGCGATCCAGACCGTTGTGCTGATAAAACCCACCCGGGTTTTCCAGGGCTTCAACAATACGTGCCACCGGGATTTTATCAACCGCGTCCACACCACCCTGTAACGCCCCCTGCATGGAGGCCAGCACTGCCGCTTTACGCGTTGGGTTACCGCCATTAGCAAAGTGATAAGAGAGCCCAAAACCACCGCCCGGGGTACCAATCTGTCCAAGCATTGCGGCCAGCGTCACCAGCATCCAGTGTTTCTGCTCGCCAAACTGCTGGCGCTGCATCCCCCAGCCGGACATCAGCATGGTGGTATTGTTATGGAACAATTCTGCCAGTTCGCGAATTTTAGCGGCATCTACGCCACAAATTGCTGCCGCCCACTCTGCCGTTTTGACCACACCGTCGGTGTTGCCCGTCAGGTAATCGGCAAATTTGTCAAAGCCGGTGGTACAGCGCGCGAGGAAATCGTCGTCCAGCCAGCCATTCTCAACCAGCGTATGGGCGATCCCCAGCATCAGTGCGACGTCGGTGCCCATATGTGGGGCAATCCACTCGGCGCGATCGCCGAAGAAATCCATCGTTTCGGAACGCATCGGATCGATGCAAATGATGCGCTTACCGCTTTTGCGCAGCGCGTCAAAATACGGGATGCCCTGCTCGTCGGTGGCATTCCAGGCAATTTTCAGCGTATTAAGCGGGTTGGCACTCCACAGCACCACCACATCGGTGTACTCCAGCACCAGCGGCCAGCTGGTCTGCTGTTGGTAAACCTCATTCCCGCCCACGACATACGGCATGATCGCCTGCACCGCACCGGTAGAGTAGTCGCCCAGATGACCGGTATAACCTCCGGCCAGGCTCATGTAGCGCTGAAGCAGGGTCGAGGCCTTATGCAGCACGCCGTTGGAACGCCAGCCGTAAGATCCGGCAAAAATGGACGACGGGCCGTAGCTGTCGCGGATACGCTTATGCTGAGCATGGATCAGCGAAAGGGCATCATCCCAGCTCACGCGGACAAACTCATCCTGGCCACGAATACCCTGTGGCTTATCCGGCGATGCCAGAAATCCTTTACGTACCATCGGCCAGCGCACGCGGGTTTTGCTATGCACCTGCTCACGCACAACAGTCTGTAACGAGTTGGGATATTGCCCGGGTAATGCTCCACGGGATGACAGAACATTCTCGCCATCCGTTTCGACCAGCATCGGTCCCCAGTGGGCGGCGGTCAGAATCGTTTTTGTTGATGTGCTCAAGCGTGCGCTCCTGATTACGTGCAGGTTTACGGCCTTCTTATTGAGGCTGCGTTTATGGTTTGACACAAATTTCAGAGTTATACCCGGAATTTTTTCCGTATCGGGACGTCATAATCAACTGCCGCGCTCGTCGTGGCAAAGAATAAAAAGGATTAAGGAAATAAGATGAAAAAACGCGTACTCGTTATTGCCGCTCTGGTGAGCGGTGCCCTGGCTGTTTCTGGCTGCACAACAAACCCTTACACTGGCGAACGTGAAGCGGGTAAATCCGGCATCGGCGCGGGTATTGGCTCGCTGGTAGGGGCTGGCGTTGGCGCGCTTTCCTCCTCCAAGAAAGATCGCGGTAAAGGCGCGCTGATTGGCGCAGCGGCAGGTGCAGCACTGGGCGGCGGCGTAGGTTATTACATGGATGTGCAGGAAGCGAAACTGCGCGAAAAAATGCAGGGAACCGGTGTGAGTGTGACGCGTAGTGGCGATAACATCATCCTGAACATGCCAAACAACGTGACCTTCGACAGCAGCAGTGCAACGCTGAAACCTGCGGGCGCAAACACCCTGACCGGCGTGGCGATGGTACTGAAAGAGTACAACAAGACTGCCGTAAACGTGATGGGTTACACTGACAGCACTGGCAGCCAGGATCTGAACATGCGTCTGTCCCAGCAGCGTGCCGATTCCGTGGCCAGCTCTCTCATCACCCAGGGTGTTGAAGCGAACCGTATCCGCACCCGCGGTATGGGCCCGGCTAACCCAATCGCCAGCAACAGCACGGCGGAAGGTAAAGCGCAGAACCGCCGCGTAGAGATCACCTTAAGCCCGGTTCAGTAGGTGGAAGCAAAACGGCAACATTCGTTGCCGTTTTTAGTGTTTGCGCCCTCTCCCGTGGGAGAGGGTCGGGGTGAGGGCACCAAGCCGCACCTTCCGACATGAACCACTTGCCATCATTGATTTTCCCGCTAAGGTGTTCTCACTCACTACAAGGACATCAGCGATGAGCAAATCAGCACGGGCCACCATCAGCGACGTGGCGAAAGCCGCAAAAACCGGTAAAACCAGCATTTCGCGCTATCTCAATGGCGAGAAACACCTGCTTTCCGATGCGCTACTGGCACGTATTGAACAAGCCATTGCCGATCTCGACTACCGCCCCAGCCTTATGGCCCGTGGCCTTAAGCGTGGTCGTACCCGCCTTATCGGGCTTATCATCGCCGACATTACCAACCCCTATTCCGTTAACGTGCTGAGCGGTATCGAAGCTGCCTGCCGGGAAAAAGGGTTCACGCCACTGGTCTGTAACACCAACAACGAAGTCGACCAGGAGCTGCATTACCTGGATCTGCTGCGCAGTTACCAGGTGGAGGGTATCGTGGTAAATGCCGTGGGCATGCGCGAAGAGGGGCTGAACAGACTGCAGCAATCTTCCCTGCCAATGGTGCTTATCGACCGTAAAATCCCGGAATTCGCCTGCGATGTGGTCGGGCTGGATAACACCCAGGCCGCCACCACCGCCACCGAGCATCTTATCGAGCAGGGCTTCGAAGCGATCCTGTTCCTGAGCGAACCGCTGGGCATGGTCAATACCCGTCGTGAGCGTCTTGCCGCATTTCGTGCCACGTTAGCGCGTTTTCCCGGTGTAATCGCTGAAAATGCTGAAATTCCTCTGCACGAAGCCGACCGGCTCGACAATACCCTTCGTCAGTTCCACACCCGACATCGCGGTATGCGTAAAGCGGTGATCTCCGCCAACGGCGCGCTGACGCTGCAGGTCGCCCGCTCGCTGAAACGCATTGGCCTGCACTGGGGCAGTGATATTGGTCTGCTGGGGTTTGATGAACTCGAATGGGCGGAACTGGCGGGAGTGGGGATCACCACCCTCAAACAGCCCACCTGGCAGATCGGCTATGCCGCTGTTGAACAAGTCGTTCGTCGCATTGAAGGTGCCAGCGACGCCGTGCGTGAGCAGGTCTTCTCCGGCGAGCTGATCGTTCGCGGCTCAACTGCCCGTTAAATTCCCCTTCGTGATGCCGATCATAAATTCAACATCCTGAGCTTTTCTTTGGAACCGGTTCCATCTAGCGTAATACTATCGATGCGTTGTGATGGAGTCGGGTAATGAGCAGGAAAATAATGGTAGTCACCGCCGCGTATGGCGCGGAACAGGTGCGACAGGCTGGCGGTCAACGGGCAATGCTTCCCGTCATTGCCGGTGCGGGTGCCGACGGCGTAGAGATCCGTCGCGAGCTGTTCAACAGTGAGGAGTTACTGGCTCTGCCTGCGCTGGGTGAATCAATTGAACTGCTGGGACTGCTCGCGTGTTATTCCGCGCCCGCCGCCCTGTTTATGCCCGACGGCACGCTCAACCCGGATCTGCCGCGTTATCTCTCCGAAGCCAGCACGCTGAACGCCCTGTGGCTCAAGGTTTCGCTGGGTCATTTCAGCGGCAACCCCCCTGAAGCGTTGCGCACGCTGCTCAATGAAAGCGGTATGGCACTGGTGGTCGAAAACGATCAGACCGACTGCGGCCAGCTTGCTCCCATGCAGCGCTTCCAGACCGCCTGCCGGGAGATGGCATTGCCCGTCACGCTGACGTTCGATATGGGCAACTGGCTGTGGGTCGGCGACTCGCCGGAAGAAGCCGCACACCATCTGGCCCCCGCCGTGAGCTATATCCACGTTAAAGCCGCCGTGCCGCATAAGACACAGTTCCGTGCCGTTGCGCCCGATCGCGCCGACGCACGCTGGCTGGATTTGCTCAATCAGCTGCCTGCCGATGCCCCGCGTGGTATCGAGTTCCCGCTGGAAGGGGCGGATTTAACCGCGGTTACCCGCCATTACGTAAACCTGCTGCGTGAGGAGTAAACCATGCACAAGACGCTGGATGTGATCACCATCGGCGAGGCCATGACCATGTTTGTCGCCACCGAAACGGGCGAACTGAGCACGGTAGAACACTTTATTAAACGCGTGGCGGGTGCAGAGCTGAATGTGGCAACCGGCCTGGCACGCCTCGGTCTGGACGTTGGCTGGGTGAGTCGGGTGGGTGATGACAGCTTTGGTCGTTTCGTCCTGAACTCGTTGAAAAAAGAGGGTATTGATGCCACAGGCGTTACGCTCGACGGACGCTTCGCGACCGGTTTTCAGCTGAAATCTAAGGTTGAAAATGGAACCGATCCCATCGTGGAGTATTTCCGTAAAGGATCGGCGGCAAGCCACCTTTCTGTGGAAGATTACCATGCCCACTATTTCGCCAGCGCGCGCCATTTGCACCTGAGCGGCGTTGCTGCGGCACTGTCTGCCAGCTCGTATGAATTGCTCGATCACGCGGCAACGACAATGAAAGCGCAGGGCAAAACGATCTCTTTCGATCCGAACCTGCGTCCGGTGCTGTGGAAAAGTGAAGCGGAAATGGTCGAAAAGCTGAACCGTCTGGCATTCCAGGCGGACTGGGTTCTGCCTGGTGTAAAAGAAGGGATGATCCTCACGGGTGAAAATACCCCTGAAGGAATTGCCGATTTTTACCTGAACAACGGGGTAAAAACCGTGGTGCTGAAAACCGGAGCCGATGGCGCATGGTTTAAAACGGCCGACGGTGAGCAAGGTGCGGTCGCGGCGGTAAAAGTTGAGAACGTGGTCGATACCGTGGGTGCGGGCGATGGCTTTGCCGTGGGAGTGATCAGTGCCCTGCTGGAAGGCAAACCACTGCATCAGGCCGTGGCACGGGGGAACAAAATTGGCTCGCTGGCGATCCAGGTGCAGGGCGACAGCGAAGGATTACCAACACGAGCACAACTCGAATCTTAAGTTCCCTCTCCCTGTGGGAGAGGGTCAGGGTGAGGGCAATAACCCGCACCAAATAACATTAAACCACCGTGTACCCTACATACAACGGCGGTACCAACCTCAACAACAGAGGCAAGCCTATGAACAGTTCGACCAATGCAGTAAAACGCTGGTGGTACATCATGCCCATCGTGTTCATCACGTACAGCCTGGCGTACCTTGATCGTGCCAATTTCAGTTTCGCTTCCGCCGCAGGGATCACCGAAGACCTCGGGATCACCAAAGGTGTTTCATCACTCCTGGGTGCCCTTTTCTTCCTGGGCTACTTCTTCTTCCAGATCCCTGGCGCTATCTACGCGGAACGCCGCAGCGTACGCAAACTGATCTTCATCTGTCTGATCCTGTGGGGCGTCTGTGCGTCACTCACTGGCGTGGTGAATAATATTCCGGCGCTGGCTGCCATTCGCTTTATCCTCGGGGTGGTTGAGGCGGCGGTGATGCCCGCAATGCTCATCTACATCAGCAACTGGTTTACTAAATCCGAGCGTTCACGTGCGAACACGTTCCTGATCCTCGGTAACCCGGTCACCGTACTGTGGATGTCTGTCGTTTCTGGCTACCTGATCCAGTCCTTTGGCTGGCGCGAAATGTTTATCATCGAAGGGATCCCGGCGGTTATCTGGGCATTCTGCTGGTGGGCGCTGGTCAAAGATAAGCCTGCCCAGGCAAAATGGCTCTCTGAAGATGAAAAAGCCGCGTTGCAGGCGCAGCTGGATAAAGAGCAGCAAGGTCTGAAAGCGGTGCGTAACTACGGTGAGGCCTTCCGTTCCCGCAACGTGGTGCTGCTGTGCATGCAGTATTTCACCTGGAGCATTGGCGTGTACGGCTTCGTGCTGTGGCTGCCATCCATTATCCGCAGCGGCGGCGAAAACCTTGGTATGGTAGAAGTGGGCTGGCTGTCGTCCGTACCTTACCTGGCAGCCACCATCGCAATGATTGTCGCGTCATGGGCGTCAGACAAGCTGCAGAACCGTAAGCTGTTTGTCTGGCCGCTGCTGCTGATCGCTGCCTTCGCTTTCATTGGCTCCTGGGCCGTGGGGGCTAACCACTTCTGGATCTCTTACACCCTGCTGGTCATTGCCGGTGCAGCAATGTACGCCCCGTATGGCCCATTCTTTGCCATCATCCCGGAGATGCTGCCGCGTAACGTGGCAGGTGGTGCGATGGCACTGATCAACAGTATGGGTGCGCTGGGTTCGTTCTGTGGCTCCTGGTTTGTGGGCTATCTGAACGGCGCAACCGGCAGCCCGTCAGCCTCGTACATCTTTATGGGGGTAGCGCTTTTCACCTCAGTGTGGCTAACTCTGATTGTAAAGCCTGCTAATAATCAACAACTCCCTGTCGGCGCACGTCACGCCTGACCCCTTAAAAATCAACGGAGATTAGCATGAAGCCGTCCGTCATTTTGTATAAAGCACTGCCTGAAAATCTGCAAAAACGCCTGGAAGACCACTTCACCGTGACCCGGGTGAAGGATCTTAGCCCGGACACCGTGGCGCAGCACGCTGATGTGTTCGCCAGCGCCGCAGGTCTGCTGGGTTCCAGTGAGAAAGTGGATGTCGCTTTGCTTAAGAAAATGCCGAAGCTTCATGCTGCTTCAACGGTTTCCGTGGGGTATGACAACTTCGACGTAGACGCACTTAACGCCCGCAAAATCCTGCTGATGCACACGCCACATGCCCTGACGGAAACCGTGGCCGACACGCTGATGGCGCTGGTGCTCAGCACTGCCCGTCGTGTGGTGGAAGTGGCCGAACGCGTCAAAGCCGGTGAATGGACAAAGAGCATTGGTCCGGACTGGTTCGGCGTGGATGTCCACGGCAAAACGCTGGGGATTGTCGGGATGGGTCGTATCGGTCTGGCACTGGCGCAGCGCGCGCATTTCGGTTTTAACATGCCGATTCTGTACAACGCGCGTCGTCGCCACAACGAAGCGGAAGAACGTTTCAACGCCCGTTACTGCGAACTGGATACCCTTTTACAGGAGGCGGATTACGTCTGCCTGATCCTGCCACTGACAGATGAAACTCATCATCTGATTGGCAAAGCCGCGTTTGAAAAGATGAAGAAGTCGGCCATTTTCATCAATGCGGGTCGTGGCCCGGTGGTGGACGAAAAGGCGCTGATCGAAGCACTGCAAAACGGTGAGATCCACGCCGCCGGTCTGGACGTGTTTGAACAAGAGCCTCTTCCGCTGGACTCCCCGCTACTGACACTCCCCAACGTGGTAGCATTGCCCCACATCGGCTCGGCGACCCATGAGACGCGCTATAACATGGCAGCCACTGCGGTAGACAACCTCATCGCCGCACTTGGCGGAGGAAAAGTTGAGAGAAACTGCGTCAACCCACAGGTTCAACAGTAGAAACGAAAAAACCCGCCAGAAGGCGGGTTTTTAAATTCATTTGCTACTGGGTTGGAAGCTTACAGGCTTACAACGTTACCAGCTGCTGGGCCTTTAGCGCCGCTTTCGATGGTGAAGGAAACTTTCTGACCTTCGTCCAGAGATTTGTAGCCATCGTTCTGGATAGCAGAGAAGTGTACGAACACGTCTTTAGAGCCATCGTCAGGAGTGATGAAGCCGAAACCTTTATCAGCGTTGAACCATTTTACCAGACCAGTCATTTTAGCAGACATAGAAATTACCTTATTAACAAATATATTGTGCCTTCCGGCTTGATGGGTTGCGTTACAGATTTTTAAGCGATGAAGGAAGGGTCACTACGAAGGGTATCTATGGATAACAATCTGGACTGCTTTACTAAACTGCTTTAGGTCTGTGTAACAAACCGACAGGCACTGTTATACCGATGTGGTAGATGAATGACAAGCGTTATTTTAGACACGTATAAAAAACCCCGCACCAGGCGGGGTTTTTTTGGTTTATTCGGTGGCCGTCACCGCTGTACTCCACGCCTGGCTAAACGCCTGGTGCTGAGAAGCCAGCGGCCCAATCAGCGTATTGTACTGACTTGCCTGCTGTGAGGTCGGGAACTGAATACCGTTCGCAACAAAGCTCACCTGAGTTCCCTGCTGGGAAATGTAATCCCCAACCTGAACCAGCTGTTGTGTGAAGATCTGCGCGGCCGGGATCAGCGGTTGCATGGCGTCAGAAGGTTTAGTGACCACTTTCTCATACACCTTGTCGAAGACCGGCTTGAGATCGTCGCCCTGCTTCAGCGCTGAACGCGAAGCATCCGCCTGCATTTTCGCATTCTGCAGCTGCTGGCTCAGCACGCCGAGCGCACCGTTGGACTGGCGCAGCGGTTCACGCTGGGTCACATAATCCTGTGGTACACGGATGGCATTAACGCTATCCAGCACCGGGCGAAGACCTGAATCCATCGCCTGGCTCACCTGCTGTGAATAACCATACAGAATGGCGTAATCGGACACGAAGGGGCCAAACTGTTTTTTCTGATCCGCAGTCAGCGTTGGTAAACGCTCGCCGCTGCGCATCACCGTATTCTGCAGAAAATCGATAAACGCTTTGCGCTGATCGCCTTCCTTATCGAAACACCCACTCAGGCTAACAACCATCAACAACGCCGCAACAGGCGCAAACCAGCGAGAGCAGGACTTTCCTGTCGCCATTTTATTACTCCTTTCACCCAAAAAAGCGCACACCGGCACACGCGTGCCCGACGTTGACAAGGATAGTCCAGGTCAGCCTTGCAAGATACTCTTTTCATGCAAAACGGCTATTGCCGTTTTAATACTGTCAATTTACAAAAAAAATATGCTGCAGGCCGGTTTCTGAATAATCAGTCAATTAGGCTGAACACCCCTTCTGCTGAAACGCATGTCGTCATGGCAACCGCACGATTAATCACAACCACAGCGATCCTCCCCCTTTTTACCGACTATTCTTAATTGGCTCTCTGATGTTCACGATCCCGCAGTGTGATTTAAGAGGAGTTCTCAATGGAATACAAAGATCCTGAGTTTGAGCTGTTGAGTAGTCTGGAACAGATTGTTTTTAAAGACGTACCGCAGGCATTTACCCTACAACAAAAATCCAACCCCTTTACAGAATTTGAACAATTGCGCAAAGGGACGGGACTGAAAACAGATGAATTCGCCCGAGAAATGGGTGTCAGCGTGGCGATGGTGCTGGAGTGGGAGTCAAAACGTGTCAAACCCTCCGCCACCGAGTTAAAACTGATGCGTCTGATTCAGGCCAATCCGGCACTCAGCAAACAGATAGCATAGTCTAAGATTGTTACCGCCCCCGCACCTGCGGGGGCTTGTGTTTTAAAGGCTGTCGCAACGCCACCCGGCCTCTTCCCACACCAGCTCATGCGTTAATGTTAATCCTTTCAGGAAAGCCTCATCGTGTGACACCACCAGCAGCGCGCCCGGGAAACCAACCAGCGCGGCCTCAATCGCCTGAACGGATGCCAGATCCAGGTGGTTAGTCGGTTCATCCAGAAGCAGTAGCTGCGTGGCCTCTTCCCGCCACAACACACAGGCCAGTGCCGCTTTCAAACGCTCACCGCCACTCAACGCCGCCAGCGGAAGCGTGACCTTATCCGCACCAAGCTGCAGCTGAGCTAAACGGGTACGCAGCATCCCCGCTTCCAGCGGCGTATTGCCCAGATTCAGGTGCGACATCACCGATAGCGAAAGATCCAGCTGCGACAGGTGTTGATCGAGATAAGCACACGTCACCGACACCCTGCAGGTTCCCGAACGGGGGGCAATCTCTCCGAGGATGACTCTTAACAGCGTCGATTTTCCGCAGCCGTTCGGCCCTCTTAGCGCTACACGCATCGGCCCGGCCATACGCCAGCTGGTCGGTGGGATATTCACATGTGGCAGCACCAGATCTTCCAGCACCAGCACCTGTTTCCCCTCTGCAATCTGGCTTCCTGGCAGGGTGAACATCACCGGGTTGTCCTCTTCAACCCGTTCACGCGCCCTGTTCACCGCCGCATTCAGCGCATCGTTTTGATCGTTATGCTGTTTTTTCCAGGAGCCAATGCGCTCTTTCGCCGCCATTTTGTATTTAATGCGCTCAAACGAGGCGATATTCAGTGTATCAACCGTACGCAGCGTTTTTGCCGAACGCCGCTGGCTGTCGTCATGCTCCTTTTGCATACGGGCGCGAGTGCGCTTGCGCTCTGTAGCCGCATGTTCCAGCGCCGCGCGGGCAGACTGCTGTTCGGCCTCACGCTGACGCTGATAATCCGTGTAATTCCCGCCATAGCTTCGCAGACCGGAAACGCTCAGTTCAAGGATGCGCGGCACCAGTGTCAGTACCTCACGGTCGTGAGAGGCCACCAGCACGCCACCCTGATAGCGGGCAAGCAGGTCGTAGAACCACTCCCGGCCTTCCCTGTCGAGGTGGTTGGTGGGTTCATCCAGCAACAGATGGTCAGCTCCGGCGGTAAACGCACCGCACAGCAATGCGCGAATGCGCTCGCCCCCGCTGAGTGTTACAGCGGGTTTATCAGGATCAAACGGCGGGAGTTTCGCGTTGTTAAACGCGTCGCTCAGACGTTCTGCTAAATCCCAGTATCCGTCGAGCGCATCCAGATCCTCAGGCTGATAATCACCGCTGTCGATACGCTGACGCGCCGTAAAAATCGTGTCATAACCGAGCAGTTCCGCAAGCGTAGTCTGCGGGGAAATATCATGCTGCTGTGCCACATAGACATATGTTCCAAAGCGTTCAATATGACCGTTTGCCGGTTTATCCAGCCCGGCCAGCAGGCGTAGCAGACGTGTTTTCCCGCTACCGTTGCGGCCCACCAGTGCGCACAGAGACGGCTCCAGCGACAGATCCAACGGGCCAAAAAGGGTATCGCCCGTCGCAAACTGACAGGTGACCTGATGCAAAATAAAAGAAGGGGACTGCGCAAAATGAGCCATAAGCACTCCTGAATGAAATCAAAACATCCCCTGCCGACGCGGTAGCGTTTAGCAAGGATCGAAATTCATCAGTCGTGTTTGTTCATTTTTGGGGGGCGCTCCAGGGGGAGAAATTTAACGGGGATAAGGATAACGGTAATTTGTTGACCATTTCAAGGTTAAATTGTGGGCGATTTATACTCCCTCTCCCTTTGGGCTGAGGGATCTCCACAAAATAATACCTGCACAGACGACCCCGTCTCCCTTGAGGGAGAGGGCTGGGGTGAGGGGGGAACATACGGCTGTAGTGGTCATTCCGTTCACTTTATGTTCCTTGCTACTCTGTAACTCCATAACCGGTGAACGTGCCAGGGTGGCTCAGTCGCCACCACCCTGGCAACCCGGGCTCCCGGCGGTAAATCGCCGCTACGCGGTACCTTCGGCTTATTCCTTCCGGCTTATCGGGGACGGGCGGAGGTAACATCCCTGTAAAGCCCGCCCTCTCAGCGCATCCATGCGCCTCGCCCCGGCCTGCAGGAAACGCCTCAGCGATTTACAGCCGGACCAGGGCATCGCGGTAAGACCTCTGCCTGCAGCATATTTCTCATTGCGGTAATTTTGCGAGCCTCTTTCCAGAAATGGTAATATCCTCAGCAACATAGCTCAAAACTGTTGCCGCCTGTTTTGATGAGCAGTAAGTTCTCTTCGCACCTGCAAAATCAGGTGCCGGGATTGGAACCCTGACTCACTTCACTGGCGACACAGGCTCTGTGTCGTACGGCCTGCTACATTTCAATGGCGAGCCGGACGGGGGCGCTGTAAAGCGCGCTGGTGTCAGTGAGGCCAGTCGTTCCAACCCTGTTCGGTTCCGCCACCAGCGAGCCTGGAACCTCCAGTGGCGGAAGATATACCACTCACTGAGGTTATTGTTATGACTATGGCTGACTCTTTAATCACCCTTCCCTTCAACCACACCACCGCCTTCACCGAACTGGCGGATAACTGTGAACGCTTCACCGACATCCTGATTGATTGCGAAGAACCCACCCAAAAAATGGCGCTCTACGGCAGACTGTCCGCTTGCCTGAATCTGCTGCAACCCACGCTTCTGGAACCTGTCCCCGAATATTTAAAAGCCAGCCTGACCGTGGAAGAACTTCCTTCACGCGTTCCGGTTTTCGAACCTGAATGCGATCAGCTGGGGCGCTACTGTCAGGAGATTACGCAGTTGCTGATGAACGGTTCACTGCCGCGACAATCTGAAATCGTGATGGAAGATTTGCTGTGCGAACTGGTCAGCTACTTTGCCGATACGCTGAAGGCACCACGCTGGCTGCAGACGGACGAAGGCACAGTCGCGATCGGCTAAACCTGCCGGATGACGCTACGCGTATCCGCCCTACAAAAGACCCATAAAAAAACCCGCCGAAGCGGGTTTTTAGCATTTGTAACAACGGGCACCTTACTGCAGCAGCGAAATATCCGCCACGCGCAGGAACAGCTCGCGCAGTTTTTCGAGCATAGAGAGACGGTTAATACGCAGATCTTTATCTTCTACGTTCACCATCACTTTCTCGAAGAAGGCGTCGATCACTTCACGCAGCTCAGCCAGTTCAACCAGTGCTTCCTGGTAGCGGCCTTCCGCGAAGAACGGCTCCAGCTTGTCGCGCAGTACCACAACCTGCATCGCCAGAGCGATCTCTTCCGGCTCTTTCAGCGTCGCGGCGTTCACGCGCTCGTTCAGCGTTTCGTCGGACTTCGCGAGGATGTTGGATACACGCTTGTTAGCCGCAGCCAGCGCAGATGCCGCTTCCAGGGTACGGAAGTGGGAAACCGCCTTCATACGCGCATCGAAATCTGCCGGACGGGTCGGACGACGCGCCAGTACCGCCTGAATAGTGTCGACGGTATAACCTTCGTCCTGATACCACGCACGGAAACGGCCGAGCATAAAGTCGATCACGTCATCCACAACGTTGGTATTGGTCAGCTTGTCGCCGTACAGACGCACCGCTTCTTCCGTCAGGGTCTGCAGATCCAGGTTCAGGTTCTTCTCAACGATGATACGCAGCACACCCAGCGCGGCACGACGCAGTGCAAACGGGTCTTTGTCGCCTTTCGGATGCTGGCCGATACCGAAGATACCCGCCAGGGTGTCCATCTTGTCGGCAATCGCCACCGCACAGGCAACCGGGTTAGACGGCAGGTCATCACCCGCGAAGCGCGGCTGGTACTGCTCGTTCAGGGCGACAGCCACGTCTTCCGCTTCACCATCGTGACGCGCGTAGTGCATCCCCATTACGCCCTGGGTGTCGGTAAATTCGAACACCATGTTGGTCATCAGGTCGCACTTGGACAGCAAACCAGCACGGGTCGCGTGGTTCACGTCAGCCCCGATTTCACGGGCGATCCAGCCGGACAGCTCTGCGATACGGTCGGTTTTGTCGCGCAGCGTACCCAGCTGTTGCTGGAACAGCACGGTCTGCAGACGCGGCAGATGATCTTCCAGACGCTTTTTGCGGTCGGTATTGAAGAAGAACTCGGCATCTGCCAGACGCGGACGAACCACTTTCTCGTTACCAGAAATAATCTGGATCGGATCTTTGGATTCGATGTTCGCCACGAAGATGAAGTTTGGCAGCAGCTTGCCGTCGTTGGCATAGACCGGGAAGTACTTCTGGTCACCCTTCATGGTGTACACCAGTGCTTCAGCCGGAACGGCGAGGAATTTCTCTTCGAACTTCGCGGTCAGCACCACCGGCCATTCAACCAGAGAGGTCACTTCTTCCAGCAGGCTTTCGCTCAAATCAGCGTTGCCGCCAATTTTGCGCGCCGCTTCTTCTGCGTCCGCTTTGATTTTTGCTTTACGCAGTTCGTAGTCAGCAATGACTTTACCGCGCTCCAGCAGGATCTCTGGATACTGATCGGCGTTGTCGATGGTGAACTCTGGCTCACCCATAAAGCGGTGGCCGCGGATCACGCGATCGGACGCCACGCCCAGAATGGTACCCGGGATAACAGCATCGCCCAGCAGCAGGGTCACGGTGTGAACCGGACGCACGAAGTGTACGTCGCTTGCACCCCAGCGCATCAGTTTTGGAATCGGCAGTTTCGCCAGTGACGTCGCCACCATATCTGGCAGCAGCGCTTCTGCACTCTCGCCTTTCACGTGAGCACGGTACAGCAGCCATTCACCTTTATCGGTGCTCAGACGCTCGGCCTGGTCAACGGTGATACCGCAACCACGCGCCCAGCCTTCTGCCGCTTTGCTCGGTTTGCCTTCAGCGTCAAACGCCTGTGCAATCGCCGGGCCACGTTTCTCGACTTCACGATCCGGCTGAGACGCCGCCAGATTTGCCACTTTCAGCGCCAGACGACGCGGTGCAGCAAACCATTCAATTTTACCGTGCGCCAGGCCAGCGTTATCCAGCTCAGCAGTCACGTTCGCAGCAAAAGATTCAGCCAGGCTGCGCAGGGCTTTTGGTGGCAGCTCTTCGGTGCCGATTTCCACCAGGAAAGTTTTCTCAGACATGGCCGCCTCTTATTTGTTTCGGTTGCACATCGGGAAGCCAAGGGCTTCACGGGACGCGTAGTAAGCTTCAGCAACGGCTTTGGTCAGGGTACGAATACGCAGAATGTAGCGCTGACGTTCAGTCACGGAGATGGCTTTGCGGGCGTCCAGCAGGTTGAAGCTGTGGGCGGCCTTCAGAATACGCTCGTAAGCAGGCAGCGGCAGCGGAGTTTCCAGCGCCAGCAGTTGCTGTGCTTCTTTCTCGTACTGCTCGAAGCAGGTGAACAGGAAGTCCACATCCGCGTATTCGAAGTTATAGGTGGATTGCTCCACTTCGTTCTGATGGAACACGTCGCCGTAGGTAGTTTTACCCAGCGGGCCGTCGCTCCAGACCAGGTCGTAAACGCTGTCTACGCCCTGAATGTACATGGCCAGACGTTCCAGACCGTAGGTGATTTCACCGGTAATCGGTTTACATTCCAGACCGCCAACCTGCTGGAAGTAAGTAAACTGCGTCACTTCCATACCGTTCAGCCACACTTCCCAACCCAGACCCCAGGCACCCAGCGTTGGGTTTTCCCAGTTATCTTCCACGAAACGAATGTCGTGGATGGTCGGATCCATACCCAGCTCTTTCAGCGACCCGAGATACAGTTCCTGAATATTGTCTGGCGATGGCTTAATCACCACCTGGAACTGATAGTAGTGCTGCAGACGGTTCGGGTTTTCGCCGTAACGGCCATCAGTTGGACGACGAGATGGCTGCACATAGGCAGTCGCCATTGGCTCTGGCCCCAACGCGCGTAAGCTGGTCATCGGGTGTGAAGTGCCTGCGCCGACTTCCATGTCCAAAGGTTGAACAATGGTGCAGCCCTGACGAGCCCAGTAATCCTGTAAGGTCAGGATCAGGCCCTGGAAGGTCTTGGTATCAAACTTTTGCATAGTATTTCGTGCTGGATACGTGTGGTTTTAAATGGAAGGGTTCAGTATACCCGCTGCCTGCAAGATATACAGTATGAAACGGGTTTGTTTAGGGAAAATTGGGGAAATAAGCCTTTCAGCCAGAACTCCGAAGGCGTCTGGCTGCTGATTATGCGAGCACGTTAGCGCATTGAGAGGTGTAAAAACTGACCGTCCGCGTCAAACGAACAGACAAAGCCCTCTTTACGAGAGGTATGGCCCCGCAGCTCATAGCTTCCCTGAAAATGCTCAAACCCGGTGACCTCAATGTTCTGAACATCAGAATTATAGCGGTGGGCGGCCTGATCTTTACAGAGTTGTTCCATGTTCAGGGAATGTTCCGGGCCAATTTTGCCCTGCTGCGCTCGCTGCACGGGAGCATCTTGTGGAGCACTGCATCCCGCAAGCGTAAGCAGCAGAAAGAGTGATACCACGCGCGTCATCATCATTTTTATTACCGCCCTGGTCAGTGGCTGTTATTTTTAGTATCAGGATTTATAGATTAAGGTCTGGCATTCTGCGAATCTCGCGGCCTGCATACAAGCCAGCGCCATAAAACTCAGAATTTTCTAAGGGAAGATTTTTACACAATGGCAGTCACACTCTTTTTACCAGGAAAACAGAGGAACTGATGCAGTCGAAAATTAACTGGATTGATAACCTGCGAGGAATAGCGTGCCTGATGGTAGTGATGATCCACACCACGACCTGGTATGTCACCAATGCGCACAGTATCAGCCACGTTAACTGGGATATCGCCAATATTCTCAATTCCGCGTCGCGCGTGAGCGTGCCACTGTTCTTTATGATTTCCGGCTTCCTTTTTTTTGGCGAGCGTAGCGCGCAGCCGAGGCACTTCATACGTATAGCCTCGTGCCTGGGGTTCTACAGTGCCGTCGCGCTGCTGTACATCACGCTGTTCACTTCAATTAACCCCGTGATATCGCTGAAATACCTGCTGCAAAAACCGGTGTTCTATCATCTGTGGTTTTTCTTCGCCATCATCGTTATTTATCTGGTTTCACCGCTGATTCAGGTGAAAAACGTCAGCGGTAAGATGCTGCTGGCGCTGATGGTGGTGATTGGCGTGGTGGCAAACCCGAATACGCTCTCGCAAAAAAATGACGGCGTTGAATGGCTGCCGGTCAACCTCTATATCAACGGCGATACCTTTTACTACGTGCTGTACGGCATGCTGGGGCGTGCTATCGGCATGATGGATACCCAAAGACGCGGGCTGAACTGGCTGTGTGGGGCGTTATTTATCCTCGGCGTGATGGTCATTTCGCGCGGGACACTGTACGAGCTGCAATGGCGCGGTAACTTTGCCGACACCTGGTATCTGTACTGCGGCCCGATGGTCTTTATCTGCGCGATGTCCCTGCTGACGCTCGTCAAAAACACGCTGAATGCGCGCCCCCTCCCCGTGCTGGGGTTTATTTCCCGGCACTCGCTGGGAATTTACGGTTTTCACGCACTGGTGATCCACGCGCTGCGAACGCGCGGCGTTGAACTCAAAAGCTGGCCGCTGCTGGATATTATCTGGATTTTCACCGCCACGCTGGTAGTGAGTTTGTTCCTGTCCATGCTGTTGCAAAAAATAGACACGCGCAAATTTGTGAGCTAGCCCGGCGGCGCTGCGCTTACCGTGCAAGCGCAGCGCCGGGTGGGTGTTTACGACATCAGCGGTAAAAGCTGCTGATAAATCCGGCGGAACACATCACGCCGTTCTGCGTAAAGTGCGTGTTTTTTCGCGTCAGGCAGATGACGCTGTTCAAGCGGCAACTGTGGTAAAAGTTGAGACAATGGTGTCCCAGGCTCCACCGCAATCTGCGCCAGTCGCGCCGCACCGAGTGCAGGCCCAACATCGCCTCCGGTACGGTAATCCAGCTGCAGCCCGCTGATATCAGACAGCATCTGCCGCCAGTAACTGCTGCGTGCCCCGCCGCCAATCAGCGTAATACCTGATGGCTTCAGACCGCAGTCATGTACCACGTCCATGCCATCCGCCAGCGCGTATCCAACCCCTTCCAGCACTGCCCGGGCCAGCTCTGCCGGGCCATGTTGATGGGTTAAGCCAAAGAACACCCCTTTCGCTTCCGGGTTGTTGTGTGGCGTACGTTCACCGGAAAGATAAGGTAAAAACCAGACAGCACCTGCGCTCTCATCCGCCTGTTGCGCTGCGGATATCAACGCCGGAACATCGCTCATCCCGGTGAGTTTCACCGCCCAGTCCAGACAGGATGCGGCACTCAACATCACCGACATCAGGTGCCATTTTCCAGGAAGCGCATGGCAGAAACTGTGAACGGCACTTTCAGGGTTGCTGCGATAACCGTCGCTGACGGCAAAATAGACACCAGACGTGCCAAGCGACAGCATAGCCTGTCCCGACTCAACCATCCCGACACCCACGGCACCCGCCGCGTTATCACCGCCTCCGGCAACAACCGGCACGGCAGGGATATTCCAGCGTTTCGCAATGGAGGGATCTAACGTCCCCGTGATCTCGCAGCCTTCAAAGAGCGCAGGCATATGTTCACGCGTCAGATGGCAGGCATCAAGCATCGCCTCGCTCCAGTCACGTTTCGCCACATCAAGCCACATCGTGCCAGCGGCGTCGGACATATCGCTGGCAAAATCACCCGTCATGCGAAAACGCAGATAATCTTTTGGCAGTAATACTTTTGCCACCTGACGGAAAATTTCCGGTTCGTGGCGCTGCACCCACAGTAATTTTGGCGCGGTAAAACCGGGCATCATCAGGTTACCGGTGATCTCACGAGACGTGGGCACACGGCCTTCGAGCATTGCGCACTCTTCCGCGCAGCGGCCGTCGTTCCAGAGAATAGCCGGGCGTAACACGCGATGCTGCGCATCCAGCAGCGTTGCACCATGCATTTGCCCGGCGATACCAATCGCTTTTACCTCACGCAAGCTATGTCGCTCACCTAAGGCTTTAATGGCGCTATCTGTCGCCTGCCACCACTGCTCCGGGTCTTGCTCCGACCATAGCGGATGCGGACGTGACACCTGCAGTTTTTCTGTCTGCGTTGCTAACACGTCGCCCTGCTCACTTAACAGAATGGCTTTCACACCCGATGTGCCAAGATCAATCCCGATATACATATAGTGGATCCCTTAACTGAAAATGCCCGGTGGCGCTGTGCTTACCGGGCCGACGTTTTCCTCGACTGCCTGTTACTTATCGAACAGATAGTGATTGACCAGGTTTTCCAGCAGTTCCTGATGCCCGCTCTGATGCTGCGGTGCCAAATGATGCTGTTCAGCGTACTTCGCGATATCCGCAAGCGATAACTGACCTTTCAAAATTTGCTGGCCCAGCTCACTGTTCCAGCCGCTATAACGCTTCGCAACGCGTTTATCCAGCTCACCGTCTTCAATCATACGAGCCGCGACTTTCAGCGCCAGCGCCATCGTATCCATCGCGCCAATATGACCATAGAACAGATCGTATTTATCGGTACTCTGGCGGCGCACTTTGGCGTCGAAGTTGAGGCCACCGGTGGAGAAGCCCCCCGCCTTGATGATTTCGTACATCACCAGCGCATTCTCTTCCACGCTGTTCGGGAACTGATCGGTATCCCAGCCCAGCTGTGCATCACCACGGTTAGCATCCACAGAGCCGAAGATACCCAGTGCAATGGCAGAGGCAATTTCATGGTGGAAGGAGTGACCCGCAAGCGTTGCGTGGTTGGCCTCAATGTTTACTTTGATCTCTTTTTCCAGACCGAATTGCTTCAGGAAGCCGTACACGGTGGCAACGTCGTAATCGTACTGATGCTTGGTTGGCTCTTGTGGCTTCGGCTCAATCAACAGCGTGCCGCGGAAGCCGATTTTGTGCTTATGCTCAACAACCATCTGCATGAAGCGGCCAATCTGCTCACGCTCCTGACGCAGGTCGGTGTTCAGCAAGGTTTCATAACCTTCACGGCCACCCCACAGTACATAGTTCTCACCACCCAGTTGGTGCGTGGCGTTCATCGCAGTCACAACCTGCGTTGCCGCCCAGCTAAACACTTCCGGGTCTGGATTCGTGGCCGCACCGGCACCATAACGTGGGTTGGTGAAGCAGTTTGCTGTGCCCCAGAGCAGCTTCACGCCGCTTTGTTGCTGTTTTGCTGCCAGCACATCCACCATCTGCGCGAAGTTGTTCAGATACTCTTTCAGCGATGCGCCTTCTGGCGAGACATCCACATCATGGAAGCAGTAGTACGGTACGTTCAGCTTGTGGAAAAATTCAAAAGCGACGTCCGCTTTACGTTTTGCCAGCTCAATGGCTTCACCCGGCTGTTGCCACGGGCGGTCGAACGCGCCCACGCCGAACATATCGGCTCCATTCCAGCAGAAGGTATGCCAGTAACAGGCGGCAAAGCGCAGATGATCTTCCATGCGCTTACCCAGTACCAGCTCATCCGGGTTGTAGTGACGAAATGCTAAAGGATTGGTCGTTTTCGGGCCTTCGTAACGAACGCGATCGAGTTGGTCGAAATAAGCTTGCATATTGAGCTCCATAATCAGGGTATGCGGCGAAGTATTGTGACGTCAGTAATAGTGAATACACATTCCAGCTTGCTCAATTACGTTATTTCACACTGCTATTGAGAGAATGCACAACTGTGCGCTGGCTCGCAAAATATGAGCAGGCAACCTATTTTCCGGCGCATATTCCAGAATCAAATGTAATTAATAGGTTACGCATTTTAAAATCCGATCGCGGTCATAAATTCAGAAATAAACCAAATATCATAATGAGAAGATAAAAATCTGTAATTGCCAGCCCGCCTTTCCACGTTAAAAATTTGCTGCGTCTAAGCAGTGAATGTTTCTTTTATCTCAGCAGCAACATACCCCTACAAAAAGGCCCTATAATTATGAAGATAAAGAACCTGTCCCTTACTCTCTGCACTACTCTGCTGCTTGCCAGCTTTGCCGGGCATGCAAAAGAGGTCAAAATTGGCATGGCGATTGATGACCTCCGTCTGGAGCGCTGGCAAAAAGATCGCGATATTTTTGTGAAAAAAGCCGAATCACTCGGTGCAAGCGTGTTTGTTCAGTCGGCTAACGGCAACGAAGAAACGCAAATGTCGCAAATTGAGAATATGATTAACCGTGGCGTCGATGTGCTGGTCATTATCCCGTATAACGGCCAGGTATTAAGTAACGTAGTGAAAGAAGCCAAACAAGAAGGCATAAAAGTGCTGGCATATGACCGCATGATTAATAATGCGGACATTGATTATTATATTTCGTTCGACAACGAGAAAGTGGGCGAATTACAAGCCAAAAGCCTGATCGATAAAGTGCCTCAGGGAAATTATTTCCTGATGGGCGGCTCTCCTGTTGATAACAACGCCAAACTGTTCCGCCAGGGTCAAATGAAAGTCCTTAAGCCGTATATTGATGACGGTAAGATTAAAGTGGTGGGCGATCAATGGGCTGACGGCTGGCTTCCAGAAAACGCGCTGAAAATTATGGAAAACGCGTTAACGGCCAACAACAACAAAATTGATGCGGTAGTGGCATCCAACGATGCCACCGCAGGCGGTGCCATTCAGGCACTTAGCGCCCAGGGTCTTGCCGGGAAAGTCGCCATTTCTGGTCAGGATGCCGATCTCGCCGGTGTAAAACGCATCATGGCGGGTACGCAAACCATGACGGTTTATAAACCCATCACCGAGCTGGCGAATACGGCAGCTGAAATTGCCGTGGAGCTGGGTAATGGTCAGCAACCCAAAGCAGACGCCACTCTGAACAACGGACTCAAAGATGTTCCGGCTCGCCTGCTCACACCAATCGAAGTCAATAAAGAGAATATTGACGCCACCGTCATCAAAGACGGTTTCCACAAAAAGAGTGAACTGTAATCCAGCGCTGCCCCTGCCCTGCGGGGGCGCATCGACTTGTGCTGTTCTTCCTTCGGGTCATGTGGAGCAGTTATGCCTTATTTATTAGAAATGAAAAGCATCACCAAACGCTTTGGTGCGGTGAAAGCGGTCGACAACGTGAGCCTGCGGTTGAACCCCGGTGAAGTGGTGTCACTGTGCGGCGAAAACGGCTCAGGCAAATCAACACTGATGAAAGTGTTGTGCGGGATCTACCCGCACGGCAGCTACGAGGGCGAAATCGTCTTTGCCGGAGAGGTTATTCAGGCCACACACATTCGCGATACCGAACGTAAAGGCATCGCCATTATTCACCAGGAGCTGGCGCTGGTGAAACATCTCACCGTGCTGGAGAACATTTTCCTGGGAGCCGAAATTTCGCACCACGGCGTACTGGATTACGACACCATGACGCTGCGTTGTGAAAAATTGCTGGCCCAGGTGAGCCTCGCGATTTCACCAGACACGCGCGTGGGTGATTTGGGGCTGGGGCAACAGCAGTTGGTTGAGATCGCGAAGGCACTGAACAAACAGGTGCGTCTGCTGATCCTTGATGAGCCAACCGCCTCACTTACCGAACAGGAAACGGCCGTCCTGCTCAATATCATTCGCGACCTGCAAAACCACGGCATTGCCTGCATCTACATTTCGCACAAGCTCAATGAGGTGAAAGCCATTTCCGACACCATCTGCGTGATCCGCGACGGGCAACACATCGGTACGCGTGAAGCGGCAGGCATGAGTGAAGATGACATCATTACCATGATGGTAGGGCGCGAGCTTACTGCGCTCTACCCGAATGAACCCCACACCGTGGGTGAAGAGGTGTTGCGCGTGGAGAACCTGACCGCCTGGCACCCCGTTAACCGTCATATCAAGCGCGTGAACAATATCGCCTTCTCCCTCCACCGTGGCGAAATCCTCGGCATCGCAGGTCTGGTCGGGGCCGGGCGTACCGAAGCCGTGCAGTGTCTTTTCGGCGTTTGGCCGGGTCGCTGGGAAGGCTCGATTTATATCGACGGGGAACAGGTACGCATCAACAACTGCCAGCAGGCGATTGCCCACGGTATTGCAATGGTGCCTGAAGACCGCAAAAAAGACGGCATCGTACCGGTCATGGCCGTTGGTAAAAACATCACGCTTGCGGCACTCAATCAGTTTTCCGGTGCGCTGAGCAGCCTGGATGATGCCGCAGAACAACAGTGCATTCTCCAGTCACTCGCCAGACTCAAGGTGAAAACATCCTCTCCGGAACTGGCCATTGGCCGGTTGAGCGGTGGTAACCAGCAGAAGGCCATTCTGGCGCGCTGCCTGCTCCTCAACCCGCGAATATTAATCCTGGATGAACCCACTCGCGGGATTGATATCGGTGCGAAATATGAAATCTACAAACTGATTAATCAGCTTGTGCAGCAAGGGATTGCCGTCATTGTCATCTCGTCTGAACTCCCTGAAGTGCTGGGCCTGAGCGACCGCGTGTTGGTCATGCACGAGGGGAAACTGAAAGCCAACCTGATTAACCAGAACCTGACGCAGGAGCAGGTCATGGAAGCCGCCTTAAGGAGCGAACGTCATGTCGAAAAGCAATCCGTCTGATATCAAAGTCGCAGTGCCGACACCCGGCGCATTCGCGGGGCTAAAAGCGCTGAACCTGCAGGTTTTTGTGATGATTGCAGCGATTATCGCCATCATGTTGTTCTTTACCTGGATGACTGATGGCTCTTACCTCAGCGCACGTAATGTCTCTAACCTGCTACGCCAGACTGCCATCACCGGCATTCTGGCCGTGGGAATGGTGTTTGTGATTATCTCAGCGGAAATCGATCTGTCGGTGGGGTCGATGATGGGTCTGCTCGGCGGTGTCGCGGCGATTTTTGACGTCTGGCTCGGCTGGCCGCTGCCGCTGACCGTCGCGGTTACGCTGGTACTGGGGTTATTGCTTGGGACCTGGAACGGCTGGTGGGTTGCATACCGGAAAGTCCCGTCGTTCATCGTTACCCTGGCGGGGATGCTGGCCTTCCGCGGGATATTGATTGGTATCACCAACGGCACCACCGTCTCCCCCACCAGCGCGGCTATGTCGCAGATTGGTCAGAGCTACCTCTCTGATGGCGTGGGCTTTACGATCGGTGTCATGGGCCTGCTGGCATTTGTTGCGTGGCAATGGCGTGGGCGTATGCGCCGTCAGTCGTTGGGTCTGGCTTCGCCAGCGTCCACATCCGTTGTGGGGCGTCAGGCCCTTACCGCTGTAATTGTGCTGGGTGCCATCTGGCTTTTGAATGACTATCGCGGCGTCCCGACCCCGGTACTGCTGCTGGCACTTTTACTGCTGGGCGGAATGTTTATGGCCACGCGCACCGCATTTGGTCGACGTATTTATGCCATCGGTGGCAACCTTGAAGCCGCGCGTCTTTCGGGTATTAACGTGGAACGCACCAAACTTGCCGTCTTTGCCATCAACGGCCTGATGGTGGCTATTGCGGGGCTGATCCTTAGCTCGCGTCTGGGGGCCGGTTCACCGTCTGCCGGTAACATCGCAGAGCTGGATGCCATCGCCGCCTGCGTCATTGGCGGAACCAGTCTCGCAGGTGGTGTTGGCAGTGTGGCAGGTGCCGTGATGGGGGCATTTATTATGGCTTCGCTGGATAACGGAATGAGTATGATGGACGTCCCGACGTTTTGGCAGTATATCGTGAAAGGTGCCATTCTTTTGCTGGCAGTCTGGATGGACTCGGCAACCAAGCGGCGAGCCTGAGAACAGTATTGTTACTTATGGGATAGTAAGCCATGTTTGAAAAGCGTCACCGCATTACGTTGTTATTCAATGCCAACAAAGCCTACGACCGCCAGGTGGTTGAAGGAGTTGGGGAATATTTGCAGGCGTCGCAATCCGAGTGGGATATTTTCATTGAGGAAGATTTCCGCACTCGCCTCGAGAACATCAAAGACTGGCTGGGCGATGGCGTCATCGCCGACTATGACGATCCGGTAATTGAACAACTGCTGGCTGACGTCGACGTCCCCATTGTGGGCGTCGGCGGCTCTTACCACTCACCCGAGCACTACCCGCCGGTTCACTATATCGCTACCGATAACCACGCGCTGGTAGAGAGCGCGTTTCTCCATTTAAAAGAGAAAGGCGTGCACCGCTTCGCCTTTTACGGTTTACCCGTCTCAAGCGGAAAGCGCTGGGCAATGGAGCGTGAGTATGCATTTTGCCAGCTGGTTGCGCAGGAGAAGTATCGTGGGGTGGTCTATCAGGGGCTGGAAACCGCCCCCGAAAACTGGCAGCACGCGCAAAACCGACTGGCAGACTGGCTGCAAACACTGCCGCCGCAAACCGGAATTATTGCAGTAACGGACGCCCGTGCCCGCCACGTGCTACAGGTCTGTGAACATTTGCATATTCCGGTACCCGAAAAGCTGTGCGTGATTGGCATCGATAACGAAGAGCTTACGCGTTACCTTTCGCGCGTGGCACTCTCCTCCGTGGCGCAGGGAACCCGTCAGATGGGTTATCAGGCCGCAAAGTTACTTCATCGCCTGCTGGATAACGAATCCCTGCCGCTCCAGCGTTTGCTGGTTCCCCCTGTGCGCGTGGTAGAACGCCGCTCAACGGATTATCGCTCCTTAAACGATCCGGCCGTCATTCAGGCCATGCACTACATCCGCAACCATGCCTGCAAAGGTATCAAGGTCGATCAGGTGCTGGATTCGGTCGGTATTTCTCGTTCGAATCTGGAAAAACGCTTTAAAGAGGAAGTGGGCGAAACCATTCATGCTGTCATTCATGCGGAAAAACTGGAGAAAGCACGCAGTCTGCTGATCTCCACGTCGCTGTCTATCAACGAAATCTCGCAGATGTGTGGCTACCCGTCGTTGCAGTATTTCTACTCGGTGTTCAGGAAAGAGTATGACACCACGCCAAAGGAGTATCGGGAGCGTTACAGTGAGGTGCTGCTGTAGAAAAGAAAACGCCTTCCATCGGAAGGCGTTTTTTTGGGATTACATATGTGCGGCGATAAGACGCTGATTGTCCTGGAACATAGCAAACAGATAGTTGTTATAGCTCTGTCCCTGGGTGGAATACCCTTTCAGCTTGTGGATCATCGTGCTGGCCGTCAATTCCTGATCCGCTTTACGCAGCTGAGCGCGTGACTTACGGAACGAAGAGTAAGCGGGGTGCGTGTTCAGGTTCACCACATAAGCATTCACGGAATCTTTAACCGATTCAAACTGTGAATAGCCTTTCACTTTACCTGGAGCATCGTTACAACGGCCTTTGACGCATTTCATGCCGAAGAGGTTGTTGTTGCTGCGTGCCAGCTTCGACGTCCCCCAGCCACTTTCGGCGGCAGCCATCGTCGCAACCATGCTGCCTGGGATGATATCCACACGCTCTAAGAGAGAGTTCCACGGCACGTGACGTGTGTTACCGTTCCAGCTCACCTTGTAGCGCTTCGCGATATCTTTCAGACGCGTGCGTTCAGCAGGCGACCAGCGGCTATCGTACTGTTTTGAGATCATCCAGTTACGATCCGCAGTAATCGCGGCATTTTGACTCGTAATGTAAGGCATTACCGTCCGGAGAAACGCTTTTTTCCTTGGTGTCCCGGAAGGGTATTTTCGCAAATCAGGAAGTGAACTACTCTTTGCACTATTGCGAGAATACTCTTGTTTACTGCTAACCTTACTACTTGTCGTCTTTATGACGTGGGCCTTTTTACTCGTTGTATCCGTGTGCGTTTTCGCAAGCACCTCACCTGAAAATGCCACAGTGAGTAACACGAGTAACGTAGCCCCAAATCGTCGAATGGGGGTCGACATCATTAGGTCTCCTGGTCGGATATAAACATTCCAACACCTTATTTTTTTCACAAATTTGAGAGCGGAATCTCAAATTATAACAAAAATAGACTTCAAGAGCATCTAAAGAAATAGTCCAATTCCGAAACTATGTCACCAAAAAACTGCTCACTAAAGCATCATTCCTGAGAAATTGTGTTTGATATCGCAGATAACTCTCTAATTTTGCGCGGGATCACTCATCCTTTCGCATACTCCCGGGAGAAAGCACCAGGGGGATGAGTTTTTCATCAGCGTCAGATGGCACACTGGCTAAAAATGCCGCGACAGGAAAATGGAATGAAACGCACCGCATTAGCTTTTCTGATGTTACCCGCACTGGCACACGCGGGCTGGTCATCGCCGGGGTTTACCACGTTTAATGCCGAAGGCACTGGCGTGTTCACCAGCCAGACAAAGCTGACGAAGGGTACTCGTCCTCTCACTGTGAGTTTTGACAACACGTGCTGGCAGCCAACGGGTGCAATAAAACTTAATGAGATGCTGTCGCTAAAACCCTGTGAGGGCACGCCACCGCAGTGGCGTCTGTTCCGCGACGGTGAGTACCAGATGCGTATCGATACTCGCTCCGGCACACCCACCCTGATGCTGACCATCCAGAGCGCAGCGGAACAACCTGTCGCGAACGTCATCCGCCAGTGTCCGAAATGGGACGGTAAACCGTTGACGCTTGAAGTCAGCAGCACCTTCCCGGAAGGCTCCGTGGTGCGGGATTTCTACAGTAAGCAAACGGCAACGGTGCAGAATGGAAAAATCACCCTTCAGCCTGCCGCCAACAGCAACGGCCTGCTGTTGCTTGAGCGCGCCGAAACAGACAAACCCGCGCAGTTTAGCTGGCAAAACGCCACCGTCTATTTCGTGCTGACCGATCGCTTTGTTAATGGCGATCCCACCAACGACAACAGCTATGGCCGCCACAAAGATGGCATGCAGGAGATTGGTACCTTCCACGGTGGCGATCTTAAAGGGCTTACCGGAAAGCTCGATTATTTGCAGCAACTGGGCGTGAATGCGCTCTGGATCAGCTCCCCGCTGGAGCAGATCCACGGCTGGGTGGGTGGTGGCACCAAAGGCGACTTCCCGCACTACGCCTATCACGGCTACTACACGCAGGACTGGACGAAGCTCGATGCCAACATGGGCACCGAAGATGATTTACGCCATCTGGTCGACGAAGCGCACAAACGTGGTATCCGTATCCTGTTCGACATCGTCATGAACCACACGGGCTACGCCACCCTTGCAGACATGCAGACGTACCAGTTTGGTGCGCTGTATCTGCAGGGTGATGAGCTGAAAAAAACGCTGGGTGAACACTGGACGGACTGGAAGCCGGGTGCCGGTCAAAGCTGGCACAGCTTCAATGATTACATTAACTTCAGCGACAAAGCCGCATGGGAAAAATGGTGGGGTAAAAAATGGATCCGCACCGACATCGGCGATTATGACAACCCCGGCTTTGACGATTTGACCATGTCGCTGGCATTTTTACCGGATCTGAAAACGGAATCCACGACACCTTCCGGCTTGCCAAACTTCTATCAACACAAGCCCGATACCCATGCGAAAGCCATCTCTGGCTACACCCCGCGTGACTACCTGACTCACTGGCTCAGTCAGTGGGTGCGCGACTACGGTATCGACGGTTTCCGTGTTGATACCGCAAAACACGTTGAGCTTGCAGCCTGGCAACAGCTGAAAGACCAGGCAAGCCAGGCGCTGGCCGCGTGGAAAGCCGCAAACCCGGACAAAAAACCCGACAACGCGCCATTCTGGATGACCGGGGAATCCTGGGGCCACGGCGTCATGCAGAGCGATTACTACCGCCACGGTTTCGATGCGATGATCAACTTCGATTACCAGGAGCAGGCGGCAAAAGCGGTGGATTGCCTGGCCGACATGGATATGACCTGGCAGCAGATGGCGGAAAAACTGCAAAGCTTCAATGTTCTGAGCTACCTCTCTTCGCACGATACGCGCCTGTTCCGCGAAGGGGGCCAGCGCGCCGCTGAACTGCTGTTGCTGGCACCGGGCAGTGTACAAATCTACTACGGGGATGAATCTGAGCGTCCATTCGGCCCAACAGGTTCCGACCCGCTACAGGGAACGCGCTCTGATATGAACTGGCAGGACGTCACGGGCAAGGAAGCTGTCACCGTTGCCCACTGGCAGATACTGGGGCAGTTCCGCGCCCGCCATCCGGCCATTGGTGAAGGCAAACAAACCACGCTTTCACTGAAAGAAGGATATGGTTTTGTGCGTGAGCATAATGGCGATAAAGCGATGATAGTGTGGGCGGGTAATCAATAAACAACCCCTCACGCTACCCCTCTCCCCGAAGGGAGAGGGAACCGCACGGAGCCGTCTTTCCCCCTCGCCCCTTTGGGGAGAGGGGATAAAAAACCACCAGAACAATTCACTGAATAAATATCAATTCTCCCTACAAAACCACAAACCCTCTCTCACCTCTCGATTTGCACCCACACGATGCTAGCGTTATGGTTACCCACTTTCATAATAAGCTCGACAGATCACCTGCTATGACGTTTTCACTTTTCGGCGACAAATTTACCCGCCATTCAGGCATTACCCGCCTGATGGAGGATCTCAACGACGGGCTGCGCACACCGGGCGCAATCATGCTCGGCGGCGGAAACCCGGCTCAAATCCCGGAGATGAATGAGTATTTCCAGACGCTGCTGGCTCAGATGCTGGAAAATGGCAAAGCGACTGAGGCACTGTGCAATTACGACGGCCCTCAGGGTAAAACTGAACTGCTGACACTCCTCGCCGATATGCTGCGTGAAGAGCTGGGTTGGGATATCGAACCACAGAATATTGCACTAACAAACGGCAGCCAGAGCGCGTTTTTCTACTTGTTCAATCTGTTCGCAGGACGTCGCGCCGACGGCACCACCAAAAAGGTACTGTTCCCGTTGGCTCCGGAGTATATCGGCTATGCCGATTCCGGCCTGGAAGAAGACCTGTTCGTCTCAGCGCGCCCGAATATTGAGCTGCTCCCGGAAGGCCAGTTCAAATACCACGTCGATTTTGAACACCTGCATGTGGGCGAAGAGACGGGCATGATCTGCGTATCGCGTCCCACCAACCCGACGGGTAACGTCATCACTGATGACGAGCTGATGAAGCTGGATGCGCTGGCTAATCAGCACGGCATCCCGTTGGTGATCGATAACGCCTATGGCGTACCGTTCCCGGGCATTATCTTCAGCGAAGCACGTCCGCTGTGGAACCCGAACATCGTACTGTGCATGAGCCTCTCCAAGCTGGGCCTGCCAGGCAGCCGCTGCGGCATCATCATCGCCAATGAAAAAATCATCACCGCCATTACCAATATGAACGGCATTATCAGCCTTTCTCCGGGCGGCATTGGCCCGGCGATGATGTGTGAAATGATCAAACGCAACGACCTGCTGCGTCTGTCGAATGACGTGATTAAACCGTTCTATTACCAGCGCGTTCAGGAGACGATCGCGATACTTCGCCGTTATTTACCTGAAGAACGCTGCCTGATCCATAAACCAGAGGGAGCGATTTTCCTGTGGCTGTGGTTTAAGGATCTGCCGATTACGACAGAGCTGCTCTATCAGCGCCTGAAAAAACGCGGCGTACTGATGGTGCCGGGTGATTACTTCTTCCCGGGGCTGGATAAACCGTGGCCGCACACGCACCAGTGCATGCGCATGAACTA
Source organism: Enterobacter sp. RHBSTW-00901 (assembly GCF_014103115.1). NCBI lineage: Bacteria > Pseudomonadati > Pseudomonadota > Gammaproteobacteria > Enterobacterales > Enterobacteriaceae > Enterobacter > Enterobacter sp. RHBSTW-00901. The sequence continues at coordinate 2,664,883 of NZ_JABXPB010000001.1, forward strand.
CGTTCCCGACCCGGAAAAAATCGAAGCGGGCGTGAAAATTCTCGCCGAAGAGATTGAAAACGCCTGGCACGAAAACGGCCTGTAGCACCTTACGCCAGGTTACGCAGCCGTTCCGTGCGTAATCTGGCGGGATCGACACAGCTCAGCGCGTGGGTTGGACACGCCTCCACACAGGCAGGTCCGCTCTCGCGATGCGCGCATAAATCACATTTCAACGCCTGAACGTCATTTCCCACCTGCTGAACCTGCATCGCCCCAAACGGGCACGCCACCATACAGCTTTTGCACCCAATACAGCGCGCCTGCTCGACATGCCAGACTCCCGCATTGCGGCGGATCGCCTGTGTCGGGCAGACATTGGCACAGGGAGCATCTTCGCACTGATGACAGCCAACCGCCGTGGTGTACGAACCGCCTTTGACAACCCGAATGCGGGGCGTAAAGGCGTTTGCAGAGACGGAGCCCTGATGCGCCACCGCGCAAGCCACTTCACAGGTGCGACATCCTATGCATCTGGTTGAGTCCGCCACGATAAATCGGTTCATCTGTTACGCCTCGCGCACGTTAAAACCCAGTTCTTTTGAGATAGCCTCTGCCGTTTCACGCAGTGGTTTGAGCAAGTTCTTCTCACCCACCTGCTTCATGCGGGAGGTCGACAGCGAAATGGAGATCGCATACGGCACACGGCCATGAATATCAAACACCGGCACGGCAATACAGGACACACCCAGCTCGTTCTCTTCTTTGTCCATCGCCAGGCTGTGTTCACGGATATCTGCCAGCTCGTCGTACATGGCGCTCAGTTCAGTGATGGTGTTGCGGGTCAACGGCTGGATCTGCTCCTGATGGCTTTCCCAGTAGCTCGCCACATAGTCCTGGTGACCAAACGCCATGTAGATCTTACCCATTGCAGAGCAGTAAAGCGGCATATGCTGGCCGATATACGCGCGCGTACGCAACATGCCGGTTGTCGGCTCCAGCTTGTAAATCAGGATGGCGTGATCGTCTTCACGGCTGGAGAAGTTCACCGTCTCGCCGGTTGCAATGTTCAGCGCCTCAAGGTGTGGTGCCGCCACGTGGATAATGTTCAGCGAGGACAGCGCCTTCTGCCCGACGGCGATAAATTTGGTGGTCAGTCGATAACTCCCCGCAGCAGGAGCCGGGGTAACGTACCCGCACGACTGCAGCCCCTGCAGCAACCGGTGCACGGTGCTCTTATTCAACCCCGCCAGTTCCGATAAGTGTGCAAGCGGACACCCGTTCGGATAGTTACTGAGGATCTCAATCAGCATCAGGCCGCGAAACAAGCTCTGGCTACCCGCTGGCCTCTCTTTTTCTTGCGTCATTTCGCTCTCTTTCATGCTCATCACATGGCTCCTTTTTTATCGCGCCCTGATGGTAGCGCAAAGTGTGGCTCAGTTCACGATCTCAACAGAAAAAACACAACCAGTTGATTTTAATCGATTTTGAAAATCATGAATGCCGTTGATGTGGCAAAATTTGATCGCTATATTTGAAATCAGATTTCGCATAGTGAAATTAAGCGATAAAAAAGCACCCGCACTTGCCCCTAAAAAAACAGGAGAACAGGGATGAAAGTGACCTTTGAAGAGTTAAAAGCGGCGTTCAACCGGGTTCTGCTCGATCGCGGTGTGAAAGCAGACACCGCAGACGCATGCGCTGAGATGTTTGCCCGAACGACAGAATCCGGCGTCTATTCGCACGGCGTGAACCGCTTCCCGCGTTTTATCCAGCAGCTTGATGCAGGCGATATCCTTCCTGACGCCCAGCCAAAGCGGGTGACCACATTAGGTGCCATCGAACAGTGGGATGCCCAGCGTTCCATCGGCAACCTGACAGCGAAAAAGATGATGGATCGCGCCACCGAACTGGCATCCGATCACGGCATCGGCCTGGTGGCACTGCGTAACGCCAACCACTGGATGCGCGGCGGCAGCTACGGCTGGCAGGCGGCGGAGAAAGGTTATATTGGAATTTGCTGGACCAACTCCATTGCCGTCATGCCCGCGTGGGGCTCAAAAGAGTGCTGCATCGGTACGAACCCGTTGATCGTTGCGATTCCCTCCAGCCCCATCACGATGGTCGATATGTCGATGTCGATGTTCTCCTACGGCATGCTGGAAGTGAACCGCCTGGCCGGACGCGAGCTACCGGTGGATGGTGGTTTTGACGATGAGGGCAACCTGACCAGAGAGCCGGGCGTCATTGAGAAAAACCGCCGCATTCTGCCAATGGGCTACTGGAAAGGTTCTGGCCTGTCTGTCGTGCTGGATATGATCGCCACCCTGCTCTCTAACGGCTCCTCCGTCGCGGAAGTGACCCAGGACAACAGTGATGAATATGGTGTATCGCAGATCTTTATCGCCATCGAAGTGGATCGCCTGATCGACGGGCCAACCCGCGATGCCAAACTGCAGCGCATCATGGATTTCATCACGACCGCCGAACGGTCTGATGAAAACCTCGCTATCCGTCTGCCGGGACATGAATTCACGCGCCTGCAGGAAGAGAACCGCCGCAACGGCATTACGGTGGATGACAGCGTGTGGGCGAAAATCCAGTCTCTGTAAGGAGTGGGCCATGATATTCGGACATATTTCGCAGCCAAATCCGTGCCGCCTGCCGCAGGCGATTGAAACAGCGCTCAATTTTCTGCGCTCGACCGATTTTTCCGCGCTGGAGCCGGGCGTGGTGGAAATTGATGGTCGCAATATTTTTGCCCAGGTGCTCGACCTCACCACCAGGGAACCACACGAGAATCGCCCCGAAGTCCACCGCCGTTATCTGGATATTCAGTTTCTGGCATCGGGTGAAGAAAAAATCGGTATCGCTATTGATACCGGGAATAACGAAATAAGCGAATCATTACTGGACCAACGGGATATTATTTTTTATCACAACAGTGAAAATGAATCGTTTATCGAAATGACCCCAGGCAACTACGCCATATTTTTCCGCAGGATGTTCACCGTCCTGCCTGTATTAAAAACAAGGAAACCACAATTCGTAAAATTGTGGTGAAAGTGGCAATCAGCGAATTACAGTAATTTTCTGATAAATACAGGAAAGCGAAATGACCAACACCGGTTTTATTATTGGTGCGTACCCCTGCGCACCCTCGTTTCACCAGAAAGGGGAACAAGAAGAGCTGGCCTTCTGGCGGGAACTTTCCGACACACCGTACATTCGCGGGCTGGAACAACCTTGCCTTGAAAGCCTCCATCCGTTTGGAGACGAATGGCTATTTCGCCACACGCCGGGCGACTGGCAAATCGTGGTGACGGCAGTCATGGAAACCATGCGCCGTCGTGGTACCAACGGTGCCTTTGGCCTGGCCTCTGCCGATGAAGAGCAACGTAAAGCCAGCGTCGATTTTTATCGTCACCTGCATCAAAAGATTGATGCCGTGAATTCCCGCTTTCCCGGGAAAGTGAAAGCGCTTGAGATGCAGGCCGCGCCACAAGCGGGGAATCCATCTGTCGATCAGGCTACCGAGGCATTTTCCCGCTCGGTTCGCGAAATAGCCGCGTGGGACTGGTCATGCGATCTGGTACTTGAGCACTGTGATGCCATGACAGGTCCCGCACCACGCAAGGGGTTCTTACCCCTGGAGCAGGTACTGGACGTCGTGAAAGGCACAGACATTAGCGTCTGCATTAACTGGGCGCGGTCGGCCATTGAAGGGCGTAACACGACTCTTCCGGTGGACCATGTGCAGGCCGCACTCAGGGCGGGAAAACTGGGCGCGCTGATGTTCTCCGGCACCAGCACTCACGGGGAGTATGGCGAATGGCAGGATCTTCATGCACCATTTTCTTCGCTCTGCGCCGACAGTTTATTGTCCACTGAACAGGCAAAAGCACTCTTTACTGCGGCGAGTGCCGCAACATTGAAATTCTCCGGTATTAAATTACTGGAAATAAATGCTAATGCTGACGTCAGCCATCGCATCGCCATTTTACGCGACGGCATTAGCGCTATGAATAAAGCGAAACAATAACAATAACAAATATCCCTATATCGGTTACATTGACTGAGACATTAAATATGAACACTTCCTCTAATGCTCTACATGCGGATATTCCGCACCAGCGCTGGCTAAGGATCATTCCCCCTATTCTTATCGCCTGCATTATTTCATATATGGACCGTGTGAATATCGCTTTTGCAATGCCCGGCGGTATGGATGAAGAGTTAGGTATTTCCGCCACGATGGCGGGTCTGGCGGGTGGGATCTTCTTTATCGGTTATCTGTTCCTGCAGGTTCCCGGCGGGAAGATTGCCGTTCATGGCAGCGGTAAGAAATTTATCGGCTGGTCGCTGGTCGCCTGGGCGGTGATCTCGGTGCTAACTGGTATCGTCACCAGCCAGTATCAGTTGCTGGTGCTGCGTTTCTTACTCGGTGTGGCGGAAGGTGGGATGCTGCCCGTCGTACTCACCATGATCAGTAACTGGTTCCCTGACGCCGAACGCGGTCGTGCCAATGCGATTGTGATCATGTTCGTACCTATCGCCGGGATCATCACCGCCCCGCTATCAGGCTGGATCATCACCGCGCTCGACTGGCGCTGGCTGTTCATCATTGAAGGGTTGATGTCTGTTGTTGTGCTGGTGCTGTGGGCCTTCACCGTCTACGACCGTCCGCAGGAAGCACGCTGGATCTCAGAGGCCGAGAAGAACTACCTGATGCAAACGCTGGCGGCAGAGCAGAAAGCGATTGCCGGTAAAGAGGTAAAAAATGCCTCATTGGGTGCGGTACTGTCCGACAAAACCATGTGGCAGCTGATCGCCCTGAACTTCTTCTACCAGACCGGGATTTACGGCTACACCCTCTGGCTGCCGACCATCCTGAAAGAGCTTACGCACACCAGCATCGGCCAGGTGGGGATGCTCGCCATTCTGCCTTACATCGGTGCCATTGCGGGCATGTTCCTGTTCTCCTCGCTCTCTGACCGTACCGGCAAGCGCAAGCTGTTTGTCTCTCTGCCGCTGATTGGCTTTGCGCTCTGCATGTTCCTCTCCGTGGCGCTGAAAGAAAACACCTGGCTGGCTTATGCCGCGCTGGTGGGTTGCGGGTTCTTCCTGCAGTCGGCAGCGGGTGTGTTCTGGACCATTCCGGCGCGTTTGTTCAGTGCGGAAATGGCAGGCGGTGCGCGCGGCGTCATCAACGCGCTGGGCAACCTCGGCGGGTTTTGTGGCCCTTATGCGGTGGGCGTGTTGATCACCCTGTACAGCAAAGATGCGGGGGTTTATTGCCTGGCGGTGTCCCTGGCACTGGCCTCACTGCTGGCCCTGCTGTTACCAGCGAAATGCGATACCGGCTCAGAAACGACCCCCACGGTGAACCCGCATAAACATGCGGCCTGATGCCCTCACCCAACCCTCTCCCACGCGGAGAGGGTGCAAGACAAGAGAATCAAAAGATGAGTGAAAAAGAGCCCTTCTGGCTGGGTATCGATTGTGGCGGTACTTATCTGAAAGCCGGTTTATACAACAGCCAGGGCAAAGAAATCTGTATTGAACGCCGTTCGGTTGCCACGCTCAGCCCGCGCCCTGGCTACGCCGAACGGGATATGCACCAGCTATGGCAGCATTGCCATACTACCGTCGCCACACTGCTCAAAAATGCCAATGTTTCTGGCGAACAAATCAAGGGTTTGGGTATCTCCGCTCAGGGTAAGGGGCTGTTTCTTCTCGATAAAAATGACCAACCGCTGGGAAATGCCATGCTCTCCTCTGACCGCCGGGCACTGGAGATTGTTCAGCGCTGGCAGCAGGACGGCATTCCCGAAAAACTCTATCCGCATACGCGTCAGACATTATGGACAGGGCACCCGGCCTCGCTCCTGCGCTGGGTCAAAGAGAACGAGCCGCAGCGCTACCAACAGATCGGCTGCGTGATGATGGCGCACGACTATCTGCGCTGGTGCCTCACGGGCGTGAAAGGTTGCGAAGAGAGCAACATTTCAGAGTCCAACCTCTACAACATGAACACCGGTCACTATGACCCACAACTCACGCGCTGGCTTGGCATTAGTGAAATCGATGGCGCACTGCCACCGGTTGTCGGTTCAGCAGACATTTGCGGAGGAATCACCGCTCAGGCAGCCGCTCTGACCGGTCTTACGGCGGGAACGCCCGTCGTGGGTGGTCTGTTTGATGTGGTTTCTACCGCGATCTGCGCCGGACTGCACGACGAACATACGCTAAACGCCGTGATGGGTACCTGGGCCGTCACCAGCGGAATTGCCAACGGCATCCGCGACAACGAACCGTTCCCTTATGTCTATGGCCGCTATGTGCATCCGCTGCAATACATTGTTCACGAAGCCAGCCCCACCTCTTCCGGCAACCTGGAGTGGCTGACCGCACAGTGGGGCGATATGTCGTTCAGTGAAATCAACCAGGCTGTTTCCAGCCTGCCGAAGGCTGAAAGCGATGTGTTCTTCCTGCCCTTTCTTTATGGCAGCAACGCTGGCCTGGAGATGACCAGCGGTTTTTACGGCATGCAGGCGCTGCACACCCGCGCGCATCTGCTGCAGGCGGTTTACGAGGGCGTGGTATTCAGCCATATGACCCATCTCAACCGCATGCTCGAACGCTTTACCCACGTGCAGACGCTGCGCGTTACGGGCGGCCCAACCCATTCGGATGTATGGATGCAAATGCTCGCTGACGTCAGTGGTCTGGCGATTGAACTGCCTCAGGTGGAAGAGACGGGTTGCTCCGGTGCGGCACTGGCTGCACTGGTCGGCACCGGTATGTATCCCGATTTCCACACAGCGCAGCACGCCCTCAGACATGACATTCGGATCATTGAACCCGATATGCACGCCCATGCGGCCTATCAGCACAAATACCACCGTTACCAGTTACTGATTTCAGCACTACAGGGCTATCACGCCCGCGTTAAGGAGTACGACCTATGAGCCGACCATTACTGCAGCTGGCGCTCGACCATACCTCACTTCAGGCCGCTCAGCGCGATGTCGCTTTGCTTTCAGACCACGTCGATATCGTCGAAGCAGGCACCATTTTGTGTCTGACTGAAGGGCTGAACGCCGTGAAGGCACTGCGCGAGCAGTGCCCGGAAAAGATTATCGTGGCGGACTGGAAAGTGGCCGATGCCGGAGAAACACTGGCTGAGCAGGCGTTTGGCGCGGGGGCGAACTGGATGACCATCATCTGCGCCGCGCCGCTGGCAACCGTCGAAAAAGGTCATGAGGTGGCACTGCGCTGCGGCGGTGAAATTCAGATGGAGCTGTTTGGCAACTGGACGCTGGACGACGCCCGCGCCTGGCACCGCGTCGGCGTGAAGCAGGCAATCTACCACCGTGGGCGTGACGCGCAGGCCAGCGGTCAGCAGTGGGGCGAAGCGGATCTCACCAGAATGAAAGCGCTCTCTGATATTGGTTTACAGCTCTCGATCACCGGCGGCATTACCCCCGCTGACCTGCCGCTGTTTAAACAGATTAACGTCAAAGCGTTCATTGCCGGGCGTGCGCTGGCAGGGGCGATCCATCCGCAGCAGGTGGCACATGCCTTCCATTCACAAATCCGCGACATCTGGGGAGAGTAGCCATGCGTCAGCATCCGTTAGGTATCTACGAAAAAGCGTTGCCGAAAACACTCACCTGGCCGGAGCGTCTGGTTCTGGCAAAAAGCTGCGGGTTTGATTTTGTCGAAATGTCGGTCGATGAGACTGACGAACGGTTATCGCGCCTCGAATGGAGCACCACGCAGCGCGCCTCGCTGGTTGAAGCGATGCTGGAAACCGGCGTGTCGATCCCCTCGATGTGTTTGTCCGCTCACCGCCGTTTTCCGTTTGGCAGCCGGGATGAAACCGTGCGCGAACGCGCCCGCGAGATCATGACCAAAGCCATCAAACTGGCGCGCGATTTAGGGATCCGCACCATCCAGCTTGCGGGTTATGACGTCTACTACGAAGAACACGATGAGGGCACTCAGCAACGCTTCGCCGAAGGGCTGGCGTGGGCCGTCGAGCAAGCTGCCGCCGCGCAGGTGATGCTGGCGGTGGAGATCATGGACACCGCGTTTATGAATTCCATCAGCAAGTGGAAAAAATGGGATGAGATGCTCGCATCACCGTGGTTCAGCGTTTACCCGGACGTCGGCAACCTGAGCGCGTGGGGCAACGATGTCACCGCCGAGCTGACGCTGGGTATTGACCGTATCGCCGCGATCCACCTGAAAGATACCCAACCCGTGACGGCACAAAGCCCCGGACAATTCCGCGACGTGCCGTTTGGTGAGGGCTGCGTCGATTTTGTGGGCGTGTTTAACACGCTCAATCAGCTGAACTATCGCGGCGCATTTCTGATTGAAATGTGGACCGAAAAAGCGAAAGAGCCGGTGCTGGAAATCATCCAGGCACGCCGCTGGATTGAAGCCCGTATGCAGGAAGGAGGCATGACATGTTAGAACAACTCAAAGCCGACGTGCTGGCGGCAAACCTGGCGCTGCCCGCCCACCAGCTGGTGACGTTTACCTGGGGCAACGTCAGCGCGGTTGATCGCGAAAGCGGCCTGATGGTGATCAAACCTTCCGGCGTGGAGTATGACGTAATGACCGCGGAAGATATGGTGGTGGTAAATATCGCCACAGGTAACGTGGTCGAGGGCAGCAAAAAACCCTCCTCCGACACGCCAACCCACCTTGCGCTGTACCGGCGTTACCCGGAGATTGGCGGTATTGTTCATACTCACTCCCGCCACGCGACTATCTGGTCGCAGGCGGGGCAAGATTTACCGGCCTGGGGCACCACCCACGCCGACTACTTCTACGGGGCAATCCCCTGTACACGGCTGATGACCACGGCTGAAATTGCAGGGGAGTACGAATACCAGACGGGGGAAGTGATCATTAAAACCTTCGAGGAACGCGATTTAAGCCCGATGCAGATCCCGGCGGTGCTGGTGCATTCCCACGGCCCGTTTACCTGGGGTAAAGATGCCGCCGATGCCGTACACAACGCTGTGGTGCTGGAAGAATGCGCATATATGGGCCTGTTCTCGCGCCAGCTTGCACCACAATTACCGGTTATGCAGCAGGCATTGCTGGACAAGCATTATCTGCGTAAACACGGGGTGAATGCGTATTACGGGCAGTGATCACCCGGAATTGATGCGTTCCTTGCAGTACCGCCGTTTCCAGACGGCGGGGGTTAACCCCGTGTACTTCGAAAATATCTGCCGGAAATACCCGACATCATTAAAGCCGCAGCGGGTTGCCACTTCGGTTAATGATGCCGCATCATTCAGCAGCAACTTTTCTGCCGCCCTGACGCGCTGGCGATGAATCGCCTCCGTCAGGGTTAAATGAAATGTCCGGCGAAATACGCGCCCCAGGTAATCTGCATTACAGTGCAGCTCTTTTGCCAGCTGCGAGGTGGATAACGGTAAATGAAACTGCGTGCGAATACGTTGTTTTGCCTTCCACGCTAATGCTGCACCGGCTTCATCGGCATTGTCTTCATATCCCGAAGAGATCGACACTTGCTGTAAAATCAGCAATAAAATCATTTCCAGCGCTACGCTTCGCTGCAATTTCTCCTGCTCACTCAGGAATTGCCGAAAAAGGGCAATCACATATTGTGCATCTCTCACACAGCAGTGTTGTTCTATTGTCAGAGGAGAAGCATTTGGCAAAAGTGGCGGCATACGCTCAACCTCAAAATGCAGCCAGTAAAACCGAAGGTCAGCCGGAAAATCTTCGGTTCCCACGTGCCGGCGATCCGGCCAGAGCAGTAAACTTTCCCCCGCCTTCACCTCAAAAAGTGTGTTTTCCTCCTGGATCGATAATGTCCCCTTTTCGACAAAGATAATTTCCCACGATGTTAATTTACGCGCCGGATGACGGCCCACTCCCCGGGAAATAAATAACCCGCCATTTTGTACTTTAATCGGAAGCGCTATGGATAATTCAAGCATCGGTATTCACTATTCCGCTTTTATTGTCGCAATTATTGGACTTACCCTTTGATTATTAATAAATAGATGAATGTCTTCCCGATCAAATTCACATTTTTATCATCAGGTCGGAATCGTCACCTTTTTATACTTATCCCTTCCCTTGTTGGCCTTACCGTTCGGTGCAGAATAAATGGGTACCTTGCACAAATACGATAATAAATCGCTTACCGAGGAGTTACCTCATGACTTCCACCCCGATTACCGAATCTGACGTTGCACAACGGGCGAGAGATGATCGTTTGTCCGTTCGCGAAAAAATAGGCTATGGCCTGGGCGATGCAGGCGGCACCGTGATCACTTGCCTGATCATGAACTTCCTTACCTTTTTCTATACCGATATCTTTGGCCTGACGCCCGCTCTCGTGGGCACGCTGTTTATTGCCCTGCGCGTATTTGACGCCATCTCCGACCCGGTGATGGGCATTATTGCTGACCGCACGCAGAGCCGCTGGGGGCGTTTTCGTCCCTGGCAGCTGTGGGTGGCGTTCCCCATCGGGATCATCGGCGTACTGACCTTCACCGTTCCTGATGCCAGCATGGGGGTGAAAATCGCCTGGGCATTCGGGACGTATTTAATGCTGTCAGTGGGTTACACCGCCATCAACGTACCTTATTGCGCGCTGATTAACACCATGACCACCCGCCATAACGAGGTTATTTCCTGCCAGTCCTGGCGCTTTGTGCTGTGCGGCGTTGCCGGTTTTTTAGTCTCCGTTGGCCTGCCGTGGCTGGTCGCGGAATTGGGCCAGGGCAATGCCGCACGGGGCTATCAGCTTGGCGTTGGCGTACTTTGCGCTATCGCCGTGGTGATGTTTCTGTGCTGTTTCTTCTGGGTGCGCGAGCGTGTTCCACTGGCGCTGATGGGCAAATTCACCTTACGCGAGCATCTTGCCGGGCTGCGTAAAAACGACCAGTTGCTGCTGATGCTGGTGATGTCATTCCTGCTGATTAACGTCTTCAACATCCGTGGCGGCGGATATATGTACTTCATCACCTACGTGCTCCAGGGGAGTACCGCATATACCTCGCTGTTTTTCACGATGGTGACCTTTGCGGCCATCCTCGGGGCGGTCATTGTGAATCCCCTGTCCCGACGTTTCGATACCGTCAAACTCTACTACTACACCAACCTGTTACTGGCCGGGCTCGCCGCAGGTATGTGGTTCCTGCCTAATGGTCCGGCTTACCAGACGCTCTGGCTGGTTATCATTCTGAGCAATGGCGTGATCCTGGGCTTTACGCTACCACTGCACTTTTCGCTGATGGCCTTCGCCGACGACTACGGTGAGTGGAAAACCGGTGTGCGTTCATCGGGCATGAATTTCGCCTTCAACCTGTTTTTCATCAAGCTCGCGTGGGCCTCCAGCGCCGGGATCATCAGTCTGGTGTTTATCGCCGTGGCCTATCAGCCGGGCGTGGGCAACCAGACGCCTGCATCGTTGCAGGGCATCACCGCAATGGAAACGCTGCTCCCCGCCCTTTTCCATCTGCTACTGGCCGTCGCTATTCGCTGGTGCAGACTCAACAATCCCATGATGTCGCGCATTGCCACCGACCTGCGCCAGCGTCACGTACTGTCCTGAGGAGAATGATAGGTCCATAATGGAAGCCGACCTGCACCAACTGAAAATCAACGACCCGTTTCTCGGCCAGTATCAACGGCTGGTGCGTGATGTGGTGATCCCCTACCAGTGGGATGCGCTTAACGATCGCGTGACGGAAGCCGAACCCAGCCATGCCATCACCAACTTCCGCATTGCGGCAGGTCTGGAACAGGGTGAATTCTACGGCATGGTGTTTCAGGACAGTGACGTGGCGAAATGGCTGGAAGCAGTGGCATGGTCTCTGTGCCAGAAGCCCGATGCGGAACTGGAAAAGACCGCCGATGAGGTGATTGCGCTGGTGGCAGCGGCGCAGTGTGAGGATGGTTATCTCAACACCTACTTCACAGTGAAGGCTCCCGGCGAGCGCTGGACGAACCTGGCCGAGTGCCACGAGCTGTACTGCGCCGGGCATATGATTGAAGCCGGCGTGGCGTATTTCCAGGGAACCGGAAAGCGCCATCTGCTTGAGGTCGTATGCAGGCTGGCAGATCATATCGACAGCGTGTTTGGCCCCGGAGAGAACCAGCTACACGGTTACCCGGGTCACCCGGAAATTGAGCTGGCGCTGATGCGGCTTTACGACGTCACTCAGGAGCCGCGTTACCTGAACCTGGTGAAATACTTCATTGAGGAGCGTGGCGCACAACCCCACTTCTACGACATCGAATACCAGAAACGTGGCAGGACATCACACTGGCACAACTATGGCCCGGCGTGGATGGTCAAAGACAAAGCCTATAGCCAGGCACTGCAACCGCTTGCTGAACAACAAACAGCCATCGGTCATGCCGTCCGCTTTGTCTACCTGATGACGGGCATGGCCCATCTGGCTCGCCTGAGCAATGACGAGGGCAAACGTCAGGACTGTTTACGGCTGTGGGAAAATATGGCGCAACGCCAGCTGTACATTACGGGGGGGATCGGCTCGCAAAGCAGTGGTGAAGCCTTCAGCAGTGATTACGATCTGCCCAATGATACGGTTTATGCTGAAAGCTGTGCCTCGATTGGCCTGATGATGTTTGCCCGCCGGATGCTGGAGATGGAGGCGGACAGCCAGTATGCCGATGTGATGGAACGTGCGTTATACAACACGGTGTTGGGTGGTATGGCGCTGGATGGTAAACATTTCTTTTATGTGAACCCACTGGAAGTCCATCCTAAGACGCTGGCATTTAACCACATTTATGATCACGTAAAACCGGTACGCCAGCGCTGGTTCGGCTGTGCCTGTTGCCCGCCAAATATCGCTCGCGTGCTGACCTCACTGGGCCATTACATCTATACCGTTCGCCCGGATGCATTGTTTATCAACCTGTACGTGGGAAACGACGTTGCAATACCGGTAGGTGAGCAGGCGTTACAGCTGCGTATCAGCGGTAATTATCCGTGGCATGAACAGGTAAAAATCGAGATCACGTCTCCTGTTCCTGTCACTCATACTCTTGCTCTGCGGCTCCCAGACTGGTGCGCGAAGCCTGACGTGACGCTGAATGGTGAAAAGGTTACTGGCGAAGTATCACGCGGCTATCTCTATCTCATGCGCAGCTGGCAGGAAGGTGATGTATTAACACTGACGCTCCCCATGCCGGTTCGCCGGGTGTATGGCAACCCGCAGGTACGCCAGCAGGCGGGTAACGTCGCGCTACAGCGCGGCCCGCTGGTCTACTGCCTGGAAGAGGCCGACAACGGCACAAACCTGCACAATCTCTCTCTGCCTGCAGACAGCGAATTCCGGGTCTTTGAAGGAAAAGGTATTTTCGCACACAAGATGCTGATTCAGGCGGAAGGGGTGGCTCATCGCACAACGGACACAGGGTCTGGTGCTCTCTGGCAGTACGATCGCTCACCGGTGCAGCGTCAGCCCCAGACGCTGACCTTTATCCCGTGGTTTAGCTGGGCGAACCGTGGCGAAGGGGAGATGCGGATTTGGGTGGATGAGGTGTGATTATCTGCGGCCTGATACCCTCACACCAACCCTCTCCCACGGGAGAGGGAGTAAGGCTCGCAGGCCAGATAAAAACAAGACCACCGTCCGGTAAAGTAAAAAGGCTGTCCCCATCCGTGGGGACAGTTTTAAACCATCAGAAACGCCAGGTCATGCCGGTCATCAGCGCAAAGCTGTCGTCGCGGTCGATCATCGGGCTGTTTTTCACGTCATCAGGCAACACGGTGTACACCGCGCTGGCGTTCAGGAACAGCTTCTGGGTCAGCTGATATTTCGCCGCCAGGCCAACGTATGGCGTCCAGCTGTCACCTGCAGTGTATTCCTTCAGACCAGAGCGGCGAGATTCGCTACTGGACACACCGTAGTAGTAATCGTTATAGCTTTCGTCACTGTAGAAAACGCCTGCAGATGGCGTCAGGGTCAGACGCTCCATCCGGATAGGGTGGAAGTATGACAATTCACCCACCATGCCACCGCTTTCATCCATCGCATCGCCGGAGACGGCAAACTTCAGGGAGCCCCAGCTTTCGTGGCGATAGTATGCCCCACCCAGGAATGCAGACGCTTTACGCTCATCAAGGTGTTTCATCTGATCGTCGTCATTGTCATCAGGGTCAAAGCTCAGAGGCATCCACGACGCAGTGAGGCTTAACTCATTTTTAGCATCTTTCCACAGGATCCATCCCCCTGTAGTCTGGCGTACGTAAAAACGATCGCCTTCATAGCTAATTAACGGTACTGCGGTAGTATTTTCGTTATACCCTTTGTAAGGCGACTCATTAAATACAGCACCTACCCCAAGTGAAAAATCACTGGCCATTGCGGATGATGCGGCAAATAGCGTGGCAGCGATGAGTAAATTCTTTTTGATATTCATTCCATGCAATCCATTTAAACGCCAGACAAGCGAGGCGAATAATAATAATGGTTACAAATTTACCCATGCAACGATACAGTTTATATAATACTATATATAAAATCATATAGATGCGGTGCGCATGATGAATAAACTACAACTGAAGCCACGTGAGTTAAAAATTATTTCTGTCATTGCCGCAACCCGCAGCATCGGTGATGCCGCCGCCCTGTTGGGAATGGCACAGGCCAACGTGAGTAAATATCTCTCTGACTTTGAGACGCGCGTAGGCCTCAAGGTTTTTGAGCGCACCACCCGCCAGCTGGCGCTCACCCAGTTTGGCGAGGCTCTGCTACCCTACGTTAACGCCTCGCTGGATAAAAATAGCCAACTAATTAATTTTATTGCCGATTATAAGCATGAAAAACGCGGGAAAGTGACGATTTACGCCCCAACGGGTATCGTGACCTATCTGGCGCGCCATGTTATCCACAAAATTGAAGAGATTGGTGATATTCACCTTTCACTGAAAACATACAATCTTGACAGTAATGAATTTTCTGAGGGTGTTTCATTCCCTGATGATTGCGACATTTTACTGACCTACGCGCAGCCGAAAGATGAAAATTTAGTGGCAAGCGTACTGACAAAATATTCCGTAACAGCGTTTGCGACAAAAGAATATTTAATTAACCACCCCATCTCTGGCCCGGATGATTTAATTAACCACTCTTGTATATTAATAGATTCAATGCTGGTTGATGATGCTAATATCTGGCGTTTTCGTGCTCATGGTAGTGAGTTCGTTCATGATTACAAAGTGACCGGTAACTATATTTGCGATAATACGCTGACGGCGCTGGAACTGGCCAGAAATAATCTTGGGATTGTTTTCGCCCCGAAAGAGAGCCTGAAAAAAGAGCTAACGCACGGTATGCTTGTCCCCTGCTTCCCCCATCAGGAAGAATGGTGGCTCGATCTGACCGCGATATTCCGCAAGCGCGAATATCAACCCTGGCGCGTACAATATGTGCTGGACGGCGTACTGAACTGCTTGCGTCAGCAAATAGCTCAGGCCGCCCAGGGACGGCCTGAACTGGAGAATTAAAACAGCCCCAGTGGTTTATCAGAATAGCTGACCAGCAGACATTTCGTTTGCTGATAATGCTCCAGCATCATCTTATGGGTTTCACGCCCAATACCCGACTGCTTGTAACCCCCAAACGCAGCATGTGCCGGATAAGCGTGGTAGCAGTTAGTCCACACTCGCCCGGCCTGAATGCCCCGTCCCATCTTATAGGCCAGATTACCGTTGCGGCTCCAGACGCCAGCACCTAAGCCATACTGCGTATCGTTGGCAATTTCCAGCGCCTCCTCCATCGTTTTGAAGGTCGTCACGGCCAGTACCGGGCCAAAAATCTCTTCCTGGAAGACACGCATGTTGTTCTGACCAAACAGGATCGTCGGCTCAAGATAATAGCCCTCCTGCAGATCGCCCCCCAGAACCTTACGTCGGCCCCCGGTCAGCACATCCGCCCCTTCTTTTTTGCCGATATCAATGTAGTTGAGGATGGTTTCCAGCTGCCCATGTGACACCTGTGCCCCCATCTGTGTGACGCTATCAAGCGGGTTACCGCTGCGGATCGACTCCACGCGGCGGATTGCCCGTTCCATAAAGCGTTCATAAATGGACTCCTGCACCAGCGCCCGGCTTGGACAGGTACAGACTTCCCCCTGGTTGAAGGCAAACAGCGCAAACCCTTCCAGCGCTTTGTCGAAGAAGGCATCTTCTTCGTCCATCACATCAGCAAAGAAGATGTTCGGGGATTTCCCCCCCAATTCCAGAGTGACCGGTATGATGTTCTGAGTCGCGTACTGCATGATCTGCTGGCCCACTTCCGTCGACCCGGTAAACGCCACTTTGGCAATGCGTTTTGAGGTAGCCAGATATTCGCCGATCTCGCCCCCGGCCCCGTTAACGACGTTAATCACGCCAGGCGGCAGCAAGTCACCGATGACCTCCATCAACAGCAGTACCGACAGCGGGGTTAAGCGCGCCGGTTTCAGCACAACGCAGTTCCCTGCCGCCAGTGCAGGAGCCATTTTCCAGCTCGCCATCAGCAACGGGAAGTTCCACGGAATAATTTGCCCCACCACGCCCAACGGTTCGTGGAAGTGATACGCCACGGTGTCGCTGTCTACTTCACTGATCCCGCCCTCCTGCGCGCGAATACAGGAGGCAAAATAGCGGAAGTGGTCAATCGCCAGCGGCACATCCGCCGCCATCGTTTCCCGTATCGGTTTGCCATTGTCCCAGGTTTCCGCTGTCGCCAGCAGCTCCAGATTCTGCTCCATCCGATCGGCGATTTTGAACAAGATAGCTGCCCTGTCCTGAACGGAGGTATGCCCCCATGTATCTTTGACTTTATGCGCAGCATCCAGCGCCAGGTCGATATCACGCTTACCTGAACTGGCGATTTCACACAGCGGCTGGCCAGTGACAGGCGTCAGGTTGGAATAGTATTCACCGTCGACGGGTGCCACCCAGTCGCCGCCAATAAAGTTGTCATAACGCGGTTTTAGCTTGAGGGGGAAACCATACTCGCCAGGCTGAATGCGCGATGAGGGAGGATTGTTTGTCATGACCGTCTCCTTACTGTTGATGTACAACAAGGGTAGTTCCGACTGGCGGTTTTCTCGCCAGTCGGTGACGGGTTTACGACGGATGTCACATCGCGGCGCGGTAAATCGCCATGATCTCTTCGTGGGTTGCCTGCACAGGGTTAGTGAACCCGCAGGCGTCCTTCAGCGCATTGGTTGCCAGAACCGGAATATCTTCCTCTTTGACATTCAGCTCACGCAGACCCGCCGGGATATTTACCTTGCGCGCCAGAGTACGAATTTCAACAATGCAGGCCTGAGCACCCTGCTCATCCGTAATCTTGCTGACATCCACCCCCATTGCTTTTGCACAGTCACTCAAGCGCGCCGCCGCCACTTTGCTGTTGAACACCTGAACATGCGGCAGCAGTACTGCGTTACACACACCATGCGGCAGGTCGTAGAAGCCACCCAGCTGATGCGCCATTGCATGCACATAGCCTAAAGAGGCATTGTTAAAGGCCATCCCGGCAAGGAACTGCGCATACGCCATCGCCTCACGCGCCTGAGCGTTACTGCCATCTTCGACAGCCTGCACCAGGTTTTCGCTAATCATCGTTACCGCTTTCAGTGCACAGGCATCGGTAATCGGTGTGGCCGCCACGGAAACATAAGCTTCAATCGCGTGTGTCAGAGCATCCATGCCGGTTGCTGCCGTCAGCGATTTTGGCATGCCGCTCATCAGCGACGCGTCGTTAACCGACAGCACTGGCGTGACGTGTTTATCCACAATGGCCATTTTAATATGGCGCGCCTCATCGGTAATAATACAGAAGCGCGTCATTTCAGATGCAGTACCAGCGGTGGTATTAATGGCGATCATCGGTAATTGCGGTTTTGCCGAACGATCAACGCCTTCATAATCACGAATATCGCCGCCGTTTGCAGCCACCAGCGCAATACCTTTTGCACAATCGTGTGGTGAGCCACCGCCAAGAGAAATAACGCAATCGCACTGATTGGCTTTTAATATTTCCAGGCCAGCAGCCACGTTTGCTGTTGTTGGGTTAGGGTGCGTTCCATCATAAACTACACTGTTAATATTGCGTTCTTTCAGTGCGTTTTGAATATCAGCAGCCATCCCCAGTTTGTTCAGCATAGCATCGGTAACAATCAGCGCGCGACGCCAGCCATAATCACGCATGGTATCCATTGCGCACGATAATGAATCAGAACCAATAATATTCACAGATGGAATATAAAATACGGATGCAGCCATGATATTTCCTCAAAGAGATAAAAACTGTCGGCAGCATACGGAAAAGATTATTTAAAAAACATGATCAAAAACTTGTTTTTGCGTACACCTTCGCAAGGTTAATAAATTTAAACCTGCGAAGGTGTTAATCAATATATATATCTATTTCGATCTATTCAAATTATGTATTAATGCCTTGATTGTGTTTCAGGAAATAATAATGAATCACGTAATACATGATCGTTACCACGGCGGCGGGTAAAGCCAATTCGGTTAAAATATTCCAGGATTTGAATAGCCAGCTTGCGACCCACATTGAGACGATCGCGGAAATCTGCCGCACAGGTAGAGCCTCGCGCCTGATCCAGCTCGCGGATCAGGTTAGCAAACGCCACAATCCGATCGTTACGGTAATAACGATCTTTAACGATCGCCACTATCAGCCCCTGTTGTGCGGCATGGCGTAACACCTGGCGCATCACCTGCTCATCAGTATTCGTTTCACGTGCGAGATCGCGAACCCACCACGGCTCATCGCCAAACAGCGACACCACTTTTTGCCATATCGCCTCTTGTTCTGCAGTAAACCCGGCTTTGTGATCCGGCAGATGCAACCAGCCGTGGTGGCTTTTAATCACGCCACTTTCACGCATATTTTCAATCAGCAGCAACACCAGCGCATCGTCTTCCATCGGCAACGCCATGCGTCGCAGACGTTCGCGCCCCGGCCCGGGTTCATCCTGATGCTGTTCATGGTATGTCGCCAGCGTGTTCAACACTTTACGCTGCCAGCATGCCGCAACTGGCGCGTTCAGCAGACTATAACCGGCCTGAATAAAACCTGGCTCTTGTGTCAGCTGGTGCAACCCCTCGCCGCTGAGCTGGCGAGCCCACGCGAAATCAACAAGATTGACAGCACCGCGCTCCAGATGAACCAGCAATGCAGCCTTATCATCCTGCGCCTGCGCCAGCGCTGCCAGCCACTGAAGATACTCGGGCTTACGTTTACCACGACGGGGGGGATTGAGCGTTACCACGCGCGCCCCGGCCAGCGTTTCCCGCGCCGAAATGTCCCGCAGCACCAGGCGGTCATTATCGGCAAGCCACAGTGGAGCGTCGAAAACCAGTTCAGCGAGGTCATTTTCCAGCAGCGACACACGCCCGGTAATATGGCTGGCCGCATGATGAATGTGCAACGGTTGCCACTGGGTAAGCGGTATATGCGTCTGCAGGGAGACGATCACCCGCTCAGACGGTTCAGGTGGTGCATCGGCCAGCAGCCAGTCACCACGGTTAAGCTGCTCTTTTTCCGCATCTCCGGCAATATTCAGTGCGATTCGCTGCCCGGCATGGGCACGCTCAGCAGGCTGGTTTTGCGCATGCAAACCCCGTACGCGCATCGGTTTGTTAACGCCCGTTAGCCACAGGGTATCTCCCACGTTCACTTCGCCGCTCAGTGCCGTACCGGTGACCACCAGACCCGCCCCTTTAACGGTAAACGCCCTGTCGATCGCCAGACGGAAGCGGTGATCGCTGACGTGCTCACGTGGTGTAAGTTGCTGTAGATGGTTGCGCAGGGCATCAATGCCGCGCCCCTCCGTCGCCACGGTGACAAACAGCGGCGCATCGGCAAAACCGTATTCACGCAGTGCGGCCTGCACCGTTTCGCGCACCTCGTCAATGCGAGCCTCATCCACGCGGTCAGCTTTGGTCAGGGCAACGGTCAGCTGCGGGTTGCCCGTCAGTTGCAGGATTGCCAGGTGCTCACGCGTCTGCGCCATGATGCCATCATCACATGCCACCACCAGTAGCGCATGGTCAATGCCCCCCACGCCCGCCAGCATATTGGAAAGAAATTTTTCGTGCCCAGGTACATCAATAAACCCCAGCACGCGGCCATCGGGCTGCGGCCAGTAGGCATAACCCAGATCGATGGTCATGCCGCGCTTTTTCTCTTCCGGCAGACGATCGGCATTTACGCCCGTGATAGCCTGCAATAAGGTGGTTTTTCCGTGGTCAACGTGACCGGCGGTGGCAATAATCATTTCAACAGCATCTCCAGAAATCGCTCTTCATCTTCAAGACAGCGTAAATCCAGCCACATTCGGCCATCGTATATGCGCCCGATAATGGGTGTCGGCAATGCGCGCCAGCGAGCCGACAGCGCATCAAGCTGGCTGCCGCGTCCGTCACGGGGTGTGAACGTGAGCGCCGCACTGGGCAGTCTGTCCACGGGCAGAGAGCCGCTGCCAATCTGCGACTGACAGGATTCGAGGCGCACATCAAAACCAGGGTAGTGCGGCACGACGTTTGACAACAGCAGCTCGCCCTGAGCACGAATTGAGGCAGCATCACGCGTCAGCAGACGCAGTGTTGGCAGTCGGTCGCCCAGTTTCTCCGGGTGGAGATAGAGTCGCAGCGTCGCGTCCAGCGCGGCGAGCGTCATTTTATCCGCCCGAAGGGCGCGCTTGAGCGGGTGTTGCTGCAGCTTAGCAATCAGCTCGCGCTTACCAACGATAATCCCCGCCTGCGGCCCGCCCAGCAGTTTGTCGCCGGAAAAACTCACGAGGCTTACCCCTGCCGCAATCATCTCCTGTGGCATAGGTTCTTTTGGTAAACCGTACTGACTCAGATCCACCAGCGAGCCGCTGCCGAGATCGGCAATGACCGGCACATTCAGCTCGTGCCCGAGCGCCGCCAGCTCCGCTTCATCGACGGTTTTGGTAAAACCTTCAATATGGTAATTACTGGTATGCACCTTCATCAGCAGCGCAGTATTTTCATTCACCGCAGCGCGATAATCTTTCGCATGGGTGCGGTTAGTGGTTCCCACTTCATGCAGAGTGCAGCCCGCCTGGCGCATCACATCCGGAATACGAAACGCACCGCCAATCTCCACCAGTTCACCGCGGGATACGACCACCTCTTTACCGCTCGCGGTGGCCGCCAGCATCAACAGCACCGCCGCCGCATTGTTATTCACAATGCAGGCATCTTCCGCGCCGGTAAGCTGGCAGAGAAGATCTGCCAGGGCACGGTCACGGTGTCCGCGACCGGCTCCGTCCAGATCGTACTCCAGCGTGACGGGCGAACGCATGACCTGCGTCACGGCATCTACCGCCGCTTCTGCCTGTTGCGCACGCCCCAGGTTGGTATGCAAAACGGTTCCCGTCAGGTTAATGACCGGACGCAACGCGCTTTGCGCTTTCTCAATCAGCCTTTTCCCGGCCTCCTGCCCCCACGCAGCGCACCAGTCCGGCAATGTGTTTTCTGCCTGAATATGGCTGCGGGCTTCGCCCTGAAGCAGGCGTAACATGTCTACCGTCGCGGTATGGCCGAACCGCTCCAGTGCGGCAAGGACGTGAGGCTCACGAAGCAGACGATCGGTAGCAGGGATCTGGCTGTAGAGAGAATGATGAGTAGTCATGAAAGCGCCTGGCGAGTAAATATCATCCCCCCTCCCGACGGGAGAGGGAGTTAACATGTAGAGGGATTGTACCGCCTCTGGCAGTGAAGTGTTATAACCCGCATCAAGCCTTTGGCGGTTCGGTACGGGCAAAGCTTTCACGCAGGAAGAGCGTTTGAGCAAGTTTCACCAGTAATGGACGCTCGACGCACCAGCCAGGGGAAACGCGACGAAAGTTGAGATAGCCGATGGCGCAGGCGATAGCAATCGTTGCCAGATCCAGGCTATCACGTTGAATTTTACCCTCCCGGATGAGCTGCTCGCACATATCCAGGCTGCGGTTGATTTTTTCACGCTGCCGCAATAGCTCCGCTTCCGATTGCTGCGCGGCAGGTCTTGCCTGCTCGCGTACAGAGGCGAGCGCGGCATCCATAATGCCATCGGCCAGGGCTTCAATTTGCTTCATCATCAGCGCTGCTTTTGGCTCACGCGGCAGCATCGCCGGGGCGACATCGAGCAGTTCGATATACTCCGCAATAACCGGAGAATCAAACCAGTATTCCCCCTCATCCGTCACCAGCGCCGGGACTTTTCCCAACGGGTTGTACTGCGCGACGCCATTTTCGGCGTGATAAGGCTGTTCATTTACAAATTCAAATTCAATCCCTTTCTCCAGCAGGAGAACCGAAATTTTGCGCACGAAGGGACTGGTGTAGCTGCCGATGAGTTTCATTGCCTGATCCTTGATGCCGGAAAAGAACCAGTATGGATCAAGCAATGAAAAAAGGCAGGTATGCGTATCGCATTCCTGCCCCTGGAAGGATTAATGGTCGAGGTAGAGGTAGTGCATCCAGCTGGTCATACGCAACAGCACTTTACGCATCACGGAAACATGTGCGAAGTGGTCGGAATAGACCGCCACCTGGGCATAGATACCATCTGGCAATGCATCAACATCAGCATTCGGATCCAGTTCGATGGTACCAATTACGCCGTCCATCCCCGGTGCCACCGTCAGAGACTGCAACGCTCCCTGAGCCTGATACGAACCGCCAGGCACTACCGGCAGAATGCTGGTGAGCTTACCGGAGAACACCTGACCCGGCAGCGCGTTGAACACGACTTCCGCTTCATCACCCGGTTTCAGACGCAGTAACGAGTTCTGACGGAACTGAGCAATAATCTGCCGTTTTTGTTCCGGAATAAAGACCATCACCGGACGCAGAGGTAGTGCCGCTGCATAGGTTCCCGGACGGATCAGCACCTGGGTGATATAGCCATTGCTCGGTGCACGCACCACAGTCTGTTCCAGATTGTATGTCGCCTCAGCAAGCTGGGCGCGCAGAGAAGCAACCTGGGATTGTTCACCGTTAACCATACTGTCTAATTGAGTCTGGATCTGCGTCTGCTCGGCAACGGAGCCTTTTACCAGTGCATCCTGTGCCAGATAGTTCTGACGCGCGTTGTCGATATCGCTTTCAGAGAACGGGTTAACCTTTGCCTGGCTGCCTTTCAAATAACGCTGATAATCTTTATACAGACGGTCACGTTCAGCAGACACACGGGTGGTATTGGCTACCGCTTCCGAAAGCTGTGCTTTCAGATTGTCGATATTATGCGTGGCGGTCACCAGGTCTGCCTGCAGCCTGTCGACGCGCGCCTGATAGCGGCCTGGATCGAGTTTAAATAACACGTCACCTTTTTTAATGAGCTGGTTATTTTTATCGGTGACTTCACTGACAATCCCTGTAACCTGCGGCGTAATCGGAATCGAAATAACCGCTTTTTGCGCCGTAAAAGTATACGGATGGTTATAGTTGGTGATGCTGCCAACTTACTGATTTAGTGTATGATGGTGTTTTTGAGGTGCTCCAGTGGCTTCTGTTTCTATCAGCTGTCCCTCCTGTTCAGCTACTGACGGGGTGGTGCGTAACGGCAAAAGCACTGCCGGACATCAGCGCTATCTCTGCTCTCACTGCCGTAAAACATGGCAACTGCAGTTCACTTACACCGCTTCTCAACCCGGTACGCACCAGAAAATCATTGATATGGCCATGAATGGCGTTGGATGCCGGGCAACCGCCCGCATTATGGGCGTTGGCCTCAACACGATTTTCCGCCATTTAAAAAACTCAGGCCGCAGTCGGTAACCTCGCGCATACAGCCGGGCAGTGACGTCATCGTCTGCGCGGAAATGGACGAACAGTGGGGATACGTCGGGGCTAAATCGCGCCAGCGCTGGCTGTTTTACGCGTATGACAGGCTCCGGAAGACGGTTGTTGCGCACGTATTCGGTGAACGCACTATGGCGACGCTGGGGCGTCTTATGAGCCTGCTGTCACCCTTTGACGTGGTGATATGGATGACGGATGGCTGGCCGCTGTATGAATCCCGCCTGAAGGGAAAGCTGCACGTAATCAGCAAGCGATATACGCAGCGAATTGAGCGGCATAACCTGAATCTGAGGCAGCACCTGGCACGGCTGGGACGGAAGTCGCTGTCGTTCTCAAAATCGGTGGAGCTGCATGACAAAGTCATCGGGCATTATCTGAACATAAAACACTATCAATAAGTTGGAGTCATTACCGTTATAGTTCATTAATAAGATGAGGCCCGCGACAATAAATACCCCACCTAAGGTGGCGGTGGCGAGCGTCCACTGGTTTACCGGAATACGGAATATTTTAAAAATGGCCCAGGCAAATGCCACATAGGTCAGAATAATCAACAAATCCATGATTAGCGCTCCAGCGTGTTCTTATCAGCAGTGGGTTGCACCGCGGCCAGTTTTTGCTCCAAATCGGCTACACGTTTTGCAAGCGCATCGACGTCAGGGCTTCCCCCTGACGGCGAAATGTGGTTTTGCATTCCCCAGCCACGTTCTGGCTGGTAGAGGGTTGCCCAGATCCACAGGAATGGCCAGATAGCATGCAGTGTAAACAGACTAATCCAGCCCGCTGTATGAATAGCATCGGCATGGGGATGGTTCCGCTTTTTGGCCATATTATAAGGGATATCATGGATGGCAATGATTCCATAAAACAGAACCAGGAACACAAAAATCAATACGCCCAGCGCAAAATAGTTGAGAAACATATTCTCCTCACTTAAACAACGTCAACTCATTAAATTGATAAAATAGTACACAAACCAATTAGTTTATTTTAAACACAGATAGCGCGCTTACTATTTCAAAGCCGGTGAGTATCGTTTTATACAATATCTCCACGCAAGTTTATAAGCGTGTCAAAATATATCATGAATAATAATAGACTTAACCTTACAATATCAGCGTAATCCAGGTTTTTGCTTTTCGCCATACCACATTTAAAAAGTGGTTTTTTAGCTTTAAATGTTACCTGCAAACATCCTGGTGCCTGGCGGAAAAGCAGAGCTTGCCGTCGATCACATCTGTAGAAATCGGCATAAAAATTTTTTGTGAATGAAATCACAATTCATAAACAAACACGCGACCAGTCAATGTGACATTTATCACAAATAATGGGGCATTTTGCTCTTTTTATGCCCGTTGTATTTTTTTTATGCGTCATTTTTGTGATCAGCATCACTTCATTAATATCCTCTTACCCTACATTTGCGTGATTTAGATCACACAAATTTTCACCGTCTGGACAGTTGAACGATTCAGTGCCAGATTTCACAACATCAGAACAGAGCCCGGCTACCTCTACCGCCGCACATTAACGATAAACCTCGGGCCGCAAGCCTTAGCGTAAACAGAAGAAGGGGTGTTTTATGTCATCCGATTTCAAGATCAAAGTTCAAAGCTTTGGTCGCTTCCTCAGCAACATGGTGATGCCAAATATCGGCGCGTTTATCGCGTGGGGTATCATCACTGCATTGTTCATTCCGACAGGGTGGTTGCCTAACGAAACGCTGGCGAAACTTGTTGGCCCAATGATTACCTATCTGCTGCCTCTGCTCATCGGTTTCACCGGTGGTCGTCTGGTCGGCGGTGACCGTGGTGGTGTGGTCGGTGCTATTACCACGATGGGTGTTATCGTCGGTGCGGATATGCCGATGTTCCTCGGGGCAATGATTGCCGGGCCGTTGGGCGGCTGGGCGATCAAACATTTCGACGCCTGGGTTGATGGTAAGATCCGCTCTGGCTTCGAAATGCTGGTGAACAACTTCTCTGCCGGTATCATCGGTATGATCCTGGCACTGCTGGCATTCCTCGGCATTGGCCCGGCAGTTGAAGTGCTGTCCAAGGTTCTGTCAGCGGGCGTTAACTTCATGGTTGTGCATGACATGCTGCCGCTGGCGTCCATCTTTGTTGAACCGGCGAAAATTCTGTTCCTCAACAACGCCATCAACCACGGTATCTTCTCACCGCTGGGTATTCAGCAGTCCCATGAGCTTGGCAAGTCTATCTTCTTCCTGATTGAAGCAAACCCAGGCCCGGGTATGGGTGTTCTGCTGGCGTACATCTTCTTCGGTCGCGGTAGCGCAAAACAGTCTGCTGGCGGTGCGGCTATCATCCACTTCCTGGGTGGTATCCACGAAATTTACTTCCCGTACGTGCTGATGAACCCACGTCTGATCCTGGCCGTTATCCTCGGCGGTATGACTGGCGTGTTCACTCTGAGCGTGCTGGGTGGTGGTCTGGTTTCTCCGGCATCTCCGGGGTCTATCCTGGCAGTCCTGGCGATGACGCCAAAAGGCGCTTACTTCGCTAACATCGCAGCTATCTGTGCGGCAATGGCGGTTTCCTTCGTCGTTTCCTCTATCCTGCTGAAGACCAGCAAAGTAAAAGAAGAGGACGACATCGAAGCGGCTACCCGTCGTATGCACGACATGAAAGCAGAATCCAAAGGCGCAACCCCGCTGGCGGCTGGTGATGTCTCTAACGACCTGAGCCACGTACGTAAAATCATCGTTGCCTGCGACGCCGGTATGGGTTCCAGCGCAATGGGTGCAGGCGTGCTGCGTAAGAAAGTACAGGATGCGGGTCTGACCCACATCTCCGTCACCAACAGCGCCATCAACAGCCTGCCACCGGATGTTGATCTGGTTATTACGCACCGCGATCTGACCGAACGCGCCATGCGTCAGGTACCACAGGCCCAGCACATTTCGCTGACCAACTTCCTGGACAGCGGTCTGTACACCAGCCTGACCAAACGTCTGGTTGCAGCGCAGCGTCATGAAGACAATGAAGTCAAAGTGCGTAGCAGCCTGCAGGACAGTTTCGATGCAAACGATAGCCACCTGTTCAAACTGGGCGCGGAGAACATCTTCCTGGGCCGTACTGCTTCCAACAAAGAAGAAGCGATTCGCTTTGCCGGTGAGCAGCTGGTGAAAGGCGGTTACGTTCAGCCTGAATATGTTGATGCGATGCTGGAACGTGAAAAACTGACCCCAACCTACCTGGGAGAATCCATTGCGGTTCCACACGGTACGGTTGAAGCGAAAGACCGCGTGCTGAAAACCGGCGTCGTGTTCTGTCAGTATCCACAGGGTGTGCGCTTCGGTGAAGAAGAAGACGACATCGCCCGCCTGGTGATTGGTATCGCTGCACGTAACAACGAGCACATTCAGGTGATTACCAGCCTGACCAACGCCCTGGATGACGAGTCTGTCATTGAGCGCCTGGCCAGCACCACCAGCGTAGAAGAAGTACTGGCTCTCTTAAACAAGTAAGTCCGAACTATTCCCTCTCCCTTTGGGAGAGGGTTAGGGTGAGGGATAAGCCTCACCCCAGCCCTCTCGGGTAAAAACATTGATGAAGGTTAACACTATGAAAGCATTACATTTTGGCGCAGGTAATATCGGTCGTGGTTTTATCGGCAAACTGCTGGCAGACGCGGGCATTACGCTGACATTCGCCGATGTGAATCAGGTAGTACTCGACGCCCTGAATGCCCGTCATAGCTACCAGGTACACGTGGTGGGAGAAAACGAGCAGGTTGAGACGGTATCTGGCGTAAATGCAGTAAGCAGCATTGGTGACGACGTGATCGACCTGATCGCAAGCGTTGACCTGGTCACGACGGCCGTTGGCCCGGTCGTGCTTGAACGCATCGCTCCTGCGGTAGCAAAAGGTCTGGCAAAACGTAAAGCGCAGGGTATCGAAACCCCACTGAACATCATCGCCTGCGAAAACATGGTACGCGGTACCACGCAGCTGAAAGGCCACGTTCTGGCAGCCGTCGCCGACGAAGACAAAGCCTGGGTTGAAGCGCACGTTGGCTTTGTGGATTCCGCCGTTGACCGTATCGTACCGCCGTCTGAATCCGCCACCCACGACCCGCTGGAAGTGACGGTAGAAACCTTCAGCGAGTGGATCGTCGATAAAACGCAGTTTAAAGGTACGCTGCCGACCATCCCGGGAATGGAATTAACTGATAACCTGATGGCATTTGTCGAACGTAAACTCTTCACGCTGAACACCGGGCATGCTATAACCGCGTACCTCGGAAAATTGGCCGGTCATCAGACCATTCGTGATGCGATCCTCGATGAGAACATCCGCGCGGTGGTGAAAGGGGCAATGGAAGAGAGCGGCGCGGTGCTGATCAAACGTTACGGTTTTGATGCTGACAAACACGCAGCATACATCCAGAAAATCCTCGGTCGTTTTGAAAACCCGTATCTGAAAGATGACGTTGAGCGCGTTGGCCGTCAGCCATTGCGTAAACTGAGCGCAGGTGACCGCCTGATTAAGCCCCTGCTGGGTACGCTGGAATACAGCCTGCCGCATGCCAGCCTGGTGAAAGGGATTGCTGCCGCGATGCATTACCGCAGCGAGCAGGATCCACAGGCACAGGAGCTGGCTCAGTTGATCGGCGATGAAGGCCCACAGGCTGCACTGGCGCAGATTTCTGGTCTGGATGCCAACAGCAACGTGGTTGTGGAGGCGGTTAACGCATACAACGCAACCAAATGATGCAGAATGCGGCGCAGGTTAACCTGCGCCCAAATTACAGATTGTCAGATATGCAGGCAATAATGGAACAAACCCAGGCCTTTGAAAATCGTGTGCTTGAGCGTCTGAATGCTGGCAAAACCGTACGAAGTTTCCTGATTGCCGCCGTCGAATTACTGACAGAGGCGGTGAACATTCTGGTACTTCAGGTGTTTCGCAAAGACGACTACGCGGTAAAATATGCTGTAGAACCGTTACTGGACGGAGACGGACCGCTGGGCGATTTATCGGTTCGCCTGAAGCTGATTTATGGTCTTGGCGTGCTGAGCAGGCCAGAGTATGAAGACGCTGAGCTGTTAATGGCGCTGCGCGAAGAGTTAAATCATGACGGGAATGAGTACGCCTTCACCGATGATGAAATTCTGGGACCTCTCGGCGAGCTACACTGCGTCTCCGCACTGCCTCCTGCACCGCATTTTGATAACAGCGATCCTGAACTGTACGCGATGCAAAAGCTTCGTTATCAACAGGTTGTCAGATCCACTATGGTGCTTTCCCTGACAGAGCTGATTTCCCGAATCAGCTTAAAAAAAGCGTTTCAGAAGTAAGCCTGCGCACATTGGTGTATCCTTCCTGTAAATTCCCCCGTTTTTAGAGTCATTTGTCATGAAAGAAGTCGAAAAGAACGAAATTAAACGCCTGAGCGACCGCCTGGATCTGATCCGCCACCAGATGGCTGGTCTGTCACTTATCGATTCCGCTGAAAAGTACGCTGAGCTCGAAAAAGAGACAGCCACGCTCGAAACAGAAATCGAACGTCTGCGCGAAGTTAAAGGCCAGAAGCTGAGCAAAGAAGCCCAGAAGCTGATGAACATGCCGCACCGCCGCGCGATCACCAAAAAAGAGCAGGCTGACATGGGCAAGCTGAAGAAAAGCGTCCGTGGCCTGGTGGTGGTGCACCCGATGACCGAACTTGGCCGTGAAATGGGCCTGAAAGAGATGACGGGTTTTTGTAAGACGGCGTTCTGATCATTTTCCCCTCACCCTAACCCTCTCCCCAAAGGGGCGAGGGGACTGTACGGCGCAGTTTGCCGGGGTGAGGGTATCAGGTCCCATCCCACTTCAAATTGGCCCAACCAATCCCATAACCAATCCTCCCCCGGTTCACATTTCCATCATTTCTGCTCACAAAATCATTGCCTATCTATAACATTCAGTTAACCATTCATTGTCATTCACCCTACACAACAACATTGGCAGGACCACTTTTACACAAACTGTGACACGGAGATGAGCGGAGACTCACCCGAAGTGCAGACTGTATGGTCCCCAGGAGACCTGCATGAGCCTCTGGCAACAAAACTACGATCCAGCCGGGAATATCTGGCTGTCGAGTCTGATCGCATCGCTTCCGATCCTGTTCTTCTTCTTTGCGCTGATTAAGCTCAAGCTGAAGGGCTATCTTGCCGCCACGTACACCGTCACCATCGCCCTTCTGGTGGCGCTGTTTTTCTATAAAATGCCGGTCGACCGCGCCCTGGCTTCCGTCGTGTATGGCTTCTTCTACGGCCTGTGGCCGATTGCGTGGATCATCATTGCTGCGGTGTTTGTCTATAAAATCTCGGTGAAAACCGGGCAGTTCGACATAATCCGCTCGTCGATCCTCTCCATCACACCTGACCAGCGCTTACAGATGCTGATTGTCGGCTTCTCCTTCGGCGCATTTCTTGAGGGTGCGGCAGGGTTTGGTGCGCCTGTAGCTATCACCGCCGCATTACTGGTAGGCCTGGGCTTTAACCCACTGTATGCCGCAGGTCTTTGCCTGATTGTGAACACCGCACCGGTGGCATTTGGTGCAATGGGGATTCCGATTCTGGTGGCCGGACAGGTTACCGGGCTGAACAGCTTCGAAATTGGCCAGATGGTTGGCCGCCAGTTGCCGTTCCTGACCATCATTGTGCTGTTCTGGATCATGGCGATTATGGACGGCTGGCGCGGTGTGAAAGAGACCTGGCCTGCAGTGATGGTGGCGGGTGGTTCGTTCGCTATTGCCCAGTTCCTCAGCTCAAACTTCCTCGGCCCGGAACTGCCGGACATTATCTCCTCGCTGGTCTCACTGGTCTGTCTGACGTTGTTCCTGAAGCGCTGGCAGCCGGTGCGTATTTTCGTTTTGCCGATATGGGTGCTGCGCAGGTCGATAACACACTGGCACGCACAGGCTACACCCCGGGGCAGATTGTCCGCGCATGGTCACCGTTCCTGTTCCTGACCGCAACCGTTACGCTGTGGAGCATTCCACCGTTTAAAGCCCTGTTCGCCCCTGGCGGTGCGCTGTACGACATGGTGATTAACATCTCCGTGCCGTTCCTCGACAAGATGGTTGCCCGCATGCCACCCGTGGTACACGCGGCCACGCCGTATGCTGCGGTGTATAAATTTGACTGGTTCTCCGCAACCGGTACGGCCATCCTGTTTGCCGCTATTCTTTCAGTGGTATGGCTGCGCATGAAACCTGCCGCCGCCATTCAGACCTTTGCGGCAACCATTAAAGAACTGATGCTGCCGATTTACTCCATCGGCATGGTGCTGGCGTTCGCATTTATTTCGAACTACTCCGGCCTCTCCTCCACGCTGGCACTGGCGCTGGCTCATACCAGCCATGCCTTTACCTTCTTCTCGCCATTCCTCGGCTGGCTGGGGGTATTCCTGACCGGTTCAGACACCTCATCTAACGCCCTGTTTGCCGCACTACAATCGACAGCCGCTCAGCAGATCGGCGTCTCAGACGTACTGCTGGTTGCGGCCAATACCACTGGCGGCGTCACCGGCAAGATGATTTCTCCGCAGTCCATCGCCATTGCCTGTGCCGCGGTGGGACTGGTGGGTAAAGAGTCGGATCTGTTCCGCTTTACCGTTAAACACAGCCTGATATTTACCTGCATGGTCGGGGTAATCACCACGCTGCAGGCCTATGTCTTAACCTGGATGATCCCATGATAGTGATGCCCAGACGCCTGTCCGACGAGATTGCCTCTCGCGTGCGGGCGCTGATTGAAGAACAACAGCTGGAGGCGGGCATGAAGTTGCCCGCCGAGCGCCAGCTTGCCGCTCAGCTTGGTGTGTCGCGCAATTCACTGCGCGAAGCGCTGGCCACGCTGGTTAGTGAAGGCGTGTTGCTGAGCCGTCGCGGCGGTGGCACATTTGTCCGCTGGCAGCATGATGACTGGTCCGAGCAAAACATCGTCCAGCCGCTGAAAACGCTGATGGAAAACGACCCGGACTACAGCTTTGACATCCTCGAAGCACGCCACGCCATCGAAACCAGCACCGCCTGGCATGCGGCCATGCGGGCAACTGAGGCCGACAAAGAGAAGCTCAAAGCCTGCTTCGAAGCGACCCAAAGCAGCGACCCGGACATCGCCTCCCAGGCGGACGTGCGCTTTCATCTGGCGATTGCCGAGGCGTCGCACAACGTCGTTCTGCTGCAAACCATGCGCGGTTTCTTCGACCTGCTGCAATCTTCCGTGAAGCAGAGCCGTCAGCGTATGTATCTGGTTCCGCCCGTTTTTGCCCGGCTGACCGAGCAGCATGAGGCGGTACTCAACGCCATTCTGGCCGGTGATGCCGACGCCGCGCGCAAAGCGATGATGGCGCATCTGGGCTTCGTCCACACCACCATTAAACGCTTCGATGAAGATCAGGCCCGACAGGCGCGTATTACCCGTCTGCCTGGCGACAACGATATTTCCAGGGAGAACAAAGCATGATTATTTCCGCAGCCAGTGACTATCGCGCCGCGGCGCAGCGCATTTTGCCGCCATTCCTGTTCCACTATATCGACGGCGGTGCGTATGCCGAACATACCCTGCGCCGCAATGTGGAAGATCTGTCAGACGTGGCCCTGCGCCAGCGCGTGCTGAAGAATATGTCCGATCTGAGCCTGGAGACAACGCTGTTTAATGAAACGCTCTCCATGCCGGTGGCCCTCGCCCCCGTCGGTTTGTGCGGCATGTACGCCCGTCGTGGTGAAGTGCAGGCGGCAGCAGCGGCAGATGCCAAAGGGATCCCCTTTACCCTCTCCACCGTTTCCGTCTGCCCGATTGAAGAAGTCGCCCCCACCATTAAGCGCCCGATGTGGTTCCAGCTGTATGTCCTGCGCGATCGCGGCTTTATGCGTAACGCACTGGAGCGCGCCAAAGCAGCAGGGTGCTCAACGCTGGTCTTTACCGTCGATATGCCAACACCAGGCGCACGCTATCGTGATGCCCACTCCGGTATGAGCGGCCCGAATGCCGCCCTGCGCCGCTACTGGCAGGCTGTGACTCACCCGCAGTGGGCGTGGGATGTTGGCCTGAACGGGCGTCCGCACGACCTGGGTAATATTTCAGCCTATCTGGGTAAACCGACCGGGCTGGAAGATTACATCGGCTGGCTGGCGAATAACTTCGATCCGTCAATCTCCTGGAAAGACCTGGAGTGGATCCGCGAATTCTGGGACGGCCCGATGGTGATCAAGGGGATCCTCGATCCGGACGATGCCCGCGACGCCGTGCGCTTTGGTGCGGACGGTATTGTGGTGTCAAACCATGGCGGACGTCAGCTTGATGGGGTGCTCTCTTCTGCGCGCGCGCTGCCGGCCATTGCTGACGCAGTGAAAGGCGATATCGCCATTCTGGCCGACAGCGGTATCCGCAGCGGGCTGGACGTGGTGCGCATGATAGCGCTCGGTGCAGACAGCGTATTGCTGGGGCGCGCGTACCTCTATGCGCTGGCCACCCACGGCCAGGCTGGCGTGGCAAACCTGCTGAACCTGATCGAGAAAGAGATGAAGGTGGCGATGACGCTGACCGGCACGAAAACGATCGGTGAAATCAGCCAGGATTCACTGGTACAGGAGCTGAGTAAATTACCTGCATCGCTGGCAGCGCTTGCTCAGGGGGACGCAGCGTAATGAAAGTGCTATGCTGCCCGCGCAATTAAGGGGGCAGCATGCTTAACATCGTTTTATTCGAACCAGAAATTCCACCGAACACCGGCAATATCATTCGCCTGTGCGCCAACACCGGGTTTCGCCTGCATATCATCGAGCCGATGGGGTTTGCGTGGGACGACAAACGTCTGCGCCGCGCGGGGCTGGATTATCATGAATTTACTGCCGTGGTTCGTCATCACGATTACGCCGCATTTCTGGAAGCAGAGAAACCGCAGCGCATGTTCGCCCTGACCACTAAAGGCACGCCAGCACACAGCGCCGTAAGCTATCAGGACGGTGATTATCTGATGTTTGGCCCGGAAACCCGTGGTCTGCCAGCAACCATTCTGGACGCCTTGCCCGCGGAACAAAAAATCCGGATCCCGATGATGCCGGACAGCCGCAGTATGAACCTGTCAAATGCGGTGTCGGTCGTCGTGTATGAAGCATGGCGTCAGTTGGGTTACCCTGGCGCGGTACTACGCAGCTAATTTCTCGGGTGGCGCTGCGTTAATCGATACGATTGCAGCGCCTCAGGCGTGTTCTCAAATACCGTCGCCGTATTCAAAGGTATGGCGAATACCATTGAAGTGCTGATCCATATCCATCGACGGTTTATCGCTGTCTGGCTTGCCGACAATACGCGCCGGTACACCCGCGACAGTCGTGTGCGGTGGAACGGGCTGCAGTACCACGGAACCCGCGCCGATCTTCGCGCCGCGTCCGACTTCGATATTGCCGAGGATTTTCGCCCCTGCACCAATCATCACCCCTTCACGAATTTTCGGATGACGATCGCCGCTGGTTTTACCGGTACCGCCCAACGTGACCGACTGCAGAATTGAGACGTCATCTTCAATCACCGCCGTTTCACCGACCACAATACCGGTGGCGTGGTCGAGCATGATCCCACGGCCAATTTTCGCTGCAGGGTGAATATCCACCTGGAAGGTGACGGAAACCTGGTTTTGCAGGAAGATAGCCAGCGCGCGGCGGCCTTCGTTCCACAGCCAGTGGCCGATGCGATAAGCCTGTAAGGCGTGGAAACCTTTCAGATACAGCAGCGGCGTGGAGTATTTATCCACTGCCGGGTCACGCGTGCGCACGGCCTGGATATCGCAGGCAGCGGAGGCGATCATTTCAGGGTCTGCGGCGTAGGCCTCTTCCACCACTTCACGAATAGCGATAGCAGGCATGATGGAGGAAGCCAGTTTGTTGGCGAGCATATAGCTCAGGGCGCTGCCGAGGTTTTCGTGCTTGAGTAGCGTCGCGTGATAGAAGCTGGCCAGCATAGGCTCGCAGTCGGCCAAAGCCCGGGCTTCGGCTTTAATATTGTTCCAGACGATATCCAGTTCTTCACACGGCATTGCATACTCCAGACGATATGTTAATGACCAGCCAGTTCTGCGCTGGCTGGGTCATATAGCTAACAAGGATCCCTGCGACTAGTTGCTGCTGCGCTCGTCCTTGCGCGCACGACCTAATAAGGTCAATGCTGCCTCGCGCGCATTTTTTCCGCAATACAATACCTGATAAATTTCCTCGGTTATTGGCATTTCGACACCAAAACGGTGTGCCAATTCGCGGACTTCTTTGGTATTGCGGTAGCCTTCAACCACCTGACCAATCTTCTCCTGCGCGCCTTTCACATCCATGCCCTGTCCGAGCATCATGCCAAAACGGCGGTTACGCGACTGGTTGTCGGTACAGGTCAGCACCAAATCGCCCAGACCAGCCATCCCCATAAAGGTGGCCGGGTCAGCGCCCAGCGCCGCACCAAGACGGGACA
Source organism: Enterobacter sp. RHBSTW-00901 (assembly GCF_014103115.1). Lineage (NCBI taxonomy): Bacteria > Pseudomonadati > Pseudomonadota > Gammaproteobacteria > Enterobacterales > Enterobacteriaceae > Enterobacter > Enterobacter sp. RHBSTW-00901. Next base: position 2,700,216 of record NZ_JABXPB010000001.1, read on the forward strand.
TCTCGGTCAACCCACGGGTGATCAGCGCCGTACGTGCATTCGCGCCAAAACCAATACCGTCTGACATCCCGGCACCAATAGCAATCACGTTCTTCACCGCACCGCCCAGCTGCACACCGATAAAATCGGGGTTGCTGTAGACACGGAAGCTCTTGCCGCAGTGCAGCAGATGCTGAAGATCGTCAGAGAAAGTCGGGTCGGTTGATGCCAGCGAGATTGCCGTCGGCAGGCCGGCAGCCAGCTCTTTAGCAAACGTCGGTCCGGAAATAACGGCCAGCGGAATGGCATCGCCCAGCGCTTCACGAGCAACGTCCTGCAACAGGCGTCCCGTTTCGGCTTCCAGCCCTTTCGTCGCCCACACAATGCGCGCATCCGGGCGCATCAGCGGCTTAATCTGACGCAGGACTTCGCCAAACACATGGCTCGGCACCACAATCAGAATATTGCGACTGGCCGCCAGCGCGGTCGCAAGGTCGCTTTCCAGGTGCAGAGAGTCAGGGAACGGAACGTCCGGGAGAAACGCCACGTTGCAGCGGTCGTGTTGCAACGTCGCGACATGTTTAGGGTCGTGGCCCCACAGGACCACGTCGTGACCATTTCTTGCCAGCGTGATGGCAAGAGCGGTGCCGTATGAACCGGCACCGATCACAGTCATTGACGCATTAACAGTGCTCATCAGGCATCCTGATGTTGTTCAGCACCTTCGCCAGCCTGCTGCTGCAGATAGTTCATGAACAGCGCATCAAAGTTTACAGGTGCCAGGTTCAGTTGCGGGAAAGTACCGCGAGAAACCAGGCTGGTGATGCATTCACGCGCATACGGGAACAGGATGTTCGGGCAGTATGCACCCAGGCAATGCGCCATCTGGTTACCTTCGATGCCGCCGATGGAGAAGATGCCACCCTGTTGTACTTCGCACAGGAATGCAGTTTCTTCGCCCAGAGAAGCAGTAACGGTCACACGCAGTACGACTTCGTACACATCATCCGCCAGCTGAGTGGATGCGGTATCAAGATCAAGTTTAACCTCTGGCTGCCAATCTTTCTGGAAAACGTGTGGCGCATTTGGCGCTTCGAAAGAGACATCCTTGGTGTAGATGCGCTGGATCTGGAAAGTCATTTCGGTGTTGTTTTGTTCTGACATGGAAAAACCCTTTTTAATTGTCCTAAAGTCTCTTAGCGCAGCAGGGGATCGAGTCCACCACGCGCGTCGAGCGCATACAAGTCATCACAGCCGCCAATGTGCTGCGCATCAATAAAAATCTGCGGAACCGTCGTGCGACCACTACGTTGAATCATCTCTTCGCGTTTTGTTGCGTCACCATCGATCGGCAATTCCTGGAACGTTACGCCTTTGCTGTTCAGCAGTGCTTTCGCACGGTGGCAGAACGGGCAGGTCGCTTTGGTGTAGATCTCAATATTGGCCATCACTGAACTCCTTATTTACCGCGAACCAGAGGAAGGTTTTCCCCGCTCCAGCCGGAAATGCCTTCTTTCAGTACAGAGACGTTTTCGAAGCCTGCTTTATGGAGCGCGCTGGCAGATTCCTGCGCCTGCATGCCGGTACCGTCCACAACGATAATTGGCTGGGCTTTATGCTTATCCAGCTCACCGATGTTGTTCGCTTTGATTTCAGCAGGCAGCAGGTTGATAGCACCTGCAATGTGACCTTTACGGAAATCGTCACGCTGACGCAGATCGACAATCACCGCCTCTTCTTTGTTGATCAGACGCGTCGCTTCACCACGGGTGATCACCTTAATTTTAGACGTCAGCCCCTTAAAGGTGGTGAACAGGACAGCGGCCAGCAGGCCAATCCACGCGATGCTCAGAACCGGGTGGCGGCTAACAAATTGCATAATTTCTTGCATGGGGGGTAACAACTCCCGACTAAGTGATTAAAAAAACCAGGACAGGAGTATACCTGTGCGTTGTGGCAAATACAGCCAGCGACAATAAGCTAATCCATTTTCTGCGGCATGCCACGAAAAAAAAGCCTCAAAATAACCGGGGAACTGCCTTGCCCCTACGCATTCTTTGATCTTCTGCGGCTATTTTATCGATTCAGCTGTAGTAAAATTACGCAAATTTTTTGTCTCTTGAGCATGAGGTTGTCGCAATGTCGGTTTCTAAAAAACCTATGGTACTGGTGATTCTGGATGGCTATGGCTACCGCGAAGATCAGCAGGATAACGCCATTTTCAACGCCAAAACCCCGGTCATGGATGCACTGTGGGCAAAACGTCCCCATACCCTGATTGATGCGTCGGGCCTGGAAGTGGGTCTGCCGGATCGCCAGATGGGTAACTCCGAAGTCGGTCACGTTAACCTGGGCGCAGGTCGTATCGTCTATCAGGATCTGACCCGTCTGGACGTTGAAATCAAAGAACGAGCGTTCTTCGCCAACCCGGTGCTGTCTGGTGCAGTGGATAAAGCCGTTACTGCGGGTAAAGCTGTACACATCATGGGCTTGCTCTCCGCTGGCGGCGTTCACAGCCACGAAGATCACATCATGGCAATGGTTGAGCTGGCAGCAGAACGCGGTGCTGAAAAAATCTATTTGCATGCATTCCTGGATGGCCGCGATACGCCACCACGTAGCGCAGAAGGTTCACTGAAAGCCTTTGAAGATAAGTTTGCTGCACTGGGTAAAGGCCGTGTGGCGTCCATCATTGGCCGCTACTACGCAATGGATCGCGACAACCGCTGGGATCGCGTTGAACAGGCCTATGACCTGATGACGCTGGCAAAAGGTGAATTCCAGTTTGCGACTGCCGTTGCAGGTCTGGAAGCGGCTTACGCACGTGATGAAAACGACGAATTCGTGAAAGCGACCGTTATTCGTGCTGAAGGTCAGGCCGATGCCGCAATGGAAGATGGCGATGCGCTGATCTTCATGAACTTCCGTGCTGACCGCGCGCGTGAAATCACCCGCGCATTCGTAAATAGCGATTTCGACGGTTTCACCCGTAAAAAAGTGGTGAAACTCGACTTCATCCAGCTGACTGAATACGCAGCAGACATTAAAGCTCCGTGCGCTTACCCACCCGCGTCGCTGGCAAACACCTTCGGCGAATGGATGGCGAAGAACGATAAAACGCAGCTGCGTATTTCCGAAACCGAGAAATACGCGCACGTCACCTTCTTCTTTAACGGCGGTGTAGAAGAGCCGTTCAAAGGCGAAGATCGCATTCTGATTAACTCTCCAAAAGTGGCGACCTACGATCTGCAGCCAGAAATGAGCTCTGCCGAGCTGACCGAAAAACTGGTGGCGGCAATCGAAAGCGGCAAGTATGACACCATCATCTGTAACTATCCGAATGGCGATATGGTTGGTCATACCGGCGTGATGGAAGCCGCAGTTAAAGCCGTTGAAGCGCTGGATCACTGTGTTGAGCAGGTAGCAAAAGCGGTTGAATCCGTTGGCGGCCAGCTGCTGATCACCGCTGACCACGGTAACGCCGAACAGATGCGCGACCCGGCAACCGGTCAGGCACACACTGCCCATACCAACCTGCCTGTTCCGCTGATTTATGTGGGTGATAAAGCCCTGAAAGCGGTGGAAGGCGGCAAGCTTTCCGACATCGCGCCAACCATGTTGACGCTGATGGGTATGGAAATCCCTGAAGAGATGACTGGCAAGCCGCTGTTCATCGTGAAATAATCGATCCCCATGAGGGGAAAGGCGATTTTTTCAATCACATGGGCCGTGAAGCCGCTTAGGTTATCAGTCAGGCCTTTGCTTTACGCCAGCGCACTCAGCGCTGGCGTATTGCTGTGCGCCGCATCCGCCCACGCGGACGATCGCGACCAGCTAAAATCCATTCAGGCCGATATCGCCGCCAAAGAGCGGGCGGTACGCCAGCAGCAGCAGCAGCGCTCCTCACTCCTTGCGCAGCTTAAGCAGCAGGAAGAGGCCATCTCCGCCGCCGCGCGTAAGCTCCGTGAAACGCAGAACACGCTCGCCCAGTTGAATAAACAGATCGACGATATGAACGCGTCGATTGCCAAACTGGAACGCCAGCGTGATGCGCAGGAACGCAATCTTGCCGCGCAGCTTGATGCCGCTTTCCGCCAGGGTGAACACACCGGTCTGCAGTTAATCCTGAGCGGCGAAGAGAGCCAGCGCGGCCAGCGTTTGCAGGCTTACTTTGGTTATCTGAACCAGGCGCGTCAAGAGACGATCGCGCAGCTGAAACAGACCCGCGAAGAAGTCACCACCCAAAAAGCCGAGCTGGAAGAGAAGCAGAGCCAGCAGCAGACGCTGCTCTACGATCAACAGGCGCAGCAGGCGAAGCTTGAGCAGGCACGTAACGAGCGTAAGAAAACGCTTTCCGGCCTGGAGTCCTCCATTCAGGAAGGCCAGAGCCAGTTAAGCGAAATGCGCGCCAACGAATCCAGGCTGCGCAACAGCATTGCGCGTGCGGAAGCGGCGGCCAAAGCGCGCGCCGAAAAAGAAGCCCGTGATGCACAGGCTGTTCGCGACAAACAGCAGGAAGCCTCCCGCAAAGGGACCACCTACAAACCAAGTGAAAGCGAACGTTCCCTGATGTCGCGTACCGGCGGCCTGGGTTCACCTAATGGTCAGGCTTTCTGGCCCGTTCGCGGTTCTATTCTGCATCGTTATGGCGAACAGCTGCAGGGTGAACTACGTTGGAAAGGGATAGTTATCGGTGCGTCTGAAGGTAGCGAAGTGAAAGCCATCGCCGATGGCCGCGTGATCCTGGCCGACTGGCTGCAGGGCTACGGGCTTGTGGTGGTGGTTGAGCACGGTAAAGGTGATATGAGTCTTTACGGTTACAACCAGAGCGCACTGGTCAGCGTGGGCACTCAGGTACGCGCCGGCCAACCCATCGCCCTTGTAGGCAGCAGTGGCGGTCAGGGCCGCCCGTCACTCTATTTCGAAATTCGTCGTCAGGGTCAGGCGGTCAATCCACAACCGTGGTTGGGAAGATAAGCTTTGCTTCAATTTCGTCGAATTATGCTCTCCGTCGCCAGCGCACTGGCGCTGGCTGCACCGGTATACGCGGGTAAACTCGCCATTGTGATTGATGACTTCGGTTATCGTCCGCAAACAGAAAACCAGGTGCTGGCGATGCCGCCAGCCATCTCTGTCGCCGTTCTCCCTAATGCACCACATGCGCGTGAGATGGCGACCAAAGCCCACAACAGCGGCCATCAGGTGCTTATCCATCTGCCAATGGCTCCGCTCAGCAAACAACCGCTGGAAAAAGACACCCTGCGCCCGGAGATGAGCAGCGATGAAATCGATCGCATCATCCGCGACGCTTACAATAAAGTTCCGTATGCCGTGGGCCTGAACAACCACATGGGCAGCGCGATGACATCCAGCCTGTTTGGCATGTTGAAAGTGATGCAGGCGCTGGAGCGCTATAACCTCTATTTCCTGGACAGTATGACCATCGGCAACAGCCAGGCCATGCGTGCCGCGCAGGGGACAGGCGTGAAGGTGATTAAGCGCAAGGTGTTCCTGGATGATACCCAGAACGAAGCGGACATCCGCATGCAGTTCAATCGTGCCGTGCAACTGGCCCGGCGCAATGGCTCGGCAATTGCCATCGGCCACCCGCATCCGTCTACCGTTCGCGTTCTGCAACAAATGTTGCCAACCCTGCCGTCCGATATCACCCTGGTGCGTCCGGGCGATCTGCTGAATGAACCGCAGGTTGATACGTCGACGCCGAATCTGGGGCAACCCGTCCCCACAGCACCACGTAACCCGTTCCGTGGTGTGAAGAGCTGCTTGCCGAAAAAACCGCCTGAACCAGTCTACGCGACCCGTTTCTTCTCCGTTATTGGCGAAAGCATCAGTGAAAGCACGCTGGTGAAATACGTCCAGCATCAATGGCAGGGATGGGGTAAAAAACCCTGATAGCAACAAGCCACCGTTAAGGTGGCTTTTTTGTCACTCAGGATGGAAGGAACCGTCCAGGATCTGGCTATAAACCGTTGGCTGACCGTTGTCCGAAGTGCGGTATTGTTCTTTGTGCGAAAGCTTATAAATGCCTACAGGATCATTATTCAGCACCACCATTGCCGCCCTGTCGGGTTTAGCCGAGATGTACTGGCGGATCAAAAAGCGGTTATTCCCGGTGACCGGCTGTCGATCCATCACCTGGCGAAGCTGCGGATACCTCTCACGTGCATACAAGAAGCTGTAATCAATGAGGAAGTATTCAATCAGAGAATTGTGGTGCTGCCAGTAGCGATACAGGATATCCCGAACCAGCTTCACCAGCGAATTCCCCTTCCGGGCAGCAAGAAAATAGGCCGTCCAGTAACCCTGACTCAGCGCATTTTCAGGTGAATCAAAACGCAGTGATGAGAAGGCATTTTCATAGAACGACTCCGGTACCGGCTTCGTCATAAATACGGTGGCATCCATCCAGATCCCCCCGTACTGATACAGTAATGAACAACGAACAATATCGGAATATTGCGCCTTACTGATAAGCCCGGCCTGGTATTTGCTTTTGATATGTTCCGGGAGGGTGAGATAGTCAGGGATGTTCTCATCCGTCAGGATAATGACCTGCGCTTCTGGCGCATTACGCTGCACGGAAGCAATGCAACGCTTCACCAGCCCGGGTGCGCTATCAAGCCCCTGGAACCAACAGATCCAGATAATACGCGATTGCGCCGGTTCCGCTGCGTCTGCAGCATCAGGCTGGACCTTCAGATCGTCAATAACGCTAAAAATCGTCTCTTTTTTCTTCTGCTCAAAATGGCTGGCCGCACGCTGAAAAAGAGAAAAACCCGTTTTTTTGTGCCAGCGACGGGTTTTCTTGATGAGCTTATTCGTTACATTGAGATTCATCATTTCACCTTATCAAACTCAGAACAGCTCTTTTAACGTACGGCGAAACAGTTTCATTTTTAACTTGGCGTCTTTTTTATGCCCGCGTAATAAGCAGTTCATGCGCGTCGATTTAAACCCCCGGAACGACATGAGCTGAAAAAGGTTATTACTGCGCGTAACTTCAGACATATGCTGACGATATTTAAAATAGAGCTTACGGTACGCATTATACTTTTTAATTTGCGACGTAATTCGGTTACTGCCGTGTTCAGCATCCACCATTGCCGTACTGAAACTGTATTTAATACCAGGGCCATATTTAAGGATCAATTTAATCCAGACATCACGATCCTGTTGCTGTTTGATCTCAGGGGAAAACCCGCCCACACCTAACAGCTTTTCTTTGGTCGTCAGTACCTGATTACCCACCACGTTTTCACACAGAATATCCTGTAACTCGATGATTCTTTTATCATCTGTGTCCGGGTAGGTACGGTGGGTTTTGTCCAGTCTGGCAGGGGTATCCGTCACGAAGGCATACTTGTCATCGTAGCGCTCGGCGAGCTTTGTCAGGCGTTCTGGCAGGAAATAGTCGTCATCATCCAGCCCCGTAACAAACACCCCGTGCGAGAGCGCATAACCCCGGTTCCGGCTGAAGTTAGAACCGCTGTTCTTTTCATTACGTTCATAGGTGAAATGGACAAAACGCGCGTCACACTCCGCTCTCATCTGCTCGATGAGCTGCGCAGTTTTTTCGTCAGAACAATCATCAACAATAACCAATTCTACCGCAGAGTACGTCTGAGCAATAACTGAACGAATGGCACGTTCCAGTAAGTCCTCTCTGTTGTAAGTGGTGATGATTACTGAAATCAGTTCGTTCATGGCGTGCTCGTCTGGTAAATGACATTTCTCCACCAGGAGAATACCTTTTTCCCGGTGGAGAATCAAAACGGTTACTTAATGACCGTACGGTGTTTGTTCTGCTCCAGGAAAACAATCGACATTATCAGTGTAAGCATCCAGGCAACAGGTGTTGTTTTTGAATAAAGCATCACACCGCTCAGCCCAAACATAATTATCGAGACCAGGAACGCGAAAAGAATAATACTTTTTTGTTTCCGCAATGCGTACCAGCCGAGCGATATCACAAACAGAATATACAGAATTAATCCTGACGGGCCTTTTAAGGAAAGTGTTTCTACCACTTCATTATGTAGATGGCCTTGCATATGATCCAGCGCACCACTCAGGCTCGGATCACGTTTTACTTCAGCCACTATTTTTGCATTACGTTCATCAGTTGACTGCCACAGGTAGTTATCTTTAGCAGCTGCAAGCCCTGTTTTCCACATGGCAAAACGCGCCCCTACAGACGTTACGCTGTTGTTCTTATCATAGGCCACGATATCGCTGTTGAGGTCGTTATATCGTTGTTGCAAACTATTTTTCATCATAAACGCACCCGCCAGTAATGCGATCAGAAAAACAGCGACACCTTTCCAGGGAATATGCTTTTCCTTATAGAGTTTAACCACCAGCAGACCAAAGAAAATAATGGGATAGGTCAAAATAGCGGCCCGTGTTTCTGTCGCGACTAACACCAGGAAGGTCACGAAAAAATGGCCCAGGATGAAAAACTCTTTCCATCTGGATGAGCTGTGCTGCAGAACCAGTATGGTATAGAAGGAGATGAAAGCAATTGTATAGGCGGCCCCTGTCGCATCAGCCCCTCCAGTCAGAGACAGCGCCACTCTTGCGTCTTTAAGGAAGAGGTACTGATAACCTGCATAGATAACAATCATTATCTGTAAGGCAATGGCCAGCAACATATGAATTGTATTGTTGCCTATTTTTATCTGGTGTCTGTTCACAAAGACGAAGATAGAGAACGCACCAAACAGCAATATTTTCCCCACTTCAAGGTATGCCCGATATGAGTTTATCGCCGTGCTGTTATCCACCTTATACATCCGATACCACACCAGATCGCAGATGCCGATGACCAGCAGCACAAGACAGAGCCAAAATGCATCATTCTTTTTGAAGTTCCTGAGATCCAGCAGGAAAATCACTAGCGCAGTAATACCTGCCACACCCAAAATTTTGGCAGAAAGATTGGGAGAAACGACAACACAGCCGAAAGCTATCACGCACAGTCCAAAGAGTAATTGCAATAACGCAAACTGGACCTTATCTCGTTTTACACTAATCATCATGATTCCATTTACCAGAAGACATCGCAGGCTAACACACCGCTAAAAACAAGTTTATCGCGTCTGTGTTAACGAATATTGCGCCACTCATAGGACTTACCTGTCGTGTCCAGCACGGACACATTTTTATCATAACCGGCAAGCCAGGACTGTACAGTGTGAACAGGCTCTCCCTGGCGATGGATCCCAAGCCACAGTTCCGCGAGGGTATTAACATCATCAGCCGACCAGACGGTATTGTAGTCTCCGGTATATTTATGAGCAGAATCAACCTGATGCCCATACCAGATAAACACAGGAATATGCAGAGCCTCTCTCGGCGGATTGACATTCCCGTGGGAGTAAACCACTGCACGCTGCGGGTCGCGAATCAGGCCATGATCGGAGAAATACATTACCGATGAACGTGAGCTTTCCAGCATGTTAAACACTTTGCCCATCACCGTATCCGTGTACCGCACGGAGTTGTCATAGCAATCATCAGCCTCGCTCCCTCCGGTTAACACCGCCTGATTAGCCGGGAAACGTCGGCAGGCCGGTTCATGGCTACCATTCAAATGCAATACGATGATTTTTTTGCCCGGTTTCTTCAGTGCATCGCTCAGCAAGGGCAGCAGGCCTTCATCGTATCCCCCTTCCACCCACTCATGCTGTTTGGTATTCATGGCAATACCGGTGATAACGTTATTATGCGCACCGCCTTTGCCCTGACGGCTAAACCAGTAGGTGTCATACCCTGCTTTATTGGCGATATTAATGACGTTATCGCCATAATTACGGGGATCGCGCGCACCTACCGTATCCGCCGTCATGGCTAATGGCACCGCCATGATCGTGACAGGGGCAGGCGTTACGGCATTGCGGAACAGTAAAAGCTGCGACTGGTATTTCACCAGCTCAGGTGTGGTATCGCGTTGATAACCATAGATACCCATATTTGCCGTACGCTCGGACTCACCGATGATCAGCACATAGTTGTCGATACCGGTATCCGACAGGGTGAGTTTGTAATCAGGAATATTGTTGCCGATATTGGCCACCACCGCGTTATCTTCAATCGCCTGCATAAAGACTTTTGCCGTGCTGACAGGCGTCGCCTGAATTACACGCTGCGCCAGACTCTCAACGCTGCTTTTCCTGAGTTGGTGCTGCAGCGCCTGGCCATAAAAAGCAAGCAACGTCACGGCCAGCGCAATAGCAGGCCAGCGACGAAAACGGGGTGCAACAGGCCACATTCCTGTATTCGCGGTATAAATAAACAGCGCGGACAGCGCGACAAACGTCAGGCAGTCACGCCAGTACAACCCGAGCATCGAACTGGCTTCACCCGGCGTGGTATTGAGCACACTTAACGCAAATCCATAACTAAACGCTGAGTCGAAATTATTCCATGCATATAACTGCAGCGTAATATCCGCTGCGATCGGAATGAGTAAAACAGCCGCCAGTATATTTCTGATTAATTTGTTATTAAGACATTTGAGCGTCAGTAATATCAGCAGAAATACCAGCGTTCGGTTAATCACCGCATTATATTTGGCATTAATAATATTAACACCAATGATTATTAGCAGGGAAATTACCACAGTAAAAAAAGCGGCAAGCCTTGAAGGGGTATCAACCAACTTTTGCGAAAACAGTGTGGACATAATGACCTGATTAGACTGACAAAAATCTTTCCTGACGTAATCATTATGACTGCAAGAATGAACGTGCGGAGAAGACAAAATGGAGAAAAATTCGCCAGAAGTTAACAAGTAACCCCTGGAAAGTCAAACCGCTAAAAAGCGTAAAGGCACCCGTCGGCGCGGGTGCCTGGAGGCAGGTTTAATCCCAGTTAAGGATAACTTTCCCGGACTGACCGGAACGCATCGCGTCAAAGCCTTTCTGGAACTCATCGATGGAGAAACGATGAGTAATAATCGGCGACAGATCCAGGCCAGACTGGATCAGCGCGGCCATCTTGTACCAGGTTTCGAACATCTCACGACCATAGATACCTTTGATGAACAGCCCCTTAAAGATGACTTTATTCCAGTCGATGGACATATCTGACGGTGGGATACCCAGCATCGCAATACGGCCGCCGTGGTTCATGGTATCGAGCATGGTGCGGAACGCCGGTGGCGCACCGGACATCTCCAGACCAACGTCAAAACCTTCGGTCATGCCCAACTCTTCCATTACATCGCTCAGGCTTTCTCTGGAGACATCGACCGCGCGGGTTACGCCCATTTTGCGCGCCAGGGACAGACGGTATTCATTCACATCAGTAATCACAACATTACGCGCGCCCACGTGCTTCGCGACCGCTGCTGCCATAATACCAATTGGGCCTGCGCCGGAAACCAGCACGTCTTCGCCGACCAGATCGAAGGAGAGAGCCGTGTGTACCGCGTTACCAAACGGGTCAAAGATGGACGCCAGATCGTCAGAAATGTTGTCCGGGATTTTGAACGCGTTGAATGCCGGGATCACCAGATATTCCGCGAAGCAGCCAGGACGGTTGACGCCCACGCCGATGGTGTTACGGCACAGGTGCGTGCGTCCGCCACGGCAGTTACGGCAGTGGCCGCAGGTAATATGGCCTTCACCGGAGACGCGGTCGCCAATTTTAAAACCTTTCACTTCCTGGCCAATACCGACCACTTCGCCGACATATTCGTGACCAACCACCATGGGTACCGGAATGGTTTTCTGTGACCACTGATCCCAGTTGTAGATATGAACGTCAGTGCCGCAAATGGCGGTTTTACGAATTTTGATCAGCAGATCGTTATGACCGACTTCCGGCTCCGGCACGTCGGTCATCCAAATCCCTTCTTCCGCTTTCAGTTTGGATAACGCTTTCATCACACGTCCTCAGGCAATTACGCCCAGCTGTTTGCCGATGCGGGTAAAGGCTTCCACCGCACGTTCAATTTGTTCAGGCGAATGCGCCGCAGACATCTGGGTGCGGATACGCGCCTGACCTTTTGGTACCACCGGGAAGAAGAACCCGGTAACGTAAATCCCTTCTTTCTGCAGCTCGCGGGCAAAGTTCTGCGCTACCACTGCATCGCCCAGCATCACCGGAATGATCGCGTGGTCAGCACCGGCCAGGGTAAAACCTGCGGCGCTCATTTTTTCACGGAACAGACGCGCGTTTGACCACAGACGGTCGCGCAGCTCAGCGCCTGACTCCACCATCTCCAGCACTTTGATGGAGGCGGAAACGATGGCCGGAGCCAGGGAGTTGGAGAACAGGTACGGACGGGAGCGCTGGCGCAGCCACTCAACTACCTCTTTGCGCGCGGCGGTATAGCCACCAGACGCGCCGCCGAGCGCTTTGCCCAACGTACCGGTGATGATGTCCACACGGCCCATCACGTCACAGTATTCGTGGGAACCACGGCCATTTTCGCCAACAAAGCCCACAGCGTGAGAATCATCGACCATCACCAGCGCATCGTATTTATCGGCCAGATCGCATACGCCTTTCAGGTTGGCAATCACGCCGTCCATCGAGAACACGCCGTCGGTGGCAATCAGAACATGACGAGCACCGGCTTCACGCGCTTCTTTCAGACGTGCTTCCAGCTCAGCCATATCGTTGTTGGCATAGCGGAAGCGCTTCGCTTTACACAGACGCACGCCGTCGATGATGGAGGCGTGGTTCAGGGCGTCGGAGATAATCGCATCTTCTGCGCCGAGCAGGGTCTCAAACAGACCGCCGTTGGCGTCGAAGCAGGAGGAGTACAGAATGGCATCTTCCATACCTAAGAAATTCGCCAGCTTTTTCTCAAGCTGCTTGTGGCTGTCCTGCGTACCGCAAATAAAGCGCACGGAGGCCATACCAAAACCGTGGGTGTCCATACCGTTTTTTGCAGCGGCAATCAGCTCAGGGTGATTCGCAAGACCTAAGTAGTTGTTCGCACAAAAGTTGATCACATGGCTGCCATCGGCAACAGTGATGTCCGCCTGCTGAGCAGACGTGATAATCCGCTCTTCCTTGAACAACCCTTCCGCACGTGCGGTGTCCAGGTCGTTGTTTAACTGTTTGTAAAAATCACCACGCATTGCAATTCTCCAGACTCGGCAAATTTCGGCACATATTACCCAAACCTATAGTTCATGACGAGATGACACATTATCTCTTCTCGTTTTTGCAGCATAAATCACGTGTAGTCTTTTTACACATACACAAAATCATTCACGTTGCATCAAGGCGGCAAGAGAAGAAATCCCCGGGAGCATAGATAACTATGTGACCGGGGTTTCTGAACGCAGCCAACGCCGAGGCGGCGTGAAGGATGAAGTGTATGTCGGTGAATGGCTGTAGGGTCGCCATACTAATGATATGATAGAAACATTAGCGTCCGGGATTGTCCCCGGACTCCACACTTCAAAGGTTACAGTTATGATTATCGTTACCGGCGGCGCGGGCTTTATCGGCAGCAATATTGTTAAGGCTCTCAATGACAAAGGCATCACCGACATCCTGGTGGTGGACAACCTGAAAGACGGCACCAAATTTGTAAACCTGGTGGATCTGAACATTGCTGACTACATGGATAAAGAAGACTTCCTTATCCAGATTATGGCAGGTGAAGAGTTCGGCGAGATCGAAGCTATCTTCCATGAAGGTGCATGCTCTTCCACCACCGAGTGGGATGGCAAGTACATGATGGACAACAACTATCAGTACTCCAAAGAGATCCTGCACTACTGCCTGGAGCGTGAAATTCCGTTCCTGTACGCCTCTTCTGCGGCAACTTATGGCGGTCGTACCTCTGACTTCATCGAATCCCGCGAATATGAACAACCGCTGAACGTCTACGGTTACTCTAAATTCCTGTTCGACGAGTACGTGCGTCAGGTGCTGCCAGAAGCGAACTCCCAGATTGTCGGCTTCCGTTACTTCAACGTTTACGGGCCGCGTGAAGGTCACAAAGGCAGCATGGCAAGCGTGGCATTCCACCTGAACACCCAGCTGAATAATGGCGAAAGTCCGAAACTGTTCGAAGGCAGCGACAGCTTTAAGCGTGACTTCGTCTACGTCGGTGACGTTGCCGCCGTGAACCTGTGGTTCTGGGAAAACGGCGTCTCCGGCATCTTCAACCTGGGCACAGGCCGCGCGGAATCCTTCCAGGCGGTGGCTGACGCAACGCTGGCATACCACAAGAAAGGCAGCATTGAGTACATTCCATTCCCGGATAAACTGAAAGGCCGCTACCAGGCATTCACGCAGGCCGATCTGACCAACCTGCGTGCTGCGGGCTACGACAAGCCGTTCAAGACCGTTGCCGAAGGCGTAACGGAATATATGGCCTGGCTGAACCGCAACGCGTAAGGCAAGCAACCGATGAGAATACTGGTGGTTGGCCCGTCCTGGGTGGGCGACATGATGATGTCGCAAAGTCTCTATCGCACGCTCAAGGCGCGCTATCCCCAGGCGATAATCGACGTGATGGCACCCGCATGGTGCCGTCCGCTTTTATCGCGGATGCCGGAAGTGAATGAGGCGATCCCGATGCCGCTCGGCCACGGGGCGCTGGAAATCGGCGAACGCCGCAAGCTCGGCCATAGCCTGCGTGACAAGCGCTACGACCGCGCTTACGTGCTGCCTAACTCCTTCAAATCGGCCTTAGTGCCCTTCTTTGCCGGCGTACCACATCGCACTGGCTGGCGCGGTGAAATGCGTTACGGCCTGCTGAACGACGCGCGCGTGCTGGATAAAGCCACCTGGCCACTGATGGTGGAACGCTACGTGGCGCTGGCCTACGACAAAGGCGTGATGCGCAGCGCGAAAGACCTGCCGCAGCCGCTTCTGTGGCCGCAGCTACAGGTTCACGAGGGTGAGAAATCCCAGACCTGTAATGCATTTGGCATTTCGTCTGAACGCCCAATGATCGGTTTCTGCCCTGGCGCAGAGTTCGGCCCGGCAAAACGCTGGCCGCACTATCACTACGCCGAACTGGCGAAGCAGCTGATCGACGAAGGCTACCAGATTGTGCTGTTCGGTTCGGCGAAAGACCACGAGGCGGGCAACGAAATCCTTGCCGCACTCAGTACCGAACAACAAGCCTGGTGCCGCAATCTGGCGGGGGAAACCCAGCTGGAGCAAGCGGTGATCCTGATTGCCGCCTGTAAAGCCGTGGTCACCAACGACTCCGGCCTGATGCACGTTGCCGCCGCGCTAAACCGCCCGCTGGTTGCGCTGTACGGCCCAAGTAGCCCGGACTTTACGCCGCCGCTGTCGAATAAAGCACGCGTCATTCGCCTGATCACTGGCTACCATAAAGTGCGTAAAGGCGATGCAGCTGAAGGTTATCACCAGAGTCTGATCGACATTACGCCGCAACGCGTTCTGGAAGAACTCAACGACCTGCTGTTGAGCGAAGAAGGATAACGAATGCGGGTATTGATCGTTAAAACCTCTTCGATGGGTGATGTGCTGCATACGCTGCCCTCGCTGACGGATGCCATGCAGGCCATTCCCGGCATTCGTTTTGACTGGGTGGTGGAAGAAGGCTTCGCGCAGATCCCCACCTGGCATGAAGCGGTCGACCGTGTGATCCCGGTGGCTATCCGCCGCTGGCGCAAAGCGTGGTTCTCCGCACCGATTAAAGCTGAACGTAAAGCCTTCCGCGATGCGGTACAGGCTCAGCATTACGATGCCATCATTGACGCGCAGGGGCTGGTCAAAAGCGCCGCGCTGGTGACGCGTCTGGCGCACGGCGTAAAGCACGGCATGGACTGGCAAACCGCCCGCGAGCCGCTGGCGAGCCTGTTCTATAACCGTCGGCACCATATTGCTAAACAGCAGCACGCCGTGGAACGCACCCGCGAGCTGTTTGCCAAAAGCCTCGGCTATGCGAAACCACACATGCAGGGCGATTACGCCATTTCTCAGCATTTTCTTCACGGTTCGCTGCCTGACAACGCGCCGTATCTGATTTTTCTCCACGCGACCACCCGGGACGATAAACACTGGCCGGAAGCACACTGGCGCGAACTGATTGGCCTGCTTGGCAACGCGGGACTGCGCATCAAACTGCCGTGGGGTGCACCGCACGAAGAGGCACGAGCCAGACGCCTGGCAGACGGGTTTGATTACGTGGACGTTCTGCCGCGCATGAAGCTGGATGGCGTGGCACAAGAGCTGGCAGGTGCCGCGGCAGTGGTTTCCGTCGATACGGGCTTAAGCCACCTGACGGCCGCGCTGGACAGACCTAATATTACGCTTTACGGCCCAACGGACCCGGGTCTTATCGGCGGCTACGGAAAAAATCAATATGTCTGCCGCCCGGAACATTCATCGCAGCTGAGCGACCTCAGTGCCGCTGCGGTATTTGCGCAATTAGAGCCTTTGCTGGCAGCAGAGAGAGCCTATGTCTGATTTTTTCTCAGCGGAGCGCCCACCAAAGCGCGTGCTGATCATTAAATTGCGTCACCACGGTGACGTTCTGCTTACCTCGCCGGTGTTTACCGTGCTGAAAAAGAACTGGCCGGACGTGGAAGTTGACGCGCTGGTCTATGACGACACGCAGGCGATGCTGACCAGCCACCCGCATATCGACCAGGTGCATACCATTGGGCGCAACTGGCGTAAAAAGGGCTGGTTTGAACAATTCCGTCTCTACCGTGCGCTGCTGAGTACCCTGAAAGGCCGTCAGTACGATGTACTGATTAACCTGACCGAACACTGGCACGGCGCACGTCTGGCGCGTCGCCTGAAACCGCGCGTCTCCGTGGGCTTTCGGCCTGATAAACGCGGTGGCCTGGCACGCCGTCGCTGGGTGAAATCCTTCACCACGCTCTACCCGGCGATTCAGGACAACAGCCGCCATATGGTCGAGGTGAACCTGGATGCCCTGCGCCGGATCGGCATTCACCCCCAGTCCGATGAAGATAAGCACACCCTGTTTGTACCGGGCGACGCGGCGGAAGCGTCTGTCGCCGAAAAACTGGCCGGATTCGGGCTCCAGAGTAAATCCTATATTCTGGTGCATCCAACGTCGCGCTGGATGTTTAAGGCCTGGGATATCAAAAAGCTGGCGGCCACCATCGATAACCTGGCGGCTCGCGGCCTGCCGATTATCCTCTCCGCTGCACCGTCAAAAGACGAGAAGGCCTACATGGATGAGTTGCGTGCCGCACTCACCCAGCCGGTGTTTGATTTAAGCGGTCAGCTGAACCTCAAAGAGCTGGGCGCACTGATGAAACACGCGCGGGTTTACTTCGGCGTGGACTCCATGCCAATGCACCTCGCGAGTGCCGTCGGTACGCCGACCGTTGCCATCTTCGGCCCAACCGGAGCCATTAAATGGGCACCGTGGGGCGTTAATTATCGCGTGATCGTTGCCGGGTTTACCTGCCAGCCGTGCGGTAAAGCGGGTTGCGGCGACGGCGGTGTCTCTGACTGCATCACGGCCATCACGCCGCAGCAGGTGCTGAGCGCCATCGACACAATGCTCCTGGAAAATCCTGCATGAAGCTGGCGATAGTCCGACAGACTTACAACCCCAACGGTGGTGCGGAGCGTTTTGTCTCCCGTGCGCTGAACGTGCTGGCACAGGACACGTCGCTCGACGTCACGCTGATCGCCCGCCAGTGGGAAGATGCTTCCGGCTGGAAAACGCTGACGGTGAACCCACCGTTTCGTAACCGCATCGCGCGGGAATCTGGTTTTGCCGCCGAAGCCGCCGCGCATTTCGCACAGTTCGATATTGTGCAAAGCCACGAGCGCATCCCGGGAGCAACCATCTTCCGCGCAGGCGATGGCGTTCACGCCACCTGGCTTGAGCAGTATGGCCGCATTCTGTCGCCACTGGCGCGCTGGGCGCAGTCGCTGAGCCGCTATCACCGCTATATTTTGCAGGCGGAAGCACAGATGTTTACCCATCCGCAGCTGCGCAAGGTGATCTGTAATTCGAAAATGGTGCGCGATGATATCGCCCGTCGTTTTGCCCTGTCGGATGACAAGCTGACGGTGATATACAACGGCGTGGATACTGCGCATTTCAGCCCGGATGTCCGCGCGCTGTCGCAGCGCGATACGCTCGGTATCCCGCAGCATGCGCCGGTTCTGGCGTATGTCGGCTCCGGATTTAGCCGTAAAGGTGTGGCCACTGCGCTACGCGCCATCGTGCCTCATCCTGACGTCTGGCTGCTGGTTGCCGGACGCGATAAGCATGCGCGTAAGTTTGAAAAGCTCGCCCGAACGCTGGGCGTGGCGTCACGGGTGCGTTTCCTCGGCCCGGTGGCAGATGTCCGTGAGGTCTACGGCACGGCTGATGCCCTGATCCTGCCGACGCTCTACGACCCGTTCCCGAATGTCTGCGTGGAAGCGCTGGCCTGCGGTCTGCCGCTGCTTACCAGCCACGGCTGTGGTGCTGCAGAGTGGATTGAAGAGGGCAAAAACGGCTGGGTATGCGACGCGCTGGATAGCGAAGGCTACCAGCAGGCCATCACTCAATGGCTAAAAGGCCGCAATCAGGGTGTCGATTATTCCGCTGCCGCACGCGCAACAGCGGAACCGTATACCCTGGACAGAATGGCCAAAGAGCTGCAGGCGCTTTATCGCGATTTACTGCGCTGAGCCGCATCGGAGAAAACCTTCTCCATCGCGTCCAGCATACATTCGCGGGTAAAGTGGGTGCTCAGGTAATCATACCCCTGCTGCGCCAGCGTCTCGCGGAGGGTGGCATCGTCACAGAGCTTCACAATTGCATCGCACAGCGCGTTTTCATCGCGCTGTGCGATCAAAATCCCCGTCTGACCATTAATCACCGCATCTCCCGTACCACCTGCGTCAGTGGCAATAGTGGCAATGCGGGAGGCTAATGATTGCAGCACGCCCTGCGGCACACCTTCCATATCGTGAGACGGGCTGAGCGCAATATCAAAGGCCGGGAACCAGCGTTCAGGGTCGCTACGATGCCCCGCCATCACCACGCGCTGCTGCAACCCCAGACCCACAATCTCCTGCTCCAGCGTCGCTTTATGCGGCCCTTCACCGACAATCGCCAGTTTGAGGTGCGGGTTGTCGATCTTCGCCAGCGCGCGCAGCAAAACGCTGTGTCCTTTGTTCGGACGCAGGTGCGATACCACGCCAAGCCAGAAGTCATCCTGCGATAGCCCACAGTGCGCATGCGCCTCGTGCTTATCCCCCGGACGGAAACGCTGCGTATCCACGCCGCTTGGCACCGACGTGCTCTGGGACATCGGTACGCCAATATTCGCCACCTGGTGACGCAGCGCTTCGCCAGTCGTTACGATATGCGCGCAGGCGGTGCGAAACAGCCAGCGGGTGGTCCAGTTATTACGCGGCACGCCTGAGGCATGGCGGGTACGCACCAGCGGCACCGGGTTTGCGAGCGTCAGGTTCGCCAGTGCCACCAGCCAGGTATCGGCAGAGTTATGGCTATTGATGACATCAATGGACTGACGGTTAGCCTTCAGCCAGCGGCGCAGCAACTGCAGGTTTTTAAGGTTCTTACGCTTTAACGGCATGGTGACAACCGTTAACCCGGCATCACGCGCCAGCGCATGCAGCGGCGCGGTTTCCGGACAAAGAATGGTCACCTGATGGCCACGCTGAATCATCCCTAGCGATTCGTTAATAATGCGCAGAGGCTGTCCGCCTTTGCCGCCGTCTGCTTCAGTGTGAACAATATGCATACATTTCCTGTTAAGAATCTCGCCAGCGTGACGCTAATTTGCCGCCTGACGGGATCTTTGTCCCTCCAGGCATATGTTTTTAGTATCCACCAGATATAATACAGCACGAATGGTATCACCAATATGGGTGGCCTGCCCTGAACACAACGGAGAAAGCATGTCCGACAAACCTTTATTGAGCCTTGTGGTCGCCGTCTATAACGGTGAAAAATTCCTGAGTGCATTTTTCGACAGCATCAAAGCTCAACATCTGGACAGTCTGGAGCTGGTCGTTGTGAACGACGGGTCAAATGACAACTCTGCGGCCATCATTGCGCAATACGCCAGTGAATTCCCGTTCTACAAGGTGATTGACCAGGCCAACCAGGGCGTATCCGCAGCCCGCAATACCGGCCTGGCAGAAGCGACGGGCGAGTATGTTGCATTCCCGGACATCGACGATGTGATCTATCCGGGCATGTATCCGCGCCTGCTTGAGATGGCTAAAAAGAACGATCTCGATGTCGCGACCTGCAACGGCACCTATATTTACGATGACGGAAGACCGTCAAAGAAAATCTTCCCGTCAGACAAACTGCAATCTACCGACGTGCTGGACGGCCCAACGTGGCTACAGCGCGCGCTGGCATCACGTAAATTCCTGCACGTCACCTGGCTGAATATTTATCGCCACGCGTTCATTAAGGAGCAGGGCTTCACCTTTGAACATGGCCTGCGTCATCAGGATATTCCGTGGACGACCGAAGTGCTGCTGACCGCCAGACGCGTGCAGTACACCGACGAAACCTTCTACGACTACCTTATTCACTCCGCTTCGGTGTCACACACGCCGGGTACGGATGACTCGCGTATGCGTAACGCACGCCACTACATGAAGATCCTTGAGATGCTGGATGTTATCAACCAGCGCTACCCGGATACCGTGCGCCGGGTTCCGGCTTGCCAGTGGCAAATCGCGAAAGAGGGGCTGGGCATTCTCCACGCCATTAACAACATTGGCGATCCCAGCAAAAAACGCGAAATCATCCGCGAACTGTTCGACCGGGGGATCTGGGCACTGATCTGGAAAAACGCCCGTGGGCTGCGCCAGCACTGGCGACTGGGCCGCCGTTATTTCCGTTTAAAACGGTATCTGGCATAAGAGATAGCTTTACCTGGCTTAAATGCTTAGAATTTGCCCGCCGAAACTAAAAAAAACGGATAATCGCTTGGAATTGTTGTATACCGCCCTGCTCTACATCATTCAGCCACTGGTGTGGCTGCGACTGTTGCTTCGTAGCCGTAAAGCGCCTGCGTATCGTAAACGCTGGGCTGAACGCTATGGTTACTGCCGCAATAAAGTCGCCCCGGACGGTATTTTGCTGCATTCCGTTTCTGTTGGCGAAACGCTGGCGGCGATCCCGCTGGTTCGCGCCCTGCGCCACCGCTATCCGTCACTGCCTATCACCGTCACCACCATGACGCCGACCGGCTCTGAGCGCGTGATGTCCGCATTCGGTAAAGACGTTCATCACGTCTATCTGCCTTACGATCTGCCCTGCGCCATGAGCCGTTTCCTGGACACCGTTCGCCCGAAGCTTGTGATCGTGATGGAAACTGAACTGTGGCCAAATATGATTTCCGCCCTGCATGCCCGTAAAATCCCGCTGGTGATTGCCAACGCCCGTCTCTCAGAGCGGTCGGCGAAAGGCTACGGCAAGCTGGGTAAATTTATGCGTCGCCTGCTCAGTAAGATCACGCTGATTGCTGCGCAGAACGAAGAAGACGCAGCGCGCTTTCTCTCTCTGGGCCTGAAACGCAACCAGCTTGCGGTGACGGGCAGCCTGAAGTTCGATATTTCCGTCACGCCTGAACTCGCCGCCCGTGCGGTGACGCTGCGCCGCCAGTGGGCACCGCGTCGTCAGGTCTGGATTGCCACCAGTACCCACGACGGTGAAGAAGCGGTCATCCTGCAAGCTCACCGTACGCTGCTGGAAAAATTCCCTGATTTATTGCTGATCCTGGTTCCTCGCCATCCGGAGCGTTTTAAAGATGCCCGTGAAATGGTGCAAAAAGGCGGTTTCAGCTTCACCCTGCGCAGCAGCGGTGAGATCCCGTCCGGCAGCACCCAGGTGGTGATTGGCGATACGATGGGCGAACTGATGCTGCTGTACGGCATTGCTGACCTCGCTTTTGTCGGTGGCAGTCTGGTCGAGCGCGGTGGTCATAACCCGCTGGAGCCTGCCGCGCATGCCATTCCGGTGCTGATGGGGCCACACACGTTTAACTTCAAAGATATCTGCGCTAAATTGCAGCAAGCCGATGGTTTAATTACCGTAACCGACGCGGATTCGGTGGTGAAGGAGGTTTCGACCCTTCTGACCGACGAAGATTACCGCCTGTGGTATGGTCGTCATGCCGTCGAAGTGCTGCATCAGAACCAGGGCGCACTGACCCGTCTGCTGCAACTTCTGCAACCTTATCTGCCTCAGCGGAGCCACTAATGTCAACGCGTCTGTCGGTCGTGATGATCGCCAAAAACGCCGCCGACCTGCTTCCGGACTGCCTGGCTTCTGTCGCCTGGGCTGACGAAATGGTCCTGCTCGATTCCGGTAGTACGGACAACACGGTGGAGGTCGCCCGCGCAGCGGGTGCAAAAGTGTATACCAACACCGACTGGCAGGGTTATGGCATCCAGCGCCAGCGCGCGCAGGAGTACGCCACCGGTGATTACGTGCTGATGCTCGACACCGACGAGCGCATCACGCCGGAATTGCAGCAAGCCATTCAGACCGTGCTCGCCGCACCTCATCCTGGCGCGGTATATAGCATTGCGCGTCGTAACTACTTCCTCGGTCGTTTTATGCGCCACAGCGGCTGGTATCCTGACCGCGTGATGCGCCTGTATGAGCGCGAGCAGTATCAGTACAACAATAATCTGGTGCACGAATCCCTGGCCTGTGACAACGCTCAGGTGATCCCCCTGACGGGCGATCTGCTCCACCTGACCTGCCGGGATTTCGCCAGTTTCCAGCGTAAACAGCTCAACTACGCCACCGCATGGGCACAGGAACGCCACCAGCGCGGCAAGAAGGCCACGCTGACCGGTATTTTTACCCACACGCTGGGCGCGTTTCTGAAAACGCTGCTGCTGCGCGGTGGGGTGCTGGACGGAAAACAGGGCTGGCTACTGGCGGTGGTGAATGCCCAGTATACTTTTAACAAATACACCGAGCTGTGGGCGCTCTGCCGCGGCTACTCAGAGAAAACGTGAGCCATGAGCACAAAAGCGATTTATCCGGGTACCTTCGATCCGATCACCAACGGTCATCTTGATATCATCACCCGTGCGACGAGCATGTTCGACAAGGTGATTCTGGCGATTGCCGCCAGCCCCAGCAAAAAGCCGATGTTCAACCTTAACGAGCGCGTTGCGCTGGCTACCGCGGCGATCTCGCACCTGCCGAACGTTGAAGTGGTAGGGTTCAGCGACCTGATGGCCAATTTCGCCCGCACCCAACAGGCCAATATCCTGATCCGTGGTTTACGCGCGGTGGCTGACTTCGAGTATGAGATGCAGCTGGCGCACATGAACCGCCACCTGATGCCGGAGCTGGAAAGTGTGTTTCTGATGCCATCCAAAGAGTGGTCGTTTATCTCCTCCACGCTGGTGAAAGAGGTGGCTCGTCATCACGGCGATGTGACCCATTTCCTGCCAGTGAATGTCCATCAGGCATTGATGGAGAAACTGAAGTAAATCTTTTTGCCCGGTGTCGCTGTGCTTGCCGGGCCTACGCTTACTTCTGGCACTGACGGCAGTAGAACGTGGCACGCTGGGCGTGTTTCGTTGCAATAATTGGCGTTCCGCAGACTCTGCACGACTCGCCTTTACGGCCATACACCTGCAACTCCTGCGCAAAATACCCCGGCTTACCGTCGCTCTGCAGGAAGTCCTTCAGCGTCGTCCCTCCCTGCTCAATTGAACGCAGCAGCACCGCTTTAATCACCCTGACCAGCAGTTCGCACTCCTGTGCCGACAGCGAAGAGGCCAGCCGATCGGGATGGATCCCGGCAGCAAACAGCGATTCACTGGCATAAATATTCCCCACGCCGACCACCAGCTTGTTATCCATCAGCCAGGGTTTGATCGGGGTTTTCTTCTTCGCACACTTCGCTTTCAGGTATTCCGCGTTAAAGGCCTCTGAGAGCGGCTCTGGCCCCAGGTGTGCCAGCACGCTATGTCCTTCAAGCTCTTTGGTCCATAGCCACG
This sequence comes from Enterobacter sp. RHBSTW-00901, assembly GCF_014103115.1. Taxonomy (NCBI): domain Bacteria; kingdom Pseudomonadati; phylum Pseudomonadota; class Gammaproteobacteria; order Enterobacterales; family Enterobacteriaceae; genus Enterobacter; species Enterobacter sp. RHBSTW-00901. The sequence goes on from NZ_JABXPB010000001.1 coordinate 2,724,165, forward strand.
CGCCAAAGCGTCGTGGGTCGGTATAACGCAGCACTTTACCGTTACTCATCACCAGATCGACGTGGTCGTGCTTTTCCGCAGGCAGTTCTTCAGTAAGGATGCGCAGGCTCCCGGACATCCCCAGATGGATGATGATCCAGCCATCTGGCAGCTCCAGCAGCAGATACTTGGCACGGCGCTGGACGCTGAGAACGGGTTTGTCGCTCAGGGCATGGATCTCATCGGAAACCGGCCAGCGGAGACGACCATTTCGGATAACAGCATGAAGAATGGTCGCGCCGACCAGATGGGGCTCAATACCGCGACGGCTGGTCTCTACCTCAGGTAATTCAGGCATGGTTCCTCCGTTGAGAGATGCAGAATGCAAAAAACCCCGCAGTTGCGGGGTTTTTCAATACAAGGAGACTAAAATTATTTAATTTTAGCTTCTTTGTACAGTACGTGCTGGCGTACAACTGGATCGAATTTTTTCAGTTCCAGTTTTTCCGGCTTAGTACGTTTGTTCTTCGTGGTGGTGTAGAAGTGACCTGTACCAGCAGAAGAAACCAGCTTGATTTTCTCGCGAATACCTTTAGCCATGATTTATTTCCTCTTTAAGTACTTAGTACTTTTCGCCACGGGCACGCAGTTCGGACAGAACTGTATCGATGCCTTTCTTATCAATTACACGCATACCTTTAGCAGATACGCGCAGGGTGACAAAACGCTTCTCGCTCTCAACCCAGAAACGGTGAGAGTGCAGGTTCGGCAGGAAACGGCGTTTAGTCGCGTTCAGTGCGTGGGAACGGTTGTTACCGGTCACCGGACGCTTGCCAGTAACTTGGCAGACTCGGGACATGTCTATTCTCCAAAAATCAAATTAGCTCGAGCTTCGTATGGGGTATCGGCGCCTCGTCAGGCTTTACAGCCCGGTCATCGCATAGTTCTAAGTGAACTCTCGATTGCCAGGCCCAAATGCCAAACCCGAGATTCTCAAAGGTGGCGTAGTATACGCTGACTCGGCGGTGTGCTCAAGTCCCGAACAGACAAAGATCCCGATGGATCGCGTGAAATGGTCTAAATCCAACCATGTTCTGCAAAAGAAATGTACTCTCCGCGGCCAATTATCAGATGGTCCAGTACACGAATGTCCATGAATTGACAGCATTTGATAATGCGTTCGGTGATTTCTTTGTCAGCTCTGCTCGGTTGTGCACAGCCAGAGGGGTGATTATGCGCGAGGATCACGCCGGCTGCATTCACTTTTATCGCTTCCCGCACAATTTCACGCGGATGAACCTCAACATGGCTCAATGTTCCCGAAAACAGGTGACTATGTTTCAGTATCCGGTTCCTGTTATCGAGAAAGATCACCATAAAGATCTCGCGCTCCGCATCCGCCAGTTGGCTCTGCAGGAATTCACGCGCGCCTTCTGGCGTCAGAACCGGATCTTCTTCTTCCAGACGGACATTGTAAAAACGCCGTGCCAGTTCGGCAATGCCTCTTAACTGAGCGTACTTCGCGACCCCAATCCCCTCAACGTGTCGGAACGCCTCCAGTTCAGCCGTCAGCAAACCGTACAGTGAGCCAAAGTGGTCTATCAAATCGTTTGCCAGCGTAAACACCGTCTTCCCCTGCGTCCCGGTGCGCAAAAAGAGTGCCAGCAGTTCGTCATCTTTTAACAACGTGACGCCATAGCGCAGCAGTTTTTCACGCGGTAGCAGCAGTTCAGTCTCTTCCATGTGCTGTCTCCTTATGTTTGCCATTATGCTGCCACAGGTACATCCGGTGCTCGACGGCCATGTTTCGTTCTTGCGTAACGCCTCGCAAAGTGACTGAAGGACAAAAGCACCCCGATTTTTGGATTGTGATAAAATGCCCGCTCTCTGGTGAAACCCAACAGGAAAGAATCATGATGAGCCTGGCCGGTAAAAAAATCGTTCTTGGCGTGAGCGGCGGTATTGCTGCCTATAAAGCGCCGGATCTGGTGCGTCGTCTGCGCGAACGCGGGGCCGACGTGCGGGTCGCGATAACTGAAGGCGGCAAAGCCTTTATCACTCCTCTGAGCCTGCAGGCCGTTTCAGGGTACCCGGTATCTGACAGCCTGCTTGATCCAGCCGCGGAAGCCGCGATGGGTCATATCGAGCTGGGGAAATGGGCAGACCTGGTTATCCTTGCCCCCGCCACGGCAGATTTAATCGCCCGTGTAGCCGCGGGTATGGCGAACGATCTGGTCTCGACTATTTGCCTGGCGACGCCTGCCCCTGTCGCCGTCGTGCCCGCCATGAACCAGCAGATGTACCGCAATGCCGCCACCCAGCACAATCTGGAGACGCTGTCCTCTCGCGGCTTGTTGATCTGGGGGCCGGACAGCGGCAGCCAGGCCTGTGGCGATATTGGCCCAGGGCGCATGCTTGACCCACTGGCTATCGTCGATATGGCCGCCGCTCATTTTTCGCCTGTCAACGATCTGCAACATCTCAACATCATGATTACCGCGGGCCCAACGCGTGAGCCGCTGGACCCGGTGCGTTACATTACTAACCATAGCTCCGGTAAGATGGGCTTTGCCATTGCTGCCGCAGCGGCAAAACGCGGTGCGAACGTCACGCTGGTGAGCGGCCCGGTCTTGTTGCCTACCCCTCCATTTGTGCAGCGCATTGATGTCACTACCGCACTGGAAATGGAAGCCGCTGTACAGGCACATGCGCAAAATCAGCAGATTTTTATCGGCTGTGCCGCCGTCGCCGATTACCGCGCCGAGACAATTTCTGATGCCAAAATTAAAAAGCAAGGCGATGAATTAACACTAAAAATGGTGAAAAACCCGGATATCGTTGCCGGCGTTGCCGCACTGAAAAGCCATCGTCCTTACGTTGTTGGGTTTGCCGCAGAAACGAATAATGTGGAAGAATATGCCCGGCAAAAACGTACCCGCAAAAACCTCGATTTGATTTGCGCGAACGACGTATCGCTGGCCACACAAGGATTTAACAGCGACAGCAACGCACTGCACCTTTTCTGGCAGGATGGAGATAAAGTCTTACCGCTTGAGCGCAAGGAACTCCTGGGCCAACAATTACTGGACGAGATCGTTACCCGTTATGATGAAAAAAATCGACGTTAAGATTCTGGACCCGCGTGTTGGCGAGCAATTCCCGCTGCCAACCTATGCCACCTCCGGCTCCGCCGGTCTTGACCTGCGCGCCTGTCTCGATGACGCCGTAGAACTGGCTCCGGGTGCAACCACCCTGATCCCGACCGGTCTGGCGATTCACATTGCTGACCCATCACTCGCAGCGGTGATCCTGCCACGTTCTGGCCTGGGTCATAAACATGGCGTCGTGCTGGGTAACCTGGTCGGCCTGATCGACTCTGACTATCAGGGTCAACTGATGGTTTCCGTCTGGAACCGCGGTCAGGACAGCTTCACCGTCGAACCCGGTGAGCGCATCGCACAGATGGTATTCGTACCGGTGGTGCAGGCCGAATTTAATCTGGTGGCAGATTTTGACGCTACCGACCGTGGCGAAGGCGGCTTCGGCCATTCCGGGCGTAAATAATCGCCCGACAGTTACGCATCTCACAGCGCCATAATGCAATAACAAACCGCAAACCGTAGTTTGCGGTCGCTGTGTGGATGCCAGCCTGGCAGTGCTTATTTTCAGGGGTATTTTGTAACATGGCAGAAAAACAAACCGCGAAAAGGAACCGTCGCGAAGAAATACTTCAGTCTCTGGCTCTGATGCTTGAATCCAGCGATGGCAGTCAACGCATCACCACCGCAAAACTGGCGGCCTCTGTAGGCGTGTCGGAAGCGGCACTGTATCGCCATTTTCCGAGCAAAACCCGGATGTTCGACAGCCTGATCGAGTTTATCGAAGACAGCCTGATCACACGCATCAACCTGATTCTGAAAGATGAAAAAGACACCAGCGCGCGTCTGCGTCTGATTGTGCTGTTGATTCTGGGCTTTGGCGAACGTAATCCCGGTTTAACCCGTATCCTGACCGGCCACGCGCTGATGTTCGAACAAGACAGGCTGCAGGGTCGCATTAACCAGCTTTTTGAGCGTATTGAAGCCCAGCTGCGACAGGTACTGCGCGAGAAGAAAATGCGTGAAGGTGAAGGTTACAACACCGATGAAACGCTGCTGGCGGGCCAGCTGCTGGCGTTTTGCGAAGGGATGCTCTCCCGCTTTGTGCGCAGTGAATTCAAATACCGACCAACGGACGATTTTGACGCCCGCTGGCCGTTAGTGGCTGCCCAGTTGCAGTAACACTGTTGCCGGATGGCGTCTTCGCCTTATCCGGCCTACGGTTATGTAGGCCCGGTAAGCGCAGCGCCACCGGGCAGTACATTACACGCCAAACTCTTCCCGATATTTACGCACTGCTGCCAGATGGTCTGCCATCTCTGGCTTCTCTTCCAGGTACGCGATCAAATCTTTCAGTGTGATAATCGACGTCACTTTGCAGCCGTAATCACGTTCCACTTCCTGAATTGCAGAAATTTCGCCGCGACCACGCTCCTGGCGATCCAGAGAAATCAGTACACCTGCAAGCGTAGCGCCGTTAGCCTGGATAATCTCCATCGATTCACGAATAGCAGTGCCTGCGGTGATCACATCGTCCACCAGCATAACGCGGCCCTGCAGCGCACTGCCCACCAGATTGCCGCCTTCGCCGTGGGTTTTGGCTTCTTTACGGTTAAAGCAGTATGGCACATCGCGATCGTGGTGCTCCGCCAGCGCCACCGCCGTAGTGGTCGCAATCGGAATGCCTTTATAAGCCGGGCCAAACAGCAGGTCGAAATCGATCCCGGAATCCACCAGCGCTTCGGCATAGAAACGGCCTAACAATGCCAGATCGCGCCCGGTATTAAACAGCCCGGCGTTGAAGAAATAGGGACTTTTACGCCCGGATTTCAGCGTAAATTCGCCAAACTTAAGTACCTGCTTGTTAAGCGCAAACTCAATAAACTGGCGCTGATACGATTTCATGGATTCGCTCCTTTGGTTTTTTCTGTCTTACAGGCAAAAAAAAGGCGACTCACTGGTCGCCTTTAAAATCAATTTTCTAACGCCGCTTTCTGCGTCGTTACAATGGATTCGATTCCCCCTCGGGCCAGCGCCAGCAAGGTGAGAAGCTCTTCGTGGGTAAACGGCTCGCCTTCCGCTGTGCCCTGCACTTCAATAATGCGACCGTCTTCGGTCATTACCACGTTCATGTCGGTCTCGGCTGCGGAATCTTCAACGTATTCCAGATCGCACAGCGCTTCACCGTTAACGATACCGACGGAAACCGCCGCAACCATCCCTTTCATTGGGTTCGTTTTCAGCTTACCGGCAGCAACCAGTTTGTTCAGTGCATCGGCCAGCGCCACACATGCGCCGGTAATCGACGCCGTACGCGTGCCGCCATCAGCCTGGATCACATCACAGTCCAGAGTAATGGTGAATTCGCCCAGGGTTTTCAGATCAACGGCTGCACGCAGTGCACGCGCGATCAGACGCTGGATCTCCATAGTACGGCCACCCTGTTTACCCTTTGCCGCTTCGCGGGCGTTACGGGTATGGGTTGCACGTGGCAGCATGCCATATTCCGCAGTGATCCAGCCCTGGCCCTGGCCTTTCAGGAAGCGAGGAACGCCTTCTTCGATAGAGGCAGTACACAGTACCCTGGTGTCACCAAACTCAACCAGCACGGAGCCTTCAGCGTGTTTTGTATAGTTACGGGTCAGGGTGACGGGACGCACCTGATTGGCGCTACGACCTGCTGGACGCATGATGAATTCTCCGGCTTGAAACGAATGTGGCTGCGCATTATACGGATAAAGGACGCTTATTCCTATCCTGAGAAGCCCCTGAAAGCTATAATCCCCCCATCTCTCCTTTAAAAACGGGAATGTCTATGATCCGCAGTATGACCGCCTACGCCCGGCGTGAAATCAAGGGTAGCTGGGGTAGCGCTACCTGGGAAATGCGCTCGGTAAACCAGCGCTATCTGGAAACGTATTTCCGTATGCCGGAGCAGTTCCGCAGTCTTGAGCCTGTGGTGCGTGAGCGTATCCGTACTCGTCTGACACGCGGTAAAGTGGAATGTAACCTGCGCTTTGAGCCGGATGCCAGCGCACAGGGTGAGCTGATCCTCAACGAAAAACTGGCGAAGCAGCTCGTCAATGCCGCGAACTGGGTCAAAATGCAGAGCGATGAAGGTGAAATCAACCCGGTTGATATTCTGCGCTGGCCTGGCGTGATGGCCGCTGGCGAGCAGGATCTGGATGCAATTACTGCGGAAATTCTTGCAGCTCTCGACGGCACGCTGGATGACTTTATTGTTGCCCGCGAAACCGAAGGTCAGGCGCTGAAAGCGCTGATTGAGCAGCGTCTTGAAGGCGTTAGCACCGAAGTGGCTAAAGTTCGCACCCATATGCCAGAAGTGCTGCAATGGCAGCGCGAACGCCTGGTCGCGAAACTGGAAGAAGCTGAAGTTCAGCTGGAAAACAACCGTCTGGAACAAGAACTGGTACTGATGGCGCAGCGTGTGGACGTGGCCGAAGAGCTGGATCGTCTGGAAGCGCACGTTAAAGAGACCTACAACATTCTGAAGAAGAAAGAAGCGGTAGGCCGTCGCCTCGACTTTATGATGCAGGAGTTCAACCGGGAGTCGAACACCCTGGCCTCGAAATCGATCAATGCCGACGTCACCAATTCCGCCATTGAGCTGAAGGTGCTTATTGAGCAGATGCGCGAGCAGATCCAGAATATCGAGTAAGCTATCAGCAGCTCGCACCAAGCATCAAAAAACTAAGAAGCCCGCGAAATTGCGGGCTTTTTTGTTATCATGGGCTATCATGACAACGCAACAGAGCGCATGATTAGGGTGTACACAATGGTGTACCCATTGTGGTTTGTGTACATCATTTTGGGTACACCCTCTATTCAAAGTTTGGATATTCGCAAAATGCCAAAACTAACTGATATGCAGATCCGCGCATGGATTAAGGCCGGGGAGCGATTCGAGGGACGGGCTGACGGGAACGGGTTATATCTCCGCTACCGTGAAGCTGATAAGACCCCCACGTGGAGGTTCAGATATAAGCTTGCCGGGAAGTCACGAGCGATGCTAATTGGCTCTTATGCTGAACTGTCACTAGCCAAAGCCAGAGAAACCGCCAAAGAGCTATCCGCCCGCGTATCTTTAGGCTATGACGTTGCCGGGGAGAAACAGGAACGCAAAGCCAAAGCACTGGCAAAAATTGAAGATGACAAAAACGCCATGCGTGTTTCTCAGCTTGCCGCAGAATATTTCGAGCGTCAGATCCTGCCACGCTGGAAGCACCCAGACATTCTCCGTCGCCGCATCGACAAAGATATAAACCCCTGCATTGGTCAAATGAGGGTGGAGGACGTGAAACCACGCCACATTGACGACATGCTAAAAGGCATTGTTGACCGTGGAGCGCCAACCATAGCGACGGACGTTCTACGCTGGACGCGCCGCATATTTGATTACGGAATTAAACGGCACGCGCTGGAGATAAATCCGTGCTCAGCCTTTGAGGTTTCGGACGCTGGCGGGAAAGAGGTTGCCCGTGAACGATGGCTTACCCGTGACGAGTTGATCAGACTGTTTCAAGCCATGCGACAGGCTAAAGGGTTTAGCCGCCAGAATGAACTTACATTTAAGCTACTGCTAACCTTATGCGTACGTAAAATGGAGCTATGTGCCGCCCGCTGGGAAGAATTCGACCTTGAGGGGGCAATCTGGCATCTGCCAGAAGAACGAAGTAAAAACGGCGATGCCATCGACATACCGTTGCCGTCACCAGCAGTAGAGTGGCTGCGAGAACTGCGCACCTTTTCGTGCAATAGCAAATGGGTATTACCTGCCAGAAAGATGCAAAACCGCATGATCCCACATATTCAGGAAAGCACCCTGCCCGTTGCGCTGGCAAAGGTTCGTGCTGAAATGCCCAATGTACCCAACTACACCATTCATGATTTCCGGCGTACTGCCCGCACCCACCTTGCTGCGCTGGGCGTTGATCCAGTGGTGGCCGAACGCTGCCTTAACCACCGAATTAAGGGGGTTGAAGGGATTTATAACCGCTACCAATATTTTGAGGAACGCAAAGCCGCACTTACGTTGTGGTGTGATTTGCTGGTGGCATTAGAGAGTGGCGAAGATTACAACGTGACGCCTATTATAAAGACGCATAAGCTATCGTAAGAATAGATTGAGCCTAGTCCGACGGGATGAAAAGCGGAAGCCTTACCGCCTGGCTCAATCAAGTGAAAGGCAAAGCGTGAAAGGTAGCGTGATGATCTTACCAAAGCATAGATATTATTCGCTTGAAAAAGTAGCCAAAATCACTAAGTGCGAAGTGTCTGATTTAATACATTTTGCTTCAATAGGCTTATTACAGTTTTGTATTAAGATGCCTCACATTGAATTTCTATTCGATAGCTCGCCAAAAAATGAGAACGAGGAAGTAAAGTTAATTAATGTTGAGTCTGATAGTATTTTGCCTGTCGATTACTTAAAAGAAAAATATGATATTAAGCCTGAACCTAATGCTGATCTACACTGCCTAAGATTTAGCTATAAGTCAGATTATTTCTCTGTTACAGAGCAATATGATATGAACTCAGGGAATAAATCCATTGAAAAATGGAGTGGTTTTCTGGCGATCCCTCAAGAGTTTATCGAAGCAGAGGAGAGGTATTTATCTGATTACTGGGATGATTGGGATATAACTATCGATACTCTTGATGTGCCCAGATGCGAAAATGCAACATTTAGAGATGGCTACGTTGCTGGACGATTTTATTTCGATGACTGGTATACTGTTCATAGTAAGGATATGTATATAACCAGTTATGAGCTTGAATTGCTATGCAATGGCGGCAAGGAAATCACATCAGAAACCAATCTTGCAACAAGAAATAGCCCCAATATTTTATCCACCTCACCACTACCAGTTAATAAAAAAGCTGAGAGACATGCTTCCAATAGAGAGGGGTTATTGAAAGCTGCTATTTATATCCTAAGTAAATATCCTGACGACTGCCGAGGGGAAAGAAAAGAAGTCAGTCCTGAAAAATGGCGGGACTGCTTACTTAAACACAAAGATGAAATTCCACCATTAATGATTACCAATGGTGATGTGATCCTTAAACATCTAAGAGCCTCAGTCAACGGGAAGGGGAAGAGTTAATTTAGTGTAAGGGTACAGTGCGCTTACTGTACCTTATGCTCTCATTTTTTAGCCGCTAACCTCATACCGTAACAACAGCTATCACAGGAGTTACGGGACATATGACAGTACACCACGCAGCGCAATCAGCATTTCCCACTACTGGATACATCCGCCGTTTTCGTATGCCGGAACTTCTGGGTGTTTCCATGCCAACCATTGACCGCTGGGTTAAGAACGGAACGCTGCCGCGCCCAGTGAAACTCACCGATAATGTGACCGCCTTTGATGCGGTAGAGATTAATAACTGGCTGGCTGAGCGCCGGGGAAAGGTGGCGTAATGAAAAAGAAAAACCGCCCCGTACAGCAGGCGGCTAACTCAGATATTCGCACGTCTGATATTACGCCGACCACCAGCCCGGTACAAGTACCTAAGCGTACCCCAAAGAAACACCGCGCCCGCGTCTATATGCTGCGCACTGGCGTAGAGGGATGGACAGAAAATGACATCCTGCGCTACTGCCGTCTTTCATCCGGGCGTAATTATGCGTCTGAACTGGAGCGCCAGCTTGATATTCAACTAGAGCGTATCGACGAGAAAAACCCGGATGGTATCGGCGCACACCTGCGCTACCGCTTTTCCTGCCGTGGCGACGTTCTCAAGGTGATCCAACTTGTGAACCATAATGCCGCCATTAATGAACATCACGGGCTATCTCAGCAGGATATTACCGACATTCTGAACCTCTACCCGGACGCGTTTAACGCCGCATAACGGAGCCGAAAATATGACTATCGAAAAAAGCCGATTCAATTCGGAGGCCGCCCCACAATCCTGCGTTACCCAGAAAATTATTCCTCATGCAGTCGAGGGAGATATTTCCGTTATTCGGTTTGAGGGCATCAAAGTTCGCATCGTCAATATGGACGGCGATCCGTGGTTTATTGCCAAAGACGTTTGTGAGGCACTAGAAATAGCCGATCACAAAGTCGCATTACGGCGATTAGATGCCGATGAAAAGGGGGAGTGTTTAACACCCACCCCCGGTGGATTGCAGGATATGCGTACCGTCTGCGAATCGGGCTTTTACAAATTGATCGCCCGCAGCCGGAAGGCCAGCACCGCCGGAACGTTCGCACATCGTTTCACTAACTGGGTATTCCGCGAGGTTATCCCGTCTATTCGTAAAACTGGCTCCTATGGTGTGCCGTTCGCCTTCCTGAACGACCACAGCAAACGCAAAGCAGCTTACGACAAGAAGGCCAGCAAGCGCGGTAAAGACCTGCAAGCCTGCAAAGGTGAGAAATCCCGCCTTATCGCCGAAGAAGCTGAGTTATGGCGCAAATATCAGCCTCAATTGCCGGAGGTTCACTAATGCCCGCCGTCCAGAAAAGAGCCTTTCCCCTGGCTGGCCTGATGTATGCCTTGCGCGGGATCGCGTACGCGCATGAGGGTAAAGCTGGCATAACAGTGCCAGCTAATGCCAGCTCCTCATTTTCTCGTCGTGGTGACGAGGAGAGTTTCGAGACCAGTACGCGCGTGCGCGAAGGTGAGTTTCTGGAGTCCATAAAAAAGGGCTTGCCGACTATCGCCAACCCGGTTTATGGTTATAGCGCACCAGCGAAATCTGGTGCCGGGATTGGTCTCCCGGTAAATCGAATGGCGACATACGACGCGCCTAGCGTCTTTTTTTGTGTCGTTAGCTCAGTACGCCTCTTTTTCAGCGGTACGGGTATCATCCGTGTCGCTCGCAAAATTATGGTGGGCTGCGTGGGGGCTTCTTCGGAAGCGCCGGTGACCATTCGAGCCGGTAAGACCAACTCTGCGCAGTCCACCACCAGCAAGATTGGTCTCTTCGGTGGTGGGTTAATCCCAAATCGAATGGAGGCTGCCGCTATGCTGGCTACTACCCCTACCCAAAATCCGCAATTTATCTGGATAATCGCTGCTGTTCGCCGCGATATGCCGACAATTACCGCCAAAATCCATCACATTGCTGCTGAAACTGAGCGCGAAGCCCGCCGCACTCTGGCGCGGGATCACGTCTGTTTCTTTGCAGGCCGTATCCGTCTGGAGGTGGCAGCATGAGCAAAGTATCCCTAGCCGATTCAACCTGCCGTATCCAACAGGCGCAGGAAGTCCTATCTCTCTGGCTTGAAGCGACGAATAAAAACGATAGCGGCACGGCTAACTTAATTGGCGCAATCATTTCCCTTCTGGATGGTATCCCCGAATTGATGGATTCAGCAGAGGATGAATTGGCTGGCATGGACTTAAAAGCGATGGATAAAGCATGAGCAACGTACTGACCTTTAATCCCGACTTATTCCATGCCGAAGCCACACCACACGGCGTCAATATCATGACCCGCAATGATGCCGGAATGTATGAGCATGTTTGCCTTGTTCCCTATTCAGACGCGGTAACTCATCTCGATAGCGGCAGGTATGACGAAATCCCCGATGAAGGATTTACCCTGCATTTTGCAGTGGCTGACGGCGGGGCGCGTGGCTGGTTCGACTTCACCGCGCAGCATAACGTCACTATGTGGCGCTGGTTGATTGCTGCGACGTTCGTTTCTGAGATGAAGCGCGAGAACGGCACCACCACGGTTACTGAGGCTGACGGCACATTATCGCAGGTGGCGATTTACTCCAATGGCACAGCGGGCATTGTGGTTTACCCGTTTGCTGAACGGCTGGCGATGGCGAACAACATCGAGGGCGCAATGATTGAGCGCTACGGCATTGAGCAGGGAACAGAGAACGCGATTGTGTTCTACCGCGCCATGCTGGATGCGGAGCGCGGCGAGCTGACTCCGTTCGGACGTGAAACGCTGGCAGAGCTACACGATCACTTCATTGCTGATCTGGATGAAAACGGCTGGCCTGAAATGCCAGCGGCGCACTGAGGGGGCGACATGATTACCAAAAACTTCCGACTGAATGCGCTGGCTAACCAGTACGCAGCGGCATTGTATGACCATATCACCGCCACCAGCGGCGGCGAGTATTTCGTGATTGATGCGGACGGCGAGTCCGTCCGCGTGAACATTCTGGGCGGCGTAAAGGGAATGCGCGACCTTGTGGATGGCTACGCGCTGGAAGCAATCAAAGAGCATTATCAGTCGGCTCAGTGGGAAAGTATCGGGATAGCGTACCTGTCACGATGCGTTGATGCTGGCGGGCTGACTGATGCGGGATTAGAGGCGTGGGGCGATATGACCGCCGACATGGGTGCGACCGTCGCAGGGGGTAAGAATGCGTAATATCGACCTTATCCGCGAAGTCACCAGCGCCGCCGCGAACAACTGGCCTCATGTGCTGGCTGGCCTGAATATCGACGTTCCCGATTCGCCACGTAAGCACGCCCCCTGCCCGGCATGTGGCGGCAAAGACCGCTTCCGGTTCGATGATAACGGGCGCGGTAGTTTTATCTGCAACCAGTGTGGCGCGGGCGACGGCTTAGACCTGATTAAGCTGGTTAACCACTGCGAAACCACGGAGGCGGCGCAGCTCGCCGCTGATGTGCTGGGTATTGATTACCGGGCAGCAGAAACAGACCAGAAAGTAGCCAGCCAGAGAAGGGAGCAGATGGAAGCCGAACGCCAGCAACGTGAGCAGGAGCGCCAGCAGCGGGCAGCAGAGGACGCAGAGCAGCGCCGGGCTACGTTTGCCCGTCTATATGCCGGAATGCGCCAGAGCGTCACGCATGGCGAATCTGAATACCTGATTGCTAAGGGGCTGGACGGGTTCACTTTCCCGCTATTGCCTGATGGTTCAATCCTGCTTGAGCTGGTGGGTGATTCCGGCGCAGTGGCAGCCGCACAGACCATCACCCCACAGGGAGAAAAGCGCCTCCTGACAGGTTCAGCAAAGCGCGGGGCATACCATGCCGTAAACACACCGAAACAGCCGCAGGAGGTGATCATTGCCGAAGGGCTGGCAACGACTTTATCCGCTTACCTGATGCGCCCTGATGCGCTGGCAGTGTGTGCCATAGACGCTGGCAACCTGCTACCCGTCGCAATACAGATGCGCCAGCAGCACCCACAGGCGCAAATCATCATTGCGGCGGATAACGACCGACTGGACGACAAACCCAATACCGGAATGGATGCCGCAGAAAAGGCTGCGCTTGACGTCACGGGCTGGGTTGCTGTACCGCCAACAGACTATAAAGCCGACTGGAACGACTACCACCAGCAACACGGGCTGGAAATCGCTACGGCTGCGTTTAACGATTCGATGTACCAGCCGCAGGGGGAATACGTGAAACCAAGACTACAGGCCATTGAGGGCGGTAAAACTGACCAGCCAGAGAAAGACCCGCTAAAACCCCGCATTGAGAGCCGCAAAGATGGCGTTTACTGGATCACGCCTAAAGTGGACAAGGAAAGCGGCGAGATTATCAACAATGAAAGCTGGCTGGCCTCACCGATGGACGTTATCGGCACCGGGCGGGACGACAAGGATCAGTATCTGATATTGCGCTGGCTGGCCTTTGGCGCAGGCATACCGACAACAGCGGCTATCCCCCTAGCTGATATCGGGGAGCGCGAAGGCTGGCGTACCCTGAAAGCGGGCGGGGTTAATGTCACAACGAAAAGCAGCTTACGGGCGATTCTGGCCGACTGGCTACAGCGTAGCGGCTCCCGTGAATTGTGGCGTGTTGCTCACGCTACTGGCTGGCAGTGCGGGGCATACATCATGCCGGACGGGGAGATAATCGGCGCACCTGCGCAACCCGTTTTATTCAGTGGCCGCAGTTCTGCCGCTGCCGGGTACACCGTGGCGGGAACCTCAGAGAGCTGGCGTAACAGTGTTGCGCGGCTGGCATACGGTAACTACGCGATGATGACAGGCATTGCCGCCGCACTGGCAGCCCCGTTAATCGGGCTGGCGGGTGCTGATGGGTTCGGGATTCACTTCTATGAACAGTCGAGCGCGGGTAAGACCACCACAGCGAACGTCGCCAGCAGTCTGTACGGCAACCCGGACTTATTGCGCCTGACGTGGTACGGCACGGCGCTGGGGCTGGCAAACGAAGCCGCAGCACACAATGACGGGCTGATGCCCCTGGATGAAGTCGGACAGGGAGCAGACCCGGTAAGCGTGTCACAGTCTGCCTATGCGCTGTTTAACGGCGTGGGGAAATTGCAGGGGGCGAAGGAAGGCGGCAACCGGGATTTAAAACGCTGGCGCACCGTGGCGATCAGTACCGGGGAAATGGACCTGGAAACCTTCATTGCCACCACCGGACGCAAGACCAAAGCCGGGCAACTGGTGCGCCTGCTGAATATCCCGCTGAGTAAGGCGGTACGCTTCCATGACCACCAGAACGGCAAACAACACGCCGACGCGCTAAAAGACGCTTACCAGCACAATCACGGCGCTGCAGGGCGGGAGTGGATCAAGTGGCTGGCAGACCACCAACAGCAGGCAATTGATACTGTTCGTGAGTGTGAAGCCCGCTGGCGCAGTCTTATTCCTGCCGACTATGGCGAGCAGGTTCACCGCGTGGCCGCACGTTTTGCCATTCTGGAGGCAGCGTTACTGCTGGGCGGCGTTGTCACCGGATGGGATGCTCAGACGTGCCGTGATGCCATTCAACACAGCTACAATGCATGGTTGCGTGAGTTCGGGACGGGGAACAAAGAGCACCAGCAGATTATTGAGCAGACGGAGGCGTTTCTTAATGCGTATGGGTTCAGCCGTTTCGCGCCGTTCCCCTACAGCTCTGCCGACATGCCCGTTAAGGATCTGGCGGGGTATCGTCAGAAGGGGAACCACGACAGTGACCCTGTAATCTTCTACACCTTTCGCGGCGCATTCGAAAAGGAGATCGCGCAGAACTTTAACCCGACACAGTTCGCCGAAGTTCTGAAAAATGCCGGGATGCTGAAACCGCCAGCCAGCGGACGTGGTTATCAGCGTAAATCACCGCGTATCGACGGGCGACAGATTAACGTTTATGTCCTGACCTTCCGACCTGAGGATTACGACGAGCCAGAGGAATAGCATTTCTCACATGTGTAAAAATGGTGTTGGTTCAGTTAGTTCAGTTGGTTCAATATATAAATCTTTTTGTTTTATAAGAGCTTTTATTTTCATTTTGAACCAACGCTGAACCAACAAATGCCCGTTTTGAACCAACATGTTTTGATAAGGGCATTCACTCTGGCAGGAAGTGAACCAACAGAAAGCTCCGCTGAACCAACACCAAATCGCCAATGTTGGTTCAGCAAAAACCAGTGCTGGTGCGGGCTGGCGGTCAGTGAACCAACTGAACCAACTGAACCAACTGAACCAACAATATTTCTGTTATGTATACCAAATTGACGACCAGGGGATGTAATGAACGAAAATGTACAGAAATTAGTTGAAAACACACTTAAAGACATACTGTTAGGAAATACGGGATTAACTTTTCTTTTTGCTGTTCCGCTGGCTTACATCGTCAGGAATGGTCTGGATATAGGTATATGGCTCCTCACGTTGTTTATAGCTCCGGCACTATGTGGTGTTGGAACTTGGATCGTGAGCCGCATTCAGCATCATGCCAGAGATTTCTTTCATTCCAGTTGGGCAAGGCGAGGTTATGTTGCATATGTTCTGGTATCTGCTGAGCTTTTGGTTATTTATTCGATTACTCAAATAATTAGAACGCTTATTAAGTAAAAACACCGAGACCGAGATGTTTTAGCAAGAGGACTAAACGTGACAGCACAGATTTCTGCATACGGGCGGCTTGTGGCAGATCCCCAGCCCCATACCACAACGAATGGTAACGCCTTCCGGATCAATGGTGGTAAGAGACAATGGCAGGCCACCAGCAGGAGGTGATGGTTCGCAGTAAAGTTCGCACCAAAACGGCTGTAAATTTTGGACTGTTCTTGACGGATTTTAAACCCTCGTAGCGCTAAACCCGCGCCAGTCGCGGGCTGGAAGTCATAATGCGATTTAGGTCGTCCAAAATATTCTGGTTCGCGCCACTGGTTCGCAGTACGCAGCCTGGTACGCAGCAAAACTGCGCATTCAGCGTGCGTACCATCTGACGAATTCTAACGGCGGCATTGCGAATGCGTAGTAAATTGCGCACAACGAAATGCGAATTCGCAAAATAGCGGAGAGGACTGATATTACTGGCGCAGGTTAGTCCATTCGCAGTTGGTAGCGCCACGGATATGCTAAGTTTTGATAAGGTTTTGGGCGCAGTAAATTGCGAATTGCGCAGTTCACAAAAAATCTGCGCAAAACGAAACGGATACCAATGCGCAAACCATCCTCAACCCCGCGCGGTTACTGGCTTTATTGATGTGAAATTGCAAAATTGGTGCGCAATTTACAGCAAAATACGCATATTATTTCGTATTCAATTTGCGCACCGTTCGCAGTTAATGCGCAGTAATTCGCAGGAGGCCAGCCAGTGAGAGACAGAACGCGCAGCTATACCACCGACCTGCCCCGTATAGGGTTGCCATTCCTTGCGAACATGCGTAGCAGGCTGGCGGATGCTGAACCGGGTACGCAGCTTTATACCCAGACCGAAAGCGGAACGTTGTATACCTTCCGGCAAGCCGACAGCTACGCCATGACAATCAACGGCGTTACACGGGCAATCAGAACCACGACCACACAAGCCGGGTATGGCGTGCGGGAATGGTACATTTGTCCCCACTGTATGAAACGGGCTGCAAAGCTGTATATCGGCAAGAAAGACATTGGCTGCCGGGCGTGCTGGAAACTTCACTATAAAAGCCAGAGTGCCGACAGACTGGACAGGATGCGCATGAAGATACGCCAGCAGCGATACGCGATTTGGGGCAACAATGACCTTACCAATAATCTGTTTAATGACATTCGCATGTTCCCGAAACCAAAGGGGATGCGCTGGGCTACGTTTGACAGGAAGCGGGCAGAGTTGTCAGCAATGGAGATGGCTTACTGGCAGGCATTCAGTCCGGTAGTAGATAGAATCACGGGCGTGATTGAGCGTAAGACGGGGAAAGCAGCCAGAGGCATTGGCCTGACTTTGTAAAAGCAAAACGCCCGCACGGGGCGTCAGGGAACGGGATAGACTTCTGCGACAATTTGCATTCGCCGCCAATATAGCAAGCCGTCCACATCAAGCAATAAACTATCACCGGGAGGGGGAGGCCAAATCTCTGCAACCCTGAGCCTTACGGACTGCCCGCCTCATCGAATGTTTATACCCGCGAAAAATAAAATTTAATCCGGGCGTGTTTCATCCTTCCAGAGGGTATGACGTATGACACCACGCGAAATAGCTTTATTGACCACCGCCAAACTGGAGCACGAAGGCCACCAGCTAACCCCGGCAGATCAACGGGAGATAGAACGCTCAGTTAATGCCAATATAGCCCGGCGTGACAAATTCCGCGAAATGATGCGATCACCCGCCTACCAATGGAGGAAGCCAGCGCCGCGCAGGTAGATACGGGATTATTCCGCATGTAACTTATGCGTATTAAGCAAATTACCTTTATTCACCTTTACAGAATTGTGAGTGCGTCAGTATCGTTATCCTTCCGATTCGCATTTATTCAGGATTTGCATGTACCAGCTAAAGATAACCATCCGAGACAGCAAACCACCAATATGGCGGCGTGTGCTGGTTCCAGAGCAAATCCCCTTTAGTGAACTTCACGCGGTGATCCAGTTGGCTTTTGGCTGGAATGACGAACATCTGTATATGTTCGAGAAAGGTCGTAAAGGTGATCCCGGTAGCGAGTATCGCGTATGGGGTGAGGATGAAAGCATGGGTAACGCGGCAATCACGCCACTATGGGCGGCGCTCCAGAATGAGGGTGACAGGCTGGTTTACACGTATGACTTTGGCGACTGGTGGGATTGCCTCGTTGTGCTGGAGAAGCAAACACACGATACTAGTAAGCAGCCCATTGGCTGTCTGCGCGGGAAAGGCACCACCCCGGCGAAAAACTCAGGTGGTTTGCATGGATACAATGAATTGCTCTTACAGGCCAGAGATTCTGATAATCCTCAACAGGCCGAGATCCACAATTTCCTGATGCTGGATATTGAGCGCCGGGTTTACGACCTGAGCAGCATCAACGACAGATTGCAGGCTCTTAACTGACCCGCATATATTCGTCTGATATTGCGTTATCAGCGCCGCCAGTATCGCGCATAACAGCGCACTGACCGGGTAAACCGTAACGCACGACCGTTGCGTTGGTTTCACCGCCGCGCCGTACCTGCCGCGATTCATACACTGTCATTCGCTCAAGCAGTCCACCGGCAACCATGCTTTCGAGCGTGCGGCGGGTTGATTCGAGCTGGTGTCGTTTATCGAACGATCCCATGCCGTGAAGCAGGTAGGCCACGCCCGACACATCGAGTGGCGGAGCGCCGATCTCACCCGATATCCACTCGAGGTTATCCGGCTCAAAGTAACTGAGTATCTCTTTTTTGCGGCTGGTCATTCTCATGGCTGGCAGGTTCCTTATTGTGGGATACCTCTATCATACATTAATCAGGATGTGAGATATTGAGTCTTGCCGTTACCATTAGCGGCAATGATAGCCGCCATCCTTAAACATCAAGCTAATACATGGAGTGAGCAATGAACGAGCACCACCAGCCTTTCGAAGAGATCAAGCAGGTTGATGACGAAGGATCGGAATATTGGTCAGCACGAGAGCTAGCAAAGTTGCTGGATTACTCAGAGTATCGTCATTTCACTCCTGTTTTAGAACGAGCAAAAGAAGCGTGCCTTAACAGTGGGCACAATGTTGACGACCATTTCGAGGATGTCCTCGGTATGGTCAAAATTGGTTCAGGTGCGCAAAGGGAGCTAAAGGATATAAGACTGTCCCGGTACGCTTGCTACTTAGTCGTTCAAAACGGAGACCCCACCAAACCCGTTATAGCAGCGGGACAAACGTACTTTGCAATACAGACCAGACGGCAGGAACTGGCTGACGATGAGACGTTCAAGCGACTCCGCGAAGATGAGAAACGCCTTTTTCTCAGGAACGAACTAAAAGAGCACAATAAACAATTGGTCGAGGCAGCACAACAAGCTGGTGTTGAAACAACACTGGACTTTGCAATCTTCCAGAATCACGGATACAAGGGGCTTTATGGCGGGTTAGACCAAAAGGCTATCCATCAGCGAAAAGGGCTTAAAAAGAGCCAAAAGATACTCGATCACATGGGTTCTACCGAATTGGCTGCCAACCTGTTCCGAGCGACTCAGGCAGAAGAAAAGCTCCGCAGAGATAATGTTAAATCGAAGCAAAAAGCTAATGAAACTCACTTCGAGGTCGGCAGGAAAGTTAGGCAAACAATCCAGGAGCTAGGCGGGACAATGCCAGAGAATCTACCCGCACCGGAAAAAAGCATCAAACAATTAGAATCTGCCGCCAAGAAGCTGGATAAAAAATAGACGCAGCCTTTAAGCACATCACTTTACGGTGTACACAAGGGTGTACCTAATGAAAAAACGCATTACCAAAAAACCAGCAACTAAGCGGCTTTAAACCGCCTACTCAACAAACAGATCCACTCTGAAAGCCCCTGACGGGGCTTTTTTATAGCGTAATCACAGTCTTACCGAATGGGCCACTCTCCAGGTGAGCCAGCGCTTCGGGTAGCTGTTCCAGCGTCCAGGTACTGTCGATAACAGGCTTCAGATGTGTCGCATCTACCGCCCGGACGAGATCGGTTAATGCCCGGCGATGCCCAACACCAATGCCCTGAATCACGGCAGATTTCATTAACATCGGTACGGCAGGAACACCAATCTCTGTTCCTTCTAACACTCCAATCAACGAAACCCTTCCTCCGGGAGCAACGGCGGCGACAGAGTGTGCAACGTTACCGCCACCAACCGTATCCACAACATGATCGATGCCCCGACCACGGCTCAGCGATAACGCCTGTTCCACCCAGTCACCCTGATGACGATTTATGACGAAATCAGCCCCCAGCGCTTTCGCGCGGTCCAGTTTAGCGTCACTGGAAGAGGTGACATAAACCGTTGCCCCCTGCGCTTTGGCAATTTGCAGGGCGAACAGAGCCACACCGCCTGTCCCCTGAACCAGAACGGAATCTCCGGCTTTTAACTGCCCCTGTTCAACCAGGGCAAACCAGGCGGTTAATCCTGCGCAGGGCAGCGTACTGGCCTCGATATCGCTGAGACTCTCCGGGGAAGCCACCAGCCAGTTTTCGTTCACCACAATTTGCTGAGCCAGCATACCAGGATAGGCACCACCGAGCGCAGCCCCGTGGGGTTCGACTGCGCTGCCGGGACGTTTACCGTCTATCCAGTCGGGCGAAAAAGAGGAAATGACCCTGTCGCCAGGCTGAAAGCGGCTCACCTGTTCACCAACAGCCTCAACAACACCAGCCATATCTGACGCAGGCGTTAGCGGAAAAACGGCAGGCATTGCCCCCTCAACAATCAACTTATCACGGTAGTTCAGTGCAACCGCGTTAACACGAACCCGGACGTCAAACGGCCCCGGTTCTGGCTGAGCTTGTGTATCCAGAATAAGGTTGTCGCGCCCGGCTGACTGCATTGTCCAGTACTTCATCTTTTTCTTCCTGTGTCGTCTGACAGATGACACAAGGATAGCGTTGCAATTTACTCACCAGTGCTGATACTTTTTCCTCATATTGGTGCCTCAGGAGCGACAATGCTTAACCGGTTTGATGGTATTGACCTTTTCCTGCAAGTTGTTGAAAGCGGTAGTTTTGCCCGGGCAGCGGAGCGACTACACCTGTCGCGTTCTGCCGTAGGTAAGAGCATCGCGCGGCTTGAAAGCAGGCTGGGTGTCAGGTTATTCCTGCGCACCACACGCAGCCAGACGCTAACGGCTGAAGGCTCGCTATTGCTTGAACATGCCCACCGCGCGCACAGCGAAATGGAGGCAGCACAAGCACTTCTGGAAAGCGGCAAACAGATCCTGCGCGGTAAATTACGCGTCTCCTTGCCCGTACTGTTCGGACGTCGCTGCGTCGCCCCGGTTTTACTGGAACTGGCACGAGAGCACCCCGAGCTGGTACTGGAGCTTTCTTTCAGCGATCGCGTGATTAATCTGGTGGATGAAGGGTTTGATTTCGCGGTGCGTAACGGCCAGCTGGAAGACAGCACCGACCTCATTGCCCGCCCACTTTCCTGGCACGACATGCGCCTGTGTGCAGCACCGTCATATCTCGCCCGATATGGCACCCCGGCTTCACCAGATGAACTTATGCAGCATCAGGCTATTTTTTACCTGAACAAAACCAGACCGCTGGAATGGCAGCTCACCATCAATGGTCAAATCGAACGTTTCAAACCTGAAGGGCGGCTCTACATGGACGATCTGGACGCCATTGCCGACGCCGCAGAAGCCGGGGACGGCATTGCCTGGCTTCCTTACTGGCTCATTAACGAACGCCTGCACAGTGGACGCTTAGTTCAGATCCTTCCTGACACCGCCGGTGTCCGGCTTCCTATTCATGCCGTCTGGCCAAAAACGCGCTGGCTGCCGCTGAAGGTTCGCATGGCTGTCGATCGCTTACGTGAGCAACTCCCACAACGCATTGCATTAAAAGATTAGTTTTTATAAGTAAAACTCAAAACAAACACTTGTCGAAATGACATTATTTAATGTCATTTAATCTTTATAAAACATAGAAATAAGACAAATAAAAACAAAACAAACACATTATAAATATTAATCCTTAATCGTTTACCTTAGAAAAACTCAATCGTGATCGTGCGCACAAATCGCTAACCTCAACGCCTTCACACCGGAGGTTATATGCTGCTTCACATTCTTTATCTCATTGGTATCACCGCAGAAGCCATGACCGGCGCACTCGCAGCCGGACGTCGCCGTATGGACACCTTCGGCGTGATTATTATTGCCACAGCGACCGCACTGGGCGGCGGTTCCGTGCGCGATATCCTGCTTGGTCATTACCCGCTCGGTTGGGTTAAAAACCCTGAATACGTCATTATCGTGGCAACTGCCGCTGTATTAACCACCATTGTTGCTCCCGTTATGCCACACCTGCGTCGTCTGTTCCTGGTGCTTGATGCACTTGGTCTTATTGTCTTTTCTATTATTGGCGCACAAATCGCGCTCGATATGGGTGAAGGCCCGGTTATCGCCACTATTGCAGCGGTGGTAACGGGGGTGTTTGGCGGCGTGCTGCGCGATATGTTCTGCAAACGTATTCCACTGGTTTTCCAGAAGGAACTGTATGCTGGTATCTCCTTTGCCGCTGCCGTGCTCTATATCGCCCTGCAGCATTATGTTTCTAACCACGATGTGGTGGTCATCTCCACGCTGCTGTTCGGCTTTACGGCCCGTATGCTGGCGCTGCGCCTGAAGCTCGGGCTGCCCGTTTTTCACTACAAACACAGCGCGCACTGATGTCAGAACCCGTTGATGTGCTGTTCAGCCAGCCACTTAGCCAGCACATCAACCTGGGGCGCGTGGATCCAGTTCACGATTTGCCGCGCCTTCTCCTCTCCCGTTCCCGGTAAAGCACGCCAGTCAGCGGCATTTCGCTGACTCATCGCTTGCCACGACAGCCCTCCTGCAGCATTCAGCGTCGCTTTGGTTAGCGGAACCCCCATCGCCGTGATCCAGCGGATAAAGGGCTGCTCACGCACCAGATTAAAACGATGCCAGAGCGCTAACCCGCGTGCGGCAGAAAAACCCGGCGTGGCCTGAAGCTGCGCCTGCGTTAATAACAACCATGAAAAGATATGCTCAAAATGATGTACCTGGTGAAGTGTCCGCCAGCCTGACTCCCCCAACCCTTCAATACCCAGCCCTTGTTTTGAACTGAGCCACGTCAGCCGGGCAAAGAACTGCGCCATACAGTCCGGCGAGGCATAAAAGCAGGTCAGCGAATGATAATCAGAGGCCGGAGGCTGCGGTTTTTGTCTGTCCGACCCACGCCAGACCACCTTGTCAAACCGGGGAATCCCCTGTCCGGCCAGGCTCACCAGCACCTGATCGCCAGGAGCAATATCCAGCTGTTGCCAACGCCCCACCGACCCCAGACTCACCCGCTGCACATGCTTATCATCCAGTTGCACCGGTTCCAGCGTTGCCACAACGGACACCTTTCCCGTTCGCCCCACAGTAAACTGGATCCCTTTCACCTCAGCCACCTGTGCGACAGGTGAATATTTCCACGCAACGACCCAGCCTCCCTCCCCGGGTAACCAGCCTTCACCCGGTGGTTCATCAGTAGAACGCACCACAATGCCATCCGTGGCAAAGGGTAACGCGGTGGTTTGCCACGCTAAACGCTGCATCTCCACAGCATCAACAGACACTACAGGTTGGGTATAACGTGCCGTCAGGGTAAATCCTGCTTTTGCTAACTCAGCCAGCGCGTTCTGCATCTCTTTCGGCCCATCCGGCCAGGCCCAGATAAACACGCCGATCTGGCTCAGAAGCGAATTATCCGTTTGCCGCATCATCGCACCCGCCACTTTTGCGCGTGCATTCATCCCGCCCATCTGGCGCTGGATGTGGTTGTCGCGCAACCAAAAAAGCTCGCCCTGAAGCACGCTATTCGCCAGCGTTCCGGCCAGGGTTTGTGGTATTGAAGGTATTAAATGAACCTGCGCCGTCCAGTCTTCACCTTTTAGCCCATCACCACGACTGATGGCCTGGATGAGCTTTCCGTTGCGGTACACCAGCGTCACTGCCACGCCATCCACTTTGGGCTGCATCCAGAGGTTGCGCCGGGTATGCATCCACTGGCGAAGCTCATCTTTACTCGCCACTTTATGCACCCCCGTATGGGCGACAGGATGTTTTACGCTTCCCGCCAGTGCGGGAAGTGTTTCCCCGGAAAGCTCACTGCCAAAACAGTGCTGCCATTGTTTTAACCGTGCGTTAAGCTGATCATAAACCTCGTCATTAACCTCGCTCACGCCCTGTTTCCAGTAGACATCATCCCAGCGTTTGATTTGCGCGCTTAACGCCGAAATTTCTTTCTCTGCTTTTGCCTGTGACCACACCGGGCACACCGCCACACCATAGCCACACCACAACAGCAGTAACCCGCTTATCCATCGCCACATTGCTACCCCTCCTTTACGTTGCAGGAGGTATACCCCGACGTCCGAAACAACGCTAACGGCAACATTTCATTCTGCGAGACGCTATCCAGGGTTTATTTTTGTTGCTGCAAAGCGCAGGTAAAACCTGAAAACGGCACGCAAAATTCAATAATCCAGGGGAAAAAGTGTGACAAAGGCTACGTCACACAGCGGTGACGTGTATAATAAGCCCGTATGTAGGACTTCTTCGCTAACACATACAAAAGACTCTCATGGCTCAAGGCACGCTTTATATTGTTTCTGCCCCTAGTGGCGCGGGTAAATCCAGCCTTATTCAGGCACTGTTAAAAACCCAACCGTTGTACGACACACAGGTTTCTGTTTCTCACACCACGCGTCAGCCGCGTCCGGGTGAAGTGCACGGTGAACACTATTTCTTTGTGAATCACGACGAATTCAGGGCGATGATTAGCAGAGATGCGTTTCTTGAACACGCGGAAGTTTTCGGTAACTACTACGGTACCTCGCGTGAAACCATTGAGCAGGTTCTGGCAACAGGCGTGAATGTGTTCCTGGATATCGACTGGCAGGGCGCACAGCAGATTCGCAAGAAAATGCCTGATTCGCGCAGTATCTTTATTTTACCGCCATCGAAAGACGAGCTGGATCGCCGTCTGCGTGGCCGTGGCCAGGACAGCGAAGAAGTGATCGCGAAGCGTATGGAACAGGCAGTTGCAGAAATGAGCCATTACGCGGAATATGATTACCTTATTGTGAATGATGATTTTGATGCCGCGCTGAGCGATCTCAAAACCATTCTTCGCGCAGAACGCCTGCGTATGAGCCGCCAGAAGCAGCGACATGACGCATTAATCACCAAACTGTTGGCAGACTGAACCCACTTTCAGTATCATGCCCAGTCATTTCTTCACCTGTGGAGCATTTTAAGTATGGCACGCGTAACTGTTCAGGACGCTGTAGAGAAAATTGGTAACCGTTTTGACCTGGTGCTGGTCGCCGCGCGTCGCGCTCGTCAGATGCAGGTAGGCGGTAAAGATCCGCTGGTACCGGAAGAAAACGATAAAACCACCGTTATTGCACTTCGCGAAATCGAAGAAGGTCTGATCAACAACCAGATCCTCGACGTGCGTGAGCGCCAGGAGCAGCAAGAGCAGGAAGCCGCAGAACTGCAGGCCGTAACCGCCATTGCTGAAGGTCGTCGTTAATTAAACCTGCGGGTCGCCCTTGTATCTGTTTGAAAGCCTGAATCAACTGATTCAACACTACCTGCCGGAAGACCAGATTAAGCGTCTCCAGCAGGCGTATCTCGTTGCACGTGACGCTCACGAGGGCCAGACACGTTCAAGCGGTGAACCCTATATCACGCACCCGGTAGCGGTGGCCTGTATTCTGGCCGAGATGAAACTCGACTACGAAACGCTGATGGCTGCCCTGCTGCATGACGTGATTGAAGATACCCCCGCCACCTATCAGGACATGGAACAGCTGTTTGGCAAAAGCGTTGCCGAACTGGTGGAAGGGGTCTCTAAGCTTGATAAGCTGAATTTCCGCGACAAGAAAGAGGCGCAAGCCGAAAACTTCCGCAAGATGATTATGGCGATGGTGCAGGATATCCGCGTCATTCTCATCAAACTCGCTGACCGTACCCACAACATGCGCACGCTGGGCTCACTTCGCCCGGATAAACGTCGCCGCATTGCCCGTGAAACCCTCGAAATCTACAGTCCGCTGGCGCACCGTTTAGGTATCCATCACATTAAAACCGAGCTGGAAGAGCTGGGTTTTGAAGCGTTGTACCCGAACCGCTATCGCGTGATTAAAGAGGTGGTGAAAGCCGCACGTGGTAACCGCAAAGAGATGATTCAAAAGATCCTCTCTGAAATCGAAGGGCGTTTACAGGAAGCGGGAATTCCGTGCCGCGTCAGCGGTCGCGAAAAACATCTGTACTCCATCTACTGCAAAATGGTGCTCAAAGAGCAGCGTTTCCATTCGATTATGGATATCTACGCATTCCGCGTGGTTGTTCATGACGCCGATACCTGTTATCGCGTGTTGGGCCAGATGCACAGCCTGTATAAACCGCGTCCGGGGCGCGTTAAAGATTACATCGCCATTCCAAAAGCGAACGGCTATCAATCTTTGCATACCTCGATGATCGGGCCACACGGCGTACCTGTTGAGGTGCAAATCCGCACCGAAGACATGGACCAGATGGCAGAGATGGGTGTCGCAGCGCACTGGGCTTATAAAGAGCACGGTAGCGAAAGCAGCACTACTGCACAAATCCGCGCCCAGCGCTGGATGCAAAGCCTGCTGGAGCTGCAGCAGAGTGCGGGTAGCTCGTTTGAATTTATCGAGAGCGTTAAATCCGATCTCTTCCCGGATGAGATTTACGTTTTCACCCCAGAAGGGCGCATTGTCGAACTGCCTGCGGGTGCTACACCGGTCGACTTCGCTTACGCCGTGCATACCGATATCGGCCATGCCTGCGTGGGTGCGCGCGTCGACAGACAGCCTTATCCGTTGTCTCAGCCGCTCTCCAGCGGTCAGACGGTGGAAATTATTACCGCACCGGGCGCACGTCCGAACGCGGCCTGGCTGAACTTTGTCGTGAGCTCCAAAGCGCGCGCTAAAATCCGTCAGTTGCTGAAAAACCTCAAGCGTGATGACTCCGTCAGCCTGGGACGCCGCCTGCTCAACCACGCGTTGGGTGGTAGCCGTAAGCTGGCTGAAATCCCGAAAGAAAACATCCAGCGTGAGCTGGAGCGTATGAAGCTCGCTTCGCTTGATGATCTGCTGGCAGAGATTGGCCTCGGCAACGCCATGAGCGTGGTGGTGGCGAAGAACCTGCAACAGGGCGATACCTCTGCGGTTCCGGCAACAACACCAGGCCACGGCCACCTGCCGATAAAAGGCGCGGACGGGGTGCTTATCACCTTCGCAAAATGTTGCCGTCCAATTCCTGGTGACCCAATTATTGCGCACGTCAGCCCAGGCAAAGGTCTGGTTATTCACCACGAGTCCTGTCGTAACATCCGTGGCTACCAGAAAGAGCCTGAGAAGTTTATGGCGGTCGAGTGGGATAAAGAGACAGCGCAGGAATTTATCGCCGAAATTAAGGTGGATATGTTCAACCACCAGGGTGCGCTGGCGAACCTGACGGCGGCAATCAATACGGCGTCTTCCAATATTCAGAGCCTGAACACGGAAGAAAAAGATGGCCGCGTGTACAGCGCCTTTATTCGTCTGACCGCCCGTGACCGCGTGCATCTGGCGAACATTATGCGCAAGATCCGCGTCATGCCGGATGTTATCAAAGTCACCCGAAACCGAAACTAGATTAATGAATTCAAAACGTTACGAGCGGATCTGCGAAATGCTCGCCAGGCGTCAGCCTGACCTGACAGTCTGCATGGAGCAGGTCCATAAACCTCATAACGTCTCTGCTATTGTCCGTACCGCAGACGCCGTCGGCGTGCATGAAGTCCACGCCGTCTGGACGGGCACTCGCATGCGTACGATGGTGTCCGCCGCTGCGGGCAGTAACAGCTGGGTTTCTGTCAAAAGCCATCAAACCATCGGTGAAGCGGTATCACATCTGAAAGATCGCGGTATGCAGGTTCTTGCAACCCACCTTTCCGACAAAGCCGTGGATTTCCGTGAGATCGACTATACCCGCCCGACCTGCATTTTGATGGGTCAGGAAAAAACCGGGATCACTCAGGAAGCGCTGGAGCTGGCAGATCAGGACATCATCATCCCGATGATCGGTATGGTGCAATCCCTGAACGTATCCGTCGCCTCTGCGCTCATCTTGTATGAAGCGCAGCGCCAGCGTCAGAACGCCGGGATGTACGAGCGCAGCAACAGTATGCTGCCGGAAGACGAACAACAGCGCCTGCTGTTTGAAGGCGGTTATCCCGTACTGGCTCGCGTCGCGAAGCAGAAAAAATTACCTTACCCCCACGTCAATGCGCAGGGCGAAATCGAAGCCGATGCAGAGTGGTGGTCTACCATGCAGTACGCAGGATAAAACATGAAAGGCCGCCTGCTGGATGCCATACCGCTCAATACGCTGACGGGCGTGGGTGCGGCGCAAAGCAGTAAACTGGCCAAAATTGGCCTGCACACCCTACAGGATCTCCTGCTTCACCTCCCCCTGCGTTACGAAGACCGCACCCAGCTGTATAAGATTGGCGATCTCCTTCCTGCACTCTACGCCACCGTTGAAGGCGAAGTGCTGAACTGCAACATCACCTTCGGCGGACGCCGGATGATGACCTGCCAGATCAGCGACGGCACCGGCATTCTCACCATGCGCTTTTTCAACTTCAGCGCGGCGATGAAAAACAGCCTCGCCACGGGCCGCAGGGTACTGGCTTATGGCGAAGCCAAACGCGGCAAATATGGCGCAGAGATGATCCACCCGGAGTACCGCGTGCAGGGCGATCTCAGCACGCCAGAGTTGCAGGAGACGCTCACCCCGGTCTACCCGACGACCGAAGGGATCAAGCAGGCGACACTGCGTAAGCTCACTGACCAGGCACTGGAGCTGCTCGATACCTGCGCCATTACCGAACTGTTACCGCCTGAGCTGGCACAGGGGATGATGAGCCTGCCGGAAGCGATGCGCACCCTGCACCGCCCACCACCGTCACTGCAGCTTAGCGATTTAGAAAGCGGTAAACACCCCGCCCAACGGCGTCTTATCCTTGAGGAATTACTGGCTCATAACCTGAGCATGCTGGCACTTCGCGCGGGCGCGCAGCGTTTTCATGCCCAGCCGCTCAGCCAGCGTGATGAGCTCAAAGATAAGCTGCTGGCCTCGCTGCCGTTTAAGCCGACCGGCGCACAGGCACGTGTGACCGCTGAGATTGAACGTGATATGGCGCTTGATGTGCCGATGATGCGCCTGGTACAGGGTGATGTAGGCTCCGGTAAAACACTGGTTGCCGCCCTGGCCGCCCTGCGCGCGATTGCTCACGGTAAGCAGGTGGCACTGATGGCACCGACCGAACTGCTGGCCGAACAGCACGCAAACAATTTCCGCAACTGGTTCGCCCCGCTTGGCGTGGAAGTGGGCTGGCTCGCCGGTAAGCAAAAGGGCAAAGCGCGCCTTGCGCAACAGGATGCCATCGCCCGCGGTGATGTGCAGATGATTGTCGGCACGCATGCTATTTTCCAGGAACAGGTGCAGTTTAACGGCCTTGCGCTGGTGATTATCGACGAACAGCACCGTTTCGGTGTGCACCAGCGTCTGGCGTTGTGGGAAAAAGGTCTGCAGCAGGGCTTTCATCCGCATCAGCTGATCATGACCGCCACGCCAATTCCACGCACCCTGGCGATGACCGCCTATGCCGATCTGGATACCTCCACCATCGACGAACTGCCGCCAGGCCGTACGCCAGTCACGACCGTCGCCATTCCGGACACGCGGCGCAGCGATATCATTGACCGCGTGCGCAATGCCTGCACACACGAAGGGCGTCAGGCGTACTGGGTTTGTACGCTGATTGAAGAGTCTGAACTGCTGGAAGCACAGGCTGCAGAAGCAACGTGGGAAGAGTTAAAGCTGGCGCTGCCAGAGCTGAACGTTGGGCTGGTTCACGGACGCATGAAGCCCGCCGAAAAACAGGCGGTGATGCAGTCATTCAAACAGGGTGAGCTTCATCTGCTGGTTGCCACAACGGTTATCGAAGTGGGCGTGGACGTGCCGAACGCCAGCCTGATGATCATTGAAAACCCGGAGCGTCTGGGGCTTGCACAACTCCACCAGCTCCGTGGCCGCGTGGGACGTGGCGCGGTGGCATCGCACTGTGTGCTGCTCTACAAAGCCCCACTCTCTAAAACCGCGCAAATGCGCCTGCAGGTGTTACGCGACAGCAACGACGGCTTCGTGATTGCGCAAAAAGACCTGGAGATCCGTGGCCCGGGTGAACTGCTGGGCACGCGCCAGACGGGTAACGCCGAATTCAAAGTGGCAGACTTACTGCGCGATCAGGCCATGATCCCCGAAGTTCAGCGCCTCGCACGCCATATTCATGAACGCTACCCCGAACAGGCGGCAGCGTTAATTGAGCGCTGGATGCCGGAAACCGAGCGCTATTCCAACGCCTGATGTCAGGCAAACATCGGTAGCATCAGGTAAAGTTTGATCACCAGTGCGTTGACGATATCAATGAAGAACGCACCGACCATCGGTACCACCAGAAACGCCATATGAGATGGCCCAAACCGCTCGGTGATCGCCTGCATGTTCGCGATAGCCGTTGGCGTTGCCCCCAGGCCAAACCCGCAGTGCCCTGCCGCCAGTACCGCCGCATCGTAGTTTTTACCCATCATGCGCCAGGTCACGAATATGGCATACAACGCCATAAACAGAGCCTGAACCGCCAGAATCGCCACCATTGGCAGCGCCAGGGACGCCAGCTCCCAGAGTTTGAGGCCATCAGCGCCATCGCCAGGAACAGCGACAGGCAAACGTTGCCAAGCACCGACACGGCGCGTTCAAACACGCGGTAGAAGCCCATCACCGCCAGACCGTTACTGAGGATCACCCCGATAAACAGCACACAAACAAACGTTGGCAGTTCAAACATGGAGCCCGCCAGCCATTGCGCAACCACTTTGCCCACGGTCAGGCAGATGGCAATCATGGCGATGGTTTCAATCAACACCAGCGACGTGATATTGCGCCCGACATCCGGCTTTTCAAACGCCGTGGGGACCAGTTCATCGTCTGGTCTGCCGTCTGGCGTAGCAGAATGCTTCACCAGATAACGCGCCACCGGGCCGCCAATCAACCCGCCCAGCACCAGGCCGAAGGTTGCGCAGGCCATCGCCACTTCCGTTGCGTTTTCAAAACCATAACGCTCGATAAACAGCTTACTCCACGCCGCTCCGGTACCGTGTCCACCGGACAGAGTAATTGACCCAGCCAGCAGGCCCATTAGCGGATCCAGCCCCAGTAGCGTCGCCATGCCGATACCAATGGCGTTTTGCATCAGCAGCAACCCGACCACCACAATCAAAAACACGCCGAGCACTTTACCGCCCGCACGCAGGCTCGCCAGGTTAGCATTAAGGCCGATGGTGGCAAAGAAGGCCAGCATCAGCGGGTCTTTCAGGGACATATCAAAATCGATTTCCCAGCCCATGCTTTTTTTCAGCACCAGCAGAGCCAGTGCCACCAGCAATCCACCGGCGACGGGTTCAGGAATAGTGTACTTCTTGAGAAGGGAAACGCTGTGTACCAGCTTGCGACCAAGCAGTAAAACCAGCGTTGCGGCAACAAGGGTCGACAACGTATCAAGATGAATCATAAAAGGCTCCTTTTGTGCGCGTGTTCCTTACACACGCGGCGTTATCCTGGCCGGTTTGCGCTCGTCATGAGCCACCGGCGGAAAAAGTGTAATTTTTTTTCCTCATGGGTTGTAGAAAAGCTGTCCGCAGTAGCAGATTTTCTTGTCATTTTTTGTTGGCAATCGTTTGCTTTTACCAGATGGTCAGATAAAATGCCCGCTTTTCCACCGTGGAATTGTCGTCGATGTCCGTTAACACCATAGAGTCTCCTGATGCGCAACCGATTGCGCAGAAGCAAAATAGCGAACTGATTTACCGCCTTGAAGATCGACCACCGCTGCCGCAGACGCTATTCGCCGCCTGCCAGCACCTTCTGGCTATGTTCGTTGCGGTAATCACCCCCGCGCTGCTGATTTGCCAGGCACTCGGTTTACCGGCTCAGGACACACAGCACATCATCAGCATGTCTCTCTTTGCCTCCGGCGTGGCCTCGATTATTCAAATTAAAGCGTGGGGCCCGGTGGGATCTGGATTGTTATCAATTCAGGGCACCAGTTTTAACTTTGTGGCACCGCTGATCATGGGCGGTACGGCACTGAAAACCGGTGGTGCGGATGTCCCGACCATGATGGCTGCGCTCTTTGGCACGCTGATGCTGGCAAGCTGCACGGAAATGGTTATCTCCCGCGTTCTTCACCTGGCACGCCGCGTGATCACCCCGCTGGTATCCGGCGTGGTGGTGATGATTATCGGCCTGTCGCTGATTCAGGTCGGCCTGACCTCCATCGGCGGGGGTTATGCGGCCATGAGCGACCACACGTTCGGCGCACCGAAAAATCTGCTGCTGGCGGGTGTGGTGCTGGCTATCATTATTCTGCTTAACCGTCAGCGTAACCCTTACCTGCGCGTGGCCTCGCTGGTGATCGCAATGGCGGCCGGTTATCTGCTGGCATGGGCACTGGGTATGCTGCCGGAACACACGGCATCCACAAACACGGCACTGATCACCGTCCCCACTCCGCTCTACTACGGCCTGGGCATTGACTGGGGTCTGCTGCTGCCACTGATGCTGGTCTTTATGATCACCTCGCTTGAAACCATCGGGGATATCACGGCCACCTCTGACGTTTCTGAGCAGCCGGTTTCCGGCCCGCTATACATGAAGCGCCTGAAGGGCGGCGTGCTGGCGAACGGGCTGAACTCGTTTGTCTCTGCGGTCTTCAACACCTTCCCGAACTCCTGCTTCGGCCAGAACAACGGGGTGATCCAGTTGACCGGCGTTGCCAGCCGTTACGTCGGTTTTGTGGTTGCGCTGATGCTGATCGTCCTCGGCCTGTTCCCGGCGGTGAGCGGCTTTGTCCAGCACATCCCTGAACCGGTACTGGGCGGCGCGACGCTGGTGATGTTCGGGACGATTGCGGCCTCAGGCGTGCGTATCGTCTCCCGCGAGCCGCTGAACCGTCGCGCAATTATGATTATTGCGCTGTCACTGGCCGTTGGTCTGGGCGTTTCCCAGCAACCGCTGATCCTGCAGTTTGCTCCGGACTGGGTGAAAAACCTGCTCTCTTCCGGCATCGCGGCAGGGGGTATCACCGCTATCGTACTGAACCTCGTTTTCCCGCCTGAAAAAAATTGATCGTCATCACGGCAGGCTGTCAATGCCTGCCGTGACATCTTATTACGCCATTCCCGCCTTGAGGATTGCGCATAAATCGTGCATAACTCCTTTATGTGCGTTTTGCGGGATGGAAGACCATGAAATTTATTGGAAAGCTACTCGTCTATCTTCTGGTAGCCCTGCTCATTGTGGTGCTGGCGCTCTATATCCTGCTCCAGACCCGCTGGGGCGCGTCACAGGTCAGCAGTTGGGTAACGGTGAATACCGATTACGAACTCAATTTTGACCTGATGGATCACCGCTTTTCATCGCCTTCCCACATCATTCTGGAAAACGTCACCTTTGGCCGTGATGGCAAACCCGCCACGCTGGTTGCGAAAAAGGTCGATATTGGTTTAAGCAGCCGCCAGTTTACCGACCCGCTGCATATGGACACCATCACCCTGTCTGATGGCACGCTGAACCTCTCTCCGCAAACCGCACCGCTGCCCTTCCAGGCAGACCGTCTGCAACTGGACAACATGGCCTTTAACAGCCCCAATACAGAGTGGGATTTAAGCGCCCAAAAAGTCACGGGTGGCGTCAGCCCGTGGCAGCCTGAAGCAGGTAACGTGCTGGGTCAAAACGCACAAATCCAGATGAGCGCAGGCTCACTCACCCTCAACGGTGTTCCGGCCAGTAATGTGCTGATTCAGGGCCAGATCAACGGCAAAGAGGTGGTGCTGAATACCATCGGGGCCGATATGGCGCGCGGCTCGCTCACGGGCTCTGCCCTGCGCAACGCGGATGGTAGCTGGATCATCGACACCCTGCGCCTGAATGAGACCCGCCTGCAGAGCGATAAGTCGCTGATGGATTTCTTCACTCCCATTACCACACTGCCCTCCCTGCAGATTGGGCGGCTGGAAGTCACCGATGCCAGCCTCCAGGGGCCGGACTGGGCGGTTACCGACCTCGATTTAAGCCTGCGTAACATGACGCTGAGCAAAGGCGACTGGCAGAGTCAGGAGGGACGTTTGTCCATGAATGCCAGCGAATTTATCTATGGCTCAGTGCATCTTTTCGACCCGATCCTGAATGCGGAATTCTCCCCGCAGGGCGTGGCGCTGCGCCAGTTCACCTCACGCTGGGAAGGCGGTATGGTGCGCACCTCCGGCAACTGGCTGCGCGACGGTAAAGCGCTGGAACTGGACGATGCCGCCATCGCGGGTCTGGAATACACCCTGCCACAGAACTGGAAAACGCTGTGGATGGATCCGCTACCCGAATGGCTAAACAGCGTGACGCTGAAAAAATTCGGCCTGAGTCGTAACCTGGTGATTGATATCGACCCGGCCTTCCCGTGGCAAATTACCTCTCTTGATGGTTACGGCGCGAACCTGCAGGTGGTAAAAGACCGGCAGTGGGGCGTTTGGGGTGGCAACGCCACATTGAACGGCGCGGCGGCGACGTTTAACCGCGTGGACGTGCGTCGCCCGTCGCTGTCGTTGAATGCCAACGCGTCGACGGTCAATATTACCGAGCTCAGCGCTTTTACCGAGAAAGGGATCCTGGAAGCTACCGCGACGGTTTCGCAACTGCCACAACGACAAACCACCGTGAGCCTGAACGGGCGCGGTGTGCCGCTGAATATCATTAACCAGTGGGGCTGGCCAGCATTGCCTGTTACGGGAGATGGCAATATTCAACTGACCGCGACTGGCAGCGTGCAGGCAAACGCACCACTGAAGCCAACGGTGAACGGCAAGCTGAACGCGGCGAATATGGATAAACAGCAGGTGCAGCAGGTGATGACCGGTGGCGTGGTGACAACCGTTCCGGCGGCTCCGCCCTCACCCCAGCCCTCTCCCTAACAGGGAGAGGGAGTAAACCATTCCCTCGCCCCTTTGGGGAGAAGATGAGGGGGCTCAGAGATGGATCACAATCTCATTCCCCTGCGCTTTCACCACCACGCCCCACTCGCTACCGGCATGGGAACCACCTTTCACTTCGCTGACCTGCTGCACGTTACGCAAACAGACCGACCAGCTTTGCGCCTCGCCTTCGCTCCGGATGATCACCGTGTCGCCCTGGCGTGTCGCTTTCAGCGTAAATACCACCGAACCGTCCGCCGCAGGCACTTCGCTGATTGCCGTTGCGCCATCGCTCAGGTTAAACAGCTGGAAGGCCGTACCCTCGTTCCACGCATAGTCCGGCTTCTGGTTATTATTGCCCAGCGCCAGCAGGGTGTTGTCACGCACGTAGACCGGCAGGCTCTGGAAACCATGCTGCTGTTTATGCCAGCGGCTGCCCTGGATTTCATCGTTGTGCCACAGGTGCGTCCAGCGCCCTTCCGGCAGGTAGAACTGCACGTCTCCCGCCTCAGAGAACACCGGCGCAACCAGCACTGAATCCCCCAGCATGTACTGGCGGTCGAGGTAATCGCACGCTGGGTCGTCCGGGAACTCCAGCATCATCGCACGCAGCATCGGTGTGCCGCACTCACGCGCCAGCGCCGCCTGACGGTACAGGTACGGCATCATCTGGCATTTCAGCTGGGTGAAGTGACGTACGACGTCGCAGGACTCGTCATCATACGCCCACGGCACACGGTAGGATTTGCTGCCGTGCAGGCGGCTGTGGCTGGAGAGCAGCCCGAACGCACACCAGCGTTTGTAAACGTGCGCCGGGGCAGTGTTTTCAAACCCGCCGATATCGTGGCTCCAGAAACCAAAACCGGACAGACCAATCGACAGCCCGCCGCGCAGGCTTTCAGCCATTGATTCGTAGTTGGCGTAGCAGTCGCCGCCCCAGTGCACCGGGAACTGTTGCGCCCCGACGGACGCCGAGCGGGCAAACAGCACCGCTTCATCTTCGCCCACCGTCTCTTTCAGCACGTTCCACACCAGCGCGTTATAGATGTAGGCGTAGTGGTTGTGCATCTTCTGCGGGTCAGCGCCGTCAAACCACTGGACATCCGTCGGGATGCGCTCACCGAAATCGGTCTTGAAGCAGTCGACACCGATATCCACCAGGCCTTTCAGCTTGCTGGCATACCACTGGCACGCTTCCGGGTTGGTGAAGTCATAGATCGCCAGCCCCGGCTGCCACTTATCCCACTGCCACAGGGAGCCGTCCGGGCGCTTGAGCAGGTAGCCCTTCTCTTTCAGCGCCTTAAATATTGGCGATTTCTGGCCGATGTACGGGTTGATCCACACGCAGACCTTCAGCCCTTTCTCTTTCAGGCGGCGGATCATGCCTGCCGGATCCGGGAAGGTCACCGGATCCCATTCAAAATCGCACCACTGGAACGCCTTCATCCAGAAGCAGTCGAAGTGGAAGACGTGCAACGGCAGGTTGCGCGCGGCCATGCCGTCGATAAAGCTGTTCACCGTGGCTTCGTCGTAGTTGGTGGTGAACGAGGTGGTCAGCCACAGGCCGAACGACCACGCGGGCGGCAGCGCCGGACGCCCGGTGAACTGCGTATAGCGGTTCAGCACCGCTTTTGGCGTCGGGCCGTCGATCACGAAATATTCGAGATACTCGCCTTCCACGCTGAACTGCACTTTGGAGACTTTCTCGGAGCCGATTTCAAACGACACATTTTCCGGGTGGTTGACCAGCACGCCGTAGCCACGGTTGGTGAGGTAGAACGGGATGTTTTTGTACGACTGTTCGGTACTGGTACCACCATCACGGTTCCAGGTTTCGACCGTCTGGCCGTTGCGCACCAGCGCGGTAAAGCGTTCGCCCAGGCCGTAGACCGTTTCACCCACGCCCAGATCCAGACGCTCAAACATATAGTTACGATCGGTGTTGCCGTCCTGCACGTAGCCGTTGTTTTTCAGCTGGCTGCCGGTCAGGCGCTGGCCATCGCGCAGGAAATCCAGCGCCCAGAACTCACCTTTGGTGACGCGCACGCTGATATTGCCACTTTTCAGCTCGGCAAATTCCGCGCTATTTTCAATCTCAACCTTCACGTCTTTCAGGACATTCAGTGGATAGTGTGGGCCGTTATTCAGTGCGCCCTGGAAGTGCTCAATGCGCACCCCAACAATCCCTTCCTGCGGGGCAAACAGACGGACCGTGAACATCAATGTATCGAGCTGCCAGGTCCGTTCGCGCACGTCTCGCGGTGCAACCCAGACCACCAGGTCATTGCCCTGTTGCTCCACGTCGAACACCTGCACCGGGCAGGTCACCTCCAGACCCGGTTGAATAAGCCAGTTTCCATCACTGATTTTCATGCTCTCATCCTCTTAGTTCTGTAATTCTTTGCTGATCGACAGGTTTTCAAATTCCTGCTGATTGCGGTGCGCGCCCTGCGCCAGCTCGCCCATGATTCTGGTCAGGAAGGGGGTTTTCAGCGTGTAATAACGTTTGGCGATGATGGCGCTCAGCACGTAGCAGGCCGCCGGAACCAGCGTGAACAGGCCAACAATGATGCTGATGGTGGCACTGTTCTGGGTTTTGGCTGCGGCGTCATAACCGCCACCTGCCAGCATCCAGCCAATCAACGCGCCGCCCAGTGCCAGGCCCAGCTTCAGCACGAACAAGGTGCCTGCAAAGCTGATGCCGGTCAGGCGTTTGCCGTTGGTCCATTCGCCGTAATCGACGGTGTCGGACATCATCACCCACTGAATTGGCGTCACCAGCTGGTGCAGCACGCCAATGACGAAGATAAAGGCGAACATCACCACGCTGGCATGCATTGGCACGAAGAACATCGCCACGCTGACCACTGCCAGAGCGGCATTAGTCCACCAGAAGATGCTGACTTTGCATTTCCAGTCGGTAAGCGGTTTTGCCAGCGCGGAGCCGATCAGGTTGCCGACACAGTAGGTGGTAAGGAACGCGACGAAGATTTCCGGCGAGCCCATGATCCAGGTGCAGTAGTACATCATCGCCCCGCCGCGCACGCAGACGGCGAGGATATTGAGGATGGTGAGCACACCCACGATGCGCCACTGGTCGTTGCGCCAGATGTCGCGCAGATCTTCCCGCATGGAGGTGGTGCTCGGCGGCACCTGGATACGCTCTTTAGTCGTGAAGAAGCAGAAAGCCAGCATCAGGAACGCCACCACCGACAGCACGGCGATCCCGCCCTGGAAGCCAAAGGCTTTATCTTCGCCGCCAATCAGGTTCACCAGCGGCATCATCAGCACCGTGGAGAGCATGCCGCCTGCCGTTGCCAGCACAAAGCGCCAGGACTGCAGGGAGATACGCTGCGTCGGGTCGTTGGTAATGACGCCACCCAGCGCGCAGTAAGGGATGTTGACCACGGTATAAAGCAGGGTCAGCAGCGTGTAGGTCACCGCGGCATAAATCAGTTTGCCGTTGTGGCTGAGGTCTGGCGTGGTGTACGCCAGCACGCAGACGATGCCGAACGGGATGGCCCCGAACAAAATCCACGGGCGGAACTTGCCCCAGCGGCTGCGGGTGCGGTCGGCAATCAGACCCATGCACGGGTCGGAAATGGCATCCAGCGCACGCACCAGCAGGAACATGGTACCGACAAATCCGGCGGGAATGCCGAAGATATCAGTATAGAAAAACATCATGTACAACATGACGTTATCAAAAATGATGTGGCTGGCGGCATCACCCATACCGTAGCCAATCTTCTCTTTTACGGACAATACGTCGCTCATCTTTTTTATCCCTCACGCTGTAGGAGGCGCTGAAACCGGTTTCTCGTTTTTAAACCATTGTTTCAGGAGCGGGTATTGCGTTTTCTGGTTAGCCGATTACGTTTCTTGTTTTTTGTGATCGCGGTAAAAGTCACCCAGCACGAATGGCTAACTTGAGGATTTTCTTAGGAATTAACTGAAATGACCGTGTGCAGGTCAAAAGAGAGGTGAAAAAAGTGTGTTTTGGTATGTGGTAAATGCCTGAAAGTAGCTATAATGCGCCCCGCCTCCATGTAGCAATGCAGGCGCGGAAGATCGTCATCTCCGGTGAGGTGGCTGGACTTCAAATCCAGTTGGGGACGCCAGCGTTCCCGGGCAGGTTCGACTCCTGTGATCTTCCGCCAATTTGCCTCTCCTGAACTCCCTCGAAGTCAACAAAACCCCTGTAATACCTGATAAAACAAGAGAAATAACCCCACCATTGTCGCCTGAAGGTAATCGGCATCAAGTCCTTTTTGGGGGTACATTAGGGGGTGTTATTTTCCTTTAAAATATCAGCACCCCCATAATGGTAAAAATGTGATATATAACAACAGGTTTCAAAGACATCTTTGTTATATAAGGGGTACATGGGGGTATCAGGTTAATCATTAGCGGAAGTCCCCTAGAGGATGGATTCATCAAAAGCCGGAGGATGTAATGGCGCTAACCGATGTAAAAGTGAAAACCGCAAAGCCAAAAGAAAAGCCCTATAAGCTGACCGATGGCGGCGGCATGTATCTACTGATTAACGCTAATGGTTCCAAATACTGGCGTATGAAGTACCGCTTCGCCGGTAAAGAAAAGATGCTTTCCATTGGCGTATACCCTGATGTTTCCCTGGCTGACGCACGCGAAAAGCGCAGTGAGGCCAGAAAAATTCTCTCCGCTGGAGGAGATCCGGGTGAAGTAAAGAAAGAAGAAAAAATCGCCCAGCAAATGAGCCAAAAGAATACGTTCGAGGCCATTGCCCGCGAATGGCATCAGACGAAAGCCGATCGCTGGTCATTACGCTACCGCGATGAAATCATCGACACCTTCGAGAAGGATATCTTCCCTCATACGGGAAGACGCCCTATCGTCGATATTAAGCCGATGGACTGGCTTGAGATCCTTCGTCGCCTTGAAAAGCGCGGCGCTTTAGAGAAAATGCGCAAAGTCCGCCAGCGTTGTAATGAAGTCTACCGTTACGCTATCGTTACCGGGAGAGCTGAATATAATCCCGTGTCAGATCTTGCTACAGCGCTGGCAACGCCTAAGAAAACACATTTCCCGTTCCTCACAGTCGAAGAGTTACCACACTTCCTTAAAGATCTGGCCGGATACACCGGTAGTATTATCACCAAAACAGCCACACAGATCATCATGTTAACCGGCGTGCGTACACAAGAGCTGCGTTTCGCTCGCTGGGAAGATATCGATTTTGAGAAGAAATTGTGGGAAATCCCGGCAGAAGTGATGAAGATGAAACGGCCTCATATTGTGCCGCTCTCAGAGCAGGTCATTGCGCTGTTTGCACAGCTTGAACCGATCTCAAGGCATCACCCGCTGGTTTTTATCGGCAGGAATGATCCTCGCAAGCCGATCAGCAAGGAAAGCATTAATCAGGTTATAGAATTGCTGGGATATAAAGGCAGGCTGACGGGGCACGGTTTCCGCCACACGATGAGCACCATTCTGCATGAGCAGGGGTTTAACTCCGCGTGGATTGAAACGCAGCTTGCACACGTCGATAAGAACGCGATTCGCGGGACGTATAACCATGCTCAGTATCTTGATGGGCGTAGGGAAATGATGCAGTGGTATGCGGATTATATCGATGAGTTAGGGAGAGCTGGGGCCGTGGTAGAAGGGATGTTTGGGAAGACGGCATAAATTAATAAATAGCCTTCTAGCAGTAAAGATGGCTATTTATTTAAGGTTTCATGACGCTTTGTTTTCAAAAAGCTCTGAATTGCTGGCGTAAGGTACTTTCCCGGAAGGAACCACCTTTGCAGCAGTATTCAAATGCACATCCTGATCGTCAAAGAAAATGTGCGGTTTAAATGCCTTCAAAACTTTTGTTTTCTCTACACCGCCAAGAAAAAAAGCTTCATCGACATACACCCCCCAGCTTCTCAGTGTTTTAATGACGCGCATTTCCGATGGGCTGTTTCTGGCGGTCACCAGTGCAATACGGACAGGGGAATACTCAACTCTTGTCGGTAGTCGCTCCTGAAGCCTGGCTACTTTTTTTAGCAAAGTGGCATATGGACCCTCAGCCATTGGGATATCTTGTTGTGCATCCTCCAGCGCATGAAAAGCAGCCATGCCTTGAGTCTTATAAACTAACTCACTTTCATCAGAGAAAAGCACGGCATCACCGTCAAACGCAATGCGGACCTGCCCTTCCGGGATATTTGAGGCGTCGGAGGGAGGATCTTTGAGGATTGCAGCGGCGCAGAATCGGGAATCAATCACCTTTTGCGCATCTTCAACGTTAGTTGTTAAAAACAGATCCACATCAAAGGCATCAAGGTAATCGGCAACGGTTTCGCCTGCGGTAAAAGCTGAACGTGTAATATCGAGTTTGTCATGGCGAATGGTATTTAGAACACGGATACCTGTATCAGGACTGTTACGCGACATAACAACGACTTCAACCAACGGTGATTGATCATCCGGTTGACGATACTGGTTCAGACCCAGAAGCGCTTTGACCAAGGGGTAACCTGTACCAGGCTGCAAAGGTTGGTTTTCGTGTTCCAGCATGTAGGCGCGATACTTTTCAATGGCGCTATCAGGATCGGTCGCATAGGTTTCCCGAAACATGCGATCGCATTCACTCATGTCAAAAAGCGCAGTTGCACTGATGCCAATAACTAAGGTGTTACTTAAATCTAAAGGCATTGTTTATCCTGAAGTAAAGGGGCAAGATTACTGCACCACCGTATCATAACGCAGGCAC
This sequence comes from Enterobacter sp. RHBSTW-00901, assembly GCF_014103115.1. Classification (NCBI taxonomy): domain Bacteria; kingdom Pseudomonadati; phylum Pseudomonadota; class Gammaproteobacteria; order Enterobacterales; family Enterobacteriaceae; genus Enterobacter; species Enterobacter sp. RHBSTW-00901. The sequence goes on from NZ_JABXPB010000001.1 coordinate 2,765,949, forward strand.
TGTGTAGCGGATACTGGCCACAGATCTATAGATAATGGGCCAAATTGCCAGAACAGATAAATGAATTTTAAAGGTGCAAAATTTTTTAATCATGCACTGGAGATGGCAACCGCAATGTCTTACCGTTGTCTCAGTTGAGGATTTTTGATAGGGAATACCAATATGAATTTCAAGAAAAAACTCGAAGAGCATTTTAAGCAGTTTGAGGCATCCCCTGTGTTATTTGTTGGCTCCGGAGTGTCTCGTCGTTACCTTGGTGTGCCATGTTGGCAAGACCTTTTGAAGCATTTTGCTGAGGCGATTGGGGAAAATCATATAAAATTAAAAACAAAATCTAATGGTGACTTACCCGAATATGCACAATTATTAGTGTCGGCATACGCTGAGAAATGGTGGGATACTAAAGAAGGACAATTAGCATTAAGTGAAAAAGAACAGGAGAAAATTTTCATTAACGAACAGTCTCCTTTGAAGTTGTCAATATCTAAATATATTGAGAGTGCACATAAAAATATTATAGAAAATGATGAGTTAAAACACGAAATTTCTCTTTTTGCGAAAGCAAATATTGATGGGGTTATTACCACAAACTGGGATGTTTTTCTAGAAAGCCTTTTCCCTAAGGAAGGTGCGAATAAGTCACCAAACGCAAAAAAACGCCTATGTAAGTGATTGAATTTAATTGACTAAAAGTTTCATTTTCGTTGCGGAGGGTACTTATTCGCACCTTCCTTAATGATGACAGTAATTCTTCCAAATCGTTATGGTTTATTTTTTTCTTAATGCTATCGACTTTTAATTTTATCTTCATAAAAGAAGTCAGTACGTTTTCTGGGGGGATGTTTATTTTAATCTTCCCAACTATATCTTTATTCAGGTTCGCCATCGTAACCCCACGAGACTCTTTCTGTAAAAAGTTCTTAATCGAATCGCTAGATAAATATTCGTTCAAATAAAAAGAAAGTATTTCATTTGGCGTTTTTAATCTAATAAAAAGGCTTCCTGTGCCGCAAAACCATCCATCCTCTTTATCATTAATCAGTGCACAACGACCCATTTCTCCTCTTCGGCCCATTATAATGTCACCTTTTTTTAAATGATATTCTTTTAGTTTGTCATATTTGTGGCGATCTACGCATAGTTTAAAGTTGGGAATGATAATACCATTTTTAATATTTGTAGGGTTAATTAGTGGTATACCATTTTCAACATAATCTTCCTTATGAAGCTGGGTTCCAAATGGTCCAGTTTGGATAAATGCTATGTCTTTTAAATCTTTCAACTCCCAACCATTTAATAAAAAAGTTTCATCATTTGGAGACGCTCAAAACGCGTCTGGTGAAGCCATATGACCTATGATTGCACTCGCAGCCCTTCCACGCTTTCTGATGGTAGGCTGATCACTGTTTTCATGCTGGTTTCTATGCTGCCAACGATGTCTTGGCGTGGGCCGTTGCGCCAGTCGGCGCTTGCGTAGAAAGAACCGAGAACCATTGCCATGCTTTCGGCGCTATCAAAGCCGCGAATCGGGTAGTAGCAATCCGGGTCATGAAGCGAGTTGCCAAACGAAACAATGTCGATCCCGTGGCGCTGGTGTATTACTCTTTCATTCCACTTGGATCTGTAATATAAGTGAGGAGGTTTTTGAAGTAAAACGATATTGAGTAATTGATGGTTTATGTTGTTCTGCTATAAGCTGACAATAACCGTCTGTCAGATGTTTATTGAAAATAAATAAACTTAATGTTGTGGAGGATAAAGTGGAATTGGAGAAGGTTCTTAAATTTTCGGTTGAGGATGGAAAATCGCTGACCGACGATGAAGTTATTGAAGTATATAAATTGATTGAGGTTAACATTGAACATGTTCGTTTCTCACATAATGATTTCTTTATTTATCTTTCGGATCGCTACCTAGATCTATCGATCGCAATGGATGAAAAGGATAGGGAAAAAGAAAAAAGTCGTAAAAGTGTTATCAGAAATTCCTTGGTAATTCTGGTCGTGATGGTTGCAATTTATGGTAGTGCCAAGCTAGTTAGCTATATAACAAAACCCAGCGAACTGGATATACAACAGTCTCAGGCCTATGCTTCTTTACGTATTGATGCCATTAACCGCAAGCAACAGGCGTTGCAGTTTTTAAAGAGTGCGCCAGATGTATCGACAGAAGATCTCCCTTTGATTACGTCTACGATTACGAATTCTGGGATTAGTTTTGGGGATTCTTTTGTTCTTCAATGCCAAGAGTATGGAGAAAAGGTTGCAATAAACACATTGGCTTTATCTCCGAATTTATCGAGCGAAACAATTAAAGCATTACAGCAAGCCGTTGATGCACAATGTGAGTTGTATAATCTTGATAAACAGTAAGGTGGATATGTTTAACACCTATATTGAACAATACACTAAAAGTAACTTTTAGCATATAGCCACTTGCTATCGTGTAGAAAAGATATCAACCAAAGGAGCACGGACGTTTATGGCGACTTACCGGCAGATTGCTGATGATGTTAAATCCCGAACAGGGAGAACAGTCAAAACATGCTGGATAGCGCATGTTAAGTCATTGCATGGGCTAACCCGTCGCGTATCACCTAATCGGATCAGCATCGAAAGCCGGGTTTATCCTTGCCCTGATAAATGGGTTGCGGAGATCGAGCAATCAATGAGAAATCTGGGCGAGCTTTAGCTTTGCCGCGCAACTCAACTTTGGAGGCTGTTTGCCTCTATAAGGATGATTCTGCCTCTGCCGAAGTTTTTGAACGCAACGCCATAGAGGGACGCTTGCCGATCTAGGAGATCGACTTTCCCGCGCCCAACTTATCCGGCTGCATTTACACCGCGAGCACTTTGTGCGTTAACAACGTTCGGTTCGGATTTGTTTGTCTCGAAGGTGAGATAGAAGAGACATGTTTACTTTTGAAGGGAAAGGTTTAAAGCATAGAAAACCACAATTTTTAAAGATGTTAAAACACAACTTGTTTTTATATGTTTAACCCTTCCTCGGGGGGGGAAGCCGGACATATGAACCCTAAGGCCATCTGAGAAGATAGCCTGTAGGTTTGCTCGGTTCCCCTTGCCAGATGAAGATCAAGTCTTCCTCGTGGTGTGACGACCTTTCTTGAAAGATGCATTATGCGCAAAAGTAGCTACTCAAGAATCCGCCGATAGCTACTTTCACCCTCTGCTTGGCTGCATCAAACGCTTTCGCGCCCTACCTACCACAATCAACGTTTTGCAGAGTTCCCGTCCTAACGTTATCCGCAGATGCGCGGTAAAGCTCCACCAACCCGGACCGGTTTACCGTATGTGGTAGGTGTCGGGAGACAAGCTAACACACCGTTTTTTTCAAGAAAAGTTATATATCAGATAACTGCGTTCGTATTCTGAACGCAGTCGCTATGTGCATGGTAAGTATATAAAAACAAGGTGATTTTTACATGGAAAGGGTGTGCTTCGATTCCCCTGTAACTTTCAAGGTAAAGCACATAGTGTTGCAAATGCGGTGACATGCGCATTCAACGCGCTGGGAAGCCCTGTGGCGTGTTTTTTATCAGGGGTAGTGGATTTACTGGCTCGAAATTTGTGGCACTATCTCAATGAGTCTGGAGAGATCTGTCGAAATGAGCATACTTCGCCGCGTATTCTTCACCAGTATAGCGACATAATGATCAGGCAGGCATTGAGGGGGCGTATGAACCATAAACGCTGGATAAGCATCCAAACACATAAGAAGTTCTATAGGGCCCGCTGTGAGTTTTTGGACTGGGTTGATAGGGCGTGGGAGCATTCATTTTCTTGCTTTCTTTTGCAGATATCGGGATTCCTGATGTTTGGTGTTCTTGGAATTGCCTCCTTGCTTTTTGGTATTGGTGCACATATGAACGCTTTCCCGGAATTATATCGAAACGACAAAAAACGTAGACCAGTAAGGTTTAAGTATTCTTTGACTTTATTTGTCAGGGAGAAGGGATGGATTTTCCCCGTTATGTTCGCACTTTTGTTTGTTTCAGTTGTTGAATCATTCAATCCATATTTTTTCACTTCACCATTACTTTACTACACCATCAATGGCGCTGCGTTAGTTGTAGGCGGATTGTGCGGGGTATTTGTTTGTATGAGACTGTTTAGCTGGATGAGAGAACGCACTATTTGGCTATCGGAATGGCAGGATAAATACTCTGACGACAAGTAGTTCAGGCGCTTGGGTTTATTAATGATACCGCCATTATCTCGCATTCAGGCTAAGTATTTTCGATTCTTCAAAAAGTTGCTGCCAACAAACGACCGTTTTCTGACACCTCCCAATCGCACGCTTTCACACTGTTGGAAAAATAGCCTTGGCTTTTCTGGCAGGCCATCCTAATGTTGGCCTCGTTTTCTGGCGGGGGCCGGATGAGGAGATGACTATGGCGATTTTTGGCTACGGACGTGTTTCGACATCGCAGCAGGATACTGAGAACCAACGGCTGGAGCTTGGGCAGGCTGGGTGGCAAATTGATTACTGGTTTACCGATGTTGTTAGCGGGAAGGTTCCGGCAATGCAACGTAAAGCATTTTCTGAAATGCTCAATAAAATCCGCGATGGTGAAACGTTGGTAGTTGCAAAACTAGACCGTCTGGGGCGTGATGCGATTGACGTCCTGCAAACGGTAAGGGCGCTGGCTGACCGTAATATCAAGGTTATTGTCCACCAGCTTGGCACGACTGATCTCACCTCCGCAGCGGGTAAGCTTCTGTTGTCGATGCTGGCAGCGGTTGCGGAGATGGAACGTGATCTACTGATTGAGCGGACGCAGGCGGGTTTGTCGCGGGCAAAAGCTGAAGGTAAGAAGCTGGGAAGACCGTCGAAAATCGCCCCAGAAGCCCGTAGAGCGATTATCGAGAAAAAGAATAATGGAACCAGTGTCAGTGCCTTAGCGCGTGAATATGGCGTTTCCGACGTTTGATAAAATTGTGCAGTTGAAATCGCTCTGGAAAGTCTCGGCGATGGCTCTGATTGTCAGAATGCGCAATCTGAACGTGTTGACGGAATGGCAGTATAACAGCCTGATGCGCGATGCGACTGCAAAGGGTTATCGGACCGGTGAGCCTGGAGGAATTGAACGTGAAAGATCGCTCATTATTGAAAAAATGATGGCTGCTCTGGCGGGCAACGGTATTAATCTGACTCAGATGAGTGAAGAGCTTAACGTGCCACTTGATGAATTGAGTAGTCTGCTTTACGGTGTGGCACCAATCAGCGGCGGCAGTAGCGGAACCTCACGTTCAAGGGCCTCCCTCCGTCTGGTGTGAACAGGAAAACTGCTCATGCTTAGAGCCGCTCAGGGCAGTCTCTGGCGGCTTTTTATTGATGGTCAGCGGACTCACCACTGTTATTTTTCTGAATAGTAACCCTTATATTCAATGTTCTCCGCATTCTTACCCATACTAGATACCGACCAATGTGACCGACATGCCATGAGGGGGCTCGGAAAAATGTAGCGGTATTACCCGCAATTCCCCCTGATCAGCCCCCAGACTAGTTTTAGCTACGTCCGCTCCTGACACCGATCTGCCTTGTCAGATTTGCCCAGCGCCGTAACAGTGTCAGCTCGAATCTGAGCTAATACATATGATTTTCAGTTCGTTAGTGAACACCCAATGCCTTATAAACCGCATCCACGGGATCGGCATAGAAGCTGATCTGGAACTTAGAGAAAATCTCTGCCGGTACAGTCGGAATGTCAGAAGCAGATGCCATCGGTAGCAATACACGTTTACCACCACTGTCCATTGCTAACTGCAAGCTTCCCGCCAGATCTTCAACTGGATTCACTACACCTCCCAGTGTCATATCTCCTAATACTACCATCTGTTCCTGCACTGACTTACCCATCAAAATGGAACAGAACGCTATCAGGGCTGCCATGCTAGTTTTAGTACTAGGTCCGGAGTTATGCAACTCAACGGCATGCAGATGGTATTCATGCTCGGAAAATTTGGCGGTAGCACTGATACGGTTCAGATTACCTTTGAAGTAATCAAAACCTACGCGGATGGCTTCTTTGGCTGGTGTATTGGAGCCCAGGCCAGATGTCGAGTGTTTACCATTACCGGGTGTCATCTGAGTCTCGAAGCGATACAAGCCCAGTTGGCCAGTTCCACCCTTGGTAACCATATGTACAACTCCTGGTTTACCCAGACCTTCAGGGATTAACTGGCTTCCGCCTTGCTCTGGTACATTGACGAAAAACTCTTCCAGAGTTTCGTTGTCGAGGTAGCTGAAATGCACATCGAAAAACTCCATACCACCCAGTTTTTTCAACTGCTCTTTGATTCGACGGCGAAGTTCCAGTGCGTAGGTAAGGCAAGGGCGCACCTCCTCTTTACCAAACACACCATGAGGGTAGAGCAGCTTGAGCAACCCAGACACGGTGCGACGTACTGCGATCACATCACGCTGGTTGAGGTTGTTCCCGAGTTTGAAGAAGCGGTCAATAGCATCAGAGAAACTACGCTTGCGCATTTCACGCATATACTCGGCCAGGTAGTCGGTAATCAGACCGTAGCTATTGGTAAAAAACTCAGGTCGCATCTTCGGAATATCCCAGCCTGGGATATAGGCATGAAAGCGGTCAAAGAAGGCGGTATCGATCATCGCTTCTGGGAAAGGAGCCAGCAGGTGGCTGGTTTTGACTAACGTTTCGACGCTTTGGTTGATGTTGCCGACAAACACCATAGAAGCTTTGGCTTCGATAGAATCACGACCACGGGAGAAAGAGCCCGATGCCATGTAATCCTTCATGATCTGGACGCCATCTTTATCCTTGAAGGTAATACCAGCCACTTCGTCAAAAGCTACCACATCCCACATGCCTACCAGCCCAACCTGCCGGGAACTCATGTTGTAAAACAGATTGGCGACTGTCGTCTGGCCACCTGAGACTAGTAATGAATTAGGCGAGCACTCTTTATAGACGTGGCTTTTACCGGTACCACGTGGGCCGAGTTCGCAGACGTTATAGTTGTTCTCAACGAAGGGGATCATCCGCGTCAACAGGTGCCATTTCACCCGTTGCTTCAGATTGGTTGGCTCCATGCCGATAGAGCGGATCAGGGTATCCAGCCATTGCTCTGTTGAGAAATTAGCCCGGGCGGCAAAAAGCTCTTCCATATCCATAGAGGGCATCTGGATAGGTTTAAGGTTGAAAATTGAGAAGGGCGAAATTCTTTGCCCTTCTTCATAAAAATAGTTAAGAGTAACAATACACCAGATCCCCCCGGTGAGCAGCTTCTCGTTAGCTTTAACAATGTTGGCGGGGATCACGGCATCTTTGATACCGAGGTTCGAAAGCTGAGCCTCGTAGACATCTTTCTTCTGGTTGAGTTTTACTCCGATCTTATCGATCACTTTAAAGCTACCACGCTCACGAATCAGAGATTTTACTTTCTCAGCCTCATCCGGGCGAACATAGTTCTCAGCGAGGATTTTTTTGACGTTTTCCAGACCTTCGCGTACCACTTCATCATCGTCTGAAGCACAGTACATACCGAGCAGATATTCCAGTACATAGACAGGGACATTAGCCCCTTCTTTTAGCTGTTTGGTCAAATCCTTACGGACAACTTTACCCTTAAAGTAACGATTCAGACGGGCATCAAGATCCATGCTGGCATGCTGAGATAACTCATCGTCAATGCTGAGCATAGAAGCCTCATCAACAGTAGTTCCGCTCGGCTGGGCAAGCTTCTCCGTGTAAACGTCCATCTGCTGGATGACTACATTGTTCGTGATATGTGTGACATTCACCGCTGGCTCTTGCGCGGTTTCCTTTCCTACAAACTCACCTTCAGTAGGATTTATCTCATCATGTGGCATCTGGTATTGCTCCCGGGTACTGATTAGCTGGTACCCAACATTAGAATTTACTTTTCACATCCGCAGGATCGCTATTTTGCGAGCCATTAAAAACCGAATTCATCCTGGATTGCCAAATCAATAGTGACTGGATAGCGTGCCATTTCAATACCATCCTCATCATCAACGAGCAGCAATTGATACTGCGCCTTGCGGTCAAATTGAGCACCGGTCAGTTTTAAACGCACGTCTTGCTGGCGTTGATCCAGATTACTTGAGGTCGCTTCAAAGAGTAGCTTCTCAATAGCTGATACGGTTTGTTCTGAACTATCTACCACCGAGAAACGAACCATTCTTGATTTATGACGTTCATCGACGGCATCGGTCTGCAGAAAGCGGATTTTATCGATCACATTTACCAGCTTAATGGGTTGGTATGCCGGAACTATGCCGACTTTGGTTTTTTCATACAGAGTTTGTTTCTTGCCACGCAGCTCTTGTACTTCAAGTATTGGAACACAGACCTCTTGCAACATTGCACCACCATGGACGAAGCGGGCTCCACCAACAAAATGGAAACGGCTCACTCCTTTCGGAAGCCAGAATTCCACATCAGAGTTACCACCAACAACATTACGCAATTGCCCATGCCAGACATCTTCGTTTGTTGGTAAATTGCGACCAAGGAGATAGCGTTTTGAAGCTTCCAGAGTTCCAGATGGTTCGTGTTTCAGAGGCGATTTTACCCCGTTTTCAACTGAGGCCTGTTGGAATAAGAATCCATGATCGGCTGTGATCACTACGCGAGTAACGCCAAACCCATTGATAATTTTGTTGATGAGTCCATTCAGTTCGTCTATAGCCTGGCGGGCATGAATGAATGTCTTAAGCTCACTTTTCTGAGATTCACTCTGAGCATCGATCACATCGTGATAGACGTAGATTACCTTTGCGTCACCAACCGCCTCGTTAGCTTCTGCCCGGGTCCAGCTCAGCAGACTTTTGGCCGAAATCGCTATACCACCTACCTTACTTAGAATAGTGCTGCGATTTTCTAAACCCGCGCTGCTCTGTCCATCTACTAATACTGTTGAGTTGGTAGCGGCATAGTCCAGTTGCTGATGTGGGAGTAAGGCGGCCATGCCAAGTTGCGTGTAGCTAGGTAGTACCCCGAGCTGGCTCTTGAGCTGCGCAGTGAAGCGCTTGGCTTCATTTATCTGTCCCTGGAGCTCATGAGCAACTTCATAGCGCAAGGCATCACTGATAATAACAAACTGGCGCTTGACGCCGCTTTGGGCGAAGCGTTTTTTGATGACCGTATCATAGAAGCGATGCTGAGAGGGGAGGCCAAGTTGCCAGTTATCAAGCAACTGCTCTTTAACTAGCAAGCCATCCCATGTCAGTCCCAGTTGGTACAGATACCAGTTCACATACAGATCTTCGATTTTACTGGCCAGTACAGCCAGCACTTCTACCGACTGTCCTTGCAGGTGCAATAGTGCTTCATTAAACAGGCGATAGGCTGCATCAAACTGGAACAATTCAGCTTCATAGGCAAGATACATTTCTTGTGCTGAAGTGTAATGAAAACCATCCGGTTTCGAACGGCGTAGTTCTAGCAACAATTCAGCTTGTTGCAGCGCCTGGTAAATATATGCATATTTAGGTACAGTTCTGGCCCAGAATCCATGTCGACGACGAGAGATTAGTTGGGCAAACTCTACTCGATTCAGTTTCAAGTCACCGTTGTTTAATCCAGATATCAGCTCACGGATCAAACCTTGTTCGACCGCTTCAAAGCCTTCGACTTCTCCCCAGAGCCAGATATCTTGCGCTGTCAGGCGTGAAGCAAGTTCGAGCTGATCCGCTACCTGTGCAGAGATGTCGGCAAAATTGCTGCTGTACTGGTTAGAATCACGCCATCCAGATAGCAGAGCCATAGCATTCGCACGTCCGGTGGGAGTGGCTAATAGTTGTGACTGTAGCCAGACAGGGCGCTCTTTGGTATCAAGCTGTTCGTAGCATTCACTCACCAGTAACTTACGAATCAGTTCGCGTAGTGACGGTTCTGTCCCTTCAGGTATATGGTATCCATATTCACGGTTCATTAAATGCCAAAATCCAGGCAGCAATCCATGCTGTTCTAGCGGAGCAAGAGCGGTTTCAGCATTCTCAAGTAACCGATCGCCAATGCTTTTCATTATTTCGGCAATCTGAGCATGACAGGCCAGCACGACACTTATCATCTTCATATCAAGTGATAGCGGATCTTCTATGCCGCCACGACCGTCCAGGCGACGTTTAAAGGCTGCAATACGCTCTTTGTTGGCGAAAAAGCTTTTACGTGACGCGATGTGGTCGCGCAGCGCCATATTGGCGAGGCCGAGGTCATTAAGCAGAATTGAGGCTGCATCAGCATAAAACGTGGTGCTATAACGACGTATATCGAGCAACCAGTCTTTAGCTGGTGATGGTTCTGAACTGGGCCAGTAGAGAAGGAACCCCTGCGTGGGTTCATCGATTTCAATGCGTTTGCGCGTCTGAAGCTGTGACTGCTCTGCCATATTGAGCACTATTACTGGCAACCCGTTCCACAGTATGGCGAGTTCTGTTAGCTGTGCAGTAAAGCTCTGTTCTGGGTCGTGCCAGAAAACAATCCGATCTGCGGTGAATTTGTTGTTAAGCCCGGTTTGAAGCTGAGTGATATCCATCAGTACGTCTCGGAATAATTAAGCCATCAGCACCATGGCTGTGAATCGGCGGTAGTGTGTAATGTTGAAGATGATTATACCAACTCTGAACGTTGATGAGTGACCGAATCCCACATGCTAAAGATTCGATAGCTAATCTAACTGATTTGTACAAGGGGACAGTGAGAACAAAGTTATAAAGCGGAGACACTAGTGTCTCCGCTTTATCTTTTTGAACTTACTCGGCTTTATCACCAGTAATAGCTTTCACTTCAGCTAATAAAGTACCGAACTTGCCGTAATTGATCTTAACACCATCGTCGAGATCGAGCTGGATCTTCATATCAGCATAGTGTTTGAGTTGGTCGCCAAAAGAACGCAGCTCGGTAAGCTGTTTGGTCAGGCTATCGATCTCTTTACCGATGAGTTTGGCTTCGGCTGTTTCTGCTTCATTCTGCTGCAGGCGCAGGCGCTCAATACGGCTATCCATTTGGCCGAGCAGGGGCGTGACATACTCAGTGCGCATGCGCGGGAGAGTTGTTTCATTGTAGCGATGTAAATAGACCAAGCATTCAAAGGCTTTCTCTTTACCTGAACTGAATAGCCAGTAGATCGGGCGTTTTTTGTAGGTCTTCAAGTGATCTTTAAAGAATTGGGTCGAGAGATAGCGGCGAATCGTCTCGCGTGAGGTTTCTCCTCCTTTTTTCACTGGCTTGATCGCAGCTAAGCACAGGCTATCGGCAATAAATTGCAAGTTCTCTTCCAGATGAATATTCCCCCATACAGTGCGGATAAACTCTACAAAACGAACAGCAATATCATCCTCAAACCAAGTCTCTGAGGCCAGAGGTAGAATACCATCGCTATCAGCCGGGAAACTGATATAAGCACCTCCTTCAACTAGTGTTTTAAAACCTTTGTTACCGGCATGGGCATAAACCAGTCCCTCACGATCTAGTGAATAGCGCCCCATCATACAGCCGAGCGAATAGGAAATCAGTTCTACGACGGTATCCGATTGCAGTCTGTCTTCTCGCTCTTTGTCGGTCAGATTACCGCCATAGCGATAATGCGGGTTACAGGTGAGGGTTATTTCACTTAGTGGTACGTCAGGCGTCAGCTCATTTTGCAAGCCATAGGTGTCGATAAAAAGACTGTTATTCTCCTCTTCGAGGCGTTGCATTTCCTGAGATTTATTGTGCATAGATGTACGCAGTTTTTGGTAGCAGTTATCCAACAATAACTCACTGAAAACTGGTGGGAGTAGAGGTAATCTATTGAATGCCCAAGAAAGCTCATTAGAGTCCCAATCACTTTTTGACAGTTCAATGAGGGTCTCGGTCAAGAATTTTTTTTCTGGTAATTTAACCGGTATCGCATTTATCCCTATTGAACTGTAGTCAAGTGTCGGACAAAGAATATTCAGAAAAGTTTGAGCAACCTTGCTATTCAACAGACCAAGTAGCCCATGTTTATCTACAGATATAGGAAATATACAAGATCCCTTGGTATCGAAAAGAAAGCCTGTAGGATTATATCTTGCAGAGAATAAGCCAGAGCTTAACGATGAATAAGTTATGTTCTCACGAAAATAGTATTCTTGATTTTTTAGGCGTCCTCCAGGTCTAAGCTTGTTAATTTCTTCAACAAACTCTTTAAGTTCTACTCCATTTTTTTCCCAGTTAACCAAATATTCGTTATTTCCAAACCAACGACGAAACTCTCCACCTTTATTGTAGGCGTACCATTTCTCAGGTCTGCTTTCAGATTCTTCGGCACTTTTGCAGTCAAAACATGATTTATCCGCGCTTACTTCATGCCAGAAACGTAAGAAGCGGCCATTATCAGAGGTGGCCATGCCTTGTTTTGCATCAGCAACTTCACGTAGCTTTTCAAATTTGAAGCTGGAAATAACCATGTCGTTAACCCAATATGCAATTGGGCTTCCCGGAATTTTTTCAAAATCCTTGGCTGAAGCTCGATAAAAGTGTTTGTCCATGTTGTTATTTTCTTGCTGGACCATTATGAGTCTCCTTTTGGCAATTCTTTTCTGTTATGTGCCATATCCTGAGCAAATCCATCCGGAACGGGCTTAAAGGGTTTTCCTGGTGAACGGTGGTTGGACTGGAATTGGCGTAAGGTCGTTACATCAATTTCACCGGTGATGCAGTAATCGTGATTCCCACCTTTCACGCGCATTAAGTCGCGTTGGTAGCGTTCTTTGTAAGGTGCACGAATACGGCTATCGCCATAAAGGCGATTATTACACTGGATGATGTAGGCATGGATATCAAGTGCAGCGGATTCTACCAATGCATTAAACGTGTCGGTATCAGGGTTCCATTCTGGTACAAATAACGCATCGATTTTACCGCGCAGATCTGCCCGATAACGAATATTGGTCAATTCGCTGCAGATCATCAATGCAAAACGAAAATCTCCATGTTGCACAATCGGGGGTTGTGTCCATTGTGTGGCAGGGCTTAATTCAAGACCTGCAAGGCGGAAGAGTTCCTGTTCTTCATGTAATGCAGGTCGCTGCTTATCTTGTCGGTAGAGCATCAGAGATGGGAAGCCCAGACCATCATGACTCAGCGAGGCCCATACCTGATTACGTACGCGCTTTTTCGGAGCATGCAGATATTCCACACCACTGATAAATGAAATACCACGCCCCTTAAGTTTGTGGGCTATGCGAATAAACCACTGCGGTGGTAAAGCCAGCTCCGGTAAAATGAGATATCCACTATTATCAGGTCTGGAGATCAGTTCATTGATTAGACGACTGAGTCGCTGATAACGGCGACGACTATCAGGATCGGGTTTGTTCATCACCGCTGCGACAAAACTCGACCCACTAGTTTCCCAGCTAGATACCGCGATTGTATGCTTGGACTTAGGTTCGCCATCAGGGATCTGAAGTATTTTCTTACCGTTATTCCAATGCGGCATTTTGTGCTTGGTCAGCTCAAAACCACGTAAAGCCTGCATCACCTGGCTCAGCTTAGCGCAGTGAAGCGAATTAAACGGATCTGGTGCTATCAAATACAACTCATTGAGGCTAAAAGGGCGAGTAGCGAAATTTAGACCTGCCGGGATCCCTCTTTTAAATTTGAGCCAATCCACGAGAATACGGATACCTTCCGTTATATTGCAAGGAAGTAACTCATGTGCATCTGAGGTGATTAATTTATTACGTGCAATGATGCCTCGCTGGCTCACAATCTCTTTGGGCAGGCCGATGAAGCGAAGTGGAATATGCGCTAGATCGTAACTGAATAGCCGAGCATGAGCTCCCTGTAAGACATTGCTGCCGAGAAGTTTAAACAGACTAGACTCTAAGTGCTTTTTAAACTGTAAGGTATTACGGAATTCCTCCCAGGCAACCTTTCCTTCACCACATAGCTTGTGTGGAAAAGACGAAATAATGCTTTCAGCAACAGCATCGTAAAGTGTGTTCCACCAATCATGTTGTTGATATTGCAAGGAAGACTGCAGAGCCTTAATCGATATAGTGCAATGATCTTTGACCTTTTCCGTTAGCTTATTAAGAGCCTTAATCATTTTATCAAGATAGCTAAAATCTTCACAAGCGACTGCCATTCGAATGATACGTGGCAGGTATTGAGCCAGTTCGAAGAATTTTATCGGCGTAAGCAAATGACCTGTTACCGCATCAAAAAAAGCATGGCGGTGTTCTTTCCAGGCATCAGGCGGAAGGTCGCGCTCGTAAGCTTCATAGTCACGCAGATTGAGAGCGAAGCTAGCTCGATGCAGGGTTAAAGCATCAGTTTTACGCAGATTATCGGCTTGTTCACCAATATGACTGGTTGCTTTAAGCAGATCGGTTGCCACTGATTCGGCTGAATCAGGAAGGTTTGGTAAAGAGCGCCATTCGCTTGCACGTTGATTAATCTGCTCAGAGATAGCATTGACCAAAGCAATACCAGCCGCGCCAGACAGAACGAATAATTTATTTTTGTTGTTTGTAAACACGATACGGCTGGAACATGTTTCAAGGTAATCAGGCTTGAAAAGGATAGCCTGTTCTTTTGGGTTATCCATATGTTCCCACTTAAATAACTCTTTGCCCCCATCCCGATTGAAGATCCAATCCCAGAACTGATACGTATTTTTTATCTTACTGGTATTTTCCATCACTAACAGGATGTCATCCACATAGCGACCATAGTAGAGTGGAACAACCTGCTGTTCGATAAACTGATCGAGCTTAAAGAGTGCTGCATTGGCAACAACAGCAGAGGCTGGCAAACCAACGGGTAAGCCTTTTCCGAGTGGTGTTAGTTTTGCCCAGGCTTCCAGTGCAGTAATAAACAATTGGTGCACTCTCGTCTGACTCTGATCCAATTCGACGCCGATCAGTTTTATAAAGGCCGGATCTTGCATAAAACCGGGATTTAGTTCATGGAAAAAACTGCTCACATCAGCTGTAAGAGCTAAGACCTCTTTTTTATCTTGCAGTGCTGAACGCATAGCGTTAATGCCGCCATCACGCCAGTCGCGAAAAGGTTTGAGGTAAGGAGTAAATGATCCCAGTGCTAGTTCGTTAATTTGACCATGGCGATTACGGCGTAATCGGCTGCCATAAACATTGCTACTGAGTTTTTTATCAAAAAGCGAACCCACCTTGAGCATCCAAAGAGCTGAAAGGACATGGAAGTCCAAACTGCAGCAGGCCATCAAACGAAATTCTGCTGTGATTTCTTTTCCAGCTTCTATTATCTTCTGCCATTCATCATCAGGTGACGCGAAAATTAGTCCTGTGCTGTCATCTGTTTTCTCCGTTTTAATGGCTTTTGGGACCAGAGACCAACCCCCTAGAAAATCTGGGTTGTGTATCCAATCTTGATCTTCTCCATTGATTCGTTCTTGCAAATCAGTGAGGTTAACCTGCAGCTTATCCTCGTAGTCAGCAATGGCAAATAGCGACGGAGTTGTCGAGTAATAGAGGTCTACTTTAGCCTTACGATAAGCGAGCCCTAAATCTTCTAATGTAAAACCCATATCGTGTCTCCTTTCCCTATTTTCGTTTTGCTACTGCTTTTTTTTTCAGATTTTTAGCTGTATCAACAAAGCACCAGAAGTCAGTCTTTTTCATTTGACAGAAGAGTTTTAGCTGGCCTTTATAACGATGTTCAATGTGATACCAGATTGGATTTCCTGCAACTCGTTCAATATCGGCATGAGCAGCTGCATTTCGCAGATGGTAAAAAATACTCTTTAAAATGTTACTCTTCGCGTTATGGAACCAGATCAGATTTTGCTTGTTATCTGCAGTAGGTAGGGTTGATGTCGCCAGCTCTTTTTCAGTCGAGAAAGGCTGGATTTGTAGACTAAGTCCACTCTTTAACTTGCGATATCCTTTAACCTGGGTTGATAACAGTTCAGATGTTAGCCCCTGGTGCTGCTCGTAATAGAGCACCAATTTTTCATAGATGTCGGCTAACTCGGCGCGAGTCAATTTGTGGAGGTTAGAGTTTGACATTATCTGCTTAAGCCCTATTTCTTTAAGCAATAGCTGCTTTAAACATGGCTGCTTTTTCTGCTTCAGAGTTTCCATCCACTAAACGGAGATAAGTGCCCTGATAGCTTGAAAGGTGAAAATTTCCTAATACGAATGCAGTAGTTGAGACGACTTCTCCACCAATACTATCAAATCCTCTTGCCCCAAGATGGGTCATACTCAGGATAGTGTGTTGATTCAAAATTCGGGTACGCAATGACTCGTATGAAGAAAGGAACATCCAGCTTTGCATGGTGATCATCGCTACCACACCTGACTCTTTGGTTAAATCCAGATTTCGTTCGATAAAAATGGCAAACAGGTCTGACTTGCTATTAGGGAACTGCTTCTTAGCGAACTCTTTCAGATCCGCATTCATCCCCTTACTGCCCATGTACGGTGGATTTGCAATCACCGCATCATAGCGTTTAGCTAGTAGGCGAGCTTGTGCTAGCAGCGGTAATAGTTTTTTAGATTCAGGTCGTTGCATATTATCGCCATTTTTGCTGAGTTCCTGAATCGTGGAATAGAGCTCCTCAATAGCTGAGGCTTGTTCAGTAGATATACTAATTAAGGAACCCAGTGTTTTGGCATTAAGAAAACGCTGATGCAGGTCTTTTAGAAGCGTCAGACGGGGGTCATCTGTAGCTTGGGCTACTGTAAGTAGATCTTGAGTCTGGCCATGCTGCGCATCAGCATTGAGATTAAGTGCTTGCCAAAGTTTCTGAATGTTGAGGTGTCGACTTTCCTGTAGGGCGTAAATATTCAGGTCTATATCACAACCATTGTTACGAGAAAACAGACGACGATCATCCTGACGGGCACGCATTAGCAAAGCAAAACCCGCCAGCTGTGCAGCGCGGTCGTCGATATCGAGTCCAAAGAGGTTATTCTTAAGTATTAGCACTGGGATCTCGCGGCTCCGATAACCGCGTTCTTCATAAATTCGATAGAGCACATTATAGGCTTCCACCAGAATATGGCCGGACCCACAGGCTGGATCGAGTACGCGTATTGATTCAGGTTCGATGCTGGCGGTTGTAAGTTCAGCCAGTTGTGCCACTACCTCGGAAGCCTGCTCGCCTTGGTCGATATAGTAGGGCATCGTGCTTTTGAGTGTGGACTCAGGATAGGTTTGCAGCCAGTAACGTCCCACCGAGTTTTGCACCAGATATTGTACTATCCAGTTAGGCGTGAACAGCTGAGTAGCGGCAGGAATATCTGCGGATTTGACCACCTTACCAATGACCTGCTCTTTTTTCTCACTAATGTAAAATTGGTAAAGCCAGCCGATAACCTCTACTTGCTGCCAGTCAAGTTCTGGGATCTCATCTACCAGTTCGCGCCAGAAGGCATCAGTGCGGGTAAGGCCTGTAGGCAACAGGAGTTCTGTTTCATCATCAATGGCTTCAAACAAAAATGGCATTGCCTGATGCAGTCGGTGACATTGGCCGAGAAGTAGCTCACGGAAGAGAGTCTCCTGCTCATTACCTGCCAGTAACAAGTCCAACAGAGCGGGCTTATCCAAAGCCACACCTTCTGTTATCAGGGAATCGATCACCTCAGGGGCGCGATCCAACACTTCAAAACCCTGTGGCTGAGAAGGGTGTGATAGCAGACGTACACCGTGTTCTAAATATCCCTCTTCGCTTTTCAGCTCCATAAAGCGGATGGCACAGAAGCGGTTAAACCAAGTGTATGCGACATGCTCTATTAAAGTCTCATAGCTATCGTTTGCAAGCTGTTGTTGCAGGCGCTTAAGGGCAGAGGCACAACTGGCTGGATGGGTAAATCCAGCAACTTGCAAAACTTCACCGCTAATTACCGGCTCAATATGGCCCTTGGCAGTGATTCCAAATTCAGCAGCGCGTGCTTTGATCGCTGTGATAAATGCTGTACGAGCCCGAGGGGCTATTTTTTTTAAATTGGCAGTGTTCATTAAGGCTCACAAATTAGTTTATCCGGGCGGTATCCCACCATTCAGAATACAATGTTGGATGAGTTGTAACTCACCTGAAAAAGAAATTATGCCGTAAGAGGTTCACTAAGAAGGTGACGTAAACGCGCCAATAATATTTCACGACGCTTATGATAGAACGCCTCAAATCCAGCCAAAGTCTCTGGAAGTGAGTCGATTGCCTGTAAGTGAAGATGATTGGCACGGGCAGCTGGCTCCGGCCACATCACTTCGTACCATTCATGCGGTAACTTCTCACGTTTTTCATTGTTCTGGCCCCCTTCTAACAACTGTAGGTTAGGTAGCCGGTTAGCCATGATCATCCACTCTTCAATCTGTGTTTCATCGGTCATCCCTATCTTTTTCAGTTGGCTTTTGGTAAAGCGGGCTCTAGGGAATATGTGATCAACATGGAAGTGATGGGAGAAGTCATGTCCCGGAAAGAGCAGAGATAGCAAGGCAAAAGTTCGACGGTTACCATAGTCGAGTTCAACCAACGACTGTAGCTCTTCTTCATCAAAGCGTAAGCTCTTGCCACGTTCTGTCATTGCAATCGATATTTCTATCAAAGGAAACTCTTGCTGACCATGTTCCTTGATCTTGCTTCGCAAGCTAGCCAGAAGCGTATCAAGACCACTTCCCCAAATACCGGATTGTTTAAGGATAGAGCGAATTAGCCAACCTCTGATCCCCTGCCTATCAGCAGCATACTCGCTACGGGATAGGTAGCGGTTATCCAGATCTCGATGGTAGAGGTAATAGGCTATGGGGAGTAGGGCACTGTCTGCTCCCAGATTGTAACTGTTGAAGCCGAAACTGCTGAGTAAATTGACTGCAAGAAGTAAAGCTTTACGGATGCATTCCCAATTATCTTCCAGCTTGCGCATGTTCTCTTTGCTAAAGTTCTCGACTTTAAACCCAACGCTGCCGATATCACTCAGCATCAGACCTGCTTTGAGCACCAGGTCCTTGCTAAAGGAAAAACCATTACCTATTTGGTTCATTTCATCTACTAGCTTGTGAATCTCATCACGCGCATCCAGCGTGCTCCATTGCGTTACGGCGATGGAGAGCAGTAGATCTGAATAGGAGAGTGTTGTTCCGCCACTATTCATACGGATAAAGATATTGAGAACCTTGGATAGCTCCTGACCTTCTTCCAGGTAGTAACTGATCAAAGGTTTATTGTGAATGATGTCATGAAAACGGGAAATCACTTTACCTGCTGCTGGTTTGCGTTCATCTGGCATTTTCATTTCCATGACTGACATCATTACGTCATAGGCATTCATACCGAGAATACGGGAGACTAAAAACCAATGGTGTTGTTCATCGTTGTGGCTTGCCTCATCCTCATTCAAGAACTCGAACTCATAACGAGTTCCGCTGTCAGGGTCTGTGCATTCAAAAAGATTGAGATAGAGGCGACGTTCGATAAAGGCGTCTGCACTGGACCACCATTTACCCTGAGTTTTCCAACTATAGGAACCGCGTAACCCGATGTTTAGTGCTGTCATTCGCTGCTGGCCATCTAGAACCGCGATGCGATCATTTTCACCGATGATATCTAGTTTTTTACAGTGGACTTGATCACGCTGGTGGTAGTCACGCATAAAATCATAAAATTGATACTGACGCAGATTCTCAGTTTTAATTTTCCAAAACAGGAAGGTACCAAACGGGTAGCCTTGTAGTAGAGAGTCAAACAGCTGGCAGATTTGATCTGGCCGCCAGACAAATTCTCTCTGGATTGCAGGCAAAATATATTCATGCTGTTCAACTTTGTTCAGCAGCGTTTCGATGGTGCCACCGGTTTGGTACATGTTTTATCTCTTCCCGTATGGTTGTGTTCGAAGCACTCTTTACGCCCCTTTTGATGAGAAAAGGGGCCGAGCGTTTTACATCCTTGCTTTTGGGCGCAACACTATTTGATCCGCACTCTTTTACCCTGACCTATTGCCTGTTGTAAACGGCTGCGAAGTGTCGCGAGATAGGTGTCGATATCCTGCTCCGTTTCTATAAAGATATGGCTGGCACCGAGTAATTCTGCGGGTGAAACCAGTTCGATAGGTTTAGGTATTGGTTTGTGGCTAACCACTGTCGCAGCAGAGTTATTCGCAATAGTAGTTGGCGAGCCTGATGGATCCGGTTCTCGCAAAGTACCCGCATCGCTATTAGGCGGTTCAGCCGCTTTTTTCCGTGCTGCGGCTTGCTCCGCTTCCAGACGAGCTTGAAGTTCGGCGCTGTAGCGGTTGATCAGTTCTAAGACCTTATCTTCTTCATCATCAGCCTCTTGTTGCAGGCTAACAATCTCATGTAAGGATAAGCTGTTACTGACCCGTTCTTTTAACAGATTAAAGGGACGCATTGCCTGGTTTTGTAACTCAGCTGGTAAGTCAGTAACCAGCGGTGCAACACCTTGCTGGGTTGCATTGATCGCTTCCAAAGCCGCGGCACGTTTCTGTTCTACCAGTTGCAGGTTAATGGCGATGAGTTGATCAATTAACGATCCCACCTGGCGCAGTTTGCTATACGGGGATTTATCATCGTAGATAGCCTGCAGTGCAGATAATGCTTTAGCCGCTTCTGGGTTTTGCTCCAGTGCATGGCGATTGGATTTGAATTGATCGTTGAGGGCTCGACGCAACTGTTGCCAGATATCAAACTGACGAGTGAAAAACTCCTCGACTTCTTCAAAATCTTCGGCAAAATCCTGCCATTCGTTGCTCTGCTGGCAGAGTCCATCGATTAGGGCATAACTGTTGTTGCCCAGCTCAAGCAGGCTGGCGATCAATCGACTGCCGGTAAGCAGGGTGCTTTTGCCAGGGCAATTCCCATCTTTAGCTTTAAAATCAAATTCTTTAATTAATCGCTGCCACTCGCCTAGTACGTCAAGAAGCTTATTCGCCAGCTCTTTTTCGCTGCTCTCGAAGGGTTTATTAAAAATATCTTTCGCCAGTTTAGCCGCTTTAGCTACTTGCTGTTCTGTATGCTGACGTACTCGACGAATACGCAGTGTGCTGTGGCTACGTACCGAGGTAAAATGTTCGTAGCTGCGTTTGAGGGGCAAATCACCATTCGGTGTAGATAGCGCAGCCTTACCAAGCAAGACCAGATGAGTCACCTGTAGCATTACTTCGTCACGGTTCCAGCCGAAGGGACGAGCACTGAATCGCTCTAACAATTCTTTAAGGTAGACCGGCTGATTTTTTTCATCTGCGACATTTAAAAAGAGTTCAATCTCCTTTTTTGCAGCAGCATTGGGGTCTTGTTCACCGAGATTTATATTTAGCTGTGCCATGTCATCGGCCATGATCACCGACTTCAGCTCTTGCACCGGGTTGTTACCACAGCTTTGTAGTAAAGAGAGCTTTTGGAATGAGTTTTCGATTACGTAGGCACAAGCTTCATCAAGCATATTGCTGACACTAGCCGATTTACTTTGCAGCTCATTACCTAGTGCGAATATCTGTGCTTGTTTCACCAGATCATCGAATAGTAATTTCAGACGGCTGCGACGCTGGGTGTTTTCGAGTGCTTTTTCTGCCAGCAATTTCTCTTGCTCAGGTCGTTTACCTCGTATCCCTGCCAGGAACTTCTCGGTTTTCAACCAAGTATCAAATTCAGCCCAGATCCGCTTCTCACTCGACAGGCGTACCAGAATACAACCATTCCCTTCTTGGCTCAGTGCCTTGTAGGATTGTTCGTTATAACTGTCAAAATTGGCATCCAGTGGGGAAATGACTTTGAGCACCAGATCTGTTTGTTGGCTGCCGTCTATAGAGTGACCGTTACAAAAGCGAGTCAGAGGGTAATCCTGCTTGTTTACCGGATAGCGATACTGACGGCGATTGCCCATTACCTCTTCAAACACCAACCGGGCCAGTTGCCGGTTCTCTTCAGTTGCTTCAACCTGAGTGTGTTTGATCTCCTGCTCGACTTCTTTTTCTTCGTTAGTCAGGAATACGTATTCATCGCCATTTCTGACAATCAATAGCTGGTTTTCAAGACGCTGTAGACTGGCTTCGATTCGGCTTTTCAGTGCCACTTTATCGGTATCTATTTCTTCAATAGAGAGTGTGACCAGATTATCAATGGTGGATTTGATCAGATCGACATAGCGGATTAAAAACAGCGATTTAAGAATATTAATGTCGTAAGGATCGAGGCTTGCTTTCTCAGCCGCTTGTTCGAAGATGCGTTTAACGTTGGTATCGAGGAAAGATTCGATTGCCGGATAAAAGGCATGGAAAGGCACCAATACACCGATATCTTTGTTCATCTGCTGGCGTGCGGCATTCTGGAATGCATCCAGCAGAGAACGTTCACCACGGGAGAGATGTTTACCGGTAGCCCCCACTTTGCGGATTGCTTCGAAGACCTTTTGTACCAGCAGATACTGATAGGGAATGAAAGGGTAGTGATCAACAAACTCAACATTATCACTGTAGTTAGCAAGCTCAGCTGTAGTGCTGGTATCAAAGGTCAACTGGTTGCGAAGAATGTCGCCTTTTTGACTGAACAATTCTGCCAGGCAGTTTTTAGCGTCTTCACTTTTTTCGAGCAGACGTTTCTGTATTACCTCATTGGTATTGGACGAGGAGAGGGAAATCCTTGTGTGAAAACGCCCTTGGATCTTGGAGAAGTCCTGGCCTTTTTTAGCGCTAAGATCTCCTAGTACGGCATCGATATCTTCTTGTGAAGTGACGATTACCCAAGCTCTGCCTCCACAAGCGGTACCGATATTTTCTGTTATCGTCTGCAGTTTGAGCATCATCTGGGTGTTGTTGCCGATAAACTGTCCGACCTCATCTACCAGAAAGACCATGCGTTTACTGTCACCAGATGGATCGCTACGATCGAGATACTCCCGCACCCATTTACAGAAGTTGGCAATGTCGAGAGTAAACATGGATTCGAGATTTTCCATACTCTGCACCGATGAGGCATCTGACTGGCCGGTAGCATAGGCCCAGGCTTTTGCCATTTCATCACGACAGAAACCATAGGCATCACGCTGTTCTTCCCAGCTTGAGCCCGTGAGTTCAGCAAATTTTGCTTTGAATGGCTCGTATTGGCCACGGGAATCTAACTCACGTTCCAGATGTGCGATATGAGGATGGTCAGCGCAATATCCCAGGCGCTCATTGAAGACGCGCAAGAAAACTTTGAGAATGGCATCTTCTTTGTCTTCAGTATCTGCGCGGCTGTCGATATTAAAGAGAATTACTTCAGTATTGCGGTTAACTGCAGCGTGGATATCACCGTAAAGAAGGGGATCGCTGATTTTCTCTTTGAAAAACTCGATGGCAGCTTTTGTTTGGCCATTGTTAACAGCTTTCTTGTTACCGAGCAGGTAAGAGAGGATCTTTATAAAGTGAGATTTACCGGAACCGAAATAACCCGATACCCAAATCCCAATTTTACCCGCCACACTAGGATCATCTGGATGGCTGACACCAGGCAGGTAGGTCTCAAAAAAGTGACGAAGGTGGCGGTCAAGTTCACGGGTCACCACATACTCGTCAAGCTCAGTCCAGATGATTTGCTCATCCAGCTGCTCGGCTTTCACCACACCATTGATTGGGCGATCCAGTTGTTTGGTAAACAGCTCTCTTATCTGCATTAAAAATTCCGTCTCTATCATACAGCGAGACGCTTCTGCTCGCTATAACGTGATGACTCTTTCGCGGCCAAGTTAGTGGTTTGAATTCTCTCAAAAAACAAGCTTCGGCAGCAGTTTAAATTTCAGTACTTAGATGCGTGAGGCACCAGTTGGAAAGCTCGGTAGTAGTTGGCTGTTGCCACTTCTGCGCTGTCCAGATCAAAAGGATAAAGTTCGAGGCCGTTGTAACTGCCCGGATAAAACAATACCAATGGTATCGCCCCCATATGGGCATGTAATGCATTAAGCAAACTATGACCACGTAGCAATGGCCAGCATTGGCCAAGACCTGATAACAATACAAATTGAGGCGAGGCCGGAAGCACTTTATCTATCAGATGCTTAGCAATTCGACCTTGTTCAAGAGGTCCTTTAAGTGCTTTGGCTAGCTCATCGGTACCTTTTTTGCGTTCCAGATCAAAAGCTTTATCTAACAATTTACGCTCTTGCAAAATTGCCAGTACCTCTTCGAACAGATTGAGATGAGCGAAATTCAGCCCCTGCCGAGCTAGGCGAGGCAGAGTCAATCTCAGATATTCCCGTACGGTAAGTTCAAATTGAGGTGGGTAATCAAAGATATAAAAACCGATCTCACCACCGAGCTCTTGGTTCTTCAGGAAGCCTTCACTTTTAAGCCGGTCTTCGATTTGTTCCAGACGAGCTGACAATTGCGGCTTACTGTCCAGTTTCGCTCTCATCTGACTGACTCCATCACATCGTAGACTTTTTGGCAGTCGAGACTGTTTGCCCACTCTCTTATCTGGGGTAGTAGGAAGACATTTTTCAGCTTTTTACTGCGGCCTGATTCCAGATACCCGCTATCTGCGAGGATTTTAAATACATTGTTGCCCATTTTCTGGATTGAGCTTTCGGAATATTGATCCAAGCCGACAATGGCACGCTGGCGGGATAGAATAAATTCCTGCCAGTCTTCGCTGCGCAATGATTCACGAAACATCTGTCGGGCATCAGACAGTGTCGTTGCCATGAAATCGGTCAGCACTGGGGATTGGCACATTGTCGCCATTAGCAACATTTGTCTGGCTGCATCATCAGGGGCCTTTAGTAGCTCAGTCCAGAATGCCTCACCCATCGGTTGAATTCTTTTACGCAGGGTTGAAGCCATGCGTTTAACACTGTGCACTGAGGTCTTCTGCAGCACATTGTCATTTACAATAGCATTAAGCCATTGATCATCATTTGGTGAGGATATCAGCAGCTCCGCGATGACTCTGCTCTCACGCAACATCAGGCTGCCACCAATGATGTCACCCAGATATTCTTTGGCGGTCATAATGGCTCCACGGTCAGGGTTTAAAAACTCCGTTATGATACGCGAAATTGGAACATATGGCCTTATGACAAAACACATTTTGCCTTTGCTATCGACCAGCGTGATTTTTCCGCTTCAGAGGCGCAATATAAATTACCACGGATATTGCTGCACACTTGCAGGTGTAGCGATCATAAGGGGCTGTAAGGGCATCGCTCAGACCACCGTTACCTTCGAGAGCGAGAAAGGATTTGGCAAACATATTCTAGATCCAGCCAGCCAACACGCAGGCATAAGCCGTCCCTGAAGGGCAGACAGAAGCCATGCGGTTGGAAGGTTTAAAGGTGTTGCGAGGTAAATAACGGTGTGGTAGTCACACTATGAATTGCTGGCGTAAAAAACTGCCTTACTCAGAAGTCAGTCTTGCGTGGTCGCCCGGTTGCTGGTCGTTCAGGGACATCGTTGCAGCCGAACAGCAGCAGGCCATGTTTCTGCTGAATTTTGGTCATATACGCCAACACCTGTCGGATGTTGTCGATACTGTCTGGTTCGCTGTAACGCACCGGGATATTGATATTGGCTCTGTAATGTTTTTTGTATTCACTGCGATGTAAGCCCCCTTCACCTTCGGTAATTAACGTCCAGAACTCACGGGCTTTCTCAGCCCAGGGATAAACATTCCGACTACGGTTGCCATCTACCCAGAAGACTACGTGCGCATGGTAGTGATGGTCTTCTGTCCATTCGATAACCCAGAAATAACCCACGACTGCGCCTATTTGCATCATGTGATCCATGAGTAACCGGAGATCCCTCTCAAGATGATGGTGACTTTGCAGGTAGTACTTAGCGGTGTGATGCTGATAGAACAAGTCGACTCGGAGTGCCCGCAGGCAGGCATAGCGATCAACCATTTCGCAAATATGGATGTTAAGGAGAGATTCCAGATACCAGTCTGGCTCCCATTGCGGTTTATTTTGCATAGAACAGATTCCTTCGTGCTGACAAAGATCAGCAGATGTGAGGAAGCCTCCGTAGGGGAAGGCATGACGCAGTTACTGACAGGGCTTTTGAAAGATTTGGTAATGGTGGGATTAATCAGGGTGAAGGATTAAGAAGGAATGCCTATTAATAATACTAATAACCGATATTAATATTCACACTCACTATTGCCTTCAGAACCCTTGCAGGGCAAGGCATCAGACCTGATTCAGTGGTTCGGCAGTCGTCCGCCATGCAAAGCAGACGTACTCGTCCATCAGACTGGTCAGTACAGGGTTTTCTGCCTGTCGGTCATTGACCCAGCTATCCATCTCTTTGTCTTTTTTGAACCTGAGATTGTCGGTCCAGTCATCAAGGCAATTACCAAGCATCAAATCGTACCAGCACAGCCAGACCAGCTTCAGACGCAGCTCGCTACCGCTGAACTGGCGGAACAAACTGATGAGCCTGTTTGCCAGAGGACGCTGTTTTAAACGCACGCACTCAGACAGCAGAATACCTTCCAGCATGGGATGGTGAGCCAGCAGATGTTCCTGGGTAAATAAGCTGACGCTCAGATCATCATTGACCGCCAGCGATGCTGCTGCTCTGCCATAAATAATCCGGTGCAGGCACTGGGGGACAATAGCAATAACCTCTTCCTCTCCCGGAAACTTAAGGCTGCCAACCGTCAGGGTATGATGGTGGTAGATATTCTGGTGGCACATACCCGATCTTACCGTCAGCTTCGTAAAATCGGTCAACCAGACCTGGTAATACTTATAAAGCTCTTTGTAACGAGGTTTGTAATCTTTCATGGTCCATATTTCTTCTGGCTTAAATTGCAGACAGCAGAAAACCTCCGGAGCAACCGGATAATCATTTTTATGCTGTCGGTTTAGTTAACGCGGGTAGGGTGAATTACATACGGGACTGGTTAATACGTTCCTGAAGCCAGGCTTCCACCTCACTCTGTAGCCATCGTGAGCTTCGCCCAAGTTTGATCGGTTTAGGAAACTCACCGTCTTTGATGAGCTTGTAAAACCACTTATCGGTTAACCCGGTCAGACGTGTGATAAAAGCCATATCAACAAAGCGATCTTCAAGTAGGGTTGGTTTAACTGTCATGATTTGATTCTCCGGTAGCTAAATGGAAACCGAAGTCGGGGTTATTCTGCTGCCCGCTCCGGCATAGCAACCGGTGCTGCTGTTAAAAACTAACAAAACTTTCTTGGTCTACCCTGCCTTGCAGGCGAGGGAACCTCATTACATCCCCAAATTAGATAACCATATTTTTGGTCTTCTTTTGTTAGATAACTGGCTATACGTCTGAGACTGTTTATGGCTTCGTTATTGTGATATTCAACAACATTGTTAATGTTGTCCTGATGATATTCCTTTGGTTTGCATCGCTGGTATTTTCCCTCGCCATAAGTAATTTGATGCCACAGTTCTCCTGCCTGTGAAATGAATGGGAATGATTTCTGATGTTCCCGGCCATTAAGATAAAAAATAGCATGGGCATGAACTGCCCCTTCTGATGTCCATTCCAGTACCCAGAAGCTACCGATAACGCCAGGAAGGCTGATCATTGCCTGAGTAAGCTCTCTGAGGTCATCTTGTATTTCTATCGAGGAGTTACGAATGAATCGATTCGTACCACGCTGATAATCAAAATCCATTCGAAACGCCAGTATCTTGGCGTGACATGCCAGGATCTGATTGAGATGGTGATTAATCAAATTCAGCAGGAAGTCGTTAGGGATGATTTTCTTTAAATGTGGGTAATGTCTTTGCATTGCTCTGTTCCTTTGGATGAATTCAAAGGAACTAGTGCATCTGTTTTTTCTGTCAAGCAGGGTTCAATCACTTATGACGGATATGTATCATCCCGAGGTTGGGATGTTAGATGTCTATCAATTGGGATCTACTCTCTATAATACCAATTAACCTTAATTATTAATTTTATGAACTTACTCTTGGCTATTAAGACTTTTTATCATCCTCCGTACTCTATTCTCCCTTGTATAATAAGAGGTAACCTACTGGACCATTCCGATAATAACTATACAGGTGCGTTGGTTGCGCCCACCCGCTCCAGTCACATAGTTATCTATGCTCCTGGGGACTCGCGGGCTGGTCATCGTCCTGTAACTCTAAATCGATTGGGTGTAGATAGCCACTGGTATGTGCAGACGATGATGCAGGGTACATGATTCATCAATTTCTTAAACTGTAAGCATGTGATAGGATTTTTTAACAGCTACGGACAAGCCTTTCCTGGATTTTTTCATTACCATTTTATTACCTATTGATTATCATTTGGTTACTGTTTTATTATCCTTTAATTACTTCAATGATGAGTGTGTAGAAGGTACGATGAAAGGACGATTTAGCTCAGATTCAGATTACGATAGTCGCTTATGCGGCTACATCAGTCAGGCGTTGAAAAGCCAGTCCATTACATTCACGAGCCATTTAATGAAATCAGGGGTGGACAATTGGATAAGGTTTCTACATAAAGAAATACCCGAAATTAATACCGACATTGATGTTGAACAAACAAAATTATTACTGGATAACATAGTTAGTTCCGCATTAGAAAATGTATATAAATTCAGTGATTTCTCTTGGATTGAGGACAGTGACCGGGCTTGTTACTGGATGTGGTGTAACATTTACACAATGCCTGCGCTCTTTTTTTCACCACCTATTAAGAAACCAGGCGTAACTCCTTATATTTTTTTGGGCTGTGATCCCCTCCCTGGAAATAGCAGGGCACGATTCTTTAATATTGTGAATTTTTTTGATCGATGGATTAACCCTCAAGGCAAACGTAGATTTTTAAATGAAATGAGAAATTCTTACAGACAGATTACTTGTAAAAAAAACGCACTATCATTTCTGTCGCCCAAGAAAAAAGATGATTGTCTGTGGGCATGGAATTATCTTAGTGAAAGAAAAATGATTGGTGAATACATTACGCCCATAATGGATAACCCACATGACGTTTATCTGGCTGTCAATGCAGCATTTGATATATGGTGTACTTCCACTGTTTTACTTGATGAAACCATTATTAATTTTAGTAAAAAGATAAAGAATGCATATGCTCAGAGGAATTTCAAATTATCTGGGAAAAATAAAAAAGACAAAGTCAAGAATACGGTTCTTGCCATTTTGACGCCTGAATTACAAAAAAAATTGTCTGATTTATCACAAGCCAGTGAAATGACCCGGCAAGAGATGTTAGAGTTATGCATTAATTCTGCATATTTAAAACTTCCGAAGAATATCAGAAGCATTTAAAAATATTTCAGACAGATATTATCACAATGATCATCCCCGAAAGCTCGCCTGAATTATAGACATTAAGGCGAGTTTCTTTTATTTGTCTGAGGTTATTTGATGAAGATACATGAAGGTTTGCAAGATATCACGCAGTCTGTGGCTGTTCTTCCTGATTTTATTAGAAAACAAATACTTTCGAATATTAGCAGGCTTGCGGATTATGAGCCAGTGATCGGCATTATGGGTAAGACCGGAGCCGGAAAATCCAGCCTGTGTAATGCGCTTTTTGCCGGGAACGTTTCGCCGGTCAGTGATGTTGCAGCCTGTACCCGTAAACCGCTACGCTTCCGTTTTCAGGTGGGTGAGCACTTTATGACCATCGTGGATCTGCCCGGTGTCGGTGAAAGTGAAAGGCACGATGAAGAATATGCTGCGCTTTACAGCGAACAGCTTCCCCGGCTGGACCTGGTGCTGTGGTTGATTAAGGCCGATGACCGGGCGCTGGCAGTGGATGAACATTTTTACCGGGAGGTGATTGGTGAGGCATACCGGCATAAGGTGTTGTTTGTTATCAGTCAGTCGGATAAGGCCGAACCCACCAGCGGTGGTGAAAAGCTGTCTACAGAGCAGAAACAGAATATCAGCCGCAAAATCTGCCTGTTACATGAACTGTTCCAGCCGGTAAACCCTGTCTGTGCGGTATCGGTACGTTTGCAGTGGGGGCTGCGGGTGATGGCTGAACGGATGATTCGTTGCCTTCCGCGTGAGGCTAGTAGCCCGGTGGCGGTACATCTCAGTACGCCGCTTCGTACCGATACCGTTAATAAAAAAGCCCGTGATGATTTTGGTGAAACGGTAGGCTCGGTACTGGACACAATAAGTTCCATGCCACTGATACCGCCCCCAATACGGGCAATCATTCAGGTTGCACGCGACACCGTGGTATCTGTCGCCCGTGCCGTCTGGAATTTCTTCTTCTGAATATTTAGCCCCTTACATCGTTGTTCTCTGAGCCGTGTCGCGATTGTGCGTCAGGGCTTTTTTGTCTTTCTTTTTCCATCATGAGGAGTCTCTTATGACCCGTCTGGCTTCGCGCTTTGGCGCAGCAAACCTTATTCGTCGTGACCGTCCGTTAACCCGCGAAGAGCTGTTTCGTGTGGTACCCAGCGTTTTCAGTGAGGAGAAGCATGCGTCACGCAGCGCTCGGTATACCTGGATACCAACCATTACCGTTCTTGAAAATCTGCAGCGTGAGGGCTTTCAGCCTTTCTTTGCCTGCCAGACCCGTGTTCGTGACCCTGGGCGTCGCGAGCATACAAAGCACATGCTGCGCCTGCGTAGGGAGGGGCAAATTACCGGCAAACAGGTCCCGGAAATTATTCTGCTCAACTCTCATGATGGCTCCAGCTCGTATCAGATGTTGCCGGGATTATTCCGTGCCGTATGCCAGAACGGACTCGTCTGCGGTGAGTCGTTTGGCGAGGTGCGGGTGCCGCACAAAGGAGATGTGGTGACTCAGGTGATAGAGGGGGCGTATGAAGTGCTGGGGATTTTTGACCGTGTGGAAGAGAAACGGGATGCCATGCAGTCGCTGATTTTGCCGCCACCTGCACAACAGGCTCTGGCACAGGCTGCACTGACGTACCGTTTCGGTGAGGACCACCAGCCGGTGACAGCACCTCAGATACTCTCCCCACGCCGCTGGCAGGATGAGAGCAATGATCTGTGGACCACATACCAACGTATTCAGGAGAACCTGATTAAGGGCGGGCTCAGTGGAAGGAGTGCGAAAGGCGGAGGAACGCATACCCGTTCGGTGCGCGGTATTGACGGTGATGTGAAGCTTAACCGTGCACTGTGGGTGATGGCGGAAGCGATGCTCTCCGGATTTGAGGCAAACAGATGTTAACTCCGGCAGTATGCGGACACCTCCTGTCCGTTTGCTGATTAATTTCCAGGCAGCTTTTCCTCAAAAGACTATGAAGCCGCATTCTGATTGCATTCATCCTGCAGAAAAAATACCGCTTCAGCTGTCCGTATCCTGTCCGGCCCTCTCGTTACACTAATCACTTAATTTTCAGTCCATTAACAGAGTGGGGAACGCCTCTCATGTCTCAGTCTGAGCGCCGCCATGAGCGCCTTGCGGTTCGCCTGTCGCTGATTATCAGCCGTCTTGTGGCGGGGGAAACGCTGGCCATACAGACACTGGCCGTCGAATTTGGCGTGTCAGTGCGCACATTGCGTCGGGATTTTCGCGAGCGTCTGGCCTATCTCGACCTGGAGTTCCGTAACGGGCAATGTCGTCTACTGTCCGGCAGCCGTCAGAGGGAGCTGACGGTGCAGACCTTTGTCCGTCAGTCCGGTGTGGAGGCTCTTTTTCCGGATATTGACAACCAACTGATCAACTCACTATTGAGTGCCAGCGAGTCTCCCTGCCTTATCTGGCACAGCACCAACTCCAGAACACAGGCACGGACTGAAGTTTTTACGCGACTTATCCGCGCCATCACTGAACACCGTCGGGTTACGCTACTGGCAGAAGGTCATCGTTGCACAGGTCTGGCCCCCTATCGACTGGTGTGCAGCGACGGCTGCTGGTACCTGACCGGTGAACATGAAGGACATATATCGGTTTTCACACTGGGTGATATTCACACGGTGACATTCAATCCTGCGCTTTTTGTCCCGGATACACAGGTACGTAATCTGTTGTCACATCCCGATTTTCTTCGGGTTTTACCTCACTTTCAAACTTTCCATTCACTTCTCGTTGTCGGCGACGACGGTTTTTCACCCTATAAGGAGCAAAGATGAAATTACTCACTGCAACCACACTGGCGCTCAGTCTGTGCGTCGGAACAATTTTGCCAGTAGCCGCTGAAAATGTTGTGGGTACTGTTAAGGCCTGGCAATACATGCAGGCAGACGGCTGGAAATCAGCTGATGGTCTGGACAACCATACCCTTAGCAATGCGCTGTATGGTGCCAGAGTGATCGATAATTATCCCTGGACTCGGCAATTCCTGCTACGTCAGGGATACAATGGAGGTTATTTTATAGCCGATAAAAATACTAAAACGGTACGCAAACTGTCGCTTAAAACAGCCAGTGGTTCTTCCTCAGATTTGACATCTGTCTACCAGGGTGAGGGAAAGGCATGTGGTTTCGTTCTGATTGATACGCAGGCGGCATTGCTTGACGAGGCACAGCAGCGAGCGAGTGGAACTGATGACCCGGCAGAGACAGTGCGAGTAGCCCGGATAAAATTTAAACCAAACACCCTGATGGTCGTGCCTGATAACTGCGTCAATCCCAAACAACAGGCCGCGCTGGAGGCTAAGCGTTCTCAAAAAGACAGGGAGCTGCAGCAATGGGTGGCAAAGCAGAGTATGGCTGAACTCTGCCGCCGAACCGGTAACTGTTGAGGATCTGATTACAGATGTTTTAAACCACGCCAGATGGTTTACATGCATATCTGGCGCAATCCAGTTCCCATTTATTAGGAAGATCATGCTAAAAATAATAATCGCTGTTATCCCTGCTTTCATTCTCTCACTTACTGCCTTCAGTGCCAGTGCCGCGCAGCTTCCGGAAAGTCTGATGGACAAAGACAACCCCGGCCAGGAATACTGGTGCCAGGGGAACGACATCAACACTACCATCTGCTCGTTGACCGATGTCAGCGATGACCGTAAGTTTGCCCTGATTCAGGACCTGCCTGGTCCAGCCTGTGAAGATTTAAGCTTCGGGGTTATTGACCTGGTATTTAACACTGGACTTAACATCTCTTATGACGGTGGTGACTGCAAGGGAGATGTAAAGGCCGGATTTGTGCGTGGCACAAAAGATAATGCCCTGTATGTGAAGATTGTCCGGGGCAGCAAAACTTTGCGCCTGTATAAGGTACAGACGGGGTTCTGACTGAATCCGCATAACAACACTC
The DNA here is from genome assembly GCF_014103115.1 of Enterobacter sp. RHBSTW-00901. Classification (NCBI taxonomy): domain Bacteria; kingdom Pseudomonadati; phylum Pseudomonadota; class Gammaproteobacteria; order Enterobacterales; family Enterobacteriaceae; genus Enterobacter; species Enterobacter sp. RHBSTW-00901. The sequence goes on from NZ_JABXPB010000001.1 coordinate 2,799,115, forward strand.
TCTCAAAACCCCTGACGCATCTGCGTCAGGGGTTTTTGCTTTTAAGGTGCACCGAATGCCTGAATCTCAATTACTGCCGTCGGACCCTTTCACCCGACAGCAGGCCGACGCTATTACCAGCCGGTATCAAAACGTCGCTATAGAAGATGACCAGTGCAGTCACTTTCGCCTGGTAGTTTGTGACTCCGAAGGTCGAATGGTCTGGCGGGCATGGAGCTTTGAAACGGATGCCGGTGAAGGACTTAACCGCTATATCCGCAAGTCAGGCATCCTCAGAGCATCCTCCTGCTGACTACACCCATTCATCATCCCTGTATGTCCTTCCCATACGCCAGCCATCGTCGCTGGCGTTTTTATTCACGGAGAATATCCATGACGACACAAACGCAATGCGAATTGATGTCCGCTAATGAACCTCAATTTGACCTTACTGCAACACCCGTACCTGACGAACAGCGTCTCGATTTCTGGCCGCTGTACTTTGGCGCTATCCCGCAGTGGATATCGCTGGAACCCCGTATTTTCGCCTGGATGGACCGCTTCTGTGATGAGTACAGCGGTGGTATCTGGTCCTTTTACACGCTCAGCAATGGCGGCGCGTTTATGGCCCCTGATGCAGACGGTGACGATAAATGGCATCTGCTCAACGGCATGAACGGCAATGGTGCGGAAATGAGCGCAAAAGCTGCAGGTATCGCTGTCTGCCTTATTGAATACAGCCATCACGCCTGTCGTACAGAATGTGACGCTATGACCGCACACTATTATCGCCTGCGGGACTATGCCCTGCAGCATCCTGAAGCTCACGCCATTCTGCGCATCATCGACTGACCGGAGGTACAACGAATGAAACAGCTTTCCTTTTTGCCCGGCGAGATAACGCCACAGGACCGGCGTCTCATCCAGCGTGCCCTCAGGATTCTGGACCGGCATCTGCATGAGCCCGGGGTAGCCTTCACCTCCACTCATGCCGTTCGGGAATGGTTACGACTGCATATGGCCGCACTTGAGCGGGAAGAGTTCCGGGTGTTGTATCTGGACAACCAGAATCAGCTTATTGCCCATGAGACGCTCTTTAGCGGCACGATTAACCGCACCGAGGTCCATCCCCGGGAAGTAGTCAAACGTGCTCTGTATTTCAATGCGGCGGCGGTGATACTGGCGCATAACCATCCTTCCGGCGAGACGACGCCCAGCCAGGCTGATAAAGCCCTCACGCAGCGGCTGGTTCAGGTACTTCAACTGGTGGATATCCGCGTACCTGACCATCTGATTGTCGGCGGCAGGCAAATCTATTCGTTCGCAGAACACGGTCTGCTGTGAGGCATTGACATGAAAATTATCAGTAAACGCCGGGCAATGACGATATACCGCCAGCATCCTGAGTCCCGAATCTTTCGCTACTGCACCGGCAAATATCAGTGGCACGGTAGCGTCTGTCATTACACCGGTAAGGTAGTTCCTGACATTCCCGGCGTGCTGGCGGTATACGCCGAACGCCGCCAGGACCGCAACGGGCCCTATGCCTGCCTGATGAGTATTACCCTGAAATGACGATAAAGGAGAAGCCTGATGAGAAGTAACATCACATGGGGCCTGCAGCGGGATATCACGCCGTGCATGGGAGCACGTCTGGTGCAGGAGGGTAACCGGCTGCACTATCTGGCTGACCGGGCCAGTATCACCGGTAAGTTTAGTGACGACGAATGTCTTAAGCTGGATGTGGTATTTCCACATTTTATCAGCCGGATCGAGTCTATGCTGACCACTGGTGAATTGAATCCCCGTCATGCCCACTGCATCACCATTTACCACAACGGTTTCACCTGCGAAGCCGATACCCTTGGCAGTTGCGCCTACGTATATGTAGTCGTCTATTCCACTCAACGCTAACTAATTTCACGAGAGCAAACATGAAACCTCAACCTGCAACAACTTCGCGGGCGGCTGAGCTATATCTGTCGCCAGTGGCGGTGTGGCAAATGCTACTGACACGCCTGCTGGAGCAGCACTATGGCCTGACACTGAACGACACGCCATTTAGTGATGAAACCGTTATTCAGGAACACATTGATGCCGGGATCATGCTGGCCGATGCTGTGAATTTTCTGGTGGAGAAATACGAACTGGTGCGTATCGACAGGAAGGGATTTAGCTGGCAGGAACAATCGCCTTATCTTCGGGCTGTAGATATTTTACGGGCAAGACAGGCAACTGGCCTGTTGCGACAAAGCCGTAACAACGCAGTACGGTGAATATTGCGTACAACCTCCCGATTTACATTCCCGATCTTTATTCCTTATTCACTCATTGCATAATGCGCCTGCCATTCCCGGCAGGCGCGTTTGCTTTTATACGGACAAAAATAATGCAAACTGAAGCTGAAGTTTTAACCGATCATAATGAGCTAATTTGCTCGACCAGTATTGAACGTATCGTCACAGGACGTGATGCTGCGCTAAAACAAATAGAGGCGCTAATCCGCCAGCTTGATGATATTTCCCGATTGACCTCCAGCATTGGCGGTGACGTGGCAGATCACTGGGCAATGAGACAAGGGCATTCCTTTGACTGTTGGCTGGTACAACCTGTAGACAGGGCAATGCCGGTGATCGCCCACAATATCGATCGCAGCATCTGGCGCGATCTAATGTTGAAGTCCGGGATGCTGACGTTAATGGACGCAGAGGCGCGTAGTCAGTGGGCGAAGAACCTCGAAGAGGGTGATCTCCCGGCAATCAGTGAAGCCAACATCCTGAGCACCTTTGAACAACTCCACCACAATAAACAGGATGTTTTCGAACGTGGAATTATCAACGTATTTAAAGGGCTAAGCTGGGACTACAAAACCAACAATCCTTGCTGTTTTGGCAAGAAGATTATCGTCAACAATCTGGTGAAGCATGACCGATGGGGCTACAGCCTGAACTGGGGCTGGCGGCGCGATCAGTTAGCCGATCTGGAACGTATGCTGTATTTGCTGGATGGTAAAACCATCCCTGATAACCGGCACGATATCTCCATTCGGTTCATGGATTTTGTTCGCGATAATCCACATCAACAGGTCTTCGAGGATGATTTCTTTAGCATTCGTTATTTTCAGAAAGGCAGCGGACATATCACATTTAAACGCCTTGATCTGGTGGAGAGGATGAATGATATCGTGGCAAAACATTTTCCTGGAGCGCTACCTGCAAGATAACCTGAGTAGATTATGGGTTTCTGGCATAATCATTGCGGCCAAGAACTCTCAACAGGCTACTACGTAACCTGTAAGTCTAATTTACAAGTTCAGCAGGGAGAGCATCGCCAGACGCTGGCAAACTGAATATGCGAAACTTCAGTTGTTCGGTTTTACCAAACAACTCGGCGTTAAACAGAAGCCGGAGGCGAAAAGGATATTGCCACTTTACTACAGGCCAAAAAGTAGCTCTGGATGCCTCTGCTCTCCACAAGCAAAATCATTTGGGGGTGCTTATGGGGGTTACTCATTTATCCAACACAAAATATCAATTTTAAATCAATGAGTTAAGTATCAAATACGACTCCTGTGATCTCCGCCAAAAATGTTTCTAATTTATCTATTCCATTTCTTCATTACTTCTGTTGCTAATCACATTTGCCAATCTACAGGATTAAAAATGAATGATATAATAAATAATATACGTAATGAGCTTGAAATAACCTTACAAGAACTTGACTCAAAAATACCCAGCACACAAGCTCTAAATATTGCTCATAATAATTGGAGTTTTCCAGGTGTTTCTAAACAAGAACTCATAAATCAAACTCAAGAACTCATTGACATTATTGATGCAAACAAAGAATGTGAGATAGATGAGAGTTATACAGAATTACTTACAGACTATTTACCAAGACTTCAAAAATTAAATGCACTTACTATACCAAATATTTGGAGCAATGGAAATCAAGCCATCCCTGCGTTCCAGATTACGATTAACTACCTTTCTAAATCACTTACAACTGCATTAAATAAAAACCATAGCGCAGCTATGCGAGACTTATTAAAAAAGGTCAGAACATTAGAAGCAAGAATAAAAGACCTTGAACCTAAATAGCTGCGCCTAATACCGCTACACTTTTGCCTGACCATGTTTTCCTCCGGGGAATGGGCTGGCGGTTTCCATAAAATGGCGGACCTTTTTCAGTAACTGCCACATTGAGCGGCACTGATGATTACGGGTTATCGTGTCATGAAGTGCCTGCCATAGCCGTTCCACATGATTCACCCACGGCGAGTAAACCGGCTGGTAAATTACCCTGAACTTGGGATTTGCTTTCAACCAGCGCTGTGTTTCGCGGCTTTTATGGATAATGTAGTTATCAACGATCAGCGTGATTGTTTTCGCCCGCCGGTAAGTGGCTTTCAGGTGCTTTAGCAGAGCGATAAACAGCGCTGAACTTTTGCTGTTGCCGCCCACGTAGCTGACTTTACCCGTGCCACTGTGCAGTGCGCCGGCCAGATAGTATTTTTCGTTCTGCCCCGGCGTCACTACCCGTTTCTGCTGTCCGCGCAACTGCCAGTCCGCACCGATTTTAGGATTAAGGTGGATATCCACTTCATCTTCATAAAATACCGGATGCTCTGCGCTGCATTCATCCAGCGCTTTGTGGATTACCGCCATCTTTTCATCTTTATGTGGGTCACGGATACGCAGAGTTGGCGCGGCCCTGCGCCATACAAGCCCCGCAGATGGCAACCAGCGGCGAACGGTTCCTGCATGTAACTGGCAACCGGTTATCTCATTGATTTTTATTGCCAGTAATTCGGTGCTCCAGCGTGAACGTTGATAACCAAAATCGCCGGGAGAATGCTTTATCAGCTCACGTAACAGGGTGCAGATATGTTCAAAAGGCCAGCGTCGGGAGCGCCCTGCGGGTAAGGATTTCAGGCCTTCAATACCTGAGTGCGTAAACCAGTTAATCCAGCGACCAACGGATGAACGGGCACAACAGAGAGTTCTGGCAACATCGCTGACCCGTTCACCCCGATGAAGCATTAGCATGGCCGTGAGTCTGCGGGCATGATTTTTATCACGCGTTTTATGAATAGCTTTCTGCATCAGGCGTCGTTCGCCACGGGGTATTGGTACTATGATCGGCATCGCTCAGTCCGGTTGGTGATTTTGGTTGGTTTGGCGATTGATCAGATCGCACAATCCGGGCTGAGTTCCCTTTCAGTGATCTACTATTCCGCGCAGCTATTTAGAACGAATAGTTTAAAAACAATGGTTTCGCGTATAGAAGAAGCCTATAATGCTGCCGATCAACTTCCAACAGATTTAGAATCTCTTAGCGAAGCTCGTAACAAAATTAAAGAAATCCTTCAAAATGCCACAACTGAGCATGCACAAATCAATATATTGCTAGAGAAAAGTGCTAATATTGAGAATGACTTAGGAACAAAGAAAAATACAGCAGAAAGCATCCTAGAACGTTGCGAATCAGCTTATTCTGCAGCAACTACTGTCGGTTTAGCAGCTGCCTTCATTGAGCGTTCTAAATCGCTCTCTAAATCAATGTGGGTATGGGTTATTGGGCTCATAATTTCCTTGGGTACTGGGAGTTATTTTGGTGCTAATCGCCTACATGAGTTATTACAGGCAACATCATCCCCAGCCCCATCTATCACACTAATAACTACAAATCTTATTTTATCAGTACTATCTATAGGGGCACCAGTGTGGTTCTCTTGGTTAGCAACTAAACAAATTGGACATAGATTTAAATTATCTGAAGACTATGCTTTCAAAGCCTCAGTATCCAGAGCCTATGAAGGTTATCGAAGCGAAGCTTCAAGAATCGATAAAAAACTAGAAGTGAAATTGCTTGAATCTGCTTTAAATAGAATTGATGAATTACCTCTTCGCCTCGTAGAGGCAGAAAATCATGGAAGTCCATTTCATGAACTTCTTTCATCTGAAACTGTAAAAGAAGCATTAAAAACAGTCCCTGGGTTTGTTGAAAAGATAAAAAACACCGCAACAGAATCTATTACAACATTTGCAAATATGAAAAATACACAAACAGCAAACAACGGAAACTTAGCTGATAAAGAGAGTGCGTAATTGTAATGGCCTAATATATTATTAGGCCATTAATTATCTAATCTTTATTATTCGATTTAGCTAAGTATAACTTACATGCATCTTTTACCCAGCGACTAAAATTCCCTTTCCCCGCCGCCTTCTCAATCTGCTCCAAAAGCTCATCCTCGAACCGAATGTTCTTCATCGTGCTTTTAGTGCGGTCAAAATTTGGTTTCTTTTTCTCTTGCATGGTAGGTACCACTTCAGTTAATTTATCTGCATGTGGTACCTACCACATGGATTATGAATTCTAACAACGCCCAGCAGTGTTGGAGCACTAAAGGGCGTCTAACCTCACCAACTATCAAGGAGTTGATTATGGCTGATTCGCATTCTACCCCAGACACCGACCAATCCGGAACCGAGCGTTCGTTAATTGTGGGATACCGCCCGAATGTTTTCGACAAATCCACGCCCAATATTATTCTTTCCGGCAAGTGGTTACGCGCGGCGGGGTTTGATACCGGACATCAGGTGACGGTGAAGGTGATGAAAGGGTGCATCGTTCTGGTGGCGTATAGCGAGAATGAGCAGAGGTTGCTGGACGAATACAAACGGACGAAGGCAAAGCTCATTCAGATAGAAGAAGCGCTTGCAGCGATTCAAACTCAACTTCCTGGAAAGCTCCTCGCAAAATCAGTAACAACTCCCCGGGCTTAGCGGCTATTTCTGGCATACTACGAACGTAAAGACATACACCTTAAAACGCGGAGGCAGCATGACATATGAAGAATTAATAAATTCGCCAGCAGGTGAATTTGTCATGTTTGCCAGCGGGGATGGAAAAGTACGTATCGAATGCCGATTTGAAAGCGATACTTTGTGGCTTTCACAGGCCATGATCTGCGACTTATACGGCAAGGCCAAAGCAACGATCAGCGGGCATATCAAGAATATCTTTGATGAGGGAGAACTGGTCGAAAATTCAGTTGTTCGGTTTTACCGAACAACTGCCAGCGATGGTAAAACCTACAATGTTCAATACCTTAGCCTGCCCGTCATTCTCGCCATCGGCTACCGTGTCCGCTCCACGCGAGGCACACAGTTCCGCCAGTGGGCCACCCAGACGCTGCAGGAATACCTGGTAAAAGGCTTCGTCATGGACGATGAGCGGCTGAGGAATCCGCCCGTTGGTTCCTCCGCCGTACCCGATTATTTCGATGACATGCTGGAACGCATTCGCGACATTCGGGCCAGCAAACGCCGGGTTTATCTACGGGTCAGGGAGATTTTTGCATTAGCGGCTGACTATCAGCCCTCGCTTAAAGAAACCACGCAATTCTTCCAGACCATCCAGAATAAACTGCATTTTGCCTGCACAGGCCACACCGCTGCGGAGTTGATTCACCAACGCGCAGACGCCAGTCAACCGCATATGGGGCTGACCCACTATAAAGGCGAAGAAGTCCGTAAAAGCGATGTCACCACCGCCAAAAATTATCTGTCCCAGGATGAAGTGAACGAGCTTAATCGCGTCGTTAATATGTGGCTGGATTTTGCCGAAGATCAGGCCAGACGTCGCCAGCAGGTATTTTTACGAGACTGGCAAACCAGACTCGATCAGTTCCTGCAATTTAACGACCGGGACGTTTTAGACGGGGCAGGTAAAATCAGCAAGAAAGCGGCTGATGAAAAGGCGTGTTCGGAATACAGTCAGTTTGAAAAAAAACAGCGCCTGCTTAAAGAAGCCGAAGGAGAAAAAGATATCGTCGGCTTATTAAAATGGGATAAGCAGGCTAAGCGCTAACCTCGGTATTTCCACTCAACCGCATATGCAGCAACGGAAACGGATTACCCTGCCCGTCCAGCGCCGATCGTCCAACCTGCTCAAACCCCATATGACGATAAAACGCCACGCCCTGCGGGTTTTGCTCGTTCACATCCACTTCATTCGCACTGAACTCTGCGATGGCGTATTTCAGCAGTAATTTGCCGACGCCCTTACCCCGGCTTACGTCGTCGACAAACAGCATTTCAATGCGGTTTTCATCAACGCCCAAAAAGCCATGAATAACGCCGGTTTCATCGCGGGCAATGGCGACGTTGAGGTTTGGCAGATACACGTTGAGCAATAACGGACGCAGTGCCGCAATATCGCTTTCCTGTAAAAAGTGGTGCGTGGCACGAACGGAAGATCCCCAGATTGCGACCAGACGTTCGAAGTGTGAGGGAAGTGCGGTTTCTATTTTCATGAGGGGGATCATGTGCGGATAACCACGTTAATTCAAGTCTATCCCGGTTATCTGTTCCCCCTCACCCCAGCCCTCTCCCTCTGTACAGTCCGGGGACATAGTGAACACTTGTTCGGGGACATGGTAGACACTTACAACTAAGGCATAAGAACCCGTTTATGGAGTCACTTATGCCCTGGGATGCGAGAGATACCATGTCATTACGTACCGAGTTTGTTTTGTTCGCCTCGCAGGACGGGGCGAACATCCGTTCCCTGTGCCGTCACTACGGCATTTCGCCTGCCACTGGCTATAAGTGGCTTCAGCGCTGGGCTCAGGAAGGCGCATCCGGCCTTCTGGACCGGCCCCGTATACCTCATCATTCCCCGAACCGCTCATCTGATGACATCACAGCTCTTCTGCGCATGGCACATGACCGTCATGAACGCTGGGGCGCACGCAAGATTAAGCGCTGGCTGGAAGACCTGGGGCACTGCATGCCCGCTTTCAGCACCGTCCATAACCTGATGGCCCGCCACGGTCTGCTGCCGGGCGTTTCACCGGGCATTCCGGCCTCAGGGCGGTTCGAACATGATGCGCCCAATCGCCTCTGGCAGATGGATTTTAAGGGACACTTTCCCTTTGGTGGTGGCCGCTGTCATCCGCTCACCCTGCTGGATGACCACTCCCGCTTTTCCCTGTGCCTGGCACACTGCACCGATGAACGGCGTGAGACCGTACAGCAGCAGCTGGTCAGCGTGTTTGAACGCTACGGTCTGCCGGACAGGATGACGATGGATAACGGAGCGCCGTGGGGCGACACCACCGGCATCTGGACGGCACTGGAGCTGTGGCTGATGCGCCTGGGTATCCGGGTGGGGCACTCCCGGCCATATCATCCGCAGACACAGGGCAAGCTGGAGCGTTTTCACCGCAGCCTGAAGGCGGAAGTGTTGCAGGGGAAGTGGTTCGCGGACAGCGGTGAACTGCAGCGTGCATTTGAACACTGGCGCACCGTCTATAACCTTGAACGACCGCACGAGGCGCTGGGTATGAACGTTCCGGCCTCCCGGTATCAGCCGTCCGCACGACAGTACAACGGCAACACAATCCCACCGGAATACGATGAGGGGGTGATGGTCAGGAAAGTCGATATCAGCGGGAAGCTGAGCGTGAAAGGAGTCAGTCTGAGCGCAGGCAAGGCGTTCAGGGGGGAACGGGTAGGGCTGAGGGAAACACAGGAAGACGGCTGTTATGACGTGTGGTGGTACAGCACGAAAGTGGGGGTGATCGACCTGAAGAAAAAGTCGATCACCATAGGTAAAGGATGTTAAAAAGTGTTCACCATGTCCCCGGACCGTACACCCTCAAGGGAGAGGAGGTATTCTGTGCCAACCTGCACCTCAAGGGAGAGGGAACCGATCGCGCTAAGCTTTAATCTCCATCACCGCATACACCCCATCCTTCGGCACTACCACGGTCACATTCTCCACCGGCACACCCGCCGCAATGTGGATGTCCTGCAGCTGTTGCAGCGTACGCGGGAAGATAGGCTCCCAGCCAATACAGCGCAGGGTAAAGTCAATCTGCGGGCTGCTGGTCAGCATATTCGACACTATCACCCCCCCACCGGGCTTCACCAGCCGTAGCACACGCTGCAAAAATATCGCCGCATCGGCATCGTTGAAGTATTCAAAAATCCCCAGCGCGTCCACCAGCTCAGCCTGGTGCTCGCCCAGCTCCAGCAGTAAATCTTCGTTGCGCACCAGCGTATTCACCAGGTTGCGCCTGAGCAACGTCAGCTGTTCGCCCACGATGAGTCCTTCCTGCGCGGCCAGAGTTTCTGCCCAGCTCAGGGCGACCGGGTCTTTATCCACCAGCGTCAGGTACACCTGCTGGCCGTCGAGTTTTGCATTGCGCAACGCTTCCAGCACCGGGATAGCCGCGCCGCTTGCCAGGCTCACCCAGTTGTTCTCACCCTCGTTGTGGATATATTTTTCCACTAACGCGCCCAGCACCCGTGCGCGGGAACGCACGCCAATGGCGTCGTTCGCATGGATAAACCACTGGCGGCTGTCGCTGTCCATTTTCGTCCCTTCCGGGAGGCGGCCTTCCAGTGGGTTTTGCACCACAAACAGCGCCAGCGCAGAGGGAACCAGCCGCGTGCGCCACGCGGTAAGGGCAGGACGGTTGCGATACGCCTGCTCGGAATAACGGTTCTGAGGGATAAGCACCGCCTGTCCCCCCTCTTCGTATTCAATAAGTGGAGGCTGGAGCGCCGGATCGGCTTTCAGCGCCTGGTCGAGCGTGTTGATCTCCCGGGCTGTCTCATCTTTCATTGGCCACTGATCGCTGACATCCGGAAATGAGGCGCTGTAAATCGCCATGTTTTCCGGTGCGTTGCCACGAAAAGGCTGCCAGTTCATTTCACTATCCCCCCGTTGAGCTTTTAACGGAAGTCTATCCAGGCTGGCCAGTAATACCCTACGAAGAAAGCACGATCTTCACTACAGCGCGCGGAGACCCGGGCATGGACAAATCAATCATGCTGTGTAAGTTTTAACTATATGCTCCGGAGGTACACACCATGACAACAAAACCTGTGCTGGGAATTAGCGGATGTCTGACCGGCTCCGCCGTTCGCTTCGACGGCGGACATAAGCGTATGGGCTTCGTCATGGACGAACTGGCGCAGTGGGTCAGTTTCAAACCCGTTTGCCCTGAAATGGCAATCGGTCTGCCGACACCTCGTCCGGCACTGCGTCTGATTCAGACCGTCAGCGGCGAAACCCGGATGCGTTTTAGCCATGCCCCTCACGATGACGTCACGCAAAAAATGGTCGACTTTGCCGCTGGTTATTTGCCAAAAATCGGCGATCTCGCCGGTTTTATCGTCTGTGCGAAATCCCCCAGCTGTGGCATGGAGCGCGTGCGGTTGTACGATGAAAACGGCAACCGGGGCCGCAAAGAGGGCGTGGGGCTGTTCACTGCCGCGCTTCTTGAAACCTGGCCGTGGCTACCCGTAGAGGAAGATGGTCGCCTGCACGACCCCATACTGCGGGAAAACTTTGTTGAGCGCATTTTCGCGCTTCACGCACTGAACACACTGCGCGCCAACGGCCTGACGCGCCACGCGTTGCTGGACTTCCATAGCCGTTACAAACTGCAGTTGCTGGCACACCATCAGGCAGGCTACCGCGAGATTGGCCCGTTCGTCGCCTCACTGCACCAGTGGGACGATCTGGACGCGTTCTTCGTGGTGTACCGCGAAAAGCTGATGGCGATCCTGAAGAAACCCGCGTCACGGAAGAACCACACCAATGTGCTGATGCATATTCAGGGTTATTTCCGCAACCAGCTGAACAACCGCCAGCGCGGAGAGCTACGGGATGTGATCCTGCATTACCGCAACGGGCTGCTGCCCATCCTCGCACCGCTCACGCTGCTGAAGCATTATCTGGCCGAATATCCTGACCCGTATCTGATGACGCAAAACTACTTTGATCCCTATCCCGATGATTTGGCCCTGCGTCTGGCTGTAACCTGAGGGTCACCACAGAGTCCCAAAGCAGCGCCCTGTTGAGGCCTCATGGTCGTCTTTTTTACGCCACGTGCAACGCCTGAGCCAGCGCTTGCTGGAACTCTGGCACCTTATCCCGGTTCGCCGCCGCCACTTCGTAAAACGCCAGGGGTGGCAGCCAGTTCATGCCCACATACAGCGCGCTGGCCTTCATTGGGCTGAGCACCTCATCCATTGAGCTTTGGATCAGCCCTTCACGGGAGTAGGTAAACGGGCTCGCGCCAGCGGACGTCACCACCATGAGATCTTTGCCTTTTAGCGCATCGCCACCCGCACCAAACGCCCAGCCATACTGCCACACTTCGTTGAGATAGCCTTTCAGCATCGGGGTCAGGTTGAACCAGTGTGTCGGGTAGATAAACACCACGCGGTCGACGCCGTGGTAGGCCGCTTGTTCGGCCACCACATCAATGGCGTTTACGTCGTTGCCGTAGAGCGTTTCCAGATTACGCACGATGACGTTATCCGCTTCGCTCGCTGTCTGCTGTAACGCATTGATGATACGAGACTGTGAAGCATACGGATGGGAAACAATCGCTAAGGTTTTCATAAACCGCTCCTTTATTGTTGTTCTGGTATCACGCCTTTTACCAGCCATGCGTTGGTGCTGGCGGCGGCGTGACGGTAATGAATGATGTCCTGATACGCCGGAGAGTCGTGCCAGGCGTGCGCCTGCCCGACGCTGTCGAACTGCAGCATCACCAGCATCCCTTGCGGGCCGTTGCCCTCCACGGTGTCGCACTGGCCACCCATCACCAGCCGCTTACCACCAAAGGCTTTGTAGCTGGTTTCAACGTTTTCGCGGTAGGGCTGCATCGCTGCCGCATCGTGGATCACAACATCAAAAATGAAATATGCAGGCTCAGACGGTTTCATATGGGTTCCTCGCAGGGGGTTGATGGCGAGAGTATGTGCCCGTTTACTCGTAACGAGAATTGGGGGTATGGTTGATAGATAATCAACTCCAGGTTGTGAATGAGGGGAAAGACGGATGGAGTTATCCCAGCGAGTCAGGGCGATTGTGTCGTTCGTGGAAGCCGCCGACGCGGGCAGCTTTGCCGCAGCAGCGCGCAGCCAGGGGATCAGCCCCGCCGCGGTCAGTAAGAACATCGCCGGGCTGGAGCAGGCGCTCGGGGTCAGGCTGATGAACCGCACCACACGCACACTGAGCCTGACGGAAGAAGGACGCGTCTTTTTGCAACAGGCGCGGATTGCCATTGGTGCGCTGGATACGGCGATGGATGCTGTTGTTGCACGCAAAATGGAGACCCGCGGGCACGTTCGTATTTCCACCAGCGCCGCCTTTGGGTGCGAGCAGTTACTCCCGGTGTTGCCGGGGCTGCGGGCGCGCTACCCGGGTATTTCGGTAGAAGTGGATTTTGACGACAGGGTGACGGATCTCATTGCCGACGGCTATGACCTCGCCATTCGCGGCGGACATATTGTCGATTCGTCGCTGGTTTCGCGCCCGGTCTGCCAGCTGAAAACCGTGCTGGTTGCCTCGCCGGGCTATCTTGAGCGCTGCGGTGTACCCACAACGCCCGACGACCTTGCGCATCACCATCTGATTGCCCGACGCTTCTTAAGTGGGCGCGTTTCCCCCTGGGGGTTCAGGGAGCAGGACGGCAGCCTGACGACGCTGGAACCAGACGCAGCGGCTGTGACCCTCTCCGCACCAGAAGCTCAAACGCAGGCTGCGCTTTTAGGATTAGGGATTGCTCAGGTGGGCGTACATCATGCGCTGGTGCATTTGCAGTCCGGCGCGCTGAAAACCGTGCTGGTTGGCCAGCACGATCCGGGGAATTACGAGATGGTTATCCAGTATCCTCACCGTGCGCTGGTCGCGCCACGCGTGAAAGCTACGGTGGAATATCTACTGGAGGCCTTTCACCAGAATGCTTCCCTGCATTTCCCTGTCGACAGGCTGGCGGATTATACCGCCTCTCCCTTGCCGTCACCCGCATCAGGAAAATAGACTATGGCTCGTACGGACACAGGAGCCCTTCACCGATGATCAACACCCTGCACATTGAAAACTACCGCTCGATTCGCGACATGTCGCTGGAACTGGAGCAGCTCAACATCGTCTTCGGCCCGAACGGCACCGGAAAATCAAATATCTACAAGGCGATCCACCTGATACACAGCGCGGCTCAGGGGCAGTTTTCCCAGGCGCTGGCGAACGAAGGCGGAATTCTGAAGGTGTTCTGGGCAGGCAAAACCCGCAGCGACCAGCTTCGGCGCATGAATCTGGCAGTGGAAACAGAAACCTACGAATACGAATTGCAGGTGGGCTTTGTTGAGAGGCTGCCGTATGCCTCGCAGTTTCAGCTCGACCCGGTGATCAAAGAAGAGTCCATCTGGCTGAGCGGCCAGCATCGCCGACCGTCATCACAGTTGATGAAACGTAAGAATCAGGCCGTGTTCCTGAATAATGTGCATCACGAAAAAGTGACCCACAGCGGCACGCTGTATGAGAACGAATCGGTGTTCGGGCAACTCGGCGAACCGCACCTCTACCCGGAAGTGTCGCAGATGCGCGAGTCCCTGCGTAACTGGCGTTTTTATCACGAATTTTCCGTCTCATCCGGTTCGGCTATCCGTGCGCCGCAGGTCGGTTTCCGCTCCCCGGTGCTGGCCGGAGACGGCGCGAACCTGGCGGCAGCGTTTCAGACCATTGTCGAGATTGGCGACGAGCTGCTGCTGATGCGCATCCTCGACCAGGCCTTCCCCGGCTGCGTGTTTTACAGCGACAACTCAGGTGGACGCTTCCGGATGATGATGCAGCGCGAAGGGTTAAGCAGGCCGCTGGAACCGGCAGAGTTCTCCGACGGCACACTGCGTTTTCTGTGCCTGACGGTGGCGTTGTTAAGCCCACGCCCGCCTGCGTTTATCGCCCTCAATGAACCGGAAAACAGCCTGCATCCGCAAATGCTGCCTGCGCTGGCGAGCTTAATTGCCGAAGCCAGCCGCTACTCGCAGATCTGGCTCACCAGCCACTCGCCGCAGCTGGCGAATTTGATTGAAAAACACCGTTCGTTTTCGCTGTATCAGCTGTCGATGGTGGAAGGGGAGACAAGGATGGAGAAGCTGGGATAATTGCCAGGTGGCGCTACGCTTACCTGGTCTACAGACGAGTCCGGAACGTCTTGCGCCACTCCGCCGGGCTGACCCCAAAGCGTGCCTTAAACTGCTGACGCCAGGTCACCGCAGAGTTAAACCCTACCAGCTCGGCCACGCTTTCAACCGGCATATTTCCGGCTTCCAGTAAGGTCTGGCTGCGCCGCAGGCGCTCGGCGGTGAGCCAGTCGGCCACGCTCATGCCCGTGGCCTTAATAAAATGGCGGGTCAGCGTGCGGCGGCTCATTGAAACAACATCGGCGAGCGAATCCAGGTTATGCGGTTCGGTAATATGCTGCTGGAGGTAGTCAATCAGGCAGTTAATCCGCGCGTCGCGGGTATCTTTTGGCACAGGCTGCGCAATAAACTGCGCCTGCCCGCCTTCGCGGTGCGGCGGCACAATCATCCGGCGGGCAATCTGGTTGGCCACCACGCTGCCAAAACGTTGACGGATGATATACAGGCAGCAATCAAGCGCGGCTGCGGTACCCGCAGAGGTGATGATGTTGTCGTCATCAACGTAAAGCGCATTGATATCCAGCTGTACGTTCGGGAAAAGCGACTGGAACTGGCGTTCGAACTCCCAGTGGGTGGCGGCACGTTTGCCGTCAAGAATGCCTGCATAACCCAGCACAAACGACCCGAGACACAGCCCGACGATTTCCGCACCGCGGTCTCTTGCCTGAACCAGGTTATCAAGCAGCGTCTGCGGTGGGCGTTCCAGCACATGTTGCCAGTAAGGCACCACGACGATATCGGCTCGCCCGATGGCTGAAAAATCCTGCGTCGCATTGAGCGCGAAACCATCTTTCGAGGTCAGAATCCCCGGTTTTTCAGCGCAGATCGTGACAGTAAAGCGCTTTTCACCGGATACGCTATCACCAAATAAAATACAGGGAACGGAGTAGTGGAACGGGCTAAACCCGTCCACCGCAACAATCGCGACGTTGATAAGCGGCATCTGTCTCTCCTTTCCCTTAGTGAGGCTCAGAATATAACGGTTTCACCGTCCTGTGGAATGCTCAGCGCATCACTAAACTGGTTAGCTTCTGCGTACTCGCGCAGTGCGCTTCGGGTCAGCAGACAGTGGTTGATGGCTTCCATATGAGCCGCCACAATCTGCGCCTGCGGCAGCAGGAAATGCACGTTAAGCACATCCTGCTCCCCCATAATGATCGGCCCGAAGCCAATCACATGCGCGTAACCGGCGTTAACGACCACCACATCCGGCTGGTGTTGTTGCAGATCGGCTGCCACTTCCTCACGCCAGATAGTATCCCCTGCGATGTAGAGCGTCTTCTCATCAGGATGACGGAAGACCACGCCACAGGCTTCACCCAGACGTTCTGCCAGTTCCGGTACCGCGTAAGCGCGGTCGGTACCGTGCTGGCCGCCGTGGGTTTTCGCAATCAGGATATCGCCAAACGCGGTCTCTTCATCCATCACCGTCAGGTTGGTAAACCCCTGGCTGCGCAACAGCGCGGCATCCTGATCGTTTTGCACATAAACCGGCTTGTCTTTGGCGATCAGCTCAATCGCGGTTTGATCCCAGTGATCGTTGTGGGTGTGGGTGACAACCACTGCATCAGCATCCAGCAGTGTGTTGACGTCCACAGGTAATTCCACCATCGGGTTGCGAATATCCGCGCGCGCCGTACCGGGAAAACCGGGATAAGCGCCTTTCGGAGCCAGCATCGGGTCAATTAAAAAGCGTTTGCCGGCGTAGGTGATCAGTTGTGTGGCATTGCGAATTTGAGTGATGTTCATGGGCTATCCTCCGGTGGGTGTGATAAGGAGAATAGCCAGACACTGCGCATTGCGATGTGGGCTAAAGGGCGATGATCGATGGAATCGGGTCAACGTGAAAAGGCGGGTTTCCCCGCCAGACGCCTTACCAGCCCGGTACCGCGCCGCCGTTAAAGAGAGTCTCCGCCGCTTTCGCCACTTCAGGTGACTGATACGACTGAATAAATTCCTTCACGTTTTCCGCGTCTTTGTTGTCTTCACGCGTCACCACGATGTTCACGTAGGGCGAGTTTTTGTCTTCGATAAAGACGCTGTTATGTACCGGAGAAAGCCCGGTTTGCTGGATGTAGGTGGTGCTGATGATGGCGACATCGACTTTCGGGTCATCCAGCACGCGCGGCAGCTGCGCACCTTCCAGCTCCATGATTTTCAGATCCTTCGGATTTGCCGTGATATCCAGCGCCGTTGGCAGCAGGCCCACGTCCGGCTTGAGGGTAATCAGCTTCTCTTTTTGCAGCAGCAACAGCGCGCGGCCAAGGTTTGTCGGGTCATTGGGGATGGCAATGGTCGCGCCGTTTTTCAGCTCAGACACGGATGTAATTTTGCGGGAATAACCGGCCATCGGGAAGACGAAGGTATTCGCCACGGCCACCAGCTTGTAATTATGCGCCTTGTTATCTTCCGCCAGGAACGGACGGTGCTGGAAGACGTTGGCATCCAGCTCGCCCTGGTTGGTGGCATCGTTGGGCAACAGTGAGCCGCTAAAGCCCACCAGCTCCACGTCCAGGCCGTATTTCTCTTTTGCCACCTTTTTGGCGACTTCCGCCACATCCTGTTCCGCGCCGTTAATCACGCCAACTTTGATGTGTTTGGCATTGCTGCCACCTTGATCGCAGCCCGCCAGCAGCAGGCCTGCAAGCACCAGGGCACTCAATTGAAATTTCACGAGGCATATCCTTTTGATGAACGTTTCAATGACTATATCGACAACGACGCGGTACGCTAAAAAATGAAAAAGAATCAATAAGAAGGATAAGTTATATGCCGGGTAACACCGCCATTCCAGGGTGCTGGTTAAAGAAGTTTGGTCAGATAGTGTCTCTGCATACCCGGGTACGGATAATCCGGCAAAGACATCTGCAGCTGATAACCCTGTTTTTCATAAAACGGACGCGCCTGGAAACTGGCCGTATCCACCAGCGCATGTCGACAGCCTTTATGCTTTGCCTCGACCTCGGCAGATTTGATCAACTGGCTACCGACCCCGGAGCCACGCGCGCCTTCGCTGACCCAGAGAAAATCGATATTTAACCACTCACCTTTACGCACGCCGATTAACCCGCCAAGCATCACACCTTTTTCGTCTCGTATGTAAACGCCGATATCCCCGCTAAAGGTCGTCAGATCCAAAAACTGCCCGTTGTAGGCTCTCAGCCCCGTTAACAGTTCGTTTTTATCCTGCTGTGTCACATTATCGGTAATGCTCAGGTGCATATTGTTCTCCTTATTTTCTGTGCATTCCTAATATTACATAGTCCTGACGCAATAAATATCTCCCTGGTATTGGGTGGGTGCTCATACGCAGGAACACGCAAATTCATACTTTCGACTTGAATCGCCCGCGTGAATGTAACTATATATTTCAGAAGAAGCATGTGACTATTACCGGAGGTTTCAATGAAATCTGCACACCTTGTTTGCCTGCTCGTCTGCCTGCTGTTTGCCGCGTTTGTCCACGCTCAGGAGAAGGACGACCCGGCGAAAGATAAACAAATAGAACAACAAGTCCTTAAGGATATTAAGAAAACCTGCACGCCACAGAAAAAGCAAAGTGATAAAGAATGGCAGGACATGATTTTGTCGTCTGAGGCCAACCGGCTGCTGATCAAAAATGCCATCACCGCCGTAAAACGTGACAACCTGGACAACTACTGGGCGGCAGTGGGTCAGGTGGATTGTATGGAAGATTATTAAGCGTGAAGCCCTGGCTTCACGCTGTTTTTTCAGAACGTTCACGATACACACCGTCGTACAAAGCTCCCATGTTATGCTAGAAAAAAATCATCATCACAGGGGAGAGCATGGGTTCCACACGTAAAGGGATGCTGAACGTCCTGATCGCTGCTGTTTTATGGGGAAGTTCAGGCGTTTGCGCGCAGTACATCATGGAGAAAAGCCAGATTTCCTCCCCGTATCTGACCATGATCCGCCTGCTGTTCACTGGCGTGATCCTGTTAACGCTCTCCTTCGTTCACGGTGACAAGATTTTCCAGGTCATCAAAAACCGCAAAGACGCCATCAGCCTGCTGATTTTCTCGCTGGTTGGCGCGCTCACCGTGCAGCTCACCTTCCTGCTGACGATTGAAAAATCCAACGCCGCCACGGCCACCGTACTGCAGTTCCTGTCGCCGACCATTATTGTGGCGTGGTTTGCACTGGCGCGGAAAAAGCGCCCGGGCGTGTTTGTCTTGTCGGCGATCATGACCTCGCTTATCGGCACTTTCCTGCTGGTTACCCACGGCGATCCGACGTCGCTCTCGATCTCGCCTGCCGCGCTGTTCTTCGGTATCGCCTCGGCGTTTGCCGCCGCGTTCTATACAACTTACCCCTCGACGCTGATCGCCCGCTACGGCACGCTGCCGATTGTCGGCTGGAGCATGTTGATTGCCGGGTTAATGCTGACGCCGTTCTACGCCGGGCGCGGCACCACGTTTGTGATCGACGGCAGCCTGCTGCTGGCATTCTTCTATCTGGTGGTGATCGGCACGGCGCTGACATTCAGCCTGTATCTGAAAGGCGCGCAGATGATTGGCGGGCCGAAGGCGAGCATTCTGAGCTGCGCTGAGCCGCTGAGCAGTGCGTTGTTGTCGGTTGTGCTGCTTGGCGTGGCGTTCACCCTGCCAGACTGGCTGGGGACGCTGCTGATCGTGTCGTCAGTCGTGCTGATTTCGATGGATTCGAGAAGGCGGGTTCAGACATCGGTGTGATTACGAATAATAGTGATAGCGACACATTAAAATGGTGAGTGCGCTATCCGTCACACCATAAACCAGACGGTCAGTATCGTTGATCCGCCGTGACCAGTATCCTGAAAGGTTGCCTTTGAGCGGTTCAGGCTTACCCAGTCCGTCAAACGGTTGACGCTTCGCATCCTCAATCAGCTTATTGATTCTACGAAGCGTCTTCTTGTCTTGTTCCTGCCACCACAGGTAATCATCCCAGCCGTTATCAGTCCAAATCAGTAGCCTGGTCATCTATCAGATCCCTCTGTGTTGTTTTTCCACTGTTTGCCTGAGCGATTGATTCCATCAGTCGGCTGGCGTTGGCTGGGGAATTCATCAGATGGATAGTCTCCATCATCGAGTTGTAATGCTGGAGAGACATGACAACCGCATCTCCACCGTTGCGGCGGCTAATGATGGTCGTTTCGACATTCTCATTCACGTCATCCAGCACATCTTTGAGTCGGCTACGTGCCTCGGTAAAAGTCACAACCTGCATACTTCCTCCTGTACAACTTACGGTACAAGTATATTGAGAAGATGGCTATTTATCAACCAATATACACGTACCCTACCCCATTACTTCGCCTTAACCTTCCCCGCCACCAGCAGCGCAGTCAGCAGCATCAGCGTGCCAGAAAGCACCAGCGGTGACGTCAGCCCCAAATGGTCCAGAGCGATGCCACCCACGGCCGCGCCGCAGGTGTTAGCCAGCTGGATCACCGCCACCTGAATCGACCCGGCTTTTTCCGCCTGATCGGCCAGTGAGCGGGTGATCCACGTCGACCAGCCGACCGGTATCAGCGCAAACGCAAAGCCCCAGATAATCGCAATCGCCGACGCGACCCACTTATCACTGCCCCACAGCACCAGCACAGTCGCGCTGATGGCCAGCACCAGCGGCGCACCCGCCAGCGCCACTTTCAGCGAGCGCTTCAGGAACTGGGACGACAGCGAGGTGCCGACAAAACTGGCGATACCGAAGCTCAGCAGCACCAGCGTCAGACCGTCGACGTCAAAACCGGCCATCGTCATATAAACGGGACGGATGTAGGTGAAAAAGGCAAACTGCCCGGCAAAAGACATAAAGATGGCGCTCATCCCCGCCAGCACCCCCGGACGCTTGAGCAGGCTGAACATGTTCTGCTTGTGATGCGCCGCCTCACCCGGCAGGGATGGCAGCGCTTTCCACACCCACAGAATGCAGAGGACACCCATCACCGCAGCCGCGTTAAACACGTTACGCCAGCCGATGATCCCGCCGAGAAAACTGCCCAGCGGCGCAGCAATCACCAGCGCAATGGAAACTGCGCCGAAAATCACGGACAGCGCTTTAGGTACCGTACGCGCAGGTACCAGACGCATGGTGAGCGAGGCGGACATTGCCCAGAAGCCACCCAACCCCAGCCCCAGACAGGCGCGGCCAAGCAGCAGCAGGGTGAAGTTATTGGCAAACGAAACCAGCAGACAGGAAGCCGTCAGCAACACGCTGAAGAGGATGACCACTTTGCGACGATCAATAGTGCCAATCACCTGGGTGATAAACAGGCTGGAGAACATCGCCACAAAGGCGGTCACCGTAACGGACTGCCCCGCCACACCTTCGGAAATGCCCAGATCCTGCGCCATTGGCGTCAGCAGGCTGACCGGTAAAAACTCAACGGTAATCAGACAGGCAACGCAGAACGCCACAGAGAAAACCGCCGACCAGTTGGGGCGTGATACCTCTTTGGTCTGCGGTCGGGTCGTGGGCTGGATATGTTCTGTCATGGCATCACCTGAAGAGTAAAACGTGCGGGAAAGTCGCGCAGTTTATCATCAAAAATGTGACGAATTTAACGTTTTGACAACTTTTCTTGCATCGCGGCATTCGCCAGCCCGACGATCCACTCCTGATGCCCGTTAATCATCGGGTTAGGTACGGTGCGCGCTAATTCCTGCGCCGGAACACCTTTCTGAGACTCCTGAGTCAGAATGCGCACGCGGTTGCCGGGCAAGTCTTCAAACAGCCAGGCGTGGATCACATCGAGACGAGCGTTCGCATCGCCTTCCACCCAACCGTGCCAGGCAATACGTGCTGCTTCACCCTCGACAGGAGGCACATATTCCGTCACCAGCGCTTCAACCGGGAAGCCGAAGGTGGTGAAACGAAAGCGGGCGTTAGCACTCAGTTCCGGGCCGCTACCGTCGTGGAAACGAATATCGTCGGCGTTGCTGTAGTAGCCCGGCCACAGGGTCGTGTCGTTGAGCTGCGCCCAAATTTCTTTCGCACTCAGCCCGGCGGCGATGATTTCGTTGGATGCAAAGTTATCGGTAGTGCCTGGCAGGTAGTCGTTCGGCCAGATAATCGCGGATTGTTTCATGGTTCACCTCATCGTGTCGTTGATGAGGTGATGGTGCGCCCGTGAGTGGTATAAATCTAATGACGATACTTTATACTCTTCATCACAATTTGTGATATCAGTGCAGGTAAAAAACGCCAGCTTCCGGCAGGAACAGCGCGTTATAGCGTAGCTGGAAAGCGTTTAGCTCCTGCGGATCTGGCTCCATTTCACGCATAAAGCCGAGCGTGAGACGGATTTGCGCATCAGTAATGGGCGAAGCCAGACGGGCTTTACGCAGCAGTCGATGCCAGGTATGCAAGTTCTCTTCACTGCCGTCGACAATGCAGACCTGCCAGATCAGCAGCACCTGCGCAGCATTTTGCAGATGGGCCTCATCCGGACGCTCAAGGTAGCGGATAAACTCGTTGCCAGGCGTTTTACCAAACTGGTCGATCATCGATTCGAGTGGAACCAGCGTGATCCCCAGACGCTCGCTTAAGCGTTTGATTGCGCGGCGTGAATCAGAGGTCAGGATCCGAAATCCGACCACAAACACCACGGCAAGCGTTGCCAGCATTATCCAGACCATGCGTTCTCCTTAGAATAGTCGCTCATCATAGCGAGAAACGCAGCGCGTCGACAGCAGGCAGCGCCATAATAGTGAACTGAAAAGAGGTGGAAAGTCGCCATGAAAGCGGATCTGCGCACGCTGGATCTTAACCTGCTGAAAACGCTGGATGCCCTGCTGGACGAACGCAGCGTCACGCGCACGGCGGCACGTCTTGCGCTTACTCAACCCGCAGTAAGCGGCATGCTCAACCGTTTGCGGGATTACTTCGACGACCCGCTGTTTGTCCGCGCCCCGCACGGCATTGTGCCGACTACACGTGCGGAAGAGCTTGCTGCTCCCGTAAAACGTATCCTGGCGGACATCGACGTGTTGTTGCAGCCCGTCTCTTTTGACCCGATCACCGCCAACCTGACTTTCACCCTTGCCGCGACCGACTACGCCCTGCGCGCGGTAGTCGTGCCATTTATCGCCGCCCTTAAAGTACAGGCCCCTTCTATCCGCGTGCGCGTCGTCCCGGTTGAGCCAGACCGCCTGGTTGCTCAACTTGAGCAGGGAAAAATCGACCTCGCCCTGCTCACACCGCACACGACGCCGGACGAACTCCACAGCCGCGCGCTTTATGATGAACGGTACGTTTGTATGATGCGTGCCGATCACCCTGATGCCGGAAAACCACTGACGCCAGACCGTTTTTGTGCGTTGGAGCATGTGCTGGTCTCTTATGAAGGTGAGGGCTTTCACGGTGTGACCGATGACGCGCTGGCGAAGATGGGCCGAAAACGCCACGTCGGGTTATCGGTGAGCAGCTTTTTGGTGCTGCCGGATGTGCTGGCCATCAGCGACATGATCGCCGTGGTGCCGGAGCGAATGGCGGAAAACCGGACGGGGATATTTGTGTGTGATACGCCTGTTGCGGTGCAGGGGTTTACCAAGAGCATGGCCTGGCATGGTCGCACACACCGAAACCCGGCGCAGGCGTGGCTGAGGCGGGTGTTGCTGGAGACCAGTCAGAGAGCGTAACCCCCTCCACCAGTACCACATGGAAATGCCCGGGATTATTCATGTTTCAGAAGTTTGAGGCGCATGGAGTAAAGCAGTATATCAATGGTGTATTGTCGATAAAAATCATACCCGCCGATAACGAATATTGACGCCAGGGAAGAGCGAACATGTCCATAAAAATCAGCGTTCTGCTGGAAAACCGACCGAACCCCAACGCTAAAAATTTACTACGGGCTAAAGCAGGGCTCAGTCTGTTGATACAGGATGAAAGAGATTCAATTCTGTTTGATACCGGACCTGATGATAGCTTTCTGCACAATGCAGGCCTGATGGGCATCGATTTGACCAGTCTAACCGCAACTGTGCTCTCGCACGGCCACTATGACCATTGTGGTGGTGTTCCGTGGTTACCTGAAAAATGCCGGATCATATGCCATCCCCAGGTAGCCAGTGAGCGCTATGCGGCAGTAAGGTTTTCAGGCTATACCGCCAGAATAAAAAAATTGTCGCTGAATAATGATTATTCACGTTATGGCATGGAATACAGCAGTACCCCACTCCATATTGGGGAACGCTTTATGTGGTCAGGAGAGATCCCTGTCGCCAAACCGCACGCCTACGGTGTTATCGGTAGCAAGAATACGAAAGTGGATTATGTAAACGATGAAGGGGTTTTGATCTATAAATCCGACCGTGGTCTGGTCATTTTTATCGGTTGTGGGCATCGGGGGCTGATTGATATTGTGCGTCACTGCCAGAGAATAACCGGCATAAATCACGTTCATGCGCTTTTCGGTGGTTTCCATCTACGCTGTGCGTCGCCACATAAGCTCTGGGCAGTCAGGCAGTTTCTGCACAACCTAAAACCAGACAACATAATGGGCTGCCATTGTACGGGTAAATGGGGCAATTTGTGGTTACCGGAAGTCGTCTCCCCGTCGACAGGGGATGTTTATGTTCTGGGTTAGGACGTGAATACGCGAATAAAAAAGCCCGGCATCACACACCGGGCAAAGAAGTCACCTGCACACTCAGGCCGCTTTCAATTTCTGCTTCTGCGCACGATTTTCACGGCGGATCTTACGTTCTTCGAGCACGGCAACCATTGCCATCAGAACGATACAGCCGATGGCTGCAGCATCCAGCGCCGCGAAGGTGCCCGCCCAGCCGGTGAGGCCGAAGATTGGCGTGCCGTCGGCGATCATCCCCAGACCGAGCTTGGCAAAGCTGTCGCCGATCAGGTAAGCGAAGGTGCCCTTAATCCCATCGGCAGCGCCGATCGCTTTTTTCGGTACGAAGCCAACGGCCGCTACGCCGATCAGCAACTGCGGGCCAAACACCAGGAAGCCAAGCGCGAACAGGGACGCCAGGTAGACGTACTGGTTACTGGCGTGTTGATAAACGCCCAGAGTGGCAATAATCAATGCCAGCGCGACGCAGGCCACCAGCGCACGACGGCCGTTGGCAAGGTCTGAGAGCCAGCCCCACAGCAGCGTGCCGACCAGCGCGCCCACTTCAAACAGGGTAAAGCCCTGGATCGCGACTTCTTTGGAGAGCTTCAGCTCCTGGAAGGCATACACGGTCGACCACTGGTCGATACCGATACGCACCACGTACAGGAAGATGTTGGAGAAGCACAGCAGCCAGATCACTTTGTTTTTCAGCACGTACTCAACAAAGATCTGCCATTTGGTCATCTCGTTTTCTTCGGTCTCTTTGTCCTCTTCGCTGACCTCCTCGCCGAACAGCTCTTCGGCTTTGCCGAGGCCGTAAGATTCAGGGGAATCACTGCCGAAGCGCAGACCGATAAAACCAACGATCAGGGCGATAATCGACGGGAAGATAAACATGCCGATCACGTGGCCGTCGAACAGGACGTTCGCCCCAAACAGCGCCACGCCTGCCGCACCCGCACCACCGAGGTTGTGGGAGATGTTCCACATCCCGAGGTAAGAGCCACGTTTACGACGCGGCGTCCATTTGGTGATGGTGGAGTAACTGCACGAGCCGCCGGTGCTCTGGAAAAAACCGCTCAGGGCATAGAAGGCGATCATCAGGAACAGGCTGACAGAGCCCGCGCCCATGCTGGCGCTAAAGCCGAGCATACAGATGGCGGAGAGGATCAGCATAAACGGCAGGAACTGCTTGGTGTTTTTACCGTCTGCGTAGTAGGAAACCAGCGTTTTACCCACGCCGTAGGTGATGGAGAAGCCCAGACCAATCATCCCCAGCTGCGTCATGCTCAGCCCGTAGGTGGAGATCATGTCATTCTGCGCGATGTTAAAGTTTTTGCGGATCAGGTACATGGTCAGGTAGCCGATAAAGACCACCAGATAGGACTGCATGAACGGTTTGAACCACATTTTGCGCCGCACATCGAGCGGCAGATCCAGGGTCGGCTTACGCACCTGGTTCAGAAAGGCCAGCATGGGTATCTCCTGAGCTGATTTTTATACCTGCGAATGGCAGGCATTGTAAAAATCAGCCGGGAGCGACGCCTGAGACACCGTCCAGGTGAAACCGGGAAAATATCTTAGTTTTGCGCCATTCGGGACGAAAAGGTGAGGCACATCACGCTTCACTGGCTCCGCGTGGCGACTGGGCATTCAAAAACGGTAGCAGCAACAGCGCCGAAATCCCGGCGGCGATGGCAATCACGGCGAAAAATCCGCTCCAGTGCCAGGTGTCGATCACCCGCGCCAGCGGCCAGCCGGAGAGCGATGCACCGAGGTAGGCAAACAGCCCAACAAAACCCGTTGCCGCACCCGCTGCCTCTTTGTGCGAGCACTCCGCCGCCGCCATGCCGATCAGCATCTGCGGGCCAAACACAAAGAAACCGGTGGTGAAGAAGCATGCCGCCTGCATCACGTAGCTGGCAAACGGCATCAGCCACAGCGAGCCAACAGAGAGCAAAATCCCGGCGGCGAAGATCAGGTTCATCGGGCCACGGTTACCGTTAAACAGCTTGTCTGAGCCCCAGCCCGCCACCAGCGCACCGATAAACCCGCCCAGCTCGAACATTGTCACCGCCGAGTTGGCGGTCACCAGATCCACGCCGAGCGTCTCGGACATGTACAGGTTGCCCCAGTCGTTGATCGCCGCACGTAC
Organism: Enterobacter sp. RHBSTW-00901; assembly: GCF_014103115.1. NCBI lineage: Bacteria > Pseudomonadati > Pseudomonadota > Gammaproteobacteria > Enterobacterales > Enterobacteriaceae > Enterobacter > Enterobacter sp. RHBSTW-00901. The sequence continues at coordinate 2,825,849 of NZ_JABXPB010000001.1, forward strand.
CACGTAAACCAGCACGTAACACAGCGACAGCAGCCAGATGTATGGATTCAACAACACATATTTGGTGAGGATCTCTTTACGGGTCAGCCCCGCACCTTCTTGTTGCTGGGCGACTTCCAGCTCGTCGTGCCGCCAGTCCCCCACCGCAGGCAACCCCACAGTTTGCGGCCTGTCGCGCAAGCGCCAGCAGAGGAACAACCCGGCGATAATTGCCAGACCACCGGCAATCATCATCCCCACGCGCCAGCCATAGTGCAACGCCGCCGCGCCCACCACCATCGGGATCAGCGCCCCACCAACGTTATGCGCCGTGTTCCATATTGCCCACCAGCCGCCGCGCTCGTTGCGCGAGTACCAGGCGGTAAGTAAACGCGCGCAGACCGGCGCGCCCCAGCCCTGGAAAAAGGCGTTTAGCGCCCACAGCAGCGCAAACGCCCACAGCGAGGTGGAAAAGCCGAACAGGATATTTACTACGCCGGTGGCAATCAGCCCAACGCCCATAAAATAGCGGGCGTTGGAGCGGTCGCTGACGATACCGGAGAAAAACTTCGACAAGCCGTAGGTGATGTAAAACAGCGTCGCCAGCAGGCCGATATCGGTACGAGCCATCACGCCGCTGGCGAGGATTTCCGGCGCGGCGGCGTTAAAGCTTTTGCGGGTGAAGTAAAACAGCGCATAGCCGAGCCAGATGGTTGCCAGAATATGGCGTCGCCAGTAGCGATAGCGGGCATCAATTTCGGCTTTATCACTTATCGGAGCCGCATTGGCAGGCATTTTAAACATGCTCAGTCCTTATGCATAACGCAGCGGCAAACTGACGCTGACGCGCGTGCCGTGAGTGCAGGAAATCATCAGCGTACCGCCCAGCGCCGTGACGCGCTCGCGCATCCCCGCCAGGCCAAACCCCTGCTGGCCGGAACCCGGCGGTAAGCCGCAGCCATCGTCTTCAATCACCAGCATCAGGCGTTCGTCCTGTTGCCAGCCCTGCAGCGTCACCGCGCTGGCACTGGCGTGTTTAACGATATTGTTCAGCCCCTCCTGGCAGACGCGGAACAGCGTCACGCGCTGGCCTTCGCTCAGCGCCCGTTCATCAATATGCCAGTCGAGATGGCTGACGATACCGCGGCTTTCCAGCTCCATCTCACGCATCAGGGAACGCACCGCCTGCTCAAGCGACAGGTCATCCAGCTGGCGCGGGCGCAGTCTTCCGAGCAAACGACGCACCGAGTCATACACTCCAAGCGAAAGCTGTTCGATATGTGCGCCACCCTGCTTCACGCCCGTATTTTCCGCCGCCAGACGCTGAACAATACCCGCCTGAGTACGAATGGCGGTGATGGTCTGGCCGATATCGTCATGCAGCTCGCGCGCCACCTCCTGCCGGACAATCTCCTCAGTTTCCAGCAGGCGCTCCGCCAGACGACGATTACGCGCCAGCTCGGTTTGCAGGGACTGGTTCAGCTCACGCAGACGTTGAATACCCGCTCCGAGCAGCAGCCCGGTCAGGCTCTGCGCCAGCAGCGAGAGCAGTAAATCAACGGGGTGATCGTGCCAGGTCTGGCTGGCAATCAGCGCGATGGCGTTCATCAGCGTGGCGATGAGTGCCCCCTGCCAGCCGTAGTGCCAGGCAAGGGCGATGATTGGCAGCGCCAGGCAAAACGGCGTAAAGCGTGAAAGTTCAGCGGGCAGGCCAAGCTGAAGCCACAGACTCACCACAAACAGCAGCAGATACCAGATGAGATGCCGGGCTCGCCAGTTCACCGGTTGCGAAACCAGCGCCGGTCCCAGCGGCTGCCAGACGGTGCTGGTGAGATAGTGCCAGATAACCAGGCAGGTCGGCGCGAGCGTCAGGCCACCCGTGAGGGTGAGCAGAAGCGCATTGAGCATCTGCTTCTCACCAATCCACGGCAGGGATTGCAGCAGCGCGGCGGCCATCAGCGCCGCTCCCTGACGCAGCAGGGTTCGCCAGTCCCGCTGGTATCTATAGCGGGAGGTAAGCGCCACGGGAAGCAGCGTCAGCACGCTTCCGGTCATCAATAATGGCAGATGCGCCAGCGCCACTTCCTGCGCCAGCCAGACCAGCATCAGCCACTCCGCACCCAGCAGTACCGGCCAGTAGCCGCGCGGGCATTGCAACATCAGCCCCAGACGCAGACCAAACGGGAACAGCAGCACCGCCAGCTCCGGGCGTTCGACCAGATGCAGGCTGATGCTCCACAGGCAAAACCATGCGGCAGAGAAGATGAAAAAGCTGGCAACGACGGCGATCAGCCGTGAAAACACAGAGTTCATTGCCAGCTATCAAACATACGGCGTGCCAGCTCGACATCGTTGCTGACGTTGAGTTTTTCCATCAGGTTGGCGCGGTGAACATGTACGGTTTTTGGCGACAGCGCCAGCTCAGCAGCAATCTCTTTTACCGACATTCCCTGCGCGAGTTTTTCTGCCACCTGCCGCTCGCGTTTCGTCAGTGGATCCTGACGTCCTGCCGCCAGCTTGATGGCAATATCCGGCGTCAGGTAGCAGCCACCGGTCGAGACGGTGCGCACGGCGGCAATCAGCTCGTCCGGGCTACAGCGCTTGGAGAGGAACCCGCGCGCGCCCGCATTGAGCGCCTGCTCCACCAGCGCCGGGCTGTCGTGAACCGAGAGCATAATCGTCGCCATTCCTTTCGGCAGCTGGCTTAGTAGTTCCAGGCCGGAGAGATCCGGCATCGAGATATCGCAGATACAGACCTGCACCCCGCGCCCGGGCAGACCAGAAAGCGCCTCGCGGCCAGAGCCAAACTCCGCCACCACCTGAAAATCAGGTTCAAGGCTGAGAAGCTGAGCAAATCCGGAGCGGACAATCAGGTGATCGTCGATAAGGGCGATGGTGGTCATAACGCGTTCCTGGCGGATAAAAAAACGCGCTTACCTTAACGATAAGCGCGTGGGTGTTCAAGCTATGAGCGATTTATTCGAAGAACACTGCAATTTTGTTAAACATGGCGGGATCGGACTGGTTACGTGCCACATTGGTAACATCTTCCAGTTTATCGATTTGCGCGATCATCTGCTCCAGACGCTGGTCGTCGTTGACCAGTAACCAGATGCGGCTGTGCTCGCTGCCCTGAATCGGCAAGCAGAGAATACCTTCCACGTTAAACGCACGGCGGGCAAATAGCCCACAGACGTGTGTCATGACACCTGGGTGGTTGCGGACGGTGAGTTCCAGAATGACATTATCATGTTGTTTCTGCATGGCTTATTCCCCCACCATCTCAGTATTTGCCGCACCCGGCGGCACCATCGGATACACTTTTTGTTCCGGGTCGATACGTACGTGGATCAGCGCCGGACCTGGACGAGAAATCGCCTCCTGCAGCGCCGCGTGCGCATCTTCCTCGGCATTCAGATCGCAGGTGTGCAGGCCAAAACCGGCGGCAATCTGCATAAAGTTGATCATACCCGGGTAGGTCGCCGCAAACACGCCCTGCTTGTAGAACAGGCTCTGCTGCTGATGCACCAGCCCCAGTGCTTCGTTGTTCATCAGAATGATTTTCACGTCTAACTGGTTTTCGGCCGCCGTCGCCATTTCCTGAATATTCATCATCAGGCTACCGTCGCCGGAGAAGCAGATAACCTTGCGATCAGGGTTGGCGAGCGCAGCCCCCACCGCCGCAGGCAGGCCAAAGCCCATCGTCCCCAGCCCGCCAGAGGTCAGCCACTGACGCGGACGGTTCAGCGGGTAGGCCTGGGCCGTCCACATCTGATGCTGGCCCACGTCAGTGGTGATGATCGCGTTGTCATCCACGCAGGCAGCCACGGCGTTAATCAGCCCGTAGTGGCTCAGTGGATCGCCCTCGGTTGGGATCGCCCCCGGAAATTCCTGTTGCAGCCCGGCAACCAGCTGACGCCACTCTTCACGCCTGGTGGTGTCCGTTTGCGGGATCAACTGCGCCAGCACCTCGGCAACGTCACCCTGAATCGCCACGTGCGGCTGCTTGATTTTGCCCAGCTCGGCGCGGTCGATATCTACGTGAATAATTTTCGCGTTCGGGCAAAACTGCTCCGTTTTGCCAATCGCCCGGTCATCAAAACGTGCGCCCATTACAATCAGCAAATCCGCCTCTTGCAGGATGTAGTTGGTGCTGCGCGCGCCGTGCATCCCCAGCATGCCCAGTGACAGCGGGTGCGCTTTTGGCAACATGCCCAGCGCCATCAACGTCATGGTGGTCGGCAGGCTGGCTTTTTCCGCAAACTGGCGAATGTGTTCAGAGGCATTAATCGCCCCGCCCCCCAGGTAGAGCACCGGGCGTTTGGCGGCATTAATCATCGCGGCAGCATCGCGTACGCTCTCGGCACTGAATTCCGGAGCGGGGGCACGCTCGCCCGGTTCAGGCAGGACGTCGATGTCGATCTCTGCGGTCTGGACATCCTTAGGAATGTCTATCCACACCGGGCCTGGACGGCCGGACTGCGCAATGCGGAAGGCATCGCTGATAACCTGTGGCAACTCGCTGATATCGCGAACTAAATAGTTATGTTTGGTGATGGGGATAGAAATGCCGTAGGTGTCCACTTCCTGGAACGCATCGGTGCCAATCATTGAGGACGGTACCTGGCCGGTAATGCAGATGAGCGGAATTGAGTCGAGGCGCGCGTCGGCGATAGCGGTCACCAGGTTGGTCGCGCCCGGGCCACTACAGGCCATGCACACCGCCGGTTTGCCCTGGGTACGCGCCATACCCTGCGCAATAAAACCTGCGCCCTGCTCGTGGCGAGCCAGTACGTGACGGATCTGCGTGCTTTGGCTTAACGCATCATACAGCGGCAGCACTGTCCCGCCAGGGATACCCGCAACCGTGGTGATGCCCTGTCGTTCCAGTAAATGAACGATTAACTGCGCGCCCGTAAAACGCGTCCTGATGGATGTTGTGCCCGAACTTGCCATGCTCCAGTCCTTTCTTCTGGGCCGACCTTCCGGGGAGGTTCTTAAACGAAAAACCCCGCCCGGTTTGCGCCGGCGGGGTTTTGGAATCGTGTGTTGTTCCAGTCCCTACGGCGCATTGCCGACGACCACCACCACACGCACGACGACCACTGCGGCTGGTTGCGCAGTTTTTAGTAGGGTCGAGGTGAACATAGATGGAGTCATTAGGAACCTGTGTTTGGAATCATTGATAGAATTTATACAACCACAGGTTTTTCAGCGTGACAATGGAAATATTTTCATCTGCATAAAAATGCGTCAACGATCACGTTTCGTTTGTTACGTGGTGCAAACAAAAAAACCTCGCCAAAGCGAGGTTTTTTTTCAGGGTTTGCGGCTGGTAACCGCAGAACACACTGTGTTACGTCAACGCAAGAAGTATACGCGATCGGGGACGAACGCGCAATTTCAGGCACGGATTTTGACGTTTTTGAGTATGGATCACGCGGCGAATTTTGTCCATAAAATACTGTTCATGCATACAGTATTTATCTATACTGAGGGTGTTCGCAGTGTGCGAGGGGGCCGCAGTTTACCGGCGCAACGAAGTCCTGGCTGAAACGGGTGGTGCCGTCAGTGCCTGAACCCCTGAAGTGAGCACACTGTGTTATGTCAATCCAGGTGCTGGCAACAGGCGGCGGAAAGGTACGCCAGCATCGTGCTCCTTTTAACCAAAAGGAGACGCGTATGAGCGTCGTGGATATGGTTGTACTGATCCTCAAACTCATTGTTGCAGCACTGCAACTGCTTGATGCCGTCCTGAAATACCTTCGGTAATTCAGGTTCAGGTCGCACCTGAGAGGGGCGGGCAACCGCCCCTCTTTAATAAAATGTTGAGCCTGCAACACCTGGCGTAAATCAATGGCAACATAAGTTGCCGATGTTGTTTACAAATCCTGCCTTTCCCGGTTTTTCCATTCATCACAACAATGCTTAATTTGTCATCTTCCTGTGGTAGATTCCTCGCGCATTTATGGGAATGCGCAGTCACTTATTCTTTATTTTTCTCTTTTGGCAAAAGTATTCAGCGACATGAAAAAACAAAGGAACGTTAACTTATTGTTGATGCTGGTGTTACTGGTGGCCGTCGGTCAGATGGCACAAACCATCTACATTCCGGCGATTGCCGACATGGCAAAGGAATTGAACGTCCGTGAGGGCGTGGTACAGAGCGTGATGGCCGCTTACCTGTTGACCTATGGCGTTTCGCAACTGTTCTACGGGCCGCTGTCCGATCGCATCGGGCGTCGCCCGGTGATTTTAGTGGGTATGTGCATTTTCATGGTTGCGACGGTCATTGCCATCACGACCCATAACCTGACCGTATTGATTGCCGCCAGCGCCCTGCAGGGTGTCGGAACTGGCGTTGGCGGGGTCATGGCGCGAACGTTACCGCGCGATCTGTATGAAGGTACCCAGCTTCGCCACGCCAACAGTTTGCTCAATATGGGCATTCTGGTGAGCCCGCTGCTGGCCCCGCTGATTGGTGGTCTGCTGGACACAATGTGGTCCTGGCGCGCCTGCTACGCCTTCCTGCTGGTGCTGTGCGTGATTGTGACCTTCAGCATGGCGCGCTGGATGCCGGAGACGCGTCCGACGGGCGCACCGCGCACCAGACTGGTCACCAGCTACAAAACGCTGTTCGGCAGCGGTGCGTTTAACTGCTACCTGCTGATGCTGGTTGGTGGCCTGGCGGGTATTGCCGTGTTTGAAGCCTGCTCCGGCGTGCTGTTAGGCGCTGGGCTTGGTCTGAGCAGCATGGTCGTGAGCATCCTGTTTATTCTGCCGATCCCGGCGGCGTTTTTCGGCGCATGGTTCGCCGGACGCCCGAACAAGCGTTTCTCCACGCTGATGTGGCAATCGGTCATTAGCTGTCTGCTGGCGGGCCTGATGATGTGGATCCCGGGGCTGTTTGGCGTGATGACCGTCTGGACGCTACTGATCCCGGCGGCGCTGTTCTTCTTCGGCGCGGGCATGCTGTTCCCGCTCGCCACCAGCGGCGCGATGGAGCCGTTCCCGTTCCTCGCAGGTACGGCAGGCGCACTGGTAGGCGGTTTGCAGAATATCGGTTCTGGCGCGCTGGCCTGGCTCTCCGCCATGCTGCCGCAAACCGGTCAGGCTAGTTTGGGTTTGCTGATGACGCTGATGGGTCTGCTGATTTTACTGTGCTGGCTGCCGCTGGCGTCGCGTGTTCCGCGTCACGAGCAACCGGTTTAACCGCATGATGGCCCGGCTTATCGCCGGGCGTTTCACAAACGGGCGCAATCATGGTCTGCAGCAGTGGCTCCGGTGCAGGACGCCAGGCTCCCTCTTCCCCGTCGTAAAACTGAAAATCGGCGTTAATCGCGTAGGGGATTTTCGCCTTTTGCAGCTCGCAGGCCATAAACGAAGCAAATGCCATTTGCGACGCCGTGGGTGTGAACCTGTTTGACTCACCCACTCCCCAGCCCCCGACCCAGCTGACGTGTCCGGTTTTCTGTTGCCAGTGCAGCGCCGTATTAATATGGTTGTTGATGGCTGCTTTCTCCGCCGCCGTGCCGGATGTCCACGGGTATTTACCGTTATTTTTCAGCGGTCCCCACGGAAAAATATGCCACTCCGCCAGCACGTAGTTTTGGCTGTGCGCAGGCAGTTTCAGGCTGAAGAGATCTTCCGGTGCAGCACGCAGGCGGGGGGCGATGAAGATCATGCGGTCAGCATCGATGCTGTGGATAATCTTGATGGTTTTTTCATACACCCGGTTAAGCGAAGCGATATTGTGGTTAAGTTTGTCCGCGGGCTCGTAGATCAGGTCAAAGCCCAGTAACGGCGAGCTTTGGCCAAAATAGTGTGCCACGGCAATCCACCAGTTGATCACCTCTTTCTCGTTATCGGCTTTCGGGTCGTTTTTATAGACATCGGCCTGATAAGAGATGATTGGGATAACACCATATTGCTCGCAGGCTTCCACCAGTTTACGCAGATGGATCAGCCGGGCTTCCGTCGGTTCATCGGCCACGCGGATACGCACATGGCTTATCCCTTTAGCGCGAAAATCACGCACCTCCAGCGGGTCGAACTCCCGGATACCGCGCTCAGTGCGCGCCCAGTCTACATCCATGCCAACACCCAGCTGTTGTGCATAGCGGGCAGCCGTCAGAGGCGGCTCTGCGGCACAGGCCCAGCCGGACGCGATCAGTAACGCTGTAGCAATGAAAGGCTTTAACACGGTGTACCTTGCAAGAAATCAAAAGCAATAACCTGTATTTAGCACGCTTTTTCACATTTGGTGTAGAGCCAAAGCGTAATAATTCTTCATCTCGCCAGTTCTTGCAGCCAGCCGATAAAGGCGTCAATTTTCGGCCACTGCCGGTCGGAAAGCGTTGAGATGTAGTAATGCTGATGGCATTTCAGGGTCTTTTCACCGAAAGGCGCGATAAGCTCACCGCGTTCGAGCCGCTTTTGCACCAGCCGTTTACGCCCCATCGCCACCCCGACATGGTTTATTGCTGCAATAATCGCCAAATCGGAACGATCGAAACCAATACCCGATGATGGCGGCATGCTCACCGCAAAATTTTGCGCCCAGCTACACCACTCATCCGTACCGGAATCATTGCTCCAGGCCTGACGGTCATGCAGCAGCGTGCAGTGACGCAGGTTGTCGGGATTCTGTAGCAGCGCATGTTGGTGGGCATATTCTGGCGAGCAGACCGGCAGGATCGCTTCATCCATCAGAAAATGGTGAGACAGATGGTTTGGCGGTGTATCGTCGAAATAGAGCGCCAGATCGACACCCGTTCGCTGCATATTGACGTAATCATTACCCGTCAGAATGGTAAGTGAAATTGACGGGTAGCGGCGGGTAAAGTCACCCAGCATCGGTACCAGCCAGCACTGGGCAATCGACGGACGGGAGTAAACCGTCAGCGTGCCGGAAAGCGCCTGATTTTTAATATCCAGGATCTCCTGGTTCAGGGTGTCCAGCGACGACTTGAGCGTCCACCAGACGCGTTTTCCCTCCGGCGTCAGCTCCACTTTACGGTGGGAGCGCACAAACAGCTGAATACCCAGCTCCTCTTCCAGGAGGTTGATACGGTGGCTTATTGCGCTGGGGCTGAGCGACAGCTCTTCAGCCGCCAGCGCAAAGGACTCATGCCGGGCGGCCACTTCAAAGGTGTACATTTTTGACAGCTGCCAGCCGTTTAACAGGCGGTTTCTGGCTTCATTTACATCACTCATCACGGTTTCCACTCGTTTATTCTGCGCTCAGAATACCTTTCAGAGATGAATTTATGTGAACCAAATACGAATTTAGTGCGCTTTTTAGAGTTTAGTCACTCACTTGATCCAATCTGGCTCATCTGAACGGCAATTTATATCGTTTGTCAACCCACGCTGTTTTTTCGTCCAATACCCGCAGATTACTTAAGGGTGAGGTGAAATATGGGATCTCAGGTCTGGGTTGTGGCGACGCTGCTTATCAGCATCGTGTTGATTGTATTAACTATCGTAAAACTGAAGTTTCACCCGTTCCTGGCACTGCTGCTGGCGAGCTTCTTCGTCGGCGCGATGATGGGAATGAGCCCGCTGGATATGGTGAATGCCATTGAGAGCGGCATTGGCGGCACGCTGGGCTTCCTGGCGGCGGTGATTGGTCTTGGCACTATTCTCGGCAAGATGATGGAAGTCTCCGGTGCAGCGGAACGCATCGGCATCACGCTCCAGCGCTGCCGCTGGCTGTCGGCCGATGTGATTATGGTGCTGGTGGGGCTTATCTGCGGTATTACACTGTTTGTGGAAGTGGGCGTGGTATTACTGATCCCGCTGGCGTTCTCCATTGCCAAAAAGACGCATACTTCACTGCTGAAACTGGCTATTCCACTCTGTACTGCACTGATGGCGGTGCATTGCGTAGTACCTCCGCACCCGGCAGCGCTGTTTGTCACGAACAAACTGGGGGCAGACGTGGGAACCGTTATTGTCTACGGCCTGCTGGTTGGCCTGACGGCCTCTCTGGTCGGCGGCCCGCTGTTCCTGAAACTGCTCGGTAACCGTCTGCCGTTTAAACCTGTTCCGGCAGCGTTTTCAGACCTGAAAGTGCGTGAAGAGCACACCCTGCCGTCACTGGGCGCAACGCTGTTCACGGTACTGTTGCCGATCGCCCTGATGCTGGTGAAAACCGTCGCCGAGCTGAACATGGCCGACAAAACGGGCACGCTGTATACGCTGCTGGAATTTATCGGCAACCCGATCACCGCGATGTTTATCGCTGTGTTTGTCGCCTATTACCTGCTGGGAATTCGCCAGCATATGGGCATGGCGACGATGCTGACTCATACCGAACACGGTTTCGGCTCTATTGCGAACATTTTGCTGATCATCGGTGCTGGCGGAGCGTTTAACGCTATTCTCAAAACCAGCGGCCTGGCGGATGTGCTGGCACATATTCTCTCTAACCTGCACATGCACCCGATCCTGCTGGCCTGGCTGGTGGCGCTGGTTCTGCACGCTGCTGTCGGTTCTGCGACGGTCGCCATGATGGGAGCCACGGCCATTGTGGCCCCTATGCTGCCGCTCTACCCGAACGTGAGCCCGGAGATCATCACCATTGCCATCGGTTCCGGTGCCATTGGCTGCACGATCGTGACCGATTCGCTCTTCTGGCTGGTGAAGCAATACTGCGGTGCCACCCTGAATGAGACCTTCAAATACTATACGACAGCGACGTTTATCGCCTCGGTGCTTGCACTTGGCGGCACATTCCTGCTTTCTTTCATTATCTGAACGCGAAGAGACGTATTATGGAAAATGCAACTATCACCACGTTAACCGCCCAGTTTCCTCTGATTGAGGATCTGATCGCCCTGAAAGAAACCACATGGTTTAACCCACGCACCACCACGCTGGCGGAAGGGTTACCGTATGTCGGGTTGACCAAAGCTGATGTGGACGACGCACATGCTCGGCTGAACCGTTTTGCGCCGTATCTGGCAAAAGCGTTCCCGGAAACGGCTGCCACCCACGGCATTATTGAGTCTGAACTGGTCGCCATTCCGGCGATGCAAAAACGGCTGGAGAAGGAATTTGCCACGGCCATTCCCGGCACGCTGCTGCTGAAAAAAGACAGCCACCTGCCGATCTCAGGCTCCATCAAGGCGCGCGGCGGTATCTATGAGGTGCTGACCCACGCCGAGAAACTGGCGCTGGCAGCCGGGCTGCTCAGCGTTGAAGACGATTACAGCATTCTGCTGGAGCCGCGCTTTAAAGACTTCTTTAGCCAGTACAGCATTGCCGTAGGCTCGACGGGCAATCTGGGGATGTCCATCGGCATTATGAGTGCGCGCATCGGCTTTAAGGTGACGGTACATATGTCCGCCGATGCCCGCGAGTGGAAGAAAGCCAAACTGCGTAGCCACGGTGTGATCGTCGTGGAATATGAGCAGGATTATGGCGTGGCTGTGGAGCAAGGACGAAAAGCCGCGGAAAGCGACCCGAACTGCTTCTTCATCGACGATGAAAACTCCCGCACGCTGTTTTTAGGCTATGCGGTGGCGGGCGAGCGTCTGAAGGCGCAATTTGCTGCGCAGGGGCGCGTGGTGGATGCGGAACATCCGCTGTATGTCTACCTGCCGTGCGGCGTCGGCGGTGGCCCTGGCGGGGTAGCGTTTGGCCTGAAGCTGGCCTTTGGCGATAACGTCCACTGCTTCTTCGCCGAGCCAACGCACTCTCCTTGTATGCTGCTGGGCGTCTACACCGGCCTGCACGATAAGATTGCCGTACAGGATCTGGGTATCGACAACATCACGGCGGCAGACGGGCTGGCCGTTGGACGCGCATCCGGCTTCGTGGGGCGTGCGATGGAGCGCCTGCTTGACGGGTTCTACACGCTTTCCGACCAGAGCATGTACGACATGCTCGGCTGGCTGGCGCAGGAGGAAGGTATTCGTCTGGAGCCATCAGCGCTGGCAGGAATGGCCGGGCCGGTACGCGTGAGCGCGAGTGCTAACGCCACCCATCTGGTGTGGGCGACTGGCGGCGGCATGGTGCCGGAAGACGAGATGGCGAAATATTTAGCGAAAGGGAAAAGATAAGCCACCACCGGGCGATTTTGTGCAATTACAGATTCAGGATTTGCTGAATATGCGTCACCGCAAATAGCAGTGACAGCGACAGCACCGCAAGCGCGATCAGGAATTTGTCCCACATTGCTTTCGGTTGCACAAAATCGTCCCTGGCCACATCCATCAGGTTACGGCTACGGGTGTAACGCCATAAAATCACGGCCACCAGCGCCAGTATCACAATGGATATCCAGAACGGTACGCCCGTGCGATGCCAGTTATGCTTAATCGCCAGCGCAATCAATGCGCCATATCCCAGCGTGGTACGCAGCCAGGCAAGTGATGTACGCTCCGGCTGCAGACCGGGATCGGCTTCACGTCGCGCTTTACGGCTATCAGCCATAGAACACCAGCACCATCACGACAACAGCCACCGCCAGCAAAATCACGCTAATGATAAACAACCCGCGCGTATAGGGCAGATCCTGCTTCAGACGCATTGCTTTCTCATTGCGTAACCAGCGCAGATAACCATAGATAGCCAGCACGCCCGCAAACAGACAGAGCAGCAAAGCCAGCACTTCGCGAATCAGGGGGGTGGCAAAATCAGGAGCCAGTTGATCAAGCGCCACACCCGCGGCCAGAAAACCCAGCGCGGTGCGGATCCATGCTAAAAATGTACGTTCGTTAGCCAGAGAGAAGCGGTAGTCCGGCGCTTCGCCGAGGCGAGAAATTTTCATGAAGGTTCCTTGTCGTCAGCAAGCAGGTTTCAGCATAGCGTAAATCGACAAAGACAAGGAGACCGGCATCAGATGATGCCGGTCAGGCAGATTAATGCAGTTCCGGCCAGTACGCTTTGTTGGCTTCAATCAGATCGTCAAGAATCGCTTTGGCGACTGAGGCGCTCGGCACGGTTTTGGACAGGGTGATCGCCTGCCACAGTTTCTGGTATGAGCGCTGTTCCCAGGCATCCACTACCAGTTTTTCGACCGCCACCTGCTGGCTCATCAGCCCTTTCTGGAAGTGCGGAATATCGCCCACGGTGAGCGGTTCTGGGCCGTTATGTCCCACCAGGCACGGAATTTCCACCATGGCGTCGGCATCAAAGTTATGGATAGCGCCGTTGTTTGGCACAATCAGCAGCATGCGTTCCTGGGTGTTGAAGGCAATCGCGGTGGCCAGATCGACGATGTACGATGCATGTTCGTCAATTTCCAGCTCACCCGCAGAGGATTTCCCTGCTTCGATAATCGCCCGGCAGGAACTGAACACATGCTTCTCGCGGTGATCCATCACTTCGTTAGCGCGGGTTCGTTCCGGGTTGGAGTGCGCCACCACGTAGTCCGGGAAGAGGTAATATTTCAGGTAGGTGTTCGGCATGGTGTCCGGATCCAGCGCCTGCACATCTTTCGCCTTAGCGAAAGTATCGTTCCAGCTTGCTTCGGTGTGAACATTGTCAGATGGTGGAACATAACCATTTTTCGCCACATATTCGCGCAGTTTTGGCATCAGATCGTTACCGTTCAGATCTTCGATAGATGTCCACCAGCCGAAGTGATTCAGCCCGTAGTAGCGCACGCGCATCTCTTTGCGGTCTTTCAGGCCGACAATCTGCGCCATACGCCCTTCAATACCGATTGGCATATCGCAGATGTTGAGGATTTTAGCGTTCGGACGCAGACGACGGGTTGCTTCCGCGACAATGGCCGCCGGGTTGGAGTAGTTCAGCATCCACGCATTCGGCGAGTACTGCTCCATGTAATCCACCAGTTCCAGCACGCCACCGATAGAGCGCATCCCGTAAGAGATCCCACCCGGGCCGCAGGTTTCCTGGCCCAGCACACCGTGGCGCAGCGGAATTTTCTCGTCTTTTTCACGCATCGGGTATTTGCCCACGCGGATATGCGCCATCACGAAATCCACATCAGTAAAAGCCGCTTTTGGGTCGGTGGTGTAGCTAAATTCAATTTCCGGAGCCTGTTCCCTGAGGATGATTTTGCACGCCTCGGCGATTGTTTCCTGACGCGCACCGTCGTTGTCATAGAACTTCAGCGCGCGCAGCGGGAAACGGTCACGGTTGGCTAACAGCATCAGGACGATACCAGGTGTAAAGGTGCTACCGCCGCCTGCAATGACAACTGAGAATTTTTTCATGATATAGCCTCTGTCAGGGTAGTTTGTTCGTTCGTTAAAGGGGTTTTCATCAGCGATTCAAGCTGGTCACGCACCTGGGGAACGTGCAGACCGACAATCACCTGAATGCCGTTACCACGTCGCACCACGCCGTGTGCGCCCAGGGCTTTAAAAACGTCGTCGCTTTGGGTTTGCGCCATATCGACCAGTGCGATACGTAACCGGGTGGCGCAGTTGTTGATGCTTTCGATGTTGGCAGCCCCGCCGAGCGCCTGTAAGAAGCCAGCGGCTTGCCCAACCTGCTGGCTGGCGGCGGCCGGAGCAGTGGTTTGCCCACGCGCAGCCTGATAATCCGCCTTGCTGTAGAGTTTGATTTCGCTCTCTTCACGGCCTGGGGTTTTGAGGTTCAGCCGTTCGATCAGCGTTTTGAAGACCACGAAGTAGATGCCGGTGAAGCAGACGCCAATGCCAATCTGGGTGAACATCATCGAGGCGTGGTTATGGAACATCGGGATCCAGTTTTGCGGCAGGAACTGATCCAGTAGCCCGCCCCCCATATTGCCCACGACACCAAAGACATACATCGCCGTTGCCATCGTGGCCGCCAGCACGGCGTGTACGGCAAACAGGAGCGGCGAAATAAACAGGAAGGTAAATTCAAGCGGCTCGGTGATGCCCACCAGCATGGCGGTAAGCGTCGCCGGGATCAGCAGACCCGCCACTTTGACACGATTTTCCGGCGATGCGGTGTACCACAGCGCCAGCGCAATCCCGACGGAGCCAAATACTTTGGAGTTGCCGTGCAGCGCGAATCCGCCCTCCGGGAACAGGGTTTTCAGCGGCAGCGTGCTCTGGCTAAATTCCTGCAGGTGCTGCGCCCAGTAAACCTGGATACCGCCTTCCACTGCCGCCGGGCCGAAGATAAACGGGCCGTAGACAAAGTGGTGCAGCCCGGTAGGGATCAGAATACGTTCCAGGAAGGTATACACCCACACGCCGAGCGCCCCGGCAGAACGTAAAAAGGCCTGCAGGGACTCAATGCCCATCTGCACTTTTGGCCAGCCCAGCAATGTGAGCCAGGCACAGGGGAGCATCACAAAGAATGCGAGGATGACGACAAACGACGTGCCCTGGAAAATGCCGAGGAATACCGGCAGCGGTTTGTCGAAATAGCGGTTGTGGATAGCGGTAACGATGCCCGAAATAATAATGGCACCGATAATGCTCGTATCGAGCGTTTTGATACCGGCGATCATCGCCAGACCGCTTCCGGCAGTGGGTTCCACCGAGAAGTCGACGCCAAAGAAATGACCCCAGGTCATCCCCATCGCGTTGATAAAGTAGTTCCAGGTCAGAAAGCTAATCAGCACGGCGAGACAGGCGCGGCCCTGCGCCTGCTTCGCCAGGCCAATCGGTAAGCCGACGGCAAAAATCAGCGGCATATTGCGAAACACCGCCCAGCCGCCCTCTTCAATGATGTGAACGATTTGCGCGAACAGATTATCAGGGGCAGTTAAGGCTTCACCCACAAAAAGCGGGTTGCGAAGCATGATGGCGATTCCCACCACGATCCCGGCAAACGGAAACAGCAACACCGGGGTAAACATGGCACCGCCAAAACGTTGTATTTGACTGAGCATCTTTAAATCCTCACGTAACAACCTGTAGGGGGTAGAGGCCTTTATGGTTTTTTGCTGGCCTGACGTGAGCATAAGAATTTACTGCAGAGCAAACATGACGTGCCGCTGCGATTCGTGATCACATTCATGGTTTTAATTTGGTCAGTAAGGTCTACTTTTTGATGTAAATGTGGACATGTTAAGACGCAACCCACGCCCCAATAAGCGCACAGAGGTCTACTTGTGATCTACAAATCTATTGCCGACCGGTTGCGGCTCCGGCTGAATTCATCAGACTATAACGTCGGCAGTCCACTGCCTGGAGAGAAAGCACTGGCGCTGGAGTTCGGCGTGGCGCGGATGACCATTCGCAAGGCACTGGATCTGCTGGTGAGCTGGGGGCTGGTTGAGCGCCGACACGGCAGCGGAACGTTTGTGTCGCGCAAGGACGTCCACCATGAAACCACCAATCTGACCGGGCTGGTGGAGGTGCTGCGCCAGCAGGGGAAAGAGGTGCAGAGCAAGGTATTACAGTTCGAGGTGATGCCCGCGCCACCTGCTATTGCCAGCCAGCTGCGGATTCAGGTGGATGAACGGATCTACTTTTCGCGGCGGGTACGTTACGTGGAGGGAAAACCGCTGATGCTGGAGGACAGTTTTATGCCCGTGAAGCTGTTTCGCAACCTCTCGCTGGCACATCTTGAAGGGTCAAAGTTTGATTACATTGAGAAGGAGTGCGGGATCACCATCAGCGGCAACTATGAGAGCCTGACGCCGGTGCTGGCGGATAAACAACTGGCTCGTTATTTGAACCTGCCGGAACAAACGCCGCTGCTGCGGATCACCTCTCTTTCCTACAGCGACAGCGGCGAGTTTCTCAATTATTCCGTGATGTTCCGTAATACCAGTGATTACCAGGTGGACTACCATCTGCGGCGTATCCACCCGGAAGATTTGCTAACTCATCCCCCAGAACAGCACCGCCAGTAGCTGTGGGGTGATAATGCGCAGGAACATCACCAGCGGATAGACCGTGGCGTAAGACAGCGCCGCCGCGCCGCTGGTGGCGTGCAGGTTATTGGCAAAAGCGAGCGCTGGCGGGTCGGTCATGGAGCCAGCCAGCATGCCGCAGAGCGTCAGGTAGTTCATTTTGGCGAACATCCGCGCCAGAATGCCCACCGTGAGCAGTGGAATGGCGGTAATAAATATCCCGTAGCCAACCCAGCTCATCCCTTCGCCCTGAACCAACGTGTTAACAAAATCACCACCTGACTTAAGCCCGACGACCGCAAGGAACAGCACAATGCCCAGCTCGCGCAGTGCCAGGTTCGCGCTGGGTGGCATAAACCAGTAGAGCTTACCGATACAGCCGATACGCCCGAGGATCAGCGCCATAATCAGCGGCCCGCCCGCCAGCCCCAGCTTGAGCGCCACCGGGAACCCCGGCACATACAGCGGAATCGAACCGAGCAATACACCAAGCCCGATACCGATAAACACTGGCAGCATCTGCACCTGCTGGAGTTTTTGCTGGGCGTTGCCCACCATATCCGCCACAGCATCTATCGAGGAAGGCCGCCCAACCAGATTGAGAATATCACCAAACTGCAGGCTGGCTTCCGGGCTGGCAACCAGCTCGACGCCCGCGCGGTTAAGGCGGGAGATCACGACGTCATAACGCTCTTTTACCTGCAGATCGCGTATTTTTTTGCCAAGAACCTGCTCATTGGTGACCACAACGCGCTCGACGCGCATGTCGGTTCCGCGCGTCGAGAGTGAGGTATCAACCTCCTGGCCAATCACCAGCTGCGCGTTGTGCAAATCCATCGGCTGCCCGACCAGATGCAGTAAATCACCCAGCTGAATAATGGTGCCAGGTGCGGGCACCATCAGTATTTCGTCACGTTTAAGGCGAGAGCAGATGATATTGGCACTGTTCAGGATCGGGACGTCCTGAATCGCCATATTGTTCAGGTTGGGGTTATCCACCCGAATATTAATGGTTTTGATCAGCGCATGGCCGTTGGTCAGTGTGGTTTCATGATCTTTCGCTTCTTTCTCAACGTTGATACGAAACAGCACGCGTACCAGCCACATTGAGAGCAGAATGCCGCAAATACCGAACGGGTAGGCCATCGCATAGCTCATCCCCATCTGGTCGACGACGTCGGGAGAGATACCCAAATCGCGCAGAATTTGCTGGCCCGCACCAAGCGCTGGCGTATTGGTGACCGCGCCGGAGAAGATCCCCAGTACCACAGGAAGCGGAATATTGAAAAGTTTATGCAGGATAGCGGTGACCAGCCCCCCCATCACCACAATGCCGAGGGCAAACAGATTCAGCCGTAACCCTGAGACCCGAAGAGAAGCGAAAAAACCCGGCCCCACCTGAATACCGATGGTATACACGAAGAGGATCAGGCCGAACTCCTGGACAAAGTGCAGCATTTCGGTACTGAGCACCAGCCCAAGCTGATCAGCGAAATGACCGACAAAAATTCCGCCGAACAGTACCCCGCCAATCCCAAACCCGACGCCACGGATTTTGATATTGCCAATCCACAGTCCGACCACCGCGACCAGGGCCAACACGCTAACAGTTAACGCGATATCACTCATGATCCACTTCCTGTGCATAACCTTAGTTATACTCAGGATTCTCTCAGAGCCGGAAGCGGTTGTATGGGCGATGGCGCACAAAAAAACCGAAGGTAAAAGCAAAACGGTCACCCGAAGGTGACCGTTTTTAGTGTGTACACCCTCTCACAGTGGGAGAGGGCCGGGGGTGAGGGCACCAGCCCGCACACGTTTAGCTGTTCAATGCCTGGCGCTCGCTAATGGCGATACGCTGCGGAGCGATGGCGTCCGGTACGTTGCGGGTCAGGTCGATATGCAGCAGCCCGTTGGTAAACGTCGCGCCGGAGACTTCCATATTATCTGCGAGGGTAAAGCTCAGGCTAAACGGCTGAATAACCAGCCCCTGATGCAGCCATTTTGTCCCGGTTTCTTGTTTTTCCGGCATCCCTTTCACGGTCAGACGCGTACCGTCGAGCTGAATGTCCAGCTCTTCCTGACGGAACCCGGCCAGCGCCAGCGTGATGCGGTAGTGGTTGTCATCGCTTTTTTCAATGTTGTACGGCGGAAATGTCTGTTGCTCGGTGGTGCTTTGCAGGGCGTTAGCCAGCTTATCAAAGCCAATCCACTGACGCAGAAGAGGGGATAAGTCATTATGACGCATGGTAATTCTCCTTCTAAGAAGCGAGTAAGCGCAGGTTATTTTTGTGCGCAGTTGTTCCTGCAAATCCTCATGGATTCGCATATGCTCCCGGTTCGGCAAGCAATTCTGGGTGAGCCGCGACGGCGACCCGCGTAATCAGTTAATTTCGATACGGCGCGGTTTTTTCTCTTCCGGGATCACGCGTTCCAGCTCGATAAACAGCAGGCCGTTAACCAGGTTTGCGCCTTTAACATGAATGTTCTCGGCTAACTGGAACTTGCGTTCAAAGTTGCGCTCGGCAATGCCCTGGTAAAGGTAGGTACGTTCTTTCTGCTCAGCCGTATGGGAACCTTTCACCACCAGCAGGTTGTCCTGCGCGGTGATCTCCAGTTCGCCTTCTGCAAAACCGGCGACAGCAATCGCGATGCGGTAGTGATTTTCGTCAACCAGCTCAACATTGTATGGAGGGTAGCCGTTGCTCTGGCTTTGGTTATTTTCTAAATGGTTAAACAGGCGGTCAAAACCAATTGCAGAACGGTATAACGGGGAAAGATCGAAATTACGCATAAATTAAAACTCCTGAAATCAGCGAGAAATTGTAGCCTTCCATCATGGACAGGCCATTGCGCCCCCGAACACCCATCAGGCGTGTTCGTTATCGGGTTACCTTATTAAAATGGGTCTGGATCCGGGTATTTCAAGCGTATCTGTGCGAGATTTTTTTGCACTTTGCCGGTTGTCGCATAGACTGGGACAACAGCACAAAGGGTTAAATTGCGATGGCTGCCACAGTGCGGGGTTTTCGCGCTATCCATTTTGGATAAGGCTCGCTATAACCCTGAGTTGCAGGTCTATGCAGTGCCATTAACGATGACTGAGTGATGATGAAAAATGTTCTGATAAAGCTGACGATGTTCAGCGGGGTGGTTTTACTTTGCGGGTGTTCGAGCGTGATGTCTCACACCGGCGGTAAAGAAGGAACATATCCGGGGACCCGTGCCAGTGCGGCAATGATTTCCGATGACGATACAAACTGGGGAACCAAATCTCTGGTCATCCTGGATATGCCATTCACAGCAGTAGCAGATACTCTGCTTCTGCCGTGGGACATGTTCCGCACGGATAACTCCGTGCGCTCGCGCGTAGAGAAAAGCGAGAAGGATAATCTGGCCACTAACTCCGTTATCCCACCAGCTGAGATGCCTCCACGCTAATTCTGCGCGGTTTCCGTTAGCCACAGCTGGCGGAAACCGTCTGTTTCTTCCATCCAAGCAATAAAGCGCCCATCCGGAGAAAACACCACCGCGTCGGCAGACGGTGGGTTGCCGTGATCGGACGTCAAAAACGTCACCTCTCCGGTTTCGGCATCACAGCAGGCAATTCGGTTTTCCAGCACAAATCCCAGCATGTTCCCGGATGGGTGCCAGTTAAACGCCGACTGAATACCGCTATCGTGACGGGTCAACTGACGCGGCTCACCCCCTTCAGGTGAGATGAGCCACAACTGCACAATGCCGTTATCATCGCGCATCAGAAACGCCAGCTGTGTTCCTTGTGGATTACTGCGCACCCAGTGGCGCGGTACGTTCACCAGCCCCGGATAGCGGTTCTGATGGGTAAAGGTTAAGCGACGTTGCATGACGCCCGCTGGCGGTGCAGGCATCGTCTCCGGCGTTCCCTGTAACGGCGCATCACCTGCACATTTCCAGCCCTGCTCATCTGTCGGCAACCCAACAATAAACAGCTCAGGCACTTTTTCACCCTGCGTCGACAAAGTATCACCAATAAACGCCAGCCGGGTGTTACCCACCCACCCCTCTTCGTAAGCACGGTTGATTTCATCGCTGCCCGGCTGTGGAACCGGCGTTGTACGGCTCACCAGCACGCTCCAGAAAGTGCCTGCATATTCACGAGGATGCCCCCCCTGCGGCGTTACCGGACCGTATGGAGCCGCCACACCAACGTTGCGTAAATCACGTTTTGGATCGCACTCATGCAGCACATGGTCGTTATACGTGAAGCTAACGAACCGCCCGTTCGGGCTAAAGACGTGAACATGGCTGCCGCCGCGCAGCGCCCCCGCAGTGTAAGGTGCGGTGATATCCATTGCGTCCAGATTCGTGGCCTGGCCGTGTTGTGCAATCACCCCCTGACGATGGTGAAAATCGTACTGCCATTCAGCATCGGGGTTTTCCGGGCCGTGGATAAAGACGTATTTGTCTTCCTCGGGATGAACGGTCACCACGCCAACATGCGCACCGTGAGTAGCACGGTAGATCACCTCAACCTCGCCCGTACTGACATTGACTCGCTCAATCGTTTCACCGGTGAACGACGCCCCGGATGGACGGACGTCATAGGCAAGCCAGAGGCTGTCAGGTGTCCAGGTATTGGTATTGGTGAGCTGGTGATGGCGGGAAGCGAAGGTGATTTGTTTCATGAGGATACCCTGATACGCGGTTATCGCATCAGGGTATAGCAAGCGAGGTATTAGTTCAGCACAAACTTCTCAATCGCGTAAGCAACGCCGTCTTCCAGGTTGGATTTGGTGACAAAATTGGCCGCTTCTTTCACCGACGAGATGGCGTTATCCATCGCTACGCCCATGCCTGCATATTCGATCATCGCAATATCGTTTTCCTGATCGCCCAGCGCCATGATCTCATCGGGTTTGATACCCAACGCATCGGCCAGCGATTTCACACCCGTGCCTTTATTGACGCGTTTATCGAGGATTTCGAGGAAGTACGGCGCACTTTTCAGCACGGTGTACTTCTCTTTCACGTCTGCCGGAATTCGGGCAATGGCTTTATCCAGGATCTCAGGCTCGTCAATCATCATCACCTTCAGGAACTGCGTATCCGGGTCCATTTTTTCGGCTTCGCAGAACACCAGCGGAATGGTCGCGACAAAAGACTCATGCACGGTGTAGTAGCTGATATCGCGGTTAGCGGTATAAAGGGTATTGCGGTCGAGCGCGTGGAAGTGAGAACCCACTTCGCGGGACAGTTTTTCCAGGAACAGGTAATCGTCATAACTCAGCGCGGTTTGCGCCACTGTGCTGCCATCAGCCGCCTTCTGCACCAGCGCACCGTTGTAGGTAATGCAGTAATCACCCGGCTTATTCATGTGCAGCTCTTTCAGATAACTGTGCACGCCCGCATACGGACGACCAGTAGTCAGCACCACATTGACACCTTTTGCGCGTGCAGCGGCAATCGCGTTTTTAACGGCAGGAGAGATGGTGTGGTTTGGTAGCAACAGCGTGCCGTCCATATCGATTGCAATGAGTTTGATGGCCATGAGATCCCCGGATTGAATAAGTCTGGGCTCATGCTAACGCGATTCCGCTCAAAAAACAGTAAAAGAGTCGGGGATAAAGGGGGATGGGATTTGAGGAGGGGATTCCTCTTTTGCACTGAATTATTTCCCCTCACCCTGCCCTCTCCCCAAAGGGGCGAGGGCGAAAAGTGTCGTTAAGGTGAGGGGAAAAACGGCTTAAATGTCGATATTCGCCGCTTTCAGCGCATTCTCTTCGATAAAGGCACGGCGTGGTTCAACGGCATCACCCATCAGGGTGGTGAACAGCTGATCCGCAGCAATAGCGTCTTTCACGGTAACACGCAGCATGCGGCGGCTTTCCGGATCCATAGTCGTTTCCCACAGCTGATCCGGGTTCATTTCACCCAGACCTTTATAACGCTGAATCGCCAGACCGCGACGAGACTCTTTCACCAGCCATTCCAGCGCCTGCTCGAAGCTGGCAACCGGCTGACGACGTTCACCACGTTCGATGAAGGCATCATCTTCGATCAGACCACGCAGCTTCTCACCGAGAGTGCAGATGCGGTGGTATTCCGGGCCGGTCACAAACTCGTGCTCCAGCGGATAGTCAGTATCGACGCCGTGGGTACGCACGCGGATAACCGGCTCAAACTGCTGATCGGCATTCTGCTGAATATCACATTTCCACTGGCTACCGTGCTGCTCTTTCTCGTTAAGCTCGCTCACCAGCGTGTTCACCCAGCGGGACACGGTCTGCTCACTGCTCAGATCGGCTTCGGTCAGGGTTGGCTGATAGACCAGCTCTTTGAGCAGCGCTTTCGGATAGCGACGCTCCATACGACCAATCATTTTCTGCGTGGCGTTGAACTCGGAAACCAGACGTTCCAGCGGCTCCCCGGCCAGTGCAGGCGCGTGAGAGTTCGCATGCAGGGTTGCACCATCAAGGGCGATCGCGATTTGGTACTGATCCATCGCGTCGTCATCTTTAATGTACTGTTCCTGTTTGCCTTTCTTCACTTTGTACAGCGGCGGCTGTGCAATGTAGACGTGACCACGTTCAACGATTTCTGGCATCTGACGGTAGAAGAAGGTCAACAGCAACGTACGGATGTGCGAGCCGTCGACGTCCGCATCGGTCATGATGATGATGCTGTGATAACGCAGTTTGTCCGGGTTGTATTCGTCACGGCCAATGCCGCAGCCCAGCGCGGTGATCAGCGTCGCCACTTCCTGAGAAGAGAGCATCTTGTCGAAACGGGCTTTCTCTACGTTGAGGATTTTACCCTTCAGCGGCAGGATAGCCTGGTTCTTACGGTTACGGCCCTGCTTCGCAGAACCGCCCGCGGAGTCCCCTTCCACAAGGTACAGTTCAGACAGCGCCGGGTCGCGTTCCTGGCAGTCAGCCAGTTTGCCTGGCAGACCTGCTAAGTCCAGCGCACCTTTACGGCGAGTCATTTCACGGGCTTTACGCGCCGCTTCACGGGCACGTGCCGCGTCGATAATTTTGCCAACAACGATTTTCGCGTCAGACGGGTTTTCCAGCAGGTATTCGCTCAGCAGTTCGTTCATCTGCTGTTCAACCGCAGATTTCACCTCAGAAGAAACCAGCTTGTCTTTGGTCTGAGAGGAGAACTTCGGATCCGGCACCTTCACAGAGACAACCGCAATCAGGCCTTCACGGGCATCGTCACCGGTGGCGCTGACTTTCGCTTTCTTGCTGTAGCCTTCTTTGTCCATGTAGGCGTTCAGGGTACGGGTCATCGCTGCGCGGAAGCCCGCCAGGTGAGTACCGCCATCACGCTGTGGAATGTTGTTGGTGAAGCAGTAGATGTTTTCCTGGAAACCATCGTTCCACTGCAGTGCCACTTCCACGCCGATACCGTCTTTTTCGGTGGAGAAGTAGAAAATATTCGGGTGAATTGGCGTTTTGTTCTTGTTCAGATACTCAACGAACGCCTTGATACCACCTTCGTAATGGAAGTGGTCTTCTTTGCCGTCACGCTTGTCTTTCAGACGAATAGAGACGCCAGAGTTCAGGAACGACAGTTCACGCAGGCGTTTCGCCAGGATGTCGTACTCAAATTCAGTGACGTTGGTGAAGGTTTCGAGGCTCGGCCAGAAACGCACCATCGTACCGGTTTTGTCGGTGTCGCCAGTCACAGCCAGCGGTGCCTGCGGCACACCGTGTGTATAAAGCTGACGGTGAGTTTTCCCTTCACGCTGGATAACCAGCTCCAGCTTCTGCGACAGGGCGTTAACCACGGACACGCCTACGCCGTGCAGACCACCAGAAACTTTATAGGAGTTATCGTCGAACTTACCGCCTGCGTGCAGAACGGTCATGATCACTTCCGCCGCAGACACGCCCTCTTCCGGGTGAATACCGGTTGGGATACCACGGCCATCATCGGTGACAGAGACAGAGTTGTCCGCATGGATCGTGACCACGATGTCTTTACAGTGACCCGCGAGCGCTTCGTCGATAGCGTTATCTACCACCTCGAATACCATGTGGTGCAGACCGGTGCCGTCATCCGTATCGCCGATATACATACCCGGGCGCTTACGCACCGCATCCAGCCCTTTCAGGACTTTGATACTGGAGGAGTCATAAGAATTCGACATCAACGTTTCTCGCTCATTTAATCTTGGGTTAATCCGTTATTTTACCCTTTTCCACGGTAAACATCTTCGAATTTTCGTCCGACATGTCTATAACGTGTTCAGCGCTAATGGCGCTGACGAAAACCTGCGACTGCGTGGCTTTTAAGCGACTGGCAAGCAGCCCACGCCGCGCGTCGTCAAGTTCCGAGGCAAAATCATCTATCAGATACAGGCAGCGTCGCCCGCTTTCGCGGGTTAAAAACTCCCCCTGCGCCAGGCGCAGCGCGCACATCAGGAGCTTGAGCTGCCCGCGCGACAAGGTATCTTCGACCGGTGCGCCGTCAGCACGAATGCGAAAATCGGCCTTGTGCGGGCCATGCGCGGTGTAGGTCAACATGCGGTCGCGCTCGAAGTTTCTCTCTAACACTTCTGCGTAATCCGTCTCTTTCTCCCAGCCGCGCTGGAAGGAGAAGGTGAGAGAAAATTCAGGTAAAAACTGTTTGCAGGTGTCGGCCATATCTTCGGCGATACCTGCGCTGTATTCGGCACGCCAGCGGCTGATTTGTTCCGCAAGCGGGATTAACTCCATATCCCACGGACGCAGCTGGGCGTAACGCGTCACCTGGCGCAACGCGGCGTTACGCTGCTTAAGCAGACGCTTCAGGTTGTTCCAGGCGTTAAAGAAACCGGCTTCGTTGTGAAAGCATCCCCAGTCGAGGAACGCTCTTCTGTATTTGGGGCCGCCGTTGAGTAAAGTAAACCCCTCCGGCGTAATCAGTTGCATGGGCATTAACAGCGCCAGCTCCGCCACTTTGTGGCCGTCGGTACCGTCGATGCGCACCTTGCTGTCACCCAGCTTGTCTTTGGTCAGGCCGATGGCGGTTTCCCGCTCTTCTCCCTGCAAACGTCCGTGCAGAACAAAGGATTCCTGCTCGTGGCGAATCACGCGACCAATCTGCAAACTACGAAAAGCCCGGCCGTGGCCGAGCGTATAGATGGCTTCCAGTACGCTGGTTTTGCCGCTGCCGTTCGCGCCAACCAGGAAGTTAAAGCCAGGGGATAAAGCGAGATCCGCGCTTTCAATGTTGCGGAAATCTTTAATTAAAAGGCGCGTCAGTGACATATCTGGGTTTCTTCGGGCCAGGGCGTAATCGGCGCAGCCAGTTTCAACGCGGACTGCGCACAGACCCTGGAGCGTACACGAAGTACGTGACAGGGGCGAGCACAGCCCAGGTTGAAAATGGCAAGTAAGATAGCCCGATATTTTTCACTACAGTCTCATTGGCATGACAACATACGCCGCGCTTTGGCTGGCTGCATCTTCAATCTGTACGCTCGATACGGAGTCGGTCAGCAGAATGCGCACATTTTCGCATTTCAGTGCATTCAGCACGTCCAGCACGTAGCTGACGTTAAAGCCAATTTCCATCTCAGCCCCGGCGTAGGTGACGTCCAGAATCTCTTCTGCCTCTTCCTGCTCCGGGTTGTTGGCGGTGATTTTGATCTGGTTTTCGCTCACATACAGACGCACGCCGCGGAATTTCTCATTGGAGAGGATCGCTGCACGGGCAAAAGCCTGCTTGAGGCTATCGCAGCCCGCTTCCAGCGTTTTGTCCGGGTTCTTCGGCAATACGCGGCGATAATCCGGGAAGCGACCGTCAACCAGCTTCGATGTGAAGACAAAATCACCCACGTGTGCGCGGATGTTGTTGCTGCCAATCTGCACGCGCAGCGGAGTGTCTCCGCCGTCGAGCATACGCATCAGCTCAATCACACCTTTACGCGGTACGATCACCGAATGGTTTGGCAGTGAGTCGCCAATTGGCATAGAACAGACCGCCAGACGGTGGCCGTCTGTTGCCACGGTACGCAGCTCTTCACCTTCGGTTTCAAACAGCATGCCGTTTAAGTAGTAACGAACGTCCTGGTGCGCCATTGAGAACTGCGTGGCTTCAATCAGACGCTTCATCGTCGCCTGCGGCAGGGTGAATTCAACTTCACTCTGCCAGTCATCCAGGTTCGGGAAGTCTGCTGCAGGCAACGTAGAGAGGGAGAAACGGCTGCGGCCAGAGCGCACCAGCATGCGGTCGCCCTCCAGCTGCACGGCGATTTCAGCGCCTTCCGGCAACCCACGGCAGATATCAAAGAATTTACGTGCCGGAACAGTGGTCGCGCCCGCATTATGCGGCTGAGACAGCGTAACGCGCGCGATCATTTCCATTTCCAGGTCTGTGCCGGTCAGCGACAGCGTACCGTCCGCGACCTGAAGCAGCAGGTTTCCGAGAATAGGCAGCGTTGGGCGGCCACCTAATGGGCCACTCACCTGTTGCAGCGGTTTTAATAAATGTTCACGTTCAACGGTAAATTTCATAGCGTCACGATGATAATGTTCTGATTAAATTGGAAAAATCTTCTTTTATGTCGTGGCTTTCTTCGCGTAACTGCTCAATCTTACGACAAGCGTGCAGCACGGTCGTATGGTCACGGCCACCAAACGCATCGCCGATCTCCGGCAAACTGTGGTTGGTTAACTCCTTTGCCAGCGCCATCGCCATCTGACGCGGGCGCGCCACCGAGCGGGAACGACGTTTAGACAGCAAATCTGCCACTTTGATTTTGTAGTACTCGGCCACCGTCTTTTGAATATTGTCGATGGTGACCAGTTTTTCCTGCAATGCCAGTAAATCACGCAGCGCTTCACGCACAAAATCGATGGTGATCGCACGACCGGTGAAGTTGGCATTGGCGATAACGCGGTTCAGTGCCCCTTCCAGCTCACGCACGTTGGAGCGCAGACGCTTGGCAATGAAGAACGCCACTTCACCCGGCAGGCGAATGTCGTTCTCATCGGCTTTTTTCATCAGGATCGCCACGCGGGTTTCCAGCTCCGGTGGCTCGATCGCCACGGTCAGGCCCCAGCCAAAACGGGATTTCAGGCGATCTTCAACACCGTTGATCTCTTTTGGATAACGATCCGAGGTCAAAATGATCTGCTGATTGCCTTCCAGCAGCGCATTAAAGGTGTGGAAAAACTCTTCCTGCGAACGCTCTTTATTCGCGAAGAACTGGATGTCATCGATCAGCAGTGCGTCAACAGAACGATAATAGCGTTTAAACTCTTCGATCGCATTGTTTTGCAGGGCTTTTACCATGTCCTGAACGAAGCGCTCGGAGTGCATATACACCACTTTCGCATTAGGCTTACGCGCCATAATGCCGTTACCCACCGCATGCAGAAGGTGCGTTTTACCCAGACCCGTGCCGCCATAAAGGAACAGCGGGTTGTAAGCACCACCGGGGTTATCTGCAACCTGGCGAGCCGCCGCGCGCGCCAGCTGGTTCGATTTACCTTCAACGAAGTTATCGAACGTGTGTTTAACGTTAACGTTAGAGCGGTAGGTTGGCTCTGCGGGTGCAGGAACGTTGTCCCAGCCCGGACGGGCAGCCGGTGCAACGCGAGGAGCCGGAGCGGGTGCAGCCTGGGCAGGTGCGGTCACATTTACCGTTTCACGAACGGTTTGCGTAACCGGCTTTGTTCCCACCTCAAAGCGCAGTTGCGGAACATCTGATCCGCAGAAATCATTTAACAATCCGTTGATATTATTTAGGTATTTATCCCTGACCCAATCGAGCACAAAACGGTTTGGCGCATACAAAGCCAGCGTGTTATCGCTCAGTTCCGCCTGCAATGGGCGGATCCACATACTGAATTCTGTGGCTGGTAACTCATCCTGCAATCGGGCAAGACACTGCTGCCAAAGCGAAAGTGACACGGCGGACTCCACTCGAACAATAAAAGAAAACTATTGAATATTCATGATTGTTGGCGCACATCGACATGACCCTGTGCAAAAGGGGGATGTGCGAATTGCTATCTGCAATTTTATCCTGACCCGGATCCTGGGATCCCGATCGGGACCGCGGATCATAGCCTAAACTGAGTCAGAGATCTTCTGTTTCTCACAGATTCTTCCCGATTTATCCACAGGAAGATCCGAAACCGGGTAAGTGTAATCGATCCTGAGGAGAGTGCCCCACGATTTAGCCCGCATATTGGAAAAATTAATGAGCACAGACAATTTTTTACTTAAATGATCTAACGAAGATCCAGGACGATCCTTGCGCTTTGTTGGGGAGGCCGTATAATCCTCGACCCGGCGCGTGATGCTCATCTTCCTGCGTCGTCCGTTGTTCATTTTCCACGCGAAAACGTGCGGAATTACGCGGGAAATAAGGAAAGAGAATTGACTCCGGAGTGTACAATTATTACAATCCGGCCTCTTTAATCACCCACGCTGAGGCGTTAGTCGTTCGAAACTCGTTCGGGTATACGCAAAAGTCAGTGAATTTATTCAAGTTTAGGTAGAAATCGCCATGAAACGCACTTTTCAACCGTCTGTACTGAAGCGCAACCGTTCTCACGGCTTCCGTGCTCGTATGGCTACTAAAAATGGTCGTCAGGTTCTGGCACGTCGTCGTGCTAAAGGCCGCGCTCGTCTGACCGTTTCCAAGTAATAAAGCTAACCCCTGAGTGGTTAAGCTAGCATTTCCCAGGGAGTTACGTTTGTTAACTCCCACTCATTTCACTTTCGTCTTCCAGCAGCCACAACGGGCTGGCACGCCGCAAATCACCATCCTCGGCCGCCTGAATTCGCTGGGGCATCCCCGCATCGGTCTTACTGTCGCCAAGAAAAACGTTAAGCGTGCGCATGAACGCAACCGGATTAAACGTCTGACGCGTGAAAGCTTCCGTTTACGTCAGCACGAACTGCCTTCTATGGATTTCGTGGTGGTGGCTAAAAAGGGGGTTGCCGACCTCGATAACCGTGCTCTCACGGAAGCGTTGGAGAAATTATGGCTCCGTCACTGTCGCCTGGCTCGCGGGTCCTGATAGCCCTCATTCGGGTCTATCAACGCCTGATTAGTCCGCTACTCGGGCCACACTGCCGTTTCACCCCAACATGCTCAAGCTACGGAATTGAGGCATTGCGCAGGTTTGGAGTGATAAAAGGCAGTTGGTTGACAGTGAAACGCGTATTAAAATGCCACCCTTTACACCCAGGTGGAGACGACCCCGTCCCCCCAGGACCCTTTGATACCAGAGAACACTAACGATGGATTCGCAACGCAATCTTCTTATCATCGCTTTGTTGTTCGTGTCTTTCATGATCTGGCAGGCATGGGAGCAGGATAAAAATCCTCAACCCCAGCAGCAGACCACGCAGACCACGACCACCGCAGCGGGTAGCGCCGCCGACCAGGGCGTACCGGCCAGTGGCCAGGGGAAACAGATTACGGTTAAGACCGATGTGCTTGAGCTGACTATCAACACCCGTGGTGGTGATGTTGAGCAGGCGCTGCTGTTGACCTACCCGAAAGAGCTGAAGTCTACCGAACCGTTCCAGTTACTGGAAACCACGCCTGAGTTTATCTACCAGGCTCAGAGCGGCCTGACCGGTCGTGATGGCCCGGATAACCCGGCTAACGGTGCGCGTCCGCTGTATAACGTCGAGAAAGACGCGTTCGTGCTGGCTGATGGTCAGAACGAAATCGCTATCCCGATGACCTACACCGATGCGGCAGGCAACACCTTCACCAAAACCTTCACCCTGAAACGCGGTGAGTATGCGGTGAGCGTGGGCTACAACGTACAGAACACCGGTGCAAAACCGCTGGAACTGTCGACCTTTGGCCAGCTGAAGCAATCCATCAATTTGCCGACTCACCGTGACACCGGAAGCAGCAACTTTGCGCTGCATACCTTCCGTGGCGCGGCGTACTCCACGCCTGACGCGAAGTACGAGAAATACAAATTCGACACCATTGCCGATAACGAAAACCTGAACGTCAGCGCTAAAGACGGTTGGGTGGCAATGCTGCAACAGTATTTCGCCACAGCGTGGGTGCCAAACAACGACGGTACCAACAACTTCTACACCGCGAATCTCGGTAACGGTATTGCAGCCATCGGCTACAAATCGCAGCCGGTTCTGGTTCAGCCGGGTCAAACCGGTAAGCTGACCAGCACCCTGTGGGTTGGCCCGGAAATCCAGGACAAAATGGCTGCCGTTGCGCCGCATCTGGATCTGACCGTGGATTACGGCTGGTTGTGGTTCATCTCTCAGCCGCTGTTTAAGCTGCTGAAGTTCATCCACAACTTCCTGGGTAACTGGGGCTTCTCCATCATCGTTATCACCTTCATCGTTCGTGGCATCATGTACCCGCTGACTAAAGCGCAGTACACCTCCATGGCGAAGATGCGTATGCTGCAGCCGAAGATTGCGGCAATGCGTGAGCGTCTGGGCGATGACAAACAGCGTCAGAGCCAGGAAATGATGGCCCTGTATAAAGCAGAGAAAGTGAACCCACTGGGTGGTTGCTTCCCTCTGATTATCCAGATGCCAATCTTCCTTGCGCTGTACTACATGCTGATGGGTTCCGTTGAGCTGCGCCACGCGCCGTTCGCACTGTGGATCCATGACCTGTCTGCACAGGACCCGTACTACATCCTGCCGATCCTGATGGGTGTGACGATGTTCTTCATCCAGAAGATGTCTCCGACTACCGTGACCGACCCGATGCAGCAGAAGATCATGACCTTTATGCCGGTCATCTTCACCATGTTCTTCCTGTGGTTCCCGTCAGGTCTGGTGCTGTACTATATCGTCAGCAACCTGGTGACCATCATCCAGCAGCAGCTGATTTACCGTGGTCTGGAAAAACGTGGCCTGCATAGCCGCGAAAAGAAAAAATCCTGATCAGGTAAGTTAACGCTAAAATAAGGGCGGTCGATTGACCGCCTTTTTTTATTGCAACACTGTAGAGACAAACCATGAGCCATAACGACACTATCGTCGCCCAGGCAACCCCACCGGGACGCGGTGGTGTTGGCATTCTGCGTATCTCCGGCCTGAAGGCGCGCGAGGTGGCTGAAGCGGTGCTGGGTAAACTGCCAAAGCCGCGTTACGCTGATTATCTGCCATTTAAAGATACCGACGGCACCTCGCTGGATCAGGGCATTGCGCTGTGGTTCCCTGGCCCGAACTCCTTTACCGGCGAAGATGTGCTGGAGCTGCAGGGTCACGGCGGCCCGGTGATCCTCGACCTGCTGTTAAAACGCATTCTGACCCTGCCTGGCCTGCGCATTGCGAAGCCGGGTGAGTTCTCCGAGCGTGCTTTCCTGAACGACAAACTCGACCTGGCACAGGCCGAGGCAATTGCCGACCTGATCGACGCCAGCTCTGAACAAGCGGCCCGCTCCGCGCTGAACTCGCTGCAGGGAGCATTTTCTGCCCGCGTGAATCATCTTGTGGAAGCACTTACTCACCTGCGGATCTACGTCGAAGCGGCCATCGACTTCCCGGATGAGGAGATCGACTTCCTCTCTGACGGCAAAATTGAAGCCCAGCTCAACAGCGTGATGGCCGATCTCGATGCGGTCCGTGCCGAAGCGCGTCAGGGCAGCCTGCTGCGTGAAGGGATGAAGGTGGTGATTGCCGGTCGTCCTAACGCCGGAAAATCGAGCCTCCTGAACGCGCTGGCAGGCCGTGAAGCGGCGATCGTCACTGACATTGCCGGCACCACCCGTGACGTACTGCGCGAGCATATTCACATCGACGGGATGCCGCTGCACATTATTGATACTGCGGGTCTGCGCGATGCCAGCGATGAAGTAGAGCGCATTGGTATCGAGCGCGCCTGGCAGGAAATTGAGCAGGCCGACCGCGTGTTGTTTATGGTGGATGGCACAACCACCAGCGCGGTTGACCCGGCGGACATCTGGCCAGACTTTATCGCCCGTCTGCCAGCCAAACTGCCAATCACCGTGGTGCGTAACAAAGCCGACGTCACTGGCGAAACGCTGGGCATCAGCGATGTGAATGGTCACTCACTGATCCGCCTGTCGGCACGTACTGGCGAAGGCGTGGATGACCTGCGTAACCACCTTAAGCAGAGCATGGGCTTTGACACCAGCATGGAAGGCGGCTTCCTGGCGCGTCGTCGTCATCTGCAGGCGCTGGAAGAGGCAGCAAACCACCTTGTTCAGGGTAAAGCACAGTTGATTGGCGCATGGGCGGGTGAACTGCTGGCGGAAGAGCTGCGCCTGGCGCAGCAAAATCTGAGTGAGATCACCGGGGAGTTTACGTCGGATGATTTGCTGGGAAGGATCTTCTCGAGCTTCTGTATTGGTAAGTAATTTCCGCTAACACATGGTGATTTCCTCTCAGGAAATCACCATTGTCCAAATGGCAACTCGCATCTTCCCCTTTATCCCCCTATTCTGCTTGCCTGTCTCTATGGGGGGTTTATGGCTCGTTTTCTGTTTTGTAGTTTTGCACTGGTTCTGCTTTATCCATCAGGCATTGATATGTATCTGGTGGGGTTACCACATATCGCCAGCGACCTCGGTGCCAGCGAAGCGCAGCTGCATATTGCGTTTTCGGCCTACCTCGCAGGTATGGCGTCGTCGATGGTGTTTGCCGGAAAGATTGCGGACAAGGCAGGTCGTCAACCTGTTGCCATCACAGGCGCGGTGATTTTTGCGCTGGCTTCCGTACTCTGCTCACTGGCACAGGACAGCACATTGTTCCTGGCGGGGCGCTTTGTCCAGGGAATTGGCGCTGGCAGTTGTTACGTTGTGGCCTTCGCGATTTTGCGCGACACCTTAAGCGCTCAGCGCCGTGCCAAAGTGCTCTCCATGCTAAACGGCATCACCTGTATTATCCCGGTACTGGCACCTGTCGTGGGATATCTCATCATGCTGAAATTCCCGTGGCAGAGCCTTTTCTGGACAATGTCGGCAATGGGGGCACTGGTCTTTATTTTGTCGATCGCGGTGCTGAAAGAAACGCACCCTGGCGCGCAAAATACGGGACATACCGCAACGATTCACCCGGCGGAGAAACTCCTCAATCGCTTTTTCATTAGCCGGTTGTTGGTCACCACGCTAAGCGTGGCGGTGATCCTGACCTATGTAAACGTTTCCCCGGTGTTACTGATGGAAACGATGGGTTTTGATCGCGGGGAATATTCAACAGTGATGGCGTTAACCGCAATGGTCAGTATGGCCGTGTCATTCTCCACGCCGTTTGCACTGAATGTCTTCAGCCAGCGCACGCTGATGCTGACCTCACAGGCGTTGTTCCTGGCTGCAGGTGTGATTCTGGCGACCACCAGCTCGCACGCGATTATGCTTGCGGGTATCACCCTGATTTGCGCCGGATTCTCCGTCGGTTTTGGTGTCGCGATGAGCCAGGCACTGGGTCCATTTTCGCTGCGAGCTGGCGTGGCAAGCTCAGTGCTGGGTATCGCGCAGGTCTGTGGTTCATCACTGTGGATTTGGCTGGCGGCAGTTATCGGCCTTAATGCGCTGAATATGCTGATCGGGATACTGATTGGCTGTAGCATGCTCTGCATCACCTTGCTTATCGTCATCCAGCCTGTGGCGCATTATGAAGAAACCCATCAGCAGTCTCGATCTTAACTTATTG
Organism: Enterobacter sp. RHBSTW-00901; assembly: GCF_014103115.1. Taxonomy (NCBI): domain Bacteria; kingdom Pseudomonadati; phylum Pseudomonadota; class Gammaproteobacteria; order Enterobacterales; family Enterobacteriaceae; genus Enterobacter; species Enterobacter sp. RHBSTW-00901. The sequence goes on from NZ_JABXPB010000001.1 coordinate 2,860,215, forward strand.
CTATGCCTGCAGCTTTTGCTGCAGGAGCGCAGCGTCACCAAAGCCGCGAAACGGATGAACGTCACACCGTCTGCGGTGAGTAAATCACTGGCGAAGCTGCGCGACTGGTTTGAAGACCCGCTGTTTGTGAAAACGCCGCTGGGGTTGTTACCGACACCGCTGACGGTGAGCCTGGAGCAGGATCTGGCCGACTGGATGCAGATTGGTAATCAGATCCTCGACAAATTCCACCATGACTCCCCCGGCGGCCTGAAGTTTGTGCTGGCAGCGGAAACCCCGCTGATGCTGATCCGCTTCAATGCCTTGCTGGAGCAGGTAAATCAGCGCTATCCGCAGGCTACGGTGAAAATGCGCAACTGGGATTACGACTCGCTGGATGCCATTACCCGCGGGGAAGTGGATCTTGGCTTCACAGGCCGCGAAACGCACCCGCGATCTCGCGAGCTGCTGAAGCTGTTACCGTGGTTTATCGACTACGAGATCCTGTTTAGTGACCGTCCGTGTGTTTATCTGCGCGAAGATCACCCTGCACTGCAGGAAGAGTGGAACCTGGAGACGTTCCTGCGCTACCCGCATATCAGCATCTTCTGGGAACGCAGCGACACCTGGGCGCTTGATGAGGTGCTGAAAGAGATGGGGCGCGAACGCAATATCGCCATGAGCTTACCCGGCTTTGAGCAGTCGATGTTTATGGCAGCGCAACCCGGCCACAACTACATTGCCACCGCGCCGCACTACTGCCACCACTATAATCAGCTCCACCAGCGCAAGCTGATCACCCTTCCCATACCTATCGATGAAACGCAGGCTGAAAAGCTTACCGTGCCCTTCACGCTGATCTGGCATAAACGGAACAGCCATAATCCAAAAATCCTCTGGCTGCGGGAAACAATCAAAGCGCTGTATGGTGCGCCACTGCGCTAGCGATCCAATTTTTGCCTAAGAAAATGTAAAGTTCGGTCCTCAGGCTTCTCTTACTCCCATTTACTGATTAAAACAGAAGCTAAGTTAAGCGATAATGATGTAATCGTTTAACCTGACTACAACCATTATCAAGGAGCGAAAAATGGCTACGCACTTTGCAAGAGGGATACTGACAGAAGGGCATCTCGTATCAGCCAGAATTTCTTCAGCGTGCCACAGCGAGGCACGCACACTTCCTGAGCACCGCCGGACGCGTTTTTTAGCTTCCCGGGCACTTCTCGCTGAACTGCTGTTTATGCTGTACGGCACCAGTGAACTGCCAGACATCATCACCCAACCGGAAGGTCGTCCGGTCTTTGCCGACCCGGAGCTGCCCCGTTTTTCCATTGCTTACACGGGCAACATTATTGGTATAGCGCTCACCACCGAGGGTGACTGCGGGCTGGATATGGAACTTCAGCGCGCCACCCGAGGTTTTCACAGCGCGAACCCGCACGACGATTACCCACTTTCCAGCAATGAGCAGCTGTGGGTACGTAACCAAAACGATCCCATCGAGGCCAGGGCTCAGCTCATCACCTTGCGCCAGAGCATTCGTAAGCTCTGCGGCTGCGCATCAGACGATGCCAGCCTGGTGCAGTTACTTCCCGGCTCCGGACGCCTGCGAGCCACCAAAACCGCACTGGTAGAAGCGCTCAGCGACGCAGAGGATGTCTTAATCTGGTCTATTGCCGTCACCCCTGCTATTGAGCGGCTGAAAATTTGGGAATTTGACAGCACGCGCGGATGGCGTAGCCTTCCGGATGTGCCCGAACGCGCCAACGAGCCCGCTGCACGCCTGATGAGATTAACCAGTTTACCGGCAGAAAAAGCATTTACCCTTAGCTGATCCATTCAGGGTCATCATGATGAAACAGGAGTAATCATGTCTGATACGTTGAAAGTTGTTACGTTACTGGGAAGCCTGCGCAAAGGTTCATTTAACGGGATGGTTGCCCGCACGTTGCCACAGCTGGCACCAGCAGGAATGGAGATTAACGCCCTGCCGTCCATTGGCGATATTCCGCTTTATGATGCGGATGTACAGCAGGAAGAAGGCTTCCCGCAGAGCGTGGAAGCCCTGGCAGCGCAAATTCGTCAGGCTGATGGCGTGGTTATTGTGACGCCGGAGTATAACTACTCGGTTCCAGGCGGTCTGAAGAATGCCATCGACTGGCTATCACGTTTGCCGGAGCAGCCGCTCTCGGGTAAACCAGTGTTGATCCAAACCAGTTCAATGGGTGCCATTGGCGGTGCTCGCTGTCAGTATCACCTGCGCCAGATCCTGGTATTCCTGGATGCAATGGTAATGAACAAGCCGGAATTTATGGGCGGAGTGATTCAAAACAAGGTCGACCCGCAGACGGGTGATGTGGTGGATCAGAGCACGCGTGACCATCTCTCTGGCCAACTGACCGCGTTTGGGGATTATATTAAGCGGGTCAAAGCGTAAAAGAGGTGCGGGCTGATGCCCTCACCTCAGCCCTCTCCCACGGGAGAGGGTGCAAACACTAAAGCCCTTTTCGAAGAAAAGAGCTTGCTGTTTATTTCGCGTCGATGAACACAATCTTCAGCACAAACAGCAGCGCCACAATGATCACGCATGGGCTGAGGTCGCGGAAACGACCGGTACCGATCTTCATCACGCAATAAGAGATGAAGCCCAGCGCGATACCTTCAGTGATAGAGAAGCTGAACGGCATCATCACCGCGGTAATAAAGGCAGGAACCGCTTCGGTCAAGTCTTCCCACTTCACGCGAGCCAGGCTTGAGGTCATCAGTACGCCCACGTAAATCAGCGCACCGGCTGCCGCATACGGTGGAACCATCCCGGCCAGCGGGGAAAGGAAAATCACCAGCAGGAACAGAATACCGACCACAACCGCCGTCAGACCGGTACGACCGCCAACGGACACACCAGAAGAGGATTCAATATACGCGGTAACGGAAGAGGTACCGATAAAGGAACCAACAACGGAGGAGATACTGTCGACAAACAGCGCCTGCTTCATGCGCGGGAATTTGCCTTTTTCATCGGCCAGACCCGCTTTGTCAGTCACGCCAATCAGCGTACCGGAGGAGTCAAACAGGTTCACCAGCATGAAGGAGAAAATCACGCCCGCCAGACCCAGGTTCAAAGAACCGGCCAGGTCAACGTGACCAATAACCGTAGAAACACTCGGCGGAGCGGAGACGATACCGTTGTAGTGAACGTCGCCCAGCATCCAGCCCAGCAGCGTGGTGATCACGATGGAAACCAGTACCGCCGCATGAATGTTACGGGAGGCCAGAATCGCGATGATAAAGAAGCCCAGCACACCCAGCAGCACGTTATGGGATGTCAGGTGACCAATGCTGACCAGCGTATCCGGGTTAGCCACGATAACACCCGCATTTTTCAGCCCCATCATACCGATGAACAGGCCGATACCGCTGGTAATACCTACACGCAGGCTCACCGGAATATTGGCAATCATCCAGTAACGCACGCGGAAAATGGTCAGCAGCAGCAGACCCATAGCACCCCAGAAGATAGCCCCCATCCCCACTTGCCACGGCAGACCCATAGCCTGAACGACCACGAACGCGAAGAACGCATTCAGACCCATCGCCGGAGCCAGAGCAACAGGCAGGTTGGCAAATACCCCCATCAGAATGCTGCCCAGCGCAGCGATCAGACAGGTGGTCACGAAGACGGCGCTGGTATCCATGCCAGCAACGCCCAGAATTTGTGGGTTAACAAAAACGATATAGACCATCGTCAGGAAGGTGGTGAAACCGGCGATCACTTCGGTGCGTGCCGTTGTGCCATGCTCGCGCAGTTTAAACACGCGCTCAAGCAGCCCCTGACCAGATGTCTGGGTAGTGTGTTGTTGACTCATCATCAATTTCCGAACAAGGAGGGAAAATTCGTCGCTATCCTATACCAAAATGCGACAATAAGGGCAGTTGCGGGATACTTTTTTTCATTGGTTTTGCTTATACGGCAACGATTGCGTCTCGTAAAACTGCAGTACGTAAACGTTAAACTTGTTAAAAGGGAAAGGCATGTCCGGAATTGAAGCGGTATTTTTCGACTGCGACGGTACGCTGGTCGACAGTGAAGTCATTTGTTCCCGCGCGTATGTCACCATGTTCCAGGAATTTGGCATCACGCTCGAGCTCAAAGAGGTGTTCAGGCGCTTTAAGGGCGTGAAGCTCTACGAGATCATCGACATCATTAACGAAGAACACGATGTGGATTTGGTGAAAGCGGATCTGGAGCCGGTATACCGTGCCGAAGTCGCACGTCTGTTCGACGCTGAACTTGACGTCATTACTGGTGCAAACAGGTTACTGGATGCGATGACGGTGCCAATCTGCGTGGTCTCTAATGGCCCGGTCAGCAAAATGCAGCACTCGCTGGGTAAACTGGATATGTTGCACCACTTCCCGGAAAAACTGTTCAGTGGTTACGATATTCAGCGCTGGAAGCCAGACCCGGCACTGATGTTCCATGCGGCGAAGGCGATGAGCGTCAACGTAGAAAACTGTATTCTGGTGGACGACTCTATGGCGGGTGCGCAGTCGGGGATTGATGCGGGAATGGAGGTGTTTTACTTCTGTGCCGATCCGCACAACAAACCGATCGATCATCCAAAAGTGACGACGTTTACCGATCTGGCACAGCTGCCAGAACTGTGGAAGGCACGCGGGTGGAATATCACACGCTGAAAAAACAAAGCCGGATGGTGCTAACACCCATCCGGCCTGCATGGCATACGTAGGGCGGGTAAGCGTTAGCGCCACCCGCCACAAACCTCACGCCTTCTGATCTTTATCTGCCAGCAGCTTATCCAGCTCGTCGCCGCCCACATGACGGAAGTCCTGACCTTTCACGAAGTAGAAGATGTATTCGCAAATGTTCTGGCAGCGGTCGCCGATACGCTCAATTGAGCGCGCACAGAACAGGGCGGTCAGTACGCTTGGGATCGTACGTGAATCTTCCATCATGTAGGTCATCAGCTGACGCACGATGCCTTCATACTCCTGGTCAACTTTCTTGTCTTCACGGTAAATACGCACCGCTTCGTCCAGATCCATACGCGCAAAGGCATCCAGCACGTCGTGCAGCATCTGCACGGTGTGGCGACCCAGCGACTCCAGGCTAACCAACAGCGGCTGGTGCTGCTGCGAGAATTTCTCCAGTGCGGTACGGCAGATTTTATCCGCAACGTCACCAATGCGTTCCAGCTCGGCGATAGTTTTGATGATCGCCATCACCAGACGCAGGTCGCTCGCCGTTGGCTGGCGCTTGGCAATAATGCGCACGCAAGCCTCGTCGATGGCCACTTCCATCATGTTGACGTTTTTGTCGCCTTCGATAACGCGCTTCGCCAGCTCGCTATCCTGATTGTGCATCGCGGTGATCGCATCAGAAAGCTGCTGCTCCACCATGCCGCCCATGGTCATCACCTGAGTGCGGATGCTTTCCAGCTCGGCGTTAAACTGGCCGGAAATGTGTTTGTTAAGATTGAGATTGTCCATAGCGCACTCCTGAATCAACCGTAGCGACCGGTGATGTAGTCTTCTGTTTGCTTTTTCGCGGGCTTGGTGAACAGATCGTCCGTGTTACTGAACTCAATCAACTCGCCCAGGTACATAAACGCCGTGTGGTCTGAACAACGTGCCGCCTGCTGCATGTTGTGGGTCACAATCACCACGGTGTAATCCTGCTTCAGCTCGGTGATCAGCTCTTCGATACGCCCGGTTGAGATCGGATCCAGTGCTGAACACGGCTCATCAAGCAGCAACACTTCCGGGCGAATAGCGATACCACGCGCAATGCACAGACGCTGTTGCTGACCACCGGAGAGAGAGTAACCGCTCTGGTGTAACTTATCTTTGGTTTCGTTCCATAATGCGGCCTTGGTCAAAGCCCACTGCACGCGCTCGTCCATATCGGTACGAGACAGCTTTTCAAACAGACGCACACCAAACGCGATGTTGTCATAAATCGACATCGGGAACGGCGTGGGTTTCTGGAACACCATACCCACTTTCGCACGCAGCAGGGCGATATCCTGGGTATTGGTCAGAATGTTGTCACCGTCCAGGATGATTTCGCCTTCGGCACGCTGCTCCGGATAGAGCGAATACATCTTGTTAAAGGTACGCAGCAGGGTGGATTTACCACAGCCAGACGGACCGATGAATGCCGTGACCTGGTTCTTCGCGATATCCAGGTTGATATTCTTCAGGGCATGGAATTTGCCGTAGTAGAAGTTCAAATCACGAACCTGAATCTTACCCGGGGCAGTATCAACCATACTCATTGACTCATTTCCTCATTCGACGCCGCGAGGTGCCGCGCCGTAAAAAATTAACCGTGTTTCTTCTTCGCGAAAATGACGCGCGCCAGAATATTCAGCAACAGTACACAAAGGGTAATGATCAGCACCCCGGCCCAGGCCAGTTGCTGCCACTCCGCGAATGGGCTCATCGCAAATTTAAAGATTGTCACCGGCAGGTTGGCGATTGGCTGCATCATATCCGTGCTCCAGAACTGGTTGGAGAGCGACGTGAACAGCAGAGGTGCCGTTTCACCCGCAATACGCGCAACTGCCAGCAGAACACCGGTCATGATCCCGGAGATTGACGCTTTCAGCGTAATGGCGGAGATCATTTTCCATTTCGGTGTTCCCAGTGCGTAAGCCGCTTCACGCAGACTGTCTGGCACCAGCTTCAGCATGTTCTCGGTGGTGCGGATGACAATCGGTACCTGTAACAGCGCCAGTGCAATCACACCAGCCCAACCGGAGAAGTGCTCCATCTGTGCCACAACGATGGTGTAGACGAACAGACCGACCACGATAGACGGGGCAGAAAGCAGAATGTCGTTGATGAAGCGAATAACTTCCGCCAGCCAGGATTTACGGCCATATTCTGCCAGGTAGATACCCGCCATGATGCCCAGTGGGGTACCGAAGATCGTTGCCCACAGGATCAACAGGCCGCTACCCGCCAGGGCGTTCGCCAGACCACCACCTGCAGTATTTGGCGGCGGGGTCATTTCGGTAAACATTGCCAGCGACATGCCATCAATACCGCGAACAACGGTAGAGAAGAGGATCCAGACCAGCCAGAACAGACCGAATGCCATCGTCGCCATAGAGAGCGTCAGTGCAATACGGTTCTTGATGCGGCGCTTGGCCTGCATCTTGCGGCGGGATTCCGCCAGTTCAGCGGTGCTTTGCATTTCGAGAGTCGCCATTAGCGTGCCCCCTCATTTTTAGCCAGGCGCATAATCATCAGCTTGGAAATCGCCAGGACAATGAAGGTGATAACAAACAGGATCAGGCCCAGTTCCATCAGCGCAGCAACGTGCAGCCCGGATTCCGCTTCGGCAAATTCGTTCGCCAGTGCAGACGTAATACTGTTACCTGGCATGTAGAGCGAGGCGCTGTCGAGCTGGTAGGTGTTACCGATAATAAAGGTGACTGCCATCGTTTCACCCAGAGCACGACCCAGACCCAGCATCACGCCGCCTATCACCCCATTTTTGGTGAACGGCAGGACGATGCGCCAGATAACTTCCCAGGTGGTGCAGCCGATACCGTAGGCCGACTCTTTCATCATCACCGGGGTTTGTTCGAAGACATCGCGCATAACAGCCGCAATGTACGGAATAATCATGATGGCCAGGATCACACCTGCAGCCAGAATACCGATGCCGAATGCCGGGCCTGAGAACAGCGCGCCCACAAACGGAATTGCAGAGAGGATATTACCTACCGGCTCCTGGAAGTACGTTGCGAACAGCGGAGCAAAGATAAACAGCCCCCACATGCCGTAAACGATACTGGGAATAGCAGCCAACAGTTCAATGGCGATACCCAGTGGACGTCGCAACCAGCCTGGTGCCAGCTCTGTCAGGAACAGGGCAATACCGAAGCTCACCGGAACGGCAATCAGCAGGGCAATGAATGAGGTCACCAGCGTGCCGTAAATGGGGACCAGCGCACCGTAGATATCGTTCGGCGCATCCCACTCTTTACTCCACAGGAAGGAGAAACCGAATTTCTGGATGCTCGGCCAGGAGGAGAAAATCAGAGACACGATAATGCCGCCCAGCAGCAATAGCACAATCAGCGCAGCCAGTCTGACCAGCGCGCTGAAAATCATGTCACCTTTTTTACCCGGAGGGTTAAATGCAGGCTTGGTTGCAGCCATAAATCACTCTTCTGTTAAAAACGTCTTACGAATATGCCCGGTGGCGCTAACGCTAACCGGGCCTACAGCTTGAACCGTAGGGCGGGTTAGCGTTAGCGCCACCCGCCATCTTCGTCAAAAATATCCTGTTAGTACAGCGCTTTACCGCTACTGTCTTTCACGTTGGTTTTCCATGCAGCACGAATCTGCTCAACCACGCTGTCTGGCAGGCTAGCGTAATCCAGGTCGTTAGCCTGTTTATTGCCGTTTTTGTATGCCCAGTCGAAGAATTTCAGCACTTCAGTACCCTGCTCAGGTTTCTTCTGCTCTTTGTGAACCAGAATGAACGTGGTAGAGGTGATTGGCCATGCACCTTCGCCTTTCTGGTTAGTCAGATCCTGTGCGAAGGATTTGCTCCAGTCAGCGCCTTTGGCGGCATTAGCAAAGTTCTCTTCGGTTGGACTCACTGGCTTACCATCTGCAGACAGCAGTTTGGTGTAAGACAGGTTGTTCTGTTTCGCGTACGCATACTCTACGTAACCGATAGAACCAGGCAGACGCTGTACGAACGCGGCGATACCGTCGTTACCTTTACCGCCCAGACCGGTTGGCCAGTTAACGGTAGAGCCAGAACCGACTTTAGATTTCCACTCTTCGTTCACTTTTGCCAGGTAGCTGGTGAACACGAAAGAGGTACCAGAACCATCCGCACGGCGAACCACAGCGATGTTCTGAGAAGGCAGTTTCAGGCCTGGGTTGAGTTTAGCAATTGCTTCGTCATCCCATTTTTTGATTTTACCCAGGTAGATGTCACCCAGGGTTTTACCGTCCAGCACCAGCTCACCAGATTTCACACCTGGCAGGTTGACCGCCAGAACCACACCACCGATAACGGTTGGGAACTGGAACAGGCCTTCCTGAGCCAGTTTTTCATCAGTCAGTGGAGCATCTGATGCACCGAAATCAACGGTGTTAGCGGTAATTTGTTTCACGCCACCGGAGGAGCCGATACCCTGGTAGTTAACCTTGTTACCGGTTTCTTTCTGGTAGGTATCCGCCCATTTGGCATACACCGGCGCAGGGAAGGTTGCACCAGCGCCAGTCAGGCTTGCTTCTGCGAATACAGAGAAAGCACTCAGAGATAAGGTCGCGGCGACAACAGTTGCGACAGTGGTACGCATAACTTTCATAATGTCTCCTGCAAGATTTTCGTAAATCGTTGTTTAGTGGCTACGATGAGCAAAATAGGACAAACAGGTGACAGATAAATGTACGAATTATGACAGTTTTATGACAACGAAAATTTCACTTAAAAAGCAACGAAACATTCTTTATTTATCATTGTGTTAGCCACTAAGATGACAGTGTGTTTTCAGAAATATTTTCTTTATGTGACACTGAAAAAAATAGCTGAAGATGACAGATTGTCATAAATAAAAACACGAAAGCGTTGATTAAAAACAAACCAGGAGGGGTAAAAAAGCTCCACCCGAAGGTGGAGCCTGAAGGGATTACTCTACAGTTACAGATTTCGCCAGGTTACGCGGCTGGTCTACGTCGGTGCCTTTGATCAGCGCCACGTGGTAAGCCAGCAGTTGCAGCGGAACGGTGTAGAAGATCGGGGCAATGACCTCTTCCACATGCGGCATATCAATGATGTGCATGTTATCGCTGCTGGTGAAACCGGCATCCTTATCAGCGAAGACATAAAGTACACCACCACGAGCGCGCACTTCTTCGATGTTAGATTTCAGTTTTTCCAGCAGTTCGTTGTTAGGTGCCACAACAATAACAGGCATATCCGCGTCAATCAGCGCCAGCGGGCCATGTTTCAGCTCGCCTGCCGCGTAGGCTTCAGCGTGGATATAGGAGATCTCTTTCAGCTTCAGTGCGCCTTCCAGCGCAATCGGATACTGATCGCCACGACCCAGGAACAGCGCGTGGTGTTTGTCGGAGAAATCTTCAGCCAGCTCTTCAATGCGTTTATCCTGCGACAGCATCTGTTCAATGCGGCTTGGCAGTGCCTGCAGACCATGAACGATATCATGCTCGACAGAAGCATCCAGACCTTTCAGACGCGCCAGTTTTGCCACCAGCATCAGCAGAACGGTCAGCTGGGTAGTAAACGCTTTGGTAGACGCTACGCCGATTTCAGTACCCGCTTTGGTCATCAGCGCCAGATCGGACTCACGCACCAGCGAAGAGCCAGGCACGTTACAAATCGCCAGAGAACCCAGGTAACCCAGCTCTTTGGAGAGACGCAGCGCCGCCAGGGTGTCCGCCGTTTCGCCAGACTGGGAAAGGGTGATCATCAGACTGTTACGACGCACAGCGGATTTGCGGTAGCGGAATTCAGAAGCGATTTCGACATCGCATGGTACGCCAGCCAGCGCTTCAAACCAGTAACGCGACACCATACCGGAGTTGTAAGACGTACCGCAGGCCACGATCTGAATATGCTCAACCTTACCGAGCAGTTCGTTAGCACTCGCACCCAACTCGCTCAGATCCACCTCACCGTGGCTGATACGCCCGGTCAGCGTGTTTTTGATGGCGTTTGGCTGCTCGTAAATCTCTTTCTGCATGTAGTGACGGTAAGCGCCTTTGTCGCCCGCGTCGTACTGCAGGTTAGATTCGATCTCCTGACGCTTCACAGGCGCGCCTTTGGTATCGAATACGGTCACGCTACGGCGCGTCACTTCCGCAATATCGCCTTCTTCCAGGAAGACAAAGCGACGGGTAACTGGCAGCAGAGCCAGCTGATCGGAAGCGATAAAGTTTTCACCCATACCCAGACCGATAACCATCGGGCTACCGGAACGCGCTGCCAGCAGGGTGGACGGGTCGCGGGAATCCATGATCACCGTACCGTACGCACCACGCAGCTGTGGGATAGCACGCAGCACGGCATCACGCAGTGTGCCGCCCTGCTTCAGCTCCCAGTGAACCAGGTGAGCAATCACTTCGGTGTCAGTTTCAGAGACGAAGGTATAGCCACGCGCTTTCAGCTCTTCGCGCAGCGGTTCGTGGTTTTCAATAATACCGTTATGCACCACCACGATGTGTTCAGACACATGCGGGTGCGCGTTGCCTTCAGACGGTTCGCCGTGAGTCGCCCAGCGGGTATGCGCAATACCCGTACCACCGTGCAGCGGATGTTCTTCCGCGGCCTGAGCCAGCATCTGCACTTTACCGAGGCGGCGCAGACGGGTCATATGACCCTCTTCATCTACGACAGCCAGACCGGCAGAGTCGTAGCCACGGTATTCCAGACGACGTAAACCTTCGAGAAGGATTTCAGCAATATCACGCTGCGCAACTGCGCCAACAATTCCACACATAGTTTTAGATTCCGAATTTAGGCATAACGCCTGCGTTGTCGCTGACCTGTATTTACCCTTTCCGGGCACCCCGAGCCTTGTAGAGAGTGGGGCTATTTTTATAAGTACTGCTATTGGGTGGAGGATTATATTATCCCCTCATCCCGACCCTCTCCCCAAAGGGGTGAGGGAGAAAAACACCGCACCGAACGTTCCCTTCTCCCTTTGGGGAGAGGGTTAGGGTGAGGAGTGAATCTGTTACTTCTTCTTCACCGGGCGTTTCCAGCCCTGTTTGTGCACCTGCGGTACACGGCTTAACACCAGCTCGTTATCCGCCACGTCTCGCGTTACGGTCGTCCCGGCAGCAATGGTCACGCCGTTGCCTACGGTGACAGGTGCCACCAGCTGCGTGTCGGAACCGACAAACACGTCATCACCAATGATAGTTTTAAACTTATTGGCACCGTCATAGTTACAGGTGATCGTCCCTGCACCAATGTTCACGTTATCGCCAATTTCCGCGTCGCCCAGATAGGTCAAGTGACCGGCTTTGGAGCCTTTACCCAGACGCGCTTTTTTCATCTCAACGAAGTTACCCACATGAGCGCCTTCCAGCAGCTCAGCACCCGGACGCAGACGTGCAAACGGGCCAATGGTACATGCCGCATCCAGACGGGCATCTTCCACCACACTGTAGGGGCTAATTTCGCAGTCGTCACCGATGATGCTGTTTTTGATAACACAGCCGCTGCCAATTTTAACGCGATTGCCAAGCTGAACGTGACCTTCAACAATAACGTTAGTATCAATCTCAACGTCGCGCCCGTGCGACAAGGTTCCGCGCAGATCAAAACGCGCCGGATCGCGCAGCATAACCCCCGCCAGCAGCAGTTTTTCCACCTGTTCGGATTGATAAACGCGTTCCAGACGGGAAAGCTGCAGACGGTTATTTACCCCTTCCGTTTCACTGATACGTGCAGGATGTACCGCAGCAATCTCATGCCCTTCCTGATACGCCATCGCAATGATGTCGGTGATGTAATATTCACCCTGGGCATTGTTGTTGTTGAGTTTTGACAGCCAGCGCTTCAGATCCGCGCCATTGGCAATCAGGATGCCGGTGTTGATTTCCTGAATCTGACGCTGAACGTCGCTGGCATCTTTGTGCTCAACGATACCCGTTACGTTGCCGTTTTCACGGGTAATGCGGCCATAGCCACTTGGATCGTCCAGCACGACGGTTAACAGGCCGATGCCGCCCTGAGGTTTGGCTTCACGCAGGCGAGCCAGCGTTTCAACAGAGATCAGCGGGACGTCACCGTAAAGCATCAGGATGTCTTCGTCATCAGCAAAGAAGGGGGCTGCCTGCTGCATCGCATGGCCAGTACCCAACTGTTCTGCCTGAAGTACCCAGTTGAGCGCGTTATCATCCAACGTTTCTTTCAGCAGATCGCCACCGTGTCCGTAAACCAAATGCACCTGGCGAGCACCAAGTTCATTCGCGGCATCAATGACATGCTGCACCATTGGCTTTCCTGCCAGGGTGTGCAGTACCTTCGGAAGATCGGAATACATGCGGGTACCTTTACCAGCGGCAAGGATGACCACGCTCATCGTATTGTTCAACATACGCGTCCTGACTGTAATTTGAGTGAGAAGTAAAACCCTTCGACGTTGAAAATTCTACATATTTTTCGCCATAAAATGGAATGGCGTTAAAACGCTCAACACCGGGCATTACGGGCTATTTGAAGATACTTTTTAGGGCAGAGTAAATCACTTTTTCTCTGAGAAATAGCTTTCTTGCAGTAAGTCACCAGTTCTCACAATGGCTTAACCATTTTTCGCACCGGGAATAAAGATCCATAAAAAAAGCCAGTCTGGAAACCAGACTGGCTTTTGTGCTTTTCAAGCCGGTGTTACATCGCTTTTTTGGTCAACTCGATAACGCGCAGTTTCGCGATCGCTTTGGCCAGTTCCGCAGACGCCTGAGCGTAATCCACGTCACCATGAGAGCTGCTAATGTGCTCTTCAGCCTTACGCTTCGATTCCAGGGCTCGCGCTTCGTCGAGATCCTGGCCACGAATAGCGGTATCGGCCAGAACGGTCACACTACCAGGCTGCACTTCAAGAATGCCGCCGGACAGATAGATAAACTCTTCGTGACCGAACTGTTTAACGATGCGGATCATACCAGGCTTAATGGCGGTGAGCAGCGGTGCGTGGCCTGGGTAAATGCCCAGTTCACCTTCACTACCCGTTACCTGGATTTTCTCGACCAGACCAGAGAACATTTGTTGCTCTGCGCTGACGACGTCCAGGTGGTAAGTCATTGCCATATCACCCTCCGATTAAGGCGTTAAAGTTTTTTGGCTTTTTCCACGGCTTCGTCGATGGAACCAACCATGTAGAACGCCTGCTCTGGCAGGTGATCGTATTCGCCTTCCATGATGCCTTTAAAGCCACGGATGGTGTCTTTCAGGGAAACGTATTTACCCGGAGAACCGGTGAATACTTCCGCAACGAAGAACGGCTGGGACAGGAAGCGCTGGATCTTACGCGCACGTGCTACCACCAGTTTGTCTTCTTCAGACAGTTCATCCATACCCAGGATGGCGATGATGTCTTTCAGTTCCTGGTAACGCTGCAGCAGGGACTGTACGCCACGCGCGGTGTCGTAGTGTTCCTGACCAACAACCAGTGGATCCAGCTGACGGCTGGTGGAGTCCAGCGGGTCAACGGCCGGGTAGATACCCAGAGACGCGATCTGACGGCTCAGTACCACGGTTGCATCTAAGTGAGCAAAGGTGGTGGCTGGTGATGGGTCAGTCAAGTCATCCGCAGGTACGTATACCGCCTGAACGGAGGTGATAGAACCGGTTTTGGTAGAGGTGATACGTTCCTGAAGAACACCCATCTCTTCCGCAAGCGTAGGCTGGTAACCTACCGCTGAAGGCATACGACCCAGCAGTGCAGATACTTCCGTACCGGCCAGGGTGTAACGGTAGATGTTATCGACGAACAGCAGAACGTCACGACCTTCGTCACGGAACTTCTCAGCCATAGTCAGACCGGTCAGCGCAACGCGCAGACGGTTTCCTGGTGGCTCGTTCATCTGGCCGTAAACCAGGGATACTTTGTCCAGAACGTTGGAGTCGGTCATTTCGTGGTAGAAGTCGTTACCCTCACGAGTACGTTCACCTACGCCCGCAAATACGGAGTAACCGGAGTGCTCGATCGCGATGTTACGGATCAGCTCCATCATGTTTACGGTTTTACCTACACCCGCACCACCGAACAGACCAACTTTACCGCCCTTCGCAAACGGACACATCAGGTCGATAACTTTGATACCGGTTTCCAGCAGTTCCTGAGAGCTGGACAGCTCTTCGTAGGAAGGTGCTGCGCGGTGGATAGCCCAACGCTCTTCTTCACCGATGTCGCCTTTCATGTCGATTGGGTGACCCAATACGTTCATGATACGACCCAGTGTTGCTTTACCTACCGGGACTTCGATCGGGTGTTCAAGGTCTTTAACTTCCAGACCACGACGCAGACCGTCGGAAGAACCCATCGCGATGGTACGCACGATACCGCCGCCGAGCTGCTGCTGAACTTCCAGCACCAGGCTCTCGTTACCATTCTGTACCTCAAGCGCATCGTACACGCGCGGTACGGCGTCCTGAGGGAACTCGACGTCCACCACGGCGCCGATTACCTGGACAATCTTTCCAGTAGCCATCTTGAATCCTCTACGTAATTCGTAAACCTGGTTAAACCGCGGCGGCCCCCGAGACGATCTCGGTGAGTTCCTGAGTAATGCTGGCCTGACGAGCTTTGTTGTAAACCAACTGCAGCTCTTTAATCAGGCTGCCGCCATTATCGGTCGCGGCTTTCATCGCCACCATTCGTGCGGCCTGCTCGCTGGCCAGGTTTTCTACAACGCCCTGATAAACCTGAGATTCAACGTAACGACGCAGCAGAGTATCCAACAGCGGTTTCGGATCGGGTTCATACAGGTAATCCCAGGATTTTTGCTTCAGCGCTTCATCTTCTGATGCCGGTAAAGGCAGCATCTGAGTGAGCGTTGGAACCTGAGACATGGTGTTAATAAATTTGTTGCTGACAACGTACAGTCTGTCCAGACGGCCTTCATCATAGGCCTGCAACATCACTTTAACCGGGCCGATCAGTTCGGACAGGGATGGGTTATCACCCATACCGGTCACCTGAGCGACAATGTTGCCACCAACGGAGTTAAAGAAAGAAACGCCCTTAGAGCCGATCATTGCGATATCGCACTGAACGCCTTTTTCGGACCAGGCTTTCATATCCGCCAGTAGTTTTTTGAACAGGTTAATGTTCAAGCCGCCACACAGACCACGGTCGGTCGACACCACCAGGTAGCCCACGCGCTTAACGTCGCGTTCTTCCAGGTAAGGGTGCTTATATTCCAGATTACCGTTCGCAAGGTGACCAATCACTTTGCGCATGGTATCTGCATAAGGACGGCTGGCCGCCATGCGATCCTGCGATTTACGCATTTTGGAAGCGGCGACCATTTCCATCGCTTTAGTGATCTTCTGCGTGTTCTGGACGCTTGCGATCTTACTACGTATCTCTTTTGCGCCGGCCATGAGCTTCTCCTCAATGCCAGGCGGCTTGTCCTGAGACAAGCCGCCGGACGATTACCAGGATTGGGTTGCTTTGAAGGAATCGAGGATAGCTTTCAGCTTGCCTTCGATTTCGTCGTTATAGCCACCGGTCTGGTTGATCTCTTGCATCAGCGGAGCGTGATCACGGTCAACGTAAGCCAACAGAGCGGCTTCGAAGCTACCGATTTTCGCCAGTTCCACATCTTCGAGGTAACCGCGTTCAGCCGCGAACAGTACCAGGCCCTGCTGAGCAACAGACATTGGAGCGTACTGTTTCTGCTTCAGCAGCTCGGTCACTTTCTGACCGTGGCTCAGCTGTTTACGGGTTGCTTCGTCCAGATCGGATGCGAACTGAGAGAACGCAGCCAGTTCACGATACTGTGCCAGCGCGGTACGGATACCACCGGACAGTTTCTTGATGATCTTGGTCTGAGCAGCACCACCAACACGGGATACGGAGATACCCGGGTTAACCGCCGGACGAATACCGGAGTTAAACAGGTTGGTTTCCAGGAAGATCTGACCATCGGTAATGGAGATTACGTTGGTCGGAACGAACGCAGAAACGTCACCCGCCTGGGTTTCAATGATCGGCAGAGCGGTCAGAGAGCCCGTTTTACCCTTCACTTCACCTTTGGTGAAGTTCTCGACGTATTCCGCGTTAACGCGGGAAGCACGCTCCAGCAGACGAGAGTGGAGGTAGAATACGTCGCCAGGGAACGCTTCACGTCCTGGTGGACGACGGAGCAGCAGGGAAACCTGACGATAAGCAACAGCCTGTTTAGACAGGTCATCGTATACGATCAGTGCATCTTCACCGCGGTCACGGAAGTATTCGCCCATTGCGCAACCAGCATATGGTGCCAGGTATTGCAGTGCAGCAGATTCAGACGCAGTCGCCACAACAACGATGGTGTTAGACAGTGCGCCGTGCTCTTCCAGTTTACGAACCACGTTGGAAATGGTGGACGCTTTCTGGCCGATAGCCACGTACACACATTTGATGCCGGAGTCACGCTGGTTGATGATGGCGTCGATAGCCATCGCGGTTTTACCGGTCTGACGGTCACCGATGATCAGTTCACGCTGACCACGACCGATTGGGATCATGGCATCAACGGATTTATAACCAGTCTGTACTGGCTGATCAACGGACTGACGGTCGATAACGCCCGGTGCGATAACTTCGATTGGAGAGAAGCCATCGTGCTCAACCGGACCTTTACCGTCGATTGGCGCACCCAGGGTGTTAACTACACGACCCAGCAGGCCACGGCCAACCGGTACTTCCAGAATACGGCCAGTACACTTAACCTTCATGCCTTCGGCGAGGTCAGCGTATGGGCCCATCACAACTGCACCTACGGAGTCGCGCTCCAGGTTCAGTGCGATAGCGTAACGGTTACCCGGCAGGGAGATCATTTCACCCTGCATACAATCGGCCAGGCCGTGGATGCGGATAACACCGTCGCTTACAGAAACAATAGTACCTTCGTTGTGAGCTTCACTCACAACACTGAACTGAGCAATGCGCTGCTTGATCAGTTCGCTGATTTCGGTGGAATTCAGTTGCATGCTCCAGTCCCCTTAAGACTGCAAGACGTCTGCAAGGCGCTCAAGACGGCCGCGTACGCTGCCATCAATGACCATATCACCCGAACGGATGATTACGCCTGCCATTACAGACTTATCGATTTTGCAATTCAGCTTAACTTTGCGTGACAGACGTTTTTCCATCGCGGAAGTAATCTTCGAAAGCTGTTCGTTACTCAGTTCATTCGCAGAAGTCACTTCAACTTCAGCGGTAGCTTCACTAAGGGCACGTAAGTGCTCGAACTGCTCAAGAACATCCGGAAGCACGCGCAGACGACCGTTTTCAGCCATCACCTTAATCAGGTTCTGGCCGCTGGCATCCAGTTGCTCTCCGCACACGGCGATAAACGACGCGGCGAGAGTTTCAGGCGCTAATGCACCGGAAAGCAACTCAGCCATTTGTTCGTTTTTCGTCACCTCAGCGGCAAACGCCAGCATATCCTGCCAGCGATCGACATTTTGGTGTTCGACAGCAAAGTCAAAAGCTGCTTTGGCGTAGGGGCGAGCTACCGTAACAAATTCAGACATCAGCCCCTCCCTCCTTACAGTTCAGCGACAAGTTTGTCCACGATGTCGCTGTTAGCAGCTTCATCCACGGAACGTTCGATGATCTTCTCGGCGCCAGCAACAGCCAGAATCGCAACCTGCTTACGCAGTTCTTCACGAGCACGTTTACGCTCAGCATCAATTTCAGCCTGAGCTTGTGACACGATCTTAGTACGTTCCTGTTCTGCTTCAGCTTTGGCTTCGTCCAGGATCTGAGCACGGCGTTTGTTAGCCTGTTCGATGATTACCTGAGCTTCCGCTTTCGCTTTTTTCAGCTGGTCTGTCGCGTTGGCCTGTGCAAGGTCCAAATCTTTCTTAGCGCGTTCTGCAGAAGCCAGACCGTCAGCAATTTCTTTCTGACGTTTTTCGATGGCAGCCATTAAAGGCGGCCATACATACTTCATGCAGAACCAGACAAAGAGAATAAACGCGATGGCCTGGCCGAGGATTGTTGCGTTCATGTTCACAGCACAATACCTCTTAAATTTCTGTGGCTTAGGGTTTTAAAACAGCTACTACGCGACAGCAAACATCACGTACAGACCCAGACCTACAGCGATCATTGGGATAGCATCCACCAGACCCATAACGATAAAGAACTGAGTACGCAGCAGAGGAATCAGATCCGGTTGACGCGCTGCGCCTTCCAGGAATTTACCCCCGAGGATGCCGATACCGATCGCAGCACCGATAGCCGCCAGACCCATCATCACAGCGGCAGCCATGTACAGCAGATCCATATTCAGGTTTTCCATGACAGTCTCCAGTTTGTTTCAATTAAAACGTAGTAGTGTTGGTAAAGAATCAGTGCTCTTCAGATGCCATCGACAGATAGACAATCGTCAGAACCATGAAGATAAAGGCTTGCAGCGTAATGATCAGGATGTGGAAAATGGCCCACGGCACATTAAGAATCCACTGTGACCACCACGGCAGAAGACCCGCGATCAGAATGAAAATCAGCTCACCCGCATACATGTTGCCGAACAGTCGCAGACCCAGTGATACAGGCTTGGACAGCAGGCTAACGCCTTCCAGGATCAGGTTGACCGGAATGAACGCCCAGTGGTTGAACGGCTGCAAGGTAAGCTCTTTCACAAAGCCGCTTACGCCTTTCATTTTGATGCTGTAGAAAAGAATCAGGATAAATACGCCGAGCGCCATCGACAGGGTGATGTTCACGTCAGCAGACGGAACCACGCGCAGCGCTGGCAGACCGAGAACATGCTCGCCGATCCACGGAATAAAATCGATAGGCAGAAGGTCCATCAGGTTCATCAGGAACACCCAAACGAACACGGTCAGGGCCAGTGGAGCAATCAGCTTGCTCTTGCCATGGTACATGTCTTTGACGCTACCATGCACGAAGCCGATGATCATCTCGACGAACGTCTGGAATTTCCCTGGAACACCGCTGGTCGCCCTTTTAGCAACACCGCGGAACATGGCCAGGAACAGAAGACCCAACACCACCGAGAAGAACATGGAGTCGATGTTGATCGTCCAGAAGGTGGCCGGGGGGTTATGCGGATCCACCAGCGAGAATGTACGCAGGTCCAGCTGAAGGTTATTCAGATGGTGACCTATGTAATCCTGCGGCGTCATATTTTCTGAAGCCATGATGCCTTTTACCCTTTGTTGTTGATTACAGCTGGAGCCAGAACTTGTACCACCAGCACCAAAACCCACGTTGCTATCAGCGGCATTAATACCACTTTCAAAACCGCCAGCGCCATCACCAGTAGAGCAAAGGTCAGCAACACCTTACACACTTCGCCCAGAGCGAAGGACCAGGCCACGCGGCCTTTGGCGGGTGTATGCGCCTGATGACGCCAGGCAAAAATCATAAACAATACGTTTGGCAGAACAACCGCCAAACCCCCGCACACGGCGGAGATGCCCCAGAAGGGGTCTTTGAGGCTAAACAGCAGTCCACTTGCTATCACAGCCAGAAACTGAATGAACAGAAGCTTACGAGCAACGTTTCTACTCAAGAGCGACACAGACATCACGTTTTTACTCCTGCTCCCTTCGAGGTATGTCGCGTGTCGTATAAAACGTCCTTTAAGGCTCGGAGTCAAGCATCAAAAAGCGGACAAATTATACGGTGCGCACCCGTGATTTCAAACATTAAGTAGCGAAAAGGTGAATAAATGTTTAAATATTTTTCCCCGTCGCTATTTTTTAACTTTTGACTAAAGCATCGACCTTCGGACAAAACTGCAAACAGCGCGAAAACGTTGATGACAAAGCGTGCACGGGATCACAAAATACACATTTCCGATAAGGCTGCATTTATCACGGTTAATTTCATCTTTATGAAATTAAAGATAAAATATAGTCACTATTTTCAAAACAGCCCTGTATACAACAAAAACCTTTCATTGACATTCTTAATAAATATTTAACATCACGTTCTTGTTGCGACGTCCCACTTTTAGCAGACTGATATTTTCACTGTTGATTATCTTCATGGTGAACAATACCTGTGAAGTTAACCGTAAGAAAATCCTTAGTAAAAATAAGGTTAAATTAACTTCAGCTAAATCTCTTTAGTTGTGCTGTTTTTTAACACATTGAGAACAGCACAAATTCCACATTTTTTATTAATTTTTTAAAAAATGTTTGCCTTAATTATCACCAGATGGCGCTCACCGTCGAGCTGAGGAATCTGTAATTTCTCAATGGATTCGACAGAATAACCGTCCGGAAGCTGCTCAATTTCTTCGCCTGGAAGCTGCCCTTTCAGCGCATAGAAACGACCATTCTCAGCAGGCAGATGCTTGCACCAGCTCACCATGTCGTTCAGTGAGGCAAATGCACGGCTGATAACACCATCAAACGGCGGCTCAGCCGGGAACTCCTCTACCCTGCTCTGCACAGGCGTAATGTTTTCAAGCTTCAGCTCATGCTGCACCTGGCGTAAAAAGCGCACGCGCTTGCCCAGGCTGTCCAGCAGAGTGAAATGGCTCTCAGGACGGACAATCGACAACGGGATACCCGGTAGCCCCGGCCCCGTCCCAACGTCGATAAAGCGCTCACCGCTCAGATATGGAGCCACCACGATACTGTCGAGGATATGGCGAATCAGCATCTCGTTGGGGTCGCGCACAGACGTCAGATTGTACGCTTTGTTCCATTTGTTCAGCATATCGACATAAGCCACCAGCTGGTTTTTCTGGTGATCGGTGAGCGAAATACCTGCCTGATCCAGCAGACGAGAGAGTTTATTGAGCACAGTGAATACCTGTTTAGAAATAATTTGCCCGGTGGCGCTAACGCTTACCGGGCCTGCAAAGCTGTAGAGCGGGTCAGCAAAACGCCGCCCGCCAAAAAACAAAAGTGATTACGCGCTACGACGCAGCATACCTTGCTTTTTCAACCACACCAGCAGAATTGAAATCGCGGCAGGTGTGACGCCGGAGATACGGGATGCCTGGCCGATAGACACAGGTTTGTGATCGTTCAGCTTGGCGATCACTTCATTGGAAAGGCCAGTCACCTGACGATAGTCCAGCATTTCCGGCAGCAGCGTGTTTTCGTTGCGCTGCTGTTTTTCGATCTCATCCTGCTGACGCGCGATATAACCTTCGTATTTTACCTGGATTTCAACCTGCTCAGCCGCTTCAGCGTCTTCAAGGCCTGGAGCGAACGCTGTCAGTTTAACCAGGTTCTCATAGGTCACTTCCGGACGACGCAGCAAGTCTTCACCACTGGCTTCGCGAGAGAGCGGCGCAGTCAAGTGAGCGTTCACTTCGGCAGCAGTTTCCGCCTGCGGGTTGACCCACGTTGTCTTCAGGCGCTGACGTTCCTGTTCGATGCGTTCCAGTTTCTCGTTGAAACGCGCCCAGCGTTCGTCATCCACCAGACCCAGCTCACGACCCATTTCGGTCAGACGCAGGTCGGCATTATCTTCGCGCAGCATCAGGCGATATTCTGCACGAGAGGTAAACATACGGTACGGTTCTTTGGTACCCAGGGTGCAGAGATCGTCGACCAGAACACCCAGGTAAGCCTGAGAACGTCCCGGTGCCCAGCCCTCTTTCTCAGCGGAGAAGCGTGCAGCGTTCAGACCTGCAAGCAGACCCTGTGCGGCAGCTTCTTCGTAACCGGTAGTGCCGTTGATCTGACCCGCGAAGAACAGGCCGTGGATGAACTTGCTCTCCAGAGTTGGCTTCAGGTCACGCGGATCGAAGAAATCGTACTCAATAGCGTAGCCTGGACGAACAATTTTAGCGTTCTCCATACCTTGCATTGAGCGAACAATTTGCATCTGAACGTCAAACGGCAGGCTGGTGGAGATACCGTTCGGGTAAATTTCGTTAGATGTCAGTCCTTCCGGCTCCAGGAAGATCTGGTGCTGGTTACGATCGGCAAAGCGCATCACCTTGTCTTCGATCGACGGGCAGTAACGCGGGCCGATCCCTTCGATCACACCCGCGTACATTGGGCTACGATCGAGATTATTGCGGATCACGTCATGTGTTTTTTCGTTGGTATGCGTGATGTAACACGGTACCTGCTGTGGATGCTGAGCAGCATTTCCCATGAACGAGAACACCGGCATTGGGTTATCGCCATGCTGTTGCGCCAGCACGCTAAAATCTATGGTACGAGCATCAATACGCGGCGGCGTCCCGGTTTTCAGGCGGCTGACGCGCAGCGGCAGTTCACGCAAACGGCGTGAAAGGGGAATAGACGGCGGATCGCCAGCACGGCCACCGCTGTAGTTATCCAGGCCGATATGAATTTTACCATCCAGGAATGTCCCGACGGTCAGCACAACGGCTTTAGCGCGGAACTTAAGCCCCATCTGGGTAACAGCACCAACGACGCGATCGTTCTCAACGATAAGATCTTCCACTGCCTGCTGGAAGATCATCAGATTTGGCTGGTTCTCCAGCGCAGTGCGTACAGCCTGACGGTAAAGCACACGGTCAGCCTGAGCTCGGGTTGCACGGACCGCAGGGCCTTTACTCGCGTTTAGTATCCTAAACTGGATGCCCGCCTGATCGATAGCTTTCGCCATCAGGCCGCCAAGTGCATCCACTTCTTTTACCAGGTGTCCTTTCCCAATGCCGCCAATCGCCGGGTTACAGGACATTTGTCCCAGCGTGTCGATATTGTGTGTCAAAAGCAGGGTCTGCTGACCCATTCGCGCTGCGGCCATTGCGGCCTCAGTGCCTGCATGACCCCCGCCAATGATAATGACGTCAAAAGGATCCTGATAAAACATGGTGGTCTGCCTCGCGTAAAGCGGTATGAAAATGGATTGAAGCCCGGGCCGTGGATTCTACTCAACTTTAGTCTTTCGAGAAAGCATTGGGATCCTGGGCTATTAAAAAGAAGATCTTTTTATTTAGAGATCTGTTCTATTGTGATCTCTTATTAGGATCGCGAACCTTTGTGGATAAGTCCGATCTCGCAAAGAAGATCATGTAGTTAGAAAGGATCGTTTGCTGTGAATGATCGGTGATCCTGGCCAGTATAAGCTGGGATCAGATCGCGACTTTATACACAGGGCAAAAACGGCCTCTACGTTATTCTTTGGATAACTACTGCTTAATACGAGCTTTTAACCAGAGTTATCCACATCTGTTCGCGCGATCTTTAACCGTTTTTGAGTAAATTTTTCCATTCACCCAGCCAGACTTCCGCTGGATCTTCCGGAATATCATGATCGAGGATGTTGATCTTCAACGTTTCGCCCAGTTGTTTTGCCCCACAAGCGACGATGGCAGCTTCAACTTTCTCTATTGCACCGCAGAAGGTGTCATATTCGCGGCTGCCAATGCCGACTGCGCCAAAGCGGACGCTGGACAGGTCAGGCTGTTGTTCCTGCAGCTCGTCATATAAAGGTTGCAGGTTATCCGGGAGATCGCCTGCGCCGTGCGTGGAGGTGATCAGCAGCCAGATCCCATCTGTCGGGAGATCTTCAAGCAATGGCCCGTGCAGGGTTTCTGTGGAAAAGCCCGCATCTTCCAGCTTTTCAGCCAGATGTTCCGCAACATATTCCGCGCCACCCAGGGTGCTGCCGCTGATAAGAGTAATGTCCGCCATTGATCGCTCGCTCAGATAAAGAGGCGGTCATTGTACGCTGTGAACGAGCTGGGATCTACCTGTGGAAAATGTGGGAATGAATTTGCCCGATCATGGGCGAATTGTACGCATGATCGGGTTTTGCAGGGAGATCAGTGTCTCGGTGGACTGAATTTCATCGATTGTTTGGATCTTGTTGATAAGTACCTGCTGGAGGGCATCAATGGATCGGCACATCACTTTTATAAAGATGCTGTAGTGTCCGGTGGTGTAGTACGCCTCGGTGACCTCATCAAGGGCGTTCAGCTTTGCCAGAGCGGAAGGGTAGTCTTTGGCGCTTTTGAGAATTATGCCAATGAAGCAGCACACGTCATAACCCAGCTGCCTGGGGCTGACATCAATACGTGCGCCGGTAATGATCCCCGCCTGTTTCATTTTCTCTACGCGAACGTGAATTGTCCCCGGGCTGACACCAAACTGTTTCGCCAGTTCGGCGTAGGCGGTGCGCGCATTAGCCATTAAGACTTCCAGGATGCCGCGGTCCAGATTGTCGATCTGATAATTTTCCATATGTTTTTCTTATGAAGATTAATGAATCTCTCTATTCTAGCGCTACATTTTAATGAATCAAAAGTGAAGGTGGCTTTTTGTTGTTTGATTATTGAATTGAGTGCCATTTTTGTTGCTTAATCAATACCAACAGGACGCAGGAGTATAAATAATGAAAACCGCTTACATCGCAAAACAACGCCAGATCAGTTTCGTTAAATCCCATTTTTCCCGCCAGCTGGAAGATAAGCTTGGCCTGATTGAAGTTCAGGCTCCGATTCTTAGCCGAGTGGGGGACGGGACGCAGGATAACTTGTCCGGATGCGAAAAAGCGGTACAGGTGAAAGTGAAAACACTGCCAGATGCTCAGTTCGAAGTGGTTCATTCACTGGCGAAATGGAAGCGTCAAACCCTGGGGCAACACGACTTCAGCGCAGGCGAAGGGTTGTACACGCACATGAAAGCCCTTCGCCCCGATGAAGACCGCCTGTCAGCGATTCATTCTGTCTACGTTGACCAGTGGGACTGGGAGCGCGTGATGGGGGATGGCGAGCGCCACGTAGGTACCTTGAAATCTACCGTTGAGGCGATCTACGCCGGGATCAAAGCCACCGAAGCCGCAGTGAGCAAAGAGTTTGGCCTGGCACCGTTCCTGCCGGAATCGATCCACTTTGTTCACAGTCAGGATCTGCTGACCCGCTTCCCGGATCTGGATGCCAAAGGTCGTGAACGGGCGATAGCCAAAGAGCTGGGTGCTGTGTTCCTGATAGGGATTGGCGGCAAGCTCTCTGACGGTAAACATCACGATGTTCGCGCGCCGGATTATGATGACTGGAGCACGGTGGGCGAAAGTGAATTCGAGGGTCTGAACGGTGATATTCTGGTCTGGAACCCGGTGCTGGAAGATGCGTTTGAACTTTCTTCTATGGGGATCCGCGTGGATGCTGACGCGCTGAAACGTCAGCTGGCGGTCACCGGTGATGAAGAGCGTCTGCAGCTGGAGTGGCACCAGGCGCTGTTGCGCGGTGAAATGCCTCAGACCATTGGCGGCGGTATTGGTCAGTCCCGTCTGACCATGTTATTGCTGCAACTCTCTCATATTGGTCAGGTACAGTGTGGTGTCTGGCCACAGCAGGTACGTGAAAGCGTCGGTTCCCTTCTTTAATTAATGCCGCCAGCGTCTGAGCAGGCGGCTACGCAACCCGGTATCAAAGCGCCAGATATGATCGAAGATGCGCATGATGCCGGGTTTTCCATGTGCTGACATCGCCACGGCATGAAAACGGTGATGATGCACCCGCTGTAACTCCTTCACTTTATTGACCACGTCATCCGGCAGTCGCTGAGCAATAAAATCGGAAATCACCACCGCGTCAGCGTCGTACCACTCTCCGCCCTGCATACGTTCGACAATGCTACGAAAACAGCTGGCCAGATCGGTACCGCCACGAAAACGCTGGCTTAAAAAGCGGATTGCCTGCTCGATGCCCTGCTGGCTCGTCAGTTCGTAGCTCACCACTTCGCTGGAGAACAGCATGATGAAGCATCGACGTCGGTCTGCGAGCGCCACGCGCATCAGAGCCAGGCAGAATGCTTTTGCACATTGTTCATTAAAACCGCCCATCGAACCGGATGTATCCACGCAAACAATAAAAGGCCCGCGAGGCTGTTCATCAAAATCCTGATGGATGACAGGACGTTGGCTGAGCTTCTCGCGCCAGGCTTCACCGTGCAGACGATAGGTCAGGAGCTGTTTTTCTACCAGCCGACGGTAAAATTCATATTCCAGCTCGGTCATCCCCAGCGTGCTCAGTTCGGTGGGCAACAGACGTAAAATGTCATTACTTTGCTGTAAGCCATCTACCTGTTCCGGTACGGTTGCTGGCTCACGAACCAGGGTGCGGAAGGTTTCCATTGGGGCATCTTTCTTTGGAACGGACTTTGCCTCCCTTGAACGACCAAGCTGCTCCGCAAGTTTCATGAGTTCCGGCTGCTGTGCCAGAAAGTCACCGTACTTCACGATCAGCTGGTAGTCACCGCGCCGTAACTGCCCGGCGCTCATATCCCAGAGACGTCCGGCAGCGTTTTCATTTTCCACCAGCACCTGTTCCAGCTGACCACTCAGCGTCATCCGTTCCTGTACTTCGCTGAGCAGTTGCTCGCGTTCTTCATCCAGTAGCTGCTGGTTGAGGGTGGTGGCCTGAACGACCAGGCTGAGTCGCCAGCGCTGTAAAAACAGGGTATGCAGTGCCGGGGTAAAGGTGGCGTTATCCGTGACCAGCGTCCGGGCCTGGCTGGCAAAGGGAGAGTGTACTTTATCGAGCAACGTCAGCGTTTGGGGAAGCTGGACGATAAACTGCGGCGTCGAAAGCCGCTGGCACTGTTGATAGCAAGCGACCTCTTCCGTCAGCTCCGGCGGGACTTCGGTCTCTTTGAATCGCTGCCGCAGATTATCGCGCCAGCGCGGGAGATCGTCGGTCATCGCCTTTTTGAGCTTTGGAAATTTTTCAAAAAAGGCCGCCAGCTGTGGCGAAGCCAGCAGCGTAATCACGACCTCTTCGATCAGCCCTTCTTCACTGACCGCCAGCATGACGTTAAGTGTGTCCAGCGTTAGCATTGACGCGCCTGTTTGATCTGCGCGCTGACATCCTGCAGGCTGGATTCGATACGACCTAACCAGTCGCTATGAATAAAGAGGCATTTTTGCTGTTCACTGAAGCGCGTGTGCTGCTGGTGCCATTCGGTATCCAGCGCTTCCAGGTGCTGTTTGATCTCTTCTGGTACGCTATCGGAGGTTGTTCCGGGTAAAGCAAGACGCGATCCCTGCAGGCTCACATCGCGGATCACCAGATGCTGGCTGCTATCCACTTCCATATTGAGCGGCTGTGCAAAACCGATGCCGTTAAGCTTGCCACGGATCTCACCGCTCTTATCGAGCCATTGCGCCAGCGCCTCGCGCTCAATCGTAACGTGAACCACCTGCATGTCATGAAGTTTAAGCGGTTGCTGGAGCAATAGCGTAAGCGTCGTGCTCGTCAGCCCGGCAGGTAGCTCATAGTGCGGTTTACGGGCAAACATACCGCCAAGACGGTTCACTTTCAGCGCCGTTTTATCACTTTGCTGTTGCTGAAGCTGGATGCGTCGTTGGGCAATCGCTCCGAGCTGGTTGAGCATCGACTGCTGGCCCCAGGCGTGTCCGGTCATCAATATTTCAAGCTGCTGCTGCATCAGATTCATACCTTCTGCATCGTGCCAGAGACAATCTTTTAGCAGGATCAGATCTATAGGTGCAACTGCATCACGCCCGCTGAATAAGGCGCTTGCCTGCAACAGGCGGATCGCTTTTTTCCAGCGACGGTCGGAGACATACGGTGCAGAGGGCAGTAAATCAAGCTGCTGTCGCAGCATGAAAATCAGCTCAAAAACGGCATCAGGCAGTTTGATTTTGCCAATATCCTGCTGCCATTGGTGATACTCCTCATCTGTCACCTGTAGTGAAGCGGATACCGGGTTTTCATTCTCATCTTGCTGGCTTACCAGCATGGAGCGGAAGTTTGCTTTGTCCTGCACTTTGTCTAACCACAGGCGGATCAGCATACGGTCATACAGTGCTTCCAGGCTGCTGTCGGCTTCAGGCAGTTCGTTTGATGCCGCCACCAACAGGCGCATCGGGATTTTCTCTTCGCTTGCGCCATTGCGGAACCGACGTTCGTTAATTGCCGTGAGCAGCGTGTTCAGTATGGCCGGGCCAGCTTTCCAGATCTCATCAAGAAAAACGATTTCCGCTTCCGGGAGATACCCTTCTGTCAGACGTTGATAACGTCCCTCATCTTTCAGCGCCTGTATGGAAAGCGGGCCGAAAACTTCTTCGGGGGTGGAAAAACGGGTCATCAGGTATTCGAAGGCGCGTGCATTCTGAAAAGCAAACTTCAGCCGACGGGCAATCAGGCTTTTAGCAATACCTGGGGGACCAAGTAAAAATACGCTTTCACCGCTCAGTGCCGCCAGTAAACAAAGGCGAATGGCGTGGCTACGCTCGAAAAGACCTTTCTCCAGCGCCCCGCTGAGACGGGAAATTCTTTCTGCTAATAAATGTGAGTGAGCCATAATAGTTTTGCATCCTTTCGCCGTCGTGGCGGCCAATTGAAGCGAGTATAGACGTTTCAGTCAGGGCTGGTAATAGACTGAAGTGCGGCGCAATTTTCTTTGCGCTACATTAATGTGGTTGCATTTAGGGGTACGATTTTGCACTGAATCGTGCATACTGTGCGCTTTTTGTGGGCCAAGGGACTAAGCACACATTTGTTATTTACACGAAAAGACTAGTCTATGAGCACTGATAATAAACAATCATTACCCGCAATAACGCTTGCGGCGATCGGGGTTGTCTACGGTGATATCGGCACCAGCCCGCTTTATACGCTTCGTGAATGTCTGTCCGGTCAGTTTGGCTTTGGTGTTGAACGTGATGCCGTGTTTGGCTTCCTGTCACTCATCTTCTGGCTGTTGGTCCTGGTCGTGTCTGTAAAATACCTGTCCTTCGTGATGCGTGCAGATAACGCGGGTGAAGGGGGGATACTGACGCTGATGTCGCTTGCCGGGCGCAATACGTCCGCCAGAATGACGTCGGTACTGGTTATCATCGGCCTGATTGGCGGCAGTTTCTTCTATGGGGAAGTGGTGATCACGCCCGCGATCTCGGTTCTCTCGGCGATAGAGGGGCTTGAGATTATCGCGCCGCAGCTCGATACGTGGGTTGTCCCGCTGGCCATCATTGTTCTGACGTTGCTGTTTATAATCCAGAAACACGGTACCGGGCTGGTAGGGAAACTGTTCGCCCCGATTATGTTTGCCTGGTTCCTGGTTCTCGCGGCGCTGGGCTTGCGCAGCATTATTGCCAACCCGGAAGTGCTGCAGGCGCTGAACCCGTACTGGGCGGTGCATTTCTTCCTGGAATACAAAGTGGTTTCCTTTGTGGCGCTGGGGGCGGTCGTGCTGTCCATCACCGGTGTTGAAGCGCTGTATGCTGATATGGGGCACTTCGGGAAACTGCCTATCCGTGTGGCATGGTTTGTTGTGGTGTTGCCGTCGCTGGTGCTGAACTACTTCGGCCAGGGCGCACTGCTGCTCGATAATCCGGAAGCGATTAAGAACCCGTTCTTCCTGCTGGCCCCGGACTGGGCGCTGGTACCTATGTTGATCCTCGCCACCCTGGCGACAGTGATTGCCTCTCAGGCGGTGATTTCTGGCGTGTTCTCCCTGACGCGTCAGGCCGTGCGTTTGGGTTATCTCTCCCCAATGCGCATCATCCATACATCGGAAATGGAGTCGGGTCAGATTTACATCCCGTTCATTAACTGGTTGCTCTATTTTTCGGTTGTTATCGTTATCGTTAGCTTTGAGCACTCCAGTAATCTGGCTGCAGCCTACGGTATTGCTGTAACCGGTACGATGGTGCTGACGTCGATTCTCTCTGCCACAGTGGCACACCGAAACTGGCACTGGAATAAACTCCTTGTGGGGGTGATTCTGACAGGTTTCCTGTGTATCGACGTGCCGCTGTTCTCTGCGAACCTCGACAAGATTGTCTCCGGTGGCTGGCTGCCGCTCACGCTGGGTCTGGTGATGTTCATTGTGATGACGACATGGAAGAGCGAGCGTTTCCGCCTGTTGCGTCGCATACATGAACACGGTAATTCTCTGGATGCGATGATTGCTTCGCTGGAGAAATCCCCGCCAGTTCGTGTACCGGGTACCGCGGTGTATATGTCTCGTGCGCTGAACGTGATCCCGTTCGCGCTGATGCATAACCTCAAGCACAATAAGGTGCTGCACGAACGCGTGATCCTGCTGACGCTGCGCACTGAAGATGCCCCGTATGTTCACAACGTACGCCGCGTACAGATTGAGCAACTGTCACCGACCTTCTGGCGCGTGGTGGCAAGCTACGGCTGGCGTGAAACACCAAACGTGGAAGAGGTGTTCCATCGCTGTGGTCTGGAAGGGCTGAGCTGTCGCATGATGGAGACATCGTTCTTCATGTCACACGAGTCGCTGATTATGGGCAAGCGTCCGTGGTATCTGCGTCTGCGTGGCAAGCTATACCTTATTCTGCAGCGTAACGCCCTGCGCGCACCTGACCAGTTTGAGATCCCGCCTAACCGTGTGATTGAGCTGGGGACGCAGGTCGAGATTTAATCTCCTCTGCGGTCTGGTGCCCTCACCCTAACCCTCTCCCGCAAGGAGAGGGCGCAAACATAAAAAACGGTAACCAGAGGGTTACCGTTTTGCATTTATCTCCCTCAACATTTCACTTAGCGAAACGTTTCGACGCTGATCACAAATCTGTTACGTCACGGTGGTTTTCTGAACACTCTTGAGACTAAACTGATTTTAGCGAAACGTTTCGCTAGTGGAGCAAGAAAATGAAGAAAGGCACTGTACTCAACTCAGAAATCTCATCGGTTATTTCCCGTCTTGGGCATACCGATACGCTGGTAGTTTGCGATGCAGGCTTACCGGTTCCGCACAGCACAACCCGTATTGATATGGCGTTAACGCAGGGCGTACCCTCGTTCATGCAGGTACTGGATGTGGTGACTGCGGAGATGCAGGTTGAGGCGGCCATTCTCGCGGCGGAAATCAAACAACATAATCCGCAACTCCACGAAACGTTGCTCAGCCACATTGAGCAACTGCAACAACACCAGGGAAACACCATAGAAATTCGTTACACAACGCACGAGCAGTTCAAACAACAAACCGCAGACAGTCAGGCGGTGATTCGCAGCGGGGAGTGTTCCCCGTATGCGAATATTATTCTCTGTGCTGGCGTCACCTTCTGAGGCCATCATGGACGCATTACTGCAACTTAAAGGGATCGATAAATCGTTCCCAGGCGTAAAAGCCCTCTCCGGTGCAGCGCTGAACGTTTACCCAGGACGCGTTATGGCGCTGGTGGGTGAGAACGGCGCGGGCAAATCCACCATGATGAAAGTGCTGACCGGTATCTACCAGCGCGACGCAGGTTCACTGCTGTGGTTGGGTAAAGAGACCACGTTCACTGGCCCGAAATCCTCTCAGGAAGCGGGTATCGGCATTATCCACCAGGAACTGAACCTGATCCCGCAACTCACCATTGCGGAGAACATCTTCCTCGGCCGCGAGTTCGTTAACCGGTTTGGTAAAATCGACTGGAAAACGATGTATGCCGAAGCCGACAAATTGCTGGTGAAGCTGAACCTGCGCTTTAAGAGCGACCGTCTGGTGGGCGAGCTTTCCATTGGCGATCAGCAAATGGTGGAAATCGCCAAGGTGCTGAGCTTCGAGTCGAAGGTCATCATCATGGATGAACCAACCGATGCGCTCACCGATACCGAAACCGAATCCCTTTTCCGCGTCATCCGCGAGCTGAAAGCGCAGGGACGTGGGATTGTCTATATTTCTCACCGTATGAAAGAGATTTTCGAGATCTGCGACGACGTGACCGTCTTCCGCGACGGGCAATTTATTGCCGAGCGAGAAGTGGCAACGTTGACCGAAGATACGCTTATCGAAATGATGGTGGGACGTAAGCTCGAAGATCAGTACCCGCATCTGGACAAGCAGCCTGGCGAGATCCGCCTGAAGGTGGACAACCTCTGCGGTCCGGGAGTGAACGACGTAACCTTTACGCTACGTCAGGGGGAAATTCTGGGCGTGGCGGGCCTGATGGGCGCGGGGCGTACCGAGCTGATGAAAGTGCTGTATGGCGCACTGCCGCGCACCAGCGGTTATGTGACGCTCGATGGCCGTGAAGTGGTTACCCGTTCTCCGCAAGATGGTCTGGCAAACGGCATCGTCTATATTTCCGAAGACCGCAAGCGTGATGGCTTAGTGCTGGGCATGTCAGTGAAAGAGAATATGTCGCTTACTGCACTGCGCTATTTCAGCCACAGTGGCGGCAGCCTGAAGCACAAAGACGAACAGCAGGCGGTCAGTGATTTTATTCGTCTCTTTAACGTCAAAACTCCGTCGATGGAGCAGGCGATTGGCCTGTTGTCCGGCGGTAATTAGCAGAAAGTCGCGATTGCTCGCGGGCTGATGACGCGTCCGAAAGTGCTGATCCTTGATGAGCCAACTCGCGGCGTGGACGTGGGGGCGAAGAAAGAGATCTATCAGCTGATTAACCAGTTCAAGGCCGACGGTCTGAGCATCATTCTGGTCTCTTCCGAGATGCCAGAAGTATTAGGCATGAGCGATCGTATTATCGTCATGCATGAAGGGCATCTCGGCGGTGAATTCACTCGCGAGCAGGCCACCCAGGAAGTTCTGATGGCTGCCGCTGTGGGCAAGCTTAATCGCGTGAATCAGGAGTAAGAAGATGACTACCCAGGCTGTTTCTGGTCGCCGTTATTTCACCAAGGCATGGCTACTGGAACAAAAATCGCTGATTGCCCTGCTGGTGCTGATCGCGATTGTCTCGACTATGAGCCCGAACTTTTTTACCGTGAATAACCTGTTCAACATTCTTCAGCAGACCTCCGTGAACGCCATTATGGCGGTCGGGATGACGCTGGTGATTTTGACGTCGGGTATCGATCTGTCCGTCGGTTCCCTGCTGGCGCTCACCGGTGCAATCGCCGCTTCAATTGTAGGGATTGAAGTCAACGCGCTGGTCGCTGTTGCCGCTGCGTTGGCAACTGGCGCGGCTATTGGTGCCGTTACCGGTGTGATTGTGGCGAAAGGTCGTGTTCAGGCGTTCATTGCCACGCTGGTGATGATGCTGTTGCTGCGCGGTGTGACGATGGTCTATACCAACGGTAGCCCGGTGAATACCGGGTTTACGGATAACGCCGATCTGTTTGGCTGGTTCGGTATCGGTCGCCCGCTGGGTATTCCGACGCCGGTCTGGATCATGGCTATCGTGTTCCTGGCGGCGTGGTACATGCTGCACCACACCCGTCTGGGCCGTTATATCTATGCGCTGGGTGGTAACGAAGCGGCAACGCGTCTGTCTGGTATCAGCGTTAATAAAGTCAAAATTATCGTTTACTCCCTGTGCGGCCTGCTGGCGTCTCTGGCGGGCATCATCGAAGTGGCGCGCCTCTCTTCTGCGCAGCCAACGGCGGGTACGGGGTATGAGCTGGATGCCATTGCGGCAGTGGTTCTGGGCGGTACGAGTCTGGCGGGCGGTAAAGGTCGCATTGTTGGGACTTTGATCGGCGCACTGATCCTCGGTTTCCTGAATAATGGTTTGAATTTGTTAGGTGTTTCCTCCTATTACCAGATGATCGTTAAAGCGGTGGTGATTTTGCTGGCGGTACTGGTAGACAACAAAAAACAGTAACTGACGACACTACAGGACATCTTAGATATGAACATGAAAAAACTGGCTACCCTGGTTTCTGCTGTCGCGCTGAGCGCAACCGTAAGTGCTAACGCAATGGCAAAAGACACCATCGCGCTGGTCATCTCTACCCTGAACAACCCGTTCTTCGTCTCCCTGAAGGATGGTGCACAGAAAGAGGCGGACAAGCTGGGTTACAACCTGGTGGTGCTGGATTCCCAGAACAACCCGGCGAAAGAGCTGGCTAACGTTCAGGACTTAACCGTTCGTGGCACCAAAATCCTGCTGATCAACCCAACCGATTCTGACGCAGTGGGTAACGCCGTTAAGATGGCAAACCAGGCAAAAATCCCGGTGATCACCCTGGACCGTCAGGCCTCTAAAGGCGACGTCGTCAGCCATATCGCGTCTGATAACGTGCTGGGCGGTAAAATTGCGGGTGACTATATCGCGAAGAAAGCAGGTGAAGGCGCGAAGGTTATCGAACTGCAGGGTATTGCAGGGACGTCTGCAGCCCGTGAACGTGGCGAAGGCTTCCAGCAGGCTGTTGCTGCGCACAAATTTAACGTGCTGGCCAGCCAGCCTGCTGACTTCGACCGTACTAAAGGTCTGAACGTTATGCAGAACCTGCTGACCGCACACCCTGACGTGCAGGCAGTATTTGCACAGAACGATGAAATGGCGCTGGGCGCACTGCGTGCTCTGCAGACTGCGGGTAAATCTGATGTGATGGTTGTCGGATTTGACGGTACGCCAGATGGTGAAAAAGCAGTAAATGATGGCAAACTGGCTGCGACCATCGCTCAGCTGCCTGAGCAGATTGGCGCAACTGGCGTCCAGACTGCGGATAAAGTGCTGAAGGGCGAAAAAGTTCAGGCCAAATATCCAGTTGACCTGAAACTGGTCATCAAGCAGTAAAAAGGCGATTCAGGCAGTCGCTGGCTGCCTGAGGGACACCCTATAAAGAAAAGTGTGGCATACGCCACCGGGTAACACCGGTGGCGCTCTCAGATGGACTCCTCTACCATGAAAACCGCAGGCAACCTCGTCGTCCTTGGCAGCATCAATGCCGATCACATTCTTAACCTTGAATCTTTCCCGACACCGGGCGAAACCGTCACCGGCAATCAATATCAGGTGGCCTTCGGCGGTAAAGGCGCAAACCAGGCGGTTGCCGCCGGACGCAGCGGGGCGCATATCGCGTTTATTGCCTGCACGGGTGATGACGATACCGGTGAGCGCGTACGTAAACAGCTGGCCAGCGATAATATTGATATTGCGCCGGTGAGCGTGGTGGCGGGGGAATCTACCGGCGTGGCGCTGATTTTCGTCAACGCAGAAGGTGAGAATGTCATCGGTATTCATGCTGGCGCTAACGCCGCGTTGACGACTGAACGTGTTGAAGTGCAGCGTGAGATTATTGCGAATGCGGAAGCATTGCTGATGCAGCTGGAATCGCCAGTCGAAAGCGTTCTGGCTGCCGCAAAAATTGCGCATGAAAATCATACCACTGTCGTACTTAATCCGGCTCCTGCCCGTGTATTATCAGATGAGCTGCTGGCGCTGGTGGACATCATTACCCCGAATGAAACCGAAGCGGAAAAACTGACGGGGATTCGTGTTGAAAATGATGACGATGCTGCGCGTGCGGCGAATGCACTGCATGAAAAAGGCATCGGAACCGTTATCATCACGCTCGGTAGCCGTGGTGTGTGGGCAAGCGTGAATGGCGAAGGCCGTCGCGTGCCGGGCTTTAAGGTGAAAGCGATTGATACTATCGCGGCGGGTGATACCTTTAACGGTGCGCTGGTGACAGCGCTGCTGGAAGGTGCGCGAATGGATGATGCCATTCGCTTCGCACATGCTGCCGCGGCCATCGCGGTTACGCGTAAAGGTGCTCAGCCTTCCGTTCCGTGGCGTAAAGAGATCGATGAATTCTTAAGTCAGCAGGGGTAACGCTTGGCCACAATGAAAGATGTCGCCCGCATGGCGGGCGTTTCTACTTCGACGGTTTCTCACGTCATTAATAACGATCGTTTTGTCAGTGAGGCGATTCGGGAAAAAGTCGAAGCGGCAGTCAAAGATCTCAACTATGCACCGTCGGCGCTGGCGCGCAGCCTCAAGCTCAACCAGACGCGCACTATTGGCATGCTTATCACGGCCAGTACCAACCCTTTTTATTCTGAACTTGTGCGCGGTGTGGAACGCAGTTGTTTCGAGCGTGGCTACAGCCTGGTGCTGTGCAATACCGAAGGGGATGAACAGCGCATGAACCGTAATCTGGAGACGCTGATGCAAAAACGCGTCGACGGGTTACTGTTGCTGTGTACCGAGACTCATCAGCCGTCGAAAGAAATTATGCAACGCTACCCGTCGGTACCGACGGTGATGATGGACTGGGCACCGTTCGATGGTACCAGCGATCTGATTCAGGACAATTCTCTGCTGGGGGGTGATATGGCGACCCAGTATCTGATCGATAAAGGCTATACCCGCATAGCCTGCATTACCGGCCCGCTGGATAAAACGCCGGCGCGTTTGCGTCAGGAAGGATACCTCTGCGCCATGGAGCGTGCGGGGCTTGCCATTCCTGATGGCTACCAGATTACCGGTGATTTCGAATTTAACGGCGGCTTCGAGGCGATGCAGAAACTGCTGGCGCAAGAGCACCGTCCGCAGGCCGTTTTTATTGGCAACGATGCGATGGCATTTGGTGCGTACCAGGCGCTGTATCAGGCAGGGATAAAGATCCCGCAGGATATGGCGGTGATTGGCTACGATGATATCGAACTGGCCAGCTATATGACGCCGCCGCTGACCACTATTCATCAGCCGAAAGATGAGCTGGGTGAGCTGGCCATTGATGTGCTGATCCACCGGATGGCGCAGCCCACGCTGCAACAGCAACGTCTGCAACTTACTCCTGTTCTGATGGAACGGGGGTCGGTTTAACCTTCTCTTTGTGGCGCTCTTTAATCAGGTTTCGGCCATCCTTCGGTTTTAACAGGATAAAGACCCAGGCTGAAACGACGGTGAGTGCGCCCATAGTGATAAAGGTATAGTGGAACTGCTCGACGGTATTCGAGCTATCAAAACCTTCATAAAACCGCAGTACCGCCGCACTCACGGCAACCCCCAGACTGATCGACAACTGTTGAGTCACTGCCAGTACGCTGTTGCCGCTACTGGCATTCTCGTCAGTAAGATCGGCAAGCGTGATGGTGTTCATCGATGTGAACTGCGTTGACATAGCCATTCCCAGAACAAAGAGCGGCAGGATTAACATCCAGACTGGCAGGGCTGCGGACTGCAACGAGAACTGGGTAATCATCAGCCCGATAAAGACGGTCACGCCAACCAGCGTTTTACGATACCCACACCAGCGCAGCACCTGCGTGACGGTCGATTTTGCCAGAATCGACCCCATTGCCGCGGG
Organism: Enterobacter sp. RHBSTW-00901; assembly: GCF_014103115.1. NCBI lineage: Bacteria > Pseudomonadati > Pseudomonadota > Gammaproteobacteria > Enterobacterales > Enterobacteriaceae > Enterobacter > Enterobacter sp. RHBSTW-00901. Next base: position 2,897,835 of record NZ_JABXPB010000001.1, read on the forward strand.
AGCCATCATGCAGCCGGCAATCAATGCCGGGTAGCCGAAGCCGACCTGCAGCATCAATGGCATCAGAAACGGTACGCAACCTGTTCCCAGGCGTGATGCAATATTGCCTGCGATCCCGACGGAGAAGGTTCGGGTATTAAAGAGAGACAGGGGGATCAGCGGGGTCGGGTGACGGCGCGCATGACGTATATAAAGAAGGAACAACAGAATACCGCTGAAGATGACGGACAGTGCAATCTCTGTCGCCACAATTTTTTCGCCGAATAGCTCCATCCCGCTGGAGAAAAGCACCAGACTCAGGCCAAACAGAAGAAACCCGCCCATGTCGAAATTACGTCCTGGCGTGGTGAAGTCCGGCATATACCTGCGGGCATACAGCAACCCCACCATACCAATCGGTATATTAATCAGGAAGATCCAGTGCCAGCTTACCCAGGTCACAAATACCCCTCCGAGTACCGGGCCAAGTATTGGGCCGACTAACCCAGGCATGGTGACAAAGTTAAGGATGGGGAGCAGTTCGCTGCGCGGATAAGCACGCAGTAACGCCAGACGCGCTACGGGCATCATCATCGCCCCGCCGACCCCCTGGAGTACGCGGAAGATAACCAGCTCCGTTAAGGAGGTGGATAGCGCGCAGGCCAGTGAACCGAGTGTGAAGAGCGTCACCGCCAGCATAAACACTTTACGGGTGCCGAAGCGATCGGCCAGCCAGCCGCTCACCGGGATCAGCATCGCGACCGTCAGGGTGTAACTGATGATGGCAGACTGCATTGCCAGCGGGGAGCGGTTGAGGCTTTGTGCTATTGCAGGGAGGGCGGTGTTAAGGATGGTGGCATCCAGTGCCTGCATAAAGAACGCCATAGCTGCAATCCACGGTAGTCCAGCCATGCTGCGCGCTTTTTTCTCTGTCATTTATTTACCTGCTGGTGGGTTGGCGCGGCCAGCAATGCCTGGCACGCACTCAGGGCACGCTGCCCGTCACTCTCCTGAATGGCATCAACAATCGCCTGATGCAGATCCAGTTTCACCACTTCATCTTGTGTAATAGAAGTAAAGTAGGTGTGGTACACCGAATGGAATAAAGAGGCAAAAGACGTCAGGAAAGGATTCGCGCTCATCGTATAGATATGTTCATGCCAGGCCATATCTACCTCAATCCAGCGCTCACGGTTGAAGTGCTTTTTCAGGAACATCATCTCTTCCATCAAGGTATTGAGCTGTGCTTTTTGTTCTGCGGTACCGAGCGTGGCGGCAAGTAGGCATGCCTGGGGTTCGAGGCTGCTGCGCATTACCAGGAAATGATCGACAACCTGATGGAAGTTGTCTTCGGTCATCCACCAGGAGAGTAACTCCTGATCGAGGAAGTTCCAGTTGGCCTGAGGCATAACGCGGGTGCCAATGCGAGGACGCGGGAGCACCATTCCTTTTGCTGTTAATGTTTTCACTGCTTCGCGAACGGCGGTACGGCTTACCCCAAACAGCTCACCCAGCTCTATTTCTCCTGGCAGGATGCTACCCGGGGCATATTTACCCGCTAAGATCCGTTGAGCCAGCTTTTCTGCCAGCACATAGGATAGGTTTTTTTGTGCTGCCAGCTGTTGTGCGCTTAAGGGCATCGCTCTTATTCCTTAATGATTCATGCTGATAAGTATGCCACTTCAAGTGTGATTTTGGTTGCAGATACATCAATTAGAACAATTTGTAGCTTGATTTCATTGCTGTTGGTGAAAAAAAACACGGATAGAAACTTTTTTTAAATTTCCTCTTGCCACTTCAGAATAACTCCCTATAATGCGCCTCCACTGACACGGAACAACGGCTTACAGGCCGCCGGGTTAGCGGGGTTCAGAGATGAACACCAGCAGAGAAAAGCAAAATAAAATGCTTGACTCTGTGGCGGGAAAGCGTAGTATGCACACCCCGCGCCGCAGCGAAAACGAAGCGGCACTGCTCTTTAACAATTTATCAGACAATCTGTGTGGGCACTCAAAGTGACATGGATTCTTAACGTCCTCGGACGATAAATGAATACCAAGTCTCAACGAGTGAACACGTAATTCATTACGAAGTTTAATTCATTGAGCATCAAACTTTTAAATTGAAGAGTTTGATCATGGCTCAGATTGAACGCTGGCGGCAGGCCTAACACATGCAAGTCGGGCGGTAACACGGGGAGCTTGCTCCCGGGTGACGAGCGGCGGACGGGTGAGTAATGTCTGGGAAACTGCCTGATGGAGGGGGATAACTACTGGAAACGGTAGCTAATACCGCATAACGTCGCAAGACCAAAGAGGGGGACCTTCGGGCCTCTTGCCATCAGATGTGCCCAGATGGGATTAGCTAGTAGGTGGGGTAACGGCTCACCTAGGCGACGATCCCTAGCTGGTCTGAGAGGATGACCAGCCACACTGGAACTGAGACACGGTCCAGACTCCTACGGGAGGCAGCAGTGGGGAATATTGCACAATGGGCGCAAGCCTGATGCAGCCATGCCGCGTGTATGAAGAAGGCCTTCGGGTTGTAAAGTACTTTCAGCGGGGAGGAAGGTGTTGTGGTTAATAACCACAGCAATTGACGTTACCCGCAGAAGAAGCACCGGCTAACTCCGTGCCAGCAGCCGCGGTAATACGGAGGGTGCAAGCGTTAATCGGAATTACTGGGCGTAAAGCGCACGCAGGCGGTCTGTCAAGTCGGATGTGAAATCCCCGGGCTCAACCTGGGAACTGCATTCGAAACTGGCAGGCTAGAGTCTTGTAGAGGGGGGTAGAATTCCAGGTGTAGCGGTGAAATGCGTAGAGATCTGGAGGAATACCGGTGGCGAAGGCGGCCCCCTGGACAAAGACTGACGCTCAGGTGCGAAAGCGTGGGGAGCAAACAGGATTAGATACCCTGGTAGTCCACGCCGTAAACGATGTCGACTTGGAGGTTGTGCCCTTGAGGCGTGGCTTCCGGAGCTAACGCGTTAAGTCGACCGCCTGGGGAGTACGGCCGCAAGGTTAAAACTCAAATGAATTGACGGGGGCCCGCACAAGCGGTGGAGCATGTGGTTTAATTCGATGCAACGCGAAGAACCTTACCTACTCTTGACATCCAGAGAACTTAGCAGAGATGCTTTGGTGCCTTCGGGAACTCTGAGACAGGTGCTGCATGGCTGTCGTCAGCTCGTGTTGTGAAATGTTGGGTTAAGTCCCGCAACGAGCGCAACCCTTATCCTTTGTTGCCAGCGGTCCGGCCGGGAACTCAAAGGAGACTGCCAGTGATAAACTGGAGGAAGGTGGGGATGACGTCAAGTCATCATGGCCCTTACGAGTAGGGCTACACACGTGCTACAATGGCGCATACAAAGAGAAGCGACCTCGCGAGAGCAAGCGGACCTCATAAAGTGCGTCGTAGTCCGGATTGGAGTCTGCAACTCGACTCCATGAAGTCGGAATCGCTAGTAATCGTAGATCAGAATGCTACGGTGAATACGTTCCCGGGCCTTGTACACACCGCCCGTCACACCATGGGAGTGGGTTGCAAAAGAAGTAGGTAGCTTAACCTTCGGGAGGGCGCTTACCACTTTGTGATTCATGACTGGGGTGAAGTCGTAACAAGGTAACCGTAGGGGAACCTGCGGTTGGATCACCTCCTTACCTTAAAGAACCTGCCTTTGCAGTGCTCACACAGATTGTCTGATGAAAAGTAAATAGCAAGGCGTCTTGCGATTGAGACTTCAGTGTCCCCTTCGTCTAGAGGCCCAGGACACCGCCCTTTCACGGCGGTAACAGGGGTTCGAATCCCCTAGGGGACGCCACTTGCTGGTTTGTGAGTGAAAGTCGCCGACCACCGTATCTCAAAACAGACTCACGAGTCTTGTTTGAGATATTTGCTCTTTAAAAATCTGGATCAAGCTGAAAATTGAAACGACACATCTTAAATGGTGTGTTCGAGTCTCTCAAATTTTCGCAAGTCGGTGATGAATCGAAAGAAACATCTTCGGGTTGTGAGGTTAAGCGACTAAGCGTACACGGTGGATGCCCTGGCAGTCAGAGGCGATGAAGGACGTGCTAATCTGCGAAAAGCGCCGGCGAGGTGATATGAACCTTTGACCCGGCGATGTCCGAATGGGGAAACCCAGTGTGATTCGTCACACTATCGTTAACTGAATACATAGGTTAACGAGGCGAACCGGGGGAACTGAAACATCTAAGTACCCCGAGGAAAAGAAATCAACCGAGATTCCCCCAGTAGCGGCGAGCGAACGGGGAGCAGCCCAGAGTCTGAATCAGCTTGTGTGTTAGTGGAACGGTCTGGAAAGTCCGGCGATACAGGGTGACAGCCCCGTACACGAAAATGCACAGGTTGTGAACTCGAAGAGTAGGGCGGGACACGTGGTATCCTGTCTGAATATGGGGGGACCATCCTCCAAGGCTAAATACTCCTGACTGACCGATAGTGAACCAGTACCGTGAGGGAAAGGCGAAAAGAACCCCGGCGAGGGGAGTGAAAAAGAACCTGAAACCGTGTACGTACAAGCAGTGGGAGCACCTTCGTGGTGTGACTGCGTACCTTTTGTATAATGGGTCAGCGACTTATATTCTGTAGCAAGGTTAACCGTATAGGGGAGCCGAAGGGAAACCGAGTCTTAACTGGGCGTTAAGTTGCAGGGTATAGACCCGAAACCCGGTGATCTAGCCATGGGCAGGTTGAAGGTTGGGTAACACTAACTGGAGGACCGAACCGACTAATGTTGAAAAATTAGCGGATGACTTGTGGCTGGGGGTGAAAGGCCAATCAAACCGGGAGATAGCTGGTTCTCCCCGAAAGCTATTTAGGTAGCGCCTCGTGAACTCATCTTCGGGGGTAGAGCACTGTTTCGGCTAGGGGGCCATCCCGGCTTACCAACCCGATGCAAACTACGAATACCGAAGAATGTTATCACGGGAGACACACGGCGGGTGCTAACGTCCGTCGTGAAGAGGGAAACAACCCAGACCGCCAGCTAAGGTCCCAAAGTCATGGTTAAGTGGGAAACGATGTGGGAAGGCACAGACAGCCAGGATGTTGGCTTAGAAGCAGCCATCATTTAAAGAAAGCGTAATAGCTCACTGGTCGAGTCGGCCTGCGCGGAAGATGTAACGGGGCTAAACCATGCACCGAAGCTGCGGCAGCGACGCTTATGCGTTGTTGGGTAGGGGAGCGTTCTGTAAGCCGTTGAAGGTGTGCTGTGAGGCATGCTGGAGGTATCAGAAGTGCGAATGCTGACATAAGTAACGATAAAGCGGGTGAAAAGCCCGCTCGCCGGAAGACCAAGGGTTCCTGTCCAACGTTAATCGGGGCAGGGTGAGTCGACCCCTAAGGCGAGGCCGAAAGGCGTAGTCGATGGGAAACAGGTTAATATTCCTGTACTTGGTGTTACTGCGAAGGGGGGACGGAGAAGGCTATGTTAGCCGGGCGACGGTTGTCCCGGTTTAAGCATGTAGGCGGAACGATTAGGTAAATCCGGTCGTTTTTTAACGCTGAGGTGTGATGACGAGGCACTACGGTGCTGAAGTAACAAATGCCCTGCTTCCAGGAAAAGCCTCTAAGCATCAGGTAACATCAAATCGTACCCCAAACCGACACAGGTGGTCAGGTAGAGAATACCAAGGCGCTTGAGAGAACTCGGGTGAAGGAACTAGGCAAAATGGTGCCGTAACTTCGGGAGAAGGCACGCTGATATGTAGGTGAAGCCCCTGCGGGTGGAGCTGAAATCAGTCGAAGATACCAGCTGGCTGCAACTGTTTATTAAAAACACAGCACTGTGCAAACACGAAAGTGGACGTATACGGTGTGACGCCTGCCCGGTGCCGGAAGGTTAATTGATGGGGTTAGCGGCAACGCGAAGCTCTTGATCGAAGCCCCGGTAAACGGCGGCCGTAACTATAACGGTCCTAAGGTAGCGAAATTCCTTGTCGGGTAAGTTCCGACCTGCACGAATGGCGTAATGATGGCCAGGCTGTCTCCACCCGAGACTCAGTGAAATTGAACTCGCTGTGAAGATGCAGTGTACCCGCGGCAAGACGGAAAGACCCCGTGAACCTTTACTATAGCTTGACACTGAACACTGGTCCTTGATGTGTAGGATAGGTGGGAGGCTTTGAAGCGTGGACGCCAGTCTGCGTGGAGCCGACCTTGAAATACCACCCTTTAATGGCTGGTGTTCTAACGTAGACCCGTAATCCGGGTTGCGGACAGTGTCTGGTGGGTAGTTTGACTGGGGCGGTCTCCTCCCAAAGAGTAACGGAGGAGCACGAAGGTTAGCTAATCCTGGTCGGACATCAGGAGGTTAGTGCAATGGCATAAGCTAGCTTGACTGCGAGAGTGACGGCTCGAGCAGGTGCGAAAGCAGGTCATAGTGATCCGGTGGTTCTGAATGGAAGGGCCATCGCTCAACGGATAAAAGGTACTCCGGGGATAACAGGCTGATACCGCCCAAGAGTTCATATCGACGGCGGTGTTTGGCACCTCGATGTCGGCTCATCACATCCTGGGGCTGAAGTAGGTCCCAAGGGTATGGCTGTTCGCCATTTAAAGTGGTACGCGAGCTGGGTTTAGAACGTCGTGAGACAGTTCGGTCCCTATCTGCCGTGGGCGCTGGAGAATTGAGGGGGGCTGCTCCTAGTACGAGAGGACCGGAGTGGACGCATCACTGGTGTTCGGGTTGTCATGCCAATGGCATTGCCCGGTAGCTAAATGCGGAAGAGATAAGTGCTGAAAGCATCTAAGCACGAAACTTGCCCCGAGATGAGTTCTCCCTGAGACTTTAAGTCTCCTGAAGGAACGTTGAAGACGACGACGTTGATAGGTCGGGTGTGTAAGCGTAGCGATACGTTGAGCTAACCGATACTAATGAACCGTGAGGCTTAACCTTACAACGCCGAAGCTGTTTCGGCGAAGAGACAGAATATTTTCAGCTTTGATACAGATTTAACAGAATTTGCCTGGCGGCTTTAGCGCGGTGGTCCCACCTGACCCCATGCCGAACTCAGAAGTGAAACGCCGTAGCGCCGATGGTAGTGTGGGGTCTCCCCATGTGAGAGTAGGGAACTGCCAGGCATCAAATAAGTGAAGAGGCCATCCGGAAGGATGGCCTTTTTGCGTTTATGCACAGTAAAAACCTGCAGGCCAGGCAAAGCCGCCGCCCGGTAAGTCAGACCGCACGCCACCTCAAAATAAATTCCGTAATCCCATCCACATCATTCAAATTCAGCACCGGTACCTCCAGGGGTAAGGCAACGTCACTGGCTACTGCAACCACATGCTCATCCAGCGTCAACTCGCTAACGTCATGCCCAGCATCACTTCTGAATAACAGGATTTTAGGCACTGCCTCATGCTTAAATCCCTCTACCAACACCAGATCCAGAGTGGAATGATCCATCCGACTGACCAGGTAAGCGAGATCCAGCGGTGCTTCATCCGGTGTTTCAGTCATCAACGCCCAGCGCTGATGACTCGCCACCATCGTTTGTGCTGCTCCTGCCTTACGCAACTCATAGCTGTCTTTGCCGGGTTTATCGACATCCATATTGTGGTGTGTGTGCTTAATCAATCCGGGACGAATACCTTTAGCACAAAGTGCAGGTATCAGTTTCTTCAGCAGCGTGGTTTTACCTGTTCCGCTCCAGGCAGAAATCGCTAATACGGGGATCATTTATTCTCCTGCATGGTCTGCAAATCTTCGGTCGTATTCACATTCACAAACGCAGATTTCAGATCGCTAAAATCAATCGGATGGCCGCCTGACTGACGCATAAACACCATCACCCTTCGCTCTCCTGTCGCCAGATAATTTTGCAGGTCAGGTACTAACGATCTGTTAATCAATGCGATAGCAGGATGATCGCGCTCGCCGTCATGCACCCAGACAACAGGGAAATCACCACGCTGCTGCACCAGACGTTCAACCAGACAGGCCGGGATAAACGGCGTATCACACGAACAAAAGAGAAACCACTCACCCTTTGACTGTTGCATAACCGAGAGCATCCCAGCCAGCGGCCCAGGGTAATCCGCCAGGTTATCCTGATACACAGGGAACCCGCTGCGTTGGTAAATATCGATATGGCGATTAGCACTGATAGCGATTGCCGACACCTGATTTGCAAGCGTATCAGCGACATGTCGCCATAATGGCTTACCGTTGAGGAGCTGAAGACCTTTATCTTTTCCGCCCATGCGCGTTGCTCTGCCACCGGCCAACACGACTCCGATAATTTCCTGGCACTGATTCACTAATATCGCCTCTTTTATTGTGGGATTGACCCTGCTAACGTGTCTCTCTAAATGAAAGGAGCACCACCATGAAATGTAAACGTCTTAATGAAGTCATTGAACTCCTCCAGCCGGCCTGGCAAAAAGAGCCTGAGCTGAATCTGATGCAATTTTTACAGAAACTGGCGAAAGAGTCAGGTTTTGACGGTGAACTGACGGACCTTTCTGACGACATCCTGATCTACCACCTCAAAATGCGCGATTCCGCCAAAGATGCTGTCATTCCTGGTATTCAGAAAGATTATGAGGAAGATTTTAAAACCGCATTACTGCGTGCGCGTGGCGTAATTAAAGAGTAAAAGCTTGTAAGCGGCGACACCGAAATCGCCACAAGATGATATCCTGAATCATTCGTATAATTTCCGGATGATCGGATGAACGACCAGGCTTTTACTTTCCAGACATTACACCCGGATACCATTATGGATGCGCTGTTCGAGCAGGGCATCCGGGTGGATTCCGGGCTAACCCCTTTAAATAGCTACGAAAACCGCGTCTACCAATTTCAGGATGAGGATCGTCAGCGCTTCGTCGTAAAGTTCTATCGTCCTAAGCGCTGGTCTGCAGAACAAATTCAGGAAGAGCATCAGTTTGCCCACGATTTGCTGGATGACGATGTTCCCGTTGCTGCACCCCTGAAATTTAATAACCAAACGTTGCTGACGCACGAAGGGTTTTACTACGCCGTATTCCCCAGTCTGGGCGGCCGTCAGTTTGAAGCTGATAATATTGATCAAATGGAATGGGTTGCCCGTTACCTGGGACGCATTCATCAAACGGGACGTAAAAAACCGTTTATTGCCCGCCCGACTATCGGTATTCAGGAATATCTCATCGAACCCCGCCAGGTATTTGAAACCTCGGCACTCATCCCTGGCGCATTAAAGGATAATTTCCTCAACGCGACGGATAAACTTATTGATGCGGTTAAAGCCTGCTGGCGTGATGATATTCCAACGCTGCGTCTTCATGGTGATTGTCATGCAGGCAATATTCTCTGGCGTGATGGCCCACTGTTTGTCGATCTCGATGATGCGCGTATGGGACCCGCTGTTCAGGATCTGTGGATGTTGCTCAATGGCGACAAAACTGAGCAACGCATGCAGCTTGAAACTATTATTGAAGCGTATGAAGAATTTAGCCCTTTTAATTCAGACGAAATTGCCCTGATAGAACCTTTACGCGCGATGCGTTTTGTTTATTATCTTGCCTGGTTAATCAGGCGTTGGGATGACCCCGCATTCCCCCGAAATTTCCCGTGGCTTACCGGGGAGGATTACTGGCGCAACCAGATATCCACATTTACTGAGCAGGTTAAGGTTCTTCAGGAACCCCCTCTGCAATTAACGCCGATGTATTAATTGGACACACCCAGGAGAGAGTTAATCATGAAAAAAATTTGGCTGGCGCTGGCAGGTATGATTCTGGCATTTAGCGCTTCTGCTGCACAGTTTACCGACGGTAAGCAGTACATCACGCTGGATAAGCCAGTGGCCGGCGAACCACAAGTTCTGGAGTTCTTCTCATTCTACTGCCCGCACTGCTATCAATTTGAAGAGGTGCTGCATGTTTCTGACAATGTGAAGAAAAAGCTGCCGGAAGGTACCAAAATGACCAAGTACCACGTTGAATTCCTGGGCCCATTGGGTAAAGACCTGACTCAGGCGTGGGCGGTTGCGATGGCGCTGGGCGTGGAAGATAAAATCACCGCTCCAATGTTTGAAGCCGTACATAAAACCCAGACCGTTCAGACCACTGCGGATATTCGTAAAGTGTTCGTGGATGCCGGTGTGAAAGGTGAAGACTACGACGCGGCATGGAACAGTTTTGTGGTGAAATCTCTGGTTGCCCAGCAGGAAAAAGCGGCTGCTGACCTGCAGTTGCAGGGTGTTCCGGCGATGTTTGTTAATGGCAAATATCAGCTGAACATGCAGGGTATGGATACCAGCAGCATGGATATCTTCGTACAGCAGTATGCAGACACCGTGAAATACCTGGTTGGGAAGAAGTAAGATTGTTGATGTAAAAACGCCGGTCACTGACCGGCGTTTTTGCATGAAGATTTAATGTTGTCTATCTGCTCGTCTTTCTCTTTCCAGAGTGTGTTAAGCCAGAGCTGGAAACGACGTTTGAAATTCTTATCATTAACGTAATCGCCATGCAGTTCCGCTTCAATCGGTACCAGATCAACACGAACAACAATACGTGTCAGTTTGCCGCTGAGCATGTCGAAGAACGGCGTTGTGTCGTTCTCCGGGTAGCAGAGCGTGACGTTCAGTAATTTATCGAACTGCTCACCCAGCACGTTCAGCGCCATCGCAATGCCCGCAGCCTTAGGGGGCAGCAAGTTTTGATATGGGGAGCGAGTCTGTTGGCGCTTCTCTTCAGTAAAGCGGGAGCCTTCAACAAAGTTAACAATCGTCGTAGGATGCGCGCGAAACTTCTCACAGGAGCGACGTGTGGTTTCCACATCTTTACCGCGACGCTCAGGATGACGAATTAAATAACTGCGTGAATAGCGTTTCATAAACGGCATATCCAGCGCCCAACAGGCCAGACCGATAAAGGGTACCCAGGCCAGTTGTTGTTTCAGGAAGTATTTGTTCATCGGGATATGCTTGCGGAACAACACGCATAAAACCACGATATCAGCCCAGCTGTGGTGGTTGCAGATCAGCAGATACCAGTTCTTTTTGTTGAGCCTTTCCAGACCTTCAACATCCCACTTCAGGTGAGGGTTCAGGTACAGCAAGATGGCCAACCCTTCGCACCAGCAATACATCATGAAATTACAAAACGCAGACACAGCCCGCCACACCGAGGGGAGAGGTAACAGCAGTTTAATTATTCCGGCGACAATGATCGGCACAGAACAGGCGATAGTCACAAGAATAGTTAAAATGATGCTTAACAGTAATGTTATTGCAGCGAGCAATCTCGACATGATGAGCTTTTTCAGATAGTTAGCTGTAAGGAGGCGACGGTTATCCGGCGCTGGGCGCTGATTTTACCAGAAATTAGACAAAAGAATGGCGCTTTCACGCTGCGAGTTTGTGGCTTTTCCTGCTCAGCAGCGAATTTATCCATGTTTGAGCTGTTAACGGGTCTTATATCCACATAGACTAAATAGTCATCAGACAGGTATGCCAATGATGGGTAATATATAACGAATTGATTTAAAACAGGAAAATATACTGCCGCATACAATGATAACGGCAGTTATTCATCTGAATTGAAAGTATGCACAAACTTATCCACAGTTTTATTTTTGCGAACGATCCTCACGATCGCAAAATCTTTTCCTGTATCAGGCGCTAATAACTGATGTTTTCATCCTTCTGTGGCATCCTTTACCCATAAATTGATTAAAGGCACGGACATTATGGTTCAGATCCCAGAAAACCCTCTTATTCTCGTCGACGGCTCTTCTTACCTGTATCGGGCGTATCATGCGTTTCCTCCTCTGACCAATAGCGCAGGGGAACCGACCGGCGCAATGTACGGCGTCCTGAACATGCTGCGCAGCCTGATCCTTCAGTATCAGCCAACCCATGCGGCAGTCGTTTTTGATGCGAAAGGAAAAACCTTCCGCGACGAGTTGTTTGAGCATTACAAATCTCACCGTCCACCAATGCCTGACGATCTGCGTGCGCAAATTGAGCCACTGCATACGATGGTAAAAGCGATGGGTCTGCCGCTGCTGGCCGTTTCAGGTGTTGAAGCCGATGACGTGATTGGTACGCTGGCGCGTGAAGCTGAAAAAGTGGGCCGTCCGGTACTGATCAGTACCGGTGATAAAGATATGGCGCAGCTGGTGACACCCGGGATCACCCTGATTAACACCATGACGAACACCATTCTGGGCCCAGAAGAGGTGGTTGCAAAATATGGTGTGCCACCGGAGCTGATTATCGACTTCCTTGCATTAATGGGTGACTCTTCGGATAACATCCCTGGCGTGCCGGGGGTGGGTGAAAAAACTGCACAGGCCCTTCTGCAGGGATTGGGTGGCCTGGATACGCTGTACGCCGAGTCTGACAAAATAGCGGGTCTCACCTTCCGTGGTGCGAAAACGATGGCCACGAAGCTGGAAGATAATAAAGAGGTGGCTTATCTCTCCTATCAGCTGGCGACGATCAAAACTGACGTTGAGCTTGAGCTGGGCTGTGAACAACTTGAAGTGCAGCAACCTTCAGCTGACGATCTGCTGAACCTGTTTAAGCAATATGAATTCAAGCGTTGGATCACCGACGTAGAAAGCGGCAAGTGGCTGCAGGCCAAAGGGGCTAAGCCCACAGCGAAGCCGAAAGAGACGGTTGTTGTAGTTGCAGAAGAGCAGGCAGAAGAAGAAGCCGTAACCCTCTCCTTCGACAACTATGAAACCATTCTCGAAGAGTCGCAACTGGTCGCCTGGATCGAGAAACTGAAAAAAGCGCCAGTATTTGCCTTCGATACGGAAACCGATAGCCTCGATAACATCTCTGCCAATATGGTTGGCCTGTCGTTTGCGACAGAGCCTGGTATCGCGGCCTATGTCCCTGTTGCACACGACTACCTGGACGCGCCGGATCAAATCTCGCGCGACCGTGTGCTTGAGCTGATGAAACCGATTCTTGAAGATGACAAGGCGCTGAAGGTCGGGCAAAACCTGAAATACGATCGCGGTATTCTGCAAAACTACGGCATTGAGCTGCGTGGTATCGCTTTTGATACCATGCTGGAATCCTACATTCTGGACAGCGTAGCAGGCCGTCATGATATGGATTCCTTATCTGATCGCTGGTTGAAGCATAAAACAATCACCTTTGAAGAGATTGCCGGTAAAGGCAAAAATCAGCTGACCTTTAACCAGATTGCTCTGGAAGAGGCGGGTCGCTATGCGGCAGAAGATGCCGACGTGACGCTGCAGCTGCACCTGAAGATGTGGCCAAAACTGCAGAAAGAAGAAGGCCCGCTGAATGTGTTTCGGCATATCGAGATGCCACTGGTGCCAGTACTCTCCCGCATCGAACGCAACGGCGTAAAAATCGACCCAACGGTACTGCATAACCACTCTGGCGAGCTTGCACAGCGTCTGACCGAGCTTGAGCAAAAAGCCCATGAGCTTGCAGGTGAGCCGTTTAACCTCTCATCTCCTAAACAGCTGCAAACTATTCTGTTTGAAAAGCAGGGCATCAAGCCGCTGAAGAAAACCCCTGGTGGCGCGCCATCAACCTCTGAAGAGGTGCTGGAAGAGCTGGCGCTCGATTACCCGCTGCCAAAAGTGATTCTGGAGTATCGTGGTCTGGCGAAGCTGAAATCGACCTATACCGATAAACTGCCGCTGATGATCAACCCGAAAACGGGCCGCGTACATACTTCTTACCATCAGGCGGTGGCGGCAACCGGGCGACTCTCATCGACCGATCCAAACCTGCAGAACATTCCGGTACGTAATGAGGAAGGTCGCCGCATTCGTCAGGCCTTTATCGCACCAGAGGATTACCTGATTGTCTCTGCGGACTACTCGCAAATCGAACTGCGTATTATGGCGCATCTGTCGCGTGATAAAGGTTTGCTGACGGCGTTTGCTGAAGGGAAGGATATCCACCGGGCGACGGCTGCCGAAGTGTTTGGTCTGCCGCTGGACAGTGTGACAAACGAACAGCGACGCAGCGCGAAAGCGATCAACTTCGGTCTGATTTACGGGATGAGCGCTTTTGGCCTTTCCCGCCAGCTCAACATTCCTCGCAAAGAATCGCAGAAGTATATGGATCTCTACTTTGAGCGTTATCCGGGCGTACTGGAGTACATGGAACGCACCCGAGAGCAGGCGAAAGAGAAAGGCTATGTTGAAACGCTGGACGGTCGTCGTCTCTACCTGCCGGACATCAAATCCAGTAACGCGGCGCGTCGCGCTGGCGCAGAGCGTGCTGCGATCAACGCCCCAATGCAGGGGACAGCTGCTGACATCATTAAACGCGCGATGATCGCCGTGGATGCGTGGCTGGAAAAAGAGAAGCCACGCGTGCGCATGATCATGCAGGTACACGATGAACTGGTGTTCGAAGTGCACAAAGACGAGCTTGAAACCGTATCGAAAAAGATCCACGAACTGATGGAAAGCAGCATGACACTGGACGTGCCATTGCTGGTGGAAGTGGGGAGTGGTGAAAACTGGGATCAGGCTCACTAAGAGTCAGGAGAATAACGCGCGTTTTATGTAAGTTAGCAACATAACGACGTGCGTTTTGTGACGATCATTAGAATTCCCTATGTAAAGAGTGAAAAAAAACTACAAAAAGTGCTTTGTCTACAGATAAAAAAGGGGTAGAGTTAACGACGTAGGGTACAGAGGTAAGATGCTCTATCTTTCAGACCTTTTACTTCACGTAATCGGATTTGGCTGAATATTTTAGCCGCCCCAGTCAGTAATGACTGGGGCGTTTTTTATTGCGGTAAAGAAAATTTCAGGCAAAAAAAAGCGCGGACATTGCCGCGCTCGCTATTACTCTTCTTCCGCTTCTGTCGCGGGCTCCAGCTCGTTAAACCAGCTATCGAGCTTCTGACGCAGCTTGTCCACGCCCTGCTTTTTCAGCGAGGAGAACGCTTCAACCTGCACATCACCGTTGAATGCCAGTACCGCTTCGCGAACCATATTCACCTGTGCTTTACGCGCACCGCTTGCCAGCTTATCGGCTTTTGTCAGCAGCACCAGCACAGCAATATCGCTTGCCACGGCCCAGTCGATCATCTGCTGATCGAGATCTTTCAGCGGGTGGCGAATATCCATCAGCACCACCAGGCCTTTCAGGCACTGGCGCTTTTCCAGATATTCACCCAGCGCACGTTGCCACTTGATCTTCATCTCTTCCGGTACCTGCGCATAGCCGTAGCCCGGTAAATCGACAAGACGTTTGCCTTCTGCCACTTCAAACAGGTTGATCAGCTGAGTACGGCCAGGCGTTTTTGAGGTACGCGCCAGGCTCTTCTGATTGGTCAGCGTATTCAGGGCGCTGGATTTTCCCGCATTGGAGCGGCCAGCAAATGCCACTTCAATACCCGTATCAGAAGGTAAGTGGCGAATATCAGGCGCACTGGTGACAAAATGCGTCTGTTGGTAGTTCCAGGTAGTCACGTGGTCGTCTCCAAAAATCGTAATCTGTGGGGGATTATACCCGAATGCAGACAAAAGGCTTTTCTCATCGCACTCTGCCTGTAGGCGAACACCCTGGCGGCTGTAGGAGATTTGCCATAGATGCTATAGGAGATTTAAGAGAAATCGCAGGCGTTAAAAAACACAAACTGTTTAAAATCAGATTGTTGTGCTTGAGTAATTATCCGAAAATCCTTTTTTGTACCCTCTCATTGCTTGTTAGTTTAAGCGAACAGGGTAAAGTGTGTGCCAGGGCGAGGATGCCAACAGGATAACGACTTAAGGATAAGGGTCAGGAGCGCCAGGAGGCGAAGACTCAGGATTGTCAGGATGATAAGCGCCTGGAGGCGTTTAAACAGGAAATGGAACCGTACACGGACGGTATATCCGCCAAGGGATAAACAGGGCTTGTTGTAGGCAAACACGGAATGTCTGACCCACTAAGGGTTGTGAGTCAGGAAAAAAGGCGACAGATTGCTCTGTCGCCTTTTTTCTTTGCTTGCTTTCTGCTAGATTTCGCCGCAATTCTATACTGAAGAAAACGACTTAAAGATAAAACATCATGAAAAAACCGACCTCCACAGCGGGCGCTAAACGCCCTGCAAAAGCACGCCGCAAAACGCGCGAAGAACTGAACCAGGAAGCGCGCGATCGCAAACGCGAGAAAAAGCATCGTGGTCATGCTGCGGGTAGCCGTGCGGGCGGTAGCGATGCCACGGGTGCTTCTGCAAAAGGCAAGCAGCAGAAAGATCCACGTATTGGCAGTAAAACTCCCATTCCACTGGGCGTGACAGACACCCCGGTCACTAAGCAGCACAAACCAAAGAGCGAGAAACCTATGCTTTCACCGCAGGCTGAGCTGGATTTGCTGGAGAATGATGAGCGCCTGGACGCGCTGCTGGAACGTCTTGAAGAGGGAGAAACCCTGACCGCTGAAGAGCAGTCATGGGTTGATGCCAAACTGGATCGCATTGATGAACTGATGCAGAAGCTGGGCCTGTCTTACGACGATGACGAAGATGAAGAAGAAGACGAAAAGCAGGAAGATATGATGCGTCTTCTGAAGGGTGGAAACTAACATTTGCACCTGGCAGGCACGATAGTCCTGCTTATAACCCTTCCGGTTATATGTTATCTGGTGTGGTTATTCGTTAAACTACGGCGGTTGTCGCGGCGACAGAAGTGGCTGCGCACCCGGATGATGGCCCGCAGTGGGGCCAGAACGGGCCGCCGTATACGAACGCGACACCAACGGAAGGAGTGAGCATGTCTGTACCATCTATCGACTGGGATTTGGCCCTAATCCAGAAATATAACTATTCCGGGCCGCGTTATACGTCATACCCAACTGCGCTGGAGTTCTCCGATGCTTTCGGCGAAGCGGATTTTCAGCAGGCTGTCGCGCGCTACCCTGAGCGCCCGCTGTCGCTCTACGTCCATATTCCGTTCTGCCACAAGCTCTGCTACTTCTGCGGCTGCAATAAAATCGTTACCCGTCAGCAGCACAAAGCCGATCAGTATCTGGATGTGCTCGAACAAGAAATTCTGCATCGTGCGCCACTGTTTACCCGACGCCATGTTAGCCAGCTTCACTGGGGTGGCGGTACGCCAACCTACCTGAATAAAGCGCAGATCAGCCGTTTGATGACACTGCTGCGCGGCAACTTCAATTTTAATGACGATGCTGAAATATCGATCGAGGTTGATCCGCGCGAAATCGAGCTGGATGTACTGGATCACTTACGCGCCGAAGGGTTCAACCGCCTGAGCATGGGCGTCCAGGATTTCAACAAAGAAGTGCAGCGCCTGGTGAATCGCGAGCAGGATGAAGAATTTATCTTTGCCTTACTTAACCACGCGCGTGAAATCGGGTTTACCTCGACCAATATCGACCTGATTTACGGCCTGCCAAAGCAAACGCCAGAGAGTTTCGCCTTCACGCTGAAACGTGTGGCAGAACTCAATCCTGACCGTTTGAGCGTCTTTAACTATGCGCATCTGCCGACGCTTTTCGCCGCCCAGCGGAAAATCAAAGATGCCGATCTGCCTTCTGCTCAACAGAAGCTGGATATTTTGCAGGAAACCATCACCTCGCTGACCGAAACCGGCTATCAGTTTATCGGCATGGATCACTTTGCCCGTCCGGATGACGAACTGGCGATTGCTCAGCGTGAAGGGGTTCTGCACCGTAACTTCCAGGGGTATACCACCCAGGGTGATACCGACTTGCTGGGGATGGGCGTCTCCGCCATCAGTATGATCGGCGACTGCTACGCGCAAAACCAGAAAGAGCTGAAGCTTTATTATCAGCAGGTAGATGAAACCGGCAATGCCCTGTGGCGCGGTATCGCGTTAACGCGTGACGACTGCATTCGTCGTGATGTGATTAAGGCGCTGATCTGTAACTTCCGTCTCGGTTTTAGTGACGTAGAAGCACAATGGGATCTGCAGTTTAGCGATTATTTCGCGGAAGACCTGAAGCTGCTTGCACCGCTGGCGAAAGATGGGCTGGTGGATGTTTCGGAGAGCGCCATTGAGGTTACGCCAAAAGGGCGTCTGTTGATTCGTAATATCTGTATGTGCTTCGACGCTTACCTGCGTCAAAAGGCACGTCTGCAGCAGTTCTCACGGGTGATTTAAGATGCACTGCCGGGTGGCGTTTCGTTTACCCGGCCTGCATTTCGCGTTTAGTAGGCCGGGTAAGGCGAAGCCGCCACCCGGCTTTTCATTGGCTACCCGCTAGCTAAACAACCCAACCAGTGCCGCACACAATACCGCTGCAACGGCAGTTTGCGGTGTGTGGCTTTCGGCTGCTCCGCTAGAGAGCAAACTCACTAATGATTCCAGCATGATGGTTCCCCCCATTTCCGGGCACGATCATACAAATTTCACCGATACAGTAAAGCGCAAAATAACAGCAATTTGCGCTCAATTAATCATCTTTACACAGCGGTAAAAATCACTCCATGCCCAGCTCTTTCAGCTTACGTGTCAGGGTATTGCGTCCCCATCCCAGTAAGCGAGCGGCTTCCTGTTTATGGCCCTGCGTATGACGAAGCGCGGTGGTTAACAGCGTGCGCTCCATCTCAGGCTGAGCCTCAGAGAGTAAATTTTGATGACCGGAACGCAGCGCGCGATCGGCCCACTGTGCCAGCAGCGTCGCCCAGCTGTCCGGTAGTGCGTGTCCGGTACTGCTTTCTGGCGCGGTTGCTTCAAACAGTTCAGCGGGTAAATCCTGAATCAGAACTTCCTGCCCGGCGGCCATGACGGTTAACCAGCGGCAGGTGTTTTCCAGCTGACGCACGTTGCCCGGCCAGGCCAGACGGGTAAGTGCGGCGTCAGTTTCCGGGTGTAGCTGCTTGGCTTCCACACCCAGCTCACGGGCGGCCACCTGCAGAAAATGGCGTGCCAGGCGAGGAATGTCTTCACGACGCTCGCGCAGTGGCGGAAGATGTACACGGATCACGTTCAGGCGGTGGAATAAGTCCTCGCGGAATTTCCCTTCCTGCACGCGCAGCTCCAGGTTCTGGTGCGTTGCGGCAATAATACGGACGTCCACTTTTACTGGCGCATAGCCGCCCACGCGATAAAACTGTCCGTCGGCCAGTACGCGCAGCAGGCGGGTCTGAACATCCAGCGGCATATCGCCGATTTCATCCAGGAAGAGAGTGCCTCCATCGGCCTGTTCGAAGCGCCCCTGGCGAATGGTATTTGCGCCGGTAAACGCCCCTTTTTCGTGGCCGAACAGTTCGGATTCAATCAAATCCTTCGGGATCGCCGCCATATTCAGGGCGATAAACGGCGCTTTTGCCCGCGGGCTGTGGCGGTGCAAGGCGTGGGCAACCAGCTCTTTGCCGGTACCCGATTCACCGTTAATCAATACGCTGATGGACGAACGCGACAAACGACCAATGATACGAAATACATCCTGCATGGCTGGCGCTTCGCCGATGATGTCCGTTGTTGGGCCAAAATCGGGGGTATGACGGGGCTGCTGCTGCTCCTGGTAGTGGCTAATGGCGCGTTCAACCAGAGCGACAGCTTCGTCAATATCAAACGGTTTGGGCAGGTAGTCGAATGCCCCTTGCTGATAAGCGCTGACGGCTGCATCCAGATCGGAGTGCGCCGTCATTATGATGACCGGAAGCATAGGATGGCGTTGTTTGATCTGCTTTAAGAGCGCCAGCCCGTCCATTCCCGGCATGCGAATATCCGAAAGCAGAACATCCGGGGTTTTGGTGGTGAGCGCATCGAGCACTTCGCTGCCGTTCTCAAACGTCGTGCAGCTTAATCCTGCTCCGGTGAGTGCGCGTTCCAGCACCCAACGGATGGAGCTATCGTCATCGACTACCCAGACTATCCCTCGTTGCATAAACGTCACCTTTATTTTTTAATCGGCAGGAAAACCGAAAACTCGGTATGTCCCGGCCAACTGGTAAATTCAATTTTGCCAGAGTGTTGGTCGATCAAATTGCGGGCAATGGATAACCCCAGACCAGTGCCGCCTTCGCGACCGCTCACCATCGGGTAGAACAACGTGTCCTGTAAATGTGACGGAATGCCCGGCCCGTTATCCTCAACGTCGATGCGTGCTGTCAGGCGATAGCGCACGCCGTGCAGCGTCAGCTGGAATGCGGTGCGGGTGCGCAGAATGATTTCGCCCCCTTCCGGTCCCAGAGCCTGCAACGCATTGCGCACAATATTCAGCAGAACCTGTTCAATCTGGTCAGGATCGTGCGCCAGTTCCGGCAGGCTTGGGTCGTAATCACGCACCAGCGTGACGTTCTCCGGCAGTTCCATCGAGACGAGCTTCACTACCCGTTCAGCCACTTTATGAATGCTTTCTGAAACATGCATACCCGGCTGTTGCGGCCCCAGCAGACGGTCGACCAGATTGCGCAGGCGATCGGCCTGCTCAATGATGACGTTGGTGTACTCCGCAAGTGTTGGGTCGGGCAGTGCTTTGGTTAACAGCTGTGCTGCACCGCGTAACCCTCCCAGCGGGTTTTTGATTTCATGAGCCAGCCCCCGTACCAGGTCACGGGCGGCAATTTGCTGCGCATGCTGGAGCTGTTCCTGGCTGAGGCGGCGCTGGTTGTCCATCGGTGCCATTTCAAGCAGGATGAACCCTTCAGGCAGACGCTGCGCCGTTAGCGAAAGAATATGTGAGCGTCCGTCGATCACCAGCGTCACTTCGTTATCGGTGAACCCCTGACCGGACTGCAAACTTTCCTGCATCAGGCCAATATTCAGCGAAAAATAGCTCAACAATTCCGGAAGTGGGGTACCAAACAGTTTGCGTGCGCTTTGTGCGAGCAGTTGCTGCGCCGCCGGGTTGGCGTAATGTACAGCCAGCTCGTCGTCGACCAGCAAAATACTGTTAATTAAAGAATTGAGGATCTGCCCAGCATCGGGCAGCGTGCCAGTTGCCATTCAGCAGTCTCCTGGAGTTGGTTGCACTAATTTAGTGCAGTATAGCTTTTTCGTTGCAAAAAGCGCGTGAGATCAGTTTGTTGGTGGAGAAAAAAGCCCATCCGAAGATGGGCTGAAAGTTTCCACGGCAACAAAAAATCCTCTCGCGTCTTTCTCGCCGCAGCCGCGTTGGCTGCCTTCGTTCACCCCGGTCACATAGCTATCTATGCTCCCGGGGATTCACTCAGTTGCCGCCTTGCTGCGACAAGAAATCCGCCGAGTATTAATTTCTTTCTTTAATTCTGACTTAAACGCTGTAGTACAGTTCGAATTCAACTGGGTGCGGAGTCATACGCACACGGTCGTTCTCTTCAATACGCAGAGCGATGTAAGCATCGATAGCGTCGTCAGTGAACACACCACCAGCAGTCAGGAACTCGCGGTCAGCGTCCAGCGCGTTCAGTGCTTCTTCCAGAGAACCGGCAACCTGTGGGATCTCTTTCGCTTCTTCTGGCGGCAGGTCATACAGGTTTTTGTCCATTGCTTCGCCTGGGTGGATCTTGTTCTTGATACCGTCCAGACCGGCCATCAGCAGTGCTGCGAAGCACAGGTATGGGTTAGCCGCTGGATCCGGGAAGCGAACTTCGATACGACGCGCTTTCGGAGAAGCCACCACCGGGATACGGATAGAAGCAGAACGGTTACGTGCAGAGTATGCCAGCATCACTGGTGCTTCGTAGCCCGGAACCAGACGCTTGTAAGAGTTGGTGGTTGGGTTCGCCAGGGCGTTGATTGCCTTAGCGTGTTTGATTACGCCGCCAATGTAGAACAGTGCCTGCTCAGACAGACCTGCATACTTATCGCCAGAGAACAGGTTGGTGCCGTTCTTGGACAGGGACATGTGGCAGTGCATACCGGAACCGTTATCGCCGAACATTGGTTTTGGCATGAAGGTTGCGGTCTTACCGAAACGGTGCGCAACGTTGTGCACAACGTATTTGTAGATCTGAATCTCATCCGCTTTTTTGGTCATGGTGTTGAAGCGGGTTGCGATTTCGTTCTGGCCAGCAGTTGCGACTTCGTGGTGGTGTGCTTCAACCACCAGGCCCATCTCTTCCATCACCAGACACATGGTAGAACGAATGTCCTGTGAAGAATCGACCGGAGGAACCGGGAAGTAACCGCCTTTCACGCCAGGACGGTGACCTTTGTTACCACCTTCGTATTTGGTGGAAGAGTTCCATGCGCCTTCGATATCATCGATAGCAACGTGGGAACCAGAAATTGAAGCGCCGAAACGAATGTCGTCAAACAGGAAGAATTCTGGTTCTGGCCCGAACAGAACGGTGTCTGCGATGCCGGTAGAACGCAGGTACTCTTCAGCACGTTTAGCGATGGAGCGTGGGTCGCGATCGTAACCCTGCAGCGTGCCTGGCTCGAGGATATCACAGCGGATGATCAGCGTTGGCTCTTCGAAGAACGGGTCAATGAGCGCAGTCGTCGCGTCCGGCATCAGAACCATGTCGGATTCGTTAATGCCTTTCCAGCCGCCAATGGAGGAGCCGTCAAACATTTTGCCTTCTTCAAAGAACTCGGCGTTCACCTGATGAGCAGGAATAGTGACGTGCTGTTCTTTACCTTTGGTATCGGTGAAGCGCAGATCAACAAACTTCACTTCATGTTCGTTCAGCATCGTCAAAACGTGTTCAGCGGACATACTTAACTCTCCAGATTGGTCATTGTCGTCGTGGTAACGAGGTCTTCAATTTCTGTTTGTACTGGCCGTGTGCCATGTATTTTTATAAAGCGAAATCTGTGCCAACTTTTAAAACACCCCCAAAAGGCGTTATCATGCGCACCATAGTGCAAAAGGGCTGCACCATGATGGTCATCTTGCACCACTATAGTGCTTCAATGTGAACATTGAGCACCATATTGGTGCAATTTACGTGAAAGTGCCCTTTTACCGCTCCGTGAAAGCGATCACAAAGCATCTCTGCAATACTTGTTTGCGGGGGATGTTTGTGATCCTGTTTTGTAGTGCGATTAATCCGTGTACAATAACGCGCTATTTCTAAATGCCTGAGGCAAAGTTGTGATCGAAAATTTGCGTAACATCGCCATCATCGCGCACGTTGACCATGGTAAAACTACCCTGGTTGATAAGCTGCTGCAGCAATCCGGTACGTTTGATGCGCGTGCCGAAACCCAAGAACGCGTGATGGACTCCAACGATTTGGAGAAAGAGCGTGGGATTACCATCCTCGCGAAAAACACCGCGATTAAATGGAATGACTACCGTATCAACATCGTTGATACCCCAGGGCACGCCGACTTCGGTGGTGAAGTTGAACGTGTAATGTCCATGGTAGACTCCGTTCTGCTGGTCGTTGACGCAATGGATGGCCCAATGCCACAGACGCGCTTCGTGACCAAAAAAGCATTTGCCCACGGTCTGAAGCCAATCGTAGTTATCAACAAAGTTGACCGTCCTGGCGCGCGTCCTGACTGGGTTGTTGACCAGGTATTCGACCTGTTCGTTAACCTCGACGCGACTGACGAGCAGCTGGACTTCCCTATCGTTTATGCTTCTGCGCTGAACGGTATCGCAGGTCTGGATCACGAGAACATGGCTGAAGACATGACCCCGCTGTACCAGGCGATTGTTGACCGTGTTCCTGCACCAAACGTTGATCTCGACGGCACCCTGCAGATGCAGATCTCTCAGCTCGACTACAACAATTACGTTGGTGTTATCGGCATTGGTCGTATCAAGCGCGGTAAAGTTAAGCCTAACCAGCAGGTTACTATCATCGATAGCGAAGGCAAAACCCGTAACGGTAAAGTCGGTAAAGTGCTGACTCACCTGGGTCTGGAGCGTATCGATAGCGACGTGGCTGAAGCAGGCGACATCATCGCGATCACCGGTCTGGGTGAGCTGAACATCTCCGACACCATCTGCGACCCGCAGAATGTTGAAGCGCTGCCAGCCCTGTCCGTTGATGAACCAACCGTATCCATGTTCTTCAACGTCAACACCTCTCCGTTCTGTGGTAAAGAAGGTAAGTTCGTTACCTCTCGTCAGATCCTTGACCGCCTGAACAAAGAGCTGGTGCACAACGTTGCACTGCGCGTTGAAGAAACACCAGACGCTGACGCATTCCGCGTTTCCGGTCGTGGTGAGCTGCACCTGTCTGTTCTTATCGAAAACATGCGTCGTGAAGGTTTCGAGATGGCGGTTTCCCGTCCGAAAGTTATCTTCCGCGAAATCGATGGCCGTAAACAAGAGCCGTTCGAAAACGTAACGCTGGACGTTGAAGAGCAGCACCAGGGTTCTGTCATGCAGGCTCTGGGTGAGCGTAAAGGCGACCTGAAAAACATGAATCCAGATGGCAAAGGCCGCGTACGTCTCGACTACGTGATCCCAAGCCGTGGCCTGATCGGCTTCCGTTCAGAGTTCATGACCATGACTTCTGGTACCGGTCTGCTGTACTCCACCTTCAGCCACTACGACGACGTTCGTCCAGGCGACGTGGGCCAGCGTAACAACGGCGTTCTGATCTCCAACGGTCAGGGTAAAGCGGTTGCATTCGCACTGTTCAGCCTGCAGGACCGCGGTAAGCTGTTCCTGGGTCACGGTGCTGAAGTTTACGAAGGCCAGATCATCGGTATTCACAGCCGTTCTAACGACCTGACTGTAAACTGCCTGACCGGTAAGAAACTGACCAACATGCGTGCGTCCGGTACTGACGAAGCAACGGTTCTGGTTCCACCGATCAAGATGACCCTGGAGCAAGCTCTGGAATTCATCGATGACGACGAACTGGTAGAAGTGACTCCACAGTCTATCCGTATCCGTAAACGTCACCTGACTGAGAACGACCGTAAACGTGCAATGCGCGGTGCGAAAGAAGAGTAATTCACTCCTCTTTTAGTCTGCAAAACCCCGTCCTTGTGGCGGGGTTTTTCTTTTTCTGACCTGGGTTCTGGCGCATAGCCAAACCTTATCTTTCCCGCTACAGTTACTTTTCCACGGCGAGCAGGAGATAAACATGCTTTATATCTTTGACTTAGGAAATGTAATCGTCGATATCGATTTTAATCGTGTGCTGGGTACATGGAGTGATTTCAGCCGTGTTCCACTGGCGACGTTAAAACAGAGTTTCGCGATGGGGGAGACTTTCCATCAGCACGAGCGCGGCGAGATCAGCGACGAAGAATTCGCTGAACGTTTCTGTCATGAAATGGAGCTGCCGTTAAGCTATGAGCAGTTCTCCCACGGCTGGCAGGCGGTGTTTGTTGCGATCCGCCCGGACGTCATCGTCACCATGAAAAAACTGCGTGAGCAGGGGCATCGGGTAGTGGTTCTGTCAAATACCAACCGTCTGCACACCACGTTCTGGCCAGATGAATACCCTGAAGTGCGTGCGGCGGCAGATAAAATCTATCTCTCCCAGGAGATGGGCATGCGCAAACCCGAAGCGCGAATTTATCAGGCTGTTCTCCAGGCGGAGGGATTCTCTGCGGCCGATGCGGTCTTTTTCGACGACAACGCCGATAATATAGAGGGAGCTAACCAGTTAGGTATCACGTCAATTCTGGTGACCGGAAAAGAGACGATACCGAACTACTTTGCGAAGCAGCTATGCTAAAAACCGTTCAGCAAAAAGCCACTCACCATACCCGCCCGTTGCGTGCGTGGCTAAAACTCCTCTGGCACCGCATTGACGAGGACAACATGACGACGCTGGCGGGGAACCTCGCGTATGTGTCGTTACTCTCACTGGTGCCGCTGGTGGCCGTCGTCTTTGCGCTTTTTTCTGCTTTTCCGATGTTTGCAGATGTCAGCCTGCAGCTTCGTCATTTTGTCTTTGCGAACTTCATTCCTGCCACTGGCGATGTTATACAGAACTATATTGAGCAGTTCGTTGCCAACTCCAGCAAGATGACGGCAGTGGGGGCGTGCGGCCTGATCGTGACGTCGCTGCTTCTGATGTATGCCATTGATAATGCGCTTAACACCATCTGGCACAGTAAAAAAGTGCGCCCGAAAGTGTACTCTTTTGCCGTGTACTGGATGATTTTAACGCTCGGCCCGTTGTTAGCGGGTGCGAGCCTGGCTATCAGCTCGTATCTTCTTTCGTTGCGCTGGGCCAGTGACTTAAACGGCGTTATTGATAATGTTCTGCGAATCTTCCCGCTGATTTTATCGTGGTTCTCTTTCTGGCTGCTCTACAGTGTGGTACCGACCACTCGCGTGCCTAACCGCGACGCTATCGTCGGGGCGCTAGTGGCGGCGGCGTTCTTTGAACTGGGCAAAAAAGGCTTTGCCCTCTACATCACCATGTTCCCTTCTTATCAGCTGATTTACGGCGTGCTGGCGGTGATCCCCATTTTGTTTGTCTGGGTTTACTGGACCTGGTGTATCGTCTTGCTTGGTGCCGAAATAACTGTCACTCTCGGCATATATCGCGAACTCAAAAAAGCAGCTGAAGCTGAAAAACAACAAGAAGAAAACCAACCATGATTGCATTGATACAGCGCGTAACCCGTGCCAGCGTCACCGTGGAGGATGAGGTGACGGGTGAAATTGGCCCAGGACTTTTGGTGTTGTTAGGTGTCGAAAAGGATGACGACGAACAAAAAGCTAACCGCTTGTGTGAGCGTGTGCTGGGTTACCGCATTTTCAGTGATGCGGAAGGCAAGATGAACCTGAACGTCCAGCAGGCGGGTGGCAGTGTGCTGGTTGTTTCCCAGTTTACGCTGGCCGCAGATACCGAGCGCGGCATGCGTCCTGGCTTCTCCAGGGGGGCTGCCCCGGATCGTGCAGAAGCACTTTATGAGTATTTTGTTGAGCGTTGTCGCCAGCAGGAAATGAATACGCAAACCGGACGATTCGCTGCAGATATGCAGGTCTCGCTGGTGAACGATGGCCCCGTCACATTCTGGCTCCAGATATGAGCCAGTTGGCGGCGTGGCCGCGGGTAACAAGAGAGAGTACAGCTATGTATCACCTTCGAGTACCGCAAACGGAAGAAGAGTTAGAGGTGTATTACCAGTTCCGCTGGGAAATGCTGCGCAAGCCATTACATCAACCGAAAGGATCTGAACGCGACGCCTGGGACGCAATGGCGCATCACCAGATGGTGGTGGATGAAGAGGGTAACCTTGTCGCCGTCGGGCGTCTGTATATCAACGCGGATAACGAAGCGTCTATTCGCTTTATGGCTGTCCACCCCTCTGTGCAGGACAAAGGTCTGGGGACACTGATGGCGATGACCCTGGAGTCAGTTGCCCGTCAGGAAGGCGTTAAGCGCGTAACCTGTAGTGCCCGCGAGGATGCCGTGGAGTTCTTCGCCAAGCTCGGTTTTGTTAACCAGGGTGAAATCACCACACCGCAAACCACACCGGTGCGCCACTTTCTGATGATTAAACCCGTCGCCACGCTGGATGATATTCTGCACCGTGCCGACTGGTGCGGTCAGTTACAGCAGGCCTGGTATCAACACATCCCCCTGAGTGAAAAGATGGGGGTACGCATTCAGCAGTACACCGGGCAAAAATTTATGACCACGATGCCGGAAACCGGCAATCAGAACCCACACCACACGCTGTTTGCTGGCAGTCTGTTCTCACTGGCTACGCTCACCGGTTGGGGGCTTATCTGGTTGATGCTGCGCGAACGTCATCTTGGTGGCACCATCATTCTGGCAGATGCCCACATTCGCTACAGCGCGCCAATTAGCGGCAAGCCGAGCGCCGTTGCCGATCTCGGTTCGCTGGGAGGCGATCTCGACCGTCTGGCACGTGGACGCAAAGCTCGGGTGCAGATGCAGGTAGAGCTGTTCGGTGATGAAACGTCGGGCGCGATATTTGAAGGAACTTACATCGTTCTCCCTGCGAAGCCGTTTGGTGCGTATGAAGAGGGTGGGAACGAGGAGGAGTAATCTCCTCCCGCTGTTATCGCCTGGCGTTTTCAATCCGCCAGGCGATATCCCTCATTACGTCTTGCGCCGAATGGCTGATTCCGCCGAGCTGAAAGAAGCCATGGATGACTCCCAGCCAGCGCTGAGCGGTACATACCACCCCCTGCTCTGTCAGATACTGATAAAGCATCTCCCCCTCATCACATAGCGGATCATACTCGGCGGTAATAATGTGTACTGGCGGAAGACCGTTAAAATCATCCCGCCACAGTGGGCTGGCTTCTGGATGCTGACGATCGGTGTCTGCCAGATACATTTCATATCCGCTGAGCAGGGTATCGCGGGTGATAATATAATCTGTGCCATTGAGGGTGTAACTTTCAAAACTCGCCGTGGCGTCGAGCATGGGATAGATAAGTATGAGCTGCGCAGGTTGCCAGAGACCTTTGGCCTTTAGCCGTAGCGCCGTCACCAGCGCCAGATGCCCTCCCGCACTGTCCCCGCAAAGCGTGATCCGGTTTTTATCTACACCCAACGTGTTCGCATATTGCCAGACCAGTATCGCACCTCTTTCTGCGTCGTCATGCGCGGTGGGGAAGGTATGCTCTGGTGCCAGTCTGTACTGAACCGCAATCACCCGGCAATTGCCGTACCAGGCTAGCTGACGGAGTTGGTTATCATGCGTATCAAAGCCGCCGCTGATAAAGCACCCACCGTGATAGTAGATGGTAGCAGGTAATGTTTCAGGCGCGTTGGGGGGCGAAAATACACGAATAATAAGGCCCTCAAGAACATGCGTTTCAACGTGTATGCGAGTTTCTACCTCTCCGGCAAGTCCCGTACTGGCAACATACCCCGCTCGTCGGGCATTAATATTCTGATGACGTGATGAGGGCCGGCCTGCAGCGATAAATTCCTGAACCAGTTGTTCAATCCCTTTTTCCAGTGCCATGACAGAGTCTCTTTGACTGTATGAATATACAGTTTTATAGCCTGGTTTATTGCTGATGAAAACAAAGATATTTGGTGAAACCAGAGATCTGGAAAGCGGCTCGCAAATGCGAGAGCTATTTTTGTTATCTGCTTTGACCCTACAAAAAGGTAGGCGCTTGTAAACATGGTCATGAGACGAAAACAGCAGCGATAATGGGCGCGTTTGAAATGATCGATGTCTCGCGGGATATTGCTGAAAGAAGCAGTCTTACTGCGTGAGAAATATGGGATGAAGCTTCCAGACGCCATCATCCTGGCGACTGCTCAGAGCAGAAACTGCCCGCTGATTTCACGAAATACCAAAGACTTTGCGGGTATTGCTGGGGTCATTTCCCCTTATCAACTGTAAGCCGGGCAAGCTTGCGCCGCCCGGCGCTGTCACAAGGGATTACTCCCCTTCACCCGGGAACAGGAACGGGTTGATAGAGCTGCGGGCAAAGCCCTCTTGCTCCATTTTGGCGTCCAGAATCAGCGAGGCGAGATCGTCGGCCACGGCTTCGACTTTCGGGTCTTTTTCCTGATACAGAATTTTCAGGTAGGTACCACAGTCGCCGCAGCTTTCGGCTTTCACCGCTGCGTCTTCGTTTTCCAGCGACCAGTAGTTGAGATCGCGGGTCTGCTCGCAGTTGCTGCACTTCACGCGCACCACATGCCACTCGGTTTCACACAGGTTGCAGTGCAGGTAGCGTAGCCCCTGGGTGGTACCAATTTGCACCATGCTGGAAACCGGCATCGAGCCACACACCGGGCAGAACTGGCGCGCTTCACCATATTCGGCACGGGCCTTGCCTGGGATGAGGCTTGCCATTTGCGCCCAGTAGAGCGACAACGCAGCCCAGATAAACGGTGCTTTATCACTGCTGACCAGCGAGAAATCAGAAGCAAACAGCGCGCTCGCCATCTCTTCCAGTTCCATATCGGAGGCTTTTTCCAGATTCTCAATAACCGCCAGCGCGGTACCGCTCATCTCCGGTTTTAGCTCAGCAATCAGCGAATGCAGCAGTGTGTGCCAGTGCTTATCGCGCGGCAGTACGTGAATATCCAGCGGCGGTTTACCTTGCTCGCTGGCTTCTTTAATGCGCGCGGTCAGATCCATTTGCAGCGGATGGTCGTACAGCACCACTTCCTGCGCGTGGGCAATGAGCGCGGCAAAACGCAGAAAATCGCCCAGAGGGTTGTTCTCTGCCAGCTCGCGCAGACGCTCTGCGCGGCGGTTATAGAGGTTCTTGAGTCTGGGGAATAACAACGGCGGAATATATTCCGCCGTGCGTTTCTCGCTCGAACCCAGCTCATCTTGCGGGATTATGCGAATACTCATTCAGATGACTTTTCCTGTTTCTGGCGGACTTCACGGTACCAGCGCGGGTGATGTTTCTTCGCCCACGTACTGGTTACCCAGCCTTCCACCATCGCGGTAATGGTGCCTTTCACCCAAAGGGCGGCGTAAATATGCACCATGATAACCACAATTAACGCCACTGCGGCAAATGAATGCAGCATCAGCGCGAATCGGATCACCGGGATTGAGAAAGCAGGCGCAAAGTACGGACGCCAGATGATCACACCGCTTACCAGCAACAGGACCAGGAAGATAATCGCCGCCCAGAATACGCATTTCTGGCCGAAGTTATAACGCCCGGTATCACCCACTTCCTCGTTGACGACGATCTTACGAATATTCTTCGCCCAAAAGATATCATCCCGATTGATTAGGTTATGGTGCCAGTATCGGAAAAACATGATGATGAACGACGCGAACATGATGACGCCAACAAACGGGTGCAGTATACGCGCCAGCTGTGGTGTCCCCATGATCTGCATCAGCCAGTTGAAGGACGGGAAGAAGAACCCTAGCCCGCTTATCGCCGCCAGCATGAAACAGAAGGCGGTGACCCAGTGGTTGATGCGTTCCGGCGCGGAGTAGCGCACGATGGTGTCACGTTTTCTCATTTGCGCACCTCGTCTTTCTCTTCATGCTTGTCGTCGTCTTCCTCTTCCGCGCGGTTCGGGCCGACACCGACGTAGTGGAAGATACTTGCTGCGAAGGTGGCAGCAAAACCGACCGCTGCCAGCGGTTTCCAGATGCCTTTCCAGAACTTAACGGTGGCGCTGATTTCCGGGTTCTCCGGCAGGCCGTGATACAGATTCGGCTTGTCGGCGTGATGCAGTACGTACATGACGTGCGTTCCGCCAACACCGGCCGGATCGTACAGGCCTGCGTTATCGTAACCACGGGTTTTCAGCTCGCCTACGCGCTCAGCCGCCAGCGTTTTCATATCCTCTTTAGAGCCAAAGTGGATAGCACCGGTTGGGCAGGTCTTCACACAGGCGGGTTCCTGACCGACGTTGACGCGGTCAACACACAGCGTACATTTGTAGACGCGGTTGTCTTCCGGGTTCAGTCGTGGCACGTTGAACGGGCAGCCCGCGATGCAGTAGCCACAGCCAATGCACTGCTCGGACTGGAAGTCGACGATGCCATTAGCATACTGAATGATAGCCCCTTCCGACGGACACGCCTTCAGGCAACCCGGATCCGCACAGTGCATACAGCCGTCTTTGCGGATCAGCCATTCCAGTTTGTCGTTCTGCTCCACTTCCGAGAAACGCATCACCGTCCAGGACTTCGCGGTCAAATCCGCAGGGTTGTCGTACACCCCAACGTTATGACCCACTTCGTCACGGATATCGTTCCACTCTGAACAGGCCACCTGACAGGCTTTACAGCCGATACAGGTGGTCACGTCGATAAGTTTCGCCACTTCCTGCTGGTGGTCCCGCGCCTGTGGCGCGGGTGTGAAACCGTTAGTCGCGGAACGACGGATAATGTCTTGAGATTGATAAGCCATAAGTCGTCTCCGTTACACCTTTTCCACGTTCACGAGGAAGGCCTTAAACTCCGGCGTCTGCGTGTTCGCATCACCGACGAACGGCGTCAGGGTGTTCGCAATAAACCCTTTTTTCGCCACGCCCTCATAACCCCAGTGGATCGGGATGCCGATGGTATCCACCTGCTGACCGTGAACGTTCAGCGTACGAATACGCTTGGTCACTACGGCCTTGGCCTTGATATAGCCACGGTTAGAAGAGACCTTCACGGTATCACCATGTGCGATGCCGAGCTTGTTCGCCAGCTTCTCACCGATCTCCACAAACTGTTCCGGCTGCGCGATAGCATTAAGCAGCGCGTGCTTGGTCCAGTAGTGGAAGTGTTCGGTCAGGCGATAAGTGGTGCCCACGTACGGGAACTTGTCTTTTTTACCCAGCGCTTCAAAATCGCCCTTAAAGATACGGGCTGCCGGGTTAGAGACCACGTTCGGGTGCAGCGGGTTGGTGCCCAGCGGCGTCTCAAACGGCTCGTAGTGTTCCGGGAACGGGCCTTCAGCCATTTTATCAATAGCAAACAGACGCCCCATCCCTTCAGGCTGCATGATAAACGGCCCGACATCGCTGCCTGGTGCGGCAGTGCTGTAGTCCGGAACATCCACGCCACCCCATTTCGCGCCATCCCATTTCAGAAGCTGACGCTTCGGATCCCACGGGTTACCCTGCGGATCTGCGGAGGCACGGTTATAGAGAATGCGACGGTTCAGCGGCCACGCCCATGCCCAGCCCAGCGTATTACCAAGGCCCGACGGGTCGGCGTTATCGCGGTTGGCCATCTGGTTACCTTTCGGCGTCCAGCTACCGGCAAAGATCCAGCAGCCGCTGGAGGTAGTACCGTCATCACGCAGGTGCGCGAAGGTGCTGAGCTGTTCGCCTTTCTTCGCCAGGACTGCACCGGTGGCCGGGTCGATAACATCCGCCAGTGCCTTACCGTTGCTCTCCATCGCCACTTCTTCCGGTGATGGGTTTTCCGGTGTCGAGTAGTTCCAGGTCATGTTCAGAACCGGTTCAGGGTTCGCACCGCCTTCTGCCGCGTACATCTTACGCAGGCGCAGGAAGATGCCGGCCAGGATCTCGCCGTCGTTCATGGCAATGCCCGGGGCGTCCGCACCTTTCCAGTGCCACTGCAGCCAGCGGCCGGAGTTGACGATAGAACCGTTCTCTTCCGCGAAGCAGGTGGATGGCAGGCGGAACACTTCGGTCTGAATCTTCGATGGGTCGACATCGTTCGATTCACCGTGGTTCTGCCAGAAGGTCGAGGTTTCGGTATTGAGTGGGTCAATCGTTACCAGGAACTTCAGTTTTGACAGAGAGGCCACAACCTTGTTCTTGTTCGGGAATGACGCCACCGGGTTAAAGCCCTGGCACAGATAGCCGTTGACCTTGCCCTGGTTCATCATCTCGAAGTACTGAAGAACGTCGTAACCTTTGTCCCACTTCGGCAGCCAGTCGTAGCCCCAGCTGTTTTCAGCTGTCGCTTTGTCACCGAAGAATGCCTTCATCATGGAGACGAAGAACTTCGGATAGTTGCCCCAGTAGTTCACCTGGCCCTGGAGCAGCGGTTTTGGCGTGCTGGCTGTCAGGTAGGTTTGCAGATCAGTCTGTTTTTCGTTTGGCAGCGTCATGTAGCCGGTCAGGCTTTGTGACAGCAGGCCGAGGTCAGTCAGACCCTGAATATTGGAGTGACCGCGCAGGGCATTTACGCCGCCGCCTGCCATGCCCATGTTGCCGAGCAGCAGCTGAACCATCGCCATCGTACGGATGTTCTGCGCACCGATAGAGTGCTGTGTCCAGCCGAGGGCGTACAGGAACGATGCGGTTTTATCTTTCGCACTGGTTTCGGCGATAAGCTCACACACTTTCAGGAAGTCAGCCTTCGGCGTACCACAGATGTTTTCGACAACGTCCGGTGTATAGCGTGAAACGTGCTCTTTCAGCAGGTTCCATACACAACGCGGGTGTTGCAGGGTGGTGTCGCGTTTCGCAAAGCCGTTTTCATCCAGCTCGTAGTTCCAGCTGGTTTTGTCGTACTTGCGTTTTTCGGCGTCATAACCGCTGAACAGGCCATCTTCGAAGTGATAATCCTCACGCACGATCAGGCTGGCGTTGGTATACGCCTCAGTGTATTCGCGGTTATATTTTTCGTTGGTCATCAGGTACAGCAATACGCCTGACAGGAAAGTGATGTCAGTACCTGAACGAATAGGGGTGTAGAAATCCGCCACTGACGCAGTACGCGTAAAGCGGGGATCGATCACAATCAGTTTCGCACCGTTGTGGATTTTGGCTTCCATCGCCCAGCGGAACCCGACAGGGTGCGCTTCAGCGGCGTTACCGCCCATCACCACAATAAGGTTGGCGTTCTTGATGTCGACCCAGTGGTTGGTCATCGCACCGCGACCAAATGTTGGAGCAAGACTTGCTACCGTTGGTCCGTGTCAGACACGCGCCTGGTTGTCGACTGCGAGCATACCGAGTGCACGCGTAAATTTCTGGGTTAAGTAGCCGGTTTCGTTACTGGAAGCGGAAGCACACAGCATCCCGGTGGAGAGCCAGCGGTTGACCGTGACGCCATTGGCGTTCTGGGCAATAAAGTTGGCATCGCGGTCTTCTTTAATCAGTTTTGCGATGCGGTCAAATGCATCATCCCAGCTGATTTGCTGCCATTTGTCGGAACCTGGGGCGCGGTATTCAGGGAATTTCAGGCGGCTTTCTGAGTGAATAAAGTCCACCAGACCGGCCCCTTTCGGGCATAACGCCCCGCGATTGACCGGATGATCCGGGTCACCTTCGATGTGGAAGATAGACGCTTTGGCGTTTTTCGCACCGTCGCCGAGGCTATACATCAACAGCCCGCAACCGACAGAGCAGTATGTACAGGTATTACGGGTTTCGCGGGTGCGCAGCAGTTTGTACTGCCGCGTCTCCGCCAGCGCTACGCCGGGGGCAAAGCCCAGCGCCGCTGCCGTGGTGCCTGCCATACCGCCAGCGCAGATCTTAAAGAACTGCCTTCTGCTGACCTGCATGGGTCACTCCTTGTTTCGACATTGCTTACATATGTAGTTTTAACTTCACGGTTGTTTTTTCAACCACAAAGAAGAAAATTTGTTCTAATCCCTCAATCCCACGAGGGATATCATCAGAATACCACAATGTCGGTAAGCCTGTTCCAATGGCGTTAATACAAAGTGAACGTATTATCACCCTGCTGATTATAAAATGTGATATTAGTCACGTTATTAACCCTGCATGTTAAAGGGGTGTATCATGGTCTTCGTTGCACCTCTCCCAAATGAGTAGGTAAACTTGATGGGGATGGGCGCTTAAAAGTTGATCCATACTATGCGTAAGGTCTGCACTTTGTGATGCAATAGCAGGCTCACCTCCGTGGTTGTTCAGGAATACCGTTGTGTCTAAACAAAATCGTGCTCCCCACTCGTCGCCACTACCCGCTGGTATTGTGGAACTGCCGGTACACAGACCCCCCCACATTACCCATGCCACGCCTGATTTTCTGGCGGAGGAAGTCCCGGTTGCACTGGTCTACAACGGTATTTCCCACGTTGTAATGATGGCCTCTCCGAAAGATCTCGATCTGTTCGCCATTGGGTTTTCCCTCTCCGAAGGGATAATTGAGCACCCTCAGGAGATCTACGGCATGGACGTGGTTCAGGCCTGCAATGGACTGGAAGTACAAATCGAACTTTCCAGCCGCCGCTTTATGGGGCTGAAAGAGCGCCGTCGGGCGCTGGCCGGGCGTACTGGCTGCGGAGTGTGTGGTGTAGAACAGCTCAACGATATCGGCAAACCTGTTGTGCCTCTGCCGTTTACCCAGACCTTCAACCTTGCGAACCTCAATAAAGCGCTTGAGCACCTTAATGATGTTCAACCCATCGGCCAGTTGAGCGGTTGTACGCACGCGGCGGCGTGGGTGTTGCCGTCGGGGGATATTGTCGGGGGGCATGAGGACGTTGGCCGCCATGTGGCGCTGGATAAGCTGCTTGGTCGCCGTGCGCGTGAAAGTGAAATCTGGCAGCAGGGAGCAGCATTAGTATCCAGCCGTGCCAGCTATGAAATGGTGCAAAAATCCGCGATGTGCGGCGTTGAAATTCTGTTTGCGGTGTCGGCAGCAACGACGCTGGCAGTGGAGGTGGCTGAGCGCTGCAACCTGACGCTGGTGGGGTTCTGTAAACCGGGAAGGGCGACGATTTATACTCATCCTCAACGATTGATTGTTGATCAGTAATTTTGAATAATTTTGGCAAATCCTTCCGCTTTTAGTTGTCGGTGATGAGGTCTAGTATTTATCTAATCAAGGCGACACGCCTTATCCAAACAACTAATTGAAAGGGTTTATATCATGAAAAGCATCAAAACTTTTGTCGCTGTAATCGCTCTGTCTGCTTCTTTTGGTTCTTTCGCTGCTCAGACGGTCACGGCAACTGCCTCTACCATTGATGGTGCAGAAGCAAAAATCGCCGCTCAGGCTCAGGAAGCGGGCGCGTCGTCCTACAAAATTACCCAGGCGTTTTCCGGTAACCGTGTACACATGACCGCTGAACTGAACAAATAAGCCTGTCACACCGTCGAAAGAGCGCCCCCGGGCGCTTTTTTAGTTTATGCCCGCCAGACGCAATAGCGCAGTGACCACCGCCGCCGCAACGATCACCACAATTAACGGCATCTTGCGCCAGGCCAGGAATACCGCAAACGCCACGCCCAGCACCCGCGCCATCCCGGCAAAGTGTTCCCCTTCATAAAACGTTGTCGCCAGCGCGACGGAAAACAGTAATACCGTTGCCGCATCAGAAAGCAGCGCCTGGGAGCGCTCTGACAATGCCAGTCGGCTGCCGATTTTTGCCCCGCCAAGACGCATCAGATACGTCCCCGCAGACAAAATGGCGATACCGAGAATAAAGACCGTTATGTTTTCCATTATTTTTTCCTCGCGGCAAGGCCCAGTAAAGCGAGCAGAACCGGTAAACCCGCCGGGGTAAATGGCACGGCGGCCAGCGACAAGACTGCGCCGCTGCAGGCGCGGATCAGCGTGGTTCGGTTTTTAAACGCGGGAACGACCAGCGCCAGCAAAATGGCCGGGAATACGGCATCCAGCCCGATGGTTTCCGGGGCGGGCAGCAGTTTGCCGACCATTGCGCCCAGTAGCGCACCCAACGGCCAGATGACCGCGATGCCTAAACCGCACAGCCAGTAGGCTGCTTTACGCTGTTCGGGCGTTTTTTGCGACAGGCCAAACACCACGCTTTCGTCGTTCATGATGTGGCATCCCAGAAGGCTCGCACCGCGTTTGCCGACCAGCTCACGCACCGTGACGCCAAACGGCACATGGCGTGCGTTAACCAGTAACCCGGCAGCCGCTGCCGCCAGCGGGTTACCACCGCTAGCCACAATACCGATAAACATAAATTCTGAAGCCCCTGCCAGCACGGTGAGGGAAAGCACAAACGGTACCCAGAGCGGGAAACCGTATGCCATCGCCAGCGAGCCGTAGGACATTCCGACAACGCCAACCGCCAGACAAACAAGGATGATTGCTTTTATGGTGTCGCTTTTAAGGCAGGAGAGGTGGTGCTTCATACAGTTTTAGCCATATCGAACGTATTTCCATTATAATGAACGCATCAGAAGTGTTTTACAAGATGAACGATTCGTTCGATATAAAGAACATGAGGCCGTTTTATGACGCAGCCAATTTGCGTGATCGCCAGCAGTCTGGTGCGAGAACGTCTGCGAACCGGGCTTTCACTGGCGGAAATTGCCCGCCGTGCCGGGATCGCCAAATCAACGCTCTCCCAGCTGGAGTCCGGCAATGGTAACCCTAGCCTGGAGACGCTCTGGTCGCTTTGTGTGGCGCTGGACATTCCTTTCGCCCGCTTGCTTGAGCCGCAGCAGCCAACCACTCAGGTGATCCGCCGGGGGGAAGGAACGAAGGTGGTCGCCGGGCAGGCCAACTATGAGGCCATTTTGCTGGCAGCGTGCCCACCGGGTGCCCGCCGTGATATCTATCTGTTGCAGACCCAGCCGGGTGCAGACCGTATTTCCCAGCCACATTCTCCAGGTTCAGTTGAGCATATTATCGTCACACAGGGGCGGGCGATAGTGGGCCCGCTTGACGCACCGGAAGAGCTGGGAGAAGGGGATTACATAAGCTATCCCGCCGACCAGTTGCATATCTTTAAGGCGCTGGAGCCGGACACCTGTGCTTTGCTGGTCGCGGAACAAAATTAACGAAATAACGCATTAACTGCATGATAAATTTAATAATTAATCCATTTGTCAAAGCGCGATAACCTTATAGAAATTACGGCATTGATAATCATTTTCAATACCATTTAATTAACTATAATGAACCAACTGCTTACGCGGCATTAACAGTTGTGCCGCCCGACACTAATGGAGAGGATTATGAGTTATACACTGCCATCCCTGCCGTATGCCTACGACGCACTGGAACCGCATTTTGACAAGCAGACGATGGAAATCCATCACACTAAACACCACCAGGCCTATGTAAACAACGCGAATGCCGCGCTGGAAAGCCTGCCAGAGTTCGCTAACCTGTCTGCTGAAGAGCTGATCGCTAAACTGGATCAGCTGCCAGCGGACAAGAAAACCGTTCTGCGTAATAACGCTGGCGGCCACGCTAACCACAGTCTTTTCTGGAAAGGCCTGAAAACCGGTACCACCCTGCAGGGCGACCTGAAAGCGGCTATTGAACGCGACTTCGGTTCCGTTGATAACTTCAAAGCGGAATTCGAAAAAGCTGCTGCAACCCGTTTCGGCTCTGGCTGGGCGTGGCTGGTACTGAAAGGTGACAAACTGGCGATTGTTTCTACCGCTAACCAGGATTCCCCGTTGATGGGGGAAGCGATCTCTGGCGCATCCGGTTTCCCAATCGTGGGTCTGGACGTGTGGGAACACGCTTACTACCTGAAATTCCAGAACCGCCGCCCGGACTACATCAAAGCCTTCTGGGACGTGGTGAACTGGGACGAAGCCGCAGCGCGTTTTGCCGCGAAAAAATAAGGTTGCATTGCCACCTCTGAGAAGCGAGTCTGATGACTCGCTTTTTTTGTATCTGTATACCCGTCATACTTCAAGTTGTAGGTGCGTTGGCTGCGCTCGCTCACCCCAGTCACTTACTGGAGTCAGCTCCTGGGGATTCACTCTCTTGCCGCCTTCCTACAACTCGAATTATTTAGGGTATATAAAGGAGTCGCGATGCATTACCCGGTGAATGTGTTTACAGGCAAGGTCAGGGATTACGACGGTAGCCGCCCAAGCGCCATCGCCAAAATTCAGGTCGATGGTGAGCTGACGTTAACCGACCTTGGGCTTGCGGGTGACGAGCAGGCCGAAGCGAAAATCCACGGCGGGCCTGAGCGCGCGCTGTGCCACTATCCTCGCGAACATTATCGTCACTGGATAGCCGAATTCCCCGAGCAGGCGGATTTGTTTGTCGCACCCGCGTTCGGTGAGAACCTCTCGACCGAAGGGCTGACCGAAAAGAACGTCTTTATTGGCGATATCTTTCGCTGGGGTGAGGCGCTGATTCAGGTCACGCAGCCGCGCTCACCGTGCTTCAAGCTTAACTTCCATTTCGGCATTAGTGATATGTCAGCTCAGCTGCAAAGCGTGGGCAAAACCGGCTGGCTGTACCGCGTGGTGCTGGCTGGGCAGGTTTCGGCGGATGCACCGCTGGAGCTGGCGTCACGCCTGAGTGATGTCTCTGTGTACGACGCCTGCGCAATTGCCTGGCATATGCCGTTTGATGACGAACAGTATCATCGTCTGTTGTCGGCTGCGGGGCTATCGACCAGCTGGACAAGAACGATGCAGAGGCGACGTATTAGCGGGCAGATCGAGGATAATTCGCGGAGATTGTGGGGGAAACAGTAATTATTGCAAGAACAAGAGTGCCCGCCTGAATCTGGAGGGCATCGCCATTCTGGTGGTGTCCTCGCTAACGATGAACTTGCTACCTGGCCCACAAAAATGGCGTCAGCCTGCCGAAAAAGCTTGAGAATTTTCCCTGCTCAAATATTGTGTCTTCAAATTGGTTTAAACCAGATTGTGAGACATGAAAGAAAAAAACTATGTTGATCTCCTGAGAGACCGCTTCGAAAACTGGCTAGCGGCTAATGATTTTCCGCCGGGTTCCCGACTTCCCTCTGAGCGCGAATTGTGCGAATTGCTGGATGCGAAACGCATGACCTTAAGGCAGGTGTTAATTGAGCTTGAGGTCGCGGCGCGTATTTTTCGCAAGAACCGCAGCGGGTGGTTCATCTCTCCTCGTCGATTCATCTACAACCCAAAATCGCTCTCCAGCTTTAATGCGGAGGCGCGTGCGCAGGGACGAAAACCGTCCTGGGGTTATTTGACTAAAGACGTTGTCGATACCGCACCCCGCCATATTGAGAAAGCATTTTCTTCGTCCAGGGCTCCCTACCTGATAACCGGCTGGTGTGGGCTGGATGATCATAAAGTTTTTTACCATGAGTCCTGGATTGACGCCGATGCCGCCCCGGGTTTTATGGATAAGCTGGAAAATCACGCATTTTCTAAAGTCTGGGAAGAGAGTTTTGGGCTTACCTTGACCATCAAAGAGATGATTTTCAAACCCGTCAATATGCCGGAGCTTGCCTGCAAAGAGTTGGGCGTAGCACCTAATACGTACGGTATTTTGGTAGAGAAGCATCGTGCCACGTCTGAAAAAAAAGTGGTTCAGGTTGATCTGGAGTACTGGAGACTTGAATCCGTCGAACTGGTTATTCGTGATGAGTGAGAAAGATTATGGAAAACATTATCAGAGAAAAACTGGCTGAGCGCGCAAGAAACATCCGCCTTTATTTGCATGCATATGCCTTTCATTTAAATATGCGTTACGAAAGAATTCTTCCTGAAGAT
The DNA here is from genome assembly GCF_014103115.1 of Enterobacter sp. RHBSTW-00901. Lineage (NCBI taxonomy): Bacteria > Pseudomonadati > Pseudomonadota > Gammaproteobacteria > Enterobacterales > Enterobacteriaceae > Enterobacter > Enterobacter sp. RHBSTW-00901. Next base: position 2,938,413 of record NZ_JABXPB010000001.1, read on the forward strand.
TTACTGGATATTGCACATCAGTATCATTTAACGGGTGTGAAAGTACATGTTGAAGATGGGGAATCCTTTTCACTGAAAAATATGCGGCCAGAGCAGTTGGCTTCGTTTAAAAAGAAAGCCGAACTGTACGGGCTCGATATTCATATTGAAACCAGTGCATCAGATAAAAAGACGCTGGATGAAGCTATTTATATCGCGCAGGGCACAGGTGCTACCTCCGTCAGATTTTATCCGCGTTATGAAGGCTATTTAAATTCGGTGCTGGAAAAAATCTCCCGGGATATAGCTTATCTGGCGCAGTTTGATAATAGTGGTATCCAGTTTACGATTGAACAACACGAAGATCTCAAAGGACATGAACTGGTTACACTGGTAAAAAACAGTGGTATGAAAAATCTCTCCATACTCTTTGATTTTGGCAATATGATAAATGCCAATGAACAACCCATGACAGCGCTACGGACAATGTCACCTTACATCACTCAGGTTCATATCAAGGATGCCAGAGTGATAAAAGAGGGTAAGGGATGGGCACATGAAGCCTGCAGTACGGGGCTCGGCGATCTCCCTGTCGAGATGATGCTGCGTGAACTTTTACTGTTGGGTGAAGACCAGCCGCAGGTCACTTCTTTCGGTCTGGAAGAAGAGGTTGATTATTACGCGCCAGCATTTCGTTTTGATGACGAAGGCGATAATCCCTGGATACCGTGGCGTGACGCAAGTTTCACTCCGCTTCCTGATAATGACCTGGTTGATGCTCGTCTGGCACAGGAGAAAGATAATGCTATTTCTCAGATCGATTTTATTCGTAACCTGTGTGCGAAGTTTATAAATATAAAACAACCTGCTTAATTTATTTAACTGTGTCTTGATGCATCTTATGGCTTCCTTTTTTCAGGAATAGCCTGCTTTTTATATTGCTGAACGGTTTTCTCTCTAAATTTCAGTGAGGGTGTCGAATATGTTCATGAATAAATGGGCTCGTCTGTGCTTTTTGGTTTTGGGTGGTGGAACGATATTTAAGCTTTCCAGCATGAAGGATGTTTTTTATGTGCCAATGCAAAATGACTGGGGGCTGACAAACACACAGATAGGACTCAGTTTTACGGTATATACCATTGTACAAACCACAGGGCTTTTCCTTTCTTTATACATTGCTGATCGCTATTCTAAGAAGATCCTTCTGCCCTTCGGGTTAATTGGTGTGGGACTGTGTGGGCTATATTTATCCACGCTTCCATCGTTCACTGGCTATCTTATTTGCTTTGCGGCGATGGCCTTCTTTGCTGATGTGGTGTACTGGCCTGTGTTATTAAAAGCTGTACGCCTGTTAGGAACAAAAGAAGAACAGGGGCGGTTGTTCGGGCTTCTGGAGGCAGGGCGCGGTGTGGTGGATGTTATTGTCGCATCAGGTGCGCTGTTTGTCTTCGTTCACTTTGGTGAAGGGAAGGCAGGGATGCAGGCAGGCTTGCTCTACTACACGGTTATCACTCTTATGGCCGGGGTGATAACCTACTTCATCGTTGATGATGACCACGTCAAAAGCGGTGAAGGAAGCAGCACAAACATTGAAACCCTGAGAGGCATTAAACATGTTCTGACTTGCCCGAACGTCTGGTTAGCGTCATTTGGCATTTTCTTCGTGTATGCAGCTTACTGCGGTTTAACCTATTTCATTCCGTTCCTGAAAGACATCTACATGCTTCCGGTTGCGCTGGTGGGGGCGTACGGGATCATTAACCAGTATGCCCTCAAAATGGTGGGTGGGCCGGTGGGCGGTTTCCTGGCGGATAAAGTGGCTAAGTCCCCTACGGTCTACCTGAAATGGACGTTCTTGATTTCTGCCATTGCGATGATGTTGTTTATGCAACTCCCTCATCAGTCGATGAACGTTTACATCGGGATGATTGCAACATTAGGGTTTGGTGCCATCATCTTCTCGCAGCGAGCTATTTTCTTTGCCCCGATGGATGAAATTGGAACGCCACGGCAGTATGCCGGTTCGGCAATGGCATTTGGTTGTATTATCGGTTATATGCCTGCGATGTTTGCGTATACCCTCTATGGCTGGATTCTGGATAACTTTAAAGGGATTACCGGCTACAACTACGTGTTCAGCGTGATGATTGGCTTTAGTCTCTTAGGATTTGCGTGTTCAACATTGCTGGTGAAACGCATCAAGAAACAGAAAGTTATGCCAGTCAGTGCGGAGGCATAACATCATGAATCGCGTCCCCCGACACCGTATCGGGGGACGTGTGATCAGGAACGTTTATACAGCGGTAGCCACAGCGTTAACCGCAATCCACCCAGCGGGCTGTCATCGGCTTTCACCCAGCCACGGTGTTGCTGCATGGCGGTTTCCACAATCGCCAGACCCAGCCCGGTACCGCCAGATTCACGGTCACGTGCTTCGTCAGTACGGTAGAACGGCCGGAAAATCTGTTCACGATCTTCCGGGCTCACGCCTGGACCATCGTCATCCACAGTGATGGTGATCCCGTCTTTATCCACCGAAAACGCCACTTCAATCTTCGTATGTGAGTAGCGCAGGGCGTTACGCACAATATTCTCCAGCGCGCTTTCCAGCGTGTTGGGGTTACCGTACAGCGGCCACGGCCCTGGCGGGAAGTTGACGGTGAACGATTTGCCCATCTGCTCCGCTTCGAATGCGGCGTTGTCCAGCACTTCATGCCACAGGTGATTGGCTTTCACCGTTTCACTGACCAGCGCATTTTTTTGCTGATTGCGTGACATCACCAGCAGGTCGTTGATCATGCTGTCCAGACGGTGCGCTTCCGTTTCGATGCGCTCCAGCTCTTTGCTTTCGCCGCTGCGGCGACGCAGCAGCGCGGTACCAAGCTGCAGTCGCGTGAGCGGCGTGCGCAGTTCGTGTGAGATATCCGAGAGCAGGCGTTGCTGCGCGGTCATCATGCGCTCAAGCGCGGTGATCATCTGGTTGAAGCTGGCTCCGGCGGCCAGGAATTCCTGTGGCCCGGCTTCCAGTTCAGGGTGCTGGCGCAGGTTACCCTGTGCCACTTCGTCAGCCGCGTTTTTCAGCTTACGCGCCGGTTTCGCCAGGCTCCACGCCAGCCATAACAGCAGCGGTGAACTGACCAGCATCGTGACAATCAGCAGCAGGAGCGGACGGTCAAACAGCAGGTTGATGAAATCAGACTGGGAATTGCTCGCAGGGCGAATCAGGTAGAGCTGGTAGTTGTCTTCCCCATCCCTGACGGAGAAAGGGCCAACCATTTCGACACGGCCATATTTCTTTTTCTGTGGGTGATCGGCGTTATCTGCCTGGCCAATGAAGTTGCGGATGATCTGCATTTCATTGCGATCGGCCCCAATGACGCGACCTTCGCTGGTGACCAGCAACAGGCGCTGTCCTGGCGGTGCCCACTTATCGATAGCGCGAAACAGCCTGCGCCACCACATTAAATCGTTCGGCGGATCGTTTGCCAGCTCGGCTTCGACGTGCTGCTCGATCATCACGCCCTGACGTTGCTCGCTGTCGAGAAGCTCCGTCATCTGGCGTGAGTCGAGTTTTGGCAACATCAAAACGAGCATTAAAACCAGTGCCAGCGTCAGCCAGAAGATGGCGAAAATGCGGGCGGTTAAACTTCCTATCATGAAGCGGAAACCATCAGATAACCACGACCACGCAGGGTTTTAAACCACGGGTGACCGTCTTTACGCTCCGGCAGCTTACGGCGCAGGTTCGAGATATGCATATCAATGGCACGGTCAAACGGCGTGAGGCGTTTACCCAGCACTTCCTGGCTTAAGTGTTCACGCGATACCACCTGGCCGAGATGCTGCGCCAGCAGATAAAGCAGGGTGAACTCCGTGCCGGTCAGTTCCAGCGTCTCGCCGTCGAAGCTTGCTTCCTGGCGACCCGGGTTCAGGCTCAGGGAGTCCACTTCCAGCGTTGGTGAGCTGTTGTCGGTATTCTGCTGCTGTTCGCTCCAGTGGGAACGACGCAGGATAGCGCGAATACGGGCAACCAGTTCACGGTCGTTGAATGGTTTAGGTAAATAGTCATCCGCACCCAGCTCAAGGCCGAGTACGCGGTCAAGTTCACTGCCGCGCGCGGTCAGCATAATGACAGGGGTCTGGTGTGTCTGGCGAAGCTCTTTCAGCGTATCAATGCCGTTTTTCTTCGGCATCATGACGTCGAGCAAAAGTAAATCGATGCTGTCATCAAGGAGACTCAGCGCCTGCTCGCCATCATGGGCGACCAGAACGTTGAAACCTTCCATGTCGAGCAACTCCTTTAAAAGGGATGTGAGCTCTCGGTCATCATCAACTAACAGGATTTTATTCATTGTTTAATACCTCCGAGGCAGAAATTACGACATCAAGGCTGTCTAATCCATGACTTTACGTTGTTTTACACCCCCTGACGCATGTTTGCAGCCTGAATCGTAGACTGTCTCTCGTTGAATCGCGACACGAAAGATTTTGGGAGCAAGTGATGCGCAAAGTTACCGCTGCCGTCATGGCCTCAACGCTGGCGTTCAGTGCGTTTAGCCAGGCTGCTGTAGCTATCACCAGCGACAACGGGCTTCCCGAAGAGGGGACAGCGCAGCACAGTAGCCAAAGCCATATGTTTGACGGCATAAGTTTAACCGAACATCAGCGTCAACAGATGCGAGATCTGATGCAGAGGGCAAGACAAGACCAGCCCCCTGTTAATGTTAGCGAAATGGAGACAATGCATCGCCTTGTCACCGCCGATAATTTTGACGAAAGCGCTGTGCGCGCTCAGGCAGAAAAAATGGCACAGATACAGGTTGCCCGCCAGGTTGAAATGGCCAGGGTTCGCAACCAGATGTTCCATCTGCTATCGCCCGAGCAGCAAGCGGTTTTGAACGAGAAACATCAGCAACGAATGGATCAGTTGCGTAAGGTTGCACGGATGCAGCGAAGCTCAGAAACGACGTTTTTCAGTAGCAATAGCAGTACCCGTAGTAACCAGTAAACCCTGTTTTCCTTGCCATAGACACCATCCCTGTCTTCCCCCACATGATGTGGGGGTTTTTTTTGCCCTTCAAACTTGTTAACCGTTTATTCATCCGTTGACTCCTCAAGCTTCCGTTATACTAGCGGCATGACATGACAGGAGTTTTTATGAATCAATCCTATGGACGGCTGGTAAGCCGGGCAGCAATTGCGGCGACCGTCATGGCTTCCTGCCTGCTGCTGATTAAAATCTTTGCCTGGTGGTATACCGGTTCGGTCAGTATTCTGGCAGCACTGGTGGACTCTCTGATGGATATCGCCGCCTCGCTGACGAACCTGCTGGTGGTGCGCTACTCGCTACAACCGGCAGATGAAGAGCACACGTTCGGGCATGGGAAGGCTGAATCGCTGGCCGCCCTGGCGCAGAGTATGTTTATCTCCGGTTCGGCGCTATTCCTGTTTTTGACCGGTATTCAGCACCTGGTTTCACCGTCGCCGATGAACGATCCTGGCGTGGGCGTGGTGGTGACAGTTGTTGCACTTATATGCACACTGGTTCTTGTTACGTTCCAGCGTTGGGTGGTACGTAAAACGCAAAGCCAGGCTGTAAGGGCGGATATGCTTCATTATCAGTCTGATGTTATGATGAATGGCGCTATTCTTATTGCGCTCGGTCTTGCCTGGTATGGATGGCATCGCGCCGATGCATTATTCGCATTAGGGATTGGGATCTATATTTTATATAGTGCCTTACGGATGGGTTATGAGGCGGTACAGTCGCTTCTCGACCGTGCGCTTCCCGATGCTGAGCGACAAGAAATCATTGAAATCGTGACGAGCTGGCCTGGCGTCAGTGGAGCGCACGATCTCCGTACGCGGCAGTCAGGGCCGACCCGCTTTATTCAGATTCATATTGAAATGGAAGACAACCTGCCGCTGGTTCAGGCTCACGTCATAGCTGAACAGGTAGAGCAGGCGATTTTGCAGCGTTTTCCTGGTTCAGACGTCATCATTCACCAGGATCCCTGCTCGGTTGTACCCGGGTACGTTGGGCTTTCGTAATTCGTTGTAAAAAAGTGAGCCAGGCCAGCATTTTGTGTATAAATTACCGCCATTTGGTCTGACCTGAATCAATTCAGCTGGAAGTGATTGATATACTATTTGCAGTATTCGTTGGTCGAACAGTTTCTTCCGGCAAAAGATTTCAATTTTGCATTCCTAAGTTCAGAGGTAGTCATGATTAAGAAAATCGGTGTGTTGACAAGCGGCGGTGATGCGCCGGGCATGAACGCGGCAATTCGTGGGGTTGTCCGTTCAGCGCTGACGGAAGGTCTGGAAGTTTTTGGTATCTATGACGGTTATCTGGGTCTGTATGAAGATCGCATGGTGCAGCTCGACCGTTACAGCGTGTCGGACATGATTAACCGTGGCGGTACCTTCCTCGGCTCTGCACGCTTCCCGGAATTCCGCGATGAACACGTCCGTGAAGTGGCTATCGAGAACATGAAAAAACGTGGCCTGGACGCCCTGGTGGTTATCGGTGGTGACGGCTCCTATATGGGTGCAAAACGTCTGACTGAGATGGGCTTCCCGTGCATCGGTCTGCCAGGCACTATCGACAACGACATCAAAGGTACTGACTACACCATCGGTTATTTCACCGCGCTGGGTACCGTCGTTGAAGCGATTGACCGCCTGCGTGACACCTCTTCTTCCCACCAGCGTATCTCCATCGTGGAAGTGATGGGCCGCTACTGTGGTGACCTGACGCTGGCTGCGGCTATCGCTGGTGGCTGTGAGTTTGTGGTGGTACCGGAAGTGGAATTCAGCCGCGAAGACCTGGTTAACGAAATCAAAGCCGGTATCGCGAAAGGTAAGAAACACGCTATCGTGGCAATCACCGAGCATATCTGTGATGTTGACGAGCTGGCGAAGTACATCGAAACCGAAACCAAACGCGAAACCCGTGCCACTGTACTGGGTCACATCCAGCGTGGCGGTTCTCCAGGCCCATATGACCGTATTCTGGCGTCCCGCATGGGTGCGTACGCTATCGAACTGCTGCTGCAGGGTTACGGCGGCCGTTGCGTGGGTATTCAGAACGAAAAACTGGTTCACCATGACATCATTGACGCTATTGAAAACATGAAGCGTCCGTTCAAAGGTGACTGGTTAGACTGCGCGAAAAAACTGTACTGATCCTTCTGGCCCTCTTCTCTCTGAAGAGGGCCATTATTCCTCTATGTTATAGCCAATCTTTTTTTATTCTTTAATCATTGGTTAGCTTTCTGGCACGCTGCATTCATCCAAATACTGCACAAGAGAGCTGGGCGATGAATAAATGGGGCGTGGGTTTAACATTATTGCTGGCATCGACCAGCCTTCTGGCTAAGGATATCCAGTTACTGAACGTGTCGTACGACCCGACGCGTGAACTTTATGAGCAGTACAACAAAGCCTTCGCGGCACACTGGAAGCAAGAAACCGGTGATAACGTCGTGATTCGCCAGTCACACGGCGGTTCTGGTAAGCAGGCGACTTCGGTTATCAACGGTATTGAGGCCGACGTGGTCACGCTGGCGCTGGCCTACGACGTGGACGCGATTGCCGGGCGTGGCCGTATTGATAAAAACTGGATCAAACGTCTGCCGGACAACTCCGCACCCTATACCTCGACCATCGTTTTCCTGGTGCGTAAAGGCAACCCGAAACAAATTCATGACTGGAACGACCTGATTAAGCCGGGCGTGTCTGTCATCACCCCGAACCCGAAAAGCTCTGGCGGTGCACGCTGGAACTACCTGGCGGCCTGGGGTTACGCCCTGCACCACAATAATGGTGACCAGGCGAAGGCTCAGGAGTTCGTGAAAGCGCTGTATAAAAACGTCGAAGTACTGGATTCCGGCGCGCGTGGCGCAACCAATACCTTCGTTGAACGCGGTATTGGTGATGTGCTGATTGCCTGGGAAAACGAAGCCCTGCTGGCGACTCATGCGCTGGGCAAAGACAAATTCGAAATCGTCACCCCGAGTGAATCGATTCTCGCCGAGCCGACCGTCTCCGTGGTCGACAAAGTGGTTGAGAAGAAAGACACCAAAGTGGTGGCTGAAGCGTACCTGAAGTATCTCTACTCGCCAGAAGGCCAGGACATTGCGGCGAAGAACTTCTATCGCCCACGCGATCCGGCGGTTGCGAAGAAATACGAAAACGCATTCCCGAAACTGAAACTCTTCACGATTGATGAGACGTTTGGTGGCTGGACAAAAGCGCAGAAAGAACACTTCTCCAACGGCGGAACGTTCGACCAGATCAGCCAGCGCTAGGTGTTTTGCAAAGAACGACACGGTGACCCGGTGTGAGAAATCCGCCGGGTTTTTTATTTGGTCATCATTTTGCGTTACTCTTCCACTTCAAATGGATACGGGGAACGCGTTGTGAAAAAAATAATTGTACTGGTTCTGGTTGCCATCGCACTTGCCGTGGGTGGCTGGTTCTGGATGACATCGGGTAACCCGAACGCGTTGCGGCATATCGTTCTTGACCAGTGTTTGCCTAATCAGCTGCAGCATCGTAACCCGGCACCGTGCGCGCAGGTGAAACCTGACGCGGGCTATGTCGTGTTCAAAGACCGTAACGGGCCGCTGCAATATCTGCTGATGCCGACGTACCGCATCAACGGCACAGAAAGCCCGCTCCTGACCGAGCCCCACACACCGAACTTCTTCTGGCTGGCGTGGCAGTCACGTAGTTTTATGCGCCTTAAACGTGGTTCTGACGTGCCCGACAGCGCCATTTCACTGACCATCAATTCCCCAACCGGGCGCACGCAGAACCATTTCCATATTCACATCTCCTGCCTGCGGCCAGACGTGCGCGCGAAGCTCGATGCCAGCCAGGGGCAAATCAGCACCCAGTGGCTGCCGCTTCCCGGTGGACTGGAAGGGCATGAGTATCTTGCCCGTCGGGTGACGGAAAATGAGCTGGTGCAACGCAGCCCGTTTATGATGCTGGCGGAAGAACTGCCAGAAGCACGCGATCACATGGGACGCTTTGCGCTGGCGATGGCGCAGCAGTCGGACGGCTCATTTGTGTTGCTGGCGACCGAGCGTAACGTGCTGATGCTTAACCGGGCCTCGGCAGAGGAATTGCAGGATCATCAATGCAATATTCTGAAGTGACCCCACTATAAATAGCGTTTACTCGTCCTGCCTGTCACCGTAGACTTGCTGAAAAAAACGACAGGAGACAGGCATGTCGCTCTGGTTAAGTTACCCTCTGCTACTACCCTCATTGATTGTTGGCGTCACCATCGTGCTGTGGGCGACGTCACTGTTACCGGAATTTATCACCGCACTGTTGTTTTTTGCTGCGGCAATGACCGCCAAAATCGCCCCACCGGAGGTGATCTTTGGCGGTTTTGCCTCGTCCGCATTCTGGCTGGTGTTTAGCGGTTTTGTGCTTGGCGTGGCGATCCGCAAAACCGGTCTGGCGGACAGAGCCGCGCGGGCGCTGTCGGCAAAGCTCACCGATTCCTGGGTGCAGATGGTGGCAAGCGTGGTGTTGCTGAGTTATGCACTGGCGTTTGTGATGCCGTCGAACATGGGGCGTATTGCGCTGCTGATGCCAATCGTTGCGGCGATGGCAAAACGGGCCAGCATCGCTGACGGCTCGCGCGCCTGGTTTGGTCTGGCACTGGCCGTCGGGTTCGGTACTTTCCAGCTTTCGGCAACTATCCTGCCCGCTAACGTACCCAACCTGGTGATGAGTGGTGCGGCGGAAGGTTCGTACGGTATTCATCTCAACTATGTGTCCTATCTGCTACTCCACACCCCCGTACTCGGTATTCTCAAAGGGGTGATTTTGATTGGCCTGATCTGCTGGCTTTTCCCCGGCAGCCCAAAACCCCCGCACGACCTGGCTCCGTCTGAACCGATGGGGCGTGACGAAAAACGTCTCGCCTGGCTGCTGGCGGTGGTACTGGTGATGTGGGTGACGGAGAGCTGGCACGGTATCGGGCCTGCGTGGACCGGGTTGGTGGCATCGGTCATTGTGCTGCTGCCACGCATTGGTTTTATCACGGGTGAAGAGTTCGCGGCGGGTGTGAATATGCGCACCTGCATTTACGTAGCGGGGATTCTTGGGCTGGCGATTGTGGTGACGCAAACCGGCATCGGTTCGGCGGTAGGTGAGGAATTGCTGCATATTATGCCGCTGGATGCCGACAGGCCGTTCACCAGCTTCCTGGCACTGACCGGGATCACCACGGCGCTCAACTTTATTATGACCGCCAACGGCGTTCCGGCGCTGTATACCACACTGGCACAGAGTTTCTCTGACGCCACCGGATTCCCGCTGCTCTCGGTGATCATGATTCAGGTGTTGGGTTATTCCACGCCGCTGTTGCCATATCAGGCATCGCCAATTGTGGTGGCTATGGGGTTAGGAAAGGTGCCTGCCAGGGCGGGGATGTCGCTCTGTCTGGCGCTGGCGATCGCAACGTATCTGGTACTGTTGCCGCTGGATTATCTGTGGTTTAGCGTGCTGGGACGTTTATAAAAAAAGCCCGGTGGCGCTAACGCTTACCGGGCCTGCGATCCTGTAGGGCGGGTTAGCGAAGCGCCACCCGCCGCAAAGGCGATTAAGCCTGTTTAGCCGCTTCTGCCGCTTTAACGATCACCGCGAAAGCGTCAGCTTTCAGGGATGCGCCGCCAACCAGTGCGCCGTCGATGTCTGGCTGGGTGAACAGCTCAGCAGCGTTAGCTGCGTTTACAGAACCGCCGTACTGGATGATAACCTGCTCAGCCACTTTTGCGTCTGCTTTAGCGATGTGGTCACGGATGAATTTGTGAACCGCCTGAGCCTGCGCTGGGGTTGCTGATTTGCCGGTACCGATAGCCCAGACTGGTTCGTAAGCGATAACTGCGCCTTCGAACGCTGCCGCGCCCTGAGTTTTCAGCACGGCGTCGATCTGACGTGCACAAACTTCTTCCGTTTTACCGGCTTCGTTTTCTGCTTCGGTTTCACCGATGCACAGAACCGGGATCAAACCCTGTTCTTTCAGCACAGCGAATTTCTTCGCGATGAATTCGTCGGATTCTTTGTGATAGGTGCGACGCTCAGAGTGGCCGATGATGATGTATTTCGCACCGATATCTTTCAGCATTTCAGCGGAGGTTTCACCGGTGAACGCACCAGACAGGTTAACATCAACGTTCTGAGCACCCAGAACGATGTGGCTGCCGTCAGCGGCGTGTTTAGCCAGATCCAGGTACATATCCGGCGGAGCGATGGCAACCGCACAGCCCGTCACGCCAGCCAGCTCTTTACGCAGGTTCGCAACCAGTTCGTTTACCATGTGGCGGCTGCCGTTCAGTTTCCAGTTACCCATCACTAAAGGATGTCGCATTTCAATTCTCCACGCTAAATAAGCGAATTAAGGAATATGGCCACCCTGACGGGCAGCATGGTCTGTGAATCAGTATAGAGATTTTCCCCTGAAAGGCTTTGCTTTTTGTCATTAATTCGCCCCTCCGAGTGAGTCTGATAGTGCCAGCTTAATCGGTTCAACTGCGAAGGTCAGTCCCTTTTCGCCGTTATCTGCCACAACATAGCGAATAGCACCTTCGGTATCGGTGTAGTAGCGCTTGTTTTTACCGGCGGTCAGGAGTTTTTGCAGCTTTTGCTGACTTTGTGCTTTCGTTAGCGCGGGCGTAAAGACCTGCAAAACCGCGCTCATGTACTCGAGTGCTTTCGCCTTCGCGGCTTTTTGCTCCGGCCCCTGAATCGGTAACCAGGTTATCTGCATGCTTTTGATTTTTAGCGTCCCGCGCTCCAGCGCAGTAGACGCGTATAAATTCTCGTTAATCTTGCTGGCAGCACGAGTCAGAGTGGGGGTATCGCGGGCGCTATCAATAGAGCGAAATTCATCCAGTGGCAGCTTTGGGTTGGCCTGATTAAAGGCTTCGCGAAACTGGCTGATGGATTGATCAAATGACGGTGCTCCTGCCAACAGGTAGGGCGCAGTCGTTGGGGCAGATGTTTCGGCAGCATGCAGGGAAAAGCCAGCGCTCAGCATGGCGAAACACAGCAAAAGAGAATGTACCGAACTTTTCATCAATATTGCCCCTGGCCGTAATGGCTCATGATTAAATCGATATCTGGTCGGCTTGTCAAAAGGTCACAACTCCAGGGTAAAATGCGCACCATACGATAATAAGGAACCTTACATGACCATACAGCAGTGGTTGTTTTCATTCAAAGGGCGTATTGGACGCCGTGATTTCTGGATCTGGATGGTGACGTGGATTGTCGCCATGTTGCTCCTTTTTTTCATTGCCTATAACGCGTGGCTGAGTACGCAGACGGCGGCATTTGCGTTGGTGTGCCTGTTGTGGCCAACAGCCGCTGTGGTGGTGAAACGCCTGCACGATCGCGGTCGTTCCGGTGCGTGGGCATTTCTGATTATTGTGGCGTGGATGCTGGTGGCGGGGAACTGGTCGATGCTTCCGTCCATCCTCCCCTGGGTGGTGGGCAGGCTACTGCCGACCATTATCTTTGTGATGATGGTTGTCGATCTGGGCGCGTTTATCGGCACCCAGAGCGAGAATAAATACGGTAAAGATACCCTTGAGGTGAAGTACCGCTGATCACCAGTAGTGTTCGGCGGTCATATGGCCCGGTCGACGGCGAAGATGTTTTGTCATCTGCCGGGTCTCTTTCAGGAGCTGCTGCGTGTCCCGAACCATCTGCGGGTTACCGCACAGCATGACGTGGCTGGTTTCGGTATTCATCGGCAAGCCCACCGCCGCTTCCAGTGCACCACTCTCAATCAACGCCGGTACACGACCCGTCAGCGAACCTGCTGCGGTTTCCCGGCTGACGACGGTCTGAATTTTCAATTTCCCGCCATACTGTTGTTCCAGCGCCTGCATCTGTGGCAGATAGCTTAGGTCGGCAGCATAGCGCGCGGCGTGAACCAGCACGATGTTTTTGAAGCGCTCAAGGTCTTTGCCATACTGCAGGATAGAAAGGTAAGGGCCGATAGCGGTGCCGGTTGCCAGCATCCAGAGGGTATCGCAGTCCGGGATTTCATCCAGCACAAAGAAACCTGCCGCTTCACTCACAATCTGCACATCATCGCCGGGTTTAAGTGCCGCCAGGCGCGGGCTGAGCTTACCGTCCGGGACGGTGACAAGATAAAACTCGAGATCTGGATTGTCGGGTGCGTTGACGTAAGAGTAGGCGCGTTGCACGCGCTCGCCGTCGACATCCAGCCCCAGCTTTGCGAATTGTCCGGCGGTAAACGGGTGGACGGGAGCATGCACGGTGAGACTAAATAGCGCATCGGTCCAGAATTGTATCTTTGTGATTTTACCTGTTACCCAGTCCGCCATGATCTTCTCCTGTGCTGTATCTCTGTTCTATCTTCCGTACTTGTGGTGAAGATTTCCAGCCCATATGGGCCGGAAAGCTCTATCGATCAAACGGTTTTACAGAATGTGGGTCTGTACGTCCGGGTCTTTGCGATCGAGATAGTGGATAGACTGTATACGGCGAATGGTGCGCGACTTACCGCGGATCAGCAGCGTTTCGGTGGTCGCCATGTTGCCCTTGCGGGTGATACCGTCCAGCAGATCGCCTTTGGTGATACCGGTGGCGGAGAAAATAACGTTATCGCTGCGCGCCATTTCGTCCAGAGCGAGGACTTTATTGGCTTCGATGCCCATTGCTTCACAGCGTGCCAGCTCGTCTTCGCCGATACGGCGGTTCTCTGCGCTGTCGCCTTTGACTTCATGACGCGGCAGCAGTCGCGCCTGCATATCGCCGTCCAGCGCGCGGATCACCGCAGCAGAAACCACACCTTCCGGTGCACCGCCGATACCGTAAAGCACGTCCACTTCGCTGTCTGGCATACAGGTCAGAATAGAGGCGGCCACGTCACCGTCCGGGATGGCAAATACGCGCACGCCAAGCTTTTGCATCTGCGCAATGGTCGCGTCATGGCGCGGTTTCGCCAGAATCGTTACGGTCAACTCGCTAAGTGGTTTACCCAGCGCTTTGGCTATATTGCGCAGGTTCTCTTCCAGCGGCAGGCTGAGGTCGATAGCGCCTTTCGCGCCAGGGCCGACAATCAGCTTTTCCATGTACATATCGGGTGCGTTGAGGAAACAGCCTTTGTCACCCACCGCCAGTACCGCCAGCGCGTTGGCCTGGCCCATTGCCGTCATGCGGGTCCCTTCGATCGGGTCGACGGCGATATCCACGGCATCACCTTTGCCCGTACCAACTTTTTCATCGATGTAGAGCATGGGCGCTTCGTCGATCTCGCCCTCGCCAATCACGATGGTGCCGTCGATGTTGACCTGGTTAAGCACAATGCGCATGGCATGGACAGCCGCGCCGTCAGCGGTGTTTTTGTCGCCACGACCCAGCCATTTATAGCCCGCCAGCGCGGCCGCTTCGGTCACGCGGGAAAATTCGATAGCAAGTTCACGTTTCATGAGGTACTCGTGCAGTCAAAAGGAATTGCACGAAGTTTATCACAGAGTGGCGTTGGGTGCGGTTTGGGTAACCCTCTCCCCTGTGGGGAGAAGGTTAGGTGGGGGTAAATTACTCTTCGTGATCTTCCCACGCCAGGGCGCGTTTCACCGCTTTCTTCCAGCCGTTATAGCGAACGTTACGCTCGGTGGTTTCGATGCCAGGGCGGAATTCGCGTTCGATTACCGCTTTTTCCTGCAGCTCGTCCAGGTTCTGCCAGAAGCCCACGGCCAGACCGGCAAGGTAAGCCGCACCCAGCGCGGTAACTTCGCGTACTTCCGGGCGCTCTACGCGGGTACCCAGAATGTCGGCCTGGAACTGCATCAGGAAGTTGTTGGCTACCGCACCGCCATCCACGCGCAGAGCGTGCAGACGGATACCGGAGTCAGCCTGCATGGCTTCCAGTACATCACGTGTCTGGTAGGCAATGGATTCCAGCGTGGCGCGGATGATGTGGTTAGAGTTCACACCACGCGTCAGGCCGAAAATCGCGCCGCGAGCATACGGATCCCAGTAAGGTGCGCCCAGACCCGTGAACGCAGGTACCACGTATACACCGTTGGTATCTTTCACTTTGGTGGCGAAGTATTCAGAGTCGAATGCATCGCTGATAAGCTTCATCTCGTCACGCAGCCACTGAATGGATGCACCCGCCATGAACACCGCACCTTCCAGAGCGTAGTTCACTTCACCGCGTGGGCCGCAGGCGATGGTGGTCAGCAGACCGTTCTCTGATTTCACCGCTTTCTCGCCGGTGTTCATCAGCATGAAGCAGCCTGTGCCGTAGGTGTTTTTCGCCATCCCTTCCTTGACGCACAGCTGGCCGAACAGCGCCGCCTGCTGGTCACCGGCGATACCGGCGATAGGAATACGGGTACCGCCTTTACCACCGATGTTGGTCTGACCGTACACTTCAGAAGACTTACGCACTTCTGGCAGCATGGCGCGTGGAATGTCCAGCGCGTCCAGCATCTTGTCATCCCACTCAAGGGTATTGATGTTGAAAAGCATGGTACGCGAGGCGTTGGTGTAGTCGGTCACGTGGACGCGTCCCTGGGTCATCTTCCAGATAAGCCAGGTATCGACGGTACCGAACAGCAGCTCGCCGCGTTTTGCTCGTTCGCGTGAACCTTCCACGTGGTCGAGGATCCACTTCACTTTGGTGCCGGAGAAATACGGGTCAACCACCAGACCGGTTGCGCTACGCACGTACTCTTCCATGCCGTCGCGTTTTAGCTGCTCACAAATTTCCGCAGTACGACGGCACTGCCAGACGATAGCATTGTAAATAGGCTTACCAGTTTCACGTTCCCAGACCACGGTTGTTTCACGCTGGTTGGTAATACCAATGGCGGCAATCTCGTCGGAACTGATATCGGCTTTTGCCAGCACTTCGACCAGCGTAGAGCTTTGTGACGCCCAGATCTCCATTGGGTCGTGTTCTACCCAGCCTGGGCGAGGATAAATTTGCTCAAATTCGCGCTGTGACACGCTGACGATATTCGCGTCATGATCCATTACGACAGCGCGGGAGCTGGTAGTGCCCTGGTCGAGCGCAACGATATATTTTTTTTCGGTCATGGTATGTGTCCCGTAGTCAGATTACAGCGAAGCTTTTTGTTGTGCGGCAGAAGTTGTTTCCTTCTCCTCTTCCACACAGGTGTCGCACGGTAAGTGGCGACCAATTAATTTGCGGTAGCTAAACGCACCCAGCGCAGCCCCGACAACCGGCGCAAACAGCGGTACCAGGAAGTAAGGAATGTCTTTGCCACCGGTGAAGGCTACGTCGCCCCAGCCTGCGATAAAGGCGAAGGCTTTTGGCCCGATATCACGCGCCGGGTTCATGGCGAAACCGGTCAGTGGGCCCATTGATGCGCCAATCACGGCAATCAGCAGGCCAATCAGCAGCGGAGCCAGCGGGCCACGCGGAATGCCGTTACCATCGTCAGTCAGCGCCAGGATAACGCCCATCAGGATAGCGGTAATCACTGTTTCAACTGCGAACGCCTGCACAAAATTGATATGCGGGTTTGGATACGTTGAGAAGATACCTGCGAGATCAATACTTTCGACACTGCCGCGCACCATATGATGTGCTTGCTCGAAGTCGATGAAAAGATTGTAATAAAGCCCGTAAACTAACGCCGCTGCACAAAACGCGCCGGCAAATTGAGAAATGATGAACGGAACAACTTTGCGTCCGTCAAAGCACGCGAACAGCCACAGTGCGATGGTTACCGCCGGGTTAAGATGTGCACCAGAAACGCCTGCGGTCAGGTAAATGGCCATTGCCACACCCAGACCCCAGATGATACTGATTTCCCACTGACCAAAACTGGCACCCGCCACTTTCAGTGCAGCGACACAGCCCACTCCGAAGAATATCAACAACCCGGTACCAAGGAACTCGGCGATGCACTGGCCTTTTAAGGTTGATGTCTGACTCATAATCGGAATCCTGAAGAAATTGATGTTTATTGTTAGCATGGCCGCCCGTGACAGCCACGATGTCCTGTAGACATAGTGTTAATTTATCGTTAACGAGCAAAAACGAGAAATATCGAAATTAAAATGTGTGGTCTGCGTCAATAAAATGAGCGTTTTCGCGCCATAAAGCGCGTTTTTGCATCAGTACGGAATGTGAGCTGAATCATTTCATTAACGAAAGGCTTAACAATTTAGGGGTATATGACGCGAACGCACCAGGACGAGGCCGAAAAGTGTTGCAAACCGCGATCTGCGCGGTGTGTTGCTGGACACAGAGCGCCGTGCTCCATACAATCGTTGGTATATGTCGTGCGCGTTTACGTTAAAGCGTCGCCTTGCAATTCAGGAGAGGTAGCATCATGTCTTTAGAAGTGTTTGAGAAACTGGAATCGAAAGTACAGCAGGCGATTGACACCATCACGCTGCTGCAAATGGAAATTGAAGAGCTGAAAGAGAAGAACAACAGCCTGGCGCAGGAAGTTCAGACCGCTCAGCACGGTCGCGAAGAGCTGGAGCGCGAAAACAACCAGCTGCGTGAACAGCAGAACAGCTGGCAGGATCGCCTGCAGGCGCTGCTTGGGCGTATGGAAGAAGTCTAATTTCTCTCGGGAAATACAGATGAAAATAAGCCGGGTAAAGCGTTGACGCCACCCGGCTTTTTTATGGTTCACGCAAAATCGCGGTAAAACAACGGTATTACTCAATATCCAGCGGATCTTCCGAAAGGATAATGCCGGTGTTATCGGCATAGAGGTGGTCGCCGGAGAAGAAGGTCACGCCGCCGAAATTCACGCGCACGTCGCTTTCGCCGATGCCTTCACCTGCCGCACCTACCGGTATGGCTGCGATGGCCTGAATGCCGAGATCCAGCTCTTCCAGGTCATCGACCTGGCGTACTGCACCGTAAACCACAATGCCTTCCCACTCGTTTTGCATGGCAAGACGGGCAAGATCGGCGTCGATGAGGGCCCGGCGCACGGAACCGCCGCCATCGACCAGCAGGATACGGCCACGGCCATTCTGTTCGAGCAGATCGTACAGCAACCCGTTATCCTCGAAACATTTCACCGTGATGATTTGCCCGCCAAACGACGACCGCCCACCAAAGTTGGAGAACAGCGGTTCAACGACGTTGACATCTTCCTGGTAGATGTCACAAAGCTCGGAGGTATCGTATTTCATAGGGTTACCGCTCTGTTGCTGCGAATGTGTTCAGTATATCGTGCGAAACGCGTTGTTGGCAAAATCATCAATTGTTAATTGATATTTGTCAGTTAACTCAGTATCTGGCTTAAAACAATCCCTAGCACGAACAACAGGTTAGTCAGCAATGCACCTTTTACCGTGCGTTCCAGCATGGGGGGCATTGCCGTCGGGCTAAGTTCCCGCATCACAAAGCGAGCCTGTTTCACCAGCATCGGCGCAGCGAGCACGAACAGCCAGCCCCACAGGCTGTGCAGGGAGATCAGGTTAAACAGGGCCAGGCAGACCAGCGCGCCAATCAACAGACACGCATGATAACGGCGGGCGTTAACCGGCCCCAGACGGACTGCCAGCGTGTTTTTGCCGTTCTCGCGGTCGCTGTCGATATCGCGCAGGTTGTTGATGTTGAGTACCGCAGTAGCCAGCAGACCGCAGGCGGTCGCCGGCAGGAACAGGGCAGGGATGAGCATATGTGCCTGTAAGTACCCGCTGCCCATCACGCTCAGCCAGCCGAAGAATACCAGCACAGAGATATCACCCAGGCCGATATAACCGTAAGGGCGCGTACCGACGGTGTAGGTAATGGCCGCGATAATCGCGAGCAAACCCAGCACCATAAAGCCAATGAAATCAGCCGTTGTTTTACAGGCAACAGACACCAGCGCCAGACCGGACAGGCAAATCAGCACGACGGTGATAATCAGCGCACGTTTCATCTGCGGCTGGGTAATCACCCCTTTCTGCATTCCGCGCAGCGGCCCGATACGGTCGGGTTTATCGCTGCCTTTCTCTGCATCACCATAGTCGTTGGCGAGATTAGAGAGAATTTGCAGCAAACCAGCAGTAACAAGTGCAAGCAAGGCAACCAGCGGATCGAAATGGCCCTGCCACCAGGCAAGGGCAGTGCCGACAATGATTGCGGCAAAGGCCAGAGGAAGGGTTTTAGGGCGCAGACTTTCGAGCCACGCCTGAGTACGGCTGATATCAGTCATAGTTATTTAGCCAATAAAAATGGGGCTTTTCAGCCCCATTAACAGTGATGAGAATGCAGTAACCGCGATTATAGGATAAAACGGCTCAGATCTTCATCTGCCACTAACGCATCCAGGTGTTTACCCACATACTCTGCGTCAATGGTAATGCTTTGACCGTTAAGGTCGCTCGCATCATAAGAGATATCTTCCATCAGGCGTTCCAGCACCGTGTGCAGACGACGCGCACCAATGTTCTCGGTGGTTTCGTTGACCTGCCATGCGGCCTGGGCGATACGTTTGATACCGTCCTCGGTAAAGTCGATATTCACGCCTTCGGTGGCCATCAGTGCTTTGTACTGTACGGTCACCGACGCGTTTGGCTCGGTCAGGATACGTTCGAAATCTTCGGTGGTCAGCGCCTGCAGTTCAACGCGGATCGGCAGACGACCCTGCAGTTCCGGGATCAGGTCAGACGGGCTGGCAATCTGGAACGCACCGGAAGCGATAAACAGGATGTGGTCCGTTTTTACCATACCGTGCTTGGTGGAGACGGTGCAGCCTTCAACCAGCGGCAGCAGGTCGCGCTGTACGCCTTCGCGGGAGACGTCCGGGCCGGACGCGTTGCCGCGCTTACAGATCTTGTCGATTTCGTCGATAAACACGATACCGTGCTGCTCAACCGCATCGATAGCATCTTGCTTCAGCTCTTCCGGGTTCACCAGCTTCGCCGCTTCTTCTTCAATCAGCAGCTTCATCGCTTCTTTGATTTTCAGCTTACGCGCTTTCTGCTTCTGGCCACCCAGGTTCTGGAACATGGACTGCAGCTGGCTGGTCATCTCTTCCATGCCCGGAGGAGCCATGATTTCCACACCCATTGGCGCAGCAGCGAGATCGATCTCAATCTCTTTGTCGTCCAGCTGACCTTCACGCAGTTTTTTGCGGAAAGCCTGACGCGCCGCCGAAGGTTCAGACTGCTGTTCAGCCTGGCCCCAGTTGTTTTTTGCTGGCGGGATCAGCACGTCGAGAATACGCTCTTCGGCCATCTCTTCGGCGCGGAAGCGGTTTTTCTCGATAGCCTGGACACGCACCATCTTGATCGCGGAATCGGTCAGATCGCGGATGATGGAGTCCACTTCTTTACCCACATAGCCCACTTCGGTGAACTTGGTGGCTTCAACTTTGATGAAGGGTGCGTTAGCCAGTTTCGCCAGACGACGGGCGATTTCGGTTTTACCGACACCGGTCGGGCCGATCATCAGAATGTTTTTCGGTGTGACTTCGTGGCGCAGCTCTTCATCAAGCTGCATACGACGCCAGCGGTTACGCAGGGCGATGGCCACAGAACGCTTAGCGTTATCCTGGCCAATAATGTGTTTGTTCAGTTCGCTGACAATTTCGCGTGGGGTCATTTCAGACATGGGAGATCCTTACGCTTTAGACGGTAATTCTTCGATGGTGTGGTTGTGGTTGGTATAGATGCAGATATCTCCTGCAATATCCAACGCTTTCACTGCGATATCACGCGCGTTCATGTCGGTATTTTCCAACAGCGCACGGGCCGCAGCCTGGGCATAAGGGCCGCCAGAGCCGATGGCAATCAGGTCGTTTTCCGGCTGAATAACGTCACCGTTACCGGTGATAATCAGTGAGGCAGTTTCATCGGCCACGGCCAGCAGCGCTTCGAGCTTGCGCAGCATACGATCGGTACGCCAGTCTTTCGCCAGCTCAACGGCGGCTTTCACCAGATGACCCTGGTGCATTTCCAGTTTACGTTCAAACAGTTCAAACAGCGTGAAGGCATCAGCCGTGCCGCCCGCAAAACCGGCGATCACTTTGTCGTTATATAAACGACGGACTTTTTTCACGTTGCCTTTCATGACGGTATTACCCAGCGTGGCCTGGCCATCACCGGCAATCACCACCTGGCCGTTACGGCGTACACTTACAATTGTTGTCACGAGCAGACCCCCTGGTTACAGAATCGGGAAACAGAAGCCCTGAGCCAGTGCTCAGGGCTGAATAGAATGATAGATGGGGGGGATTTTGGGGGTTTCAACCCCCGGAGGCGAGTCGAATGCAGTTTGTGTGACCTGCCATCTTCAGACGAGAGATCGTGCCATCCGCATTTTCTTTGCCTTTGACCGGGCCAATCACCACGCGATTCCAGCCATTGTTGGTGGTTATGCGGGAATCAAAGCCTTCAAACGCCAGCTGAGCTCGTACCGTTTCGGCCTGTTCTGCACCTTTAAACGAGCCACACTGAACCATCCAGCGACGTTCGTCTTTCTTCTCAGCCGTTTGCTTCGGCGCTTCGGTCTCTTTGGTGACCGGTGCGGCCTGCTGCGTTTTCGGCTGTTGCGCGGTGGTATGCGCAGGTGTTTGCAACAGATCCTGATAAGGCTGAGCCGTTTGCTTTTGCGGCTGAGTCTTTGGCTGCTGTTGAACAGGCTGCGACTGCACCGTACGCGTCTGTTGTTGCGGCTGCTGGTACGGTTGTTCCGTCACTCGCGGCTGCGTACGAGGCTGCTGTACTGGCTGAGTTTGCGCCAACTGCTGTTGTTGAATCTGTTGCTGGGCCTGACGTCGCTGCAGCGTTTGCTGACGCTGCTCCGGCGTTTGTTCGTTCCACGGCACTTCGTTCAACTGCGTAGGCTGCTGGCGCATATCGGCCTGCATTTGTGCCAACAGTTGACGCTGTTCGTCGGTGAGCTGGTTGGGGTTCACCACTTCACCACCGGCGGACGGTTCAGTCGGTGCGCGAACGCCTGGCTGGCGGCTTTCCAGCTCTTTAATATAACGCCAGCGCTCTTCCGGTTTTGGCGGCAGACCATTCCCGGCAACCTTGTTGCCCTGAAGGGCCTCAGACTCTTCTTTTTTATGGTGAGTAATAAAGTACAGACCGCCAATAAAGGCCACCAGTACAGCCGCAGCAATAGCGACCATTGCTGGCGAGACAGCAGGCAGGTTACGTTGCTTGTTCCTTGAGCTACTCTTTTTGCGTCGCGAAGGTGCCGGCTGGCCGCGACGTACATAATCTCGTTGTGCCACTATCGTTTCGCTGTATTTATTCGTTCGTCAGCCCGCCATGTTACTTAAGCGGCGGGGCTTTGACCAGATAAGGGTGTCCTAAAGGCATTTACTTTAAGTCAATGCCTGAGTCGTGCCACGAACAATCAGTTCGCAGTCCAGCAACCGTGAGCCGCTGCTAACTGCCTGACCATGCAGTTGATCCAGCAAAAGAAGCATAGCTTCACGACCAATGTCATAGCGTGGCTGCGAGACGGTTGAGAGCGGTGGATCGCAAAATTCTGAAAGCGAAATATTATCGAAACCAATAATCGATAAATCTTTTGGTATGCGCAGGCCGCGACGTTTGGCATACGATAATGCACCCAGTGCCATCACGTCACTGTGACAGAACACGGCAGTAGGCGGTTCAGGCAGTGCCAGAAGTTTTTCCAGCGCTTGTCCACCGGCTTCAAAGGTGAAATCGCCACGCGCGATGTAGTGTGGATCGACAGTGACGCCCGTGCGGCGTAGCGCCTGAACGTAGCCCTGCAGGCGGTAGTGACACAGCGGCATCTCTTCCGGCCCGGCAATGCAGCCAATACGCTTATGCCCCAGCTCCTGGAGATAGTTCACGGCGTTGAATGCGGCGGTCAGGTTATCGATATGAACGGTCGGCAGTTCCAGCTCTGGCGCGAATTCGTTGGCCATCACCATCGGCGGTAAATTACGCTGTTCTTCAATACTGGCATCAAACGGCAAACGAGAGCCGAGCAGTAGCATGCCGTCGATCTGTTTGGTGATGATGAGGTCGATAAAGGTTTTTTCCTGCTGGTTCTGGTGGGCACAGTCGCCAATCAGCACCAGATAACCTTGCTCAGCCGCCGTCACTTCGATACCGCGAATAATCTCGCTGAAGAAGGGATCGCAAATGTCTGGCACAATCACCAGAATGGTGCGCGATTCATTGCGCTTAACGTTACGCCCCATTGCCTGCGGGAAATACCCCACTTCCAGCGCCGCCTGTTCCACCCGGTTGCGGGTTGCCTGGGAGACTTTGTCCGGGTTCATTAATGCGCGGGACACTGTTGCCGTAGAGACTTTCGCTTTTTGGGCAACGTCTTTCATGGTCGCAGTAGCAACCTCTTTCCTGGACTTCAACGTCTTCTCCTCGCCTGAACACCGAACTTCTGACGTCTCCATTTTTACAGATTGTTAATGGAATCGGTTACAGAATTTTCATAAAAAGTGTGAGGAGTATTAAATTTTTTCGATCCGTCTTCAGCTTTCAATCGGATCGACGTCGAGAACCCACTTCACTTTCCGTGCTTCCGGCAGTGTGTTGATCAGTGCCAGCGTGCCGCTGACGATATGTTGTAAGCGGATACGTGAAGGGTGCTGGAGCAAAATCTGCCAGCGAAAACGTCCGCCGCGTTTAGGAGCCAGTGCAGGAACCGGGCCTAAAATCCACAGCTGATTATCCACCAGCGGGCTGGCCTGCAGGAGATTTCTCAATTGCTGCAGGAAAAGAGGAGCCTGCTGGTTGTTATGGTCTTCAGCCCGGATGATGACGTGGCTGGTCCACGGGGGAAGCTGCATCGTCTGGCGTTCAGCAAGTGCCTGTTCAGCGAATGCGTCATAACCTTTATGCAGTAAGGTCTGCAGTAGCGGATGCTCGGGATGGTGCGTTTGCAGTACCACTT
Organism: Enterobacter sp. RHBSTW-00901; assembly: GCF_014103115.1. Lineage (NCBI taxonomy): Bacteria > Pseudomonadati > Pseudomonadota > Gammaproteobacteria > Enterobacterales > Enterobacteriaceae > Enterobacter > Enterobacter sp. RHBSTW-00901. The sequence continues at coordinate 2,962,291 of NZ_JABXPB010000001.1, forward strand.
CGCCTTGCTTTCCGGCGCGTCCGGCACGTCCGGCAACCTGGGTATAAAGCTGGGCAAAGCGTTCGGCTGAACGGAAATCTGCGGAGAACAGTGCTCCGTCCACGTCCAGCAGGGCGACCAGCGTGACGTCCGGGAAGTGGTGCCCTTTGGCCAGCATCTGGGTACCAATGAGGATGCGCGCGCCACCGCGATGCACTTCGGCTAACTGTTGTTCCAGCGCACCTTTGCGGCTGGTGGTGTCCCGGTCGATACGCGAAATGGGAACGTCAGGAAAGAAGGGCGTAAGCGCCTGTTCCAGCTGCTCCGTCCCCAGACCGACCGGCACAATATGCGTTGAACCGCACGACGGACACTGGTGCGGTACCGGGCGCTGGCTGTCGCAGTGATGGCAACGCAAATGCCGCTGGGCCTGATGGAAGGTGTAGTAGTGGTCACAGCGCGGGCATTCTGCTATCCAGCCGCAGTCGTGGCAGAGCAGTGCCGGGGCAAATCCGCGGCGGTTAAGAAATAAAATGACCTGGTTGCCCGCCTGTAAATGCTGGCGCATGCGGGTGATTAGCGCAGGTGCTAACCCCGCCTGAACCTGCTGGCCTTTCAGATCCAGAACATGCTGAATGGCCGGGCGCGCATTCCCCGCGCGACGCGTCAGGCGCAGCATATGGTATTTGCGCTGACGAACATTGTGCAATGTTTCAAGTGCCGGGGTGGCGGAACCCAGAATAATAGGGATTTGCTCACTATGGGCGCGATACACAGCCAGATCGCGGGCATGATAGCGCCAGCCCTCCTGCTGTTTATAGGAACTGTCGTGTTCTTCATCTATCACGATGACGCCGAGGTTTTTAAATGGCGTAAACAGTGACGAACGGGTGCCAATCACAATCGCCGCTTCGCCGTTTTTGGCTTTCAACCAGGCGCTGAGACGCTCGCTGTCGTTCAGACCAGAGTGCAGAACTTCAACGGGGGCATTGAAACGTTCGCGGAAGCGGGCGATGGTTTGTGGCGTCAGGCCGATCTCCGGCACCATCACCAGCGCCTGTTTGCCCTGGGCGAGCACATTTTCCAGCACGCTCAGGTAAACTTCGGTTTTACCGGAGCCGGTGACGCCGGCGAGCAGCCAGGCGGAGAAATGATCGGAGGCGCTGTGAATGGCTCCCACGGCGGTGGCCTGCTCGGTATTCAGGCGCAGACGGTCACCGGATACAGAAAAGTTGTTTCGCCAGTCGTAAAGGGCGGGGGCTTCGCTACCCAGTTCACTCAGCCCTTTCTTCCTTAATGCCTGCAGCGCGGTTTCACTGACTTCAAGCTCGTTGACCTGATGCCGCCAGATTTTCCCCTGGCGCAGCGCTGCCAGCGCCTGCCGTTGTTTCTGCGAGCGCTTCAGGCTGTTGATGTCCACGGCCTGCCCCTGCTCGGTGGCAAACCAGTACCACATTGGTGCATGGCTGGCGCTCTTACCCTGGCGCAGCAAAATGGGCAGCGCATGGAACAGGACATCGCCAATCGGATGGTGATAGTAATCCGCTGCCCACAGCAGCAGTCGCCAGGTACTGGTGGAGAAAACCGGCTCGCTGTCCAGCATCTCAACAACTGTCTTCAGTTCATTAAGCGGTAACTCACTCTTGTCGCTGACGGAAACCACAATCCCCACGCGCTGTTGTTTGCCAAACGGCACGGTCACGCGACAGCCCGCTTTGGCGCTCATGCTGTCGGGCAGCAGATAGTCAAAGGTGCGGGGAAGCGGAACGGGCAGGGCAACGTGAGCGACGGGCATCGAATCTTCCTGACTTGAAAAGTGGCGCGTTAGTATACACATTAGTGAAAGCAGCGTGCGGATCAGTTTGCATACGGTGGTCAAATTCTGTATGATTCGCCGCCTTTGATGCGCTTTATGCAGCGTCAAAACCTATACTATTAACATCGCGTGGTGTCTGGCGTTAGGGCTGGAAGAGCGACGCGGCCTTAACTGAGGTTCTCCCATGAAAAAAGATATTCACCCTAAATACGAAATGATTACTGCAAACTGCTCTTGCGGTAACTCTATCCAGATCCGCTCCACCGTGGGTCACGATCTGAACCTGGACGTGTGCGGCAAATGCCACCCGTTCTACACTGGTAAGCAGCGTGATGTTGCAACCGGTGGCCGTGTTGACCGCTTCAACAAGCGTTTCAGCATCCCGGGCGCGAAATAAGTTTCCCGAAAAAAAGGCACCGCAAGGTGCCTTTTTTGTATCTGCTTCTCAGTATTCCCACGTATCCGGGTCGATACCCAGTTCACGCATGATCACCTTTGCCTCTTCCGGGATTTCATCACTACGCTCTTTGCGCAGATCGTCATCGTTCGGCAACGGTTGGCCGGTAAATGCATGCAGAAACGCTTCGCACAGCAGTTCGCTGTTGGTCGCGTGACGCAGGTTGTTCACCTGACGACGCGTGCGTTCATCGGTGAGGATCTTCAACACCTTCAGAGGAATGGAAACCGTAATTTTTTTTACTTGTTCACTCTTCTTACCGTGCTCAGCGTATGGGCTGATATATTCGCCGCTCCATTCAGCCATGAGATACCTTTAATCCTCTCAGTCATTAATCTAAAGGTGCAAAACCTGTAACCGTCCGTTTTGAACCGTAATCTTGCGTAGTTTACCGTAGAGACGATACCGTGGCACGGATATTGCCGCTGTAGCGTGCACTAAAGCGTATAATTTTAACGGCTATTTGCGCATTGCTCAATCTATACGCAAAGAAGTTTAGATGTCCAGATGTATTGACGTCCATACTTTCAGTGTTTACTCTGGTGCCTGACTTTTCACCTAATTAGCCAGGAAGCCTTCACCATGACGCGTAAACAGGCCACCATCGCAGTGCGTAGCGGATTGAATGATGACGAGCAGTACGGCTGTGTTGTCCCGCCGATTCATCTTTCCAGTACTTACAATTTCACCGGATTTAATGAACCCCGTGCGCATGACTACTCGCGTCGTGGTAACCCTACGCGTGATGTTACCCAGCGCGCGCTGGCTGAGCTGGAAGGCGGTGCAGGGGCAGTGTTAACCAATACGGGGATGTCTGCCATTCACCTGGTGACGACGGTGTTCCTGAAACCGGGTGACCTGCTGGTTGCCCCGCATGACTGCTACGGCGGCAGCTATCGTCTGTTTGATAGCCTGGCAAAACGTGGCTGCTATCGCGTGCTGTTTGTCGATCAAAACGACGAACAGGCGCTGAAACAGGCGCTGACAGAGCAGCCGAAGCTGGTGCTGGTGGAAAGTCCAAGCAATCCATTGTTGCGTGTTGTCGATATTGCGAAAATTTGTCAGCTCGCAAGGGATGCAGGAGCGATAAGTGTAGTGGATAATACCTTCCTCAGTCCGGCCCTTCAGAACCCACTTGCACTGGGTGCAGATCTGGTATTGCATTCATGCACTAAATATCTGAACGGCCATTCTGACGTGGTAGCGGGCGTGGTGATTGCCAAAGATCCCGACGTTGTCACCGAACTGGCATGGTGGGCCAATAACATCGGCGTCACCGCAAGTGCCTTCGACAGCTATTTGTTGTTACGCGGTATTCGTACGTTGTCGCCGCGCATGGAAGCGGCGCAGCGTAATGCTCAGGCAATTGTCGATTTCCTGAAAACGCAGCCGCTGGTGAAGAAGCTTTATCACCCGTCGTTGCCTGAAAATCAGGGACATGAGATTGCCGCGCGCCAACAGAAGGGATTTGGTGCGATGTTAAGTTTTGAACTGGATGGCGACGAGCAAACGCTGCGTCGCTTCCTGAGCGGGTTGTCATTGTTTACGCTGGCGGAATCCTTAGGTGGGGTGGAAAGCTTAATCTCCCACGCCGCGACCATGACGCACGCAGGTATGGCACCAGAAGCACGTGCCGCCGCCGGTATTTCTGAGACGCTGCTGCGTATCTCTACCGGTATTGAAGATTCTGAAGATTTAATTGCCGATCTGGAAAATGGCTTCCGGATCGCAGCCAAGGGGTAATCATGAGTGTGATAGCGCAGGCAGGGGCGAAGGGTCGTCAACTGCACAAGTTTGGTGGTAGTAGTCTTGCTGATGTGAAGTGTTACCTGCGTGTCGCAGGGATCATGACAGAGTATTCACAGCCGGGTGACATGATGGTTGTCTCCGCGGCTGGCAGCACCACCAATCAGTTGATTAGCTGGCTGAAATTGAGCCAGACCGATCGCCTTTCTGCGCATCAGGTGCAACAGTCACTACGCCGTTACCAGAGCGAGCTGATTGCCGGCTTGCTGCCAGCGGACGTGGCGGACGGGCTGATTAGCGCCTTTACTCATGACCTTGAGCGTCTGGCTGCACTGCTGGACAGCGGCATTACCGATGCGGTGTATGCTGAAGTGGTCGGCCACGGTGAAGTGTGGTCTGCGCGTCTGATGGCTGCCGTGCTGCAACACCTTGGTGTGGACGCCGCCTGGCTCGATGCGCGTGACTTCTTGCGTGCCGAACGTGCCGCGCAGCCGCAGGTAGATGAGGGGCTGTCTTATCCGCTACTGCAACAGCTGCTGGTGCAACACCCCGGCAAACGCATTGTGGTGACAGGGTTTATCAGCCGCAGCAATGCAGGCGAAACCGTGCTGCTTGGGCGTAACGGTTCTGACTACTCTGCGACGCAAATCGGTGCGCTGGCGGGGGTTTCCCGCGTCACCATCTGGAGCGACGTGGCCGGTGTTTACAGCGCTGACCCGCGTAAAGTGAAAGATGCCTGCCTGCTGCCGCTGCTGCGTCTCGACGAAGCCAGTGAGCTGGCGCGTCTGGCGGCACCGGTTCTGCACGCCCGTACGCTGCAGCCGGTATCCGGTAGTGACATCGACCTGCAGCTTCGCTGTAGCTACACCCCGGATCAGGGTTCCACACGCATTGAACGCGTGCTGGCTTCTGGTACCGGGGCGCGTATCGTCACCAGCCACGACGACATCTGCCTGATTGAGTTCCAGGTGCCTGCCGGCCAGGACTTCAAGCTGGCGCACAAAGACATCGACCTGATCCTGAAGCGTGCGCAGGTGCGTCCGCTGGCCGTTGGCGTACACAATGACCGCCAGCTGCTGCAGTTCTGCTACACCGCTGAAGTGGCGGACAGCGCGCTGAAAATTCTTGATGAAGCGGGCTTGCCTGGCGAGCTTCGTCTGCGTCAGGGGCTGGCACTGATAGCGATGGTGGGCGCAGGCGTCACCCGTAACCCGCTGCACTGCCACCGTTTCTGGCAGCAACTGAAAGGCCAGCCAGTTGAATTTACCTGGCAGTCGGAAGAGGGCATCAGCCTGGTGGCCGTTCTGCGTAAAGGGCCAACCGAGAGCCTGATCCAGGGGCTACATACTTCCCTGTTCCGGGCGGAAAAACGTATCGGCCTGGTGCTGTTCGGTAAAGGTAACATTGGTTCCCGCTGGCTGGAGCTGTTTGCGCGCGAGCAAATTACGCTTTCGGCGCGTACCGGGTTTGAGTTTGTGCTGGCGGGCGTGGTGGACAGTCGTCGCAGCCTGCTGAACTATGAAGGTCTGGATGCCAGCCGTGCGCTTGCATTCTTTAATGATGAAGCCGTTGAGCAGGATGAAGAGTCGCTGTTCCTGTGGATGCGCGCGCACCCGTACGACGACCTGGTCGTGCTGGATGTTACGGCGAGTGAACAGCTTGCCGATCAGTACCTTGATTTCGCCAGCCACGGGTTCCACGTGATCAGCGCGAATAAGCTGGCGGGTGCAAGCAGCACGGATAAATACCGTCAGATCCACGATGCGTTTGAAAAAACCGGTCGTCACTGGCTCTATAACGCCACGGTGGGTGCGGGTCTGCCGGTTAACCATACCGTGCGTGATTTGATTGAAAGCGGTGACAGCATTCTGGCGCTGAGCGGCATCTTCTCCGGTACGCTCTCCTGGCTGTTCCTGCAGTTCGATGGCACCGTCCCGTTCACCGACCTGGTGGATCAGGCGTGGCAGCAAGGTTTAACCGAACCCGACCCACGCGTTGACCTGTCCGGTAAAGACGTGATGCGTAAGCTGGTGATCCTCGCGCGTGAAGCGGGCTATGACATTGAGCCTGGTGCTGTTCGCATGGAGTCGCTGGTGCCTGCGGGCTGCGAGGAAGGATCTGTCGATCACTTCTTCGAGAATGGTGATGAGCTGAACGACCAGATGGTGCAGCGTCTGGAAGCCGCACGTGAGATGGGTCTGGTGCTGCGCTATGTGGCGCGTTTTGAGGCAAACGGCAAAGCGCGCGTGGGTGTGGAGGCGGTTCGTCCAGAACACCCGCTGGCCGCACTTCTGCCGTGTGATAACGTCTTTGCGATTGAAAGCCGTTGGTACCGTGATAACCCGCTGGTGATCCGTGGCCCGGGAGCGGGGCGCGATGTCACCGCCGGAGCGATCCAGTCCGACATCAATCGTCTGGCTAAGCTGCTGTAATATCACTTGTTCCCTCTCCCTGTGGGAGAGGGAATGTCTCACCATCATGAATTTCCCTCATCTTCCCTGAACATTCCTCACCATTCCTGGTGATTATTTCTGTTGACGCCACTCCGCTTTTCCGTCATTTTTACATCTGGACGTCTAAACGTATAGAAGTTCGCAATACAACACACAACGACACGCGATTGATGAGGTAAGGTATGAGCTTTTTTCACGCCAACCAGCGGGAAGCCCTGAATCAGAGCCTGGCCGAAGTAAACGGCCAGATTAACGTCTCTTTTGAATTTTTCCCGCCGCGCACCAGTGAAATGGAGCAAACCCTGTGGAGCTCTATCGATCGCCTGAGCAGCCTGAAACCCAAGTTTGTCTCCGTGACCTACGGTGCCAACTCCGGTGAGCGCGACCGTACGCACAGTATTATTAAAGGCATTAAAGAGCGTACCGGTCTGGAAGCGGCTCCGCACCTGACCTGCATCGACGCTACCCGCGATGAACTGCGTGCCATTGCCCAGGACTACTGGAACAACGGTATTCGTCATATTGTCGCCCTGCGCGGTGACCTGCCGCCGGGCAGCGGTAAGCCGGAAATGTATGCTGCTGACCTGGTGACACTGCTGAAAGACGTGGCGGACTTCGATATCTCCGTTGCCGCTTACCCTGAAGTTCACCCAGAGGCGAAAAGCGCTCAGGCGGATCTGCTCAACCTGAAGCGTAAAGTGGATGCCGGTGCCAACCGTGCCATCACGCAATTTTTCTTTGATGTGGAAAGCTATCTGCGTTTTCGCGACCGCTGCGTCTCTGCGGGCATCGACGTCGAAATTATTCCGGGCATTCTGCCGGTGTCTAACTTCAGGCAGGCGAAGAAATTTGCTGACATGACCAACGTGCGCATTCCGCTCTGGATGTCTAAAATGTACGAGGGGCTGGACGATGACCCGGAAACACGTAAGCTGGTGGGCGCAAATATCGCGATGGACATGGTGAAAATTTTAAGTCGTGAAGGGGTGAAGGATTTCCACTTCTATACGCTAAACCGCGCGGAAATGAGTTACGCGATTTGCCACACGCTCGGTGTTCGACCTGGCGTGTAAGCAAGCAAAAGCCCTCTCCGGAGGGTTTTTTGATTTCTAAGGGTTTTATTTTCCCGCCATATTAGCAATTCTGCCTTTGACGTACAAAGCCCATGTTTTTTACATGGTTAATTGAACGGAATTATCTATCGAATCTGTGGGTCATCCCAACTATACCTTATCAATAAGGGCGTATATCGTAACGGTAACACTGTAAAAGGGAGCATAGCGATGAGCACGTCAGACGATACCAATAAAGCGGCATCTATCGGCAAATGCCCGTTCCATCAGGGCGGCCATGACCAGAGCGCGGGGGCAGGAACCTCAAGCCGCGACTGGTGGCCAAAACAACTCCGCGTAGATCTTCTTAACCAACACTCCAACCGTTCGAACCCACTGGGTGAAGACTTCGATTACCGCAAAGCCTTCAGCAAACTTGATTACGCTGCCCTGAAGGGCGATCTCAAAGCACTCTTAACCGACTCTCAACCGTGGTGGCCTGCCGACTGGGGCAGCTATGCTGGCCTGTTTATCCGTATGGCCTGGCACGGTGCAGGTACCTATCGCTCCGTTGACGGACGTGGTGGTGCCGGACGCGGTCAACAGCGCTTTGCGCCGCTGAACTCCTGGCCTGATAACGTAAGCCTGGATAAAGCCCGCCGTCTGCTGTGGCCTATCAAGCAAAAATACGGACAAAAAATCTCCTGGGCTGACCTGTTTATCCTCGCGGGTAACGTAGCGCTGGAAAACTCTGGCTTCCGCACCTTTGGTTTTGGTGCCGGGCGTGAAGACGTCTGGGAACCGGATATGGACGTAAACTGGGGTGACGAAAAAGCCTGGCTGACCCACCGTGACCCGGAAGCGCTGGCGAAGCGTCCTCTGGCCGCCACCGAAATGGGGCTGATTTACGTTAACCCGGAAGGGCCTAATGCCAGCGGTGAACCGCTGTCAGCGGCGGCGGCTATTCGCGCCACCTTCGGCAACATGGGCATGGACGACGAAGAAACCGTTGCGCTGATTGCGGGCGGCCATACGCTCGGTAAAACCCACGGTGCAGGTGAGGCGACCCATGTCGGTGCCGATCCGGAAGCCGCGCCGATTGAAGCGCAGGGCCTGGGCTGGGCCAGCACACTCGGTACCGGCGCTGGCGCAGATGCCATCACCTCCGGGCTGGAGGTGATCTGGTCGCAAACCCCGACCCAGTGGAGCAACTATTTCTTCGAGAACCTGTTCAAATACGAGTGGGTGCAGACCCGCAGCCCGGCAGGTGCTATTCAGTTTGAAGCCGTGAATGCGCCAGACATTATGCCTGACCCGTTCGACCCGTCGAAAAAACGCAAACCCACCATGCTGGTGACCGACCTGACACTGCGTTTCGACCCGGAATTCGAGAAAATCTCCCGTCGCTTCCTGAACGATCCGCAGGCCTTCAACGAAGCTTTTGCTCGCGCATGGTTCAAGCTGACCCACCGCGATATGGGGCCAAAAGCGCGTTACATTGGCCCGGAAGTGCCGAAAGAAGATCTGATTTGGCAGGATCCGCTGCCGCAGCCAGTGTTCGCCCCATCGAAAGAAGATATTGAGCGCCTGAAAGCGGAAATCGCGGCCTCTGGTCTCTCCGTCAGCGAACTGGTTTCTGTTGCGTGGGCATCTGCATCGACCTTCCGTGGTGGCGATAAGCGTGGCGGTGCTAACGGTGCGCGTCTGGCGCTGGCTCCACAGCGCGACTGGGACGTTAACGCTGCCGCCGTTCGCGCATTACCGGCTCTGGAGGCTATCCAGCGTACCACCAACAAAGCATCACTGGCCGATATCATCGTGCTGGCTGGTGGGGTTGGTATCGAGAAAGCAGCGAAAGCCGCAGGTGTTTATATCACTGTACCGTTTACGCCAGGCCGCGTGGATGCGCGTCAGGATCAAACGGATATCGAGATGTTCAACCTGCTTGCGCCGATTGCCGATGGTTTCCGTAACTACCGTGCGCAGGTTGATACGTCGACGACTGAGTCCCTGCTGATTGATAAAGCCCAGCAGCTGACGCTGACCGCGCCAGAGCTGACGGTGCTGGTGGGTGGTCTGCGCGTGTTGGGGGCAAACTTTGATGGCAGCAAGAATGGGGTGTTCACCGACCGTGAGGGCGTGCTGAGCAACGATTTCTTCGTGAACCTGCTGGACATGAACACCCAGTGGAAAGCGACCGATGCATCAAACGAGCTGTTTACCGGTAGCGATCGTGCCAGTGGTGACGAGAAATACACTGCAACCCGTGCCGACCTGGTCTTTGGATCTAACGCCGTTCTGCGTGCGTTGGCCGAGGTTTACGCCAGCAGCGATGCCAGCGAGAAGTTCGTCCGCGACTTTATCGCCGCATGGGCGAAAGTGATGGATTTGGATCGGTTTGACCTGCAGTAATAAAAATCCCCGCTTCGGCGGGGATTTTTTTGCATGGGGCGCTATGCCTCATCCGGCAACATGATTACTCCCACTCCTGCAAGAACCGCTGCCCGTACTGGTCGGCAACCAGCAGCGCCGCGTAAACCTGATCCGGCGTCGCGCCACCAGGCATGTTGTGAATAGTTTCACCTTCTGCACAAGATGCTTCCGCTATCAGACGCATTTTGGCCGGAATATCCTCTTTTATGTTCAGCTGTGCCAGCGTGATCGGTAACCCAACGCTATGGCATAGCGCCGCGACGGTTTCTATTTCTTCCACCGGCGCGTTTTCCAGCACCAGCTGCGTGAGCGTACCAAACGCCACTTTTTCACCGTGATAGAAGTGATGCGCATCCGGCACTGCCGTCATGCCATTGTGAATGGCGTGTGCCGCCGCCAGTCCACCGCTTTCAAAGCCTACGCCGCTCAGATAGGTGTTGGCTTCGATAATACGTTCAAGAGCAGGCGTCACCACGTGCTGTTCCGCTGCCAGCATCGCTTTCTCACCTTCTTCAATCAGCGTGTTGTAGCACAGCTCGGCAAGTGCTAACGCAGCCTGCGTGCATTTCCCGCCCGCCATGGTGGTCGCGCCGCTGCGCGAGCAGGCGCGTGCTTCAAACCAGGTTGCCAGCGCATCGCCAATCCCGGCGGCAAGGAGACGTGCCGGAGCGCCCGCCACTACCCTGGTATCCACGATCACCATGTTCGGGTTATGTGGCAGCATCAGGTAGCGATCGAACTCGCCGCTGTCGGTGTAAATGACGGAAAGCGCACTGCACGGCGCATCGGTGGAGGCGATGGTGGGGGCAATAGCGACCGGCACGTCCATAAAGTGTGCCAGCGCTTTGGCGGTATCCAGCGTTTTACCGCCACCGATCCCCAGCACTGCCATACAGTTGGCGCTATCGGCCAGTTTTCTTAAACGATCGATTTCATTTTGTGAACATTCGCCACCAAATGGTGCGATTTCGACGTGGAGCTCTGCTTGTTTGAAGCTCTGACGCAGTGTTTCTTCAGCAAAACCCAGCACAAATTTATCGCCGACAACCAGCCAGCGATGTGCCAGTGGTTTCAGATAGTCGCCGAGACGGGTAAGCACATCAGCGCCCTGGACATATTTACCCGGCGATTGAATGATACGGTCCATAACAGTTCTCCCTTAGAGGTTGAGGTTACCAAACGCGTTTTTCCAGTCTTGCTCGAACTTCTCTATGGCTGACTCTACCGCCGGGGAGCCGAGCATTTGTTGCGCTACATCTAAAGGAAGTGTGATTGCCTCACATCCGGCGAGAAGGCAGTCCAGCGCCTGACGTGGCGTTTTAAAACTGGCGGCCAGCACCATGCTCCCCGGTGCGTGAAGTTCCAGCAGGGATTGCAGCTCCTGCACCATGCGAATGCCGTCGCCGCCCTGAGCGTCGACGCGGTTGACATACGGCGCGACATATTTCGCCCCCGCCAGCGCGGCGAGCAATCCCTGCGAGGCGCTGTAAACGGCAGTGCCCAGCGTGGTTATGCCCTCTTTTTTCAGCGCCTTGATCGCGATAAGCCCCTGAGCCGTCACCGGGATTTTCACCACGATGTCCGGGATGGTGTTACTCAGGCGTTTGGCCTCCGCTACCATGCCTTCTGCGTCGCGGCTCATGGTTTGGGCAAACAGCGTACTTTCTGGCCCGATGGCCTTTTGCAGACGTGGCAACACCTCCCAGAGGGATTCACGGCTGGCGGCTACAATGCTTGGGTTGGTGGTGACACCCGCAATTGGAAAAATACGCGCCAGGCGTTCAACTTCCGCCACGTTGGCGGTATCCAGATACAGTTCCATTATTTTTCCTTAAGTCAGAAAGGTTGAATAAAGGATAAAGCTCGGCCAGGCGCGGCGGATACAGGTCAATTTTGCCAAATACTGGACAAATGTAATGTCCTTAGCGAAGTGAGAGAGCGATCACAATGCTATTTTTTGGCGATCAGCTGGCTGTGATACTGGCGACGATATTCGGAGGGGGAGCGTTCGGTGTGCTTGCGAAAGAGACGGCAGAAGTAGTTGCTGTCCGTAAATCCGCAACTTACGGCGATATCTTTGATTTTAAGATCGTAGCCTTTCAGCAGCTGGCGCGCGTGTTCCAGACGCGTTTGTGTCAGGTATTCGTTGAACCCTACGTTACCAATCTTCTGAAAGAGGTGGGAAAGGTAGTTTGGTGAGATGTAGAACGCCTGCGCCACGGATTCGCGAGTTAATACCGAAGCGTGATGTTCTTCGATGAAGCGGCGAACGGCGTCAAACAGGGCACGGCTGCGGCTGGCGGTGTGGATATCGCTGCCAAGCAGATCCCGGCAGTGGCTGAGCAGGCTTAATACCACCAGTCTTGCGGTATCCTGTTCATCTGGCTGCATCTGTAACTCGGTTAGCGTCTGGAGAAGAAAAGCGCCTGTTCGCGGGCCACGTCGGGGAATTTGTAACTGCTGCAACAGAGAGTTGTCGCGATGGAGCTCGAGAGCCAGGTGTTGTTTATCGAAGCTTAGGCTGAGCGAACTGGCGGGATGTTGTTGAACAATGCCTGATGAAGAAAATAATGCCTCGCATGGGTTATCAAGGGTAATTACGAGCAGGGGTGACGTGCGGGGGCGTTGTTCGGTTGGTGAGAAAAAATGCACCTGACCCAGCGGTAATGCACCGGTTATCAGATCGTTCAGAATTGGGGAGATGTCATGTTGCATGGTGAGACAACCAAAATTTGCCGGGCAGCGCCATGCCGCCCGGCATAAAACATTAGCCAGTGTTACGCATACCTGCCGCAACGCCTGCAATCGTCACCATCAGCGCTTGTTCAACGCGTGGATCTGGCGCTTTACCTTCCTCTTCCGCCTGACGGGAACGGTGCAGCAGTTCGGCCTGCAGAACGTTCAGCGGGTCGGTGTAGATATTACGCAACTGGATAGACTCGGCAATCCACGGCAGGTCAGCCATCAGATGTGAGTCGTTGGCGATATCCAGCACCACTTTGATGTCGCCTTGCAGCAGTTCGCGCAGCTCTTTACCCAGTGCCCACAGTTCTGGTTTCACCAGACGCTGATCGTAGTATTCCGCCAGCCACAGGTCGGCTTTCGAGAAGACCATCTCCAGCATCCCCAGACGGGTAGAGAAGAACGGCCAGTCGCGGCACATCGCTTCCAGTTCGCTCTGTTTGCCATCTTCCACCACTTTCTGCAGCGCTGCACCGGCACCCAGCCAGGCTGGCAGCATCAGACGGTTTTGCGTCCAGGCGAAGATCCACGGGATGGCACGCAGAGACTCGACGCCACCGGTCGGGCGGCGTTTCGCCGGACGTGAACCCAGCGGCAGTTTACCCAGCTCCTGCTCAGGTGTTGCTGAGCGGAAGTAAGGCACGAAGTCTTTGTTTTCACGTACGTAGCCACGGTACAAATCACAGGAGATATCCGACAGCTCGTCCATGATATGACACCAGGAGGCTTTCGGCTCCGGTGGTGGCAGCAGGTTCGCTTCCAGGATAGCACTGGTGTAGAGCGACAGGCTGCTGATGGTCACTTCCGGGAGACCATACTTGAAGCGGATCATCTCGCCCTGCTCGGTTACGCGCAGGCCACCTTTCAGGCTTCCCGGCGGTTGCGAGAGCAGTGCCGCGTGTGCTGGCGCACCGCCACGGCCAATTGAGCCACCACGGCCGTGGAACAGCGTCAGTTCAATACCGGCTTTTTCGCAGGTTTTGATCAGCGCGTCCTGTGCCTGGTACTGCGCCCAGGATGCGGCCATAACACCCGCGTCTTTTGCGGAGTCGGAATAGCCAATCATCACCATCTGTTTGCCCTGGATAAAGCCGCGATACCAGTCGATGTTCAGCAACTGGGTCATCACGTCGTTGGCATTGTTCAGGTCATCAAGGGTTTCAAATAGCGGGGCAACCGGCAGGGCATAGTCGATACCGGCTTCTTTGAGCAGCAGGTGAACGGCCAGCACGTCGGACGGCGTTTTCGCCATCGAGATCACGTAGGCTGCCACCGAGCCTTTCGGCGCATCAACGATCGCTTTACAGGTGTTGAGCACTTCACGGGTGTCGTTGCTTGGCTCCCAGTTGCGCGGCAGCAGAGGGCGTTTGGAGTTCAGTTCACGGATCAGGAAGGCCTGTTTGTCGGCTTCTGACCAGCTTTCGTAGTCGCCGATGCCGAGATAGCGGGTCAGTTCACCCAGCGCTTCGGTATGGCGGGTACTTTCCTGACGCACATCAATACGCACCAGCGGGACGCCAAAACACTTCACGCGACGCAGGGTGTCGAGCAGTTCACCGTTGGCGATGATGCCCATGCCACAAGCCTGAAGTGATTTATAACAGGCGTACAGTGGCTCCCAGAGCTGCTCGTTCTGGCTCAACAGTCCTTCCGGTTTCGGCAGGCGTTGTCCTTTCAGACGCGCTTCCAGCCAGGCCTGGGTGGCCATTAACTGGCTACGCAGCTTTTTCATCAGATAACGATACGGTTCGCTGGCACCCTCTTCACCGGCCAGCTCGCGCAGTTCCGGGGTGGCTTCCACCATCGACAGTTCGGAGATCAGCACCTGAATATCTTTCAGGAACAGGTCGGTGGCTTTCCAGCGGCTCAGCAGCAATACGTGACGGGTGATTTCAGCCGTTACGTTCGGGTTGCCGTCGCGGTCACCGCCCATCCAGGAGGTGAAACGTACCGGGACAAAATCAACAGGCAGGCGGTAGCCCAGGTTCTCTTCCAGCTGTTCGTTCAGCTCGCGCAGGTAGTTTGGTACACCTTCCCACAGGCTGTTTTCAACCACTGCAAAGCCCCACTTGGCTTCATCAACCGGGCTTGGGCGGTTCTTACGAATTTCGTCGGTGTGCCAGGACTGGGCAATCAGCTGGCGCAGACGGCGCATCAGCTGGTTACGTTCGTAGTCGGCAATGTCTTTGTGATCTAATTGCTTCAGGCAGTTATTTACTTCCACCATTTTGTGGATCAGTGTACGACGGGTGATCTCGGTGGGGTGCGCGGTCAACACCAGCTCAAGCGAAAGAGACTCCACCGCTTTTTGGATGGTGGCTTCGTTGAGGCCTGGCTGTTCTTTGAGTTTACGCAGCGTACGGGCAATGACTTCCGGGTTGCTGGCTGCTTCGCCGTTTGGAGAAATGCTGTGGTATTGCTCAGCGGTGTTTGCCAGGTTCAGGAACTGGCTGAACGCACGTGCAACAGGCAACAGCTCATCGTTGGACAGGTTCTGCAAGGTGGTAAGCAGCTCCTGACGATTGGCTTCGTTTCCAGCACGGGAAGATTTGGATAGCTTGCGGATGGTTTCAACGCGGTCGAGGATGTTCTCCCCCAGCGCATCTTTGATGGTATCTCCAAGCACTTTGCCGAGCATACTGACATTACTACGCAACGCGGAATATTGTTCGTTCATAAAAACCCAGTCACCCCATCATTTTTGTTTATGCCCAGTCGAAAATCTGTTGGACAATATTTTGTCATCTCCCTTTATAAAGCCACGTAAAACCCCCGTCGTCAATTGCTGCGAAAACGGTTCAGCAAACGAATAAATGTGGGCAATTTACGAAATTTAATTCGCTTTGCATCAAATAAGAGATGCTTATGAGAATGTGACGGGGATCGCGAGATTTTCCCCTCTCTTCAGAGAGGGGAAGCGTCATTAATGCCAGCAGAAGTGATGTACAACCTGGGTAATCAGTTCACGGGTGGGTTTGATAAAGCGGGTTTCCAGGTATTCATCCGGCTGGTGGGCCTGGTTGATGGAGCCAGGGCCAAGCACCAGCGTCGGGCAAAGCGTCTGAATAAACGGCGCTTCGGTGCAGTAGTTCACCACGTCGGTTTTCTCACCGAGCAGTTTTTCCACCACTTCAACCAGCTGGTGATCCGGCGGGCACTCATATCCCGGGATCGGCGGGTGTAGCTCAGAAACCGTCAGACGGCCTGGCCAGCGCTCGCTCACCGGAGCCAGCGCTTCGCTCAGTAAGCCATTCAGGTCGTTCAGCGTCATGCCCGGCAGCGGACGGATATCCATATGCAGTTCACAGCAGGCGCAGATGCGGTTGGAGGCATCACCGCCGTGCAGGCTACCGAGGTTCAGCGTTGGGTAAGGTACGGTGAACGCATCGTGGTGGTAACGCTCTTTCAGCGAGTCACGCAGCTGCATGATGTGACCAATGGCGTCGTGCATCAACTCAATGGCGTTCACGCCACGCGCCGGATCGCTGGAATGACCGGACTGGCCCAGCACACGCACTGCCGTAGAGATATGGCCTTTGTGGGCGCGAATTGGCTGCAGGGAAGTCGGCTCACCGATAATCGCGCAATCAGGGCGAATTGAGGTGTTTTCAGAGAAATAGCGCGCGCCCGCCATGCTGGTTTCTTCATCAGCAGTCGCCAGGATATAGAGCGGCTTTTTCAGTTTTGTCACGTCGACGTCACGCAGCGCGTCGAGGATAAAGGCGAAGAAGCCTTTCATGTCGGCCGTACCCAGACCGTAGAGCTTGTTGTCATGCTCGGTCAGGGTGAACGGGTCGCGCGTCCAGCGGCCATCGTCAAACGGAACGGTATCGGTATGACCGGCCAGTAACAGTCCACCTGCGCCGTGTCCGGTGCTGGCGAGCAGGTTAAATTTGTGGCGTGTTCCGGGAACGGGCTGAACCTCAACGTTAAACCCAAGATCGCTAAACCAACCCGCCAGCAGATTGATTAAAGACTCATTACTCTGATCCAGTGCTTCTTCGGTCGCGCTGATGGAGGGTGTGGCAATCAGGGCGCGGTAGATCTCGATAAATGGCGGTAAGTTCATTTTCATTGTTGACACACCTTAGGTCGTGATAGTATCAATATTCATGCAATAAATGTGAATAAAAATACATTAACGTTGAGCATAAAGGAACCCGATGTTGAATACGCTGATTGTAGGCGCTAGCGGTTATGCGGGCGCAGAGCTTGTAAGCTACGTGAATCGCCACCCACATATGACCATAACCGCTTTGACCGTGTCAGCGCAAAGCAATGATGCCGGAAAGTTAATCTCTGATTTGCATCCGCAGCTGAAAGGCATTGTTGATCTGCCGTTACAGCCGATGTCCGACATCAGCGAGTTTACCGACGGTGTAGACGTGGTGTTTTTAGCCACCGCGCACGAAGTCAGCCACGGCCTGGCTCCGCAATTCCTGGCGGCGGGTTGTGTGGTATTCGACCTTTCCGGCGCGTTTCGTGTTAACGATAGCGCGTTCTACGAAAAATATTACGGTTTCACCCATCAGCACCCGGACTTACTTGAGAAAGCGGTGTACGGACTGGCGGAGTGGAGCGCAGACAAACTAAAAGACGCGGATCTGATTGCCGTACCGGGTTGCTACCCGACGGCGGCGCAGCTCTCCCTGAAACCGTTGATCGACGCAGGTCTGCTGGATCTGAACCAGTGGCCGGTGATCAACGCCACCAGTGGTGTGAGCGGTGCAGGGCGCAAGGCAGCGATTTCTAATAGCTTCTGCGAAGTGAGCCTTCAGCCGTATGGCGTGTTTAACCACCGTCATCACCCTGAGATCACTACCCATCTGGGGGCGAACGTCATCTTTACCCCGCATCTGGGTAGCTTCCCGCGCGGGATCCTCGAAACCATCACCTGCCGCCTGAAACCGGGTGTGACCAAAGAACAGGTGGGCGAGGTCTTTACTCAGGCGTATGCGGATAAACCGCTGGTGCGCCTGTATGAAAAAGGTGTTCCGGCGCTGAAAAACGTAGTCGGCCTGCCGTTCTGTGATATTGGCTTTGCCGTGCAGGACGAGCACCTGATTGTGGTGGCTACGGAAGATAACTTACTCAAAGGTGCTGCCGCACAGGCAATGCAGTGTGCAAATATTCGTTTCGGCTTCCCTGAAACACAGTCTCTTATTTAAGGTGTGATGATGAACCCATTAATTATCAAACTCGGTGGTGTACTGCTGGACAGCGAAGAAGCGCTGGAGCGTCTTTTTACCGCGCTGGTTAACTATCGCGAATCACACCAACGTCCGCTGGTGATTGTTCACGGCGGCGGCTGTGTGGTGGATGAGCTGATGAAAGGGCTTAACCTGCCGGTGAAAAAGAAAAATGGCCTGCGTGTGACGCCTGCCGATCAGATTGACATCATTACCGGTGCGTTGGCGGGGACAGCGAACAAAACGCTGCTGGCGTGGGCGAAGAAACACCATATTGCCTCTGTTGGTCTCTATCTGGGTGATGGTGATAGCGTAAAAGTGACCCAGCTCGATGAAGAGCTCGGTCATGTTGGACTGGCGCAGCCTGGTTCGCCTAAGCTGATTAACACGCTGCTGGAAGGTGGTTTCCTGCCAGTGGTGAGTTCTATCGGTGTGACTGAAGAGGGTGAGCTGATGAACGTGAATGCTGACCAGGCGGCAACCGCGCTGGCGGCGACGCTGGGTGCAGACCTGATCCTGCTCTCTGACGTGAGCGGGATTCTGGATGGCAAAGGCCAGCGCATTGCGGAAATGACGGCGGCGAAAGCAGAGCAACTGATTGCCCAGGGCATTATCACCGATGGCATGATTGTTAAAGTGAACGCTGCACTGGATGCCGCGCGTACGCTCGGTCGCCCGGTGGACATTGCCTCCTGGCGTCATGCGGAGCAACTTCCGGCGCTGTTTAACGGCACACCGATTGGCACACGTATTCTGGCATAAGCATTTATTGATTTACTGTAGGCCGGGTAAGCGTAGCGCCACCCGGCAGAACTAACGAATAAAGGAACGATGTTATGGCACTTTGGGGTGGGCGTTTTACACAGGCAGCGGATCAACGGTTCAAACAGTTCAACGACTCTTTGCGCTTCGACTACCGCCTGGCCGAACAGGATATCGTCGGCTCTGTGGCCTGGTCCAAAGCGCTGGTGACGGTTGGCGTACTGACCGCAGACGAACAGCTGCAACTGGAAGAGGCGCTGAATAATCTGCTGGAAGAGGTGCGTCTGGATCCGCAGCAGATCCTGCAAAGCGATGCCGAAGATATTCACAGCTGGGTGGAAGGCAAGCTTATCGATAAAGTGGGGCAGTTGGGTAAAAAGCTGCACACCGGGCGTAGCCGTAATGACCAGGTCGCGACCGATCTGAAGCTGTGGTGTAAAGAGACCGTTGGCGAACTGCTGGTGGCTAACCGCCAGTTGCAGAGCGCGCTGGTGGAAACTGCGCAGAACAACCAGGACGCGGTGATGCCGGGTTATACCCACCTGCAGCGCGCGCAGCCGGTGACCTTTGCTCACTGGTGTCTGGCCTATGTTGAGATGCTGGCGCGTGATGAAAGCCGCCTGCAGGATACCCTGAAGCGCCTGGACGTAAGCCCGCTGGGCAGTGGTGCATTGGCGGGTACAGCATACGAAATTGACCGTGAGCAGCTGGCGGGCTGGCTGGGCTTTGCTTCAGCTACCCGTAACAGCCTGGACAGCGTGTCTGACCGTGACCACGTGCTGGAGCTGCTTTCCAACGCCTCTATCGGGATGGTTCACCTGTCGCGTTTCGCTGAAGATCTGATCTTCTTCAACTCCGGTGAAGCTGGCTTTGTTGAGCTGTCTGACCGCGTGACTTCCGGCTCTTCTCTGATGCCGCAGAAGAAAAACCCGGATGCGCTGGAGCTGATCCGCGGCAAGTGTGGCCGTGTGCAGGGCGCGCTGACCGGCATGATGATGACCCTGAAAGGGTTACCGCTGGCGTACAACAAAGATATGCAGGAAGACAAAGAGGGGTTGTTCGATGCGCTCGACACCTGGCTGGACTGTCTGCACATGGGCGCGCTGGTGCTGGACGGCATTCAGGTGAAACGTCCACGTTGTCAGGAAGCCGCGCAGCAGGGTTATGCTAACTCTACTGAACTGGCGGATTATCTGGTCGCCAAAGGCGTGCCGTTCCGTGAAGCGCACCATATTGTGGGTGAAGCGGTAGTGGAAGCTATTCGTCAGGGCAAAGCGCTGGAAGCGCTGGCGCTTGCCGACCTGCAGAAATTCAGTGCGGTTATCGGTGACGATGTGTATCCGATTCTGGCGCTGCAATCCTGCCTGGATAAGCGTGCTGCCAAAGGTGGCGTGTCGCCTAAACAAGTCGCGCAGGCGATTGCGGATGCGAAAAACCGGCTAGTTTAATTTGTGCGGGCTGATGCCCTCACCCCGGACCGTACACTCCCACGGGGAGAGGGAGCAAACACTAAAAATGGCAACTTCGGTTGCCATTTTGCTTTTATCCCCGGGCTTTTTTTACGCAAAAAAAATGCGGACCACGGGGTCCGCAAAAGTTCACGTTGGCTTTAGTTATTCGAGTTTGAGAGAAACTCGTTT
Organism: Enterobacter sp. RHBSTW-00901; assembly: GCF_014103115.1. Classification (NCBI taxonomy): domain Bacteria; kingdom Pseudomonadati; phylum Pseudomonadota; class Gammaproteobacteria; order Enterobacterales; family Enterobacteriaceae; genus Enterobacter; species Enterobacter sp. RHBSTW-00901. The sequence continues at coordinate 2,982,560 of NZ_JABXPB010000001.1, forward strand.
GACGGTGCGGGAACGTCAAGGGTCAAACACGTTCTGTCTCGTCTATGTGATGTATTATTCAACAGAATGCTTGATAGGGATAATCGTTCGTTGCTATGCTATCTATCGCCATGAACTATCGTGGCGACGGAGGATGAATAATGAATATTCGTGATCTTGAATACTTGGTAGCGTTAGCCGAGCACCGTCATTTTCGCCGCGCGGCAGATTCCTGCCACGTCAGCCAGCCCACGCTGAGCGGTCAGATCCGCAAGCTGGAAGATGAGCTGGGCGTAATGCTGCTGGAGCGCACCAGTCGTAAGGTACTGTTCACCCAGGCAGGTCTTCTGCTGGTGGATCAGGCGCGCACCGTGCTGCGCGAGGTCAAAGTGCTCAAGGAAATGGCAAGCCAGCAGGGGGAGACGATGTCCGGCCCACTGCATATTGGCCTGATCCCAACCGTTGGCCCGTACCTGTTGCCGCACATCATTCCAATGCTGCACCAGACGTTCCCGAAACTCGAAATGTACCTGCATGAAGCGCAAACCCATCAGCTGCTGGCGCAGTTAGATAGCGGCAAGCTCGACTGCGCGATTCTGGCGCTGGTCAAAGAGAGTGAAGCCTTTATCGAAGTGCCGCTGTTTGATGAGCCGATGATGCTGGCGATCTATGAAGATCACCCGTGGGCTAACCGCGATCGCGTGCCGATGGCCGATCTGGCCGGTGAAAAACTGCTGATGCTGGAAGATGGCCACTGCCTGCGCGATCAGGCGATGGGTTTCTGCTTTGAAGCGGGTGCGGATGAAGATACCCATTTCCGCGCAACCAGCCTGGAAACGCTGCGTAATATGGTGGCAGCCGGAAGTGGCATTACGCTGCTGCCTGCACTGGCGGTACCGCGCGAGCGTAAACGTGATGGTGTGGTGTATCTGCCGTGTATTAAGCCAGAGCCGCGTCGTACTATTGGTCTGGTTTATCGCCCGGGTTCACCGCTGCGCAACCGCTATGAGCAGCTGGCAGAGGCCATCCGTAGTTCAATGGATGGCCATTTTGACAGCGCGTTAAAACAGGCGGTTCAGACCGTTTAGTGCCGCAACCCGGTAGGCTTCCGCCATGGTCGGGTAGTTAAAGGTGGTGTTAACGAAGTATTCGATGGTGTTACCACCACCTTTTTGCTCCATTATCGCCTGGCCGATATGAATGATTTCCGCCGCGCGTTCTCCAAAGCAGTGAATACCGAGGATCTCTTTCGTCTCGCGATGGAACAGGATCTTCAGCGTACCCACGCTCATCCCCACGATTTGCGCCCGCGCCAGATGTTTAAACTGCGCACGACCCACCTCGTAAGGCACTTTCATTGCCGTCAGTTGCTGTTCGGTTTTACCCACAGAACTGATTTCCGGGATGGTATAGATACCCGTCGGAATATCTTCGATCAGGTGCGCTGTGGCTTCACCTTTCACCAGTGCCTGTGCCGCAATGCGCCCCTGGTCGTAAGCCGCTGACGCCAGGCTTGGGTATCCAATCACGTCGCCCACCGCGTAAATATGCGGCAGTGCAGTCTGGTACATGCTGTTGACCTTCAACTGACCACGGCTGTCGGTTTCAAGTCCGATGTTTTCCAGCGCCAGCGAATCCGTGTTACCGGTACGGCCATTGGCATACAGCAGGCAGTCCGCCTTCAGCTTCTTACCGGATTTCAGATGCATGATCACACCGTCATCGCAGCCTTCGATTTTCTCGTACTCTTCGTTGTGGCGAATCACCACACCGCTGTTCCAGAAGTGGTAGGAGAGAGAATCTGACATTTCCTGATCGAGGAACGCCAGCAGGCGGTCACGGGTGTTGATGAGATCAACTTTGACCTCCATTCCACGGAAAATCGACGCATATTCGCAGCCAATTACGCCCGCGCCATAGATAATCACATGACGTGGTTCGTGGTGCAGGCTAAGGATGGAGTCGCTGTCGTAGATGCGCGGGTGCGAGAAGTCCACGTCGGCCGGATGGTATGGGCGTGAACCGCAGGCAATCACAAATTTTTCGGCGGTGATGGTTTCAACCGAACCGTCGTGGCATTCGAGTGCCAGGGTGTGTTCATCTACAAAGTGCGCGTTGCCCTGCAAAATTTCGCAGTGGTTACGCTCATAAAACCCCTGACGCATCCGCGTTTGCTGGTTAATGACGGTATCCGCGTGATTCAGGATGTCGGCAAAGGAGGAACGAAGAAGTCGGGAGTGGTCGCTGTAAAGAGGGTTCTGGTTGAATTCAATAATGCGGCTGACGGCGTGGCGGAGGGCTTTGGAAGGGATGGTGCCCCAGTGGGTGCAACCGCCGCCAACGTTATGGTAGCGCTCAATGACCGCTACTCTGGCTCCCTGTTTCACCAGTCCCATAGCAGCGCCTTCGCCGCCGGGGCCGGAACCAATAACTATTGCGTCGTAATCGTAGGAATGTGGCATGGTAAGGCTTACCTGTTCTTATACATAAAAGCAACAGGATCATAACATCATTGCCTGAGTAACCCAATTATCGTTGTGCTTTTTTCGGGCAGTGGAGCACAAACCGCGCGTAAACAATCATTCACAAAGCCAGGCAAACAGATTAATTTTATTCTCTGGTATAGTGCCATCAGACCTTTGGAAGGATTCAGCTATCGTGATGGGCGTAAGAGCACAACAAAAAGAGAAAACCCGGCGTTCGCTGGTGGAAGCCGCATTCAGTCAACTGAGTGCCGAGCGGAGTTTTGCCAGTTTGAGTCTGCGTGAAGTCGCACGCGAGGCCGGGATTGCGCCAACGTCCTTCTATCGTCATTTCCGTGATGTGGATGAACTGGGCCTGACTATGGTGGATGAAAGCGGCCTGATGCTGCGTCAGCTAATGCGCCAGGCGCGTCAGCGTATCGCGAAAGGCGGCAGCGTGATCCGCACCTCCGTGTCGACCTTTATGGAATTTATCGGCAATAACCCCAACGCGTTCCGCCTGCTGTTGCGGGAGCGTTCCGGGACGTCGGCCGCATTTCGTGCCGCTGTTGCGCGTGAAATTCAGCATTTCATCGCGGAACTTGCCGACTATCTTGAACTCGAAAACCATATGCCGCGTGCATTCACAGAAGCACAGGCCGAAGCGATGGTGACAATTGTCTTCAGTGCGGGTGCCGAAGCGCTGGATGTGAGCGTGGAGCAACGCAAGCAGCTCGAAGAGCGGCTGGTATTGCAACTGCGGATGATTTCCAAAGGCGCATATTACTGGTATCGCCGTGAACAAGAGAAGTTAGCACATCAAACCGATGAGTGAAGGTGAGTAATGAAACAGTCAGGTCAGGATAAGGGTACGTTGTTGCTGGCATTGATCGCTGGCTTATCAATTAATGGCACGTTTGCGGCTGTTTTCAGCTCGATTGTGCCGTTCTCGATTTTCCCGCTAATCGCGCTGGTTCTGACGGTTTACTGTCTACACCAGCGTTATCAGAACCGCACCATGCCGGTGGGGTTACCGGGGCTGGCCGCCGCCTGCTTTATTCTGGGCGTGCTGCTGTATAGCACCGTGGTGCGCGCAGAGTACCCGGATATCGGCTCTAACTTCCTGCCTGCCGTGCTGTCTGTGGCGCTGGTGTTCTGGATTGGCTCGCGCATGCGTAGCCGTAAGCACGAGCTGCCGGAGTAAGTGAATGGGGTGTTGTAGGCAGGTGGCGCTTCGCTTACCTGCCCTACGGGAACTTCATTACTTCGCGGTAAGCAGCACACCGCACTCCATATGGTGCGTATACGGGAACTGATCGAACAGCGCCAGACGTTCAACCTTGTGCGTCTGGCTTAATGTTTCCAGATTCTTGCACAGGGTTTCCGGGTTGCAGGAAATGTACAAAATACGCGGGTACGCCTGCACCATCTTCTCGGTTTCACTGTCCAGGCCACTGCGCGGTGGATCGACAAAAATTGTCTCGCACTGGTAGCTCCTGAGATCGATTCCCTGCAGGCGATTAAACTCACGCACACCGTTCATGGCCTGCGTAAACTCTTCAGCCGCCATACGGATAATTTGTACATTATCGATATGGTTAGCGGCGATGTTGTACTGTGCGGCGGCGACAGACGGTTTGGCGATTTCGGTGGCCAGAACACGCTCGAAGTTACGTGCCAGCGTCAGCGAGAAGTTGCCGTTACCGCAGTACAGTTCAAGCAGGTCGCCCGTTGAGCCTTCCGTTGCATTCAGCGCCCACTCCAGCATTTGCACGTTCATCGCGGCATTCGGCTGGGTGAAGCTGTTCTCCACCTGGCGATAAATCATCTCTTTACCCGCCACCGGCAGACGCTCGTCGATGTAATCCTGATCCAGCATGATTTTGGTTTTCGTCGCACGGCCAATCAGATGGACATTGATGTTCTGCGCCCGCAGCACATCGCGCAGAGCTTCGGCCTGCTCGCGCCACTCGTCGTTCAGCGCCTTGTGATAGAGCAAAGAGACAATGGCCTGGTTGCTTTGGGTGGTCAGGTAGTCAATCTGGAACAGCTTGTGGCGCAGCACGGGGTTGCTGCGCACGCCGTCGATCATCAGCGTCATGAGCTGGTTAATGAGTTCGCTCGCCGCCGGGAAGCTGTCCACGCGGATACGGGATTTCGTCTGCTGATCGAAAATAATGTGGTACAGGTCGTCACCATCGTGCCAGATGCGGAACTCTGCACGCATACGGTAATGGCTGACAGGCGAACGGAACACCTCGGGAACGGGCGCGTTGAAAGGCGTCATCATACTTTGCAGGCGGACAACTTTCTCTGCCAGCTGCGCGTCGTACTGTTCTGTCGGGAGGTGTTCGGGGGTCATGATGCGTCCTGAGTGATAAAGAATTACGCGGGGATTGTAGGCATTGTTCAGGGGATGTCCAGATTTAATGGCGCATGGCTGTCTGGACATCTATACGTGTCTAATTGTAGCATTCTGTTTCCGGTCTCCTGAGAGTGAAAAGGGAATCCAGTGTAAATCTGGAGCTGACGCGCAGCGGTAAAGACTGGCGGGATGAGAGTTGTAGACACTGCTTTATATACACAAAGTCCTTCAGGTAGCTCACGCAGAGGTAGCCTGAAGGATGAAATGGGCGGGAAGTCTTCATCCACAACACGCCACCTAGCCCGAAGACCTGCCGGGATCACGTCGCATTTGGTTTCATCATCGCGTGCTATAGATGAGGCCTGCGGCATCCTTCTTATATTGTGGATGCTTTAACAATGATTAAAAAAGTATCGCTGTGTACGGCATTGTCCGTCACGGCATTTTCGGGCTGGGCGCAGGATAGCTCAGACTCGCTGGTGGTGACTGCAAACCGTTTTGAGCAACCTGTTAATACCGTTCTGGCACCAACGTCTGTTGTGACGCGTGAAGATATTGAACGCTGGCAGGCAAAGAGCGTTGTTGAAATCATGTCGCGCCTGCCGGGTGTAGATATCGCACAAAGCGGTGGACTGGGAGCAACTTCATCTACCTTTATTCGCGGTACTGAATCCCGCCATGTACTGGTGCTGATTGATGGTGTTCCTCTGAACAGCGCCGGGATCAGCAACGTTCCCGATCTGAGTCAAATTCCGACCTCGCTGATCCAGCGCATCGAGTACATTCGTGGCCCGCGTTCGGCCTTATATGGCTCCGACGCGATTGGCGGCGTGATCAACATCATCACCGGTCGCGATAAGCCGGGGGCAGAAATCTCTGCGGGCGTAGGTTCTAAGGGTTACCAAACCTATGATGGCTCCTTCCAGCAGGTGTTTGATAAAACCAAAGTTACGATGGCGGGTAACTACACCTACACCCGTGGTTTTGATATCGCCGCGCTGGATGCGCCACGTCAGCCTGACCGCGATGGCTTTATGAGTAAGTCGCTGTACGGCTCTGTGGAACAGCAGATTACCGACAGTGTGAGTGGTTTCTTCCGTGGCTTTGGTTACGACAACCGCACTGCGTATGACGGTTACGATCACTATGATGCAAGCTTTATGGTTGATGGGCGGCCGGATACTCGTCAGCTCTACAGCCAGAACTGGGACACGGGTCTGCGTTACAACCAGGGCATTTTCAAGTCGCAGCTGGTGGCGGGTTACGGCCGCAGCAAAGATCAGAACTATGATCCGAAAAAAGGACGCTACGCTGATTCCGCAACAACGGATGATGTGAAGCAATACACCACCCAGTGGCTGAACACCGTTGAAGTGGGTCACGGCAACATCGGGGCGGGTCTGGACTGGCAGAAGCAGAAGACACAGGCCGGAACGGGTTACCTGGATAAAGGTTACGAGCAACGTAATACCGGCGTGTTCCTTTCAGCAATGCAGCAGTTCAACAGCGTGACGCTGGAAGCGGCGGCGCGTAATGACGATAACTCCAACTTTGGCAACCACGGAACATGGCAAACCAGCGCTGCGTGGGAGTTCATCGATGGGTATCGCCTCATCGGTTCTTACGGTACGGCTTATAAAGCACCAACCATGAGCCAGATCCACAGTGCGAGTTACGGCAACCCGGATCTTAAGCCAGAAGAGAGTAAGCAGTGGGAAGGTGGCTTTGAAGGTCTGACGGGGCCGGTAAACTGGCGCGTGACAGGCTATCGTAATGACATTGATAACCTGATTAGCAGCGATCCGCATACTTATCGCTATTACAACGTTGATGAAGCTCGTATTAAAGGCGTAGAAGCAACGGCGCAGTTCGATACTGGCCCGGTAGGGCATCAGATTTCCTATGATTATGTCGACCCGCGTAATGCCAAAACGAATGAAGTATTGGCTCGTCGTTCTAAGCAGCAGGTTAAGTATCAGCTGGACTGGCAAGTGTGGGATCTCGACTGGAACCTGGCCTACCGTTATCTGGGTACCCGCTATGATGTCGCGTTTGATCCAAACACTTATGCATCAGAACGCGTGAAAATGGGCGGTGTAAGTCTGTGGGATGTCGCAGTTTCATATCCTGTCACCTCACATCTGACAGTTCGTGGTAAAATAGCTAACCTGTTCGATAAAGATTACGAGACAGTTTATGGCTACCAAACTGCAGGACGGGAATACACCTTGTCTGGCAGCTACACCTTCTAATCCGCGTCCCACCGTGCTGGTGTTTGATTCCGGCGTCGGTGGGCTTTCGGTCTATGATGAGATTCGGCATCTTTTGCCGGATCTCCATTACATTTACGCCTTCGATAACGTCGCTTTCCCTTATGGGGAAAAAAGTGAGGAGTTTATTGTTGAGCGTGTGGTTGAAATCGTCACCGCTGTGCAAAAACGCTATCCCCTGGCGCTGGCGGTCATCGCCTGTAACACGGCAAGTACGGTCTCTCTTCCTGCATTGCGTGAAAAATTCCAGTTCCCGGTTGTGGGCGTCGTCCCCGCGATAAAGCCTGCTGCGCGTCTGACGGCGAACGGCATCGTCGGTTTACTGGCAACGCGTGGCACAGTGAAGCGTCCTTATACGCGTGAGCTTATCGACCGTTTTGCTAATGAGTGCCAGATTGCGATGTTGGGTTCGGCGGAACTGGTGGAGATGGCGGAAGCGAAGCTGCACGGCGAGGCGGTATCGCTTGAAGAGCTGCGTCGGATCCTTCGTCCGTGGCTGCGTATGCCGGAGCCACCGGATACGGTAGTGCTGGGCTGCACTCACTTCCCACTATTACAGGAAGAGTTGTTAAAGGTTCTGCCAGAAGGTACGCGCCTGGTGGATTCCGGTGCCGCTATTGCACGTCGCACGGCCTGGCTGCTGGAACATGAAGCGCCAGATGCAAAATCTGCTGATGCGAATATCGCTTTTTGTATGGCGATAACAAAAGAGACTGAACAACTTTTACCCGTTTTACGCCGTTATGGGTTTGAAACGCTCGAAAAACTGGCGCTGTAGCACGGTTTTGAGCAAAAAAGAGACGGTTGAACGTTTTTTTTAAAAGAGGGGTTGTCAACGTCTGAGAACTCCCTATAATGCGCCTCCACTGACACGGAACAACGGCTTACAGGCCGCCGGGTTGGCGGGGTTCAGAGATGAACGCCAGCAGAGAAAAGTGAAAATAATCGCTTGACTCTGAATGAGGAAAACGTAATATACGTGACCTCGCAACGGTGAGCTGAAAGCCGCGTTGCAACTGCTCTTTAACAATTTATCAGACAATCTGTGTGGGCACTCAAAGTGACATGGATTCTTAACGTCCTCGGACGATAAATGAATACCAAGTCTCAACGAGTGAACACGTAATTCATTACGAAGTTTAATTCATTGAGCATCAAACTTTTAAATTGAAGAGTTTGATCATGGCTCAGATTGAACGCTGGCGGCAGGCCTAACACATGCAAGTCGGGCGGTAACACAGGGAGCTTGCTCCTGGGTGACGAGCGGCGGACGGGTGAGTAACGTCTGGGAAACTGCCTGATGGAGGGGGATAACTACTGGAAACGGTAGCTAATACCGCATAACGTCGCAAGACCAAAGAGGGGGACCTTCGGGCCTCTTGCCATCAGATGTGCCCAGATGGGATTAGCTAGTAGGTGGGGTAACGGCTCACCTAGGCGACGATCCCTAGCTGGTCTGAGAGGATGACCAGCCACACTGGAACTGAGACACGGTCCAGACTCCTACGGGAGGCAGCAGTGGGGAATATTGCACAATGGGCGCAAGCCTGATGCAGCCATGCCGCGTGTATGAAGAAGGCCTTCGGGTTGTAAAGTACTTTCAGCGGGGAGGAAGGTGTTGTGGTTAATAACCACAGCAATTGACGTTACCCGCAGAAGAAGCACCGGCTAACTCCGTGCCAGCAGCCGCGGTAATACGGAGGGTGCAAGCGTTAATCGGAATTACTGGGCGTAAAGCGCACGCAGGCGGTCTGTCAAGTCGGATGTGAAATCCCCGGGCTCAACCTGGGAACTGCATTCGAAACTGGCAGGCTAGAGTCTTGTAGAGGGGGGTAGAATTCCAGGTGTAGCGGTGAAATGCGTAGAGATCTGGAGGAATACCGGTGGCGAAGGCGGCCCCCTGGACAAAGACTGACGCTCAGGTGCGAAAGCGTGGGGAGCAAACAGGATTAGATACCCTGGTAGTCCACGCCGTAAACGATGTCGACTTGGAGGTTGTGCCCTTGAGGCGTGGCTTCCGGAGCTAACGCGTTAAGTCGACCGCCTGGGGAGTACGGCCGCAAGGTTAAAACTCAAATGAATTGACGGGGGCCCGCACAAGCGGTGGAGCATGTGGTTTAATTCGATGCAACGCGAAGAACCTTACCTACTCTTGACATCCAGAGAACTTAGCAGAGATGCTTTGGTGCCTTCGGGAACTCTGAGACAGGTGCTGCATGGCTGTCGTCAGCTCGTGTTGTGAAATGTTGGGTTAAGTCCCGCAACGAGCGCAACCCTTATCCTTTGTTGCCAGCGGTCCGGCCGGGAACTCAAAGGAGACTGCCAGTGATAAACTGGAGGAAGGTGGGGATGACGTCAAGTCATCATGGCCCTTACGAGTAGGGCTACACACGTGCTACAATGGCGCATACAAAGAGAAGCGACCTCGCGAGAGCAAGCGGACCTCATAAAGTGCGTCGTAGTCCGGATTGGAGTCTGCAACTCGACTCCATGAAGTCGGAATCGCTAGTAATCGTAGATCAGAATGCTACGGTGAATACGTTCCCGGGCCTTGTACACACCGCCCGTCACACCATGGGAGTGGGTTGCAAAAGAAGTAGGTAGCTTAACCTTCGGGAGGGCGCTTACCACTTTGTGATTCATGACTGGGGTGAAGTCGTAACAAGGTAACCGTAGGGGAACCTGCGGTTGGATCACCTCCTTACCTTAAAGAACCTGCCTTTGCAGTGCTCACACAGATTGTCTGATGAAATACAGCAGTAAAAATCTCTGCAGGCTTGTAGCTCAGGTGGTTAGAGCGCACCCCTGATAAGGGTGAGGTCGGTGGTTCAAGTCCACTCAGGCCTACCAAATTTTTGCTGATGCTGCGTTGCGGCGAAACTCACATACTTAAGTATGCTTTGTGTCACCACGCCTTGCCTCAACAAAAATTACCGGTACAGAGGTTGGCAAAACGATGGGGCTATAGCTCAGCTGGGAGAGCGCCTGCTTTGCACGCAGGAGGTCTGCGGTTCGATCCCGCATAGCTCCACCATCTTTTACTGCGAACACAAGAAAACTTCAGAGTGAACCTGAAAAGGTGCACTGCGAAGTTTTGCTCTTTAAAAATCTGGATCAAGCTGAAAATTGAAACGACACATCTTAAATGGTGTGTTCGAGTCTCTCAAATTTTCGCAAGTCGGTGATGAATCGAAAGAAACATCTTCGGGTTGTGAGGTTAAGCGACTAAGCGTACACGGTGGATGCCCTGGCAGTCAGAGGCGATGAAGGACGTGCTAATCTGCGAAAAGCGCCGGCGAGGTGATATGAACCTTTGACCCGGCGATGTCCGAATGGGGAAACCCAGTGTGATTCGTCACACTATCGTTAACTGAATACATAGGTTAACGAGGCGAACCGGGGGAACTGAAACATCTAAGTACCCCGAGGAAAAGAAATCAACCGAGATTCCCCCAGTAGCGGCGAGCGAACGGGGAGCAGCCCAGAGTCTGAATCAGCTTGTGTGTTAGTGGAACGGTCTGGAAAGTCCGGCGATACAGGGTGACAGCCCCGTACACGAAAATGCACAGGTTGTGAACTCGAAGAGTAGGGCGGGACACGTGGTATCCTGTCTGAATATGGGGGGACCATCCTCCAAGGCTAAATACTCCTGACTGACCGATAGTGAACCAGTACCGTGAGGGAAAGGCGAAAAGAACCCCGGCGAGGGGAGTGAAAAAGAACCTGAAACCGTGTACGTACAAGCAGTGGGAGCACCTTCGTGGTGTGACTGCGTACCTTTTGTATAATGGGTCAGCGACTTATATTCTGTAGCAAGGTTAACCGTATAGGGGAGCCGAAGGGAAACCGAGTCTTAACTGGGCGTTAAGTTGCAGGGTATAGACCCGAAACCCGGTGATCTAGCCATGGGCAGGTTGAAGGTTGGGTAACACTAACTGGAGGACCGAACCGACTAATGTTGAAAAATTAGCGGATGACTTGTGGCTGGGGGTGAAAGGCCAATCAAACCGGGAGATAGCTGGTTCTCCCCGAAAGCTATTTAGGTAGCGCCTCGTGAACTCATCTTCGGGGGTAGAGCACTGTTTCGGCTAGGGGGCCATCCCGGCTTACCAACCCGATGCAAACTACGAATACCGAAGAATGTTATCACGGGAGACACACGGCGGGTGCTAACGTCCGTCGTGAAGAGGGAAACAACCCAGACCGCCAGCTAAGGTCCCAAAGTCATGGTTAAGTGGGAAACGATGTGGGAAGGCACAGACAGCCAGGATGTTGGCTTAGAAGCAGCCATCATTTAAAGAAAGCGTAATAGCTCACTGGTCGAGTCGGCCTGCGCGGAAGATGTAACGGGGCTAAACCATGCACCGAAGCTGCGGCAGCGACGCTTATGCGTTGTTGGGTAGGGGAGCGTTCTGTAAGCCGTTGAAGGTGTGCTGTGAGGCATGCTGGAGGTATCAGAAGTGCGAATGCTGACATAAGTAACGATAAAGCGGGTGAAAAGCCCGCTCGCCGGAAGACCAAGGGTTCCTGTCCAACGTTAATCGGGGCAGGGTGAGTCGACCCCTAAGGCGAGGCCGAAAGGCGTAGTCGATGGGAAACAGGTTAATATTCCTGTACTTGGTGTTACTGCGAAGGGGGGACGGAGAAGGCTATGTTAGCCGGGCGACGGTTGTCCCGGTTTAAGCATGTAGGCGGAACGATTAGGTAAATCCGGTCGTTTTTTAACGCTGAGGTGTGATGACGAGGCACTACGGTGCTGAAGTAACAAATGCCCTGCTTCCAGGAAAAGCCTCTAAGCATCAGGTAACATCAAATCGTACCCCAAACCGACACAGGTGGTCAGGTAGAGAATACCAAGGCGCTTGAGAGAACTCGGGTGAAGGAACTAGGCAAAATGGTGCCGTAACTTCGGGAGAAGGCACGCTGATATGTAGGTGAAGCCCCTGCGGGTGGAGCTGAAATCAGTCGAAGATACCAGCTGGCTGCAACTGTTTATTAAAAACACAGCACTGTGCAAACACGAAAGTGGACGTATACGGTGTGACGCCTGCCCGGTGCCGGAAGGTTAATTGATGGGGTTAGCGGCAACGCGAAGCTCTTGATCGAAGCCCCGGTAAACGGCGGCCGTAACTATAACGGTCCTAAGGTAGCGAAATTCCTTGTCGGGTAAGTTCCGACCTGCACGAATGGCGTAATGATGGCCAGGCTGTCTCCACCCGAGACTCAGTGAAATTGAACTCGCTGTGAAGATGCAGTGTACCCGCGGCAAGACGGAAAGACCCCGTGAACCTTTACTATAGCTTGACACTGAACACTGGTCCTTGATGTGTAGGATAGGTGGGAGGCTTTGAAGCGTGGACGCCAGTCTGCGTGGAGCCGACCTTGAAATACCACCCTTTAATGGCTGGTGTTCTAACGTAGACCCGTAATCCGGGTTGCGGACAGTGTCTGGTGGGTAGTTTGACTGGGGCGGTCTCCTCCCAAAGAGTAACGGAGGAGCACGAAGGTTAGCTAATCCTGGTCGGACATCAGGAGGTTAGTGCAATGGCATAAGCTAGCTTGACTGCGAGAGTGACGGCTCGAGCAGGTGCGAAAGCAGGTCATAGTGATCCGGTGGTTCTGAATGGAAGGGCCATCGCTCAACGGATAAAAGGTACTCCGGGGATAACAGGCTGATACCGCCCAAGAGTTCATATCGACGGCGGTGTTTGGCACCTCGATGTCGGCTCATCACATCCTGGGGCTGAAGTAGGTCCCAAGGGTATGGCTGTTCGCCATTTAAAGTGGTACGCGAGCTGGGTTTAGAACGTCGTGAGACAGTTCGGTCCCTATCTGCCGTGGGCGCTGGAGAATTGAGGGGGGCTGCTCCTAGTACGAGAGGACCGGAGTGGACGCATCACTGGTGTTCGGGTTGTCATGCCAATGGCATTGCCCGGTAGCTAAATGCGGAAGAGATAAGTGCTGAAAGCATCTAAGCACGAAACTTGCCCCGAGATGAGTTCTCCCTGAGACTTTAAGTCTCCTGAAGGAACGTTGAAGACGACGACGTTGATAGGTCGGGTGTGTAAGCGTAGCGATACGTTGAGCTAACCGATACTAATGAACCGTGAGGCTTAACCTTACAACGCCGAAGCTGTTTCGGCGAAGAGACAGAATATTTTCAGCTTTGATACAGATTTAACAGAATTTGCCTGGCGGCTTTAGCGCGGTGGTCCCACCTGACCCCATGCCGAACTCAGAAGTGAAACGCCGTAGCGCCGATGGTAGTGTGGGGTCTCCCCATGTGAGAGTAGGGAACTGCCAGGCATCAAATTAAGTAGTAAGCCGGTGCATAAATCCGGTGGTTACAGCAGTCTTCGGTGGAGCGGTAGTTCAGTCGGTTAGAATACCTGCCTGTCACGCAGGGGGTCGCGGGTTCGAGTCCCGTCCGTTCCGCCACTTATTAAGACATTAAGCCTGCCTTTCCTGGCAGGCTTAATGGCAAGAAAATTTAGGGGCGTAGCTCAGTTGGTAGAGCACCGGTCTCCAAAACCGGGTGTCGCGAGTTCGAGTCTCTCCGCCCCTGCCATATATAATCCTTTGCTTAGGCAAAGGATTTTTTTTGCCTGTAAAACAGCGAAAACCCGCCTTCTGAATGTGCTGCCTGCATCCCTGCAGGCTTATGCATTAATCCATTATGTTGATTTTTAGCAGATCTTTTATCTGTGATTGTTTGTCACTGTTTTGCAGCCAGATCGCATATAGCGGCCTGGAAAGCGTTGTGGAATCTGTGACAGCATGCAGTCCAGCTTTGTTGTCTGCCCAGCGGGTAGGTAACCAGGTACAACTCTTCAGCAAAGCAAGTTGCTGACAGGCGATCTCTGCAGAGCTTGTGGTGAGCTGCGGAACATCGTCGCTGGCAATTAATCCTGCTTCATGTTGTTGAAAATCCGGGCCCCATTCCAGACGCAAATAACTGAGATCTGCCTTCATCATAGAAGGCTCAGAAGCATAAAGCGCCAGGCCAAATTGCCCAACAATCTGGCTGCTAAATTCGTCCATCTTGGGGGCTTCGGTCGTGATTAGAAGATCAAGCTGACGCTCATGAAGTTGCTTAACAAGCGACTGGCGTTGCGCAATTCTGGCCTCAAATTGCAGATGGCTATGAGAGTGGTACAACCGGGTAAGCCACTGACTCAGCATGCATTCCCACAGGGAGGCGCTGGCACCAATAGAGAACTCATTGTGCCTTGAGGTATGTGCAACCTCTTTACGAGCCGCCTGCCAGGTGTTCATCAACGTTTCTGCATACGGGAGAAGTTTTTCACCGGCTGGCGTTAAGCGGATGTTGTTGCGGTGACGGGTAAAAAGATTTACACCCAGTTGATTTTCCAGCTGTCGAATACGAAAACTGACCGCTGACTGCGTCAGGTAGAGGGCTTCAGCTGCTCGCCCAAAGTGGCGCGTTCTGCTCACTTCAAGGAAAGTTTTTAGCAATTCCGTATCCACATCTTTCTCCACAAAATTATTTGTCGTTATGATTTAAATGTTTTGTTTTACACTCTGTCAAGCGTAACTAATACTCCGCGCCATAAATAGCTCGGCCAAAGAATTAGGAGCGTGTAGGATGGCGGAAAGCTTTACGACGACTAATCGTTTTTTCGACAATAAAAATTATCCACGCGGGTTCTCTCGTCACGGCGATTTCACCATCAAAGAGGCGCAGTTACTTGAGCGTCATGGTTATGCCTTCAACGAGCTGGATCTGGGTAAGCGTGAACCAGTAACCGAAGACGAAAAACAGTTCGTTGCTGTTTGCCGGGGTGAGCGTGAACCGCAGTCTGAAGTAGAACGTGTATGGATCAAGTATATGGCTCGCATTAAGCGTCCAAAGCGTTTCCATACGCTGTCAGGCGGTAAGCCGCAGATGGAAGGTGCTGAAGACTACACCGAGTCTGAAGACTAATCTGATGTGAAAAGGGGCTACGGCCCCTTTTTTACGCCAGCATCTTTTGCAGATGTAACAACAAGCGATCGATCGCGCGATAGCTTAACGCCTCCTGCAGGTGTCGCCTTTCAATGTCAGGGTCACCTTCGATGTCGGCAATGGTTCGGGCCACTTTCAATAAACGTTGCCATGCCCGGATGGAAAGACCAAACCGCGACAGTGTTTCCTCCAGCCAGACTGCATCCTCAGGCGACAGAGGGCAATACTGACGAATTCCGGTGTTGTCCAGCCGTGCATTCAGTCTGTTCTGACGCGCATGCTGCCGTGCCTGAGCGGCAATAACTCTGTCGCGTACTTTTACCGTACTTTCTCCTTTCATGTTTGTCTGCCGAAGCAGGCCTGGCGGCGGCAGTGGGATCTCCAGCGATAAATCAAATCGATCGAGAAAAGGGCCGGATAATTTGCCCAAATAGCGAAGCGTCTGTTCAGGCGTACAGCGGTTATGGTTGCCCTGGTAATGTCCCGTAGGACTAGGGTTCATTGCGGCAACAAGTTGAAACTGCGCGGGATAGCTGATTTTAGCGCGTGTGCGTGAGATATGAATCTCACCTGATTCGATGGGTTCTCGCAGCGCATCCAGGACGCGGCGTTCAAACTCAGGCAGCTCATCCAGAAACAGAATACCGTTATGCGCCAATGAAATTTCACCAGGCGCGGGGATAGACCCGCCACCGACCATCGCGGCAAGAGAGGCGCTATGGTGCGGGGAACGAAACGGGCGACGTCGCCACTGTTTTTGCAGTGATGTTGAACTTACCAGGCTAAAGATTGCGGCACTTTCGAGTGCCTCGTGGTTATCAAGGGGAGGAAGCAAGCCGCTCAACCGACTGGCCAGCATGGTCTTACCCGTACCGGGAGGGCCTATCAGCAAAAGATTATGCCCGCCTGCGGCGGTGATCTCTAATGCTCGCTTTCCCTGCTCCTGGCCCATGATATCGCTAAGATCTTCAGGCGCATCCGGCAGGATATCGTCACTCTCTTCCGGTTCGGCCAGTTCATGGCGACCTTCCAGATACGCGCATACCTCCTGCAAATGCCCGGCTATCAGGCATCCTTTCTCTGCAATAAGGCTCACTTCTGAAGCATTCTCATTCGCCACAATAATTTGTCGACCGGCTTGTATGGCTTCCAGAGCCCCGGAGATAGCACCAGGAACGCCTCTGAGCGAGCCTGTAAGCGCCAGTTCACCGATGAACTCATACGAGCTTAGCCTTGTCGTATTAAGCTGCTCAGAGGCTGCGAGAAGCGCAATAGCGATAGGTAAATCATATCGCCCTCCCTCTTTGGGCAGATCAGCAGGGGCGAGATTGATCGTGATCTTCTTTGCGGGAAAGGTATAACCACTATTGATAATCGCGCTACGTACCCGATCTCTGGCCTCTTTAACCGTGGTTTCTGGTAAGCCGACGAGCGTCAGCCCGGGCAGCCCATTACTCAAATGAACCTCAACAGAAATGAGTGGGGCCTTCACTCCAATAGCGGCTCGGGTATAAACAACCGACAGTGACATAAATACCTCCTTCTGGCGTAACTATGCCAGTGGAGGCTTTTCACTTTTATCGTTAATTTGCTTATTTACGGCGCATGTTCCTGCTTTTTCGCTGCAAGTTGTAATTGTTTCAGGGAAATGGAACCCTCCTCGCAGCGATTGAATATTCACCGTTTTGGCGAGGGACAGATAACCCAAAAAATGAAAAATATTCATTTTCTAATTTATTCATATAAAACAAAGGTTTTTAGAAATTCTGTTTGCGGGTTAACAAAATCAGCCATAAATAAATCTTGTGTTTGATTTTAAAACTGTGATAACTCTTTAGGCATTCCTTCGAACAAGATGAAAAAAGAACTGAAAATGACAGCCCTTCTACGAGTGATTAGCCTGGTCGTGATTAGCGTGGTGGTGATTATTATCCCACCGTGCGGGGCTGCACTTGGACGAGGAAAGGCTTAAAAATCAAGCCTTAACGAACTAAGACCCCCGCACCGAAAGGTCCGGGGGTTTTTTTATGACTAAAAAACGTAAACGAGGAGCAGAGAATGACGACTAGCATAAAATTCTGTTTCTCACGATTTATGACGGGGAACTAACTATGAATGGGGCACAGTGGGTAGTACATGCGTTGCGTGCACAGGGAGTCGAGACTGTCTTCGGTTATCCGGGGGGCGCAATTATGCCGATTTACGATGCATTGTATGACGGCGGCGTGGAACACCTGTTGTGCCGACACGAGCAGGGTGCAGCGATGGCCGCTATTGGCTATGCGCGTGCTACCGGTAAAACAGGCGTCTGCATGGCAACATCAGGCCCGGGCGCAACCAACCTGATCACCGGTCTGGCGGATGCACTGCTTGATTCTGTTCCTGTGGTGGCGATCACCGGCCAGGTGGCTTCCTCGTTCATCGGTACCGATGCCTTCCAGGAGGTAGATGTACTCGGTTTGTCGCTGGCCTGCACCAAACATAGCTTCCTTGTTCAGTCCCTGGAAGAGCTGCCGCGCGTGATGGCAGAAGCGTTTGAAGTGGCCAACTCTGGCCGCCCTGGCCCGGTTCTGGTTGATATCCCGAAAGACATTCAGGTTGCCTCTGGCGATCTGGATCCACACTTCTCCACTGTAGAAAATGATGATGCTTTCCCACATGAAGAAGTGGAAGAGGCGCGCCAGATGCTGGCTCAGGCGAAACAACCAATGCTGTATGTCGGTGGTGGCGTGGGTATGGCTCAGGCAGTTCCGGCCCTGCGCGAATTTATCGCAGCAACCCAAATGCCAGCCACTTGCACATTGAAAGGTCTGGGTGCGGTTGAGGCTGACTACCCATACTATCTGGGCATGCTGGGGATGCACGGCACCAAAGCGGCAAACCTGGCGGTGCAGGAATGTGATTTGCTCATCGCGGTAGGCGCGCGTTTCGATGACCGCGTAACGGGTAAGCTGAATACCTTCGCACCGAATGCCAAAGTCATCCACATGGACATCGACCCTGCTGAAATGAATAAGCTGCGTCAGGTGCATGTGGCACTTCAGGGCGATCTCAACGCATTGTTGCCGGCTTTACAGCAGCCGTTGAACATCAATGAATGGCGTCAACACACGGCAGATATGCGTGCTGAACACGCCTGGCGTTACGATCACCCTGGCGAAGCAATCTATGCCCCTCTGCTGTTAAAACAGTTGTCCGACCGTAAACCAACAGACAGTGTGGTGACGACCGATGTCGGTCAGCATCAGATGTGGTCTGCACAGCATATGACTTACACCCGTCCGGAAAACTTCATCACCTCCAGCGGGTTAGGGACAATGGGCTTCGGTCTGCCCGCAGCGGTGGGGGCGCAGGTTGCCCGCCCGAACGATACGGTTATCTGTATCTCCGGTGACGGCTCCTTCATGATGAACGTTCAGGAGTTGGGCACCGTTAAGCGTAAGCAGTTACCGCTGAAAATCGTATTGCTCGATAACCAGCGTTTAGGGATGGTTCGCCAGTGGCAACAGCTGTTCTTCCAGGAGCGTTACAGCGAAACCACCCTGACCGATAACCCCGATTTCCTCACTCTGGCCAGCGCCTTTGGCATCCCTGGCCAGCACATCACCCGTAAAGACCAGGTTGAAGCGGCACTCGACACCATGCTGTCAAGCGAAGGGCCGTACCTGCTTCATGTCTCAATCGACGAGCTTGAGAACGTCTGGCCGTTGGTACCGCCAGGTGCCAGTAACTCACAAATGCTGGAGAAATTATCATGATGCAACATCAGGTCGCCGTGCAGGCTCGCTTCAATCCCGAAACGTTAGAACGTGTTTTGCGTGTGGTTCGTCATCGTGGTTTTCAAATTTGCTCTATGAATATGGAAACGGCCACTGACGCCCGGAACATCAATATCGAATTAACCGTTGCCAGTCCGCGGTCGGTCGACTTACTGTTTAGTCAGTTAAATAAACTGGTAGATGTTGCCCATGTCGCTATCTGCCAAAGCACAACCACATCACAACAAATCCGTGCTTAAGCGCGGCAGGAAGAGAAAATGACGACGAAAAAAGCGGATTACATTTGGTTCAATGGTGAGATGGTTCGTTGGGAGGACGCGAAAGTTCACGTGATGTCCCACGCGCTTCACTATGGTACGTCAGTGTTTGAAGGTATCCGTTGCTACGATTCCCACAAAGGGCCAGTGGTGTTCCGTCATCGCGAACATATGCAGCGCCTGCGTGATTCAGCCAAAATCTATCGTTTCCCGGTTTCTCAGAGCGTTGATGAACTGATGGAAGCTTGCCGCGAAGTGCTGCGTAAGAACAACCTGAAAAGTGCCTACATTCGCCCACTGGTGTTCGTGGGTGATGTGGGGATGGGTGTTAACCCGCCAGCCGGTTATACCACCGATGTGATCATTGCTGCGTTCCCGTGGGGTGCGTACCTGGGTGCGGAAGCACTGGATCAGGGGATCGATGCAATGGTTTCTTCCTGGAACCGTGCGGCACCTAACACCATTCCGACGGCGGCTAAAGCGGGCGGTAACTACCTCTCCTCACTGCTGGTCGGCAGCGAAGCACGCCGTCATGGCTACCAGGAAGGTATCGCGCTGGATGTGAATGGCTATATCTCTGAAGGCGCAGGCGAAAACCTGTTTGAAGTGAAAGATGGCATTCTGTTCACTCCGCCATTCACCTCTTCCGCGCTGCCGGGTATTACCCGTGATGCCATCATTAAGCTGGCGAAAGATCTGGGTATCGAAGTGCGTGAGCAGGTGCTGTCTCGTGAATCCCTGTATCTGGCCGACGAAGTATTCATGTCCGGTACCGCCGCTGAGATCACACCGGTGCGTAGCGTAGACGGTATTCAGGTAGGCGAAGGCCGCTGTGGCCCGGTAACTAAACGTATTCAGCAGGCATTCTTTGGCCTCTTCACCGGTGAAACGGAAGATAAATACGGCTGGTTGGATCAGGTTAATCAATAAGTATAAATATGGGGTGGCACGCACCGCCCCAGTTAAATAGTCAGACGGGAGTAAATAAAGCATGCCTAAGTATCGTTCCGCCACCACCACCCACGGCCGTAACATGGCGGGGGCCCGCGCGCTGTGGCGCGCCACCGGGATGACCGACGCCGATTTTGGCAAGCCAATTATCGCGGTGGTTAACTCCTTTACCCAGTTTGTGCCGGGCCACGTACACCTGCGCGATCTCGGTAAACTGGTTGCCGAGCAGATTGAAGCCTCTGGCGGTGTGGCGAAAGAGTTCAACACCATTGCGGTGGATGATGGTATCGCGATGGGACACGGGGGCATGCTCTATTCACTGCCGTCGCGCGAGCTGATCGCTGACTCGGTGGAGTACATGGTGAACGCCCACTGCGCTGATGCAATGGTCTGTATCTCCAACTGCGACAAAATTACCCCGGGGATGCTGATGGCTTCCCTGCGTCTGAACATTCCGGTGATCTTCGTTTCCGGCGGCCCGATGGAAGCAGGTAAAACCAAGCTTTCCGACAAAATCATCAAGCTCGACCTGGTCGATGCGATGATTCAGGGGGCCGATCCGAAAGTCTCCGACGAGCAGAGCAATCAGGTGGAACGCTCCGCGTGTCCGACCTGCGGTTCCTGTTCCGGAATGTTCACTGCGAACTCCATGAACTGCCTGACCGAAGCGCTGGGCCTGTCTCAACCGGGTAACGGCTCGCTGCTGGCGACGCATGCCGATCGTAAACAGCTGTTCCTCAACGCCGGTAAACGTATCGTTGAGCTGACCAAACGTTACTACGAGCAGGACGATGCAAGCGCGCTGCCGCGTAACATTGCCAGTAAAGCCGCGTTTGAAAATGCCATGACCCTGGACATCGCGATGGGTGGCTCCACCAACACCGTTCTGCACCTGCTGGCTGCAGCCCAGGAAGCGGAAATTGACTTCACCATGAGTGATATCGACAAGTTGTCCCGTAAAGTGCCACAGCTGTGTAAAGTCGCACCGAGTACTCAGAAGTACCACATGGAAGATGTACACCGCGCCGGTGGCGTTATCGGTATTCTCGGCGAGCTGGACAGGGCCGGTCTGCTGAACCGTGATGTGAAGAACGTTCTCGGTCTGACGTTACCGCAGTCTCTGGACAAATACGACGTGATGCTGACCAAAGACGAAGCGGTCAAAAACATGTTCCGCGCAGGCCCGGCAGGTATTCGCACCACTCAGGCTTTCTCACAGGATTGTCGCTGGGATACCCTGGATGACGATCGCGCCGAAGGCTGTATCCGTTCTCTGGAACACGCTTACAGCAAAGACGGTGGTCTGGCTGTTCTGTACGGTAACTTCGCGGAAAATGGCTGTATCGTTAAAACCGCAGGTGTGGACGACAGCATCCTGAAATTCACCGGCCCGGCTAAAGTGTACGAAAGCCAGGACGATGCGGTAGAAGCCATTCTCGGTGGCAAAGTGGTGGAAGGCGATGTAGTTGTGATCCGCTACGAAGGGCCAAAAGGCGGGCCAGGGATGCAGGAGATGCTCTACCCAACGACCTTCCTGAAATCGATGGGTCTCGGTAAAGCTTGTGCGTTGATCACAGATGGTCGTTTCTCTGGCGGTACATCTGGATTATCCATCGGCCACGTTTCACCGGAAGCGGCAAGCGGCGGCAACATCGCAATCATCGAAGATGGCGATCTGATTGAAATCGACATTCCGAACCGTGGTATCCAGCTGAAGCTGAGTGACCAGGACATTGCCGCCCGCCGTGAAGCGCAAGAAGCGCGCGGCGACAAAGCGTGGACGCCAAAAGATCGCCAGCGCGAAGTTTCCTTCGCTCTGCGTGCTTATGCGAGCCTTGCCACCAGTGCAGATAAAGGCGCGGTGCGCGATAAATCGAAACTTGGGGGTTAATGATGGCTGAGTCACAACCCTTATCCGCCGCCCCTGAGGGGGCGGAATACCTCAGAGCGGTGCTACGTGCGCCGGTCTATGAAGCCGTGCAGGTTACGCCACTGCAGAAAATGGAAAAACTCTCCTCGCGCCTCGACAACGTGATCCTGGTGAAGCGTGAAGACCGGCAGCCGGTACACAGCTTCAAGCTGCGTGGTGCCTACGCGATGATGGCCGGGTTAACCGATGAACAAAAAGCACGTGGCGTGATCACGGCTTCTGCGGGCAACCACGCGCAGGGCGTTGCGTTCTCGTCTGCACGTCTGGGGCTGAAAGCGCTGATCGTAATGCCCGTTGCAACCGCAGATATCAAAGTCGATGCGGTACGCGGTTTCGGTGGCGAAGTGTTGCTCCACGGTGCCAATTTTGACGAAGCGAAAGCCAAAGCGATTGAGCTGGCGCAGCAGCAGGGGTTCACCTGGGTGCCGCCGTTCGATCATCCGATGGTGATTGCCGGACAAGGCACACTGGCGCTGGAGCTGCTGCAACAGGATGCGCATCTCGACCGTGTCTTTGTGCCGGTTGGCGGTGGTGGCCTCGCGGCAGGCGTGGCGGTGCTGATCAAACAGTTGATGCCGCAAATCAAAGTCATTGCTGTTGAAGCAGAAGACTCTGCCTGTCTGAAAGCAGCGCTGGATGCGGGTCATCCGGTGGACTTACCGCGCGTCGGGCTGTTTGCCGAGGGCGTAGCGGTCAAACGTATTGGCGATGAAACCTTCCGTTTGTGTCAGGAATATCTCGACGACATTATCACCGTTGATAGCGATGCTATCTGTGCGGCGATGAAAGATCTGTTCGAAGATGTTCGCGCGGTGGCGGAACCTTCCGGCGCGCTGGCGCTGGCGGGAATGAAAAAGTATATCGCGCAGCACAACATTCGCGGCGAGCGTCTGGCACATGTACTTTCTGGTGCCAACGTGAACTTCCACGGCCTGCGCTACGTGTCCGAACGCTGCGAGCTGGGTGAACAACGTGAAGCGTTACTGGCGGTAACTATTCCGGAAGAGAAGGGCAGTTTCCTGAAGTTCTGCCAGTTGCTGGGTGGTCGTTCGGTGACAGAGTTCAACTACCGTTTTGCCGATGCCAAAGATGCCTGCATTTTTGTCGGTGTGCGCCTGAGCCGTGGGCTGGAAGAGCGCAAAGAGATCCTTAACCTGTTGCACGAAGGCGGCTACAGCGTGGTGGATCTTTCCGACGACGAAATGGCGAAGCTGCACGTGCGTTACATGGTGGGGGGGCGTCCGTCGAAGCCACTCCAGGAGCGTCTGTTCAGCTTCGAGTTCCCGGAATCACCTGGTGCGTTGCTGAAGTTCCTGCATACGCTGGGCACCTACTGGAACATTACCCTGTTCCACTATCGCAGCCACGGCACCGACTATGGTCGCGTGCTGGCGGCGTTCGAACTGGGCGAGCATGAACCTGATTTCGAAACGCGGCTGAACGAGCTGGGCTATGAGTGCCATGACGAAACCCATAACCCGGCGTTCCGGTTCTTCCTGGCAGGCTAGTGGTTCGGCAAAATCTGCCAGAACGCGTCAATAAGCGGCTCATGCAGCCGCTTTTTTTGTGCGCACACGCCAAGCTCGAACGGTGTTTTTTCATCGCTGCGTTCTAAAATCATCACGCGGTTGCGCACCGGTTCCGGGCTGTTTTCCAGCACCACTTCTGGCAGCAATGCCACGCCACAGCCCAGGGCCACCATTGACACCATCGCCTCATGGCCGCCAACTGTCGCGTAAATTGACGGGTTGCTGATCTTCTGGCGGCGGAACCACAGCTCAATGCGGCGGCGTACTGGCCCCTGATCGGCCATGATAAACGGTACCGTTGACCAGTCGGGCTTTTCCACCGATACCTGGTTACGCACCGGGCAGGGCAGTGCCGGGGCAATCAGCACCACGGCCAGATTTTCCAGCATTGAGAAAGCCACCGCACCCGGCAATGTTTCTGGTTTCCCTGCGATGGCGAGATCCGCTTCACCCGTCACCACTTTTTCCATCGCGTCGGCGGCATCACCGGTGGTGAGTTTAATCTCTACCGACGGATGTTCGGCGCGGAAGCGGTCGAGGATAGGCGGAAGGTGGCTATAGGCGGCGGTGACGGAACAGAAAATATGCAGCTCGCCGGACAGCGACGGTCCTTGCTGGTCGATGGTGTGGCGCAGTTGCTGATACTGCAACAGCGTTTGCTGGGCAAAAACGCGCAGCTCTTCCCCGGCTTCCGTGAGGGTGACGGTACGGTTATCGCGCACAAACAGCGGCTGGCCGAGGTCTTCCTCAAGACGCTGGATCTGGCGCGAAAGCGTGGAGGGGCTGACGTGCATCGCGCGTGCGCTGCGGCCAAAATGACGGCTTTCCGCCAGATGCAGGAACATTTTCAGATCGCGTAAATCCACCGATTCCACTCCCCCTTTTTACATTGCAGATATTGCAACGTGACGTTGTGAATATATCAATTTCCGCAATAAATTTCCTGTTGTAATGTGGGTACATTCTCGCTGAACGGCGAACCGAACAATAAGCACCACAACACAACATCACGGAGTCCAACATGGCTAACTACTTTAATACACTGAACTTGCGCCAGCAGCTGGCGCAGCTGGGCAAATGCCGCTTTATGGCGCGCGACGAATTTGCTGATGGCGCGAGCTACCTTCAGGGTAAAAAAGTGGTCATCGTCGGCTGTGGCGCACAGGGCCTCAACCAGGGTCTGAACATGCGTGACTCTGGTCTGGATATCGCCTACGCCCTGCGTAAAGAAGCCATTGCTGAGAAGCGTGCTTCCTGGCGCAAAGCGACCGAAAACGGCTTCAAAGTGGGTTCTTACGAAGAGCTGATCCCGCAGGCGGATCTGGTGGTTAACCTGACGCCAGACAAACAGCACTCTGATGTTGTACGTTCCGTGCAGCCGCTGATGAAAGATGGTGCGGCACTGGGTTACTCCCACGGCTTCAACATTGTTGAAGTGGGCGAGCAGATCCGTAAAGACATCACCGTTGTGATGGTTGCACCAAAATGTCCAGGTACGGAAGTGCGTGAAGAGTACAAACGTGGCTTCGGCGTTCCAACGCTTATCGCGGTTCACCCGGAAAACGATCCGAAAGGCGAAGGTATGGCGATTGCTAAAGCATGGGCAGCGGCAACTGGCGGACACCGTGCGGGCGTTCTGGAATCTTCCTTCGTTGCAGAAGTGAAATCTGACCTGATGGGCGAGCAGACTATTCTGTGCGGGATGCTGCAGGCCGGTTCTCTGCTGTGCTTCGACAAGCTGGTGGAAGAAGGTACCGACCCGGCATACGCCGAAAAACTGATTCAGTTCGGCTGGGAAACCATCACTGAAGCGCTGAAGCAGGGCGGTATCACGCTGATGATGGATCGCCTGTCCAACCCGGCGAAACTGCGTGCTTATGCGCTGTCCGAACAGCTGAAAACCATCATGGCTCCGCTGTTCCAGAAACATATGGATGACATCATCTCCGGTGCGTTCTCTTCCGGCATGATGGCTGACTGGGCGAACGACGATAAGAAACTGCTGACCTGGCGTGAAGAGACCGGTAAAACCGCGTTCGAAACCGCACCACAGTTTGACGGTAAAATCAGCGAGCAGGAGTACTTCGATAAAGGCGTACTGATGATCGCAATGGTGAAAGCGGGCGTCGAACTGGCGTTCGAAACGATGGTGGATTCCGGCATCATTGAAGAGTCTGCTTACTACGAATCACTGCACGAACTGCCGCTGATTGCGAACACCATCGCCCGTAAGCGTCTGTACGAAATGAACGTGGTTATCTCTGATACCGC
The DNA here is from genome assembly GCF_014103115.1 of Enterobacter sp. RHBSTW-00901. Classification (NCBI taxonomy): domain Bacteria; kingdom Pseudomonadati; phylum Pseudomonadota; class Gammaproteobacteria; order Enterobacterales; family Enterobacteriaceae; genus Enterobacter; species Enterobacter sp. RHBSTW-00901. The sequence continues at coordinate 3,008,319 of NZ_JABXPB010000001.1, forward strand.
TGAGTACGGTAACTACCTGTTCTCTTACGCTTGCGTACCGCTGCTGAAAGAGTTCATGACCACCCTGCAGGCGGGTGATCTGGGCAAAGCCATTGCCGAAGGTGCAGTAGATAACGCGCAGCTGCGCGATGTGAATGAAGCGATTCGCGGTCACGAAATCGAGAAAGTAGGCCAGAAATTGCGTGGCTACATGACCGACATGAAGCGTATTGCAGTAGCGGGTTAACAACCTTGTCGGGTGGCGCTTCGCTTACCCGACCTACAAAACCGTAAGATGTAGGCCGGGTAAGGCGCAGCCGTCACCCGGTTTTTTTATTTGCGGTACAGAACCTTAATAATGTGGTAACCAAACTGCGTGTGCAGTGGGCCAGTTGGCTCCAGCACTGGGCAAGAGAACACGACTTTATCAAACGCCGGAACCATCTGACCCTGACGGAATTCACCTAAGTCACCGCCGCGTTTGCCTGACGGGCAAATGGAGTGCTTCTTCGCCAGCTTGCCGAAGTCGGCACCGTTTTTAATCTGTTCCAGAAGATCTAAAGCCAGTTTCTCTTCTTTAACAAGGATATGCACTGCTGCTGCTGTTTTTGCCATGATCGTGCCTTGAATGGGTTGAGATAAATCGGGGCGCAATATACCACGCGTTAGCGGCGATACAGCACCTTAATGATATGGTAGCCAAACCTGGTTTTAACCGGGCCGAAGGGCTTCAGGAGCGGACAGCTAAAGACCGCCTGATCGAATGGCCCGACCATCGCCCCCTGCTTAAACTCCCCTAAATCACCGCCGTTGCGCCCGGACGGGCACTTAGAGTAACGCTTTGCCAGATGATCAAAGCTGATGCCACGTTCAAGCTTAGCGAGGATCTCCTGGGCCAGCTTTTCTTCTTTTACCAGAATGTGCAGGGCTGCTGCGGTCTTTACCATAATTCTGCTCTCGGGATTAATCGCGTTTTCTTCACTTTATCATTAGCCGGTAAATCTGCGCCCGGCTTTCTGCTACAATCCATCCCCCGTTCGAAGATTGAGCAATATTCCCATGCGTTTAAACCCTGGACAACAACAAGCGGTCGAATTCGTTACTGGACCATGCCTGGTGCTGGCAGGGGCAGGTTCCGGTAAAACCCGCGTGATCACCAACAAAATCGCCCACTTGATCCGTGGCTGCGGGTATCAGGCACGCCATATCGCGGCGGTCACCTTTACCAATAAAGCGGCGCGCGAGATGAAAGAGCGCGTCGGTCAGACGCTGGGACGCAAAGAGGCGCGCGGGCTGATGATCTCCACGTTCCACACGCTGGGACTGGATATCATCAAACGCGAGTATGCGGCGTTGGGGATGAAGTCCAACTTTTCGCTCTTTGATGACACCGACCAGGTCGCGTTGCTTAAAGAGCTCACCGAAGGGTTGATTGAAGACGACAAAGTCTTGCTGCAACAATTGATCTCGACGATCTCCAACTGGAAAAACGATCTGATGACGCCTGCCCAGGCGGCGGCGAGCGCCAAAGGTGAACGGGATAGGATCTTTGCTCATTGCTATGGCCTGTACGATGCGCATATGAAAGCGTGCAACGTGCTGGATTTCGACGATCTGATCCTGCTGCCCACGCTGCTGCTGCAGCGTAATGAAGAAGTGCGCGAGCGCTGGCAGAACAAGATCCGCTATCTGCTGGTGGATGAATACCAGGACACCAACACCAGCCAGTATGAACTGGTGAAGTTGCTGGTCGGGCAGCGCGCCCGCTTTACCGTGGTCGGTGATGACGATCAGTCGATCTACTCCTGGCGCGGTGCACGTCCACAAAACCTGGTGTTGTTAAGCAAAGATTTCCCGGCGCTGCAGGTGATTAAGCTGGAGCAGAACTACCGTTCGTCCGGACGCATCCTGAAGGCGGCGAATATCCTGATCGCCAATAACCCGCACGTGTTTGAAAAGCGTCTGTTCTCTGAACTTGGCTACGGTGCCGAACTGAAAGTGCTCAGCGCCAACAATGAAGAACACGAGGCGGAACGCGTCACGGGTGAACTCATTGCTCACCACTTCGTTAACAAAACCGAATACAAGGATTACGCGATCCTCTATCGCGGTAACCACCAGTCACGCGTCTTTGAAAAGATGCTGATGCAGAACCGCATCCCGTACAAAATTTCGGGCGGCACGTCGTTCTTCTCGCGTCCTGAAATCAAAGACCTGCTGGCGTATCTGCGCGTCCTCACCAACCCGGATGATGACAGCGCATTTCTGCGCATCGTGAATACGCCGAAACGTGAGATTGGCCCCGCGACGCTGCAAAAACTGGGTGAATGGGCGATGACCCGCAACAAAAGCTTGTTCACCGCCAGCTTTGATATGGGGCTGAGCCAGACGCTGACCGGGCGCGGCTATGATAACTTAACCCGCTTCACCCACTGGCTTGGCGAGGTACAGCGCCTGGCGGAACGCGAGCCTGTGGCGGCGGTGCGTGATTTGATCCACGGTATTGATTACGAATCCTGGTTATACGAAACCTCTGCCAGCCCGAAAGCGGCAGAGATGCGGATGAAAAACGTTAACCAGCTGTTTAGCTGGATGACCGAAATGCTGGAAGGCTCTGAGATAGACGAGCCGATGACCCTGACCCAGGTAGTCACCCGTTTTACGCTGCGCGATATGATGGAGCGCGGTGAGAGCGAAGAAGAGGCCGATCAGGTTCAGCTGATGACGCTGCATGCGTCGAAAGGGCTGGAGTTCCCGTATGTCTATCTGGTGGGCATGGAAGAGGGGTTGCTGCCGCATCAGAGCAGCATCGATGAAGATAATGTCGATGAAGAGCGCCGCCTCGCCTACGTGGGGATCACCCGCGCCCGTAAAGAGCTTGTCTTTACGCTGTGTAAAGAACGTCGACAGTATGGCGAGCTGGTACGCCCGGAACCGAGTCGCTTCCTGCTGGAGTTACCGCAGGACGATCTGACATGGGAACAGGAGCGCAAAGTGATTACGGCCGAAGAACGGATGCATAAAGGTCAGGCTAACGTGGCAAACATTCGTGCCATGCTGGCAAAAGCCAAAGAGAAGGGATAACTTTTGAAGGCCGGGTAAGCGCAGCACCACCCGGCATGTTTCGCTGTATTACTTAACGTCCAGCACCCAGTGCACATAGCTTTGCCACTGGCACTCCTGCTCGACAAGTTCTGCACCAAGCGGGTGATCCTCAAGCCATTTTTCCGGAAGCGTCAGTGAAAGTTTCTCATTTTACGCCACCAGGTTAATTGCAGGCAGTAAATCATCGCGGCGACGGCTGGCAAACAGGATGGCCAGTCGCAGCAGCCGGCACAGATGCTCGGCAACGCGCGGCGGTACGGCGTTTTGCTGATGTAAAGAGGAGAGGTCAACGGTGTTGGTCTGGTTTAGCAGCAGGGTAGCCAGCAACTTTTTCTGTGCGGGGGTGTAGCCCGGTAAATCGAGATTACGTACCAGCCAGGCTGCATGCAACGGTGCTTGCTTGTACTCAACGCTCAGACCAATTTCATGCAGCGCACACGCACTTAGCAGCAGATCGCGGCTTAAAGGTTCAATATCCCAGCTTTTGCTAACCTGATCGGCGAACAACGACGCCAGTTGCCCGACTCGCTGCGCCTGATCGGTATCAACGATAAAGCGGCGCTGAACGTTGCGCAAGGTACGGCTGCGGATGTCCTGATCAACCGACAAGTGAAGCATCCCGTAGACCAGACCTTCGCGCAGTGCGCCGCCAGCCAGAGTCATACACTGAATGTTCAGCTCGGTGAAAATGGCGATCAGAATGGCAAGCCCGCTTGGGAAAACCAGCGCACGTTCGAGTGTCAGACCTTCAATTTCCAGCTCTTCCAGACGACCACACTGGATGGCACGCTGTTTTAGCTGCTGGAGTTTGGCGAGCGTGATCCGCTCGTCCATCCCCTGCGCCATCATGATTTCCTGCAATGCCTGCACGGTACCCGAAGCACCCACGCAGACTTTCCAGCCGTGGTAGCGCAACTCATCCATCACCGGGCGCAACACCTCACGCGCGGCATTTTCCGCCTCGTCGAAGTTCTCTTTCGCGAGATTACGATCGGTAAAGTAGCGCTCAAGCCAGGTCACGCAGCCCATCGACAGGCTGAATAACGATGTCGCCTGTGCACCCGTGCCGGTCACCAGTTCGGTACTGGCTCCGCCGATATCCACCACCAGACGACGATCGTCACCCCCGGTGGTGTGGGCAACGCCCTGATAAATCAGGCGGGCTTCTTCTTCACCGCTGATGACCTGAACCGGGCAACCGAGAATGTCCTGCGCTTTGGCAATAAATTCTCCGGCGTTCACCGCCAGGCGGAGTGTCGCGGTGGCGACAACGCGAATCTGATTATGCGGGATATCCTGCAAACGTTCGGCAAAGAGGCGCAGGCACTGCCAGCCACGTTCCATCGCTTCAGGAGAGAGGTGATTGCTGCTGCTCAGGCCCGCTGCGAGGCGGACCTTGCGCTTAATGCGCGTCAGCGTTTGTATACTTCCCGCCACCTCGCGAACAACCAGCATATGAAAACTATTGGAACCGAGATCAATGGCCGCGTAGAGCGAGGAGCTGGAGAGCATAGTGACCTTTCTTAACCTGAACGACGACGATTACGCGGCGCGCCGGAACGACGCGGGCCGTTGCCGGAGCGGGCGCGGGTTAGGCGCTTAGGCGGCGGCAGTTCGCTTAACAGTGCTTCCGGATTGTATTTGCTCTGCGGAATAGAGTGACCGATGTAGGTCTCAATCGCTGGAAGATTCAGCGCATACTCTTCACACGCAAGGCTAATAGAGTGACCGCTTGCACCAGCACGACCGGTACGACCGATACGGTGTACGTAGTCTTCGCAGTCATCCGGCAGGTCATAGTTGAAGACGTGCGTGACGGCAGGAATATGCAGGCCGCGAGCCGCAACGTCGGTTGCGACCAGAATATCCAGGTCACCACGGGTGAATTCGTCGAGAATACGCAGGCGTTTTTTCTGCGCAACGTCGCCAGTCAGCAGACCAACACGGTGACCGTCGGCAGCCAGATGGCCCCAGATATCTTCACAGCGGTGTTTGGTATTCGCGAAGATGATGGCGCGATCTGGCCACTCTTCTTCGATCAGGGTTTGCAGCAGACGCATTTTCTCTTCATTAGAAGGGTAGAAGAGTTCTTCTTTAATGCGGTGCCCTGTTTTCTGTTCCGGTTCCACTTCCACATATTCGGCGTTGTTCATCTGCTCGAACGCCAGCTCGCGGACGCGATAAGAAAGGGTTGCGGAGAACAGCATGTTCAGGCGTTGGTTCGCCGGAGGCATGCGGCGGAACAGCCAGCGGATGTCTTTAATGAAGCCCAGATCGTACATACGGTCAGCTTCATCCAGCACGACAACCTGAATGGCACCGAGGTTAATGTGATTCTGTTTTGCGTAGTCGATAAGACGGCCAGTGGTACCGATCAGGATATCTACGCCGCTTTCCAGCACTTTCAGCTGTTTATCGTAGCCGTCGCCGCCATAGGCCAGGCCCAGCTTCAGGCCAGTAGCCTGCGCCAGGGGTTCCGCGTCTGCGTGGATCTGTACCGCCAGTTCTCGCGTCGGGGCCATAATTAGCGCGCGCGGCTGGTTAACTTTGCGGTCTGCAATCGCTGGATGAGAAAGTAAATAATGAAACGTTGACGTTAAAAACGCCATCGTTTTGCCAGTACCGGTTTGCGCCTGCCCTGCAACATCGCGACCAGCCAGCGTCAGCGGCAGGGCGAGGGCCTGAATGGGCGTGCAGTTATGAAACCCTTTATTTTCAAGGACTTCAATCACTTTTGGGTGCAGGGCGAAGTCGGAAAACTTCTGTTCTGTTAAATGTGTTTTGCTCATAGTGTGGTAGAATATCAGCTTACTATTGCTTTACGAAAGCGTATCCGGTGAAATAAAGTCAACCTTTAGTTGGTTAATGCGACATCAACACGTCGTTGGTGGAGACAAAACCAACGTACCAGGCTTATTCCTGTGGAGTTATATATGAGCGATAAAATTATTCACCTGACTGACGACAGTTTTGACACGGACGTACTTAAGGCTGACGGGCTGATCCTCGTCGATTTCTGGGCTGAATGGTGTGGTCCTTGCAAAATGATCGCCCCGATTCTGGATGAGATCGCTGACGAATATCAGGGCAAACTGACCGTTGCCAAGCTGAACATCGACCAGAACCCGGGCACCGCGCCGAAATACGGCATCCGTGGCATTCCGACCCTGCTGCTGTTCAAAAACGGTGAAGTGGCGGCGACCAAAGTGGGCGCACTGTCCAAAGGTCAGCTGAAAGAGTTCCTGGACGCCAACCTGGCGTAAGGTTTCTCGGCTGAGCGTCCAGAGCGCTTAAATTGTGTGGATCTCTGGACGCCCGGCTTTAGTCGTGCTAAGTTAGCTATGACTTCGTTTTAAACATATCTTGTTGTTTGAATCTTGTTTTACCCGATACTTCCCGTTGTTGCCATAAACAGTGCGTGAAGTTGCTAAATTCCGGGCTTGTCACTCAATCCGTCTTGTCGTTTCAGTTCTGCGTTCTTTCCCTGTGACCAGACAGCGAACAGACATGAGTTGATGGCCGCTAAACAGGCATGGATGACCCTGCCATACCATTCACAACATTAAGTTCGAGAATCACCCCGAGTTTAAGAACCCACACCATTATGAATCTTACCGAATTAAAGAATACGCCGGTTTCTGAGCTGATCACTCTCGGCGAAAATATGGGGCTGGAAAACCAGGCTCGTATGCGCAAGCAGGACATCATTTTCGCCATCCTGAAGCAGCACGCTAAGAGTGGCGAAGATATCTTTGGCGACGGTGTGCTGGAGATATTGCAAGACGGATTTGGTTTCCTCCGCTCTGCAGACAGCTCCTACCTCGCCGGCCCTGACGACATCTACGTATCCCCTAGCCAAATCCGCCGTTTCAACCTCCGCACTGGTGACACCATTTCAGGTAAGATTCGTCCTCCTAAAGAGGGTGAACGCTACTTTGCGCTGTTGAAAGTTAACGAAGTTAACTACGACAAACCAGAAAACTCGCGCAATAAGATCCTGTTTGAGAACTTAACGCCGCTGCACGCGAACTCTCGCCTGCGCATGGAGCGTGGTAACGGTTCAACCGAAGACTTAACCGCGCGTGTTCTGGATCTGGCTTCTCCAATTGGTCGTGGTCAACGTGGTCTGATTGTGGCTCCGCCAAAAGCGGGTAAAACCATGCTGCTGCAGAACATCGCGCAGAGCATCGCCTACAACCACCCTGACTGTGTGCTGATGGTGCTGCTGATTGACGAACGTCCGGAAGAAGTGACCGAGATGCAGCGTCTGGTGAAAGGTGAAGTTGTTGCTTCTACCTTCGACGAACCAGCATCTCGCCACGTTCAGGTTGCTGAAATGGTTATCGAGAAGGCCAAACGTCTGGTTGAACACAAGAAAGACGTTATCATTCTGCTCGACTCCATCACCCGTCTGGCACGTGCGTACAACACCGTGGTACCGGCTTCCGGCAAAGTGTTAACCGGTGGTGTGGATGCCAACGCCCTGCACCGTCCTAAACGCTTCTTCGGTGCGGCACGTAACGTGGAAGAGGGCGGCAGCCTGACCATCATTGCAACCGCGCTTATCGACACCGGTTCTAAGATGGATGAGGTTATCTACGAAGAGTTTAAAGGTACAGGTAACATGGAACTGCACCTCTCCCGTAAGATCGCTGAAAAACGTGTCTTCCCGGCTATTGACTACAACCGTTCCGGTACGCGTAAAGAAGAGTTGCTCACCACGCAGGAAGAGCTGCAGAAAATGTGGATCCTGCGCAAAATCATCCATCCAATGGGTGAAATTGACGCGATGGAATTCCTCATTAATAAGCTGGCGATGACCAAAACTAACGACGACTTCTTCGATATGATGAAGCGCTCGTAACGGAAATGAATCCAGCAAACGCCACGTTTTTACGTGGCGTTTTTCTTTTATGGCTTATACGCTGTTACCACAGACTCCCAATTTTGACTGAACGGTGCGACAATAAGACGGTTTGTATAGTCAAAGAAATAATTGATTGAAAAACATACAAAGGGAGTTGTAGGAAGCCCGCTTTATTCTTTCTGGGGCAGGGGCTTCATAGTTATACTTCCGGGACTAACATTTGTTGAGAGCAATCCATTGTGAATCTACTCACTGCAGTTACTGAGTTAATTAGTATTTTCTTATTCACAACCTGTTTTTTGTTCATCGCACGCAAGGTGGCCAAAAGAGTCGGGTTGGTGGATAAACCCAATTTTCGTAAACGTCATCAAGGGTTGATCCCACTTGTGGGGGGCATCTCTGTTTACGCTGGTATCTGTTTCACATTCGGTATTGCGGATTACTACATCCCGCACGCTGCACTCTACCTGGCATGTGCGGGTGTGCTGGTGTTAGTCGGGGCACTTGATGACCGGTTTGATATCAGTGTGAAGTTCCGTGCTACCGTACAGGCGGCCATTGGCGTCATTATGATGGTAGTCGGCGGCCTTTACCTGAGAAGTCTCGGCTATGTTTTCGGTCCCTGGGAGTTAGTGCTTGGTCCATTCGGTTTCTTCCTGACACTGTTTGCCGTCTGGGCGGCGATTAATGCCTTCAACATGGTTGATGGTATTGACGGCCTGCTCGGTGGGTTATCGTCCGTCTCGTTCGCCGCTATCGGCATCATTCTGTGGTTTGATGGACAGTACAGCCTGTCAATGTGGTGCTTTGCCATGATTGCCGCCATCCTGCCTTATATCCTGTTGAACCTCGGTGTCCTGGGTCGTCGCTACAAAGTCTTTATGGGTGACGCAGGCAGTACATTAATCGGTTTTACCGTTATCTGGATTTTGCTGGAAACCACGCAGGGTAAAACTCACCCAATCAGCCCGGTTACCGCACTGTGGATTATTGCTATTCCGCTGATGGACATGGTGGCGATTATGTATCGCCGTCTGCGTAAAGGCATGAGTCCTTTCTCTCCGGATCGTCAGCATATCCATCATCTGATTATGCGTGCCGGTTTTACTTCTCGTCAGGCATTCGTCCTGATTACCCTGGCAGCGGCTATTCTGGCCGGGGTTGGTGTTGCCGCAGAATATGCTCATTTTATTCCTGAATGGGCAATGTTGGTATTATTCTTGCTAGCATTCTTCCTGTACGGTTACTGCATTAAGCGCGCATGGAAAGTTGCGCGATTCATTAAACGTGTAAAACGCAGGATGCGTCGTAACAGTGGCAAAAACACAACATTAACTAAGTAAAGCCGGGATTATGATGACTCAACCGTTGGCGGGAGCGAAATCAGTGGTAACTGAAAATGAGCTGGATATTCGTGGTTTGTTTCGCGTGTTATGGGGAGGCAAGCTGTGGATTGCGGGGATTGCGCTGGGATTCGCCCTGTTAGCACTGGTCTATACCTTCTTTGCAAAACAAGAGTGGAGCACCACGGCGATCACCGACCGGCCAACGGTTAACATGCTGGGTGGGTACTATTCCCAGCAGCAATTCCTGCGTAATCTGGATATTAAAGCCAATCTTGCCGCGCCCGATCAGGCGTCAGTGATGGATGAGACTTATAAAGAGTTTCTGATGCAGCTGGCTTCATGGGATACGCGTCGTGATTTCTGGTCTCAGACGGATTATTACAAGCAACGCATGGTCGGAAACAGCAAAGTCGATGCTGCTCTGCTGGATGACCTGATCAACAATATCCAGTTTATGCCGGGTGATGCAGCACGCAACATCAACGATAGCGTGAAGCTGGTTGCGGAAACCGCGCCAGATGCTAATAACCTGCTGCGTCAGTACGTTGCGTTTGCCAGCCAGCGTGCGGCGAGCCATCTCAATGATGAGCTGAGAGGTGCCTGGTCTGCGCGCACTATCCAGATGAAGGCTCAGGTGAAGCGACAGGAAGAAGTGGCGAGAGCGATTTTTACTCGTCGCGTCCACAATATTGAGCAGGCTCTGAAAATAGCGGAACAACGCAATATTTCTCGCAGCGAAACTAATGTTCCGGCTGATGAACTGCCAGATTCCGAAATGTTCCTCCTTGGTCGTCCAATGCTGCAGGCGCGTCTGGAAAATCTTCAGGCAGTCGGTCCAGATTTTGACCTCGACTATGACCAAAACCTTGCGATGCTCAATACCCTGAATGTAGGGCCAGCACAGGATCCACGTTTTCAGACGTATCGTTATTTAAGAACGCCTGAAGAACCTGTAAAACGCGATAGTCCGCGTCGCGCATTCCTGATGATTATGTGGGGGATTGTGGGCGCACTGACTGGAGCAGGCGTGGCATTAACTCGCCGTCGCACGAAATAAGAACGGCGTCTACGATGAAGGTTACTGCCTTCATCGTCTAATCGAAGAGAATCGATGTGAAAGTACTTACCGTATTTGGCACCAGGCCGGAGGCCATTAAGATGGCTCCTCTGGTGCATGCGCTGGCCAGGGATCCTGATTTTGACGCGAGAGTGTGCGTCACTGCCCAGCATCGGGAGATGCTCGATCAGGTCTTAACGCTCTTTTCTATCGTTCCGGATTACGATCTCAATATTATGAAACCGGGACAAGGGCTGACGGAGATCACCTGCCGTATTTTGCAAGAACTCAAGCCCATTCTGGAATCCTTTAAGCCTGATGTGGTACTGGTTCATGGTGACACCACCACGACAGTGGCGACAAGCCTGGCCGCGTTTTATCAACGTATCCCCGTCGGCCATGTTGAGGCAGGTCTGCGTACCGGCAATCTTTATTCACCGTGGCCGGAAGAAGCTAACCGAACGCTCACCGGACATCTGGCGATGTACCATTTCGCACCAACGGAAAACTCGCGCCAGAATCTGCTGCGAGAAAATATCGTCGACAACAAAATCTTTGTAACCGGAAATACGGTCATTGATGCGCTGATTTGGGTACGTGACCGCGTGCTGGCAAACCGTGAACTCCAGTCTGAACTCACGGCACGCTATCCGTTTTTGAATAACGGTAAAAAGACCATTCTGGTCACCGGCCACCGTCGCGAAAGTTTTGGTCGCGGTTTTGAGCAAATCTGCCACGCGCTGGCTGAAATTGCCGCGCAAAACGAAGACGTGCAGATTGTCTATCCGGTGCACCTCAACCCTAACGTCAGCGAGCCGGTAAATCGCATTCTGGGTCATGTCGACAACGTCTTACTGATTGAGCCGCAGGACTATATGCCGTTTGTCTGGCTGATGAACCATGCCTGGCTGATCCTTACCGATTCCGGCGGGATTCAGGAAGAGGCTCCTTCCCTCGGCAAGCCGGTGCTGGTCATGCGTGAAACCACCGAACGCCCGGAAGCAGTAAAAGCGGGCACGGTACGTCTGGTGGGAACGGACACGCAGCGTATCGTCGAAGAGGTCACGCGACTGCTGCACGACGATGAAGAGTATCAGGCGATGAGCCGGGCCCATAACCCGTATGGTGATGGGCAGGCTTGTGGCCGCATTTTGCACGCACTTAAACACAATCGGGTATCGCTATGAGTTTTACTACCATCTCTGTCATTGGTCTTGGCTACATTGGGTTGCCGACTGCGGCAGCCTTTGCCTCTCGTCAACAGCAGGTTGTGGGTGTGGATATCAACGCGCGTGCGGTGGAAACCATCAATCGTGGCGAAATTCATATTGTGGAGCCCGATCTCGATCGTGTGGTGAAAGCGGCCGTTGAGGGGGGATTCCTGAGCGCCAGCACGACGCCAGTGACAGCCGATGCGTATCTGATTGCTGTTCCAACGCCGTTTAAAGGCGATCATGAACCCGATATGCGCTACGTCGAGGCGGCGGCGAAATCCATTGCGCCCGTTCTGAAGAAAGGGGCGCTGGTGATCCTGGAGTCGACCTCCCCGGTTGGGGCAACGGAACAGATGGCGCAGTGGCTTGCAGAAGCCCGCCCTGATTTAAGTTTCCCGCAGCAGGCAGGTGAACAGGCGGATATCAATATCGCTTACTGCCCGGAGCGCGTGTTGCCGGGCCAGGTGATGGTTGAACTGATTAAAAACGATCGCGTGATTGGTGGTATGACTCCCGTCTGTTCCGCGCGTGCCAGCGCGCTGTACAAGATTTTCCTCGAAGGTGAATGTGTGGTGACCAACTCCCGCACTGCCGAAATGTGCAAGCTGACGGAAAACAGCTTCCGTGACGTTAATATCGCTTTTGCGAACGAACTGTCGCTGATTTGCGCCGATCAGGGGATTAACGTCTGGGAACTGATTAGCCTTGCGAATCGCCATCCGCGCGTCAACATTCTCCAGCCAGGCCCGGGTGTGGGTGGTCACTGTATCGCCGTTGACCCGTGGTTTATCGTGGCGCAAAACCCGGATCAGGCGCGTCTGATCCGTACCGCGCGTGAAGTGAACGACAGCAAACCACACTGGGTTCTTAACCAGGTGAAAGCCACGGTCGCGGATTGTCTGGCGGACAGCGGTAAGCGCGCCAGCGAGCTGAAAGTTGCCTGCTTTGGCCTGGCATTCAAACCGAACATTGACGATCTGCGCGAAAGCCCGGCGATGGAAATTGCCGGAATGATTGCTGACTGGCACAGCGGTGAAACGCTGGTTGTAGAGCCTAACATCCACGAACTGCCAACAAAACTGATGGGGCATTGCACGCTTACTGCGCTGAATGATGCGCTGGCTACAGCGGATGTGCTGGTACTGCTGGTGGATCATAAAGCGTTTAAAGCAATCCCTGGTGATTCTGTACATCAACAATATGTTGTTGATACCAAAGGCGTGTGGCGTTGAGTGAACTGAAAGGGGTGCTTGAATCCCTCCCGTGGGAAAGTACCTTCTTTGGTCTTCCTTCGGCAATCGTGCGTCTGCGCGACGATGCCCATGCCCTGACAGAAACCGACTTTGCTGCCTGGCCACGCGTGCAGGCCAAAATCCCGGCAGGGCGTGCCGATTTGCTGGATGTGCTTCAGGAGCATGGTTTTTGCCTGGTCGAAGGTGAGGTTGATCTTTCCATTACGGTGACCCACCACGATTCGCCCGGCGCGGAAATGGCAACGGAGCAGGATATACCGGTGCTGCGTCAGATGGCAGCGCAGGCATTTGCTCAGAGCCGCTTTCGTGCGCCCTGGTACGCGCCTGAAGATAGCGGACGTTTCTATGCCCAGTGGGCAGAAAACGCGGTAAAAGGGACGTTCGACCACGTCTGTCTGGTTTTCCGCGCCGCAGATGAACATATTCAGGGTTTTGTCTCGCTTCGTAAGCTCAATGAGCACGAGGCGCGTATCGGCTTATTAGCCGGGCGCGGTATGGGCGAGAAACTCATGCAGGCGGCGCTCTACTGGACGCAGCAGCAACAGCTTTCAACTCTGAGGGTGGCGACCCAACTGGGCAACACCGCCGCGCTTAAACGTTATATTGCGAGTGGTGCCAACATCGATGCCACTGCGTACTGGTTATACAGGTGACAAGATGATTCCATTTAACGCACCACCCGTCGTGGGAACCGAACTCGATTACATGCAATCTGCTATGGGCAGCGGCAAGCTCTGCGGTGACGGCGGGTACACTCGTCGCTGCCAGCAGTGGATGGAACAGCGTTTTCGCAGCGCCAAAGTGCTGTTGACCCCGTCCTGTACCGCCTCGCTGGAAATGGCGGCGCTGTTGCTGGATATCCAGCCTGGCGATGAAGTGATCATGCCGAGCTACACCTTCGTCTCCACGGCGAACGCGTTTGTTCTGCGTGGGGCGAAAATCGTCTTTGTGGATATTCGCCCGGATACCATGAATATTGATGAAACGCTGATTGAAGCGGCGATCACGGAAAAAACGCGTGCGATTGTGCCGGTTCACTACGCAGGTGTCGCCTGCGAAATGGACACCATTATGGCGATCGCTAAAAAGCACAACCTGTTCGTGGTGGAAGATGCCGCTCAGGGGGTGATGTCCACCTACAAAGGACGCGCGCTGGGTACGATTGGTCATATTGGCTGCTTTAGCTTCCACGAAACCAAGAACTACACCGCGGGTGGTGAAGGTGGCGCGACGCTGATTAACGACCGTGCCCTGGTAGAGCGTGCGGAAGTGATCCGCGAAAAAGGCACTAACCGCAGCCAGTTCTTCCGTGGTCAGGTAGATAAATACACCTGGCGTGATATTGGCTCAAGCTACCTGATGGCCGATCTGCAGGCGGCCTATCTCTGGGCGCAACTGGAGGCGGCAGAGCGAATCAACCTGCAGCGTCTGACCCTGTGGCAAACCTACTACGATGCGCTGGAGCCGCTGGCAAAAGCTGGCCGGATTGAGCTGCCGACCATTCCGGCAGATTGCGTCCATAATGCCCATATGTTCTACATCAAGCTGCGTGATAACGACGATCGCAGCAATCTGATTGCCTGGCTGAAAGAGGCCGAGATCATGGCGGTGTTCCATTATATCCCGCTGCACTCCAGCCCGGCCGGGGAAGCGTTTGGGGTGTTCGTGGGTGAAGACCGTTACACCACTAAGGAAAGTGAGCGTTTGCTTCGCCTGCCACTGTTCTACAACCTCGCGCCTGTTAACCAGCGTACGGTGATCAATACCCTTCTGAGTTATTTCGGCTGATATGTCTCTGGCAAAAGCTTCGGTGTGGACCGCTGCGTCCACACTTGTAAAAATTGGCGCTGGGTTACTGGTCGTCAAGCTGTTGGCCGTCTCATTTGGCCCCTCAGGCGTTGGCCTGGCGGGTAATTTTCGCCAGCTGGTTACCGTACTTGGGGTACTGGCAGGTGCGGGGATCTTCAACGGCGTAACCAAATATGTTGCCCAGTACCATGATGATGCAGCACAACTGCGCAGGGTAGTCGGCACGTCATCGGCGATGGTGTTGGGTTTCTCAACGCTGCTGGCCGCCGTGTTTTTGCTGGCGGCAGCGCCGGTTAGTCAGGGGCTGTTTGGACATACGCACTATCAGGGGCTGGTACGTCTTGTCGCGCTGGTTCAGATGGGGATTGCCTGGGCTAACCTGTTGCTGGCGCTGATGAAAGGCTTTCGTGATGCGGCCGGGAATGCGCTTGCGCTGATCCTGGGCAGTATCATTGGCGTTATTGCCTACTACTTCTGCTATCGCCTGGGTGGCTATGAGGGTGCGCTGCTGGGGCTGGCGCTGGTGCCTGCGCTGGTGGTCGTTCCGGCATCAATTATGCTGATGCGCAGAGGCCTTATCCCACTGCGCTATCTCAAACCGCAGTGGGATAAGACCCTGGCAGGGCAATTAGGGAAATTTACCCTGATGGCGCTGATTACCTCCGTCACGCTTCCGGTGGCCTACGTGATGATGCGAAACCTGCTGGCGGCGCATTACAGCTGGGACGAAGTGGGGATCTGGCAGGGTGTCAGCAGTATTTCCGATGCCTACCTCCAGTTTATTACGGCTTCCTTTACCGTTTATTTGCTGCCAACCTTATCGCGCCTGAATTCCAGGTCGGATATAACTCGCGAGATTCTCCGTTCCCTGCGTTTTGTGCTTCCCGCCGTGGCGGCAGCCAGTTTTACCGTCTGGTTGTTGCGCGATGTCGCCATCTGGCTGCTTTTCTCCGCAAAGTTTACCGCGATGCGCGATCTCTTTGCCTGGCAGCTGGTGGGGGATGTATTGAAAGTCGGCGCTTACGTTTTCGGCTATCTGGTCATTGCGAAAGCGTCACTGCGGTTGTATATCCTGGCAGAAATTAGCCAGTTTACGTTACTGACCGCGTTCTCACACTGGCTGATCCCCGCGCACGGTGCGCTGGGGGCGGCTCAGGCCTATATGGCAACCTATATCGTTTATTTCGCCGCCTGTTGCGGTGTATTTTTACTTTGGCGTAAACGCGCATGACTGCACTGATTCACATCCTGGGATCGGATATCCCACACCATAACCAGACCGTTTTGCGGTTCTTCAATGATGAGCTGGCATCGGGCACGCCTGAGGCTCGCGAGTTTATGGTTGCAGGTCAGGATAATGGTTTGAGTACGGCGTGCCCGGCGCTGAACATCACCTTCTGGCCGGATAAGGCCGCGCTGGCGAAGGTGGTTGTCGCCAAAGCTAAAGCGGATCGGGAGCAACGCTTCTTCTTTCACGGCCAGTTTAATACCGGCCTGTGGCTGGCGCTGTTGAGCGGTGGGATCAAACCTGCTCAGTGCAGCTGGCATATCTGGGGAGCCGATCTTTATGAAGTCTCCCGTGGCTGGAAATTCCGCCTTTTCTATCCACTGCGCCGTATGGCACAGGGACGCGTGGGTTGCGTTTTTGCTACCCGTGGCGATCTTAGCTACTTTGAGAAACAGCACCCTGGCGTACGCGGTGAGCTACTCTATTTTCCAACCCGTATGAACCCGGCGCTGAATAATATGGCGAACGATACGCCGCGTGAGGGCAAGCTAACGGTGCTGGTGGGGAATTCCGGGGATCGCAGCAATGAGCATATTGAGGCGCTTCGGGCGGTACATCAGCAGTTTGGCGATACGGTCAATGTGGTTGTGCCGATGGGATATCCGGCAAATAACGATGCGTATATTGATGAGGTTCGCCAGCAGGGGCTTACGCTGTTTAGTGCGGCGAATTTACATATTCTCCGTGATAAGCTGGAATTTGATGACTACCTCGCGCTGTTGCGCAAGTGTGACCTGGGCTATTTCATCTTTGCCCGCCAGCAGGGGATTGGTACGCTGTGCCTGCTGATTCAGGCTGGGGTACCTTGCGTGCTTAACCGTAAAAACCCGTTCTGGCAGGATATGGCTGAGCAGCATCTTCCGGTGTTGTTCACAACAGATGCGCTTAATGAGAATGTGGTACGGGAAGCACAGCGGCAGCTGGCGCTGGTGGACAAAAGCACCATCGAGTTCTTTAGTCCAAATTACCTCACCCCGTGGCACCGTGCGCTGCGTATCGCTTCAGGAGACAAAGCATGAGCCAGTTGCAATTCAGCGGCTTGTTGGTGGTTTGGCTACTGAGCACATTATTTATCGCCACGCTCACCTGGTTTGAATTCCGCCGTGTGCGCTTTAACTTTAACGTCTTCTTCTCGTTACTGTTTCTTCTGACCTTCTTTTTCGGTTTTCCGCTGACCAGTATTCTGGTCTTCCGCTTTGATGTGAGCGTTGCACCGCCAGAGATTCTGCTTCAGGCGCTTCTGTCGGCAGCCTGTTTCTATGCCGTGTACTACGTCACGTATAAAACGCGTCTGCGTTCAGTACAACAGACTGCGCCACGCCGGGCTCTGTTCACCATGAACCGGGTGGAAACGCACCTGACATGGGTGATGCTGATGACCATCGCTCTGGTAAGTGTCGGTATCTTCTTCATGCATAACGGCTTCCTGCTGTTTAAGCTGCAGTCCTACAGCCAGATTTTTTCTGCTGAAGTCTCCGGCGTTGCGCTCAAGCGTTTCTTCTATTTCTTCATTCCGGCGATGCTGGTGGTCTTTTTCCTGCGTCAGGACAGCAAAGCGTGGCTATTTTTCCTGGTCAGTACCGTTGCCTTCGGCTTCCTGACCTACATGATAGTGGGCGGGACGCGCGCTAACATCATTATCGCTTTCGCGATCTTCCTGTTTATCGGCATTATTCGCGGGTGGATCTCCCTGTGGATGCTGGTGGCGGCAGGGGTGTTTGGTATTGTGGGGATGTTCTGGCTGGCGCTGAAGCGCTACGGGCTCAACGTGGCCGGTGATGAAGCGTTTTACACCTTCCTGTACCTCACGCGCGATACCTTCTCGCCGTGGGAAAACCTGGCCCTGCTGTTGCAAAACTACGACAAAATTGATTTTCAGGGCTTAGCGCCGATTGTGCGTGATTTCTATGTCTTTATCCCGACATGGCTATGGCCCGACCGCCCGGGTATCGTCCTGAACACAGCGAACTACTTTACCTGGGAAGTCCTGAATAACCATTCCGGCCTGGCTATCTCGCCCACGCTGATTGGCTCGCTGGTGGTGATGGGTGGCGCGTGGTTTATCCTGCCTGGTGCGGTGGCTGTAGGGTTAATTATTAAGTGGTTTGACTGGCTTTATCAGCGCGGTAACGAAGAGACGAACCGCTATAAGGCGGCGATTTTGCACAGTTTCTGTTTTGGTGCCATTTTCAATATGATCGTCCTTGCGCGTGAAGGGCTGGATTCATTTGTCTCGCGTGTCGTGTTCTTTATGGTCGTTTTCGGCGTCTGCCTGCTGCTGGCCAAACTGTTGTACTGGTTGTTCGACAGTGCAGGGCTTGTGCATAAACGCGAGCCCCGGGGCAGCACGCCACTGTCGCAAGTCTGAGTAGGGATTGTCATGACTGATACAACTTCCGCGCCGCGTTATGCGTTGCGCGGTCTGCAGCTTATTGGCTGGCGTGATATGCAACACGCGCTGGATTTTCTGTTCGCTGATGACCAGATGAAATCCGGTACTCTGGTGGCCATCAACGCGGAAAAGATGCTGGCGGTAGAAGATAATGCTGAAGTGAAAAGCCTGATAGAAGCCGCCGAGTTTAAATACGCTGACGGTATTAGCGTGGTGCGTTCTATCCGCAAAAAGTATCCCGATGCTAATGTTTCACGTGTGGCGGGAGCCGATCTCTGGGAAGCGTTGATGGCGCGCGCAGGCGCAGAGAGCACACCCGTGTTCCTGATTGGTGGTAAGCCGGATGTGTTGGCACAAACCGAACAGAAGCTGCGTAGTCAGTGGAATGTTAACATTGTGGGCAGTCAGGATGGCTACTTCAAAGCGGAAGATCGACAGGCTCTGTTTGAACGCATACGTGACAGCGGGGCGAAGATTGTCACCGTAGCGATGGGCTCCCCGCGTCAGGAAATCCTGATGCGCGATTGCCGTCAGGTCTGCCCGAATGCCCTCTATATGGGCGTTGGTGGCACCTACGACGTCTTTACCGGTCACGTTAAACGCGCGCCAAAGGTATGGCAAAACCTGGGGCTGGAATGGCTGTACCGTCTGTTATCGCAACCGACGCGTATCAAACGGCAGATCCGTCTGCTGCGTTATCTCACCTGGCACTACACCGGGAAAATGTAATCAAAATGTAGCGCGATATGCTGTTCGCGCTGCAACTCTCCTGCAAAACTGCTGCGATTCTGTGCAATGCATTCATTTTTTTTATGCATCGTTTGCCATTTGCCCGATTTTAAGAAACCATTCGCTCCGTATTTCAGTACCCCAAAAAACAATAACCGGCAAAAAGCCGGGAAACAGCAAACACAACCGAGGATTTATGGCAGAGAAAAAACCAGAGCTTCAGCGTGGGCTGGAAGCTCGACATATTGAATTGATAGCGCTGGGCGGCACTATCGGCGTGGGCCTGTTTATGGGCTCCGCAAGTACGCTCAAATGGGCAGGCCCTTCTGTATTACTGGCGTATATCATCGCCGGGCTGTTTGTTTTCTTCATCATGCGTTCAATGGGCGAAATGTTGTTCCTGGAACCGGTGACTGGTTCTTTCGCCGTTTACGCGCACCGTTATATGAGCCCGTTCTTTGGCTATCTCACGGCTTGGTCGTACTGGTTTATGTGGATGGCAGTGGGTATCTCGGAAATCACCGCGATAGGGGTCTACGTGCAGTTCTGGTTCCCTGACATGGTTCAGTGGATACCGGCGCTGATAGCCGTGGGGCTGGTGGCGCTGGCAAACCTTGCCGCGGTGCGCCTGTACGGTGAGATTGAGTTCTGGTTTGCGATGATCAAGGTCACCACCATTATCGTGATGATTGTGGTTGGTCTGGGCGTTATCTTCTTCGGCTTTGGTAACGGTGGACACGCCATTGGTTTCGGTAACCTGACCGAACACGGAGGCTTCTTCGCGGGGGGCTGGAAAGGCTTCCTGACGGCGCTGTGTATCGTTGTGGCCTCGTATCAGGGTGTGGAACTTATCGGTATTACCGCTGGTGAAGCGAAAAACCCGCAGGTCACACTGCGTAGCGCAGTAGGTAAAGTGCTGTGGCGTATCCTGATTTTCTACGTGGGTGCGATCTTCGTTATTGTGACCATCTTCCCGTGGAATGAAATCGGCACGACAGGCAGCCCGTTTGTCTTAACCTTTGCGAAGATTGGTATCACGGCGGCGGCAGGTATCATTAACTTTGTGGTGCTGACGGCGGCACTTTCCGGCTGTAACAGCGGAATGTACAGCTGTGGCCGCATGCTTTACGCACTTTCCAGAAACAACCAGCTGCCTGCAGCAATGGGCAAAGTGTCGCGTTCTGGTATTCCGGTGGCGGGCGTGGCGGTATCGATTGTGATTCTGCTGGTCGGTTCATGTCTGAACTACATCATTCCTAATCCGCAGCGCGTCTTTGTGTATGTCTATAGCGCCAGCGTGCTGCCGGGGATGATTCCGTGGTTTGTTATCCTGATTAGCCAGCTGCGTTTCCGTCATGCGCATAAAAAGGCGATTGCCAGCCATCCGTTCCGTTCCATTCTGTTCCCGTATGCGAACTACCTGACGATGGCGTTCCTGATTTGCGTATTAATCGGGATGTACTTTAATGAAGATACCCGCATGTCGCTGTTTGTCGGGATGATCTTCCTGGCTGCCGTCACGGCGGGATATAAGCTATTTGGTCTGGGTCGCCGCGCCACCACGCAGAAAGTGGAGGAATAAGCGGCAAAATGTGCAAACCATAACCAAACGCGCATTTTTTTAAAAAAAGCACTAGACAGCGGGGACGGAGGTACGTAATATCCAGCCCCGCAACGGCGCTAAGCGCCCGTAGCTCAGCTGGATAGAGCGCTGCCCTCCGGAGGCAGAGGTCTCAGGTTCGAATCCTGTCGGGCGCGCCATTTTAGTCCCGGCGCTAGAGCTGCGGTGGTCTGAGAAGTAGTCAGTACCGCGTGAAAGAATACAGTGGTGGCTATAGCTCAGTTGGTAGAGCCCTGGATTGTGATTCCAGTTGTCGTGGGTTCGAATCCCATTAGCCACCCCATTATTTGAAAGAGTTGTGAATTGCGAAGGTGGCGGAATTGGTAGACGCGCTAGCTTCAGGTGTTAGTGTCCTTAGGATGTGGGGGTTCGAGTCCCCCCCCTCGCACCACGACTTTTTAAATGAATTGAACTAAAAATTCAAAAAAGCAGTACATCGGCGAGTAGCGCAGCTTGGTAGCGCAACTGGTTTGGGACCAGTGGGTCGGAGGTTCGAATCCTCTCTCGCCGACCAATTTTGAACCCCGCTTCGGCGGGGTTTTTTGTTTTCTGCGATTTATCGCCCTGTAGCCACTCCCCGACAATGCCGTTTCTTAATGTCGCCATTTAGCGACACCTAACTACATAAAAAATAAATAAATTATCTGATAGTGGCATTGTTGTCTCTTTCTGGCGACACATCGACATGCTTAGCGGTACGTTGTGTGGGTTCAGACGGGTCTTAACAGCAGAAATTCCTTTTATCTTAAAATGTTGCGCGATGTAAAAGTTCTGCGTGTAACGTTGGCATGTTACGTGCAATAATATGCGTGTAGATGCTCATTCCATCTCTTATGTTCGCCTTAGTGCCTCATATACTCAGGAATGACGCAGAGCCGTTTACGGTGCTTATCGTCCACTGACAGATGTCGCTTCGGCCTCATCAAACACCATGGACACAACGTTGAGTGAAGCACCAAATATGTTGTCTTAAAGACCTGTTTTAACGCCTGCTTTTATAGCAGGCGTTTTTTTATGCCTTATTCCTGGCAACGGCTCATGACTACAGGTGAGCATCATTCATGAAGATTTCCTTGTTACAACCGGCGGGTTCGTTTCCTGATGAAGGTGTAAGGAATGTAGCAGGGGAAGGGCGATAAAAAAGGAGGCCAGCTGGCCTCCTTCATGTTTACTGCTGGGTGTTGTTATTCTGCAACGTCAACAACAACCCGTCGCGCCGCATAGCGGCAGCTTCTTCCGGCTTATGCTGCTTGTCCAGCGTATCGGCCAGCCACGCGTAGTCAAACGCATCCGGACGCTGTTTCAGTGCCGCACGGAAGGCGAGGCTTGCCTCCTGCCATTCACCGTGCTTCATCAGCGACTGGCCCAGCGTGCTCCACAACAGCGGGCGGTCACCCACGGTTTTGATCTGCTGGCGCAACAATTTCTCAAGCTGTTCCGGATTATTGGTTTTCAGGCGCGGGATCACCATCACCAGGCGATCGTCATACTGACGCTTCAGGCCATCAAGGAGGATCTCCTGAGCTGTGTCATGATCGTCACATTCAATCAGATGTTCTGCCATCGCGACCTGCAGTGGGATCTGCTGGCGTGTTTTACGGCTCTGATTCTTCCACCAGTCTTTCAGACCATTGCTGCCCAGATCGGCACGAGCCTGATCCATCAGCCCAATCCACGCCTGACGCTGCAGCGCATCACGATGCTCATCGTCACCCACATCCGCTTTCGCCATTGAAGGAATGATGTCCAGCAATGAGCCCCACGCGCCAGTACGAATGTAAGCCTGCTCGGCAAGACGCAACACTTCAGGGTGACGTGGGGTAATTTCCAGCAGACGGTCTACGCCGTGTCTCGCTGCGTGGTTTTCATTACGTACCAGCTGCAGGCGAACACGGGTAATTTCTACCGGGATCTGGTCACTGGAGGCCAGCTCTGATGCGCGCTCCAGATGCTGATTGGCGCGGGCTTCATCACCACGCTGCTGCGCTGCTTCAGCGGCCAGCAGGTAGTTCACCACCGGCTGCTCGGCGTGGTCGGCATTTTTCGACATCAGCTTTTCAACCTGCTGATAGTCCCCTTCGGCGAGCTTCAGCAGTGCCTGTTCGGTTTGCTTACGGGCACGACGACGCTTACGACCCACGAACCAGCCGCGGGTATGCGCCCCGGTGCGGAAAATGCGGCGCAGGAGCCATTCCACGGCAAACAGTACCACGACGGCAAGGATCAGAATGATCACCAGTCCCGTTACGCTGGTTTCGATGTTGTAGTTATCGGTCTGGATCAACACATAGCCCTGATGACCGGCAAGCATTGGTCCCAGAACGATCCCGGCGATCAGCAATAAGAAGAGTAAAAGCACTTTCAACATGATTACTCTCCTTGTGGCGTGTTTTCAGGTGCAGGCACGGGGGCGGGCGCGGGTACGACAGCAGGGGCAACACCGGCCTGTTCCGCCGGAACGCCCGGCTGTGCCAGCAGGTTACGCACACGCGTCTGCATCAGTTTCTCCAGAATAGGCTGGCTTTCCAGCTTATCCGGCACATTCATGGTGATGTTCTGCTGGCTCAGCTTATCAATATCTTCGAGGAATGCGGTGGTCGTCTCATCATCGGTATTGTAGTAAGCACGTACCCACGTAGAGACATTATCCAGCGCCTGTTTATAGGTCTCTTCCTGATGGCGTGGTACGGCCTGTGCGGCAACCAGCAGGCGGGAACGAATGTTTTCGCGCAGGTAAATATCCTGATTAGGAGCCAGCAGCGGTACGGCGGTTTCGTCGCGGCGACGAATTGTAATGAAGCTGTCCATAAAGTTCTGCCAGCTTTTTTGCAGGTTCACACGCCATTCGCTCAGTGAGCTGGAAAGCTCGGTGCCGTCGGAATCCATCGGGGAGTCATCGTCGTTGTTATCCGCCAGCTGCAGGTTATCAATCTGGTTCGAGAGCTGGTTTACCTTGAGGATAATGCCATCGTAATCCACCTGCGAAACGGCGGAGAGACTGGCGATATCGGCGGTAATGGCACGACGTGCGGTGATCAGGCTTGGGTCGTTCATGTCAGCCAGGCTGGCATCGGCGCTTTTCAGCAGCGTGGCAGCGGTGGTGACGTCCTGATCGCTCCAGAGCTTACGTCCGGCCAGTTTCACCAGGAAATCGGCCTGTGAGAGCAGCCAGGTTTTGGCATCAGTACCGGAAATGGTGGCGACTTTTTGCTGCACTTCACCCAGCTGTTTGGTCAGCTCTTCCTGCTTGCTGTTGGCTTCGGCCAGCGCAGTCGCTTGCTGTTTGATAACGCTTTCCAGCTCGGTTTTTTGCGTCTCCTGCGCTTTTTGCAGGGCTGTGAGCTGGTTGACCAGCGCGTCGCTGGTGGCGGTCTGGTTTGTGCTTTGTTGCTTAACAAGACCATACAGACCAACGCCTGCGGCCAGCGCAATGGCAATGGCAATCGCGCTGAGTGCAAGGCTGGTTTTATTGCTGCCGTTTTTCTTCTCAGCGGCCTTTTTAGTCGTCTCTGGCTGTGACGTGGTGTCCACAGTCTCCCTGGTCTCTTCAACCACGGCGGAGGATTTTTCGTGTTCCGTCATTATGGCTTCCCATTATGAGAGTTATTGTAATGCGCGCAGCAGCGCATCGTTGTCGGCGTTATCAGCGATCCGAATATCTTGCCAGCCCAGTTCCCGGGCATGGTTCGCCAGACGCTCACTGACGACCAGAAGCCGACAGCGGAGTAACCAGTTTTCACGATACCATTGTGGAATCAGCGACCAAAGTTGCTGCAGCATTTCACCACTGGTGACCACCAGGGTGTTGATGCCGCGCATATGCCAGCGCATTGCCTCTTCCGCACCATCATAATTTTTTGCACAGCGCTGGTAGCATTCGCAGAACGTGACGTTGGCACCACGTTCCCGCAGCGCTTCACCCAGCAATTCGCGCCCGCCGTTGCCGCGTAAAATCAGCGCCCGTTTTCCGTCAATGGTTTGTAATTCAGGTAATTGTAGCAAGACTTCGCTGATTTCCCGATCTAACGGATAACGAACGTCAATTCCGCTTACGGTATGCAAAGCCAGTGCGGTGGAGCGACCAATAGCAAAGTAGCGGGGGGCCGTTGGCCAGCGTTGTCCTTCCTGCTGCAATTGCGCCTGGGCAAATTCCACGGCATGTTGCGACAGGGCAAAGAGCAGATCGCCTGCCTGCAGGGTATTCATACGGTCGGTGAGCGCAGACAGCTCCCGACCAGGGGAGAATTCAATCAGCGGAAAACTCCAGGCCACCTGCCCCAGTGCGCGCAGACGGCTCACTAATTGCTCTCCTGCGGGAGAAGGGCGGGTGACAAGAATACTCATGCAGGGGGTTCTCCGTTATAAACCTCGGTCAGAATCTCACGAGCGCCGTTATTGAGCAGCTCTTCCGCCAGCGATACGCCAAGCTGTTCGGCGTCTTGTGGCTGGCCGCGACGTTCACCACGTACCATCTGCGAACCATCCGGTGCGCCAACCAGCGCACGCAGCCACAGTTCACCGTCGATTAATTCAGCATAGCTGCCAATGGGCACCTGACAGCCTCCTTCGAGGCGGGTGTTCATTGCCCGCTCGGCTTTCACCCGGATGGCGGTCTCGTCATGGTTGAGCGGTGCAAGCAGCTCACGGGTACGCGCATCAATCAGGCGGCACTCAATACCGACGGCACCCTGGCCCACGGCGGGCAGCGACAGTTCTGGCGGCAGCGCGACACGAACGCGTGACTCCAGCCCCAGGCGCTTCAGGCCCGCCACGGCGAGGATAATTGCGTCATAGTCACCGTTATCCAGCTTGCTAAGGCGTGTCCCAACGTTACCGCGCAGCGAGCGAATGACCAGATCCGGGCGGCGTTCAGCCAGCTGACACTGGCGGCGTAAACTTGACGTGCCAACCACGCTGCCCTCTGGCAATGCATCCAGCGAATCATAGTGGTTGGAGACAAAGGCATCGCGCGGATCTTCGCGCTCACAGATGGTCACCAGCCCCAGCCCTTCCGGAAACTCAACGGGGACATCTTTCATTGAGTGAACGGCGATATCGGCGCGGTTCTCAAGCAATGCCAGTTCCAGCTCTTTAACAAACAAGCCCTTTCCGCCGACTTTCGCCAGAGGCGTATCAAGAATCACATCACCGCGCGTGACCATTGGCACCAGCTCGACGCGCAATCCGGAGTGGCAGGCTTCAAGGCGCTGCTTAACATAATGTGCCTGCCAGAGCGCAAGAGGGCTTTGGCGTGTGGCAATTCTCAAAACATTGTCTAACATGCTTGTTACCGTCATTATCAATCGCTAACCATCCTAACATTGTTGACTCTGGGATGGCAGTTTTCGGTTTATGAAGATAAAGAGGGACAAGGCGGCGTTCTCGTCAGCCATCGCCGTATTCAGGAATTTACACGTACAGAACGGTGCTACACTTGTATGTAGCGCAACTTTCTTTACGGTCAATCGGCAAGGTGTTAAATTGATCACGTTTTAGACCATTTTTTCGTCGGTACCACCATTAAAGATAAGGGCGAAAAAGGGTAACGGTTATCTTTTTGAAATACTGCGGGCTCGCCGTTATTCGATTCTGGAATAGCTTGCGACACCGGAAACATCAGGCGATACGTCTTGTACCTCTATATTGAGACTCTGAAACAGAGACTGGATGCCATAAATCAACTGCGTGTGGATCGCGCGCTTGCTGCTATGGGACCTGCTTTCCAGCAGGTTTACAGTCTGCTGCCGACATTATTGCACTATCACCACCCGCTGATGCCGGGTTACCTCGATGGTAACGTTCCCCGTGGCATCTGCGTTTTCACGCCTGATGAAACCCAACAGCATTATCTGAACGAGCTGGAACTCTATCGTGGCATGCCGCCACAGGAATCCCCGAAAGGCGAGCTGCCAATCACTGGCGTTTACTCTATGGGGAGTACCTCATCGGTAGGGCAAAGCTGTTCATCTGACCTGGATATCTGGGTCTGCCATCAATCCTGGCTCGATAACGACGAGCGTCAGCTGTTGCAGCGTAAATGCAGCCTGCTGGAAAGCTGGGCGGCATCGCTCGGTGTGGAAGTAAGTTTCTTCCTGATTGATGAAAACCGTTTCCGCCATAACGAAAGCGGCAGTCTGGGTGGTGAAGACTGCGGCTCAACGCAGCACATCCTGTTGCTGGATGAGTTTTACCGTACTGCCGTTCGCCTGGCCGGTAAGCGTATTCTGTGGAATATGGTGCCGTGCGAAGAAGAAGAGCATTACGATGATTACGTCATGTCGCTGTATGCGCAGGGCGTACTGACGCCAAACGAATGGCTGGATCTGGGTGGCCTTAGCTCCCTGTCTGCCGAAGAGTACTTTGGTGCGAGCCTCTGGCAGCTCTATAAAAGTATCGACTCACCGTATAAAGCGGTGCTGAAAACGCTGCTGCTCGAAGCCTATTCCTGGGAATACCCCACACCGCGCCTGCTGGCGAAAGATATCAAGCAGCGTCTGCACGACGGGGAGATTGTCTCCTTTGGGCTTGATGCCTACTGCATGATGCTGGAACGCGTCACCGAATACCTGAAAGCCATAGATGACACCACGCGTCTTGACCTGGTGCGTCGGTGTTTTTATCTCAAAGTTTGTGAAAAACTGAGCCGCGAACGCGCATGCGTGGGCTGGCGTCGTGAAGTGGTCAGTCAGTTAGTCAAAGAGTGGGGATGGGACGAAGAGCGCCTGTCCATGCTCGACAACCGCGCTAACTGGAAAATCGATCAGGTGCGTGAAGCGCACAACGAACTGCTCGATGCGATGATGCAAAGCTACCGTAACCTGATCCGCTTTGCGCGCCGTAATAATCTCAGCGTTTCCGCCAGCCCGCAGGATATTGGGGTACTGACCCGTAAACTGTACGCCGCGTTTGAAGCGCTGCCGGGCAAAGTGACGCTGGTGAACCCGCAGATTTCACCTGATTTGTCAGAACCGAACCTGACCTTTATCTATGTTCCTCCGGGCCGTGCGAACCGCACCGGGTGGTATCTGTACAACCGTGCGCCAAGCATGGACTCGATCATCAGCCATCAGCCGCTGGAATATAACCGCTACCTGAACAAGCTGGTGGCCTGGGCCTGGTTCAATGGCCTGTTGACCTCCCGTACCCGCCTGTTTATTAAAGGCAACGAAGGGGTCGATTTAGCCAAACTGCAGGAAATGGTGGCGGATGTGTCGCACCACTTCCCGCTGCGTCTGCCGGCTCCGACGCCAAAAGCGCTCTATAGCCCGTGTGAAATTCGCCATCTGGCGATTATCGTCAATCTGGAATATGACCCGACGGCGGCGTTCCGCAATCAGGTGGTTCATTTTGACTTCCGCAAGCTGGACGTCTTTAGCTTTGGCGAGCAGCAAAACTGCCTGGTCGGCAGTGTAGACCTGCTGTACCGCAACTCGTGGAACGAAGTGCGTACCCTGCACTTCAACGGCGAGCAGGCGATGATCGAGGCGCTGAAAACCATTCTCGGTAAGATGCACCAGGATGCCGCACCGCCGGACAGCGTTGAGGTGTTCTGCTACAGCCAGCATCTGCGCGGTTTGATCCGCACCCGCGTGCAGCAACTGGTGTCTGAGTGCATTGAACTGCGTCTTTCCAGTACCCGTCAGGAAACCGGGCGCTTTAAAGCGCTGCGCGTCTCCGGCCAGACCTGGGGCCTGTTCTTCGAGCGCCTGAACGTGTCGGTGCAAAAGCTGGAAAACGCCATCGAGTTCTACGGCGCAATTTCGCACAACAAGCTGCATGGTCTGTCAGTACAGGTGGAAACCAACCACGTGAAACTGCCGCAGGTGGTGGATGGTTTTGCCAGTGAAGGGATTATTCAGTTCTTCTTTGAAGAGTCGGGTGACGACGCCGGTTTTAACATCTACATCCTGGATGAAACCAACCGCGCTGAGGTGTATCACCACTGTGAAGGCAGCAAAGAGGAGCTGGTACGCGACGTCAGCCGCTTCTACTCGTCGTCACACGACCGTTTCACCTACGGCTCAAGCTTTATCAACTTCAACCTGCCGCAGTTCTATCAGATTGTGGACGTGGACGGTCGTGCACAGGTCATCCCGTTCCGTACCCAGGCTGTGGCACCTGCGGTACCTGCCAGCCAGGATGCGACTGCTCCGTTGTTGCAGCAGTATTTTTCCTGAGACGTTGTACCGGGTGGCGTAGCGCCACCCGTGTAACGCTTACCGGAAGCTAACCTTTTCACCCGCCTGCGCGGTCGCCGCCTGCTCCAGCAGGTTCCAGAACGTTTCGCCGCTACGGTCGCAAACCCACTCGCCCTCTTTCAGATCGAAATGGTAGCCACCCTGACGGGTTGCCAGCCATACCTGGTGAAGTGGCTCCTGGCGGTTAATAATAATTTTGCTACCGTTTTCGAAGCTGAGGGTCAACACGCCACCGTTGATTTCACAATCGATATCGTTGTCGCCGTCCCAGTCGTCCAGACACTCTTCAATGGTCATCCACAGGGTGTCGGCAAGGCGATGGAATTCACTGTCGTTCATGGTTTTGTTCCTGTTTTTCGTGATGTCGGCAGTATAACGCTAAATAATTCCCGTTGCAGGAAAGCGGCAAACTCTTGCTTTTGTGTCTTCTCCTGCGATGATAGAAACAGATTTGAACTTACGGGCAACTTGAATAATGAAAAACGTTTTCCGAACGCTTGCCGTTCTCATCACGCTGTTTAGCCTGACAGGCTGTGGTCTGAAAGGGCCGCTGTACTTCCCGCCTGCAGATAAAAGCGCGCCGCCGCCGACGAAACCAGTGCAAAGCGGTATTGAGTCCACGACGCCAACCACGAACGATCGTGGCGACAATGGCGGTCCGACTCAGGTCAATCTCTGACGATTACGTTCTGTACCCGCGCAATGGAGCAAATGATGCAGTTCTCTAAAATGCATGGCCTTGGCAACGATTTTATGGTCGTCGACGCGGTAACGCAGAATGTCTTTTTCTCCCCGGAACTGATCCGCCGTCTGGCGGATCGGCATCTGGGTGTGGGGTTCGATCAGCTTTTGGTGGTTGAGCCGCCGTACGATCCCGATCTCGATTTCCACTACCGTATTTTTAACGCAGACGGCAGCGAAGTTTCCCAGTGCGGCAATGGCGCACGCTGTTTTGCCCGCTTTGTTCGCCTGAAAGGGCTGACCAACAAGCGCGATATTCGCGTCAGCACGGCTAATGGCCGCATGGTGCTCAGTGTCACCGATGACGAGCTGGTGCGTGTGAACATGGGCGAGCCGAACTTTGAACCTTCCGCCGTGCCGTTTCGCGCGAACAAAGCGGAAAAGACCTATATTATGCGTGCGGCCGAACAGACAGTATTGTGCGGCGTCGTCTCAATGGGTAACCCTCACTGCGTGATTCAGGTTGATGATGTGGAAACCGCGGCGGTCGAAACCCTCGGCCCGGTGCTGGAAAGCCACGAACGCTTCCCGGAGCGGGCGAATATCGGTTTTATGCAGGTGGTGAAGCGTGAGCACATCCGCCTGCGTGTCTACGAACGCGGCGCGGGTGAAACCCAGGCCTGCGGAAGCGGTGCCTGCGCTGCTGTGGCAGTCGGCATCTCTCAGGGATTACTGGCAGAAGAGGTTCGCGTGGAATTACCAGGCGGTCGTCTTGATATCGCCTGGAAAGGCCCGGGTCATCCACTGTATATGACTGGCCCGGCGGCACATGTCTATGACGGGTTTATCCATCTATGAAACAACCAGGGGAAGAACTGCAGGAAACGGTGACGGAACTGGACGACAGAGCTGTTGTTGATTATCTGCTGCGCAATCCTGAGTTTTTTATCCGCAATGCACGCGTCGTCGAACAGATGCGCGTGCCGCATCCGGTACGTGAAACCGTGTCGCTGGTCGAATGGCATATGGCGCGCTCACGCAACCATATCAATCAGCTCGAAGAGAACATGACGCTGCTGATGGAACAGGCGAGTAATAACGAAAGCCTGTTTTATCGTCTGCTGCATCTGCAGGCACGTCTGGCGTCGGCGCATAGCCTTGAAGAGTTCCTCAGCCGTTTCCACCGTTGGGCACGTGAGCTGGGGCTGGCTGGCGCAACCCTTCGTCTTTTCCCTGACCGCTGGCGCATTGGTGCACCGTCTGGCTTCACCCATCTGGCGCTGAGCCGTCAGGCGTTTGAACCGCTGCGTATTCAGCGTCTGGGCCATGAACACCACTATCTGGGGCCGCTGAACGGACCAGAGTTGCTGCTGCTGTTACCAGAGGCCAAAGCCATTGGCTCGGTGGCGATGTCACTGATGGGGCGCGATGGCGATCTGGGGGTGATGATATTTACCAGCCGCGATGCACACCACTATGAGCAGGGGCAAGGCACGCATCTGTTGCAGGAGATTGCCCTGATGCTGCCGGAGCTGCTGGAGCGCTGGATTGAGCGCGTATGACCGACGGACTGCTCGGCCCTGACGTCACGCGATTTCTGCGCTACCTGGGCGTTGAACGTCAGCTTAGCCCCATTACGCTGCTGAACTATCAGCGTCAGCTTGATGCCATCATGCAGATTGCCGACGAGATCGGCCTGAAAAGCTGGCAACAATGTGACGCTGCGACGGTACGCGGGGTTGTCGTGCGTAGCCGCAAAAAAGGGCTAGGCCCGGCGAGTCTGGCACTCCGGCTCTCAGCCCTGCGCAGTTTCTTCGACTGGCTGGTCAGCCAGGGGGGGTTAACAGCCAACCCGGCTAAAGGGATCACCACGCCAAAAGCGCCGCGCCATCTGCCCAAAAATATCGACGTCGACGATGTGAACCGCCTGCTGGATATCGATCTTAACGATCCGCTGGCCGTACGCGACCGCGCGATGCTGGAGGTGATGTATGGCGCAGGGCTGCGTTTGTCTGAGCTGGTGAACCTTGATTTAAAACACCTTGATCTCGAGTCCGGCGAAGTGTGGGTCATGGGTAAGGGCAGCAAAGAGCGCCGCCTGCCGATGGGTCGCAACGCCGTCTCCTGGATTGAACACTGGCTGGATCTGCGCGGGCTGTTTGGCGCAGAAGAAGATGCGCTATTCCTGTCAAAACTCGGGAAGCGGATCTCGGCGCGTAACGTGCAGAAGCGCTTTGCTGAGTGGGGCATCAAACAGGGGCTGAACAGCCATGTTCACCCGCACAAGCTGCGCCACTCGTTTGCCACCCATATGCTTGAATCGAGCGGCGATCTGCGCGGCGTGCAGGAGCTTCTCGGCCACGCGAATCTGTCGACCACTCAAATCTACACCCACTTAGACTTTCAGCACCTTGCCTCGGTGTATGACGCGGCGCATCCACGCGCCAAACGGGGGAAATAATGCGTTTTTACCGCCCACTCGGTCAGATTTCCGCAATCACATTTGACCTTGATGACACCCTTTACGACAACCGTGAGGTGATCCTGCGAACCGAGCAGGAGTCGCTGGCGTTTGTGCAAAACTACCATCCGGCGCTGAAGGCAATGCAGAGTAAAGACTTTCAGCGACTGCGCCAGGCCCTGCGGGAGACCGAGCCGGAGATTTATCATGACGTGACGGAATGGCGTCGCCGCGCGGTTGAGCAGGCAATGCTGAACGCAGGAATGAGCGCGCGTGATGCGGCCATTGGGGCAGAAGCCTCAATGGAGAACTTCGCCAGGTGGCGCAGCCGCATTGATGTGCCGCAGGAAACACATGATACGCTGGCAAAACTGGCCGAAAAGTGGCCGCTGGTGGCGATCACCAACGGCAATGCCCAGCCGGAGTTGTTTGGTCTGGGCGACTATTTTGAATTTGTGCTGCGTGCGGGTCCGCACGGACGCTCGAAACCCTTTAACGATATGTACCATCTGGCGGCGCAAAAACTGCGCCTGCCGCCCGGTCAGATCCTGCACGTCGGGGATGACCTGACCACGGACGTGGCCGGGGCGATCCGCTGCGGCATGCAGGCCTGCTGGATCAAACCGGAAAATGCCGATCTGATGACAACGCTGGACAGCCGTCTGCTGCCGCACGTGGAAATTTCGCGGTTGGCATCCCTCACGACGCTGATATAATCATCAATTGTTCTGTATAAATTAACAGGGTTTTGGCGAATGATAACATTCGCCTGCCCGACATGACGTGACGGTGCCAATGGACGTTTCTTACCTGCTCGACAGCCTTAATGACAAACAGCGTGAAGCCGTAGCTGCCTCGCGCACTAACATGCTGGTGCTGGCTGGGGCGGGCAGTGGTAAGACGCGCGTGCTGGTTCACCGTATCGCCTGGCTGCAGAGCGTGGAACACTGCTCGCCGTACTCCATTATGGCGGTGACGTTCACCAACAAGGCGGCGGCAGAGATGCGCCACCGTATCGCACAACTGATGGGCACCAGCCAGGGCGGTATGTGGGTCGGCACTTTCCACGGCCTGGCGCACCGCCTGCTGCGCGCGCACCATATGGACGCCAACTTGCCGCAGGATTTCCAGATCCTCGACAGCGAAGATCAGCTGCGTCTGCTGAAGCGCCTGATCAAGGCAATGAACCTCGACGAGAAGCAGTGGCCGCCGCGTCAGGCGATGTGGTACATCAACGGTCAAAAAGACGAAGGGCTGCGTCCGCACCATATTCAGAGCTTCGGTAATCCGGTTGAGCAGACCTGGCAAAACGTCTACAAGGCTTATCAGGAAGCGTGCGATCGCGCCGGTCTGGTCGATTTCGCCGAGCTGCTGCTGCGTGCCCACGAGCTGTGGCTCAACAAGCCGCATATCCTGCAGCACTATCGCGAACGTTTCACCAATATCCTGGTGGACGAATTCCAGGATACCAACAACATTCAGTACGCGTGGATCCGCCTGCTGGCGGGTGATACCGGCAAGGTGATGATCGTCGGCGATGACGACCAGTCAATCTACGGCTGGCGTGGAGCGCAGGTGGAAAACATCCAGCGCTTCCTCAAGGATTTCCCGGGCGCGGAAACTATTCGCCTGGAACAGAACTACCGTTCGACCAGCAACATCCTGAGCGCCGCCAACGCCCTGATTGAAAACAACAACGGGCGTCTGGGTAAAAAGCTGTGGACTGATGGCGTCGACGGTGAGCCGATCTCTATCTACTGTGCGTTTAACGAACTCGATGAAGCGCGCTTCGTGGTTAATCGCATTAAAACCTGGCAGGACAACGGCGGTGCGCTGGAGCAGTGCGCCATTCTCTATCGCAGCAACGCCCAGTCGCGCGTGCTGGAAGAGGCGCTGCTGCAGGTGAGTATGCCGTACCGCATTTACGGCGGGATGCGCTTCTTCGAGCGTCAGGAAATCAAAGATGCGCTCTCCTATCTGCGTCTGATTGCTAACCGTAACGACGATGCGGCGTTTGAGCGCGTGGTGAATACGCCGACGCGTGGCATTGGTGATCGTACGCTGGACGTGGTGCGTCAGGCGTCCCGCGACCGTCAGCTTACGCTGTGGCAGGCGTGCCGTGAGCTGTTACAGGAGAAAGCCCTCGCCGGACGTGCCGCCAGCGCGCTGCAGCGCTTCCTGGAGCTGATTGATGCTCTGGCTCAGGAGACGGCAGATATGCCGCTGCACGTGCAGACCGACCGGGTGATTAAAGACTCTGGCCTGCGAACCATGTACGAGCAGGAGAAAGGTGAAAAGGGCCAGACCCGTATTGAGAACTTAGAGGAACTGGTCACGGCAACGCGCCAGTTCAGCTACAACGAAGAAGACGAAGACCTGATGCCGCTGCAGGCGTTCCTCTCCCACGCCGCACTGGAAGCGGGCGAAGGGCAGGCGGATACCTGGCAGGATGCGGTTCAGCTGATGACCCTGCACTCCGCCAAAGGTCTGGAGTTCCCGCAAGTGTTTATTGTTGGCATGGAAGAGGGGATGTTCCCGAGCCAGATGTCGCTGGATGAAGGTGGGCGTCTGGAAGAAGAACGCCGTCTCGCCTATGTGGGCGTGACCCGCGCTATGCAAAAGCTGACGCTAACCTACGCCGAAACTCGTCGTCTGTATGGCAAAGAGGTGTATCACCGTCCGTCGCGCTTTATTGGCGAACTGCCAGAAGAATGCGTGGAAGAAGTTCGTTTACGCGCCAGCATCAGCCGTCCGGTCAGCCATCAGCGCCTGGGCTCACCGATTTCTGAAACCGACACCGGTTACAAGCTGGGCCAGCGCGTGCGCCATTCTAAGTTTGGTGAAGGCACCATCGTAAACCTGGAAGGCAGCGGTGAGCACAGCCGCCTGCAGGTGGCGTTCCAGGGGCAGGGGATCAAATGGCTGGTGGCGGCTTACGCCAGACTGGAAACAGTGTAACATTCAGAAAATTATCATTATTTTGTAATAATCTGCTAGCCTTATACGTTGAAGGTCAATTAATGCCTTTCAGCGTTCCGTTGCGTGTTGACGCCACAGTTACTGCTGGCGTAACATGCGCGCACGATTACGCTAAGAGGACATTCGCCTTGGACACACCCAGTAGATACTGGCTCAATTCCCTGTCATCCAGGAACAACTCCTAAGGCTATCTCCTCTTGCTGATGGCCTTAGTGGTTGTCAGCGACCTGTATTATTCCCGTCGCGCTGAGTCAGGCTGTTTAATGGTCTGAAACCCA
Source organism: Enterobacter sp. RHBSTW-00901 (assembly GCF_014103115.1). Lineage (NCBI taxonomy): Bacteria > Pseudomonadati > Pseudomonadota > Gammaproteobacteria > Enterobacterales > Enterobacteriaceae > Enterobacter > Enterobacter sp. RHBSTW-00901. Next base: position 3,043,576 of record NZ_JABXPB010000001.1, read on the forward strand.
ATTTGTTTCTGTGTGCCCACCGAACTGTCCGATATTTTTTGCATTGGGAGTCCCGGTCATGTTGAGCGCATTTCAACTCGAAAATAACCGACTGACTCGGCTTGAAGCCGAAGAGTCACAGCCCCTCATTGATGCCGTATGGGTGGATCTGGTCGAGCCGGACGACGATGAACGCCTTCGCGTACAATCTGAGCTGGGGCAAAGCCTGGCAACCCGTCCGGAACTGGAAGACATCGAAGCATCGGCACGTTTTTTTGAAGACGAAGACGGTCTGCACATTCACTCCTTCTTCTTCTTTGAAGATGCGGAAGACCACGCGGGTAACTCCACCGTGGCGTTTACCATTCGCGATGGCCGCCTGTTTACCCTGCGCGAGCGCGAACTGCCTGCATTTCGTCTCTACCGTATGCGCGCCCGTAGCCAGGCGATGGTGGACGGCAACGCGTATGAGCTGTTGCTCGACCTGTTTGAAACCAAAATCGAACAGCTGGCGGATGAGATAGAAAACATTTACAGCGACCTGGAAAAGCTGAGCCGCGTCATCATGGAAGGTCATCAGGGCGATGAATATGACGAAGCGCTCTCGACGCTGGCAGAGCTGGAAGATATCGGCTGGAAGGTGCGTTTGTGTCTGATGGATACCCAGCGTGCGTTGAACTTCCTGGTGCGTAAGGCACGCTTGCCGGGTGGTCAGCTGGAGCAGGCGCGTGAGATCCTGCGCGATATCGAATCCCTGCTGCCGCACAACGAATCCCTGTTCCAGAAGGTTAACTTCCTGATGCAGGCGGCGATGGGTTTTATCAACATTGAGCAGAACCGCATCATCAAGATCTTCTCGGTGGTATCCGTGGTGTTCCTGCCGCCTACGCTGGTGGCATCAAGCTATGGGATGAACTTTGAGTTTATGCCGGAGCTGAAGTGGAGCTTTGGTTACCCGGGCGCGATTATCTTTATGATCCTCGCCGGGCTTGCGCCGTATCTGTACTTTAAGCGCCGCAACTGGCTGTAGGAATCTGGCGGGTGGCGTTGTGCCAGCCCGCCCTATAACGTCCCTATTGACCTTTACGCGTCCTGCGCTGGGTATAAATTGCATCGGCGACAAAAATCGCCAGCGCGACCCAGATAAAGGCGAACGTCACCATTTTATCCGCACCCGGCACTTCACCGTAAAACACCACTGCCAGCAGGAACATCAGCGTCGGGCCGATGTACTGGAAGAAGCCCAGCGTGGAGAGGCGCAGGCGCGTCGCCGCACCGGTGAAGCACAGCAGTGGGATGGTTGTCACCACGCCTGCCGCCATCAACAGCATATTCAGCGACCACGGGTTATTGCCCATATGGCTGGTGGAGCTGTCGGCAATGCCAAACAGGTAGACTGCGGCTACTGGCAGTAGCCACAGGGTTTCGAACAGCATCCCGGTTTGTGCTTCCACGGCGATTTTCTTACGCACCAGCCCGTAGAATGCAAAGCTGAATGCCAGTCCCAGCGCGATGATCGGCAGTGAACCGAACGTCCACAGCTGAACCAGTACGCCGCAGAAGGCGAGGATCACCGCCAGCCACTGCATACGGCGGAAGCGCTCACCGAGGAAAATCATCCCCAGCACAATATTCACCAGTGGGTTAATAAAATACCCCAGGCTGGCTTCGAGCATGTGATGGTTATTCACCGCCCAGATAAACAGCAGCCAGTTACCGCCAATCAGCACCGCAGAGAGCGCCAGCAGAAACACCTTTTTCGGTGTTTGCAGCAATGTTTTTACGCCTGACCACTGACGACTGATGCTCATCAGCGCAATCATAAAGAAAAATGACCAGATCACGCGGTGAGTGAGGATCTCATCAGCCGGTACGTAAGCGATAAATTTGAAGTACGCCGGAGCGATACCCCAAATAAAATAAGCGGCAAGGGCGAGTAAAACGCCCTGCCGCGTCTGTTTAGCATCCATCGGGAAAATCCGTTACAAGAAAGTGCATTCACTTTAACTGATTTTACCCACTCAACCCACCATATAAGTGGCGGTTGCGCTGGCGATATAAACCTGTTCTTCGTTATGTAACTCAACGCGGGCAACGGCGACTTTATTACCCGCGCGCAGCAGGCTACTGGTGCAGGTAAAGCGGTTTCCACGCCCGGGGCGCAGGTAGTCGACGCGTAAGTCGATGGTTCCCATGCGCGACAGGCGCTGACGTAGCTCATCTTCATTGATGGTGTCGTGGCGTGTCAGTGTGCTACCAACACAGACCAGCCCTGCCGCGACATCCAGCGCCGAGGCAATCACACCGCCATGCAAGATGCTTTGCGCCCAGTTGCCCACCATCATTGGCTGGTTGTTAAAGCTAAGCTGGGCAAACTCTTTCTCGTACCGCTCCAGTTCCAGCCCTAGCGCGCGGTTAAAGGGCATATGGTAAACAAAAATCTCGCCCACGAGTTTTAACGTTTCTTCGGCGGTAAGCGTGGCTGACATGAGAATTGACATCCTTTTTGTTAACAAAATGTTGATTTTATGCCTCATGCTTCAGGATTTCCACTTTCAGAAAGGAGGAGGCGGAAGTTACTGAAGAAGCCTGTAGAATGTCTGCTCATAACGATTCATGAAATCAATCTGTTTTTCAGGAGAACACCACCGATGCGGACGTATCTGGGTTGGTTACTGGCGGCGATTGCGCTGCCTCTCACAGCATATGCGCAGGAAGCGACGGTAAAAGAGGTACACGATACGCCAGCGGTGCGTGGCAGCATTATCGCCAACCTGCTGCAGGAGCATGATAATCCCTTCACGCTTTACCCGTACGACACCAACTATCTGCTCTATACCTGGACCAGCGATATCAACAAGGAGGCCATTCGCTCCTATGACTGGTCAGATAACGCACGCAAGGATGAGGTGAAGTATCAGCTCAGTCTCGCCTTCCCGTTCTGGCGTGGCATTTTAGGGCCGAACTCGGTGCTCGGGGCGTCCTATACGCAGAAATCCTGGTGGCAGCTCTCCAACAGCGGTGAATCTTCGCCGTTCCGTGAAACCAATTACGAGCCGCAGTTGTTCCTCGGTTTCGCAACGGATTACGAATTTGCGGGCTGGACGCTGCGCGACGTAGAGATGGGTTTTAACCATGACTCCAACGGCCGTGCCGACCCGACTTCCCGAAGCTGGAACCGTCTTTATACCCGCCTGATGGCGCAAAACGGCAACTGGATGGTGGAAGTGAAGCCGTGGTACGTGGTGGGCGAAACCAATGACAACCCGGACATCACCAAATATATGGGCTATTACCAGCTCAAAATTGGCTATCAACTGGGTGATGCGGTGCTGAGCGCCAAAGGCCAGTACAACTGGAACACCGGCTACGGTGGTGCGGAAGTGGGCCTGAGCTATCCGGTGAGCAAGCATGTGCGCCTGTATACGCAGGTCTACAGCGGTTACGGCGAGTCGCTTATCGATTACAACTTCAACCAGACCCGCGTCGGCGTGGGCGTGATGTTGAACGATATTTTCTAGGCTGCTCGAATGTTTTTCCGTTAAACGTTGAAGTTTCTCTCTCAGGCGCTGAAAATAGCGCCTGTTTTATTTCTGGCATATGGGGTTAACGTGGCGCAGGCGGAAGTATTGAATCAGGAATCGCTGGCTAAACAGGTTCTGCATGAAACCTTTGGCTACCAGCAGTTCCGTCCTGGCCAGGAAACCATCATTGATACCGTGCTGGAAGGGCGTGATTGCCTGGTGGTGATGCCAACTGGCGGCGGTAAATCGCTCTGCTATCAGGTTCCCGCGCTGGTGCTCAACGGCCTGACGGTCGTGGTATCACCCCTTATTTCGCTGATGAAAGACCAGGTTGACCAACTGCTCGCCAACGGCGTGGCGGCAGCCTGTCTTAACTCCACGCAGACGCGTGAGCAGCAGCAAGAGGTGATGGCCGGTTGCCGTACCGGGCAGATCCGCCTGCTGTATATCGCACCAGAACGTCTGATGCTGGATAACTTCCTCGATCATCTGGCGCACTGGAACCCGGTTCTGCTGGCGGTGGATGAAGCGCACTGTATCTCGCAGTGGGGGCACGATTTCCGCCCGGAATACGCCGCGCTTGGTCAGCTGCGTCAGCGCTTCCCCGAGCTGCCGTTTATGGCGCTCACCGCAACGGCAGATGACACAACGCGTCTGGATATCGTTCGCCTGCTTGGGCTGAATGATCCGCTGATTCAGGTCAGTAGCTTCGACCGCCCGAACATCCGCTATATGCTGATGGAAAAATTCAAGCCGCTGGATCAGCTTCTGCGTTATGTGCAGGAGCAGCGCGGCAAGTCGGGTATCATCTACTGTAACAGCCGTGCGAAGGTGGAGGACACCGCCGCACGTCTGCAAAACCGTGGCTTTAGCGCTGCGGCCTATCATGCTGGCTTAGAAAATCACATTCGCGCCGACGTGCAGGAGAAATTCCAGCGCGACGACCTGCAAATCGTGGTCGCAACGGTGGCGTTCGGGATGGGGATTAACAAGCCCAACGTGCGCTTTGTGGTGCACTTCGATATCCCGCGTAATATTGAATCCTACTACCAGGAAACTGGCCGTGCCGGGCGTGATGGTCTGCCAGCCGAGGCGATGCTGTTTTACGATCCGGCTGATATGGCGTGGCTGCGTCGCTGCCTGGAAGAGAAACCGCAGGGACAGTTGCAGGATATCGAACGTCATAAGCTCAATGCGATGGGGGCGTTCGCTGAAGCGCAAACCTGCCGCCGTCTGGTACTGCTCAACTACTTCGGTGAGGGGCGTCAGGAGTCGTGCGGCAACTGCGATATCTGTCTTGATCCGCCGAAGCAGTACGATGGCCTGATGGACGCGCGTAAAGCGCTCTCGACCATCTACCGTGTTAATCAGCGCTTCGGGATGGGCTACGTGGTGGAAGTGCTGCGTGGAGCCAACAACCAGCGCATCCGCGATATGGGGCACGACAAACTTCCCGTCTACGGGATTGGCAAAGAGCAGAGCCACGAGCACTGGGTGAGTATCATCCGCCAGCTGATCCACCTGGGGTTCGCCGCGCAAAACATTGCCCAGCACTCCGCGCTTCAGCTTACTGAAGCCGCACGTCCGGTGCTGCGCGGTGACATTGAACTGAAGCTCGCCGTTCCGCGCGTTATCGCCCTGAAACCACGCGTGATGCAAAAATCGTACGGTGGCAACTATGACCGCAAGCTGTTTGCCAAACTGCGCAAGCTGCGTAAGGCCATTGCCGATGAAGAGAACATTCCACCGTACGTGGTGTTCAACGATGCGACGCTGATTGAGATGGCCGAGCAAATGCCACTCAGCGCTGGCGAGATGCTCAGCGTTAATGGCGTGGGTACGCGCAAACTGGAGCGCTTCGGTAAAGAGTTTATGGCGCTCATCCGTTCTCACGCGGATGGTGATGATGAGGAGTAGTCAGCCGGGCTAAAAAGTGCCAGGATGGTGACTCACTGTATTATTTCCCCGCGAGCTAATTATGTTAATGCTATTTCTCACCGTGGCGTTAGTGCATATCGTTGCGCTGATGAGCCCCGGCCCTGACTTTTTCTTCGTGTCACAAACGGCTGTCAGCCGCTCCCGCAAAGAGGCGATGATGGGCGTGCTGGGTATCACTGCGGGTGTCATGGTCTGGGCGGCGGTGGCGCTACTCGGTCTGAACCTGATTCTGGCAAAGATGGCCTGGCTGCATAACATTATTATGGTCGGCGGGGGTCTCTACCTGTGCTGGATGGGCTACCAGATGCTGCGCGGAGCGCTGAAGAAAGAAGTGAAAAAGCCGGAAGAGCCAAAGGTTGAGCTGGCAACGGGCGGCCGTAGCTTTGTGAAAGGGCTGCTGACCAACCTGGCGAACCCGAAAGCGATCATCTATTTTGGCTCCGTGTTCTCTCTGTTTGTCGGTGACAGCGTGGGCGCGGGGGCGCGCTGGGGTATCTTCCTGCTGATTGTCGTTGAGACGTTTGCCTGGTTCACCGTGGTGGCAAGCCTGTTTGCCTTACCGGCAATGCGCCGTGGTTACCAGCGCATCGCAAAGTGGATTGACGGTTTTGCCGGCGCGTTGTTCACCGGCTTCGGTATCCATTTGATTATCTCTCGCTAAGCATGACGCGCTGACGCAAGGAGCGCGCCAACCAGCATAAACAACGAACCGAACACTTTATTCAGGGCCTTCATCTGCTTAGGCCCTTTAATCCAGGCCGCGATTTGCTGCGCCAGCGTCGCGTAACCAATCATCACAATGATGTCGACAACAATGGTGGTCGTACCCAGCACCACGTACTGCATCACCTGCGGCTGGTGTGGCACGATAAACTGCGGGAACAACGCGGCCAGGAAAACAATGCTTTTCGGGTTAGTCAGGTTAACGAACACTGCGCGTTTAAACAGACGACCGCGCGTTTGTGCCTGAGCGAGTGTGTTCAGGTTGATTGATCCTGCGGCACGCCATTGCTGAATACCCAGCCAAATCAGATATGCCGCGCCGGCCCATTTCAGCACCTCAAACGCCAGTACAGAGCGGGAGAACAATGTCCCCAGACCAATCCCTACCAGCACGATGTGAATGCCCAGCCCGGTCTGCAAACCGGCAATGGACGCCGCCGCACCGCGATAGCCGTGGTTGATGGATGTGGTCATGGTATTGATCGCGCCAGAGCCAGGGGAAAGGCTGAGGATGATGGATGTCAGCAGGTAAGCGAACCACCACTCGAAGGTCATTTGAAACTCCCGAATCGTCTGTTTTTATGCCACAATACGCTATTGCTGAGTCATTTTGTGACCAGTGATGAAAAAACGATATTCCTTGGCTTACAGGGGTGGAAACCCGATGTTTCAGCAGAAAAAGGACTGGGAAACACGAGAAAACGCATTTGCTGCTTTCTCTATGGGGCCGCTGACCCATTTCTGGCGGCAACGTGAGGAAGATGAATTTACAGGCGTAGGTCGTGTTCCGGTACGCTTTGTCCGTTTTCGGGATAAGAAAAATGATCGGGTGATTGTGATATGCCCGGGGCGTATAGAAAGCTACGTTAAATATGCCGAACTGGCTTATGATCTGGTCCATACAGGGTTCGATGTCCTGATTATTGACCATCGTGGGCAGGGGCTTTCCGGTCGTATGTTATCGGACACGCACCGTGGTCATGTGGATAATTTCAGCGATTACGTCGACGATCTTGCCGCATTCTGGCAACAGGAAGTTCAGCCAGGCCCGTGGCGTAAGCGTTATATCCTTGCGCACTCAATGGGCGGTGCGATCTCCACATTGTTTTTGCAGCGTTACGAGCACCAGTGCGATGCCATTGCGCTCACCGCGCCGATGTATGGCATCGTGATGCGTTTTCCTGACTGGATGGTGCGTCATATTCTTGACTGGGCTGAGGGCCATCAGCGCATTCGTGAAGGGTATGCCATCGGGACAGGACGCTGGCGGGCACTACCGTTTGCCATCAATGTGTTAACCCACAGTCGGCAGCGTTATCGCCGTAACCTGCGCTTTTATGCCGATGAACCGCGTTTACGCGTCGGTGGTCCCACTTATCACTGGGTGCGGGAAGGCATTCTGGCCGGTGAGCAGGTATTGACTGGCGTCGGCAATGACGACACACCGACACTCCTGATTCAGGCGGAAGAAGAGCGTGTGGTCGATAACCGCATGCATGACCGCTTTTGTGAACTGCGCGCCGCCGCCGGTCACCCTTGTGAAGGGCGAAAACCGCTGGTTATAAACGGCGCATTCCATGAGATCCTTTTCGAAAAGGACGCTATGCGCTCAGTCGCGCTTAACGCCATTGTTGAGTTTTTCAACCGGCATAACTGATTTTCTATTGAGGTTAAATTTCCCTATGTACCAGGTTGTTGCATCTGATTTAGATGGCACACTACTTTCCCCCGACCACACCCTGTCGCCTTATGCGAAAGAGACCCTGAAACTCCTGACTGCCCATGGCGTGAACTTTGTGTTTGCCACCGGTCGCCACCACGTGGATGTAGGGCAGATCCGCGATAATCTGGACATCAAGTCCTACATGATCACCTCCAACGGTGCGCGAGTACACGATACCGATGGCAACCTGATTTTCACTCACAATCTGGATCGTGGCATTGCCGCCGATCTGTTTGGTGTTGTGCATAACAACCCGAATATCGTCACCAACGTTTATCGCGACGATGAGTGGTTTATGAACCGCCACCGTCCGGAAGAGATGCGTTTCTTTAAAGAGGCGGTATTCCAGTATTCGCTGTACGAGCCGGGTCTGCTGGAGCCGGAAGGCGTCAGTAAAGTGTTTTTCACCTGCACCAGCCATGAAGAACTGTTGCCGCTGGAGCAGGCGTTTAATGCGCGCTGGGGTGACCGCGTCAACGTCAGTTTCTCTACGCTTACCTGTCTGGAGGTCATGGCGGGCGGTGTCTCGAAAGGTCACGCGCTGGACGCTGTCGCCAGGCGTATGGGTTTTGGCCTGAAAGACAGCATTGCCTTTGGTGATGGTATGAACGATGCAGAAATGCTCTCGATGGCAGGGAAAGGCTGCATTATGGAGAATGCGCACCAGCGTCTGAAAGATCTGCACCCCGAGCTGGAAGTGATTGGTTCGAACGCCGATAACGCGGTACCAAAATATCTGCGCAAATTGTTCCTTGAATAATCTTTAATTGGTTATTTACTGCCCAGTTGTCAACTGAGTAGTTCGCTACAATGCCTGTCCTTCTTTCTGAGAGACAAGCATTGTGGCGCTACTCATTATCACCACTATCCTGTGGGCCTTCTCCTTTAGCCTGATCGGTGAATACCTTGCCGGACATGTTGACAGCTACTTCTCGGTACTGATGCGTGTCGGGCTGGCGGCGCTGGTGTTCCTGCCGTTTTTGCGTACGCGTGGGCAGTCGCTAAAAACCATTCTGCTGTACATGCTGGTGGGGGCGATGCAGCTCGGCATCATGTATCTGTTCAGCTTCCGGGCATACGTCTACTTGTCCGTCTCCGAATTCCTGTTGTTTACCGTGCTGACACCGCTCTACATCACGCTGATTTACGATCTGCTGAGCAAGCGTCGCTTACGCTGGGGCTATGTGCTGAGTGCGCTGCTGGCGGTTGTGGGGGCGGCGATTATTCGCTATGACAAAGTGAGCGATCACTTCTGGACTGGCCTGATGTTCGTGCAGCTGGCGAATATCAGCTTTGCTATTGGTATGGTTGGCTACAAACGCCTGATGGAAACCCGTCCGATGCCACAGCATAACGCGTTCGCCTGGTTCTATATGGGGGCTGCTATCGTCGCGGTGGCGGCGTGGTTTATGCTCGGTAACCCGCAAAAACTGCCGACCACCTCCGTGCAGTGGGGCATTCTGGTCTGGCTGGGCGTGGTGGCATCCGGGTTGGGGTATTTCATGTGGAACTACGGCGCTACACAGGTAGACGCCGGTACGCTGGGGATTATGAACAACGTTCATGTGCCTGCGGGGCTACTGGTGAACCTCGCCATCTGGCAGGAACAACCGCACTGGCCGAGCTTCCTTACTGGAGGGACGGTGATCCTGGCTTCGCTGTGGGTACATCGCCGTTGGGTCGCTCCGCGCTCCGCACAAACGGAAGATGGTCGCACGCGTGGTTCCGCGCTGAGCGAATAAACGCTTCCGTTACTGGCTGACGCTGCTCGCCGTCGCGCACGGCGGCGTACAGCCGGCTCCACAGTCCTTCACCCAGGGTTTTGGTCACGACCAGACCCTGGCGTTCAAAGCTTTCCACCACCCAGTGAGGCAGCGCCGCGATACCCATTCTGGCCGCAACCATCTGAATCAACAGCAGGGTGTTATCCACGCTTTTCAGCTGTGGGCTAATACCTGCGGGCTGCAGGAAGTGACGCCAGATATCCAGGCGGCTGCGCTGCACCGGGTAAATCAGCAGCGTTTCCGTCGCCAGATCTTCCGGCGTGATGCGCGTTTTACTGGCCAGAGGGTGATCCGGAGCCAGAACCAGGCGCACTTCAAAATCAAACATCGGCGAATAGTGCAGACCACTGCGCGGCAGAATGTCTGAGGTCATGACCAGATCCAGCTCGCCCTGCTGGAGCGATGGCTGAGGGTCAAACGTCACACCGGATTTAAAGTCCATCTCCACCTGCGGCCACTTCTGACGGAAGCTCTCAAGCGCGGGGGTCAGCCACTGAATACAGCTGTGACACTCAATTGCGATACGCAGTTTGGTTTGCTGCGGCTCGTTGCAGGATTGCAGGGCGCTGGCAATCTGCGGCAGCACCTGGTTGGCCAGCTGCAACAGGATCTCACCCTGCGGCGTAAAGCGTAGCGGCTGACTCTTACGCACAAAAAGACGAAAGCCGAGGCGTTGTTCCAGATCGCTGAACTGGTGAGAAAGGGCGGACTGGGTCTGGTGCAGTGTGGCCGCAGCCGCTGCGAGAGAACCGCAGTTCCGCAACGCTTGTAGCGTTTTCAGGTGTTTTATCTCGATCATGAAAGTCCTTCACTTCGGCATGAACATTTTGCGCTTGAGGAATATACAGTAACCGCCAATTATGGATGTGTAAACATCTGGACGTCTAAATCGTAAAAATTCACAAGGGGCATACCATGACAATCCGTAATCACACTCTCGGTTTCCCTCGCGTTGGCCTGCGTCGCGAGCTGAAAAAAGCGCAAGAAAGCTACTGGGCGGGCAACACGACCCGTGAAGAACTGCTGACCGTTGGCCGCGAGCTGCGTGCCCGTCACTGGGATCAGCAAAAACAGGCGGGTGTTGACCTGCTGCCAGTGGGCGATTTCGCCTGGTACGACCATGTTCTGACCACCAGCCTGCTGCTTGGCAACGTGCCGGCTCGTCATCAGAACAAAGATGGATCGGTAGATATCGACACCCTGTTCCGCATTGGCCGTGGCCGTGCGCCAACAGGGGAGCCAGCGGCAGCGGCGGAAATGACCAAGTGGTTCAACACCAACTATCACTACATGGTGCCGGAGTTCGTAAAAGGCCAGCAGTTCAAACTGACCTGGACGCAACTGCTGGACGAAGTGGACGAAGCGCTGGCACTGGGGCATCAGGTAAAACCTGTGCTGCTGGGGCCGGTTACGTACCTGTGGCTGGGTAAAGTGAAAGGCGAACAATTTGACCGTCTCAGCCTGCTGAACGATATTTTGCCGGTCTACAAACAGGTGTTGATTGAGCTGGGTAAACGCGGCATTCAGTGGGTGCAAATTGATGAGCCAGCGCTGGTGCTTGAGCTGCCGAAAGAATGGCTGAACGCCTTCAAACCGGCTTACGACGCGCTGACGGGTCAGGTGAAGCTGCTGCTGACCACGTACTTTGAAGGTGTCACGCCAAACCTCGACACGATCGCGGCGCTGCCGGTTCAGGGGCTGCACGTTGACCTAGTTCATGGCAAAGATGATGTGGCGGAGCTGCACAAGCGTCTGCCAACGGACTGGCTGCTCTCGGCGGGTCTGGTCAACGGTCGCAACGTCTGGCGTGCCGATCTGACGGAGAAGTATGCACAGATTAAAGATGTCGTCGGTAAACGCGATCTGTGGATCGCCTCTTCCTGCTCCCTGCTGCATAGCCCCATCGATCTGAGCGTGGAAACCCGCCTGGATGCGGAAGTGAAAAGCTGGTTTGCCTTCGCCCTGCAGAAATGTGAAGAGCTGTCGCTGCTGCGTGATGCGCTGAACACGGGCAATACGGCGGCGATTACCGAATGGAGCGCGCCGATTCAGGCACGTCGTCACTCCACCCGCGTTCACAATGCGGCGGTCGAAAAACGTCTGGCGGCCATCACGGCGCAGGACAGCCAGCGTCAGAACGCTTACAGCGTGCGTGCCGAAGCCCAGCGCGCCCGCTTCAATCTGCCAGCATGGCCGACGACCACTATTGGTTCCTTCCCGCAGACCACTGAAATCCGCGGCCTGCGTCTGGACTTTAAAAAGGGTAATCTGGATGCGAACCACTATCGCACCGGTATCGCCGAACACATCAGACAGGCGATTGTGGAGCAGGAGCGCTTAGGTCTGGACGTGCTGGTGCACGGTGAAGCAGAGCGTAACGACATGGTGGAATACTTTGGTGAGCACCTGGATGGTTTCGTCTTTACCCAGAACGGTTGGGTGCAAAGCTACGGCTCCCGCTGCGTGAAGCCACCGGTAGTGACTGGTGACATCAGCCGTCCGGAAGCGATCACCGTTGAGTGGGCGAAGTACGCTCAGTCCCTGACCGACAAACCGGTGAAAGGCATGCTGACCGGTCCGGTAACCATTCTTTGCTGGTCCTTCCCGCGTGAAGATGTGAGCCGTGAAACCATTGCGAAGCAGATTGCGCTGGCGCTGCGTGACGAAGTGGCAGATCTGGAAGCGGCGGGCATTGGCATCATTCAGATTGACGAACCGGCACTGCGCGAAGGTCTGCCGCTGCGCCGCTGCGACTGGGATGCGTATCTGGCCTGGGGCGTGGAAGCCTTCCGCATCAACGCCGCCGTCGCGAAGGACGACACGCAGATCCACACCCATATGTGTTACTGCGAGTTTAACGACATCATGGATTCCATTGCTGCGCTGGATGCTGATGTGATCACTATTGAGACATCACGTTCAGACATGGAACTGCTGGAGTCATTCGAAGAGTTCGACTACCCGAACGAAATCGGGCCGGGCGTGTATGACATCCACTCACCGAACGTGCCGGACGTAGAATGGATTGAAGCCTTATTGCAGAAAGCGGCTCAGCGTATCCCGGCGGAGCGTCTGTGGGTGAACCCGGACTGCGGCCTGAAAACCCGCGGTTGGCCGGAAACCCGCGCGGCGCTGGCAAACATGGTGAAGGCGGCGCAGAATCTGCGTCAGGCGTAACCGGAAAACCTCTCCCTTCATTGTGGAGAGGTGTTTTATCCCCCGCTTAGCCTTGCACTTAAGGCCGGGTGCTGCAGGTAGTCCATGCACCAGCGGCACACTTTCCCCATACCATCTGAACGGGCTGCCAGAAAAAGCGTTGTGGCATGTTTGTGTTCACGCATCGGTTTTTTGAGTAGCGTTCCCCTGTTGAGCAACGGTAGCGCCAGATGGTGCGGAATATAGCCAATCCCCACGTTTTGCTCGATTAATGCAATGGCGGTGGTGAAATCAGGCACAAAAAGCGGTTTTTGCCCCTCCAGCAGCCAGGCCTGTTGCGGCGCGATGCTGATGGATGTGTCACGAATACACACGGCCGAATAGTGACGCAGTTCAGCGTTGTCGAGCGGGTGTCGGGCACCCGCGAGCGGATGCTGTGGGCTGACGACAAAGTCCCATTCCAGCTGCCCTAAAGGGGCGCTGATAATGCCCTCGCTGCCGGGAACGGCATGGGGCGCACCAATCACCAGATCTGCCCGTCTGCCGTACAGTGCATCCCAACAACCGTTGTAGACTTCAAGATTCAGCGTCAGTGTCGTCGACGAGAATTGTTGTTCAAAATCGCGGATGAACTCGACCAGCACGGCGGTGGGAATGATGTTGTTTACCGCAATCGTTAATTCACGTTCAATGCCATCGTGGATCAACACCGTGTTACGTCTGAGTGCTTCCAGATCGCCGAGGATCGTTTTGCTGTGTTCAATAAAATAGCTGCCCGCTGGCGTGAGTTCGATGTAGCGTCCTTTGCGAAGAAACAGTTCTGCGCCAAGCGCTTCTTCCGTTTTTTTGATGGTATAGCTAATGGCGGACGGGACTTTGTTTAGCTGCTCGGCAGCAGTCGTAATGCTCTGGTGTCTGGCGACCAGATGGATCACGCGGAGAGTTTCGTCAGAAATAAACATAGGGTTTCCTGGTCGGCAGAGAGCGGCTGAACCCGGGTTCGATTCAGCCGTAAAAGTGTGCCAATTATACGCAGGAACTATCGGTGTTGACCCAGACGACTGAGCAGCGCGTATGCGATACAGGCCACAACAATGGAGTCTACCGACGGAATAGTGGTCAGGGTGAACACCCCTTTCACGGTCATAAAACCTACAACAGCGCCTGAAATCCACGCGACAAACGTCAGCGCTTTAATTTGTGGTTCCTGCGTCAGAACGGAATCCTGGTAACCGTTGCGGCGGTACATGAAGAAATCGGCAATATAAATTCCGGCGACCGGTGGGGTGGCAATACCGAGGAACAGCAGGAACGGGATAAACCACGCCATAATATCCAGGCTACCGACGATGGCAGACAATCCCCCCAGCGCGAGGGTTATTTGCCATTTAGGAAAGCGGGTCAGTAACGTTGACACGACCAGCGTGCCCTGGAACATATTCCCGGCATTACCCGTCACGCAGGCGAAAATCAGCAACAGCGCGGCAGGCAGTACGGCACCAAAGACTGTCATCGCACCCAGCAGGGAACCCTGGCCGCTAATGGCGCTGGGCGTCGCGCCAGCCCAGTACAGCAGGGGGTAGGCAACCAGAAACGTCAGCCCCGCCGCGATCAGGGCGTGCTTGCGGTTATGCACGAAACTGCCAAAGTCCGGCAGAGTCGCGACCAGAACGATGATCGTGCCAACGACGGTCGATACGGCAACGCCAGTATTCATACTGACAACGGTTTGCGGCATTGCTATGTCGCTGTGGGTGGCAACATACAGGATGTAACACAGAACCAGCACAATTACAGGGACGGCAATCTGGGCGACTTTCCCTAATACCGCAAAGCCAAACGCGGTAGAGGCGACAAAAATCACACATCCCGCAGCGACCAGCAGCGGCAGTGGAACATTCAGCCCATGCTGTGTGAGCAAATCATGCACGGAATGACCGAACATGCTGGCGGTTACCGCAATCCAGCCGAACAGACTGATGGCCATCAGGATATTGATAGCGATCGCGCCTTTTTCGCCAAACGCATATTTCACAATACCGTACGTTGGCAGGCGGGCTTTTTCGCCCACGCTGATGGTAATGGCAGACAAAATGGTGAGGATGAGTCCACCCAGCAATACCACACTTATCAGGCTGCCGCTGGAAAGCTGGTTACCCAGACTTGAAGATGACAGCAGAACCGGCGTAACGGCGATCCCAAGCAAAATCATGGCGATCCGTAACCCTGACGCAGTGTGAAGACTCTCTTCTGTTTTACGCATATCTTGTTCCCTCTGAAGTGCGCGTTACGCCGTGTGGAAATGGCCGGTGTACTGTCGCCAGCTTCCCTGTTCTGTGATTTCGCGTTGACCCTCCGTGAGCCAGTTTTCCGCCAGCACGCCCAGCACTTCGCTGCCATCGGCGAGTTTGACTTTACCGATGGCCAGCCCCGCAGGTTCACTCATCAGTAATTCGGCAAAACTGGCGAGCGGAAGCGCCCAAATCTCCAGCGCAACCTGCGTGCCGCCTTGTGCGACGCGGATCATCCCAGGGTGTCTGTCGTTAATGCTCCACAGGCGATAGTGCGCGTCGGTGAGGTCTTCGCGCACGAATACACCGCCCGCCTTGAGCATGTTTTTGTTCAATTCCAGGCCGCGCATCAGGGTGCCATTCACAGCCAGCAGAGTAGTGGTTGTCATATTATTCTCCGGTAAATGTTATGGGGTAATCCAGGTTCCGCTCTGGTGTGAAAGGGCGGCTTTAATGGCCTGCGGGCTGGTGATCAGACCGCTGGCGTATTTACCCTGTTGTTGGCTGGTGTTCACAAAATCGAGAATCGCTTCGACTTTCGGTTGCATGCTACCGACCCCAAATTGCCCCTCTTGCACGAGCGCCTGGGCTTGTTCAACGGTAAGGGTGTCCAGCCATTGCTGCCGGGGCGTGCCGAAGTTGATCGCCACTTTTTCTACCCCGGTGGGAATGAGCAGCAAATCGGCTTGCAGTTGGCTGGCGAGCAGAGCAGACGCGCGATCTTTATCAATCACCGCCTCGACGCCTTTCAGCTGTTGTTGTGCATCGCGAATGACCGGGATCCCGCCACCGCCGCAGGCGATGACGATATAGCCCTGCTTCACCAGTTGGGCAATGGTGTTGTGTTCAATGATTTCCAGAGGTGAGGGAGAAGGCACGGTGCGTCGCCAGCCCCGGCCCGCATCTTCCATCAGTGTCCAGCCGAGTTGCTGCTGACGTTCGCGGGCGGTCGCTTCATCAAGGAATGCACCGATAGGTTTGGTTGGGTTTGCGAAGGCGTCATCCTCCTCACTGACCCGTGTTTGCGTCACCAGAGCAATAACGGGTTTGTGAATACCGCGACGTGCCAGGGCGTTATGCAGCGCTTTCTGGAACATATAGCCGATTGCGCCCTGGGTATCGCCCACGGCGTAATCCAGTGGGACGGGGGCAACTTCACCGCTCGCCAGTTCGGAACGGCGTAAAATAAACCCTACCTGCGGACCATTGCCGTGGGTCAATACCAGATCCCACCCGGCCTCGACCATATCAGTGATATGTTCAACGCTTTCAATCACCGCATCGTATTGATCGGGAATGCTATTCCGTCGATCGTCCTGGATCAGGGCGTTACCACCGACAGCAACGACAGCCAATGGCTTGTTCATTGTGGTTCTCCTTTTGCAACGATCTGCGCCAGTGTGGAAATTGCCTCGACAAAGCAGGGCATGGGAGCGGTCGTGATGCCCGCTCCAATCTGGCCGATGCCGGCCTGTTTGTGCGCAATCCCGGTGTTGATGACGGGTAAAATACCGCGGTCGGCGACCTTGCGGGCGTCGATACCGGCAGCCGTCGGGGCAAAGTTCAGGGCTGGCAGTGTGAAGGCCGGGTTACCACCCAGGGTAATTGACTGCATTCGGCGGCTATTGTTGGTCGCATCTGCGGGGGTTCCACCGACAAATTTTACAATTGCAGGGGAAGATGCCATTGCAAACCCACCCACGCCGGCGGTTTCCGTAATGGCGCTATCACCAAGATCTGCGGCGGCATCGTCCACGCCATAGCCCGGGAAAAATAGCCCTTTGACCGCGTTGGCTGGAGCCTGGAACCATTGCTCTCCGGTGCCGGACAAGCGAATGCCGAAATTAACACCGTTGCGTGCCATCACCGTAACCATTGAACTGAATGGCACACCGGCGGCTGCGTCCATCATGGCTTTACAGGCCGCCATCGACAGGTTGAGGAAGAAGTGATCGTTGCTGGTGATAAAGGCCACGACCTTTTGTACGCTCGTACCAGGCAAGTTGCAGGCCAGTAGCGCGGGCAGCAGGCGTTTGATCAGTAGACCGGTTGCTGCGGCGTTACGGTTATGAACTTCATCACCCATATGTAACGCCTGTGCTATCAGCGGTTTTAACTCCAGCTCGCCCAGGTGACGCACGGCGGCTTTAAGCGCAGGTCCCAGCTCATCGCGCATCCAGCACAGACGTTCGAGCACTTCTTCGTTGTTGGCACCAAAGCGTAAAACCTTACCTAACCCTTCGTTAAAATTGCTGAAGGCGCGTTGTCCGTTGGTTTTATTTTCAATAACCCACAGCGGCATAGACGGGCTGATAATGCCAGCCATCGGCCCAACGGCGTGATGGTGATGACATGGCTCAAGTGCTACCTCTCCCGCCAGGATCTGTCCCTCGACCTCTTCATGGCCGCTAGCCCAGCCTTCAAACAACATTGCACCCACAATGGCCCCTTTCACCGGGCCGCACATGTTTTCCCAGCGAATGGGCGGGCCGGAATGCAGGATGAGTTTGCGATGAGCCATTTCGGGAATCGCTTCGCTGGCCGGCATGACATCCACCAGAGCCGGCTGGGCACTGAGGTAACGCGCCATCGCAATCTGGTTGGCGTGTTCTACTAAGGGGTGATGCAGCAGAGAGGCAAGATCGTGTCCGGCATCGATATTGCCCAGCGCAGGGGGTTGCCAGCTGAGTGCGATAACCTCGCCACCGACTTTCTGGATATTACTGGCAAAGCTCTGAAGCCCGACATTCACTACTTTCAGGGGCTGATTAAATAAGGTGTTCATGCGCAGACGTCCTTCTTCTGGAGCTGAATGTTAGCCACGATGCTGGCCCAGGCTGCGGCCTGCGCGTTGCAATCGGCGATGATGACGCCCGCTTCACGCAGGGCGTCAACCTGGCGGCTGCGCTGTTGTGGATCGGCTTCTGTGCCGCATACATGCGCAATCAATACCGGGGCATGGTGTTTATCAATGTGAGCAAGTTGCTCCAGTAATTCACTGGCAGGGGTTTCGGATGCGCCATATCCCAGCACTACATCGAACAATACAGCGGCAGTCTGTGGATCGTTCAGCTCGTTAATGAGGCGCTGGTTGCGCAGCGTGGGGTCAATCATCGGGTGCGGTTTACCGCGGGTGAAATCGTCATCTCCCATGTCGATTAGCGTATGACCGTGGCTCTGCCAGATATCCTGCAGTTTTTTATTTCCGGAAACGGGGGTGTTTGATGCGGCGCTGAAACCGTTTTGTTGGCAGATGAGTTGCGCTTCATAGCAGAACGTCCCTCCCGCGAAGACGCCGCGAATATCCTGCCTTGCCGCAGACAAATTCAGGCAAGACTGTTGCAGGGTAACGATGTCACGAGGTGTTGGGTCTGCCGGTTTTTCTGGTAATGGCTGATGGTTGGCTAATGCAACCGCGATTTCAGCCGCGCTGGCAAGCGTCATTGCGGCGCTTACGTTAGGGCGTGCGATCTCCTGCGGATCCGAACCAATAAAGTTCACTACCACGGGTTTCCCGGCAAACTGAGCCTGCTCCAGAATGCGCGTAGCCACAGTGGGTGAAGGTGGTTTTGAGATCAAAACGATGACGTCGGTGGCTTCATCTTGCATAAGTGCCTGGAGTCCATCCAGCATGGAAATCCCGCCGATTTCTTCGCTGAGGTCATGGCCGCCTGTGCCCAGAGCCTGCGAGATGCCTGACCCAAGTCTGTCAATACGGCACGTCACCTCCTGCAACCCGGTACCGGATGCACCGACGATACCGATGACCCCGCGTTTAACCACATTAGCAAAACCCAACGGAATACCGTTGATAATGGCAGTGCCACAGTCGGGACCCATCACAATACGGCGATGTGCGTGCGCGAGGGTTTTAATCGCTTTTTCCTGCCCGGAACTGACGTTATCGCTGAACATCATCACGTTCATACCCAGATTCAGCGCTTTTATCGCCTCGGCGGCCGCATAGTCTCCGGGAACGGAAATCAGCGCCAGATTAGCATCGGCCGCGGTTTCCAGCGCCATATCCAGGCTAACCGGGTCGGGAGATTTGCTGATATCCGCACTCTCTTCAGGCTTACTGTTCAGGCGTTGCTCAGCGAGATCCAGCGCCGCTATGCAAGCGGCTTCTTCTCCCATGACGGCAATGATCAGATCGTTCGGACCGGCGCGGAGCTCCGTACCAAGTCCAGCTTCACGAAGCTGGTCGAGGTTCATCGGGGTTCCCATCACCACTGACGCGTTATGGATACCTGGTAGCTTGCTGATCCGCGCTGAAATCTGCATCAAAGACACAGAGTCCTGGTATAGGTTGCTGAAAACTTTGCTCTGAATTTTCATTATGTTAAGCCTGGTAATGACTGCCCGACAGCAGAGTGCGGACAAAGGGAACCCGCATAGCGTGGTATCGGGCGCTACGAAAAGGTCGTGATAATGTGAGGTTGTTAGATAGCGGATACCGCGAGGCCTCGACGGTATCTCCGTTATTTAGCCCTTAAGGCCTTCCTGAATGGCGGAGGAATGGCTGACCCAGCCGAAAATGGCACCCTGTGCCTTGATCATCTCCAGCGCATATTTCTGGAATTCCGGGAAATAAGAGCCGACACAATCTTCCGGGATAATGCACTCGTAACCCCGATCGTTAGCTTCGCGAACGGTCGTGGTGACGCAAACTTCAGTGGTGACGCCGCAGACAATCAGCGTTTTAATGCCGTGGTTCTGTAAAATGAGATGCAGGTCAGTCTGATAGAACGCACCCTTGCCCGGTTTATCGATAACCGGTTCGCCCGCGACAGGGTAGAGCTCTGGAATAATGTCGTGGCCCGCTTCACCGCGCACCAGAATACGCCCCATTGGGCCGGGTTCGCCGATAAAGGTTTTGCCCCCGCGGGTGAGCTTGGCTGCCGGGCAATCGCTAAGGTCTGCGCGGTGCCCCTCACGGGTATGGATCACCAGCATTCCCTGACTGCGGGCTGCTGCGAGCACGTTTTTACAGGGCTCGATGGCGCAACGAACCCGCGAAACATCGTTACCGAGCGCTTCACCAAACCCACCGGCTTCCACAAAATCACGCTGCATGTCGATCATCACCAGAGCGGTGCTATGGGGGGCAAATGGCAGAACAAAAGGTTGAGCCTGGAATACGTATTGCGTCATGGTAAATCTCCTGTTCAGGTCATAAACGATCCGTAAATCTGATGCTGAGTATTCAGCAGAAAGAGGTGGTGAGACAGGAAAATAGTTTGGTGTGCAGCAACGAAAAATTTGTATTGGCAGGCGTTATACCCGGTGAGTGTGAAGGGGGTCATATCGCTGAATAATGTGGCAAAAAATTTGATGAGAAGAATATTTAGAGTGAAAAAATTTGTCGCAAGAATGTGATGAAATGCACTTATTTTTCATGTGGGAATGGCTCCGGTGTGCCCCGGAGCCATAAAAGTTATTTCTTATTACCGTACTGGCTGAACCAGGCCAGCATACGCTCCCAGCCATCTTTAGCGGATTCCACGTGATAGCCCGGACGATAATCGGCATTAAAGGCGTGCCCGGCATCCGGATACACCACAATTTCAGCCTTTGCGTTGGCTGCACGCAGCGCATGGCGCATCGTTTCCACGGTATCGAGTGGAATACCCGTATCCTGTCCGCCGTACAACCCCAGAACCGGTGCATTCAGGTCTGTTGCGATATCAACAGGGTGCTTCGGTGAATTCAGCGTCTTCTCACCCACCAGCTTACCGTACCAGGCCACGGCGGCTTTGAGCTGTGGATTGTGCGCGGCATACAGCCAGCTAATACGACCACCCCAGCAGAAACCGGTCACCATCAGGCGATGCGGATCGCCACCGTTACGCGCCGCCCAACTGGCAACGTGGTCAAGGTCGGCCAGCACCTGCGCATCTGGCACTTTGCTGACCAGGTTGCTGAAAAGCGTAGGGATATCACTGTAATCATTCGGATCGCCCTGGCGGAAATAGAGCTCTGGTGCAACGGCCAGATACCCTTCCAGAGCCAGTCGACGGCAGAGGTCGCGAATATGTTCGTGAACGCCAAAAATCTCCTGAACCACAATCACGATAGGCAGCGGGCCGTCAGCGGATTTTGGCCGTGCGTGGTAAGCAGGCATATTATCGCCCTGCGAGGGAATGGAGGTTTCACCGGCCAGGATCGATTCTTCAGAGGTGGAGACGATGGTCGAAGCAAGAGGGGCGGCGGCAGGCGCAAAATTGGTTTTCTGAGTCATGGTATTCTCCGTACCCGTAAGTGCATATAAATATAGACCTCAAGATAACAACCCACAGTGCCTTAAACCGTCTATCTTTTGTGCAGTGCCCCGCGATATAACTTGTTAATGTGATGTGAATCACCATTTCATGGAAATTTACTGCAATCATTTTCATTCATGGTGAGGTGTGTCACGAAATTGTGCTTATTGCTTCTGTAAAGTACCATTTTACTTCTTCTGACTAACCGACCCACAGAGGAGTCACCTATGTCTAAGTCTGATGTTTTTCATCTCGGCCTCACTAAAAACGATTTACAAGGGGCTACGCTCGCTATCGTCCCTGGCGATCCTGAGCGTGTGGAAAAGATCGCCGCGCTGATGGATAAGCCGGTTAAGCTGGCAGCCCATCGTGAATTCACCACCTGGCGCGCTGAGCTGGATGGCAAAGCAGTGATCGTGTGCTCGACCGGTATCGGCGGCCCGTCTACTTCGATTGCAGTTGAAGAGCTGGCGCAGCTGGGCATTCGTACTTTCCTGCGTATCGGTACCACCGGTGCTATTCAGCCACATATCAATGTCGGCGACGTGCTGGTCACCACCGCGTCTGTGCGTCTGGATGGAGCAAGTCTGCACTTTGCGCCAATGGAATTCCCGGCAGTGGCTGATTTCGAATGTACCACTGCACTGGTTGAAGCCGCGAAATCCGTGGGGGCAACGACTCACGTGGGCGTGACCGCCTCTTCTGATACCTTCTACCCAGGCCAGGAGCGTTACGACACCTTCTCTGGTCGCGTCGTGAGCCGTTTTAAAGGCTCAATGGAAGAGTGGCAGTCTATGGGCGTAATGAACTACGAAATGGAATCTGCAACACTGCTGACCATGTGCGCAAGCCAGGGTCTGCGTGCCGGTATGGTGGCAGGCGTTATCGTCAACCGTACTCAGCAAGAGATCCCGAATGCCGAGACCATGAAGCAGACTGAAAGTCATGCGGTGAAAATCGTGGTTGAAGCCGCTCGTCGCCTGATCTAGTCCCGTCTTATGAGATAAAAGGCCGATACGTTCGGCCTTTTCTTTTTGCGTAGCGCCTCGCAGGAAAACCCTTTCAAACTGGACGTTTATACAGCAGAATTCTATTTTGTGCGGGTAATACGTTGATGCAGGGGGCATTGTGGATATCTCAATCCTGATTTATGCGGTGATTGCGCTGGTGGGTGTGGGTATAGGCTGGCTGATTTCCAGCTACCAGCACGCGCAGCAGAAAGCCGATCAACTGGCAGAACGCGAAGAGATGGTCGCGGAGTTAAGCGCGGCAAAACAACAGCTTGCCCAGGGTTCGCACTGGCGCGACGAGTGTGAGTTGCTCAATAACGAACTGCGCAACCTGCGCGACATTAACACCTCGCTGGAGGCCGATCTCCGCGAAGTGACCACCCGCCTTGAATCTACCCAGCTGCATGCGGAAGATAAAATCCGCCAGATGATCAACAGCGAGCAGCGCCTCAGTGAGCAGTTCGAGAACCTTGCGAACCGCATTTTTGAGCACAGCAACCGCCGCGTTGACGAACAAAACCGCCAGAGCCTGAACAGCCTGCTGACACCGCTGCGTGAACAGCTTGACGGTTTTCGTCGTCAGGTGCAGGACAGCTTTGGCCAGGAAGCCCGCGAGCGTCACACGCTGGCGCATGAAATTCGTAATCTCCAGCAGCTGAATGCGCAGATGGCGCAGGAAGCAGTCAACCTGACGCGCGCCCTGAAAGGGGATAACAAAGCGCAGGGTAACTGGGGCGAGGTGGTACTGACCCGCGTGCTGGAAGCTTCTGGTCTGCGTGAAGGGTATGAATACGAAACGCAGGTCAGCATTGAGGACGATGCCCGCTCGCGCATGCAGCCGGATGTGATTGTGCGGTTGCCGCAGGGCAAAGATGTGGTGATTGACGCCAAAATGACGCTGGTGGCCTACGAGCGTTACTTCAATGCAGAGGATGATTACATTCGTGAGGCGGCGCTGCAGGAACATATTGCCTCTGTACGTAACCACATTCGTCTGCTGGGCCGAAAAGACTATCAACAGCTGCCGGGTTTGCGTTCTCTGGACTACGTGCTGATGTTCATCCCGGTAGAGCCCGCATTCCTGCTGGCGCTCGACAGGCAGCCAGAACTGATTACTGAAGCACTGAAAAATAACATTATGCTGGTAAGTCCCACCACGTTGCTGGTGGCCTTACGTACCATTGCGAACCTGTGGCGCTACGAGCACCAGAGCCGCAATGCGCAGCAGATTGCCGATCGCGCCAGCAAGCTGTACGACAAAATGCGCCTGTTCGTGGACGATATGTCCTCGGTTGGGCAAAGCCTTGACCGCGCGCAGGATAACTACCGTCAGGCAATGAAAAAGCTCTCCTCCGGGCGCGGCAATTTGCTGGCGCAAGCCGAAGCGTTTCGCAGCCTGGGGGTGGAGGTCAAACGCGAGATTAATCCGGAACTGGTGGAACAGGCCACGGCTCAGGACGAAGAATTCCGTCTGCGAGAAGGTCATGCTGAACAAAAGACAAACAGTGAAGACAACGATTTAACGGCGGATTTATCGCCAGAAGAGGAGCCGACGCGTTTCTTTCGCGGTGGTTGAATCGTAGGGCAAACGCGCCCAATCTGTTACACTTCCCGGACATTTTACTGATAAGCAGGCTCTGAGATGGTTGACGATTCACAAGACACGACGCACTTTGGCTTTCAGACTGTCGCCAAAGCGCAGAAAGCTGACATGGTGGCCCACGTATTTCATTCCGTGGCGGCGAAGTACGATGTGATGAATGACTTAATGTCATTCGGCATTCATCGCTTGTGGAAGCGCTTCACCATCGACTGTAGCGGTGTGCGTCGTGGACAAACGGTGCTGGATTTAGCGGGTGGTACGGGCGATCTGACCGCGAAATTCTCCCGTCTGGTAGGGGAAACCGGTCGCGTTGTTCTGGCCGATATCAACGACTCCATGCTGAAAATGGGACGCGAGAAGCTGCGTAACATCGGCGTTGTGGGTAATGTGGAATATGTACAGGCCAACGCTGAAGCTCTTCCGTTCCCGGATAATACCTTTGACTGCATCACTATCTCGTTTGGCCTGCGTAACGTTACGGATAAAGACAAAGCGCTGCGTTCCATGTACCGCGTGCTGAAGCCGGGCGGACGCCTGCTGGTGCTTGAGTTCTCCAAACCGGTTATCGAGCCGCTGAGTAAAGCCTACGATGCCTATTCATTCCACATTCTGCCGCGTATTGGTGAGCTGGTGGCAAACGATGCAGAAAGCTACCGCTATCTGGCAGAGTCTATTCGTATGCACCCGGATCAGGACACGTTGAAAGCCATGATGCAGGATGCGGCATTTGAGAACGTTGAGTACTTCAACATGACGGCCGGTGTCGTCGCGCTGCATCGTGGTTACAAGTTCTGAGTGGAGGTGTCCCGTGCCCTTTAAACCCCTGGTCACCGCAGGCATTGAGAATGTACTGAATGCCTTTCTGTACCGCGCACCTGCGCTGAAAGTCGCACGT
Organism: Enterobacter sp. RHBSTW-00901; assembly: GCF_014103115.1. NCBI lineage: Bacteria > Pseudomonadati > Pseudomonadota > Gammaproteobacteria > Enterobacterales > Enterobacteriaceae > Enterobacter > Enterobacter sp. RHBSTW-00901. The sequence continues at coordinate 3,068,465 of NZ_JABXPB010000001.1, forward strand.
CAGCGGCTTAACGGAAAGGTACTGCGTATCGTTTTAAAAGAGTTTTCGACACCGCTTGTGCTGGTCTTCAGCGAACGTCAGCTCGACGTTCTGGGTGAGTGGGAAGGCGAGGCGGACTGCTCGGTCATTACGCACATGAGCGTGTTACCAAAACTGCGTGACCGCCAGCAACTGACCGCGCTTATCCGCAGCGGTGAACTGGAAGTTGAAGGCGATATTCAGGTCGTGCAGAACTTCGTTGCGCTTAGCGACCTGGCCGAGTTTGATCCGGCAGAACTGCTCGCGCCCTTTATTGGCGACATTGCTGCTGAAGGGATCGGTAAAGCGATTCATGGTGGTTCGGCTTTCCTGCGCAAAAGCCTGCAGCGACAGCAGCGCTATGCGGCAGAAGTGCTGACCGAAGAATGGCGCATGGCACCCGGGCCGCTGGAAGTGGCATGGTTTGCGGAAGAGACTGCCGCTGTTGAACGCGCGGTTGATGCCTTAACCAAACGGCTGGAAAAACTGGAGAGCAAATGACGCCTGGTGAAATTCGCCGCCTCTATTTTATCGTCCACACCTTTTTGAGTTACGGGCTAGACGAACTTATCCCCAAAATGCGCATTACGCTGCCGCTTCGGATCTGGCGGCGGATGTTGTTCTGGATGCCAAATCGTCATAAAGGTCAGCCGCTGGGTGAACGTCTGCGTCTGGCGCTACAGGAGCTTGGCCCGGTATGGATCAAGTTTGGGCAGATGCTTTCTACCCGTCGCGATCTCTTCCCACCAAACATTGCCGACCAACTGGCACTGTTGCAGGATCGCGTTGCCCCGTTTGACGGGGGAAGGGCGAAGAAACAGATTGAAGAAGCGATGGGCAATATCCCCGTCGAAACCTGGTTTGACGATTTCGACATTGAGCCTTTGGCATCAGCCTCCATTGCTCAGGTACACACGGCGCGTCTGAAAGAAAACGGCAAAAAGGTGGTCATCAAGGTTATTCGCCCGGATATCCTGCCGATAATCAAAGCTGACATGAAGCTTATCTACCGCCTGGCCCGCTGGGTTCCACGCTTGCTGCCTGATGGCCGTCGACTGCGTCCAATGGAAGTGGTGCGGGAATACGAAAAAACGCTGATTGATGAACTTAATCTGCAGCGTGAAGCAGCAAACGCCATTCAGCTGCGTCGTAACTTTGAAGACAGCCCGATGCTGTATGTGCCTGAAGTCTATTCTGACTACTGTAGCCAGAACATGATGGTGATGGAACGTATCTACGGGATCCCGGTATCGGATGTGGTTGCGCTGGAAAACCAGGGCACCAACATGAAGCTGCTGGCCGAGCGTGGCGTGCAGGTCTTCTTCACCCAGGTGTTCCGCGACAGCTTTTTCCATGCGGATATGCACCCGGGCAATATCTTCGTGAGTTACGAACACCCTGAGAACCCGAAGTACATCGGTATTGACTGTGGCATTGTGGGTTCGCTGAACAAAGAAGATAAGCGCTATCTTGCCGAGAACTTCATCGCCTTCTTTAATCGCGACTACCGTAAGGTGGCCGAGTTGCACGTAGATTCAGGCTGGGTTCCGGCGGATACTAACGTCGAAGAGTTTGAGTTTGCTATTCGTACCGTATGTGAACCGATTTTTGAAAAACCACTGGCGGAGATCTCCTTCGGCCATGTTTTGCTGAACCTGTTTAACACCGCCCGCCGCTTCAATATGGAAGTGCAACCGCAGTTAGTTTTACTTCAGAAAACATTACTTTACGTTGAAGGCGTAGGTCGTCAGCTCTATCCTCAGTTAGACTTATGGAAAACCGCGAAACCTTTCCTGGAATCCTGGATTAAGGATCAGGTTGGCATTCCGGCGCTGGTGCGCTCTCTGAAAGAGAAAGCCCCGTTCTGGATTGAAAAAATGCCTGAAATTCCTGAGCTGGTTTATGACAGTTTGCGTCAGAACAAGAACCTTCAGCACAGCATGGATAAAATCGCCCGCGAGCTTCAGTCCAGCCGCGTTCGCCAGGGACAGTCACGCTATCTCTTTGGTATTGGGGCGACATTGCTGCTGAGCGGTACGCTGTTGCTGATCAATCGCCCGGACTGGCAGATGATGCCTGCCTGGCTGATGGCTGGCGGGGTTGTTGTCTGGCTCGCAGGCTGGAGAAAAACGCGCTGATTTAGCGTCGCTATCGCCGGGTTGCATACGTATAATGCGATCTGACTAATTAATCATCTATCCCTGAGGAACATGTATGGGTGGTATCAGTATCTGGCAATTGTTGATCATTGCCGTCATCGTCGTGCTGCTGTTTGGCACGAAGAAACTCGGTTCTATCGGTTCCGACCTCGGCGCATCTATCAAAGGCTTTAAGAAAGCCATGAGCGATGATGAGAGCAAGCAGGATAAATCCAGCCAGGATGCTGACTTTACTGCGAAATCCATCTCCGACAAGCAAGATGACGCCAAAAAGGAAGACGCTAAACGCCACGATAAAGAGCAGGTGTAATTCGTGTTCGATATTGGTTTTGGTGAGTTGCTGCTGGTCTTCGTGATTGGTTTGATCGTGCTGGGGCCGCAGCGTTTACCTGTTGCGGTGAAAACCGTCGTCGGGTGGGTGCGTGCGCTTCGCTCGCTGGCAAGTACCGTTCAGAACGAGCTGGCGCAGGAGCTTAAGCTTCAGGAATTTCAGGAAAGCCTGAAAAAGGTTGAGAAGGCGAGCATGGATAACCTGACGCCGGAACTGAAGGCCTCGATGGATGAGCTGCGTGAAGCGGCGGAGTCCATGAAGCGTTCTTACAGCATCAATGATCCTGAAAAGGCGAGTGATGAAGCTAACACCATCCATAACCCGGTGGTGAAAGATAACGAAGCGCAGCGAGAAGGTGTAACGCCAGCCAGCGCCGGGCATCAGGCTGCCGCGCCAGAACAGACGCCGCAGGAAACTGAAGTGAAAAAGCAGGTGCAGCCGGAAGAGCCCGTTGTAAAAGCGGCTGAAGCAAAACCCGCCGTACCCGTTTCCGAATCATCCCCCTCGTCGAGTGATAAAGCGTAAACATGGCAGTAGATGATACTCAACCGCTCATTGCACATCTCATTGAGCTGCGTAAGCGCCTGTTAAACTGCATTATTGCAGTTTTCCTCATTTTCTTGTGCCTGGTCTATTTCGCCAACGATATCTACCAGGTGGTTTCTGCACCGCTGATTAAGCAGATGCCGCTGGGCGCAACAATGATTGCAACGGATGTTGCTTCGCCGTTCTTTACCCCCATCAAGCTGACCTTCTGGGTTTCGCTGATTGCGTCTGCGCCCATTATTCTTTATCAGGTCTGGGCCTTTGTGGCTCCGGCGTTGTATAAGCATGAACGCAAATTAGTTATCCCGCTGTTGGTATCCAGCTCGCTGTTGTTCTATATCGGCATGGCGTTTGCTTACTTTGTGGTCTTCCCACTGGCCTTTGGTTTCCTGACACACACCGCGCCGGAAGGGGTTCAGGTATCGACGGACATCGCCAGTTATCTCAGCTTTGTCATGGCGCTGTTTATGGCGTTCGGCGTTGCGTTCGAAGTGCCGGTGGCGATAGTGCTGCTCTGTTGGGTGGGGGTTACGACGCCAGAAGATCTGCGCAAGAAGCGTCCGTATATCCTGGTGGGGGCATTTGTAGTGGGTATGCTGCTGACTCCGCCGGATGTCTTCTCGCAAACGCTGCTGGCAATACCGATGTACTGCTTGTTTGAAGTCGGTGTGTTTTTCTCGCGTTTCTACGTGGGTAAGCGACGTCCACAGGATGACGAAGACGACGAGTCTGAAAAGACCACTGAAGAATAAAACCAGCCGCCCGTCAGGGCGGTTGTCATATGGGGATCCGCATGTTTGATATTGGGCTTAACCTGACCAGCTCGCAGTTTGCGAAAGATCGCGATGAGGTGGTGGCGCGTGCTTTTGCCGCTGGGGTGAAGGGGCTTTTGCTGACGGGTACTAACCTGCATGAAAGTGAACAGGCTCAGCAACTGGCGCAACGCTACGACCGTTGCTGGTCAACCGCAGGAGTGCACCCTCATGACAGTAGCCAGTGGACACACGACAGCGCTGAGGTGCTTCATCGTCTGGCAAAAAAACCAGAGGTGGTGGCCATCGGTGAATGTGGGCTCGATTTCAATCGCAACTTTTCAACACCCGAAGAGCAGGAAATAGCATTTACCGCGCAGCTCGCGATTGCGGCGGAACTCGGGATGCCAGCTTTTATGCACTGCCGTGACGCGCATGAGCGCTTTCTCGCTTTGCTGGAACCGTGGCTGGATAAACTGCCTGGCGCGGTGCTGCACTGCTTTACCGGTTCCCGGCAGGAGGCGCTGGATTGTCTGAACCGTGGGCTGTATCTGGGTATTACTGGTTGGGTCTGCGATGAACGCCGCGGGCTGGAACTTCGTGAGTTGCTGCCGGTGATCCCTGCTGAACGGTTGCTGGTAGAAACGGATGCACCGTATCTGCTGCCACGTGATCTCTCACCGAAGCCCGCTTCGCGTCGTAATGAACCAGCGTATCTGGGGCATATTGTTGAGAAAGTGGCGCACTGGCGTGGAGAAGAGCCGCACTGGCTGGCGGCGCAGACGAATGACAACGTGCGTCGCCTGTTCGGAGTAAACGTTTAAACTTTGCGGAACCCGGTGTTTTTAATGCTCTGCAGCACCTGTTTATTCAACAGATTGAGCAACAGTATGGAGCGTGTTTCGCCGTCAGGTTCGGAGAAAATTGCCTGCAATCCTTCGAAGGAGCCTTCAGTGATCACCACGCAATCGCCCGCGAAAGGGGTTTCCGGGTCGGTGATATTCTCGGGTTGTTGGTAAACCGAAAGCTGATGAATGACCGTCGACGGGACGGTTGCCGGGTGAGTACCAAAACGTACGAAGTGGCTGACACCGCGCGTTGCGCTAATGGTGGTGGTATGGATCACTTCCGGGTCGAATTCGACGAACAGGTAGTTCGGGAACAGAGGTTCACTGACGGTGGTACGCTTCCCACGCTGCATTTTTTCAAGCGTGATCACGGGTGTCAGGCAGTTTACAGACTGACGTTCCAGATGTTCCTGTGCGCGCTGAAGTTGCCCGCGTTTGCAATACAGTAAATACCAGGCCTGCATAATCACTCTTTCCCTTAGTTCGGGGCGCAAGCATATCAAAACCCTGGCGGGATCGCTAAGTTGATTATAATGGTCGAAAGTGAAACAGGACGCAGAAGTTCACGCTAATTTAACAAAATTACAGCATCGCGCAGGCTTACGCCGTATAATGAAGCGCTTACAGAGAGGCCATGACTAACTGCATGAAATACCACGATCTACGCGACTTCCTGACGCTGCTGGAAAAGCAGGGCGAACTCAAACGCATTACACTTCCTGTTGATCCTTATCTGGAAATGACAGAAATTGCTGACCGTACCTTGCGTGCCGGTGGCCCTGCGCTGTTATTTGAAAACCCAAAAGGCTACTCCATGCCAGTGCTGTGCAACCTGTTTGGCACACCACGCCGTGTGGCGTTGGGAATGGGGCAAGAGGATGTGACTGCGTTACGTGAAGTGGGCAAATTGCTGGCCTTTCTGAAAGAGCCGGAGCCGCCAAAAGGCTTCCGCGATCTGTTCGACAAGCTGCCACAGTTTAAGCAGGTGTTGAACATGCCAACCAAACGCCTGCGCGGTGCGCCGTGTCAGCAGAAAGTGCTGGAAGGCGATGCGGTTGATCTGACAAAAATTCCCATCATGCAATGCTGGCCAGAAGATGCCGCTCCGCTTATCACCTGGGGGCTGACCGTCACGCGTGGCCCGTATAAAGAGCGGCAAAATCTTGGTATCTACCGTCAACAATTGATAGGTAAAAATAAGCTCATTATGCGCTGGCTGTCGCATCGCGGTGGTGCGCTCGATTTCCAGGAGTGGTGTGCGGAACATCCGGGAGAGCGTTTCCCGGTGTCTGTGGCGTTGGGTGCTGATCCGGCAACGATTCTGGGTGCGGTAACGCCAGTGCCTGATACGTTGTCTGAATATGCCTTTGCAGGGCTGTTGCGCGGTACCAAAACCGAAGTCGTGAAGTGTATTTCTAATGACCTGGAAGTGCCCGCCAGCGCTGAAATTGTTCTGGAAGGTTATATCGAACAGGGTGAGATGGCACCGGAAGGGCCATACGGTGACCACACGGGTTATTACAACGAAGTCGATAACTTCCCGGTGTTTACCGTTACGCACATTACCCAGCGTGAAGATGCGATTTACCATTCGACCTATACCGGCCGTCCACCGGATGAACCCGCAGTGCTGGGAGTGGCGCTGAACGAAGTGTTCGTGCCGATCCTGCAAAAGCAGTTCCCGGAAATTGTTGATTTCTATCTGCCGCCGGAAGGGTGTTCGTATCGCCTGGCGGTGGTGACGATGAAGAAGCAGTATGCTGGTCACGCTAAACGCGTAATGATGGGCGTATGGTCTTTCCTGCGTCAGTTTATGTATACCAAATTTGTTATCGTCTGCGATGATGATGTCAACGCCCGCGACTGGAATGACGTCATCTGGGCCATTACCACACGAATGGATCCGGCGCGCGATACGGTGTTAGTCGAAAACACACCGATAGATTACCTGGATTTTGCCTCACCGGTTTCCGGTCTTGGTTCAAAAATGGGACTGGATGCCACAAACAAATGGCCTGGCGAAACCGACCGTGAATGGGGTCGCCCGATCAAAAAAGATCCTGCCGTGACCGCGCGAATTGACGCGATCTGGGACGAACTGGCCATAATGAATAACGGTAAACCCGAATCTGACCGTTAAGCCCTTAGACTTCCCGACAGAGAGAGCGAATGACAACCTTAAGCTGTAAAGTGACCTCGGTAGATGCCATCACCGACACCGTATATCGCGTCCGTTTAGTGCCAGAAGCGGCATTCTCTTTCCGCGCTGGTCAGTACTTAATGGTGGTGATGGATGAACGTGATAAGCGCCCTTTCTCAATGGCTTCTACGCCAGCAGAGCAGGAATTTATTGAGCTTCATATTGGTGCGTCAGAGCTGAATCTGTATGCGATGGCCGTTATGGATCGCATTCTTAAAGAGCGTGAAATTGTCGTAGATATTCCACACGGTGACGCCTGGCTGCGTGAAGATGAAGACCGTCCGCTGATCCTGATTGCCGGTGGTACAGGCTTCTCCTATGTGCGTTCTATTCTGTTGACCGCACTGGAGCGTAACCCGAACCGCGATATCACCATTTACTGGGGTGGCCGCGAAGAGAAACATCTGTACGACCTGTCTGAACTGGAAGCGCTGAGCGTAACCCATCCGAACCTGCGTATTGAGCCGGTAGTCGAGCAACCGGAAGAGGGCTGGCGTGGGCGTAGCGGTACGGTGCTGACGGCAGTGCTGCAGGATTACGGTACGCTGGCCGGGCATGATATCTACATCGCTGGTCGTTTCGAGATGGCGAAAATTGCCCGTGACTTGTTCTGTAATGAACGTGGTGCGCGTGAAGATCGCCTGTTCGGCGATGCGTTTGCATTCATCTAAATAAAAAACCCGCCCCTGACAGGCGGGAAGAACGGCAACTAAACTGTCTCTCTTGCCAATGACGCCATAACTGCGCTCACTTGTCGCCTTGTTCTGACGCCATTGGCTTTGAGATACTTTTCCTGGAATTACACTCTTTCGAATACTGTCGCGATACCCTGACCTAACCCGATACACATCGTTGCCAGTCCAAACTGAGCATCTTTGCGTTCCATCAGGTTAATCAGCGTGGTGCTGATACGTGCCCCGGAACAACCCAGCGGGTGACCCAAGGCGATCGCGCCACCGTTGAGGTTAATCTTCTCGTCGATCTTGTCCATCAGCCCCAGATCTTTAATGCATGGCAGGATCTGTGCGGCGAAAGCTTCATTCATCTCAAACAGATCTATATCGCTTGCAGTCAGACCCGCTTTTTTCAGCGCCAGTTTTGACGCCGGAACCGGGCCGTAACCCATAATCGACGGGTCGCAGCCCACCACCGCCATTGAACGCACGCGAGCGCGTGGCGTCAGGCCAAGCTCACGGGCACGGCTTTCACTCATCACCAGCATGGCAGCTGCGCCATCGGAAAGTGCTGAGGAGGTACCAGCCGTTACCGTGCCGGTCACCGGATCAAACGCCGGACGCAGCGTGGAGAGCGCTTCGACGGTAGTTTCCGGGCGGATGACTTCGTCGTAGTTAAACTGCTTCAGTACGCCGTCAGCATCGTGACCTCCGGTCGGGATGATCTCGTTCTTAAATGCACCAGATTGCGTGGCGGCCCAGGCACGAGCATGGGAGCGCGCAGCAAAGGCATCCTGCATTTCCCGGCTGATACCGTGCATGCGGGAGAGCATCTCGGCGGTCAGCCCCATCATACCCGCGGCTTTCGCCACGTTACGGCTCATGCCTGGGTGGAAATCTACCCCGTGGCTCATCGGCACATGGCCCATATGCTCTACGCCACCCACCAGGCAGGCCTGTGCATCGCCAGTCATGATCATGCGGGCAGCATCGTGCAGCGCCTGCATTGACGAACCACACAGGCGGTTCACGGTGACAGCCGGAACGGAGTGTGGGATTTCCGCCAGCAGCGAGGCATTACGGGCGATGTTGAAACCTTGCTCCAGGGTCTGCTGTACGCAGCCCCAGTAGATATCGTCCAGCGCAGTTGGGTCCAGCGCCGGGTTACGCGCCAGCAGGCTGCGCATCAGGTGCGCGGAGAGGTCTTCCGCGCGCACGTTACGGAATGCGCCGCCCTTTGAACGGCCCATCGGGGTGCGAATTGCATCAACAATGACAACCTTTTCCATTGTGACTCCTTAAGCCATTTTCAGTTCGCCAACCGGACGGGCTGGCTCAACTGCTGGATAGTAGGGTTCGTTATGGCGCGCTTTGTTGCGCAGACCTTCCGGCACCTCATACAGCGGGCCGAGATGCTGATATTGCTGAGCCATATCGAGATAGCGGGCGCTGCCGAGCGTATCCAGCCAGCGGAACGCACCGCCGTGGAACGGAGGGAAACCGAGGCCGTACACCAGCGCCATGTCGGCTTCTGCCGGGCTGGCGATGATGCCTTCTTCCAGGCAACGCACCACTTCGTTGATCATCGGAATCATCATCCGGGCGATGATTTCATCGTCTGTGAAGTCGCGTTTCGTCTGGCATACCCCGGCCAACAGATTGTCCACTGCGGCATCTTCTTCTTTCTTCGGTTTGCCTTTGCTGTCTTCTTTATAGCGCCAGAAGCCCAGGCCATTTTTCTGGCCGTAGCGGCTGGCGTCAAACAGGGCGTCAATCGCATCGCGGTAATCTTTCTGCATACGCAGTGGGAAGCCAGCAGCCATGACTGCCTGTGCGTGATGCGCGGTATCAATGCCGACCACATCCAGCAGATAGGCAGGCCCCATTGGCCAGCCGAACTGTTTTTCCATCACTTTGTCGACTTTGCGGAAATCCGCACCGTCGCGCAGCAGCTGGCTGAAACCAGCGAAGTAAGGGAACAGCACGCGGTTGACGAAGAAGCCCGGGCAGTCGTTCACCACGATTGGCGTTTTACCCATCTTGCTGGCCCATGCCACCACTTTGGCAATGGTTTCATCAGACGTTTTTTCGCCACGAATGACTTCAACCAGCGGCATACGGTGCACCGGGTTAAAGAAGTGCATGCCACAGAAGTTTTCCGGGCGTTTCAGCACGCTTGCCAGCTCACTAATCGGAATGGTGGAGGTGTTCGACGCCAGAACAGTCTCCGGGCGAACTTTATCTTCAGTTTCCGCCAGCACCGCTTTTTTGACTTTCGGGTTCTCAACGACCGCTTCAACCACGACGTCCACACGGTCAAAACCGGTGTATTCCAGCGTTGGCTGAATAGTGGAAATGACGCCGGCGAGTTTGAGACCGTCGATCTTGCCGCGCTCCAGTTGTTTATTCAGCAGCTTGGCTGCTTCGGTCATGCCCAGCGTCAGGGATTTCTCGCTGATATCTTTCATGACCACCGGCACGCCTTTCCAGGCCGACTGATAAGCAATACCGCCACCCATAATGCCAGCACCGAGTACCGCCGCATGTTTTGGCGTCTCAATGTTTTTGGTCAGCTGTTTGGCTTTGCCTTTCACGAACTGATCGTTCAGGAAGATGCCAACCAGTGCGCGGGCTTCATTGGTGTGTGCCAGCGGAACAAAGCTCTGATTTTCTAACTTAAGGGCTTCATCGCGACCAAAGCGGGCTGCGGCTTCAATGGTTTTTACGGCGGTAATCGGAGCCGGGTAGTGCTTACCTGCCGTCTGCATCACCATGCCTTTGGCGATGGTGAAGCTCATGGTGGCTTCAATTTTGCTGAGTTTTAACGGTTCCAGCTTCGGCTGACGTTTGGCTTTCCAGTCGAGGTCGCCGTTAATAGCCTGGCGCAGAATGGCGAGGGAACCCTCAACCAGTTTTTCTGGTTTAACGACACCGTCCACCAGGCCGATTTTCTGTGCCTGGTCAGCGCCGATGTTTTTACCCGCAGCAATGATTTCCAGGGCGCTATCGGCACCCAGCATACGTGGCATACGCACAGAGCCGCCAAAGCCCGGCATGATGCCCAGCCTGGTTTCTGGCAGGCCGATGCGCAGGTCTGGCGTCGCCAGGCGGTAGTCGGTGGCCAGCACGCATTCGCAGCCGCCGCCCAGCGCGTAGCCGTTAACGGCGGAGATCGTTGGAACCGGTAAATCTTCCAGACGATTGAAGACGCTGTTGGCAAAGTGCAGCCACTGGCTGAGTTGCTCTTCCGGTACCAGGAACAGCGAGAGGAATTCGGTGATGTCGGCACCGACAATAAAGGCCGCTTTGTTCGAGCGTAGCAGCAGCCCTTTTAATTCAGATTGCTTTTCAAGTACATCCAGCGCCTGGCCAAGACTGGCCACTGTCGCGGTATCGAGCTTGTTCACTGAGCCGGGGGCATCGAACACCAGTTCGGCAATGCCACTTTCCAGCCAGTTGAGGTACAGGGTGTCGCCTTTGTAGAGCATGTCAGTCTCCTGAATCCAGCAATTGGATCTGGTCATACCAGATGAAACGGAGTGTGGAATTTATGTTAATAAAATGCAAATCACTCATTAAGAAATTGCTGCATTGATCACGGTCGGTGGAAATCACGCAGTCGGAGTCAGGTGTGCTAAGATGCGAGAACTTGAGGTCAAAAAAACAAAAGGAAGAAAGATGGACTCACTGTCTTCGCTTTATAAAAATCATATCGTTACCCTACAGGAACGTACCCGTGATGTCCTGGCACGCTTTAAGCTGGATGCTCTGCTTATCCACTCCGGTGAGCTGATGAATACGTTTCTTGATGACCATGCTTATCCGTTCAAAGTTAACCCGCAGTTTAAAGCCTGGGTTCCAGTAACACAGGTTCCAAATTGCTGGTTGCTGGTGGATGGCGTGAACAAACCGAAACTGTGGTTCTACCTGCCGGTGGATTACTGGCACAACGTAGAGCCGCTGCCGACCAGCTTCTGGACGGAAGAAGTGGATGTCATTGCCCTGCCAAAAGCAGACGGCATTGGCAGCCAGCTGCCTGCTGCACGTGGCAATATCGCCTACATTGGCCCTGTCACTGAGCGTGCGCTGGGTCTGGGGATCCAGGCGGACAAACTGAACCCGAAAGGGGTACTGGATTATCTGCACTATTACCGTGCGTATAAAACCGACTACGAACTTCACTGCATGCGTGCAGCGCAAAAAACGGCGGTGAATGGTCACCGTGCAGCGTATGAAGCGTTCCAGTCTGGTATGAGCGAGTTCGATATTAACCAGGCGTACCTGACCGCAACCGGCCACCGTGATACTGACGTGCCTTACAGCAACATTGTCGCGCTGAATGAGCATGCGTCTGTTCTGCACTACACCAAACTCGATCACCATGTTCCGTCTGAAATGCGCAGCTTCCTGCTGGATGCGGGGGCAGAGTACAACGGCTATGCGGCTGACCTGACCCGTACCTGGGCGGCGGATGCAGATACCGATTTTGCGCACCTGATTAAAGACGTTAACGATGAGCAACTCGCGCTTATCAGTACCATGAAAGCGGGAACCCGCTATGTGGATTACCACATTCAGTTCCATCAGCACATCGCTAAACTGCTGCGTAAGCATCAGATTGTGAAAGAGATGAGTGAAGAGGCGATGGTGGAAAACGACCTGACCGGGCCATTTATGCCTCACGGTATTGGCCACCCGCTGGGTCTGCAGGTTCACGATGTTGCAGGTTTTATGCAGGATGACACTGGCACGCATCTGGCGGCACCGTCTAAATATCCATACCTGCGCTGCACGCGTATCCTTGAGCCGCGTATGGTGCTGACCATCGAGCCGGGCATCTACTTTATCGAGTCACTGTTGGCTCCGTGGCGTGAAGGCCCGTTCAGCAAGCACTTCAACTGGGCAAAAATTGAAGCGCTGAAGCCGTTTGGTGGCATTCGTATCGAAGATAACGTGGTTGTTCACGAAAGCAATATCGAGAATATGACGCGAGATCTGAAGCTGGCCTGATGGAAAGCTGGCTGATACCGGTTGAACCGGTCACCTTTGTTGAGGAAATCAAGAAAAGCCGTTTTATCACGCTGTTGGCACATACCGATGGCGTAGAGGCGGCAAAGGCGTTTGTGGAAGCTGTTCGCGCGCAACATCCTGATGCTCGTCACCACTGTGTGGCGTGGGTGGCAGGGCCGCCGAACGACTCGCAGCAACTAGGGTTTTCTGATGACGGTGAACCGGCAGGTACGGCCGGTAAACCCATGCTCTCACAGCTTATGGGCAGTGGCGTGGGTGAGATCACCGCCGTAGTGGTTCGCTACTACGGCGGCATTTTGTTAGGTACGGGTGGGCTGGTTAAAGCCTACGGCGGTGGCGTTCAGCAGGCGCTTAATCTGCTGATAACCACCCGCAAAACACCGCTCACTGAATATACTTTACTGTGCGATTACGCTCAGTTATCCGGTGTCGAAACGCTGCTGAAACAATTTAACGGCGTAATTGCGCACAGTGAGTACCAGGCAAAGGTACAATTGCGCGTGGCGCTCCCTCAGGCTGAACAGGCTGCTTTTTCAGCAAAACTGGCGGATTTTAGTCGTGGTTCGTTGCAATTGCTGCCGATTGAAGAATAATCCCCACCTCACTTTTTTGAATACCAAAGGAAGCGGCAGAGATGCATTTTCGTGCCATTACCCGAATTGTTGGACTGCTGGTCATACTTTTTTCCGGGACAATGATCCTCCCAGGGCTGGTGGCACTTATCTACCGGGACGGCGCAGGGCGGGCATTTACCCAGACCTTCTTTGTCGCACTGGCGATTGGTTCGTTGTTGTGGTGGCCAAACCGTCGCCAAAAAGGTGAGCTGAAATCTCGCGAAGGGTTTTTGATTGTTGTTCTGTTCTGGACGGTACTGGGGAGCGTCGGTTCGCTGCCCTTTATTTTCTCTGAACAACCCAACCTGAGCGTCACGGATGCATTCTTTGAATCCTTCTCTGGTTTAACGACAACCGGGGCGACCACGCTGGTGGGGCTGGATTCGTTGCCGCACGCCATCCTCTTTTATCGCCAGATGCTTCAATGGTTCGGCGGTATGGGGATCATCGTCCTGGCTGTGGCTATCCTGCCTATTCTGGGCGTCGGTGGGATGCAGCTCTATCGCGCCGAAATGCCCGGCCCGTTGAAAGATAACAAAATGCGCCCGCGTATTGCGGAGACGGCGAAAACGCTGTGGCTTATTTATGTCTTGCTGACGATTGCCTGTGCGCTGGCGCTGTGGTTTGCCGGGATGCCCGCTTTCGATGCCATCGGACACAGCTTTGCGACTATCGCCATCGGCGGGTTCTCCACGCACGATGCCAGCGTTGGCTACTTTAATAGCCCAACGATTAACACCATCATTGCCATCTTCCTGCTGATCTCCGGCTGTAACTATGGCCTGCACTTCTCTTTACTTAGCGGACGCAGCCTGAAGGTGTACTCGCGTGACCCGGAGTTTCGGATGTTTATCGGTGTCCAGTTGACCCTGGTGGTCATCTGTACTCTGGTGCTGTGGTTCCACGATGTCTATAGCTCGGCAGTGACAACATTAAACCAGGCCTTCTTCCAGGTGGTGTCGATGGCGACAACCGCCGGGTTTACGACGGACAGTATTGCGCGCTGGCCGCTGTTCCTGCCTGTACTGCTTCTGTGTTCTGCGTTTATCGGGGGCTGTGCCGGGTCAACGGGCGGTGGCCTGAAAGTGATTCGTATTCTGCTGCTGTTTAAGCAGGGGAACCGTGAACTGAAACGTCTGGTACACCCGAATGCGGTCTACAGTATCAAACTGGGGAACCGTGCTCTGCCGGAACGCATTCTTGAAGCGGTGTGGGGGTTCTTCTCAGCGTATGCGCTGGTGTTTATCGTCAGCATGCTGGCGATCATCGCCACCGGGGTGGATGATTTCTCTGCCTTCGCTTCTGTTGTGGCAACGCTGAATAACCTGGGGCCTGGACTGGGGGTTGTGGCAGATAACTTTGCCAGCATGAACCCGATAGCGAAGTGGATCTTAATCGCCAACATGTTGTTTGGTCGTCTTGAGGTCTTTACGTTGCTGGTGCTGTTCACCCCAACATTCTGGCGCGAATAAGGAGTCGTCTGTGAAAACACTTATTCTTTTTTCTACGCGAGACGGACAAACGCGTGAGATTGCCTCTTATCTGGCATCTGAATTAAAAGAGCTGGGCATTTACTCGGATGTGGTGAACCTGAATCGCGCGGAGCATATTGCCTGGCAGGATTATGATCGCGTGGTGATTGGCGCATCCATTCGTTATGGTCATTTCCATCCGGCGCTGGATCGTTTTGTGAAAAAGCATACGGCGATACTTAACAAGTTGCCCGGTGCTTTCTATTCGGTAAACCTGGTTGCCCGTAAAGCCGAAAAACGCACGCCGCAGACTAACAGCTATACGCGTAAGTTTTTGCTGGGTTCGCCCTGGCAGCCAGACCTGTGCGCTGTGTTTGCTGGCGCGCTGCGCTATCCACGCTATCGCTGGTATGACCGTTTTATGATCCGTCTGATTATGAGGATGACCGGCGGTGAAACGGATACACGTAAAGAAGTGGTTTATACCGACTGGTCGCAGGTAGCCAGTTTTGCACGGGAAATCGCACATTTAACGGGCGATTCGCGTCTTAAATAAGCGTTGAGTTTGAAAAGTGAGCGAACGAAAAGTTTTTTGTATTTTGTGCTTGTCACTTCAGAATAACTCCCTATAATGCGCCTCCACTGACACGGAACAACGGCTTACAGGCCGCCGGGTTAGCGGGGTTCAGAGATGAACACCAGCAGAGAAAAGCGAAATAAAATGCTTGACTCTGTAGCGGGAAAGCGTAATATGCACACCCCGCGCCGCAGCGAAAACGAAGCGGCACTGCTCTTTAACAATTTATCAGACAATCTGTGTGGGCACTCAAAGTGACATGGATTCTTAACGTCTTCGGACGATAAATGAATACCAAGTCTCAACGAGTGAACACGTAATTCATTACGAAGTTTAATTCATTGAGCATCAAACTTTTAAATTGAAGAGTTTGATCATGGCTCAGATTGAACGCTGGCGGCAGGCCTAACACATGCAAGTCGGGCGGTAACACAGGGAGCTTGCTCCTGGGTGACGAGCGGCGGACGGGTGAGTAATGTCTGGGAAACTGCCTGATGGAGGGGGATAACTACTGGAAACGGTAGCTAATACCGCATAACGTCGCAAGACCAAAGAGGGGGACCTTCGGGCCTCTTGCCATCAGATGTGCCCAGATGGGATTAGCTAGTAGGTGGGGTAACGGCTCACCTAGGCGACGATCCCTAGCTGGTCTGAGAGGATGACCAGCCACACTGGAACTGAGACACGGTCCAGACTCCTACGGGAGGCAGCAGTGGGGAATATTGCACAATGGGCGCAAGCCTGATGCAGCCATGCCGCGTGTATGAAGAAGGCCTTCGGGTTGTAAAGTACTTTCAGCGGGGAGGAAGGTGTTGTGGTTAATAACCACAGCAATTGACGTTACCCGCAGAAGAAGCACCGGCTAACTCCGTGCCAGCAGCCGCGGTAATACGGAGGGTGCAAGCGTTAATCGGAATTACTGGGCGTAAAGCGCACGCAGGCGGTCTGTCAAGTCGGATGTGAAATCCCCGGGCTCAACCTGGGAACTGCATTCGAAACTGGCAGGCTAGAGTCTTGTAGAGGGGGGTAGAATTCCAGGTGTAGCGGTGAAATGCGTAGAGATCTGGAGGAATACCGGTGGCGAAGGCGGCCCCCTGGACAAAGACTGACGCTCAGGTGCGAAAGCGTGGGGAGCAAACAGGATTAGATACCCTGGTAGTCCACGCCGTAAACGATGTCGACTTGGAGGTTGTGCCCTTGAGGCGTGGCTTCCGGAGCTAACGCGTTAAGTCGACCGCCTGGGGAGTACGGCCGCAAGGTTAAAACTCAAATGAATTGACGGGGGCCCGCACAAGCGGTGGAGCATGTGGTTTAATTCGATGCAACGCGAAGAACCTTACCTACTCTTGACATCCAGAGAACTTAGCAGAGATGCTTTGGTGCCTTCGGGAACTCTGAGACAGGTGCTGCATGGCTGTCGTCAGCTCGTGTTGTGAAATGTTGGGTTAAGTCCCGCAACGAGCGCAACCCTTATCCTTTGTTGCCAGCGGTCCGGCCGGGAACTCAAAGGAGACTGCCAGTGATAAACTGGAGGAAGGTGGGGATGACGTCAAGTCATCATGGCCCTTACGAGTAGGGCTACACACGTGCTACAATGGCGCATACAAAGAGAAGCGACCTCGCGAGAGCAAGCGGACCTCATAAAGTGCGTCGTAGTCCGGATTGGAGTCTGCAACTCGACTCCATGAAGTCGGAATCGCTAGTAATCGTAGATCAGAATGCTACGGTGAATACGTTCCCGGGCCTTGTACACACCGCCCGTCACACCATGGGAGTGGGTTGCAAAAGAAGTAGGTAGCTTAACCTTCGGGAGGGCGCTTACCACTTTGTGATTCATGACTGGGGTGAAGTCGTAACAAGGTAACCGTAGGGGAACCTGCGGTTGGATCACCTCCTTACCTTAAAGAACCTGCCTTTGCAGTGCTCACACAGATTGTCTGATGAAATACAGCAGTAAAAATCTCTGCAGGCTTGTAGCTCAGGTGGTTAGAGCGCACCCCTGATAAGGGTGAGGTCGGTGGTTCAAGTCCACTCAGGCCTACCAAATTTTTGCTGATGCTGCGTTGCGGCGAAACTCACATACTTAAGTATGCTTTGTGTCACCACGCCTTGCCTCAACAAAAATTACCGGTACAGAGGTTGGCAAAACGATGGGGCTATAGCTCAGCTGGGAGAGCGCCTGCTTTGCACGCAGGAGGTCTGCGGTTCGATCCCGCATAGCTCCACCATCTTTTACTGCGAACACAAGAAAACTTCAGAGTGAACCTGAAAAGGTGCACTGCGAAGTTTTGCTCTTTAAAAATCTGGATCAAGCTGAAAATTGAAACGACACATCTTAAATGGTGTGTTCGAGTCTCTCAAATTTTCGCAAGTCGGTGATGAATCGAAAGAAACATCTTCGGGTTGTGAGGTTAAGCGACTAAGCGTACACGGTGGATGCCCTGGCAGTCAGAGGCGATGAAGGACGTGCTAATCTGCGAAAAGCGCCGGCGAGGTGATATGAACCTTTGACCCGGCGATGTCCGAATGGGGAAACCCAGTGTGATTCGTCACACTATCGTTAACTGAATACATAGGTTAACGAGGCGAACCGGGGGAACTGAAACATCTAAGTACCCCGAGGAAAAGAAATCAACCGAGATTCCCCCAGTAGCGGCGAGCGAACGGGGAGCAGCCCAGAGTCTGAATCAGCTTGTGTGTTAGTGGAACGGTCTGGAAAGTCCGGCGATACAGGGTGACAGCCCCGTACACGAAAATGCACAGGTTGTGAACTCGAAGAGTAGGGCGGGACACGTGGTATCCTGTCTGAATATGGGGGGACCATCCTCCAAGGCTAAATACTCCTGACTGACCGATAGTGAACCAGTACCGTGAGGGAAAGGCGAAAAGAACCCCGGCGAGGGGAGTGAAAAAGAACCTGAAACCGTGTACGTACAAGCAGTGGGAGCACCTTCGTGGTGTGACTGCGTACCTTTTGTATAATGGGTCAGCGACTTATATTCTGTAGCAAGGTTAACCGTATAGGGGAGCCGAAGGGAAACCGAGTCTTAACTGGGCGTTAAGTTGCAGGGTATAGACCCGAAACCCGGTGATCTAGCCATGGGCAGGTTGAAGGTTGGGTAACACTAACTGGAGGACCGAACCGACTAATGTTGAAAAATTAGCGGATGACTTGTGGCTGGGGGTGAAAGGCCAATCAAACCGGGAGATAGCTGGTTCTCCCCGAAAGCTATTTAGGTAGCGCCTCGTGAACTCATCTTCGGGGGTAGAGCACTGTTTCGGCTAGGGGGCCATCCCGGCTTACCAACCCGATGCAAACTACGAATACCGAAGAATGTTATCACGGGAGACACACGGCGGGTGCTAACGTCCGTCGTGAAGAGGGAAACAACCCAGACCGCCAGCTAAGGTCCCAAAGTCATGGTTAAGTGGGAAACGATGTGGGAAGGCACAGACAGCCAGGATGTTGGCTTAGAAGCAGCCATCATTTAAAGAAAGCGTAATAGCTCACTGGTCGAGTCGGCCTGCGCGGAAGATGTAACGGGGCTAAACCATGCACCGAAGCTGCGGCAGCGACGCTTATGCGTTGTTGGGTAGGGGAGCGTTCTGTAAGCCGTTGAAGGTGTGCTGTGAGGCATGCTGGAGGTATCAGAAGTGCGAATGCTGACATAAGTAACGATAAAGCGGGTGAAAAGCCCGCTCGCCGGAAGACCAAGGGTTCCTGTCCAACGTTAATCGGGGCAGGGTGAGTCGACCCCTAAGGCGAGGCCGAAAGGCGTAGTCGATGGGAAACAGGTTAATATTCCTGTACTTGGTGTTACTGCGAAGGGGGGACGGAGAAGGCTATGTTAGCCGGGCGACGGTTGTCCCGGTTTAAGCATGTAGGCGGAACGATTAGGTAAATCCGGTCGTTTTTTAACGCTGAGGTGTGATGACGAGGCACTACGGTGCTGAAGTAACAAATGCCCTGCTTCCAGGAAAAGCCTCTAAGCATCAGGTAACATCAAATCGTACCCCAAACCGACACAGGTGGTCAGGTAGAGAATACCAAGGCGCTTGAGAGAACTCGGGTGAAGGAACTAGGCAAAATGGTGCCGTAACTTCGGGAGAAGGCACGCTGATATGTAGGTGAAGCCCCTGCGGGTGGAGCTGAAATCAGTCGAAGATACCAGCTGGCTGCAACTGTTTATTAAAAACACAGCACTGTGCAAACACGAAAGTGGACGTATACGGTGTGACGCCTGCCCGGTGCCGGAAGGTTAATTGATGGGGTTAGCGGCAACGCGAAGCTCTTGATCGAAGCCCCGGTAAACGGCGGCCGTAACTATAACGGTCCTAAGGTAGCGAAATTCCTTGTCGGGTAAGTTCCGACCTGCACGAATGGCGTAATGATGGCCAGGCTGTCTCCACCCGAGACTCAGTGAAATTGAACTCGCTGTGAAGATGCAGTGTACCCGCGGCAAGACGGAAAGACCCCGTGAACCTTTACTATAGCTTGACACTGAACACTGGTCCTTGATGTGTAGGATAGGTGGGAGGCTTTGAAGCGTGGACGCCAGTCTGCGTGGAGCCGACCTTGAAATACCACCCTTTAATGGCTGGTGTTCTAACGTAGACCCGTAATCCGGGTTGCGGACAGTGTCTGGTGGGTAGTTTGACTGGGGCGGTCTCCTCCCAAAGAGTAACGGAGGAGCACGAAGGTTAGCTAATCCTGGTCGGACATCAGGAGGTTAGTGCAATGGCATAAGCTAGCTTGACTGCGAGAGTGACGGCTCGAGCAGGTGCGAAAGCAGGTCATAGTGATCCGGTGGTTCTGAATGGAAGGGCCATCGCTCAACGGATAAAAGGTACTCCGGGGATAACAGGCTGATACCGCCCAAGAGTTCATATCGACGGCGGTGTTTGGCACCTCGATGTCGGCTCATCACATCCTGGGGCTGAAGTAGGTCCCAAGGGTATGGCTGTTCGCCATTTAAAGTGGTACGCGAGCTGGGTTTAGAACGTCGTGAGACAGTTCGGTCCCTATCTGCCGTGGGCGCTGGAGAATTGAGGGGGGCTGCTCCTAGTACGAGAGGACCGGAGTGGACGCATCACTGGTGTTCGGGTTGTCATGCCAATGGCATTGCCCGGTAGCTAAATGCGGAAGAGATAAGTGCTGAAAGCATCTAAGCACGAAACTTGCCCCGAGATGAGTTCTCCCTGAGACTTTAAGTCTCCTGAAGGAACGTTGAAGACGACGACGTTGATAGGTCGGGTGTGTAAGCGTAGCGATACGTTGAGCTAACCGATACTAATGAACCGTGAGGCTTAACCTTACAACGCCGAAGCTGTTTCGGCGAAGAGACAGAATATTTTCAGCTTTGATACAGATTTAACAGAATTTGCCTGGCGGCTTTAGCGCGGTGGTCCCACCTGACCCCATGCCGAACTCAGAAGTGAAACGCCGTAGCGCCGATGGTAGTGTGGGGTCTCCCCATGTGAGAGTAGGGAACTGCCAGGCATCAATTAAAACAAAAGGCCCAGTCGAAAGACTGGGCCTTTTGTTTTATGTGTTGTTTGTCGGTGAGCGCTCTCCAGAGTAGGACAAATCCGCCGGGAGCGGATTTGCACAGCACGGAGTGCTGCCCGCAGGGTGCCGGGCAGGAAGCCCGGCATACAACTGCCAGGCATCAATTAAGAAGAACCCCGTACCGGAAGGTGCGGGGTTTTTTGCTCTGGATTTTCGCGATCCCCTCCTTGAAACTTTCTCACCTTTCGCTTGCAGACTCGACATTCAGCTCATTTCTGGGTATCGTTAGCTGTCTGGATGTCTAAACGTTTATACGTATGCTGTGAGGATATAAGGTTATGCCGATTCGGGTGCAGGACGAGCTACCAGCCGTCAATTTCTTACGTGAAGAAAACGTCTTCGTAATGACGGCTTCACGCGCTACAGGTCAGGAAATTCGCCCGCTGAAGGTGCTTATTCTCAATCTGATGCCGAAAAAGATCGAAACAGAGAACCAGTTCCTGCGTCTGCTTTCGAATTCTCCGCTGCAGGTTGATATTCAGCTGTTGCGGATCGATGCCCGCGAGTCACGTAATACCCCATCCGAGCACCTGAATAACTTCTACTGCAACTTCGACGACATTCGTGATGAAAACTTCGATGGGCTGATCGTCACCGGTGCACCGCTGGGTCTGGTTGAATTTAATGATGTTGCCTACTGGCCGCAGATCAAACAGGTGCTGGAGTGGGCAAAAGATCACGTGACCTCCACGCTGTTTGTCTGTTGGGCGGTACAAGCCGCACTGAATATTCTCTATGGTATCCCGAAGCAAACCCGTACTGAAAAGCTCTCTGGCGTATACGAACACCACATTCTTCATCCTCATGCGTTACTGACGCGCGGTTTCGACGACGTCTTCCTGGCCCCGCACTCCCGCTATGCGGATTTTCCGGCACAGTTGATCCGTGATTACACCGATCTTGAGATCCTGGCGGAAACGGAAGAGGGAGATGCCTATCTGTTTGCCAGCAAAGATAAGCGCATTGCCTTTGTAACCGGACACCCTGAATACGATGCCGATACTCTCGCTGCGGAATTTTTCCGCGATGTTGAAGCCGGTCTGAACCCGGATGTTCCGTATAACTATTTCCCAAAAAACGATCCGCAGAACAAGCCTGGAGCATCCTGGCGCAGCCACGGCAATTTGCTGTTTACTAACTGGCTCAACTATTACGTCTACCAAATAACGCCATACGATCTGCGTCACATGAATCCGACACTGGAGTAATCTTCTGCACTAAACGATCCTAAAGCGTTTCAGCTATTCAAATCAGGCACCTTCGGGTGCCTTTTTTATTTCCGAAATAACACTCAGCAATGAATGAAACTTTAAATTCATATTAATCAATCGATTACGTCAATTTAATTATTAAAATGGAAATTGTTTTTGATTTTAGAAAAATTATGAGTAGTCTTAATTTTGCTGAGCGAAAACTACACAACGATCTTTCGTTCGCATTGGGAGCGTGATTTTGGATCTTTGATGAGGAGCAGAGTAATGACTCAACAGGCAACGACGGTCGATGAACTGGCCTTTACCCAGCCGTATGGCGAGCAGGAGCAGCAAGTTTTGACGGCAGAGGCTGTCGAGTTCCTGACCGGGCTGGTAACCCGCTTTACGCCACAGCGCAATAAGCTGCTGGCAGCGCGTATTCACCAGCAGCAGGAAATTGACAATGGAAAGTTGCCTGGATTTATTTCGGAAACCGCTTCCATTCGACGCGGTGAGTGGAAAATCCGTGGTATTCCCGACGATTTACAGGATCGCCGTGTTGAGATCACCGGCCCTGTAGAGCGCAAAATGGTGATCAACGCCATGAATGCCAACGTCAAAGTCTTTATGGCGGATTTTGAAGATTCTCTGGCACCGGACTGGCGCAAAGTGATCGACGGGCAGATCAACCTGCGTGATGCCGTTAACGGTACTATCAGCTACACCAATGAAGCCGGGAAAATATACCAGCTCAAACCAAATCCGGCTGTGCTGATCTGTCGCGTGCGTGGTCTGCATCTGCCTGAAAAACATGTCACCTGGCGCGGCGAAGCTATCCCAGGCAGCCTGTTTGATTTTGCATTGTACTTCTTCCACAACCATAAAAACCTGCTGGCAAAAGGCAGCGGCCCGTATTTCTACCTGCCAAAAACCCAGTCCTGGCAGGAAGCGGCCTGGTGGAGCGAGGTCTTCAGCTACGCCGAAGATTGCTTCAATCTGTCACGCGGCACAATCAAAGCCACGCTGCTGATTGAAACGCTGCCCGCTGTCTTCCAGATGAATGAGATCCTGCATGCCCTGCGTGACCATATTGTTGGCCTGAACTGCGGACGCTGGGACTATATCTTCAGCTATATCAAAACCCTGAAAAATCATGCTGACCGGGTACTTCCGGATCGCCAGGTTGTCACTATGGATAAACCGTTCCTTAGCGCCTATTCGCGTTTGCTGATTAAAACCTGCCACAAGCGTGGAGCCTTTGCGATGGGCGGTATGGCAGCATTTATCCCGAGCAAAGACGTTGAGCGTAACAACCAGGTACTCAATAAGGTGAAAGCCGATAAAGAGCTGGAAGCACGTAACGGCCATGATGGGACGTGGATTGCGCATCCAGGTCTGGCCGATACGGCGATGGAGGTCTTCAACCGCGTACTCGGCGACAACAAAAACCAGCTGTTTGTCACTCGCGAAGAAGATGCCCCAACCGCGGAAGAGCAACTGCTGGCACCGTGTTCAGGTGAACGTACTGAAGAGGGCATGCGCGCCAATATCCGCGTCGCCGTGCAGTACATCGAAGCATGGATCTCCGGCAACGGCTGCGTACCGATTTACGGCCTGATGGAAGACGCGGCTACGGCGGAGATCTCCCGAACCTCCATCTGGCAGTGGATCCACCATCAGAAAACGCTCAGCAATGGCAAGCCGGTAACCAAAGCCTTGTTCCGCCAGATGCTGGCCGAAGAGATGCGGGTGATCCAGGACGAGCTGGGCGAACACCGCTTCAGCAGCGGACGTTTTGATGATGCCGCACGCCTGATGGAGCAAATCACCACATCAGATGACTTAATCGACTTCCTCACCCTGCCAGGCTACCGCCTGCTGGCGTAATCCACCACATAACAATATGGAGCATCTGCACATGAAAACCCGTACCCAACAGATCGAAGAGTTACAGAAAGAGTGGACACAACCGCGCTGGGAAGGCATCCGCCGTCCGTACAGTGCAGAGGAAGTGGTGAAATTGCGCGGTTCGGTCAACCCGGAATGTACGCTGGCGCAGAATGGCGCGGCGAAAATGTGGCGCTTACTGCACGGCGGTTCCAAAAAGGGTTACATCAACAGCCTTGGTGCGCTGACCGGCGGCCAGGCGCTGCAACAGGCGAAAGCCGGGATTGAAGCGGTCTATCTCTCTGGCTGGCAGGTCGCGGCAGACGCTAACCTGGCCTCCAGCATGTATCCGGATCAGTCTCTTTACCCGGCAAACTCCGTGCCGTCGGTGGTGGATCGGATCAACAACACCTTCCGTCGTGCGGATCAGATCCAGTGGGCGGCAGGCATTGAGCCAAACGATCCGCGCTTTACTGACTACTTCCTGCCGATCGTTGCGGATGCGGAAGCCGGTTTTGGCGGCGTGCTGAACGCATTTGAACTGATGAAATCGATGATTGAGGCCGGTGCAGCGGCCGTTCACTTCGAAGACCAACTGGCGTCAGTGAAGAAGTGCGGACACATGGGCGGTAAAGTGTTAGTTCCGACCCAGGAAGCGATTCAGAAGCTGGTTGCGGCGCGTCTGGCCGCTGACGTACTCGGCGTACCGACGCTGGTGATTGCTCGTACCGATGCCGATGCGGCTGACCTGATCACCTCTGACTGCGACCCGTATGACAGCGAGTTCATTACCGGTGAGCGTACCAGCGAAGGGTTCTACCGCACTCATGCCGGCATTGAGCAGGCGATCAGCCGTGGCCTGGCGTATGCTCCATATGCGGATCTGGTCTGGTGCGAAACCTCCACGCCGGATCTGGCGCTGGCAAAACGCTTTGCCGATGCCATCCATGCAAAATACCCGGGCAAACTGCTGGCCTATAACTGCTCACCGTCCTTTAACTGGCAGAAGAATCTGGATGACAAAACCATCGCCAGCTTCCAGCAGCAGCTGTCCGATATGGGCTACAAATACCAGTTCATCACCCTGGCGGGTATCCACAGCATGTGGTTCAACATGTTCGACCTGGCGCATGCTTACGCGCAGGGTGAAGGCATGAAGCACTATGTTGAGAAGGTTCAGCAACCAGAATTTGCCGCGGGTAAAGAGGGTTATACCTTTGTGTCTCACCAGCAGGAGGTAGGAACTGGCTACTTCGATAACGTGACCACCATCATTCAGGGTGGCGCTTCCTCCGTAACCGCCTTAACGGGTTCAACCGAAGAAGCACAGTTCTGATGATGTCCCCCTCTCCCTTCGGGGAGAGGGTTGGGTGAAGGGGAATGTATGTCGCGTGGCCTGGAATTACTGATCGCACAAACCATCCTGCAGGGTTTCGATGCCCAGTATGGACGTTTTCTGGAAGTGACATCTGGCGCGCAGCAGCGCTTTGAACATGCCGACTGGCATGCGGTTCAGCAGGCTATGAAGCAGCGCATCCATCTCTACGATCACCACGTAGGCCTGGTGGTGGAGCAGCTGCGCTGCATTACCGACGGCAAAAACCCTGATGCGGCTTTTTTACTGCGGGTGAAAGAGCATTACACCCACTTGTTACCCGATTACCCGCGCTTCGAGATTGCGGAGAGCTTTTTCAACTCCGTTTATTGCCGGTTATTTGACCACCGCTCACTATCTCCTGAGCGGTTATTTATTTTCAGCTCCCAGCCGGAACGCCGTTTTCGTACGATTCCGCGCCCGCTGGCGAAAGACTTCTTTCCCGATCACGGCTGGGAGCCGCTGCTGCACCGCATATTAACGGACTTGCCGCTGCGTTTGCCCTGGCAGAATAAAGCCCGGGATATTGGCTATATCATCGCACATCTCAACGAAACCTTTGGTGAGGGGGAGCTCAGGCACAGCCACTTGCAGGTCGCCAATGAGCTTTTCTACCGTAACAAAGCGGCCTGGCTGGTCGGGAAACTGGTGACGCCAACCGCCACGGTCCCGTTTTTGCTGCCTATTCACCGTACTGATGATGGCGAACTGTTTGTCGATACCTGCCTGACGACCAGCGCGGAAGCCAGTATTGTGTTTGGTTTCGCCCGTTCCTATTTCATGGTTTACGCCCCGCTACCTGCGGCGCTGGTGGAGTGGCTACGGGAGATCCTGCCGGGCAAAACCACCGCCGAGCTGTATATGGCAATTGGCTGTCAGAAGCACGCGAAAACCGAAAGCTATCGGGAGTATCTGCACTATATTGCCAGCGCCGATGAGCAATTTATCGAAGCTCCTGGCATTCGCGGCATGGTGATGCTGGTGTTCACCCTGCCGGGGTTTGATCGTGTGTTTAAGGTGATAAAAGACAAATTCGCGCCGCAGAAAGAGATGACCGCCGCTCACGTCCGCGCTTGCTACCAGCTGGTGAAAGAGCACGATCGCGTCGGGCGCATGGCCGATACCCAGGAGTTCGAAAATTTTGTGCTGGATAAGCAGCAGATCGCTCCGGCGCTTATGGCGTTATTACTGCAGGAAGCGCCGGGGAAAATCACCGATCTTGGCGATAAAATTGCGATCAGCCATCTCTACATTGAGCGCCGGATGGTGCCGCTCAATATCTGGCTGGAACAGTCAGACGGCCAGGTCTTGCGGGATGCGATTGAAGAGTATGGCAACGCCATCCGCCAGCTTGCTGCGGCCAATATCTTCCCGGGTGACATGCTGTTTAAAAACTTCGGTGTGACCCGACACGGTCGGGTGGTGTTCTACGATTACGACGAAATTTGCTACATGACTGAGGTGAATTTCCGCGATATTCCAGCGCCGCGCTACCCGGAAGATGAACTGTCTGGCGAACCGTGGTACAGCGTTTCACCCGGCGACGTGTTTCCGGAGGAATTTCGTCACTGGCTGTGTGCTGACCCGCGCATCGGGCCGTTATTTGAAGAGATGCATGATGACCTGTTCCACGCCAGCTACTGGCGCGGGCTGCAAACGCGGATTAAGAACGGGCACGTGGAAGATGTGTATGCTTACCGACGTAAACAGAGGTTTTGCTTCAGATTTTCACCCTCACCCAGTGGGAGAGGGCCGGGGTGATGGCATCAGTCCGCAGTGCAGCCTAATCGCCCGGTGGCGCTGCGCTTACCGGGCCTACGGTCCGAATGTTGGCAGGAAACCACCCTAGCGAATTCCACCATACGCCAGCGTCACCTCTTTCGCCGCCTTAATCACCAGCGCACCCAGCTCGGTTACACGGTCATCGGTCATACGTGAAATCGGCCCGGAGATGGAGATGGCGGCAAACGGCTCACGGTGCTCGTCAAAAATACAGGCAGCAAGGCAGCGCAGGCCGAGCGCATGTTCTTCGTCGTCAAACGAATAGCCGCGTTTACGCGTCAAAGCCAGATCTTCTTTCAGGTGCACGGGGGAAACCAGCGTAGCGTGCGTGTAAGCATGCAGCCCTTTGCGGTGTAACAGCCCCGTGACCTGCTCTTCACTTAGCTGCGACAGAAATGCTTTTCCTGCTCCGGAGGCGTGCATTGGCAGCTTACCGCCAATCGGTGCTGACATACGCATCAGCTGTGTACACTGTACCTGGTCGATGATAATCGCCTGGTGGTCACTCTGGTCCAGCACGGCCAGGTTTACCGTTTCGCCGGAGTCTTCCATCAGCTTGCGCAGAATAGGGTGCACAATCGCCAGCAGATTGCGGCTTTGCAGGAAGCTACTGCCGACAATAAACGCATGCGCGCCCACTGCCCAGTGCCCCAGCTCACCAACCTGACGCACAAAGCCCAGTTGCTGCATGGTGGTCAGCAGGCGGTGCGTGGTGGAATTGGGTAATCCGGCCTGTTGTGCCAGCTCCGTGAGGGCCACGCTGCCGTGTGACTCGGCTATCCACTCCAGTAGCTTCAGGCCGCGCGTAAGCGATTGAACCTGCCCGCCCTGTTGTGCGGCGGTGGTGGCAGCAGGTTTTCTGCCGCGTTTAGCGGGAACGGTCGCGACCATGACGATCTCCTTTTTCTGTATCGTGGAAATCATTTTCGTTTTATTTGGTGATTTTGCAACCGTAATCCTGACTGATCGGATGAGTGATAGTGAACATGTCTCATGTTACCACCGTGTGACTTTTCCACCCTGCGAGATTATGCCAGTATGGATTGCTGGCCTTTTGGCCTGGTTGAGCGTTGTCGGGAGCAAGTGTGAGCAGCAAAGTAGAGCAACTGCGTGCGCAGTTAAATGAACGAATTCTGGTGCTGGACGGCGGCATGGGCACGATGATCCAGGGCTATCGTCTGAGTGAAGACGATTTCCGCGGTGAGCGTTTCGCCGACTGGCCATGTGACCTGAAAGGCAACAACGACCTGCTGGTATTAAGCAAGCCGCACGTCATTGCGGAAATCCACAACGCGTACTTCGAAGCGGGTGCGGATATCGTTGAAACCAACACCTTCAACTCGACAACCATCGCTATGGCGGATTACCAGATGGAATCCCTGTCGGCGGAAATCAACTTTGAAGCGGCGAAGCTGGCGCGCGCCTGCGCGGACGAATGGACGGCCCGCACGCCGGACAAACCGCGCTATGTGGCCGGGGTTCTTGGCCCGACAAACCGTACCGCGTCGATTTCACCGGACGTAAACGACCCGGCGTTTCGTAATATCACCTTCGATCAGCTGGTCACGGCCTACCGTGAATCGACCAAAGCGCTGGTGGAAGGCGGTTCCGATCTGATCCTGATTGAAACGGTATTCGATACCCTCAACGCCAAAGCCGCAATTTACGCGGTGAAGGAGGAGTTCGAGGCGCTGGGCGTTGATCTGCCGATCATGATTTCCGGCACCATTACCGATGCCTCTGGCCGTACCCTGTCCGGCCAGACAACTGAAGCCTTTTATAACTCCCTGCGCCACGCTGATGCGCTCTCCTTCGGCCTGAACTGTGCGCTGGGGCCAGATGAGCTGCGCCAGTACGTGCAGGAACTCTCGCGCATCGCTGAATGCTACGTCACCGCTCACCCGAACGCCGGTTTGCCAAATGCCTTTGGTGAATACGATCTGGATGCGGACACCATGGCAGTGCAAATCCGTGAGTGGGCCGAGTCCGGTTTCCTGAATATCGTCGGTGGCTGCTGCGGCACCACGCCGGAGCACATCGCTGCCATGAGCAATGCGGTGGCCGGGCTGCCGCCGCGTAAACTGCCCGAGCTTCCTGTCGCCTGCCGCCTCTCCGGTCTTGAGCCGTTGACCATCGGTGACGACAGCCTGTTTGTGAACGTGGGTGAACGTACTAACGTCACCGGTTCGGCGAAGTTCAAGCGACTGATTAAAGAAGAAAAATACAGCGAAGCGCTGGACGTTGCTCGCCAGCAGGTAGAAAGCGGCGCGCAGATTATCGATATCAATATGGATGAGGGGATGCTCGACGCCGAAGCGGCGATGGTGCGTTTCCTCAACCTGATCGCCGGTGAACCGGACATCGCCCGCGTGCCGATTATGATTGACTCCTCGAAGTGGGAAGTCATCGAGAAAGGGCTGAAATGTATTCAGGGCAAAGGCATTGTTAACTCCATCTCGATGAAAGAGGGAGTCGATATCTTTATCCACCACGCGAAGCTGGTGCGCCGCTACGGTGCCGCCGTGGTCGTGATGGCCTTTGATGAAGTAGGCCAGGCCGATACTCGTGAGCGTAAAATTGAGATTTGCCGTCGCGCGTACAATATTTTGACCGAAGAGGTGGGCTTCCCGCCGGAAGACATTATCTTCGACCCAAATATCTTTGCGGTCGCGACCGGGATTGAAGAGCACAACAACTATGCTCAGGACTTTATCGGCGCGTGTGAAGACATCAAGCGCGAGCTGCCACATGCGCTGATCTCCGGCGGTGTCTCGAACGTGTCGTTCTCATTCCGTGGTAACGACCCGGTGCGTGAGGCTATCCACGCCGTGTTTCTCTACTACGCCATCCGTAACGGTATGGACATGGGGATTGTCAACGCCGGACAGCTGGCGATTTACGACGATCTGCCTGCGGAGCTGCGCGACGCGGTGGAGGATGTCATCCTCAACCGTCGCGACGATGCCACCGAGCGTATGCTGGATCTGGCTGAGAAATATCGCGGCAGCAAATCCGATGAAGCGGCAAACGTTCAGCAGGCCGAGTGGCGTTCCTGGGACGTGAGAAAACGTCTGGAATATTCGCTGGTCAAAGGCATTACCGAGTTTATCGAGCAGGACACCGAAGAAGCGCGTCAGCAGTCAACACGCCCGATAGAAGTGATCGAAGGTCCGCTGATGGACGGCATGAACGTGGTGGGCGATCTGTTTGGTGAGGGCAAGATGTTCCTGCCGCAGGTGGTGAAATCCGCGCGCGTGATGAAGCAGGCCGTGGCTTATCTTGAACCGTTTATCGAGGCCAGCAAAGAGAAAGGCTCCAGCAACGGGAAAATGGTTATCGCCACCGTGAAAGGCGATGTTCACGACATCGGTAAGAATATCGTCGGTGTGGTGCTGCAGTGTAATAACTACGAAATTATCGACCTCGGTGTGATGGTGCCGGCGGATAAAATCCTCAAAACCGCGCGCGAAGTGAATGCTGACCTGATTGGCCTTTCCGGGCTGATTACACCGTCGCTGGACGAGATGGTCAACGTGGCAAAAGAGATGGAACGCCAGGGCTTTACCATTCCGTTGTTGATTGGCGGGGCGACCACCTCAAAAGCGCACACGGCGGTGAAAATCGAGCAGAACTACAGTGGCCCGACGGTCTATGTGCAGAACGCCTCGCGTACCGTGGGTGTTGTCTCTGCGCTGCTTTCCGCCACACAGCACGATGACTTTGTGGCACGCACCCGCAAAGAGTACGAAACCGTTCGTATTCAGCACGCGCGTAAAAAACCCCGCACGCCGCCGGTTACGTTACAGGCCGCGCGCGATAACGATCTGGCGTTTGACTGGCCGAGCTATACGCCACCGGTGGCGCATCGCCTGGGCGTGCAGGAGGTTACCGCCAGCATCGAAACGCTGCGTAACTACATCGACTGGACACCGTTCTTTATGACCTGGTCGCTGGCAGGTAAATATCCGCGCATCCTCGAAGATGACGTGGTGGGGGAAGAGGCACAGCGCCTGTTCAACGACGCTAACGAGATGCTGGATAAGCTGAGTGCAGAGAAAACCCTCAACCCGCGCGGTGTGGTGGGCCTGTTCCCGGCAAACCGTGTGGGGGACGACATCGAAATTTATCGCGATGAAACCCGCACGCACGTGCTGACGGTGAGCCGTCACCTGCGCCAGCAAACCGAGAAAGTGGGCTTTGCTAACTACTGCCTGGCCGATTTCGTTGCACCGAAACTTTCCGGGAAAGCCGATTACATCGGCGCATTTGCCGTGACCGGTGGTCTGGAAGAAGATGCGCTGGCGGATGCGTTCGAAGCGCAACACGATGACTACAACAAAATCATGGTCAAAGCGATTGCTGACCGTCTGGCAGAAGCCTTTGCGGAGTACCTGCACGAGCGTGTGCGCAAGGTGTACTGGGGTTATGCGGCGAATGAGAACCTCAGCAACGAGGAGTTGATCCGCGAAAACTACCAGGGCATTCGTCCGGCACCGGGTTACCCGGCCTGCCCGGAACACACCGAAAAGGGCACTATCTGGAAGCTGCTGGATGTGGAAGCGCACACCGGCATGAAACTGACCGAGTCCTTTGCCATGTGGCCGGGCGCGTCTGTATCCGGCTGGTACTTCAGCCATCCGGACAGCAAATACTTCGCCGTGGCACAGCTGCAGCGTGACCAGATCGAGGACTACGCCCTGCGCAAAGGCATGAGCGTGTCCGAAGTCGAGCGTTGGTTAGCGCCTAACCTGGGCTACGACGCCGACTGACGTCACTTTTCCTTACAACAAACAGGGCACGCATCGGGTGCCCTGTCTCTTTCTTACGCTTAAACCCTTATACTGAACCTAAGGAAACCTATAACGATAAGGAGAACCCCCTTCCGTGCTGACTCTGTTACACCTGCTCTCTGCCGTGGCATTGCTGGTATGGGGCACGCATATTGTCCGTACCGGTGTCATGCGCGTATTTGGCGCGCGCTTACGTACCGTTCTCAGCAGCAGCGTTGAGAAGAAGCCACTTGCCTTCTGTGCGGGCATCGGTGTGACGGCGCTGGTTCAGAGCAGTAATGCCACCACTATGCTCGTTACCTCGTTTGTGGCACAGGATCTGGTGGCGCTGGCTCCGGCGCTGGTTATCGTGCTCGGTGCTGATGTGGGGACCGCGCTGATGGCGCGTATCCTGACTTTCGATCTCTCCTGGCTGTCGCCGCTGCTGATTTTTATCGGCGTTATCTTCTTCCTCGGTCGTAAACAAACCCGCGCCGGACAGCTTGGCCGCGTGGCAATTGGCCTGGGGCTGATCCTGCTGGCGCTGGAACTGATTGTGCAGGCGGTCACCCCCATCACTCAGGCCAACGGCGTGCAGGTTATCTTCGCCTCGCTGACGGGTGACATCATGCTGGATGCGTTGATTGGCGCGGTGTTTGCCATCGTCAGCTACTCCAGCCTGGCGGCCGTCTTGCTGACTGCAACGCTCACCACCGCAGGGGTGATCTCCTTCCCGGTGGCGCTGTGTCTGGTTATCGGTGCCAACCTCGGCTCGGGACTGCTGGCGATGCTGAACAACAGCGCCGCGAATGCCGCCGCTCGCCGCGTGGCGCTTGGTAGCCTGCTGTTTAAGCTGGTGGGTAGCCTGATCATTTTGCCTTTTGTTCACACGCTGGCGAACCTGATGGACAACCTCCCGCTGCCGAAGGCGGAACTGGTTATTTACTTCCACGTCTTCTACAACCTGACGCGTTGCCTGGCGATGGTGCCTTTTGTTGCGCCAATGGCCCGTTTTTGCGAGCGTCTTATCCGCGATGAGCCTGAACTGGATGCACGTCTGAAACCGAAGCATCTGGACACCACGGTACTGGATACTCCCGCGCTGGCCATTGCCAATGCCGCTCGTGAAACGCTGCGCATAGGCGATGCGATGGAAACCATGCTTGAAGGGCTGCAAAAGGTGATGCACGGTGAGCCGCGCGAAGAGAAAGAACTGCGCAGGATAGCGGACGACATTAACGTGCTTTACACCGCCATCAAGCTTTATCTGGCACGTATTCCGCAGGATGAACTGGCGGAAGAGGAGTCCCGTCGTTGGGCAGAAATCATTGAAATGTCGCTCAACCTGGAACAGGCTTCGGATATCGTTGAACGCATGGGCAGTGAAATCGCCGACAAATCGCTGGCCACGCGGCAGGCCTTCTCGGGTGAAGGTTTAAAAGAGCTTGAAGCGCTGCACGAACAGCTGGTGAGCAACCTGAAGCTGGCGATGTCGGTCTTCTTCTCCAGTGACGTGCCGAGCGCGCGACGCCTGCGCCGTAATAAACACCGTTTCCGCATTCTCAACCGTCGCTACTCGCATGCTCACGTTGAGCGTCTGCATCAGCAAAACGTGCAAAGTATCGAAACCAGCTCCCTGCACCTGGGGCTGCTGGGGGACATGAAACGTCTGAACTCGTTGTTCTGCGCGGTAGCATACAGCGTGATGGAACAGCCGGACGAAGATGACGAACGGGATGAGTATTAATCTCTGAAAGCGCCTCGCAAAACCGTTTTGCGAGGCGTGACACTCTTTAATGAGCAATCTACCCTTAGCCCTCATATTTTTAAGGGAATAGGAAATGCTCATATACTACGCTACACTTCGCCAATTCATGCGCACTCCAATGGGGGTTATCATGCGCACAGTCAAAGGAATTAAAAAATCGGTCAATGTCTCTTTAGCACCAGAAATACTGGAAGAGGCCCGAAAGCTTAAACTCAATCTTTCAGCTGTGCTAACAGAGGCATTGCAGGAGAAGTTTCGCGAAAATCAACGTACGGTTTGGCTTGAAGAGAATCAGGACGCTATCGATGCCGTTAACCGGTGGGTCGATGAAAACGGTTCTTTCAGCGATTTTCAGAGGTCGTTCTGATGGAGCAATATTTTGCTTATGAGAACACGGGTAACGGGAAGAAAGTCTATCCCTGGTTGATCAATATGCAGCACCCCGTTGCGAATGTGATGAAACATGTTTTGGTTGCCCCCGCGATCGAGCTGGACAACCTGGCTGGCAGCAATCTACCTGCGAAAGTTTGCCCTGTCGTTGAAATCGCGGGAAAACCCTGTGTCGTAATGATGCATATGATGTCTGGAATCCCAGCAAAAGAAATTGGTGAGAGCGTTGCAGATCTTACCGATAAAAGGGCTTCTCTACGGG
Organism: Enterobacter sp. RHBSTW-00901; assembly: GCF_014103115.1. Classification (NCBI taxonomy): domain Bacteria; kingdom Pseudomonadati; phylum Pseudomonadota; class Gammaproteobacteria; order Enterobacterales; family Enterobacteriaceae; genus Enterobacter; species Enterobacter sp. RHBSTW-00901. Next base: position 3,102,682 of record NZ_JABXPB010000001.1, read on the forward strand.
ATGCGCTCGATTTTCTTATCAATGGCTACTAAGGCATTTTGGTCAGCCGCAAGGTAAGGTATATTTCGCCTTTACAGGAGAAACTATGCTGCCAACTCAATCAACCCGATTAAACAAATACATTAGCGAGAGCGGTATCTGCTCACGTCGCGAGGCTGACCGTTACATTGAACAGGGTAACGTGTTCCTCAACGGCAAACGCGCCACTATTGGCGACCAGGTGGTGCCCGGTGATGTGGTCAAAGTGAATGGTCAGGTCATCGAACCGCGTGATGCAGAAGATCTGGTGTTTATCGCGTTGAACAAACCGGTTGGGGTTGTCAGTACCACGGAAGATGGCGAGCGGGACAACATCGTTGATTTCGTTAACCACAGCAGCCGTATTTTCCCGATTGGTCGTCTGGATAAAGACTCCCAGGGTCTTATTTTCCTGACTAACCACGGCGACCTGGTCAATAAAATTCTGCGTGCCGGTAACGACCACGAGAAAGAGTACATCGTTACGGTCAATAAGCCGGTCACGGATGAATTTATTCGCGGTATGGGCGCAGGCGTGCCAATCCTCGGAACCGTCACGAAAAAGTGCAAGGTGAAGAAGGAAGCGCCGTTTGCGTTCCGTATTACTCTGGTACAGGGCTTAAACCGTCAGATCCGCCGTATGTGCGAGCACTTTGGTTATGAAGTGACGAAGCTGGAGCGTACGCGCATCATGAATGTCAGCCTGTCCGGTATCCCGCTGGGCGAGTGGCGCGATTTAACCGGTGACGAGCTGATTGAGCTGTTTAAGCTTATCGAAAACTCCTCGTCCGAGGCGAAGCCAAAAACCAAAGCGAAGCCAAAAACGCAGGCAATTAAGCGTCCTGTGGTAAAAGCGCCACAAGCGGAAGAAAAGGGGCGGGGCAAACCGGCTAACGGGAAGCGCTTCGCCCAGCCGGGCCGTAAAAAGAAAGGGCGCTGATTAGCGCCTTCCACGGGTTGAGGTATTGGCCGACCAGGAAAAGGTCGTCTCGGTATCCGGTTTATAAGCCTGCTGCTTTTTCAGTTTGCGGGCTTTCTTCGCCTCGGCATCGCGCTGAGCCATCAGTTTGTCGATGTACTCTTTTTTAACCTGATTGGTTTCGGCGTTCGTCAGCGTGCGGCCATGTGCGATGCGGGCGCGGTCGAGTAGCGTTTTAAGTTCGCGCTGCTCGGCTTCCGTCATGTCTTTCTGGGTCAGTCGTGGTGTAGCCATTGCTGAAGCCTCCTGATGGGAAGGTTTCAGTGTAAAGCAAACGCAGCAAATTAAACCTGTTTCACCACATCTTTTTTCGGTTGCTCATCAATGGGTTTGCCGGACCAGTAGCCACCCAGCAGACCAAGGGGGTTATGCAGCACTACCGCGACAATCACCACAAAGCCCACGGAGGCAATGTGCGATAATGTTGCAAGTGTTTGTTATAAAAAGCCGGGGTCGAGCCCGGCTATAGTTATTGTTTATCGCGTAAGGAAATAATGTTCAAATGGATTATGTCCGGATGCTTTCCCAGCTCAGACTAAAGCGAGCCAGATATTTGCGCAGTCGGTCAGCGTCGTTAGGATTGGCTTTTTTGAGCCGTGAAACGGCAAACAGCTCTCGTCCGGCCTCAGACAACGATGCGCTGCGGCGACACACCTCTAGCACCGTTTCCAGTTGCCGCTGGTCAAAGAGGTCAATCTCCATGCAAGTTGCAGGCTGTGGCATGTCAGTTTGCCAGTCGGTCTGAAGCCGGGAAATCTCCTCCAGCACCAGATCCTGAGTAATACGCCCTCGTTCCGCCAGCGTCGCCATGCGTGCGACGCTTGCGCTCAGCTCGCGAAAGTTGCCGCGCCACAGTGCCCTGCTGGAACAGGCAAAGGTCAGATAGCCTTCGCGCGCTTCTTTATCGAAGCGGATTTGCGTCTGGCTTTCGCGAGAGAAACGTTGAAGTTCGTAGTCGACATTCGGCGTGATGTCCTCTTTCCGTTGGGCAAGGCCGGGCAAGGCAAAGCTCCACATATTAATACGGGCATAGAGATCTTCACGAAAACGTCCCTCTGCCACCCACTGGCGCATATCACGGTGGGTTCCGGCGATAAGCTGAAAATCGCTGTGAACTTCTTTGTCGGAGCCAAACGGGAAAAAGGTTTTCTCTTCAATGGCTTTGAGCAGCATCGCCTGTTCATCCAGGCCTAGTTCGGCAATCTCGTCGAGGAAAAGGACGCCGCCATCGGCTTCACGCAGCAGGCCGCTGCGTGCCGACAGTGCGCCGGTAAAGGCCCCTTTCACGTGGCCGAACAGCGTGGACATGGCGTTATCACCGCGCAGGGTCGCGCAGTTGACGGAAACCAGCTTGCCGGAAACCTGATGGCGTGACTGCTTAAGCTGATAAATGCGGTTCGCGAGGAACGACTTACCCGCGCCGGTGGGGCCGGTCAGCAGGATAGGTGCTGTGGAACGGAGCGCCACGCGTTCAATCTTGTCGATAAGACTGTTAAAGGTGGCGTTTCGCGTATCAATGCCCGCTTTCAGAAATGATATTGACTGCTGCTGCTCGCGCTGAAAGCGGTTGGTGAGGGTCGTGTAGCGACTTAAATCCAGGTCGATAATTGAGTAAGTTCCGGCTGCGATCTCCTCAGGAGAGGCTTCTTTTCTGGCAGGTCCAGTCTGTAAAAGGCTGGCGGGAAGATAGCGGGCTTCTGTCAGCAGGAACCAGCAGATCTGCGCCACATGCGTGCCGGTGGTGATGTGGACGAAATACTCTTCGTGCTCGGTATCAAAAGTGTACTGGGTGGCAAAATCGAGAAATGCGGCATAAACATCTTCGAAATCCCACGGATCTTCAATGATTACCGTGCTGGGACGTACCTCGGTATGGGGGGAAACCAGCACAATATCTTGCGCCAGTTGCTGGGCCATGCCGAGATCTCGCGGTTGATGAAGCAACTCCAGCCTGTCGACCGGGAAATCCGGCTGTTGGCACAGCCCAACGGTCGGTCGCCATTTGCGAAAGCGATTAGCCCGTTTTCCCCGTTTATCCATCACGGTGCCAAGCACCCCGATTACCACCCGTCGCTTCTTCATATTTATCCAGAAAGATAATTATTGATAGTAAAGGATAAAAAATATTGAGCCGAACGGCAATGGATGAAAATAGTGGTCAATAAAAATCCATTAATAATTAATGAAATAAAAAAATAAAACGATGATTTTTGTTTTTGGCACGATTCTGGCAATACAGATAACGTCACGACGTTGAGCACACAGGGGGTTAAGGCCCCGTCGGCGCATCAGGAACTGCAAGGCTGTTTTCCGGGGGCGTTCCGTCAACCAATGACACACAGAAGGGTTCGATTCCCGATTCATTCTCCCAATGAAAACTGGTCGTAAACATCAAAGTAAAAACGGGGTATTGCGCAGTCAGCAATCCCAATGAAGGCCGCCGGTAACGGTGCCGGATCGCAGGCGAAAAGGCATTCCCCTGTGATTTCGTGCCTGCACCCGCGCCTGACTTTAAGGAATATAAAATGGCTAAAAAAATCACGATAAAAAAAGGTCAGTTAGGACTGGTAGCAAAAGCTGGCGATTATTACCGGGTACTGGAGGCGGGCGAACACCGTCTGGGGTGGTTCAATACGGACGACGTGCTGGTGGTGAGCCAGGACGGCAGTGAGGTGCCGGATGCGCTGGCGGATTATCTGCGCCGCTTTCAGCCTGACTGGGTGGCACGTTACTGCCTGGCGGTTGATCTTACTGCGGATGAAATCGGGGTGTTATCGAACAACGGTGTATTGCAGGAGATTGTGCCGCCTTGTACACGTTGTCTGTACTGGCAGCAGGATGCTGCGTTGACCCTGAAAAGAATCGATACCCGCGACGTGCAGGTGCCGGTGGATGTGATGAATGCTGCTCTGCAACCGCGTCGTAATGGCGCGGTAAAGGGGCGCGACGCGATGCTGGTCGTACAGGTACCTGCCTGGCACGTTGGGATGGTGAAAATCGACGGAGAAATTCAGGCACTGTTACCGCCGGGCCTGACGGCATACTGGAAAATTAACCATCTCGTAGAGGCAGAGGTAGTGGATACACGCCTTCAGGTGGTGGAAGTGAGTGGGCAGGAGATCCTGACGAAGGACAAAGTTAACCTGCGCCTGAACCTGGCGGCCAACTGGCGCTACGGCGACGTGCTGCAGGCGTGCGGACAGCTTACGAAACCGTTGGAACATTTGTACCGCGAACTCCAGTTCGCACTGCGTGAGGCGGTCGGCACCCGCACTCTCGATGAGTTACTGGAAGATAAGCAGATCATTGATGAGGTGGTCAGCAAACAGGTGCAAGGCCGCCTGTTACCCTTTGGAATGGAAATTGCGTCACTTGGGGTAAAAGACATTGTTTTACCTGGTGATATGAAAACGATTTTATCCCGTCTGGTAGAGGCTGAAAAATCGGCCCAGGCGAATGTTATTCGCCGACGCGAAGAAACGGCGGCGACACGATCGCTGTTAAACACCGCAAAGGTGATGGAGAACAACCCGGTGGCGCTGCGTTTAAAAGAGCTGGAAACCCTGGAAAGGGTCGCGGAACGTATCGACAAAATTTCGGTATTTGGTGGTCTGGACCAGGTATTACACGGCCTTGTTAATCTGAAAGGATAGCGCAATGCAACAGAGCGATTTTGAATTACTGACGGCGTCAAACGGCGCACCGATCAAAATGTGGACTCACGGCGTTCCCGTGGAGCCAGAGGCGCAATTGCTGAGTACTGCAAAGATGCCGTTTATTTTCAAACACCTTGCGGTGATGCCCGACGTACATCTCGGTAAAGGCTCTAAAGACATCGAGGCAGTGATGGCAGCGCAATCGTCGCTGGTGGAGATCGTTCACACCCTGCGTCAGGTAGTATGTGTAAAAGGATGAAAAATGAGCAACAACGATGTTGATAGCGCGATGCGTGAACGCGTCTGCGGGCAACTTCACGATATAGAGCAGCGCTATAACGTGCGCGTGCTCTACGCCTGTGAATCAGGCAGTAGGGGATGGGGGTTTGCCTCACCGGATAGCGATTATGATGTGAGGTTTTTGTATGTTCACCGCCCTGAATGGTATCTGCGCGTCGAGTCCCAGCGGGATGTGATCGAGCTGCCGATAGATGATGAACTGGACGTATGTGGCTGGGAATGGCGTAAGGCTCTGGGCCTGTTGAAGGGTGCAAATCCGACGCTAATAGAATGGCTGGATTCCCCTGTTGTCTATCAGGAAGATGAAACGGTGCTGGCCGAGCTGCGCGCGCTGATACCCGCGTGGTTCTCGCCATTGCGCGCCCGCTGGCATTACTTCTCAATGGCCCGGAAAAACTTCCGTGGATATTTACAGGGGGAAACGGTTCGGCTGAAAAAGTATTTTTATGTCCTGCGCCCTTTGCTGGCGGTGCGGTGGGTAGAAGCGGGGAAGGGCGTTCCACCTATGCGTTTTGCCGCACTGCTTGCCGGGAGTGAACTGTGTGCGCCGTTACGTGCGGAAATTGATGCATTGCTGGAAATAAAACAGCGCGCAGGTGAAGCGGAATATGGTCCTAAACGGCCATTAATCCACGCTTTTTTGCAAAGTGAGCTGGTGAGAGGAGAATTACCGCCGGTACTACCCGACAGCAGTGAAGGAGATTTAAAAGATCTGGATTCGCTGCTGATGAGAACAGTAATGAAAAGCTAAAGAATGGCCCGGTGGTGAAAACACCCGGGCCATTCTTGCGCTTATTCAAACAAATTCTGATGAAGTTTCTGCACAACCTGCTCCGCCTGATCGGCAGGGACCAGGAAGCAGAGGTTGTAGCTGGACGCGCCATAGCAAATCATGCGGATGTTGAACGGATCGAGTACGCCGAAGACCTCTTTGCCTACGCCGCAGGCGCGGGACAGCTTATTACCGATGATGGCAACCAGCGCCAGGTTCTCTTCCACTTCAACGCGGCACAGCTCAGACAGCTCAATCAGCAGTGACTGCGTCAGCAGGGTGTCGCCAGTAGAAGTAGAGCCGGTCGTATCCAGCGTCAGCGCGATGCTGACTTCAGAGGTGGTGATCAGATCCACGGAGATATTGTGGCGCGCCAGAATACCAAATACTTCAGCCAGGAAGCCGCGGGAGTGCAGCATATTCAGGCTGTGCAGCGTCACCAGCGTCTGACGGCGACGCAGGGCGATCGCGCGGAACAGCGGTGGGTTTTCGGTTTTCTTACACACCAGCGTACCGCCCGCCTTCGGGTCTTTACTGGAACCGACGAAGACCGGGATATCGCTGCGTACGGCAGGCAGCAACGTCGCCGGGTGCAGCACTTTCGCACCGAAGGTGGCCATTTCCGCAGCTTCTTCAAATGCGATCACATCAATACGTTTTGCCGCAGAAACCACGCGCGGGTCGGTGGTGTAAATGCCCGGAACGTCAGTCCAGATATCCACACGGGTGGCATGCAGAGCTTCACCCAGCAGAGCCGCGGTGTAGTCACTGCCACCACGGCCAAGCGTGGTGGTACGGCCTTTGGCTTCGCTGCCAATAAAGCCCTGAGTGATCACCATGCCTTCTGCCAGGCGCGGAACCAGTTGCTGATGGGTCAGTTCGGCCAGAACCTCAACGTCCGGCTCGGCGCGGCCAAAGCGATCGCTGGTGCGCATAATTTTACGCACGTCAAACCACTGCGCCTGAACGTTACGTGCGCGCAGGATCTCAACGAACAGCAGGGTAGACATCAGTTCACCGTGGCTGACCAACTCGTCAGTCAGGGCAGTGGACGTTGCCAGGGAAGCCGCTTCTGCCAGAGTGGTGATATTTTCCAGCAGGCGTTCCACTTCCTCGCGGATCACGTTCGGGTTTTGCAAACGTTCAAGGATGTTGAACTGAATTTTGCGCAGTGCATCCAGCTTCACGAAACGTTCGGTCGCTTCCAGTCCTTCAGACAGAGAAACCAACAGGTTCGTCACGCCAGCGGAGGCAGAAAGCACCACCAGGCGGGTATTCGGATCGGCCAGCACCACATCGGCGCTGCGGTTCATGGCATCGTAATCAGCCACACTGGTGCCGCCAAACTTGGCGACCACAAAACTCGTCATAACAACCTCGTGTCAGGGAATGAATAAAGCGACCTTGGCACAAGAATGATACGAAAACAGGTGCAGGCGCGAAATACGGCCCTATAAATAAAATGTGGGGGAGGTCCTGTCAATGCTGGGATTATGCGGATTTTTTATGGGGGGGTACCCCTCAGTAACAGGACTTATAACAGAGCCATATTTTATGCTCCATTTTAGCCCATTTTGGGCGACATTTCGCCGCTCCTGGAGGCCATTCCAGCAGCTATACTTTTTGGGTCTTTTCACCTGTGTTTGATGCAGGCCAGGGCAATGGCATAAAAACCATCACAATTTTTATTTGCAGGCGCTACAATCGACCGCAGTCACAATTCTCAAATCAGAAGAGTATTGCTAATGAAAAACATCAACCCAACGCAGACCGCTGCCTGGCAGGCACTACAGAAACATTTTGATGAAATGAAAGACGTCACCATCGCGGATTTGTTCGCGAAAGATGCCGATCGTTTCAATAAGTTCTCCGCGACCTTCGATGACCTGATGCTGGTGGATTTCTCCAAAAACCGCATTACCGAAGAAACGCTGGCGAAACTGCAGGATCTGGCGAAAGAGACAGAGCTGGCAGATGCCATCAAATCCATGTTCTCCGGTAAGAAGATCAACCGCACTGAAGACCGTGCTGTGCTGCACGTGGCGCTGCGTAACCGTAGCAATACTCCAATCATCGTTGACGGCAAAGATGTGATGCCGGAAGTGAACGCGGTGCTGGAAAAGATGAAAGCGTTCTCTGAAGCGATCATCTCCGGAAGCTGGAAAGGCTACACTGGCAAAGCGATCACTGACGTGGTGAACATTGGTATCGGCGGTTCTGACCTCGGCCCATTCATGGTGACCGAAGCGCTGCGCCCATACAAAAACCACCTCAACATGCACTTTGTCTCTAACGTCGATGGTACCCACATCGCTGAAGTGCTGAAGAACGTGAACCCGGAAACCACCCTGTTCCTGGTCGCGTCTAAAACCTTCACCACTCAGGAAACCATGACCAACGCCCACAGCGCACGCGACTGGTTCCTGAAAACTGCGGGCGACAACAAGCACGTCGCAAAACACTTCGCGGCGCTGTCTACCAACGGCAAAGCTGTGGGTGAGTTCGGTATCGACACGGCGAACATGTTCGAGTTCTGGGACTGGGTTGGTGGCCGCTACTCTCTGTGGTCAGCAATCGGTCTGTCCATCATCCTGTCCGTTGGCTTCGACAACTTCGTTGAGCTGCTCTCCGGTGCGCACGCGATGGATAAACACTTCTCCACCACGGCACCAGAGAAAAACCTGCCAGTGCTGCTGGCGCTGATCGGTATCTGGTACAACAACTTCTTCGGTGCTGAAACTGAAGCTATCCTGCCGTACGACCAGTACATGCACCGCTTTGCCGCTTACTTCCAGCAGGGCAACATGGAATCCAACGGTAAATACGTTGACCGTAACGGCAACGCGGTGGATTACCAGACTGGCCCAATCATCTGGGGTGAGCCAGGCACCAACGGCCAGCATGCGTTCTACCAGCTGATTCACCAGGGCACCAAAATGGTACCGTGCGATTTCATCGCCCCGGCTATCACCCATAACCCGCTGTCCGACCACCATCCGAAGCTGCTGTCTAACTTCTTCGCCCAGACCGAAGCGCTGGCGTTCGGTAAGTCTCGCGAGGTGGTGGAGCAGGAATACCGTGACCAGGGCAAAGATCCGGCTACCCTGGATCACGTTGTGCCGTTCAAAGTGTTCGAAGGTAACCGTCCAACCAACTCCATCCTGCTGCGCGAAATGACCCCGTTCAGCCTGGGGGCGCTGATTGCCCTGTACGAGCACAAGATCTTCACTCAGGGTGCTATCCTGAACATCTTCACCTTTGACCAGTGGGGCGTTGAGCTGGGTAAACAGCTGGCAAACCGCATTCTGCCAGAGCTGGGTGACGATAAAGCAATTAACAGCCACGACAGCTCGACAAATGGTTTGATTAATCGTTATAAAGCATGGCGTGCGTAATTAATATGTCATGAAAAATGCCGGCGGAATGCCGGCATTTTTTTATCGGATAATTCCTGATGTCTGTTATTTACCTCAAAAACTTGCTCTGAGTTTTATCCGAAAAACACCATTACTCCATTAATCATCGCAGTTTATTTTAGGAATATACGGAGAATGCATTTATCAGAATTTAATTATATCTTGTTGATTTTAAATCATTTAATATTTAATTAAATATTCTTCTATTTCAATTTTATCCAATAATCCGAAAACTCCACCCCTATTTATCCGCACGGTAATCCACCCGCATTAGTTGTGTATACTCGAATCCGCCTGAAATTCTTTTTGGGCAAACCTCCATTCATTCAATGAAGGGAAATTGTTATGAAGAAAGTACTGTATGGCATTCTTGCCATATCTGCGCTTGCGGTGACATCTGTTTATGCTGCTCCGGTTCAGGTTGGGGAAGCGGCAGGTTCGGCTGCGACGTCTGCGTCTGCGGGAAGTTCTACCGCAGCCAGCGCCAGCACCGTAAGTTCAGCCGTGGGTGTCGCGCTGGCGGCAACCGGTGGCGGTGATGGCTCCAATACCGGAACCACGACCACCACGACGACCAGCACCCGGTAATAGCGGGTGTTTTAATCATAACCACACTTCGGTGTGGTTATTCTGATTTTTCAGGGACCTGCGGGACCTGTAGGAACCATACGGAGAAGAGTCGTGAAGCGACCAGGGATCATCCTGATTTGCCTGCTCTTGCAGGCATGCTCAGCCACCACCAAAGGGCTGGGGAACTCACTGTGGGACAGCATTTTCGGCACGCCTGGCGTACATCTGACGGATGACGAGCTGCAGAACATGCCGTATGCCAGCCAGTACATGCAGTTAAACGATGGTCCTCAACTGTTTGTGGTGCTCGCTTTCGATGAAAACGGGCAGCAGAAATGGGTGACGCAGGATCAGGCCACCATCGTGACGCAGCATAGCCGTATTGTGAAAACGCTGCTCGGTGGCGACAACCTGCTTGAGGTGAACAACCTTGCCGCCGACCCCCTCATCAAACCGCATCAAATCACCGACGGTGCAAGCTGGACGCGCACGATGGGCTGGACAGAACACAAGCAGGTACGCTACGCCACTGCCCGTTCAACCTTCCGCTGGGACGGTACAGACAGCATCAACGTGGGCAGCGACGAAACGCAGGTTCGCGTGCTGGATGAAGAGGTGACCACTGACCAGGCCACCTGGCATAACCGCTTCTGGGTGGATGACGAAGGGCAGATCCGCCAGTCATTGCAGTATCTCGGGGCTGGTTTCTTCCCGGTCAAAACGACCCTGATCAAGGCTGCGAAATCATGAAAATACTCATCCGCGCTGTGCTGATCGCAAGCTTTGCCACGCCGCTCGCCTGGTCTGCCGGGACGGTGAAGGTCTACATGCCGGACAGCGCACAACCCAAAACCCTGACCAACGCCGGGCATTTGCTCGATCTCGTCGGCCAGCCAAAACTGGCGAACAGCTGGTGGCCGGGAGCCGTTATCAGCGAGCGACAGGCGACGGTGGCGGCGGAACAAAAGCACAGCGCGCTGCTCGCCAGATTAACGGGGCTGGCAGAGCAGGAAGGGGGCGACGATGCGGCAGCCATTAACAGCATGCGCCAGCAGCTTCAGGCGCTGAAGGTTACCGGGCGTCTGAAAATCAATCTTGATCCGGATGAAGTCCGCGTGGTGGAAAACGGCAACCCAACGCTGGAAGGGGACTATGCGCTCTGGCTTCCGGTGGAGCCTTCCACCGTCACCGTGATGGGGCTTATCAGCCGTCCGGGAAAACTGTCCTTTACGCCGGGACGCGATGTCGCGAGCTATCTCGATGAGCAGAGCTTGCTGAGCGGGGCTGATAACAGCTACGCATGGGTGATTTACCCCGACGGGCGCACGCAAAAAGCCCCGGTGGCCTACTGGAATAAACGCCATATCGAACCCATGCCCGGCAGCGTGATTTTCGTCGGTTTTGCCGACCACTCCTGGACGAAGGCGTATGACGGGATTAACGCCGATATCCTTCGCTCCCTGATACAGCGGATACCGGATTAATGAAAAAAACATATCTCTACAGCATGCTGGCACTGTGCGTCAGTGCCGCCTGCCATGCAGAAACGTATCCGGCACCCATTGGCCCGTCTCAGTCAGACTTCGGTGGCGTCGGTTTACTGCAAACGCCCACCGCGCGCATGGCGCGTGACGGGGAGTTGAGTCTTAACTATCGTGATAACGATCAGTACCGCTACTACTCTGCGTCGGTGCAGCTATTCCCGTGGCTTGAAACCACGCTGCGCTATACCGATGTGCGCACCAAAAAGTACAGTAGCGTCGAGGCTTTCTCCGGCGATCAAACCTACAAAGATAAAGCTTTCGACGTAAAACTGCGCCTGTGGGAAGAGAGCTACTGGATGCCGCAGGTTTCCGTTGGCGCACGCGATATCGGCGGTACGGGTCTGTTTGATGCGGAATATGTTGTGGCCAGTAAAGCCTGGGGGCCGTTTGATTTCTCACTTGGTCTCGGCTGGGGCTATCTGGGAACCAGCGGTAACGTGAAAAACCCGTTCTGCTCCTATAGCGAAAAGTACTGCTATCGGGATAACAGCTACCAGAAAGCGGGTTCCATCAACGGCGACCAGATGTTCCACGGCCCGGCCTCACTGTTTGGCGGTGTAGAATACCAGACACCCTGGCAGCCACTACGCCTGAAGCTTGAGTATGAAGGCAATAACTACAGCGAAGATTTCGCCGGGAAGATTGAGCAGAAGAGCAAGTTTAACGTCGGGGCCATTTACCGCGTCACTGACTGGGCCGACGTTAACCTCAGCTACGAGCGCGGCAACACCGTGATGTTTGGTGTGACGTTACGTACCAACTTTAACGATATGCGGCCGCACTATAACGACAACGCGCGGCCTGCTTATCAGCCGGAACCGCAGGATGCCATCATTCAGCACTCCGTGGTGGCGAACCAGCTGACGTTACTGAAATACAATGCCGGTCTGGCCGATCCGAAAATTCAGGTGAAAGGCGATACGCTGTACGTCACCGGCGAGCAGGTGAAATACCGCGACTCGCGGGAAGGGATCGAACGCGCCAACCGGATAATCATGAACGATCTGCCCGACGGGATCCGCACGATCCGCGTGACGGAAAACCGTCTCAACCTGCCGCAAGTCACAACAGAAACGGATGTCGCCAGCCTTAAGCGCCATCTGGAAGGTGAACCGCTTGGGCATGAAACCGGGCTGGTACAAAAACGCGTTGAGCCTGTCGTACCAGATACCACCGAACAGGGCTGGTATATCGATAAATCGCGCTTTGATTTCCATATCGATCCGGTGCTGAGCCAGTCCGTTGGCGGGCCAGAAAACTTCTACATGTATCAGCTGGGCGTAATGGCGACGGCGGATCTGTGGGTCACCGACCACCTGCTGACCACCGGCAGCCTGTTTGGAAACATTGCCAACAACTACGATAAATTTAACTACACCAACCCGCCGAATGACTCGGCGCTACCGCGTGTTCGTACCCACGTGCGTGAATATGTGCAGAACGATGTCTACGTGAACAACCTGCAGGCCAACTACTTCCAGTATTTTGGTAACGGTTTCTACGGCCAGGTGTACGGCGGTTATCTGGAAACCATGTACGGTGGCGCGGGAGCTGAGGTACTTTACCGTCCTGTCGACAGTAACTGGGCGTTCGGTATTGATGCTAACTACGTGAAACAGCGTGACTGGCATAGCGCGCAGGACATGATGAAGTTCACCGACTACAGCGTTAAAACTGGCCACCTGACGGCCTACTGGACGCCGTCGTTTGCCCCGGACGTGCTGGTAAAAGCCAGCGTCGGCCAGTATCTGGCAGGCGACAAGGGCGGCACGCTGGATATCTCTAAACACTTCGACAGCGGTGTGGTCGTTGGCGGTTACGCTACGATCACCAACGTCTCACCGGACGAGTATGGGGAAGGGGACTTCACCAAAGGGGTTTACGTGTCGATTCCGCTGGATCTGTTCTCATCGAGCCCAACCCGCAGCCGCGCGGCGGTTGGCTGGGTGCCATTAACACGTGACGGGGGCCAGCAGCTTGGGCGTAAGTTCCAGCTGTATGATATGACCAGCGATAAGAACATCAACTTCCGCTGATGCCCCTCACTCTGACCCCTCTCTCCAAAGGAGAGAGGGGATCAATCCTTTGCATTGCATCAAACATAAACAAAAAATATAGATCCGCGTCACATTTTTGCGTTATACAGGACTCTCGCCCTGGAGAATGAGGTGCTGTATGACATCCCTGACTCGCCCGCGTGTTGAGTTTATCTCAACAATCCTCCAGACCGTGCTGAACCTCGGTCTGCTGAGCCTTGGCCTGATACTGGTTGTTTTTCTCGGTAAAGAGACGGTGCATCTGGCGGATGTGCTGTTCGCCCCCGAGCAAACCAGCAAATATGAGCTGGTGGAAGGACTGGTGGTCTACTTTCTCTACTTCGAATTTATCGCCCTGATTGTGAAGTACTTTCAGTCCGGCTTTCATTTCCCACTACGCTATTTCGTCTACATTGGGATCACCGCCATTGTGCGGCTGATCATCGTCGATCATAAATCACCGCTCGACGTGTTGATCTACTCAGCCGCGATCCTGCTCCTCGTGGTGACTCTGTGGTTGTGCAACTCTAAGCGACTGAAGCGCGAATAAAAAAATGGCGGCCCGGAGGCCGCCTAACAACAGTCACAAGTTTACTCTTCATATTTTACGCTGCTGATGCGTTGGCTACGCTCGCTCACCCCAGTCACTTACTTTAGTAAGCTCCAGGGGATTCACTCACTTGCCGCCTTCCAGCACCGCAAAATATTTTGAGTATTGGGTCAATACAATACGTCTAAAGTTGAGGGTTGCAGTGGCATAACAGATGAAACTTAACCTTTCACACCGCCCGCCGTCAGGCCGTTGACCAGCCAGCGTTGAGCCAGCAAGAACACCACGGTAATCGGGATGGCGGAGAGCACAGCCGCTGCGGCAAAGTCACCCCACAGGTAGTTTTGTGGGTTGAGGTATTGCTGCATACCAACGGCCAGCGTGTAGCTGTTCACATCACGCAGTAACAGAGATGCGACCGGTACTTCGGTGATGGCGGCGATAAACGACAGAATAAACACCACCGCCAGGATAGGCACCGACAGCGGCAGCAGAACCAGGCGGAACGCCTGCCACGGGGTTGCGCCATCCAGCGCCGCCGCTTCTTCCAGCGAGCCATCGATGGTTTCGAAATACCCTTTGATGGTCCACACATGCAGTGCGATACCGCCAAGATAGGCGAAGATCACGCCACCGTGAGTGTTCAGGCCGATAAACGGTATGTACTGGCCCAGACGGTCAAACAAGGCATACAACGCCACCAGGGACAGCACTGCCGGGAACATCTGGAAAATCAGCATCCCTTTCAGCAGCGTCGCTTTACCCGGGAAGCGCATACGGGCAAAGGCGTAAGCACAGGTGGTGGAGAGCGTGACAATACCTATCGCGGTGATCCCGGCGATTTTTACCGAGTTCCACAGCCATAACAGCACCGGGAACGGGGGGGGGGTCACGCGGCCATCGGCGTGCTCTACGCTGAAGCCCAGCGCGAGCTTCCAGTGCTCCCAGGAGATCTCGTCCGGGATCAAGCTCCCGGTGGCGAAGTTACCTGAGCGCAGGGAGATGGCGATAACCATCAGCAGCGGGAACATAATCGCCGCAATAAAAATCAGCAGGCCTAAGTGCGTCGCGAGGAGGCGCAGTTTCTGAGATTTAGGTTGAACCATAGACATATTCAGTGCCCTCCTTAGTCGAATTTCATGCGTGTTGCTTTCAGGTTCACAATCGCCAGTGCGCCTACCAGCAGGAAGATCAGCGTGGCAATCGCTGCCGCCAGACCGAAGTCCTGACCGCCACCGCCTTCAAAGGCGATACGGTAGGTGTAGCTCACAAGCAGGTCGGTATAGCCTGCTGGCGTGGTGGTACCCAGACGGTCAGGGCCACCGTTGGTCAACAGCTGAATCAGCACGAAGTTGTTAAAGTTAAAGGCAAAGCTCGCAATCATCAGTGGCGTCAGCGGCTTAATGAGCAGCGGCAGCGTTATCTTAAAGAAGTTCTGGAACGGGCCTGCACCGTCCATTGCCGAGGCTTCATACAGGTCGTCCGGAATCGCTTTCAGCAGACCCATGCACAGGATCATCATGTACGGATAACCCAGCCAGGTGTTCACGATGATAATCATCGAACGGGCAGTGGTTGGGTCGCTGAACCAGGCCGGTTTGATACCAAACAGTGCGCTCAGCATCATGTTGATTTCACCGAAACTCTGGTTAAACAGCCCTTTGAAAATCAGAATCGAGATAAATGACGGTACGGCATACGGCAGAATCAGCAGCACGCGGTAAATCGCTTTGCCTTTAAGGGACTCCCACTGTACGAGACACGCCAGTACCATGCCCACGGCGACGGTCAGGAGAACGGTCAGTACGGAGAAGACTACCGTCCAGATAAAGATAGCGAAGAACGGTTTCTGGATGCCTTCGTCGGTAAAGACGCGGGCAAAGTTGTCCCAGCCGATGGTCACGGTATAGCCTGGGCTGAGTTTGTCATCACCCCATTTGCCATCGGCAGTAATGGACTGATAGAAACCAATGTCGTTGTTCGGGCGGTACTTCACACCGCTCTGGTTGTTGGTCAGCGTACCGTTATCCGCCAGAGTGTAGAGCGGTTGTGTGCCGGAGAACTGGCGCAGCGAACTCATGGTCACTTTGCTTTCGTCTGGCAGTAGGGCGGTGATCTGAGTCAGCGCCTGACGGTTTTGGGTAATGATACGCAGGTTGGCACGTTCACCTTCTGGCAGGGCTGCCGCCTCTTTTAAGGCCAGCTTCTGCTCGCCGCCAAATTTGAACGTATCGGAAACATAGTTTTTGCCATTCTCTTCGTCAGTGAGCGCTAACTTCCACTCATTACCCGCAGGATACAGGCCGAAGTTGAAGGTCTTACCCGCCTGGTAAGAGCGGTCCAGAAGCACCTGTTGCGCGCGTTCCTGAGCAAGCTGGTTAGTGCTGCTGTAGTTGGTAAAGGCAATGGCGATGGTACAGATCAGTGGGAACAGGACAAACAGCCCCATCCCAGCCACGCCAGGGTAAACATAACGCCAGGCATAGGCTTTGCGATTGGCAAAAATATACAGGCCAGCGGAGCTTAAAATCAGCGTCACAATGGCGAACAAATACTCCCCTTGTACGTACATTAAAACAACAAGGTAACCCACCAGCAGACACAGCAAACCTATTGCCGACCACTTCAGCGCGTTGCTTTGCCACCAGTGTTTCTTTTTAATGACATCCATGAGGTTTTTCCTCTACCACGTTTGATCTCTTCTCCCTCTCCTGGGTGAGAGGGCCGGGGTGAGGGCGTGCGGATAGCGACAACCCTCACCCGAACCCTCTCCCAAAGGGAGAGGGAACTACGGCATTACTTAGTGATACGACCCTGTGCATCTTTCAGTGCAGCATCAACAGTCTGACGACCGCTTGCGGCATTGATAACTGCAGTACGGGTGGCATACCAGAACGCAGCCATTTGCGGGATGTTCGGCATGATTTCGCCTTTCTGGGCGTTATCCATGGTTGCGGCGATGCGTGGATCTTTCGCCAGATGATCCTGGAAGGATTTCAGCGCAACAGCACCCAGCGGTTTGTCCTTGTTCACTTCATCCAGACCCTGATCGGTCAGCAGGTAGTTTTCCAGGAACTCTTTCGCCAGCTCTTTATTCGGGCTGGCGGCGTTGATGCCCGCACTCAGCACACCAACGAACGGTTTAGACGGCTTGCCTTTGAAGGTTGGCAGCAGCGTTACGCCGTAGTTGATTTTGCTCTTGTCGATGTTGGTCCAGGCCCACGGACCGTTGATGGTCATCGCCGTTTCGCCTTTGTTGAATGCTGCTTCCGCGATGGAGTAATCGGTATCCGCGTTCATGTGTTTGTTCTTGATGAGGTCAACCAGGAAGGTCAGACCCGCTTTCGCGCCAGCGTTGTCCACGCCCACATCTTTAACGTCATACTTGCCGTTTGCATACTTGAATGCATAACCACCGTCAGCAGCAATCAGCGGCCAGGTGAAGTACGGTTCTTGCAGGTTGAACATCAGGGCGCTCTTACCTTTCGCCTTCAGCTCTTTATCCAGTTTCGGGATCTCTTCCCAGGTCTTCGGTGGGTTAGGCACCAGGTCTTTGTTGTAAATCAGAGACAGCGCTTCAACCGCAATTGGGTACGCGATCAGCTTGCCGTTATAGCGAACGGCGTCCCACGTGAACGGGAACAGTTTGTCCTGGAACGCTTTGTCTGGCGTCACTTCAGCCAGCAGACCTGATTGCGCGTAACCACCGAAGCGGTCATGTGCCCAGAAGATGATGTCCGGACCGTCACCCGTTGCAGCAACCTGTGGGAATTTCTCTTCCAGTTTGTCCGGGTGTTCAATGGTTACTTTAATACCCGTGTCTTTTTCGAATTTTTTACCCACTTCGGCAAGGCCGTTATAGCCTTTGTCGCCGTTAATCCAGATAACCAGCTTACCTTCTTCAATTTTGGCGAGAGCCGGTGCGGAAATCATCATTGCTGCCAGGGCGGACAATGCGAAAACGCGTGCGCCAGTCTTGATCTTCATATCTGCCATCCTTTTTTGGTGATGTGCTCGTGGATACATGAGGTGGTTCAACGTGACTCAGTCTCCTTATTTGACATCCTCTTTCCATCCTCCCAAGTCCTACGCCCCACCCCTTCTTTGTGTGATCTCTGTTGCATAAACCTAGGTTATGAGTGCTGGCGCACATAAAAACACGCTGATTTTTGCAGGCGGCTTCACGAATTTTGCCTCAGCCCTCCTGCGGCGGTCGCAGAGCCTGCTCTCTCATCCTCCCGCCTCCTCCCCCATAAAAAAGCCGGGGGGTGGAGGATTTGCGAAAGTAATGGATACCCCATAGTGAACTTATCTTGAATGTTTCTGTCGGCGACAGGTTGTAACGAAGGGAGAAGGGCATGGCGAGCGTACAGCTGCGTAATGTAACGAAAGCCTGGGGCGATGTAGTGGTGTCAAAAGACATCAATCTGGACATCCACGAAGGTGAATTCGTGGTGTTTGTCGGCCCATCTGGCTGCGGTAAATCTACTCTGCTGCGTATGATTGCCGGTCTTGAAACCATCACCAGCGGCGATTTGCTGATCGGTGATACCCGAATGAACGACATCCCGCCCGCGGAACGTGGCGTAGGTATGGTGTTCCAGTCTTATGCACTTTATCCCCATCTTTCCGTGGCCGAGAACATGTCTTTCGGTCTGAAGCTGGCGGGGGCGAAGAAAGAGGTGATTAACCAGCGCGTCACTCAGGTGGCGGAAGTGTTACAGCTGGCTCATCTGCTGGAGCGTAAACCGAAAGCGCTCTCCGGTGGTCAGCGTCAGCGCGTGGCAATTGGCCGTACGCTGGTGGCAGAACCGCGCGTGTTCCTGCTCGATGAACCTCTTTCTAACCTGGATGCCGCGCT
This sequence comes from Enterobacter sp. RHBSTW-00901, assembly GCF_014103115.1. NCBI lineage: Bacteria > Pseudomonadati > Pseudomonadota > Gammaproteobacteria > Enterobacterales > Enterobacteriaceae > Enterobacter > Enterobacter sp. RHBSTW-00901. The sequence continues at coordinate 3,121,384 of NZ_JABXPB010000001.1, forward strand.
GCGCGTTCAGATGCGTATCGAAATCTCCCGTCTGCACAAACGTCTTGGCCGCACGATGATTTACGTCACCCACGATCAGGTCGAAGCGATGACGCTGGCCGACAAAATTGTGGTGCTGGACGCCGGTCGTGTGGCGCAGGTGGGTAAACCGCTGGAGTTGTATCACTACCCGGCAGACCGCTTTGTTGCGGGCTTCATTGGCTCGCCAAAGATGAACTTCCTGCCCGTCAAAGTGACCGCGACAGCCATTGAACAGGTACAGGTGGAGCTGCCAAACCGCCAGCAAATCTGGTTGCCGGTCGACAGCGCCAACGTACAGGTAGGGGCAAACATGTCCCTGGGTATTCGCCCTGAACATTTACTGCCGAGCCACATCGCTGATGTGACCCTGGAAGGTGAAGTTCAGGTTGTAGAACAACTTGGTCACGAAACACAGATTCATATCCAGATCCCCGCCATTCGTCAGAACCTGGTGTACCGCCAGAATGACGTGGTGTTGGTAGAAGAGGGTGCCACATTCGCTATCGGTTTGCCGCCAGAGCGTTGCCATCTGTTCCGTGAGGATGGCACCGCATGTCGTCGGCTGCATAAAGAGCCAGGCGTTTAAGCAATCCCAAAAGAAGACACGAAACCGACAGGTGAAGTGTTCAAAGAAAAGCAATGATCTCAGGAGATAGAATGATGATTACTCTGCGCAAACAAGTCCCTCTGGCAATCGCCATTGCGGCAGGCATCCTGTCTGCCCAGGCGGGTGCCGTAGACTTTAAAGGTTATGCTCGTTCTGGCATCGGCTGGACCGGGAGTGGCGGTGAACAACAATGTTTCCAGGCAACCGGTGCTCAAAGTAAATACCGTCTTGGTAACGAATGTGAAACCTATGCGGAATTGAAACTGGGCCAGGAAGTGTGGAAAGAAGGTGATAAGAGCTTCTATTTCGACACCAACGTCGCGTATTCCGTTTCTCAGCAGAACGACTGGGAATCCACCAGCCCAGCCTTCCGTGAAGCTAACGTGCAGGGTAAAAATCTCATCGAAGCACTGCCAGGCTCCACCATTTGGGCCGGTAAGCGTTTCTATCAACGTCATGACGTTCACATGATCGACTTCTACTACTGGGATATTTCTGGTCCTGGTGCGGGTATCGAAAACATCGATCTGGGCTTCGGTAAACTCTCTCTGGCAGCAACCCGTTCTTCCGAATCGGGCGGTTCTGCAACCTTCGCTGACCGTGATGCACTGGGTAATCGTATTTATGACAACCTGGTACCGAACGATGTCTTCGACGTCCGTTTAGCACAGATGCAGATCAACGACGGCGGTACGCTGGAGTTTGGTGTTGACTATGGTCACACCAACATTCCTGATGACTACTACCTGCAGCCTGGCGCGTCTAAAGATGGCTGGATGTTCACTGCTGAACACACCCAGAGCATGCTGAAGGGCTTCAACAAGTTCGTTCTGCAGTACGCAACTGACTCTATGACCTCCAACGGTAAAGGCCGTCCGGAAGGTGGTAGCATCAACAACAACGGCGACATGTGGCGCGTGCTGGACCACGGTGCGATCTCTCTGGGCGACTCCTGGGATCTGATGTATGTGGGTATGTACCAGGACATCAACCTGGATAACAACAACGGTACCAAGTGGTGGACCGTCGGTGTGCGTCCTATGTACAAATGGACGCCAATCATGAGTACCCTGCTGGAAGTTGGCTACGACAACGTTAAGTCTCAGAAAACTGACGACACCAACAGCCAGTACAAAATCACCCTGGCACAGCAATGGCAGGCAGGCGACAGCATCTGGTCCCGTCCGGCTATCCGTGTCTTCGCAACCTATGCGAAGTGGGATGAGAAATGGGGCTACGCAAACAGTGACTCCGGTGCTGGTTATGACTCTGGCATCGCGTACAGCGACACCTCCGCGAAAACCTTCAGCCGTGGTGACTCCGACGAGTGGACCTTCGGTGCCCAGATGGAAATCTGGTGGTAATTCGTTAGACCTGACGTAATGACCTAAAAAGAGGGGCGTAAGCCCCTCTATCCTTAGGGTACTGCGCGCTATTGCCTGGCCACCGCAGTGCTCACGCTATCAGAGGTAATAACAATGAAAATGAAGAAAAGTCTCGTCGCGCTGTGCCTCTCTGCGGGGCTGCTGGCCTGTGCTCCAGCTATCACCTTCGCAGACGTCAATTTCGTACCACAAAATACCAGTGCTGCCCCTGCTATTCCGGCGGCGGCGCTCCAGCAACTGACCTGGGTCCCGGTTGATCAATCCAAAACCCAGTCAACCCAGCTTTCTGCTGGTGGCCAACCCCTGAACGTACCGGGAATTACTGGCCCGGTTGCCGCCTTTAGCGTACCGGCGAACATCGGTGAACTGACCCTCACGCTGACCAGTGAAGTGAATAAGCAGACCAGCGTCTTTGCACCTAACGTGCTGATTCTGGATCAGAATCTGACGCCATCTGCATTTTTCCCGAGTGAATATTTCAGCTACCAGGAGCCTGGCGTCATGAGCGCCGACCGCCTGGAAGGCAAAATGCGCCTGACGCCTGCCCTGGGTCAGCAAAAGATTTATGTTCTGGTCTTCACAACAGAGAAAGATTTGCAGCAGACCACGAAGCTTATCGATCCGGCGAAAGCCTACGCCAAAGGGACGGGTAACTCTGTTCCGGATATTCCGGATCCATTAGCACGCCACGTCACCGACGGTCTGCTGAAACTGAAAGTCTCTACTAACAATGCTTCCAGCGTGCTGGTTGGCCCACTGTTTGGTTCCTCCGGTACTGGCCCTGTCACCGTAGGCAATACTGCTGCACCTGTGTACACCGCGCCAGCTGCCACAGCAGCAGCCGCACCCGTTGCCGCTGCCGCACCAGCTCCGGCGAAGAAAGCCGATCCGATGCTGAACGACACCGAAACCTATTTCAACAATGCCATTAAGCAGGCGGTGAAGCGCGGCGATGTCGACAAAGCACTGAAACTGCTTGATGAAGCCGAGCGTTTAGGTTCCACCACTGCCCGTTCCACCTTTATCAGCAGTGTAAAAGGCAAGGGGTAACCGTCTCCCCACAGTGCTGATTTGTTAGTAGTTTAGTGCGCCTGAGTGGGCGCACTTTTTTTGTACCGCCTGCGCTGTTGCGCCATTGTTGCGATAGTGATCGCTAAATAACGTTTGGCCGCCCTCAATCTGCTTTTCTGCGATACAATGCCATTACGTTATGTATCGGAGAGTCTGGCATGTCACACCCTGCGCTAACGCAACTGCGTGCGCTACGCTATTTCGACCAAATACCTGCGCTTGATCCGGAGCAACGTGACTGGTTGCTGCTGGAAGATTCCATGACGAAACGTTTTGAACAACAGGGCAAAACGGTCACGGTGACGATGATTCGGGAAGGGTTTGTTTCTGCCGATGAAATTGCCAGTGAGCTGCCGCTGTTGCCGAAAGAAAATCGCTACTGGCTGCGTGAAATTTTACTGTGTGCTGACGGTGAGCCGTGGCTTGCTGGTCGGACGGTGGTTCCCGAGTCCACTCTTTCCGGGCCGGAGCTGGCTCTGCAACGGCTGGGGAAAACGCCTCTTGGGCGCTATCTTTTCACATCGTCTGAACTTACCCGGGATTTTATTGAGATTGGAAGTGAAGCCGACCTGTGGGGGCGTCGTTCCCGCCTTCGCCTGAGTGGTAAGCCGCTAATACTGACGGAGCTTTTTTTACCGGCGTCGCCGTTGTACTGAGAGGAAGAAAAAAATGGAGTGGAGCCTGACGCAGAATAAGCTGCTGGCCTATCACCGCTTAATGCGTACAGATAAACCCATTGGCGCATTACTGCTGCTATGGCCGACCTTATGGGCGCTGTGGGTGGCGACCCCGGGGATGCCACCGCTGTGGATCCTGGGCGTATTTTTCGCCGGTGTCTGGCTGATGCGTGCGGCGGGCTGTGTGGTCAATGACTATGCAGATCGTAAGTTTGACGGGCATGTGAAGCGTACCGCTAATCGTCCTTTGCCTGGCGGGCAGGTTACCGAGAAAGAGGCGCTTACACTGTTTGCCGTGCTGGTTGTGTTCTCTTTCATGCTGGTGTTAACCCTGAATACGATGACCATCCTGCTTTCCATTGCAGGGCTGGCGCTGGCCTGGGTTTATCCATTCATGAAGCGTTATACCCATCTGCCGCAGGTGGTGCTGGGCGCGGCGTTTGGCTGGTCGATTCCCATGGCATTTGCGGCAGTGAGTGAGTCTGTGCCGCTCAGTTGCTGGCTGATGTTCCTGGCGAATATCCTCTGGGCCGTAGCGTACGATACGCAGTATGCGATGGTTGACCGTGATGATGACCTGAAAATTGGCATTAAATCGACCGCGATCCTGTTTGGTCGCCAGGACAAACTGATCATTGGCATTCTGCAGGCAGCGGTGCTGGCGCTGATGGTAGTGATTGGTCGCCTGAACGGGCTGAACTGGGCGTTTTACTGGTCAGTGCTGGTGGCGGGGTTGTTGTTTGCATATCAGCAAAAGCTGATTGCAAAGCGCGAACGTGAAGCCTGCTTTAAAGCGTTCATGAATAATAACTATGTTGGTCTGGTGCTTTTTTTAGGGCTGGTTATGAGTTACTTTTCATAGAAGAACGGCAGCCGAATAGCTGCCGTTTTGTTTTCTCTCTCTCACAGAGATAGCTGGGCTGATAGCATCATTCGCCCTGCGTCGCACTCTCAATCGTTAAACGCACATCTGAGGTAATCAACTCGGCAAGCATCTGATAAACCTTCAGCGTCTCTTCCGGCTCGGCATCACCCGTATCACTAATAAATCCTTCATCACGCAGCGTCAGCACCAGTGAGCTGAATACCGCTTTGTCGAAGAATTCTGGTGCGTTAATGCCGTGCAGAACAGACAGGCGCTGTGCCAGCGTCCGGCTCTCTTTTTCCAGCGTCCCGCGGTTAATGGACGGGTTCGCGCTCAACAGCCAGAAGGTGATGGCGTAGCGCTGCAGTGTTTCGCGCGCACCGGCCGCCAGCAGTTGCAGAGTTCGGGTACGCGATGGACTGATATGCAGCTCGTCATGAGTAAGGGTAATCAACCCCTGGCGATGCATCTCTTCCGTCATTTTATCGAGCTCTACCGCCAGCTCATCTTTGCTCCAGCGCAGGAACAGCTCAGCTTTTAGCATCGGATAGATGGCTTCAACGTGGCGCAACAGCTCCTGACGTGAAATGCGGCGATGCTGAGTGATGATTGCCGCCATGAGTGACGGTAGCATCAGCATATGCGTGATGTTGTTGCGATAGTACGTCATCAGCACAGCCTGCTCGCGCGGCAGAATGATGATGTCGCCAATCGTATCTTTCTCAACTTCGAACTTGTTCATCTGCAGCGCGTGTTCGATGAGCTCACCCGCCGTGCTTGCAGGCGCGGTTGAATCAACGGAGTACGGAACGTTACGCATGATATCCAGATAACAATCAAGCTGCTCCGTAAGCTGCTCACGGGTCAGTGAACGCTGGCGGGAGGCCAGAAGCGCGGTACAACACAGGTTCATGGCATTCGCCGCGCCAGCGTTGTTAATGCGCACCATCAGCTCGGCTGCAATACCGTTCACCGTTGGCGTCAGCCAGGCAGGACGTATCGCCTCGATTGGATCGATAGACTCACGCCACTCCGGAACATGGTTGTTCAGATACGTCATTAGTGGCATTGGCTCACCAAAGTTCACGTAACCCTGGCCGAGGTTGCGCAGCTTACTGAGGCCACGCAACATTTGCGGCAGGCTCTCTTTCTCTTTGGTCGCCCCGCGTAGCTCTTTGGCGTAAGTACCCACTTCCATCACGTGCTCATAGCCAATATAGATTGGCACCAGCGTGATGGGACGGGTTCCCCCGCGCAGCATTGCCTGGATGGTCATCGACAGCGTGCCGGTCTTCGGATCGAGCAGGCGTCCAGTACGGGAACGCCCCCCCTCCACGAAGTACTCCACGGAATAACCGCGGCTAAACAGTTCGCCCAGATATTCCCGGAACACGGTGGAGTAGAGCTTGTTGCCCTTAAAGGTACGACGAATAAAGAACGCTCCGAGGCGGCGGAAAATCGGGCCTGCAGGCCAGAAATTCAGGTTAATACCGGCAGCAATGTGCGGCGGTACCAGCCCCTGGTGATAAAGCACGTAAGAGAGCAACAGGTAGTCCATGTGGCTGCGGTGGCAGGGAACATAGACAATTTCGTGGCCGTCATGCGCCAGTTGACGCACGCGCTCGGCGTTGTGAACGTTAATCCCCTGATAGAGGCGGTTCCACGTAAAGCTCAGAATACGATCGGACAGGCGAATCATCTCGTAGGAGAAGTTCGCGGCAATCTCTTCCATCAGCGCAATGGCGTTCTGCTGCGCTTTCTCGTGCGAAATCTTCTTGCTGCGCGCTTCGTCTTCAACGGCGCGAGCGATCGCTTTGGAGGCCAGCAGCTTGTTGAACAGATCCTGACGCGCCGGGAGACGTGGCCCAACGGCGGCCAGACGCTGGCGCGCGAAGTGCATACGCGCCACGCGCGCCAGTTTTTGCGCGATGATCTTATCGGTGCCGTGCTCGTCCGCCATCCGGCGCAGCGAGACTGAAGGGGAGAAACGCACAAAGCTATCGCGCCCCAGCCAGGAAACCGCGAAGAATTTCTGGATGCCGTTGAGCATACGCAGCGGCGGATTCTCTTCGCCTTTTTCACGACCCGGGCGACGACCAAACATCACCGAAACCGGCACCATCTGTACATCCAGGTCAGGATTACTGCGGTGCAGGTCGAGATAGTCGTGGAACAGCTTGATGGACTCTTCTTTTGGCGTGTAATAGGTAAACACGCGCGGCCCGCCGTGAATGAACACGTAGCGCGGCAGTAGCGTCCCGTCGATTTCCAACGGTTCAAGCGGATCGGGTAAATCGTGCGCCAGACACTGGGCGCGAAGCGTCAGCAAGTCTGCCTTCGAGTTATAAGGCAAAACGTACATGATAGGGCGCGATGTATCGAGCCCCAATTCCAGCGCGGGTTCTGCTGGGATAGACTTGCTTTTTACCAGGACGCTTAATGGTAAATTAAGTAATTTGTAGTAAATTCGTGGCCAGCCGGACATAAACGATGTAAAGCCTCTGGTTAATAATGCAATTGCGGCGCAAGGATAACAGAAAGCGCGCAAAATTACTGTTGTTACCCGTCATACTTCGGGCTGCAGCAAAACGCGTTGCAGCTATATACACTTCATCCTTCACCTTGCCGCTGCATGAATGATTTTGTGTATAGTTACTGACGCTATTTCTCATAAAAGGTTCTTTTAATGGCCAATAATACCACTGGGTTAACCCGAATCATCAAAGCTGCCGGCTATTCATGGAAAGGTTTCCGTGCCGCGTGGGCTAATGAAGCCGCTTTTCGCCAGGAGGGTGTTACCGCTATCGTCGCGGTTATCATCGCCTGTTTCCTTGATGTTGATGCCATAACCCGCGTTCTTCTGATTGGTTCTGTACTGTTGGTGATGATAGTGGAAATTCTCAATAGCGCTATTGAGGCCGTTGTGGATCGCATCGGCTCTGAGTTCCACGAGCTCTCTGGGCGCGCGAAAGACATGGGGTCTGCCGCTGTACTGCTGTCGATTATCACTGCGGTCATCACCTGGGTCACGCTGCTTTGGTCACATTTCCGATGAGCCTCGAGGAATAATTAAGTCCCTGGTTTTTTGTGCAGTTTTTGGTTCCAAAATCACCTTTGACTGTATATACTCACAGCATAACTGTATATACACCCAGGGGGCGGAATGAAAGCGTTAACGACCAGGCAACAAGAGGTGTTTGATCTCATCCGGGATCATATCGGCCAGACGGGTATGCCACCCACGCGTGCGGAAATTGCGCAGCGTCTGGGTTTCCGTTCTCCAAATGCTGCCGAGGAACACCTTAAAGCGCTGGCGCGTAAAGGCGCGATTGAGATTGTTTCGGGTGCTTCACGCGGTATCCGTCTGCTGGTAGAAGAAGAGACGGGAATTCCACTGGTTGGCCGTGTCGCTGCTGGTGAACCGCTGCTGGCACAGCAGCACATCGAAGGTCACTATCAGGTCGATCCTGGCATGTTCAAACCGAGCGCAGATTTCTTGCTGCGCGTAAGCGGTATGTCCATGAAGGATATCGGCATTCTCGATGGCGATTTGCTTGCGGTTCACAAAACGCAGGACGTGCGCAACGGCCAGGTTGTGGTCGCGCGTATTGATGATGAAGTTACCGTTAAGCGCCTGAAAAAACAGGGTAATACCGTGCAGCTGCTACCGGAAAACAGCGAGTTCTCCCCAATTGTGGTGGATCTCCGCGAACAGAACTTCTCTATTGAAGGGCTGGCGGTAGGTGTTATTCGCAACGGTGAATGGCTGTAATCTCTTCCCGACAGGCTACGGAGTCTCCGTAGCCTGATTCATTTCCCGCTCCTGGTATTTTTTCATGTCACTGCTGACGGCTTCAGATAAGGCATTGTGGCGTCTTGCTCTGCCAATGATTTTTTCCAATATCACCGTTCCTTTGCTGGGGCTGGTGGATACGGCGGTGATTGGTCATCTGGATTCACCCGTTTATCTGGGCGGTGTGGCTATCGGCGCAACGGCAACCAGCTTCCTCTTTATGCTCCTGCTCTTTTTACGCATGAGCACCACGGGGTTGACGGCACAGGCATATGGTGCGAAAGATCCCCTGCGTCTGGCTCGTGCGCTTGTTCAGCCGTTAATTCTGGCGCTCGGTGCAGGGGCGTTAATCGTGTTGCTGCGTACCCCACTGATTGATCTGGCGTTGCACATTGTTGGTGGCAGTGAGACGGTACTTGAGCAGGCACGACGTTTCCTTGAAATTCGCTGGCTCAGTGCGCCTGCATCACTGGCAAATCTGGTGCTGCTTGGATGGTTATTGGGCGTGCAGTATGCTCGTGCGCCGGTCATTCTGCTGGTAGTGGGAAACCTCCTCAACATTGTGCTCGACCTCTGGCTGGTGATGGGCCTGCATATGAACGTGCAGGGTGCAGCACTGGCGACGGCAATTGCGGAATACGGGACATTTTTTATCGGGTTGTGGATGGTCTGGCATGTTCTGACCATGCGCGGTATCTCTGTCTCTCTACTGAAAACCGCGTGGCGTGGCAATATCCGCACACTGCTGGCGCTTAATCGCGACATTATGTTGCGCTCGCTCTTGTTACAGCTCTGCTTTGGCGCACTGACGGTCTTTGGGGCGCGTCTTGGGCCAGATATTGTCGCGGTTAATGCGGTTCTGATGACGCTGCTCACCTTTACCGCTTATGCGCTGGATGGCTTTGCCTACGCTGTTGAAGCGCATTCCGGGCAGGCATACGGTGCGCGTGAAAGCGGTCAGCTCCGTGATGTATGGCGGGCAGCCTGTCGTCAGGCGGGTCTGGTGGCGCTGGCGTTTGCACTGACTTATGCCTGTTTTGGCCAACAGATCATTGCGTTACTCACGTCGCTCCCCCGGCTTCGTGAACTGGCGGGTCATTATCTCATCTGGCAGGCGATCTTACCGGTGGTGGGCGTCTGGTGCTATCTGCTGGACGGTATGTTCATCGGTGCGACGCGAGGGGCGGAGATGCGCAACAGCATGGCGGTCGCAGCGGCAGGCTTTGGTCTGACGCTGTTGACGCTCCCGTCTCTGGGCAACCACGGTTTGTGGCTGGCGCTGGCAGTCTTTCTTGCCTTGCGCGGCCTCTCTCTGGCGTTTATCTGGCATCGCCACTGGCGGCGTGATACCTGGTTTTCATCCCACCACTGTTAACGTGGTTTTTTCTTCACGAGGATAGAGTGATCGTGCTGACACTCATCCTGATGCCGACAGGATTCCACTTCCACGCATGCGGAGCACAGCCCGTGTGCTTCAATCACGTTATGACGCAGGGCAAAGCCCATTTTGGCTGCCAGCGAATGCATGATGTCTTCAACGCCTTCTGCACACTCTTCCTTCACCACACCGCAGCGGTCGCAGATAAACATGGCAGATGTGTGGGTCGGTTGATCAAACAGGTGGCACAGCACATAGCTGTTTGTTGATTCGACCTTGTGAACAAACCCTTGTTCCAGCAGGAAATCCAGCGCACGATAAACCGTAGGCGGTTTTGCCTGCGGCTCGCTTTCGCGCAGCAGGTCGAGCAGGTCGTATGCGCTGATGGCTCCTTGCTGCAGGCTCATCAGTCGCAATACCTCAAGGCGCTGCGGAGTCAGGCGCACATTGCGTTGCGCACACAGCTTTTCTGCCTGCGCTAACAGCTCTTGCGTTGCGGTCTTATCCATTTAGCACCCCGGATGTTATAGGCTGGGAAACCCTCACTTTATCATGTTCTGGTAAAAACACCGAGATCCGCCAGGCTGTGCTATACCTGACGCATCGCAATTCTGGACATTTACGATGAAAAGACCTGACTGTATTCGGCACTGGCGTGACGTTGAAGGGGCAGATGACTCTACCTATTCCGACAGTCACGAGCGTTTCTCCATCGGTGCACCGCTGGCCCGCAAGCTGGGCCTGGGCCGTATTGGTATTCACCATGAGCGTCTCCCTCCGGGGCGTCGTACCTCGTATCCTCACGCGGAAAGCGACGAAGAGGAATTTATCTATGTGCTGGAAGGTTACCCCGAGGCCTGGATTAACGGTTATCTGTGGAAACTCGAACCTGGTGACAGCGTGGGTTTTCCTGCCGGAACGGGTGTCTGCCACACCTTCATTAACAACACTGATGAAGAGGTGCGCTTGCTGGTCGTTGGGGAGGCCAATAAAAAGCACAACCGCATCTACTATCCGCTAAACCCGGTGTACGCCGCCACGCGCGAGGACCGCTGGGTTGACCATCCGCCCCAGTTTTTTGGTCCGCACGATGGAAAACCTGGGCGAAAATAATTTCCTCTTCTATAAATATTGAGGGTCGTCACAAATTACAACAGGCCCGGGTGTGATTTAACTTAGGGAAAAAGCGGGTCTTTTTGTACTTATTCACAGCAATAGTTCGTGCCTGTTTGGGTGATAACAGACAGGGGTTATTTCATAACAGATTATAAGACGAGCATACTGTGAAGAAACATTTTAAATTTTCGGTGGTTAGCATCGCTGTCTCCTTGTTTATGGCAAATCAGGCGGGGGCAGCCAATACCTGGACAGAGGCGCGCAGCGACGCGATGGGGGGCACGGGCGTCGCAGCAGGCAGCTACGGCAGTGGGGTGTTAATCAACCCGGCATTGCTGGCGAAAGCGAAACCTGATGATGGTGTGACGCTCATTTTACCTTCCATTGGTGCGCAGATTTCAGACAAAGACAACCTGCGGGATAAGATTGATAACATCAGCGACGATGTCAGTCGGTACCGTAGCACGCTGGATACTATCAACCTTATCGATCTCTTAAATCCTTCAAGCCAGGCCTCACGGGATGTTTCTTCTGCAGCAGGCAATCTTGCCGATCAGCTGGATTCGCTGAAAGGAAAAACTGCCAGCGGTAAAGCGGGCGGCGGGATCGCGGTAAGCATTCCTGATGATGTGCTCTCATTCGCATTTGTGGCCAAAGCGAATGCTCGCGCTCGCGTGAGTTCTTACATCGATCAGGGGGATATCGATAAACTACGTTTAGTGGAGGCAACCCCTGTTGCCGCTTTTGGCATTGACCCGAAGGATCTCAAATCAAAAGGTTTTGGTCGTGCGGCTATCGTTTCAGACTATGGCGTGGCGGTGGCGCATCAGTTTGATATTAGCGGTGTACCGGTTTCCGTGGGTATCACCCCAAAGCTGCAAAAAACCTGGCTGTATAACTACACCGTCTCTATCTACAACTTCGACAGCGGCGATATCAACAGTAGCCGCTATCGCAATGACGACACCGGGTTTAACGTCGATGCCGGTCTTGCGGCTGATTTCGGCGATAACTGGACTGTCGGTCTGACGGGGAAAAACCTCTTCTCACGTGATATCGATACCAAAGAAGTGGATGGGGTACGTGATACGTATCAGATCAGTCCTGTCGTAACGGCAGGTGTGGCCTGGCATACCGATCTCGTGACGTTGACGGCAGACGGTGACCTGACCGAAACCAAAGGCTTTAAAAGCGAAGAGAACTCTCAGTACGTTGGCGTGGGTGCAGAAGTCACACCACTAAACTGGCTGGCCGTTCGCGCGGGTTACCGTGCTGATGTGAAAAACAACGACAGCAACGTTTTTACGGCGGGGGTGGGTTTTGCACCGCTTAACACCGTACATGTCGACCTGATGGGTCTGTACGGCGAAGATGAAACCTGGGGCGCAGGGGCACAGCTGAGCCTGACGTTCTAAAGTGCACCGGAGGCGCTGCGCCTCCGGCTTTTCTTTGTGCTATAGTAGCGCCCCTTTTCCACCAGATGCTTAAAACTTCGCCATGTCGTCAGAATTACAGACTGCTTTCCCTGCACACCGTTTTTCCATTGCGCCGATGCTCGACTGGACGGACAGACACTGCCGCTATTTCCTGCGTCAGCTCTCCCGCCATACGTTGCTGTACACCGAAATGGTGACTACCGGGGCGATTATTCACGGTAAGGGTGACTATCTGGCCTACAGTGAAGAAGAGCATCCGGTTGCCCTGCAGCTTGGCGGCAGCGATCCGGCAGCCCTGGCGCAGTGCGCGAAGCTGGCGGAAGAACGCGGTTATGACGAAGTTAACCTTAACGTTGGTTGCCCTTCCGATCGCGTGCAAAACGGTATGTTTGGCGCATGCCTGATGGGGAACGCGCAGCTGGTGGCTGATTGCATCAAGGCGATGCGCGATGTTGTCTCCATTCCGGTAACGGTTAAAACCCGTATTGGTATCGACGACCAGGACAGTTACGAATTTCTGTGCGATTTCATCAATACGGTTGCCGGGAAAGGCGAGTGCGAGATGTTTATCATCCACGCACGCAAAGCGTGGCTCTCGGGTCTTAGCCCGAAAGAGAACCGTGAAATTCCGCCGCTGGACTACCCGCGTGTGTATCAGCTGAAGCGTGACTTCCCACATCTGACCCTGTCAATTAACGGCGGTATCAAGTCGCTGGACGAGGCCAAAACGCATCTGGAACATATGGATGGCGTAATGGTGGGGCGCGAGGCGTATCAGAACCCTGGGCTCCTGGCGACGGTCGATCGCGAAATCTTTGGCATTGAAGGTGCAGATACCGATCCGGTTGCCGTGGTGCGTGCCATGTATCCGTATATCGAACGTGAGCTAAGCAATGGGACTTACCTTGGTCACATTACCCGCCATATGCTCGGCCTGTTCCAGGGGATCCCGGGGGCGCGTCAGTGGCGTCGTTACCTGAGCGAAAATGCGCATAAAGCCGGTGCGGATATCGACGTGCTGGAACACGCGCTGCGTCTGGTGGCAGATAAGCGATAAATTTCGCTAAAAGATCGTCAAATTCACCACGCCTCGCAAAATATTGCGGGGCGTTTTGCTTTTATAACAATGAGTTAGTTTTGGCATGCTTTTTGTAATGATCGCTGCATCATTCGGGAACTCGTGGGAGAGCACCATGCTGGAACTACTTTTTGTGATTGGCTTTTTTGTCATGCTGTTGGTGACGGGGGTTTCACTGCTCGGCATTCTGGCCGCTATCTTTGTGGCGACGGCGGTGATGTTTATCGGCGGATTGTTTGCCCTGACGATCAAACTGTTGCCGTGGTTACTGCTGGCGATTGCGGTAGTATGGGTAATACGGGCGATTAAATCGCCAAAGGTTCCCGGTTATCAGCGTAATAACCGCTTTCGTTACTAAGGTATTGAGGGGTTCGTCACATACCTGCAACTTTCCCGGCAACATTGCTTAGAACGGAATAGGATTTACTTATCGAATCTGTCACTATGGCTGCCGCTAAAGAATTCATCGAGCTGTACCCTACATACAGCCGAACTAAAAAAAGAAAGGGCTTCCTATGGGAAGCCCAATTTCTTTTCAGGGATCAGGGAATTAACAGACTTGAACCCTGCGTCGCCCGACTCTCCAGCACCTCATGCGCACGTTGCGCATCGGCTAACGGGTATTTCTGCGCATCGGCCACATCCACTTTAATCGCACCGCTGGCGATCAGAGAGAACAGCTCGTTGCTGGCCTCAAGCAGCTCTGCCCGGTTGGTGATGTAGCCCTGAAGAGAAGGGCGCGTAACATACAGAGAACCTTTCTGGTTCAGAATGCCAAGATTCACGCCAGTAACGGCCCCTGATGAATTACCAAAACTCACCATCAGACCGCGGCGTTGCAGGCAGTCCAGGGATGCTTCCCAGGTGTCTTTACCCACCGAGTCATACACCACGCGCACCTTTTTGCCGCCGGTTATCTCTTTCAGTCGCTCAACAATGTTCTCTTCGCGGTAGTTAATCACCTTCCATGCTCCAGCCTGCAGTGCCCGCTGGGCTTTTTGGGCAGAGCCTACGGTGCCGATAAGTTTCGCACCCAACGCTTTTGCCCACTGGCAGGCGATCAGCCCCACACCGCCTGCAGCGGCATGAAACAGGAATTGTTCATCGGGTTTGATTTCATAGGTTTTGCGCAGCAGGTAATAAACGGTTAGCCCCTTCAGGAAAGAAGCGGCAGCCTGCTCGAACGATATCGCATTCGGTAGAATTGCGGCTTTGTCTGCCGGAACGTTATGAACGGTACTGTATGCACCCAGTGCCGATTGCGCATACACCACGCGGGCACCTTCTTTTATATGCTTAACGGCGTTGCCCACCTTGATAACCACACCTGCCGCTTCGGTTCCCAGCCCGCTCGGCATTGACGGAGGGGGATAAAGACCGCTGCGAATATAGGTATCAATGTAGTTGATGCCGATGGCTTTGTTTTCGACCTGGATTTCGTTATCGCCAGGTGCAGCAGGGGTGAACTCTACTGCTTTGAGTACGTCAGGGCCACCATGCTTGTGAAATTCAATACGCGTTGCCATGCTTCCTCCATAAGAAAATGTGGTAATCTTTCGACCCACTCTTTATCTCGGTAACTCCATTCACTATGGCAGGAAACAAACCCTTCAACAAACAGACTGAACCCCGTGAACGTGATTTTCAGGTCGCCGGGTTAAAAGTCCCGCCGCACTCGATTGAAGCGGAACAGTCGGTGTTGGGCGGTTTAATGCTGGATAACGAACGCTGGGACGACGTCGCCGAGCGCGTCGTGTCCGAAGATTTCTACACCCGCCCGCATCGCCATATCTTTACTGAAATGGCGCGTCTGCAGGAGTCGGGCAGCCCGATTGACCTGATCACGCTCGCGGAATCGCTGGAGCGGCAGGGTCAACTGGACAGCGTCGGTGGGTTTGCCTATCTGGCAGAGCTTTCTAAAAATACGCCAAGTGCGGCGAACATCAGCGCTTACGCTGACATCGTGCGTGAACGTGCCGTTGTGCGTGAGATGATCTCGGTGGCGAATGAAATCGCCGAGGCGGGTTTTGATCCACAGGGTCGCACCAGCGAAGATCTGCTCGATCTCGCTGAGTCCCGCGTCTTTAAAATCGCCGAAAGCCGCGCGAACAAAGACGAAGGGCCGAAAAACATCGCCGATGTGCTTGATGCGACCGTTGCGCGTATCGAACAGCTGTTCCAGCAACCCCATGATGGTGTGACCGGTGTGAATACCGGCTATGACGATCTCAACAAGAAAACTGCCGGTCTGCAGCCGTCAGATTTGATCATCGTCGCGGCGCGTCCATCAATGGGTAAAACAACATTTGCGATGAACCTCGTCGAAAACGCGGCGATGTTGCAGGATAAACCGGTTTTAATCTTCAGTCTTGAGATGCCATCAGAACAGATCATGATGCGTTCCCTGGCGTCGCTGTCTCGCGTGGATCAGACCCGTATTCGTACCGGTCAGCTCGACGATGAAGACTGGGCGCGGATCTCCGGCACGATGGGTATTCTGCTGGATAAACGTAATATCTATATCGATGACTCCTCCGGTCTGACGCCGACGGAAGTGCGCTCCCGTGCGCGCCGTATCGCCCGTGAACACGGTGGTATTGGCCTTATCATGATCGACTACCTCCAGCTGATGCGCGTGCCGTCGCTCTCCGACAACCGTACGCTGGAGATTGCAGAGATTTCCCGCTCGCTCAAAGCATTAGCCAAAGAGCTACACGTGCCGGTGGTGGCGCTCTCCCAGCTTAACCGCTCTCTGGAACAGCGTGCCGATAAACGTCCGGTGAACTCCGATCTGCGTGAATCCGGCTCCATCGAGCAGGATGCGGACTTAATCATGTTTATCTACCGTGATGAGGTTTATCACGAGAATAGCGACCTGAAAGGGATCGCCGAAATTATTATTGGTAAACAACGTAACGGCCCCATCGGTACGGTACGTCTGACCTTTAACGGACAGTGGTCGCGTTTCGACAACTATGCCGGTCCTCAATATGATGATGAGTAAATCGCCTTCATCCTTCACGACGCAGGTGCGTTGACTGCAACGCGAATGATTTTGGTGATTCTTTTATTAAGGAATTCAAATGCAAGCGGCAACTGTAATCATTAACCGCCGCGCTCTGCGACACAACCTGCAGCGTCTGCGTGAACTGGCCCCCGCCAGCAAGCTCGTTGCAGTCGTGAAAGCGAACGCTTACGGACACGGTCTTCTCGAGACCGCGCGAACGCTCCCCGATGCCGACGCCTTTGGCGTCGCCCGTCTCGAAGAAGCTCTCCGCCTGCGTGCAGGCGGGATCGCCCAACCCATTCTGCTCCTCGAAGGTTTTTTCGAAGCCTCCGACCTGCCGACCATCGCCGATCAGCACCTGCACACAGCGGTACATAACGAAGAGCAGCTGGCAGCACTGGAAACGGCAGAGCTGAGCGAGCCGGTCACCGTGTGGATGAAGCTCGACACGGGCATGCACCGTCTGGGCGTGCGCCCGGAAAACGCAGAGGCGTTTTATCAGCGTCTGTGTCAGTGCAAAAACGTGCGTCAGCCGGTGAATATTGTCAGCCATTTTGCTCGCGCAGATGAGCCAGAATGTGGCGCAACCGAGCAGCAACTCGATATTTTTAACACCTTCTGTGAAGGCAAGCCGGGGATGCGCTCTATTGCGGCATCCGGCGGCATTCTGTTGTGGCCACAGTCGCACTTCGACTGGGCGCGCCCGGGGATTATTCTCTACGGCGTGTCGCCGCTGGAGAATAAACCGTGGGGGCCAGATTTTGGCTTGCAGCCGGTGATGTCGCTGGTTTCTAACCTGATTGCCGTGCGCGAGCACAAAGCGGGTGAACCGGTGGGCTACGGCGGAACCTGGGACAGCAAGCGCGATACGCGTCTGGGTGTGGTGGCGATGGGTTACGGTGACGGTTACCCGCGCGCTGCGCCATCCGGTACGCCGGTGCTGGTGAATGGCCGTGAAGTGCAGATTGTGGGCCGTGTGGCGATGGATATGATCTGCGTTGACCTGGGGCCAGAGGCACAGGACAAGGCTGGCGATCCGGTGGTGATGTGGGGCGAAGGCTTACCCGTTGAACGCATTGCTGAAATCACGAAAGTAAGTGCTTACGAACTTATCACGCGCCTGACGTCGCGGGTGGAGATGAAGTATATCGATTAACCGTGCCTGAATGTCCGCATCCAACAGCCGATATGACCGTTGGATGCGGTGAACGTCTTATTTCAGCACGTCGTAAATAGCCTGATTCGTGAGGTATTCCGATACCAGCCCCGATTCAGGGGTGAAAGGCACTCCGTGCACTGCTGAGAAAGGCATCCCGGTGCTTGCGCGGGAAACGTAGCGCTCACCCTGGTCATTCTCGGAAACGGTGTAAACGGTGTTTCGCATTTGGCTAAATACCGCAGCGTTACGCTGAATTGACTGATGCAACTCAAGTAGCTGTATCCCGTCCAGATTGAGTTTCTTGTCCATATTCACGCCCCATCTTTGCAGACAAACCTCTGCAAAATGACGCACGATCATGCCTGGTTCATGCGCTACTTTTGGCCCCTTATCACCATTAGCCGATGCATTGCCGACGAGGGTCGCGTGTCGGCCAGACATCGGATAAATGTGCACACGCGTCGTATTATGGGTTTCAGGGATGACACAGGAGAAACCTGTTGAGCGCTCATCTTTGGCATAAAAAGCAACATACTCTTTGACGTTGCTGCCTAAGGTCACTTTGTCTGATTTGAAATTGCCTGTTCCCGGAACTGGGTCAACTGCAAAAATATTGACCGGGATGGTTGTCAGAACCGGGTCGGCCAGCATGGCGTTGGCCAGCATATGGCAACTGATCCCACCCCGACTCCATCCTACCAGGTTGACCTGCGTCGGCAGAATTTGCCCCTTGCGGAAAGTTTTAATGATCTGCTGCTGCAGCGCCTGCTGCGTGACTTTTCGGTCGCCGTAATCATATTTACGCCACCAGAACGAGCCTGTGACTTCGACGTCCTCAATCGGGATACCAGCCTTTTTCAGCTGCTCATAATTCTCTTTCGTGAGCTTTTCTCGCTGCCAGTCAACGTGCCCTTTCATAATATTGAGGGCATGCTGAATATTTTCGTTCCAGCCGCTTCCAAAAAGCCGACCACGTAGCTGGCCGTAATCACCGCTTTTTACCCACAGCTCATCACTCTGGAGGTTGCCACTTCCTGGGCCATCAAGAATGATCCATTCCGCAAACTCTTTACCTTTGTTATTGGCGGCGAGCGTCGAAATTAACTCCCCGTTCCAGTAGTTAACATGTGTGTCATCAAATTTATTCGAACCGGTACCGCAGAAATACACTGTTAATGTCGTCATAAGAAACCTCATTCAAATATTAATGTATGGGTGGGTTGCATAAATGCAGATAAATAATAGGTGAGCCGGTTCACATCTTAAATATGCTAATCGGCCCAGGTTGTTTTTGTTATGAATAATGTCGGTGGAAAATTAATGTATGCTATATTTTTTGTTTAGCGCTGCTTAATTTAATGCGTGTGAATATGACATTTGTCTTATGCCATTTGCTGTTTTTCAAGTTCTCAAATTACACTCATACTTATTTTTGAAAAGGCTTATTTAATAACGTAAGGAAATAAAACCAAGACGAGGTAAAGTGGTGATGAATGTATTGATGATTGATGAATTACCGATCTACATTCACGGTATGAAGACTGAACTAAAGAGAGTGATGCCTGAATGTACCGTTTTTTCTACAGACAGCTTCGAAGACGCACACACCGTTTTGATGTCCACTTCCGTTAACATTGTTCTGTTAGACGGTGAAATGAATTGCAGCGAGTTCATCAAAATGCTAACGCAGGACTGGCCTTCATTACCCATTGTTGTGATGTTGAGAAAGGCGACGGATGGGATCTTTAATTTTTATATTCAGCAAAATGTAAAAGGTCTTTTTACCAAGGATCTTCCCGTGGAAAAAATCAGCCAGATCCTGAGCATGGTTTCATCCGGCGTTGTCTGTTTTCCTGAACAGGCCATACTTCATCGTGAAGCTCCGGGTAACACGCTACTCATTCATACGCTGAGCCGACGCCAGCAGGAGGTGCTGAAGTTACTGGCAAAAGGAGGTACCAATAAACAAATCAGCAGGCAGTTAAATATCAGTGCCGGAACCGTAAAAGTACACCTTGAATCCATTTTCCATCGTCTTCAGGTGAATAACCGCACGCAGGCAGCAATGCTCTATTATAAATATATTGCGATCTAGGTTACATTACAGATGCAGATGAAAGCGCAACAAATGTGGAATTTGTTGCGCTTTTTACTATTTATGTCTGAGGAAAAAATAATAAATCACCACAACTAACGTACCAAAATCCTGAAGTAACCAAAATGGGAAGCTATCATTTAAGATATCTTCTCCTGTCAAAATGAATTTTACATTCAGACAGCTCTCACCGAAAAAACCAAATGCCAGTGCTGCCAGACCTATCTTACTCATAACAGGCAATGCATGAACACGGCGGCTATAGGCGGCAAACAAAATAATAAATGACGTTATCAGATCGACAAGAATAATGACCAGCAGTACCCAGTCTTTGTTCATATTGAGCATATTATTCCCCGTTGAGCTTGTTATCATTTGAATCTGACTGAGGGAGTGAATCGTTCCTGACTTTTCTTTTGATTACGCTGGCAACATCAAAAATATCCTGCTGCTCATGCCGTCGAAAGAAGTTTGCCAGCCAGACGATCAACCCATTGCTGAGCGCACCTAAGATATACCCCAGGCCCAGAGTGATATCTGCCTGAGTCAGATCGATCTTGAGCCAGCGAGCCGCTAACCCGCCCAATGCAATGGCGGCCCCCATACTTATTCCACCAAAGATCACGCCTGCGACAAATCGACTATGCTGGTGCAGCCGTTGTGGCTGCCAAAAAAAGGAGATACTTACGCCACCAAATAATCCAGAGAAAGCCAGTAGTGCCTCACTGATCAGTGTGGGGAGATAGATGTCAGACATGGGCTTATCCTCAGCGTGGGTAAAATCCCCTGTCCGTGATTGAGAAGTCAGGGGATTTCACCGCCAGTTACAGAGTGGGTTATTGGCAAGGTTCAAGCTCAACCAAATGTTGGTATTGATCGGTGGTAATAAATCGCTGTGGCCCTGACAGGCTGTAAATCACCCGTTTGGGGCTGCGATATCCTTTCACGACATCAATGTCCGCAGTCAGCCAGGCTTGATTTGCCGGTAGCGCTGGGTTGTTGTAAATATCGCCACCTATCCATCTGTTGTTGGTTTTTTTCACGCCCCACAGCGTTTCAGACGCCTGGCCAGACCACCCAAGACGCTTTGCTTCATCTACGGTGATATACCTGTCAGGTAGCCGACCAAAATTTTTAATATTGCGCAGCGTGGTCGCTAAATCGGTGATGTTATTTACCGGTGGAACACCTTTTTCCGTCAAAAAGGTATTTGTCTCTTTAATTTCATCTTCACAGGTTTTTAAAGCGGCACTGACCTGCATGGCTGAAAAAAGCGAAACCGATAACAGCGCTACAGTGATTAGTTTATTGATTTTCATGATGTTCCTTTAATGGTTAACTCAGAAATAATCTCATTTCGGCGTCACGGCGACGCGTAAGCCCCGCCAGTACTCTGCCGCCTGCTTTGTTCCAGCATTTAAATTGCAACGCAGCCGCTTCTTTGTCTCCTGCGTTGACCTTTTTAAGCAGCGTCGATTTCTTTAAATTGCCGAGGCCAAGATTGAAGGCGAAGGACACCAGGGCGTCGAACTGATTCTGGGTAACCGACAGCGTCAGCAGTTTCTTCACGCCAGTTTCAGTGCGCTTCAGGTCTTTGCGCAGGATATTTTTGGCTTCACCGGTGGTGATTTTGATGAGCTTTTCCATCTCCTCTTTCAGAATCAAATGGCCGTAGCCAATCGTCCATAACCCGACGGCATCGCGGTAACGTTCCAGCTTTAGTCCTTCAAACTGGCAAATCAGCTGCACGCCTTTGTCACCAGTGCTTTCTGGTTGCTTGTTCATCACGGAGTCTCCTCTGCTTTCGGACGGGGGATAACTTTGTTGGTGTACTCATCAATCAAACGCATGATGCTTTCTGGTGGTGGGAGGGCGGTAAATTGCATCTCCACGTCAACGTGGCGGCTGTCACGCCCACCTTTGCTATCGCTGGAAGGTGAAAGGCTGACGTGAAAGCGGCCAAACTCGTTTTCTCCCGATTGCGGGGAGGGGGCTTGCATACCTTCCGTGCGGATCGTCAGGTTGACCTTCATCTTTTCCAGCATCAGCCCACGCGGTGTAGAGAGCGCAACGAGGGGCAGATCGAAATAGTGGTTCTCATCCAGTGCCAGCTGGACGGTGCGCGGGATCAGTGAACCGTCATCGGCGGGTTCGAAAAAGGGATCCAGCATCTTCATGTACTGCTGAGCGATTAACTCGTTTGCCGCCGTTGCGGCGTACTGCATTCCGCGCGTAATATCCTCCAGCGTGACCGGTACGCCGGGAATATCCGCAGGCGGTGGCGGCGGATTTTTCCCTTGTACAGGGGGCGTCGTTCCGTCAGCCTCTTTCTCCCTCTTATTTTCTGGCTCCTCATCCTTACTGCCGCGTAGCCATGTTTTAAAAGACATAATTCGCTCCTGAAGAGGGGCCACCAAAGGCGGCCCCGTACGTTACGGAATGGCTATTACCCACAGTGCAAAACGTTATTGCGCAGCAACAGGCTTGGTTTTGGCGTTGGTTAAATAGTCAATGACGCGCTGGAGGGCTTCAGGTGGATCCTGACGCTTGATTTGGGTATGGATGGAATATTTAGCGCGTGTGTCGGTTGAACGAGTTTGTTCTGATTTGTGCGATACCTTACCGGTCATTTTGGCTGAGAAGATACCCCAACCGATTGACGCTTCCACCGAGGCTTCGGCTTCAGTGCTGCTTGAACTGGCTTCGCTCTGAGTGACTTCCAGCTCAAAATCGATGGTACCGTCTTCAATACAAATAATCGGGTGAGTAACCGCCGCCAGCAGCGGAATACTCATTTTGCGGGTGACGCTACCTTTGCTCACCCCTTGCTCGTCTACCAGGGTTTCGTCGTAGTCGAATTCGATGGCAACGGCTTTACCATCCTTAATACAGACAGAGAGCAGGAAGTCGGCATAGGATTTGCTGGCCTGTACCTGTGCTTTGATCATTGCCTGCAGTGGCCCACCAATCATATGTTCGAGTGGCAGGGCATTAATGACTGAACCAATAAATTGTGAATCCATAATGTGAACTCCTTGAGTCAGTGAATGCGCGGTTGCGCAGGAGTCACATTACGGGAGCGGAGGGGGCGAAAATATTGGGTAAATGTCATGGCGAGAGGATGCAAAAAACCTATGCCAATTGCAGGATAAGGCGAAGGGGTGGTGTTACGGCATGTTCCAGTTTATTGTGGAATTCCCTGCCTCATCGAATTCCGGAGAACCATCGCGTGTTTCAGAAAGTAGACGCCTATGCTGGCGACCCCATTCTCTCCTTAATGGAGCGTTTTAAAGAAGATCCTCGCAGCGACAAAGTGAATCTTAGCATTGGTCTGTATTACAACGAGGGCGGTATCATTCCTCAGCTGCAGGCCGTGGCCGAAGCCGAAGCGCGTCTTAACGCGGTTCCGCACGGGGCCTCGCTCTATCTGCCAATGGAAGGGTTAAACACCTACCGCAACACCATCGCGCCGCTGCTGTTTGGAGCCGATCACGCGGTACTCGCGCAAAAACGCGTGGCGACCATCCAGACGCTGGGCGGTTCAGGGGCGCTGAAGGTCGGCGCAGACTTTTTGAAAAAATACTTCCCGGATTCCGGCGTGTGGGTCAGCGATCCAACCTGGGAAAACCACGTAGCCATTTTTGAAGGCTCGGGCTTTAAGGTGTCGACCTACCCGTGGTTTGACAGTGCAACCAACGGCGTACGTATTGATGCGCTGCTGGAAAAACTGAACACCCTGCCAGAGCGCAGTATTGTACTGCTGCATCCGTGCTGCCATAACCCGACCGGTGCCGATCTCACCAATGCACAGTGGGATGCCGTGATTGAGGTGCTGAAGGCGCGTAACCTGATCCCATTCCTCGATATCGCCTATCAGGGCTTTGGCGCAGGAATGGAAGACGATGCCTACGCCATTCGTGCCGCTGCCAGCGCCGGGTTACCTGTACTGGTCAGCAACTCCTTCTCAAAAATCTTCTCTCTGTACGGCGAACGCGTTGGCGGCCTGTCCGTGGTATGTGAAGATGCCGAAGCAGCCAGTCGTGTGCTGGGTCAGCTGAAAGCGACAGTGCGCCGCATCTATTCCAGCCCGCCAAACTTTGGTGCGCAGGTGGTGGCCACGGTTCTTGGAGATGATCGGCTGAAAGCGTCCTGGCTTGCCGAAGTGGAAGCGATGCGTAAGCGCATTTTGTCGATGCGTCAGGAACTGGTTAATGTGCTGAAAGAGGCCGTTCCCTGGCATAACTTTGACTATCTGCTTAAGCAGCGCGGGATGTTTAGCTATACCGGTCTGAGCGCGGCTCAGGTTGAAAGGCTGCGTGAAGAATTTGGCATCTACCTGATTTCCAGTGGTCGTATGTGCATGGCGGGCTTGAATACCGATAACGTCAAGCGCGTGGCTCAGGCCTTCGCTGCTGTGATGTAAGTATTCACTATCATTCCCCCTCTCCCTGTGGGAGAGGGTCGGGATGAGGGCATCAGGCCGCAGAAAATCTTACCCGGTGGCGCTGGCGCTTACCGGGCCTACGCCACGCATCCGCGCTTTGTGATCTTCTTCTTTTTATTCAGATTCATAAGCAAAAACTCCTTTCTTTCACTTCCCGCTGGGGTTATGGTCGGATAGTTTTTTGACCATTCGCTCAAATTAAAACGATAACAAACTGAATATTCAGGGGAAAATATGCGCAAGATCACACTGGCGCTCAGCGCCGCCTGTTTATTGTTCTCGCTTAATAGTGCAGTCGTCGCGCGTGCTTCTGCACCGACGCCGCTTTACACCGGAACCACCGCCGCCATTCTTGCTGAACAGGCACCCATTCACTGGGTTTCCGTGGCACAAATTGAAAATAGCCTGATGGGGCGTCCGCCAATGGCTGTAGGCTTCGATATCGACGATACCGTGCTGTTCTCCAGCCCGGGTTTCTGGCGGGGCAAGAAAACCTTCTCACCGGACAGCGAAGCGTATCTGAAGAACCCCGAATTCTGGGAGAAGATGAATAACGGCTGGGATGAGTTCAGCATCCCGAAAGAGGTTGCCCGTGCGTTGATCGCCATGCACGCTAAGCGTGGTGACAGCATTTACTTTGTGACGGGGCGCAGCCAGACCAAAACTGAAACCGTATCAAAAACGCTGCAGGATGATTTCCAGATCCCGGCGACCAGCATGAACCCGGTTATTTTTGCCGGTGACAAGTCCGGGCAAAACACCAAAACCCAGTGGCTGGAGCAGAAAAATATCAAAATCTTCTACGGTGATTCGGATAACGACATTACCGCCGCTCATGATGTGGGAGCCAGAGGGATCAGGGTACTACGCGCCTCTAACTCGACCTATCGACCGCTGCCAATGGCCGGGAAATTTGGCGAAGAGGTGATTGTGAATTCTGAATACTGATGTATGCTGATTTTTTGAACAAATCAGGCCTGCCGGGTTTACCTTTTGTCGTCTTGCTACACAATTTAAAGAGGCAGGCACTCAGTTCGAGTTCAACCCATTCACAGGGGAGCAAAGATGACAATTTCGGAGATACTCCAGTACTGCATGAGTAAACCCGGTGCGGAGCAAAGCGTTCACAGCGACTGGAAAGCCACGCAAATAAAGGTTGGCGACGTGTTGTTTGCTATGGTGAAAGAGGTTGAGGGCCGCCCGGCTGCATCGCTGAAAACCAGCCCGGAGCTGGCGGATTTGTTACGTCAGCAGCACCATGACGTCAGACCGAGTAAGCATCTGAACAAGGCACACTGGAGCACTGTTTATCTTGATGGCTCGCTGCCAGGCTCGCAGATTTATTATCTGGTGGATGCCTCTTATCAACAGGCGGTTGAGCTGCTGCCGGAAGTGACCCGACAGCAACTCTCCGTGTGACAACTACAGCAACGGTTTGAGGAAGCGTGCGGTGTGCGAGGCTTCGCACTCTGCAACGGTCTCTGGCGTACCGGAGACGAGGATTTCACCGCCGCCGCTACCGCCTTCCGGGCCGAGATCGACAATCCAGTCTGCGGTTTTAATCACGTCCAGATTGTGTTCAATGACCACGATGGTGTTGCCCTGGTCTCTGAGCTGATGCAGAACATCAAGCAACTGCTGAATATCGGCAAAGTGCAGGCCGGTCGTCGGCTCATCCAGAATGTACAGCGTCTGACCGGTGCCTCGTTTGGATAGTTCACGCGCCAGCTTCACGCGCTGCGCTTCACCGCCAGACAGCGTGGTAGCAGACTGCCCCAGACGAATATAGGTCAGGCCTACGTCCATCAGCGTTTGCAACTTACGCGCCAGCGCAGGGACTGCATCAAAGAACTCACGAGCCTCTTCGATGGTCATATCCAGCACTTCGTGGATGGTTTTACCTTTGTACTTAATCTCCAGCGTTTCACGGTTATAGCGTTTGCCTTTGCACTGGTCGCACGGTACGTAGATATCCGGCAGGAAATGCATCTCAACCTTGATTACGCCGTCGCCCTGACATGCTTCACAGCGGCCACCGCGGACGTTAAAGCTGAAACGTCCAGGGGTATACCCGCGCGAGCGCGCTTCCGGTACACCCGCAAACAGTTCACGTACAGGCGTAAAGACGCCGGTATAGGTCGCCGGGTTGGAACGCGGGGTGCGTCCAATGGGGCTTTGGTCAATGTCGATAACCTTGTCGAAATGCTCCAGCCCCTGGATGTCGCGGTACGGTGCAGGCTCGGCGAGGGTCGCGCCGTTCAGCTGCGTCTGCGCAATCGGGAACAGCGTATCGTTAATCAGCGTCGATTTACCGGAACCGGACACGCCGGTGATACAGGTAAACAGCCCAACCGGCAGCGTCAGGGTCACATCTTTCAGGTTGTTGCCGCGTGCGCCAGTCAGCTTCAGCACTTTTTCCGGGTCTGCCGCCACGCGCTGCGTCGGTACGTCAATTTTGCGCTTGCCGCTCATGTACTGGCCGGTCAGAGACTCTGGCACTGCCATGATATCTTCCAGCGTCCCTTCCGCGACTACCTGACCGCCGTGAACGCCTGCGCCCGGGCCGATATCAATAACGTGGTCAGCGGCGCGGATGGCATCTTCATCATGCTCGACCACAATCACCGTGTTGCCGAGGTTGCGCAGGTGGATCAGCGTCCCGAGCAGGCGTTCGTTGTCGCGCTGGTGCAGGCCGATAGACGGCTCATCCAGCACGTACATCACACCCACCAGGCCCGCACCAATCTGGCTTGCCAGACGAATACGCTGCGCTTCACCGCCGGAGAGTGTTTCAGCAGAGCGGGAAAGCGTCAGGTAGTTCAGACCCACGTTCACCAGGAACTTCAGCCGATCCCCAATCTCTTTCAACACTTTTTCGGCGATTTTCGCGCGCTGGCCGGAGAGCTTCAGGTTGTTGAAGAAGTCCATCGAGTGACCGATGCTCATGTCTGAGATGGTCGGTAGCGCCGTGTTTTCGACAAAGACGTGGCGAGCCTCGCGGCGCAGACGTGTCCCTTCGCAGGTTGCACAGGAGCGGTTGCTGATAAACTTCGCCAGCTCTTCACGTACTGCACTGGATTCGGTCTCTTTGTAGCGGCGCTCCATATTGTGCAGCACCCCTTCGAACGGGTGGCGACGCACGGAGGTATCGCCGCGATCGTTCATGTACTTAAACTCGATGTTCTCTTTACCCGAACCGTACAGCACCACTTTGTGTACATGTGGATTCAGGCTGCCCCACGGCGCTTCGACATCGAATTTATAGTGCTCTGCCAGCGACTTCAGCATCTGGAAGTAGTAGAAATTACGGCGATCCCAGCCGCGAATAGCCCCGCCTGCCAGTGACAGTTCCGGGTTTTGGATCACGCGATCCGGGTCAAAATACTGCTGTACGCCCAGACCGTCGCACGTCGGACACGCGCCCGCCGGGTTGTTGAACGAAAACAGACGCGGTTCCAGCTCGCGCATGCTGTAGCCGCAAATGGGACAGGCAAAGTTGGCAGAAAAAAGCAGTTCTTCCGCTTTCGGGTTGTCCATATCGGACACCACGGCGGTGCCGCCAGAGAGTTCCAGCGCCGTTTCAAACGATTCGGCCAGCCGGGTTGCCAGATCTTCGCGTACTTTGAAGCGGTCAATCACCACTTCAATGGTGTGCTTCTTCTGCAGCTCCAGCTTGGGTGGGTCTGACAGGTCACACACTTCCCCGTCGATACGGGCGCGAATATAGCCCTGGCTTGCCAGGTTCTCCAGCGTCTTGGTGTGCTCGCCTTTGCGCTCTTTAATGATCGGCGCAAGCAGCATCAGGCGTTTACCTTCTGGCTGCGACAACACGTTATCCACCATCTGGCTGACGGTTTGCGCCGCCAGCGGGACGTCGTGATCCGGACAGCGCGGCTCACCCACGCGCGCATACAGCAGACGCAGGTAGTCATGAATTTCGGTAATCGTACCAACCGTTGAACGCGGGTTATGCGAAGTGGATTTCTGCTCAATAGAGATAGCAGGTGATAACCCTTCAATATGGTCTACGTCTGGTTTTTCCATCAGTGACAGGAACTGACGTGCGTACGCAGAGAGGGACTCAACGTAACGACGCTGTCCTTCGGCATACAACGTGTCGAAAGCCAGTGAGGATTTGCCAGACCCCGAAAGCCCGGTCACGACGATGAGTTTGTCGCGAGGGATTATGAGGTTGATATTTTTGAGATTGTGGGTGCGAGCGCCCCGAACTTCGATCTTATCCATTCACCTTTCCCGGTTGGAACACGGATTGCCTGGTTTGTTTGAAGGACAACCGACTGTCAGAAACGGCTAATTATGACACAACTCGACCTGTTTGAATATACAGTATTGGAATGCAATTTCTGATTCGCTGTGCAACAATGTTGCGCTGGCGAGAGAACTCTGGAACGTGCTACGCAACTATCAAAGTGTCGCATGGAAATGGTACACTCGCGCGTTTACACTATTAAGAAACGTATTCAGGAGACACGAACATGGCCAGCAGAGGCGTAAACAAGGTGATTCTCGTCGGTAATCTGGGCCAGGACCCGGAAGTACGCTACATGCCGAGTGGTGGCGCAGTTGCCAACATTACGCTGGCTACTTCCGAATCCTGGCGTGATAAAGCGACCGGTGAGATGAAAGAGCAGACCGAATGGCACCGTGTTGTGCTGTTTGGCAAACTGGCAGAAGTGGCCGGTGAATACCTGCGTAAAGGTTCTCAGGTTTATATTGAAGGCCAGCTGCGTACCCGCAAATGGACCGATCAGTCCGGCGCTGAAAAATACACCACCGAAGTGGTGGTCAACGTTGGCGGCACCATGCAGATGCTGGGTGGCCGTCAGGGCGGTGGCGCACCAGCAGGTGGCGGCCAGCAGCAGGGCGGTTGGGGTCAGCCTCAGCAGCCACAGGGCGGCAACCAGTTCAGCGGCGGCGCGCAGCCCCGCCCGCAGCAGCAGTCTGCTCCGGCTCCGTCAAACGAACCACCAATGGACTTCGACGACGACATTCCGTTCTGATTACCAGACGCTAAAAATAAAAAAACCCAGACAAGCGTCTGGGTTTTTTATTAACCAGGGATCAGGTAATCACCATCGGCCAGTCTGGCGGGGTGTGACTCATGGCTTCCACCATCACCACTTTAATATTTTCCCAGACGGCGGTGATATCCAGCAGGGTGATGCCGAGCAGACCCGTTGCGAACCAGCACGCCGCACCCAAACCCAACAGGGTACTGATCACGGCAAGACCAGCATAGTCAGATTTACGAAACTGAATGTTCAGCGTGCTGGCTAAAAACATCAACACCGCACTCAACAAGGGCCAGCGCAGAAGAACCATGCTGGTGGTAATGGTCGCCATAAAATCCATCCTCGAAACAGCTGACGCACGACACTGAAAAAGTGTTTTTCGTTACATAATATATGTGAACTATATCACGTTTGTTGTTTTATTCGCCAGTGGTCGTGTGGTGAAAAGTGGAGGATTTATAACCACAGGAACGGTGTTGAAATCTGAGTGGAAAATATATCTTTGCAGACTAAGCAACCATTTCACTGACTCTTTATAATAAATTCATTGAGATAACAAAACCTCTGCAATGTTTCCCTGGTTGTATAATATTTACAGTCGTAAACCTATGGATTATGCTTGAGTGGACAAATAAATGTACTCGTAGCTAATGATTCAGGCTCCTGAATTTTCTGGCCTTTTTACTATTATGTATTATTTTAATTACACACGGCGTTATTTGATTTCGCTGAAATGGTCTCCACTTTATGCTTTTTGAATCTGAAGAAAGCTGCGTTCTTTTTATCGTTTAATCATCTGCGAAAAAATAATGAAAGAAAAACGACGTGAGATTGTTAATGACAGCGCGCGGGCGTTGCACGCGCTGGCGAAGCTGATGCCTCTGCTTAACGCTCAGTGTTCACTGGCGGAAATGCTGGAGACTATCAACCGGGCACTGGGATCAACGCTTGCCTGGATAAGCGTTGATAATGATGGGCTGCAGCGCGTGGTCTGTGTGGGTGAGGTGGCCTGCCATTCGTTTGAAGTCACTGATTTTCTTGCCAGCACGCTGCTACAGCGAAATCACCGTTCGTGGCGGGTGGTTTACTGGAAAGAGAAAATTGGCCATTCGTTATTTTCCCCTCAGCACCCTGGTTACGCACAATTACAAAGCGGTGTGTTATGCAAACTTTCAACTCATGACTGGCATTGTAGCGGTTATTTCTTTTTGGCATTTGAGGAAAAATTATATTCTTTGCCGAACCTGAAAAATATCATGGTAGTGCTGGTTGAGAAATTAAAGGATTATTTTGAGGAAATTATTGCCCGTGAAAAAACGGCACAGGAAATGCAGCGTGTCGTAACGCAGTATAAAACGTTGTTTGAGCGGGCACCTGTATTGATGAACTCCTTCGACAAGTATAACCGTTGTGTGTTGTGGAATGCTGAGTGCGAAAAAGTCTTTGGCTGGACGATGGCGGAGATCGGTGCGCATTCAGATCCACTGTCACTGTTTTACCCCGATCCGGATGAACGGCGGCGGGTGCTGGAGTCGGTTCGTATCTCACCGCTAAAGGATATGTATGAGTGGCATCCGGTACGCAAAGACGGTGTGCAACTGACGATCCTGTGGTCGAACATTCTGTTACCGGACAACTCTATCCTGAATATTGGGCTGGATATCACCGAACGTAAAAAAGCGGAACAGCAGCTGGAAGTGAAAGCGACCACTGACGATCTCACCGGCTGTTTTAACCGGTCTGCGATTTTGCAGCAGTTGAAATCATCGCTGGCGGCAAGCTCCAGACAGGATACTAACAGCCATTTTTGCGTGCTGATGTTTGACCTGGATTTTTTCAAACAGATCAATGATGAATGGGGGCATCAGGTTGGCGATGTGGCGCTAATTCATTTTTGTGACTGTATCCGGGAGCTTATTCCGGTGGACTCGGCGCTGGGACGTGTCGGAGGTGAAGAGTTTTTGCTCCTGTTGGCACGAACTGACGGCAATGCCGCTATGCTGCTATCCGCCCGGCTACGTTCTGTTTTGTCCACGAAGCCGCTGCGGGTTGGCGATAAAAAACTGGTGCTTTCATTTAGCGCAGGGGTTG
Organism: Enterobacter sp. RHBSTW-00901; assembly: GCF_014103115.1. Classification (NCBI taxonomy): domain Bacteria; kingdom Pseudomonadati; phylum Pseudomonadota; class Gammaproteobacteria; order Enterobacterales; family Enterobacteriaceae; genus Enterobacter; species Enterobacter sp. RHBSTW-00901. The sequence continues at coordinate 3,152,640 of NZ_JABXPB010000001.1, forward strand.
TTGAGGTGTGCCAGCCACAACGCGATACTTCAGCATTACTGATGCGTGCCGATAAAGCATTATATGATGCCAAGCGTATGGGGCGAGGGAAAACAGTGGTGGCTTCTGATTATTTATAAATCAAACCCGGAAATAGCGTCGGGCAAATAGCATGAAATTTCATACTCATGTTGTACTTTTTTCATGCTGCCGGAAGTTTGGTTTAATCAACGATCCTCTGTTGTGCTATCTTAAAATCTCCAGTTCAGGCTGGATAATTATTTTCCTTAGCAGAAACGGAATGAATACTTTCAGTTTGGCTTACGGGAAAATATTATCGTCATAACGAATTTTAAGAATTTTAATACCAAAAGTCAGTTGCTAACTTCGCATGATTCATGCAACGTAATCACCTGTTTAACAAAGCATCCGGCCTTCATTACTACGGGCGTACAAAATGCAGGGATATAGGGCGGGAAATGAATCGTAGCGCGCGGCGCAAGATGCTCAGGGTGGTAGGGATCATCATGGTAGTTATGCTGCCGGTGATGCTTGCGCTATGGTTTGCCCAGCTCAGAGCCGTGTCGGAAACAAGCGCCCAGCTACGCACATTTGCCGAACTGGCTTTAGACAAAACAGAACTCGTTATTCAACAGGTGGAGCTGGCCCGTAGCGACGCCGAAAAATATCAGGGTGAACTTTGTACACCGGGACATCGTCAATATATGTTGAACGTTGTTCGTGGCCGCCTGTTCATCGCCGATTTAATTTATGCTGAAGGTCAGAATTTTCTTTGTTCGACCGCGATTACTCCTGAACAGCCTTACGCTATCGCCGCTGCAAATTACAAACGTAAGCCTGATGTGGCTATCTATTATTATCGCGATACGCCATTTTTCACTGGCTATAAAATGACATATATGCAGCGCGGAAATTATGTCGTGGTAGTCAACCCGCTTTTCTACAGTGAGGTAATGTCGACAGATTATTCACTGTCATGGGGCGTGTATGACACGGTGACCAATGCATTCTTTTCTGTCAGCCAGAAAGCAAATGTGTCTTTATTAAATTCGATGATTCGACATAAGGAATCGTCATTTCAAAAAGATGGCCGTTTCTATACCATCGTAAAATCCGATAAGCGTCCCATTGCAGCTATCGTATCAACCTCCAGCAAACGTTTTTATGAAATCCTCTACCACCAGGCCACATTGACGCTGCCGTTGGGGATGATTTGCAGCATCATTATTTTACTGATGTGGTCACGCACCCATCGTGAACTCAACTCACCAGGGCGTTTGCTGCACCGGGCGCTGAACAAACGCCAGCTTTGCGTACACTATCAGCCGATTATTGATATCAAGAATAACCAGTGCGTGGGCGCTGAGGCGCTGCTGCGCTGGCCTGGCTTTAACGGGCAGGTGATGAGCCCGGCGGAATTTATTCCGCTGGCGGAAAAAGAGGGCATGATTGAGCGAATTACAGATTATGTTGTGGAGGAAGTGTTCAACGATCTGGGGCATTTCCTGGCCACCAGTCCGCATCTGTATATTTCGATTAACCTGTCGGCCTCAGATTTTCACTCTTCGCGCCTGATCGCTCTGATCTCTGATAAGGCCCGCCACTACGCCGTCCGTGCGCAGCAAATCAAAATCGAAGTGACGGAACGTGGATTTATCGATGTGCCTAAAACCACGCCCGTTATTCAGGCTTTCCGCCAGGCGGGCTATGAAGTGGCGATCGATGATTTCGGAACAGGTTACTCCAACCTGCATAATCTCTATTCGCTGAACGTCGATATTCTCAAAATCGACAAATCCTTTATCGATACCTTAACGACCAACAGTACCAGTCATCTGATTGCCGAGCACATCATCGAGATGGCGCAAAGCCTGCGCCTTAAGACCATTGCGGAAGGCGTGGAGACGGACGAGCAGGTGAGCTGGCTGTTGAAGCGCGGCGTACAGTATTGTCAGGGATGGCACTTCGCGAAAGCAATGCCGCCCCAGGAGTTTATGACCTGGCAGCAGCAACCTTTGTGATGATACGCCTTAATTCAGCTGGTGGCGGTAATCGCTCGGCGTGCGGTCAAACTCGCGACGAAACACGCGGGAAAAGGTTTGTTGCGATACATAACCCAGATCCATCGCGATATCAAAAATGGGCCGTTGCGTAGAGCGTAACGCCTGAGCCGCCAGCAGCAGCCTGCGCTGGCGAATGTACTCACCCAGCGTCTGATGCATGACGGTGCGGAACATTCTCTGTAAATACCATTTCGAATAGCCCGACTTTTTAGCGACCACATCAATGTTCAACGGTTGGTCGATATGTTCATCAATCCATTCAATAAGTGTCTGAATAATTTGCTGATGCGACATAAGGTTGCCCCTCTGTAGATACAACTATACATGTCATCCTTCAAGCAGCCTTGATCCAGCTTGAATGATTTTATGTATATCCCGGTTGATTCGTCGTTTTCTCTGTGGGGGAGTATAATTCCTCAAGTTAACTTGAGGTAAAGAGGTTTTATGGAAAAGAGATTGCCGCGAATAAAAGCGCTTTTAACCCCCGGCGAAGTGGCGAAGCGAAGCGGTGTGGCGGTGTCTGCGCTCCACTTCTATGAAAGCAAAGGGTTAATTAAGAGTATCCGTAACGCAGGAAACCAGCGGCGCTACACCCGTGATGTGCTCCGCTATGTTGCAATAATCAAAATTGCGCAACGAATCGGAATTCCCCTGGCCACCATCGGTGATGCGTTCGGCGTGTTGCCGGAAGGGCACTCGCTGAGCGCAAAAGAGTGGAAACATCTGTCATCCCAGTGGCGTGATGAGCTTGACCGGCGCATTCATACTCTTGTGGCGTTGCGCGATGAACTGGACGGCTGTATCGGTTGCGGCTGTTTGTCGCGTAGTGATTGCCCGTTGCGTAACCCTGGAGACAGGCTGGGCGAGCAGGGCACAGGGGCGCGGTTGCTGGAGGAGGATTGAGGATTTTCCCGCGCTATATAAAGAACTAAAGCGCCACATAAGGGCGCTTTAGTTTTTCCCGGTCTTTGTCTTTCTCTCTATCCCGCTGGTTCACGGGAGGGTTTCCCCCGACATCAGCACCCCTCATGTCGAGCAAGTTGGGGAGGTTCCGGATTGTGCTGACACTTTAATTCTATGCAAGCCCCCGGTTTTCGCCAGCCTGAGCCGTGGCTTTTTAGCCAAATTTTTTTCGCGATGTTGTTCGATTTTCTATAGTTAATAAGTATGAATAACAGGAGGCAACGATGCTCACGGTACATCATCTTAACCAGTCACGTTCACAGCGCGTGATCTGGGCGCTGGAAGAACTTTCTTTATCCTATGAGATTGTTCACTACCAACGTGAAAAAAATATGCTGGCTCCCGCCTCCCTCAAGAAAGTACACCCTTTGGGGAAATCCCCGGTGGTTGAAGACAACGGGCTCATTCTTGCGGAATCGGGAGCTATTCTGGAATATCTACAGGAAACCTACGACACCGAATCGCGGTTCAAACCGCTGGATCCTGCCCATAAGGTGCAGTATCGCTTCTGGCTGCATTATGCCGAGGGTTCGCTGATGCCGCTGCTGTTAATGAAGCTGATCTTTGCCAGCCTCGGTAAACCGCCGATCCCGTTTGGCCTGCGGGCGCTGGGGAGCGTGCTGGGACAGGGGGTACAAAAGGCCTGGCTCAACCGACAGCTAGAAACCCACGCGCGCTATATCGAGTCACATCTGGCGGAAAACAGCTGGTTTGCCGGTGACGCACTCAGTATGGCCGATATTCAGATGAGTTTTCCCATCTTCGCCCTGCTGGCGCGTGGTGGTATTGAAAACCTGCCGCACATACAGGCGTGGAAGGAAAAGATCGAAATGCGCCCTGGCTGGCAGAGAACGCTCGAACAAGGTGGCCCGTTTAACATACCTGGCGAAGGGTAAAATGTTACTAAATTGCGCACAGACGATAACGTTTGCGCATCCTCTGCTTATTTCTTCAGCGGCATAAGGGGATTTTAGCGAAAAACGAGAAAGTTCAGTTGAAAAGGGCGGTGATTAGGCTAGATAATCGTTTGCCTTAATTTGACCACCCGTTTTGTAAGCGCGGAGCTAAACGTTTGCTTTTTTTGCGACGCCCCTTTCGTCGCAAATGCAGCACAAGGATTTGACGTTTTGCTGGCAGTGGAGTCTCCACCACGCTTGCGGACTTTCTATAAAAACTCTCAGGGGATGTTTTCTATGTCTACGCCATCTGCGCGTACCGGCGGTTCACTCGACGCCATGTTTAAAATTTCAGCTCGCGGCAGCACCGTGCGCCAGGAAATCGTTGCGGGTCTGACAACGTTTCTGGCGATGGTTTACTCCGTCATCGTTGTGCCGGGCATGCTGGGCAAAGCCGGCTTCCCACCGGCGGCCGTTTTTGTTGCCACCTGCCTCGTGGCGGGTGTGGGTTCCATCGTGATGGGCCTGTGGGCGAACCTGCCGCTGGCGATTGGTTGCGCCATCTCTCTGACCGCCTTTACCGCATTCAGTCTGGTGTTGGGTCAGCACATCAGCGTGCCTGTTGCACTGGGTGCTGTGTTCCTGATGGGGGTGCTGTTTACCGTCATTTCCGCGACTGGCATTCGTAGCTGGATTTTGCGCAACCTGCCGCATGGTGTGGCGCATGGTACCGGCATTGGTATTGGTCTGTTCCTGCTGCTGATTGCGGCGAACGGCGTGGGTCTGGTGATCAAAAACCCGCTGGACGGTCTGCCGGTTGCGCTGGGTCATTTCGCAAGCTTCCCGGTCATCATGTCGCTGATCGGCCTGGCGGTGATCATCGGTCTGGAAAAACTGAAGGTGCCAGGCGGCATTCTGCTGACCATTATCGGCGTTTCCATCGTTGGCCTGATTTTCGACCCGAACGTGCACTTCTCCGGTGTTTTTGCCATGCCGTCGCTGAGTGATGACAAAGGCAATTCCCTGATTGGTAGTCTGGACATCGTGGGCGCACTGAACCCGGTGATCCTGCCAAGCGTTCTGGCCCTGGTGATGACCGCCGTGTTTGATGCCACCGGCACCATCCGCGCGGTGGCCGGTCAGGCAAACCTGCTCGATAAAGACGGTCAGATTATTGATGGCGGCAAAGCGCTGACGACCGACTCCCTGAGCAGCGTCTTCTCTGGCCTGGTCGGTGCCGCTCCGGCAGCGGTGTACATTGAGTCTGCAGCGGGTACGGCGGCAGGCGGGAAAACAGGTCTGACGGCGATCACCGTAGGTGCGCTGTTCCTGCTGATCCTGTTCCTCTCTCCGCTCTCCTACCTGGTACCCGCGTACGCGACCGCGCCAGCGCTGATGTATGTAGGTCTGCTGATGCTGAGCAACGTGGCAAAAATCGACTTTGCTGATTTTGTGGATGCCATGTCTGGCCTCATCACAGCGGTATTTATCGTGCTGACCTGTAACATCGTAACCGGCATCATGATCGGTTTTGCGTCGCTGGTGATTGGCCGCCTGGTTTCGGGTGAATGGCGTAAGCTGAACATCGGCACCGTCGTTATCGCTATCGCACTGGTGGTGTTCTACGCGGGTGGCTGGGCGATTTAAGTTGTCCTTTGATGCGAAAACGGGTGGCTCAGGCCGCCCGTTTTTATTTTCAGGACTCATCCCGTTGCCTTTTGCGTTACTCTCTGGAAGATAGAATAAAAGGCACGACGCCTTCCGCAGTACATAAGCAACACAGCAAACAGGGAACGCATGGAAATCTTCTTCACAATACTTATCATGACCCTTGTGGTCTCGCTTTCCGGGGTGGTCACACGCGTACTGCCCTTTCAGTTGCCCCTACCCTTAATGCAAATTGCCATCGGCGCGCTGCTGGCATGGCCGACGTTTGGTCTGCACGTTGAGTTCGATCCGGAATTGTTCCTCGTCCTGTTTATCCCGCCGCTGCTGTTCGCCGATGGCTGGAAAACCCCGACGCGCGAATTCCTGGAGCACGGGCGAGAGATCTTCGGTCTGGCGCTGGCGCTAGTGGTGGTCACGGTGGTTGGGATCGGCTTCCTGATCTACTGGGTGGTGCCGGGTATTCCGCTCATTCCGGCTTTTGCGCTGGCGGCTGTCCTGTCGCCAACCGATGCCGTGGCGCTATCGGGTATTGTGGGTGAAGGCCGTATTCCGAAGAAAATTATGGGCATTTTGCAGGGAGAGGCGCTGATGAACGACGCCTCTGGCCTGGTTGCCCTGAAATTTGCCGTGGCGGTTGCGATGGGAACGATGGTCTTTACCGTCGGCGGTGCAACCTTTGAATTCTTCAAGGTGGCGATTGGCGGTATCCTGGCCGGGTTTGTGGTGAGCTGGCTGTATGGTCGCTCGCTGCGCTTTCTCAGCCGCTGGGGGGGTGATGAACCTGCCACGCAGATTGTTCTGTTATTCCTGCTGCCGTTTGCCTCGTATCTGATTGCCGAACACATTGGCGTGTCGGGCATTCTTGCGGCGGTTGCGGCGGGGATGACCATCACCCGTTCTGGTGTGATGCGTACCGCTCCTCTGGCTATGCGTTTGCGTGCAAACAGCACATGGGCGATGCTGGAGTTTGTGTTTAACGGCATGGTCTTCCTGCTGTTGGGCCTGCAGTTGCCGGGTATTCTGGAGTCCTCACTGGTGGCGGCAGAAGCTGACCCTAACGTCGAAACCTGGATGCTGTTCGCCGATATCGCGTTGATCTACCTGGCGCTGATGCTGGTGCGTTTTGGCTGGCTGTGGACGATGAAAAACTTCAGCCAGCGCTTCCTGAAGAAAAAGCCGATGGAGTTCGGGTCGTGGTCAACGCGTGAGCTGTTGATTGCTTCTTTTGCGGGTGTCCGTGGGGCAATCACTCTCGCCGGTGTGCTCTCCATTCCACTGTTGCTGCCGACGGGGGATGTCTTCCCGGCGCGTTACGAACTGGTGTTCCTGGCGGCAGGCGTGATTTTGTTCTCGCTGTTTGTCGGCGTGGTCATACTGCCTGTTTTGCTGCAGCATCTGGATGTGGGCGACCATTCCCAGCAGCACAAAGAGGAACGCATTGCCCGGGCTGCCACGGCAGAAGTGGCGATCGTGGCTATCGAGAAGATGGAAGAACGTCTGGCGACGGATGCTGAAGAGAACATTGATAACCAGCTTCTGAAAGAGGTCAGTTCGCGCGTGATTGGTAATTTGCGCCGTCGTGCTGACGGGCGAAACGATGTGGAAAGTTCGCTACAGGAAGAGAACCTGGAACGCCGGTTCCGTCTGGCGGCGCTGCGCTCAGAACGTGCCGAGCTGTATCACCTGCGTGCCACACGCCAGATCAGCAATGAGACGCTGCAAAAGCTGTTGCACGATCTCGATTTGCTGGAAGCGTTGTTGATCGAGAATCAGTAGTCTGTGCGGGCTGATACCCTCACCCCGGCCCTCTCCCACTGTACGGTCCGGGGACATAGTGAACACTTGTTCGGGGACATGGTAGACACTTACAACTAAGGCATAAGAACCCGTTTATGGAGTCACTTATGCCCTGGGATGCGAGAGATACCATGTCATTACGTACCGAGTTTGTTTTGTTCGCCTCGCAGGACGGGGCGAACATCCGTTCCCTGTGCCGTCACTACGGCATTTCGCCTGCCACTGGCTATAAGTGGCTTCAGCGCTGGGCTCAGGAAGGTGCATCCGGCCTTCTGGACCGGCCCCGTATACCTCATCATTCCCCGAACCGCTCATCTGATGACATCACTGCTCTGCTGCGCATGGCACATGACCGTCATGAACGCTGGGGCGCACGCAAGATTAAGCGCTGGCTGGAAGACCTGGGGCACTGCATGCCCGCTTTCAGCACCGTCCATAACCTGATGGCCCGCCACGGTCTGCTGCCGGGCATTTCACCGGGCATTCCGGCCTCAGGGCGGTTCGAACATGATGCGCCCAATCGCCTCTGGCAGATGGATTTTAAGGGACACTTTCCCTTTGGTGGTGGCCGCTGTCATCCGCTCACCCTGCTGGATGACCACTCCCGCTTTTCCCTGTGCCTGGCACACTGCACCGATGAACGGCGTGAGACCGTACAGCAGCAACTGGTCAGCGTGTTTGAACGCTACGGTCTGCCGGACAGGATGACGATGGATAACGGAGCGCCGTGGGGCGACACCACCGGCATCTGGACGGCACTGGAGCTGTGGCTGATGCGCCTGGGTATCCGGGTGGGGCACTCCCGGCCATATCATCCGCAGACACAGGGCAAGCTGGAGCGTTTTCACCGCAGCCTGAAGGCGGAAGTGTTGCAGGGGAAGTGGTTCGCGGACAGCGGTGAACTGCAGCGTGCATTTGAACACTGGCGCACCGTCTATAACCTTGAACGACCGCACGAGGCGCTGGGTATGAACGTTCCGGCCTCCCGGTATCAGCCGTCCGCACGGCAGTACAACGGCAACACAATCCCACCGGAATACGATGAGGGGGTGATGGTCAGGAAAGTCGATATCAGCGGGAAGCTGAGCGTGAAAGGAGTCAGTCTGAGCGCAGGCAAGGCGTTCAGGGGGGAACGGGTAGGGCTGAGGGAAACACAGGAAGACGGCTGTTATGACGTGTGGTGGTACAGCACGAAAGTGGGGGTGATCGACCTGAAGAAAAAGTCGATCACCATAGGTAAAGGATGTTAAAAAGTGTTCACCATGTCCCCGAACACCTGTCTACCATGTCCCCGGACCGTACACCCACAGGGAGAGGGAGAAGGGGGCACTATTCAGACTGGACCCAAAACCCCTCACAGCACTTCAGCCACGCCTGCGCGCTGTGCGACAGATACACTCCTTCACGCCAAATCATCCCGAGCTGCCAGTGCAAATCGCTCTCCAGTGGGATCCAGCGCAGCGTATTTTTATCCAGCCGCTCACAAATGGGTTGTGGCAGGATGGCAATCCCCACGCCTGCCTGCACCATCGCGGCCAGAAAATCCCACTGGCCGCTACGCACCGCAATGCGTGGCTTCACGTTGTGTTGACTAAACAACGCCATTAACTGACGGCTGAGGGCAAAATCTTCGTTGTAGATCAGCAGAGGATGCTCGCCTAGCACCTCCGGCTTCACCGAGTCGATCTTCATCCAGTCGCCGGACCGCGGTACCAGTACACACAGCGGGTGGCTGAACAGCGACAGCGTTGCCAGACCACTCTCTTCTTCGACGGGCAGTGCGGTCATCGCCACGTCCAGCTCGCCGTTGGTGACGGCCTGCTGGACGGTTAAGCCACCAAACTCGGAAATCTTCAGTTCGACGCCGGGGTAGCGCTGGCGAAACAGGCTAATCGGCCCGGCCATCATCATGCCCACCATCGGCGGAATACCCAGACGCAGCAACCCTTTTGTCAGGTGGTTAATATCGTCAAGCTCGGCTTCGAGCTGGCGGAACTCCGCCAGGATCGCCAGCCCGCGCTCGAATACCACGCGCCCGGTATCGGTCAGCAACAGCTTGCGCCCGTCGCGAATAAGCAGGGTACAGTTCAGTTCATCTTCGAGGTTTTTCAGCATCTTGCTGATAGTCGGCTGGGTAACAAATAGCTTTTCTGCTGCGCGGGTAAAACTTTGCTGACGAACCACTTCGACAAAATAGCGCAGCGTTCTTATGTCCATGATTATTCCTCGAAACTATACCTTTGATGATTTTAATTCATTTCAGTCCACTACGTGCGCTCACTATACTGACGCTCTATCTCATTTTTGAGGAATTTACTCATGGCCGTGGCGTTAAGCCGTGTTACGCCTGCCGTTGTACAACGACTTCAGGTACCGGTTCAGGTACTGCTTTATGCGGGTTTGTTTGTTTTTGCCGAATATCTTGTCAGCTGGCTGCATCTGCCGCTGCCTGCCAACCTGGTGGGGATGATGCTGATGCTGACGCTGATCCTCTGTCGTGTTATTCCACAGAACTGGGTACGAGCCGGTGCGCGCTGGTTGCTGGCTGAAATGCTGTTGTTCTTTGTCCCTGCGGTGGTGGCGGTGGTGAATTATGCTCAACTGCTGATGGTGGATGGCTGGCGCATCTTTGCGGTCATCGCGCTGAGTACGCTGATGGTGCTGGGATCTACCGCCTGGGTGGTGGATAAAGTATATCGGTTTGAAATCAGCAGGCAGAAGCATGACTAACTTTCAGATAAGCGTGCTATGCCTGATTGCCACGCTGGCGATCTATTTTGCCAACAAGCGGTTGTATCGTCGTTTTCACGCGCTGCCACTGATGCCGCTGGTTTTCACACCGATCCTGCTGGTGTTGATGCTGGTGTTTGGACATATCTCCTGGCAGAACTACATTGGTGAATCCCACTGGCTGCTGTGGCTGCTCGGCCCGGCGACCATCGCTTTTGCTGTGCCGGTGTACGATAACCTTGCGATTATTAAACGCCACTGGATGTCACTGAGCGCAGGTGTGATTACCGCTACGGTGGTGGCGGTGTGCAGCTCCGTCTGGCTGGCGCGGCTGTTTACCCTGTCCGATGAGATCCAGCGTAGCCTGGCCGTGCGTTCGGTCACTACGCCGTTTGCGCTGGCCGCTGCCAAACCGCTAGGCGGTCAGCCGGATCTGGTGGCGTTATTTGTCGTTGTGACCGGGGTATTCGGAATGGCGGTTGGCGACATGCTGTTCCTGCGGCTCTCCATCCGTGAAGGCATGGCGAAAGGGGCGGGATTTGGTGCGGCGTCGCACGGCGCTGGAACGGCGCGATCTTATGAGCTGGGTCAGCAGGAGGGCGTGGTTGCAAGCCTGGTGATGATGCTTTCGGGCGTGATGATGGTGTTGGTTGCGCCGCTGGTGGCATGGATGATGTTCTGAATTCCCCGGCCAGATGACCGGGGAGGATGTGCGGGTTAGTGCGCGCGGCCTTGTTCGACGCCCAGGCCGGTTTGTGAACGGATAAACTGGGCGCGGAATTTCTCACGTTCCAGGTTACCCTCCGGTGAGTTATCGGTCGCGGAGAAGACCCAGATACCGATGAACGCCACGGCAATGGAGAACAGCGCCGGGTATTCATATGGGAAGAGGGCTTTTTCATGGCCGAGGATCTGCACCCAAATGGTCGGGCCGAGAACCATCAGGATCACTGCTGTCAGCAGCCCCAGCCAGCCGCCAATCATTGCCCCACGGGTGGTCAGTTTTGACCAGTACATAGAGAGCAGAATGATGGGGAAGTTACAGCTCGCTGCAATCGAGAAGGCCAGCCCCACCATAAAGGCTATGTTCTGTTTCTCGAACAGGATCCCCAGCAGGATTGCCACCACGCCCAGCACCAGCACGGTGATTTTCGAGACTTTCAGCTCCTGGCGTTCGGTTGCCCCTTTGCGGAACACGTTGGCATACAGGTCATGCGATACCGCAGATGCCCCGGCCAGCGTCAGACCGGCAACTACCGCGAGAATGGTGGCGAAGGCCACGGCCGAGATAAAGCCGAGGAACAGGTTGCCGCCCACCGCGTCGGCCAGATGCACTGCCGCCATGTTATTCCCGCCAATCAGCGCGCCTGCGGCATCTTTAAACACCGGATTCGCGCCGACCAGCATGATGGCCCCAAAACCAATGATAAAGGTCAGAATGTAGAAGTAGCCCATAAAACCGGTGGCATAGAAGACGCTTTTACGTGCCTCACGCGCATCGCTCACGGTGAAGAAACGCATCAGGATATGCGGTAACCCGGCGGTACCAAACATCAGGCCCAGACCGAGCGAGAGCGCAGAGATCGGGTCTTTCACCAGCCCGCCAGGGCTCATGATCGCGTCCCCCTTCGGGTGAACCGCCATCGCTTCGGCAAACAGGTTATTGAAGCTAAAGCCGACGTGTTTCATCACCATAAAGGCCATAAAACTTGCGCCGAACAGCAGCAGTACGGCTTTGATAATTTGTACCCAGGTGGTGGCGAGCATGCCGCCGAACAGGACATACATCACCATCAGCACGCCGACCAGCACGACCGCGACGTGGTAGTTCAGGCCAAACAGCAGCTCGATTAACTTGCCCGCACCAACCATCTGCGCGATCAAATACAGCGCCACAACCACCAGCGATCCGCAGGCGGAGAGGGTGCGAATTGGCCCCTGTTTCAGACGATACGAGGCCACGTCAGCAAAGGTAAAACGTCCCAGGTTGCGTAAGCGTTCGGCAATCAGGAACAGAATAATTGGCCAGCCGACGAGGAAGCCGAGGGAGTAAATAAGGCCGTCGTACCCGGAGGTATACACCAGCGCGGAAATCCCCAGGAAAGAGGCCGCCGACATAAAGTCTCCGGCGATCGCCAGGCCGTTCTGAAAACCAGTAATGTTGCCGCCTGCGGTGTAGTAATCGCTACGTGAGCGCACGCGTTTTGACGCCCAGTAAGTGATGTACAGCGTCAGCAACACGAAAATCAGGAACATCACGATCGCCTGCCAGTTGGTTGGCTGGCGTTGTACCTCACCGGTAATGGCATCCGCTGCGTTGGCGGCAAAGGGAAGTGTGGCGGCAAGCGCCGTCAGAACTCTCTTCATGATGCTTTTACCTCACGCAGTACCGCTTTATTAAGACGATCAAATTCACCGTTCGCGCGCCAGACGTAGACGCCGGTCAGCACAAACGACACCACAATGATGCCAATACCAATGGGAATACCGCGCGTGACGCTGGTACCTGCATGCAGCGGCGTACCGAGCCAGTGTGGGGCAAAGGCAATCAGCAAAATAAAGCCGACGTAGATAATCAGCATGATGATAGAAAGAAAGAAGGCAAACCGTTGCCGTTTATCGACGAGCTCCCTGTAGTGCGCACTATTCTCTATCTGCTGACAAATATCGTTATTCATCACAGAGTCTCCAGAGTTTTGTAGGGTAGGTGTTTGTAGTTATTCCCTCTCCCTTGAGGGAGAGGGTTAGGGTGAGGGGGTAAGGTGCGGTCTGATGCCCTCACCCCGGCCCTCTCCCACAGGGAGAGGGAGAAAACAGCATTACGATGGCATTGCGATGGCCTGCTTCTCTTCGAGCAGTTTTTCCACCACGCCCGGATCGGCAAGCGTTGAGGTATCACCGAGGTTACTGGTGTCCCCTGCCGCAATTTTGCGCAGGATACGGCGCATAATTTTGCCGGAGCGGGTTTTTGGCAGCGAGTCCGTCCAGTGCAGCACATCCGGCGTGGCAAGCGGGCCTATCTCTTTACGTACCCAGTTACGCACCTCGGCATACAGCTCTGGCGACGGCTCTTCACCGTGGTTCAGGGTGACGTAAGCGTAAATTGCCTGGCCCTTAATGTTGTGTGGAATGCCGACTACTGCAGCTTCAGCAATCTTCGGATGCGACACCAGAGCGGATTCAATCTCCGCCGTCCCCAGACGGTGGCCGGAGACGTTCAGCACATCGTCCACGCGTCCGGTGATCCAGTAATAACCCTCTTCATCACGACGCGCGCCGTCGCCGCTGAAGTACATATTTTTAAAGGTCGAGAAGTAGGTTTGCTCAAAGCGCTCGTGGTCACCAAACAGGGTGCGCGCCTGGCCTGGCCAGGAATCGGTGATCACCAGGTTGCCTTCGGTGGCTCCCTCCAGTGGGGTTCCTTCGTTATCCACCAGCGCAGGCTGTACACCGAAGAATGGATGGGTGGCAGAACCCGCTTTTAATGGCGTCGCGCCCGGGATAGGGGTAATCATGAAGCCACCGGTTTCGGTCTGCCACCAGGTGTCCATTACCGGGCATTTCTCGTTACCGATTTTTTTCCAGTACCACTCCCAGGCTTCCGGGTTGATTGGCTCACCCACGGAGCCGAGGATGCGCAGGGACGAGCGGTCAGTACCTTCGATGGCTTTATCACCTTCGGCCATCAGCGCGCGGATAGCCGTTGGCGCGGTGTAGAGAATATTGACCTTATGTTTGTCTACCACCTGGCACATACGCGCCGGGGTTGGCCAGTTAGGTACGCCCTCAAACATCAGCGTGGTTGCGCCACAGGCCAGCGGACCATACAGCAGGTAGCTGTGACCGGTGACCCAGCCCACATCGGCGGTACACCAGTAGATGTCGCCCGGGTGGTAGTCGAAGACATATTTGAAAGTGGTTGCCGCATAGACCAGATAGCCTCCGGTGGTATGCAACACGCCTTTTGGTTTGCCGGTCGAGCCGGAGGTATACAGAATAAACAGCGGATCTTCCGCGTTCATCTCTTCTGGCTGGTGCTGGTCGCTCGCTTTCTCAATCAGGTCGCTCCACCACAGGTCACGACTCTCGTTCCAGTCGATCTTGCCGCCGGTACGTTTGAGCACGATAACATTGCTGACGCTCTTCACATTTGGGTTTTTCAGCGCTTCATCGACGTTTTTCTTCAGTGGGATATTGCGCCCGGCACGCACGCCTTCATCTGACGTGATCACCAGTTTTGAGTTTGAATCGACGATGCGACCAGCAACCGCTTCTGGTGAGAAGCCGCCGAAGATAACGGAGTGGATCGCACCGATGCGCGCGCAGGCCAGCATGGCAACCGCTGCTTCCGGCACCATTGGCATATAGATAGCCACCACGTCGCCTTTTTTAATGCCGCGCTCCAGCAGCACGTTGGCGAAGCGACACACGTCGCGGTGCAGTTCTTTATAGGTGATGTGCTTGCTTTGGGAGGCATCGTCGCCCTCCCAGATGATGGCTGTTTCGTTGCCACGCTCGGCAAGATGGCGATCCAGACAGTTCGCCGCCAGGTTTAGCGTGCCGTCTTCGTACCATTTAATGGAGACGTTACCTGGCGCAAAGGAGGTGTTTTTCACCTTCTGATAAGGTTTGATCCAGTCGAGGATGTGGCCCTGCTCACCCCAGAAGAGGTCAGGGCTGGAGATAGATTGCTGATACTTCTCGTGGTACTGCTCCGGGTTGATCAGGCAACGTTCCGCAATATTTGCGGGAATATCATGTTTGTGTATTTGGCTCATGGCTTTTTTTCTCCTTGTAAGATGTTAATAATATGTCTCTAAAACGTTAATTGTAGGGGCTTTACAAGCTTTGTTTATTATTTGGGCTACAGATCACGCATTGTCTGAACAGGCTGAAAAATGAGCGAATGAAACTTTGAAGGGAAATAATTCAGCCTACTGATTATTCACATTTGTGTTGAAAAAAAGCGTTTTTATAACAAAAGGTTATTTATAAGAATTATTATAAATTAATGTCACAGACTCTTTTGGTAGTGAACCGCCTTGTTCTTTAAGGCTTGCACAGCATGCCGTGCAGATGATACTCATACGCCGCGTTAAAAAACCCCATAAACCAACGCAACACAATTCATACCCTTTCAGTATGTCTCCATATTCATGCAGTTTAGTGACGTGGAGATTTCATTGAGGAAGTCAGTTTCTATGAAAAATTTGAAAGTCAGCCTGGCCTGGCAAATCTTGCTAGCCCTTGTGCTGGGTATCTTGTTGGGCAGTTATCTTCATTATCATAGCGACAGCCGCGAGTGGCTGATTGCGAACCTGCTCTCTCCGGCAGGCGATATTTTTATTCATCTGATTAAGATGATTGTAGTGCCGATTGTTATCTCTACGCTGGTGGTAGGTATTGCCGGCGTTGGTGATGCGAAGCAGCTAGGCCGTATCGGCGCGAAAACGATCCTCTATTTCGAAGTGATCACGACAATTGCCATCATCCTGGGCATCACGATGGCAAACGTGTTCCAGCCAGGTTCCGGGATTGATATGTCGCAGCTGGCGACGGTGGATATATCAAAATACCAAAGCACAACCGCAGATGTGCAGAGCCACGCGCATGGCCTGATGGGCACCATTCTGTCGCTGGTGCCGACTAACATCGTGGCATCAATGGCGAAGGGTGAGATGCTGCCGATTATCTTCTTCTCCGTGCTGTTTGGTCTGGGACTGTCATCGCTGCCCGCGAGCCACCGTGAGCCGCTGGTAACTGTATTCCGTTCTATCTCTGAAACCATGTTCAAAGTCACCCACATGGTAATGCGTTACGCGCCGGTAGGGGTGTTCGCACTGATCGCGGTGACCGTGGCGAACTTCGGCTTCGCCTCCCTGTGGCCGCTGGCGAAGCTGGTTATCCTGGTACACTTCGCCATCCTGTTCTTTGCGCTGGTGGTGCTGGGGATTGTGGCGCGCCTGTGCGGGCTGAGCATCTGGATCCTGATCCGCATCCTGAAAGATGAACTGATTCTGGCGTACTCCACGGCCAGTTCGGAAAGCGTGCTGCCGCGTATCATCGAGAAAATGGAGGCCTACGGTGCGCCCGCGTCGATCACCAGCTTCGTGGTGCCGACCGGCTACTCCTTTAACCTCGATGGTTCGACGCTGTACCAGAGTATTGCGGCCATCTTTATTGCCCAGCTGTACGGCATTGATCTGTCACTGTGGCAGGAAATCGTGCTGGTACTGACCCTGATGGTGACCTCTAAAGGTATTGCAGGTGTGCCGGGGGTCTCCTTCGTGGTGCTGCTGGCGACGCTGGGCAGCGTCGGTATTCCGCTGGAAGGGCTGGCGTTTATCGCCGGTGTCGACCGTATCCTCGACATGGCGCGTACGGCGCTGAACGTGGTGGGTAACGCGCTGGCGGTGCTGGTGATTGCCAAGTGGGAACACAAATTCGACCGCAAAAAAGCACTGGCGTATGAACGTGACGTGCTGGGGCGTTTCGATAAGACGGCTGACCAGTAATGTAAAAAAGCCCGGTAGCGCCACCGGGCTTTTTTTACTGACCGCTCAGGGTGTCGAATTCCTCACACCCTGTATCAAACCCTTCGGTACAACTCAGGTTCAGCCAGTACAACGCTTTCTGTTTATTCGGCGTAATAAAGCCTTTCTCACCCTGCTGGAACAGCATCCCCGCCCAGTATTCCGCATAACCCGTACGTGACAGGGAAGAACTGCGCTGGAACCAGGAGGCTGCCTTTACGTCGTCCTGAGCGACTTCAACACCGTTGGCATAGATAAGCCCCAGCAGCATTTGCGCATCTACCGCAGAGTCGTTATCAATATCTTCAGTCGCGGTTTGCAGCAGTTTAATGGCCTGAGGATAGTCAGTTTTGCCCGCCTGAGTGTTTACCAGCACGCGTGCCAACATAATCGCACCACGTTTGCTGCCCGCAATCGTTGCCTGTTGCGCCAGCGCTTTGGCATGCAGGTAATCGCCCTGCGTGAACTGGATTTGTGACAGTAATGCCATTGCATCGACATCACCCCCTTTTGCCGCTTTCTCCGCCCACAGTGACGCCTGTTTACTGTCTCCAGAGCTAAAGTATGTATCGGCCAGGTAATACTGGGCGCGGGCATCGCCCGCTTCGGCCTGTTCCTTGTACTGGCTGCCGATCTCATCAGCACGGGCAAGCGACGTAAAAAGTAACAACAACACCAAAATATGTTTCATGGACACTTATCATCTGAGTACATGTCGCGCAGTATAATCGCGGTCGCGGAAGAAAAAAATGGGTGCATTAAGACCTCAGCCTCCTACAAGCCGGGCGGAACTGTCGTTCCGCCCGATGAGGTTAGCCTGCATTGCAGGCTAATTTCGCCGCCACCTCCTGATGTTCACCCTTTATTGTGAGTTCGCATAACTTACCGCGATTAATAAAGGAAAATATCACGATGGTCAGGCATATAATAGAGACGATGCCTAACGCAATTTTTAATGGCGTCATGCCTTTTACTCCTTGTCAAAAAAAGAATAAGAGGCTACTCTCAACTTGTTGGGGTTGAGGGGTAGCCTCGGGTAAATGCAAATTTCCCGGGGCTTTCCACTTTCTGTCCCTCAACAATGCTTAAGACAGAAAGTCTTAAGCACCCGCCGCATATCTTATCTCTCTGAATTAAAATGCAAAGATGTAATTCTTTTCTGCGTAAATTACATTATTTCTGCGAGATGCCTTCCGGAATAAAAATATACAGTATTTATATTTAATTCAGATATAAAAATGGGGTGAATATGCCACCCCATTTATTCACCGATTAATTAACGGCTTCAGCCCATTGCGCTTTCACGCAGTCGGGCTTTCAGCTTGTTATATTCATCAATCACATATTGCTCGGCAGCATGTTGATCGACAATCGGCTCTATGCGTACGGCACAGTATTTATACTCCGGCGTTTTGGTTATCGGGCTTAAGTTCTCCGTCACCAGTTCGTTACAGGCACCAATCCACCACTGGTAGGTCATATAGACCGCCCCTTTGTTTGGACGATCGCTGACCTGCGCACGGGTAATAATCCGGCCCTTACGCGAGTTTACCCACACCAGCGCTTCATCTTCAATGCCGAGGCGTTCCGCGTCGGCGGTGTTGATCTGCGCGTAGCCCGGTTCATCCGCCAGCGCTGCCAGCGCGGCACAGTTGCCGGTCATCGAACGACAGGAATAGTGACCTACTTCACGTACGGTGGAGAGCACCATCGGATACTCGTCGGTGAGCTTATCGATGGGGGCGACCCAGTCGCAGGTGAAGAACTGCGCCAGCCCGTTTGGCGTGTCGAACTTCTCTTTGAAGAGATACGACGTGCCCTGATCGGCTTCTGACTCATCCCGGCACGGCCACTGGATGTACCCCAGTTCACCCATTTTTTCATAGGTGGCACCAAAGAAATCAGGACACAGATTTCGCAACTCGTCCCAGATCTCCTGGGTGTTGTTGTAGTGCATCGGGTAACCCATGCGGGTAGCGATTTCGCTGATGATCTGCCAGTCCGTTTTCAGATCCCACTTCGGCTCGACCGCTTTAAAGAAGCGCTGGAAGCCACGGTCTGCTGCCGTATAGACACCTTCATGCTCACCCCAGGACGTCGACGGTAAAATCACATCCGCCGCTGCCGCCGTTTTGGTCATAAAGATATCCTGCACAATCACCAGCTCCAGATCCTCAAACCCTTTGCGCACTGCGGACAGCTCGGCATCGGTTTGCAGCGGATCTTCACCCATAATGTAGGCAGCACGCACCTCGCCATGTGCCGCACGGTGCGGCAGCTCGCTGATGCGATATCCGGTATGTTCCGGCAGGCTCTCCACGCCCCAGGCCTTCGCAAATTTCTCGCGATTCTCCGGGAACTTGACGTACTGATAGCCCGGATAGGTATCCGGCAGCGCACCCATATCACACGCACCTTGCACGTTGTTCTGACCGCGAACCGGGTTAACACCGACATGTGCCTTACCAAGATTACCGGTCAGCATGGCGAGGCTGGTCAGTGAACGCACGGTTTCCACACCCTGATAGAACTGGGTTACGCCCATGCCCCACAGAATAGCGGCGGTTTTCGCCCCCGCGTACATCCGTGCTGCCTGGCGGATCTCCTGGGCGCTGACCCCAGTAATCGCTTCAACCGATTCTGGCGTGTAGCCTTCAACAATTTTCCGATACTCTTCAAACCCTTCCGTACGGGTGGCGACGAACGCCTGGTCGTACAGGTTTTCCTCAATAATGACGTGCCCCATTGCATTCAACAGCGCGATATTCGAACCGTTTTTCAATGCGATGTGCATATCCGCAATGCGCGCAGTTTCAATTTTACGCGGATCGCAGACGATGATTTTCGCCCCATTTTGTTTGGCGCGAATAACGTGATTCGCGACGATAGGGTGAGAATCCGCCGGGTTATAACCGAAAACAAACACGAGATCGGTGTTATCTATCTCGTTGATTGCATTGCTCATTGCGCCGTTACCGACCGACTGGTGCAGACCTGCAACCGATGGGCCGTGTCAGACGCGAGCGCAGCAGTCGACGTTATTGGTACCAATAACGGCGCGCGCGAATTTTTGCATTACATAGTTGGTTTCATTACCCGTACCGCGTGAGGAGCCGGTGGTTTGAATCGCATCCGGGCCATACTTGGCTTTGATGGCGCTCAGGCGCGCGGCGACGTAGTCCAGCGCCTCACTCCAGGAGACGGCTTCCAGCTTGCCACCGCGCTCGCGGCGGATCATAGGGGTTTTCAGGCGCGGGGTGAGGATTTGGGTATCGTTAATAAAATCCCAGCCGTAGTAACCTTTCAGGCACAGCGTGCCCTGATTGGTTTTCCCCTGTGCGGCCTCCGCCCGGACGATTTTGCCGTTATCGACCACCAGGTGGATCTTGCAACCTGAGGCACAATAAGGGCAAACCGTGACGACTTTTTTCATCAGTCTGCTCCAGTTAATAAACTCTTTCGCACCCATTATGCAGCTTCTATGCCATGTTTTTAGTGTGGGTATCATCAGACTTTACGGCCAATTTCGGGTCAAAACGCTGACGAAAAACAGGCAATCGTCAAAATTGACGTGTCGAAAGGGCAGTGGATGTGACCTGGGTTGAAATTCCATCACGTAAAAAACAATTTGGCTGGAGCGAGCGGCAGAATGGTTCAGACTTAATATAGTTCCCTGACGGAAGCATGCGATGAAACCGGCGATTCTGGTGGTTGATGACGATACGGCAGTCTGCGAACTGCTGCAGGATGTGCTCAGCGAGCACGTCTTTACCGTGCTTGTCTGCCATAATGGCCGGGACGCACTGAGTCTGGTGCAACAGGAGCCAGGGATTGCCCTCGTGTTACTGGACATGATGCTGCCGGACATCAACGGTCTGCAGGTCTTGCTACAGTTGCAAAAGCAACGCCCGGAACTACCGGTGGTGATGCTGACAGGTCTGGGCAGTGAATCGGACGTGGTCGTGGGGCTGGAGATGGGGGCCGACGATTACATCGGTAAACCGTTCAACCCGCGCGTGGTTGTTGCCCGCGTTAAGGCTGTGCTGCGTCGCACCGGGGCGCTGGCGGCAGAAACCGCGACACCGCGCGTGGCGGGGATTGCCTTCAACGGCTGGACGCTGGATACCACCCGCTGTGAGCTCAGCGATCCGCAGCGTAACACCGTCTCATTAACCCAGGGCGAGTATGGCCTGCTTCTGGCACTGACCCAAAACGCCCGTCGGGTGCTCAGCCGCGAGCAGTTGCTTGAATTGACCCACAGTGAAAGTGCCGAGGTCTTCGACCGCACCATCGATGTGTTAATTATGCGTCTGCGCCGGAAAATTGAGGCCAACCCGCATCAACCCGCCTTCATTAAAACCATCCGTGGGCTGGGCTACGTCTTTGCTACTGATGTCTCTCACAGCGAGAAAGCCGCTTAAGTATTCTCTTTGATATACGCCTGCAGTTCTGCCAGTGTTTTCGCGCCGTCAATTGCATTGGCGGCCAGCAGGCTTGCTCGTGCGCAGGCATGTGCCAGATAAATACTGTCTGCCAGCGGCAGGGATCCATGGCAGCCGTATAAAAAGCCTGCGCAAAACGCATCGCCCGCTCCGACGCTGCCGATAATTTCCTCCTGCTCCAGCATCCAGGACGGTATCCAGCGTCCGGCTTCACCCGGCGCTTCGCCCCATGCCCCTTCCGGACAGTGGATCACCACGCGCTGGCGTACACCCGCAGCCAGAAGCTGCGAGGCGGCTTCAGCAATATGGGCAATGTGCGGCATATCGTTGCTATCGCGCATCTCCAGCCCGCTGAACTCTCCGGCTTCAAGCTCGTTAATCACCAGATAATCGAGATGGCGCAGGGCAGGGAATACCAGCGGTTGATAGCGCGGATCACCCTTGCGGGAGACCAAATCGAGCGAGGTTTCATATCCCTGGTCACGCATCTGCGCCAGCAGTCGCGCACTGCGAGTGCCGAATTCGGCATCCGGCATATCCAGACTGTCGAGCAGCAGCAAATACCCCAGGTGGAAGATTTTCATTGAGCCGTCAAGGTGGTCAAATGCGGGAAGATCCAGCAGACGGTTGGCTCCTGGCGAGTGGAAAAAGGTACGCTGTCCGCTGGGGTCGGTCATCACCTGCGACATGGAGGTTGGCGCGAAGTCGGTACGCTGCACGCGCTGGCGGTTAACGTGATACTGGTCAAGCATCGCCAGAATGTAATCCCCGTCGCCATCAACGCCAATCAATCCTACCGCCTGTAATGGCAGGCCGACATGCATTTTTGCCAGCGTCAGCAGGACATTCAACGGCGCACCGCCGGTTGAGCGTTCGCTGTGGGTAATCTCCGCCAGCCAGCCGCGCTCCGGCCACTGCACGATCTGGTGGACATGATCCACCAGCATATTACCTGCGGCGATAATCCCTTTACGTTCCATTATGCCTGCCCCGCGCTGCCGAAGATGCGCATCTGCCCGGCCACCGTATCGGCAATCGCCTCCTCAATACCCAGCAACAGCTCGGCAAACTCATCATACAACGGCTGACGTTTTGCCATGCGTTGCTCAACGGCAGACAGCGCGGCCTGTGACATACCGGTATAGAAATTGATTTTATGAATACCCAGCTCAATGGCGCGGTGGAAATCCTCATCGCTAATGCCGGAGCCGCCGTGCAGCACCAGCGGCAGGCCGGTCTGCTGGCGAATGGCATCCAGGCGTGGGAAATCGAGTTTCGGCTCACCTTTGTATTTACCGTGCGCATTGCCGATGGCGACCGCCAGTGCATCGATGCCGGTCAAATCGACAAACTCTCGCGCCAGCTGAGGGTCAGTGAAAAACGCTTCATCGGCATGACCATAGAGCGCACCGCCTTCATCGCCACCCACGGCACCCAGCTCCGCTTCCACCGACACGCCAACCGCATGGCACATCTTCACCACTTCGCGCGTCTGACGAATATTTTCCTCGTAGCTTAATGCAGAGCCATCGAACATCACAGAGCTAAACCCTAAACGCAGTGCGCGCACCACGGCCTCAAAATGCAGCCCGTGGTCGAGATTAAGGACCACGGGAATATCGTGTCGGGCGGCTTCAAATTTGATGGTTTCGACCAGTGAATCCAGGGAGACGTACTTAAAATGCACCTCTGCAATGTTGATGATAAAAGGCGAGCGTTCCTGCTTCGCCGCGGCAAACAGCGCGCGCAGAAAATGAGAGTCAAGAACGTTAAACGCCCCCAGCGCGTAGCGATGTTCTCTGGCGTGCTCAAGACCGTCGGCAAGAGAAATCAATGGCATCATTCACTCCTTATATCCGAAACAGGTTGTACTCGTTGCACAACACCAGCACCGCCGGTTCGTCTTCTTCAATAGTGTTATAGCGGTCAATGGCCTGTAAAAAGTGGTTGTCGTGATCGTCGTCATTTACTGACGACACTTCTCCCACCAGGACGTCACCAAAGCCGCGTTCGCCCCAGAAACTGTGGTACAGGCCGGGCGTCAGGCAGATACTTTCCCCTGGTGTGAGGCGCAGCTGGCTGCCGGGCGTATGGGTCTGACGGCAGCCGTCGATCACGACCGTGACGTCGGTGTTTTCGGTCTCTTCATGCACCCCGGCATTCCATAACTCAATAATCAGATTCCCGCCGCCACGGTTGATGATGTCTTCCCGCTTACGCCAGTGAAAATGCATGGGTGTCACCTGACCATCGCGTACGTGCATGATTTTTTCGGCATAGCATTTTTCATAAGGTATGCCGTTGGGAGAACCGTTTCGCAGGGTAAACAACGTTAACCCCTGCGCGACAAAGTTGTTGCCACCAAAGGCGGTTACGTCCCAGCCGAGTTTGAGGTCGAACACTTCCCGCCAGGCACTTTGGTCGAGCTGCTGCCATTTCGTTGGTGGGAAGCTGGCAAACGACGGGAGATGCACGTCGTGCATGGAAAAAAATTGCCGTGTATGGCCGAGGATTTCGTTGATGTCGGAGCGTTTCATGGGGACTCCTCGTAAACGCCCTCTCCCGGAGGGAGAGGGAAAAGGATTACTTCACCGTCCATCCCTTATAAGAGCCGACGTTCTTTTTATCGATCATCGTCACCGGGATCAGCACTGGCGCTTTCGGGGCAGGTTTGCCCTGTAGAATGTCATAGCCGATCTCTACCGCTTTTGCCGCCATTACCTGCGGATCTTGTGCCGGAGTTGCCACAAACAGGGAATTTTCCCGCTTCAGCGCCTCTTCACCATCCGGTGAACCATCCACACCGACGATAAAGAATTCGCTACGCTGTGCCTGTTTGGCCGCCAGATCGGCCCCGATCGCCGTGGGATCGTTAATCGCGAACACGCCGTCGATCTTCGGATTGGCCGCCAGCAGTGAAGTCATCACCTCCAGACCACCTTCACGGCTGCCTTTGGCGTTCTGATTGTCAGAAAGCACTTTGATACCAGGATGCTTTTTGAATTCTGTCTGACAGCCTTCTACGCGGTTTTGCACCGCAGACACCGGTGGTCCGTTGATGATCACGACGTTGCCTTTACCGTTCAGGCGGTCGGTAATGTATTTACAGGCCATTTCCCCTGCCTGGGTGTTATCGGAGGTGATGGTGGCGTCTGCCCCTTCTGCTGCCACGTCAACCGCCACCACCACGATCCCGGCGTCTTTTGCGCGCTTAACTGCCGGGCCGATCCCTTTTGAATCTGCGGCATTGAGAATGATCATGTCCACTTTGGCGGCAATAAAGTTGTCGATCTGCGCCACCTGCTGGCCCAGATCGTAACCACTGGAAACCAGCGTCACTTTGACGTTATCGCCCGCCAGTTTGCGCGCTTCCAGCTCGGCACCTTTGGTGATCTGCACGAAGAACGGGTTGGCAAGGTCACCCACCGTGACGCCGATGGACTTCAGATCTTTCGCCTGCGCAAATGGCGTTGCGGCAAGCAGCGCGCCAGCACAGAGCGCGGTCACTAATGGCTTCAATCTCATGCTGTATTCCTCGAAGTAAGATGTTGCTGTTATGCACTTTGATGGTGTCGGGTACGGTATTTGTCGATCAGCACCGCAATGATGATCACCGCCCCTTTGATCACCAGTTGCCAGAAGTAAGAGACGCCCATCAGCGTCATGCCGTTGTTAAGGGTGGCGATGATCAATGCGCCTACCAGCGTGCCGGTGATCGTGCCGATCCCGCCGACAAAGCTGGTACCGCCGAGGATCACCGCCGCAATGGCATCCAGTTCGTAGCCCATGCCCAGGTTGCCGTTGGCACTGTAGAGTCGTGACGCGCTCATCACCCCGCCTAAGCCCGAGAGCAGGCCGCTCATGCCGTACACGAACAGCAGTACCAGCCAGACCTTGATACCTGTTAAGCGTGCCGCCTGCATGTTGCCGCCCACCGCGTAGATGTGCACACCCAGCGTGGTGCGGCGCAGGATGAACCAGCACAGCGCAATGACCGCCAGAGCAATGACCACCAGCCACGGAACCGGGCCGAGATAGTTATTGCCTATCCACTCGAAGTTGATGTTCGAGTTAATCACCGTTGTGCCGTCTGCCAGCAGGTACGCCGCACCGCGCAGGGCGGTATAGGTACCGAGCGTGACGATAAACGGCGGCAGTCCGGCAAAGGCCACCAGCGCGCCGTTGAACAGCCCCAGTACCAGGCCGAGCATCAGCGCCGCCGGAATGGAGAGCATGGCGAATTCGGGTATCAGCGATACGACCATTGCCGCCACCGCCGTGGTACCCAGAATCGAGCCGACGGAGAGGTCAATCCCACCGGTCAGAATGATGAAGGTCATCCCTGCCGCCAGCACGATGTTGATCGACGCCTGACGGGTGATGTTGAGCAGGTTGCTCTCGGTAAAAAAGTTGGGGGCAATAAAGCCAAATACCGCCACGATCAGGATAAGAATTGGCAAAATACCGACCGTTTGCATCAGATCGCTCATCAGCACTTTTTTGGCGGAGGTCGATTTCGCTACCTGCTGCGGATGGGTTGGGTTTGTCATAATTACACCGCCTGATGATGAGAGTCGTTCACGCCGGTTGCCAGCGTCATAATGTTTTCCTGGGAGATGTCGCGCCCGTGCAGTTCACCCGCGATGCTACCTTCCTGCATCACGTAGACCCGGTCGCTCATGCCCACCACTTCTGGCAGCTCGCTGGAGATCATTAAAATCGCCACCCCTTTATGCGCCATCTGATTCATGATGCGGTAGATCTCGCTTTTTGCGCCGACGTCCACGCCGCGCGTCGGTTCGTCCAGAATCAGGATGCGCGGGCCAATCGCCACCCAGCGGGAGATGAGTAATTTTTGCTGGTTGCCGCCGGATAACCCGCCCGCGCGCACCAGTGAATGGGGGACGCGGATGTTGAGCAGGGCGATGGCCTCATCAGAAATGGACTGTGCTTTTTTACGGTTAAGCATGCCAAAGGTGGCATCACGTTCCAGCGTTGCCATCGTGATGTTCTCCTGTGCCGCCAGCTCCAGGAACAGCCCCTGTTCTTTGCGGTTCTCAGTCAGAAAACCGATGCCGTTTTCGATTGCTGCGCGTGGGGAGTGGATCACCACCGGTTCACCGTCCACTTCAATCATTCCCCCGGTGGCCTTACGTGCGCCGAAAATCAGCTGCGCCAGTTCGGAACGTCCGGCACCGACCAGCCCCGCGAGGCCAACAATTTCGCCGGAACGCACCTGCAGACTGCAGGGCTGCACTTTTTTGCCGTCGGTGAGGTGATGGACGTTGAGACGCGGGCTACCGAGCGGGATATCGCGCTCTTTGTTGAACAGGTCGCTTAACGGACGGCCAACCATCATCTTCACCAGCTCAGACGCATTCAGCTTGTCGCGCGTCAGGCTGCCAACATATTGCCCGTCGCGCAGGACGCTGACGCGGTCAGAGAGTTCGTACACTTCTGCCATACGGTGGCTGATATAAATGATCGCCATTCCTTCATCACGCAGGCGCAAAATCAGTTCAAACAGGCGATGGGTTTCACGCGAAGAGAGGGCAGCGGTCGGTTCATCCATCACCAGAATGCGGCTGTTGCGGTGCAGTGCGCGGGCAATTTCCACCTGCTGTTGCTCGGCGATAGTCAGTTTCATCACCAGGTCGGTGGCTTTGAAGTGTGCGCCAAGACGGTCAATCACCGCCTGGGCCTGAGTCGCCATCTCTTTACGCTGCACCATTCCACCGCGCGACAGTTCGCTACCGAGGAAGATGTTTTCAGCAACGGTCAGGTTGGGTGCAAGCTGCATCTCCTGATAAATCAGGGTAATGCCTGCGGCCAGGGCATCTTTTGGCCCTTTAATGTGAAACGGCTGACCGTCGATCAGGATCTCGCCGCGGGTGGCGGTGTATGCCCCCGCGAGGATTTTCATCAGCGTGCTTTTCCCCGCGCCGTTTTCCCCCATCAGCGCGTGGATCTCACCGGGAAAGACCGTCAAATCCACACCCTTGAGCGCGTGGAAATTGCCAAACGTCTTGGCAATATTGCGCATCTCGAGTACCGGGGTTCTGCTCATGGCGGATCTCCTGTGAATGTCGATATCTGCACTTCATCACAGGTGAGTAAATGCAAAATGTCAGAAGCCGTTCATATTTGTCATAGTTATAAATAGTTAATGTGGATCACAGTTACGGAGCCAACATGTCATCACGCCGACCCCCGTTCTTCGCCAGCGCCCGTGGCCGCCTGCTGATTTTTAATCTGCTGGTGGTGGCAGTGACGCTGATGGTCAGCGGTGTGGCAGTGCTCGGCTTTCGTCATGCCAGCCAGATCCAGGAGCAGGTGCAGCAGCAAACGCTGAATGACATGACCGGCAGCATGAACCTCGCGCGTGACACCGCCAACGTGGCGACCGCGGCGGTGCGGCTCTCGCAGGTGGTGGGGGCGCTGGAATACAAAAGTGAAGCCGACAGGCTGAAACAAACACAAACGGCACTGCGCCACTCGCTGGAACAGCTCGCCGATGCACCACTGGCGCAGCAGGAGCCGGTACTGGTGGCGCGAATCATTCAACGTAGTAATGAATTACAGCAAAGTGTGACAGGTATGCTGGAGCGCGGGCAGCGCCGTCATCTGGAGCGTAACGCGCTGCTCAGCGCGCTTTATCAGAGCCAGAGTTATCTGCGCCATTTGCAGGATATTAACCGTCGTTACGGCAGCAACGTACCGGATGCGCAACAGCTCGCGGAAATGGACAGGCTACTCATCGCCGCCATTGAAACCCCTGCCCCACGCGCCACGGTACAGCAACTGGATACCGTGACGGCGACGTTGCCCCGCAGCGCGAGCCTGCCGGTGGTGAACCTGGTGCTGCCTGATTTTAACGACGAATTACGTAAACTGGCTCCGTTGTCAAAGCAACTGGAAGAGAGCGATCTGTCGATCAGCTGGTATATGTTCCACATCAAGGCGCTGGTGGCGATATTAAACAGCGATATCAATCAGTACGTGGAGCAGGTGGCGCAGGCCTCCACGCTGCGTACCGCCCAGAGTCATCAGGAGTTGCGCTCCATTAGCGTGTTTATCAGCGTGTTTGCCGTACTGGCGCTGATCATTACCGGGTGCGCCTGCTGGTATATTTACCGCAACCTGGGCTCCAACCTGACCGCTATTTCCCGGGCGATGTCGCGTCTTGCCCACGGAGAGCAGGATGTTTCGGTGCCTGCGCTGCAGCGGCGTGACGAGCTGGGGGAACTGGCGCGCGCGTTTAACGTTTTTGCCCGCAATACTGCCTCGCTTGAGCACACCACGCGGTTGCTGAAAGAAAAAACCTCACAGATGGAGATTGACCGCATCGAGCGTCAGGGGCTGGAAGAAGCACTCCTGCATAGCCAGAAGATGAAGGCCGTCGGGCAACTGACGGGAGGACTGGCACATGACTTTAACAACCTGCTGGCGGTGATTATCGGCAGCCTGGAGCTGACCGATCCCACCTCACATGACGCCCCACGCATTACCCGCGCGCTTAAGGCGGCGGAACGTGGCGCACTGCTGACCCAGCGTCTGCTGGCCTTTTCCCGCAAACAATCCCTGACCCCACATGCGGTGGAGATGAAACCGCTACTGGAAAATCTCAGCGAACTGATGTGCCACTCGTTGCCTGCCACTCTCACGCTGGAGATTGAGGCACAATCCCCGGCGTGGCCCGCGTGGATAGATGTGAGCCAGCTGGAGAACGCCATTATTAACCTGGTGATGAACGCCCGCGACGCGATGGAAGGGCAAAGCGGGGTGATTAAGATCCGTACCTGGAATCAGCGTGTGACCCGTAGCGACGGGCGCAGACAGGATATGGTGGCACTGGAGGTCATTGACCGCGGCAGCGGGATGTCGCAGGAGGTGAAATCACAGGTCTTTGAGCCGTTCTTTACGACCAAGCAGACCGGCAGCGGCAGTGGATTAGGCTTGTCGATGGTCTACGGTTTTGTGCGTCAGTCCGGCGGTCGTGTCGAAATTGAAAGCGCACCGGGGCAGGGGACGACCGTGCGCCTCCAGCTTCCGCGCTCGACACTGCCTGCCATTTCTGACGATGAAATACCCGATGCCACGACATCCGGTGAAAGCGAACGGCTGGTTCTGGTGCTGGAGGATGAAGCCGATGTTCGTCAGACCCTGTGCGAGCAGCTGCATCACCTGGGCTATCTGACGCTTGAAACGGACAACGGTGAACAGGCGCTGAGGATGCTGGAGGCGTCGCCGGATATCGGCATATTTATCAGTGACCTGATGCTGCCCGGCAACCTGAGCGGTGCCGAGGTGATTAACCATGTGCGCAGCCACTTCCCTCAGTTACCGGTATTGTTGATCAGCGGCCAGGATTTACGGCCAGCGCATAACCCACAGCTGCCGGACGTGGCATTACTGCGTAAACCTTTTACCCGTGTACAGCTGGCGCAGGCGCTGCGAAAAGTGATGATAATTTGAGATTCCTCTGCTACCTCTGTCGCCTGCCGTTTATTACCTTAAAGCCAGTCCACCTGCGAGTCTGGCCTTATGAAACGTTGCTCTACCGCCCTGTTATTTGGTCTGCTGTCATTAACCAGCCAGCTGGCTCATGCCGATATTGTTGATGATGCTATTGGTAACATTCAGCAGGCGATCAACGATGCCTATAACCCCAGCAGCAGTCGCAGCAACGATGATGGCAATGACGGTTACAGTCGCAGTAGTCAGTCCGACAATCGACGGTACGATGACCGTCGCAGACAGCTTGAAGACCGACGTCAGCGTTTAGATGAGCGCCAGCGCCAGCTGGATGACGATCGGCGTCGGTTAGAAGAGGATGAGCGGCGCCTGGAAGATGATTACGATCGGGGATAAGTGCGGCCTGTTGTCCTCCAGCCCTCTCCCACAGGAGAGGGAGAAAACCTAATCCAGCACTAACACCATGCCGTCATACCCTGCTTCAAACCCGTCCGGCAGTGAATTATCCATCATCCACACGTCAAACTGATGGCTGATATGGGTCAGGATCACCTGCGGGCAGCCAATCACCTCGTTTAACGCAATGACCGTATTTAAATCACAATGATTACGCGGTGTCTCCGCTCGTGGCTCATGGCTGCAGTCAATAATCATTGCCTGTGGTGGGTTGTTGAGCAGAAACTTCATCGTTTTCTCCGGCAGGCCAGCGGTATCAGAAAGCCACGCCACACGGCTGTGGGAAGATTCCAGCAGATAGCCGAACGTGGGTTTCGAATGGTTCAGCGGCAGCGGTGTGACCCGTAGCCCCTGTAGCTCAAACACCACAAATGGCTCTGGCGTGTGGCTAAAATCCAGAAGCCCCGGATGTTTGAATAAGTCATCACAGCCCGCTTCGTCCGGCGGGCCGTATACCGGAATGGTTGCCCCCACACCCCAGCGCAGGGGGAATAGCCCCTGAACGTGATCCATATGATAGTGGGTGAGCAAAAACTGCCGGAAACTGCCCGCTGGCCAGTCGTCCATCAGGTGCGGAATGCCCGCGTCCAGCAACGTGACCGCATCGTTGAATTTGACCACCGCACTGCAGGGACGGCGGCGATATGCTTCCTGCAAACGTGCCCGGCGACACGCCGCGCAATCGCAGCCAAATACCGGCACCAGTTGGGCACCACCGGTGCCGGTTAATGTGATAGTCAGACTCATCGCACACCTCTACAGCGGTTTGGTGAATCGAAAATGGCTCTGCGTATACCCTTCACGAACATAGAAACGGTGGGCGTCTACACGCCTGACGCTGGTGGATAGCTCCGTCAGCTCTGCCCCCGCCTGGCGTGCCACGTCTTCCGCCCAGGACAGCAACTGGCTCCCCACTTTTAACCCGCGCGCCTGTGGCATCACCACCAGCTCCTGGATCTCACCGATCCATCGGGCATGGTGCAGATGAAACTGCATATGCAGGCCAATCATGCCGACGACCTGCCCGTCCAGTTCAGCCAGCTGATAGTGCATGCTGTGATCCTGAAGATTGGCAAGAAACCCGGCGTGAAATGCCTGGTTATCGAACTTAGCCTGCTTAAGCTCGCAGATCAGGGCATAGACGATCTGCGCGTCAACGGCGGTGGCGGGGCGAAGCTGGCAGTCAGGCATGTTGTTTCTCCTTCTGACGGATAAGCGATAAAAAGTTATCGACTGACTGTAGCAAACTTCCGTCGTTATTGAGGATATGGCATTGCGATGGGGTATAGCGCGCCGCACGTTCCAGCCGCTGGTCTATCTCGCGAGCCGATTCGCGTCCCCGGCTTTGCAACCGGCTACGCAGGATATCCGGTGACACCTGCAGACAGACCGGCAGCAGCGCCGCTTCATAGCGGGCGCGAGCCTGTTGAAGGTGCGCCCGTGAGCCGTTGACCAGCACATCAAAACCCGCGTGCAGCCACAGGTCGATCTCAATGCCGATGCCGTAGTAATAACCGTTGGCGTGCCAGCTCAGCGCCAGCAGATTTTGCCCGGCGCGGGTAAAAAACTCCTGCTCGCTCAGGGCAATATGGTTTTCACTCCCGGCGTTCGCCGCGCGGGTAATGTAGCGGTGCGCTACCAGTAGCTGTGGATGTTCCCGCTGGCGTAATGCCGACAGCAGGCTGTCCTTGCCGGAACCTGATGGCCCCATTAACCAGATGAGTCTTCCCATCAAAACACCCTTTTTCCCTGACGCCAGACGTGGTCGATATGGATGTGCTCGCCTTTACGGTGGGCCAGCACCAGATCCGCCCGTTTACCTTCGGCAATTTCACCGCGATCGTGAAGATTGAGCGCCGTTGCCGGGTTTTTCGTCACCAGACGGATCGCCTGCGGTAGCGTGAAGGGGTTGTGTTCGTCATCTGCTACCCGGAAGGCCGCGTCCAGCAGGCTGGCGGGGTAGTAGTCGGAGGAGAGAATATCCAGCAGGCCGAGTGATGCGAGCTGGCTTGCCGCCACGTTGCCGGAGTGCGAGCCGCCGCGCACGATATTCGGTGCGCCCATCAGCACGTTCATGCCGTGTTTGCGTGAGGCTTCCGCTGCTTCGAATGTGGTGGGAAATTCGGCGATCACGCTGCCAAGCTGATGAGATTCGAGCACATGATCGTGTGTGGCGTCGTCATGGCTGGCTAGCGCAATATTGCGATCCCGGCACAGAGCGGCAATGGAGAGGCGGTTTGGTTGCGACCACTGCGCTGCCAGTGCGAGTTGCTCTTCTTCATAACGGGCCATCTCTTCATCAGAAAGGGAATATTTGCCCTGATAGTATTCACGATACTTCTCAATATTGGCGAACTGGCGCTGCCCCGGAGAGTGATCCATCAGCGACACCAGTGAGACCGGCTCGCGGCCAACCAGTTTTTCAAACAGCGGCAGGGTAGTGTGGTGCGGCAGTTCGCAGCGCAGATGCAGGCGGTGCTCGGCGCGGTTGAGGCCGCGCTTTTGCGTCTCTTCCACGGCGTTGATCATCTTTTCCAGGTTTTCCAGACGATCGCCACCGTCGCGTACATCACCAATCGCCACCGCGTCCAGTACGGTGGTGATGCCGCTGGCAACCATCAGCGCGTCGTGGCTGCTCATTGCCGAATGGGCGGGCCAGTCTACCTTCGGGCGCGGGGTGAAAAATTTATCCAGATTATCGGTATGCAGCTCGATAAGCCCTGGCAGTAGCCAGCCGCCTTCGCCGTCCATCGCTTCGGGTGAGCGGCTCTGGGTTTCGGCAAACGCACGGATCACGCCATCCTGGATCTCAATCGAGCCGTCCACCACCTCATTTTCCAGCACCAGTTTTACGTTATTGATAATCATGCGTTGGTCCCCATCGGGTGCAGTCTGTCTGCCACGCGCGAACGCACGGTTTCGTCGTGGAAGATCCCCACGATCGCCGCGCCGCGTGCTTTGGCCTGTTCGATCAGTTCAACCACTGCTGCACTGTTCTTGCTGTCCAGCGAGGCGGTAGGTTCATCGAGCAGTAAAATCGGGTAATCGACGATAAACCCGCGTGCAATGTTCACGCGCTGCTGTTCACCACCGGAAAAAGTAGAAGGGGCGAGATGCCACAGGCGTTCCGGCACGTTGAGGCGCGTCAGCAGGCCCGCAGCTTTGGCGGCGCAGGTTTCACGCGGCACTCCCAGATCCAGTAGCGGCTGCATCACAACGTCCAGCGCGGAGATCCTGGGGATCACCCGCAGAAACTGGCTCACCCAGCCGATCGTTGAACGGCGGACTTCCAGCACCTTGCGTGCCGGGGCTTGCACCAGATCCACCCACTCATCGCTGTGGCGAATATGAATATGGCCTTCATCCGGCAGATAGTTGGCGTACAGGGAGCGCAACAATGTTGATTTTCCGCTGCCGGAGTGGCCGTGTAGCACCACACATTCGCCATTGCTGACCTCCAGAGAGGCATTTTGCAGTACCGGCAGGCGCACACCGTTTTGCTGGTGGAGCACAAAGGTTTTACTCACGTTTTCTACGCGGATCATGTTGGCCTCTTAGTTCTGCAATACCGATGACACCAGCAGTTGGGTGTACGGATGGTGCGGGTCGTCGAGCACGCGGTCGGTTAGCCCACTTTCCACCACCTGACCCTGCTTCATGACCAGCAGGCGGTCTGCCAGCAGGCGCGCAACGCCCAGATCGTGGGTGACAATCACCACCGCGAGGTTCAGCTCTACCACCAGGCCACGCAGGAGATCGAGCAGGCGCGCCTGAACGGACACATCCAGCCCTCCGGTGGGTTCATCCATAAACACCAGCTTCGGATGGGTGACCAGGTTGCGGGCGATCTGCAGGCGCTGCTGCATGCCACCGGAAAAGGTGGTTGGCAGGTCGTCGATGCGTGAGGCGGGGATCTCCACCTCTTCAAGCCAGTGCTGCGCGGTGGCGCGAATATTGCCGTAGTGACGTGCGCCGGTCGCCATCAGCCGCTCGCCGATGTTGCCCCCCGCAGAAACCTGGCGGCGCAGGCCGTCCATTGGGTGCTGATGTACCACGCCCCACTCGGTGCGCAGCAGGCGGCGGCGCTCGGCTTCACTCATGCCATACAGCGACTGGCCTTCATATAAAATGTCACCGTTGTGCGGCGTCAGGCGCGCGGAGATAGACTTCAGCAGGGTGGTTTTGCCGGAACCGGACTCGCCGACAATCCCGAGCACTTCGCCGGGCCACAGCTCGAACGAGACGTCGCTGAAGCCTTTGCCAGGCGCATAAAGATGGGTCAGATTGTTGACCGAAAGCAGCGGTTTCATTGGCCGTTCGCCTCGCTCTGTTGGCGGCAGTAATCGGTGTCGGAGCAGACAAACATCCGTTTGCCCGTGTCATCCAGCACCACTTCATCCAGATAGCTGTGCTTCGAGCCGCAGATGGCACACGGTTCGTCCCACTCCTGCACCGTAAACGGATGGTCATCGAAATCGAGACTCTCCACGCGGGTGTAAGGCGGTACGGCATAGATGCGCTTTTCGCGCCCGGCCCCAAACAGCTGCAGGGCGGGCATCATGTCCATCTTCGGGTTATCGAATTTTGGGATCGGCGATGGGTCCATCACGTAGCGACCGTTGACCTTCACCGGGTAGGCGTAAGTGGTGGCGATATGGCCGAAGCGGGCGATATCCTCGTACAGTTTCACCTGCATCACGCCGTACTCTTCCAGCGCGTGCATGGTGCGGGTTTCGGTTTCGCGTGGCTCGATAAAGCGCAGTGGCTCCGGGATCGGCACCTGGAAAATCAAAATCTGATCTTCGGTGAGCGGCGTTTCCGGAATGCGGTGGCGGGTCTGGATCAGCGTTGCGTCTTCGGTTTTTTCAGTGGTGTTGACGCCCGTCACGCGCGTAAAGAAGTTGCGGATCGACACCGCGTTGGTGGTGTCATCAGCGCCCTGGTCGATGACCTTCAGCACGTCTGCTTCGCCAATCACGCTGGCGGTGAGCTGAATACCACCCGTACCCCAGCCGTAAGGCATCGGCATTTCACGGCCACCGAACGGTACCTGGTAGCCCGGAATGGCGACCGCCTTCAGGATGGCGCGACGGATCATGCGTTTGGTTTGCTCATCCAGATAAGCAAAGTTGTAGCCGCTTAAGTTAGCCATGGGTGCGCTCCCGTTGCAGGCGTTTCAGCAGTTCCAGTTCGGCCTGGAAATCGACGTAGTGCGGCAGTTTGAGGTGCGAGACAAAACCTGCGGCTTCAACGTTATCCGCATGAGCCAGCACAAACTCTTCGTCCTGCGCCGGGCCGGAGATATGCTCGCCGTAGTCCGGTGCCTGCAGGGCGCGGTCAACCAGCGCCATCGCCATCGCTTTGCGTTCGCCAAGGCCGAACACCAGCCCGTAGCCGCGGGTGAAGTGCGGATCGCTCTCTTCGGGTGCGACAAAACCGTTGACCATTTCGCACTCGGTCATCAGCAGTTCGCCGACGTTTACCGCAAAACCTAGCTCTTCCGGCACAATTTCGACATCGATAGAGCCGCTGCGAATTTCTGCCGCAAACGGGTGATTGCGCCCGTAGCCACGCTGGGTGGAGTAGGCCAGCGCCAGCAGGTAGCCCTCATCGCCACGCATCAGCTGTTGCAGGCGTGAAGAGCGTGAGCACGGATAGACCGGTGGGGTGCGGGTGATGTCATCAGGCTGAGCACCTGAGTCCTCTTCCGCTTTCGCCAGCCCCTGTTTCGCCAGCAGGCTAAAGACGTGCGGGGACGGTTCCTGGGCGGCGTCGGAGGCGGTGAGTGACGACGTTTCACCGTTTGCCAGCAGGGTGAAGTCCAGCAGACGATGGGTATAGTCGTAGGTGGGGCCAAGCAGCTGGCCGCCGGGGAGATCTTTGTACACCGCGGAGATGCGGCGTTCCAGACGCATTTCAGCCGTGTTCACCGGCTCGCTCACTGCCAGTCTGGCAAGCGTCGTGCGGTAGGCACGCAGCAGGAAGATAGCTTCGACGTTATCGCCGCTGGCCTGCTTCAGCGCCAGCGCCGCCAGCTCGCGATCGGCGATGCCTCCTTCGGTCATCACCCGGTCGACGGCCAGATTTAATTGCTGCTCAATCTGGGCGACGCTCAGCTCGGGAAGCTGGTCATC
Source organism: Enterobacter sp. RHBSTW-00901 (assembly GCF_014103115.1). Lineage (NCBI taxonomy): Bacteria > Pseudomonadati > Pseudomonadota > Gammaproteobacteria > Enterobacterales > Enterobacteriaceae > Enterobacter > Enterobacter sp. RHBSTW-00901. Next base: position 3,188,797 of record NZ_JABXPB010000001.1, read on the forward strand.
GCCCCGTCGTCTGTGCTCCTGCAACCTGTGGGCGGCGGCAATCGCCTTCTCGCCCCCTTTGACGGCAACGTACATCAGCACACCTCCACATGGGTGGTTCGCGGAATAGCCAGCAGGCGTTCGCCGCAGGTCAGGATCAGGTCGATACCGAGCGGGAACGGGTGCGGGCGTTCAGTCAGTTCATGAATGATGCACTCCGGTAGCTGTGGTGCGACCATGCGCTCGTCGGCGATACCCGCACCCGTCAGGCGCAGCATGCGACCACCGCTCAGGCTGGATACCTGCAAAATCAGCGTGGCGCTGGTTTCCGGGGCGACAGCCGTGCCTTCGCTCAGGGCGTTGAGCTGCTCGTGGCTGATTTGTTCGTCGGCCACGGCAAATACCGCCTGCCGGGGCTGTTCAACCAGTGGGGCGTTGGTATGAAAACGCAGGTTCTGGCTGGCGATATCATTCGACAGCGCGCCTGAGAGCCACACTGGGGTGTCGTTGTCGGCCAGAGTCAGCAGCACGCTGGTGGTGGCGAGGTTCAGCGGCAGCCAGCCCTGGGAGAGCTGATGCAGCGAGACGATCACACCTGGCTCGCTCATGGCTTTCAGCAGGCGACGGAAACTCTGTTGGGCATCCTGGACGGCCAGGGTAAAAGCAGGTTGAAGCGTCATGCGTTGTCTCCGCGAACGAGCGTAAAGAAGTCGACCCGGCTGGTGTTCACTTCGGCCTGACGTGCGGCAATACGGGCAACGCGGTCAGCTTCCAGCGGGGCAATGAGGGTTTCCATCAGGGTCTGGAAATGGGGTTGTTCCTGCAACAGGGCGTCGACCACAGCACAGCGCTCGGCGTGTTGTTTATCGCGCCCTAGCACGTAGCTGTAACCCAGCGTGCCGCTACTCAGGCGGATCACGGCGCGTGTTAATGTGGCGTCACCGGCGAAGAAGCGCTCGCCCGTGCCGCCCATGCGTGCCTGGATTTGTACCAGGCCAATTTCCGGTGCGCGGAGGGTTTCGTAATCGGGTATCAGGCTGAGTGCGTTCATACGGCCAGAGAGTGCGGCTGGCTGGCTGTGAGCGAGCACGCGCATCCAGCGCTGACGTGTGGAGGTGTCGAAGTGCATTCAGTGCTCCATAGTGAATTCAATCATGTCGGCGCGGGTCAGGCTGACGGAGTATTCCGTCGCGTTGATCTCACCGTCACGGTGGTTAAGGGTGCGCACGCAGAGCAGCGGAGCCATGTTGGGGATCTCCAGCACGTTGCTCTCTTTGGCCTGCGCGCGGCGGGCGCTGATGCGCGTCTGGGTGCGTTTGAGCGCAATGCCCGTGGCGTCACGCAGGAAGTCATGCAGCGAACCGCTGGAGAAGTTTTGCAGCACCGGCCAGAGCGTCAGGTCGGCGAAGTAGTGGTCTATCTGACACACTGCCACACCGTTGACCCGGCGCAGGGTACGCAGGTGGATGACGTTGTCACCCTTCTGAATACCCATTGCATCTGCCACGTGACTGGAGGCCGGGCGCAGCACCGACAGCAGTTTTTCGCTGGTGGGGTGGCTGCCCTGATCAAGCAGATTCTGGCTAAAGCGTGCCTGCGCGTTGAGCGGATAATCGAACGGGCGCATCAGCACCAGCACGCCAACACCCTGACGGCGCTGCACCCAGCCGCGTTCGACCAGCTGATCAATGGCGCGACGCAGGGTGTGGCGGTTCACTTCATAGCGGTCGGCAAGCTGTTGTTCGGCAGGCAGGTAATCTCCGCAACGGTAATGCGTGCGCAGTTCCACCTCGAGCCTGGCTGCAATCTCTTGCCAGCGGGTTGGGTAACTGGTCGGATGTCTGGATAAGTGCATATCAATCAAAGCCTCGCTATCTCAGATGAAGTGCTTACGCAAACGTTGAGAGAGGAAATCCAGCAGGCTGACGGTAATGATGATGAGCACCATCAGGGCGCAGGTTTGCTGGAACTGGAAACCGCGAATGGCTTCCCACAGGGTGACGCCAATACCGCCTGCGCCGACCATGCCAACAACGGTGGCGGAGCGGACGTTGGACTCAAAGCGGTACAGTGAGTAGGAGATCAGCAGTGGCATCACCTGCGGCAGTACGCCGTAGAGGATCTCTTCGATTTTGTTGGCACCGGTGGCGCGAATACCTTCGACCGGTCCGGGCTCGATGGCTTCGACCGCCTCAGAAAGCAGCTTGGAGAGCACGCCGGTGGTGTGAATGAACAGTGCCATTACGCCCGCGAAGGGACCAAGGCCAACGGCGACCACAAACAGCATCGCAAACACCATTTCGTTGATGGCCCGGCAGGCGTCCATCAGGCGGCGCATCGGCTGGTAAATCCACCACGGCACGATGTTTTCGGCGCTCATCAGACCAAACGGAATGGAGAGAATGACGGCAAGGGCGGTGCCCCAGACGGCAATTTGCAGGGTGGTTGCCATTTCGCCAAGGTAGTCCTGCCACTGGCTGAAGTCTGGCGGGAAGAAATCGGCGGCGAAGGTCGCCATGTTGCCGGAATCTTTGAAGAGCAGCAGTGGATCCATTTCTGCACCCTTCCAGGAGATAACAAGTACCGCCAGCAGGATGGCCCAGCTTAATAGCGAGAACCAGCTGCGCTTCGGCGGTGGGACAGTGATGGTTTGCATGTGTGTTCCTTTATCTGTTCTCCCTCTCCCTGTGGGAGAGGGAACCTGAGTTACTGCACTGCTTTATTCACGCTGGTCATCGCACCGAGCGCGGCGGTCAGACGGTCAAGATCTTCCAGCTTCGCCTGAATCTCAGACACTTTGCTGGTCTTCTCTTCGTCCTTCAGACCTTTGTTGTCCTTCACGCCCTGCATCTCTTTAAACAGCGCCAGCTGGCGAATTGGCACCAGCTGCAGGTCGCTGGATGCGCGGAATGGAGCCCAGCCCAGCTTCGCCAGAACCGCCTTCTCTTCCGGCGTTTTGCCGTAGTTCATGAAGAAGTCGTACACCTTGTCCTTGGTGCTTTCGGAGAGGTTTTTACGCCACACAATCGGGTCGCCCGGGATTAGCGGAGATTTCCAGATAACCTTCAGCTCTTTCAGCTTGTCCGGCGCTGAAGTCTTCAGCTTGTCGAGGTTTTCAGTGTTGTTGGTGGCAACATCCACCTGCTTGTTCGCCACGGCCAGAGCGTTGGTTTCGTGGCTGGCGTTAACGGTGCGTTTGAAGTCGCTGGCGGAGGCGTTGTTCTTCGCGAAGACGTAGTAGCCAGGGACGAGGAAGCCAGAAGTGGAGTTTGGGTCGCCGTTACCAAAGGTCAGATCTTTGCGTTTGGCGAGCATATCGTTGAGGTTGTTGATCGGGCTGTCTTTGTTGACGATCAGCACGCTCCAGTAACCCGGGGAGCCATCCGCTGCAACGGTCTGTGCAAAGACCTGGCCGTTCGCGCGATCCACCGCTTCCATTGCGGAGAGGTTGCCGTACCAGGCGATGTCCACTTTGTTAAAGCGCATCCCCTGGATAATGCCCGCATAGTCCGGGGCGAAGAAGGCGTTCGCTTTGATCCCCAGTTTGGTTTCCATATCTTTCAGGAAGGGTTCCCACTGAGGCTTCAGGTTCTGCTGTGATTCCGTCGAAATAATGCCATAGTTCAACGCTTTTTCCTGCTCCTCTGCGTGTGCAGGGCTTAACAGGGTGCTGATGCTGAACATGCTGGTAAAGGCCAGCGCGGCAACCGTTTTATAGCTCATTTCCATTCCTCGTAGTGGGGACGTTAAGCAGCCTGCGCGTTCTCTTCGACGCGGTTAATGCTGCGGTAGAGATGGTCAAAACGTTCGTTATCAAACTGATGGCTTGCACCATCAAAGAACACATGTCCCTGACGCAGCGCGACGATACGTTCGCAGTAGCGCAGGGCGTAATCCACCTGATGCAGCGTCACCACCACGGTGATGCCATCGTTCTGGTTAATGTCACGCAGGGTTTCCATCACGATGCGGGCCGATTCCGGATCCAGTGAGGCGATAGGTTCGTCAGCCAGAATGATTTTCGCTTTCTGCATTAGCGCGCGAGCAATGGCCACGCGTTGCTGTTGTCCACCGGACAGGGTGGAGACACGCTGATGGGCAAAGTGCGCCATACCTACGCGGGTTAGCGCCTGCAAGGCTTCTTGCTTCTGGGAAGGAGAGAACCAGCGCAGGCAGGTGCGCCAGAACGGGGTGCTGCCGAGCGCGCCGATCAGCACGTTTTCCAGTACTGTCAGGCGATTCACCAGGTTGAACTGCTGGAAGATATAGCCCGTCTGGGCGCGGCTTTTGCGGATATTACTCGCCAGACGGCCAGCACGCTGTACGGTGTTACCCAGCAACTCGACGTGGCTTTCCGGTGTTTTATCGCAGGTGAGAAGGCCGCTTAAATGACGCAGAAGGGTGGATTTACCGGAACCGGATGGCCCCAGCAGAGCGACCATTTCACCCTGCTGGACAGTCAGATCAACGGTGTGCAGAGCCTTATTGTGGTGGAAGGTCTTGCTCAGTTTCTCGACGCGAATGACGGTTTGCATGTGCTGGGCCTCACGATAAATGTGGCCTCATGCTGGCGCATCAATATGACATTTTGGTTAAGTCCCGGTTGCGGGAATTTGAAGAGTTGAGCGGAATTTGATGACAGGCGGAGGCAGACTGCCCACCGCCAGCAGGTTAGTGCGGTTTAAGGACATTAATCATCCACGGCACGCCGTATTTATCGATAACTTTACCGAAACCGTGTGCCCAGAAGGTCTCCTGCCAGGCCATTTCGATGATACCGCCAGCGGCAAGGTTATCGAACCAGCGCTTACCCTCAGCGACATCCTCGGTGTCGAGTACCAGGGTGAACCCGGCATACTGTGCTTTGCTGCCGGGGGGCAGCCCATCGCTCATCATGATATCGCTGCCAGCGATGCGGACATTGGAGTGAGCGATAGCGGAATCCGGGAACTGCATGCCAGAGGGACAGCCTTCTGCACTGTTATCGCTTTTTGGCATTTCGCCGAAGGTGATTTTATAAAGAAGCTCTGCGCCGACAGCGTGCTGATAGAAGGCGCTTGCCTCTGCACAGTTGCCGGCGAAAGAGATATAGGGACTTAACGGCATAATCATTACCTCAGGTAAGAGAAGCCCGTTAAGTGTAGTGCTCATACGCCCGGTAAGCGAAGCACCACCGGGCGTTTTTGCCGGATAAACTGTGTTTATCCAGCCTGGAGACTTAAAAAATCAGTTCTTTTTCACGAACTCAGATTTCAGTTTCATCGGGCCAAAACCGTCAATTTTGCAATCGATATTATGATCGCCTTCAACCAGACGGATATTTTTCACCCTGGTGCCGATTTTCAGCATAGAAGAGCTGCCTTTAACCTTCAGGTCTTTAATCACGGTAACGCTGTCGCCATCAGCCAGCAGATTACCGTTAGCATCTTTAACGACAAGTGCATCACTATCCTGACTATCCTGAGACGGTTCTGCATCATTCCATTCGTGAGCGCATTCCGGGCAGATGAACATGCCATTATCTTCATAGGTGTATTCAGAATTGCATTTCGGGCAGTGTGGGAGTGACATAGGGGTATCCTCAAAAAGTGCTTAACACGCTGGAAAGTGCCAGCTAAATGGCGGCAGAGTGCCGAAAAAGGTGGCAAGTATAACGCAAATCCACAGTGTTGTCGGTGATATTGTTTAATAAAAAAGTGTGGAAAGCGTGTTGGGAGTGACACTTTCTGTCAGTCAGTTAAGCGATGCTTACGTCATTAACACGGTGGAAAGAATTGGCGCTAAATATATTGAATATTTTATTGCAGCAAATTGCTACGTTCCTCCATTTCGGATAAGGTGAAGCACCACGTTGTTATTTATCCACGGTCTTCATCGTCATACATATCTTATGACGGTGGTGAATTACCTCTCTTTTTAGGTGGGTAAATAATGACGATATATCCTGAAGTTTCCTAAAAATGGGCTACGCTTTTTATCTTTTGGCTATCTGTCAGAAGGAGAGTTTTACACACCATGCAAGGATGATGAATTATTTCTGATTGCCATCAATTAGTTATATTTCAGCAAACATGTTTTCCACACGTGATCATATAAGCCGAAACAGCATAATTAAAACCAGGTGGCTTAATAAAAGTAATAAATTTGCGTTAAGGAAAGGCTTTTATCATGCACACACAGACTATTTTTGAATTAAGCCAGGAAGCTGAGCGTTTGCTACAGCTTGCCTTGCAGAATCTTGATACGTTGAAATCAATGCCGATTGCGATGCTGGACAACACGGCAGCCGCTATGACGGGTGAAAAGAACAACGTCTTGCCTTTGCATTTTAGCGCGCGTGGTGTCGAAGCACAGCAGGCGATGCTGAATAATGAATTACGGAAAATAACCCGTCTGGAAATGGTGCTGGCGATTGTTGGCACGATGAAAGCGGGAAAATCGACCACCATTAATGCGATTGTGGGTACGGAAGTGTTGCCGAACCGCAATCGCCCGATGACGGCACTCCCTACGCTGATCCGCCATACGCCGGGCCAGAAGGAGCCGGTGCTACATTTCTCTCATGTCTCGCCGATTGATGAGTTAATCCAGCGGTTACAGCAAAAGCTCTGCGATTACGATCGCGGCAAGCTGGCGCTGCGCCTGGAAATTGATAAAGACATGAATACGTTGCTGGAGAGCATTGAAAAAGGTGAGGCTTTTGAAAAGCATCACCTGGGTGCGCAGCCGATATTTCATTGTCTGAAAAGTCTGAATGACCTGGTGCGGCTTTCCCTGGCATTGGGCGTCGAGTTCCCGTTCTCAGAGTATGCGGCTATCGAACACATCCCGGTGATTGAGGTGGAGTTTGTGCATCTCGCGGGTCTGGATGCCCATCTTGGACAACTGACGTTGCTCGATACGCCGGGGCCAAATGAAGCCGGACAGCCGCATCTGCAAAAAATGCTCAGTGAGCAGCTGGCTCGCGCATCGGCGGTGCTGGCGGTGATGGATTACACCCAACTGAAATCCATTTCTGATGAGGAAGTCCGCCAGGCGATTTCGGCAGCGGGAAAATCGGTGCCGTTGTATGCCCTGGTGAATAAGTTCGACCAGAAAGATCGCAACAGCGACGATGAGGAACAGGTCAGGGCGATGATTTCCGGCACCTTAATGAAAGGGAATATTTCGCCGGGGCAGATTTACCCTGTTTCGTCGATGTGGGCGTATCTGGCGAACCGTGCCCGCTATGAGATGGTCAACAATGGGCGGCTGCCGGATCACCAGGAACAGCGCTGGGTACAGGATTTTGCCGAAGCGGCACTGGGACGACGCTGGCGTTCAGCAGATTTGGACAATATCGACCATATTCGTCATGCCGCCGATCTGCTCTGGGAAGATTCGCTATTTGAGCAACCTATCCGCAAACTGATTTATGCCGCCTATGCCAATGCGTCGTTATTTGCTCTGCGTTCGGCGTCGCATAAGCTCCTTAACTATGCGCAAAATGCCAGGGAGTATCTCGATTTTCGCTATCAGGGGCTGACGGTGGCCTTTGAGGAGCTGGAGCTTAATATCACGCGGATTGAAGAGGATATGGCGCTGCTGCAGATGCGTCAGCGTGTGGCCAGCGATGAAGTGAAGCACGAGGTCGGGCAGGCGCTGAGTGCCACGGATGACTTTATGGCGCTGCAGAAAAGTGCGCTTAAGCAGGCGATCGGCCATGTCTTTAGCCGTCACAATATCCTTGATTTAGCCGGTATCGATCCGCTGAATCTTCGCCGCGACGAGCCGGAAGAGATGAACCAACTGGTTCTGGAGGATGAGGGGCAGGCACAGATTGCGCTGAGTAAAATCCGCTCTTCCTGCGAGCTGATCATGCTGGATGCACAGAGCAAAATCAGCCGGGAGCTGGCGTTACGTTTCGATCAACTGGAGTCTACGCTGGCGCGTTCGCTGAATGAGGCCATGCGACCGATTGAGGCGAGTATCAAAGAACAGCTTAGTCACGCTGGTTTTCGGGCGCGTATCAGCTTCCCGGCGTTTCAGGCTAACCAGCTTAACTTCAACACGCGTGGGCTGTTTAATGATGCCATCGCGATGGACAACCGCCCGACGGGCCAGCCATCGGGTGCGGGAAGTATGCGTGAAACGGTTTCTCGTTGGCTGAATAATCCTGGCTGGGGCTGGGAAGATTATGTGGAAACGCGCACACGATACGTTATCGATGTTGCACAGCTACATGACAAATTTACGCAGCATATTGATCAGTTTTGTGAACAAATCTGTAAAGCTTTGGCTGCGCAGGTCGATGTCTCTGTTACGGCGGGCATGGCAACGTTCTTTGCGGAATTTTCGTTATGCCTGACGGGGTTACAGGAAAGTTTGCGTGATAGCCTCGCAGTGCGCCAGCAGAATGAGCATTCGACCCGAGCGCTCAGCCAACTGTTGAAGCAAAGTCTCACGACTGCGACGTGGATTCAGGAAGATACCCGACTGTTACGCGATGACATTCAAACTCTATTCGCGGCAGAGCAACCATGACAACACAGCTACTGGATGGTCCCGGGCGGACGCTGGAGTGCATTTATCCTAAATTTATGGTCGATCTGGTTCAGGGGGTGGACGCGGTGCGTCATACCCACCTGGGGCCGCAACAGTTACAGTTTCGTGAGCGTTTGACTCAGGAGATCATGACGCACACCCGGCTGCGGCCCTGGTCAATGGCGGGAATGCTCAACGAAAATGCGGCATTGCGTCTGGGGCTGGCGGAAAAACTGGCCAGTATGCTTGACCCGGGCCACCTCGCGCTGACCCGCATGGCCGATAAACTGATTGCGCTGCGTCAGCAGGCTAACCAGCGTGTGCAGCAATCGCCAGGGCTGCTTCATCAGTATGCCGAGCTTTCTTCGCATTTCAGACAGCGTGCGACGTATAAAGAAAAGGCACTTACCCAACGCGGGTTGACGGTGCAGGCGGGCGAACACAGTGAACAGATTTTTACCCGCTGGCGAGCCGGGAATTATGATGGCTGGTCGCTGGCCGGGCGCTGTTATATTGCGCTGGAGGAGTTACGCTGGGGCGCGTTTGGCGATGCATGCCGCCTGGCGAATGACGATGTGGCGGCTATGCTCAAGGATAATCTGCGTAGCATGGCGGCAAACTATCTTGCTCAGGGAATTAACGCCTCTCCCGCTACCCGACATTTCTATCATCAATGGCTGGCGACACCAACTGCACCGGGATTAATGGATCATAAAGATATGCTGGGCTGGTTGGGTGACTGGTGCCAGGCAGATAAACATCCGGTGAGCTGGTCGGTGACACAGAACTGGCAAACAGTGGCTCTGGGAATGCCAAGACTCTGTTCGGCAAAACGGCTGGTGGATGCAATGGTCGAAGAGATTTTTGGTGGGTGACCCTTCTTCTGTGAGAACAAGTGGATTAATCAATTAATCCAATGTGTTACACGGTATCAAAGCCGATGTATTTGCTCTCTATACAATAAAAGTAAATAAGCAGGCATCCTGAAATGTGTGCAAAACATCAGGGGTGTTGTGCCTGTTTTTTTTATTGGAATTTTAATTTAATTAAAATGAAACATAATTTTTATTATTGCTTTTGAATATCCGCCGAAAGCAAAGTAACCGGTATGTGATAATTAAAATTGATGCTGATATGGCGGGAGGGTACGCAGTTTGTTTTTTGCTATGCAAAGGATAATAGAGGTGTTTGAGAAAGTGCGTATTCGTCGTAATTGACAAATGCTGAAATCAGATGACAAACCGGGAAAATATGTGTGAAGTTGATCACAAATATAAACGCTGGTAGGGTAATAAAGGTCATTAACTGCCCAGGCAGGCGTCAACAGGTTCGGTTGTATAGGCGTGAAACGTCAATGTAAGTAAACCTGCTACGCTTGAAAGAGGTGAAGCCCTGCCCTTGCAGATCGCACGTTGTCTGTGGTGCAGACTGGGCTCAATCTACGAGGATAGCAATGCTTAAAAGGAAAAAGATAAAACCCATCACGCTTCGCGATGTCACCATTATCGATGACGCTAAATTGCGTAAAGCGATCACCGCCGCCTCGCTCGGTAATGCGATGGAATGGTTCGATTTTGGTGTCTACGGATTTGTTGCCTACGCACTTGGTAAAGTGTTCTTCCCTGGTGCCGACCCAAGCCTGCAGATGATTGCAGCGCTGGGGACCTTCTCTGTTCCCTTCCTGATCCGCCCGTTAGGTGGTCTTTTCTTCGGCATGCTCGGCGATAAATACGGTCGTCAGAAGATCCTTGCCATCACCATTGTCATTATGTCGATCAGTACGTTCTGTATCGGCCTGATACCGTCCTATGCCTCCATCGGCATCTGGGCACCGATTCTGCTGCTGCTCTGTAAGATGGCGCAGGGCTTTTCCGTCGGGGGTGAGTATACCGGTGCGTCGATCTTCGTCGCGGAGTATTCCCCGGACCGTAAGCGCGGCTTTATGGGAAGCTGGCTGGACTTCGGCTCGATTGCCGGGTTTGTCATGGGCGCGGGCGTTGTGGTTCTGATTTCGACTGTAGTCGGTGAAGAGAACTTCCTTGAATGGGGCTGGCGTATTCCGTTCTTCATAGCGCTTCCGCTGGGCATCATTGGTCTTTACCTGCGCCATGCGCTGGAAGAGACTCCGGCGTTCCAGCAGCACGTTGATAAGATGGAGCAGGGCGACCGTGAAGGACTGCAGGATGGCCCAAAAGTGTCGTTCAGGGAGATCGCAACCAAACACTGGCGTAGCCTGTTGACCTGTACTGGTCTGGTGATTTCCACCAACGTGACCTACTACATGCTGTTGACCTATATGCCAAGCTATTTGTCGCATAACTTGCACTACCCGGAAGATCACGGTGTGTTGATTATTATCGCCATTATGGTGGGCATGTTGTTTGTACAGCCAATAATGGGGTTGCTGAGTGACCGCTTTGGCCGTCGACCATTCATCATTCTGGGGAGTGTTGCGCTGTTTGCGCTGGCGATCCCGGCGTTTATGCTGATTAACAGTGATATGTTGAGCCTGATTTTTGCCGGCCTGCTGATGCTGGCGGTGATCCTCAACTGTTTTATCGGGGTAATGGCGTCTACGTTGCCCGCGATGTTCCCGACACACATTCGCTATAGCGCACTGGCGGCTGCCTTTAATATCTCTGTTCTGATTGCCGGTCTGACGCCGACGCTTGCCGCCTCACTGGTGGAAAGCACGCAGAACCTGATGATGCCCGCTTATTACCTGATGGTGATTGCGGTGATTGGTTTGATTACTGGCGTTACCATGAAGGAGACTGCGAACCGTCCTCTGAAGGGGGCAACGCCTGCGGCATCTGATATCCAGGAAGCGAAGGAGATCCTGCGCGAGCACTACGATAATGTAGAGCAGAAGATTGAAAATATTGACGCAGAGATTGAAGAGCTGCAGAAAAAGCGTTCGCGACTGGTGGATCAGCATCCGCGAATTAGTGAGTAATAAAAGAAAACCCGCCGCTGGCGGGTTTTCTTTTATTAGCATCCGGCGGCGATATAGTCACCGTTGGCGCTGATGGGGATCACCGTCAGGAACAAAAGAGTGGCGAACAGGATCAACACAATCCCGCCAGCTATTTTGCACGCCGGTACTAGCCAGCTCAGAGACGATCTTCCCCCAAACCAGGCTACGGTGCGTTCACGGGCGTAACGTACTGCCAGCGATAACCCCATAATAGAGAGTGCCGTTCCCAGTGACATGGTCATTACTGCGGCAATTCCCCAGGTGACGATGCCCAGTGCGTTCGAGAACATCAGGATCATGATTGCCCCGCTGCACGGGCGCGCGCCAATTGCCAGAATCACCCCCAGACGAGTTTTCCAGTCGCCGGTTGTCAGGTCTGTTCCTACACCGTGATGTCCGCAACCACAGTGTTCATCATGCTGATGCAGAGGGGAGAGTGAACGGATAGCCCTCTTGCGCGGTTTTAAGCTTTTCAGCGTCTGATAAATGATAAATGCACCGAAGGCACCAATTAGCACTGCGCTTATCTTCTCTACATACCAGCGACTCACGCTGATATCTCCTGATGCGAGGTTAAAACCCACTGCCAGAATAAAGACAAAGAGAATGGCGCTGACTCCCTGCATCAGGCTGCCAAGAAAGGGCACGACACGAGCGGCAATTTCGCTTTCTTTATTTGTACTCAGATACGTGGTGACAATGAATTTGCCATGCCCCGGCCCGACGGCGTGAAGGACGCCATAAAGGAAGGCTCCGGTTAATAGCCATAATCCTCCGCTGTACTGGTGGTTGTTCAGCTGTAGCAGGTACATCACCAGATAGCGGTGCAGGGTGATTTGTGTGGCAAGGCACCACTGGATAAAGGCGCTCCAGTGCGTATGTAGCGTAAAACCGGCAAAGAGGAGCGTCAGAACCATTAGTCCAGCGGTTGGGATGCGCCAGTCACGGACGAGACGTTGTGTGATCATATGGTGGCCTGCTGGGGGGAATGTTTTCCGCCATTATAGTTGATTTTCCCCCTCAGTTCGTCGGTTCGCTCAGGGATCTCTGAGCTGTCTGTGGATAAGTCTGTGTGTAAAATGGTATAAGGCGGGGTTTTGCTGGGGAATGCAGCAGTCAGTCATTTTTCTGTCATTTAGCAGTTGCAGCGGCACGAGAACTCCCTATAATGCGCCTCCATCGACACGGCGGATGTGAATCACTTCACAAACAACCCGGTCGGTTGAAGAGAAAAATTCTGAAATAACGGGTTGACTCTGAAAGAGGAAAGCGTAATATACGCCACCTCGCAACGGTGAGCTGAAAGCCGCGTTGCAACTGCTCTTTAACAATTTATCAGACAATCTGTGTGGGCACTCAAAGTGACATGGATTCTTAACGTCCTCGGACGATAAATGAATACCAAGTCTCAACGAGTGAACACGTAATTCATTACGAAGTTTAATTCATTGAGCATCAAACTTTTAAATTGAAGAGTTTGATCATGGCTCAGATTGAACGCTGGCGGCAGGCCTAACACATGCAAGTCGGGCGGTAACACGGGGAGCTTGCTCCCGGGTGACGAGCGGCGGACGGGTGAGTAATGTCTGGGAAACTGCCTGATGGAGGGGGATAACTACTGGAAACGGTAGCTAATACCGCATAACGTCGCAAGACCAAAGAGGGGGACCTTCGGGCCTCTTGCCATCAGATGTGCCCAGATGGGATTAGCTAGTAGGTGGGGTAACGGCTCACCTAGGCGACGATCCCTAGCTGGTCTGAGAGGATGACCAGCCACACTGGAACTGAGACACGGTCCAGACTCCTACGGGAGGCAGCAGTGGGGAATATTGCACAATGGGCGCAAGCCTGATGCAGCCATGCCGCGTGTATGAAGAAGGCCTTCGGGTTGTAAAGTACTTTCAGCGGGGAGGAAGGTGTTGTGGTTAATAACCACAGCAATTGACGTTACCCGCAGAAGAAGCACCGGCTAACTCCGTGCCAGCAGCCGCGGTAATACGGAGGGTGCAAGCGTTAATCGGAATTACTGGGCGTAAAGCGCACGCAGGCGGTCTGTCAAGTCGGATGTGAAATCCCCGGGCTCAACCTGGGAACTGCATTCGAAACTGGCAGGCTAGAGTCTTGTAGAGGGGGGTAGAATTCCAGGTGTAGCGGTGAAATGCGTAGAGATCTGGAGGAATACCGGTGGCGAAGGCGGCCCCCTGGACAAAGACTGACGCTCAGGTGCGAAAGCGTGGGGAGCAAACAGGATTAGATACCCTGGTAGTCCACGCCGTAAACGATGTCGACTTGGAGGTTGTGCCCTTGAGGCGTGGCTTCCGGAGCTAACGCGTTAAGTCGACCGCCTGGGGAGTACGGCCGCAAGGTTAAAACTCAAATGAATTGACGGGGGCCCGCACAAGCGGTGGAGCATGTGGTTTAATTCGATGCAACGCGAAGAACCTTACCTACTCTTGACATCCAGAGAACTTAGCAGAGATGCTTTGGTGCCTTCGGGAACTCTGAGACAGGTGCTGCATGGCTGTCGTCAGCTCGTGTTGTGAAATGTTGGGTTAAGTCCCGCAACGAGCGCAACCCTTATCCTTTGTTGCCAGCGGTCCGGCCGGGAACTCAAAGGAGACTGCCAGTGATAAACTGGAGGAAGGTGGGGATGACGTCAAGTCATCATGGCCCTTACGAGTAGGGCTACACACGTGCTACAATGGCGCATACAAAGAGAAGCGACCTCGCGAGAGCAAGCGGACCTCATAAAGTGCGTCGTAGTCCGGATTGGAGTCTGCAACTCGACTCCATGAAGTCGGAATCGCTAGTAATCGTAGATCAGAATGCTACGGTGAATACGTTCCCGGGCCTTGTACACACCGCCCGTCACACCATGGGAGTGGGTTGCAAAAGAAGTAGGTAGCTTAACCTTCGGGAGGGCGCTTACCACTTTGTGATTCATGACTGGGGTGAAGTCGTAACAAGGTAACCGTAGGGGAACCTGCGGTTGGATCACCTCCTTACCTTAAAGAACCTGCCTTTGCAGTGCTCACACAGATTGTTTGATAAATAAATAATTTCAAAATGTACTGTTAAGTGCATTGTGAAATTTTGCTCTTTAAAAATCTGGATCAAGCTGAAAATTGAAACGACACATCTTAAATGGTGTGTTCGAGTCTCTCAAATTTTCGCAAGTCGGTGATGAATCGAAAGAAACATCTTCGGGTTGTGAGGTTAAGCGACTAAGCGTACACGGTGGATGCCCTGGCAGTCAGAGGCGATGAAGGACGTGCTAATCTGCGAAAAGCGCCGGCGAGGTGATATGAACCTTTGACCCGGCGATGTCCGAATGGGGAAACCCAGTGTGATTCGTCACACTATCGTTAACTGAATACATAGGTTAACGAGGCGAACCGGGGGAACTGAAACATCTAAGTACCCCGAGGAAAAGAAATCAACCGAGATTCCCCCAGTAGCGGCGAGCGAACGGGGAGCAGCCCAGAGTCTGAATCAGCTTGTGTGTTAGTGGAACGGTCTGGAAAGTCCGGCGATACAGGGTGACAGCCCCGTACACGAAAATGCACAGGTTGTGAACTCGAAGAGTAGGGCGGGACACGTGGTATCCTGTCTGAATATGGGGGGACCATCCTCCAAGGCTAAATACTCCTGACTGACCGATAGTGAACCAGTACCGTGAGGGAAAGGCGAAAAGAACCCCGGCGAGGGGAGTGAAAAAGAACCTGAAACCGTGTACGTACAAGCAGTGGGAGCACCTTCGTGGTGTGACTGCGTACCTTTTGTATAATGGGTCAGCGACTTATATTCTGTAGCAAGGTTAACCGTATAGGGGAGCCGAAGGGAAACCGAGTCTTAACTGGGCGTTAAGTTGCAGGGTATAGACCCGAAACCCGGTGATCTAGCCATGGGCAGGTTGAAGGTTGGGTAACACTAACTGGAGGACCGAACCGACTAATGTTGAAAAATTAGCGGATGACTTGTGGCTGGGGGTGAAAGGCCAATCAAACCGGGAGATAGCTGGTTCTCCCCGAAAGCTATTTAGGTAGCGCCTCGTGAACTCATCTTCGGGGGTAGAGCACTGTTTCGGCTAGGGGGCCATCCCGGCTTACCAACCCGATGCAAACTACGAATACCGAAGAATGTTATCACGGGAGACACACGGCGGGTGCTAACGTCCGTCGTGAAGAGGGAAACAACCCAGACCGCCAGCTAAGGTCCCAAAGTCATGGTTAAGTGGGAAACGATGTGGGAAGGCACAGACAGCCAGGATGTTGGCTTAGAAGCAGCCATCATTTAAAGAAAGCGTAATAGCTCACTGGTCGAGTCGGCCTGCGCGGAAGATGTAACGGGGCTAAACCATGCACCGAAGCTGCGGCAGCGACGCTTATGCGTTGTTGGGTAGGGGAGCGTTCTGTAAGCCGTTGAAGGTGTGCTGTGAGGCATGCTGGAGGTATCAGAAGTGCGAATGCTGACATAAGTAACGATAAAGCGGGTGAAAAGCCCGCTCGCCGGAAGACCAAGGGTTCCTGTCCAACGTTAATCGGGGCAGGGTGAGTCGACCCCTAAGGCGAGGCCGAAAGGCGTAGTCGATGGGAAACAGGTTAATATTCCTGTACTTGGTGTTACTGCGAAGGGGGGACGGAGAAGGCTATGTTAGCCGGGCGACGGTTGTCCCGGTTTAAGCATGTAGGCGGAACGATTAGGTAAATCCGGTCGTTTTTTAACGCTGAGGTGTGATGACGAGGCACTACGGTGCTGAAGTAACAAATGCCCTGCTTCCAGGAAAAGCCTCTAAGCATCAGGTAACATCAAATCGTACCCCAAACCGACACAGGTGGTCAGGTAGAGAATACCAAGGCGCTTGAGAGAACTCGGGTGAAGGAACTAGGCAAAATGGTGCCGTAACTTCGGGAGAAGGCACGCTGATATGTAGGTGAAGCCCCTGCGGGTGGAGCTGAAATCAGTCGAAGATACCAGCTGGCTGCAACTGTTTATTAAAAACACAGCACTGTGCAAACACGAAAGTGGACGTATACGGTGTGACGCCTGCCCGGTGCCGGAAGGTTAATTGATGGGGTTAGCGGCAACGCGAAGCTCTTGATCGAAGCCCCGGTAAACGGCGGCCGTAACTATAACGGTCCTAAGGTAGCGAAATTCCTTGTCGGGTAAGTTCCGACCTGCACGAATGGCGTAATGATGGCCAGGCTGTCTCCACCCGAGACTCAGTGAAATTGAACTCGCTGTGAAGATGCAGTGTACCCGCGGCAAGACGGAAAGACCCCGTGAACCTTTACTATAGCTTGACACTGAACACTGGTCCTTGATGTGTAGGATAGGTGGGAGGCTTTGAAGCGTGGACGCCAGTCTGCGTGGAGCCGACCTTGAAATACCACCCTTTAATGGCTGGTGTTCTAACGTAGACCCGTAATCCGGGTTGCGGACAGTGTCTGGTGGGTAGTTTGACTGGGGCGGTCTCCTCCCAAAGAGTAACGGAGGAGCACGAAGGTTAGCTAATCCTGGTCGGACATCAGGAGGTTAGTGCAATGGCATAAGCTAGCTTGACTGCGAGAGTGACGGCTCGAGCAGGTGCGAAAGCAGGTCATAGTGATCCGGTGGTTCTGAATGGAAGGGCCATCGCTCAACGGATAAAAGGTACTCCGGGGATAACAGGCTGATACCGCCCAAGAGTTCATATCGACGGCGGTGTTTGGCACCTCGATGTCGGCTCATCACATCCTGGGGCTGAAGTAGGTCCCAAGGGTATGGCTGTTCGCCATTTAAAGTGGTACGCGAGCTGGGTTTAGAACGTCGTGAGACAGTTCGGTCCCTATCTGCCGTGGGCGCTGGAGAATTGAGGGGGGCTGCTCCTAGTACGAGAGGACCGGAGTGGACGCATCACTGGTGTTCGGGTTGTCATGCCAATGGCATTGCCCGGTAGCTAAATGCGGAAGAGATAAGTGCTGAAAGCATCTAAGCACGAAACTTGCCCCGAGATGAGTTCTCCCTGAGACTTTAAGTCTCCTGAAGGAACGTTGAAGACGACGACGTTGATAGGTCGGGTGTGTAAGCGTAGCGATACGTTGAGCTAACCGATACTAATGAACCGTGAGGCTTAACCTTACAACGCCGAAGCTGTTTCGGCGAAGAGACAGAATATTTTCAGCTTTGATACAGATTTAACAGAATTTGCCTGGCGGCTTTAGCGCGGTGGTCCCACCTGACCCCATGCCGAACTCAGAAGTGAAACGCCGTAGCGCCGATGGTAGTGTGGGGTCTCCCCATGTGAGAGTAGGGAACTGCCAGGCATCAATTAAAACAAAAGGCCCAGTCGAAAGACTGGGCCTTTTGTTTTATGTGTTGTTTGTCGGTGAGCGCTCTCCAGAGTAGGACAAATCCGCCGGGAGCGGATTTGCACAGCACGGAGTGCTGCCCGCAGGGTGCCGGGCAGGAAGCCCGGCATACAACTGCCAGGCATCAATTAAGAAGAACCCCGTACCGGAAGGTGCGGGGTTTTTTGCTTTGCGTGTTTTAAAATGCCCGGCGGCGGTTGCACCTGACCCAGCCGACAGGATACCCCCACATAAAAGTGTGAAACTAAAATTGGCTTACATACAAAGTAATCCTGTAGAACTATAATTTCTGAGGTGGGGACTCATCAGCTACGAACAAAGGGGGGTGACAATGTCCCGCATCTACCAACTCATCACAGGTGTTGTTCTCGCAATGGTTCCTGTTACAACGACTTTAGCCGCCAACGTCCATACAGTGACAGGAACAAAGGGGCAACCCAACCAGACAATTGGCACGTCTGTGACCGGCAGTGTTACACCCGGAAACGCCATCAATGCTCCGGGTTCTGCATTCAACCCCGATGGAAATGCGGGGTCCCATTATGCGGGTACTCAGCCGCAGAATTCTAAAAATTCCAATAGCGTATCTCAGTATGATGTCGCGGGTTTCCAGCAGTCACACAAAACAAATTGATAAATATTGCTGAGCTACACTTTCTGCTGAAACGCAAAAACCCTGAGCTGATAACTCAGGGTTTTTATTTAATCGATCAATTTCAGGCCTGAGTTACGCTGTCTCTTCTGTGAACGTCGCTTCTGATGAACTGCTTTACGGATGTAGTCGGTTCCGTTTCGGTCTTTGGTAGGCTGCTCATTTTGTACAACGGGAAGCGGACCTGGAGGAGAGATAAGGGCGGTAACTACTGGTAAGCCAACAAGTTGTTGGCTCAGAAAGCAAAAACCCGCCTTTTGGGCGGGTTCTTTAAATAGTGGTGCCCGGACTCGGAATCGAACCAAGGATTCGTTGTCATAGCAACGAAATCACCGAATAACAGTAAGTTACCTTTACGCTTCGATTCCGAATGTACCACTGTTTTGTACCATATTCAACGGCATGGATGTTGACGAGCTGGCAATTAATCCTTACTGGATTTAGCAGCTTTGAGCTTGTCGTAGATATCCTTGGCATCGAATATGGTCGAGGCATCCACCTTACCCATAACCTTTTCGGCTAAGGCATCAACATGCTTGTCTAACTCACCATCAAGCTTAAGATTGTCGTTAACCAGTTTCTTTGCTTCATGCTTGATGATTTTTTCTTTTGCAGTATCAGGCAGTAGCTTATTCGCTACCCTAGTCAAAAAGCTCATCGACCTTCTCCTTTGCTTTGCCTTTAACCGCATCGTCTATGCAATTTGCCACTGCTACAAGGGCAGCCGCTATTACAGCCATGTCATCTGTATACCCAAGGATCGGCGTTAAATCGGGGATAATATCTATCGGTGACACTAAGTAAGCCAGCGCCCCGTAAATGGTTGCTCTGTTTTTAGTTGTGCAGTTGTCACTTTCTAAGCCGTAATACAGACGGAATACCTGCTCAAGGGAATCTTTCCCGATAGCCTTGCAATATTTTTTAGTTTTTGACCAAAAACCGTCTTCGCTAAAGTCCTCAATCTCGATCTTGCCAGTCTCATCCATTAACATTTCCTCACATTAGTGTTTTCATATCACTTATCTAACAGCTCAGGACGTTCGTTCCGAACAATCCGGTAAATACTTGTGATCCCAATACCTAACTGCCGGGAAATCTCCGGTTTACTCAGTCCTTGGGCCAGCATGTCGATAACTTCTTGAGATTTGCTTCTGGCAGTCGCTTTCCGGCCTTTATACTTACCCTTGAGCTTTGCCAGTGCTATCCCTTCGGCCTGACGTTCCAGCATCATTTCACGTTCGAACGTGGCGATAGCCCCAATCATGGTGAGCATGAGCTTTCCCGTTGGGGTTGCCGTATTGATGCCGATGTTGAGTATATTCAATGCTACACCTTTATTCTGTAGATATTCAGACACTTCTAGCAGGTGGCGGGTGTTGCGAGCCAGCCTGTCCAGTTTCGTGACCTGCACGGTGTCGCCTTCACGGACGAATTCGAGCATCGCCAGCAGTTCTGGACGGTCGTCTTTTGCCCCACTGACTTTTTCCCTGAATATCTTCTCGCATCCGGCGAGGGTAGCGAGTTGTGCATCCAGACTTTGCCCGGAAGTTGAGACGCGAGCGTAGCCGACTGTAGCCATGTGAACTCCTTACCCTGCCAATAGACTCATCGCCCTTGTTAAACCTGCCAAAACGCCAAAACAACTCTTTGGCATGGCCTTAGCGGGCATTCCAGCGTTGCATTGATGGCAGATCTTTAGGACATGGGCTATTGGTATGGGTCTAGCGGTAGTAGGGGATTAGAGGAAATCTTCTTCTGAGGCGTAGCGTGCTGCCATTCCCCGGAAGAAGACGGTTGCAAAGGTTGTCAGAGCCATTATCAGGGCTTCAACAAGTAAGGATTTCCAGTTCATAGCCAGCCCCTTTCTGCGAATGAAACTGTTTGACCGCCGCCCACGACGATGTGATCTACCAGTCGGACTTCGATTAGCTCCATAACTTTCTGAATGTTGAGCGTTATCGCTTTATCCTGAACGGATGGCTCGGCGTTGCCAGATGGATGATTATGGGAACAGATAACAGCTGCGGCGTTGAGCTTAAGCGCCTGCCGGGCAATCTCGCGGGGGTAGACTGGCGTTGTTGCTATACTGCCGTGGAACATTTCCTGATAGTTCAGGACGTGATTCCGGTTGTCGAGGAATATCACGCTGAACACTTCCTGCTCCCGATCGCCAAGCTGTAAAGCCAGATAACTCGCAGTGTCCTTCGGTGATGCCAGTGTGTCGGTACGGTAGAGCCGTTGAGTGAGAATTTCGCGGGCCTGATTGATGATTTCATCATGCATGATTCATCCTCCTGTGGTGATCTGCATATTTCTTGTACCTGCGGAGCGGGGAATCTTGGAAAGGAGGTTTGGGCGAGTGGCTTTAGATGCCTGCCTGACGATCTGTACGGGCCTGTGAGCTGCGTTCAGGAGTGATTCATACCTAGAATGCAGAAAGGCCGTGAGAGGCCTACACGGCGTCTGGTGACTTCTGACGTGAAAAGAACTTTTGGGGAGTTGAGGCTACAAAATCATTAAGCTGTCGCTCAGTTCGACGTATTGATACGGCGGGAACTTTGCACTTTTGGTAAATGCGAGTTAGCGTTGATAGCTTAAGGATTATTATCTGTAGGATGCTATGAGTAAGATGAATTTGAGTAATAAAAATTGATAGAACCCTATAAATCTATATAAGTGTCTTGGGGTTAGGTTTCAAAGGTTGCAACGTTTGGACAGGTAGAAAAGCCTAATCCCTTAGGCTTTTGTTGTAACTTTTGATGCAACTTTTCGGTTTATATGCCGTATGACCTCAATTTCGCACGTTGGAAGTATATGTCCCTGCGTTTATCAAAGGGGATTGTCAGCCTGTCCAGCAGTTTACCCATCTCACTTAGAGGCTGCCGTGGGCTTTTTAGCAGGAAAATGCATTCGTTATGGGCTGCATCATAGGCTTTTCGGGCTGACTCGCTGCTTATCTTTAGCGTGGAGTCTGAAAGGCTGATACAGGCCATTCGCAGGCAGTGGGAATAGCAATCCTCCAGACTGACGAACCGCTTTAGCTGGCGGACCGCTTCCAGCCATACTTCCTGTTCTGCATGTCTGACCCTGATTAGCTTTGTACCGTGCAGATTTTTCCGTAACCACCGATCCCGTCGTTTATCGTTGAACTGATAACGTGTCGTTCTATGAGCCTCCTCATCAAATTCAATGATGAACTGGCGTTTAGCGGTTTTTCCTTTTGCCATATCGGTGTACCACTGCTCAGTGAGGAAGAAATCTACTCTGTAGGGACCGATCTGCTTTTGCCGTTCGAGTTCATAGCTTGTGAATCGTGGTTGTTGCCTTAGTTCGACGATCAAATCGTGTAATTTGACGCCAAATTGCCCTTCAAGACGGCTTTCACCGGACCTAACTGGCAGTTTCAAACCAGATTTAAGCTCAATTGCATCAATGAGAAGTCCGTTCTGGCTGGAGTGGATGCTGTAAGTCAGCAGGGCAAGGGCATCGCCAGCGGGAATCCAGCCGTTTTTGTCGGGAATTTCACCGTCAATCAGGCCGGATGTGCAGCACGACAGGACATTTTCGGGAGCCTTGAGCAATTTGGCATGTGTCCGCTGTGCCCATTGAGTAAATCTTGTTGCCTGAGGCGTCATTTTCCGCAAGAAAGCAACGGAAAGCTGGGGGACCCCGTCAACGGTCTGCCAGTCTGAGTCAGGAATTCTTAACATTTTGATAATCTCCAGTAAGTTACTGTGCCTTATACCGCTGAAAGTCAGTTTTCCAGCCGCTTTAGCTCCAGTCTGGGGATCCTCTCAATGAGCACCCGGCTTGTTTCAATCAGATAGCTGCCATAACGCCGTGGAACGGAGCCGGGAACATGTCCGAGAATGTTGTTCTGCGTGTCTTCGCGGACGTCCAGAGCACGGCATTGCGTAATGAAATAGTGACGGAAGCTGTGGGAGGGTTTAACTTCCTTACGGATGCCGTGCTTACGGATCAACCGGCCCCACCAGCGGCCATAGTTGTAGGCGTATTTATCGTTAACGACAGATTTCTCAGCAAAGAGCTGGCCTTCTCTGGTATTGACGAAATCCATAAAACCCAGCTCCAGTATATGGCTGTGTATCGGGACGTAACGCACGGAGCCAGCCGTTTTGACTGATTGCTCTTTCCCCATCTGGATTTTGAAGCAGGGAACACCGAAAGCATCCACGATATCGGCCCTGCGTAGCTGTCCGATTTCCTCAACGCGAGCCCCGGTGTAGTAAAGGATTATCGGCATCCAGTAGGCCATTTCGCCATAGAGAGATTGCTCCCCGTGGAACAGTGGTAGCCGGAACATCACCCTGATTTCGTCGTCGGTGAACGGGATATCCTCATTGATCGTCTGCACTTTTTTACGCATTTTGAAACTATCGAAGGGATGTTCATCCACGAGGTCGTCTTGGAGTGCAACAGTGAACATGGCCGAGAGGTGCATGAAGTTGTTTCGCACGGTGTTGGCGCTGAGTTTCTTGCCCTGAGCTTTGGCCTGATTCTCCAGCGACAGCAAGTTGACGGCCTTACTGCGGTTAGCCGGGGTCAGCTCCAGGAGCGTACGGAACGCCGCGAGGTCACTCTTCGAGATGTCCCGGATGGGTTTATCACCGATGAATTTGATGAATCGGTTAGCCGATGGTGTGTAATCCCGTATACGTGACTCAGCTCTGTCCTTGTCGGTTAGCCGGATATGTGCTTTGTAATGCTCGAAAAGACTGGCGAAAGTCATGCTTTTCTTTTGTTGCGTGGCGTTGATGGCGGTGTAGACAGGTAGTTCATCAATAATATACATTTCTGCCGTACTGAGCCTGTACTCCGCCAGACGCCATGCGAGCTTTTGTCTCCATGCGGGCGTCAGTACTGCTGGCGTCCACCGAAGAGCCTCTTCGAGTTCAGGCTGCATAAGTTGGGTGACAAGCTGCAAATCTGCCTCGTCTGCCTGCTCTCCCTTACGCAGACATTCGCTTAATTGCACGTTATCTGCGGTCAGGCCATAACCATAATCGTCTTGCCGTACATAACGTGCTTTGATGGTTTCTGGCTGCTGGAGGATTCTGGTCATCCATACCGAAGCGATCACCTCTGTATCGTCCTGCGTTACGGAGCGCTCTGCTTTGGCGTTCTGGATGATAGCGTTAATTTTTGCCAGAGCGACAGGGGCTTTGAGCTTGGCTTGTCCGAGGTCTTTCGTCTCAAGGGAACGTTTTAGTTCGCCTTTGCCGATGGCTGAACGCAGCTCCAGAGGAACCGCTTTGCGGATGTAGTAGGTGCCGTTTCGGTCTTTGGTAGGCTTTATCATAATGCCCATTTTGTACCACCTTTCTGTACCACCGGGAAGCGGGGCCGGAGGAAATTAAAAAGAGGTAACTGCCGATAAACCAACAAGTTGTTGACTCAGAAAGCAAAAACCCCCGCCGAAGCGAGGGTTATAAATGAGTGGTGCCCGGACTCGGAATCGAACCAAGGACACGGGGATTTTCAATCCCTGAGTCAAAGTTAATAGTTTGTAAACAGGCGTATTTGCATACTGTAAAGAGTGTGCAAAATGAAAATACTTCCCGTTATCTCTCCCAAAGGTGGAGAAGGCAAATCCACGTTTGCTGCTTACCTTGCCGGTTTTCTTGCCGATGCCGGCCTGAACACCCTTCTTGTGGATGCAGACTATTCCCAGCCCACAGCCAGCAGTATCTTCGCGCTGGAGCATGAATCCCCTTTCGGTCTCTATGAATTGCTGATGCAGATGGTCAGTGACCATACGCAATGCATTTCGCAGACCGCCATAAAAAATCTCGATGTCATCTACTCTAACGACCCGGACGAACTGTTGCCGACCGCGATGCTCCACGCTGCAGACGGCCGTCTGCGCCTGCGTAACATACTTCAGCATCCTTTCTTTAACCGTTATGACGTCATTATTGTGGATTCGAAAGGCGCAACAGGCGTCATGACCGAGCTTTCCCTCCTTTCCTCTACCGGTAATGTGATGGGCGTTGTTAAACCCATCCTTCCGGATGTCCGTGAATTTATCCGCGGCTCCCTTCATATGCTTACCCGCCTGAAAACCTATGAAAATTACGGTATCCGCCTTCCTGATATTTCCATTCTCGTCAACTGTATCGAAAACACTCTGCTTGACCGTGAAGCAATGGACGGTCTTGCCGCCATCATTAACGAAAAACATTACGACGCCTCTGCGCTGGGCAACCGTGACGTTTATCGTTTACTCGATACCCGTATCGAGGCGCTGGATATTTTCAAACTGGGGCACGTCAAGCAGCAGCCCGTGCATCGTCTGGAATACAAAACACGCCGCAAAGGTCCGGCCGCAGCCGTCACCATGCACGACCTCGCGTCTGAACTGTTCCCCGAGTGGCAGAGCCATTTCAGTGACGTTCTGACCCGGGAGGTGCGTCATGTCTGAGATGATGATGCCCTGCTCTTATGAGGCTGAGCAGGCCGTACTGGGCGGACTGATGCTTGATAACGACCGGTGGGATGAGGTGATACGTAAGCGTTAAGTGAGCGCCGTATTGACGATTATTTATTGGTGAGATCTACGTTCCATGGCAGCAGTTCCGCCACTTTGTTGCTGGGCCACTCCGGCAGTACGCTCAGGATATGACGAAGGTAGGCTTCCGGATCGATACCATTGAGCCTGCATGTTCCGATGAGACCATACAGCAGGGCTCCGCGCTCGCCGCCATGATCGCTGCCGAAGAAGATATAGTTTTTCTTTCCCAGACATACTGCACGTAATGCCCGCTCAGCGGCGTTGTTATCAGCTTCTGCCAGGCCATCATCACAGTAGTAGCACAGCGCATCCCACTGGTTCAGGGCATATGCGAACGCCTCACCCAGCCGGGATTTTTTCGACAGCGTTGCGCTTTTTTCCACCAACCAGTCATGCAGGGATGCCAGCAGTGGCTTGCTTTGGGATTGCCTGGCTGCCAGTCGCTTTGCTGTCGGGAGGCCGCGTATTTCCTCTTCCACCGCGTACAGCTCGCCGATACGTTTCAGGGCTTCTTCTGCTGTGGCCGTCTGAGTACTTATATAGACGTCGTGGATTTTGCGGCGCGCGTGGGCCCAACATGCGGCTTCTGTTAACGGACCACCATCACGCTCTGCGCTGAACAACCGATCGTAGCCTGCGAAGGCATCCGCCTGCAGCACACCATGATAATGGCGAAGATGTTGCTGAGGATGTTTCCCCTGTCGGTCCGGGGAGAAGGCGAACCACGCCGCTGGCGGGTCTGACGATCCAGCGTTCCGATCATCACGCACATACGTCCAGATGCGCCCGGTTTTCGTCTTCTTTCTGCCCGGTGCCAGCACCGGCACCGGGGTGTCATCCGTATGCAGTTTGCGGCAGTCCATCACGTAGCGATAAAGGGCTTCATCCAGCGGTGCCATCAACCGGCAACACGTATCCACCCAGTTGGAGAGCAGAGCCCGGCTCAGATCCACGCCCTGGCGGGCAAAGATTTCGCACTGGCGATAGAGCGGCAGGTGTTCGCAGTATTTGGCCGTTAACACGCGGGCCAGCAGACCCGGCCCGGCGATACCCCGATCGATGGGGCGTGATGGTGCTGAGGCTTCAACGATACAGTCGCATCGGGTGCAGGCCTTTTTCACCCTGACCGTGCGGATCACTTTCAGGGCGCTGGATACCAGCTCCAGCTGTTCCGCGCTGACTTCACTGAGCCAGGCCATATCACTACCGCAACCCGGACAGCAGGTTTCTGCTGGCTCCAGACGATGGATCTCGCGAGGAAGATGTTCAGGGAGAGGTCGGCGGTGACGAGACTGGCGAAGCTGACGCGGAACCTGCGGATCGTCTTCCCGTCCGTTGTAGAGATCGCTTTGCTGTTCCTGCTGTTTCAGCAGGGCTTCTGCATCTTCAACCTGTCGGCGAAGTTTTTCGGAGCGGGTACCGAACAGCATCCGCCGCAGTTTTTCTATCTGTGCGCGCAGATGCTCTATTTCGCGTTCTTCGTTCTCGATTTTCTCTTCGGCGCGCGCCAGCGCCGAACGCAGGAACGACTCAGTCTCTGCAACGAGGCTGAGCTGACTGTCTTTCTGGCGAAGCGCGTCTTCCAGCGCGGCGATACGGGCGAGATAGTCCTGACTCATGACCCCATTTATAATGCGGTCATGCTCTTTTTACAACATTGTCAGTGAGTTAAGGCGGGCTGTTTTTGGCTGACGCCAGTCCAGCTTATCGAGGAGCATGGCGAGTTGTGAGCGGGTGATGGCGATTTTGCCATCGCGTACAGCAGGCCAGATGAACTGGCCTTCTTCCAGCCGTTTGGTAAACAGGCACAGGCCGTCAGCATCAGCCCAGAGGATCTTCACGGTATCGCCTTTGCGGCCACGGAAGATAAACAGGTGACCGGAGAAGGGGTTTTCCTCAAGGGCATGCTGTACTAACTCGCCCAGACCATTGAACGATTTTCGCATATCGGTGACCCCGGCAACCAGCCAGATACGGGTGCCTGACGGAAGGGATATCACTGGCTTCTC
This sequence comes from Enterobacter sp. RHBSTW-00901, assembly GCF_014103115.1. Taxonomy (NCBI): domain Bacteria; kingdom Pseudomonadati; phylum Pseudomonadota; class Gammaproteobacteria; order Enterobacterales; family Enterobacteriaceae; genus Enterobacter; species Enterobacter sp. RHBSTW-00901. The sequence continues at coordinate 3,215,819 of NZ_JABXPB010000001.1, forward strand.
CCGGTCAGCTCACGAAGCAGCACGGCAAGCAACTCTGGTGACGGGTTCTCAAGCGTCATTTTGCTGTGACGGAACTCAACACAACAGGAGGTGGCATTCAACGTTGAGAGCTGATCCGGAGCTGTGTTCGTCTCACCTGTTGGCGCTGGGTTAGGTATCACTTCGACAGGCAGCATCATCGGTGATGGTGAAGCTTCGACCGTTGCCGGGAGGCGACGTGATATGCGGCCTTCATCCTGCCAGAGCCGAAGCCATTTGAAGATGACGTTATCATTGACGCCGTTTTCACGGGCAATCTGAGCAACGCAGGCACCGGGGCGGGAGGCCAGTTCGACCATACGAAGCTTGAAGTCATTGGGATAATTTTTACGGGGTTCTTTTCGCCAGGATTGGGATTCCATACTTAGATGTCCGTCTGTAACAGGTGGGCGTCTAAGTTACCAGCACTGGCTTAATGGCTACATACGGTGCTGGCTTTACGCTTACGGTGATACTGCAAATCTCCCCGGAAGATTTGTTTTCCCGGCCGCACCGTATGGTCTTTCGCGTGATGGCCGAGCTGGCCGGAGAAGGGCTACCGCTCGATCTCATCACTATTACGGAACGGCTGGAGAACAGAGGCGACCTTGAACAGTGTGGCGGCTTTGCTTATCTGGCTGAAATGAGTAAAAACACGCCGTCTGCAGCCAATATCCTGGCATACGCCGGGGTGGTGGCGGAGAAAAGCCGCCTGCGGCAGCTGATGACTGTGGGTAACAGTCTTCTTTCCGATGTGCAAGCCCCGAAAGCCAGCTCGGCGGGCATTCTTGAGTCGGCCGAAGGTAAGTTGTTTAACATTGCCGAACAGGGAGCCATGCAGCTCAACAGTGAGACCGGTGTTAACGAGGCGCTGGATAAACTGCTGACGCAGCTGGAAAGCATGTCCGCCAGTGACGGCCTCACCGGGACACCGACAGGGTTCAGTGAACTGGACGCGATGACCTGTGGTCTCCAGCCCGGCGATCTGGCCCTGCTGGCCGCCCGTCCTTCCATGGGGAAAACGTCGCTGGCCATGGCCGCCTGCACAGCGGCCGTGAGCGCAAAACCTGACGATCACGTCTTTGTGTTCAGTCTTGAAATGCCCTCAGAGCAGCTGATGATGCGCCTGCTGGCGATGGAAGGCCGGGTGGAACTGTCCCGGCTTCGCAGCGGCAACATGGATGATGAAGACTGGGCTCGCGTGTCCGAGGCAACCGGTCGCATTATTGAGTGGAAAAACCGTCTGATCATTGATGATACCAGTTACCAGACCCCGGCCACACTGCGCGCCCGCGCCCGTCGCTATGTCCGCAAATACGGCAGACCCTCTCTCATCATGCTGGACTATCTGCAGCTTGTCCGCTCCCCCGAGCAGGAAAACCGCACGCAGGAAATAGCGGAAATTTCCCGCTCGCTTAAGGCGCTCGGTAAAGAGCTGGGCTGTCCGGTACTGGCGCTTTCCCAGCTCAACCGCCTGGTGGAGCAGCGGGCCGATAAACGCCCCAATAATGGTGACCTGCGTGACTCCGGTGCGCTGGAGCAGGATGCGGACCTCATCATGTTTATTTACCGGGATGAGGTTTATAACCCCGGCACCCCTGATGCCGGGGTGGCTGAGATCATTGTCGGCAAGCAGCGGCAGGGGCCAACCGGCACGGTAAAAGTCAAATTTGACGGGCGTTACACCCTCTTTTCGGAGTTTCAGGAAGGCAGCTATGACTTCGGTTACCGCAGCGGGAGGAAACAGGCATGAGCCGTAAAAGTTCTAATGTGGGGGCTGCCATGCTGCAGCCCGGACGCCAGTCGCAGGCGGCCGGCAATATCAGCGTCATGCCGGCGGCTGAAATGCCCATGGTCCTGACGCTCGACCAGTTAAGCCCGAATCCTGATAATCCGCGAACATCACGCAATCCGCGTTATGACGATATCAAGGCTTCCATCCGTTCGCGCGGGCTGGACACCGTGCCCAAAGTCACCCGTGACCCGGATGGTGAGCCCGATATGTACATCTTCAGCGACGGGGGTAATACACGTTATCAGATCCTGTCAGAACTGTGGCAGGAAACCGGAGAAGACCGGTTTTTCCGCGTCCATGTGTTGTTCAAGCCGTGGCCGGGACGGCTGCAGTGTGTTATTGGCCATCTGGCAGAGAATGAAGTGCGCGGGGAGCTGAGTTTTATTGAAAAAGCGCAGGGGATCCACAAAGCCCGCTCTATATATGAAGAGCAGATGGGAAAGACGGTTTCGTTGCGTCAGTTGTCAGAGCTACTGACCCGTGAAGGTTTGCCAGTCCATTACTCAACAGTCAGCCGTATGGAAGATGCGCTGAAATATCTTTATCCGTGGATCCCAGACCTGCTTGAGTCCGGGCTTGGCAGGCCACAAATAACGTCACTGCTGGCGCTCCGGCATGATGCGGAACGCGTGTGGGATGAGTTTTGCCTGATTTCAGACACAGGCGATAAATCCTTCAGCGACGTTTTTGGCCAGTGTTGTGGCCGTTTCAACTCCCCGGAACTGTGGTCTCTGGAGATGTTTCGCGATGAATTTATTGGTGATTTACTGCAGGCGTTACCCCATCCGGAACTGGACTATGACCGCTGGATGATGGAACTCGATCCTAAAGAACGCAACCGCAGACATCACTTTGGCGAGCCGGAGACGGTTGCCTTTCCCGCCGCAAACAAGTCTGTTAATGCTGATCACGCCCTGCATACCACAGGCTCAGATGAGAGTGAAGGCGTCCCGCTACCTGTCTCCAGTTCACGTCCTGAGGTCTCAGGAGGGGCTGTAACGCCCGTTCCGGGTAATGCGTCTTCTCCTTCTGAAACACCGATTAATGAGCCCCCTCGGCATGAGGTTCAGCCAGATATGTACGGTGCCGCGCCGGTTATTTCAGGTGAGAGTGGGGATGTTAGCGGGCTGGTTACCCTCTCCGATGGGTACGGAGAAGAGAATGGTGGAGAAGAGGACAATGGGGAGGATGGCCTGCTTTCTCTTTTAACACCAGAACCTGAAGTTGTCCTGCAGGATGACGCGCCGGTGAGTAATGACAGCATCTGGCATGTGCCGGCCCATCAGGACGATATCGAACACCTGCAGAATACCGCTTTTCGTCTGGCATGGGAGCTGGGTGAGGTCCTTGGCTGCGAAGATGAAATTCTTCCTCAACGCGACAAGGACATGTCTGCCGGTTACGTCGGGGCAGGTGAGGTGTGTTCTGAAGCCGCCGCATTTCTGCTGGGCCTGACCGGCGAAGCGCCTGTGCTGCATCCGGCGGCAGGGGTGTGTGGTCTGCCGGAGCTTTTCACCGGCGGCCCGGGTGAGGGGGAAGCACCTGCCCTGACAGATGAAGATGCTCTGAAACTGCTCCGCCTGATGCGCGTTATGCGCCGTCTCCGGGAGCTGCAACGCGGTCTGAAGTACGGGGAGGATAACAGTGATGAATAACTCACAGCGACAGTTGCGACTGCTGAATCTTGTCAGGAAACTGCTGAAGCTGGGCCGCAGCAACAGTAATGCCCATGAGGCAGGACTGGCCCTGCAGCGTGCCCAGAAGCTGATGGCCAGATACGGTATCAGCGAGCTTGATGCCGGCCTTACATCCGTGCGCGAAGCGTCTTCCCGCACGGCCCCTTCGGATGCTGAAAAAGTTCCGGAATGGATGGTGACCCTTGTCCGGGGCGTCTGTCATGCCTTTGGCTGCCAGGCTTATTACTCATGGCGTCAGACCTCTGCCGGGTATCGCCGTTCGGTAACCTTTTACGGATTCAGTGAAAAACCTGAGATAGCAGCCTATGCCTTTGATGTGCTGACGCGCCAGCTGAAAGATGCCACAAATTCTTATCTCAAAACCCAGAGTAAGCGGCTGAAACTGGCCACACGCCGGGCGAGAGCGGAGCAGTTCCGTGACGGCTGGGTATGTGGGGTGCGTGAGGTGATATCGGCAACTGACATCAGCAGCGAGGAGCAGCAGGTGATGAGTCACTGGCTGGAAAGCCGCAGTATGAAAACAGTCACAACCCGTGAACTGAAAGCCTGCCGCGGGGCGGATACAGCACGTTATCAGGGGTATGAAGCCGGACAAAATGCCCGTCTTCATCAGGGTGTCAGCGGCCGGGGTCCGGCAGCCATTGGTTACCGTCAGGATTAAGGGGGAATGATGAACAGTTTATCTCAGGCTGCAAACGGATTATTGATGCAGCTGGTTATGGATCTCAGAAGTGGCTATCTCCGCCGCTGCGAATCGCTGGGACTGAACCGCGAGGAAATGCAGATGCTGCAGGGGCTCTCGCTCGAAGAGCTTCACTACCTTTCCGGCAGTGAGGTGTCGATCATCAGTGTGGGCATCAATCACGGCAATCTGGTGCGCATGCTACAGCAGGCCCGGACGGAACAGAAACGACTCCAGCGTATCGATCGGGCGCTGGCGCTGGGCGGCTCCATTGAACTGATGGCCAATTACTTCGGGCTCTCCAGTACGGACGTGGCGGCCCGCCGTCGCATTGCCGGTATCGATGTCCGGCCGGGGCGCGGTAACGCACTGGGTGATGAGGAAAACGCCGCCCTGTGGCGTCAGTGGCAAAAGTCCGGCGTTGAAGACGCGGAAAGTGCTGACGGGCTGGACGTAATGATGCTGGCTGCAGAACAGATGAACGTCTCGCTGACGTCGGTCTGGCATGCCGTCCGCGGCTGGCACAAGACCCGGCAGCCTTCTCCGGCCCGAACGCCGGTAAGGAAGACGGCATGAAATACAGAATGGTTGCGCCGGGCCTGCGGGCTCCCCATGGTACGCCGCCGCAATGCTGTCAAAAGGCGTTACGTCAGGTTCGCCGTTTCCGGCAGGGGGCGCGTAATTACACCCGGCTCGATGAGAAAGGCTGCGGTTACTACAAAATCGATCTCGGCCCGTTCTGGCGTCTGCTGAGTCGCAACGAAGGCCGGACATGGCTTCTTCTCAGCCACGAACGCTATAACAGCGCCATACGGAAATAGCAGCATGACAGCCTGTTTACCCTGCACCCGTACGCGGGTGCAGTACTAAGCATACTGACAGTTCAGAACGGCCGTGATGGCGGCCGAAAAGGAAAAATAATGAGTCTGCCTGCAGAAAGCCTGATTGCTTATACGCTGGATAAAATGAATGCCCGCCTTGCGGCCAGTCCCCGGCGGGATGATGGCAGGATACGTAACGGCCTGCTGTTTACTGGAAATGTGCATGATTCCATTCCCCGCCGGCTGTTGCTCGACACGCGGTTGTCACCACTGGACAAGATGGGCTGGATGATGATCCGGCTGTATGCACAAAATAATGAGGGGGCGGTTTTCCCCAGCTATGACGAACTGCAGCTGCAGCTTGCCTCACCCGGAAAGGGGAAAGCCTCAAGGGAAACGGTAAGCCGCGTCCTGCTTATGCTGCGAATAACCGGCTGGCTCAGCCTCTGTAAACGCGTGCGGGATGATAAAGGGCGGGTGCGGGGGAATATCTATGCTCAGCACGATGAGCCCCTGACGTTCAGCGATGCGGAAATGCTCGACCCCCGCTTCCTTGATACGGTGGCGGATGCCTGCCTGAGTAAAAACCGGACTATCAGCCAGACCGCCCGCGAAGTGCTCGACGATATAAAAAACGACCCCACCATGCGCCATTATCGCAGCCATCTTGCGCTGATCGAATCGCGTCTGGACCGCCCACAGACGCCCAGCCAGATGGCGAAACATCATCACCGAATACCCTGTCCCGCACCGGGTTCGGAAACCGAACTCAGTCATAAACGGCCAGGAATCGCCGCTAAAAAACAGGGTTCGGATACCGAACTCAGTCCAGAAAGGCATAACAACTCACTAAGTTCGGAATCCGTACTGCCAGTAAAAACAGTCAGTTATGGCCGGGTTCGGAAACCGAACCATTACGTACGTAGTATCACACACAGTGTGAATAAAAATACGTACGTACCGGGTAAACCTGTGCTTCCCGACAGTCTGCATGAACTTGTTCCGGCAGAAGATATTGCCATGCTGACCGCACAGCTGCAGGCGTTGCCTGAGGAGCAGGCACAACTTGTGCTGCTCAGCCTGCAAAAGGTGATGGCACGCCAGCAGCTCAGCAACCCGGTAGGCTGGTTGCTGGCCGTGATGAAGAAAGCGCGTGAGGGCAGGTTATACGCGCCCCGTCAGGGTGGCGATATATCTGACAGTGTCGGGCAAAAAACAGTTCAGCGTCCCGAACAGCAACAATGGAAACCCGAACCACGCGCCTCTGCCCGCCCGGTATCGGAGGAAAATATCAGGGATCTGGTGAAGAAAATTCGGGAAAAAATCATAAATTCATGAGATTGCAGATTTTTACAGGCAGCGGCGCATGAAGTCTTGCACTTTTGTCAGCAAAAATGCTGGCTAAAAAGTGAGCGCTGTTGCCAGTGGCAACACTGACTAAAAAGTAAGCACTGTTGCCAGTGGCAACAGTGCTTAAAAGCCAGGCAATATTTCTTCGCCATAAAAGAGATGAAGGTCCTGCAAATTTGTAATGGTGACGATCTGATTTTAAGTTGTTCATATACCCCTCTCGCCCGGACTATCTCAAGCGTGTCAAAACTCATTACCCACTAAAGAGAGGCGTTAGACATGTCTGATGGTAAAACAAAGGGCGGAACGACCGCTTCACGAGCGGGGGCCCTACAGTCCTCTGTTAATATCCTGCTCCATACACATTATGCAATCCGGCTTTGGGAGGGCAGGAAACGTGATGCTCCGGACGATACAGGGGTGAAAAAAAAGAGGCCTGAAATAATCAGCATGCCGCAAGCCATTGCGCGAGCTGGTAATGCTTCCCGAGACTCAGCGGCAGATAATCCCTATGCCGATATGGCTCTGGTACGGCTCGAAGAAGCCCTGCAACGAGCAACACTTAAAATTAATGAAAACTTCAGTTCACTGGATGCCATATTGTCAGCCGTACCCAAAGGGGTAACGCTCTCGGAAGTTGAATCAGCCGATCCGTTAAATGTCAGCGTTTTCAGCCGTTCACCGTTAGGATACCGGTGCGTATGGCTTCTGGTTGGATATGATCAGTTAGCAATGAAAGCTTTCCAGGCTTTTCATTACGGGCTGATTTCGCGTTCGCAACGTGACACTATCCTGGACAATGGTGGCCATGCTGTTCGTCAGGTCTATGGCGTGATTCAGCCTTACCGAACACTTGCAGTGACTCGCCGTGATATTGCAGAAAAAACCACGCAAGGGCTTGTTGCCATTGAGCGAAATGGCGAACCTGATCCGGATGTGTTAAGCGGTAAAAAACGCTCTTCGTTCTCACCTCCGCTTAAAAACAACATAGCAGAGGAGGAATAATATGATTCGTCCTGTGTTCCTCCTCACCTCCTTCTTTTTACTGAGCGGATGCGCAACAACGGACTGGGCTGCGATTAATAAACAGGTCAGTGACACAGCCGCAAACCTGACAAAAACGTTGGGCGGCAACAGCAGCGGAGAAAGTGGCGGGATGCCGCTGATGAGCCCGGCAGGGCAACAGGCCATGCAGTCCGTCGATAAAACGTTCTCCGTGCCGGTCGATGTGGATACGGCAGCGGCCCGCTTAAAGCGGCACTATAAATTCATTTCCACGCAGGAGCTTGAGTCCATGCGCCAGGCAGCAAATGACGGGGACTGGAAAGCGGCGGCTGAAGATGATGCGCATCCCGTCTGGGACGCCATGCCGGGCAGCTACTACAAAATGGGCTCCGACTGGAACGGACGTGATCACCTGGATATCGAAATCGAAAAAAACGGGTCCGGCAGCAGGCTCTATGTTGTCTATCGCTCATCATCATCACAGCGCCTGGCCCGGTCCGGCGTCACGAAACTGATGAATGATGTCCGCGCTGTTGCGGCGGGTGAAAAAAGCTGATGCGGGAGGCAACACATGCAACTCTTTCTGTGTGAAAAACCCTCCCAGGCAAAGGATATTGCCCGCGTGCTGGGCATCAGCAAGCGTGAGCAGGGATTTATCAGCGGCGGTAACATCGTTGTGACCTGGGCGGTCGGCCATTTACTCGAAACTGCCAGCCCTGAAGCCTATGGCGAGCAGTATGGCAGGCCGTGGCGTGCCGATGTTCTGCCTGTGCTGCCTGAGGCCTGGAAAATGGTCGTCAAGGAGCAGACAAAATCGCAGTTCACTGTTATCAGTAAGCTGCTCAAAAAGGCCTCTGAGGTGGTCATCGCCACCGATGCCGACCGCGAGGGCGAGGTGATCGCGCGTGAGCTGCTGGAATACTGCCGCTACAGTGGCGCGGTACGCCGGCTCTGGTTGTCAGCCCTGGATGAGGCCAGTGTGAAGGAAGCACTGGGCAATATTCTTCCCGGAGAAAAAACAGCCCTGCTGTACGATGCCGGCAAGGGCCGGAGCCAGGCTGACTGGCTCATCGGTATGAACCTGACCCGCCTTTATACTCTCAAGGCCCGTGACTCAGGGGTGTCAGAAGTGCTGTCCGTCGGGCGGGTACAGACGCCGACGCTTGCCATGGTGGTTAACCGGGATAATGAAATTACGTCCTTCGTGCCAAAGCCCTGGTGGCAGGTACATGCGCTTATTGAAAAAGAGGGCGTCCGGTTCCGGGCTGGCTGGGTGCCCGTTGAGCAGTACTGTGATGAGGAAAAGCGTTGCATCAATCCTCAGGCTGCCCGGGCGGTGGGACAGCTGTGTCAGCAGCAGGGCAGGGCTGCGGTACTGGAGGTGACACAGAAGCGGGAGAAAACGGCGGCACCCCTCTGTTTTGACCTGGGCACCCTTCAGCAGGTCTGTTCCCGAAAATTCGGCATGGGCGCAAATGATGTGCTCGCCATTGCTCAGTCACTTTACGAAACCCACAAAGCGACCACCTACCCCCGTACAGACTGCGGTTTTCTGCCAACTTCCATGCAGCAGGAAATATCCGACGTGCTGGCGGCAGTGGCGAAATCCGATCCGGCTGTGGCCCCGGTACTGAATCAGCTGGACAGGCAGTTTGTCTCGCGTGTCTGGAATGACAAAAAAATCACCGCGCACCATGCCATCATTCCCACCCGACAGGCATTTGATTTGTCACGCCTCAGCGCCGATGAGCTGAAGGTCTACCAGCTGATTCGCCAGCATTATTTCGCCCAGTTCCTTCCGCTGCAGGAATCTGACGTGACGGAGGCCTCTTTCAATATCGGTGGACAGCTGTTCCGTACACGCGGGAAAGTCGGTGTGGTGACGGGCTGGAAGTCATTGTTCCTGGCTGAAAAAGATGACGATGAAGAGGACGTCGACGGTGACAGTATGGCGCTGCCGGCGCTGGCAAAAGGGGATATTTGCGCTGTCACCGGTTCTGAGGTTAAGGATATGAAAACCAGTCCGCCCAAACCGTTCACGGAGGGGACGCTGATTGCTGCCATGAAGAACGCGGCCAGTTTCGTCAGTGACCCGAAGCTGAAGAAAGTGCTGCGTGATAACGCCGGTCTGGGCACAGAGGCGACGCGTGCGGCCGTGCTTGAAACCCTCTTCAAACGACACTATCTGGAGAAAAAAGGGAAGCACATCCACTCAACGCAGATGGCCCGGGAGCTGATTGCGGCCCTGCCGGAAACGCTGACGAGCCCGGGCATGACCGCATTATGGGAGCAGGCACTGGATGATATTTCGCAGGGGAAAATGTCGCTTGCGGTCTTTATGCAAAAGCAGCTGCAGTGGACCCGTCACCTTGTCGAAAAAGGCCGCCAGGACAGTGTGAAAATTACTGCTCCCGTCACGCCTCCCTGCCCGTTATGCAAAGGACCCCCGCGTAAACGTAAAGGTAAAAATGGTGATTTTGGGGGGTGCATACGCTATCCGGACTGTGAGGGAATTATCAGTACAGGTAAGAAGAAAGCAGCGAAGCGTAAAAAAACATCGGTTAAGGCTAAAACAGAATAATCCGCGCAGTATTGAACTATTTCACTGTACAACCCCGGGCCGGGTTCTGCTATTGTTGCCAGGCTTTGATGCATAGGTGCCCCGCTGGCCACGGTGCTGTAAGGTAAACTTTAACGGGATTTACCCCCAGCAGGCCTGGCAGGAAGTTATTGCACACTAACTGACCTGTAAGACGCATGCACTCCGTGAAAACCGCGTCGGGATTATTCCCCGGAGACAGATGAGACGACCGCAGGTTAAGGCACTGACCCCAGGGCACCGGAAACGGTGCCCTTTTATTTTTACGGATCACGTTTTCCATTTTGACCGTTGACATTCAGGGAGGACGGTTTAATTATAAAAGTGCTAAACCGTCGTTCATACGACCACCAATGATTCAGTAGCCTGTGAGAATCGCCTTCGGGTGGCTACAGCGAAAGCTCCTGTAACCTGAAAGGGAGCAAACTTTGGTACATCTGCGCACCTTTGAAAGCAGATATCGCCTGTACAAGCGCATTACGACGCGGCGATGAAGGTTCCTTCAACATACCAGACTCTCAGGATTCAACCGATCCTGACCCCCGACGGGAAACCACTCCCGTCAGGGCAGATGGTTTCTCCGTCGTACCTATTTTTACCTCCATGGAGAAAACATCATGTCTGCAAACAATACTTCTGCATCTGCAAAATCTGAGTACTTCAACCTGACTATTAAAGGCATCGGGTATCTCAGCAACATCCGCCAGGTTAACCATCAGAATGGCTCGTTCCTCAGCTGCGTAATCAATGCACTGAGCGGTCCGACTGACAATCCGGCCTACGTCCGTTTTGACATTTCTGTCGCAGGTAAAGAGGCTACCAGCCTTATCGCCCGCTGCCAGAAAGCCGTCGATGAAGACAAAAAAGTCCTGCTGGGCTTTAACCTGAGTAATCCGTCCACGGACATATTTACGCTGAACAAGGGCGAGCATGCCGGCGAACAGCGTGTCAGTCTGAAAGCCCGCCTGATAAAGGTGGACTGGATCAAAATAGGCCAGGACATGGTCTACAAGACTGAAAAATCTGACTCCGTGCCGCCGCAGAATGGCTCTGCCGCACAACAAAACTACGCAGAAAACTCATTCTGATGCGCACCTGACACACCCCGTTCGCGGGGTGTTTCTTTATTCTTTACAGGAGAAATGATTATGTCCTCACGCGGCGTTAACAAGGTGATTCTTGTCGGTAATCTCGGCCAGGATCCTGAAGTGCGTTATATTCCCAATGGCAGTGCAGTTGCCACCCTTTCTCTGGCCACGTCTGAGAGCTGGCGTGATAAGCAGTCCGGTGAACAGAAAGAAGTGACCGAATGGCACCGGGTGGTTATTTTCGGCAAGCTGGCAGAAATTGCGGGTGAATATCTGCGCAAAGGCTCCCAGGTTTACATCGAGGGCCAGCTGCGCACACGCAAATGGACCGATCAGTCTGGCCAGGAGAAATACATCACAGAGGTGGTGGTAAACATTGGTGGCACCATGCAGATGCTTGGCGGTCGCCAGTCCGGCAGCGGTCAGAATACGTCTTCCCGGAATGACTGGGGCCAGCCTCAGCAACCTTCCGGACCGACTCACAGTGGCCAGGCTTCCGGCAGCAGTGCCGGTGCGCCACCGATGGACTTCGATGACGATATACCGTTCATTGGATTCGGGTATGGAGTACCAAAATCGGCAATCCATGCACTCTGAACAGCCTTTATGGCAGTTGCTCTGAACTTACACATAATCCGGTCAGCATTTAAGGATAACTGACATGCCTGTTATACTGAGGATCAACGGTTTCCGGTTCTTTTTTTATTCTAATGAAGGTAACCCGCTCGAACCTGCACACATTCACGTAATGAAAGCAGGTAGTGAAGCCAAATTCTGGTTAACGCCATCAGTGGCTCTGGCCAGTAACGATGGGTTTAATTCACGGGTATTAAAAGAACTGACGGGGATCGTTGAAGATAACCAAGCATTGTTTCTGGAGGCCTGGAATGACTATTTCAGCTAAACGGGTCAGCTTCGATGAGGCCACGATGTGGGTTGAACTCAACGACGCCCGTACCATCGGTGTGCCGCTGGCATGGTTTCCACGCCTGTTGCATGCTTCAACTGAACAGCTTAACAGCTATGAACTGAGTCCCCGTGGTATCCACTGGGACGCGCTGGACGAAGACATTTCTATTGCGGGGTTGCTTGAAGGCCGCGGCGATGTGACCCATCGTCCCCATAAAGTAGCCTGACAGCGCGCTATTAGTGAAAAACGCTGGCTTTTGCCGGCGTTTTTTTTCATCAACGGAAAATCAGTTGTTAATTGAGTGAAACCGGACTGATTCCGCACAGTGAGGGCTGTTTTATCACTGTACAGGAAAATTCCGGATGAAACGTAACACCTCTCACAACATATTTTCACCAGGCAGGCTTGCCACTGTTCTTCCCCTGCTGCTCCTTGCGGGCTGTGTTTCCCAGCCGCAAAAGTTGCAGCAACGTGAGCCTGCGGACCCGACACCCGGCACCACCGTCACCCGCAACGTTCAGCCGGTCTCTCCGGACGAGTATGCGCGGACGCCGGAAGTGGTGCGCTACGATCGTTATCTGCTGGTCAGTACCGATCCGCAGGCGGCCCAGCGTGACCCTCTCTCGCAAATTATTGATATTCGCATCCCGTCATCCCTGCATCCTACTGTGGCGGATGCGCTGCGTTACGCCCTGCGCCAGTCCGGTTATTCCCTGTGCGCGACCGGCTCCGCCAACGGCGTGCTTTACCGCCAGGCATTGCCGGCCGTCCAGTACCAGCTGGGCCCGATGCGCCTGCGTACTGCCCTGCAGGTCCTGGCCGGTCCGGCCTGGCAGCTTGAGGTGGATGATGTACAGCGTGTGGTCTGCCACAGCCTGCGCGACGGCTACCAGCTGCCGGTCTCCCAGCTTCCGCCGCCGGTCAGCACCTGGTCCACGCCTGCGCCGTCCGCCGTGTCACAACCGGCCATCAGCGCCCCTCAGTCAGTACCCGTTAAACCTGTCAGCGGAGGGTTTCTGAGAAAATGAGCGAACAGCAACCATTCCATACTGACCCCGCTCCGGCCCGTAAAAGATTCAGCTGGCGTCCCCGCCGCCGCCTCATCTGGGGCGCTGCCAGCGGTGTGGCGCTGGCCGGCATTCTGGCGCTGGGCTACACCGCCTTCAGTCTGGGCATATCGAACCTTGATGAACGCCTTGCACGCCTTGAATCTCAGGGCAGTACAGCGGCCACTGTTGAGACAGTCGCGGCCCTGCAGTCAGATGTGACCACGCTCAAAACCGGCCTGCAGGATACCCGGAAAAAACTTGGCGAGATGCAGCAGGAGCTGAGCGCAGCAGCGAAACAGGCCGGCAGCGACGACGCCGTGCGTCAGTCATTGCGAACCCTTCAGGACGCCCAGCAGGGGCTGGAAACCCGCCTGAGTGCGCTGACTGAGCAGCTGACAGCGCTGAAATCACAGCCGGCACCCGCACCCGCCGCACCTGTCGCCTCACCGGTAAAAAAAAACGAGCCTGCTGCAAAAAAGCCCCGTCCCGCTGACACACGTCGTTCTGCTCCATCCCTTCGCGTGGCCCGCACTGCGCCTTTTGTGCTGACGGGAGTGGAGAAGCGGGGGGCAGAGTCCTGGGCTGCCATCGCGCCCCGGGGCTACAGCAACCTGTCGCAGGTGGCCCTGGTCGGAGAGGGTGAAACCGTGTCCGGCTGGACGCTGGTCAGTGCCGGTTATGGTGAGGCGACGTTTCGGGTTAACGGCCGCCAGACCGTGCTCAGAGCAGAATAACGGAGCGAATGATGAAACTGAAACATACCTTTTTAGCCGCCATGCTGCTGAGTCCCCTGACCCTGGCCGCGACCACATCAGGACAGATGGATGTCAGCCGACAGGAATCAACACAACGGGCGGACTCCGCACAGCAAAACCTGCAGCAGCAGGCCGGTCAGTGGGGACTCAGTGCCGACGATTATCAGCGTTATCAGCAGCTGATGAAGGGACCCCGGGGTACCCAGTCGCCGGGTCTCGATCCGCTTTCCACCCTCGGTATCGAGGCGCAGACGCCGGCAGAGCGCCGTAAGTTTGCTGAAAAGTGGGTGAAGGAAGAGTTTGCCCGCACCCAGAAAGAGCTTGATTTCCAGCGTGAGGTGAACGCGGCCTGGCAGCGCCTGTATCCGGGCACACTGCCGGTCAATATGGGGAACGCCTCCGGCGTGGCGCACGACAGTGGCGGCCGGCTGGCGCTGTTCGTCAGGTCAAAAGACTGCGCAACCTGCGACGCGAAACTGTCTGCCGTGCTGGCTGACAACCGGCCGGTGGACATCTATCTGGTCGACAGCCAGGGCAGTGATGATGCGCTTCGCAGCTGGGCGCGGGACCATCACATTCCCGTGGAAAAGGTCCGCAAGCGCCAGATCACGCTTAACCACGACGGCGGCCGGTGGATGCGCTTTGGTAACGGCCTGATGCCGGTTTTACTGCAGCAGGCGGGAGACGGTAAATGGGCAATCGCAGCATTCTGACCGGCGCACTGGCGCTGGGCTTACTGATGGCGGCCGTCCCTGACGGCCATGCTGACCAGACGGTGCCGGAGGGTTACGTCCGCGTGGCCATGGCGCACGGCGTGCCCCCCGAAGCGCTTTACTCGGTATCACTGAGCGAGTCTTCGCGCAAACTTCCCCGCGGAATACGGCCATGGCCCTGGACCATCAATGTGGCAGGCAAAGGGTATCGCTATGAGACGCGCCTGCAGGCCTGGCAGGCGCTGCAGGTCTTTATGAAGAGTCACCCGCTTAAGCGCATCGATGTCGGTATTGCCCAGGTCAATCTGGGCTGGAACGGTCATCATTTTGCCTCGACGTGGGATGCGTTTGACCCTTACACCAACCTGAACGCCGCCGCCACCATTCTGCGTGAGTGCTGGGCGCGTAAGCCAGGCAGCTGGCTGGATGCGGCCGGCTGCTACCACCATCCCGCAGGTGGTCAGCCTGCTGCACGTTACCGCGCCATTGTGAGAGGGCATCTGGCAAAAATCAGCCCTGCACCCCGCATTTCTGCGCCGGCAGCTGAAGCGCCCCGCTCGGTTGCTGCGCTCACCCCCGATCCAGGCTTCGTCTGGACTGAACCCGGGAGATAACCCTGATGAAAACGCTGTCCTTACTGCTGTTTACCCTCCTTCCCCTGACCGGCCATGCTGAACTGAATGTGATTGCTGATCTGGGCGGTGAAGATGCTGCGCCGTATTTTGAGGCCGTTAATAAACAGCCCGGCATGCCCGGCGTCAGTGACGTACAGCCTTCACGCCAGCCGGACCACGGTGTTCCGCTGGCTGACGGGATGGCGGGTATGTTACCCGTTAACACACCTGAACTGAGCCCGGGGAATACAGCAGACCGGCCGCTGCAGTTGCCCGGCATCGGGGCGTTGTTTCTGATCGGGGATGATGCTCTGTCCCGTGAATGGCTGAAAGCCAATGCCGGCGCGCTGGCTGAACAGCATGCGGCCGGGATGATAGTCAACGTCACAGACATGGATACCGTGCGCGAGCTGCGCGAACTGGCACCCGGTGTCAGCCTGGCCCCGGCTTCCGGCAGCGAGCTGGCCCGTCGCCTGCAGATTGAGCATTATCCGGTACTCATCACCGATACCGGCCTGACGCAGCAGTTTAAGCCGTAATGAGCACGCCAGATATCAACGGTCTGCTGATGGCACACCCTTATGGGGCGGTCATACTGATAGTCCTTTTCCTGGTGGTGATGGCCTTTCTGAACCTGCGCTGGCGTGAGAAAGCCAGCACCCGCCGTCACCGGCGATACCGGGCAACGGCGGGGCGGGTACTGAATAAACTGACCCTCCTGCCGGGAGACGGGCAGCGTCTGACCTATCTGCGCAAAATCAGCCCCTATGTCTTTGAAGAGCTGTTGCTGTCTGCCTTTGAACGTCAGGGGCTAACCGTGGTGCGCAATGCCTCCTACAGCGGTGACGGCGGCCTTGATGGCCAGGTCATCATCGACGGCGAGCACTGGCTTATCCAGGCCAAACGGTACAGTCGTGCTGTTTCCCCCGCACATGTTGAGGACTTCGACCGACTTCTCCTGCACTCCGGCCGCCGGGGGCTCTTTATCCACACGGGCCGTACCGGAAAAATGAGCCGCACCCTTCATATGGCGTCACCGCGCCTGCGCATCATCAGCGGGCAACGCCTGCTGGCCATTCTCGCCGGGCAGGACGTCCGGCAGTATCTCTGAGGAATCTTTTATGCACATCATCCTGAACAGCCTGCGCTACGCTTTGTGGCTTGTGTTCTGTTTATTCCGTCATGCCGTTTTCGTGCCTGCCGCTTTCGGCGGTGTCTGCCTGCTCGCCTGGCTTGTTTTCGGCCATCCGGTCAGTGACCTGAACGACCAGTTGCAGAAGGAGGCAACGGCATGGCGCACCGCGCCGCCCGGACATTACATGTGGGAGGAATGCCCGGTGCCTGATAATGCGGCTCCGCCTGAGGCAAAGCCGGCAGCCTGTACCGTCACTGCCGTCTCCACAGAAACCGCGGCGAACAATTACCTGCTGTCATTGCGGGCCGTATGGATCATTTTTTTCATCCTGTCGAATGTTCTGTATGTGCTCTGGCGCTTACTGGCGGATGCCCTGCGTTACCACTCCCTTTCCTGCAGGGAAGCCGGTGCCGGGAGGGGAACGTATATCCGTATGGCCGACGGTAAAATTATAAAGGAGGCAGACGATGAGTAACCGTTACGTCATTGAGGCCCTGCTGCGTCCGGCCGTTGAGCTGAATACCGCCGTGGTATCGGGCATGGCGGCGTATGTCTGTGTGCAGGCACCCTGGGCTGTCGCTCTGGCTCCGACTGTCAGCTATGTCACCGCAGCCGGGTTTGCGGCGCTGGCCGTCACCCGCACGCATCAGGGGATGAAGATTATTCGCTACCGCCGGAATCTCCGCCGCCTGACGCGCTATGTCATGAGTACTAAACAGATCCCCGTCAGTCATCGTCGCCTGTTTCTAGGCCGGGGGTTCCGCTGGACGCAAAAACACACCCAGCGGCTGCAGGATACGCTGCGCCCTGAAGTGGCCCGTTACCTGCAGCCAAACCGCTTTTACCTGGGGGCGCGTCAGCTCGAAATGATGACAGAGCACCGTCTGCCCTGGCTGGGTAAGCTGCTGAGTGCCGATACGCCGCTGAACCCGGTGCGGCCGTTACCACCGGTGGGCGGCAATCCGGCGCTGCACGGCATCGAGCCCGACGAAAAAGACGTCACCCTGGCTCTGGGGGAGCGCGTTGGCCATACGGTGGTGTACGGCACCACGCGCGTCGGGAAGACCCGGCTGGCAGAGCTGCTAGTCACCCAGGATATCCGGCGGGGTGAAGTCACCATCGTGTTTGATCCGAAAGGCGACGCAGACCTGATGAAACGCGTCTGGGCAGAGGCCCACCGGGCCGGACGCGGGGACGAGCTGTATATTTTTCATCTTGGCTGGCCTGAAATTTCAGCCCGTTATAATGCCGTCGGGCGTTTTGGTCGCGTGTCAGAGGTGGCGTCCCGCGTGGCCGGTCAGCTGTCGGGTGAGGGGAACAGCGCGGCATTCCGCGAATTTGCCTGGCGGTTCGTCAACATCATCGCCCGTGCGCTGGTCGCCCTGGGTGAGCGCCCTGACTACACGCTGATCATGCGCTACGTGAACAATATCGCCGATCTCTATATCCGCTATGCGGAAAAAATCATCCAGGCGCAGCTGCCGGCTCTGCAGACGCAGATTGAGAATAATCAGCAGGTGCTGGGAGAGGACGACGTGCCCCGTAACATGCAGGGTCAGCCGGATGCCTTACGTATCTGGGCCATTGAGGTTGCCCTGAGTTCAGAAGAGGGTAAAAAACTCTATGATCCCATCCTTGACGGGCTGCGGTCAGCGGTACGTTATGACCGTACTTACTTTGACAAAATCGTGGCGTCGCTGCTGCCGCTGCTGGAAAAACTGACCACCGGCAAGACCGCCGAGCTGCTGTCGCCGGATTATCAGGACATTGACGACACGCGGCCGATTTTTGACTGGGAACAGATCATCCGTAAAAAAGCCGTGGTGTATGTGGGGCTCGATGCGCTCAGTGACAGTGAAGTGGCGAGCGCGGTCGGTAACTCCATGTTCGCCGATCTGGTGAGTGTGGCCGGGCACATTTATAAACACGGTATCAATGCTGGCCTGCCGGGCGGGAAAGAAGGGAAGTCCCTGATTAACCTGCACTGCGATGAGTTTAACGAGCTGATGGGGGATGAGTTTATTCCTCTCATCAACAAAGGGGGCGGTGCCGGCATGCAGGTGACAGCCTATACCCAGACGTCTTCTGATATTGAGGCACGCATCGGGAATGCGGCCAAGACGGCCCAGGTACAGGGTAACTTTAACAACCTGATTATGCTGCGCGTCAGGGAGAACCGCACCGCCGAGCTGCTGACCACGCAGCTGCCGCAGGTGGAGATTTACACCAAAACGCTGGTCTCCGGGCACCAGGACACGGCGGATGTCAATGCAGACCAGGACTTCACCTCAAGCACCCAGGACCGCGTCGGGACGGTAAAAGTCCCGCTGCTGGAGCCGGCCGATATCGTGACGCTGCCAAAAGGGCAGGCGTTTGCCCTGCTGGAAGGCGGGCAACTGTGGAAAATCCGCATGCCGCTGCCTGCCGGGGATGCTGATGATGTGCTGATGCCGGAAAGTATTGAGAAAATAGCGGAGGAGATGCGGCGCAGCTATCACAGCGGCGAATCCTGGTGGCGGGACGGTCCGGCCCTGAACGTGCCGGTCACAGGAGGGGCGAATGGCTGAGGTAAAACGTCCCCCACAGCAGCAGACGCTGCCGGAACGCAAGCACGGCATTCTGTATAATCTGCTCTGGGGCTGGCCATGGGCCCTGGTGGGCGTGGTGCTGTCCTCGCTGCTGCTGAGCCTGCTGATTGAATATATCGGCATCGCCTTCTTCTGGCCGGAAGCCGGGGCGGCGCACAGTGAAGCGGTCATGAACACCGAGCTGGGGTGGCTGTCCACAGAGTTCACCCGCAGCCTGCTGCTGTCTGAACCATCGGTGACGGTTGTGCGCTGGGTGAGCACCGCCTATCAGTGGGCCTTTGTGGACAGTGGCTTCCTGGACTGGGTCCGGCAGCAGTATGCACACCAGATGCACAGTGACAATGCCGTCACCCGGGAAATCAACAGCTGGAGCGGCTGGCTTGCCGGCTACCTGCGTGAATACCTGCTGGCCACGGTATGGATCAGCATTATCACCCTGGTACGCGTCACCATCCTGGTGCTGTCCGTGCCGTTGTTTGTGCTGGTCGTGGTGGTGGCGCTGGTTGAGGGGCTGGGGCGGCGTGATCTGCGGCGGTACGGCGCGGGGTATGAAAGTTCGTTTGTCTATCATCATGCCAAGAAGCTGGTCAAACCGGCCGCTGTGGTGCCCGCCATGCTGTACCTTTCCTGGCCCACGGCAGTCTACCCCAATCTGCTGTTGTTGCCGGCGGCTGTTCTGCTGGGGATCGCCGTAACGGTGACCACTGCGTCGTTCAAGAAGTATCTTTAAATCAGGGCTGGACGGAGGCGTGCAAAACTTGTTTTGCGCGCCTGCCGTCAGCAGACAAGCCATGAAACGACCGTTACTGGCGCGTCAGTGTCAGTTATTAAATACCGTCAGTTCTGTCACTTTGAAGCTGTCTGGCTTGTTGGTTATGCTGTCGTAGGGGGCCTGTAGCTTCCATTGCTGACCCGGCTCCAGATTTTCAGCCATCGCTGCCGTATTTCCTATTACTGCCCCATTCTGAAGCAAGTTGAATTTGACAATTACAGTCTTCACAGGCCCACCTGACACGTTTGTTCCCGTGCCTTCAATTTGCTGCAAACCATTTGCTGCTGTGGCGAAATGCAGGTCTGAAAGTTGGACTTTGCCAGTACCGTCGGCCGCAAGAACAGGGCCGGTAATCAGTGCAGTGATTAACGTGGCCTTCAGAACAGTCTTCATCATTTTCATTTTCCCTCTGTTTACCGTTGAGTTTTCTTAATATCACAATGAACCTTTATTTACAGCTAAACCTGCCACCGGCACAGACCTGCAATTAATTTTGAAATTCCTGTTTAGGGTTTATCGCTGACCCGACGCTCCCTCTTCCGCATCCTGTCCGCACCCCTTAATCCTTCTGGAGGTGCGTATGAACTCACATCGTCCGGCCATGCGGCGCAACCGTCGTGTCCCGGGCATCACTGGCCTGGTATTGCTGACCTTTCTGGCATCAGCTGCTGCACAGGCATCCGAGAAAGACGAGCTTGCGTCTGTTCAGCGTCAGCTGGACCAGGTTCAGGCGTCGCTTGAACGGGCCCGCGTGGCGGTTGCACAGGCCGACCCGGCTGACCGTGGCCGCTTTTTCTTTGATTACCGTCAGGCCACATCCGATCTCAACACCATCCGCAGCGGCATTGACCGCTATCTGGAGCCCTCCCGCGCGCAACCGCGTGACCCGTCTTTTGTGGCCGGTAATTACCGGCGGGAGCGGCCCTGATGCCCATGACATCCGAACAAACGAACGCGTTTAAAGCCGGCTCCGGCAGTCTTGATGTGAACATCCTTCATCTGCTCTGCATCGGGGCACTGCTGGCGTTTCTTTTTTTATGGGCCGCGTGGGCGCTGTCGGATGTCTGGACCGGCTGGAGTAACACCAAAGTGCGTGACGCGGCCCTGGGGCGTTTTGCCGTCCGCACCGTGCTGCTGTTGCTTGTGTGTATCTGGATGTTTGCCAGTTAACTCATTCAAAACGTTAAGTCAGGAGATGAATCCCATGCACCATTCTGAGTCTGTTGTTGCCCGCCTGCGCCGTTTCGGCAGTCGTACGCTGACCCGCGCCGGTACGCTTGCCCTGCTGGGCTGGCTCACCTGCAAACCGGCCTTTGCGGATTTGCCAAGCGTTGAAGCGCCTGAGTCCGGAGGCGGAAGCGGGCTGTCGGGACAAATCAAGGGCTACCTGCAGGACGGCATTGTTATCGGGGGGCTGGTCGTGGCGGCCGTTGCCTTTATCAACGTTGCCATTGCCGCCCTGCACACCTTCACCGAAGTCCGCAATGAGAAAGCCACCTGGACCAAATTCGGGGCCATTGTGGTGGTGGGTGTGGTGCTGCTGGTTGCCGTTATCTGGCTGCTCGGCAAGTCTGCCGACATTCTGTTGTAGGAGCCTGCGACGATGCAGACCATTCGTTTTTTACCTGACCGTCTCAACAGTGAGCCCGTGGTGTTTCGCGGGTTTACCACCCATGAGATGGGGCTGGCAGCCCTTGCCGGCGCGGGTGCGGGTCTGCTCCTGTCACTGCCGTTTATCCCGCTTGCCGGCTGGGTTGTTGTTCCCACCGGCCTGCTGGTCATGCCGCTGCTGCTCGTCTGGTTCGGCGGCCGCTGGATGGCCAGGCTCAAGCGCGGTAAGCCTGAGAACTGGCTCTGGCAGCGACTGGAGACGAAAAAACGCCGGCTGGGGATGGGCAATCCGAAACTGATAGTGGATGCCCGGGGCTGGTCAGTGAAACGTAACAGGAGAGCCTCATGAGCCGTTTTCGCCATGCGGTAAAAGACCGCGACCAGCATATTCAGACGCTGCGCATCGCCTGCGCCGTGCTCGCCTTTTTCCTTTTATTCACCTGTGCCGGCTGGATGCTGGCGCCCAGCAAGCTGACCGTGCATAACCCGCCGGATTTACGTACCGGCAGCACGCGGCCCTGGTGGGAAGTGCCACCCCCGACGGTCTACTCCTTTGCGTTCTACATTTTTCAGCAGCTCAATGCCTGGCCGAAAAACGGCGAGGTGGATTATTCCGGCAAAATCAATGCGCTGTCGCCGTATCTGACGCCGTCCTGTCAGGATTTCCTGAAAGCGGATGCAAAGAAACGCGGTGACGCCGGGGAGCTCACCGACCGCGTGCGCGTGGTGTATGAAGTGCCCGGTCGCGGTTACCAGTCACAGAGCGTGACCGTACAGGATCGCGATCACTGGATTGCCCGCCTGGACGTGGTGGCCGACGAATATTTCCATGCCGAGCCGGTCAAACGCGCCCTGGTACGTTACCCGCTTAAAGTGGTGCGCTGGGAAGGTGATGCGGAGCGCAACCCGTTCGGTCTGGCGCTGGACTGTTATGCCGGTGTGCCCCAGCGTCTGGAGGCGGCACCGCCTGCACCTAAACCGGAGAAGTCAGGAGTGTTTCAGTGATGAGTAAAAACCCCCACTACCGCGCCGGGCTGATGGCGCTGTCCTTCGCCCTGCTGCCCCTGGCAATGCTGGTATCACGTCCTGCCGGCGCAGATGAGCTGATGAAATGGGAGCGTATTCCGCTGCAGATCCCCCTGAAGGTGGGGCAGGAGCGGGTGGTCTTTGTGGACAAAAACGTCCGCGTCGGTTTTCCGCCGGCGCTTAACGGTAAACTCCGGGTGCAGAGCACCGGGGGAGCCGTCTACCTGAAAGCCGACAGCGCCTTTCCGCAGACGCGGGTGCAGCTGCAGGATGTGGAAAGCGGCGAGGTTCTGCTGTTTGATATCGCCGCCGGTGAAAAAGGGCCGACTGAGCCGGTGCGGCTGGTCTACAGCGGTGATGTCAGCACGCTGAGTCACGCCGGCGATGCGGCCGGTCAGCCAGGTGGTGCAGACCGGGCTGCTTCCGGATCAGGCTCATCTGCTCCCACCGGCAGCGATGATGGTACTCAGGCAAAGCGTAAAAAAATCCGCTACAGCGCCCCCATCCCGGTGCTGCTGACCCGCTATGCCGCTCAGAGCCTTTATGCTCCGGCACGTACGGTCGAGGCGGTCCCGGGTATTCATCCGGTCAATCCTCATCTGCCCCGACGTGTCAGCACGCTGTATCCCTCTGAACCATTAACGGTCACGCCGCTGGCTGGCTGGGGTGTGGCAAACCGCAGCGTGGTGGCACTCAGGCTCACGAACACCGGCAGCCGTAAGGTCGTTCTGGATCCACGCTCGCTGCAGGGACAGTTTGTGTCCGCCACCTTCCAGCACCGCTGGGTCGGTCCTGCCGGCACGCCGGAAGACACCACCACGGTGTATGTGGTGACCGCCGGTCGTCCGGAGAGCGCATTTATTGCTGAGCCGTCTGCGCTGCGTAAAGCGGCCCGCACGGTAAAACAGGAGGCCCGCCATGCAGATTAAATCTAATGCCCTGGTGAAAATTATCGTGCCGGCCGTGGTGATTGCCGGGCTGGCCGTGGGGCTCAAAAGCTGCAAAAACGAACCGGCAGAACAATCTCAGGCAAAACAAAGCGGCGGCCCCCTGCATAATCTCTCGCCGGATGAACTGAAGGCGCTGGGTGTGGAAGGCGACACGCCGGAGGACACCCTGCGCACGCTTATCGGCCGGCTGAACGATGTGCGTGACCGCCAGAAAACGCTGGATAAGCAGAACGCGGATTTGGTGAAAGAAAACGAGCGGTTGCGCCGACGCAATCAGGACGTTTCAGGACAGGTGAATGAGGCCGTTAATGGTCTGCGCGAGCAGTACGACAAGCGGCAGGCGCAGCTTCAGAACGAACAACTGAGCCTGACGGCGAAAATCCAGGAGCTGACCGACAAACTCAAAAAGCCTGACACCGAGAAAAAAACGGCGGACAGCGATATCCCGCTGGGGCTGGGCCTGGACGGCATGGGCAGCAGTACCGGGGGGGCGGCTTCTCAGGGCAGCGACGGCATGATGTGGGTCGCGCCGACGGACCAGAAAGAGACGGACCCGCGGGACGCGGCCAGCGGCAAGGCATCTCCTCAGTTCCCGACTTCTTTTCTGGGTGAAAATGAGCTGACCCGACAGAAAGCGGCCTATGAGGAGAAAGTGAAGGGACGTACGAATGAAAAAGGGGCGGAAGAGAGCGCAGAGCCGGTTTACACGCTGCCGGAAAATTCCACGCTGGTCGGCAGCCGCGCCATGACGGCACTGCTTGGCCGTGTGCCCATCAACGGCACCGTGACCGATCCTTATCCGTTTAAGGTGCTTATCGGTAAGGATAACCTGACGGCGAACGGCATCGAGTTACCGGACGTCGAAGGGGCGATTGTTTCCGGGACGGCCAGCGGAGACTGGACACTGTCCTGTGTGCGCGGGCAGGTTAACAGCGTCACCTTTGTCTTTTCCGACGGTACGGTACGCACCCTCCCCAGACCCGACGCCAGTAACAACGCCAGCGGGCAAAATAATAACGCTCAGGCTAAACAGGATACCGGCACCAGTGGCGGTATCGGCTGGATTTCGGATGAAAACGGGATCCCGTGCATTGGCGGCGAACGTAAGTCCAATGCCTCCACCTATCTGCCCACCATTTTTGGCCTGTCGGCTGCCGGTGCGGCGGGTGAAGCGATGAGCCAGGGGCAGTACACCACACAGAATAACGTGAATGGCATTTCCGCCACCATGACCGGCGACGCCGGACAGGCGGCGCTGGGGAAAGCCATTTCCGGCGGCATGTCTGAAACCACCGACTGGATCAAACAGCGTTACGGGATGACGTTTGATGCCATTTATGTGCCGCCTGGTGCCCGTCTCGCCGTGCATATCACCCGTCAGCTGGCCATTGATTATGAAGATAAGGGCCGTAAGGTGCGCTACGACTTCACCCTGCCGGGTGGCATCAGTGACAACGGCGGACTGGACTGAGTACACGGCCATGGCGGGACAGATAACGTTTTTCCCTCTTTCATCCGTGTGCTGGACGTTCAGCGACGGGGCAGGCTGGCATATTGACGTGATCCCTGCGTCTTCTGCGGTTCTGTTGCTGCGACCCGTAGCGCTGTTGCCTGCCGGCGCACCTTTACTGCGCTGGCGCGATGGCCAGCTTTTACTGGATATCGGCAGGTTCTCCCTGCCGCTCAGTGCCCGGGAGTGTGCCGTTTCGTGGCGCAGCCCGAAAATCCCGCGCCGGCTTTACTGCCCGCGTATGACATTACGGGAGCTGGGGCACCTGCTGAATGTCAGTGCGTTCGTTTTTATCTGCGGCGGTTACGATCCGGCCGCCTCACAAAGGAGATACCGGTAATGTACAGAACGGTTTTCATTCTGGCCCTGAGCTGTGTGATGCTCAGCGGCTGCTCAACCTCCAAAGAGGAAATGCTGCCGGCGGGCGATAACACCATGCTGGAACTGTGGAACGGGGCGGACGGTGGCGGCAGTACTTCCCGCCAGTCTGCGGCGGTCCGCGACACGCTGCGACGCCCGCTGACTGGCAGCGAAACGCAGGCGGACGCGCAGGCCGACCGCAGCTACAGCCGTACTCAGGAAAGCGAAATCACCCAGCAGTTTCCCCGGCTGCCCAACCCCGACATGGTGATGTACCTGTATCCCCATCTGGCAGACGGTAACACGCCGGTGCCGGGTTACAGCACTGTGTTCCCGTTCTACAGCCAGACGCAGTATGCCATGCCTGGCGAGCGCACGGAGGCCCTGTAATGCTTTCACTGTTTACGCGTAATAAATCCACCGACCGGCAGACGCCGGTTGATGACGGCCAGTCCGTTCAGGCAGATGAAACCCTGACCGCGGCCGTGAAGGGCCGGCAACCTCTGAAGCGCCCCGGGAAAATGACGCGCCAGGATGAGGAGAAGGTTTAT
This sequence comes from Enterobacter sp. RHBSTW-00901, assembly GCF_014103115.1. Classification (NCBI taxonomy): domain Bacteria; kingdom Pseudomonadati; phylum Pseudomonadota; class Gammaproteobacteria; order Enterobacterales; family Enterobacteriaceae; genus Enterobacter; species Enterobacter sp. RHBSTW-00901. The sequence goes on from NZ_JABXPB010000001.1 coordinate 3,241,418, forward strand.
CACGCCAATCCGTCCATCATTGACTTTTTGCCCTGGGCAGAATTTCTCGATGAAGAGCAGTGTCTCCTGCTCGATGACGGCGTGTCGGTGGGGGCCGTTTATGATGTGACACCGGTGGCGACCGAAGGGCGAACCGAAGAGCGCCTGGAACAGATCCGGGACTCGGTTGAGGATGCACTTCAGGACAGCTTTGATGAACATGACGTGAATCCCTGGGTCGTGCAGTTCTTCTGCCAGGACGAGGACGACACTGACGCGTACCTGGACAGGCTGCGCGGGTATGTCAAACCACATGCACAGCGCACGGCGTTTACCGACGCCTGGCTGGGTGAAATGGAGCGCCATATCCGCAGTATCTCCCGGCCTGAGGGACTTTTTACTGACTCGCTGATTACCGGCCAGCCGTGGCGCGGGCAGCAGCGCCGCACCCGGATGGTTGTTTATCGCTGGCTTGGTAAAAGCCGGGATCCGATGCCGCCGGTGGCGATGCTCAATCAGGTGTGCGACCGGGTCGTTAATGCCCTGGGCGGGGCGGGGATCCGCTGCACCCGGCAGAACGGCCTGCAGGTGCATGGCTGGCTGCTGCGGCTGTTCAATCCGTCACCGGACTGGGTGGAGAAAACCACGCTCTATCGGCAGGCTGCTTACGCAGACCCGCGCGAGACACCTGAAGGCACCGTGCCGGTCAGCAATGATTTTGCCGAAACCCTGTGGTTCACGCCGCCGGTTTCAGACCCGGAAAACGGCGTGTGGTGGATTGACAACAAGCCGCACTGCGCGGTGGCGGTGGAAAAACTGCGTACACCGCCGGAGCCGGGCACCCTGACCGGCGAGAAAAGCCGGGGTGAAAAGAAAATTAATGCCCTGATGGATATGTTTCCGGAAGGGACCATGGTGTGCATGACCGTGGTGGTACAGCCCCAGGACCGGCTTGAAGAGCAGTTTAACCGGCTGTCGAAAAATGCGGTCGGTGAGAATACCGAGTCGGGCCGCGTCCGCCAGGATGTGAAGACGGTCAAAGAGTATCTGGGCAACCGGCACAAGCTGTACCGGGCGGGGATCACCTTCCTGCTGCGCGGCGACGACATGACCAGCCTGAAGCGCAAGCGGCTGGAGCTGTCCACCGTATTGCTCGGGGCCGGTCTGCAGCCGGTACGGCCGGAGTTTGAAGAAGGTCCGCTGAACAGCTGGCTGCGGGCGCTGCCGATGTGCTTTAACCCGGACAGCGACAGAAAACACTGGTATACCCGTCTGACATGGGTTCAGCACCTGGCAGGACTTTTGCCGGTAACCGGGCGGGAAACCGGCACGGGGCACCCCGGCTTCAGCTTTTTCAACCGCGGCGGGGATACCCTGACATTCGATCCGCTCAACAAGCTCGACCGCACCCAGAACGCGCATCTGCTGTTGTTCGGCCCGACCGGGGCGGGCAAGTCGGCCACGCTGTGTGCCGCGCTCTCCCAGCTGATGGCCGTCCATCGTCCGCGGCTGTTTATTGCGGAGGCCGGGAATTCGTTCGGCCTGCTGGCCGACTTCTTTGACAGCCTCGGGCTGACGGTGAATAAAATCAGCGTCAAACCCGGGAGCGGCGTCAGTCTGCCGCCGTTTGCTGATGCTCACAAACTGGTGGAAGAAGGCCTGGCCGCCCAGGCCGTTGATGAGAGCGACCTGCCGGATATCGACACGGACGACGATGGCGAGGATGACAAGCGTGACGTTCTCGGTGAAATGGAAATCTCCGCGCGCATGATGATCACCGGCGGTGACCCGAAAGAAGAGGCTGACCTTAAGCGTGCCGACAGGGCGATGATACGTGAGGCGCTGCTGATGGCGGCACATGCCACGTATAAGGAAGGGCGGCAGATGCTGCCGTCTGACCTGCAGAAGGCGCTGTACGACATTGCCTCTGACAACGATGAGGGCGTCATCAATGTCCGCAATGCCCAGCGCAAGGCGAAAGCGGCGGAAATGGCGGAATCCCTGGGCATGTTCACTCAGGCCGGGAGCTTTGAAGCGGAGCTGTTCAACCGTGAAGGGGAGCTGTGGCCGGAAGCGGACGTGACGCTGGTCGACCTGGGGCATCTGGCGCGTGAGGGCTACGAGGCGCAGATGGCCCTGACCATGGTCTCGATGACCAACATGATTAACAACATCGCGGAGCGTGACCAGTTCCTGGGCCGGGATATTGTCTTCACGGTGGATGAGGCGCATATCGTGACGGTTAATCCGCTGCTGTCGCCGTACATGACCAAGGTGGTCAAGATGTGGCGTAAGCTCGGGGCCTGGTTGTGGCTGGCCACCCAGAATCTTAAGGATTACCCAGACATTGCCGAAAAGATGCTTAACATGGCGGAATGGTGGATTTGTCTGACCATGCCTCCGGAAGAGGTCAAAGATATCAGCCGTTTTCGCGCGCTCACGCCGGAGCAGGAATCGGTGCTGCTTTCCGCCAGTAAACTGTCGGGGTGTTATACGGAAGGCGTGGTGCTGGCGAAACGGATCGAAGCGCTGTTTCGTGCCGTGCCGCCCAGTCTCTTCCTGGCACTGGGCATGACGGAAAAAGAAGAGAAAGCCGAACGCCGGGCGCTGATGAATGAATTTCACTGCAGCGAACTGGAGGCGGCAAAACGCGTCGCGCAGAATCTGGACCGTCTGCGCGGTCTGACGGAAAAACAACAGGAGCCTGCCACGGTATGATGACACTGAAGTACCCTGAACCCACTATTCATGAGCACAGTGGCTCAGCCCTGTTCACCCTGTCGCCTCAGGGGGAGCCCGGTGTGCTCCCGGCGACCCATCAGCACCTGGTGAGGCTGCGGGCAATGCTCAGGCAGCGCCTGACCGGTCCGGTCAGAATGACCTGTCACCCGCACCGGGTGGGACTCAGCAGCAGCGTGGCCATCTATCTTGAGGGAAAGCTGAAGCAGGCGGTGAACATCCTTATCACCGTGACGGGACAGACGAGCTGGCCGCAGGAAGAGGAGTATGCGCATCCGCGCTGGTATATCACGGTGCCGGATTCGGCCGACCTGGCGTATCTGATGCTGTGGATTAACGGGCTGGACGTTTAAAACGAAAACTTGTCTTCACCAGGAGCATGATAACAAAAAGAACAGAATGCTTTTTTGATGCCGGCCGCTGGGGCCGGTTTTTTTATGACTGGCGAGTTTTAGTAAAACGGTAACGCGCGAGGTGTGGGATGAAAATAAAGTTTCCTCCTTGAAAATAGAGTTTCACCCTAAGCCAACGTGCGCTATGTTGATGATATCAACTAGGACGTTGGCTTTGTTATGGCTGGCACATTAAGACTCGAGATACGTCGAAAATTGGATAAATGTATTGCTAAGCAGTCAGGATTCCCTATAGCTCGCCTTCGGAGTAGGAGAAACCATGAAGGATGCCGTCTGGTCCGCGAGTGAAAAGTGCTGCATTGTACGTAAGGTTAAGAATCGCTGTCATAGTGTATCTATTCAGTATGTGTGCATATACAATAACGCAATTGCACAGACATATGCGGGGCGTTTTCATGCGATTCACTGACCTCAAAAGTGAGACCTTAAATCTAAGAGTTTCCAGAAAGTTCAAACAGGCCTTAAAGAAGGCAGCGGAGCATGAGCAGCGGAGCATGGTGAATATGCTTGAGGTACTCCTTTGTGACTATTGCGACCACAAAGGCATTGTGTTGCAAAGCCCAGAAGCCAGCCAAGAACTTGGTCAGGGTCGAGCAGTAACTGGCCGTAAAAAAAACGTAGGGGTTTCTATATGACTTTTCGCTATATTGGCTCCAAATCTAGACTCGTCGACAAGATAGCATCCCACATTGGGCCGCCTAGAAAGGGCGCGTTTTTTGTGGATGCTTTTTGTGGAACTGGAGCTGTAGCTGAGGCTGCTGCGGAGCATGGTTGGAATGTGCGGATTAATGATAGCTTGCACTCAGCTGTTATCTCTGCTGGGGCACGTCTTATCAGCCATGATCAGGTGACCTTCAAAAAACTTGGTGGGTACTCTGGTGCTGTTAGCAAGCTAAACGCAGTTAAGCCATTGCATGATTTTATGTGGCGCACTTATAGCCCCGCTTCGATCGATACGTGTGGAATTGAGCGTAGGTACTTCACCGAAGAAAATGCAGCTAAGATAGACGCTATGCGCTGCTTGATTGTTGAGTGGAAAGGTGCCGGATATATTGACGAAATTGAGGAGAGGCTATTGATTGCCGATCTCTTTAGTGCACTGAACCGCGTTGCCAACATTGCGGGCACTTTTGGCTGCTTCCTCTCCAAATGGACAAGCCAATCTCAAAACAAGATTGCCATGCGTTGCCGTGATCTCAAAGAAACTGGAGTGTGTGTTGAGGCTAGCGTGGGTGATGTGTTCGACGTTCCGAATGTTGCACACGACCTCGTGTATTTGGACCCCCCGTACACCAAGCGTCAATACGCGAGCTATTACCACATCCTTGAAACGGTGGCTCTTGGCGATGAGCCTGTGGTGGAGGGGGTTGCGGGACTTCGTCCATGGAAGGCCTTGGCTTCTGACTTTTGCTACAAGAGCCGTGCTCTCAAAACACTCTCGCGTCTGGTTCATGGCTTGAAGGCTCAAAGGGTACTGCTCTCGTACAGTAGTGAAGGGCACATCTGCATGCAGGACATGAAGGCTGAGCTTTCTAAGATCGGCTCGTCCACAATGTACCCTTTGGGCGCCATTGGTCGATACCGGCCAAACAAGGCAGCCAGTAGCTCGGCGTCCGATGTGAATGAGTTTTTGGTGGTCGTGAAACGGTCCATGGCACAGCTTCCCCAAGCCCAGTCAAAAACAGTTAAAGCTATCAAACCCGTTCTCGTGAGGAGCTATGCATGAGTTCTCCTCGGCCTGTTGAATCAGAGTACCTGGCCCCAGCAGAAGCGGCACTCACTCAGGCTGTGGGAGGGGAAACCAGCTTTGAGCTTCGGCTTCAAGTTTTGGAGGCAGCATCAGCGCGTTTTGGCGGGTTTGACCTAACGGCGTTTCATGAGGCTTTTGGAGTCAAGAGCAAGCGCGCAGCATCAGATCTTTTGGAGCTTGCGGTACCTGTAGCAAGTGCCATCGAGCGTTCACCTATTCACCCTGCTTTGGCACTGAGTGTCTTGGCGCGTGAGGTCTTGCATGAGCAGGATCGAAAAAGCACGGGCGCCTACCATACGGATTTTCGCCTGGCTACACGACTGGCGCAGCTCGCAGCCCCCAAGCTCACACACAAGAGCAAGGTGATTGATCCTGCCTGCGGTGCAGGAATTTTGCTAGCAGCGCTGACTCACGCAGTGTGTGGTATGGATAGAGCCAAGACGGCGCATTGGTTGGCTCACGGTGTGTATGCAGCGGATCTTTCTGGCAACTCTTTGCGTGCGGCACTGCTTGCGCTTGCTTCGTTCACTGATGATGTATCGACTCTTAAGGCTATGCGTGCCCGTTGGTACTGTGGCGATAGCTTGATGGCTGATCGCAAGGTTTGGACTGCCATGGTCCCTGAGGGGTTTGATGCGGTGATCGGCAATCCACCATGGGAAAAGGTCAAGCTCTCACGGCACGAATTCTTGAAGTCCTCAGGCACCAAGCGCCACTACGGGGCCCAAATTCATGGGCTTGATGAGGATCTGTTTGCCCAGCAGCGCAATGAGGTAGCGAACTACTCTCGTCGCCTGTTGGCTCGCTATCCCGATTTGGGTAATGGAGAGCCAGACCTATACATTGCTTTCACGGACCTCTTTTTTGAACTCTGCAAAAAGCAGGGTGTGGTGGTTGCACTAATTCCGGGTGGGCTCATTCGCTCGCAAGGTACCCGCGCCATGCGGCAGAAAATCTTTGATGCGAGCCAAAGCGTGTCCATGTCGATCATCGATAACCGTGCACGGTTCTTTACGATCGACACACGCTTTAAGTTCCTGGCCGTGGCTCTCACTAAGGCTGGCTCTGAAAAGAGCAAGCGTGAGCCCATCACTCTCATGCATGAGCGGGGCACCCCTACGGGATTGGAGATTACGGGAACTGCCACTATTGGGCGTGCAGCACTTGCGGGTGTTCGGGGCGATTTGAGCCTGCCCGAGGTTCGTAACGTGTCTGAGTGGAAGCTCTTCTCAAAGATCGGAGAAGCAGGTGTTTCGTGGGAAGAGCCTGGTTATGGCTGGACCCCGAAGTTTTGCCGTGAAGTTGATATGACCAAGGAGCGTCCTAAGTTCCTGGGGCGTGCCACGCCTGGCGCTTTGCCACTGGTGGAAGGTCGAATGGTGCAGGCGCATCGCTTTGGTGTAAAAGGCCACGTGTCAGGCACTGGTCGCCGTGCGTTGTGGGAGGCTTATGCCATCGGAGACTCACGCCTTGCCCCCCAGTTTTGGATTCGTCTCTCCGACATGCCCAGTGCTAACCAGCACCGTGCGGACGTGCTGCGTGTGGGCTTTTGCGACATTGCGGGTCAGACCAATGAGCGTTCGCTCATGGCCTCGTTAATTCCTGCTGGGGTGGTCTGTGGCAATAAGGTGCCCACGATCCTTTTCCCTGAAGACCCATCAGAAGAACGGCTGCTGGTGTGGGTGTCCATCGCTAACAGTTTTGCCTTTGACTGGATGCTTCGGCGTGTGCTCACTACGACGGTGAATTACTTCCTGCTGCAAAGCGTGCCCATGCCAAAACTCGCCAAAGATGGTTTGCCATGGAAGAGGCTGGTGAGTGCTGCACGCGAATTGCGCACACTTGACAGTGCGGGGGCTACTCGTGAAACCTACGAGCGCATGGCGCAGCTTCGTGGGGAGATTGATGCGGAAGTGGCCGTGGCCTATGGGCTCGATTTGAAGGACATGGAGTTAGTGCTCCAAGACTTCCCGCTTTTGGATCGGGGCCAAGTGGGCTTGCCAGGTGAGGCCAAGTCCACAATTACCCGAGATAATGTTTTGGCTGCAATGGCAAAACGCACAGGAAGTCTGTCTACAGTTTGGTCGCACCGTGCGATGCAGGCACGCGCGCTGGGGGCGATTGCTTATGTACCCTCTGAGTTCGCTCTGGGGGGCGAAGAAATAGAAGAAGGATCCAAAATTCATGGCTAATGGAGCGGGACAGGTTGCTCGAATTCTGTACAAGGAGATTGTTGAGGGAGATCGACGGAAAGCTGATGCGGAGTCTAATGACTCTGATTCTGGAGGGGGGGCAAGAGACTTTCGATTTCCCTACGAGGCGGTGTTGCCAGCTGTTGAGTTGATATTTCCCAATAAAATTCTCCGGGGTGGAAAGGCAGTACATCAAGGTACCTTCTTTTGGAACGAGCCGGACTCAACACAGGTTGTATCAAGAGCAGCTGAGTTTATGTCACCCACAAAGTCTCGGCCGAGAGAGGGATGGATTTCTCAGGTGCCGAAATTTTCATGTTTTGATTCGGACCGAATGCCATCAGGGGGAATTGGGAATCGCGTTTTGTTGCTTCTGATTCAGCTTCATGACCAGTCGGTTTGGCCGCACTTCGCGGAAGAAGCAACTCTTCGTGTTAAAGGCGTTTGGGATCCTTCAGTTGCTCAAGAGCTATTGAGTTGTTTGGATGCACAGCGGGCTGCTAATCGAGCCGTAATTGGCTATATCGACTTCACGAACATGCGTAGGTTCTGTAATGGTAAGTGAAAACTGCAAACAGGTGTTAAAGCTACTCGCACGTTCGCGCAACGTGCTGGTGTCTGGTGCACCTGGCACGGGCAAGTCCAAGCTCTTGGCCGAAGTTGCTTTGGCCTTTGAAACAGCCTTTGGTCTTGCTCCTGCAGGTGGCCCACCGCAGCTCAATCCCATGGGCGGCATCCCTATTCCCCCTGCTGCTGGGGTTGTTAAAGACATTCCTGCACCCACCAAGATGGACCGCAAAGTCTTTCGGACGGTCTTCCACCAAAACTCCAAGTACCGCGATTTCTTATCGGGCATCACGCCTGCGGTCAACAAGACAGCAGGAGACCCAGACTTCACCATCGTGAAGGGGACTCTGTACCGTGCCAGTGAGCATGCGAAGGGTGCCAATGGGGCTGCACTGTTGATCATTGATGAGATCAACCGAGGTCCTGCGGTGCAGGTGTTCGGTGGTGCCATTGTGGCCATTGAGTCCGATAAACGCTTGGCCTCTGATGGGGCCAAACTTGCTGAAACGCAGTTCTTTGAAATGCTCGATCCCGTCTCTGGTGATGTGATCGAATACGCACTGCCCCATGACCTCTATATCCTGGCTGCGATGAATCAGGCCGATGCGTCTGTGGAGCCCTTGGATGTCGCGTTCTTGCGTCGTTGGGAACCTATGCGCCTAGAGCCCGATGAGGCGGCTTTGCGGACGTTTTACGGTTTGGGTGCCAAGGGTGTCAATGCATTGCCTGATGTACCTGCCAGCGTGAACGATGCCTTGGAGGCTTCGGTGAGTGCCTGGATTGCTGTAAACGCGCAAATTGCTCTGGGCCGTGGTCCCGAGTTTCAGATCGGGCATGGTGTACTGATGTCGGATGTGAAGCCGCAAACATTGGGCCTTAATGAAGCTTTGGGCACGCTGTGTGTAGGGTGGGCGAAGGTGCGGGCACACGTGGAAGAGGTATTCTTCGGGGACACACGAGGAATTGCAGCGGCTCTTAATGCGCTGGATGGGCCAGCCTTTAATCCGTTCAAGCTCACCGAGACAACTTTTGCGGATGATTTACGCTTTCGTTTTGAAGGGCCCACGAATTTTGCTGAGAACAATATCTACGCAGCTCTCAGGGCATTTGCCAATCCGAGGGGGTAGCACGTGGTGAACCCCCGAACACGGCTGTCCCTTATTGAGTACGGTACACCCGTTGACCTGAGCCGTGCGATTGCTGAAGCGATTGGGGTGGATCGCACGAAGGCCAACAGCCTTTTATTGGAGGCTGGGAGCCGGATTGCGTCGAGCTTAAGGCTTAGCTACAACCCTATCAGTGTGGATGCCAAGGGCACACGTGCCATCGATTTTGCGGGCCTCATTCGCCTGGCACCTTCACTGGAACTGGAAGTTGCTCCCAAGTTTTTGGGACTCGACGACACAGATGCAGCGTGGCGCGAAGATTTCTTTTTCCTCTCCACGCTTTCACGTCATGGGCGGCTCTTGGCTTCCGAACGCTTATCGGCATCAGGTGGTACCCCAAGGGATTTGTCTACGCTAGTAGCTCGTTCCATCACGAGCATGTACGAGGCCCGTAAACGTCGGCCACTGCGCAGTTATCGTAGTGTGCGTGAAGCAGACTTCTTCATCGATGGGGATCCTGATCCGGTGGATCTCATCTTTCCTTCACCTGATGGCTTTGAGCAAGAGCTCATTCGCTTTGATCGCAAGAACGGTTGGAACGGGGATATCGTGGCAGCGGCCAGGGAGTTACTCCCTGAAGTAAGTGACCCTTCAGCCGCAAGTTCGCTGGTGCGTTTGATTGAGGACCTTTCGCCTCAGAACGTTGCTGCTAACCGTCGAAACCCCATTCCTGCACGGCACCGAGCGTGGAAGCCACTGCATGAGCTGTCTATCGATGTGCTCGGAGGCCTGGGGCTTAACTACAAGCAGGGACAGGCCCATGCACCTGGTTACTTAGTGAATACCTGGCGCGTGTGGGAAGATCTGTTAACGGTGGCCGCACGATTGGGCTTTGGTCGCAGTGCCGTAGTGCCCCAACAGGGCTATCCCTTAGGCACTAAGATCAGGATGATTACCGGTGCTGTGAGCAAGCTTTCAGTGTACCCAGACTGTGTAATTGAGCTCGATGGAACAAGGCCCAGGATGCTGCTGGATGCCAAGTACAAGGGCCACGTGGAGAAGGGACAGCTTCGCATCAGTGAAGCTGACATCTACGAAGCCCTGGCCTTCTCCAAGGCTACTGGATGCAACCTAGTGGCACTAGCCTATCCTGCACAACCAAGCGATGCCCCGCAGCCCGTAGGGACGTGCACTGTCTTTGAAAAGGCTGTGGTGGATGCCGTGCAAATCGTGGGCATTCAGATCGAGAGCCGCCTGATTTCTAGGGCGGGAGCTCTCAGATTATTTGCCGCAAACATGGCTGCTGGGGTTACAGCAGCCTTTGTGTGATTGATTCAAGGGCTTCTTCCTAACAGATTTAGCGATGGTTGATTTTACATTTAGGGGCGGTCTGAAAACGTTTAACATTGTCGGCAGCCAGGAGCTTGACTGCGCCATAACAGCAGGTTAAGTAGTTCCAAGCGTTGGCGTACCAGTATGCCTTTAAGGCTTTCTAATCGCTAAGTATGAAACTTTATTTCTACGGATCCGACCGGCAGGTGCGCCCGGCCTCTGGTTTAGGATGATAACCCCTCCTTTTTCGAACAAAAAAACACCGATCCAGGCGGCTTTTGCCGTTAGTTAGTATTAAACTTTATTTTCATCCCGCACGAGGCGCGGACATTTCATAAATGATTTGATGGGTATTACTTCACCGGGATTACGATCCTCTATCAGGTTAAACATATTATCCCTGCCATGAACTCTGCATCAGCCATCTGGTGTATGCTGCGTAAGTCAAAAAGGATGAATCGCCACGGGTTTAACAGTCACCTGGAAGGCGTCAGTCCGGAGGCCTTCGAAAAGGCCTCACCGTGAGGACAGATACTGTCTGCGGAAGCGGGGGCATTCCAAAGTGCCTGCTGCTGATCATCAAAACTTCAGCCACTGCCCGGTTTAGTCCGCCCCCGGATCCTCCTCAGACCGAGCCGTCAGTCCGACTGCGCTATGGGCCCTAACCCAAAACTGAAGTTCGCGCACCTACGCAAAATCTGTAATTACTCGACTGTTTAGCTGAGCCAAATTTTACGTATGAGCGTAGTTTTCAGCCCCGTTTTTCTCAGATTAAGCGACCAAAACAGTTTTCACACGGCTTGGGCACGCAGCGGTCAGTCAGAACAGGTAAAGCAGTGGGAAAGGAAAATTCTAAACTTGCAGATTAATTTTTGAGTTCTGAAAATGAGTTTATTGCGGCTTTTATGAACGGCCGCGGGCACGCTGACAGACGATTCAGTCTGACGGAGTCCCGATTCATGAAACTGACCCCTCTTGTTTTCCTGCCGGCTCTGCTGCCGGCATTCGCACTGGCCGGCACGGTCTTCTTCACCGACAGTCAACATCTGCCGACAAATCTGCCGCCGGACGTGCCGGTGGTCCTTCTTGATGGTCCTGACCGGCTGCAGGCCGACATGTTCGGGGAATTGCCTGCAGACCCGCAGCAGGCCGAAGCACAGGTCAGGCAGATTATGACGTCTCCTGCCTGGCAACAAAAACAGCTGCAACTAAACGATTCTTATCGGCAGGTGGTCCGGGCCTGGGAGCTGGGCATCAAAAAAGTGCCGGCTGTGGTATTTGATGACCGCGATGTGGTGTACGGCACCACGGATGTGGCCGTGGCCACTTCCCTGCGTAACCGGGGAGGTGGTCAGTGAATACAAAACCTTCCCGCATCAGAACCACGGTGTGCTCGCTGGCGGTTGCCACGGTACTGGGTACGGCAACCGCGCCGGCAGCTATTGCAGCACTTAACACCGCGCAGATTATTGCCAGCGCCGTGTCGCAAAACTGTATCAGCTGGCGTGTGAGTGGCATCTGTTACTGGCTGTTCTGCACCCCCTTTGGCTGCAAGGTGCGCACATCGGTCAAAGTCACCCACTTCATTCCTCAGACAGTCGTTTCGACCTATGTCGCTCCGGGCGGCAACCCGTGGCAGGAAATGGCGTTTGTCAGCCAGACCGCCGGCGGGTTAGAGAGTGCTGTGACCAGCGGGCTTTCCGGTGTTTCTGCCGGAGGAGCCAATCCGGCCGACATGAAAAATCCCGGCCAGCGCAAGTCTGCCGTCCGTTTCAAATATGCCGATGCGATTGGCCACCCGGCCACCTCCCTGATTGGCGGCAGTATTCCGGGCTATTCCTGTGATACCGCAGCCACCCCGTTAATGCCTTACTTCCTGAGTACGCTGGATTCGGCGGCCTGGCGCACGGGCGTGCCGGAGTCCCTCTATCCGGAGGCGCTTGTGCCCGGCCAGCGGGAAATCGGCAGTCAGGCCGCAGCAAATATGTGGGGCAACGTCTATCCCCGTTCGGGGTTTGTCAGCCAGACCGATGATGATAAAGCCTCTGCCGTGGTGGCACAGCGTGTCGCAGACATTATCACCCGCGCCGGGCAGCCGCATGTGTATCAGGTGCTCAAAGGCAACCGTCATGACGGGTACTGGCCACCGGGCGAGGTTAAGGAAAACACCGGCACACGCAATCACAAATGGCAGCGGCTGGCCCCCCACATGACACAGTCATGTGCCGTCTTCCCGGACGGGAGCCACACCGCCGCGAGCGACAACAACGAAGCCTTTGCGTTCTGGCAGCCCTACAGCTGCTGCAAACGACGCGGGCAGACATTTCTGGGCAGCACTGATATCTGATGAGGAAAACCGTGAAAAAAACACCTTCATTTTCAGCCGCTCGCGTAAGCCTGCTGCTGACCGGCTCCCTGCTGAACGTCCTCCCGGCCGCGCACGCAGCCGATGATGACAATACCATCCTGGGCATGTCCCTGCCGCAGGTGAACAACAGCGCCATCGGTTACGGCAAGTCCGTGGATGGGGCGGTGTCAGACAAACTGTTCTACACCCTCGGCGGCGGCTCGGTCATTTCCCAGCCGGCCACGCGCGGCAATATGCAGAAGCTGGGGCTGAATACCGGCTGGAGCAGTGACCTGATGTGCGGCAATTTTGACCTGAAAACCACCGTCGGCAACCAGCTCAACGGCGTCACATCAGGCTTTAAAAACCTGATGGGCGACGTGATTCAGGGGGCCACCGGCGCGGTGGCCAGTCTGCCGGCGATGGTCATTCAGCGGGCCAACCCCGGTCTGTATGACATGCTCACAAACGGCGTGCTTCAGGCCAATGTGTCATTCGACAAGGCGCAGCTCAACTGCCAGAACATGGCGAAAAAGATGATGGACTTCAGCGACAGCAGTAACTGGACGCAGCAGGCCATGATGGATGAATACAAGTCTGTTGTGAACAGCGGAGACACTGACGCGGTTCGTGCAGATGAGGCGGGGCGGAAAGTCACCGGCACGTCGGGCAATAACTGGATTGGCGGTCAGAAACGTGGGGGGGCGGGGCAGCCCGCCATCCGTGTCACCCATGACCTTGTTGCTGCCGGCTACAACATGATGAACGGTCTGCCTGTCACCGCTAATTCGACTGTCGGCGAAAGCAGCTGTAACGGTGGCGCATGCTCTAAATTCGGCAGCGCGGAAGAGGCGGCGGCCATGACCGTGAAGGTGCTGGGCGATCGTTCGATGCGCACCTGTGCCAACGCGAGCGAATGTACCAGCGGTGATGCGGATGACCAGCCCGGTACGACCGTTGCCGGCACCGGCTTTGCCCCACTGCTGGAAGAGGCAACCAAAGCCAACGCTGAGCAGCTGGTCAGGCTCGTCAACGGTACGGAAAAGCCCACGGCCGCGAATCTGGCGAAGCTGAAAACAGGCGGACTGCCGGTGACGGCCGGCGTGATTAAAGCCCTGCAGCGTGATCCGGATAACGCGGCCCTGACCGCCCGCCTTGCAGGCGAGCTGGCCATGTCTGACACGGTGGAAACGGCGCTGCTGATGCGTCGCATGATGGTTACCGGTATGTCGGAGCCGAATGCTGCCGCTCAGCCAAAGGCCATTGATACCGCCGGCCAGCGTATTGAGGCGCTGGATCGGGAAATCGCGGCGCTGAAAAACGAGATGGAGATGAAGCGTGAACTGTCACGTAATTCGGTGCTGACCATTATCGACAGGGAGAACCAGCGCGTCGAAACCAACCCGCAGACCCAGTCTGATGACAATACCGACAGTCGCTTCAACCAGATGGCAGCGCCGCAGTCGGCTGAATGAGGGAATAAGGATGCGTAAAAAAACGACTGTCAGGAAAGTCCTGACCCGTGCCGGCATTTTCCTCGCCTGCATGGCGCTGTTCATGGTGGTCTCACTGATGGTGGCTGACACCGCCATGAAACATCCGACTGAAGCTGCTGCATTCCGGAGCTGGATGCAGTCGACGCGCTACGGCTGGCTGATATGGCGACTGGCGCTGTATGCGCTGGTTGCGTGGGGCCTCTTGAAAATCCGGCATGCGCCGGGTTTGCAAGAGTCGTACAGGCGACCACTGCTGCGCATCAGTGTGGTCAGTGTACTTTTTATCGCGTTATGTGAGTACGCGATGTTTACCGGTCCGGGAGCCTGAAGATGACGACAAACAGCTATCTTGAGTATTTTCTCACGCTGCTCGGCTGGGTGATCAATAACGGCCTGTGGAATGTCCTGCTGAGTACCGGGCTTTTTGTCCTGCCGCTGGCGTTTAAGGTGGTGGGGGTTTGGCTCAGGGTCCGCGAAGAGGGGGAGGATGAAGGCAACAAGGGGATGCTGTCGTTGCCCCGTATCGAGAACGCGCTGTATGCCGGTTTCCTGGTGATGATTGCCTGCTGCGTACCGCTGATTAATGTCAGCCTCAGTACGATGCAGTACGACACAACCCGGGCAAAGAGCTGTGGTGTGTGGACGCCAAAAGCGCCGGATGAAAGCGGCTATGCCGGCGTGGTCACCAGTCTCAACGGCCAGACGGCTGCAGCACCGGTATGGTGGGTGCTGATTCATAAACTCTCAAAAGGGGTAACCCAGGCAGCCGTGGCGACCATTCCCTGCCGCCCTGACATGCGCCAGATCCGCTTTGAAGTGCAGCATACGCGTATCGACAACAAAGCGCTGGCGCAGGAACTGCAGGACTTCACCAACGACTGCTATTCGGTTGCGTTGTATCTGTGGAAGCAACAGGATCAGGGCCAGACAAAGGACAAAACCACGCTGCGTGATATCGAATGGATTGGCAGCAGTACATTCCTGAGCCGGTATTATCCTTCGTTGCAGTCCAAACTGCCCCGGGCTGCGTTCCCGTGGACCGACAGCCGGGACAGCGGCCGGCCCAATACAGGAAGAGGAGGCTATCCCACCTGCAGCGAGTGGTGGAGCAGTACGGACACCGGACTGAAAGCACGGGTGAAGGACCAGGCCGACCCCGATATGTGGCTGCGTATCTCGGCCGCAATGAAAATGTCAGGCTTTAACGACAGTGACTATCAGGAAGCCGTCATCCGTCGTCTGGTCAGCCCGGAAAGCCTGACGGTCTCACAGAATGGTCACGTGTATGCCGGCTATGGCGGCAACGCCGATTTTACCCTGGATAATGCCGCGGCGCGCGTGGCCTCCATTGGCGGTACGGCCCTCGGCAGTCTGGCCGCGTTCCCGGCGTTCGATGCGATGCGGCAGGCGCTGCCAATGGTGCAGGCCATCCTGCTGATGGCAATATATGTCATGCTGCCGCTGATCCTGGCATTTGCGGCCTACGAATTCAAAACCGTTATTACGCTGACCTTTGTGATATTTGCTCTTAACTTCCTGACATTCTGGTGGGAACTGGCGCGCTGGCTCGACAGCTGGTTGTTAACCGCGTTGTACAGTTCAGACACTCACAGCCGCTTTAATATGGCAGGGCTGCAGAACAGTACCGATGACCTTATTATGAATCTGGTTATGGGAGCGATGTTTATTGTACTGCCTGCCGTTTGGTTAGGAGCATTATCTTGGGCGGGAGTAAGAATAGGCGATGTAATCTCTGGGGCACTTAAAACTGGGGTTGCTAAACCTCAAGAAACCGGGGGAGCAGCTGTAGATTCAGTTAAAAAAAGTGTTCGTTTATAATGGCATATTAAGCGAGGCGTGAATGCCTCGCTTAATCTAGTTTCTCAGACGTAATGTCATCAGAACCCGTATAATAACCATATCCATCTTTACCATATCTGTAACCGGGGCCTGTGCTTGAATCATCATCGTCAGGAGCTGACGAGCTGACATTTTTTGCAATGAAGGTGATACATAAAAGAAAGATCAGGCATGCGGAGATCACAAAACCCACTGTCAAAAGCCCTGCTAGAGTGCCGGCAAAAACCAGAATCAAGGGTATATGGCCAATCCATGTAGGTATTCTATTTTTCTTTGCCAATGTTACGCAAATTTTATCAAGATTCAGGAGATTAACTTTCATTTGCTTATAAAGGATTGCAAGTCTTGCTCCACGATTCCAAGCTCGATTTTTTTGAGATTGAGGCATTACATTCCTCCATACTAGGTAAGCCTTAAAGACCACTATAGCCATAGCCGATTTTTTGTGCAATTAACAAGGGCTATTAGTATCCTGTAATAGCCCCCGTTTAAACCGGACACTTCACCAGTAAGACATAGGCATAGAGCTATGTTTAAGGAGTGTCCTGTGCAAAGAATCGAAGTGATCACTGGCGAGCAAAAGCGCCGCCGTTATACTCCCGAAGAGAAAGCCCGTTTTGTAGCGCTCGCCATGCAGCCCTGACCTGCTCCCCGTTGATTAATACACCGTGATGTTAGTAATGTCTTCATATGACCCTGACCCCGAATATGCTCCAGTCATAATCAGGAATAACCGGCTTCATGTTGGCTGCATATTCAGGCAACCGGCAGACTTTTCAGCAAATTCAGATGGCGTCATCCAGCCCAGCGCAGAATGGGGACGTCTCTGGTTATAGTGTATGCGCCAGGCCTCGATTTTGCACCGTGCATCCTCCAGGGACATGAACCAGTTTTCGTTCAGGCATTCCTGCCGTAATCTGCCGTTGAAGGACTCCACCGTCGCATTGTCCGTCGGTGTTCCCGGGCGTGAGAAGTCGATTCTGATGCCTCTTTCGTACACCCATCTGTCCAGCATTTTACCTGCAAATTCAGAACCATTATCGGTTTTCAGCAACTGAGGTAAAGGACGTCTGAGCGCTATGCTGTTCAGCATTTCTGCCACTTCTGTTGAACGCAAATTCTGCCCCACGCAGATCCCCAGGCATTCGCGGGTGTACAGGTCGATAACCGTCAGCAGGCGCAGTCGTCGCCCGTCAAACAACGCATCAGAGACAAAATCCATGCCCCAGACGTGATTCGGATACAGACCCTGAGGCTGCGGTTGTCGGCGCTGGGCCGATTTATTGCGGCGTGGCCGTTTGAGACGCAGTGACAGCCCCTGTTCGCTGTAAAGCCGGTAGATCCGTTTGTGATTATCGCGCCAGCCTTCCCGCCTGAGCATCACGTGTACCCGGCGGTACCCGTAATGAACCCGGGTTTCGGTTATCTCACGGATGCGTAGCCGCAGTGCGCTGTCGTCGGCGGCCACAGAACGATATCGAAACGAGCTGCGGCTGACCCGCAGCGCAAAACAGACCTGTCTCTCACTGGCCCCGTAGCGGGCTTGCAAATCCCTGACCCATTCGCGCAGGTGTGCCAGCGTCAGCTCTTTTTTGCCAGCACGTCCTGCAGCATCGCCTTGTCGAGGCTCAGATCGGCAACCAGCCTCTTCAGCCGCAGATTTTCCTCTTCCAGTTGCCGCATATGCTTCAGCTCCGAAGGAGAAATACCACCGTATTTTTTACGCCACGTATAGAAAGTGGCATCCGAAATGCCCAGCTTGCGACAGACGTCCGGCACTGACGTACCCAGTTCAGCCTGCTTCAGGGCAAAAACAATCTGCTCTTCGGTGAATCGTGACTTTTTCATCGGCACCACCTCCGTTCAGGGGAGTGTTTATCATGCCGGAATTCTGTTTCTGAATGGAACAGGATTTTGGGTCAGGGTCAGTGGGGATAGGCCCAACGAAAACTCTGGTTAAACTGGCCCAATATGCAAGTAAACGCTGGCCAGCTACGCGAGGAGTAGTTGACCTGAGCAATATAGGGCGACAGCGAAAGTTAATGGCCTTGGTGCCAGTCGAAGAGGTCTGGGGTATTGGCCGTCGGCTCGGTAAAAAATTGCAGTTGATGGGGATTAACAATGCACTCCAGCTGTCTGAGCTGTCTCCTTCATTTATTCGTAAGCAATTTTCAGTGGTTGTTGAACGAACAGTAAGAGAACTCAACGGCATGCCCTGCCTGGGCCTTGAAGAGTTTACAGCTCCAAAGGAGCAAATCATATGCTCCCGCTCCTTTGGAGAAAAACCTACAGATGAATTCAGCATCCATCAGGCCGTCTGCGCTCATGCCGAACGTGCAGCGGAAAAGTTACGCGCAGAGCGCCAGTTTTGTAAACGAGTAGCGGTGTTCATCAGTACCAGTCCCTTTGCAGAGAATGAGTCGTTCTTTAAAATCAGGCTGTAACGGAGCTTGCTGTTCCGGCCCGTGATTCCCGGGATATCATCAAGGCGGCTGTAAGAGCTCTTGAAACAATATTCATCCCGGGGCATCGTTATCAACGCGCAGGTGTAATTCTCACCGATTTTCGCAGCGCGGCAGTATTACAACTTACCCTGTTCGATGACCTTCAGCCTCATCGTAATAGCGATGAATTAATGACACTCATAGACAGCATTAACAGCTCTGGTAAGGGTTCAGTCTGGTTTGCAGGGCAGGGCATTAAAAGTGATGCCACAGGCTGAAAGATGCGAATAGAAAGACTTTCGCCCGCTTTTACAAACAGATTGGATGATATTGTCAGAGTAAGGTAATCTTTTTTATATTTGCTCAAAACCGCACCATTGACATTACAAACTCTATACGGCAGGGTTTACAGTCTGTTACATGGTGAATAAGTCAAGCGTACTTTTCATTGACCGCTTTTTTAGTAAATATGTTTGGAGGATATGGATCGTGAGGAGTCTTACCGCCATTTTAATAATTCCTGCTCTTGTCACAGCCTGTAGCATGCAGGAAATAGCAGATACAAATAATAAAATCAGTCATGGTGCTTCAGGTATAATGAACTCTTTGAGGGGAAACTCTAACCCATCAACTGATGTTACGACACCAATGCATTTACCTCAGTCATTAAAAAAAGAATCCAAGTCTAAAAATTATACTGTAGCTGTTGATGTAGATACTGCTGCTGCCAGAATAAAAAGACATTACAAGTTTATGTCAAGTCAGGAGCTGGATAGTTTACGGAATAGCTCTAATGACGGGGCATGGAAAGCGGCCGCTGAAGATGATGCACATCCAGTTTGGGAGGCAATACCTGGTAGCTATTATAAAATGGGCTCTGACTGGAATGATAACGATCATTTAGATGTAGAAATTGAAAAAAACGGGAGTGGAAGTAAACTCTATATAACATATTCATCGGCATCTGCAGAAAGGCTATCGGGATCTGGCGTACAGAAGTTGATGAAGGAAATTCATTCCGTGGCTATAGGTGAGTGATATTTTATCGGGAAAAGGTAGTTATCATTATGTGTTAATGATAACTACCTGACTTTACCCGTGCCACTGTGCAGTGCGCCGGCCAGATAGTATTTTTCGTTCTGCCCCGGCGTCACTACCCGTTTCTGCTGTCCGCGCAACTGCCAGTCCGCACCGATTTTAGGATTAAGGTGGATATCCACTTCATCTTCATAAAATACCGGATGCTCTGCGCTGCATTCATCCAGCGCTTTGTGGATTACCGCCATCTTTTCATCTTTATGTGGGTCACGGATACGCAGAGTTGGCGCGGCCCTGCGCCATACAAGCCCCGCAGATGGCAACCAGCGGCGAACGGTTCCTGCATGTAACTGGCAACCGGTTATCTCATTGATTTTTAATGCCAGTAATTCGGTGCTCCAGCGTGAACGTTGATAACCAAAATCGCCGGGAGAATGCTTTATCAGCTCACGTAACAGGGTGCAGATATGTTCAAAAGGCCAGCGTCGGGAGCGCCCTGCGGGTAAGGATTTCAGGCCTTCAATACCTGAGTGCGTAAACCAGTTAATCCAGCGACCAACGGATGAACGGGCACAACAGAGAGTTCTGGCAACATCGCTGACCCGTTCACCCCGATGAAGCATCAGCATGGCCGTGAGTCTGCGGGCATGATTTTTATCGCGCGTTTTATGAATAGCTTTCTGCATCAGGCGTCGTTCGCCACGGGGTATTGGTGCTATGATCGGCATCGCTCAGTCCGGTTGGTGGTTTTGGTTGGTTTGGCGATTGATCAGATCGCACAATCCGGGCTGAGTTCCCTTTCAGTGATCTACTATTCCGCGCATCTATTTAGTCATTAAGAATATATTTAGATCAATAGAGGTTAATAATAAATAAAAGAATAAAAAGTTAGATAATCCGAAAATCAGAATCATAAGGCGTTGTTTTAAAATATCCATATCAACCACTTTCATCGGAGAAAACTACATATTACTCACCCAAAAAACGATGTCTACATCCATTTGACGTCGTATTTCCCTGTTGGTACTATCAAACTGTTGTACTGTCGCACTGGCGACCACCAATGCTCTTGTAGCCTGTGATGAGCGCCTTTGGGTGGCTACAGTCGCACTTAAGCTGCGACCACCAATGTTCCGGCAGTCTGTGAGGAGCGCCTTCGGGTGACTGCACAATAAAACTCTCTAAGCCTGAAAGGGAGTACATGAAAAATGTGGCAAATCTGCTCACCTTTGAAAGCAGATATCGTCTATGAAGGCGCACTATGACGCGGCGATGAAGGTTTACTGTGTAGCAAATCTGCCAGTTTCAATTCACTTCCGTTCTGTGAACGGCATCAGTTCAACGTCTTCTCATTTGCAGTGATACGCCCTGAGTTTCGTACGACTTTTGCATCGACGGATAAGGCCATTTGGTACATTTGGCCGCTTACGGAGTTGCATTAGGAGCACGAAGCTGCGCGGCGTCACTTGTGAAGTGGCGAAGACACTACCAAGTGACGCGCGCAGCGCATAACGTCTCAACCCACGTAAGACGTGGTTTTCAACGTTTTACTACCATCTGACCAACATGTAGCCCGTGTCAGTGCGGTTTTAAAATCACTTTCACATCAACGTAAGCACGACGGGAGGCCGTCTGAACGTTCAACTATCAGTAAGGAGGAAATCGACTCGGTATCGATGGCGACACTACGAGCAGTAGTGTTGGAGGCAGCTTGACGTAAGTCAGCTCTGCATAAGCAGCAAACAGATCAGAGATCTGGGGTGCCTCGCAAGAACTCAACAATTCGCCGCCCCGATGCACAGATACCAGTCGAGACGCAGGAAGCGCAACAGCAACCGTGTCGTCGGGGAATGAATTGCTGGTCTACAGATCCGTCTGCTTCTTTACAAGCAGAGGGACGTGTATGCCTTTGGAGAGAGTGAAATGTCCAGATTCAGTAAACAGCTGTGCAAACAACTCGTCACGCTTGCCCGTCAGGGGCGGGGAAGTTATAAAACGGTGGCTGACCGTTCAAGAATCGCAGAACGTTTTTCTGAACGACTGTCTGAACTGAATATTCAGATCAGGGACGTAAAACATATCAAAACTTCCCATATTGAAAAGTATATTGAGAGCAGGAAGGCAGATAGTTTATCTCTCAGGACGTTACAGAATGAGATGTCTGCTATCCGTTCTGTTTTATTATCAGCAGGAAGAAATAAACTGGCCGATCCCAGTCACATTAACCTGAGTAATCAGGCGCTCGGGATTTCTGGTGCTAACCGGGATGGAACTAAACTTCCCATTACAGACGAAAAACTTAATGCTGTGGTCAGTTTTGCCCAAAGAAAAGACGAGGGCGTTGCTCTTGCTGTGCAACTTTCCCGATATCTTGGATTGAGAACAGAAGAAACCGTTCAGTCTGCAAAGTCTTTAAAGACATGGAGGCAGGCACTGATTAATAATCATGAGCGTGTCCGTGTTGTTTTCGGGACTAAAGGCGGACGTCCAAGGGAAACGACAGTTTTTAATCGCGAAAAAGTTTTATCAATTCTTGACAAGGCAATTAGTTATGTCAGTGAACATAACGGAAAACTGATTGATAAACCCTCTCTGCATACCGCTATTGATCGCTACCGTAATATTGTAAGAGAGGCCGGAATGAATGGTAAAAATGCGCCGCACAGTTTACGTTACGCTTACTCCCGCGATGCTGTAAATCACCATATTAAAAATGGAATGAGTCGCGATGAATCCGAGGCATTAGTTTCAATGGACCTGGGCCATGGAGATGGTCGGGGGCGTTATATTAAACAAGTTTATTTTCGTAAGGAAAAAGAATAGATTGTATCGCTACTGAATTTTCAGGATGTACAGCCACAGCTCATGCAGGGCTGTGGCTTCTTTAAATTATCAATCAGTAAATTTACATGTTCGAATAGCTTTAATGCTTGATGCGCCAGCAAGTCTTACTGTTTCATTTATTGACTTTCCGTTTCTGAAAGGATTGATTGTCTCTTTTTTACTTGTTGGATTTATTTTTAATCTGATAATTGTTTTGACATGCAAAAAATATCGTTTCTTTATTCCGGGTGTGTGAGTCATTCGCATTTTTCTTGACAAGATATCCGCAAGTACTGCTGCCAGTGGGGAGTCTGGAGTTGCTGTACATGATGATGGGTGAGTTTTACCCGACATGTACGGGTAACTCGCAGTTCCCCACCCATGATAGTTTATAAAGTTATTAATGAATCAAAAATAAAAACCTTCAGCATGTAATATTGATATTAATATCTTTGACCGCGTCAATATCCATACCTGTAAAATCAGGGGGCAGTATTACCCCGAACTATTTATTTCGGCAGGATTTCTGCTGTGATATGTACTTTATTTCCCATGCGGGCTTCGGTAATATTATAATACCTGTCACCCTGCTTGTCAGCCTGCTGGCGAATTTTTTCTTCCGTCTGCTCCAGTGTATCGCCTGTTGCCGTCACGGTTTGAGCACAGACTGAAAAAGGCAGGATTATAGAGAGGAATAACGTCATGATATTTTTCATTGATAATCCCTTGATTAATAATTAAATGGATGACTTAAGCCAGGCTGCGATATTCTGGGTAATGCTGTCAACCTGTTGATGACTATTTTAATCTGTAGTCATTCAATCCTTGTAACATCAGGATGATCCTGGTGTCAGTGAAAATACGAAATCAACACGTTGGTATCATTACCCACCTGTGAACTGACGTCGGCATTTTGAATCTCACTTCGGCGTGCCCCCTCCGAATGGCGCAAAACATTTCGTGGTATGGCATGATAGCACCCGAAGAGAGTCAATTCAGGGTGGTAAATGTGAAACCAGTAACGCTATACGATGTCGCAGAGTATGCCGGTGTCTCTTATCAGACCGTTTCCCGCGTGATGAACCAGGCCAGCCACGTCTCTGCGAAAACGCGGGAAAAGGTGGAAGCGGCGATGGCGCAGCTGAACTACATTCCCAACCGCGTGGCACAACAACTGGCGGGCAAACAGTCGTTGCTGATTGGCGTTGCTACCTCCAGTCTGGCCCTGCACGCGCCGTCGCAAATTGTCGCGGCGATTAAATCTCGCGCCGATCAACTGGGTGCCAGCGTGGTGGTGTCGATGGTAGAACGAAGCGGCGTCGAAGCCTGTAAAGCGGCGGTGCACAATCTTCTCGCGCAACGCGTCAGTGGGCTGATCATTAACTATCCGCTGGATGACCAGGATGCCATTGCTGTGGAAGCTGCCTGCGCTAATGTTCCGGCGTTATTTCTTGATGTCTCTGACCAGACTCCCATCAACAGTATTATTTTCTCCCATGAAGACGGTACGCGACTGGGCGTGGAGCATCTGGTCGCATTGGGTCACCAGCAAATCGCGCTGTTAGCGGGCCCATTAAGTTCTGTCTCGGCGCGTCTGCGTCTGGCGGGCTGGCATAAATATCTCACTCGCAATCAAATTCAGCCGATAGCGGAACGGGAAGGCGACTGGAGTGCCATGTCCGGTTTTCAACAAACCATGCAAATGCTAAATGAGGGCATCGTTCCCACTGCGATGCTGGTTGCCAACGATCAGATGGCGCTGGGCGCAATGCGCGCCATTACCGAGTCCGGGTTGCGCGTTGGTGCGGATATCTCGGTAGTGGGATACGACGATACCGAAGACAGCTCGTGTTATATCCCGCCGTTAACCACCATCAAACAGGATTTTCGCCTGCTGGGGCAAACCAGCGTGGACCGCTTGCTGCAACTCTCTCAGGGCCAGGCGGTGAAGGGCAATCAGCTTTTGCCCGTCTCTCTGGTGAAAAGAAAAACCACCCTGGCGCCCAAGACGCAAACCGCCTCTCCCCGCGCGTTGGCCGATTCATTAATGCAGCTGGCACGACAAGTTTCCCGACTGGAAAGCGGGCAGTGAGCGCAACGCAATTAATGTGAGTCAGCTCACTCATTAGGCACCCCAGGCTTTACACTTTATGCGTCCGACTCGTATGTTGTGTGAAATTGTTAGCGGATAACAATTTCACACAGGATACAGCTATGACTATGATTACGGATTCACTGGCCGTCGTATTACAACGTCGTGACTGGGAAAACCCTGGCGTTACCCAACTTAATCGCCTTGCAGCACATCCCCCTTTCGCCAGCTGGCGTAATAGCGAAGAGGCCCGCACCAATCTCCCTTCCCAACAGTTGCGCAGCCTGAATGGTGAGTGGCAATTTGTCTGGTTTCCGGCACCAGAAGCGGTTCCGGAAAGCTGGCTGGAGTGCGATCTTCCTGTCGCCGATACTGTCGTCGTCCCCTCAAACTGGCAGATGCACGGTTACGACGCGCCCATCTACACCAACGTGACCTATCCCATTACGGTCAATCCGCCATTTGTTCCCACGGAGAATCCGACTGGTTGTTACTCGCTCACATTTAATGTTGATGAAAGCTGGCTACAGGAAGGCCAGACGCGAATTATTTTTGATGGCGTTAACTCGGCGTTTCATCTGTGGTGCAACGGGCGCTGGGTCGGTTACGGCCAGGACAGCCGTTTGCCGTCTGAATTTGACCTGAGCACATTTTTACGCGCCGGAGAAAACCGCCTCGCGGTGATGGTGCTGCGCTGGAGTGACGGCAGTTATCTGGAAGATCAGGATATGTGGCGGATGAGCGGCATTTTCCGTGACGTCTCGTTGCTGCATAAACCGAGCACGCAAATCAGCGATTTCCATGTAGCCACTCACTTTAATGATGATTTCAGCCGCGCTGTACTGGAGGCAGACGTTCAGATGTACGGCGAGCTGCGCGATGAGCTGCGGGTGACGGTTTCTTTGTGGCAGGGTGAAACGCAGGTCGCCAGCGGCACCGCGCCTTTCGGCGGTGAAATTATCGATGAGCGTGGTGGTTATGCCGATCACGTCACCCTACGTCTGAACGTCGAAAACCCGAAACTGTGGAGCGCCGAAATCCCGAATCTCTATCGTGCGGTGGTTGAACTGCACACCGCCGACGGCACGCTGATTGAAGCAGAAGCCTGCGATGTCGGTTTCCGCGAGGTGCGGATTGAAAATGGTCTGCTGCTGCTGAACGGCAAGCCGTTGCTGATTCGCGGCGTTAACCGTCACGAGCATCATCCTCTGCATGGTCAGGTCATGGATGAGCAGACGATGGTGCAGGATATCCTGCTGATGAAGCAGAACAACTTTAACGCCGTGCGCTGTTCGCATTATCCGAACCATCCGCTGTGGTACACGCTGTGCGACCACTACGGCCTGTATGTGGTGGATGAAGCCAACATTGAAACCCACGGCATGGTGCCAATGAATCGTCTGACCGATGATCCGCGCTGGCTACCCGCGATGAGCGAACGCGTAACGCGAATGGTGCAGCGCGATCGTAATCACCCGAGTGTGATCATCTGGTCGCTGGGGAATGAATCAGGCCACGGCGCTAATCACGACGCACTCTATCGCTGGATCAAATCTGTCGATCCTTCCCGCCCGGTACAGTATGAAGGCGGCGGAGCCGACACCTTCGCAACCGATATTATTTGCCCGATGTACGCGCGCGTGGATGAAGACCAGCCCTTCCCGGCTGTGCCGAAATGGTCCATCAAAAAATGGCTTTCGTTGCCTGGAGAGACGCGCCCGCTGATCCTTTGCGAATACGCCCACGCGATGGGTAACAGTCTTGGCGGCTTCGCTAAATACTGGCAGGCGTTTCGTCAGTACCCCCGTTTACAGGGCGGCTTCGTCTGGGACTGGGTGGATCAGTCGCTGATTAAATATGATGAAAATGGCAATCCGTGGTCGGCTTACGGCGGTGATTTTGGCGATACGCCGAATGATCGCCAGTTCTGCATGAACGGTCTGGTCTTTGCCGACCGCACGCCGCATCCGGCGCTGACGGAAGCAAAACACCAGCAGCAGTTTTTCCAGTTCAGTTTATCCGGGCGAACCATCGAAGTGACCAGCGAATACCTGTTCCGTCATAGCGATAACGAGCTCCTGCACTGGATGGTAGCGCTGGATGGCAAGCCGCTGGCAAGCGGTGAAGTGCCTCTGGATGTCGCTCCACAAGGTAAACAGTTGATTGAACTGCCTGGACTACCGCAGCCGAAGAGCGCCGGACAACTCTGGCTAACGGTTCACGTAGTGCAACCGAACGCGACCACATGGTCAGCAGCCGGACACATCAGCGCCTGGCAGCAGTGGCGTCTGGCGGAAAACCTCAGCGTGACACTCCCCTCCGCGCCCCACGCCATCCCGCAACTGACCACCAGCGAAACGGATTTTTGCATCGAGCTGGATAATAAGCGTTGGCAATTTAACCGCCAGTCAGGCTTTCTTTCACAGATGTGGATTGGCGATAAAAAACAACTGCTGACGCCGCTGCGCGATCAGTTCACCCGCGCACCGCTGGATAACGACATTGGCGTAAGTGAAGCGACCCGCATTGACCCTAACGCCTGGGTCGAACGCTGGAAGGCGGCGGGCCATTACCAGGCCGAAGCAGCGTTGTTGCAGTGCACGGCAGATACGCTTGCCGACGCGGTGCTGATTACCACGGTCCACGCGTGGCAGCATCAGGGGAAAACCTTATTTATCAGCCGGAAAACCTACCGGATTGATGGAAGTGGTCAAATGGTGATTACCGTTGATGTTGAAGTGGCGAGCAATACGCCACATCCGGCGCGGATTGGCCTGACCTGCCAGCTGGCGCAGGTAGCAGAGCGGGTAAACTGGCTCGGATTAGGGCCGCAAGAAAACTATCCCGACCGCCTTACTGCGGCCTGTTTTGACCGCTGGGATCTGCCATTGTCAGACATGTATACCCCGTACGTCTTCCCGAGCGAAAACGGTCTGCGCTGCGGGACGCGCGAATTGAGTTATGGCCCACACCAGTGGCGCGGCGACTTCCAGTTCAACATCAGCCGCTACAGTCAACAGCAACTGATGGAAACCAGCCATCGCCATCTGCTGCACGCGGAAGAAGGCACATGGCTGAATATCGACGGTTTCCATATGGGGATTGGTGGCGACGACTCCTGGAGCCCGTCAGTGTCGGCGGAATTCCAGCTTAGCGCCGGTAGCTACCATTACCAGTTGCTCTGGTGTCAAAAATAATAATAACCGGGCAGGCCATGTCTGCCCGTATTTCGCGTAAGGAAATCCATTATGTACTATTTAAAAAACACAAACTTTTGGATGTTCGGTTTATTCTTTTTCTTTTACTTTTTTATCATGGGAGCCTACTTCCCGTTTTTCCCGATTTGGCTACATGACATCAACCATATCAGCAAAAGTGATACGGGTATTATTTTTGCCGCTATTTCTCTGTTCTCGCTATTATTCCAACCGCTGTTTGGTCTGCTTTCTGACAAACTCGGGCTGCGCAAATACCTGCTGTGGATTATTACCGGTATGTTAGTGATGTTTGCGCCGTTCTTTATTTTTATCTTCGGGCCACTGTTACAATACAACATTTTAGTAGGATCGATTGTTGGTGGTATTTATCTAGGCTTTTGTTTTAACGCCGGTGCGCCAGCAGTAGAGGCATTTATCGAGAAAGTCAGCCGTCGCAGTAATTTCGAATTTGGTCGCGCGCGGATGTTTGGCTGTGTTGGCTGGGCGCTGTGTGCCTCGATTGTCGGCATCATGTTCACCATCAATAATCAGTTTGTTTTCTGGCTGGGTTCTGGCTGTGCATTCATCCTCGCCGTTTTGCTCTTTTTCGCCAAAACAGATGCGCCCTCTTCTGCCACGGTTGCCAATGCGGTAGGTGCCAACCATTCGGCATTTAGCCTTAAGCTGGCGCTGGAACTGTTCAGACAGCCAAAACTGTGGTTTTTGTCACTGTATGTTATTGGCGTTTCCTGCACCTACGATGTTTTTGACCAACAGTTTGCTAATTTCTTTACTTCGTTCTTTGCTACCGGTGAACAGGGTACGCGGGTATTTGGCTACGTAACGACAATGGGCGAATTACTTAACGCCTCGATTATGTTTTTTGCGCCACTGATCATTAATCGCATCGGTGGGAAAAACGCCCTGCTGCTGGCTGGCACTATTATGTCAGTACGTATTATTGGCTCATCGTTCGCTACCTCAGCACTGGAAGTGGTTATTCTGAAAACGCTGCATATGTTTGAAGTACCGTTCCTGCTGGTGGGCAGCTTTAAATATATTACCAGCCAGTTTGAAGTGCGTTTTTCAGCGACGATTTATCTGGTCTGTTTCTGCTTCTTTAAGCAACTGGCGATGATTTTTATGTCTATTCTGGCGGGCAATATGTATGAAAGCATCGGTTTCCAGGGCGCTTACCTGGTGCTGGGTCTGGTGGCGCTGGGCTTCACCTTAATTTCCGTGTTCACGCTTAGCGGCCCCGGCCCACTTTCCCTGCTGCGTCGCTAGGTGAATGAAGTCGCTTAAGAAATTAATGTCGGATACGGCGCGAGCGCCTTATCCGACCAACTTATCAGGACGGAATGTTAAAAATGAACATGTCGATGACAGAAAAAATAAAAGCAGGCAAGCTATTTACCGATATGTGCGAAGGCTTACCTGAAAAAAGACTTCGTGGGAAAACATTAATGTATGAGTTCAATCACTCGCATCCATCAGAAGTTGAAAAAAGGGTAATGACTCCAACTTATTGATAGTGTTTTATGTTCAGATAATGCCCGATGACTTTGTCATGCAGCTCCACCGATTTTGAGAGCGACAGCGACTTCCGTCCCAGCCGTGCCAGGTGCTGCCTCAGATTCAGGTTATGCCGCTCAATTCGCTGCGTATATCGCTTGCTGATTACGTGCAGCTTTCCCTTCAGGCGGGATTCATACAGCGGCCAGCCATCCGTCATCCATATCACCACGTCAAAGGGTGACAGCAGGCTCATAAGACGCCCCAGCGTCGCCATAGTGCGTTCACCGAATACGTGCGCAAACCGTCTTCCGGAGCCTGTCATACGCGTAAAACAGCCAGCGCTGGCGCGATTTAGCCCCGACATAGCCCCACTGTTCGTCCATTTCCGCGCAGACGATGACGTCACTGCCCGGCTGTATGCGCGAGGTTACCGACTGCGGCCTGAGTTTTTTAAGTGACGTAAAATCGTGTTGAGGCCAACGCCCATAATGCGGGCGGTTGCCCGGCATCCAACACCATTCATGGCCATATCAATGATTTTCTGGTGCGTACCGGGTTGAGAAGCGGTGTAAGTGAACTGCAGTTGCCATGTTTTACGGCAGTGAGAGCAGAGATAGCGCTGATGTCCGGCAGTGCTTTTGCCGTTACGCACCACCCCGTCAGTAGCTGAACAGGAGGGACAGCTGATAGAAACAGAAGCCACTGGAGCACCTCAAAAACACCATCATACACTAAATCAGTAAGTTGGCAGCATCACCGTGCATCGGGTAATGACTCCAACTTACTGATAGTGTTTTATGTTCAGATAATGCCCGATGACCTTGTCATGCAGCTCCACCGATTTTGAGAACGACAGTGACTTCCGTCCCAGCCTTGCCAGATGTTGTCTCAGATTCAGGTTATGTCGCTCAATGCGCTGAGTGTAACGCTTGCTGATAACGTGCAGCTTTCCCTTCAGGCGGGATTCATACAGCGGCCAGCCATCCGTCAGCCATCCGTCATCCATACCACGACCTCAAAGGCCGACAGCAGGCTCAGAAGACGCTCCAGTGTGGCCAGAGTGCGTTCACCGAAGACGTGCGCCACAACCGTCCTCCGTATCCTGTCATACGCGTAAAACAGCCAGCGCTGACGTGATTTAGCACCGACGTAGCCCCACTGTTCGTCCATTTCAGCGCAGACAATCACATCACTGCCCGGTTGTATGCGCGAGGTTACCGACTGCGGCCTGAGTTTTTTAAGTGACGTAAAACCGTGTTGAGGCCAACGCCCATAATGCGTGCACTGGCGCGACATCCGACGCCATTCATGGCCATATCAATGATTTTCTGGTGCGTACCGGGCTGAGAGGCGGTGTAAGTGAACTGTAGTTGCCATGTTTTACGGCAATGAGAGCAGAGATAGCGCTGATGTCCGGCAGTGCTTTTGCCGTTACGCACCACGCCTTCAGTAACGGAGCAGGAAGGACATCTGATGGAAATGGAAGCCACGCAAGCACCTTAAAATCACCATCATACACTAAATCAGTAAGTTGGCAGCATTACCTGGTTTTACGAATATCTCTGTTGGTACATGCGCCGGAGTAGTTCTCAGTATCGGGGCATACGTTTTCTGAAATTTATTAAGTTCTTTTAAGGCTTCCTCAGCGTTTTTACGAATATGTAATTCAATTTCTCTGCGTGTGATGTCAGTAACAAGGATACGCACTTTATCATGTGATGCAAAATTCTCCAGTTTTTCAAGAATGTATAAGCCAAACTGAAAATGCTTTCGTTCATAGGCAGATGTATCGATATAAACAAGGCGGGTAATGAGTTCCATGATCATCTTCCTGAGATGGTTGGGGGGATGGTTCAGTATAAGTCTCATCCAATACTTGTTGTATGATTCAGTACACAAGGTTATCTGCGGCTTGACAGATCTGCGTTTTGTTTTGAAAATGAACAGGCTTATACGTTGCTTTTGCAACCACCAATGATTCAGTAGCCTGTGAGAATCGCCTTCGGGTGGCTACAACAAAAGCTCCTGTAACCTGAAAAGGGGCAAAAAATTGGTAAATCTGCACACCTTTGAGAGCAGATATCGTCAATTTAAGCGCACTATGACGCGACGATAAAGGTTCCTTCTGTACTAACCAGACAGTCAGAATGTTGTTTTTTCTGACTCCCCGACGGGAAACACTTCCCGCTCGGGCAGGTGTTTCCTTTTTTTATGGAGAAACACAATGTCTGTCATCTCTTCTGCGATTTTCCCTGAACATATCCTTACTCAGCTTCAGCAGTCTGCTGACGCAGCTGTCCGGAAATTGAAATCTTTCATTTATCTGCATCGCAACAGCAACTGGTATGTCAACGGCTCGGGCAATTATGCCGTCCGTGCTCATATCTCTTCTGTCAAAGACCAGGGCGTTAACGTCTTTCTTACCGTTCGTACAGGCTGCCACCGCGCCGAGTATGTTTTTCACCGCCTGCCGGTTTCCTTTCCTGAGGGAATAACAGGTCGTCGAAACGCATACCGCCATGCCTGCCGCCAGGCACAGCATCTGGCACACCTGCGCTACCGTTTTCTTTCCGGAGGGCATTCTCATGACTGAAGCACTGCACGACGTCACTTTTCGTATTCTGTCGATGTCTGAGACGCGACGGGATGTATGTCCCGCTCAGTATGGCCCCGTAAGTGGCGTTTTCATCAGGGGCGAAATCCTCAGAGATAACGTCTCCTGTGGCGAACAGGTTTTTGTCGCACCGCTCGGTGATTGTGATCCGGCTGACCCCGAACTTTGCGTCTGGTGTCAGTATTACGGATATTCTTCCCGGGTTAAGGCCGGCGACATACTGGATGGTGTGGCCGTTTCTGGCATAAATTTCGCTGATCCACTGTCGTTAGCTGTGCTGCAACGCCTCCGCTTTAATCCTGAATATGTGTATCAGGAGCAATCTGATTCATATGCACTGCACTGATCGGCTGATGAAGGCCGTGACCGTGAAATGTTGTGGACCCTGACGGGGATATCCCGTTATTTACCTGAGGATATACCCATGCACACAGACGTTTATACGCTTAAAACTCCACTGGACACGCTCAGCTGGCTTTGCCTGCTTGAGAGTGAACTCCTGAGCATCAGGGCATTTCAGCGTCTCGATCTTCATACGGACCGGGATGAAACGAATGAACTGACGTTTCTGGAAGATTCCATCATTGGGACCGGCACAGCTTATGGCTGGTTTGTCTTTTTACTCGGGGAAGGCGATATTCCGCCTTTGCCTGATACGTCTAAAAATCTGCTCTTCACGCTGGACGAGCTGGGAAAAGAAATTAACCGGCCCTTCTGGGAGAAGGCCGTGGATGAAGGTATCCAGGATGCCCGGTGTGATCGGGCTATAGCGGCTCTCGAACGGATGTAATCAGCAGACAGAACACACCCTGACGGGGATTTACTCCCGTCCGGGGGATAAATCCCCCCTTTTTTATTCGCGGAGGATTTATCGATGAAAAACCAGTTTTCTTCGCCGGCTTCCATGTCGGTTGTCTACACCATCGAGCATGTCAGCACGGTTCCGTTGCGACACTGGCATGCTTTCGTTCTGGCCGTCACAGAAACTTTCTGGCAACTGCCGGTGCGTCTGCGTCCGGGGAATACGTATCTGCCGTCGCTTAATCGCGCGGCTGACCTGTTTCCGGTTGCTGATGTCATGGCGTTTCGTGGCGACACAGGCGGCAGTGTCTGGCCGGTCAACATGACTATAGAGCGGGAGCGCAACCGCAATACGCTGAGTATCCAGGAGCTGGATTTTCAGCATCAGCCCTGCGATTTCTTTGCACGTATTGTGATGGTCCTGCTGCATAACCTGTGTCCGGACAGCTTCCGGATACATTCTTCAGACGAGGGTCGCAGCTGGGCGTTACCGTTACGCTGGATTGAACAACATCTCGGTCTGCCTGAGCAGCCGACGCTGACCGCGCCTCAGTCGGTACTGAAAACACCGGTAGGCGAGGGCGCGTTTGATTCCCTGCTGCTGCAGCTGCTCTCCGGTGGTGAGCGGGTGCTGAGCAATGAGGACTGGAATGCCTTCGTGCTGGCGGAATTCCATCTGTACGAACTGAAGCGGGTCGCGGAAAAATCTGACTCGTTTTAAACAGTACTGACTTTAACCCCGTCGGGAGAGATGACTCCGGACGGAGCGGCTCTCCCGTTTTTACAGGAGAGCCCCATGCTTTTTTTCGACAATAAAGACCTGACTAACGTCCTGCTAACCGCCCGTATGCAGGGAGGCCAGCTTCACCTGGCAAAGGATGAGGGTGTTTATCTTATGCCGGCCACCGGTGCCTGGCAGGGCAACGATCCGGTGCCGCGTATTGCGTATGCCGCAGGGTGTCACCCTCAGAAAAATGAGGACTGGTACGACACGGCACGCCTGCTTGCCGGCGGCGATGATTTCATTGAATCACTGTCGATAAGCGACGCGGTAGCCACCTCTGTACTGTCCGGCAGGACGGACCTGAGGCTCCTGATTACCGACACACAGATACAGGTGCTCACCGCTGCGACTGACCGGGTGAAAGTGGCGCAGTATCGCCAGAAGGCCGATCAGCTTTTGGCGAGTGCAGTCTGTCACTTCAGTGCCTGTGTCGGGCCTGATGAACTCTGCCGCTGGCGTGAAAACGCCGTGCGTCTGCTGACGCAGGCGGCCTTCATCAGCTGTAAGCGGGCGAAGCCTGAAGATCATCAAACTTTTCTGAACGCCTGTGGCAGGCTGCAGGCCAGGTTATCGCAGGTGACCCCGCAGGGGGCGCTGCGAATAACCGGACGTTAATTCACCCCGGCAGGGACTTTTCCTGCCGGAAAGATTCCTGCCTCTTTCTGAACCGAAGGAGGCCCGTATGGGACTGGATATTTTTCTCTACAGCCAGCACCGGCAGATCGTCGCAGTACCGGCACCGTATCATCCGGTGTGTGAACTGAGCCGCGATTTTTCACTGATTACCTGGCTGGATAAGCACGTCGGTGAGGTGGAAAACGCGACCTGTCTGGAACTGTCACGCGAGCATATTCAGCAACTGAAAGAGAGGCTGGACTGTGCGATTGCGACATTTACAGAGGGGAATGAGGATAATCCGCTTCTTCAGCGCCGGCTGCAGTACGTTTTCACCCTGCGTGACAGGCTGGAAAGCCTGCTCAGTGATTTTGACTTTGAACATGAATACCTGTGGTTTTATGCCGCATGGTAACTGACCTCTGAATTTCCCGTCGACGGGCGTATCTCTGCGCTCGCCGGCGCAGGGGTATGCCTCTGATTAAAGGTATATCTCATGAAAAAAACGACTTCACGCAAGGCGGCTCGCCGTCCGGCAAAACCGACTGACCTTTATCGCCAGATCACCGACCGCATTGTTGTCGCGCTGGAAAACGGCGTAGCGCCCTGGCGTAAGCCGTGGCGCGCGGCTGCCGGCAGCGGTCTGGCCGGTCTGCCCCTGAATGCCACAACCGGACGTCACTACAGCGGCGTGAATGTCCTGCTTCTCTGGATGTCAGCGGAAGAGCAGGGTTTTCGCAATAACCGCTGGATGACTTACCGGCAGGCGCAGCAGGCTGGCGGGCAGGTGCGTAAGGGTGAGAAAGCCACCCTGGCGGTGGTTTATAAGGACTGGACGAAGCAGGCAGAGGATCGCGAAGGCAACCGCCTTTATGACAGTGACGGTAAACCGCTGATGGAAACCGTGCCGATGCTCAAACCCCTGCAGCTGTTCAACGCTGAGCAGTGTGAGGGGTTGCCGGCAGAGGTTGCGGCTTCACCTGAGCAACCACCGACGGTGGATGAGGACGGCATACTCTGTCCGGACGTGATGAACAGGGTGATCCGGATGTTTAACGCCACTGGGGTTAAAAACCGGATGCTGCCTCAGAACCGGGCATATTACCGCCCGCTGACGGATGAAATTGTGATGCCGATGGCTGAGCAGTTTTTTACGGAAGCGGACTGCTGGTCCACGCTGTTGCATGAGCTTGTACACAGTACCGGTCATGCGAAGCGACTTAACCGGGAGGGGATAACCTCCTCATCCCGGCAGTTCGGGGACCCGGTGTATGCCTTTGAGGAGCTCATCGCCGAAATGGGCAGCGCGTTTTTGTGTGCTCAGCTCGGCGTGTTCGGTGAGGTTCAGCACGACAGCTATGTGGACCACTGGCTGAAGGTGCTGAAATCTGACAAAAAGGCCCTGTTCCGCGCCTGCCGGCATGCCCGGGAAGCGTCGGAATATCTGCTGGCACTGCCTGAAAGTCAGGCTGTGGCGGCGTAATTAACTTATCCGGTGACGGTTATTCCGTAACTGTCGCCGTCCCGTGAGGACACCGCTCCTCACGGGGCTGTGTCCTCTTTTTTTTATGAAAGAGGAGTATTCACTATGTCCGAATGGTGTCATAACCGCCTGGAAATCACCGGTAAATCAGTCTGCATCGATGTCATGCTGCAGTGGATAAACGGCACTGACGTACCGCGTCACCGCCACGCAGTGCAGCAGAGCATACAGCTGTTTCTGGCTGGCGCGGCGGGGATACTCAAGCCGGTGCGGACCACGTCGTATCCGCCCTGTCAGGGGCTGGTCCGTGCAGGCACCGGGCTTTCCACTGCGGCCAATCAGGCGTTTGAAAGCTGGCTGGCGCTCCTGCTGAAGGATGCCATCCTCGATGCGGAAACCATCAGAGCCGTGGACCGGCTTTATCACCAGTCAGGTCTGGGCGCGCTGAAATGGGAGAATATTCCCGACCCGGCACGTGAGGTTATGGCGGAGCTGATTGCCAGACAGTATACCGACTGGTTTGGTCTGGTCAGCGCCGGCGATGAGTCTCATGCTGCAACTGCCTGGGAGCGGCTCAGCCAGTATCCTGAACGCTCCCAGCCCTGCGATATGCTGGCCGTCATACCTACGCGGCTGGCAGCAGAGCTGAACGGCTCCGGGGGGCTGATGTCCGGTGTGTCGACCACAACCAGCCTCTACTGCCGGCAGTACGGCATGGAGTGGCCGGCCGGGCACAACGTCAACTGGCAGCGCCATACGCCTAACAGTCTTACGCTGCAGATGGATATGCCCTGGCTCCCGCCGTCAGGTGAGGTTGTCGGGGAAATCTCAGCGGTGTTTGACTGCGAGGTGCGTCACAGCTACAGCGAGCCCGTGAGCGGGCTCAGCGGTTACGACTGCTATGACGGCGGTGAGCATGTTGACGGACACAAAGGCGCGTCCGGCGCGCCTCAACCCGGACAGGTGCTTTATCTCGTCAGCGATGAGCCCGCTTCACCGGCTCAGGAACCTGCATCATATCGTGAGGTCCGGGGGTAAAAGCCTGTTCCTCCGTTGACTCAGCCACGGCTCTGCCGTGGCATTTTTTTCTCAGCCGACGGCCAGTTGACCAGGATATGTATTCCTTTTTATTGTGGCTTCAAACGGAATAATTAACCATTTGAATTTAATGATAATTCTTTTTGGCGAGCTAAGGAGTTCAAATCAATACCTGCCACTTACCAAAAACAAGAAGTTTTCAACTACCATCCATTGCTAAATGTTTCAAGTCGTTCTATAAGGAATGCTCATAATTAAGCTAATTCTTAATAATGATTTCAACATGTTAATAGTAGCATATTAATATTAACGTTTCTTATGGTTTCGAATGAGGTTCTATGAACAGGTTATTGGTTATAAAGGAAGAAAATCATACAGTTAACCCTGATATGGGGCTTGTGATTCCTGTTGCTTATCTTGATGAAAATGGAAATTATGAAAAAATTGATCCTAGCGATTTTCCTAATGGAGGAATATTTATTTCCAAAGGATTTTTGAATATAAGCCAGCAGTTTGGATATGATGAATTATTTATTCTTAATGAATATTACGAAAGCAATGATGATGACTGGAAAATTAATACAAGACATCAAAAGCATTTTGGACTTGGAAGTAAAGTAGAAAGGCTCGATAAAAGCTACTTTATTCCAATTATAAAATCTGCTCTCCCCGATATAAAAACAGGTTTCCTTGGTCATGATATTGACGCCCCTAGCGCTCAATTCTTTATTGAGAATGAGGGCTATGTATATGGACCGTTTAAAGCCTCCAAACAAGATAACAATTGGCAATTATCTCCTTTATCTACACCGTCACCCTTACAGCTTAAACAAGACCATATAGCAAGGTTTGATTTAAAGGAAATTATAGCTAATGATTTTTCTTATGAGTTAATTATTAAAGGTGAAGTTAGAAAATATATTAAAAATTTGAAAGACCTCTCCAGTTTATTGTTTGAGCAAAAAGATTACATTTCAGATACAAGGCTTGTTTCTTACTTCACCAAAAATGGATTTGGAAATGGATTTTCGAAAAATAAATCTCCTTTAGGAAAAAGTGAAGCGCAAAAGTTGTCGCAAGGGATTGATGAGTATGTTAAGAAGAATAAAGTATTAGAGAATAGCGAGCGTCTTAAAAGACTTAAGGAGCTACTTGGAGAATTTTTAGATTCAAGTCCATTCGGCCAAGAGATTGTTCAAGAGTTTTTAGCAGAAAGTAGGGATGGCAGGCTTTATTTAGATGATTATTTCAGCAAAAATAAAGACCTGCTGGTTAAGCAAAAGTCTAAAGAACTAGAGGAAGTTACTCGAGTACAGAAGAGTAAATTAAATAAAGAGATAAGTGATTTAGAAAGGCTAATAACAAA
The DNA here is from genome assembly GCF_014103115.1 of Enterobacter sp. RHBSTW-00901. Lineage (NCBI taxonomy): Bacteria > Pseudomonadati > Pseudomonadota > Gammaproteobacteria > Enterobacterales > Enterobacteriaceae > Enterobacter > Enterobacter sp. RHBSTW-00901. The sequence goes on from NZ_JABXPB010000001.1 coordinate 3,279,012, forward strand.
TAAAAAAGCAGAATTAGATTCTGAATTAAAAAATGTTGAATATGAAAAGGTCAGGGCTAGAGAAGAACTTGAGAGAATAAAAAAACAGTCTGCTGAAGATGCTCATGACCTTCTCCTTCAAAAACAGCAGGCTTTGACGGAAAAAAATGCTGAGTTAGAAGAAAACATTAAAAATGCAAGCATTAAGCTTGAACAATTCTACTCAATGGAGTCTAGGGTAAATGATTATAATTCTCTGAATGAAGAAATAAATTATCTGAAAAGGCTTAAAGAGGATATTGAAAAAGACAAAGAATCAGCTGAGAAAGCACTTAAACTTAAAAAAGCAACTTTGAACTCTCCACAGCTTCTGGAAAAAACTGTAGAGATACAAACAATACAAAACCTCAAAACTCTCTTGAATGGTGGCAGGGCAAGAGAAAGCACGCCGAAAATATATAAAACAAAGATAAATCCATCAACTATCGAACTGAATAAAGAAAACAGAAAAGAATACATTAATTACTTAGTTGATTCATTTAGCAACGATAATGGAAGGAATTTTTCATTTGATGAAATGGCGAATTTAATTATATGCTTGAATCAATCATTCATGACAATTTTATCAGGCCCTCCGGGAACAGGAAAAACCTCCACGGCTATTAGATTAGCTCAAAATATGGGCTTGACTAATGGTGAGAATACATACAATACTAGTAACTTTATTAATATTCCAGTCGGAAGAGCTTGGGTATCAAGCCGAGACATCTTAGGATTTTATAATTCCTTAAAAGACGTTTACCAGCCAGCCCGTACAGGTCTTTATGAGTTTTTGAAGAGTGATCATAATCCAGATTATTTGAAAATAATTCTACTTGATGAGGCCAACCTGTCTAGCGTCGAACACTATTGGTCAGACTTTCTAGGTATGTGTGATCCCGAAGGAAGAAATAGAAAAATTGATTCTGGCATTCCATCTGAAGACGAAAGATATATTACCGTGGCTGATGGTGTGCGTTTTATAGCAACTATTAACAATGATGCGTCAACTGAACGTTTATCGCCAAGGTTAATCGACCGGGTACCCGTAATAGGTTTAAATCACAACGCAGAATTTAAATCGAACGTTATAAGATCTTTAGCATTTGAAGGCGCTGTGAAAAACGAATGGTTGGAAAGTTGTTTTGATGTGAGCTTATATGAGTCTTCTTTTACGACGGAAGAGGAGAACTTACTTGATGAAATAATAGAAATATTAAAAGCTCCTCTTACCAGAACTACTTCTGTTAGAGTCAGTCAAAGAAAATATAATGCAATGAAGAGGTATTGCTATATTGCTAATGAAATCGAAGGGTTACAAGTTCAGCCTCTAGATTTTGCAATAAATCAGCACGTTTTGCCATTGATTGAGGGGTACGGTGCAGGTTTCAAAGAAAGATTGCACAATCTTGAGCAAAAGCTTGTGGAGTTTGATCTTCATATTTCTAAAGCAACACTTAGAAATATAATAAATAATGGTGATATTTATAGCGAATCTTACTCTTATTTTTAGGATTGTTGATTATGAAAATTAAGGTTTCAATTTTAGGGGGGAAGCGTCAGGGAGATGCTTTTGAACTGAAGTTAATCGATGAAAAAATCAACTCATCATTATTCATTCTTGAAGATGAAGCTATAGAAATAGCCTTTACGAGTGAAAACTATTACGAAAAGATTTCTTTGTTATTATACGAAAATGAAGTGGAACCTACTTTAATCGAACGTGTAGGCGAGCTTTGGACTTACAGATGGCTTCCCAAAAGGCTAGGGCGTTTTTCATATGAATGTTTTTTCCATAATTACTATGGAATAGCCGAATTAGTACTTGAAGCTCAATACGGTGAAAGGACTGAACTTTTTAGTTTTCAATCGATAGAAGTTCTGGCAAAAAAGTTAAATGCAGAGCGAGTTGATAAGATGCTGAACTATATAGCAAAAATCGATAGTAATGCTCTTTGTGCTTTTTTCAGAGTAACTCGGCGGAAAGCAGGTTTCAAAAATGGGGATACTCCTGCTGAAATTTTACTAGAACAAATTGAAAGCATTGTCGAAATAACGACAACCCTGATAAGAAAAATAATACAAAGACCTATTTCTAAATTAACAAGTCGGGAGAAATATGTTTATCCGAGTGACAACACAAATATTGATGATTTGACGCTGTCATGGCTATGTAGCAACACTGATGAGCTATTTGAAACAGATTCATATGAAAGTGCAATTTTGGAGTTTAACGATGAGCTTTATGGGGCGAGAAAGCTTATTGAGCACCAGGCAGTAGAAGATTCTGACGTTTATGAAAATCAAGTTTTGCATGGTTTTGTTATGACTTTAATTCAAACCACTTCTTCTCTTCTTTCAGGCTTCAAAAACCCTGATAAGTATCCAAATAGAATAAATGGAAGCCCTTTAGGGTATGTTAGTTTTTTCTCTCAAATACAAAAATTTCAGAAGAGTATTAATGGGCGAAAAATTTTAAAATGCAAATCAATATTATCAGATTTACATTCTCTTAAAAGGATAATGGCAGAGGTGATGCCTGCAAAAAAACATATAATCGGAGTGCCCACGTTTACAATGAAAGCCAAAAAGGATCCTTTATACCTTTCTGTTTTCAAAAAGATCGTTGACTGGTACCGATTTGGGAAACCTGATTGGAGTGTTCAAGAAGAGTTATTATCCATACAAAGCATTCCAAAATTGTTTGAATACTATTCTCTTTTCTATATAAGAGAGATATTAGGACAGCATATAGGCTCTAAATCCGCGCCCGAACCAGTTAATGAATCAATATCATTTGTTTTTAATCTTAGAAAAGGGGCTACTCTAAAATTACTATATGAGCCAAAATATTGGATGGCCACCCATCCCATGGCAGACCTAAGAGGTTTGGTTAACAGTGAAGGATGGACAACTTACAATGGTATGGTGACTCATCGTTCTTCCTCAGGGAGATTTTCTAATCGATCTCCCGACTTTGTAATACATATTAGCAATGGGAATGGTATTGACAAGTATCTCATTCTTGATGCGAAGTATACTTCTACTGATAAAGCCTTTTTACATTATTTACCTGAGTTAACGCTTAAATATCTTCATGGACTTCATTCTATTTCAGATGCAAATAGTTCCATCATTGGTTTGATTATTTTAAATCCTGATGAGAAACTACTCATTAGAGATTTCCATAATTCATCATTTGATATTTATTCGGATAGGCCAGCTATGCCATTTTTATTATGCGCTACCATTTCTCCTGGGGAAGAGTATATAAGTAATAATTGTTTCCAACATTCTCTTTTAAAGATGGTAACTCTTATGGAGCAACGTGTTAACACAGAAGGTCAAGGTCGCTACTTAATGAACGTTTTAAGTGCTTAGGGGGATTGTAAAGTTTTACATTAAATATCTCCTGAAGAATTCTATAGATAAAAATAGTGCGTGAATAGCGGAGAGAGTGAATGAAAGACCAATTAAGATAATTGATAGCGATTATTGTTAACGTCAGCGCAAGTTTGTGGATGTTGCTAACTTGTCATGTATACGTAGTATAAAAAAATAAGATCATCATTTTTACGCTCCCGCTCGGGGGCGTTTTTTATCTTTGAAAAAAGGGATCTGGTTTTTTCTCGAAGTGCACGCTTCCCGCTGTCAGGCTGTTTTTTTACATCTGCTGCTGCGGGAGAACACAGTGACCTGGAAAACAACAGCCGAACAAAACGCCATCATCGAGTGGAAGGGCAATCATCTCGTGGTGAATGCCTTTGCCGGTACAGGTAAAACCTCCACTTTAGTGAGTTACGCTGAAGCCAACCCGGAAAGTAAAATGCTTTACCTCGCCTATAATCGCGCTGTGCGGGATGAGGCTGAACGCAAATTCCCCTATAACGTAGAGTGTAAAACGTCGCATCAGCTTGCATGGGCCCGTTTCGGCAAACATTTCCGTGACCGGCTGACAGCCAGTCTGCGCATTACGGATGTGGCCAGAAAGCTCAATACCCGCCACTGGGCGCTGGCGCGGCTGGCGCTCAGCGGGCTGAACATGTTCCTCTGCAGTGCTGACCCCGAGCCGGGGCTGATACATCTGCCGTCTGAGGATGATCGCCACGGTCTCGATGCCGGTAAAATTCTGGGGGCAATACAAATCCTCTGGTATGAAATGAGCCGTACTGATTCAGTCTTTCCCGTCACGCACGACACCTACCTTAAACTGTTCCAGCTCTCTCATCCTGACCTGTCAAAACGCTGGGACACCATCCTCTTCGACGAGGCACAGGACGCCAATCCGGTGACCAGTGCATTTGTACTGAATCAGCCCTGCCGGGTCATTCTGGTCGGCGACCGTTACCAGCAGATATACCGGTTTCGGGGGGCAGATAATGCACTGAGAGCCCCGCAGCTGGTGCAGGCAGACCGGTTGTGGCTGACAGCGAGTTTTCGGTTTGGCCCTGAGGTCGCGCGGATGGCCAACATCCTGCTTGAACGTGCCGGAGAGGAAAAGCGCGTGACAGGTAACGGGGGGCAGGATGCTGTCGTCAGCAGCCTTCCGGCAGGGGCTGAGCATATTGCTGTACTGAGCCGGACGGTATCCGGCGTGATCGGCAGTGCCCTGACGGCGAGCCTTATGGAGAAAAATGTCTTCTGGGTCGGGGGGATTGAAGGCTACAAAACAGAGGAGCTGGAAAACCTGTACTGGTTCTCCGCCGATATGCCTGAAAAGATGCAGTCCCCGCGCCTCAGCCGGGACTACCGGGATTTTGATGAATACTGCTCAATAGCAAAAGCCACACAGGACGTGGAGATGAACCAGGCCATTCGTCTTCTCGATGACTTTTTCCCACTACCGCAAAAGCTGGCCATCATGCGCCGTCAGGTGGTAACCCATGAGAAAGACGCTCAGGTCACGGTTTCAACCGCACACCGCAGCAAAGGGCTGGAATGGCCGGTGGTAATGCTGAGTGAGGATTTTACTGACATTACCGACCCGCTTCTTTCGCAGGATGAGCGGCAGGATGAGACTAACCTGCTGTACGTGGCTGTCACCCGGGCCAGAAGAACGCTTGTGCTTAACGAACTGATGCGCTGGCTGAGTGATGAAGGCGGGAAAAACCGCGAGACGACGCACGAAACCGTACCGTCCGGAAATGGAGAGAGCGCCGACAGGCACGAAGAAACGGGAAAAACTTCTGAGAGTGAGTAACTGGTTTTTTATGGTGAAGCGCGGGGAGTGTCACAACACTGGGCAGCCCTATACCAGGAGAAAATCATGCGCGACAGAATCAGGACCCTTAGGTTTCTGTTTTCAAAAGGTGAACCGGAACCAGCACATCATGTATCCGCTGTCACACCTGCCGGCTACCACACTCCGCGTACGGTCGATACGCTGTGCTGTAGTCCGTTGAGAAAAACCTGCCTGCAACAAATATGGGAAAACAGCTCACTTCCGGCGGATGTTTATCACCGGTTTTATATAACGCCACTGCATGGCTTACTGGCCAGGGTACAGAATGTGCCGGCAACACAGCAGGGAAGGTGGTCGCAGTCAGACGGCTTCGGGGACCTTACGCTGCAGTTCACAACCTGTGCGGTCAGACTGGCCAAAGGATACATGTTTCCACCCGGAGCTGCGCCAGAAGAGCAGGCAGAGCAAAACGTGATGTGGAATGCAGTCATTTTCTGGTCTGCACTGTTCTGGCATTTGCCGCTCCTGGCGTCTCTGGAGGGTGAGCTGCTTGATGGTAAAAGCTGGCTTCCGGGAATAACCGTTCCGGACTCACCTTATCGATTTCGCTTCCGGGAAGCTGACAACTCCTCAGCTTTTGCAGCGCTGGCAGCAGGACAACTTGTGCCAGCAGAGGCGACAGGATGGCTGGCAGAAAATCCCGAAGCTCTGGGCAATCTTACCGGGGCCTTATGGAACCAGCATCCGGCGATGCCACTTATTAGAAGCTTAATGAAGCAAGCTGCTGAAAAGGTGGAATCGCCTTCGCTGGAGGTATCCGGGGCAAATGAGAAAGTTAACACCCTCATAGAGCCGGCCCTTTCAGTTACGCAAACGCCGTCTGATCAAGAGATTGAATCAGAACCGTCAGTAGAAGCAAAACTTAAAACTGCATCGCCAGAAGTTCCAGATTTGCAGGGTATTCAACTCGCATCTTCTATTGCACCGGTGCCGATGGCTGATGACAGCAATCTCGTCAGCAATGAAAAGGCAGGCGAGATTACGGAATGTGATCCAAACGAAACAGAGAAGGCTGATACAGAGATGCTGCTAAGTCTGTTCAGTGCAATTGCAGAGCCTGATATGACCGGGACTGAAGCATGTGATGAAGAGCCTTCAATCAGTACGAGAGCAGAAAGTGTGCCAGAATTTTCCCCCCTTAATGAACTAAGTCCCGAAGCTGATAAGCCTGAGATAAATCAGACAGTAGCAGAAGACTCTTTCCCTGAACGCGCTGTAGAGGATAACATCCCTTTACACAGCATTAACATTGACGCACAAAAAACAGTGATAAAAAAACAGACTGGCACTGAATTTGTCAGGTGGCTTTCTGAAGGACTTAAGAGCAAGCGAATTGATATTAATCAGCCTGATTCGAGGGCGCATGCAGTTGCAGGGTTCATCTTTCTCAGGGTTCCGGACATATTTTATCTTTACATCAGAGAAAGCGTAGCAGAGCTAAGCAGGGATTCCATACAAATTGAATTTGAGAAGCTGCATATTCACAGGGTGCGCAGGGGAGAGCGTTTTATTAAAGCAAAACTGTACCACTCGCCTGGCAAAGAAGGCACGTTTAAACCTGTAAGTGGATATCTTGTCAAGACTACACACCTTTTCAGAGGGGCGTCTTCCCCTGAAGACAGCGGACTTCTGTCTTTCCTGTGAAGGAGGGGCAGTCCATGAGGGCCCTTAAGGGCAGCTTGATTTAGAAAAAGGAAATGCTGTATGTCTGACAAAAACCATTATACGACATGGGAAGAATTGCTTGAGGAGTACTTCTTCGCCCGAAACCTGCGAGCTGCAACAGAATGGAGCTACGCAAAGGTTGTAAAGGGATTCCTGAAATTTACGGGGGCAGACATAACCCCATCAATGGTTACACATCATGAAGTACTCAGATGGCGGCGACATGTACTCAGAGAAAAGCAACAATCGGCGCAGACCTGGAACAATAAAATTGCACATCTCAGGGCCCTCTATAACTATGCTATGGAAAGTGGTTTATTGCCTGCGGGCAAAAACCCTTTTAACAATTGCACTGTACAGCGGGACAGAAAGAAAAAGCGGACTTTAAACCGCTCTCAGCTAACCCGCCTTTATCTGATAATGCAGCAGGCTGAAATTGAATCCAACCGGAAAATTTTCGCACGTGGCGGTCGGAGTGCGCTTTACCCGGCCTGGTTCTGGATAACCGTCCTGGATACGCTCAGATATACGGGAATGAGGCAAAATCAACTGCTGCATATTCAGCTCAGGGACGTCAATCTGACAGAAGGTTATATAGATCTGCGCCTTGAGGGGAGTAAAACGCACAGGGAATGGCGCGTTCCCGTTGTTAAGCAGCTGCGTTTGCGGCTACAGCTTCTTCTTACACGGGCAACGGAGGCTGGAGCCGGGCCAAAAGATAACCTCTTCGATGTCAGTTTTTACATTGCCGGGAAAAAGGCAAAATTTGATAGGAATGATGTGACAGTGATGCATCAAAAGATCCGCTCCTTTTTTCGCCGTCTGTCAAAGGAATGTGGTTTTGCCGTTTCGCCGCACCGTTTCAGACATACCCTGGCTACAGAACTGATGAAAGCACCGGAAAGGAATCTTCAGTTGGTTAAAGATTTACTGGGTCATCGTAGCGTAAGCACAACAATGGAATATGTGGAACTCAATATGGACATTGTGGGAAAAACACTGGAAGAAGAATTGTCGCTGCACACAGATCTCTGTGTAGAAAGGGAATTACAACTATTGACACAAAACTGATTGACTGGGATTATTGCCAGTGATCGAGAACAGGGAGCCTGCGGACACAGGCTCCCTGACTTGAGGGACTGATTCAGAAACGTTAACCAGTGCAGATACGCCTACACCGGAGGACATTCCGTAATGACCGGCCCCTGTATTAACCGCCCGTTAAGGTTCTCATCTCTTAACCAGCGTGCTTTGATGCAAAATTAGTGGTGCCCGGACTCGGAATCGAACCAAGGACACGGGGATTTTCAATCCCCTGCTCTACCGACTGAGCTATCCGGGCAACGGAGCGCATTAAACCGCAATCGAGCATGGCCGTCAACATTATTTCGGGAAAAACGGTTCAACTGCTTAAGTTTGCGGCAATTTGTCGGTTTGTGCGTCGAAATTGCATAAATCGTTCAGACCGAGCCCGTGTTAAGTGGTTCCTGATGATATCCGTTGCACGTCCCTGAATCAGGTCAGTGCGCCACCCATACGACACTGGGCAAAACGCAGTATGTCTTCAGCCAGACGGTGCGCGGTATCCACATCGGCCTGGCTACGGTTCACCAGCATGCGGCTCAGGCAACCTTCCAGCACCAGTTCCATCTGTTTCGCCACCATCGCCGGGTCATCCACTGCAAGCATGGTCAGCAGCTCGTGGGTAAAATCATGCGCCGCACGTTTTTGCTGATCTGCTAACTGGTGGATCGGATGGCTGGGGTCGGGGAAGAACGTACAGGCAGCGATAAAAAGGCAGCCTGGATAGCGGTTGTTGCTCACACATTCGGTCAGCGCGGTATAGCGTGCCAGCAGCTTTTGTTCCGCAGTCAGTTCTTCATTCAGCATCAACTGTCTGCGCCAGACATCAACCTGTTGGCTGAGATGGCGCAGGGCATCATAAAGCAGCGCTTCTTTATCGGGCCAGAAGCGCTTTAGCTCATTCAGAGGGTAATCGATACGGTCGGCTACCATCTCAAGCGTGGTGCTGGCGATCCCTTGAATCTCAAGTAATTGCAGGGCTTGTCCCAGTACGTCTTCACGTTGCACGGTTTTCTCCTCCGCTATTCCCAACGGTTGTCCCGTTTAAAGTGTTGTTTATGGTTGGTGATCGCGCAAATGTGCGCTGAATGCCGCCGCATCCATAAACCCGGTTACACGCTGCATCGACTGCTCTTCACCTTGTTCATTGAAGAATAAGATAGTGGGCAGCCCAAGCACATTAAGTTGCTTCAGCAGGGTCTTATCCTGCGCGCTGTTTGCTGTAACGTCCACCTGCAGCAGAACCGTTTCTTTCAGCGCGTTTTGCACCTGTGGGTCGCTAAAGGTGTATTTTTCAAACTCTTTACAGGCCACACACCAGTCAGCATAGAGATCGAGCATAACCGGTTTACCTTTAGCCTGCGCCAGGGCACTGTTAAGTTCGTCTACGTTCTTAATCTGCGTGAAGTTCAGGTGTGCCTGCGTTTGCGTAGCCGGAGCGCCAAATGCCCAGTCCTGAAGTGGGCGCACGCTCACCAGTGCAGCCGCGAGCAGCAGGATTTGCACCAGGCGCATCCACGGTTTTTTTGCCCCCAGGCTAACGATAAACGCCCAGGCAAAGAATGCGACGCCAAGCATCGCCCACAGACGAATGCCCCAGACGTCACCAATGATGCGCTCCAGCAGGAACACCGGAAGCGCCAGAATGACAAAACCAAACGCGGTTTTCACCGTCTCCATCCACGGGCCACTCTTCGGCAGCAGACGGTTACCAAATACCGTCATCATGATCAGCGGCAGACCCATGCCCAGTGCATACAGATACAACGTACCACCGCCAAGCCACATATTGCCGCTCTGAGCGATGTACAACAAGATAGCGCTGAGTGGTGCGGTTGTGCAGGGGGAGCAAATCAACCCGGCAATGGTACCCATCGCAAATACGCCACCTGCCGATCCGCCTTGCTGACGGTTGCTCATCAACGTTAAGCGGGTTTGCAGGGAGGAGGGCAACTGCAGGGTGAACAGACCAAACATCGACAGGGCCAGCAGAATAAACACAACTGACAGGCCGATGAGCACATAAGGGTGTTGCAGCGCTGCCTGGAACTGTAGCCCGGCAGCAGCGACCACGAGACCAAGTGCCGTGTAGGTCAATGCCATACCCTGCACGTAAATAAAGGCCAGCAGCAGCGCACGGGCGGTGGAAAGACGTTGCTTACCGCCAAGCACAATACCGGAAATCAGAGGGTACATTGGCAGCACACACGGCGTAAAGGCGATGCCAATGCCAATCAGTAAGGCCCAGAGTGCGGAGAAGGGGAGGTCTGAAGTGGTTTCGCCTTCTCCCCTCACACTGACCCTCTCCCCGGAGGGGCGCGGGGAAACGTCAGTGACAGTTTTCACTTCGCTCAGCGGAACAATCTTCGTTTCCGGTGGATAGCAGAAACCAGCGTCGGCGCAGCCCTGATATGTGACGGTCAGCGTGGCCCCTTTTCCGGCCTGATTAACCGTGACGGGTACGCTTAAGTTCTGGCGATAAATTTCACTTTTGCCATAAAACTCGTCTTCATGCCACTCGCCTGCGGGCATCTGCAATGCACCCACGTTTGCCTGAGCCGGCGTGATGCTAACTTGCTTGCGATAGAGGTAATAGCCCTCTTTCACCTGCCAGGTGAGGTTGAGGTCATGCTGGTTCTGTTGAAAGTCGAAAACGAATGCCTGGTCGGCAGGGATAAAATTCGAGCGGCCGGGTGTGTCAAACAACCCGGCAAAAACTGACGTGCTGCAGAGCAGCAGGATCAGCGTAAAGAAGCGTTGAGCCATGAGAGATAATCGTTATCGCCGTGGGCCACTGGCAGTACCAGCAGTTCCGGGGTTTGATAGGGATGATGAGATTTGAGGCAGTCCAGGAGCGCCTGCTGGTTTGTCAGATTGGTTTTTAGCAGCATCTGGACTTCGTATTCCTGCTCCAGTTTCCCTTCCCAGTAGTACAGGGAGGTGGCTCCTGGGAGGAGTGTAACGCAGGCTGCCAGTTTTTCGGCCAGCACTTTGGCGGCGAGATCCTGGGCAGAGGCTTCATCAGGGGCGGTACAAAGTACAACAACAGCATCAGGCGTGTTCACAGGTCGACCTCCTCATCACGAAAGTCTTCACTATATCACGCAAGGCGATTGCTCATTAATGAATCGGGCCGCAGAGCGGCCCGATTTTAACTATTTTTACAACTCCCCGGCGTTTACAGCACAACGCCGCCGATGATAAAGCCGAGAATGACGCAAAGGGTGATCGCGACGACGCCCGGGATCAGGAATGCGTGGTTAAACACGTACTTACCGATACGGGTAGAGCCGGTATCATCCATCTCAACCGCTGCCAGCAGGGTTGGGTAGGTTGGCAGCACGAACAGTGCAGAAACCGCTGCAAATGAGGCAATCGCCGTCAGAGGAGTCACACCCAGCATCAGTGCCGCAGGCATCAGCGCTTTGGTGGTGGCCGCCTGGGAGTAAAGCAGGGTGGCGGCAAAGAACAGCACCACAGCCAGCAGCCACGGGTAATTGTGCAGCAGGTCACCCGCAACGGTCTGGATATCGCTGATGTGTGCTTTCACGAAGGTATCACCGAGCCAGGCCACGCCCAGTACGCACACGCAGGCGCTCATACCGGATTTGAAGGTGCTGGCATTCAGCACTTCACTGGTGTCGATTTTACAGGTGATGCTGATAAGTGTTGCGATCGTCAGCATGAACACCACGATTGCTTCGTTACGTGGCAGTACCGGGTTCTGGATCAGACCCACGGTGTCACTGATGGCGGTCGCGTAGAACATCACCGCGACAATACCGATCAGGAACAGCAGCACGGAACGTTTTGCGTGTGGCTTCAGCTTGAAGACCTGGCTGCCACGCAGTTTCACTTCACCTTTTGCCAGACGTTCCTGGTAAACCGGATCGTCTTTCAACTCAGCGCCGAGGAAGTTGCACAGCACGGCAGTGATCATGACGGCAATCAGCGTCACCGGAATACAGATTGCCAGCAGCGTCAGGTAGCTCACACCCATCGGTTCAAGGATACCGGCGAAGAAGACCACGGCGGCAGAAATGGGTGATGCGGTGATCGCAATCTGGGACGCGACCACGGCGATAGAGAGCGGACGAGATGGGCGAATACCCTGCTCTTTCGCCACTTCAGTGATCACCGGCAGCGTAGAGAACGCGGTGTGGCCAGTACCGGCTAGAATGGTCATAAACCAGGTCACCAGCGGGGCAAGGAAAGTGATGTATTTTGGATGGCGGCGCAACATACGCTCCGCCAGGCTCACCAGGTAGTCCATACCGCCTGCCACCTGCATGGCTGCGATAGCGGCAATGACCGCCATGATGATTTCGATGACGTCAAAAGGAATTGCGCCGGGTTTGATTTGAAAGATAAGGGTAAGAACGAGCACCCCGAGACCACCAGCAAAACCGATGCCGATACCCCCGAGTCTTGCTCCCAAATAAATCGCCAACAAGACGATGACGAGTTCTGCTCCAAACATAAGGACCTGCCTTGTTTATTAACAAGTTGATATTGAATTGTTGTATTTTGGTAACGCCTAAAAAGAAAAAAGGCACGTCACAAGTGACGTGCCTTTCGCAAGCTTAGCCTGAACTGTTACTGTTCGCTTTCATCGGTATAACGTTTCGCTTTATAGGCCGGGTGCATCAGGTTTTGCGCCGAGAAAATATCGTCCAGCTCGGCTTCGGTCAACAGCCCACGCTCCAGTACCACTTCACGCACGCTCTTACCGGTTTCGGCACAAATCTTACCGACGATGTCGCCGTTATGGTGGCCGATGAACGGGTTGAGATAGGTGACGATCCCGATGGAGTTATACACATAGCCTTCACACACGGATTTGTTCGCGGTAATGCCGTTAATGCATTTTTCCAGCAGGTTGTAGCAGGCATTAGTCAGGATGTGGATAGATTCAAACATCGCCTGGCCAATGACGGGCTCCATCACGTTCAGCTGCAGCTGACCCGCTTCAGAGGCCATTGTCACGGTGGTGTCGTTACCGATGACTTTAAAGCAGACCTGGTTCACGACTTCTGGCACCACCGGGTTAACTTTCGCTGGCATGATGGACGAACCCGCCTGCAGTTCTGGCAGGTTGATTTCGTTCAGGCCAGCGCGTGGGCCGGAGGAGAGCAGGCGCAGGTCGTTACAGATTTTGGACAATTTCACCGCCAGACGTTTCAGGGCGCTGTGTACCATGACGTATGCGCCGCAGTCAGAGGTGGCTTCAATCAGGTCTTCAGCAGGCGTAACCGGCAGGTTAGAGACTTCAGCCAGTTTCTGTACGGCCAGTTGCTGATAGCCATCCGGCGTATTCAGACGTGTACCGATGGCGGTTGCCCCCAGGTTCACTTCCAGCAGCAGCTCGGAGGTGCGCAGCAGGTTTTTGGTCTCTTCGTTCAGCAGAACGTTAAACGCGTGGAACTCCTGGCCGAGGGTCATTGGCACCGCATCCTGCAGCTGGGTACGACCCATTTTCAGGATATCCTGGAACTCAACCGCTTTACGCTGGAAGCCATCGCCCAGTTGATTAATCGCGTCGACCAGTTTCACCACAGAGGCATACACTGCGATGCGGAAGCCGGTTGGGTAGGCATCGTTGGTAGACTGACATTTGTTAACGTGGTCGTTCGGGTTCAGGTACTGGTATTCACCTTTCTGGTGACCCATCAGCTCCAGGCCAATGTTTGCCAGCACTTCGTTAGTATTCATGTTGACGGAGGTACCCGCGCCGCCCTGATAGACGTCAACCGGGAACTGATCCATGCATTTTCCATTGTTCAGCACTTCATCGCACGCGGCGATAATCGCATTTGCAGCGCTTTTTGGAATGGTTTGCAGCTCTTTGTTTGCCAGTGCTGCCGCTTTCTTCACCATAACCATGCCACGTACAAATTCAGGGATGTCACTGATTTTGCTATTGCTGATGTAGAAGTTTTCAATCGCTCTCAGAGTGTGAACACCATAGTAGGCATCCGCTGGAACTTCCCTGGTACCCAACAAATCTTCTTCGATACGAATGTTGTTTAACATGTGAACCTTCTTTTCAAGCTGCCGATGGATTGTACTAAACACACAGTATATATGTGGTTTTGAATATTTTCTGACCGACGATTATTCCCTCAATCAGCCAGATGCTCGAGATCATATGCTGATGATAGCGAATTGCCGTAAGCTGGATCACTTATTATCGTCTCGAATGCATGATAATTATTAATCTGTGAAATGAGTCACCGCTTTAATATTTCCAGAAAAAATATCCGTGCAAACCGATTGAATTTTGGCTAACCGTCTCCATCTCTTACAGACGCGTTTCGCGAACACATTCAGACAGGGGCCAGATGGCACCTGCCATACAGGAGATGCCAGTGCGCTGGGTACCGTTTATTGCTTTCTTTCTCTATGTTTACATTGAGATTTCAATTTTCATCCAGGTTGCCCATGTGTTGGGTGTCCTGCTGACACTGATTCTGGTGATCTTCACCTCTGTCATCGGCGTGTCGCTGGTGCGCAACCAGGGTTTCAAAAATTTCCTGTTAATGCAGCAAAAGATGGCTGCAGGCGAAAGCCCGGCTGCCGAGATGATCAAAAGCGTGTCGCTGATTATTGCGGGCCTGCTGCTGATCCTGCCGGGGTTCTTCACTGACTTCCTCGGTCTGTTGCTGCTGTTGCCGCCGGTGCAAAAGCACCTGACCATGAAGTTGCTGCCACACCTGCGTTTCAGCCGCATGCCAGGTGGTGGGTTCAGTACAGGGCCAGGGGATACGTTTGAAGGGGAGTATCAGCGTAAGGACGAGCAGAACGACCGTTTAGATCACAAAGACGATCGTTAAGCTGATTTTGCCCGGTGGCGTTGCACCTGCCGGGCCTACAACACCTTAAACCACACTGCGTTTCGGTAAGAACAGCCACAGTCCCGTCAGCATAATAATGGCGTACAAACTCTTCCATCCCACCATCGCCAGCAGTAGCAGACACAGCACACCCCCTATGACTGCCAGCGCTTTAAAACGCCCCTTTAGCAGACGACAGCCCGCCAGCATGCACAGCAGATAGATCATGATGAAGATGCCGTTGGCGTAGACAATCAGCGCATCCAGATTGATGTTCAGCCCGTAAATACACAGCGTGCTCAGCACGCAGCAGCCGAGTACGGTATTCAATGCATTTAACGGGAGCTGACGTTTTGACAGGCGAGCAAGGCGGCTTTGCGGTTTATATTGCGCCTGAGACCACACCAGACGGGCAAAGCTCTGAATATAGATATTGAGGCTGGCAAAACAGGCCAGATAGCCGATGACGCAGGCGACCCATAGTGCTTTCACGCCAAACAGCGCAACCACGATGCCCGGCAGCGATGCGGCGGCGGCTTTATCCGCCCCGAACGCGTTGAAGTGCAACACCAGCACGGTACAGGCCCAGTAAACCGTGCCTGCCAGCAGCAGGCCAATCATCAAGGCTCGGGGAAAATCACGTTCCGGCTGCTTAAACTCGGATGCCAGGTGAGCGAACGCTTCCAGACCGACAAAACACCAGAACATTACCGAAAGTGCGGCGAACAGCTGGGAATGATCGACATCCGTGATAGCCGGGAAAGGGATCTCTGCCAGGGAGATATCGCCCGCCCACCAGATGGCGGCAATGAGTGCGACGATCAGCACCGCGACCAGCGTTTGCAGGTTGGCGCTGGAACTGGCTCCGCGTGAGCCGACCCACCAGACAATTGCCAGCGTGCCCAGTTCGGCCAGCAGCAGTTGTTCGTTATGCCAGCCGAAGAGCGCCTGCCCAAAGCCCGTCGCGATATGCAATGCCGCAGGCAGGCCGACCGGGATCACAGAAAGAAATAGCCAGCCGGTAACGCGTTCCAGACGCGGGCCAAATGCCATGCCGACAAAGTGTGCAACACCGCCTGCGCTGGGAAAATGTCGCCCGAGCACGGCAAAGACAATCGCTACCGGAAACACCAGCACAATCAGTACCGGCCATGCCCACAGGCTGTTATTTCCGGCCACCAGTGCCGCCAGCGCGGGTACTGCAAACACGCCCGTGCCTAACAAGGAGGTTGAGAGCAGGCCAATGCCCTGTGCCAGCCCCAACTCCTGCTTGAGTCCACTCATTTACATCGTCCTGCCACCATCAAAAGAGAAGCGATGGTAACACTTTCGCAAATTTTTTTTCGACTCCCCCTTGAAGGGGGAAAAAGCTATCCCCATCTCTCAGAGCACTAGCCGGAAAACCGCATGCGGATCGGCGTCATCCATAACTGATAAAGACTTTCTCAAAGGAGAGCTATCAATGAGTATTCGTCCGTTACATGATCGTGTGATCGTCAAACGTAAAGAAGTTGAAACCAAGTCTGCTGGCGGCATCGTTCTGACCGGTTCTGCAGCAGCCAAATCAACGCGTGGCGAAATCATCGCTGTCGGTAAGGGCCGCATTCTGGAAAACGGAACTGTGCAGCCACTGGACGTTAAAGTTGGTGACATCGTCATTTTCAACGATGGCTACGGCGTGAAATCCGAGAAGATCGACAATGAAGAAGTGTTGATCATGTCCGAGAGCGACATTCTGGCAATTGTTGAAGCGTAATTTACGCACGAGAATTTGAGGAAATAAGAACATGGCAGCTAAAGACGTAAAATTCGGTAACGACGCTCGTGTAAAAATGCTCCGCGGCGTAAACGTACTGGCAGATGCAGTTAAAGTAACCCTGGGCCCGAAAGGCCGTAACGTAGTGCTGGACAAATCCTTCGGCGCGCCAACCATCACGAAAGATGGTGTTTCTGTAGCACGTGAAATCGAGCTGGAAGACAAGTTCGAAAACATGGGCGCGCAGATGGTGAAAGAAGTGGCCTCTAAAGCGAACGACGCTGCAGGCGACGGTACCACCACCGCGACCGTGCTGGCTCAGGCTATCATCACCGAAGGTCTGAAAGCCGTTGCTGCGGGCATGAACCCAATGGATCTGAAACGTGGTATCGACAAAGCTGTCGCGTCCGCTGTTGAAGAACTGAAAGCGCTGTCCGTACCGTGCTCTGACTCTAAAGCCATTGCTCAGGTAGGTACCATCTCCGCTAACTCCGACGAAACCGTAGGTAAACTGATCGCGGAAGCGATGGATAAAGTCGGTAAAGAAGGCGTGATCACCGTTGAAGACGGTACCGGTCTGGAAGACGAACTGGACGTGGTTGAAGGTATGCAGTTCGACCGCGGTTACCTGTCCCCATACTTCATCAACAAGCCAGAAACTGGCGCTGTTGAGCTGGAAAGCCCGTTCATCCTGCTGGCTGACAAGAAAATCTCCAACATCCGCGAAATGCTGCCAGTGCTGGAAGCCGTTGCGAAAGCAGGCAAACCGCTGGTTATCATTGCTGAAGACGTTGAAGGCGAAGCGCTGGCGACCCTGGTGGTTAACACCATGCGTGGCATCGTGAAAGTGGCTGCGGTTAAAGCACCTGGCTTCGGCGACCGCCGTAAAGCGATGCTGCAGGATATCGCTACCCTGACCGGCGGTACCGTCATCTCTGAAGAGATCGGTATGGAGCTGGAAAAAGCGACCCTGGAAGACCTGGGCCAGGCTAAACGTGTTGTGATCAACAAAGACACCACCACCATCATCGATGGCGTGGGCGACGAAGCGGCGATTCAGGGCCGTGTTGGTCAGATCCGTAAGCAGATCGAAGAAGCCACTTCCGATTACGACCGTGAAAAACTGCAGGAGCGCGTAGCGAAACTGGCAGGCGGTGTTGCGGTAATCAAAGTCGGTGCTGCGACTGAAGTTGAAATGAAAGAGAAAAAAGCACGTGTTGACGATGCCCTGCACGCGACCCGTGCTGCGGTAGAAGAAGGCGTGGTTGCTGGTGGTGGTGTGGCGCTGGTGCGTGTTGCCGCGAAACTGTCCGGCCTGACTGCTCAGAACGAAGATCAGAACGTGGGTATCAAAGTTGCGCTGCGCGCAATGGAAGCTCCACTGCGTCAGATCGTGTCCAACGCCGGTGAAGAGCCATCTGTTGTGACCAACAACGTGAAAGCAGGCGAAGGTAACTACGGTTACAACGCAGCAACTGAAGAATACGGCAACATGATCGACTTCGGTATCCTGGATCCAACCAAAGTGACCCGTTCTGCTCTGCAGTACGCGGCATCTGTCGCTGGCCTGATGATCACCACCGAGTGCATGGTGACCGACCTGCCTAAAGGCGACGCACCTGACTTAGGTGCTGCAGGCATGGGTGGCATGGGCGGTATGGGCGGCATGATGTAATCATGTTGTTCTGCGTCTTGCGGAAATAAAGAAGCCCCCGGCAGAAATGCCGGGGCTTTCTTTTAGAAGAGTAATTGCATCACCCAAAGTGAAAGCAGGGCGTTAATCACGCAGATAGTAATGATGTGTGGATAGTATTTAGGGTTCACGCCTGCAGTGCCGAGGCAACGGCCAGTGTTTTGCACTGGATTACCCATCAAATAAATCGCAGGCAGGAGAATGGTCGCATCATGGCCGTTAAGCGTACTGGTGGCAACCAGGCTCGCACAGACGCCGACGCCACCTCCCATGCTCATGACTGCTGCCAGCAGAACGGTAGCGGCTTCGCCGGGCAATCCCCAAATCGCCATAATGGGGGCGCACACCTTGCCGACAATATCCAAAAGCCCCGTAACTTTCAGTGCCTGAATAATGACAAAGGCCATCACGACATTAGGTAGCAGGCTGGTGGTGGCAATGGTAAACCCACGGCGGGCTCCATCGATAAACATATCCATGATGTTTTTACGCACGAGTGCTGTCACTTTGTGGCTCCTTTAGCTGTCGGTTTTCAATCCGGGCAATCCACAGGCGTAAAAAATTGGCACCGATAAACTTAAAAATAAGGATAACGACCAGGGGAGTAATCACCGGAACCGTGATACTGGTAAACAGGGCAGCACCTGATGAGAAGTAATTGGTAATAATGGCGCTGCCGCTGGTCTGGAAGGTGGCGAAAATAGCCCTCTCCCTGTCGGTGATCGTGCCGTCATCCGCCATTTCTTTCGTCATCCCGGCAGCGGCATCGGTGTTTTGCAGGTTGGCGATCAGCGCCAGAGAGCAAATACCAGGGATACCCAGCAGGGGTTTGAGGATCGGCGTCATCAGCTGTTGTGCTGCGCGAAGACCGCCCAACCCTTCGGTTACGGCAATAATACCCAGAGATAAAATGACCGATGGGGCGAGCTCTAAGGCAAAAAGAAAGCCATCCTTTGCACCTGTGCCACCAATACCGCGAAAAGAGGCGGGGGTTGCCGCGACCCCATTGACCTGACCAAACGTGCCGTTCAGTACGGTAAAATCAAACACTCGCCACCATTCGGTGGTTTTCGAGAACAAACCGGAAAAGAAAATAATGGTGATAATGAAAACGAGATACCCCGACCATGTTACTTTTCTCTGGCTGTGGGGGGGATTGCTCATGTTGCCTCCTTATGAATTTATCCCTGGGGCGCAGGAAAATACGCCAATGGAGTGCTACTTAGAGCAAAAAAAGCCGTAAAAGACGATACCGATACGGCTATTATCAGAATCTATTTAGGGACGTAACGCTTTCTCGCGGGGATGTCGCAGATAATGACCGGTGGTTTTTCTTTTGGTCATCTTTTTAGTATAAGATTTACACACGGACAACTACTGTCCAGCTTATTGAAAACGAGGAATAACATGCGCGTAAAAGTCTGTGCAGGGATCGTAGGGGCAGCATTGCTGCTGGCGGGTTGTAGCTCCAGCAATGAGCTGTCGGCCGCGGGTCAGGGTGTTCGCTTTGTGGAAGATAAGCCGGGCAGCGAATGCCAGTTTTTAGGCACGGCAAGCGGTGAGCAAAGCAACTGGATGTCGGGCCAACACGGCGAAGAAGGTGGCTCTATGCGTGGTGCGGCAAACGCCCTGCGTAACCAGGCTGCGGCAATGGGTGGTAACGTGATTTACGGTGTGAGCAGCCCAACGCAGGGTATGCTGTCCAGCTTCGTGCCAACGGCCAGCCAGATGAACGGCCAGGTGTATAAGTGCCCGAACTGATTGTCTTTTCCCCTCTCCCCTGTGGGGAGAGGGTGAGGGAAACTAGCTCTGCCGCAGTTGCAAATCCAGTGGTGTCTTACTCGGCTCACCGCCAATTTCACGTGCCAGCTTTGGCACCATATAGCCAGAAACCAGCGTTAACAGTTCGCGCATAATCTGCCGGGCTTCTTCATCCGTGACCATGAAATGCGCCGCACCCTGCACGCGATCCAGCACGTGCAGGTAATAAGGCATCACACCTGCATCAAACAAGGCATTGCTCAGGTTGGCCAGCACGTGGGCACTATCATTCACACCGCGCAGCAACACGCTCTGGTTCAACAGCGTCACACCCGCTTTACGCAGACGCGCCATTGCGGAACGGAACGCTTCGTCGATTTCGTTCGCGTGGTTGATATGGTTTACCAGCAGTACCTGCAAACGAGACTGTTCAACGCGCGACACCAGCCCGTCAGTAATACGTGCCGGGATCACGACCGGCAGGCGGCTGTGAATACGCAGGCGTTTAATGTGCGGGATAGCTTCAAGCTGGGTCAGCAACCAGTCCAGCTCATGATCTTTTGCCATCAGCGGATCGCCACCGGAAAAAATAATCTCATCCAGCTCTGAATGGGCCGCAATGTAATCCAGCGCAACCTGCCAGTTGCGTTTATTGCCCTGATTTTCGGCGTACGGGAAGTGTCGACGGAAGCAATAACGACAATTTACCGCACAACCGCCTTTCACCAGCAGCAGCGCGCGGTTGAGGTATTTGTGCAGTAAACCGGGCACCACGCTGTTCTGCTCTTCCAGCGGATCGGTGCTGTAACCCGGTGCAGTCACAAACTCATCCTGTGAGGTAAGTGTTTGTTTTAATAGCGGGTCATCAGGATTGCCTTTCTCCATGCGGGCAACAAATGCGCGGGGAACGCGCAGGGCAAAGAGCCGCTTCGCCTCACGGCCTGCAAGCAACTCTTGATGCTGATCGAGGTCTAAAAGACGCAGCAATTCATCAGGACTGGTGATTACATCGGCAAGTTGCGATAACCAATCTTCTCTGGACGGGGTGTTTAGGGTTACAATATGCGCCATTTTGTGGCTTAGCTACCAGTTAACAAATTTAGAGGGCCTTATGGCAACGTACTATAGCAACGATTTTCGTGCTGGTCTTAAAATCATGATGGACGGCGAACCGTATGCGGTTGAAGCCAGCGAATTCGTTAAACCAGGTAAAGGCCAGGCATTCGCACGCGTTAAGCTGCGCCGCCTGCTGACTGGCACCCGTGTTGAGAAAACCTTCAAGTCTACTGACTCTGCTGAAGGCGCTGATGTTGTTGATATGAACCTGACCTATCTGTACAACGACGGTGAGTTCTATCATTTCATGAACAACTCGACTTTCGAACAGCTGTCTGCTGATGAGAAAGCAGTAGGCGACAGCGCTAAATGGCTGCTGGATCAGGCTGAGTGCATCGTGACCCTGTGGAACGGCCAGCCTATCGCTGTGACCCCACCAAACTTCGTAGAGCTGGAAATCGTTGAAACCGATCCAGGCCTGAAAGGTGACACCGCAGGTACCGGCGGTAAGCCAGCCAAACTGTCTACCGGTGCAGTGGTTAAAGTTCCACTGTTCGTACAGACTGGCGAAGTGATCAAAGTGGATACCCGCTCCGGCGAATACGTGTCCCGCGTGAAGTAATTCATGTAAATGACGTAAGGCGCAGTGTCCGCTGCGCCTGATTTTTCAGGCAGGGATGATGAAACGTACCGTTAAAATTCTGCTTCTGTTAGCGCTTTCTGGCACACTCCTTTCTGGCTGTAATACTGCCCGTGGCGTCGGTGAAGATGTCCAGGATCTGGGGCATATCATCTCTCACGCCGCCAGCTGATTACGTCCAATTTTCTGAAAACCGTATTCCTTTCCGTCAACTAACGGGATTTTGTCTATCCTTAAATGGCTATACACAACATCACGTTGGCGATAAAAGGACGACATTATGGTTAAAAAGACAATTGCAGCGATCTTTTCTGTTCTGGTGCTTTCATCAGTTTTAACCGCCTGTAATACCGCGCGTGGCGTCGGTCAGGATATTTCTGAAGGTGGTAGCGCAATCTCTGGTGCGGCAACCAAAGCTCAGCAGTAATCATAAACGGTACGGGACTAACGGGTGCCGTACCGTCAGCTTTCTGCTTCCTGCAGAGCTAAAAACGGTGAGAAACGCGTATCCATATGCAGCTTCATGCGGATATTCCGTTTATAGGTATACACCGTTTTTCCATTGATACTCAGGTGGCTGGCAATTTTCTGATTGCTTGCGCCGTCCATCCACAATGTCAGCACCTTCTCCTCCTGGCGGGTCAGCAGAGGGGCGGCAACTTGCGGTATTTCAAAGCTTGCACAGGATGTTAAGGCGTCGTTGATCACCACAGCCAGCTCCTCAAGGTCGGCGTTTTTCAACAACGAAGACCATACCGGGAACTGTGCCAGGTATCCCGCCATTTCCTGTTCTTCACCCGACTGCAGTAAAATAAAGGGTAACGTTTTACTGGCATGCAGCAGAGAAGAGAGTTGCTGAAAATGATGAAGATCCTGCCGGAAACCGTGCAGATCGGCGATAACCAGCGTCGGTTTCCATTGCAGAATGTGCTCTCTGGCGAGGATGAGGTTATTCAGCCCGGTCACGACGAAATGGCCAGGGAATAAACCGGAATGATTGAGCCACGCTTCAAACCCTGCGCGGGTGAAGTGACACCGGTCAATCAAAAGAATTTTGAACATATTGTATTCGCAGTCGGCTAGTGGTTTGGCTTCCTGCCATCAGAAAGCACACCATCATAGGGAAGTCGGATGAGTGGTAAATGCCGGAACTACGCGGCATACTGAGGCTATTTCTTGCCTTAACCCGTTCAGCACAAAAGTATTGAAAAAAAATCGCACGCTAACCAAAATATGCGGCGTAATCTCTGCCTTACGGGACGACCCGTAAGCGCTTTACTCACCGGGGACGGCCCCAACTTACCTTTAAGTTAAGGAGCCTGATATGTCCTGGATTATTCTTGTTATTGCCGGTCTGCTCGAAGTGGTATGGGCGATAGGCCTGAAGTACACCCACGGTTTTACCCGCCTGACACCCAGCGTGATTACTCTTACTGCGATGATTGTGAGCATTGTCCTGCTGTCGTGGGCTATGCGCTCCCTGCCAGTGGGGACGGCTTATGCCGTCTGGACGGGAATTGGTGCCGTAGGCGCAGCCATCACCGGCATTCTGCTGCTGGGGGAGTCAGCGAGTCTGGCGCGCATCGCCAGCCTCGCCCTGATTGTGGCGGGTATTATTGGGCTGAAGCTCAGCGCACATTAA
The DNA here is from genome assembly GCF_014103115.1 of Enterobacter sp. RHBSTW-00901. Taxonomy (NCBI): domain Bacteria; kingdom Pseudomonadati; phylum Pseudomonadota; class Gammaproteobacteria; order Enterobacterales; family Enterobacteriaceae; genus Enterobacter; species Enterobacter sp. RHBSTW-00901. The sequence goes on from NZ_JABXPB010000001.1 coordinate 3,302,401, forward strand.
TGCGGCTGTTCAACCCAGATAAGTTTTGAGACATCAAAACCTTGCCGGGTCGCGACGTCCAGCATCTGCTGTTTCATTTCTGGTGAAAGGGTCGGGGTGCGGGAGAGTATCCACAGATAATCGCGATCCGGCCCGCAAACCAGCGCATGGCGGTATTCTCTGTCGAGCGCTATCACGTTATATCCGCCGTAGAACGGGCCAAAGAATGAGACTTTCAGCGCGGCCCGGTGCGGGTCGCCGGTAAAGTACGCCTGACCAATTGACTGCTGCCATATCCCCCGTTCCGGGTTGTAACCACGGTTGATGACCTGAATACCGCCATCATCCATTGGGCTGTAATTGGCTGTGACTTTCTCTAAGCCCCGTTCGAACCGATGATCAAAACGGGCGATTTCATACCATGTGCCGAGGAACCGTTGCGCGTCGAAATTACTGACGACGGTGACACCGGGAGGCGGAGTAGGGGAACTGCAGGCAACCACTAAAAACGCGGCTGTCACTGCGGCGATAACAGGCAGAATGCGCATAGTTGTTTCCTTACTGTTTTTTGTTAAGTGTAGATTACAGCAAGGAAAATGTAGGGGGTTTTGCCGGGTATGCATAGCGCCACCCGGCAATGTTTTACTGCAGAGAACTTAAGATACGGTAAGCCGCTTCAACGCGCGCCGGATTTGGGTAGCTCTTGTTCGCCAGCATCACGATGCCGAGCTGCTTTTCCGGAATAAAGGCCACATAGCTGCCGAACCCGCCCGTCGACCCCGTTTTATGTACCCAGGAGGCTTTCACTGCAGGTGCTGCCGGGTGAATTTCCACGGCAGGCAGTGGAGCCAGTGCCACGTTATTGTCGCTGCCATCAACAACGGTTTTGGCATCTACCGGCCAGTTGAGCATCTCCCAGCCGAGTCCCTGATACATTGCACCGACTCGCCAGTAGCGCGACTGTGCAAGAGCGATCCCTTGTTTCAGGGAAGTATCTGATACGGCATCAGATGACATATTGGCCATCACCCAGCGCGCCATATCTTTAATGCTGGTTTTAACGCCATAAGCTTCGGCGTCCAGCATTCCCGGCGAAACGTGAACCGCTTTACCGTCACGATATCCCCACGCGTAGTGCTGTTCTTCTGCTTCTGGAACATGAATCCAGGTATGCGTGAGCTTCAGGGGTTTAAAGACCCGCTCTGTCATCGCCTGTTCAAAGTTCATGCCGGAAGGTTTAACCGCCAGTGCGCCAAACAGACCGATGCTGGCGTTCGCATAAAGGCGGGTTGTGCCCGGTTTCCACTGTGGCTGCCAGGTCTGGTAAAAGCGCAGCAGCGACGCATTGTCAGTAACCTCATCCGGTACCTGCAACGGCAGGCCACCGGCGGTATAGGTCGCCAGATCCAGCAGGCGAATGTCCTGCCACTGCTTGCCCGTCAGTTCAGGCCAGTATTTTGTTACCGGATCGGTCAGCGAAATCTCACCGCGGGCAATCGCATCACCACCCAGCACGCCAGTGAAGGTTTTGCTGACTGAACCTAATTCGAATAAGGTCTGTGCTGTGACGGGCTTGTTTGCCGCGACATCGGCTTTACCAAAGGTGAAATAGTAAGGTTTACCCTGATAAATCACCGCGACGGCCATCCCTGGAATGGCCTGCGCTTTCATCAGGGGGGTAACGGTTTGTTCAACGGTGTCAGCAAGCTGTTTTTCTGACAGGGTTGCCGCCAGGGCGGAACACGAGAGGCCGAGCAGAAGCGCACAGCAAAGGGTTTTTTTCATCATCAGATATCTTCCGTAATAGCGAATCAATGGGGATGTCCTGGCCGTCAGACAAGCGTAGTCTGTTGGATTTGACTGCGTCTGACAAACGGTTAAATTTAGCATTAGCTGTTAATTTTTCTAACGGAAAGACCGATGACACGTAGCTATCTCCCTCTCAATTCGCTTCGGGCCTTCGAGGCCGCCGCAAGACATCTCAGTTTTACTAATGCTGCAATCGAGCTGAATGTGACCCATTCTGCTATCAGCCAGCACGTTAAGACGCTGGAGCACCACCTTAACTGCCAGCTGTTTGTTCGCGTTTCGCGTGGGCTGATGCTGACCACGGAAGGGGAGAATTTGCTGCCGGTACTGAACGATTCGTTCGATCGTATTGCCGGTATGCTGGATCGTTTTGCCAGCCACCGGGCTCAGGAGAAGCTGAAAATTGGCGTTGTGGGGACTTTTGCCACGGGGGTTTTATTCTCGCAGCTTGATGATTTTCGCCGCTGTTATCCGCATATCGACCTGCAGCTTTCCACTCATAACAACCGTGTCGACCCGGCAGCCGAAGGGCTTGATTACACAATCCGTTACGGCGGAGGGGCGTGGCACGGCACGGAGGCTACGTTTCTTTGCCATGCGCCGCTGGCTCCGCTTTGTTCACCTGACATTGCCGTGGGGCTACACACCCCGGCCGACATCCTGAAATTTACTCTGTTGCGCTCCTATCGGCGTGACGAGTGGTCAGCGTGGATGCAGGCTGCGGGAGAACATCCACCGTCACCAACGCATCGGGTGATGGTATTTGATTCGTCTGTCACCATGCTGGAAGCGGCACAGACAGGTGTGGGGGTAGCCATCGCACCTGTCAGTATGTTTACCCATCTGTTGAATAGCGAGCGCATTGTACAGCCGTTTGCGACGCAGATTGATCTGGGCAGTTACTGGCTGACAAGGCTGCAGTCACGGGCAGAAACGCCTGCAATGCGCGAGTTTACACAGTGGCTGGTGGGGAAAATGCAGAAATGACAGGCCCGCCGGAGGGCGGGCCTGGTGAATCAGATGGTGATCACAGCAATCAGCGTTACCACGGTCAGGATAGTTGCCAGACCGTAGAACACCCATTTACCGCTTGGCACATGGATTTTCAGATCATGCATCGCGTGGTGAATGCGGTGCAGGCCACACCACAGCGGCAGGACGATCATCAGGAAGATGAACACACGGCCAATAAAGCTGCCCGCAAACGCCAGCACGCGCTCATAGCTCAGCGCATCTCCCGGGAACAGCCCCAGCGGCAGCATAATGCCGACCAGCAGGATGATTACCGGTGCAATGATGGCACTCCACATGCCGCCTGCGCCAAACAGACCCCAGAAGACTGGCTCATCAGAACGTTTTGGATTTGGATTGATCACAGTAGTCTCCTTACCAGAACAGTGCGACAAACAGAATGACCACGGTGGCAATGGCCGTCACTGCCCAAAGCCCTTTAATGACCGGCTCTGGTCCCATTTTCTCGCCTTTAACGATGATGTTCGCCGCTTTGGGTGCCAGTTCAAACCAGGTTTTGGTATGAAGCAGCGCCGCCGCGAGGACGATCAGGTTCAGGATCACAATGACAGGGTTTTGCAGGAACCCGACAAAACTGGCCCAGGTTTCAGGGCCATGTTTGAGGGCAAACACACCGTACATCAGCTCAAGGCTGAACCAGACCGCGGGCACTGCAGTGCCCTCACGCAGCATATAGAAGCGATAAAACGGCAGTTTCTTCCACCAGGTGGACGGCATTGGCCGCACATAGGCTTTGCGTTTAGTCGTCATCATGCACTCCTTAGCGTGGTTTCAGGGTTGCGATAAGAAAGTCTTTCGAGCTTTCCACTTTACCCTGCTGAATAGCGGCGGCCGGGTCGACGTGCTTCGGACATACTTCGGAGCAGAAACCCACAAAGGTGCAGCTCCAGACGCCGTTCTGGCTGTTAAGCTGCGCCATACGTTCTTTTTTACCGTGGTCGCGGCTGTCCTCGTTGTAACGGTGCGCCAGAGTAATAGCGGCCGGGCCGATGAACTCAGGGTTCAGACCAAACTGTGGACAGGCGGCGTAACACAGGCCGCAGTTGATGCAGCCGGAGAACTGATGGTATTTCGCCATCTGTGCAGGCGTCTGGGTATTTGGCCCCTGATCCGGCGTGCGCGGGTTGCCAATGATGTACGGCTTAATGGCTTCCAGGCTTTCGATAAAGTGGGTCATATCGACCACCAGATCGCGCTCGATCGGGAAGTTGCCCAGTGCTTCAACCTTGATGCCCTTGGTGTATTCGCGCAGGAAGGTTTTGCAGGCAAGCTTAGGCACTTTGTTGACCATCATGCCGCAGGAGCCGCAGATTGCCATACGGCAGGACCAGCGGTAGCTCAGGTCTGGTGCCAGGTTGTCTTTAATGTAACCGAGCGCATCCAGCAGAGAGGTTTGCTCGTCATAAGGGACTTCATAGAAAGCGCTGTGCGGTGCGGAGTCCACTTCCGGGTTGTAGCGCACCACTTCAACTTTCAGTTTTTGCATCTCAGCCATTCGCCGTCTCCTTCTTCTCGGCTGCTTCTGCTTCTGCACCGTACACGCGTTTAGCCGGTGGCAGCGTGGTGATCTTCACGTCGCTGTAGTCCAGGCGAGTCGTGCCATCCGCGTCGCGCCAGGCGAGGGTGTGTTTCAGGAAATTGACGTCATCACGTTCGGTGCAACCTTCATCCAGACGCTGGTGCGCCCCGCGCGACTCTTTACGTGCCAGGGCAGAGTGCGCCATACATTCCGCTACGTTCAGGCCGTGACCCAGTTCGATGGTATAAAGCAGGTCGGTATTGAACACGCTGGAAGTATCGGTGATGCGCACGCGTTTGAAGCGTTCCTGCAGTTCCGCCAGTTTGTCGACGGTTTTTTGCATCAACTCTGGTGTACGGTAGATACCACAGCCTTCTTCCATCGACATGCCCATCTCGTCGCGGATTTTCGACCAGTTTTCGTTACCTTCCTGATTGACCAGATCTTTCAGACGTTTTTCGACGTCTGCGACCTGGGCATCCAGCGCGGCGCTGTTGGCTTCGCCCACGGTTGCTGCACGCTCCATTGCGCGTTCACCCGCCATGCGGCCAAAGACGACCAGCTCGGCCAGTGAGTTAGACCCCAGACGGTTTGCGCCGTGCAGGCCGACAGAGGAACACTCGCCCACGGCGAACAATCCTTTGATGCGCGTTTCACACTGCTGGTCGGTTTCGATACCGCCCATCGTGTAGTGCGCGGTTGGACGCACCGGAATCGGCTCTTTCACCGGATCGACACCCACGTAAGCTTTCGCCAGTTCGCAGATGAACGGCAGACGCTCCAGCAGTTTCTTCTCGCCCAGGTGGCGCAGGTCAAGATAGACCACATCGCCGCGTGGCGTAGAAATGGTGTTGCCTTTACGCCACTCGTGCCAGAAGGCCTGAGAGACTTTGTCGCGTGGGCCGAGTTCCATGTATTTGTTTTTCGGCTCGCCGAGCGGGGTTTCCGGGCCCATGCCGTAATCCTGCAGGTAGCGGTAGCCATTTTTGTTGACCAGAATACCGCCTTCACCGCGGCAGCCTTCCGTCATCAGAATGCCAGAGCCCGGCAGGCCGGTTGGGTGGTACTGCACGAATTCCATATCGCGCAGCGGCACGCCGTGGCTCAGCGCCATGCCCATGCCGTCACCGGTGACGATACCGCCGTTGGTGTTATAGCGGTAAACACGACCCGCGCCACCCGTTGCCATCACCACCGCATTGGCGCGGATCTGGACAAGGGTGCCTTCCATCATGTTCATCGCGACCAGACCACGCGCCTGGCCGTCATCAACCAGAATGTCGAGAACGAAATGTTCGTCAAAGCGTTGGATCTGGGGGAACTGAAGGGATGTCTGGAACAGGGTGTGCAGCATGTGGAAGCCGGTCTTATCGGCGGCAAACCAGGTGCGTTCAATTTTCATCCCGCCAAAACGGCGAACGTTGACGCTGCCGTCCGGGCGGCGACTCCACGGGCATCCCCACTGTTCAAGCTGGGTCATTTCCGTTGGACAATGATGCACGAAGTAGTCAACGACATCCTGTTCGCAAAGCCAGTCGCCCCCTGCAACCGTGTCGTGGAAATGGTATTCGAAGCTGTCATGATCCTGCGCAACGGCGGCGGATCCTCCCTCTGCGGCAACCGTGTGGCTGCGCATCGGGTAGACTTTTGAAATCAGTGCGATTTTAGCGTTCGGATTAGCTTGTGCTGCAGCAATCGCAGCACGTAATCCAGCACCGCCAGCGCCTATTACGGCAAGATCGGCTTGAAAAGTTTGCACGACATTCCTCCAGATTTTTGTTATTTCGCAATGCGATGAACTAAAGGTAGTTCAACTGTCCGAAGAGACGATTGCGAAAGCGTTTCCACTGCTCCTTTATGGGTAAAACAGTATAACCGTGTGGATGTGAGGGAAATTTGACGTGTTCGATTTTTTTGCTGTTCTGTGCGGTGATTTATCATTGCGATTGATGGAATGGGTCACATAATTTTTCCCCTAAATGAAATCGCACCTTTAGCTGTGCAAAATTTGTCTCTGTCCCCGCTAACGAGTAGACTTCGTGCCCTTGTCTGAAATCGGAGAAAAACTCATGAGCGAAACGGCCACCTGGCAGCCGAGCGCATCCATCCCTAACCTGTTAAAACGCGCTGCAATTATGGCGGAGATCCGTCGTTTCTTTGCCGATCGCGGAGTCCTGGAGGTGGAAACGCCGTGCATGAGTCAGGCAACGGTAACGGATATTCATCTGGTCCCGTTTGAAACCCGTTTTGTTGGTCCTGGTCACTCCCAGGGGATGAATCTGTATCTGATGACCAGCCCGGAATACCACATGAAGCGCCTGCTGGCAGCGGGTTGTGGCCCGGTGTATCAGCTGTGCCGCAGCTTCCGTAATGAAGAGATGGGGCGTCACCATAATCCGGAATTCACCATGCTGGAGTGGTACCGTCCGCATTACGATATGTACCGCCTGATGAACGAGGTGGACGACCTGCTGCAGCAGGTACTGGATTGCTCAGAAGCGGAAACGCTTTCATATCAGCAGGCGTTCCAGCGTTATCTTGAAATCGATCCGCTATCTGCGGACAAAACCCAGCTGCGCGAAGTGGCGGCAAAACTGGATCTGAGCAACGTGGCGGATACGGAAGAAGACCGCGATACGCTGCTGCAGTTACTGTTCACTTTTGGCGTTGAACCGCAGATTGGCAAAGACAGGCCGGCTTTTGTTTATCACTTCCCGGCAAGCCAGGCCTCGCTGGCGCAGATTAGCACGGAAGATCACCGCGTGGCGGAGCGTTTTGAGGTCTATTACAAAGGCATTGAGCTGGCGAACGGTTTCCATGAGCTGACCGACGCGCGCGAACAACAGCAGCGCTTTGAGCAGGATAACCGCAAGCGTGGCGCGCGGGGGTTACCGCAGCAGCCGATCGACACTAACCTGCTTGACGCCTTACAGGCTGGTCTGCCGGATTGCTCCGGCGTGGCGCTGGGCGTTGACCGTCTGGTGATGCTGGCGCTGGGTGCGGAACAGCTGGGCGATGTGATTGCGTTTACGGTTGACCGCGCTTAACGAAATGCCGGGTGGCGCTGTCGCTTACCCGGCCTATATCCCCCTCTGGCAATAATCCTTTCCATTTCCGCACGACAACATGAAAAACTGCCACTTTCTCTATACACAGGTTAATTTCTTAATTTGCCCGGCATAGCCACAATATTTGTCTGGTCATCTGCTACCATCCGCGGAGCTTAATACTTCTTCGGATGGTTCTATGTCTCACTCACTCAAAAAAATGACCCTCACCGGGCTCATCCTGATGATTTTTACGTCGGTCTTTGGCTTTGCCAACAGCCCGTCGGCTTTCTACCTGATGGGTTACAGCGCGACGCCGTTCTATATCGTCTCGGCGCTGTTCTTCTTTATTCCGTTTGCGCTGATGATGGCGGAAATGGGCTCGGCCTACCGGAAAGAAGAGGGTGGGATCTATTCGTGGATGAATAACAGCGTCGGCCCGCGCTATGCATTTATCGGCACGTTTATGTGGTTCTCCTCTTACGTTGTCTGGATGGTCAGCACGGCAGCGAAAGTCTGGGTACCCTTTTCCACATTTTTGTTCGGGGCAGATAAAACGCAGGTCTGGTCTCTGGCAGGTCTGAGCTCAACACAGGTGGTGGGTATTCTGGCAGTCTGCTGGATGGTCGTCGTTACGCTGGTGGCCTCGAAAGGGATCAACAAAATTGCCCGCATCACTGCTGTGGGCGGTATTGCGGTCATGTGTCTGAACCTGGTGCTGCTGCTGGTCAGTATCGCTATTCTTTGTCTGAACGGTGGGCACTTTGCACAGGAGGTGAATTTTGTGTCGTCACCGAATCCGGGCTATCAGTCCGGCCTTGCCATGCTCTCTTTCGTGGTGTTTGCCATCTTTGCCTACGGTGGTATTGAGGCGGTGGGCGGCCTGGTCGACAAAACCGAAAACCCGGAAAAGAACTTTGCCAAAGGGATCATCTTCGCGGCGATTGTTATCTCCATCGGCTACTCGCTGGCGATTTTCCTGTGGGGCGTCAGCACCAACTGGCAGCAGGTGTTGAGTAACAACACCACTAATCTGGGTAACATCACCTATGTGCTGATGAAGAGTCTTGGCATGACGCTGGGGCAGGCCATGCACCTGACGCCGGACGCAGCGACAACGATGGGAGTCTGGTTTGCGCGCATTACCGGGCTGTCGATGTTCCTGGCCTATACGGGGGCCTTCTTCACGCTGATTTACTCTCCGCTGAAAGCCATTATTCAGGGCACGCCAAAAGCGCTGTGGCCCGCGCGTATGACACAGCTCAACACCACCGGGATGCCAGCCAACGCGATGTGGATGCAGTGCCTGCTGGTATGTGTGTTTATTCTGCTGGTGTCATTTGGCGGGGATACCGCCTCGGCGTTTTATAACAAGCTGACTCTGATGGCGAATGTGTCAATGACGCTGCCTTATCTTTTCCTGACGCTGGCGTTCCCGTTCTTTAAAGCAAAGCAGGATCTGGAACGTCCGTTTGTGATTTTCAAAACCCGTGCGGCTACGCTGCTGGCTACCACGGTAGTGGTGCTGGTGGTGGCGTTCGCTAACATTTTTACGATTATTCAGCCGGTGATTGAGGCGAATGACTGGAACAGCGCGCTGTGGATGGTAGGTGGCCCAATCTTCTTCTCTCTGCTGGCGATGGGGATTTATGAGAATTACCGTCGCCGCTCAACGGTCTATATCGCGGAAACGGTGTAGTGGTTTAAAACCCCCTCCCGAACGGGAGGGGGAGATGGTTACAAACTTCCCGCCGGGCGGCTACGTGCCGCTGATGTTAACGTTCTTCCCGTCTTACGCCCGTCCAGTGTTTCCAGACGCATCTGGAACGGTGGGAATGGCATATCAATACCGTGTTCACGGAAGCCTGCCAGAATCAGCTGGTGGATCTCATGACGTAGCGGCATGCGGTGTCCCATTTCGGCGGCGTAGATACGCAGTTCGAAGATCTGGATCCCCTGCTGTAAATCCACCAGGAATACTTCCGGGGCCGGGTTGTCGATCACCAGCGAGCAGCGTTCCGCTGCGGTGTAGAGGATCTGCGTTACCTCTTCGCTGTTGGCATCCGACGGGGCCGGTACGGTCAACACCACACGGGTAACGGAGTCGGACAACGACCAGTTAATAAACTGCTCAGTGATAAACGCCTTGTTCGGCACGATGATCTCTTTACGATCCCAGTCGCTGATCGTCGTGGCTCGGGTGTTGATCTTCGTGATGCTGCCGGTCAGGTCGCGGATCGTCACCGTATCGCCAATGCGAATCGGTTTTTCGAACAGGATAATCAGGCCGGAAATAAAGTTGGCGAAAATCTCCTGTAAACCAAAACCTAACCCCACACCGAGCGCGGCGACCAGCCACTGCAGCTTCGACCACTCAATACCAATCATCGAGAAGCCAACCAGCCCACCAAACAGCATGATTAAATATTTGGTGATGGTGGTAATGGCATAACCCGTGCCGGGGGTTAAATCCAGGTGTTGCAGCAGTGCCAGCTCCAGCAGAGCAGGGAAGTTACGCACCAACTGGGTCGTAATGATCAGCACCAGAATGGCAACCAAAACCGCACCCAGCGTAATGGGCTCCAGACTTTCAACCCCCCTCACCGTGGATGTTACGTCCCACAGAGAGATGTTCTCCAGGAAGCCAAATGCAGAGTGGATCTCTGACCACAGGACGATCACCGAGAGCAGGGCAATCAGCATCAGGATGGAGCGTACCAGCCGCAGGGACTGGGTACTGATGGCGTCCAGATCCAGTTCGACATCGTCCGTTTCTGACGTTCCTTCGGTACTGTTGGTGTGGTGGGAGTCTTCTTCTCCCCGTGCGCGCTGGGCCAGAATTTCAGCCCGGCGATGCCTGGCGCGGTCAAACGCCAGACGGCGTCGCTGGATCAGCATCCAGCGGCGGATGATGTGGTAGACCACCAGAAGCAGGAACCAGATCGCGACGGAGGTTTCCAGACGCGCCAGCAGCGCCTGTGCAGTGGCGAGGTAACCGACCACTGCCGCCAGAATCGCCGCCAGAGGGGCACTAAGCAGCAGGTTCCACAGCAAACGGTTGAACATGTTTTCACCGCTACCCGTTTTATCGAGGTAAAGCGGTATACCGGCACGCTTCAGGCTAAGCGTCACTATTGCCAGCGCGCCGCAGATCAACATAAAGCACAGGCGACCCAGGGAACCAGAAAATTCACGGTCGTTGAGATTATCGAACATGATCAACGCCATAATCAGCGGCACGATAAGCCCGATGCTCATCAGGTAGTAGCGCATGGCGCGCGCAACGCGATTACGCGGCCAGCCAAAGTGGGCAATGAACAGACCATTTGGCCGCGCGAACGTGGCGCAAATCATCACCACCCACAGCAGGGGAACGGTGGCAGTGACGCCATCGCCAATCGCCACCGCGAGCGGGTAGGGCCAGGCTTCCCGCAGGCCGTATCCCAGCGTCATCCAGAGCACTGGCAGCGGTGAGGCGACGAGGATCGACCAGAAGACGGTGCGTAGCGTCAGCCAGAAGTGATCCTGGGTGACTTTCCCCACCCGGGCGCTGGAGCGCTCAAGGAAACGGGTAAAATGCCGGCGTGAGTAAATGCTGAAGCCCACCAGAATCAACGCCCCCAGCAGCGGGAAGATAGTCTCTTTGCTGGTAATCATCATCACGCTGGCCTGGCCTAACTGGCTGAAGGTATCCAGCGAAATCAGGCGGCGCAGGTCTTGTACGATCTCAATCGGCCACGCGAAGGTCATCGGGCGCACGTCGGATGTCCAGAAGAGATAGCGGTGCGTCGCTTCGCTGACCTCTTTCAGCGCATCTTCCAGCTGGCTGTTGGAGACTTTCAGCTTGGTTAGCTCAAGGATCAGCGTATCGCCACCCTGTAGCAAGGAGTTCAACAGCTCACGCTGGGTTCGCAACTGGGCTTCCAGAATGCGGTTTTGCTCGCTGGTGAGCGGTTGCCCGTCCGCCTGACGGATCTGACGGATTTGTGGCTGTTTGTTGAGGAGGTCTTCAAAGTGCAGGCGCTGAACGCGCAGCTGCGCCATCTCAGTATCCAGCTGCTGTGGTTTCGGCATTTCCGGCAGGCGGGCAACCTGTGCACGTAACGCTTCGCCCAGAAGGTTTGATGAACCCAGCCACTGGGACTGTTCGCGCAGAGTGTTCAGTGCCTGGCGAACCTGTAGCGTTTGGTTGGTGGCCTGGCGCTGTTGCGACGCCACCAAATCCATACGCTGTGCCTGCTGGTTCAGCGCGGCAGACAGTTCACGGTTGACCTCAAACTGGTCGACTATCCCGGTGGGCAGGTTAGCGCTGTTTTCCGCCAGCAGTTCGGTGCTTTCCAGTGCGCGCTCGGCTTCACGCTGGCGCTGGCTGTTTAACTGGTTGCGAAGAGCCTGGAGGTAAGCATCAAGTTGCTGGCTCTGCTTTTGCGCCAGCTCAGACCGCATCCGCGACAGTTCCTGGCGGTTGTTGGCGGAGAGCTGAGCAAGTTCCAGTTCATCAACCAGCGCTTTGAGCCTGGCAGATTCGGCCTGCAGCCCAAGATTTTGTGCCTGGATTTGCGGCGTATTGCCGGATTGCGTACCGACGCGGCGTTCGACATCGTTTAGCTGACGACGGGCATCGGTTTGTTGTTGCGGAAGCTGGCTGAGCGAGTCGGCAATTTCACGCGCGCGCTCTTGTTCCTGCTGGGCTATACGACTCGTGTCCAGAAGCTGGCTGCTGACCTGCAGGATCTCCTGGTTCAGCGCGTCGGAAGTCATACCTTCCGGCACATCGCGCGGTTCATCACGCAGGTTATTAAGCTGAGAGCGTAACGTCTGGGAGAGTTTGGGGAAGTTATCGATAACCTGCTGATATTGCCGCGCACGCTCAAGGGAGCCTTTTCGCTCCTCAAGTGCGTTCAGTGCGGCCTGGAGCGACTCGACGGTGTCTGGCTGAGCGGGTTTTGCCGCTTTTGCCTGCTCCAGCTCCTGGGTGATTTGTTTGGCGTCGGGGGCCGTCGCTGCGTACGCCCCCATGCTGAGGCACCAGGCCATCAGTAGTACGATAATCGGGCGCACGTCAGCAATCCTTCTGTTGTTAGCCTTCGTCTTTTTTGTCGTCAACCTGCGGGCTGACGTCGTGTTCGGCGTTCATCTCTTCCTGTACCAGCGGTGCTGGCTCAGCATCTGGCGTCACGAACGTTTCGGTAGACATCGCCAGCGGCTGACCCAGTTTAGTGACTGACAGGCTTTCCAGCTGTTCAACCAGGTTCACTTTACCCGGTGCAAACAGGTTGATTACGGTAGAGCCCAGTTTGAAGCGACCCATCTCCTGGCCTTTCAGCAGAGCCACAGAGCCTTCTGCTTCACCTGCAGGCCATGTCCAGCGCTTGATCACACCTTCACGAGGTGGGGTGATGGTGCCCGCCCAGACGGTTTCAATGCTGCCTACGATGGTCGCACCTACCAGGATCTGCGCCATTGGACCAAATTCCGTATCAAACAGGCAAATGACGCGCTCGTTACGGGCGAACAGGTTCGGTACGTTTTGCGCGGTCAGGTGGTTCACAGAGAACAGGTCGCCCGGCACGTAGATCATTTCGCGCAGAATACCGTTACACGGCATGTGGACGCGGTGGTAATCACGTGGTGACAGATAGGTGGTCGCGAACGAACCGTTGCGGAACAGGTCTGCCATCAGGTAGTTACCTGCCAGCAGTGCTTCCAGGCTGTAGTTGTGACCTTTCGCCTGCAGAATTTTGTCGTCTTCGATTGTCCCCAACTGGCTGATGACGCCGTCAGCTGGCATGACCAGCACGTTGGGATCGGTATCCACCGGGCGCACTTCTTCGCGCAGCGGGCGTACAAAGAATTCGTTAAAGGTGCGATAGCTGGCTGTATCCGGCTTTTGCGCCTCTTTCATGTCGACCTTGTAGTATTTTACGAACAGGTCGATGACCAGTTTGGTCAGCCAGCCTGCTCGTTTGCTTGCGCCCCAGCCCGCCAGGCGAGTGAGCCACAGTTTCGGCAGAATGTATTGAAGCGAAAGTTTAAATGAGTTTAACAAGGTAGCCTCCAGGCCATTGTTTTGTCGTTCCTGATCCGGCTGTGAGCAGCCGGAACCTGAAAAAAGGGGGACGATTTTAGCGATGCTTAGCTTAGTTGTCAGTCATCAGTTTCAGAAAAGCTTTTACGTGTTTTTACCTGCGCCATGCTCTCAAGAATACGGTGATAGTTTTCGAAACGGGTTTCCGCAATGTCACCGTTCTCAACCGCTGCACGGATAGCACAGCCAGGATCATTATCATGTTTACAGTCGCGGTATTTGCAAGCGCCTAAATAATCATGGAATTCGACAAATCCGTTGAAGATTTGTTCCGGCTCCAGGTGCCACAAGCCGAATTCACGCACGCCTGGGGAGTCAATTACATCGCCGCCGTGCGGGAAATGATACAGACGTGAAGCGGTGGTGGTGTGCTGACCAAGACCAGAGACATCGGACACATCGTTGGTGAGGATCTCTTGCTGGAGGCCGAGAAGGTTGTTCAGCAGGCTGGATTTACCGACACCGGATTGACCCGCAAAGATGCTGATACGATCGGTGAGCGCCTCTTCCAGTGGTTTCAGACCATCTTTGGTGTAGCTGGAGACCATCAGCACGCGATACCCAATCTTGCGGTAGATATCCATCTGCTCATTCACGAAGTCCATGCCTTCGTCATCCAGCAGATCGATTTTGTTGAGCACGATGATAGGTTCAACCTGTAGCGTTTCACAGGCGACGAGATAGCGGTCGATAATATTGAGCGAAAGCTCGGGTAAAATCGCCGAAACGATGACTATCTGGTCAATGTTGGCCGCAATAGGTTTGACCCCGTCGTAGAAATCAGGGCGAGTCAGCACCGACGTGCGTTCATGCACGGCTTCAACGATACCTTTTACCGTGACCCCAACCGCGGCCTCTTTACCCGGACGCCAGACTACACGGTCACCGGTGACCAGCGAGCGAATTGTGCGGCGGATGTTGCAGCGGTGAACGCCACCATCGGCGGATTCCACGTCGGCATGCATACCGAAACGGCTGATAACGACGCCTTCAGTGGGTTCGCCAAACAGGTTGTCGTCGTAATCCGGCTTCTCCGAAGTGGTTTTAAGACGGCGCTGGTGGTTGGCGTTGACGCGGCGCTGCTGCCCTTTGGAGAGTTTATTTTTACTCAATCGCGCTGGCTCCTGGTCGCCCGTGATGGGCAAAACCTCTATGATACACTCTAATTAATACTAGTTAACCTGCTACCGCTGGTTATACGAGAAGGGTGGAAAATAACATGAGCGCAGATGAAAACAACCTGATTTGGATTGATCTTGAAATGACCGGGCTGGATCCCGAGCGCGATCGCATCATTGAGATTGCCACGCTGGTCACTGATGCAAACCTCAATATTCTGGCGGAAGGGCCAACCATTGCAGTTCATCAGTCTGATGAGCAACTTGCGCTGATGGACGACTGGAACGTGCGTACCCATACCGGCAGCGGTCTGGTGGATCGTGTGAAGGCCAGCACGCAGGGCGATCGTGATGCCGAGCTTGCGACCATTGAGTTTCTGAAACAGTGGGTTCCGGCAGGTAAATCACCTATTTGCGGTAACAGCATTGGGCAAGATCGCCGCTTCCTGTTTAAGTACATGCCAGAACTGGAAGCCTACTTCCATTATCGTTATCTGGATGTCAGCACCCTGAAAGAGCTGGCTCGTCGCTGGAAACCCGAAATTCTGGACGGCTTTAAAAAACAGGGTACCCATCAGGCGATGGATGATATCCGTGAGTCCGTCGCGGAACTGGCTTACTACCGCGAGAATTTTATTAAGCTGTGATTTTTGAGGCCCGGTACCCTTGCGCTGCCGGGTTTTTGTCGCTAAATTGTGCAGCTTGCCGATTAATTAATCACTTGAACAAGATTTTGAAAAAATCGCTTTCAGGGGGGTTGCAGCTAAAAGGATTTCTCGTATAATGCGCCTCCCGTAACGACAGAGAATTACACGTTACGACAGCAACAAAAGCAGTGCAGATTTGCGGGAATAGCTCAGTTGGTAGAGCACGACCTTGCCAAGGTCGGGGTCGCGAGTTCGAGTCTCGTTTCCCGCTCCAAAATTTGAAAGTATCGCAAGATACACACAGCATCAGAACCACCCAAGCGGGAATAGCTCAGTTGGTAGAGCACGACCTTGCCAAGGTCGGGGTCGCGAGTTCGAGTCTCGTTTCCCGCTCCAAAATTTGAAAGTATCGCAAGATACACACAGCATCAGAACCACCCAAGCGGGAATAGCTCAGTTGGTAGAGCACGACCTTGCCAAGGTCGGGGTCGCGAGTTCGAGTCTCGTTTCCCGCTCCAAATTCTTCTTCGTCTCAAAAATATCCACAGCGAAATGCTTCGTTGGGGACGTTTTCTATTGTATCTGAAATACTCTTGTAAACAGAGTTATCCACAGAACCTGTTGTTTATCTGATAATGGTAAAAACTTCGCAGGGTGAATAGTATCTCTTTAATTTATTGAATTTTATTAAGAAAATTTGATTTCAAAATGTTAGTGAGATCACTTGACCTGTTTGCCAGGCCAGATGGCGCTTGAGTTTTTATTTTTATTCACAGGCTGTGAATATATCAAGCATCCCGTGTAAGCCCTTTTTCAATTACCCGCACCAGACGTTGTTTCTTCGGTAACTGCACCTCGACCACGCAGGCATTTCGCTTCTCGATTTGCTGCGCAATCGCCCATTCTATGTGCTCATCGAGAAGTGGGTGCTCACCTCTACGGTTTTCGAGTGCCTGAATGTTGGCTTCATCCCACGGGGCGTTACCCAGTGCAACGGCGACATTACGCAGCCAGCGCAGATGGCCGATACGGCGAATGGCCGAACCTTCTGTTACTTTCAGGAACCAGGCTTCGGTCCAGGCAAACAGCTCGATAAGTTGAGGGGCGTGCAGCGCTTTACGCGGGCTGAAGTCCTCTTCGTCCGTGAGCTGTGAATAGCGGTTCCACGGGCAGATCAACTGGCAGTCGTCGCAGCCGTAGATGCGGTTGCCGATAAGCGGGCGAAATGCTTCGGGGATCGCCCCTTCCAGTTCGATGGTGAGATAGGAGATGCAGCGGCGGGCGTCAACGGTATAGGGCTCGACGATAGCGCCGGTCGGGCAGATGGTCATGCAGGCTACACAGCGGCCACAGCCTTCCTCTACCGGGCCATCCACCGGCAGCGGTAAATCAATGAGCAGTTCACCGAGAAAGAAGAACGATCCGGCGTCGCGGCTAAGGATAAGTGAGTGCTTACCTGTCCAGCCAAGCCCGGCTTTTTCGGCGATGGGGCGCTCAAGAACAGGCGCAGAGTCGACAAACGGTCTAAAATTCAGCGAAACACAGTGCTGCTGAATAGTTTCCCCGAGTTTTTTTAAGCGGTTACGCAGGAGCTTATGGTAATCACGCCCCAGGGCATACCGGCTGACGTAACCGAGGGAGGGGTTTTTGAGCGTGCGCGCAAATGCCGCGTTAGCCGGCAGGTAGTTCATGCGCACGCTGATGACGCGTAATGTGCCCGGCAACAGCTCGTGTGGACGCGCACGCATCATGCCATGACGCGCCATCCATTCCATTTCGCCGTGGTATTGTTTGTCCAGCCATGCCTGAAGTTTCGGCTCGCTGGCGGAAAGGTCGGTATCGGTAATACCTACCTTCTGGAAGCCAAGCTCAGCACCCCACTGTTTTATGTTTTGCGCTAACTGATTGAGATCGAGGGGCTGTGACATGACGGACCATACAGTGAAGAAAAACCCTGCAAGTATACCACATTCCATCTGGCATGCGGATGACCTCCGACGCGCCGAAAAAGAGGCCGCAGACAGCCTCGGCATTACCCTTTATGAACTGATGCAGCGCGCGGGCGAAGCGGCGTTCAACGTTGCCCGGGAGGCCTACCCGTGCTCCTCACACTGGTTGATTTTATGCGGGCATGGCAATAACGGTGGAGACGGCTATGTCGTGGCGCGTCTGGCCGTTGCGACCGGGCTCCGTGTGACGTTGCTGGCGCTGGAGAGTGATAAGCCGCTTCCTGATGAAGCACGTATGGCGCGGGAAGCCTGGCTGAATGCCGGTGGTGTGATTCACGCGGCGGATATTGTCTGGCCGGATGAGATCGACGTGATTATTGATGGCCTGCTGGGTACTGGCCTGCGCAGTGCTCCGCGTCAGGATCTTGCGGCGCTGATTGAGCATGCTAATGCGCATACCTCGCCGATCGTGGCACTGGATATTCCTTCGGGTCTGATAGCGCAGACCGGAGCGACCCCGGGGGCGGTGATCTATGCCTCGCACACCATAACGTTTATTGCCCTGAAACCTGGATTACTCACCGGGAAAGCGCGGGATGTGGTGGGTACACTACACCATGATGCGCTGGGGCTGGCGCACTGGCTTGCCGGACAGGTGACGCGCCTTTCGCGCTTTGATGCTTCGCAGCTTGTGCAGTGGCTACCACCGCGCCGTCCGACATCGCATAAAGGCGAACATGGCCGTCTGGTGATTATTGGCGGCGACCACGGCACGGCAGGTGCTATCCGCATGGCGGGTGAAGCGGCTGTACGCAGTGGTGCGGGGTTGGTTCGCGTGCTGACGCGCAAAGAAAATATTGCGCCAATAATCACCGCCCGCCCGGAACTGATGGTGCATGAGCTGACGCCACAAATGCTTGAGGAAAGCCTCGAATGGGCGGATGTCGTGGTGATTGGTCCTGGGCTCGGGCAGCAGGCCTGGGGCAAACAAGCCCTGCAAAAAGTTGAGAATTTTCGTAAACCGATGCTGTGGGATGCCGACGCGCTGAACCTTCTGGCAATCAACCCGGATAAGCGTCACAATCGCATTCTGACACCACACCCCGGCGAAGCCGCGCGGCTGCTTAACTGTAGCGTGGCAGAAATTGAAAGCGATCGCTTACTTTCTGCTCAGCGTCTGGTAAAACGTTATGGAGGTGTTGCCGTGTTAAAAGGGGCGGGAACCGTTATCGCCAGCGACGATGCACAAGGCATTATTGATGCCGGAAACGCAGGTATGGCGAGCGGCGGCATGGGCGATGTGCTTTCTGGTATTATCGGCGCATTGCTTGGACAGAAACTTCCCCTTTATGATGCAGCCTGTGCGGGCTGCGTGGCCCACGGCGCAGCGGCTGACAGGCTTGCTGCACGTTATGGAACACGCGGTATGCTGGCCACCGATCTTTTTTGCACGCTGAGGCGTGTTGTTAACCCGGATGTGATTGACGTAGAAAATGACTAATCGAGCGATTCCTTTACCTGATGAACAAGCCACTTTAGATCTCGGCAAGCGCGTGGCGCAGGCCTGTCAGGGGGCAACCGTCATTTATCTGTATGGTGATTTAGGCGCGGGTAAAACAACCTTCAGCCGTGGTTTTCTGCAGGCGTTAGGCCATAACGGAAACGTAAAAAGCCCAACCTACACGCTGGTAGAACCGTACGCGCTTGAAAACCTCATGGTGTATCACTTCGATTTATATCGCCTTGCGGATCCTGAGGAGCTGGAGTTTATGGGGATCCGCGATTATTTTGCCAACGATGCCATTTGCCTGGTGGAGTGGCCGCAACAAGGTGCGGGTGTGTTGCCTGACCCGGATGTCGAAATTCACTTAGATTACCAGGCACAAGGGCGTGAGGCACGCATCAGTGCTGTTTCCTCATCAGGGTGTTCCTTACTGGCGCGTTTAGCCGGTTGAACGTAGGGATAACGGGATGATAAATCGCGTTAAAGGTTGGTTGCTGGCTGCGACGGTACTGCTGTGCGCACAGGCCGGGGCGGCAAGCCTCTCGGATATTCAGGTGTCGAACGGGGATAGCCAGGCCCGGATCACGCTCAGCTTTATGGGCGATCCTGAGTATGATTTTTCACAACCAGACAGCCACAGTGTGGCGCTGGATATCAAACAGACTGGTGTGATCCAGGGATTGCCGCTGCAGTTCAGCGGTAACAACCTGGTGAAAAGTATTCGTTCCGGTACGGCTAAAGACAGTCAGTCGCTCCGACTGGTGGTCGATTTGACCGAAAAGGGCAAAACGAAGGCCGTGAAGCAGCAAAACGGCGCGAATTATATGGTGGTCTTTACCATCAATGCTGACGTACCTCCGCCTCCACCACCGCCACCGGTTGTGGCAAAACGCGTGGAAGAGCCAGTTTATACCCCGCGTCCTTCTGAACCTGCGCGTAACCCGTTTAAATCGGACAATGATCGTATTACCAGTCTCACCAGCAGTAATACGGCAACACCGCGTCCGGCGGCCAGTGCGCGTCGTGCGGTCAGTGGCGATAAAGTCATTATCGCTATTGATGCAGGCCACGGTGGACAGGATCCTGGTGCGATTGGCCCTGGCGGTACGCGAGAGAAAAACGTCACTATCGCTATTGCCCGTAAGCTGCGGATGCTTTTAAACGACGACCCGATGTTTAAAGGTGTGCTGACCCGCGACGGGGATTATTTTATTTCGGTTATGGGACGCTCGGACGTTGCACGTAAGCAGAATGCCAACTTCCTGGTCTCAATCCATGCGGATGCTGCGCCAAACCGCGATGCAACCGGCGCTTCCGTCTGGGTGCTCTCAAACCGTCGGGCCAACAGCGAAATGGCGGGCTGGCTGGAGCAGCATGAAAAGCAATCTGAACTGTTAGGGGGGGCGGGAGATGTGCTGGCAAACAGCCAGTCTGACCCTTACCTCAGCCAGGCAGTACTGGATTTACAGTTCGGTCATTCTCAGCGCGTCGGGTATGATGTGGCCACTAATGTATTGAACCAGTTGCAAAGCATTGGCGTGCTGCATAAGCGTCGTCCTGAACATGCCAGCCTCGGGGTTCTGCGTTCGCCGGATATTCCGTCCATCCTTGTAGAGACGGGCTTTATCAGCAATAACGGTGAAGAACGTTTGTTGGGAAGCGACAGTTACCAGCAGCAAATTGCCGAAGCGATTTATAACGGTCTGCGTAAATATTTTGACGCGCATCCGCTGCAGTCCGCCCCGCAGGGTGGAGCAGGCCAGACGGCCAGTGCCGCGCTACCGGGTGAGATGACCGCGACAAACTAAGGAGAATTCATGCCGATTCAGGTTCTACCGCCGCAGCTTGCGAACCAAATCGCCGCCGGTGAGGTGGTGGAACGTCCTGCATCGGTGGTGAAAGAGCTGGTAGAAAACAGCCTTGATGCGGGCGCAACCCGCATTGATATTGATATCGAACGTGGTGGCGCAAAGCTTATCCGCATACGTGACAACGGCTGTGGCATCAAAAAAGACGAGCTGGCGTTAGCGTTGGCGCGTCATGCCACCAGTAAAATTGCCTCGCTTGACGATCTGGAAGCGATTATTAGCCTCGGTTTTCGCGGCGAGGCGCTGGCCAGTATCAGTTCTGTTTCCCGTTTAACGCTCACCTCCCGCACGGCTGAACAGCAGGAAGCCTGGCAGGCTTATGCTGAAGGGCGTGATATGGACGTGACGGTCAAGCCTGCGGCTCATCCTGTCGGTACCACGCTGGAAGTATTAGACCTGTTCTACAACACTCCCGCCCGGCGCAAGTTTATGCGTACCGAGAAGACCGAATTTGGCCATATTGATGAGATTATCCGCCGTATCGCGCTGGCGCGTTTCGACGTTACCATCAATCTCAGCCATAACGGCAAGGTGATGCGTCAGTACCGCGCGGTGGCGGAAGGCGGGCAGAAGGAGCGCCGCTTAGGCGCTATCTGCGGAACACCGTTCCTGGAAAATGCGCTGGCCATCGAGTGGCAGCATGGCGATTTGGCCCTGCGCGGCTGGGTTGCCGATCCAAACGCAAGCAGCGCCGCATTTGCTGAGATCCAGTATTGCTACGTAAATGGTCGTATGATGCGTGACCGTCTGATTAACCACGCCATTCGTCAGGCGTGTGAAGACAAGCTGGGCGCGGATCAGCAGCCCGCGTTTGTGCTCTATCTGGAGATCGACCCGCATCAGGTTGACGTGAATGTCCACCCTGCCAAGCACGAGGTTCGTTTTCATCAGTCACGTCTGGTGCATGATTTTATCTATCAGGGAGTGCTGAGCGTCTTGCAGCAGCAGGTTGCACCGACGCTGCCGCTGGAAAATGAGGTTCAGGTACCGCGTCCGTTGCCGGAAAACCGGGTAGCGGCGGGGCGTAACCATTTTGCTGAACCTGCCGTTGCACGCGAACCGGCAGCGCCGCGTTTTTCATCGACGGAGAGCGCACCGCGCCCAACCGGAGCGAACTATCCGAACGCCCAGCCCGGCTATCAAAAGCAGCAAGGGGCATTGTACCGTAAATTGCTGGATACTCCGGCTGTGGAGCGTAAGGCACACATTGAGGTGCCGACGTCTTCCCTGGAAGGCCATAGTCAGAGTTTTGGGCGGGTACTGACGATTGTTGCTCCTGACATGGCATTACTTGAACGTGATGGCAGGCTGGTGCTGTTGGCCTTACCGGTAGCGGAGCGTTGGCTAAAACAGGTGCAGCTCACACCGGGGGAAAATGCGGCCTGCGCACAGCCGTTGTTGATCCCGGTCCGGCTAAAAATATCCCCTGAAGAAACAAAGGTATTACAGCGTGTAGAAGCGCAGCTTGCCCGGATGGGTATTGAAATCGTACTGGAAGCACAGCATGTGACAATTCGTGCAGTGCCTTTACCCTTACGCCAACAAAATTTACAAAACTTGATTCCTGAACTGATAGGCTACCTGGCGCAGCAAACTACGTTTGATGCGGCCAATACCGCGCAGTGGATCGCCCGCCATCTGGCAAGCGAACACGCACCGTGGAGCATGGCGCAGGCGATTACCGTGCTGGCGGAGGTTGAACGCCTTTGCCCGCATCTGGTGAAAATGCCGCCGGGTGGATTATTACAACCTGTTGATTTACAAACGGCGATGACCGCCCTGAAACATGATTGACGTAAGCAAGGCGAGCCTGCCTAAGGCGATTTTTTTAATGGGGCCAACGGCCTCCGGCAAAACGGCGTTAGCCATTGAGTTACGTAAAGTTTTGCCTGTAGAGTTGATTAGTGTTGATTCCGCCCTCATCTATCGGGGAATGGACATCGGCACGGCGAAGCCAGACGCAGAAGAACTGCGCGCGGCACCGCATCGTTTGCTGGATATTCTTGACCCGGCTCAGGCTTACTCCGCAGCGGACTTCCGCCGCGATGCCTTAGCCGAAATGGCCGAGATAACGGCGGCGGGACGTATACCGCTGTTGGTTGGCGGAACCATGCTCTATTTCAAGGCGTTGCTGGAAGGGTTATCACCACTGCCATCTGCGGATCCGGAAGTCAGAGCAAAAATTGAGCAGCAGGCAGCAGAGCAGGGATGGGACGTTTTGCATCAGCAACTGGCGAAGATTGATCCCGTTGCCGCAGCACGTATTCATCCAAATGATCCGCAAAGGCTTTCCCGGGCACTGGAAGTTTTTTTCATTTCGGGTAAAACTTTAACGGAACTGACGCAAACGTCAGGAGACGCTCTGCCGTATCAGGTGCATCAGTTCGCCATCGCCCCGGCGAGCCGTGAACTGCTCCATCAACGAATTGAGCAGCGTTTTCATCAGATGTTAGCTTCAGATTTTGAAGCAGAAGTGCGGGCGCTTTTTGCCCGTGGAGATTTGCATACGGATATGCCTTCCATTCGTTGTGTGGGATACCGCCAGATGTGGTCGTATCTTGAAGGTGAGATTTCATACGATGAAATGGTTTATCGAGGTGTTTGCGCCACAAGACAGTTAGCGAAGCGCCAGATTACCTGGTTACGCGGTTGGGACGGTGTTCACTGGTTAGACAGTGAAAAACCGCAACAGGCGCTAAACGAAGTGATTGAGGTTGTTGGTGATATCGCTCACTGAATGTGTACAATTGAATCGTATCGTGCGCAATTTTTCAGAATCGCAAGGTTCTAAGTACAAAACAAGCATATAAGGAAAAGATAGAATGGCTAAGGGGCAATCTTTACAAGACCCATTCCTGAACGCATTGCGTCGGGAACGTGTTCCAGTTTCTATTTATTTGGTGAATGGTATTAAGCTGCAAGGTCAGATTGAATCTTTCGATCAGTTCGTGATCCTGTTGAAAAACACGGTCAGCCAGATGGTTTACAAGCACGCTATTTCTACCGTTGTTCCGTCTCGTCCGGTATCTCATCACAGCAATAACGCTGGCGGCGGCACGGGTAGTAACTACCATCATGGCAGCAGCGCGCAGGGTTCTTCAACTCCAGCGCAGGACAGCGAAGAGAACGAATAAGGTCTCTGGCTGTTATCCACACGGGGAGCCAGGGATCCTGCGTTCCCCGCTGATCATTTTTGAGGGGTTTACGCTTGTTTGACCGTTATGATGCCGGTGAGCAGGCGGTGCTGGTACACATCTATTTTTCGCAAGACAAAGATATGGAAGACCTCCAGGAGTTTGAATCTCTGGTCTCTTCCGCCGGTGTCGAAGCAATGCAGGTGATTACCGGTAGCCGTAAAGCGCCGCACCCAAAGTATTTTGTTGGTGAAGGTAAAGCAGTTGAAATTGCGGATGCCGTAAAAGCAACCGGTGCGTCAGTCGTGTTGTTTGATCATGCGCTGTCTCCGGCTCAGGAGCGTAACCTTGAAGCGCTTTGCGAATGCCGTGTCATCGATCGCACAGGATTGATTTTAGATATTTTTGCTCAGCGCGCGCGTACCCACGAAGGGAAGCTACAGGTTGAGCTGGCGCAGTTGCGCCATCTGGCAACGCGGCTTGTGCGTGGCTGGACCCACCTTGAAAGACAAAAGGGCGGGATTGGTTTGCGCGGTCCGGGTGAAACCCAGCTCGAAACCGACCGCCGTTTGCTGCGTGGCCGTATTACCCAGATCCTTTCGCGTCTGGAAAGAGTCGAAAAACAGCGTGAACAAGGACGTCGGGCGCGAACTAAAGCCGACATCCCGACGGTGTCGCTGGTGGGGTATACCAACGCCGGTAAATCCACCCTGTTTAACCAGATTACTGAGGCCCAGGTGTATGCCGCAGACCAATTGTTTGCGACCCTGGATCCTACGTTGCGTCGTATTGACGTTGCCGATGTCGGTGAAACCGTTCTGGCGGATACCGTAGGGTTTATCCGTCATTTGCCGCATGACCTGGTGGCGGCGTTCAAAGCCACCCTGCAGGAGACGCGACAGGCGACCCTGCTGCTGCACGTGATTGATGCTGCAGACGTGCGCGTGCAGGAGAACATCGACGCGGTAAACGTGGTGCTCGAAGAGATCGACGCTCACGAAATTCCAACGCTGTTGGTGATGAATAAGATCGATATACTGGACGATTTTGAACCGCGTATCGATAGAGATGAAGAGAACAAACCGATTCGGGTCTGGCTTTCTGCCCAGACCGGTATTGGCGTGCCACTGCTTTTCCAGGCTTTGACAGAACGTCTTTCCGGTGAGGTAGCTCAGCACACGCTGCGATTGCCGCCACAGGAAGGCAGGCTGCGCAGCCGGTTTTATCAGCTTCAGGCGATAGAAAAAGAGTGGATGGAGGATGACGGCAGCGTGGGGATGCAGGTGCGTATGCCGATCGTTGACTGGCGTCGCCTCTGTAAACAAGAACCTGCACTGGTCGACTATATCGTCTGATCGGAAAGGGGATGCCTGAATAATTCGCCCTTGCATAACAAATATGGAGCATATACATGGCGTGGAATCAGCCCGGTAATAACGGACAAGACCGCGACCCGTGGGGAAGCAGCAATAATCAAGGCGGCAACTCTGGGGGAAATGGCAACAAAGGTGGTCGCGAGCAGGGGCCGCCGGATCTGGATGATATCTTCCGCAAGCTCAGCAAAAAGCTGGGTGGTCTTGGCGGAGGTAAAGGTTCTGGCTCGGGTGGAAATTCCACTCAGGGGCCGCGCCCGCAAATGGGTGGCCGCGTGGTGGGTATTGTTGCCGCTGCCGTGGTGATCATCTGGGCTGCCACCGGGTTCTACACCATTAAAGAAGCAGAACGCGGTGTGGTCACCCGTTTCGGTAAGTTCAGCCATCTGGTTGAACCGGGTCTGAACTGGAAACCGACCTTTATCGACGATGTGACCGCAGTGAACGTGGAGTCTGTCCGTGAACTGGCGGCCACCGGCGTAATGCTGACCTCTGACGAAAACGTGGTGCGCGTTGAGATGAACGTACAGTACCGCGTGACCGATCCTGAACGTTATCTGTTTAGCGTAACCAGCGCTGATGACAGCCTGCGGCAGGCGACCGATAGCGCACTGCGTGGCGTGATTGGTAAATACACGATGGACCGTATCCTGACCGAAGGTCGTACCGTTATTCGTAGCGATACCCAGCGTGAGCTGGAAGAGACCATTCGTCCGTACAACATGGGTATTACCCTGCTGGACGTCAACTTCCAGGCAGCCCGTCCGCCGGAAGAGGTGAAAGCCGCGTTTGATGATGCGATTGCCGCTCGTGAAAACGAACAGCAGTACATCCGTGAAGCGGAAGCGTACACCAACGAAGTTCAGCCACGTGCTAACGGTCAGGCACAGCGTATTCTTGAAGAAGCGCGCGCGTACAAGACCCAGACTGTCCTGGAAGCGCAGGGTGAAGTGGCTCGTTTCGCGAAGATCCTGCCGGAATATAAAGCCGCGCCGGAAATTACCCGCGAGCGTCTCTATATCGAGACGATGGAAAAAGTGCTGAGCCATACGCGTAAAGTGCTGGTTAACGACAACAAAGGTGGAAACCTGATGGTTCTGCCGTTGGATCAGATGCTGAAAGGCGGTTCTGCTCCGGCAGCGAAGGCTGACACCAGCGGTGCCAACAACCTGCTGCGTCTGCCACCTGCATCATCCAGCAGCTCAAGCGCAACAACCACGCCTTCTTCGAACGATGGTGACATTATGGACCAACGCCGTGCTAACGCGCAGCGTAACGACTACCAGCGTCAGGGGGAATAAGGATGCGTAAGTCAGTTATTGCGATCATCATCATCGTACTGGTCGTACTTTATACCTCTATCTTTGTCGTGAAAGAGGGTGAGCGTGGGATTACCCTGCGTTTTGGTAAAGTTCTGCGCGACAGCGAGAACAAACCGCTGGTCTATGCGCCAGGCCTGCACTTTAAAATCCCACTGATTGAATCAGTGAAAACGCTCGACGCTCGTATCCAGACGATGGATAACCAGGCTGACCGTTTCGTGACCAAAGAGAAGAAAGACCTGATCGTTGATTCCTACATCAAATGGCGTATCAGTGATTTCAGCCGCTACTACCTGGCAACGGGCGGTGGTGACGTTTCTCAGGCGGAAGTGCTGCTGAAACGTAAGTTCTCTGACCGTCTGCGTTCTGAGATTGGTCGTCTGGATGTGAAAGACATCGTGACCGACTCCCGTGGTCGTCTGACCCTGGAAGTGCGCGATGCGCTGAACTCCGGTTCTGCGGGTACAGAAGACGAAGTCTCTACCCCGGCAGCAGATGATGCGATTGCCAAAGCGGCTGAGCGTGTTCAGGCTGAAACCAACGGCAAAGTGCCGGTGATTAACCCGAACAGTATGGCGGCACTGGGTATCGAAGTGGTCGATGTGCGTATCAAGCAGATCAACCTGCCAACGGAAGTGTCTGAGGCGATTTACAACCGTATGCGCGCTGAGCGTGAAGCGGTTGCCCGTCGTCACCGTTCACAGGGCCAGGAAGAGGCTGAGAAGCTGCGTGCTGCGGCGGATTACGAAGTGACCAAGACGCTGGCTGAATCTGAGCGTCAGGGCCGTATTCTGCGCGGTGAAGGTGATGCCGAAGCGGCGAAGCTGTTTGCCGATGCATTCAGCCAGGATCCGGACTTCTATGCCTTTATCCGTAGCCTGCGTGCATACGAGAATAGCTTCCAGAGCAACCAGGATGTGATGGTGCTCAGCCCGGACAGCGATTTCTTCCGTTATATGAAGACGCCAGCTAACGCAACGCGATAAACTCAGGCTCGTTTGAGTATTCAAACCACCGCTCTCTACGGAGCGGTGGTTTTCTTTTATAAGGAACCAAAATGAATTCAACGATCTGGCTGGCACTGGCGCTCGTTTTAGTCCTTGAAGGGCTGGGGCCGATGCTTTATCCACGCGCCTGGCGTCGTATGATCGCCACCATGAGCCAACTTCCGGATAATATTTTGCGTCGATTTGGCGGTGGTCTTGTGGTTGCAGGTATCGTTGTCTACTACATGTTGAGTAAAACGATTAGCTGATCAAAAAGTGGTCGGGTTTGGCATGTTTTAAGGTCAAAAAGTGCTGTATATCTGAAAAAGCGGTGGTAGAATCCATTTTTAAGCAAACGGTGATTTTGAAAAAAATGGGTAACAACGTCGTCGTACTGGGCACCCAATGGGGTGACGAAGGTAAAGGGAAGATTGTTGATCTTCTGACTGAACGGGCTAAATATGTTGTACGCTATCAGGGCGGTCACAACGCAGGCCATACTCTCGTAATCAACGGTGAAAAAACCGTCCTCCATCTTATTCCATCAGGCATTCTTCGTGAAAACGTCACCAGCATCATCGGTAACGGCGTTGTGCTGTCTCCTGCTGCGCTGATGAAAGAGATGAAAGGCCTGGAAGACCGTGGTATCCCGGTTCGCGAGCGTCTGCTGCTCTCCGAAGCCTGCCCACTGATCCTTGATTATCACGTTGCACTCGACGTCGCGCGTGAAAAAGCACGTGGCGCGAAAGCGATCGGTACCACCGGTCGTGGCATCGGCCCGGCTTACGAAGACAAAGTTGCACGTCGCGGTCTGCGTGTGGGCGACCTGTTTGATAAAGCGACCTTCGCTGAAAAACTGAAAGAAGTGATGGAATATCACAACTTCCAGTTGGTGAACTTCTACAAAGCGGACGCTGTTGACTACCAGAAAGTGCTGGATGACGTCATGGCGATTGCTGACATCCTGACCGGTATGGTTGTTGATGTTTCCGATCTGCTGGACCAGGCGCGCAAGCGTGGCGATTTCGTCATGTTTGAAGGTGCGCAGGGTACGCTGCTGGACATCGACCACGGTACCTATCCGTACGTAACCTCCTCTAACACCACCGCTGGTGGCGTGGCGACTGGCTCTGGCCTGGGCCCACGTTATGTGGACTACGTTCTGGGTATCATCAAAGCTTACTCCACTCGCGTGGGTGCAGGTCCATTCCCGACCGAGCTGTTTGATGAAACCGGCGAGTTCCTGTGTAAGCAGGGTAACGAGTTTGGCGCGACCACCGGTCGTCGTCGTCGTACCGGCTGGCTGGATGCGGTTGCAGTGCGTCGCGCAGTGCAGATCAACTCCCTGTCTGGCTTCTGCCTGACCAAGCTGGACGTGCTGGACGGCCTGAAAGAAGTAAAAATCTGCGTAGGCTACCGTATGCCAGATGGCCGCGAAGTGACCACCACTCCGCTGGCTGCTGACGACTGGGAAGGCATTGAGCCAATTTACGAAACGATGCCAGGCTGGTCTGAAACGACCTTTGGTGTGAAAGAGCGTAGCGGCCTGCCGCAGGCGGCGCTGGATTACATCAAGCGTATTGAAGAACTGACTGAAGTGCCGATCGATATTATTTCTACCGGCCCGGATCGTACTGAAACGATGATCCTGCGCGACCCGTTCGACGCATAATCTTCGTTACTGCTGGCCTGCGGGGAAACCTGCAGGCCGGTTAAGCGTCGCGCCATCCGGCGAACGCTCTCTGATACCCGCTTTTTCGCCCCGTCTGTCAAATAAATTAGCCGCTAACTATCTGGCTGGTTTATCATCATTAATGAATATCTCTGCGGTTTGACCGCGTTTTCCCTTTTTTCCTGAGGTTGATGTGCAGTTAACAAGTTTCACCGATTACGGCTTACGTGCGCTGATTTACATGGCGTCGTTACCCGATGGGAAAATGACCAGTATCTCTGAGGTGACAGAGGTCTACGGTGTGTCCCGTAATCATATGGTCAAAATAATCAATCAACTTAGTCGCGCCGGATATGTGGCTGCCGTCCGCGGGAAGAATGGGGGGATCCGTCTCGGTAAACCGGCGCAGAGTATTCGCGTTGGCGATGTGGTTCGAGAACTGGAGCCGCTGTCTCTGGTGAATTGCAGCAGCGAGTTCTGCCACATTACCCCCGCTTGCCGCCTGAAACAGGCGCTTTCTAAGGCTGTGCAAAGTTTTCTCAAGGAACTGGATAACTACACGCTGGCCGATTTGGTTGAAGAGAATCAACCGCTTTATAAATTATTGCTGGTGGAATGAAGAAAATTTCCACCGGAGCTGACAACGGAGGAACCGACATGTCACACGATCCTTTCCAGGAACGCGAAGCCGAAAAATACGCGAATCCTATTCCCAGCCGTGAGTTCATCATTGAACACTTAACAAAACGCGAAAAACCCGCCAATCGTGAAGAACTTGCCGTTGAATTAAACATTGAAGGTGAAGAGCAAACTGAAGCCCTTCGCCGTCGCCTGCGTGCGATGGAGCGCGACGGGCAACTGGTCTTTACCCGCCGTCAGTGCTACGCGCTGCCAGAACGTCTCGACCTGCTGAAAGGTATGGTCATTGGTCACCGTGATGGCTATGGCTTCCTGCGCGTGGAAGGCCGTAAAGACGATCTGTACCTCTCATCCGAACAGATGAAGATGTGTATGCATGGCGATCAAATCCTGGCGCAGCCGCTGGGTGCCGATCGTAAAGGTCGTCGTGAAGCGCGCGTGGTACGCGTGCTGGTGCCGAAAACCAGCCAGATTGTAGGCCGCTACTTTACCGATGCGGGTGTGGGCTTTGTGGTACCGGACGACAGCCGTCTGAGTTTCGATATCCTGATCCCACCTGAAGAGGTGATGGGCGCACGTATGGGCTTTGTGGTGGTGGTTGAACTCACCCAGCGTCCAACCCGTCGTACCAAAGCGGTGGGTAAAATCGTCGAAGTGCTGGGCGACAACATGGGTACTGGCATGGCCGTCGATATGGCGCTGCGTACGCATGAGATCCCATACATCTGGCCAAAAGCGGTTGAAGAGCAGATCGTTGGCCTGAAGGAAGAAGTACCAGAAGAGTCCAAAGCGGGCCGTGTGGATCTGCGCGACCTGCCGCTGGTGACGATTGATGGTGAAGACGCCCGCGACTTCGATGATGCCGTTTACTGTGAGAAAAAACGCGGTGGCGGCTGGCGTCTGTGGGTTGCTATCGCCGATGTAAGCTATTATGTCCGCCCGCACACCCCGCTGGATAATGAAGCGCGCAGCCGCGGTACGTCGGTTTACTTCCCGTCTCAGGTGGTGCCGATGCTGCCGGAAGTGCTCTCCAACGGCCTGTGCTCCCTGAACCCGCAGGTTGACCGTCTGTGTATGGTCTGCGAGATGACCGTCTCTACCAAAGGTCGTTTAACCGGTTACAAGTTCTACGAAGCGGTGATGAGCTCTCACGCACGTCTGACCTATACCAAAGTCTGGCATATGCTGCAGGGCGACCAGGATCTGCGTGAACAATATGCGCCGCTGGTTAAACACATTGAAGAGTTGCATAACCTCTATAAAACGCTGGATCAGGCGCGCGAAGAGCGCGGTGGGATCTCGTTTGAAAGTGAAGAGGCGAAATTTATCTTCAACGCTGAACGTCGCATTGAACGTATCGAGCAGACCCAGCGTAACGATGCGCATAAGCTGATTGAAGAGTGTATGATCCTGGCGAACATCTCGGCGGCACGTTTCGTTGAGAAAGCCAAAGAGCCTGCGTTGTTCCGTATTCACGACAAACCGTCGACGGAAGCCATCACTGCATTCCGCTCTGTTCTGGCAGAACTCGGTCTGGAGTTGCCTGGCGGTAACAAGCCGGAGCCGCGTGATTATGCCGAGTTACTGGAGTCCATTGGCGATCGTCCTGACGCAGAAATGCTACAGACGATGCTGTTGCGCTCCATGAAGCAGGCGATTTACGATCCAGAGAACCGTGGTCACTTCGGCCTGGCGCTGCAGTCTTATGCACACTTTACCTCGCCAATCCGCCGTTATCCTGACCTTTCCCTGCACCGTGGGATTAAATATCTGCTGGCGCAGGAACAGGGCCACAAAGGGAACAGCACTGAAACTGGCGGCTACCATTGTTCGATGGAAGAGATGCTACAGCTGGGTCAACACTGTTCTATGACCGAACGCCGTGCTGATGAAGCAACGCGCGAAGTCTCTGACTGGCTGAAATGTGACTTTATGCTGGATCACGTTGGTAGCGTCTTTAAAGGCGTGATTGCCAGCGTGGCCGGATTTGGTTTCTTCGTCCGTCTGGACGAGCTGTTTATCGATGGTCTGGTGCATGTATCGACTCTGGATAACGACTACTACCGTTTCGACCAGGTCGGGCAGCGCCTGATTGGCGAATCCGGTGGCCAGACCTATCGTCTTGGCGATCGTGTTGAAGTGAAGGTTGAAGCCGTCAATATGGACGAGCGAAAAATCGACTTCAGCCTGATCTCCAGCGAACGTGGCCCGCGTAACGTGGGTAAAACGGCGCGTGAAAAGGCGAAAAAAGGTGGCAATGCGGGCGGTAAACGTCGTCAGGCCGGTAAGAAGGTGAACTTCGAGCCAGACAGCGCCTTCCGTGGCGAGAAGAAACAGAAGCCGAAGGCTGCGAAGAAAGAGGCCCGAAAAGCGAAAAAGCCATCGTCTAAAACGCAGAAAATTGCCGCTGCCACCAAAGCAAAGCGCGCAGCAAAGAAAAATCAGGCGGAGTAAATTCTCCCCTCACCCTGACCCTCTCCTCAAAGGGGAGAGGGGAAATGCACATTATGAGAACCATCAATGAGTGAAATGATTTACGGCATCCACGCGGTGCAGGCCCTGCTGGAGCGCGCACCGGAGCGTTTTCAGGAAGTCTTTATTCTGAAAGGGCGTGAAGATAAACGTCTGATGCCGCTGATCCACGCGCTGGAAGCGCAGGGCGTGGTGATCCAGCTGGCGAACCGCCAGTTCCTGGATGAGAAAAGTGAAGGTGCGGTTCACCAGGGGATCATTGCCCGCGTGAAGCCGGGTCGTCAGTATCAGGAGAACGATCTGCCGGATCTGATCGCCACGCTGGATAACCCGTTCTTCCTGATCCTGGATGGCGTGACCGATCCACACAACCTCGGCGCGTGTCTGCGTAGCGCCGATGCGGCGGGCGTACACGCCGTGATCGTGCCGAAAGATCGCTCCGCTCAGTTGAACGCAACGGCGAAGAAAGTCGCCTGTGGCGCGGCGGAAAACGTTCCGCTGATCCGTGTAACCAACCTGGCGCGTACCATGCGTCTGCTGCAGGAAGAGAATATCTGGATCGTCGGGACTGCCGGTGAGGCGGATCATACGTTGTACCAGAGCAAAATGACCGGCCGTCTGGCGCTGGTGATGGGTGCAGAAGGCGAAGGTATGCGTCGCCTGACCCGTGAACACTGCGATGAGCTGATCAGTATTCCAATGGCTGGCAGCGTCTCATCCCTGAACGTGTCTGTCGCAACGGGCATCTGCCTGTTTGAAGCGGTGCGTCAGCGCGGGTAAACAGAAAGGCCGTCCTGATGACGGCCTTTAGTGTTTTCGCCCTCTCCCATCGGGAGAGGGCATCAGACGGTGGTCAACTCACTCTTCCAGCGATCGCAAATGATCATCTTTCCTCAGCGTCATCAGCGCCACCATACTCACCACCGCCGTTGCCATGACGTAGTAAGCCGGAATATCCAGGTTGCCCGTCTCTTTGATCAGCCCGGTAATAATCAACCCGGCACAGCCAGAGAAGAGGGCGTTCGACAGGGAGTAAGCCAACCCAAGCCCGGTATAGCGTACCCGCGTCGGGAACATCTCCGACAGCATCGCAGGCCCTGGCCCTGCCAGCATTCCCACCAGGCCACCCGCAACCAACACCACGAGCGCTTTCACCGCCAGCGTGCTGGACTCTGCCTGCAGAATTTTCAGCAGCGGCAGGGCGAGGATCAGCAGTAATGCAGTGGCGATAATCATCACCGTACGGCGTCCGATCCTGTCACTCAGGATCCCCGATGGCATAATGGTGAGTGCAAAACCGATGTTAGAAATTACTGCAATCAACAGCGCCTGGTTGAATCCGGTATGTAATGCAGATTGCAGGTAAGTGGGCATAATCACCAGATAGGTATAACCCGCGGCAGACCAGACCATCACGCGTCCAATCCCCATCACGATGGCTTTGAGCGTGGCGGCAGTATCGGCCTGAGCGATGGCCGGTTTTTCCTGCTGGTGGACAAAGCTTGGTGTCTCTTCCATGCTCACTCGTAACCACAGGGCAACAACCCCCATCGGGATTGCCAGGAAGAACGGAATGCGCCAGCCCCAGTCGTGCAGAGCGTCGGGTGTGAGCAGCGTGGAAAGGAGCGCGACCACGCCAGCCCCCGCGAGCAGTCCCAGCGCGACGGTGAAGGACTGCCATGCTCCGTAGAGCCCTCGCTTGCCGCGTGGTGCGAACTCTGTCATCAGCGAAACGGCTCCCCCGTATTCACCCCCAGCAAACAACCCCTGTAGTATACGAAGCAATGTGATAATCAGCGGTGCAGCAATACCGATGCTGGCGTAGACCGGCACCATGCCGATGGCGGCAGTGGCCAGCGTCATCAACACCAGCACAATAATCAGGGTAGGTTTTCGGCCAATACGGTCGCCAATACGGCCAAATACCACCGCGCCCAGCGGGCGAAAGAAGAAAGCGATGGCAAACGAAGCGTAGGTGAGGATCAGGCTGGTCAGCCCCGATTCCCCTTCGAGCTGGAAGAAGTTTTTCGCAATGACGGTCGCCAGAAAACCGTAAACCGCGAACTCATACCATTCGATGAAGTTACCAATGGAGCCAGCAATTAACGCGCGCTTGTGCGCATCCGGCGCACGGTGGGAAGGTTGCATAACGTGCCTCGCAGAATAAAGTAAGAATAAATTATTCAACAAAACGGAATGTATGAAATAGTTTATTCTTGTGTTCTGTGAGCTATTTCACGAATGATATCAGCGGGATCGCCAGCGTGTGACTCCACTCCCATGCAGTGTGAGCGTGGTCTGTCCATACTTACCTTCATTGCCACTGAAGGAGGGACACAGCATGCACTGGCAGACGCATACCGTTTTTAATCAACCCGTACCGCTTTCGAACAGCAACCTTTTTCTCTCTGATTGCGCACTGCGCGATGCGGTGATACGTGAGGGTGCTGGCTGGGATGTTGAGCTTCTCGCCAGCATCGGGCAACAGTTAGGGACGGCTGAGTCACTGGAGCTGGGCAGGCTGGCAAACGTCAACCCGCCGGAGCTGCTACGTTATGACGCCACCGGGGAGAGGCTGGACGACGTTCGTTTTCACCCGGCGTGGCATTTGCTGATGCAAGGTCTCTGTGCCAACCGGGTACACAACCTGGCGTGGGAAGAGGAGGCGCGGAAGGGATCATTTGTCGCCCGGGCTGCGCGTTTTATGCTCCACGCCCAGGTGGAAGCAGGCACGCTTTGCCCCATCACCATGACCTTTGCCGCCACACCGCTGTTGCAACAGTCGCTGACTGGCGATTTTCGTCACTGGCTCACGCCATTACTGAGCGATCGTTACGATCCACATTTTTCTCCCGGTGGGCAGAAGCGTGGCCTGTTGATTGGTATGGGGATGACGGAAAAGCAGGGCGGCTCGGATGTGCTCAGCAATACCACCAAAGCGGAAAAGTGCAGTGACGGCAGCTATCGGCTGGTGGGGCATAAATGGTTTTTCTCCGTGCCGCAAAGTGATGCACACCTGGTGCTGGCGCAGGCGAAAGGTGGGTTGTCCTGCTTTTTTGTCCCGCGCTTTTTACCTGACGGGCAACGTAACGCCGTACGCCTGGAGCGTCTGAAAGATAAGCTGGGTAACCGCTCTAACGCCAGTAGTGAAGTGGAGTTTCTTGATGCCTCCGGATGGTTGTTAGGGGAGGAGGGGGAAGGGGTTCGGCAGATCCTCAAAATGGGGGGACTCACGCGGTTCGACTGTGCGCTGGGTAGCCACGGATTGATGCGCCGGGCACTATCCGTGGCGCTGTACCATGCCCATCAGCGGCAGACATTTGGTAAGAACCTTATCGAGCAGCCATTAATGCGCGATGTACTGAGCCGTATGGCGCTGGTGCTGGAGGGGCAAACGGCACTGTTATTCCGCCTTGCCCGCGCGTGGGATAAGCGCGCCGATGCACAAGAGGCGGCCTGGGCGCGGCTTTTCACCCCGGCGGCGAAATACAGCGTGTGCAAAGCGGGGATCCCCTTTGTGGCAGAAGCGATGGAGGTGTTGGGGGGGATCGGCTATTGCGAAGAGAGTGAGCTTCCCCGTTTGTACCGGGAGATGCCGGTTAACAGTATCTGGGAAGGCTCAGGCAATATCATGTGTCTGGATGTTCTGCGCGTGCTGGCGAAGCAACCGGGCATTCTTGAGCTGCTCACTGACGATTTTGCCCAGGTAAAAGGACAGGACAGACACTTCGATCGCTGCTGGCGGCAGCTTCAGCAAAAACTGCGTAAACCACAGGAGGCACAGGGCAGAGAGATCGCTCAGCAGATCTTTTTACTGGGAGCCGGGAGCCAGATGCTGCGGTACGCATCACCACCAGTGGCGCAGGCGTGGTGCCGTATGATGCTGGACAACCGTGGCGGTTCGCTTATGAGTGAACAGGTGCAAAATGACCTGTTGTTACGCGCCACGGGCAGAGTCGGCTAGCGTCAACCTGGCTCACGTGTTGTTGATGATTTTCTTGATTTACAAATACGAAAAGCCACTCAAAAAGTGGCTTTTATCTGGAGGAATTAAACATAGAGGATGGCTTGTACCCGCCAATGGTCGACATGGTTGTCTTCCTGCATCTGGATGATGCGATACCAGGAAGCGCCCTGTTCATCAGCTTTTAATGCAACGACACGTTCAACGTCTTGCGGGCTCCCCGAAATATTATTGACGGAGATGAGGCCAATTTCATTCAGGCCAGTCACGCAATCAGCACTGGCGAATTCAGCTGATTGTGCGGTTGTGCTCACAAGGCCAGCTGAGAGCAACAAAGAGGTCAAAGCAAGAGTTCGTTTCATCGTCAGCTCCATTTCACATGTCTCCGGTATCCGCCGGGCACTCCTTTGCAAATAAACTCACTTCCATTGTTGCGGGCATGGAGTTTATTGTGGACAGGAAAATGTCTATGGACGCAAAGCAGTGTAAATGTCGTTCAAATTATGACCTTCACTTACGGTACAAAATTGCCTGTGAGTACCACTGTCCCGTAATGATGGTTTCGTCGATCATAATGATGACGTAATAATCTGCTTTGGCGGCGACGGCTTGTGCTTCAATTGCTTCTTCCGCGTCATCCGGGGAACCGCGAACCAGCGCGGAGACGGTACCCATACGTTGTAATCCTTCCGTCTGATTACGACGAATTTCCTGCGGGTGATCGGCTACAGGGGGAGCGGGTTGTGGCGTTCCCTGCAGCGCACTACAGCCACCGAGCAGAGACACCAGCAATAAAGCAGCAAGCCTGTGCATAACCATATCTCGTTTCCTGATAGACATAGTGTAGTTGTCTGTGAATTTAGTTTTAGGGGAATGTTCCCGAAGTGTTATCTGGGGCGTAAATTTCGAATGAAAATATCGTGAAAGCGTAACCCAGTTCTCAACATTATGAATCATTCATTAGCACAGGATCGACAATGATTGAACTTGAAACACGCCGCCTCGGTGACCATGAAATATTACACGCAATACCGGCAGGGAAAAGTGAGCAACCGCTACCTGTTGTGGTTTTTTATCATGGGTTTACTTCATCAAAGCTGGTCTATAGCTATTTTGCGGTGGCGTTGGCACAGGCTGGGTTTCGTGTCGTCATGCCGGATGCTCCTGACCACGGTGCGCGGTTTACGGGCGATGAGCAGGCACGGCTGGGGCAGTTCTGGCCAATCCTTTACGGTAGTCTGACCGAGTTTGCCGGGTTGCGTGATGCACTTTATCAGGCCGGTCTGGTGGCCGACGATCGTCTGGCAGTGGCCGGGGCTTCGATGGGCGGGATGACAGCGCTTGGGATCATGACGCATCACCCCGAAGTGAAATCCGTGGCCTGCCTGATGGGGTCGGGCTATTTCACCTCACTGTCACAGACGTTGTTTCCACCACCAGTGCAGGACGGTACTGAAGCCTTGCTGGCATCACTGGCGGAGTGGGACGTCACCCGGGCATTACCGCGCCTGGCTGAACGTCCATTACTGTTGTGGCATGGTGGCGCAGACGATGTGGTTCCCGCTGTCGAAACCTTCCGTTTACAGCAGGCGCTACAACGCGAAGGTCTGGACGGCAATCTGACCTGCCTGTGGGAAACTGGGGTTCGGCATCGTATTACGCCGACGGCGCTGGATGCCACCGTCGACTTTTTTCGCCAGCACCTTTAAACGCGCAGAACAGTGACACCCTGGGCTTCCAGCTTCTGGAGGATCTCCGGGTTGGCATTTTTGCCGGTGATTACCATGTCTATCTGTTCAGCCCGGCTGAACAGCATGCCTGCGCGTTCACCTACTTTGCTGCTGTCTACCAGCACAACGAGCTTGCCCACCACGTTGAGCATATTTTGTTCCGCCATTGCGGTCAGCATATCGGTTTTATACAACCCATCAGCGGTCAGACCTTTACCGCTGGTAAACATCCAGTGCCCGGCATAGAGGCTGTTTTCGCTGTCCTGCGGGCTGAGGGTGATGGACTGGCTCTTATTGTACTGCCCCCCCATAATCACCACGCTTTCATGTTCCTGGTCGATGAGATAGTTGGCGAGTGGCAAATAATTGGTGATGATTTGCACCGGCTTCCCACACATCTCCCGGCCCAGAAGAAACGCCGTGGAGCCGCAGTTGATGACCACGCTCTCACCGGGATTCACCAGCTGTGAGGCGGCTCTGGCAATCCGCACTTTTTCATCGTGGTTTTGTGCCTGATGGATGTTCATCGGCGTCCAGCGGGGGCGCTGCTGGCTGATGGCTTCCGCGCCGTTGCGGACTTTTTTCAGTTTGCCGCTTTCATCCAGCTTGTTGATATCCCGCCGTGCCGTCGCCGGGGAGATCCCTAAACGTTCGATCACTTTCTCGACGGTGACAAACCCTGTTTGCGCCAGGAGTTCCAGTAAAATTTGATGCCGTTGCGCTTCCGTCATGAGCTATTCCGATAAGAATTGATTTGAAAAGATGATATTTGAAATAGCGTGAGATTACTAAAATAAATATGAAATCGCCAGACACTCAGGTCTGGCGATTTGGCTTCACAATCAGAGGAATGACTTGAACGGCAGGTCTGGCTCAATGGTGAAGCAATCATCGAAGCCCCGAGGGTAGTGGTACTCGAGATTGTCCTTATCCAGCGGCCAGGTGAACTTGCCCCCCACCTGCCAGATAAACGGCTTGAAGCCATACTTCAGGCGGTCTTTTTTCATCTCCCACAGTACGCGGATTTCCTGTGGATCGGCCTGGAAGTTTGACCAGATATCGTGGTGGAACGGGATCACGACTTTGGTGTTCAGCGCTTCCGCCATGCGCAGCATATCGGCGCTGGTCATCTTGTCCGTAATGCCGCGCGGGTTCTCGCCGTAGGAGCCCAGCGCCACGTCGATCTGATGCTCGTTACCGTGCTTCGCGTAGTAGTTGGAGTAGTGAGAGTCGCCGCTGTGGTACAGGGAACCACCAGGCGTTTTGAACAGGTAGTTCACCGCACGTTCGTCCATCCCATCTGGCAGCACGCCAGCGGCTTTCTGGTCGGCAGGCAGGGTAATCAGTGCGGTACGGTCAAAGGCATCCAGCGCGTGGATTTCAATGTCTTTGATTTTCACTACGTCGCCTGGTTTCATCACAATGCAACGCTCTTTTGGTACACCCCAACCGATCCATAAATCGACGCAGGTCTGCGGCCCAATGAACGGTACATCGTCAGCGCAGTTTTGCATGACGGCTGCTGCCACGTTTACATCAATGTGATCGTTGTGATCG
The DNA here is from genome assembly GCF_014103115.1 of Enterobacter sp. RHBSTW-00901. Lineage (NCBI taxonomy): Bacteria > Pseudomonadati > Pseudomonadota > Gammaproteobacteria > Enterobacterales > Enterobacteriaceae > Enterobacter > Enterobacter sp. RHBSTW-00901. The sequence continues at coordinate 3,341,810 of NZ_JABXPB010000001.1, forward strand.
TGGGTAGACAGCACGGCATCAATCTGACGAATGGCAAAGGGATCAAGGACAAATGGCGTGGTACGCAGGTTGGGCTGAAGTTTTTCAACGCCCGCCATACGCTGCATCTGATGGCCTTTTTTCATCAACGGATTGCCGTGGCTCTGTTTGCCCGTTCCGCACCAGAAATCGACGCAAATATTCGCGCCACCTTCTGATTTCAGCCAGATCCCCGTACAACCCAGCCACCACATTGCAAAGGTGCCAGGAGCGACCTGTTCCTGCTCAATCTCTTCATTCAGCCAGCTACCCCATTCCGGGAAGGTGCTCAGAATCCATGATTCACGGGTGATGGTGTTCACTTTACTCATCGTTTGACTCCTGGTTTTAATCAAAAGTAATCACATTGTGATTTGTTGTGATTCAATGCTGTCACCATTTTATCGGGTTTTCAATGGGTAAATTGCGTAATTTTACCCTGCTAACCTCACGGAAAATCTGCATAAACCTTGTTAGACTTACGGCTATAAAGTATTAACTAAATGAATTATATAGAATAATTTATTGTTTTTATGCGGTAGTGAAAATCATTACTAACAATATGGAAATAATTTGCGTGATACGTCACAAATAATCAAATGCAATCTTGTGGTGATTATTTGTGATTAATAGAGTGATGGCACCAACCACACAGGGATTGCCCCTCGTGTTCTCATTTCTGGAGAGAGTTATGGAGATCCTCTACAACGTCTTTACCGTGTTCTTTAATCAGGTAATGACTAACGCCCCGCTTTTGCTGGGTATTGTGACGTGTCTGGGTTACATCCTGCTGCGTAAGAGCGTCAGCGTTATTATCAAAGGCACGATCAAAACCATCATTGGTTTCATGTTGTTGCAGGCAGGTTCAGGCATTCTGACCGGCACGTTTAAGCCAGTGGTCGCCAAAATGTCGGAAGTGTATGGCATCAACGGCGCGATCTCTGACACCTATGCATCCATGATGGCCACCATCGATCGTATGGGAGATGCCTATAGCTGGGTGGGGTACGCCGTCCTGCTGGCGTTGGCGCTGAACATCATTTACGTTCTGCTACGTCGGATTACCGGCATTCGAACCATCATGCTGACCGGCCACATTATGTTCCAGCAGGCGGGGCTGATTGCGGTTTCTTTCTATATCTTCGGCTACCCAATGTGGACCACGATTATCTGCACTGCGGTGCTGGTGTCGCTCTACTGGGGGATCACCTCCAACATGATGTACAAGCCAACGCAGGACGTGACCGACGGCTGCGGCTTCTCCATCGGCCATCAGCAACAGTTTGCTTCCTGGATTGCCTATAAAGTTGCGCCATATCTGGGTAAGAAAGAAGAGAGTGTTGAAGATCTTAAGCTACCTGGCTGGCTGAATATCTTCCACGACAACATCGTCTCAACGGCGATTGTCATGACCCTCTTCTTCGGTGCCATTCTGCTCTCCTTCGGCATTGACGTGGTGCAGGCGATGGCGGGTAAAACCCACTGGACTATCTATATCCTGCAGACCGGCTTCTCCTTCGCGGTGGCGATTTTCATCATCACCCAGGGAGTGCGCATGTTCGTTGCCGAACTGTCCGAAGCCTTCAACGGTATTTCTCAACGCCTGATTCCCGGTGCCGTACTGGCCATTGACTGTGCGGCGATTTATAGCTTTGCACCAAACGCCGTGGTCTGGGGCTTTATGTGGGGCACTATCGGTCAGCTGATTGCGGTTGGCATCCTGGTGGGCTGCGGCTCTTCCATTCTGATTATTCCTGGCTTTATCCCGATGTTCTTCTCCAACGCCACCATTGGTGTCTTTGCTAACCACTTTGGTGGCTGGCGTGCGGCACTCAAGATTTGTCTGGTGATGGGGATGATTGAAATCTTCGGCTGCGTATGGGCGGTTAAGCTCACGGGCATGAGTGCCTGGATGGGCATGGCTGACTGGTCAATTCTGGCACCGCCGATGATGCAGGGCTTTGTCTCCATCGGACTGATCTTTATGGCCGTCATTATCCTGATTGCCCTGGCTTATATGTTCTTCGCCGGTCGCGCGCTGCGAGCCGAAGAAGATGCAGAAAAACAAACAGCAGAAGTTTCTGCTCACTAAGGAGTGTTGATTATGACCGTACGTATTCTGGCTGTGTGTGGCAATGGGCAAGGAAGCTCCATGATCATGAAAATGAAAGTGGATCAGTTTTTAACCCAGTCAAACATTGACCACACGGTGAACAGCTGCGCAGTGGGTGAATACAAAAGTGAACTGAACGGCGCAGATATCATCATCGCCTCTACTCATATCGCCGGTGAGATCACCGTGACGGGCAATAAATATGTCGTGGGTGTGCGCAACATGCTATCGCCAGCGGATTTTGGTCCAAAACTGCTGGAAGTGATCAAAGAACACTTCCCACAAGACGTGAAGTAAGGACGCCATATGAAACTACGTGATTCGCTGGCAGACAATAACTCCATCCTTTTACAGGCAGAGGCCAGCACCTGGCAGGAAGCGGTAAAACTGAGCGTGGATCTGCTGGTTAAGGCTGACGTTGTCGAGCCGCGTTATTACCAGGCCATTCTTGATGGCGTTGCGCAGCATGGCCCTTACTTTGTGATTGCACCGGGCCTGGCAATGCCGCATGGCCGCCCGGAAGAGGGCGTCAAAAAAACGGGCTTCGCCCTGGTGACGCTGAAAACGCCCCTGGTGTTCAACCACGAAGATAACGATCCGGTCGACATCCTCATCACGATGGCCGCCGTCGATGCCAATACCCACCAGGAGGTGGGCATCATGCAGATCGTCAATCTGTTTGATGATGAAGCCAATTTTGACCGTTTACGTGCCTGCCGTACCGCGCAGGACGTGCTGGATTTAATTGATAACGCCACTGCGGCGGCAGTTTAAGAGGAATTGAAAATGTCATTACCAATGTTGCAGGTTGCACTGGATAACCAGACGCTGTCTCACGCTTACGAAACCACCCGCCTGATTGCGGAAGAAGTCGATATTATTGAAGTGGGTACCATCCTCTGCGTGGGTGAAGGCGTGCGCGCTGTGCGCGATCTGAAAGCGCTTTATCCGCACAAAATCGTGCTGGCGGATGCCAAAATTGCTGACGCGGGCAAAATCCTCTCTCGTATGTGCTTTGAAGCCAATGCTGACTGGGTCACCGTGATTTGCTGTGCGGATATCAACACCGCCAAAGGCGCACTGGATGTGGCAAAAGAGTTCAATGGTGACGTCCAGATTGAACTGACCGGCTTCTGGACCTGGGAACAGGCACAGGAGTGGCGCGATGCGGGTATCCAGCAGGTGGTGTACCACCGTAGCCGCGATGCGCAGGCCGCCGGTGTTGCGTGGGGAGAAGCAGATATCAGCGCCATCAAACGTCTGGCCGATATGGGCTTCAAAGTCACCGTAACGGGGGGGCTGGCGCTGGAAGATCTGCCGCTGTTCAAAGGCATTCCCATTCACGTGTTTATTGCCGGTCGTAGCATCCGTGATGCCGCGTCTCCGGTAGAGGCGGCGCGTCAGTTCAAACGCTCAATCGCTCAGCTTTGGGGCTAAGGAGCGGGTATGTTGTCAAAACAGGTCCCGCTTGGCATCTATGAAAAGGCACTCCCTGCGGGGGAATGTTGGCTGGCGCGGCTGCAGCTGGCAAAACAGCTGGGTTTCGACTTTGTCGAAATGTCCGTAGATGAGACGGACGATCGTCTCTCTCGGCTCGACTGGAGCCGTGAACAGCGTCTGGCACTGGTGAGCGCTGTTGCTGAAACGGGCGTGCGTGTTCCTTCCATGTGCCTCAGCGCCCACCGTCGTTTTCCTCTCGGGAGTGAAGATGATGCCGTGCGGGCTCAGGGGCTGGAGATTATGCGTAAAGCCATTCGCTTTGCGCAGGATGTCGGTATCCGTGTGATCCAGCTTGCCGGGTATGACGTTTATTACCAGGAAGCCAACGATGAGACGCGTCGACGTTTTCGCGACGGCCTGAAAGAGAGCGTCGACATGGCCAGCCGCGCGCAGGTGACGCTGGCGATGGAGATTATGGATTACCCGTTAATGAACTCTATCAGCAAGGCTCTGGGTTATGCCCATTACCTGAATAACCCGTGGTTCCAGCTTTACCCTGATATCGGCAACCTGTCGGCATGGGATAATGACGTACAGATGGAGCTTCAGGCGGGTATCGGGCATATCGTGGCGGTACACGTCAAAGATACGCGTCCTGGCGTTTTCAAAAATGTTCCGTTCGGCACCGGGGTGGTGGATTTCGAACGGTGCTTCCAGACGCTCAAACAGACCGGTTATTGCGGGCCTTACCTGATTGAGATGTGGAGCGAAACGTCGGACGACCCGGCAGGTGAAGTGGCGAAAGCACGGGACTGGGTGCGCGAGCGTATGGCGCGGGCAGGGTTGATGGAGGCCGAAGATGCGACAGCTTAAGCAGCAGGTGTTTGAGGCCAATATGGATCTTCCCCGCTATGGTCTGGTGACGTTCACCTGGGGCAACGTCAGCGCTATCGATCGTGAGCAGGGGCGGGTTGTGATTAAGCCCAGTGGCGTGGCGTACGAGACCATGACAGTCGACGATATGGTGGTGCTGGATCTCGAAGGTAATGTTGTTGACGGTAACTGGCGTCCTTCTTCCGATACGGCCACCCATCTGGCGCTGTACCGGCGTTATCCGTCGCTTGGCGGTGTTGTGCATACCCACTCCACGCATGCCACTGCCTGGGCGCAGGCAGGGCTGGCGATCCCGGCACTGGGAACAACGCATGCGGACTACTTCTTTGGTGATATTCCCTGCACGCGCGCGCTAGTGCAGGCGGAAGTGGAAGGTGAGTACGAGCTCAACACCGGTAAGGTCATTATCGAAACGCTGGCTGAACGTGAGCCGCTGCATACGCCGGGCATTGTGGTGTATCAGCACGGCCCGTTCGCCTGGGGAAAAGATGCTCATGACGCCGTACATAATGCGGTCGTCATGGAGGAAGTGGCACGAATGGCGTGGATTGCCCGCGGTATTAACCCACATCTTCAGGGGATTGATGATTACCTGATGAACAAGCATTTCATGCGTAAGCATGGTCCAAATGCCTACTACGGGCAGAAGTGAATAAGTGCTCTGGAATACCAAAACAGTTGTAACCGGTGGTATTTCAGAGCCATTCGCAAAAAAAAAGCCCCCGGGCAGGGGGCAAGTCAAACTATGGCTATATTCTCTTTGTTGGCTTTCCTGGTGCTAGCGTTAAAGCGTTATCGGTAAATATCTGCACTGGCGTGCATATTGCCGTTGCTGCCGGGCTCACGCATCAGTATGACGTGATAGTATGTTGCACCCTGCGCATCGGTTTCTTCATTAATTGCCTGATCTGCTTCACTTTCAGTGGCGAAATTATGATTGATGTAGATTACGCCTAAGCTTTGCACATCATCCATGTTTCTGGCCTGTCGGCCGTCTATCTTGATGGCTGCCATTGCGTTTGCACTGAGCAATAGCGCAGCCATAATGGCGATTGCGATTTTTTTCATGATATACGCTCCACGACTGCGTGCTGTGTGACGGTTTATTGCTCTCCTTTTTTCTTCAGATGGGCTCTGATTAAAGTGTAATCGCTTATCAGATGCGGATAAGTGACCATTTCTGATGCAGTTGTTCAAAAAAACAACGCTTCCTGATGTGATTAATTTTAAATCATCCAGTTAGGGTCTCTTTGCGCTTTGTGCGAATTTTTTGCGCAATCAGCTTGAGTTTCCAGGGACACGCAAGTATTATGACGCGTCAATTTTTCAGCCGACCTTTAACACGTTCCTTGCCTCCCCGGGCCTCGGCTGACCCAGACAGGAGGCTGAATAATCCGTAAGGAGCAATTCGATGCGTCATTACGAAATCGTTTTTATGGTCCATCCTGACCAGAGCGAACAGGTTCCGGGTATGATCGAGCGCTACACTGGTGCAATCACTGCAGCAGCGGGCACGATCCACCGTCTGGAAGACTGGGGCCGCCGTCAGCTGGCTTATCCGATTAACAAACTGCACAAAGCTCACTACGTTCTGCTGAACGTTGAAGCTCCGCAGGAAGTGATCGATGAGCTGGAAACTAACTTCCGCTTCAACGATGCCGTTATCCGCAGCATGGTTATGCGTACCAAACACGCAGTGACCGAAGCATCTCCGATGGTTAAAGCGAAAGACGAGCGCCGTGAGCGTCGCGATGATTTCGCAAACGAAACCGCAGATGATTCTGATGCTGGGGATTCTGAAGAGTAATTTCTGATGACCAACCGTCTGGTGTTGTCCGGCACCGTGTGCAGGACCCCCCTTCGAAAGGTCAGTCCATCAGGAATTCCGCATTGCCAGTTCGTGCTTGAGCATCGTTCTGTGCAAGAGGAAGCCGGGTTTCACCGGCAGGCGTGGTGCCAAATGCCCGTTATTATTAGCGGACACGAAAACCAGGCCATTACTCACAGTATAACGGTCGGTAGTGCAGTCATCGTTCAGGGGTTCATCTCTTGCCACAAGGCAAAGAACGGCCTGAGCAAAATGGTTCTGCATGCCGAGCAGATTGATTTGATAGATTCTGGAGACTAGCCATATGGCACGTTATTTCCGTCGTCGCAAGTTCTGCCGTTTCACCGCGGAAGGCGTTCAAGAGATCGACTATAAAGATATCGCAACGCTGAAAAACTACATCACCGAAAGCGGTAAGATTGTCCCAAGCCGTATCACCGGTACTCGTGCAAAATACCAGCGTCAGCTGGCTCGCGCTATCAAACGCGCTCGCTACCTGTCCCTGCTGCCGTACACTGATCGTCATCAGTAATCGGGCACGGTCCATTAATACGACTTTAAGAGGATAAGGTAATGCAAGTTATTCTGCTTGATAAAGTAGCAAACCTGGGCAGCCTGGGTGATCAGGTAAACGTTAAAGCGGGTTACGCTCGTAACTTCCTGGTTCCACAGGGTAAAGCTGTTCCAGCTACCAAGAAAAACGTAGAGTTTTTCGAAGCACGTCGCGCTGAACTGGAAGCCAAACTGGCTGACGTTCTGGCGGCTGCTAACGCTCGCGCTGAGTCAATCAACGCACTGGGCACCGTTACCATCGCGTCCAAATCTGGCGACGAAGGTAAACTGTTCGGTTCCATCGGTACCCGCGATATCGCTGATGCAGTAACTGCTGCTGGCGTTAAAGTGGCTAAGAGCGAAGTTCGTCTGCCGAACGGCGTTCTGCGTACCACTGGTGAGCACGAAGTTGACTTCCAGGTTCACGGCGAAGTGTTCGCTAAACTGGTTGTTAACGTTGTAGCTGAGTAATTTTTACTCTGCTCACGTCGAAGCGCCGGCCTTGTGCCGGCGTTTTGCTTTTTAACGGTACCAGACACGTTTTCTTGCTTGTATGGTAGCTATTCCAGGCTCCTTCTCTGATAATAAATTGAAACGCAATTTTATTTATGAGATTTGTCATGGAAACTGTTCTGCCCACGCCCGTGTTTGCCCGTCGCAATGTGGCCTATGCCTGCGCCACGCTCTGCTGTCTGCTTTGGGGTAGCTCCTACCCGGCCATTAAAAACGGTTATGAACTCTTCCAGATTGCGACTGATGATATCCCGTCGAAAGTGGTGTTTGCTGGCTACCGTTTTCTGTTTGCGGGTGTGTTGTTACTCCTCTTTGCATTAGCACAGCGCAAACCCATCGCCCGATTAACACCCGCTCAGTTTGGGCAACTGACTGTCCTGGGTCTGACGCAGACGACCATTCAATACACTTTCTTTTATATCGGGCTGGCCTACACCACGGGTGTCAATGGTTCGATCATGAATGCCACCGGGACTTTCTTCAGCGTACTGCTGGCACACTTTATCTATCACAACGACAAGCTTAGCTATAACAAAACGCTGGGTTGTATTCTGGGGTTTGCCGGAGTGATGCTGGTGAACTTCCACAGTGGGCTAAGCGAGTTCCACTTTGTCTGGAATGGCGACGGGTTTGTGATGCTGGCGGCATTTATCCTCTCTGCTGCCACGCTTTACGGAAAACGCATCTCTCAGACGGTCGACCCCATGGTGATGACCGGATGGCAGCTGGCTATCGGCGGGGCGATGCTGGTGGCAGGTGGCTATGTCACGGGGGGCACGCTGGTGCTGCATAGCGTCAACGCGCTGGCGGTACTGGGATATCTGACGTTGCTCTCATCTGTGGCCTTCGCGTTGTGGAGCATGCTACTCAAAGTCAACCGCGTCAGTATGATCGCACCGTTTAACTTCGTGATACCGGTTGCGGGAACGGTGCTGTCTGCCATTTTTCTTGGCGAAAATATCCTGGAGATAAAATATGCCGTTGCGCTGGTGCTGGTGTGTTCGGGGATTTGGTGGGTGAATAAGCGGAGCCACTGAGTGGGGCATTGCCGGGCGGCGCTGACGCTTGCCCGGCCTACGGCAACTAACGCACCCGGATAAAACTTCCGTCGTTCTGACGCGTAAAGAGCACCTGCTGGCCGTTTCCGGCATCAATGGTCAGGCCCGTCACCACACCGCTGGCGTTCTGACGAATCTGCACCATCTGGCCGTTTTGCAGATTGCTGAGCGGCTTACCTGTACCTTCAACCTGTGCCATCGCATAGACATCGGTCGGTGGCAGATTATGGTCGCGGAACAGTTGCGCGAGGGTTTTACCCGGCTCTACGCGATAGGTGCGCCACTGTTGCTCAATTCCGGTGGGTTGCCGCGTTTGTTGAGGTTCTGAAGGGGTTGCGGCCTGTTCCTGCGGCTGCTCATCCTGAACCGGCTCTGGTTCAACTGGCGCGACCTGGCCCGGATCGTTAGATGGCGTAACCAGCTGAGTCTGCATAGGTTGAGCATCAGGCTGTGGTCGCGTTTGCGACTGGAGATCCAACTGTGCATTACGGGTCACCGTTGTGGTGCCCGTATCCTCACCGCCGGTAGGAAGCAAGAAGCCAATGATCATCAGCAGCGCTCCGATGATAATGCCTCTGCGATGCAGGGACGGTAGCGGATCCATGATGCGAAAATGATCTGGCGCATACCAGATTTTCGCCAGGGTAGGTTTCAGTTCAAATCGCCCGGGCATGGCTTTCCTCCTGCTCCGCGTCTTTTTTATCCTGTCCTGAGAAGTGTAGTTTGCTAACTGCCTGATGGGCGTAACAAAGCCAGCTTTCGTGACACATATTTGGGAAAATCCTGACTGGCTCTATTGTTTCTGTTTCGTCGCAGTTTGTCACCTTTACTTCAGACAAAGTTTTACCCATAAGGGCATGGCTGCTATGCTGCCCGCTACTTTAAATGTGATGGAAGGAAAACCCATGACCACCCCGACTTTTGACACTATCGAAGCGCAGGCAAGCTACGGTATCGGCTTGCAGGTAGGACAGCAGCTGAGCGAATCCGGCCTGGAAGGCCTGTTACCGGAAGCGCTGGTGGCGGGTATCGCTGACGCGCTGGAAGGCAAACATCCGGCGGTTCCGGTTGATGTTGTGCATCGCGCGCTGCGTGAAATCCACGAACGTGCTGACGCCGTGCGTCGTGCGCGTTTCGAAGAAATGGCTGCCGAAGGCGTGAAATACCTGGAAGAAAACCGTGAGCGTGAAGGCGTGAACAGCACCGAGTCCGGCCTGCAGTTCCGCGTGATCAACCAGGGTGACGGCACTATCCCGGCACGTACTGACCATGTTCGCGTGCACTACACCGGTAAGCTTATCGACGGTACTGTATTTGACAGCTCCGTGCAGCGTGGCGAACCGGCTGAGTTCCCGGTTAACGGTGTTATCGCTGGCTGGATCGAAGCGCTGACCCTGATGCCAGTGGGTTCCAAATGGGAACTGACTATCCCGCAGAACCTGGCCTATGGCGAGCGTGGCGCGGGCGCGTCCATCCCACCATTCAGCACCCTGGTGTTTGAAGTCGAATTGCTGGAAATCCTGTAATCGACATACTATTTTCCTCTCCCTGTGCGGGAGGGGAAAATAGTGAGAAAACCTATAGTTACACCTGAATCAACATTTTATCTTGCAAATGTATATGTTGCGTGTATTTTTGTGAGCTGTTTCGCGTTGTATGAGTGATATGACACTCACTTTAAACATATTATTAACATAATATTCAAATCATAGTATTCATCCCGCCGATTCTTACCTAATATCGATGAGTCCTTTCATGGGAACCGTCATCTTTTGACGTATTTAAAGGCCAGAAGAGCCTTAACAACACAGACAGGCATAAACAGGAAAATATCACATGGTAGATCAGATCAAAGTCGCCGCCGTTGAAGAGGCGTCGTCTGAACAGTCGCTACGGCGCAATCTCACAAACCGTCATATTCAGCTTATTGCCATTGGTGGTGCCATCGGTACCGGGCTGTTTATGGGATCGGGTAAAACCATTAGCCTTGCCGGGCCGTCGATCATTTTCGTTTATATGATCATCGGCTTTATGCTCTTTTTCGTGATGCGTGCAATGGGTGAATTGCTGCTCTCGAACCTCGAATACAAGTCCTTCAGCGACTTCGCTTCCGATCTGCTCGGCCCCTGGGCGGGCTATTTTACCGGCTGGACATACTGGTTCTGCTGGGTGGTAACCGGTATGGCGGATGTCGTCGCGATTACCGCCTATGCGCAGTTCTGGTTCCCCGGTTTGTCGGACTGGGTGGCCTCGCTGGCCGTTATCGTTCTGCTGCTGAGCCTGAACCTTGCCACCGTGAAAATGTTCGGTGAGATGGAGTTCTGGTTCGCGATGATCAAAATCGTGGCGATTGTGGGGCTCATTGTGGTGGGGCTGGTGATGATTCTCACGCATTTCCAGTCGCCAACGGGCGTTCAGGCCTCGTTTACCCATCTGTGGAATGACGGTGGCTGGTTCCCGAAAGGCATCAGCGGATTCTTTGCCGGGTTCCAGATTGCAGTATTTGCCTTTGTGGGAATTGAGCTGGTAGGTACTACCGCTGCGGAAACCAAGGATCCAGAGAAGTCTCTGCCGCGTGCAATCAACTCTATTCCGGTTCGTATCATCATGTTCTACGTCTTCGCGCTGGTCATCATTATGTCCGTGACGCCGTGGAGCTCCGTCGTGCCAACCAAGAGCCCGTTCGTCGAGCTGTTCGTTCTGGTGGGGCTGCCAGCAGCAGCGAGCCTGATTAACTTCGTGGTGCTGACGTCTGCTGCCTCTTCCGCGAACAGCGGTGTTTTCTCTACCAGCCGCATGCTGTTTGGGCTGGCACAGGAAGGCGTTGCGCCGAGCGCGTTCGCCAAACTGTCTAAGCGCGCGGTACCGGCGAAAGGGTTAACCTTCTCCTGCATGTGCCTGTTGGGCGGTGTGGTAATGCTCTACGTGAACCCGAGCGTGATCGGTGCCTTCACCATGATCACCACGGTGTCTGCGATCCTGTTCATGTTTGTCTGGACTATCATCCTGTGCTCGTACCTGGTGTACCGCAAACAGCGTCCACATCTGCATGAAAAATCGATCTACAAGATGCCATTGGGCAAGCTGATGTGCTGGGTGTGTATGGCGTTCTTCGTGTTCGTACTGGTTCTGTTGACGCTGGAAGATGACACTCGTCAGGCGCTGCTCGTCACGCCACTGTGGTTCATCGCACTGGGTCTGGGCTGGCTGTTTATCGGTAAGAAACGTATGGCGGGTGTGCGTTAATACGTTTGAAAACGTTACAGGCCCGGTAAGCGTAATCGCTACCGGGCCTTTTTGTTACTCTCCGGCTAATGCACGCGGGAACAGAACGTTGTTCTCAAGACTGATGTGTTCCATCAGGTCGTCAATCATCTCGTTAATACCGTTGTACATCGCTTTCCACGTCGTACACGCTTCCGGCGGCGGTGTGGCGTTGTTGGTGGTGTGTTTGATCACTTCCAGCAGTTCACCCGCATCATCATGTTCGCTTTCCATCACGCTAATAGGCCCCATTGCCTGGCTGCCCATGCCCTGTTTAATCATCGGGAAGAGGATCTGCTCTTCTTTCATCATATGGCTGGAAAGTTCTTCGTGCAGCATGGTCAGATATTTCGCCAGACCGCGTGGCACCGAAGGCTTGTCGGCATGCACGCGCTCAACTTTGGTCGCCTGCAGGATAAGCTCTGGTAACTGTTCGCGGTGACGATCATGGTAACGCACGATGATATGGTCGATGATTTCGGTAAGTGGTGCGGCGCGCCAGTCTTTTTCAATGGGCTGTGCGGCCAGCTGTGCCAGCTCCGCTTCAATAACCTCTACATCCAGCTCTTTGCGCGAGGCCGCACGCGCCAGAGTTTGCTTACCGCCGCAGCAGTAGTCTATATCGTATTTACGGAACAGCGCCGAAGCGCGAGGGATGGAGAGCGCCAGCTCGCCGAGTGGTTGGTCGCGGAAGGCCATAGCAGTTACCTCATCATCAATAATATAAGATGCATTTTAAATGCATCTTTGTGGCGATACTATAACCCTTTAGGGGCAAAGTTGAAAATGAGATGTAGGTCACGAAAAAAATCTTGTGTATTAACCTGCTGAATGGATTTGGAAAATTTCTTTCGAAAGTTTTTAAAGGTGGATAAGCAGTAAACAACCCGCCGCGCCTGCCGATAGATACACGTCAGACAATATCCCGCATATAAAAGGCTACGCATGTTTAAACGTATAAAAGTGATTACTCTTCTGGTTTCGGTGCTGCTTGTGCTTGGCATCATGCAATTGATCTCTGCTGGCATTTTTATTAATGCGCTGAATAACGACAAAGACAACTTCGCCGTCTCGCAGCTTTCGGGCAAAAACGTGGCGGAGTTTACCGATGCATGGATCAGCCTGAACCAGGCTCGCGTCACCCTGAACCGCGGCATGCTGCGCCTGCAAAGCAGCATGGCATCCCAGATTAACGGCGGGCAGCTGAATGAGCTGGTGACTACCGCAAAAAAGCTGCTGGCAGATGCACAGAATCACTACGACAAATACTATGCATTGCCTAATACCCCGGGTCTGGACGACAACCTGACGAATCGCCTGGAAGAGCAGTACCGCATTTATTCCGCAACGCTTACGCAAATGAACGCTTTACTGGCACAGGGCGATCTGGAGGGTATGTTCAAACAGAATGCGGAGCAGAAGCAGAACGCAATGCAGAGCGTGTACCGTGAATGGCGTGAAGCGCAGGTTGTACTGACGGACAAAGGGCTTCAGGATAATGAGAGCAACTACACGCGTATTCTGTGGATCCTCTCTGCGGTTATGCTTCTGGTGATTGTCGTCATTATTTTCAGCTGGATTGCGATGCGCCGCGTTCTGCTGCTGCCGCTGCAGGATGTCATCAGCCATATTCGTGCCATTGCGTCGGGTGATCTGACTCAGCCGATCGACGCCAGTGGTAAAAACGAGATGGCGCTGCTGGCACATAACGTCCAGGAGATGCAAAAAGCGCTGTCGAACACGGTTGGCGTGGTGCGTGAGGGTGCGGATACCATTTATACCGGTGCGGGGGAAATTTCTGCGGGCAGTAACGATTTGTCGTCCCGTACTGAACAGCAGGCAGCCTCTCTGGAAGAAACCGCCGCCAGCATGGAACAGTTAACGGCGACCGTGAAGCAAAACGCCGATAATGCGCGTCAGGCCTCCCGCCTTGCGCTGGATGCCTCTTCAACAGCGAAGAAGGGCGGTCATGTGGTGGAAGGCGTGGTGCGCACGATGGATGAAATCGCTACCAGTTCCAGCAAAATTGCCCAAATTACCAACGTGATCGACGGTATTGCCTTCCAGACCAACATCCTGGCGCTGAACGCGGCGGTTGAAGCTGCACGTGCAGGCGAACAGGGTCGCGGCTTTGCGGTGGTGGCGGGGGAAGTTCGTACTCTGGCCCAGCGCAGCGCCCAGGCGGCGAAAGAGATCAAAGCGCTGATCGATGATTCCGGCGAGCGCGTGAATGCGGGCTCTCAACTGGTGAATGAAGCCGGGGCGACGATGGAGGAAATCGTCAATGCGGTCACGCGTGTTACTGACATCATGGGTGAAATCGCCTCCGCCTCTGACGAGCAGAGTCGCGGTATTGATCAGGTCGGCCAGGCTGTGGCGGAGATGGATCGCGTGACCCAGCAAAACGCCTCGCTGGTGGAAGAATCTGCCGCGGCGGCGGCGGCGCTGGAAGATCAGGCTGCGCGCCTGAACGAAGCGGTGGCGGTGTTTAAGATTACCCGCAACCAGGCAGCAAAAGCGGCTCCGGTGAAAACATATGTGCCAAAAGCACAACCTGCTGTCACCGCTTCAGAAGCAAACTGGGAAACGTTCTAACGCTTTGCCCGGTAAGGCGTAACCGCCACCGGGCAATACTCACACCTCAGAGGCCGGAACAACCCTCGGTTTTTCCGGCTTCGCTCTCACCGCAATCACTACCCCGGCCACAAGCAACAAGATCCCGCAGGCCGTGAGGAGTGGCGGTACACTCTGGCGCATCAGGAAGGTATAAAGTAATCCGGCCAGGGTTTCGAAGACAATCAGCGGCCCTAAGATCACCGTCGGCAGCTTCTGGCTGGCGATATTCCAGCACAGCGCGCCCACCCAGGAACACAGCACGGCGATGGCAACCATTAAGCCGATGAATATCCACGGTCGAGGCCCGAAGGGCAGGGTAAATTCTGGTTGCTGCTGACCTAACCAGATGCACGCCCCCACATATCCCACCAGTGACACCGGCAGCGTGACCAGTGCCTGTGCCGTCGCCCACATCATTGGATGTTTATCCGGGTTTTCCCGCAGCCAGCGAGCGTTGCGCAGGGCATACCACGCCCAGCACACCACGGAAACACACGCCAGCATGATGCCAGACCCGTAGCGCCAGAGGTTGAAATCCGTCTGCCCGTGGCGCAGTTCGGCAATATTCACACACGCCAGTCCCACGGCGATGCATGCCAGTGCTGGCACCATTTTTGACCACGCCAGTTTGCCATCGCGGTGGCTATAGAGCAGGTTCGCAAACACGGGGATCACCACCGGTAATGTACCGATAATCATGGTAGAAACCGGTGCCCCTGTACGCTGAATGGCACTCGCCAGACAGAAGTAATAGATGAGGTTACCCATCATGGTCAGCGCCAGTGCAGCGAACCAGTCCTGGCGGCTGAGCTGTCGCAGCCGCGCACGCCCCAGCCACGCTAAGGGCAGTGCAATCAGCCCCAGTGCCAGGTAACGTCCCATCGACTGCAGTACCGCCGGGTACTCTGGTACTATCAGAGGGCCGACAAAAATTAACCCCCACATCAGACCTGCAAGCAGGGCATACAACACGCCGCTAACCATTTTTCCACCCACATTGATTCACTTTGCACTCAGTGTAGAAGGGGAACATGCGCCCGTATTGTATGAGGTTGCGCATTAGCGCGTGGTCACCTGTTTCTGGTAACGCACAGGGGTGATGCCGTAACGGCGGGTAAAGGCGCGGGTCAAATGCGACTGATCGGTCAATCCGGTGGCGGCGGCCACTTCAGCGGCGGGCATACCGTGCGTCAGGAACGCTTTGGCGCGCCACAGGCGGATCGCCATCAGCATTTGATGCGGCGTAACATGGAAGTGGGCTTTGAACTGGCGCTGAAAATGGTACGGGCTGAGTGACACTACATTCGCCAGCTCGTCCAGGGTCAGCGAATGCATATAGTTGTCATGCAGATATTCGCGCACACGTGCGAACCGGTGTGCGCCTTCCTGTATCACCGGTGCGTGGCGGGCCAGCGGCTGGAAGGTCTCAATGAGATCCAGCAATAACCCTTTTTGCGCCAGCGGGTCGTCCGTATGCCACAGGCCATAAATCAGCTGGCCAATCTGGACTGAACGTTGCGGATCGTAACGCGTAACATCGCTAAACCACCACTGGCGAAGGCCGGTCACCTCTTCCAGCAGATCGGGTTCGATGTAGACCATCCGGTAGCGCCAGCCACCTTCGGTGGCAGATTCCCCCGTGTGGATCTCGTCCGGGTTCATGGTGACAACGGATTTTTCAGAGGCGAGGTGTTGCGTACCGCGATAGCGAAAGCGCTCGGCACCGGTTTCAATCGTGCCGATCCCGAAGGCTTCGTGGGTGTGGGGCTCAAAGGCGTAGTCTGAGATATGCGCGTGATAGAGTTCGAGGCCCGGCAATTGCGCCAGGTGGCGAAAGCGCGCGCTGTCTCTCTCATCAATGAACTGTTCCGGTACGCCTTGCACGGTGAGTCTCCTCGTGGGTCATCGCTTCATTATCAGAGATGACCCGAGGGGATGCCACAAAAAATAACCAGTTTGTAACAATTACAGGATAGCGCTGACGCTCTCGCTCAGTGATGTCGTTGGGCGGCCGATCAGTTTGCTGAGCGTATGGCTGTCGTCAAACAAACCACCTTTCGACGCCCCCGTGTCGGAATCCGCCAGCATATCCGCCAGCCCGGCGGGCAAACCAACGCTCTTCAGCGCGGCGGCAAAATCCGCTTCGCTCAGATTCTGATAAGCCACCTGTTTCCCGCTCTGTTTGCTCAGCTCAGCCGCCAGCTCGCTCAGCGTCCACGCATTGTCGCCTGCCAGTTCGTAAACTTTGCCCGCGTGACCCTCTTCAGCAATGACTTTCGCTGCGGCTGCCGCATAATCTGCACGGGTAGCGGAGGCGATTTTGCCTTCACCGGCGGCACCGATAAATACGCCGTGTTCCAGCGCAGGCGGCGCACTCGCCAGATAGTTTTCGGTATACCAGCCGTTGCGCAGCAGGGCATAAGGGATACCTGATTCCGCTAGCGCTTTTTCGGTGGCGACGTGCTCAACGTGCAGCCCCAGTGGGGATTTATCCGCATGCAGCAGGCTGGTGTAGGCGATGAACTTCACCCCAGCCGCCCTGGCGGCGTTAATCACATTCTGGTGCTGTGTGGCGCGCTGGCCCACTTCGCTGGATGAGATCAGCAGCAGTTTATCCACGCCGTTCAGTGCGGTGGTGAAAGCCGCTTCGTCAGTGTAATCGGCCTGGCGGACGACAATACCCTGCTGGCTTAATGCCTGGGCTTTCGCCGGATTACGCACAATGGCTACAATCTGGTTTGCCGGAACGGTTTTCAGCAGTTGTTCGATAACGAGATGGCCAAGCTGACCGGTAGCGCCGGTAATCGCGATCATGATGAATCTCCTTCGTGTTTGTCTGGTGTTGTGGCACACTATCACCTTAACTAACTTTTAGTAAGTACGTACAAAAAGGTAAGTATGAAAATGACGATCCCGACACTCAGCGAACAAATGCGCGACGGAAATCTGTTTGCCGAGCAGTGTCCTTCCCGGGACGTGCTCAAGCATGTCACCAGTCGCTGGGGCGTGCTGATTCTGGTGGCATTACGTCAGGGAACGCATCGCTTCAGTGACCTGCGCCGCAAGATGGGGGGCGTGAGCGAAAAGATGTTGGCTCAGTCGCTTCAGGCGCTGGAGCAGGACGGGTTTGTTGATCGCGTTTCGTACCCGGTCGTACCGCCGCACGTAGAGTATAGTCTGACGCCGTTAGGGGCAGAGGTGAGCGAGAAAGTGGCCGCACTGGCGGACTGGATCGAGGTGAATACGCCTCAGGTGTTGGCGAACCGCGACGATCGAGCGGCCTGATTCCCGCACTCTGGCCCTCTCACACAGGGAGAGGGAACAGACGTGGCATTGCCGTTTGGCTTTTTACTTGCTCAAATCCACCTGATAAACCGCAAACCCGATATCATCGGTCGCGACCTTGCTCATCGGATACTGGGCTTTATCCTTAATAAATGCGGCTGCTTTATCGGATGGTGAGGTTTCAAAACGAATATCCAGCTGCGTATTGCTGTGGATCGGAGCCAGTCGCCAGTTGTTATCGACGGCCGGGTGAATTTCACCTGCCTTTTTCGACTCTGCACTGATCCATGCTGACAGCACCGAGCGGTTCTCGTCCGGTGATGCAAACGCGATGTGGCTATCACCCGTACCGGCAAACTTCCCACCGTAGGCGCGGTAGTTATTGGTCACCACCAGGAAGGTGGCATTCGGGTCAATGGCCTTGCCATTAAAGGTCAGGTTTTTGATGCGTTCCGCCTGCGGATTAATGGCCTGACATTCGCCGTCATACTTCGCGGGCTGAGTGACATCAATCTGATAATTCACCCCGTCGATGACGTCGAAATTGTAGGTGCGGAACCCATCCCAGTTAATCAACGACTGCGGTTTGCTGCTGTTGGGATCGATCTGATTAAACTGCCCGGCAGAGCACTCCAGCCACTCTTTTACTTCTTTCCCTGTGGCTTTAACCACCACCAGGGTGTTCGGGTAGAGATAGAGGTCGGCGGCGTTACGGAAGGTCAACTGGCCTTTTTCGACTTCAACATAGCTTGCCGGGTCATTCTTACGCCCGCCTACTTTGAATGGCGCAGCGGCTGACAGTACCGGCAGTTTTGCCAGATCCGGATCGCCCTGCACAAAATGTTCGGCATAGGCTTTTTGCGCCATGTTGACCACCTGAACGGTCGGGTCATCCTGTACCAGCGCCAGGTAGCTGTACATGTTGTCGGCAGATTTACCGATCGGCTTGCTGACGAATTCTCGCGTCGCATCATGGTCATGCTTCAGCACGTCGACCAGCTTTTTGTCTTCGCCAGCCAGTGATTTTTTGGCCGCGGCATCATAAATTGGGCGCGCTTCGGCTGTGGATTGTGTGACTTTCCAGCTGCCACCGCCGTTATTCAGCACCAGATCCACCACGCCGAGGTGGTCACCCCACATACCAGGCATCACGGACGGTACGCCATTCAATGTCCCTTTTTTGATGTCTGCACCTTTGATGCTGGCAAAATCTTTACCCGGGAAGACCGCATGAGCGTGGCCAAACAGAATTGCGTCGACGCCCGGGACTTCGCTCAGGTAGTAAACCGAGTTTTCAGCCATCGCCTGATAAGGATCGGCGGAAAGCCCGGAGTGAGCGACCACCACCACCAGATCCGCCCCTTTCTTGCGCATCTCCGGCACGTATTTACGCGCTGTTTCGGTGATGTCGTTGACGGTCACTTTGCCGTTGAGGTTGGCTTTATCCCACGTTATGATCTGTGGCGGTACAAAACCGATATAGCCGATTTTCAGCGTCTGCTTTTTACCTTCTTTATCGACGACGGCAGTTTCTTTAATCAGGTAAGGGGTAAATAACGGCTTCTGGGTCTTAACATCGATGATATTGGCGTTAACGTAGGGGAATTTAGCGCCGGCCAGCGCATCATGAAGGTATTTCAGTCCGTAGTTAAACTCGTGGTTACCCAGGTTGCCGACGGTATAATCCAGAGTGTTCATTGCCTTATACACCGGATGGATCTCGCCTTTTTTCAGCCCCTTCGCTGCCATATAGTCGCCAAGCGGGCTACCCTGAATTAAATCTCCGTTGTCGACCAGGACACTGTTTTTTACTTCACCTCGTGCGGCGTTGATCAAACTTGCCGTGCGTACCAGTCCGAATTTTTCGGTCGAGGTATCTTTGTAGTAATCGAAGTCCATCATGTTGCTGTGCAGGTCGGTGGTTTCCAGAATACGGAGATCTACCGTCGCCGCCTGAACGCTTGCCGCAATCAGCGTCGCCAGGAGCGTTGCGCTAAACTTAATCATCAGAGGAGTCCTTTTTTCGATCCAAGCCACAAAAGAATATGTATGTATATTTTGTTGCTTACAGAATTGTGAATCCTGCCAGAAAAAAGTGCGTTTAAACCGGAATTGCTTCACAGATAGCGGAATTGTTCACATTACGATATAACTAAAACAATAAGTTATGCCCACTGCGTTAACGAAGAGGTGGAGAATGTTAGATAAGATTTGTCAGCTCGCACGGGATGCGGGTGATGCCATCATGCAAGTGTATGATGGTGCAAAACCAATGGATGTTGTCAGCAAAGCGGACGACTCCCCGGTTACGGCGGCGGATATCGCGGCGCATGGTGTGATCCTCAAAGGGTTGCAGGCCCTGACGCCAGAAATCCCCGTTTTGTCAGAAGAGGCACCGCAGGGCTGGGATGAACGCCAGCACTGGCAGCGTTACTGGCTGGTAGACCCGCTGGATGGCACCAAAGAGTTCATCAAGCGCAACGGTGAGTTCACCGTGAATATCGCCCTGATTGAAAAGGGGAAAGCGGTACTCGGTGTGGTATACGCACCGGTGATGAAAGTCATGTACAGCGCGGCGGAAGGTAAGGCCTGGAAGGAAGAGTGCGGCGTGCGTAAGCAAATTCGGGTGCGCGATGCGCGTCCACCGCTGGTGGTCATCAGCCGTTCGCACAGCGACAGCGAACTGCAGGAATACCTGCAGCAGCTGGGTGAACACCAGACTACCTCGATTGGCTCATCACTGAAATTCTGCCTGGTGGCGGAAGGTCATGCGCAGCTTTACCCACGCTTTGGGCCTACGAATGTCTGGGATACAGCGGCAGGCCATGCGGTTGCAGTGGCTGCCGGTGCGCATGTTCATGACTGGCAGGGTAAGCCGCTGGACTACACCCCGCGCGAATCATTCCTGAACCCCGGCTTCCGTGTTTCTATCTACTGAGCCAGCAGTTTGTGCAGCAGTGCAATCACCTGCTGCACTTCTTCCTGGGTCAATGCCCCGTCTTTAGCCCACTGCACGCGGCCCTCTTTATCCAGCACGATAATTGCCGAACTCTCTTCTTCCAGCTGCCAGGCTTTGCGCGCGATGCCGTTACTGTCGACGATAAACTGTGACCACGGATAGAGCTGTTTATTGCTCTCCAGGCTTGAGCGAACAAACATCCCGGAGCCGGGAATGGCATCGTCGGTGTTAACAATGGTGGTGGTCTGGTAACGGTCATGGGGGAATTTTGCGGCCTTGATTGCTTCCACCAGATTCGCGTTTTTCTCTTTTGCTGATGTACGTCCGGCAATATGTTGTACAACTCTCACTTTGCCCGCGAGCTGCGCGCTATTCCAGGGTTTGTAGCTAAACTTATCATTGTCGAGAATCAGTTCTCCCCGGTCAGCAATCCCGACCGGCGGCACACGTTGTCCGTTTTCAAAGTTGTGTGCGCAAGCCCACAGGGGCAGGAGCAGGCATGCTGCTGCCAGGATATTACGTAGGGTCATGGTGTTTCCTTATTGTTTGCAGGTGATCCGACCACTTGGTCTTACGCTTTTAATCATAAGTGCGATCAATGTGGTTTTCCCGCAATCCCAATGCCAGTTTGCGGGTCAACGCACATATCCATGAAAAAACGACGGCTTATACTGCGCCCGCTCACGGTTTGCAAAGATTGTTCTGAATAATTGTAATAAAACGGTAAATAAACTTATGCATACTGGGTACCAATAGTTTTCTGATCTATAGTCAATGGGCACTAAAATTTGCGCTCAGGACAGTCGGGCCGATTGTGGCACCGCAAGAGCGTATGATTCGCAGGAGATACAAGAATGAAAATTTTCCAACGCTACAACCCGCTTCAGGTGGCGAAGTACGTGAAGATCCTGTTCCGTGGACGGTTGTATATCAAGGATGTTGGCGCTTTTGAGTTCGATAAGGGCAAGATCCTTATCCCAAGAGTGAAGGACAAACAGCACTTGTCTGTGATGTCCGAAGTCAACCGTCAGGTTATGCGTCTGCAAACTGAGATGGCTTAACCAGCGTGCTATGCAGTTGTTTAAAAAAACGGCTCCCAATGGGAGCCGTTGATGTATGAGGGGTATGCAGGGCGTTACGCCGACACCTTCTCTTCCGCTTCTGACAGCTTCGGTACCAGCACGGTCGGTTTATTATCAATACGCGTCACCAGCAGCTGGTCGATGCGGTAGTTATCAATATCCACCACTTCAAACTTGTAGCCGGAGAACTTCACCGAGTCGGTACGTTTCGGGATTTTACGCAGCATAAACATCATAAAACCACCGATCGTCTCGTAGTTGCCGGACTGTGGGAATTCGTCGATGTCCAGTACGCGCATGACGTCATCAATCGGCGTACCGCCATCAATCAGCCACGAGTTTTCGTCACGCTGAACAATCTGCTCTTCCATACCCTGGCCGACCAGGTCGCCCATCAGCGTGGTCATGACGTCGTTCAGGGTGATGATACCCACCACCAGTGCGTATTCGTTCATGATAACCGCGAAGTCTTCACCGGCGGTTTTGAAACTTTCCAGCGCTTCAGAGAGCGTCAGAGTATCTGGCACAATCAGGGTGTTGCGGATCTGTACGCCGCTGTTGAGCGCCAGGCTCTGGTTCGCCAGTACGCGGTTCAGCAGATCTTTGGAATCGACATAACCGATGATGTGGTCAATATCTTCGTTACATACCAGGAACTTAGAATGCGGATGTTCCGCCACTTTGTTCTTCAGGCTCTGTTCGTCTTCATGCAGATCGAACCAAATCACGCTTTCACGGCCAGTCATGGAGGACGGCACGGTGCGGGATTCCAGTTCGAACACGTTCTCGATCAGCTCATGCTCTTGTTTACGCAGTACGCCAGCCAGCGCCCCGGCTTCCACCACGGCATAAATGTCGTCGGAAGTGATGTCATCTTTACGCACCATTGGCAGCTTAAAGATGCGGAAAATCATGTTGGCCAGGCCGTTGAAGAACCACACCAGCGGGCGGAACACGAACAGACAGAAGCGCATCGGGTTGATGATACGCAAAGCCACAGCTTCTGGCGCAATCATACCGATGCGTTTCGGAGTCAGGTCGGCGATCAGAATGAACATACCTGTCACCAGCGAGAAGGAGAGAATAAAGCTGAGTTGTTCTGCAAGTTCTGCGGACATGTACTGAATAAAGAGGCTGTGGAAGGCCGGGGAAAACGCAGCGTCACCCACGATACCACCCAGAATGGCGACAGCGTTCAGGCCAATTTGCACCACGGTAAAGAACGTACCCGGGTTCTCCTGCATTTTCAGAATGCGTGAGGCATTGATGTTGCCTTCATCGGCAAGCAGTTTTAGTTTGATTTTACGGGAGGCGGCCAGCGAGATCTCCGATATCGAGAAAAATGCACTGACGGCAATAAGACAAAGTATTACTAAAATACTGTTTAACATAGTTTATCCGGCTTCTCGCCAGATCCTCGGAAGGGAAGTTAGTCACGTTTGTGTGAAAACACTATTGAACACCAGCTCGTAGCGTTGAGCTGATTATTTCAGCGGGTAGTATAGCGTAAAGGTATGTAAACCCGCCAGAGGTCACGTTTTTGGCTAAAAAATGGTGATTTTCAGACCAGGTAACCTCCGTCGCTGCCCGGTCTGAGCGATCCTTATGCAAGTTGTGGTGGCAGACACACGCCGATACCACCAATGCCACAGTAGCCATACGGGTTTTTATGCAGGTACTGCTGGTGGTCGTCTTCGGCATAGTAGAACGGTTTCGCAGCGGTAATTTCCGTCGTGACCTGACGATCGTCACCGGCGGTGTGCATTGCGCTCTGGAAGCGCTCCAGGCTGGCGCGCGCCGCCGTTTCCTGCTCTGGTGTGAGCGGGTAAATCGCAGAGCGATACTGGGTGCCGTGATCATTACCCTGACGCATACCCTGCGCCGGGTCGTGATTTTCCCAGAAGACCTGCAGCAATTGCTCGTAGCCTGTCACGGCTGGGTCATACACCACGCGCACCGCTTCGGCATGACCGGTTTCGCCGGAGCACACTTCACGGTAGGTTGGGTTTGGCGTGTAACCTCCGGTGTAGCCCGCAGCGGTGCTGTAAACGCCGGGTAGCTGCCAGTAGAGACGTTCGACGCCCCAGAAGCAGCCCATCGCAAACAGGGCGATTTCCATTCCTTCCGGGACATTTGTCATGGAATGACCGTTTACAGCATGCAAGGTCGCCACAGGCATTGGGGTATTCCGTCCCGGTAATGCATCGGCCTGAGAAACAAGATGCTTTTTGTCGAATAAACTCACGGTGGGGCCTCCGGGTAGCGATGTTTCGGTTAAGGTTGTCACGAAGCGTTTAATTGAACACAATAAATACGCTAAATGAGTCTAGATTTAATCATAAGAAATATTTGGGTATTACACCCTTTTTCAACCCATGAATTGGGTTTTGGGCTGATAAGCCGTAGAGGACCGCGGAGCGGCACTTCATTTGCTTCCAGGGGTGGAAACAAGGATATTCAGGAGAAAACGTGCCAAAGATCCGCCAGTTATGTTTAGTCAGTTTATTACTGACAAGCGGAGTCGCCAGCGCGGCGAATGTTCGTTTGCAGGTAGAGGGGTTATCCGGAGCGCTGGAAAAAAACGTGCGTGCACAGCTGTCGACGATCCAGAGTGACGAAGTGACGCCGGACCGGCGTTTTCGTGCGCGCGTGGATGATGCGATCCGCGAAGGGCTGAAGGCTCTGGGGTATTACGAACCCACCATTGATTTTGATCTTCGCCCGCCGCCAAAGAAGGGGCGACAGGTTTTGATTGCCCGCGTCTCGCCGGGCGAACCGGTACTGATTGGCGGTACTGATGTTGTGTTACGCGGTGGCGCACGTACAGACCGGGATTACCTGGAATTGCTCAGCACGCGGCCTAAAATCGGTACCGTGCTTAATCACGGTGACTACGACGATTTCAAAAAAGAGCTGACGAGCGTGTCGCTGCGTAAGGGCTACTTCGACAGCCAGTTCAACAAAAGCCAGCTGGGTATTGCGCTGGACAGACACCAGGCCTTCTGGGATATCGACTACGACAGCGGTGAACGCTATCGCTTTGGTGACGTGACGTTCGAAGGCTCGCAAATTCGTGATGAATACCTGCAAAACCTGATCCCCTTCAGGAAGGGGGACTACTACCAATCAAAAGACCTGGCAGAACTAAACCGTCGTCTGTCGGCAACCGGGTGGTTTAACTCCGTTGTTGTCGCGCCAGAGTTTGATAAATCACGTAAAACGAAAGTGTTGCCGCTGCACGGCGTGGTTTCGCCGCGCACAGAGAACACCGTTGAGACAGGGCTCGGTTATTCGACTGACGTCGGTCCGCGCGTGAAGGCGACGTGGAAAAAACCGTGGATGAACTCCTGGGGCCATAGCCTGACCACCAGTGCCAGTATCTCCGCACCGGAACAACAGCTCGATTTCAGCTACAAAATGCCGTTGCTGAAAAATCCGCTGGAGCAATATTACCTCGTTCAGGGCGGCTTTAAGCGTACCGACCTGAACGATACCCGGGCGGATTCCACCACGCTCGCCGTTTCGCGTTACTGGGATCTTTCCAGCGGCTGGCAGCGCGCTATCAACCTGCGCTGGAGCCTTGACCACTTTACCCAGGCTAACGTTACCAACACGACCATGCTGCTGTATCCGGGCGTGATGATCAGCCGCACCCGTTCACGCGGCGGCCTGATGCCCACCTGGGGCGACTCCCAGCGTTATTCTGTTGATTACTCCAGTACGATGTGGGGTTCTGACGTCGACTTCGCGGTCGTGCAGGCGCAAAACGTCTGGATCCGCACGCTGTACGATAAACACCGCTTCGTGGTACGCGGGAACCTCGGCTGGATTGAAACCGGGGACTTCGACAAAGTTCCGCCCGATCTGCGTTTCTTCGCCGGTGGCGACCGCAGTATTCGCGGCTACAAGTACAAATCCATTTCGCCAGAAAACGATAAAGGTCAGCTGACCGGGGCATCAAAGCTGGCGACCGGCTCGCTGGAATATCAGTACAACGTCAGCGGGAAATGGTGGGGCGCGATGTTTGTCGATGGTGGTGAGGCGGTGAACGACATCCGTACAAACGATTTTAAAACCGGCGCAGGCGTTGGCGTGCGCTGGCAGTCTCCCGTTGGGCCAATCAAGCTCGACTTCGCCGTTCCGGTGGGAGACAAAAAGGAACACGGTTTACAGTTTTACATCGGTCTGGGGCCTGAATTATGAGTTTATGGAAGAAGATAAGCCTCGGGGTGTTGATTTTTAACGTGCTGCTGCTCGGCACGGTGGCGTTTCTGGTCGGTACGACAACCGGCCTGCATCTGGTGTTTAACGCGGCAAACCGCTGGGTTCCGGGGCTGGAAATTGGCCAGGTGACAGGCGGCTGGCGCGATCTGCGTCTGAAGAATGTTCGTTATGCGCAACCAGGCGTAGCGGTCAACGCGGGGGAATTCCACCTGGCGGTCAAGCTGGGCTGCCTGCGGGACAGCAAGCTGTGTGTGAACGATCTGTCGCTAAAAGATGTGAATGTGGCGATTGATTCGAAAAAAATGCCGAAATCAGCACCGGTTGAAGAAGAGGACAGCGGCCCACTGAACCTCTCCACGCCGTACCCGATTGCGCTCTATCGCGTGGCGCTGGATAACGTCAATATCAACATAGACGACACCACCGTGTCGGTGATGAATTTCACCTCCGGCCTGCGCTGGGAGGAGAAGAACCTGACTCTGACGCCAACCTCCCTGCAGGGGCTATTGATTGCGCTGCCGAAAGTGGCGCAGGTGACTCAGGAGAAGATCGTCGAGCCGAAGATCCAGAACCCGCAGCCGGAAGAAAAACCGCTGGGTGAAACGCTGAAAGATCTCTTCTCGAAACCTGTTTTACCGGAGATGACGGATGTTCATCTGCCGCTGAACCTCAATATCGAAGAGTTTAAGGGTGAGCAGCTGCGTCTGACCGGTGATACCGATCTGACGGTCTATAACCTGCTGCTTAAAGTCAGCAGCATTGACGGCAATATGAAGCTCGACGCGCTGGATGTTGATACCAGCCAGGGCTCCGTCAATGCGTCTGGTCATGCGCTACTGCGCGATAACTGGCCGGTGGATATCACGCTGAACAGTGCGCTCAACATCGACCCGTTGAAGGGCGAGAAAGTGAAGGTAAAAGTCGGCGGTGCGCTGCGCGACAAACTGGATGTTGGCGTGAACCTCTCCGGCCCGGTAGATATGGTCTTGCGGGCGCAGGCACAGCTGGCGGAAGCCGGGTTGCCTCTCAATCTCGATATTGTCAGCCAGCAGCTTTACTGGCCATTCACCGGCGAAAAACAGTTCCAGGCCAACGACCTGAAGCTGAAGCTGAGTGGCAAGATGACCGATTACACGCTGTCGTTCCGCACGGCAGTGAAGGGGCAGGGCGTGCCGCCAGCGACTATCACGCTGGATGCAAAGGGTAACGAACAGCAGGTTAATCTCGACAAACTGACCGTTGCGGCGCTGGAAGGGAAAACGGAACTGACCGCTTTACTCGACTGGCAGCAGGCGATCAGCTGGCACGGCGAGCTGAAGCTGACGGGCATCAACACGGGGAAAGAGGTACCGGACTGGCCGTCTAAACTTGATGGCCTGATCAAAACGCGCGGCAGCCTGTACGGTGGCTCGTGGCAGATGGATGTGCCGGAAATTAAGCTCACCGGTAACGTGAAGCAGAACAAGGTTAACGTGGAAGGTTCGCTGAAGGGCAATAGCTACCTGCAGTGGGTGATCCCGGGCTTGCATGTGGCTCTGGGGCGTAACACGGCGGATATCAAAGGCGAGCTGGGGGTGAAGGATCTCAATCTGGATGCCACCATCGATGCACCGAATCTGGATAACGCCCTGCCAGGGCTTGGCGGCACGGCGAAGGGGTTAGTGAAGGTGCGTGGCACGGTAGATGCGCCGCAGCTGCTGGCAGATATCACGGCCAGTAATCTGCGCTGGCAGGAACTGTCTGTTGCCCGTGTGCGCGTGGAAGGGGATGTGAAGTCTACCGATCAGATCGGCGGCAACCTGAACCTGCGCGTAGAGCGCATTGCCCAGCCGGATGTGAATATCAATCTGGTGACGCTTGAGGCGAAAGGTAACGAGAAGCAGCATGACCTCCAGCTGCGCGTGCAGGGCGAACCCGTTTCCGGGCAACTCCATCTGGCGGGCAGTTTTGACCGTAAGGAAGAACGCTGGAAAGGGACGCTGGATAACACCCGCTTTAACACCCCTGTCGGGCCACTGGCGCTGTCGCGTGCCATTGCGCTGGACTATCGTAACGCTGAGCAGAAAATCAGCATCGGGCCACATTGCTGGACCAACCCGAACGCTGAGCTGTGCGTGCCGCAAACCATCGATGCCGGTGCGGAGGGGCGTGCGCAGATCAACCTCAATCGTTTCGACCTGGCGATGCTGAAGCCGTTTATGCCGGAAACCACGCAGGCCAGCGGCGTCTTCAGCGGTAAAGCTGACGTGGTCTGGGACACCACCAAAGAGGGGCTGCCGCAGGGTAGCGTTACGCTCTCTGGCCGTAACGTGAAGGTGACACAGGAGGTAAACAGCGCACCGTTGCCGGTGGCGTTCGATACCCTCAACCTGAGTGCCGATCTGCATAACAACCGCGCAGAGCTGGGATGGCTTATCCGCCTGACCAACAACGGTCAGTTTGACGGGCAGGTGCAGATTACCGATCCGCAAGGGCGACGCAATCTGGGCGGTAACGTCAATATCCGCAATTTCAACCTGGCGATGGTGAACCCGATTTTCTCTCGCGGAGAAAAAGCGGCGGGGATGCTCAGTGCAAACCTGCGTCTGGCGGGCAATGCGCAAAGCCCGCAGCTGTTTGGTCAGATGCAGCTAAACGGCGTGGATATTGACGGTAACTTTATGCCGTTTGATATGCAGCCAAGCCAGATAGCGATGAACTTCAACGGCATGCGCTCGACTATCGCCGGTGTGGTGCGAACGCAGCAGGGGCAAATCAACCTGAGCGGTGATGCAGACTGGAGCCAGCTCGATAACTGGCGCGCTCGCATTGCAGCAAAAGGCAGTAAGGTGCGGATCACCGTACCGCCAATGGTGCGCCTGGACGTGTCGCCGGATATTGTCTTTGAAGCAACACCGAGCCTCTTCACACTGGATGGACGCGTGGACGTGCCGTGGGCGCGAATTGTGGTTCACGACGTGCCGGAAAGCGCAGTGGGTGTCTCAAGCGATGAAGTTATGCTCAATGATAATCTGAAACCTGTCGAACAGAAGAGCGCTGGCATACCGATCAATAGTAATCTTATCGTGCACGTGGGGAATAACGTGCGTTTGGATGCGTTTGGGCTGAAGGCGAAACTGACTGGCGATCTGAACGTCGCGCAGGATAAGCAGGGATTAGGTCTTAACGGGCAAATCAATATTCCTGAAGGGCGTTTCCATGCCTACGGTCAGGATTTGATTGTGCGTAAAGGTATACTGCTGTTCTCCGGACCGCCGGATCAACCGCTGCTGAATATCGAAGCGATTCGTAATCCTGAGGCCACGGAAAACGACGTGATTGCTGGCGTGCGCGTCACCGGTTCTGCCGATGAACCGAAAGCCGAGATTTTCTCTGACCCGGCAATGTCGCAACAGGAAGCCCTCTCTTACCTGCTGCGTGGGCAGGGTCTGGATAGCGGTCAAAACGACAGTGCGGCGATGACGTCAATGTTAGTGGGGCTGGGGGTTGCACAAAGTGGTCAGGTTGTGGGTAAAATCGGTGAGACGTTCGGCGTAAGTAATCTGGCGCTGGACACCCAGGGCGTGGGTGACTCCTCGCAGGTGGTGGTCAGCGGCTATGTACTGCCGGGTCTGCAGGTAAAATACGGTGTGGGGATCTTTGACTCACTGGCAACACTCACGTTACGCTATCGCCTGATGCCTAAGCTATATCTGGAAGCAGTGTCCGGCGTAGACCAGGCACTTGATCTGCTCTATCAGTTTGAGTTTTAGCAATGCGAATATTTGTTTACGGCAGTTTACGAACCAAGCAAGGCAACAGTCACTGGATGACCAACGCCCAGTTGTTGGGAAATTACAATATCGAGAACTACCAGTTGTACAGTCTGGGCCACTATCCAGGCGCGGTTCCGGGGGACGGAACGGTACAGGGTGAGGTTTATCGTATTGATAATGCCACGCTTGCCGAACTTGATGCCTTGCGCACCAGGGGCGGTGAATACGCACGCCAGTTGATCCAGACGCCATATGGAAGTGCATGGATGTACGTCTATCAGCGTCCGGTCG
The DNA here is from genome assembly GCF_014103115.1 of Enterobacter sp. RHBSTW-00901. NCBI lineage: Bacteria > Pseudomonadati > Pseudomonadota > Gammaproteobacteria > Enterobacterales > Enterobacteriaceae > Enterobacter > Enterobacter sp. RHBSTW-00901. The sequence continues at coordinate 3,371,702 of NZ_JABXPB010000001.1, forward strand.
AAGGGTTAACGCGGATTGAAAGCGGTAACTGGTTAGACAGAGACCAGTACTGAAAAACGACAACGCCACCGTAAGGTGGCGTTGTTTTTTCAGTGCAAGAGCTTATCAGCGTTAAACCGCTTCCTGACGTAGCTTAAATATTTGTACCGTATCCAGCAGCTGTTCCGCCTGACGATGCATCGCCTGTGCTGCCGCAGAAGATTCCTGCGACAAGGTGGCGTTTTGCTGTGTAGCCGCATCCATATGGGTCACTGCCACATTCACCTGATCAATTCCGGTGCTCTGTTCATGGCTGGCATGTGAAATCGCCTCAATCAGTTCACTCACCTTACTGACGCTGTGCAGAATATCTGCCATCGCTGCACCGGCCTGTTTCACCTGCCCATTCCCCTCGTCAATACGGTTCACGGAACGGTCGATAAGAACGCGAATATCTTTGGCGGCGGCGGCTGAACGCTGTGCCAGCGCACGAACCTCCGCAGCAACTACCGCAAAGCCACGCCCCTCAGCGCCTGCACGCGCGGCTTCAACGGCTGCGTTTAGCGCCAGGATATTGGTCTGGAAGGCAATACTGTCGATCATACCGATAATCGTATTGATTTCACTGGAGAAATTGTGGATTTCACTCATGGTTTGTACTGCGCGTTCAACCGCCTCTTCACCCTGGCTGGCAACCTGACGGGCACTTCTGGCAAGATCGCTGGCGGTACGCGAGTTTTCGGCGTTACTTTTCACCACCGATGTGAGCTCCTCCATTGATGCGGCAGTTTGTTCCAGCGCACTGGCCTGTGCTTCGTTACGGGATGAAAGCTCGTGACTACCGCTGGCGATCTGCGCCGACGCGGTGGCGATGGTTTCGGTGCCGTTACGTACGCCAGAGACGATACGCGTGAGGTTGTCATTCATCTCCTGAAGGGCACGCATCAGCTCAGCCGTTTCATCACGCCCGTCAACGGTAAAGCTGGACTGTAAGTCCCCGGCGGCGACGGTACGGGCAATGATGACAGCCTGTGCCAGTGGGCGGGTGATGCTCCGGATTAGCCACCAGGTGACGAGCAGTCCGGCGGCAAGTGTGAGGGCCATTGTCAGCATTAACATCCATTTCGTCTGCTGGTATTGCTCCTGATTACGGGCGATAGTTTGCTGGTGGAGCGCCTGAGCATGTTGCAGCGTACGCGCCACGACATTGTCGATCATTTTAGTGGGTTCACGGTCGATCCCCGTAACCTGTTGATCCACACGCTGGGCGCTGGTGGCATCACCCACCTGATAAGTGGCCAGTGCCGCCAGGTATTTCTGTTCAAGACCGGCGTGTATGTCGCGTGTTTCCAGCACTTGCTGGTTATCCATGCCAATCTCTGGCAGTAATTCGCTCAGGCGTGTCAGCAGTGCCTGAGTGTTCTGGCTTTCTGCAATAAAGGCCTGTTTGTATTTATCGAATGCCTCTTGCCCCTGAGCACCGCGAATCAGCGTGTTCTTCCACTCCTGAACCTGAATTTTGAATTGCACCTGGGCATTACGGGCGGTGTCGATACTGCGGGTGATGGTCTGTTCCATCGTCATAATCTGCTCGTTCTGCGCCCGGCTGTCGCTATTGATCAGCAGGCCACGCAGGCCAATCAAGAGGGTCGCAAGCAGCAGAAGCGACGCCAGAAGCCCCAGACGTTGTCCAATTGTGAGTGTGTTGAGTTTCATGATTTCCCGTTAAGTGAAAAAGCGATCGCGGTCACGCAGGGGAGGTATCGACCTGTAGAAGGCGGACTTTAAGGGGGCAAAGCGGAGGTAAGGCAGGTAAAAAGCGCTATCTAATTAATATCGTGAGCGAAAATCTCTTTGTGACATTTTTGTGACAATTTGCAACGGATACAAAAAAGCCCCGACATGCGGGGCTTACTATCAGCGGTAAGAATTACTTCTTAGCTGCACGCTCGAAGGACGCGATGATTTCTGCTTTCGCAGCTTCAGCGTTGTCCCAGCCGTCAACTTTAACCCACTTGCCTTTTTCGAGGTCTTTGTAGTGCTCGAAGAAGTGAGTGATCTGTGCTTTCAGCAGTTCTGGCAGGTCGTTCACATCTTTGATGTGATCGTACTCTTTGCTCAGTTTGGTGTGCGGAACCGCAACCAGTTTTGCATCTTCACCGGATTCGTCGGTCATTTTCAGCACGCCAACTGGACGGCAGCGAATGACGGAGCCAGGCTCCAGTGGGTATGGTGTTGGGACCAGCACGTCAACCGGGTCACCGTCCAGAGACAGGGTGTGGTTGATGTAGCCGTAGTTGCATGGATAGAACATTGCGGTAGACATGAAACGGTCTACAAACAGCGCGCCGCTCTCTTTGTCCACTTCGTATTTGATAGGATCTGCGTTAGCCGGGATTTCGATAACAACGTAGATGTCTTCAGGCAGTTCTTTACCCGCAGGGACGTTGAGTAAGCTCATGTCTGTGTCCTTTAAAATGGATGGTAAACAAGTGGCAGGTATTATAGCCAACTGGCGCTGAATGTCTCCGCCTGTTTTCGTCTTCTCTCCTCATTCTTCCCACTTTTCAGAGCAATTTCATAGCAGGAAAGTCCATAATCACAGCTGCATTTTTCATGGCAAAATGAAAGCGATTACAAACTTGTTATTAACGCTTTATTCACTTTTCTGAAGTGTGATGTAACGCAATCCGTTACATCTCGTATTGTCTATAGTTTTTCCGCAGAACACCTTTTAACCAACAATAAACACCCCTACGAGGACGTTCATATGTGGAAGCGCTTACTTCTTGTCACAGCAGTTTCGGCAGCCATGTCGTCTATGGCGATGGCCGCACCTTTAACCGTAGGATTTTCGCAGGTCGGGTCTGAATCCGGCTGGCGTGCGGCTGAAACCAACGTTGCGAAAAGCGAGGCCCAGAAACGCGGCATCACGCTGAAGATTGCCGATGGTCAGCAAAAACAGGAAAACCAGATTAAAGCCGTGCGTTCCTTCATCGCTCAGGGGGTGGATGCCATCTTCATTGCGCCGGTGGTGGCCACAGGCTGGGAGCCGGTACTGAAGGAAGCCAAAGACGCTGAGATCCCGGTCTTCCTGCTCGATCGTTCCATTGATGTAAAAGACAAATCTCTCTATATGACCACCGTCACCGCCAACAACATTCTTGAGGGTCAATTAATTGGAGACTGGCTGGTGAAACAGGTGGGTGGCAAACCGTGTAACGTGGTTGAGCTGCAGGGTACGGTGGGCGCGAGCGTGGCTATCGACCGTAAGAAAGGGTTTGCAGAAGCCATCGCTAAAGCGCCGAACATCAAGATTATCCGCTCTCAGTCCGGTGACTTTACCCGCAGCAAGGGTAAAGAGGTTATGGAAAGCTTTATCAAGGCTGAAAACAACGGCAAGAACATCTGCATGGTTTACGCCCATAACGATGACATGGTGATCGGTGCTATTCAGGCCATTAAAGAAGCGGGCCTGAAGCCGGGTAAAGATATCCTCACCGGCTCTATCGATGGCGTGCCGGATATCTACAAAGCGATGATGGACGGTGAAGCGAATGCCAGCGTTGAGCTGACGCCAGACATGGCCGGCCCGGCATTTGATGCGCTGGAGAAATTCAAGAAAGACGGCACGTTGCCTGAGAAGCTGACCATCACTAAATCCACACTCTACCTGCCAGATACTGCCAAAGAAGAGTTAGAGAAGAAGAAAAATATGGGCTACTAATGCCCGTTCCCCTCTCCCCTATGGGGAGAGGGCCAGGGTGAGGGGGATAACCATGACCACTGAACAACACCAGGAAATCCTCCGCACAGAAGGATTAAGCAAATTTTTCCCTGGCGTAAAGGCGCTGGATAACGTCGATTTTAGCCTGCGACGTGGCGAGATCATGGCGCTGCTGGGTGAGAACGGTGCGGGAAAATCAACGCTGATTAAAGCCCTGACCGGCGTTTATCACGCCGATCGTGGTTCCATCTGGCTGGAAGGCAACGCGATTTCGCCAAAAAATACCGCCCATGCCCAGCAGCTGGGAATTGGGACGGTGTACCAGGAAGTGAACCTGCTGCCGAATATGTCGGTGGCGGATAACCTGTTTATTGGCCGTGAGCCACGGCGCTTTGGCCTGTTACGGCGTAAAGAGATGGAAGCGCGGGCAACGAAACTGATGGCGTCTTACGGTTTCTCCCTCGACGTCCGCGAGCCGTTAAACCGCTTTTCCGTGGCGATGCAGCAGATCGTCGCCATTTGCCGTGCCATCGATCTCTCTGCGAAAGTGCTGATCCTCGACGAACCGACCGCCAGCCTCGATACCCAGGAAGTGGAGATGCTCTTTACTCTGATGCGCCAGCTGCGCAATCAGGGGGTGAGCCTGATCTTCGTCACCCACTTCCTCGATCAGGTGTATGAAGTGAGCGATCGGATTACGGTGCTGCGCAACGGCAGTTTTGCCGGCTGTCGCGAAACCCGTGAGCTACCGCAGATTGAGCTGGTTAAAATGATGCTGGGCCGTGAGCTGGATACCAATGCGCTCCAGCGTGCAGGCCGCACGTTGTTGAGCGATAAACCGGTCGCTGCTTTCAGCGATTACGGCAAAAAAGGGACGATCTCGCCGTTTAATCTGGAGGTGCGCCCCGGCGAGATTGTCGGCCTGGCAGGCCTGCTCGGATCAGGCCGTACCGAAACCGCCGAAGTGATCTTCGGGATCAAACCTGCCGACAGCGGCAGCGCGTTGATCAAAGGCAAACCGCAAACGCTGCGATCGCCACATCAGGCTTCGTGTCTGGGGGTCGGGTTCTGCCCGGAAGACAGGAAAACGGACGGCATTATTGCCGCGGCCTCCGTGCGGGAAAATATCATTCTTGCTCTGCAGGCGCAGCGTGGCTGGTTACGACCGATTCCGCGTAAAGAACAAAATGCGATTGCCGAACGCTTTATCCGCCAGCTGGGGATCCGCACCCCGAGCGCGGAACAACCCATTGAGTTTCTCTCCGGCGGTAACCAACAGAAGGTACTGCTTTCACGCTGGTTGCTGACTAAACCCCAGTTCCTGATCCTCGACGAACCGACGCGCGGTATTGACGTCGGGGCGCATGCCGAAATTATCCGGCTTATCGAAACGCTCTGTGCCGACGGGCTGGCGCTGCTGGTGATCTCGTCCGAACTGGAGGAGCTGGTGGGGTATGCCGATCGCGTGATTATCATGCGCGATCGCAAGCAGGTGGCAGAGATCCCGCTGGATAAACTGTCCGTTCCGGCAATCATGAATGCCATCGCGGCATAAGGAGTTAATCGTGATGCCCCGTTCGCTTTCGCAAACTGGTGAGTCAAAGCGCCGCTTTAACTGGCCGACCGGCACGCCGCAAATTGCCGCGCTGCTGCTGGTACTGCTGGTCGATAGCCTGGTCGCCCCGCATTTCTTCCAGATTATTGTGCAGGATGGCCGCCTGTTTGGTAGCCCGATAGACATCTTAAACCGCGCCGCTCCCGTGGCCCTGCTGGCGATTGGCATGACGCTGGTCATTGCCACCGGCGGTATCGACCTTTCCGTTGGTGCAGTGATGGCGATTGCAGGTGCCACTGCCGCCTCGATGACCGTGGCCGGACATAGCCTGCCGGTGGTACTGCTGGCAGCATTAGGCACGGGCGTTCTGGCCGGGCTGTGGAACGGTATCCTGGTGGCGGTTCTCAAGATCCAGCCGTTTGTCGCCACGCTGATTTTAATGGTGGCCGGACGCGGGGTGGCGCAGTTGATCACCTCCGGTCAGATTGTCACTTTCAACTCGCCGGGCCTGGCGTGGCTCGGTAGCGGTAAGCTGCTCTTTTTCCCGACGCCGGTCATTATTGCGCTGGTGACGTTAGTGGTGTTCTGGCTGTTTACCCGTAAAACGGCGCTCGGCATGTTTATTGAAGCGGTTGGGATCAACATTCGCGCCGCGCGAAACGCCGGGGTGAATACCCGGCTGATGGTGATGCTGACCTACGTGCTGAGCGGTGTCTGCGCTGCCATCGCCGGGATCATTGTCGCGGCAGATATCCGTGGGGCTGATGCCAACAATGCCGGGTTATGGCTGGAGCTGGATGCGATCCTGGCGGTGGTCATTGGCGGCGGATCGTTGATGGGCGGACGCTTTAACCTGCTGCTCTCGGTAGTCGGCGCACTGATTATTCAGGGAATGAATACCGGTATCCTGCTCTCCGGCTTTCAGCCGGAACTCAACCAGGTGGTGAAAGCGGTGGTCGTGCTCTGCGTGCTGATTGTTCAGTCGCCGCGCTTTGTTAGCATCATTAAGGGGATCCGTGGCCATGATAAAACGTAATTTACCGTTGATGATCACGCTGGGCGTGTTTGTGCTGGGGTATCTCTATTGCCTGACCCAGTTCCCCGGCTTTGCTTCCACGCGCGTCATTTGCAACATCCTGACGGATAACACCTTTTTAGGCATTATCGCCGTCGGCATGACCTTTGTGATCCTCTCGGGCGGGATTGATCTCTCTGTGGGTTCGGTGATCGCGTTTACCGGTGTGTTTCTCGCGAAAGCGATCGGTTTCTGGGGCATTTCACCGCTGCTGGCCTTCCCGTTGATACTGGTGCTGGGCTGTGCGTTTGGTGCCTTTATGGGGCTGCTGATAGATGCGCTAAAAATCCCGGCCTTTATCATCACTCTCGCGGGAATGTTCTTTCTGCGCGGCGTCAGCTATCTGGTGTCGGAAGAGTCCATTCCGATTAACCATCCGGTTTACGACACGCTCTCCAGCCTGGCGTGGAAAATCCCTGGCGGTGGCCGCCTGAGCGCGATGGGGTTGTTGATGCTGGGCGTGGTCGTGATTGGGATCTTCCTCGCTCATCGCACCCGGTTTGGTAATCAGGTTTACGCCATTGGCGGCAGCGCCACCTCGGCGAACCTGATGGGGATCTCCACCCGCAGCACCACCATCCGCATTTATATGCTCTCTACCGGACTGGCGACGCTGGCAGGTATCGTCTTCTCCATTTATACCCAGGCCGGTTACGCTCTGGCAGGGGTGGGCGTGGAGCTTGATGCCATTGCCTCGGTTGTGATTGGCGGAACGCTGCTCAGCGGTGGGGTGGGAACGGTGCTCGGGACGCTGTTTGGCGTGGCGATCCAGGGGCTGATTCAGACCTACATCAACTTCGACGGCACGCTCAGTTCGTGGTGGACGAAAATCGCCATCGGCATTCTGCTCTTTATTTTTATCGCGTTGCAACGTGGCCTGACGGTACTGTGGGAGAACCGCCAGAACTCGCCTGTTACGCGTGTAAGCACATCAGCAACAAAGTGATAACACGCTGAATTTGCTTAAAGTCTAAACATTTTCCGGTAGCGGCCGATAATCTTTTTTTATGCCCAGAAATATCTCGCTACCGGAAATAATATCATGCTGAAAACGCTATCGATTCGTACCGGCTTGCTTTCGTTACTGGCCGTTATGACCCTTCTGCTGCTGATTGTCAGCGGCATTGGTATTTATGCCCTCACACAGAGTTCGTCTTCACTCCAGCGCATCAACCACCTTCAGGGTGAACAGATGGTGCAGCTTAATTCTGGCTATACGCTGATCCTGCGTGCGCGCAATGAAGCAAGCCAGGCCGTCCGCATGATGGAAATCGGCATGCTGGACGATGCGGCGAAGTCGGTGAAAACCATCAATCAGGAAGTCATCCAGGCGCAAAAAACGCTGAAAAGCGTGATCGACGATGGTGTGGCGGACAAACAAGGACAGCAGTTGCTGGATAAGGTCGCGGCGAGTCTCGCGGCGTATAACCAGCAAGGGATCAACCCGATGCTGAAAGCCCTGAACGACCAGAATGCAGACAGCTACTACGATCTGCTGGAGAACAGGCTGATCCCGGTAGCGAAGCAGTTTGATAACGATATGCAGGCGTTCCAGACATGGAGCGAAGCGCGCGGAAAAGCGGAAGTGAGCGCGGTGCAATCGAGTAAAAACCGGGTGCTGATCCTGATTGTCGTGGCGGCGCTGCTGACGGCCGGGATTATTGTGCTGGCCTGGCTGGTGCTGCGCAATATGTTGCTGAAGCCGCTCTCTGCCTCCATTGCGCAGCTTGAACATGTTGCAGCGGGGGACTTAACCCATACGCTGAATGCACCTGCGAGCCAGGAATTTAACCGTCTGAACGCGGCCATCGAAGAGATGCGTCAGTCGCTAATGGGCTCGGTTATGCGGGTGCGCGATGCCAGTTCACAAATTGATACCGGCAGCCGTGAGCTAACGGCGGGGAATATGAACCTTGCCCAGCGCACCGAATCCACCGCGACGTCGCTGGAGCAGACGGCGGCCAGCATGGAAGAGATCACCGCGACGGTGAAACTTAATGCCGATAACGCCGAACAGGCACACCAGCTGGCGAAGTCGGTGTCCGACACTGCCGATCACGGCAGCGAAATGGTCTGCTATGTGATCGAGAAAATGCGGGATATCTCTGGCAGCTCGGCGCGCATCGCCGACATCCTGAGCGTCATCGACGGTATCGCATTCCAGACCAATATCCTGGCGCTGAACGCCTCTGTTGAAGCCGCACGCGCAGGTGAACAAGGACGTGGATTCGCCGTTGTGGCAGGTGAGGTGCGTAACCTGGCCAGCCGCAGTGCCGATGCGGCAAAAGAGATCCGTTCGCTTATCAGTGATTCGCAAACCCACGTTAACGAGGGCAGCGAGCTGGCGCAGCAGGCCGGTGAAACGATGGACGAAATCGCGACTGAAGTCCTGCGCATGACCAAACTGATGCGCGAAATTGCTACCGCGTCTCAGGAACAGAGTCGCGGTATTGAGCAGGTGAATATCGCGGTGAATCAGATGGACGAAACCGCGCAGCAAAACGCGGCGCTGGTGCAACAATCTTCTGCCGCGACACGCTCGCTGGAAGAGCAGTCGCGTGAGCTGATGGAAGCCATGTCATCATTCAAACTGACGGCTCAGGCTGTTGCATAATAATATCCAGCCCTGGTGCATTGTGTGCCAGGGTTTTATTTGTCGCTGAATTTATCGCCCCGAGATTATCGTGAATATCACCCACTAATATTTCCAGCGAGCTGGTTAAGGCTAACGCTTTTTCGGTTGGTTCCAGATATAAACCTTTGCGGAAAAATAATGGTTCGTCAAAGAGTTGGCTAAAGCGTTTTAATGCCAGGCTTACCGCCGGGCGGGACATTTCCAGACGCACTGAGGCTTTTGCCATGCTGCCGCAGCGGACCACTTCAATAAATACGGGGATAAGATTTAAATCAATACCGGTATTGGCTCGAGAATAGTTTTTCATCACAAGTTATGCTCCACGAAATATCTGTCAAACTGTTATGGAAATAATGCAGGAGCAGTGGTGAATATTAAAGCGTATTTTTTATAAACACTTATACGGTAAAATATATAAATGAGAAAGGGAGCCAGCCAGGCTCCCTTTGCTAAGGGTATTACGCGTCCGGGAATTCCCGGATAAAACGTTCAACATCTTCAACCATATGGTTGTTACCGACGAAGAACGAACGGCGCTGGTGCAGGCTTTTTGGCACGATATCCAGAATACGCTCTTTACCGTCGCTCGCCTTACCGCCGGCCTGCTCGGCCAGGAACGCCATCGGGTTGCATTCGTACAGCAGACGCAGTTTCCCGTCAGGGTGGCTGGCGGTGCTTGGGTAGAGGTAGATGCCGCCTTTCAGCAGGTTACGGTGGAAGTCCGCTACCAGCGAGCCAATGTAGCGAGAGGTATACGGGCGTTGGGTTGCTTTATCCTCTTCCTGGCAGAATTTGATGTATTTCTTCACGCCGTTCGGGAATCTGATGTAGTTACCTTCGTTGATGGAGTAGGTGTTGCCCTTCTCCGGGAAGCGCATACGTTCCTGACTCAGGCAGAACACGCCCAGCGACGGATCGTAAGTAAAGGCGTGAACGCCACACCCGGTGGTGTACACCAGCATGGTGGACGAACCATATACGACGTAACCGGCAGCAACCTGATGACTGCCAGGTTGCAGGAAATCTTCTTCGGTCACCGGCGTGCCAACAGGCGTGACGCGGCGGTAGATGGAGAAAATGGTACCGACAGAAACGTTAACGTCGATATTGGAGGAGCCGTCCAGCGGATCCATCAGAACGACGTATTTCGCGTGTTCGCACCCTTCGAAAACAACAATTTCATCTTCTTCTTCAGAGGCGATACCCGCAACGATGTCGCGTGCGCGCAGTGCAGCTTTCAGTTTTTCATTTGCGAACAGGTCGAGTTTCTGTTGAACCTCGCCCTGAACGTTCTCGGCACCGCTGGCACCCAGGATATCGACCAGACCGGCCTTGTTGATATCACGGTGGATGATCTTAGCGCCCAGCTTTATTGCCGACAGCAAAGCAGTGAGTTCACCGGTAGCATGAGAGAACTCGTGCTGCTTTTCGACAATAAATTCACCTAACGTTTTCATAACACTTTCCCTGCATCTTATGTGAGTAGAGCGATTGTATGTTCACTAAAACGACTAAAGCCCAACAATCTTAACAAACATTCAAATGTTAGCGCAGAGGTGAATCGCGCCAGCAGCATACGGATTTACCTGAAATGCGTTTCACAGGCGCTGACATGTGAGTAAAATGTGCGCCACATTGAAGAAGGATAGTGACGTATGCGCATTCATATATTGGGGATTTGTGGCACTTTTATGGGCGGACTGGCAATGCTGGCGCGCTCGCTGGGCCATGAAGTGACAGGTTCGGACGCCAATGTGTATCCGCCGATGAGCACGCTTCTGGAGAAGCAGGGCATCTCCCTTATTCAGGGCTACGATGTCAGCCAACTGGAGCCGCAGCCGGATCTGGTGATCATTGGTAACGCCATGACCCGTGGTAATCCGTGTGTTGAAGCGGTGCTGGAACGCAATATTCCATTTATGTCTGGCCCGCAGTGGCTGCATGATTTTGTGCTGCGCGACCGCTGGGTGATCGCTGTTGCCGGTACTCACGGTAAAACCACCACCGCCGGGATGGCAACCTGGATCCTTGAGGCCTGTGGTTACAAGCCTGGCTTCGTGATTGGTGGTGTACCGGGTAATTTCGACGTCTCCGCACGTCTGGGTGACAGTCCATTCTTTGTGATCGAAGCCGATGAGTACGACTGTGCGTTCTTCGATAAACGTTCTAAATTCGTACATTACTGCCCACGTACGCTGATCCTCAACAACCTTGAGTTTGATCACGCGGATATCTTTGACGACCTGAAAGCGATTCAGAAGCAGTGCCACCATCTGGTGCGCATTGTTCCGGGTCAGGGCCGTATTATCCTGCCGGAGAACGACATCAACCTGAAGCAGACGATGGCGATGGGTTGCTGGAGCGAGCAGGAGCTGGTGGGCGATCAGGGCCACTGGCAGGCGAAAAAACTCAACGTGGATGCCTCTGAGTGGGAAGTGCTGCTCGACGGCGAAAAAGTGGGTGAGGTGAAGTGGGGCCTGGTGGGCGAGCACAACATGCACAACGGTCTGATGGCGATTGCTGCGGCACGTCATGTGGGCGTTCAGCCTGCGGATGCGGCCAATGCACTGGGTTCATTTGTGAACGCCCGCCGTCGTCTGGTGCTGCGTGGCGAAGCCAACGGTGTCACGGTGTATGACGATTTCGCACATCATCCAACGGCCATTCTGGCGACGCTTGCTGCCCTGCGCGGCAAAGTGGGGGGCACGGCGCGCATTCTGGCGATACTGGAACCTCGCTCTAACACCATGAAGATGGGCATCTGCAAAGACGATCTCGCACCATCCTTAGGGCGTGCCGATGAAGTCTTCCTGCTGCAGCCGCAGCATATTCCGTGGCAGGTGGCGGAAGTTGCCGATGCCTGCGTACAGCCTGCGCACTGGAGTGCGGACGTTGATACGCTTGCGGATATGGTGGTGAAATCTGCACAGCCTGGCGATCACATTCTGGTGATGAGCAACGGCGGTTTTGGTGGGATCCATCAGAAACTGCTGGACGGTCTGGCGAAAAAAGCGGAAGTGGTCGAGTAATCCCCTCACCACAGCCTCTCCCCAAAGGGGAGAGGCTGTTCAATTCCCCTCGCCCCTTTGGGGAGAGGGTCAGGGTGAGGGGAACAGGCGGTTCGAATGTTACTCTTCGTTCTCAGACAGCTCGCGAAGATACTGGAAAATCAGGCGCGCAGATTTCGGCGGCTTATTCCCTTCTTTCTCTTTCTTCGCGTTGCGGATCAAAGAACGCAGCTGCTGGCGGTCGGCGTCTGGCCACAGATTTAAGACTTCTGGTACAGCATCATCACCTTGTTCAATCAGACGATCGCGGATCTGCTCCAGTTTATGGAACAGCGCAACCTGCTGGTTGTGGCGGTTTTTCAGCTTGTCCAGCGCCTGGCGAATCGGGTCGACGTCACGCTGACGCAGCATTTTACCGATAAGCTGAAGCTGGCGGCGGCGGCCTTCTTTTTTGATTTTCTGTGCCAGTTCAATGGCATCACGTAGATCCTGGTCGAGCGGGAGCTTATCCAGCGCGTTTTTACCCAGTTCTACCATTTCTGCGCCAAGCTGTTTTAACTCTTCGGCGTCGCGTTTAATTTCACTTTTACTGACCCAGATGATCTCATCATCTTCGTCTTCGATGTCATCACCGGGAACGTCGTCGAGCCAGTCTTCGGGCTGCTTAGTCATGTCAGGCTCCTTAAAAAAAGAGGCTAATGTTACCAGTTAAGACGCGCACTGAAAAACGGTTCTCTGTTAGACTTCAGTTAACTCTCTCTTACAGTATGGCATTTGCGATGAAAGTAACCTCACAAGTTGAAGCGCAGCGTAAGCTTCTGGAAGAAGCCGTCTCCACCGCGCTGACGCTCGCTTCAGGTAAATCAGATGGCGCGGAAGTGGCGGTCAGCAAAACCACTGGCATTAGCGTGAGTACCCGCTATGGCGAAGTGGAGAATGTAGAATTCAACAGCGATGGTGCTCTGGGGATCACGGTGTATCACCAGAATCGCAAAGGCAGTGCATCATCGACCGATCTCAGCCCGGATGCCATTGCCCGTACGGTGCAGGCTGCGCTGGATATCGCGCGTTATACGTCCCCCGATCCTTACGCAGGTGTTGCCGACAAAGAGCTGCTGGCGTTTGATGCCCCGGATCTCGATCTTTTCCATCCGGCGGAAGTCACCCCGGACGAAGCGATCGAACTGGCTGCGCGTGCCGAGCAGGCCTCCCTGCAGGCTGATAAACGCATCACCAATACCGAAGGCGGCAGTTTCAACAGCCACTACGGCATCAAAGTATTCGGCAACAGCCACGGGATGTTGCAGGGTTACTGCTCGACCCGTCATTCGCTGTCCAGCTGTGTGATTGCCGAAGAAAATGGCGATATGGAGCGTGACTACGCCTATACCATTGGCCGTGCGCTGGAGGATTTGCAGTCTCCGGAGTGGGTCGGTGCTGAGTGTGCGCAGCGCACACTTTCTCGCCTGTCACCGCGTAAGCTCTCTACCATGAAAGCCCCGGTTATTTTTGCCAATGAAGTGGCGACTGGCCTGTTTGGCCATCTGGTCGGGGCGATTGCCGGTGGCTCGGTTTACCGTAAATCGACGTTCCTGCTTGATTCGCTGGGTAAACAGATCCTGCCGGAATGGCTGACTATCGAAGAGCATCCGCATTTGCTTAAAGGTCTGGCTTCTACGCCATTCGACAGCGAAGGCGTGCGCACAGAACGCCGCGATATCATCAAAGACGGTATTCTGACCCAGTGGTTGCTGACCAACTATTCTGCACGTAAGCTGGGGCTGAAAAGCACGGGTCACGCGGGTGGCATTCATAACTGGCGTATTGCCGGGCAAGGTCTGAACTTTGAGCAGATGCTGAAAGAGATGGGGACCGGCCTGGTGGTGACGGAGCTGATGGGCCAGGGCGTGAGCGGCATGACCGGGGATTACTCTCGCGGTGCGGCGGGCTTCTGGGTTGAAAACGGTGAAATCCAGTATCCTGTGAGTGAAATCACTATTGCCGGCAACCTGAAAGATATGTGGCGCAATATTGTTACTGTCGGTAACGATATTGAAACACGTAGCAATATACAGTGTGGTTCAGTTCTTCTGCCGGAAATGAAAATTGCCGGTCAATAATACCCGTCATACTTCAAGCTGCAGGTGCGTTGGCTGCACGCGTTCCTGCAACTCGAATTATTTAGGGTATGACGCTTATCGTGAATAATAAAAAAGGAAGTGAGCAATGCGTAAACACCTGTTAGCGATCGTCGCGGCTTCAACGCTGGTTCTTGGCTCTTCTGCGTTTGCTGCCGATCTTGAAAGCAACATGGGTATTCTCAGTGAAAACCTGAAGATCGTTCAGAAAACGGACAATGCAGCAGAAATGAAAGACGCGTTGACCAAAATGCGTGAGGCGGCATTAGACTCGAAAAAATCCACGCCACCTAAGCTGGAAAACAAAGCGGCTGACAGCGCCGAGATGAAGGACTATCTCCACGGCTTTGACGTGCTGGTGGGCCAGATCGACGGTGCGCTGAAGCTCGCGAATGAAGGCAAAGTGAAAGAAGCTCGTGCAGCAGCCGATCAGTTTGTGACGACACGCAATACGTATCACAAAAAGTATCGTTAATTGGGTGCCTGAGCTGTACGCCCTTTCTCCGTGTGCGGAGGCGCATTACGCGCCCCCGCATGCTTGCTCCCTACTTTCCGGAGCGACAATCCATCCGCGCTGTCACTTCAAACGAGCCGTTTCGAAAACGGATCTCGCACAGTGTTTTCCTCGTCACCAGCGTTAAAATGATTATTGTCAAAGCAATAATCATCAAACCCCGGATAATCAGGGACTGGCGTTTCATGGATGCCTCCTTGCTTTAAAGCGGGCGAGGTAGCGAACTCCACGGTTGTGCGTGTCGTTTCGAGCCCCCGCCCTGATTTTCTATCAGGCGGGGCTTTCCACTTTCCGTCCCATGCCTGAGACGGTCAGTCTCAAGCACCCGTCGCCACTCTAGCGAATCCCCATAAGAAAACCTTATCCACGTCACATTTCTACGAGTCTGCTCGTAATCTTTTCTGCTTTACTCATCCCTTTTGTGCCGCCAGATTGAGTGATATTCATCACGTAAATGCATTGATTTATTCAAATTCAGCGTATTTATGTGGCACAGATCACTGCTGCTGCTTTCCTTTCCACTTCGAAGTGGAAAACAACTCGCTACAAACCCTTTGCCGTCATCGTTAGTTTTATTCCAGAGCCATTAACGGGGTAAGACGAGTGATTAACGGAGCGGTAATGAACGACGTTGGGGATCAGGCGGTGCAAACAGAACAGCTCGCTAACACCATGCTGCAGCAGGTCTATACCCTGCTGGCCCGGCACAACATCATCCCTAATGCAGTACAGGAACAGATGCTGACCTCACACGTTCGCGCGATGGCGCACCGGTCTGTGACCGGCGAGCCGCTGCCGGAAGTAGAAGCAGAGCTGTTCGACGAGATTTCACCCGATTCAATGCGACTTGCCCGCGAAGTGGTGGCGCAGTTTGGCAACCTTCCTGATGAAGAGGCCTGGCTGCTCTCCGTTCACTTTGAAGTCGCGAAAGACAACCTTTAAGGAGCAACACATGGAACAGATTACAGTCGTGATTGGCGATCGCCTGGGTAAAGGTCAGAAAGTGGCCGCCGGCGTGGAAAAGGCAGGTGGACGTGCGGTTGTCGTGCCGGGGGTGGCGGCAGATATGAAACTGGGTGACGTGATGAAAGCGGAAAACGCCACCTTCGGCATCTCCTTCTGCGGCAGCGGTGGCGCGGGTGCCATTACTGCGCAAACCAAATATGGCTACAAAGCCAAATACGGCATGCGTTCTGTGGAAGAGGGAGTAACCGCCATCAACGAAGGCTGCAACGTGCTGGGCTTCGGCTTTATGGATAAAGAAGAGCTGGGCGAGCGTCTGGTACAGGCGTGGCAGAAGAAGCACGGCGCATAAGCATGAAAGAACAGTTCACGACCACCGTGAGAGTGAAGGGCAAAGGCGATGCCAAGGCGCGCGCCTTTGCCGATGCGCTCAACCACGTTCAGGCCGCGGTGATGCAAGCCTCACCGCATATCTTACTGCGTATTGAGCCACAGGATGTGCAGGTTGTTCAGGCGCAAGAAGTGGTGCGTAAAGAAGCCTTCCTGTTCTTCTTTTTGCGCCGGGAAAGACGCACCTACAGCGTGGAGCTGGATGTGACCGTCAACGTGACTGCCATCAATCTTGATCGGGTGGATTTCGTCACGCAACGCTGATTCTTCATAAAAGGGCAGACTGATGTTCTTAATTATATTAATAAAATCGCTCATCATTGGCGGCCTGGTTGGCGTCGGTGTGGGGGCCGGGGCTGCACGCATGTTTCATGCGCCTACCACTCAGGGTATGGGCGCGTTTCGTACGTTGGGGGAACTGAACTCCTGTGAAGGGGACCCGGCTTCTCACTTCTCTTTTGGGTTAGGCTTCTTCTTTAACGCCTGGGCTTCTTCCGTGGCCGCAGGTGCATTCACTCAGGACGTTGACCACCGCATTATCCCGAACTGGGGCGCAGCGGCGCTAATGCTCAAAAACCGTAACGTCGGCGAAACACTCCACGATCCCCGCAAGATGGCGATTGCCTGCGGCGTGATCGGCATGATCGTCGTGACCTTCCTTAACCTTACCGCCTCCTCCGTTCCGGCTGCACTTCAGGTGACGGCCGTTAAGGTGCTGGTACCGGCAGCTAACCTGCTGGTGAACACCGTCATGCCGGTTATCTTCTGGCTGGCGGCCATCGATGCAGGCAAAAAATCCGGCTTCTGGGCCACCGTGTTTGGCGGTGCGGCGCAGCTGATCATGGGTAACGCCGTACCGGGTCTGGTGCTGGGTATTCTGATCGGTAAAGGCGTGGAAGAGAGCGGCTGGAACCACGTCACCAAAGTGATGATGGTGGCCATCGTGGCGCTGTTCGTCCTGAGCGGCTTCTTCCGTGGCTTCGATATGAAGATGATCGAATCCTTCCATCTGACCGTGCCGAACTGGCTCGACATGATCCACAACTCGCTCAGCGGTAAATAACAGGAGCCTCTACATGGAACAGAATAAAGGTTTTTGGTATGCCGACTGGTCGTTCCCGATCTTCGTTGGCCTGCTCTCCTCCGGCGTCTTCGCCGGGACGCACATGTACTACCTCTACGGCATTGGCGCGTTTAACGAAGTGGCTTTTGTGGCGATGCTGAAAGCAGGGATTGATACCGGTGTTTACGGCGCGGTAGCGGCCTTTGGTGCCAGCTTCCTGTTCGCCCGTATCATCGAAGGCTCGCTGGTGGGGATTTTAGATATCGGCGGGGCTATCCAGACTGGCGTTGGCCTCGGCGTTCCTGCATTGCTGCTGGGAGCGGGCATCATGTTCCCGGTGACCAACTTTATTGCCGCCCTGATCACCGGCCTGGTGATTGGTCTGGCGATTGGTTACGTCATCATTCTGGCGCGTAAGTTCACCATCAATCAGAGTAACTCGACCTACGGTGCTGACGTGATGATGGGGGCAGGTAACGCTTCCGGGCGCTTCCTCGGGCCGTTGATTATCCTGAGCGCCATGACTGCATCCATTCCGATTGGTATCGGGTCGCTTGCAGGCGCACTGCTGTTCTATCTCTGGCAGAAGCCGATCACCGGTGGTGCGATCCTCGGTGCGATGATTTTAGGCTGGCTGTTCCCGGTCGCCCTTTAACACCCGCGGGCGCAGCGCGCCCGCCTTATCAGGAGAGCACTATGTTTGATTTACTCCTGCGCCGTGCGCGTCTTACTGACGATACCCTGACTGATATCGCCATTCAGGACGGAAAAATCGCGGCGCTGGGCGACATTGACGCACCCGCCCATCAAACGGTGGCGCTCAACGGTGACGTATACGTTAGCGCGGGCTGGATTGATTCCCACGTACACTGCTACCCGAATTCCCCCATTTACCACGACGAACCAGACAGCGTGGGCATTGCCACTGGCGTCACCACCGTGGTGGATGCGGGCAGTACCGGGGCGGATGACGTGGACGATTTTTACGCCATCACCCGCAAAGCGACAACCGAGGTTTACGCTCTGCTGAACATCTCCCGCGTTGGACTGATTGCGCAGAACGAGCTGGCTAATCTGGCTAACATCGACGCCGATGCGGTGAAACAGGCGGTTAAACGTTACCCTGATTTTATCGTTGGCCTGAAAGCGCGCATGAGCAGCAGCGTGGTCGGTGAGAATGGCATTACGCCACTGGAACGTGCGAAAGCTATCCAGAAAGAGAACGGCGACCTGCCGCTGATGGTACACATTGGTAATAACCCGCCAAACCTCGACGAAATCGCTGAACTGCTCAGCTCTGGCGACATCATCACCCACTGCTACAACGGCAAGCCAAACCGCATTCTCACCCCATCCGGCGAACTGCGTGCATCCATCACTTCCGCCTTGAAACGCGGCGTGCGTCTGGACGTCGGCCACGGTACGGCGAGCTTCAGCTTTGAGGTGGCAAAACGCGCCATCGCGATGGGCATTCTGCCGCACACCATCAGCTCGGATATCTACTGCCGCAACCGTCTTCACGGCCCGGTAGGCTCACTTGCGAGCGTGATGTCGAAATTCCTCGCCATCGGTATGTCACTGCCGCAGGTGGTTGAGCGCGTGACGGCAAATGCGGCTGATGGCCTGCGCCTGACGCGCAAGGGCCGCATCCAGCCTGGGCTCGACGGCGACCTGACGCTGTTCACCATTAAACGTCAGCCGACGGTGCTGACGGATGCCGAAAACGACAGCCTGCAGGCTGAACACATTCTGGTGCCGCTTGCTGCGATCCGCGCGGGCAAGGGCTACATGACCGAACAAGGGAGCACGGAACATGCCTTCGATTTATGAGAAGTACCACTTAAAGCAAGTCATTAACACCTCTGGCCGTATGACGGCGCTGGGGGTTTCCACGCCGCGCCCGGAAGTGGTGCAGGCGGCGATGGACGGTATGAATCAGTATTTTGAGATGAAGGATCTGGTCAATAAAACCGGGGAATACATTGCGAAGTTGCTGGATGTGGAAGGGGCGACAGTGGTCTCTTGTGCCTCGGCGGGTATTGCGCAGTCCGTGGCCGCAGTGCTGGTGAAAGACAGCGACTGGCTGCTGGAAAACCTGCACGTCACCCCACCTGAGAACAACGAAATCGTGCTGCCGAAAGGTCACAACGTCAACTTTGGCGCACCGGTGGGCACAATGGTGGCGCTGGGGGGGGGCAAGCTGGTGGAGGCGGGTTATGCCAACGAATGTTCTGCCGAGCAGCTGGCGGCGGCGATCTCCCCACGTACGGCGGCGATCCTCTATATCAAGTCTCACCACTGCGTGCAGAAAAGCATGCTCAGCGTGGAGCAGGCAGCCGTGGTGGCGCGTAAACATGGTCTGCCGCTGATCGTTGATGCGGCGGCAGAAGAAGATCTGCATGTTTACTACCGCTCCGGTGCGGATCTCGTTATCTACAGCGGTGCGAAAGCCATTGAAGGGCCAACCAGCGGGCTGGTGATCGGTAAAGCCCAGTACGTTGAATGGGTGAAGCGCCAGACGGCAGGCATTGGCCGCGCCATGAAGGTGGGTAAAGAGGGCATTCTTGGCCTGACCTGCGCCATTGAGCATTATCTGACGGCGACCAAAGAGAGTGGCGCAGAGATGGTGGCGAAGATGACGCCGTTTGTCGACGCGCTCAACACCCTGAATGGCGTAACGGCACGCGTGGTCTGGGACAGCGCTGGTCGTGACATTGCGCGCACCGAGATTGCGTTTGATGAAGCGACCACCGGCATGGGGACAGGTGACCTGGTGAATGCGCTGAAGCAGGGCGAATACGCCATTTATTTCCGTGGCTACAAGGCCAACGAAGGGATTATCGAAGCGGATGTGCGCAGCGTGAATGCTGAACAGCTGAACATTGTGTTCCGCCGCATTCGCGAAGTATTAGGACAGGAGAAAAACGCATGAAGCTGACCCCTAATTTTTACCGTGACCGCGTCTGTCTGAACGTACTGGCAGGCTCCAGAGCCAACGCCAGCGCCATTTACGAGGCGGCGGAAGGCCATGTGCTGGTGGGTGTGCTCTCCAAAAATTACCCGGACGTGGCAAGCGCTGTGGCCGATATGCGCGAATACGCGGCGCTGATTGATAATGCGCTGTCCGTGGGCCTGGGCGCAGGTGATCCGAACCAGTCTGCGATGGTGAGTGAAATCTCCCGTCAGGTACAACCGCAGCACGTGAACCAGGTCTTCACCGGTGTGGCAACCAGCCGTGCGTTGCTGGGGCAGAACGACTCCGTGGTGAACGGCCTGGTCTCCCCGACCGGTACCGTTGGCATGGTGAAAATCTCCACTGGCCCGCTGAGCAGTATGGCACCGGATGGCATCGTTCCTGTGGAAACTGCAATTGCCCTGCTGAAAGATTTTGGTGGCAGCTCCATCAAATACTTCCCGATGGGCGGCCTGAAATGTCGTGACGAGTACAACGCGGTGGCAGAAGCCTGCGCCCGTCACGATTTCTGGCTGGAGCCGACCGGTGGTATCGATCTGGAAAACTTTGAGGAGATCCTGCAGATCGCGCTGGACGCGGGTGTGAGCAAAATCATCCCGCATATCTACAGTTCGATTATCGACAAAGCCAGCGGCGATACGCGTCCGGAAGATGTGCGTACGCTGCTGGACATGACGAAGAAGCTGGTGAAGTAAAACCTGAACCCTCACCCTCACCCTCTCCCAAAGGGAGAGGGAACATTTCCCCCCTCTCCCTTTGGGTGTACAGTCCGGGGACATAGTGAACACTTGTTCGGGGACATGGTAGACACTTACAACTAAGGCATAAGAACCCGTTTATGGAGTCACTTATGCCCTGGGATGCGAGAGATACCATGTCATTACGTACCGAGTTTGTTTTGTTCGCCTCGCAGGACGGGGCGAACATCCGTTCCCTGTGCCGTCACTACGGCATTTCGCCTGCCACCGGCTATAAGTGGCTTCAGCGCTGGGCTCAGGAAGGCGCATCCGGCCTTCTGGACCGGCCCCGTATACCTCATCATTCCCCGAACCGCTCATCTGATGACATCACAGCTCTTCTGCGCATGGCACATGACCGTCATGAACGCTGGGGCGCACGCAAGATTAAGCGCTGGCTGGAAGACCTGGGGCACTGCATGCCCGCTTTCAGCACCGTCCATAACCTGATGGCCCGCCACGGTCTGCTGCCGGGCGTTTCACCGGGCATTCCGGCCTCAGGGCGGTTCGAACATGATGCGCCCAATCGCCTCTGGCAGATGGATTTTAAGGGACACTTTCCCTTTGGTGGTGGCCGCTGTCATCCGCTCACCCTGCTGGATGACCACTCCCGCTTTTCCCTGTGCCTGGCACACTGCACCGATGAACGGCGTGAGACCGTACAGCAGCAGCTGGTCAGCGTGTTTGAACGCTACGGTCTGCCGGACAGGATGACGATGGATAACGGAGCGCCGTGGGGCGACACCACCGGCATCTGGACGGCACTGGAGCTGTGGCTGATGCGCCTGGGTATCCGGGTGGGGCACTCCCGGCCATATCATCCGCAGACACAGGGCAAGCTGGAGCGTTTTCACCGCAGCCTGAAGGCGGAAGTGTTGCAGGGGAAGTGGTTCGCGGACAGCGGTGAACTGCAGCGTGCATTTGAACACTGGCGCACCGTCTATAACCTTGAACGACCGCACGAGGCGCTGGGTATGAACGTTCCGGCCTCCCGGTATCAGCCGTCCGCACGGCAGTACAACGGCAACACAATCCCACCGGAATACGATGAGGGGGTGATGGTCAGGAAAGTCGATATCAGCGGGAAGCTGAGCGTGAAAGGAGTCAGTCTGAGCGCAGGCAAGGCGTTCAGGGGGGAACGGGTAGGGCTGAGGGAAACACAGGAAGACGGCTGTTATGACGTGTGGTGGTACAGCACGAAAGTGGGGGTGATCGACCTGAAGAAAAAGTCGATCACCATAGGTAAAGGATGTTAAAAAGTGTTCACCATGTCCCCGAACACCTGTCTACCATGTCCCCGGACCGTACATGGGAGAGGGCTGGGGTGAGGGGAACAAACCGCACACACCTGAAGGAGCCACCATGCACACCCGTAATCTGCTTGTCGCTTCACTCTCTTTACTGGCTACTGCTGCCGTCGCCCAGACGCAGTACGCCTGGGTCGGTACCTACAACCCCAATGGTGAAGGGCTGTACCGCTTTACCGTCGACCCGCAAACTGGCGCGCTCGGCAGCAAAACGCTGGTGAGCAAGCTGCCGAACGCCGCGCAGCTCACTGTCTCGCACGACGGTAAAACGTTGTATGTGGCCAGCGAAGTGGAGCAGGGGGTGGTGCAGGCGCTGCGCGTGGGGGATAACGGGGAGTTGAGTGAGCTCAATCAGGTGGCGTCCGGTGGTGCGGGGCCGGTTTATCTCTCCCTGACGCCGAACGGGCAACATCTGCTGGTGGCGAATTATGTCAGCGGTTCGATTGCGGTTCTGCCGATCAAAACCGACGGCAGCCTGGGTGATGCCACGGATAAACATCAGGATCAGGGCGAGCCGGGTGCGGCGAAACCGGAGGCGGCGGTGGAAGGGAGTTTTGCCATCAGCGATCATAACGGCCCGCACGCACATATGATCGCCGCCGATCCGCGCGGGAAATACGTTTTTTCCACCGATCTGGGGCTGGATCGTATTTACCAGTACCGCTTTGACGATCGAAGCGGGAAGCTGACCCCCAACGATCCGCCGTTTATCCGTGCCTCTTCAAAAGGAGCCGGGCCTCGTCACTTCGTCTTTACACCGAAAGGTGATGCCCTGTGGCTGATTAACGAAGAGGCCTCCACGCTGACGCACTATACGCTGGATGCCAGCGGCAGGCTGAAAGAAGGCAAAACCTTCTCCGCGCTGCCGGAAGGTTATAAAGGCACCAGTTTTGCCGCCGGGCTGGCATTAAGTGCCGACGGCAGGCAGCTGTATGTGGCTAACCGTTTGCATAACAGCATCGGGCACTTTACCGTAAAAGAGGATGGCACGTTGCGGCATCAGGACGATGTCTGGACGCGGGGCGATTATCCGCGAACCCTGACGCTCGATAAGCAGGGGCGCTGGCTGTATGTCATGAACCAGCGCAGCGACAACATTACCCGTTTCCGCGTGGCGCAGGATGGAAAACTGAGCTTCGAGCCGGGTTATACCCCGGTCGGCAGCCCATCCCAGATGGTTATTTCACCCTAAGTAGTAAGAGGACAACGACGTGCGATTCCCGAACCAACGTTTAGCGCAACTTTTCGATCTGTTGCAAAACGAGACGCTGCCGCAGGACGAGCTGGCGCAGCGTCTGTCGGTCTCCACGCGAACCGTCCGCGCTGATATCACCGCCCTGAACGCGCTGCTGGCGAGCCACGGCGCACAGTTTATTTTGAGCCGTGGCAATGGCTACCAGCTCAAAATTGACGATGCAGAGCGCTACCAGCAGCTCCAGGAGTCTCACCCGCGCGCGTTGCGCATTCCCCGGACGGGGCCGGAGCGTGTGTACTATCTGGTGGTGCGTTTTCTCACCTCGGCGTTTTCCCTCAAGCTGGAAGATCTGGCTGACGAGTGGTTTGTCAGCCGCGCCACGCTGCAAAGCGACATGGCGGAAGTGCGCGAGTGGTTCCATCGCTACCACCTGACGCTGGAAACCCGCCCACGCCACGGCATGAAGCTGTTTGGTAGCGAGATGGCAACCCGCGCCTGTCTGACCGATCTCCTCTGGGAGCTGGCGCAGCAGGACAGCCTGAACCCACTGGTGACGGAAGTTGCA
This sequence comes from Enterobacter sp. RHBSTW-00901, assembly GCF_014103115.1. Taxonomy (NCBI): domain Bacteria; kingdom Pseudomonadati; phylum Pseudomonadota; class Gammaproteobacteria; order Enterobacterales; family Enterobacteriaceae; genus Enterobacter; species Enterobacter sp. RHBSTW-00901. The sequence goes on from NZ_JABXPB010000001.1 coordinate 3,395,527, forward strand.
CTCAACGCAGGTGTACCTGAGCAGATGGTGAGCGTGTTGCATGACGCGCTGACCCGCCACCATATCCGCCTGACCGACGAAGGTGAACTGTTCCTGCGCCTGTACTGTGCGGTGTCGGTGCGTCGCATCAGTGAAGGCTACCCGCTGCCGGAATTCCATGCGGAAGGTGTGGAAGAGAATGTGCGTGAAGCGGCGAAGGATATCGCGGTGACTATCCAGCAGCTGGCAGGTAAGGCGCTTTCGCCTTCAGAAGAGAACTGGCTGTGCGTACACATTGCGTCGCGACAGATCCAGGACATCGCCCCCAGCGCCATCAATGCCGATGACGACGAAGCGCTGGTTAATTACATCCTGCGCTACATCAACACCCACTATAACTACAATCTGCTCAGCGACGAGCAGCTGCATGCGGATTTGCTGACACATATTAAAACCATGATCACCCGCGTGCGGTATCAAATCATGATCCCCAATCCGCTGCTGGATAACATCAAACAGCACTACCCGATGGCGTGGGATATGACGCTGGCGGCGGTGTCGAGCTGGGGCAAATACACGCCGTATGTGATCAGTGAAAACGAAATTGGCTTCCTGGTGCTGCATATCGGGGTTGGTCTTGAGCGTCACTACAATATTGGTTACCAGCGTCAGCCGCGCGTGCTGCTGGTGTGCGATGCTGGTAACGCGATGGTGCGAATGATTGAGGCGGTGCTGCAGCGTAAATATCCGCAAATTGAGGTGACGCGTACCCTTACGCTGCGCGAGTACGAACAGGCCGGGTCGATCAGCGAAGACTTTGTTATCGCCACCGCCCGCGTGAGCGAAAAGTCCAAGCCGGTGGTGATGATCGCCCCGTTCCCGACGGACTACCAGCTGGAGCAGATCGGCAAGCTGGTGCTGGTGGACAGAACCCGTCCGTGGATGCTGGACAAATACTTCGACGCGGCCCATTTCCGCATTATTGATAAACCCATTGACCAGCAAACGCTGTTCCGTGAGCTGTGTGAGCAGCTTGAAGACGAAGGTTTTGTCGGCGCGGAATTCCTGGGCTCCGTCGTCGAGCGCGAAGCCATCGTCAGCACCATGCTCGGTGATGGTATCGCGCTGCCGCACTCCCTCGGGTTACTGGCGCAGAAAACAGTGGTTTACACCGTGCTGGCTCCGCAGGGTATTCCGTGGGGCGATGAAACTGCGCACGTCATCTTCCTGCTTGCCATCAGTAAAAGCGAATACGAAGAGGCGATGGCGATTTACGACATCTTCGTGACATTCCTGCGCGAACGCGCCATGTCACGGCTGTGCGGTTGCGGGGATTTTGCGGAGTTTAAGACCGTGGCGATGGAGAGTTTGAGCCGGTTTTGAGATGAAGGCGGATAGAGGATATCCGCCTTTTAATTACCGCAAGTGGTGCACAACCTGGTTACTGCTGCCGCGCCAGATAAGCGCCGGGTCTTTTAAATCCTGCACAAACTTGCCGTCGACCAGCACGTTAATCAGATCCACTATTTCCATCTGCTGCGCATTCAGCTCATCCAGCTTGTAGCCTGTCCAGACCCAGATGTCCTTTCCTGCACACTCTCTGCGAATACGTTTTACCAGCTTCAGGATCTCCGGCACGTTTTGCGGGTGAAGCGGGTCGCCACCGGAGAGTGAAATCCCCTGGCGGCGAATGCGCGTGTCGTTCAGGTCGTTGATGATCCGGTCTTCCATCTCTGCAGTAAACGGCATGCCTGAATTTAAGCGCCAGGTGCTTTTGTTGTAGCAGCCGGGGCATTCGTGAACACAGCCAGAAACAAACAGGGTGCAGCGGGTGCCGGGGCCGTTGACGATGTCGACGGGGTAGTACTGGTGGTAATTCATAGTGTTAACCTGATGCCCTTACCCCGGCCCTCTCCCACAGGGAGAGGGAGAAAACCGGCGTCCGGCATGACAATGTGCTCGATCGGTTCCCTCTCCCTTGAGGGAGAGGGGTAGGGTGAGGGGGAGAACCTGGCAAAGAACTTACCCGATCTGCCCATTCCCCAGATGTTTCACGCGGCGTTTCACCTCTTCCTGCTTACCGGCGTTAAACGGACGTGCATCAGGGCTGCCGAGATAACCACACACGCGGCGAGTCACGGAAACGCGCGAGGCATCATGGTTGCCGCATTTCGGACAGGTGAATCCTTTGCTGGTGCATTCGAACTCACCGGTAAAGCCGCACTCGTAGCACTCATCGATAGGCGTGTTCGTACCGTAATACGGCACGTGCTGATAGCTGTAATCCCACACGTCTTCCAGCGCTTTCAGGTTGTGCTGGATGTTTGGGTACTCGCCGTAGCAGATGAAACCACCGCTGGCGATGGGCGGGTAAGCAGCTTCAAAGTCGATCTTGTCGTACGGGTTAACCTTTTTCTCGACGTCGAGGTGGAAGCTGTTGGTGTAGTAACCTTTGTCGGTCACCCCTTCAATGATGCCAAACTCTGCGGTGTCCAGGCGGCAGAAACGGTCGCACAGGTTTTCGCTCGGGGTGCTGTACAGGCTAAAGCCATAGCCGGTTTCATCTTTCCACTGGTCAACCGCATCGCGCAGGCGCTGCACGATAGCGACACCTTTTTCACGCAGCGCGTCGCTGTCATACATATGCTTGTCGCCAGACAGCGCGTTGATGGTTTCGTGAATGCCGATATAGCCCAGCGAGATAGACGCACGGCCATTTTTGAAGATCTCAGAAACGTCATCGTCTGCTTTCAGACGCACGCCGCAGGCACCTTCCATATACAGGATTGGCGCAACGCGCGCCTTCACCCCTTCCAGGCGGGCAATACGGGTCATCAACGCTTTACGTGCCAGCAGCAGACGTTCGTCCAGCAGCGTCCAGAAGGCCGCTTCATTACCTTTGGCCTCCAGCGCGATGCGCGGCAGGTTAAGGCTGATCACGCCCAGGTTATTACGCCCGTCGTGGATCTGCTCGCCGTTTTCATCCTCGTACACGCCGAGGAAGCTGCGACAGCCCATTGGCGTTTTAAACGAACCGGTGACCTTGACCACCTGATCGTAGTTCAGGATGTCCGGATACATACGCTTGCTTGCGCACTCCAGTGCCAGCTGCTTGATGTCGTAATTCGGGTCGCCAAACTTGTGGTTCAGACCGTCGCGAATGGCAAACACCAGTTTTGGGAATACCGCCGTTTTGCGGTTCTTGCCAAGACCAGAGATGCGGTTGCGCAGAATGGACTGTTGGATCAGTCGCGATTCCCAGCTGGTACCCAGGCCGAAACCGAAGGTGACAAACGGCGTCTGGCCGTTGGCGGTGTGCAGCGTGTTAACTTCATACTCCAGCGACTGGAATGCGTCGTAACACTCTTTTTCGGTGCGCGAATGGGCATAGCCGTCGGCATCCGGGATTTGCCACTCTTCCGCCGTTGTACGGTGCTTGTTGAAGCTCGCGCTGACAAACGGCGCAAGCACTTCATCAATGCGGTTAATGGTGGTGCCACCGTAAATATGGCTGGCGACCTGGGCGATAATCTGCGCCGTTACTGCGGTAGCGGTGGAGATGGATTTTGGCGGTTCAATCTCGGCGTTACCCATTTTAAAACCGTGGGTCAGCATCCCTTTCAGATCGATCAGCATGCAGTTGAACATCGGGAAGAACGGCGAGTAGTCGAGATCGTGGTAGTGGATCTCGCCGCGCTCGTGCGCGGAAACGACGTCGCGCGGCAGCAGGTGCTGACGGGCATAGTGTTTGGCAACAATACCCGCCAGCAGGTCACGCTGGGTCGGGATGACTTTACTGTCTTTGTTCGCATTTTCATTGAGCAGGGCGGAGTTGGTCTGCTCTACCAGACCACGAATATCCTGGTTCAGACGACCGCGCTTCTCACGCTGAATGTCACGATCGTGGCGATACTCAATGTAGGCGCGGGCCAGCTGCTTGTAAGGCCCCGACATCAGCTGGTTCTCAACGGCAGTCTGGATCTCACTGATATCAACCTGGCTGCGTGTATTCATCTGGCTGCTAACGACTTCTGCGACGGTGGCGCAGTAATCTGCGTCATCGACTCCCGCTGCTTTAGCTGCACGCAGAATGGCTTCTTTGATGCGCTCTGATTTAAACGGCACTTTACAGCCATCACGTTTCATCACATGCGGTGTCATGATCACTCCATTTTAAAAACAGGTTATCCACAGAGGTGGAGAAGATTGCGCCGGGCAGATTTTCAATCCGCCCCGCTATTTCCCTCGTTCCCGACACTTGTTATCCACAATTCCGGGGAGCAGGGTCGCCGTCTTGTTGTTGGAATAGTAGACGATAAATACAAGATGTTGGGTCGGCGTGCATTTTAAGTGCTACATATAGTGATTTGCATCAAACTTGTTTGCGATTTTTTTGATTCAGAACAAAGTAAAAAAGGGAGAGTACAGATGACAAGCGTTACAGGCTTTGTAAATTCCTTGCGTCAAATTTTGATTAATTTTTCAACAAAATCATCAGCTCAGCGCAGGTTGCGCTGAGCCTGGTTTTGACTGACAGGTGTGAGTTCTGCGTTACAGGTGACCGGCCCAGCTTAGCCCGGCGTTGATCAGCGCCATCGCGGTGATGATGCCAAGTATCACCGGAAGCAGTGGGTTGTTAGCCGGTGCGGCAGGCATTGCAGGTGGTACAGGCGCTTCCTCCTCACCCCCTAAAATGGACAGCACCTCTTCGCGGGTGCTTGCCGCGAGAAGGTTACTGCGCGTTTCGTCATCAGTGAGGGAGGTTGTCAGCGTTGTCAGAAGCTGCATATGGGTGCTTCCCGCTTCACGGGAAGGAATGGCCAGCAGGAATACCATTCTGACCTTTTCGTCGCCCTCCAGCCCGGGCCATGTGATGGGCTCTTCAAAAAGTGCAACACAGAAGGCCGCCTGGGCGACAGATTCTGATTTTCCATGCGGGACGGCAAGCTCTTCACCGAGCGCGGTAGGGCCTTCGCTTTCGCGATGTAAGACACTATCAATAAACGCGTGCTTATCGTGGATCACACCCCGTCTGGCTAGCGAATCTGACATGTGCCTGATGAGCGCTTCCGGCGTGCGTGGCTCGGGGTTGATAAAGATGAAATCAGCGTGAGTCAGCGTGAGTAAATTCATTTTATGCCTCCAGGGGTGAGTTAACCTGAACCCACAGTGTCTGCCAGCCTGCAAGAATGCACCTGCCGGTAAACGGTTTGTTTGTCACGAGATCGATACCTGCCACCGGTAACGAAAGCGGCTGCGGGGTTCCCGTGACGTTGACGACACAATAGAGGGTTTCACTTTCTTGTTTATTCTGGCGTACCACACCAAAGAGCGAGTCCTCCAGCGGCAGGACACGCTGCCCGGCGTGGGGCGAAAAGGCCGGATGCTGCCGCCGTATCTGTAACAGTTTCGTCAGTTCGCCATAGATGCGGGTGCGCAGGCTCTGTGGGTCGATAAGCTCGCTGTGCAGACGTGAAAGATCCAGCTTTTCGCGATTGATACGCCGGTTAATGCCAGAGGCGCGCAGCCCGGCAACATCATTTTCACTCCCGAGCAGGCTGTGGTAATAAATTGCCGGAACGCCCTGTAGCATGAATAAAATCGCATGTGCGGCGCTGAAGCGGGCTATTTGTGAGTCCTGGCTTTCGCCGGGTTCGCTTAACGCACTCAGATAGTTGATGTTGATTTCATACGGCGACTGGCTACCGTCAGGATCCGTTTTCCAGGAAATACGTCCTTCTTTGCGTTCCACTTCACTGATCAGAAAGTTTTTTTCCTCTGCATCCAGCACATTCTCTACCGGGCGTAAACCAATACCGTCATGGCTGGCCAGGAAGTTGAAAAATGTGCAGTTGCCAGGAAGGGGGTCGGCTTCCAGCGTTTTTGCCCACTGTCTTAGCCAGCGAGCATTGCCGCGTAAAAATGCATGCAGCGTCAGCGGAGGCAGAGGGAACTGATAGACCATGCTTGCTTCATCACCGGTACCAAAGTAACGGATATTCTCCTGATGCGGGACGTTGGTTTCCGTAATGAGCAGGCAATCGGGGAACGTTTTATCAAGAATGGCTCGCCAGAGCTTAATGATTTGGTGCACCTGTGGAAGATGAATACAGCGGCTATTTGGCTCCTTCCAGAGAAAACCGATAGCATCCAGACGGATCGCGCGTGCGCCACGGGCGGCATATTCCAGCAGGATCGCAATGCTCTCCAGAAGGACTTCCGGTTCACGGAAATTCAAATCTATCTGATCGGCGCTAAATGTTGTCCAGATATGAACCTTTTCCCCGCTTTTACGTGTAAATGGCGTGAGTAGCGGTAACGCCCGGGGACGCGTCACCTGATGGTAATTGCCCTCCGGGTCGGCATTCAGGAAAAAATTCTCGTAGCGGGCATCACCGTCCAGATACCCTTTAAACCAGGTGCTTTCCCGGGAGATATGGTTGATAACGAAGTCGAACATCAGATTGAAATCTTTTGCCATCGCTTCGACGTCCTGCCAGCCGCCCAGTTCAGGGGCTATTTGTCGGTAATCTTTGACGCTAAACCCATCATCGGAACTCCACGGATACATAGGCAGCAGGTGGATGTCACTGATCCTCTCTTTCAGCCACGTCTGTGAAAACCGGTGCAGTACGTTAAGTGCCGGTGCGCCTGGTGAGGTCATACTGTCACCATAAGCAATCATCCAGACGCGGGTTTGGTCCAGCGGAACCGGAGTGTGTTGACCAGACTCCCATTGTTTGCAGAGTTGGAGAATTCTCTCGCCGGTCACAGCGGGATCCTGATGGGGATACAGCTGCGTGAGTGTTTCGTTAATCAGAGGGGTAAGAGTCATTGCGGATCGTTACGCTCCGTGTAAGCAATAAGAAAATCACAGCTACTGGAAGGCGGGATCATGGTTTGTGTGGGGACGATCTCTTCCAGATAGTTGACCTGTGCAAGCGCTGTAAAACAGGCCGGAACGGGCACCGGCTGGTCACCGGCGTTAAAAAGACGCACGAGGGTGCCGTTCACCGTTTGGGCATGTGGCAGAGCGGAAAGTATGAGCGGCTCGGGGACGTCCAGAAGCGAGAAATAACCCGGCAGCGAGCGCGTTTTTATGTTTAATGTGAACCGCTCAAGACGGTTATCCAGCGTATGCAGCGTTTGCCGCTGCCAGGTAAAGGGTTGGTCAATAGCCTGTTTTTCCCGTTTCCGTAACGTGGCGTGCTCTGCGTTGTCTGCCAGCGACAGGGCAAAAGAAAAGTGCAGCGGTTTGAGGAGCTGTGCGTCCGGTGTTTCAACAATGGTGTTATTGATCCCCGAGGCACGGCCAGGTCGCCAGGCAAGATCGTCGCGGCCCAGTACCCCCGTGGCTTTAAACAGCGTCAGTGCAATGTGGGTGGGTTCTGTTCCGTGGAGCTGAAACTCTTTCATTCCCTGGCTGTTAATGATCAGTGCTTTGCCTGCGTCTTCAACAGCAATAATCCCCTCACTGGTTTCGATATCCACGGGAAATTCCCGGTACTGCTGACGCCACCGATCGTTTTTCACGCCAGCCTGACGGCGGATGATCGAAAAAGGCTGCGAGGCAAGGGTGTGCCGCGTCGTGATATCGCTGTTGATCAGCAAGCGCAGACGGTGATCGCAAACGGTGTTCTCCAGATCTATCGCGACATATAAATGAGGATCGTATTTGCGCAGTTCACATTGCAGCCGCACGGACAGCGTTTTTGTTGCGCCTCCCGCGCGAGCTGCCAGATCCACGGGTAACAAGAGTTCCGTTTCTAACGTCATTCTTTCGATGAGCTGACACTTCTGGCAGTCAAGAAGCCTGAATTGAGCAGTGTATTGAGGCGTATCGCCCTTCAGTGGGGAGAAGTCGTAGCTGTCGCCTGAGTCGGCGCAGTCTTCGAACGTGAACAGTTTTTCAATCCGCCTGCCGCTATGTTTATCTTCCAGAGAGAGATAACCCGCTTCGATTCGCAGCCTGCTCGTCTCGTTTTCAATAACGGTATCCTGGACGGTATGTGCCCAATCGCTTATGCCCGGTGCTTCTGCTACGGTGACGGCCATATAACCGAGAGCGGGTAAGTCCGGCATATCCAGCGCGATGTTCCAGCGGTAATAGTCGGGTAATACGATCTCTTTTTCACCTTCAGGCGTCAGTTGAACAACCCGCCCACCAGGGAGGGACTGCCGGTCGAGAACGCTGAACGCCAGAGGCTGGTGTTGGTACCGTAGCGCAAGGGTATCGCTGCGGCTGTATACCGTGGTATTCACGACGCGTGACGCCTTATCCGCACTGGTATTCACAACCAGTAGCTCACCTTCCTGGCAGCACGCCGAGCCCAGTTCTTTCACCACCAGATTCCACAGGCTGTGGCAAAGCTGCTCGGTTTGCTCGAGGCGATGAGCAATATCACGGTTGGTGGCATCGCTATTACAACCGCCAATGGAATCGTGAGCATGGCAGCGCAATAGCTGTTTCCAGATGCGATCGACCCATTCCAGATTGACGTGAATACCGTGATGACGCGCTAACGCAATCGTGGGCTCCAGCCGACGCAGGATAAATTGTTCAATATCGTAATTTTTCTTTTTGATGTCATAACGGACGGAGCCGATCGTTTTGTGAATGCGCGTATAACGAGGGGATTTCAGTTCACCTTCCCAGCGCTCAAAACCGCCTTGCCGCTGTCGCAGGAGCCCGACGTAGTGCTCCAGCGAGCCGATCCGGTACTGGTCATTTTCTGGTGAGTGCTGGCTCGCCGTGCGCAGAATACCGGGTAAATCAGGATCGATATTGACCTGATCGCCGCCGCTGGGCAGTAATAAATGTTCCAGCCCGGCGCGCTGGCGAAGCGCATTGACGAGCGGGTAAATTTTGCCATGCAGGTGTTCAGCATCGGCGCTGATATTTTTTGCTGCGCCATAGCCAAATGCCATCGCGCAGGCGATGATTTCGGCTCCTGAGGGGGCTCGCCAGATAAACTGACTCTTGCTGGCCTGCTCGTCGTGGTTAATGCCGCGCCAGAATACAATGTTATCAATGCCGCAGCCGCGTAGCAGGGTCGGCATTTGTGCATTGTGGCCGAACGTATCCGGCAGGTATCCCACCATCATGGCATGGCCATGTTCCCTCGCGGACAACATACCGTATTTCAGGTTGCGAATAATTGACTCGCCGTGAACGTTGTAGGTATCGGTTTGCGAATACCACGGTCCAATAAACAGACGCTTGTCGCGTACCAGTGTATTCAGGCGCTGGCGATATTCGGGGTTAATGCCCAGGAAATCCTCAACGACGGCCATTTGCCCATCAAGGTGGTAGCAGGTATATGACGGATCTTGTTCGAGCGTGGCAATCACTTCAGCGAAATTGTAAGACGCCAGAATGTTGCTGTCCTGGAGCGTGAAATACCACTCCTGATCCCAGTGCGTATGTGCGACGACGTGGATGTGACTCATCTTCCTGTCCTTACTTCGCCATTCGTGGGCTGGCATAGAGAACGCCCAGCGCACAGACCAGTGCACCAGTGAAAACGCTTAGCAGATATCCCGTGACGTTGGTTGCCAGCGGCCATCCCCATATCGCCGGAAGCGGCAGGGTTTGCTTCACTCCCAGTGCGATAGCCAGCAGTGCGCCGGACATTGCGCCAGCCATGAAGACGGGGATCAGCCGTGGGTTTTTCAGAATGAAGGGGATCGCACCTTCTGATATGCCGATGAGACCCAGCAGCAATGATGTGCTGCCCACTGTTTTCTCTTCACTACTGAACACGGCAGGAAGGCCGAAGCGCCCGTTCAGAAATGCGGCGATACCTACACCAATGGAAGGAATAACAATCGCCAGCTCTCTGGCGGTTAAATCAAAGGTTTCACTGACGCCATTCAAACCCAGCGCCACGGAACCGGCGGCTTTATTCACCGGGCCACCCAGGTCAAAAGCGGTGCCTGCGGCGATCATCGCGGAATAGAAACCGCGCCCGGTATCCCCGGCGGAAGTAAAGAATTCAACCATCAGCTGGTTGAGCGCACCAAAAACAGGGTTAATCAGGTATTCCATCACCATCACCAGCGTAATACCGGTAATCAGCGGCACCATTAACATGGTCTTAATCGTTGTAAGCTGTTGGCGAACCTGAATGGTATCGTTAAGCCAGCGCACCAGATAGCCGACAAAAAAGCCGATACCTATCGCGCCAAAAAAGCCTGATGGCATAAACCCTTCAATGTCAAAGAAGCGCTTGTAAACCTCATCAGACATGATGCCGCCAATCAGCCCGGGGATCAGCGCAGGCTTACCGGCAATTGAAAACGCGAGATACATGGCAAAAACAGGGTACATAAATTTAATGGTCATGAACCCAAGCTTATCCAGCACGCTAAACGGCGTGTGTTCGATGCTGATAAATTGCCCGGTAATTTTCGCCGTCGCCATCAGCAGGCCACCCAGCACAACAACCGGCAGCATGTAGCTGATGGCGGCCATGATATGGCCAATAAAGATTTGGTAAGCGGAGCGGCTGCTTTCAGCGTGGTCTTCAATGTGCGTGACCGTTTTTTCCATTGCCAGCGCCTGGCGCAGGTAACGATCGGTATGCCTGATAAGCTCCTGGGTGCGCGTTTTCAGGTGCGGCACATGGTCGAAACGCTCGGCGTCCTGAAGGGGAACGTCGGTGGCGAGAATAATGGCACTGGCGCTGGCGATATCGTGGGCCGACAGTTTGTTCTTAACACCGTCGCTTCCCTGGGTTTCGACTTTGACATCAATACCCTTTTCTTTCGCCCATGCTGTAATTTTATTGGCAGCCATAAACGTATGAGCGATACCGGTAGGACAGGCCGTCACGGCAACAATTCTTTGTTTAGTCATGGTGATAATTTCCTCAAAGAGAATTGAGGCGATTATAAATACAAATAAAAACAACCCTTAACGTTTGCTGATACTAATTGCGTACCGTGATACTCATTTCCGTAATATGTGATTCTCCTTCCAGAGAAGAAAACGGTTCTTTGTTAATATTAAATTATATTTTTTATGAGAGCGAAATATGAATTCTTTCCAGGGAAGTGAGCGATTAATATTCGAGTATATTCAACACCATGCACATGATATTTCTACTATCTCAGCGAAAGCGATCGCGCGAGATACCTTTACCACGACAACATCTGTTAACCGGGTGTGTAAAAAAATGGGGTATAATAGTTACACTGAACTACGATACAAATTTTTACGCGATCAGTTAACGGCGACACCTTCGTGGCCCGTTACGCTCACTGGTGAAGATAATATTGTCACGCAATTATCTGAACTGTTACTGCACTCCAGCCATATTTATTTATATGCACGGGGTGCATCACTGACTAGCCTGAATTATTTATCACGGTTTTTATCTCTGGCAAGTTTACCACATTTAATTCTTAATGATGTGCATCAGCTAACGCGTGTTTCCAGAGGAACACTGGTACTGATCAGTAAGTCAGGCGAGACACAATCGTTAATTGAAATGGCGCGTAACGCGTTGCGTAAAGGGTTAAAGATTATCGCGATAACTCGCGAGGGATCTACGCTGGCGTCGGTATCTACGTTGTGCTGGCCTCTGGAAATCAACATAAACGCGATCTCTTTATATCAGCGGGAAGGCCAGCTGGAGCTGCTGAATGCTGTTGACCGCATCGGCTGCTGGTTGCTGCAACACGATGCGGCATAGCCTCAGGCTTAGAGTTGCTTAACGACACCCAGTCGAATGGCGTAATCATTTTCATGATTACCATCATCATTGATATAGGTTTTATCCAGTGAGACGAGTTCAACGTAAGGCGTCCAGCCATCATCGAGCTTATAGTTGAAGGATACGGTATGTTCCCAGTAGGTATCGTCGCCAGTGCCCTGGTCAACACCGTCCTGATAGCGGAAGCGTGGGTTATAGGACATACCGAATTTACCGATATTATAAGCGAACCAGAGATCGAACTGATGTGATTCACGGCGTGTATAACCGCTACCGTCTAATTCTCTGTCGCTGTGTGCATCATTAACGGTGTTATAGCGGTAACGTGCGGAGAGGTTCAGACCATTATCGAATGATTTCCAGCCCTGAATAAAGGGACGATAATGGGTATTACTGGCTGTGAATACGGTGACCAGACCGGGAGCCACGGCATAACCATTACCCAAATCAAAGCGCCAGCGAGTTTCTATTTCCTGAGCCGCTTCTGTTACCCCTTTATCATCAGAGTTGTATCTGTCGGTATCACCAAAAAAGGTGTCATTGTGGTTCTGTGCGGCTTCAACGGAGAAATAAAAACCGTTATCTGCCTGATGCATAACCTTAATACGGGAATCATTAACATCAGAACTGGTGTTATGACCAAAACGAAGATCTACAGACGTATTTCCACACCATCCCTGACCACTAATAAGCAATGCACTCATACAACTTGCTTTAATAATTAAATTCTTCATGATGTCCTGCCGATGTTATTAATATTGACAGTGACATTTTTATTTTAATTATTACGATCTGTAAAAGTTATTGTCATACATTCAGCGTATCGTTATACACTTTAAATAACAAAGAGATACAAAGTCCTTTTTGTATCTCTTGTGGTTTTTAAGCTTGTTGCCACCACACTGCTTCAAACGGCCGTAGCGTCATTGCTTGTGGGCAGTTAGCCGTCTCTCCGTAATTGCTGATCATCACCTGCCAGTCGCCACTGACGGCTTCTGGTCGCCATTCCTGGCACTCCCGGCTGAGGTTGGCAACCACCACCAGGGTTTGCCCCTGCCACTGGCGGCGGTAGCACCACAGGGAAGGGTGCTCAGGTAGCAGATCCTGATAATCTCCCCACGTCAGTACCGGCAGGGTTTTGCGTAGCGCAATAAGCGACTGATAGGTGTAAAACACCGAGTCAGGATCGTCCAGCGCCGCGCGGGCGTTCACGGTTTCGTAATTATCGCAGACACCAATCCACGGCTCTCCCTCAGTGAAGCCCGCATTGTGCGAGGCATCCCACTGCATCGGCGTGCGGCCATTATCGCGGGACTTGCTCGCCAGAATGGCCAGTAATTCCTCAGGATCACGACCTTTTTCCCGCAGTTCGGCGAACATGTTCAGGCTTTCCACATCGCGGTAATCGGTAATGCGGGTGAAGTGCGGGTTGGTCATGCCAATCTCTTCCCCCTGGTAGATATACGGCGTGCCCTGCATCCCGTGCAGCACCATGCCGAGCATCTTTGCGGCCTGGGTACGGTATTCCCCTTCGTCACCAAAGCGCGAGACGATGCGCGGCTGATCGTGGTTACACCAGAACAGTGCGTTCCAGGCTTTATTGTGCATCCCCTGCTGCCAGTGGCGGAAGAGGGTTTTCAGCGCCACGTAGTCCGGCTCTGCTTTCGTCCACTTTTCACCGCCGGGGTAATCAACCTTCAGGTGGTGGAAGTTAAAGGTCATCGACAGCTCGCGCCCGTCCAGTGACGCGTATTGCTGGCAGTTTTCCAGCGAGGTTGAAGACATCTCACCCACCGTCATCAGGTGACGCGGGGTAAAGACGTCGCGGCTCATCTCCTGCAAATACTCGTGAATACGCGGCCCGTCGGTGTAGAAACGACGGCCATCACCTGCGTTGTCATTCGGGAAATCCTGGTCTTTGGAGATCAGGTTAATCACGTCGAGACGTAAACCGTCGACACCGCGATCGGCCCAGAACTCGCAGACCTTTTTCAGCTCTGCACGTACGGCCGGGTTTTCCCAGTTGAGATCGGCCTGCTCAGGTGCGAACAAGTGCAGATAATACTGCTCGCTTTCGGCGTGCCAGTCCCAGGCGTTGCCACCAAATTTGGAGCGCCAGTTGTTGGGACGCTGTTCTGGTGTACCGTCCCGCCAGATATAAAACTGGCGGTACGGGCTCTCTTTTTTCAGCGATTCGCGGAACCAGGCGTGCTGCGTCGAGGTATGGTTGAACACCATATCCAGCACGATGCGAATACCGCGTGCGTGCGCCTGGGCGACCAGCTCGTCAAAGTCATCCAGCGTACCGTAGGCCGGGTCGATGGCGATGTAGTTCGCCACGTCGTAACCGTTATCTATCTGCGGGGAGATATAAAACGGCGTCAGCCAGATGGCGTCGATCCCAAGCGTTTTCAGATAGTCCAGGCGCTGCGTCACGCCGCGTAAATCGCCGGTGCCGCGCCCGGTGGTGTCCTGGAAACTCTTTGGGTAGATCTGATAGATGACACCGTTCTGCCACCACTGAGGAAGGGTATTCATAGTACGTTCCTGCAAATGCGAAGGGGCGCAACTGCGCCCCGAAAGATGAAGTTAAACAATCTGCAGCGAGCCCTGACGGAACTTACGCTGGTAAACCACGGTAGTGAGCGCCATTGGGACGATAATCGCGATGGCCATCGCCAGGGCAAACACCTGCCAGTAGGTCGGCTGAATGGAGAGGATGCCCGGCAGGCCGCCAACGCCGATCCCGTTCGCCATCACACCGTTCAGGCCGCAGACCAGGCCCGCCAGACCGGAACCGATCATCGCGCAGAGCATCGGGAAGCGGTATTTGAGGTTGATACCGTACATCGCCGGTTCGGTCACGCCGAGGTAAGCAGAGATCGCTGCCGGCACGGAAATTTCACGTTCGTTATGCTTACGGCTGACCAGGATAATGCCAGTGACCGCTGAAGCCTGCGCAATGTTAGACAGCGCGATGATAGGCCAGACTGGCGTACCGCCCAGGCTCTGAATCATCTGCATATCAATGGCCAGCGTTGTCTGGTGTACACCGGTAATCACCAGCGGGGCGTACAGGAAGCCGAACAGGGCAGCACCAATTGGCGCGAAGCTGCCGGTCATCAGGTGACGAACCGCGAAGGCTACACCGTCGCCGATCATGCGGCCAAACGGGCCGATAAAGGCGTGGGCAAGGAAGACCGCAATAATCAGCGAGCAAACCGGCACGACCACCAGATAGAGGTAATCCGGCACGATGCGTTTTAAGCGGGTTTCAATAAAGCCCAGTGCCAGACCTGCCAGCAATGCCGGGATAACCTGCGCCTGATAGCCAACTTTGGCGATGGTGAACAGGCCGAAGTTCCATACTTCCGGTACTTGCTGACCAAGTAAGTAAGCGTTCATTAACTGTGGAGAGACCAGCGTAACGCCCAGTACGATACCCAGAATCGGTGTACCGCCCATTTTACGTACCGCTGACCAGCAAATACCGACCGGCAGGTAGAAGAAGATAGCTTCGCCAATCAGCCACAGGAAATCGTAAACCGTTTTCAGTGCGGGATACATCTGCGCCAGGGTTTTGCCGTCGCTCATCGGGACATCGCCGATGACGTTGCGGAAACCTAAGATCAGGCCTCCGCTAATCAGCGCGGGCAGCAGCGGGAAGAAGATCTCCGCAAAGTGGGAAATCAGCTGCTCGTGCCATTTCATGTTCTGGCGTGCGGCTTTCTTCGCCTGCTCTTTATCGGCAGAAGAGTGCCCGGTGGTTGCGAGCAGAGCCTGATAGTAATCGCTCACTTCAGTGCCGATAACGACCTGAAACTGCCCGGCGTTGGTAAAGCAACCTTTCACCATTGAAAGCTTTTCAATGGCTTTTGGGTTGGCTTTGGCCGGGTCGTTCAGCACAAAGCGCAGGCGGGTAATGCAATGGCTGACGGTCGCAATGTTTTCACGGCCGCCGACCAGGACGATCAGCTGATCGATATCTGCTTGTTTGACTTTACTCATCATGAAACCTCATGACAGATGGAGAGGGGTGTAATGACCTGAGCGCAAGCCTACTCCTTCCGCGTGATGGCGAAAATGGGAACGTTCCCGAAATCAAGCGAAGATCACAATAATCCGTTTAATGGCGTTTATGAAAGATGGGCTGGAATGACTATCTGACGCGGTTCCGTGCGGCCGTTGATCTGCTCGATCAACTGGGTTGCAGCCTGTCTTCCGGACTCGGCGTAACCGGGATCGACGGTGATAATCTCAGGATGAAGGAACTTCATCAGCGGCGTGCTGCCCACGCTGGCGACCTGTAAATCGTCGATACGGTGTTCCTGCAGGTATTTACTCGCGCCCAGCGCCAGGGTATCCGTGGCGCACACCAGCGCGGTGGTCTGTGGGGTTAGCACGCTGGCGACCTGCTCGTAACCCTGCTTCATGCCCAGCCCTGGCAGGGAGGCCACGGCAGAGAGGTTGTGCTTTTTGCAAAATGCCAGGTACGCTTCATGACGACGTTTGCCGGTGGTGACGTCTGCGTGCGGTACGCCAAGGAAACTGATGTGGCGATGACCCGCATCGTACAGGCGCTGCATCAGGGTAATAATTGCGCCCTCGTCGTCGTAGCAGACAGACGCAAATCCGCTGGCATCGCGCGCCAGCAGTACCAGTGAGGGTTGCCACGGTTTCAGCATCTCTTCCTGAATGCCGGTAAAACCAAACAGCACCACGCCATCAATGTTGCGGCGCTGGAGCATGCCCAGATGCTCTTCAACCATTTGCGGGGAGAACTGGCTCTCCATCATGATCGGGTCATACCCCTGCTCGTAAAAAGCGGGGAGCATGGTCTGAACGGCCAGGTTTTCCGAGAGTGAGTCCAGGCGCGAGACAATAATGGCGACCACTTTGTCACTCTGCCCACGCATGGCGCGTGCAGAGCGGGACGGGGAAAAGCCGTGCTGATTCATCACCGCCTCGACGCGTTCGCGCGTGCGTTCGCTGACACCACTTTCGTTGTTCAGCACGCGCGACACGGTGGATTTCCCCACGCCGCTTAAACGCGCGATGTCTTTAATCGTAAGGCGGTTCTGCATGCTGTATTCCCTGTAACAACGACAAAGTAGTGAATCAAGCCTTAATGCTATAGCGTGATTTCGCTATGGGCAAAGTCTGGTTTACGTTTGGTTTATTTGCGTGGTGCTATAATACCGCCCGAATGGTCACAAACGGTATGGTTAAATCCTTATACTGCGCGGCGACACCCTCATTTACTTACCGGAGGTTACATGGATCCCGATCCCACATCTCTCCTGAACGGGAGAATACGTTCTTTCCGGTAAGCCAGCCTTAAGCTGTCTCACCGGCGTGAGGCAGCAACGTCCAGACGTTCCTGCTTAAAAAAATAGAGTGCCTGTCAGGTACGGCTTTGCCACGCCTGCAGGAAATACTGTGTCCGCATTTGCGGATGCGGGGGAATGACTATGCTGAAAAATATCACCCGGCAGTTGCAAGCGCTGCTGGGCCGCCACCTGCCTCGTCGCCTGACTGAGCGCGACCCACTGCCTAACGCCAAAAACATCGCGGGGGCGGCCATTCCCGCCAGCCTGGCAGAACACTGCCTGAACGTGGCGGCGATGGATGAAAACGAAGTCTGGCGTGCCTTTGGTGGTCATCCGGAAGGGCTGAACGCGGCGGAAGTGGAAAAAATCCGCGCAGTACATGGCGACAACCAAATTCCGGCGCAAAAGCCTGCCCCATGGTGGGTTCACCTGTGGGCCTGCTACCGCAACCCGTTCAACCTGCTGCTGACGGTGCTGGGCATTATTTCCTACGCCACTGAAGACCTGTTTGCCGCAGGCGTGATCGCCCTGATGGTGGGGATCTCCACCATGCTGAACTTTATTCAGGAAGCCCGCTCCACCAAAGCGGCGGATGCCCTGAAAGCGATGGTCAGCAACACGGCGACCGTCTCCCGTGTGATTAACGATCTGGGTGAAAATGCCTGGGTTGAGCTGCCCATCGACCAGCTGGTACCGGGCGATCTGGTTAAACTCGCGGCCGGGGATATGATCCCGGCTGACTTACGTATCATCCAGGCGCGCGACCTGTTTGTGGCGCAGGCCTCGCTGACCGGTGAATCTCTGCCGGTTGAAAAGGTGGCGCGAACCCGCGACCCACAGCAAATGAACCCACTCGAGTGCGACACCCTGTGCTTTATGGGCACCACGGTGGTGAGCGGCACGGCGCAGGCAATTGTGACCGCCACCGGGGGCAACACCTGGTTTGGGCAGCTTGCCGGGCGCGTCAGCGAGCAGGAAAACGAGCCGAACGCCTTCCAGAAAGGGATTGGCCGCGTCAGCATGTTGTTGATCCGCTTTATGATGGTGATGACGCCAATTGTGCTGCTGATCAACGGCTACACCAAAGGTGACTGGTGGGAAGCGGCGCTGTTTGCGCTCTCTGTCGCCGTGGGCTTAACGCCAGAAATGCTGCCGATGATTGTCACTTCCACGCTGGCACGCGGGGCGGTAAAACTCTCTAAGCAAAAAGTGATCGTCAAACACCTGGATGCCATCCAGAATTTTGGTGCGATGGACATTCTCTGCACCGATAAAACCGGCACGCTGACCCAGGACAAAATTGTGCTGGAGAACCATACCGATATCACCGGCAAGACCAGCGATCGCGTGCTGAACAGCGCCTGGCTGAACAGTCACTACCAGACCGGGCTGAAAAACCTGCTCGACGTCGCCGTGCTGGAAGGGGTTGATGAAGGGGTGGCCCGCACGCTCTCTGGTCGCTGGCAGAAGGTTGATGAGATCCCGTTCGACTTTGAACGCCGCCGTATGTCGGTGGTGGTGAGCGAGCAGCCGGATGTACATCAGCTGATCTGCAAAGGGGCATTGCAGGAGATCCTCAATGTCTCCACGCAAGTGCGGTATAACGACGACATTGTGCCGCTGGACGACACCATGCTGCGCCGTATCAAACGCGTCACCGATAACCTGAACCGTCAGGGGCTGCGCGTGGTGGCAGTGGCCAGCAAAATTCTGCCTGCGCGTGAAGGGGACTATCAGCGCATTGACGAATCCGATCTGATCCTTGAGGGTTACATCGCATTCCTCGATCCGCCGAAAGAGACGACTGCACCTGCGCTGAAAGCGTTAAAAGCGAGCGGTATTACCGTAAAAATCCTCACCGGCGACAGCGAGCTGGTGGCTGCTAAAGTGTGTCACGAAGTGGGGCTGGATGCAGGTGACGTGGTGGTGGGGAGCGACATCGAGAACCTTTCCGACGACGACCTGGCAACACTGGCGCAGCGCACCACGCTGTTTGCCCGCCTGACGCCGATGCATAAAGAGCGCATCGTGACGCTGCTGCGCCGCGAGGGGCACGTAGTGGGCTTTATGGGTGACGGCATCAACGATGCGCCAGCGCTGCGTGCGGCAGACATTGGCATCTCCGTTGACGGCGCGGTGGATATCGCCCGTGAAGCGGCGGATATCATCCTGCTGGAAAAGAGCCTGATGGTGCTGGAAGAGGGCGTTATCGAAGGACGTCGTACCTTCGCTAACATGCTGAAGTACATTAAAATGACCGCCAGCTCTAACTTCGGTAACGTCTTCAGCGTGCTGGTGGCGAGCGCGTTCCTGCCGTTCCTGCCGATGTTGCCGCTGCACCTGCTGATCCAGAACCTGATGTACGATGTCTCTCAGGTGGCGATCCCGTTTGATAACGTGGACGACGAGCAGATCCAGAAGCCGCAGCGCTGGAACCCGTCCGATCTGGGCCGTTTCATGCTGTTCTTTGGCCCGATCAGCTCCATCTTTGACATTCTGACTTTCTGCCTGATGTGGTTTGTGTTCCACGCCAACACGCCTGAGCATCAGACACTGTTCCAGTCCGGCTGGTTCGTGGTCGGGTTGCTGTCACAAACGTTGATTGTGCATATGATCCGCACGCGCCGCATTCCGTTTATTCAGAGCCGCGCCGCGTGGCCACTGATTATCATGACGGGGATTGTGATGCTGCTCGGTATCGCGCTGCCGTTCTCACCGCTGGCAAGCTACCTGCAGCTCCAGGCGCTACCGCTGAGCTACTTCCCGTGGCTGGTGGCGATCCTCGCCGGTTACATGGTGCTGACGCAGATGGTGAAAGGGTTCTATAGCCGTCGATACGGGTGGCAGTAAAAACACCTTACCCCTCACCCTAATCCTCTCCCCGGACCGTACACACCCCAAAGGGGAGAGGGACGGGGTGAGGGGACTGGCTTTCCTCTCAAATTCAACAACCTGTGATCCTCGTCATGCCGTTTGCTTGACGACAATTTGTACGCATGTTAACAGAATGTTTTGCCTTACTTTGGCCCGTCAGATAAGGAACATTCATGTTACGGTACAGCCTCTTAACCGCCGGGCTGATGCTCGGCGCGTCAGCGTTTGCCGCTCCGGCAGGCGATCTCCCTCTGATGCCCTGGCCTGCGAAGGTTGAACGCCCTGTCACCCAGGGGACGCTGGTACTCAGCAACAACGTGTCCGTCAGCGTCAGCGGCGACGAACTCGACGATGCGGTCAACCGTCTGCGTCAGCGCGTCGCCCTGCAAACCGGCTGGACGCTGCAACCCCAGGGGGGAAAACCGACCATCCGTATAAAGATTGCCAAAAAGGTGAAGTCGCAGCCGCTGCCGGACAGCGATGAAAGCTATAAGCTCACGGTAGATGCCAGCGGCGTCGATATCTCTGCCAATACCCGTTTCGGTGCGTTGCGTGCAATGGAGACGTTGCTCCAGCTCATTCAGAATGGTGCGGAAAACACCTCGCTGCCCTGGGTGTCTGTAGAGGATTCACCGCGCTTCCCGTGGCGCGGCCTGCTGCTTGATTCGGCACGCCACTTTATTCCGTTGCCGGATCTCAAGCGCCAGATCGACGGCATGGCGGCAGCGAAACTGAACGTGCTGCACTGGCACTTAACCGACGATCAGGGATGGCGCTTTACCTCAAAACGCTATCCAAAGCTGACCCGGCTTGCCAGCGACGGGCTGTATTACACCCCGGAACAGATGCGCGAGATTGTGCGCTACGCCACTGAGCGCGGTATCCGTGTGGTGCCGGAAATCGACATGCCGGGCCACGCCTCGGCGATCGCCGTGGCATATCCTGAACTGATGAGCACCCCGGGGCCGTATGACATGGAGCGCCACTGGGGCGTGCTAAAACCGGTACTGGATCCGACAAAAGAAGCGACCTATACCTTCGCCGACGCGATGGTCAGCGAACTGGCAGAGATCTTCCCCGATCCGTATCTGCATATCGGCGGTGACGAGGTGGATGACACCCAGTGGAAAGAGAACGCCGCCATTCAGAAATTTATGCGCGACAACAGGCTGACGGACAGCCATGCGCTGCAGGCGTATTTCAACCGCAAGCTGGAGACGATCCTCGAAAAACATCACCGGCAGATGGTGGGCTGGGATGAGATCTACCATCCCGATCTGCCAAAAAACATCTTGATCCAGTCCTGGCAAGGGCAGGACGCACTGGGGCAGGTAGCGCAGAACGGCTACAAGGGTATTCTCTCGACGGGTTTCTACCTCGACCAGCCCCAGTCCACTGCCTATCACTACCGCAATGAGATTGTGCCGCAGGGGCTGAACGGCGTGGATGTCATTACGGATACCGACAGCCCTCAGAGCTGGTCTTTCACCATGCCGCGCCTGAAAGGCAAGCCGGTGGAAGGAAGCTTCACGCTGGTGAAAGGGGATTCTGGCTGGCGCGGGTTTATTGATTTCGCGGGTAAATCCCGTCGTGCGGTGCAGGATATTGCATGGCGTAATGACAACCAGGTGACCTTCACCGTCGATACCTGGATGGGGGAAACGCGCCCGGTCGTTTCTGTCGATAACGATACGCTGAGCGGCTATTTCCTGGTGGGTAACGCCCGTTATCCGATTAAGGGTAAACGTCTTGATGAGGTACCTAAAGGCATTCCGCCGGTGGTGCCGGACAGCGCCCATCAGGTCAACCTGCTCGGCGGTGAGGCCGCGCTGTGGGCGGAAAACGTGGTTGCACCGGTGCTGGATATTCGCCTGTGGCCGCGTGCCTTTGCGGTGGCGGAGCGGTTATGGTCGGCGCAGGACGTCAACGATGTCGACAACATGTACACCCGCCTGCAGGCGATGGACAGCTGGTCGACGGTATCGGTCGGGTTACAGCAGCATACCCAGCAGCAGGTGCAGTTCACGCGACTGGCGAACAGTGCCGACACACTACCGTTGCAAATTCTCGCCCAGGCCGTTGAACCGGCGCAGTATTACACCCGTCAGCACCTGAAGTTCCAGGCCGGGAACTACCATCAGTTTGAGCCGCTCAACCGCTTTGCCGATGCGCTGAACGCTGAAAGTAACACCGTGCGCCAGATGAAAAAATGGGCGGAGCGCCTGGTGAGCGACGCGGAAGATGCTGAAAGTGCCGACGCGCTGCGCCACGTCTTTAACCGCTGGCAGAGCAATACCAGCGACGCGCTGGCGTTAAGTGAAAACAGCTACCAGCTGAAGGCCATCAAGCCGGTGATCCAGGAGGTGGATAAGCTGGCCTCGATTGGCCTGCGGCTGACGGATCTGGTGGCGCGTCAGGGGACGCTGGATGACAAAGAGATCGCCTCAATTCAGGGCGAGCTGGATAACGCGGCGAAGGTGCAGGATGAAGTGGTGATAGCGGCGGTGTATCCGCTGGAAACGCTACTCAGGGCGACGCGGAATCTGTAGCAGGCCACAAAAAAGGCAGCGCAGGCTGCCTTTTTCATACCGAAAACGCCTTAGCGACGAACCGCAATCGCTTCGATTTCAATCTTCACGTCTTTTGGCAGACGCGCCACTTCCACGCAAGAGCGCGCCGGGAAGGTGGCGTTGTGCTCGGTGAAGAACGCTTCGTAAGTGGCGTTAACGGTCGCGAAATCGTTCAGATCTTTAACGAATACGGTGGTTTTCACGATATCGCCCACTTTCAGACCCGCCGATTCAACGATAGCCTGCACGTTTTCCAGCGACTGACGCGCCTGAGCGGCTACGTCTTCCGGCACTGCGCCCGTTTTCGGGTTCACCGGGATTTGGCCAGAGGTAATAATCATGCTACCCAGATCAACGCCCTGAACGTATGGGCCGATAGCCGCTGGTGCATTTTCCGTCGCGAGTACTTTGGTCATGATTTCTCCAGAATAACAGCTGATTAAATGTTCCCGGCCATTATAACAGCCGGGATTTCATTACCAACCTCAATTAGTTGGCCAGCACCACATAATGAGAAAACTCTTTTTCGCAGTATTTGCATTTGAGTGCGATGTCATCAGCGCGTTTTTTCACTGCAAAGCTGGAGGCAACCGGCTCAGCATGACTGATGCAGTTGCTGTTTGGGCAGACCAGCACGCTTTCGATGCGCTCCGGCAGGCTCGGACGGGACTTGCCGACCACTTCATACTCGTCGATGCGGTTCACGGTGGCGTCCGGCGCATACAGCGACAGCTGGTTAACCTGCTCGTCGGTCAGGAAGGTATTCTCAATCTTGATCAGGTCTTTGCGGCCCATTTCGCCCGACGGCAGGTTCAGGCCGATGGTGATACGCTGGTCGGTTTCGGTCAGTTTGAACAGCGTCAGCAGCTTAAAGCCGACCTGCGCAGGGATATGGTCGATCACGGTGCCACGTTTGATGGCTTCAACCTGGAGTTTGTTATCGTGTGTCATTGTCGTTTCCCCTTACAGAGCCAATTCGCGATTCAGAACCAGTGCCAGTAACGCCTGGCGGGCAAAGATGCCGTTTCCGGCCTGCTGGAAGTACCAGGCGTGCGGCGTTTTATCCACGTCTGTGGTGATCTCATCGATGCGTGGCAGCGGATGCAGCACTTTCATGTTGTCGCGTGCGCCTTCGAGGTCGCTGGCGCGCAGCACAAACTGCGCCTTCACGTTGGCGTACTCGGACGGATCCAGACGCTCTTTCTGCACGCGGGTCATGTAGAGGATATCCACGTTGCCCATCACGTCTTCGATGCTGGCGTGCAGGCTCCACGGGATACCTTTCTCGTCCAGCATGTCGAGAATGTACTGCGGCATCGCCAGCGCATCCGGGGCGATGAAGAAGAAGCGGTTGCCGTTAAATTTCGCCAGCGCCTGGGTGAGCGAGTGGACGGTACGGCCATATTTCAGGTCACCGACCATCGCGATATTCAGATTTTCCAGACGTCCCTGGGTTTCCTGAATGGTGAACAGATCCAGCAGGGTTTGCGTCGGGTGCTGGTTAGCCCCGTCTCCGGCGTTCAGCACCGGAATGCCGCCGGAAAACTCGGTCGCCAGACGTGCCGCACCTTCCTGTGGGTGGCGCATCACAATAGCGTCAACGTAGGTACTGATAACTGAAATGGTATCCGCCAGGGTTTCGCCTTTTTTACCCAGCGACGTGTTGCTGCTGTCTGAGAAACCCACCACGCTTGCGCCCAGGCGGTGCATGGACGTTTCAAAGGAGAGGCGGGTGCGGGTAGACGCTTCAAAGAAGCAGCTCGCAATCACCTTGTGCTTCAGCAGCTCCGGTTGCGGATTCGCTTTCAGTTTTGCCGCGGTTTCCAGAACCAGTTCCAGCTCTTCGCGGCTGAGGTCGTTTATGGAAATGATGTGTTTTTGATAAAGCGGATTCATGTTTATCTCCTGACGCCGGGCAAAAAAAAGCCCCTCAAATGAGGGGCTCTGGGAATAGATTGTGCAACGGGAAGAAAAACGGCAGGCCAGCGTCTGATTTCAGACGCGGTAAGACGTTATGTCGTACACGCTTGACCATGCTTCCTCCCGGCAAATTGTCGGGCATTATACGCAGCCCGGTTTTCGGATCAAGCGATTTAATGCACATTTTACTCAGTGCAAACGGTTCTTTGTGAATATTAATTCGTTCTGAGTAAATAATTAATTTGTTTGTGTACCAGCGCAGTGCGCTTCACTATCCGAGGGGCGACCCAGACAATACTGCTTCCGGCCACCACTCCTAAAATTTCCGGTAACTGGTGATAATCCAGAATTCGCGCCACTGCGCGACCATACCCGGCGACGGTATGGATAAGGATAAACTCGCTATTATGCTCCACGCTAACCACCATTTCGGAAACCGAACGCGCGGCGTCAGGGGTAGGGTGCAACTGAGGATTCAGCGAATAAATCTTTAGCCCTTTAGCATTTCGAATTTTTATGACACCGAGCAACCTGAGCAGACGCGAAACGGTAGACTGGCTAATGCTGTCAAAGCCCCTCTCCTGCAAGTCGCGGCGAATTTCTTCCTGGGAGAGATAACTCTTTTCTGTGATCAGACGCTGGCAGACCGTCAGCTGTAGCTGTTCTTTTGGAGAGTAATCACCATATTCCGTCATAACTATTTCCCATGTATGTGGCTGAAACAAAACGCCCGGCAGGCACTACGCTTACCGGGCCTACAACGTCAAAAAATCACAACAACGCCCCCAGGCTTAACGCCGCCATGATCACCACTGTCAAAATCCCCAGCAGCGGCGCAACCCATTTCAGGTAGCGCACGTAAGGCACGCGGGCGATAGCCAGCCCGCCCATGACGACGGCAGAGGTAGGAGTGACCAGGTTAACGATGCCTGATGCCGACTGATAAGCCGTAACCACCAGGTCGCGGTTGACGTTAGCGAAATCGGCAAGGGGTGCCATGATCGGCATCGTCAGAACGGCCAGGCCGGACGAAGAAGGCACAAGAAACGACAACACCACTTCCAGCCAGTACATCACGTTGATAAACGCCACCGTGGATAACCCGCTGACCAGCCCTTCGGCGCTGTGCAAAATGGTGTGGGTAATCATGCCCTTATCCATGATCACTACGATACCGCGCGCAATGCCGATAATCAGCGCGACGCCCAGCAAATCTCGCGCGCCGTTGATAAACGTTGAGGTCAGCTCCTCTTCGCTCATGCGGGCAATCAGGCCGACAATAATGGCGCTGGCGAGGAACACCGCTGAGATCTCCGCCATCCACCACCCCAGCACCGCCACGCCGTAGATCATCACCGCGAAGGCGAGGGCGAAGATCACCAGGATGATTTTGCGCACCGGGGTAAATTCCAGCGACTGCTCGCCTTTGTTGCCGAGGAAATGGGCGAGGTTCTCTTCCTGCTTATCCGCAACAATAGAGAGCGACGGATTGAGGCGCACTTTACGGGCGTAACGCATCACCCATGCCACGCAGATGAGCCAGCCAATCACTAACAGCGCCACGCGCAGGATGATGCCGTTGGTGAACGGGATCCCGGCGGCGTTGGCGGCGATCACCGTGGCGAACGGGTTGATGGTGGAGCCGAGAGTGCCGATCCCCGCCCCGAGCAGCACGGTGGAGGCTGCCACAACCGGGTCGAACCGGGCGGCCAGCATCACCGGTACGAGCAGGGTGTAAAACGGTAGCGACTCTTCGGCCATGCCGTAGATGGTGCCGCCAGCGGCAAACAGCGCCATCAGGATCGGGATCATCCACTCTTCACGTCCGCGAAGGCGGGTGGTGACGCGCTCGATCCCGGCGTCAATCGCGCCGGTTTTGGTGACGATCCCGAGGAAGCCCCCGATGATCAGGATAAACAGCGCCACGTCGATCGCCCCGGCCTGGCCGGAGACGGGATCGTACAGCCCGGCAATCGGTGCCATCAGCACGGAGATTACCCCCTGCGGATGTGCCGCAACGTGTGCGTAGGTTCCGGCAATCGGTACTTCTTTGCCGAGGGTTTCATTCAGGGCCATCTGGTACTGACCGGCAGGCACAACCCAGCTCAGCGCCGCAACGACGGCAATCAGAAAAAAGAGAATGGTGTAAGCGGAAGGAAACTTGAACTTGCCCATGATGTTCTCCTGAAACCCGGCACACCCCGTGGCGTGCCGGGGGGTGATTAGTCGCCGAGTGTCGCCACCATGACCGCTTTAATGGTGTGCATGCGGTTTTCGGCTTCGTCAAAGACGATAGAGTTTGGTGATTCAAAGACCTCTTCTGTCACTTCCAGCCCTTTCAGGCCGTAGGCCATTTCAATTTCACGGCCCACTTTGGTGTGCTCGTTATGGAACGCAGGCAGGCAGTGCATGAACTTGACGTTCGGGTTACCGGTGGCCTTCATGACCTTCGTGTTGATCTGGTACGGGGTCATCAGGCTGACGCGCTCGGCCCAGGCCTCCTTCGGCTCGCCCATTGAGACCCACACGTCGGTGTAGAGGAAATCGGTACCGTGTACGCCTTCTTCCACGTCGTCGGTGAGGGTGATGTGCGCCCCGGTTTCTTTGGCGATGGCGCGACACTGTTCAACCAGACCCGCTTCAGGCCAGAAGGATTTCGGTGCCACAAGGCGGATGTCCATGCCCATCTTGGCCGCGCCAACCATCAGGGAGTTGCCCATGTTGTTACGTGCGTCACCCAGGTAGGCAAAGCTCAGCTCCGGCAGGGTTTTGCCAGGGGCGTGCTCCAGCATGGTCATCAGGTCGGCGAGGATTTGGGTTGGGTGGAACTCGTCGGTCAGGCCGTTCCACACCGGTACGCCTGCATACTCACCCAGCTCTTCAACAATCGCCTGGCCGTAGCCGCGATACTCAATGCCGTCATACATCCGTCCCAGCACGCGGGCGGTGTCTTTCATCGACTCTTTATGACCAATCTGCGAGCCGCTTGGGCCGAGGTAGGTCACCTGCGCACCCTGGTCAAATGCGCCGACTTCAAAGGCGCAGCGGGTGCGGGTGGAGGTTTTTTCAAAAATCAGGGCGATGTTTTTCCCGACCAGGGTTTGCTTTTCGCGTCCGGCTTTTTTGGCGGCCTTCAGCTCAATGGCGAGGTCGATCAGGTACTGGATCTCCGCCGGGGTGTAGTCCAGCAGTTTGAGGAAATTGCGGTTTTTCAGGTTGATGGTCATGTGGGAAATCCTTTTAAAATTTAGCTGTCTGATGCCCTCACCCCGTCCCTCTCCCTTTGGGAGAGGGTTAGGGTGAGGGGAAATTTCGACTCAGTTACGAATCAACGTGCCTTTCTCGCCCGCCAGGATCTCTGCTCCGTCGGCCAGCGCGCCGATCCCGGCAATGCCGTGACAGGCTTCAACAAACTCGCGGCAGGCGGCCACTTTCGGCCCCATCGAACCGGCGTCGAATTGCATGCCTTTGAGCAGTTCCGGTGTCACCTGTGCCAGCGGGCGCTGCGTCGGTTTACCCCAGTCGAGATACACCGCATCGGCATCGGTCAGGATCAGCAGGGCATCGGCCTCGATCTGACGCGCCAGCAGTGCGGCAGAGAGGTCTTTGTCGATCACCGCCTCGATGCCGTGATAGCCCCTGGCGTTTTCCACCACCGGCACGCCGCCACCGCCGTTGCAAATCACCAGGTGATCGCGCTGGATCAGCGCCGAGATGGCGTCGCTCTCGACGATGCGTTTCGGCTGCGGGGAGGGCACCACGCGGCGGAAGTAGCTACCGTCGGCCTTGAATACCCAGCCTTTTTCCGCCTGTAGCGTTTTCGCCTGCGCTTCGTTGTAAACCGGGCCGATGTACTTGGTTGGGTTGGTAAAGGCCGGGTCGCTGGCATCCACTTCCACCTGGGTGAGCAGCACGCTGACCTCACGCTGGGGAAGGATATTTTTCAGCGCCTGCTGGAGCATGTAGCCGATCATTCCCTGGCTTTCGGCTCCGAGGATGTCGAGCGGGTAAGGCGTCACTTTGTCGTAAGCACTGTTTTGCAGCGCCAGCAGCCCGACCTGCGGCCCGTTGCCGTGAACCAGCACCACGCGCCACTGTTCCGTCAGCCCGGCGATGGTGCGAGCCGCCAGCTCGATATTCTGGCGCTGGATCTCCGCTTCCAGCGGTTCGCCGCGTTTGAGCAGGGCGTTGCCGCCGAGGGCCACAACCAGAGTGGGTTTTCTTTCCATGATGACTCCTTTAAATTCCGTCGCGTTCCAGTGGGCAGCTCATGCAGCGCGCGCCGCCGCGACCGCGACCCAGCTCGTCACCCGGGATCGGCAGCACGGTAATGCCTGCTTTGTCGTACTTCTCGTTCGTCCAGACGTTGCGCTCGTAACCAATCACCACGCCCGGGCGGATGGTCAGCACGTTGTTGGCGTCGTTCCACTGCTCACGCTCAGCTTCAAAGGCATCGCCACCGGTGGTGATCAGGCGTACCTGGTTAATGCCGAGGGCTTTTTCGATGGCGTGTAGCAGGTCGGTTTCCTGCGTGCGCAGCAGGCCGCCGCGTCCGTCCGGAGTGAGCGTCCAGCACTGGGCGTCTTTACGCACCACTTCCGGGTAAACGGAGAAGGTATCCACGTCGATGTGGGTCATGACGGTGTCGAGGTGCATGCAGGAGCGGTGTTTTGGCAGTTCAACGGCGATCACGCGTTCGGCCTGGCGATGTTTGAACAAACTGTTGGCGAGGAACTCCACGCCCTGCGGGGTGGTGCGCTCGGACATGCCGATTAATACTGCCCCGCGGCCAATCACTAATACGTCACCCCCTTCTAATGTCGCGTGGTCGTAATTAATGTTTTCATCACCGAAATATTTAATAAAATCGCCATCGGCAAATGCCGGATGCCAGCGGTATATTGCGCGCAGGTTATTGGTTTCACGCTGACGTGCCGGTTTAGCCATTGGGTTAATGGATACACCGTTATAAATCCAGCAGGAGGTATCGCGGGTAAATAAATGGTTAGGCAACGGCTTCATAATAAAATCATTCGCCGTGTGGGTATCCACCACCATATTTTTAATGGCTGCCGGAATTTCACCGTAGGTTAACCCGCCGCTTAACCGACGCGCCAGTTCGCGGTGTGGCATATCTGCCAGCCAGCCCCGCACGTCACCCGCGAAGGTTGGCCCCAGGCGATAGTCAGAGATTTGCGTTTCCAGCAGCCAGGCTTTTGCTGCAGCAATATCAAGCGTTTGGGTAAGTAGATCGGTTAACAGCAGGACTTCCACACCCTGCTCACGCAGCGTGTTTGCG
This sequence comes from Enterobacter sp. RHBSTW-00901, assembly GCF_014103115.1. Classification (NCBI taxonomy): domain Bacteria; kingdom Pseudomonadati; phylum Pseudomonadota; class Gammaproteobacteria; order Enterobacterales; family Enterobacteriaceae; genus Enterobacter; species Enterobacter sp. RHBSTW-00901. The sequence continues at coordinate 3,425,216 of NZ_JABXPB010000001.1, forward strand.
AAAATATCATGCTCTTCACCCGCCCGTTCAACCGAGAGCACATCATCAAATAACAGTTCCTGACAGTTCGATGGTGTTAAACGTTTCAGACTTAAATTTGGGCGATGCAGCATAACGCTACGCAATTGACCAATTTCAGAACCGACGTAATGCTTTTCCATAATTATTCCTTTAACTGTTTTTCAGAATAAAAAGGGCTTGGCCATGCGCTTCGTTTATTTGCATGGCGGCTTAGCTCAATTGATTTCAGAGCCAATACTAGGCAGTTAAATAATCCGTATTGTGATGCTGCTCACGCGAAAATGGATATTAAAGGGTTTGTTTTCAATTGCATGATTCGCATCAGATAATAGCTAATTTGATATTATTGGCGGGTGAATAGCTAAGCATGTTCCGTTGGCATTATTTGTGATTGTTATTATTTTGTAGAATTTAATCTTTTGAAATATTTTGTTATCTAATTGATTTTAAATGAATAAATAAATGTCATGGAATGACTATGCAATAATGATAATTAACTATTTTTGACTTAATAAAAATTAATAAATAATTATGGGTTTTTATAGCAAATTATCAAAATGACAAAGTGTGAAGCAGCAGCGGGTTTTGTTATTAAGGGTTGTTGATCAGGAGGTTAGCTTTTCAGGCTGAAGGGTGAAAACTGATGTTATGCATAACCACTGCATAATTGCCTGAGTGTGATTAACAGCGGGTTAACACATTTCCCGATAAACATGCGCTCGCGCAAACCTCATCGAAAAATGAATGGTATGGTAGTTTGAATTCTCGTATAAAAGCTGAATTGAAACGACGTTTTATATTGAGGGTTTAATCATGATCGTTGGCAACATTCACCACCTGCAGTCCTGGCTGCCAGAAGAACTGCGTCAGGCCATTGAGCACGTTAAAGCGCACGTCACCGACGCGACGGCGCTGGGCAAGCACGATATCAACGGCAACAACCTGTTTTACCTGGTTTCCGAAGACATGACCCAGCCGTTTGCTGAGCGTCGCGCCGAGTACCATGCGCACTATCTGGATATCCAGATCATGATGAAAGGCCAGGAAGGGATGACCTTCAGCACCCTGCCGCACGGCACGCCTGACACCGACTGGCTGGCGGACAAAGACATCGCGTTTCTGCCGGAAGGTGAGCAGGAGAAAACCGTGGTGCTAAGCGAAGGGGATTTTGTGGTGTTCTGGCCGGGTGAAGTACACAAGCCGCTGTGCGCGGTGGGTGCGCCTGCGCAGGTCAGAAAAGTCGTCGTCAAAATGCGGGTTGCCTGAAACGGGCTTGTTCCCTCTCCCCGTGCAAGGTAAAAGCAAAAACGACAACTCTGTTGTCGTTTTTTAATGTTTACTCCCTCTCCCCGTGCAAGGCAAAAGCAAAAATGACAACTTTGTTGTCGTTTTTTAATGTTTACTCCCTCTCCCCGTGGGAGAGGGCTGGGGTGAGGGCACCAGACCGCAGAGGATCACTCCCCAAGCGTCGCGACCATCACCGCCTTAATGGTGTGCATCCGGTTTTCTGCCTGGTCAAACACAATGCTTGCCGCCGACTCAAACACCTCGTCCGTCACTTCCATTCCGCCGTGCAGATCGAACTCTTTCGCCATCTGCTTGCCGAGCGTGGTCTGGTCGTCATGGAAGGCGGGCAGGCAGTGCAGGAACCTGGTGTTCGGGTTGCCGGTCAGCGCCATCATCTGGCTGTTCACCTGATAGCCGCGCAGCAGGGCGATACGTTCCACCCACTTCTCTTTTGCCTCGCCCATCGATACCCACACGTCGGTATAGATGAAGTCCGCCCCTTTCACGCCCGCCGCCACATCTTCCGTCAGGGTGATCTTACCGCCATTCTTCTCTGCCAGTGCGCTGCACTCGGCCACCAGGCTCTCTTCCGGCCAGCAGGCCTTTGGTGCCACCAGACGCAGATCCAGCCCGGTTAATGCCGCCGCTTCGAGCATTGAGTTGCCCATGTTATTGCGCGCATCGCCTGCGTAGACCAGCGTCATCTCGTTAAATGCTTTGCCCGGCAGGTGCTCCTGCATGGTCAGCAGATCTGCCAACAACTGCGTCGGGTGGAACTCGTTGGTCAGCCCGTTCCAGACCGGTACGCCCGCATACTGCGCCAGCGTTTCGACCACTTCCTGACCGTGGCCGCGATACTGAATGCCGTCGTACATACGGCCCAGCACGCGAGCGGTGTCTTTAATTGACTCTTTATGCCCAATCTGGCTGCCGCTCGGCCCTAAATACGTGACGCGTGCGCCCTGGTCAAATGCGGCAACTTCGAAAGAGCATCGTGTACGGGTTGAGTCTTTTTCGAAGATGAGCGCGATGTTTTTACCAGTAAGCCTTTGTACTTCCTTGCCATTTTTTTTATCCGCTTTGAGTTGTGCGGCAAGGGTCAGCAGAGAGGTGAACTGTGCAGGCGTAAAATCGAGCAATTTCAGAAAGTGTTTCTTATACAGATCAGACATTTTATCCTCACATGGCAAACGCCACTAATTGAATTAAAATTCACTTTATATGTATGAATATTCATTTGCAACCCTGTTTAACAAATCTTTCTTACAAAGGTGGAGGCAAACACGTCCGTGTGTGAAAATAGAAGTATCTGCCGCACTTTAAAGAGGAATGAGCCATGGCAAACCCGGAACACCTGGAAGAGCAACGCGAAGAGACGCGTCTGATTATTGAAGAACTGCTGGAAGACGGTAGCGATCCGGACGCGCTGTACACCATCGAGCACCATTTCTCTGCCGACGATTTCGATGCGCTGGAAAAACTGGCGGTTGAAGCCTTCAAACTGGGTTACGAAGTGACTGAGCCGGAAGAGCTGGAAGTGGAAGAGGGCGACACCGTCATCTGCTGCGACATCCTGAGCGAAGGCGCGCTGAAAGCGGAGCTTATCGACGCACAGGTTGAACAGCTGATGAACCTGGCCGAGAAGTTTGACGTGGAGTACGACGGCTGGGGAACCTACTTCGAAGATCCGAACGGTGAAGACGGCGACGAAGACGACGAAGATTACGTCGATGAAGACGACGATGGCGTGCGTCACTAAGCGTTTCAGGCGGTGGCATTTGCCACCGCTTTTTCAAGGTTAAAAAATGGATTACCCGCAGATTCTCGCCCCCGTACTCAACTTCCTCCAGTGCCCAACCCCGCAAGCATGGATTGATAAAGCCCGCGACCCGGCTAACCTGCCGCTGCTGCTCACCGACCATATGGTGTGCGAACTGAAGGCTGCACAGACCGCGCTGCTGCTGGTGCGCAAATACGTCGCCGATGAAAGCGGTGCCGACGCGCTGCTCGACTGGCTCAAACCTTACGAAGCCTTTACCTTCCGCGAAGGCCCGGAGCCGGATTTTGTGGCCCTGCATAAGCAGATTGGCAAAAGCGTGATGCCCAAAACCGACGACCCGTGGGGCCAGGCACTGATCGACAGCATGGTGTTGCTGATAAAAGAAGAGCTACACCACTTCTGGCAGGTGCGCGAGGCGATGCTGGCGCGCAACATTCCGTATGTGAAAATCACCGCCAGCCGCTACGCCAAAGGGATGCTGAAAGAAGTGCGTACCCACGAACCGCTGACGCTGATCGACAAGCTTATCTGCGGTGCGTACATTGAAGCCCGCTCCTGCGAACGCTTCGCCGCGCTGGCCCCGTTCCTGGACGACGAGTTGCAGACGTTCTATCTCTCGCTGCTGCGCTCGGAAGCACGGCATTATCAGGACTATCTGACGCTTGCCCAACAGGTGAGTGACAATGATATCTCCCCCCGAATAAAGCTTTTTGGTGAAATTGAAGCCACACTTATCTCGACACCGGATAACGCGTTTCGCTTCCATAGCGGCGTGCCGGTGTAAACCGACACATCAACAGGATGCGATATCGAGATGAGAAGAACGTGGATGCGTATTGCCGTGGTGGCTATTGTGGCCGCCGCCGTGGCGTTCTGGGTCTATTTTGACAAGCAACGTTTGCAGCAAGACCCTGAGCAACAGCTTGATACTACCCTTAATGCGATGCCCGCCTGGCAGGTGCTGAAAGAGCAGGAACCTGCGTTACAAAAACGCATCCGCGACCAGATCCTCACCATGCAGAAAGCGGGTGAGTCTGAGCAGCACATCATCGACGTGATCCAGCCGCAGATCCTGAACCTGCAGATGTCGCGCCTGCAATATGCCCCGGACGCCAGCGTGGTGGAGTATATGAAGGCCAACATGGAGCAGACTGCCGCTATCCAGAAGGTGAGTGACGACGCCTGTTTTCGCTTCCTCTACCCGGCGGTGAAGGGGGGCGTTAACCCCATGCGCGTGCTGGATAAACCGATGATGCAGCGCCGTATGCAGGCCGATGCCGACATGATGCGCTCGGCCTACGGCAAAGATCGCCACACCGTTACCCCGGCAGAACGTGAAGCCGCCGTGACCGATGTCCGCCCGATAATGAAAGCGCTGGCCGACAAATACGGCGAGGACATTCAGCTGTTGCAGATGCCAGAGAAGGCGGTGGGCAAAGAGAAGCTTTCCTGCGATATGGTGCAGGAGATGTGGGCGAAGGTGCTGAAGCTGCCAGAGAAGCAGGCCGCGGGGGTGATTCGGCTGGCGGTTTCAGAGCTGGACTGAGGGTTGCGCTGGTTTTTTCGACACTTAGCGCGGGTTTAGCGCGTCGCCGCTTGCATGGCGGCGCGCGACAGGTATAATCCACAACGTTTCCGCATCCCCTTCAGTGCCGAAGTGGCGAAATCGGTAGACGCAGTTGATTCAAAATCAACCGTAGAAATACGTGCCGGTTCGAGTCCGGCCTTCGGCACCAAGTCTCATGTAAGTCATTGTTTTAAAGCAATTTAATCCATAACTTTGCTTGAAATCGCGTAGCCCCTCTTACAAAAGGGTATACGAGGCGATGTCTCAGCGATATAAACTCTATCGTCGAACCAGCGGCATTTTTGTTGTCCGCATTAGCGTTCCCCAACGTTTTCGTCGATACGCAGGACAGTGTGAGATTCACACTTCAACAGGCACTCACGATCTTCATGAAGCAAAGCAGAGGTCCGCGCTCCTGTTGGCGGTCTGGTATCAGACCTTACAAGAGTATGAACAATTGGATTATCGAACTTTAACTGATTGCGCCCCGCTGCTTGCTGGTGAGGGTATGATCTCGCTTTCTAACTTTGCGGAGTCAATCGAGTTGCCTGTATCGCAGTTGATTCAGGCGGTGATGAATCGCAATCTCCCGGTATTCTGGCTGGCAACGGGGCAGTCTGGATTTTATGTTGAGTCTCTCTCTGAGGCCGAGTTAGATCCTCTTGATGGCAGCTACGTGCTGAACTATGGCGAAGAGCAGGGTATTGAGGGGGTTGCTAAAGGTTATCTGCAACTCACCGCGCAGCCAGCGCATTTGCGTAACATCATCAGCGACAGTTATTCAGAGGTTTCGGTATTCAAAACTGCCGGAAGCGAAGCTAAAGGCGGTTGGTTTTTCACTTCCTGTTGTCCGGTAATTAAGCCCGATAATCTGTTAATCAATAAAATCCACGCAGAAAGCCTCCGGCTTGCCTGGCTGGCTAAGACTACACCACCAGCCACGATTGCTTCTGCTATCGTTTTACCTGCTACCGCCAATGAGCATGTTAACCGTAAGAATTATGGTAACAACCTCTCGTGGCTACGTGATAAATATCTAACATACAGACGCGACCATAAAGCTGCTGAAACGGTGCTCAATGCTCACCGAGACTTCTTTGATTTAATGATTGAAGTTATGGGGGATATCCGGCTTGAATATTTCGATCGGGATTTCCTACGTGCTTATGAAAGCAAGCTCCGCACCATCCCTGCCAATCGTAATTTAATGAAGATTAAATACGGCGTTAAAACGCTGGATGAACTCATAGTTAAGTCGGCAGAGCATGGTGATAAGCTGATGACAGGTGAGTCAGTCAGGAAGTATATAAACGGTCTCTACGGTTCGATGAAGTGGGCTGTAGCTGAGGGGATACTTCTAAAGTCTCCATGTGTTGACTTCTTCCCTCCTGAAGATAAAACCGAGAGAGAGCAAGATAAAGTTGATGTTTTTGAACCGCATGAACTACAAGCCATATTCTCGTTACCGCAATATGTTTCAGGAACTGGTGAGAGAAATAAACATGGGCGTTTTCATCAATATCAGCCTTATTACTATTGGATGCCCTTGCTTGCGTTGTTTACTGGAGCCAGAGTTAACGAACTAGCTCAGTTAAGGCTTGATGACATCAAGGAGAATGACGGTATTTACTTTTTCAATCTTGATATCGATGATGAAAGTGACAAGAAGCTGAAGAATGCAAATGCGCGTCGTGAGATCCCGGTTCACTCAACTCTAATTAAACTGGGGTTAATTGAATATGTGAAAGCTTTAAGGCGAGCTGGTTATGATAGCTTATTCCCTGAAATCACACCCAATAAAGATAAGGGGCATGGTAAGGTTGTGTCCGGGTGGTTTAATGAATCGATTCTCAAGAAACGATTAAAACTCGAAAGAGACAGAACGAAGGCGTTTCATTCTTTCCGTCACTCAGTCTCGACCTTGCTCAAAGAGAAAGGCGTAAGCGCAGAACTACGTGCTCAACTTGCTGGGCACGTGCGCGGCAAAACGGAAACGGAAGTGAGATACAGCAAAGATCTCAAGCCGGTGTATATGGTTGAAGTTGTCGAGAAAATTGATTTTTCGTTACCCGAGATAGCTAAATTCAACATTCCTGATGGGCTGGATGCTGTCAGAGATGCACTTCGAAGAAAGCGCGGTTAGGGAACGTGATTAGTTTGTGATTACTTCTCCGATGAGTGAAAAACGCACTGAAAGGCTACCTGGTGCGTTTTTCATTGAGGGTAGTGGATTTCATAGTGCTGAATTTGGAGGCGCTTAAAACGCGTCTGGTGAAGCCATATGACCTACGATTGCACCCGCAGCCCTTCCACGCTTTCCGATGGTAGGATCATCACTGTTTTAATGCTGGTTCCTATGCTCCCAATGATGTCTTCGCGTGGGCCGTTGCGCCAATCAGCGCTTGCGTAGAAAGAATCTAGAACCATAGCCATGCTTTCAGCGTTATCAAAGGCGCGGATGAGGTAGTAGCAGTCCGGGTCATGCAGCGAGTTACCAGACGGCATCATATTGATTTCGTGATGTTTCACATGTATTCATAAATGGCCTCGTAGGCTATAACTACATTTCAATTGACTAGTGCATGCGTTATTCAATTTATCTTATTAATTTAAAGGGAAATTTATGAAGATGAAGAAAGCCGTTATTCTGGTTCTTGCTTCACTGACACTTACTGCCTGTATGACCGTAGGTCATAAGTTCGATGCAAATGCTTTGGATTCGATGCAGCCCGGGCTAACAACCATACAAGAGGCATCAACTAAGCTTGGCAAACCAGAATCTATATCAGCCGCTCCAGATGGTGGAACGCTATTACAATGGATGTATTCTCGTGGATCTTTGGCTGGAGGATCTGGGGCGCATATTGCTGTTTTGTTTGATAAGAACGGCAAAATGGTGAAGGTTGTTCAAAGAACCCAGCTGTAACTTGATGGGGCAGGAGTGTTTATGGCGACTTACCGGCAGATTGCCGATGATGTTAAAGCCCGAACGGGAAAAACAGTCAAAACATGTTGGATAGCGCATGTAAAGTCATTGCATGGGCTCACCCGCCGCGTATCTCCAAACCGCATTAACACCGAAAGCCGGGTTTATCCTTGCCCTGAGCAGTGGGTAGCGGAGATCGAGCAATCAATGAGAAATCTGGGTGAGCTTTAGCTTTACCGCGCCGCTTAACTTTGGAGGGTGTTTGCCTCTATAAGGAGAAGCCTGCCACATCCGAAGTTTTTGAATGCAATGCCTGTGAGGGATGTTTGCCGATCTAGGAGATCGACTTTTTCTCGCCCAGCTTATCTAGCTGCATTTACACTGCGAACACGCTGAAGGCTAATAACGTTCGGTTCGTGTTTGATTGAAGGGAACAGCAACCGACAAACAACGATAGCTAAGGTGTTTGAGCTAATAGTTGAGTTGCTATATATACAGTTATTAAGAGAACAGCATTCAAACCAGCAGGAATGCGGCTTCTATCCTGCTGATTGTCACTTTTTTTTGGAATAACGGAACGGGCTGCGGCTCAAACGTGTAGACGACGTAACGCACCCTTGACGGCGTTTTGCAGATCGCTAACAACCGCCAGATGAGAGCTTTCTTTCCGCAGGCGCTTGTCACCGTTGACCATCATCCAGCTACGTTTATCCCTTCGTCCGATGTTATTGAAAGAATGCAATCCGCGCTCGGCTGTTGCGTCGTTCACCTTACGAGCTGCGTTGATAGCGGTAAATCTGAACATATCACCGTTAGCCATCATTTCAGGCTCAATTGGTTTGCGAAACTTGAACAGGTGAGCGAAGGTTTCAAATCGAAAGCGTTGCATGTCACTGAGACTGAAAAGAGAGTAACGAGTGAGCGCAGCACCTTTTAACGTGACTTCAACACGAGCGCGTTGCTCTTCTACAGGTAGTTTCTGACCGTCGTCAGTGCGTTTGTGGTAGACCTGCCACGAGATGTTGTCCCACTTGTTACCTATCCTGAAATTTCGATATGGAGTGATACGTGTTCCAGGGAAAAGGTAGACGTTTTTCCACGAAGTGGGATTGAATTGCCTTGGTCGGGTTCCGTTACTAAGCAGGCTTGTCTGAAGCCGATAGGTCATTGCTCGTGTCGCTGATACTGACCGTTGTTTATGCCTGAAATCGCAGAAAACTTCGACTCCCACGATTTGCGGCTCATGCACAAAGGGGAAACGGTTTTGCAGTGATTTGAGTGCCGTTTCTAGCTTCCCACAATGTTTTACCAGTAGATCGCGGAAGCGAATCCGAAAAGTATCGTTAGTGCTGCTAATCATGGGTTTTACCCACGTTTTGACGTTGCTATCGGGACGGGGTTCGCATGATGTCAACTTCGAGATACGTAGGCCACAGGGTTCAACCCAGAGTTTTAACCCGGTGATTTTAAGTAATTCTTCCTGAACATAGCGATGCTGGGTCAGTCTGGATAAGCTGATCTTTAAGTCCAGCCAGTCAATCCCGGCTGAGACTTTAAAGAATTTGCGGTCTGCTTCGGCAGCTTTGCATTCTCGAATCTTCATCATGCGACCTTATTGAACGAAACCTCAAACCGGCATCAGGGTAATTTGAACTGAGCATATTTGAGAACATTTCGAGCACGTTAGCACAACGGCTTTACGATAAAAACCTTACTTATCAGTAAACTGCGTTCATATTGTGAACGCAGTAGCCGTTGTTAACCTAAGGGTATGAGAACACTGTCGTTTTTCATATACAAAGGGTGCTTCGGCTCACCTGTAGTGTATAAGACGAAGCACATAGCGTTGCAGATGCGGTGACATACGCATTCAACACGCTGGGAAGCCCTGTGGAATGTTTTTTAACAGGGGCTGTGGATTTCTGGCTCGAAATTTGTGGCACTATCTCAGTGAGTCTGGAGAAGTCTGTCGAGATGAGCATACTTAACCGCATATTCTTCACCAGCGTAGTGACATAATGTCAGGCAGCCATTGGGGGGGCGCATGAAGAGTAAACACTGGATAAGCATCCAAACACACAAGAAGTTCTATCGGGCTCGTTATGAGTTTTTGGACTGGGTTGATAGGGATTGGAAACATCCGGTTTCCTGCTTTCTTTTGCAGCTATGGGGATTTCTGATGTTTGGTTTTCTTGGGGGGGCCTCCCTGTTTTTTGGTCTTGGGTCACACATGAACGCTTTCCCAGAATTATATCGAAACGACAATAAACGCAGACCAATCAGATTTAAGTATTCTTTGACTTTATTTGTCAGGGAGAAGGGATGGATACTACCCGTTATGTTCGCACTTTTGTTTGTTTCAGTTGTTGAACCATTCAATCCATATTTTTTCACTTCACCATTACTTTACTACACCATCAATGGTGCAGCGTTAGTTGTAGGCTGGTTGGTTGGGGCATTTGTTTGTATGAGACTTTTTAGCTGGATGAAAGAACGCACTATGTGGTTGTCGGAATGGCAGGATAAATACTCTGACGACAATTAGCCCGGATGTATGGATTTTATAGTGATACCGCCATTACCTCGCACTCATGGTAGAAATTTTCGATTCTTCAAAAAGTTGCTGCCAGCAAACGACCGTTTTCCGGCACCTTCCAATCGCGTGCTTTCACACTGTTGGAAAATTAGCCTTGGCTTTTTTGGCAGGCCATCCTATTTTCATCACCGTTTTCTGGCAGGGGCCGGATGAGGAGATGACTATGGCGATTTTTGGCTACGGGCGTGTTTCGACATCGCAGCAGGATACTGAGAACCAGCGTCTTGAACTTGAACAAGCTGGGTGGACGTTCGACTTTTGGTTTACTGATGTTGTTAGCGGGAAGGTTCCTGCGGTGCAACGCAAAGCGTTTTCTGAAATGCTCAGCAAAATCCGCGATGGTGAAACATTGGTAGTTGCAAAACTAGACCGTCTGGGACGTGATGCGATTGACGTTCTGCAAACGGTCAGAAAGTTGGCTGACCGAAACATCAAGGTTATTGTCCACCAGCTTGGCACGACTGATCTCACCTCCGCTGCGGGTAAGCTTCTGCTGTCAATGCTGGCAGCGGTTGCAGAGATGGAACGTGACCTGCTGATTGAGCGGACCCAGGCGGGTTTGTTGCGGGCAAAAGCCGAAGGTAAGAAGCTGGGAAGACCGCCGAGAATCGCCCCAGAAGACCGTAGAGCGATTACCGAGAAAAAGAATAATGGAACCAGTGTCAGTGCTTTAGCGCGCGAATACGGCGTTTCCAGAGCAACTATTACCGCAATCTTTGATTAATCTTTAATTTTTCACATACCTGATTGGCAGGTTTGATAAACCAATGCTTCAACTTCTTGCGGTTTTTTTGCGGCCATGTCTTTGTAAACCATGCCAGCAAGGGCGTGGGCAAAAACAATATTACTCTCAGTGATGCCGGGTTTGCCTCTGAGATCTTCAATTTGTTGTTGGTAGACAGAAATTGGGTTGTGTTCGTCTCGCCCGATGGCAATATTTTTTGCCATCGTTGACCATGCAGTGCATACAGTATCGTTAGCATCTCTCTTCAACGAGCTTTCCAGCGCCTTATCACCTGTAATGGCATGCTGCGCCCACGCTGAATTGTTGGCGATAAACTTTTTGGAGCCGATGGCAATACCGTATTCAACGCGAATGCCATTATCGTGATAGCTACCGTCAGCATCTTTAGTCGCTAGCTTTAGAGATATGCGGCAACCGGGGAGCGTTTTGTGTTCTTGCACCGAGACAATAACGGTGTCCGTATCGCAATCAGCAAAGCTGTATTCGGGGTTAACGTAGGTGTTCGTTTTAAGTAGTAACCCGGTTAAGCCGTTTTTATAGCCTTTTGCCGGTAGGGTTTTAAAGGCGTTACGGTCGCCATTCTTAATCGCTTCCCGAAAGTGATCTATACCGATGCGCGTCGCCAGTTGATCGATGCTTTCTGCTGCATAAGATGCAGATGACGCAGCGATTAACATAATGGTCAGCACAGACTTGGCTGAAAAACCGGGCTTACTAAGCCGTGTTTTTGACATGTTGTTATCCCTCAGAATCCACCCCAGCGGTGATTTTAACCGCATGATAACGCATTGATTCAAAATGTCACTATTGGTGCGTGGCTCTTTAGTGGACATCTGCGCAAATTCAGGGCATGAACATGACCCTGAGAAAACTGTTTGGACAACGAGTAAAAGAGTTGCGCATTGCCACCGGAATGAGCCAAGAAGCCTTTGCCGATCGGTGTGGGTTTGCTCGTAGCTATATGAGCCGCATTGAACGCGGTGGCTCTAATGCGTCTTTGGATGCGATTGAGGTGCTGGCTAATGCTCTGAGTGTTGAACCGTGGCGACTATTGGTGTCTGATTCATCTGAAGATAGTGACCCGGAATTACTGGTTCCCTATGCAGCTGATGGCTCGTGTTTTCATCCCGGGCTGGCAAGCACTCGCGATGGCTCGTTTGGCGTAGGTGATAAAACGGCTCAGAAGCGGTTTGGCACGTTTTCTGAAGCTCTTGAGTATCTTCGTAGCATGGAGACAGCAAAATGGCGTAGGCCTAATCCTAGCGGCAACTGGGGTATCGTATCTGCGGTTCGGTGGGACAAGCTGAGAAAGTAGCTCAAGTGTAAGTTTATGAATTTTCATGCTGTATGGATGAACAGTGTTCATTAGATGCTGATAGCCTCACGTTTCATCAGCTCTTTGTTTCTATAAGAGTGAATAAAACAGCAAAATGCGGGTGCGTTACGTAGGCGTTACGTAGGCGTTACGGTGGCGTTTTACTTTGACGCTGAATGGCTTAATTCATATAAATAACATTGAGTTAAATAGTTATTCTGAACAAGGTCTGACGGGGTTTAACTGGTTTCAAAATCCGAACGCAGTGGCGTTTACTTAACATCCACATAGCTGACAAATGTTCTTTCCTCCCGACCTGGTAGACCTCCATAAACATCAAAAGGCAGGTATGGCACGTTGATGATTTGTGCCGCCACGAACACTCGGTTTGATTCCGTCCAGCAGATCAAACTTAAGATGTAGCCCCTAGAACAAAAAGGTCCTACGATTGTTCTTTTAAAGGCTAATAGGAACGTGATTACAGCAGGTTATGGAGACTTAGGTTCGAGTCCGGCCTTCGGCACCATCGGAACATCAATAGACGTCAACGGACGTCTTTTTTTGTGCCTGAAATCCAGTATCCGCAAGGCTTTCCTCGCTTTTTCACTCAACCTAAGTCAACCTGATTCAATCTACATCAACTTACTGATGCGGGTACATCTGCGGGTATATCCCGGTTCGATAATGTTTGTACCCACAAAGAACCCTTGAAAGGATACTCATCATGGCTCTGAGTGATGTGAAAGTTCGTTCGGCTAAGCCTGAAGCAAAAGCCTATAAGCTCACTGATGGTGACGGTATGGTATTGCTGGTTCACCCTAACGGTTCTAAATACTGGCGACTTCGTTATCGCTTCAGCGGCAAAGAGAAGATGCTGGCACTGGGGAAATACCCTGAAGTCTCGCTGGCAGATGCCCGGGCACGCCGGGATGAAGCCCGTAAGCTGTTAGCTAATGGTGTCGATCCAAGTGAGAACAAGAAAGCCGTTAAAGTAGAGCAAGAACAAGAGGCGATAACGTTTGAAGTAGTTGCCAGAGACTGGCATGCCAGTAATCAGAAATGGTCTTCAGCGCATAGTGCTCGTGTATTGAAAAGCCTGGAAGATAATCTCTTTACTGCTATCGGTAAGCGGAACATTGCGGAACTGAAGACTCGGGATCTGCTTGTACCCATCAAAGCCGTCGAGTCCTCCGGGCGTCTTGAAGTCGCTGCTCGTTTACAGCAGCGTACTACCGCGATTATGCGCTTTGCTGTGCAGAGCGGCTTAATCGATTACAACCCAGCACAAGAGATTGCCGGTGCGGTTGCTACGGCGAAAAGACAGCATCGTGCGGCTCTGGAGCTTAATCGCATTCCCGAATTACTTCACCGCATCGATCACTATTCTGGCAGGCCGTTAACCCGACTGGCGGTTGAACTCACTTTGTTGGTTTTCATCCGTTCAAGCGAGCTGCGTTTTGCCCGCTGGACAGAAGTGGATTTTGAAACGGCTATGTGGACGATCCCCGGTGAGCGTGTGTAAGTATCCCGGTAAAACGACCCATTCACTTTTAGAGATCTTCCGACATACTGATTATGTCCCCTGAGGAGGTCGCTATGCGCAAGATCCGATTCACTGAACACCAGATCATCGCCGTGCTGAAGTCCGTCGAAGCCGGACGAACCGTCAAAGATGTGTGCCGGGAGGCCGCGATATCCGAAGCCAGCTATTACAACTGGAAGGCGAAATATGGCGGGATGGAAGCGGCCGATATTAAAAAAATCAAAGATCTGGAAGATGAGAATCGAAGGCTTAAACAGATGTTTGCTGATCTTAGCCTTGAGTGCCGGGCACTTAAAGACGTAATCGAAAAAAAGCTTTAAAACCAGCGATAAAGCGTGAACTCGTCAGCTATCTGACGGCGCAATTTGCCATGAGTTTACGCCAGGCCTGCAGGACGTTATCGCTGAGCAGGACAGTGTATTTTTATCGGCCCGATACCCGGCGTGATGAACCGGTGATCCATGCACTGACTGAACTGGCTGAACGCTATCCGCGCTACGGTTTTAAGAAGCTGTTCCAGCTGCTGCGCAGGCAGGGCAATACCTGGAACCATAAGCGCGTTCACCGGATTTACTGCCTGCTGAAACTGAATTTTCGTCGCAAGGGAAAACAGCGGCTGCCAGTGCGTAATCCAGCACCACTGGCGACGCCGCAAGCGCTAAACCAGAGCTGGTCCATCGATTTTATGCATGACGCGCTGCTTTGCGGCAGACGCTTCCGGACCTTCAATGTGGTGGATGATTTTAACCGTGAAGCACTGGCGATAGAAATCGACCTGAATATCCCGGCTCAGCGAGTCATCCGGGTGTTGGACAGGATCGTAGCAAATCGCGGCTACCCGCTGAAGATGCGGATGGACAACGGGCCAGAACTGGTCTCACTGGCGCTGGCACAATGGGCCGAAGAACATGGCGTGCAGCTCGAATTTATCAAGCCGGGTAAACCAACACAGAATGCTTTTATCGAACGGTTCAACCGGACATACCGGACAGAAATTCTGGATTTTTACCTGTTCAGAACACTGAATGAAGCACGGGAAATTACCGAGCGCTGGCTGATGGAATATAACAACGAGCGGCCTCATGAATCCCTGAACAACCTTACTCCGGAAGAGTACCGGCTGATGGCTGAAAAACCGGAAATCTCAAAAAGTGCGTGGAACTAAAACAGGTGTGCTTACACGTGAACCGCTGGACGGTGTTAAACATTCACAGCGTGGTTCGAAGATGCGGACTCCACATCTTGTTCCCTTATCGCGTCAGGCCTTAGCTATTCTGGAAAAGATCAAATGCATGAACGGGAATCGAGAGCTGATTTTCGTTGGCGATCACGATCCACGTAAACCGATGAGTGAAAACACGGTGAACAAGGCGCTGCGGGTTATGGGGTACGATACGAAAGTTGAAGTCTGCGGGCATGGTTTTAGGACGATGGCTTGTAGTTCGTTGATTGAATCGGGATTGTGGTCGAAGGATGCGGTAGAGAGGCAGATGAGCCATCAGGAACGTAACTCTGTACGTGCGGCCTACATTCATAAGGCTGAGCATTTGGGAGAGCGTAGATTGATGGTGCAGTGGTGGGCAGATTTTCTTGACGCTAATCGTGATAAGGGGATTAGTCCGTTTGATTTTGCGAAGTAGGGCAGCAGTGCTAATCGATTAATGAAAACAGAAGACATGTTAAGAATATGCTTTCTGTTATTCCAAAATAAAAATCATGACCGATAGACGCGGCTACTCACTATCAGTGAGCAGTAAATCATTAGTTTTTATAAAATAATTAATTTTATTGTGAACATAATAATTTCACAATCTTTACCCCCAAGAAGGGGGATGGTCTAAAGGGGCTACGTAGGATTAATTCAGACCATTTTATCCCATATACTGGTCCGGGACTGGCCCAGTATATGGTCATATTTTTATTAGCTATTAATTACTCAATGATTCGACAGGAACCACAACACCAAATTTTTCCAGCTTAAGGAATTTTGAACCCATTACTTGTGAAGGGATCTTGCGCTGAAGCAAATTAAAGAAGTTATCATCATGTGTTGAGATTATAATCTGCTTATTAAAACGAACAGAAATGCTTCGTAGGAGATCAATTGTGGCTAAGACATTAATTGAGTCCATTGATTGTATCGGGTCATCAATCATAATGACATCTATTGGATCACCATTATCATCCTTGGCATGAAGTGCACTAGCCAAAAATACGCTTAAACTGAGAATATTCAGCTGAGCAGCGCTGAAAAAAAGAATTGGCGACACAGTTTTCCCTTCCTCATCGCTGAGGACAATATTTAATCCAGGACGATCTGATGTCTCAAAATCTGGGCGGAACTCAACTTTTTTTAGGGATGGATGTGGATCGATTTTTCTGTAAATAGAATCAATAAGATCTTCATAGAAGAACTCTCTTATGAGCTTTCTAAGTTCATCAATAACCTTTTCTCTCTCAGCCAGCAGTACTTTATCAACTTGATTTCTCTGAACTAAGCGTTTCTCCACGGTGGTAAGGTTTTCTCGGAGCACTTGATTTGTTAAATACAACTCTGTTGCTTTCAATAATTCTGATAACAGTTCAAATTTTTTCAGTTTGCTATCAATTCCTCGATATTGCAGTATCTGGAGATTAATGGTTTCGGTTATAGTATTTCCTATCTCATCGGCAGTCTTGCCATCCTGTGGGCCAATCATTTGATTTAAAGACGCAACGAAAGACTGTATAAATGATTCATACTCAGCGATATGACTCTCTGCCTGCTTTTTCTCTGCGGATAATACCTCAATATCAGTCACAGTTTCGTTAGCAATCATAGTCTCTTTCAGGGATTTTGACTGCTCAGCAATTTTTTTTGCATCAGATAAATGTTCTTTTCTGCATTTTTCAATTGCCGTTCGCTTTTCGATATAATATGTTTTAAATTCATGTGGCTGCAAGCTATTTTCAGTAAGGTAAACATTTACCTTTTGATAAGCTGATCTAGAGGAAGTGGTTTGGATTTGTAAATTGAGCATTTTAATCGATGACTCAATCTGCGTTATGAGCAATTTTTTTTCATCAATATTTTGGCTTAACACTGTTTTACTATTAAGCAATTCTTCTTTCTTTAAATTAAGATCTTTGAGTTCGGCTTCTGTCCGAGATATGAGTTCTTCTTTAGTAAGTTCCCAGACAGAAAGTTGAAGGGATTTGATTTGCAACTGCAGAGAGTTGACCTCTGCCTGAAGTAATGATTTTTGCTCTTCTAGTTTAGATACTTGCAAACCTAGGTCGTTAAGTTTAGTTCTTAGATCAGAAAGGCGATCCATCTGAATCCTAACGGCCTCTTGGACGATTGCATCCATTTTGGCTTTGAGTAAGTTTTGTCGTTTAGTGGAAGCATTGAGTTTTTCTGCATTCTCCTTACTTAGAATTGACAATAGTTCTGTATTCTTTACTTCTTTTTGGAGAGCCGACTCAGAATCATGCGGCTTGTTACATAAAGGGCAAATATTAGTGGGCCATATACTCAGATACTCTAGACCAGAGGTAACCAGACGTTCATGAAGTCCCATTTGTTCGGCTAAAGAAATTTGAGTTTTCTTAATAGATTGATCGTGCAGTAGTAACGCATTCAGTTCTTCAGAAATGTGCCCTAATTCATCCAGTTTAAGCTTATCAAAATTAATTGCGCTTAAATCAGAATTAAGCAATGATTCCGAATTAACCGTGAGGGAAGATATCGTTGTTAACTCAACCTGAATGTTATCTCGAAGATTCTTATTTAGAGTTAATGACAAATTTGTATTTGCAACTTGAGCACTAAGTTTTTTTAGTCGTTCTTGTTGTACATTTATTTCAGAGTAAATAGAGGAGCAATTATCTAACGCCGTACGTAGAAGCAATGAGCGATTATCAGCCTCGGTTAAGTCTGAATCAAGTTTGCTGAGTGACTGTTGAAGATCAACAAGTATGGTTGCTTCATAAGTGTGTTGCCTGGAAAGCGAGGAGCGTTTTTCAGTGGCATTTGTTATTTCTGATTGAGTATCTAGAAAAACTTTTAAGCATTCAGCCACTTCATTTAGAGTTAGCAATTGCTGGCTTGCATACTGGTATTCGTTCTGAATAGTCGAGTATGAAGTTAACAATGACTGATATCGTTCAGCCTCCTGCAATCCTTTACTAAATTTAAGCAGCTTGTGTTGTTGCTCCTTAATTAGGCTAAGATTAAGTTTTAATTCTGGCAATTTAGAAAAATATTTAGTTAGTGATTCTCGCAAATTGATATTAGCAGAAGCTTGTTTTTTTAATTCTTGAGTACGGGTTATGATGGCTGAAACCATGTCATGTTGAGTATTTAATGAGAATTGATCATCCACCAAGATCAAATTTTCATCGTCTTTATTCAATTCAGACACAATTTTATTAAATTGTTCGAACATATATACATCAACTGGTTCATGTAGTTGATCTAGAAGTTTGTTTCTCTCTTTTTCCAGATCAGCTAGTACAACCTTGTTATCATTAATTAAAACTGTTAACTCCTGACGGGCAATCTCGGCATCGCACCCAAAGCTTTCCATGAAACGATTATATCGATCCTGCGGTTTAGCCTCTCTTAAAAATCGATCAATTTCATCTTGGCTTAGGATGATTTTTCTAAAGTATTCATTTTCTTTATTCTTATTTACACCGATTCTGATATCACTTGAATTTGAACGTGGCGCTCTAAGGTTTCGGTTGAACGGTTTTGGGAGAGTGGTGGTAACTGTAACGCGTGTTGGTATACTGCTATCAACATCCTTATTGCGTAGGATTTTTTGAGCTATGCCTTTTTCTTTAGTACTTTTAGCTGCGAGTTCATGATTTGAACGATTATAGTCACCACCAAGCCTTTCCAAATGATTCGTAATCGCCCATTCAACTGCATCATAAAAGGAGCTTTTTCCAAAACCATTAGGAGCATAAATCGCAACAAAGTTAGAAGGCATTTCATCATCGTTCGTAAAATCGAAAATTCCATCCTCCTTATATTTATAGGCACGGAAACCTTCGATCTCAACTTTTTTTATTTTCATTTTTGCTCAGAAATTCAATTATGTTATCGATTCTTCGGGCTCGAGCCTCTCTTGATTCAAAAGTTGAATCTAAAGGAGTACCTCGAACATAATCACCCAAAGATAAGGAAAAATCATCCTCTGTACCCTTGTTTCGTTCGGTAAGCTCCAGATCAGCACCTAACAAGTGGTTGTTTAGAAGAGTCAGGGATTCAGCATTAGGAAGAATGGTTCCAGTTCCATCGAGTACCAACTTTCTGACAGCATACTTATCATTTTCAATTTTATATTTCTCCCATATTGGAAGCGTTTCTGTACAAAAAAATGCCAGGTAAATATTCCATAACGCTATATCCCCCGGGGGTTGATAATAAACAGATAAATAGTTCTGGATGGCACTCCAGTTGTCAACAACTTGGGAAGCACTTTCACACCAGCATGCCACACAAGAGATATATGAACCTTCATCATTTGAAACAAAAAGCTGAAAGCTCATCTCTTTGAATTTTGTATGCAGGAAATTTAAGTCGTGTTCTTTATTTAATAAATGCATTGAAGTGCTCCTTAAATGCACGCAACTGAGCAACACCAGGTTCGGTATTTGCAAAAAGTCTTTCATTACGTACGACGCATTGTTTACGAAGTCCCTCGAGGTGTGTCAATACAAAACTTTTGTACATCGCCCGTTCAACCTGATCGATAGGGGCAAGAGGTCCAGCTCCCGGAACCAGTGCGATATTTTGTATAACTCTGTCCACTTCAAATCCATCTGGCAATAAATCAGCTCCCTGTTCTGGAGACGCAACAATCACAGTTCCTTCTTTATCAAGAAATTTTCTAGCGGCTTTTAGAATTATGTCTAGCTTACCAACCCAGTTAGAACCATCATTTGTATATAGGATTCTTCGGCGTCGCTCTAATTCTTTAATATAGCGATAGTCAGTGGCGCTTACATTATCCAGAATTGCGCAAATTATCAAAAATTCAAAATAAGCAACCCATAACCTTTTATCTTTTATGTCAGCAGGCTGAAAAGGTCCGATTATTAAATCGTCTTTATATTTTGTCATGAGCTCGTACGGAGGCGGTATCCCTTGAGCGACAAGGCTATCAGCAAAGTTAAGTAACTCAGTCTTTAAACTAATAATAGTATTTTTATTAATAACATTAAAACTGAATATCTGTTCTCTCAGACGCGAAAAGCATTCCAAATAGGCTGGTATAATGGGGGCTTTATTATTTGCCTCGATGATTTCTTCAAATCTCACTAGCCCTTGACATTGAACACGGCCATATTGTTGATGCTTGTTGATACTATCCATACCAAATTCAACCCCCACCAAATAGGGTCGTTCATTGGCTACATGATAAATACCACCACCAGACATACCATCAATTGCATCTTTCCCTGGTGTGCCACTGACTGTGAAGACAATCAAATGGTCCCTTACGCTTGTCATATGTCCGTCTTGGACTTTCATTGGGTCTGTACTTCCTCTCTCTGTTCCCGGAAAACCGACAAGCTTAAGAGGTGCCATATCAGGCAATGATGAGGCTGGGAATGATTGTTGTGCAACTGTTGGAATATACTCAACCTGTATCACGGCACAGTCATATGTGTCTGAATGACTTTGATCGGTGTGATTCAGAACTGATAAAACCTTGAGCTCTCTACCTTGAACGTCTGTGACGACAAGTTTAGCGTCGGCCTCTGTTAGCACGTGCCTTGCCGTAAGAACGTAAGAATAATCCTGAGACATAGCATTGACCAGAACGCCGCTGCCCTTATTTACAACGACGCAATAGGAAGCCATTAATTCTGATGCGGTCATTTTATAGCCTGATTTTTCCGTCAAGTGCTACGAGTCGTGAGGAATAGGTTTCGGTCTCATGTTCATGCAGTAATGGCGAAATAATTTCAGAGTAATTAAAATATATATTCCCACTACCAGAGGCCAAAATTCGGGCGATAGTTCTTTTATTAGGTAGTCCGTGTATAGCTCCATTGGTAGATATAATGAACCGGTGTGTATTTAGCAATGAAAGAAATTCTGAACTGGTATTGTACTGACTGCCATGATGAGAAATCTTTACAAAATCAAGCGGCAGTTTTCTCGTCTCACTATATCCAAGTGCCCGGAGACTACGCACAATTATTTTGTCATGAGCATCGCCGAGAAAAAGCATTCTTTTCCCCTCAGCTTCAAGAATGAAAGCAATAGAACTGCCATTGTAATCAGAAGGATCATTTTCAAATATATCATCAGCCCAAATGTCATCAAGGCTCAAGTCGTAATCAGTAGCATGCCCTGAGGTAGTAGTTGGATCAGGGTCATCAGGCCACTTATGAAGAAGTTTCCTGAGCTTGTCTTCATCGGGAGATAATATAGTAAATGTGAAAGGACCTTTTATGATTTCTTGAGAAGCCATTACAACAGGTTGCCGCGCGCAACTGATTTCATTCAACAGTGTTTCCAGGTTTTTACCTTGCCTGACGCTCGTCAGGGGCGAATCGTCCCGGAGATGAATATCGTTGTCTGAAATTTCGGCAACATTGAAGTAGTCAGTAATGAACCGCGATGAATTGAACCAGATTGACGACACCATTTCACTCAGATAGCCCGGTGTCTCAAATGCTTTTAACAGGCCGCCAATGTGATCATCATCGATGTGAGTTAAAATCGCTAAATCAATTTTTTGCCCCTTCTCCTTGAGTTCATCAAGCACACAGCGAAGAGCACCGCTATAACGACCTCTTTGGCCGAACTGAAAGGTAGCAGCGTTGCCTCCATCAATTAGTAGGTTCCAAACGCCATTCAGACTTTCATGTGTTACTAAATAGCTGCGCGGAATAGTAGATCACTGAAAGGGAACTCAGCCCGGATTGTGCGATCTGATCAATCGCCAAACCAACCAAAATCACCAACCGGACTGAGCGATGCCGATCATAGTACCAATACCCCGTGGCGAACGACGCCTGATGCAGAAAGCTATTCATAAAACGCGTGATAAAAATCATGCCCGCAGACTCACGGCCATGCTAATGCTTCATCGGGGTGAACGGGTCAGCGATGTTGCCAGAACTCTCTGTTGTGCCCGTTCATCCGTTGGTCGCTGGATTAACTGGTTTACGCACTCAGGTATTGAAGGCCTGAAATCCTTACCCGCAGGGCGCTCCCGACGCTGGCCTTTTGAACATATCTGCACCCTGTTACGTGAGCTGATAAAGCATTCTCCCGGCGATTTTGGTTATCAACGTTCACGCTGGAGCACCGAATTACTGGCAATAAAAATCAATGAGATAACCGGTTGCCAGTTACATGCAGGAACCGTTCGCCGCTGGTTGCCATCTGCGGGGCTTGTATGGCGCAGGGCCGCGCCAACTCTGCGTATCC
Source organism: Enterobacter sp. RHBSTW-00901 (assembly GCF_014103115.1). Classification (NCBI taxonomy): domain Bacteria; kingdom Pseudomonadati; phylum Pseudomonadota; class Gammaproteobacteria; order Enterobacterales; family Enterobacteriaceae; genus Enterobacter; species Enterobacter sp. RHBSTW-00901. The sequence goes on from NZ_JABXPB010000001.1 coordinate 3,447,433, forward strand.
GTGACCCACATAAAGATGAAAAGATGGCGGTAATCCACAAAGCGCTGGATGAATGCAGCGCAGAGCATCCGGTATTTTATGAAGATGAAGTGGATATCCACCTTAATCCTAAAATCGGTGCGGACTGGCAGTTGCGCGGACAGCAGAAACGGGTAGTGACGCCGGGGCAGAACGAAAAATACTATCTGGCCGGCGCACTGCACAGTGGCACGGGTAAAGTCAGCTACGTGGGCGGCAACAGCAAAAGTTCAGCGCTGTTTATCGCTCTGCTAAAGCACCTGAAAGCCACTTACCGGCGGGCGAAAACAATCACGCTGATCGTTGATAACTACATTATCCATAAAAGCCGCGAAACACAGCGCTGGTTGAAAGCAAATCCCAAGTTCAGGGTAATTTACCAGCCGGTTTACTCGCCGTGGGTGAATCATGTGGAACGGCTATGGCAGGCACTTCATGACACGATAACCCGTAATCATCAGTGCCGCTCAATGTGGCAGTTACTGAAAAAGGTCCGCCATTTTATGGAAACCGCCAGCCCATTCCCCGGAGGAAAACATGGTCAGGCAAAAGTGTAGCGGTATTAGGCGCAGCTATTTAGGATGCAGTCACCATGATTGGCTTGTAGAACTTGCACACTGATACCCATTTGAACTCCTTGTGTAATATCCAGATATCCCGAATGACCACATTTTCACAATGACTTTAACATACCAGTTTTGCTGTTTATATTCCAAACTCTTGATTGTTAGACTATAGAGAAATTTACGGAGCTAATAGTAAATAATTCATCTGGATCTTACATTTAGAGAGCTCTGTCACTGATCTGCTCCCTGTTGATCAATACCCCCAGTGATTATAAGCCAAGGGCATCTTATTCAACTTAGCTCTGTGTTCACGCCAGTTCGGGAGGTACATGTTCATCAGGCCGATAAAGCGCTCGTTATGTTTGCGTTCATGTAGATGGACGAGTTCGTGAACCACAATAAATTCAAGGCATTCAGGTGGTTTTTTTACCAGTTCGAGATTGATCCAGATACGTGCGGTCTGTGGGTTACAGCTTCCCCATTTGGTCTTCATTCGCTTGATACCAACAAAACTGGCTTCAGCCTTTACTTCTTGCTGCCATTTTGCCATTAACTTAGGCAGTCTTTGTTTCAAAATACCGCGATACCACTGATTAAGAACTATTTCCCGCTGAGCCGTATCGTAATGTGGAGGAACATTCATGCGTATCCAGCCACCCTGTAGTTTCACTTCAGGGGGCTTATCTACTAAAACTACATCCAGCCGATATCCTCTTCCCCAAAGGTAGTGTGTTTCGCCACTACACATTTCTCGTTCACTCTGGCGCGGCTGAGCCTGAAATTGTGCTTGCTGCTGTCGGATCCATACTAGCCTTCTGACAACAGCCATCCTGATAGCTGTGTCTGACAGAGAGACAGGAGCTGATACTCTTACTCGGCCATCCGGAGGCAGTACACTGATATGCAAGTTTTTGATTGGCTTACGCTGCAAATCGAGAGTGAGCTCACCAAAGGTAACCAATGGCATCAGCGATACTCCTTCTGTGCCTTCACCAGGGCCATTACATCTGCGACCGTCACTGAATAACCTTTGAGCTCTTCCGCGATAGCGAAACTAATCTCGCGTTCTTTAAAACGATCCCCATACCAGTCGGCTTTTTTGGTATGACGGACTGCAGCATCTATCTTTGTCACCAAGACTTCATCCTGCCCTAGGTTGTCATACAACGCTTTCTTGGCGAGGGTATCAATACTTGCTGGATAAGTACTTTTACTACCTGACTGCGGATGTTTAACCTGCTTCGCCAGTTCACGTACGTGCTCCAGATACTCCTGATAGGAGACCGCCTGTTGACGACGAAGTGCGATCAGTTCATCAAGCAACACCGACATTTTTTCGTAGTATTTCGGGTTGACTGGGTTTTCATCAACAATGGTTCTGCGAACGTTATTTTCAATCGCTTCAGCCATCGCCTCCTGGTTGCCACGCATGTCGGCTGGAAGTCCATCCAGTGCTTCTTCTCCGCGTTCAATAATCAACTCAAGCAGCCCTAGTTCCTCAAAATCCATAAGGGTTTCACTAGGATCGGCATCCACCCAAAGATCCAGCATCTGCCGCATACCTGGCTCGAACTGCTTCATGTCCACGAAATCGCCACTGGCTATTTTTATTTCGTCGCGGACTTTTGTATAAAACTCAACATCAATGCGGATTTGATTTGCCTGCTGCTCGCTATAACCAGCATCTGTTAGCTCACCTGCCAGATTGGTAAAAGCGCGGATAAGCTTCGCCACGGATTGATACAATGTCAGACGTAAAGCTTCTTTCTCAGATAACTGCTCTATCGATGCTCCTGTTTCCCCACAGAAATAATGCTGATAATCAAGTTGATTGCGTGGCATTTTTACTGGTTCGCAAAGGGTGCGAACGGCATCCAGAGCACCATCAAGATCGATTTTGGCTTGTTGCAATCGATCTTTCAGTAAACCGGCTACATCTTCTTTGTCGTAACCGTCAAAGGCTTCTGCGGTGTAGTCCTGAACTGTTTTTTCCAATGAGCGGAAAAGGTCTTTATAGTCGACAATATAGCCGTATTCTTTATCTTCACCATCCAACCGGTTAACGCGACATATCGCCTGGAAAAGGTTGTGATCAGCCATTTTCTTGTCGATATAGAGGTAAGTTGCTGAAGGAGCATCAAAGCCAGTTAATAACTTATCAACGACTATCAGAAGGCGCATCTGGCCCGGTTCTTTAATGAAGCGTTGTTTGACCTCTTTTTCAAAATCACTTACACGTTTGGCTGCTTCAGCCTCAGGCTGTTCAAAATACTCCGCAAGCATTTTGCGATAGATGTTGTACTTGGCCAGTTTCTCAGTCAGTCCTTCACCGCTCTCCTCGCCTTTAATCTCACTGGCATTTGGCTGGTAGCTCGTCACAATCGCACATTTACCGGCAAAACCAGCTTCACTAAACATCTCATAGCATTTGCAGGCCTGATAGACGCTGGAACAAACCAGCATAGCGTTACCGCGGCCGTCGGCGAGTCGTGGCTTTTGTTCAAAATCGAGAAGGATGTCAGCCACAATCTGTTCCAGCCGCGAGCGACTCGACAATAGCTTCTGCATCGAAGCCCATTTCTGCTTGAGTTGCTGTTGGCCAAGGCGAGAAAGTTTAGATGTCTTAGCATCAAACCACTGGTCGACTTTTTTCTGAGATTTGACCCGCTGATCGATGTCACGAGCTTCGTAGCGCAGGTCCAGTACAACCCCATCATTGACTGCTTCATCAAATTTATAAGTGTGGATATAAGGCCCGAAGACCTCCACTGACTTCTTCTTATCTTTCTTCATCAGTGGGGTACCGGTGAAACCGATAAATTGTGCATCTGGCAAAATGCTTGTCATTGCCGAATGCAATTTGCCGGATTGGGTTCGGTGGCACTCATCCACAAACACGAATAATTTTCCCTTCGGGCTAAAATCGGCAGGGATGTTTCGTTTCATTTGTTCGATAAAATCGTCCGTGTCAGCGTCTTTGTCATCCTCCTCCTGACGACCAAATTTATGTACTAGCGAACATATAAGCCAGGGTTTAGTTTGATTCAGGCGAGCCACGAGATCCGCGCCGCTCCGGGTGCGAAGGATCTCTTCTTCCACGCCGTTAAACACTTTCTCGATCTGTTCATCAAGTTCTGTACGGTCGGTAATGATCAAAACTCGGCTGTCGGTAATATTTTCTCTGATCCACTTTGCAAGCCAAACCATTGTAAGGCTTTTACCACTGCCTTGGGTATGCCAGATAATCCCCCCTTCATTGCGTTGAATAAACGGTTTTGTTGCAGTGACGCCAAAATATTGGTTATGACGGCAGGTTTTTTTCACTCCAGCATCGAAAACGATAAAGTCGTGGATCAATTCCAGCAGGCGCTGTTTATTGCATATCTGAGCCAGGTGACGATCAAGCATGTTGGTGTGAGGTGATTCAGCGGCTTCTTTCCATTGAAGGTAATATTTCTCCGGCGTTTCGATTACGCCATAGCGAAGCCCTTCTAAATCATTACCGGCCATCACCAATTGGATGGTAGTGAAGAAGTTGCGGATGAAGGCTTTTTGCTGATTATCGAGGTTTTGGCGGATTCCCTCTGAGACTGACACTGTAGAACGTTTAAGCTCAATGACACCAAGCGCAATACCGTTAACATACAGTACCAAATCCGGGCGTTTTTTATTTTCGCCGTTGTAGGTCACTTCTTCAGCTATAGCAAAATCATTGGCTTCTGGATTTTTCCAGTCGACCAACCACACTGTTTGATTTTGCTCACCTGCACCTTCTTTATCCTTTACGCCGTAGCGTAGCAGGCGATACACCTCTTTGTTTGCATCATAGAGGATACGACCTTCACCGAGGCTTGCGGCTCGATCCAGCTGCCGTAATGCTCGGGCGATTAGGACTTCTGAAACACCGCGTTTTGTTAGCCAGGCCGAAACTAAGCCAGGCTCGATGTTGCGGTTGTCTTCTCTTTTGTGCCAGTTACCAAGATAGTGATAACCGAGATGATCGGTGAATAACTGGATAACACGTTTTTGTGTTATGCGTTCACGTTGACCAACACTGTTCATAACACCTCCCTAAATACGCTATCACTACCACCTGCACTGGTTAACACTGCCAGCATTTCCGCTTCGTGAGTGGCGATTTCTTCTTCCCCCCACTGATTGTTCTTCTTCATCAGCTCAATCATGGCGAGCAGTTTCAGACTATCAATTTCATTCCGTTCAAGACTCGCTTCGAAGTGCTCTTGCTTTTGTTTTGGCTGGAAATTACTAAGTCGCGAATTCTTGCTGTGGCTAATCAAGCTGAGATTACCGAAGGTATGCAACGATGTATCTGGTAATGTCCTATAGCCATCCATGGGGTGCTGAGGATAGAAATGCTCTACCGAACTTCGGAAGGTAAATTCAAAACGTTTGACTACCTCAGCTTTATGTCTGTCACGACACCAGAGTAAGTAGTCCAGGTAATTGAATACCAAGTTGTTTGCTATCGTACCAAAGCGCATCTTCTTCTGAATCTGATCTGACAGTACAACAGGTTGGATATGTGACTCATTGCTGTAGATAATCTCAAAATATGATTTTGGCGTTTCTTCTGACAGGAAGTTCTGAAAGACAAATGCGGAGGCAAGATGCTCCAGATATTCGAGATACTCCCTTGCTTCGATCTGGCTTACAGCGGAATGGGCATTAAACAAATAGAACAAAGCCCCATTCAACCAGTGTTTGTAAACCAGAGTAGGGGTTGAAACGTGAAATGCGGAAAGCAGCATCAAGATCTGTCGGTTGATGTCTACATAGCTACCATCATCTTCATTAAACGTATTGGTATAGCTGGTGCTCTTTTCCGAATACCAACGCAGGCGCTTAAGGCTCCACCCATCGCTACCCTTAGCGAATTCTCGTTTTATCACGAACTGATCAAAAAGATATTTGCATTTGAGAAGTGCAAAGGTGAAATTCTGTACCGCTTTAACCGGGTCATTCTGCTTTAATAACCGAAGTTCGAACTGGTCGATTAATTGTTTGTCATCAAGCGGAACATCCACTCTGTCCTTTCCAGTTTGGCTACAGACACGCAACACATGGAGTAGGAAGTTGGAGAAATTGATAACACTATTAAAACGCTCTGAGCTACCTTCATCTTCTTCACCTCTATCACCACTTAAGGTTGAAGATGACTTGATAATGTCAGCCAGTGTGCGGTTTGTTTGGTTTTCTCTTGTGCCAAGCTCCGAAGCCGATGGGATAAGCATGTCAGCTAGGGAATTAAAATCAGCAGGCACAAATTGCCCCCAATTTTCCTGCCCAAATAATTGATGACGTTCGGCTGGTGTAAAACCGTACTGGACATAACGTTCCATGTTGGAGCAAGCATCCCAAACTCGTGAGAGGGTGTTCAGGCTGCTCTGCCGATTTTGCTGGTCCGTTATCTCGTTGAGCACAGCCATCAGCCGCGCTTTCACCACTTCATGTTTTTCAAGTTGCTCGCCTCGATTGTTCATCACCTCAAAAAAATGATTGAGGTCGGTATCAGCAGGCACTTCTATTCGGGCAATTTGTACATGGTCGAACAGATAGGTACAAAAATGAATTAATGACTCACCAACTAATTTCAAGTCGCGTAGAACCTTGCCAATAAGTTCGTAACCTTTGATCAGCCCTTCATTAAATTCCTTGCTTCGAAGTTTATGTGGTTTGACGCCTTGCCAGAAGCGTGCAAAGGTCTCACTGGATTTTGGTCTACTCTCGAACCTCAGATTAATGCCCTGGTACCAGTTCATATCTAGCGTGGAGCCCACATGTTTTTTTAACCAGTTAGCAAGAAGGGATAGGGTAGTGAAACGCTGCTGCCCGTCGATTATCTCTGCGTCCCCATCAGGACGAGTGAACACGACTAACGTACCGATGTAGTAAGTTTGAGGGTATAGGCTATGCAGGCTTTTTTGTTGGTAGTCGAGTATGTCCTGCACAAGTTGAGTGATCTCCCCCTCTCCCCAGGCATAATTACGCTGGTACATGGGGATAAGGTAACGAGATGCATCACCCAGTAATGATCTGACCGTGAAGGATGTTACCTTTGCATCACTCATAGTAGTTCATCTCCTTGAACAGCCTCACCAGCTCGTCTTGCTCATGGTTACCGGTACGGCGGTTATTATTATTTTCTGAAGCCCGAATTGTGAGTAATGGTATAGATAGCACATCACCAGGTACTCTGGCTTCTTTGATTACCCGGAACAGATTATTTTCCAGCACGTACTTATCCATAGTTGCTAGCTGTACCACCTGCTGTCGGATTCGGCACCTGTAGGCCCAGATGAAGCTTTTTTCAATCGCTGCAGATAACGACTGCCCACCAAATTTGTCGATATAAAAGATCAGAGCACAATCAAACATAGTGCGTATATATTGATCCCCTGTTCGATAGCGATTTCGATAGCTATTTAACGTTCTTAGTATCTGAGTTGCCATTTCACCAAGGACTATGCCCTGAATCATTAACGGCTTTTGAGTATGAGTGCTGGCATGCTCACAGGAGATAATTGCCGATACCTGTTGCTGGTAGTGTTCTGCCATTTCGAAAAAACGTCTTCCATTGATAACCATTTGATCCAGATGGAAAGGGAAACGCATTTTCTGGCCATCAATCTTGCGCTGGTACTGATTGTTATAGTCATCTACAAAATGGTGAGCCATACGCAAAGATTCCACATAAGGGAACTGACCGATCTGGTCAAGATTAATCCCTTTGAATAGGCCGACCTCATCCTTACCAAAGAAACGAGCTGAATTCCCCTGTGACCACTGACGTACTCTGTAGAGATAGGATGCGAAAAGATTAGCTAAATCATCACTAGCTAATCCTTCCCAATGAGCAACGGATGCAGCTTTTAGTTCTGCCTCATGGCTGGCGAATTCACGTAAATGGAAGGCTTTAAGCAGATCGTGTGGATCCAGATCCCGCCCTCGGGCATTTTGTGAGTCGAAAAACTGAAAGGCTTCAGACAAGTCAGTTAGTACAAAGGCCACAACCTGGCAGCGATTTAGAAGAAAATCGATATGCTGCTCGCTAAATTCTCGGTGGCTAACCCGGCGTTTTAGCTCCTGATAATTCTGGTACAGATTGTATTCCGACACCTGACTGGCAAAGTGTTGTCGCACCATAAAATCTTCAACAGAGGGCTTTAGCTGGATTAGCGTTTCTTGCAAATCCTGACGTTCTAACGCAGCAAATCGGGTTTCGATAATGGCCCATACAGCTAGTATTAATGTCAACGTTCGTTGCTGGCCATCGACGATATCGAGCTTGTTTTCTTCATCGCTCTCAGTGTGATGAAACACTACTGAGCCCAACCGGTAAGCCGATTTATCAAGATGGCTATCAATATCTGTAAACAGTTCGCTTATATTTTTCACCGTCCATTTATAAGGGCGCTGATAGGCTGGAATGGTTACGTCAGTCAGGCTCAATAGACCCTTGACCGACAGAACTGTCTTATCAAGGGTATGTGTCATGACTGTTGACCCAATGGTAAACGAATACGTCCGGTCAGCAGTTGCTGCATCATGCCCTGTTTTATATCGTGGAACTTGGCGAGTTTTTTCTCCAGCATTTCTATCTCAGCATCCATGTCTGAGAGAATCGAGGCGATAGCCATTTGTTCCTTAATCGAAGGTAAAACAATCTTTATTTTTGAAAGCACGGCACCACTTAATGATGGTAAGGCTGTTGTGCTAACATAATCTCCAAAATTTAGATTTAACAATATGTAATGTATAAATCTTATCTCGCATCGAGTTAGATCTAGCTCAAATGCTGCTAAGTTATTATCAATGCAACTAGGAATTGTAAGTATCTTTTTTCGTTCTAAAAATATAGCTGCCCCAACTTTAGCAAAGATTATACTGCCAGCAGGAAAAATTGTACTTCCCAACCGCTTCCTAATATTGGAGGAAATCCAGTTATTACTGTCAGACATGAAAATACCATTCCCATCGTTATTCATGTCTGAGACTTTATAAAATGGATACTTTCCGCTTGTTTGTCCTTGTACGCTAGTTGGGAATCCACTCCCTCCACGGAACTTTCCAATTTCTCCACAGGTGACAACTTCCCAATCTACCGGGATATGACCTAGCTCACCGGTTGCATATCCTTTTAGAATCCCATTGGGATATTTAGAAAATTGTGGTAGGCGAGTTCGTCCCGTCAATAGTTGCTGCATAGTGGCGGTTTTGATGGCCTGTTTTTTAGCGATCAACTTCTCAAGCTTAGTAATCAGCGCATCGGCATCGGAGAGTATATTAACAATAGCAGTTTGTTCATTTTTGTTAATTGGAAAATAAACAATTTCTTTATGAACATCATTTCTATTGACTCCTGGAACGCCACTTTTACCACTATGCGCTTCAAAATTTATTGTTTTTAAAAAGTGATATGCATATTCCGGAGTCATTCCTCGAAAATCACGAATATATAGTGTTGTATTTAATGGCCAAAAAGGCTCATTAATATAAAAAATTTCACCGATTGTTCCATATCGCCCAGTAACAACACCCGGAGGAGATACCATGGCTTTATCGTGCCGCCCACTTACTCCCGAAGATGATATTATTGGTACTTCACCATCATTTCTTAACCGATGTGGTAAGTCATAACCACGTTGCAAGGTGAGTACTTCACCAAGTTCGCAGTTGATCCAACCATCTGGTTTTTTTTTACTTAATTCCAAAAGACTCATTCTATTTACTCCAAGCCTAAAGCTTTGAGATGAGCTGCAACTTTTGCTTCCAGTTCATTAACATTTTGAGTAAGAACGGGCAAAGCTACGCTATAGCGTTCTTCCAGTTCTTTGACTCGTTTGGCCAACCGTTGTGTGACACGCTCAATTTCCGCTTCTAGAGTACCAGTAAGGCTCGCTTTCCATTTATGCTGTACCAGCAGAATTTTTATGTCGTTATCAGTAAGTTTTTTATATTGAGTAAACACTGCAAGATCCATTTTTTCCTGAAATTCTTTATGTGCTTTTTTAGCTTTGCTTTCAGTATCAAACAATGCTTGAGCAGATTTCAGTATCGCCTTTTCTTCTTCATCAGTGGCAACTTTAAGGCGACCCTTAACACTGGCAGCTGTTACTTTTTCTTTGTCATTCATTGCATCGGCAAGTAGTCCATCTTCACCGCTGTTTTCTTCAAGGAAGCTTTCAAGTGCTTGGGCGGCTTCATCATATGCTCCCTGAAGTTGATCAAGCTCCAGCTTCTCTGTAGCAAAATAACGAGCCACTATAAGTGCTGGCGGCAATAGTTCAGCCTTATATTTTTTCCTGCCTATCACTAAATAGCTGCGCGGAATAGTAGATCACTGAAAGGGAACTCAGCCCGGATTGTGCGATCTGATCAATCGCCAAACCAACCAAAATCACCAACCGGACTGAGCGATGCCGATCATAGTACCAATACCCCGTGGCGAACGACGCCTGATGCAGAAAGCTATTCATAAAACGCGTGATAAAAATCATGCCCGCAGACTCACGGCCATGCTAATGCTTCATCGGGGTGAACGGGTCAGCGATGTTGCCAGAACTCTCTGTTGTGCCCGTTCATCCGTTGGTCGCTGGATTAACTGGTTTACGCACTCAGGTATTGAAGGCCTGAAATCCTTACCCGCAGGGCGCTCCCGACGCTGGCCTTTTGAACATATCTGCACCCTGTTACGTGAGCTGATAAAGCATTCTCCCGGCGATTTTGGTTATCAACGTTCACGCTGGAGCACCGAATTACTGGCAATAAAAATCAATGAGATAACCGGTTGCCAGTTACATGCAGGAACCGTTCGCCGCTGGTTGCCATCTGCGGGGCTTGTATGGCGCAGGGCCGCGCCAACTCTGCGTATCCGTGACCCACATAAAGATGAAAAGATGGCGGTAATCCACAAAGCGCTGGATGAATGCAGCGCAGAGCATCCGGTATTTTATGAAGATGAAGTGGATATCCACCTTAATCCTAAAATCGGTGCGGACTGGCAGTTGCGCGGACAGCAGAAACGGGTAGTGACGCCGGGGCAGAACGAAAAATACTATCTGGCCGGCGCACTGCACAGTGGCACGGGTAAAGTCAGCTACGTGGGCGGCAACAGCAAAAGTTCAGCGCTGTTTATCGCTCTGCTAAAGCACCTGAAAGCCACTTACCGGCGGGCGAAAACAATCACGCTGATCGTTGATAACTACATTATCCATAAAAGCCGCGAAACACAGCGCTGGTTGAAAGCAAATCCCAAGTTCAGGGTAATTTACCAGCCGGTTTACTCGCCGTGGGTGAATCATGTGGAACGGCTATGGCAGGCACTTCATGACACGATAACCCGTAATCATCAGTGCCGCTCAATGTGGCAGTTACTGAAAAAGGTCCGCCATTTTATGGAAACCGCCAGCCCATTCCCCGGAGGAAAACATGGTCAGGCAAAAGTGTAGCGGTATTAGGCGCAGCTATTTAGATCCGGCGTTTCTTTGAGTTTATCTCCTTTTTCGATAATAAGTTCACGAAGCACTTTGCCCGCCTGCCAGCCATCCTGGCTCAGGACATAAACGTCGTCCTGCATCACATCCATCCAGTAGTCCATTAGTAACTGATAGATAGCGTAGTTCTCGAGCAAAGGAGTATCAGCAGTGGCTTCAGACGAATATGCAGAGAGCAGTCGCTCGCCAATTTCTTCAATTAGCTGTTTCGGTGAGTCACCGCGAGCAATTTCTTCAAGCTGACAACCTGCAAACCACTTTTTAAAGGGTATCAGTGCTCCCGCTTTGAATGCGGCAAATTCCGGGTGCTCCAGTATAGTACTTTTAACTTTATCGGCCTCAACTCGGGCATTGCTGTAGCCAGTGCGGGCGGGTTCAAATAGATCCTGTCGTAGCGTCGGGAAAATTTTCCAGTAAGCACTGAGAGCGTCAATATCGCGATCGGGAATGCCACCAGCCAAATGACCAGAAAGGTTGTGCAGATCTTCCGGATCGCTGCTGTCGATATAGCGAGGTATGTTGAGGTTGAAGTCGTTGGCTGCAATTTCTGACAGCGGTACCATGCGACTGAAGCGGGGGATTTCCTGCTCACGATTAAATGCATCGACAATTTTATGGATATCCTGGGCGCGTAGGCGATTTTTATTGCCATCCTTAATAAAGCCTTTACTGGCATCGATCATAAAGATGCTTTGCTGACTCTCGCCATTAGCATTGTACGCTCTGAATTGGGCATCTTCTTTATCGATGACAATGATGCATGCCGGAATGCCTGTGCCATAGAACAAGTTAGCAGGCAAACCAATAATACCTTTGATGTAACCCTGCTTGAGCAGATTCTCACGAATACGTGCTTCAGCATTGCCACGGAACAGAACGCCGTGAGGTAAGATCACAGCACCTTTGCCGGTACTTTTCAGGCTTTTGATTATGTGCAACAGGAAAGCATAGTCGCCATTCTTTTCTGGTGGTGTACCCCAGACAAAACGGTCAAAAGTATCGTTCGCAGCATCCAGCCCGCTGGTCCAGTTTTTGTTGGAGAAAGGGGGGTTAGCTACAGCAAAGTCGAAGGTTTTCAGATTATCGTTGCCATCTTTCCAGTGTGGATCGGCCAGGGTGTTACCTTTCCAGATTTTAGCAGTGGCGTTGTCATGCAGGATCATGTTCATACGCGCCAGTGCGCTGGTCGCATAATCCATCTCTTGGCCATAAATGGTCAGTCCTTTCGGACCGGCTTCGTCACTGGCTTTCAACAATAGTGAACCTGAACCACAGGTAGGGTCATAAACGGTAGCATCCTGTGGTGTCTGCTTGCTGATGCCAATAACTTTCGCCAGAATGCGTGACACCTCTGCAGGAGTGTAAAACTGCCCTTTAGATTTACCTGACTCTGTAGCAAAGTGACGCATCAAATATTCGTAGGCATCGCCCAGCAGATCGTCTCCATCAACGCGGTTGGCTGAGAGATCCAACCCCTCGAATATTGCTACCAGCTTGGAAAGGCGGTCGATCATCTCCTTGCCTTTACCCAGCTTGTCTTCATCATTGAAGTCGGCAATGTCGATAACACCTTTCAAGTCATTAGCTTCAGCCAGTAATCGGATGGTTTTGTTAATTTTTTCGCCAATTTCTTTGTTGCCCTTGAGAGCAACCATATCGTCGAAACTTGCACCTTCCGGCACTTCAATCATCGCGTAAGGGTTGCCCTTAGCTTTGTCAGAGACGTACTTCATAAACAGTAGGGTCAACACATAGTCTTTGTACTGTGAAGCATCCATTCCGCCACGTAACTCGTCGCAGCTCGCCCAAAGGGAGGAGTAAAGTTCGTTCTTCTTGATAGCCATATGGTGTCCGGTGAAAACAATACTGAGAACGCGACAGGGGGTAACAAGCACCAGTGCTGAAACGCTGCCTGTGGCGTGAGAAATTGGGTAAGAGTTTACCAAGTTGAAAGCGTTGAGACTATGCCAGTGATTTGATAGGTAAAGTAACAATGCTGAGGCAGGGAATTACGAGGGGAAACTTATTTTTGATAGTAATTTTAGAACAGCTTGCTTACCAGTTTGATAAAGAAAAAAACATCGCTAAAACTGTTGATGCCTCGGAATAAACTGCCGAGTGTTATGTTTGCCTCAAAGCTATACTTCAAACTCGATTTATCCCGGACGCGATTGCGATACAACCCAAATGACGCGCTTCCACCAATGTGTGCCGGTACAAAAACAGCTTTATTTTTTTGTTTTGTTCCTGTTTCGCTAGCTGGATAATTTCCGCGATCACTTCAACATAGCTTATAGCACGAACATCGTAGTAAACGCAGACAACAAGACAGGAGGTACGCTGAAACACCCCACCTCATTTTGCAAACCTCACCGGCATCGTCAGGGTATCCCTGAGTATCGGCTCCGTACTGTAGAGCCCGGATTTACAGTTTCTGCAGTACTTATTCCCCTGATATGCGGTATCACACAGTACACAATGCCATTCCTGAGGCGGTCTGACATTTTTGTCCACGGAATAAACTACCTGACGGAGCTTCTTTTCCCGGGCCCGTGCTTTTTCCTCAGGATCCACCCATGCGCATTTCATAAGTCGTTGGTGGGGAATGGAATACCGTATGTGTTCAAACCAGGGGGCTTCTCCTGCTTCGCCTGTACGCAGGAGTAATTCACAACCGCAACTGGCGCATGTCCAGTACCCTGCGTCATCACTGGCCTTAGCGGCTTCTTTGGCATTAACAAATTGATTACGGGTGTTGTTCGCCAGATAACATTTCAGAATTCTCATGGTACAACTCCTCCCGCCAGTAGGCTATCCAGTCGCTGCTGGCGGGGAAAAAGGTAAGGGGTTAGTTAGCAGTGACTTCGACACTGTGGTCGCCATTACGGCAACTCATGCAGTACCGTTCGCCGTGGTAATCGCTGTCGCACTCCGAACAGTGCCAGTCGGCCTTACGTACTATCGGTAAGACATCTGGTACATAGCGACACAGCATGTGTATCCGCCGCGCTTCTTTCGGTTCCGGGTGCACATACGGGCAATGGTGACGGCCGTTCTCGGTTAGGTCTTCCCATGTATGCTCGAACCACGGGCGGTTGGTACCCCATTCAGGGTGGAATACCAGAGCGCTACCGCAAAGGTGGCAGGAGTAGCCGTCGTAAGGGGAAAGCTGTGCGGTGGTGGCCCCTGTGAGGCGCTGATTGCCGTCAAGCGCGATAAAAGATTTTGCGTAAATCGTCATAGTAATGGTCCTTTGCCGGATGACGCACAGGGCTAAGCCGTCCCGGGTAGGGCAGCAGTACAGGTCATACGACTGGTGGCGTTAAATCAGATGGGGAATGTGATCGCGTTCGAGAGATTACTGACGGGACTGTGCGATGCGTTGCTGTAACCAGGCCTCCACTTCGCTCTGAAGCCAGCGGGAGCTTCTGCCCAGCTTAATGGGCTTTGGGAACTCACCCAATGAAATCAGTTTGTAGAACCATTTGTCTGTTGAGCCGGTTAGTTGCGTAATAAACGCCATATCGACAAACTTGTCGTTAAGAAGGCTGGCAGGTGTGGTCATCGTTTTTCTCCGTTGGTAGTAAGGGAGAAGAAGTCAGGTAATCGAATGGTGCAGACTTCTTCAAACGATATACCGATGGCGTTATTTTTTAACTGAGACTCACCTCCCCCTTGTCAGGCGTGGCCTTCCTCCACGCCCCCTGGGCTTAATCTCACTCAGCCAGCATGCCGGGTTTGCAAGCATCTCTTTCTGCTCGAGCTTTGCCAGATAGCTCACGATAAACGCCAGATCACGATAGCCTTTGCGGTCTGAGTAGTGCAGGCATCTTGAGCCATTCACTTTGTGGTAAATTTTTTTCTGGCAGTTTTCAAAGATCCCCTCGCCGTTTGTAACGTCTCGCCACTCTTCGGCAATCACCCTCGCAGAACGGTAGGAATTCCGCTTACGCTGGCCATCCAGGTAGAAGACCGCGTGAAAATGAAGACCATGCTGACAGGTGAACTCCATCACCCATGCATAGCCAATGACGGTATTAGCCCGCAGTACTCTTTCAGCCAACCGGTACATGTCCATATCCCAGTGGTCCCGATAACGGTTGGCATAACGTCTGCTGGTCGTCTTATAAGCGAAATCCATACGTAGCGGGATAATGTCAGAGTAACGCTCCCGAAGACTTTCCATGTGGTCTGTCAGGTCAGTGAATAATTCATCATCTATGGTGAAATTCGGGTTGGTTCGATATGTCATGTCGTCTCTCTCAATGTGGTTAACACTGGATGTGAGAGATACTTCAGATTTGAATCACTCAGGGAGATGTGGAGTGGTATGTCTGGTAGTGAGCTCTAAAGGGGAAGGTGGAAAGGTGATTAACAGCACTTCTTTAAGTAAGAATAATAATACCTAAACGTAGTGAAATATTCTGCTTCACTGTACATGCTTTACTTCTTCTATGGGAGGCCTGCGGGAAGATATTGATGCTTGCGCAGGACCGCCTAACTTCAGACCGGTACGTGAGCATCATGAGTGGAGCAATTGAAAACAGTAAAAATTGAAGGTTAATGGCAAAACATAGCGATTAATGAGATTTTAAGCATGTTTTTTCGACATGAAAAACGGTATTTTTAGACATGTTTTATGGGGTTTTGATATATAAAAAACCAAGATTTTAAACATCATTATTGAACGCGAAAATGAAGAAAATTTGCATAAAGTAAGCTGTCGCTATGTCGGCATCCAGCGAAGGTCGTTGAAGAGACAGGAAAAGGACTGTGATTAAAAAAACGCCAGATTCAGAAGAAAATGCTAAATGGAGAGACATAAAGAAGCAAAAGGATCAGAGTTTTGCGACGGGACTTTCCCCTCTTCCTTTAGATGAGCTTCGATTTTTCAATGTAGAACCAGCTGATGTGGGAAAACGATGGAATGACGTTATCTTTGGTGACATCGCTGATGCCTATACTCTGATTCAGTTTAATAAGAAATCAGTCCAGGATTCTGATTCCCGGGAGAGGGACTACGAACCTGCAAATTTTCTTCTGACGCTTCTGCGCGAAAATATCAGAAAAGAACTAAACGAAAAAAAAGCGAAGGGACAACCCCCACAAAACTTCAGCACCAGGCAAAGAGCAGACAACGAAGTGGTCCTTGCCAGGCAATACCATCACAGTTACTGGAGACATAAATTCAGTCACCCACCTGAGGCTGAATATCGGCGCGAACTCAAGATTTTGCTCAATGACAAAAAGAAGGTTTTCACCAGCCTGCAGCAGCATTATTGCGTTATGCAGGAAAAAGCCAAAGTCAAGAAAAAGAAACTGACATTGCTTCCATTATCCATTTTTCTTGAGAGAGAAGAGATGGAGCATTTAGATGCTGGTTCGGCTTATAAGCGGCTGAAAGCTCGTGCGGCATTGCTTACCAGGCAGTTTCCAAAGGTACTGAAGATACTTCGGCACAGGTCACCCTATGTTAGTTTTTTAGGATACTCAAAACTGGTCATGGTAACTGATACGGCTTTTGAGCCTTTTCTGCATGTTATTTTTTACCTTTCAGAGGGTGACCTCAATACATGGTATGCTCATGATATTAGCAAAACCTGGGGTATTATCAGTGGCTGCCGGGTCAAAGTTCACTACTACTCCTTTACCGGCGAACTTGCAGAGCCTCCAAATCATGTCATGAAGAAAATCGCCGATACTCTCCCGGACTATGAATTGCATTATAAAGACGTATTGTTGCCGTTTAGTTCGGAAGATCCCAACAGGGACGAAGAAGCAGCTATAACCATTAGTGAAGTTAAGCAAAAAATAGTTCATCTTGAAGAATACCTTCAAAATCAACAGGTTAAAAAGAAAACCAATGGGCAGTTACGCGTTCATAATCAAATTAAGGAGTTGAATAAACTGCTAAAAAGCATAACGGAACGAACTGAAAATAAAAAAAATCATCTTAATTATATGGCCCGCGTGGCAAAAAATTATAATGCAATACCGGGTATAACGACCTTTACTCAGGCTGGTAGCTTTACTTATGACAATCAATACTCAAATGAGAGATACCGCGCCCGGAAAGAACGAAAACAGCCCAAAAAAATAACTGGTTCAAATGGTGGAGAAGATAAAGTAATTAGCGCTGATAACAGGGAACATCAGGCCACCTCTGCTGAGGTCTGGGAGATTCCAGAGGGTATAATGAACGATGATATGTAGTACTCATTACTGGCAGGGTCGAGGGCTATTGCTGAAGTTCTGGATTAAAAAAATCTAAGTTATATATCATCTTACTGAACTCCCTCCCGTTTAACTCCAACTGGCCATCCATCACCGGATGGCCTTTTTTATTAAGAGGCCAGTATGAAACATCTATCGGGCTATGCCCTTGTCCGTCGCCATCTTCGGCGTTATCCGCACGCGCTGCGCCAGCATCTTATCAAGGAGCTTAACCGTCTCGTCACGTATGAACCCGTGATTGGCATCATGGGGAAAACCGGTGTCGGCAAATCCTCGCTGTGTAACACGCTGTTCCGCAGCGAAGTCTGCGCCGTGAATGCCGTGGAAGCCTGCACCCGCCAGCCACAGCGTGTCCGCTTGCGCTTTGGTAATCACTTCCTGACGCTCGTGGATTTGCCCGGCGTGGGCGAGAGTGTTACCCGTGACGGTGAATACCGCGAACTTTACCGGGAACTGATGCCACAGCTCGATATGGTATTGTGGGTGCTCAAGGCCGATGACCGGGCTTATGCGGTGGAAGAACAGTTTTATCAGGATGTTTTTGCGCAGTACTGCGGACCGCTGCCGCCTGTGCTGTGGGTACTCAACCAGGTGGATAAAACTGAACCTGCCGAGCAGTGGAGCTGGCCGTCCGCTCAGCCCTCGACGTTACAGGCTGAACGTATTGCGCAGAAGCAGCAGGCGGTGGCGCGTCAACTGGGGATTGCTGAGCAGGATATTCTGCCGGTCTCAGTCCGGGGGCGTTACCGTCTGTCACGTCTGGTGGAAGCGATGATTACCCGCCTCCCAAAGCAGGCCCGCAGCCCGCTGGTTCCCCACCTGCAGAACGTGTATCGCACCACCAGCGTCATCAGCACCGCAAGCAGCAGCTTTGGTGATGCCGTGGTGGACGTTATCGATAAGATTATTGACCTAGCTCCGTTGCCGCAGGTGGCTCGCAGTGCGCTACAGGTTGTAACACACACTGTCGCCCGCGCGGCACGCTCCCTGTGGGGATTTTTCTTCGGTTAGTCACTTCGCTTTCGATGAGCGGCCTTGCCGTTTTCGATAAGTTTTCTTGTTTCATTACGATCGATTTTGTCGATCGAGCCGATCGATATTCATCGTTGTACATGATTAATCCGGTAGCCACATAATCCACAGGGCATTATGTGATTTGTTAATTTTAACCATCAAAATCAATGCGATGTGTCACAGGGATTGTCACGCATTAAGGGAAGTATATGCCGTTAATTCTGTTATGGGGCGCGCTGGCCCTGTTGCTGGGTTTCGTGGCGTCCGCTAACGGACGCTCGTTCTGGGGCTGGTTCATTCTCGGTCTGATAATCGACCCGATACTGGCGGGGCTGCTGTACTGGCTTATTGCAAAGGACCGCACATGAAAATATTTCTGCGTCTGTTTGGTAAATTCACCCGCTGGTACATCACCCTCATTATCTTTATGGCCTGCCTGCTTTTCATTATCACCACCCTGGGCAATATGGCTGGCTTCTGACAGGAAACTCCAATGAAAAATAAACTGATTATTTCATTTTTACTGGCTTCAGTGCTGACGCCTTCTGTCTCGCATGCGTTTGGTAACCGTGATAGCTGGGTAAGTGGCTATGCGCAGGGAACGTCTGAATACACCATCCTCGGTAAAGGGCAATCACAACTTTACCTGGCCTGCGACAGTTCCGGCTCACAGCCAGCGACCATTATCTTCACTGACGTGAACGGTCATAAGGTCAGGATGGACAGTGGCCAGACGCTTACCATGAGAATTGATAACGCTGAAGAAGTGAATATCAGCGAAAGCGAGTCTCATGTGGGATCTGACAATGTGATGTGGGCATGGAACAAATTACGCATCGGCAAACGTGTTGTGGTTTCAGGTAGCGGGGTAAAACCTGTCACTTTCACTTTAGCGGGGGCTGCTGCAGTTCTTCCTGCCTTCGGTGACAACGGCTGCGTGCCCGGATTTGCACTGTAGTTGTGCCTCACTCTTACAGGTTAAAGGAAATTTAATGAAGAAAATCATCACAGTCGCAGCACTCTGTCTGCTGTCATTTTCTTCGCTGGCCGCTTCTTCACCGGTCAGCGTCAGTGTTAGTCCCGGAAGCTACAGCCACTACTCATCGATTCGGATTACATCAAAAGTCGATTCGATTGTGATTAAACAACTCATTGTCAACCGGGGAAACTGCCAGGATGCAGAATTCGCCAGCCCGTGGAAACCAGTACGTCTGGGATTTGGCGGTGCTGTATCCCATGAATTTACCGGCAAGGGGCTGATGGTTCCCTGTAATGTACTGGAAGTGGTTGTCCAGACAAGCGAAGGCGCATGGCAGTTTGATTTTGACAGCTGACACCGCGCGCTTTTCCACCTTTCTTTTCTATCTGAACGCCCTGCTCAAACGAGCAGGGCGTTTTCTTTTGCCTCTTTTAAAGGAATTACTCATGAGATTAGCCAGCCGCTTTGGCCGTATAAACCAGATACGCCGTGACCGTCCTCTGACCCATGAAGAACTGATGAGTCATGTTCCCAGCGTGTTCGGGAGTGACAAACATGAATCGCGTTCAGACCGTTATACCTACATCCCTACCATCACCATTCTCGAAAGCCTACAGCGTGAAGGCTTTGAGCCGTTCTTTGCCTGCCAGACGAAGGTCCGGGACCAGAGCAGGCGGGAGCACACCAAGCATATGCTGCGTCTGCGTCGTGCCGGGCAACTTACCGGGCATCAGGTCCCGGAAATCATCCTGCTCAACAGCCATGACGGCTCCTCAAGCTACCAGATGCTGCCGGGGCTATTTCGCGGCGTCTGTACCAACGGCCTGGTTTGCGGCCAGTCATTCGGAGAAGTGCGGGTACCGCATAAAGGTAATGTCGTCGAGAAGGTGATTGAAGGGGCTTACGAAGTGCTTGGGGTCTTTGACCGGGTGGATGAGAAACGCGATGCAATGCAGTCTCTGGCGCTACATGTACCCGCCCGTCACGCACTGGCGAATGCTGCACTGAAGTATCGATTTGGTGAGGACAACCAGCCGGTCACGGAATCGCAGTTGCTGACTCCGCGTCGTCGGGAGGACTACAGCGATGACCTGTGGACCGTTTACCAGCGCGTGCAGGAGAACCTGATGAAAGGTGGTCTGTCAGGGCGAACCGCTCAGGGGAAAAGCAGCCGCACCCGTGCCGTTACCGGCATTGACGGCGATGTGAAGCTCAATCGCGCTCTTTGGGTGATGGCAGAAAATATGCTCGAGTTTTTCGGGCGTTAAACAACAGTTCCGGCATAAGGAGATAGTTTAATGAATACACAAAATCATCAGTTCGCGGAACAGGCAGCAATTACGGCCTCGGTGGTACCTGACGAGTTACGCATCGGCTTCTGGCCGCAGCACTTTGGCTCCATCCCACAATGGATAACCCTTGAGCCCAGAATTTTTGCCTGGATGGACCGCCTGTGTACTGATTATCACGGTGGTATCTGGCGCTTTTCGACGCTCAGCAACGGCGGCGCTTTTATGGCCCCTGAGTCAGAGCAGGATGAGAAGTGGACATTGTTCAACAGTATGAATGGCAACGGCGCGGAACTTACTGGTGAAGCTGCAGGGATAGTCGCCTGTCTGATGGTATACAGCCATCATGCCTGCCGTACCGAATGTGACGCGATGACAGAGCACTATTATCGCTTACGAGACTTCGCGCTAAACCATCCAGAGTGCAGTGCCATTATGTATTTAATCGACTGAGGAATACCTGACATGAATACCGTATTATGCCCGGAGTCTTCACAGCGTGAACTCTTTCCGCTGACGATTATGCCTCGGCAGGGTTGCCTGCTTCCTGCTACATCCGGATTAACACCTTATGCCCAACGGACCATCCGCCGCGCTATCAACCTGCTGGATAAATATCTGCGCCAGCCCGGCATACCCTTTACCTCAAGTACTGCTGCTCGTGACTGGCTTCGGTTACAGCTGGCAGGGCAAGAACGGGAAGTATTTATGGTGCTTTATCTCGATAATCAGCATCGTTTACTGGAGAGTGAAACGCTATTTGCCGGTTCGGTTAACCATGTGCAGGTCCATCCCCGTGAGGTAGTGAAGTCAGCGCTTCGCTTCAATGCTGCAGCTGTCGTACTGACGCATAACCATCCATCCGGTGATCCGGAGCCCAGTCATTGTGACCGCAACATCACGACCATGCTGAAAGAAGCGTTAGCACTGGTTGATGTGAAAACGCTCGATCATCTGGTCATCGGCTCAGAGGGCATTGTGTCGTTCGCGGAGCGAGGCTGGATATGAAAATCATCAGTAAACGCCAGGCCATGACCTTGTACCGACAGCATCCTCGACTGTTTCGCTTCAGTACGGGCAAATATAAATGGTCAGGCAGTATCTGCCATTATGCAGGCCGCGAGGTGGAGAACATATGCGGCGTTCTGGACGTCTTTGCTGAGCACCATCAGGATCGCAATGGTCCCTATGTCATTCTTCGAAGTGTCACTCTTAATTAATCCTTCCCTTTAATCAGGAACAATAATGAACAATCACTCAGTATCCGGTACCACTCCGGAGAATCCCGCCTGCCAGCAGTGGGGACTAAAGAGTACGATCATACCCTGTTTTGGAGCTCGCCTGGTGCAGGAAGGCAACCGCCTGCATTTTCTCGCTGACCGGGCCGGATTCAACGGTGCTTTCAGCGACAAGGATGTGTTGCGCCTGGACCAAGCTTTTCCCCTGATACTCAAACAACTGGAAATAATGCTCATCAGCGGCGAGCTCAATCCCCGCAATCAGCACTGCGTCACGCTTTACCACAACGGATTCACCTGCGCAGCCGATACGCTTGGTAGTTGTGGTTACGTATATATCGCTGTTTATCCCACTCAACGTTAATTACTTCATGAGAGCTATAATGAAATATCTACCTGCAACAAGTCTGCGCGCAGCGAAGTCATGCCCGTCATCTGTCGCTATCTGACAAATATTACTTACTCATCTGCTTGAACAGCACTATGGTCTGACGCTAAACGACACACCTTTCAGTGATGAAACCGTTAAACAGGAACATATCGATGCTGGTACCCATCTCTGTTGCTTCTCAGTTAGTTCAAACTTCTAAAGCTCGTCTGCTATCGACATAGTCTTCACCAAGATTACTGTAAACGGTGACTTAGAGTCCGCTTCTTGACAGAAGCGGACATTGCCTAGCATCACTAGGTTTAAATCAAATGTGAACTAAGTGGTGGCCTGAAATATAGTCAGCGATTGAGGCTGAATAAGTGTAAGCGTTAAGTGAGCGCCGTATTGACGATTATTTATTGGTGAGATCTACGTTCCATGGCAGCAGTTCCGCCACTTTGTTGCTGGGCCACTCCGGCAGTACGCTCAGGATATGACGAAGGTAGGCTTCCGGATCGATACCATTGAGCCTGCATGTTCCGATGAGACCATACAGCAGGGCTCCGCGCTCGCCGCCATGATCGCTGCCGAAGAAGATATAGTTTTTCTTTCCCAGACATACTGCACGTAATGCCCGCTCAGCGGCGTTGTTATCAGCTTCTGCCAGGCCATCATCACAGTAGTAGCACAGCGCATCCCACTGGTTCAGGGCATATGCGAACGCCTCACCCAGCCGGGATTTTTTCGACAGCGTTGCGCTTTTTTCCACCAACCAGTCATGCAGGGATGCCAGCAGTGGCTTGCTTTGGGATTGCCTGGCTGCCAGTCGCTTTGCTGTCGGGAGGCCGCGTATTTCCTCTTCCACCGCGTACAGCTCGCCGATACGTTTCAGGGCTTCTTCTGCTGTGGCCGTCTGAGTACTTATATAGACGTCGTGGATTTTGCGGCGCGCGTGGGCCCAACATGCGGCTTCTGTTAACGGACCACCATCACGCTCTGCGCTGAACAACCGATCGTAGCCTGCGAAGGCATCCGCCTGCAGCACACCATGATAATGGCGAAGATGTTGCTGAGGATGTTTCCCCTGTCGGTCCGGGGAGAAGGCGAACCACGCCGCTGGCGGGTCTGACGATCCAGCGTTCCGATCATCACGCACATACGTCCAGATGCGCCCGGTTTTCGTCTTCTTTCTGCCCGGTGCCAGCACCGGCACCGGGGTGTCATCCGTATGCAGTTTGCGGCAGTCCATCACGTAGCGATAAAGGGCTTCATCCAGCGGTGCCATCAACCGGCAACACGTATCCACCCAGTTGGAGAGCAGAGCCCGGCTCAGATCCACGCCCTGGCGGGCAAAGATTTCGCACTGGCGATAGAGCGGCAGGTGTTCGCAGTATTTGGCCGTTAACACGCGGGCCAGCAGACCCGGCCCGGCGATACCCCGATCGATGGGGCGTGATGGTGCTGAGGCTTCAACGATACAGTCGCATCGGGTGCAGGCCTTTTTCACCCTGACCGTGCGGATCACTTTCAGGGCGCTGGATACCAGCTCCAGCTGTTCCGCGCTGACTTCACTGAGCCAGGCCATATCACTACCGCAACCCGGACAGCAGGTTTCTGCTGGCTCCAGACGATGGATCTCGCGAGGAAGATGTTCAGGGAGAGGTCGGCGGTGACGAGACTGGCGAAGCTGACGCGGAACCTGCGGATCGTCTTCCCGTCCGTTGTAGAGATCGCTTTGCTGTTCCTGCTGTTTCAGCAGGGCTTCTGCATCTTCAACCTGTCGGCGAAGTTTTTCGGAGCGGGTACCGAACAGCATCCGCCGCAGTTTTTCTATCTGTGCGCGCAGATGCTCTATTTCGCGTTCTTCGTTCTCGATTTTCTCTTCGGCGCGCGCCAGCGCCGAACGCAGGAACGACTCAGTCTCTGCAACGAGGCTGAGCTGACTGTCTTTCTGGCGAAGCGCGTCTTCCAGCGCGGCGATACGGGCGAGATAGTCCTGACTCATGACCCCATTTATAATGCGGTCATGCTCTTTTTACAACATTGTCAGTGAGTTAAGGCGGGCTGTTTTTGGCTGACGCCAGTCCAGCTTATCGAGGAGCATGGCGAGTTGTGAGCGGGTGATGGCGATTTTGCCATCGCGTACAGCAGGCCAGATGAACTGGCCTTCTTCCAGCCGTTTGGTAAACAGGCACAGGCCGTCAGCATCAGCCCAGAGGATCTTCACGGTATCGCCTTTGCGGCCACGGAAGATAAACAGGTGACCGGAGAAGGGGTTTTCCTCAAGGGCATGCTGTACTAACTCGCCCAGACCATTGAACGATTTTCGCATATCGGTGACCCCGGCAACCAGCCAGATACGGGTGCCTGACGGAAGGGATATCACTGGCTTCTCCCGGTCAGCTCACGAAGCAGCACGGCAAGCAACTCTGGTGACGGGTTCTCAAGCGTCATTTTGCTGTGACGGAACTCAACACAACAGGAGGTGGCATTCAACGTTGAGAGCTGATCCGGAGCTGTGTTCGTCTCACCTGTTGGCGCTGGGTTAGGTATCACTTCGACAGGCAGCATCATCGGTGATGGTGAAGCTTCGACCGTTGCCGGGAGGCGACGTGATATGCGGCCTTCATCCTGCCAGAGCCGAAGCCATTTGAAGATGACGTTATCATTGACGCCGTTTTCACGGGCAATCTGAGCAACGCAGGCACCGGGGCGGGAGGCCAGTTCGACCATACGAAGCTTGAAGTCATTGGGATAATTTTTACGGGGTTCTTTTCGCCAGGATTGGGATTCCATACTTAGATGTCCGTCTGTAACAGGTGGGCGTCTAAGTTACCAGCACTGGCTTAATGGCTACATACGGTGCTGGCTTTACGCTTACGCGCTTTCTACCAGGGTAGAACCCACTTCCACGCGGCCAACGGAGTCTTCAATCAGGCTCTTAATTTCGCGTGCCGCCTGGGCGCTGCGCTGTGCCAGGTTGCGCACTTCACCCGCAACCACGGCAAAACCACGCCCCTGCTCACCCGCACGCGCCGCTTCTACCGCCGCGTTCAGTGCCAGAATGTTGGTCTGGAAAGCAATACCGTCGATCACGCTGATAATATCAGCAATCTTCTGCGAACTGCCGGCGATGTCGCGCATGGTTTGCACCACGTTATCCACCACTTTACCGCCTTTCTGCGCGGTTTCAGACGCGCTCAGCGCCAGGTTGCTCGCCTGACGGGCGTTCTCGGCGTTCTGCTTAACCGTCGCGGTCAGCTGTTCCATGCTGGCAGCGGTCTCTTCCAGGGAAGCAGCCTGCTGTTCAGTACGGGAAGAGAGATCGTTGTTACCCATCGAGATTTCGCTCGCGCCGCTGTAGATGGCGTTCGCACCGTTACGCACATCACCCACGGTACGCACCAGCTCACCCTGCATATGACGCAGCGTGTCGGCCAGAACCCCCATCTCGTTGGAACCTTCCACATCAATGCGTTTCACCAGGTCGCCGCTGGCGATATGGCGAATGCTGTCGATCAGACGGTTCAGCGGGGAGATCAGCGCCTGCTTAATACCCAGCCAGACGGCAATAATCACTACCAGCACGGCAACCAGCACGCTAATCAGCACCCAGATAGCCTGGCTGTAAGAGCTGTTGCTGTCTTCCACCGCGGTCTGGTACAACTTGTCGTTCTGCTGCAGGTAGCTCACATACTGCTTCTCAAAACCATCCTGATAGCTCTGGGTTGGTTGATCGAAGAACGCATTGATTTTGCCTGCACCCAACAGCTGGATCAGCTCCGCCAGCGCACCGTGGTAGATATCGTAGTTACGTTTGATTTCCATCGCTGCGGCGTCGCTCTGACGCGGGTCACGCGGTAGGGCTTCGTAGTCAGCCCAGTTTTTTTCCGCCTGTTTCAGAGACGCAGAAGCAATGTGCATCAGATCGGAAACGGTCGCGCCGCTGCCAATATTGCTCTGATCCATCATGTAGCGGATGCCCGCACGGTTCAGGGTGTTACGGGTTTGCAGCAACGCAACCCAGCTGCCGTTCAGCGTGGATTGTTGCTGGCGAATGGTTTGCAGGACGGTGAAGTTCTCTTTGTCATGCTTGAGGGCATTGAAGAAAAGACCACCGGAGGTAAGTTGTAACAGGCCAAAAATAGCGAGAACCAGCATTAAGCTGGTGACAATCTTGATACGATTTAACATGTTTTCTCTTTCCATCAGACAGATAACAGAATTTTCGGCCTGGGAAAGGAAAACTTTACGAAAAACGTACTACCAGGAAGGACATAATCCCTCCTGATATGTTGATAACGCCGACGATTATTTGATCAGAGAAGAGATATCCCTGAAAAGTGAATGGGTTATATTCACTCCCTCGCGGATCGTACGCTCACGAGAAAAATAGCGACGCTCACCCGGCAGACGAGCGCCTTGCTGCTGCATCCCGATAAAAAGCGTCTCGGCACGCGCCAGATGCCGCGCTGCGTCCGTACCCAGGAAGCGATCCGGATCCAGCGCCAGAATAAGCTCACCACCATAGGGCAATCCGCCTGCGCCATTATCCCACGCCAGCGACTCCGCGCTGGTCATGTCGCCAATCAGCGGCCCGGCAAGCAGTTCAACCATCGCCGCCAGCGCTGAACCTTTATATCCGCCGAACGTCAGCATCGCACCGTCGAGGATCGCCTGCGCATCCGTGGTGGCCTGGCCGTCGCGGTCGATCCCCCACCCTTCCGGTACCGCTTTTCCCGCCCGTTGATGGAGCTGGATCTCACCGCGGGCTGCCGCACTGGTGGCCATATCAAAGATAAACGGTGGTTTATCCCCGCGCGGCCAGCCAAACGCAATCGGGTTAGTGCCAAACAGTGGCTTCGTCCCGCCAGCGGGGGCGACCCACGCATGGCTGGGGGTGGTAGCCAGTGCCACCAGCCCCACATCCGTCAACGGCTCGACATCGGCAAACAGCGCCGAAAAGTGTACGCAACGATTAATCGCCAGAGCAGCCATTCCGCTGTGCCGTGCCTTTTCCATCAACAGCGGGAGCGCCCGCTCGAACGCCAGCAGGGAAAATGCCCCACCGGCGTCCACCTTCACGATGGCGGGCGCGGTATCGGTGATAACCGGCTCAGCGTCTGGCGACACCTTCCCTTTGTGCAGGGTCGCAACAATCCCCAGCAACCGCCACAAACCATGCGAGGCACAACCATCACGCTCACCGTGGGTGACATTTTTTGCCACCACGGCGGCATGTGCCTCACTGAATCCATTCCCGCGCAGCACCCGGTGTGCCAGCGCATAAGCCTCTGTTAACGAGAGGTTGACCATCTCCATTACCGACACCTCTTACTCTTCTTCGTCCCCGGTAAAGTTAGCCTGCGGCAGGCAGGTTCGCTCGCCCCAGTAGTAAATTCCCAGCGACATCACCGCCACGATGACTGTATCCCACGGATGCGCAATCACTCCCGAACCACCAAAGCTGCCAAGCCAGGAGAAGAGCATAATCAGCGCGTAGAAGGCGATAAGCCAGAGGGACGATTTCACCTGCTGCGCCAGGCTGACGGTATGCACCGGCACTTTAGATTTGCACAACACGTAGACCACAAACATCACAATTTGCAGCCCCAGCAGCCACGACAGCGTGCCCCAGCCAGACCAGAACACAATCAACGCCGAAATCACAAATGACACCGGGCCGATCACCCCGAAAGCGCGCACGCGGAACGGGCGCGGCAGATCCGGCGCATTACGGCGCAGCCCCGCCGCCGTGACCGGTGCAATGGCATAGCTCAGCACCAGCGCTGCCGACACCACGCTAATCAGCTGTTCCCATGACGGGAACGGCAGCGTCCAGAAGATAGACATCGCGAAAGTCAGCCACAGCGCCGGACGCGGAATGCCTGACTCTTTATCAATGTGGGTGAATGCCTTAAAGAACGTCCCCGCTTTCGCCCAGCCATAAATCACGCGCGGCGTGGCGTTCATATAGATATTGCCAGTGCCGCTTGGGGAGACAATCGCGTCACACACCACCATAAATGCCAGCCAGCCCATCCCGAGCGTAATGGCGATATCCCGGTACGGCAGCGAAAACTGCTTGCTGATCTCCGCCCAGCCGCTACCCAGCATCTCCGTCGGAATACTGCCGAGAAACGCCAGTTGCAGCAGCACGTAGATAATCGTCGACAGCACCACCGACAAAATCAGCGCCACCGGGATGGTACGCTGCGGGTTCTGCACTTCGCTCGCCACCGAGATGATTGGCGTCAGCCCCAGGTAGGCAAAGATTATCCCCCCCGCGCTGATCGCCGCTTCCACGCCCGACATGCCAAACGGCGCAATGCCCTGAACGTGCAGGTTCTCAGGCCTGAAGAAGGTAAACAGGGTGACGACGACCGCCAGTGGCACCAAAAACTTCAGAATACTGATGATGTTATTGGAGCGGGCGAACGTTTTCACACTGTAGTAGTTCAGTCCGAAGAAGAAACACAGCAACAAAAACTGCACCCCCCAGCCCAGTAGCGTCGGGTCACTCGACCCGGGCTGAGTCAGCATCGGGAACCAGGCTGCCGCATACTGGCGCGCGGCCACAATCTCGATAGAGATCAGGCTGGAGAACGCAATCAGCGTAATAAAGCCGAGCAGATAGCCCATCAGCTCACCGTGGGAGAACACCGGATAACGGATAATCCCCCCGGCGCGGGGCAGCGCGGCCCCCAGCTCACAATAGACAATCCCCAGCAGCAGAACCGCAATCCCGCCGATGACCCACGAGGCAATCCCCGCTGGCCCGGCAATGGATGCCACATGGCTTGCAGCAAACAGCCAACCGGAGCCGAAGATCGCCCCAAGACCGATAAACGTCAGGTCGGTGAGCGTGAGCTGCTTTTTAAATTTCCCCGACTCAACAACGCGGGACTGTGTTTGATGCGTAGAGTGGATCGTCATGGTCAAGCCCTTCAGTCAACAGAGGGGGAAATGGCTTCCCGGGTCCACTGCCCGTTAATCTGGCGCAGCAGGTTCAGGGGGTTGGCATCCTGGACAGCAGGCGGCAACAGTGCGGCAGGCACGTTTTGCAGGCACACCGGGCGCAGAAAACGCTCAATGGCTTTTGTCCCTACGGAAGTACCGCGTGAGTCAGTGGTGGCAGGCCACGGACCGCCGTGTACCATCGCATCGCACACTTCCACCCCGGTCGGATAACCGTTAAACAGCACGCGCCCTGCTTTTTCGCTCAGGGCAGGCAGCAGGCGCTGCGCCAGCGGCCCGTCGTCAGATTCCGCGTGAACCGTCGCAGTCAACTGGCCCGGGATGGCGCGCAGAATAGACAACAGTTCAGCCTCGTCAGCCACCTCCACCAGCACCGCCATCGGGCCGAACACCTCATGCTGTAACAGTGGATCCTCTGCCAGCAGCAGCGAAGCCGGAGCCTGATACAGCCGGGCCTGTGCGCAGCCTGTGGCCGATCCGTCAGCTCCCGCCAGCCGCTGAATAGCGGGATGCGCCTCAAACGCGCTGACGCCTTCCTGATAGTGCGCCAGCGTCGGGGCATTCAGCATGGTCTGTGCCGGAGCCTGATTCACCGCCGCCTTCAGCGCCTGAGTGAAGCGGGTAAAACCCTCCCCCCGCAGGGCGAGGATCAGCCCCGGCTTCGTACAAAACTGCCCACAGCCCAGGGTGAAGGAGGCCACCAGCTCATTTGCCAGCGTCTCTGCCCGGGTAGCTAACGCCTGAGGCAGAATCATCAGCGGGTTAATGGCTGACATTTCCGCAAAGACCGGAACAGGCTGCGGACGCTGCTGCGCCAGCTGCCACAGCGCCTTGCCGCCGCGCAGTGAGCCGGTAAAACCGACCGCCTGAATAGCCGGATGGCGAACCAGCTCAGCCCCAATGTCGGTGCCGAAAATCATGTTAAAAACGCCCGCAGGCAGCGACGATTTATCAACTGCGCGCACAATGGTCTGCGCGGTCAACTCCGCCGTTGCCATATGTCCGGGATGCGCTTTCACCACCACCGGACAGCCTGCCGCCAGTGCAGAAGCGGTATCGCCTCCTGCCGTGGAAAAGGCCAGCGGGAAATTGCTGGCACCGAACACCGCCACCGGGCCCAGCGCGGTCAGATACTGGCGCAGATCCGGGCGCGGCAGCGGCTGGCGTGCAGGCAGCGCGGTATCAATACGCACGCCAAAGGTGTCACCCCGGCGCAGCACACCCGCAAACATCCGCAGCTGATTGCTGGTACGGGCGCGCTCTCCCTGCAGCCGTGGCAGCGGTAGCGCCGTCTCCTGGTGAGCTATCGCGAAAAAGTCCTCGCCGAGTAAATCCAGCTCGTCGGCGAGGGTATCGAGAAAGCGGGCGCGCACCTCGGGTGAGGTCTGCGAAAAGACAGGGAACGCCTGCTCAGCCGCCAGTGCCGCAGCGGCGACCTCCTCGCGGGAGGCCGGGAAGAAACGGTATCCGGTCGGCTCATTGTCAGCGGCACGCAGGCCCGGCAGCGTCGCCTCACCGCTTGCCACGCGGCGTCCGGCGATAAACTGCTGGCCTGATATGCAGAGAGATAAAGTCATCGTCGTTCCTTTTCTCAGAGGCCTACGTCCGGCAGCTGCGGTCGGGTCGCCAGCGCCTTCTCAACAACCGCCACCACGTGCGCACGGGTCTCCCCTTCCAGCGCTAAACGCGGTGGACGGGTAATGGCACTGCCGCGTCCCAGCAACTCTTCGCAAAGCTTAATGCACTGCACCAGATCCGGACGCGCGTCCAGATGCAGCAACGGCATAAACCAGCGGTAAAGTGCCATCGCCTCTTCGTACCGCTGCTGCTTCGCCAGGCGGAACAACGTCTCCCCTTCACGTGGGAAAGCGTTCGACATCCCGGAGATCCAGCCTTCCGCCCCAACGGCAATACTCTCTACCACCACGTCATCCAGCCCGGCAAACAGCACAAAGCGGTCACCAACGGCGTTACGCAGGTCGGTAAAACGGCGGGTATCGCCGGAGGAGTCTTTGAAGCAGACGATGTTGTCGCAGTCGGTGAGCGTCGCCAGAATGTCCGGCGTCACGTCGTTTTTGTAGATTGGCGGGTTGTTGTACACCATGATCGGCAGGTCGGTGGCGGTCGCCACGCTGCGGAAATGGGCGGCAGTTTCATGCGGCTTAGAGGAGTAAACCAGCGCAGGCATCACCATAATACCGTCAACGCCCACGCGCTCAGCCTCTTTCGCCATCTTCTGCGCAAACGCGGTGGTGAATTCAGCCACCCCGGCAATCACCGGGATCTGACCGCCCGCCGCGTCTTTCGCCACCTCGATAATCTGCAGCTTTTCCTGCGTGGTCAGCGAGGTGTTCTCCCCCACGCTGCCGCACACCACCAGGCCGGAAACACCATCCCTGACCAGGTTTTTCATCACTGCATGGGTGGCATCCAGATCGAGAGAGTAATCGCTACGAAACTGGGTAGTGACTGCCGGAAATACACCGCTCCAGTGAATGGCTTTCTTGCTCATGTTCAGTTCCTTGTCGTCAATTTGTTAAATCAAAGTGAATGAATGGTGAACATTCACTGACAGATTGACGTTTCAGGCGACCGACGGCTTGGTGGTTTTCCTCCCCTTTGATGACGAAATTAGCACAGTGAGTTTGTCTTACCCGGCCAGCGTGATGCGAAAATCACGCGGCGTAGAGCCGGTCATCGCTTTAAACTGGCGGCTAAACGCGCTGTGATCGGTATAACCACATTGCAGGGCAATATCGGTAATCGGCGTATCGCCGGCCAGCAGCTCGGTGGCCTTTTCCAGCCGCACCTTGTGGATCATCTGGCGTGGGGTGAGGTGAAAAATGCGCTTACAGTAGCGTTCGATCTGCGCCACCGACATGCCGCTCAGCGCGGTCAGCTCTTCCATCGCGATTGGCCGGTGGTAATGGTTGCGGATATGCTCATCGACAATCGCCAGCCGCTGCCACGCCGGGTGACGCGCCTGCGCTTCCTGCAAGTCGTGCGAAATGCCTGCCATGCCGATCACCTGGCCCTGCGCATCCCGAAGCGCCAGCTTCTGAGTCAAACACCAGCCGCGCTCACGACCATTGTAGAGATGCATCTCCAGCTGATCGCGCAGGGTCACCCCCTCACGCAACACCCGCATATCCTGTTCGGTATACCCCTGCCCCAGCGCGGAAGGGAACACATCGGCAGAGGTTTTGCCCAGCAGAGAAACAACGTTCTTAAACCCACAGCGGCGTGCCAGGGTCATGTTGACCATCAGATAGCGCGCCTGCACGTCTTTAACAAAAAACACCACGTCAGGAATGGCATTGAGCAAGGGTGCAATCAACGCTATCGCATTCAGCAACATCTGGATATCTTCCGGACGCTGGCGCGCCAGCCCTTCACATATCTGGCTGAGTTCAGACACTTCCAGCACCGGCGACGGAGCCAGCACATCATCAATAACACAGGACATAACGCTTCCTCCCGATTAGTGAGCTGGATCTTTATTAACTTTTCATTAACTCATCAAGCCCCCATGCTGCGTTTTGCGATCCTGCCGCAGGTTTGTCATTTCCTCTGTATCATCCACTGGCGCAGTCCCCTTTTTTGGCTTACCACACCATCAACAGAATGATTAATAAGAAATAAATATGAATTTCACTTAAGAATGAAACCGGTCACTGTGCTGATTTCGTCATTTCCGGTGACGAAAGCGATCAAGCCGGAACGTCAGGCTTACGCCAGCATTTAGCAACAAGATTTTAACTTCCCGGAGATCCCATGACAGCGCAGCACAGTGAACTGAGAGTAATTGACTCCCACACCGGCGGCGAACCCACCCGCCTGGTCATCGACGGTTTTCCGGATCTGGGAACAGGCAGCATGGCCGAGCGCCGGGCGCGCTTTGCCCGCGATTACGACGACTGGCGTAAAGCCATCATCCTTGAGCCACGCGGTAACGACGTGCTGGTCGGAGCCCTGCTCTGTGAGCCAGTTTCACCGCAGGCCACGGCGGGGGTCATCTTCTTCAACAACTGCGGCTTTCTGAACATGTGCGGCCACGGCACTATCGGGCTTATTGCCTCGCTGGCCTGGCTTGGGCGCATTCAGCCAGGCCGACACGTGATTGAAACCCCGGTGGGTGACGTTACCGCTACGCTGCACGAAGATGGCAGCGTCTCAGTCGAAAACGTCCCGGCTTATCGCTGGCGTAAGCAGGTGCAGGTAGAAACCGCCCACGGCACGGTCACGGGCGATATCGCCTGGGGCGGCAACTGGTTCTTCCTCGTCAGCGATCATCCGTTTGCAGTCACGCCGGATAAGCTCCCTGAATTGACCGAATACGCCTGGGCAATCCGTGAAGGGCTAGAACATGCAGGTATTCGCGGCGAACATGACGGCATTATCGACCATATCGAACTGTTTGCTGAGGATACCCATGCGGACAGCCGCAGCTTTGTACTCTGCCCCGGTAAAGCCTGGGATCGCTCGCCCTGTGGCACTGGTACCAGCGCCAAGCTGGCCTGTCTGGCGGCGGATGGCAAACTCAGGCCCGGAGAAACCTGGCGACAGGCGAGTATCATCGGCAGCGAATTTACCGCCCACTACGTGCCGCATGGCGACAAAATCGTACCGACGATCCGCGGTGAGGCGTGGGTCTGCGGTGATAACCGGTTGATCCTCAATGCTGGCGATCCGTTCCGCTGGGGGATCGCGCTGTGATCGAAAGTGACGTGATTGTCATCGGGGCCGGGATTATCGGCGCGGCCTGCGCCTGGCAACTGGCAAAGCGCGGGCAACGGGTCACGCTGGTCGACGACGGCAACGCCGGGGCGACGGCAGCGGGTATGGGTCACCTGGTCTGTATGGATGACGACCCCGCCGAACTCACCCTCTCTGCCTGGTCTCTGGCACGCTGGCGGGAACTGACCCCCCGGATGCCGGAAAGCTGCGCCTGGCGCGGATGCGGCACCCTGTGGCTGGCGGAAACTGCGCAGGAGCTTGCGCTGGCAGAGGAAAAACAGCAGCGGATGGCACAGGTCCAGGTCACCAGCGAGATGCTCACCCGCGAGCAGCTTGCCGCACGCGAACCCCTGCTCACCTCCCGGCTCACCGGCGGGCTGTGGGTGCCCGGTGACAGTATCGTCTACGCACCGAACGTCGCCCGCTGGTTTATTGACGATGCCGGCGTCACGCATCTTCGTGATAGCGCCCTCTCTGTCGAGGCTCCTTACGTCACCCTGCGCAGCGGTGAACGTCTGCGTGCGGGCGCTATCGTCATCGCCTGTGGTCTGAATGCCAACACGCTGCTGGAGGAAAACTGGCTCAGGGCGAAAAAAGGCCAGCTGGCGATCACCGACCGTTACGGCCCGTTGCTCAGCCACCAGCTAGTGGAGCTGGGATACGGGGCCAGCGCCCACGCAGGCGGAACGTCGGTGGCGTTTAACATCCAGCCTCGCCCCACCGGACAGTTACTGATTGGCTCTTCCCGCCAGTTCGATAACACGGACCGCGAGCTGGATCTCCCCTTGCTGGCACAAATGCTGGCGCGCGCACGTCATTTTTTACCCTCGCTGGAGAGCCTGAATATCATCCGCTGCTGGAGCGGTTTTCGCGCTGCATCGGCAGACGGCAATCCGCTCATTGGCCCGCATCCCACACGTCCGGGTGTCTGGCTGGCGCTGGGTCATGAAGGGCTGGGCGTCACGACGGCCCCCGCAACCGCCGAGCTGCTTAGCGCGCAGATCCTGGGCGAGCGCCCGGCGGTTTCCCCAAACGCCTGGCTTCCCGCACGGCTGTACAAACAGGAGGCCATCGCATGACGATCCTGAACATGATTATCGACGGCCAGCCCTGCGAGGTTCCCGTTGGTATCAGCATCGCGGCAGCACTGGCTCTGATGGGCAACGGTGTCACACGCCACTCGGTCAGCGGCGAACGGCGAGCGCCCTTCTGCGGAATGGGAATATGCCAGGAGTGTCGCGTCACGGTAAACGGATGCCGGGTGCTGGCCTGCCAGACGGAATGCCAGCCCGATATGGTGATTGAAAGGAGCCAGTATGCGAATGTTTGACTGCGAAATTCTGATCCTCGGCGCAGGGCCAGCCGGGCTATCGGCGGCGCTGGCCGCCGCACGCTGCGGAAAATCGGTCATGGTTCTTGACGACAACCCGCGTCCTGGCGGGCAAATCTGGCGCGATGGCCCGCAGGTCTCGCTGCCCCGACGGGCCCGTCGCCTTCGCCTGGCAGTGGCAGAACAGCCGCGCATTACGCTGCTGAACGGCGCGCGGCTGATTGCCCGTCCTCACGCGCATTCCATTGTTTTTGAAACCGCAGATGGCTGCGGAGAGATCCGCTGGCAGCGGTTAATTTTATGCTGCGGTGCGCGCGAGCTTTCGCTGCCGTTTCCCGGCTGGACGTTACCCGGCGTGACGGGAGCCGGAGGGCTACAGGCACAGATTAAACATGGCCTGTCGCTCAACGGCGAACGGGTGATCATTGCCGGAAGCGGCCCGCTGCTACTGGCGGTCGCCAGCACGGTGAAACGCGCGGGCGGAAATATCGTTGCCATCATCGAACAGGCTCCGGTGAGCGCGCTGGCCCGCTTCGCGGCGGGGCTTTGGCGCTGGCCTGAAAAACTGCGCCAGCTCGGCGAGCTTTTCCCCGCCCACTATCACCCGGCAAGCCAGGTTATCCGTGCGCAGGGTGTCTCACATCTGCACTCCGTCTCCGTACGTCATCAGGGAAACACCCGGGAGATCGCCTGCGACAGGCTGGCTATCGGTTACGGACTGGTGCCGAACC
This sequence comes from Enterobacter sp. RHBSTW-00901, assembly GCF_014103115.1. Lineage (NCBI taxonomy): Bacteria > Pseudomonadati > Pseudomonadota > Gammaproteobacteria > Enterobacterales > Enterobacteriaceae > Enterobacter > Enterobacter sp. RHBSTW-00901. Next base: position 3,483,431 of record NZ_JABXPB010000001.1, read on the forward strand.
TTGAACCCGGATTGATTTTTGGCTGCAAAACGGAAAATCAGGCAATTTGGGTTGATGCAGGGCAACGCACCAGCGTGCCGGATATCTACGCCGCAGGGGAATGCACCGGCTTTGGCGGCAGCGAGCTGGCGCTGGCGGAAGGGGAAATAGCGGGTTATATCGCGGCGAATAATCCCGAAAAGGCAGCAAAAGCCATCGCCGCCCGTGCCCGCTGGCAACGTTTTTCCCGGGCGCTACATACCACCTTTGCCTTACCGGACGCGCTAAAAGAGGTTGTCACTGCGGATACGCTGCTCTGCCGCTGCGAGGACGTGCGCTGCGGCGATGTGCAAAATGCCGAAAGCTGGCAGGCGGCGAAGCTCGCATCACGCTGTGGGATGGGTGCCTGCCAGGGAAAAACCTGCGCCACCAGCGCCCGCTGGCTGTACGGCTGGCCGCTGCCACAACCGCGCGAGCCCCTTTCCCCCGCGCGTATCGACACGTTGATCCACCTGGCAAAACCGGAGGGCTGAATTATTCCTCTTCCCCGCGCTCTGCAATATGGCGATTGCCGAGCGCGATAAACTCTTCCAGCAGCGTCGTCAGTTGCTTCATCTTCTCCGGCGTATATTCCGCTTCAATGTGCTGATACGCCTCTTCCACCTGCGCCTGTGCGTGCTCATACAGCACATTCCCCTCTTTGGTCAGCGACACGTACAGCTTGCGCTGGTCATTCACCGGCTTTAAGCGCAGCACCAGACCGTCGCGCTCCATGCGCGTGAGAATGCCCGTCAGGCTCGGACGCAAAATGCAGGTCCGAAACGCCAGGTCGTGAAAATCCATCGACGGGCTTTCTGCCAGCACGCGCACAATCCGCCACTGCTGTTCGGTCAGATTATGCCGCTTCACAATCGGGCGAAAGTAAGCCATCGCCGCTTCCCGCGCCTGCAACAGCGCGATGGTTAATGAGTCATGCATAGCCTCTCCCCGCCAATCATTAACAAGTAAACAATTTAAAAAAGATGTTTTTATAAACAACACGTTTTACATCAAAAAGTCTAACAGAAACCAGTCAATTTTATTAACAGAATGATTTATATAGAATTTAAAATTGATATGTAAATTTATTGTTACTCATATCACAATTTCTTCACTTCTGATTGCGAAACAAACAGCAAAAGCATAAAATCAGATCATTAACATATTAATGAAATCACAACCCGGATCCCCGGCCTGAGGAGTAGTCAATGAAAGGTACTGTTTTTGCCGTGGCGCTTAACCATCGCAGCCAGCGTGATGCCTGGGGCGACGCGTTTGAAAAAGCCCCTTATCACACCCCACCTAAAACGGCGGTATGGTTTATCAAACCCCATAACACCGTGATCCGCGCAGGTGAACCCATCCCGTTTCCGCATGGGGAAACGGTGTTAAGCGGTGCAACGGTGGCTCTGGTGGTCGGCAAAACGGCCAGCAAGGTACACGTGGAAGACGCTGCGGAGTACATCGCCGGATACGCGCTGGCCAACGAGGTGAGCCTGCCGGAAGAGAGCTTTTACCGCCCGGCGATCAAAGCCAAATGCCGTGACGGCTTCTGCCCTCTGGGTGAGCTTGTCGCCGTTGATAACGTCGATAACCTGACCATCATCACCGAGATCAATGGCCGCGAAGCCGACCACTGGAACACCGCAGATCTGCAGCGTAACGCGGCCGAACTGCTGAGCGCCCTGAGCGAATTCGCCACCCTCAACCCCGGCGATGCCATTCTGATTGGCACGCCACACTCGCGCGTGGCGCTGCGCCCCGGCGATCGCGTGCGCATCCTGGCGAAAGGGTTCCCGCCCCTGGAAAACCCGGTGGTTGAGGCGTGCGACGTCGCCACCGTTCAACGCCCACACCCTCACGCCACGCTGTTTGCGCTGGGCCTGAACTACGCCGATCACGCCAGCGAGCTGGACTTTAAGCCGCCGACTGAACCGCTGGTGTTCATCAAAGCACCGAACACCTTTAACGGCGACAACCAGACGTCGGTACGCCCGGACAACGTCGACTACATGCACTACGAAGCGGAGCTGGTGGTGGTGATCGGCAAAACCGCACGCAAGGTCAGCGAAGCCGGGGCGATGGACTATGTGGCGGGCTACACGGTGTGTAACGACTACGCCATTCGCGACTACCTGGAAAACTACTACCGCCCGAACCTGCGGGTGAAAAGCCGCGACGGGTTAACCCCCATCAGCCCCAACGTGGTGCCCAAAGAAGCTATCCCCGACCCGCACAACTTAACCCTGCGCACCTTCGTTAACGGCGAGCTACGCCAGGAAGGCACCACGGCGGATCTGATCTTCAGCATCCCGTTCCTGATTGCGTACCTGAGCGAATTTATGACCTTACAACCGGGCGACATGATCGCCACCGGCACGCCAAAAGGCCTTTCCGACGTAGTGCCTGGCGACGAAGTGGTGGTGGAAGTGGAAGGCGTTGGCCGCCTGGTGAACCGAATTGTGAGTGAGGAAACGGCAAAATGAAAAAGATTAACCATTGGATCAACGGCAAAAACGTAGCAGGAAGCGACTACTTCCACACCACTAACCCGGCCTCCGGCGAAGTGCTGGCTGAAGTGGCCGCCGGCGGTGAAGCAGAAATTAATCAGGCGGTTGCGGCGGCAAAAGAGGCATTCCCGAAATGGGCCAATCTGCCGATGAAAGAGCGCGCACGCCTGATGCGTCGTCTCGGGGATCTTATCGATCAAAACGTCCCTGAGATCGCCGCAATGGAAACTGCCGATACTGGCCTGCCGATCCACCAGACCAAAAACGTGCTGATCCCGCGCGCCTCGCATAACTTCGAGTTCTTCGCCGAAGTGTGCCAGCAGATGAACGGCAAAACCTACCCGGTCGACGACAAAATGCTCAACTACACCCTGGTGCAGCCCGTTGGCGTCTGCGCGCTGGTGTCGCCGTGGAACGTACCGTTTATGACCGCCACCTGGAAAGTCGCACCGTGTCTGGCGCTGGGCAATACCGCGGTGCTGAAGATGTCTGAACTTTCGCCGCTGACCGCTGACCGTCTGGGCGAGCTGGCGCTGGAAGCGGGTATTCCGGCAGGCGTGCTAAACGTGGTGCAGGGCTATGGCGCAACGGCGGGCGACGCGCTGGTACGCCATCACGACGTGCGTGCCGTCTCCTTTACCGGCGGCACTGCCACCGGACGCCGTATCATGCAGAACGCCGGCCTGAAAAAATACTCAATGGAGCTGGGGGGAAAATCCCCGGTGCTGATTTTTGAAGATGCCGACATTGAGCGCGCACTGGATGCCGCCCTGTTCACCATCTTCTCCATCAACGGCGAGCGCTGCACCGCCGGTTCACGCATCTTCATTCAACAGAGCATCTACCCGGAGTTCGTAAAGCGCTTTGCCGAACGCGCCAACCGTCTGCGCGTGGGCGACCCGACCGATCCGAACACCCAGGTTGGCGCACTGATAAGCCAGCAACACTGGGAAAAAGTCTCCGGCTATATCCGTCTCGGCATTGAAGAGGGAGCCACCCTGCTGGCAGGCGGCCCGGACAAACCCACCGATCTGCCCGCGCACCTGAAAGGCGGCAACTTCCTGCGCCCGACCGTGCTGGCAGATGTCGACAACCGCATGCGCGTGGCGCAGGAAGAGATTTTCGGGCCGGTGGCCTGCCTGCTGCCGTTTAAGGACGAAGCGGAAGGTCTGCGCCTGGCCAACGACGTGGAATACGGCCTGGCGTCGTACATCTGGACGCAGGACATCAGTAAAGTGCTGCGCCTGGCGCGCAATATCGAAGCGGGCATGGTATTCGTCAACACCCAGAACGTGCGTGACCTGCGCCAGCCGTTTGGCGGCGTGAAGGCCTCCGGCACCGGGCGTGAAGGCGGTGAATACAGCTTCGACGTGTTCGCAGAGATGAAAAACGTCTGCATCTCGATGGGCGACCATCCCATTCCAAAATGGGGAGTCTGATATGGGCAAGTTAGCGTTAGCGGCAAAAATTACCCATGTTCCGTCGATGTATCTTTCTGAGCTGCCGGGGAAAAACCACGGTTGCCGTCAGTCGGCCATCGACGGCCACAAAGAGATCAGCCAGCGCTGCCGCGAGCTGGGCGTCGATACCATTATCGTGTTCGACACCCACTGGCTGGTGAACAGCGCCTACCACATCAACTGTGCGGATCACTTTGCAGGGATCTACACCAGCAACGAGCTGCCGCACTTTATCCGCGACATGACCTACGACTACGACGGCAATCCGGCGCTGGGTCAGCTGATTGCCGACGAAGCGGTGAAGCTCGGCGTGCGCGCCAAAGCGCACAACATCCCGAGCCTGAAGCTGGAGTACGGCACGCTGGTGCCGATGCGCTACATGAACAGCGACAAGCACTTCAAAGTGATCTCCATCTCGGCGTTCTGCACCGTGCACGACTTCGCCGACAGCCGCAGGCTGGGTGAGGCCATCGTCAGCGCCATCGAAAAATACGACGGCACCGTGGCGGTGCTCGCCAGCGGCTCGCTGTCACACCGTTTTATCGATGACCAGCGCGCGGAAGAAGGGATGAACAGCTACACCCGCGAGTTCGACCGTCAGATGGACGAGCGCGTGGTGAAGCTGTGGCGCGAAGGCCAATTCAAAGAATTTTGCAGCATGCTGCCGGAGTACGCCGACTACTGCTACGGCGAGGGCAACATGCACGACACAGTGATGCTGCTGGGGATGCTCGGCTGGGATAAATACGACGGCAAGGTGGAGTTTCTCACCGAGCTGTTTGCCAGCTCCGGTACCGGTCAGGTCAACGCCGTTTTCCCGCTGCCCGCGTAAGGAACCCCTATGCCGCACTTTATTGCTGAATGTACTGACAACATCCGCGAACAGGCTGACCTGCCGGGGCTGTTTGCCAAAGTGAACGACGCACTTGCCGCCACGGGCATCTTCCCGCTCGGCGGTATCCGCAGCCGCGCGCACTGGCTGGATACCTGGCAGATGGCCGACGGTAAGCACGATTACGCGTTTGTGCATATGACGCTGAAAATCGGCACGGGGCGCAGCCTGGAGAGCCGGGAAGCCGTGGGGGAGATGCTGTTTGAGCTTATCAAAACGCACTTCGCGGAACTGATGGCAAACCGTTATCTGGCGCTGTCGTTTGAGCTCGACGAGCTGCACCCGACGCTCAATTACAAACAAAACAACGTGCACGCCTTGTTTAAGTAATACCGTCCCCTCTCCCTTTGGGAGAGGGTTAGGGTGAGGGGAAATCGCTGCGGCCTGATGCCCTCACCCCGGCCCTCTCCCACGGGGAGAGGGAGAAAACCTTACAACAGGATATCGCCATGCTCGATAAACATACCCATACCCTGATCGCTCATCGTCTGCATCAGGCTGAACAGTCCCGGGAGCAGATCCGCCAGATCTCACTCGACTACCCGACGATCACCATCGACGACGCCTACGCCGTACAGCGCGAATGGGTGAGCCTGAAGATCGCCGAAGGCCGGGTGCTGAAAGGCCACAAGATCGGCCTTACCTCCAAAGCGATGCAGGCCAGCTCGCAGATTAGCGAACCGGACTACGGCGCACTGCTGGACGACATGTTCTTCCACGACGGCTGTGACATTCCCGTCGATCGCTTTATCGTCCCGCGCATCGAAGTGGAGCTGGCCTTCGTGCTGGCAAAACCGCTGCGCGGCCCGAACTGCACGATCTTCGACGTTTACAACGCCACCGACTACGTGATCCCGGCTCTGGAGCTGATCGACGCCCGCTGTCACAACATCGACCCGGACACCCAGCGCCCGCGCAAGGTGTTCGACACCATCTCCGATAACGCCGCCAACGCAGGCGTGATCCTCGGCGGCCGCCCGATTAAGCCCGACGCGCTGGATCTGCGCTGGATCTCCGCCCTGCTCTATCGCAACGGCGTGATCGAAGAGACCGGCGTCGCCGCTGGCGTACTCAACCACCCGGCGAACGGTGTGGCATGGCTGGCCAACAAACTCGCACCGTACGACGTACAGCTTGAGCCAGGGCAGGTCATCCTCGGAGGGTCGTTTACCCGTCCGGTCACCGCCAGTAAGGGCGATACCTTCCACGTGGACTACGGCGACATGGGTTCCATCAGCTGCCGCTTTGTCTAGGAGACAACCATGCAAAACGCATTCAAAGCGGCGCTGAAAGCCGGAACACCGCAAATCGGTTTATGGCTGGGACTGACCAGCAGCTACAGCGCTGAACTGCTGGCGGGTGCAGGCTTCCACTGGCTGCTGATCGACGGGGAGCATGCCCCCAACAGCGTGCAAACCGTGTTAACCCAGCTTCAGGCGATTGCGCCGTATGCCAGCCAGCCGGTGGTGCGCCCGTCGTGGAACGACCCGGTACAGATCAAGCAACTGCTGGACGTGGGCGCGCAAACCCTGCTGGTGCCGATGGTGCAAAACGCTGACGAAGCGCGTCTGGCCGTACGTTCCACCCGTTATCCGCCTGCGGGCATTCGCGGTGTGGGCAGTGCTCTGGCGCGTGCATCACGCTGGAACCGCATTCCCGATTACCTGCAACAGGCCAACGACGCCATGTGCGTGCTGGTACAAATTGAAACCCGCGAGGCGCTGAAAAACCTGCCGCAGATCCTGGATGTAGAAGGCGTGGACGGCGTGTTTATCGGCCCGGCGGATCTCAGTGCCGACATGGGCTTTGCCGGTAATCCGCAGCACCCGGAAGTACAGGCCGCCATCGGGCAGGCGATCGTGCAGATTCGTGCTGCGGGCAAAGCGCCCGGCATCCTGATGGCCAATGAGCAGCTGGCAAAACGCTATCTCGAACTCGGCGCGCTGTTTGTCGCCGTCGGCGTGGACACCACCCTGCTCGCCCGCAGCGCCGAAGCGCTGGCGGCACGTTTTATCGATAACCCGGTTACGTCAGTTAATAACAATAAATCCGTCTACTGAATGTAAGATCTGGAGCGCACCATGACGACCTCTACCCTGCAAGATAATAAAGCTGTTGAACATCGCGTTATAAACAAGCTGTTCCGTCGTTTGATCGTGTTTCTCTTTATCCTGTTTGTCTTCTCGTTTCTCGACCGCATCAACATCGGCTTTGCCGGGCTGACGATGGGCAAAGATCTGGGCCTCACCTCCACCATGTTTGGCCTGGCGGCAACGCTGTTTTACGTCACCTACGTGCTGTGCGGTATCCCCAGTAACATCATGCTGGCGAAAATCGGTGCGCGCCGCTGGATCGCCGGGATCATGGTGGTGTGGGGCATTGCCTCCACCTGCACCATGTTCGCCACCAGCCCGCAGACGCTCTACGTTTTACGCATGCTGGTGGGTATTGCGGAGGCGGGCTTCCTGCCGGGGATTTTGGTCTATCTTACCTGGTGGTTCCCGGCCTATCACCGCGCCCGTGCCAACGCGCTGTTTATGATCGCCATGCCGGTGACCATGATGCTCGGCTCGATCCTCTCTGGCTATATTCTGGCGCTGGACGGGCTATGGAATTTGAAAGGCTGGCAGTGGCTGTTTCTGCTGGAAGGGCTGCCCTCCGTGGTGCTCGGCGTGGTGACCTGGTTCTTCCTTAACGACACGCCGGATCAGGCCAGCTGGCTGGATGATGACGAAAAATGGGTGCTGAAAACGATGATCGCCCGCGAGCAGGAAGTCGCCATTGCCCGCTCCGTCACACCACGATCGACGCTGCGCGAAGTGCTGACCCCGGCAGTGCTGCTCTACACCCTGGCCTATTTCTGCCTGACCAACACGCTGAGTGCTATCAACATCTGGACGCCACAGATCCTGCAAAGCTTTAACAGCCACAGCAGCAACATCGTGATCGGCCTGCTGGCGGCGATCCCACAGTTTTGCACCATCCTCGGGATGATCTGGTGGAGTCGCCGCTCCGACAGGCTAAAAGAGCGAAAAAAGCACACCATCTTGCCGTATCTGTTCGCGGCGGCGGGATGGATGCTGGCGTCGGCGACAGACCACAGTCTGATCCAGCTGCTTGGCATCATCATGGCCTCAACCGGATCGTTTACCGCTATGGCGATATTCTGGACGACGCCGGATCAGGTTATTAGCCTGCAGTCCCGGGCGGTCGCGCTGGCGGTGATCAACGCCATCGGTAACGTAGGATCTGCAGTCAGCCCGCTGTTGATAGGCATTTTGCGCGATACGACCGGCAGCTTCAGCTCTGGTCTGTGGTTTGTGGCCGGGCTGCTGGTGGTTGGCGCGCTGGTGTTGACCAGGATCCCGATGACGCAGCGGGAAAGCCTGGAGCATGAACCGGACATCGCCGCGCAGAAGATCCACTGAGGAACGGTTATGTGCCAGAGCCCTGTCGCCAATATCGACATCAGCAAAGAGTACGACGAAAGTCTGGGTACTGACGATGTGCACTACCAGTCGTTCGCCCGCATGGCGGCCTTTTTTGGCCGCGACATGCAGGCGCATCGTCACGACCAGTATTTTCAGATGCACTTTCTCGATACCGGGCAGATTGAGCTGCAGCTCGACGATCACCGCTACTCGGTGCAGGCTCCGCTGTTTGTCTTAACGCCACCGTCGGAACCGCACGCGTTTATCACCGAATCCGACAGTGACGGGCACGTGCTGACGGTGCGCGACGATCTGATCTGGCCGCTGTTAGAGGTGCTCTACCCCGGCACGCGGGAAGCCTTCGGCCTGCCGGGCATCTGCCTGTCACTGGCCGATAAACCCGACGAGCTGGCGGCACTGAAACACTACTGGCAGCTGATTGAGCGCGAATCCACGGAACAGCTGCCCGGGCGCGAGCATACGCTGGCGCTTCTGGCACAGGCAGTTTTTACTCTGCTACTGCGCAACGCGAAGCTCGACGACCACGCCGCAAACGGCATGCGCGGCGAGCTGAAGCTGTTCCAGCGCTTTAACCAGCTGATTGACGTCCATTACCATGAACACTGGACGGTGCCGGATTACGCCAGCGAGCTGCACCTTACCGAATCCCGACTGACCGATATCTGCCGTCGCTTCGCCAACCGGCCGCCAAAACGGTTGATCTTCGACCGGCAGCTGCGTGAAGCCAGGCGGCTGCTGCTGTTTTCCGACAGCCCGGTGAGTGAAATTGCCTGGCAACTGGGGTTTAAAGATCCGGCCTATTTCGCGCGGTTTTTTAATCGTCTGGTAGGGTGCTCGCCAAGCGCGTATCGGGCGCAGAAAGTACCGGTGTCGCCTGTTCCCCTCACCCCTGCCCTCTCCCAAAGGGAGAGGGAGTAACCGTCCCCTCTCCCTTTGGGAGAGGGTTAGGGTGAGGGAAATCACACTCTGCGATCTATCGTGAAAAGTACCCGTCGTTGTCCCAATCGTCCCTTCACCTGCCGCCTCTCTCACGCTTCAATTAAACAACAAAAACAAAACATAAATTTAACAACCCTATTCCGTTACGAGGTCCCTATGAAGCCTGAAGATTTCCGCGCTGATGCCAAACGTCCGTTAACCGGCGAAGAGTATTTAAAAAGCCTGCAGGATGGTCGTGAAATTTATATCTACGGCGAGCGCGTCAAAGACGTCACCACCCATCCGGCGTTTCGCAACGCGGCAGCCTCCATCGCCCAGATGTACGACGCGCTGCACAAACCCGACATGCAGGATACGCTGTGCTGGGGCACTGATACCGGCAGCGGCGGCTACACCCACAAGTTCTTCCGCGTGGCGAAAAGTGCCGACGACCTGCGCCAGCAGCGTGACGCCATCGCCGAGTGGTCACGCCTGAGCTACGGCTGGATGGGCCGCACGCCGGACTACAAAGCAGCGTTTGGCTGCGCGCTGGGAGCCAACCCGGCCTTCTACGGCCAGTTCGAGCAGAACGCCCGCAACTGGTACACCCGCATCCAGGAAACGGGGCTGTACTTCAACCACGCCATCGTTAACCCACCGATTGACCGCCATAAACCGGCGGACGAGGTGAAAGACGTCTACATCAAGCTGGAAAAAGAAACCGATGCCGGGATCATCGTCAGCGGTGCAAAAGTGGTGGCGACCAACTCGGCGCTGACCCACTACAACATGATCGGCTTCGGCTCTGCGCAGGTGATGGGTGAAAACCCGGACTTCGCATTGATGTTCGTCGCACCGATGGATGCCGAAGGGGTGAAGCTCATCTCCCGCGCCTCCTACGAAATGGTGGCTGGCGCAACCGGTTCTCCGTACGACTACCCGCTCTCCAGCCGCTTCGACGAGAACGATGCCATTCTGGTGATGGATCATGTGCTGATCCCGTGGGAAAACGTGCTGATCTACCGCGATTTCGATCGCTGCCGTCGCTGGACGATGGAAGGTGGTTTTGCGCGGATGTACCCGCTGCAGGCCTGCGTGCGTCTGGCAGTCAAACTCGACTTCATCACCGCCCTGCTGAAAAAATCACTGGAATGTACCGGCACCCTGGAGTTCCGCGGCGTACAGGCCGATCTGGGCGAAGTGGTGGCCTGGCGCAATATGTTCTGGGCGCTGAGTGACTCCATGTGCTCCGAAGCTACCCCGTGGGTGAATGGCGCGTATCTGCCGGATCATGCCGCGCTGCAAACCTACCGCGTGATGGCCCCAATGGCCTACGCGAAGATCAAGAACATCATCGAACGTAACGTTACCAGCGGTCTTATCTACCTGCCGTCCAGCGCCCGCGACCTGAACAACCCGCAGATTGACCAGTATCTGGCGAAATACGTGCGTGGCTCCAACGGCATGGATCACGTTGAACGCATCAAGATTTTGAAACTGATGTGGGATGCCATCGGTAGCGAATTTGGCGGTCGTCACGAGCTGTATGAGATCAACTACTCCGGCAGCCAGGATGAAATTCGCCTGCAGTGTCTGCGCCAGGCGCAGAGCTCCGGCAACATGGACAAGATGATGGCGATGGTCGACCGCTGCATGTCCGAGTACGACCAACACGGCTGGACGGTGCCACACCTGCACAACAACAGCGATATCAACATGCTGGATAAGCTGCTGAAATAACGCAGCGGGAGGTTTCAATGCAATCAAATGAACAACGCCTGCGTTTTCGCGATGCGATGGCCAGCCTGTCGGCGGCGGTCAATATTATCACCACTGAGGGCGATGCAGGTCGCTGCGGCATTACCGCCACCGCCGTCTGCCCGGTCACGGACACGCCCCCTTCGTTGATGGTCTGTATTAACGCCAACAGCGCGATGAACCCGGTGTTTCAGGGGAACGGTAAACTGTGCGTCAACGTGCTCAACCATGAGCAGGAGCTCATGGCTCGCCATTTTGCCGGGATGACCGGCATGACGATGGAGGAGCGTTTTAGCCTCTCCTGCTGGCAGAAAGGCCCGCTGACACAACCCGTGCTCAAAGGCGCGCTGGCAAGCCTTGAAGGGGAGATAAGCCAGGTGCAAACCATCGGCACGCATCTGGTTTATCTTGTTGAAATTAAAAACATCATTCTGAGCGAAGAGGGCCACGGCCTGATCTATTTTAAACGCAACTTCCACCCGGTGATGATGGAGTCAGAAGCAACCGTCTGATCTGCCACGCGCTGGCGCACCCCGCAGCCAGCGCGTTTCCCGCAAAAAATACTAAGGTTTCCGCTAAATCACGCCGTTATATAACCATAAGATAAATTTTCTGTGTCTGAATACTGACATTTCCTGTCAGTGCCACCCGCATAATTCAGCGCATATCCCTTAAATAAACAGGAATACCTTATGGCTAATTCGACGCGGAGCCGCTCGGCTGAACGTCTGGTCGATATTCTGGTGGAGCTACATTTAAACGGTGTGGTAAACCGCAGCGCGCTGATGGAAAAATTTAAAATTACCGAGCGTACCGTCTACCGTGATTTAAATGCGCTCTCCCCGATAGTGGAACATACCGGTAATGGGCTATATCGTTTGATCCACACCGCACAATCAACTTATGGACAAGGCCTGCACCACACCATCTCTAACTTCCTGAATGCTGATAATTTTTTCCCGGAAAGACATACAGATTTTTGGCAAAAACTTGAATCCCGCGTTGACGAAAATCATATTCTTATTCTTGGAAATGATGCAGAGCATACCGTACAGCGTGATATTCGCCGCCATTTATCGAAAATTGAGAAATCGATTAAGAATCGTAATGTTTGCCAGATTGTGTATAAAGGCAAAACCCGTCTGATTAATCCATACAAACTCATTAACCAAAAAAATATATGGTATTTACAAGCCACCGAAAATAGCAGGTTGAAATCCTTCTCCCTGAGTCAGATTAGCTGGCTTGATATTCAGAAAAGCACATTTATGCCTGAGGAGCACGTGATTGAGCTACTGGAGAAACGCCTCGATCCGTGGGTGTCTGAGAGTACTTTCGAAGTGAAAGTATTTATCAATCGTAATATTTCGCACTACTTCCAGCGCCGCAATTTACTGCCAGAACAAGAACTACTGGGTGAGGAAAGCGGTGGCGTCACGCTCCGCTGCCTGGCGGCACATGAGAACCAGATCCTGCCGCTGCTTTTCTACTGGCTGCCGAACATTCAGATTTTAGAGCCGGTGTGGCTGAAAGAGAAGTTCGTGAAGACGCTGGAAGCCTATCTGGCACAGGAGTCTGCACCCTAATCAGGTGATCTCAATCACATAATTTCATCCACTGACGGCGGGTCTGAACCACTCGCCGCCACCTTTGACCGCTTACTCATCGCTTTCAACCACTCACCGATTTACCGTCCTTGACACACGCGACACTCTGGCACGATCGCTCCAGCATTAATCAATACCTCCTCAACGAACCCTGACCCTTTTTTCTTCACATAAAAAACCAGGTCTTACTATGGATACTAAAAAACTACTGAAGCACGTGCCCTGGGCATTACTCGGGATCCTCGGCGCTTTCTGTCTGGCGGTTGTCGCATTACGCCGGGGCGAACACGTAAGCGCCCTGTGGATCGTGGTGGCGTCTGTTTCCGTCTATCTTGTGGCTTATCGCTACTACAGCTTGTACATCGCGCAGAAGGTCATGAAACTCGACCCGACGCGTGCTACCCCGGCGGTCATTAACAATGACGGCCTGAACTACGTGCCCACCAACCGCTATGTGCTGTTTGGTCACCACTTTGCCGCGATTGCGGGTGCAGGTCCGCTGGTCGGCCCGGTGCTGGCCGCGCAAATGGGCTATCTGCCAGGTACCCTGTGGCTGCTCGCAGGCGTCGTGCTGGCGGGTGCAGTGCAGGACTTCATGGTGTTGTTTATCTCTTCTCGCCGTAACGGTGCCTCTCTGGGTGAGATGGTCAAAGAAGAGATGGGCCGCGTGCCGGGAACGATCGCCCTGTTCGGCTGCTTCCTGATTATGATCATCATCCTTGCGGTGCTGGCACTGATCGTGGTGAAAGCGCTGGCCGAAAGCCCGTGGGGGGTGTTCACCGTCTGCTCAACCGTGCCAATTGCGCTGTTCATGGGTATCTACATGCGCTTCCTGCGTCCGGGACGCGTGGGCGAAGTGTCGGTGATTGGTATTGTGCTGCTGGTCGCGTCCATTTACTTCGGCGGCGTGATTGCACACGACCCGTACTGGGGTCCGGCGCTGACCTTCAAAGACACCACCATCACCTTCGCACTGGTCGGTTACGCATTTATCTCCGCCCTGCTGCCGGTCTGGCTGATTCTGGCTCCGCGTGACTACCTGGCAACCTTCCTGAAAATCGGCGTTATTGTCGGTCTGGCACTGGGTATCGTGATCCTCAACCCGGATCTGAAAATGCCTGCGGTCACGCAGTATATCGACGGCACCGGTCCACTGTGGAAAGGCGCGCTGTTCCCGTTCCTGTTCATCACCATCGCGTGTGGTGCGGTCTCGGGCTTCCACGCCCTGATCTCCTCCGGTACCACGCCAAAACTGCTGGCGAATGAAAACGACGCACGCCTGATCGGTTACGGCGCAATGCTGATGGAATCCTTCGTAGCGATCATGGCTCTGGTTGCCGCCTCCATCATCGAACCGGGTCTGTACTTCGCGATGAACACCCCACCAGCGGGCCTGGGCATTACCATGCCAAACCTGCATGAGATGGGCGGTGACAACGCGGCAATGATCATGGCGCAGCTTAAAGATGCCAGCGCCCATGCGGCGGCGACCGTCAGCTCCTGGGGCTTTGTGATCTCGCCTGAGCAGATCATGCAGACCGCAAAAGACATTGGCGAACCGTCCGTACTAAACCGTGCCGGTGGCGCACCAACGCTGGCCGTCGGTATCGCACACGTGTTCCACAAAGTGCTGCCGTGGGCGGACATGGGCTTCTGGTACCACTTCGGTATTCTGTTCGAAGCACTGTTCATCCTGACCGCGCTGGATGCCGGTACCCGTGCAGGCCGCTTCATGCTGCAGGACTTGCTCGGTAACTTCGTACCGTTCCTGAAGAAAACCGACTCTCTGGTCGCGGGCGTGCTGGGTACGGCGGGCTGCGTAGGCCTGTGGGGTTACCTGCTGTATCAGGGCGTTGTCGACCCGCTGGGCGGCGTGAAGAGCCTGTGGCCACTGTTCGGTATCTCTAACCAGATGCTGGCAGCCGTTGCTCTGGTGCTCGGTACCGTAGTCCTGGTGAAAATGAAACGCACCAAATACATCTGGGTGACCGTGGTTCCTGCGATGTGGCTGCTGCTCTGCACCACCTGGGCACTGGGTCTGAAACTGTTCAGCACCAACCCACAGCTGGAAGGCTTCTTCTTCATGGCTAACCAGTACAAAGAGAAGATTGCCGCAGGCAGCGGTGACCTGACCGCGCAGCAGATTGCCAACATGAACCATATCGTGGTGAACAACTACACCAACGCGGGTCTGAGCATTCTGTTCCTGGTGGTGGTGTACAGCATCATCTTCTACGGCATCAAAACCTGGATGAAAGTGCGTAACGCTGAAGGTCGTACGGATAAAGAGACTCCGTATGTACCGGTTCCGGAAGGCGGCGTGAAGACCTCTTCACACCACTAAAAATAACGGCGGGTAGCGCTACGCTGACCCGCCCTACAACGGTACAGTAGGCCCGGTAAGCGTAGCGCCACCGGGCTTTTTCTGTCTGGAACGTACAATGTTTGGTAACTTAGGCGAAGCAAAAAAATACCTCGGTCAGGCGGCGAAAATGCTGATTGGCATTCCGGACTATGACAACTACGTTGAGCATATGAAGACCAACCATCCGGATAAGCCGTACATGACCTACACCGAATTCTTCCGTGAGCGCCAGGAAGCGCGCTACGGCGGAAGTGGAGAAGGCGGCATCCGTTGCTGCTAAAGGAGAGATCATGACCCCGATTACCGTCACCCTGTTGACCGGTTTCCTCGGCGCAGGCAAAACCACCCTGCTGCGCCACATTCTGAATGCGCAGCATGGCTTCAAAATCGCCGTCATTGAAAACGAGTTCGGCGAAGTCCCGGTGGACGATCAGCTGATTGGCGACCGCGCCACGCAGATCAAAACCCTGACCAACGGCTGCATCTGCTGCACCCGTTCTAACGAATTAGAAGATGCCCTGCTCGACCTGCTCGACAGCCGCGATCGCGGTGATATCGACTTTGACCGCCTGGTGATTGAATGCACCGGCATGGCCGACCCGGGCCCGATTATTCAGACCTTTTTCTCCCATGACATCCTCTGCCAGCGCTATCTGCTGGACGGTGTGATTGCCCTGGTCGATGCGGTTCACGCCGACGAGCAGATGAACCAGTTCACTATCGCCCAGTCACAGGTGGGTTACGCCGACCGCATTCTGCTGACCAAAACCGACGTGGCAGGTGCCAGCGAAAAACTGCGCGAACGTCTGACGCGCATTAATTCACGCGCCCCGATTTACACCGTCACGCACGGCGATATTGACCTGTCTCAGCTGTTTAACACCAACGGCTTTATGCTGGAAGAGAACGTCACCTCAAAACCGCGCTTCCACTTTATGGCGGATAAACAAAACGATGTGTCGTCGATTGTGGTCGAACTGGATTACCCGGTGGATATCAGCGACGTCTCCCGCGTAATGGAAAACCTGCTGCTGTCGTTTGCTGACAAACTGCTGCGCTACAAAGGGATGTTGTGGATCAACAGTGAACCGAACCGCCTGCTGTTCCAGGGCGTGCAGCGTCTGTACAGCGCCGACTGGGACAGACCGTGGGGAGAGGAAACGCCGCGCAGTGTAATGGTGTTTATTGGTATGCAACTGCCGGAAGAAGAGATCCGGGCAGAGTTTGCGGGGCTGAAAAAATAACCGCCCCGCGCTCCCTCTCCCCTTTGGGGAGAGGGTTAGAGTGAGGGTCAGTCCTTACTTCAACGCTTCCGGCAGCGTCACAATCCACAGTTCACTGTCTGACTCCGGCTTCTTCAGCGGCTTCACGCTGAGCGTGGTGGTCACCGGTTTGTCATCCAGCGTGAGAGCCCCCTGGGTATTCACCCGATAATCCTTGAGCTTCTTACCTTCGACCGGGTTTTGCATCGCAACCTTCACGCCAAAGTCGTTATCGTTCGCCACCGCCAGCGTTTTATTGTCAATCAGCGCCAGCCCTTCGGCCTTCTCCTGTTGCCAGCCCAGCGCGCGCAAATCGGTCACCCGCGTTTTACCCGCAAGCGTAATACCGCGCTTCGCCAGCGTCTTCTCATCATCAAATTCCGGGTACTCATCCGGCTTATCGAAAGCGGCTAAATCGCTCGCCTTGCTGAGATCGACCTTGTAGATGAGGTTACGCATCTCTTCATTTTTACCCTCACCTTGCTCAATCAGCAGGATGTGCTGGTTATCAAGCGCCACGATATCGCCGATTTTGGCATCACTGTTTTTGCTGTAGGCCGCACTGTCTATGGGATAGCCGTACATCGCAGTTTTTCCGGTTGCCGGGTCGAAGCTCACCAGACGCGTAAACAGCGCCTGTTTTTTACTCTTACCGTCGATATCCAGCGTGCTTTGTACTGCGGCAATAATACGCCCGTCCGGCATACGGGTGAGGCCTTCAAAGCCCCGGTTAGGTTGACGCCATTTGATAATATTGGGCAAACCACCCGCGACAGATTTTTCCCCCTCCGCCGCCTGCGGCCCGTGGACGGTCAGGATTTTACCTTTGCTGTCGACGTTAATCAGAAACGGGCCATACTCGTCACACAGCCAGTAACCGCCTTTCCCATCCGGCGTAATCCCTTCCGTATCCAGCCCGCGATTGTCGCCCTTCAGCACCTTTAACGTGTCGCTGAACGCCACTTCATTGGTGGAGCCAATCACGCCGCTTTGCAGCGGCAGCCCGTTAATTTCACCTTTATCGTCATGCAGAGGACGGGCATCAATGGCCTCTGCTTTGCCGTTCTGTACGCGAATTGTCATCAGAAGCGGTGCGAAATCCGGTGTCACAAAGATTTTGGCTTCGTTTTTACCCACCTTTGGCGAATCCGCATTCGGGCCGCGATCGGTGACGGTGACAAAGGTCAGGGCATCACCCTGTTTGCCCGTAAACAGCAGGCCGGAACCAATACCAACGGGGAGTCCATTCGGGAACGCACTGGCAAACGCACCGCTGTATTTCACGTGTGTACCTTCGGGAAAACTCACGATATAGCGTTCGGCAGTGGGCTGCGCCGCCAGGGCAGAGGAAGAGAGAACACAACCGATAAATGCGGGAATAATTTTTCTTTTCATAGTGTTAGCATCCATAAAGGGAAGCTAACACCGTAAAGAATAAACGTGTCAGGAAAATGACATTGGATGGAAACATTACCGCTCCCGATGGTGCTGCATCTCCAGTAGCAGCAGCATGGTCAGCGCCTGTGCATAAGGCACGGGTGCAACCGCGATATCGCAGTAATACTGGATATCCCAGCCGAGCATGGTACCGCGCGACGCCTCAAGCACCAGCCCGTCGTCGTCGATACGCGCCATCACGGCGTCGCAGGCGCGCAAAGCATGTGCTCTCACGTCATCGTTCAGGATCCCCATACGCACACCGCGCAGCATTCCATAAGCAATACCGGCTGTTGCTGAAGATTCCTGCGGAGACAACGGGTCGTCGAGCACCGTGTGCCACATGCCGTTCTCCGCCTGCAGTTCGCACAGCGCGCGCACCTGGCGCGCCACAACCTGCGACAGATAACGGCGTACGCTCACGTCAAGATGCTCACCCATCAGTTCAATAAATTCAGGTATGGCAACGGTGATCCACGCGTTCCCGCGCGCCCAGAATACGCCAGCAAAATGGTGCTTATCGATAAACGTCCAGCCGTGATACCACAGACCGCTGACGGGGTCGCTCAGGTAACGGGTGTGCAGCAAAAACTGGTATCCCGCTTCGTCGATGAGCTGCCGGCGTTCAAGCACAACCCCCGCCACGCCGAGGAACAGACACGTCATAAACAGCGTATCGTCCCACAGTTGCCCGGTGTTGGACTGCTCCTTCACCACATGCTGGAAACCGCCCTCTTCGGTTTTCGGTAACTCACGCAGCAACGCATCGGCCCAGTCGTTGACCACGGCGAGCAGATCCTGACGCTGATGGTGCCCGGCCACCAGCGCCAGCGCGATCATCGGCGCAGTGGTATTGATCTGCACCTCCGGCAGACCTTTGCCAATCTGCGCGTCATACCACGCGAGAATGGCACGTTGTAGCGCCGTATCGTTGCGGAAATCAGCAAAGCGCCAGTAACCGTACAGCCCCACGCCCACCTCCCATTCCCACTCCTCGAAATGAATGGTAAATCCGTCCCCCGCGCCCACTTCATCGAGATTTTTCAGGCGACAAAAACCACGTACCACGCGCTCCAGGGTGTTCATTAGCGGCTCGTTGTTCATGCTTTGCCTCCCTTCATCCGCATCTCGCCAAGCCGCCGTTGCCGATCTCCGGTACGTGAAGAGGCAATAAAAAGCGCCTCCGGGAACAGCTGTCCGGCAAGATGCTGGGCGGTATGAAACGCAGCAGCATGGCCTGGGTCCCAAAAATCCATCACATCGCAACCCCGTTCGTCGTGCCAGTAGCGATACCCCAGAATGGCCGATTTCACCCTTCGCCACAGCGGTTCAGGGAAACAGGCATTCCGGTGCGCCTGCCAGAGCCGCAGCAGCGTCAGCAGGGAAAACACAGATCCTTCCTCACGTGCGCTCACCCGTTTGAGCAGCCCATACAGCAGGGCATCTGCCTCCGGGCCATATTCACGCTGCGCCATCAGCGTCAGCAGGCGCTCCGCGTCAGGCTCCGGCGGCACAGATCTTTGGGGAAGTGCCTCACCCTCATGCCACACAACACCCAGCGGCGGTTCACCGAGATAGACCATTTTCAGCGCACAGAGGGTATCGCGCTCAAACAATTGGTCGAGATGGAGAAGCACGCGGTTTTCGCCCTGGCAAAACGGGAGGCTGACATCCAGAAACTGCATTTCGTTACGGGTAAAGGGTGTAAAGCAGGCCGCCAGTGTACCGGAGCACCACAGACGCACGCCGCCGCAGGTACCGAGACGAAATGCATATTCCCCGCCATGTGGCGCGATAACATCGACCGCCAGCCAGCGCTGAACATGAAACGGTAAAGGGCAAAACGCGGAGAAAGAGACAACGCCGTCTGCATCGCTCGCCGCAATATGATCCAGCGGCCACGCCTGCAACGGGTCGATGCCCCGCCCGGCATAGCGGTGCTGGAATATGCGGCGGCAAAACGACATATCCTGTGCCCTGCGGGCATGGCGGATACGTTCGTCAAACACTTCCCCGGTATAAAATTCCGCAAAACGTTCTTCTTTTGCGGCAGATACGCGAAAACGCGTCAGCGCCCCGCCCTGCGTCAGTTGCCTTTCACCCTGGAACATCGCTTCCTCATCTCACGAATCCATACAAAACACGGATATTTTCAGAGAACGGGATAAACAGAACGAGGGAACATCACCGACGAATATCAGGTTCTGCCTGGTCAATCACAAAGCCGCCAGGCACCGGGGGAACAGCGTGACAGGTATCACACCTGACGGATGGCAGAAAAATCGTGATGCGACAAACGTCACACAAACTCCCCAGTCCGGGATTTTTATGTGATGCCCGTCGACTTACTTAAGCCCTTTCAGCTCCTCGCCCAGGCTATCGGCCAGGGCGCGAACGCGGGATGCATCAAACAAGACGTGTAAGCCGGGGGAGGCATCAGCGTGCTTTGCGCAGTAGTCGTCCATCTCGGCGGCGCTGCGGTACAGCTCCTGAATGTTGATCTGACAAATTTCCCGCATGCTCCAGCTGTTCTCCACTTCACGGGCAAAACGCAGGGTAAAGAAGGCTTTCTGCGCATGTAAAAACAGGAGGCAGTAGAGTGAAAAACCCTGCCACTCCTCCAGTCAGCGCTGTTTGAGCGCCCACGGGAATGCCGCTGTGTCGGCAAAACGCAGCGCCTGTTCACGCAATTCAGCAGACGCCGCCCCCGCATCGTCCTTCTCTTTAGCGATCCGCGAAAGGGAACTGGCAGACGCCTCAACGTCGTGGGCGCTGAAAAAGACCTCGCGCTCCGAACCAGGCAGCCAGTGGTTGCGGTTAAGCTGCCCGAACAGGCTCCACACCGCCTGACCGTAGCTTTCGGGTACCTGGCTGTGACGATGAAAAACGTGATCGCGCACGTAGATAGCCTGGTAAAGCACCTGTCCGGCTCGCTCCAGCAACGCCTGGAACGTCTCAAAAGTCTGCGCATCTGGCCGCCAGCCGTAGCGCTCATCCAGCCAGTGAGTCAGCAGCTGCGCCTGCGTCTGGTGCGTGTCATCACTCGCCAGCATGCGGCTACAGGCCACCAGATTGCATTCACTCAGGGTGCCGATGATCCAGTGGTTATCGACCCCTTCCCAGCTGGCTTTGCACACTGCACCGCGGATCGCCGGGTTGCTGCGACACCACAACAGCCGCCCCTGCAGTTCGTCAATACGCGGGAACGGAAACACGCCCCAGCCCACCTCTTCTCCTACCAGATCGATCTCCGCCCACACTTCACGTTCCTGTACCGCCAGCAGCGCCGGGTTATTCGGGAACGACGGCCAGAACCGTTCAGGCGTCAGCTTGATGGAGACGCTCACGCTTTCCGGCAGCGGGTGAATAGCATCCAGCACGTTAGCCACATCATGATTCCCCGCCGGGAAAACGCGCAGCACCAGGTGTTTATTTTCGTGCTGCATGGCGCGAGACAGGGCGTTAAAACAGCGGCTGTAGAGCGCTAAACTGCGCTCATCATGCTGCGGCGCTTCCGCGCTTAGCTCCCAGTTCGGACGGGAAACAGGCAGCAGGCCGTCCGTATTGGAGATGGCCACCAGCAGGCCATGCAGCGCGGGAATACGCTGGCAAATGAGTGAAACTTTCTCGGCCAGATACCCGCTCCAGAAATCCACGTCAAAGCGCACACCGTGCCCTGGCTCAAACAGATGAGGGTGCGCGAGCAGCAGATCGGTCGGGAAGTTGAACTCTTTCGCCTGCAGGTAAAAACGCAGTCCCTTTTGCTGACACAAAAGACCGAGGCGGTTGAGATACACGCAGCGGGCGCGCTGCTGGCTGGAAAGGCGGTCATTGTACTGATGCGGCGTGTAGCCTTTGGGAGAGACAAGTTTGTCGAACAGATCCACCTGCCCGACAATCACGGTATTGAACGCATGTGCGACGGCGTATTCCACCAGCTCACAGGCCTTTTCCCAGTTCCAGTAAGCCTGATTATTTAACTCCAGCGCGCGCGTCTGCCACATTCATTCGTTCCTTTTGTCGCCCGGTTGACCGGCCAACAGTGATATCACAGAACGACAAAAAGAGATGTGTCACGTGTTACGGATCACGTAGCGCGTCGCCTCAAAGCGATTGAGGATCAGATGCACCAGAAAGACCATCGTCAGCGTCGCCACCAGCGCGAAGGTCACGGAGGTGATGCGGTACAGATCGCTGAACACCAGATCGCTGTCCGGGTGCATGTTCTGCCCGAACATAATGCCGATGGTGGTAATGCTGGCAAAACCCACGCCTGCCCCAACCTTCTCCATCACGTGCAAGCGTGCGCCAAACGCCAGCCCCATGCCGATAAGCGGCATCATCAGCAACATGTGGCTGCTGTGATCGTAGAGGATGAGCTGCACAACAAGAATATACAGGCAGCCCAGCACCACGCCAACCACGCGCCAGATCGAGCTGATTACCGCGCCACGGTAGTGCATCGGGAACAGGATCAAAATCCCCGCCATCAGTGCTGAAAGAGAGTCGCTCAAATCGCTGAGCTGGAAGACCACAAAAATCAGCGTGGCGACGGTGCCGGAGAGCAATGACTCATGGCGTACGCGGGCGTCATCTTTCTCTATCAGCGGCGGCGGGTTGCGCGGCTCAACGTCCGGCAGCAGGTAGTTCATCAGCGCGCTCAGGCACACGGCCATCACGCTCGCTTCGAGGTTGGAAAACAGCAACGTGTGCCAGTGAGTGGTGGGGTAACTCATAAAGTTGAGCATCACGCTCTGGCACACCACGCCCATCGAACCGAACAGGAACAGCGGCCCCTTGCTCATAAAGCGAAAACGCATCACGTACAGGGCAAATACCACCAGCGTCATGATCAGTGGCCATTGCGACAGATAGCCGATGATCATCACCATTTCGACGCAGTTCAGCAATGCACTGAAGATAAACTGCTTCGCTACATGGCGATTAAACACCGGTACCAGCGACAACAGCATGATGGGGTACACCACATAAAACACGCCGTAGCGGGTGTTGTAAAAACTCGAGATGCTGAGCGCAATCATCCCGGCAAAGACGATGCGCAGGGTCTGGCGAAAGTCGTTTGCCGTGTAGACGATGTTGCCGTGCGGGGTAAACACCCGCGCCAGAGTGCTAATAGACATAATGCAGCAGGCTCACCAGATGGATTTGCATCCCGGAGAAAAAGCGCGCAAACGCCCCTTCGCTGTTGTAGAGCTGCACGGTGGCACGTGCGCCTGTTGGCAGGTGTTTCGGCAGCGCCTCATCCACCGCCACGTGAATACGCATGCGCTGAGCATCACGCACCCAGCGGCTGGAGGTTTCTGGTTCAGACAGTTCACCGTTAACGGCCTCCTGCCCTGCGAGGATCCCCGCGTCGCTGCTGGTCACATGGGCGTGGAACACCTGCCCCGGGAAGGCATCAAACACCACGGCGGCATCGGTCCCCTCGCGGGTATGGCGCAGACTCTTCTCACGAAAATCTGCCACAATATCGGTCTGGTTGTTCACCAGCGCCAGCGAGGCCGAACCGGAGGAGGCGTAAAATCCAGGACTGAGCTGCAGGTTACTGACCGTACCGTCCGCTTGCGCGTAGACCTTCGTCCAGCCGAGGTTCAGCTCGGCTTCATCCAGCGCATTACGGTATTTTTGCAGCGTAACGTTGCGGTGTTCATCCCGCTCGCCGCGCTGGATACGCAGGTTATGAATGTTCGCCTGAATCGAGCTGACGGACTGCTCGCTGCTCTGCCATGTAGTGCGAACTTTATCCAGATCCGCCTGCGAGACGTTTTGCAGGGTGCTCAGCTTCTGGTAGCGGTCAAAGGTCACTTTATCGTTACGCGCCGTCAGTAGCGCCGTTTGCAGGCTGGCCTGTGCGGCGGTAATTTGTGCATCCAGCTGGGCATTGGAAAGACGCGCCTGCGCCAGCGCAATTTGTGCCGCTTCAACCTTGTTGCGAAACGGCGTGTCATCCAGCTCAAACAGCAGATCGCCTTTCTTCACCAGGCTGTTGTTGTGCACATGGACTGCCGCGACATAGCCGGAGACGCGCGCCGATACCGGTGTCACCACGCGCATCACGGTGGAGTCCGGCGTCAGCGGGATCCAGATATCCGCGACGATAAAGTAAACAAACATCAGCAGGAAAGAGGCAATACTCACCCTTACCCAGCGGGCAAACTTTTGTTCAGGAGTCATTATTTTTCGGTCTTGTTATCTTCTTCGCGGATAGTCCGCAAATTGCAGGCAAATTGTTGTAATGTGGCGCTAAAAGCCGCCATCTGTTCCGGCGCGATATTGTGCGATACACGCGCCTGATATGTCTCAATCACCCGGGTAAGCCGTTGCAGGATGGCGTTACCTTCAGGCGTCAGCGTCAACAGCCGGATGCGTTTGTCATAGGGCGATACGGTGCGTAGCAGGTAGCCCCGCGTCTCCAGCAGTGTGAGGGTGCGCATCAGCGGCGGCAGTTCAATGCCCTGCACTTCCGCCAGCTCGCTCACCGAGACGTTATCCCCGAGTTGTTGCAGCTGAACCATCACCGTCCAGCTCGACTGGGTCAACCCGGTATCGAGAATGGCATCGTCGATAACAGCACGCCACTGGCGCACGATCATCGCCATCTGCATACCCATCGGCCTGCGGCTAAACAGTTCGTCTTCACTCATGGGGGAACCCTCTTGCATAACATGATCACGATAATAGTTATCATGGTAACTATCAAGAAACGCGAGGGGAAAGAGCAGGAATTGCGAAAGAAGATCCTCCTTCTCTCTGCGGGGCGAGGGGCATCGGACCGCAGAGAAATTTAGCGACTAAAATGCTTCTTAACGGCACTCCTGCCGGAAGCGGTCACCACCACCTCCCGAAACCCCACCACCCGCTGGATCCACCCTTTACTTTCAAGATGAATCAGTAACGCCGCACCTGCCTCACCGCCAAGGTGAAACCGCCGTTCACTCCAGTCGAGACAGGCGCAGCAGGCCTTACGGCGCGAATGTGCACTCAGGGAAATGCCGAGCTGCAGAAACTGCTCGCGACCATACAGGGTCAGTGCCGAACCGTCCTCCTCCAGCCAGCCCTCCGCCTGCATATCATCGTAAATCTGTACAGCAACCGCGCCCGCCAGATGGTCATAGCAGGTTCGTGCATCACGCATCGCTTTCGGCGCGGTGGTTTCCGGCGGAGTAATACGGTTCCAGGAGAGTCCCATCATCTGCTCAACCAGCACCGCCACATCGTGCCCCGCCAGGCGATAGTAACGATGCCGCCCCTGTGCAAGACAGGCGATCAACTTCCCCTCCACCAGCCGGGCGAGGTGCCCACTGGCAGTCGAAGGAGCCACATCCGCCACCGCGCTCAGCTCGGTGGCGGTCCACGCCCGTCCGTCCATTAACGCGCAGAGCATTTTCACGCGCGACGCATCGGCCATCGCCGCAGCGACCGCCGCAATGGCCTGCTCCAGTCCCGCATGATTATCGGGAGGTAAGCTCGTTTTTAACATCGACAGCCCACGGTTCAGTGATCTCTGCGGCCAGCTTATCATTATCCGTCAGCAGGATAAGCTGATTTGCATGGTCGCTGTATTGAGTAAGGATAGAGACCCCCTGCCCGGCCAGCACCGCCGCAATCTCACCCAGCTCGCCGGGGCGCTCCTGTTTAAGCTTGCGGATTATCGGCCTGCGCACCGAACGCACCTCAAACCCGGCCTCAAGCAGAATGCGTCCTGCTTTTTCCCCCTCTTCCACCAGGAAATGTGCCTCAACGCCAAATACACCACCGCCTTCCAGCCCCACGCCGCTGCGTCCCAGCAGCTGGCCGAATCGCGCCAGTTCGCCTGGCACATCATTGAAAATCACATGAACGTCATACATTCGCGTGACCTCCTGTTTCGAAAGAATATTCCCGCACCATCTGCGCGATGCGTATGCGGTAGTCGCTAAAAATCGACTCTCGCCCCTCGGCCTGTGCGGCCTGGTGAAAGACGTTCTGCTTCCAGTTGCGGATAGCCTCTTCGTCCCGCCACCAGGAGAGGGAGAGGATCTTGCCGTCGTTCGTCAGGCTCTGGAATCGTTCAATATCGATAAACCCGTCAATTTCCGCCAGCAAAGGCTTAAGCTCTGCGGCAAGTTGCAGGTAGCGAGCCTGGCAGGCAGGTTCAACTTTAGCTTCGAAAAGGACTGCGATCATGTTTGTCTCTCCGTTGTAGGTTAGAGAGAGCATGCGGGAAAGAAAAGCGTGATGCTTCGGTGAGGAGCGAAGTATTTTATCGGTTGACGCTGCGCTTATCCGCCCTACGCATTCCCGTCAGTCCGGTAAGCGCAGCGTACAGCGATTACTCCAGATTAGCCTTATTCAGCCCGTAAGCCGCATCCAGCGAACCAGGCTCCATGCGGGAAGTGATACCCAGACGGTTCCAGGCGTTGATTGCCACGATGGCGAAGTTCAGCTCTGAAATCTCCACGTCCGAGAAATGCTCCGCCACGCTGCGGTACAGTGCATCGCTCACGCCGTGAACGCCGATTTGCGTCAGCGCTTCGGTGAACGCCAGTGCCGCTTTCTCACGAGCGCTGAACAGCGGGGACTCACGCCATGCCGCCAGATGGTACAAACGCAGCTCACGCTCCCCGGCAATTTTGGCCTCTTTCGAGTGCATATCCAGGCAGAAAGTACAGCCATTCAGCTGCGAAACGCGGATGTCGATCAGGTGCTTCAGTGCCGGGTCGATGGAGGTTTTCGCCACTTCCATGCTCAGGTCGGACAGCGCTTTGGCGAGGGCTGGTGTGGCTTTATGGTGATTGACGCGAGTGCTCATTGTCTTTCCTCTTTTGTATGCGGCATATGTCATGCGATGAGGAAAATTTACGCGATTCATGACATAGTAAAAAGATACAAAAAGCGTGAAATGAGGTAGGACATGAAACCCGGCTATCACGAGATTTATACCCGCTATCGCGACAACATTACGCGCGGCGTGCTGAAGCCTGGCGACAAGGTGCCCGCCATTCGCGTCCTGGCGGAAGAGCTGAAGGTAGCACGCAAAACTGTCGAAACGGCGTATGCCATCCTGACGGGCGAAGGGTATCTGGTGAGCCAGGGCGCGCGCGGTACGCGGGTGAACCCGGATCTCCTGTTACCTGTCCGGAACGTGCCCGCAGAACAGGCGACCGGCACGCTGCCGGCATCGCTTATCAGCCAGCGTGAACGGGCCGGTTTTTTGCGCCCGGGGATCCCGTCTCTCGACAGTTTTCCCTATAAAAAATGGCTGCTGCTTTCAGGCCAGGCAACGCGCTCTATGCGCCAGGAGGAGATGCTCAACCCGCCGGTGCTGGGCTGGTATCCGCTGCGCCAGGCCATCGCCCGCTATCTGAACATCTCGCGCGGGCTGTCCTGCACCGCCGAACAGGTGCTGATCACCAGCGGCTACAGCGGCAGCCTGCGCCTGATCCTCGACACCCTCGCCAGCCGTAGCGACAAAGTCGTGTTTGAAGATCCGGGTTATTTTATGGGGCAACAGCTGCTCAAACGGATTGTGCCCCGGCTGCACACCGTGCCCGTCGATCATTCGGGTATGGATACGGAGTACCTGCTTCGCCACCACCGCGATGCCCGTTTTGCTATCGTCACGCCCTCGCACCAAAGCCCGCTCGCGGTTACGCTCTCCCTGCCGCGCAAACAGCAGCTTCTCGACTGGGCAAGCCAGAACGAGGCGTGGATCATTGAGGATGATTACGACGGCGAATTTCACTACACCCGCAAGGTGCTGCCATCGCTGAAAAGCCTCGACCAGCATGACCGGGTGATCTTTATGGGCACCTTCAGCAAAACCATTATGCCGTCACTGCGTATGGGCTATGTGGTGATGCCCACCAGCACGGTGGACGCTTTTACCGACTGCGCGGATATCGTCACCAGCGGCCAGCCGGTGCTGACGCAAAAGATCCTCACCGCCTTTCTCAACGAGGGCCATTTTTTCCGTCATCTCAAGAAGATGCGTGCCCTGTACCAGACCCGCCGTGACTGGATGATCGCCGCTCTCAAAGCGGTATATGGCGACCTGTTCTTTACCGGGCAGAACGACGGCGGGATGCACATTGTGGCGTTTCTGGCGAAAGGCAGTTGCGACAGGGAGATCGCACGTTGCTGGCAAGCACAGCAGTTGCAGGTCAATGCACTCTCCGAGTGGTATCGCGGGTCAGGCAAACGCTACGGGCTGGTGATGGGGTATAACAACGTGCGGAGCTATGAGGAGGCGCTGGCGTTACTGGAAAGGCCGAAACAACACACGCTGGAATTACTACTCTGAAATCAGATAGCTGTCCGGCTGGCTACTGATTGTGATACAGATACAATCTTGACGCTTTTTTTATATTTCTAAGGAAAAGAAAATGAAATCAATTCTGGGATTCGACTATTTATTAACGCCACGCGTGCTGGTCTTTTTCTACTGGATCGCCATGCTGCTTATTTTCGTCGGCGGCATTTACTCCATGTTCACAGAGCATCTGATTACCGGATTTATCGGTATGATCTTCAGCCTGATTGGCTGTCGCGTCATGTTCGAACTGATCATGGTGGCGTTTAAGAATAACGAATATTTGCGCCGCATCGCTGAAAACACATCCGTGAAATCAGTCGAATAATCCTGTCCGTAAGCCCGGTAAGCATAGCGCCACCGGGCGATACCCGCCAAAACTTACACATCATGTCGCGACAGCCCGACATCCCTGAGCTGCTCGTCGCTCATCTGGCTTAAAATCCTGCGGGTACGGTTGATCAGATACCACTGTCTCACCGTTTTCCAGATCCAGACAAACGCGATAAACGGACGTTTTGAACGATTCTCATAGAATTCCATGATGCTCTCCTCACTGTGCCAGTGGGGTTATCATCGTGGAAATCAGCCTGCGCAATACAGACTCAAAAACAACTTTTGTTTAACATACAGATCCGCTAAAACAGTATCTGCATGCCGTTTTTTACGGCAATCTGTACTGGTTTTTAAATCTGTATGGTGAAAACTGAGGATACAGCATGACGCGCTATCAACATCTCGCCAACCTTCTGGCAGAACGCATTGAACAAGGGTTGTATCGCAGCGGTGAGCGTTTACCGTCGGTTCGCACGCTGAGCCAGGAGCACGGCGTGAGCATCAGCACCATACAGCAGGCCTACCAGATCCTCGAAAAGCTGCAGCTGATTACCCCCCAGCCTCGTTCCGGCTATTTTGTCTCTCAACGCAAAGCTCAGCCCCCGGTCCCGGCCATGACGCGCCCGGTGCAGCGCCCCGTAGAGGTCACCCAGTGGGATGAAGTGATGATGCTGCTGGATGCCCGCGCAGACAAAGAGATGATCTCTTTTGGTGGTGGCTCGCCGGATATCTCCCAGCCCAGTATGAAGCCCCTGTGGCGCGAGATGAGCCGCATTGCGCTGCACAATCCGAACGAAATGCTGAGCTATGACGTCCTCGATGGCCGCCTGGAATTGCGCGAGCAGATCGCACGCCTGATGCTGGACGGGGGGTCTACCGTGGCAGCGAACGAAATTGTCATCACCAACGGCTGCCACGGCGCGCTGTCGATTGCCCTGCTTTCGGTCTGTAAACCGGGGGATATCGTGGCAGTCGAATCCCCGTCATTCCACGGTACCATGCAGATGCTGCGCGGGTTTGACATTAAGGCCATTGAAATTCCTACCGATCCTCAAACAGGGATCAGCATTGAGGCGCTAGAGCTGGCGCTGGAGCAGTGGCCAATCAAGGCGGTGATCCTCGTGCCTAACTGCAATAACCCGCTCGGCTTTATCATGCCGGAGGCACGCAAGAAGCAGGTGCTGGCACTGGCCCAGCGTCACGATATCGTCATTGTTGAAGATGATATCTACGGCGAGCTGGCGGCAGAATACCCGCGCCCGCGCACCATTCACTCTATGGACATTGATGGCCGCGTGCTGCTGTGCAGTTCGTTTACCAAAACCGTCGCACCGGGGCTGCGCGTCGGCTGGATTGTGCCAGGCCGTTATTACGACCGGGTGATGCACATGAAATATGCCGCAGGCGGGTTCAACGTGCCGGGCACGCAGATGGCGGTGGCGGCGTTTATCCGTGACGGTCACTACCATCGCCACGTGCGGCGTATGCGCCAGATTTATCAGCAAAATATGGAAACCTATACCTGTTGGGTACGGCAGTATTTTCCGGCAGGGATCTGCGTGACGCGTCCACAGGGAAGCTTTCTGCTGTGGGTGGAGCTGCCGGAGAAGGTCGACATGGTGTGCGTCAGCAAGCAGCTGTGTCGCCTGAAGATCCAGGCCGCGGCGGGGTCACTCTTCTCCGCATCCGGGAAATACCGCAACTGCCTGCGGATCAACGTGGCGTTGCCGCCTACCGATAAAAATCGCGATGCGCTGAAGAAGATGGGTGAAGCGATTGTGATTGCAATGGAGGCGTAGGGAGTTTTGCCCGGTAGCCTGTGCCTACCGGGCAAGGGATCATTACTCTTCGAAGAACCAGTAACCCTGGTTAATCAGCCCGGTCAGCTCTTCAACAAACGCCGGGTTATTCAGGGCATCGCCCAGCTCGGTCTGGCCGAGTTCGGTGTAGCGACACAGCGCATCCGCCGCCTTCGCATCAACCGTTTCCAGCTGTTCACTGTTGATAAAGAAGCTGCCGCCAATATTCAGCACGCGCAGACCACTCAGGCGAGTCAGGGTTTCCCCGCCCTGCAGCGCATCCAGCACCTCTTCCGGTGCGTACGGCGGTTCGGCGGTGGCGATATCCAGCTCATGACGCGGCGTAGAGACAAAGCTGCCGAACCATTTTGTGAAATCGTCCGGTTTTCTGATCATGTCGATCATCATCTGGCGAATACGATCAAGCTCGTACTGTTCAATACGGCCTGGGTGTTCACGGCAGGTGAGATCCGGATCGCTGTAATGCTCGCCGCCCAGATCGTTTTCCAGCGCGTAATCAGCAAAGCTGCTGATCAGATCGCGGCCGTTTGGCCCACGGAAACCGACGGAGTAGTTCAGCGCGGTTTCATGGGTAAAGCCGTCGTGCGGGAATCCAGGTGGAATGTAGAGGATATCGCCCGGCTCCAGATCTTCGTCGATGATCGGCTCAAACGGGTCAACATGCAGCAACGCCGGGTGTGGACAGAACTGACGCATCGGCAGTTTGTCTCCTACGCGCCAGCGGCGGCTTCCCATCCCCTGAATGATAAACACATCGTACTGATCGATGTGCGGACCCACGCCGCCGCCAGGGACAGAGAAGGAGATCATCAGGTCATCGAGACGCCAGTCCGGCAGCACGCGGAACGGACGTACCAGCTCAGCCGCCGGCATATGCCAGTGGTTCACCGCCTGCGCCAGCAGCGACCAGCCGGTCTCGCCAAGCCCGTCAAAATGCTCAAATGGCCCATTGCTGGCCTGCCACTTGCCGTTGAAATGGCTCACCAGACGGCTATCGACTTCCGGCTCCATCGCCAGACCGGCCAGCTCGTCCGGGGTAATCGGATCGACAAAATTCGGGAAGGCATTTTTCAGCACAACAGGTTGTTTCTGCCAGTATTTTTCAAGAAATTCCGGCCAGTTCAGGTTCAGTTGATACGCCATAGGTAGCACCCGTGAGAAGGTAAACAGGTGTGATTATGAAAGACGCCGTACCGGGCTGCCTTGTCGTGGGTCAAACGGGAATAAAAAGCTGCCGCTTTCAGACTTTCTCATGACACACCATGACAGTTTCACGCTTTATCGTTACCGCCAGGATTTACAGCAGCTTATATCGTTACGTTAAGAGAGTGTGTTTGTCATGAGGCCTGAAATGAGCGATTTCACTGAACTGCCGGTGACGGGCAACGTGAAGACCATCATTGGGGTCTACACGCGCAAGGATAACCCGTCGGTTTTCTCCCCGGTGGCACAGGCACTGCCTGCGGGAAGCCGGGTGACAATCCAGGCCGCCGTGGTGGGTGATGCGGTAGAAGGTAATGCGCACTGGTATCGTATTGATGAGAATACGTTTATCTGGGCGGGAGCCTGTACACGCCTTGATCCGTACCCGGAGTTTCCGGAAAACACCCGTATCAACTGGATGGCGGTGGTGTTTGAGGTGCGTTAGCGCCCGCAGCCGGGCGCTATTGCGAACTTAGTCCAGCTTCAGCTCGTCATAGTGGGTAATCAACTTGCCCACGATGCCGTAGTCCAGCGCTTCTGCCGGAGACATCCAGAAGTTGCGGTCGGTGTCTTTTTTCACTTTTTCCAGCGGCTGGCCGGTGGCGTCAGCAATCAGCTTGTTTACGCGATCCAGCATGCGGATGATCTCGCGCGCTTCAATTTCAATATCTGTCGCCTGACCACGTACGCCGCCCAGCGGCTGGTGGATCATAAAGCGGGTATTTGGCAGGGAGTAGCGGTGCTCTTTTTTCGCTGCCAGGAAGATGGTGATCCCGGCGCTTGCCACCCAACCGGTACCGATGACGTGTACATCCGGGCGAATAAATTTGATGAAGTCGTGGATGGTGTCGCCCGCTTCCACGTGGCCGCCCTGGCTGTTGATGTACAGCTTGATAGGATCATTGCTTACGCTTTGCAGCAGGATCATCTGGGTGATGACTTTCTCAGCCAGCTCCTGGTTGATCTCACCGGAGATCACAATCGAACGGGATTCCAGCAGTTTTTGCTGCAGAGCGCCCGCGCCGTGTGTCCCTTCCGCTTTACCTTTATCGTCGCTGTCTTTCAGTGTGTAGTGCATTGTTATTTCCTCAGCATTAGCGCTCAAAACCAGAGTGTAGCCTGTTTTACCTTGAGAAGTCCTCACACGATACAGCACACCGCGTATGACCGTGGGTGCGTAAACGCCGAAGCCCAAAAAAACTATTTCAACCTTAAGCATGAAAAACGTTAATTTTTTCATGCTTTCTTGTTACTGCCGGAAAAATCGCTTCCGATAAGGTTATTAACATCGCCGTTCCTGATTAAGGTATGTTGTATGCCTAAAGCACCCTTTGGCGCAGTATTTTTTATTTTTATCAGCCTGGTTATTTTCGGCCTTGCTCCACTTTTGTTTTCAGGCCATCCGCAGATAGCGTGGCTTATCACGTTACTCATGTTAGTTATTTTTTGCATGGGTATTGGATACACCATCAATGGCCGTTTCAACGGGATATTTATCGATTATCGTAACCGTCTGAGTTTATCTAAATTACAGGCTTTATGCTGGTCTGTTCTGGTGTTGTCGGCGCTGTATACCGCTGCAATAATCAGAATCAGAAATGGCACTCAATCACCTTTGGATATAGTACTGGATAATTCCTTACTTGCTATAATGGGAATATCCCTCACCTCACTCGCTGCCGCCCCTGCAATCTTAAACATCAAAGAGGACAATAAATCCTCCGAACTGGCTGCGCAGCAAGTTTCTCAGGCATTAAATAAACCCGCTGAAGATATTATTTTCTCCGGAAAAATATTCTATTTTTCGAGTGCCGAGTTAGCCAGCTGGTTGGATCTTTTTCGTGGAGAAGAGAGTACCAATGCCGGTTCAGCCGATCTGGGTAAAATACAACAGTTCATCATCACCTTTATTTTATTAGCCGTCTATGGCGTCATGCTGTTCCAGTACTTCAACCCAGCGATACCCCAGGCAAAAACAGAATGGAGCTGGCTAAGCCACTTCCCCCCTGTTTCTGAAAGTATGTCCTGGTTGTTGGGCATCAGCCACGCGGGGTACCTGGCATATAAAGCCGCACCGCATGGCGATTCATCATCGACAGCGCCTTCAGCAAATAACAATACAACGTCATCCGGTGCAGGTTAACGCAAACCTAACGCGAGGTAGTTATGAGCAGCTATCCTGAAATCCCCTTAACAGGCAGTGTAACGACCAGTGTGCTGGTGAATGTTCGCCAGGGGTCGCCTTCACTACAGGCACCTGTTGCACAAAAACTGGCCCCCGGGCAAACGGTCACTATTCTTGCTGCCGTGGTTGGAGACAGTGTTGAAGGAAATGCCCACTGGTATCGCATTTCCGCCAACACTTATATCTGGGCCGGTGCCTGTTCAGCCGCCCCTCCTCCCAACATTACCGCATCGCCACTGGAAAACAGCATCGACTTACAGCGTATCCCTTTTGTGGTTGACCTTTACCACAGCGATGAAGTGACCAGCTTTCAACAGGCTAAAAATGCCGGACTGGCAGCGGTCATTCATAAAGCCACCACAGGGGCATCAGGCAGGGATGACGAATATGACAATCGCAGAATCGACGCTCAAAATGTGGGCCTGCTATGGGGAGCCTATCACTGGGGGACTGCAGCCAATATCACTCAGCAAGTAGATAACTTTTTAAATTACGCGCGCCCGGATAAAAACACGCTGATCGCCCTGGATTTTGAAACCACACCGGGTAATCAAATGACGGCTCAGGGTGTAAAAGATTTTTGTAATGCTATCTATTCTGAACTGCACCGCCGCCCGGTGATATACGGCAGTAATTTGCTGCGGGAAAAGCTCGGTGCCACCCGTGACCCTTTCTATCTTGACCATCGCTTGTGGCTGGCGCAGTACAGCGCGCACCCGACTCTGCCGGTACACTGGGATAGCTACTGGCTATGGCAATACACTGATGGCCCTCACGGCCCTGCGGGATGCCGCTCAATACCCGGCATTCCCGGCAACTCGCTTGGTCATCTGGATTGTAATTACTTCCCGGGAACACTGCAGGACCTCAATACGCAGTGGGCATCGTAAATGCCATAAGAAAACCTGGGGGCGATCATGATGAAGCACATTGGGTTAGCGATCTTTTCTTGCCTGAGCCTGTCTGCCTGCGTACCGGACAGTTATTTTTATCGGGGCTATTCCAGCCCCAATATTGATACATCAATTACTGTCCCAGCAGACACCATCATGCAGGTGTTGCTTCATCCAACGGCGGATGAGATCAACACGGGCAGAGGCCCAATAATCACCACTCAATGTGCTAATGCGGGTACCGCTGTTAATGATCCAGCACATTGCCGCGCCCAGCGTAACGATGCCATTTACACGCTCATGACCGGCTCTGAGCAGGTTTGTCTGGCCCACCGCCGAAGTATTTATGGGCGGGATGCCTCATTTAATATCGCCACCGGAACACTCACCAGCCTGTTCGCGGGTATTGCCACCGTTGTCACACCAACCATCACCAAATCTATTTTCTCAGCACTGACGATGTTCTCTAACTCGGAGCGTTCGCTGGTTAACGAAGTTGTTTACAAGCAGATCCTCGTTCCGGCGGTGGACAGCAAAATTCAGCAAACGCGTGACACCAAGGCACGGGCTATCGCCCAGCATTTAAAAGACGATGACCTGACAACGTACCCTTTGTCCCGCGCCATCAACGACTTTATGGATTACCACAACAGCTGCTCGTTTATGGAAGGTTTACGCCTGGCGCTGGCGGATGGCGTGCAAAACTCAACAGACACGAAAATCAACACTCTGAACAACCGTATGTTGCTGAATAATGCCCAAATGAATATCTATTGCCCCGGCAAACAAGAGACCGACAAGCAGATGTGCGACTCGCTCAAAGCACGCAATACAGCCATCACTAACGAGCTGAAAACGCTGGAAGTTCAATGAGAAAGAAATAGAGAGATTGCAGCATGACGGGCCCTTTTGTTTTTCGCGCCAGTCGTGGTAGGGTAATGAAATGAACATAAACCACGCAGTGCTCACCGTAAACCGTTGGTGGCTGCCTTCTTAAAGGCGGCATAGCGTAGTTCACCCTACATTCAAATAGCCGCCGAAAGGCGGCTTTCACACATTTAAGACCCCTTTCGGCATTTGCACATTAAAGGAGTCTTTATGAACACCCCAACCACTATCCTCACCGGCGACCGTCCAACTGGCCCGCTGCATCTTGGTCATTACGTCGGTTCCCTGCGCCAGCGCGTGGCGCTGCAACAGACGCACAATCAGTTTGTGCTGATTGCCGACCTGCAAGGGCTGACCGACAACGGCAGTAACCCGCAAAAAATTCGCGACAACATTCCCGAAGTGCTGGCCGACTACCTCGCCGCCGGTATCGACCCGAACCTGACCACAATCTGCCTGCAGTCCGCCCTGCCCGCCCTCGCCGAGCTGACGATGCTGTATATGAACATCGTCACCGTCGCCCGCGTGGAGCGTAACCCGACGGTGAAAAACGAGATTGCGCAGAAAGGTTTCGCCCGCTCGCTGCCGGTCGGGTTTATGACCTACCCCATCAGCCAGGGGGCGGACATCACCGCGTTCAAAGCCGGGTACGTGCCCGTCGGCGACGATCAGTTGCCGATGATTGAGCAGACCAACGAGATTGTGCACAAGATGAACAGCCTGCTGCCCGCCCCGGTGCTGCACCACTGTAAGGCGATGCTCAGCGACACCAGCCGCCTGCCGGGTATCGACGGCAGCGCCAAGATGTCGAAATCGCTGGGCAACACGCTGCACCTCTCCGCAAGCGAAGAGACCATCCACCGCGCGGTGAGCGCCATGTACACCGACCCGAATCACCTGAAGGTAAGCGACCCGGGGCAAATTGAGGGGAACGTGGTGTTTACGTATCTCGACGCGTTCCACCCGGACAAAGCCAAAGTGGCGGCGATGAAGGCGCACTATCAGGCAGGCGGGCTGGGAGACCGGGTGTGTAAGAACGAGCTGGAGATGTGTTTGCAGGAGCTGATTGCGCCGATGCGGGAACGACGGGCGATGTATATGCAGGATAAAGGGGAGTTGATGGCGATGCTCAAGCGCGGAACAGAACGGGCGCAGGGGGTGACGCAGGGGACGTTGCGGGAGGTGAAAATGGGGCTGGGGGTGCCGGTGTTTTGATTACGTGAGTTGATTGAGACTGGACGATAACTTACACCATCACACACATACTCGTTGCACTGACGTAAAGTGTCAATATTCTGGCACTTTATGCTCATTAAGAAAGTAATATTAGCACTATGGCTAAAAAAACCGCATCTTTACTTCCTGATACAAACCAGTTGCTGATCGATTTTGGTGAGCGACTCAAGCTGGCGCGTCTGCGCCGTAGACTCACCGCCAAACAGGTAGCAGAGCGGGCAGGCATGTCGCCAATGACGTTGCGTTCTCTTGAAGCGGGCGGAGCGGGAGTAACAATAGGCGCATACCTGTCCGTTATGCAGGTTTTGGGGCTTGAGAGCGATCTGAACAGGCTTGCGGCTGAGGATGACCTGGGACGCCAGCTTCAGGACTCCCGGCTGATAAAAAAATCGCACAGCGAGCGATTATCAGTAAGCCCGGCCAAAGCATCCAGGCGAAATGCGCAGGTCAGTTCCTCGATTAAGCCCGACAAGTCGGGTCAGTGGGTTGAAAGACCAATCACAGCCTCTGCACCCGAAAAAAAACCTCAGGCAAAAACATCAGGTGCGACATCGGCCTCTCTCGCGGCGCTTTTAAAGCCTAATAAAAAATCATAACAGGGAACGGCGTGTACGCAGACTGGGACGGACTGCATGGCCCAGACGGATTGGCTCCCTGCATAGCCGCAAGAATTATTTGAATTTCAGTACGATGTACAGGCGCTGGCCGATCCTCAGCTAAATTTCCTGCAGATTGACCCGGAAATTGGCTTGTTTGCGGGTGCTCAATACCCAACGGCACCGCGAGATAAATTCGGTATGTTCGGTGACTCCAGCCCGGACCGCTGGGGACGGATGTTAATGAAACGACGCCTGGAACGGGATATCCGTGAAGGGATCAAGGCTGATGGTACACAGCTGTACGAATCCGATTATTTGCTGGGTGTACACGATCTTTATCGGGTTGGCGCTTTGCGTTATCGGCTGGAAGACGAAGGTGAATTTCTCAGTACGGGCATGCGCTCACACGCCCGTAAAGACAGGTTTGAAGGAAGCGACGCGTTAGACGTTACGCTTACCCCGCCTGCCCGATCCCACGCTTAACCACTGGTATATCTCCCGTATCATTCAACGCCCCCGGAAATGTTTTTAACCATTGCGCGACTTTCTGCTTATTAATATTCACCACACTCATGCCTTCCAGACATCCCCATAATTCTCTTGTATGCTGTGGGGTAATCACAATGCAGTCTTTCATAGCGCGGATTTTCACGGGAATACGGTAATGACTCCAACTTACTGATAGTGTTTTATGTTCAGATAATGCCCGATGACCTTGTCATGCAGCTCCACCGATTTTGAGAACGACAGTGACTTCCGTCCCAGCCTTGCCAGATGTTGTCTCAGATTCAGGTTATGTCGCTCAATGCGCTGAGTGTAACGCTTGCTGATTACGTGCAGCTTTCCCTTCAGGCGGGATTCATACAGCGGCCAGCCATCCGTCATCCATACCACGACCTCAAAGGCCGACAGCAGGCTCAGAAGACGCTCCAGTGTGGCCAGAGTGCGTTCACCGAAGACGTGCGCCACAACCGTCCTCCGTATCCTGTCATACGCGTAAAACAGCCAGCGCTGACGTGATTTAGCACCGACGTAGCCCCACTGTTCGTCCATTTCCGCGCAGACGATGACGTCACTGCCCGGCTGTATGCGCGAGGTTACCGACTGCGGCCTGAGTTTTTTAAGTGACGTAAAATCGTGTTGAGGCCAACGCCCATAATGCGTGCACTGGCGCGACATCCGACGCCATTCATGGCCATATCAATGATTTTCTGGTGCGTACCGGGTTGAGAAGCGGTGTAAGTGAACTGCAGTTGCCATGTTTTACGGCAGTGAGAGCAGAGATAGCGCTGATGTCCGGCAGTGCTTTTGCCGTTACGCACCACGCCTTCAGTAGTGGAGCAGGAAGGACATCTGATGGAAATGGAAGCCACGCAAGCACCTTAAAATCACCATCATACACTAAATCAGTAAGTTGGCAGCATTACCGGGAATACCGTTAATAAAGCCCGCCCGTTTTAACCAGTCGCCGCCCAGAAGAAGATATTTCATGTCTATGCGCATACAGTTCGCAGCAGGCTGCACTGTCTTGCGGCGTTTCCGCACGGGGATGGACGAGCGCGGTATTGGTCTGGTTGCCATGTAAACGGCGGGCGCTGTTTTTGCGTACCAGCTCGTGGTTTTCAATCATGCCGGTAAAAGCATCTGATTCTGTTTTGCAAACAGTAAACTCTGGCTTAAAATTCGTCGCAGCCATTTTCAACTCCGTATTAGTTGGTTGTGGTTAGCGGTATGGGGGTGTTGCAGCACCTTCATATCGCGAATTCTTCGTTAATTTCCTGTGATACTTCCTTTTTCCGTTCGGCGTTATTTCTGGGCTCATTATACCGTGCTGAATATAAATACAGCGGTTTTGGGTGGGGTAAATTTGAGAAATGCGAGGAGGGTTCAGGAAATAAGGCTGGGTGCGGTAATGTCATGTTTTTGTTAGTTGTGGGTTGATTGACCCTAGTTTTGCGAGCATCATCGCAATTATTTACCTTCTTCCGTAACGCGATGGCTTCCAGCAAAACTCTCGAACAGGCAATTGCCGACATCACCATCTGGCGCAAAGGTGAACAACGTGCGCCGCATAAGCCTCTATTGCTTCTGTACGTGCTGGCGAACTACCAGCTGGGGCATGCTCGTCTGTTTGATTATGGTACCGAGGTGCATGAGCAATTGCTTAACCTGTTAGAACGCTTTGGTCCGCAGAGGAAGGCGCATTACCCGAATATGCCCTTCTGGCGGCTCAGAGGGGATGGATTTTGGGATCTTCAGAATACTGAGTTCTGTTCAACCACTGGCAGCAAGCAGCCACCTGTTAAAGAGCTTGTGGAACATAACGTCGCAGGCGGTTTTGATGAAGAACACTATGCGCTGTTGAGTAAGAACAAGAAGCTGATTGGCTCACTCGCGCAGCAGATCCTCGAAGCGCATTTTCCGGAAAGCATTCAGGAAGAGATCGCGGATGAGATGGGGTTTGATATCCAGCAGATCCGCAAGGTTCGCGATCCGTTATTCCGACAGCAGGTGCTGCGTGCTTATAACTATGAATGTGCGATCTGCAGATTCAACATGCGACATGATAACGCCTCCGTTGCGCTCGAAGCCGCACATATCAAGTGGAAGCAATTTGGCGGGCCGTGTGAAATCCCGAACGGGCTGGCACTGTGTGCGATTCATCATAAGGCGTTTGATAAGGGGTCGATTGGGCTGGACGACAGTATGCGGGTGCTGGTGTCTGAGGCGGTAAATGGTGGCGGAATTGTTGGGCGGTTGTTCTGGGATTTTGCCGGGAAACAGATTGCGCTGCCAATGGTGAAAGGGAATTATCCAAAGGAAGGGTTTGTGGAGTGGCATCGGAGGGAGGTGTTTAGGGGGTGAGTGCGAAGGCCGGACTCGAATTCCTTACCCAATAGACTGATATCAATGTAGTTTATATGCAGGAATAAATAGTTATACCCGCACTTGTACCCACAAGTTAAAATCCGTACAAAAAATAGACATTGCGAGTTGGTATAAAGCCATACCAGTAGAACACCGATATGGCTATCAAAGCAAGATTCAGGCAGGCAGGAACGTTTTCTTCAGAGGAATCAATTCGTATCCACTCAGAACAAAGTCAGATGTAGCCGAGATATGAACGTTAACATTAACCTTACTTTGCTATGCCAGTTCCCATGGCAAATCTCTGCGTCTATTTACTGGTTTCAGAGTACCCTCGTTTCTCAACTGTTGAGCGGCCCAACGAATGTCATATTGCCACGTATACAACATATCGCCCGAATCTCTAAGCTCAGCCTCGTAGCTGTCCCATACATACTTTGAGACTTCACGTGGCCAGGCACTACCGCCCCGTTCCTGAAGACACTCGATGATCCATTTTTTCATGCCTTCTCTGGTTACCATCATATATCCTGATCTTCACTCGTTGATCGATACATCGCAATACTAACATTCACCGCTTCTGGCACGAGGCGGATAGCCTTATGCAGCCATACAGTCCGCTTTGTATAAAAATCTTAACTGGCTTTATACCACATAACGCCAGTTCAAAAATTAGAATTATATTTCCGATATAAAATTACTGATATTTTGAATTTTTCGAATTAAATAAATTAGTGTATTTATTAGGGCTAATCTTCTTAAGATTGCTGTAAAAATCAGCGAGTTCTTGCTCACCGGAATTATTTAATCTTACGAGATTTTCTTTACTGGTTACTATATCTATCATTTTGTTAAATCGCTCTCTCATCCAAGAATATTTAACTCTTATATCTGCTTTGCTATGATGACTAGATCCCATTAAACCTTTTCTAATAACATCTGCTAGATTTTCAATATAATCAGGAAAATCATACTCAGGGTCATCTAGTTCATTTTGGGCTTTGAAGAAATAATCTATATAAAACATCCCATCAGAATCTTGTTCAAGCAAAGACTGCACGTATTCTTTCTCTTCAGTAAAGTCATGATCTTGATTTTTATTCTGAGCCCCGGCTTCGATAACTGAATGATCTAGTATAACCCTTGGATACATTGCCGCTTTTGACTCTAGCGTGTAAGCCTCTACTAATGCAGGACCAAATAAATAATTATCTGTATGGATAAATTTCCCTATTGAAACCGCTCCTCTACATAGAATTTTCCTAGATATTAGTCTCATAATCAACATCTTAATTTCAAGTAGAGTAGAAAAGACCCCTCCAGGTTGTTCGATGGCAAAAGAAACAACTAAACAGTCCGAAAATATTGATATTTTTTTCGTTTCAGCAATCTTAACATCTAAGTATTGAGGCACAGAATCTAAGTCCCATATTTCTCTAATTGCATTATATGCCGATATTACCGAATCAATTCTTTCTTCTTTATCATTTCCATTTTTATCAAGGGTATCATTAAGTAATGACTTAAAACCCAGAATATCAATAAATGCTACAATACGTTGCTCATATTTCATAATTTGTCCAAAAAATTGAATGTTACA
Organism: Enterobacter sp. RHBSTW-00901; assembly: GCF_014103115.1. Classification (NCBI taxonomy): domain Bacteria; kingdom Pseudomonadati; phylum Pseudomonadota; class Gammaproteobacteria; order Enterobacterales; family Enterobacteriaceae; genus Enterobacter; species Enterobacter sp. RHBSTW-00901. Next base: position 3,525,050 of record NZ_JABXPB010000001.1, read on the forward strand.
AAATACTCTTTCATCAATAACCTAGTTATACAACAAACAATATTTTCTTATGTGAGCTACTAAACATTGATGATACCTCATTAATAAACATATATATACCAGCGTACGTCAAAGTTCGCAATCGGCACTAAACGGTCCTTCACAACAGCCACTACTACCCGAAAAAAACTTTCTAGACAATAATGAGAGCGCTGGGTTAGCATTTCAGTCTGAAGTACTTTCACTTCGTCCATCTTCGTAGGGAATCGAACATGATCGATGAACTTCAAGCCAGCAAATCTTGCTATTTCTATCGCCAAAAAGCTTCAATCACGACAGTTGCGATCACCGCATTGTTTCGGGCTATTAGAAAGGCGCAAACTTCCCCTTCCAACAATCTTTTCTCTTTCGTTCGGCAGCCCCACGGGGCGTCAATTTGGTCTGCTTTATGTTTTCAGTTTGACAAGGCACCGGCTTTTCTGCCTGGTACTCAAAGTGTGATCGACCGGGTAACCGGATATTTTCTGATCGTCGAGCATCGCGATTATATTGCCATTTTCAAATCCCAGATTGATATCCCTCCTTATTTCTCCAAGCGACACTTGCAGCGTATAAGCGCCCAAGATATCGACCGGGGACTGACAAGTAAGGACTCGGTATTTGCCCGGGTCCGACTGAGGCATATGAATCTATCCCGCTTTGCATTGCGCAGCAAGACGCTCGAAGGCGAGAACCTCCAGAACAATGTAGGTATGGCTTCCTCTGCTCGATTTGCCCCGCTGGGTTACAGCTTTACTGAAGAGGACGAACACTTTTCAACGACGCCGCGAACCGGGCGGATCTCCCTTCGCGCGGATCGCTCGGGCTATTTGGATTTAGTTGATTATGCCTGCCAAATCATTGATCGCTTACATCCTCGCCCTGGAAGACAATCCTCTTCCCCTTTCCTGGCAGCTTTCGCGCGGCCGATGGAGCTATCAGATCTGACGGCTAACCCTACCCAATTTGCTGTTGATACCGCTATTCTCAGACAGGCCATCTTTGATGACAAAATCATCCGCTTGGTCAAACCTGACGGAGGGGTCTATCGTGAGCTGCCAAAGGCTGAAGTCGATTTGATACTCACGGAGCTAACAGATATCTTGTACGTCGCTAAAAACGATACTGGCAAACACATGGTTTCCCAGCAGGGAACTGGTGTAGAGGTAGGTGAGATCGCGATCAATAAAACGCGTATAGCTTTGAAACGCCTTACTCTGCCTTTGCTTGTCGATGTATACGTAGAGGATACTCAATTTGCACTTGGTGCGGACGATAACTGCACTCCGCTTAAGCAGTTTATCGACAAACAAGACACGTTTATCGTCTTATTTGACCAGCCGAAATTTGCTTATCTAGACGGCAGCCTTTACCAAGACGACTCATTGGTCAACGGTGGCACACAGTTCTTGGGCTATCTTTTCGGTAATGCAGAGTTAGCAACTGTCACAGATGAAAAAGGTACCTTTACTGCTGCCCATCGTACGTTCGATCCAGACTCTACATTTGGTGCCGTACTGTCGACGATCGCCCACGAAGACGATGTCATAGTCTGCGATGATCTTGGTGATGAATGGGCGGATTTCGTTGGGTTTAGAACGGATCCTGCTTCACCAAGAGTCACCTTCTATCATGCAAAGCACGGTGAGCTGACTCTTGGGGCTGGAGCATTTCACGTATCAGTAAGCCAGGCTATCAAGAACCTAGGCAACCTCACATTGCCCGCCCCAGCCATGGGTAAAAAATTTGCACGTTGGGAGCGATTTTACACCAACAATAAAGTAAGGACTGGCATTCATCGGACATGCCGTGGCACACCTGCTGAGTCAAGGGCTGCTGTGGAGTTTTGCAGGAATGCGCCTCATACCTCCAAACGGGTGGCCATCGTGACTTCATCACTGAGCAAGGCCGCTGTTGAGCAAATATTCAAGGACATTGAAGCGGGCCATACCGCCAATCCATATTTCGTCCAGCTATATTGGTTGCTATCATCCTTTTTCGCTGCCTGTACTGAAGTAGGAGCATTCGGGTGCGTAATATGCCAGGAATAATTCAGTGGGATTAAAAGAACTGACTTATTCGTAAGCGTAAAGCCAGCACCGTATGTAGCCATTAAGCCAGTGCTGGTAACTTAGACGCCCACCTGTTACAGACGGACATCTAAGTATGGAATCCCAATCCTGGCGAAAAGAACCCCGTAAAAATTATCCCAATGACTTCAAGCTTCGTATGGTCGAACTGGCCTCCCGCCCCGGTGCCTGCGTTGCTCAGATTGCCCGTGAAAACGGCGTCAATGATAACGTCATCTTCAAATGGCTTCGGCTCTGGCAGGATGAAGGCCGCATATCACGTCGCCTCCCGGCAACGGTCGAAGCTTCACCATCACCGATGATGCTGCCTGTCGAAGTGATACCTAACCCAGCGCCAACAGGTGAGACGAACACAGCTCCGGATCAGCTCTCAACGTTGAATGCCACCTCCTGTTGTGTTGAGTTCCGTCACAGCAAAATGACGCTTGAGAACCCGTCACCAGAGTTGCTTGCCGTGCTGCTTCGTGAGCTGACCGGGAGAAGCCAGTGATATCCCTTCCGTCAGGCACCCGTATCTGGCTGGTTGCCGGGGTCACCGATATGCGAAAATCGTTCAATGGTCTGGGCGAGTTAGTACAGCATGCCCTTGAGGAAAACCCCTTCTCCGGTCACCTGTTTATCTTCCGTGGCCGCAAAGGCGATACCGTGAAGATCCTCTGGGCTGATGCTGACGGCCTGTGCCTGTTTACCAAACGGCTGGAAGAAGGCCAGTTCATCTGGCCTGCTGTACGCGATGGCAAAATCGCCATCACCCGCTCACAACTCGCCATGCTCCTCGATAAGCTGGACTGGCGTCAGCCAAAAACAGCCCGCCTTAACTCACTGACAATGTTGTAAAAAGAGCATGACCGCATTATAAATGGGGTCATGAGTCAGGACTATCTCGCCCGTATCGCCGCGCTGGAAGACGCGCTTCGCCAGAAAGACAGTCAGCTCAGCCTCGTTGCAGAGACTGAGTCGTTCCTGCGTTCGGCGCTGGCGCGCGCCGAAGAGAAAATCGAGAACGAAGAACGCGAAATAGAGCATCTGCGCGCACAGATAGAAAAACTGCGGCGGATGCTGTTCGGTACCCGCTCCGAAAAACTTCGCCGACAGGTTGAAGATGCAGAAGCCCTGCTGAAACAGCAGGAACAGCAAAGCGATCTCTACAACGGACGGGAAGACGATCCGCAGGTTCCGCGTCAGCTTCGCCAGTCTCGTCACCGCCGACCTCTCCCTGAACATCTTCCTCGCGAGATCCATCGTCTGGAGCCAGCAGAAACCTGCTGTCCGGGTTGCGGTAGTGATATGGCCTGGCTCAGTGAAGTCAGCGCGGAACAGCTGGAGCTGGTATCCAGCGCCCTGAAAGTGATCCGCACGGTCAGGGTGAAAAAGGCCTGCACCCGATGCGACTGTATCGTTGAAGCCTCAGCACCATCACGCCCCATCGATCGGGGTATCGCCGGGCCGGGTCTGCTGGCCCGCGTGTTAACGGCCAAATACTGCGAACACCTGCCGCTCTATCGCCAGTGCGAAATCTTTGCCCGCCAGGGCGTGGATCTGAGCCGGGCTCTGCTCTCCAACTGGGTGGATACGTGTTGCCGGTTGATGGCACCGCTGGATGAAGCCCTTTATCGCTACGTGATGGACTGCCGCAAACTGCATACGGATGACACCCCGGTGCCGGTGCTGGCACCGGGCAGAAAGAAGACGAAAACCGGGCGCATCTGGACGTATGTGCGTGATGATCGGAACGCTGGATCGTCAGACCCGCCAGCGGCGTGGTTCGCCTTCTCCCCGGACCGACAGGGGAAACATCCTCAGCAACATCTTCGCCATTATCATGGTGTGCTGCAGGCGGATGCCTTCGCAGGCTACGATCGGTTGTTCAGCGCAGAGCGTGATGGTGGTCCGTTAACAGAAGCCGCATGTTGGGCCCACGCGCGCCGCAAAATCCACGACGTCTATATAAGTACTCAGACGGCCACAGCAGAAGAAGCCCTGAAACGTATCGGCGAGCTGTACGCGGTGGAAGAGGAAATACGCGGCCTCCCGACAGCAAAGCGACTGGCAGCCAGGCAATCCCAAAGCAAGCCACTGCTGGCATCCCTGCATGACTGGTTGGTGGAAAAAAGCGCAACGCTGTCGAAAAAATCCCGGCTGGGTGAGGCGTTCGCATATGCCCTGAACCAGTGGGATGCGCTGTGCTACTACTGTGATGATGGCCTGGCAGAAGCTGATAACAACGCCGCTGAGCGGGCATTACGTGCAGTATGTCTGGGAAAGAAAAACTATATCTTCTTCGGCAGCGATCATGGCGGCGAGCGCGGAGCCCTGCTGTATGGTCTCATCGGAACATGCAGGCTCAATGGTATCGATCCGGAAGCCTACCTTCGTCATATCCTGAGCGTACTGCCGGAGTGGCCCAGCAACAAAGTGGCGGAACTGCTGCCATGGAACGTAGATCTCACCAATAAATAATCGTCAATACGGCGCTCACTTAACGCTTACGAAAGCGCCGGTGAAACGATGGGTGAAATCGTCAATGCGGTGACCCGCGTGACTGACATCATGGGTGAAATCGCCTCTGCCTCTGACGAGCAGAGCCGCGGTATTGACCAGGTGGGTCTGGCGGTGGCTGAGATGGATCGCGTGACCCAGCAGAACGCCTCGCTGGTGGAAGAGTCCGCCGCTGCTGCGGCAGCGCTGGAAGAGCAGGCGAGCCGTCTGACGCAGGCCGTTGCGGTATTCCGCATTCAGCAGGAGCAGATGAAAGCGCGCGAGCTTGCCTCAGCGAAAACCGTTGCCCCGGTCATGGCGCGTAAAGCGGCAACGGCCGATGCGGGCGATAACTGGGAAACGTTCTAATTCTGTCTGTTGTGCCGGGGGGCGGTTGCGCCTGACCCGGCCGATGGTTCGGTTTTTTAGCGCCTAAATAAGATGCCAGCGCATGGCACAGCGAGAGTCATACGCTAATCCGTGCGCGGCTTCTTCCTCTCTTTTCTGACGCAGCTCTGGCGTTAATTCTGTGACTATTTCAAACCCCAGCCGCGAATAAAACGGCGCATTCCACGGTACGTCACGGAAGGTGGTCAGCGTGAGCGACGTCAGCCCCAGTTTGCGAGCCTGCTCAACAGCACAGGCGATAAGCTGCCGACCCACACCTTTTCTCTGCCAGTCCAGGTGAACCGAGAGTTCCACAATAAACAGCGATGTGGGATGTATCTCCGCGAGGATGAAACCAACCGGCTTATCCCCGACCAGCGCCAGCCAGCTCATCCCTTGTTCGATACAGGCCAGATGACGTTCTGCTGAAATGGCAGGGCTGTCGGCAAGCCATGCCAGCGCAGGAATCTCACGAAAGCGCTGGCCTGCGGCGCGCTCAATGGCGGGCAGGGCAGCGACATCGTGAAATGTTGCAGGTCGAACGGTCATTTTCATGGTGTACAGATCCATCAGCCCGCGCTGCTCACGATTTTAATTTCAACCATTCCGATCCCAAGCTGTCGCGGTGAGTGGCCGAGGATATTGCCTTCGTTAGTGGATTGCGGATCTGGCGGCACAATCACCAGGGTCTTGCTGCGCGATGGGTTATCGAAATGCAGCGTGGTGGTGGTGACGTTGTTTCCGAGCGTTAACGTTTGTTCTTGATTGCCCACGCGTACCGGAATGGGCTGGTTTGCGTTCGGCCCAAAGGCTTTCGCCGTGATCACCAGATCGAATTTTTCCGGCAGAGGATGGGTGTACTCAATTTTCACCTCATCGCCCAGTTGTGCGTTGGACCAGCGTCCCCAGGATTCGGGGCGGGAGATGCCGCTGAACTGCTTCACCTCTTCCGGGGCTCCGGCCACGTTGAAGATGAAGCTGTCGGCCTTGTAGCGGATATCGTTGTCGACGATTTTCAGCATGTCGACGTTACGCTGGTAGCGCGCGGTATCAATAACCGTATCCTTAAACGCGGTTTTACTTTTCCACTGTGCTTTGTCGACGCGCTGGACAGTCTGTTCCCCCCCGAGCTGCCCCTGAGAAACACACCAGTCGGTAGAAAGCGCCAGCGGCTGCGACCAGAGCTGGCCCATTTTGTAGCATTTGTCGACCCAGACAAAGTTATCGCGCGGGGCGAAATCGGCCAGCTGGAAACGCAGCGGCGCGGAGTATTCGCTTTCCGGCAGCGGCTCGACCCGGTTATCCGACACGCGCAGCAGTAGCGGCAAGCGGAAATGGCTACCGGAGAACGCGATCATGCTTTTATCCTGATCGATGGTGAAGTCTTTCATCTCTTTCGGGAAATTCCACAGCCGGATGATATCCGGTTTCCATGCGAGGATTTTTTCCTTCATGTTGAGGAACACTTCTGACAACGATTGTCCCGACAGCGTGCTGCGGCCAAGACCGATAAAGTTATCTCCCCCCAGGATATCCAGCACGGTGGCTCCGTTATCCATTGAGTTGCGTTTGGTGGCAATTACCTCCTGTTGTGGGTGATCGCCGCGCAGAACGAAGAACAGGTTGGTGCGATCCTGTTTGTTAAGGGCATCCCATGCGCTGTTTTTCATCGCCAGGTGGTCAGAAGAGACAACAATTACCGTGTTTTTAAAATACGGTGAGGCTTTGATTTTCCCGACTAATGCAGCGATATGCTCCTGGCTGCAGGCCACGGCGCTGAAGGATTTATTACTCTTACCGTCAATGGCGTAGTTTTTACGCTTACAGGTGCGTGAAACGAATCCGTCAGGATGGTGGGTATCCACGGTCAGGGCAAAGAGCGAGAAGCGTTTGCCGGAGCGAGACAGCTCCTCGAATTTCTTCCAGGTTTCGTCCAGCACCGTATCATCGTAGAAGCCCCAGTCGTTACGATAATTCGGATCGGCGACCGTGGTTTTTAACTCTTCTGAACCATACAGATAGTCAAAACCGTGCGATTTCAGGAACACGTCTTTTCCGGCAAAGCGCAGGTTGGCACCTTGTACAAAATAGTTTTCGTAGCCGGAGTTCTTCAGGATATCGCCAAGACAGATATTCTGCGGGAAGAAGCTCGACATCGAGGCCGAAGCATTGCCTTCAAATGGCGCAAAAAGCGGGATACCGCACTGTGAGGCGACCATGCCGGCGATGGTGTAATCAGTACCGGGTAATTGCATGGTGTGGCTAAAGTCGAGACCGTCGTTTTTCAGCGCGCCCAGCTCCGGCGTGAGGTTCGGGAAGGCATCGTCATCAAAATACGTGCGTTCCAGACTCTCGCCGTAGATATAGACCAGGTTGAGCTTCGGGTGGTCTATCTTTTTCGATGGCTCTTTGTAATACGCCACGAAATCCGGATCGCCGTCGCGCGACTGGGATTTTACCAGCTCGGTTATCTGGTGAAATGCCGGGCTGGCGTCGACGGAGGCCAGCGCAAGGAAAAGCGCCAGCAGGCTGTAGCCATGATGATGAGGACGATGCCGACGGCGGCGCAGTACCCAGGTGAGAGTCCCAAAAATGGCAACCAGCGCCAGGACGACTCCCAGACCTGGAAGTATGTACTTACTGACACCCGCACCGGTCAGGCTGTTGGTCAGGGTATAGAGCACCGCATCGTTAATACCGTCTCCGGTAAAATAATTACTGGCGTACAGGGTAATGTTTAAAACAATGAAAATACCGAGTACCCCCAGCGTGACGACAAACCACCAGGTGTTACGGCCCGCTTTCCAGGCGTAAACGCCGATGGAAGCCAGGAAAAGGAATAGGGACACTAACTCTGACAACAAGTTATCCTCATCACGCCAGGATCTTAGCTGGCTAACTGTTCATGTTTTGGTAGTACAATGTAATTACGATGTTGTTAAGCTGCAATTTTAGTGTCACTAAAGCATGCAGTTGTTAGGAATTGGTTTATAAAATCGCTTTTTTGAAGGCGGTCGCATCCTGACATATGGACGCTGAGACGGTGGCAGGTGGTAAAAACGCTCAGTTGACGCCGCGTTGCAAGACTATCGTAATAAACGCGGCGTGTTGTGGCAGAAAATGGGGTGGATCAGGAGATGAAATTAATGCCCTGTTTCAGTACCAGATCGCAGGCTTTGGTTTTCACCTGTTTCGCCAGCGAGGAGTTGCCGATAGTGCTCAGGTTAAGCTGCTGCCCGTTTTGCGCATTGAGCAGGCCCTGAATACCATCCATATAGCTGGTGTCCTGTTTCTGTTCCTGGGTATCCAGACCCAGTTTACCCAGCACCTGGTTTTTCACGTTTTGTGCGTCGGTCACGGAGGCCAGTTTTTGCTTCGCACAATACTCCAGAATACCCGCGGCGTTATTCATTGTGCCCGCGCTCAGCCCCTGAGTGCTGCCACCTAACAGGCTGGTGAGGGAAGACGCTGACAGACCGCCCTGAGAACTGCTGCTCTCTTTGGTGAGTTCGTTCGCGGCACTGGTCAGAGAATCCTGCCATGATGCAGCCTGCACCGCGCCGGTAACCAGCAGTGCGCCTAACAGTGTGCTGAAAAGAAAAGTTTTTTTCATAGTGGCTTACTCAAAAAAGGTCCGTTTCGGGCCGAAAGTGGCTCCAGTATATACCTTCGGGTCACCTGCATTTCCTGGAAATATCCTAATACTCTTTGCCGGTGACGCGGCTGCGATAACTTTCCCAGTCAAAGATGACATACAGACTGTTGCCGAGCTTCATGCGATCCATCACGCGTTCGCCCAGTAAGCGGGTCATCTCGTCGATATTGTGGTTCGTCAGCATGCCGGTTGGGCGTTTGGAAGAGGAGCGGCGATCGACAATCTGGTTAATGATCACTTTTTCATAGCGTGATTCAGTCTGGACGCCAATTTCGTCGATGACCAGTAAATCGACGTTGCTCAGATCGTTAAGCAGCTGTTCTTCGCTGGTTTCACGGTTGCTGAAGGTGTCTTTCATGGCGGACATAATATCGGCCACGGTGATGATTAATACGGATTTCCCGCGCAGCAGCAGTTCGTTGCAGATGGCGGCGGCAAGGTGGTTTTTCCCGGTGCCTGGCTTGCCGCTAAAGATGAAGCTGGCGATGTTGCCGTCGAATTCATCCACGTACTGACGTGCGGCGGCGAGAGCGTTCATCTGCCCGTTGCTCTCAAGCTTATAGTTATCAAAAGAGCAGTTCTGGTGTAGCGGACGGATACCGGAGCGATTAAAGGTGCGCTGCATTTTCATCGCCCGGTTTTCGCGGGCGAGGGCGGCTGCACGGATCTCACCCTGTTCCTTTTGCCATGCCAGCAGTTCTTCACCCGTGGTAAAGGCGGGTTTTACGTTAGCGGGCATCATTTTTTGCAGACGTTTCATCAGGTCGCCGACGTTTTTCATTTCGCACCTCGGAATCCGTTGGGGATCTGTTTATCCGGTTCTGAAAACGCGTTGATATCGCGCTTAGGTTGCCCGCCGTTGCTGGCGCGGTTGATTTGAAGGCTGCGTGCGAGCTTTTGCTGCCACTGAATATGGGTGAATACTTTGCCTTCTGCCTGCCACCAGGCGGTGAACGCGGCCAGCTCTTCGGGGGTTGCGGGCTGAGTCAGTGCAATGCCCCATAGCGCCGCCTGACGCTGAAAATCGGCGTCCGGCTGCCAGCCCGCGTACAGGGCAAATTTCCCCATCGGGATGGCCACGGGGGCGTGACCCGGTTCGTCAAAGAACTGGTTATCCAGAGTGACATCGCTCGCCGGGCGTGACAACCGCGCTTCAATCTCCAGAAGCTGCGCCAGACGCTCCGGTGTAATTGCATAAAACGCCGGAGCGTTATCGGCAAACACGGCAAGCGTACCGCCTTCGGCATGGGTCAACACGCCACGGGGATCGCGCATAAAGGCATCAATGCCAGCGACGCTGTTGGTCAGGATTCTGGAGGACATAACACTTTCTCTGCTGATAACTACGGGCGTGATATGGGTTTATGGTAGCACAGAGCGGGGGAGGGAATGGAGGGGGAAAGTGCGGGTTGATGCCTCACCCTAACCCTCTCCCACAGGGAGAGGGAATCGGTCTGGATTACGCGATAATGTTCAGCGTTACGTCGATATTACCGCGGGTGGCGTTGGAGTATGGGCAAACAATGTGCGCAGCATCCACCAGTTTTTTGGCTTCAGCAGGATCCATACCTTCGACGTGGATGTTCAGTTTTGCTTCAATACCAAAACCGGTTGGCAGCGGGCCAATCCCCACTTCGCCTTCAATAAAGGCATCTTTTGGCAGAGTGAATTTGTCACGTGCGGCCACAAACTTCATTGCGCCCAGGAAGCAGGCAGAGTAACCCGCAGCAAACAGCTGTTCAGGGTTGGTGACTTCACCGCCCATGCCGCCCATCTCTTTTGGCACACCCAGTTTAACGTCCAGGACGCCATCGGAAGAGGTGGCGCGGCCATCACGGCCTCCGGTTGCTTTGGCTTTGGCAGTGTAGACAACTTTTTCTAAAGACATGGCAGGTTCCTCATCTTACGTTTATGTGCGCTATTAAATAGCGTGCGATATATATGGATAAATAAATACGCGTAAAGTATAGCCTTACGCGTGCTGTAACTGTTGTCGCAAAAGTTCAAGCTGCTGCTTGAGTGCCAGCATGCTGTCAGTGTCACATTGTGCTGCACAGCCCACCGCGTGAGGGACTTCCAGCGCTTGTTGCTGAAGTGCGCGCCCCGCATCACTCAGGGTGACCGCGACCTGACGCTCGTCTTTACGCGAACGATGGCGGTTTATCAGCCCGGCACTTTCCAGACGTTTTAACAAAGGCGTCAGGGTGGCGGAGTCAAGAAACAACCGTTCACCAATGTCCGACACCGTAATGTCATCCTGCTCCCACAGCACCAGCATCACCAGGTATTGCGGGTAGGTCAGGTTTAGCGGTGCCAGCAGTTGCCGGTACAGCTTGTTAAGCGCCAGATTTGCCGAATAGAGGGCAAAACAGAGCTGGTTATCCAGCAGAAGCGCGGTGGTGGTGTCGTTCGTTTTTGCATTCATGGATTGAATATAGGTAGTGCGCGATATAATTGCAAGCGATTTTATTGGTGAGCGCCATTCAGCACCAGGCGGAATGGCGAGATTATCCCCACGGCAGCGAAACAACTCGACTCTCAAACGCGTGGACGTTTGCGGTACAGCCACAAACCGGGGATCGACAGCCCGATGGAGAGCGCTCCAACAATGGAGGATGCCTTAAGAAAGTTGCTCAGCAGGAGGATCATTTGTGGCTCGCTGTAGCCAAAGTGACTGATTTTTACTGCTGAAATCATGGCCGTATAGGCGGAGATGCCCGGGAACATAGGGATAACGGCTGCGACGGTGAACACTTTTGGATGTGCCAGATACCAGCGTGACCACTGAATGCCAATGCTGCCAATCAGCATTGAGGCGATAAATGTCGACCATTCGATGTTAAAGCCCGCCGTCATCATCAACATCCGCGAGCCGTGACCAATAGCACCCAGCAGAGCACACCACGGCAGTGCACGTTGCGGTACGTTAAATACCATCGCAAATCCGACGGCAGGAATGGCGGCCAGGAGCATGTCCTGCGCCAGTGCGAGCAGAAAATCTATCACGCCCATCCGCGTAACCCCCACAGTGTCATTGCCATGACCACACCGATGCAGGTGGCCAGCGTAAGTAAACTGGCGATAGCCCAGCGAGCCAGACCGGTATTGATATGTCCTTTAAACATGTCGGCAACCGCGTTAATTAACGGAAAGCCTGGTACCAGCAGGAGTACGCTGGCGGCCATAGCAATGGTGGGAGTATCGGCAAACTGTGGCAGGCGCAGGAGCAAGCCTGAAACCGTGGTGGCGACAAACGCGGTAATGCAGAAGTTAATTTGTGGGTGCAATTGCCGGTGCGTCAGTAACTGACGGACATACATGGCGAGGCTGCTGGCGAAGAACGTGATGAGTGCGCCGTCCCAGCCACCTTTATTGAGCTTACAAAAACAGGCGCATGACAGTCCCACCATCAGCACAACCAGCCAACGTGGATAGCGTAATGGCCTGATTTGGTTAAACCGTTTCTCAATTTCCTTGAGGTCGAGCAGTTTGTGCTCCGCAAGAATAACGATATGCTGCACCTCCGTCACAACGTGCATATTAATACCGCGATCGTGGTTTTTACGGGTGGAGGTCAGGCACTGACCGTCTTTAATGGTGGTCAGCACAATGGCGTTTGATGAGATAGCGCTTTCAACGCTATCCATACCCATCGCCAGCCCCAGCCGCGTAGAAAGTTCCTCGACCAGCGCGCTTTCCGCTCCATGCTGGAGGAGAAAAAGTCCGCACTGAATACATAGCCGCGTTATCGCACGCTGCATTGACTGATCTGCCTGCATGTATTGCCCTGAAGAGAAGAAAGAATGCTTGCCTGATGGCACTGAATGCTTACTTTTAGCACAAAGAGAGGTGTCTTGTGCTCTGGGTCAGATCAAGGTTTGTGCAAACAGTTGTCACCCGGTTTGCGCCACGGTGCGTGCCTTAATTCATTAATATTGTGAATTCTTTAATCTCAAAATATAAAACATTTATATTAAGTTTTTCTAATTTTATATTTTCGTTATTTTAAGGTTGTTTGAATTAAATTTAGTTGATCTTTATGAGATATTATAACTGTTTTAGACGTTTCTTAATTCAATAACATCTGCCATCTTCTGCGTGTATTAATCAGTTGTGCATTCAGGGGCGAATGTACGTTAAACCTAAAGATTACCCGATAAATGAAAAATGGACACGGAGGGTCTATGTTGCCATTGAATGGTAAACACGGAGTGGTGATTAGCAGGATACCCGTCATGCAAAACGGGTTGGGTAGCGTCATGGCACGTCATTTTCCTGAGTTTGAGCTGACCTACTGCCGCTCACTGCAAGAGTTAACCTTGCTTCAGTTACGCCGTGCTGACGTCATTATTGCTGATGTTTCAGGGTATTACGGCAACCCCCGGGGCTTACTGGAAGAGTATTACGGTTTATTGAACCAATACCGGGGTATTCACTGGATTTTTTTAGTCTCCCGTCCTCTTTATCCGATTGCTGTTGAGCTGCTTATGCGTCCGGAAAGTACGTTACTTTCTGATATGGAGCCGATTGAAGGCGTGATTAACGCTATTCGTGCAGGTAGCGATCGGGCGGAGCGGATAAGCCAGACGTTATTACTGGCAGAATCACCAGGCTCTGAAGATGAAGACGAACACTTTATTGCGCTCACACACTCCGAACGCAAAGTATTGCGCCTGTTAGGTAAAGGTTGGGGAATTAACCAAATTGCCACACTGCTCAAGAAGAGCAACAAAACGATTAGTGCGCAGAAAAATAGTGCGATGCGCCGGTTGTCACTACGTAGTAATGCCGATATGTACGCCTGGATCAGCAGTACACAGGGAATGAGAGAGCTGAGTTTAATGTCAGCCTATGGAGAGTATGAGGAATGGAAAAGACCGTTACAGCAAGACATATCGCTGTCATCGAAAATTGCGCAATGAGTGCGGTTGGGCTGCAGCATCTCTTTGCGATGCCTGAGCTCAGCCATTATCAGTTGCACCTGTTTACCCAGTTCGACAGTTTTAAGGCGGCACTTCCTCACATCTCCTTTTTCTCGGTGATTTATTCACTGTCTGATGCGCGAGAGGAGCGTCGTAACTGTCTGGCCTGTCTGCGGGATCTTGCGTTTACTCATAGTGACATCCAGCGGATTATACTGGCATCTGATGAGATGGAAGCGCGGTTGATTGGCCATCTTTCGCCTTCACGCCTTCATGGCATTATTAGTAAGGCGGTGTCGCTTAGCCACCTGCAGGCGGAGTTGCTTGCGTTGCTAAGTGAAACACATCGAATCAATGACAATGTACTGAACCACTGGTATGTGAGCCAGAGCAGGATGTTAAGCCCAACGGAGCGCGCGATTTTGCGTTATATGTCTTTCGGGTATTCCATCCCTGAAATCGCGACACAGCTTGAACGTAATATTAAAACCATCCGGGCGCATAAGTTTAACGCGATGGTGAAGCTGGGGGTTAATTCAGATGTAGGGCTACTGGACGCGGCGGACATTTTGACTCATCTTCCGGCCAGAGATACTCGAGGCTCTGTGTTAAGCACGCCAGTATTCTCATAACCTGGTGTGGATGCGCCAGATACGCTCTGGCGCAACGATCAAATGCAGACATCGACCCACCTGGCGGATGTCAGCTCAGCCATCCGCTCAGGTGAAATGCGCACAGCACTGTGGATTGCACCGGCAGCGGGGAGCACTTCAGCGTATTGTTTTAAGGAAATATCACAGTACACCGACAGCTGGTTTTCCAGCCCGAACGGGCATACGCCGCCAACAGGATGGCCGGTGATGGTGACCACCTCATCACTACTGAGCATGCGTGCTTTCGCACCAAAGGTGTCTTTCAGTTTTTTGTTATCCAGACGTGCATCACCTTTCGCGACCACCAGAATCACCTCATTTTTGACCTTTAATGACAGCGTCTTGGCAATTTGCCCCGGCTCAACGCGATGGGCAGCCGCGGCCAGTGCAACGGTGGCGGTACTCTGGCTAAGTTCTATGACCTCTATATCCGGAGCGTTGTCGGCAAAAAACTGCTGTACAGACTGCAAACTCATTGTTTCCTCCTGACAAATATCCTGCGTAATCTGTCATAAGAAATTATGCTCTGTAAATATCTCTTAAGTAACAAATATCCCGTATGGCTGATTTCTGGATCGCCTTCACATTCACAGAAACCGGTTACAGTAACCGGTTGCGGAGCGTGCGTGAGAGATTAATACTGAGTACGTAACGTCCCCTGTATCCAATAATAAGAGCAAATTATGAAACCATTCTGTCTGAGCAGTACCGCTGGTACACAAGCCAGCAAGGTTGTGAAGCTGATTTATGGATTAACGTGTGGCGTGGATGCGCCTGTAACGAACGTCTGACAGGAGATCTGCTATGTCTGCCAACCACGCTGCGTTTAACCTGATATTCCGATTTGTTGAGAATTACGTTAGCCCGATAGCCGGGCGGATCTCCTCCCAGCGTCATGTTATGGCTATCCGGGATGGGTTCATCTCCGCGATGCCGTTCATGATTGTAGGATCATTCTTGTTAGTGTTTGCTTACCCACCGTTTTCGCCAGATACCACCTGGGGCTTCGCGCGCGCCTGGCTGGATATGGCGAAGCAATTCGAAGGCCAGATCCTGACGCCGTTTGATATGACGATGGGGGTGATGTCTATCTATATCTGTGCGGCCATCGCCTATAACCTGGGC
The DNA here is from genome assembly GCF_014103115.1 of Enterobacter sp. RHBSTW-00901. NCBI lineage: Bacteria > Pseudomonadati > Pseudomonadota > Gammaproteobacteria > Enterobacterales > Enterobacteriaceae > Enterobacter > Enterobacter sp. RHBSTW-00901. The sequence goes on from NZ_JABXPB010000001.1 coordinate 3,540,378, forward strand.
AAACACTATGTTAAGTCGTATCAGTTAGATCCGTTCATGTGCGCAATGCTGTCGCTCATGGCATTTCTGCTGGTCGCAGCGCCAAAAACCAAAGGCACTCTGCCTGTAGACAGCCTGGGGGGGACGGGGATCTTTACCGCCATTCTGGTGGCAATCTACTGCGTAGAGATGATGCGGTTCCTGAAAGCGCACAACATTGGTATTCGTCTGCCTGACCAGGTACCACCGATGATCAAAAACTCCTTTGATCTGCTGATCCCGGTACTGGTGGTGGTGCTGACGCTCTATCCGCTGAGTCTGCTGATTCAGTCTGAGTTTGGCATGCTGATCCCACAGGCCATTATGTCTGTCTTTAAACCGCTGGTTTCTGCGGCAGACTCCCTGCCTGCGATCCTGCTGGCGGTGTTGATTGGCCATCTGCTGTGGTTTGCGGGGATCCACGGTGCAGCTATTGTCTCCGGAATGCTGCAGATGTTCTGGCTGACCAACCTGGGGGCAAACCAGACCGCGCTGGCGGCCAGCCAGCCTCTGCCACATATCTTTATGGAAGCGTTCTGGACGTTCTTTATTGTGATTGGGGGTTCGGGAGCTACGATGGGGCTGGTGTTCTGCTATCTGCGCAGCCGCTCTGCACATTTGCGCTCAATTGGCCGTCTGAGCGTGGTGCCAAGCATCTTTAACATCAATGAGCCTGTCATTTTCGGCACCCCGATTGTGATGAACCCTGTGTTCTTTATTCCTTTCCTGCTGGCCCCTATGGTCAATGCCGTGCTGGCCTGGTCAGCGATGAAGTTTGATCTGATTAGCCGCGTGATCTCTGTCGTGCCGTGGACGGCTCCTGCCCCAGTGGGTGCCGCATGGGCACTGGGTTGGGATTTCCGCGCAGCCATCCTGGTGGTGGTGCTGGCCTGCGTATCGGCAATAATCTACTTCCCGTTCTTTAAAGTGTACGAGAAGCAGTTGCTGGAACAGGAGGCTGAAGAAGCGCAGCGTAATGCTGAAGAGGAAAACCAGCAGGTTGCATAGGTCAAAGCAAAACGGCAACCGGAGGTTGCCGTTTTGCGTGTTTACCCTTCTCACCGGAGAAGCCGTTATTATTCATGCCGACCTTTCCGGTTCCCGTCCTTATGTTGTCTGCATCTCTTCGCTGAACAGGATGTTATTACGTCCCATATGCTTCGCTTCGTAGAGGGCTTTATCCGCTTTTTCCAGCGCGCTTTCAACGTCGTCACCCTCAAAAATGGCAATGCCAATACTGATGGTGACGTTGGTGGCGACACTTTCGTTGAACATATGCGGGATTTTTAAATCGTAAACTTTCTGGCGGATCCGCTCTGCCGTCAGACGGGCATGTTCAAGCGAGATGTTGGTCAGCAGTACCATAAACTCCTCACCACCAAAACGCGCGACAATATCACGTGAACGCACGGCATTACGGATTGCCGCAGAGACCCGGATCAGCGCCTGGTCGCCCATCATATGGCCATAGTGGTCGTTGTAGGCCTTGAAGTGGTCGATATCCAACAGCAGGACAAAGTGCTCGCCGTTTTCTACCGTCGGCAGGTTCTCCAGCCGGCTTTGCAGGCCACGACGGTTATACAGGCCGGTAAGCGGATCCATCATACTGAGATCGGTAAGCGTTTCTCGTTCTTCCAGTAACCGGGAGAGCAGCTCCTGAGCGAAATGGTCGTTACGTCTTTGCAGAATATTGTGAATACCAATCGCCACCACAGGCAGTGCGAAGGAGTAGGTCATTCTCAGCCAGTTTTCATGATTGCTTAACCACAGGCAGGCAATAAAGGCGGGTAAGGAATGCAGAATAAATGCTTTGATATTGCTGGCAAATGACAGTGAACCGATAAAAAGTACTGTTAATAACGCCATGATCAAATATGTCAGCTGATCGTGCGTAATTAACAAAAATTTCGAGACAATTTGCCAGGCCCATAAAGAACCGAAGATCGAGGAAACGACAGAAATATTGACTTTCCGGGTTCTGTTTTTCCAGTGCCAGAGGAGTAATCCACTACTGATTGCAAAAATAGCGAACAGGGGCATCGGAAACTGAGGGACAGAATAGAGCGGGTTTGTTACCGAGAACACGGCTGAGGTAGCGTTCAGGAATAAAAATAAACGTAAAGATAATTGATATTTGCTATTGACCAAAGACCGCCAGGATTGTGATGTCATAGTAGTACGTTTTTATTAAAATTTAATTAAAACAGATGAATAGGTGTTGTTTTTGAATAGTGAATGCAAAGTAAATCGAAAAATAATTATCAGAAAATCTTTATAGGTAGTTAACAGGTGAGCAATTTATCACCTTAGGCATTTCCTGTCATTACAGGAAAGGTAAAGGGCGATTGATTTTAATTATGCATGCTGACATATGATAATTATTACCATATGATATTGGTTATCATTATCAGTATGAAAGGGTAAAGCATGTTGAACAGGGCGCTGGGAAGTGGTTGGGGTGTACTGCTACCGGGGGTGATTCTGGGCGGTCTGATGTTTGCCGATCTCTCCATTGAGACCTGGAAAGCCATCATTGTTTCGGGGTTGTTGGTGACGTCGGCAATGATCTGGCATAAGCAGTTACGGCACTTTGTGTTGCTGCCATCATGCGTTGCGCTGGTCAGTGGAATTCTGGTGATACTGATGAGTTTGAAATAACAGGGAAAAAGAAGAGGTACAACAGAAGGGATGTAAGATAATTGGTGCGAGGGGGGGGACTCGAACCCCCACATCCTAAGGACACTAACACCTGAAGCTAGCGCGTCTACCAATTCCGCCACCTTCGCACAGTCATCTTACTTTTTTGATATCGCCTCGTTGGTGCGAGGGGGGGGACTCGAACCCCCACATCCTAAGGACACTAACACCTGAAGCTAGCGCGTCTACCAATTCCGCCACCTTCGCCCAGTGCGAGCAATATCAACGTGATTTATGGTGCGAGGGGGGGGACTCGAACCCCCACATCCGTAAGGACACTAACACCTGAAGCTAGCGCGTCTACCAATTCCGCCACCTTCGCATACCATCGATACTGTAAAAGTATCGTAACCACGGAGGCGCATTCTAGATGTTTTCAGCTTTACGTCAACTGAAAAGTGCGCACCTTTTATTGATTGCTGCAAAAATGGTCGGAACAGAGACGCCTGTTTGCCGGATGGCGCTGGCGCTTATCCGGCAAACAAACATGACGAATTATTTTTTCGCCTGACGTGTCATCACGGTGCGGTAAACCTTAAAGCGGCCGGTCTGGGCGATCACTTCGTGGAAGCCAAAGGTTTCATCCAGCACTTTCGGGTACGCCAGGAAGGCGTTCGCGACGATACGCAACTCGCCGCCGCTGTTGAGGTGACGGACTGCACCACGGATCAGCGTTTGCGCCGCCTCAAGGCTGGTCTCCATCCCGTCGTGGAACGGTGGGTTAGAGATAATCATGTCAAAGCGACCAGTCACATCAGAGAAGACGTTGCTGGCCATCACTTCGCCTTCAATGCCGTTGGCCGCAAGCGTTGCGCGGCTGGCTTCCACCGCTGGAGCACTGACATCACACAGCGTTAAACGCACTTTTGGCGAGTGGCTGGCAAGTACTGTCGCCAGTACGCCCGCACCACAACCCACGTCCAGCACTTTGCCTTTGGTGTGCGGCGTCAGGGTGGACAGCAGCAGCTTACTGCCAACATCCAGACCGTCGCGGCTGAAGACGCCCGGCAGGGTTTTGATGGTCAGACCGTCAAGCTGATATTCGCCCCAGAATTTATCTGCATCAAACGATGGCTGTTTTTCCAGGCGACCGTGGTACAGGCCGCAGCGACGGGCGCTGTCGACTTTGTTCAGCGGGGCATACTCTTCGAGCATCTGCTCTGCGCTACGCACGCCGCTGCGGTTCTCACCGACAACGAAGATGTCGCAACCGACCGGCAGCAGGGAGAGCAGGTTCATCAGCTGGAACTGGGCTTCCGGTTTGTTCTTCGGCCAGTAATAAATCAGCGTATCGCAGTTGGCAACATCGCTCTGCTCTGCCACCAGGCTAAAGCGCGCGCGCTCGCCCATCTGGCGGCTCAACACCTGCCAGTGGTGGTAATATTGGGTGTGGGCACGGCTTTCAGCACAGTCGAAACGCGCAGGCAGGTCATCCTGCATATCTCCGGCAAACAGAATACGGCTTTGTTCGAAATCATCACTGTGGCGCAGCAAGACTTCACTTGCCGGGGTAAATGCAGACATGAATTGTTCCTCAATAAACTCAGGCGGGGATTATAGTAGGTAGATGGCGCACTTTCGACACATTTGCTATATTTGCGCGCCTGAGAGACAGGAGTTTTCGCTATGACATCCCGACGAGACTGGCAGTTGCAGCAACTGGGCATTACCCAGTGGGCCTTGCGTCGCCCGACGGCGTTGCAGGGTGAAATCGCGATCTCCATCCCTGCGCACGTGCGCCTGGTGATGGTGGCGGAAGAACTGCCTGCCCTGAATGAACCCCTTATCGATGATGTCCTTCGTAGCCTGAAGCTGACCTCCGATCAGGTTTTACAGCTGACGCCAGAGCGGGTCGCGATGCTCCCTCCTGACAGTCGCTGCAATAGCTGGCGAATGGGGGAGCCAGACGAGAGCACCCTCCAGGGGAGCCAGATCAGCTCGCCCGCGCTGGAAGAACTGAAAGCCAACCCAAACGCGCGCCGCGCGCTATGGCAACAAATCTGCGAATATGAACACGATTTCTTCCCTCACGACGCCTGACCTGACAACAGCGTTCGCGATTGAAACACGCGCCCACGCATTTCCGTGGAGCGAAAAAACGTTCGCCAGCAACCAGGGTGAACGGTACCTGAACTACCGCCTGGATGTTGACGGCACAATGGCCGCGTTTGCGATTACTCAGGTCGTCCTTGATGAGGCAACGCTGTTTAATATCGCCGTTGATCCTGCGTTTCAGCGTCGTGGGCTGGGCAGGGAACTGCTTGAGCATCTCATCCGCGAGCTGGAAATCCGTGACGTTTTCACCCTGTGGCTGGAAGTGCGTGCATCGAATGTCGCCGCCATCGCACTCTACGAAAGCTTAGGCTTTAACGAGGCGACAATCCGCCGTAACTACTACCCCACCGCAGAGGGACGTGAAGACGCCATTATTATGGCTTTGCCGCTTGGATAACTAAAATAAGGTTGTAACGATGAAATGGGACTGGATTTTCTTTGATGCCGACGAAACGCTGTTCACGTTTGACGCATTCGGTGGCCTGCAGCGGATGTTTCTGGATTATAGCGTCACCTTCACCGCTGAAGATTTTCAGGACTATCAGGCGGTAAACAAACCGCTGTGGGTGGATTACCAGAACGGTGCCATCACCGCGTTACAGCTGCAGCACCAGCGCTTTGATGCATGGGCGGAGCGGTTAAACGTCAGCCCGGGTTTGCTGAACGACGCGTTCCTGAACGCGATGGCCGAGATTTGCGCACCGCTGCCAGGGGCGGTTTCCCTGCTGGATTCGCTGAAAGGAAAGGCGAAGCTTGGGATCATCACCAATGGTTTTACCGCGCTGCAGCAGAGCCGTCTTGAGCGCACCGGCCTGCGCGATCATTTCGACGCACTGGTGATCTCGGAAGAGGTCGGCGTGCCAAAACCTGATCCGCGTATTTTTGATTATGCGCTTGAACAAGCGGGTAATCCTGACCGTGAGCGTGTACTGATGGTCGGCGATACTGCCGAATCAGACATTCTTGGCGGCATGAACTCAGGTCTGTCGACCGTCTGGCTGAACGCGCATGGCCGCGCGCAGCCGGAAGGGATCGAGCCGACCTGGACCGTCACGTCATTGAACGAACTGGAGCAGCTCCTGTGTAAACAATGATTGCCTGCCCCCCATTGATGGGTAAAATAGCCGCATTTTTCGTATTCCATGATGCGCGGCCTGCTGTCGCGCTTACATAAGAAGATTTGATTATGACGTTGTCTCCTTATCTGCAAGAGGTGGCCAAACGCCGCACTTTTGCCATTATTTCGCACCCGGATGCCGGTAAAACGACCATCACCGAGAAGGTGTTGCTGTTCGGACAGGCGATCCAGACCGCCGGTACCGTAAAAGGCCGTGGCTCCAGCCAGCATGCAAAATCCGACTGGATGGAGATGGAAAAGCAGCGTGGTATTTCAATTACCACTTCCGTGATGCAGTTTCCGTATCACGACTGCCTGGTAAACCTGCTGGATACCCCGGGCCACGAAGACTTCTCCGAGGATACCTACCGTACCCTGACGGCGGTAGACTGCTGTCTGATGGTGATCGACGCCGCGAAAGGTGTAGAAGATCGTACCCGTAAGCTGATGGAAGTCACCCGTCTGCGCGATACGCCGATCCTCACCTTCATGAACAAACTCGACCGTGACATCCGCGACCCGATGGAGCTGATGGATGAAGTGGAAAACGAGCTGAAGATCGCCTGTGCGCCGATCACCTGGCCGATTGGCTGCGGTAAGCTGTTCAAGGGCGTTTACCATCTCTATAAAGACGAAACCTACCTGTACCAGACCGGTAAAGGCCACACCATTCAGGAAGTGCGCATTGTAAAAGGTCTGGATAACCCGGATCTGGACACGGCAGTCGGTGAAGAGCTGGCCGCGCAGCTGCGTGACGAGCTGGAGCTGGTGAAGGGGGCGTCTCATGAGTTCGACAAAGAGCTGTTCCTGAGTGGCGAAATTACACCGGTCTTCTTCGGTACCGCACTGGGTAACTTCGGCGTTGACCATATGCTGGACGGTCTGATTGAGTGGGCACCACGCCCGATGCCGCGTAAAACCGACACCCGTGAAGTGGAAGCACAGGAAGAAAAATTCACTGGCTTCGTCTTTAAAATTCAGGCCAACATGGACCCGAAACACCGTGACCGCGTAGCGTTCATGCGCGTGGTGTCCGGTAAGTATGAAAAGGGCATGAAGCTGCGCCAGGTGCGTATCGGTAAAGACGTGGTGATCTCCGACGCACTGACCTTTATGGCGGGCGACCGTTCCCACGTTGAAGAAGCGTATCCGGGTGACATCATCGGCCTGCACAACTACGGTACCATCCAGATCGGTGATACGTTCACCCAGGGTGAGATGATGAAGTTCACCGGTATTCCGAACTTCGCACCGGAGCTGTTCCGTCGTATTCGCCTGCGCGATCCGCTGAAGCAGAAACAGCTGCTGAAAGGGCTGGTACAGCTCTCCGAAGAGGGTGCTGTACAGGTGTTCCGTCCGATTGCCAACAACGATCTGATCGTGGGCGCAGTCGGTGTGCTGCAGTTCGACGTGGTCGTTGCGCGTCTGAAAAGCGAGTACAACGTCGAAGCGATTTACGAATCAGTCAACGTGGCCACGGCGCGCTGGGTTGAGTGTTCTGACGTGAAGAAATTCGAAGAATTTAAGCGTAAGAACGAAATTCAGCTGGCGCTGGATGGCGGTGATAACCTGACCTATATCGCGCCGACAATGGTGAACCTGAACCTGACGCAGGAACGTTATCCTGACGTGCAGTTCCGCAAAACGCGCGAACACTAATCTCCTCTCAGAGCACGGCAGCCACCGTGCTCTTCTTTAAATCCAGTCTTATTAATCCCTTGCGGAATGTTCTTAAATCATCGCATTTTCCTGAGTGTCGCTCGTTTTTTGACCTATTCTGAATGCGACACAGGGATAGTGATCTATATTTAACTCAGTGTTTAGCACCGAATGTGGATGAATTAACTATTCAGAATATATTTTCTGGTTCGCTATTTTATCTGGGTGTTTATTCGCAATATATCAATCTGTCTGTAAGGAAAATATGTCGCCCAAATAACGGGTAAAACACAGGAATATATCGATGAATATGACAAGACTGAAGATTTCGAAAACTCTGCTGGCGGTCACATTGGGTAGCATCCTCGTGAGCAGTTCTGTCCTCGCGGAAACCAACACAATGGATAACGTGCAGTCCACCGCAAATAGCGCAGGGGAAAAAATCGATAGCTCTCTGAATAAAGTCGGTAATTTCATGGATGACAGCTCAATTACAGCAAAAGTGAAAGCTGCGCTGGTGGATGATAAAAATATCAAGAGCGCTGGTATTTCCGTTAAAACCGACAATAAAGTTGTCACCCTGAGTGGTGTTGTCGAGAGTCAGGCTCAGGCTGAACATGCCGTATCCATTGCGAAAGCCGTTGAGGGTGTGAAGAGCGTCAACAACGATCTGAAGACGAAGTAAATGAGCACAATTCGCCCGTCTGGCTGAGGCCTGAGGGCGAAATAAGAACTACACCTGGAAAAACGCCGGTGAGTAGCCTGAGCGCTCATGCTTAGCGGCCGACATTAACTATGGTAAAGGAGAGGCTTATGTTTCGTTGGGGCATTATATTTCTGGTTATCGCGTTAATTGCCGCCGCGCTGGGCTTTGGTGGTCTGGCGGGGACGGCAGCGGGTGCGGCGAAAATTGTCTTTGTCGTCGGCATTATCCTGTTCCTGGTCAGCCTGTTTACTGGACGTCGCCGTCCATAGCTATGCATCACTCTGACAGCGACACTGAAGCCAGTCCTTGCGACTGGCTTTTTCTCATTTGAGTACCCGTGGGGATGTGCGTTACTGTGTCTGAACATGACCACGGGCTGGAGGAGCATAAATGGATTATCACCTCGCCAGCCAGGCGCAGCGAATGAGGCACAATTTGATAGCGAGGATCTGGCGTGATGCACTGCTTTGTCGACACCCATTGCCACTTTGATTTTCCGCCGTTTACGGGTGATGAAGAACAAAGCATTGCGAGAGCCGCCGAAGCAGGCGTTCAGGCGATCATTGTACCTGCGATCGAAGCGGCTAATTTTGAGCGTGTTCTTAACCTCGCTCAGCACCATCGCGCCATATATGCTGCACTTGGGCTGCATCCGATAGTTATTGAGCGTCATCTTGATGAGCATATTGAGAAGCTGGATGTGGTTTTGCAAACCGCCGGGAACAAACTCGTCGCCATCGGTGAGATCGGGCTCGATCTCTGGCGCGATGATCCGCAGTTTGAGCGCCAGCAGGCTCTCCTGGATGCACAGCTCAGGCTGGCAAAACGCCACGATCTGCCGGTGATCCTCCATTCCAGACGTACCCATGACAAACTGGCAATGCATCTGAAACGTATCGATCTGCCGCGAACGGGCATTGTGCATGGTTTTTCTGGTAGCCTGCAACAGGCACAGCGGTTTATTGAACTGGGTTATAAAATTGGCGTTGGCGGGACAATTACCTACCCGCGTGCCAGCAAAACCCGGGAGGTGATGGCACAATTGCCGCTGTCAGCGTTGTTACTGGAAACGGATGCCCCCGATATGCCACTCAACGGTTTTCAGGGACAGCCTAATCGCCCGGAGCAGGCGGCGCGTGTGTTTACCACGCTGTGCGAGCTGCGTGAGGAGCCAGAAGCGCTCATTGCCGGGGTGTTGCTTGAGAATACCCGTTCACTCTTTGGCGTCACACTATAGATAAAGCGCCGGGCGGATCACCGTAATCTTTTGTTTTTCCAGCGCCAGTGCCAGCGGTTCAACGTCGTCCGGCGTGGCGCTGCGCCATGACGCAGCCTCACCGTAAACCCCCTGTGCGTGAAAGGCATTGATCCGCACCGGGACATCCCCCAGAGAACGGATAAAGACGATCAGCGGTTTGAGATGTTCCAGATAATCACACTGATCCGGGATCACCAGCAGCCGCAGTTCCGTTAACCGTTGATGTTGCGCCAGCCAGCGGATGCTGTGTTTGATCTGCGGGTTTTCACGCCCGGTCAGGAAGCGGTGATGCTCATTTCCCCAGGCTTTCAGATCCAGCATGGCACCGTCAAACACCGGCAGCAGTTTTTGCCAGCCGGTTTCCCCTAACAGACCATTACTGTCCACCAGACAGGTTAAATGACGTAGCGCGGGATCGGTTTTGATCGCCGAGAAAAGGGCGATTAAAAACGGCAGCTGCGTGGTGGCTTCGCCGCCACTTACGGTAACCCCCTCTATAAACGGTGCTGCTTTGTGAATTTGCGTGAGGATCTCTTTCACGCTGAAGCGGTGCGCCATGGGTGTCGCCTGTTGCTGGCATAAATGCAGGCAGGTATCGCACTGCTGGCAGTGGCTCTCCTGCCACCAGACGCGTCCGGCCTGAATGTTCAGCGCATCGTGCGGGCAATGGGGGACGCAATCACCGCAGTCGTTGCAGCGACCGATTGTCCACGGGTTGTGGCAGGTTTTGCAGCGCAGGTTGCAGCCCTGCAGGAACAGCGCCAGGCGGCTGCCTGGACCGTCCACACAGGAGAAGGGAATAACCTGACTAACTAAAGCGCATCTGCTGTTCATGGCTTATCACGCGTGGCTGACGTTCCAGAATGCGGGTATTTCGCGCGGCCTCCTCGCCAAGCCACGTCGTGTTCGTGCGCGACCCGGCTTCGCGGTATTTTTCCAGATCCGACAGGCGCACCATATAGCCGGTAACGCGCACCAGATCGTTACCGGCGACGTTGGCGGTAAATTCGCGCATACCCGCGTTAAACGCCCCCAGACAAAGCTGTACGACCGCCTGCGGGTTACGTTTTACCGTCTCTTCCAGCGTCAGAATATCGCTGATCCCGGACGTGTAGTGTTGATGGTGCGGTGCTACGGCCAGCAGGTGGCTGATGGGATCGGGTTCATCACCGTAAGGCAGACGTGCGCCCGGCGTGGTGCCTGAGTCGGAACTGATCCCCGACTGTGCATGCAGGAGCGCGCGCTGTTTCCAGCCGTATTTCACCGGGGTGTTTTCAACAAACGCCGAGAGCTGCTCGCTAATGCGATAGCCCAGTGCGTTGGCCTGCTCATCCTTACCGTAACGACCTTTGATACCGCCTTTCTCACAAAGCAGGTTCACCGCTTCAGCCAGACCGTACATGCCAAACATTGGCACGAAACGATCGCTATCAATCAGCCCCTCTTTGACCAGGAAGCTATTCTCAAAGAAGCCGGATTTTTCATACAGGAACGTGCAACGCGCATCAATGATGGCTATCTGTTGCTGGCAGTAGTGCGGCAACGTGCGGGTGAAGAAGTCTTCAGGGGAATGGCTGCGTTCAGCAATCGCCTTCAGGTTGAGGCGTACCAGAGTGCTGCCACCGCCTGCGAGCGGCAGGGAGTTGTAACAACTCACCACACCATAGCGGCCTTTTGTGAAAATTTTATCATTTACTGGGCCATTAGAAACATGTGGTTTACTGCATTCACAAATGTTTTTTGCCACGCTCAGCAGCAGAGTGTCGGGCGTGACATCCGGGTCATAAATAAAGGTCAGATTGGGTGCAGCCTGCTTCAGTTCTGCATCCGCGCGCAGGATGGCACGCGTGATGGGGGTGTCCGCCGGGCCGATGTTGGCATGCATAAAAGCATCAGGTAGCGTTCTGTCGAGGTAACGCCAGAAACGTTTTATTCGAACATCGATTTCTTCTTGTGTTAGAATTCTAACATACGGATCCAGTAACGCATCGAGTTGTCCCAGGTAGACCGGCATTGATGTGACGGATGGCACATGGTGATACAGGATGGTTAACAGCGAGAGGGCATCATCAAGATCTTTTGCCCCTTCCAGCTCCAGCCATTCCGAGCCGTTAGCCAAAAATTTTGCGTAATCCGGCAGGACGTAACGGGGTTTGTAAGGCGCATGGCCTTCGAACATGTCGCAGATAACGCCCTCGTCCAGTGCGGCACGGGCAGCCTGAGGCAGGTCTGGATAGGGGAGATTGTTCTCCGCTTCCAGCGCCAGAAAATGCCGCTTTTGCTCCGGGGTTAATACCGGGCTTGTCACAATGTTCTGACAACGTTGTTGCAGGGCGTCGGGGCCGGCGTGGGACATATTCGCTTCCTTTATTGTTCTGCTATTGTTCTGCGGATGATGAACGGATTGTAGGAAGCCATCCCGTCAGGGCCTTTGATCCGACAGGGGTAATCGCTGCTTTAGTCAGCAATTAGCGAACTAAAGTTTGAAGTTGATCTCATTACAGTAATGCAAATTTGTACGCAGTTTTCATTAACTGTGATGAATGTCGAAGTGTAAGTGCGGGTGAATGTTAGAATACTCACAGACCCGCAAGGTAAATTTATACGGCAATGCCGTTGGAGAATGTTATGACCGATTTAACTGCAAGCAGCCTGCGCGCGTTGAAACTGATGGACCTGACCACCCTGAACGATGACGACACCAATGAGAAAGTCATCGCCCTGTGCCATCAGGCGAAAACGCCCGTCGGTAATACCGCAGCCATCTGTATTTACCCGCGTTTTATCCCGATTGCACGTAAGACTCTGAAAGAGCAGGGCACGCCGGACGTGCGTATTGCTACCGTGACTAACTTCCCGCACGGCAACGACGATATCGACATTGCGCTGGCAGAAACCCGCGCGGCCATTGCCTACGGTGCTGATGAAGTTGACGTGGTGTTCCCGTATCGCGCACTGATCGCGGGCAACGAGAAGATTGGTTTCGACCTGGTGAAAGCCTGTAAAGACGCGTGTGCTGCGGCAAACGTGCTGCTTAAAGTCATCATCGAAACCGGTGAACTGAAAGAAGAGGCGCTGATTCGTAAAGCGTCTGAAATCTCCATCAAAGCCGGTGCGGATTTCATCAAAACGTCTACCGGTAAAGTGCCGGTTAACGCTACCCCGGAAAGCGCACGCATCATGATGGAAGTGATCCGTGATATGGGCGTGTCCAAAACCGTTGGTTTCAAACCAGCTGGTGGCGTGCGTACCGCTGAAGACGCGCAACAGTTCCTGGCGATTGCTGATGAGTTGTTCGGTGCGGACTGGGCGGACTCCCGTCACTACCGCTTTGGCGCATCCAGCCTGCTGGCAAGCCTGCTGAAGGCGCTGGGTCACGGCGACGGTAAGAGCGCAAGCAGCTACTAAGATTTGAAATGCCGGGTGGCGCGTAGCGAGCCCGGCCTACTTCGGGAGGTTACCGTGTTTCTCGCACAAGAAATTATTCGTAAAAAACGTGATGGTCATGCATTAAGCGATGAAGAAATCCGCTTCTTTATCAATGGTATTCGTGATAACACCATCTCTGAAGGGCAAATTGCTGCTCTGGCGATGACCATTTTCTTCCACGATATGTCGATGCCTGAGCGTGTATCGCTGACCATGGCGATGCGAGATTCAGGAACCGTTCTGGACTGGAAAAGCCTCGACCTCAATGGTCCGATTGTAGATAAACATTCCACCGGTGGTGTGGGTGACGTAACCTCGCTGATGCTTGGCCCAATGGTCGCGGCCTGCGGGGGTTACATTCCGATGATCTCCGGGCGTGGCCTGGGACACACTGGCGGTACGCTCGATAAACTGGAAGCCATTCCGGGCTTCGATATCTTCCCGGATGACAACCGCTTCCGCGATATTATTAAAGATGTGGGTGTGGCGATTATCGGCCAGACCAGCTCTCTTGCTCCGGCAGACAAGCGTTTCTACGCTACCCGCGATATCACCGCAACCGTTGACTCCATCCCGCTGATCACCGCCTCGATTCTGGCGAAAAAGCTGGCGGAAGGTCTGGATGCGCTGGTGATGGACGTGAAAGTGGGCAGCGGCGCGTTTATGCCAACGTATGAACTTTCTGCTGCACTGGCCGAGGCTATCGTTGGTGTTTCCAACGGTGCGGGCGTGCGTACCACTGCACTGCTGACCGATATGAACCAGGTGCTGGCTTCCAGCGCCGGTAACGCCGTTGAAGTGCGTGAAGCCGTGCAATTCCTGACCGGTGAATACCGTAACCCGTGCCTGTTCGACGTGACAATGGCACTGTGCGTGGAGATGCTTATCTCCGGCAAACTCGCCAAAGACGACGCAGACGCGCGCGTGAAACTGCAGGCGGTACTGGACAACGGTAAAGCGGCAGAGATCTTTGGCCGTATGGTTGCCGCGCAGAAAGGCCCGGCTGATTTCGTGGAAAACTACGCAAAATACCTGCCAACCGCGACGCTCAGCAAAGCCGTTTATGCTGATACCGCTGGGTTTGTTTCTGCGATGGACACCCGTGCGCTCGGCATGGCGGTGGTCTCAATGGGCGGTGGTCGTCGTCAGGCGTCGGACACCATTGATTACAGCGTCGGTTTTACCGATATGGCCCGCCTGGGTGACAGCGTCGACGGACAACGCCCACTGGCGGTGATCCACGCGAAAGATGAAAGCAGCTGGCAAGAAGCGGCAAAAGCCGTGAAAGCCGCCATCCAGCTCGACAATAAAGCACCAGAAAGCACACCAACGGTCTATCGTCGTATTACCGAATAGCAGTATACTGATCTGATCACTTACTTTTGAGCACTACGTACGGAGAACAATTATGAAACGTGCATTTATTATGGTGCTGGACTCCTTCGGCATCGGCGCGACAGAAGATGCAGAACGTTTTGGTGACGTGGGTGCCGATACGATGGGTCACATCGCTGAAGCCTGTGCCAAAGGCGAAGCGGACAACGGTCGTAAAGGCCCTCTGACTCTGCCAAACCTGACGCGTATGGGTCTGGTGAAAGCGCACGAAGGTTCTACCGGTAAGATTGCAGCCGGTATGGATGCTAACGCGGAAGTGGTGGGCGCGTACGCCTGGGCGCATGAGCTCTCTTCCGGTAAAGATACCCCGTCTGGTCACTGGGAAATTGCCGGTGTGCCGGTTCTGTTTGACTGGGGCTACTTCTCCGATCACCAGAACAGCTTCCCGCAGGCGTTGCTCGACAAACTGGTTAAGCGCGCCAACCTGCCGGGTTACCTCGGTAACTGCCACTCTTCCGGTACCGTGATCCTGGATGAACTCGGTGAAGAGCACATGAAAACCGGCAAGCCGATTTTCTACACCTCTGCTGACTCCGTGTTCCAGATCGCCTGCCACGAAGAGACTTATGGCCTGGATAAACTTTACGAGCTGTGTGAAATCGCCCGTGAAGAGCTGACCGAAGGCGGCTACAACATTGGCCGTGTTATTGCGCGTCCGTTTATCGGTGACAAAGCAGGTAACTTCCAGCGTACCGGTAACCGCCACGACCTGGCCGTTGAGCCGCCAGCGCCAACCGTGCTGCAAAAACTGGTCGAAGAGAAAGACGGTCACGTGGTTTCCGTGGGTAAAATTGCGGACATCTATGCCAACTGCGGTATCACTAAAAAAGTGAAAGCCACCGGTCTGGATGCGCTGTTTGATGCCACCATCAAAGAGATGAAAGACGCGGGCGATAAGACCATTGTCTTCACCAACTTCGTGGACTTCGACTCTTCCTGGGGTCACCGCCGTGACGTGGCTGGCTATGCTGCCGGTCTGGAGCTGTTCGACCGCCGTCTGCCAGAGCTGATGGAGCTGGTCGGGGAAGATGACATTCTGATCCTGACTGCTGACCACGGCTGCGACCCAACCTGGACCGGAACCGACCACACGCGTGAGCACATTCCGGTGCTGGTGTACGGCCCGAAAGTGAAACCTGGTTCGCTCGGCCACCGTGAAACCTTCGCGGATATCGGTCAGACGATTGCAAAACACTTTGGTACGTCCGACATGGATTATGGCAAGGCCATGTTCTGAGTCACATTGGGTGAGGCCTGATGCTCTCACCCAGGTCCTCTCCCACGGGAAATACGGGTGTGGCCTGATGCCCTCACCCCAACCCTCTCCCACAGGGAGAGGGAGAACACATAACGAATAAGGAACTGAAGATGGCAACTCCTCACATTAACGCAGAAATGGGTGATTTCGCTGACGTCGTCTTGATGCCGGGTGACCCGCTGCGCGCGAAGCACATTGCAGAAACTTTCCTCGAAGACGTGCGTGAAGTGAACAACGTTCGCGGCATGCTGGGCTTCACCGGTACCTACAAAGGCCGCAAAATCTCGGTAATGGGCCACGGTATGGGTATCCCGTCCTGCTCCATCTATACCAAAGAGCTGATCACCGATTTCGGCGTCAAGAAAATCATTCGCGTGGGTTCCTGCGGCGCTGTTCGTATGGACGTTAAACTGCGTGACGTGGTTATCGGTATGGGTGCCTGCACCGATTCCAAAGTGAACCGTATTCGCTTCAAGGATCACGATTTTTCCGCGATTGCTGACTTCGATATGGTGCGTAACGCGGTAGATGCGGCAAAAGCGCTGGGCGTTGATGCGCGCGTGGGCAACCTGTTCTCGGCTGACTTGTTCTATTCCCCGGACGGTGAAATGTTCGACGTAATGGAAAAGTACGGCATCCTGGGCGTGGAAATGGAAGCGGCGGGCATCTACGGTGTGGCGGCAGAGTTTGGTGCGAAAGCCCTGACCATCTGCACAGTGTCTGACCACATCCGTACGCACGAGCAGACTACGGCTGCTGAGCGCCAGACTACCTTCAACGACATGATTAAAATCGCGCTGGAATCCGTTCTGCTGGGCGATAAAGCGTAAGAAAGTTTGTGCCCGGAGGTGCTAGCTTACCGGGCCTGCATATAACCGGGGAGGCGTTTACGTCTCCCCGGTTTTGCGTTTTATCCGCCGGGTAATCAGAAGGTTTTCTTCAGGTTCAGCATAAAGCCTTTATCGCTGATGTTGTCTTCCTTCCACTGGTAAGCATCGACGCTCAGGCGGGTATCTTTGGCGCTGTATTTCACGCCGACCGTCGCCAGGCCGTTGATACCACCGCCTTTCTGACCATCATCGACGCTGAACTGCTGGCCTGCCGCGCCCTGAAGCGAGGCGGTACGCTGGCTTTTGGCGTAGCTCAGGTTCGGGCCGCCTTCCAGCGTGGCGCTGGTACCCCAGCCGTTTTTACCGGCGTAGTCCAGCTTCAGGCCAAACACGGAATCCACCGCCGTTTCGCTGCTCGCATTCATACTCAGGTTAAAGTCCCCAGCGCTGTGCTCCTGATAACCGTCTTCCAGCGTATGACGGAACTTCACTCCGGCATACGGCGTCACTTTCAGCGCATCATCCAGCAGGGAGAAGGTTTTTGCCCCTTCGCTGCGGAACTCCATGTACTGCTGACGGGCGCTGGAATCTGCGACTTTACTGACGTCGCCGTAGGAGACGGCGCGGCTGCTGTCGAGGCTGTGTACATCGTAGCGCAGGGCGTTGTTCCAGGCGAGACCGCTGTCAAACGCCATGCTGTGCTTCAGGCCGAAGAACTGGCTGTAGCCGCCGGTCAGACCGTTGTCGCCTGCACTCTGCGAACCGTTACCGTCGATGCGGGCGATGCCGTACTCCAGCGTCAGGTTCTGGTTTTCCGTTAAGTCCAGCGTCTGGCGCAGCGCCAGCATGTCGTACTGGGTGTCGTTACCCAGCTCGGCGCGCGGATCGCCTTTTGCCACCGCGTTAAACGACAGACCCTCTTTCACCTGCGGCGCAGCATCGGCCAGCATGTTAAAGCGGTTGCTGAGTATGCGCGCCTCGCGGAAGGCGGTGGTGGCCTGGCTGCCGCTTACCTGCTTCAGGGCGTTGTTCAGCTCGGCGGTGGTACCCACGTTGAGGCTGGTGTACAGCTCGTTGTTGGTGTAGCCCGCATCCAGCGCTTTTGCCACGCTGTTCACGCTGGTGTCAGTGGCGACAGCGGTGTAGGCGTTTTTGGTCATGGTCACGTCAACGTTGCCGTTGGTATCGGTGCTGCCCTGCGCATTCCAGACCACGGAGGTGGACTGGATGGCGCTGGCATCGGTCAGATTACTGCCTTCGACCACGTTATCAAACGTGACGGTGGTGTCAGCGGTGCCAGCGGTAAAGCCGGTGTTAATGCCAACACCATTCATGCTGGCGTTGCTGACCTGGAGCTTACCTGCGCTGCCGTCGGTGTTAGTGCCGACCACGTAGCCCGACAGGTCGTTCATATCGGAGGAGGAAGCGGGGGTGGAAGACGACGAGCCGGATACCGTGGATGGCGTCCCCGGCAAGGTATAGTCGGTGTAATGCACCTCGCTGCTGTTGCCGTTATTGCCGTTTGTGCCTTCCACGTTAACGGTATCGCCCTGTTTGATAAGGCCGGAACCGGTCACTGTCGGGTCAATTACCACCGTACCGTTGTTGACGACATGTCCCGCGCCCGCCACGCTGAAGGCGTAAGAGTTGCTGGCATGGATATTGATGGTGCCGTTGTTTTCAATCACCGCATCTGCCGTGGCGTTCGCGTCCAGCGCCATAGCGACCATGCCGGTATCGGTGGTACCTGTGGTTCCCAGGTTGATGGTGCCGTTGTTCACCAGTTGGGCGTTTTTGCTGCCGTTCATCGCGATGGCATTGTTGCCGCTGATGTTCATGGTGCCGTCGTTCTGCGCCACGTAGTTATTGTGGGTGAAGTTGACGGCTTTACCGTTATCGACGTCGTAGTTAACGATACCGCCATCCTGGTTCCAGAAGAAAGCGTGACCGCTGTCGGCATCCCCGGCGCTTGCCATCATGGACTGCGCCGTAGCGTTCACTACGCCGGCGTTGATGAACGTGCCTACGCCTTTCTGAACCGTGATACCGGCACCCGCTATGGCATTGGTGATCTCGATATCTCCAGCGCTGGTGTTATAGAGCACGCCATTGTAAGAGATGTTAACGTTGTTTTGCGCGTTATTAATAACCAACTTGCCGCTGTTGTTGAAGACCGCGCTACCATTGATGTCGAGCGTGCCTTTGTAGTTCCCTTCTCCCATATAGCCGAGAGTCCAGATGCCGCTGTTATTGACCACCGTCTTGCCATTCAGTTGCGCGCCACGCAGTACCTGACTACCTGAACGCGTGTTTAACGTGCCGCCGTTCGTGATGATATGTTGGGTTATCGTGCCGTCATTATTGAATGTTCCACCATTAAGGGCGACGCTATTCACCGTCCCTTCGTTGTTCACTATGCCATCGTTGAGGGTGATTTTGCCGTTAATGATGCCGGACGCGTTGTTGGTCATGGTGCCTTCATTGACGGTAACGCTGGTGTTGATAACGCCGGTGGCATGGTTGGTCAGCGTGCTGCTGCTGTCGCTGAGGGTTAACTGACCGCTGCCGCTCACCGTTCCGTCATTGGTGACGTCGCCCTGAATCAGCCCACCACCAGTAAGCGTGACCGTTTCACCTGTGGCGGCGATCACCCCACCGGAATAGAGTATGCTTATATAAGGGTCTGTTGGGTTATAGGCTGCGCTGTCCTGGCAGGCTCCCTGAATACAGATGGTGCCGTAGTTAAGGACGATACCGCCCCCGGTGGACAGGAATGGCTGGCCGTAGGCGGCGTCAATATTGATGATGCCGGTGGTGTCATTGATGACTTCGCCGCCCGAGAGCGCCGCTATGCCGACCAGTTGATTCGCCTCCCCGGTATTGCCGTCGGCGGTCAGGGTGATGGTTCCCTGGTTAATCGCCATACCGCCGTACATGGCGCTCATGCCGTAGCCCGCGTTATGCACGATGATGGTGCCGGTGTTCGTGGCGGTGGCTTTGCTGTCGTCATTGTTTTCCGAACCGGCGACCATACCCGTGCTGGGCAGTTGAGCCGAAGAGGCTTTCCAGTATTGTTCACCGGTGATATTGCCGTCGGCATCCAGTATCTGCTTAAAGCCATCAACATAGATGTCGCCCGCATTGCTTGCCATCCCGTCGGTAACCCCCATGCCGTACAGACCTGCGCCAGACACCGAGATATTGCCCCCGGCCTGGTTGCTGATTGCACCGTCATCAAACGCCATCATGCCGTAGGCGGTATTGTCATAGCCCGTCATTGGGTAGCCGCCGATATCACCTCCCCAAAAGGGTGTCGCGCCGCTGACCAGCGTCACGCTACCGCCTGTTGCGTTGGTTGCCGTTGACCCATTATTTTTGGCGATCATACCCACGCCGCGCCCGTAATTCACTGCGCCAGTTTTAGCGGTTATCTCACCGCTGTTTTTGATCGCTGCGCCATTCTGCGCCTGCATCATCAACATGATGCCCTGAGAGTTGATCGCCCCCTGGTTATCGATCGTTGATCCCTGATCGTCGGCCGTCAGCAGGACGCTTGAGCTGATGACTGCGGTTTGTGGCAGCAGCTCATACGTGATATCCACCACGGAACTGTCCGAGAACACCATATCGCCGCCGTTTTTGACGGCGGCCAGGGTGAGCGGCCCTCCGATGATACTCAAAGTATCGATTTGCGAATGACCGCTCAGCGTGACGCTACTGTTACCGTCAATCTTCACGCCGTAGATATGGGCGGCTGGCGTTGCCATTGAAGTCAGGGTTAAATCAATACCGCCGGTCAGACTGACCGTATTGCCATCGCCCTGAATATCGAGGCCGACAGAGTCCAGCGATTTTGTAGACCATTCGGTTTGATCATTTGTCTCAATCGTCAGTGTGCCGCTTAACGATACGTTATTGTTGTCGCCCTTAATGCGGATGCCGGTGAGGCTTTCGTCCGTTAGCTTCTTTTCGGCAAGGTTGCCCGTCAGCGTGACGTTGCCCTGAATGTTGGTGGTGGTGCTATTTCCTGCTATGTCGATACCCGTTGCGCCGCGGTACAGGCCGCTGCTGTCCTGCACGGCCGTGACGTTGATGTTGCCTTTTTGTGTCACCTTCGAACCATCGCCGCTGACCAGCGCGCCGGTGCCGTTCAGGCTGACATCGACATCACCTTTATTGGTGAAGGTGCTGTTCTTACCCGCCACAATAAACGCAATGGAGTCTTCGTCATGCACCGTGGCATGACCGGTGTTGGAGAGCGTGTTGTTCTCACCGTGGGAGACCAGCCCCCACGCGCCATTGGTGACAACCAGATCGCCCGTTTGCGTCATCCTGGCGTCGTTGCCGTCAAGGATGACGACGGTGGAGCCTGACCCGTCAACGCTGATATCGCCGGTGCTGGAGAGCGTGGCGTTATCGCCGCTAATTTTTGTGCCGGTGCCGCCGCCTGAAATCGTCTGATCCCCTTCGTTGAGCACCAGCACGCCATCGCCGTCAATGGACATCGCAATGGAGTCCGCGTCGCTGACGTTCGTTTCGCCGGTATTGTTGACCATGGCGTCGTTGCCGGTGATTTTGGTGCCAGTGCCGCCGCCGGTGATCGTCTGTGCGCCATCATTGGTTACGCGCGCGTTATCGCCGTTGATGGCGATGCTGGTGCCGCCGTCGGAGACGGTCTGGCTCCCTTCGTTGGTCATGGTTGCGCCGTCGCCGTCGAGGATCATCGCCGTGGAGCCTGAGCCGCTGGTCGTTGAGTCCCCTTTGTTATCGATGGTGACGTTGTCGCCGGTAATGGCTCCGCCGGTCGCGCCATCGGTAACGGTCATGTCGCCGCTGTTGACGATATTCGCGTTGTCGCCCTTGACGATGACGCCGGTGGAACCTTTGCCACTGGTACTCGATGTCCCGGCGTTATTGATATCGACGTCGTCGCCGTCAACAATCAGCCCGGTGCCGCCGCCGGTGACGTCGATACCGCCGGAGATATTAAGGCTTGAGCCGTCGCCTGAAATCAGCGCGCCGATGGCGTTATCCACGGTGGACTGCCCCGAGATAACATTGGTGGTGTCATCGCCGGTGATCACAATGCCGGTCGCGCCATCGGTGATGTGAGAGTTTCCGTTCAGGGTGTTGGTCGTTTTGTCGCCGGAAATAATGACGCCGGTTTTGCCCTGGCCGCTGACGTCCTGTCCGCGATCGAAGGCATGGGTTGCGTTATCACCCGTAATTACCGCAGTTTGAGCATCGGCGAGGATCAGGTAGCCGCGGCTGTCATACTTCCAGTAGTCGCCGTTTGCCTGCGTGCCTTCAATGATGGCGGCATTGTTGCCGTCTATATGCCAGCCGGTGATGTAGAGCGTTTTACCGTCCTGGGTGGTCATCTGCCACTGGTCGTTTTGTTTTGAGTAGCTGAAGGTAGCTGGGCCGGGATGTTCACCGTTATCCAGTTTGATATCGTCGAACGCCAGCGTATCCTTACCTTTGTCGATGGTGACGCCATTGCTGAACGTTTTCACGGTGTTATCGGTTGGCGTGTCGTCGCCACCGTCATCGTCAGGTGGTGTTACGTCGCCGCCGCCATCGTCGGGAGGCGTTACGTCGCCGCCGTCGTCGTCCGGTGGTATGACGTCGCCGCCGCCATCGTCCGGCGGTATGACGTCACCGCCGTCATCGTCCGGCGGTGCAGGGGGGGATGAGTGATGGTCAGAGCCGCCGCTGTCGTGGTTACCAATGGCGATGCCGGTAATCAACGCTGCTGCGCTGCCAGCGATCCACGCCCAGTCATGATTGGCTTCCTGTCCGACGAGGCAGGTCGCCGGAAGCTTTTCGCGTGCTGTTTCAGATAATAAAGAAATATTGGTCGGACATTTTTTCTTGTCATCATTATTATCATTATCGGCAGCCATGGCTGGGTAATAATAGGTTTGCAGCGCAATAGCGACAGCAGCGGCAATTAGCTTTTTCTTTTGCATAATCGAGCCTGATTAGTACGAGGTATGAATTCTCGTAGTCATATCCTGTATATGAAATAAAATATTATTCGGTGGTCTGTTATTATACTCTCCATTATCTATGCCCTCGAATGTTGCCAGGTATTGCCATGTATAAAACAATTCATTTAATGAATTGTTTTATACAGTTACTGAAGGAGTGAGGGCGCTTTTGGACGGGGTGATGGGTTATTTAATTGGTTTGGTGAATATATGTAGGGAATTTAAATTGTAAATGTATTAATTATAATTAATAACATTGCAATGAAGGGCTTAATTTATTTAGATGAATATAATTTATTTAATCGATGTTCTCATAGCGGGTTTATAACCCGCTATTTACTCACTGGTGTTTTTTCGCTGTTGGTTTCCGCGTGGTTCAACGCACTGCCCCAGCCATCCATACCGACAGTTCCCGCAACGCCTTTTCCTGCTCAGGGAAGTCGGTCAGCAATGCCTCACATGCCTGCTGCAGCCTGTCCGCTCTGTACAAACAGCCTTGCAAACGTACTGCCAGCGCTTCTAATGGTGCCGGATTCAGGCTGTCGGTAAAGACCTGCGTGCGGGTGATATATCCTTTTTCAACGTCGAAGTGCAGTTCGACGCCGCCCCAGCTAAAGCGCTCATCCAACTGATGGGAGAAGGCGGGGGCCTGACCGAAGTTCCACTCCCAGCTGCTCTGGCGAGCAAAGGTTTCCGCGAAGTTGGGGAGATCCGGGGTCTTGTCGGGGGAAATCACTTCCGCTTCCACGCGCTCGCCGTAATGATCAAAGAATGCTTCGCGGATCGCTTCGCAGATTTGGGCGTGCGTAACCCCCGGCAAGAGTTCGACCAGGTTCGCCACGCGGCCACGTACGGAGGTTATACCTTTCGCCTGCAGCTTTTTTTTATCCGGATTGAGGTAGTTTGCCAGACGGCTCAAATCGGCATTCAGCAGCAGGGTACCGTGGTGGAACCCTCGATCCATCGTTTCCCGATAGGCTGAACCGGAAACCTTTCGATCTCCCCCGGTGGTTTTCACGACCAGATCGTTACGCCCGGAGGCCTCCACCGTGGCACCAAGAGTACTCAGCGCGCTAAGCACAATTGCGGTCGAGACGGTTTTATCGTATTCCGGCTTGCCGGCCATAAAGGTAAAGCAGGTATTGCCGAGATCGTGAAACACCGCACCGCCGCCGCTACTGCGGCGCGCAAGCCGGACATTGTCTGCTTCCATGCGTCGCGTGTTGCACTCTTTCCACGGATTTTGTGCACGCCCAATGACCACCGTATCGGCGTTGCGCCACAGGAACAGTACGCGTTGAGTGGCGGGCATCTGGCGGAAGATGCACTCTTCCACCGCGAGGTTAAACCAGGGATCGTAAGAGTCAGAGATAAGCAGGCGTAACGTCGTCATGGCAAAGTTCCTTTTCTGAATCGCCAGCCTACTTTATCACTAATCTTTCTTCTCGCTCTCTTCCTCTTCGGGAATCGATGAGCTTGCGGTCAGCAGGAACGGTGATTGCTGCCAACGGCTGCGTTTACCTCGCAGCAGGGTGCGCGCCAGCACCACGCCGATGGCCAGTGAAAGCAGCAGCATCAGGCGAAGAATGTTGGTGGTGTTATCCACCTGTTTGGCTTCGGTAGGCAAGGTGTGGGTGTCGAGGGTCAGGCGCAGATACCCCAGCGGGCCATTTTTCCCCTGAATAGGTTCAACGATCTGCTGGTTGAAATAGCCCCCGGCTTTTTTGCCGTCCAGCGCCAGCCTGTCGCGCACGTCAACGTGCTCGCCAGCACGGGCTATCAGGTCACCCTGCTCGTCATACACACCGGCATCCAGAATGCGGCTGTTCTCCGTTAACAGGCGTAAGATCTGGCTTATTCGCTTATCGTCCGGTGTTTCGGTACGCATGGACGGGGCGATGTTAAACGTCACCTGACGTGCCAGCGTGCGGGCCAGCTCTTCAAACTGCGGGTTGCGTTGCCGTTGATGATTCTGGCTAAACCACGATGCCCCTTGCATCAGCACCACTAATAGTGCGAGACAGGAAAGGACAATCACGGCACGGTGAAGCCGAAATTTCAGTTTTGCGCGAGCCATATTCCACCTGCTGAAAATTTACGGCTTAATGTTGCCAGAAGTGATGGTTACAGGGTAGCCTCATGCGTTATTTTCCCCGTGGAACCAACCGCTGCGAACGAAATTACAGGAGCTTCAATGCCGAACATTACCTGGTGTGACCTGCCAACGGATGTCTCTTTATGGCCAGGATTGCCACTCTCTTTAAGTGGCGATGAGGTGATGCCTCTGGATTACCACGCCGGTCGTAGCGGCTGGCTGCTGTACGGACGCGGCCTGGATAAGCAACGCCTTACCCAATATCAAACCACGCTGGGTGCTGCGATGGTGATTGTCGCCGCCTGGTGTGTGGAAGATTTCCAGGTTATCCGCCTGGCGGGTTCTCTGACGCAGCGCGCGACGCGTCTGGCGCATGACGCCGGGCTGGATGTTGCGCCGCTCGGTAAAATTCCGCACCTGAAAACGCCGGGGCTGCTGGTGATGGACATGGACTCGACGGCTATTCAGATCGAGTGCATTGACGAGCTCGCGAAGCTGGCGGGCAGCGGCGAGCTGGTGGCTGAAGTCACGGAACGTGCCATGCGTGGCGAACTGGATTTCACTGCCAGCCTGAAACAGCGCGTCGCGACCCTGAAAGGGGCTGATGCCAACATTTTGCGTCAGGTGCGTGATGAGCTGCCGCTGATGCCAGGGCTGACACAGCTGGTGCTGAAGCTGGAAACACTTGGCTGGAAAGTGGCTATTGCTTCCGGCGGGTTCACTTTCTTCGCTGATTACCTGCGCGACAAGCTGCGTCTGACCACCGTGGTGGCAAACGAGCTGGAGATTATCGACGGTAAACTGACCGGCCACGTGATTGGTGATATCGTGGATGCGCAATACAAAGCCAATACGCTGACCCGTCTGGCGGAGAAATATGAAATTCCAGTCACGCAGACCGTGGCGATTGGTGACGGGGCCAACGATCTGCCGATGATCAAGGCTGCCGGTCTTGGTATCGCCTATCATGCCAAGCCAAAAGTAAATGAAAAGACGGAAATCACTATCCGTCATGCTGACCTGATGGGAGTGTTCTGCATTCTCTCCGGCAGCATTAATCAGAAATAACGAGGTAAACCGTGGCGAAAGCTCCAAAACGCGCATTTGTCTGTAACGAATGTGGTGCAGATTATCCGCGCTGGCAGGGGCAATGCAGCGCCTGCCATGCCTGGAATACCATCACCGAAGTGCGTGGTGTGGCGGCTTCGCCGGGCGTGGCCCGTAACGAACGTCTGAGTGGCTATGCGGGCAACGCAGGTGTCGCGAAAGTACAAAAACTTTCGGACATCAGCCTTGAAGAGTTGCCGCGTTTTTCCACCGGGTTTAAAGAGTTTGACCGCGTGCTCGGCGGTGGTGTGGTGCCGGGCAGTGCCATTCTTATCGGCGGTAACCCGGGTGCGGGTAAATCAACCTTACTGTTGCAAACACTCTGCAAGCTCGCTGAACAGATGAAAACCCTGTACGTCACGGGTGAAGAGTCCTTGCAGCAGGTGGCGATGCGTGCGCACCGTCTTGGCCTGCCGACCAGCAACCTGAATATGCTCTCGGAAACCAGCATCGAGCAGATCTGCATGATTGCGGAAGAAGAGCAGCCGAAGCTGATGGTCATTGACTCCATCCAGGTGATGCACATGGCGGACATTCAGTCCTCACCGGGCAGTGTGGCGCAGGTGCGTGAAACGGCCGCCTACCTGACGCGCTTTGCCAAAACGCGCGGCGTGGCGATTGTGATGGTTGGCCACGTGACCAAAGATGGCTCGCTGGCGGGGCCAAAAGTGCTCGAACACTGTATCGACTGCTCCGTGATGCTCGATGGCGATGCGGATTCCCGCTTCCGCACCCTGCGCAGCCACAAAAACCGTTTCGGCGCGGTAAACGAATTAGGCGTATTTGCCATGACCGAGCAGGGGCTGCGCGAAGTCAGCAACCCGTCGGCCATCTTCCTGAGCCGTGGCGATGAAGTAACCTCTGGCAGCTCGGTAATGGTGCTGTGGGAAGGAACGCGTCCGCTGCTGGTCGAAATTCAGGCGCTGGTGGATGTCTCGATGATGGGTAACCCACGGCGCGTGGCGGTCGGTCTGGAACAGAACCGCCTGGCGATCCTGCTGGCTGTGCTGCACCGTCATGGCGGCCTGCAGATGGCGGATCAGGACGTTTTCGTCAACGTGGTCGGCGGGGTTAAAGTCTCTGAAACCAGTGCTGACCTGGCGTTGCTGTTGGCGATGGTCTCCAGCCTGCGCGACAGGCCATTACCGCAGGATCTGGTGGTCTTTGGCGAAGTGGGTCTGGCCGGCGAGATCCGCCCGGTGCCAAGCGGCCAGGAGCGTATTTCCGAAGCGGCAAAACACGGTTTCCGTCGTGCGATTGTCCCTGCGGCCAATGTGCCGAAAAAAATCCCGGAAGGGATGCAGGTTTATGGCGTAAAAAAACTCGCAGATGCATTAAGTGTCTTTGACGACTTATAATTATACCCGTCATACTTCAAGTTGCATGTGCGTTGGCTGCGTTCGCTTACCCCGGTCACTTACTTTAGTAAGCTCCCGGGATGCGCTTACTTGCCGCCTTCCTGCAACTCGAATTATTTAGGGTATATGTATTCGATGTTGCAGGAGGCACCGTAATTTATGTCATCATTTGACTATCTCAAGACCGCAATCCGCCAGAATGGCTGCACGTTGCAGCAGGTGGCGGATGCCAGCGGCATGACCAAAGGCTACCTGAGCCAACTGCTGAACGCTAAAATCAAAAGCCCCAGCGCGCAAAAGCTGGAAGCGTTGCACCGCTTTCTGGGGCTTGAATTCCCGCGTATACAAAAGAACATTGGCGTGGTGTTCGGCAAGTTCTATCCGCTGCATACCGGACACATCTACCTGATCCAGCGCGCCTGTAGCCAGGTCGACGAGCTGCACATCATTATGGGTTACGACGAAACCCGTGACCGTCAGCTGTTTGAAGACAGCGCCATGTCGCAGCAGCCGACGGTGCCCGATCGCCTGCGCTGGCTGCTCCAGACGTTTAAGTATCAGAAAAACATTCGTATTCATGCTTTTAACGAAGAGGGCATGGAGCCGTATCCGCACGGCTGGGATGTGTGGAGCAACGGCGTTAAAGCGTTTATGGAAGAGAAGGGCATTGCCCCGAACTGGATCTACACCTCTGAAGAGTCCGATGCGCCGCAGTTCCGCAAACATCTGGGTACTGAAACTGTGCTGATCGACCCTAAGCGGACCTTTATGAACATCAGCGGGGCACAGATCCGCGAAAACCCGTTCCGCTACTGGGATTACATCCCGACAGAAGTGAAGCCGTTCTTTGTGCGTACGGTGGCGATCCTCGGTGGTGAGTCGAGCGGTAAATCAACGCTGGTCAACAAGCTGGCGAACATCTTCAACACCACCAGCGCATGGGAATACGGGCGTGATTATGTTTTCTCCCATCTGGGCGGTGATGAGATGGCGTTGCAGTATTCCGATTACGATAAAATCGCGCTCGGCCATGCTCAATACATTGATTTTGCGGTGAAATATGCCAATAAAGTGGCATTCATTGATACCGATTTCGTCACTACCCAGGCATTTTGTAAAAAGTACGAAGGGCGAGAACACCCGTTTGTGCAGGTGCTGATTGATGAATACCGCTTTGACCTGGTGATCCTGCTGGAGAATAACACCCCGTGGGTTGCGGATGGTATGCGCAGCCTCGGCAGCTCGGTGGACCGAAAAGAGTTCCAGACCATGCTGGTGGGGATGCTTCACGAAAACAACGTGGAGTTTGTGCACGTAGAAGAGCCAGATTACGACACCCGTTTCCTGCGCTGCGTCGAGCTGGTGAAGAAGATGATGGGGGAGCAGAAGTAAGCCCTGACGCCGGCCCTCTTCCCAAAGGGGAGAGGGCGCATACACGTCATCACCCGACCATCACTTTCCCCCGAACCCACCCCACAGTCCCGTTCATCTGCGTGATAATATGAACAATCAGGAATGAAGTGTTCGCACGGGATGAACAATCATGTTTAAACAGCTCCAGGATATGGCATTGTTCGCACTGGTCGCCGAGATGGGTAGCTTCACTGCTGCAGCACAGAGGGCCGGGCTACCGAAATCCAGCGTCAGCCTGCGGATCAGTCAGCTTGAGCAGCAGGTGGGGATCCGGCTGCTTAACCGCACCACGCGCAGGCTCAACCTGACTTTTGCGGGTGAGCACTATCTGGTGCATTGCCGCGAGATGCTGGCAGCCAGCGAGCGAGCAGAGTACGCCATACAGCGGCTGCGCGAAAACCCCAGTGGGCGGCTGCGGATCACCTGTCCGGCAGGGATTGGCGCAACGTTGCTGGCGCACATGAACGCGGAGTTCCAGCTGCACTATCCGGATGTCTCACTGGATGTTTCAATTTCCGACGACGTGCTGGATCTGGTGGAGTCTGGTTTTGATGTTGCCCTGCGCA
The DNA here is from genome assembly GCF_014103115.1 of Enterobacter sp. RHBSTW-00901. Lineage (NCBI taxonomy): Bacteria > Pseudomonadati > Pseudomonadota > Gammaproteobacteria > Enterobacterales > Enterobacteriaceae > Enterobacter > Enterobacter sp. RHBSTW-00901. Next base: position 3,569,332 of record NZ_JABXPB010000001.1, read on the forward strand.
CCGGCAAACCGCAGGACTCTTCTCTGATTGGCCGAATGATTGGGCACTGCCCGCGCTATATGCTGGCCTCTGCGGACTATCTGTCCCGCCGGGAGCCGCTGACGCATCCCCGCCAGTTGGTGGAACATCGCTGTATTACCCACAAGGCCTGGTCTGAATGGTTGTTGCAAAGCGAGAGTGAGGATTACCGCTATCTGCCGGACAACATCCACATGACAGATAACCTGGTGTACGCCCGCGAGTGTGCTATTGCCGGAGCCGGGATCACGCTGTTACCCGCCTTTCTGCTGGAAGATAAAATCGAGAAGGGGGCGCTGGTTCAGGTGCTGCCGGAGTGGAATGTCGAGGGGAATGACCTGTGGCTGGTTTACCCGAGTCGTAAGCTGAACTCACCTGCACTGATGAGCTATATTGACTTTGCGATGCAGTTTGATGAGGTGAAACGGTTTTACGTGGGGTAGTGAAACTGTGCGGCCTGATGCCCTCACCCTGACCCTCTCCCTCAGCCCACAGGGAGAGGGAACAAACATAAAAAACGGCAACCGAAGTTGCCGTTATGCGTTTATTTTGCAATACGCTTGTACTTAATACGCTTCGGCTCCAGCGCATCTGCGCCCAGCGTGCGTTTCTTGTACTCTTCGTATTCGGTGAAGTTACCTTCGAAGAACTCCACTTTACCTTCATCCTGGTAGTCCAGGATGTGGGTGGCGATACGGTCAAGGAACCAACGGTCGTGCGAGATAACCATTGCACAGCCCGGGAACTCCAGCAGGGCGTTTTCCAGTGCGCGCAGGGTTTCGATGTCCAGGTCGTTGGTAGGTTCATCGAGCAGCAGTACGTTACCGCCAACCTGCAGCAGTTTCGCCAGATGCAGACGACCACGCTCACCACCGGACAGCTCGCCCACGCGTTTGCCCTGGTCGGTACCTTTGAAGTTAAAGCGGCCAACGTAGGCGCGGCTTGGCATTTCGGTGTTGCCAATACGCATGATATCCAGACCGCCGGAGACTTCTTCCCATACGGTTTTGCTGTTATCCATTGCGTCACGGAACTGGTCAACGGAGGCCAGCTTCACGGTATCACCCAGGGTGATTGAGCCGCTGTCAGGCTGTTCCTGGCCAGACATCATGCGGAACAGGGTGGACTTACCCGCACCGTTCGGGCCGATGATGCCGACAATCGCGCCTTTTGGCACGGAGAAGCTCAGGTCGTCAATCAGCAGGCGGTCGCCGTAGGACTTACGCAGGTTGCTGACTTCAACCACTTTATCCCCCAGACGTGCTCCAGGTGGAATAAACAGTTCGTTGGTTTCGTTACGTTTCTGGTATTCGGTATTGTTCAGCTCTTCGAAGCGTGCCAGACGGGCTTTACCCTTAGACTGACGGCCCTTCGTGCCCTGACGAACCCACTCCAGCTCTTTCTCGATAGACTTACGACGTGCCGCTTCAGCCGAAGCTTCCTGCGCCAGACGTTGATCTTTCTGCTCCAGCCAGGAGGAGTAGTTACCTTCCCACGGAATACCTTCACCACGGTCAAGCTCCAGGATCCAGCCTGCTACGTTATCGAGGAAGTAACGGTCGTGGGTAATCGCCACTACGGTACCTTCGAAATCATGCAGGAAGCGTTCCAGCCAGGCCACGGATTCTGCATCCAGGTGGTTGGTTGGTTCGTCGAGCAGCAGCATGTCTGGTTTTTCCAGCAGCAGACGGCACAGCGCCACGCGGCGGCGTTCACCACCGGACAGGTTGGCGATTTTCGCATCCCAGTCTGGCAGACGCAGGGCATCAGCGGCGCGCTCCAGCTGCACGTTCAGGTTGTGACCGTCATGCGCCTGGATAATCTCTTCAAACTTACCTTGCTGTGCGGCCAGTTTGTCGAAATCCGCATCCGGCTCCGCGTATTTGGCATACACTTCATCCAGACCTTTCAGCGCGTTAACCACTTCAGCAACCGCTTCTTCGACGGATTCACGCACGGTGTGTTCCGGGTTCAGCTGAGGTTCCTGCGGCAGGTAGCCAATCTTGATGCCTGGCTGAGGACGGGCTTCACCTTCGATGTCTGTATCGATGCCGGCCATGATGCGCAGCAGGGTAGACTTACCGGCACCGTTGAGACCCAGAACACCGATTTTCGCGCCCGGGAAGAAGCTCAGCGAGATATTTTTAAGAATATGACGTTTCGGCGGTACCACTTTGCCGACACGATGCATGGTATAAACGAATTGAGCCACGTTGGACTTCGCCTCTTTTATCGTGATGAGAATAGTTAACAGCCCCGAAGTGTAGCCTTTTTCACGACCTAATCCCAGCAAGGAACGTCGGGAGTGTTAAAACGCGCAAGAAAGGTAAAAAAGTGTCCATGACGTGGCGCGTTGCCGGATGCCTGGTTAGCATAAGTTGATTAGACTTTGACGTGGCAAGACGCTGCAATTGACGAAAAAACAATGAGGAAGAGCTTGTGGAAAAAGCCAAACAGGTGGTCTGGCGTCTGCTGGCTGCCAGCGTATGCGTAATGGCGGTAAGCCAGGCGGTGCATGCCGATTCACTGGATGAACAACGTAGTCGCTACGCCCAGATTAAACAGGCGTGGGATAACAAGCAGATGGATACCGTACAGGCGTTAATGCCGACGTTAAAAGACTATCCACTGTATCCGTATCTGGAGTATCGCCAGATTACTGACGATCTCATGAACCAACCCACCGTCACCGTGAATAATTTTATCCAGGCGAACCCAACCCTGCCACCTGCGCGTACCCTGCAGTCCCGTTTTGTGAACGAACTGGCGCGCCGTGAAGACTGGCGTGGACTGTTGGCCTTCAGCCCGGAAAAGCCGAATACAGCGGAAGCCCAGTGTAACTATTACTACGCCAAATGGGCCGCGGGGCAGCAGGAAGAAGCCTGGATCGGAGCCAAAGAGCTGTGGCTGACCGGGAAAGATCAGCCTAATGCCTGTGATTCGCTCTTTGGCGCATGGCGTGCCTCTGGCAAACAAGATCCACTGTCTTACCTTGAACGCATTCGCCTGGCGATGAAGGCCGGGAATACGCGTCTGGTCACCGCGCTGGCGGGGCAAATGCCATCGGATTATCAGGCGATTTCCACTGCGGTGATTGGGCTGGCGAACGATCCCAACTCGGTGCTGACCTTTGCGCGTAGCACGGGGGCGACTGATTTTACCCGCCAGATGGCGGCAGTCGCTTTTACCAGTGTGGCGCGTGATGATGTCGAAAACGCGCGGCTAATGATCCCACAGCTGGTGCAGGCACAGCAGCTTAATGAAGATCAAACTCAGGAGCTGCGCGACATTGTGGCGTGGCGACTGATGGGTACCGATGTGACCGATGAACAGGCTCGCTGGCGTGATGATGCCGTTATGCGTTCAAACTCCACATCGCTGGTGGAGCGTCGCGTGCGCATGGCGCTGGGTACGGGCGATCGCCGTGGGCTTAATACCTGGCTTGCACGGTTGCCAATGGAAGCCAAAGAGAAAGACGAATGGCGTTACTGGCAGGCTGATTTGCTGCTGGAGCGAGGTCGTGATGAGGAAGCCAAAGAGATCCTCCATTCTCTGATGCAGCAGCGCGGGTTTTACCCGATGGCGGCGGCGCAGCGTCTGGGTGAGGAGTACACCTTCCGTATTGATAAAGCTCCGGCCAGCGCTAATCCAGCGTTAACGCAGGGGCCAGAGATGGCGCGCGTTCGCGAGCTGATGTACTGGAATATGGATAACACCGCGCGCAGTGAGTGGGCCAACCTTGTCACCAGCCGGACGATGGACGAGAAAGCGCAGTTAGCCCGCTACGCCTTTGATAACCACTGGTGGGATCTGAGCGTGCAGGCAACGATCGCGGGTAAGCTGTGGGATCATCTTGAGGAGCGTTTCCCGCTGGCTTACAAAGATCTGTTCGATCGCTATACCAGCGGCAAAGATATCCCGCAGAGCTACGCAATGGCGATTGCCCGTCAGGAGAGTGCCTGGAACCCGAAAGTGCGTTCCCCGGTGGGAGCCAGCGGCCTGATGCAGATTATGCCAGGTACGGCGACGCACACGGTGAAGATGTTTAATATCCCTGGCTACAGCAGTCCGTCACAACTGCTGGATCCGGATACCAACATCAATATCGGTACCAGCTACCTGCAGTATGTTTATCAGCAGTTTGGCAATAACCGTATCTTCTCTTCGGCGGCGTATAACGCAGGTCCTGGCCGCGTGCGCACCTGGCTTGGTAACAGCGCCGGGCGCATTGATGCCGTGGCGTTTGTTGAGAGCATTCCGTTCTCGGAAACGCGCGGCTATGTGAAGAACGTGCTGGCGTATGACGCCTACTACCGTTACTTCCTGGGGCAGAAAGATACGCTGATGAGCGATACGGAGTGGCAGAGACGTTACTGATCGGCGTGGGTTGTGTTATGCTGTACTCGCTAATGAGTACAACAGGCGGCATAACATGACCCAGCATTCCCCGTATTCCTCGGCGATGGCCGAACAACGTCATCAGGAGTGGCTTCGTTTTGTGGAGCTGCTCCGCCAGTCATATGACAAGGATCTGCATTTACCGCTTTTGCAGTTGATGCTGACGCCCGACGAGCGTGAAGCGCTGGGCACGCGTGTGCGGATCATTGAAGAGTTGCTGCGCGGCGAGATGAGCCAGCGTGAGCTGAAAAATGAGCTGGGCGCGGGTATCGCGACCATTACCCGCGGCTCAAACAGCCTGAAGTCTGCACCGGTTGAGCTGCGTCAGTGGCTGGAACAGGTTCTGTTACATAACGCCTGACGGTGCTTTTCGTCGGCCGGATAAGGTGAAACCGTCATCCGGTGATGAACAGGCATTCAACGATAAATCGCGTTATGGAACGGACTCAGTGCCAGAATGACCGCCTGGTGATAAACGCCTGAACGCGTCAGCGCGCCCGCGGTAAAGACGCCAATTGCCCCTTCCTTACGACCAATCTCATCAATGCCGGTGTACTGTGACATCACCGGCCCGAGCGCCTCGCCCTCACGCACTTTTTCCAGAATGACTGCCGGCAGCGGTAGCGTTGCCGAACGTGCCTCACCACGCTGTTCGCGGCTCTCGATCACCACCCAGCTAAACGTCGCACCGTCGTCGATTCCCGCTTCAATCGCCACCCAGAAGTCAGCATTTGGGGAGACCGCCTTTGCATTGGCCACGCGATTTCGTGCGCCAGCGCGCGTTTCCTCGCTTCCAAACGGCTGTTCGGGAACACCACTCTCGACGCCGACGGCGTCTATATGGCAGGATCCTTCGCCGAAGATCTCTTCAAATGCCCTTAGAATTGCCTGAATTTTGGCAGGATTAGTGGTAGCAGAGACAACATGGTGCATAATTAAGCTCGATTCAAAAAAAACTCATCGCAGTATAACGGAAAAAAAGCATGTTACAGGTATACCTTGTTCGCCACGGTGAAACGCAGTGGAACGCCGAGCGACGTATTCAAGGCCAGTCAGACAGTCCTCTTACCGAAAAGGGTGTGCAGCAAGCGTGGCAGGTGGCGGAACGCGCCAGAACGCTGGGCATTACTCATGTTATTTCAAGCGATTTAGGTCGCACGCAGCAGACTGCACGCATTATCGCGGATGCCTGCGGGTGTGACGTCATGCTTGAGCCGCGCCTGCGCGAGCTGGATATGGGCGTACTGGAAAAACGCCATATTGATACGCTGACAAAAGCAGAAGAGGACTGGCGTCGCACGCTGGTGAACGGTACTGAAGATGGCCGTATTCCTGAAGGTGAATCCATGCAGGAACTGAGCGTGCGTATGCATGCGGCACTGGCAGAATGCCTGAAGCTTCCGGCGGGGAGCCGTCCGCTGCTGGTGAGTCACGGTATCGCGCTGGGCTGCCTGGTCAGCACCATTCTGGGGTTACCGGCCTATGCTGAACGTCGTTTGCGCCTGCGCAACTGCTCGATTTCCCGTATCGATTATCAGGAAAGTCTGTGGCTGGCGTCGGGTTGGGTGGTGGAGATGGCAGGGGACATTTCGCATCTTGATGCCCCTGCACTCGATGAACTGCAGCGTTAACGGCGTATCGGGATCAAGAATTCCATACGCAGATTGATAGGGCCTTCTTCCGGTTTTGCATCTTTTGCCGGGTAGTAACGCTCAATATCCTGACCTTTACGGCGATTCAGATTCAGCATTGGCATGCAGGTTCCGTAAACGGTCAGGATAAACTCCTGCACGCCCGTCCCCAGCCCTTCATACGAGAACATCACGTATTCGCCGCCTTGCAGCACGACCGGCTTAGAACCCTGAACGTGGCCATTTGCCATCTCAGGCGTTAATGCGGTGGTGTAGAACACTTCCTGCTCGTCGTCTTTTTCCTGGCTTGGATGCGTTTCGTTGAGACCGTACAGAATCGGCGGAATGGCCGGGGCATGACTCAGGAAATCACGCCAGAACTGAACGCGCATCTGATGGCGGAACTCGGAAATCTGCTCCAGAGAACAGGAGTAACTCTGCGTTGTGCCAATCAAGTGGGTCTCAGGCAGGGTGAGTATTTCATATTTTGGCATCGCAAATTCGCCCAGGCGTAGCGGCGGACGTATACCAAATGAGCTCCAGTCTGGCGAGCGACGATACAGCGCTGGCGTCAACGAGAACTGTTTTTTAAAGGCGCGGGTGAACGTTTGCTGCGAATCGAAACGATACTGCAGGGCAATATCCAGAATCGGGCGCGCGGTCAGGCGCAATGCCACAGCAGACTTTGATAAACGACGTGCGCGAATATAGGCACCGATAGCATGACCGGTGACATCCTTGAACATCCTCTGCAGATGCCACTTGGAATAGCCTGCTTTAGCCGCCACATTATCCAGTGACAAAGGCTGGTCAAGATGACCTTCCAGCCAGGTTAACAGGTCGCGAATAATTCCAGCCTGATCCATATACTATCCTCATCCTTAAAACAGCAGGTGCCTGATAACAGGTTAGCGGATAATAGCATTTTTTGATGTTTTAGCATTCAGTGTTTTTTTTGCACATAAATGCCTTTTGCCGCATATTTTGGGCAAATATATTCTAATCCTGTGATCTTGCTACATTTTTATCTAAAGTGTTGAATAATCACCCAGCGTAAATTTAAAGAATGGTAACAATATGAAATACAAGACTTTACTCTTTACCGCGTTGATGTTGATGGTGGGGCGCGTCGCCCAGGCAGAGCAGATCGGCTCCGTCGATACCGTGTTTAAAATGTTTGGTCCGGACCACAAAATCGTGGTGGAGGCGTTTGACGATCCGGACGTGCAAAACGTCACCTGCTACATCAGTCGGGCGAAAACGGGCGGTATTAAAGGCGGTCTGGGGCTGGCGGAAGATACCTCAGACGCGGCCATTTCGTGCCAGCAGGTTGGCCCGGTTGAGCTGAGCGATAAAATCAAAAACGGTAAAGCTCAGGGGGAAGTGGTATTCCAGAAACGGACCTCTCTGGTGTTCAAAAAACTGCAGGTTGTGCGTTTTTACGATGCAAAACGTAACGCTCTGGCATATCTGGCTTACTCCGACAAAGTGGTCGATGGTTCGCCGAAAAACGCGCTGAGTGCAGTGCCGATTATGCCGTGGCATTAATTCAGGGACGAACCATGCAACAACCTGTGGTCTGGCTGGTTGAAGACGAAATCAGCATCGCTGATACGCTGGTCTATATGCTCCAGCAGGAGGGGTTTGCGGTAAAGACGTTTGAACGGGGCTTACCGGTGCTGGAGGAGGCGCGGCGGCAGGTTCCCGCGCTCACCATTCTGGATGTCGGGTTGCCGGATATCAGCGGCTTTGAGCTGTGCCGTCAGTTGCTGGCGCAGCATCCGTCACTGCCGATACTGTTTCTGACAGCGCGCAGTGATGAAGTGGACAAGTTGCTTGGCCTTGAAATGGGGGCGGATGATTACGTCGCCAAACCTTTCTCCCCACGAGAAGTGTGCGCGCGGGTGCGGACAATTTTACGACGGATGCAAAAGTCGGCCGCACCCACAGAGATTGTTCGTATCGGCCAGTTTGAACTGAACGAACCTGCTGCGCGAATTAGCTGGTTTGACGAACCGTTGCCCCTGACCCGCTACGAGTTTTTGCTGCTCAAAACCTTGTTACAGGCACCGGGGCGCGTATTTTCCCGTCAACAGTTAATGGACAAGGTGTGGGGCGAAGACGGCGACAGTTTCGATCGTACCGTGGATACCCACATCAAGACCCTGCGTGCCAAGCTGCGAACGGTGAACGAGACGCTTTCACCCATCAGCACCCATCGGGGTATGGGCTATAGTCTGGGGCTTTATTAATGCGCATTGGGATGCGGTTGTTGTTGGGGTACTTCCTGATTGTGGCTATCGCCGCGTGGTTTGTGCTGTCGATCTTTGTTCAGGAAGTGAAGCCTGGCGTTCGCAGGGCAACCGAGGGCACGCTAATCGATACCGCCACTTTACTGGCCGAAGTGGGGCGTGATGATGTGCTCTCGGGTAATGCGCAACAAGGCAAACTGGCGCAGGCATTTTCACTGCTCCATCAGCACCCTTTTCGCGCCAGTATCGGCGGCATTCAAAAAGTCCGTAACGAGTATCACGTTTACATGACCGATGCGCAGGGCAGGGTGGTGTTTGATTCTGCTGGTCTGGCCGTGGGTAAAGATTACTCGCGATGGAATGATGTCTGGCTGACGCTTCGCGGGGAATACGGGGCACGTAGTACCCAGAGCCGTCCGGGTGATCCAGAGAGCACGGTGATGTATGTTGCTGCGCCCGTTGTGGATCAGGGCAAAATCATTGGTGTGCTCTCTGTGGGGAAACCCAATAGCGCGATGGCACCCGTCATCCACCGTAGCGAGCGACGGATCCTGTGGGCAGGAGGGGCACTGCTCGGTATTGCTTTGCTGATAGGGTTGGTGGTGGCAGCGTGGATCAACCGCTCGATCGGTACCCTCTCGCGCTATGCCGATTCCGTGAGCAATGATATACCTTTGCCGTTACCTGACCCCGGCAGCAGTGAACTGCGCAAACTGGCGCAGGCACTGGAGAACATGCGTATTCGCCTGGAAGGGAAAAACTATATTGAACACTATGTTCACGCCCTCACCCATGAGCTGAAAAGCCCGATCGCGGCCATTCGAGGCGCGGCAGAAATTCTCTCCGAGCAGCCACCGCCGCAGGTGGCCGCGCGGTTTATCGATAATATTCTGGTACAAAATGCGCGTATGCAGTTGCTGGTTGAAAAACTGCTCACCCAGGCGCGGCTTGAAAATCGGATAGAGATTGTCCCCGCGAGTGTCAGTATCGACACGCTATTTACGCGACTGAGCGATGCGCGCTCGTCGCTACTGGCAGCTAAAAATATCACGCTGACCTGTGAAAGTACGGCGTTACAGGTGGAGGGGGATGCGGACCTGCTCGAACAGGCGCTGGGTAATTTACTGGATAACGCCATCGACTTTACGCCGCAGGGCGGAGCCATTGAACTGTCGTCCAGAGAGGGGCACAGGCAGGTACAACTGACTGTCACCGATAGCGGAAGTGGGATCCCGGATTATGCGCTTGAGCGTATTTTCGAACGTTTTTATTCGCTTCCGCGTGAGAACGGGTTGAAGAGCAGCGGGCTTGGGCTGGCATTTGTCCAGGAAGTCGCACGTCTGCATCAAGGGGAGATCGGTCTACACAATCGGGAAGAAGGGGGCGTGATTGCCACGCTGACACTTCACCGTCCCTTCACATAACTTCAAACTGACCCCACACAGCCTGGTTACGCTCTCCTCATCACAAAGGAGACGTTATGATGAAATCCCCCCTGTTCTGGAAAGTAAGCACCCTACTGGGGTGCATCCTGCTGCTTTTGGTTCCGTTGTTTATGGTCAGTAACCTGATTTCAGAGCGTGAAAGTTACCGCAACGATGTCGAAAACACGCTTCGTCAAAGTACCAGTGGACCGCAAAAACTGGTCGGTCCGTTGATTGCCATTCCGGTGACGGAGATCTTTTACAAGTTAGAGGATGAGAAGAAGGTCGAATACAAGAAACGCTATATGCACTTCATTCTGCCAGAAACTCTGCTTGTTGAAGGAAACCAGCACGTAGAGTCCCGCAATATTGGGATCTATGACGGGCAAATCTGGAACACGGATCTGAAGATAAACGCGCAATTTAACACAGAGAAAATGGCGCAACTGAAAGGGGAAACGGTGACCCTGGGGCAGCCGTTTATCGTTGTCGGCGTTGGTGATGCCCGGGGAATTGGCACGGTGAAGGTTGCAAATATCAACGGTGAGACGCCAGATGTAGAGCCGGGTTCAGGCGTATATGGGACGCTTTCCGGTATTCATATCCCGCTGACCGATAAAGCACTTGAGACAAAAACGTTTGCATTCGGGATGTCGCTAAACCTGGCGGGAACCGGTAGTTTTGCGGTTGTCCCGGTGGGACGTAATAGCGAAATGCAGCTTACCAGCAACTGGCCGCATCCGGGCTTTATGGGCGACTATCTGCCGGTGAAACACAAAATTGGTGATTCTGGTTTTCAGGCAAACTGGCAGAGCAGTTGGTTTGCTAACAATATGGAAAGCTGGTTTCATGGCGATGGGTCGCCTGAATGGGCTGAAATCCCGGCCTTTAGCGTGACGGTGGCAACACCTGCCGATCAGTATCAACTGACTGACCGCGCGATTAAGTACGCTATTTTGCTGATTTCACTGACCTTTATGGCTTTCTTTGTTTTCGAGACCTTAACCGGGCTGCGCCTGCACCCGATGCAGTATCTGCTGGTGGGGTTATCGCTGGTGCTGTTCTATCTGGTATTACTGGCGTTGTCTGAGCACGCAGGATTTACCCCCGCCTGGATTATTGCAAGCCTTGTCGGTGCGTTGATGAATAGCGTATACCTGCAGGCAGTGCTGAAAAGCTGGAAACGAAGCGGAATGTTTGTGCTGGCTCTGCTGGGGCTTGATGTGGTGATGTGGTTTCTGCTGCGTTCTGAGGACAGTGCGTTACTGCTGGGTTCCGCTGTCCTTGCAATGGCGCTGTTTGCGGTGATGTATCTGACCCGTCACTTCGACTGGTATTCACTCTCGCAGTCGAAGCGACCGATGCCTCCGGCCAACCCGGATGACGACACAATGCGGATCTGGAAATAAAAAAAACGGCGCAAAAGCGCCGTTTTTTTATGGTCTGACTGCGGGATTACTCCTGCAGATCTCCGCAGAAACGGTACCCTTCGCCGTGAATTGTGGCGATGATTTCCGGCGTATCTGGCGTAGATTCGAAATGTTTACGAATACGGCGGATAGTCACGTCTACGGTACGGTCGTGTGGCTTAAGCTCGCGACCGGTCATTTTCTTCAGCAGCTCTGCACGGGACTGAATTTTGCCCGGGTTTTCACAGAAGTGCAGCATCGCGCGGAATTCGCTGCGCGGTAGTTTATACTGCTCACCGTTCGGGCTGATCAGTGAACGGCTATTGATATCAAGTTCCCAGCCGTTGAATTTGTAGCTGTCTACGCTACGACGCTCTTCACTGACCGTGCCCAGGTTCATGGTGCGGGACAGGAGGTTGCGTGCACGAATGGTTAACTCGCGAGGATTAAACGGTTTGGTGATGTAGTCATCCGCACCGATTTCCAGACCAAGAATTTTATCAACTTCGTTGTCACGGCCTGTCAGGAACATTAACGCAACGTTCGCCTGTTCACGCAGCTCGCGTGCCAGAAGAAGGCCGTTTTTGCCCGGCAGGTTGATATCCATAATGACCAGGTTGATATCATTTTCAGAAAGGATCTGATGCATCTCTGCGCCATCGGTCGCTTCAAAGACATCGTAGCCTTCTGCTTCGAAAATGCTCTTTAACGTGTTGCGTGTTACCAACTCGTCTTCAACGATAAGAATGTGCGGGGTCTGCATGTTTGCTACCTAAATTGCCAACTAAATCGAAACAGGAAGTACAAAAGTCCCTGACCTGCCTGATACATGTCGCAAATTAACATGACCGGCTTAACGTGACTAAAGTACGTAATTGCGTTCTTGATGCACTTTCCATCAACGTCAACAACATCATTAGCTTGGTCGTGGGTACTTTCCCTTTGGACCCGACAGTGTCAAAAACGGCTGTCATCCTAACCATTTTAACAGCAACATAACAGGCTAAGTGACACCAGACACCCAATAAAACTACGCTTCGTTGACATATATCAAGTTCAATTGTAGCACGTTAACAGTTTGATGAAATCATCGTAGCTGAATGCTAGCCTTTGTCACAAATTTTCAATAAACCAACTAGTTGTGGACATTGATTGATAAACAATACGAATCCAATCATAGAAAGGTATTCATATGGTCATTATCATTATAAAACATAAGGATAATGAGTATTTGTTAACATTCTAACTGATTGTTCAGCCTCAGAATAGTTTAGTATTTTTAATTTATTAAAAAGCGCTATTTCGGTGATTTCTGTTGCAAATTTGTAAATTCGTGCTGCGTAATATGTTGAGGCGCATCACATTTTTACCCGCTAACTGATTAAAAAGAGAGCATAAATGCATCTGTCGATTGTACTGGTTGCCCCAGCCAGAGCAGAAAATATAGGCGCTGCGGCGCGCGCCATGAAGACTATGGGTTTTGCCGATTTGCGTATTGTCGGGAGCGAGGCACACCTGGAACCCGCGGCCCGTTGGGTGGCACATGGATCGGGTGATATTCTTGATAATATAACCACTTACGACACACTCGCCGATGCGCTACACGATATTTCTTTTACCGTGGCAACCACGGCGCGCAGCCGGGCGAAGTTTCATTTCTACGCCACACCGGCTGAGCTGGTTCCCGTGTTGCGTGAGAGAAGCCAGTGGTTAACGAAAGCGGCGCTGGTCTTTGGCCGTGAAGATTCTGGATTAACCAACGAAGAACTGGAGCTGGCAGATGTCCTGACCGGTGTGCCGATGGTGGCGGATTATCCGTCTCTTAATCTGGGCCAGGCGGTGATGGTCTATTGCTATCAATTAGCATCTTTAATGCAAACTGCACCCGCTCAGCCGACCGGGACAGATGAGAACCAGCTCGCCGCCTTGCGTGTGCGTGCACAAACGCTGTTAACGCAGCTTGGTGTTGCGGATGACCTCAAAATGGCCGACTGGTTACAACAGCGGCTTGGGCGTCTTGAGCAACGAGACACGGCAATGTTGCACCGTTTGCTGCACGATATTGAAAAAAAATTAGCCGAGTAAAATGCTGTCATATTTTTTTATTATGGCGTAACCGTCTAATGTCGTGAGGTGTATCAGGGGGAATCGGATGAAAATAAATCTGCAAGCAGCGGGACGTGAAAGTGTCCCGAATTGTGATCAAATTAAAAATTAATTGACTTAACGAGCCTGATCCTTTAACCCTAAAAGAATACAGCACAGACAGATAATAATGACAGAGTACACAACATCCATGAAACGCATCAGCATCACCACCATTACTACAACCACCATCATTACCACAGGTAACGATGCGGGCTGACGCGTACAGGAAAAACAGAAAAAAGCCCGCACCCAAACAGTGCGGGCTTTTTTTTCGGCTAAAGGAAATGAGGTAGAACCATGCGAGTGTTGAAGTTCGGCGGTACATCAGTGGCAAATGCGGAACGTTTTCTGCGTGTTGCCGATATCCTGGAGAACAACGCCAGGCAGGGGCAGGTTGCAACCGTGCTCTCTGCTCCGGCGAAAATCACGAACCATCTGGTGGCGATGATTGAAAAAACCATCGGTGGCCAGGATGCACTCCCGAACATTAGCGATGCCGAGCGTATCTTCGCCGAGCTGCTGCAGGGTCTGGCGGAGGCTCAACCCGGCTTCCCGCTTGCACAGCTGAAAACCTTCGTTGAGCAAGAGTTCGCCCACATCAAACACGTTCTGCACGGTATCAGCCTGCTCGGCCAGTGCCCTGACAGCATCAACGCCGCGCTGATCTGCCGTGGTGAGAAACTCTCGATTGCCATCATGGCGGGACTGCTGGAAGCGCGCGGTCATAACGTCACGGTGATCGATCCGGTTGAAAAACTGCTGGCGGTAGGTCACTACCTCGAATCTACGGTCGATATTGCCGAATCGACCCGCCGCATTGCCGCGAGCAAAATCCCGTCTGACCATATGATCCTGATGGCGGGCTTCACCGCCGGAAACGAGAAGGGTGAACTGGTGGTGCTGGGCCGTAACGGCTCTGACTACTCCGCCGCCGTGCTGGCAGCCTGTTTACGTGCAGACTGTTGTGAGATCTGGACTGACGTTGACGGTGTCTATACCTGTGACCCGCGCCAGGTGCCAGACGCCAGACTGCTGAAGTCGATGTCTTATCAGGAAGCGATGGAGCTTTCCTACTTCGGCGCTAAAGTGCTTCACCCTCGTACCATCTCCCCGATTGCGCAGTTCCAGATCCCTTGCCTGATTAAAAATACCGGTAACCCGCAAGCACCAGGTACGCTGATTGGGGCCAGTACCGATGAAGATGGCCTGCCGGTGAAAGGCATTTCTAACCTGAACAATATGGCCATGTTTAGCGTGTCCGGCCCAGGCATGAAAGGGATGGTTGGCATGGCGGCGCGCGTGTTTGCAGCTATGTCCCGCAACGGCATCTCCGTGGTGCTGATCACCCAGTCCTCTTCCGAATACAGCATCAGCTTCTGTGTGCCGCAGGGCGACTGCCTGCGTGCCCGTCGCGCGCTGGAAGAAGAGTTCTACCTGGAGCTGAAAGAAGAGTTGCTGGAGCCGCTCGCCATTCAGGAACGTCTGGCGATCATCTCCGTGGTGGGCGACGGTATGCGCACGCTGCGCGGTATCTCCGCCAAATTCTTTGCCGCGCTGGCGCGGGCCAATATCAACATCGTGGCCATTGCGCAGGGCTCATCCGAACGCTCAATCTCGGTCGTCGTGGATAACGACGACGCGACCACTGGCGTACGCGTGGTGCATCAGATGTTGTTCAACACTGACCAGGTGATTGAGCTGTTCCTGATCGGCGTAGGCGGAGTGGGTGGTGTGTTGCTGGAGCAGGTTAAGCGTCAGCAGGAGTGGCTAAAGAAGAAACATATTGATCTGCGCGTCTGCGGAATTGCCAACTCCAAAGCGCTGCTGACCAACGTACATGGCCTGAATCTGGAAAACTGGCAGGCGGAGCTGGACGATGCGAAAGAGCCGTTCAATCTGGGTCGACTGATCCGTCTGGTGAAAGAGTATCACCTGCTTAACCCAGTGATTGTTGACTGTACTTCGAACCAGGCGGTTGCCGATCAGTACGCAGACTTCCTGCGTGAAGGGTTCCACGTGGTCACGCCAAACAAGAAGGCCAACACCTCGTCAATGGCGTACTATCACCAGCTGCGCCTGGCGGCGAGTAAGTCGCGCCGTAAGTTCCTGTATGACACCAACGTGGGGGCGGGCCTGCCGGTTATCGAAAACCTGCAAAACCTGCTGAACGCGGGGGATGAGCTGCAACGTTTCTCCGGTATCCTTTCTGGCTCGCTGTCGTTTATCTTCGGCAAGCTGGATGAGGGAATGAGCCTGTCAGAAGCGACCCGTGCCGCGCGTGAACTGGGCTACACCGAGCCAGACCCGCGTGACGATCTCTCCGGTATGGACGTGGCGCGTAAGCTGTTGATTCTGGCGCGTGAAACCGGTCGTGAGCTGGAGCTTTCGGATATTGTGATTGAGCCGGTACTGCCGGCAGAATTTGATGACAGCGGTGATGTCAGCGCCTTTATGGCGAATTTAGGAAAGCTTGACGACCTCTTTGCCGCTCGCGTTGCGAAAGCCCGTGATGAAGGTAAGGTATTGCGCTATGTTGGCAATATTGAAGAAGATGGCGTGTGCCGCGTGAAGATTGCCGAAGTGGATGGCAACGATCCGCTGTTCAAAGTCAAAAACGGCGAAAACGCCCTCGCGTTTTACAGCCACTATTATCAGCCATTGCCGCTGGTGCTTCGCGGTTATGGTGCAGGGAACGATGTTACGGCGGCGGGTGTCTTTGCCGATCTGCTGCGTACCCTGTCATGGAAGTTAGGAGTTTAACATGGTCAAAGTTTATGCCCCGGCTTCCAGCGCCAATATGAGCGTCGGATTCGATGTGCTGGGTGCGGCGGTTACGCCGGTTGATGGTTCACTGCTGGGCGATACGGTAACGGTTGAGGCGGCGGAGAGCTTCAGCCTGAATAATGTGGGCCGTTTTGCCAGCAAACTGCCATCCGACCCACGCGAGAATATCGTATATCAGTGCTGGGAACGCTTCTGTCAGGAGATTGGCAAAAAGGTGCCGGTCACCATGACGCTGGAAAAAAGTATGCCGATTGGCTCTGGTCTGGGTTCCAGCGCCTGCTCCGTGGTCGCCGCACTGGTGGCGATGAACGAACACTGCGGCAAACCACTGAATAATAACCGCCTGCTGGGCTTAATGGGTGAGCTGGAAGGCCGTATCTCCGGCAGCATTCATTACGACAACGTGGCACCGTGCTTCCTCGGCGGCATGCAGTTGATGATTGAAGAAAATGGCATCATCAGCCAGCAGGTGCCAGGGTTTGATGAGTGGCTGTGGGTGCTGGCCTATCCGGGCATTAAAGTGTCCACTGCTGAAGCGCGCGCGATCCTGCCTGCGCAGTATCGTCGTCAGGACTGTATTGCCCACGGGCGTCATCTGGCGGGCTTTATTCATGCCTGCTACACCCGTCAGCCGCACCTGGCAGCTAAATTGATGAAGGATGTGATTGCCGAACCGTATCGCACTAAGCTGCTGCCAGGCTTTAATGAGGCGCGACAGGCATCAATGGATATCGGTGCGCAGGCGTGCGGCATCTCCGGCTCCGGCCCGACGCTGTTCGCCCTGTGCGACAAACCAGACACTGCGCAGCGCGTGGCGGACTGGCTCTCTAAACACTACCTGCAAAATCAGGAAGGCTTTGTTCATATTTGCCGTCTGGACACGGCAGGCGCACGAGTACTGGGATAACGCATGAAACTCTATAACCTTAAAGATCATAACGAGCAGGTCAGCTTCGCGCAGGCGGTGACTCAGGGGCTGGGCAAAAATCAGGGGCTGTTTTTCCCCCATGACCTGCCGGAATTTCAACTGACGGATATTGATGAACTGCTGAAGCAGGATTTTGTTACCCGCAGCACCAAAATTTTGTCCGCGTTTATCGGCGACGAAATCCCGCAGGAACTGCTGGAAGAGCGCGTGCGTGCGGCGTTTGCCTTCCCGGCTCCCGTCAGCCAGGTTGAGCAGGACGTCGGTTGCCTGGAGCTGTTCCACGGCCCAACGCTGGCGTTTAAAGACTTCGGTGGTCGCTTTATGGCGCAGATGCTGACTCACATCAGTGGCGACAAACCGGTAACCATTCTGACGGCTACCTCCGGCGACACCGGTGCAGCCGTTGCCCATGCGTTCTACGGCCTGAAAAATGTCCGCGTGGTGATCCTCTACCCGAAAGGCAAAATCAGCCCGCTGCAGGAAAAACTGTTCTGTACCCTCGGTGGTAACATTGAAACCGTGGCGATCGACGGCGATTTCGACGCCTGCCAGGCGCTGGTCAAGCAGGCCTTCGATGATGAAGAGTTGAAAGTCGCGCTGGGTCTGAATTCGGCGAACTCCATTAACATCAGTCGTCTGCTGGCGCAGATCTGTTACTACTTCGAAGCAGTTGCGCAGTTGCCGCAGGAAGCCCGTAATCAGCTGGTTGTCTCTGTGCCAAGCGGTAACTTTGGTGACCTGACGGCTGGCCTGCTGGCGAAATCTCTGGGCCTGCCGGTGAAACGCTTTATCGCCGCCACCAACGCCAACGACACCGTGCCGCGCTTCCTGAAAGACGGTAAATGGGCACCGAATGCGACGCAGGCGACGCTCTCCAATGCAATGGATGTGAGCCAGCCAAACAACTGGCCGCGTGTGGAAGAGCTGTTCCGCCGTAAGGTCTGGCGTCTGGGCGATCTGGGTTATGCGGCAGTCTCGGATGAAACCACCAAAGACACCATGCGTGAACTGAAAGCGGTGGGGTATACCTCTGAGCCGCATGCGGCAATTGCCTATCGTGCGCTGCGCGATCAGCTCAATCCGGGAGAGTATGGCCTGTTCCTGGGGACTGCCCATCCGGCTAAGTTTAAAGAGAGCGTAGAGGCGATCCTCGGTGAAACGCTGCCGCTGCCAAAAGAACTGGCAGACCGTGCTGATCTGCCGCTGCTGTCTCACGAACTGCCAGCGGATTTTGCTGCATTACGTAAGTTGATGATGACCCGCGGGTAATGTCGACGAATACTGTAAGCCGGGTCAGGCGCAGCCGCCACCCGGCTTTTTTTATGGAGAAATTAAGGAGAAAAAAAGCAGGAAAAATGCAGAAATTCCCAATAAATGCGGTCACTTAGAGATTAGGATTGCAGAGAATAACATCCCCCGTTCCCCTCACGTAATCTCCTGACATCGGCCCACGTTGGGCAAGATTAAAAGGAGTCACCTGTGTCTAAACTGAAACCTGCTCTGCTGGCTCTTTCGCTGATGCTGCTCGCTCCCCTGGCGGTACAGGCTGCTGAGATTACCCTCGTTCCTGCGGTAAAACTGCAGATTGGCGATCAGGATAATCGTGGCCACTACTGGGATGGCGACCACTGGCGCGACCATGACTGGTGGAGGGCGCATTATGAATGGCGCGATAACCGCTGGCATCCACATGATGAATATCGCGATCGTGACGAACGTCATGATGACCGCCATGACGACCACCGCGACGACCACCGTCCGGGGCCTGAATGGAAGCATCACTAATGCAAACCCCGCCAGTGGGCGGGGTTTTGTTTTACTGCTCGTGGCGCTTAAACACCAGCTCACCTTTCCCCGACGCTTCTTCGTCAAAGAAATAACCTTCACTGTTAAATCCGGTGAGTTGCTCCGGCTTCGTCAGGCGGTTCTGAATAATGAAGCGGCTCATCAGGCCACGCGCTTTTTTGGCATAGAAGCTGATGACCTTAAACTTACCGTTTTTCTCATCGAGGAAGACGGGCTTGATGATTTCCGCATCCAGCTTTTTCGGCTTCACGGATTTGTAGTATTCGTCGGACGCCAGGTTGATCACCACGTTATCGCCCTGCGCGTGCAGCGCTGCATTTAACGTGTCGGTGATGATATCGCCCCAGAAATGGTACAGATCTTTGCCTTTGGCGTTTTCCAGGCGGATACCCATTTCCAGACGGTAGGGCTGCATCAGATCCAACGGACGCAGGACACCATACAAACCCGACAGCATACGCAGATGCTGCTGGGCAAAATCAAAGTCGGCTTCGCTGAACTCTTCTGCCTGCAGGCCGGTATAGACATCGCCTTTAAAGGCCAGAATGGCCTGGCGTGCGTTGGTCGGCGTGAAGTCCGGGTGCCACTCATGGAAGCGGGTCGCGTTAAGATCGGCGAGTTTATCGCTGATGCTCATCAGTGAAGCAATTTGTGGTGCGGAGAGTTTGCGCGCTTCATGGATCAGCTGTTGCGAATAGTCCAGCAATTCGGGCTGGGTATAGCGCCCGGTGGCGAGCGGGCTCTGGTAGTCGAGCGTTTTTGCAGGTGAAATAAGAATCAGCATATCCAGTCCTTGCAGGAAATTTAGAGCGACTTTAGCAAAAAATCGCCCTGAATTGATCGATAGCTGTTATTGCCGCGGCAAATCATCCCATGCGTCGGGCGCGATTTGCGATGCAATATCCGGATAACGTGAGACGTTAAACACCGGTTTAACGCCAAGCTTGCGCTGGCGAAGATAATCCCGGGCAATAAGGGTCACAACCGGAGAAAGCAGCAAAATCGCCGTCAGGTTAGTGATCGCCATCAGCGCCATAATGACATCCGCCAGCTGCCAGACCAGCGGCATGCTGAGCAGGGAACCGGCCATCACCATCAGTATCACCCCCAGGCGCAGTAGCCTGAGCATATTCCGGGAGTCTAGCTTCAGGAAGATGAGGTTGTTTTCGGCATAAACGTAGTTCACCACAATCGAGCTAAAGGCGAACAGACTGACGATAAGCGAGACAAAACCGGCTCCCCAGCTACCGGTAAGATTGACCAGCGCCTCCTGAACCAACTGTATTCCGGCCGTTCCGGATGAATGAGAAAGAGGGCCAGCCAGCAGCACAATCATGGCGCTGGCGGAACAGATCATCATGGTATCCGTAAACACGCCAATCATCTGCACAATACCTTGTGCGGCAGGGTGGGGAGGCCACGACGCGGCGGTGGCTGCGGCATTGGGTGTTGAGCCCATTCCCGCTTCGTTCGAGAACATTCCCCGCTGAAAACCAGCCGTAAGCGCCTGGCTGACGGTGTAACCCAGCGCACCAGAGGCTGCTTCTCGCCAGCCAAAGGCGCTCCTGAAGATGGTGGCGATGACATCCGGCAACAGGTTGATGTTCATGAAGGTGACGAAGAGACTGGTGCTCACCCACAGTAACGCCATGACGGGTACCAGCCACTGCATCAGGCGCGCAATGCCTTTAAGCCCCGTGGAGATAGTCAGCAGGGCGAAAGCGGCTAACGTGGCACCGGTTATCCACTCCGGGCACTGAAACGCATAGCGCATCGCATGGGCAACGGAGTTTGCCTGAACGGTATTGAAAATAAGGCCGTAAGCGATGAGTAAAAAGAGTGAGAACAGGACGCCCATCCAGCGCATCCCCAGTCCCCTGGCCATATACCAGGCTGGGCCACCGCGGAACTGACCGTTCTTGTCCTTTTCTTTGTAGAGCTGTGCGAGTGAACATTCGGCAAACGATGTGGCCATGCCGATGATTGCCGAAATCCACATCCAGAAGATGGCTCCCGGGCCACCGGCGCTGATGGCAAGCGCAACGCCCGCCAGGTTACCGCTGCCGACGCGCGCCGCAAGGCTGGTACAGAGTGCCTGAAATGACGTTAATCCGCCGGGTTGCGGAGAGAGGCTGTTTTTCAGACTTTTGCCAAACTTGCGAATATAACGAAACTGGATAAAACCACTGCGTAGCGTGAACCATATACCTGCCCCAAGCAGCAGATATATCATTATCGAACCCCAGAGGATTTCATTGATAAACGAGAAAAAATCAGGCATTAACGTCCCTCTTGTTGATGCCAGGGTGAATATGTAAGCGTTACCACTGATTGCGCATGCTGTTACTTAGCGGCCTGTTAATATTGTGAGTTTATCATACTATGGCTAAGCGCACTGTCTGCGGTTGCGCTACCCCTCCGTCGTGTTATCATCAGGGCAGACCGGTTACACCCCCCTAACAAGTAAACCTGTCATTTTTCCGCTGCAGGCTTACTGTCGGTAGCGTGAATTATCCAGGGCACGTTAAAAGAGAAATACTATCATGACGGATAAATTGACCTCCCTTCGTCAGTTCACCACTGTCGTAGCTGACACCGGAGATATCGCGGCAATGAAGTTGTACCAGCCGCAGGATGCCACAACTAACCCTTCTCTGATCCTTAACGCCGCACAGATCCCTGAGTATCGCAAACTGATCGACGACGCTGTGACCTGGGCGAAAGCGCAGAGCAACGATCGTGCGCAGCAGGTTGTGGATGCAACTGACAAACTGGCAGTGAATATCGGTCTGGAAATCCTGAAACTGGTTCCTGGCCGTATCTCTACCGAAGTTGATGCGCGTCTGTCCTACGACACCGAAGCGTCTATTGCTAAAGCAAAACGTCTGATCAAAATGTACAACGATGCGGGTATCAGCAATGACCGTATCCTGATCAAACTGGCTTCTACCTGGCAGGGCATCCGCGCTGCAGAACAGCTGGAAAAAGACGGTATCAACTGTAACCTGACCCTGCTGTTCTCCTTCGCGCAGGCGCGTGCATGCGCAGAAGCAGGCGTATACCTGATTTCTCCGTTCGTGGGCCGTATTCTGGACTGGTACAAAGCCAACACCGACAAGAAAGAGTACGCACCTGCAGAAGATCCAGGCGTGGTTTCTGTTACTGAAATCTACGAATACTACAAACAGCACGGCTATGAGACTGTTGTTATGGGCGCAAGCTTCCGTAACGTCGGTGAAATCATCGAGCTGGCTGGCTGTGACCGCCTGACCATCGCACCTGCACTGCTGAAAGAGCTGTCTGAAAGCGCAGGCGCAATCGAGCGTAAACTGTCCTACACCGGTGAAGTGAAAGCACGCCCAGAGCGCATCACTGAATCTGAGTTCCTGTGGCAGCACAACCAGGATCCAATGGCGGTAGACAAACTGGCGGACGGTATCCGTAAGTTTGCTGTTGACCAGGGCAAACTGGAAAAAATGATCGGCGACCTGCTGTAATCATTCTGCGTGACCGGGTTCCCGGTCACGCTACTTCTTTCGTACTCTGTCTGTCTTTCCCCTCTGCGTGTATCATTCCCTTTAACTGCATTATTTGAATGGAATGGATATGAATACCTTACGCATCGGCTTAGTGTCGATTTCTGACCGCGCCTCCAGCGGTGTTTATCAGGATAAAGGCCTCCCTGCTCTGGAAGAGTGGCTGGGCAGTGCGCTGACCACCCCGTTTGAAATTCAGACCCGCTTGATCCCGGACGAGCAGCCGATCATCGAGCAGACGCTGTGTGAGCTGGTGGACGAAATGAGCTGCCACCTGGTGCTGACCACCGGGGGAACCGGGCCTGCACGCCGCGACGTGACGCCGGATGCCACGCTGGCGATTGCCGATCGCGAAATGCCGGGCTTTGGCGAGCAGATGCGCCAGATCAGTCTACACTTTGTTCCGACCGCCATCCTCTCCCGCCAGGTCGGTGTGATCCGCAAACAGGCGTTGATCCTGAACCTGCCAGGTCAGCCGAAGTCGATCAAAGAGACGCTGGAAGGGCTTAAAGCCGCCGATGGCAGCGTGATCGTGCACGGGATTTTCGCAAGTGTACCGTATTGTATACAGTTGCTGGATGGCCCGTATGTGGAAACCGACGACAAAGTGGTAGCAGCATTTCGCCCTAAAAGCGCACGTCGCGAGACAATATCCTGAAATTAATTGATATGTGACATTCGTCGTATCAGCCATAGCGTGCGTAACATTTTACGGTATAGTAATTTTTTCTTTACGATTGCTGTAAAAATATAAAAACGCCTGAAAGGTACGCTATGTCACATTCTCCCCGCCCTCTGAATCGACAGGACTACAAAACGCTTACGCTCGCGGCCTTAGGCGGCGCGCTGGAGTTTTACGATTTCATCATTTTCGTCTTCTTCGCCGCCGTGGTGGGCGCGCTTTTCTTCCCGGCGGATATCCCGGAGTGGCTGCGCCAGGTGCAGACCTTCGGCATTTTTGCTGCCGGGTATCTGGCTCGTCCACTGGGTGGCATTGTAATGGCGCATTTTGGCGACATGGTCGGGCGTAAGAAGATGTTTACCCTCAGTATTCTGCTGATGGCCGTGCCGACGCTGGCTATTGGTCTGCTGCCAACCTATGCCACGGCAGGCATCTTTGCCCCGTTACTGCTGTTGCTGATGCGCATTCTTCAGGGGGCGGCAATTGGCGGTGAAGTGCCGGGGGCTTGGGTGTTTGTGTCCGAACATGTTCCGGTGCGCCGCATGGGTATTGCCTGTGGAACCTTAACCGCGGGACTGACCGTCGGGATCTTGCTGGGTTCAGTGGTGGCAACCATCGTGAATACCAGCATGACGCAACAGGCCGTGCATGAGTGGGGCTGGCGTATTCCGTTCCTGCTGGGCGGGGCGTTTGGCCTGGTGGCGATGTATTTGCGCCGCTGGTTGCAGGAGACGCCCGTTTTCCTCGAAATGCAGCAACGCAAGGCGCTGGCGCAGGAACTACCGGTAAAAGCGGTTGTGCTGCGCCACAAGAAAGCGGTGGTGGTGTCGATGCTCCTCACCTGGCTGCTGTCGGCAGGCATCGTGGTTGTTATTTTGATGTCCCCTGTCTGGCTGCAAAAACAGTATGGCTTCGCGCCAGCGGTGACGTTACAGGCAAACAGCATTGCGACCATTATGCTCTGTTTCGGTTGTCTGGCCGCCGGGCTGGCAATTGACCGTATTGGAGCCAGCCTGACCTTTATTATTGGTAGCCTCCTGCTGGCGGCATCAAGCTGGGCGTTCTACCACCTTGCGGGCAGCCATCCTGAACAGCTGTTCCTGCTGTACGGTGTGGTGGGGTTGTGCGTGGGGGTTGTCGGCGCAGTACCGTACGTGATGGTACGCGCATTCCCGCCGGAGGTCCGTTTCACCGGTATTTCTTTCTCGTATAACGTCTCGTATGCCATTTTTGGTGGACTGACGCCGATTGTCGTCACCGTGTTGATGGGGGTCTCACCGATGGCTCCTGCCTGGTATGTGCTGGCGCTTTCGCTGATGGGGCTGGCATTAGGAATATGGTTCTATCGCCCTTCGGCGCAACAGTTGCATGGGGCAGAAAAGCAGGGGATATGACAGAAATGACGTGCCTGCGCAGGCAGGCACGTTAAAGATTAGTGTTTTTCACCAATCGGCAGAATGGTGCAGCCGAACTGTTCGTTCAGCACTTCGCCCATTGCCAGGTAGATCGCGCTTGCGCCACACACCAGACCAATCCAGCCTGCCACGTGAACAATGCCTTCGTTATCCACCAGATGGCCAACAGCCAGCAGGGCGAACAGCACGGTCAGGCTCAGGAAGACGAACTGCAGTGCTCGGTTCGCTTTCAGAGTACCGAAGAACATGAACAGGGTGAAGACACCCCACAGGCCCAGGTAGACGCCCAGGAAGTGCGCGTTTGCGGCTTCTGCCAGACCCATTTTAGGCATCAGCAGAATGGCAACCAGGGTCAGCCAGAAAGAACCGTAAGAGGTAAAGGCAGTTAAACCGAAGGTGTTGCCTTTCTTATATTCCAGCAGGCCCGCGAAGATTTGTGCGATACCGCCGTAAAAAATGCCCATCGCCAGGATAATGCCGTCCATCGGGAACATCCCGATGTTGTGCAGGTTCAGCAGGATAGTGGTCATGCCAAAACCCATCAGGCCCAGCGGAGCCGGATTAGCCAACTTAGTGTTGCCCATAAGTCCTCAGAAAAATCATCATTAATATGGTGAAATGGTGAATCCCGCGTCAATTCTCCCTGACGGGGCGCGGCATCATAATGGGCGCAATCGATGCCGTCTATGATCTCATCGGGGTGAAATTAAAAAATTTTTTATCCCTCCCCCTTGATGGATGCCGTTGCGACCCCATCTTGTAAGCAACCGCAGTGTGTGGACCTGAAAAAAATCAAATCTGGGCAGTTGAAAAAGCACGTTCTGCCCTTATTACAGGTACACAACCACATGTTGACTGAATTTTTAGTGGAGACGTTTAGATGGGTAAAATTATTGGTATCGACCTGGGTACTACCAACTCTTGTGTAGCGATTATGGATGGCACTACTGCACGCGTGCTGGAGAACGCCGAGGGCGATCGCACCACGCCTTCTATCATTGCTTATACCCAGGATGGTGAAACTCTGGTTGGTCAGCCGGCTAAACGTCAGGCAGTGACAAACCCGCAAAACACCCTGTTTGCGATTAAACGCCTGATTGGCCGCCGCTTCCAGGACGAAGAAGTTCAGCGTGACGTTTCTATCATGCCTTACAAAATCATTGCTGCAGATAACGGCGATGCATGGCTTGATGTGAAAGGCACCAAAACTGCACCACCGCAGATCTCTGCAGAAGTGCTGAAAAAAATGAAGAAAACGGCTGAAGATTATCTGGGTGAGCCAGTAACTGAAGCGGTTATCACCGTTCCTGCATACTTCAACGATGCTCAGCGTCAGGCAACTAAAGATGCCGGCCGTATCGCAGGTCTGGAAGTAAAACGTATCATCAACGAACCAACCGCTGCTGCACTGGCTTACGGTCTGGATAAAGAAGTTGGCAACCGTACTATCGCGGTTTACGACCTGGGTGGTGGTACCTTCGATATCTCTGTTATCGAAATCGACGAAGTTGACGGTGAAAAAACCTTCGAAGTTCTGGCAACCAACGGTGATACCCACCTGGGCGGTGAAGACTTCGATACCCGTCTGATCAACTACCTCGTTGACGAGTTCAAGAAAGATCAGGGCATTGACCTGCGTAACGACCCGCTGGCCATGCAGCGCCTGAAAGAAGCCGCTGAGAAAGCGAAGATCGAACTGTCTTCCGCTCAGCAGACCGACGTGAACCTGCCGTACATCACTGCAGACGCGACCGGTCCAAAACACATGAACATCAAAGTGACCCGTGCAAAACTGGAAAGCCTGGTAGAAGACCTGGTGAACCGTTCTATCGAGCCACTGAAAGTTGCACTGCAGGACGCTGGTCTGTCCGTATCTGACATCCAGGACGTTATCCTGGTGGGTGGTCAGACGCGTATGCCAATGGTTCAGAAGAAAGTGGCTGAGTTCTTTGGTAAAGAGCCACGTAAAGACGTTAACCCGGACGAAGCGGTAGCAATTGGTGCTGCGGTTCAGGGTGGCGTGCTGACCGGTGAAGTGAAAGACGTATTGCTGCTGGACGTTACCCCGCTGTCTCTGGGTATCGAAACCATGGGCGGTGTGATGACTGCGCTCATCAACAAAAACACCACCATCCCAACGAAACACAGCCAGGTGTTCTCTACCGCTGAAGACAACCAGTCTGCGGTAACCATCCATGTGATTCAGGGTGAGCGTAAACGTGCGTCTGATAACAAGTCTCTGGGTCAGTTCAACCTGGACGGTATCAACCCGGCACCACGCGGCATGCCGCAGATCGAAGTGACCTTCGATATCGATGCTGACGGTATCCTGCACGTGTCTGCAAAAGACAAAAACAGCGGTAAAGAGCAGAAGATCACCATCAAGGCATCTTCTGGCCTGAACGAAGCTGAAATCGAAAAAATGGTTCGTGATGCCGAAGCTAACGCGGAATCCGACCGTAAGTTCGAAGAGCTGGTTCAGACCCGTAACCAGGGTGACCATCTGCTGCACAGCACCCGTAAGCAGGTTGAAGAAGCAGGCGATAAACTGCCAGCGGAAGACAAAACGGCTATCGAAACTGCACTGAGCGCGCTGGAAACGTCTCTGAAAGGCGAAGACAAAGCGGACATCGAAGCGAAGATGCAGGCGCTGGCACAGGCTTCCCAGAAGCTGATGGAAATCGCTCAGCAGCAGCATGCTCAACAGCAGGCAGGCGCTGACGCATCTGCGAACAACGCGAAAGACGACGATGTTGTCGACGCTGAGTTCGAAGAAGTGAAAGACAAAAAATAATCGCCCTTTGAACGGGTAATTACTGGCACGGGCGAAGAGGTTTCCTCTCCGCCCGTGCACGCATGTTAGGGGCAGATAAAATAAGATGGCGAAGCTTGATTATTACGAGATTTTAGGCGTTTCCAAAACAGCGGAAGAGCGTGAAATCAAAAAGGCGTATAAGCGCCTGGCCATGAAATATCACCCGGATCGCAATCAGGGTGATAAAGAGGCTGAAGCTAAATTCAAAGAGATCAAAGAAGCCTACGAAATCCTGACCGATGCACAAAAACGTGCGGCTTATGATCAGTACGGTCACGCAGCCTTTGAACAGGGCGGCATGGGCGGCGGTGGATTCGGTGGCGGCGGCTTTGGCGGCGGTGCTGATTTCAGCGATATCTTTGGCGATGTGTTCGGCGACATCTTCGGCGGTGGCCGTGGTCGTCAACGCGCCGCGCGCGGTGCAGACCTGCGCTACAACATGGATCTGACTCTGGAAGAGGCCGTTCGCGGCGTCACCAAAGAGATCCGTATCCCGACGCTGGAAGAGTGTGACGTTTGCCACGGCAGCGGCGCGAAAGCAGGGACGCAGCCACAAACCTGTCCAACCTGTCACGGTTCCGGCCAGGTGCAGATGCGTCAGGGTTTCTTTGCGGTACAGCAGGCCTGTCCACACTGTCATGGTCGCGGTACGCTGATTAAAGATCCGTGCACCAAATGCCACGGTCACGGTCGCGTTGAGAAAACCAAAACCCTGTCCGTTAAAATTCCGGCGGGTGTTGATACGGGCGACCGTATTCGTCTGGCTGGCGAAGGTGAAGCGGGCGAGCACGGCGCACCGGCGGGCGATCTGTACGTCCAGGTTCAGGTGAAACAGCACGCGATCTTTGAGCGTGAAGGTAACAACCTGTACTGCGAAGTGCCAATCAACTTCGCCATGGCGGCTCTCGGCGGCGAAATCGAAGTGCCAACGCTGGATGGTCGCGTAAACCTGAAAGTGCCTGGTGAAACCCAGACGGGCAAGCTGTTCCGCATGCGCGGTAAAGGCGTGAAATCCGTTCGCGGTGGTGCGCAGGGCGACCTGTTGTGCCGCGTCGTGGTGGAAACCCCGGTTGGCCTGAACGACAAGCAGAAGCAACTGCTGAAAGAGCTGCAGGAGAGCTTCGGCGGTCCGACGGGTGAGAAAAATAGCCCGCGTTCCAAAAGCTTCTTCGATGGTGTTAAAAAATTCTTCGATGATTTGACTCGCTAATCCGTTAGCCGGTTTTCATTCCCAAAAAGCCCGGAAGCGATTCCGGGCTTTTTCTGTTTATGGGTATTGCTCGGTAAAACTGATTATATACTCAATATTAATCTGTTTTTGCCGAGCTATCTGACTTGGTACTATGGTTTTATCGAGGTATTGTTGTAAAAAGAGAGAACTAAAGTGAAATTACTACACCGTTTCTTTAGCAGTGAAGCGTCCGGCGGGGTCATCCTGATTATCGCCGCTGCGGCCGCGATGGTGCTGGCTAACTTAGGCGTCACGCGTGATTTTTATCACGCATTTCTGGAAACCCCCGTCGAGCTGAAAGTTGGCGCGCTGGAAATTCACAAGAACATGCTGCTGTGGATCAATGATGCACTGATGGCAGTGTTCTTCCTGCTGGTAGGGCTTGAGGTTAAACGTGAGCTGGTGCTGGGATCGCTTGCCAGCCGTCAGCGTGCGGCGTTTCCGGTCATTGCCGCCATTGGCGGGATGGTGGTCCCGGCGTTGCTCTTCCTGGCGTTTACCTGGCAGGATCCGGTGGCTCGCGACGGCTGGGCGATCCCGGCTGCAACGGATATCGCGTTTGCACTTGGGGTGCTGGCCTTACTGGGAAGCCGCGTGCCGGTAGCCCTGAAAATCTTCCTGATGGCGCTGGCGATCATTGATGACCTGGGCGCTATTGTGATTATTGCGCTGTTCTATACCAGTGAGCTGTCAATTCTGTCGCTGAGCGTGGCGGCAGGTGCCATTGCAGTGCTGGCACTGCTGAATATTTTCAACGTCCGCCGTATTGGTATCTACGTACTGGTGGGTATGGTGCTGTGGACGGCGGTGCTGAAATCCGGTGTGCATGCCACGCTGGCAGGCGTGATCGTCGGTTTCTTCGTGCCGCTTAAGCCGCAGGATGGCAAATCACCCGCCAAACAGCTGGAGCATGTACTTCACCCGTGGGTGGCCTTTATGATCCTGCCGCTGTTTGCTTTTGCCAACGCGGGTGTATCTCTGGAAGGGGTGACGCTGGAAGGGCTGACGTCGATGCTGCCACTGGGCATCATTGCCGGGCTGTTTATCGGTAAACCACTGGGGATTAGTCTGTTCTGCTGGCTGGCGCTGAAACTGAAGATGGCGTCATTGCCGCACGGCACCACGTTTAAGCAGATTATGGCGGTGGGTGTGCTATGCGGAATTGGATTTACCATGTCGATCTTTATCTCGACGCTGGCGTTTGGTGCGCATACCCCTGAACTGATTGTCTGGGCGAAACTGGGCATCTTAATCGGGTCATTACTGGCCGCGGTAATAGGGTATACGTTATTGAAGGTAAAATTGTCCGGACAGGTTGTCCAGGCATAACAGGATACCGGGAGAAGGGGAGCCTTCTCCCGATACACTCTCAGGGAGCGAAGACGCAATGTCTCATTTGAACTACAACCATCTTTACTACTTCTGGCACGTCTACAGACAAGGCTCGGTCGTGGGGGCTGCAGAGGCGCTCTATCTGACGCCGCAAACCATCACCGGGCAAATCAAAGCGCTGGAAGAACGTCT
Organism: Enterobacter sp. RHBSTW-00901; assembly: GCF_014103115.1. Taxonomy (NCBI): domain Bacteria; kingdom Pseudomonadati; phylum Pseudomonadota; class Gammaproteobacteria; order Enterobacterales; family Enterobacteriaceae; genus Enterobacter; species Enterobacter sp. RHBSTW-00901. Next base: position 3,599,333 of record NZ_JABXPB010000001.1, read on the forward strand.
GCAGGGAAAGCTGTTCAAACGCAAGGGCCGTGGGATCGAGCCAAGCGAACTGGGCGAGCTGGTTTTTCGCTACGCGGACAAGATGTTCACCCTGAGCCAGGAGATGCTGGATATCGTCAACTATCGCAAAGAATCGAACCTGCTCTTTGATGTAGGTGTGGCAGATGCGCTGTCAAAACGGCTGGTGAGCGGCGTTCTGGATGCCGCTGTGGTTGAAGATGAGCAAATCCACCTGCGCTGTTTTGAGTCCACTCATGAGATGCTGCTGGAGCAACTGAGCCAGCACAAGCTGGATATGATTATCTCGGATTGTCCAATCGACTCCACGCAGCAGGAAGGGTTGTTCTCGGTGAAAATTGGCGAGTGTGGTGTGAGTTTCTGGTGCATTAACCCACCGCCAGAAAAACCCTTCCCGGCCTGTCTGGAAGAGCGCCGTTTGCTGGTACCAGGAAGACGCTCCATGCTTGGGCGTAAGCTGCAGAACTGGTTTAACTCTCAGGGGCTGAAGGTGGAGATCCTCGGGGAATTCGATGATGCCGCGCTGATGAAAGCCTTTGGTGAAGCGCATAACGCCATCTTCGTTGCGCCGACGCTTTACGCGCACGATCTCTATTCAGATGACAAAGTTACGGAGATTGGCAGGGTAGATAACGTGATGGAAGAGTATCACGCGATATTCGCAGAAAGGATGATTCAGCACCCTGCGGTACAGCGTATCTGTAACCGCGACTACTCGGCGCTGTTTACGTCACCGGCAATCTGAAGATATAAAAAAACCCGCATTAAGCGGGTTCTTTTAAAACAAGCAACAACAAGTGACGATTAAGCCAGTTTGTTGATCTGCGCGGTCAGGTTAGCCTTATGACGCGCTGCTTTGTTTTTGTGGATCAGACCTTTAGCAGCCTGACGATCCACGATTGGTTGCATTTCGTTAAATGCGTTCTGCGCAGCAGCTTTGTCGCCAGCTTCGATAGCTGCGTATACTTTCTTGATGAAAGTACGCATCATAGAGCGACGGCTTGCATTGTGCTTACGAGCCTTTTCAGACTGGATAGCACGTTTCTTAGCTGATTTGATATTAGCCAAGGTCCAACTCCCAAATATGATCTATGTGGACAATTCAAAGGCCGAGGAATATGCCCTCTATACCTTCTTTTGTCAATGGATTTGTGCAAATAAGCGCCGTTAATGTGGCGACGCTACGTTACGTAGTGATGGCGCAGGATTCTACCAGCTTGTCTCTCGCGAATACAGCTTTTCGGCATAAAAATCGCAGTTCGCGGGCAGATTTTTTCGCTGTGAAAGGTCAGCATGATGAAATCATTACGGCTTTCTGTTTTGTGTGAACAATCGCCGGTTAACCTTAATCGCTGTACAAGGTATACTTTGGCGATTTTCACTGTTTTGAGCCAGTCATGAAGCTGATACGCGGCATACATAATCTCAGTAAAGCCCCGCACGGGTGCGTGCTGACCATTGGTAATTTCGACGGCGTGCATCGTGGTCATCAGGCGCTGTTGCAGGGATTGCGTAAAGAAGGGAAGGCCCGTGGCCTGCCCGTGGTAGTGATGATTTTTGAGCCACAGCCGCTGGAACTGTTTGCAGGCGATAAATCACCCGCCCGCCTTACGCGTTTGCGTGAGAAATTACGCTATCTGGCGGAGTCTGGCGTGGATTACGTGCTGTGTGTACGTTTCGATCGTCGCTTTGCCGCGCTGACAGCACAAAGTTTTGTCAGCGACCTGTTGGTCAAGCGTCTTGGCGTGCAGTTTCTCGCAGTGGGTGATGATTTCCGCTTTGGCGCTGGTCGTCAGGGCGATTTCTTGTTATTACAGAAGGCTGGCCTGGAGTACGGTTTTGACGTCACCAGTGCAATGACCTTCTGCGAAGGCGGTGCACGCGTCAGCAGTACCGCAGTGCGCCAGGCGCTGGCCAATGATGAACTGGACACGGCAGAAACCCTGCTGGGGCATCCGTTCACGATTTCAGGCCGTGTGGTGCATGGTGATGCCCTGGGGCGCACCATCGGTTTCCCGACGGCGAATATACCGCTGCGTCGTCAGGTCTCCCCGGTTAAAGGGGTGTATGCGGTAGAAGTAACCGGACTGGGTGATAAGCCCTATTTCGGGGTGGCAAACATTGGCACGCGTCCAACCGTCGCGGGTGTGCGGCAGCAGCTTGAAGTGCATCTGCTGGACGTTGTAATGGACCTCTATGGTCGCCATATAGATGTAATACTGCGTAAAAAAATACGCAACGAGCAGCGATTTGCTTCGCTGGACGAACTAAAGGCGCAAATTGCGCGAGATGAATTGACGGCCCGCGAGTTTTTTGGGCTACAGAACCCGGCTTAAATGCCTACGTGATAAATACGGAACCGAGAATCTGATGAGTGACTATAAATCAACCCTGAATTTGCCGGAAACAGGGTTCCCGATGCGCGGCGATCTCGCCAAGCGCGAACCGGGAATGCTGGCGCGTTGGACTGATGATGACCTGTACGGCATCATTCGTGCAGCCAAAAAAGGCAAAAAAACCTTCATTCTGCATGATGGCCCTCCATATGCGAATGGCAGCATTCATATTGGTCACTCTGTAAACAAGATTCTGAAAGACATTATCGTGAAGTCCAAAGGACTCACGGGATATGACTCGCCTTACGTTCCGGGCTGGGACTGCCACGGTCTGCCAATCGAGCTGAAAGTGGAGCAAGAGTTTGGCAAGCCAGGTGAGAAATTCACCGCTGCAGAGTTCCGTGCAAAATGCCGCGAATATGCTGCCACCCAGGTTGACGGTCAGCGTGCTGACTTTATCCGTCTGGGCGTGCTGGGCGACTGGTCGCACCCGTACCTGACGATGGACTTCAAAACTGAAGCCAACATCATCCGTGCGCTGGGTAAAATCATCGGTAACGGCCACCTGCATAAAGGCGCGAAGCCGGTGCACTGGTGCGTGGACTGCCGTTCTGCGCTGGCAGAAGCGGAAGTTGAGTATTATGACAAAACCTCTCCGTCTATCGACGTGGCGTTCCACGCGGTGGATCAGGATGCGGTGAAAGCCAAATTTGGCGTGTCGTCTGTCAACGGCCCGATCTCTCTGGTTATCTGGACGACCACCCCGTGGACGCTGCCAGCAAACCGCGCGATCTCCCTGTCTGGCGAATTCGAATACGCTCTGGTGCAGGTTGACGGTCAGGCGGTTATCCTGGCGAAAGATCTCCTTGAAAGCGTGCTGAAACGCGCGAACATCACTGACTACACCGTGCTGGGCACCGTGAAAGGTGACGCGCTGGAACTGATGCGCTTCAAACACCCGTTCCTGGACTTCGACGTTCCGGCCATTCTGGGCGAGCATGTTACGCTGGAAGCAGGTACCGGTGCGGTGCATACCGCCGGCGGCCACGGCCCAGACGACTACAACATCAGCCTGAAATACGGTCTGGAAATCGCTAACCCGGTTGGCCCGGACGGTTCTTACCTGCCAGGCACGTATCCGGCGCTGGACGGTATCAACGTCTTTAAAGCGAATGACATCATCGTTGACATGCTGCGCACCAGCGGCGCGCTGCTGCATGTCGAAAAAATGCAGCACAGCTACCCATGCTGCTGGCGTCACAAGTCGCCGATCATCTTCCGTGCGACCCCGCAGTGGTTCGTCAGCATGGATCAGAAAGGCCTGCGCGAGCAGTCCCTGAAAGAGATCAAAGGCGTGCAGTGGATCCCGGACTGGGGCCAGGCGCGTATCGAGTCTATGGTGGCTAACCGTCCTGACTGGTGTATCTCCCGTCAGCGTACCTGGGGCGTGCCGATGTCTCTGTTCGTCCATAAAGAGACGCAGGAACTGCATCCAGATACCCTGAAACTGATGGAAGAAGTGGCTAAACGTGTAGAAGTGGACGGTATTCAGGCATGGTGGGATCTCGACTCCCGTGACATCCTGGGCGCTGACGCAGACAACTACGAGAAAGTGCCAGATACCCTGGACGTGTGGTTCGACTCCGGTTCTACGCACTCTTCCGTGGTTGACGTACGTCCTGAGTTTACCGGTCACGCTGCCGATATGTATCTGGAAGGGTCTGACCAACACCGTGGCTGGTTCATGTCATCGCTGATGATCTCCACCGCCATGAAAGGTAAAGCACCTTACCGTCAGGTACTGACCCACGGTTTCACCGTAGATGGTCAGGGCCGTAAGATGTCCAAGTCTATCGGCAACACTGTGTCTCCACAGGATGTGATGAACAAACTGGGCGCGGACATTCTGCGTCTGTGGGTGGCATCTACCGACTACACTGGCGAAATGGCCGTATCTGACGAGATCCTGAAACGTGCTGCTGACAGCTATCGTCGTATCCGTAACACCGCGCGCTTCCTGCTGGCGAACCTGAACGGTTTCGATCCGGTTAAAGACATGGTGAAACCGGAAGAGATGGTGGTACTGGATCGCTGGGCAGTAGGCTGCGCGAAAGCGGCACAGGAAGATATCCTGAAAGCCTATGAATCTTACGACTTCCACGAAGTGGTGCAGCGCCTGATGCGCTTCTGCTCCATCGAGATGGGCTCGTTCTACCTCGATATCATCAAAGACCGCCAGTACACCGCGAAAGCGGACAGCGTGGCGCGTCGCAGCTGCCAGACTGCGCTGTTCCACATTGCAGAAGCACTGGTTCGCTGGATGGCTCCGATCATGTCCTTCACCGCAGATGAAATCTGGGGTTACCTGCCAGGCGACCGCGAGAAGTATGTCTTCACCGGCGAGTGGTACGAAGGTCTGTTCGATCTCTCCAGCACTGAAGCGATGAACGATGCCTTCTGGGACGAACTGCTGAAAGTACGTGGTGAAGTGAACAAGGTTATTGAACAGGCGCGTGCTGACAAGAAAGTCGGTGGCTCTCTGGAAGCGGCTGTAACCCTGTACGCAGAACCTGAGCTGGCGGCGAAGCTGACCGCGCTCGGCGACGAATTACGATTTGTCCTGTTGACCTCCGGTGCAAAAGTTGCGGATTATGCCGACGCTTCTGCTGATGCCCAGCAGAGCGAACTGCTCAAAGGACTGAAAGTCGCGCTGAGCAAAGCCGAAGGTGATAAGTGCCCGCGTTGCTGGCATTACACCACCGATGTCGGCCAGGTGGCGGAACACGCAGATATCTGCGGACGCTGTGTAAGCAACGTCGCCGGTGACGGCGAACAACGTAAGTTTGCCTGATGAGTAAATCTCTCTGTTCAACAGGACTGCGCTGGCTGTGGCTGGTTGTGGTGGTGCTGATTATTGATCTGGGCAGCAAATTCCTGATCCTCCAGAACTTCGCTCTGGGGGATACGGTGTCGCTGTTCCCGTCGCTTAACCTGCACTATGCGCGCAACTACGGTGCGGCGTTCAGTTTCCTTGCTGACAGCGGTGGCTGGCAGCGCTGGTTCTTTGCGGGTATCGCTATCGGTATCTGTGTGATTCTGGCGGTGCTGATGTACCGTTCGAAGGCAACGCAAAAGCTGAATAACATCGCCTACGCGCTGATCATTGGCGGCGCGTTAGGCAACCTGTTTGATCGCCTGTGGCACGGCTTTGTGGTCGATATGATCGACTTCTACGTTGGCGACTGGCACTTTGCGACCTTTAACCTGGCCGATAGCGCAATCTGCATCGGTGCGGCGTTAATTGTGCTGGAAGGCTTCTTGCCGAACGCTGCCGCGAAGAAACAGGCGTAAACCCACCGGGCGGCGCTTCGCGTATACGGGCCTACGGTTAATGTAGGCCCGGTAAGCGCAGCGTCACCGGGCAAAAACAAGCGAGCAATTTGCATGTCTAAATCCGTACAGAGCAACAGCGCGATCCTCGTTCACTTCACGCTGAAACTGGATGATGGCTCCACCGCTGAATCCACCCGCAACAATGGCAAGCCTGCCCTGTTTCGTCTTGGCGACACCTCCCTCTCTGAAGGTCTTGAGCAGCAGCTTCTGGGTCTGAAAGAGGGTGAGAAGAAGGCGTTTGCGCTGGAGCCGGATGCGGCATTTGGCGTGCCAAGCCCGGATCTGATCCAGTACTTCTCGCGCCGTGAGTTTATGGATGCGGGCGAGCCTGAAATCGGGGCGATCATGCTCTTTACCGCTATGGATGGCAGCGAAATGCCTGGCGTGATCCGCGAGATCAACGGTGACTCTATCACTGTCGACTTCAACCATCCGCTTGCCGGGCATACCGTCCATTTTGATATTGAAGTGCTGGAGATCGATCCGGCACTGGAGGCCTGAAATGCAGATCCTGTTGGCTAACCCGCGCGGCTTCTGCGCCGGTGTAGACCGCGCTATCAGCATTGTTGAAAATGCGCTGGAGCTTTACGGCGCACCGATCTACGTGCGCCACGAAGTGGTGCATAACCGTTACGTCGTTGACAGCCTGCGTGAGCGCGGCGCGATCTTCATTGAGCAAATCAGCGAAGTGCCGGATGGCGCAATCCTGATCTTCTCCGCACACGGTGTTTCCCAGGCCGTACGTAACGAAGCGAAAAGCCGTGATCTGACCGTTTTCGATGCGACCTGTCCGCTGGTGACCAAAGTGCATATGGAAGTGGCGCGCGCCAGCCGTCGTGGTGAAGAGTCTATTCTGATTGGCCACGCCGGTCACCCGGAAGTGGAAGGAACCATGGGGCAGTACAGCAACCCGGAAGGGGGCATGTACCTGGTGGAATCGCCGGAAGATGTGTTTACGCTGAACGTGAAAAACGAAGATCGTCTGTCGTTTATGACCCAGACAACGCTCTCCGTGGATGATACCTCTGATGTTATCGACGCGTTGCGCCAGCGCTTCCCGAAAATTGTCGGGCCGCGTAAAGATGACATTTGCTATGCTACCACCAACCGTCAGGAAGCGGTGCGTGCGCTGGCTGAACAGGCGGATGTGGTGCTGGTGGTCGGCTCCAAAAACTCGTCTAACTCCAACCGTCTGGCTGAACTGGCGCAGCGAATGGGGAAAGCGGCGTTTCTGATTGATGATGCGACGGATATTCAGGAAGCCTGGGTTAAAACAGCATCCTGTGTCGGTGTCACCGCCGGGGCATCCGCGCCGGATATTCTGGTTCAGAACGTGATTACCCGTCTGCAGGAACTGGGCGGTGGCGAAGCGGTTCCGCTGGAAGGACGCGAAGAAAACATTGTTTTCGAAGTGCCAAAAGAACTGCGTATCGACGCTCGCGAAGTAGAATAATGCGTATCAATGCCAGTCACTTGTTGACTGGCATTTTTTCAGTCAGATAGTTGATCATTGCCCGCATTCTGGCGGGCATATGTTTGTTACGCGTCCAAAGCAGCCAGAGCTCACCCGTATAGCTGCTGATAAACTCCCACTGTGGCAGCACCTGCACAATTTCCCCCTTTTCCAGAGCCTCACGTGCCGTAAACAGCGGTAAACTCCCAATGCCGACATGACGTTTGACCGCATCCAGCCGCACGCCCGTGTGGTTAGCCGCGTAACGTCCGTGCGTCTGTACGATCTCCGTTTTTCCCTGCAACGTAAATTTCCAGCGTGAATCGGCCGGGGTTTCACCGAGCGAAATACAGCTATGTGACCGGAGGTCGTGCGGATGTTGTGGCGTGCCTGCGCGACGAAGATATTCTGGCGTGGCGCAAATAACATGGGTTACTGGCATCAGCGGTTTTCCGTACAGGCCTGGAGAGGGAGTATTGGTGATCCGTAATGCCAGATCGACACCATCATCGATCAGATCCATGTAACGATCTTCCAGACGCAGGCAGACGTCAATTTGTGGATAGCGCTCCAGGAACGCCGGGATCAGCGGATGGATCACAAACCGTCCCACGGCTTTCGGTACGCTCACCGTGAGCTTTCCCTGTGCAACGGTTTGCAGACTGCTACCGGAATCCATTGCCTGTTGTGCTGCTTCCAGCATATCCAAAGCATGTTCATAAACCGATTTTCCGGTTTCGGTAAGTGCCAGCTTGCGCGTGGTGCGGTGCAGTAACTTAGATCCCATCTCCTTCTCGAGGCGTGAAACACAACGACTGATCGCTGAGGGCGTTGCTCCCGTCATACGGGCTGCAGTTGAAAAATTGCCGTGTTCTACGATGGTCACGAAGGTGGCAAGATCGGGAAGCAGTGCAGGTTTCATTTGTGCATACCAGGCAATAGTGCATTGTTTGAAAGGCGGATTATCGATGCTTAAGTGATGAATATACTGTCAGGGTACAGAGGAGAACAACCATGACAGAACGACTTTATTACACAAGTGAAGCGACAGAAGGCCGCGCGAAGGTGATCCGTTGCACTGAAGAGCCTGATGGTCGCTATGCCGTTGAGCTGGATCAGACCCTTTTCCATCCGCAGGGTGGCGGACAGCCAGCGGACCGGGGTTTGATCGCGGGGATCGCGGTGGAGGGGGTGAGCCTGCGCGGGGAGCAAGTCATTCATATTCTGGCTCGACCGCTTGTGCCAGGCGAGGTGGAAATGCAGGTCGATAAAAGCGCGCGAGTGCGTCATTCCCGCTGGCACAGCGCAGGCCATTTGATTGGTTGTGCCGGTGAGCAATTTGGCTGGGAGCCGGTGAAAGCTCATCACTGGCCAGGTGAAGGACGGATTACCTTTGTGCCACGAGAGCCGCAGGCGTCACTGCCTGATGCAAACAGGCTGAGCGCGATGATTGACGGCTGGAAAGCGGACAACCTGCTTCGTCAGACCGAAATTGAAGCGGGCAGACGCAGGGTTCGCTTTGGCGATCTCCCGGCCTATCCGTGTGGCGGAACGCATGTAAGACAGCTGGCGGAAATAGGGGAGATGCAGCTCATCGGGCTGAAAATGAAAAAAGGACAGCTGGTGGTCACTTATACCCTCCACGAGCAGGAGTAACAGGAGTGTGATTAACCCGACAGAGCGGGGGGCTGAGCAGGAGGTTAACCGGTTAATCTGGTAAGCTTGTCATGTTGTTCTCCTCGGGCCGGAGATAAACATGAACTCTGACGTTATCCTGCCACCCCAGGTGGCGTGGGCCAGCGGTGTATTCGCTAACGGTCCACTTATCCGCAAGACGACACACATCGCCGATCTGCCAGGCGTTTTCATTGATGACGATGCCTGGCGTGGCTGCGAACCGCGGCAGCGCGTCTATGACGTTGAAATGCTCGACTCCCCGTCGGACGAAGGGTCGCTGTACGTTGGCGTGACCCATCTTTACGCGGGCAAAATCGGTGATGAGTTCTTTATGACGCGCGGTCATTTTCACCAGCGCCGCGAACAGGGCGAGGTCTATTTTGGCCTGCGTGGATGCGGCTTGCTGCTGCTTCAGACGCCATCCGGTGAGGCACGCCTTGAACGCGTGAAGGCCGGTTCCGTGCACATCATTCCCTCTTTCAGCGCGCACCGTCTGATTAACACGGGTGAAGACACCCTTTCTGCGCTGGCGGTCTGGCCCAGCGTGGCCGGACACGACTATGCGGCATTGGCCGGTGGTTTTTCGCTTCGTGTATTTGCCTCTGAACATCACCCGCAGGGATGGGAGGTCGGAAATGGTTAACGTTGGGCTGGATATAGCCATCACACACTGTCCATTGGGTTTTAGCTATGGAGAGGATGTGACCGGACCGATGCCGGAGATCCGCACGCTGGATCAGATCCGCCCATCGCTGCGCAACCCGGATTGCGAAGGACCAGAGCAGGTGTACGCCATCGCGATGGACGTGGCACGCCTGGCGGACAGGCAAGAACTCGAAAAACGGATGCTGCTTTTTGGCGTGGTCACCTACGCCGCAGGTACGCTCGGCGATGAACCGGTCCGCAGTCAGGGGCATATCCATCGCATTAGCCAACACAGCGGATGGTCGCCGCCTGAGCTGTATGAAATCTGGCAGGGTAAAGCGATTATCTACATGCAGGAGTATGTTGACGACGATCCGGGCCGCTGTTTTGCGGTGCTCGCGGGGCCTGGTGAAAAAGTGCTGGTCCCTCCGGGATGGGGACATGCAACCATTTCGGCCTCTCCCGAAGAGCCGCTGACGTTTGGTGCGTGGTGTGACCGGGAATATGGTTTTGAGTATGATGCCGTTCGCGCGCGAAAAGGTCTGGCCTGGTATCCCTTAGTTCAGGGAAATCATATTGTCTGGCAGCACAATAGCCACTACAGACCGGGGCGATTACAGATGATTACGCCGCGTAGTTATTCTGAGTTCGGTATTACTGATGCGCCTGTTTATCAGCAGTTTATTGACGATCCGGCACGGTTCCAGTTTATTTCGCGTCCGGATAAAACGGCAGCACTGTGGGATAACTTCCATCCATAGAAGGACCGGGGCATTGCCCCGGTTCTCTTATCCTGCAAACAAACCGGACGCCACCCCCAGCGCTGCGAGTATAAGCAGCAATATCATGGCTTTTACCGGTGACACGCCGCGTTTGGCCATCAGATACCAGGTTCCCAGCACCACGGCCAGCGGAAGCAACTGCGGGAAAATACCGTCCAGCATCTGCTGCACGTGAATGTTAACCCCGTCCCGCGTGATGAACTCCAGCCCGGTGCCGAGCTTCACATAGCTGGCCGCCACACCGCCCATGACGAATACGCCCAGCAATGAGAGCGCTTCCCGTAGTCGGGTGGATTTGCTGCTGACCAGCATCTCTACGGAGCCTGAACCCATCTGGTAGCCTTTAAGAAACAGGAACCAGGAGCCCGGGATAATAATGGCCAGCCAGGCGACGGTATAAAACAGCGGGCCAAGGATATTTCCACCTGCCGCCAGCGCCATCCCGATGCTGAGAAGGATCGGAATAAGCATCCCGGGGATCATTGAATCACCGATCCCGGCGATCGGCCCCATCAGGCCCACCTTCAGGGTGTTAATGGTTTCGCCGTCAATTGGCTCACCGTTGGCTTTCTTCTCTTCCAGCCCCAGCGCCATACCGTTAACAATTGCGCCAATTTGTGGCTCAGTGTTGTAGAACGACGCGTGACGGCGCAGCATCTCGGTGCGTTGAGCCGCATCGGGATAGAGTTTTTTTGCCACCGGCAGCATGCTCAGGCAGAAGCCGAAGGATTCCAGGCGCTCAAAGCTCATTGAGGAGAGGTTGTGCATCATCCACGCCCGCCAGCAGCGGCGCAGATCCTTGCGGGTGAGTTTACGTTCTTCCATCAGAATTCATCCTCGTCGTCAGGGACCGGTGCTGAAGTCACGGTCTGCGGTGTTTCGGGTTTGTAGTTGTAATGGATCAATGCCAGCAGGGCACCCACGATCACCAGCGCGACCATATTGAGTTTCAGGAAAACGATGCAGACGAAGCCCACCAGGAAGTAGATGAGCATGGTGTAGCTTTTGATGATCTGCTTAAGCAGGATGGCAATACCGACAGCGGGTAAAATGCCGCCCAGCACGTTCATGGTGGAGAGGACGATGTGCGGCAGGCTGTCCATAAAACCGCTAATGTACTGCGCGCCAAAAAAGACGGCGATAAAGGTGGGCACAAAGCGCAGCACAAAATTCATCGCCTGCGGCCAGATGGCGCTGTTGAGGTAGATGCCGCGTTCATCGCCGTGTTCCAGCGCCACATCCGCCCGATGATTCCAGAACGAGTTCAGCACCATCATCGCATTAAAGAGAATGGTTCCGGCGATACCGATAGTCGCTGCCAGCGCGACGGCAACCTCGGGTCCTTTGCCGGAAAGTATCCCCAGCGCAATGGCAGGATAAGCCACAAAGTTCAAATCTGCTGGCATCGAGCCGCCGGGGGTCACCATCGCGATATACACCGCCTGCACCGCTACGCCAATCATAATCCCGGTTTTGATATCGCCCAGGATCAGGCCAACCAGCATCCCGGAAATGAGCGGTCGGGAGATGAGATACCAGCCGCCGGTCAGCCCTAAAAGCCACGGGCTACTGAGTGCCCCCAGATAACACAGCAGGCCAATTAAAGACGCTTCAATAATCATGATCTGCTCCTTATTTCAGCTTTTGTCTGGCATCCTGCCAGCTATAAAAACTGGCATCGGGAACCAGGCGGAATTCAATCGCGTGTCCCTGGACGGTCAGCCATTCGAACGCCGCTGCTTCATCTTTCGTTACCGATTGATTCGGACCGATGGTGATCGTATTCGCGCGAGCGCTCATCGGCCCTACGTTGATTTTACCGTTGCTGTTTTTCAGGCTAATACCTGCCTGTTCAATGCGCTGCAGCGTGAGCGGTGATTTGCCAATAACGAAATAGCGCTTCTCGCTGGCAATCACTTTTGGCAGTTTTTCGATCGCGGTTGCCGTATCGAACAGCCACACTTTGGTATCGGAGACCGCCCCTTTCATGACCGACGATAACAGCGGATCGGCCGCGACGGCATCGTCAATGGCAACGATGCCGTCGCAGGGCAGCTCCCTGGCCCAGCGTGTAATGAGCTGCCCGTGGATCACGCGGTCGTCAATGCGTACAAAAGAAATACTCATATGCGGCTCCTTAAAAATCGTCTGTCTGTGCTGTATCTACCCGTTTCGCCTGTACCAGCGTTGGCAGCGTGAGTTCGATAATGTGTGCGGCAGCATGATGAACATCGCATGCCATCATCACCTCGTCGGTTTGCAGTAGCATCGGGAAGTTGACCCCCGCCACCACGGCGACCGGTGGCCGCGCGTGCGGACTAAACGCGGCCTCACAGGCCACGTTCCACGGTGTGCCGCTTTGCATATCGCACAATACCAGCACGCCGTCAGCGTTGACGCTTGCCGCTTCCAGCGTGGTGCTGAAATCACGGCGAAAGCCCTCTATCCCCGCCTGTTCAGTCAGACAAACGGCGTGTACGCAGGGAAGGTCGCCATAAACCATCCGGCTGCTCTCCAGCAGCGCGGCGGCAAGTGGACCGTGGGTCGCGACAATAAAATGAATCATCGTTAGCTCCTTACCCAGGCTTTGATGGTCGCCAGTGGCCGCCCGGAGGTATTGGCTGATGGTGAAATGCGGTATTCCCCCACGCTGGCCGGAATGATGAAGGTTTCGGCGTAATGGACGGTAAATGGCTCAAATGCACCGGTCGGGCTGTCGACAATTGCTTCGCCGCCCTCTACCAGATTCAGCACATTCACGCCGCCGCTGGTGTGATGCACAACGGGTTCACTAAACCAGTGGCGGCGGGTTTCGATAAATTCACGCTCGTGCAGGCCGGTGCGTTCTTCGCGCCAGCGGTTTCCTTCGGCAATGGGTTCAAACTGATTCACCAGATGTTGGTGGACCCACTGCGTGTCGCGCTGCCAGTCGATCACCTTTTCGCCATGTTCCAGATGTACCGGACGCGGCAGACCGTCCAGACCCAGACGGCCCCAGTCCCACAGTTTGAAGGTGAAGATATACGGCGTGGCGCTGATCTCCAGTACCATTGTTCCCGCGCCGGAGCAGTGCACCGTACCTGCAGGGATCAGGAAATGGTCATGTTTTTTCGCCGGGATCTGATTAACGAACCGGGCGTCATCAAACGTTTTTTCACCACGGCCCGCACGTCTGAGGTCGTCCATCATCGCCTGCGGATCGGTACCGGTTTTGGTGCCCAGATAGACCACAGCCCCCGGCCTGGCTTCCAGAATGTAATAGCTCTCATCCTGGGTGTAATGCATCCCGAACTGCTGCTGGATGTACTCGGTAATGGGGTGGACCTGGAAGCTCAGATTCTGGCCGCCAATGGTATCGAGGAAGTCAAAACGGATCGGGAACTCCGCACCGAAACGCGCGTGAACTTTCTCGCCCAGCAGAGCACGAGGCTCGAGCAAGACCAGATCCTGAGAGGGGATCTCGATCCGCACTGCACCAAAACGCAGTAACAGGCTGTTCTCCTCGGGCACGCAGTCAAAACACCATGCGTAATTGGCGGCAGAGGGATCGAGATCGAATTGCTGTTTCATCCACTGGCCGCCCCAGACGCCAGGATCGAAAAATGGCACCACGCGGAAAGGCTGAGTGGTGGTCTGCTCAAGCCCGGCTCGCAGGGCCTCACCGCTGACCATCGCGGGCTGGTTTGTCCGGGTCGTATCCAGTAAAAAATCGGCGCGCCTGAGCAGCGGTGTTTTGTGGCGATCGAAGACGCGCCATTCGACAAAAAAAGCGCGTTTGTAGCGACGCAGCATATCTTCATGCTGATTCGCTGCTCCCCAGTTCCCCATCTCACCGCTGCGCATACGCTGCTGGATCTCCCAGCGCGGAAGATCGGCATACACCAGAACATCACCCGGATGGATAAGCGCCGCACCGGGGCCGTAAATCACAATCAGCCCCCCGGAACACTGGTTCACCTGATTCTGCAGTGTATCCAGACGAGCGGGATCAAAAAACTCACCAAGCTGGTGGCAGGAGAGTACGCCAAAGACGCGATCGTCGGTGAGGTTGCGTGCAAGCATCTCATGGATGGCAAACTCATCCTGTCGCGCCTGTTCGGCATTAATCGTTAGCGTTGGACGTAACCGCGGCAGCACGTTGTCTTCAAGTTCGGTCAGGCGAACGCCCGGATAGCAATCAATCACCAGGACTGCGCGGTTGTGCTGTTGGGTTTTTGCATCAAGGATGCGGGTAATCGCCTCCCATCCTTGCCAGGCGCTGTCGTCATAACCCTGAATCGTCACCGTGGGGAATTTGTCGTAGGTTGTCATCTTATCCTCCGTAATCACTATTTAAGGTTATTCGATTAACCGCATTTGAGAAGAGTGGTTAACGCGATTAACCCGCCATATACACGAATGAAATCCGGATCGGCGGCGGTAATGTGAAGAGACTCACACGGAAAAATGCAAAAAATAGGTTATTCGATTAATCTGTAGTGATGTTTAAGGAGACAACATGACGGGAATTACACTGGTTGATGTCGCGAAACGCGCCGGCGTGTCAACGGCGACGGTCTCTATGGTGCTCTGCAACAAAGGTCGCATTTCGCAAAGTACCCGCGAACGCGTGCTTAAGGCGCTGGACGAGTCCGGTTATGTCTATAACCAGACGGCGGCCAATTTGCGTAACCGCAGCAGTAATCAGGTCGGGCTGCTATTGCACGATATCACCAACCCTTTTTACGGAGAGATGACGGCAGGGCTAAGTCATGAAATGGAGCGCCATGAACTGCTGCTTTTTCTGGCGAATAGCGAGGAATCCGCAGAGCGACAGCAAAAATTTGTTGATTCGCTGATGCGCAATAACGTCGGCGGTATGGTGCTGTGTGCCGCCCGCGAAACGCCACAGGCCTTTTTTGATGGACTGAAGCGGCGCAACATTCCGGCTATCATGGTTGTGCGCCCGCTGAACGATCCGGATTTTGATTTTGTCGGCACGGACAACTTCTTAGGCACGCAGATGGCGACAGAACATCTGCTCAGAATAGGCCATCGGCATATTGCGTTTATTGGGGGGAGCCAGAACTCGGGCTCACGGGCGCAGCGTATCGGTGGCTTTACCAGCAAGCTGCTGGAATAC
This sequence comes from Enterobacter sp. RHBSTW-00901, assembly GCF_014103115.1. Taxonomy (NCBI): domain Bacteria; kingdom Pseudomonadati; phylum Pseudomonadota; class Gammaproteobacteria; order Enterobacterales; family Enterobacteriaceae; genus Enterobacter; species Enterobacter sp. RHBSTW-00901. Next base: position 3,614,759 of record NZ_JABXPB010000001.1, read on the forward strand.
GGCGTGACACCGAATCCTGCCTGGATCAGGACGTCGCAGGCCAGCCAAAGTGACGGCGCGCGCGTGGCGGAGGCGTTACTGCTTGAGCATCCAAACATCAGCGCTGCGATTTGCTATCAGGATATTGTGGCGCTGGGGGTGATGCAAAGTTTACGCAAGCTGGGCCGTGAACCGGGGCGTGATTTTGCGCTGGTCGGTTTTGATGACATTACCGAAGCGGCTCTGGTGCAGCCTGCATTGACCACCGTATCAGTGGCGGCAAAAGAGATTGGCCGTAAGGCGGGGGAATTACTGTACAGCCGCATACAGGGTAATGACGAACCCGCCAAACGGATCATCCTGCCGCCAGCGCTGGTGGTGCGGGAATCATGTGGTTTCCGCTGACGATCATGTCTTTTACTGATATTTGAGTCGGTTTCACGTTAAATTCTAATTATCGGTGTTTTCAGTTGGCGGCCTCTGCGAAGGCTGGGTAATCTGAAAACGGTTTACATCATTTTAACGTAAGAGAATAACTATGCATGATGCACAGATCCGTGTCGCTATTGCGGGCGCGGGTGGACGTATGGGCCGTCAGCTGATTCAGGCGGCACTACAGATGGATGGCGTGGCACTTGGTGCGGCGCTGGAGCGTGAAGGCTCATCGCTTCTTGGTACTGACGCAGGTGAGCTGGCGGGGGCGGGTAAGACAGGCGTCACCGTACAGTCCAGCCTGGATGCGGTAAAAGATGACTTTGATGTGTTCATCGATTTTACGCGCCCGGAAGGGACGTTGAACCATCTGGCGTTTTGCCGTCAGCACGGTAAAGGAATGGTGATTGGCACTACCGGTTTTGATGATGCCGGTAAACAAGCCATTCAGGATGCGTCAGGTGAGATTGCAATTGTCTTCGCCGCAAACTTTAGCGTCGGCGTTAACGTCATGCTGAAGCTGCTGGAGAAGGCGGCGAAGGTGATGGGCAGCTATACCGACATTGAGATTGTTGAAGCGCACCACCGCTACAAAGTTGACGCACCATCAGGAACGGCGCTGGCGATGGGTGAAGCGATTGCTCATGCACTGGATAAAGATTTGAAAGACTGCGCGGTCTATTCGCGCGAAGGCTATACCGGCGAACGTGTTCCAGGGACCATTGGCTTTGCCACCGTCCGTGCAGGTGACATCGTCGGCGAACATACGGCGATGTTCGCCGATATTGGCGAACGTGTGGAAATCACGCATAAAGCATCAAGCCGTATGACATTTGCGAATGGTGCCGTACGATCCGCATTGTGGCTAAAAGGCAAAGAAAATGGTCTTTTTGATATGCGAGATGTACTCGATCTCAACAATTTGTAAGATTTATTACCCATCGTGATGTGGTTATTGCAGTCGTAATTGATTGATTGCATAGGGCAATATTTTATTGCCCTTTTATTTTATCTTCTTTAATGTCATTTTATTTATTCATTGTCAAAAACAACGGTTTTCGTCAGATTTTATGTTGCTGGACTGTAAATTTTGACCATCTGGTCTACTTTTTGTTGTTGCGACGTCTTAATTTCTATTAAACTTACTGCGCAAGCGTTTTCTGATGTGATTTACCTGATCTTTTTGTCGCTTAAGTCGCTTTCAGGCCGCCAGTCCCGCAAAAGAATAAACAAAATATCCGTTTTAAGTTGACTTTTACCCTCTGAATATCCAGAATGCCGCCGTTTGCCAAAAATCCGCTGGCAACAAATTTGCATTGCTTCGTAACGTAGTTGTGAATTAATATGCAAATAAAGTGAGTGAATATTCTCTGGAGGGTGTTTTGATTAAGTCAGCGCTATTGGTTCTGGAAGACGGAACCCAGTTTATCGGTCGGGCCATAGGGGCAACAGGTTCGGCGGTTGGGGAAGTCGTTTTCAATACTTCAATGACCGGTTATCAAGAAATCCTCACTGATCCTTCCTATTCTCGCCAAATCGTTACTCTTACTTATCCTCATATCGGCAATGTCGGCACCAATGCGGCTGACGAAGAATCCTCTCAGGTACATGCGCAAGGTCTGGTCATTCGCGACCTGCCGCTGATCGCCAGCAACTTCCGCAATACTGAAGACCTTTCTTCTTACCTGAAGCGCCATAACATCGTGGCGATTGCCGATATTGATACCCGCAAGCTGACGCGTCTGCTGCGCGAGAAGGGTGCACAAAACGGCTGCATCATCGCAGGGGATAACCTGGATGCAGCGCTGGCGCTGGAAAAAGCGAAAGCCTTCCCGGGCCTGAACGGCATGGACCTGGCGAAAGAAGTGACTACCGCAGAAGCCTACAGCTGGACACAGGGGAGCTGGACGCTGGAAGGTGACCTGCCGGAAGCGAAACCAGAGAGCGAGCTGCCGTTCCACGTTGTGGCTTACGATTTTGGTGCCAAGCGCAATATCCTGCGTATGCTGGTTGACCGCGGTTGCCGCCTGACGGTGGTTCCGGCGAAAACCTCTGCTGAAGACGTGCTGAAGATGAACCCGGACGGCATCTTCCTTTCCAACGGTCCTGGCGACCCGGCACCGTGTGATTACGCTATCGACGCCATCAAATCCTTCCTGGAAACAGATATCCCGGTATTCGGTATCTGCCTCGGCCATCAGCTGCTGGCGCTGGCGAGCGGTGCGAACACCGTGAAGATGAAGTTTGGTCACCACGGCGGTAACCACCCGGTGAAAGACATCGACAACAACACGGTGATGATTACCGCACAGAACCACGGTTTTGCAGTGGATGAGGCATCCATGCCGTCTAATCTGCGCGTGACGCACAAATCACTGTTTGATGGCACCCTGCAGGGCATCCATCGCACCGATAAGCCAGCGTTCAGCTTCCAGGGGCACCCTGAAGCCAGCCCGGGCCCACACGATGCCGCACCGCTGTTCGATCACTTCATCGAACTTATCGGGCAATACCGTAAGACTGCTAAATAATCAGGAGCTGAGAAGACAATGCCAAAACGTACAGACATAAAAAGCATCCTGATCCTTGGCGCTGGCCCGATTGTTATCGGCCAGGCCTGTGAATTCGACTACTCCGGTGCGCAGGCGTGTAAAGCCCTGCGTGAAGAGGGTTACCGCGTCATCCTCGTGAACTCTAACCCGGCCACCATCATGACCGACCCGGAAATGGCTGATGCGACCTACATCGAGCCAATTCACTGGGAAGTGGTACGCAAAATTATCGAAAAAGAGCGTCCGGACGCGGTTCTGCCGACAATGGGCGGCCAGACGGCGCTGAACTGTGCGCTGGAGCTGGAGCGTCAGGGCGTGCTGGCAGAGTTTGGCGTGACCATGATTGGTGCGACTGCCGACGCGATTGATAAAGCAGAAGACCGCCGCCGCTTCGACGTGGCGATGAAAAAAATCGGCCTCGATACAGCGCGTTCTGGTATCGCACACAACATGGAAGAAGCGCTGGCCGTGGCGGCTGACGTGGGCTATCCGTGCATTATTCGTCCATCCTTTACGATGGGCGGTACCGGTGGCGGCATCGCCTACAACCGCGAAGAGTTCGAAGAGATTTGCGAACGCGGTCTGGATCTCTCCCCAACCAAAGAGCTGCTGATTGATGAATCGCTGATTGGCTGGAAAGAGTACGAGATGGAAGTGGTGCGTGATAAAAACGACAACTGCATCATCGTTTGCTCTATCGAGAACTTCGATGCGATGGGTATTCACACCGGTGACTCCATCACCGTTGCGCCTGCTCAGACGCTGACCGACAAAGAATACCAAATCATGCGTAACGCCTCGATGGCGGTACTGCGTGAAATCGGCGTGGAAACCGGCGGTTCAAACGTTCAGTTCTCGGTGAACCCGAAAACAGGCCGTCTGATTGTTATCGAAATGAACCCGCGAGTGTCCCGTTCTTCCGCGCTGGCCTCGAAAGCCACCGGTTTCCCGATTGCCAAAGTGGCGGCGAAACTGGCGGTGGGTTACACCCTCGATGAACTGATGAACGACATCACCGGTGGCCGCACTCCTGCGTCCTTCGAACCGTCCATCGACTACGTTGTGACGAAAATTCCACGCTTCAACTTCGAAAAATTTGCCGGTGCGAACGACCGTCTGACGACCCAGATGAAATCTGTGGGCGAAGTGATGGCGATTGGCCGCACCCAGCAGGAATCCCTGCAGAAAGCCCTTCGCGGCCTGGAAGTGGGCGCGACTGGCTTTGACCCGAAAGTGAGCCTGGACGACCCGGAAGCGCTGACTAAAATCCGCCGCGAGCTGAAAGACGCCGGTGCAGAGCGTATCTGGTACATCGCTGATGCCTTCCGTGCTGGCCTGTCCGTCGATGGCGTGTTCAACCTGACCAACATCGACCGCTGGTTCCTGGTACAGATTGAAGAGCTGGTGCGTCTGGAAGAACAGGTCGCAGAGCAGGGTATTAATGGCCTGGACGCAGACTTCCTGCGCGTGCTGAAGCGTAAAGGCTTCGCCGATGCGCGTCTGGCAAAACTGGCGGGCGTGCGCGAAGCGGAAATCCGCAAGCTGCGTGACCAGTATAATCTGCACCCGGTCTACAAACGTGTGGATACCTGTGCGGCAGAATTCGCGACCGACACCGCGTACATGTACTCCACCTATGAAGACGAGTGCGAAGCGAACCCATCCGTCGACCGCGACAAAATTATGGTACTGGGCGGTGGGCCAAACCGTATCGGTCAGGGTATTGAGTTCGACTACTGCTGCGTACACGCCTCTCTGGCGCTGCGCGAAGACGGTTACGAAACCATCATGGTCAACTGTAACCCGGAAACCGTATCTACCGACTACGACACCTCCGACCGCCTCTACTTCGAGCCGGTAACGCTGGAAGATGTGCTGGAAATCGTGCGTATCGAGAAGCCGAAAGGCGTGATCGTGCAGTACGGTGGCCAGACGCCGCTGAAGCTGGCGCGCGCGCTGGAAGCCGCTGGTGTGCCGGTTATCGGTACCAGCCCGGATGCCATTGACCGTGCAGAAGACCGTGAGCGTTTCCAGCAGGCGGTTGACCGTCTGAAGCTGAAACAGCCGGCAAACGCCACCGTGACCGCGATTGAGATGGCTGTAGAGAAAGCCAAAGAGATTGGTTACCCGCTGGTGGTGCGTCCTTCCTACGTCCTGGGCGGCCGCGCGATGGAAATCGTTTACGACGAAGCCGACCTGCGTCGTTACTTCCAGACTGCAGTCAGCGTCTCCAACGATGCGCCAGTCCTGCTCGACCGCTTCCTGGACGATGCGGTAGAAGTTGACGTCGACGCCATCTGCGACGGCGAAATGGTGCTGATTGGCGGCATCATGGAGCACATCGAGCAGGCGGGCGTACACTCCGGTGACTCTGCCTGTTCTCTGCCTGCGTACACCCTGAGCCAGGAAATTCAGGATGTGATGCGCCAGCAGGTACAGAAACTGGCCTTCGAGCTGCAGGTTCGTGGTCTGATGAACGTCCAGTTCGCGGTAAAAGACAACGAAGTCTACCTGATCGAAGTGAACCCGCGTGCGGCGCGTACCGTACCGTTCGTCTCCAAAGCCACCGGTGTTCCGCTGGCGAAAGTGGCGGCGCGCGTGATGGCAGGCCAGACGCTGGCTCAGCAGGGCGTGACCAAAGAAATTATCCCGCCGTACTACTCAGTGAAAGAAGTGGTGCTGCCGTTCAACAAATTCCCGGGCGTTGACCCGCTGTTAGGGCCAGAAATGCGTTCTACCGGGGAAGTGATGGGCGTGGGTCGCACCTTCGCAGAAGCCTTCGCGAAGGCGCAGCTGGGCAGTAACTCCACCATGAAGAAAACGGGCCGTGCGCTGCTTTCCGTTCGCGAAGGCGATAAAGAGCGCGTGGTTGACCTGGCCGCCAAGCTGCTGAAACAGGGCTTCGAGCTGGATGCAACCCACGGTACGGCAATTGTGCTGGGTGAAGCGGGCATTAACCCGCGTCTGGTGAACAAGGTGCATGAAGGTCGTCCGCACATTCAGGATCGTATCAAGAATGGCGAATACACCTACATCATCAACACCACCGCAGGCCGCCAGGCGATTGAAGACTCCAAGCTGATTCGCCGCAGCGCGCTGCAGTACAAAGTGCATTACGACACCACCCTGAACGGCGGTTTCGCAACAGCGATGGCGCTGAATGCGGATGCCACCGAGAAGGTAATTTCGGTGCAGGAAATGCACGCGCAAATTAGCAAGTAAATAAAAAATGCCCGGCGACACACGGTTGCCGGGCATGATCCCCCCTTCAGAACCTTCTGCTTTTCCATTTCTGCTCAGCCAGTTAGCTTTTGATCGATAACGACATTTTTCTGATAATAGGGCGAACTGAATAACTTGTTCAGATTTCTGGCGTTAACCCGTCAATAATCTTCACTATTAGCCTTGTGGATTACTGACTACACTCTTTTGAGAAAAGAAAGCAGTAAAACAACAGGCTAATGAATGATTCTGATAATTTATGCGCATCCTTATCCGCAGCACTCGCACGCGAATAAGCGAATGCTTGAGCAAGTACGGACGCTTGAAAACGTAGAGATACGTTCCCTCTATCAACTGTATCCCGATTTTAATATCGATATCGCCGCTGAACAGGAAGCGCTCGCTCGTGCCGATCTGATTATCTGGCAACACCCAATGCAGTGGTACAGCACCCCTCCGCTTCTTAAGCTGTGGATCGACAAAGTCTTCTCGCATGGCTGGGCGTATGGCCACAACGGCAATGCGCTGAAGGGCAAAAGCCTGATGTGGGCCGTCACCACTGGCGGCGGTGAAAGCCACTTCGATATCGGTGCTTTCCCGGGTTTTGAGGTGCTGGCACAGCCACTCCAGGCGACCGCGCTGTACTGCGGCCTTACCTGGCTGCCTCCTTTCGCGATGCACTGCACTTTTGTCTGTGACGATGAAACGTTACAGGCGCAGGCTCGCCACTACAAACAACGCTTACTGGAGTGGCAGGAGGTGCACAATGGATAGCCATACGCTGATACAGGCGCTGATTTACCTCGGTGCGGCGGCCCTGATTGTGCCCGTAGCGGTTCGTCTGGGGCTGGGGTCTGTGCTGGGTTATCTGATTGCCGGGTGCATCATTGGGCCGTGGGGTTTCCGCCTGGTCACGGATGCTGAGGCGATTCTGCATTTTGCGGAAATTGGCGTTGTGCTGATGTTGTTTGTCATTGGCCTGGAGCTGGATCCGCAGCGTTTATGGAAACTGCGTGCCTCGGTGTTTGGCGGTGGTGCATTGCAGATGCTGGCCTGTGGCCTGCTGCTGGGTGGGTTCTGTATCCTGCTGGGGATGGAGTGGAAAGTCGCGGAGCTTATCGGCATGACGCTGGCACTCTCCTCCACGGCGATTGCCATGCAGGCGATGAACGAGCGTAACCTGACGGTTTCTCAGATGGGGCGCAGTGCGTTTTCCGTGCTGTTGTTCCAGGATATTGCCGCCATTCCGCTGGTGGCGATGATCCCGCTGCTGGCCGCCAGTGGAGCATCCACAACGCTCGGTGCATTTGCGCTGTCGGCGCTGAAGGTTATCGGGGCGCTGGCGCTGGTTATTCTGTTAGGTCGGTACGTTACCCGTCCATTATTGCGCTTTGTTGCCCGTTCGGGTCTGCGCGAAGTGTTCAGTGCCGTCGCCCTGTTCCTGGTGTTTGGCTTTGGTCTGCTGCTGGAAGAAGCCGGGCTGTCGATGGCAATGGGTGCGTTCCTGGCAGGGGTTCTGCTGGCAAGTTCTGAATACCGTCACGCACTGGAAAGCGATATTGAGCCGTTCAAAGGACTGCTGCTGGGGCTGTTCTTCATCGGCGTAGGGATGTCTATCGACTTTGGCACGCTGATGACGCATCCGCTGCGGATCATCATCCTGCTGGTCGGTTTCCTGGTAATCAAAATGGCGATGCTGTGGTTGATTGCCCGTCCGCTGAAGGTACCCAATAAACAGCGCCGCTGGTTCGCCGTGTTGCTTGGGCAGGGGAGTGAATTTGCGTTCGTGGTCTTTGGTGCGGCGCAGATGGCTAATGTACTTGATCCTGAGTGGGCGAAAGCGTTAACGCTTGCCGTGGCGCTGTCGATGGCGGCAACCCCGATCCTGCTGGTATTGCTGACGCGTCTGGAAGCATCGGGTAGCGAGCAGGAGCGCGAAGCTGATGAGATTGACGAAGAGCAGCCTCGGGTGATCATCGCTGGTTTTGGCCGCTTCGGGCAGATCACCGGTCGTTTATTGCTGTCGAGTGGGGTGAAAATGGTGATCCTCGACCACGATCCTGACCATGTGGATACCCTGCGTAAATTCGACATGAAGGTCTTTTACGGTGACGCGACCCGCGTCGATCTGCTGGAGTCGGCTGGGGCAGCGAAGGCCGAGGTGCTGATTAACGCCATCGACGATCCGCAGACCAGCATACAGCTGGTGGAACTGGTGAAAGAGCATTTCCCGAATCTGACCATTATCTCGCGTGCGCGCGATGTGGATCATTACATCCAGCTGCGGCAGGCCGGGGTGGACGCGCCAGAGCGTGAAACGTTCGAAGGTGCGCTCAAATCTGGCCGAATGGCGCTGGAAAGTCTGGGGTTGGGGGCGTATGAAGCGCGTGAACGTGCTGACCTGTTCCGCCGTTTTAATACCGATATGGTAGAGGAGATGGCGGCGATGGCTGGCAGCACCGCATCAGAACGTGCCGCCGTGTTTAAACGCACCAGCGCGATGCTGACAGAAATCATTAATGAGGATCGTAATCACCTGTCGCTGATCCAGCGTCATGGCTGGCAGGGCACGGAAGAGGGCAAGCATACCGGTAACCCGGAGGACGAACCGGAGAGTAAACCTTCCGTGTGAAGTGGAGTTGCCAGCAATATTAAAAAATTTCTGTTTCTTTACCCTGCCGCCAGTCGACGAAAGATTAAGCTTTCCGTATAGTGGCGGCAATTTTTTGCATCCGGGAAATTTTCAATGATCAGTCTGATTGCCGCGCTGGCGGTAGACCGCGTTATCGGCATGGAAAATGCCATGCCGTGGAACCTGCCTGCCGATCTCGCATGGTTTAAACGTACAACGTTAAACAAGCCGGTAGTGATGGGCCGCCTGACCTGGGAGTCGATTGGTCGCCCACTGCCAGGACGTAAGAACATCGTGATCAGTAGCCAGCCAGGCACTGACGATCGCGTCGAATGGGTAAAATCCGTCGACGAGGCCATTGCTGCATGTGGTAATGCCGAAGAGATCATGGTGATCGGTGGCGGTCGTGTGTACGAACAATTTCTGCCAAAAGCGCAGAAGCTGTATCTGACTCACATTGATGCGGAAGTGGAAGGGGATACTCATTTCCCGGATTACGATCCAGATGAGTGGGAATCTGTGTTCAGCGAATTCCACGACGCGGATGCGCAGAACTCACACAGCTACTGCTTCGAGATTCTGGAACGTCGCTAAGTCTCTCTAACCCTCTCCCCATAGGGGAGAGGGGATCCTTCAGGAGGCGACCGCCTCACTTTCTCCTAAGTCCAGCTGCCGGTTGGACGGCTGAACAAAGTAAGCTTTATCTTCCCAGCGTAAGCAGGTCAAATCCCCGCCCCAGCAGCATCCGGTATCAAGACCGTAGATCCCCTCCGGGGTGCCTTTACCTTCAAGCGCCGCCCAGTGACCAAACACCACGCTGTACTCGTTTGTGACGGGCCCTGGGATAGCAAACCACGGTTTGAGCGGCGCTGGTGCGCTGTCTGGCGTGTCTTTGCAGTACATATCCAGCTGCCCGTTCGGGAAGCAAAAACGCATGCGCGTGAAGGCGTTAGTGATAAAACGCAGACGTGCCAGACCGCTGAGATCTTCGCTCCAGTGGTTCGGCATATCACCGTACATGGCATCGAGGAAGAAAGGATAAGAGTCGCTTGCCAGGACCGCCTCAACGTCACGCGCGCAGATTTTTGCCGTTTCGAGATCCCACTGAGGGGTGATCCCGGCATGTGCCATGATCAGTTTTTTCTCTTCATCGATCTGCAGTAGCGGCTGGCGGCGTAGCCAGTTGAGCAGGTCATCGGCATCTGGCGCATCCAGCAGCGTAGAGAGCCTGTCTTTAGGCTTGTTACGGCTGATCCCGGCGAAAACCGCCAGCAGATGCAGATCGTGATTGCCCAGCACCATACGTACGCTGTCGCCCAGTGATTTTACGAAGCGCAAAACATCAAGGGAGCCTGGGCCGCGCGCAACTAAATCGCCCGTCAGCCAGAGCATATCTTGTCCTGGCGTGAAGTCGACCTGTTTTAATAATGCGATCAGTTCATCGTAGCAACCGTGAACGTCGCCAATCAGATATGTAGACATTGGATTAGTGAATGAGTGTTGTAACGGCGAGACGGAATACAGGAATAGCAATGCGGAACGGATTGCCATCGATGTCGACCATCTCATAATGGCCCTGCATAGTACCCAGCGGCGTTTCAATCACCGCGCCGCTGGTGTACTGATACTCTTCGCCAGGGGCGATATGGGGTTGTTCACCGACCACACCCTCGCCCTGAACTTCAATTTCGCGGCCATTGCCGTTGGTGATAAGCCAGTAACGCCCAAGCAGTTGCACAGGCATCCGCCCCAGATTGCGAATGGTCACGGTGTAAGCAAAGACAAAACGTTCATCATCCGGTGAAGACTGGGACTCAACATAGACGCTTTGTACATGGACACATACGCGGGGCGAATCAATCATGGCTTAACTCTCCTTCGGAGGCGCATTTTCACTGATGTAATTAGCCAGCTTGCAGTACTGTTCTACGGAAATATTTTCTGCACGCATTGCCGGGTCGATACCCAACTCAGTTAACACTTCAACGGTAAACAGATTGCCCAGGCTGTTACGGATCGTTTTACGGCGCTGGTTAAAGGCTTCTGTGGTAATGCGGCTCAGTACGCGCAGGTCTTTGACCGGGTACGGCATCGTTTTATGCGGTACAAGACGCACAACCGCAGAGTCCACTTTCGGTGGTGGTGTGAAGGCTGATGGCGGTACTTCGAGCACCGGGATCACATTGCAGAAATATTGTGCCATCACGCTTAAACGACCATACGCTTTACTGTTCGGCCCTGCAACCAGACGGTTAACAACCTCTTTTTGCAACATGAAGTGCATGTCGGCAATGGCATCAGTATAGCTAAACAGGTGGAACATCAGCGGAGTGGAGATGTTGTAGGGCAGGTTACCAAACACGCGCAACGGCTGGCCCATTTTTGCTGACAGTTCGCCGAAGTTCATGGTCATGGCATCCTGCTGATAAATAGTCAGCTTCGGCCCCAGGAACGGGTGCGTTTGCAGGCGAGCAGCGAGATCCCGGTCGAGTTCGATAACGGTCAGTTCGTCCAGACGTTCACCAACGGGTTCGGTCAGTGCGGCAAGACCTGGGCCGATTTCGACCATTGCCTGGCCTTTCTGCGGATTAATGGCAGACACGATACTGTCGATCACGAACTGATCGTTGAGGAAGTTTTGCCCGAAGCGTTTACGGGCTAAGTGGCCCTGATGGACTCGATTAGTCATTGAGTATTAACAATCATTTTGATGGCGAGATTAAGCGCCGTAATAAAACTGCCGACATCCGCTTTTCCCAGGCCTGCCAGATCCAGCGCAGTACCGTGGTCAACGGACGTTCGAATAAAAGGTAAACCGAGGGTGATATTCACGCCACGGCCAAAGCCCTGGTATTTTAGCACGGGCAGGCCCTGATCGTGGTACATCGCGAGCACAGCATCGGCATTATCCAGGTATTTAGGCTGGAAAAGGGTGTCTGCAGGCAGTGGCCCACTTAAGTTCATCCCTTTCGCCCGCATTTCGTCGAGCACCGGAATAATGGTATCGATCTCTTCCGTCCCCATGTGCCCGCCTTCACCGGCATGCGGATTCAGGCCGCAGACCAGCACGTGCGGCTGCTTAATGCCGAATTTGGTCTGCAGATCATGATGCAAGATCCCGATGATCTCACGCAGGAGTTCAGGGGTGATGGCATCAGGAATGGCTTTGATGGGCAGATGGGTCGTTACCAGCGCAACGCGCATCGCTTCCGTTGCCAGCATCATCACCACTTTCGGGCTGTGCGAGCGCTCTTCAAAGAACTCGGTGTGTCCGGTAAACGGTATGCCAGCTTCGTTGATGACGCCTTTGTGCACGGGGCCGGTCACCAGCGCGGCAAACTCGCCCTTCAGGCAACCGTCACAGGCGCGTGCCAGCGTGTCGACAACGTAGTGACCGTTTTCCGTGCTGAGCTGACCGGGTACGACGGGAGTTCGAAGCGGGACTGAAAGCAGCGTGAGCGTGCCTGCCTGTTGCGGAGTGGGCTGTTGACCTTCAACGTACGGGATGAGCGTCAAAGGCAGACCGAGCAGTTTTGCCCGGTCTTGTAACAGTGTTGCATCTGCACAGACGACCAGTTCTACCGGCCAGCTGCGCTGGGCAAGCTGGACAACGAGGTCAGGCCCAATCCCGGCGGGTTCGCCGGGAGTGATAACAACACGATGCTGTTTCATTAGTTGCTCAGTATTTTCACGTAAGCGCTGGCGCGTTGTTCCTGCATCCAGGTTGCCACTTCTTCAGAGAACTTACGGTTAAACAGCATACGGTAGGCTCTGTCTTTCTGGGCCGCGTCCGTTTTATCGACGTTGCGGGCGTCCATCAGCTCGATCAGATGCCAGCCAAAGGAGGAATGTACCGGCGCGCTCATCTGGCCTTTATTCAGCTTCATCAACGCATCGCGGAACGCAGGATCGTAGATATCTGCTGCTGCCCAGCCCAGATCGCCGCCCTGGTTAGCAGAGCCGGGATCCTGAGAGAACTCTTTTGCTGCATTCGCAAAGGAGGTTTTACCACTCTTGATGTCGGCTGCAATCTGTTCCAGCTTCGCACGTGCCTGGTCGTCAGTCATAATTGGTGACGGCTTCATAAGGATGTGGCGAGCATGCACTTCCGTGACGGAAATGCTCTGGCTCTGACCGCGCAGATCGTTCACTTTCAGGATGTGGAAGCCCACACCAGAGCGAATTGGACCGACAATGTCGCCTTTCTTCGCCGTGCTCAGCGCCTGAGCAAAGATGGATGGCAGCTCCTGAATACGTCCCCAGCCCATCTGGCCGCCTTTCAGCGCCTGCTGGTCTGCAGAGTAGGTGATGGCCAGTTTGCCGAAGTCACCACCCTTACGTGCCTGATCAACGATAGAACGCGCCTGGCTTTCTGCTTCAGCGGCCTGATCGGACGTTGGGTTCTCTGGCAGTGGGATCAGGATGTGGCTCAGGTTCAGTTCTGTGCTGGCATCATTCTGGTTACCCACCTGTTTTGCCAGAGCATCCACTTCCTGAGGCAGAATAGTGACGCGGCGGCGTACTTCATTGTTACGCACTTCCGAAATCAGCATCTCTTTGCGGATCTGATTACGGTAGGTGGCATAGCTGATGCCATCATGGGCCAGACGACTGCGCATCTGATCCATGCTCATGTTGTTCTGCTTCGCGATGTTAGCGATCGCCTGATCGAGCTGCGCGTCACTAACTTTCACCCCCATTTTCTGACCCATTTGCAGGATAATCTGATCCATGATCAGACGTTCCAGGATCTGGTGGCGCAGCGTTGCGTCATCCGGAAGTTGCTGCCCTGCTTCGCCCGAGTTGAGCTTTACAGATTTCATCAAGCCGTCAACGTCACTTTCAAGTACGACGCCGTTGTTAACCACTGCGGCGACTTTATCAACAACCTGGGGGGCCGCGAAGCTGGTATTCGCAACTAAAGCGACACCAAGCAGCAGCGTTTTCCAGTTCTTCATACTTTTTCCATTTCAATTAACCGCAGAGCGGATTACGTTGCAAATCAAGCACATTACAAAGAAGTACGGTACGGCAGAATGTTCGAGCGTAGCATCTTCTGAGTGCCCAGACCGTAGTTGGAACTCAGGCCGCGTAACTCGACGTTAAAGCCAATCACGTTATCGTATTTGCTCTGATTGTTTGTAGTATCCCAGCCGTTAAGCTTACGTTCGTAGCCGAAACGAATCGCGTAACAGCAGGAGTTATATTGCAGACCCAACATCTGGTCAGCTGATTTATTGGCATTTGTGTCAAAGTAGTAGGCACCGACGATTGACCAGCGATCGGCGATTGGCCAACTTGCTGCTCCACCGACCTGTGAAATCCCGTTTTTATACTGCTCTGCGGTGGAATAGTTCGGCAGAGTTGCCTGGATATATTCCGGGCTGGCATAACGATACGTTAACTGCACCATGCGGTCTTCATCACGACGATATTCGATCGCCGCGCTGCTTGTCGCAATATTGTCAAGACGCGTATCGTACTGCACACCGCCGCGTAAACCCCAACGGTCGGTCATGCGCCAGTAGGTGTCGCCAGCCCAAACCAGTGAACCCGTTTTGTTGTCTTTCTCCCAGTTAATGTTGTCATCACCAGTACGGGACTCGGTGAAATAGTAGATTTGACCAACAGAAACGTTAAAACGTTCAACGGCGGATTCATCATAAACGCGCGTTGTGACCCCTGTCGTTAACTGGTTCGCTGATGCGATACGGTCAAGACCGCCGTAGGTACGGTCGCGGAACAGACCGCTGTAGTCTGACTGCAGTAACGAAGAGTCATAGTTATTGATGTTACTTTGGTCGCGATAAGGGACGTACAGGTACTGCATACGTGGTTCAAGCGTCTGGGTATACCCTTCGGCCAGCATTGCCATATCGCGTTCGAAAACCAGTTTACCATCCATCTTGAACTGCGGCAGCGTACGGTTTACCGACTCTTCAAGATGCGCATTATTGGTGGTGTTGTAATCATCAACATTCTTTTGCTGATAGTGGGTTGCCATCAGCTTGGCTTCGGTGTTCAGGCTCGCCCAGTCGTTAGACCACGGTAAACTGATGACTGGCTCCAGGTGTACACGCGTGGCTTCTGGCATGGTGGAATTGGTGTTAACAAAATGCACTGCCTGGCCGTAAATACGGGTGTCGAACGGCCCGACGTCATTCTGGTACCAGTTCACGTCCAGTTGCGGTTCAGCACCGTAGGTGCTCGAGGTCTGGGTGTTAAAGACCTGGAACTGTTTGGTCGACACGGTCGCGTTAAAATTCTGGATGGCATAGCCAGCACTGAATATCTGCGTGGCATAGCCGTCAGTACTGGAACCGTATTTAGAGTCAAAGTCGTTGAAATAATACGGATCGCTGACCTTGGTGTAGTCAACGTTAAAACGCCAGACCTGGTCCATTACCCCGGCATGACGCCAGTAGTACATCCAGCGGTGTTTATCGCCTTCGGTCGGATGTTCATCCTGGAAGACTTTATCTGATGGCAGGTAATCCAGTTCCATCAGACCTGTACCCGCCTGAGTCAGGTAACGGAATTCGTTTTCCCACATGATATTGCCGCGCTTGTGGATATAGTGCGGCGTAATCGTGGCGTCCATGTTGGGCGCGATGTTCCAGTAATACGGCAGGTAGAACTCAAAGTAGTTCGTGGTGCTGTATTTGGCATTGGGGATCAGGAAACCTGAGCGACGTTTGTCGCCTACCGGAAGCTGCATGTAAGGGCTATAGAAAACAGGTACCGGACCGAGTTTAAAACGGGCGTTCCAGATCTCTGCAACCTGTTCTTCGCGGTCGTGGATAACTTCGCTGCCCACGACGCTCCAGGTGTTGGAACCCGGCAGACATGAGGTAAAGGTGCCGTTTTCCAGGATTGTATAGCGGTTTTCGCCGCGCTGTTTCATCAGGTCTGCTTTACCACGCCCCTGACGACCCACCATCTGGTAATCACCTTCCCAGACGTTGGTATCTTTGGTGTTCAGGTTGGACCAGGCTTTCGGACCTTTCAGGATGACCTGATTGTCGTCATAGTGCACATTACCCAGCGCATCGACGGTACGAACAGGTTCAACAGCGCCTTCCGGCTGCTTCTGGTGCAGCTGCACTTCGTCGGCCTGCAGACGGCTATTGCCCTGGTTAATATCGACATTGCCCGTAAAGGTCGCATTGTCAGGATAAGTACCTTTTGAGCTGTCGGCTGTAATGGTTACCGGCAAGTTATTTGTATCGCCTTGCACCAGTGGGCGATTATAACTTGGGATGCCAAGCATACACTGCGAGGCGAGATCGGCAGCCAGCCCCTGATGGCTATACAGGGCGGAGCCAATCATAGTGGCCAGGAGGGTGGGGATACGTTTTTTCATACGTTATATTTTATTGTTCCGTCATCAGTGGCTACGGCTTACAAACGCTCAGAGACTATCTTACTCATCAGCGCAGTACCAGCGTTAATCCTGCCCGTTTGCGCGCCAGAGTGTTAGGCTCGCTATCGAATGACGAGTATGATAAAGCAAATTATAGGCGATGTCCTTCAATTGACCGCGGCTTGACCACGGTGATGATGGCGTTGCGTCGACCAGGAACATGACTATCCGGGGAGTATATGCAGTATTGGGGTAAAATAATCGGCGTTGCGTTCGCAATAATGATGGGTGCCGGGTTCTGGGGGATCGTACTGGGCCTCATTATCGGTCATATGTTTGATAAGGCACGCAGTCGCAAAATGGCCTGGTTTGCCAACCAGCGCGAGCGTCAGGCGCTGTTTTTCTCCACCACTTTTGAGGTGATGGGGCACTTAACCAAGTCAAAAGGACGTGTGACCGAGGCGGATATCCAGATCGCCAGCGTTTTTATGGATCGTATGAATCTGCACGGCGAGTCACGTCTGGCGGCGCAAAATGCGTTTCGTATCGGTAAATCTGATAACTATCCACTGCGCGAAAAAATGCGTCAGTTCCGCAGCATTTGTTTTGGCCGTTTTGATTTAATTCGGATGTTTCTGGAGATCCAAATTCAGGCGGCGTTCGCAGACGGTTCCCTTCATCCTAATGAACGTGATGTGTTGTATGTCATTGCCGAAGAGTTGGGGATCTCCCGCATGCAGTTCGACCAGTTCCTGCGCATGATGCAGGGTGGTGCACAGTTTGGCGGTGGCTATCAGCAACAACAGTCTTCCGGTGGCGGCTGGCAGCAGGCGCAGCGTGGCCCGACGCTGGAAGATGCCTGTAACGTGCTCGGCGTGAAGCCAACGGATGATGCCACCACCATCAAGCGCGCCTATCGTAAGCTGATGAGTGAACATCACCCGGATAAACTGGTCGCGAAAGGTTTACCGCCAGAGATGATGGAGATGGCGAAGCAAAAAGCGCAGGAAATCCAGAAAGCGTACGAGCTGATAAAAGAGCAGAAAGGTTTTAAATAAAAAATGGCCCGACAGCGTCGGGCCATTTTTTTAGAAGTCCACCGGGGCTTTAAACGTCATTGCGTTACCAAAAACCGGATGGGTAATGGTGAGCGTTTGCGCATGCAGCTGCAAACGGCTCGCCATCGCCAGCGCTTCTGGCGGGGCGTAGAAACGGTCTCCCAGAATCGGGTGGCCCAGCGCGAGCATATGTACACGCAGCTGGTGTGAGCGTCCGGTGATCGGCTTCAGCAAGACGCGCGCGGTGTTATCCGGCGCGTACTCCAGCACTTCATATTCGGTTTGGGCAGCCTTGCCGGTTTCATAACAGACTTTCTGCTTCGGGCGGTTAGGCCAGTCACAAATCAGCGGTAAATCCACCAGTCCTTCCGCTTGTGCCGGGTGGCCCCAGACACGCGCGACATACTGCTTTTTCGGCTCGCGCTCGCGGAACTGACGCTTCAGCTCGCGTTCCGCCTCTTTGTTCAGAGCCACCACAATCACGCCGCTGGTGGCCATGTCCAGTCGGTGAACGGACTCAGCCTGAGGATAATCACGCTGAATACGCGTCATCACGCTGTCTTTGTGCTCATCCAGTCGCCCCGGCACGGACAACAGGCCGCTCGGCTTGTTGACCACCATGATGTGTTCATCCTGATACAGAATGACCAGCCAGGGATCCATCGGTGGATTGTAGGGCTCCATTACCATCTTGCGCTCCGTTTACTGATGCGTCACAACGATAAGACGCAGGGCATCCAGACGCCAGCTTGCCTGATTCAGGCTTTCCAGCACCTGCTGACGGTTACTTTCGATTGCAGCCAGTTCATCGTCACGGATGTTTGGGTTCACCGCCTTCAACGCTTCCAGACGTGACAGCTCCGCAGAGAGTTTCTCGTCGGCTTCGGTGCGTGCGGCATCAATCAGCGCTCTGGCCGCTTTTTCTACCTGGGTTTCGCCCAGTTGCAGAATGGCGTGTACGTCCTGCTGTACTGCGTTGACCAGCTTGCTGCCCGTATGGCGGTTTACCGCGCTCAGCTGACGGTTAAAGCTTTCGAACTCGACCTGGGCTGCCAGGTTGGTGCCGTTTTTATCCAGCAGCAGACGCACTGGCGTTGGCGGCAGGAAGCGGGTGAGCTGCAGCTGTTTTGGTGCCTGCGCTTCCACAACGTAGATCAGCTCCACCAGCAGAGTACCCACTGGCAGCGCTTTGTTCTTCAGCAGCGAAATGGTACTGCTGCCGGTGTCGCCAGAGAGGATCAGATCCAGTCCATTGCGGATCAGCGGGTGCTCCCAGGTAATAAACTGGGCATCTTCGCGGGACAGCGCCACATCACGTTCAAAGGTGATGGTGCAGCCATCTTCCGGCAGGCCAGGGAAATCCGGTACCAGCATATGATCGGACGGGGTCAGAACGATCATGTTCTCGCCACGATCGTCCTGGTTAATGCCGACGATGTCGAACAGGTTCATGGAGAAGCTGATCAGGCTGGTGTCATCATCCTGCTCTTCAATGCTTTCAGCCAGTGCCTGCGCTTTTTCGCCGCCGTTGGAGTGGATCTCCAGCAGGCGGTCGCGCCCCTGTTCCAACTGTGCTTTCAGCGCATCGTGCTTCTCGCGGCAGGATTTGATCAGCTCATCGAATCCGTCGCTGCTTTCCGGTGCAGCCAGGTACGCGATCAGATCGGAATGCACCTGATCGTAAATTGTGCGGCCGGTTGGGCAAGTGTGTTCAAACGCATCCAGACCTTCGTGGAACCAGCGTACCAGAACGGACTGGGCGGTTTTTTCCAGATACGGGACGTGGATCTGAATATCGTGCGCCTGACCGATACGATCCAGACGGCCGATACGCTGTTCCAGCAGATCCGGGTTAAACGGCAGATCGAACATCACCAGGTTGCTGGCAAACTGGAAGTTACGGCCTTCAGAACCGATTTCAGAACACAGCAGAACCTGTGCGCCGCTGTCTTCTTCACCGAACCAGGCTGCCGCACGGTCACGCTCGACAATCGACATCCCTTCGTGGAACACGGCGGCGCGAATACCTTCGCGTTCGCGCAGAACCTGCTCCAGCTGCAGCGCGGTGGCTGCTTTAGCGCAGATCACCAGCACTTTCTGGGAGCGGTGAGCGGTCAAATAACCCATCAGCCACTCAACGCGCGGGTCGAAGTTCCACCAGGTTCCGGTATCACCTTCAAATTCCTGGTAGATCTGCTCCGGGTAGAGCATGTCGCGTGCGCGCTCTTCCTGCGTTTTGCGTGCCCCCATAATGCCGGACACTTTAATGGCCGTCTGATACTGGGTCGGCAGCGGCAGCTTGATGGTGTGCAGTTCGCGTTTCGGGAAGCCTTTCACGCCGTTACGGGTGTTACGGAACAGCACGCGGCTGGTGCCGTGCCTGTCCATCAGCATATCGACAAGCTCTTTGCGTGCAGATTCGGCGTTGTCACCGTCACTGTTGGCCGCCTGCAGCAACGGTTCGATATCCTGCTCGCCAATCAGATCGCTCAGGGTATTCAGTTCGTCATTAGAAAGGCGGTTACCTGCCAGCAACAACGCAACGGCATCAGCGACCGGACGGTAGTTTTTCTGCTCTTCAACAAACTGCTCAAAATCGTGGAAACGGTTTGGGTCAAGCAGGCGCAGACGCGCAAAGTGGCTCTCCAGACCCAGCTGCTCTGGCGTTGCCGTCAGCAGCAGGACGCCAGGTACGCGCTCGGCAAGTTGTTCAATCGCCATGTATTCGCGGCTTGGGGCCTCTTCGCTCCAGACCAGGTGGTGCGCTTCATCGACCACCATCAAATCCCATTCCGCATCACACAGGTGCTCAAGGCGCTGCTTGCTGCGGCGGACGAAGTCCAGGGAGCAAATCACCAGCTGTTCCGTTTCAAACGGGTTGTCAGCGTCGTGCTGTGCTTCGGCATAACGCTCGTCGTCAAACAGCGAGAAGCGCAGGTTAAAGCGGCGCAGCATTTCCACCAGCCACTGGTGCTGCAGGGTTTCCGGTACCACAATCAGCACGCGTTCGGCCGCGCCGGAAAGCAGCTGTTGATGCAGGATCATGCCTGCTTCAATGGTTTTACCCAGGCCGACCTCGTCTGCCAGTAACACGCGAGGCGCATGGCGACGGCCCACGTCATGGGCAATATTCAGCTGGTGTGGGATCAGGCTGGTGCGTTGACCACGCAGGCCGCTCCACGGCATGCGGTACTGTTCACTCTGGAACTTACGTGCGCGATAGCGCAGGGAGAAGCGGTCCATGCGGTCGATTTGCCCGGCAAACAGGCGATCCTGCGGCTTACTGAAGACCAGTTTGCTGTCGAGCAGCACTTCGCGCAGGATGACATCGGCCTCGTCGGTATCCAGACGAGTGCCGATGTAGGCGAGCAGTCCATTCTCTTCTTTTACGTCTTCAACCTTCAGCTGCCAGCCATCATGGCTGGTCACGGTGTCGCCCGGGTTGAACATCACACGGGTAACAGGGGAGTCATTGCGAGCGTACAGGCGGTTTTCACCAGTGGCAGGGAAAAGGAGGGTGACCATGCGCGCATCGACTGCAACCACAGTTCCCAGTCCAAGTTCGCTTTCTGTATCGCTGATCCAGCGTTGACCAAGTGTAAAAGGCATATATGTTCGGCTCTAATCTTTAATTGCAGGCAATAGTTCGACCACCGTCAAAAAAGACGGTCATCAAAAAATGGGTCCGGGAATGGAAAGGGCGCTATGGTACTGGATGGCAACGATTTCGTCACGCGTCAAAATAGGCCAAGTTGCCCTGTCACTAGTGTAGCAAAATCGTCGTCGATAAAGGGCAAAATTCCATCCGCAACCGGCTGAAGCTGGCGCGTCAGGTAGTGCTCGTAATCCAGAGGTGATTGCTGATAATCAACAGGTTCCGGGCCGCTGGTGGTCCAGACATACCTGATGGTGCCCCGGTTTTGATACTGCGGCGCGCGGCCCCGGCGCACGTTTTCTTCGTCCGCCAGACGGGCTGCACGTACGTGTGGCGGGACATTACGCTGGTATTCAGTCAGCGGACGGCGCAGGCGTTTGCGGTACACCAACTGGCCATCCAGCTCACCTGCCATCAGGCTGGCTATCGTCTCGCGTACGTAGTCCTGGTAGGGTTCATTGCGAAACACCCGCAGATACAGCGTTTGCTGGAACTGCTGTGCCAGCGGCGTCCAGTCGGTACGCACCGTCTCCAGCCCTTTAAACACCATCCGCTGCTTGTCACCTTCCTGAATCAACCCGGCATAGCGCTTTTTGCTGCCCTGATCGGTGCCACGAATCGTGGGCATCAAAAAACGGCTGAAATGGGTTTCAAATTCCAGCTCTAATGCACTGGTTAAGCGCTCTTTTTGCAAATGTTCACACCACCAGTCGTTCACGAAAGCGACCAGCTGTTTGCCGATGAGTGCGGCATCGTCTTCTGAGTGTGTCTCTTTCAGCCACACAAAGGTGGAATCGGTATCGCCGTAGATGACGTCATAACCCCGGGACTCAATCAGCGCTTTGGTCTGGCGCATGATGTCGTGCCCGCGCATGGTGATTGATGACGCCAGACGCGGATCAAAGAAGCGACAGGCGCTGGTGCCCAGCACGCCGTAAAAGGCATTCATGATGATTTTCAGCGCCTGGGAAAGGGGTTTGTTGCTGTGCCGTTTGGCTTCGTCACGACCGTACCAGATTTGCCCCACTATTTCTGGCAGGCAGTGCTTCTCGCGCGAGAAACGCGCGCCGAGAAAGCCTTCAGTGCTGTGGGCATCGTCTGGCTGAGCCATGCCCTCAACCAGCCCTACCGGGTCGATCAGGAAGGTACGGATAATTGACGGGTAGAGGCTTTTGTAGTCCAGCACCAGCACCGAGTCATACAGTCCCGGGCGGGAATCCATCACATAACCGCCGGGGCTGGCCTGCGGCGGCACATCTCCGAGGTTGGGCGCGACATATCCTGCCCGGTGCATACGGGGAAAATAGAGGTGGCTAAACGCCGCCACGGAGCCGCCGTGTCTGTCGGCGGCGAGGCCGTTGACCGTCGCACGCTCCAGCAGGAAGGGCATGATCTCGGTTTTGTGAAAAATCTGCGTCACCAGCTCGCAATCTTTCAGGTTATAGGTGGCAAGTGCCGGCTTGTCTTCGTTAAAGCGCCGGTCTATCTCGTCCATTCTGTCCCACGGGTTGTCGATGGATTTACCCTCGCCGAGCAGCTCCTGCGCGACGGTTTCCAGGGAGAAAGAGGAGAAATTCCAGAAGGCGGATTTCAGCGCTTCAATACCGTCGATAATCAGACGGCCATTGGCCTGCGCGAAGAATACGTCGTTTTTAAAGCCATGTTCACGCCACTCCAGTTCGGTATTACCGCGCCCCAGCATCAGCGGAATACGGTACCGCTCGGCATGTTTTTGCAGGACGCGCAGGTCGAACTGCACGACGTTCCAGCCGATCAATACATCGGGATCGTGATCGGCAAACCACTGGTTTAGTTTCTCCAGCAGTTGCGGTCGGCTATTGACATACTCAAGCTGAAAATTGAGGTCAGTGGCATCGCCATTTGGTGGCCCGAGCATATAGACAACCCGCTGTCCGCAGCCTTCAAGGCCGATGCAGTACAGCTCACCGTGACGGGTCGTTTCAATATCCAGCGAGACCCACTTCAGCGGCGGGCGATAATGCGGGTTGGGTTTCAGACATGCGTTGATAAGCCTGCCGTTTTGCGTGGTGCCATCCACCCAGACAGGGGCGGTGATAAACCGCTCCATCAGGAAACGTTCCGGCGGGCGGATGTCGGCTTCGTAAAGCGTAATGCCCGCTTCGCGCAGCAGTTTTTCATAGCGCATCAACTGACGGTGGGCGCGACAGTACAGGCCATACACCGGCTGGCGGTGGAAATCTTTTAGCGCAAGTGGGGTGATACGCCAGCCGTTTTCGCCGCGCAGCAACTGTTTCACTTTCTCAACGTGAGCTTCAGGAATAAAAGCCACGGACTCCTGCGGCGGCAGCGTCACCTGCAGCGGGCCGTTATCCGTCGCCAGCCAGAATTCGACTTCTGTCCCGGAAGGCGTATCCCGCCAGTGTCGGGTCAGTAAAAAACCTGCTTGCGCCACGCCGTCACCCCATAAAACAAAACCAGGCATGATTATAGCCTGGTTGAATATTTTATGCTGGGTATATATACAGCTTATTGCCCGTAATACGCCTTCGCGCCGTGTTTACGCAGGTAATGTTTATCCAGCAGGGTTTGCTGCATATCCGGAAGTTGCGGTGCCAGCTGGCGGCAGAAGATCCCCATATAGGCAATTTCTTCGAGCACGATGGCATTATGCACGGCATCTTCGGCATTTTTGCCCCATGCAAACGGGCCGTGAGAGTGCACCAGCACGCCAGGCATCTGCGCCGCATCGATACCCTGTTTTTCAAAGGTTTCAACGATGACGTTACCGGTTTCCCACTCATACTCGCCGTTGATCTCCGCATCGGTCATTAAGCGCGTGCAGGGAATGGTGCCGTAAAAGTAGTCCGCGTGCGTGGTGCCGGTGGCCGGAATGGACTGACCGGCCTGCGCCCAGATGGTGGCATGGCGTGAATGGGTATGAACGATGCCGCCAATCGTCGGGAATGACTGATACAGCAGGCGATGGGTTGGCGTATCGGAAGAGGGCTTTTTATTGCCTTCCACCACTTCACCAGTCGCAATACTGACCACCACCATATCCTCGGCGGTCATTACCGTGTAATCGACGCCGGAAGGCTTGATAACGAGCACGCCCTTTTCGCGGTCAACGGCGCTGACGTTGCCCCAGGTCAGCGTCACCAGGTTATGTTTCGGCAGCGCCAGGTTGGCTTCAAGTACCTGACGTTTGAGATCTTCTAACATGCAATCCTCCAGGAAAAGTGGCCCGCCCTGCGGCAGGCCAAAAATCCCCCTGTTAACGTTTTGAGCCGTAATACACTTCGTTCCAGCGCAAGGTGTCTTTGAAGGCTGGCAGGCGGGTATCGTTATCAATTACGGTCAATTCGATATCGTGTAGCTCGGCGAACTGACGCATGTCGTTGAGATCCAGCGCGTGGCTGAAGACGGTGTGGTGCGCACCACCGGCCACGATCCAGGCCTCGGAGGCGGTTGGCAGGTCAGGTTGTGCTTTCCACAGGGCGTTCGCGACCGGCAGTTTTGGCAGTGAATGTGGTGTTTCCACGGCATCCACACAGTTCACCAGCAGGCGGAAACGATCGCCCAGGTCGATCAGGCTGGCGTTGATGGCAGGGCCGGTACGGGTGTTGAAGATCAGACGTGCCGGATCCGCTTTTCCGCCAATGCCGAGGTACTGCACGTCGAGGATCGGTTTCTCTTCGACGGCGATCGAAGGGCACACTTCCAGCATGTGCGAACCGAGCACCAGGTCGTTGCCATTTTCGAAATGGTAGGTGTAGTCCTCCATAAAGGAGGTGCCGCCCTGCAGACCGGTTGACATCACTTTCATGATGCGAAGCAGAGCGGCAGTTTTCCAGTCGCCTTCGCCGGCAAAGCCGTAGCCTTGCTGCATCAGACGTTGTACGGCCAGGCCTGGCAGTTGTTTCAGGCCGTGGAGGTCTTCAAAGGTGGTGGTGAAGGCGTGGAAGCCGCCCTGTTCCAGGAAGCGTTTCATCCCCAGCTCAATGCGCGCCGCATCCAGCACGTTCTGACGTTTGTCACCGTGGATCTGTGCGGCAGCGGTCAGGCGGTAGCTGCTTTCGTATTCATCAACCAGCGCGCTTACGTCGCCATCGCTGATTTCGTTCACCACCTGCACCAGGTCGCCCACGGCCCAGGTGTTCACGGAGAAGCCAAACTTGATCTGTGCGGCAACTTTATCGCCGTCAGTCACTGCCACTTCACGCATGTTGTCGCCAAAACGCACCACTTTCAGGTGGCGGGTATCCTGTTTAGACACCGCCTGGCGCATCCAGGAACCGATACGTTTTTGTGCGTGCTGATCCTGCCAGTGGCCGGTTACGACCGCATGCTGCTGACGCATACGCGCGCCGATAAAGCCAAACTCACGGCCGCCATGCGCGGTCTGGTTCAGGTTCATAAAGTCCATGTCGATGCTGTCCCACGGCAGGGAGGCGTTGAACTGGGTGTGGAACTGCAGCAAAGGTTTATTGAGGATGGACAGGCCGTTGATCCACATCTTGGCAGGTGAGAAGGTGTGCAACCACACCACCATCCCGGCGCATTTGTCGTCGTAGTTCGCGTCGCGGCAGATGTGGGTGATCTCGTCCGGTGTCGTCCCCAGAGGTTTCAGTACCAGTTTGCACGGCAGTTTTGCTTCCGCATTCAGCGCGTTGACCACATGTTCTGCATGCTGAGTCACCTGACGCAGCGCTTCCGGCCCGTACAGATGCTGGCTGCCAATCACAAACCACACTTCATAATTATTAAAAATGGTCATTATCGTGTCCTTAATGGGTCAGGGTTGCCGTAGTGTCCGCGCTGTGTTTTGACGGGGCGGCGACAGGGAGATAGTGAAGTTCGGCGCTTTTTGCCCATTGCTGGTAGCGCTGATAAAGCTGTTCAAAACGTTGCGCCTGCTGGGCTCGCGGCTGGAGGGTATTTTCTACGGCGCTCGCCATATGCTGTTGTGCGGTCGGGATATCGACATGAACACCTGCAGCGACGGCAGCAAAAATCGCCGCGCCCAGCGCACAGCACTGATCGGAAGCCACAATCTGCAGCGGACGGTTCAGCACGTCGCAGCAGGCCTGCATGATCACCGGGTTTTTACGGGCGATGCCGCCCAGCGCCATCACGTTATTCACGTCGATGCCCTGTTCGATGAAGCATTCCATAATGGCGCGTGCGCCAAAGGCGGTGGCCGCAATCAGACCGCCAAAGAGCGCCGGTGCGTCGGTCGCCAGGTTGAGGTCGGTAATTACCCCTTTCAGGCGCTGGTTAGCGAACGGTGTACGGCGACCATTGAACCAGTCGAGTACCACCGGGAGATGATCAAGAGACGGGTTTTTTGCCCAGGCGTCGGTGAGTTGCGGCAGAAGCTGTTTTTTGCTCTCGGTAACCTGAGCTTTCAGTTCCGGGTGCGATGCTGCCAGTTGATCCAGCGGCCAGCCCAGCACGCGGCCAAACCAGGCGTAGATATCGCCAAATGCAGACTGACCTGCTTCCAGGCCGATAACGTCCGGTACCACGCTGCCGTCAACCTGGCCGCAGATACCTTTCACCGCACGGTCGCCAACGGTGGCTTTATCCGCCGTCAGAATGTCGCAGGTTGAGGTGCCGATGACTTTCACCAGCGTGTTGGGCTGTGCGCCTGCGCCGACTGCACCCATATGGCAGTCAAATGCACCGCCGGAGATCGCCACGTTCTGCGGCAGACCGAGGCGCTTTGCCCACTCTTCACAGAGCGTGCCAACGGGAATATCGGCGGTGAAGGTGTCGGTAAACAGCGGGTATTTCAGATTTTTGTTGATGACTGGATCGAGTTCATCGAAGAACGCTGCGGGTGGCAGGCCGCCCCAGCTTTCGTGCCACAGCGATTTATGCCCGGCGCTGCAGCGGCCACGGCGAATATCCTGCGGGCGAGTGGTGCCGGAGAGCAGGGCCGGAACCCAGTCACACAATTCAATCCACGATGCTGCAGCCTGCGCCACCGAGGCGTCGGCGCGGGTGACGTGCAGAATTTTGGCCCAGAACCATTCGCTGGAGTAAATACCGCCGATGTAGCGTGAGTAATCGGTTTTGCCGGGCTGATGGCATAAACGGGTGATGGCTTCGGCTTCGTCGACGGCGGTATGGTCTTTCCACAACACGAACATGGCGTTCGGGTTGTCGGCAAACTCTGGGCGCAGCGCCAGCACACGGCCTTCGGCATCCACAGGGGCGGGGGTTGAGCCGGTGCTGTCGACGCCAATCCCGACAATCTCTGCACGCTGTGCGTCAGACAGTTCAGCCAGAACGGTTTTGATTGCCGCTTCCATTGACTCAATATAGTCACGCGGATGGTGACGGAACTGGTTATTTGGCGCGTCGCAGTAGCGCCCCTCTAGCCAGCGCGGGTACCACTCAACGCTGGTTGCTATTTCCTGACCATGGGTACAGTCCACCGCCAGGGCGCGAACCGAGTCGCTGCCAAAATCGAGGCCAATCGCAATTGCCATTGTGTTGCTCCATCAAAAAAACAGGTATGGAAGAACATTAGAGACTGGGGGCGAAAATCGTCAGGCAGGATCCGCTAATCTTATGGATTAAATTGCTGTTGCGATTGAAAGTGTGACGCCGTGCAAATATTCAATGTGGACATTTCTGCCGCACTTATAGACACTTTTGTTACTGCTTATCTGCCCATGCTGGCGGAGAAATCAGGGGGAAAGGCTGAAACATGGCGGACGTAAAAGAGGCGTGATGCTTTTTGGATCTTTTCGCGGACCCTTTTTATACTGCTTTTATCGATATGGACAATTGGTTTCCTTCAGGACTGCCGGGAGAACTGAATATATGGCCGAAACGCAAAACGATCCCTTACTGCCAGGTTACTCATTCAACGCCCACCTGGTCGCGGGGTTAACCCCGATCGAGGCCGAGGGATATCTTGATTTTTACGTTGACCGACCGCTCGGGATGAAAGGGTATATTTTGAACCTGACCGTGCGCGGGGAAGGGGTTATCAAAAATAACGACCAGCAATTTGTTTGCCGTCCTGGCGATATACTGTTATTCCCACCGGGTGAGATCCACCATTACGGGCGTCATCCGGATGCCAAAGAGTGGTATCACCAGTGGGTCTACTTCCGTCCGCGCGCCTACTGGCAGGAGTGGCTCTCGTGGCCAGCCATTTTTGCGCACACCGGTTTTTATCGCCCGGATGATGTTCACCAGGCGCAGTTCCGCGAGCTGTTTGCGCAGATTATTGACGCCGGGCAGGCTGGTGGTCGCTATGCCGAACTGCTGGCGATTAACCTGCTTGAGCAGGTGTTGCTGCGCCGGATGGAGGCGATTAACGAATCGCTTAATCCGCCGCTGGATAACCGCGTGCGTGATGCATGCCAGTACATCAGCGATCACCTGGCCGATAGCCAGTTTGATATCGCAAGCGTTGCCCAGCATGTCTGCCTTTCTCCGTCACGTTTGTCACATCTTTTCCGCCAGCAGCTTGGCGTCAGCGTGCTGAGCTGGCGTGAGGATCAGCGCATCAGCCAGGCGAAACTGTTGCTCAGCACCACCCGGATGCCGATTGCTACCGTGGGGCGCAATGTGGGTTTTGAAGATCAACTCTATTTCTCGCGCGTCTTTAAAAAATGTACCGGGGCAAGTCCGAGTGAATTCCGCGCAGGATGTGAATGAAACGTAAAATAAGATAAACGGTCAGGTGAAGTTTCATAACTGCCAGTAAACTATTCAGACAATTGTTGTCTTGACGTGGTGAGGGGCTCTTTGCAGAATCCCTGCTTCGTTTTCTGACCGGAATAGTTATGCAGGCATTGCTGGAACATTTTATCACCCAGTCCGTTATGTACTCACTCATCGCCGTTGCGCTGGTGGCGTTCCTGGAATCCCTGGCGCTTGTCGGGCTGATTTTACCCGGCACCGTGATGATGGCGGGGCTTGGCGCGCTTATCGGCAGCGGTGAAGTCAACTTCTGGCAGGCGTGGATGGCCGGGATCGTCGGCTGCTTGCTCGGAGACTGGATCTCCTTCTGGCTGGGCTGGCGCTTTAAGAAGCCATTGCATCGCTGGTCGTTCATGAAAAAGAACAAAGCGTTGCTGGATAAAACCGAACACGCGCTGCATCAGCACAGTATGTTCACTATCCTCGTGGGGCGTTTTGTCGGGCCAACGCGTCCGCTGGTGCCAATGGTAGCCGGGATGCTGGATCTGCCTGTCTCCAAATTTGTGTTACCCAATATTATCGGCTGCGTATTCTGGCCGCCGTTCTACTTCCTGCCGGGGATCCTGGCCGGTGCGGCAATTGATATTCCTGCCGATGCGCAAAGCGGTCAGTTTAAATGGCTGTTACTGGCTGCGGCTGTCCTGTTGTGGCTGGCGGCATGGCTGTGCTGGCGGCTGTGGCGTAGCGGCAAAGCGGGAGTGGATCGCCTGACGCGCTATCTTCCACGCCCCCGCCTGTTGTGGCTGGCACCGCTGACCCTGGGAATTGCGATAGTGGCGCTGGTGGCGCTGATTCGTCATCCGCTGATGCCGGTTTATGGGGACATTTTATTGAAAGTCGTCAGCCGTTAACGGGGTGCCGGGCGGTGCTTCGTTTGCCCGGCCTACGGTTTGATCCCCAGTAATTCCGAGGCGCTGGTTTTTCCGCTTAACAGTGCTTCTGTCTCTCCATCCCATGCAATTCGCCCGTCAGCAATGACCACCGATCGCGGTGCAATCCGTGCAGCATCTTCGATACTGTGCGAAACCATCAGCATCGTAAGCTGCTGGCGCTGGCAGACGTCCTTCACCAGAGAAAGCATCTCCTGGCGCAGGGCCGGGTCGAGTGCCGAGAACGGTTCGTCCAGCAGCAGTATTGGCTGCTCACGCACCAGACAGCGGGCCAGCGCCACACGCTGACGCTGGCCGCCGGAAAGCTCTCCTGGCAGCCGGTCAATCAAGTCGGTGATCCCCATTTGCGCGGCAATGATCTCCAGCTTCTGTCGCTGTGCGTCGTTCAGCTTCAGCCCCGGATCCATCCCCAGAGCGATGTTTTGCCGTACCGTCAGATGCGTGAACAGGTTATTTTCCTGAAACAGCATCGAGACAGGACGCTTAGCCGGTGGAGTGTGGGAATGGTCACCGTTTTCAATCAGTATTGACCCGCTTGCCGGTTGCAGAAAACCGGCGATCAGATTGAGCAAGGTACTCTTTCCTGCTCCGCTGGGGCCAAGGATTGCAATCATTTCCCCTTGATGCACGGAAAGGGTGAAACGCATTGGCAGGTGCTGATAGAGCCAGGTTACATCAATCAGTTTTAACATCACGCCCCGGGAGTTTTTCGATAGCGGTAAATAACGCAAAACACAGCAGCAGCAGTAATAGCGCCGTGACGGCACCATCCTGGCTACGGTAGGAGCCAATTTGCTGATACAGCCAGTATGGCAGTGTACGGAAATCTTCATTGCCGAAGAGCGCCACGACGCCAAAATCACCAATCGATAGCACACAGGCGAACGCCAGCGCCTGTGCCAGCGGGCGCTTTAGTGCGCGCAGCTCGACGACCTTTAGCCGTTGCCAGCCCTGCATACCAAGCGACTGGCACAGTAAGCTGTAGCGGCTGTTGACGTCACGCATCGGGGTTTCCAGCACCTTGAGAGCGTAAGGGATTGCCATCAGGGCATTGGTAAAGATGACGATGCCGTCAGCGCTTTCCGGCAAACCAATGGTGCTGTTGAACAGTAAAAAGAAGCCGGTAGCCAAAACAATGCCCGGCATGGCCAGAATCAGCATCCCCGTGAGTTCCAGCGCTTGCCCGGCTTTTTGCGCATGGCGGGCATAGAGTTCACGGCTGCTCCACAGCAACATCATGGTCAGAATGACGCACAGCATGCCTGCGGCCAGTGCGATCCGCAGCGAAGTCCAGGTGGCTTGCCAGAGCATGGGCTGTTGCAAAACGGACACCAGATTGATGTTCAGACCATCGACGATGACGGCCATCAGCGGCGGCAGCAGAAGCATCAGCGCCAGCGTGATGAGGATAAAATCGGTAATGCGGCTGTACAGGCTGTCCTGCGGATCGCGCCAGCCTGCTATCTGGTTACTACCGGGTGGAATGGCTTTACTCAGCCGCTGGCTGAGGAGCACCAGGACAAGGCAGCATGCCATCTGTACTATCGCCAGCAGCGCCGCACGTCCGGGGTCGTAGTCGAAATTTAACGCCTGATAAATCGCCAGCTCAATGGTCGTTGCCTGCGGCCCGCCACCGAGTGAAAGTACGGTGGCAAAACTGGCAAAGCAGAGCATAAAGATCAGCGCCGCAACGGGGGGGATTTGCCTGCGCAGCCACGGCCATTCGACAAAGCGGAAGAACGACCAGCCGTGCATGCCGAGCTGTGCAGCCAGCTGGCGCTGCTCGCCGGGAATATTCTCCAGCGCCTGCAAAAAGAGCCTTGTCGCCATCGGCATATTGAAAAAGATATGCGCCAGCAGAATACCCTTCAGTCCGTAAGGGGAGAATGTCCACTCCAGACCAAGCAGGTTACAGAGTGAGGCCAGCCAGCCCTGGCGTCCATAGACGCTCAGAATACCGAATACGGCCACCAGAACGGGCAGGATCAGCGTCATAGCGCACAGGCGCAGAAGTGCCTGTCTGCCAGGAAAACGCCTGCGATAAAGTGCCCGGGACAGGAAGATCGCCGGGAAAACCGACAGCAGCGCAGAGAGAAATGCCTGCCAGAAGGAGAAACGGATAACATGCCAGAGATAGCTGTCATGCCAGAGTGTGAGCACGTCGCTTTCTGGTGCGTTTAACCACAACGCAAGAAATGCCCCCAGACTGACCGCTACCATCAATACGGCAGCGAGCAGTCCGGGAAGTAACCAGCCGGGAATTAATGGCTGACTGCGCGTTGCCATTCACTTACCCATGCAGCACGCTGTGCGGCGACCTGTTGCGGCGTAAACTCCAGTGAGGTTTGCGGTTTAGACAGCGTATCAAAGCCCGCTGGCAGGGCCACATTGGTCACCGGGTACATCCAGTTGCCCGTCGGGATCGTATTCTGGAACGCCGGAGAAACCATAAATTTCAGGAACTTCTCGGCCAGTTCTGGCTGTTTACTGGCGGCGGTACGTGCTGCAACTTCCACCTGAAGGTAGTGACCTTCCGCAAAATCAGCAGCGGCGTAGTTGTCCTTCTTCTCGGCAATAATGTGGTAGGCCGGAGAGGTCGTGTAGCTGAGCACCAGGTCACTTTCTCCCTTCAGGAACAGGCCATACGCTTCGCTCCAGCCTTTGGTGACGGTGACGGTTTTCGCCGCCAGTTTCTGCCATGCTTCCGGCGCTTTGTCACCGTAGACTTTCTGCATCCACAGCAGCAGGCCCAGGCCTGGCGTACTGGTGCGCGGATCTTCATAAATCACGCGCCATTTCTGGTCGCTTTCAACCAGCTCTTTCAGGCTTTTCGGTGGGTTCTTCAGCTTGTTTTTGTCATAGACAAAAGCAAAGTAGCCGTAATCGAACGGGACAAAGGTATCGTTTTTCCAGCCACCAGGGACGTTGACGGCATCGGTGGCGACACCGCTTTTGGCAAACAGTCTGGTTTGCGACGCCGCATCCAGCAGGTTGTTATCCAGACCGAGCACCACGTCGGCTTTGCTGTTTTTCCCTTCCATGCGCAGACGGTTAAGCAGTGAAACGCCATCCTCCAGCGCTACGAACTTCAGCTCGCAGTTGCAGTCGGCTTCAAAGGCTTTTTTCACCGCCGGGCCAGGGCCCCAGTCGGCAGAGAAGGAGTCATAGGTGTAGACCGTCAGGACGGGCTTCGCAACAGCAGGCAGCGCAAACAGCACCAGAAGGGGAAGAATTTTTTTTAACACTTTGCACCTCAAAGTTGAGTGGCAAAGGATTTTGAGCGACAGCCTCAAATCCCTTCGCCGGCGTTATCCGGATCAGGTTCGACGGGTATTATCTCAGCGCACATCAGTGATGCAGCACCCCGTTGAGAACGGCGGTATTGTAATGATTTGGCGAATATTACGAAAGTGTTATGGTTCCGGTGGGGCAAACCAGGCGGATTTGAAATCAAACCAGCCCAGGGTGTTCATCCGTAAGCCACGCATACTGCGCTGACCCTGAATCATCAGCCAGTGGTGGATGAGCGGCACAATCGCCTGTTGCGCCAGCAACTGCTGGCACCATGAGGCCAGGTTCATTTCTCCCGCGCGCCACTGTGCGGCGTCCTGCTGCCAGTCCCGGTCAATGCAGTGTTGGATCAGCGGAACTTCATACAGGTGCGAAAAGAGTGAGAAATCGAGTGGCAGGGTAAAGTTGGCGCTGTTCAGCCAGATATCGCTGACTATCTCCCCGCGATGCCATTCATCATAATCTATTTCCTGGATGTCCAGCTGAACGCCTTCGGCAGCCAGCAGCTTGCTCATGATGCGGGCGATAAAGCGGTGTTCCACGTGGTCGCGGTAATAGGTCAGGGTGATCGACTCCAGTCCGGCGGGCTTTTCGCCGTGAACCGGTCGGGCGTGATGCCAGCGCGGGAGCAGACCGTAGGCCGGGAACCAGTAAGTCTGGTATTGCTCCTCCGCCTGATAGATAAGATTGGCCGGGGAAAGCACGTGGCTCACCCATCTGCGCACGTCGCGGCTGGCACCTCGGTGGCTGCGGGCGTCAAACAGCAGGTAATAGCAGCCCTCTTCCAGACGGCTTTCAACCGCTTTTTCTCCTTCGGTTGACCCTTCCAGCGTTAATCCGCAGCTCAGCTCCTCGCTGATTTCAGGCAGAACCCAGACGTTGACTTCGTCGATCAGCGCGCGATAGCCAAAGTAGTCGTCAAAGGCGCGAATTTTCAGCTGGTTGTTGGTATTGCGCGTTACCGCGTAAGGTCCTGTTCCCACGGGCTGGCTGGCAAAATGGGGTAGGGAATCCCATTCACGCGGCAGGATCATCGACGGGATATAGCCCATTAGCCACGGAAGCCACTGGTCAGGCTCGGACAGTTCGATATCAACAGTCCATGCCGTAGGGGAGTGGATCCGCGATATGTGGCCATAAAGAGGAAGCGTGCATGCCCGCTGAAGCGAATTGATGACGTCGCTGATCTCCAGCTCACGGCCGTGGTGGAAATGAATACCAGGACGTAAAAAGAAGCGCCAGTGCAGGGGAGAAAGTTGCTGCCAGTGGTGCGCGACATCGGCTTCCAGTTCCCCGTTTTCCTCATTTATGCGCGTCAGGCCGCTGAATATTTGCCGGGCCATATGGGTTTCTGAACGGCGCAACGCCGTGCCGGGTAACAGGTTTTTCATCGGACGATAGTAGAGCACCCGCAGGATGTGGCGACCCTGACGAAAACTTCTCCCGAGATGGGAAACCAGCATCTGGCGTACTGCCGCTTTGTCGCCCACCAGCTGTACCAGTTGGTCGATTCTGTCCTGTTCAAGCAGGTCTTCCGCGCGTTGTTGCTGCAACGCCAGCCCGGTGTAGAGAAAGGTCAGACGCGAGCGCTTGCCGCGTCCGGCCTCGGCCTCCCAGTTTAACCAGCCCTGTTGCTGCATGGTGTTGAGCAGCGTTCGCATATGGCGACGAGAGCAGTTCAGCAGGTCGGCCAGCTCGTTCAGCGTAGTCTCCTTCGACTGCCCCTCACAGCACTGCCAGAGGCGGATGAATTGTTGTTGCAGACGACCAGAAGGCATAAAAGGGGAACTCCTGACAAAAAATCAGCAATTTATTAATCCCTATATTAGGCCAATAATTCTTCCCGATGAAGTGAGGAGGTAAATTATGAAGAGGTCTACCGCACGTCAGTTTTATCAGCAGTACTTTTCAGCGACAAAAGGAGTGTCCTGGCTGGCCCGTCAGTGTGCAGATCAACGGCTGAGAACGCTGGAAGAATTGATGCAGTGGGACGTTACGAAAACGACCTTTTCTCGCTAACTCACCTCGATCATGTGTGACTGAGTATTGGTGCTAATCACCCGCCAGCAAAATGTTTTTGCTGGCTTTTTTCGTTTACTATTTCACCCAATTTCGATTCGCTTTCACAAGGATTTGCGCATGCTCTGGTTGATGACGATGGGGCGACGCCTGAATGGCGTGTATGCCGCTTTTATGCTGGTGGCCTTTATGATGGGTGTGGCGGGGGCGCTTCAGGCACCGACGCTGAGCCTGTTTCTGAGCCGCGAGGTGGGGGCGCAGCCGTTCTGGATTGGCCTGTTTTATACCGTCAACGCCATTGCCGGGATCCTGGTCAGCCTGTGGCTGGCAAAACGCTCGGACAGCCAGGGCGATCGCCGCAAACTGATCCTGTTTTGCTGCGCAATGGCCGTCGGGAATGCGCTGCTGTTTGCGTTCAATCGTCATTACCTTACGCTCATCACCTGTGGTGTTCTGCTGGCATCTCTGGCTAATACCGCCATGCCACAGCTGTTCGCGCTGGCTCGTGAATATGCGGATAACTCCGCGCGTGAAGTGGTGATGTTCAGCTCGGTCATGCGTGCGCAGCTCTCTCTGGCGTGGGTGATTGGCCCGCCGCTGGCGTTTATGCTGGCGCTGAATTATGGCTTTACCACCATGTTTTCCATCGCCGCCGGGATTTTTGTCATCAGCCTGGTGTTAGTGGCATTTGCCCTGCCTTCGGTGGCTCGCATTGAGCCGGTGGCGGACAGACCCGCTACGCAGGCGAGCGGCTGGCAGGATAAAAATGTCCGTATGCTGTTTATTGCCTCCACGCTGATGTGGACCTGCAACACGATGTACATCATTGATATGCCATTGTGGATCAGCAGCGATCTGGGGTTACCGGATAAGCTTGCCGGGATCTTGATGGGTACCGCCGCGGGTCTGGAAATTCCGGCGATGATTCTGGCCGGGTATTACGTTAAGCGTTCAGGAAAACGTAAGATGATGGTCATTGCTGTCGCGGCAGGAGTGTTGTTCTATCTGGGGCTTATCTTCTTTCACTCGCGCGAAGCACTACTGATATTACAGCTGTTTAATGCGGTATTTATCGGGATTGTCGCCGGGATTGGTATGCTCTGGTTCCAGGATCTGATGCCGGGACGCGCAGGCTCTGCGACAACATTGTTTACGAACAGTATTTCAACCGGGGTGATTCTGGCGGGGGTGATTCAGGGTGCGCTGTCGCAAAGCTATGGGCATGCGGCGGTGTACTGGATGATTGCGGCAATCTCGGTCGTGACGCTCCTGCTGACCTGCCGTGTGAAAGACGTGTAGCCTGTTGCGAAGGTCTG
This sequence comes from Enterobacter sp. RHBSTW-00901, assembly GCF_014103115.1. Classification (NCBI taxonomy): domain Bacteria; kingdom Pseudomonadati; phylum Pseudomonadota; class Gammaproteobacteria; order Enterobacterales; family Enterobacteriaceae; genus Enterobacter; species Enterobacter sp. RHBSTW-00901. The sequence goes on from NZ_JABXPB010000001.1 coordinate 3,650,875, forward strand.
AGCCAGAAACCGTTCTGGCTCAGAGAATATGCCTGTTACTGCATTATTCTGAGTACTGATATTTCCGCTGTGCGCGTAATGTCAGGTACATATGGGCTATCCCCATAAAGCCGTGTGCCCAGAAATAGGTTTCGATAAAGACCGTCAGGAATTTATGCAGATCCAGTACCGACTCGGTAAGAGAGGAGACGGGCCCGATCGTTGCGTTCAGTACGAACCAGGCTGCGCCACAGACGGCAACACCCAGCAGAGCCAGCACGCCTAAACCCTGCACCGTTGCGGCCATACCGCCAGCGTGGGCATCCGGGAGCTGGCGTTGTGTCAGGGTGCGTATGTCGTCAACGATCCCGCGGAAATCCAGCGTCATCCAGGCGTAGTAATATTTAAATCCACGTTGCGTTAACATCCACGCCATCATAGCAATACCGCAGAAAATTAACCCAAAGCCTGAGATGACATGTATCCAGGTGACGATACTCGTGAAACCAGATTCACTGAGTGCTTCACTTACGGTGTAGTTAGAATTGATAATCTGAGCCAGTACCAGCACTGCAACAATGATGTGCAGTACGCGAAGAAAAGGCGTTTCTTTATGTGGAAGCGTACTGCGTATTGTTGGGGTCATCGCTATTTACCTCAATGATGAGAGAGCTAATGTGATGCAGTGTGACGTCTATTAATTAACGAAACCTTAACGCCAGAAAATGTCGGTCACACTGTTTGCATCAATACGCGTTAATGCGCAGGATCGATATGCGTCATCACATTAAGCACGTTAAATTTGCTCATGACTCTGTTTCTGGCATTGACGGCAATATCATGTCCTTCTTTTACGCTTAATTTTCCATTCACTTCCAGATGAACATCGACCAGGGCTAAATCACCCATCTTGCGGGTTTTTAAATCGTGAATGTTAATAACACCTTCTGTAGATAACAGGCACGTTCTGATTTCGTGTTCCATGTCTGGCTCAAGCGAGCGATCCATCAAATCATGGAGGGCATCGGCAGAGAATTTATACCCCATGTGGGCGATAAAAATACCGACAATCAGTGCGGCAACCAGATCCATAGAGTGGAAACCCAGTAAATTACCGGCAATACCGATAGCAACAACAACAGACGAGGCCGCGTCGGAACGCGCGTGCCAGGCATTGGCAATAAGCAGCGATGACTGAATGCGTTTCCCCGTTGCGTACATGTATCTGAACAGCCCCTCTTTAATCAACAGAGCCAGTATGGCGACCCACAGAGCCGCCCCTTTGACGACCTGATGTGTCTCGGGGTGTAGCAGCTTATTGCCCGCAGACCAGAGCATTCCGGCACCGACCAGAAATAAGATAACCCCGATAATCAGCTTTGCACCGTTTTCAAAACGGAGGTGACCATAGTGATGATCGGTATCAGAGGCTTTCTGGCTTTTTTTATTGGCAATCAGAACGACAAAGTCAGAGGATAAATCGGAAAGAGAATGAATACCATCAGCAATTAACCCCTGCGAACCGGAAAATAAACCGGCAACGATTTGAAAACTCGTCAGGAATATATTGACGATCACGCTGATTAATGTGCATTTATGTATTTCATGAGAACGGAGTTGAGACTCATTGCTATTTTGGTTTTTCATACTGTTTCACGTAGTAACCTGATATGTAGGTTATTATGCAAAATGTTTATTAAATTCACCTTAAATATAATGTGATTGGCGTGATTATTTCTGCCAGGTTCTTGCATGCGAGAAAAAAACGGGGAAGGGCGGCGGAAGATCTGACCCGCAGGATACACTGCGGGCCAGATGTTTAATTCATAAACGCAGGTTGTTTATGTTCGTATGCGGCAATGGCATCTTCGTGTTGCAGCGTCAGACCAATGCTGTCCAGACCGTTTAACATGCAGTGACGACGGAATGCATCAATACTGAAGCTGTAGGTCTTCTCACCCGCCTTGACCACTTCTGCTTCCAGATCCACTTCAAACGCAATACCGGGATTAGCCTTAACCAGAGCGAACAGCTCGTCTACCTGCTCGTCGCTCAGCGTCACCGGCAGCAGCTGGTTGTTGAAGCTGTTGCCGTAGAAGATATCGGCAAAGCTCGGGGCAATAACCACTTTAAAGCCGTAGTCGGTCAGTGCCCAGGGCGCATGTTCACGGGAAGAGCCACAGCCAAAGTTTTCCCGCGCCAGCAGAATCGATGCACCTTTGTATTCCGGGAAGTTCAGGACGAATTCCGGGTTAGGGACTTCGCCTTTGTCATCCAGGAAACGCCAGTCGTTAAACAGGTGCGCGCCAAAACCGGTGCGGGTGACTTTCTGCAAAAACTGCTTAGGAATGATCGCATCAGTATCGACGTTGGCTGCATCCAGTGGGACAACCAGACCCGTATGTTGGGTAAATTTCTCTGCCATGATTGTCTCCTTATTTCAGGCTGCGAATATCGGCGAAGTGGCCGGTGACTGCCGCCGCAGCGGCCATTGCCGGGCTGACCAGATGGGTACGCCCACCGCGGCCCTGACGGCCTTCAAAGTTACGGTTGCTGGTGGAGGCACAACGCTCACCCGGGTTCAGGCGGTCATTGTTCATCGCCAGACACATGGAGCAGCCAGGCAAGCGCCACTCGAAGCCCGCTTCGATAAAGATCTTGTCCAGGCCTTCTGCTTCCGCCTGCGCTTTCACAGGGCCAGAACCCGGCACGACCAGCGCCTGCACACCCGGAGCGACTTTGCGACCTTTGGCAATCTCTGCCGCAGCGCGTAAATCTTCAATGCGTGAGTTGGTGCAAGAGCCGATGAACACTTTATCAATGGTCACATCGGTCACTGGCACGCCCGGTTTCAGCCCCATATAGGCCAGTGCTTTTTCTGCGCTGGCGCGCTCTACCGGATCGGTGAAAGAGGCCGGGTCAGGGATGGTGTCATTCACGGAAATGACCTGGCCTGGGTTCGTCCCCCAGGTGACCTGCGGGGCAATCTCTTCCGCCTGCAGGGTAACAATGGTATCAAAGGTTGCACCATCGTCGGTTTTCAGGGTTTTCCAGTATTCAACGGCATCGACGTAATTCTGGTTTTTTGGTGCGTGCAAGCGCCCTTTCACATAGTTGAAGGTCGTTTCGTCTGGCGCGACCAGGCCTGCTTTGGCTCCCATTTCAATGGCCATGTTGCACAGGGTCATACGACCTTCCATGCTCAGCGCCTGGATAGCTTCACCGCAGAATTCCACCACGTGGCCAGTACCGCCTGCGCTGCCAGTTTTGCCGATGATAGCCAGCACGATGTCTTTGGCGGTGATGCCCTGTGCGGCTTTGCCCTTCACTTCAATCTTCATGGTTTTGGCACGACCCTGTTTCAGGGTTTGCGTTGCCAGAACATGTTCTACTTCAGAGGTGCCGATACCGAATGCCAGTGCGCCAAACGCACCGTGTGTCGCGGTATGGGAGTCACCACAGACGATGGTCATACCCGGCAGGGTAATGCCCTGTTCTGGCCCCATCACGTGGACGATGCCCTGGTACGGATGGTTCAGGTCGTACAGTTCAACGCCAAACTCGTTGCAGTTCTTAATCAGTTCCTGCATCTGGATACGTGCCATCTCACCCGACGCATTGATATCTTTGGTCTGGGTGGAGACGTTGTGATCCATTGTCGCGAAGGTTTTACCCGGCTGACGTACCGGGCGCTTGTGCGCACGCAGTCCGTCAAATGCCTGTGGGGAGGTCACTTCATGCACCAGATGCCTGTCGATGTACAGCAGCGGGGTTTCGTTTGGTGCCTCGTAGACAACGTGCGCATCAAACAATTTTTCATATAACGTCTTCGCCATGATTACACCCCTTCAGCAACATAGCGGGCAATGATATCGCCCATTTCATCGGTACTGACTGCTGCCGCGCCGCGTGCTAAATCACCGGTACGGACACCTTCTTCTAACGCACGATTCACGGCGCTTTCAATAGCAGCGGCTGCATCGCCTGCATCAAGGCTGTAGCGCAGCAGCAGGGCCAGAGAGAGGATCTGCGCAATCGGGTTGGCGATATTTTTGCCGGCAATATCCGGAGCAGAGCCGCCCGCAGGTTCATACAGGCCAAACCCTTCTTCATTCAGGCTGGCGGAAGGCAACATGCCCATTGAACCGGTGATCATCGCGCACTCGTCCGACAGGATGTCGCCGAACAGGTTGGAGCACAGCAGCACGTCAAACTGGGACGGATCTTTAATCAGCTGCATGGTCGCGTTATCAATGTACATATGTGTCAGCTCAACGTCCGGATACTCTTTGGCGATTTCACTGACAATCTCACGCCACAAAATGGAAGACTGCAGAACGTTCGCTTTATCGATAGACGTCACTTTATGACGGCGTTTACGTGCAGACTCAAACGCGATATGGGCAATGCGTTCAATTTCAAAACGGTGATACACCTCGGTATCAAAGGCTTTCTCATGCTGTCCGCTGCCTTCACGGCCTTTTGGTTGGCCAAAATAGATACCGCCGGTCAGTTCACGTACGCACAGAATGTCGAAGCCATTGGCCGCGATATCCGCGCGCAGCGGGCAGAACTCTTCCAGACCCTGGTACAGCTTTGCCGGACGCAGGTTGCTGAACAGTTTGAAATGCTTACGCAGTGGCAACAGCGCGCCGCGCTCAGGTTGCTCTGCGGGAGGCAGATGTTCCCATTTCGGGCCTCCCACGGAACCAAACAGGACGGCGTCGGCATTTTCGCAGCCTTCGACGGTCGCTTTTGGCAGCGGCGTACCGTGATTGTCGATAGCAATACCGCCCACGTCGTAGTGGCTGGTGGTAATTTTCATCGCAAAACGCGAACGAACGGCTTCCAGTACTTTCAGCGCCTGTGCCATCACTTCCGGGCCAATACCGTCACCCGGCAACACAGCAATATGGTAATTCTTCGACATTACACGGTTTCCTTGTTGTTCTCTTTATTCTGAGCTTTGCGTTGCAACTCTTTTTCGACTTCGGCGGCGCGCCAGATATTGTTCAGGACGTGCACCATCGCTTTTGCGGACGATTCAACGATGTCGGTTGCGAGACCCACGCCGTGGAAGCGGCGACCATTGTGGTTGACGACGATATCCACCTGACCCAGGGCATTTTCCCCCTGACCTTTAGCCGTCAGGTCATATTTGACCAGTTCCACGTCGTACCCTGTGACGCGGTTAATCGCCCGGTAGATGGCGTCGACTGGGCCATTACCGTTGGCCGCTTCGGCTGTAACTTCATCGCCGCAGGCCAGTTTGACCGACGCGGTAGCGATATCGCTGGAGCCGGACTGCACGCTGAAGTAATCCAGACGGAAGTGCTCTGGCTCTTCCTGCTGTTTGTTGATGAAAGCCAGGGCTTCCAGATCGTAATCAAACACCTGGCCTTTTTTGTCGGCCAGTTTCAGGAAGGCGTCATACAGCTGATCCATGTTGTAGTCGCTGTCCTTATAACCCATCTCTTCCATACGGTGTTTCACCGCGGCACGGCCGGAGCGGGAGGTCAGGTTCAGCTGAACCTGGTTCAGGCCGATAGATTCCGGGGTCATGATTTCGTAGTTTTCGCGGTTTTTCAGCACCCCGTCCTGGTGGATACCCGAGGAGTGTGCGAATGCGCCAGTGCCGACAATGGCTTTGTTAGCAGGAACTGGCATGTTGCAAATCTGGCTGACAGTCTGGCTGGTGCGCCAGATTTCATTGTGATTGATGCGGGTGTGTACGTTCATGATGTCTTTGCGCACCTTGATCGCCATGATCACTTCTTCCAGCGCACAGTTACCCGCACGTTCACCGATGCCGTTCATTGCGCCTTCTACCTGACGCGCCCCGGCGTGGACGGCGGCAATGGCGTTACCGACGGCCAGGCCCAGATCGTCATGGGTGTGAACGGAGATAATTGCTTTATCAATGTTTGGCACACGCTCATACAGGCCGGTAATAATGTTGGAGAATTCAAACGGCATGGTGTAGCCGACGGTGTCCGGGATATTGATAGTTTTGGCACCGGCATTGATCGCGGCTTCAACTACGCGCGCCAGATCGTCAATGGGTGTACGGCCAGCATCTTCACAGGAGAACTCAACGTCATCTGTGTAGTTACGCGCACGTTTGACCATGTAAATTGCGCGTTCAATAACCTCATCCAGCGTGCTGCGCAACTTGGTCGCAATGTGCATTGGCGACGTGGCAATAAAGGTATGAATACGGAAGGCTTCTGCAACTTTCAGTGACTCGGCAGCAACGTCGATATCCTTCTCAACGCAGCGTGCCAGGGCGCAGACGCGGCTGTTTTTAATGGTACGCGCAATGGTCTGTACCGATTCAAAATCACCCGGAGAAGAGACGGGGAAGCCTACCTCCATCACGTCGACCCCCATACGTTCGAGAGCCAGCGCAATTTGCAGCTTTTCTTTCACACTCAGGCTCGCCTGCAATGCCTGTTCACCGTCACGTAAAGTTGTATCGAAAATAATGACTTGCTGGCTCATGGGTTAGGTCCTTGTCAGTCTTAGGGCGCTTTGCTACGAGCATAAAAAAACCCGCGCAATGGCGCGGGTTTTTAGTCTTACTGGTGACGATTCAACGCTGAATTTCGCCCGCCAGTCTACCGCGCACAGTGGATGCGTTTAGTAGTAGTAGACTGGTGAAACGAATGGTGCGAATCATGAATCGTGCTCCCGTTAAATACGATATGCATTTAGTGGTACTGGATACGGCGCATCATGTCAACCCCTGCACGGTAAAACGAGCCTGATAGCTGGCCAGAGCAGAACATTAACTTTAGCTAATTGTGCTGGTTTTTTCTTTTTCGACCAGGTTAATTGTCTATTTTTGGACTGAGAATGTCGTGCTGTCATGCTTTAAATATAATTAGTATCAATTAAACATAATTTGTGTGTTTTATTGCAGTGATATGAAATTTGTTTTATTTCATTAATTTATAAATGATGTGAATGGTTTCAGTGAGCATGAATGCGGTTTACGGCATCCGGTTGTTAAGTAAATGATATAGGTTAACATGAATAGTTTAATAATACTTAAGTCATCATTAACCTGAACGGCGATTGTATATTTTTCTGGTTTATGGTTTCATGCCAATCCTAATGTTATTGATATCATATGAACTGACTTTTATCTCTTCATTACTGAAGGTGCGTAATGTCTTTTTCGATGCATTTTTCTTTATATTTTCCGAATTTTAAACAATTCTCTTTTGCTGCTCGTATATGCATGGTAAATCATATTTCTCGAACTTATTACTGTACTTTGGCAAAGGAAGTTTAGCGTGACAGTGGAGTTAGAAATGCCAGAAAATAATATTAAACAAATCCAGGTTGCTGATGGGATTAAACCGCAATTACGTACTGTGGATCTTAATCTGTTAACCGTATTTGATGCGGTTATGCAGGAGCAGAATATTACGCGAGCAGCCCAGTCGCTGGGGATGTCCCAGCCCGCCGTCAGTAATGCTGTATCCAGGCTTAAGGTCATGTTTAATGACGAATTGTTCGTGCGTTATGGTCGAGGGATCCAGCCTACTGCGCGTGCATTTCAGCTCTTCGGTTCTATCCGTCAGGCGCTGCAATTAGTTCAGAATGAACTGCCGGGGTCGGGTTTTGAACCTGTCAGCAGTGAGCGCGTATTCCATCTTTGTGTCTGTAGTCCGTTAGATAACTATTTGACATCCATTATTTACAATAAAGTTGAAGAGATCGCACCAAATATTCACCTGGTTTTTAAATCATCACTAAATCAAAACACAGAGCATCAGCTGCGTTACCAGGAAACAGAGTTCGTTCTGGGATATGAAGAGTTCCGTCGCCCGGAATTTTCCTGTGTACCGCTGTTTAAAGATGAAATGGTGCTGGTTGCCAGTAAAAAACACCCCCGACTGAATTCTCCGCTGCGGGAAAATGACGTTTATAACGAGCAACATGCTGTTGTTGCGCTCGACAGATATGCCTCATTTAGCCTGCCGTGGTATGACTCTCCTGATAAACAGGCAAGCGTTGCCTATCAGGGAATGGCAATGGTCAGCGTATTAAATGTCGTTTCACAAACGCAGCTGGTGGCTATTGCACCTCGTTGGCTGGCGGACGAGTTTTCTGAGCAGTTAGACCTGCAAGTTCTGCCATTGCCGCTGAAGCTGAATAGCCGTACCTGTTATCTCTCCTGGCATGAAGCGGCAGGTCGGGATAAAGGGCATCAATGGATGGAGGAGCTGCTTATTAGCGTCTGTCGTCGATAAGCCCATCAGGATAAATGGCACTGATGTGTTATTTATCCTGAGTTTTTTTAAGTTAATGCTATTTTATTCTGTTTACGTTTTTTTCTGGCTGCTGTCAGGCACTTAAAAATAGATGATTTCCTGATTCATCTCCCTTTTAAACGATGATTTATTAACTCGCTCTCTAATCTCAGACGAATTCACCATATCCTCCCGCAATGTCTGTTTTTTCTGCTTTGTTGGCCGCTTGCCTTCCCCGGTTTGCTAATTGCCTGCCTCATAACGAGCGGTTAAGGTAACTATCACTCTGCAAAATATAAGATCGGTTTAACCCGATCGTAAGACGGCGTGGAAATGAATTCTGCTGTTCGTCTATAACAAAAGCCTGGAGGCAAAGCATGGAGATGTTGTCTGGCGCGGAAATGGTCGTTCGATCGCTTATTGACCAGGGCGTGAAGCAGGTGTTCGGCTACCCGGGAGGCGCAGTCCTCGATATTTATGATGCGCTGCATACGGTAGGCGGTATCGACCATGTTCTGGTACGCCACGAGCAGGCGGCGGTACATATGGCGGACGGGCTGGCCCGTGCAACGGGGGAAGTGGGCGTGGTGTTAGTCACGTCTGGCCCCGGGGCGACAAACGCCATTACCGGGATTGCTACAGCGTATATGGACTCTATCCCGCTGGTCATTCTCTCCGGGCAGGTGGCGACTTCGCTGATCGGCTATGATGCGTTCCAGGAGTGCGACATGGTGGGGATCTCGCGCCCCGTTGTTAAGCACAGCTTCCTGGTTAAGCAAACCGAAGATATTCCAGGTGTACTGAAAAAAGCCTTCTGGCTGGCGGCTAGTGGGCGTCCTGGCCCGGTTGTCGTCGATCTGCCGAAAGATATTCTGAACCCGGCGAACAAGCTGCCTTATGTCTGGCCGGAATCGGTGAGCATGCGTTCTTACAATCCTACGACGCAGGGACACAAAGGTCAGATCAAGCGTGCGTTGCAAACGCTGCTGGCGGCCAAAAAACCGGTAGTCTACGTCGGGGGCGGTGCTGTTAACTCAGCCTGTGAAGAACAGCTACGCACGCTGGTCGAGACGTTAAATTTGCCGGTGGCGTCATCGTTGATGGGACTGGGGGCATTCCCGGCCACGCACCGTCAGGCGCTGGGTATGCTGGGCATGCACGGTACCTATGAAGCCAACATGACGATGCACAATTCTGATGTGATCTTTGCCGTTGGTGTGCGCTTTGACGATCGTACCACCAACAACCTGGCAAAATATTGCCCGAACGCCACCGTGCTGCACATTGATATCGATCCAACGTCTATCTCAAAAACAGTGCCGGCCGATGTGCCGATCGTGGGGGATGCCCGTCAGGTGCTGGACCAGATGCTGGATCTGCTGACACAGGAAACCGTCTCTCAGCCGCTGGATGAGATCCGCGACTGGTGGCAGCAAATTGAGCAGTGGCGCGCACGTCAGTGCCTGAAGTACGACACCCAAAGCGAGCATATTAAGCCGCAGGCGGTCATCGAAGCGATCTGGCGTCTGACGAAAGGCGAGGCGTATGTGACGTCAGACGTTGGTCAGCATCAGATGTTTGCTGCCCTTTATTACCCGTTTGATAAACCGCGCCACTGGATCAACTCGGGTGGTTTAGGCACGATGGGCTTTGGCCTGCCTGCTGCGCTGGGCGTGAAGCTGGCTCTGCCAAATGAAACCGTCGTCTGCGTGACGGGGGATGGCAGTATCCAGATGAACATTCAGGAGTTGTCTACCGCGCTGCAATATGAACTGCCGGTACTGGTGCTGAACCTGAATAACGGCTACCTCGGTATGGTGAAGCAGTGGCAGGATATGATCTACTCTGGTCGCCATTCTCAGTCGTACATGACGTCACTACCTGATTTCGTTCGTCTGGCTGAGGCATATGGTCATGTTGGCATGCGGGTGACCGATCCGGCAGAGCTGGAAACGAAGCTCGGTGAAGCGCTTGAGCACGTTAAAAACAACCGCCTCGTATTCATGGATGTCATCGTCGATGGCACAGAACACGTTTATCCGATGCATATTCGCGGTGGTGGTATGGACGAAATGTGGTTAAGCAAAACGGAGAGAACCTGATATGCGCCGGATATTATCGGTATTACTGGAAAACGAGTCTGGTGCACTGTCACGCGTCATCGGGCTTTTCGCACAGCGTGGCTACAACATCGAAAGCCTGACCGTTGCACCGACGGACGATCCGACGCTGTCACGCATGACAATTCAGACCGTCGGCGACGCCAAAGTGCTTGAGCAGATCGAGAAACAGCTGCACAAGCTGGTTGATGTGTTGCGCGTGAGCGAGCTGGGGCAGGGCGCTTATGTTGAGCGTGAAGTCATGCTGGTGAAAATTCAGGCCACTGGCTATGGGCGTGAAGAGGTCAAACGCAATACGGATATCTTCCGTGGGCAAATTATTGACGTGACGCCTTCTATATATACGGTTCAGTTGGCTGGAACGAGTGATAAGCTGGATGCCTTCCTGGCATCCGTGCGGGATGTAGCAAAAATTGTTGAGGTTGCGCGCTCTGGTATTGTTGGCCTGTCGCGCGGCGATAAAATCATGCGTTAGTTGTAAAAAAGGTTCGCCTCTTTCTGCCCGGTCGCCAAAGCCGGGCTTTTTTTTTGTGTAATCAGCCGACAACGCAGATAAAAGCGGTTGCCGCGGAGGCTTTTCTGCGTTTAGATGTTAAAAGATTTAACCATAACCTTGACAGGGCTATGGATTCTTTTCTTTTTTTAAGGGGCAATTGTGAAACTGGATGAAATCGCCCGGCTAGCCGGCGTGTCACGAACCACAGCCAGCTATGTGATTAACGGTAAAGCAAAGCAGTACCGTGTCAGCGATAAGACCGTTGAAAAAGTCATGGCGGTGGTTCGTGAGCATAACTACCATCCGAATGCTGTCGCAGCTGGCTTACGCGCCGGACGCACCCGCTCTATTGGCCTGGTGATCCCCGATCTGGAAAACACCAGCTATACCCGTATCGCTAATTATCTTGAACGTCAGGCTCGCCAGCGTGGCTATCAGTTACTGATTGCCTGTTCGGAAGACCAGCCCGATAACGAAATGCGCTGCATTGAGCACCTGCTTCAGCGTCAGGTGGATGCCATCATCGTTTCAACCTCTTTACCACCAGAGCACCCGTTCTATCAGCGCTGGGCGAACGACCCGTTCCCTATCGTTGCACTGGACCGCGCTCTGGACAGGGAGCATTTCACCAGCGTTGTCGGTGCCGATCAGGACGATGCAGAGATGCTGGCAGCGGAGCTGAGAACCTTCCCGGCAGAAACCGTTCTGTATCTTGGCGCGTTGCCTGAGCTTTCCGTAAGCTTCCTGCGTGAACAAGGGTTCAGGACTGCCTGGAAAGATGATCCGCGTGAGGTTCACTATTTGTATGCCAACAGCTATGAGCGTGAAGCGGCCGCGCAGCTGTTCGAGAAATGGCTGGAAACGCATCCGATGCCGCAGGCTCTGTTCACGACCTCATTTGCCCTGCTGCAGGGGGTGATGGATGTGACACTGCGCCGGGAAGGGAAGCTGCCATCCGATTTGGCCATTGCAACCTTCGGAGATAATGAGCTGCTCGACTTCCTGCAGTGCCCGGTACTGGCAGTGGCCCAGCGTCATCGTGACGTGGCCGAGCGCGTGCTGGAGATCGTTCTGGCAAGCCTTGATGAGCCACGGAAACCCAAGCCGGGTCTGACGCGTATCAAACGTAATCTCTACCGTCGCGGAATTTTGAGCCGCCATTAATGCATTCACTGGGGGTGGTGAAAACTGCCCCATTTTGATGAAATAACTGGCAAGAGTAATTCCCGGATAAAAATTAGGATAATTCCTTAAGAATCATGCTCTGCTATTTTTCTTAATTCATTTTGTCTTTTAGACTGACGCTTAAAGAACATTTATACGATTTTTAATCGCTGTTTTTGTATTATTTTGTTACAAACCCTATTCGGTCGATGAATATTCAGACGTTTTTTCATCCTCCCTGCCAGCTTGTACGTCTGCAAGCACACTCGCGCAGTGCCGCGATGAATCTGGCGCTGTCATCCCCTGAGAATATGTCTTAAAATGCTGCCCGCGTCGCAAACTGACACTTTATATTTCCCTGCGATGATATTGAGTGAGCTTTAACGCTAGTGTGCATATTCGGATTTTTTCTTACAAATATTCATAACGTTAATTTTGCCTCGCCAGTTGTGCAGTTATTAACCAGGTCCGTTTATCTCTGTAAATAGAGCCCTTTCGGCTTGATAGAGAGAGAGTCCTGGCTTGACAAGCTTTTCCATCGCTCCGTAAACTCCTTTAGGTGGGAATTTGTGGGTTAAAGTGGTGAGGAGGGGTGAGGCTGGCATGTTCCGTGGAGCAACGTTAGTCAATCTCGACAGCAAAGGGCGTTTATCGGTTCCAACACGATACCGCGACCAGCTGATTGAGAACGCTTCAGGTCAAATGGTGTGCACCATTGACATCAACTCCCCCTGCCTGCTGCTTTACCCCCTGCCTGAATGGGAAATTATTGAGCAAAAGCTGTCGCGACTGTCGAGCATGAACCCGCAGGAACGCCGTGTACAACGGTTGTTGTTGGGGCATGCCAGTGAGTGTCAGATGGATAGCGCAGGGCGATTACTGATTGCGCCTGTGTTGCGGCAACATGCCGGTCTGACCAAAGAAGTGATGCTGGTCGGGCAGTTCAACAAGTTTGAACTGTGGGATGAAACGACCTGGTATCAACAGGTCAAGGAAGATATCGACGCTGAGCAGTCTGATTCCGCGACATTATCGGAACGGCTGCAGGACTTGTCTCTATAAATATGATGGAAAATTATAAACATACAACGGTGTTGCTGGATGAGGCCGTTAACGGCCTGAATATTCGTCCGGACGGCATCTACATTGATGGCACTTTTGGTCGCGGTGGTCACTCGCGTTTAATCCTCTCCCAGCTTGGAGCGGAAGGACGTCTGCTGGCAATCGATCGCGATCCGCAGGCGATTGCCGTTGCACAAACCATCGATGACCCACGTTTTTCCATCGTGCATGGACCTTTCTCTGCGCTCGCAGACTATGTTGCTGAGCGCGGCCTGACGGGCAAGATCGACGGAATTCTTCTCGATCTTGGCGTCTCTTCACCACAGCTTGATGACGCTGAACGCGGCTTCTCCTTTATGCGTGATGGTCCGCTGGACATGCGTATGGATCCTACCCGCGGTCAGTCTGCCGCAGAGTGGTTACAAACGGCGGATGAAGCGGATATTGCCTGGGTGATCAAAACCTTCGGCGAGGAACGTTTTGGCAAACGTATTGCGCGTGCCATCGTTGAGCGTAACCGCGTTGAGCCAATGACCCGTACCAAAGAGCTGGCCGAGGTCATTGCCGCTGCAACACCGGTGAAGGATAAACACAAACATCCCGCGACCCGTACCTTCCAGGCGGTTCGCATCTGGGTAAACAGTGAACTGGAGGAAATAGAGCTGGCGCTAAAAAGCTCGCTCGACGTGCTGGCCCCGGGTGGGCGGTTATCCATCATCAGCTTCCATTCACTGGAAGACCGCATTGTGAAACGCTTCATGCGTGAACAAAGCCGCGGTCCACAGGTTCCTGCGGGGCTGCCGATGACGGAAGAACAACTCAGGAAACTGGGTGGCCGTCAGTTGCGAGCATTAGGCAAGTTGATGCCGGGCGAAGAAGAGGTGGCAGAGAATCCACGTGCCCGTAGTTCAGTGCTGCGTGTAGCAGAGAGGACGAACGCATGATCAGCAGAGTGACAGAGACCCTAAGCAAAGTTAAGGATTCGTTAGGAAGCAACGAGCGCCATGCCTTGCCTGGCGTGATCGGCGACGATCTTTTGCGGTTTGGGAAGCTGCCACTCTGCTTGTTCATTTGCATCATCGTGACGGCTGTAACGGTCGTCACAACGGCTCACCATACCCGTTTATTAACGGCGCAACGCGAGCAGATGGTACTGGAACGCGATGCACTGGATATTGAATGGCGAAATCTGATCCTTGAAGAAAACGCGCTCGGCGATCACAGCCGGGTTGAACGGATCGCAACAGAAAAGCTGCAGCTGCAGCATGTTGATCCTTCACAGGAAAATATCGTAGTACAAAAATAAGGGAAAACGCGACGCATGAGAGCAGCGGCAAAAACGCTAAAACCAAAACGTCAGGAAGAACAGGCCAACTTTATCAGTTGGCGTTTTGCGTTGCTTTGCGGCTGTATTTTACTGGCGCTGGGTTTCCTGCTGGGACGCGTGGCGTGGTTGCAGATTGTCGCGCCTGACATGCTGGTTCGCCAGGGGGACATGCGCTCCCTTCGCGTACAGGAAGTCTCCACATCCCGCGGAATGATTACCGACCGTTCGGGCCGCCCGCTGGCGGTGAGCGTGCCGGTGAAGGCTATCTGGGCCGACCCTAAAGAGCTGCACGACGCTGGCGGTATCACGCTCGACAACCGCTGGAAAGCGCTGTCGGATGCCCTGAAGATGCCGCTGGATCAGCTTGCATCTCGCGTAAACACTAACCCGAAAGGGCGTTTTATCTATCTGGCACGTCAGGTGAACCCTGACATGGCGGACTACATCCGAAAACTCAAACTCCCGGGGATCCATCTGCGTGAGGAATCACGTCGTTATTATCCTTCCGGCGAAGTAACCGCTCACCTCATCGGCTTCACTAACGTCGACAGCCAGGGGATTGAGGGCGTTGAAAAAAGCTTTGATAAGTGGCTAACCGGCCAGCCGGGCGAGCGAATCGTACGTAAAGACCGCTATGGACGTGTCATTGAAGATATCTCTTCAACGGACAGTCAGGCAGCGCATAACCTGGCGCTGAGCATTGATGAGCGCTTGCAGGCGCTGGTCTACCGCGAGCTGAACAACGCCGTGGCCTTTAACAAAGCGGAATCAGGTAGCGCCGTGCTGGTGGATGTCAGCACTGGTGAAGTGTTAGCGATGGCTAACAGCCCGTCCTACAACCCGAACAACTTTACCGGCACCGCAAAAGATGCGATGCGTAACCGGGCGATCACCGACGTGTTCGAGCCGGGTTCCACCGTTAAACCGATGGTAGTGATGACTGCGCTGCAGCGCGGCATCGTCAATGAAAATACCGTTCTGAATACGATTCCTTACCGCATTAACGGCCATGAGATCAAAGACGTGGCTCGTTACAGCGAATTGACCCTGACCGGGGTCCTGCAGAAGTCGAGTAACGTCGGTGTTTCAAAGCTGGCGTTAGCGATGCCGTCCTCAGCGTTAGTAGAGACTTACTCACGTTTTGGACTCGGAAAGGCGACCAATTTGGGGTTGGTCGGAGAACGCAGTGGCTTATATCCTCAAAAACAACGGTGGTCTGACATAGAGAGGGCCACCTTCTCTTTCGGCTACGGGCTAATGGTAACGCCGTTACAGTTAGCGCGAGTCTACGCAACGATTGGCAGCTATGGCGTCTATCGCCCGCTGTCGATTACCAAAGTTGATCCACCGGTTCCGGGCGAGCGAATCTTCCCGGAACCTATCGTTCGTACCGTCGTGCATATGATGGAAAGCGTGGCGCTGCCTGGCGGCGGCGGCGTGAAGGCGGCGATCAAAGGTTATCGCATCGCCATTAAAACCGGTACGGCGAAAAAAGTGGGGCCAGATGGCCGCTACATCAACAAATACATTGCCTATACCGCAGGCGTTGCGCCTGCAAGCAATCCGCGTTTTGCGCTGGTGGTCGTCATTAACGATCCACAGGCGGGTAAATACTACGGTGGTGCCGTCTCCGCACCTGTGTTCGGGGCTATCATGGGTGGCGTGTTGCGCACCATGAACATTGAACCAGATGCGCTGGCGACAGGCGAAAAAAGTGAATATGTAATTAATCAAGGCGAGGGTACAGGTGGCAGATCGTAATTTGCGCGACCTTCTCGCTCCGTGGGTGTCGAATGCACCTGCGCGAGCGCTACGGGAGATGGTACTGGACAGCCGTGTGGCTGCTTCTGGCGATCTTTTTGTGGCTGTAGTTGGTCATCAGGCGGACGGGCGTCGATATATCCCGCAGGCGATTGCGCAAGGTGTTGCTGCCATTATTGCTGAGGCGAAAGATGAAGCAACCGACGGTGAAATCCGTGAAATGCACGGCGTACCGGTTGTTTATCTCAGTCAGCTGAACGAGCGTCTCTCCGCGCTGGCAGGCCGTTTTTACAACGAGCCTTCAGACCAGCTGCGTCTGGTTGGCGTGACGGGCACTAACGGGAAAACCACCACCACGCAGCTGATGGCGCAGTGGGCACAGCTGCTTGGCGAAACTGGCGCGGTAATGGGTACCGTGGGCAACGGTCTGCTGGGCAAAGTGAACCCGACAGAAAACACCACCGGCTCTGCGGTCGATGTGCAGCATGTGCTTGCCGGTCTGGCAGGGCAGGGTGCGACCTTTGCTGCGATGGAAGTCTCTTCCCACGGTCTGGTGCAGCACCGCGTCGCGGCGCTGAAGTTTGCGGCCTCTGTGTTCACGAACCTGAGCCGTGACCATCTTGATTACCACGGTGATATGGAACATTACGAAGCGGCGAAATGGCTGCTCTATTCCACTCATCACTGTGGCCAGGCGATCATCAATGCAGATGATGAAGTCGGCCGCCGCTGGCTGGCCAGGCTGCCGGATGCCGTCGCGGTGTCGATGGAAGACCATATCAACCCGAACTGCCACGGCCGCTGGCTGAAGGCTGTCGATGTCGATTATCACGATAGTGGTGCGACTATCCGCTTTGCTTCGTCATGGGGTGAAGGCGAAATTGAAAGCCGCCTGATGGGGGCATTTAACGTCAGCAACCTGCTGCTGGCGCTGGCGACGCTGCTGGCGCTGGGTTACCCGATGGCCGAATTGCTGAAAACTTCAGAGAGTTTGCAGCCAGTTTGTGGCCGCATGGAAGTGTTCAGTGCGCCAGGTAAACCGACCGTGGTGGTTGACTATGCTCACACCCCAGATGCGCTGGAAAAAGCGCTGGAAGCGGCGCGTCTGCACTGTACCGGTAAGCTCTGGTGCGTCTTTGGTTGCGGTGGTGACCGCGATAAGGGTAAACGTCCGTTGATGGGTGCCATTGCTGAACAGTTCGCGGATATTCCGGTCGTGACCGATGACAACCCGCGTACCGAAGAGCCACGTGCCATCATTAACGACATTCTGGCGGGGATGCTGGACGCTGGCCGTGCCCGCGTGGTGGAAGGTCGTGCAGAAGCCGTGACCAACGCCATTATGCAGGCACAGGAAAACGATGTGGTTCTGCTGGCAGGTAAAGGCCATGAAGATTACCAGATTGTTGGCAACCGTCGTCTGGACTACTCAGACCGCGTAACGGCGGCACGTCTGCTGGGAGTGGTGGCATGATTAGCATTACGCTAAGCCAGGCCGCTGCGGTCTTGCAGGGTGAACTGCTGGGGCAGGATCTGACCATCGATGCGGTGACAACAGATACCCGCAAGGTGACAGCTGGCTGCCTGTTTGTGGCGCTGAAAGGTGAGCGTTTTGACGCGCACGATTTTGTGCATCAGGCCAAAGAGAACGGCGCGGGTGCGCTGTTGGTCAGCCGCAAGCTTGATATCGACCTGCCACAAATTGTGGTGAGTGATACACGCCTCGCGTTTGGCGAGCTGGCAGCCTGGGTACGTCAGCAGGTTCCGGCGCGCGTTGTTGCGCTGACGGGCTCATCCGGCAAAACGTCCGTGAAAGAGATGACTGCGGCTATTCTCAGCCAGTGTGGAAACACACTTTATACGGCTGGCAACCTCAATAATGATATCGGCGTGCCGATGACATTACTTCGCCTGACCAAAGAACATGAATTTGCCGTGATCGAGCTGGGAGCGAACCACCAGGGTGAAATCGCCTGGACCGTGAACCTGACTCGCCCGGAGGCTGCACTGGTGAATAACCTGGCCGCTGCGCATCTGGAAGGTTTTGGTTCGCTGGAAGGTGTTGCGAAGGCCAAAGGTGAGATCTACACCGGCCTGTCGGTTGACGGGATCGCCATCATGAATGCCGATAACAACGACTGGCTGAACTGGCAGAGCATTATCGGGACACGTAAAACCTGGCGCTTCTCTCCGAATGCGGCCAACAGTGATTTTACCGCGACCAATATTCATGTGACCTCGCATGGCACGGAATTCACGCTCAACACCCCAACGGGTGGTGTAGATGTACTGCTCCCGCTGCCGGGTCGCCATAACATCGCTAATGCGCTCGCGGCGGCAGCGCTGTCAATGGCGGTGGGCGCGACGCATGACGCGATCAAAGCAGGGCTGGCAGATCTGAAAGCCGTGCCGGGGCGTCTGTTCCCCATTCAGATGGCGGAAAACAAACTGCTGCTGGATGACTCCTACAACGCTAACGTCGGTTCAATGACCGCTGCGGTGCAGGTGCTGTCTGAGATGCCGGGCTACCGTATCCTGGTGGTTGGCGATATGGCGGAACTGGGCGATGAAAGCGAAGCGTGCCATCTCCAGGTGGGTGAAGCCGCGAAGGCCGCAGGGCTTGACCGCGTACTGAGCACAGGGAAACTGAGCCAGGCGATTAGCCATGCCAGTGGGGTTGGCGAACATTTTGCCGATAAGACTGCTTTGATTGAGCGTCTTAACGCCTTGATGACAGAAAAACAAATTGTGACTGTGTTAGTGAAGGGTTCACGTAGTGCCGCCATGGAAGAGGTTGTGCACGCATTACAGGAGAACGGAACATGTTAGTTTGGCTGGCCGAGCATTTGGTCAAATATTATTCAGGCTTTAACGTCTTTTCTTATCTGACGTTTCGCGCCATTGTCAGCCTGCTGACTGCGCTGTTCATCTCCTTGTGGATGGGCCCGCGCATGATTGCCCGTCTGCAAAAACTCTCTTTCGGCCAGGTTGTGCGTAGCGATGGCCCGGAGTCACACTTTAGCAAGCGCGGTACACCGACAATGGGCGGGATCATGATCCTGACTTCTATCGTCGTTTCCGTTCTGCTGTGGGCATATCCGTCCAACCCGTACGTCTGGTGCGTGCTTACCGTTCTGGTCGGCTACGGGATCATCGGCTTTGTCGATGACTACCGCAAAGTGGTACGCAAAGATACCAAAGGCTTGATCGCTCGCTGGAAGTATTTCTGGATGTCAGTGATTGCGCTGGGCGTGGCCTTTGCGCTGTATCTGGCAGGAAAAGATACCCCTGCGACTGAGTTGGTTGTGCCGTTCTTTAAAGACGTGATGCCGCAACTGGGGCTGTTCTACGTACTGCTGGCGTACTTCGTGATTGTGGGTACCGGCAACGCCGTAAACCTGACTGATGGTCTGGACGGCCTGGCGATTATGCCAACCGTCTTCGTGGCTGCCGGGTTCGCGCTGGTGGCATGGGCGACCGGTAACATGAATTTTGCCAGCTATCTGCACATCCCGTATCTGCGCCACGCGGGTGAACTGGTGATCGTCTGTACGGCAATAGTCGGGGCTGGTCTGGGCTTCCTGTGGTTCAACACGTATCCGGCCCAGGTGTTCATGGGTGATGTCGGCTCTCTGGCACTGGGTGGTGCGCTGGGCATTATTGCTGTGCTGCTGCGTCAGGAGTTCCTGCTGGTGATCATGGGAGGGGTATTTGTGGTTGAAACCCTGTCGGTGATTTTGCAGGTCGGCTCCTTCAAGCTGCGTGGTCAGCGCATCTTCCGTATGGCACCGATTCACCATCACTATGAACTGAAAGGCTGGCCGGAGCCGCGCGTCATTGTGCGCTTCTGGATTATTTCGCTGATGCTGGTGCTGATTGGCCTGGCAACGCTGAAGGTACGTTAATCATGGCAGATTACCAGGGCAAAAAAGTCGTTATCATCGGGTTGGGTCTGACAGGCCTTTCCTGCGTGGACTTTTTCCTCGCACGTGGCGTTACGCTGCGTGTGATGGATACGCGTGTTTCTCCGCCGGGTCTGGACAAACTGCCAGAACAGGTTGAACGCCACCTTGGTGGTCTGAATGATGACTGGCTGCTGGCGGCCGATCTGATTGTTGCCAGCCCGGGTATGGCGCTGGCACATCCTTCACTGAGCGCTGCCGCTGATGCGGGCGTTGAGATTGTGGGTGATATCGAACTGTTCTGCCGCGAAGCGCAGGCACCGGTTATTGCCATTACCGGCTCTAACGGTAAAAGCACCGTCACCACGCTGGTGGGTGAGATGGCGAAAGCGGCGGGCATGAACGTGGGGGTGGGCGGCAATATCGGTTTGCCTGCACTCATGCTGCTGGATCAGGGCTGCGAGCTGTATGTACTGGAGCTTTCGAGCTTCCAGCTGGAAACAACTTCCAGCCTGCATGCGGCGGCTGCGACGATCCTGAACGTTACCGAAGATCATATGGACAGGTATCCATTTGGTCTGCAGCAGTACCGCGCGGCCAAACTGCGTGTTTATGAAAATGCCAACGTGTGCGTCGTCAATGCCGATGACGCGCTGACCATGCCGGTGCGCGGCGCGGACGAGCGCTGCATCAGCTTCGGCATTACTATGGGTGACTATCATCTGAACCGTCAGCAGGGTGAAACCTGGCTGCGCGTGAAGGGTGAGAAAGTGCTGAACGTGAAAGAGATGAAGCTTTCTGGGCAGCATAACTACACCAATGCTCTGGCGGCACTGGCGCTGGCGGATGCCGTTGGCCTGCCGCGTTCTTCCAGCCTGAAAGCACTGACCACCTTTACCGGCCTGGCGCACCGTTTCCAGCTGGCGCTGGAGCATAACGGCGTACGCTGGATTAACGATTCAAAAGCCACCAACGTGGGAAGTACAGAGGCTGCGCTGAATGGCCTGCACGTTGACGGCACGCTGCATTTGCTGCTTGGCGGCGACGGTAAATCGGCCGATTTCTCCTCGCTGAAGCGCTACCTTGCCGGGGACAACATCCGCCTTTACTGCTTTGGTCGCGATGGTCATGAACTGGCGGAACTGCGTCCTGAGATTGCCGAGCAAACTGAGACAATGGAACAAGCGATGCGGCTTATTGCCCCACGCGTGAAGTCTGGCGATATGGTACTGCTCTCTCCGGCGTGCGCCAGTCTCGATCAATTCAAGAATTTCGAACAGCGTGGTGATGTCTTTACCCGTCTGGCGAAGGAGTTAGGCTGATGCGTTTCTCTCTCCCTCGCCTGAGAATGCCGCGCCTGCCAGGATTTGGAATTCTGGTGTGGTTGTTCACGGCACTGAAAGGCTGGGTGATGGCTTCACGGGATAAAGATTCCGATAGCCTGATCATGTACGACCGCACGCTGTTCTGGCTCACGCTGGGGTTGGCGGCGATCGGCTTTATCATGGTGACGTCGGCATCGATGCCGGTCGGGCAGCGACTGGCTAATGATCCCTTCCTGTTTGCCAAGCGTGATGGTCTTTACATCATCCTGGCATTCTGTCTGGCGCTGGTGACCTTACGTCTGCCGATGGAGTTCTGGCAGCGACACAGCACAGCGATGCTGATCGCTTCGATCATCATGCTGCTGATCGTACTGGTGGTGGGGAGTTCCGTAAACGGGGCATCGCGCTGGATTGCTTTTGGTCCACTGCGTATTCAGCCGGCGGAGTTCACCAAACTGTCACTGTTCTGCTATCTGGCTAACTACCTGGTGCGTAAAGTTGACGAAGTGCGTAACAACCTTCGTGGCTTCTTAAAACCGATGGGGGTTATCCTGGTGCTGGCGGTCTTACTGCTTGCGCAGCCTGACCTGGGTACCGTGGTGGTACTGTTTGTGACCACGCTGGCGATGCTGTTCCTGGCGGGGGCGAAGCTGTGGCAGTTTATCGCCATCATCGGGATGGGGATCTCGGCGGTTGTGCTGCTGATCCTCGCTGAGCCGTACCGTATTCGTCGCGTCACCTCATTCTGGAACCCGTGGGAAGACCCATTCGGCAGCGGTTATCAGCTGACACAGTCGCTGATGGCGTTCGGTCGCGGTGAAGTCTGGGGGCAAGGTCTGGGCAACTCAGTGCAGAAACTGGAGTATTTACCCGAAGCGCATACTGACTTCATCTTCTCCATTATTGGGGAAGAACTGGGTTATATCGGTGTGGTATTAGCACTATTAATGGTATTCTTCGTCGCTTTCCGTGCCATGTCAATCGGGCGGAAAGCGCTGGAGATCGATCACCGCTTCTCAGGTTTCTTAGCCTGCTCAATTGGTATCTGGTTTAGCTTCCAGGCATTGGTAAACGTCGGGGCCGCGGCGGGTATGCTGCCGACCAAAGGTCTGACGTTGCCGTTAATCAGTTATGGTGGTTCGAGTCTGTTGATCATGTCGACGGCCATCATGTTGTTGTTACGCATAGATTATGAAACGCGTCTGGAGAAAGCTCAGGCGTTTACACGAGGTTCACGATGAATCAACCGAAGCGGTTAATGGTGATGGCTGGCGGTACCGGTGGGCATGTGTTCCCGGGGCTTGCGGTTGCGCACCATTTAATGGATCAGGGCTGGCAGGTACGCTGGCTGGGAACCGCAGACCGCATGGAAGCCGACCTGGTGCCGAAACACGGTATTGAGATCGACTTTATTCGTATTTCCGGACTCCGTGGCAAAGGTATTAAGGCCCAGCTTCTGGCTCCGGTACGCATTTTTAACGCCTGGCGTCAGGCGCGCACCATCATGAAGCGCTTCAAGCCGGACGTGGTGCTGGGAATGGGCGGCTATGTCTCAGGCCCTGGTGGGCTGGCGGCGTGGTCGCTGGGTATTCCCGTTGTGCTGCATGAACAGAACGGCATTGCCGGTCTGACCAACAAATGGCTGGCGAAGATTGCCACTAAAGTCATGCAGGCATTTCCCGGCGCATTCCCGAAAGCGGATGTGGTGGGTAACCCGGTGCGTGTAGACGTGCTGGCGCTGCCGTTGCCAGATGCCCGACTGAATGGCCGTGAAGGGCCGGTTCGTGTGCTGGTTGTCGGCGGCTCTCAGGGGGCGCGCATTTTAAACCAGACGATGCCGCAGGTTGCCGCAAAACTGGGTGATGCAGTGACTATCTGGCATCAAAGCGGTAAAGGTGCTCAGCAGACCGTTGAGCAGGCTTACTCTGATGTCGGTCAGCCTCAACATAGAGTGACCGAATTTATCGACGACATGGCTGCCGCTTATGCATGGGCCGACGTCGTGGTTTGCCGCTCCGGCGCATTGACGGTGAGTGAAATCGCCGCCGCCGGTTTGCCTGCCCTGTTTGTGCCATTCCAGCACAAAGACCGGCAGCAGTACTGGAATGCGCTGCCGCTTGAGAAAGCCGGAGCCGCGAAAATTTTTGAACAGCCACAATTTACCGCCGATGCGGTCGCCACCACCCTGGTGGGCTGGAACAGAGAAGCATTGCTGGAGATGGCACAACGCGCACGCGCGGCCGCTATCCCGGATGCGACTGAACGGGTGGCAAAAGAAGTGAGTCTGGCAGCCCAGGCTTAACCCTCGCAGCGCGTGTTGCGCTGCACGAATTTTTTAAGTAGTCGATGGCGTTTAGAGAATGAATACACAACAACTGGCGAAACTGCGTTCAATCGTGCCCGAGATGCGTCGCGTCCGGCACATTCACTTCGTTGGCATCGGTGGTGCTGGCATGGGCGGTATTGCCGAAGTGTTAGCTAACGAAGGTTACCAGATCAGTGGTTCTGACCTGGCCCCAAACCCTGTTACGCAGCAGTTGGCGTCGCTTGGGGCGACTATCTATTTCAATCATCGCCCGGAAAACGTGCGCGATGCGAGCGTGGTGGTGGTATCCAGCGCCATCTCTGCCGATAACCCGGAAATTGTTGCCGCGCATGAAGCGCGTATTCCGGTGATCCGCCGCGCCGAGATGCTGGCTGAACTGATGCGTTTCCGTCACGGTATTGCGATTGCCGGGACGCACGGTAAAACCACGACCACGGCGATGGTTTCCAGTATTTATGCTGAAGCAGGCCTTGACCCGACGTTCGTCAACGGCGGTCTGGTGAAAGCAGCAGGCGTGCATGCGCGTCTGGGACACAGCCGTTATTTGATTGCGGAAGCGGATGAGAGCGATGCATCGTTCCTGCATCTGCAGCCGATGGTGGCGATTGTCACCAACATCGAAGCTGACCACATGGATACCTACCAGGGCGACTTCGAGAATTTAAAACAGACCTTTATTAACTTCCTGCACAACCTGCCGTTTTATGGTCGCGCGGTGATGTGTGTGGACGATCCGGTGATCCGCGAGCTGTTGCCGCGCGTCGGGCGTCAAATCACCACCTACGGCTTCAGTGAAGACGCTGACGTTCGTGTGGAAGATTACAAACAGATTGGCGCGCAGGGGCATTTCACTCTGGCGCGTCAGGATAAAGATCTGCTGCATGTGACGTTGAATGCCCCTGGACGCCACAACGCCCTGAATGCCGCAGCGGCGGTTGCCGTCGCAACGGAAGAAGGCATTGATGACGACGCGATACTGCGCGCGCTGGAAAGCTTCCAGGGCACGGGTCGTCGTTTCGACTTCCTCGGTGAATTCCCGCTGGATGCGGTGAATGGTAAGCCGGGTACCGCAATGCTGGTGGACGACTATGGTCACCACCCAACCGAAGTGGATGCGACTATCAAAGCGGCGCGTGCGGGCTGGCCGGAGAAGAATCTGGTAATGATCTTCCAGCCGCACCGCTTCACCCGTACCCGCGATCTGTATGACGATTTCGCCAGCGTGTTGTCGCAGGTTGATACGCTACTGATGCTGGATGTTTATGCAGCGGGCGAAACTCCGATTCCGGGGGCGGATAGCCGTTCTTTGTGTCGTACCATTCGTGGACGCGGTAAAGTAGACCCTATTTTGGTTTCTGACCCTGCTCAGGCGGCTGAAATTCTGGCTCCTGTTCTGACGGGGAACGATTTGATTCTGATTCAGGGGGCGGGAAATATCGGTAAAATCGCCCGTACCTTAGCCGAAATCAAACTGAAGCCGCACACTCAAGAGGATGAGCATCATGGCTGATAAGATTGCTGTCCTGTTTGGCGGCACCTCTGCTGAGCGCGAGGTCTCTCTGAATTCAGGTGCTGCCGTACTGGCTGGCCTGCGTGAAGGCGGTGTAAATGCGCACCTGGTCGATCCGAAAGAGGTCGATGTGACGCAGCTAAAAGCAATGGGCTTCGATAAAGTCTTTATTGCGTTACATGGCCGCGGTGGCGAAGACGGTACTCTGCAGGGGCTGCTGGATTTGATTGGCATGCCGTATACCGGCAGTGGCGTGATGGCATCCGCACTCTCAATGGATAAACTGCGCAGCAAGCTGCTGTGGCAGGGGGCGGGTCTGCCTGTCGCGCCGTGGGTTGCATTAACGCGCCGCGAGTTTGAATTGGGCCTGTCGGACAGCGTTAATACACGCATTGCAGGGCTGGGGTTACCGGTTATTGTAAAGCCCAGCCGTGAAGGGTCGAGCGTAGGGATGTCCAAAGTCGATAAAGCTGAAGATTTATCCTCCGCTTTAGCACTGGCATTTCAACATGATGAAGAAGTTCTGATTGAAAAATGGCTCAGCGGACCGGAATTTACCGTTGCGATGCTTGGCGAAGAAATTTTACCGTCAATTCGTATCCAACCCGCCGGAGTATTCTATGATTATGAGGCGAAGTATCTCTCTGATGAGACGCAATATTTTTGTCCTGGTGGTCTTGAAGCTGAACGTGAAGCAGATTTACAGTCCCTGGTACTGAAAGCCTGGAATATTCTGGGGTGCAGTGGCTGGGGACGCATTGATGTGATGCTCGACAGTGACGGGCAATTTTATTTGCTGGAAGCGAATACTTCTCCAGGCATGACCAGCCACAGCCTTGTGCCGATGGCTGCGCGTCAGGCGGGAATGAGTTTCTCGCAGTTAGTCGTACGTATTCTGGACCAGGCGGGCTGATATGTCTCAGGCTGCATTGAACACGCGTAACCGCGACGATGAAGACGAATATTCTTCTTCACGGCGGAGTAATGGAACGCGTCTTGCAGGGATTATTTTCCTGTTGGGTGTGCTGTGTACCGTGTTTATCAGCGGCTGGATGGTGCTGGGCTGGATGGAAGATGCGCAGCGGTTACCGCTCTCGAAGCTGGCAGTAACCGGTGAGCGTCACTACACGCGTAACGATGATATTCGCCAGTCTATTCTGGCACTGGGGCCGCCTGGCACTTTTATGACTCAGGACGTCAATATCATCCAGAGCCAGATTGAACGTCTGCCGTGGATAAAACAGGCGAGCGTAAGAAAGCAATGGCCTGATGAATTGAAGATTCATCTGGTTGAATATGTGCCCATTGCGCGTTGGAATGATCAGCACATGGTTGACGTAGATGGAAATTCCTTCAGCGTCCCGGCCGATCGTGTTAACAAGCAAAATTTACCGATGTTGTACGGCCCGGAAGGTAGCGAAAACGAAGTGTTACAAGGTTTTCGTGATATGGGTCAGGTGCTGGCGAAGGACAGGTTTACGTTAAAAGATGCAGCAATGACGGCACGCCGTTCATGGCAACTGACGTTAACGAATGGCATTAAGCTCAACCTGGGCCGCGGCGACACAATGAAACGTCTGGCGCGTTTTGTAGAACTTTACCCGGTTTTACAGCAGCAGGCACAGACGGACGGCAAACGGATAAGCTACGTTGATTTGCGCTATGACTCAGGCGCAGCAGTCGGTTGGGAACCGGCTCCGGTCGAGGAACCTAATCAGCAACAGAATCAGGCACAGGTACAGGCAAAACAACAATGATCAAGGCGACGGACAGAAAACTGGTAGTTGGACTGGAGATTGGCACCGCGAAGGTTGCCGCTTTAGTAGGGGAAGTTCTGCCCGACGGTATGGTCAATATCATTGGCGTGGGCAGTTGCCCATCCCGTGGTATGGATAAAGGTGGGGTAAACGATCTTGAGTCGGTGGTGAAATGCGTACAGCGCGCCATCGATCAGGCTGAATTGATGGCAGATTGCCAGATTTCCTCTGTCTATCTGGCCCTTTCTGGCAAGCACATTAGCTGCCAGAACGAAATTGGCATGGTACCGATTTCCGAAGAAGAAGTGACGCAGGAAGACGTGGAGAACGTTGTGCACACGGCGAAATCCGTGCGTGTCCGCGATGAGCATCGCGTGCTGCATGTGATCCCGCAGGAGTATGCGATTGACTACCAGGAAGGGATCAAAAACCCGGTAGGTCTGTCCGGCGTGCGTATGCAGGCCAAAGTGCACCTGATCACCTGCCACAACGATATGGCGAAGAACATTGTCAAAGCCGTTGAACGTTGTGGCCTGAAAGTTGACCAACTTATTTTCGCCGGTCTGGCCGCAAGTTATTCCGTGCTGACCGAAGATGAACGTGAACTGGGCGTCTGTGTGGTCGATATTGGTGGTGGTACAATGGACATCGCCGTGTATACCGGCGGTGCTCTGCGCCACACCAAAGTGATCCCTTACGCAGGGAACGTTGTGACCAGCGATATTGCCTACGCCTTTGGTACGCCACCGAGCGATGCAGAGGCCATCAAAGTGCGCCACGGTTGTGCACTGGGTTCTATCGTTGGCAAAGATGAGAGCGTTGAAGTGCCGAGCGTAGGCGGTCGTCCGCCACGTAGCCTGCAGCGCCAGACGTTGGCAGAGGTGATTGAGCCGCGCTATACCGAGCTGCTCAACCTGGTCAACGAAGAGATTTTGCAGTTACAGGAACAGCTTCGCCAGCAGGGTGTTAAACATCATCTTGCCGCGGGGATTGTATTAACCGGCGGGGCAGCGCAAATTGAAGGTCTTGCGGCCTGCGCTCAGCGCGTGTTCCATACGCAAGTGCGTATTGGTGCGCCGCTGAATATCACCGGTTTAACGGATTATGCTCAGGAGCCGTACTATTCAACGGCTGTGGGACTGCTTCATTATGGGAAAGAATCCCATCTCAGTGGCGAAGCAGAAGTGGAAAAACGCGTATCAGTGGGGTCGTGGGTCAAACGACTTAATACCTGGTTGCGAAAAGAGTTTTAATTTTTTTAAGAGACCGGAGAGAATTAGCGGTCTCGGGCGACAGGCACAACGGAGAGAAACTATGTTTGAACCAATGGAATTAACCAACGACGCGGTGATTAAAGTCATCGGCGTCGGTGGCGGCGGCGGTAATGCCGTAGAGCATATGGTGCGTGAGCGCATTGAAGGCGTTGAATTCTTTGCGGTCAACACCGATGCACAGGCATTGCGTAAGACGGCTGTAGGCCAGACTATCCAGATTGGTGGTGGTATCACCAAAGGTCTGGGCGCTGGGGCTAACCCGGAAGTGGGTCGCAATGCGGCTGAAGAAGATCGCGAGGCCCTGCGTGCTGCACTGGAAGGTGCGGACATGGTCTTTATCGCAGCGGGCATGGGCGGCGGTACCGGTACCGGCGCGGCACCTGTTGTGGCCGAAGTAGCAAAAGATTTAGGTATTCTGACCGTTGCTGTCGTGACTAAGCCTTTCAACTTTGAAGGCAAGAAGCGTATGGCTTTCGCGGAGCAGGGTATCACCGAGCTGTCCAAACACGTGGACTCTCTGATTACCATCCCGAACGACAAACTGTTGAAAGTTCTGGGTCGCGGTATCTCCCTGCTGGATGCCTTTGGTGCAGCCAACGACGTGCTGAAAGGCGCGGTTCAGGGTATCGCTGAACTGATTACCCGTCCTGGCCTGATGAACGTTGACTTTGCAGACGTTCGCACCGTGATGTCCGAAATGGGCTACGCGATGATGGGTTCTGGCGTGGCGAGCGGTGAAGACCGTGCGGAAGAAGCTGCTGAAATGGCTATCTCTTCTCCACTGCTGGAAGATATCGACCTGTCTGGTGCGCGCGGCGTGCTGGTCAACATTACCGCTGGCTTTGACCTGCGTCTGGATGAGTTCGAAACCGTGGGTAACACCATCCGTGCGTTCGCCTCTGACAACGCTACCGTGGTAATCGGTACATCCCTTGACCCGGAAATGAACGACGAGCTGCGCGTGACTGTTGTTGCCACCGGTATCGGTATGGACAAGCGTCCTGAGATCACTCTGGTGACCAACAAGCAGACTCAGCAGCCGGTCATGGATCGTTACCAGCAGCACGGTATGGCTCCTCTGACTCAAGAGCAGAAACCAGCGGCGAAAGTGGTTAACGATACCACTCCACAAACGGCAAAAGAGCCAGATTATCTGGATATTCCGGCGTTCCTGCGTAAGCAAGCTGACTAAGAATTGGCTGGAATTTGGGGATTTTCGCTCTTTGTGCTAAACTGGCCCACCGATAGTGATATACACTCTCGGTTGGATAGTTAATTTGGCGAGATTATACGATGATCAAACAAAGGACACTTAAACGTATCGTTCAGGCGACTGGCGTCGGTTTACATACCGGCAAGAAAGTCACCCTGACGTTGCGCCCTGCGCCGGCCAATACCGGGGTCATCTATCGTCGCACCGACTTGAATCCACCGGTAGATTTTCCGGCCGATGCCAAATCTGTGCGTGATACTATGCTCTGTACTTGCCTGGTGAACGAGCATGACGTGCGGATTTCTACCGTAGAGCATCTGAACGCCGCCCTGGCGGGCCTGGGTATCGACAACATTGTTATTGAAGTCGATGCGCCAGAAATCCCGATCATGGATGGTAGTGCTGCTCCGTTCGTTTATCTGTTGCTGGATGCTGGCATCGAAGAACTGAACTGCGCGAAGAAATTTGTTCGCATCAAAGAGACTGTTCGCGTCGAAGATGGCGACAAGTGGGCTGAATTCAAACCGTACAATGGTTTCTCGTTGGACTTTACCATCGACTTTAACCATCCGGCGATTGACTCCAGCACCCAGCGCTATGCGATGAACTTCTCAGCTGATGCGTTTATGCGCCAGATCAGTCGTGCACGTACTTTCGGCTTTATGCGTGATATCGAATATCTGCAGTCCCGTGGCCTGTGCCTGGGCGGCAGCTTCGATTGTGCCATCGTTGTTGACGATTATCGCGTACTGAACGAAGACGGTCTGCGTTTCGAAGATGAATTCGTTCGTCACAAAATGCTGGATGCGATCGGCGACCTGTTCATGTGTGGTCACAATATCATTGGTGCATTTACCGCGTTTAAATCCGGTCATGCACTGAACAACAAATTGTTGCAGGCCGTCCTGGCAAAACAGGAAGCCTGGGAATATGTGACCTTCCAGGATGACGCTGAACTGCCGCTGGCTTTCAAAGCACCAAGCATGGTTCTGGCGTAACGGTTTACACCGTTCGTAAAAAATCGACTGGTTAACCTGGTACTCTCTCCGGCCAGGAAGACCAGTCGTTTTTATTTTTACCCTTCTTCTTTTTTGCTCCCGTTCTTCCTCTCGCTTGTCGGGCGTGGAAAATCTGTGCGTTAGCTGCATTCTTGACCGTTTTTCCCCGCTGCGATACGTCATTCCTGCTGCTGTGTACTGGCTTTAGTGGTAATATCTGGGCGCTAAAAAGAATAACTGAACTCAGCCTGTACAAGGCTGGCTTATGTGGTGGAGCAGGTGAGCGGAATACTGACGCGCTGGCGACAATTTGGCAGACGTTACTTCTGGCCGCATCTCTTATTAGGGATGGTCGCGGCGAGCCTCGGCTTGCCTGCGCTCAGCAACAGTGCTGAAGCGGCAACACCGACGAAGACCTCCACAACCAAACACGATCTCACCACGCGGGTTAACTTTACTAACCTTGCATTGCTGGAAGCTAATCGCCGCCCGAATTTCTCGGTTGATTACTGGCATCAGCACGCCATTCGTACGGTTATCCGCCACCTGTCCTTTGCGATGGCACCGCAGGCGATGCCTGTGGCAGAAGAGACGCTGCCGGTTCAGGCTCAGCACCTTGCCCTGCTGGACACGCTCAACGCGCTGCTCACGCAGGACAGCCAGCCGCCGGTTATGGTTCGTCAGACGGCGCAAATCGTATTCGTTCCACCGGTCACATTCTCTGTCTCGACATGGATTAGCCAGGTTCACGGCATTCGCGCCGGGCCTCAACGCCTCAGCTAAATTAACGCTTTTTCAATACCTTAATTTATCTGCCCATTATGGGGCGTTTGAGAATTTATTATGTTAATCAAATTATTGACCAAAGTTTTTGGTAGTCGTAACGATCGTACCCTGCGCCGTATGCGTAAAGCCGTCACCGTCATCAATGGTATGGAACCGGCGATGGAGAAGCTGTCTGACGATGAGCTGAAAGCGAAAACCGCCGAATTCCGTGCGCGTCTGGAAAAGGGTGAATCCTTAGAAAACCTGATCCCGGAAGCTTTTGCTGTTGTGCGTGAAGCGAGTAAGCGCGTGTTCGGTATGCGACACTTCGACGTACAGCTGCTGGGTGGTATGGTGCTTAACGATCGCTGCATCGCAGAAATGCGTACCGGTGAAGGTAAAACCCTGACGGCAACGCTGCCTGCATACCTCAACGCACTGAGCGGTAAAGGCGTTCACGTCGTTACCGTCAACGACTACCTGGCACAGCGTGATGCCGAAAATAACCGTCCTCTGTTCGAATTCTTAGGCATGACCGTGGGCATCAACATGTCCGGCCAGCCAGCGCCAGCCAAGCGTGATGCGTATAATGCAGACATCACCTACGGTACCAACAACGAATACGGCTTCGATTACCTGCGTGACAACATGGCGTTCAGCCCTGAAGAGCGTGTACAGCGTAAACTGCACTATGCGCTGGTGGATGAGGTGGACTCCATCCTGATCGATGAAGCGCGTACTCCGCTGATCATCTCCGGCCCGGCCGAAGACAGCTCTGACATGTACCGTAAAGTCGACAAAATCATTCCACACCTGCTGCGCCAGGAGAAAGAAGACTCCGATACCTTCCAGGGTGAAGGCCATTTCTCCGTAGATGAAAAAGCACGCCAGGTGAACCTGACTGAACGCGGTCTGGTGAAAATTGAAGAACTGCTGGTTGCGCAGGACATCATGGACGAGGGTGAATCCCTGTATTCCCCGAGCAACATCATGCTGATGCACCACGTGACGGCGGCACTGCGCGCTCATGCGCTGTTCACGCGTGATGTCGACTACATCGTGAAAGACGGTGAAGTCATCATCGTTGATGAACACACTGGCCGTACCATGCAGGGTCGTCGCTGGTCTGACGGCCTGCATCAGGCTGTTGAAGCCAAAGAAGGCGTTGATATTCAAAACGAAAACCAGACGCTGGCGTCCATCACCTTCCAGAACTATTTCCGTCTGTACGAGAAGCTGGCGGGGATGACCGGTACGGCAGATACCGAAGCGTTTGAGTTCAGCTCCATCTACAAACTGGATACCGTGGTGGTGCCAACCAACCGTCCAATGATCCGCAAGGATATGGCGGATCTGGTATACATGACCGAAGCGGAAAAAATTCAGGCCATCATCGAAGATATTCGTGAACGTACCGCTAACGGCCAGCCGGTGCTGGTGGGTACCATCTCCATCGAGAAATCCGAAGTGGTTTCGAATGAGTTGACCAAAGCGGGTATCAAACACAACGTACTGAACGCCAAGTTCCACGCCAAAGAAGCGGACATTGTCGCGCAGGCGGGTTACCCGGCTGCTGTGACCATCGCCACCAACATGGCTGGTCGTGGTACCGACATTATGCTGGGTGGTAGCTGGCAGGCCGAAGTGGCGGAGCTGGAAAACCCAACGCCAGAACAGATTGCCCAGATTAAAGCAGACTGGCAGGTTCGCCATGATGCGGTTCTGGCTTCTGGCGGTCTGCACATCATTGGTACTGAGCGTCATGAATCTCGCCGTATCGATAACCAGCTGCGTGGCCGTGCGGGTCGTCAGGGTGATGCCGGTTCTTCCCGCTTCTACCTGTCTATGGAAGATGCGCTGATGCGTATTTTCGCCTCCGACCGTGTTTCCGGCATGATGCGTAAACTGGGTATGAAACCAGGCGAAGCCATTGAGCACCCGTGGGTGACCAAAGCGATTGCCAATGCACAGCGTAAAGTGGAAAGCCGCAACTTCGATATTCGTAAACAACTGCTGGAATACGATGACGTTGCTAACGATCAGCGCCGCGCGATCTACACCCAACGTAACGAACTGCTGGATGTGTCTGATGTAAGCGAAACCATCAACAGCATCCGCGAAGACGTGTTCAAAGCGACTATCGACGCGCACATTCCACCTCAGTCTCTGGAAGAGATGTGGGATATCGAAGGCCTGCAGGAACGCCTGAAAAACGACTTCGACCTTGAGCTGCCAATCAAAGAGTGGCTGGACAAAGAGCCTGAGCTGCATGAAGAAACCCTGCGCGAACGTATCTACGAAACCGCACTGGAGGTTTACAAGCGTAAGGAAGAGGTGGTTGGTGCTGAGATGATGCGCCACTTCGAGAAAGGCGTGATGCTGCAGACGCTGGACTCCCTGTGGAAAGAACACCTGGCGGCAATGGACTACCTGCGTCAGGGTATCCACCTGCGTGGCTATGCGCAGAAAGATCCGAAGCAGGAATACAAGCGTGAATCCTTCTCTATGTTTGCTTCTATGCTGGAATCGCTGAAGTATGAAGTGATCAGCACCCTGAGCAAAGTCCAGGTGCGTATGCCGGAAGAAGTGGAAGCGATGGAACAACAGCGTCGTGAAGAGGCTGAACGTCTGGCGCAGATGCAACAGCTGAGCCACCAGACTGACGACAGCGAAGCTGCTGCGGCGATCGCAGCGCAGACCGGCGATCGTAAAGTAGGGCGTAACGATCCATGCCCATGTGGTTCCGGTAAAAAATACAAGGCGTGCCACGGTCGTCTGAACTAAGATCATAAAAAACAAAAAGGCGCAGAAATCTGCGCCTTTTTTATGGAAGTCACAATATGAAAATACTGCAAATTGCCGTCGGGATTATTCGCAACCCGCAAAACCAAATTTTTATCACCCAGCGTGCCGCCGACGCCCATATGGCGAACAAGTGGGAATTTCCTGGTGGGAAAATCGAGTCAGGTGAAACGCCGGAACAGGCGCTGGTTCGTGAACTTCAGGAAGAGGTGGGAATAACCCCACTGGGTGCAACGCTGTTTGATAAACTCGAATACCAGTTCCCGGACAGGCACATCACACTGTGGTTCTGGCTGGTGGAAAGTTGGGAAGGTGAACCCTGGGGTAAAGAGGGACAACCGGGTAACTGGATTGAGCTTCAGGCAAGCGATGCCGAAAGATTCCCTCCGGCAAACGAACCTGTTATCCAGCGATTAGTGGTAAAACCCCAGGCCTGCTAAGCGACGTGCCAGCAGGCGTTGAACGCTACCGCTGCTCTTCACTCCAGTCATCACTGTCAGAGAGGGTGCCTTCACTTGGAATGCGTTTCTCTTCCGCCGCCCATTCTCCCAGGTCGATTAACTGGCAGCGCTTACAACAGAACGGGCGAAACGGACTCACTTCGCCCCAGACGACAGTTTTCCCACAGGTCGGGCAGTTTACGGTTGTGACGTCAGACATCGGCACTCCTTAACAACAGGCCAGTTCAAAATCGAGACGCTCCGGCACGGTGCCATTTTCGCTGTCCAGCGGCATAAAGCGGATCGCAAAACGGCTCTTATGCCCGGAAATTTGCGGATAGAGTTCGTCACTGAGAGACAAATTCAGGCGCAACAGATCGGCATCATCACCATTATCCTGATAGAAACCGTTCAGACTGGTTTGCTTACGGAAAGGTGCTGAATTGCGGATAAGATCGAGGATCAGCGATAACGCCTGATGCATTGGTTCCAGACTTGTCATCCAGCTTTCAACCTGCGCATCACGCTGCTCCTGGGGCATATGCAACCACATGTGGAGTGTTGGCAGGTCAAAGCTACAGCATCCACCTGGAATACTCAGCCGTTGGCGTACCAGACCAATTAAGCGATCTTCGCGCAAAAATTGCCCTACACGGGGGGCAGCCATCAGGATGCTGCTGCTATTTTTCAACTGCTGACGCAGGGAGTCTATCCGGCTTTGGTCAACGCCCGGAACTTCCGCCCAGGCCTGCAGTTTACGCTGCTGGCGCTCCAGCTCTTTCAGCAATTCGGTGCGGACGTCGCCGCGTTCAATCACATCCAGCAGATCGCCCACGTTGCGGAAGAAATGCAGCGCAGTGGCGTGATCGTTGACAGGCAGATGTTGTGAGAGCTGTTGAATGAGAAATTCAATACGCAGCCAGGTACGCATTTTTTCATTAAGCGGGTGCTCAAAAAGGATATGAGTAGACATTATGGTTTTTCCTGTGCAACGGCCTGCGCGGCGAACGTCAGATACTGCTCGTGCAGACGGGCAACATCCGATGCAATGGCATCTGGTGCGCCGTTATTATCAATAACATCATCCGCAACGGCAAGACGCTGAGTGCGCGTAGCCTGAGCGGCAAGGATTTGTTCAGCATGTTCGCGCGAGACATGGTCGCGTGCCACGGTTCGCTGGACCTGCGTTTCGGGCGAAACATCAATGACCAGAACCCGATCGGCTTTATTCTGAAGGCTATTCTCTACCAGCAACGGAACCACCCACAGAACATAGGGCGAGATGGCTGCGGCAATCTGACGCTGGGTTTCCTGATGGATAATGGGATGGAGCAGGGCATTGAGCCAGCTTTTTTCTGAAGGATCAGAAAAAATACATTCACGAAGCTGGCGGCGATTAAGCGTGCCATCTGCGTTAATGATTGTCGGGCCAAAATGCGCCTCAATGGCCTTTAGTGCGGGTGTATCAGGCTCTACCACCTGACGGGCAATGATATCAGCATCAATAATTGTGATACCCAGACGAGAAAATGCGTCCGCAACGGTACTTTTGCCACTACCGATGCCGCCGGTTAATGCGACGATATACCCCATTAAATCAAATCCTGGGAATTATTCATTATTAAAATCAGTTGGTTGAAATTTAAGCGTGCGCCCGCAAATGTTTAGTTCTCTTTACCGGCTTTTTACCAGGTAAATTTATAGGATTGTAGCGTAAAAAAAGAGAATTTCGCAGTCTTGCGGAGCAGGTATTAGTGCGTATGATAGCGTCACTGGAGTTGTG
The DNA here is from genome assembly GCF_014103115.1 of Enterobacter sp. RHBSTW-00901. Classification (NCBI taxonomy): domain Bacteria; kingdom Pseudomonadati; phylum Pseudomonadota; class Gammaproteobacteria; order Enterobacterales; family Enterobacteriaceae; genus Enterobacter; species Enterobacter sp. RHBSTW-00901. Next base: position 3,687,140 of record NZ_JABXPB010000001.1, read on the forward strand.
CTTTTAACATATTTGCTTCTAACCCCAGGAATCTGCACATGCGTATCGAAGAAGATCTGAAGTTAGGTTTCAAAGACGTTCTTATCCGCCCTAAACGCTCTACACTGAAAAGTCGCTCAGACGTTGAACTCGAACGTCAATTCACCTTTAAACACTCCGGTCAGACCTGGTCTGGCGTGCCGATCATTGCTGCTAACATGGACACTGTCGGAACCTTCGCGATGGCGACCGCACTGGCGAAATTCGATGTTCTCACCGCAGTACACAAACACTACAGCCCGGAAGAGTGGAATGCGTTTGTTGCAGCGGCATCCGAAGATGTGGTGAAGCATTTGATGGTCTCAACCGGCACATCCGATGCAGATTTCGAAAAAACCAATCAGATCCTGAATGCTAACCTGGCGCTCAACTTTGTATGTATTGATGTCGCGAATGGTTATTCAGAACACTTCGTGCAGTTCGTCAGTAAAGCGCGTGAAGCGTGGCCGGGCAAAACCATCATCGCGGGCAACGTGGTGACCGGTGAAATGTGTGAAGAGCTGATCCTCTCTGGCGCGGATATCGTGAAAGTGGGCATTGGCCCGGGCTCCGTGTGTACCACTCGCGTGAAAACCGGTGTGGGTTACCCGCAGCTGTCTGCCGTGATTGAGTGTGCCGATGCCGCGCATGGTCTGGGCGGTCAGATCATCAGTGACGGCGGTTGTACTATGCCGGGTGATGTTGCTAAAGCCTTTGGCGGCGGCGCAGACTTCGTGATGCTCGGCGGAATGCTGGCAGGGCACGAAGAGAGCGGTGGTACCGTGGTTGAAGAGAATGGCGAGAAATTTATGTTGTTCTACGGCATGAGCTCTGAATCCGCGATGACCCGTCACGTTGGTGGCGTGGCAAAATACCGCGCGGCAGAAGGTAAAACCGTGAAGTTGCCTCTGCGTGGCCCGGTGGATAATACGGCACTCGACATTCTCGGCGGTCTGCGTTCTGCCTGTACCTACGTTGGTGCATCCCGCCTGAAAGAGCTGACTAAACGCACGACATTTATCCGCGTTCAGGAGCAGGAAAACCGCGTATTCAATAGCCTGTAATGGCTTTCGCTGGCGCATATCCCCGTCATTATTCAGGGTATGTTCGTGCGCCAGCGCTATCCCGCACTCATCGCATCCCCCAGATGGAAAATCGGCAGATACATCGCCACGACCAGCGTGCCGATGATGACGCCCGTCACTATCAGAAGTAAAGGTTCCAGAAGCGCCGCCAGGCTATCGGCCAGCTGAAAGGTTTGCTCGGTGTGGTGACGAGCAAGGTTCTCCAGCATGACGTCGAGCGCTCCTGATATTTCACCTGTTCGCACCAGTTGAATACACAACGGTGTAAAGACTGCCGCCTTCTGGAATGATGACCAGACGGGCATACCCTTTTCGATATCTTCCCGAATGTTCCGCAGTTTCTCTTGCCAGTACTGGCTCTCAACGGCGTCTTCTGCACTCTCCAGCCCCTGTAAAAATGCAATACCAGCCTGCTGCGTGAGTGACAGCACGGTAAATATTTGCCCCAGTTTTTGCCCTCTTGCCAGCGCGCCCAGAACGGGGATGAGCAACAGCGTTCGCTGCCAGCGAGGATGTCGCCGCAGGCTATATGCGATGGCAACTGGCAGAAGCAGTGCCATGAACAGGGCGATGGCGTAGGACTGTATAAAGGCTGCCAACTCCATGACCATCTGCGTCAGCAGGGGAAGCGGCGTGTTAAACGTCCTGTAGATCGCGGCAAATTCCGGTAAGACCAGCGTAACCATTGCCAGCACGACGAGGACTGCCAGCGTCAGGATGATCATCGGGTAGCGCAGTGCCTTTTTCACTTTCGCACTGAGTTGCTGCTGAGATTTTTGTTGCCGGGCAAGCTGGCGACAGCACGCTTCCAGTTTTCCCGTCAGCTCGCCTGTTTTCACCATAGAAACATAAAGCGGGTTAAATACTGCAGGCCATTTTTGCAGTGCCTCTGAGAAATTGCACCCTTCGCTAAGATCATCGGCGATGCTTTGCAGCAACGCCTGCCATTGTTGTACCGGATGCTGGTCTGCCAGCATTTGCAGGCTGTGAGATAACGTTAGACCCGCCTGCAAAAGTGTGGCGAGCTGGCGGAACATCTCGTAGCAGTGATGGGATCGCCAGCGTTGCCCCTGTGAGCACCGGGTGAGCGTCAGAGGATGTAGCCCTTTGTTCATCAATCTGGCGAAGGCCGCTTCACGGTCAGGGGCTAAAAGAGTCCCGTTCTGGGGTTCTCCTTCAAGAGAAAGCGCGCGCCAGCGCCAGAGATGATTAGATGCCATCGGGCATTCCCAGTACGCGCAGCAGCTCTTCGAGCGTGGTCAGCCCTTGCTCAACGGCCATGCAGCCATGTTCAAATAAAGATGTCATTCCCGCCTGTCGGGCGCTGGCTTCTATCACCTCTGTCGCCGCCCCGCTGGCAATGGCCTGCCGGAGTGTGTTGTCGATGGCGAGCACTTCAAAAATGGCGACGCGGCCATAAAACCCGTGATAGCAGCGATCGCAACCTGCAGGCTGCCAGCGCGGGAGCGGGCGGGGCCATACTGCACGCGGTAATTCTGTGTGGTCGCTGGTTTCCTGTCGGCAATGTGGACACAGACGACGTACCAGCCGCTGGGCAATCACCAGTGATAACGCAGAGGAGAGCATCCAGCGAGCAACCCCCATTTGTTGCAGGCGAACCAGGGCTTCTGCCGTTGAGTTGGTGTGCAGCGTTGACAGCACCAGGTGCCCGGTCTGTGCGGCGTTGATGGCGATTTCTGCCGTTTCACCGTCGCGAATTTCACCCACCATGATAATGTCGGGATCCTGGCGCAGAAGTGCCCTCAGTACGCTCTGAAAGGTTAAGCCCGCACGTGGGTTAATCTGCGTCTGGTTCAACCCTGCCAGTGGGATCTCAATCGGATCTTCCACACTGCAGATGTTGACGTCCGGGGTGTTTCGCGCCTGCAACGCGCTGTATAACGTCACGGTTTTGCCGCTGCCGGTAGGTCCCGTGACCAGAATCAGCCCCTGAGGGTTATGGAGCACCCCGGTAAAGCAGGCCAGTTGCTCTGCTCTCATCCCCAGCTTTCCAGGTTCCAGCGCCTGTTGAACCTGATGAAGCAGGCGCAGCACAATTTTCTCACCACCGCTACAGGGAAGCGTGGCGATGCGGAAAGAGACCGGCTCGTTTGCCAGTTCAACCGTAAACTGCCCATCCTGGGGTAAGCGGCGTTCCGCAATATCCAGATTACCCAATACTTTTAAGCGCGCGCTGAGCATGGTCGCCAGCGTTGCGGAGAGTGGTGGTTGTGGGCACAGCACGCCGTCAATACGTAAGCGGATCTGGCAGGCGTGCTCCATGGGTTCGATGTGGATGTCGGATGCGCGCTGGTTTATTGCCAGCTGTAGCGTGTGGTTGAGGATATCCACCGCTGAGCGTGAGTCTGGTACGACGGGCAGATGTGTGTGTGAGGTCATCTGCCGGTGTTTTTCCATGCGCTCAATACTCCAGCACTCGATATCAATGCGTTTTTGGGTCGCGAAGCGCAGGGCTTCCATCAGTTCGGTGCCGGGGTTTCCCACCACGGCAATGTTAATCATGTCGGTATCGCTGGTCAGTAGTACGGCGTGATGACGCTGGCACAGAGCGACGAGTTGTTCTGAATTCATCATCCCTCCTGTCAGTTATTGTCGAAGCGGAAGACGTCTTCACAGGCCTGTTTGAGCGCGCTGTCGTTACTGATAGTGCAGTCACGCGTCCAGCCCGTCATGCCGTTGCCATCGTTCCATTGTGGCGTCATGACCACGTCAAGCCCGTTCAGACTTTCCTGGCCCGTTAATATCACGATGCCTTTCACCACACTCATTCCTGAGACATAGCGTGTAGTTGTGGGAGAAGGGATGCCATTACTGCCTCCGTCACAGCTTTCCACACCGCCATGATCCAGTGCGCAAAGCTCAATGGCAGTACGATACGGGATGAAGGTTTGCAGCATGTCGGTCAATGCCGCTTTGCGCAGATAGTTCTGGTATGCGGGCACGCCAATGGCGCTCAGGATGGCAATAATGCCGATCACCACCATCAACTCAATGAGCGTAAATCCTTGTTGTCTGTTCATGTCAGCTCCTTTGGTTAAGTGGCGCTACTCTGGCAGCACAAAGGGGCAGAAACGAGAGGCAAAAGAGGGAATGTGAAGGGGCTTTCAGGGATTTAGCTCAGGGTTGCAGAGACGAACAGCAGATTTGCGAGCGGGCCTGACGTTTCCCCTCTCCGGGCGGAGAGGGGAAGCACTATTATTTGAAACGCATTGAGAGGTCGAGGGCACGTACGTGTTTGGTGAGCGCACCGACGGAGATGTAATCGACGCCGGTTTCCGCGAACTCACGGATGGTTTCGAATGTAACGTTACCGGATACTTCCAGCTGGGCCCGGCCATTGTTGCGTTTTACCGCCTCGCGCATCTGCCCGGTTTCAAAGTTATCCAGCATGATGATATCGGCTCCGGCCTTAATGGCCTGCTCCAGCTCTTCCAGGTTTTCGACTTCCACTTCGACCGGCACATCCGGGTGGAGCCAGAACGCTTTCTCCACTGCCTGACGTACAGAGCCAGAAGCAATGATGTGATTCTCTTTAATCAGGAAGGCGTCGGATAACCCCAGACGATGGTTTGCACCGCCGCCGCATAATACCGCGTACTTCAGCGCAGTGCGCAGGCCCGGCAGCGTTTTGCGGGTGTCCAGCAACTGTGTGCGGGTACCAACCAGCAGGTCAACATAGCGACGTACTTCGCTGGCCACGCCCGACAAGGTTTGCACAAAGTTGAGGGCGGTACGTTCACCGGTGAGCAGCACACGGGATGGGCCATCCAGCTCGAACAGCGGTTGATTTGCCTTAACGGTATCGCCATCAGCGACATGCCAGGTGATTTGTACATCGTCGCCGGCCAGTTGAGTAAAGACCTCTTCAACCCAGCGCTTACCACAAAAAACGCCGTCTTCGCGGGTGATAATCACGGCGTGCGAGTGTGTCTCTTTTGGCAATAATTGTGCGGTAATATCTTTGTCGGCGTTAACGTCACCGCCCAGATCTTCTTTCAGAGCATGGGCAACGCTTGCCGGAATATCCATATTAATACGTTCCAGAAGCGCTTCACGTCGGTGGTCGGGGTTGTAGCGGCGAGGCGGCATGATAAAACTCCAAATTGGTAACGAATCATAATATTGAAACATGCTACTCTGAACCGAGTAACAGCACCATACATAAGGAGTTCCAGCATGTTGTTAGAAAACGGATGGCTGGTGGATGCGCGGCATGTGCCCTCGCCGCACCACGATTGCCGCCCGGAGGATGAAAAGCCCACACTGCTGGTGGTTCATAATATTAGTCTCCCGCCAGGTGAGTTTGGTGGCCCGTGGATCGATGCGCTATTCACGGGAACGATAGATCCCAATGCCCATCCTTTTTTTGCTGAAATTGCGCATCTGCGCGTGTCGGCTCACTGTCTGATCCGTCGCGATGGTGAAGTTGTTCAGTATGTTCCTTTTGATAAGCGCGCCTGGCATGCGGGTGTATCGGTTTATCAGGGACGCGAGCGCTGCAATGATTTCTCCATTGGAATTGAACTGGAAGGTACTGACACGACGCCCTACACCGATGCACAGTATCAGCAACTGGTGTGTGTGACACGTGCATTGATTGGGTTGTACCCCGCCATTGCTGAGAACATAACGGGGCACAGTGATATCGCCCCAGCAAGAAAAACCGACCCCGGCCCGGCGTTTGACTGGGCCCGGTTTCGCGCCTTGCTGAGCGCTTCGTCTGAGTAAGGAGATAACATGACGTTGTTTACCATGCTGTTGGTTATCATCGCTGAACGTCTGTTCAAACTCGGTGAGCACTGGCAACTGGATCACCGGCTGGAGGTGCTTTTCCGCCGGATTACGCATTTTTCCATGCTGCGTACGTTGCTGATGACCGCAGGTGTAATGGCCATTACGTTCCTGCTATTGCGGTCACTTCATGGCCTCTTTTTCAACGTGCCGTTGCTGGTGTTGTGGATCCTGCTCGGCGTGTTGTGCATTGGGGCGGGCAAGGTTCGTTTGCACTACCACGCGTATCTGAAAGCCGCATCCCATGATGATGCCCATGCGCGTAGCGCAATGGCGAGTGAGTTAACCATGATCCACGGCGTCCCGCCGGACTGCAATGAACGTGAGTTTCTGCGTGAGCTGCAAAATGCCCTGCTGTGGATTAACTTCCGCTTCTACCTTGCACCGCTGTTCTGGTTCGTGGTGGGCGGCCCGTGGGGGCCGGTTTTGCTGATGGGGTACGCCTTCCTGCGCGCCTGGCAGACCTGGCTTGCCCGTTATCTTACGCCGCATGAGCGCCTGCAGGCCGGTATTGATGCCATTCTGCATGTGCTTGACTGGCTTCCGGTACGCCTGGTTGGTGTGGTGTACGCGCTAATTGGTCACGGTGAAAAAGCGCTGCCCGCGTGGTTCGTGTCCCTTACCGACCGCCATACGTCGCAATACCAGGTGTTAACGCGCCTGGCGCAGTTCTCTCTGGCGCGCGAGCCGCATACCGACAAGATTGAAACACCAAAATCTGCCGTCTCGATGGCGAAGAAAACATCGTTTGTCGTGGTGGTTGTGGTGGCGCTGCTGACCATTTACGGCACGCTGGTTTAAGCCAGCGCGCCGTAGCGGTTAAAGCGTATCAGCAGGCGGGATGCCAAAATCAGGCATCCCGTTTTCATCCCAGTGGATGAGCTTCAGGCGGGTATGGCGATTCGGATCGTAAAGCGGGTCGCCCTCAATTTCAGTGTAGTTACGTGCGTGATACACCAGCACATCTTCCCCTTCCGGCGTTTGAGTGAAGCTGTTATGGCCTGGTCCATACTGGCGGTTTTCGTCGCTGGTGACAAATCCCGGGTGTGAGGTTTTATGCCAGTTTGTCGGGTTTTGCGGGTCGGCGTTCCTGTCTATCCACAGTAACCCCATGCAGTAGTTCTCATCGGTCGCGCTGGCGGAGTAGCTGATAAACAGTTTGTCACCATGCATCAGCACCGCCGGACCTTCGTTGACCCAAAAACCGCGGCACTCCCAGTCATACTCCGGTTTACTGAGCATCACCGGTTCGCCTTTAAGCGTCCAGGGGTTCTCCATTTCACAGAGATAGAGGTTGGAGTTACCGGCGATATCCGGGGTTTTTTGCGCCCACAGGTACCAGCGTTTGCCCTGGTGTATAAAGGTGGTGGCGTCCAGTGCAAAGGTGTCGAACGGCGTCTGGATTTGCCCTTTTTCCATCCACTTGCCGGTGAGTGGGTCGCTGTCGGCGCATTCCAGAGCAAACATGCGGTGCTGGAACATCCCGAGCGTGTCGAGTGCCTGGGTGTGTGTGGCCGCAAAATAGATGTACCACTTGCCGTCGATATGATGCAGTTCCGGTGCCCAGATAAGCTGGCTCATTGGGCCGGTGTCAGGTTTACGCCATACGACCACCTCGTCGGCACGTCGTAGTCCGTCCAGTGAACCGGCACGGCGGAGCGCCAGGCGGTCATATTCAGGAACCGAGGCGATAAAGTAGTAATACCCTTCGTGAAAAAGAATATACGGATCGGCGCGTTGTTCGATGAACGGGTTTGGCCAGCTATGCATGTGGTGCTCCTTTAGGTTCTGTTCTTAACGCCGCCTGGTAATCATTGAGTTCGCGGTAGTTAGTGCGACGCTTTTCCAGGTCATCCTGAATCTGTTTCATGGTCTCGCGATCTACCTTCAGCAGGCGCACCACGCCCGCCGTGATGAGGTAGCCCACACCCGGAATAACGGTAAACAGCAGCACGATCCCGTTGATGGCATCCGCACTTTGCGCTTTCGCACCGGCGTCGTAACCGTACCAGGAGAGCAGGAAGCCAACCATTGCACCGGCAATTGCCAGCCCCAGCTTGAGGAAGAAGATGTTACCGGAGAAGCTGATCCCGGTAATTCGTTTCCCGGTTTTCCACTCACCATAGTCATCGACATCCGCCATCAGCGACCAGTGCAGTGGCGACGGGATTTGGTGCAGGATGTTCAACAGGAAGTAGAGCACCACAATGGTGACTGTGGCTTTCGGGTCGAAGAAGTAGAACGCGCAGGAGAAAATCGCCAGCACAATGTTGGTCCAGAAGAACACTTTCAGCTTACACCAGCGGTCGGTCAGCACTTTTGCCAGCATACTGCCGAGCATCATCCCCACCACACCGAGGCTGATAAACAGCGTGGCGAAATGCGTACTCTGACCCATCACCCAGGTGACGTAATACATGGTTGCCGCCATGCGAATAAAGCCCGGGCAGACGTTGCACAACGTCAACAGCAGAATGCGCACCCACTGATCGTTCTTCCACACGTCTTTGAGATCGTTTTTCAGCTCATCGTGAGTCTGTACCGTCGGACGCACGCGCTCGCGCACGGTGGCGAAGCAGAACAGGAACATACAGGTGCCAATCAGCGCCAGCACGGTCATCGCCATCTGGTAGCCTTTGGCTTTGTTCTCTCCTCCAAACCAGTCTGCCATTGGTAGCAGCGTGAGTGAAAGCAACAGTGTGGCAATGCCCACCATGACAAACCGGTAAGACTGGCACGCCACACGCTCTTTCGGATCGTTGGTGATTACGCCACCCAGCGAGCAGTACGGAATGTTGATGGCCGTATAGGTCAGCGAGAGCAGGAAGTAGGTGACAAAGGCATAGATAACTTTGCTGTTATAACTCCACTCTGGCGTGGTGAACATCAGAATGCTGAACAGGGCATAGGGGAGGGCAATCCACAGCAGCCAGGGTCGAAAGCGGCCATATTTACTGCGGGTCCGGTCGGCAATTGCCCCCATGATGGGGTCAGTGACGGCGTCAATCACACGAACTGAAAGCAGAAGCACACCCACAAGTGCAGGTGCCAGGCCAAAAATATCTGTATAAAAATAGTTAACAAACAACATGATGGCACCGAAGATGATGTTGCATCCTGCATCGCCCATCCCATAGCCGATCTTTTCTTTTACTGACAGTCTGTTGTTATCCATTGGCAGCTCTCCGGGTTACGGTATGGAGAGAATTAAACGCTGGCACGCGAATATATGCGTTGCAGTATAGAGGCGGTGATATGGATAAATGAGCTGTTGGCGTGAATTTGTGAGGGAGGTAACAACACCCTGTACCCACATTCGCGGGCACAGGGGAGGGAGATTAGTGGGCTTTCACCGCGTTTTGGTTTTTCTGTTTAACCAGATAACCCACGCCGAGCACCGCAATCCAGACCGGGATCAGGTAAACGGAAATCGCCATACCCGGGGTAATCAACATGATGACCAGAACCGCTGCCATGAACAGCAGGCAAACCCAGTTACCCAGTGGATAAAACAGGGCAGGGAAGCGGGTGGTCACGCCTTGCTGTTGCTTGGCGCGGCGGAACTTGATGTGCGCCAGGCTGATCATCGCCCAGTTAATCACCAGAGCAGAAACGACCAGTGCCATCAGCAGGCCAAAGGCGGATTCCGGTGCCAGGTAGTTAATCAGCACGCATAGCGCGGTAACAATGGCCGACACGATAATGGTGTTCACCGGCACGCCACGTTTATCGATGTTGAGCAGCGCCTTCGGCGCGTTACCTTGCTGAGCCAGACCAAACAACATACGGCTGTTGCAGTATACGCAGCTGTTGTAAACGGAAAGTGCCGCTGTCAGGACGACGATATTGAGCGCGTTGGCCACGAAGGTATCGCCCAGTTCGTGGAAGATCAGGACAAACGGGCTGGTGTCAGCGGTGACGCGCGTCCACGGCAGCAGGGAGAGCAGAACCGCCAGTGAGCCCACATAGAAGATCAGAATACGGTAGATAACCTGGTTGGTGGCTTTCGGGATGCTCTGCTCCGGGTTATCCGCTTCTGCGGCGGTGATCCCCACCAGTTCCAGACCGCCAAAGGAGAACATGATGATCGCCATCATCATCACCAGGCCAGTCATACCGTGAGGCAGGAACCCGCCTTGCTCCCAGAGATTGCGCACCGTGGCCTGCGGGCCGCCGTTGCCGCTGAACAGCAGCCAGCCGCCGAAGATGATCATCGCCACAACGGCAATCACCTTGATGATGGCAAACCAGAACTCCATTTCACCGAACACTTTTACGTTGGTCAGGTTAATGGCGTTGATGATAATGAAGAACACCGCAGCAGAAACCCAGGTTGGGATTTCCGGGTACCAGAACTGGATGTATTTCCCGACGGCGGTCAGCTCGGCCATCGCCACCAGAACGTACAGAACCCAGTAGTTCCAGCCTGATGCAAAACCGGCAAAACTGCCCCAGTATTTATAGGCAAAGTGGCTGAACGAACCGGCTACAGGCTCTTCCACCACCATTTCGCCCAGTTGACGCATGATCAGAAAGGCAATGAAACCCGCGATAGCGTAACCCAAAATAATGCCCGGACCGGCTGACTGAATAACGGATGCGCTTCCCAGAAACAGGCCGGTACCGATAGCACCGCCCAATGCGATGAGCTGTATGTGGCGGTTTTTAAGGCCGCGCTTTAGCTGATCGCCGTGCTGTTGACCTTCCATTATGAAACCTCGTGTGTGGTTGTTATGTTCACGCTGTGCGTGTGTAATTATGAAAGTCCATTTTCTGTATTTATTTCTTTACGGTTAATATTGCCGAAATAATCGGAGATGACTTCCGTTGACGCCAGAATAGTGATAAGTGCGAGCGAATGCACCTGCTTTATGAAGGGGTGATGACGAGTTGAATAAAAAGAAAGCATTTGTAAATTGTCCCGTTATCCGTACCTACCCCAACCTATAGAATAGAAATGCCCCGTAAGTGGGCGAATTTTCATTATTTGCGTTGTTGAATCGCTTCAGATTGCAAAATCCCTCGTTTCATTATGGTTAAAACTGCCTCTTTGTGGGTAATCAATTCATTTGTGTGAAGTTACATTTTTGAAATGTTATTTCTGTAAGGTTGTTAAAATGTGCAGGGTTTACTGATTTCAATCAAAACCAATATGGACAGAAGGTGAATACTTTGTTACTTTAGCGATACGAACTTGAAATTGGTAAGACCAATTGACTCCGGGCAAAAAGGCGTAAGACAGGGAATATGGCCTACAGCAAAATTCGCCAACCAAAACTATCTGATGTGATTGAGCAGCAGCTGGAGTTTTTAATTCTCGAAGGGACACTGCGCCCAGGTGAGAAACTTCCGCCTGAACGCGAACTGGCCAAACAGTTCGACGTTTCCCGCCCCTCTCTGCGTGAGGCGATCCAACGTCTCGAAGCGAAGGGCTTGCTGCTTCGTCGCCAGGGCGGCGGAACCTTTGTGCAAAATAGCCTGTGGCAGAGCTTCAGCGATCCGCTGGTAGAACTTCTCTCTGACCACCCTGAATCCCAGTTTGACCTGCTAGAGACCCGTCACGCGCTTGAAGGTATTGCGGCTTATTACGCCGCCCTTCGCAGCACTGATGAAGACCGCGTGCGTATCCGCGAGCTGCATCAGGCCATTGAACGGGCACAGCAGTCCGGCGATTTAGACGCCGAGTCCGATGCCGTCGTCCAGTACCAGATTGCCGTCACCGAAGCGGCACACAATGTGGTGCTCCTCCATCTGCTACGCTGCATGGAGCCGATGCTGGCCCAGAACGTTCGTCAGAATTTTGAATTGTTGTATGCCCGTCGGGACATGCTCCCACTGGTAAGCAACCATCGCACCCGAGTATTCGAGGCGATAATGGCCGGGGAACCGGAGCAGGCGCGCGAAGCGTCGCACCGACATCTGGCTTTCATTGAGGAAATCTTGCTGGACCGTAGCCGTGAACAATCGCGCCGCGAACGTTCACTTCGCCGCATACAGCAACGAAAGGATTAAGCGCCAGGTTTTTTTAGAGCGCGGCAACTAAACGCAGAACCTGTCTTATTGTGTTTTCTGGCGAAAATGCAATGGGACAGGTTCCAGACAAATCAACGTATTAGATAGATAAGGAATACCCCCATGTCAGAACGTCTCCAAAATGACGTGGATCCGATCGAAACTCGCGACTGGCTACAGGCGATCGAATCGGTCATCCGTGAAGAAGGTGTTGAGCGTGCTCAGTATCTGATTGATCAGCTGCTTTCAGAAGCCCGTAAAGGCGGCGTGAAGGTTGCTGCAGGTGCAGGGGCTAACAACTACGTAAACACGATTGCCGTTGAAGACGAACCGGTATACCCGGGCAATCTGGATCTGGAACGTCGCATTCGTTCTGCAATCCGCTGGAACGCCATCATGACCGTTCTGCGCGCATCCAAGAAAGACCTGGAACTGGGCGGCCACATGGCATCCTTCCAGTCTTCTGCGACCGTTTACGACGTGTGCTTCAACCACTTCTTCCGTGCGGCTAACGAGAAAGATGGCGGCGATCTGGTGTACTTCCAGGGCCACATTTCTCCGGGCATCTACGCACGTGCATTCCTGGAAGGTCGTCTGACTGAAGAGCAGATGAACAACTTCCGTCAGGAAGTTCACGGTAAAGGTCTGTCTTCTTACCCGCACCCTAAACTGATGCCAGAATTCTGGCAGTTCCCGACCGTTTCTATGGGTCTGGGCCCAATTGGTGCGATCTACCAGGCTAAATTCCTGAAATATCTGGAACACCGTGGTCTGAAAGATACCTCTGAGCAAACCGTTTATGCCTTCCTGGGCGACGGCGAAATGGATGAGCCAGAATCTAAAGGTGCGATCACCATCGCCACCCGTGAGAAGCTGGACAACCTGTGCTTCATCATCAACTGTAACCTGCAGCGTCTGGATGGTCCGGTAACCGGCAACGGCAAGATCATCAACGAACTGGAAGGCATCTTCGCAGGTGCTGGCTGGAACGTCATCAAAGTGATGTGGGGCGGTCGTTGGGATGAGCTGCTGCGTAAAGACACCAGCGGTAAGCTGATCCAGCTGATGAACGAAACCGTTGACGGTGACTACCAGACCTTCAAATCCAAAGACGGTGCCTACGTTCGTGAGCACTTCTTCGGTAAATATCCTGAAACCGCAGCACTGGTTGCAGACTGGACTGACGAGCAGATCTGGGCCCTGAACCGTGGTGGTCACGATCCGAAGAAAGTCTACGCTGCACTGAAAAAAGCGCAGGAAACCAAAGGTAAAGCGACTGTAATCCTGGCCCACACCATCAAAGGTTACGGCATGGGTGATACCGCAGAAGGTAAAAACATCGCTCACCAGGTTAAGAAAATGAACATGGACGGCGTGCGTTATATCCGCGACCGTTTCAACGTGCCAGTGACCGATGAGCAGGTAGAAAACCTGTCTTACATCACCTTCCCTGAAGGTTCTGAAGAGCACAAGTACCTGCACGAACGTCGTCAGGCGCTGAAAGGCTACCTGCCTGCTCGTCAGCCTAACTTCACCGAGAAGCTGGAACTGCCAGCGCTGGAAGACTTCTCTCAACTGCTGGAAGAGCAGAACAAAGAGATCTCTACCACTATCGCTTTCGTTCGTGCCCTGAACGTGATGCTGAAGAACAAGTCGATCAAAGATCGTCTGGTTCCAATCATTGCTGACGAAGCGCGTACTTTCGGTATGGAAGGTCTGTTCCGTCAGATCGGTATCTACAGCCCGAACGGCCAGCAGTACACCCCGCAGGACCGTGAGCAGGTTGCATACTACAAAGAAGACGAGAAAGGTCAGATCCTGCAGGAAGGTATCAACGAGCTGGGTGCAGGCGCATCCTGGCTGGCTGCTGCGACCTCTTACAGCACCAACAACCTGCCGATGATCCCGTTCTACATCTACTACTCCATGTTCGGTTTCCAGCGTATCGGTGACCTGTGCTGGCAGGCTGGCGACCAACAGGCTCGCGGCTTCCTGGTAGGTGGTACTTCCGGTCGTACGACCCTGAACGGTGAAGGTCTGCAGCACGAAGATGGTCACAGCCACATTCAGTCTCTGACTATCCCTAACTGTATCTCTTACGACCCGTCTTACGCGTACGAAGTGGCTGTCATCATGCACGACGGTCTGACCCGTATGTACGGTGAAGCACAAGAGAACATTTACTACTACATCACCACGCTGAACGAAAACTACCACATGCCGGCGATGCCTGCAGGTGCTGAGGAAGGTATCCGTAAAGGTATCTACAAACTCGAAACCGTTGCAGGTAGCAAAGGTAAAGTTCAGCTGCTGGGCTCCGGCTCTATCCTGCGTCACGTACGTGAAGCCGCACAGATCCTGGCGAACGACTACGGTGTAGGTTCTGACGTGTACAGCGTAACCTCCTTCACTGAACTGGCACGTGATGGCCAGGATTGTGAGCGCTGGAACATGCTGCACCCAATGGAAACTCCGCGCGTTCCGTACATCGCTCAGGTGATGAACGACGCTCCAGCGGTTGCTTCTACTGACTATATGAAACTGTTCGCTGAGCAGGTTCGTACTTACGTACCGGCTGATGATTATCGCGTACTGGGTACTGACGGCTTCGGTCGTTCTGACAGCCGCGAAAACCTGCGTCACCACTTCGAAGTTGATGCTTCTTACGTGGTTGTAGCAGCACTGGGCGAACTGGCTAAACGTGGCGAAATCGATAAGAAAGTGGTTGCTGAAGCAATTACTAAATTCAACATCGATGCAGAAAAAGTTAACCCGCGTCTGGCGTAAGAGGTAAAAGAATAATGGCTATCGAAATCAATGTACCGGACATCGGGGCTGATGAAGTTGAAATCACCGAGATCCTGGTCAAAGTGGGCGACAAAGTTGAAGCTGAACAGTCGCTGATCACCGTAGAAGGCGACAAAGCCTCTATGGAAGTCCCGTCTCCTCAGGCTGGCATCGTTAAAGAGATCAAAGTCTCTGTTGGCGATAAAACCGAGACGGGCAAACTGATCATGATTTTCGATTCCGCCGACGGTGCAGCAGCTGCTGCACCTGCGCAGGAAGAGAAGAAAGCCGCTCCGGCCGCTGCTGCACCAGCAGCTGCCGCGGCAGCGAAAGACGTTAACGTGCCTGACATCGGTGGTGACGAAGTTGAAGTCACTGAAATCCTGGTGAAAGTGGGCGATACCGTTGCGGCTGAGCAGTCGCTGATCACCGTAGAAGGCGACAAAGCCTCTATGGAAGTGCCGGCTCCGTTCGCAGGTACTGTTAAAGAGATTAAGATCAACACCGGTGACAAAGTGTCTACTGGCTCGCTGATTATGGTCTTCGAAGTGGCGGGTGCTGCACCTGCTGCTGCGCCTGCACAGGCCGCTGCTCCGGCAGCCGCTGCACCAGTTGTTGCTGGTGGCGCGAAAGACGTTAACGTACCAGACATCGGCGGTGACGAAGTTGAAGTGACCGAAGTGATGGTGAAAGTGGGCGACAAAGTTGCCGCTGAACAGTCACTGATCACCGTTGAAGGCGACAAGGCTTCTATGGAAGTGCCAGCGCCATTCGCGGGTACTGTTAAAGAGATCAAAATCAGCACTGGCGACAAAGTGTCTACCGGCTCGCTGATTATGGTCTTCGAAGTGGAAGGCGCTGCGCCTGCGGCAGCTCCGGTTACCGCTGCCGCTCCGGCACCTGCTGCTGCACCGGCTCAGGCTGCTAAACCCGCTGCGGCACCTGCTGCAAAAGCGGAAGGCAAATCTGAATTCGCTGAAAACGACGCTTACATCCACGCCACTCCGCTGATCCGCCGCCTGGCGCGCGAATTCGGCGTTAACCTGGCGAAAGTGAAAGGGACGGGCCGTAAAGGTCGTATCCTGCGCGAAGACGTTCAGGCTTACGTGAAAGACGCGGTGAAACGCGCTGAAGCGGCTCCTGCAGCTGCCACTGGTGGCGGTATCCCGGGCATGCTGCCGTGGCCGAAAGTGGACTTCAGCAAGTTCGGCGAAATCGAAGAAGTGGAACTGGGCCGTATCCAGAAAATCTCTGGTGCTAACCTGAGCCGTAACTGGGTGATGATCCCGCACGTTACGCACTTCGACAAAACCGATATCACCGATCTGGAAGCGTTCCGTAAACAGCAGAACGCCGAAGCTGAGAAGCGTAAACTGGACGTGAAATTCACCCCAGTGGTCTTCATCATGAAAGCCGTTGCTGCTGCTCTTGAGCAGATGCCACGCTTCAACAGCTCCCTGTCCGAAGATGGCCAGAAGCTGACGCTGAAGAAATACATCAACATCGGTGTTGCGGTTGATACGCCAAATGGTCTGGTTGTTCCGGTCTTCAAAGACGTGAACAAGAAGAGCATCACTGAGCTGTCCCGTGAACTGACCGTGATCTCCAAAAAAGCGCGTGATGGCAAGCTGACTGCTGGCGAAATGCAGGGCGGTTGCTTCACCATCTCCAGCATCGGTGGCCTGGGTACGACCCACTTCGCACCGATTGTGAACGCGCCGGAAGTGGCAATCCTCGGTGTGTCCAAGTCTGCGATGGAGCCGGTATGGAATGGCAAAGAGTTCATGCCGCGTCTGATGATGCCAATCTCTCTGTCCTTCGACCACCGCGTGATCGACGGTGCTGATGGTGCGCGTTTCATCACCATCATCAACAACACCCTGAGCGACATTCGCCGCCTGGTGATGTAATCGAAAAGCCGGCCAATCGGCCGGCTTTTTTCTGTTAATCTCATGGTGTTTGTGAGGTTATTGGCGAAAGCGATAATTCGTGAGCCGTTTGTTGTTTCAAAATTGTTAACAATTTTGTAAACTGCGGGCGGATAGAACGTCCCGGTGGATGAAGGGCGACAAGTACCTGGACCGCCGGAAATCAATAAGAGGTCATGATGAGTACTGAAATCAAAACTCAGGTCGTGGTACTTGGGGCAGGCCCGGCAGGTTACTCTGCAGCCTTCCGTTGCGCTGATTTAGGTCTGGAAACCGTAATCGTAGAACGCTACAGCACCCTCGGTGGTGTTTGCCTGAACGTAGGCTGTATCCCTTCTAAAGCGCTGCTGCACGTAGCGAAAGTTATCGAAGAAGCCAAAGCACTGGCTGAACACGGTATCGTCTTCGGCGAGCCGAAAACCGATATCGACAAAATTCGTACCTGGAAACAGAAAGTTATCACTCAGCTGACCGGTGGTCTGGCGGGTATGGCCAAAGGCCGTAAAGTGAAAGTGGTAAACGGTCTGGGTAAATTCACCGGCGCGAACACCCTGGAAGTGGAAGGTGAGAACGGTAAAACCGTGATCAACTTCGACAACGCGATCATCGCGGCAGGTTCTCGTCCGATTCAGCTGCCGTTCATTCCTCATGAAGATCCACGCGTGTGGGACTCCACCGATGCGCTGGAGCTGAAATCCGTACCTAAGCGTATGCTGGTTATGGGTGGCGGTATCATCGGTCTGGAAATGGGTACCGTGTACCATGCGCTGGGTTCAGAGATCGACGTGGTTGAAATGTTCGACCAGGTTATCCCTGCTGCTGACAAAGATATCGTTAAAGTCTTCACCAAACGCATCAGCAAGAAATTCAACCTGATGCTGGAAACCAAAGTGACTGCCGTTGAAGCGAAAGAAGACGGTATTTACGTTTCTATGGAAGGCAAAAAAGCCCCTGCAGAACCACAGCGTTACGACGCCGTGCTGGTGGCTATCGGTCGTGTGCCGAACGGTAAAAACCTCGACGCAGGCAAAGCTGGCGTGGAAGTGGACGACCGTGGCTTCATCCGTGTTGACAAACAGCTGCGCACTAATGTGCCGCACATCTTTGCTATCGGCGATATCGTCGGTCAGCCAATGCTGGCACACAAAGGTGTTCACGAAGGTCACGTTGCCGCTGAAGTTATCGCGGGCATGAAGCACTACTTCGATCCGAAAGTGATCCCATCTATCGCGTACACCGAGCCAGAGGTTGCATGGGTTGGTCTGACTGAGAAAGAAGCGAAAGAGAAAGGCATCAGCTACGAAACCGCCACCTTCCCGTGGGCTGCTTCTGGCCGTGCTATCGCTTCCGACTGCGCAGACGGTATGACCAAACTGATCTTCGACAAAGAGACTCACCGTGTGATCGGTGGTGCGATTGTTGGTACCAACGGCGGCGAGCTGCTGGGTGAAATCGGTCTGGCTATCGAAATGGGTTGTGACGCTGAAGACATCGCGCTGACCATCCACGCTCACCCAACTCTGCACGAGTCTGTGGGCCTGGCGGCAGAAGTGTTCGAAGGTAGCATCACCGACCTGCCAAACGCCAAAGCGAAGAAGAAATAAGTTTCTTAACGCTTGCTAAACGCCTCTTCGGAGGCGTTTTTTTTGCCTTCAGGAACCCATTCCGCTTTATGGCGTGACGGGTTGCCACGCTTTATCAGGGCTATACGATGTTAACGCTTGTGCTTTCTGCTGTGACTCGCTGCCAAGATTGGCCTGGTATACCTTGTCGTCCTGATTTATCACAAAGCTCATCACGCCCGTCTGGCCGTAGCTGACTGGCCAGGCCACCATGGCAAAGCCGTTTTTATCCGGCAGGATGCGGAAACGGTATCCGTGATAACCGGCCCCCGGCTCTTTCGGGCTGAATGCCGGGCCAAGCGGGCTGGGCATCTCACCCGGTGATGCAGGCCAGTACAGGCCATCTTTTTTCCCTTCAGAACTTACAATTTTCCGGGCGTACGTCTGGTTCATCGCAAAATAGCTTTGCTGAGCATCCACATAGGCGTGTAACGCTTCGATAGCCGCGAGCTCGTTGCGCCCGATCTCACGGGTCAGGATCTCCTCGGCAGCTTCCTTCATATCAAATTGCCAGCCGGAAGAGGTCTTGATAACCGGGATCGGCAGTTGCCAGTCGCCGTCACCGACAACAAGATGTGCCGTATCGCCGTCGATGACGGTGTTATGACGAACTTTCCAGTCGCGAAGGAAGCGATCAACGGCATCAGGATCGACCCCTTCAGGCGGCAGGAAATCGCGCCAGTTTTCCCCGAGCAGGTTGTTCATTGCATTTTCATTTTGCCCACTGATGGCGTTTGCCAGCGCATCGGTTGCCTTGTCTGGCGTACTGAAGGATTGCTGTGCCATCGCGGTGGCCGAAACCATGAACAACACCATTCCACTGAGTAATTTACTTTTCATGTCGGTTCTCTTAACGATGACGGAATTCGCGGTGTTCAGCCCGACCAGAGGACATCTGCCGTGGCTGTTGATTACGGGCAGACATCTGTCGGCTTTGCGCACCTCGCTGCTGTTGCGCTTGCCAGTTGGCGGAGCGGCTGTCGTTGCCGCTTAGCGCGTTAGCACGCGGCTGGCTGGTTCGCTGCTGAATATTCCGCTGTTGAGGGTTACGCTGTTGCGCTGTTTGCGAAACCCGTTTCTCCTGTCTCTGGGCTGTGGTCTGGCGATTCTCTCGTTGCTGGGTGTTGGTTCGTTTCGCGGTCTGAGGTTTGGTGTCGTAACCACGGTAGTTATTACGCTGGGAAATCTGCTGTAGCTGTTGGCTGGAAGCCTGGCGCTGTGCGTCTTTGGTTCCCGGGCGCGCTGTCTGAGGGAATGTTTTGCCCGTCGATTTTTCCATTTGGTTCATCGCAGCCTGACGCTGGCTGTCACGGTTGACCGGTGTCTTCTGCGTCGAACTGAGTCCCGTTGCCGTATTCGTGGAGTGGAAGCGGGTATTGAGCTGATTGTTTGGATATGGCACGCCCTCGCGATAGGCCGGGTTATGCTGCCAGGTCCGGTTGGCGTCCGTCAGGCGTTGCCCACTGATTTTATTGAAATTATCAACGTTGATATTGATGTTGTTATCACCGTTGCGGTTATAGCCGCCGTGATGATCCCAGTCATCATCATGATGGTCGTCGTCATCCCAGTCGATGTTGCTGAAGATAGCGTAGGTTGTCGCGACACCCAGACTGAAACCTAAGCCGTTCACGAAGCTATTGCCAAATTGCTCACCGGGCGTTGGGGGGAGATAGGTTGGTGGATAGGCGGTGTTTGGCCAGGTACCGTAAACCGTATTGGGGTTATAGGTGGGGACGTATACCACCTGCGGGCCGGCAGATTCGATCTTAATGACCGTTGGGTTTGTCGTGGTGGTTGTACTTGTACTTGTACTTGTTGTTGTCGACTCGCTGGTTGCGGCTTTAGCAGGAGCGGGTTTTGTCACGGTGGTGACAGTTTGTTGCGGCGTCGATTGTAACGCACCGGTTTGCTGAGCCAGCAGGCGCAGACGTTGAACCGAATCCATCACGTCTTGTGGCTGCGCGAGGAAAGCATCACCCAGATTTTGTACCCACGGCGGATTTTCACCCAAGAGCGACATCAGTTGAGGGAACGCAACCAGCGACTTCACGCTGGGATCCCACGGCTGACTGGCAACGGCCTGAATGGCGGCATCACCCTGCATCTTAGGATTATCCTTTGACCACTGCGCGGCCTGGATAACGTTTGACGGATAGGTCGATGCCATCAAAATTTGCGACAGTAGCGCATCCGGGTAGAGCGCGATGGGGGCCACCCACTGATCGATTTGCGCTGCACTGTACGTTGGCGGCGCAACCGGGGCGGCTTGTGCGGCTGGTGCCGGTGTGGCAACGGGAGCCGGTGCCGAAGGTTGTTGTGCAACCGGGGCAGGAGCGGTGGGCTCCGTTGCACGGCTTTTGACAAATATGACGCCAGAGGCGGCAAACAGCCCGGCACTGCACAGAAGGACAAGCAGATGTGGCTTAAAGGGCAACTTCATAGAATGACTCCAACGAGACAAGTGCTGCGCCGTAAGGCGTTCCTGTTGCTGCGAGTATTGTTCACCCGTGTTTTGCAGTTTTGACTTTTATTGGGAAACCACGCGGTGTATCCGGATAAAGAGTGTGAGCATTTATTACACAATTATATCTGATAGTTGAAAAGCCGCCGGGATATTCAGAAGGCCGCTCTTGCGAGCGGCCAGCAGCTAGTTGCCGAGGTTGACGACAAACAGCACCGTGATGTCGGATATGTTCCAGCCACCGTGCAGTGCGGTAAGCAGTAAACCCGTCACAACGATCAGCGCAGTGATTCGCATCTCTATTGCGTGCGTTCCTGTACAGGCTACGCGGGTTCGTTCTTCACCGGGAAAGGCAGAACCTGGCAAATTGGGGTTTTGCCACGTAGATTACGGAACTGCTCCCGGGCCCGGTGACTGGCTGCTACACCAGCGAAGCAGGCCGATGAGAAGAGTAGTGGATTCAAAGGGTATGAAGAAGGGGAAAAATGCATTTACATAATCTTTCATTCAAAACGGGAAAGCGCTGCGCAGAATGAAAAAATCACCTTGCAAGTCTATACGCAGGAGAGCAAAATTCGCTGCGTTGGGGTTTTGCCGCAAATCTGCCAGCCCGGTGTGCTACCACCGCAAGGCAACAAATTAACCGCTGTCAGGCGGTTTTTTTGTGCCCAAAATTCGCCTCGCCTTCCCGCTATACCACTCTTAACGATTCAGCAAATTTTTTAATGTTGCTTTTTTGTAAACGGATTAACACTGTGCAGAAATCCTGCTATGCTGCCCGACGCGGTATCGGGCATTTACCCTACAAACTGCTGTCTCACAGGAGCGTGAAGAGAACGTCCGCCGCATATGACAATGAGAGCGAGGAGAACCGTCGTGCTAGAAGAATACCGTAAGCACGTAGCAGAACGTGCCGCCGAGGGGATTGTACCCAAACCTTTAGATGCAACCCAAATGGCCGCGCTCGTCGAGCTGCTGAAGAACCCGCCTAAGGGCGAAGAAGAATTCCTGTTAGATCTGTTGATCAACCGTGTACCGCCTGGTGTAGATGAAGCGGCCTACGTAAAAGCCGGTTTCCTTGCTGCCATTGCCAAAGGCGCAGCCACCTCCCCACTGGTAACTCCTGAAAAAGCGATTGAATTGCTCGGCACCATGCAGGGCGGTTACAACATTCATCCGCTGATTGACGCGCTGGATAACGACACGCTGGCACCGATTGCCGCAAAAGCGCTCTCTTCAACGCTGCTGATGTTTGATAACTTCTACGATGTGGAAGAAAAAGCGAAAGCGGGCAACGTCTACGCGAAGCAGGTGATGCAGTCCTGGGCTGATGCAGAATGGTTCCTGAACCGTCCTGCGCTGGCTGAAAAAATCACCGTTACCGTCTTTAAAGTGACGGGTGAAACCAACACTGATGACCTTTCTCCGGCACCGGATGCATGGTCTCGCCCGGATATCCCTCTGCACGCGCTGGCGATGCTGAAGAACGCCCGTGAAGGTATCGAGCCGGATCAGCCTGGCGTGGTCGGCCCAATCAAGCAGATTGAAGCGTTGCAGAAAAAAGGTTTCCCGCTGGCTTACGTGGGTGACGTTGTCGGTACCGGTTCTTCCCGTAAATCCGCAACTAACTCCGTGCTGTGGTTCATGGGCGATGATATCCCGCACGTGCCAAATAAGCGCGGCGGCGGTCTGTGCCTCGGCGGCAAAATCGCACCCATCTTCTTTAACACGATGGAAGATGCGGGCGCACTGCCGATTGAAGTCGACGTCTCTGACCTGAACATGGGCGACGTGATTGACGTATACCCGTTCAAAGGTGAAGTGCGTAACCACGAAACCAACGAACTGCTGGCAAGTTTTGAGCTGAAAACCGATGTACTGGTTGACGAAGTCCGTGCCGGTGGCCGTATCCCGCTGATCATCGGTCGTGGCCTGACTACCAAAGCGCGTGAAGCGCTGGGTCTGCCGCACAGCACGGTATTCCGTCATGCAAAAGATGTGGCAGAAAGCAACCGTGGTTACTCTCTGGCGCAGAAAATGGTGGGCCGTGCGTGCGGCGTAACCGGTATCCGTCCGGGCGCATACTGCGAGCCGAAGATGACTTCCGTAGGCTCTCAGGATACCACTGGCCCAATGACCCGTGACGAACTGAAAGACCTGGCGTGCCTGGGCTTCTCGTCTGACCTGGTGATGCAGTCATTCTGTCACACGGCGG
This sequence comes from Enterobacter sp. RHBSTW-00901, assembly GCF_014103115.1. NCBI lineage: Bacteria > Pseudomonadati > Pseudomonadota > Gammaproteobacteria > Enterobacterales > Enterobacteriaceae > Enterobacter > Enterobacter sp. RHBSTW-00901. The sequence goes on from NZ_JABXPB010000001.1 coordinate 3,710,083, forward strand.
CATATCCGAAGCCGGTTGACGTGACTACACACCATACGCTGCCAGACTTCATCATGAACCGTGGCGGTGTGTCCCTGCGTCCGGGTGATGGTGTTATCCACTCCTGGCTGAACCGTATGCTGCTGCCTGATACCGTAGGTACCGGTGGTGACTCCCATACCCGTTTCCCGATTGGTATCTCCTTCCCGGCGGGCTCTGGTCTGGTGGCGTTTGCTGCTGCGACCGGCGTGATGCCGCTGGATATGCCGGAATCGGTTCTGGTGCGCTTCAAAGGCAAAATGCAGCCGGGTATCACCCTGCGCGACCTGGTTCACGCAATTCCGCTGTATGCCATCAAACAGGGCCTGCTGACCGTTGAGAAGAAAGGTAAGAAGAACATCTTCTCTGGTCGTATCCTGGAAATTGAAGGTCTGCCGGACCTGAAAGTAGAACAGGCGTTCGAACTGACTGATGCTTCTGCTGAGCGTTCAGCTGCGGGCTGTACCATCAAGCTGAACCAGGCACCAATCGAAGAGTACCTGACCTCTAACATCGTGCTGCTGAAGTGGATGATTGCAGAAGGCTACGGCGACCGTCGTACGCTGGAGCGTCGTATCCAGGGCATGGAAAAATGGCTGGCAGATCCGCAGTTGCTGGAAGCCGATGCTGACGCAGAATACGCGGCGGTGATCGACATCGATCTGGCGGATATCAAAGAGCCAATCCTGTGTGCGCCAAACGATCCTGACGATGCGCGTCTGCTCTCTGATGTTCAGGGCGACAAGATTGACGAAGTGTTTATCGGTTCATGCATGACCAACATCGGTCACTTCCGCGCGGCTGGTAAGCTGCTGGATACCCACAAAGGCCAGCTGCCAACCCGTCTGTGGGTGGCTCCGCCAACCCGTATGGATGCTGCTCAACTGACTGAAGAGGGTTACTACAGCGTGTTTGGTAAGAGCGGTGCGCGTATTGAAATCCCTGGCTGTTCCCTGTGTATGGGTAACCAGGCGCGTGTAGCCGACGGTGCGACGGTGGTCTCCACCTCTACCCGTAACTTCCCGAACCGTTTAGGTACCGGTGCTAACGTTTATCTGGCCTCTGCGGAGCTGGCGGCGGTTGCCGCGCTGATTGGCAAACTGCCAACGCCGGAAGAGTACCAGACTTATATCGCTCAGGTTGATAAGACGGCGGTGGATACCTACCGCTATCTGAACTTCGACCAGCTCTCTCAGTACACCGAGAAGGCTGACGGGGTTATCTTCCAGACCGCGGTATAAACAGCAAAACCGTCTCTGTAGAGACGGTTTTTCGTGTTTTCACCCTCTCCCGTGGAGAGGGCAGGAGTGAGGGCATCAGGCCGCAGGGTCTTGCTCTCACTTTTTATTTTCATTCCTCCCACCTCCCACGCTTTTTTTCTTCCTCTCTGCTGCGATAATTAACGTAATGGCTTTGCAGAGGAAAATACTATGGATTACGAATTTCTGCGCGACATCACCGGAGTGGTGAAAGTGCGTATGTCGATGGGCCACGAAGCCGTTGGACACTGGTTTAACGAAGAGGTGAAAGAGAACCTCGCGTTACTTGATGAAGTGGAACAGGCTGCGCAGACGGTAAAAGGCAGTGAGCGATCCTGGCAGCGTGCCGGACACGAATATACGCTGTGGATGGACGGCGAAGAGGTGATGGTGCGTGCCAACCAGCTTGAATTCTCGGGCGATGAGATGGAAGAGGGGATGAGCTACTACGACGAAGAGAGCCTGTCGCTGTGCGGCGTTGAAGACTTCCTCAAAGTGGTGGCTGCGTACCGTGAGTTCATGAAACAGAAATAACACCCCGGAGCATCCCTGCTCCGGGTCCGTTTTACACGGCCGGAATATTGCGGCCGTAGTAGATTTCGCGCATCTCTTTCCAGAGCCGGTCAGTGATGACCTTGCGCTCTTCTTCGCTCAAATCTTCCGGTCTGGTATGGAACATGTAGTGCTTAAGGTCGAATTCCTTAAGTAACATCTTGGTATGGAAGATGTTTTCCTGATACACGTTCACGTCCACCATGTCGTACAGCGCCTTCATATCATCGGACATAAAGTTCTGGATGGAGTTGATCTCGTGGTCGATGAAGTGTTTCATGCCGTTGATATCACGGGTGAAACCACGCACACGATAATCAATGGTCACGATGTCGGATTCCAGCTGGTGGATTAAGTAGTTCAGCGCCTTAAGAGGCGAAATCACGCCACAGGTAGAGACTTCAATATCTGCGCGGAAGGTACACAGACCGCCTTCAGGATGGCTTTCAGGGTAGGTATGCACGCAGATGTGACTTTTATCCAGATGGGCCACGACGGCCTCTGGCAGTGGGCCTGGATGTTCGGTGTTGTCGATAAGCTTAGGGTCGACCGGCTCTTCGCTGACCAGAATCGTCACGCTGGCACCCTGTGGCTCATAATCCTGACGGGCAATATTCAGGATATTTGCGCCGATAATAGAGCAGGTTTCTGACAGGATCTCGGTCAGACGATTGGCATTGTAGAGTTCATCGATATAGGCGATATACCCATCGCGCTCTTCTGCGGTTTTGGCATAGCAGATATCGTAAATACAAAAACTCAGGCTTTTGGTCAGGTTGTTAAAGCCATGCAGCTTAAGCTTTTTCAATTAGCTCACCCCCTTAGAGGACAGCGCATCTTGCAGGTACTGCGGCAAGGCAAATGCGGCAGTATGGATAGCCGGATTGTAGTATCGGCACTGAAGACCGGCCTGGTGGAAACGGGCCTGAATAATTCCGGTGGAGAGATGACGCAACACTTCGTTATCGGTCGCCCAGGCGAAAGTCATGATCCCGCCGTAGTAGGTCGGAATAGCGGCCTGATAGAAGCTGACGTCACTAAAGTAAGTGCTCAGCTTGCGGTGGCTGTCGAGGGCTTCATCCTGCTGCAGGAAGCAAACACCGTTTTGCGCCACAAAGATCCCCCCTGGTTTCAGGCAACGCTTACAGCCTTCGTAGAAAGAAGAGGTAAACAGCGATGCGCCAGGGCCGATAGGATCAGTGCAGTCGGAGATAATCACATCAAAGGTTTGCGTGGTCTGATTAACGAAGTTGACGCCATCATCAATGACCAGATTAAAGCGCGGATCGTCATAACTACCGGCGCTGTGGTTGGGCAGATACTGGCGGCAGAAGGAGACGACGCCTGCATCAATTTCCACCATTGTGATGGTTTCAATGGATTGATGACGGGACACTTCGCGCAGCATGGCACCGTCGCCACCGCCGATAATCAGAACGTGCTTCGCGTGCCCGTGTGCCAGTAGCGGTACGTGGGTCATCATTTCGTGATAGATAAACTCATCGCGCTCGGTGGTTTGCACCACGCCATCCAGTGCCATCACGCGGCCAAAGGCGGCGTTCTCGAAGATGACCAGATCCTGATGATCGGTTTTCTCGTGATAAAGCACGTTATCGACGGCAAAGTATTGACCAAACTGGTCATGCAGCGTTTCATGCCATACCGGGTTATCGGTCATGAGTTGACACCTCCTTTGTTAACATTCGTTACCCCAGAGAATTGGGCGCAACATGCATAGCTAACTATAACCGTGGGTTCACGGTTATAGCGGTCAACAGGGGCGTCGGGAAGGTTATTTCACGTAGGCGAGCAGGCTGAGTGAATCACGAGCCAGCGCTTTGCATTTTTTTGCAGTGGGGATGCCAATACCGCTTAAATCGCGGTAGCTGTCTTCACCGAGCGCCTTCATGTCGAAGCTGTCGTAGTTGCTGAGATCCCATTGGTTCTGCTGGGCAAAAAAGACCAGTGCGCGACGAATCTGCCCGTTGGGTAAATTCTGGTAGCCACAATCGTTTTTCAGGAATACAAAAACTGCCGTTAAATCGGCCATATCTTCCGCTTCGTTTTCACTTAGCGCATAGCTGTTCGCACACATTGCCATCAGGCTGCCGAACAAAATTGTCCTGAAAAACGTCTTCATTGCTTCTACCACTGCATCACGGAAAATTAACGTTAGCATACTTGATGCCAGGGCGACGATCTTTAATTATTACCGCTTTACTTGACCTTCCGGTAAGGGGAGGGTTTATGCTCAAAATATCGCCTGCAGGAAATAAGGAAATGAACATGCAACGTCGTGATTTTTTGAAATATTCCGCTGCGCTGGGGGTTGCCAGTGCATTACCACTGTGGAGTCGTGCGGTTTTTGCGGCTGACAGACCCACCTTACCGATTCCCGAATTACTCACCGCTGATGCCCGTAGCCGCATTCAGCTTGTTGTTCAGTCCGGTAAAACGACCTTTGGTAAGCATAACGCTACAACGTGGGGTTATAACGGTAGCCTGCTTGGCCCGGCCATCCAGCTACGCAAGGGGAGCGCCGTGACGGTTGATATCCACAACACGCTGGCAGAAGAGACTACGCTGCACTGGCACGGTCTGGAAGTGCCGGGGGAGGTTGATGGTGGGCCGCAGGGGATCATCAAGGCTGGTGATAAGCGTAGCGTCACCTTTACCCCCAACCAGCGCGCAGCGACCTGCTGGTTCCACCCACATCAGCACGGAAAAACGGGCCATCAGGTGGCGATGGGGCTGGCCGGTCTGGTACTGATTGAAGATGATGAAAGCCGCCTGTTGCGCCTGCCGAAACAGTGGGGCATTGACGATATCCCGGTCATTGTTCAGGACAAGAAATTCACTGCAGACGGTCAGATTGATTATCAGCTGGATGTGATGAGCGCGGCGGTAGGCTGGTTTGGCGATACGCTGCTGACTAACGGCGCTATTTACCCGCAGCATGCCGCCCCGAAAGGCTGGCTGCGTTTACGTCTGCTCAATGGGTGTAATGCGCGTTCGCTGAATTTTGCTGCCAGCGATAAACGTCCGCTGTACGTGGTGGCGAGTGACGGCGGGCTACTGCCTGAGCCGGTTAAGGTGAACGAATTGCCGATGCTGATGGGCGAGCGATTCGAGGTGCTGGTGGATATCAGTGATGGCAAATCGTTTGACCTGGTCACGCTGCCGGTGAGCCAGATGGGGATGGCCGTCGCACCCTTTGATAAGGCTCACCCGGTGTTGCGCATTCAGCCGCTGCAGATTGCCGCCTCCGGTACGCTGCCGGATACGCTAAGCACGCTCCCGGCCTTGCCTTCACTTGAGGGCTTAACCCAGCGCACGCTGCAGCTCTCAATGGATCCAATGCTCGACATGATGGGGATGCAGGCGCTGATGGAGAAGTACGGCAATCAGGCGATGGCGGGTATGCAGCACGGGCAGATGATGGGCCACATGAATATGGATCACGGGAAAATGGGCGGCATGGGGAACATGAACCACGGCGATCATGGCTTCGATTTCCACAATGCCAACCGGATCAACGGCAAAGCGTTTGACATGAACACGCCGATGTTTGCTGCCACAAAGGGACAGTTTGAACGTTGGGTTATTTCCGGTGTTGGCGACATGATGTTGCATCCATTCCATATTCACGGTACGCAGTTCCGCATTCTCTCGGAGAACGGTAATGCACCCGTTGCGCATCGCGCGGGCTGGAAAGATACGGTAAGGGTTGAAGGTGGAGTCAGTGAGGTGCTGGTGAAATTCGACCATGAGGCACCGAAAGAATTTGCCTATATGGCGCACTGCCATCTGCTGGAGCATGAAGATACGGGGATGATGTTGGGATTCACGGTTTAAAGCAGGTGCGGCCTGATGCCCTCACCCTGACCCTCTCCCACAGGGAGAGGGGACAAACACTCAAAACGGCAACTTTCGTTGCCGTTTTGCTTTTATTTGCCTTCGTCAGGCAATGCATACGCGACAATATAGTCGCCCATCTTCGTGCCAAACGAACCATGACCGCCCGCTGAGATGACAACGTACTGCTTGCCATTCACTTCATAGGTCATCGGCGTTGCCTGTCCACCCGCGGGCAGACGGCCTTGCCACAGTTTCTCACCGTTGGTCATGTTGTACGCGCGCAGGTAGTTATCTGCGGTCGCCGCGATGAACAGCACGTTACCGGCGGTAGAGATTGGGCCACCCAGCATTGGCATACCCATATTGAACGGTACCGGAACCGGCATCGGGAACGGCATGCTGTCCTGTGGTGTACCAATACGTTTCTTCCACACGATCTGGTTGGTTTTCAGATCCAGACCGGAGATATAACCCCAGGCAGGCTGTTTACACGGCAGGCCAAACGGTGACAGGAACGGATTCAGGGTCACGCCAAACGGTACGCCGTACTGCGGCTGAATACCGGATTCTGTACCGGTACCTTTCGCGTCTTTCGGCGGTTCCATTGGGTTGCCCGGGCCACGTGGGATCAGTTTAGACACGAACGGCAGGGCCATTGGGTTAGCAATCACCACCTGACGGTTCGGGTCAACGGAGATCCCGCCCCACTCGAACATCCCCAGGTTACCCGGGAAGACCAGCGTACCCTGCTCAGATGGCGGAGTGAAAATGCCTTCATAGCGCAACTGATGGAACATCACGCGGCACACCAGCTGGTCAAACATGGTGGCACCCCACATGTCTGCACCGCTGAGGTCTTTCTTCGGACGGAAGCTCAGGTCAGAGAATGGCTGCGTTTTGCTGACGTAGTCGCCTTTTGCCGCGCCTTGCGGAACCGGTTTTTCCGGAGCCGGAACCACCAGTTTACCGTTGCTGCGATCCAGCACGAAGATGTTACCGGTTTTCGCCGGGGCATAAATCACCGGAACGGTTTTACCGTCAACGGTAATATCTGCCAGCGTCGGCTGGGATGGCATGTCCATATCCCACAGGTCGTGGTGAACGGTCTGATAGCTCCAGACCAGCTTACCGGTAGTCGCGTTCAGCGCCACGATGGCGCTCGCATAACGCTCCTGCTCCGGCGTGCGGTTACCGCCCCAGATATCCGGCGTGGTCACGCCCATTGGCAGATAGACCAGATCCAGCTTCGCGTCATACGCAGCCGGTGCCCAGGAGTTTGGCGAGTTAAAGGTAAAGGTGTGTTCGTCTGAGGGGATCGCGTTTGGATCTTTCGCACCCGGGTCGAAGGCCCACAGCAGTTTACCGGTATTCACGTCGAAGCCACGGATAACGCCAGAGGTTTCGCGGGTAGAGAAGTTATCCGTTACCGAACCGGCAACCACAATGGTTTTATCGGTGATGATCGGCGGTGAAGTTGGCTCATACAGACCCGGCGTGGTGTCCGGCATGTTGGTCTGCAGATTCAGGATACCTTTGTTGGCAAAGGTTTCGCACAGCTTGCCCGTTTCTGCGTTGACGGCAAACAGACGGCCATCGTTCACCGGCAGCATAATGCGGCGAGGGCAGTCGGCCACCACTTCAGGGCTTGCATTATCGGCACGCGCTTCGTGGTAAGAGACGCCACGGCAGGTGACATGCTGGAAGGACGGGTTGGCATTCAGCTGTGGATCGAAGTGCCATTTCTCTTTACCGGTGGCGGCATCAAGCGCGAACAGACGCTGGTGGGCGGTACACAGATAAAGCATGTCACCGACTTTAATCGGCGTCACTTCGTTGGTCAGTTCACCCGGATCGTTTGGCATCTTCAGGTCGCCGGTACGGAATACCCAGGCTTCCTTCAGGTTTTTAACGTTATCCGCGTTGATTTGCTTCAGCGGGGAGTAGCGTTGACCTTCCTGATTACGACCATAGGCCGGCCAGTCTCCGTCAGCGACCTGAGAGATGGCTGCAGCAGGCGTTGATTCCGTATTGAGCGTACCTTTGATCTCCTGCGGGTCGTTAAAACCGGCCCAGGTCAGGATACCGCCGCTGATCAGCAGAGCGACAACGAGCGCTGCTACGGCACCGCTGGACGGTACAATCAGGCGACGCCAGACAAACGGCAAAATCAGCCAGATACCAAAGAACACCAGAATGTCACTGCGTGGCGTCAGTGCCCAGAAGTCGAACCCGGCTTCCCAGACGCCCCAGATCATGGTTGCGAGGAGGAGGGCAGCATAAAGCCACAGTGCAGATTGCTTTCTGCGCCAGAGCAGGACGGTTACGCCAAGCATAACCAGGCCCGCAATCGGGTAGTACCAGGAACCGCCAATTGCGACCAGCCAGACGCCACCGATTAACAGGTACAAGCCGCAAAAGGCGGCAAATAGCGCTGTTAGTGTCACCAGTAGACGCGACTGTTGAGTTTTTGTTTCAGCCATAGAAAATGTACTCGTCAGTTTTGTTAATTATTTGCTAGCAATTAATTATAGGTATTAGCAAGTGTGATCGGAATCACAAAAATTGCTTTTTATAACTCATACGCCAGGGTTATCCATTTGCTGGTATAATGGCGAGCTTGCGTATCGATGCTGGAAGATGATTCATCCGCATTGAGAGATTTTCATTAAAATCATATGGTTAGTAATATGAAACATACTGTTGAAGTGATGATCCCGGAAGCCGAGATCAAAGCGCGTATCGCCGAACTGGGTCGTCAAATCACCGAACATTACAAGGACAGCGGCAGCGAAATGGTGCTGGTGGGTCTTCTGCGTGGCTCTTTCATGTTTATGGCAGACCTGTGCCGTGAAGTGCAGGTGTCACATGAGGTCGATTTTATGACCGCCTCCAGCTACGGCAGCGGCATGTCCACAACCCGTGATGTGAAAATCCTGAAAGATCTGGATGAAGATATTCGTGGCAAAGATGTGTTGATCGTTGAGGACATCATCGACTCTGGCAACACGCTCTCTAAAGTGCGCGAGATCCTGAGCCTGCGTGAACCGAAATCCCTGGCCATTTGTACCCTGCTGGATAAACCAAGCCGTCGTGAAGTGCAGGTACCTGTGGAATATGTCGGTTTCGCCATTCCTGACGAGTTCGTTGTGGGTTATGGCATTGACTACGCGCAGCGTTATCGCCATCTGCCGTATGTCGGGAAAGTGGTGCTGCTGGACGAGTAATACTCGTTGGGTGTGGTCTGGTGCCCTCACCCTGGCCCTCTCTCACAGTGAGAGGGAGAAAACGTAGGCCGGGTAAGGCGTAGCCGCCACCCGGCTTTTTTACGGGCACTTATTTATGGTTTACGTGCTTGAGTTTGAGGTTTGCAATACCCGAACGGTAGCGCTGCTCCAGCGTTTCACGGTTAGTGGCGGTCACTTCCAGGTTACGCAGCAAACCATCATGAATGCCGTACGCCCAGCCGTGGACGGACACTTTCTGTCCGCGTTTCCAGGCCGATTGCATAATGGTGGAGTGCCCCAGGTTATAAACCTGCTCCATGACGTTCAGTTCACACAGCGCGTCGAGACGATGTTCCTGCGGCATTTCGCCCAGCAGTGAGCTATGTTTGAACCAGATATCGCGGATGTGCAGTAGCCAGTTATCAATTAACCCCAGCTCCAGGTTTTCAACCGCCGCCTGCACGCCGCCGCAGCCGTAGTGGCCGCAAATGATGATGTGCTCGACTTCCAGAACGTCAACGGCATACTGAACAACAGAAAGGCAGTTAAGATCGGTATGAATCACCAGGTTGGCGACGTTGCGGTGAACAAACAGTTCACCCGGTTCGAGGCCGGTCAGGCGCTCTGCCGGAACGCGGCTGTCGGAACATCCAATCCATAGAAAGCGCGGGTTTTGCGCTTGTGCCAGCTTCCCGAAAAATCCGGGGTCTTCTTCCACCAGCATTTTTGACCATAGTGCATTGTTGCTGATGAGTGTATCTATGTCATTCATGGAGGTTAACGACCTGTAACCAAGTGATTGCGTTGCGCTACTATAGGGTAACCCGACTTTTAATGAAACTACACAACGTGTGTCAGAACTATAGGTAAGTTTAATTCATGGCGATTGCACTGGAGCTTGAGCAGCTTAAGAAAACCTATCCGGGCGGCGTTCAGGCGCTACGCGGGATAGATCTCAAAGTAGAAGCGGGTGATTTCTATGCGCTTCTGGGGCCGAATGGGGCGGGAAAATCTACCACCATCGGGATTATCAGTTCGCTGGTTAACAAGAGCTCTGGCCGGGTGAGCGTGTTTGGTTACGACCTGGAAAAAGATGTGGTCAACGCCAAGCGCCAGCTGGGGCTGGTACCGCAGGAGTTCAACTTCAACCCGTTCGAGACGGTACAGCAGATTGTTGTCAACCAGGCGGGGTACTATGGTGTAGAGCGTAAAGAGGCGATTGCCCGTAGCGAAAAGTACCTTAAACAGCTGGATCTGTGGGAAAAACGTAACGAACGTGCGCGGATGTTATCCGGTGGCATGAAGCGCCGCCTGATGATTGCCCGCGCCCTGATGCATGAGCCAAAACTGTTAATCCTGGATGAACCGACCGCAGGCGTGGATATCGAACTGCGTCGTTCAATGTGGGGGTTCCTGAAGGATCTCAATGACAAAGGCACGACCATCATTCTGACCACTCACTACCTTGAAGAGGCGGAAATGCTGTGCCGCAACATCGGCATCATTCAGCGCGGTGAGCTGGTGGAAAACACCTCGATGAAAGATCTGCTTTCCAAGCTGAAATCAGAAACCTTTATTCTGGATTTGGCACCGAAAAGCCCGCTGCCGGAGCTGGAAGGGTACCAGTATCGTCTGGTGGATACCTCCACGCTGGAAGTGGAAGTGCTGAGAGAGCAGGGCATCAACAGCGTCTTTTCCCAGTTGAGTGCCCAGGGCATTCAGGTATTAAGTATGCGTAACAAAGCGAACCGACTGGAAGAGCTGTTTGTCTCTCTGGTGCAGGATAAACAAGGAGACAAGGCATGACGCATCTTTACTGGGTCGCGCTGAAAAGCATCTGGGCGAAAGAGATCACCCGTTTTATGCGTATCTGGGTACAAACCCTGGTACCGCCGGTTATTACCATGACGCTCTACTTCATCATCTTCGGTAACCTGATTGGTTCCCGCATTGGTGAGATGCACGGTTTCACCTATATGCAGTTTATCGTGCCGGGTTTGATCATGATGGCGGTGATCACTAACGCCTACGCTAACGTGGCATCATCGTTCTTTAGCGCCAAGTTCCAGCGCAACATTGAAGAGCTGCTGGTGGCACCCGTACCGACGCACGTCATCATCGCCGGGTACGTGGGCGGTGGCGTGGCGCGTGCTTTGTGCGTGGGGATCCTGGTAACGGCGATTTCGTTGTTCTTTGTACCGTTCCAGGTACACTCGTGGCTGTTTGTGGCGCTGACGCTGCTGATGACGGCGATCCTGTTCTCGCTGGCCGGTTTGCTGAATGCGGTGTTTGCGAAAACGTTTGACGATATCAGCCTGATCCCGACCTTCGTGCTGACGCCGCTGACGTATCTCGGTGGGGTGTTCTACTCCCTGACGCTGCTGCCGCCATTCTGGCAGGCGCTGTCCCACCTGAACCCGATTGTCTACATGATCAGCGGCTTCCGCTTTGGTTTCCTCGGCATTACTGACGTGCCACTGTTCACCACCGTGGCGGTACTGGCGGTGTTTATCATCGCTTTCTACCTGCTGTGCTGGTATCTGATCCAGCGTGGCCGCGGGCTGCGCAGCTAACCTTCTGCCCGGCAACCTTCCGTATGCCGGGCGCTTTTCTTTGACAGTTATCACCGTAAATTCACCATCACTCCGCTAAACTACTCGCCTGCTAAGGAGAGAGCTATGCTGGGATGGGTCATCACCTGCCACGATGAACAGGCACAGGATATGTTGCTAAAGCTTGAAGCCAGGTTTGGCCCGCTGGTGCAGTGTCGCGCGGTTAATTACTGGCGAGGGTTGAGCACCAATATGCTTGGCCGAATGATGTGTGATGCCCTGCATGAAACCGACACCGGCGATGGCGTTATCTTTCTCACCGATAAATCTGGCGCTGCGCCGTATCGTTCCGCCGCCTTAATGAGCCATAAGCATGACTGCTGTGAAGTGATTTCCGGAATTAGCCTGCCATTGCTGGAGTTAATGTATCCGCAGCGTGAATCATTAAGCAGCACGGAGTTTCGTCATGCGATCGTGGCGCAAGGTGCCCCCGATGTCAGTAGTTTATGGCATCAGCAGCAGAAAAACCCACCTTTCATCCTGCTTCACGATCTGTATAAGAATTAAACATTGGTATTGATGTCGCTTTTGCTACAATGACATCAGTTCTTCCGTACCGATAAAAACATAATGTTTACGCGTATTCTTCTCCTGCTTTTGGTGTTCGTTTCCGGCGTCAGTTCAGCCAGTTTATTAAGCCAGAAAAGGCTGCCTGCTCAATATATGCAAACCACCGAAGATGCGGCGATCTGGGCGCAGGTGGGGAACAATGTGATCAACGTGGGTAATGTCCGTGCGGGGCAGATCCTGGCTGTGGTACCCGCAGCGGCAGACTATTATGAATTTCGCTTCGGTTTTGGTACGGGTTTTATCGACAAGGGGCACCTGGAGCCGGTTCAGGGAAAACAGCGCGTTGAAGATGGCCTGGGCGACCTGAACAAACCCCTTAGCAATCAAAACCTGGTTACCTGGAAAGACACCCCTGTTTATAATGATGCCGACAACGGCAGCGCCCCTTTCGGTACATTAAGTGCAAATCTTCGCTATCCGATCCTGAACAAGCTTAAAGATCGTCTGAACCAGACCTGGTTCCAGATCCGTATCGGTAACCGTCTGGCGTGGGTCAGTAGCCTGGATGCCCAGGAAGATCACGGTATTCCGGTCATGACTTATCACCATATTTTACGTGACGAGGAAAACACCCGTTTTCGTCATACCTCCACGACAACCAGCGTGCGTGCCTTCAGTAACCAGATGACCAGGCTTCGCGACCAGGGCTATACCACGCTGACGATGTACCAGCTTGAAGGGTACGTACGAAACAAAATAAACCTGCCGGCGAAGGCGGTGGTGCTCACCTTTGATGACGGCCTGAAGTCCGTTAACCGCTATGCTTACCCGATCCTGAAAGAGTACGGGTTTAAGGCGACGGCCTTTATCATCTCGTCACGAATCAAACGTCATCCGCAGAAGTGGGCACCAAAATACCTGCAGTTTATGAGTGTGTCGGAACTGGAGCAGATGCAGGATGTGTTTGATATCCAGTCACACACGCACTTTTTACACCGTGTGGATGACAACCATCAGCCGATTTTACTGAGCCGCAGCTACCACGTTATTTTGTTCGACTTTAAGCGCTCGCGGCGCGATCTGGCGCAGTTCAACCCACATGTTCTGTACCTTTCCTATCCGTTTGGCGGCTACAACGAGAACGCGGTTAAAGCGGCGAACGATGCCGGTTTCCATCTGGCGGTGACGACGGTGCGGGGGAAAGTGAAGCCAGGGGATAATCCGTTCCTGTTGAAGCGGCTGTATATTCTCAGAACGGATTCTCTGGAAACCATGTCGCGGCTGATCAGCAACCAGCCGCAGGGGTGATTAAAGATAATCAATGGTAAAGGTTGCGATGGCTTTAAAGTCACCGGCTTTAAGTGGGGTGCCATCTCTACGTAACCAGACCATAAAAGGAAGGCTGTTGCTTGCACTGGCACCTGCCTGTGGCAAAGGTACGTAGATATAGCTGCTATCATTGATAAGCGGTCCGAATGATGGGTTCGCAGGAAATTGTTGTGCAATCTCCACCCCAATGCCGGAAGCTGCATTCGATGTCAGCGTGTTGAGCATAAGGATACCCGATCCGCTAGCGCCATTCGTTTTGTTGGACGACACCCGGTAATTAATGGCAACCACATTACTACAGCCTGTGAGCTGGAGATTAAAAGTCTGGTACGGAAAATATCCATCCCTCATAGAGGAAAACATAATTTCGCCAAAATCAACATTGTTCGTCCCATTGTTTACGACAGTGCTCTGGCAGGTTGAGGCGGCAATTGGGATGCTGAAGGTCGATGGGGTGACTTCGAACCACCAGGGCTGGTTATCACTATCCGTATGGCCGCCAATTGACATTCCTCCGATTTTTTTGGACTCCTTAGGCGTGATTACCGTGGCATGTGAGACGTTACCTAAATACGAGCTCATTTGAATGAGCTTAATCTGGATTTTCCAGTTGTCGCTTTCCTGGCTCGCATGTACAGGCAGGTCTTGCCATTGACCATAACTCGCCTGAAAGTATGAGCCATCATCTTTATCGCTATAAACCCTGACCGCGTAGTAAATCCCCTCGATATTTGTCGGCCACATAGCACCATCTACGCCACCAATGGCGTCGTAGGTGATGTTCGACATCTGATCCCCTTGTTGACCCGAGTCACATCGGGACCACAGTGCAGGACTCAGGCTGGCGTTATAAGGACCACCAATCTCAATACCATCAGATGGATACTGTCCCTGGGGGACTTCATGAAAATAGACAGGCGAACCCGGAACGGTATTGATGATAGTGGACGTCCCCCCCTCACCCCTGGCCCCAAAATGACATTCACCCCATGCGTAACTCTGTACCAGCAGCAACGCGGCGGTAAACAGTTTTACCCAGGCGGTGCCTGCTAAATGTCCTTTAAAACGCATGAACGTATTCTCCCTGTTTTGGTTAGTTGTATGTCGCATTGACGACGACCCGGCTGGTTACTTTCCCTGATGTCACCGGGCCGGTATTTTGCAGGCGAGCATAGAAATCATATTCCGTTGCCCACTCGGTTCCGGTATCTAATTTCACACTGGAGGTACCGTCAGAATTTAATACGTTGGTATTAAAGGCTTTTGAGAAAATAACGACACCGGTGTTATCTGCACCGCCTTCAGTAACCGGGGTTTCATTAATAAAGATCTGCTTACTGCCCGCAGGCCACTGTTTCGTCTGCGGCTGAAAACTGAAATTCATCTTGCTTATCGATGTGTTGTCACCCGGACAACTTTCCACTTTCACCGTGAACGCCGTGCCGGAGGCTGCATCGGTGGGCTGCAGGCGTGAACTCCCGTCGGTGTTGTAAAACCAGCTTTTCCCCACTGTAGACAGGTGGACTTTCCCCTCGCCCGGAATGGAGATCTGACAGGTATTTTCAACAATATTGGCATTGAGCGTTACATCCAGGCCTGCCTCTGCGGACAGGCATGGGGCAGACCAATGCCAGCTTATAAGTCCGGCCAGAAGTACAAATCTGTTGAAAACGCGTTGTGTTGATTGGTACGACATTGCTGTTCTGCCCCTGCGCTGTATTACTGATAGGTCACAACAAATGTAACGGGAGTTGTGACGTCACCGGCGGTCACGTCTGCAATCGTTTTTGTTTTGGCGATAACGATACGTGCAGCCAGATCAACATTGGCTGTTGCACCACTGATGGTGACGTTTTGAACCGGTTTGGTGCTACAGCTCAGTAGCGTCCCGGTATCGACGGTATTTTTCCAGACCTCAAAACCGACACCATGCTGTGAACCGAACGCGTCACCGTCAGAGCTTGGACCAGAGCAAGCTCCCCCCGTACCTGTGATTGCCTGCACGGTAGCCGATTTCACCCCAGCACAGCTGGTGAAGGCAATTTTAAACGGCTCGCTGCGGCTCTTGGCTGCCACTTCGGATTTGAATACATCGCCAAACCCCAGGGTGCTGATAGGTTGCCCCCCCGCATCCTGAATTTGTGCTGTGCAGGTGCCTGCGCCAATGGTCGACTTGAAGGTGGCCTGCACGCTGGTGGTACCGGTAATGGCGCTGGCCCCTGCAGAATAAAGACCGGCGGAAACGGTCAGGGCAATCAGGGCGGAATTCCAGTTAGTTTTCATGAATGCGTTTCCTTTCGCTTATTCGTAGGTAAAGTTAAACGTGGCAAGGGCGCTGAAATCACCCGTGGTGGCGCTACCGCTTTTGGTTTGTACCAGACGGGCGAGCAACGCCACTTCTTTGGCGTTAATTTCTGCCTGGGTCCAGACCAGACGCTTGCTGTCTAGGCGTAAAGATGGAGGTCGGTGCGGACGCTCGGGCGATAGTCACCCCAATGTAAGCCGCCGGGCCCGTGGTTGAGGCGTTGTTAATTGCCGTCGGCATATCCGTGGATGCGATCCCTGCGACGGTGGTTTTTATTGCCGCTATACTTGTCGGGCATTCCGTAATCTTGAGCTTAAATGGTGCGGTGACGGTATCAACGCCGTTGATGATATCCCCCAGCGATGTCTTACCCGCCGTACCGATTTGAATCGTGTTGCTTTGACCATCACCGGTGCCCCCTTCGATTGTCATATCGCAGGTGGTTTCACGCAGGGTAGCAGTGAAGGTGACATCGAGATTTGTAGTACCAGCCATTGCCTGTGAGCTCAGCGCCAGCGCCAGCAGAGCGCCGGGACGCACAAGTGACATTGCTTGTTTCATTAAAATAACTCCCTGTTATAAAAGGTATTACATACGGCAAATCTGATTGCTCAGCATGGTCGTCAGGCCGACTTTCTGGGCAGATGGCGTAATGTGATACGTTACGGTGCAGGATGAACTGGCTTCATTACCCCATACCACGCGCAGCGTACCGTTATCTTCAATGCCCCGGACATAGGCCTGACCGGCCTGACCAACGGAACCGACGGACACGCTTTTTTCATTTACGACGTCAGCCCCGAGTGGAATAAAACCGTTGTCGGAACGATGAAGGTCAAGCAGCAACGAACGTCCCTGATCGGTTTCAAAATCGACGCGAACCACAGCACCGCTGCGGGGAACCGCAACCGTGCTGGTGTTTTTCACTTCCACGTCAGATTCCATTTTCGAGATATCAATACCGACCGTGTTTTCACGGTAAGCAGACAGATACGGCATGATGGCGTAGCCGGAGCTACCGATAATGCCGTCACCCACAGAAAGGTGCGCTCCTTTCGCACCCGGTGCGCTGACCAACGCCAGGGTGTCGGTATCGCCGATACTGCCCGGTGCCAGCGTAATGCCGCCGGAATGCACCAGCATCCCGCCGCTGTAGCTCAGGGAATATTGTTGGCTGCTATCGTCTGACGCCGAGGCAGACAGGCTGAGTGGACCGTATGCGCTGTTATAGCTACCGTAGCCGCCTATCTGGCTGAGATCGCCCGTGTCGGAATGGCTGATGCCTGCGTTGACGCTGTAACTGAAGCGGTAGTCATCGGTGTTACCGTTCGCGCTGGTGTTGTACGCGGTGTTATTTTTGAAGTCTGAGTTCACGCTCATGTTGACGGTGTTGAACCCGCCCGGAGGATTTTTATGCCCAAGCAGGTTTTCCAGCGGGATACTCAGGTTCAGATAGATACTGTCATCTTTCTCGCCGTACTCATCGTAGCTGCGCTGAAGGGAAATACTGTAGCTTCCCAGCCAGAACGCGTTGTTATAGCCCACGGAATACTGAGAGGTGGAACCCGATTCGGTCCAGTAGTCCTGCCAGCTGCCCGTGACATATAACGAGCCGTAGTTTTCTTTCCCGGAGGAAAGCGGCTGGCTGATGTTAATTTGCACCTGGTTTTTCATACGCTGGAAGCTGCTATAAACGTCTTCACTGGTATGAGTCGGGTTACGCTCCCGGTCACGATATTTCACATCTTCTGCCAGCGAGGCGGCGTCATTCAGGGTCAGGTAGTTTTTCGTGGAGAAGCGATAGGCCGCCACGTTAAAGGAGGTGTTGGTGTCCTCCAGGAGTTTACTCCAGGAGAGACGGTAACTTTGCCCGGTGAGCGTTCCCAGACCATCCACGTCGGCGTCTGAATGAGTCACATCCAGCGCGAAGGCACCGATACCGGTGTTCATGGCAATACCCAACAGGCCGGAAACGTAACCGGTGTCCATGTACTGGAAGCCTGCATAGCCTGTAAACGTATTGTTCAGGCCGTAATAGCCCGTGGCGTAGCCGAGACGGGGTTTATCGCGCAGACCCTTGTCATTAAGTTCACCCGCACCGATATCCCAACGGCTGTAACCGGGACGCAGTAACTGGCTAACGGAGGAGTAGGGGATAGAAAACGTACGGGTGCTGCCATCCGACTCTTCAATGGTGACCACCAGATCGCTACCGTATCCGGTGGTACTCAGGTCGTTAATTTCGAAAGCGCCAGGCGGAACCGTGCCCTCATAAATTTTATTGCCGCTCTGTGAGACCGTTACTTTGGCATTGCTTTTGGCGACGCCGCGGATGGTTGGGGCGTAAGTGGAAATACCACCTGGTAACATGCGATCGTCGTTATACATACGCAAACCGCGCAGGTTTAACGAGTCAAAGGTGTCGCCGCGCGTATAGGAGTCACCCACCAAAAACTGGGCGCGTAGCGCGGTGATATCACGCTGTAAGTAGACATCCTGGCTGGAGTAACTGGTCCCCTCATCCTGGTCCCAGTTGAGTGTGCCACGGGAACGCAGACGCCACGGACCCATGTTCAGACCATACTTCAACCCGGCATAGGCAGTATCTTGTGAACCGTCTGTACCATCGGTATGCCAGGCGTTGAGATCGTAAGACAGCATCCCTGCATTGATGCCGTTCTCCCATAAGGACGGGTCGACATAGCCGTAAGGACGTCGCTCAATAAAGATCTGCGGTATAACAAGGCTGAGTTCCTGGTTTCCCGCGTTAAAATCCCATGACGACCCTGCTAACGAATGGCTGATATCAACACAGACATCCTTTTTTTCGTCATCGGTCTTATCTTCCGCTGACGCATTTTCCAGATAATCCGTTTTTATGCCGATCTGCATTAATAATTTGGGGGTAAAACAGGGCGTTGCTCGCGGCGTTCCATTCTCTTTAAATGTGAAATCTGTGAGCAATTTTTTTTGTCCGTTCAAAATAATTTGTGTTTTGAACGTACCGGGAACAACAGGGTTACCTTTGGAAAAACGGCTAACGTCGATATTGCTTCCTGTATTAAACAGGAATTGATCGTTGAATTCGACCTCTTCACTACCAGAGGCAGACGCAACCTTTTTCTCCTCAGCAAATGCTGTGGTCTGAATTGCGGCGTATATGGCAAGACAAAGTATTGAATGGCGAAATAACATTGCTATCACTAATCCGTTAGCTGCTAATAATAAGTATTTATTACGCTTTAATTATTCGATGGCTTAATTCACCGTGGTTTCGTGAATATCCGAGCCACCGAAATCATTGATTGCGGCATAGGTTAATTTGCTAATGCGAGCCGATGCGGCTTCTTTAATGGTGTAAGTCTGGCTGGCAAACGGCTCAACATAGTGCGGTTCAACCAGGACCTTTTTACCGTTAACAGTGGCATCGATTTTGGCGATAGAAACGTAGTAAGGTGAATCATTACGGGCCACCAGCGTGGCGTTCTGCTGTGACCATTTAAGCTTGCCGGCAGCAACAGATGGGTCGCCTTTCAGGCCGTCCGGACGGAAGAACATTTTGATGCGTGTGCGAAATGCCAGTTGGAGTACGTTTTCGCTTTCTGCGCCTTTGGCTTTCGGCGGCACTTCGAGCACGTTAAACCAGTACATGGTTTCTTTGTCCTGCGGCATGGCCTGACCAAGCCAGGTGATGCGTACGGTCTGTCCTTTGGCGGGATCGACGCGGGAAACCGGCGGCGTCACGATAAACGGCAGCTTTAGCTCTTGTGGGTTTGTGGTATCACGACCATCGTCCAGCCAGGTTTGTACCAGCAACGGCTTATTGCCACGGTTTTCCATGTTTACCGTGACGTCTTTGGCGGACTGCGGGTAGATTACGCGCGTGCCGGAGATAACGATATCCGCAAGAGCGGAGTGAGAAACTGACAAGGCTGCACTGAAAAGCAGAGCGGTCATGGCGATTTTAGAAAGGCGCATTTTATTCATCCATTAAAAAATAGCGCCCACCTCATCCGTGAGCGCATGCGTTAAACCGGGCTGTTATTCGTAGCTCATAGTAAAGGTCACATTGCTGCTAACTTTACCGGCAGATACGGGGTTTGTTGTTGCCACCCAGTTTGCGGCTGGCACGTAGGCCACACGGTAAGACAGGACACCTGAACCAGAGGCCAGAGTGACTTTCTGCGTGTTGTTGCTGGGTTGGCCGACTTTGATACGATCGGTGCTGCTGGTCGTGTTGTTGAACAGAGCCAGACCGACGTTATTTGCGTGACCCGCAACGGTTGAGTCAGTCTTCAGCGTACCGTTGGACAGTTCAGCGAACTGTTGGGAGGTGAAGGTTGCAGAGGCTTTCGTCACTGTATCCGGGCACTTGCTCAGATGCAGTTCGAACTGTTTAGAGCCCACGCCAGTGTCAACGGTGGTACCTTCAACATCCGCTTTTTTTACAACCGGCATGGTGATGGTGACGTTGTTTGCATCAACACCGTTGTTGGTGGTGATAACACAGGTGGTGTCAGTAACCGCACCATCAAATGTGATCAGGCCAACATCATCAGCCATTGCTGATATTGAACCCATTGCCATTGTTGCCACAGATGCGGCCAGAATAGTTTTCTTGAACATATTTAAAATATCCATTTATTAAATAAGATTATTAAAACGACTTATGGTTGTCAGCCATAAAGCTGGATAAATATAATGTTGTTTTTTAATAAATGAAAATTAGTAACAGTTCAGGTTTAATTAAGATGTACTTAATTGATTTTTTGTATTTGAATTTAAAGGATTAATTGCGTTGTAATGTTTTTGGAATGACTGTGTTTTTGGTTTTATTAAATGTTCCAATAATAATACTTTATATATATTATATTTATAAAATACATAATAATAATATTAATTTATGTTCGGTAAAGACGGTAAAATCAAGCGGTATTGATGAGAAAAAAACAGGGCTGTTGATATGGTACAGCCCCGTAAAAGATCAGGCAACCTGAACCGGAATCGCTTTCGCAGTGCGCTTCATTTCGTTGTCGCCTTCAAAATAAGCCACTTTCGGCTGCCAGCGGCGCGCTTCTTCATCTGACATCATCACGAAGCTGGCGATGATCACAATATCACCCACGTCCGCGCAGTGTGCTGCCGCGCCGTTAACGGAGATGATTTTAGAGCCACGTTCGGCGGCAATCGCATAGGTGGAGAAGCGTTTACCGTTGTTCACGTTCCAGATATCAATGGCTTCGTTTTCCAGAATACCCGCCGCGTCGAGAAAATCCTGATCGATCGCGCAGGAGCCTTCATAGTGCAGGTCAGCCTGAGTCACTTTCACACGGTGAAGCTTACCTTGCAGCATTTTGCGAATCATTACGTTTACCTTTAATCATGCGTTAACCCCTCTTGTGAAAGAGGGGAGGGTGATAAAACTACGCCAGCTCAACCACTTTATTATCAATCAGACGTGCCTGGCCGAGCCATGCCGCCACCAGAAGTACCGCACGTTTGCTGTCGTCTGTCAGCTCCAGCAGCGTGTCAGCATCACGGATTTGTACGTCGTCAGAGCGGAATCCTTTATCGTTCAGGGCCTGCTCTGCGAGGGCAATGATCTCTTCAGCAGTCAACTCTTTGGCAAGAAGTTGTTCGGCCATGTTGTTCATGACCTTGCTCAGACCCGGGGCTATCTTACGCTGCTCGGCGGTCAGATAACCGTTACGGGAGCTGAGTGCCAGACCGTCTTTCGCACGCACAATTGGCACACCGACGATCTCGATGTCATAGCCCATATCGTCCACCATCTTGCGGATCAGCGCCAGCTGTTGGAAATCTTTTTCACCGAAGCAGGCGACATCCGGCTGCACCAGGTTGAACAGCTTGCTGACGATGGTCGAAACACCGCGGAAGTGACCAGGACGACTTGCCCCTTCCAGCATGGTTGAAATGCCAGGAACGTCGACGTAGGTCGCTTCGTCGGTTCCTTGCGGATAGACATCTGCAGGAGCCGGAGAAAAGACGATGTCCGCGTGGCGCTTTTTGAGCTTCTCGCAATCTTCCTGCAGAGTGCGTGGGTAGCGCACCAGGTCATCCGCGCGGTCAAACTGCATTGGGTTAACGAAGATACTGACCACCACGATATCTGCACGTGCTTTCGCTTCGTCGACCAGCTTCATATGGCCGTCGTGCAGGTTGCCCATGGTGGGGACCAGTGCGATACGTTTACCTTCCTGACGCGCGCGACGGATATGCTGGCGAAGCAGCGGCAGGGTTTCAATGATTAGCACAACGAGACTCCTTAATGGAAACTGTGTTCTTCACCCGGGTAAACACCGGATTCAACGTCGGCAATATACTGCCTGACCGCAGCGCGCATGTCGCCCGCTTCAGTGAGGAAATTTTTGGCAAATTTAGGAATATGGCCGCCAGTAATACCAAAGGCGTCGTGCATCACCAGGATTTGACCATCGGTGACGTTACCTGCGCCAATCCCAATTACCGGAATCGACAGCGCGTCGGTGATCCGCTTTGCCAGCTCAACAGGAACGCACTCGAGAACCAGCAGTTGTGCGCCTGCAGCTTCCAGCGCCACGGCATCATCAAACAGCGTCTGTGCCGCATCGCCACGGCCCTGTACCTTATAACCGCCAAAGATGTTCACGGATTGTGGCGTCAGGCCCAGGTGTCCGCAGACCGGCACGGCGCGCTCAGTGAGCATTTTCACGGTATCAACAAGCCATGCGCCGCCTTCAATTTTGACCATATTGGCTCCGGCGCGCATCACGGCTGCCGCATTCTCAAATGCTTGCTCCGGCGTGGCGTATGCCATAAATGGCAGATCGGACAGCAGCAGGCAGGCTGGCGCACCGCGGCGTACCGCGCGGGTATGGTAAGCAATATCCTCGACCGTGACCGGCAAGGTGGAATCATGTCCTTGTACCGTCATCCCTAACGAATCTCCGACCAGCATGACGTTGATACCCTCTTCGGCAAACAATTTGGCGAAGCTGTAGTCATATGCAGTGATGGTGGCGAAGCGTTTTTTTTCCTGTTTGCATTTCTGCAATAAGGAGATGGTGGTTGGTTTCATACTGTTTCCTGATGGCCTAAGCGAATCTTTGCGCATTCTAACAGTAACATTCGAGGGAACAATGATTTTAGGCAACCGATTAACCACAAATATTTGATGGTTAACCGGCAAAAAACAGGATTACCAGCGGGCAGGTTTTTCTGCGTTCAGGCTTTCGAGAACGGCCTGCAGAGAGACGCCATCAGGGAAGGAGAGGTCAGGGGCGACTTCAGACAGCGGCCAGAGCATAAACCCGCGATTTTTCATATCGTAATGCGGAACGGTTAGACGTTCGGTATTAATCACCTGATGACCAAACAGCATGATGTCGAGATCAAGCGTTCGTGGACCCCAGCGCTCGGCTTTACGCACGCGCCCCTGTTGCAGTTCGATGCGCTGGGTGTTATCCAGCAGCGTTTCGGCATTAAGTAAGGTTTCCAGCACCACGACGGCATTCAGGTAGTCAGGTTGATCCTGGGGTCCCAGCGGCGGTGTACGGTAGAAAGAGGAAACCGTCACGATCCGGCTCTGTGGGATCTCACCCAGCGCCTGAACGGCAGCGTTAACCTGCTCCAGCGGAGAGGCCAGATTGCTGCCGATGGCGATATACGCGAGGGTCATGCGCTGCCTTCGCGGCGTGGCGCACGTTTGCGTGGACGACGATGGCGACGACGCGGTGCGGGTTCATCATCCAGATCCGTCAGCATATCTTTTTGTTCTGGCGGCGCAGAAACCTGGAATTCACCCCACCACTGCGCCAGACGCTGCAGTTCCTGATTCTTTTCGATCTCAGCACGCAGTGACAGCAGATCGAACGCGGCGCGGAATTTTGGATGCTCCATCAGCTTCCAGGCGCGTTTGCCCTGACGACGGGACATGCGTAGCTGAAGCTGCCAGATATCACGTACCAGGGTGGTAATACGTTTCGGGATCGCCAGCGTGCGACAGCCTTCATCCAGCACGTCGTTTGCCGCCAGCGCGAATGCATCGTAATAGGCCAGACCGCTTTCCTGGGCAATTTTCTGCGCGGTTTCCAGCAACGGATACCAGAACATCGCCGCGAACAGGAATGCCGGGTTCACACGCATATCATTGTGGATACGGGTGTCGGTATTCTTCAGCACCTGCGCAATCATGCGCTCCATTGGGCTGTCACCGTTTTCGGTGAAGTAGCGGGTGATGGTCGGGAACAGCGGCTGGAACAGGCTGTATTCGCGCAGCAGATTGTAGGTTTCAAACCCGTAACCCGCCTGCAGCAGTTTCAGCGCTTCTTCAAACAGACGAGCGGGTGGCACGTCGTTAATCAGCGTTGCCAGACGTGGGATCGGCTCTGCGGTTTCCGGGCTGATGCGCATATTCAGCTTGGCAGCGAAACGCACGGCGCGCAGCATGCGCACAGGATCTTCGCGATAGCGTGTTTCCGGCGTGCCGATCAGACGAATCAGACCCTCTTTCAGGTCCTGCATGCCGCCGACGTAATCACGAACGGTGAAATCTGCCACGCTGTAGTAAAGGCTGTTGATAGTGAAATCGCGACGCTGAGCATCTTCTTCGATAGAACCGAAGATGTTGTCACGCAGCAGCATGCCGTTCTGGCCGCGCTGGGAGGTGGTGCGATCGGTTGTGCCCGCTTCGTGATGACCACGGAACGTTGCCACTTCAATAATTTCCGGCCCAAACATCACGTGAGCAAGACGGAAACGACGGCCAACAAGACGGCAGTTGCGGAATAATTTGCGCACCTGCTCAGGTGTGGCGCTGGTCGTCACGTCGAAATCTTTTGGTTTTTTGCCCAGCAGTAAATCACGTACTCCGCCGCCGACGAGATAGGCCTCGTAGCCTGCTTTATTCAGACGATAGAGCACCTTGAGGGCATTTTCACTGATATCTTTGCGGGAAATATTGTGCTGCTCACGCGGAATAACCGACATGTGGGTTTGCGCAATAGCATCATTCGCCATGCTCTCTTCGCGGCTTAGCACTTTACGGCAAAAATTAGCGACTCGGGTAAAAATGGTACACCTCGTAGTGTGTTTTGTTATGAAAAAAGCGGCTAATCATAGCTCAGCGCAACGCATTTGAGAATGCTGGATTTTTGGCACAGTCCTGAGCGTCCAGTTGGCAACCGCCAGATCCAGCAATTCGTCAATACGCAGATCCTGCCATTCACTGGTTACATTCTGGTTGAGAAATCGCAGGGCGTCGATCAAAACAGGGCGCGCATCGCCGTCTGGCAGGGCGGGCGCGTGATTCTGTTTTGACAGTTTATTACCCTGTTCATTGACCGCCAGCGGCAGATGAATGTAATCCGGCTCTGTCCAGCCAAACTGGTGGTAAAGCGATATTTGCCGCACGGTTGGTTCTACCAGATCAGCTCCGCGCACAATCTCCGTGACGCCCTGAAAGTGATCATCCACTACCACCGCCAGGTTATAGGCAAACAGGCCGTCACGGCGGTGAATAATAAAATCCTCACGCGCAAGACGTTCATCGGCATGGATAACGCCCGAGAGTAAATCGTTAAAGTGCGTCACCGGCGCGCGCTGCCGCAAACGCACGGCGGCATTTTCGGGGCCGTGGTTGAGCGTACGACAGTGGCCGTCATAGACGCCGCCCACGCTCTGAATACGCGCACGCGTGCAGGTACAGTTGTAGGAAAGCCCCTGCTCGCAGAGCCAGGCCAGGCGTTCCCGGTAGGCATCGTGACGTTTTGACTGCCAGAGTACGTCGCCGTCCCAGTGAAGACCGTAATGTTCCAGCTGACGCAGAATGGTTTCTGCCGCACCGGGAACTTCACGCGGAGGATCGATATCTTCAATGCGAACGAGCCATTTACCCTGCTGAGCGCGCGCCTGCAGGTAGCTGCCGAGAGCGGCAATTAACGAGCCGAAGTGGAGTTCACCGGAGGGAGATGGCGCGAAGCGCCCGATATAGTGTGATTCAGACATATCAATAGTAACAAGGCGGGAGTGACTCCCGCCTTTACAGTATTGAGATAGCGGTTATTAACCGGCCATCTGTTTTTCGCGAATTTCTGCCAGCGTTTTACAGTCGATGCACAGATCGGCAGTTGGACGCGCTTCCAGGCGACGAATACCAATTTCAACACCGCAGGATTCGCAGTAGCCAAAATCTTCGTCCTCAACCTTTTTCAGCGTTTTTTCGATCTTTTTGATCAGTTTGCGTTCGCGGTCACGGTTACGCAGTTCGAGGCTGAACTCTTCTTCCTGAGCGGCACGGTCTACCGGATCCGGGAAGTTTGCAGCTTCATCCTGCATATGTGTAACGGTGCGATCGACTTCATCCCTGAGTTGATTACGCCATGCTTCAAGAATACGCTTGAAGTGCGACAGCTGGGCTTCGTTCATATACTCTTCGCCCGGTTTCTCTTGATACGGCTCCACCCCAGCGATGGCGAGAATACTCAGGGACGATGTTTTACGGTTTTGCCCTTCTTGCATGTTGCTTCTCCTTAACACGCACTATCGATCCCCGTGTTGGGGGAAAAATCAGGTCGCTATAAATAGCAGATGCTTTTCCGTATGGCAATTATCTAAACGTAACACTTGACAAGCCTGTGAGGAAAAGCGTATTTGCGCACGCGGCCAGAACACTTAATAGACAATCGTCTAATCCCTTATAAGACAACGGGAAGAGAGGATCTCAGAGTCATATTATCGGCAGAAAGTTCCGCTTTATAAGCGAAAACCTCTACCCCCTGCTTTTGTGCCTCATTCAACAATTGCGCGTATTTAGGATCAATATGGCGGGCTGGAGAAAACCGTTCAATGGCTGAATGCAAAACCGCAAACAGCAACACGGCGCGTTTGCCCGCCGCCGCAACACTCATCAGCTCCCGCAGATGCTTCTGGCCACGTAAGGTGACTGCATCCGGAAAGTAGCCATTTTCCTGTTCCGCTAACGTCACTGATTTTACTTCAATATAGCACTCAGGCCGGTCTTCCGCCTGTAACATAAAGTCAATTCTGCTGCCTTCATCGCCATATTTCACTTCACTTTTTTGTGTGTCATAACCGACAAGTTCGGGGAGCGTCCCGTTCGTCAGCGCTTCCTTTACTAACTGGTTTGCACGCAGTGTGTTGACGCAAATAAACGCCCCTTGTTGTGTCTGGGTCATTTCCCAGGTGTGGGGATATTTACGTTTAGTATTTCCCGAAGTGGAATACCAGACTGTATCACCGGGCGTCGCGCAGCCGGTCATCGCGCCGGTATTAGGGCAGTGCAGAGTTAACGTTTCACCTTCCGGTGTCACCACGTCGGCGAGAAAGCGTTTGTAGCGCTGGATAAGCGTAGCGCGCTGTAGCGCGGGACTAAACTTCATCAGAATTCCTTAAAGTATCGCCCAGCGTCCAGCGCTGTAGCGGCGTGTAGCGAGTGCGTCCTTGTGCAAAGACAGATTCGTACAGTGCGAACTCCTTCACCGGAAAGGCCCAGTGAAAGCCCGGCGCTGGGATGGCGACGGCCTGACCTGCATCGCGCAGCAACGTAATATGAGGATGAAACGGCTGTGGGCTTTGATAACAGCCGCTGCGAGCGGCCTGTGCGCGTAGCATACTGGCAAGCTGTAACAATCCACGTGGCGGCTGGCGCGTACCCAGCCAGACCACGCGGGAACGCAGCCACTGTCCGGCATCGTCAAGGTGCAGCGTAAACCCTGGCTGAGAAATCCGTCCGGCCATTGACGCCAGGGCGCGCTGTTTTTCAGCGCTTATGTCGCCCAGAAAGGCCAGCGTCAGGTGCAGGTTGGCAGCCGCAACGGGGCGGCCCGCTTCCGGTGGGAAGTGGCTGGCGCGCCAGCGGACGATTTGCCGCTGTATCGTGGCAGGCATTTCAATGGCGAAAAACAGCCGTTTCGACTCAGACATACGTGGGACTCGGTAATGATATGCGCCGATGCTACAATGTACGCCGACTAATGTTAACCCTCTGGAGCTGTTAGTGTCCTCATTGCCGGTCGCCGTCGTCCTTCCTGAGCTACTTGCTGCCTTACACCATGCCCCGCAGGTTTTACTTAATGCCCCCACGGGCGCGGGTAAATCCACCTGGCTGCCGCTGCAGATCCTGAAAGACGGTAATATCCGCGGGAAAATTATCCTGCTGGAGCCACGCAGGCTGGCCGCGCGCAATGTGGCGCAGCGTCTGGCGGAACTGCTGAACGAAAAGCCCGGAGAAACCGTGGGTTACCGTATGCGTGCTGAAACCTGCGTCGGTCCGTCCACCCGGCTTGAGGTGGTCACCGAGGGTATTCTTACCCGCATGCTGCAAAACGATCCGGAGCTGACCGGCGTCGGGCTGGTCATTCTGGATGAATTCCACGAACGCAGCCTGCAGGCGGATCTGGCGCTGGCGCTGTTGCTGGATGTCCAGCAGGGGCTGCGCGACGATCTCCGGTTACTCATCATGTCGGCTACGCTGGATAACGAACGGCTGCAGCAGGTGCTGCCTGATGCGCCGGTGATCGCCTCAGAAGGTCGCGCTTTCCCGGTTGAGAGACGCTATCAACCGCTTTCGGCTCATCAGCGTTTTGACGATGCCGTTGCCATCGCAACCGCAGAACTGCTCCGTCAGGAACCCGGCTCGCTTTTGCTGTTTTTACCCGGCGTGGGTGAGATCCAGCGTGTACAAGAGCTACTGGCCTCGCGTGTGAGTAGCGATGTGGCACTTTGCCCGCTCTACGGTGCGCTGTCGTTGGCTGACCAGCGTAAGGCGATTCTTCCCGCACCGACGGGGCAGCGCAAAGTCGTGCTGGCCACCAATATTGCTGAAACCAGCCTGACCATCGAAGGGATCCGTCTGGTGGTGGATAGCGCGCAGGAGAGGGTGGCGAGCTTCGATCCGCGCACCGGGCTGACCAGACTGCTTACGCAACGCATAAGCCAGGCATCAATGGTTCAGCGTGCAGGCCGCGCGGGGCGACTTGAACCGGGTATCTGTCTGCATTTAACCAGTGCAGAGCAGGCGGAACGCGCTGCGCTGCAAAGTACACCGGAAATTCTGCAAAGCGATCTCTCTGGCCTGGTGATGGATCTGTTGCAGTGGGGCTGTCTGGATCCCGCTCAGCTGACCTGGCTCAACCTGCCGCCTGCCGCAAACCTTGCCGCTGCACGGGCTTTACTGACCCGGCTTGGTGCGCTGGAAGGGGAGCGTCTGACATCGCGTGGACAGAAGATGGCTGCTCTGGGGAATGACCCCCGTCTGGCGGCAATGTTGATGGCGGCGCAAGGGGAAGATGAAATTGCGACGGCAGCAAAACTGGCGGCTATTCTTGAGGAGCCACCGCGCGGCGGGAGTAGCGATCTGGCGCAGGCCTTTTCACGTAATCAGGGAAACTGGCAGCAGAGGGTGAAACAGCTCTGTAAACGGCTTAATATCCGTGCGGGCCTGCCTGACAGCGATAAGATAGCCCCTCTCCTGGCGCAGGCATTCCCGGACAGGATTGCACGCCGTCGCGGGCTGGACGGGCGCTATCAGCTGGCAAACGGCATGGGGGCGATGCTGGACAGTGATGATGCCCTGACGCGCCATGAATGGTTGATTGCGCCATTGCTGTTGCAGGGCAGTCACTCGCCGGATGCGCGCATATTGCAGGCGATGGCTGTTGATATCGATGTCCTGACGCGTGCTTGTCCACATTTACTGCAGCAGTCAGATACCGTGGAGTGGGATGATGTACACGGGACGCTGAAGGCGTTTCGGCGTAGCCAGATTGGCAAATTAACCCTGGGCACGAAGCCGCTGGCGAAGCCATCAGAAGAAGAGCTGCATCAGGCGATGCTGAACGGCATTCGCGAAAAAGGGCTGAGCGTTTTGAACTGGACGCCGGAGGCGGAGCAATACCGTATTCGTCTGCACTGCGCCGCACGCTGGCTGCCGGAGTATGCCTGGCCTGCGGTTGATGATGAGACCCTTCTGGACTCTCTTGAAACGTGGCTACTGCCGCAAATGAGCGGTGTACACTCGCTGCGGGCGCTAAAAGCCCTTGATGTTAAGGTCGCGTTACAGAATTTACTGGACTGGTCATTACGTCAACGTCTGGATAGTGAACTGCCTGGGCATTACACTGTGCCGACCGGAAGCCGGATTGCCATTCGTTATCACGAGGATAATCCTCCGGCGCTGGCGGTACGGATGCAGGAGATGTTTGGTGAGGCGGTGACGCCCTCTATCGCCGAAGGACGTGTTCCTGTGGTGCTTGAACTGTTGTCACCCGCACATCGTCCGCTACAGATCACCCGCGACCTGGGGGCGTTCTGGGCGGGAAGCTATCGTGAAGTGCAAAAAGAGATGAAGGGACGTTATCCCAAACATGTCTGGCCTGACGATCCGGCGAATACCGCGCCGACAAGACGTACGAAGAAATATTCGTGAAGGGGAATAGTGCGGCCTGATGCCCTCACCCCGGCCCTCTCCCACAGGGAGAGGGGGAGACCTATTTTGAGAGATTTCTTCTTCCACAGATCGGTGGAAGAAAAGAGAATCGGGCCTTTGCGCCTGAAAGTTGCGGAGAAAAAGCATGGCGGGGAATGACCGCGAGCCAATAGGACGTAAGGGAAAACCAACGCGTCCGGCGAAAGAGAAGGTGAGCCGTCGTCAACTCAGAGATGAGGATTATGACGATGACTATGAAGACGATTATGAGGATGAAGAACCCATGCCGCGTAAAGGGAAAGGCAAAGGGCGTAAGCCTCGTGGCAAGCGCGGCTGGTTCTGGCTGCTTCTGAAGCTGTTCATTGTTTTTGTTGTGCTGATGGCGATTTACGGCGTCTATCTGGATCAGAAGATCCGTAGCCGTATCGACGGGAAAGTCTGGCAGTTGCCTGCAGCGGTGTATGGCCGCATGGTGAACCTTGAGCCGGATATGGCCATCACGAAGAACGAGATGGTGAAACTGCTGGAAGCCACTCAGTACCGTCAGGTGTCTAAAATGACGCGCCCTGGCGAATTTACCGTGCAGGCGAATAGCGTTGAGATGATCCGTCGTCCGTTCGACTTCCCGGACAGCAAAGAGGGGCAGGTGCGTGCGCGTCTGACCTTTGATGGCGATCGTCTGGACACCATCGAGAACATGGATAACAACCGCCAGTTCGGTTTCTTCCGTCTCGATCCACGCCTGATCACCATGCTTTCGTCGGCGAACGGCGAACAGCGCCTGTTCGTGGCGCGTAACGGTTTCCCGGATCTGCTGGTGGATACGCTGCTGGCGACCGAAGACCGTCACTTCTACGAGCATGATGGTATCAGCCTCTACTCCATTGGCCGTGCGGTGCTGGCGAACCTGACCGCCGGACGTACGGTGCAGGGGGCGAGTACGCTGACCCAACAGCTGGTGAAGAACCTGTTCCTCTCCAGCGAACGCTCATACTGGCGTAAAGCCAACGAAGCGTACATGGCCGTGCTGATGGATGCGCGTTACAGCAAGGATCGCATCCTTGAGCTGTATATGAACGAGGTGTACCTCGGCCAGAGCGGCGATAACGAGATCCGCGGCTTCCCGCTGGCGAGCCTGTACTACTTTGGCCGTCCGGTGGAAGAGCTGAGCCTTGACCAGCAGGCGCTGCTGGTGGGCATGGTGAAAGGGGCGTCCATCTACAACCCGTGGCGTAACCCGAAACTGGCGCTGGAGCGTCGTAACCTGGTGCTGCGTCTGCTGCAGCAACAGCAGGTCATTGACCAGGAACTGTACGACATGCTGAGCGCACGTCCACTCGGCGTTCAGCCACGCGGTGGTGTGATCTCTCCACAGCCTGCATTTATGCAGCTGGTGCGTCAGGAGCTGCAGAGCAAGCTCGGCGATAAAGTGAAAGATCTCTCTGGCGTGAAGATCTTTACCACCTTCGATTCCGTTGCTCAGGATGCGGCAGAAAAAGCCGCTGTCGATGGCATTCCGGCGCTCAAGAAGCAGCGGAAGCTTAGCGATCTTGAAACCGCGATGGTGGTGGTTGACCGTAACACCGGTGAAGTTCGCGCAATGGTAGGAGGGGCTGAGCCGCAGTTTGCAGGCTACAACCGTGCAATGCAGGCGCGTCGTTCGATTGGTTCTCTGGCAAAACCGGCGACCTATCTCACCGCCCTGAGCCAGCCCAATCAGTATCGCCTGAACACCTGGATTGCCGATGCCCCGATCTCCCTGCGCCAGCCTAACGGCCAGGTATGGTCACCGCAGAACGATGATAAACAGTTC
Organism: Enterobacter sp. RHBSTW-00901; assembly: GCF_014103115.1. Taxonomy (NCBI): domain Bacteria; kingdom Pseudomonadati; phylum Pseudomonadota; class Gammaproteobacteria; order Enterobacterales; family Enterobacteriaceae; genus Enterobacter; species Enterobacter sp. RHBSTW-00901. The sequence goes on from NZ_JABXPB010000001.1 coordinate 3,742,009, forward strand.
AGCGGCCAGGTCATGCTGGTGGATGCATTAACCCGCTCCATGAACGTGCCGACGGTTAACCTGGGTATGGCGCTGGGTCTGCCAGCGATCGTCGACACCTGGCAGAAACTGGGGGTACCGAAAGATCAGCTGAATCCGGTTCCGGCGATGATCCTGGGGGCACTGAACCTGACGCCTATCGAAGTCGCGCAAGCGTTCCAGACCATTGCCAGCGGGGGTAACCGCGCACAACTGTCCGCACTGCGCTCGGTGATTGCCGAGGATGGCTCCGTGTTGTATCAGAGCTTCCCACAGGCGGAACGCGCTGTACCGGCACAGGCTGCCTATATGACGCTGTGGACGATGCAACAGGTTGTACAGCGTGGTACGGGGCGTCAGCTTGGGGCGAAGTATCCGAACCTGCACCTGGCAGGTAAAACCGGGACCACCAACAACAACGTCGATACCTGGTTCGCCGGTATTGATGGCCGTGAAGTGGTGATCACCTGGGTAGGCCGCGATAACAACCAGCCAACTAAACTGTATGGTGCCAGCGGGGCGATGTCGATTTACCAGCGCTATCTGGCTAATCAGTCTCCGGTTCCGCTGAATCTGGTCGCACCGGAAGATATCGTCGATATGGGCGTGGACGGTGCCGGGAACTTTGTCTGCGGTGGTGGTATGCGTACGCTGCCGGTCTGGACGACCAGTCCGGATTCATTATGCCAAAGCCAGTCTCAGCCACCAGCGGGTAATCCGTTTGACTCGTCTTCTCAGCCGCCGCAGCAACAACAGCAGCAACAACAGCCGCAGCAGCAGAATGAGAAGAAAGACAGCGATGGTGTAGCCGGTTGGATCAAGGATATGTTTGGCGGTAACTGATCTGACGGGGTTGTTTGTCTCTGTTAAGAAAGCAGGGCAGGTAAAAAAGCCGGGTGGCGCTGACGCTTACCCGGCTTGTCAAACTATACTGTTGTGGGCCGGGTAAGGCTAAACTGCCACCCGGCAACACATCGACAACTCAGAGCTTGCCAAACACCTTACGCGCCGCGTCGATGGTGTTATTGATATCGTCTTCGCTGTGCGCCACAGACATAAAGCCTGCTTCAAACGCGGATGGAGCCAGGTATACACCTTCTTCCAGCATCAGGTGGAAGAAGCGTTTAAAGCGTTCAACATCGCATTTCACCACGTCCTGATAACAGGTCACGGTCTTGGCATCAGTGAAGAAAATCCCGAACATTCCACCAACGTGGTTGACGACCAGCGGAATTCCCGCATCTTCAGCGGCGTCCATCAGGCCATTTGCCAGTTGAGTCGTCAGAGCTGTCAGCGTTTCATGGATACCCGGCTGTGCCACTTCGGTCAGACAGGCAAAACCGGCTGCCATCGCAATCGGGTTACCGGACAGCGTACCCGCCTGGTAAACCGGGCCTGTCGGAGCCAGAGCTTCCATCACATCTCTACGACCACCGAATGCACCGACCGGCATGCCGCCGCCGATGATTTTGCCCAGGCAGGTTAAATCCGGCTCGACGCCATAGTAAGACTGCGCACCCGCCAGTGCCACGCGGAAGCCGGTCATCACCTCGTCGATGATCAGCAGCGCGCCGAATTCATCGCACAGTGCGCGCAGGCCCGGCAGGAAATCAGGCTGTGGTGGAATGCAGTTCATGTTGCCCGCAACCGGTTCAACGATGATGCAGGCAACCTCCTGCGGATACTGTTCGAATGCGGCGCGAACGGTGTCCAGATCGTTATAGGTGCAGGTCAGGGTGTGCTTAGCGAAATCAGCAGGTACGCCCGGAGAGTTTGGCTGGCCGAGGGTCAACGCACCGGAACCGGCTTTTACCAGCAGGCAGTCCGCATGGCCGTGGTAGCAGCCTTCAAACTTGATGATTTTGTCACGGCCAGTAAAGCCGCGCGCCAGACGAATGGCGCTCATGGTGGCTTCAGTACCGGAGTTCACCATACGCACCATGTCCATTGTGGGGACCAGTTCAGTGACCAGCTCCGCCATTTTGACTTCCATCTCGGTTGGTGCCCCGAAGCTCAGACCGCGCTGGGCCGCTTCAATGACCGCATTGCGGATCGCCGGGTGGTTATGTCCCAGCACCATCGGTCCCCAGGAACCGACGTAATCAATATAGGCTTTGCCGTCGACATCAAACAGGTACGCGCCGTCAGCACGTTCAATAAACAGCGGGGTTCCGCCTACGCCGGTAAAGGCGCGAACAGGCGAGTTTACGCCACCCGGAATAAGCTCGCGGGCTGCACTGTAGAGGTTTTCAGACTTGCTCATGGCGTCGTTCCTGGTTCGTATAAAATGATTAAGCACACTATTCTAAGTGATTCGCGAAAGGTTATGAAATTTTTGCCCCATTAATGCATAAACAATTGTTAAGGATTTTTCAGGGGACGAGAAGACAGTCTCTGGTAAAATTTCCGCAGTGATTTGTATGATGAAAAAACGGACAATGAAAGCAGAATCTCCCTCTTTTGAAGAACAACAGTTTACGCGTGCGAGACACCGTATCAGCATCCGGCGATTGCTCAATCGCGATAAAACGCCGCTGGCAATTCTGCTGGCCGCCGCCGTGGTGGGCTCGGTAGCCGGGTTGGCGGGTGTCGCGTTCGAAAAGGCAGTGAACACGGTACTGAACTGGCGCATTGGCACCATTGCCGGTTTCGCCAATAGCGGATGGCTGGTCTGGGTGTGGGCGTTTGGTCTGTCTGCCGTGTTTGCGATGGTGGGCTATTTTCTGGTGCGTAAATTTGCACCTGAGGCCGGAGGGTCTGGTATCCCGGAGATTGAAGGGGCGCTTGAAGAACTACGTCCGGTTCGCTGGTGGCGGGTGATCCCCGTTAAGTTTATCGGTGGCATGGGAACGCTGGGGGCAGGGATGGTGCTCGGGCGGGAAGGGCCGACGGTACAACTGGGCGGTAATGTGGGACGCATGGTGGGCGATCTGTTTCGGATGCGCAGTGCCGAAGCGCGCCATACGTTGCTGGCAACGGGTGCCGCGGCGGGGCTTTCTGCCGCATTCAATGCCCCTCTGGCGGGGATCCTGTTTATTATCGAGGAGATGCGCGCCCAGTTCCGTTACAACCTGATCTCCATAAAAGCGGTTTTTACCGGTGTGATTATGTCGAGCATCGTCTTTCGCATTTTTAATGGCGAAGGGGCGGTGATCGAAGTGGGAAAACTGACCAATGCGCCAGTGAATACGCTGTGGTTGTATCTGGTTCTTGGCATGATTTTTGGCGTAGTAGGGCCGCTTTTTAATACGCTGATTTTACGCGCTCAGGATATGTTCCAGCGCATCCACGGCGGTAACACGACCAAATGGGTGCTGGTCGGTGGTTTCCTCGGCGGGTCTTGTGGCATCCTCGGCGTTATTGAACCCAATGCAGCGGGCGGTGGTTTTGGGTTGATCCCCATTGCGGCGGCGGGCAATTTCAGCGTGGGCCTGCTGCTGTTTATGTTTATTTCCCGGGTGGTAACCACGGTGCTTTGCTTTTCTTCCGGTGCGCCGGGCGGGATTTTCGCTCCGATGCTGGCGCTGGGAACTCTACTGGGAACGGCGTTTGGGATGGCGGCAGCTGCCGGGTTCCCGGCGTATCATCTGGATGCAGGGACGTTTGCCATTGCCGGGATGGGGGCGCTGCTGGCCGCGTCTTTGCGTGCGCCGTTGACCGGGATCGTGCTGGTGCTGGAGATGACGGATAATTATCAGCTCATTTTGCCAATGATCATTACCTGTCTCGGCGCGACACTATTAGCCCAATTCCTGGGTGGAAAACCGCTATACTCCACCATTCTTGCCCGTACCCTGGCAAAAGTTGAGGCTGAGCAGGCCGCGAAGCAGAATACTTGAATGAATTACCAGGGTATTAGATAATGAAAAAAAGAATTGGGTGATTTTTACCCAATAGCAGTAAGCAGTATTCATGGGAGCATAAGATGAGTGATGATGTAGCGCTGCCGTTGCAGTTTACCGAAGCAGCAGCCAACAAAGTGAAAACCCTGATTGCCGACGAAGACAATCCGGATCTGAAACTGCGTGTTTATATTACCGGTGGCGGCTGTAGCGGCTTCCAGTACGGTTTTACCTTTGATGACCAGGTGAACGATGGTGATATGACTATCGAGAAGCAGGGCGTCGCGCTGGTGGTTGACCCAATGAGCCTGCAATATCTGGTGGGCGGTGCGGTTGACTACACCGAAGGTCTGGAAGGCTCTCGCTTTGTTGTGACCAACCCGAACGCGAAAAGCACCTGTGGGTGTGGTTCTTCGTTCAGCATCTGATAGCGTCTGGTGTCGTTGTGGGCCCGGTAAAGCGTCGCGCTACCGGGCTTATAAACGGCCTTATCTTGAATTATCATCCAGCGCAAACGTCGGCAGCTTCAGGTGCCAGCGGATCGCCGCTAAACGTATCCCCAGCGTCACAACCATCCCCAGCATTGCCGCATTCTCCAGTGGAATGGCAAAGGTATAATACGCCGTGGCGTGAACAATGCCGCCGACGATACAGGCTGTCGCGTAAATCTCCGTTCGCAGGATCATCGGCACTTCGCGCGCCAGAATGTCACGAATGATCCCGCCGCCCACACCGGTTAAGACCCCCATGCAGATAGCCACCATTGGGCCGGTTCCCGCATTAAAGGCTTTATTCACCCCAATGCCGACAAACACCGCCAGGCCGACGGCATCCAGCACCGGGAGCACCCATTTTGGTAAACGGCGGGGCTGTCGAACTAACGCGATCGTTAACAGGCAGGTGACCATTGCCACCACCAGATCGGTGGGATCTTTCACCCAAAATACCGGGCCATTTGCCAGCGCCATATCGCGGATCGTTCCGCCGCCAACGGCAGTAACCACGCCAAGTACCAGCACGCCAAACGGATCCATGCGTAATTTCCCGGCGAGCAAAACGCCGGAGATAGCAAAAACGGCGGTGCCAAGAATATCCAGCCAATAAACGAGCATCGTTAAATCCTCGAACTTTTGTGTCTGTTTCTATGTTAGTGACTCTCTGCCAGTGCGGCACAGAGTTGTTTTGCGGCGAGGATAATACGCGGGCTGGCGCGTTCAAACCAGTCGCTGTTGAGTGGGATCACCGGAATTTTTAGCTGGCGTTGCCAGAATTGTTCAATTTTAGGAATCTCACTCGCATTTCCGACCACCACGATAGCCTGCGGATGGCGAGCCAGAACCTGCTCCCGGCTGACCTGCGGCCACGGAACCCGGCTGGCAGCAAAGATATTTTCACCGCCACAAATCTCAAGCACCTGGTTCTGAATAGAGCCTTGCCCGGTAGTGAACAGCGGCTGGCTGCCAAACTGCAGGAAGATGCGTTTTTTCGTCGGGGTGTCGTATCTGGCTTTCAGTGCCGCATAGTCGCTGAGCATCTGTTGTGCTGCACTTTCGGCTTTCTTCGGCGTTGGGCTATAAGGTGCCAGCGCGCGCAGCGCCTGAGCAATTTGCTCAATGCTCACCGCGTCTATCCACATCACCTTGATCCCAAGTGAAGTGAGCTGGTTGACCTGCCGCTCGGCATTGCCACCGCGCCAGGCCAGCACGAGATCGGGTTTAAGTGCCACGATGCGCTCAAGGTTCATCCCTTGCCAGGTCGATACCTCTTCAATGCCAGCCGCTTGCGGTGGGTCATCCGAAAAACTGCTTACGCCAACGGGAGTGATCCCGGCGGCAAAGGCCAGCTCGGTGTTAGCGGGGGAGAGGGTAATCACACGCGGCACAGCATAAAGCCATGCCGGTGCGAGCAGAAGCAGGGCAACCAGTGCCCTAAAAGGGTGTTTAGCCACGTGCCAGTTTCTGCACCAGGCTTTCCACCATCACGGTGGACTGTTTTGCCGCAACGGCCAGGAATTCGTCGAAGCTGATATGAGACTGTTGGTCAGCCACGTCAGAGATCGCACGAACCACCACGAACGGGACGCTGAAGTTATGGCAAACGTGGGCAATCGCGGTTGCTTCCATCTCAACGGCAACGGCCTGAGGGAAGTTATGGCGGATTTTAGCCAGACCAACTGAGCCATTGATGAAGGCATCGCCGCTGACAATCAAACCGCGCACGGCGTTGAGGTTCAGCTCTGCGATGCAGGTTTCTGCTGCAGCAATCAGTTTATCGTCAGCTTTAAACCCGGCCGGACAACCTGGGAGCTGGCCATATTCGTAGCCGAACGCAGTCACGTCTGCATCGTGGTAACGCGCTTCGTCAGAGACAACGATATCACCGACTTTCAGCGTTGGTGCGAGACCGCCAGCGGAACCGGTGTTGATGATCACGTCCGGCTTGCAGCGTTCGAGCAGCAGGGTTGCGCCCAGTGCTGCAGCAACTTTACCGATGCCAGATTTCAGCAGAGCAACGTCAACGCCGTTCAACTGGCCGGTGTAGATCTCGCAACCACCCAGAGAGAGGGTCTGACGGTTCTCAATTTTGTCACGCAGTAGCGTAACTTCTTCTTCCATTGCACCAATAATGCCGATTTTCATAGATTTACTCGCGATGTGCTTCGTTAAGATGCATAGTCTATCATGCGGTTAAGGGGAAACGCATTCTCACGCGGGGGAGCACATGGCACCAATCGATTTTCGCACCAAAATTAACTGGCACCGACGTTTCCGCTCGCCGCAGGGCGAAAAGAGCGAACATGAGATCCTGCGCATCTTCGAAAGCGATCGTGGGCGCATTATTAACTCACCTGCAATCCGTCGCTTACAGCAAAAAACCCAGGTGTTCCCGCTTGAGCGTAACGCTGCGGTGCGTACGCGCTTAACCCACTCAATGGAAGTTCAGCAGGTTGGGCGTTACATTGCCAAAGAGATTTTAAGCCGCCTTAAAGAGCAGCGTTTGCTGGAAACCTATGGTCTTGATGAGCTGACGGGGCCGTTCGAAAGCATCGTCGAGATGGCCTGCCTGATGCACGATATCGGCAACCCGCCGTTTGGCCATTTTGGGGAGGCGGCGATAAATGACTGGTTTAAACAGCGACTTTATCCTTCGGATGCGATAAGCCAGCCGCTCAGTGATGATCGCTGTGTAGTCAGGGATTTACGCCTGCGTGAAGGTGAAGAAGGATTAAACGATCTGCGCCGCAAAGTGCGTCAGGATCTTTGCCACTTTGAGGGTAACGCGCAGGGGATCCGCCTGGTACACTCCCTGATGCGTATGAACCTGACCTGGGCGCAGGTGGGCTGCATTCTCAAATATACGCGCCCCGCCTGGTGGATGGGGGAAACACCTGTCTCACACAGTTATTTGATGAAAAAGCCGGGCTATTATTTATCTGAAGAAGCCTATATAGAGCGGTTACGTAAAGAACTTTCACTGACCCCGAATGGCCGCTTTCCATTGACATGGATAATGGAAGCCGCTGACGATATTTCCTATTGCGTTGCCGACCTCGAAGACGCCGTTGAGAAAAGAATATTCAGTGTTGAGGCACTTTATCAGCATCTTTATGTTGCCTGGGGTAAACATGAAAAAGGGTCGCTGTTTGCTCAGGTTGTCGAAAATGCCTGGGAAAAATCGCGCTCAAATTCATTAAGCCGCAGCACGGAAGATCAGTTCTTTATGTATTTGCGGGTCAATACATTAAATAAACTGGTGCCGTATGCGGCTTCGCGTTTTATTGACAACTTGCCGATGATTTTTAGCGGGGAATTCAATCACGCGTTGCTGGAAGATGACAGCAGCTTCAGTCAGCTTCTTGAGTTATATAAAAACGTGGCGATGCGTCATGTGTTCAGCCATCCGGATGTCGAGCAACTGGAGCTGCAGGGATACCGGGTTATCAGCGGTTTACTGGAGATTTACCGCCCACTGCTTCAGCTATCGGTCAACGAGTTCAGCGAGCTGGTGGAACAAGAGCGCGTGCGGCGATTGCCAATTGAATCCCGGCTTTATCAAAAACTTTCTACCCGCCATCGCCTGGCTTATGTTGAAGCAGTCAGCAGACTGGATCGACAATCACCTCAATGGCCTATTATGGAATATTATTCTCGTTGCCGTCTTATTCAGGACTATATCAGCGGCATGACGGATTTGTATGCCTGGGATGAATACCGCAAGCTCATGGCTGTCGAATAAACGCTGAGTTTTGTAAAGACGGCCAATAAATTTTTACTTTTTCCATAAACTTAATCCCGGAACTAAGCGGTATAAAACGAATCTGAGTTACACAGCAATTTTGCGTTACCTGTAAATCGAGATTGAGAAACATGAAAAAAACCACATTAGCAATGAGTGCACTGGCTCTGAGTTTAGGTTTAGCGCTGTCTCCTCTGACTGCTACTGCAGCTGAGAGCTCATCGTCGGCAGCAACCGCGCAGCAGATGCCAAGCCTGGCACCGATGCTCGAAAAAGTGATGCCATCGGTGGTGAGTATTAACGTTGAGGGCAGTACGACCGTCAATACGCCGCGTATGCCGCGTAACTTCCAGCAGTTCTTCGGTGATAACTCACCGTTCTGCCAGGACGGTTCACCCTTCCAGAGCTCCCCGTTCTGTCAGGGCGGTGGTGCAGGGGATGAAAGCCAGGGCGGTAACGGTGGCGGCCAGCAACAGAAATTCATGGCACTCGGTTCGGGCGTCATTATTGATGCGGCAAAAGGCTACGTGGTGACCAACAACCACGTTGTTGATAACGCCAACACCATTAAAGTTCAGCTGAGCGACGGACGTAAATTCGACGCTAAAGTGGTGGGTAAAGATCCACGTTCGGATATCGCGCTGATCCAGATTCAGGATCCGAAAAACCTGACGGCGATTAAGCTCGCCGATTCCGACGCGCTGCGTGTGGGTGACTACACCGTAGCCATCGGCAACCCGTTCGGTCTGGGTGAAACCGTGACCTCTGGTATTGTCTCCGCGCTGGGTCGTAGCGGCCTGAACGCAGAGAACTACGAGAACTTTATCCAGACGGATGCGGCGATTAACCGGGGTAACTCCGGCGGTGCGCTGGTGAACCTGAACGGTGAACTGATTGGTATCAACACCGCAATCCTGGCTCCGGACGGCGGTAACATCGGTATCGGCTTTGCTATCCCAAGTAATATGGTGAAAAACCTGACCGCACAGATGGTGCAGTATGGCCAGGTGAAACGCGGTGAGCTGGGTATCCTGGGGACTGAGCTGAACTCCGAGCTGGCGAAAGCAATGAAAGTGGACGCCCAGCGTGGGGCATTTGTCAGCCAGGTGCTGCCGAACTCCTCTGCGGCGAAAGCGGGGATTAAAGCCGGTGATGTGATCACTTCTCTGAACGGTAAACCGATCAGCAGCTTTGCGGCCCTGCGTGCTGAAGTGGGTTCCATGCCGATTGGTAGCAAAATCACCCTCGGTCTGCTGCGTGAAGGTAAGCCGGTTAACGTGAGCCTGGAACTGCAGCAGAGCAGCCAGAATCAGGTGGACTCCAGCACCATCTTCAATGGTATTGAAGGTGCTGAGATGAGCAACAAAGGCGAAGATAAAGGCATTGTGGTGAACAACGTGAAAGCGAACAGCCCGGCTGCCCGTATCGGCCTGAAAAAAGGCGATGTGATCATGGGAGCTAACCAGCAACCGGTGAAAAACATCGCTGAACTGCGCAAAATCCTCGACAGCAAACCTTCCGTGCTGGCGTTGAATATTCAGCGTGGTGATTCTTCAATTTACCTTCTGATGCAGTAATCCCTCCGCGCCCCTGCTCAACCACGAGCAGGGGCCATTTTTGTTTCTGTGACCTTTTCCACAAGTCCATATTTCTCTCCGTGACTTTGTGCATTTGCACAATGCAGCCGTGACTGAACTTCCCTATTCTTGAGCCCTGCTCACAGGAGGGTTACATGGCTGGCAGGCATCTTGATACCAAAATGGCGCAGGATATTGTGGCGCGCACCATGCGCATCATTGATACCAATATCAATGTAATGGATGCTCGCGGGCGCATTATTGGCAGTGGCGATCGTGAACGCATTGGGGAAGTGCACGAAGGTGCGTTGCTGGTGCTCTCTCAGGGACGCGTGGTGGATATCGACGATGCGGTTGCGAAACACCTTCACGGTGTCCGTCAGGGGATCAATTTCCCGCTGCGGCTGGAGGGGGAAATTGTTGGCGTGATCGGCCTGACGGGCGAACCGGAGTCGCTGCGTAAATATGGCGAGCTGGTCTGCATGACCGCCGAAATGATGCTGGAGCAGTCGCGTCTGATGCACCTGCTGGCACAGGATAGCCGCCTGCGTGAAGAGCTGGTCATGAACCTGATCCAGGCAGAAGAACACACACCTGCGCTGAGCGAGTGGGCGCAGCGTCTGGGCATCGATCTTGATCAGCCACGCGTGGCGGTGGTCATTGAAGTCGATAGCGGCCAGTCTGGCGTAGACAGCACGATGGCCGAACTGCAGCAGCTGCAAAATGCACTGGTCACACCGGAGCGCAACAACCTGGCGGCAATTGTTTCTCTGACTGAAATTGTGGTGCTCAAACCGGCGCTTAACCCGTTTGGCCGCTGGGATGTTGAAGATCACCGTCGCTGGGTGGAGCAGCTGATTGCACACATGAAGGAGGGCGGACAACCGCGTTTTCGCGTTGCCCTGGGAAATTACTTTACCGGGCCGGGCAGTATCGCCCGCTCATGGCGCACGGCGCGTACCACGATGATGTCAGGTAAACAGCGGATGCCGGAAAGCCGGAGCTACTTCTACCAGGAACTGATGTTGCCGGTGCTGCTCGATGGCCTGCGTGGTGGCTGGCAGGCCGATGAGCTGGCGCGTCCATTAGCCCGTCTGAAAGCGATGGACAACAACGGTTTGCTGTACCGCACGTTGCAGGCATGGTTTCATCATAACGTGCAGCCGCTGGCAACGTCGAAAGCGCTGTTTATTCACCGCAATACGCTGGAATACCGGCTTAACCGGATCTCGGAACTGACCGGGCTGGAGCTGGGGAATGTTGACGACAGGCTGCTGCTGTACCTGGCGCTGCAGTTAGATGAGCAGAGATGAGGTTTCACCCTCTCCCTGTGGGAGAGGGCCGGGGTGAGGGCATCAGGCCGCACCTGTCATTACTTATTACGAGTAAGCTTCTCAAGATCCGCTTCAATCTCGCTGATCTTGTTCGTGACAACGCTTTCCAGATGACGCAGGTCATCGAGGATCTTACGTTTCAAATCGACTTCGGTGCGATCGCGCTGGCAGATCTGATCGAGTTCATCGATCACATAGCGCAGGTTAGGGCTGATTTCCTGTACTTCTTTGTACCCTTGTCCTACGCCGTCAGCGACGACGGTCTTACGCTGGCGTGGATATTTAAACTTCACGCTCTTGGCGAAAAACTCGCCTTTATCCTTATGAAAATAGATTTTCAAAATATCGTTATTCGCTTCCTGGCGGAGGCTGTAACGATCAATTTCATCAGGATTGGTAATGCCCAGACTTTTCAGATTATCGTACATAGCGGTACCCTTGATCTCAACATAACCTTTGAATAATTAACGAAAAAATCTATTTTCGCCACCCTCAGATATAAAAAAAGCGGGGTTGCCCCCGCTTTTTGTTATACCCGATTAATCGATGGTGCGCAGCAGTTCGTTGATACCCACTTTACCGCGGGTTTTTGCATCGACTTTTTTCACGATAACCGCACAGTACAGGCTGTATTTGCCATCTTTTGACGGCAGGTTACCGGAGACGACGACGGAACCCGCAGGTACGCGACCGTAGTGAACTTCGCCGGTTTCACGATCGTAAATACGGGTGCTCTGACCGATATAGACGCCCATAGAAATAACGGAGCCTTCCTCAACGATCACACCTTCAACCACTTCGGAGCGTGCGCCGATGAAGCAGTTGTCTTCGATGATGGTTGGGTTCGCCTGCAGTGGCTCCAGAACGCCACCGATGCCGACGCCGCCGGACAGGTGAACGTTTTTACCGATCTGCGCGCAAGAACCGACGGTTGCCCAGGTGTCTACCATTGTGCCTTCATCAACATACGCACCGATGTTCACGTAGGATGGCATCAGCACGGTATTGCGTGCGATGAATGCGCCCTGGCGAACTGCCGCCGGAGGCACAACACGGAAACCTTCTTTCTGGAAACGCGCTTCATCGTAGTCAGCGAATTTCATTGGTACTTTATCGAAGTAGCGGCTTTCTGCTCCGTCGATAACCTGGTTATCGTTGATACGGAAAGAGAGCAGCACGGCTTTCTTCAGCCACTGATGAGTTACCCACTGACCGTCGATTTTTTCTGCCACGCGCAGCGCGCCGGAATCCAGCAGAGAAATCACCTGATTAACCGCTTCACGGGTAACGGTATCCACATTTGCCGGGGTAATCTCGGCGCGACGCTCAAAAGCGGACTCAATAACGTTCTGTAACTGCTGCATTGTTTACTCTTTCCATTTCACTAAAAAACACGTCACCCTTTATCGTTTGGATTGAGGGCTGCTGTCAACCGTTGTTGCACTTCCAGCTGCAGGTCATTATTAAGGGCACGCCGGTCGGCCGTTGCGATTATAAATAAATCTTCTACTCGCTCACCAATGGTTGTAATTCGGGCTCCATGAAGCGAAATTCCCAGATCGGCAAAAACCTGGCCGACGCGGGCGAGCAACCCTGGCTGGTCGAGGGCGATAAGCTCCAGGAACGATTTGCGGTCGGTGTGGGTCGGCAGGAAATTGACCTCGGTATCGACGGTAAAGTGACGCAATTTGGCCGGTTGACGACGCGGTTGCGGCGGTTGCCAGCTGCGCTGGGTGATGGCCTGTTCCAGACCAAAGCGTATCCCTTCATGACGGTCCGACGACAGCGGGCTGCCGTCCGGCTCCAGTACGATAAAGGTATCCATCGCCATGCCGTCTCGGGTGGTAAAAATCTGTGCGTCGTGAACGCTGAGGTTGCGTCTGTCCAGCTCGGCGCAGACGGCGGCAAACAGATAAGGCCGGTCCGGGCTCCAGATAAAGATCTCTGTGCCGCCGCGCGTGGCCTGCGGGCTGAGCAGGATCATCGGTTTCGACAAATCATGCTGGAGCAGATGCCGCGCATGCCAGGCAAGCTGGTTTGGGCTATGACGCACAAAGTAGTTGGCGCGACAGCGGGCCCAAATCTGATGTAATGCCTCTTCATCAATGTTATCCATCCGCAGCAACGCCAGCGCCTGCACCTGATGGTGACGTACACGCTCGCGCATGTCCGGGGTGTTTTGCATTCCGCGACGCAGCTGTTTTTCCGTCGCGAAGTAAAGCTCGCGCAGCAGGCTTTGCTTCCAGCTGTTCCACAGCGTTTCGTTGGTGGCACAAATATCCGCTACAGTCAGGCAGACCAGATAGCGCAGGCGGTTTTCAGTTTGCACCTCTTCGGCGAATTGCTTAATGACTTCCGGATCCTGAATGTCACGACGCTGTGCGGTAACTGACATCAGCAGGTGATGGCGCACCAGCCAGGCGACCAGCTGCGTCTCGCGCGAGTTCAGACCATGCAGCTCGGCAAATTTCAGCACGTCCTGTGCGCCCAGTACCGAGTGGTCACCACCGCGACCTTTCGCGATATCGTGGAACAGGGCGGCAATCAGGATCAGTTCCGGGTGGGAAAGACGCGGCCACAGCTCAACGCACAGCGGATGGCGGGAGCGCGTCTCTTCTTTGGCAAAGCTCTCCAGCTTGAGCATGACGCGGATCGTGTGTTCATCCACCGTATAAGCGTGGAAAAGATCGAACTGCATCTGCCCGACGATATGCGACCACTGCGGCATATAGGCCCACAGCACACTGTGGCGGTGCATCGGCAGCAGGCCCCGGCTGACGGCTCCCGGGTGGCGTAGCATGCTGAGGAACAGGGTTCGCGCTTCCGGGATATAACACAGCGGCTGCGTCAGATGGCGGCGCGCGTGGCGCAGATGGCGCAGGGTCGTGGAGTAGATCCCGGTGATCGCGCTGTTACGCACCATCGTATAGAACATGCGGAGGATCGCTTCCGGCTCGCGGATAAACAGCGTTTCGTCGCGCAGATCGATAAGCGTGCCGCGCAGCTGGAATTCATCATCAATGGGCCGTGGTTTTTCGTCCGCCGTCAGCGCCAGGATCGCTTCGTCAAACAGCTGCAGCAGCATCTGGTTGAGTTCGGTCACGCGGCGGGTAACGCGGAAGAAATCCTTCATCATGTGCTCAACCGGCTCGTTGCCCTCACCGCTGTAATTGAGGCGCTGAGCCACGCTGAGCTGGCGGTCAAACAGCAGACGGTTATCGTAACGGCTGACTTCAAGATGCAGGGCAAAGCGAATGCGCCACAGGAGATGTAAACACTCGTTCAGTTCATTACGTTCGGCTTCGGTTAAGAAACCAAACCCGACCATCTCGTCCAGCGACGTTGCGCCAAAATGACGACGGGCGACCCACTGCAGGGTGTGGATGTCGCGCAGACCGCCAGGGCTACTTTTGATATCAGGCTCCAGGTTATAGCTGGTACCGTGATAGCGCTGGTGGCGCTGATTTTGTTCCTCGACCTTTGCGGCGAAGAATTTCTCTGACGGCCAGAACCCGTCGCTGAAAATGTGTTTTTGCAGTTCCAGGAACAGCGCAACGTCGCCGATCAGCAGACGGGTTTCAATCAGGTTGGTGGCAACGGTGAGGTCAGATAACCCTTCCAGCAGACACTCTTCCAGCGTGCGCACGCTGTGACCCACTTCCAGCTTCACGTCCCAGAGCAGCGTCAGCAGTTCGCCAATTTTCTGCGCCTGTTCGTCTGGCAGCTTTTTACGGCTTAAGATCAGCAGGTCGATATCGGAAAGCGGATGAAGCTCGCCACGGCCATAGCCCCCGACGGCGACCAGTGCGACGTCGCTAATCTGACCGAAACCATAGTCAATCCACAGGCGCTGCAGGAGCTGGTCAATAAATTCGGTGCGTGCTTCGATGAGCTGCTCGGCAGAAATACCCGCATCAAACGCGCTACCCAGCCAGCGATGGAAAACATCCATATGCGCTTTGATATGGGCGCAGGTCAGCTCGTGCGGTGGCCAGACGCCCGGGTTGTCGGGCTGGTCGGGGAGGGTGGGAAGTGCTGTATTCGCATACTGTTCGGGTAATAGATTACTCATCGCGTGCCACCCATAAGAAAAAGCTATCGCCATTAAAAAAGCCGGCATTTGCCGGCTTTTTTATCATTCATCGTGCGTCAGTATCGCCGGGATGGTGTCATCCTTGCGCAACGTCATAATCTCGCAGCCGTTGTCTGTTACCACAATAGTATGCTCGTACTGCGCAGACAAGCTTCTGTCTTTGGTTTTCACCGTCCAGCCATCTTTCATGGTACGGATGCGGTAGTCGCCAGAGTTGACCATTGGCTCGATAGTAAAGGTCATGCCTTTTTGCAGCACCACACCGCCGTCATCGGCATCGTAGTGCAAAACCTGCGGCTCTTCGTGGAAGACGCGGCCGATACCGTGACCGCAATATTCACGCACCACAGAGAAACCTTCTGCTTCAACGAATTTCTGGATAGCGGCACCGATGGTGCGCAGGCGGATACCGGGTTTAACCATCTTCAACGCCAGGTAGAGGCTTTCCTGAGTCACTTTGCACAGGCGCTCGCCCAGAATAGTGGGTTTACCAACGATGAACATCTTCGAGGTGTCACCGTGGTACTCATCTTTAATGACGGTGACGTCGATGTTGACGATGTCGCCATCTTTCAGCAGTTTTTCATCATCCGGAATACCGTGGCAAACCACCTCATTAATTGAGATACAGACGGATTTCGGGAAACCGTGGTAGCCGAGGCAGGCGGAGATCGCGTGCTGCTCGTTGACGATGTAGTCGTTACAGATGCGATCCAGCTCGCCGGTGCTGACGCCCGGTTTGACGAACGGTTCAATCATTTCCAGCACTTCCGCGGCCAGACGACCGGCGACGCGCATCTTTTCAATTTCTTCAGGTGTCTTAATAGAGATAGCCATGTAATCTGTCCATCGGTGTCGATTTTTTCGACAATATAAATCTACGTGTCCTCAATGGTATCAGTCAGGCGCACCCCGTGCCAAATTGAGAATCATTAACAGCACACTCCGCCAACAATTATTGGTTTCTGGTCGTGTTTTGTGGTATAAAGCGCGCCGGACTTCCGATCCATCGAAGACTACACAGGTTGGACGGAAGCGACAAATCTCACTTTGTGTAACAACACACACGTATCGGCACATATTCCGGGGTGCCCTTTGGGGTCGGTAATATGGGATACGTGGAGGCATAACCCCAACTTTTACTATAGAGGTTTTAAACATGGCAACTGTTTCCATGCGCGACATGCTCAAGGCTGGTGTTCACTTTGGTCACCAGACCCGTTACTGGAACCCGAAAATGAAGCCTTTCATCTTCGGCGCACGTAACAAAGTTCACATCATCAACCTTGAGAAAACTGTACCAATGTTCAACGAAGCCCTGGCTGAGCTGAACAAGATTGCTTCCCGTAAAGGTAAGATTCTGTTCGTTGGTACTAAGCGCGCTGCAAGCGAAGCTGTGAAAGATGCTGCTAACAGCTGCGACCAGTTCTTCGTGAACCATCGCTGGTTGGGTGGCATGCTGACTAACTGGAAAACTGTTCGTCAGTCCATCAAACGCCTGAAAGATCTGGAAACCCAGTCTCAGGACGGTACTTTCGACAAGCTGACTAAGAAAGAAGCGCTGATGCGCACTCGTGAACTGGACAAGCTGGAAAACAGCCTGGGCGGTATCAAAGATATGGGCGGCCTGCCAGACGCGCTGTTCGTAATCGATGCAGACCACGAGCACATCGCAATCAAAGAAGCTAACAACCTGGGTATCCCGGTATTCGCTATCGTTGATACCAACTCCGATCCGGACGGTGTTGACTTCGTTATCCCGGGTAACGACGACGCCATCCGTGCTGTTAGCCTGTACCTGAGCGCTGTAGCTGCTACCGTTCGTGAAGGCCGTTCCCAGGATCTGGCTTCTCAGGCGGAAGAAAGCTTCGTAGAAGCTGAATAATAAGGTTTCACCCCTTATTAGTACCGTGTATGAATAGGGGCCAATTATCGGCCCCTTTTTTCAATTTATACTGTTTGGCCCCCGGCCGGGCAGTTCACATCTCCCGAGGATTTAAGAATGGCTGAAATTACCGCATCCCTGGTAAAAGAGCTGCGCGAGCGTACTGGCGCAGGCATGATGGATTGCAAAAAAGCGCTGACTGAAGCGAACGGCGACATCGAGCTGGCAATCGAAAACATGCGTAAATCCGGTGCGATCAAAGCAGCTAAAAAAGCAGGCAACGTGGCTGCTGACGGCGTGATCATCACTAAGATCGACGGCAACTACGGCATCATTCTGGAAGTTAACTGCCAGACTGACTTCGTTGCTAAAGACGGTGGTTTCCAGGCATTTGCTAACAAAGTTCTGGACGCAGCTGTTGCAGGCAAAATCACTGACGTTGACGTTCTGAAAGCACAGTTCGAAGAAGAACGTGTTGCGCTGGTTGCTAAAATCGGTGAGAACATCAACATCCGTCGCGTGTCTTCCCTGGAAGGCGACGTACTGGGTTCTTACCAGCACGGTGCACGTATCGGTGTTCTGGTTGCGGCTAAAGGCGCTGACGAAGAGCTGGTTAAACAGCTGGCTATGCACATCGCTGCAAGCAAACCAGAATTCGTTAAGCCAGAAGACGTGTCTGCTGAAGTGGTAGAGAAAGAGTACCAGGTTCAGCTGGACATCGCGATGCAGTCTGGTAAGCCAAAAGAAATCGCAGAGAAAATGGTTGAAGGCCGCATGAAGAAATTCACCGGCGAAGTTTCTCTGACTGGCCAGCCTTTCGTTATGGATCCAAGCAAGTCTGTTGCTCAGCTGCTGAAAGAGCACAACGCTGACGTAACTGGCTTCATCCGCTTCGAAGTGGGCGAAGGCATCGAGAAAGTTGAGACTGACTTCGCAGCAGAAGTTGCTGCAATGTCCAAGCAGTCTTAATGATTGAAAAGGAGCCGCCTGAGGGCGGCTTCTTTTTGTCACCCGTCAGACGAAATCAGACAGGCTCCAGTATCGCTGTGCTGATATGCGACATATCATGTCGCCAGAATTAACCCCCATCTTAATCGTTGACAGTCTCAGGAAAGAAACATGGCTACCAATGCAAAACCCGTGTACAAACGCATTCTGCTTAAGCTGAGTGGCGAAGCGCTGCAGGGATCGGAAGGCTTCGGTATTGACGCAAGCATCCTTGATCGTATGGCACAGGAAATCAAAGAACTGGTCGAACTGGGTATTCAGGTTGGCGTGGTCATTGGCGGTGGCAACCTTTTCCGTGGCGCTGGTCTGGCGAAAGCAGGGATGAATCGCGTTGTGGGCGACCACATGGGTATGCTGGCAACCGTCATGAATGGCCTGGCGATGCGTGATTCGCTTCATCGCGCCTATGTGAACGCGCGCCTGATGTCCGCTATTCCACTGAATGGCGTGTGCGATAACTACAGCTGGGCAGAAGCTATCAGCCTGCTGCGTAACAACCGCGTGGTGATCCTCTCCGCCGGTACGGGTAACCCGTTCTTTACCACCGATTCCGCAGCCTGTCTGCGCGGTATCGAAATCGAAGCCGATGTGGTTCTGAAAGCAACCAAAGTGGATGGCGTGTTTACTGCCGATCCGGCAAAAGATCCTTCTGCGACCATGTACGATCAGCTGACCTACAGCGAAGTGCTGGATAAAGAGCTGAAAGTGATGGATCTTGCCGCCTTCACGCTGGCTCGTGACCATAAACTGCCGATCCGTGTCTTCAACATGAACAAGCCAGGCGCACTGCGCCGCGTCGTAATGGGCGAAAAAGAAGGCACTTTGATCACGGAATAATTTCCGTCGGCGATAAATACAGGTAAGATTCCGCTTTATTTGTAGCGGTATCTTACCCGGGCGCGCCTTTGGCGTTGTCATGAATTAAACGCGACTATACTTAGCACACCTGTAGCGCTGTGCTGGCGGATAGTCTGCCTGAGACAAGTTTTCAAGGATTCGTAACGTGATTAACGACATCAGAAAAGATGCTGAAGTACGCATGGACAAATGCGTAGAAGCGTTCAAAACCCAAATCAGCAAAATCCGTACTGGCCGTGCTTCCCCAAGCCTGCTGGATGGCATCATCGTGGAATACTACGGCACGCCAACCCCACTGCGTCAGCTGGCGAGCGTGACTGTAGAAGATACCCGTACGCTGAAAATCAACGTATTCGATCGTTCTATGAGCCCGGCCGTTGAAAAAGCGATCATGGCATCTGACCTGGGTCTGAACCCAAGCTCTGCGGGTTCTGACATCCGTGTTCCACTGCCTCCGCTGACGGAAGAACGTCGTAAAGACCTGATCAAAGTGGTTCGTGGTGAAGCTGAGCAAGGTCGCGTTTCTGTGCGTAACGTACGTCGCGACGCGAACGATAAAGTGAAAGCTCTGCTGAAAGAAAAAGAGATCAGCGAAGATGACGACCGTCGCTCCCAGGACGACGTGCAGAAGATGACTGACGCAGCTATCAAGAAAATTGATGCGGCGCTGGCAGATAAAGAAGCGGAACTGATGCAGTTCTGATTTCTGTCGTACACTGATAAACGCCGTTCAGAGAGACATGATGTCTTGCTGGCGGCGTTTTGCTTTTATCTGGTCTAACTTTTTCCGGGCATCTCATGAAGCATTTAACTCTCCTTGGCTCAACTGGCTCTATCGGTTGCAGCACTCTCGACGTTGTTCGCCATAACCCTGAACTCTACACCGTGACGGCACTGGTGGCCGGTAAGAACGTGCAGCGAATGGTCGAACAGTGCCTGGAGTTTGCGCCTCGCTATGCGGTGATGGATGACGAAAAGAGCGCCCGCCTTGTGAAAGCGCAGCTGCAGGAGAAGGGCAGTCGCACCGAGGTGCTGAGTGGGAAACAGGCGGCCTGTGATATGGCTGCGCTGGATGAGGTCGATCAGGTGATGGCGGCAATCGTCGGGGCGGCAGGGCTTCTGCCTACGCTTGCGGCTATCGATGCCGGTAAAGATGTATTGTTGGCGAATAAAGAGTCGCTGGTGACCTGTGGACGCCTGTTCATGGAGGCGGTTAAGCAGCGCGGCGCGCGTCTTTTGCCGGTCGATAGTGAACACAACGCAATTTTTCAGAGTTTACCGCAACTTTTTCAACAGAACCTGGGGTACGCTGACCTCGAGCAGAATGGCGTTGTGTCGATTCTGCTTACCGGGTCTGGTGGTCCGTTCCGTGAAACGCCGCTGTCTGAACTGAGCGCAATGACGCCGGATCAGGCGTGTCGTCATCCGAACTGGTCAATGGGACGTAAGATCTCCGTCGACTCTGCCACCATGATGAACAAAGGTCTGGAATACATTGAAGCGCGCTGGCTGTTTAATGCGTCAGCGAAACAGATGGAAGTGCTGATCCACCCGCAATCGGTGATTCACTCGATGGTGCGTTATCAGGATGGCAGCGTGCTGGCACAGCTGGGTGAACCGGATATGCGCACGCCAATTGCACATTCGATGGCGTGGCCTAACCGTGTGAAGTCTGGGGTGAAACCGCTCGATTTCTGCAAGCTCAGCTCTCTGACATTCAGTGAGCCAGATTACGACCGTTATCCGTGTCTGAAGCTTGCGATGAATGCCTTTGACCAGGGGCAGGCGGCGACGACAGCACTCAATGCGGCCAATGAAATTACCGTTGAGGCATTTCTGAATCAGCAGATTCGTTTTACCGACATCGCGACACTGAATCGCTCGGTGCTGGACATGATGGATTTGCGCGAACCACAAAGCGTGGAAGAGGTGTTGGCGGTAGATGCTCAGGCCCGCATTGTTGCGCGTAAACAGGTGACACGTCTCGCAAGCTGGTGATAAAGCAACCACTAATTGTCGTGCCATTTGTTAGCGTTGGGCTTCAGTGATATAGTCTGCGCCACCTGATCGCAGGTATTTGACTTAATGTGGTCAGGTAAGCCGTGGTTTGACACGGCTTTTTTATGTATAGGCTTCAGTATTCCTGAGTACCGTTAAATCCTTTTCAGGGACTAAAAACGCGTTATGTTGTCTGCGAATCAACCAATAAGCGAAAATTTGCCCGCTCATGGCTGCCGTCATGTAGCAATTATCATGGATGGCAATGGCCGCTGGGCGAAAAGACAAGGGAAGATACGAGCCTTTGGGCATAAAGCTGGGGCGAAGTCTGTTCGCCGCGCCGTTTCTTTTGCCGCCAATAACGGCATTGATGCGTTAACGCTCTATGCTTTTAGCAGTGAAAACTGGAATCGACCGGCGCAGGAAGTCAGTGCGTTGATGGAATTGTTTGTGTGGGCGCTCGACAGCGAAGTAAAAAGCCTGCACCGCCACAACGTCCGCCTGCGTATTATTGGCGAGACCAGTCGTTTTAACTCACGTTTGCAGGAACGGATTCGTAAAGCAGAAGCGCTGACTGAAAATAATACTGGTCTGACGCTCAATATCGCGGCGAATTACGGCGGACGCTGGGATATTATCCAGGGCGTTCGGCATTTGGCCGAACAGGTTCAGGAAGGGCTGTTGAGACCCGACCAAATTGATGAAGAGATGCTGAGTCAGCAAATCTGCATGAATGAACTGGCACCTGTGGATTTGGTAATTAGGACAGGGGGAGAACATCGCATAAGTAACTTTTTGCTTTGGCAAATTGCCTATGCCGAACTTTACTTTACTGATGTTCTTTGGCCCGATTTTGATGAACAAGACTTTGAAGGTGCGCTGCATGCCTTTGCCAATCGAGAGCGTCGTTTCGGCGGCACCGAGCCTGGTGGCGACAAAGCCTGATGGGGGTAGCTTTTGCTGAAGTATCGCCTGATTTCCGCTTTTGTATTAATACCCATTGTCATTGCGGCGCTGTTTTTACTGCCCCCAGTGGGATTCGCTATTGTTACGCTGGTAGTGTGTATGCTCGCCGCGTGGGAATGGGGACAGTTTAGCGGCTTTACCTCGCGCACTCAGCGGGTATGGCTGGCGGTACTCTGTGGCTTTTTACTGGCCCTGATGCTGTTTACCTTGCCTGAATATCACCACGATATTCATCAACCGCTGGTTGCCGGCTCCCTGTGGGTATCGTTGGCCTGGTGGATTGCTGCGCTCGTGTTGGTGCTTTTTTATCCAGGTTCTGCGGCATTATGGCGCAATTCAAAAGTATTACGCCTTATTTTTGGCCTGCTCACAATTGTTCCTTTTTTCTGGGGTATGCTCGCGCTGCGCGCCTGGCACTATGATGAAAACCACTACAGCGGTGCAATCTGGCTGCTTTATGTGATGATTCTGGTCTGGGGGGCTGACTCTGGGGCCTATATGTTTGGTAAACTGTTCGGCAAACATAAACTGGCTCCGAAGGTTTCTCCGGGTAAAACCTGGCAAGGATTTATCGGCGGCTTGTTTACGGCAGCAATCATCTCCTGGGGCTATGGCGTCTGGGCGGATCTGAGCGTTGCGCCGTCGACACTGCTGGTGTGCTCAATTTTTGCTGCACTGGCCTCGGTACTGGGTGATTTAACCGAAAGTATGTTTAAGCGTGAAGCAGGGATTAAAGACAGTGGTCACTTGATTCCAGGGCATGGCGGTATAATGGATCGCATTGACAGCCTGACTGCGGCAGTCCCCGTGTTTGCTTGCTTGCTTTTATTGGTGTTCGGGACGATTTAACGGAAGGTTTTATGCTGAGCATTCTCTGGAATCTGGCGGCGTTCGTTGTTGCACTGGGTGTACTGATTACCGTGCATGAATTTGGCCATTTCTGGGTTGCTCGCCGCTGTGGTGTGCGCGTGGAGCGATTCTCCATTGGTTTTGGTAAATCGCTCTGGAAGCGTACCGACCGCCACGGCACTGAATTCGTCATCGCCCTTATCCCGCTGGGTGGCTATGTTAAAATGCTCGACGAACGTGTTGAGCCTGTTGCCCCTGAACTTCAGCATCGCGCGTTCAACAACAAAACCGTTGGGCAACGCGCCGCCATCATTGCTGCCGGTCCGGTAGCCAATTTCATCTTTGCTATCTTCGCCTACTGGCTGGTGTTTATCATCGGCGTCCCTGGCGTGCGTCCGGTGGTGGGTGAAATTGCCCCCAACTCCATCGCGGCAAGTGCGCAAATTACGCCGGGGATGGAACTTAAAGCCATTGATGGCATCGAAACCCCTGATTGGGATGCCGTGCGGCTGCAGTTGGTCGCCAAAATTGGTGATAAGCAGACAACGGTCAGCGTTTCGCCGTTTGGTTCTGACCAGCGACAGGACAAAGTGCTGGATTTACGCCACTGGAGTTTCGAGCCTGACAAAGAAGATCCCGTCTCTGCGCTGGGGATTCGCCCACGCGGTGCGCAGATCGAGCCGGTATTAGCCGAAGTACAGGCCAATTCGGCGGCGAGCAAAGCAGGTTTGCAAGCAGGCGACAGGATCGTTAAAGTCGATGGTCAACCATTAACACAGTGGATGACCTTTGTTACTCTGGTGCGCGATAATCCAGGTATTTCGCTCGCACTGGAAGTGGAAAGGCACGGGAGTCCGCTTTCGCTGACGCTGACCCCGGATACCAAATCGGGCGGCAAAAAGGCAGAAGGGTTTGCAGGTGTAGTGCCGAAAGTGATCCCGCTGCCAGATGAGTACAAGACAATACGCCAATATGGGCCGTTTAGCGCCATCCTTGAAGCCACGGATAAAACATGGCAACTGATGAAGCTTACGGTCAACATGTTGGGGAAATTGATAACCGGTGATGTGAAACTGAACAACCTCAGTGGGCCAATTTCAATTGCTCAGGGGGCTGGGATGTCAGCGGAATTCGGGGTGATTTACTATCTCATGTTTCTCGCGCTTATAAGCGTGAATCTGGGGATAATCAACCTGTTCCCGCTTCCCGTATTAGACGGGGGCCATCTGCTGTTTTTAGCGATTGAAAAGCTAAAAGGCGGACCGGTATCCGAGCGAGTTCAAGACTTTAGTTATCGCATTGGCTCGATTTTGCTGGTGCTGTTAATGGGGCTTGCACTTTTCAATGATTTCTCTCGGTTGTAAGAGAGTGTTAGGAAGAACGCATAATAACGATGGCGATGAAAAAGTTGCTCATAGCGTCGCTGCTGTTTAGCAGCGCCACCGTATACGGTGCTGACGGGTTCGTAGTGAAAGACATTCATTTCGAAGGCCTCCAGCGTGTCGCCGTTGGTGCGGCCCTCCTCAGTATGCCTGTGCGCCCCGGCGATACGGTTAATGATGATGATATCAGTAACACCATCCGTGCTCTGTTTGCCACTGGCAACTTTGAGGACGTCCGCGTCCTGCGCGATGGTGATACGCTGCTGGTTCAGGTAAAAGAACGTCCAACGATCGCCAGTATCACTTTCTCCGGCAACAAGTCGGTGAAAGATGACATGCTCAAGCAGAACCTTGAAGCATCCGGTGTTCGTGTGGGGGAATCTCTGGACCGCACAACCCTTTCAGATATTGAAAAAGGTCTGGAAGATTTCTATTACAGCGTCGGTAAATACAGCGCAAGCGTGAAGGCGGTTGTGACTCCGCTGCCACGTAACCGTGTTGACCTGAAGCTGGTCTTCCAGGAAGGTGTCTCTGCGAAGATCCAACAGATCAACATCGTAGGGAACCACGCGTTCAGCACCGACGAACTGATCTCGACTTTCCAGCTGCGTGACGAAGTGCCGTGGTGGAACGTGGTTGGCGATCGCAAATACCAGAAGCAGAAACTGGCGGGCGACCTCGAAACCCTGCGCAGCTACTATCTGGATCGCGGTTACGCGCGTTTCAACATCGACTCTACTCAGGTCAGTCTGACTCCGGACAAGAAAGGGATCTACATTACGATTAACATCACTGAAGGCGAGCAGTACAAGCTTTCTGGTGTTGAAGTCAGTGGAAACCTGGCGGGGCATTCTGCAGAGATCGAATCGCTGACCAAAATTCAGCCGGGCGATCTGTATAGCGGTGCTAAAGTGACCAAGATGGAAGACGGCATTAAGAAGCTGCTCGGCCGTTACGGTTATGCTTATCCGCGCGTACAGACTCAGCCTGAAATCAACGATGCGGATAAAACCGTTAAGCTTCGCGTTAACGTTGATGCGGGCAACCGTTTCTACGTACGTAAGATCCGTTTTGAAGGTAACGACACTTCAAAAGATTCCGTTCTGCGTCGCGAAATGCGTCAGATGGAAGGGGCGTGGTTAGGTAGCGATCTCGTTGATCAGGGTAAAGAACGTCTGAACCGTCTGGGTTATTTTGAAACGGTCGATACCGACACCCAACGTGTGCCAGGCAGCCCGGATCAGGTTGATGTCGTTTATAAAGTGAAAGAGCGTAACACCGGTAGCTTCAACTTTGGTGTGGGCTACGGTACTGAAAGTGGCGTGAGCTTCCAGGTCGGTGTTCAGCAAGATAACTGGCTGGGTACGGGTTATTCTGTTGGTATCAACGGTACCAAGAACGACTACCAGACCTACTCTGAGTTCTCTGTCACTAACCCATACTTCACCGTTGATGGTGTGAGCCTGGGTGGTCGTATCTTCTATAACGACTTTAAAGCAGATAACGCGGATCTGTCCTCCTATACCAACAAGAGTTATGGTGTAGACGGTACGCTGGGCTTCCCGGTCAACGAATACAACACCCTGCGTGCAGGTTTAGGTTACGTGCATAACGACCTGTCCAACATGCAACCGCAGGTGGCGATGTGGCGTTATCTGGACTCCATCGGTCAGTCAACCAGTAAGACCGGTGACAATAACGGTTTTGCGGCAGATGACTTCACCTTCAACTATGGCTGGACGTATAACCGTCTTGACCGTGGTTACTTCCCGACGGAAGGTTCTCGTGTCAACCTGAACGGTAAAGTCACCGTTCCGGGTTCCGATAACGAGTTCTACAAGGTGACGCTTGATACCGCGTCCTACTTCCCAATTGATGACGACCATAAATGGGTTGTTCTGGGTCGTACCCGTTGGGGCTATGGCGATGGTTTAGGTGGCAAAGAACTGCCATTCTATGAAAACTTCTATGCTGGTGGTTCCAGTACCGTTCGTGGCTTCCAGTCCAATAACATTGGTCCGAAAGCGGTCTACTACGGTGGAAACAAAACGGATAACTGTAATAAATCCTCGTCTTCAGAAGTCTGTAGTTCTAATGATGCGGTGGGCGGTAACGCGATGGCAGTGGCTAGCCTGGAGTTCATTACGCCAACGCCGTTTATCAGTGATAAATATGCGAACTCAGTCCGTACCTCCTTCTTCTGGGATGCCGGTACTGTGTGGGATACCAACTGGGAGAATACCGCACAGATGCGTGCAGAAGGTATTCCAGACTACAGCGATCCGAGCAATATTCGCATGTCTGCAGGTATCGCATTACAATGGATGTCACCGCTGGGGCCGTTGGTCTTCTCTTACGCCCAGCCGTTTAAGAAATATGATGGAGATAAATCGGAGCAATTCCAGTTTAACATTGGTAAAACCTGGTAATAATCCGCTGCAATGGAATGCGTTGGCAGTGTAGCGCTGACAACTGGCGATCGTGCAGACGATCGCCTTGCCACGCAAAGAACGGTACCTTTGAGGTACTAATGGGATGGTAAGGAGTTTATTGTGAAAAAGTGGTTATTAGCTGCAGGTCTCGGTTTAGCGATGGCAACGTCTGCTCAGGCAGCGGGCAAAATTGCGATCGTCAATATGGGTAGCTTGTTCCAACAGGTTGCGCAGAAAACGGGTGTTTCCGCAACGCTGGAAAACGAGTTCAAAGGCCGTGCAAGCGAACTGCAAGGCATGGAAAGCGATCTTCAGTCCAAGATGCAACGTCTGCAGCGCGATGGTTCTACCATGAAAGCGGCTGACCGTAGCAAACTGGAAAAAGATGTTATGTCTCAGCGCCAGGCATTCTCCCAGAAAGCACAGGCTTTCGAGCAGGATCGTCAGCGTCGTTCTAACGAAGAGCGTGGCAAACTGGTGACGCGCATTCAGACAGCAGTTAAATCTGTTGCTGCCGATCAGGGCGTCGATCTGGTTGTTGATGCGAATGCCGTTGCTTACAACAGCAGCGATGTTAAAGACATCACCGCTGATGTTCTGAAACAGGTTAAATAAGTAATGCCTTCTATTCGACTGGCTGATTTAGCTCAGCAGTTGGATGCAGAATTACACGGTGATGGCGATATCGTCATCACCGCTGTTGCGTCCATGCAATCTGCTAAAGCTGGCAATATTACCTTCATGGTAAGCCCTAAGTATCGTGAACATCTGGCTCAGTGCCAGGCGTCAGCTGTTGTTCTTACGCAGGACGATCTTCCGTTTGCCGCAGGTGCTGCTTTGGTAGTGAAAAATCCCTACCTGACGTATGCACGCATGGCCCAAATTCTTGATACCACGCCGCAGCCGGCACAGAGTATTGCTGCCAGTGCAGCAATCGATCCGACGGCTCAGCTTGGTAACAACGTTGCAGTTGGCGCTAATGCCGTTATTGAGTCGGGCGTCGTGCTGGGCGATAACGTCGTGATTGGCCCGGGTTGCTTCGTTGGGAAAAATACGAAAATCGGTGCAGGAACCCGCTTGTGGGCTAATGTGTCCGTTTACCATGAAGTTGAAATCGGCGAAAATTGCCTTGTTCAGTCCAGCACCGTGATTGGTTCTGACGGGTTTGGTTACGCTAACGATCGTGGTAACTGGGTTAAGATCCCACAGCTTGGTCGCGTTATCATTGGCGACCGTGTTGAGATCGGCGCATGTACCACCATTGACCGTGGTGCGCTTGACGACACCATTATTGGCAATGGTGTTATCATCGATAACCAGTGCCAGATTGCACATAACGTTGTGATTGGCGACAATACCGCAGTTGCGGGTGGCGTTATCATGGCAGGCAGCCTGAAAATTGGCCGTTACTGCATGATTGGCGGTGCCAGCGTGATCAACGGTCATATGGAAATATGCGACAAGGTGACGGTGACGGGAATGGGCATGGTTATGCGTCCTATCACTGAACCAGGCGT
This sequence comes from Enterobacter sp. RHBSTW-00901, assembly GCF_014103115.1. Taxonomy (NCBI): domain Bacteria; kingdom Pseudomonadati; phylum Pseudomonadota; class Gammaproteobacteria; order Enterobacterales; family Enterobacteriaceae; genus Enterobacter; species Enterobacter sp. RHBSTW-00901. The sequence continues at coordinate 3,770,004 of NZ_JABXPB010000001.1, forward strand.
CTATTCCTCTGGTATTCCGCTGCAACCGAACAAGGTATGGCGTAAAACAGCAGCTCTGGTGATGAATATTGATGATATGAGCAAGCGTCTCAAGTCTCTTGAGCGCAAGATCGATCAACAAGACTAAGCGTTCATCCGTTTAACGCTACTTTCCCGGCCTGTCGGCTTTCTTATAAACCGGCAGGCCGTGTTATTATTGCTACTTAGTACATTTGACAGGAAGAGTATTTTGACTACTGACACTCATACTCTGCATATTGAAGAGATTTTAGAACTTCTGCCGCACCGCTACCCGTTTTTGCTGGTAGACCGTGTGCTGGATTTTGAAGAAGGTCATTTTCTGCGCGCAGTGAAAAATGTCTCCGTAAATGAGCCGTTCTTCCAGGGACACTTCCCTGGTAAGCCTATCTTCCCGGGTGTGTTGATCCTGGAAGCAATGGCACAGGCTACCGGTATTCTGGCGTTTAAAAGCGTGGGTAAACTGGAGCCGGGCGAACTGTACTACTTCGCGGGTATTGATGAAGCACGCTTTAAGCGTCCTGTCGTGCCTGGTGATCAAATGATCATGGAAGTCACTTTTGAAAAAACGCGTCGTGGCCTGACTCGCTTCAAAGGCGTAGCACTGGTTGACGGCAAAGTTGTTTGCGAAGCGACTATGATGTGTGCGCGTAGCCGGGAGGCCTGATACGTGATTGATAAATCCGCCTTTATTCATCCTACTGCTATTGTAGAAACGGGTGCCATCATTGGTGCTAACGTTCACATTGGCCCGTTTTGTATTGTTGGACCCCAAGTCGAAATTGGTGAGGGTACAGTACTGAAATCTCACGTTGTCGTGAATGGTCACACGACCATTGGCAGCAATAATGAGATCTATCAGTTCGCCTCCATCGGCGAAGTAAACCAGGATCTGAAATATGCTGGTGAGTCGACCCGTGTGGAAATCGGCGATCGTAACCGTATTCGCGAAAGCGTCACCATTCATCGTGGAACAGTACAGGGCGGTGGATTGACAAAGGTGGGCAGCGACAACCTGTTTATGGTTAATGCGCATATCGCGCATGACTGTACTGTAGGTGACCGCTGTATTCTTGCCAACAACGCAACGCTGGCAGGACACGTATCGGTTGATGATTTCGCAATTATTGGCGGCATGACCGCAGTCCATCAGTTCTGCATCATTGGTGCGCACGTGATGGTCGGTGGATGCTCCGGTGTGGCGCAGGACGTCCCACCTTATGTTATTGCGCAGGGTAACCATGCCACGCCGTTTGGCGTGAACATCGAAGGCCTTAAGCGTCGTGGCTTTAGCCGCGAAGCGATTACAGCTATCCGCAACGCGTACAAACTGCTGTACCGTAGCGGTAAAACGCTGGAAGAGGTGAAGCCGGAAATTGCCGATCTGGCGAAAAAGTACCCGGAAGTGAACGAGTTCATGGCGTTCTTTGACCGTTCCACACGTGGTCTGATTCGTTAATGGTCGACAGCCGTCCGCTTACGATAGCCCTGGTCGCCGGAGAAACCTCCGGCGATATTCTTGGTGCAGGTCTTATCCGCGCGCTGAAAGCCCGTGTCCCTAATGCCCGCTTTGTCGGTGTTGCTGGCCCGCTGATGCAGGCCGAAGGCTGTGAAGCATGGTATGAAATGGAAGAGCTGGCCGTGATGGGCATCGTTGAAGTGCTGGGGCGTTTGCGTCGCTTGCTGCATATTCGTGCCGATCTCACCCACCGTTTTACCGAGCTTAAACCCGATGTGTTTGTCGGGATCGATGCACCTGATTTCAACATTACCCTTGAAGGGAACCTGAAAAAGCAGGGCATCAAAACCATTCACTACGTCAGTCCGTCCGTCTGGGCGTGGCGACAGAAACGCGTTTTCAAAATCGGGAGATCCACCGATCTGGTGCTGGCTTTCCTGCCTTTCGAAAAAGCGTTTTATGACAGATTTAATGTTCCGTGCCGTTTTATCGGTCATACCATGGCGGATGCAATGCCGCTGGATCCGGATAAACACGCGGCACGCGATGTGCTGGGTATTCCGCATGATGCTCATTGCCTTGCGCTGCTGCCGGGAAGCCGTGGTGCAGAAGTCGAGATGCTGAGCGCCGATTTCCTGAAGACGGCGCAAATCCTTCGCAAAACATATCCCGATCTTGAAGTGGTTGTGCCGCTGGTGAATGCCAAACGCCGCGAGCAGTTTGAACGCATCAAGGCGGATGTGGCCCCGGATCTTCATGTCCACCTGCTGGACGGGAAGGGCCGTGAAGCGATGATCGCGAGTGATGCCGCGCTGCTGGCCTCCGGTACGGCTGCGCTGGAGTGTATGCTGGCGAAATGCCCGATGGTAGTAGGCTACCGCATGAAGCCGTTTACCTTCTGGCTGGCAAAACGTCTGGTGAAAACCGACTACGTTTCGCTGCCAAACCTGCTTGCCGGTCGCGAGCTGGTGAAAGAGCTTTTACAGGATGAGTGTCAGCCGCAGGCACTGGCTGATGCACTGTTGCCGCTGCTTGCTGACGGCAAGACCAGCCACCAGATGCATGATACGTTCCGCGAACTGCATCAGCAGATCCGCTGTAATGCCGATGAGCAAGCGGCTGATGCGGTGCTGGAGTTAGTAAAATGATGGAATTTATTTATCCCCACACGCATCTCGTGGCGGGTGTGGACGAAGTGGGGCGTGGCCCGTTAGTGGGGGCTGTGGTGACCGCTGCGGTGATCCTTGACCCGGCTCGCCCGATCGTCGGGCTGAATGACTCTAAAAAACTGTCTGAAAAGCGCCGACTGGCGCTGTTTGACGAAATCCAGGAAAAGGCGTTGGCCTGGAGCCTGGGTCGCGCAGAGCCGCATGAAATTGACGAACTGAACATTCTGCATGCCACCATGCTGGCAATGCAGCGTGCGGTCGCCGGGCTGAAAATTGCTCCCGAGTATGTCCTGATTGACGGTAACCGCTGTCCGGCACTGCCTGTGCCTTCGATGGCGGTCGTTAAAGGCGATAGCCGGGTCGCAGAAATCAGTGCGGCTTCTATCATAGCCAAAGTGACGCGCGACGCCGAAATGACCGCGCTGGACCTCACTTATCCCCAGTATGGTTTCGCCCAGCACAAGGGATATCCAACCGCTTTTCACCTGGAAAAGCTGGCTGAACATGGCGCAACCGAACATCACCGGCGCAGTTTTGGCCCGGTGAAACGGGCGCTGGGACTGGTGTCCTGAATCAAGACGCAAGCAATTAAGTAACGCGGAATCTGAAGATGGCTGAACCACGTTTCGTACACCTGCGGGTGCATAGCGACTACTCCATGATCGATGGGCTGGCGAAGACCGGGCCGCTGGTGAAAAAGGCGGCCTCGCTTGGCATGCCTGCACTGGCGATCACCGATTTTACCAACCTGTGTGGTCTGGTGAAGTTCTACGGAACGGCGCATGGCGCGGGGATGAAACCCATCGTCGGCGCGGATTTTCATGTGCAGAGCGAGTTGCTCGGTGATGAAATGACGCAAATTTCCGTGTTAGCGATGAACAACGCGGGCTACCAGAACCTCACACTGCTGATCTCAAAAGCTTACCAGCGCGGCTACGGCGCGTCTGGCCCGTGGATCGACCGCGACTGGCTGGCAGAGCTGAACGAAGGCCTGCTGCTGATTTCCGGTGGCCGGATGGGCGATGTTGGCAAAAGCCTGCTGCGCGGCAATAGCGCACTGGTGGATCAGTGTGTCTCGTTCTATGAAGAGTATTTCCCGGATCGCTACTATCTGGAGCTGATCCGCACCGGTCGCGCAGATGAAGAGAGCTACCTGCACGCCGCTGTTGCGCTCGCTGAAGAACGCGGGTTGCCGGTTGTGGCGACTAACGATGTACGTTTCCTTGAACCGGGAGACTTTGACGCACACGAAATTCGTGTGGCCATCCATGATGGCTTCACCCTCGACGATCCGAAACGTCCGCGCAACTACTCCTCGCAGCAGTACATGCGTAACGAAGAGGAGATGTGCGAGCTTTTCTCCGACATCCCGGAAGCGCTGGAAAACAGCGTTGAGATAGCGAAACGCTGTAACGTCACCGTGCGTCTCGGCGAATACTTCCTGCCGCAGTTCCCTACGGGGGAGATGACCACGGAAGATTTCCTGGTCGTAAAATCGAAGGAAGGTCTGGAAGATCGTCTGGCGTTTCTGTTCCCGGACGAAGCGATTCGCAAAGAGAAACGCCCGCCGTACGATGAGCGCCTGGATATTGAGCTTCAGGTTATCAACCAGATGGGCTTCCCGGGTTACTTCCTGATCGTGATGGAATTTATCCAGTGGTCGAAGGACAACGGCGTGCCTGTCGGCCCAGGACGTGGTTCCGGTGCCGGTTCGCTGGTGGCGTATGCGCTGAAAATTACCGATCTCGATCCGCTGGAATTCGATCTGCTGTTCGAACGTTTCCTGAACCCGGAACGTGTCTCCATGCCCGACTTCGACGTCGACTTCTGCATGGAGAAACGCGACCAGGTTATCGAACACGTGGCGGACATGTACGGCCGTGACGCGGTATCGCAGATTATTACCTTCGGTACGATGGCGGCGAAAGCGGTTATCCGCGACGTAGGCCGCGTACTGGGGCATCCGTACGGCTTTGTTGATCGTATCTCAAAACTGGTACCACCCGATCCGGGGATGACGCTGGCAAAAGCCTTTGAAGCTGAGCCGCAGCTGCCGGAAATCTACGAAGCGGATGAAGAAGTAAAAGCGCTGATCGACATGGCGCGTAAGCTGGAAGGCGTCACGCGTAACGCCGGTAAGCATGCCGGTGGCGTGGTTATCGCCCCGACCAAAATCACCGATTTTGCGCCGCTTTACTGCGATGAAGCGGGTCAGCATCCGGTAACCCAGTTTGACAAGAACGACGTAGAATACGCCGGGCTGGTGAAGTTTGACTTCCTCGGTCTGCGTACTCTCACCATCATCAACTGGGCGCTGGAGATGATCAACGCCCGTCGCGAGAAGAGCGGCGAGCCACCGCTGGATATTGCGGCCATTCCGCTGGATGACAAGAAAAGTTTTGATATGCTGCAACGCTCGGAGACCACCGCCGTCTTCCAGCTTGAATCCCGCGGCATGAAAGACCTGATTAAGCGCCTGCAACCTGACTGTTTCGAAGATATGATCGCACTGGTGGCGCTGTTCCGTCCAGGGCCGCTGCAGTCGGGGATGGTAGATAACTTTATCGACCGTAAGCACGGGCGCGAAGAGATTTCTTACCCGGACGTTCAGTGGCAGCATGAAAGCCTGAAACCTGTACTGGAGCCAACCTACGGCATCATCCTGTACCAGGAACAGGTTATGCAGATTGCCCAGGTGCTCTCTGGCTACACCCTTGGCGGCGCGGATATGCTGCGTCGTGCGATGGGTAAGAAAAAACCGGAAGAGATGGCCAAGCAGCGCGGCACCTTCGAAGAAGGGGCGAAACAGAACGGCGTTGACGGCGAACTGGCGATGAAAATCTTCGACCTGGTGGAGAAATTCGCCGGGTACGGGTTTAACAAATCGCACTCCGCTGCCTATGCGTTGGTCTCGTATCAGACGCTGTGGCTGAAGGCGCACTATCCTGCTGAGTTTATGGCAGCGGTAATGACGGCCGATATGGACAACACCGAGAAGGTGGTTGGCCTGGTGGATGAGTGCTGGCGCATGGGGCTTAAGATCCTGCCGCCGGATATCAACTCCGGTCTGTACCATTTCCACGTTAATGAGCACGGGGAAATTGTGTACGGGATCGGTGCGATCAAAGGTGTGGGGGAAGGCCCGATCGAGGCGATCATCGAAGCGCGTAACAACGGCGGTTACTTCCGCGAGCTGTTCGATCTTTGCGCCCGTACCGACACTAAAAAACTGAACCGTCGCGTGCTGGAAAAACTGATCATGTCTGGTGCGTTCGACAGGCTGGGGCCGCACCGTGCCGCGCTGATGAACTCGCTCGGCGATGCGTTAAAAGCGGCTGATCAGCACGCGAAAGCGGAAGCTATCGGCCAGGCGGATATGTTCGGCGTGCTGGCAGAAGAGCCAGAGCAGATCGAGCAATCTTATGCCAGCTGCCTGCCGTGGCCAGAACAGGTGGTGCTGGATGGTGAGCGTGAGACGTTAGGTTTGTACCTGACGGGGCACCCGATCAACCAGTACATCAAAGAAATTGAGCGCTATGTCGGAGGCTATAGGCTAAAAGACATGCATCCGACAGAACGTGGTAAAATCACCACGGCTGCGGGGCTCGTGATTGCTGCAAGGGTAATGGTCACCAAGCGCGGCAATCGTATCGGCATCTGTACGCTGGATGACCGTTCCGGGCGTCTGGAGGTGATGTTGTTCACCGATGCGCTGGATAAATACCAGCAATTGCTGGAAAAAGACCGCATACTTATCGTCAGCGGACAGGTCAGCTTTGATGACTTCAGCGGGGGGCTTAAAATGACCGCCCGCGAAGTGATGGACATTGACGAAGCCCGGGAAAAATATGCTCGCGGGCTTGCTATCTCGCTGACGGACAGGCAAATTGATGACCAGCTTTTAAACCGACTCCGTCAGTCTCTGGAACCCCACCGCTCGGGGACAATTCCAGTACATCTCTACTATCAGAGGGCGGATGCACGTGCGCGGTTGCGCTTTGGTGCAACGTGGCGTGTCTCTCCGAGCGATCGTTTACTGAACGATCTCCGTGGCCTCATTGGTTCGGAGCAGGTGGAACTGGAGTTTGACTAATACAGGAATACTATGAGTCTGAATTTCCTTGATTTCGAACAGCCGATTGCAGAGCTGGAAGCGAAAATCGATTCTCTGACAGCGGTAAGCCGTCAGGATGAAAAACTGGATATTAACATCGACGAAGAAGTGCATCGTCTGCGCGAAAAGAGCGTAGAACTGACGCGCAAAATCTTTGCCGATCTCGGCGCATGGCAGATCGCCCAGCTGGCGCGTCATCCACAGCGCCCGTACACCCTGGATTATGTCCGCCTGGCGTTTGATGAATTTGACGAACTGGCAGGCGACCGCGCTTATGCTGACGATAAAGCTATCGTTGGCGGTATCGCGCGTCTGGACGGACGCCCGGTGATGATCATTGGTCATCAGAAAGGTCGTGAAACCAAAGAGAAAATCCGTCGTAACTTTGGTATGCCGGCACCGGAAGGCTACCGTAAAGCCCTGCGTCTGATGGAGATGGCTGAGCGTTTCAACATGCCAATCATCACCTTTATCGACACCCCAGGTGCATACCCTGGCGTGGGCGCGGAAGAACGCGGTCAGTCTGAAGCCATCGCACGCAACCTGCGTGAAATGTCCCGTCTGAGCGTGCCGGTCATCTGTACCGTTATCGGTGAAGGTGGTTCTGGTGGTGCGCTGGCGATTGGTGTGGGTGATAAAGTGAATATGCTGCAATACAGCACCTATTCCGTTATCTCTCCGGAAGGTTGTGCGTCTATTCTGTGGAAAAGTGCCGACAAAGCACCGCTGGCTGCAGAAGCGATGGGCATCATTGCCCCACGTCTGAAAGAGCTGAAGCTGATCGACACCGTGATCCCGGAACCGCTGGGTGGTGCACACCGTAAGCCGGAAGTGATCGCGGCGTCCCTGAAGGCGCAGCTGCTGGCCGACCTGGCTGAGCTGGACGTGCTGAGCAAAGAAGAGCTGCTCAACCGCCGCTACCAGCGTCTGATGACCTACGGTTACGCATAAGCTTCACAATTATCTGAAAAGCCGCACAATGTTGCGGCTTTTTTTATACCCACCGTTTACCTTAACTATGCTTATCTGGTGTTTTTCAAGGAGGTAGACCATGAACATCATTGCCATCATGGGGCCACACGGTGTCTTTTATAAAGACGAGCCCATCAAGGAGCTGGAGCAAGCCCTGCGGTCGCGTGGATATCAGCTTATCTGGCCGCACAACAGCGCCGACCTGCTGAAGTTCATTGAGCACAACCCGCGGATCTGTGGCGTTGTCTTCGACTGGGATGAATACGATCTGGAGTTGTGCAGCGATATCAATAAGCTGAATGAATACCTCCCGTTGTATGCCTTTATCAATACTCACTCGACGATGGATGTCAGTGCCCACGATATGCGAATGGCGCTGTGGTTCTTTGAATACTCCCTCGGCGTAGCGGAAGATATTGCAACCCGCATTCAGCAGTACACGGGGGAATATCTCGATAACATCACGCCACCGTTTACCCGTGCGCTGTTCACCTACGTGAAGGAAGGGAAATACACGTTTTGTACGCCAGGCCATATGGCGGGGACGGCATACCAGAAAAGCCCGGTGGGTTGCCTGTTTTATGATTTCTTTGGCGGAAATACGCTTAAAGCGGATGTATCGATTTCGGTTACTGAGCTGGGTTCTTTGCTCGATCATACCGGCCCGCATCTGGAAGCCGAAGAGTACATTGCCCGCACGTTCGGTGCTGAGCAGAGCTACATGGTGACCAATGGCACCTCGACCTCGAACAAGATTGTCGGGATGTACGCCGCACCCGCCGGAAGCACATTGTTGATTGACCGTAACTGCCACAAGTCGCTGGCACATCTGCTGATGATGAGCGACGTCGTACCGTTGTGGTTGTCGCCGACGCGTAATGCACTCGGTATTCTTGGCGGTATTCCACGCCGTGAGTTTACGCATGAAGCCATCGAAAATAAGGTTGCGGCGATCCCCGACGCCAGCTGGCCTGTCCACGCGGTGCTCACCAACTCTACCTATGACGGCCTGTTGTACAACACTAACTGGATCAAGCAGACGCTGGATGTATCATCGATTCATTTTGATTCCGCATGGGTGCCTTACACTAATTTCCACCCGATTTACGCCGGTAAAAGCGGTATGAGCGGTGAACGTGTACCGGGCAAAGTGTTCTTCGAAACGCAGTCGACGCACAAAATGCTGGCCGCATTCTCCCAGGCGTCGCTCATTCACATCAAGGGCGAGTATGACGAAGATACCTTCAACGAAGCCTTTATGATGCACACCACCACCTCTCCGAGCTACCCGCTGGTGGCCTCCATTGAAACGGCAGCGGCGATGCTGCGCGGAAACTCGGGTAAACGTCTGATTAATCGTTCTGTGGAACGGGCGCTGCATTTCCGCAAAGAAGTACAGCGGCTGAAAGATGAGGCTGACGGCTGGTTTTTTGATATCTGGCAGCCAGAAGAGATTGAAGAGGCTGAGTGCTGGCCAGTCGCGCCAGGCGAAAGCTGGCACGGCTTCCGCGATGCTGATGCCGACCATATGTTCCTCGACCCGGTAAAAGTGACGATCCTGACACCCGGTATGGACGAGCAGGGCAATATGAGTGGTGAGGGGATCCCCGCCGCGCTGGTGGCGAAGTTCCTTGATGAACGTGGTGTGGTGGTGGAGAAAACCGGGCCCTATAACCTGCTATTCTTGTTCAGCATTGGGATTGATAAAACCCGTGCGATGGGGTTGCTGCGCGGTCTGATGGAGTTTAAGCGTGCCTACGATCTCAATTTGCGGGTCAAAAATATGCTGCCGGATCTCTATGCAGAAGATCCTGACTTCTACCGCAATATGCGTATTCAGGATCTGGCGCAGGGGATCCACAAACTGATCCGCCAGCACGATCTACCGCGTCTGATGTTGCAGGCGTTTGACGTATTGCCTGAAATGAAACTGACGCCGCACAAAGCCTGGCAGAAGCAGGTGAAAGGCGAGGTGGAAACCATTGAGCTGGAAAATCTGGTCGGTCGCGTGTCGGCCAATATGATCCTGCCTTATCCTCCGGGCGTACCACTGCTGATGCCGGGTGAGATGATCACCGAGGAAAGCCGGACGGTGCTCGATTTCCTGCTGATGCTCTGTTCGGTTGGGCGTCATTACCCGGGCTTTGAGACGGATATTCACGGTGCGAAGCGTGATGAGAACGGTGTGTACTGGGTGCGAGTCTTAAAATAAAGGTGGTGGCTTGCCAGGCGTAGGTTTTCGGTTGTAACGTTCAGAGCATCATAAAAAGGAGAAACTATGCTGGGTTTAAAACAGGTTCACCATATTGCGATCATTGCTACCGATTACGCACAAAGTAAGGCGTTCTACTGTGACATTCTTGGCTTTACGCTGTTAAGCGAGGTTTACCGTGAAGAGCGCGATTCCTGGAAGGGAGACCTGGCATTAAACGGGCACTATGTGATTGAGCTGTTTTCTTTTCCTTTTCCGCCTGCACGTCCGTCCCGTCCTGAAGCCTGCGGGCTGCGACATCTCGCCTTTAGCGTTGATGATATTGATCGTGCGGTAAAACATCTGGAAGCCCACGGCGTGAAGTGTGAAGCGATACGTGTTGATCCGTTTACCGACAAGCGCTTTACCTTTTTCAATGATCCGGATGGTCTGCCGCTGGAGCTTTACCAGCAGTAATCGCCATCCTGTGTGATAATGCCCGCTCAGTTCGGGCATTTTTTATGTGTAATTTCCTATGACCTTACCTGCTATCGCACACGCCGTTTCACCGTACCGCCAGCTACTGGTGGGGTTTAGCGGTGGTCTGGATTCCACCGTTCTTCTCCATCGCCTTAAACTCTGGCGCGACCAGGAGCCTGATGTTCAGCTTCGGGCACTGCATGTCCATCACGGGTTAAGCCCTCATGCTGAGGATTGGGTCGCACACTGCGAGGCATTGTGCGCGACGTGGGGGATCCCGCTGAGCGTTGAACGGGTGAGGCTTCAGGATGAAGGTCTGGGTACTGAGGCTCAGGCGCGTAAAGCCCGCTATGCTGCCTTTGCCCGTGTAGTGCAACCCGGCGAGGTACTGGTAACGGCGCAGCATCTTGATGACCAGTGCGAAACCTTTTTGCTGGCACTGAAGCGGGGAAGTGGTCCGGCGGGGTTATCCGCCATGCCTGAGCGAGCTGATTTTGCAGGGACGCAGTTAATTCGTCCGTTACTGCGTGAAACGCGTGCTTCTCTGGAAACCTGGGCGCGGACGCATCAGCTGAGCTGGATTGAAGATGAAAGCAACCAGGACGACAGTTACGACCGAAACTTCCTGCGCCTGCGCGTTGTCCCGCTCCTGACCGAGCGTTGGGGGCATTTTGCCGAAGCGACGGCCCGAAGCGCCATGCTCTGCGCTGAACAGGAAAGTCTGCTGGATGAGTTGCTGAGCGAAGAGCTGGCCGAATTGATTTCAGCTGACGGAACGCTGACGATTGCACCGCTTGAAGGCATGAGTTCAGTCCGCCGTGCCGCGCTGCTACGGCGCTGGCTGGCCTCTCACAACGCGGCAATGCCGTCGCGGGCCATGCTGAGCCGCATCTGGGATGAAGTGGTTCAGGCACGGGAAGATGCTGCGCCTTGTCTGCATCTGAACGGTTTTGACGTGAGGCGCTACAAAGGGCAGCTCTGGTGGGTCAGGTCGATGCCTTCGCTTGTTGATACTGTTCTCGACTGGAAGACGCCAGATGAAACGCTGGCGTTGCCATGCGGTGCCGGACATATTTCTCTGGTGCAATCGGGTCATGTGCGTCCGCCTGCAGCCGATGAGCTGGTTACCGTGCGCTTTAAGGCCGGTGGTATGTTGCATATTGTCGGGCGCAATGGCGGACGGAAGCTGAAGAAAATCTGGCAGGAGTGTAATGTGCCGCCCTGGTTGCGTGATACCACGCCGCTGCTGTTTTACGGTGAGACGCTGATTGCCGCTGCGGGTGTGTTCATCACTGAAGAGGGGTGGACAGAAGAGGGGATGAATTTTGAGTGGAAAGCGTAACGGGCAGTCGGGCTGCCCGTGAGTGTTATCAGGACTCGCTCACCACAACGGTGCCGATTTCCGGGTGGCTGAAGCTGGCAATTTTGTCCAGGCGAAGCTCACGCGTCGCCCCTGCATCTTCCACAACCAGATATTCCACATTCTTACGCGAAACCAGATCGCTGGCTTTCGCCTTCAATACTTCGCCATCTTTTAGCTCCAGCGTCAGTATTAAATGATGCTGACAGGCGAGTTCGAGGTTGTCATAGTCATCACAATTGATGGGTTGATAAGTATCATTCATCGACATAATCGCTCACCAGTAAATTCGCCGCAGCATACGCTGCTTTTTCCCTGACCGATTCTGAAAGGGTCTCATCAGAGGCCATTTCATTAAGCACTTTCAATACACAGCCCAACGCATCCGGGATGTATCCCAGATCGCCGCTGGCGATTTCCGCATACCGTTTGCGAATTAACTCACAATAATTATTCACATCCCCTCCCGCCAGCGCACTGACTTACTGTGAGATACCATTAAGCCTACGAAGATAAACTCGGTTTAGCAAGGTGACTATACCATACTCATTTAAGCAATATCAGAGCCTTGATACTCGGGTATTCATCACCTCGTAACAGCCTTTTGCCGCTGTTTTCGCTACAATGTGCGCCTGATTCAAAAGGAGTTTACTCATGGCGCTGAAAGCGACAATTTATAAAGCTGTGGTCAATGTGGCGGATCTTGATCGCAACCAGTTTCTGGATGCGTCATTGACGCTGGCGCGTCATCCCTCTGAAACCCAGGAACGCATGATGCTGCGCCTGTTGGCGTGGATTAAGTATGCTGATGAGCGCTTGCAATTTACCCGTGGCTTAAGTGCGGAGGACGAGCCAGAAGCCTGGCTGCGCAACGATCATCTGGGTATCGATTTGTGGATTGAGCTGGGTCTGCCGGACGAACGTCGTATTAAAAAGGCCTGCACCCAGTCCGCTGAAGTGGCGCTATTTGCATATAATCAACGCGCTGCGGAGATCTGGTGGCAGCAAAACAAGAGCAAATGCGCACAGTTTAAAAATCTTACCGTCTGGTATCTGGACGATGAGCAACTGGCGCAGCTGAGTGAGTTTGCCAGCCGGACGATGGTTCTGCAGGCGACAATTCAGGACGGTGCGATCTGGCTCTCTGATTCTCAGAATAATCTGGAAATTCACTTAACGCCGTGGCAGCCGGCGTCATGATTGTTTTGTCCCGAAATGTCAGCATCCCTGATAATGAGCTGGAGATCACCGCTATCCGTGCTCAGGGAGCCGGTGGGCAGCACGTGAACAAAGCGTCGACGGCTATCCATTTGCGCTTTGACATTCGGGCCTCCAGCCTGCCAGAGTATTATAAAGACAGTCTGCTTGCAGCCAGCCATCACCTGATCACCAGTGACGGTGTCATTGTGATTAAAGCGCAGGAGTACCGTAGCCAGGAATTAAACCGGGAAGCGGCAATTGCCAGGCTGGTGGCGGTGATAAAAGAATTAACGACAGTGCAAAAAAGCCGTCGGGCAACACGACCAACCCGCGCATCGAAAGAGCGCCGGTTATCGTCGAAGGCGCAAAAATCCACAGTGAAAGCGCTACGCGGTAAAGTTCGTCGCCCAACGGAGTGACGAAAGGGAACACACTTTTCATAAGGAATTCATTGTGAAAAAAGCATTATTGTCAGCGCTGGCAGTGAGTACGCTGTTTGCGCTTTTCGGGTGTAATAACCGTTCGGAAACGCAGGTATTACAGCCCACCCAGAGTGAAGAATTAAAGCCGATGCAGCAGAGCTGGCGTGGTGTGTTGCCTTGCGCGGATTGCGAGGGTATTGAGACATCTCTGTTCCTGCAAAAAGATGGTACCTGGGTGATGAACCAGCGTTATCAGGGTGCAAAAGCACCTTCGTCCTTTGCCACTTACGGCACATGGGCACGCACGGCTGAGAAACTGGTGCTGACCGATACCACCGGTGATAAAACCTGGTTCCGCCCTAAAGGTGACAGCATGGAGATGCTCGATCGCGAGGGGAACCCGATTGAGTCCCAGTTCAACTACACGCTGGCTCCGGTAAAAGCAGCGCTGCCTGCCACGCCAATGGCGATGCGGGGAATGTATTTCTATATGGCAGATGCGGCGATCTTTACCGACTGCGCTACCGGCAAGAAAGTCAGCGTGGCGAATAACGCCCAGCTTGAACGTGATTATGCCGTTGCGCGGGGTAATGACAGCAAGCCGGTATTACTGACGGTTGACGGTCACTTTACGCTGGAGCCAAACCCGGATAGCGGTGAGATGGTGAAAACGCTGGTGGCGGATAAAGACGCGAAGTTCCTGGCGGGCAGAGATTGCAGCAGCAAATAAGCTGAATTATCCCATTAAAAAACCCCGCATGTGCGGGGTTTTTTGTTTATTAACCTTTGATGGCTTTCACCAGGTAATCAAGGATGTCACCGGTCTTGATCATCTGTTTCTCGCCGCTACGACGGTATTTATATTCAATCTCGTCGCTGTCGAGGTTACGGTCGCCGATAACAACTGTGTGCGGAATACCGATCAGTTCCATGTCAGCAAACATCACACCTGGACGCTCTTTACGGTCATCCATCAGGACTTCGATACCCTGAGCGCGCAGCTCGCCGTACAGTTTCTCGGCCAGCTCCTGCACACGGTAAGATTTGTGCATGTTCATTGGCAGGATCGCCACCTGGAATGGTGCGATGTTATCTGGCCATACGATGCCGCGCTCGTCGTTATGCTGCTCAATGGCAGCGGCAACAACACGCGTAACGCCAATGCCGTAGCAACCCATCGTCAGGATCTGGTTACGGCCATCTTCACCCTGAACGGATGCGTTCAGTGCGCGGGAGTATTTATCACCCAGCTGGAAGATATGACCCACTTCGATGCCGCGTTTGATCATCAGGGCACCCTGGCCATCCGGGCTTGGATCACCGGCAACCACGTTACGGATATCTGCCACTTCTGGTGTCGCCACATCGCGATCCCAGTTGATGCCAAAGTAGTGCTTGCCATCGATGTTTGCGCCAGCGGAGAAGTCGCTCATTGCTGCAACCGTACGGTCAACAACAACGGGGATTGGCATATTCACTGGGCCCAGAGAACCCGGACCTGCATTCACGACAGCGCGGATTTCGGCTTCTGTTGCGAACGTCAGTGGGCTGGCAACCTGCGACAGTTTCTCTGCTTTCACTTCGTTCAGTTCGTGATCGCCGCGAACCAGCAGGGCGACCAGCGGACTTTTGCTGCCTTCAGCCGCTTTCACCAGCAGGGTTTTAACCGTTTTCTCAACAGGCAGATTGAATTGTTCCACCAGTTCGGCAATGGTTTTCGCGTTTGGCGTATCAACCAGCTTCATCTCTTCAGTTGCTGCGGCGCGTGGTGTTTTTGGTGCCAGGGCTTCAGCAAATTCGATGTTAGCGGCGTAATCAGAGGAGTCAGAGAAGATCACATCGTCTTCACCGTTCTGCGCCAGTACCTGGAACTCATGGGATGCGCTGCCACCGATAGAGCCAGTGTCAGCCTGGACAGCACGGAAATCCAGACCTATACGGGAGAAGATTTTGCTGTACGCTTCGTACATCTTGTCATAGGTCTCTTGCAGAGATTCCTGAGTCGTGTGGAAAGAGTACGCATCTTTCATCAGGAATTCGCGGGAACGCATGACGCCAAAGCGTGGACGCACTTCGTCGCGGAACTTGGTCTGGATCTGGAAGAAGTTCAGCGGCAGCTGTTTATAAGAGCTCAGCTCATTACGGATAAGATCGGTAATGACTTCTTCATGCGTCGGGCCGAGGACAAACGGACGATCGCCACGATCGGCAATACGCAGCAGCTCCGGACCGTACTGCTCCCAGCGACCGCTCTCCTGCCACAGTTCAGAGGGCTGAACGACAGGCATTAACACCTCGATTGCACCGGCGTTGTTCATCTCTTCACGCACGATGTTTTCGACTTTTTTCAGGACGCGCACGCCGGTCGGCAGCCAGGTGTATAACCCGGAGGCCAGCTTGCGGATCATCCCGGCGCGCAGCATCAGCTGGTGGCTGATAACTTCGGCGTCGGCGGGTGTCTCCTTCAGAGTGGAGAGCAGATATTGGCTAGTACGCATGTTGTTACGGTTCCATTTCGACGATTGGAACAGGCTGAAACACCAGCCTGACACAAAAAAGTGGTTTAGTTTACCAGTGTGGCAAAGATGCCAAAAGAGAGGAAAATAAAATTACCTGGGTTCCAGGGCAAAGACTTCAAATCCCGCCTCAGTTACGCGCCAGCGAACGTTAAAATCCAGCAGCCAGACAGCGTAGGTTTTCCCGGCATCCTCTTCTTTACGGTAGGCTGGACGGGGATCCTGAGCCAGAACTTCAGTAATAAAGTCCCGAAGGTGGGGATAGCGTTTTTCCAGCTGGCTGAGTTGTGCAGTTAACTCAGCGGTGAAGTGAACAGGCATATCTGCCCGTGGTGCTTCCTGAGCATAGCTGGCGCGGGCATCCGGCAGCGCTTCGGCGAAAGGCAGATACGGCTTGATATCGATAACCGGCGTGCCATCAACCAGATCAAGACTACCTAACTCCAGTATCACCTGATCTTTCTGACAGCGTATGCCTTTCAGCTCGACCAGTGACATACCGACAGGGTTTGGGCGGAACGTTGAGCGAGTCGCAAACACGCCCATTCTGGCATTGCCTCCCAGACGAGGAGGGCGCACGGTAGGACGCCAGCCCCCTTCCATGGTCTGGTGAAACACAAACACCACCCATAGGTGGCTGAACGCTTCGAGCCCGCGTACCGCATCGGCCTGATTGTAAGGCGCGATCAAGTGAAGTTCACCACCGCCGCGGGTAACCAGACCTGGCTGGCGCGGTACGGCGAACTTCTCTTTATAAGGTGAGCGGATAACGCCTATCTGCCCGAACTGAAATGAACTCATTTCGCAGTAATGTTAAGCGCAGAACCGATGCAAACTGCCTGACGGTAGCAGCCAGGTGTACCGCTGGTCACTTCACAGCTGTGCAGCAGAACCGCGTTGGCTTTCATTTTTGCTGCGTTGATCTGCATGCGTTTACGAGCCGTTGGGATGTTTGGTGGGGAGTCCTGATTGGTTGCCTGACAGGATTCACCGCTCACTTCACCCAGTTCACGGAAAGGTTTACCCACGAGATCGTCGGCTTTGGTAATAATGCGAACCGGTGCAGGACGTGGCGCTTTCGGCTTTGCTGGCTCCGCTTTTGGCGGGGTTGCTGTGCTTTGAACAGGCTCAACAGGAGATCTGCTTAGCATAGAACAGCCGCTCAGCATCAGTGCTAAAAGACAGATCGGTAAAGCACGCATAATAGTTCCTCAATGGATGATCAAATCGTCAGATATTGAATCAGTTGCCTGCATAAATGACAAGACGGGCTTTCGCCCGTCCTGATGATATTACACTGAGGTGAGATTACCAGCCTTTAACAGCGCCGCCGTTAAACACTTTATTGGCTTCCTGGTAAACTTCGTCAGACTGATATGCCTGAACGAATTTCTTCACGTTTTCCGCGTCTTTGTTGTCTTCGCGAGTCACGATCAGGTTTACGTATGGAGAGTCTTTATCTTCCACGAAGATACCGTCTTTTGCCGGAGTCAGGCCAATCTGGCTTGCGTAGGTGGTGTTGATAACCGCCAGTGCAATCTGTGCATCGTCCAGGGAACGTGGCAGCTGCGGTGCTTCCAGTTCAACAATTTTCAGATTTTTCGGGTTCTCGGTAACGTCCAGAACGGTCGGCAGCAGGCCAACACCGTCTTTCAGTTTGATCAGACCCACTTTCTGTAACAGCAGCAGGGAACGGCCGAGGTTGGTCGGGTCGTTAGGCACGGCAACCTGAGAGCCTGGCTGCAGTTCGTCCAGAGATTTAATTTTCTTGGAGTAACCCGCAATTGGGTAAACAAAGGTATTGCCAACCGCGACCAGTTTATAGCCACGATCTTTAATCTGCTGATCCAGGTACGGTTTGTGCTGGAAGGCGTTGGCGTCGATATCGCCTTTGCTCAGCGCTTCGTTCGGCAGAACGTAGTCGTTGAAGGTGACCAGCTCAACGTCCAGGCCATATTTCTCTTTCGCCACCTTCTGAGCGACTTCAGCAACCTGCTGTTCTGCACCCACGATAACACCCACTTTGATGTGGTTTGGATCTTTCTCGTCCTGACCGCAACCCACCAGTGCCAGAGAGCCGATCAGCGCGCCTACCGCTGCAAGGGTCTTTAATTTAAACGCCATGTTATATCCTTAACTCGTCGAGTTTGTGTTGTGTGTACGTTATTTGTGAGTAACAGTCCGGACGATGCGATCGCCAGAGAACTGGATTAAGTAAACCAGAACAACCAGCAATACCAGAACGGTATTCATTACGGTAGCGTTATAACCAATATAGCCGTACTGGTAACCAATCTGGCCTAAACCGCCAGCACCAACTGCACCACCCATCGCGGAATAACCGACCAGAGTGATAAGCGTAATGGTTGCTGCGTTTACCAGGCCTGGCAGCGCTTCAGGGAGCAGAACTTTGCGCACGATCTGCATCGGTGTTGCCCCCATCGCACGGGAGGCTTCAATCAACCCTGTTGGGATCTCCAGCAGGGCGTTTTCCACCATACGGGCGATAAACGGTGCAGCACCCACGGTCAGCGGAACGATTGCCGCCTGCAGACCGATAGACGTACCGACGATCACGCGGGTAAATGGAATCATCCACACCAGCAGAATAATGAACGGGATAGAACGGAAGATATTCACCAGCGCAGAAAGAGTGCGGTAGAGCTTCGCGTTCTCAATGATTTGACCAGGGCGCGTTACGTACAACAGCACGCCGACCGGCAGGCCAATCACAAACCCAAAGAAACCTGATACAAAGGTCATTGCCAGCGTTTCCCAAACGCCGCGAACCAGTAACCACATCATCGGCTCAGACATAACCCAGTACCTCTACTTTTACATGATGTTCTTGCAGCCAGGCGATCGCCGCCTGTGTTTCTTCTTGTGTGCCGTGCATTTCCGTCAGCATGATGCCGAACTTCACACCACCGGCGTAATCCATCTGCGCGCTGATGATGTTGTTGTTCACGTTAAAGCGACGCGCGGTTTCAGAAAGCAGTGGTGCATCGACAGATTGACCGGTGAATTCCATGCGCAGCATCGGGACGCTGTCTGCAATCGGTTCTGCTTTTAAACGTTCCAGATAATCTTCCGGAATATCCAGGTGCAGTGTGGACTGAATAAACTGTTGCGCCAACGGCGTCTTCGGATGAGAGAACACTTCGCTTACCGTGTCCTGCTCAATCAGTTCACCGTTGCTGATTACGGCAACGCAGTCACAGATGCGTTTCACCACATCCATTTCATGCGTAATAAGGAGAATAGTCAGACCCAGACGACGGTTAATGTCTTTCAGCAGTTCCAGAATAGAACGTGTGGTTGCCGGGTCCAGTGCGCTGGTGGCCTCATCGCACAGCAGCACTTTAGGATTACTTGCCAGCGCGCGGGCAATGGCCACTCGCTGTTTTTGTCCACCGGACAGATTTGCCGGGTAGCTATCATGTTTATCACCCAGGCCGACGAGATCCAGCAGTTCGGTTACGCGACGCTTCACTTCATCTTTAGGTGTGTTGTCCAGTTCCAGCGGCAATGCAACGTTGCCGTAAACAGTGCGGGAAGCCAACAGGTTGAAGTGCTGGAAAATCATGCCAATCTGGCGACGTGCTTTGGTGAGTTCTTTCTCTGAGAGGGCGGTAAGCTCTTGTCCGCCAACCTCAATGCTACCCTGGGTTGGACGCTCAAGAAGGTTAACACAACGGATCAGTGTACTTTTGCCTGCACCCGATGCGCCAATGACGCCATAAATTTGACCAGCAGGAACATGCAGGCTGACGTTGTTCAGCGCCTGAATGGTTCGGTTCCCCTGCTGGAACACTTTGGTGATATTGGAAAGTTTAATCATTAGATTATTTTTATCGTATGTAAGTTAGCCGTGGCATTTTCTTCTGCCAGATACGGGTGATGACCGTAAACAAAATGGATGTTAAGGCATCCAGACGTCTAAATCAATCCAACTCTGTGCGATGAGCACTTTATTGCGCTGCGATTCATGAGATACTAGCCGGACATGCCTTTTTCAGGAGCAAACCGGTGGCAAAATCAGTACCCGCAATTTTTCTCGATCGTGATGGCACTATTAATGTGGATCATGGTTACGTCCATGAGATTGATGAGTTTGAGTTTATCGAAGGCGTAATAGATGCCATGCGCCAGCTGAAAGAGATGGGCTATGCGCTGGTGGTCGTGACAAATCAGTCTGGTATTGCGCGTGGCAAATTCACTGAAGCGCAATTCGAGACGCTGACGGAATGGATGGACTGGTCGCTGGCTGACCGCGGCGTTGATTTGGACGGTATCTACTATTGTCCGCATCACCCTCAGGGTACAGTAGAAGAATATCGCCAGACCTGTGATTGTCGTAAACCGCATCCAGGAATGTTTATCTCTGCGCAGGAGTTCCTGCACATTGATATGGCCGCTTCTTATATGGTGGGCGATAAACTGGAAGATATGCAGGCGGCAACTGCTGCTGGTGTAGGCACCAAAATATTAGTGCGCACTGGTAAACCCGTCACGCCAGAAGCAGAGAATGCGGCTGACTGGGTGATTAATAGCCTGGCAGATTTACCAAAAGAGATTAAAAAGCACCAAAAATAGCCTTTTTGGCGAAAAGATGAGCGGTTGAAATAAAAATGCATTTTTCCGCTTGTCATTCCTCGGAGGCTCCCTATAATGCGCCTCCATCGACACGGCGGATGTGAATCACTTCACAAACAACCCGGTCGGTTGAAGAGAAAAATTCTGAAATAACGGGTTGACTCTGAAAGAGGAAAGCGTAATATACGCCACCTCGCAACGGTGAGCTGAAAGCCGCGTTGCAACTGCTCTTTAACAATTTATCAGACAATCTGTGTGGGCACTCAAAGTGACATGGATTCTTAACGTCCTCGGACGATAAATGAATACCAAGTCTCAACGAGTGAACACGTAATTCATTACGAAGATTAATTCATTGAGCATCAAACTTTTAAATTGAAGAGTTTGATCATGGCTCAGATTGAACGCTGGCGGCAGGCCTAACACATGCAAGTCGGGCGGTAACACGGGGAGCTTGCTCCCGGGTGACGAGCGGCGGACGGGTGAGTAATGTCTGGGAAACTGCCTGATGGAGGGGGATAACTACTGGAAACGGTAGCTAATACCGCATAACGTCGCAAGACCAAAGAGGGGGACCTTCGGGCCTCTTGCCATCAGATGTGCCCAGATGGGATTAGCTAGTAGGTGGGGTAACGGCTCACCTAGGCGACGATCCCTAGCTGGTCTGAGAGGATGACCAGCCACACTGGAACTGAGACACGGTCCAGACTCCTACGGGAGGCAGCAGTGGGGAATATTGCACAATGGGCGCAAGCCTGATGCAGCCATGCCGCGTGTATGAAGAAGGCCTTCGGGTTGTAAAGTACTTTCAGCGGGGAGGAAGGTGTTGTGGTTAATAACCACAGCAATTGACGTTACCCGCAGAAGAAGCACCGGCTAACTCCGTGCCAGCAGCCGCGGTAATACGGAGGGTGCAAGCGTTAATCGGAATTACTGGGCGTAAAGCGCACGCAGGCGGTCTGTCAAGTCGGATGTGAAATCCCCGGGCTCAACCTGGGAACTGCATTCGAAACTGGCAGGCTAGAGTCTTGTAGAGGGGGGTAGAATTCCAGGTGTAGCGGTGAAATGCGTAGAGATCTGGAGGAATACCGGTGGCGAAGGCGGCCCCCTGGACAAAGACTGACGCTCAGGTGCGAAAGCGTGGGGAGCAAACAGGATTAGATACCCTGGTAGTCCACGCCGTAAACGATGTCGACTTGGAGGTTGTGCCCTTGAGGCGTGGCTTCCGGAGCTAACGCGTTAAGTCGACCGCCTGGGGAGTACGGCCGCAAGGTTAAAACTCAAATGAATTGACGGGGGCCCGCACAAGCGGTGGAGCATGTGGTTTAATTCGATGCAACGCGAAGAACCTTACCTACTCTTGACATCCAGAGAACTTAGCAGAGATGCTTTGGTGCCTTCGGGAACTCTGAGACAGGTGCTGCATGGCTGTCGTCAGCTCGTGTTGTGAAATGTTGGGTTAAGTCCCGCAACGAGCGCAACCCTTATCCTTTGTTGCCAGCGGTCCGGCCGGGAACTCAAAGGAGACTGCCAGTGATAAACTGGAGGAAGGTGGGGATGACGTCAAGTCATCATGGCCCTTACGAGTAGGGCTACACACGTGCTACAATGGCGCATACAAAGAGAAGCGACCTCGCGAGAGCAAGCGGACCTCATAAAGTGCGTCGTAGTCCGGATTGGAGTCTGCAACTCGACTCCATGAAGTCGGAATCGCTAGTAATCGTAGATCAGAATGCTACGGTGAATACGTTCCCGGGCCTTGTACACACCGCCCGTCACACCATGGGAGTGGGTTGCAAAAGAAGTAGGTAGCTTAACCTTCGGGAGGGCGCTTACCACTTTGTGATTCATGACTGGGGTGAAGTCGTAACAAGGTAACCGTAGGGGAACCTGCGGTTGGATCACCTCCTTACCTTAAAGAACCTGCCTTTGCAGTGCTCACACAGATTGTCTGATGAAATACAGCAGTAAAAATCTCTGCAGGCTTGTAGCTCAGGTGGTTAGAGCGCACCCCTGATAAGGGTGAGGTCGGTGGTTCAAGTCCACTCAGGCCTACCAAATTTTTGCTGATGCTGCGTTGCGGCGAAACTCACATACTTAAGTATGCTTTGTGTCACCACGCCTTGCCTCAACAAAAATTACCGGTACAGAGGTTGGCAAAACGATGGGGCTATAGCTCAGCTGGGAGAGCGCCTGCTTTGCACGCAGGAGGTCTGCGGTTCGATCCCGCATAGCTCCACCATCTTTTACTGCGAACACAAGAAAACTTCAGAGTGAACCTGAAAAGGTGCACTGCGAAGTTTTGCTCTTTAAAAATCTGGATCAAGCTGAAAATTGAAACGACACATCTTAAATGGTGTGTTCGAGTCTCTCAAATTTTCGCAAGTCGGTGATGAATCGAAAGAAACATCTTCGGGTTGTGAGGTTAAGCGACTAAGCGTACACGGTGGATGCCCTGGCAGTCAGAGGCGATGAAGGACGTGCTAATCTGCGAAAAGCGCCGGCGAGGTGATATGAACCTTTGACCCGGCGATGTCCGAATGGGGAAACCCAGTGTGATTCGTCACACTATCGTTAACTGAATACATAGGTTAACGAGGCGAACCGGGGGAACTGAAACATCTAAGTACCCCGAGGAAAAGAAATCAACCGAGATTCCCCCAGTAGCGGCGAGCGAACGGGGAGCAGCCCAGAGTCTGAATCAGCTTGTGTGTTAGTGGAACGGTCTGGAAAGTCCGGCGATACAGGGTGACAGCCCCGTACACGAAAATGCACAGGTTGTGAACTCGAAGAGTAGGGCGGGACACGTGGTATCCTGTCTGAATATGGGGGGACCATCCTCCAAGGCTAAATACTCCTGACTGACCGATAGTGAACCAGTACCGTGAGGGAAAGGCGAAAAGAACCCCGGCGAGGGGAGTGAAAAAGAACCTGAAACCGTGTACGTACAAGCAGTGGGAGCACCTTCGTGGTGTGACTGCGTACCTTTTGTATAATGGGTCAGCGACTTATATTCTGTAGCAAGGTTAACCGTATAGGGGAGCCGAAGGGAAACCGAGTCTTAACTGGGCGTTAAGTTGCAGGGTATAGACCCGAAACCCGGTGATCTAGCCATGGGCAGGTTGAAGGTTGGGTAACACTAACTGGAGGACCGAACCGACTAATGTTGAAAAATTAGCGGATGACTTGTGGCTGGGGGTGAAAGGCCAATCAAACCGGGAGATAGCTGGTTCTCCCCGAAAGCTATTTAGGTAGCGCCTCGTGAACTCATCTTCGGGGGTAGAGCACTGTTTCGGCTAGGGGGCCATCCCGGCTTACCAACCCGATGCAAACTACGAATACCGAAGAATGTTATCACGGGAGACACACGGCGGGTGCTAACGTCCGTCGTGAAGAGGGAAACAACCCAGACCGCCAGCTAAGGTCCCAAAGTCATGGTTAAGTGGGAAACGATGTGGGAAGGCACAGACAGCCAGGATGTTGGCTTAGAAGCAGCCATCATTTAAAGAAAGCGTAATAGCTCACTGGTCGAGTCGGCCTGCGCGGAAGATGTAACGGGGCTAAACCATGCACCGAAGCTGCGGCAGCGACGCTTATGCGTTGTTGGGTAGGGGAGCGTTCTGTAAGCCGTTGAAGGTGTGCTGTGAGGCATGCTGGAGGTATCAGAAGTGCGAATGCTGACATAAGTAACGATAAAGCGGGTGAAAAGCCCGCTCGCCGGAAGACCAAGGGTTCCTGTCCAACGTTAATCGGGGCAGGGTGAGTCGACCCCTAAGGCGAGGCCGAAAGGCGTAGTCGATGGGAAACAGGTTAATATTCCTGTACTTGGTGTTACTGCGAAGGGGGGACGGAGAAGGCTATGTTAGCCGGGCGACGGTTGTCCCGGTTTAAGCATGTAGGCGGAACGATTAGGTAAATCCGGTCGTTTTTTAACGCTGAGGTGTGATGACGAGGCACTACGGTGCTGAAGTAACAAATGCCCTGCTTCCAGGAAAAGCCTCTAAGCATCAGGTAACATCAAATCGTACCCCAAACCGACACAGGTGGTCAGGTAGAGAATACCAAGGCGCTTGAGAGAACTCGGGTGAAGGAACTAGGCAAAATGGTGCCGTAACTTCGGGAGAAGGCACGCTGATATGTAGGTGAAGCCCCTGCGGGTGGAGCTGAAATCAGTCGAAGATACCAGCTGGCTGCAACTGTTTATTAAAAACACAGCACTGTGCAAACACGAAAGTGGACGTATACGGTGTGACGCCTGCCCGGTGCCGGAAGGTTAATTGATGGGGTTAGCGGCAACGCGAAGCTCTTGATCGAAGCCCCGGTAAACGGCGGCCGTAACTATAACGGTCCTAAGGTAGCGAAATTCCTTGTCGGGTAAGTTCCGACCTGCACGAATGGCGTAATGATGGCCAGGCTGTCTCCACCCGAGACTCAGTGAAATTGAACTCGCTGTGAAGATGCAGTGTACCCGCGGCAAGACGGAAAGACCCCGTGAACCTTTACTATAGCTTGACACTGAACACTGGTCCTTGATGTGTAGGATAGGTGGGAGGCTTTGAAGCGTGGACGCCAGTCTGCGTGGAGCCGACCTTGAAATACCACCCTTTAATGGCTGGTGTTCTAACGTAGACCCGTAATCCGGGTTGCGGACAGTGTCTGGTGGGTAGTTTGACTGGGGCGGTCTCCTCCCAAAGAGTAACGGAGGAGCACGAAGGTTAGCTAATCCTGGTCGGACATCAGGAGGTTAGTGCAATGGCATAAGCTAGCTTGACTGCGAGAGTGACGGCTCGAGCAGGTGCGAAAGCAGGTCATAGTGATCCGGTGGTTCTGAATGGAAGGGCCATCGCTCAACGGATAAAAGGTACTCCGGGGATAACAGGCTGATACCGCCCAAGAGTTCATATCGACGGCGGTGTTTGGCACCTCGATGTCGGCTCATCACATCCTGGGGCTGAAGTAGGTCCCAAGGGTATGGCTGTTCGCCATTTAAAGTGGTACGCGAGCTGGGTTTAGAACGTCGTGAGACAGTTCGGTCCCTATCTGCCGTGGGCGCTGGAGAATTGAGGGGGGCTGCTCCTAGTACGAGAGGACCGGAGTGGACGCATCACTGGTGTTCGGGTTGTCATGCCAATGGCATTGCCCGGTAGCTAAATGCGGAAGAGATAAGTGCTGAAAGCATCTAAGCACGAAACTTGCCCCGAGATGAGTTCTCCCTGAGACTTTAAGTCTCCTGAAGGAACGTTGAAGACGACGACGTTGATAGGTCGGGTGTGTAAGCGTAGCGATACGTTGAGCTAACCGATACTAATGAACCGTGAGGCTTAACCTTACAACGCCGAAGCTGTTTCGGCGAAGAGACAGAATATTTTCAGCTTTGATACAGATTAACAGAATTTGCCTGGCGGCTTTAGCGCGGTGGTCCCACCTGACCCCATGCCGAACTCAGAAGTGAAACGCCGTAGCGCCGATGGTAGTGTGGGGTCTCCCCATGTGAGAGTAGGGAACTGCCAGGCATCAAATTAAGTAGTAAGCCGGTGCATAAATCCGGTGGTTACAGCAGTCTTCGGTGGAGCGGTAGTTCAGTCGGTTAGAATACCTGCCTGTCACGCAGGGGGTCGCGGGTTCGAGTCCCGTCCGTTCCGCCACTTATTGAAAGCCCTGAGTTAACGCTCAGGGCTTTTTTCTTGTTTGTTGTATATTTATTGCTAAATTAGCAAAAATCCTCTGCGTTTTACGCTCTTTTTCAGCATAACAGCAACAGTGATAATCCTCCTCAGTTAACAAACACTATGATTAACGAGGAATGACATGACTATCCCTGCATTTGGTCTGGGCACTTTCCGCCTGAAAGACGACATTGTTATCGCATCTGTAAAAACCGCACTTGAGCTTGGTTATCGCACTGTTGATACGGCACAGATTTATGAAAATGAAGCTGCTGTTGGTCAGGCGATTGAAGAGAGTGGCGTGCCGCGTAACGAGCTTTTTATCACCACCAAAATCTGGATTGAGAACCTCAGCAAAGACAAACTGATCCCAGGCCTGAAAGAGAGCCTGAAAAAACTGCGTACCGACTACGTGGATCTGACTCTGGTCCACTGGCCATCACCGAATGATGCCGTGGCAGTGGAAGAGTTTATGAAGGCATTGCTGGAAGCGAAAGAGCAGGGTCTGACCCGTGAAATTGGCATCTCCAACTTCACCATCCCACTGATGGAAAAAGCGATTGCGGCTGTTGGAGCAGAAAATATTGCGACCAACCAGATTGAACTGTCCCCATATCTGCAAAACCGCAAAGTCGTGAACTGGGCAAAACAACACGGTATTCACATTACCTCTTACATGACGCTGGCTTACGGTAAAGCTCTGAAAGATGAAGTGATTACACGCATCGCAGAGAAGCACAACGCAACAACTGCACAGGTGATCCTGGCATGGGCGATGGGGGAAGGTTATGCCGTTATCCCTTCATCGACCAAACGTGAAAACCTGGCCAGCAATCTGTTAGCTCTGGATCTCCTGCTGGATGATGAAGACAAAAAAGCGATCGCAGCCCTGGATTGCAACGATCGCCTGGTTAGCCCGGAAGGTTTAGCTCCGAACTGGGATTAATATTGACCACCCTCTGTAACCTAAGCCCTCACACAGCTCCTCCTGGAGCTGTTTTTACATGCTCGCTCAGGAAGTCGATAAAAGCACGTATGCGCGTACTTACCGCCCTGTCGCTGTAATACACCGCGCTGAAAGGCATTTCTACCGGCAGACATTTATCTGCCATCAGTTCTACAAGCTCACCGCGTGCTATCTCTTTATCAATCATGTAATCGGATAAACAGGCGATCCCGTTCCCTTCAAGGCACAGCTGCTTTAGCGTCTCCCCACTGTTGGACGATATTCCGCTGGTGATTTCATGAAGTTGCCCATCATGACAGGCGATGGGCCAGGTATTCAGCGATACGGGTTCCGTAAAGCCCAGACACAGATGCTGCTTCAGCTCTTCAACCGTCTCTGGCTTTCCATGCACGGCAATATACTGTGGTGAGGCGATGATTTTACGGTAACTGGCAAACAGAGGACGGGCACGTAAGCTTGAGTCCGTTAAGGTTCCAGCCCGAATCGCGACATCGACTTTCCGCTCAATAAGATTAATAAACGTCTCGGAGGAGACCAGAGATAGCGTCATTTCCGGATAGCGTTCACGAAATGGTTTAACCAGCGGCATCAGGAAATGCAGCACGACAGGGGTGGACGCATCAATACGCAGCAATCCGCGCGGCGTACTGCGGGTTTCCATTATCTCTGTTTCCGCTGCAGCCATCTCCTGCAGAACAGACTGCACGCGACGGAAATAACGCTCACCTTCTTCCGTCAGGCTCAGCTGACGCGTCGTTCGGTTGAGCAGGCTCACCCCAAGCTTCATCTCCAGCTTTTTAACCGAGCGGCTGATAGCAGAGTTAGCTTGTCCAAGCTGTTCGGCCGCGCGGCTAAAGCTGCCGCTTTCGACGACGGCGACAAAGATTGTCAGCTCTTCCGACGTTGCTTTCATTGTTGCACCACCTGCAAAATTCTATTGAGATTTTGACCATTTTTGTTATTTAAGCACTGGCGCATACTCCTTGTCATCTTAATCCTGAAGAGACGGAGTATTTTATGCCACTGGCGCTACTTGCCCTGACGATCAGTGCCTTTGCAATTGGCACGACCGAATTCGTTATTGTAGGACTGGTTCCTGCTATTGCTAATCAACTTGCTATTTCGCTGCCCTCTGCCGGGCTGCTGGTTTCTATCTATGCGCTGGGTGTCGCGGTTGGCGCACCGGTACTGACGGCGCTGACCGGACGCTTTCCGCGTAAGCAGCTGTTAGTTGCCCTGATGGTGCTCTTCACCGCGGGTAATATTCTGGCCTGGCAGGCCCCGGATTACACCACGCTGGTGATTGCCCGGCTACTGACCGGCCTCGCGCATGGCGTGTTCTTCTCCATCGGCTCCACCATTGCAACCAGCCTGGTACCAAAAGAGAAAGCGGCGTCTGCTATTGCGATTATGTTTGGTGGTTTGACCGTTGCACTGGTAACCGGTGTGCCGCTAGGGACGTTTATCGGGCAACATTTCGGCTGGCGTGAAACCTTCCTGGCGGTCTCTTTGCTGGGTGTGATTGCCCTGGTTGCCAGCCTGTTGCTGGTGCCATCAAATATCCACGGACGCGCCAGTGCCAGCCTGAGCGATCAGCTGAAAGTTCTTACTCATCCGCGGTTGCTGATCATCTATGCGGTTACGGCCCTGGGTTATGGTGGCGTATTCACTGCTTTCACCTTCCTGGCTCCGATGATGCAGGATCTCGCAGGATTTTCGCCAAATACGGTGAGCTGGATTTTGCTGGGCTACGGTATCTCAGTTGCGATCGGTAATATCTGGGGGGGCAAACTGGCCGATAAACATGGAGCCGTTCCTGCTCTGAAGTTCATCTTCGCTGCGCTGGTTGTTCTGCTGATGGTTTTCCAGTTTACGGCATCAATGCAATACGCCGCGCTGGTCACGGTACTGGTTATGGGGATCTTCGCTTTTGGCAACGTGCCGGGTCTTCAGGTGTACGTTGTGCAGAAAGCCGAGCTTTATACGCCAAATGCGGTGGATGTAGCATCGGGTCTTAATATTGCGGCATTCAATATTGGCATTGCGCTGGGTTCTATCATCGGCGGGCAAACCGTTGAACACTTCGGCTTAACACAAACGCCGTGGATTGGCGCAGTGATTGTCCTTATTGCCTTCCTGTTGATTGGCTGGAGCGGACGCCTTGATAAACCGGCTCGTGTGGCTCTTGGATAAACAGCAGTAAGTGCTTGCTTACAAATCTGGAAAGCGGTTTCTCCGTAATGGCGTTGAAAGTGTGACCTAAAATCCCTATAACAGTAGAACCAGTCCGTTTTCCGGGCTGGTTCATGTTACAGAGGTCGTTTCCAAAAGTGCGAAAAAATACTTATGCCATGCGTTATGTTGCCGGACTGCCCGCGGAGAGGATCTTGCCTCCGGGGTCGTTTGCGAGCATCAGCCAGGCATTGCCCGCTGGTACACCGTTAAGCAGTGATGAAAAAATCCGGGTACTGGTCTGGAATATCTTTAAGCAACAGCGTGCGGAATGGTTATCCGTGCTCAAGAATTTTGGTAAGGATGCGCATCTGGTTCTGTTACAGGAGGCGCAAACCACTCCTGAACTGGTGAGGTTTGCGACGACTAACTATCTTGCCGCTGATCAGGTACCCGCATTTGTTTTACCGCAACATCCCTCTGGTGTGATGACCCTCTCTGCTGCGCATCCGGTCTATTGCTGTCCGCTGCGTGAGCGCGAGCCAATCCTGCGTCTGGCAAAATCGGCGCTGGTGACGGTTTATCCCCTGCCGGATACCCGTTTGCTGATGGTGGTGAATATCCACGCGGTAAACTTCAGTCTGGGCGTGGATGTGTATAGTAAGCAGTTACTTCCCATTGGCGACCAGATTGCCCATCACAGTGGGCCGATCATTATGGCCGGGGATTTCAATGCCTGGAGCCGTCCGCGCATGAATGCGCTGTATCGCTTTGCGCGTGAAATGTCGCTGCGTGAAGTCCGTTTTACCGATGACCAGCGCAAGAAGGCATTTGGTCGTCCTCTCGATTTTGTCTTCTATCGTGGTTTGAGCGTACATGACGCCTCCGTTCTGGTGACGCGCGCTTCCGATCACAATCCGCTACTCGTCGAATTCAGTCCCGGCAAGCCTGATAAATAATGGTGTGTCAGGTCTGCCGTGGGGCAGACCTGCGCGGGTGCTGCCCTTTATTTTTTTACCAACAAAAGGACAGTACGATGACAACAACACACTCCCATCATGACAACGTAGAAAAACAGTTTGGTTCGCAGGCAAGTGCCTATCTGAGCAGCGCTGTACACGCGTCTGGACGCGACCTGGTGCGTCTCGGTGAACGCCTGGCAGCATTCCCGCAGGCGCACGTGCTGGACTTAGGCTGTGGGGCCGGCCACGCCAGCTTTGCGGCTGCACAGCAGGTTGCTCAGGTCACGGCGTATGATTTATCCAGCCAGATGCTGGAGGTGGTCGCGGAGGCGGCAAAAGCGAAAGGGCTGAGTAATGTTACGACGCGCCAGGGTTATGCCGAATCCTTACCCTTTGAGGATTCGTCATTTGACGTAGTCATCAGCCGCTACTCTGCACATCACTGGCATGATGTCGGGCAGGCATTACGGGAAGTCAAACGCGTGCTCAAGCCGGGCGGGATCTTCATCATTATGGATGTGATGTCCCCGGGGCATCCGGTACGCAATATCTGGCTGCAGACGGTTGAAGCGCTGCGTGACACCTCTCATGTGCAAAATTACTCCAGCGGAGAGTGGTTATCGTTTATCACCGATGCGGGTTTAATTTCACGTTCATTAATGACAGACCGTTTGCCGCTGGAGTTCAGTTCGTGGATCGCGCGCATGCGTACACCTGAAGCGTTAAGCCAGGCTATTCGGCTGTATCAGGAGAGTGCTTCTGCGGAAGTGAAAACCTACTTTGAATTGCAGGACGATGGCTCGTTTACCAGCGATACCATCATGGCTGAAGCGCAAAAAGCGGGATAAAACAAAAAAGGCACCCGGGGGAACGGGTGCCTTTTTATCTTTAGATTGTACTATCAGGAGTCTGGCGTGGCACTGTTCTTCACAAACAGTGTCAACTGGTCGCCTGGTTGCAGATTGTCAGTATCATTATTCCAGCGCATCACATCTTTGATGTTCACGCCGTGTCGTTTTGCGATACTGGACAGTGAATCGCCTTTACGCACGCGATAAGTAATGCTATCGCTGTTGTTGGCGAGACGCTGTGCGCTGCTACCTGCACCCACCGTCAGAGTCTGACCCACTTTCAGGCCTGAGCTGCGCAGATTATTCCACTGCTGCAGATCTTTCGCATTCACGCCAAGACGTGTTGCAATGCCCGAAAGCGTATCACCTGAACGAACCTTGTAACTACGACTGCTTACAGGTGATGTGTCTGCTATCAGCGTTGACTGAACAGCAGCAATTTCACCAGAAGCTAAAGACTCACGTAACTGCTCGGCATGTTTCTGCGGAACCATTACATACTGTGGGCCGCTAGCCCCCAGGGTTGAGCCTTTAACGCCTGCATTAAAGGTTTTCAATTTACTTACCGACATACCCGTCATATCAGCAACCTGTTGAATATCAACCGGGTTGCTGAGGCGAACGCGCGCCAGTGCACGACTTTCGTCTGGTGTTGGCAGTTGAACACCGTAACGCTTGCTGTTCTTGAGAATATCGCTCAATGCCAGCATTTTCGGTACGTAAATCTTCGTTTCCTGTGGCAGTGAGAGCGACCAGAAATCGGTGGATTTACCACGCGCTTTATTCGCCTTCATTGCCTTCAGTACACGACCCTCACCGCTGTTATACGCAGCAACTGTTAACAACCAGTCACCGTCAAACATCTTGTTCAGACGTTGCATCATGTCGAGAGCCGCTGTCGTTGAAGCGACAACATCTCTACGCGCATCGTAGCTGCGGGTCTGTTTCAAACCATAATTGCGCCCTGTGCTCGGAATGATCTGCCAAATACCTGCGGCATTGGCACCAGACGTTGCGTGTGGGTCAAAAGCGCTCTCCACTATGGGTAGGAGTACCAGCTCCATAGGCATGTTACGTTTCTTAACTTGCCCGGCTATCCAGTACATATACGGCTCTGCCCGTAACGTTACATCGTGGAGATAGCTCTTATTTCTCAAATACTTCTGTTTCTGTTCGCGAATCCGGCTGTTTTCCGGAATTCCCATCTTTAGCTCGTCGCCAATAGAGGCCCACAAGTCCTGATCCTGCGCGAATGATGTCCCATCGTCCATCCATCGCGCTGAACTTGTAAACTTCCCTGCTTCCCCTTGACCAGCTGCAGAAAGGCTCTGTGCGTGCTGTTGTACGTTGCTGCCGTTTTGTGACTGGCAACCTACAAGCAGGACAGAGGCGAGTAATATCGCTTTTGCCTTCATGTGTGTGTCAATAGTTGCTTAAAAGACGAGCGATGATAACGACGAAATTTTGAAAAGGCAACCCAGAATTATCGGAAGTTATCTTTCTTTGACCTTAACCATGCAAATCGTTCTTCAGGTTGTTTCAAAATTGTTTCTTGGTTAATTTTATTAATTAAATCAATATCATCTGTTCGTAAAAATAAATTTATTTCCCGCTCATTTTTCAGAATTACGGGGAGTGTTTTTTGGTTTTTTGCGCGTAACTCCTTCACTTTCTGATAATAATCTTGAATCGCACGATCCTCCGGTAAGAGGCTGACTGCAAACTTCATATTTCCTAATGTATACTCATGTGCGCAACAAATGAGAGTATCGTCGGGTAGTGCGTTAATTGCCTGTAAAGATTGATGCATTTGTGCTGGCGTGCCTTCGAATAGCCTTCCGCAGCCGCCAGAAAACAGTGTGTCGCCGCAAAAAAGATAAGGATTACTGTAGTAACAAGTATGTCCAGAAGTGTGACCTGGTGTGGCAAATACAGAAAACTCCCACCCTGGAATGAGGATTTTTTCGCCATCTTCGACTATCTGTGTCGCTCCCTTATCTTGTGTCTCCTTCGGTCCATATACCACAAGATGCGGAAAATGGGCGCACAGTTCAGGAACACCACCGACGTGATCGTTATGATGGTGGGTCAGGAGTATGGCTTCTGGCTGCCAGCCATTCTCTTTTATTGCGTGTAAAACAGGTGTTGACTCACCGGGATCAACAATGATGCATCGATGAGCGTCATCAACTAAAACCCAGATGTAATTGTCCTGAAAAGCAGGAATACTGATAAGATTCATACATTACCTCTTTTAGCGTGGCGGGTGTTTTGATGAAACCGGCAAGGGTACCTCAGACTGTCGCAGCACCGGAACGTTGGGCGGAATTGCCCTGGGGTGAATATTATCGCGAGGCGTTAGAACAGCAGCTGAAGCCCTGGCTCGCGAAAATGTATGGTTTCCACCTGCTTAAGATTGGCAATCTCAGCGCGGAAATCAATACCGAAAGCTGCTCTATCTCGCATCAGGTCAATGTTTCTCTTGATGGATCGCCCGTTAACGTAAAGGCTGATCCCCTGCATTTGCCGTTTGCCGAAAAATCGGTTGATGCGTGCCTGCTTGCACATACGTTACCCTGGTGTAGCGATCCTCACCGTCTGCTACGTGAAGCCGATCGCGTGTTGATCGATGACGGCTGGCTGGTTATCAGCGGTTTCAATCCGCTTAGCCTGATGGGGCTACGTAAGCTGGTGCCCGTACTACGCCGTACATCACCTTATAACAGCCGAATGTTCACCATGATGCGTCAGCTGGACTGGCTTTCATTGCTGAACTTTGAAGTGCTTTGCTATGGCGGTTTTCAGGTCTTGCCCTGGGCGCGGCAGGGTGGGGTACTGCTAAGCACTCATCTGCCTGCTTTAGGTTGCATGCAGTTCATCGTTGCGCGTAAGCGGACAATTCCCCTTACGCTAAACCCGATGAAACAGAACAAATCGCAAACGCAGATCCGTCAGACCGTTGGCGCAACGCGTCAGTACAGAAAACCCTGATCAGGATTCTGGCTGATAGCCAGTATCTTCATGGACAGGGTTAGAGGCAGCCGTACGGGCAAGTTCGTCACAGCGTTCGTTTTCCGGGTGTCCCGCGTGACCTTTCACCCATTCCCATTTGATTTCGTGCTGACCCAGTGCCGCATCAAGACGCTTCCAGAGGTCGACGTTCTTGACCGGTTTTTTATCTGCTGTTTTCCAGCCGCGTTTTTTCCAGTTGTGGATCCACTGGGTGATGCCCTGACGCACGTATTGACTGTCGGTGCTCAGCACCACGTCACAGTGCTCTTTCAGGGCTTCCAGCGCCACGATGGCCGCCATCAACTCCATGCGGTTGTTAGTGGTCAGGAAATAGCCTTCGCTAAAAGTTTTTTCGTGCTGGCGATAGCGCATAATCGCGCCATAACCGCCAGGTCCTGGGTTGCCGAGACAAGATCCATCGGTGAAAATTTCTACCTGTTTACGCATCTCTGGTAGACTTCCTGTATTTGAAACGTTCAGTTAAACGATAAGTCTGACATAAATGACCGCTATGAGCACTGCAATTACTCGCCAGATTGTCCTCGATACCGAAACCACCGGTATGAACCAGATCGGCGCACACTACGAAGGACACAAGATCATTGAGATCGGTGCTGTTGAAGTGGTGAATCGTCGTCTTACGGGGAACAACTTCCACGTTTACCTCAAACCCGATCGGCTGGTGGATCCAGAAGCGTTCGGCGTTCACGGTATCGCCGATGAGTTTTTGCTGGATAAGCCGACTTTTGCGGATGTGGCGGACGAGTTCCTGGAGTACATCAAAGGTGCCGAGCTCGTCATCCATAACGCATCGTTCGATATCGGCTTTATGGATTATGAATTCAGCAAGCTTAATCGTGATATCCCGAAGACGAACACGTTCTGTAAAGTGACCGATAGTCTGGCACTGGCCAGAAAAATGTTTCCAGGCAAGCGTAACAGCCTCGACGCCCTCTGTTCACGTTATGAGATAGACAACACCAAGCGAACGCTGCACGGCGCACTGCTCGACGCCCAGATACTGGCCGATGTCTATCTGACGATGACGGGTGGTCAGACGTCGATGGCCTTCAGCATGGAAAACGACGCTCAGCAGATGCAGGGTGACGCGGGAATTCAGCGCCTTGTACGTCAGAGCAGCAGGCTACGGGTTGTTTTAGCTAGCGATGAAGAACTGCTAAACCATGAATCCCGTCTGGATCTCGTGCAGAAGAAGGGCGGAAGCTGCATGTGGCGCGCGTAAAAAGGGGCCAGAATGGCTGTAAAATCACCGTCTGGGTGATTTTTGCAGCAAACGATTCAAAACGTGAGAAAAAGCGTTGACGAGTTCGGAGGCAAACCGTAATATTCGCCTCGTTCCCACGGGAACACAGCGGAGCGGTAGTTCAGTCGGTTAGAATACCTGCCTGTCACGCAGGGGGTCGCGGGTTCGAGTCCCGTCCGTTCCGCCACTATTCAGGGCCATGTTATTGATTAACATGGCCCTTTTTCTTGTCTGTAATTTACGGTATGCCATGACCGTTTGGCTGGCGCTGGTGTGCCGTTCCCTTCTGAAAGTATTTGATAACAAACATTTCATCCTCATCATGAATGCTGTGCCTGTTCTCATTAATATGATCGCTGAGACAGCGGGTGACATCGGCGCGGTTCGCGGGAACAGGCTTCTCATCAAGGATCATCAGCATTCGCTCCAGGTCTGCCAGCCCGTTGATGATGATCTTCTTCCAGACTTACACAGGCTGTTGCTTTTGTAATCCCAGCTCAGACCCTTAAACTCGTTTGACCTCCCTCCCTGTTGATTAACACACCGCGATGTGAGTAATGTCTTCATTAGCCACATGAGGATTTTCATCTGGCTGGAGAAATAGAGAATGAGAAGGTCAACCAATGCCAACTACCCTGCAAGAACTTAAATAAAATCGGTATTTCAATGTTCCGAAAAATACAAAGTTATTCTACTTACTTAATGTTTATATAGTTACGTAAGTCGCAATTCAGATTCAGAGCTTAATAATCTTATTCATCATCATTACATAATTATAAAGTACAAAAAACTATTTGGTGGTTCCATTTTTTTTAAAAACAATATGTTAGCACTATATTGTGATGTGATATTTCATATGAAGATTATTCATGCAAGCCTATGAAAGCTGTGTATTTTTATACAAATGAAGATCTTGTTTATATTCATTCTTTTGTATAAAGTGTAAAAAAATTAAGGTTATGACTCCAATTAGTCGAGCATATGTTGTTTGATGAAGGCTTCGATGACTTTTCATGGACTTATATAGAGCGCGAGAAACGAGCCAGACGTTTGATACGGGTTCGCAACGTCATATTGCTATGCTCATTGCGTAAAAATCTTGCCGGTCAGATGCTTATCCTTTAGCACTTCCCGGCCATAGCTGTCGGGCCTTACACCAACGAAGCTCCATTGCTCATCGAGTTCGTAGATAAGCGCCGCACCGGAATGGGCGACTGGCGAAGACGTTATTCGCTTCGGCGTGAGTTTTTTAAGTACGGAAAACCGTGTTGATACCGATTTTCAGCGTCCTTGCCGTATCGCGAACCCCGGTGCCGTTGAAGGTTATATCAACGATTTGCTCTTTAACACCAGCTTTCTGGCCTGCCAGGTGTCGGTGAGCGGGAATACGCATCGACACTCACGACAACGGAAACAACTTTGGCCTTTAGGATGTTCCGGTCATGGTGATAAACCAGAACAGAATTACAACGGGAACAATGAACGTTAACGCGTGCCAGGAGAAAATCTCAAAACCCCAGATTATATATCAGATTCAACCAATTAGAGGCATCATCAACATGAGTTACTCTAATTTTCAAAGTAGGCTAGTTCAGGAGTCGTTATGTATAGCGATCTGTACACTCTTAATGAGCAGGTCCGCACAGCGCTGTCCGATATAGGAAGGGAAATTTCAATCCACTCAGAGAGAGTAGAGGTTACTGCTTCACCAAAAAAGATTTGGCGCTTAAAGCGCCACGACACAAAGTTGATTTATGTACTCACTGCAGGAGAAGTCGAACTCTGCAATGTGCATAACAACATTATATTAGCGAATATCAATCACCAGGCCGTTTTTGGTTTATCAACGATGCTTTCTAAGCGGGAGTGTTATTATATCCGCACGGTATCTGATGTTAAGTTGTCGTATCTCAAACTGCATGATTTTATGCGACTGGTGGAAGAAAAAAAGTTATGGAAAGACGTTTCATTGATACTCACATGGTATCTTGAAATTTACTGTTTCAGGGAGGAGTTGAATTCCAGAACGACCAATAGCTATAGCATTGTTAAACCCTATCTTGAAATGCTGTGGGAGCATAACCAAGAGAGTTTAAACGATGTTTCGATATTTACTTTTATTTTAAATCGTACGTCCGTGTCACGGAGTACATTAAACAAAATCTTAAAAAATCTCTCTGATGGCGGATATATTACCGTTAATCGTGGAAGACTTGTCGATTTGAAACCCCTACCTGCGGGTTATTAATACGTCTATTATTTTTTTGTTTTTCCTTTCTGAAAAACTCTTGATCCCTTTATGGGGATGTCGTTCACGTTGCCATTTTACAGGCACTACACACGCATATATAAAATTTGGATAAACGCTATTGGCACCGCTTTATTGGGCAAATATCGGAGGATGACGCAGCTTTAATTAACAATGCTGTGCTGCATCGGTACGCCTGAATACTGAACGACAATTTTAATAAAAGACATTTTGAATTTCCACTGGAGTTAATGATGAACAGAAGTACTGACATGGTTATAAAACGAATTTCGAACAATAACGGCACTCGCGTATT
Source organism: Enterobacter sp. RHBSTW-00901 (assembly GCF_014103115.1). NCBI lineage: Bacteria > Pseudomonadati > Pseudomonadota > Gammaproteobacteria > Enterobacterales > Enterobacteriaceae > Enterobacter > Enterobacter sp. RHBSTW-00901. Next base: position 3,807,959 of record NZ_JABXPB010000001.1, read on the forward strand.
TCTTAAAAATGCGATTACGACATTGCTTTTTACCGTGCCGCTGAGTATGCCTGTATTTGCCGCGTCTAACGCGACCGTTATTGATAACGGTGCTACGGTAATCGTTCCTGACACTCAAAGTAGTCCGTGGATTTTACCGGGAGCTATCTACGCCGGGGAAAATAGTACAGGTTCACTGACCATTACTAAAGGTGGCGTTGTTCAGTCCGGCACCACCGCTTCCGGCACCAGCGGTTCTGTTCTCGGATATAATTCGGGAAGTGCCGGAACCCTCACCGTGGACGGTGGTGCCTGGTACGATGGTGTAGATCCCTCTAATCAGACGCTATCTAACGGTACGACTGCTGTTGGCGGAGGTGGTACAGGGACGCTGAATGTTTTCAATGGCGGAAAGGTCGGACTGGTATTCATGAACGTCGGCCAGAACGATAATAGCACGGGTGCTGTTGTGGTGGATGGTGTCGATTCGCAGTTGTTAGCCACGACAACCTCCTCTTCGGGGATAACCGTAGGTACCAATGGCAACGGTTCGGTGACTATCAGTAACGGCGGCTCTATCATTAGTAATTCTTCCACTGGTGTCGGCTGGGGAAAAAATTCTAACGGTATAGTGAATGTCGACGGCTCGGGTTCGGGCTGGGTAATCAACAGCGGTCCGATGAACGTCGGTGGTGCCGGAACCGGTAGCATGAGTGTTACTAACGGCGGTGTAGTGAAAAGCGCTGGCGGAGCGATTGCCGGGGGCAGCCCTGGCGACGATGCCGCAGGTAAAGGTGACGTCATTATCGACGGTCCAGGCTCCCTTTGGGATATTGGCGCACGAGAGCTGAGCATCGGTGCTCAAAATAGTGCAACTAAGTTACCGTCTGGTAATGGTACCTTGATTGTATTCAACCAGGGTCAACTTAATGCCCAAAGTATCAATGTCGATGCCGAAAATGGCACGGTGGCAATCGGTGCTTTAGCCGGGCAAACGGCTAAGGCAGCAGGAACTATCAATGCCAAAAAAATAATTTTAGCCAATACCAACTGCAATCTGGTGTTTAACCATACCGACACCTCCGGCAACTATATTTTCGCACCCGTTATTAGTGGCCTGGGTAATGTCAGCCAACTGAGCGGCATTACCGTCATTAACGGTGTGAATACTTATATCGGTACCACCACTATCGATGGCGGTGCGCTTATCGTTGGCGATGCAGCCAATTCAACGGCAGTGCTGAACGGTGCCAAAGCCGCTGATGTTACGGTGGGTAGCAATGGCACTCTGGCTGGTACAGGCGTAGTCAATGGCAACGTGGTTAACAACGGCATGGTTGCCTCGCTCAATACGCTTTCCGGTCAGGAAAGTCAGCCAAACAGTAACTTTACGCTCGCAGGTGGTATCGAAAACAACGGTATTATCAACCTGGCGGGCGCACAGCCGGGTAATACCCTGACCGTCAGCAACCAATATACCGGCAACAACGGTACGCTTATCCTGAAAACTTATATGGGTGATGACAGCTCGGCAAGCGATCGCCTGGTGCTGAACAACGCCAAAGCCGACGGCAATACCTCTCTTATCATCAAGCATGGTGGCGGTACCGGCGCGCGTACTAACACCGGGATCCTGCTGATTGATGCCCAGAACGGCAGTACCACCACGCCTGATGCCTTCCGTCTGTCACCCTCTTCGGATGGTTACCGCCAGAATATCGGCACCATCGCTGCAGGTGCTTATGATTACTCACTGACCAGAGGCGGAGATGGCAGTGCAGGTAACCCGGAGTCTTGGTACTTAACTTCCCGTGAAGTGAAGCCGATGACTCCGCTGACGCCGAGCTCGCCACGTCCGGTAACCCCTCCGGTTACAGACCAGGGCAATCAACCGCCGGTTGACCCGATAGTGCCGATGACTCCGCTGACGCCGAGCTCGCCGCGTCCGATAACCCCTCCGGTTACAGACCCGAGCACTCCAGCCGAACCAGCAACACCGTCGACCCCGGTATTACGTCCTGAAATAGGTTCTTATATCGATAACCTGCGTGCTGCCAACACCATCTTCGCCATGCGTTTACACGACCGCTTGGGTGAAACCCAGTATCTGGACGATATGTCCGGTAACGGCAAAGTAAGCTCTATGTGGATGCGTAACATCGGCGGGCATACCGGTTCGCACGTGGGCAATGATGCCATCGCGACCAATGCGAATCGCTACGTCATACAGATTGGCGGTGATATCGTCGACTGGTCAAATGATGGTCTTGATCGCTACCTGGTCGGTCTGATGGGAGGCTACGCCAATCAGAAAAGCCACAGCGTTTCCCACGCTTCCGGCTACAACTCTAGCGGCAGCCTGAACGGCTACAGCGTCGGGGTTTATGGTACCTGGTATGCCAACGACACCACCAAACAAGGTACCTACGTTGATACCTGGGCCCTGTACAACTGGTTCAACAACAGCGTCAGCGGTCAGGGTCTGCCGTCTGAAAGCTACAAATCCAATGGCTTTACCGCCTCCGTTGAAGCGGGTTACACCCATAAAACTGGTGAATATCAGACGCTGAATGGCATGGTTAACCAGGTCTTTATCCAGCCGAAGGTGCAGGTCACCTGGATGGGGGTGAAAGCCGACAACCATACCGAGATTAATGGTACAAGCGTCAGTGGTACCGGTGACAATAATATCCAGACCCGTCTCGGTGTGAGAGCCTTTATTAAAGGACAAAGCAAACTGGATGAAGGTAGTCAGCGTGAATTTGAACCTTTCGTGGAAGCGAACTGGATTTATAACACCGACAACTACGGTGTAAATATGGATGGTGTCAGCACTTATATGGACGGCACACGAAATATTGGTGAGCTGAAGCTGGGTGTTGAGGGAAAAATTAACCGTCAGGCGACGCTGTGGGCGAACGTAGCACAACAGATCGGTGACAAGGGATACAGTGACACTCAGGGAACCGTTGGGGTAAAATACGCCTTCTGATAAACCCAGATGAAAAGACCGGGCAATTTATTTGCCCGGTTCTGGAGACAATATGAAATTAGCAATTGGGATCTTTTTAGGGTTATTCAGTTTTGGTGCGCTGGCGGCAACTCCAGAAACCGCCGCCCTATGGACACCGGGAAAAGGCGTACTGTGCGATAAGTACATTTGTGCCGATGCTACCGGCGTATCCATTCCACTGACTGAAAAATATGTGGGTAAAACTCGTGCTGATAAATTAAAAGCCATGGGCGAGTTTGATACCACCACTTTCACCTTCGTGACCGGTCTTTCCTGCGACGTGAAAGAAAAGCTCTGTCGTCAGGATCGCTATTACGGTGCCGATGGCAAGCGCAGCGGTAAGATAAACAAATACTATACCAAAGTGGTATTTGGTGGTTTTTAACGTTCTTTTGTCGTTAGATTCACCGTTTTCTGCTGTTGAATTAACAATGCGATTTACCGGAAATTGATTGAAATAAGACACTTCTCTGGATCAATTTGTGAACTGCGGGACTGCATAACTTCAACGTCATAGCGTAAAACCCTATACCGGGTGTTTTATGCTCTGACTTATAAAAGCCCGGGTGAGGCATTGCCACCACCCGGTTTTATTCATTCGATATTAAACGGGTCTGCATCCTGCCACGCGGGAAACTTCTCGCGATACTCCTTCAGCGCAGTCAACGACAGCTCAGCATCAATACGTGTCGCCTGATGTGGCTCGGCAGTCGCAATAATTTCACCCTGCGGATTCACTACCCGGCTGTCACCACGATAGTGATGCCCGTTGCCATCCGTACCCACGCGATTACAGCCCACAACATACGCCTGGTTCTCAATAGCACGCGCTACCAGCAGTGACTGCCAGTGCAGTGAGCGTGGGGCAGGCCAGTTGGCGACATACAGCGCCAGATCGTAATCATTGCGGTTGCGCGACCAGACCGGGAAGCGCAGGTCGTAGCACACCAGCGGCAAAATACGCCAGCCGCGCCACTCAAACACCACTCGTTCGTTACCTGCTTCATAGTGATGATGCTCATCCGCCATGCGGAACAAGTGGCGTTTATCGTAAAAATGCACTTTCCCCTCTGGTTCAACCAACAGGAACCGGTTCACCGGCCCGCGTTCGGTTTGCAGGGCCGCGCTCCCGGCAATCAGCGCGTTTGTGTGTTGTGCTTTGGCATGCATCCAGGCGACCACATCTTCCTGCGGCATCGACTGTTTAGCGGCTTCCATTGCGAAACCGGTGGTGAACATCTCCGGCAGGACAATCACATCACGCCCGGTAATCTCTTCCAGTTGACGATCAAAGTGGCGCAGGTTGGCGGGGCCATCCATCCACACTAAAGGTTGCTGCAAAATCGAAATCTTCAGACCAGGCACAATTCAGACTCCTCAAACGACCACTTTTTGACACTGTAGCACGACACAACGAGAAAATGTGGCAATAAAAAACCCCGCACGGGGCGGGGTTTGTACACGCGAAATGCGTTATGCGGCTTCAGGTTTGCGGGCCTTCTCCGGCAGCTTTACTGGCTGGGTTGCCAGCTCCTCTGGTTCGAAATCATCCACGTTAATGCTGCGCAGACGGCTCTCTTCGGCTTTCACCAGAATAGCGGCTTCATCCTTATCGATGATTCCACCTGCCAGCGCCTGTTTTGCCAGTTCATCCAGGCGGGTAAAGGACAGATTTTTACCCAGCTGTTTGCAGATCTTCTGGTGAATCGGGTCGGCGGCCATGACATCCAGCAGCGCCTCTTCCAGCAGACCCACCGGGTTATGTGGCGATGGAGTCAGATACTGACCACGACCAATACGTGAGCGGGTTGCACTCGGTACCTGGAGGATCTTCGCCACTTTATGATCCAGTTTGTCAGACGGAGCCAGATGATGACGACCGGTAGGGAAGATCACCACGCGCAGGGCACCAGCGACAAAACGGTTCGGGAAGTTCGCCAGCAGATCGTCAATCGCCTGTTCTGCCTGGTGCATGGCGTCCTGTACGCCCCAGTGTACCAGCGGCAGATCCGCTTCCTGACGGCCTTCGTCGTCGTAGCGCTTCAGTACCGCAGAAGCCAGGAACACCTGACTCAGCACATCCCCCAGACGGGCAGAGATACGCTCACGACGCTTCAGGCTACCGCCCAGCACGGCCATAGAGACGTCAGACAGCAGAGCCAGGTTGGCGCTCAGGCGGTTCAGCTGTTGGTAATAACGTCGGGTGGCATCACCAGTTGGTGTCGCGCTGGTGCGACCGTTGGTCAGACCCAGCCAGAAACTACGCACCTTGTTGCTGCCGACATGACCAATATGTTTAAACAGCAGCTTATCGAAGGCATCCACGTCATTATTTTGCGCGGCGGCCATCTCTTCCAGCACATACGGATGGCAGCGAATTGCCCCCTGGCCGAAGATCATCATGCTGCGGGTCAGGATGTTTGCCCCTTCCACGGTGATAGCAATTGGTGCGCCCTGATAGCCGCGCGCCAGGAAGTTACCTTCGCCGAGCATAATGCCTTTACCCCCGGCAATGTCCATCGCATCAATGATGGATTGCTGTGCACGGTGGGTGCAGTGATACTTCACAATTGCCGACAGTACGGCCGGTTTTTCGCCCAGCATAATGCCGTAGGTAATCAGCGAAGCCGCAGCATCCATCACGTAAGCATTGCCTGCAATGCGCGCCAGTGGTTCTTCAATACCTTCCATCTTGCCGATGGAGATTTTGAACTGACGGCGGATGTGGGCGTAAGCACCAATCCCCATCGCCACAGATTTCAGACCACCGGTTGAGTTCGACGGCAGAGTAATACCGCGACCAACAGACAGACATTCCACCAGCATACGCCAGCCCTGACCGGCCATTTTCGGGCCACCGATGATGTAATCAATCGGCACAAAGATATCCTGGCCACGTGTCGGACCGTTCTGGAACGGCACGTTCAGCGGGAAGTGACGACGGCCAATTTCAACGCCCGGGGTAGAGGTTGGGATCAGCGCACAGGTAATGCCCAGGTCCTCTTCACCACCCAGCAGTTTTTCCGGGTCAGAGAGTTTAAAGGCCAGACCCAGCACGGTGGCGATAGGTGCAAGAGTGATATAGCGTTTGTTCCAGGTCAGGCGCATACCCAGCACCTGCTCACCCTGCCATTCCCCCATACAGACCACGCCGGTATCCGGGATCGCACCCGCATCAGAGCCTGCTTCCGGGCTGGTCAGCGCGAAGCATGGGATTTCCAGGCCACGCGCCAGTCGCGGCAGGTAGTGATCTTTCTGCTCTTCAGTACCGTAATGCTGCAGCAGTTCACCAGGGCCTAAGGAGTTAGGTACACCGACGGTGATCGCCAGGATCCCTGAGACACCTGCCAGTTTTTGCAGCACGCGAGCCTGAGCGTAAGCGGAGAATTCCAGACCGCCATACTCTTTCTTAATGATCATCGCAAAGAAGCGATGTTCTTTCAGGTAGGCCCACAGTACTGGCGGCAGGTCGGCCATTTCGTGGGTGATGGCAAAGTCGTTTGCCATGCGGCACGCTTCTTCCACCGGGCCATCAATAAAGGCTTGTTCTTCGGCGGTCAGACGTGGCTGCGGATAGTTATGCAGCTTTTTCCAGTCCGGGTTACCCTGGAACAGGTCGCCTTCCCACCAGGTGGTACCCGCATCAATCGCTTCTTTCTCAGTACGCGACATCGGCGGCATCACTTTACGGAAGCCTTTGAACACCGGTGCGGAGATCATTGATTTACGCATCGGGGCAAAGTTAAACGGCAGCAGAATGATGGCCAGTGGAACTAAAAGCCAGATATTCCAGAGACCTGCGACGCCAAATGCTGCCGTCCAGACCAGCAGAATCAGGCTGCTCAGGAATAAACTTACACGGTGATAGAACAACACACCGAGCAGAACAACGGTTGCGAGAATGCTCAAAATCATCATAAAGAAAAGCTCCCTTGCTTGTAGGAGGTCTGACCACTTGTCATGATATGGTTGTAGTGGATGTTATTTTTTTTAGCAATGAATTTACAAAATAATTACAACCTGGTTCACATTGTTCGTGTTTTAGCAGGCACGAAAAATCAAAACGCCGGACGATTCACATGGCTTTAGCTTCTCGCTTTTAACGCTATCCGGTACACTCCACTGTGTTATTTCATCAATACTGAAGGATTATCCTCATGTACCAGGATCTTATTCGTAACGAACTGAACGAAGCGGCGGAAACGCTGGCGAACTTTCTGAAAGATGATGCCAATATTCACGCTATTCAGCGCGCGGCGGTCCTGCTGGCCGACAGCTTCAAAGCCGGTGGTAAAGTGCTCTCCTGCGGTAACGGTGGCTCCCACTGTGACGCCATGCACTTCGCAGAAGAGCTGACCGGGCGTTATCGCGAAAACCGTCCGGGCTACCCGGCGATTGCGATTTCTGACGTGAGCCACATCTCCTGCGTGAGCAACGATTTTGGTTACGACTATGTCTTCTCCCGCTATGTTGAAGCCGTGGGGCGTGAAGGTGATGTGCTGCTGGGGATTTCTACCTCCGGTAACTCTGGTAACGTGATCAAAGCGATTGCTGCCGCGCGTGAAAAAGGGATGAAAGTTATCACCCTGACCGGTAAAGATGGCGGTAAAATGGCCGGTACCGCGGACATTGAGATCCGTGTTCCGCACTTCGGTTATGCCGATCGCATTCAGGAAATTCACATCAAAGTGATCCACATCCTGATCCAGCTGATCGAAAAAGAGATGGTTAAGTAAGACTTCGCTGGGGGCATGATTGCCCCCGCTGTTGTGGAGGTGACGTATGTGCGAACTGCTCGGGATGAGCGCCAATGTGCCAACCGATATCTGCTTTAGTTTCACCGGGCTGGTTCAGCGCGGTGGGGGAACCGGGCCGCATAAAGACGGCTGGGGTATAACCTTCTACGAAGGCAAAGGGTGTCGCACGTTCAAAGATCCACAGCCCAGCTTTAATTCACCGATTGCCAAACTGGTGCAGGACTATCCGATAAAGTCCCACTCTGTTATTGCGCATATCCGCCAGGCGAATCGCGGTGAAGTGGCGCTGGAAAATACCCATCCGTTTACCCGCGAGCTGTGGGGACGTAACTGGACGTATGCTCACAATGGTCAGCTCTCTGGCTATAAGTCCCTGGAGACGGGGAATTTCCGCCCGGTAGGCGAGACAGACAGCGAAAAAGCCTTCTGCTGGCTGCTGCACAAGCTGACAGAGCGTTATCCTCGTACCCCCAGCAACATGACCGCCGTGTTTAAATACATCGCATCGCTGGCTTCAGAGTTACGTGAAAAGGGCGTGTTTAACATGCTCCTGTCTGACGGGCGCTACGTAATGGCGTTCTGCTCGACGAATCTGTTCTGGATCACCCGTCGTGCGCCGTTTGGCGTGGCAACGCTGCTCGATCAGGATGTGGAAATTGATTTTCAGACAGAGACCACACCAAACGATGTGGTTTCTGTGATAGCGACGCAACCGCTGACGGGCAACGAAACCTGGCAAAAGATTATGCCAGGTGAGTGGGCGTTATTTTGCCTGGGAGACCGTGTAGTTTGACGCCAGCTGTGGCTGGACAACTTCGTGGCTCAGCGGCTTGCTGACCACGTAACGGCCATCCACCACCGACACTACCGGCGGCTTGTGGGTCTGTTCAAAGTAGTCATAACCCGGTTTCATCTGTTTCCAGAAATCCGCATAGTAGGAATACTTGTGACGCGCCATGTTGGCATCGGTCATGCGGAACGGGTAGATGCTGACCTGAACGCTTGGCTGACCAAAGACCAGTGCGCCAGTGACAAACTGGAAGATCTCATCAATGCCGGAATCGGTCATCGCGTAACAGCCGATAGACACGCAGGCACCGTGGATCATCAGGTACTTACCTTCATAACCGTGAGCACGGTCATAGGCATTAGGGAAGCCGATGTTAATGGCTTTATAGAAGCGGCTGTCAGGCTTTAGCTGGCTACGCTGAACGTTGTAAAACCCTTCCGGGCTTTTGAAATCACCCTGACGTTGTTTTGGCCCCAGACCACCGGAGTAGTTACAAATTTTGTAGCTATCGAGCAGCTGATACGTCTCGCCCATTTTTACAAACAGATCGAGAGTGCGTTCTTCCTTGAATATTTGAATATAAACCGGTGATCCCATTAATTGCTGTTTATATTCTTTGCTGACCGGCGTGGTTGAACTGTTGCTGCTGAGCAACCCGGCAAACGACACGCACGGAATCAGAAGCATCGCAATGAACAATGCGATTTTACGCATACTACTAGTTCCTTGATAAAACTAAGACCAACTTGCCAGGACGGCAAAAGAGACCCGAAATCAGATTATTCTGGTTAGGAGCGCTCACATTAGCACCGCTATAGATTTTCGCAAGAGCAGAGCGGTTAGTTTACAAATTAGTTTTACTTTATAACCCATCCCAAAGGCGTTGACTCCAGGAACTTTGCGTAATCGCTCGCATTTTGGCGTGTGCAACGGCGGATTCCCTGCCCTGGAAAGGGCGAAAATGGTACACTTCTGCCCACTGGATTGTTGTTCATGGAAACTTCCTAACTACATGTTTAAAATCAGAAAAGGGCTTAATTTGCCGATTTCAGGCGTGCCGGAACAGCACGTTTCGACGGGCGTTAGTGTTCGCCATGTCGCCATTTTGGGTGACAATTATCTGGGAATGCGCCCCTCAATGCTGGTACAGGAGGGCGATCGCGTCATCAAAGGACAGGCGCTCTTTGAGGATAAAAAGAATCCTGGCGTCATGTTTACCGCACCAGCCTGCGGTACCATCGTTGCGATCAATCGTGGGGAACGCCGTGTTATGCAGTCGGTGGTTATCCGCATTGAAGGCGACGAGCAGCGTACATTTGCTCATGTTGATGCCACCGAACTGACGAGCCTCAGCCGGGGTGCCGTACAGGCGCAGCTGCTGGAATCAGGCCTGTGGACGGCGTTTCGCACGCGTCCCTTCAGTAAATCGCCCGTACCGGACACGGTGCCTGCGGCGATTTTCGTCACGGCAATTGACACCAACCCGCTCAGCGTAGACCCCCAGCCCGTGATTCTGGCACAGCGAAAAGCCTTTGATGCCGGGCTGACCGTGTTAACGCGCCTGACGTTGGGTAAAGTCCATGTCTGCCAGGCCAGCGGAGGCAAGCTTGGTGGTCATCCGCAAGGTCAGGTCACGTTTAACGAATTTGCAGGCCCCCATCCTGCTGGGCTGGCTGGCACCCATATCCACTTTCTTGAGCCGGTAAGCCTGACAAAGCAGGTCTGGCATCTCAACTATCAGGACGTCATTGCCATCGGTAAGCTTTTTACGACAGGTGAGCTGTGTGCTGAACGTGTGGTTGCCATCGGCGGGCCACAGGCGGCAAATCCGCGTCTGGTGCGTACCCTGCTGGGGGCGGATATCAATGAACTGCTGGACGGTGAAATAAACGAGGGCGAAAACCGGCTGATTTCCGGCTCGGTTCTCAGTGGCCGACATGCGGTTGGTGCGCAGGCTTATCTTGGTCGTTTTCATCTGCAGGTGAGTGTTGTCCTGGAAGGGCGTGAGAAAGAGCTGTTCGGCTGGGTTCTGCCTGGCGCGGAGAAATTCTCCGTGACCCGCACGACGCTTGGACATTTCCTGCGTCACAAGCTTTTTAACTTCTCTACCAGTACACATGGTGGTGAGCGCGCAATGGTTCCCATTGGTAACTATGAGCGCGTGATGCCGCTGGATATTCTGCCGACCATGCTGCTGCGCGATTTACTCGCCGGGGATACCGACAGCGCACAGGCGCTGGGCTGTCTTGAGCTTGACGAAGAAGATCTGGCGCTCTGTACCTATGTTTGTCCAGGTAAATACGAATATGGACCCGTATTGCGCGAGGTGTTAACCCGCATTGAGCAGGAAGGATAACTGATGGGCTTAAAACACCTCTTTGAAAAAATAGAACCGCACTTTACCGAAGGTAAGCTGAAAAAGTATTACCCGCTGTTTGAAGCGACGGCGACCATTTTCTACACCCCGGGGCTGGTGACGAAAGGGGCAGCGCACGTCCGTGATGCCATCGATCTTAAACGGATGATGATTCTGGTCTGGTTCGCGGTCTTCCCGGCGATGTTCTGGGGCATGTACAACGTGGGTTTGCAAACCATTCCGGCGCTGCACCATTTGTACGATGCACCGCAGATGGCGCAGGTGATTCAGTCTGACTGGCACTACCGTCTGGCGCAGTCGCTGGGCGTGAGCTTTGCCGCAGACGCGGGCTGGGTCAGCATGATGACGCTGGGGGCCGTTTTCTTCCTGCCTGTCTACCTCACGGTATTTATCGTGGGCGGCTTCTGGGAAGTGCTGTTTGCCATAATTCGCAAGCATGAAATTAATGAAGGCTTCTTTGTTACCTCCATTCTGTTTGCGCTGATTGTGCCACCGACGCTGCCGCTCTGGCAGGCGGCGCTGGGGATCAGTTTTGGTGTCGTGATAGCCAAAGAGATCTTCGGCGGTACCGGGCGTAACTTCCTCAACCCGGCACTGGCGGGGCGCGCGTTCCTGTTCTTTGCTTACCCGGCTCAAATTTCGGGCGATCTGGTGTGGACGGCGGCCGATGGTTTTTCCGGCGCGACGCCGCTCTCTCAGTGGGCGGCACACGGCGGAGAAACGCTGGTGAATAACGCGACGGGCCAACCTGTCACCTGGTTTGATGCCTTTATCGGCAACATTCCGGGTTCCATCGGGGAAGTCTCCACGCTGATGATTTTACTGGGTGGAGCCATCATTCTCTTCGGACGTGTCGCCTCATGGCGGATCGTCGCCGGTGTGATGATTGGCATGATACTGACCGCCACGATGTTCAACGTGATTGGCTCTACCACCAACCCGATGTTCTCTATGCCCTGGTACTGGCATCTTGTATTGGGCGGTTTTGCCTTCGGGATGATGTTTATGGCTACGGATCCCGTCTCTGCCTCATTTACTGACAAAGGTAAATGGAGCTATGGCGTGCTCATTGGCGCGATGTGTGTCCTGATTCGTGTGGTCAACCCGGCGTATCCAGAAGGGATGATGTTGGCCATTCTGTTTGCCAATCTGTTTGCGCCACTCTTCGATTATCTGGTCGTGCGCGCCAACGTTAAGCGGAGGAAGGCGCGTGGCTGAAATCAAAAATAACGACAGCATCAGCAAAACGCTGCTGGTGGTGCTGGTGCTTTGTCTGGTCTGTTCCATTGTAGTGGCGGGTTCTGCTGTGGGGCTAAAGCCGCTGCAGCAAAAGCAGCGCGCCCTGGATAAACAACGCAATATCCTGGCCGTGGCCGGATTGATGCAGGAAGGAATGAGTACAGATGATGTTTCGACACTCTTCGCTGAACGCATTTCAGCGCGGCTGGTGGATTTAAAAAATGGCGAACTTCTGGAAAAAGACCCGACGAAATATAACCAGGCTCAGGCGCTAAAAGATCCGCATATGAGTCTTTCCCTCGAGGCATCACAGGATCCGGCAGGGATTAAGCGACGCAGCAACCTCGCAGAGATCTACCTGGTGCATGATGCGCAAAACCGGGTGCAGGAGGTCGTGCTTCCGATATACGGCAACGGCTTGTGGTCAATGATGTATGCCTTTGTGGCGCTTGATACGGACGGTCGCACTGTAAAAGGCATCACGTATTATGACCAGGGCGAAACGCCGGGGCTTGGCGGAGAAGTTGAAAACCCTAACTGGCGGGCACAGTTTGTCGGCAAGAAAGTGCTGGATGACAGCGGGAAACCCGCGCTGAAAGTGATGAAAGGGGCAGCGCGTCAGGGGGATGAGTACGCTGTCGACGGGCTTTCCGGGGCAACGCTCACGTCAAACGGGGTGCAGCATAGTTTTGATTTCTGGATGGGTGAACTGGGTTTTGGCCCCTTCCTGAAAAACGTACGTGAAGGAGCGCTGAACAATGGCTGATGCAGGTGAACTAAAAGAAGTCAAAAAGGTGCTCATTGGCCCGCTGCTGGCCAATAACCCCATTACTCTGCAGGTACTGGGTGTCTGCTCGGCACTGGCGGTCACCACTAAGCTGGAAACTGCGCTGGTGATGACCGTTGCGGTGACGCTGGTGACGGCGTTTTCCAGCATGTTTATCTCAATGATCCGCCACCACATTCCGAACAGCGTGAGGATCATCGTGCAGATGGCGATCATCGCCTCGCTGGTGATCGTGGTCGATCAGCTGCTTCGTGCCTTTGCCTATGAAACCTCAAAACAGCTTTCGGTGTTCGTCGGTCTGATTATCACCAACTGTATTGTGATGGGGCGCGCAGAAGCCTACGCCATGAAAATGCCGCCACTGGCGAGCTTTATGGACGGCATCGGCAATGGTCTGGGCTACGGCGTGATCCTGCTGACGGTAGGTTTCCTGCGCGAGTTAATCGGCAGCGGTAAGCTGTTTGGTATCACGGTGCTGGACACGGTACAAAACGGTGGCTGGTATCTGCCAAACGGATTATTCCTTCTGGCTCCAAGCGCATTTTTCATTATCGGTTTGCTGATCTGGCTGATTCGTACGCTGAAGCCTGAACAGCAGGAAAAGGAGTAACCGACAATGGCTCATTACCTGAGTTTGTTTGTGCGCGCGGTGTTTGTTGAAAACATGGCGCTCGCGTTTTTCCTGGGCATGTGTACGTTCCTCGCGGTGTCCAAAAAAGTGTCGACGGCATTTGGTTTGGGTGTCGCGGTGACCGTTGTGCTGGGGCTTTCCGTGCCCATTAACAACCTGGTGTACAACTTTGTGCTGCGGGACGGCGCGCTGGTGGACGGTGTTGATCTCAGCTTCCTGAACTTTATTACTTTTATTGGAGTGATTGCGGCGCTGGTACAAATCCTGGAGATGATCCTCGACAAGTATTTCCCGTCGCTTTACAACGCGCTGGGGATCTTCCTGCCGCTGATCGCGGTGAACTGCGCCATCTTTGGTGGCGTGTCATTTATGGTTCAGCGTGATTACAACTTCAGTGAATCCGTTGTGTATGGTTTCGGTTCCGGGATCGGCTGGATGCTGGCTATCGTGACGATGGCGGGGATCCGCGAAAAAATGAAGTATGCCAACGTGCCTGCGGGCCTGCGTGGCTTAGGGATCACCTTTATCACCACCGGACTGATGGCGTTGGGCTTTATGTCCTTCTCTGGTGTGCAGCTGTAAGGGAAAGAAGATGGAAATTATTCTTGGCGTGGTGATGTTCACGCTGATTGTACTGGTACTGTCGGGGTTGATTCTGGCCGCGCGCGCAAAGCTGGTGAACTCCGGTGACGTCACCATTGATATCAATGATGAACCGCAAAATCAGATCCGCACTCCGGCAGGGGACAAGTTACTTAATACACTCTCCGGTAACGGAATTTTTGTCTCTTCAGCCTGTGGCGGCGGTGGCTCCTGTGGGCAGTGCCGCGTAACGGTAAAAGAGGGGGGCGGTGATATCCTGCCAACCGAGCTGGCGCATATCACAAAACGTGAGGCAAAAGAGGGCTGCCGTCTGGCCTGCCAGGTCGCAGTGCGCCAGAACATGAAAATTGAACTACCGGAAGAGATCTTCGGCGTCAAAAAATGGGAGTGTGAGGTTATCTCGAATGATAACAAAGCCACCTTTATTAAAGAGCTGAAGCTGCGCGTACCGGAAGGTGAAGATGTTCCGTTCCGTGCGGGTGGTTATATTCAGATTGAATGTCCGGATCACACCGTGACTTATGCGGACTTCGATGTTCCGGATGAGTATCGCACCGACTGGGATAAGTTTAATCTTTTCCGTTTTACTTCCAGCGTCAAAGAACCGGCGCTGCGCGCTTACTCAATGGCTAACTACCCGGAAGAGAAGGGCATGATTATGCTCAATGTGCGTATTGCCACACCACCACCGAATGTGCCGGATGCACCGCCGGGTGTGATGTCATCGTACATCTGGTCTCTGAAACCGGGCGATAAGGTGACTATCTCTGGCCCGTTCGGGGAGTTCTTCGCTAAAGAAACGGATGCCGAAATGGTCTTTATCGGTGGTGGGGCGGGTATGGCCCCGATGCGTTCGCACATTTTCGACCAGCTTAAGCGGCTCGGCAGTCAGCGTAAAATTAGCTTCTGGTACGGTGCCCGCTCGCGGCGAGAGATGTTCTATGACGATGAATTTGAACAGCTGGCGCGTGAAAACCCTAACTTTACCTTCCATGTGGCACTCTCCGATCCGCAGCCGGAAGACAACTGGACGGGTTATACAGGGTTCATTCATAACGTGTTGTATGAGAACTACCTTAAACAGCATTCGGCTCCGGAAGACTGCGAGTTCTATATGTGTGGCCCACCAGTGATGAATGCCGCTGTGATTAAGATGCTTAAAGATCTCGGCGTGGAGGATGAGAACATCATGCTGGATGACTTCGGAGGCTGATAATGTTGACGTTTCTGGCAACTTTCGCGGTATTTATGCTGGTGGTATTCGGTATGTCCCTGGGCTGGATCATCAAGCGTAAAAGTATCCAGGGCAGCTGCGGCGGTATCTCTGCCCTCGGAATGGAAAAGGTCTGTGACTGCCCGGAGCCGTGCGATGCCCGTAAAAAACGGATGGCTCGGGAACAGCAGCGCATTCTTTAATTTACCTTTGTAGATGGCGTCCTGATTTCAGGACGCCATACGCCGTCTGCATCCGCGGTACGTTTACCGGCTTCACATAACCCGTTTTCCGCCCCCAGAGTGACATCACGCAACGCGTTCTCCACGATGCTATTGTCTGCCTCGACCCAGCCCGGTCTTTTCATGGTGTGGGCGCATTAAGGTTCAGCAACAGCCATTCGCTCGCCTGGCTTCCCCTGCGGATCCCGATCGGTTTTGGCGTAAGCAAAGACTCACACCTGCGTTTATGGTGTTTAAAACTCCACATCTTCCAGGCTGAACAGTGCCGTCTGGTCGTTATAGGAGAATATCTCGGCGTAGCGTCCCCAGTGAATGACCGTATCCAGCGTCTCTTTGGCGGCGCTGTCAGAGAGCGTGTCTTCCAGCTCCTGTTCAAAGCGCACGCGGGGTGCACGGTGATCCACCCTCTCATCAAGCACATTTTTAATTAATGCCGCCAGCGGGATAAAGCGCAGAAGATGCTCGGCAAACATCACTTTTCGTGGTTGCGTATCGGCCTGAGCAAAGGCTATTGCCGCTGGGGTTAAGAAGATATCCCCTTCGCGAATATCGGCAAACCCCATCAGCTGCAGTACCTCTGCAATCGGGAACAGGTCATCCACCTCCAGATGCAGGGAATGTGCAATGTCCGGCATGTCGGCCCGTCCCTCATAAGGTGCCGCCGCCAGCGTCTCGATAAGCCCTGCAATCAGGTTGATAGAAACCTGCGGCAGCCGCGTGCCTGCCTTCAGCGTTTTTCTGACGTGTTCACTCACCGGACGCGCGGTCATTCTGGCATAAACATCGTCAACCAGCTGACGGAAATCAGGATCGAGGCGATCGCGGGGATGGGAAAACGGCACTTTAATTTCGGCAACCACCCGGCCAGGGTTGGAAGAGAGCACCAGAATGCGATCGCACATAAAAACAGCTTCTTCAATGTTATGTGTCACAATCAGAATCGATTTGATCGGCATTTTACCGTCGTTCCACAGGTCGAGCAGATCCGTACGCAGGGTTTCAGCGGTTAATACGTCGAGAGCAGAAAATGGTTCATCCATCAGTAACAGCGTCGGGTCGACGACCAGCGCGCGGGCAAACCCCACCCGCTGGCGCATACCGCCGGAAAGCTCACGAGGATAGGCGTTCTCAAAGCCGTCGAGCCCGATAAGATCGATTGCCGCGAGCGCTCTGGTACGGCGTGTCGAAGCGGCAACACCAAGCGCCTCCAGTCCTGCTTCCACATTCTGGAGTACAGTCAGCCACGGAAAGAGCGCAAAGGTCTGAAAGACCATCGCAATACCCTCTGCGGGGCCACTGAGCGGGGTACCTTTGTAGTTAACCGCTCCGGACGTGGGTGTGATCAGGCCGGAGATGATCCGCAGCAGAGTCGATTTTCCTGAACCCGAACGTCCAAGCAGCCCGACTATCTCCCCTTCGGATAAGGTCAGGTTAACGTTATCAAGGATCTGTATTGCACCATGCGCCTTGTCAAAACCATGGCTGACCTGTTTCACCGTTAACACTTCCTGACCGGTTTTCACTGTTCGATATCTTTGCTGCATGAGAGCAATCCTTTAATCAATACGATACCGGGATTCGGCATAAGCATACATTGGCCGCCACAGCAGGCGGTTAAACACGGTGACGAACAGCGACATGACCGCCACACCAAGAATAATTTTGGGAAAATCGCCCGCGGCCGTGTTCTGTGCAACATAGGCCCCCAGCCCGTGCGCCGTCACCTGGATATTCCCCCATTGCACAAACTCAGCCACGATACTGGCGTTCCAGGCTCCCCCCGATGCCGTAATCGCACCGGTGATATAGTAAGGAAAAATGCCCGGCAGCATGATCTGACGCCACCACTGCCCGCCACGGATACGGAAATTTGTGGCCGCCTCGCGATAGTCATTCGGGAATGCGGCGGTCCCCGCAATCACGTTAAACAGGATGTACCACTGCGTACCCAGCACAATCAGCGGAGAGAGCCAGATATCCGGGTTAAGATGGTAATGAACGATGGTAATCACGAAGATCGGGAACATCAGATTCGCCGGGAAAGCGGCAAGAAACTGCGCAATCGGCTGAATTTTTCCGGCAAGCGCAGGCCGCATCCCAATCATGACCCCCAGAGGTACCCAGATAACCGAAGAGATGAGGATCAGAAGCGTCACGCGTAGCAGAGTGAACACACCCAGCAGCAAAACATGCCCCACTTCATCCAGGGTGATGCCCGTTTTCACATAGCTGACCACCCGCCAGGCAATGTACAACGTCAGCAGAACCAGTAAAGCCCCCCAGATAATGTCTATCGTACGGGAAATCTGCCGCGATAACTTCGCTGGAACGGGCCTGGTGCGTAGCGTAGGTACACGCAAAGGCAGACGTGCCAGCACGGACAATAGCAGGCCAAAGGGGGCCAGAAGCTTGTGAATTAGCCGGGTGCGGCGCATCAGATTTAGCACCCAGGACGTGGGAGTTTTACCAGACTGCGTGGTCTCCATGCGGAATTTATCGGCCCAGGCGATCAACGGCCTGAACAGCAGCTGATCGTAGGCCAGGATCACCAGCGTCATCGCCAGCAAGACCCAGCCCACTGCGTGCAAATCTTTGTGCAAAATGGCCTGAGCAAGATAGGCACCGATTCCGGGCAGCGTATAGGTATTGTTGCCAACGGTAATGGCTTCGGAAGCCACGATGAAAAACCAGCCGCCGGACATCGACATCATCATATTCCATAAAAGTCCGGGCATTGAAAACGGAACGTCCAGCTTCCAGAAACGCTGCCAGGGTGTCAGATGAAATCCGCAGGACACTTCCAGCAGATCCCGTGGCACCGTGCGCAGAGACTGGTAGAAGCTGAAGGTCATATTCCACGCCTGGCTGGTAAAAATGGCAAAAATGGCCGCCAGCTCCACACCCAATACCTGCCCCGGAAACAGCGCGATAAAGAACGTTACGGTAAAAGCGATATAACCCAGTACCGGCACGGATTGCAGGATATCGAGCACCGGGATGAGGATTTTTTCTGCCCGTCGACTGCGGGCAGCCAGCGTACCGTAAACCAGGGTAAACAGTAGTGCCGCGAGCATGGCGACCAGCATTCGCAGCGTGGTACGCAGGGCATATTCCGGCAGCATTATCGGATCCAGCGAGATAACCTCGGTTTTCAGGCTGGCGATGGGCTGCAGGGTTTGATGAAAGCCGGTGACGAACAGGGCTATCAGACAGAGAATTAAAGGAAAAGCGACAACATCCCAGCCGTTGGGTTTGAGTTGTCGGTACGCATTGCTTGCCGAAAGATGCAGGTTCATAACACTGCTCCCTGAATGCTAAAAAATCTGCCAGTTTTTTTAATACCTCTATTATGGGTGACTTCATTTAAACGCCGGGTATCTTTGAAGAAAATTTTATGACGCAACGGGGGAAAAGCACCGGTAGCCGCTCGCCAGACCTGCTCCTTTTCCTCTCACGCTTCTCAATCCTTACGTTATTACTGTATACTTATCCAGTAATGAGTGAGGGCTTACTATGCGCAAAATAATCCATGTTGATATGGACTGCTTTTTTGCCGCAGTGGAGATGCGTGACAATCCTGCGCTACGGGATATCCCCATCGCTATTGGCGGCAGCCGCATCCAGCGTGGCGTGATCAGTACCGCCAACTACCCTGCGCGCAAATTTGGCGTGCGTAGTGCGATGCCCACCGCGATGGCGTTAAAGCTTTGTCCTCATCTCACACTTCTGCCTGGTCGGTTTGAGGCGTACAAAGAGGCCTCATTGCATATCCGGGAGATTTTCTCCCGCTATACCTCGCTCATAGAGCCCCTGTCGCTGGACGAAGCCTATCTGGATGTGACCGACAGCGTTCACTGCCACGGCTCTGCCACATTGATGGCGCAGGAGATCCGCCAGACCATTTATCACGAGCTTAATCTGACCGCATCGGCGGGGGTCGCCCCGGTGAAATTCCTCGCCAAAATAGCCTCAGATTTAAATAAGCCGGACGGCCAGTTTGTTATCACCCCGGAAGAGGTTCCGGCGTTTTTAAAAACGTTGCCGCTCGGCAAAATTCCCGGGGTGGGGAAAGTCTCTGCAGCAAAGCTTGAAAGCATGGGATTACGAACGTGTGAAGATGTGCAACGAAGCGACCTGGCAATGCTGCTTAAGCGCTTTGGCAAGTTTGGTCGCGTGCTGTGGGAGCGCAGTCAGGGGATTGATGAGCGCGGTGTGAATAACGAGCGCCTGCGTAAATCCGTTGGGGTGGAACGCACGCTGATTGAAGATATTCATGAGTGGCCTGAGTGCGAAATCATTATCACTGAACAACTTTATCCTGAGCTGGAGCGGAGGTTAGCGAAAGTGAAACCGGATCTGCTGATTGCTCGTCAGGGCGTGAAATTAAAGTTCAATGACTTTCAGCAGACGACGCAGGAGCACGTCTGGCCGCGCCTGAATAAAGAGGATCTTATCGCTACCGCGAAAAAGGCATGGGAAGAGCGACGGGGTGGGCGAGGAGTCAGGCTGGTGGGATTGCACGTAACGTTGCTGGATCCGCAACTGGAACGTCAGCTGGTGTTGGGGTTGTAAAAAAGCCCGGTAGCGCTTCGCTTACCAGGCCTGCGTTTTTCACCCTCTCCCTGTGGGAGAGGGTTGGGGTGAGGGCGTTACTTAACAGGAATGGCCTTCAGCAGTTCAGTCAGCAGGGTCCAGTAATGGCCCACGCTTTCGATATGAACCTGCTCATCCGGTGAGTGTGGCCCGGTAATGGTTGGCCCGATGGAGACCATGTCCATGTTTGGATACGGTTTCTTGAACAGACCACATTCCAGACCCGCGTGGATCACCTGAATATTCGGCGTGCTGTTGAACAGACGCTGGTAAGTCTCACGCACCAGCGCCATTACTGGAGAGCTGGCGTCTGGCTGCCAGCCAGGGTAGCTACCTTTAGCGGAGGTTTTCGCACCCGCCAGGGTACCCAGAGATTCCAGCATGCTGACCACGTACTCTTTACCGCTGTCGATAAGCGAACGGATCAGGCAGATGATCTCTGCGCTGTCGTCGCTCATGGTGACCACGCCCACGTTCAGTGAGGTTTCTACCACGCCTTTCGCAACGTCAGAGTTGCGGATCACGCCGTTTGGCGTCGCGTTCAGCAGCTGAACAAAGCTGTCACGAGACTGCGCGGTCAGCGCTGCTTTATCCGTGGAGAAGGATTCCAGCACTACAGTCAGGTTCTTCTCTTTGGCAGACAGTTCGTTTTTCAGGATATCCAGATAAATGCCGGAGAGTTTTTTCAGCTCATCAGCTTTTGCTGCAGGCACTGCCACGGTTGCGAACGCTTCACGTGGAATGGCGTTGCGCAGTGTACCACCGTTGAAATCCACCAGACGCAGATCCAGCTCAGCCGCGTGCCCCGCGAGGAAACGCGCCAGCAGTTTGTTGGCGTTACCCAAACCTAAGTGAATATCACCACCGGAGTGGCCACCTTTCAGCCCTTTCAGCGTCAGCTTGAAGGTCTGGAAGCCAGCGGGTACCGCTTCACGGGACAACGGCAGGGTAGAGATGAAATCAATCCCGCCCGCGCAGCCCATGTAGATCTCACCCTCTTCTTCGGAGTCAGTGTTGATCAGAATGTCTGCCTGCAGCCAGTTCGCCTGCAGACCGAATGCACCGTCCATACCCGCTTCTTCGGTCATGGTCAGCAGCACTTCCAGCGGGCCATGCTCAACGCTGTCGTCCGCCAGTACGGACAGCGCAGAGGCCATACCGATACCGTTATCTGCACCCAGCGTTGTGCCGCGCGCTTTTACCCAGTCGCCATCAATGTAAGGCTGGATAGGATCTTTGGTGAAGTCGTGAACGGTGTCGTTGTTTTTCTGTGGAACCATATCCAGGTGCGCTTGTAGCACAACCGGTTTACGGTTTTCCATGCCTGCGGTCGCCGCTTTACGGATCAGAATATTGCCAACCTGGTCGCGCTCAACGTGCAGACCTTTTTCCTTCGCCCAGCCCATAATATGTTCGGCAAGCTGTTCTTCATGATAGGAAGGGTGTGGAATGGAACAGATTTTGGCAAAAATATCCCACAGCGGCTGTGGAGATAATTGAGACAGTTCAGACACGATAAGTCTCCTTGTCGATGCTCTGCAAACAATGATGCAGGTTACAGGGTTAGCAGGTTAATAGTTACCACAAGTCAGGCTTGCGAGATGCAACTGAGAATACCACTTTCTCTGGTTGCTGGTAGCATAAAGCATGTAAAAACCTTGGCTCAGGGCGCTAAACACTGGTTTTTAGTGCGTCAGATCTCTATAATCTCGCGCAACCTATTTCCCCCTTGAACACTTTTTAAGCCGTATATAAACAGGCTGGGACACTTCACATGAGCGAAAAATACGTCGTCACCTGGGACATGTTGCAGATTCACGCACGCAAACTGGCTGCGCGTCTGATGCCTTCCGAGCAGTGGAAAGGCATTATTGCCGTTAGTCGTGGCGGTCTGGTACCGGGGGCGCTGCTGGCTCGTGAGCTGGGTATTCGCCATGTCGATACCGTATGCATCTCCAGCTATGACCATGACAACCAGCGTGAGCTGACCGTGCTGAAACGCGCTGAAGGCGACGGTGAAGGCTTCATCGTTATTGATGACCTGGTGGATACCGGTGGTACCGCGGTGGCAATCCGCGAAATGTACCCAAAAGCACACTTCGTCACTATTTTCGCTAAACCTGCCGGCCGTCCGCTGGTTGATGATTATGTGATTGATATTCCGCAGGAGACCTGGATTGAACAACCGTGGGATATGGGCGTGGTATTTGTACCGCCAATTTCTGGTCGTTAATTCCGTTCTGCAATTATTTTAACGCCCGGTGATACCGGGCGTTGTTTTTTTTAGTCTGCGGCGCGTTACAATAGTCTTTATACGACGTATTCACGGAGGCTATGTCATGACGCAGGCGAATCTCACCGAAACTCTTTTCAAACCCCGTTTCAAACACCCAGAAACGTCGACGCTGGTGCGTCGTTTTAATCCAGGTACCCAGCCTTCAGTGCAGTCTGCGTTAGACGGTAAAAATGTGCCTCACTGGTATCGCATGCTCAATCGTTTAATGTGGATCTGGCGTGGTATTGATCCCCGTGAAATCCTCGACGTGCAGTCACGTATCGTAATGAGTGAGTCCGAGCGTACCGACAGCGAACTCTACGATACGGTGGTGGGCTACCGTGGTGGTAACTGGATCTACGAATGGTCTAAACAGGCGATGCTCTGGCAGCAAAAGGCCACGCAGGAAGAAGATGCTGCACTGAGCGGCAAGCACTGGCTGCACGCGGCTAATCTTTACGCCATTGCGGCATACCCGCATCTTAAAGGGGATGAACTGGCAGAGCAGGCTCAGGCGCTGGCGAATCGTGCCTATGAAGAAGCTGCTCAACGTCTGCCTGGCCGGATGCGTGAGCTTGAGTTCACGATCCCCGGTGGCGCGCCGGTTACCGGGTTCCTGCATATGCCTGAAGGCGAAGGCCCGTTCCCGACGGTGCTTATGTGCGGCGGTCTGGATTCGCTGCAAATCGACTATTACAACCTTTTTGAGCGCTATTTTGCACCAAAAGGGATCGCGATGCTGACCCTCGATATGCCTTCGATCGGCTTCTCGT
Source organism: Enterobacter sp. RHBSTW-00901 (assembly GCF_014103115.1). Taxonomy (NCBI): domain Bacteria; kingdom Pseudomonadati; phylum Pseudomonadota; class Gammaproteobacteria; order Enterobacterales; family Enterobacteriaceae; genus Enterobacter; species Enterobacter sp. RHBSTW-00901. Next base: position 3,831,231 of record NZ_JABXPB010000001.1, read on the forward strand.
CGAAATGGAAACTCACTCAGGATTCAAGTCAGCTGCACCAGCATGCTTTGAAAACACTTGAAAATGTCCCGTGGGTTGACCATACGCGTGTGGCGGCATTTGGTTTCCGCTTTGGGGCAAACGTTGCAGTGCGTCTGGCTTATCTTGAATCCCCACGCCTGAGAGCCGTGGCCTGTCTTGGCCCGGTGGTTCACGCGTTGCTCAGCGAGCCTGCCCGGCAGAGCAGCGTACCGGAGATGTACCTTGATGTACTGGCCAGCCGTCTTGGCATGCATGATGCATCAGACGAAGCACTGCGTGTTGAACTCAATCGCTATTCGTTAAAAACGCAAGGTTTGCTGGGACGCCGGTGCCCAACGCCGATGCTGTCAGGTTTCTGGAAAAATGATCCTTTCAGCCCGGAAGAAGAATCTCGCTTAATCACGTCGTCATCTGCAGATGGCAAACTACTTGAAGTACCGTTCAGCCCGGTCTATCAGAACTTCGACAAAGCGTTAAAAGAGATTACGGGTTGGATCTATCAGAGATTGTGTTAATAGATTGCTAAATTTTGATGGTTTGGTAAAACAGTGACTTCACAAAAGGAGATCGCAATGACGTTACCGAGTGGACACCCGAAAAGTAGACTGATTAAGAAGTTCATGGCTCTCGGCCCGTATATTCGAGAGGAGCAGTGTGAAGATAATCGCTTTTTTTTCGACTGCCTGGCTGTTTGCGTCAACGTGAAGCCTGCACCCGAAAAACGTGAGTTCTGGGGCTGGTGGATGGAAATGGAAGCACAAGAAAAGCGTTTTACTTACAGCTACCAGTTTGGCCTGTTTAATAAAGACGGAAACTGGCAGGTGGCGGCTATTAAAGATCAGGAAGTGATCGACCGTCTGGAATATACGCTGAAAGAGTTCCACGACAAGGCGCGTGCTTTGCTGGCGACTCTGGATCTGAAGCTGGAGCCTGCGGATGACTTTTCCAGCGAAGCGGTCAAGCTGACGGCCTGATGGTTTCTCTCTCTCCCTGTGGGCGAGGGCATCAGACCGCATGAATCCCCGACAAAAAAATCCCGGCACACAGGCCGGGATTTTTTATAACAGCGTGATCAGAACTGGTAAGTCATACCCAGTGCAACGATGTCATCGCTGCTGACACCCAGTTTGTTTTTGTCATCAATCTGGTTGATTTTATAATCAACAAACGTGGACATATTTTTGTTGAAATAATAGGTCGCACCCACATCAATGTATTTCACGATATCAGCATCACCGATACCTTCGATATCCTTGCCTTTAGACTGTACATAGCCCAGGGACGGACGCAGACCGAAATCGAACTGATATTGCGCCACGACTTCAAAGTTCTGTGCTTTATTCGCAAAACCACCAGAAATTGGGGTCATGTTGCGTGTTTCAGAATACATCGTTGCCAGATAGATATTGTTCGCGTCATATTTCAGACCGGTTGCCCATGCTTCAGCTTTGTCGCCCTGGCCGCGAGCCAGCAGGTTCTGAGCATTGGTACGGTCAGAGCTGGTGTATGCGCCGCTAACAGCGAAAGGGCTGCCGCCGAAGTCATAAGCCAGAGAAGTACCAAAACCGTCGCCGTTCTGTTTCTTGGCGTCGCGGTTTTCGTTTTTACCCTGGTATTGCAGCGTCATGTCCAGGCCGTCAACCATGCCGAAGAAGTCGGTGTTACGGTAGGTGGCAAGACCGGTAGCACGCTTGGTCATGAAGTTATCAGTCTGCGCGGAAGAGTCGCCGCCGAACTCAGGGAACATATCGGTCCATGCTTCGACGTCATACAGGGCACCCAGGTTACGACCGTAATCCAGAGAACCAATGTTTTTCAGTTTCAGGCCAGCGAATGCCAGACGGGTTTTCTGAGAGGAGTCGCTCTCTGCTTTGTTACCGGCAAATTCGGATTCCCAACGGCCATAGCCCGTCAGTTGATCGTTAATCTGTGTTTCACCTTTAAAACCGAAACGTACGTAGGTCTGGTCACCGTCTTTAGAGGCATCATCACTGATGTAGTGCATTGCTTTTACTTTGCCGTACACGTCCAGTTTATTGCCATCTTTATTATAGACTTCGGCCGCGTGTACAGATGCAGAAGCAACTACGCCCATAACCACTAATGCCAGTGTGCTCTTTTTCATTTTCGATCCTGATTTTATAAACGCGCTAAAATTCGCTGGACGATAAGCTCATGCCTAAGTCCCGTGAAAAAACAGGAAGGGTTTTAACGTTCTGGAATTAAACTTTTATGACAAAATAAGAATAATTTTAAAAAACTGTGATTTATTATTTCTGTAATAAAATTGTCAAAATTTGCCACTACGCTCCCTGATCCGGCGCAACAAAGTGTTTAGTGATGTGCTAAGGCAGTTGGCAACGGGGCTGAGTCCTGCTAAAACGTTCGTTTGACATCATTTCCCCTTATCGTTGAACGGCAGAGAATCATGAGTGATAGCCAGACGCTGGTGGTAAAACTCGGTACCAGTGTGTTAACAGGCGGATCGCGCCGCCTAAATCGCGCCCACATTGTTGAGCTTGTACGTCAGTGCGCTCAGCTGCATGCCGCAGGGCATCGTATCGTTATTGTGACTTCCGGGGCGATTGCCGCCGGGCGTGAACACCTGGGTTACCCCGAACTCCCCGCGACGATAGCCTCTAAACAGTTGCTGGCCGCCGTTGGACAAAGCCGACTGATTCAACTCTGGGAACAGCTGTTTTCTATCTATGGCATTCATGTCGGGCAGATGCTGCTGACGCGTGCGGATATGGAAGACAGAGAACGTTTCCTGAATGCGCGTGATACGCTGCGTGCGCTGCTGGACAACAATATCGTCCCCGTCATTAACGAAAACGACGCCGTGGCGACCGCTGAAATCAAAGTGGGCGATAACGATAACCTCTCTGCGCTGGCCGCGATTCTGGCCGGTGCTGATAAATTACTGCTCCTGACCGATCAGCCGGGGCTGTTCACCGCCGATCCGCGTTCCAACCCGGACGCTGAACTGATTAAAGATGTTTACGGCATTGATGATGCGCTGCGCGCCATCGCGGGTGATAGCGTTTCTGGCCTGGGAACGGGCGGAATGGGTACCAAGCTACAGGCAGCGGACGTGGCGTGCCGTGCCGGTATCGACACCATCATTGCTGCGGGTAGCCGCCCTGGCGTGATTGGCGATGTCATGGAAGGTCTCTCTGTGGGCACGCGTTTCCATGCGCAGGAATCCCCACTGGAAAACCGCAAACGCTGGATTTTCGGTGCGCCGCCTGCAGGTGAAATTACCGTCGATGAAGGGGCGACTGCCGCTATTCTGGAAAGAGGGAGTTCATTACTTCCAAAAGGAATTAAAAGCGTGACAGGCAACTTCTCTCGTGGTGAAGTGATTCGTATCCGTAACCTCGCAGGTCGCGACATCGCCCACGGCGTGAGCCGTTATAACAGTGATGCTCTGCGCCGGATTGCGGGTCACCACTCGCAGCAGATCGACGCCATCCTGGGCTATGAATATGGCCCGGTCGCCGTGCATCGCGATGATATGATTATTCGTTAAGGAGCCAGAAAATGCTGGAACAAATGGGTGCAGCCGCAAAGGCCGCCTCTTACAAACTGGCGCTCCTTTCCAGCCGCGAGAAAAACCGCGTGCTGGAAAAAATCGCTGATTATCTGGAATCGCAATCCGCTGAGATTTTGCGTGCCAATGAACAAGACTTAGCTGAAGCGCGTGAAAACGGCCTGAGCGAAGCAATGCTCGACCGCCTGGCGCTGACGCCAGCACGTCTGAAAGGTATCGCCGACGATGTTCGCCAGGTGTGTAATCTGGCTGATCCTGTCGGGCAGGTGATTGACGGTGGACTGCTCGACAGCGGTTTACGTCTTGAGCGTCGCCGCGTACCGCTCGGTGTGATCGGCGTGATTTATGAAGCCCGTCCTAACGTGACGGTCGATGTCGCGTCTCTGTGCCTGAAAACCGGCAACGCGGCTATTCTGCGCGGCGGAAAAGAGACCTGGCGCACCAACGGTGCAACGGTAAAAGTCATCCAGCAGGCGCTGGAAGAGTGCGGCTTACCGGCGGGTGCCGTGCAGGCGATTGAAAGCCCCGATCGCGCGCTGGTGAACGAGATGCTGCGCATGGATAAATACATCGACATGCTGATCCCACGCGGTGGCGCGGGTCTGCACAAGCTGTGTCGTGAGCAGTCGACTATCCCGGTGATCACCGGCGGTATTGGCGTGTGTCATATTGTTGTCGATGACAGCGCCGAGATTGAACCGGCGCTGAAGATCATCGTTAATGCCAAAACCCAGCGTCCAAGCACCTGTAACACAGTGGAAACGCTGCTTGTACATCAGGGTATCGCGAACACTTTCCTGCCTGCGCTGAGCAAACAGATGGCGAAAAGCGGCGTTACGCTGCATGCTGAGGCTAACGCCCTGGCGCTGTTGAAAGATGGCCCAGCTGCCGTGGTACCAGTAAAAGCAGAACAGTATGACGACGAGTTCCTGTCTCTGGATCTGAACGTGAAGATTGTGGTGGATCTCGATGATGCCATCGCTCATATTCGTGAGCATGGCACGCAGCATTCCGATGCGATCCTGACGCGTACCCTGCGCAACGCCGATCGCTTTGTGAACGAGGTGGATTCTTCAGCCGTGTATGTGAATGCTTCAACGCGCTTCACCGACGGCGGCCAGTTCGGCCTGGGCGCGGAAGTGGCTGTCAGCACTCAGAAGCTGCACGCGCGTGGCCCGATGGGTCTTGAAGCGCTGACCACCTACAAGTGGATCGGCTTCGGCGATGATACGATTCGTGCGTAAATAAACATGGGTGATGCAAAAATAGCCGTTTGATTCAAAAGGGCATTGACGCATCACCCGGTTAGATCTAACCTTCTGCCCCGTGGTTACATTCGTAACCGGCCTCTCAGGGCCGATATAGCTCAGTTGGTAGAGCAGCGCATTCGTAATGCGAAGGTCGTAGGTTCGACTCCTATTATCGGCACCATTTCAACTTCCCCAAACATCCGTATTCATCCATAAATACCCTGATTTATAACGGTTTTATTTCTTTTTAGTCCATCGTTGTCCGTAACCATCCGGTAGAATCCGTACAGAATGTGTATAGGATTGTGTATATGTTCCTGTTCGGTCCTGGATTCCTATACACATGCCTTTAAACGATATGCAGATTCGCCGCGCTAAGCCTGAAGATAAACCCTATACGCTTGGGGATGGGCAAGGCTTGTCATTGCTTATAGAACCTAATGGAAGTGTAAGCATCCCGGTAAAACGACCCATTCACTTTTAGAGATCTTCCGACATATTGATTATGTTCCCCGAGGAGATCGCCCCGCGCAAAACCCGTTTTACTGAACACCAGAGCATTGCCGTTCTGACGTTCGTCAAAGCCGGGTGTACCGTTAAAGATGTCTTTCGGTGTGTAACCCGGCTCCGCTGATGACGCCTGAGGTACTTAACCCGGCGGGTCGATAGACGTTATGCATGAAACCGCTGTCCTGTGGCACGTGAGGCCCCATGAGTCACTGAATAACCAGGTGCCGGAAGAGTATAGGTTGATGGCTGAAACACCTGATATCTCAAAAAGTGCATGGAACTAAAACCAGTGTCCTTACATCCTGATTCCCCAGCAATTAGCGCAAAATATCATAAGATACTGGAGAGATTATGCAGATATGGTTATATGGATAAAGACCTATTTGGACACGGTAAAAAGAGAGGCAAGTGTGTAGTTTATATAAAAATTTCATGGCGAAATTAAATAGAAGAATGTAATCACCATTAGTGAAATTAAAAAGCATTTTGGCAATAAATGCTCTCAATCTAATAATAGGTTGATTGATTTTAATTGGCTTTTTAAGATAGTTTGTCCACGATTTCTTGATATACTTAAGCGCGAAGTATTCTTCTGAATTTGGCCTGCTTAATTGCAGGCTTTTTTTTAATTATAGAAAATTCAGTATCAAGAACATCGGTTTGCTAACCACATTTACTCAGTGGCTGTGACGTTCTTTCGCGGAGGGAGTCAGCATGCAATTCAACCACCTCTTGATGCTATGAGAGGTAGTGCATGGGGCAGGGTGGTTGCGTTAACAACCTTGCACTTCAGGACATGTACTCAGACATATATCAGCAATAAATGCCTTTGATATCAAAGGCATTTTTACTAATCTGATTTAACCAACTGTACTTCCGTTGATTCAAGGTAGAGTGCCAGAGTATGCAGTATTTTGGGAATGAACTCGTAAGGAAGTTTATTATCCCGCTGGAAAGCCTGCTGCAGAGTACCTATAGCGAGGGAATGAAGGAAGTTCGCTTCTCGTATAATTTCTGGTTTCGTAACGTTCTTGATCCTGCACTCTAATATATGGATCAGGAATGCAAGAAACTTCGACTGTGTAAAATCCGGATTTATTCTCAGAAGAAGTGGTAAATAGGCCTTGTTCTCAATAAGGAAGTTGGCATAGGGCTGAAAAATAGTATTAATAAGATCGCCTGCAGGCAAAGAGCACCAGTCCTGCTCCACATGTTTGTTTTTTATCGCGTCCAGCATCTCGGAAAGTTTGTTATCAAAACTGAGCTTCAGTGATGCCTTAACGGACTCAATATCGGGGAAAAAATGATAAAGCGAACCCGGCGCTGTACCTGAACGCTTTGCAAGCTCCTGAATAGTGAGCTTTTCAATGGAGATGTCACTGATAATCTCAGCGGCTGCATCCAGGATTTTTTGAACCCTGAGGTGCCCCCTTCGTTGCATGGGGGGTCGTAAGCGGTTGGTATCTGAAATTGCCATAATGCGTCCCGGAAGAAGGTGACCTGTTGGTTGTCTATTTTGCACGATCTTGAGATTTGGTGCTGTATAAGATAAGCTAAACTTGAATAAAGATTCAAGTTTAGCTACTTTAACATTAAATTTCATTAACATACGAAAATGCACAAACATCCAGGCAAGCCATCATCATTCCATCTTCTGACGGTGCTGTTTATTGCCGTGAGCTCCCTGACTGGGTGTTCTCCCGCACCTTCTGTTGTCTTTTTCGGCGCATCCTTCCCTGACTGGCTTCTGTGTACGGGCATCGGTGTCACAGGAATGACGCTCTTACACCTACTTTCCAGTAACTTGCACAAAACGGGCTGGTTATCCCCGGCAGTCGTTGTGTATCCCTGCGTTACAGCATTGATTTCTATGCTGGCATGGCTGATTTTCTTCCCGTCTTAAGGTGCCGAAATGACCGTAAAAAGAAAAATTTATGCGCTCAGTTTATTACTGGTGACGCTGATGGTTTTGGTGCTTGTCTTGTTCAGAATTGATGCCGCACCGCGTACTGATGATGCTTATGTCTATGCTGACACCATCAACGTCGTTCCTGAGGTGAGTGGCAGAATTATTGAATTGCCAGTCAAAGATAACCAGCTCGTGAAGAAAGGGGAGCTGCTTTACCGCATTGATCCGCGTCCATTCCAGAATTCACTGGATGCCAGTCAGGCCCGCCTGATCACCCTGAATGAGCAGATCAAGTTATCAGAACGCTCCGTCAGTGCGCAGCAGTACAACGCCGATGCCGTCGCTGCCCAGGTAGAGAGTGCCCGTAGTCAGTATCAGCAGGCGCAGGATACATATAACCGTAAGCTGGCGCTGATGGGTAAAAACTATGTGTCTAAAGAAGAGCTGGAGCAGGCCAGAACAGCGAGAAACAGTGCTGAAGCTAATTATAACTCGACCAGACTTCAGGCCCGACAGGCCAGTGCCGCTGTCAGCGGTGTGGATGCGCTTGTGGCGCAGCGGGATGAAGTCAGGGCACAAATTGCCGAAGCTAAGCTGAATCTTGAATACAGTGAAGTTCGTGCCCCATTCGATGGACGAGTCACGGCACTGAAGACCACTGCGGGTCAATATGCATCCCCGGCGCAACCCGTCATGACGCTCATTGATACAAGACAGTGGTATGTCATCGCCAACTTCCGGGAAACCGATCTGAAAGGTATTACTGAAGGAACAACGGCAACGGTATTTATCATGGCGGATACCAGCAAAGCTTTTTCTGGCACCGTAGAGTCAATGAGCTATGGCGTTGCTCCGGGTGACAGTGCCACCGTCGGAGGCCTGCAGTTAGTCGAAAAGACCATTAACTGGGTTCATGTTTCCCAGCGTTTCCCGGTAAAAATAAAAATGTCTGAAACCGATAAAGGACTCTTCCGTATTGGTGCTTCAGCTGTTGTAACGTTGCACCGCGGCAACAAGGTTTAACGGGGTCAGGCTATGGGTACCACGTCTCCTGCTATGAGTGATTTGTGGATTTCTATGCGTCCATATCCCGGGCGTCTGAACCATGTCTTACGTGCTATGGTGGCCTGTACGATTGTGGTGATCATGTCTCAAAGCCTGCAGGTACCGCTGCTGGCTTTGTCATTAATTACTGTTTTTTTTGTCACCCAGACGAACATTGTTGTGACCAGACTGACGGGGATACTGTTTATCGTCGGGTCCACTTTCTCTATTCTTCTGTCATTAATGGTTCTGAAAGTGACATGGAATACTCCGTTTTTGCGGATCCTAATCTCCTTCACGCTTTTTTTTGTCAGCGTGTTTTTGATGCGGACGACAAAAATCGGTGTGGTATTTTTTGTGGTTGCTATTGTCGCAATATACACGCAAAGCCTTGTGGATATTTCACCTGATGCAGAAACTCTGGTCAGAGGGATCCTTTGGGTATGGGTGGCCGTTAACTACCCCATTGCCGTGACATTAATTGTCAATTCTCTCCTGATGCCAGTGGAGCCGGAGATCCAGCTAAAACGGGCCATTGGAAAACAACTGTCGGATATGGCTTCTCTGCTTTCAGCTGATGCCACGTTACTGCGAAGACAAAATACCTTAAGCCAGGCAGGACGCGATATTCAGACGCTGTACCGGCTTTTGCGTTACAAAACGATGCGGGACAAACATGCTGCACAAAAAGGGGGGCATTATCTTACTGCGATCGCAATTGTTTCTGAACTGCGTACGGCGTCGTGCCATCTTCCCGCTAGCTTTGAAGGGGAGGATGTATTAAAGGATGCAGAAACACTCCGTAATGCACTAAAGCCGTTAGAATTAATGCTAATTAATGGGGAGCCTGACTGGCAAACGAAACCTCCGGTATTGCATTCCGCAGAACCGGCCTTTATCGCGATAGCGGGCATTATCAGCTCTTATAACAAAAAAGTGGCGGCAGCGGAAAATAAGGCAAATACCCAGGTACCATCGCCAGCTACACACGCGGGTTTTCTGGTAAAGGATGCCTTCAGCAACGAACATTATGTGTTTTTTTCACTTAAAACACTGCTGAGTGCGGCAGTTTGTTATTTGTTCTATACCGCAACGGACTGGTCAGGTATTCATACCATTATGCTCAGTTGTCTCATTGTTGCGCAGCCAGGTCTGGGGAATACACAGCGGAAAATCATCCTTCGTCTGGTCGGGGCTGCAGTTGGCAGTGTGTTTGCGCTGGTGACTATTGTCTATCTTACTCCACGGATCGATACGCTGTTTGGCTTGCTCTGTATTGTGCTTCCCGTCATCGCATTGTCTTCGTGGATCTCTGCTGGCCCGGAGAATGTAAGTTATGCAGGGGTGCAAATCATGTTCACCTTCGCTCTTGCGACGCTTGAGACGTTTGGTCCGGTCACAGGGCTGACAGAAGTAAGGGACAGGATCGTCGGTATTATCCTGGGGATTATCGTTGCAGGTCTTATCCATACCCTGATAAGACCGGAACGAGAGGGCGGTGTAATGCTGCAGAATCTTGGTGCATTATTTGATGAAGCCCGGAGCTGGCTTCACAGTGCAACTCGCCATAATGAAACACGTCAGAAGGTCGCGACCGGTCTCGTGGAATGTGAAGATATCGCGGCCAGAGTTGCCATTGAACCCACCTGGTTTAGCGCTGAAGGATCGCATGATCAGTTGCATCAACACTCTCTGTCGATTTTGAACGCCATAAAAAATGTGCTTTTTTATATCGATCGCGTTTCGTTTGAAAAAGAACATCTGAAAAACCAGGAACCCGCCAATGAATTTATTTTGGGGATTCAGGGTAATATGGACAAGATTTCCAGTGTGTTAAATGGCAGGACTGTAGGCGATGGCGATGTTTATTATCCTGTTCCCGATAGCGTATTGCCGGACTCGTTCATGGATGCCGCTAAGGGGTTAGAGGAGAGCCAGCGACACTTCTTTAACCTCACCTCAACGTTATAATTTGTCTTGTACTTAAGCCTCTGGTTGGGCTTAATTCGATGTTCTTGTTTTTGTAATTTTGTTAAAAAATAAAAAGTTATTTTCAAATTTATTTGGAGTGTTGGGGTATTGTGTTTTTGAGTTATTTGATCATGGGGTTGTGACTATGAAATATAGTGGAAGCATGAAGTAACGCCGTGAAATTAAAATAAGTGAGGAAACTCCCACTTATAAAAAAACACCACTCCAGCTCTTGATTAAACATCTCTAATGTTAAAGATTAGTTAAAGACAATGACCGGGAGGCAATGCGGTGAAGCAGAACCAAACTAAAGAACATCATACTTTGACCGAAATGTTTGAATCATCTTGCATAACTTATGAGTGCTATCCTGCCATTATATGCAACGATGCGATAGTCAGTTATGCAAAAATGGGCGAGCTCAGCAGAAATATCGCTGCATGGTTACAAAATGAAGCTTTTTTTACGCGTGGTGATTGTATTGCTATCATGCTTCCAAATTCATTACAGTATGCAATATCAGTCATGGGGGTGTTACGGTCAGGGATGGTCGTTGTTAACATAAACCCAAATTCGACACGCTATGAAATTGAAAAATATATGATGGACTGTTGTCCTAAGGCCATCATTACGTTACCAGAACTGAAAGAAAAATGTCCGGAAGGTGATAATCTTTATATTATTGAAGTTGGTATGGATGATTTTCCGGACACGCCGGATGAATGCCTATCTGACTCATATGAAAAGGGAAATCTCACCACTCTCGAAAAAATTATATTTTTGGGACAGTCTTGTTCATTTACCGCTCCCGAGGTAAAACAGAATACCCTGGCCTTTCTTCAGTATACCGGTGGCACGAGTGGAATTCCAAAGGCGGCAATGTTGACTCATGGCAATATCGCGGCAAACCTCAATCAATTACATCATGTTTGCGGTGAATATCTGACAAAGGGTAAAGAGCGAATTGTAACTGCATTGCCCTTATATCATATCTTTTCACTAACGGTGAATTTCCTTTATTTCTTTTCGATTGGCGCAGTGAATATTTTTATCAGAGATGCCAGAAAAATTGATGACGTCATCAGTGCCATGATGAAGTATAAATTTACGGCCATTACAGGGGTTAACACGCTTTATAACGCATTGTTGAACCACCATAAATTTACAGAACTGGATTTCTCAGCAGTGAATTTTTGCGTTAGCGGTGGTACGGAGCTGGTTCGCCCGGTGGCTGAGAAATGGTTCGGCATGACAGGAAAACCGATTCTGGCGGGTTACGGCATGACGGAGTGTTCTCCTCTGGTTTCCGTTCAGTCTTTTGCAACCACGCAATGCCTGAGTAACGTGGGTTGTGCCGTGACAGAGACGCAGATAAAACTGGTTGATGCCGATGGGAATACTGTTTCACCCGGTGAAAAAGGTGAAGTCGCAGTCAAAGGGCCTCAGGTTATGTCCGGGTACTGGAAAAGAGATGAAGAAACTCATGAGGCTTTAAGAGATGGATGGTATTTCACAGGCGATCTCGCCGTGCAGGATCGGCAAGGCGTCATTACTATTCAGGGCAGAAAGAAAGATATCATTATAGTTTCCGGGTTTAATGTTTACCCTGCTGAAATTGAAGCTGTGGTTCTGCAACATCCATCAGTCAAAGAGGCGGTGGCAATAGGCGTGCAGGATGATGTTACTGGCGAGGCGATAAAACTATTTATCGTGCCATCAGATATAACGCCAATGGAAAGTGATATTCGGGATTACTGCCGAAAATTTGTGACATCATATAAAGTGCCTAAACATATTGAGTATATTGATGCATTACCTAAATCTGGTGTGGGTAAGGTTCTCAGATATAAACTTAAAGGTATTTCGGAATGAGCGAAAAGCAGCAATCGCACGATCTTATTCGTGTGATTGAAAAACTTAATGTCCTTTATCACGAGATGAGGAATGAAGTTAATAAAGCTTTATTGCCAATGGCGTTAAGCTTATCAAAATTGCGTGTGTTGAAGGTGATACAAGATACACCACAATGCTATGCTTCAAGCATCATGGATTGTCTGAACTTCAGCTCCCGAAGTGTCACGGAAGCGCTGGATTTTCTCTTATTAGCCGGATTCATTACACGTGAAAAAGAATCTGGTAATCGTAAAGTGAAAATTGTCCGGCTCACCATGGCGGGAGAAATTATCCTTGCCAAAGCTATGAGCGAGCGGGACAGGAAACTGAATGAATTACTGTCTTGCATGAATAATAGTGATTTGGAAATGTTCCAGGACGTTATTAACAGAATGTTTATTTCGTACAAGAGCATGAAAGGCTTGTAATGGGGCTATTGAGGTAAGCAACATGATTGTTGAAGGTCTGCATAAACTGAGTGTTTTTATGATGTGTGATCTTTTTGACCATTTTGATTTACGAAATGGCTATGACACAGAGCTTATACGTACTGCTATTTCGACAAACCATTTATGGGCGCTGGAAGTGGCGTATCCCGGTCTTCTGAATGAGTTTGAAGTTCCGGAAGAAACTGTTTTTATTAATGAAACAGCTTGCCTGTTTAAGAAACTGCAGAGAACCTATCACACGTTTTCGGATAGTGAAAAGGATAAGCTTTTTACTGCTATTCCAAATTTTTCGCTTACGCACGACCTCGCATTTCAGGGGTTTGATTCGGTCAGCGAACGTAATATGTTAGATGTGTCAAAGATATTGACGTTACTGGGTTATCATTCGGACATGGATCTCACTAAAGAAACATATAACGCCACGACTCAGAGATACACCCGGATGCTTGACCTTGTCATTCTTCCTGGTCAGGAGAATGATCCTTCTGGTGTGTTTTCTCTGGAACTTTTCTGTAAAATCATTCTTGCGGGACGTTAACCTGTTAACTTTTTCTCATCATGACGGCTATGTAATAATGGATTCTGAATCGACTCGATGAAGGACTCATCGAGTCGTATTAAAAACAAAGTGAGAACACTGAGTCGGGCTCAGTAGAGAGCATTACTGTTTTAGCAAGCGTGGAAGCTGATTATTCAGTTCAAGCAAGCAGCTATTCATATATTTTTCAGTTTCGCTGATAACTTTCTTATAATTGTTTGCATTCCAGTCGCTCAATGGGGCCTCGACAGGTGTTGGGGTACATTCTGCTACTGTAAATGCAGAGAACATATTCCCGCTTTCCGGACGTTTATAGAACAGAACTTTATATTTTAGCTGGTAAAGCGGTGTTGCAGCATTCGCATCTTTATAGATTAATGCCCAGGTCGCCTTACCAATATACAGCGGTTGTTTATAGAGGTGGCCGTTACCTTTTTCATTCATCCACTGAGTAATATTTTGTTTGGCTTTTGGAATAAACCAGTTGTTCGTTGGGTTCTCCAGCGTTTCGACTGTTGTTCCTTTATAGTTCTCTTTATCAAAATCACTACTGTTGATACTTCCGAGTAATGCGCCGACCACAGCGATCCCCATACCGGCCGCTGCATGAGCCGGAGTCACTTCGCGTAAGTGACTATCGGCCACTCGATTGTTATTCAGCTCTGGAATGGCGGACACGCTGTAAATTTCAATTGAGCTACCATTTGCCGCCTTTACGGTGTCTGGTTTTACCGATCCTGCGCAGCCAGCAAGAATTAAAGATGCGGATACCATTGCTAAAAGACGTACTTTCATTTTCTCTCCATGTAATAATTTAACTTAAATGGCCGTGTCGATTATCTGTGCCAGATATATCAGCTGATTTAGCAAAAGGCTCTGTTCACCCTGGTAAGGTATGCTGACGTATTTTCATATTGAGTATCGACTTGCCCGTTAATTTCTTGAGCCATGTAGTCATATTCCTTTGACGGGCATCAAATTTGCTGGTGATATTAGTAACCACCGCTGTGTCTCAGTAATCCTCCCAGGTACCACCAGTAGAAAGCCTTTGGCAAGAGAAGCCAACGGTTGCGGTCTAACGATTACCCCGCCTCCAGCATCCCGAAGCTCACAATCCTCGCTCTTCCCAGCTCTTTTGCCCGGTACAGGGCCACATCCGCCGCGCGCAGCAGGTTGTCGCTCTGGGCGTGCTGTGGGTAGCTGGCAATACCGATCGACACATCCACCGGGCCAATCTCAGAAAGCCCATAGCGCAGCGACAGCGCACGCACGCCGTTATAAATATCCGTCGCGCAGTCGTGGGCTACCTCTTCATCTGCACCGGCAAGAAGCGCCAGAAATTCTTCGCCACCGTAGCGGAAAGCAAGCCCGCTTTCATGTACGGCGCGCTGAATAATCGTCGCTACGCTCTTAATCACCTGATCGCCCGCCTCGTGTCCGAAGCGATCGTTAATGCTCTTGAAGTGATCAATGTCGATCATCAGACAACTCACCGGCTCATTATTGCGTATCGCCTGTGCCATTTGGGTACGCAGCGTGTCTTCCAGATGATGACGGTTGCGCAGCCCGGTAAGCGGATCGAACAACGCTTTTTCCAGCAGAGCGTCACGCAATCTCTGGTTAGACAACGCCAGACCCAGCGCTTCAGCCATCAATTCAAGATAAGCGCGGGAGGGCGCGGTTTCGGAGGTGATGTTCTGGAAAGAGAGCAAACCAATCGCCTCACCCTGGGCGATGAGCGGCACGCACAGTGAGTGATGCGCGCAAGATCCCGGAAGGTGATAACAGGTCACGTCCGGCTCGCCGTTAACCGGCGGATGGCTTTGCCCACGGCGGATAGCCCAGCATTCATCAGGGTTGAACGCCGTTTTGTCACCTTCGGGTGACAGCCATTCCGCCGAGCAGCGCATCTCCCACGGATCGCGATCGAGAATGTATAAGCGCCCGGACACGCCCGGCGCGATATTGGGGGCGAACAGCTCCGCCACGTTAATGACATCCGCGAAGCTCTCACATCCCTGCAGGCGTTGCGTCATACGCGCCAGCAGCTCACGGATGGCCCAGTCGGCATCGCGCTCTTTTTCCAGTCGCTGCCTTGCCAGACCATTTTCACGGAAGATGCGAATGGCCTGCGCCATATCGCCGATTTCATCAATCTGGTTGAAATTCGGTGTTTCAACCGCGTAATCCTGTGATGCCAGGCGGTGTACCACGTCGCTCAGGCGCACCACGGGGCGCAATACGCGACGCTTGATAATAAAGCCCATCACGAACAGGAAGAGCAGGGCAGTCAGGCCGACCATCACTTCAGACGTGGTACGCAACGCTTTTGATGTTTTGGTGGCGGCCTGTACGTTGGCAATGATGCGCTTGTCGAGTATTTGCCGGAAATGGTTGATCTGGTTTTGCGCCCGTTCCATTTCCTGTTCATAGGCTTTGCCATACAGCAGGGCAACGGCCTGCTGCTCTTCACCTTGCGCTATGTTGGAGAGCGCTGTTTGTTGCTCGTCCTGCAACTCATCAATGATCTTTACCCCTTCGCGTAGCAGCAACAGTTCGTCATCCGATGCGCCGTTATCCCGCAGTTTTTCCAGCTTCAGCTCGATATTCTTCAGGTAACCTTCTGACTGGTGGTATTCATTAAGGGTTTGCGGATCTTTTTTAATGACGTACAGGCGAGCTAAATCGGACTGTGCCCAGGCATCTGTTTCCACATCTTCCGTGAGCTGGTCAAAGCGCTGCCGCTGTTCGACAGCATGACGCTCAGCGTTGTCGGCATTGGACGCCATCAGCATGACGATACCGGAGGCGATGGTCAGACATACCGTTACAGCGTATGCCCAGTTAGTCATTGTGGCGATTCGCACCTGTCGATTCCTGTAGCGGCGTTGGTTAAAACAGCATTGATAGCATTATAGGAAAAACCTACTTTCTCGCGATCTAAAAAGGCGACCAGAGGCCGCCTGCGGGGGATTTATCGTCATGTTTTTATAAATCTGTAGGTCTTTTCCCTTCTTCTATAAATTCTGCATCAAGCTCATCGACGTTACCCTCGTGATCGCGTCCGGAAAAGAGATTCCAGCAGGCGATAAACAGTGCGGCAATGAGTGGCCCAATAACAAAGCCATTAATACCATACACTTCCATTCCGCCGAGCGTTGCAATCAGGATCAGGTAATCCGGCATTTTGGTGTCTTTACCCACCAGAAGTGGACGCAGGATATTGTCCACCAGCCCGACGATAATCACAAAGAAGCCGACAATAAACAGCCCTTGCCATAGCTGGTGTGTGGCGAACAGGAAAATGGCTGCCGGTACCCAGACGATTGCCGAGCCTACGGCAGGTACCAGCGAGAGGAACGCCATCAGTGCGCCCCAGAGTACGCTGCCGTCGATGCCCACAATGGCAAATGCAATCCCGCCGAGGAGGCCCTGAACCACCGCCACCACCGCCGTGCCTTTGACCGTGGCCCGTGAGACGCCCACAAATTTGGCGAACAGGTGTTGTTTGGCAAAATCAGACAGGGGCAGGGAATCGAGGATCTGGCGTACCAGATACGGCCCGTCTTTGAGCAGAAAGAACAGAAGATAAAGCATAATGCCGAAACTGATTGCGAAGCCAAACGTCCCTTTGCCAATCAGAAACGCACTGCCTGCCAGGTACTGCCCACCCTGCAAGGCCACATCGGAGAGTTTTTTCTGAATTTGCGTCGCGCTGTCCAGATTATGGTCGGCCAGGAACACGCTGGCCCAGCCTGGCAGGTGGGCAAAAAGACGGGCGATCGCTTCCGGGAACGGGGTATTGTTTTGTTGTAGCTTGGTGTAAACCACGTTCAGCTCAATGGCGAGTGACGAGAAGATCACCATCAACGGGATAAAGACGATCAGGCAGATAATGCCGATGGTCAACAGCGAAGCCAGTCCGTTGCGGTCCCCCAGCATGGCGCGCAGTTTGTTTTTCACCGGGTTAAAGATGACGGTCAGAACGGCGGCCCACAGAATTGCGGAGGAATAGGGCGACAGCACATCAAAGAAGGCCCACGTCACAAGGGCGAGGATGAAAATAAAGAAGCCTTTGGTCAGTCCGTTAAAGCGCATCAGTTGATCCTGTAACTAAGAAACTGTGACGACTATAGAACTGATTTAAGGATTTACCAATCCTTGTACGGTTGTCACCCCGGATGGCGGCTACGCCTGACCCGGCTTTTGGGGGGAGGCCCGTGCAATATCGCGCCGGAGCCACGGCGGGCGTATGAGCCACATGGTTACAGATAACACTTTCGACTGACCGAGGATCTCATTCTCCCGCGCCATGCTGTAAGTATCTGCTTGTGGAGGTACTTATGGCCTGGCGACCCATTCTCTATGTGATCCTGACAACCCACCCCAGACTCAGCGCGCGGCGTGCCCGGCTGTATCTGGTTCATGGCTAGCATTTTATTAACAATCACGGTATAACATACCTTCTTTGGATGTTTAGATGTCCATACGTATAGAAGGTAATATGCAAACACAACAAGAAAATGGGCAGCTTAAGCGCACCATGAAAACACGCCACCTGATTATGCTCTCGCTGGGTGGCGTGATTGGCACAGGGTTATTTTTCAATACGGGTTACATCATTTCGACCACTGGTGCGGCGGGAACGCTGCTGGCGTATTTGATTGGTGCGTTAGTCGTCTGGCTGGTGATGCAGTGTCTGGGCGAACTCTCCGTCGCGATGCCGGAAACCGGGGCGTTTCACGTCTATGCCACCCGCTATCTCGGCCCGGCGACGGGCTATACCGTGGCGTGGCTTTACTGGCTCACCTGGACGGTGGCGCTTGGCTCAAGCTTTACCGCCGCCGGGTTCTGCATGCAGTACTGGTTCCCGCAGGTACCCGTCTGGGCGTGGTGTGTGGTTTTCTGCGTGGTGATTTTTGGCCTCAACGTCATCTCGACGCGCTTCTTTGCCGAAGGCGAATTCTGGTTCTCACTGGTGAAAGTCATCACTATTATTGCCTTCATTATCCTTGGTGGTGCGGCGATCTTTGGCTTTATCCCGATGCAGGATGGTTCTCCCGCGCCTGGCTTAGCCAACATCACCGCTGAAGGCTGGTTCCCGCACGGCGGGCTGCCGATCCTGATGACGATGGTGGCGGTGAACTTTGCTTTCTCCGGTACCGAGCTGATTGGCATCGCCGCGGGGGAAACCGAAAACCCGCATAAGGTTATTCCGGTGGCGATCCGTACGACCATCGCGCGTCTGATTGTCTTCTTTATTGGTACCGTGTTTGTGCTGGCGGCGCTGATCCCGATGCAGCAGGCTGGTGTGGAAAAAAGCCCGTTTGTGCTGGTGTTTGAAAAAGTCGGCATTCCGTACGCGGCGGACATCTTTAACTTTGTGATTCTGACGGCGATCCTCTCGGCGGCGAACTCGGGGCTATATGCCTCTGGCCGCATGCTGTGGTCGCTCTCGAATGAAAAAACGTTGCCGCGCTGCTTTGCCCGCGTGAATAAAAACGGCGTACCGCTGATGGCGATTTCGGTTTCCATGCTGGGTGGTGTTCTGGCGCTGTTCTCAAGCGTTGTGGCACCGGACACGGTATTTGTCGCCCTGTCGGCTATTTCCGGTTTTGCGGTGGTGGCGGTGTGGATTAGCATTTGTGCGTCGCATTTTGTCTTTCGTCGCCGTCATCTGCAGTCCGGCCAGCCGCTGTCCGCGCTGCAGTATCGTGCGCCGTGGTATCCGCTGGTACCGGTACTCGGGTTTATTCTCTGCGTGGTGGCCTGTGTTGGCCTGGCGTTTGATCCGAGCCAGAGAATTGCGCTTTACTGCGGATTGCCGTTTGTCGCCCTGTGTTATGGTGCGTACTACCTGACCCGAAACCTGGCAACACAGGAGCCTGAACATGTCGCTGAATAATTCGCTTACCGCCATCCTTGAGAAACAACCGTTTGTGGTGCTGGATGGTGCGATGGCAACGGAGCTGGAAGCGCGCGGCTGTAACCTGGCAGACAGCCTCTGGTCTGCCAAAGTGCTGATGGAAAACCCGGAGCTTATCCGCGAAGTACACCTCGACTACTATCGTGCGGGGGCACAGGTGGCGATCACTGCCAGCTATCAGGCCACGCCTGCGGGCTTTGCGGCGCGAGGTCTTGACGAGGCGCAATCCCGGACGCTGATTGGTAAAAGCGTGGAGCTGGCGCGTAAGGCGCGCGAGGCGTATCTGGCGGAGAATGCGCAGGCGGGTGCGCTGCTGGTCGCAGGCTCTGTGGGGCCGTATGGCGCGTATCTGGCTGATGGCTCAGAGTATCGCGGCGATTATGTACGTAGCGCAGAGGAATTTGTGGCATTCCACCGTCCGCGTGTGGAGGCGTTGCTGGATGCGGGGGTTGATCTGCTGGCCTGCGAAACGCTGCCGTCCTTTGCGGAGATCAAAGCCCTGGCGGCACTGCTGGCAGAGTATCCCCGTGCCCGGGCGTGGTTCTCGTTTACCCTGCGTGACAGTGAGCACTTAAGCGATGGTACGCCGTTGCGTGACGTTGTTTCTGTGCTGGAAAACGACCCGCAAATTGTGGCGCTGGGCATTAACTGCATTGCGCTGGAAAACACCACGGCGGCGCTGAAGCATCTGCACAGCCTGACGTCGCTACCGCTGGTGGTCTACCCGAACTCGGGCGAACATTACGATGCGGTGACGAAAACCTGGCATCACCACGGTGAAGCGTGTGAAACGCTGGCGGGATACCTGCCGCAGTGGCTGGCGGCGGGTGCGAAGTTGATTGGCGGATGCTGTCGGACGACGCCAAAAGATATTGCTGAGCTGAACCTGCTGCGCTGAGGTATCGTGCGGGCTGATGCCCTCACTCCGGTCCTCTCCCACTGGGAGAGGGAGAAAAAACACCGCACAAAATTCACTATCCTTTCTCGCTTTTTATCTAAAAACGAATCGTTATTAGCGATTCGTTTTTATTCCTTTATCAAAATTCTCGCACCGGAAATACTGCCCCCATAACAACAAGGGGAGCAGGCACTATGGCAATTTCATCGCGAATTACACTACTCGGCGCGCTGGCGCTGTGGGCATTTCAGGCGCAGGCGGTGGAGGTTACCGTCGCGTATCAAACCTCTGCGGAGCCGGCGAAGGTCGCGCAGGCGGATAATACCTTTGCTAAAGAGAGCGGGGCGAAAGTCGACTGGCGTAAGTTCGACAGTGGCGCGGCCATCGTGCGGGCGTTAGCGTCCGGCGACGTGCAAATTGGTAATCTCGGCTCCAGCCCGCTGGCCGTTGCGGCCAGCCAGCAGGTGCCGATTGAAGTCTTCCTGCTCGCATCCCAGCTCGGTAACTCTGAAGCGCTGGTGGTGAAGAAAAACATCACCAAACCGGAAGATCTGATTGGCAAGCGTATCGCCGTGCCGTTTATCTCCACCACCCACTACAGCCTGCTGGCAGCGCTCAAACACTGGGGCATCAAACCGGGTCAGGTACAAATTATCAACCTGCAGCCACCGGCGATTATCGCGGCCTGGCAGCGCGGTGACATTGATGGCGCTTACGTCTGGGCACCTGCGGTGAATGAGCTGGAAAAAGACGGCACCGTGCTGACCGACTCCGAAAAAGTCGGCCAGTGGGGCGCGCCGACCCTCGACGTGTGGGTGGTGCGTAAAGACTTCGCAGGGAAACATCCAGAGGTGGTAAAAGCCTTCGCCAAAAGCGCGATTGACGCTCAGCAGCCGTACATCAGCAACCCGGATGAATGGTTGAAGCAGCCTGCTAATCTGGAAAAACTGTCGCGCCTGAGCGGTGTACCGGAAGCGGACGTACCGGGGCTGGTGAAGGGCAATACCTACCTGACCCCTGCGCAGCAGGTTCAGCAACTGACCGGGCCGGTAAATAAAGCGATTGTCGATACAGCTACCTTCCTGAAAGAGCAGGGCAAAGTGCCGGCGGTCGCGGCGGATTACAGCCAGTATGTGACCGATCGCTTTGTGAAATAAGGAGGTTGCGATGCTGAATATTACAAATCTGTACGCTGATTACGCCGGGAAGTCTGCGCTGGAGGATATCAACCTGACGCTGGACAGCGGTGAGCTGCTGGTCGTACTCGGCCCGTCAGGTTGCGGAAAAACCACGCTGCTGAATTTGATCGCCGGATTTGTACCGTACCAGCATGGCACCATTCAACTGGAAGGCAAAAAGGTGGAAAACCCCGGCGCTGAACGCGGCGTGGTCTTCCAGAACGAAGGATTGCTTCCCTGGCGTAACGTGCAGGAAAACGTAGCGTTTGGGCTCCAGCTTGCGGGTATCAATCGCGAAAAACGGTTGGCAATGGCACGGGAAATGCTGAAGAAAGTGGGTCTGGAAGGGGCGGAAAAACGCTTTATCTGGCAGCTTTCCGGCGGCCAGCGGCAGCGTGTCGGGATTGCCCGCGCGCTGGCGGCGGATCCGCAGCTGTTACTGCTGGATGAGCCGTTCGGGGCGCTGGATGCCTTTACCCGTGAGCAGATGCAAACCCTGCTCCTGCGCCTGTGGCACGAAACCGGTAAGCAGGTGCTACTGATCACCCACGACATCGAAGAAGCCGTATTTATGGCCACTGAACTGGTGCTGTTATCACCGGGGCCGGGCCGTGTGCTCGAAAGGTTGCCGCTCGAATTCGCCCATCGTTATGTGGCGGGGGAACCAGTGCGCAACATCAAATCTGATCCGCTGTTTATCGAACAGCGTGAATACGTCTTAAGTCGCGTGTTTGAACAACGGGAGGCCTTCTCATGAGCATCGTCTTCAGTGAAAAAATGCGCCGTACTCGTCTGGTGCTGCGCTGGCCTTTTTCTCGTCAAATCACATTGAGCGTCGGTACGCTGCTGGTGTTACTGGTGGTGTGGTGGGCGGTTGCCGCGCAGCAGTGGATCAGCCCGCTGTTCCTGCCGCCGCCGGGACAGGTGCTGGCAAAACTTATCACCATTGCCGGACCGCAGGGCTTTATGGATGCCACGCTCTGGCAGCATCTGGGAGCCAGTCTGGCACGTATTCTGGTGGCGCTGCTGGCTGCCGTCATTATCGGCATCCCTGTGGGGATTGCGATGGGCTTAAGCCCGACGGTGCGCGGCATCCTCGATCCGCTGATTGAGCTTTACCGCCCTGTGCCGCCGCTGGCCTATCTGCCGCTGATGGTGATCTGGTTCGGCATCGGTGAAACGTCAAAAATCCTGCTGATTTATCTGGCGATTTTTGCTCCGGTGACTATGTCCGCCCTGGCGGGGGTGAAAAGTGCCCAGCAGGTGCGGATCCGCGCAGCGCAGTCGTTGGGTGCCAGCCGTACACAGGTGCTGCTGTTCGTCATTTTACCGGGCGCACTGCCGGAGATTTTAACCGGACTGCGCATCGGGCTTGGCGTGGGCTGGTCGACGCTGGTGGCGGCAGAGCTTATTGCCGCCACGCGGGGATTAGGATTTATGGTGCAGTCCGCGGGAGAGTTCCTGGCGACTGACGTGGTGTTGGCAGGGATCGCGGTGATCGCCGTGATCGCCTTCGGATTAGAACTGGGGCTGCGCGCGTTACAGCGTCGCCTGACGCCCTGGCATGGAGAAATACAATGAGTGAACGTCTGACCATTACCCCGCTGGGGCCGTACATTGGCGCACAGGTTTCGGGCCTGGATGTGACCCGTCCGCTGAGCGATAACCAGTTCGAGCAGCTCTATCACGCGGTGCTGCGCCATCAGGTGGTGTTCCTGCGCGAGCAGGCGATCACCCCCCAGCAGCAGCGCGCGCTGGCCCTGCGTTTTGGCGACCTGCATATCCACCCGGTTTACCCGCAGGCGGAAGGCGTGGAGGAGATTATTGTTCTGGATACCCACAACGATAACCCGCCGGATAACGACAACTGGCACACCGACGTGACTTTTATTGAGACGCCGCCCGCCGGAGCGATCCTCGCGGCGAAACTGCTCCCGGAGACCGGCGGCGATACGCTGTGGGCGAGCGGGATCGCGGCGTTTGAGGCGCTGTCTGCGCCATTCCAGACGTTGCTGAGCGGGCTGCGGGCGGAGCACGACTTTAAGAAATCGTTCCAGGAATATAAGTACCGTAAAACGGAAGCGGAACACCAGCGCTGGCTGGAGGCGGTTGCGAAGCATCCTCCGCTGCTGCATCCGGTGGTGAGAACCCATCCGGTAACGGGCAAGCAGGCACTGTTCGTGAATGAAGGATTCACAACACGCATTGTGGATGTGACGGAAAAAGAGAGCGAGGCACTATTAGGTTTTCTGTTCGCCCATATCACCAAACCGGAGTTTCAGGTGCGCTGGCACTGGCAGGAGAGCGATCTGGCGATCTGGGATAACCGCGTGACGCAGCACTATGCCAATGCGGACTATCTGCCGCAGCGAAGGATTATGCAGCGGGCGACGATTCTGGGGGATAAGCCGTTTTACCGTGCGCCTTGATCCCCTCACCCTAACACTCGTCCCAAAGGGGCGAGGGGACTGTCCGCTGCGGTTTTCAGGAGAAGGCTACAGATGCGCCTCGATATACCGTTGATAACGATTCGCCTTCAGGTAGCACAGATCCACCAGTACCAGCCCGTCGACGCAGTTGTTGAACGCCGGATCGCTGCCAAAATCGATAAACTGCACGCCGCCGGGTTCACACAGCTCAGAATACTGTTTGTAGAGCGGCGGAATACCACAGCCCAGATTGCCGAGCAGGGATTTTAGCTTCGTCAGGTCGTCAACGTAATCCACCCCACCAAACTGCGCCAGTACGTCCGGTAACGACGCCGGATAAGGCTGGCGTGAGGCCGCTAACGGGTGGCTTGCCGGGAACCAGAGGCGATAAAACGCCACCAACAGATCCCGTGCGGCAGGCGGTAGTCCCCCAGAAATAGAGACCGGGCCAAACAGATAGCGGTAGTGCGGATAACGTGCCAGATATGCGCCAATACCCGACCACAGGTAGTCCAGGCCGCGACGTCCCCAGTAGCGTGGCTGAATAAAGCTGCGTCCCAGCTCAATACCGTGTTCCAGCACATCCTGCATTTTGTCGTCGTAGTGGAACAGGCTGTAGCTGTACAGCCCCTCGGTGCCACGTTTTTCAACCTGCATTGCCGTCGGCATAAAGCGATACGCGCCGACAATCTCCAGATCCTCTTCATCCCACAGGATCAGGTGCAGATAATCATCATCATAGCTGTCGGTGTCCCTGCGCTTCCCGCTTCCTTCCCCCACGGCGCGAAACGCAATCTCACGCAGGCGACCCAGCTCACGCAAGAGGGGAGCCTCCTCCTGGCCGTTACGCTGCCACAGGTAGATTGTTTTGCCATCACCGGTTTTGCCCAGGCACTCAGCCTGCGCCAGTTCGCGTTTCAGCGTGGCCCGGTCTTCCGGGCGCGCAATGGCACACTGGGTTTTAAAGACGCCAGGCAATCCCTTGCCAAGACGCATCACGTGCTGACGGCACTGCTCGGCCATCTCACGTGACGAAAGGGGGAGGCTAAACCAGTTGTCCCAGGCAATCTGCTGGCCAATTTTAATCGGCAACTGGCTGTGGCGACGACGGAACATCTGCTGCATCAGCAGCAGCATGGAGAGCGTCGGTGACACCAGGGTGCTGGCGTAGAAGAGCAGGCTGTTATGCGCCTGAATATGTACCGGTAGCAGGGGGGCGCGCAGTTTGCCGGCAAGTTTGATAAAGCCAGAGTGCCATTTTTTATCGCGAATGCCTTTGCGCGTCGGGCGCGAGACTTCCCCTGCCGGGAAGAAGATCAGTACGCCGGCGTTTTGCAGATGTTGCTCCATCTGCACCAGTGAGGTTTTTGCGGTCTTACCGCCCATATTATCCACCGGGATAAACAGTGAGCTGAGCGGCTCCAGGTGGGTCAGCATTCGGTTGGTAACGACTTTAACATCGCGACGCACGCGCGAAACGGCATACAGCAGCGCCAGTCCATCCAGGGTACCGGTCGGGTGGTTGGCAATAATGACCAGCGGGCCATGTTCGGGGATTTGTTCGAGATCGCGGGCGGAAACGGTGCAGAGAATATCGAGGTGCTCCAGAACTTGCTCCACCATATCCAGCCCCTTCAGGTGGCGGTGGTTTGCGGCAAACTGCTGGAATTCTTCTTCGTAGAACAGTCTTTTTAACAGACTTTTTTGCCAGGGTGCGGGCCTCGCCTGAGGCCAAAGGTCATCGAGAACATTGTCGAGACTAAACATGGTAACTCCTCCTGCCGTCTTGCGAAGACAGTAGAAGGACGAGATGTCTGTTGTATTGCAGTTTGGTGAAGATTAGTAGGATGCCGGGTAAGGCGAAGCCGCCACCCGGCACAACAGAGGATTAACGCAGAATTTTCTTCTCGGCCAGATCAAGCGCAAAGTAGCTGAAGATCAGATCCGCACCTGCGCGTTTGATCGCACCCAGGCTTTCCAGAATCACTTTCTCTTCGTCGATCGCACCCGCCAGCGCAGCGAATTTGATCATGGCGTACTCTCCGCTCACCTGGTAGGCACCCAGCGGCAGCCCGGTACGTTCGCGGATATCGCGCAGGATGTCCAGATACGCCCCAGCCGGTTTAACCATCAGGCAGTCTGCACCCTGGGCTTCATCCAGCAGGGATTCACGGATGGCTTCGCGGCGGTTCAGTGGGTTCATCTGATACGTTTTGCGATCGCCTTTCAGCGCCGTGCCCGCTGCCTCACGGAACGGGCCGTAGAAGGAGGAGGCAAATTTGGTGGAGTAGGACATGATGGCGGTGTCAGTGAAACCGGCAGCATCCAGCGCCTGACGGATCGCCTGAACCTGTCCGTCCATTGCTGCGGATGGTGCGATGAAATCAGCACCGGCAGCAGCAGCAACAACGGCCTGTTTGCCGAGGTTCAGCAGGGTCGCATCGTTATCCACACCGTGATCGCACAGCACACCGCAGTGGCCGTGAGACGTGTATTCGCAGAAACAGGTATCGGACATGACGATCATTTCCGGCACCGTCTCTTTGCAGATACGGGACATACGGGCGACAAGGCCATCTTCTTTCCAGGCATCACTGCCGGTGGCATCGGTATGGTGGGAGATCCCGAAAGTCATCACCGAGCGGATACCCGCATTAGCGATACGTTCGATCTCACGAGCCAGATGTTTTTCCGGAATGCGCATCACACCCGGCATGGCATCAATGGCCTTGTAGTCATCAATCTCTTCTTCAACAAAAATCGGCAACACCAGATCGTTTAAGGTCAGTGTTGTCTCTTCAAACATAGCGCGCAGTGCAGGTGACTTGCGCAGGCGACGGGGACGAGCAATTAAATCGGTCATGGTATGCCTGACGTTTGTGGAACAAAGAGAGTTAGTGTACCTGAAACGGGGGAAGGGTGTTTTGCTAAAGTGGTTTTTTTTGTTCAATACTTTCAGGTACGCTGTATTCGAAAAAATATATACTGTGGCTAATATGTGTTTTATGTGTGGTAGATATTGGTATGATTTCTATATTTGTGTCCTTATATAAATAAGGATTATTTATTTTTGATTGCAATGTTTTTTATTGTTTGCGTGGATGGTCTTAACTTTATGTTTTTATAATATTTATATTGAATACGTCATGTCTGCATGGTTTTTTCATGTTATTTGTCTGGATACGGACTTAATCGAATCATTCATTGAACCTTTTCAGATTGAAACTGCATAATTCCCTTCGCAATAAAATATTGCTGAATGATTTGATGGACAAACTTGCTTACGTCCCTGAGGAGGGATGACCCAATGCAAACATGGAAAAAGAAACTGGTTGTATCTCAACTTGCATTAGCCTGCACCCTGGCTATCGCTTCTCAGGCAAATGCGAAAGATATTTCGGGTACAACATATAATACCTTCGGATATGATAATACAGCATCTACCCCCTGGTATTATGGCTATGCCGACTGGGGTTACTCAGATACCACTCACGATGGTGATATTTATCCGGTGATGAATAAGTCAACGGTAAATGGTGTTATTTCAACGTATTATCTGGATGACGGTATCAATGGTCACGCTAATGCACTGAGTATTTCCAACAGTACTATTAATGGCATGATTACGTCTGAATGTATGACGACGTCGTGTGCCGATGGTGTGGATACAGATGGCACCACACATACTCAGTATGACCGTTTTAGTCTGACCGTAGATAACAGCACCATCAATGATACGTATGAGCATTACGCTTATGACGTTGTGAATGGCGATACTTCAGAAACCCATTATCTGGACACCTACGATCTGGGTAATGCCATTACGCTGGACGTTGAGTCAGATATTGTTATTCAGAATAACTCCCACGTAGCGGGTATCACCCTGACACAGGGTTATCAGGAGCTGGATAATACCCCGTATGACGGTATTGAAGGTGTTGCTAACAGCGCTAACGTCTTCACTGACACACTGGTCGTGAAAGACTCTGTGTTGACGTCCGGTGCATACAGCGATCTCGGGACCAGCGGTTTCTATGGTCAAACCGCGAAGCCGAGCGATTATGGCGAAGCTAACGCCACTGCGGCAGATGACGCGGCGCTGATTGTTGCCGCAGGTGCGTCTGACAACGCTATGCAGACCACGGCGACGTTTGATCATTCTACCATCACCGGTGACATTCTCTTCTCCAGCACCTTCGATAACAATTTCTACACGAATGGCGATCCTGCAACCGATACCACCGATGACGGTGTGTATAACCCAACCACCAACGGCTGGGATGGTACTGATAAGCTGGATGTCACGTTGACGAATGGCAGCAAGTGGGTTGGTGCAGCGCAATCCAGCGTTGAAGCCATTGGCACTTCGCAGATGTACGGTCTGGGCTACAGCAACGTAGACTGGAGTACGCTGTCTCCTAACAGCATCTGGCCTGATTCCACTTTCGACACTAACAGTCACGTTGCGGGTGAAGAGGTCTATCAGAGCGGCCTGTTCAACGTGACGCTGGATCAGGGGTCTGAGTGGGATACTCGTAAGCTGTCTAACATTGATACGCTGACGGTTAATAACCAGTCGCAGGTCAATGTCGAAAATTCCGGTTTACTGGCTGATTCCATCACGCTGACCAATGCTTCATCCCTGAATATCGGCGACACCGGTGGGGTGGCAACTGACAGTCTGTATCTGGACAGCTACAGCCGTGCGGCACTGAGCGAAGAGACTGCATCGCTGTATGCCAACACCATTACCGTGGATAACGGTGCCGAGCTCGCGCTGGGACTGGGTCAGGTTGATACGCACAACATGGTGCTGACCGATGGCGGTGTGCTGAACGTAGCCAGCCGTGATTACGTGCTGAACAGCGATCTGAACAACGCGCGTTATATCACCAACGATAAGAGCAAGGCAGACTACGACTACGGTGTTGTTGCCATTAACTCCGATGGTCATCTGGCAGTAAATGGTGACGTAGCGGGTAACTACAGCGTTCGTATTGATAATGCGACCGGTGCAGGTTCCGTTGCCGACTACAAAAACAAAGAGATCATTCGTGTCTATGACAATAACGAAGACACCAGTGCTCGCTTTACCGCCGCGAACAAAGCCGATTTAGGGGCTTACACATATCAGGCACAGCAGCAGGGAGATTCCGTTGTTCTCCAGCAGAAAGAGCTGACGGATTACGCCAACATGGCGCTGAGCATTCCTTCTGCCAATACCAACATCTGGAACCTGCAGCAGGATACCGTTGGGACGCGTATGACCAACAGCCGTCATGGCCTGGCAGATAACGGCGGAGCGTGGGTAAGCTACTTCGGTGGCAACTTCGACGCTGATAATGGTACCGTCAGCTACGATCAGGACGTGAGTGGCATTATGGTCGGTCTGGATACGCTGATTGACGGCAACAATGCTAAGTGGATCGTCGGTGGTGCAGCAGGCTTTGCGAAAGGCGATATCAGCGATCGTACCGGTCAGGTTGATCAGGATAGCCAGACTGCGATGATTTACGCATCTGCGAAGTTTGCGAATGATCTCTTCATCGACAGCTCCCTGAGCTACACGCGCTTTGATAGCGATCTCTCTGCAAACATGAGCAATGGTCAGTATGTGGACGGTAACACCACCACTGATGCCGTAGGTTTCGGTATGAAACTGGGTTATGACTGGAAGCCAAACTTGTCTGGCTACGTAACGCCTTATGCGGCCGTGTCGGGTCTGTTCCAGTCTGGTGATGATTACCAGCTGAGCAACGACATGCGTATTGATGGCCAGTCTTACGACAGCATGCGTTATGAACTCGGTGTGGATGCGGGTTACACCTTCAACTACGGTGGCGATCAGGCGCTGACGCCTTACTTCAAGCTGGCATATGTGTATGACGATGCTGGTAATAATGCGGACGTGAATGGCGACAGCATTGACAACGGCGTTGAAGGTTCTGCCGTTCGTGTAGGTCTGGGCACGCAGTTTAGCTTCACCAAAAACTTCAGTGCTTACACCGATGCCACTTATCTCGGCGGCGGTGATGTTGACCAGAACTGGGGTGCAAATCTGGGTGTGAAATACAGCTGGTAAAACGCAACGCGGGGGATATTTTCCCCCGCTTTTTTATATGGCAATAAATAATACAGAACTGACAGATACAGGTGATTTGAGGTCTGCATGAACGTTAATGCGAAACCACTTTCTGAATTAGGCCGGCTAGAACAGTGTCTGAAAGACGCCAGTACGCCCTTTAAAGCAGCTTCGCAAAAGATCATTTCAAACGGTTGTAATGATGATGAGCCTCAAACCTATATGATACAAACTGGTATTGTTGAGATCTACCGCCAGTCAAATGGGCTACTTATTGGTATTGCAACGGCTCCTTTTATTTTTGGCCTGACCGCAGGAATGAGCAACAATTGTCGTGAATATATGATGGTTGCACAAACACCGTGTACCGGTTTTTATTTGCCTGCTGTTACGACGCGTCAACTTATTCAGCGGACATCTCTTTGGTGGGAGGCATTTTGTTGGTTATCATGGATTAACCACCTGCTTGGCGTGCGGGATAAACAGTTGGTAGGGAATAGTTCCTACAGTCAGATTCGATCCATGCTGATAAATATGTCCGAATGGGACGACACGCTGCGTTCGAAAATTGGCGTAATGAATCATATTCAACGAAGCACACGTATTTCACGCTCCGTTGTTGCGGAGGTTCTGGCCGCATTGCGGCAGGGTAATTATATCAATATGAGCCGGGGCAAACTGGTCAGTATCAACCGTTTGCCCACGGAATATTAAGTCTAGTTAGATGCTGTAAGTACCTGCGCTTTATTGGTACTCAGTTCAGCAACTAAGTTATTGAGGCCATCACTCATATTGACGAAACGCGTGTGCGGGGAGCGAGTGACCACCACAAAAGCCCCTACATTGGACTGCGGGATCATCGCCATATAGGTAATGAATCCACCGCCACCACCGGTTTTCTGAATAATACCCGGGCGACCATTTTTGGGTGCCATATAAACCCAGCCCATGCCGAGTGCATCGGCTTTACCCGGTACATCCATGCCGATGACGCGGTGAAACTGGCTACGCTGATAAATCAGGGTCTGCATCCGGTCGGCCTGGTTGCTGCGTGAATAGAAATCGGAAGACAGGAACTGCTGCATCCAGCGCATCATATCGCCAGGTGTGGAATAGACCCCGCCGCTGCCGATGGCCGCCAGGGTGTTATTGCACGGGCTGGCCCCTTTCTCGGCTACCATCAGGCGGCCACACTGGTCCGGAGATGGGGTAAAAGTAGTGTCCTTCATGCCCAAAGGGCGCGTGATCTGCTCTTCAAACAGCTGAGGATAGGGCTTCCCGGATGCCGTGGATAATGCATCGGCCAGCAGGTCAAATGCCAGGTTTGAATAGGATGCCTGTGAACCCGGTGCAGACTTCAGCGTAGCGGTGCTCAGGTAGTTCCAGCGCTGCTCACGCGTCGGCCAGACGAAGACGTCCCGGTGCGCTGTACCACCAGGTTGCTCACGCGGCAGGGCACTGGTATGTGTTGCAAGGTTTACCAGCGTAATCGGCGAACCCTGATATGTCGGAACGCGCGCACCAGGAGGGGCGTATTTGCTGAGTGGATCGTTAAGTTTCACCACCCCCTGATCGAGCAGTTTCACCAGCATTTCACTGGTCATCAGCTTGGTTAATGACGCAATGCGGATAACAGAGTCCAACTGTGGACGAACGTTATTGCCGGGACGTGTCTCACCAAAACTCCGGAACACGCGCTGGTTGCCGTCGATGACCACCATCGCCATCCCCGTCGCGCCGCTGCCGTAGTAAATAAGGTTTGCATAACGATCGGCAATATCTGAAGCCAACGCGGGGGCCGTCAGCGGTTGGGCTGCCTGGGCAGTAGACAGGCTCACCGCACACAGCGCGGTGAAAGAAAGCAGACAACGTTTCAACGAAAAGCATCCATGAAGTGAATCGGGAAAGTAATAGGTATTTATACTACTAAACGGGACAGAGCAATGCCCCGAATTGCATAACGATAGCCGGAAAAACGTAACCGTGAGTAAATAAGAACAATTTACTTACGACCTACCTCCCAATTTGTGACATCGGGCTTATGATAGACACCGGTGTCATTCAATCTTGCGGAGAACGGTATGTCTGAGAAGCGTGTGGTTATGGTTGTTGATATGCAGCAAGGGGTGTTTGAAACACCCCGTCATCAGCGCGAAAAATGTGTCTCTCTTATCAACCAGCTCACGCAGGCAGCCGATCGGGTTATTTTTATTCAACATACCGAGGCAGGAGGGCTGGAAGAGGGAAGCGAAGGGTTTGCGCTGCTGCCTGACTTACACCAGCCGGCAGGCGCGCTCTATGTTACCAAGACCGCCTGCGATGCGTTTTATAACACTCCGCTTGAGACTCTGCTGCGCGAACACGGGGTTCGTGAGTTTGTGATCTGCGGTTGCGCCACCGATTACTGTGTCGATGCCACTTTCAAAAACGGCGTCAGCCGGGGTTATCACATTACCGTTGCAGAAGATGCCCACACGACGGCGAATCGCACTGCAGCTGATGCACATATCCTGATTAACCACTATAACGATGTCTGGCGTAACTTCATTGCACCCGCCAATCCCCCGGCAGTGAAACGCACCGAAACAATTCTCGAAAACTGGAAAGCGAACTAATAATAGCGCGTCGGGTCTGACCTTTTTGCCTGAGTCGGGAGGCTGGCTCAGGCAAGATTTTCGTGTGGTGATTTGTTGAACGCAGCAACAGCCATAACTACAAGAAGGAAGCATTATGTTTAAGTCTTTTTTCCCAAAGCCGGGGCCATTTTTCCTGTCGGCATTTATTTGGGCACTGATCGCGGTCATTTTCTGGCAGGCCGGTGGTGGCGCGTGGCTGACGCGTATCATGGGCGCGACGGGCGAGGTGCCCATTAGCGCGACCCGTTTCTGGTCGCTGAGCTACCTGCTGTTTTACGCCTACTACATGGTGTGCGTGGGGCTGTTTGCGTTGTTCTGGTTTAAGTTTTCGCCGCACCGTTGGCAATACTGGTCTATTTTGGGGTCTGCACTGATCATTTTTGTCACCTGGTTCATGGTGGAAGTGAGTGTTGCGATTAACGCCTGGTATGCCCCCTTTTATGACCTTATCCAAAAAGCGCTGAGTGCGCCGAATAAGGTTCCAATTGGTGAACTCTACGCAGGCCTCTTAAGCTTTACGGGCATTGCAATGATCGCTGTTACGGTGGCTGTGCTGAATAACTTCTTTGTCAGCCATTATGTTTTTCGTTGGCGTACCGCAATGAACGAATACTACATGGCTAACTGGCAGCGGTTACGGCATATCGAAGGTGCTGCACAGCGTGTTCAGGAAGACACCATGCGTTTTGCATCAACGCTGGAGGACATGGGGGTCAGTTTGCTGAATGCTATTATGAAGCTAATTGCGTTCTTACCGATCCTGATAGCCTTATCACCTCATGTGCCTGAACTGCCAATTGTTGGTCACTTACCCTATGGTCTGGTCATTGCGGCGTTGGTCTGGTCACTGATGGGTACCGGGCTTCTTGCGGTGGTGGGGATCAAGTTGCCAGGTCTGCAATTTAAAAATCAACGCGTTGAAGCGGCTTATCGTAAAGAGCTTGTTTATGGTGAGGATGATCCCGCGCGGGCAGTGCCGCCAACGGTCAAAGAACTGTTTAAAAACGTACGTATTAACTATTTCAGACTCTACTTCCACTACATGTATTTCAACATCGCCCGAATTTTATACCTTCAGGCCGATACCGTTTTTGGAATAGTCCTGTTGTTCCCGTCAATTGTTGCAGGAACAATTACCCTGGGTTTAATGACTCAAATCACCAATGTTTTCGATCAGGTGAGAAGCTCGTTCCAGTATCTCATCAACTCCTGGACGACGCTGGTGGAGCTGATGTCTATCTATAAACGTTTACGCAGTTTTGAGCGTGAACTGGACGATCGGGACCTTCAGGAAGTAACCAATACATTTAGCTAATACAGGGAGTTGCTATGTCATTTGCCGTACCGCGCGCGTTACCGCTGTCTTTACTGGCCGCCTTCATACTGGTGGGGTGTGCTGAAAAAGGAGCCGCCCCGCTCAAGAAAGGCGAGAAACCTGTCGATGTGGCAAGCGTCGTGCGGCAAAAAATGCCCTCTACCGTGAAGGATCGCAATGCATGGGCTGAGGCATTAGCAAAAACCTTTGAAAGCCAGAAAATAGCCCCCACCGAGGAGAATATTTGCTCGGTGCTGGCGGTGGCACAGCAGGAGTCGATGTACCAGTCAGACCCGGCGGTACCGGGTCTGAACAACATTGCCTGGAAAGAGATCGACCGCCGTGCGGAATCGATGCATATCCCGGTTTTTCTGGTGCATACCGCGCTTAAAATCAGCTCACCCAATGGCAAAACTTACAGCGAACGGCTGGATACGGTGAAAACCGAGAAACAGCTGAGCGCCATTTTTGATGATTTCATCAGCATGGTTCCGATGGGACAGAAACTGTTTGGTTCGCTTAACCCGGTGCATACCGGCGGGCCGATGCAGGTCAGTATTGCGTTTGCGGAAAAGCATACCGATGGCTACCCGTGGAAAATCGACGGTACCGTTCGTCAGGAGGTCTTCTCCCTGCGCGGCGGGCTCTGGTTTGGCACATATCATCTTCTTAACTACCCGGTAAGCTACAGTGAACCGCTGTATCGCTTTGCAGACTTTAATGCGGGCTGGTATGCCAGCCGTAACGCGGCGTTCCAGAGTGCGCTGAGTCGTGCAAGCGGTGTAAAACTGGCACTGGACGGCGATCTTATTGTCTACGGTAGCAGCGAGGCGGGTACCACTGAACTGGCGGTGCGGAAATTATCGGCAAAGCTCGGTATGAACAATAGTGACATCCGCCGTCAGCTGGAGAAGGGCGACAGCCTGGCGTTTGAGAAAACGGACTTGTATCAGAAGGTGTTTACGCTTGCGGAGCAGAAGAGCGGGAAAGCGTTACCGCGGGCAATACTGCCGGGCATTCAGCTGGAAAGCCCGAAGATCACGCGTAACCTGACGACTGCATGGTTCGCAAAACGCGTGGATGAACGTCGGGCTCGCTGTATGGCACTTTAATGACGACGCCAGCGCAGAATTAACGCGACAACGCCCAGGATCATACATCCCGTAAGGAAGGGAACCAGGCCAAACAGGGTGCTGACGCCAAAGCCGAACTCAACCCGCGGCCGTCCGGTATCCTGAACCTGCATCAGGTGTTCATAAACGCCTGGTGCATGAACCAGTATGTTGAGAAGCTGCGAGCCTGCCCAGAAGCAGAACAGTACAAACAGGGCATAGGCGATATTGCCTGCCGTGGAGGTTTTTGGTTGTTTGCCGCCAAAAATCGGTTTCGACAAGGTAAAATCAGCCATAAAGACCTCCCAATATTACTCAGTTCAGAAATTCGCCGTAGAGTGAGTTTGACAGGTCATTGGTTTTGTCAATATCAGAATCGTGGTAATTTGCGCTAAGGAATTTTCCTGGATTGTCGATTTCTGCAGCACATCACAATTTTATGACTTAAGTGAAACTGCGTCGCGTTTCAGAATTTCCGCATCCGCCACAGACCTGGCCGTCAAACTGTGAGAGGATGTCTTTTTCTCTGCCGGAGTCGTCATGAAGCTCACTTCCAAACTACGCCGTGACTGGCATTACTACGCCTTTGCTATTGGGCTGATTTTTATTCTTAACGGTGTCGTGGGGCTGTTGGGGTTTGAAGCAAAAGGCTGGCAAACGTATGCCGTTGGGCTGGTGACCTGGGTTATTAGCTTCTGGCTGGCGGGGTTGATTATCCGCCGTCGTCCTGAAGAGACGACAGCGGATGAGACGGAAATCGCAAAGAAAACCGATTAACCGTTTACGGAGCTTTTAAGAGCGCTGTCGGCGGCATGACGCTCCTGCGCCAGTTCGATCAGGCGGGTGATCAGTGCCGGATAGCTCAGCCCGCTGGCCTGCCACAGTTTCGGGTACATGCTGATGTTGGTAAAGCCAGGCAACGTGTTGATTTCGTTGATCACCACTTCGTTTTCTGGCGTCAGGAATACATCGACACGCGCCATACCGCTGCAGCCGAGCGCCTGATAAGCATTAATGGCGATCGCCCGGATCTTATCGTTAATGGCCGGATCAATATCCGCAGGCACTACAACCTGCGCGCCTTTATCATCAATGTACTTGGTGTCGTAAGAGTAGAAATCGCTGTTTAATACCACTTCACCACAGGTGCTCGCCTGTGGGAAATCGTTGCCCAGTACGGCGCACTCAATTTCACGGCCTTTGATACCCTGTTCAACCACCACTTTATGGTCAAATTCAAACGCCAGACGGACGGCATCCGTGAACTGTGCTTCGCTTGTGACTTTGCTGACGCCTACGGAAGAGCCCTGGTTTGCAGGTTTCACAAACAATGGCAACCCTAACTGGCTGGCAATCGTCCCGAAGCTATGGTTGTTGCGGTTAGCGCGGGTGAGCGTGACAAACGGGGCAATATTCAGCCCGGCATCGCGCAGCAGACGTTTGGTGACGTCTTTATCCATGCAGGAGGCGGAGCCCAGTACATCAGAGCCAACAAACGGCAGGTTGGCCATACGTAACATCCCCTGCAAAGAACCGTCTTCACCCAGCGTGCCGTGTACGATTGGGAAGACGACGTCGATTTGTGCCAGGGTCTGCGCATTGCCGGCGTTGATAAGCTGCCCCTGAACTACGCCAGGTACGGTGGCGACGCTGATTTCAGAGGGATTAAGCGCGATATGTGCCGGATCGTCAGCATGTAACAGATACTGGCTGGCATCGTTAACATGCCACTGCCCCTGTTTATCAATGCCCAGCAGTACAACCTCGAAGCGGCTTTTATCAATGGCATCGACAATATTTTTAGCCGATTGCAATGAAACCTCGTGCTCCGCTGATTTTCCCCCAAAGACAATACCTACGCGCTGCTTTGCCATCTCACTCTCTTCCAGTATGACGAAAAGCCTATAACATACCACGATGGCCTGCGGGTTTCGCGGCCTTCTGCCATAATGTTTTTGCGCGGTTTTTAAAGCATAAATCACCGACTCTCAGAGGATATTTTGTGACATGTTTCACAAATATGATGACTGGGAAGATAAAACACCAAAGTCTTCCCTGTCGCATCTCTGGTGCTACGTGAATGCACGTAACTTGCTAATCTGTAGGCGAATTCGCCTAAAAATGAAGATTGCGTCGTTTATGGAATCCTGGAAAGTTAACCTTATATCGGTCTGGTTTGGCTGCTTTTTTACCGGACTCGCCATCAGCCAGATTTTACCCTTCCTGCCGTTGTACGTTGCGCAGCTGGGCGTTTCGTCGCATGAAGCACTCTCCATGTGGTCAGGGCTGACGTTCAGCGTCACGTTCCTGGTCTCCGCCATTGTATCGCCGATGTGGGGCAGCCTGGCGGATCGTAAAGGACGTAAGCTGATGCTGTTGCGTGCGTCGCTGGGGATGGCGATTGCTATTCTGCTGCAGGCCTATGCCTCCAACGTCTGGCAGCTCTTTTTCCTGCGGGCGATAATGGGGCTGACCTCCGGGTATATTCCCAATGCAATGGCGCTGGTCGCTTCTCAGGTTCCGCGTGAACGCAGTGGCTGGGCATTGAGCACGCTGTCCACGGCGCAGATAAGCGGGGTCATTGGCGGCCCGTTAATGGGAGGCTTTCTGGCTGACCATGTGGGCTTGCGTGCGGTGTTTTTCATTACCGCCATACTGCTCGTGGTCAGTTTTCTGGTCACGCTCTTTCTGATTAAAGAGGGGGGACGTCCTGTTGTCAGCAAATCTGAACGCCTGAGCGGCAAAGAGGTTTTCGCCTCGCTGCCTTATCCCGGCCTGATGATCAGCCTCTTTGTCACCACGATGGTGATCCAGCTCTGTAACGGCTCAGTTGGCCCGATCCTGGCGCTGTTTATTAAGTCGATGGAGCCGGAAAGCCATAATATTGCCTTTCTCAGTGGGATGATTGCAGCCATACCTGGCGTATCGGCACTCATCTCTGCACCACGTCTGGGAAAACTGGGTGACAGGATTGGCACGGCGCGCATCCTGATGGCCACGCTGATTTTTGCAGTGGTGCTCTTTTTCGCGATGTCGTTTGTTACCTCTCCGCTTCAGCTTGGCGTGCTACGTTTCCTGCTCGGCTTTGCCGATGGCGCAATGTTGCCAGCGGTGCAAACCTTACTGGTGAAATATTCCCGTGACCAGGTGACCGGACGTATTTTTGGTTATAACCAGTCATTTATGTATTTGGGCAATGTTGCGGGCCCGCTTATTGGTGCTTCTGTTTCAGCAATGGCAGGTTTCCGCTGGGTATTTGCTGCCACGGCGGTTGTGGTCTTGCTTAATATTATTCAACTGGCTATTGCCTTGCGTCGTCGCAGACAAGCAGAAGAGGCAAAACGGAGCGCTAACGTGCCGGGTGATGAGGTTATATAATAGAAAAACGTTTCGCTGATAAATGAAAAGATATATTTACGCGGTAAAGCGATTTTTTCATAAGATAATACTTTTCACCTCTTTGCATTATTGATTTGGAGTGCTAAGTTCAGAAAAAATTGCATAAGGAAATAGCACGGTGAAAAATCTCACGGCTATGTTGCTGGTCAGGCTTGCACAAAAGGAAGAAGAGGCAAAAGAACTGGCCGCCCAGGTCGACGCGCTGGAAATTGTCGTCACTGCATTGTTACGGCAAATGGCTAAAAACGACCAACAGGCGTTGATTGATAGCATCGAAGGCGCACTGATACCCGATTCGCAGGTGCCGCTTGAGGGGGCGCAAATGCGCCATCAGTACGTGAAAAAGCTATTAAAGTACCCTCGTCGCTAAACCGTCACAGAACATGACGACGTGTCATAGAATTGTCATGCAGGATGCCTATAGTCGCTCTGTTTTTATTTTTATGTATTTGTACATGGAGAAAATAAATTGAAACAGAGCGCACTTTTCATCGCATTACTTCCCCTGTTAATTACCCCTGCTATTCATGCGGACACGACGAAAAACCACGTGCTGGATAATCGTGCGGCAAAAGGTGATATCACCCAACCTGGCGGCGCACGTCGACTGTCAGAAGATCAGACCGCAGCTATTCGCGCTTCGCTGAATGACAAACCGGCGAAAAACATCATTCTGCTGATTGGCGATGGTATGGGTGATTCCGAAATTACCGCAGCGCGAAATTATGCCGAAGGTGCCGGTGGCTTTTTTAAAGGCATTGATGCATTACCCCTTACCGGACAATATACCCATTACTCGCTGGATAAAAAAACCGGCAAACCGGATTACGTAACGGATTCCGCTGCATCTGCAACGGCCTGGTCCACCGGCGTGAAAACCTATAACGGCGCGCTGGGTGTGGACATCCACGAAAAAGATCATCAAACCCTCCTTGAGATAGCAAAGGCGGCGGGGCTGGCAACCGGCAACGTCTCTACCGCTGAAATTCAGGATGCTACCCCGGCGGCCCAGGTGTCACATGTGACATCGCGTAAGTGCTATGGCCCGTCGGTCACCAGCGAAAAATGCCCAACGAATGCACTGGAAAAGGGCGGTAAAGGTTCTATTGCCGAGCAACTGCTGAATGCGCGTGCTGACGTGACGCTGGGCGGTGGGGCGAAAACCTTTGCAGAAACCGCCACTGCGGGTGAATGGCAGGGCAAAACGCTGCGTGAGCAGGCTCAGGTGCGGGGTTATCAGATGGTGAACGATGCCGCGTCTCTGGCCGCAGTTACCGAAGCTAACCAGAACAAACCTCTGCTGGGGCTTTTCTCTGACGGCAATATGCCCGTGCGTTGGGAAGGGCCAAAAGCTTCTTACCACGGCAACATTGATAAACCTGCAGTGACCTGTACACCAAACCCGAAACGCGATGCTAGCGTACCGACGCTGGCCGCGATGACGGATAAAGCCATCTCTCTGCTGAGCAAGAACGAAAAAGGCTTCTTCCTGCAGGTAGAAGGCGCGTCAATTGATAAACAAGACCATGCGGCTAATCCATGTGGTCAGATTGGCGAAACGGTAGACCTGGACGAAGCGGTGCAGAAGGCGCTGGAATTCGCGAAGAAAGACGGTAACACCCTGGTGGTGGTCACCGCTGACCATGCGCACGCCAGTCAGATCATTCCGTCAGATACCAAAGCACCAGGCCTGACTCAGGCGCTGAACACCAAAGATGGTGCGGTAATGGTGTTGAGCTATGGCAACTCTGAGGAAGAGTCTATGGAACATACCGGCACGCAGCTGCGTATTGCGGCGTACGGCCCGCATGCGGCTAACGTGGTAGGGCTGACCGATCAGACCGATCTGTTCTACACCATGAAATCCGCTCTTGGGCTGAAATAAGAGAGACACCCGGTAGAAATTATGGCTGCCGGGTGGTTTTTTTCCTGTCACAGAGCCAGACTTAGCGTGTATGTTCACAAAAGGATGGTGTAATGAAAGCAACAATACTGGTTACCTTGCTCTCAGGTATGTTCCTGATGGCTTCGGCGAACGCGGAAGAAAAAACATTAACCCCTCAACAACAGCGCATGACTACCTGTAACCAACAGGCAACAGCGAAGACTCTGAAAGGCGATGCCCGCAAGACCTATATGAGCGATTGTCTCAAAAATGGTGCATCCAAACCGGATGAGAAAAGCCTGACGCCACAGCAACAAAAAATGCGGGAATGCAACGCTCAGGCCACTGAACAATCACTGAAAGGTGACGATCGTAAGAAGTTTATGAGCGGTTGCCTGAAGAAAAAATCATAGTTCTAACGGGTGAGTCGTTGTCCTGACTCACCCAAAATTTCATACTTTCCCCGAAAACCCCCTCTCTATAATTTGGGAAATATTTCAGAATATTCCCAAAAAATGATGAATGATGAAAATTTTTACAATAAAGAGAGTATTCGGGAAGAGTGGCATCAAAACCTTTCTCAGGATGACTCGCATCGTACGGGCATTCGCTTTGCCCGGCGGGTTCGGCTGGCACGAATGGTCGGGCTGGCAGCGATGTTCTTCCCCATTGCCGGAGTACTGGTAACCCAGTTTCTGGCTGGCGGCTGGTGGTTGTTGCTGGTTGGCTGGGCGTTTGTCTGGCCTCATCTTGCCTGGCAGATTACCTGTCGTGCTCCCGATCCTTTTCGCCGCGAAATCGTAAACCTGAAGGTCGATGCCGTCATCGCCGGGGTATGGATTGGCCTGATGGGAGGAAATGCCCTGCCCACGACCGCACTGGTCATGATGATAGGTATGAATATGATGGGATCGGGTGGCTGTCGCTTATTCCTTGCTGGCGTGACTATGACCCTGCTGTCGGCCGTGGTGACGTTATCATTGACCGGCAGAATCGTGACGTTCTCTCCCGAGCCGCTGGAGTGGTGGCTGACTCTGCCCGTTTTTATGCTGTATCCCATGCTCTTTGCCTGGGTGAGCCACCAGACCGCGGTCCGGCTGGCAGAAAATAGACACCGACTGGAACTGATGAGCACCCACGATGGCATGACAGGTGTCTTCAACCGCCGCCACTGGGAGACGCTCCTGCGTAACGAATATGAACAGTGCCGTCACAACCACCGGCAGACGACAATTTTGCTCATCGATATCGATCACTTTAAGGGGATTAACGACACCTGGGGGCACGATGTGGGTG
Source organism: Enterobacter sp. RHBSTW-00901 (assembly GCF_014103115.1). Classification (NCBI taxonomy): domain Bacteria; kingdom Pseudomonadati; phylum Pseudomonadota; class Gammaproteobacteria; order Enterobacterales; family Enterobacteriaceae; genus Enterobacter; species Enterobacter sp. RHBSTW-00901. Next base: position 3,872,525 of record NZ_JABXPB010000001.1, read on the forward strand.
ACGAAGCGATTATCGCCATCACTCGCCAGCTACAGATGACGCTACGTTCAGGGGATTTTATTGGCCGTTTCGGTGGGGATGAGTTCGCGATAATTATGTCCGGAACGCCTGCCGAAAATGCGATCGCCGCAATGTCACGTGTTCACGAGCGGCTGAAAAAACTGTCGTTACCCGGCGCACCCTCAGAGCGGCTGCGCATTAGCGTAGGTGTGGCTCCCTGGAGTACACAGTTTGGTCACTACCGCGAGTGGTTAAAAGCGGCAGACATTGCGCTGTATAAAGCCAAAAATGCCGGACGGGGTCGTACCGAGGTGGCCGCCTGACGCCCGGCAGGGGGATCAGGATTTACTCAGCTTTTCTGATTTTTCCATGCATTTGACCATTGCCTCAATGACGGCCGCGCGGAACCCGCGTTCTTCCAGCACACGCACTGCTTCAATGGTGGTTCCCCCCGGGGAGCAGACCATATCTTTCAGTTCACCCGGGTGTTTGCCGGTTTCCAGTACCATTTTTGCCGAGCCCATGACGGCCTGCGCGGCAAATTTATAAGCCTGCGCGCGCGGCATACCGCCCAGCACAGCCGCGTCAGCCATGGCTTCAATAAACATAAAGACATACGCGGGAGCCGAGCCGCTTACGCCCACAACCGGGTGGATCATTGACTCGGCAATCACTTCCGCTTCACCGAAGCAGCGGAAAATGTTCAGGACATCTGCCACATCTTCCGTGGTGACCAGCGCGTTCGGCGTGATGGACGTCATACCGGCGTTGACCAGTGATGGGGTATTGGGCATCGCACGGACGATTTTACGGTCATGGCCCAGCGCACGCGCCAGTTGATCGAGGGTAACGCCCGCCGCAATTGAAACGACCAGCGTCTCTTTGTTCAGGCTGGAGGTGATTTCGCTCAGCACTTTGATCATGATGTTGGGTTTAACGGCTCCAAAGACGATATCCGCCACCTGAGCCACTTCCTGCGCGCTTTCGGCAGCGTTAATTCCGTATTCATCGTGCAGTGCGGCGACTTTATCCGGTGATGGGGTATAGACCCAAATCTGCCCCGGCAGCACCTGGCCGCTGGCAATCAGGCCACCCAGGATGGCTTTACCCATATTACCGCAGCCGATAAACCCGATTTTTTTCTCCATCATGTCTCTCCGTTATTATGCGTTGTTGTCTCTGATTGATAGCTTTATAGCTTAACAATGAAAAGCAGGCGACAATAGCCATCATTGTGATACCGGGGAGACAACATGGCGATTTGGGTTGATGCGGACGCCTGTCCGAATGTGATTAAAGAGATTTTGTTCCGCGCTGCCGAGCGCGTGCAGATGCCGCTTACGCTGGTGGCGAACCAGAATATCCGCGTGCCGCCGTCGAAATTTATTCGCTCGCTGCGGGTGCCCGCCGGGTTTGATGTGGCAGATAATGAAATTGTGCGTCTGTGCAGCGCTGAAGATCTGGTGATCACCGCGGATATCCCGCTGGCAGCGGAAGTGCTGGAGAAAGGCGCGGCGGCGCTAAACCCTCGTGGTGAGCGTTATTCACCCGCGACCATCCGGGAAAAACTCACTATGCGAGATTTTATGGATACGCTGCGTGCCAGCGGCGTGCAGACCGGTGGACCGGACAGCTTATCCCAGCGTGACCGTCAGCAGTTTGCCGCTGAGCTGGATAAATGGCTACTGGAAGTGAAGCGCCGCACCGCGTAATGATAACCATTGTCAAATTGTGGTACAGTGTGGCCTCCACAGGGTTGTCATCCCGTACCGCTTTGCAGTAAAGTTAACGCAACATCTTCTGCAATCATTTCTTTACAGTCTTCAGCCTTCCGGCATCAAGGGGAACACCTGGTTATGAACCAACCCATCTTTTTAGTTGGCCCCCGCGGCTGTGGGAAAACCACCGTTGGTCTTGCACTGGCACGCGCGTGTCAAAGCCAGTTTATTGATACCGACCACTGGCTGCAGGAGCATGCTGGTCAAACCATCGCAGAGATTGTCGAAAAAGAGGGCTGGGAAAGCTTTCGCGCACGTGAAACCGCTGCGCTGGAAGCAGTAACGGCACCGGCAACCGTGATTGCAACGGGGGGCGGTATTATTCTGGCGGAGTACAATCGCCAGTTTCTGCGCGAAAAAGGGATTGTGATTTACCTCTGTGCGCCGGTGTCTACCCTGGTGGGAAGGCTGGAAGCGTTTCCGGAAGAGGGGCAGCGCCCGACGTTGACCGGAAAACCGATAAGCGAAGAGGTCAGCGACGTGTTGGCTGAACGCGATGCGTTATACCGTGAGGCAGCACATCATGTTGTGGATGCCTCTGTCTCCCCGGAGCAGGTTGTTGATTCTGTTGTCACCGCGCTACGTTTAGCCCGGGCCAGTTAACGGGCATCTATACTTATAGTTCACCCCCCGACTCGCTGGATGAACTATGCCAAACAGACCTCCTTACCCTCGCAGTGCACGCGTTGTTACCGTCGAAAAAGGCCATCCCGGGCATACTTTGACCTGGTATCAGCTGCGTGCCGATTATCCCCATCCGGACTCGTTAATTAGCGAACACGAGACGGAACAGGAAGCGCTGGATGCCAAACAGCGTTATGAAGATCCCGAAAAGTCCTGAACACAATCTCAATGTGCACATTACCGTGCATGAGTCACACTTTTCATTCACTGGAAATGTTAAGCAGGAGTTAATATTTAGTTATTACAGGTGGATTCGGAAAGGCCAGCTGATCTTTACATTTCGCGGTAGGGATCAGCTGCTACGCTTGGGGCTGTTTTGGTGAAAAAACGAACTGTGCAGCGTGGTGAGCCTGTACCTGTGTGATGGCTGTGGTGGTAATGGAAGGCGATCAAAATGAAGGCGACGTTGGCGATCCTCACCATTGGTGTGGTCCCTGTAAGCGAAGTGTTACCGCTCTTAACAGAGCATGTCTCTGAACAACAGATCACGCATCTTAGCCTGTTGGGTAAGATGAGTCGGGAAGAGGTCATGGAAGACTACGCTGTAGAAGAGGGGGAGGATCCCCTGCCGACGTTATTAAGTGACGGTAAACTGGCGAATGTGTCACGTCCGAAAATCGAGCGCTCTCTTCAGGGGGTAATTGAAGTGCTTGATAACCAAGGTTATGACGTCATTTTACTGATGAGTACCGCGCCGATTAAGGGATTCATTGCGCGTAATGCCATTTTACTGGAGCCGCTACGGATTATTCCTCCGCTGGTGGCCTCCATTGTTGACGGGCATCAGGTGGGGGTAATTGTCCCTCTTGAGGCGCTTCTGGATAACCAGGCGGCAAAATGGCAAGTGCTGGAAAAAACGCCGCTGTATGCGCTGGCGAATCCCGTCTGGGATAGTGAGGCCGCGCTCATTGCGGCAGGGGAGACGTTGCTGGAAAGAGGGGCTGATGTGCTTATCCTGGACTGTCTCGGGTTCCATCAACATCATCGTGATTTACTGCAAAAAGCGCTTGATGTACCGGTGTTGTTATCCAATGTTCTGATGGCCCGGCTGGCGTCAGAATTACTGGCATAATGATTTTACGTGACAGGTCATGAGCATGGCCCCTATAGTGGATTTTTATCTAAGAATATAAGGGCCAGTTCATGCTTCAAAGTAACGAATACTTTTCCGGCAAAGTGAAATCCATTGGTTTTACCAGCAGCAGCACTGGCCGCGCCAGCGTTGGTGTGATGGCTGAAGGGGAATACACCTTTGGTACAGCCGAAGCTGAAGAAATGACGATTGTCAGCGGTGCGCTGAACGTTTTACTGCCAGGCGAAACTGAATGGAAAGTTTACGCTGCCGGAGACGTTTTCAACGTCCCTGGCCACAGCGAGTTCCATCTGCAGGTTGCTGAACCTACCTCTTATCTGTGCCGTTACCTGAAATAAACGGTTTAATACCCTCTCCCTTTTGGGGAGAGGGTCAGAGTGAGGGGATTACCTCTGCGCTTCTCCGCCGAGGCCTTCCACCAGACTCTGAATCAACGCCGCCAGTTCCCCGGTCATCAGGATAAAATCGGCGTCAAAGCGCTGGGCGTAATCTTCCCTGTCGATATCTTCGTTCTGATCGCGCAGTTCATCGCAGAACTTCAGGCGCTTCACGGAGCCGTCGTCGCACATCACAAACTGAATACGTTGCTGCCAGTCGAGAGCCAGTTTGGTTACCACTTTGCCCGCTTCAATGTGCACGGCGATTTCGTCGCTCACCAGCTCCTGTTTCTTCGCGCGGATCACACCGCCATCTTCCAGCAGGGCTTTTAGCTCGGCTTCATCCAGCAACTGGAAGCCCTGTGCGGCAGTACCGCTGCGCACCCACTCGGTCAGCGTCAGCTCGATAGGCGTTTCCATTGCCAGTGGAACCACCGGTAAAGAGCCGAGGCTCTTACGCAGCAGGGCCAGCGTATCTTCCGCTTTCTTAGCGCTGGCGCAGTCCACCATGATCAGCCCGTTGACGGTATCGATCCACATCATGGTCTGGCTAAAGCGGCTAAATGCGCGTGGCAGCAGAGAGTGCAGCACTTCATCTTTCAGTGAATCTTTTTCGGTCTTTTTCAGCTTGCGGCCCTGTTCGGCTTCCAGCTTGAAAATTTTCGCTTCGAGAGCTTGCTTCACCACCGGTGTCGGCAGGATTTTCTCTTCCTTACGGGCACAAACGATGATTTGACCGGTGCTGCTGGCATGGGTCAGTGCATCGCTTTGTGAACCCATTGGAGGAACCCAACCGGTTTTTGCCATATCCTGGCTACCGCAAGGGGAAAAGGTATAAGCGGCTAACTGTTTTTCCATCTCTTCTGCACGCAGCGAAACGTCGCGGCTGAGACGGTAAACCATCAAATTTTTGAACCACAGCATGATAATTTCCACGGCCTTGTCGTTAAATCAGCGGGCATGATAACGAATTGTCGCATCGCTTGCATTGCTAATCGGGAAGCGTGCTTCTACTCTGTTGATAATCAGAATAATGAGGAGAGTCTTGTGCGTATTGGGATTGATTTGGGCGGCACCAAAACAGAAGTCATTGCACTGAGCGAGCAGGGGGAACAACTGTTTCGCCACCGCCTGCCCACGCCGCGTGATGATTATCACCAGACTATCGAGACGATTGCCCGGCTTGTCGACATGGCAGAGCAGGCTACTGGGCAGGTGGGCACCGTTGGGATGGGCATTCCGGGATCGATTTCGCCTTATACCGGCGTGGTTAAAAACGCCAACTCCACCTGGCTCAATGGTCAGCCTTTTGATAAAGATTTGAGCGCGCGCCTGAATCGTGAGGTGCGCCTGGCGAATGATGCTAACTGTCTGGCGGTATCAGAAGCCATTGACGGTGCAGCCGCAGGCGCACAGACCGTCTTTGCGGTCATCATCGGCACCGGGTGTGGTGCCGGTGTGGCCTTCGGCGGGCGCGCCCATATCGGCGGTAACGGTACGGCGGGCGAGTGGGGGCACAATCCACTGCCGTGGATGGATGAAGATGAATTCAAATACCGTGCCGAAGTGCCGTGTTATTGCGGTAAACAGGGTTGTATTGAGACGTTTATTTCCGGCACCGGTTTTGCCACCGATTACCACCGTCTGAGTGGTCAGCCCCTCAGGGGCAATGAGATTATGCGTCTGGTTGAAGAGCAGGATCCGGTTGCGGAGCTGGCGCTCAGCCGCTACGAAATGCGCCTGGCGAAATCACTGGCACATGTGGTGAATATTCTCGATCCCGACGTGATTGTACTGGGAGGCGGGATGAGCAACATTGACCGGCTGTACACCACGGTGCCGAACCTGGTGAAGCAGTGGGTATTCGGCGGCGAGTGCGAAACCCCGATCCGCAAAGCGGTACACGGGGATTCCAGCGGTGTGCGCGGCGCAGCGTGGCTGTGGCCGGAATAAAAGCAAAACTGTTTTTAGTGTTTGTTCCCTCTCCTTGTGGGAGAGGGCCAGGGTGAGGCAAGGTAAAAGCAAAACTGTTTTTAGTGTTTGTTCCCTCTCCTTGTGGGAGAGGACCAGGGTAAGGCAAGGTAAAAGCAAAACTGTTTTTAGTGTTTGTTCCCTCTCCCTGTGGGAGAGGGCCAGGGTGAGGGCATCAGACCGCACAGATCCAACACTCACTCCACCGCAAACACCTTATCCAGCTTGCTATACCCCAGCCCGTTGATCTTCTTCACTTTGATCTGCACCGGAATACGTTCTTTCATCGCCTCGACGTGACTGATCACGCCAATGGTTTTCCCGGTGGCATTCAGTGCGTCGAGTGCATCCAGTGCTGTATCCAGCGTTTCACTATCGAGCGTGCCAAAACCTTCATCCAGGAACAGCGAATCAATCCGCGTTTTGTGGCTCACCAGGTCGGAAAGCGCCAGCGCCAGCGCCAGGCTGACCAGGAAACTTTCGCCGCCGGACAGGGTGCGGGTATCGCGTACCGCATCAGCCTGCCAGGTATCGACCACTTCCAGCTCCAGCGCGTCGCTGACTTTACGTTGCAACAGATAGCGACCGTGCAGACGGTTGAGCTGCTGGTTCGCGAGCCAGACCAGATTATCCAGCGTCAGCCCCTGCGCAAACTTACGGAACCGGTCACCGGTACTGGAGCCAATCAGTGAATTCAGATAGCCCCAGTCATCTGCCAGACGAGCCGCCTCTTCAATTTGCTGCATGAGCACCTGCTGGTGAAGGCGGTTATCGCTATCCTGTTTGAGCTGCTGGCGGATCTCCCCCTGATGAGTGGTGTTCTCGCGAAGCCGTTGTGCCAGCTGTTGTAATTGCGTCTGCAGGGTTTGTGCATCGGCGTCCAGTCCTTCCGGGCGCAGCGCATGATGTGCCTGCAGCTGCTGGTGTGCTTGTCCGGACAGTGCCGTCGCCTGCTGGAGCAGGTTTTCCAGCGTCTGCTTTTGTTGCTCAAGACGGTGGATCGTCTCCTCATCAAGCAGAGCGGCCAGAAATGCCTCCCGATCGGCGAAGCAGCTTTCCGCCAGCGCCGTGGAAAATTGTGTTGTGGAGTGCTGCAAACGCTCACTTTCCAGATTTTCCTGCTGCTGCAGCGTGGCAAGCTGGCTTTGCAACGATACACATTCGTCGTGGATCTCACGCCAGTTTTCAGGAATAACCGGTTCGGCCTCTGTGGCATCCGCTACCGGAAGCGTGTCGAGTAGTGGGATCAGGGCGTTAATGCGTTCCTGAATAATGCCATGCTGAGTCTGTTTCTCCTGCCACTGTGCGAACTCCGTTTCACGGATATTCAGCCAGGTTGCTTCTGTACCTTCGTCGGGTACGCTAAGCGACAGAGTGAGAAGGGTGTTTTCCAGTGTCTGACGCGTAGACGTCAGCTGTTGTTGATACTGATGCTCCTGCTCTTCCTGTTCGCGCAATTGGTTTTGCAGTGTCAGACGCTGACTGAGTTGATAAAGCTGGCGTTCATAGTGTTCCTGTGCGTTCATCCAGGTGGCAATATCTTCCTGAATATTCAGAGAAATGTTCAAGGATGTGCAAACATCCAGCAACTCTTTAGTGAGTGTTTGCTCTTCCTGAGAAAGCGTCTGTGTTTCGTCTGTTTCACGCTGGATCTGTTGAGTCAGGGCATTGACCTGCCCCAGAACCAACAGACCTTCATCTTTCAGCGAGGCGACCTCTTTTTCCAGAGCATCCCGGCGGCGCTGATTGTCCGTTAGCTCAATGGATTGATATTTCTCGATGGCGGGGTGTTCGCTGGAACCACACAATGGGCAGGGTTTACCTGCTTCAAGCTGTGAACGATAGTTTTCCAGATCCTTAATCGTTGCTTCACGCTCACACAGCGCCTTCAGGTCTGAATAATGCTGGTTTTTCTCTTTATACTGCTGTCGACGCAGCGTTAGCGTTTCGTTAAGTTTTGCCTGCTCCGCCTGGGCTTTTTGCACGCTTTCAGCGTTCTGGTGCAGCCGCTTTTGCAGTGGCTGATAGCGGGCATGAAGTGCGGTCAGGCGCTGGCGGAAAGTCCGCGCCTGTGTCTGCTGCTCTATTGCTATCGCGACGTCATCCGCCGTGAGCGTCAGGCCATTTTCTGGCATAGCCTCCAGCTTCTTGCGCAATTCAATAATACGTGCTGACTGTGTAGCCAGTTGATTTCTGTCGCGATCCAGCTGGGAAAAGTGCGCGCGCCAGCCAGCAATCTCCTGACCCCACTGACGGAGTCGCTCGTGCTCAGCCAGCCACTGTGCCAGGGCTGTCTGTTCGGTCTGAAGCTGCTCATGGGTGCGCAGAGCGCTGTTGCGGATACGCGAACGCAGCGAGGTTTTTGTAAGTAAGCGAGTATTTACTTCACTCATCCGCTGTTTGGTCTGGGTAAGACGCGTGGTCTGCTCCTGTTGACGTTCCCACAGCGGTCGCAACTGGGCGGCGGGCTGGGCCAGCTGGAGTTTGGCCAGTTCCGGTGCCGCATCTGTAAGTGCCTGTTGCGCCTGCTGCTGTGCGGCTGATGCGCGCTGCTGTTCACGCATGAGTTCATCATTACGCGTAAGCCACTGAAAATCACTCTGTTGGCTTTGCTGTTGCACCAGCAGGGTTTTCTCTTCGTCAGTAAGTGCCTGCAAACTTTGCTGCAACTGCTGTTGCTGCTCTTCGCTCAACAGCACGACGCCTGCCGCCTGGGCTTCACACATCTCAAGCGCGTTGCGGGCGGCTTTGTGTTCCTCAAACACTCTCGCTGAAATCTGGCCATAGATCTCCGTCCCGGTCAGCTCTTCCAGCAGCTCAGCGCGATCGCTCGGTTTGGCGTTGAGGAATGCCGCAAACTGCCCCTGTGAAAGCAGCATCGAGCGGGTAAAGCGTCCGTAATCCAGCCCGGTGAGTGCTGCGGTTTGCTCCAGTTTATCGGTGACTTTATCGGCCAGAATTTTGCCGTCCTCGCAGCGCGCCAGCTCTACGCGCGGAGCCTGTAAGTTCCCCTCCGGCTGATTGCGGGCGCGGTTCTGGCTCCAGAACGCGCGGTAGGCAATTCCTTTCACTTCAAACTCAACCTCTGCCAGACACTCGGCAGTATCACGCGTCATCAGGTCGTTCTGAGCCTGAGACACTTTTTGCAGGCGCGGCGTCTCGTGGTAGAGCGCCAGGCAAATGGCGTCGAGCAGCGTGGTTTTCCCGGCACCCGTGGCACCCGTAATGGCAAACAACCCGTTGCTGGCAAACGGTTCAGCGGTAAAGTCGATTTTCCACTCACCCTTGAGGGAGTTGAGGTTCTTCAGACGCAGGCTCAGAATTTTCATGCGTTTTCTTCCTCATCATTAAGGGCATGCAGCGTATGGGTAAACAACTCGTTGAGTCGGGCACGCTTTGCGTCGTCCATCTCTTCCTGGGACAACCGACGTGCAAACACCTCTTCAACCCTGAGTTCGCTGAGTGTTTCACGCTGAGCTCCGAGCAGAATTTTCTCGCGCTGTTCGCGGCTGCGGCGCACCAGTAAAACCTCGACGGGGAGATCTTCCGTCAGCGCCTGAATTTTACGCTGCATATCATGCAGATAGTCGTCAGTGGTGATTTCGATATCCAGCCAGACAGGGGGGTTCTGTTCGATGCCGCGCCACTGTTCAAGCTGGGCGGTGATGGCGGCCAGATCGCCTTTTAGCACGGCCAGCGGCTGGGTGACGGGCACCTCAAGCGCCTCAACGGCGCTGAGTTTGCCGTCGGTAAAGCTCACCAGATGCACAGATTTCGCTTTACCTGTTTCATCAAAGCTGAGCGAAATGGGCGAGCCGCAGTAGCGAATGTGCTCGCAACCGCCGATGACCTGCGCGCGGTGAATATGCCCGAGCGCAATGTAATCGGCCGGTGGAAAGTTTTGCGCCGGGAAGGCATCCAGCGTGCCAATATAAATGTCACGAACCGCGTCACTTTTGCTGGCTCCGACGGTCGTCAGATGCCCGGTGGCAATCACCGGGATCGGTTGCTCACCGCGCAGGGTGCAGGCATCGGCATATTGCTGGTGGTAATAGTCGGTGATGCTCTGCAACAGGTGCTGCTGTTTTTCACCACCGGAAAGCCCCGCCTGGCTTTGCACGATATCGCGCGGGCGCAGGAAGGGAACCGGGCACAGCACTGCCCCCGGTGTACCGTCGCGTTTTTTCAGGATCTGCGGGGCGTGTCCGGCGCTGGCGACCACGGTAGTATTGAGGAAGGCCAGAATGTCACGAGATTCATTCAGTGTCGCTACGGAGTCGTGGTTACCGGCGACAATCACCAGATGGCAGCCCGTCTGCTGCAGGTTAACCACGAAACGGTTATACAGTTCTCGCGCATAGCTGGGTGGTGATCCGGTATCAAAGATATCGCCTGCCACAATAATCGCATCCACCTCGTGCGACCGGGCTGTGTCCAGCAACCAGTTCAGGAATGCTTCATGTTCAGCGGCGCGGCTTTTACTGTAAAAATTTTGACCCAGATGCCAGTCCGAGGTGTGAAGTATGCGCATAAGAGATCCGTGGCAAAAAATGGAAAGCAGGATTATAAACTTTCAGGGAACGGAAAATAACCGCTGTAATAAAACAACAGTTTGCCATTTCTGGTGGTAATGTTTTTCATAAATCTGTCATAAATCTGACGCATAATGACGCCGCATTACAAACTTGTAACTTAAATAAGATAAGACAGGGCAAAGTATGGCGAGACGTATTCTGGTCGTAGAAGATGAAGCTCCGATCCGTGAAATGGTGTGCTTCGTGCTCGAACAAAATGGCTTTCAGCCGGTTGAAGCGGAAGATTATGACAGCGCGGTGAACCAGCTGAATGAGCCCTGGCCCGACTTGATTCTGCTTGACTGGATGTTGCCCGGTGGGTCCGGGTTGCAGTTTATCAAGCACATTAAACGTGAAGCGATGACCCGTGACATTCCGGTGGTCATGCTGACGGCGCGCGGTGAAGAAGAAGATCGCGTGCGCGGTCTGGAAACCGGCGCGGACGATTACATTACCAAACCATTTTCGCCGAAAGAGCTGGTCGCCCGCATCAAGGCCGTGATGCGCCGAATTTCACCGATGGCGGTGGAAGAGGTGATTGAGATGCAGGGCCTGAGCCTTGACCCAACCTCACACCGCGTCATGACCGGCGAAAATCCCCTCGATATGGGGCCTACCGAATTTAAACTCCTGCACTTCTTTATGACTCACCCTGAACGCGTTTACAGCCGCGAGCAGTTGCTGAATAACGTCTGGGGAACTAACGTGTATGTCGAAGACCGGACGGTTGACGTACATATCCGCCGCCTGCGTAAAGCGCTGGAACTGAGCGGCCACGATCGCATGGTACAGACGGTCCGTGGTACGGGTTATCGTTTTTCTACCCGTTTCTGAACAATGACAGGAGTGTGACGCGTGCTGGAACGTCTGTCATGGAAAAGGCTCGTCTTTGAACTGATCTTATGTTGTATACCGGCCTTCATTCTGGGGGCCTTCGTTGGATATTTACCGTGGTTTCTGCTGGTATCTGTCACCGGGTTGCTGATCTGGCATTTCTGGAACTTACTGCGCCTCTCCTGGTGGCTGTGGGTGGACAGAAGTATGACACCTCCGCCGGGGCACGGAAGCTGGGAACCGCTGCTTTACGGTCTGCACCAGATGCAGATGCGTAATAAAAAGCGCCGCCGTGAGCTGGGCAGCCTGATCAAACGTTTTCGCAGTGGCGCGGAGTCACTGCCGGATGCGGTCATTCTGACCACCGAAGAGGGGACGATCTTCTGGTGTAATGGCCTGGCGCAACAGCTGCTAGGCCTGCGCTGGCCGGATGATAACGGTCAGAACATCCTCAACCTTTTGCGCTACCCGGAGTTCACGCTGTATCTGAAAAAGCGTGATTTTACGCGTCCGCATAACCTGAGGCTCAACAGCGGTCGCCATCTGGAGATCCGCGTGATGCCGTACAGCGAACGACAGTGGCTGATGGTGGCGCGTGACGTTACCCAGATGCACCAGCTGGAAGGAGCTCGGCGCAACTTTTTTGCCAACGTGAGCCACGAGTTACGCACGCCGCTGACGGTGCTGCAGGGTTACCTGGAAGTGATGCAGGAGCAAATTCTCGAAGGCGCACCGCGCGAGAAAGCGCTGCACACGATGCGTGAGCAAACGCACCGGATGGAAGGGCTGGTCAAACAGCTTCTGACGTTATCGAAAATTGAAGCCGCACCCACGCTCGCGCTGAATGACACCATTGATGTACCGATGATGCTGCGGGTGGTGGAGCGTGAAGCACAGACCCTGAGCCATAAAAAACATCAGCTGACGTTTGAGGTCGATAACAACCTGAAAGTGCTCGGCAGTGAAGATGAACTGCGTAGTGCCATTTCTAACCTGGTGTATAACGCAGTGAATCATACCCCGGAGGGGACACATATTGTGGTGCGCTGGCAGCATCTTCCGACGGGCGCTGAGTTTAGCGTCGAGGACAATGGGCCGGGGATCGCACCTGAACATCTTCCGCGCCTGACGGAGCGCTTCTACCGTGTGGATAAGGCGCGCTCGCGGCAGACCGGGGGAAGTGGTCTGGGGCTGGCGATTGTGAAACATGCGGTTAATCATCATGAAAGCCGTCTTGATATTCAAAGCACGATTGGGAAGGGAACCCGCTTCAGTTTCGTTATCCCGGAACGATTAATTGCCAAAAAGATCGCCTGACAGCAGGTGTGTCATCTTACCTTTCCACGGGTCAGCTATTGCTGGCCCGTTTGCTTTGCAGTCAGGTGAAACACGAATGAATTTTATACGCCTGATGCTTTTTTGTTCGCATGATTAGCCGTGGGTTTTTCTTATAATTAGCGTATTATTCTGGTTGGTTTTTTCATGCTGGCATTTTGTTCTGGTTTTGCGATCCCACCTTGCCTTTAAACGTTATAAGCGTTTAAATTGCCCCCAGATACTGTCATAGCGACTGTATTTGCGTGGTAAATCGAAAAACTATTCTTCTCCACGCCAGGACGGGAGCATTTCCCGCTGAAATTGAGCAAATTTTCCGCTGTATTGTCCCGCCAGGGGAGAGCGAAAATCTCAATGTTTTCAACACCACATCCACAGGCAGTAAGGTTTTATGACCCATCACTTAAAATCGCGTGACATCATCGCGCTGGGCTTTATGACATTTGCGCTGTTCGTTGGCGCAGGCAACATCATTTTCCCTCCAATGGTTGGCTTACAGGCTGGTGAACACGTCTGGACAGCTGCGTTTGGTTTCCTGATTACTGCCGTGGGTCTGCCGGTGCTGACCGTTATCGCGCTGGCGAAAGTTGGCGGCGGTGTCGACAGCCTCAGCACGCCAATTGGCAAAGTGGCGGGTGTCCTGCTGGCAACCGTCTGCTACCTGGCCGTTGGCCCGCTGTTTGCGACGCCACGTACCGCGACCGTTTCCTTCGAAGTGGGGATTGCCCCGCTGACCGGTGATGGTGCGATGCCGCTGTTTATCTATAGCCTGATCTACTTTGCTATCGTGATTCTGGTTTCCCTCTATCCGGGCAAACTGCTGGATACCGTGGGTAACTTTCTTGCACCAATGAAAATTGTGGCGCTGATTGTGCTGGCTGTTGCCGCCATCATCTGGCCGGTTGGCCCTATCAGCGAGGCGATGGACGCGTACAAAAACGCAGCCTTCTCTAACGGTTTTGTGAACGGCTACCTGACGATGGATACGCTGGGCGCGATGGTGTTTGGTATCGTTATCGTTAACGCCGCGCGTTCCCGTGGTGTGACCGAAGCACGTCTGCTGACCCGCTACACTATCTGGGCGGGCCTGATGGCCGGTGTTGGCCTGACGCTGCTGTATCTGGCGCTGTTCCGTCTGGGCTCCGATAGCGCGATGCTGGTGGATCAGAACGCGAACGGTGCGGCAATCCTGCATGCTTACGTACAGCACACCTTCGGCGGAGCGGGTAGCCTGCTGCTGGCGGTACTGATTTTCCTGGCGTGCCTGGTGACGGCGGTTGGTTTGACCTGTGCGTGTGCGGAGTTCTTCGCGCAGTATCTGCCACTCTCTTACCGTACGCTGGTGTTTATCCTGGGTATCTTCTCTATGGCGGTGTCAAACCTGGGGCTGAGCCACCTGATTCAGGTCTCTATCCCGGTGCTGACGGCTATCTATCCGCCGTGTATCGTGCTGGTGGTGCTGAGCTTCACCCGCCCGTGGTGGAATAATGCTTCGCGAATTATTGCGCCAGCCATGTTTATTAGCCTGATTTTTGGTATCCTTGACGGAATTAAAGCATCAGCATTCAGTGCAATATTGCCTGCCTGGACACAGCGTCTGCCGCTGTCCGAACAGGGGCTGGCCTGGCTGATGCCAACCGTTGTTGCACTGGTTCTGGCCATTATCTGGGATCGTGCTGCAGGGCGTCAGGTCGCATCGAACGCTCATTAATCAACGGCAACAAACTGTTTAACCACGGGGCTTAAGGCCCCGTGGTTTTTTGTTTTTTTCGTGTTGAATGGCAAGATTTAAATGGAAAGCACTAACAAACTCAAACGCGGGCTAAGCACTCGCCACATTCGCTTTATGGCGCTGGGCTCTGCAATTGGTACCGGCCTTTTTTATGGCTCCGCAGATGCCATTAAAATGGCTGGCCCAAGCGTTCTGCTGGCCTACATCATTGGCGGCGTAGCGGCCTATATCATCATGCGCGCGCTGGGGGAGATGTCGGTTCACAACCCTTCCGCCAGCTCGTTCTCGCGTTATGCGCAGGAAAACTTAGGCCCGCTGGCCGGGTTTATCACTGGCTGGACATACTGTTTTGAAATCCTGATTGTGGCCATTGCCGACGTGACGGCGTTTGGCATTTACATGGGCGTCTGGTTCCCGGCGGTACCGCACTGGATTTGGGTGCTGAGCGTGGTGCTGATCATCTGCGCCGTCAACCTGATGAGCGTGAAAGTGTTTGGTGAGCTGGAGTTCTGGTTCTCCTTCTTCAAGGTTGCCACCATCATCATCATGATTATCGCCGGTTTCGGTATCATCATCTGGGGGATCGGTAACGGTGGTCAACCGACCGGTATCCATAACCTCTGGAGCAACGGTGGCTTCTTCAGTAACGGCTGGCTCGGAATGGTAATGTCGCTACAGATGGTGATGTTTGCCTACGGTGGTATTGAGATTATCGGGATTACCGCTGGCGAAGCGAAAGATCCGGAGAAATCCATTCCGCGTGCCATCAACTCGGTGCCAATGCGTATTCTGGTGTTCTATGTGGGTACGCTGTTCGTCATCATGTCTATCTACCCGTGGAACCAGGTGGGCACCAACGGCAGTCCGTTTGTGCTGACCTTCCAGCACATGGGGATCGCGTTTGCTGCCAGCATTCTGAACTTTGTGGTGCTGACCGCGTCGCTTTCGGCGATCAACAGTGATGTTTTCGGCGTGGGCCGTATGCTGCACGGGATGGCGGAGCAGGGCAGTGCACCGAAGGTGTTTGCCAAAACGTCACGTCGTGGTACGCCGTGGGTGACCGTGGTGGTGATGACCGTTGCGCTGCTGTTCTCGGTGTATCTGAACTACATCATGCCGGAGAACGTCTTCCTGGTGATTGCGTCGCTGGCGACCTTCGCAACGGTGTGGGTGTGGATCATGATCCTGCTGTCGCAGATTGCGTTCCGTCGCCGTCTGTCGCCGTCCGATGTGAAAGCGCTGAAGTTTAAAGTGCCGGGCGGCGTGCCAACGACGGTAGCTGGGCTTATCTTCCTGGTCTTTATCATTGCCCTGATTGGCTATCACCCGGATACCCGTATTTCCCTGTACGTCGGTTTCGCGTGGATTGCCCTGCTGCTGGTGGGCTGGATGTTTAAATGTCGCCGCGACCGTCAGCTGGCTGAAGCACAGTAATTCCCTTTTCCCTCTCCCTGTGGGAGAGGGTTATTTTACCTCCTCCCCCGTCCTCCTCCCCCAATAAACCACATCATGATGAGCTAACCTTAATCACCCTGTGGCAAGGTGACGTCAATTTCATCAAAGGGGATTCGTGATGTTAAACGCCTGGCACCTTCCGGTTGCCCCATTTGTTAAGCAAAGCAAAGACAACCTTGTGATTACGCTCTGGCTGGCGGGAGAAAATCAGCCTGAACGCGTGACGCTGCGCGCCGAAGTGGATAATGAAGAAACGTCGCTGACGATGCACAAGCAGCGCAGTCAGCCGCAGCCTGGAGTGACGGCGTGGCAGGCCAGGATCGACTTAAGTAGCGGACAGCCGCGCCGTCGCTACAGTTTCAAACTGCTGTGGAACAACCGTCAGCTGTGGTTTGCCCCGCAGGGGTTTAGCCGTTTTCCGCCCGCACGGCTGGAGCAGTTTGCCGTTGATTGCCCGGATAATGGCCCGCAATGGGTCAACGATCAGGTCTTTTACCAGATCTTCCCGGATCGTTTCGCGCGCAGCACAACGCGTACTGCACAGCAGGATAAGATCTATTACCACCACGCGGCAGGCCACGACATTGTCCTGAAAGACTGGGATGAACCGCTGACCGATCGGGCAGGAGGGTCGACGTTTTACGGCGGCGATCTCGACGGTATCAGCGAAAAACTCCCGTACCTGAAAAAACTCGGCATCACGGCGCTGTACCTGAACCCGGTGTTTAAAGCCCCAAGCGTGCATAAATACGATACTGAAGATTATCGCCACGTCGACGAGCAGTTTGGCGGCGATGAGGCGCTGTTGCGCCTGAGAGAGAACACAAAAAATGAAGGCATGCGCCTGATTCTGGACGGTGTGTTCAACCACAGCGGTGATTCTCATGCCTGGTTTGACCGCCATAACCCGTTGATGGGAGGGGCATGCCACAACCCGGATTCACCTCAGCGCGACTGGTACAGCTTTAACGAAGATGGCCGTGCGCTCGACTGGTTGGGTTACCCGAGCCTGCCGAAACTGGATTTCCAGTCGCCTTCTCTGGTCAACGAAATCTACGGCGGTGAACACAGTATCGTGCGCCACTGGCTGAACGCGCCGTGGAACATGGACGGCTGGCGGCTGGATGTGGTGCATATGCTGGGGGAAGGCGGTGGGGCGCGTAACAACCTTCAGCATGTCGCCGGGATCACCCGTTCCGCGAAAGTTGCACAGCCGGAGGCGTTTGTCTTTGGCGAGCATTTTGGTGATGCGCGTCAGTGGCTGCAGGCCGATGCGGAAGATGCGGCGATGAACTATCGCGGCTTTACCTTCCCGCTGTGGGGCTTCCTTGCGAATACTGACATCTCCTACGATCCGCAGCATATCGACGCGGAAACCTGCATGGTGTGGATGGATAACTACCGTGCCAGCCTGTCACATCAGCAACAGCTACGTATGTTCAACCAGCTGGATAGCCACGATACTGCACGCTTTAAATCGTTGCTCGGCAAGGATGTGGCACGTCTGCCGCTGGCCGTCACCTGGCTCTTTACCTGGCCAGGCGT
Source organism: Enterobacter sp. RHBSTW-00901 (assembly GCF_014103115.1). NCBI lineage: Bacteria > Pseudomonadati > Pseudomonadota > Gammaproteobacteria > Enterobacterales > Enterobacteriaceae > Enterobacter > Enterobacter sp. RHBSTW-00901. The sequence continues at coordinate 3,889,903 of NZ_JABXPB010000001.1, forward strand.
GCCATGCATTTACTATGGGGATGAAGTAGGCCTGGACGGCAATAACGACCCGTTCTGCCGTAAAACCTTCCCGTGGGAGCCTGCAAAACAGGACAAAGCGCTGCTCCGTCTGTATCAGCGCATGGCGAAACTGCGTAAACAGAACCAGGCTCTGCGCTACGGCGGCTGTCAGGTGGTATACGCCCACGATAACGTGGTGGTGTTTGCCCGCGTCTATAACCAGCAGCGTGTGCTGGTAGCCATTAACCGGGGTGAAGCCTGCGAAGTGGTGCTGGATAGCTCTCCGCTGCTGAACGTGAAGGCGTGGCAGTTGAAAGAGGGCAAAGGTGCTATTCAGGAGGGGATACTCTCTCTGCCTGCTATTTCCGCGTCAGTCTGGTTCGGTCATTAATCCTCATCTGCAACCGGTACTTATGCCGGTTGCAGAATATTTCCCCTAAGTTGTTCGGTTAAATTCAACAGAGGGGACAAATATCTTTAATATTCTCTCAATCAAATCTCGCTATACTCAATTTGCTTTATCAGTCAGGGCCCTTTCTCATATAGCACACAAACCGTTGGCTTTTAACTAATTGATTAAAAGGTACTTTTATGTCTATTCGTGAACTGATTGATCCATCCAACTCCGCATTGATTTTTATCGATCACCAACCGCAAATGTCCTTTGGTGTGGCCAATATTGACCGTCAATTATTGAAGAATAATACGGTTGCGCTGGCAAAAGCAGGCAAAATTTTTGATGTTCCGGTTATCTACACATCGGTAGAAACGAAAAGCTTTAGTGGCTATATCTGGCCAGAATTACTGGCGGTTCACCCGGATGTAAAACCGATTGAACGTACCTCCATGAACTCCTGGGAAGATGATGCGTTTGTTGCGGCAGTCAAAGCGACGGGCCGTAAAAAACTCATCATTTCAGCCCTGTGGACGGAAGTGTGCCTGACCTTCCCGGCACTGATGGCGCTGGATGAAGGTTACGAAGTCTATGTGGTGACGGATACCTCTGGCGGTACCTCCGTTGATGCCCACGAGCGTGCCATTGACCGTATGGTGCAGGCGGGCGCTGTGCCAGTGACCTGGCAGCAGGTGCTACTGGAGTATCAGCGCGACTGGTCACGCAAAGGAACCTACGACGCGGTAATGGACCTGGTACGTGAGCACAGCGGGGCTTACGGCATGGGCGTCGATTATGCCTATACCCTCGTTCACGGTGCGCCAGAGCGCAAAGCGTAAACCTTTCAGGGCGGGGTTCTCCCGCCCATCAATGACCAGGGAACTTTTATGGCGCAAACATCACATGTGACGCTGGTGATCACCCATATGTTACTTCCGGGACAAGCTGAGCGATATGAACAGTGGCTGGGCAAGATTATGCCTGTCGCGGCGGAATTTTCCGGCCATCTTGGTGCGAACGTAATCCGTCCGTCTGAAGGGCAAAACCTGTGGACGGTGATTATCCGCTTCGACACCATTGAACATCTCTACGCGTGGACGCAGTCCGAGACCCGCAACGCGCTGGTTAAAGAGATTGAACCGCTGCTGGCTGAAGGCGATAAAACCGAAGTACGTACCGAAGCGGCGTTCTGGTTTACACCGCCTGAGCCGCATGTGCGTAAGCCAAAGCAGTGGAAACAGTTTCTTATCACGCTGCTGGTCATCTTTCCCAGTACCAACATCGTGCCGCTGGTGACCGGTGCGCTGCTTCCTGGCCTGAAAGGCTCACTTCTGCTGCATTTGATTAACGATGCCTGTGTGGTCGCGCTGGTGGTCTGGCTCTGGATGCCCATCGTGACCCGTCTGTTTGCCGGATGGCTAAAAAAAGCCTGATTCGGCTCAAAGGAGTACGTTATGTCTCACACTGCCACACTGATCTTAACCAAAGGTAAGATCCACACACTCGATCGCGAAAATCCGCTTACGGAAGCGGTGGCGATCGCCAACGGCAAGATCCTTGCCACGGGCAACCACGATCGCATCATGAGCTATGCGACGCAGGGAACGCAGGTCGTCGATTTAAAGGGAAGCACGGTGATCCCTGGACTGAACGACTCGCACCTGCACTTGATCCGCGGTGGGTTGAATTACAACCTGGAGCTGCGCTGGGAAGGTGTGCCATCACTGGTGGATGCACTGCGCATGTTGAAAGATCAGGCCGATCGTACACCGTCACCGCAATGGGTACGGGTGGTTGGCGGCTGGAGCGAGTTCCAGTTCGCCGAGCGCCGGATGCCGACTATCGAAGAACTCAACGAGGCCGCACCTGACACGCCGGTGTTTGTACTCCATCTTTACGACCGTGCACTGCTCAACCGCGCGGCACTGAAAGCAGTCGGCTACACCAAAGAGACGCCCAACCCGCCGGGTGGGGAGATTGTACGCGATAACAACGGTAACCCAACCGGGATGCTGATCGCCAAACCGAATGCGATGATCCTCTACGCTACGCTGGCGAAAGGGCCGAAACTGCCCATTGAGCAGCAGGTAAACTCGACGCGTCAGTTTATGCGTGAGCTGAACCGTCTGGGGCTGACCAGCGCCATTGATGCCGGTGGTGGTTTCCAGAACTACCCGGAAGATTATGAAGTGATCGCTGAACTGCACGCCAAAGAGCAGATGACGGTGCGTATCGCCTATAACCTCTTTACCCAGCGGCCGAAGCAGGAGCTGGAAGATTTTGAACGCTGGACCGATATGCTTAAGCCGGGTCAGGGGACCGACTTCTACCGGGCCAACGGCGCGGGTGAGATGCTGGTCTTCTCGGCGGCAGATTTTGAAGATTTCCTCCAGCCGCGCCCGGATTTACCGGAAGGTATGGAAGACGAGCTGGAACGCGTGGTACGCCATCTGGTGGAAAACCGCTGGCCGTTCCGTCTGCATGCTACCTACGACGAATCGATCAGCCGCATGCTGGATGTGTTTGAGAAGGTGAACCGTGATATTCCGTTCAACGGCCTGCACTGGTTCTTCGACCACGCGGAAACCATTACCGAGCGCAATATCGAACGAGTTAAAGCCCTTGGCGGTGGGATTGCGGTGCAGCACCGTATGGCCTTCCAGGGCGAGTATTTTGTTGACCGCTACGGCAAAGAGGCGGTGAAGCATACCCCGCCGGTGGCGAAAATGCTGGAGCTGGATGTGCCGGTAGGGTTAGGTACGGACGCCACACGCGTGGCGAGCTATAACCCGTGGACGGCGCTCTACTGGCTGGTGTCTGGCCGTACCGTGGGCGGGCTGGCGATGTACGACGACAATAACCGTCTGCCGCGCGATGTTGCGCTGGAGCTGTGGACTGCAGGCAGCGCCTGGTTCTCCAGCGAGCAGGGCAAAAAAGGCCGTCTGGTCGAAGGACAGCTGGCGGATCTGGTGGTGTTGTCGAAAGACTATTTCAGCGTGCCGGAAGAGGACATTAAGGGCATTGAATCGGTGCTGACGGTGGTCGACGGTAAAGTGGTATATGCCGCAGGACATTTCAGCCCGCTGTCACCGCCGCCAATCCCGGTTGTACCGGAGTGGTCACCGGTGGTGAAAGTGCCTGGACATTACCGCTCTGCACCGCCAGTGGCGAGTAAAGTGGGTGCGGTGGTACAGATGCACCAGTGCATTGGCAGTTGTGGGGTGCACGGTCACGCGCATGGGATTGCCCGTCAGTCGGATATTCCGGTATCGGATGAGCAGGCGTTCTGGGGCGTGTTAGGCTGTTCTTGCTTCGCGTTCTAAACAAAAAGGCCCGCATTTGCGGGCCTTCTTCGTACACCGTGCCGATTACAGGCTGGATACGTTCTCGGTCAGGTATTTAGCAACGCCTTCCGGAGATGCAGCCATACCTTCTTTACCTTTTTCCCACTGAGCCGGGCACACTTCGCCGTGCTCTTCGTGGAACTGCAGCGCGTCAACCATGCGCAGCATTTCGTCAATGTTACGACCCAGCGGCAGATCGTTCACAACCTGGTGACGAACGATACCGTTCGCGTCGATCAGGAAGGAACCACGCAGCGCAACGCCAGCGTCCGGATGTTCGATACCGTAAGCCTGCTGGATTTCGCGTTTGATGTCCGCAACCATTGCGTATTTCACCGCACCGATGCCGCCTTTGTCGACAGGGGTGTTACGCCATGCGTTGTGTACAAATTCAGAGTCAAAGGAGACGCCAACCACTTCTACGCCACGTTTCTGGAATTCTTCGTAACGTTTGTCGAACGCGATCAGTTCAGACGGGCAAACGAAGGTGAAGTCCATTGGCCAGAAGAACAGAACGGTCGCTTTACCGTTGGTGTGCTGTTTGAAGTTGAAGTTTTCAACGATTTCACCGTTGCCCAGAACTGCTGCAGCTGTAAAATCCGGAGCCGGACGAGTTACCAGAACCATATGATTCTCCTGTAGATACTAAGGTTATTTGGAACGCAACGCGGCCAGTATAGAGAGTGTCCATCAATAAGACAAAGAGGCACTGACAATCGTTCAGCAAGCTTTCGCCTATCAATGCTCTTTCTATACACAAAATCATTCAAGTTGCATCAAAGCGGGAATTCCCGGGAGCTTACTTAAGTAAGCTCCCGGGGTGAGCAGGCGTAGCCAACGTAGAGGCGGCTTAAAGGATGACGTGTATTCAGAGCTGTTTGTTTTTCGCCTGCGTCATCATGCGCGGGTAGAACTGCCAGAAGCGCGTTTCCAGCGCGTCGTAGTGTTCATCCAGGTCATGCCATGAATCACGTAGCGCATCAAGACGCGGACGGCGGCTCGCCATTCCGTTCAACACGTTCTGGATAAAATCCATCTCACGATAACGTTCCAGCCAGCGCTCTGACCACAGATAGTTGTTCAGATTCACAAATCGCGGTGGCGAGTCCGGCAAAATGATCGACACCTGCGCGTGGGCATAGTGTACGAACTCGGGTAGCGGCATTTCCGGCGAAAGCTGCGCCCAGTGGCGTGACAGGAAATGATCCCACATCACGTCGAGCGTGATCGGTGCTACGCGGCGCGTTTCGGGGCGAAACCACGCTTTGGCTTCCGTCACTTCCGGCAGATTATCGGTTAACACGTCAATGCGGCGGTGCATAAAGATCCCGTCAACAATCTCAGGGGAATACGACTCTGCGGGGTTACCGCGCACGAAATCGGCCAGCAAATTACCGGAAAGGGAGCTGTTAGCAAGGTGAGCAAGATGCAGGTGAGCGAGAAAATTCATGCGTTTTATCTGTCCGGGGGCGGCTAGTTGTTGCAGCAAAAGAGTGTGAGCACTAGACTATGCCGCCTGTTTTTAAGTCACGAGTATACGTCATGCGCGTCGCCGATTTCTCCTTTGAATTACCTGAATCCCTGATTGCTCACTATCCAATGCCTGAGCGCAGTAGCTGCCGCTTGCTGTCACTGGATGGGCCTACGGGCGCGCTGACGCACGGTACTTTCACCGATTTGCTCGACAAGCTCAACCCTGGCGATCTGCTGGTTTTTAACAATACCCGCGTGATCCCGGCGCGTCTGTTTGGCCGTAAAGCCAGCGGCGGTAAGATTGAAGTGCTGGTCGAACGTATGCTCGATGATAAACGTATTCTGGCACATATTCGCGCGTCTAAGGCTCCGAAACCGGGTGCTGAGCTGCTGTTGGGCGATGATGAGAGCATCAAAGCGACCATGACCGCGCGCCATGATGCGCTGTTTGAAGTGGCGTTCGATGATGAGCGTACGGTGCTCGATATCCTGAACACCATCGGCCACATGCCGTTGCCGCCATACATTGAGCGTCCGGACGAAGAGGCCGACCGGGAGCTGTATCAAACCGTCTACAGCCAGAAGCCTGGCGCGGTGGCAGCCCCAACCGCAGGCCTGCATTTTGATGAGCCGCTGCTGGAAAAACTGCGTGCAAAAGGTGTGGAGATGGCTTTCGTGACGCTGCACGTGGGCGCAGGAACCTTCCAGCCAGTGCGCGTGGACAGCATTGAAGATCACATCATGCACTCTGAGTATGCCGAAGTACCTCAGAACGTGGTGGACGCTGTTCTGGCCGCGAAAGCTCGCGGTAGCCGCGTTATCGCTGTCGGTACCACGTCAGTCCGTTCACTTGAGAGTGCCGCGCAGGCCGCTAAAAACGAGCTTATCGAGCCGTTTTTCGGCGATACGCAGATCTTCATCTACCCGGGCTACCAGTACAACGTGATTGATGCACTGGTGACCAACTTCCATCTGCCTGAATCGACACTGATTATGCTGGTTTCCGCATTTGCGGGTTATCAGCACACGATGGCTGCCTACAAGTCTGCGGTAGAACAAAAATATCGCTTTTTTAGCTACGGGGACGCGATGTTTATCACGTACAATCCGCAGGCTTTGAATGAGCGTGTCGGGGAATAAGTCCGCGACATTGAATAATGTGTCGGACTGTTTTTCTGGCACAAAGGAAGAGAAATGAAATTTGAACTCGATACCACCGACGGTCGCGCGCGTCGCGGTCGCCTGGTGTTTGATCGCGGCGTGGTGGAAACCCCCGCGTTTATGCCTGTGGGCACTTACGGCACCGTAAAAGGGATGACGCCGGAAGAAGTTGAAGCCACCGGCGCACAGATTATCCTCGGTAATACCTTCCATCTGTGGCTGCGTCCTGGTCAGGAGATCATGAAGCTGCACGGCGATCTGCATGACTTCATGCAGTGGAAAGGCCCCATTCTGACCGACTCCGGCGGTTTCCAGGTCTTCAGCCTGGGCGATATTCGCAAGATCACCGAAAAAGGTGTGCACTTCCGTAACCCGATCAACGGCGATCCGATTTTCCTCGATCCTGAAAAATCGATGGAGATTCAGTACGATCTCGGCTCCGACATCGTCATGATCTTCGATGAATGTACGCCATACCCGGCGGACTGGGACTACGCCAAACGCTCTATGGAAATGTCTCTGCGTTGGGCGAAGCGCAGCCGTGACCGTTTCGACTCCCTGCAGAACAAAAATGCGCTGTTTGGCATTATTCAGGGCAGTGTTTACGAAGATTTACGTGATATCTCCGTTAAAGGTCTGGTAGAGATAGGTTTTGATGGCTACGCTGTCGGCGGTTTGGCTGTGGGTGAGCCGAAGGAAGATATGCATCGCATTCTGGAGCATGTCTGCCCGCAAATCCCAGCGGATAAACCACGATACCTGATGGGCGTGGGTAAACCAGAAGATCTGGTGGAAGGCGTACGTCGCGGCATTGATATGTTCGACTGCGTAATGCCGACCCGTAACGCGCGGAATGGTCATCTGTTCGTTACCGATGGCGTGGTGAAAATCCGTAACGCGAAGCATAAGAGTGACACCAGCCCGCTCGATTCCGGGTGCGATTGCTATACCTGTCGCAATTATTCTCGTGCGTACCTGCATCATCTCGATCGTTGCAATGAGATTTTAGGCGCGCGTCTCAATACCATTCATAATCTTCGTTATTATCAGCGCTTAATGGCTGGTTTACGTAAGGCTATCGAAGAGGGTAAATTAGAGAGCTTCGTGACCGATTTCTACCAACGTCAGGGGCGGGATGTTCCACCTTTGAACGTTGATTAATTTTAATAATGAGGGAATTTGAATGAGCTTTTTTATTTCTGATGCGGTAGCGGCAACAGGTGCTCCGGCGCAGGGCAGCCCGATGTCTCTGATTCTGATGCTGGTTGTGTTCGGTCTGATCTTCTACTTCATGATCCTGCGCCCACAGCAGAAGCGTACCAAAGAGCACAAAAACCTGATGAGCTCCATTGCGAAAGGCGATGAAGTGCTGACCAATGGTGGCCTGGTGGGCCGCGTGACCAAAGTAGCTGACAACGGCTACATTGCTATCGCTCTGAACGACACCACTGAAGTGGTTATCAAACGTGACTTCGTAGCTGCCGTTCTGCCGAAAGGCACCATGAAGGCGCTGTAATCCCAACTTTTCCCAAAGGGAACTGCCGTGTTAAACCGTTATCCTTTGTGGAAGTACATCATGCTGGTCGTCGTGATTCTCGTCGGCCTGCTGTACGCGCTTCCCAACCTGTATGGTGAGGATCCGGCTGTTCAAATCACTGGCGCGCGCGGTGTCGCCGCCAGTGAGCAAACGCTGATCCAGGTCCAGAAAACGTTACAAGAAGAAAAAATTACCGCTAAGTCTGTGGCACTGGAAGGGGGCGCGATTCTTGCTCGCTTCGACACCACCGACACGCAGCTCCGCGCTCGTGAAGCGCTGATGGGCGTGCTGGGTGATAAATATGTCGTGGCGCTGAACCTTGCTCCTGCAACTCCGCGTTGGCTGGCTGCTTTGAATGCAGAACCAATGAAACTCGGTCTTGACCTGCGTGGCGGTGTTCACTTCCTGATGGAAGTGGATATGGACACTGCGCTTGGCAAACTGCAGGAACAGAATATCGATAGCCTGCGCAGCGATCTGCGTGAAAAAGGCATTGCGTATACCACCGTGCGTAAAGAAGATAACTACGGTATGAGCATCACGTTCCGCGACAGTGCGGCACGCGATCAGGCTGTAGATTACCTGACTCAACGCCACCGCGATCTGGTGATTACCTCTCAGGGCAGCAACCAGCTGCGCGCGGTAATGACCGACGCGCGTATGAAAGAAGCGCGCGAATATGCTGTTCAGCAGAACATCAACATTCTGCGTAACCGTGTAAACCAACTGGGCGTGGCTGAACCGCTGGTACAGCGTCAGGGTGCTGACCGTATCGTGGTTGAACTGCCAGGTATTCAGGATACTGCGCGTGCGAAAGAGATTCTGGGCGCAACCGCGACGCTGGAATTCCGTCTGGTTAACTCTAACGTTGATCAGTCAGCGGCTGCCGCAGGCCGTATTCCGGGTGACTCTGAAGTGAAGCAGACGCGCGAAGGTCAGCCAGTTGTGCTGTACAAACGCGTGATCCTGACCGGTGATCACATCACCGACTCCACCTCCAGCCAGGATGAGTACAACCAGCCGCAGGTTAACATCTCGCTGGATAGCGCGGGTGGTAACATCATGTCTAACTTCACCAAGGACAACATCGGCAAACCGATGGCGACCTTGTTTGTGGAGTACAAAGACAGCGGTAAGAAAGATGCCAACGGTCGTGCAGTGCTGGTGAAAGAGGAAGAGGTGATTAACATCGCCAACATCCAGTCTCGTCTGGGTAACAGCTTCCGTATCACGGGTATCAACAACCCGAACGAAGCGCGTCAGCTCTCTCTGCTGCTGCGTGCTGGTGCGTTGATTGCGCCAATTCAGATTGTTGAAGAACGTACCATTGGGCCAACCCTGGGTATGCAGAACATCCAGCAGGGTCTGGAAGCGTGTCTGGCCGGTCTGGTGGTGTCTATCCTCTTCATGATCTTCTTCTATAAGAAGTTTGGCCTGATTGCGACTTCTGCGCTGGTGGCGAACCTGGTGATGATCATCGGTATTATGTCCCTGCTGCCGGGGGCGACGCTAACCATGCCTGGTATCGCAGGTATCGTCCTCACCCTTGCGGTGGCGGTCGACGCCAACGTACTGATAAACGAACGTATCAAAGAAGAACTGAGCAACGGTCGCTCTATCCAGCAGGCGATCGACGAAGGCTATAAAGGCGCGTTCAGCTCCATCTTCGATGCGAACGTAACAACACTGATTAAGGTTCTTATCCTGTATGCAGTGGGTACTGGCGCGATCAAAGGCTTTGCAATTACTACCGGTATCGGTGTTGCAACGTCGATGTTTACCGCTATTGTCGGCACCCGTGCCATCGTGAACCTGCTGTACGGCGGCAAGCGCGTCAAAAAGCTGTCTATCTGAGGAGTGCGTTGTGGCACAGGAATATACTGTTGAACAATTGAACCACGGCCGTAAAGTCTGGGACTTTATGCGCTGGGACTACTGGGCCTTCGGCATTTCAGGTTTACTGCTGATTCTGTCCATCGTCATTATGGGCGTGAAAGGCTTTAACTGGGGTCTTGATTTCACCGGTGGTACGGTGATTGAAATCACCCTGGAAAAACCGGTCGATATGGACCAGATGCGCCAGTCTCTGCAGAAAGCGGGCTTTGAAGAGCCACTGTTGCAGAACTTTGGTAGCAGTCGCGACATCATGGTGCGTATGCCACCGGTGCACGATGCCAACGGCAGCCAGGAGCTGGGCAGCAAGGTCGTTAGCGTGATTAACGAAACGACCAGCCAGAATGCGACGGTTAAGCGTATTGAGTTTGTTGGCCCGAGCGTGGGTGCTGACCTGGCGCAGACCGGTGCGATGGCGCTGCTGGTGGCGCTGATCTCCATCCTTGTGTACGTTGGTTTCCGCTTCGAGTGGCGACTGGCGGCGGGGGTGGTTATCGCCCTGGCGCACGACGTGGTGATCACGATGGGCGTACTGTCTCTGTTCCACATTGAGATTGACCTGACGATTGTGGCATCCCTGATGTCCGTTATCGGTTACTCACTGAACGACAGTATCGTCGTATCTGACCGTATTCGTGAAAACTTCCGTAAGATCCGTCGCGGTACGCCGTACGAAATCTTTAACGTGTCGTTGACCCAGACGCTGCACCGAACGCTTATCACATCCGGTACCACTCTGATGGTTATCCTGATGCTGTATCTCTTCGGTGGCCCGGTGCTGGAAGGTTTCTCGCTGACCATGTTAATCGGTGTGTCTATCGGTACGGCTTCATCTATCTATGTGGCATCCGCGCTGGCGCTGAAACTCGGCATGAAGCGTGAGCATCTGCTGCAGCAGAAAGTTGAAAAAGAAGGGGCGGATCAGCCGTCAATTCTGCCGTAAGGCAACGTCTTTCGCGTTATCAAAATCCCGGTCTGTTGGCCGGGATTTTTTTTGTCTGCTCCTGACAAACACTCCTGACAGTATGCTGTCAGGAGCCCTGTCGTAGACTCCTTCTGAACCCAAACAACAGGCAGGAGGATGTATGAAAAGCGTTATTAACTGGTTTGAAATTCCGGTCGCTGATATGGATCGCGCCATCAAATTTTATGAGCCGGTAATGCAGGTTACTCTTCGTCGTGAAAAAATGGATTGTGCTGAGCTGGCGGTTTTCCCGCATGAAGATCCGGTTACCGGCGGCGCACTGGCAAAATTTGACGGCATTACACCGTCTCAACAGGGCGCTATTATTTACCTGCATACTGACAATCTGGCGGCTACGCTCGATCGTATTGCTTCTGCAGGTGGTGAGTGCGTGTTTGGCCCGCTGGTGTTGCCACACGGTATTGGCACCATTGCCCTGTTTACCGACAGCGAAGGTAATCGTGTCGGCCTTCATCAACCCGCCTGAGAGCTGAAAAAAATATGACCCGACGCGCTGACCGTTTGTTTCAGATTGTGCAGATCCTGCGGGGCCGGCGGCTGACAACGGCAGCGCATCTGGCGGACAGGCTGGGGATTTCTGAGCGTACGGTTTACCGTGATATCCGTGACCTGTCGCTTTCTGGTGTGCCGGTGGAAGGTGAGGCGGGGAGCGGATACCGGTTGATGTCGGGTTTTGATCTTCCACCGCTGATGCTGACAAGCAAGGAGTCTGAGGCGTTGATGGTGGCGATCCGCCTGCTTAAAACCTGGGGCGGGGAGTCACTTTCGCGTGAGCTGGAGTCCGCGCAGGAAAAGGTACTGGCGATCCTGCCGGAAGAGAGCCGTCGAAAGGCGGAGCAGACGCGTATTTATGCACCGGATTTTTGCGTGCAAAACCACTCCCGCAGCGATTTTGACATGATTCATCAGGCGATTTCAGCCCAGCGGGTGCTTGCGCTGCATTATCGGGATGATGCCGGGCAGCTCTCACAGCGCGACGTTCAGCCGCTGGGGCTGTTCTTCTGGGGAGAGCGCTGGTTGCTGGCGGCGTGGTGTGAGCGGCGCGACGATTACCGCTGTTTCCGGCTCGACAGATGTCTCAATATTGTGCAGACGGAGAGACGGTTTAGCGAGAGCGCGGATCGTTCGCTGGCGGATTTTTTGCGCAAGGTGAAGCAGTAAAAAACCGGGTGGCAAGGTAAAAGCAAAACGGCAACGTGTGTTGCCGTTTGTCGTGTTTGTTCCTCTCCCTGTGGGAGAGGGGCAGGGTGAGGGCATCAGCCCGCACAGCCCCGCGCTGATTAGAAGTTGTAACCTACGACCAGGTAACCACCCCAACCGGTAGAGCGTACGTTGAAGTCGCCGTTGCCGAAGTTCAGGCTTGCGTCGTCGTTCCACTGACCACCGTTGTGCCAGTAACGCGCCACAACAGAGTAATGCCAGTGATCGTAGTTCAGTGCCAGAATGTGGCTGGAAGCGATAGAGTTGCCGGTGCGCGCGTGCTTGCCGTTATTATCGTAGAAGTTGTCGCTACCCAGATCGGAGCCCCAGTCGAAGTTGGTGAAGCCGATGTAGCTCAGGTTTCCGCCCCACAGCTTGGTGATTGGCACAAAGTATTTCACTTTGAAGCGGTAGCCATCCCACTCGTTTTCGTTGGATGCGCCATAGTTCTGCCACTGGTATTTCGCGTAAATGTTCATGGACAGGCTCATCGGCAGACCAGTGTCGATGTCCGTACCCAGACCCATGTACCAGGTGCTCTGTTCCTGAGAATCGTTACGACCCATGTCGTAGATGTAGTTGTTCGCGAAATACCACTCTTTGAACGGACCGAAGCTCAGATCGGTACCGGTCAGTTTGTCGATGGAGAAGCGCGGTTCGATCTCCATGAACAGTGGGGAACCGTTGTTCCAGATACCTTTCGCATCGGTGTTACCACCGAAGAAGACCGGCAGATCCACATAGCCATAGAAATCAAACCAGTCTTTCTTGGCAAATGCTTCGTACTCGAGGTAGGTATCGTTGCGGATCTGTGGTCCGAAACGGGTGTCGTAGCTGCCGACTACGTTAACGCTCTGGTGCCACCAGTCGGAGAGGTACTGTGGTTTGTCGTTTTCCGCTGCGTTAACAGTGAAAGAGGAGGAAAGTGCCAGCACTGCGCCGGCTGCAAGTAATGTTTTTTTCATAATCATGCCACTGATTGAAATTCCCTTCCGGGAGTGAAAAATGCGCGATTTGCGTTTCTAAATATTTCGTGTTTCTGCGGAGCCTATTATAGGAATCCCTGCTCACAAAAATATGTGTTGTTTCACAGTTCTCTCACGCACGTAATCGATTGCGTTCACGTTTGCGTACTTTAGACGGCGGGATTGTAACGGCAAACATTTATGTTGCCAATCTTTGCGGGATGTAAATGTTAGCGGAGTGACATTGCACTCCGCTAAAAAAGGGGGGTTACTGCGTGACGGGCTGGATATCGTGGATGCGAATAAAACCTAATTGTTCCGGTGTGAGGCCGTTCAACTGGAGTGGAATATCAACATCGCTCGGAGCCAGTATGCTGGCCGGGGCAGTGAATAGCTGGTTTTTCACGTTAATTTCCTGATAGCTCTCTGTAGTGCCCTGGATCTGCCCCCACTCTACGGTGCCGCTAAATGCCGGGAGCGGATCGTTTGATTCGCCCTGAATGCGCAATGTTGCGCGAGTACCATCGGCATTCGCCGCAACGTTGACCAGCGACATTTTCAGCGTGCCAACCTGGCTATTGAGACGCGCGGGCGTATTGGCTCCGGGCAGCAGGTAAACGCCCTGGCTGGATTTTGCATTCAGTGCGTTTTGTTGGGTGATCTTCACCGTCTCTTTGTTCAGTTTGTCCATTGCCGTATTAAGCGTATTCACGCTTTGTTTCATCTGGCGGACTTCAGTTTGCTGTGCGCAGGCGCTAAGGGTGAAGAGGCTTCCCACCAGGAGAATTCTTAGATAACGTCTTGTCATTGCGTTTATTTCCTTGAAATAACGGATCTCCGTAATGGTAGCCAGTTGGATCCCGTCAGACATAGATCCTTTGTCTCAAAAAGCTCTTCCTTTGTTGTCAGGCCAGTTCAGGGTAAAATGAAAGTCAGTTAACCGGATAACAGGGATACCGTATGCATTGCCCATTCTGCTCCGCTGTGGATACCAAAGTCATCGATTCTCGTCTTGTGGGCGAAGGGTCTTCTGTACGTCGCCGTAGGCAATGTCTGGTGTGCAACGAGCGCTTCACGACCTTTGAGGTCGCAGAGCTGGTAATGCCACGGGTGGTAAAAAGTAACGATGTGCGTGAGCCATTCAACGAAGAGAAACTGCGTAGCGGGATGCTCAAGGCGCTGGAAAAACGTCCCGTCAGTGCTGACGACGTTGAAATGGCGCTAAACCATATTAAATCTCACCTGCGTGGAACCGGCGAACGCGAAGTGCCAAGCAAAATGATTGGCAATCTGGTGATGGAACAGCTGAAAAAGCTCGATAAAGTTGCCTATATCCGCTTTGCCTCCGTATACCGCAGTTTCGAAGACATCAAAGAGTTCGGCGAAGAGATCGCCCGCTTACAGGATTAAACTCATGCAGGATGAGATTTACATGGCGCGAGCCATGAAGCTGGCGCAGCGTGGACGTTTTACCACTCATCCCAACCCGAACGTCGGCTGCGTTATCGTGAAAGATGGCGAGATTGTGGGCGAAGGGTTCCACTATCGCGCGGGCGAACCGCATGCCGAAGTGCATGCCTTGCGTATGGCGGGCGAAAAAGCGCGCGGTGCAACAGCCTACGTGACGCTTGAGCCATGCAGCCATCATGGGCGGACGCCGCCGTGCTGCGAAGCGCTGATTGCGGCGGGTGTCTCGCGTGTGGTTGCGGCGATGCAGGATCCCAATCCACAGGTCGCCGGACGCGGGCTGTACCGTCTGCAGCAGGAAGGGATCGACGTCAGTCACGGTCTGATGATGGGCGACGCGGAAGCCATTAACAAAGGCTTCCTGAAGCGTATGCGCACCGGATTCCCGTATATTCAACTTAAGCTGGGAGCCTCGCTGGATGGTCGCACGGCGATGGCGAACGGTGAAAGCCAGTGGATCACCTCCCCGCAGGCAAGGCGCGATGTGCAACGTCTGCGCGCGCAAAGCCATGCTATTCTCACCAGCAGTGAAACGGTTCTGGCTGACGATCCGGCTATGACCGTACGCTGGAATGAGCTAAATGCCGATACCCAGGCGCTTTATCCGCAGGAGAACCTGCGCCAGCCGCTGCGTATTGTCATTGATAGCCAGAACCGTGTGACGCCTGAGCACCGCATCGTCCAGCAACCGGGTGAAACCTGGTTTGCCCGCACGCAGGAGGATCCGCGGGCATGGCCAGACGGTGTGCGCAGCATTATGGTGCCGGAGCACAACGGGCACCTCGATTTAGTGGTGCTGATGATGTTACTTGGCAAACAACAGGTAAACAGCATCTGGGTAGAAGCGGGCCCGACGCTGGCTGGCGCGATGTTACAGGCGGGGCTGGTGGATGAACTGGTTGTCTATGTTGCGCCTAAACTGTTAGGTAGCGATGCTCGCGGCCTGTTTGTGCTGCCTGGCCTTGAAAAACTGGCTGATGCCCCACAACTCAAATTTAGCGAGATACGTCCTGTTGGCCCGGATGTTTGCCTCCATTTAACAACAGCGTAATTGCTCCTGAAATAGGGAAGCAGTGCGCAAAGTATTATGATAAAATCCGCCCCCCTGCGGGGCTAAATGAACCCGTAAAGGAAGAGTATGAACATTATTGAAGCTGCTGTAGCTACCCCGGACGCTCGCGTCGCCATCACCATTGCGCGTTTCAACAACTTCATCAACGACAGCCTGCTGGAAGGTGCGATTGACGCCCTGAAACGTATCGGCCAGGTTAAAGATGACAACATTACTGTTGTTTGGGTTCCAGGTGCTTATGAACTGCCTCTGGCAGCGGGTGCGCTGGCAAAAACCGGTAAGTACGACGCGGTGATTGCGCTGGGTACCGTTATTCGCGGCGGCACTGCGCACTTCGAATACGTTGCGGGCGGTGCAAGCAATGGTCTGGCACACGTTGCACAGGACGCTGAAATTCCTGTCGCGTTTGGCGTGCTGACCACCGAAAGTATTGAACAAGCCATCGAACGTGCTGGCACCAAAGCCGGTAACAAAGGTGCAGAAGCTGCACTGACCGCGCTTGAAATGATCAATGTATTGAAAGCCATCAAGGCCTGATTTTTTTGTAAGGGGAATTCCGTGAAACCTGCTGCTCGTCGCCGCGCCCGTGAATGTGCCGTCCAGGCACTTTACTCCTGGCAGTTGTCCCAGAACGACATCGCTGATGTTGAATACCAGTTCCTGTCAGAACAGGACGTGAAAGACGTTGACGTTCTGTACTTCCGTGAACTGCTGTCGGGAGTGGCGACTAATAGCGCGTATCTCGATGGTTTGATGAAACCATACCTGTCCCGTCTGCTCGAAGAGCTGGGCCAGGTGGAAAAAGCAGTGCTGCGTATTGCGCTGTTTGAGCTGTCTAAACGTGATGATGTGCCGTACAAAGTGGCCATCAACGAAGCGATCGAACTGGCAAAAACCTTCGGTGCTGAAGACAGCCACAAGTTTGTTAACGGCGTGCTGGATAAAGCCGCACCTGCGATCCGTCCCCACAAAAAGTGATCCGCAAACCGGAGTCTCGCATTGCCCTGGCGGCAGTGCGGCTCCGGTTTTTTCTTTTCTTTGCTGAGGCATAACGTATGGCTTGCGGCGAATTCTCCCTGATTGCCCGTTATTTTGACCGTGTCAGAACCTCTCGTCTTGATGTTGAAACCGGCATTGGCGATGACTGCGCACTTCTCAATATTCCTGAAAAACAGACGCTGGCAATCAGCACCGACACCTTAGTGTGCGGCCGTCATTTCTTACCTGATATCGATCCTGCCGATCTGGCGTATAAAGCGCTGGCGGTTAACGTGAGCGATCTGGCCGCGATGGGGGCCGATCCCGCGTGGTTAACGCTGGCTTTAACCCTGCCAGATGTCGATGAAACCTGGCTTGAAGCTTTCAGCGATGCGCTGTTTGAGCAGCTTAACTACTATGATATGCAGCTGATTGGTGGTGATACAACTGGCGGGCCGCTGTCGATGACGCTGGCGATCCACGGCTATGTGCCGGTTGGACGCGCGCTGAAGCGCTCGGGTGCAAAACCGGGTGACTGGATCTACGTGACCGGCACGCCGGGCGACAGTGCGGCGGGGCTGGCGATTCTTCAGGATCGCTTAACGGTTGCAGATGCTGACGACGCGGCGTATCTGTTGAAACGCCATCTGCGACCAACGCCACGTATTTTACAGGGGCAGGCGCTGCGTGAACGCGCCAGTTCGGCTATCGATCTCTCTGACGGGCTTATCTCCGACCTCGGCCATATTCTCAAGGCCAGTGGTGTGGGGGCGCGTGTTGACCTGGATCTGTTCCCGCTATCAGAGCAACTTCTCCGTCACGTTGACGCTGAGCAGGCCCTGCGCTGGGCGCTGTCCGGTGGGGAAGATTACGAGCTGTGCTTTACCGTCCCTGAGCTTAACCGCGGGACGCTGGATGTGGCGTTAGCCCACCTTGGCGCGAAATTTACCTGCATCGGGCAGATTATGCCTGAGAGCGAAGGGCTGCAGTTTGTTCGTAACGGCGCGCCAGTGATACTTGACTGGAAAGGGTACGATCATTTTGCCTAAATTAGAGCCGGTCCTGTTTAATACATCCCCATGTAACCTCAAGATTCAGGTTTCATCTCTGAATTCTCGCGGATAACTGAAATAACGATTGTTCCGGGCATGCTCATTCATTAACTTCCGCATTCGCTCTATCCGATTCAGGTTAGGGTCGTAAGGTGGAAGGTAATGAAGTTCGGAATTCTCCACTTCTGCTCAGTCTTTTATTGACTGCGAACGGTGATAACCCTACCGTCCAGAATAATGATGTGCATTTTCTGGCTATTTACGTATCTCCTTGAAAAAACGTAACGCAAATTTAATTAGGTTAATGGATATATTGGAGAGAGGTTATTTATTGCGTGAATGTTATTTGTGTGATTTTTGCCATTTAATTTATTTATTATTTTTTTATCTTGCCGTCTGGCGTATGATATTCGTGGAATGAGGATGTAAGTTATAGGATTGTTGGTTCGTATACTATGAGGGATGAGTATGTACCACATGAATTTTCCTTGCGAAATACTATTTCAGACAAAAAATAGATTTAATGATGCAAGTACAGATGATATGCGGCATAGTGATCTGTCTGCTTTAGAATTACAATCATTAGGGTTAAACGATGTTTCGACTATAGTCGATCCCTATAGGATGACCTTCAAAGATAAAATTAGCTATCCATTTATTACCGGGTATTCCCCTAAAGACGATCAACGCATTACCCCTGATGAATGCGTCAGTATACTTTTTGATGAAATGAGGGAATTATCAGGGTTGTTTGCTTCCGGGCAATATAAACGTTTAACAGGAGAGATGATTAACCATTTTCAACATGGAGACGGCAGACCTTTTGGTTATAATGCGTTACTCAACAGAGCATATTCTGATCTTCTTAGGGGTAAACAATATGGAAATACTACGATCGATGCTATCAGGAAGGTAATTAATATTTATGTGAGTGACAGGCGTAAACAAGTTGGTAGCCACGATTTTATTTGGGACGTACGCAAAGAAATTTCGAGAAGAACATTGCCCAAGTTTAATGATTTGGAAGACAGATTTAACGGGATGGGGATCACTGTCCATGATATCTATTTCCAGAGGATTGTAATGTTTAATTTTAAGCAATATCAGATAGGATGGGAAGCAGATATATTATTTGAAGCTCAGGATCATTTTGGTCTGGGGCGAGAAGATATTACAAAAAAACTATACCAAAGCTTCAGGTTTTTTCGGATATGGTTTGTTCTTCAGCGATACAACTGCTTTTCATTTAAACCTTTTGTGACGAACTTCAAGGCTTCTGTAAAACTGACGGGGCGATCATGATATGAAAAAATCCTGGTTTATTTATCTGGCAATTGCAGTAGTTGTGATTGCTTTTAGTCTTTGGGATGATATTTACCCTGTAAAAATTATTGATGTCCATCGCAGTACTGATAAATTTGATTATGATGATATTATCGTTGACCATTTCCCGTTAACGGATCGGGGACGAATTGACTGGTAGTTATCTCAGCGGGATATGCTTAAGAAAAAATATAACATCCCCTCCGGGCAGGAATTTGTTTTGATGGTCTGGGATGTGGGGTGCGGGTATTTGCGGGACTCTCCGCGAGAGGATTATTTTTGTTTTCCTGATATGACATCAGAGAAGAATTGTATTGAAAAAATAACCTTCTTAAGGTTGATGCCAGATTTTCTGATAAAAATAAAGTTAATTTTATTATCGGTGATAATAAATACATTATGGATAAAAAAGATGGCTCGATGACTAAGGCACGGTATTAAAAGCCGCGATTGGGCTGTATCAAATTATCGGAGCGATAATGATATGAAAAAATCCTGGTTTATTTATATGGCAATTGCAGTAGTTGTGATTTCTTTTAGTCTTTGGGAGGATATTTATCCTGTGAAAATCATTGATGTCCATCGCAGTACTGATCGCCCTGGCTATGATGATATTATCGTTGACCATTTCCCGTTAACGGATCGGGGGAGAATTAACTGGTGGCTATCTCAGCGGGATATGCTTAAGAATAAATATAACATTCCCTCCGGGCAGGAATTTGTTTTGACGGTCTGGAACGTGGGGGAGGGGTATCTGCGGGACTCTCCGCGAGAAGATTATTTTTGTTTTCCTGATATGACATCAGAGAAGAACTGTATTGAGAAAAATAAACGTCTTAAGGTTGATGCCAGGTATTCTGATAAAAATAAAGTTAATTTTATCATCGGTGGTAATAAGTACATTATGGATAAAAAAGATGGCTCGATGACTAAGGCTCGGTATTAAAAACCGCGACTGGATAGTATTAAATTATCGGAGCGATAATGATATGAAAAAATCCTGGTTTATTTATATGGCGATTGCCTTGGCTGTGATTGTTTTTAGTCTGTGGGATTCTATTTATCCAGTGAAAATCATAGATGTCCATCGCAGTACTGACAGGATGGGCTATGACGATATTATCGTTGACCATTTCCCGTTAACGGACCGGGGGCGAATTAACTGGTGGTTATCTCAGCGGGAAATGCTTAAGAAAAAATACAATATTCCCGCCGGGCAGAGATTTGTTTTGACGGTCTGGGATGTGGGGGACGGATACCTGCGGGACTCACCGAGAGAGGATTATTTCTGTTTTCCTGATATGACATCTGAGAAGAACTGTATTGAGAAAAATATTCTTCTTGAAGTTTCTTTCAGATTTCCTGAAAGTAATAAGATCAGATTTTTTGTTGGTGATAATATGTACGTTATGGATAAAAAAGATGGCTCGATGACTAAAGAGCGGTACTGAATGCTACTTTGGCGATGTGTTCAACGGCTTGATTAATTCCGCTCTGCTCCCGCTAACAAAATAAGTCTAACAGGAGCAGTGGGGAAGGTGTTATGCCAGCCAGGTACGGATTTTGGCTTCGATACCTGCGGCATCCAGGCCGATGGCCGCACGGGCCTCGTCCTGCGTACCTTGTGGGATGAAGTGATCAGGCAGGCCGAGGTTTAGTACCGGAACAGCTTTACGGTTCGCCATCAGTACCTCGTTCACGCCGCTGCCCGCGCCGCCCATAATGGCGTTCTCTTCGAGCGTCACCAGCACGTCATGGCCTTCAGCCATGCTCAGGATCAGGGATTCATCAAGCGGCTTCACAAAACGCATATCCACCAGGGTGGCATTCAGCGTTTCGGCAACCTTAGCTGCTTCCGGCATCAGCGTACCGAAGTTCAGGATCGCCACTTTCTGACCGCGACGTTTGACCAGGCCTTTACCCATTGCCAGTTTCTCCAGCGGTTGCAGCTCAACGCCTACGGCATTGCCGCGTGGGTAACGAACTGCGCTTGGGCCGTCCTGATAGTGGTAGCCGGTAAATAGCATCTGACGGCATTCGTTCTCATCGCTCGGCGTCATGATGACCATGTCCGGTATGCAACGCAGGAACGACAGATCAAATGCGCCCTGATGCGTTTGACCGTCAGCCCCCACGATACCCGCACGGTCGATAGCAAACAGTACCGGCAGCTTCTGAATGGCAACGTCATGGATAACCTGGTCGTAGGCGCGTTGCAGGAAGGTGGAGTAGATAGCCACAACCGGCTTGTAGCCGCCAATTGCCAGGCCTGCCGCGAATGTCACTGCATGCTGCTCGGCAATCGCCACGTCAAAATACTGGTCAGGGAATTTTTTGGAAAACTCCACCATACCGGAGCCTTCACGCATGGCAGGCGTTACCGCCATCAGCTTGTTGTCTTTCGCCGCCGTTTCACACAGCCAGTCGCCAAAGATTTTCGAATAGCTCGGCATACCTCCGCTGCTTTTCGGCAGGCAGCCGCTGGTATGGTCAAATTTCGGTACCGCGTGGAAGGTGATCGGGTCTTTTTCCGCCGGTTCGTAACCACGCCCTTTTTTGGTCATGATGTGCAGGAACTGCGGGCCTTTCAGGTCGCGCATGTTTTTGAGCGTCGTGATCAGACCCAGCACGTCGTGGCCGTCGACCGGGCCAATG
This sequence comes from Enterobacter sp. RHBSTW-00901, assembly GCF_014103115.1. Taxonomy (NCBI): domain Bacteria; kingdom Pseudomonadati; phylum Pseudomonadota; class Gammaproteobacteria; order Enterobacterales; family Enterobacteriaceae; genus Enterobacter; species Enterobacter sp. RHBSTW-00901. The sequence goes on from NZ_JABXPB010000001.1 coordinate 3,911,402, forward strand.
TAGTTAAAGCCCAGCTCTTCAAACAGCGTACCCGGCACAACCATACCTTTGATATGTTCTTCGGTACGTTTGAGCAGCTCTTTAATTGGCGGTACGCCGGAGAAGACTTTTTTGCCGCCTTCACGCAGTGAGGAGTAAAGTTTTCCGGAGAGCAACTGCGCCAGATGGTTATTCAGTGCGCCGACGTTTTCGGAAATCGACATCTCGTTATCGTTAAGGATAACCAGCATGTCCGGCTTGATATCTCCCGCATGGTTCATGGCCTCAAAAGCCATACCAGCGGTGATTGCGCCGTCACCAATCACGCAGACGGTGCGACGCTGCTTGTTCTCTTTTTCGGCGGCAACGGCAATACCGATACCGGCAGAAATTGACGTGGAGGAGTGGCCGACGCTTAACACGTCATACTCGCTCTCTCCGCGCCACGGGAACGGGTGAAGGCCACCTTTCTGGCGAATGGTGCCGATTTTATCGCGACGTCCGGTCAGAATTTTGTGCGGATATGCCTGGTGACCTACGTCCCAGATCAGCTGATCGAACGGCGTGTTATAGACGTAATGCAGCGCCACTGTCAGCTCAACCGTGCCAAGCCCGGAGGCGAAATGACCGCTGGAGCGGCTGACGCTGTCGAGCAAGTAGCGACGCAGCTCGTCGCACAGTTTCGGCAGGCTCTCTTTCGGCAACAGGCGTAACTCCTGGGTGGAGTCTACTAACGCCAGTGTCGGGTATTTGGCAATATCAAAACTCATCAAAGGCTCATCGAGATATTTAGTTTATTTATCACGCTGGATTATATAGTCCGCTAGCGCTTCCAGTGCCGAGGTATCCAGGGATTGCGCAGCCAGCTGATTCAGCGACTGGCGGGCATCCGCTATCAGGTCCCGGGCTTTACGTTGGGCTTGCTCAAGGCCCAGAAGGGCGGGGTAGGTACTTTTGCCAAGCTGCTGGTCTGCACCCTGACGTTTTCCCAATGTTGCAGTATCGCCCACCACATCCAGAATGTCATCCTGAACCTGGAATGCCAGGCCAATACTTTCTGCGTATCTGTCCAGAACCGGCAGGGCTTTTCGCCCTTGTTCACCTGCGCTCAGCGCGCCCAGGCGAACGGCTGCACGAATGAGTGCCCCCGTTTTATGGCGGTGAATACGTTCCAGCTGTTCCAGATTAACCTGACGCCCTTCTGCATCAAGATCCAGTGCCTGTCCACCGCACATTCCTGCGACGCCACTGGCCATCGCCAGTTCGGACACCATCGCCAGACGGTCGCGGTCACTCACTTCAACCATCGGCGCATCGCTTAAAATCGAGAACGCCAGCGTTTGCAGGGCATCCCCCGCCAGAATGGCATTGGCTTCGCCAAACCGGATATGGCAGGTAGGTTGACCACGACGCAGGTCATCATCATCCATCGCCGGTAAATCATCGTGGATCAGCGAGTAAGCGTGGATGCACTCAACGGCAGCTGCCGGGGCGTCCAGCGTAGTATCGCTGATACCAAACATCTTGCCTGTGGCATAGACCAGGAACGGACGCAGGCGCTTTCCGCCCAAGAGTGCGCCATAGTGCATGGCCTCAACCAGAGGAGTGTTCTGAAAAGGCTGTGGCTCGATAAAACGGCGCAGGGCGTCGTTGGCGCGATTCACACACGCCTGAAGCTCGTTGGCGAAATCCATTTACTCGGCGTCCGGTGTGAAAGGCGTTGTTTTAGCATCTTCGCTGTCGGACAGCAGGATTTGCACGCTCTGCTCGGCCTGCTGCAGTTTGACCTGCCCCTGACGTGCCAGCTGCACGCCACGCTCGAATTCGTTGAGCGCCTCTTCCAGCGGTAAATCACCGCTCTCAAGGCGGGTGACGATCTGCTCCAGTTCACTCAGCGCAGTTTCGAAACTGGCCGGTGCGTCGTTCTTCTTCGGCATAGTGAATTTGACTCTTTCTATTTTTAGCCCTGTCATGGTAACGGACTCAGGCGGAGAAGCAAATAACGCTCAATGGTGATATACTCGCGCGCCTGGATGCAGCCACGGGTGTGGGCTGTAATATTATTTTCCATTACAAGCCTTAACAAGCTTGCCTAAGAAACATTGCCGCCATGAAGTTTATCATTAAATTGTTCCCTGAAATCACCATCAAAAGCCAATCTGTGCGTTTGCGCTTTATTAAAATTCTCACCGGGAACATTCGTAACGTATTAAAGCACTACGACGAAACGCTTGCCGTGGTGCGTCACTGGGATCACGTTGAAGTTCGCGCGAAAGACGAAAACAAACGTCAGGATATTCGCGACGCGCTGACCCGTATTCCGGGTATTCATCATATTCTGGAAGTGGAAGATGTTCCGTTCAGCGATATGCACGACATCTTCGAGAAAGCGCTGGTACAGTACCGCAACCAGATCGAAGGTAAAACCTTCTGCGTGCGCGTGAAACGTCGTGGCAAGCACGAGTTCAGCTCGATTGAAGTGGAACGTTACGTTGGCGGCGGTCTTAACCAACACGTGGAAACTGCGCGCGTACGTCTGACTAACCCGGACGTGACCGTGAATCTGGAGATCGAAAACGATCGCCTGCTGCTGGTCAAAGGCCGTTACGAAGGTATTGGCGGTTTCCCGATCGGCACTCAGGAAGACGTGCTGTCGCTGATCTCCGGCGGGTTCGATTCTGGCGTTTCCAGCTACATGCTGATGCGTCGCGGTTGCCGCGTACACTACTGCTTCTTCAATCTGGGTGGTGCAGCGCATGAAATCGGTGTGCGTCAGGTGGCACATTACCTGTGGAACCGCTTTGGCAGCTCCCACCGCGTGCGTTTTGTGGCGATCAACTTCGAGCCGGTGGTTGGCGAAATCCTTGAGAAAGTGGACGACGGCCAGATGGGCGTCGTGCTGAAGCGCATGATGGTACGCGCGGCGTCCAAAGTGGCTGAACGTTACGGCGTACAGGCGCTGGTGACGGGGGAAGCGCTGGGCCAGGTCTCCAGCCAGACGCTGACCAACCTGCGTCTTATCGACAATGTTTCTGATACGCTGATCCTGCGCCCACTGATCTCCCACGATAAAGAACATATCATCGATCTGGCGCGTGAAATCGGTACCGAAGATTTTGCCCGTACCATGCCAGAGTATTGCGGTGTGATCTCAAAAAGTCCGACCGTAAAAGCGGTGAAGGCGAAGATTGAAGCGGAAGAAGAGAACTTCGATTTCGCGATCCTCGAGAAGGTGGTAGAGGAAGCGTCCAACATTGATATCCGCGATATTGCCCAGCAGACCGGGCAGGAAGTGGTTGAAGTTGAAACCGTGAGCGGTTTTGGTGCCAACGATGCGATTCTGGATATCCGTTCTATCGACGAACAGGATGACAAACCGCTGAAAGTCGAAGGGGTGGAAGTGGTTTCTCTGCCGTTCTACAAGCTGAGCACGAAGTTTGGCGATCTCGATCAGAGCAAAACGTATTTGCTGTGGTGTGAGCGTGGGGTGATGAGCCGTCTGCAGGCGCTGTATCTGCGTGAGCAGGGCTTTGCGAACGTGAAGGTGTATCGCCCGTAGTTCATTGCCGGGGAGTGCGGTATGTTGCCCTCACCCCGATCCTCTCCCACGGGAGAGGGAGAAAAACCAGGAAACGGCAACCTGTGTGGTTGCCGTTTTACTTTTATTCGTAGTAATTATAAATTCCCGCCGGCATGACCAGCGACGACGCCACTTCATACGCCTTCTCGCGCCCGACCAGCAGGTCGATAATCTTTAGCGCAAAATCAATCGCGGTTCCCGGCCCCTGGCTAGTGAGCAGGTTGACACGCGGATCCCAGACAACGCGTTTATCGACCCACTGGTCTTCCGGAATGCGGTCTTTCAGCGCCGGGAAACCGGTCATATTGCCGATCGGGAAAATATCGTGTGGAACCAGCACCGTTCCGGCTGCGGCACAGATTGTCGCGACGATGCGGCCAGACAGGTGAAACTGCCTGACGGTTTCCACTAACAGTGGGCTGTCGCGAAAACACTCGGCTCCTTTCAGGCCGCCGGGAAGAACGATAATGTCGTAATCACCGTCAGCCACCTGTACCAGCGGGGCATCCGCCAGTATTTTCACCCCGCGTGAACAGGTGATCGCCAGATTACCGTCGCTGGCAACGCTTGCCGTCGTCACCGCAATACCGCCTCGCACCATCAGGTCGATAGTGGTGACGGCTTCCATTTCTTCGCTACCAGGGGCGAGGCATACCAGTGCCGACGCGCTCATACTCACTCTCCTTACGTTTAACCAGGTCATACAGGCGGGCGTTTTCCGGCACCGCAATGCCGTGTGCGCGGGCGCGTTTTAACAGATAGCCGGTGATGTAGTCGATCTCAGTGTGGCGTAACGCCCGAACGTCCTGCAACATTGAAGAGATATTTTCTGCCGTACTATCAATTACCTGCTCGACATAATAGCGTAAATCGTCTGCTGAGGTATGCAAGCCCTCGCGCTCCACCACTGAGGCGACCTCGGCGCACAGCGTGGCAATTTCCTGCGGATGGTTTTTCAGTTCGCCGTTCGGACAGTCCCATAAAGCCGTCAACGGATTGATCACACAGTTGACTGCTAATTTGCGCCACAGTTGAGGGAGAATGTTGTTGTGCCAGGCGACATCCGGCAGCACCTTTTGCAGTGTGTCTGCCAGATAGCTGTAGTCGCCATCCTGCTCACGAGCTGGGCCAATATGCGTTATCCCGCTGGCGACATGTACGATGATGTTGCCATCCCGGCGCGCCGCATGGGTTGTCGTGGCCATCAGCAGCGGCTGAGGGATATTTTTCAGTTCATCAATCGTCCCCATGCCGTTATGCAGTAGCAAAATGGGCGAGGTGGGGGGGAGCTGGGCGGCCAGCGCTTTTACCGCATCTGAAACCTGCCACGCCTTCAGTGTGACCAGTAGCAGATCGCTTTGCGCCAGGAAATCAGGATCGTTCGCGGTGAGGGATTCGTTAAAGATACTTCCGTCTTCACCAATCAGGTTTACACTGCAGTATGGCTGAGGGACGCGTAACCAGCCCTGCACCTCGTGTCCGTGCTTGCATAGCGCAGTCAGCCATAGCTGACCAAGCGCTCCGCATCCGAGCACTGTAATTTTCATTGTTCCTCCTCACCTGCAACTGCGCCAGGTGTTACGGCCTAAGTATAGCGCCGTCAGCTAAGCTTCTGTTGAGTTATGCCTCGTAGCGGGTATTATGCAACGCAACAAAAATGAAGGGAGAAGAAAAGATGCCATCTTTCGATATTGTTTCCGAAGTTGATATCCAGGAAGTCCGCAACGGCGTAGAAAACGCCAGCCGTGAAGTTGAGTCACGTTTCGATTTTCGTGGCGTTGAAGCAACATTTGACCTGAATGAGGCAAATAAGACCATCAAGGTGCTGAGTGAGTCTGATTTCCAGGTTAACCAGCTGCTGGATATTTTGCGCGCCAAGCTGCTGAAGCGCGGCATTGAAGGTACCTCACTGGATGTGCCGGAAGAGTTCGTACACAGCGGTAAAACCTGGTTTGTTGAAGCTAAACTGAAGCAGGGTATTGAGAGCGCGGTGCAGAAGAAAATCGTTAAGCTCATCAAAGACAGCAAGCTGAAGGTTCAGGCGCAGATCCAGGGCGAAGAGATCCGTGTCACCGGTAAATCTCGTGATGACCTGCAGGGCGTAATGGCGCTGATCCGTGGCGGCGATCTGGGGCAGCCGTTCCAGTTCAAAAACTTCCGCGATTAAGACGAAAAAGCCCGGTTTAACCGGGCTTTTTTTCAGGCTTTCAGCGCCTGCTCCACTTCGAAGCGGTTGGTCACTTTGCTGTCTATTTTGATATAGGCACTGCGTTCTTCCGGGGCGATCAGCACTTCACTCACGCCCTCAGTGGCCTCAAGACGCTGTTTCAGCGCATCGTTGATGTCGATGTCCCCTGGAATTTCTACGCGCAGGCTGCTCACGTAGCGTGGTTCTTTCATGGTGCTGGCGACCAGCAGCCAGACCATCGCCAGCAGGGCACCTGCCAGGAATACGGTTTGCGAATCAAACAGGCCATCCACCCAGCCGCCGAACGCACCACCGATGGCCACGCCGATAAACTGGCTGGTGGAGTAGATGCCCATCGCGGTGCCTTTGTAACCGGCAGGCGATTCTTTGCTGATCAGCGACGGTAGCAGGGCTTCCATCAGGTTAAATGCCAGGAAGAAGAGTTGCACCCCCGCGACCAGCTCCCAGAAATGCGGGCCGGAACCCCACAGCACGATCTCGGCAATCAGTAACACCGCCACGCAGCCAACGAAGACGCGTTTCATCTTGCGCTTCACTTCGGCGTAAATAATAAACGGCACCACCGAGACGAACGAAATCAGCATCGTCACCAGATAAATTTTCCAGTGCTCAGCGGCAGGGAAACCTGCAGACGCCAGCTGGCCGGGCAGGGCGACAAAGGTCGACATCAGCAGGATATGCAGGCACATGATGCCAAAGTTCAGCTTCAGCAAGCGCGGCTCAACGAGCACTTTGCTAAAGCAGCCTTTCACCATCCCGGACTCACGGTTGAGGACGTGGTTTTTGCTGTCTGGCACTACCCACAGCGTGAGCGCAATACCGATGGTCGCCAGCACGGCAATCATCCAGAACAGGGCATGCAGACCCAGCTTATGGGTGATGACAGGGCCAAGCACCATCGCAATGGCAAAGGTGACGCCAAAGCTGACGCCGATAAACGCCATCGCTTTGGTACGGTTCTGTTCACGAGTTAAATCTGACAGCAGTGCCATCACGGCGGCTGCAATTGCGCCGGAACCCTGCAGGGCGCGGCCAAGAATAATGCCCCAGATGGAGTGGGAGAGGGCGGCAATGATGCTGCCGAGCACAAAGACGAGTAGCCCGCCGACAATCAGCGGTTTGCGGCCAACGCGATCGGAGAGCAGGCCGAAAGGGATCTGGAATATCGCCTGGGCTAAACCGTAGATACCTATGGCCAGGCCAATCAGTGCTTCGCTGGCTCCCTGTAGCGCCATACCGTACGTGGTCAGAACAGGCAGGACCATAAACATGCCAAGCATCCGTAGCGAGAAAACAGTCCCTAAGCCCCAGGTCGCGCGTAGCTCGCCTGGCGTCATTTTATAATCGTTCATTACCACCTCAGTTCAAGAGCAGGCCATAGTGTAGTGCGGGGAAGGGGCGGGGTAAATACAGGGTTATTTAACAAATATTACATGCATTATTGATAGATTCAGTGAATAAAAAAGGGTGCCGAAGCACCCCTTTATTCACTTGCTATGGCTTACCAGACGTAAGTCAGCAGGTGATGTGATTCGGGTACCATGAAATCCACGGACATCATCACGGACAGGGAGGTGATGGCCACAATCGAGAACACGAACAGCTTACGTGCCCAGACTTTGTCATCTTCCACTTTGTAGCCGCGCAGGGCCATGCCGAGCCACCAGACGCTCACCGCAGCCGCCACCACCAGATATTTATATCCGGCGTAACCGCCCAGAGAGAGCATCAGCGTTGCCACAGCAAAGGCGATGATGTACAGCGTGATGTGGTTCTTGGCAACGGAGATGCCTTTCACAACCGGCAGAACCGGGATGTTCGCTGCCTGATAATCCTTGAAGCGGAAAATCGCAATGGCATAGGAGTGCGGCATCTGCCACAGGCTAAAGATAGCCAGCAGGATCAACGCACCACTGTCGAACTCATTTGTGACGGCACAGTAGCCAATCACCGGCGGCGCAGCGCCGGAGAGAGAACCAATCAGCGTACCGTAGACGGAGTGACGCTTCATATACAGGCTGTAAACGCCCACATAAACCACGAACCCCATCACCCCCAGCCAGCAGGCCAGCGGGTTAGCACCAAACCACAGCAGCATAAAGCCAGCAATACCCAGCAAGGTGGCGTACACCAGCGAGACGGAAGGGGCGATCAGGCCTTTAACCAGCACCCGATTTTTGGTCCTTTCCATCTTCTTGTCGATATCCATGTCGATGTAGTTGTTAAATACACAACCGGACGCAACAACCAGTGACACACCAATCAGCGTGTAGATAAAGAGGGTGTAATCAATGCTGCCCTTAGAGGCCAGCAAGAACCCTCCGATCACGGAGATCAGGTTGCCAAAGATGATGCCTGGTTTCGTTACTTGCAGGTATTGCTTAAACATACTCGCCGCTCTTAGTGAACCATCATGTTGTAGTTAAGGTTCCACATAATCCAGATGGAACCGACTACCAGGATAGCGATGATAATCACGGTAAAGATAAAGGCCGTCATGTTCCAGCCTTCATCGGACTTGGTGTTCATGTGCAGGAAGCAAACCAGATGCACCAGAATCTGAACTACCGCGGTGGCCAGGACTGTGCCCAGAATCGCCGCGTGAGATGCAGAACCGTTCATCACCATCCAGAACGGGATCACCGTCAGGATGATCGACAGGATAAAACCTGTCATGTAGGTTTTTACGCTACCGTGGGAAGCGCCATGATCGTTTGAATGACTCATTACATCGCCCCCATCAGATAGACTACAGAGAACACACAGATCCATACAACGTCCAGGAAGTGCCAGAACAGGCTCAGGCACATGATACGTGTACGGTTAGTGCTGGTCAGACCGCGACGGGAAACCTGGAACATCAGTACCGCCATCCAGATAAGCCCGGAGGTTACGTGCAGACCGTGAGTTCCTACCAGCGCGAAGAACGCAGACAGGAAGCCACTGCGATCCGGGCCCATACCTTCCATAATCAGGTGATGGAATTCATAGATTTCCATCCCGATGAATCCAGCACCAAACAACCAGGTCAACGCCAGCCAGGAGACAACCTGGCTCTTGTTGTTTTTGTACATGGCGATAGCCGCCATGCCGTAGGTGATGGAGCTGAACAGCAGCAGTGCGGTTTCTACCAGAACGAACGGCAGTTCAAAAATGTCCTTACCAGTCGGGCCGCCCGCAGTGCCGTTCACCAGAACGGCATAGGTCGCGAACAGACAGCAGAACAGAATGCAGTCGCTCATCAGGTAGATCCAGAAACCGAAGACTTTCGTCGGCCCTGTATCGTGGTGCGCATGGTCATGCGCGTGGGCAGTAGAGTGCGCCAGAGTATCAGTTGCCATTTTTCAGCCCCGCTTTAGAAATCTCATCGAAATGCTGGTTTTCCAGTTTTTCGACTTCACGGACTGGTACGTAGTAGTCCACGTCCTCGTCAAAGCTCTTCACGATCCAGCTAATGATGATGCCTGCGAAGCTCGCAATCGCCATCCACCAGATGTGCCAGATCATTGCGAAGCCAAATACCGTTGCGAAAGCGGCAATGATAATGCCCGCGCCGCTGTTTTTCGGCATGTGGATCTCTTCGTAATGAGCAGGTTGCTTATACGCTTCACCTTTTTCTTTCATTTCCCAGAATGCGTCGCGCTCATGGATCTGCGGCACAATGGCGAAGTTATAGAACGGAGGTGGAGAAGAGGTCGCCCACTCCAGCGTACGGCCACCCCACGGGTCACCGGTCAGGTCACGGTTCTGATCGCGGTCGCGAATAGAGACGTAGTACTGAATCAGCTGGCACAGGATACCGCAGGCAATCAGCACCGCACCGCATGCTGCAACAACCAGCATTGGGTGGAACTGTGGATCGATCTGCTGGCTCAGGCGACGGGTCATACCCATGAAGCCCAGCACGTACAGCGGCATAAATGCCACGAAGAAGCCGATGATCCAGAACCAGAACGCGCGTTTACCCCAGGTTTCGTTCAGCGTGAAGCCGAACGCTTTTGGCCACCAGTAGGTTACGCCAGCGAAGCAGCCGAAGACCACACCACCGATGATAACGTTATGGAAGTGCGCAATCAGGAACAGGCTGTTGTGCAGAACGAAGTCAGCACCTGGTACTGCCAGCAGTACGCCGGTCATCCCACCTACAGAGAAGGTGACGATGAAGCCGATGGTCCACAGCATGGCTGAGTGGAACACGATACGACCCTGGTACATGGTGAACAACCAGTTGAAGATCTTAACCCCGGTCGGGATTGCGATAATCATGGTGGTGATACCGAAGAAGGCGTTTACGTTCGCGCCCGCACCCATAGTGAAGAAGTGGTGCAGCCAAACGATGAACGACAGAACGGTAATACACACGGTTGCCCACACCAGTGAGGTGTAACCAAACAGGCGCTTACGCGAGAAGGTTGCAGCGATTTCGGAGAACACCCCGAAGACCGGCAGAACCAGGATGTACACTTCCGGGTGACCCCAGGCCCAAATCAGGTTGATGTACATCATCATGTTGCCACCCATATCGTTGGTAAAGAAATGGGTGCCCAGGTAGCGGTCCAGGGTCAGCAGCGCGACGGTGACAGTCAGAATTGGGAAGGACGCAATGATCAGGATGTTGGCGCACAGAGATGCCCAGGTAAATACCGGCATCTTGAACATAGTCATGCCAGGGGCACGCATCTTGATAATGGTCACGAAGAAGTTAATACCGGTCAGGGTTGTACCGATACCGGAGAGCTGAATCGCCCAAATCCAGTAGTCGACACCTACGCCAGGACTGTATTCAATTCCCGAAAGCGGTGGGTAAGCCAGCCAGCCGGTCTGCGCGAATTCGCCCACACCCAGTGACAGGTTAACCAGGATAACGCCGACAACCGTAAACCAGAAGCTCAGGTTGTTCAGGAACGGGAATGCAACGTCGCGCGCGCCGATTTGCAGCGGAACAACAACGTTCATCAGACCGATAACCAGCGGCATCGCCACGAAGAAGATCATGATAACGCCGTGAGCGGTAAAGATCTGATCGTAGTGGTGAGGCGGCAGGAAGCCCGCTTCACCCGCAGAGGCAAGCACCTGCTGGCTACGCATCATGATGGCATCCGCAAAGCCACGAATTAACATGACGATACCGACGATGCAGTACATGATACCGAGTTTTTTGTGGTCAACCGAAGTCAGCCACTCATTCCACAGGTAGCTCCACTTACCGAAGTAAGTGATTAAGGCCAGTAAAGCCGCACCACCAATGATAATTGCAGCCACCGTAACCACGATAATGGGTTCATGGTATGGCACTGCATCCAGTGTCAATTTTCCGAACATTTTCTTCCTCGGCCCCTTAGTGAGCGGTTTCCGCGTGGCTCATGTCCATGCCTTCCATACCTTCGTGTGCGCTATGCTCACCTTCAGTCTGGGTCATGTCCATGCTCTTGCCGTGATCCATAAATTTGCCAATAACGTCTTTGAACAAATCAGGTTTCACGTTAGAGAAGTACTCCACCTTGTTGTATTCGCTAGGTGCAGCCACTTTGTCGAACGCCGCCATGTCAGACATGGTGTTCTGAGACTGTTTCGCTTTTTCAACCCACTGGTCGAAAGCGGCACGGTCTGGCGTCGCGATAGCTTTGAACTTCATACCTGAGAAGCCCGGGCCGCTATAGCTGGCGGAGATACCATCGTAGGTGCCTGCTTCATTCGCGATCAGGTGCAGGTTAGTCTGCATACCGGCCATCGCGTAGATCTGGCTACCCAGACGCGGGATGAAGAAGGAGTTCATTACGGAGTTGGAGGTCACTTTGAACTGAACCGGAGTGTTCGCCGGGAAGGCGATTTCATTCACGGTAGCAATGCCCTGTTCCGGATAGATGAAGAACCATTTCCAGTCCATGGAGACCACTTCGATGGTAATCGGTTTTTCATCATGAACCAGCGGTTTGCTAGGTTCGAGGGAGTGAGTGGTTTTCCAGGTCAGCACGGCAAGGAACAGGATGATCAGAATAGGCACTGTCCAGACCACAGCTTCCACTTTATTGGAGTGTGACCAGTTAGGGCTATACTTCGCATCTTTATTGCTCGCACGATACTTCCAGGCGAAACCAACAGCCATCAAAACGGCAGGAATAACCACAATCATCATCAGGCCAAAAGCCGTCAGAATCAATGAACGTTGTTCCAGTCCAATCTGTCCTTTGGGGTCAAGTAGTGCAGAATCACAGCCACTGAGTAATACAGTGCCCGCAAATAATGACAACCATCCCAAACTTTTATTGTATTTCCTGAGTCTCATTTAACGACCTCAATTCCACGGGAGTCTGGTGGCGTTTAAAGTGTGGGGGCATTTTACGGGAAGGTTACATTACTGTAAACATCATTAGGTCTGTGTCAGGAAGGTGTTACCGGGTTCTGCCGCACATGTCACAAGTGTTGCAAATTATGTCGGTTTTTAAGACGAAACCCGCATGGCGTGGGCGTTATAACGAAAGGACCCCCAAGCATACCCTAAAAGGGGCAATTGGTATAACCATTGTGAAAAATACACAAAAAATTAACAATTAATTATCAATAAAAAGACAATTAAAAACGAAAATTCAATCTTTCAAAAGCTGAATCGGTTAATGAAAAATAGCGTTCTGGAGTAGGCTCCAATAATTTCCAAATGCTATCCCGCACAAAACAGCAAATATTTTTTTTTGCAGCTGGCGGTTATTTCACCGTTATAATTTCGCATGGTGATTACAACGGGAAATAACCTTTCATTTTTTGGCTTCAGGGCACCTGAGTTTTACGTAAAGCCAGAAAATCGAGCGTCCCGCCAGTGAGGATCCCGGCGACGACAAGCAGGGCTCCGGCATTCAGCAGCAGGGATTCAGGAGGAAGCGATAACGAGGTTGTAGCGTTAATCATTAATACCGCCAGCCAGAGTACCAGCGCCAGGCAACCCACCATCAACAAACGTAAGGCAAAACGGTAGGCGCGATGATATTCGGTGCGCGGCATAAAGTGTTCTGTTTGTTGGGTATATTCCAGCGTCTGGCGACAGACCAGCAACAATAAGAGCCCAGGCACTGCCGCAATCACGGAGAAGAGATAGAATGTTGGCCAGCCGTGGGCTTCCACAAACCAGCCAGCAATCGGGCCGACATAGACGCGGCCCACGGCGGACAGCGCCGAAAGCAGGGCGAACTGCGTCGCAGAGAATGATTTGTTGCACAGCGTCATCAGCAGGGCGACAAACGCCGCAGTGCCCATGCCACCACAGAGGTTTTCAAAGAACACCGCCGCTGCCATGCTGATCATATTTTTGTCGGTAATGGAAAGCAGCCAGTAACCCGCGTTAGACGCCCCCTGCAGAATGCCGAAAATCAGGAGTGCCCGGAACAGCGTCAGACGCTGCATCAACACACCGCCGTACAGCGCACCGACGATGGTCGCAAACAACCCGAGGGTTTTGTTCACCACACCGACTTCCCCGGCATCAAACCCGACGCCGCGGATCAGGAAGGTAGTGGTCAGGCTCATTGCAAACGCATCACCCAACTTATAAAGGACGATCAGCAGCAGGATCAGCCAGGCATTGTTGCGGCCAAAGAAATCGCGCAGCGGTTCGGCGACGGCCTGCTCCAGCGAGCGTGGAACTGGAATGACATCGCTCGGTTCGGGGGCGAGCAGGGTGGCAATAATACAGGGTATCAGCAGGACGGCCATCAGCCAGTACATACCCTGCCAGCCGAGATAGCGGTCGGCCAGCCACAGCGCCAGCCCGCCAGAGACAAGCATCCCGAGGCGATAGCCCAGCACGCTGATTGCCGCCCCGGCACCTCGCTCTTCTGCGGGTAACACGTCCGTTTTCCAGGCATCAAAAACGATATCCTGCGAGGCGGAACAGAAGGCGATCACCACGGCAAGGGCCGCCATCCAGCGTAGCTGCGTGGAAGGTTCGAGGAAACCCATCGCGGCAATCGACAGCAGCAGCAGGATCTGGGTCATCACTAACCAACCGCGACGACGTCCCAGGAACGGTGGGGTATAGCGATCCATCACCGGTGACCACAGAAACTTAAAGACGTAGGCCTGACCGACGAGTGAGAAGAAACCAATAGTTTTGAGATCGATATTCTCGACGGTCATCCAGGCCTGCAATGTGCCGGAGGTGAGTGCGAGTGGTAAACCAGAGGCGAAACCGAGGATCAGCAGAATGGCTGATTTGGGTTGCTGGAAAATGCGTAAGTAATTGCTGGACATGTTTTTATAAGTCTGACCCGGTGAGTCACCGGGTCAGAAAGCAGGATTAACGAGCGTTCTGCTTGATGAAGTCGTGGATGCTGGTGTCCTGTGCCATATCGGAAATGGTGTCGGTCAGCACGCTGTTTACTGCGTTCGCAATGTTCTGGTTGGATGCCTGGAAAGCACCTTCAACAGAGTAACTTGCGCGGTAGTTTTTGGTCATCTTATTGCCGTTCTTCGCGGTGGCAATGATGGCGATATCCGCTTTGGTCGAGATGTTGTAGCGAACGTTACCCTGGGAAACGTCAGCGTACAGGTTGTTCACGATGATCTGCAGATCAACCGCGCCGCTTGGGCCAACCATATAACCGCGCGCGGTCATCTGTTTCTCCAGCACTTCCTGCAGCAGGAAGCGCAGGTCGCGGGAGGCGGTCAGCGTCACTTGCTGGTTATCGCGGGTGACTTTTGCCAGAGCCTGGTCCTGACGCTGGTCGGCACCGTTAATACTTACGGTCACGCCCATCAGGCTTGGATCCTGCTGAGGCAGGGTAATTTTTGGTGAAACATCAATTGTTGTTGGCGGGGTAGCGCAACCTGCCAGCATAAAAAGTGCTACCAACGGAAAGAAGAGTTTTTTTAACATTTCAGGTTCTCAACGAATCGTAAGCAGTTAGAGAGAAAAATTGCCGCCATCATAACATCGCTAACGGCGAGGGGAAGTGGTCAGTGCATGTAAATTCATCGTCTTGTCTGAAAACTGACCTGCTTACCGTTTTTCTCCACCCATGAATGACAAAACGTATGAGCCTCACAGTGGACTTCATCCGTTTGAATGAGAAAATAAGACGAAAGCTAAATATTTGTTGTCTTGTTGTAATGGAAACGGTAAAAGCGGCTAACATTTAAAGGGATGGGTGACATCCTGGCGTTGTCGGAGGAGTAATTTCATGATGATACGTGAGCAGATAGAAGAAAAATTAAGGGCAGCGTTCAACCCTGTGTTCCTCGAAGTCGTCGACGAAAGCTATCGTCATAACGTTCCGGCAGGTTCTGAAAGCCACTTCAAAGTGGTTCTGGTCAGCGATCGCTTCACGGGAGAACGTTTCCTGAACCGACATCGCCTGATCTACAGCACCCTGACGGAAGAACTCTCCACGACCGTACATGCGCTGGCGTTGCATACCTATACCATTAAGGAGTGGGAAGGTCTGCAGGATACGGTATTCGCATCACCTCCCTGCCGTGGTGCAGGCACCATAGCCTGAAAAATCGGATTTGCAACCGCTGGAGTTTTTCCAGTATGTTGCATAGAGATTTCGTCAAAACGGCCTTCGGGCCGTTTTGTTTTGTCTGAGTTTTGAGCGTATGGCGCGTTTTTAAGGCTAAAAATAGCCTTAAAGTGTGAAAAAAGCCGCAGCAACATGTCCCAACCGTTCTCGACTCACCTAAGTGATGCCGCTATAATGCCGCGTCTTAATGAATGTCTTCGGGATGATTCTGGCGACAGGGAATGTGAATCTGCACTAAGAGAGCATCCCGGTAAAACAGACAGATTCAGAGTTGACCGAGCACTGTGATTTTTTTGAGGTAACAAGATGCAAGTTTCAGTTGAAACCACTCAAGGCCTTGGCCGCCGTGTAACGATTACTATCGCTGCTGACAGCATCGAAACTGCTGTGAAAAGCGAGCTGGTCAACGTATCAAAGAAAGTACGTATTGACGGCTTCCGTAAGGGCAAAGTACCAATGAATGTTGTTGCTCAGCGTTATGGCGCTTCCGTGCGTCAGGATGTGCTGGGTGAACTGATGAGCCGCAACTTTATCGATGCGATCATCAAAGAAAAAATCAATCCGGCTGGCGCGCCAAACTACGTTCCAGGCGAATACAAACTGGGCGAAGACTTCACCTACTCTGTAGAGTTCGAAGTGTACCCGGAAGTTGAGCTGACAGGTCTGGAATCTATCGAAGTTGAAAAACCGATTGTTTCCGTGACTGACGAAGACGTTGACGGCATGCTGGACACCCTGCGCAAGCAGCAGGCGAACTGGAAAGAAAAAGAAGGCGCTGTTGACGCTGAAGACCGTGTCACCATCGACTTCACCGGCTCTGTAGACGGCGAAGAGTTCGAAGGCGGCAAAGCGTCTGACTTCGTACTGGCAATGGGCCAGGGTCGTATGATCCCAGGCTTCGAAGACGGTATCAAAGGCCGCAAGGCTGGCGAAGAGTTCACCATCGACGTGACCTTCCCGGAAGAATACCACGCTGAAAACCTGAAAGGGAAAGCAGCGAAGTTCGTTATCAACCTGAAGAAAGTTGAAGAGCGCGAACTGCCAGAACTGACCGAAGAATTCATCAAACGTTTCGGCGTGGAAGATGGTTCTGTCGCGGGTCTGCGTACCGAAGTGCGTAAAAACATGGAACGCGAGCTGAACGGTGCTGTGCGTAACCGTGTTAAATCTCAGGCGATCGAAGGTCTGGTGAAAGCGAACGACATCGACGTTCCTGCTGCCCTGATCGACAGCGAAATCGACGTTCTGCGCCGTCAGGCTGCACAGCGCTTCGGTGGCAACCAGCAGCAAGCGATGGAACTGCCACGTGAGCTGTTCGAAGAGCAAGCGAAACGCCGTGTTGTTGTTGGCCTGCTGCTGGGCGAAGTCATTCGTACCCACGAGCTGAAAGCTGACGAAGAACGTGTGAAAGGCCTGATCGAAGAGATGGCTTCTGCATACGAAGATCCATCAGAAGTTATCGAGTTCTACGGTAAGAACAAAGAGCTGATGGACAACATGCGCAACGTTGCGCTGGAAGAGCAGGCTGTTGAAGCGGTACTGGCGAAAGCTAAAGTGTCCGAAAAAGCGACCTCTTTCAACGAACTGATGAACCAGCAGGCGTAATTTCGCCCCAACGGTTTAAAGTTTGAACAGAAAACCCGTTGCCTTCCGGCGACGGGTTTTTTTTATCGCGCCAATAGCCCAGGAAGAGTGCTAAAACGCCCTTTCAGTGTTAGCGTAACAACAAAAGGTTGTTATGCTTGAAATAGGGCGATGCGAACCCCATAAGTATGTAATCACGATGAATGAGACTGGCTGATAATCCGTCCGTAAGGTTACAATCAGACAGCAGGTGTTTTCAATTTTGATCCAGGAGACGGAAATGTCATACAGTGGCGAACGAGATAACTTTGCACCCCATATGGCTCTGGTGCCAATGGTTATTGAACAGACCTCACGTGGTGAGCGTTCTTTTGATATCTATTCCCGTCTGCTCAAGGAACGCGTTATCTTTCTGACCGGCCAGGTGGAAGACCACATGGCTAACCTGATCGTGGCGCAGATGCTGTTTCTGGAAGCGGAAAACCCGGAAAAAGACATTTACCTGTATATTAACTCACCGGGCGGTGTGATTACGGCGGGTATGTCTATTTACGATACCATGCAATTCATCAAGCCGGACGTGAGTACTATTTGTATGGGACAGGCTGCATCTATGGGGGCCTTCCTGTTAACCGCTGGGGCCAAGGGCAAGCGTTTCTGCCTGCCAAACTCCCGCGTGATGATTCACCAGCCGCTGGGTGGTTACCAGGGTCAGGCGACGGATATTGAAATCCACGCCCGCGAAATCCTGAAAGTAAAAGCGCGCATGAATGAACTTATGGCGCAGCATACGGGTCAATCCCTCGAGCAGATCGAGCGCGATACCGAGCGCGATCGCTTCCTCTCTGCACCTGAGGCAGTTGAGTACGGCTTAGTCGACTCTGTTTTGACCCATCGTAATTGATGCCTACGACGCGAGTGTGCCGCTATACTAAAGTAAGGCGGCACGCTGCCTGAGAGCAGCTTGCGTCTGAGAATGGTATTTGCGTCGTCATGTGCGGCACAAAGAACTTAAAAAGAGGTTTGGACTCATGACAGATAAACGCAAAGATGGTTCGGGCAAACTGCTGTACTGCTCTTTTTGCGGCAAAAGCCAGCATGAAGTGCGTAAACTGATTGCCGGGCCGTCCGTGTATATCTGCGACGAATGTGTCGACTTATGTAACGACATCATCCGCGAAGAGATTAAAGAAGTCGCCCCGCACCGTGAGCGTAGCGCGTTGCCAACACCGCATGAAATTCGTCATCATCTTGACGACTATGTCATCGGTCAGGAGCAGGCTAAGAAAGTGCTGGCGGTGGCGGTATATAACCACTACAAACGTCTGCGTAACGGCGATACCAGCAATGGTGTAGAGCTGGGTAAAAGTAACATTCTGCTGATTGGCCCAACCGGTTCCGGTAAAACGCTGCTGGCAGAAACGCTGGCACGTCTGCTGGATGTTCCGTTCACGATGGCAGATGCCACCACCCTGACCGAAGCCGGTTATGTGGGTGAAGACGTGGAAAACATCATCCAGAAATTGCTGCAGAAGTGTGATTACGACGTACAGAAAGCACAGCGCGGGATCGTCTATATCGATGAAATTGATAAGATTTCCCGTAAATCAGACAACCCGTCTATCACCCGTGACGTGTCGGGCGAAGGTGTACAGCAGGCACTGCTGAAGCTGATTGAAGGTACCGTTGCTGCGGTTCCACCTCAGGGTGGCCGTAAACATCCGCAACAGGAGTTCCTGCAGGTTGATACCTCCAAGATCCTGTTCATCTGCGGTGGTGCGTTCGCGGGCCTGGATAAAGTGATCTCCCACCGTGTTGAAACCGGCTCCGGCATTGGTTTCGGCGCGACGGTGAAATCGACGTCTGAAAAACCGAACGAGGGCGAACTGCTCTCTCAGGTAGAACCAGAAGATCTGATCAAATTCGGTCTGATCCCTGAGTTTATTGGCCGTCTGCCGGTTGTGGCAACGCTGAACGAACTGAGTGAAGAAGCGCTGATTCAGATCCTGAAAGAACCGAAAAACGCCCTGACCAAGCAGTATCAGGCGCTGTTCAATCTGGAAGGCGTTGAGCTGGAATTCCGCGATGAAGCGCTGGATGCGATTGCGAAGAAAGCGATGGTCCGTAAAACCGGCGCGCGTGGTCTGCGTTCTATCGTAGAAGCGGCACTGCTCGATACCATGTACGATCTGCCGTCTATGGAAGATGTCGAGAAAGTGGTGATTGACGAGTCTGTTATTGGCGGTCAGAGCAAGCCGCTGCTGATTTATGGTAAGCCTGAAGCGCAGCAGGCATCTGGCGAATAATTCACCAAATCATACAAGCAGTTAATCAAAAAGGGGGGATTTTATCTCCCCTTTTATTTTTCCGACTTCATGGCGTTGAATGTGTGGAATACATCCCCATATACTGCTTACATGTTAATGGTTGTGTGAAGCACAGTCACATAACCAGTTTACCTGGCGGACACTAAACTAAGAGAGAGCTCTATGAATCCTGAGCGTTCTGAACGCATTGAAATCCCCGTATTGCCGTTGCGCGATGTGGTGGTTTATCCGCACATGGTCATACCCTTATTTGTAGGGCGGGAAAAATCTATCCGTTGCCTCGAAGCTGCCATGGATCATGATAAAAAAATCATGTTGGTTGCGCAGAAGGAAGCATCAACGGATGAGCCGGGTGTAAACGATCTTTTCACCGTCGGGACCGTGGCCTCTATTTTGCAGATGCTGAAGTTGCCTGATGGCACCGTAAAGGTGCTGGTAGAAGGCTTGCAGCGTGCGCGTATTACCACTCTGTCTGACAATGGCGAACACTTCTCTGCAAAGGCAGAATATCTTGATTCGCCTCAGCTTGATGAACGCGAGCAGGAAGTGCTGGTACGCACTGCGATTAGCCAGTTTGAAGGCTATATCAAGCTGAACAAGAAAATCCCACCAGAAGTGCTGACGTCGCTGAACAGCATTGACGACCCTGCGCGTCTGGCGGATACCATCGCTGCACATATGCCGCTGAAGCTGGCTGACAAACAGTCCGTGCTGGAAATGTCCGACGTTAACGAACGTCTGGAATACCTGATGGCGATGATGGAATCTGAAATCGATCTGCTCCAGGTTGAGAAGCGTATTCGCAACCGCGTGAAAAAGCAGATGGAAAAATCTCAGCGTGAGTACTATCTGAACGAGCAAATGAAAGCCATTCAGAAAGAACTCGGCGAGATGGAAGATGCGCCGGATGAAAACGAAGCGCTGAAGCGTAAGATCGACGCGGCAAAAATGCCGAAAGAGGCAAAAGAGAAAGCGGAAGCAGAACTGCAGAAGCTGAAAATGATGTCTCCGATGTCGGCTGAAGCGACCGTTGTGCGCGGCTACATTGAATGGATGGTACAGGTTCCGTGGAATGCCCGCAGCAAGGTCAAAAAAGACCTGCGTCAGGCTCAGGAGATCCTGGACACCGACCACTACGGCCTGGAGCGCGTGAAAGATCGCATTCTTGAGTACCTCGCGGTACAAAGCCGTGTGAACAAAATTAAAGGGCCAATCCTGTGCCTGGTAGGGCCTCCAGGGGTGGGTAAAACCTCTCTGGGCCAGTCCATCGCCAAAGCGACCGGACGTAAGTATATCCGTATGGCGCTGGGTGGCGTACGTGATGAAGCGGAAATCCGCGGTCACCGTCGTACCTACATCGGTTCTATGCCGGGTAAACTGATCCAGAAGATGGCGAAAGTGGGCGTTAAAAACCCGCTGTTCCTGCTTGATGAGATCGACAAAATGTCTTCGGACATGCGTGGCGATCCGGCGTCAGCTCTGCTGGAAGTGCTTGATCCAGAACAGAACGTGGCATTCAGCGATCACTACCTGGAAGTGGACTACGACCTGAGCGATGTGATGTTCGTGGCGACCTCCAACTCCATGAACATCCCGGCACCGCTGCTGGACCGTATGGAAGTGATCCGTTTGTCCGGTTATACCGAAGATGAGAAGCTGAACATTGCGAAGCAGCACCTGCTGCCGAAGCAGATTGAGCGTAATGCGCTGAAAGCTAACGAGTTGACGGTAGAAGACAGTGCAATTGTCGGTATTATTCGCTACTACACCCGTGAAGCCGGCGTGCGTAGCCTTGAGCGTGAAATCTCCAAACTGTGTCGTAAGGCGGTTAAACAGCTGCTGCTGGATAAGAGCCTGAAACACATTGTGATTAACGGCGACAATCTGCATGCGTATCTGGGCGTTCAGCGCTTCGACTATGGGCGTGCGGACAACGAAAACCGCGTAGGCCAGGTCACCGGTCTGGCATGGACGGAAGTGGGCGGCGATCTGCTGACCATTGAAACGGCCAGTGTGCCGGGTAAAGGCAAACTGACCTATACCGGTTCTCTGGGTGAAGTCATGCAAGAGTCCATTCAGGCTGCTCTGACCGTGGTACGTGCGCGTGCAGAAAAACTGGGTATCAACCCGGATTTCTACGAAAAACGCGACATCCACGTTCACGTTCCTGAAGGGGCAACGCCGAAAGATGGCCCAAGCGCAGGTATTGCCATGTGTACCGCTCTGGTCTCCTGTCTGACAGGGAACCCGGTGCGTGCTGATGTGGCGATGACGGGTGAAATCACCCTGCGTGGTCAGGTTCTGCCAATCGGTGGCTTAAAAGAAAAACTGCTGGCGGCACACCGTGGTGGGATCAAAATCGTATTGATCCCTGACGAAAACAAACGCGATCTGGAAGAGATTCCGGACAACGTTATTGCCGATCTGCAGATCCATCCGGTGAAACGCATTGAGGAAGTTCTGACTCTCGCACTGCAGAATGAGCCTTCCGGAATGCAGGTTGTAACCGCAAAATAGTGACCTTGCGCAAATAGCGCCAAGAAAAACAAGGCTGGAAAGTCATTTCGGACTTGCCAGCCTTTTTTTGTATAGCTAATTTAGATTGCTGATTGGGTTAGCCATCAACAACGAGTGTTGTAAGGTCATGGCTGGCCTGATATAAATGCTGCGCGGTCGCGCTGTGAAGGATTCAGGCGCGATATAAATTATAAAGAGAGGAAGAGAACAGTGAATAAATCTCAACTGATTGACAAAATTGCTGCTGGTGCTGATATTTCTAAAGCTGCAGCTGGACGTGCGTTAGATGCATTAATTGCTTCTGTTACTGAATCTCTGCAGTCTGGGGACGACGTTGCACTGGTAGGCTTCGGTACTTTTGCTGTTAAAGAGCGTGCTGCCCGTACTGGCCGCAACCCTCAAACCGGTAAAGAGATCACCATTGCTGCCGCTAAAGTGCCGGGTTTCCGTGCAGGTAAAGCGCTGAAAGACGCAGTAAACTGATTGCTTTCCCGTTTCCGGGAAGCTGAAAAGTACAAGGGCGCATCATTTGATGTGCCTTTTTTGTTTGTCCAGACCTGATTTGTGCGAGTTTATGCGAGTTGTGGGCTGACAATCGCCCTGTTTTCTTGTCACAATACGCCTTTACGCGCGACGGTCAGGATTTTCCGTCAGCGTCAGGTAACCAGTCACCTACAGCGGAGTGTTGTTACACCATGATGGACAGCTTACGCACGGCTGCTAACAGTCTCGTGCTCAAGATTATTTTCGGTATCATTATCGTGTCGTTCATATTGACCGGCGTGAGCAGCTACCTTATTGGCGGTAGCGCGAACTATGCCGCAAAAGTGAATGGCCAGGAAATTAGCCGTGGGCAGTTCGAGAACGCTTTTGCTGGTGAACGTAACCGTATGCAGCAACAGCTGGGCGACCAATTCTCTGAGCTGGCAGCGAACGAAGGTTATATGAAAACCCTGCGTCAGCAGACGCTGAACCGACTCATTGACGAAGCACTGCTGGATCAGTATGCGAAAAGCCTGGGGCTGGGCATCAGCGACCAGCAGGTCAAAAAGGCTATCTTCGCGACGTCAGCATTCCAGTCTAACGGCAAATTCGACAATACCCGTTACAACAGTATCGTCAACCAGATGGGTATGACGGCCGATCAATACGCGCAGGCTCTGCGTAATCAGCTGACCACTCAGCAACTCATCAATGCCGTTGTTGGCACGGATTTCATGCTCAAAGGTGAAACTGATGAGCTGGCTGCACTGGTGTCTCAGCAGCGTGTTGTGCGTGAAGCAACCATTGATGTGAATGCCCTGGCGGCTAAACAGCAGGTCAGCGACGCAGACGTTAACGCTTACTACGAGCAGAACAAGAACAACTTTGTTGCCCCTGAGCAGTTCCGCGTAAGCTATATCAAGCTGGATGCGGCTGCACTGCAGGAAACTGCATCTGATGCGGAAATTCAGTCTTACTATGACCAGCATCAGGATCAGTTCACTCAGCCTCAGCGTAACCGTTACAGCGTGATCCAGACCAAAACTGAGGCAGATGCCAAAGCGGTACTGGATGAGCTGAGCAAAGGCGCAGATTTCGCAACCGTGGCGAAAGCAAAATCCACCGACATTATCTCTGCCAAAAATGGTGGTGATATGGGCTGGCTGGAAGAGGGCACAACGCCTGACGAACTGAAAAATGCGGGTCTGAAAGACAAAGGCCAGATGTCTGGCGTTATTAAGTCTTCCGTTGGTTTCCTGGTCGCTCGTCTGGATGATATCGAAGCCGCGAAAACCAAGGCGCTGGCTGACGTGCGTGATGACATCGCGTCAAAAGTGAAGCAGGAAAAAGCGCTGGATGCCTACTACGCCCTGCAGCAGAAAGTGAGCGATGCGGCGAGCAACGATAACGAATCTCTGGCAGGTGCAGAGCAGGCGGCAGGTGTGAAAGCGGTTGAGACGGGCTGGTTTGGTCGTAACAACCTGCCGGAAGAGCTGAACTTCAAACCGGTTTCTGATGCTATCTTCAATGGCGGTCTGGTCGGTGAGAACGGTACTCCGGGCAGCAACTCAGACATCATTACCGTTGACGGTGACCGTGCCTTCGTTCTGCGTGTCAGCGAGCACAAAGCTGAAGCGGTAAAACCGCTGGCAGAGGTCAAAGATCAGGTTGTTGCACAGGTTAAGCACAACAAAGCTGAACAGCAGGCAAAACTGGATGCTGAGAAGCTTCTGGTCGCTCTGAAAGCAGGTAAAGGCGATGACGCACTGAAAGCGGCGGGTCTGAGCTTCGGCGAGGCGAAAACGCTGAGCCGTACCGGTCAGGATCCTGTTAGCCAGGTGGTATTTGGCCTGAGCCTGCCGGCGAAGGACAAGCCAAGCTTCGGTACGACAACCGATATGCAGGGTAACGTGGTTCTGCTGGCACTTGATGAAGTCAAAGCGGGCACCATGCCAGAAGAGCAAAAGAAAGCGATGGTTCAGGGCATTACCCAGAACAACGCCCAGATTGCTTTCGAGGCGATGATGAGCAACCTGCGTAAAGACGCTAAAATTAAGCTGGGCGATATAATCACTCAGCAGCAATAATTACGTATCTGCTCGCAGATTTTCGTAACGCTCTGCAAAAACTAAAGGCCGCTTTCGCGGCCTTTTCCATTTCTGCAATCTGCTGTTTGTACCTGTTGTGGCGGGCGGCTATCGTGGCGTGGCTGTCAACAAACAAGGAGAAAACAGCATGAAACGTGGAATCAAAGCACTGTTAATTACGCTGACTATTGCCACCACCGGGATGAACGCTGGCGCACTGGCGGCATCCCCGGCTGCGAAAACGCCGGTCGCCCAAAGTCAGGCCGAGACGCCAGTGCAAACGAATGCACCCGCCAAAACCTCCGGGAGTAGCAAAGCAACTGACGATGATGGTTCGCGAGTCAGTATCAATTCGGCATCTGCAGAAGATCTCGCTCGCGTGATGAATGGTGTCGGGCTGAAGAAGGCGCAGGTCATCGTCAGCTACCGCGAAGAGTACGGTCCCTTTAAAACTGTCGACGATCTGAAGCAGGTTCCGGGGATGGGCAGTTCACTGGTTGAGCGCAACCTCTCACACCTGACGTTGTAATTACGCAATTTCTTGCACTGCGGCAAAAATTTGCCAGGATAAAGAGGTCATACCAGTTGTGACCTCAAATCCTACAATAACAGTAAAGGCTATTGCGCTATGCAGACAAAAATCAAAGTACGCGGTTATCACCTCGATGTTTACCAGCATGTGAACAACGCCCGTTATCTCGAGTTTCTTGAAGAAGCACGCTGGGACGGGCTGGAAAACAGCGAAAGCTTTCAGTGGCTGACTGCGCACAACATCGCGTTTGTGGTCGTCAATATCAATATTAACTACCGTCGTCCCGCCGTGCTGGGGGATGTGCTTACCGTCACCAGCAAGGTACAACAGCTTAACGGGAAGAGCGGTGTACTCAGCCAGGTGGTGACGCTGGATCCTGAAGGGCAGGTGGTTGCCGACGCACTGATCACCTTTGTCTGTATCGATCTTAAAACCCAGAAAGCGCTGCCGCTGGAAGGGGAGTTGCGTGAAAAGCTGGAGTCGATGATCGTGTAGGATTTGTTCCGGAGTACCCGTGCTGTCGGTGTAAAACGTTTCGACAGCACGGCGACGTTGCCTTATTTCAGCCCGGTCTTTTTCTGCATTGACGCCATCACGCCAGCCTTGTCAGCAAGGTAGTGATTCAGCCCATTAGCACGCAGATTACAGGCGGCGCACTGACCACAACCGTCACCTTTAATGCCGTTGTAGCAGGTCAGGGTTTCGTTGCGAACCAAATCCAGCTTGCCCCAGTAGTCTGCCAGCGCCCAGGTTTCTGCTTTATCGAGCCACATCAGCGGCGTTTCAAAGCGGGTTTCCTTCGCCATACCCAGATTGACGGCATGGTTGAGCGCTCTGACGAATTCGTCACGGCAGTCCGGGTAGCCGGAAAAATCAGTCTCGCACACGCCGGTGATCACTGCTTCGGCTTTGACCTGGTAAGCATAAATCGCCGTCAGGGTCAGAAAGAGGATATTGCGGCCAGGTACAAAGGTATTTGGAATACCGCTGGCATCAGGTTCGTAATCAGGAACGGGGATACTGTCGCGGGTGAGGCTGCTTACGGCCAGTTCATTTAGCAGCGTAACGTCCAGCACCTTGTGCGCGCGTGCACCCAGTTTCAGCGCCAGTTCACGGGCAACGTCGATTTCAGCGCGGTGACGCTGACCATAATCGAAGGTGACGCAGTGAACTTCATCGTACTGATGAAGAGCCTGAACCAGGCAGGTAGTGGAATCTTGTCCTCCGCTGAACACGACGACGGCACGTTTCATAAATCATCTCGACAGTTACGGTAAAAACATCATGTTACCGTCTGACTGCAGTGGCGACCAGCTTCTTCATGATTTGGAGGCCGGAAGCCAGGCTTCTGTGAAATCAAACCAGCCGCGGGTGTTGAGCCGTATGCCATTGACCCCCGGTGGAGCGCTGATTTGATACTGGTAGTTAAACAGCGGTGTCAGCACCGCGTTTTCCATTAACTGGCTAAAAATGGCTTTCAGGCCGATATGCCGGGCCTGTTCATCGGCCTGGGTCTGGACTGCATCCAGCGTGGCCTGAAGATGAGCAAATTGCGGCGCACTCAGCAGGTGGGGCCAGAGTGTATCGCAACGGAGCCACTGCTCAAGCGTATATTCCGGCGCTTCGCCAATAAGCCGGTCTCCCATCATGATGTCTGCATCTGCAAGGTACTGGCACCCGTCCCACGTTTTGGCATCGTGAAAGATAATCGTCAGTTCGCAGCCATGCCGGGCGAGATACTGCTTTAGCTGACTTGTCATGGTGTGTAACTCAACGGGCAAATGGTAAACCAGCGTCAGTTTTTCAGGCAGAGGAACGTGCGTTAAATCCGCCCAGTGGGGAATACACCACCCCGGAAGCAGTTCCTGGGTTGGGGTGATCAACCCTTCATTCAGCGGAAGTGTGTGCAGGAGTCTGGAGAGGTGGATGATATTAATGAGCCGCCTTGCCTGCATCTCGCTGAGGTGTGGGGTCTGTTTCAGGGTGAGATAACAGAAACCCAGACTGGTGCTGCTACTTACCAGCCGCAGGCTCTCCAGCTCTTCAGGCTCACCAATGGCGATTTGCACTGGATGACGGCAGCTTGTCCCCAGCCCATAGTCAAAAAGCTGTGGTGTGATCCAGTATTCAATCGCTTTCAGTAACGGGTGGCTAAGATGGTACTGCTCGTGGCTTTCCAGGCGAACCAAATCGGGATCGTACACGCTCAGTCTGAAGGGACCGCTTCCCGTCATGGGCTGGTCGGGGTGGGCAAGGCGACTGCAGTAGGTTGCCAGACGGTGGGCCAGCCAGAAATCTGGCTGATGCAGAATAAACGTCAGACACTGCGGATGCGTCACTTCAATGCGTAATACGCTCTGAAACAGCTTACGCAGGGCAGGTAACGTCAGCAACGCCGTCAGGCTTCGCTGTAGCTGCTGCGTCTCGATTTTATCGCCGTTGTGCCAGTGCAGCGTGGAACGGATGTAAAAATGCCAGCGCAGGCCGTCAGGCGATACCTCCCAGTGATGCGCCAGATCGCCCGTGGGTTCACTGCTGTTGCCATTAAAGCGCGTCAGCCCGGAGAAGACTTGCCCTGCCAGATGTTGCTCTGCCCGACCCGGTAAAAAGCCCGGATGAAGTGGATCAAGCGAGCGGTAATAGGGAATACGCAACGTCGGGGTATCGTTTTGCCAAAGCCCACCCAGAAACGGATGCAGCAACGCACGTAACTCTTCGGGGGCAAGCTGCGCCAGTTCAAGGGCGTTATGCTGCTGCCCACTCTTCAGCGCCTCTTCCATCATCGTATTGCGCAGCGATTCCGGCGTCACGTGGAATGTCAGCTCACCGCGTTTGCCACGGCCAGACTGAGCATGCCAGCTTAGCCAGCCTGCCTCCTGCGCCTGACGTAAAAGCGTACGTACATGCCGCTCGCTGCAAAAACAGCGGCTGGCAAGTTCGGTGACGGTGGCCTGCTGTGGCGCACCCTCAGAAGGTTGCCACAAACGTTGATACTGCTTAAGACGGTTAAGCTGGCGCATGATAAACCCGGAACAATAATTATCATCTATTCACTATTACTTCCGTATATCTCACGTAATACTGATGCACAAGTTAATCGCATCACATTTCGGGAGTAATCATGGCCAGGCTCGCTGCATTTGATATGGACGGTACTCTGTTAATGCCGGATCACCGTTTAGGGGAGAAAACCCTGAGCACCCTGAAGCGCCTGCATGAACGTGATGTCACCCTGACGTTCGCCACTGGCCGTCATGTGCTGGAGATGCGCCATCTGCTGGGGGCATTTTCCCTTGATGCGTTCCTGATAACCGGTAACGGAACACGCATTCACTCCGTTGAAGGCGATGTGTTGCACCGTCGGGATCTCAACCCGGAAGTGGCGGATATCGTGCTACACAGCACCTGGGATACGCAGGCCAGCGTGCATGTCTTTAACGATGACGGCTGGTTTACCGGAAGTGAAATTCCTGAGCTGCTGCATGCACATGTTTACAGCGGTTTTAAGTACCAGCTTACCGATCTGCGTCGTATTCCTGCCCATGCGGTGACCAAGATCTGTTTCTGTGGCGATCACGACGATCTCTGCCGTTTACGTATTCAGCTGAATGAGGTTTTAGGCGACCGGGCGCACCTGACCTTCTCAGCAGTGGATTGTCTGGAAGTGCTGCCAGTGGGCTGTAATAAAGGCTCAGCCCTGGCGGTACTGAGTAACCACCTGGGCTTTACGATGCAGGATTGTATGGCGTTTGGCGACGCCATGAATGACCGCGAGATGCTGGGTAGCGTCGGTCGCGGTCTGATAATGGGGAATGCGATGCCGCAGTTAATTGCAGAGCTTCCTCATCTGCCGGTTATCGGACACTGCCGTAACGAAGCGGTGTCCCATTTTTTGACGCATTGGCTGGACAAAAACAACCTCCCGTATTCCCCCGAATAGTGAGACCCTTCCAGCAAGCCAGACTTCGGTCTGGCTTTTTTTTATTTCACCCACTGCATAATCTGCGTTTTCCACGGCTCAATATCGCCAATATTGGCCTGCACCCATTCTGCGTTGTAATAGGTGTCGAGGTAACGTTCGCCGCTGTCGCACAGTAACGTGACGACAGAACCGGTACGGCCTTCTTCACGCATCCGGACGGCAAGCTGCAGCGCGCCCCACATATTGGTACCAGTTGAGGCACCGACTTTACGACCAAGCTGTGTTTCCAGCCAGTGCGCCGTTGCAACGCTGGCGGCGTCCGGCACGCGGAGCATCTCATCCACGACATCAGGAATGAACGAAGGCTCCACGCGCGGGCGGCCAATTCCTTCAATTTTACTGCCTACCGGGCTGCGCAGTTCTGCATTGCGGTTTTGCCAGTAGTCGAGGAACACGGAGTTCTGCGGGTCAACCACCATCAGTTGGGTATCGTAGCCCTGACAGCGGATGTAACGCCCGATGGTGGCGGATGTACCTCCGGTACCGGCGCTCATCACAATGTACGATGGTACAGGGTGCGGCTCGTGGGTCATCTGACGGAAAATACTGTCGGCAATGTTGTTATTGCCGCGCCAGTCGGTGGCGCGTTCGGCGAAGGTGAACTGATCCATATAGTGACCGTTCAGTTCGCGTGCCAGCATTTCAGAGGCGGCATAGATTTCGCAGGCGCTTTCCACAAAGTGGCAGCGTCCGCCGTAAAATTCGATCTGCTCTATTTTGCGTTTCGCCGTACAGGAGGGCATCACGGCGATAAACGGCAGACCCAGCAGACGGGCAAAGTAGGCTTCGGATACGGCGGTTGAACCCGATGAGGATTCAATGATGGTGGTGCCTTCTTTGATCCAGCCGTTACATAAACCGTATAAGAATAGCGAACGCGCCAGGCGGTGCTTCAGGCTACCGGTTGGATGGGTGCTTTCATCCTTCAGGTAGAGCTGAATGCCAGCCAGTCCCGGCAGGGCGAGGCGGATTAAATGGGTATCTGCCGAGCGCTGGTAGTCGGCATTGATTTCGCTGATGGCATGTTTAACCCAGGTGCTATTCATCGTAGTTATCCGTTTGTCATTTTGTGCCCAGCATAGCGAAAAGCACAGAAAAAATTGTTGCTATCTGGCCTTTAAAATAGAATGAAGGGAGAAAAATTTTCTCTGTGAGGTGGGTATGCTAGATAAAATTGACCGCAAGCTGCTTTCATTGCTGCAAAGCGACTGCACCCTCTCTTTGCAGGCGTTGGCAGATGCCGTTAATCTGACCACCACACCCTGCTGGAAGCGACTCAAGAAGCTGGAAGATGACGGCATTCTGTTGGGACGCGTCGCGTTGCTGGACCCCGAAAAGCTGGGGCTTGGGCTGACGGCATTTGTGCTGATAAAAACACAGCACCACAGCAGCGAGTGGTATTGCCGTTTCGTGACGCAGGTTTCTGACATGCCGGAGGTTCTCGGTTTCTGGCGTATGGCAGGGGAATACGATTATCTGATGCGCGTCCAGGTCGCCGATATGAAGCGTTATGATGATTTTTACAAGCGGCTGGTCAACAGCGTACCGGGCTTGTCGGACGTCACCTCAAGCTTTGCGATGGAACAGATTAAATACACCACCGCATTACCCATTGATTAATTAAATAACTTCCCGGCGTTGCCGGAATAATACCTTCAGGAACAAACCGCGTGCGATTATTTGCCCAATTAAGCTGGTACTTTCGTCGGGAGTGGCAACGCTACCTCGGCGCAGTATGCCTGCTTATTATCATTGCCATTTTGCAGCTGATCCCGCCGAAAGTGGTGGGGTTTGTCGTGGATGGCGTCACGAAACAGCATTACACCACCGCACGGGTGTTGATGTGGGTTGGTACGCTGGTGCTGACCGCGGTAATTGTTTACCTGCTGCGCTACGTCTGGCGTGTGCTTTTATTTGGCGCGTCCTATCAGCTGGCTGTAGAGCTGCGCGAAGATTTTTATCGCCAGCTGAGTCGTCAGCATCCTGAGTTTTACCTGCGTCATCGCACCGGGGATCTCATTGCCCGCGCCACCAACGACGTGGATCGCGTGGTGTTTGCCGCCGGGGAAGGGGTGTTAACGCTGGTGGATTCTCTGGTGATGGGCTGCGCGGTGTTGATCGTGATGTCTACCCAGATCAGCTGGCAGCTGACCCTGCTGGCGTTACTGCCGATGCCGTTGATGGCGTTGGCGATCAACCGCTACGGTGAAAAGCTTCATGAACGTTTCAAGCTGGCGCAGGCGGCATTTTCATCGCTTAACGATCGTACTCAGGAGAGTATGACCAGTATTCGCATGATCAAAGCGTTCGGTCTGGAGGACAGACAATCTGCGCTGTTTGCGGCCGATGCGGCGGATACGGGGGCGAAAAACATGCGTGTCGCGCGCATTGATGCGCGTTTTGACCCGACTATATATATCGCGATCGGTATGGCGAACCTGCTGGCCATTGGCGGTGGGAGCTGGATGGTGGTACAGGGGTCGATGACCCTCGGCCAGTTGACCAGTTTTGCGATGTATCTGGGGCTGATGATATGGCCGATGCTGGCGCTGGCCTGGATGTTCAACATTGTTGAGCGCGGCAGTGCTGCCTACAGCCGCATTCGCGCCATGCTGGCCGAAGCGCCAGTCGTCAATGATGGTAGCGAACCGGTGCCGGAAGGGCGTGGCGTGATGAAAGCGGATATTCGTGAATTTACCTACCCACACACGGAACATCCGGTGATCGAAAATGTGAATTTCACGCTATCCCCCGGCCAGATGCTGGGTATCTGTGGCCCGACGGGTTCCGGGAAAAGCACCGTTCTGTCGCTGCTCCAGCGTCACTTTGATGTGACACAGGGCGACATTCGTTTCCACGATCGCCCTCTGACGCAGCTACTGCTGGACGACTGGCGCAGCCGTCTGGCGGTAGTCAGCCAGACGCCGTTCCTGTTTTCTGACACTGTGGCGAACAATATTGCGCTCGGTCACCCCACAGCGACACAGGAAGAAATTGAACATGTGGCGCGTTTAGCCAGCGTGCACGACGATATTTTACGCCTGCCACAGGGCTATGAAACGGAAGTTGGTGAGCGCGGTGTCATGCTTTCCGGCGGGCAAAAGCAGCGTATTTCGATTGCGCGTGCGCTGTTGCTGAATGCCGAAATCCTGATCCTGGACGATGCGCTTTCCGCCGTCGATGGCCGCACTGAGCACCAGATCCTGCATAACCTTCGCCAGTGGGGAGAAGGACGTACGGTGATTATCTGCGCCCACCGTTTGTCGGCACTGACAGAAGCCAGTGAAATTCTGGTACTGCAGCATGGGCACATTGCCCAGCGCGGGCTGCATGACCAGCTTGCGGGGCAACCTGGCTGGTATCGCGATATGTATCGTTACCAGCAGCTTGAAGCGGCGCTGGACGATGCTCCTGAACAGGATGTGGAGGCTGCAAATGCGTAAGCCTGGAACGCAGTGGCCAACGCTCAAGCGCCTGCTCGCCTATGGTTCGCCGTGGCGGAAACCACTGTCCCTTGCCGTGCTTTTGCTGTGGATTGCGGCCATTGCTGAGGTGAGTGGCCCTCTGCTCATCAGCTATTTCATCGACAACATGGTGGCGAAAAGCTATCTGCCGCTGGGACTGGTGGCAGGCTTAGGTGTGGCCTACGTTGGGTTACAGCTGACGGCGGCCGGGCTGCACTATGCGCAATCGCTGCTCTTTAACCGGGCAGCCGTTGGCGTGGTACAGCAGCTGCGTACAGATGTTATGGATGCGGCACTGCGCCAGCCGTTGAGCGAGTTTGATATCCAGCCGGTTGGGCAGGTTATTTCACGCGTTACCAACGATACCGAGGTGATCCGCGATCTGTACGTCACCGTCGTGGCGACCGTGCTGCGCAGTGCTGCGCTGATTGGTGCCATGCTGGTGGCCATGTTCAGCCTCGACTGGCGCATGGCACTGGTGGCGATCACCATCTTCCCGGCAGTGTTAATCGTGATGGTCATCTATCAACGCTACAGCACGCCAATTGTGCGTCGCGTGCGAGCCTATCTGGCCGATATTAATGATGGCTTCAACGAAGTGATCAACGGGATGAGCGTCATTCAGCAGTTCCGCCAGCAGGCGCGCTTTGGTGAGCGAATGGGTGAAGCCAGCCGTTCGCACTATATGGCGCGTATGCAGACGCTGCGACTGGACGGTTTCTTGCTGCGCCCACTGTTAAGCCTCTTCTCGGCGCTGGTGCTCTGCGGCCTGTTGATGCTCTTTGGGCTGAGTTCAAACGGTACGATTGAAGTGGGTGTTCTGTACGCGTTTATTAGCTACCTCGGACGCCTTAACGAGCCGCTTATAGAGCTCACTACCCAGCAATCCATGCTGCAACAGGCCGTGGTGGCAGGGGAGCGCGTCTTCGAGCTGATGGACAGGCCGCGTCAGACCTATGGCAATGATGAACACCCCCTGAAAAGCGGGGCGCTTGCTTTTGATAATGTTTCGTTTGCCTACCGTGACGACCGGCTGGTGTTGCAGGGCATTAGCCTTGATGTGCCGTCGCGTGGTTTTGTGGCACTGGTGGGGCATACCGGCAGTGGAAAGAGCACCCTGGCGAGTTTGCTGATGGGGTATTACCCTTTAACGCAGGGCGAAATTCGTCTGGACGGGCGTCCGCTCGTGTCGCTCAGCCACAACGTGTTACGTAAAGGCGTTGCGATGGTGCAGCAAGATCCGGTCGTGATGGCGGATACGTTCTACGCTAACGTGACGCTGGGGCGGCCATATACCCATGAGCAGGTCTGGGAGGTGCTGGAAAAAGTACAGCTGGCTGACCTGGCACGCGAATTTAGCGACGGGATCAACACCCGGCTGGGTGAGCAGGGGAATAATCTCTCCGTCGGGCAAAAGCAGCTTCTGGCGCTGGCGCGTGTACTGATTGAAACGCCGCAGGTGCTGATTCTGGATGAAGCGACGGCCAGTATCGACTCCGGTACCGAACAGGCTATCCAGCAGGCGCTGGCCGCCGTGCGTGACCATACGACGTTGGTGGTCATCGCACATCGCCTGTCAACCATTGTTGAAGCCGATACCATTCTGGTGCTGCATCGCGGGCAGGCCGTCGAACGCGGTACGCACCGGGAGCTGTTAGAGGCAAAAGGGCGCTACTGGCAGATGTACCAGCTGCAACTGGCCGGAGAAGAGCTGGCCGCCAGCGCGCGCGAAGAAGAGTCGCTTAGCGCCTGATGCACCAAAATCAGGCAACGCGCTAACAGTCATTACTGTTGGTGCAAAACGGAAACGCACCATGCACTGTCATGGTGCGTTTTTTTTCCTCTGTAAGTCGGGCAATGCCTTTCCGCACGCATTACACCGCTTTTCTCCTCTGTTTTTAATTCTGGCACACCGCTTGCAATATCTCATACGTGTTAGCTGCGGCCATTACCGAATTCTGACTGGAGGGGATTTATGAAGCTGGTTACGGTTGTAATCAAACCATTCAAACTCGAAGACGTGCGTGAAGCGTTGTCTTCTATGGGTATTCAGGGACTGACTGTCACCGAAGTGAAAGGCTTTGGTCGTCAGAAAGGTCATGCCGAGCTTTATCGCGGGGCGGAATACAGCGTTAACTTCCTGCCAAAAGTAAAAATTGATGTCGCAATTGCCGATGACCAGCTTGATGAAGTCATTGATGTCATTAGCAAAGCGGCCTACACCGGCAAAATTGGCGACGGCAAAATTTTCGTTGCCGAATTGCAGCGCGTCATTCGCATTCGCACCGGCGAATCCGACGAAGCGGCATTGTAAGTAACTCCTGGCACACAGTGATAGGGATCGAGAAAATGAAGATAGCAACAATCAAAACGGCTCTGGGTTCTCTGGCACTGCTGCCGGGCCTGGCAATGGCTGCAGCCCCTGCGGTGGTAGACAAAGCCGATAACGCTTTTATGATGATCAGTACCGCGCTGGTGCTGTTCATGTCTATTCCTGGTATTGCGCTGTTCTACGGCGGTCTGATCCGCGGTAAAAACGTGCTCTCCATGCTGACGCAGGTTGCCGTAACGTTCGCGCTGGTGTGCGTACTGTGGGTTGTCTACGGTTACTCGCTGGCATTCGGGGAAGGCAACGCCTTCTTCGGCAACTTCAACTGGGCGATGCTGAAAAATATTGAACTGACCGCCCTGATGGGCAGCTTCTATCAGTATATCCACGTCGCTTTCCAGGGCTCATTTGCCTGTATCACTGTGGGTCTGATTGTGGGGGCGCTGGCTGAGCGTATCCGTTTCTCTGCGGTGCTGATCTTCGTGGTCGTCTGGCTGACGCTCTCCTACGTGCCAATTGCCCATATGGTCTGGGGCGGTGGTCTGCTGGCGACGCATGGCGCGCTGGACTTTGCGGGCGGTACTGTTGTACACATCAACGCCGCGGTGGCGGGTCTGGTGGGGGCGTACCTGATTGGTAAACGTGTGGGCTTTGGTAAAGAAGCGTTCAAGCCGCATAACCTGCCAATGGTGTTTACCGGTACCGCGATTCTCTATTTTGGCTGGTTCGGCTTCAACGCAGGTTCTGCAAGTGCAGCTAACGAAATCGCCGCGCTGGCCTTTGTGAACACCGTTGTGGCAACGGCGGGTGCCATCCTCTCCTGGGTATTTGGTGAGTGGGCTATTCGCGGTAAACCCTCCCTGCTGGGAGCATGTTCTGGTGCGATTGCCGGTCTGGTTGGTATCACCCCTGCGTGTGGTTATGTCGGTGTCGGCGGGGGGCTGCTCATCGGTCTGGCGGCGGGGCTGGCAGGTCTGTGGGGTGTTACCGCACTGAAACGCGTTCTGCGCGTTGATGACCCTTGCGATGTGTTCGGCGTACACGGTGTTTGCGGCATCATTGGTTGTATCATGACCGGTATCTTCGCCGCAAAATCACTGGGTGGTGTTGGTTACGCAGAAGGCGTCACAATGGTTCATCAGTTGCTGGTGCAGCTGGAAAGTATCGCCATCACCGTTGTGTGGTCTGCCGTTGTGGCCTTCATCGGCTATAAACTGGCGGATATGACTGTGGGTCTGCGTGTACCGGAAGAGCAGGAACGCGAAGGTCTGGACGTGAACAGCCACGGCGAGAATGCGTACAACGCCTGATAAATTGCAAAAAGGCAACCTCGGTTGCCTTTTTTAGTGTTTATTCCCTCTCCCCGTGGGAGAGGGCCAGGGTGAGGGCATCAGGCCGCACAAAATCATCCCCGGTTTCGCATGACCCCTTCCTGCACCGTCGAGGCCACCAGAATGCCCGCTTTGGTGTAAAACTCTCCGCGAACAAATCCGCGCGCGCTGGATGCCGAAGTGCTCTCCACACTGTAGAGCAGCCAGTCGTTTATATCGAACGGACGGTGGAACCACATGGAGTGGTCGATCGTTGCGACCTGCATCCCTTTCTCCAGGAACCCAACGCCGTGCGGCTGTAGCGCAACCGGCAGGAAGTTGAAGTCGGAAGCATAGCCCAGTAAGTATTGATGGACGTGAAAATCATCCGGTACGATACCGTTGGCGCGGATCCACACCTGGCGTTTTGGCTCGGCGGTGTGGCCTCTCATCGGGTTATGGAATTCGACAGGGCGGATCTCAAGCGGCTTGTCACAGATAAACTTCTCTTTCATCTGTGTCGGCAGCAGATGCGCCAGCGCGCGGGCAATATCCGTCTCTGATTTGAGCTCATCCGGAGAAGGGGCTGGAGGCATCACTTTTTGATGCTCATAACCCGGTTCCGGAGCCTGGAATGAAGCCGTCATGTAAAAGATAGGCTTGCCATTCTGAATGGCCGCCACGCGGCGTGCGCTGAAACTGTTACCGTCTCTCAGCACTTCAACGTCGTACACAATCGGTTTCGTGCTATCTCCAGGGCGTAAAAAGTAGCTGTGAAATGAGTGCACCAGACGGTCTGCAGGGACGGTCTCCTTAGCTGCGTACAGCGCCTGTCCTACGACTTGCCCTCCGAAGACCTGGCGTAAGCCTAAATCTTCGCTCTGTCCGCGAAAGAGTCCTTCCTCAATTTTTTCCAGATTCAGTAATGTCAGCAGATTGTTTAGTGCCTGACTCATAGTCGTCCTCAATAAACGCCGTAGCGAAAGATACGCAGAGTATAACGCAGAAATGAAAGTGGTCAGATGGGTGGAATAATCTGAATAATGGGTCGAAATCAGGCATTAATAAGTGATTTGTGCCACACTTGTTTACGTTATGTGAATGCTAACGACATCGGGTGGGATCGATCCCGCTGGTGCATTGATGATAAGGAGACTTCAATGAAACTCGTACCCATGCTAAGTGGTATAGCTATTGCGGTGGCATTGTCTGCCTGCGCAGGTAAGAGCGCCCAGGTACCAGCCGCAGATCCGTATGGGATTAATACACTTTCACAGCAGTCCATTCAGCAGCCAAATGTTTCTGGTACGATCTGGATCCGTCAGAAAGTCGCTTTGCCGCCAGATGCGGTATTAACGGTGACGTTGTCTGACGCTTCGCTGGCTGATGCGCCGTCGAAAGTGCTGTCGCAACGCGTCGTTCGTACAGAAGGCAAACAGGCTCCGTTTAGCTTTGTGCTACCGTATAACCCAGCAGACGTGCAGCCGAATGCGCGTATTCTTCTGAGTGCGGCGGTAACGATCAACGGTAAGTTGGTCTTTATCACCGATACAGTACAGGAAGCGATCAACAACGGCGGGACAAAAGTTGACCTCAATCTGACACCTGTGCAGCAAACGGAAGTTCCTGTTGCGCCGTCAGCTCAGCCTTAATGGCTTTTGCCCTCTCCTTCGGGGGAGGGTATCAGTACACCCAGCGGTACTTCTGCAAATCTATCTGTCCTGATCCCGACACCTGCACCCCTTCCGAAAGTAATGCCTGGCGCTGGCGCTGCAAGTCTGGCCCGGTGAGCGAAATAGTTCCGTGGCGATTCACCACCCGATGCCAGGGCAATGTGCTTCCTTCCGGTAACCGTTTCAGTACGCCACCGACCTGACGTGCCGCGCGGGGAGAACCCGCAAGACGAGCAACGTCGCCATAGGTGGTGACATAACCTTCAGGAATAGAGGCAACAATCTGCCAGACCCGGACAGGAAAGGTGTCAGGTAACGGTTCAGGGAGTGGATCGTAAGAGTCCATATTGCTTACCAGACGTAAAAAAACACAGGATAAGTGACCCTGAAATGATTGTGAAGCGGCACGGGTATCTTGCTCAGTCAGCCTGTTGAACGGTGAACTCCAGTGCGAGGCCGATCACTTTTGTGCCGCTGGCGGCAGGTTGATCGCGCATCGCGACCAGACTTTCGAGAAATTTCAGCTTTCTCGCCGGGGTATTGATGATGAGTTTGGCCCGAAGATCGGGTAAGGCCTGTGAGCAGATGGGATAGATAACGCGCCCGGATACAGCAACCGGTATTCTTCTCAGGTTGATGTGACGCACTACGCCAATGGTGGAATAAAGTACCGCGATCGGCGTGACGAAAAGCATGGGGCGTTCGCTAATGCTGACAAAATCCAGCATCAGGTCGGGGCGCAGAAAGTTCAGCCCTTTATGATGGAGAGTCACGCCGTCAATGGCTGGCATGGCGAGGGTCAATGTTTTGGGGAGCGTGTTAATCATGGGTGCATCCTGGAAAGAGATAAAGCGCCTGGTCAGCCACATTCAAAGAGTGTGGCATGAGTGAGCAAATTTACTGCGAAGGGGTTCGCAATCTGTGCATCTGTACTGACTGCAAAGGTGATGAGGGACCTATTTGCTCCGGTTTGCGCAATAAACCACCATCCGGATGCCAGCAGCTTGCAATTGGTGGGCTGCACAGGGATAATGCGCCAGCGCGTTGGTTAACAACGCTCTCAATGGGGGCTCTGTTGGTTCTCCCGCAACGCTACTCTGTTCACCAGGTCAGGTCCGGAAGGAAGCAGCCAGGGCAGACGACGTGTGTGCCGGGATGTAGCTGGCAGGGCCCCCACCCATTTCTGCTCTCTGTAGACTCTCCTGCGTTCTCTCCCCCCAACTTCAGCTCGTTACCCACAGAAACTAAAGGTATTTAATATCTTATATAATATATATTTCATCTTGCTGAAATATTACTGTCATAAACCTGTAATAATAGACTGCCATTTTATTATTGGGTGTCTTTTTTCTGTCATAAGCAAAAAATATATATCTGGATTACAATGTTAACTTCGTGTATTAAATAAAGGACTTATTCCGAAGGGAAGTGACAATCATGGTTACTGCGGTATTAAACGTTAAGATTGATGGTGCGCTAAAAGAAAGACTTCGCCATTATGCGGAAGTGAATAACGAAAATTTAAGCGTAACAACGGAGAAACTGCTGCTGCTGGCGTTTGAAGCAGTGGAAGAGGCGGGAGTATCGGAAGAGGATATTGATAATCAGCATACGGAAGAAGAGAGTGTAACTCCATTTACTCCTAAAGAAATCAAAGCACTACGCAAACTTCTGAAGAAGAGAAAATGAAACAACAACTGTCTACCGCCAACGACTACAAAGAGGCCTGCGATCTGTTGCGTTCAGGTTACGTGAAGCATGTCCGTCTTGGCTGGAATGTTGGTAGTGATGAGTTCTTTCGTATTGCGTCGGACTGGTGTGATACTGGCGCAAAAATAAAGAAAGAGGGTGAAAATTTCGTTATTTCACTGAAGGGCTTTCCTATTCCTCCTCAGCACTAAATCCTGACGGGTGAAAACTGCTGACTGCATACGTTACAGTCAGCAGTTTTTATTATTTGTTACGCAACGAAATAATATGTGATTTTAATCACGGGTTAAAATGTAACCAGTTCGTATTTCATTGGCTGCTTCTATCTTGCTCACATTAGACTAAACTCCGTTTGACGGATGGCATGTTTTTATTCAGAGCGAGCCACAGCGGCTTGATTCTGAGCAGCGCCTGTTCCAGTTCTGCCGGGGCTAGCGAGAAGGGGATGCGTAAATAACGATCAAACGCACCCGACAAACCGAACCGTGTTCCGGCTCCCAGATTGATCCCCAGCGTTTCAGCCCGTGCGGCAAGCTGCGTTGCCAGCATGCCCGGCAGTGCTATCCAGTATGAAAGCCCCCCTTCTGGCTCATGGAACGTCCATTCCGGGAAGTGTTCGCGCAACAGTTCACCGCAACGGTCACGGCGCTCAGCCAGCATTTTCCGGCGAGCCGGGAGAAAAGTG
The DNA here is from genome assembly GCF_014103115.1 of Enterobacter sp. RHBSTW-00901. NCBI lineage: Bacteria > Pseudomonadati > Pseudomonadota > Gammaproteobacteria > Enterobacterales > Enterobacteriaceae > Enterobacter > Enterobacter sp. RHBSTW-00901. The sequence continues at coordinate 3,951,365 of NZ_JABXPB010000001.1, forward strand.
TCGCTATTTTCGATAAGCCACAGCGTTGCCAGTTGTTCCAGCAGCGGCGATCCCAAATCCAGCGTGTCACGCGTCTGGGCAAGCGTTGCGATGGTTCGTGAGGAGGCGCGGATCCAGCCGAGGCGAAGTCCACCCCAGAAACTTTTTCCGGCGGAACCCAGTGTGATCACGGTGGCCTGCGGGTTAAACGCTGCCAGTGGCGGCGGCGGCGGTGAGCTAAACCATAAATCCACCATCGTTTCATCGACAACCAGCGTGGTACGAGTCTGAGCAGCGATGTCGGTTATCGCCTGACGGGTGGCGATATCCATACAGCGCCCCGTCGGATTGTGGAAATCCGGCATCAGGTATGCCAGACGCGGCGCTGTCTGGGCAAGCGTTGCCGCGAAGCCATCCGTATCCCAACCCGATTCCGGTAGCGAAACGCCGACAGGACGACACTGCGCCCCCTGAATAGCGGCAATCGCCAGCGGGTAGGTGGGGTGATCGACCACGACGCGATCGCCGGGGCCAGTCATCATCCGCAGTATCAGCGCAAAACCGCTGAGCGCGCCATTCACCACCATCACTTCGTCAGCCCGGGTCGGAAGCCCACGTGCGGTATAGCGTGCGGCAATGGCGTCGCGGAGTGCCGGTAACCCGAGCTGGTCATAACCCGTCAGCGAAAGGTGCTGGGCGATCGCCGTGAGTGCATGGGTGTAAGCCTGGTGGATTTCTGGCCCGGCATTGAGCGCGGCAGTAGAGAGATCCAGTGCCGCACTTGCCGCTGAAAGGGTAGGTACGGCACGGGTATCCGGCAGGATCACGCGTGAACCGCTGCCGTGACGGCTTTCCAGATACCCTTCTTCCCGCAGATGAGCCAGCGCACTGCTGATGGTGGTGCGGCTAACGTCCAGCGCAGAGGCCAGCTCCCGCTCGCCCGGCAGACGCGTGTTAAGCGCCAGCCTGCCATCAAGAATTAACAGACGTAACGCGTCAGCCAGCTGACGCCAGAGCGGGATCCGGGTAGAGGTTTGTTGCCAGTGGCCAAGCAGGCGTACCAAAGACTGGCTACCGAAACGACGTGATGACATATGCAGTCCACTATTTGAAAACTGGACATTAATCATAATGCCATTTTCGCACAATATGAAAGTCTGGTTTTTCGGAGAAGATAAAAATGGTACGTCGTCTGCTGCAACTTTACGTCGGCTTAGGGCTTTATGGCCTGTCAACCGCAATGTTTATTCGTTCGGATCTGGGTGTCGATCCGTGGGACGTCTTTCACCTGGGGGTGGCGATACAGCTGGGAATGAGCATTGGCACGGTGATCATTTTGACCGGTGCGGCGGTGCTGTTGCTGTGGATCCCCCTGCGCCAGCTCCCCGGGCTTGGCACCCTCAGTAACGTGATTGTCATCGGTCTGGCGGCGGATGCCTCGATGGCGTTGATCCCCGAGCTAACCTCGCTGCCCATCCGAATTACTCTGCTGGTTTCGGCTATTGTGATGAACGCGATAGCAACGGGTATGTATATTGGAGCCGGTTTTGGCGCAGGCCCGCGTGATGGTCTGATGACTGGCATTCATGCCAGAATGGGGTGGTCAATCCGTAGCGTGCGTACCTCGATTGAAGTGTCCGTTCTGCTGATTGGTTGTCTGCTTGGCGGTTCATTCGGTGTGGGAACGGTACTTTATGCCCTGACCATTGGCCCGCTTATCCAGATCTGTTTGCCCTGGTTCCGCCAGAAACCACGCGCTGATAAAATTCCTCAGCCGGAGCAGGTTGTTTAATTTTGCGAAGCGCTCACATGCTTTAATGACATCGCTGTGCCAGAATAGAAGTCATCTATTGATGCGGTGTCAGAATGCATGAAAGCGATCACTCTTTATGACGTAGCCCTCCTTGCGGGGGTTTCTTATCAGACCGTTTCCCGTGTGATCAACGACGCGGAACATGTCTCCGCCCGGACGCGGGAAAAGGTGCTGCAGGCGATGGCGGAGCTGAACTACGTTCCTAACCGTGGCGCACAGCAGCTGGCAGGTAAACGCACCCGCACGTTGGGGTTGATCACCACCGATCTGGCGCTGCACGCACCTTCACAAATTGCCTCGGCGGTAAAATCCCGTGCCACAGCTCAGGGGGCAAGCGTGTTGATCTCAATGGTGGAACACCCGCAGCAGTGCTTGCCTGCACTTCAGGAACTGCTGGCCCAGCGTGTGGAAGCTTTGCTGGTGAACGTTCCACTGGATGATGCTCACGCAGAGCAGCTTCAGGCGCTGGCATCACCTGTTCCGGTTCTGTTTCTGGATGTCGCACCTTCGGCACAGGTGAACAGCCTGGTGTTTAATGCCGCGCTGGGAGCCCACCTGGGGGTTGAGCATTTGCTCTCATTGGGGCATCAGCATATTGCACTTCTGAGCGGGCCGGAAAGTTCGGTCGCTGCGCGTGCGCGTCTGGCGGGGTGGAAAACCGCACTGGCGCAGGCCGGGCTTGAGGCGACCGCAGTAGCACATGGCGACTGGAGTGCAGTGTGCGGATATGAGAAGGGGCATGTGCTGTTGTCCGGTGCAGTGTTACCGGATGCCATTCTGGTCGCGAACGATCAAATGGCGCTGGGTGTGATGCGTGCCTGCGCAGAAAAGGGGATTGCGGTCCCTGGTCAGATATCGATTGTTGGGTTTGATGATACGGCAGATAGCGCCTGGTGTTCCCCTCCGCTCACTACCATTCGGCAGGCGTTTCGCGAGGCCGGCGAGCGAAGTGTGGAATGGCTGCTGGCCCCCGGCAGTGCTGAAAAATTCCGACAAATTCAGCTCCCTGTTACGCTAATTACCCGCCATTCCAGCGCTCGTCGTACGTCACGGCAGGCCGATCGTGAGGATCTGGCGCAACAGCTGAGAAACCTGGCGCTGCTGGCGGAACAACTCGCCCGTGAATAAGACTTTTGTGATCTGACTCGCTTCATCGCGTACGGACACTTTACCGGTGTCATTTACCAGGGCATGTTGACTAAAATTGTGAGCGCTTCGCAACGAGGTTATTATGCCCAATACTTCATCGCTGACCCTCAGCGCACTTCTGGCTCGTCGGGACTGGGAAAACCCCGGGGTGACGCAGTGGAACCGTCTGGCGGCGCATGCGCCGTTTCATAGCTGGCGTCATGAACAATCTGCCAGGGATGACGTGAGATCCGCCAGCATACGCTCTCTCAACGGGGAGTGGCGTTTTAGCTTTTATCCCGCACCAGAGCAGGTTCCGCAAGCATGGGTGGAAGAAGATTGTGTCGATGCAGTCGCAATGCCGGTACCTTCGAACTGGCAGATGCAGGGTTTCGATACGCCTGTCTACACGAACGTCACCTATCCGATTGCCGTTAACCCTCCCTTTGTACCGGCAGAAAACCCTACTGGTTGTTACTCGCTCACATTTGAGATGGATGACGGCTGGCTGCAAGGCGGACAAACCCGAATTGTCTTCGAGGGTGTGAACTCGGCATTCCATCTGTGGTGTAACGGTCAGTGGATAGGCTATTCGCAGGACAGTCGGCTACCCGCCGAATTTGATCTTTCAGCGGTACTGCGCCCCGGCCAGAACCGGCTGGCGGTGATGGTCCTGCGCTGGTGCGACGGCAGTTATCTGGAAGATCAGGACATGTGGCGCATGAGCGGGATTTTCCGCGATGTCTCCCTGCTGCATAAGCCCGGGACGCAGATTGCGGATTATCACGTCGTTACGGATCTGAATGCGGAGTTTGACCGGGCGGTGCTGAAGGTTGACGTTGCGCTGGCTGGCTCCCGCTATGCAGAGTGTGAAGTGGCATGTACCCTGTGGCGCAACGGCGAAAAATGCGCCAGCACCACTCAACACCCTGGCTCTGTCATTGTGGATGAGCGGGGGAATTGGGCTGAGCGGCTAACGGTGGCGATCCCGGTAGAGAGACCCGCGTTATGGAGTGCTGAAACGCCGGAACTCTATCGCCTGACGATTGCGCTTTTGGATGCGCAAGGCAACATGCTGGAGACGGAAGCCTGCGATGTCGGTTTCCGCCGCGTTGAAATCAGCAATGGCCTGCTGAAACTCAATGGAAAACCGCTGCTGATCCGCGGGGTAAACCGTCATGAGCATCACCCGGAAAACGGGCAGGTGATGGACGACGCGACGATGCGGCGCGACATCGAACTCATGAAACAACACAACTTTAACGCGGTTCGCTGCTCGCACTATCCTGACCATCCGCTGTGGTACACGCTTTGCGATCGTTATGGATTGTACGTTGTTGACGAAGCCAATATCGAAACGCACGGCATGGTGCCCATGAGCCGCCTTGCTGACGATCCCCGCTGGCTGCCAGCCATGAGCGAGCGTGTGACCCGCATGGTACAGCGCGATCGCAACCATCCCTCGGTGATTATCTGGTCGCTGGGAAATGAGTCTGGTCACGGCGCAAACCACGATGCCTTATATGGCTGGCTAAAAGCCACCGATCCGACGCGCCCTGTGCAGTACGAAGGCGGCGGGGCGAATACGGCGGCAACCGATATTGTTTGCCCGATGTATGCCCGTGTCGATCAGGATCAACCTTTCCCGGCAGTACCAAAGTGGTCAATCAAAAAGTGGATCGGCATGCCGGATGAGACGCGCCCGCTGATCCTCTGTGAGTACGCCCATGCAATGGGGAACAGCTTTGGTGGGTTTGCTAAATACTGGCAGGCATTTCGTCGCCACCCGCGTCTGCAGGGCGGGTTTGTCTGGGACTGGGTCGATCAGGCTCTGACCAGGAAAGACGAAAATGGTAATCCTTTCTGGGCCTACGGCGGGGACTTCGGCGATAAACCGAACGATCGTCAGTTCTGCCTGAACGGACTGGTGTTCCCTGACCGCACACCGCATCCGGCACTGTATGAGGCGCAGCGCGCCCAGCAGTTCTTCATCTTCACGCTGGTGAGTACGTCTCCGCTGGTGGTTGAGGTGCAGAGCGATTACCTGTTCCGCCATACGGATAACGAGTTGCTGGAATGGTCGGTGCTTCGCGACGGGAAGGTACTGGCCGCTGGGGATATCACGCTTTCTGTTGCACCACAGGGTGTGCAGCGCCTCGAAATCTCTCTGCCGCAGTTCACGGCTGAGCCGGGTGAGGTCTGGCTTAATCTGGCCGTGTTGCAGCCTCGGGCAACGCCGTGGTCACCGGCAAACCATCGCTGTGCGTGGGAGCAATGGCCGCTTCCGGCTCCGCTGTATATTGCACCGCCGGTGAAGGCGGGTGAGCCTCCGGTCTTAACACAAAAAGATGACGTGCTGGAGCTGACACATCAGCAACAACGCTGGCAGTTCGATCGTGCTTCAGGAAATCTGACGCAATGGTGGCGTAATGGCGTTGAAACGCTGCTTTCGCCGCTGACGGATAACTTTACCCGCGCACCGCTGGATAATGATATCGGCGTGAGCGAGGCCACGCAAATTGACCCGAATGCGTGGGTTGAGCGCTGGAAAGCGGCGGGGATGTACGATTTACATCCCCGGGTGTTGGCGTGTGAAGGAGAGCAACACTCAGGCGAGGCGGTGGTGACAACACTGCATGTCTGGGAATATGGCGGCAAAGCACTGTTCCTGAGCCGTAAGGTCTGGCGGGTTGACAGTCGTGGTGTGCTGCATGCAGATGTGCAGATACAGGTCGCCTCTGACATCCCTGAACCGGCACGTGTCGGCCTGAGCTGTCAGCTCGCACAGGTACCGCAGAGCGCGTGCTGGCTGGGATTGGGGCCGCATGAGAACTATCCTGACAGAAAACTGGCGGCACAGCAGGGGCGCTGGACATTGCCGCTGGAAGCAATGCACACGCCGTATATCTTCCCGACAGAAAATGGCCTGCGCTGTGATACCCGTGAACTGGTGTTAGGGGCACACCAGCTGCAGGGACAGTTCCATTTCTCCGTGAGCCGCTATAGCCAGCAACAGCTGCGCGAGACAACCCATCATCATCTGCTACGCGAGGAACCGGGGTGTTGGCTTAATCTTGACGCGTTCCATATGGGCGTGGGCGGCGATGACTCCTGGAGCCCCAGCGTTTCACCAGAGTTTATCCTGCAAAAACGCCAGCTACGCTATACCTTTAGCTGGCATCAGAACATTAGCTGACCTGACAAATACGGCCACATACGGTGGCCGTACTTTTAATCCTGCTTAAGCAGGATGATTTTCGAGGTTGTATTCAGCCCACAGAATAAATTCCACTTTTGGCATTGCTTTGCTGTAGTACCACCCTTGTCCGTACTGTACCCCGTGGCGGTGCAGCCAGGCGAGCTGCCCTGCCGTTTCAATACCCTCCGCAACCATCGCCAGCTTCAGCGATTTCGCCATTTCAATAATGTGTGGCGTCACATTTTTGTACTCCAGCGCATTCACGAAAGATTTATCAATTTTTAGCGTATCGACGTCCAGCTCCTGCAGGTAACTGAGACTGGAATAGCCGGTTCCAAAATCATCAATATAAATAGCGTGGCCTGAACGGCGGAATGCAGCAATGGCCGGGGCGCTGACCTTTGGATCGGCAAAACCGCGCTCGGTGAGTTCAAGGGCTATTTGTCCGGGGTGGACTTGCCATTTGTTCAGCAGATGATGAAGCAGGGGCGGTAGCTTACCGGAGGTCAGATCGTCGGGCGCAAGGTTAATGGAAATATGCTGATCCGGATGAAGGTGTAACCAGTGCCCCATATCTTCGAATACTTTTTCGATGATTAATTGAGTCAGCTGCGAAATAAGGCCCGTTTGTTCCGCGAGCGACACAAAAATATCGGGTGACAGGTGGCTCCCGTCAGGCTGCGGCCAGCGTGCCAGCGCCTCCGCGCCGACCATCTTTCCACTGCCTAACGCCACAATGGGCAGATAGTGGACCACAAAATCACGGCTGTTAATGGCATCCTGCAGGCGGTTACGCGGAGACTGTATGTGGCGCAGAAGTCGCAGCATAAAGAACGCGGCAAGCAGGCTGATCAATATCCCTGCAGGAAGCCAGATGAGCAACTGTTGATGCCAGTTTTCATCCAGCGGTTTCAGCGCTGCCCACGCCACCACCGTAAAGCCCAGTTCCGGAACGGGTTTAGTGATATACATCGAACCGTTGTACTGCAGGCGCGTTATTTTCTGGTTACCCAGAAGCGCGTGAATATGGTGATCAAGCGTATTACTGCTGGCAAAAATCAGATTGCGCGCGTCGCCAATCAAAGCAGCATCAATGTGGGTCGTACTGAACGGGAGCACATCCACCAGAGAGTCGGGGTCGATCATCACCAGGTAATGTCCCCGACCGACAATGGCCATATAGTGGTTAAACCCAAGATCGTTTTGTGGTGACAGCCATGTGCTGTAGCCGTCCCGGGTAATGCGCATCGGAGGGGGATAGGCAGGTGCGTTGCTGATTTGTTCGAGAGATGAACAGACGGGTTTCAGGTTATCAACATAAATCACCTCTTGCACATACCGCCGGGAGAAAGCGACCAGGCGCATCTCTCTCAGATGCTGACGACTGCAGGGAGGGGCTTCATAATTTTGCAGTTGGGTGAGTGCATCTTTCGCCTGAGCGACAACCCTGTCTGTACGCATCAATACGCGTGAAGCATAGTTATCCAGTACATTGACAAACTGCTCTTCCGCCTGGCGATGGGCCAGCCAGATACTGAGGCAAATCGGCACCAGCACAGAAACGATCAGTATGCCTGTCACCAGGCTGACCAGATGTCGGGTTTTCATGCAGCTGTTTCCTTCCTCATATGCCCAATCCCGGGACACTGAGTGTGCTCGCCAGAGGAAAAAGATTTTATCGCGAAATGATATAGTTATAGCACGTGCCATTTATTGATTTCACTTCGTTCCCAGGCAAATCAGAAAATAATTCCGGGGATACGGTGCATGATCGGGGCTTGCTTTTGTACGGTGACTCAGATACTGTTTTGTTATGTTATAACAAAGCATATGGAGCCTATGATGAAATCTGATATCCACCCAGCCTATCGCACCGTCGTGTTTCACGACACCAGTGCCAATGAGTACTTTAAAGTCGGCTCAACCATCAGAACCGATCGCGAAATTGAACTCGACGGTAGAACGTATCCATACGTTTCTATTGAGGTTTCTTCGAAGTCACATCCGTTCTACACCGGTAAGCAAAAAACGTTTTCGGCAGAAGGCAGTACGGCACGCTTCCGTCAGCGTTTTGGCGGTTTTCTTAATGCGAAGCGGGGTTAATCATGCAGGTACTTAATTCTCTGCGCAGTGCGAAACAGCGCCATCCGGATTGCCAGATAGTCAAACGCAAAGGACGCCTGTACGTTATTTGCAAATCTAACCCGCGTTTTAAGGCTGTTCAGGGACGTAAAAAAAGACGCTAAGCGCACGTAGCACGCCAACTTTCCAGGGATCTTCTCTGCCTGCCATCGGGTCGGTGGCAAGCGTGTTTTCAAACACACCCACCTTGCAGGAGGGTGTGTTCAGGTCGTTGTATGCGTTGGGAGGCTGACGCACACAGACTCTCGTTACGCAGCAGCGGGGCGGGAAAGCGTAAAGACATCATAGAAGGAGAGCTGTCCTTTGGTTGATACCATTTTCTGCAGCTTCTCTTTTTGCACGGTCTCTACCGCTGGGGAATGCAAAATGCTGTCGATCAGTTCTGACGGGACAAAGCGTGTGTTATACCACTCGCCGTTATAGCAGACCCGGAAATCGAGCACGTCGATATCTTCGTAGCGATAACGAGGATGCACGTCGAAAAAGAAAAAGGCGTTAAACACCACAAACAGTACAACCAGCAGCCAGACGGAATCCACCAGCGTGTCGGACTTCAGCATTACAATAAGCGTCGCCAGCCAGGCAGCATACATGGCGACAAACAGCCCTGGATGTTTGCGGATAAAACTAATGCTAAAGCGCGGGCGATTGTCGCGCTTTTCACGGATGTTAAGATCGTCGATGGTGGCGGTAAGCAGGCGCTGTATCTCGGTCATTTTTTGCCTTCATGAATTATGAAAACACAGGGGATCTGCCTATTTTAGGGGAGCCATTTGGTTGAAAAAAGTAACAGTTATGTACAGAAAGACCATAACAGTTTGCTCCCCACCGGCTTACAGCGTTTTTATTATTTTAGCTGGATTTCCGCCGACGACGACGTTGGCCGGAACATCTTTGGTGACAACGGCACCGGAAGCAACCACCACATTATCACCAATGGTGACGCCAGGGTTAATAACGGCTCGTCCACCAATCCAGACATTATTGCCAATGCTGACAGGTTTGCCAAACTCGACACCGCTGTTACGTTCGTCAGCATCCAGCGGGTGTGTCGCCGTATAGATATGAACACCCGGAGCGAGCATGCAGTTGTCGCCAATATGAATAGGGCAGACATCAAGCATCACACAATCGAAGTTAGCGTAAAACGCGTTACCCAGATAAATGTTATAGCCGTAATCGCAGCGGAAGCCTGGCTCAATATAAGCGCCTTCACTTTTCCCCAGGAGTTCTGCGAGTATCTGCTGGCGTTCTGGTTTTGCATCAGGAGTCGTGTGGTTATAGCGGTGAACAAGATGACGGGCATGCAGTCGATCGGCCCGTAACGTCTCATCACCGGGGAGGTAATGTTCACCTGCGATCATTTTCTGTTTTTCTGTGCTCATGGGGAAACCTCTCTGGGATCGTGAATTACCTCAGGGTAAAGAGGATTAACCAGAAAGGGAACGTTCCCAGAAAATCGTTGTGACCACAGTCACAACATAGTTGCTGCTGAACAGTTTTTACTCGGGAACCTGGTTTTCACTCAGGGAGTGTAATTCGAAAGGTGACTTCAGTTTAGAAAATGGCAAAACCTCTGCAGATACACGTCAAAGATTAACGGACAAATTTCCACACAGAAGAGGGGATTTTGTCATACAGTTTATTCATTGTTAGCTCAGCAAGACGATGGTCAGCCGCTGAATAAAATACAGCCAGTTCATTATCAGAAAGCTCGTATTTATTCTTTTCAATTACACGTTCCAGCGTGTCTATTGACTGACAACGTCGTAAGCGCATCAAATAATCGATCTTGGTTAATGGTTTATCAGACATAAATTTACCTTAGTAGTTGTAATAATTTTAACAGGAAAGGCTAACAGGGTTAGCTCTGCTCACGTTGACGAAACAGCGAAATAGACGATTCCCAGATTTACGCCATTTTTGCAAATCCTGTGCGTTAATGCCGTAGCTGCTGAACAACATAAAGGTGTCGTCCAGGTATTCGTCAATTTGCTCAATCAGCTTATTATCTTCATTGTACTTAATTTTATAATTAAGTGCGAAGGTTGCGATATGCTCTATCAGCTCATTCAGCTGTAAATTGATAGCAGACGTAGGATCGTTCACCCAGCCGTGGTTACTTTCATCAAGATTGGCAAGGCAGTCATGGTACAAGGATTCGCAGAGAAATTTCAACTGCGCGATATCATGCCTTTTTGGCGAGTACTCGTCCATAGCGCATCCCCTTTTGAGTGATTTCTTACTCACCGAACATCAACGTCGGGATGGATACAACATACTTAGCCGCACGGGTGCTGTGTTCCTGATAACTCTAACTATAAGCCACTCCTTTCAAGATTTCATCGCGCTATTACGAAAAATTACAATTAAAACGCAACGCTGCGAACTTGTACGCAATTGTTTGCCCTGGGGCTGGTTGCGTAATCTAAAACAGGAGTGACTTTTTTACGGCTTCCTTATGTTTCATTGAGTTAACATTTGTCACCAAATGAAGTCCTGATTCAGACATTCGCTATCCAGACACATGGATTAGGATTATTCCTAATAAGCTATGCGACGAAATGAAATTAAAAAAATCACAAACTCGTCGGGTCAGTTATCGGTTAATTATGATATGTCTTATTACGATGACAGAAAATAAATAGATCAGCAATAAGCGTAATTTATGATTTTTACACCAAAATGAAAAAGGCCGCTAATGCGGCCTTTTTATCGGATGAAACCGGTATCAGTGATGTTCTACCGAGTGATTATGCTCGATATCGTCACTCTTGCGGCTAAAGCGGCGGCGAACCACCACAAAGAACACCGGTACGAAGAAGATAGCGAGAACGGTCGCGGTGACCATGCCCCCCATTACACCTGTACCTACGGCGTTCTGCGCACCGGAGCCCGCACCTGAACTGATAACCAGCGGCATAACACCGAGGATAAACGCCAGAGAGGTCATCAGGATTGGACGAAGACGCATACGAACTGCATCAAGCGTCGCCTCAATCAGGCCTTTACCTTCTTTCTCCATCAGGTCTTTGGCGAATTCAACGATAAGTATCGCGTTCTTCGCCGACAAGCCAATGGTTGTCAGCAGACCTACCTGGAAGTACACGTCGTTGGTCAAACCACGGAACGTTGCGGCAAGCAGCGCACCGATAACCCCGAGCGGTACCACCAGCATAACGGAGAACGGAATTGACCAGCTCTCGTACAACGCTGCCAGACACAGGAAGACCACGATTAGCGAGATCGCATACAGGGCAGGGGCCTGGTTACCGGACAGACGTTCCTGATAGGACATACCGGTCCAGTCATAGCCGATACCCGAAGGCAGCTTGCTGGCCAGTTGCTCCATCATCAGCATCGCTTCACCAGTACTTCGACCTGGTGCGGCCTGACCCAGAATTTCCATTGATGGCAGCCCGTTATAACGCTCCAGACGTGGTGAACCATATTCCCAGCGTGACGTTGAGAAGGAAGAGAACGGTACCATTTGTCCATTGTTTCCACGAACGTACCAGGTATTGATATCGTTCGGTAACATACGGTATTGCGCCTCAGACATCACGTACACTTTCTTCACACGACCGCGGTCGATGAAGTCGTTGACGTAGCTACCGCCCCAGGCAGCGCCCAGCGTGGTATTGATGTCGCTGATGGAAACGCCCAATGCCTGCGCTTTTTCCTGATCGATATCGATCTTGAACTGCGGCGTATCTTCGAGGCCGTTAGGACGAACGCCGACCAGCAGGTCAGGATGTTTCGCCACTTCACCGAACAACTGGTTACGTGCCTGAGTCAGTTTTTCATGTCCCAGACCGGCCTGGTCAATCAGCTGGAAGTCAAAGCCGGTTGCGGTACCCAGTTCAACAATCGCTGGCAGGTTAAAGGCGAACACCATCGCATCTTTAATCTTCGAGAAGGTGCCCATAGCACGGCCGGTAATCGCCTCAACTTTGTTCTCTGAGCCTGGACGTTCTGACCAGTCTTTCAGGGAGACGAAGGCAATACCGGTGTTCTGACCACGACCCGCAAAGCCAAAACCGTTAACCGCAAACACGGATTCAACGTTCGCTTTCTCTTTGGTGAGATAGTAGTCCGTCACTTCATCCAGCACTTTCTGGGTACGTTCTTGTGATGCACCAGCCGGAAGCTGCGCCATCGTCAGGAACACGCCCTGGTCTTCATCTGGCAGGAACGAGCTTGGCAGACGAACAAACAAATAGGCCATACCGACCACGATGATGATATAGAGCAGCAGGTAACGACCGGTGCTGCGCAGGATATTCCCTACGCTGTCGGTGTAGTGGTGCGTACTCTTCTCAAACATGCGGTTAAACCAGCCGAAGAACCCTTTGTGCTCGCCGTGACCCCCTTTCTGAATAGGCTTCAGCATGGTGGCACACAGCGCTGGTGTCAGGATCAACGCGACCAGTACCGACAGCGCCATCGCCGACACGATGGTGATAGAGAACTGACGATAAATAGCACCGGTTGAACCACCGAAGAAGGCCATCGGGATAAATACCGCTGACAGTACCATCGCGATACCGACCAGCGCGCCCTGGATCTGACCCATTGATTTACGGGTTGCTTCCTTCGGCGGTAGCCCTTCTTCGGCCATCACACGTTCGACGTTCTCGACAACGACGATGGCATCATCCACCAGCAAGCCGATGGCCAGTACCATCCCGAACATCGTCAGGGTGTTTATCGAGAACCCAAAGGCCGCGAGGATGGCGAACGTCCCCAACAGTACAACCGGCACCGCGATGGTTGGAATCAGCGTTGCACGGAAGTTTTGCAGGAACAGATACATGACCAGGAATACCAGTATGATCGCTTCTGCCAGCGTTTTAACCACTTCGTGAATCGAGATTTTTACGAACGGTGTGGTGTCGTACGGATAAACAATCTTCAGACCTGAAGGGAAGAAGGGTTCCATCTTCTTCAGTTCCGCGCGGATAGCCGTCGCGGTGTCCAGAGCGTTAGCCCCTGTCGCCAGTTTGATACCCAGACCAGACGCTGGTTTGCCGTTAAACTTCGCAATGATGTCGTAGTTTTCGCCACCCAGTTCTACTTTTGCTACGTCACGCAGACGAACCTGGGAACCATCCTGATTCACTTTCAGCAGAATTTTGCTGAACTCATCGGCGGAGGTCAGACGGGTTTGCGCAATGATCGACGCGTTAAGCTGCTGGCCTTTCACCGGTGGTGTACCACCTAACTGACCGGCTGCAACCTGGGCGTTCTGTGCTTTGATGGCGCTGATCACGTCAACCGGCGTCAGCTGGAAGTTGTTCAGTTTGTTCGGATCCATCCAGATACGCATTGCATACTGGGAACCGAACAGCTGAACATCACCCACACCAGAAGTACGGCTGATGGCGTCCTTCATGTTGGCACCCACGTAGTCGGAAATATCCTCCTGCGTCATGGTGCCGTTGGTGTTGATAACGCCAACAACCATCAGGAAGCTACTGGACGATTTCTCGACGCTCACGCCCTGTTGCTGTACTTCCTGTGGCAGCAGCGGCATTGCCAGCTGCAGTTTGTTCTGCACCTGAACCTGCGCGATGTCGGCATCAGTACCGGACTGGAAGGTCAGGGTGATCTGAACCGTACCGGTTGAGTCACTGTTTGAGGACATGTACATCAGGTTATCGATACCGTTCATATTCTGTTCGATAACCTGTGTAACGGTATCCTGCACCGTTTTCGCATCAGCCCCTGGGTAGGTTGCGGAGATCGCCACCGCCGGTGGCGCAATGGTCGGATATTGCGCGACAGGCAGCTTCAGGATCGCAAGTCCCCCGGCTAGCATGATAATGATGGCGATCACCCACGCGAATATGGGGCGATCGATAAAGAAATTAGGCATGTCTTAACGGCTCCTGTTTAAGTTAAGACTTGGTTTGTTCTGACTGACCACCGGCTGCGGCTTGTTGTTTCTCGTCAGATTTGACTTCCTGCGCTTTGACCTGCGCGCCAGGACGTACTTTTTGCAAACCGGTAACAATTACGCGATCGCCATCTTTCAGACCTTTAGTGACCAGCCATTTGTCGCCAATCGCCTGCGTGGCAGTGATTTGACGCGTTTCGACTTTGTCATCAGCACCAACCACCAGTGCACTCGCATCGCCACGCGGCGTACGGGTTACACCCTGCTGTGGAACCAGAATTGCAGTTGGGTTAGTCCCTTCTTCCAGACGAGCGCGAACGAACATACCTGGCAACAGCGTGTGGTCAGGGTTCGGGAAGATTGCACGTAAGGTGATAGAACCGGTGGTCTGGTCGACCGTCACATCAGAGAATTCCAGCGTACCTGACTGCGGGTATTTGACACCGTCATTGGTAACCAGCTCCACTTTCGCTTTGCCGTTTTCCTGTTCCAGAGTGCCGTTTGCCAGCTCTTGTTTCAGACGCAGGAAATCGTTGCTGGATTGGGTGACGTCAACGTAGATCGGATCAAGCTGCTGCACGGTGGCCAGCGCAGTGCTTTGCCCGTTCTGCACCAGAGCGCCTTCCGTCACGGAAGATTTACCAATGCGTCCGCTAATAGGGGAGGTCACTTTGGTATAGGCCAGGTTGATACGCGCGGTTTCGACAGCCGCTTTTGCTGCCACGACGGCCGCGTTGGCTTGCTGGGCATCGGCCAGAGCAGTATCGTAATCCTGTTGACTGATGTATTGCGTGCCGAGCAGTTTTTTATAGCGGTTCAGCGTCAGTTGGGAGATTTTGGCTGCAGCTTCTGCTTTCGCCAGATCGCCTTTTGCACTTTCGTATGCGGCCTGGTAGGTAGCAGGATCAATCTGATACAGAGAGACACCCCCTTCAATATCTCCCCCTTCGGTGAAGTTACGTTTCAGGATAATGCCACTTACCTGAGGACGAACTTCTGCAACACGATAAGCGTTTGTGCGGCCAGGTAATTCTGTTGTGATCTGGAGAGGTTCGGATTTGAGCGTCACGACGCCAACTTCTGGCATCTGCTGAGCTCCTTGTTGAGCCTTTTTGTCGTCACATCCTGTAAGCGCTAAGCTGCCTGAGAGCATCAGAACGACCGCCAGAGGCGTTAACCCTCTGTTTTTGTTCATATGTAAACCTCGAGTGTCCGATTTCAAATTGATCAATGGTCCTGGGTCCCAAAACCCATTGCTGCGTTTATATTATCGTCATGCTATGGTACATACATTCACAAATGTATGTAAATCTGACTCCTGTAAATTCACTGGCATATGGCACGAAAAACTAAACAACAAGCACTTGAGACACGTCAGCACATCCTGGACGTTGCAATGCGTTTGTTTTCTCAGCAAGGGGTATCGTCAACCTCGCTGGCTCAGATTGCTCAGGCCGCCGGTGTGACGCGGGGAGCAATTTATTGGCATTTTAAAGACAAGTCAGACCTGTTTAGTGAAATCTGGCAACTTTCAGAAGCCAGTATTAGCGATCTAGAGATTGAGTATCGGGCAAAATTCCCCGACGATCCACTCTCAGTATTAAGAGAAATATTAGTATATATCCTTGAAGCAACGGTAGTTGAAGAACGTCGCAGGTTAATGATGGAAATCATCTTTCATAAATGTGAGTTCGTGGGGGAAATGGCGGTGGTCCAGCAGGCACAACGCAGCCTGTGCCTGGAGAGTTACGACCGTATCGAACAGACGCTGAACCAGTGCATAAAAGCAAAGATGTTACCGGCCAACCTGTTGACTCGCCGGGCGGCTATTTTGATGCGCAGCTATATTTCTGGTTTGATGGAAAACTGGCTTTTTGCCCCGCAGACATTCGATCTCAAAGAGGAAGCGCGTAGCTATGTCGCGATTCTGCTGGAAATGTGCCAATTTTGCCCGACGCTTCGTGGTGACGCGACACAGCTAACTACCTGAACTGTTTTTAAGAATTATCCCAGAGGTCTATGTTCGCGCTATTCTGCTTCAGGCGGGCGTGATATCCTGCACGCCGGACTATTTTTGGTCATCTTCTGACATTATTCACGACTATGCTGCACATCAATCGCTCGCAACACCCTGTTCTTGCCTTTCTTTTTGCGACGCTGTTTTTCTTCGCAACAGCACCGCTTTCCTGGGCCCGCGCTGATAACAGCACGGATATCCCTTCGCGTGCTGATGTTCAGTCGCAACTCGATACCCTGAGCAAACAAAAAGATCTCTCTCCTCAGGAAAAACTCATCCAGCAGGATCTGATGGAAACGCTGGAATCGATTGATAAAACTGAGCGTGTCAAAGCGGAAACCGCGCAACTGCGTCAGAAGGTCGCGCAGGCCCCCGATGCCATGCGTAAGGCAACAGATGCCCTGAGTGCCCTGAGTGACGTCGATAACGATGATGAAACCCGCAAAACGCTCGCGACGCTTTCATTGCGTCAGCTGGAGTCGCGGGTTGCGCAATTACTCGACGACCTGCAAACGGCACAGGCCGATCTCGCAACGTATAATAGCCAGCTGGTCTCACTGCAAACTCAGCCAGAACGCGTGCAGAACTCGATGTATGTCGCATCTCAGCAACTGCAGCAAATTCGCAATCGCCTGAACGGAACAACGGTTGGCGAAGGTGCTTTACGCCCGACGCAGCAAACATTACTGCTGGTTCAGCAGTCCTTAATCAATGCGCAGATTGAACAGCAGCGTAAAAGCCTGGAAGGAAATACGGTGCTGCAGGATACGCTGCAAAAACAGCGTGATTATGTCACCGCGAATATTAATCGTCTGGAACATCAGCTTCAGTTGTTGCAGGAGGCGGTGAACAGCAAGCGTCTTACGCTGACGGAAAAAACCGCGCAGGAAGCCGTATCGCCAGACGAAACCGCCCGTATTCAGGCTAATCCGCTGGTGAAACAGGAGCTGGATGTTAACCACCAGCTGAGCCAGCGCCTGATTCAGGCGACGGAAAACGGTAACTCGCTGGTTCAGCAAAATATCAAAGTGAAAAACTGGCTGGATCGCGCGCTCCAGGCTGAACGCAATATTAAAGAGCAGATTGCCGTCCTGAAAGGCAGTCTTCTGCTGTCACGTATTCTCTACCAGCAACAGCAGACGCTGCCCTCTGCTGACGAGCTGGAGGATATGACCAACCGCATTGCTGATTTACGTCTGGAACAATTTGATGTGAACCAGCAGCGCGACGCGCTTTTCCAGAGCGATGCTTTTGTCGCCAAAGTGGAAGAGGGCCATTCCAGTGAAGTGAACCCTGAAGTTCACGACGCGCTGTTGCAGGTGGTGGATATGCGCCGCGAGCTGCTCGACCAGTTCAACAAACAGCTAGGCAACCAGCTGATGATGGCGATTAACCTGCAAATTAACCAGCAACAGTTAGTGAGCGTCTCTAAAAGCCTGCAGGAGATTTTGACTCAGCAAATTTTCTGGGTGAACAGCAACAAACCGATGGACTGGGACTGGGTGAAATCCTTCCCTGAGACGCTGAAAACCCAGATCAAGAGCATGAAAATTACCGTGAACTGGGAGAAAGCCTGGCCTGCGGTGATGATTGCCTTCCTGGCGGGGTTACCGCTGTTGCTGATTGCAGGTCTCATTCGCTGGCGTCTGGCCTGGATGAAAAAATACCAGGCGAAGCTGGCGGCTGAAGTGGGGCAGTTGCGAAACGATAGCCAGCTCCACACGCCAAAAGCGATCCTGATTGACCTGATCCGTGCGCTACCGGTGTGTCTGCTCATCCTGGCCGTTGGTCTTATTCTGCTCACGATGCAGCTCAACGTCAGCGATTTGCTGTGGGCCTTCAGTAAAAAACTGGCGCTGTTCTGGCTGGTGTTTGGCCTGTGCTGGAAAGTGCTGGAAAAAGACGGCGTTGCGGTACGTCATTTCAACATGCCAGAGAAACTGACCAGCCACTGGCGTCGTCAGATTGTGCGTATCAGCCTGGCGCTCCTGCCGCTGCATTTCTGGTCTGTTGTGTCTGAGCTTTCTCCGCTGCACCTGATGGACGACGTGCTGGGGCAACTGGTCATTCTGCTGAACCTGCTGCTGATCGCCATACTGATGTGGCCAATGTGCCGCGATAGCTGGCGTGATAAAGAGTCCCACAATATTCGTCTGGCCACCGTAACGGTGCTGGCGATAATTCCGCTGGCGCTGATGGTGCTTACGGCAACGGGTTACTTCTATACGACGCTGCGCCTGTCCGGGCGCTGGATTGAAACCGTCTATCTGGTGATCGTCTGGAACCTGCTTTACCAGACGGTACTGCGTGGCCTGAGCGTGGCGGCTCGCCGTATCGCTTATCGTCGTGCCATTGCCCGCCGTCAGCATCAGGTTAAAGAGGGCGCTGAAGGCGCGGAGCCACAGGAAGAACCTACCATCGCGCTGGAGCAGGTTAACCAGCAGACGTTGCGCATTACCATGCTGGTCATGGTCGCGCTGTTTGGGGTGATGTTCTGGGCTATCTGGTCTGATTTGATTACCGTGTTTGCTTATCTCGACAGCGTCACGCTCTGGCAGTACAGCGGAACGGAAGCGGGTGCCACGGTGATGAAAAGCGTGACGATGGGCAGTCTGCTCTTCGCGCTGGTTTCGTCGATGGTCGCCTGGGCGCTGATCCGCAACCTGCCTGGGTTGCTGGAGGTGCTGGTGCTGTCACGCCTGAACCTGCGTCAGGGGGCATCGTATGCCATCACCACCATCCTGAACTACGTCATCATTATTGTCGGTGCGATGACGGTCTTCGGCTCGCTTGGCGTCTCGTGGGATAAACTGCAGTGGCTGGCCGCTGCGCTCTCTGTTGGTCTTGGTTTTGGTTTGCAGGAGATCTTCGGTAACTTCGTTTCTGGCTTGATCATTCTGTTTGAGCGTCCGGTACGTATTGGCGATACCGTGACCATCGGCACCTTCTCCGGTACCGTCAGCAAGATCCGTATTCGCGCCACCACGATCACCGACTTCGATCGCAAAGAGGTGATCATCCCGAACAAAGCCTTCGTGACCGAACGTCTGATCAACTGGTCACTCTCTGATACGGTCACCCGCGTAGTGATCCGCCTGGGCGTAGCCTACGGTTCGGATCTGGATAAGGTAAAAGAGGTACTGCTACAGGCCGCGGCTGAACATCCGAAGGTGATGCACGATCCGGCCCCATCGGTCTTCTTCACCACCTTTGGCCCAAGCACGCTGGATCACGAGCTGCGCTTATACGTGCGTGAGCTGCGCGACCGCAGCTTTGCCGTTGATGAGCTGAACCGCGCTATCGATCGTCTGTGCCGTGAAAACGACATTAATATCGCTTTCAACCAGCTTGAGGTTCACCTGCGTAATGAAAAAGGTGATGAGCATACGGAAGTGAAGCGCGAGATTAAGGGTGATGATCCTACTCCTGCATAATCCATATTCCCTCTGCTCTGAGGGGGCGAGGGGATGGTTTTCTCCCTCTCCCTCAGGGTGTACAGTCCGGGGACATAGTGAACACTTGTTCGGGGACATGGTAGACACTTACAACTAAGGCATAAGAACCCGTTTATGGAGTCACTTATGCCCTGGGATGCGAGAGATACCATGTCATTACGTACCGAGTTTGTTTTGTTTGCCTCGCAGGACGGGGCGAACATCCGTTCCCTGTGCCGTCACTACGGCATTTCGCCTGCCACTGGCTATAAGTGGCTTCAGCGCTGGGCTCAGGAAGGCGCATCCGGCCTTCTGGACCGGCCCCGTATACCTCATCATTCCCCGAACCGCTCATCTGATGACATCACAGCTCTGCTGCGCATGGCACATGACCGTCATGAACGCTGGGGCGCACGCAAGATTAAGCGCTGGCTGGAAGACCTGGGGCACTGCATGCCCGCTTTCAGCACCGTCCATAACCTGATGGCCCGCCACGGTCTGCTGCCGGGCGTTTCACCGGGCATTCCGGCCTCAGGGCGGTTCGAACATGATGCGCCCAATCGCCTCTGGCAGATGGATTTTAAGGGACACTTTCCCTTTGGTGGTGGCCGCTGTCATCCGCTCACCCTGCTGGATGACCACTCCCGCTTTTCCCTGTGCCTGGCACACTGCACCGATGAACGGCGTGAGACCGTACAGCAGCAGCTGGTCAGCGTGTTTGAACGCTACGGTCTGCCGGACAGGATGACGATGGATAACGGAGCGCCGTGGGGCGACACCACCGGCATCTGGACGGCACTGGAGCTGTGGCTGATGCGCCTGGGTATCCGGGTGGGGCACTCCCGGCCATATCATCCGCAGACACAGGGCAAGCTGGAGCGTTTTCACCGCAGCCTGAAGGCGGAAGTGTTGCAGGGGAAGTGGTTCGCGGACAGCGGTGAACTGCAGCGTGCATTTGAACACTGGCGCACCGTCTATAACCTTGAACGACCGCACGAGGCGCTGGGTATGAACGTTCCGGCCTCCCGGTATCAGCCGTCCGCACGACAGTACAACGGCAACACAATCCCACCGGAATACGATGAGGGGGTGATGGTCAGGAAAGTCGATATCAGCGGGAAGCTGAGCGTGAAAGGAGTCAGTCTGAGCGCAGGCAAGGCGTTCAGGGGGGAACGGGTAGGGCTGAGGGAAACACAGGAAGACGGCTGTTATGACGTGTGGTGGTACAGCACGAAAGTGGGGGTGATCGACCTGAAGAAAAAGTCGATCACCATAGGTAAAGGATGTTAAAAAGTGTTCACCATGTCCCCGAACACCTGTCTACCATGTCCCCGGACCGTACAAGGGAGAGGGCCGGGGTGAGGGCAATTTCCCCTCAAAATCCCGCTTCACTATCTCCAGCGCCTTCAGCACCGTCTCCGCCGGGATGTCATGATTCTCCAGCAGCATGATTAAATCGACGGCCAGTTTGACCTCGTCGGGTGCATTTTCCAGTGACATCTGTGTGGCTCCTTTTAACGGGTCAGGCGTTCAATCACGCGTTCGATTTCATCCAGCGCCTGCCGACAGCGATTGATTCGACCTTCCAGTGCGCTAATTTCCCGCATTAATAACTGCTGTTCTTCCAGCGTTTCGCTGGTGTTCAGGCGCGTTTCTCGCTCACGCTTCATCTCAAACAGACGACGTTCGAACTCCTGGTGCTCCAGCCGCTTGCGCTGCCATTTGCCGAGCCCCGGTGATGCACTGTCCCAGGCACGCAGCGGCCAGGTGGCAATTTCGCGGTACAGGGCGGAGATCTGCCCGGTGAGATGTTCCGCAAGCCAGGCCACCTGTTCCTGATTTTCGCTCTCTACCGCGTGGCGAAGCTCGTCGAGATGGGTCTGCGCTTCAGCAAGATAATCCTGGATTAACGTACTGCGGGTGCGGAAAAGCTGTCGATCAAAGCGCGGTTTCAGCGTGGCGTGCCCCATCAGCGGTGTAGCCTGCGCCCGCAGAGCAGTCAGCTGGTTTTGCAGCGTCTCAAGAAGCAAGGCTGTTTTCAATGCGCTCTCCAGTGGTAAAGTAGCCGTTCAGTTTGATAACGATTCGCATTATGCAGCGTACTATTTTAATCATCATTGGCTGGCTCGCGGTAGTGCTTGGCACGCTGGGTGTCGTTTTGCCCTTACTGCCGACCACGCCGTTTATCCTGCTGGCGGCCTGGTGCTTTGCCCGCTCGTCGCCGCGCTTTCACCACTGGCTGCTGTACCGTTCGTGGTTTGGCGGTTATCTGCGCCACTGGCAAAAACACCGGGCAATGCCGCCTGGAGCCAAACCGCGTGCGATTGCCGTTATTCTTATCACCTTTGCCATTTCATTATGGCTGGTGAAAATAATGTGGGTGCGCATCCTGCTGTTGGCGATCCTGGCCTGCCTGCTGATTTTCATGTGGCGGATCCCCGTGGTTGATGAAAAGCAACAAAAGCACTGATGCCTTATAATGGCTGTTGCAATTATTGCGCACAGACAGTAAATTCGACCGTTTTCGAGCACAGGTGCGCCTGGTTAAAGGTTATACAATTGTTACCTTGGCCGACTTTTTGCGCACTGTGAGTCACACTGTTTTATTTAGGCACAAACCGATGACCGCAACTGCACAGCAGCTTGAATATCTGAAAAACAGCATCCAAAGCATCCAGGACTACCCAAAACCTGGCATTCTTTTCCGTGATGTCACCAGCTTGCTGGAAGACCCGAAAGCGTACTCGCTCAGCATTGAACTGCTGGTAGCGCGTTATAAAAACGCCGGGATCACCAAAGTAGTAGGTACCGAAGCCCGCGGCTTCCTGTTTGGCGCACCGGTTGCGCTGGCACTGGGCGTAGGCTTTGTGCCGGTACGTAAACCGCGTAAGCTGCCGCGTGAAACCATCGCTGAAGTTTACGAGCTGGAATACGGTACCGATCAGCTGGAAATCCACGTAGATGCCATCAAACCAGGCGATAAAGTGCTGGTGGTTGACGATCTGCTGGCGACCGGTGGCACCATCGAAGCGACCGTGAAGCTGATCCGTCGTCTGGGTGGTGAAGTCAGCGATGCGGCCTTCATCATCAACCTGTTCGATCTGGGTGGCGAACAGCGCCTGGCGAAACACGGTATTACCAGCTACAGCCTGGTGCCTTTCCCGGGTCATTGATCCCGGTTTTCACAACCTCGCTCAACGGGTGAGGTTGTGATAGCATTCCCCTCCATAAATTCACCTTCCAGCGTTGCAGAGCCTGCCCATGAGTTATCAGGTGTTAGCCCGTAAATGGCGACCACAAACCTTTGCTGACGTTGTCGGTCAGGAACATGTGCTGACGGCCCTGGCGAATGGCTTGTCGCTAGGTCGCATTCATCACGCCTATCTTTTCTCCGGCACTCGCGGCGTCGGTAAAACCTCTATTGCCCGTTTACTGGCAAAAGGTCTGAACTGCG
Organism: Enterobacter sp. RHBSTW-00901; assembly: GCF_014103115.1. Lineage (NCBI taxonomy): Bacteria > Pseudomonadati > Pseudomonadota > Gammaproteobacteria > Enterobacterales > Enterobacteriaceae > Enterobacter > Enterobacter sp. RHBSTW-00901. The sequence goes on from NZ_JABXPB010000001.1 coordinate 3,974,430, forward strand.
AAACCGGGATCACCGCGACGCCGTGTGGCGTGTGTGATAACTGCCGTGAAATTGAGCAGGGCCGCTTTGTCGACCTGATCGAAATCGACGCCGCCTCACGCACCAAAGTTGAAGATACCCGCGATCTGCTGGACAACGTGCAGTATGCCCCGGCGCGTGGCCGCTTCAAGGTCTACCTGATCGATGAAGTACACATGCTGTCGCGCCACAGCTTCAACGCCCTGCTCAAAACGCTGGAAGAGCCGCCTGCACATGTGAAATTCCTGCTGGCGACTACCGATCCGCAAAAGCTACCGGTCACCATTCTGTCGCGCTGCCTGCAGTTCCATCTTAAGGCGCTGGACGTTGAACAGATCCGTGCTCAGCTTGAACATATTCTCGACGAAGAGAAAATTGTCCACGAACCGCGCGCTCTGCAACTGCTGGCACGTGCGGCAGACGGCAGCCTGCGTGATGCGTTAAGCCTTACCGATCAGGCGATAGCCAGCGGTGACGGCAAACTCTCGACCGATGCAGTCAGCGCTATGCTTGGCACGCTGGACGACGATCAGGCGCTGTCCCTCATCGAAGCGATGATTGCCGCCAACGGTGAGCGTGTGATGTCGCTGGTTAACGCGGCAGCTGCCCGTGGTGTCGAATGGGAAGCGCTGCTGGTCGAGATGCTCAGCCTGCTGCACCGCGTGGCAATGCTGCAGCTTTCTCCGTCAGCCATCGGCGCAGATATGGCGGCCATCGAACAGCGGATGCGTGAACTTGCCCGCACCGTGCCGCCTGCTGACGTTCAGCTTTACTATCAGACGCTGCTGATTGGCCGCAAAGAGTTACCGTTCGCGCCAGACCGCCGCATGGGCGTCGAAATGACCCTGCTGCGCGCGCTGGCGTTCCATCCGCGGATGCCGCTGCCCGAACCGGAAGTACCACGGCACTCTTTTGCCCCTGCAGCACCCGCTACGGTGATGCCGCCTCAACAGGTGCTACCGCAGCCGACGCCACCACCGCCACAAAATGTGCCGCTGTCGGATGCCACCAGTTCGGTGCTTGCCGCGCGAAGCCAGTTACAACGTGCGCAGGGAGTAACCAAACCAAAAAAGAGTGAACCGGCAGCGCCAGGAAGAGCGCGGCCGGTAAACAACGCCGCGCTTGAACGACTGGCCTCGGTAACGGAGCGTGTACAGTCGCGCCCGGCACCGTCCGCGCTTGAGCAAAAAGCCCCGGTGAAAGAAGAGGCTTACCGCTGGAAGGCGACCACCATCATCGAAGAGGTGAAAGAAGAGGTCGCCACGCCGAAAGCGCTGAAAAAGGCGCTGGAGCATGAAAAAACGCCGGAGCTTGCAGCGAAGCTCGCTGAAGAGTCCATTGAGCGTGACGCCTGGGCCGCTGAGGTTAGCCAATTGCATCTGCCGAAGCTGGTGGAGCAGGTTGCGCTGAACGCCTGGAAAGAGCAGGAGGGCAACACGATTTGCCTGCACCTGCGTCCGGGCCAGCGGCATCTGAATTCCCCGGGCGCGCAAAAAGCGCTGGCTGAGGCACTCGCCACATTACAGGGTGCGCCGGTTGAATTGACTATCATTGAAGATGATAATCCGGCGGTGCGCACGCCACTGGAGTGGCGGCAGGCCATTTATGAAGAAAAACTCGCGCTCGCGCGTGAGTCGATTATTGCGGATAACAACATTCAGACTCTGCGTCGGTTCTTCGATGCCGATCTGGATGAAGAGAGTATTCGCCCCATTTGATCGTGAGTCTGACTTACGGTTGTAATCATTAAACGTGAAAAAAGAGAGAAGCCTATGTTTGGTGGAAAAGGCGGTCTGGGTGGCCTGATGAAGCAGGCTCAGCAGATGCAGGAAAAAATGCAGAAGATGCAGGAAGAGATTGCTCAGCTGGAAGTCACGGGTGAATCCGGTGCCGGTCTGGTCAAAGTGACCATCAACGGTGCGCACAACTGCCGCCGCGTTGAGATCGACCCAAGCCTGCTCGAAGACGACAAAGAGATGCTGGAAGATCTGGTTGCTGCCGCGTTTAACGATGCTGCGCGCCGTATCGACGAAACCCAGAAAGAGAAAATGGCTTCTGTTTCCAGCGGTATGCAACTGCCGCCGGGCTTCAAGATGCCATTCTGATGCAAACCAGTCCGCTGCTCACGCAGTTAATGGAAGCACTGCGCTGCCTGCCGGGCGTTGGCCCAAAGTCGGCGCAGCGCATGGCGTTTACGCTATTGCAGCGCGACCGCAGCGGCGGGATGCGCCTGGCGCAGGCTTTGACCCGCGCCATGTCAGAAATTGGTCACTGTGCGGATTGCCGTACTTTTACCGAGCAGGACGTGTGTGACATCTGCTCGAATCCGCGTCGTCAGGAAAATGGTCAGATTTGTGTGGTGGAGAGTCCGGCGGACATCTACGCCATTGAACAGACCGGGCAGTTTTCTGGCCGCTATTTCGTGCTGATGGGGCATCTCTCCCCGCTGGACGGTATCGGTCCGGACGATATCGGTCTTGACCGCCTTGAACAGCGTCTGGGATCGGAAACGATCAACGAGGTGATCCTCGCCACCAACCCGACGGTGGAAGGGGAGGCAACCGCCAACTACATTGCTGAGCTGTGCGCGGAGTCAGGCGTTGACGCCAGCCGTATCGCCCACGGCGTGCCGGTAGGGGGTGAGCTGGAGATGGTGGACGGTACCACGCTGTCGCACTCTCTGGCCGGACGCCACAAGATTACTTTCTGACCAAACGGAGGTTGCCCCGGTGACCTCCGCTTGAAAATTCACTCCTTTATCCCCATCTCTCACTCAACGTTTTAAAACCCCATTAAATGGCATTGTTGAGGTCGACTTAGATGAAAGGACAAGAAACCCGTGGTTTCCAGTCAGAAGTAAAACAGCTTCTGCACCTGATGATCCATTCCCTGTATTCCAATAAAGAAATCTTCCTGCGTGAGCTGATTTCCAACGCCTCGGATGCGGCGGACAAGCTGCGCTTCCGCGCGCTGTCCAATCCGGATCTGTACGAAGGCGACGGCGAACTGCGCGTGCGCGTCTCTTTTAATAAAGAGAACCGTACGCTGACCATCGCCGATAACGGCATTGGTATGAACCGCGACGAGGTGATCGACCACCTCGGGACTATCGCCAAATCCGGCACCAAAGCGTTCCTCGAATCTATGGGTTCTGACCAGGCGAAAGACAGCCAGCTGATTGGTCAGTTCGGCGTGGGCTTCTACTCGGCGTTCATCGTGGCAGACAAAGTCACTGTGCGCACCCGTGCGGCAGGTGAAAGTGCGGAAAACGGCGTATTCTGGGAATCTCAGGGCGAAGGTGACTACACCGTTGCGGACATCACCAAAGCGGATCGCGGTACTGAAATCACCCTCCATCTGCGCGAAGGCGAAGATGATTTCCTGAATGACTGGCGTGTACGCTCAATCATCAGCAAATACTCCGATCACATTGCGCTGCCGGTTGAGATTGAAAAACAGGAAGAGAACGACGGTGAAACGGTTGTCTCCTGGGAGAAGATCAACAAGGCTCAGGCGCTGTGGACGCGCAACAAGTCTGAAATCAAAGACGACGAATACAACGAATTCTACAAGCACATCGCCCACGACTTTACCGACCCGCTGACCTGGAGCCACAACCGTGTGGAAGGTAAGCAAGAGTACACCAGCCTGCTGTACATCCCGGCACAGGCACCGTGGGATATGTGGAACCGCGATCACAAGCACGGTCTGAAGCTGTACGTGCAACGCGTGTTCATTATGGACGACGCTGAGCAGTTCATGCCGAACTATCTGCGTTTCACCCGTGGCCTCATCGACTCTAACGATCTGCCGCTGAACGTATCCCGTGAAATCCTGCAGGACAGCACCGTTACCCGCAACCTGCGTAACGCGCTGACCAAACGTACGCTGCAGATGCTGGAAAAACTGGCGAAAGACGACGCGGAAAAATACCAGACCTTCTGGAAACAGTTCGGCCTGGTGCTGAAAGAAGGCCCGGCGGAAGACTCGGCTAACGTTGAAGCTATCGCTAAGCTGCTGCGCTTTGCCTCCACGCACACTGACTCTTCCGAGCAAAATGTGTCGCTGGAAGCGTATATCTCCCGCATGAAAGACGGGCAGGAGAAAATCTACTACATCACCGCAGACAGCTACGCTGCGGCGAAGAGCAGCCCGCACCTGGAGCTGCTGCGTAAGAAAGGCATTGAAGTGCTGCTGCTTTCTGACCGCATCGACGAGTGGATGATGAACTACCTGACCGAGTTCGACGGTAAAACCTTCCAGTCCGTTGCTAAAGCTGACGAGTCCATCGACAAGCTGGCGGATGACGTGGATGAAACCGCGAAAGAGGCCGAGAAGGCGCTGGAGCCGTTCGTTGAGCGCGTGAAAAACCTGCTGGGCGACCGCGTGAAAGAGGTGCGTTTCACCCACCGTCTGACCGACACCCCGGCGATTGTGACCACTGACGCCGATGAAATGGGCACTCAAATGGCAAAACTGTTCGCGGCTGCGGGCCAGGCAATGCCAGAAGTGAAATACATCTTCGAGCTGAACCCGGATCACCCGCTGGTGAAGCGTGCGGCAGATACCCAGGACGAAGCTCACTTCGCCGAGTGGGTTGAGCTGCTGCTGGATCAGTCCCTGCTGGCCGAGCGTGGCACGCTGGAAGATCCTAACCAGTTCATTAAGCGCGTGAATGCGCTGCTGTTGGCGTAACTGACCACACCTCCCCTGGTCTTCTCCCTTTCTCTGTGGGAGAGGGCCGGGGTGAGGGCACCAGACCGTACTCTCCCAAATTATCTCCCCCATTAACCGTTTCAGCCGTCCCGCCTTCCTTGAGCGATGCCCATTCTGGTGGTATTGTTTAGCGCTTTTTGAAAAATTGAACCAACTTTTGAGGGGATTTTCGCAATGCGTATTATTCTGCTTGGCGCTCCGGGCGCGGGTAAAGGAACTCAGGCTCAGTTCATCATGGAGAAATACGGTATTCCGCAAATCTCCACCGGTGACATGCTGCGCGCCGCTGTTAAATCTGGCTCCGAGCTGGGTAAACAAGCAAAAGACATCATGGACGCAGGCAAACTGGTAACCGACGAGCTGGTTATTGCTCTGGTTAAAGAGCGCATTGCTCAGGAAGATTGCCGTAACGGTTTCCTGCTGGACGGCTTCCCGCGCACTATCCCACAGGCTGATGCCATGAAAGAAGCGGGCATCAACGTTGACTACGTACTGGAGTTCGATGTGCCAGACGAGCTGATCGTTGACCGTATCGTAGGCCGCCGTGTACACGCTGCCTCTGGCCGCGTTTACCACATCAAATTCAACCCACCTAAGGTTGAAGGCAAAGACGACGTGACTGGCGAAGAGCTGACCACCCGTAAAGATGACCAGGAAGAGACCGTGCGTAAACGTCTGGTGGAATACCATCAGATGACGGCACCACTGATCGGCTACTACTCTAAAGAAGCTGAAGTGGGCAACACAAAATACGCGAAAGTAGACGGTACCCAGGCCGTTGCTGACGTTCGTGCAGAGCTGGAAAAAATCCTCGGCTAATTGCATCTTTCTCACCCGGGAACGGGTGAGAAAAATTCTCATCTCACCTATTACAGCAATGGGTTCCGTTTAGACGCATTTCCGCTACAATTGACAACCATTCAAATGGTTAAGAGGCGTGAATGAGTCAGGCGAAAACCGGCATCCTGCTTGTCAATCTGGGGACTCCAGAGGCACCCACTCCAACGGCAGTAAAACGTTACCTGCGACAGTTTTTAAGCGACACGCGCGTCGTGGATACCCCGCGTTTGTTGTGGTGGCCGTTGCTGCGTGGCGTCATTCTGCCAATTCGTTCTCCGCGTGTGGCAAAGCTCTACCAGTCCGTCTGGATGGAAGAGGGATCGCCGCTGATGGTCTACAGCCGTCGCCAGGAAAAAGCGCTGGCCGCCCGTCTGACGGATATGCCTGTGGTGCTCGGTATGAGCTACGGTAACCCTTCGCTGGAAAGCGCAGTAGACTCACTGCTCGCTCAGGGCGTTGACCACCTGGTGGTACTGTCGCTTTATCCGCAGTATTCCTGCTCTACGGTGGCTGCCGTCTGGGACGAACTGGCGCGCATTCTGGCGACCCGCCGTCGTATTCCAGGCGTCACCTTTATTCGCGATTACGCCGATAACGAGCTGTATATCAAAGCGCTCGCCAGCAGCGCGCGCGCATCGTTTGAAAAACATGGCGAGCCGGATCTCCTGTTACTTTCGTATCACGGTATCCCGCAGCGCTTCGCCGATGAAGGGGATGATTACCCGCAGCGTTGCCGTGATACCACCCGCGAACTGGTTTCTGCGCTTGGGCTACCGCCAGAGAAGGTGATGATGACCTTCCAGTCGCGCTTTGGCCGCGAGCCGTGGCTTACGCCGTATACCGATGAAACCCTCAAAATGCTGGGTGAGAAGGGTGTGAAGCATATTCAGGTGATGTCTCCAGGTTTCTCGGCGGATTGTCTGGAAACGCTGGAGGAGATTGCTGTGCAGAATCGGGAAATTTTCCTTGAGGCTGGTGGAGCGAAGTATGAATACATTCCTGCACTTAACGACTCGCCTGAGCATATCGACATGATGGTGTCGCTGGTGATGAAAAGCCGCTGATCGCGCTAAAGGCCGGGTTTGTGCTACCATTCCCGGCCCATAATCATTGCATAGTTCAGACCATGAAATTTCCCGGTAAACGTAAATCCAAGCACTACTTTCCTGTTAATGCCCGCGATCCGCTGCTGCAGCAAATTCAGCCGGAAAATGAAACCAGTGCCGCATGGGTGGTCGGTATAGATCAAACGCTGGTGGACATTGAAGCAAAAGTGGATGATGCGTTTGTCGCGCGTTACGGTCTGAGCGCCGGGCATTCTCTGGTCATTGAGGATGACGTTGCTGAAGCGTTGTACCAGGAGCTGGTGCGTGAAAACCTGATCACGCATCAGTTTGCCGGGGGTACCATCGGCAACACCATGCACAACTACTCCGTGCTGGCAGATGACCGTTCCGTCCTGCTTGGCGTGATGTGCCGTAATATCGAAATCGGTGGCTACGCCTACCGTTACCTCTGCAACACCTCCAGCCGTACCGACCTGAACTATTTACAAGGCGTCGACGGGCCAATCGGCCGCTGCTTTACGCTGATCAGCGATTCCGGTGAACGTACCTTTGCCATCAGCCCTGGTCACATGAACAAACTGCGTGCCGAGAGCATCCCGGAAGAGGTGATCGCGGGTGCGTCGGCACTGGTGCTGACGTCCTACCTGGTACGCTGTAAGCCGGGTGAACCGATGCCGGAAGCGACCATGAAGGCAGTGGCATACGCGAAGAAATACAACGTACCGGTAGTACTGACGCTGGGTACCAAATTTGTGATTGCCGATAACCCTGAGTGGTGGCAAGCATTCCTGAAAGAACACGTCTCGATTCTGGCGATGAACGAAGAAGAGGCTGAGGCGTTAACTGGTGAAAGCGATCCGCTGCTGGCGTCCGATAAAGCGCTGGACTGGGTAGATCTGGTGCTCTGCACCGCCGGGCCAGTTGGGCTGTATATGGCGGGCTTCACCGAAGAAGAGAGCAAACGCAAAACTCAGCATCCGTTGTTGCCTGGTGCGATCGCCGAGTTCAACCAGTACGAATTTAGCCGTGCCATGCGCCACAAAGACTGTACGAACCCGCTGCGTATTTACTCTCACATTGCGCCGTATATGGGTGGGCCAGAGAAAATCATGAACACCAATGGCGCAGGCGACGGTGCGCTGGCGGCGTTGTTGCACGACATTACCGCTAATGCCTATCACAAAACCAACGTGCCGAATTCCAGCAAGCACAAATTCAGCTGGCTGACCTATTCGTCACTGGCACAGGTGTGTAAGTACGCTAACCGCGTGAGTTACCAGGTGCTGAACCAGCACTCCCCGCGCTTAACGCGTGGCCTGCCGGAAAGGGAAGACAGCCTGGAAGAGGCGTACTGGGACAGGTAGGTAAAAGCAAAACGGCAACCCTGTTGCCGTTTTTAGTGTTTGTTCCCTCTCCCACAGGGAGAGGGCCAGGGTGAGGGCATCAGGCCGCAGAAATCTTACCGCATCACCGCCTCTTCAACTGGCGGCTTCTCCAGCAGCGTCAGCATCGTATTCGCAATTTCCCGCTCGCCCATCACTACCTGGTTAGCTCCGCGCTCTGTAATGTACTCCACTTCGTCGTCATAATGCGCCCGGGCGATAATCTCGATATGAGGGCACTTTGCGCGCGCTGAGGCCACAATCTCACCGGCTTCGTAGCCGTTCGGAATGGTCAGCAGCAGCCAGCGCGCGCACTCCAGGTGCGCCAGATGCATGGTTTCTTCATTGGCGGCATTGCCCAGCACTGCCTGGATGTTGCGTTCGCGCAGTTCATCTACACGGGTGCGTGAGGTTTCAATCACCACCAGCGGAATACCCTGTGCCATCAGTTTCTCACCCAGCAGACTACCCACGCGGCCAAAGCCGACCAGCAGCGCATGATTGCAGATATCCACCGGGATCTGTTTCTCTTCTTCTATCGCCTCTTCCAGCGTCTGCTCTTCAAGGGTTTCGGTTTTATCGAGGTATTTTTCCAGCAGCGCGAACAGCACCGGGTTCAGCATAATGGAGAGGATTGCCCCCGCCAGCACCAGATTTTGCCCCGCCTGCGGCAGCAGGTTCAGCGCCATACCCAGACCGGCCAGAATAAAGGCGAATTCACCAATCTGCGCCAGGCTGGCGGCGATGGTCAGCGCCGTACGCGGCGAGTGACCAAACAGGCGCACCAGGAAGAAAGCCGCAACCGACTTGCCAAAGATGATGATCGCCAGCGTACCCAGCACGGCCAGCGGTTGTTGAATCAGGATCAGTGGGTCGAACAGCATCCCGACGGAGACAAAGAACAGTACAGCGAAAGCATCACGCAGCGGCAGGGTGTCGTGCGCGGCACGATGGCTCAGCTCGGATTCGTTCAGCACCATCCCGGCGAAGAACGCGCCAAGCGCAAAGGAGACATCAAACAGCTCGACGGCACCAAAGGCGATACCCAGCGCCAGGGCGAGCACGGAAAGGGTAAACAGTTCGCGTGAGCCGGTCGCTGCGCTGCGGGACATGATCCACGGTACAAGGCGACACCCCACCAGCATCATAATGGCGATAAAGGCCACAACCTTACCGATGGTGATGCTCATATCCAGCGCCAGTGAAGCGAAGCCGACGTTATCTTTTTCCATCATCCCGGCGACAGCTGGCAGTAAAACCAGCGTCAGCACCATCACCAGGTCTTCGACAATCAGCCAGCCTATTGCGATTTGTCCGCGCTGGCTGTCTATCAGCTGCCTCTCTTCAAGCGCACGCAGCAACACCACGGTACTGGCGGTTGAAAGACACAGCCCAAAAACGATCCCGGTCATCAGTGACCAGCCCAGCACTGCCGAAAGCGCCATTCCCAGCAGCGTCGCCACCCCGATCTGGGCGATCGCTCCCGGTATGGCGATAGACTTTACCGCCATCAAATCCTTCAGTGAAAAATGCAGACCAACGCCGAACATCAGCAGGATCACGCCCAATTCCGCCAGCTCGGGAGCCAGTTTTGTATCCGCCACAAAACCTGGCGTAAATGGCCCTGCCAGCACACCCGCTAACAGATAGCCCACGAGAGGAGAAATGCGCAGTTTATTGGCAATCATGCCGAGGATAAAAGCGAGCACAAGTCCACCAACAATGGTGGTGATAAGCGGTGTGGCGTGATGCATTCCGTCTCCTTTTCGTAGTGGGTGTTCCATTTTGGGCAAAAAAATCCAAATACCGGGTAATAGTTTATGACAATTTTTACGCTTATGTTTATGAATAATTGTTGAAGTTTGAATAAAACAGCAACATGCGTGAAAAAAAGGAAGGTTGTGACAAATTAAGAGAGGGATGAAGAGGAAACCCTTATGGGATAAGGGGGTCAGGTCGCTAAAGTTAAACTTTAGCGACCATCAAATCATGCTTTATGACGGTTGTCAGGCAGGAATACGGTCAACATCCCCAAAAGTGGCAGGAAAGCGCAGATTTTATAAACCAGGAAGATACTGGTGTGATCGGCAACCATCCCTAATACCGCTGCGCCCAGGCCGCCCATACCGAAGGCGAAACCGAAGAACAGACCGGAAACCATGCCGATTCGCCCGGGTAAAAGCTCTTGTGCATAGACCAGAATGGCCGAAAAAGCCGAGGCCAGAATAAAACCAATGATGACGGTCAAAATCCCTGTCCATTCAAGGCTGGCGTACGGTAAAACGAGGGTAAATGGGGTAACACCCAGGATAGAGCCCCAAATGACATATTTACGGCCAATCTTATCGCCAACAGGCCCGCCAATCACCGTTCCTGCAGCGACGGCAAACAGGAAAGCAAACAGGTGGATCTGGGCATTCTGGACAGATAAGCCGAACTTTTGCATCAGATAAAAGGTGTAATAGCTGCTGATGCTTGCCATGTAGAAGTATTTCGAGAAAATCAGGATCAACAGCACCGATATCGCCAGGATAATCTTATTCCGGGGAAGAGGGTTGATGACCTTCGCTTTAGGTTTACCTTTATTCACGCGATGCTGAGCGGCATACCAGCGGCTGATCTGCGCAAGCACGATAATGGCCAGCAGTGCGGCCAGAACAAACCACGCCACGTTGCCTTTGCCGTAAGGGGCAATAATCACTGCCGCCAGCAGGGGGCCGAGGGAGCTACCAAAGTTACCCCCTACCTGGAACAGAGACTGCGCCAGCCCGTGACGACCGCCGGAGGCCATACGTGCCACGCGGGACGATTCCGGGTGGAAGACCGATGAACCGGTCCCCACCAGCGCGGCGGCGATCAGTACCGCTTCAAAGCTACCGGCCATCGCCAGCAGAACCAGCCCGCTTAAGGTGAAGCACATACCAACCGGCAGTGACCACGGCATCGGGTATTTGTCCGTCCAGTAACCTACGACGGGCTGCAGCAGCGAGGAGGTGAGCTGGAAGGTCAGGGTGATCATCCCGATCTGCACAAAAGTTAACGAAAACTCGGACTGTAGCAGCGGGTAGATTGCCAGGATCAGCGACTGGATCATGTCGTTGAGCAGATGAGAAAGACTGATTGCGCCTAAAACTTTAAAGGAAGTGCGCGATTTCGGCGGTGACGCCGGAGAGCCTGAAACAGGCTGGGTTGATTCACTGATTGCCATAAATACCACGTCATCTGTTATCAGAAATGCAGGGTGTAATTATTATCCAACTAACATACCTGTCTGTGGCATTTGAAGAAAGTCGCAATTTTTAAAACTTATTTGTCTATTCTTGTTACTCATTGTAATTTTTGCGTTGCCTATTGGTCAGGGAGAGAGAAGATGAAGTTAATGAAGCGTGGCGTCGCGTTGGCGCTAATCGCCGTCTGGGGACTGGCAAGCCTGCCTGCGCAGGCGTATGAAAAAGACAAAACCTATAAAATTACTATTCTGCATACCAACGATCACCACGGTCATTTCTGGCGCAGTGAATACGGCGAATATGGTCTGTCGGCGCAAAAAACGCTGGTGGATGGCATTCGTAAAGAGGTTGCTGCCCAGGGAGGGAGCGTACTGCTGCTGTCCGGTGGGGATATCAATACCGGCGTGCCGGAGTCAGATTTACAGGATGCTGAGCCAGATTTTCGCGGTATGAATTTAATAGGTTATGACGCAATGGCCGTCGGTAACCATGAGTTTGATAACCCGCTGACCGTTCTGCGCCAGCAGGAAAAGTGGGCTAAATTCCCGCTCCTCTCCGCCAACATTTATCAGAAAAGCACCGGTGAACGCCTGTTCAAACCGTGGGCGCTGTTTAAGCGTCAGGATTTGAAGATCGCAGTGATTGGTTTAACCACCGACGATACGGCGAAAATTGGTAACCCCGAGTTCTTTACCGATATCGAATTCCGTAAACCGGCAGACGAAGCAAAGCTGGTGATCCAGGAATTACAGCAGAATGAAAAACCGGACGTAATCATCGCTGCGACCCATATGGGTCACTACGATAACGGTGAGCACGGTTCTAATGCACCGGGCGATGTAGAGATGGCGCGCAGCCTGCCAGCGGGCTCGCTGGCGATGATTGTGGGCGGTCACTCACAAGATCCGGTGTGCATGGCGTCAGAGAATAAAAAGCAGGTGGATTACGTGCCGGGTACGCCATGCGCGCCAGACCGCCAGAACGGTATCTGGATCGTGCAGGCTCACGAGTGGGGTAAATACGTAGGCCGTGCGGATTTTGAATTCCGTAACGGCGAGATGAAACTGGTGCATTACCAGCTCATCCCGGTCAACCTGAAGAAGAAAGTGACTTACCCTGACGGGAAAAGTGAGCGCGTACTTTACACCCCGGAGATTGCTGAGAATCAGCAGATGCTCTCTCTGCTGACACCGTTCCAGAATAAAGGTAAGGCGCAGCTCGATGTGAAGATTGGCACGCTCAATGGTCGCCTGGAAGGGGATCGCAGCAAAGTACGCTTTGTGCAGACCAACATGGGTCACCTCGTGCTGGCAGCACAGATGGCACGCACCGGCGCTGACTTTGGCGTGATGAGCGGCGGCGGTATTCGTGATTCCATTGAGGGCGGAAATATTACCTATAAAGATGTGCTGAAGGTGCAGCCGTTCGGCAACATCGTGGTCTATGCCGATATGAGCGGAAAAGAGGTCATTGAGTACCTGACTGCGGTAGCGCAGATGAAGCCCGATTCCGGTGCGTATCCGCAGTTTGCCAACGTCAGCTTTGTGGCGAAAGACGGCAAACTTAATGACCTCAAAATCAAAGGCGAGCCGGTCGATCCTGCCAAAACGTACCGTATGGCGACCTTAAGCTTTAACGCCACGGGCGGTGATGGTTATCCGCATATTGATAACAAACCGGGTTACGTCAATACCGGTTTTATTGATGCGGAAGTGCTGAAGCAGTTCATCGAGCAAAATTCACCGATTGACGTGAATGCGTATGAACCGAAAGGTGAGGTGAGCTGGCAGTAACAGCGCTATTTTGTTCGCCATTTTGAACGCGGGCAGTGCCCGGGATCCTCACGTACGCCGTGTACGTTTCGGTTCCTGCGCGCTGTCCGCGAAAAGAATCAATCCCTGCGCGCAATATCCGCAAACGTCGCATCCAGTATTTTCGCCAGATCGCCTGCCGCCAGTTCGATATCCAGCCCGCGTTTGCCGCCAGAAATATAGATAGTCCCGAATTCCTGAGAAGGGGCATCAATCAGCGTTGGTAGCCGTTTTTTCTGTCCCAGTGGGCTGATCCCCCCCACCAGATAGCCAGTGGTGCGTTGAGCAACCATCGGGTCTGCCATATCGACCTTTTTCGCCCCCAGTGCTTTGGCGACTTTCTTCAGATCCAGTTGCCCGGCGACAGGTGTCACCGCGACGGCGAGGTGCTTCATATCGCCATTCACCGCCACCAGCAGCGTTTTGTACACCTGGTCGGCATTCAGCCCCAGCTTGCGCACCACTTCATCACCAAAGTTGGTTTCGTTCGGATCGTGATCGTAAGTGTGGATCCGGAAGGAGATTTTGTTTTTTTCGAGTAATTTAACGGCGGGAGTCATAGCTATCCTTCTTACGACAAACAATTTATGCCTGGAGTATACGCCTGACGTTTGTCTAAAAAATAGCACCATCTTGCGCAATAGTGTTGGCAGTGATGGTCACTTTGAGCGACAATCGGCTCAACCGAAGGTCTCCTTCGGCATAATAAAAACGATGAAATTCCTCTTTGACGGGCCAATAGAAATATTGGCCACTTTTTTATTTTAACAGTGACGGCAAATTCCCTTCTCCGTACAAATGCAATGCACCCACCGCAACAACGTAATGCCCGGCAGGCAGGGCATTCAGCGTTTCTCGCCATGCTTCATTGCGCGTGTTCATGAGCACATCATACAACGATTCACTGAACGTGGACGGCAGCGTAAGCTTACTGTCCGTTGGCGGCGCATCCAGCCACCAGCCGATCATCGTTTGCAGCAAGCGGGCATTGGTGTGCCAGTGGGTCAGGGTATCATCCAGCAGTATCTGTCCATCATCCGGTAACTGACGAAGCAGGGCAATCTGGCTGTCGGCCCCTTCCAGCTCAATAATCGGAAGATGGCGTGCCCGCGCAACGTTCAGCAACTGATAGTCGATGCCATAATCTCCACGCAGGCCAAGACGCTGAGCCTGGGTGGCCTGCAATATCATCGCGATTTGCCATAGCGGCAGATTTTCCAGCATGGTCAGCGAAACGCCCGTTTCATCTGCCACCCGTTCCAGTTCGCGCAGCTGTGTTTCGCTAAGACGCTCAGCCAGTGGAATATCGCTCTCAAGCCCGACAAACGGCGACTCGTGGCCTGAAATATCGGCCTCGACAATCAGCGCATCGGCCTGTTTTAGCAGCTTTAACAGACCGGGTGGCAGGGGAGACATATCCTGTGTCCCCATATGGATGCTGCCCACAAGATGCAGATGCTGCCCACCGGGAAGTGAGATATCCATACCGGGCCAGGCATAGCGACGGGGGAAGAGGGCGCGAAACGATGCTTTTATACGGCTAAACAGACTCATACGCGCTCCCTGAATAGAAAGACTCATGCTAGCGCGTGGGGATGGGCGGTGCAACTGCTGAACCGGTGGGCATTTTCGTAGGCCGGGGACGCGAGTGCGCCACCCGGCTGTTTTGCATCACTCTTTCGGTTTAAACCTCAACAACCGGTTTGCGTTACTCACCACGGTAATGGAGGAGAGTGCCATTGCGGCACCTGCCACCACCGGGTTCAGCAGCGTGCCGGTCAGCGGCCACAAAATTCCGGCGGCAATCGGGATGCCGAGCGAGTTGTAGATAAACGCGCCCAACAGGTTCTGCTTCATATTGCGCAGGGTCGCTTTTGAAATGGCCAGCGCATCCGCAACGCCCATCAGGCTGTGGCGCATCAGCGTAATCGCCGCGGTTTCAATGGCGACATCGCTCCCACCGCCCATCGCAATACCCACTTCTGCCTGCGCCAGCGCCGGGGCGTCGTTGATCCCGTCGCCCACCATCGCGACCTGGCGGCCCTGGCTCTGCAGTTTCTTGATTGCATCGGCTTTGCCATCCGGCAGTACGCCCGCAATCACCTCATCAATACCTGCCTCTTTGGCAATGGCGTTGGCGGTTGTTGGGTTATCTCCGGTCAGCATCACCAGACGATAGCCTGCGCGGTGCAGACGTTTAAGGGCGTCCACGCTGTCCTGTCGCAACGGATCGCGAACGGCCAATAGCGCGGCGGCTTTGCCGTCTATGGCGAGCAGAACCGGCGTTGCTCCCTGTGATGCCTGAACGTGCAGTTCACTCTCCAGGGCTGACGTATCAATGCCGTTTTCATTCAGTAACGCCCGGTTACCGAGCAGCAGCGTATGGCCTTCGGCTTCACCGCTCACGCCCAGTCCGCGCAGGGTGCGGAAGTTGCTCACCTGCGGCAGGCTGGCGTTTTCCGCTTTTTCTATAATGGCGCGCGCCAGTGGGTGGTTGGAACCTTGCTCCAGCGCAGCGGCCAGGCGCAGTGCTTCAGCGTCAGAAATGCCCACGGTATTCACCGCCACAACCTGCGGTTTACCTTCTGTCAGCGTGCCGGTTTTATCAAAGACCAGCGTGTCGAGCGTACTGGCGCGCTGCAGGGCGTCGGCATCGCGTACCAGCACGCCAAACTCGGCGGCGCGGCCAACGCCTGAGATAATCGACATCGGTGTCGCGAGGCCGAGCGCACACGGACAGGCAATAATCAGTACCGTGGTGGCAATGACCAGGGTGTAGACAATCTGAGGGGCCGGGCCGAAGAAATACCAGATAGCCGCGCTCAGCAGCGCAATACAGACCACCACCGGGACAAAAATGGCGGAAATTTTATCGGCAAGCTGGCCAATTTCCGGTTTACTGCTCTGCGCCTGGCGCACCATGCGAATAATACGTGACAGCGTGGTGTGGCTGCCGACTGCACTGGCGCGGAACAGCACGCTACCGTCCTGTACCACCGTTCCCGCATGGACAGCATCGCCCGATGATTTTTGCTGCGGGATGGGTTCCCCGGTCAGCATTGCTTCGTCAAACCAGGCTTCACCCTGGGTAATTTCACCGTCAACGGGAACGCGGTCGCCGGTGGTCAGGCGCAGCGTCATGCCGGGTTGAACGTCGGCCAGCGGGACGCTTTTCTCGCCGTCGTCTGTCACCACACGCGCTGTCGGCGGAGTCAAATCGAGCAATCTTTCCAGCGCTTTTGAGGAGCGCTGACGGGCACGAGCTTCGAGCATATGGCCTAAATTAATCAGACCGATAATCATCGCACTCGCTTCATAATAGAGATGACGCGCTTCCATCGGGAACCACTGCGGCCAGACGTTAACGCTCATCGAGTAAAGCCATGCCGCTCCGGTACCCAGTGCCACCAGCGTATCCATCGTCGCGGTGCGGTTTTTCAGGCTCTTCCAGGCGCTGGAATAGAAATGGCCGCCCGCAAAAACCATCACGGCGAGTGTCATCACCCCAATCACCAGCCACAGGGTGCGGTTATCATCGGTGACCATCATGTTGTCACCCATCATGCCCCACACCATCACCGGAATACCGACCAGCAGTGCAACAATCGCCTGCCAGCGGAAGCGTTTCATGGTGGCGATGGCCGTTTCCTGCTGGCGTTCGCGGCGTTCAGCATCATCTTCGATGGCTTCTGCGCCGTAGCCTGCTTTCTCTACCGCCTGCACTAAATCTGCGGCGGAGGCACTGCCCATCACCAGCGCAGTACGCTCCGCAAGGTTGACCCGTGCCTGTGCGACGCCCGGTACGGCCTGCAATGCATTTTGTACCCGGGAGACACAGCTGGCGCAGCTCATGCCGTTGATCAGCAGCTGTTGGCTGTCATCAATATCATCAGCTACCGGAAGCTCAGGAGTGGCCGCTGTCAGTGCTTCCGACGGGAGTGATGACTCTGCCAGCGGTTTAGCCTTTGGGTGGCTCAACTCCGCCCCGTAGCCCGCTTGTTTGATGGTATCAATCAGCGCATCTGCGCTGGCACTGCCAGTGACGGCGGCATGATCGATAGTCACTTCAGCGCTCTCAACATCAGGACGCTGTTCCAGGCTTTCTTTAACGCGTTTGACACAGTGGCCGCAGGAGAGGCCGTCCAGTGTCAGGTCTATAGTGTGAGACATAACAAAACTCCCGTATAATGATCTGGTCAGTTGTTGACCTGTAAGACGCTTTTCGCTAACTGTTATGAAGGTTAAACCTTCCATCAAGGGGAAGGTCAAGGGGGAAATGTGAATATCAGTGATGTTGCCAAAAAAACCGGATTGACCAGCAAAGCGATTCGTTTTTATGAAGAGAAAGGGCTGGTGACGCCGCCGCTGCGTAGCGAAAATGGCTACCGTAGTTACACGCAGCTGCATCTCGATGAACTGACATTACTGCGTCAGGCAAGACAGGTAGGTTTTAACCTTGAAGAGTGTGGTGAGCTGGTCAACCTGTTCAACGATCCGAAACGCCACAGCGCAGACGTGAAAAAGCGTACGCTGGAAAAAGTGGCTGAAATTGAACGCCACATCACCGGGTTACAGGCGATGCGCAAACAGCTTCTGGCACTGGCGGAATCCTGTCCGGGGGATGACAGCGCCGAGTGCCCGATTATCGAAAATCTTGCCGGCTGCTGTCATCGTAAGGCAAATGCTTAACAGGCTTTGACCCGCAGGGTTATCCCTTCCACGGCCACGACCTCAACCCGCGTACCGGCGCTGAGGTCATCGTCAGCGACCACAGGCCACGAGCTATCGCCCACGCGCATGTGTCCGCGCCCGTTCACCAGCGCCGTGTCGAGCGTAAAACGCTGGCCGACAATTTGCTGCCCGCGCTGATTGAGATGGGCGTCCACGGGATCCTGCTCTTTGACCTGCCGGTTCAGCCAGCGCCACCACAGCCACGCCGCCACCAGCGTAAGCACGGCAAACAGCGCGCCCTGCCACTCCCAGCTGATGGGCAGTAGCCAGACAGTAAGCCCGGTCGTGACCGCAGCGACACCGCTCCAGAGCAGATATCCGTTGCCGCCAAGCATCTCTGCGGCCAGCAATAAGCCACCCAGGCTTAGCCAGAAGGCGTGGGGATGTGCGACGATAAGCTCAATCATTTTCTGCGCTCGTTTCCGCTGTCTTTGATGAGCTCGGCGATACCGGCAATCGAACCCATCAGGCTGCTGGCATCCAGTGGCATCATCACCACTTTACTGTTATTCGCAGAGCCAATCTCTTTCAGCGCGTCGGTATATTTTTGTGCCACGAAATAGTTCACGGCCTGGATGTCACCCGCAGCAATCGCCTCGGAGACCATCTGGGTCGCGCGGGCTTCCGCTTCGGCTGAACGTTCACGCGCTTCGGCCTGTAAAAATGCCGACTGGCGATCGCCCTCGGCTTTCAGGATCTGCGACTGCTTTTCCCCTTCGGCTTTCAGGATCTCGGCCTGACGCACCCCTTCGGCTTCAAGAATATAGGCGCGCTTGGTTCGTTCGGCTTTCATCTGGGCATTCATGGAGGCGATAAGCTCCGCCGGTGGGCGAACGTCGCGGATCTCAATACGGGTAACTTTAATCCCCCACGGATTCGTCGCTTCGTCGACAATATGCAGCAGACGGGTGTTGATGCTGTCGCGCTGAGAGAGCATTTCGTCCAGCTCCATAGAACCGAGCACGGTACGGATATTGGTCATCGTCAGGTTAACGATAGCCAGCTCCAGGTTGCTCACTTCATATGCCGCTTTCGGGGCGTCAATCACCTGGATAAAACAGACGGCATCAATGGTGACGTTGGCGTTATCTTTAGAGATAATTTCCTGGGAGGGAATATCCAGCACCTGTTCCATCATGTTGATCTTGCGACCAATCCTGTCCATGAAAGGGACAATCAGGCTTAAGCCCGGCTGGAGCGTATTGGTATAACGGCCAAAGCGTTCAACAGTCCACTGGAAGCCCTGCGGGACAATTTTTACCCCTGCGCCGACGATAACCAGCGCGACGAAGATAAGAACCGGAACAACAATGAGCATAAAAACCTCCTGTTTTGCATGCCTGCGTGGGAAATAATTGCGAGTTTATTGACCCTAAGTATAAGAGGAAAGTCGCCTTGCAATCACTAAAGCCAGTAGACTACTGCTAATTATTGGGATGAAGACAGAGAATAAAATGAAGGATAACAGCGCGATCCTGACGATTGCTGATGTTGGTTACCGGGTGGGCGACACCACAATTCTGGAAAACGTCAGTTTTACCGTCTCACCTGGGGAGTTTCGTTTAATTACCGGCCCGTCGGGCTGCGGAAAAAGCACCTTACTGAAAATCATCGCGTCGCTGCTAAGCCCAACCTCGGGAAGGATTTTTTTCGACGGAAAGGACATTGCCACGCTCTCGCCAGAGCATTATCGCCAGCAGGTTTCTTACTCGGTACAAACGCCTGCCCTGTTTGGTGAAACGGTTTATGACAACCTGATTTTCCCCTGGCAAATCCGTCATCAGACGCCCGATCCCGCACGGTTAATTGCCGATCTGGAACGTTTTGGTTTGTCGCAGGAAACGCTCACAAAATCCGTTTCCGAACTTTCCGGCGGTGAAAAACAGCGCGTCTCATTGATCCGTAACCTGCAGTTTTTACCAAAGATCCTGCTGCTGGATGAAATTACCAGTGCGCTGGATGACGTCAACAAGCGCAATGTGAATGACATTATCCACCGCTATGCGAAGGAGCAGAACATTGCCGTGCTGTGGGTGACGCACGACGTGAGTGAAATAGAACACGCGGATGAAGTGATGAGACTGCAGCCGCAGGGTAGTCAAAAGCGGGAGACACATCGTGGGTGAACACAACATTACCAACGAATCGCTGGCGTTTTCGATGGTGCTGGTACTGGTGGCGATTATCGTTAGCTATCGGGAGAAGCTGGGGCTGGAAAAGGACATTATCTGGAGCATCTGCCGTGCAGTGGTTCAGCTGGTGCTCGTGGGCTATGTGCTCAAGTACATCTTCAATGTCGATAATGCGGTGCTGACGCTACTGATGGTGCTGTTTATCTGCTTCAACGCGGCGTGGAACGCGCAAAAACGCAGTAAATACATTGATAAGGCGTTTGTCTCTTCGTTTATCGCCATTACCACCGGAACGGCACTAACGCTGGCAGTGCTGGTGTTCTCAGGCTCTATTGCCTTTACGCCGATGCAGGTTATCCCCATTTCCGGAATGATTGCGGGTAATGCGATGGTGGCGGTAGGGCTGTGCTACAACAATCTGGGACAACGCTTTAGCAGTGAACAACAGCAGCTGCAGGAGAAACTAAGCCTCGGGGCGACGCCGAAAATCGCGTCGGCGCGACTGATTCGCGAGAGTATTCGCTCGTCGCTGATCCCGACGGTAGACTCGGCTAAAACGGTTGGGCTGGTGAGCTTACCGGGAATGATGTCGGGGCTGATTTTTGCCGGGATTGACCCGGTAAAAGCCATTAAGTATCAGATTATGGTGACATTTATGTTGCTTTCGACGGCAAGCCTGTCGACCATTATTGCCTGCTACTTAACCTACCGGAAGTTTTACAATGCGCGCCATCAACTGGTGGTTGCGCAGTTGAAAAACGTGCGGTGAATTGCCCCTCACCCCTCAGAAGAGAGGGTGAGGGGCATTTTGCATCAGTACAACAGCGCGTACAGCTGACGACGATACTTCGATGCCAGCGCGTCACCGGTACCCAGTGCGGCCAGAATTTCCTGGAACATTTTACGCGCCTGGCCGTCGGCGGCAGCCAGATCTTTTTGCAGATGGCTGAACAGCAATTCCAGTGCCTCTTCGTTACGCCCTACCTGGTGCAGTTGCAGTGCCAGCTGGCTTGCCAGTGCAGCATCGGCCGGGTTGTCCGCGACCTGCTGTTGTAGCAGCTGGATCTCGGGAGTATCCGCCGCCTGTTTCAGCAGTTCAATTTGCGCCACCAGCCCCTGATAACGGGTATCCTGATCCTGCATAGGGATCGTTTTCAGGACAGCTTCTGCATCTTCTGAACGGTGCAGGGCAATCTGCGTCTCAGCCAGCAGCAGGCCAATCTGGCTATTCTGATTCGACAGCTGCCACGCATCTTTCAGCAGCGGCAGCGCCTCGTCATATTTGCCTTCCTGCATCAGCGCGACGGCTTCCTGCGCTTTCAGCTCTTCTTCGCGTGGCAGAACTTTATCCAGCAGGGCGCGAATTGCTTCTTCAGGCTGCGGCCCCTGGAAGCCATCGACAGGCTGACCATTCTGGAACAGATACACTGTTGGGATCGCACGCAGGCCAAACTGAGATGCCACCATTGGCTCAGCATCGCAGTCAAGTTTTGCGAGAATGAACTGACCATTGTATTGCGCGGCAAGGCTTTCCAGTACCGGCGTCAGCTGCAGACAGTGTTGGCTGCGTTCAGACCAGAAGTAGAACAGCACCGGCTTAGCCATCGATTGTTCGAGGACCTGTTGCAGGTTAGCTTCAGTAATGTTGACGATATTCTGTACGGACATGAGGCATTCTCTTTTATCGGTTTGTTCTTTACATGGGGGTCAGCGACGACGCTTCAACTCAGCCGTGTAAAATTTTGTCCATCACCCGGCCTGGCAGCAGGCGTTTTAACCACCCTACGGCATGGGTCACCAGCGTCACCGGGTAGCGCATTTTGGGGTTATCACTCTCAAAAGCATGGCGCACTTTGGCGACAACGGCTTCTGGCCCCAGCGTAAAACGTGCGGCGATGCCGGGGTTTTCGACCGGTTTGTCCGACTGCGTCTGGTTGACGTTGTCGGTAAAACGGGTGCGGATAGGGCCGGGTTCAATCAGGCTCACCTTAATACCGCTGTGGCGCAGTTCCATGCGCAGGGCATCAGACCATGCCTCCAGCGCATATTTGCTGGCGGCATAGGCTCCACGGCCTGGGGTAGAGATCAGCCCCATTACCGAGGAGGTCATCACGATGCGCCCTTCATCATACGGTAGCATGGCGGGGAGCAGGCGCATGGTCAGCTGATGTACGCCGAAGAAGTTAGTGGAAAACTGGTGCTCCAGCTGTTCCCGCGAGATGGTCTCCAGCGGGCCGTAAACACCGTAACCGGCATTATTGAACAGACCGAACAAACGGTTGTTCGTCAGGGTAATGACCTCGTCGGCGGCGCGTTCAACGCTCTCTGGTGAATCCAGATCCAGCAATATGCCAGTAAAGCCCATCCCGTTCATGCGTTCGACATCGTTGGGTTTACGGCAGGCAGCCAGAACCCAAAAACCCTGACGTTTCAATTCGAGGGCACTCTCGAGGCCAATTCCGCTGGAACATCCTGTTATTAAGACCGATTTTTGCATAACTTTACCTGTCAGGATCTCAGCTGTTTGAGAAGTCATGTTTAACTAAAGGAGCCAGCCGCGTTGCCATCCAGTCGGCAATAAACGGCTGAGCATCACGATTGGGGTGAATACCATCGTCTTGCATCCATTGGGGTTTCAGATAGACCTCTTCCATGAAAAATGGCAGCAGCGGAATATCAAACTCTTTGGCAAGCTTAGGGTAGATCGCGCTAAAGGACTCATTATACCGACGACCATAGTTTGCGGGCAGGCGAATTTGCATCAGCAGCGGCTGGGCGTTAGCCGCCTTAATGTCCTGCAAAATGGTGCGCAGCGCTTGTTCTGTTTGCTGGGGCTGGAAGCCGCGTAAACCATCATTACCGCCGAGTTCGACCAGCACCCAGCGCGGTTGATGTTGTTTGAGTAAAGCTGGCAGGCGCGACAAGCCTTGCTGCGAGGTATCGCCGCTGATGCTGGCATTAATCACCGGTGTCGTGTTCCGCCATTTGTCATTGAGCAGAGCAGGCCAGGCTGCGCTGGCCGCCATGCGATAGCCTGCGCTCAGGCTGTCACCCAGAACCAGTAACGTGTCCGCTGCGGCTGCGCGGAAGGTCATCAGAATCAAAAACAGGAAGGGCAAATGCCAGCGGAAAACATTGTTGAAGTTCATCGTCTTAAGAAGTCCGTCGGTCAGGGGGAGCACGAGCTGTCCATCCTCACCGGAGTTGAACTCGTTGTCAAACGTGCCGAAACCATCGCGCTGATTGGCGAATCAGGTTCTGGCAAATCCACGTTGCTGGCAATTTTAGCCGGGCTGGATGACGGCAGCAGTGGGGAGGTCAACCTGGTCGGCCAGCCGTTGCACGCACTTGATGAAGAGGCACGTGCTGCACTGCGCGCCCGGCATATTGGCTTTGTCTTTCAGTCCTTTATGCTCATTCCTACCCTGAATGCTCTGGAAAACGTTGAATTACCGGGATTACTGCGCGGGGAGAATATCCGCCAGAGCCGCGAACATGCCAGAACATTGCTGGAACAGCTGGGATTGGGTAACCGCCTCGATCACCTTCCGGCGCAGCTTTCCGGGGGGGAGCAACAGCGCGTTGCACTGGCTCGCGCCTTTAATGGTCGCCCGGAGGTCCTGTTTGCTGATGAACCCACCGGGAACCTTGACCGTAAAACCGGAGACAAGATTGCCGACCTGCTGTTTTCGCTCAACCGTGAACATGGCACCACGCTGATTCTGGTCACCCACGATCCACAGCTGGCCGCCCGCTGTGACCGTCGCCTGCGGCTGGTCAACGGTATTCTTCAGGAGGAAGCATGATTGCCCGCTGGTTCTGGCGCGAATGGCGCTCACCTTCGCTGCTGATTGTCTGGCTGGCGTTGAGCCTGGCGGTGGCCTGCGTGCTGGCGCTCGGCAGCGTCAGCGACCGCATGGAGAAAGGGTTAAGCCAGCAAAGCCGGGAATTTATGGCGGGCGACAGAACGCTGCAAAGCTCGCGTGCCGTCCCGCCGGACTGGATTGACGAAGCGCGCAAGCGGGGGCTGAAGGTTGGGGAGCAGATTAGCTTCCAGACCATGACCTTCGCGGGTGACACACCGCAGCTGGCGAGCGTCAAAGCGGTTGATGACATCTACCCGATGTACGGTGAGCTGCAGACCAGCCCGTCAGGGTTAAAACCCAAACCTGGTACGGTGTTGCTGGCACCGCGTCTGATGGCGCTGCTTAACCTGAAAGCGGGTGACAGCATTGATGTCGGTGACGCCACGCTGAAGATTACCGGAGAAGTGGTTCAGGAACCTGACTCCGGTTTTAACCCGTTCCAGCTCGCGCCACGGTTACTTATGAACACCGCTGACGTGGCGAAAACCCATGCCGTGCAACCGGGAAGCCGCGTGACCTGGCGCTATAAATTTGGCGGTACGCCCGTACAGCTTGGGGAGTATGAAAAATGGCTTCTGCCGCAGTTAAAGCCAGAGCACCGCTGGTATGGGCTGGAGCAGGACGAAGGGGTACTTGGCAAATCTCTTGAACGTTCTCAGCAATTTCTGCTGCTTTCGGCGCTATTAACCCTGCTGTTGGCGGTAGCGGCAATCGCCGTTGCGATGGGGCACTACTGCCGCAGCCGTTACGATCTGGTGGCGATCCTGAAAACCCTGGGGGCCGGGCGGGCGCAACTGCGTAAGTTGATTATCGGCCAGTGGCTGATGGTACTGATGCTGTCAGCGGTGACTGGCGGGGTGATGGGATTAGTGTTTGAAAAACTGCTGATGGCGCTGCTGAAACCGGTACTGCCAGCTGCATTACCACCAGCCAGCCTCTGGCCGTGGCTGTGGGCGATGGGGGCAATGACGGTGATTTCACTGCTGGTGGGATTGCGCCCGTACCGGCTGCTGATTGCGACGCAGCCGCTGCGTGTGTTACGCCGTGATGTGGTGGCAAACGTCTGGCCACTGAAATTTTACCTTCCCGCAATTACCGCTGTGGTGGTTGGGCTGCTGGCCTGGTTGATGGGGGGCAGTACGCTACTGTGGGCCGTGCTGGCTGGTGCGGTCGTACTGGCGCTGTTGTGCGGCGTGCTGGGCTGGGTATTGCTCAGGCTCCTGAAGGGGGTCACGGTAAAATCGCTTCCCGTACGGCTGGCGGTTAACCGTTTGCTGCATCAACCGTGGTCAACGCTGAGCCAGCTTTCAGCGTTTTCGCTGTCGTTTATGCTGCTGGCTCTTCTGCTGGTGCTGCGTGGCGATCTGCTGGATCGCTGGCAACAGCAGCTTCCGCCGGAAAGCCCGAACTATTTTCTGATCAACATTGCGCCTGAACAGGTCGCCCCGCTGAAGGCATTTCTCTCGCAACACCAGATTGTGCCGGAATCGTTCTATCCGGTTGTTCGCGCGCGTCTGACGCAGATCAACGGCCAGCCAACGGAGAGCAACAAGGACGAGGCGCTTAACCGCGAACTGAACCTGACCTGGCAGGAGAAGCGTCCCGATCACAATCCGCTTATCGCCGGAACCTGGCCGCCAAAAGTGGGTGAAGTTTCAATGGAAGAGGGGCTGGCCACACGCCTGAATATCAGGCTGGGGGATTCAGTGACCTTTACCGGTGACACCCAGGATTTCAGTGCGAAAGTGACCAGCCTGCGCAAAGTGGACTGGGAAAGCCTGCGACCAAACTTCTTCTTTATCTTCCCGGCAGGCGCGCTGGACGGGCAGCCGCAGAGCTGGCTCACCAGCTTCCGCTGGGAAAACGGCAACGGGATGCTGACCCAGCTTAATCGCGAATTCCCGACCGTGAGCCTGCTGGATATTGGTGCGATCCTGAAGCAAGTAGGACAAGTACTGGAGCAGGTGAGCCGTGCCCTCGAGGTGATGGTCGTACTGGTTACCCTCTGCGGTGTTCTGTTGCTGCTGGCACAGGTGCAGGTTGGGATGCGTCAGCGCCATCAGGAACTGGTGGTTTACCGCACACTGGGGGCGAGTAAGCGGCTGCTGCGTGCAACGCTCTGGAGTGAGTTCGCCCTGCTGGGGCTGGTGGCAGGCCTGGTGGCGGCTATTGGTGCGGAGACGGCACTGGCGATGCTGCAGACGAAAGTCTTCGACTTCCCGTGGGAACCTGACTGGCGGCTGTGGCTCACGCTACCGATCTGCGGCGCGCTACTGTTATCACTCTGTGGCGGCTGGCTCGGCACGCGATTGCTCAAAGGTAAAGCGCTGTTCCGGCAGTTTGTTAGTTAGTTTACCTCCGTGATGATTACGTACCGGTTTATATGCTGGTACATAATCACTTAGTAGCACAGATTGGTAACAGGCGTCATTTTAGTAGCACAAATCATTAAAAAACCGCACACACAGTCATAGTATTTCCAGTTAATATTCACCAGCTAAATATTTAGTGGCGTGTCTATCAAGGAAAAATAATGACTATAAAAAAATCAGCGCTGGCGGCAACGATCGGCGCGGCAGTGGCATTGACGTCTTTTGCATCTCAGGCGGAAATCACCGTTCTTAAACAAGATCCACAGGCGGGTAACCCGCTGAGCCGTCTGAACTTCACCGTTGGCGGCAGTATCCGTCCTCAGTTCAACATGATGACGGGCGATGGCGACAAAGGCTCCTACAAGCGTAACGGCTTCGACGGCGGTACCCGTTTCCGTTTCGCAGCGGACTACTACCTGTTTGATGACATCAGCTGGGTAAGCTACTACGAGCTGGGTGTCAACATTCCTGCGCTGTTCAACTGGGATAATCACTACAAAGAGGGGGCTAACGACACCTCTCGCCGTATGCTGTATACCGGTCTGAAGAGCGACACCTGGGGTACGCTGACCTTCGGTCAACAGAACAGCGTTTACTATGATGTGGTTGGTGCGAAAACCGATATCTGGGACTACGACATGATTGGTCAGGCACCAGGTAACGGTATCAACGGCGACTACGACGGTTCTTACCGTTCACGTAAAATGCTGAAATACAAGAAAACTGTGGGCGATGCTGATATCTATGCATCCTACCTGTTCGAAGACAACGAATACCTGCCAGGCAACGGCCTGCGTTACAAACGTAAAGGCGGCGGTTCACTGGGTCTGGATTATCACCTGACCAAAGATCTGACCTGGGGTACGGCGTGGAACTACACCCGTGCAGATATGCGTAACCCGGCAAATGGCGATAGCGAAACGTATAACCAGAATATCTTGGGGACTGCGCTGAGCTGGAAACCTGACAACTGGACCTTCTCCGCTGGCGGCGGCTGGTATCAGAACTTCCTGACCACCAAAAAAGTATCCACTGACGACTACTTTGCGGGTGATGCATGGGGTATTGAGTACTTCGCAGGCTACAAATTCCCAATCAATCAGTATGCGGTTAAATCCATCCAGCCTTACTTCATGGGTGACCGTATTGAATACGTGAATGGCCGTAACTACCAGCGCATCGACAACGGTGTGGGTATCAGCTTCCAGCTGGATTACGGTTTCCGTGTTGATTACGAACACGTGTTCACCTCCAGCACCGACGATCTGGGCGATATGAACCTGGTCCGTCTGCGTTACGACTTCTAAGTTCTGACCCTCTCCCTGAAAGGGAGAGGGGAAACATGCAGGCCGGGTAAGGCGTAGCCGTCACCCGGCTTTTTTCAGCGTGCAAGCCACCCGGCAACCTCTTCGAACGTTCCGCGATAGACAATCTTGTCCGCTTTCTTTTCAAGCTGATAGCGGTACATCGGGTCGTAATAGTCATTCAGCAGCGGCGCAAGCCAGCTAACGTGTGCTCCGGTTCCACCTGAACGTTGCTGTTCCAGGAGCGCGGCATCCAACAGCGCTGTGAATTCAGCAAAGCGCTGCAGCCCCAGACGGCGGCGAATGGCGAACAGGCCGTGGTGCAGATAGTCGCTGTACTCTTTCCAGCCCAACTCTTCACCGAATGCGGCAGAAAAATCCGCCCACATATGGTCGAAATACTCTTCACGCAGACGCTCAAGACGGATTTCAAACGGGTCTTCTACCACGACGATGGTGGCTTGCACCATGCGGTCACGCAGACACTCCGGCAGGTGGTTGGAGCCAATCATCCGGCCTTCATCCTCGAGCACCCAGCGTGCGGCATCTTTTTTTAACAGCTCAACGGTCAGCTGGTTTTCAAAACTCGCCTGCGAGAGTTGCGGTGTGAGCGTGCGACCAAACGACGAGCCGCGATGGTGCGCCAGCCCTTCCAGATCGATACCTTGCACATGCTGTTTCACCAGCAGCGTTTTACCGCTTCCGGTACAGCCGCCAATCAGCACCATCGGTTTTTGCACCTGCTCTGCGGTGGCCTGAATCGCCGCCTGGCGCAGCATTTTATAGCCACCTCTGATCAGCGGGTAATCAACGCCGGCCTCTTTTAGCCATGCCTGAGTAATATGCGAGCGCTGGCCGCCGCGCGCGCAGCAGAGATAGCCGTGAGGATGTGCCAGGCTTGCTTCGCGCCAGGCGTTGATGCGGTCGTCACGGGTTTTACCGGAAACCAGGCTATGACCGAGTGCAAGGGCGGCTTCCGGCCCCTGGCGTTTATAGCAGGTACCGACGGCGGCGCGTTCGTCATCGTTCATCAAAGGCAGGTTGAGTGCCGCAGGCATCGCACCCTGTGCAAATTCGATCGGCGCGCGAACGTCGATTAAAGGGGTATCGGACGCGAGGATCGCGCGATAATCCGTTCCATCGTTCATGGTTATTCCAGAAGTCAAAACAGCAATGGACGACGATTTTACGCGCGTGAGATGAAGCCGGGGAAGGGGAAGATCAACTCCCCGGCACTTATCGCTTATTTAAGCTTCGATTGCGCCCAGACAATACCGCTCGCGTATTCTGGCGGTAACAGTGGGATCATCGCTTCCAGGGTGGCGCTCAGGCGGCCCGTGTCGGAATCGTTCAGGTTCAGGTGACCCACTTTACGACCCGGACGCACCTCTTTGTCGTACCAGTGCAGATGCACCAGCGGCAGCTTCAGCCAATCGTAGTTCAAATCGGTACCGATCAGGTTGATCATCACTGACGGGCTGTTCACTACCGGTTGCGGCAAGGGTAAATCAGTAATGGCGCGCAGGTGCAGTTCAAACTGGCTGATGGACGCGCCGTTTTGCGTCCAGTGGCCGCTGTTGTGTACGCGTGGAGCCAGTTCGTTGATCAGCAAACCGGACGGCGTGACGAAGCACTCCATCGCCATTACGCCGACATAACCCAGCTCGTGCATGATGGCGGAGAGCATGTCTTCTGCCTGCGCCTGTTGTGCGGCAAGAGCCTGCGGGAACGCCACGCTGGTGCGCAGAATACCTTCCTGATGCAGGTTATGCGTCAGCGGATAAAACACGGTGTGGCCGTCATGCGAACGAGCGCCCACCAGCGACACTTCGCCGCTAAAGTTGATGCCCTGCTCAACGATGCACTCACCATAGCAGTCATCCGGCAGTTCAGCGGTTTCGTGTGCGCGCAGACGCCACTGTCCACGACCGTCATAACCGCCCACGCGACGCTTCACAATAGCCAGTTCGCCCAGCATGTCGAAGACGTCAGCCCATTCGCTTTTGTCAGACAGCAACTGCCACGGCGCGGTTGCAAGCCCGAGTTTATCGAACAGCTGCTTTTGTGTCAGACGGTCAGCAATAATCGGGAACACATCGCGGTTCACAAAGGCGTTATGACGCGCCAGTTCACGCGTCAGCGCGGTTTCCGGCCAGCGTTCGATCTCTGCGGTAATCACGCTCTGGTGAAACGGAACGGCTTCCGGTTCGTCATCCAGGCCGACAGGCCAGACGCTAATGCCCAGCGGCTCTCCGGCCTGACGCAGCATGCGGCCCAACTGACCATTGCCGAGGACGCAAACCTGCTTCATGCCGCACCCCGCGGATCCGGGTTGTCCAGCACCTCGTCGGTCTGGGCTTTACGCCAGTCCGCCAGACGCTGATGTAATGCTTTATCGTGGGTCGCCAGAATTTGCGCGGCCAGCAGAGCAGCGTTTGCTGCCCCCGCTTTGCCAATCGCCAGCGTACCGACAGGAATGCCGCGCGGCATCTGAACGATGGAATAGAGGCTGTCGACGCCGCTTAACGCCGCGCTTTGCACTGGAACGCCCAGTACCGGCACCAGCGTTTTGGCGGCAATCATGCCGGGCAGATGTGCTGCGCCGCCCGCACCGGCAATGATCACCTCGTAGCCGTTCTCTTCAGCGCTTTCGGCGAAGCTGAACAGTTTGTCGGGTGTGCGGTGTGCGGAAACCACTTCAACGTGGTGCGGAACATTCAGGATTTCGAAGATTTCGGCGGCGAACTGCATGGTAGCCCAGTCGCTTTTGGACCCCATCACGATGGCGACACGCGCCGGATTATTGCGGGAAGACATGCGTCTTAAAACTCCTGTGGTGCGAAACACACTGCTTTCGAGGGCACAGAGAATAGCATGTAATACGGGCAAGGAAAACGGTTGCGCGGCTAAAACTTGAGCCGTTGTGGACCTCCGCGCATAACAAAACAGACCGCATTTGGCGGTCTGTTTAGCGAAAGTCTCTGGCGATTTTTACAGGAGATTGCCTGCTGTCAGGTTTTCTTTATCGAATGCATGGCCGACATCAATATGATTTTCCATGCTGGTGTCGATATTCGAACCTGCTTCTGGGATGGAGAAGCGATTCTCCGCCGCCATCGCGCCAGTGGACAGGACAGCGGCCAGCAGCAGGGCGCTCACGATGCTGATTGTTTTCATTCTCTGTTCCTTGCTCATCGTATTGTCGCTGTCGCTTGTCTGTTTACTGGCGGCACGGCAATCAGGGGTCTTATTTCGTCAGTTCTGCAGTCATGTGAACGCGGTTGTTGAACCGTGCGCTGGTGATTTTGTAAGACGCACCCTGTTCAGCAGCCTGAGCGGCAATTTTGGCTTCTGCGCGGTCAAGGGTAGAGGCGGTAGCGCTGACGCTCTGAGCGAAAGAACCGAAAGAGATCATAGAGAGAGCAGCAACTGAAACGAAAGTTTTGATGGATTTCATGGTCGTATTCCTTAAGTATTTTGTCTTGGATAGGGCGTGTTTCCCTGATGTGATAAATAATAGAGCGACCACGGATTGGTTAAAACCGAAACAATTTGCGAATGTTATTCAAAAAAAATGAATGATATTAAA
The DNA here is from genome assembly GCF_014103115.1 of Enterobacter sp. RHBSTW-00901. Lineage (NCBI taxonomy): Bacteria > Pseudomonadati > Pseudomonadota > Gammaproteobacteria > Enterobacterales > Enterobacteriaceae > Enterobacter > Enterobacter sp. RHBSTW-00901. Next base: position 4,005,488 of record NZ_JABXPB010000001.1, read on the forward strand.
CGTGCAGTGTGGGGGGAATTCAGAAAGGAAATGCGATCAGCTCGACGCCTTCAGGCGTGACTTTCACCATCGACCCTTCACTGTGCCAGGCACCCAGTACCACGCGGTGGGCGGGTTCGTCGTTGGCCGTCAGTGTGTGTACGTCCGGGCGATGGGTATGGCCGTGGATCAACCACTGGACGTGGTGCTTTTCCATCACGCTGACAACTGCCTGGGGGTTAACGTCCATGATGGTCATGGATTTGCTGCTGTTGGCGGCCTTACTGCCCGCGCGCATTCTGGCGGCGATGCGGTTACGGATAAACAGCGGCAGAGCCAGGAAAACTTTTTGGATCCACGGGGTGTGGACTTTGGCGCGAAACGCCTGGTAGCCGGTATCGTCGGTGCAGAGCGTGTCGCCGTGCATGATCAAAACGTTACGACCATAGAGGTTGAGCACCTGTTCTTCAGGCAGCAACGTCATACCGCTTTCACGGGCGTAGCGCTTACCGAGCAGGAAATCACGGTTGCCGTGAATGAAGTAGCAGGGGACGCCGGAATCAACCAGCGCTTTAATGGCTGCCGCCATTTCGTGATGGAGCGGGTTGGGATCATCGTCGCCAATCCAGGCTTCAAACAGGTCGCCGAGGATGTAAAGCGCATCGGCGCTTTTCGCTTCACCGCGTAAAAAACGCAGAAAACCGGCGGTGATCGCCGGTTCTTCTGTTTGCAGATGCAAATCTGCAATAAAGAGTGTCGCCACGAATTACTCGCTGACGGTCACGCTTGTGATCACAACGTCTTCTTTTGGAACGTCCTGATGCATACCGCTGCGGCCAGTAGAAACGGCTTTGATCTTGTCAACGACGTCCATGCCTTCAACGACTTCGGCAAATACGCAGTAGCCCCAACCCTGCAGGCTTTCGCCAGAGAAGTTCAGGAAGTCGTTGTCAGCCACGTTAATGAAGAACTGTGCGGTAGCAGAGTGAGGAGCCTGAGTACGCGCCATTGCCAGCGTGCCACGGGTGTTTTTCAGACCGTTGTTCGCTTCGTTTTTAATCGCTTCTTTCGTCGCTTTCTGGTTCATGCCAGGTTCGAAGCCGCCGCCCTGGATCATAAAACCGTTGATTACGCGGTGGAAAATGGTGTTGTTGTAGAAACCTTCGCGGCAGTAGTCCAGGAAGTTTTTAACTGTTTCAGGCGCTTTGTCATCAAAAGTCTTGATTACGATATCGCCATGATTAGTGTGGAAAGTAACCATTTTTGCATCCTGTTCCGTTATTGTGGTGCGTCAACCCGTGTTCGGGTCACATATAGGGGCTTGTTATAGCATAACCACAGGATGCGATCACCTTGCATTGTGTGCTGCTTCGGGTTTGAATTACGGGTAGAATACCCGGTTTTCGTCCACACACGTGTTTACATGGAATCTTCGATGTTAAAAATCTTTAATACAATGACGCGCCAAAAAGAGGAATTTAAACCTATCCATGCCGGGGAAGTCGGCATGTACGTGTGTGGTATTACGGTTTACGATCTCTGTCATATCGGCCACGGCCGTACGTTTGTTGCCTTTGACGTAGTTTCACGTTACCTGCGTTTCCTGGGCTACAACCTCAAGTACGTGCGCAACATCACCGACATTGACGACAAAATCATTAAACGCGCTAATGAAAATGGCGAAAACTTCGTCGCGCTGGTCGATCGCATGATCGTGGAAATGCATAACGATTTTGATGCGTTAAATATTCAGCGTCCGGACAGCGAGCCGCGTGCAACCCACCATATTCACGAAATTATCGACATCACCGAAAAACTGATCGAACGCGGTCACGCTTACGTAGCGGATAATGGCGACGTGATGTTCTCGGTACCGACTGATCCAACTTACGGCCAGCTTTCCCGTCAGGATCTGGATCAGCTGCAGGCCGGTGCCCGCGTTGACGTGGTCGACGTGAAGCGTAACCCGATGGACTTCGTGCTGTGGAAGATGTCCAAAGAGGGCGAGCCAAGCTGGCCGTCTCCGTGGGGAGAAGGGCGTCCTGGCTGGCACATTGAGTGCTCGGCGATGAACTGCAAGCAACTGGGTAACCATTTCGACATTCACGGTGGCGGTTCGGATCTGATGTTCCCGCACCACGAAAACGAAATTGCGCAGTCTACCTGTGCCCACGGCGGCGAGTATGTTAATTACTGGATGCACTCCGGGATGGTGATGGTTGACCGCGAGAAGATGTCGAAATCACTGGGCAACTTCTTCACCGTGCGTGACGTGCTGAAGTATTACGACGCGGAAACCGTGCGTTACTTCCTGATGTCCGGCCACTATCGCAGCCAGCTGAATTACAGCGAAGAGAACCTGAAGCAGGCGCGCTCTGCGCTGGAACGTCTGTACACCGCACTGCGTGGTACCGACAAGTCCGTCGCGGCAGCAGGCGGTGAAGCGTTCGAAGCTCGCTTTGTTGAGGTGATGAACGATGACTTCAACACACCAGAAGCCTATTCCGTACTGTTTGATATGGCGCGTGAAGTGAACCGTCTGAAATCTGAAGATATGGCTGCCGCTAATGCGCTGGCGTCACATCTGCGTAAACTCTCTTCCGTGCTCGGCCTGCTGGAGCAGGAGCCAGACGTGTTCCTGCAGAGCGGGGCCCAGGCGGACGATGGCGAAGTGGCAGAGATTGAAGCACTGATCAAGGCACGTCTGGAAGCGCGTCAGGCGAAAGACTGGGCGGCGGCAGATGCAGCACGTAATCGTCTGACCGAAATGGGTATCATCCTGGAAGATGGCCCGCAGGGCACGACGTGGCGTCGTAAGTAAGCCTGTTATGCCCGGTGGCGCTTATGCTTACCGGGCCCACAGGAGCATGAGTGTAGGCCGGGTCAGGCGTAGCCGCCACCCGGCTTTTTTTATGCCGATTCTCTGGTGATAAGCTGCCCGGAAAGGGTGATCCGTTGCGTTTGCAGCCCAGGCTCTTTCAGATTGCGTATCATCAACCCGGCGGCCTGGCGTCCCGTTTCTTCGCTGGCGGATGAAACGTAAGTAAACGACGGCGAGGTGAGGTTCACGTGCAGCATATCTTCAAAACCGACCAGCGCGACCTGTTGGGTTAAAAACACATCTTTCCCCAGGGTACGTCCCACCTGATGAATGCCGGAAATAGAGCCGATCATTGCATCCGGTGAGTGGCAGAGCAGGGCGGTGATGGTGTTGTTCTTTTCCAGTAGCTGGCGAGTGGCAAAACCTGCCGCCAGCGTATCATCGCTACAGGCAGGAGAATACTCGTCACGCCAGAGCAGCCCGTTTTGCGTCATTGCGCTGCGAAAGCCGAGCAGGCGCTGCTCGCGGATAAGACAACCTTCACGTCCGCCAATGTAGGCAATATTGCGGTGTCCACGCTCAATAAGGTAACGCGCCGCAAGGTTTGCCGCCTGGCGGTTATCGCGCATCACCAGGTTGCATTTTTCGTCCAGCAAAGACTGGGAGACCGCTACCAGCGGTAAGGGACACTGGCGGATGTGTTCCGGCAGTGCGGCAGTGCGAGTGTCAGAGGCAAGGTAAATCACGCCAGCCACGCCTTGCTGTTTAAACGACAGCAGACAGCGCTCAAGATGGTCGTGGTCGTTCAGCGGCTGGCCGAGAAAAACCATATACCCCTGTTTTTCCAGCTCCTGAACAATGCTCGCCATCACCTTGATGGAAAAGCTGTCGCTGAAATCGCGCAGGATCAGGCCAATCAGGTTGGAGGTGTTGGCGCGAAGGTTGGCAGCGGCAACGTTATGCACATAGCCCAGCGTATTGATGGCAGCATTGACCTTCCCGATCGTTGCCTCTGAGATTTTCCCTTTCTGGCGTAGGACCAGCGAAACGGTAGAGACCGAAACCCCCGCGTGCTTTGCCACATCAATAATGCTGACTTTCTTCAAAACTGCTCCCTGAAATTTACCCATTATCAGCCAGTTAAGACAACGTCTCCCAGCGTACAGGAGACGTGTCGTTCAGGCATCTTATTATTTGCCGATTATGGTGGACATGGTCTGGGCGATAAACTGTGCTCTGGCACCGAAAATCACCTGGATACCGTTGTCTCCGACGAAGACCACGCCGCGTGCGCCCAGGCCGTTGAGGCCGTCTTTATCCACCGCATCGCTTTTCGCCACTTCCAGGCGCAGACGGGTGATACAGGATCCGACGGAATCGATGTTATGTGCCCCACCCAGCAGACCGATGATCTCAGTTGCAATTTCAGTGTCGGTTTTATCGTCTGCACTGGCGGTGACTTCGGTGCGGCCCGGCGTTTTCACGTCGAAACGACGGATAACGAAGCGGAACGTGAAGTAGTAAATCATCCCCATTGGAATGCCGATGATAATGGCGTTCAGGAAGTTGGTCTGGTAACCGTTAAATGATGGCAGGATCCCGAACGACAGATAATCAATAAAACCTGCAGAGAAAGATTTGGCAATATGGGCATGCAGCAGGTACATGGTCATGTAGGCCAGACCCGCCATAATGGCGTTGAAGACGTACAGAACTGGAGCCACAAAGATAAAGGTGAACTCAACCGGTTCGGTGATCCCCGTCAGGAAGCAGGTAAGTGCCGCAGAGAACAGAATACCGGCAGCAATTTTCTTATTCTTCGTGTGCGCTTCGTGATACATCGCCAGGCAGGCCGCAGGCAGTGCAAACAGCATCAGCGGGAATTCACCCTGCATGAACTTACCGGCATTTTGGTACGTATCGCTGCTGAAAGACTTCGCCCCTTCTTCCAGCATTTTGAACCAGATGGTCTGGTCACCGTGGATCACCTGGCCTGCCTGGGTGGTGTAGTCCCCAAACGAATACCAGAAAGAGGGATACCAGATGTGGTGCAGACCAAGCGGGATCAATGCGCGTTCCACCAGACCGAAGATAAAGGTCGACGCCGCCTGATTATCCCCGTTAACGACAACAGAAAGTGCATCGATACCGGACTGAATATGTTGCCAGATATACGGCAACAGCAGGCCGAGCAGGAACGACAGAAACGCCGTTGCAATCGCCACAAAGCGTTTACCGGAGAAGAAACCGAGGAACTCCGGCAACTGCATGGTGTGAAAACGGTTGTAACACCATGCCGCGAGAATACCGCAGATAAGACCACCAAAGACGCCCATCTGCAGCGTCGGGATGCCGACGACCATCGCATATTTCCCGCCCTGAGAGGCCATCTCCGGCGTGATGCTGAGCACGGTATTGATGGTGATGTTGGTGACAAACACTGAAACGGCCGCAGAGAGCGCCGCAATGCCCGATTCTGACGCCAGACCGACAGCGGAGCCAATCGCGAAGAGCATCGGCAGGTTATCAAAAATAACCCCGCCCGCGTTCATCATCAGCGGCAGGTGGAACTTATCGCCAAAGGCCAGCAGCAGGCCCGCAGCGGGAAGCAGTGAAATTGGCAGCATTAAGGCGCGACCAATCATCGATAACTTAGACAGCGATTTAACAAACCCTGATATCAGACTCATGCTGATTTCCCCCCGAGTAGCGCTTTTTATGCGCTGTTATTGTAAGTAGAACGTTTTAGTAGAACGTTCTACTTATCGTGAGGAAAGTATGAAAACTGCGCAACTTAATTTTCACATTTCAACAGATGAAATAGTGATTATTTGAAGTTGATCGATAATTAACCTCGATGGATGTGGGGGATTTTATCCCCTTTCTGCGGGGGTACGCTCCGGGGAGAGGGCGGTTTTTTTCCGGCGCTGCGCCTGGTTACAGTGGTACAGCGGTGTGAGTGATAACGCCAGGCCCCTGGTGACGTGTTATATATGGTCAAGGGTTCATGCAAATGCATGAACCCTGATAACAAATGCAGTTTAATCGATGAGTTAATAAAAACGGATGATCAACTGCTTCTGTTTTTTACAATTACTTTTTTATGAATTTACCGTAATTGATGCTGTAGTGATTAAGTCAGATAGCTCGGTTTCGTTAAATAATCTTGCACGATAGCCCTCTGCAGGGAATTGAGGCGCGCCATCAGGTAGAGAAATAACATCATAGATGGTGGCAATCATATTACCGTTCACATCAGAGATAAAGAATGAACGGGCATGGTTAGTAAAAATAACGAAGTAATCATCATGGTCAAACACTCCCCCCATAAAATCGGTCCACTGGATGATGGGGGTTGTTGGCAGTTCAATCGGTGCATGAATTTCCACTGCAGTTTTTGCTGCTAAGTCTACAGCATAGAATAGAATGCGAGCCGGAGGTGTTGAATAGGTATCGGTGGTTGGATCATCATTTATAGGGCGAATGACAGGGCTTCCATCTGCACCAACACAGGATCTATTATCAAAGACAGATAAAACAAATTTACCTACGGTAGGGTCGATATTTCCTGCAAATGCACTGTTATTAGTGATGCACACAGTGTGAGCACCATTTTCATAGTTAGTAATTCCGGTATTATCGATATGAGTAGTCGCTTGAATTGCCGGGAATTGAGGGTTGAAATTACCCGTATCGATCGCCCACAAGATACTACCGTCAACGATAGATACGCCAAAAGTTGTACTCGTGGTGCGAGAGTGCGCAATAATTGCTTCCTCATTGTTTGGACTGCTTTGGATCCATGTGAGTGAATTCAAATGAACATCATTAGGTGTGTTGTTATTTAATATCTGAGAGCCGCTATATTCACTGGTATAGTTTTTTGCCCAAATCATTTTACCTGTCTGATCGTTGAACTTCAGGATACAGGAGTCTTGTGCCATCGTATTGCTTATTCGATTAGGACTATCGCTACCAAACATATAGATATCGCCTGCTGAGTCCCAGACTAAATCGTGAGTGTTTGAATAGTGATTGCCATTAGAATCACGCATGTCGAATTCAAAAATGACATTACCGAGAATGTCAATTTTGAAAAAACGTCGACCGTACCATGAAAAATCTTCATCGCTACCGGTATAAATGTAGCCATTGTGAATTCTCAACGGCTGGAGATGATAAACCGATAAAAAATTAAAACGCAGGTCACCGTTTTCATCGTAACCTCGGCCAGTTGATTGCATTAACCAACTATTTCCCCAGACAGATGTAAATAACGTAGGATCTGTTTGTTCAATATCGAGGTGGAAGATAACGGATGGATCATAGACCTGATCCACCGTGCTAACAGAGAATGGTTGGTTGTAAACCTCAGTTCCAGTTTCGTCCTTAAACACAACCTGGACGTTGTTGGCATATTGCGCGTAAAGGCCAATAACAGGGATTTTTATGGTTTGAGAAACGGCATAAATCAGATCCGATGTATAGGTAAAATCTACGCTGGTTGGGCTGGTTGTCCTTTTTGATACAGTGTAAGAATAACTTACTGGTGTATCTGAAGTAAAATAAATATATGCAGCGAGCTGATTGTCGGCCGGTGCAAGTTCAGTTTTAACATAAGTAATTGTCATGATTGAATTCCTTTTTGGTTCGTAAAATATTTTTGTCAGGGCAGCACGATGTCGCCAATAAAAATAGCGGGCTGTTTTGACAGTGTGCAATAACCTTACCGTGAAGATAATAGATTGCCTTTGGTTGTTTATTGAAAAATAAGATGAATATAATCTGGTTTTATAATTCTCCTTTTTCTATACTGGCTGCGTAAACAGCGATAGGTGTAATCGTTTTTTAGATACTCTTAAGGATACATTTTTCGTGAGAGTTGAAAATGAACGCCATCCTTTATTTCCGTCCAGTTACCTCCCCACTCAACATCAACATTCAACTCACGGGCCGCCTGAAACACAGCTGTTGCAATTGTCTGGTAATGTTTAAACTCCCATGACGCCGTACCATTGATAACTGCGAATATATCAACGGCATGCCCCGTTAAATGTCTGCTTTTCGACGTTAATGATTTTCCTGATGCCAGTAGCTCAAGTTGCCGTTTTTGGGTTCTTAACCCTTCTGAAATACCGAAATCAATCGGTGATAATTTCAATGCTTTTCTCATTACATCAGAAAGATCCTTATGTACACCTTTAAGATTCCTTTCAGTAGTCTTACTGAATTCATGATTTATCATTATTCTCTCCAGAGATTTTCTTCCAGTAATAATTAAGGGCGACAACGCCCATTGCACCTGATATACCACTAACCGCAAGCGAAGTATGAAATACTGTCCCGAGACTTTGTGACATCAATCCAGCAAGTACGCCGGTAAATCCTGACACGATAATTTGTGCCAATGCCGCGAATAAATTTCTTCCCGACTGACCAGACTTAACGTCAAGGAGATATCTAACCAGACCTCCCCATGCGCCGAATATTATTATGTAGATCCAGCTAAAAAATGCATTTGATGATGGGTCTTTCCATGGCAAAACAATTACCTCCAAAGATTGTTTAAGTAAAAAATTTTACCGCATGATGAGATTACTTTTTCGTAAAAAGCTATATGCATGTGCTATGCAGTAAATAATAAACGTTGAGCAACCCTGTTTCGTGATGGATGTCACACGGAATGCAATTAATAGCTTTTGTCGATCAATTTTGATGAAATGATAGTTATGTATTATTGATGGTGAAGATTATATTTAGTAGTGGAATACATAAGAGGGAGCAGGGGGAGAGGGGGTAACCCGATAGTGCGAGGACTACCGGGTTGGGGGTGGGAATTATGCTGTAACCGTAACGCTCTGACCTTCAAAGCTCACGGTCTGACCTGCGACAATCTTACAGCGCTTGCGGGTTTCCACCGCGCCGTCGACTTTGACCAGCCCATCCGCGATCGCGATTTTCGCCTGCGCGCCACTTTCGCTCCAGCCTTCCAGCTTGAGCAGATCGCACAGCTCAACGTGCGGGTGTTTACCTAAAGAAAAATTGGCCATTTTTACGCGTCCTCTACGTCGTGATACTCCTCGCACGCCTGCAAGGTATTCTGAATCAATGTTGCTACGGTCATCGGGCCAACACCGCCCGGTACTGGGGTGATGTAAGACGCACGCGCTGCGGCATCTTCGTAAACCACGTCGCCGACAACCTTGCCGCTTTCCAGACGGTTAATTCCGACGTCCACGACAATCGCACCCTCTTTAATCCACTCACCTGGAATAAAGCCTGGTTTACCCACTGCGACGATCAGCAGATCGGCGTTTTCTACGTGGTGACGCAGGTTTTTGGTGAAGCGGTGGGTCACGGTGGTGGTGCAGCCAGCCAGCAGCAACTCCATGCTCATCGGGCGGCCAACGATGTTGGATGCACCAATGACAACGGCGTTCAGGCCGTAGGTGTCGATGTTGTAGCGCTCCAGCAACGTGACGATCCCGCGAGGGGTGCACGGACGCAGGCGCGGTGCACGCTGGCACAGGCGACCCACGTTATACGGGTGGAAACCGTCGACATCTTTGTCTGGTGCAATACGCTCCAGCACCTTCACGTTGTCGATGCCCGCAGGCAGCGGCAACTGAACCAGAATACCGTCGATTGCTTTATCGGCATTCAGGGTGTCAATCAGCTCAAGTAGTTCTGCTTCGCTGGTGGTTTCGGGCAGATCGTAGGAGCGGGAGACAAAGCCCACTTCTTCACACGCTTTGCGCTTGCTGCCGACATAAATCTGCGATGCCGGGTTGCTACCAACCAGCACAACAGCCAACCCTGGGGCTCGTTTTCCGGCCGCTCTGCGCGCCTTCACTTTTTCCGCAACCTCAGAGCGCACCTGCTGCGCAATCGTTTTACCGTCAATAATCTTTGCTGCCATCAGAGAGAAGATTCCGTCTGTAACGTTTGAAAGGGGGATTGCCTGTATTTTGTCAGAAGCGAGCGCCGCTGTCAGTCACCCTTTGCGAGATTTCCACAACTGGCTGCAAAACCCCTGGTTTTGACATGGTCAATTTCCTAGGTGGGATTAGGATGTGGCCTGGTGAAATGGCAGCGTTTTGACATATTTTAATATTCGTTCCTGAGCTACTTTGTCTCCTCCGAAATAAGCTTTCAATTAATCGATTGAACGTATTTCTTATTCCCGGTTTTTCGCGGGAAGGGTTATTTACATTTTAAAGGAATAGACATGAAATTCAGCAATATTGCATCTACCGTTGTTGCCGCTCTGGCCCTGGTCGCGGGTGCCGCTCATGCAGAAGATACTACTACGCCCGTTTCCGTTAATGGCGGTACCGTGCATTTTAAAGGTGAATTAGTGAATGCCGCGTGCTCTGTTAATACGGCATCTTCTGAACAGACGGTTAATCTGGGTCAGTACCGTACCGCGAAATTCACCAAAGTGGGCGACACGACCTCCAATATTCCATTCACTATCGAACTGAATGATTGTGATCCACTGGTAGCAAAAACTGCCGCTGTTGCTTTCACCGGTCAGATTGATGCGACCGATAAAACCCTGCTGGCGGTATCTTCTGGCAGCAACGACAACGCCGCGAAAGGCGTGGGTATCGAGATCCTCGACAGCAAATCCAGCACGCTGACACCGGATGGCGCGACCTTCTCTGCCGCACAGAACCTGATTGAAGGCACCAACACCCTGAACTTCACCGCGCGTTATAAATCCACGGCGGCAACTGCCGAGCCAGGCCAGGCGAACGCGGACGCCACTTTCGTAATGAAATACGAATAATTCCTCTGCACAGGGATGTTTAGGCCTCAGGGATGAGGCCCGTCATACGCTAATGCCAGGAACGAAGGATGACAAGGATCGGGAAACTGCTGCTAGCCCTTACGATGGCTCAACCAGTATTCGCACATACCGTAGTGATCGACGGCGGCAAGGTTCACATCAGAGGTGAGCTGGTCAACGGTGGGTGCGCCGTGGCTCCTGACAGCCAGAGTATGCGTATCGATATGGGGCAGTACCGGACCAATTCCTTTTCCGGCGTGGGCAGCTTTTCAACGGTCAACGTGCCTTTTACCGTACGACTGCTGGACTGCAGCGTGGATGTCTCGCGCACCGTAGGGATCCAGTTCCAGGGCGTCACGCCGGCGGAAGATCCACAGGTTTTTCTGGCGACATCACGGCCTGGTGAAACGCCCGTGAGCAGCGGTGTTGGGTTGGCACTTTTTGACGAACAGCAACGCCAGATTATCCCGAACGCGACGGCGGTCAGCTGGTTGCCCATCAATACCCAGGAGCTCGCGTTTCATTTTAGCGCCCGCTATCGGGCTATTTCCGAACACCTCGTGCCAGGCAATATTCAGTCAGATGTCTGGTTCACGTTGATTTATCCATAACGCCTTCTACGCCTGCGAACATATTATTAAAGGTATTGTTGTGATGAACTCCCTAATTAAGCCAGGACTGATTTTATCTTTTATTTTGCTGATGGTTTCTGCTTCCGCCAGTGCCTCCGGTGGTATTGCACTGGGGGCCACGCGCGTGATTTATCCGGCAGACGCGAAACAAACTTCGCTGGCGATCACCAACAGCAATAAGCAAGAGCGCTATTTAATTAATGCGTGGATTGAGAATGCCAATGGGCAAAAGGAAAAAACCTTTGCCGTCACGCCACCCTTGTTTGTCAGCGAGCCGGACAGCGAGAACACATTGCGCATTATTTATGCCGGTCCGGCGTTGCCCACTGACCGTGAGTCGCTCTTCTTTATGAACGTGAAGGCGATCCCGTCAGTGAGTAAAACGAAAATGGAGGACAACAACGTCCTCCAGCTGGCGATTTTGTCGCGCATCAAGCTGTTCGTACGCCCGAATAAACTGGCGATGCAGCCGGAAGAAGCGTTGTCTCAACTGCGCTTTGAGCGTGTCGGCAACCACCTTAAGGTGAGTAATGCCTCGCCATATTACATCACGCTGGTCAACCTGAAGCTGGGCGGTAAGGCTCTGGACAACCTGATGATTGCGCCTAAAAACTCGGCGCAGCAGGTGCTGCCGGATGCGGCAAGCGGCACGCTTTCCTGGCAGAGCGTGAATGACTACGGCGCGATTACGCCGGCGCGCAGCGTCAATCTGTGATCAGAGACAGGGCGATGAACAATCACCACGGGCGTTACTGCCCGGTAGCACTGGCGCTGATGGCAGCGCTCTGGCCGCAAACTGGCTGGAGCGAAAGCTACTTCAACCCCGCATTTCTCTCCGACGACACCGCTAACGTGGCGGATTTATCGCGTTTTGAACAAGGACACCAGCAGGCTCCAGGCATCTATCGCGTGGATCTCTGGCGTAATGATGAGTTTATTGCCACTCAGGATGTGCGCTTTGAGCAGGCGACTGATGATACGTCACCGGTTGCGGGTGGGCTAACGCCGTGCATCACGCGCGCGATGCTGGACCGCTTTGGCGTCAATATTGCGGCGTTTCCTGAGCTGGCAAACACCAGGGGCGACACCTGTATCCCACTGAAGACGGCTATTCCCGGCAGCGTGGTGGCGTTCAATTTTGCCTCGCAGCGCCTTAATATCAGCCTGCCGCAGGTGGCAATGCAGAACAGCGCCCGCGGTTACATTCCCCCCGAACAATGGGATGAAGGCATCCCTGCCGCACTGTTGAATTACAGCTTCACCGGCAACCGGGGGAGCGAGGACGACAGCTATTACCTGAACCTGCAAAGCGGGCTGAACTATGGTGCCTGGCGGTTACGCAATAATGGCGCATGGCGTTACACGCAAAACAACGGACAGCGGAACAGCAGCTGGCAGAATATTGGTACCTGGGCGCAGCGCACCGTGATCCCACTCAAAAGCGAGCTGGTACTGGGCGACAGCAATACCGGGAATGATGTTTTCGACAGCGTTGGTTTTCGCGGCGGGCGACTCTACTCCTCCGACAATATGTACCCGGACAGTCTGCAAGGCTACGCGCCAACCGTGCGCGGTATCGCCCGCACGCCAGCAAAAGTGGTCGTTCGTCAGAACGGTTATGTCATTTATCAGAGCTATGTTCAGCCCGGTGCGTTTGCTATTACCGATCTGAACCCGACCTCCTCAAGCGGTGACCTGGAGGTGACGGTCGAAGAGAAGGATGGTAGCCAGCAACGCTATACCGTGCCGTACTCCACCGTGCCATTGCTACAACGTGAGGGACGCTGGAAATATGACCTGGTGGCGGGGGACTACCGCAGCGGTAATAGCGAGCAGGATACGCCGTTCTTCACTCAGGGCACGTTGATTGCCGGCATAGCCGATGGCTACACGCTTTACGGTGGTACACAGCTGGCGTCGCGCTATACCGCGCTGGCCATCGGTGCCGGGAAAAACCTCGGTGACTGGGGCGCGGTTTCCCTCGATCTCACCCACGCCCGCAGCCAGCTCGCGGACGACAGCCGCCATGAAGGCCAGTCGCTGCGTTTCCTCTACGCGAAGTCACTTAACGGATTCGGAACCAACTTCCAGCTGCTGGGCTATCGCTACTCCACGAAAGGGTTCTATACCCTGGACGATGTGGCCTGGCGCTCAATGGAAGGTTATCAGTATGGCGATAGCCAGGATGATGACGGCGTGCCGGATGTACAGAGTTATCACAACCTGACGTGGAATAAGAAAGGGCGTTTCCAGCTCAATATTTCCCAGTCGCTGGGGGATTACGGTTCGGTGTATCTCTCTGGCAGCCAGCAGAGCTACTGGGGAACCAGCGAGTCGAACGTCTGGTATCAGCTGGGTTACGCGGGCGGCGTGCAGGGGATCAACTACTCCGTGTCCTGGTCGTGGAACAAGTCCGTGGGGATCGACGGTACGGACAGGATCGCGTCGTTTAACGTCTCTGTGCCGTTCAGTCTGTTTACCCGCCACGGTTATCGCCGCGATAACGCGATCGACAGAGCCTACGCCACGGCGTCAGCAAGCCGTAATAGTGACGGTGACACCAGCTGGCAGACCGGGGTCAGCGGGACGCTGCTTGACGATCGTAACCTGAACTACAGCGTCACGCAGGGGCACACCAGTAATAACGGTGCAAGCGGCAGTGCCAGTGCCAACTGGCAGGCGACCTACGGTACGCTGGGCGCGGGGTATAACTACTCGCGCGATCAGCACGATCTCAACTGGCAGCTTTCTGGTGGCGTGGTGGGCCATGCCGATGGCATAACCTTCAGCCAGCCACTGGGTGATACCAACGTGTTGATCAAAGCTCCGGGGGCAACAGGCGTCAGCGTGGAAAACCAGACCGGGGTGAAAACGGACTGGCGGGGTTATGCGGTGATGCCGTATGCCACGGTCTACCGTTACAACCGCGTAGCGCTGGATACCAACACCATGAGTAACAACACCGACATCGAAAACAACGTGAGCAGCGTGGTACCGACCAAAGGCGCGCTGGTGCGTGCCAGCTTCGATACCCGCATTGGCGTGCGCGCTTTGCTGACGGTGAAGCGCGGTAACCAGCCGGTACCGTTTGGTGCCGTAGTGCGCGAAACCCAAAGCGGCGTGACCAGCATGGTGGGAGATGACGGACAAATTTATTTAAGCGGGCTACCGCTGGAAGGTGAACTGTTGATCCAGTGGGGCAACGGGATGCAGTCCCAGTGTCGTGCGCACTATCGCTTACCGCCTGAAAGCCAGAGCCAGGCCATTACCCTGGCGGGGGCAAGCTGTGATCGCTAACAGGAACCCAATGATGAACATTTTCCGCAACGTAGCCGGTGTTGCCCTGCTGTGTGGCGCGCTGCCCGCGTGGGCGACGGTGTGCCAGAATTCGAATGGCGTCGCGAAGGACATCTCGTATGACCTCTCAAACGTTTTTAACAGCTCCAACAACAAACCGGGCCAAATTATCACCCTGGCGCAAAAATCCGGGATGGTGGGGGTCAGCGCGATTTGCCCGAAGGGAACCACCGGAAAATCGACTATGCGTAGTTATGTCACCGATCTACCTGTTACGACGGAGATCGACAGCTATAAGTATGTGCAGCTCAACGACTACCTTGACGGTGCAATGCAGATCCACGATGACTTCGCAGGCACGTTCTACCCGCCAGCAAGTTACATCCAGATGGGGCAGCACCCCAACGTGCCGAACAACAAGGCATTTCCGGTCACAGATTCAAAGCTGGTCTTTCGCCTGAGGGTGACGCGGCGGTTTATCAACATGGTGGTGATCCCACAGCAGACCATGTTCCGGGTGTATGTCACCACCACGTCGTCCGATCCGCTTAACACGCCGGTGTATACCATCAGCTACAGCGGGACGATTCAGGTTCCACAAAGCTGTGAGGTTAATGCCGGCAGGGTCGTCGAGTTTGATTTTGGCGACATTGGAGCCTCACTGTTCAGCCAGGCCGGAGCTGGAAACCGCCCTCAGAAGGTTTCGCCACAAACTAAAACCATCGCCATCAAATGCACCAACGTAGAGGCTAATGCTTACCTGACGATGCGAATCGAAGCCGAAAAAGTCTCTGGTAATGCGCTGGTATCGGATAACGCCGATCTGGGGTTTGTGGTTGCTAACGAAAGTGGTACACCGCTCATCCCCAACAACCTGACCAGCAAAATACCGTTCCGTCTGGATGATAGCGCCCAGGCACAGGTGGCGATCCGCGCCTGGCCGGTCAGCATCACGGGTAACAAGCCTAAGGAAGGACGTTTCTCCTCTCGCGGTTATCTGCGCGTGGATTACGATTAAGGAGGCGAGATGAACATCTGGAGTCGATCTCTTGCGGCGCTGGTGCTGTTAGTGCTTAACACACACGTGCAGGCTGTCACCGCGCTGGGGGAAATCAATATCGAGTTGTATGGCAACATCGTCGATTTCACCTGCGTGGCAGAAGGCAGTGACAGCGATAAAACCGTCACGCTGGGTACCTGGCCGACAAAACAGCTCAGCACGGCGGGAAGCCGGACGCAGCCCGTTCCGTTTACGCTGAAACTGACCGGATGCCCGCCGGGTTCAGCATCCATCACCTTTTCGGGTAAAGCTGAAGGAAGCGATAATAGTCTGCTGGCGCTGAATGATGCCAGTGCAGCCCGCAATGTTGCCGTGGAGATCCGCGACAGAGATAAAACTCGCCTGGCATTGCAGCAGGCCAGTCAGGCGGTTGCCGTTGATGCCGGGGGAAATGCAGAGTTGTCATTTTATGCTAATTATATTGCCACGGCAGATAACCCGCAGCCAGGTAGAGCCGATGCGGATGCTACTTTTATGATTAATTATAATTAGAACTGACCGCACTCCCTGCAACTCATATAAGTTGCAGGGAGTGAATTCAGATTACAGCAATTCGTGCGCTTTGGCATAATCAATTAATTCAACAATGCTCTGTACCCCGAGCTTGGAATAGATATTCGATTTATGTGCGCTGATTGTTTTGTTGCTCAATAATAGTTGTTCCGCAATCTCCTTATTTGATAATCCATTGGCCAGATAACGCAGGACGGTGACCTCGCGATTTGACAATGGCATATCAACCGCTGCTCCAGTTCGTGAGCCAAGATGATTTATAAAACTCAGCGTCTCCGAGGGGAAGAATGAATAGCCGGTAAGTATCATATTAACCGCATTGTAGATCTCACCTAAATCTTTTCGTTTGCTGACAAACCCATTTGCGCCTGCGCGAATGGCGCGTCCGGCATAAAAAGCCTCTGATTTAGAAGACAAAAAAAGCACCTTTATGTCTTTGTTGATGTTCCTGATTCTCTTCAGTAGTGAGAACCCATCTGTTCCTGTTGTAAGCACACCTGTTTTAGTTCCACGCACTTTTTGAGATTTCCGGTTTTTCAGCCATCAGCCGGTACTCTTCCGGAGTAAGGTTGTTCAGGGATTCATGAGGCCGCTCGTTGTTATATTCCATCAGCCAGCGCTCGGTAATTTCCCGTGCTTCATTCAGTGTTCTGAACAGGTAAAAATCCAGAATTTCTGTCCGGTATGTCCGGTTGAACCGTTCGATAAAAGCATTCTGTGTTGGTTTACCCGGCTTGATAAATTCGAGCTGCACGCCATGTTCTTCGGCCCATTGTGCCAGCGCCAGTGAGACCAGTTCTGGCCCGTTGTCCATCCGCATCTTCAGCGGGTAGCCGCGATTTGCTACGATCCTGTCCAACACCCGGATGACTCGCTGAGCCGGGATATTCAGGTCGATTTCTATCGCCAGTGCTTCACGGTTAAAATCATCCACCACATTGAAGGTCCGGAAGCGTCTGCCGCAAAGCAGCGCGTCATGCATAAAATCGATGGACCAGCTCTGGTTTAGCGCTTGCGGCGTCGCCAGTGGTGCTGGATTACGCACTGGCAGCCGCTGTTTTCCCTTGCGACGAAAATTCAGTTTCAGCAGGCAGTAAATCCGGTGAACGCGCTTATGGTTCCAGGTATTGCCCTGCCTGCGCAGCAGCTGGAACAGCTTCTTAAAACCGTAGCGCGGATAGCGTTCAGCCAGTTCAGTCAGTGCATGGATCACCGGTTCATCACGCCGGGTATCGGGCCGATAAAAATACACTGTCCTGCTCAGCGATAACGTCCTGCAGGCCTGGCGTAAACTCATGGCAAATTGCGCCGTCAGATAGCTGACGAGTTCACGCTTTATCGCTGGTTTTAAAGCTTTTTTTCGATGACGTCTTTAAGTGCCCGGCACTCAAGGCTAAGATCAGCAAACATCTGTTTAAGCCTTCGATTCTCATCTTCCAGATCTTTGATTTTTTTAATATCGGCCGCTTCCATCCCGCCATATTTCGCCTTCCAGTTGTAATAGCTGGCTTCGGATATCGCGGCCTCCCGGCACACATCTTTGACGGTTCGTCCGGCTTCGACGGACTTCAGCACGGCGATGATCTGGTGTTCAGTGAATCGGATCTTGCGCATAGCGACCTCCTCAGGGGACATAATCAGTATGTCGGAAGATCTCTAAAAGTGAATGGGTCGTTTTACCGGGATACTTACACTGTCATTTCGATGTCGAGAATCACCAGATCGATGGGATGGTTACGTATGCAGTCAAGCACTTCGTGACTATCGCCAGACTTGAGTTTAACGACGATGTTTTTATTTTTCTGTAGCAGGACTTCTATCGACATTCTGACAATAGGGTGTTCGTCCATAATGATAACGGATGCCGGTTTCATTTTTTATGCCTCAGATTGTTAAAAGCGTTATGCTGAGTTTTGTTAAAACTCTCGAAAAGCCGGAAGGATAATTGTGTAGATCCTTATACGGTGGTATTTCCCTGGAGAGAGCGAAAGCATCCTTGTTAACGTAGTGATGGAATCAATGCCGCAGTGCGGTTATCTCATTTTACTGATGATCGCAAAATGAATTTTCTTATTCATGTCTGTAACTCTCCTTATTATACCGTTTAAGCTTTCTCCGAAAAGCCTGTAAATCAATTTCTGCTTATTTGTGAATATTATCTGCTGGATCTTAAGGCCTGGTATTTTAATTTTAGCGGAAATGCCCTGGTATCCCATTTACTGCAAACATTCGTCTTTATGTAATAACAAAAAATAAAAGATATCACTATATGTTGATCAAATGTTAAATAAAAGGGTGTGGGAATAACCTGTCTCTTCGCCGTTTACACAGCAAGAATTCGCCCGATTCTGGCATGATACCTTCATTTGAAAGCCTGTGAGCATCACCTTAAAAAATCTGTCCTGACACAGCAGGATATGCTGTATTGAGGGCTTCTGGTTCCCTGCGCGTGCAATCAAATTGCTTGTTTTTACATCGTTATCTTCTTTTTAACGTTATTGCTTAAACCTTATCACACGGATGAAAGCACTGCCTGTGTCGGTTTTATCAGCATTTCACTTCATTGAAGTGGATAAATTAGGAATAGTTTTAAATTCGACTTAATTGTTAATTTTTAACATAAAAATAACAAATCTTGTAAGTAATTTCTTAAAGGTGTTTAGGAATTAATGGGTTAGTGAGGGCGTTAAAACGTGATGTCTGAAAGGTTATTGAGAAGATGCAGCAGCTCCTGACGATGATTTAGCCCAAGCTTCGTCAGGATACAACTAAGGCGATAAATGATGCGGTTGTAAGGGCGGTTGTGCAGGTGTGCAATATGCCGTAACGAGTTACCGCGCGACAGATCCTGTAAAACAGGCCACTCATCGCGAGAGAACCACTCTTTTCTGTTGCGCGGCAGAAATGAGGTTTCCAGCAGGTATTGCTGCATAGCCGGTGGAGAAAGCTGGCGCTCCAGCACATGAAAGGGGCCAGCAGCTTTACAAAAAAGTCGGGCGTCATAATCATCAGCCCGAATTAACAGATGGGGCGCGAGGAATGGCGGGTACAGGCTGTGTCTTCTTAGCCGATCCAGCAGGTCAATAAGCGTTGAAGCCCGGCTGTCGATATCCACGACAAGCCGCGCTGAAGGCCAGTGGTTAAGAGCACTGAGGGCCGCTTCCAGCGTGTCATAGTCACAGCAGTTGCTAAGGGGAAACTGCCCGTTGAGGAACCCCGAACGAAGAAAATTATCCTGTGTGACCAGAATGATAAAGGGGGCGTCGGTTTTGCGAGTCTGGTTGATAGACTGGCTCAAAAATTCGAGGCGATCGAAGAAGGGGGGAGCAAATGCCGAGTGCGTAAATCCCAGTGCATCACTTCCTGTACGACGCCGCCTGTAACGGCGCACTGTCATTCGTATAGCTTCCCTCCCGGCGATGACCGCTTACTCTTCTGGCCATGTCCAGGATGGCCAGTAATATCCCTGACCTAATCCCGCGCCTGCCTGTAGGGCACAGGCATGATCCCTGTCTGTCTCAATGCCTTCGATAAGGACATTTTCGGCAATTTTCGAACAGAGAGAGACCAGTTGCGATAGCGCCGGAGTGGCTCGTAAACGCCAGAACGCGATCTTATCGATTTTTACCCCGGTTAACGGCAGGTGACAGGATAAAAATGATTTCACCAATGCTTCATTTACGTCATCCAGCCAGATGCGGTGACCCTGCATCGTAAGCTCCTGCAGGCGACAGGTGACGCGTGCGCGAAGCGCCTCAGACAGCAAGAAAAAGCCCGCCGGGTCGACAATCTCAATGTTCAGCGGCGGGCTTTGCAACTGTAGTAAACGCTGAAACGTTGCCGGCGTGGTTAATACCGTTATCGGCAGATTGATAAAAAGGTTGTTACCGGGTAAGGCGTTTTTTAGCGTGGCGAGTTGCGCTTCGAGCAGCATCATTGCCTGGTCAGCGGATTGATCGCGAAAATAATGTTCACTGTGCTGATGTGATGACAATATGCTGAGCACCTCGTTACCCACGGTGCGCGAAGAGGAGAGGGCGACGACGGGTTCAAGTTTAATGCCGATAATGTCCTGAGAAATGCGTTGTAATCGGGGGGGCGTATACGTCAGGTTTTGCGTTGTCACTCCATTATCCTGTTGTTGATCAGCCTCCAGGCGGCCGGGATACCTCATACCAGTGTGCCGGGGCGACGCGCAGGAAAACAGCAGGCGTTACTTAAATGCGACTAAGTCTTTTCGCAGCGGTAAAACGGGAGGGATATACCCATAAATGTTGAAAAAACAGCCGTATTTACAACCGGCTAGTCGTTATTGGAAGAGAAGACGGTAAAGGCATTGACTCAGCTGTCATTGACCGTATAATTCCACGCGTTTCACCACCACGAAGTTCACTCTTCTCCGTGCGCCCTTAGCTCAGTTGGATAGAGCAACGGCCTTCTAAGCCGTAGGTCGTAGGTTCGAATCCTACAGGGCGTGCCATTCAATACCTTCGCTCATCGTCACGTCATCCTTTCAGCCTTCCCGGTTATCTGTCTGTTGCTTAAATAATCTGAAATAACCCTGGCGTCAGCTAATCAGTCGTCTTTTTCAGATTTAAGGTTTTCCTAATCTTCTGTTGAGTGATGATTTATTATCAGTTTTTTATCATTCTAAACTCTGCGATAAAGAAATTTTACACTTTTACGCTTAAACTGGATTGATACTAATTATCATTAGCGTTTTTGTGTGCTTTAATCCTTACCCGCAAAGCCATTCGTTGTTATTTACTTTGGTCTATTAAGGATATTTTTATGAATTCTCGCGTATTGTCATGCTTCTCGCTTGCACTGTTGTCTTCATCAATTTTCCTTTCCACACAGTCAGTTGCGGCTGATAACAACGAAGGCATCGTTGTTTACAACGCGCAGCATGAAAATCTGGTGAAGTCATGGGTTGATGGCTTTACGAAAGAAACCGGGATTAAAGTCACACTGCGTAATGGCGATGACAGCGAGCTGGGCAATCAGCTGGTTCAGGAAGGCAGCGCTTCACCTGCGGACGTGTTTCTGACGGAAAACTCCCCGTCGATGGTGTTGGTTGATAATGCAAAACTGTTTGCACCCTTAGAGGCTGACACCTTAAAGCAGGTACCAGCGGAGTTTCGACCAGCGCATGGCCGCTGGATCGGTATTGCCGCGCGTAGCACGGTATTTGTTTATAACCCGGCAAAGCTGAGCGAGCAGCAGTTGCCGAAATCGCTGATGGATCTGGCAAAACCTGAGTGGAAAGGACGCTGGGCGGCATCTCCGTCAGGCGCTGATTTCCAGGCAATCGTCAGTGCGATGCTGGCGCTGAAAGGTGAGCAAGCCACGCTGGAATGGCTCAAAGCGATGAAAGCCAATTTTGTTGCCTACAAAGGTAACAGCACCGTGATGAAAGCCGTTAACGCCGGTCAGATTGATGGCGGGGTGATTTATCACTACTACCGTTTTGTTGATCAATCCAAAACGGGTGAAAACAGCAAAAACACCAAACTCTACTACTTCAAACACCAGGATCCTGGCGCGTTTGTCAGCCTCTCTGGCGGCGGTGTACTGGCTTCCAGCAAACATAAAGAACAGGCTCAGGCGTTCATTAAGTGGATCACCGGTAAAGAAGGCCAGGAACAGTTGCGTACCAACAATGCCTTTGAATATGCCGTGGGTGTGAATGCCGCTTCTAACCCGAAACTGGTTCCGCTGAATGCGCTCGATGCGCCAAAAGTTGAACCTTCAACGCTCAACAGTAAAAAAGTTATCGAGCTGATGACACAAGCCGGTCTGCTGTGATCCTGAGAGTAAAGTGAACGTCTTATGTCTGGTCTGAGTCTCGACATCGGTAAAAACGGGGTGCGGGAGCCTGTCCGCAGGCGTCCTGCGCTGCCGATGGTAGCGTTAGCTATATTGTTTTCATTAATGGCGCTTTTGCCTTTGGGTTTTATCATTGCCATTGGCATTGAGACGGGCTGGGAAAGCATTAAGGTTCTGGTATTCCGTCCACGTGTTGCTGAGTTGCTCAGCAACACGTTGTGGCTAACGGCGCTCGCGGTTCCATTGTGCATTGTGCTTGGCGTGGCAATCGCCTGGCTGACAGAACGCACGACGCTTGCTGGCCGGGGAATATGGTCTGCGCTGGCGGTCGCACCGCTGGCGATCCCCGCATTTGTGCAAAGCTATGCCTGGGTGAGCGTTGTTCCCTCCATGCACGGCCTTTCTGCGGGCGTGTTTCTCTCCGTTTTAGCTTACTACCCGTTTATCTATATGCCGGTTGCGGCGGTGCTGCGCCGTCTCGACCCCACGCTTGAAGATGTGGCTGCTTCGCTCGGTACACCGCCGTGGCGGGTCTTTTTCCGCGTGGTGTTACCGCAGCTCAAACTCGCTATCTGCGGCGGTGCGCTGCTGGTGGCGCTGCATCTGCTGGCGGAGTATGGCCTGTATGTGATGATCCGCTTTGACACCTTTACAACGGCGATTTATGACCAGTTTCAGTCAACGTTCAGCGGCCCTGCGGCTAACATGCTGGCGGGGGTGCTGGCATTGTGCTGTCTGGCCATTTTAGTGCTGGAAGGGGTCACGCGCGGTAAAGCACGTTACGCGCGTATTGGTGCCGGTGCCGCCCGTGAACAAAAACGCTGGCCATTGAAACCTGCTGCGGCTGCGCTGGGTCAGATGTTGTTCCTTTTACTGGTCGTCCTGGCTCTGGGTGTCCCGTTAGGTGTGCTCTGCCGCTGGATATGGCTTGGCGGTGTACAAAACTGGATGAATGCTGACCTCTGGCATTCGTTGCGTCAGACGCTGATGCTGGGCGTGGGCGGTGCGTTGCTGACCACCACGTGCGTGATCCCCATTGCCTGGCTCGGTATTCGCTACCCGCGCCGCATCTTCCGGATGCTGGAAGGGTGCATCTACATCACCAGCTCGCTGCCAGGTATTGTGACCGCCCTTGCGCTGGTCACGGTTACCATCCATTACGCCCGGCCTATCTACCAGACGGAAATTACGCTGTTCCTCGCCTATCTGCTGATGTTTATGCCTCGCGCGCTGATTAACCTGCGGGCCGGGATGGCTCAGGCTCCGGTAGAGCTGGAAAACGTGGCGCGCAGTCTTGGCAGCACGCCAGCGAAGGCGCTGTGGAGTGTCACTATGCGGCTGGCTGCACCGGGTGCGGCGGCGGGGGCGGCACTGGTCTTCCTCGGCGTCAGCAACGAATTGACCGCCACGCTGCTGCTGTCACCGCTCGGGACACGTACGCTTTCCACCGGTTTCTGGGCGCTGACCAGCGAGATCGATTATGTTGCTGCTGCGCCTTACGCCATGCTGATGATTCTTATCTCACTGCCGCTGACCGCGATCCTTTACATGCAGTCTAAAAAAATTGCAGGGCTATGACATGCTTGAATTAACGTCCATTTCTAAATCGTTTTCCGATGTGCGGGTGCTCGACAGTTTAAACCTGAGCGTTGCGCCGGGAAGCAGGACAGCGATTGTCGGGCCGTCAGGGTCGGGTAAAACCACACTGCTGCGTATTCTGGCCGGGTTTGAAACGCCGGATGCCGGGCGCATTGTGATGCAGGGCCGCACGCTGTTCGATGAAGACAATTTTATCCCCGCTCACCAGCGCGGTATCGGTTTTGTTCCCCAGGAAGGGGCGCTGTTTCCACACCTTAATGTGGCAGACAATATCGCCTGGGGCTTAGACGGTACCCGCCACGAGAAACGGGCGCGCGTAGAAGCGTTGATGGAGATGGTCTCGCTGGACAGGAAGCTTGCGACACACTGGCCGCATGAGATTTCCGGTGGACAGCAACAGCGTGTGGCACTTGCCCGTGCGCTGGCACAGCGTCCTTCATTGATGCTGCTCGACGAACCGTTCTCTGCTCTGGATACCGGTCTGCGCGCGATGACGCGCAAGGCAACCGCCGATCTGCTGGCGGAAGCGGGTGTGGCCTCTATTCTGGTGACCCACGATCAAAACGAAGCGTTGTCATTTGCCACCCAGGTTGCCGTGATGCGATCCGGGCGTTTCACGCAGGTTGGCACACCGTTTGAGGTCTACACCCAGCCGGTGGATGAAGAGACTGCGCTGTTTCTTGGCGATGCGTTGATCTTGCCTGCCCAGCTTGCCGCCGGGCGTGCAGTATGTGCGTTGGGTGAGATACGTACGGACAACGCGTATGCGGCAGGCGAGGGCAAGGTGATGCTACGTCCTGAACAGATGCGGGTCACGGCGTGTTCACCACATGAAAGCCCGCTCTCGATTATCGATGTGGATTTCACCGGGCATTTGTCCGTCCTCACGCTTGCGTTAGCCGGGCAAAAGGAACCGCTGGTTCTGAAAACCGTCAGCCAGCCAGGCTGGAACCCGGGGGCGGCAGTGCGTATTGATATCACCGGTAACGCCCGCGTATTTTAAGATTTACCGTATCTGACTTAATGACCCCCCAGCCAACGGGGGGTTAATACACTCATTATCGCCACCGCATGCAATGTCGTTCCCCGCTGCTTTTCTTGCTACCACCAGCATGAAGTGTTAAAACGTGCCCCTTCTAAAAAAGAGACAGGGGTAGGACGTGAAAGACGCGTCATCCGCTTCAGGCAGCGGTAGTTCTGAAGCCTCGTCGGAGCACAATCCGACGCTGCAACGTGGTTTGCAAAATCGACATATTCAGTTAATCGCCCTGGGCGGCGCTATCGGTACCGGGCTGTTTCTGGGTATCGGCCCCGCCATTCAGATGGCTGGCCCGGCGGTACTGCTGGGTTACGGCATCGCCGGGGTCATTGCCTTTCTGATCATGCGCCAGCTCGGCGAGATGGTCGTCGAAGAGCCGGTGTCAGGCTCGTTCGCTCACTTTGCTTATAAATACTGGGGCCCGTTTGCCGGCTTCCTCTCCGGCTGGAACTACTGGGTGATGTTTGTACTGGTCGGGATGGCAGAGCTGACTGCGGCAGGCATCTATATGCAGTACTGGCTCCCGGACGTACCGACCTGGGTCTGGGCAGCGGCCTTCTTTATTATCATCAACGCCATTAACCTCGTGAACGTGCGCCTGTATGGCGAAACCGAGTTCTGGTTTGCGCTCATCAAGGTGCTGGCAATCATCGGTATGATTGGCTTTGGCCTCTGGCTGCTGTTCTCCGGTCATGGCGGCGAGCGTGCGACCATCGATAACCTGTGGCAGCACGGCGGCTTCCTGGCAACGGGCTGGAAGGGGCTGATCCTGTCGCTGGCGGTGATTATGTTCTCCTTCGGCGGGCTGGAGCTGATTGGTATCACCGCTGCTGAAGCGCGCGATCCGCATAAAAGCATCCCGAAAGCGGTCAACCAGGTGGTGTACCGGATCCTGCTGTTCTACATCGGTTCGCTGGTGGTTTTGCTGGCGCTCTACCCGTGGGTGGAAGTGAAATCCGACAGCAGTCCGTTCGTGATGATTTTCCACGATCTGAACAGCAACGTCGTGGCCTCCGCGCTGAACTTCGTGATCCTGGTGGCATCGCTGTCGGTCTACAACAGCGGCGTATATTCTAACAGCCGCATGTTGTTTGGGCTCTCCGTGCAGGGTAACGCGCCGAAGTTTCTGACCCGCGTCAGCCATCGCGGCGTGCCGGTGAACTCGCTGCTGCTTTCCGGAGCCATCACGTCGCTGGTGGTGTTGATCAACTACCTGCTGCCGAAAGAGGCCTTTGGTTTGCTGATGGCGCTGGTTGTTGCCACGCTGCTGCTGAACTGGATCATGATCTGCCTCGCACACCTGCGCTTTCGCGCGGCGATGCGCCGCAAAGGGCGGGAGACACAGTTTAAAGCGCTGCTGTACCCGGCGGGGAACTACATCTGCATCGCCTTCCTGGCAATGATCCTTGTGCTGATGTGTACCATCGACGACATGCGCCTGTCAGCGTTGCTGCTACCGGTGTGGGTGATCTTCCTGTTTGCGGCATTTAAACTTTCCCGTAAGAAGTAGGGCCCTTTTCGCCCGGTGGCGAAGAGCGTGCCGGGCTTATTTCGTGGCCTGGCAGGTCTTCACCACCGGCAGGCACAGGTGGTGACGCATACACCGCGTCACCAGTGCCAGCCCTGCCATCATGGTGGCTTCTACCGCCAGAAAAACATTTATCGCCTGGGTATAATTACCGTGATGGTTTTGCAGCGCATGCAGCAAAATCGCCCCGAAAATAGCCGGGCCAAGCCCCAGCGCAGCCTGCTGTAGCGTGCTTAAAATCGCGCTCGCGGCTCCCGCGTCATCAGGCTGAATATCGCGCATACCCATGCGATAGAAGCTGTTCACAATTAATGCCTGGCCGTAGCCGACCAGCCCGGTCGCCGGAGCCAGCGTCAGGGCAGTGTTGTTCATCCCCCAGAAATGGAACGTCACAATCAGTGCCAGCAGCCCGGTTATCTGGATCGCCAGCCCGGTCAGCAGAATGGTACTGGTGCTGTAGCGGGCAATCAGGCGCGGGGCAAACCACGCAGAAATAAAGTAGGTCACACCGAGCGCGATAAAACTGTTCCCGGACTGCCAGGGGGCCATGCCCAGACCGGTTTGCATGGTCAGCGCCATACAGAACATAAACCCGGACCAGACGCTGAAAAAGAGCACCGCAATCAGCACCCCAAAGCGAATACTGCGAAGCTGCATCAGGCGTGGTGGGATCAACGGATGCGCGTTCTCCCGTTCTTTCTGGCGCGCATTCATCACCATAAAAAAGGTGAGCGGGATGATGGCGAGCAATGCGGCTTTCAGCGGCCATGACCAGTGCCACTGTGGGCCAAGCGCCATCGGGAACAGCAGGCAGCAGAGAATCGTCGCCAGCAGCACAGTGCCCGTCCAGTCAATGCGCGATGGCATTTCACGACGGGTTTCTGGCACGTAACGACGGCTCAGCGCCAGCACCACCAGACAAATTGGCACGTTAATAAAAAACGCGTTACGCCAGCCCAACCCGGCGATATCCGCGGATACCAGCCAGCCGCCGCCCATCTGCCCGACGATAAAGGCGATGCCGCCTATGCCGCCAAACAGGCTAATGGCTTTGGCATGGGCGGTGCCTTTTAGCGTGACGTGCAGCGTGGCGAGGATCTGCGGCATGATCAGCGCCGCGCCTGCACCCTGAACAATACGCGCGGCAAGCAGCTGTTCAATGTTGCCCGCCATCCCGCACAGCAGCGAGGCGAGGCCGAAGCCCGCCACGCCCCACATAAACAGACGACGGCGGCCCAGGTTATCGCCCAGCTTGCTGCCGGGTGCCAGACAGACGGCAAAAGCCACGCCGTAGAGGGCGACGATCAGCTCCAGCCCGGTGGCGGTGGCGTGTAACGAATGGGTTATTGAATCCAGCGCTACGTTCGTAATTGACGTATCGATAAGCGGCAGCATCTGGCCGGTTAACAGCAATATCAGGCCTGCGCGACCCGGTGAAACAACTGACGTATTCATGGTGACTCCATTGCGTCATTCAGCAGATGGTCGTAGCATCGGTGATCTCATAAACGGGTACCAGTTCTTACTTATACTGGTACTGGCACTACCATGCAGGGGGATTTATGGCGCTGATGTCTGAACCCGTCATCTCACTTCAGGATGACACCCGAAAACAGCTGGGGGCATTTTTACGCGCACGGCGTGAAAGCCTCGATCCCCAGCGTCTCGGCTTGCCACGGAGTGGCCGTCGCCGCACACCGGGGCTGCGTCGTGAAGAGGTGGCCTTTCTGGCAGATGTGGGCGTCACCTGGTACACCTGGCTGGAGCAGGGCAGGGATGTGAATCCATCTACAGCGGTGATGGCCGCAATAGCCAAAGCGCTGCAGTGTACCCCGACTGAAACCCGACACCTGTTTGTACTGGCTGGTCTGCCGCCGGGTGAAGCGCCGCAGGCGGCCTGCTGTGAGAGCATCAGCGAAGGCACGCGCCGGTTGCTTGATACGCTGATGCCAAAGCCTGCCAGCATTCAGAAACCGAATTTTGATATTGTGGCGTGGAACGACAGTTTCGGTCATCTGATGGGCGTCGACTTTAACGCCATCCCGCCAGAAGATCGCAACTGCATTTATCTTTTTCTGACGCATCCGGCGTGGCGTGCCCGTCTGGGCAAACGTGATGACGTACTGCCGATTTTTGTCTCCTATTTCCGCGCGGCGATGGCCGAACACCGGGGTGACCCACTCTGGGAAGCCAAACTGGCACGTTTCTTTGCGGTGTCTGAGGAGTTTAAAACCCTGTGGCACCAGCGCAACGATGTTCGCGGTGTGGAAAATCAGCTGAAGCTGTTCGCGCATCCTGAGCTGGGAAATTTTATTCTGCAGCAAATGTACTGGTACTCTGCTCCGCGCAACGGGTCGCGGCTGCTGGTGTATTTGCCAGTGGATGAGGCGGGGGAAAGGGCGATGACGTGGCTGGCAGAACAGGCTGTTATACTCAATTAACATCTGACTTTTCAGGGAGTGAATATGAACGTTACCCGCAAACAGGAACGCCTCCTTCACCGTGCGCTTAGCGAGTGGGAGCAGGAAGGGGCATTAACCCCCGAGGAACGCCAGCGTCTGGCCGGTACGCTGCAGCGCGTGACCCTGGACTGGCAACGCCTCAGCCGTTATGCCTTCTGGACGGCGCTGGCCTGCGTCATCATTGCTATTGGCAGTCTGTTTTCCGACAGCGAACTGATGGCGCGTATCATTGAATTCTTTGCTTTCTCCTCCCTCGCCCGTATCGGGCTGCCCGCGCTGGTGGCGGTATTATTCTACCTGTGGGGGTTCAGCCGTCAGCGGCGAGAAACGCAGTGGCACTACAGCACTGAAGCGATCCTGTTCCTCGGCGTATTCTTTACGGCGATTGCTCTCTGGCAGCTTGGTGAACGGCTCGATAACGGCAGCGGCCACATTGCCTCGCTGTTCCTGGCGGGCTGCGCCGTTTATGGTCTGGTGGGCTTTTTTGGGCGTTTCGGGTTAGTGTGGCTGTTCTTTTTACTCTCGCTCGGTAACTGGTTTGGGGCACAGACGGGGTATATGTCCGGCTGGGGCGCTTACTGGCTGGGGATGAACTACCCGGTGCGGTTTATCTTCTTCGGGGGCGCGCTGCTGGCGCTGTGCTGGGTGCTGCGCGCAATGTTACAGGCGCGACATCTCTATACCACCAGTAAAGCTATGGGCCTGACGTATCTCTTTGTTGCCCTGTGGATCATGTCGATTTTTGGTAATTACGATATTGATAACTGGTACAGCATCACTCAGGCATCGCTTCTGCCGTGGGCGCTGCTGTTCGCCGTGGCGGCGGCAATTTGTATCTACATCAGCCTGAAAACCGACGACGGCATGTTGCGTGGCTTTGGTCTGACGTTCCTCGCCATTAACCTCTACACCCGCTACTTCGAATACTTCTGGGATGGGATGAACAAGGTCGTGTTTTTCCTGATTCTGGCGGCGTCGCTGGCGGTGATAGGCCGTTATGCGGAGAAAATCTGGCACGCCGGAAGTACGGCCAGATAAGTTTTTTGCGAAGGGCTTTCAGGGAATCAACAGGTATTCGGTTTAGCCTGGATAAAACAGGTAAGGTGAATCACGAAAGGCAAAATTAGCCTTTAATGCAAATTGCCTTACATGCTAATATCATCAGGGATGAAAAAACCGTGTTCAGACTCATCGTTCATCAGGCAGTCAGAGAAGAGATCCTCTCTTTGCCTGCAGGGGTACAGGCGAAGTTGATTCGCCAGCTTGATAAATTACGCAATAACCCAACCGTACTACGGGCTCCCGACAGCAAACCATTGTCATATGGCTTGTTTGAAATACGCACCGTCGGGCTAATCCATAGCCGCGGGATATACGTTTATCAGCGGGATAAGACGATTTATCTCTTGCGCGTATTTATCAAAAAAACGCAGAAAACACCTTCTGTGGAGATCCGTCTGGCACTGAAACGACAACAGGAGATGTTGGATGAGCAAGAAGATCATTGACTGGGATGAGTTGAGAGCAGAGTTGTTAAGTGACTCTGATGTAAAGGCTGCTTTTGACGCAGAAGAACGTAAGGAGCGCTTACGCGAGATGCTGGCGCAATGGCGAAATCATGCCGGTCTTACGCGTGCGCAGGTGGCGGAGCGAATGGGCGTCAGTGCGCCAACCGTATCCCGAATGGAAGCCAATATTACGCGGGCAAGTCTCGACACGTTAACGCGTTATGCGCTGGTGTGTGGAGTCAAACATCCGCAAATCATACTGTATTGAAATCTGGCACGCCGGAACCCGGCGTACCAGCAGTGATTAGCACTCCGTCACGACGGTGCTCAGCGGCAGGCGAGATTTCGGCAGGGATGCGTTGAAATCTTCCACGCTATGGTGCCCAACCGGTACCACCACCAGGCTGGTGTAGCCTTTCTCTTTCAGGCCAAATTCTTCGTCGAGGATCGCGGCGTCAAAGCCTTCAATCGGCACGGCATCCAGGCCCATTGCGCCCACGCCCAACAGGAAGTTACCGACATTCAGGTAAACCTGTTTTGCCATCCACTGGTCGTCATCTTTCAGATCAACACGGTGAATGTCGGCGAAGTAGTGGCGACCTTTGTTGTTAGCGGCTTTTGCTTCCGGGTTCGCAAAACGGCCGTCGGCATCTTCCTGATCGACCACGCGCTCCAGCCAGGCATCGTCCATTGCGGTTTTCGCGCAGAAGACCACGACGTGAGAAGCATCCAGCATTTTACGTTCGTTGAACACGTAAGTACCGGCCGCAGATTTTGCCACACGCGCTTTACCTTCCCCGGTGCTGGCTACAATAAAGTGCCACGGCTGAGAGTTGGTGCTGGATGGGCTGTACTGCAGCAGGGTTTTGATTTTTCCCGCTTCTTCGGCGGTCAGTTTTTTGCTTGCGTCGAACGCCTTGGTGGAATGGCGCTTCAGGGCGACAGAAATAATATCCATTACAACTCCTGGTGGTTACATTCGCCCCACAGGGGCGTGAAAGGAGAGCAGATTACAGGGCGAAACGGAAAAAGATAAGTGCGATTCGAGCGCTTATACTGTTCGTCTCAGACGAACAATCAGGCTGGACGGATCCACTTCTGATCTTTTTTCGGCAGTTTATCGACAATCAGGTTCCACGAGTCAGCCACCAGATCGGCCACCAGTTCTGGCGTAATGTCTTCTCCGCCATAGAGTGAGATCCAGTGCTTTTTATTCAGATGATAGCCAGGTTCAACCCCGCGGTAGATTTGCTGATTTAACAGGGATTTTTCCGGTTCGGACTTCAGGCTGATATGAGGCCGCCCGTGGGCGACCGCGACAATCATGAAAATCTTACCGCCGACTTTAAACACATCAAATTCCGGGCCAAACGGCCAGCACTGTTCGGTAAAGGGCATTTCCAGTGCCACGCGTTTTGCGTGTTCCTGCAGTGATTTACTGTCCATTAACGTCCTCAATGGCAAGTGCGCGCCACATGGCTTCAAAACCGAGGGATTTAAAATCCCCTGCGCGAGACGGATCGCGGGTGGCGAATTCCATCGTGCTTTCGGCCAGCGATAAGAACAGCGCATCGCCAAACGTTTTAAATTCATCCGACATAAACACCGGGCGCACCGAACGGCGGCACAGCTCATGGAGTTCCGGGAACATCTCTTTCACCGCCAGTTCCGTTTCGGCGCTCAACTTTTCACTGACGCCAATCTGGCGGATAGCCGCATGAGCAACGGGGTTACGAATACCCCAGTCCACATAGCTGTTCCAGATATTGCGGGTATGTTCTTTAGGCAGCGTGATGGTGCGATCGAGGTTCTCCAGCATGGTCTGGCAGAGATCCTGCTTCAGGTGCAAATAGAGGGCATTCAGCAGATCGTCTTTCGTAGCAAAGTAACGGAACAGTGTGCCTTCAGCAACGCCCGCGTTACGGGCAATTAACGCCGTTGAGGCGGCAATCCCTGACTGTGCAAATGCAGCGGTTGCTGCTTCCAGTAAGGCCTGTTTTTTATCTTCACTCTTCGGACGTGCCACTAAATTTTTCCTCCTGTCAATTGTAAAAGCCATGATTGAAACACGTGCTCTGCCACGCTGC
This sequence comes from Enterobacter sp. RHBSTW-00901, assembly GCF_014103115.1. Taxonomy (NCBI): domain Bacteria; kingdom Pseudomonadati; phylum Pseudomonadota; class Gammaproteobacteria; order Enterobacterales; family Enterobacteriaceae; genus Enterobacter; species Enterobacter sp. RHBSTW-00901. The sequence goes on from NZ_JABXPB010000001.1 coordinate 4,037,634, forward strand.
AACGCGGAATGTCAAAGATCGAAAACGTCTTGACGACTTTATCAGCATATCTATAATGAGTGCTTACTCACTCATAATCAAGCTCAACCCGCGCAAACCATCGGAAGGGGCGCGTATTCGGGTCAGGATATGAAAAGTCTCTCTATCTGCGTGGTGTTTGTCATGATTATTGCTTCAGCTGCGAGTTTACCTTTTGTCCTGAACGCCGGATTTGGCCAGCCACCGCAGGGTGAGCAGCTCCCGGAAGTGGAGGCTTCTCCACAGTACCGAGACGGACGATTCCACAATACGCTCCCTACGCCGGGTTATAACGGCGACAAAAATATGCTGGTGGCGATGTGGGAGTTCCTGACCAAAAAAACCGAAAACGCCCGTCCTGCTCAGCCATTGCCGCTGGTGAAAACCGATCTCGCGGGTTTGCCTCTGGAGCAAGACACTCTGGTGTGGCTTGGTCACTCCTCCTGGTATATGCAACTGGCGGGAAAACGTATCCTGATCGATCCGGTGCTCGGTGATTACGCCGCGCCGTTCTCATTCCTCAATAAAGCCTTCGCGGGTGAGTATCCCTGGAATGCGGGCAGTATGCCGGAGGTCGATCTGCTGATTATCTCGCACGATCACTACGACCATCTGGATCACGCCACCATCAGGGCGTTACTGCCAAAGGTGAAGCAGGTGGTCACCCCGCTGGGTGTGGGTTCTCATCTGCGCTACTGGGGTATGAAGGCAGAGATTATTGATGAGCGCGACTGGAACCAGTCCGTGCATATCAGTGATGAACTGGCGGTGCATGTGCTACCGGCGCGTCATTTCTCCGGACGTGGCATTAAGCGTGACCAGACGCTGTGGGGCAGCTTTATGTTCGTCACGCCAGAGCAGAAGGTTTACTACAGCGGGGATTCCGGTTACGGCCCGCACTTCAGGGCTATCGGTGAACAGTTTGGCGAGGTGGATTTAGCCATCATGGAAAACGGCCAGTACGACCAGGACTGGAAGCACATCCACATGCTGCCGGATGAAACCGCGCAGGCCTCGGCGGATCTCAATGCTAAAGCCGTGGTACCGGGACATAACGGGCGCTTTGTGCTGGCGAAACACACCTGGAACGACCCGTTGATCCAGCTGGCAAAAGCCAGTGCGGACAAAAATTATCGGCTGCTGACACCGGAACTGGGCGAGCCTGTCCGGGTGAGTGATACCACCCAGCAATTTCGCGTGTGGTGGGAATAATGATTAATTGTGGAGCAGAGGGGAACGCAGTATGACTATTTCCGCTCAGGTCATCGACACTATCGTCGAGTGGATCGACGACAACTTGCACCAGCCGCTGCGCATTGAAGAGATTGCCCGTCATGCGGGTTACTCGAAATGGCACCTGCAACGGTTGTTTATGCAGTACAAAGGGGAGAGTCTGGGGCGTTACATTCGCGAACGTAAGCTGCTATTGGCGGCGCGCGACCTGCGTGAATCGAACGAACGCGTGTACGACATCTGCCTGCGTTACGGGTTTGACTCGCAGCAGACGTTCACGCGGGTCTTTACCCGTGCCTTTAACCAGCCGCCTGGAGCCTATCGCAAAGAGAGCCACAGCCGGGCGTATTAGGGCTGAGATGACGAGAATGCCGGGCTGCCACCCGGCTTTTTTGTGCCGGTTACGCCGCCAGTGAAAACCAGCGACGCCAGATGAAACGCAGGACGAAGAATTCAATAGTGCCGAGCAGCAAGAACCACAGGCAGAACAAAATGGTGTAGAGCTGGTTCAGATCGACCAGATGGAAGGTTGCAACCATCTTTTTTGCCAGCACCAGCCCGAGAGAGGGCGCAGGTAACAACAGGCAGGAAAGCAGGGCCATCAGCAGTATGCCCCCTGCGGTTAACAGCGATTCTAACGGGTGTTTCATCTTAATGTTAATCGTCAGTTAAAAACGTTATTGTCGGGCATCGTGTAACGTAAAGCAAAGCAATATATATCAGCCGAAAGGGAGGGGCTGCTTATAGACTCGTCGCCCACAGCTCGCAATGTTGTTGTACCAGCGAGGTCAGTGAACCGCCGTCGTTGACAAAATCCCGCATTCGTTGTGCTTCGCTCTTATCCTGTTTCAACAGAAGAGCAATTTCCTTAATTGCGCTTGTCGCATCCAGTTTTCCCGCTGAGAGGTCTATTTTTTTAGTGTTCAGCAACGTCCGAAGAAATCCATTTTTTATATATAAAACAATATATTGTAATTTATTTATTGTTCGGTAATGTATTGCTATTTCCGACGCAATCAGCGATTTTATGCAGTACCGTATGCATGGCGGGTTGTATGACAGGATTATCGATATGCCGAAGAAAGCTAAAGAACTCTCAGGGCTTGCCGTATCAAGATTAAAAACAGAAGGCTCTTTTGCTGTCGGAGGCGCTGACGGCTTATATCTCCGAAACAGAGGCCAGTCCCGATCATGGATTCTTTGCGTGGCTATGGGAGTCAGAGTTAATGCCAGAGGTAAGACCGTTCCAAAACGCTTGAACTTGGGTCTTGGTCCCTACCCCGAAGTCTCCTTGGCAGAGGCCCGTGAAAAGGCTCGTGAACTCCGCAAGCAAATCAGGAATGGAATTAACCCGCTACAAGAAAAACATGAGCGCACTACTCAACAAGTAGAATTAGCCCGTAAACAACGGTCGTTTGCTCAATGCTGTGAGGACGTATTGGCAATCAAAGCCAGCGAGCTGAATAACAAGAAACATGTCGCTCAGTGGCGAGCTACCTTAGAAACATACGCCTATCCGTTTATTGGTCAGAAAGCAGTAAATGAAATAACAAAAACTGATCTTTTAGCCATCCTTGAACCCATTTGGCTGATAAAGAATGAAACAGCAAGTCGCCTTCGCGGGCGTATTGAAGCCGTTCTCGACTATGCCAAAGCAAAAGAATATTTTGAAGGGGATAACCCTGCAGCATGGAAAGGAATGTTAAAACCCCTTCTCCCCTTACCCAGCAAAGTTCAAACCCAAAAACATCATGCCGCCCTTCCCTATGGTGATATTGGGACATTTATGGACGAACTTCGTCAACGTCAGGGCATTTCTGCCCGCGCTCTTGAATTTGCCATTCTCACAATCGCTCGCTCTGGTGAAATACGCGGTGCAGAGTGGAATGAAATCGATCTTGCGGGGAAAACATGGACCATACCCGCCAGCCGGATGAAAGCAGCAAAAGAGCATCGTGTTCCTCTGTCAGATGCTGCCATTGCGCTGCTAAAGGAATTACCGCGCTTTAAGGATAATAATTTTGTGTTCCCTGCCCAACGTAAAGGACAACTATCTGACACTGCATTACTGGCAGTGCTAAAGCGCATGGGGTATACCGACTTAACGCAGCATGGGTTCAGATCAACTTTCCGTGATTGGGCTGGCGAAACAACATCGCATCAGCGTGAAGTCATTGAACATGCTCTGGCACATCAACTGGCAGACAAAGCAGAGGCCGCTTACCAGCGTGGGACGTTATGGCCTAAACGGGTGTGACGCTGATGAATGATTGGTCAGAATATTGCATGGGAATTAAGCATCCAGACCTTTAATAGAAACTATTACATTAATGAGATTTTCCTGTATAACCGTAAACTTATGATTGAAAATCATTGTTGAGTAAGTAAGTGTTTAATTTTTGACAGAGTAAAGTCAATTCTTCTAATAAATATTGACAAGGAAACTTCATGAATCAATATCAAGGTTCTGTTCTATATATAGACATTCTAGGCATCAGCGCACTAACACAGGGCATAATACCTATTATCGAAGATGATTTCAAAGCTCACAAATTCACTTCAAAAAAAAGTTATTCAGAACAGTTATATTGTGCAAAACTCTTAGTTTTGTTTAGAAGAATATTGAAAGGTGCTAAGCAAAAAAACCTACAGATAGCACAGCTCTCTGACTGTGCATTCATATGGTCTCGTAACACGGATCTTGTTTTGAATGCTGCAAGAGAAATCATGTGGGAGACAACAAGAAATGGAATTCTGTGTCGAGGCGGAATGGCTTATGGTGAAATAGTTGAACCCGAAAAAGTGAATAGACAGCTAGGCCATTTCGTTTGCGGTAAAGCGGTAAGCAATGCAGTCACACTAGAAAGTTTAGGGAAAGGTGCCAGAATATTTATTGATAGTTCACTACCACCAGAAGCATCAAATAAAATACCATCACAAGCATTCCAAGGTCAGAAAAACCCTTTAGACTATTCAACTGTCGATGAATTTTTATGGTGGTTATACCCTGAAAAGATCTCTACGCTACCGAGAATAAATTCTTCTGAAAGTAAAAAAATACTTCTAGAAATAATGGACTTAGTATCGTCATTAAAACACTCGCCTAAATTCAGATGGAATGCATTTTCCTCACAAGGAAGAACACAGTTGGCTGCAACTATAGAGAGCATATCAAAATGTACAACAAAATTACAAAATAAGATTGATTACTTTTTTTCAAAAGACGAAATAATCAATTCGTTAACGGAAAGGGATGACAAAAAATACAGAGCAATAAAGGAGCTATATTCCAATGAAATAAATGATATATAATATATAGTATTTTTAAAAAACTGCTATGGTACGGCAGTGTCGATTATTTTATCGTACCATACAAGCTTTAACTTGGTCAGATCACAGTGTATAAAAATAAAATATTATTCGTGCTACACCGATTAGAGTTAAAACTCGAAGTCACCAGCACTTTGGCTAAGGTTTTTCGCCATACCCACCGTTTTACTATTAATGGGTAGCAGTTTTTGTCCCATATTTGTGGGTGTACGGATTATAATTCCCCTTCGTTTCGAAGTTATTATACTGCGTAGAGTCCTTAGATGTTCTAGTATAGGGCGGAACATACTTACCTTTTGTTGTGGTATAACCGCTGACCTTATCGTGACTTAGACTACTCCCTGTCCCGTAGCCATACGTTTTAGATGCTTTGTATCCGCTTCCTAAAGATGAGTGATACCCCACCCCCTTGGCAAAAACACCTGTTGTAAAGAATACCATAAATAATGAAATAATTAACAACCTCATAGTCCCCTCACATAACAAAATAAAATGAGAAAATCAATAGCAGAGTTAACATTAGCATAAAACAGGCACCAAACAAGACATTATAGAAAGGATAACTTGAGTCTTATGAATCAAATGAGAATCATTACTGGAAAGTAATAAAAACACATCCAAATTTGCAAGGAAAATTTATACTCAGAAATAAAATAGATTTTTTATCATATGGTTATGATTCTAAATCTCTCAATCAAAACACATCGCATGCATCCATGTATTAATACCGGCAGGCCAGCTCGTAATTCGCATTTCCATGATCCAATCAGTTCCATTAAAATAGACAATAGAATGTTTAACCATTCCATCTGAAGTTTGGTTTGCTGATAATGAACAGAACAAGTGTTTACCTATATTCTTCGTTTGATAGCAAGAAGAGCATGTTCCAGAGCTGTTGTTGATATAGCTAACTACATATTCGCTGTAGTTATATTTAGATTTATTCCAGATGCCATTTACACAAGAAATAATAACTCCTTCATTAGTGCGCCCTATCAACCCCGCAGGAGAGCATCCATCACCGATATTAGCTTGGCTGTTAATATATATAAACTCACCTGCATTTACCCTTCCATCAGCATTAATGCTCCCGTTTGAATGGATGTAATTAGAATTAAGATTTCCTGATGCCCAAACATATGATGCATTGACAGTCCCTGAGTTTGCATATATATCCCCATCAGTCACAAAAGCCTTTTTTGCGTATACTGTTCCATCCGCATTCAAAGCAGCAGCCATCTTTTTATTACTATCAGCCGCAACCCCAATATTTCCAACCGCATACATATTTTCTCCTGCATTTAGAGATTTTCTTACATACGCAATACTATCTGTAGAAAAATCTCCTTTAGCATAAATATAGTCATTGGAAATAATACCTTTACCTGAGTTTATTACACCACCAACTGTTAAATTTTTAGTGATATTCAAGTTATTACCGAAATTACCAGTTCCTGATGCATTAATGTCTTTTATATTATTAATAATATTGCCTCCCATATTCAGGTCGCCTGTCATCGGCAATGTTCCATCACGGCGCAGGTAAACAGAATACATAGCGGAATCGTATCCAACACGGTAAGCCAGAAGTCCCTCTGAGTTGATATTACTGTAATCTGTTGATGTTTCTTTCCAAGCACCCTGCAAGCCAGACGCTAAAGTTGGTGATTACGTCATCCCGCTGTCTATCCCTGTTTCCTGCATAGCTTTTCCCAACAGATCATAACGATATTTGCCACCTTCAATCCAAGGTAAAGTTGTCGTGATCAGGCCATTAATAATATAGTTGGGAGATGTTCCTGAACGTTTTAATGTTATCTTATAGGAAGATCTTTGGGCATTAACCCCTGTATAGGATGCAGGTAATAACCCTTCATTAACGAGCGTTTGATACGTAATTTCGCAGCCTGAACCATTACAGATACGGGTACCCGGATCACTTGACTGGCTACTGCTCGATGCCAGCGTAGAAAGCTTGTCATAGCGGATATTGATATAACCATTTACCGCTTCCCCCATTTGCTTCATCTGCGAACCAACGGTATTAGCTATGAAATTTTCTTGATCTTTTTTCATATCCTGAAACTTCATGAATGCCATGATGCTCCCTACGCCCAACACCAAAGTGAGTTCCAGCAAAGAGAATCCCTTTTTATTTTGTTTTTTCATTTTCATCGTCCTTTTTTATTTCACGTACATATCAATTAACAAAAATAAAAAAGAGGTCAAGATTGGTTAAGATGTAATCCATAAAAAACCGTTAACAATAAAAATTAGGAGGAGTAATTTTATCCATTATCATCTTTGTATGTTATCCTGCTTATGACCTTAAACATTCAGGATAAAAGACAATGACTGACACTATTAAAGCACTTAATAACATTCGTACCCTTCGCGCACAGGCACGAGAAACAGATTTGGCTACTCTGGAAGAGATGCTTGAAAAATTAACTGCTATTGTTGAAGACCGACGCCAAGAAGAATCACTTGCACTGCAACAAAATGCTGAACGTCAGGCCAAAATTGAAGCACTGCGTGCACAACTGCTTGAAGATGGTATTGACCCATCAGAGCTGCTGGCTAATCCTAAATCTTCCCGTCCGGCTGCGGTTCGTGATCCTCGTCCTGCTAAATACAAATACATTGATGAAAATGGCGATGAAAAGACGTGGACAGGTCAGGGTCGTACACCAAAAGCGATTGCTGCTGCACTGGAAGGTGGTAAGATTTTAGAAGATTTTGCTATCTAAACACATTCCATACATTCTTTAATCCGGGCATCGTGAATACTCTTATAAAGGAAACAATATGCCATCACCAAGAGAAGTGAATCCGCATAATTTCAAAGTATTGGAAATTATTTATGATTTAAACGGATTCTCAGTTGCATGGGGGATCTGGGAGGATGGGACTAAGCGCCTCGCTATGAGATGGAATGGTGAAGGCGAGGACAAGGGTTATCCAAAAACATTTGGTAATCCTGTATGGTTCATGCTCCCAAATGAGCTTAGTCTACCGATACTTCAATCACTGGATGCATATAACCCTTTACATCGCGGTGTAGAAAAAAGTTAATCGTTCCGGGTATTATTTAATAAAGTATGTCATGCATTATATTACATCAATTGTTAAATTGACTACCGCGCCCTCTGGGGCTTGGTCAACAGTTCCCCAGCCTAAAACAAGTTTTAAGCCGGAGAGCTGTTCGGACGTGAAAGGATTTTATGGCCTGAATTTTTTGAGGACTCTTTCAATGTAGATTTGTCCATTTAATTTATACCTTTCGATATCGTGCGTATGTAAGGATGGAACTTCTAACAACAAACCAAAGATTAATTGTTTATCTACCTCACTTATATCACAGTTTAAAACCTTGGCAACTTCAGCACCAAGAATTATTTTTTTGTCTCGTATTTTCTTTTTGCTGTCTCTTTTTTCTTTTGCTTTAAGGTGATTTAATTTGTTTTGTGCTCCAGCAATTTTTTGCTCAAGTGTTTTCTTTACTTCCGGTCTGCTTTTATCACTCTGAAAAACATTGCCAGTTAGATAGGTGTTTTTTATTTCATCATCACTCATTATTTACTCCATTGATTTATATGATTATAAGGAATATTAGTTCTAAACTCATCATCTGAAAGTGCTCGTTTGATTGATTTAATCCGGGAGCGAAATTTTTTCTTTTCCTGTTTCTTTTTAAATTCAACTCTTATCTCTGTGATTATCTTTTCTGCTTCACTATACGCTTTTTCCAGATCGGTATAGATTCCATTATCAAGTAATCGCTTTGCTTCAAGATCGATGGCTTCATCGTTATTTTTATACATGAAACATCCTTGTATTTATTTCCTTAACACTAATTAGCATAATTAAAAAATTAATCAATAGTATGAGAATAATATTTACCTTTTATTCTGAGTTAATAATGCATGAATGTATAACAACAAGTTGTTATTCTTAAAAGTGATATTCAATTCTTATTGTCAGTGCAGCTATAAGAGAGAATAATGGCAATGCATCATTTGATGCTGCCTTAGTCTGAGGAAATAAGTATGGCTACAAATACAGGAAATGATTCAAGAAAAGGTTCAGTTCGAGACCGTACACAAGTTCAAAATCCTAAAAATGGTAATTATACTAAACGGAATACTGACAACGGTCAATTTATGGACCAAAAACAAGATGGGAAACCATTCAAAGGTGTAGCTAAATAAGTTGATAATTGCCGTAAATAGTAAGAAAGGGCCAAAAGGCCCTTTCTTTAGCAATCATGCACACTCAGGGAGATTCAAGAGGTTATTAGGTTGCTCACCATCATTTTGTGTTTTTAAGTATTTATTACCAGAGGCGCTAACAGCAACAATCACCCAAACTGAGTGTCCTCCTGCATTAACATAAAATTTCCATTTCCCTGATTCGATTCCGCTTATAGCCTCTTGCTGTGTGAGCTTCCATCTGGTGCCATCAGCATTTTTACCACCAATATGGGTTATCCTTTCATGAGCACTTTGGCGATTGCTTTTATTGATGCATAATACTTGATGTTCGGACATTTTAGCCTCATTATAATCGCTGTATGTAATTAATAAGATGATCATCATTCCCATTTTATCAAATTTCCTTGAGGAGTGATGCACACTAATCGTAGATCATAACCGCCTGATTTCCAGTCAACAAAAACCTAAATCGCGTACTTTGTAATTTATGCAATACAAGTGATAGCAATTACTAACTAAAAATATCTGATACTCTCCGCGTTACTTATTTTTGTTTATTAGTGTTTTTTATTTCACCTTCCTATGTATTTTATGTGATTTAGTCTTTTCCCGCCTTACGGCGGGATAAATTAACACTCTTTTTGTCCTTCGGACGCCATCTAAACCCCATTTATGTAATATCACGGAATACTTCGCCCGTTTATCCAGATTACGCCGCTTAATTCGGCGGTTTGTTTTACAGACATTCATGTATTTAGTATTAATTAATAAAGGTAAGCCTTATACATTGTTGTTATTTTTGAGTCATTTATGGCGATAAAAAATAAAGCAATGCCCGCTTACGCATTATCGCTTCGCTCTAATGCCGTGGGGTCTACCGACGGTTGCCTGCCGCAGGCTAAAACCGTTTCCTTCGGAAACAAAATCAAGGTCAACGTCAACCCCGGCGTTTTCCTTACGTAAAACGAAAAGCAGCATTAAGCATTGAGGAATATTTGGATGGCGATATACAGTTTTAAAATGGAGAACATCAGCAGAGGCGAAGGTCAGTCTTCGGTTAACTCTGCTGCATATCGTCATCGTAAAGTTTTCTTCGATAACAGGACGGGTGAAGTTTGTGGTCGCAAAACAGCACATAAAAAGGACCTTGCCTTTGCGCAGATTTTTGCACCTGAACATACCCCTCCTGACCTGATTGTTGACAGTGAAACACTCTGGAATGCTGTCGAAGCCTCAGAGAAGAGAAAAGATGCCCGTCTTGCCAAAGAGTTTAAAATTGCCCTCCCTGCCGAGCTAACACCAGAACAGAACATTGAACTCACTGCAGCTTTTGTTCTTGAGCACTTTACCAAGCAAGGCATCATTGCCGATGTTGTTATCCACGATATTAATGGTCATAACCCGCATATCCATATCATGGGAACAACCCGTGAAATTCTTTCTACCGGCTTTGGTAAAAAGGTCCGTGAGTGGGATAGACCTGAAACCCTTGATAGCTGGCGTAAAGGCTGGCAGAACATCTGTAATGGGTTCCTTGAGCTGTATGGTCATGATGAACGCGTTGATCACCGTTCTATCAGGGTTCAGTATGAAGAAGCCCTTGAACAGGCTACTGTTGCCACTACCAATGAAGAGAAAGCTATCTGGCTGGCTAAAGCTATTGAAACGAACCGCGATCCAATACTTCATATTTCTCGTGACCGCTGGGGAACTGTTGCAGCTCAAGAACAACGTGCTGCAGAGCAAGCCATACGTGATGAGTTGAAAAAAGAAGCTGTTGAAGCCTACTTTGCCTTTAAGGATTTACCATTAGACATTGTGGTTGATGTTGCCAGCTTTAGGGTTCATGCACTGGCTGAACCTGAAGAAATTGTTATCCCGGATAATACCGGGAGAGCTTCATCTTCAGACTCGATAAAACCTGTTCTGGTTGCCCCTGCGCCTCATACACACACTACACTGAAAACCCCATCCTCTTCAACGGCAAGAGCACTTACACGCGCTCCTGTTAACGTTAAGAGGACGAAAGTTGAACCTCGCCAGAGCGGTGTTTTCAGACGTTTCACGCTGTTGGTAGTAGATTATATAAGAGAGAAATTCGTCTGGGCCAAGAAGAAGCCAGCTCCTACTTCAGTCGATGCTGAACACGATAAGCGTATTGCTGAAAACTATGTCTTTGATGAAGTTCAGGGTATCTATGTCCCACGTGCTGAGTATGAAAGACGTGCCCGATTTAACAGTGGCACTTATAGTCCAACCAAAGAGGAGATCAGGCGTTTTCCAAGTCGTCCTAAGCTCAAACAAATTTATCTTGATAATGATATTAATTTTAACCCATCGATATTATCTGAGCATGTAAAATTAAAACACTTTCCACGATTGACTGCACCGGTTCCTCATAAGAAGAATTAAGTCAGTCAAAAAACTCTTTGCATTAATTAGTCAAAGTGATAAATTGCAGGTGATACCTATAATACTTCTCATGCCAATCGATTATGGACATCATACAAGAATGAGCACAAATAAACATATTATTGAGAATTTAAATTATTATCTTAGTATACGCAACCCTGAATATTCTTTTCTCCTAACCGGTGGTTGGGGGTCTGGTAAAACACACTTCATTGAAACCTATATCACCGAATATAATGAAAAATCAAAAGGAAAGATTATCAAGATAAGTCTCTTCGGACTAAGCAAAACATCACATATTGATGAGAAAATATTTCAAGAATTACATCCTTTTCTTTCCCATAAATATACAAAACTCGCAGGCAATGTTCTTAAAGGAGCATTAAAACTTGGACTCAAACTAGATCTCAATGGAGATAATAAGAATGAAAGCACTGTAGGTGTAAGCTTGGATAAAATAAATTTTAATGAACTATTTTCAACCTCTGAGGAAAATAATGAAATTATTATTGTTTTAGATGATTTGGAAAGAACTGATATACCATTAAAAGAAGTGTTAGGATATATTAATTATTTAGTAGAAATATCCAAGGCAAAAGTAATCATAATAGCTAATGAGAGTAAACTTTTAAGTAAAAATGAAGAAAATGATGAACATAAAAAAATTGAAAGAGTTTATGAGGAATTCAAAGAAAAAGTAATCGGCAAAACATTTGAAGTCAAACATGATTTTGATGATGTACTGTCAATTTTCTTAAAAGAATCTAAGTACGAAAAACTCATTAACTTCAAACACATAATTAAACATGTCTATTCATTATCGAGCTTCCAAAATCTCAGAAACATAAAACAAGCAATACTGGACTTTGATTACCTAGCTTCCATAATTGACAATAAATATATTAATGATGATAAATTCACTTCTGTATTGATACGCAACTTTTTTGCATTAACAATTGAGATTAAAAATGGTGAGATTAATGAAAAGGCATTAAGAGCAGGGGAACCACTAAATAGGAAAAATTTTGTAACAGGTATAGAAAGCAAGATTGCTTTAAAATACTCTCTTCATGAGACTCCATTGTATTCTGGAGAGTTATGGGCTGACATTCTCTTCAAAGGAAGCCTTATCAATCTCAATGAGGAGACATCAAAACTTGTTTATTTTATAGAAATACCTGAAAAGCAAAACCCACGGTGGTTAAAGCTGTGGTTTTTCACAAAAATGGATGATGAAAATGAGTTCGCTTCTTTAACCAGTTCATTATTAAATGACTTTAAAGAATTAAAAGAAGAACACCCAACAATATACCTACATAATTTAGCATTGATTATTTATTTCTCAAAGAATAAATTAGTTGAAATATCCATTGATGAAATAAAAGAACTAGTTTCTGAATATATTAAAAAACATGATAAAAGCTCCATTTGGAATCAACCCCGCACATATCCACTCTCACATTTTAATGAAACGGGGTATGCTTACTATAATGATATTGACGAAGACTTTATAAAACAACGAAAAATTATCGACGAGAAAATCAGCACTGAAAGAAAAAAGGCAGAAATTGTTTTAAAAAACAATGAACATGAGGATTTTTTACTAGCAATAAAAAATGGGAATATTAAAGCTGTAAATGATTTCTTTATTGAAAAATATCAATACAAAACAATATTTAATAGCATCAGTCCTAATGAATTCACCAAATCGATATTGGACGCATCAAATTCCACCATCAATCATATTGACATGATTCTAAATAGCTGCGCCTAATACCGCTACACTTTTGCCTGACCATGTTTTCCTCCGGGGAATGGGCTGGCGGTTTCCATAAAATGGCGGACCTTTTTCAGTAACTGCCACATTGAGCGGCACTGATGATTACGGGTTATCGTGTCATGAAGTGCCTGCCATAGCCGTTCCACATGATTCACCCACGGCGAGTAAACCGGCTGGTAAATTACCCTGAACTTGGGATTTGCTTTCAACCAGCGCTGTGTTTCGCGGCTTTTATGGATAATGTAGTTATCAACGATCAGCGTGATTGTTTTCGCCCGCCGGTAAGTGGCTTTCAGGTGCTTTAGCAGAGCGATAAACAGCGCTGAACTTTTGCTGTTGCCGCCCACGTAGCTGACTTTACCCGTGCCACTGTGCAGTGCGCCGGCCAGATAGTATTTTTCGTTCTGCCCCGGCGTCACTACCCGTTTCTGCTGTCCGCGCAACTGCCAGTCCGCACCGATTTTAGGATTAAGGTGGATATCCACTTCATCTTCATAAAATACCGGATGCTCTGCGCTGCATTCATCCAGCGCTTTGTGGATTACCGCCATCTTTTCATCTTTATGTGGGTCACGGATACGCAGAGTTGGCGCGGCCCTGCGCCATACAAGCCCCGCAGATGGCAACCAGCGGCGAACGGTTCCTGCATGTAACTGGCAACCGGTTATCTCATTGATTTTTATTGCCAGTAATTCGGTGCTCCAGCGTGAACGTTGATAACCAAAATCGCCGGGAGAATGCTTTATCAGCTCACGTAACAGGGTGCAGATATGTTCAAAAGGCCAGCGTCGGGAGCGCCCTGCGGGTAAGGATTTCAGGCCTTCAATACCTGAGTGCGTAAACCAGTTAATCCAGCGACCAACGGATGAACGGGCACAACAGAGAGTTCTGGCAACATCGCTGACCCGTTCACCCCGATGAAGCATTAGCATGGCCGTGAGTCTGCGGGCATGATTTTTATCACGCGTTTTATGAATAGCTTTCTGCATCAGGCGTCGTTCGCCACGGGGTATTGGTACTATGATCGGCATCGCTCAGTCCGGTTGGTGATTTTGGTTGGTTTGGCGATTGATCAGATCGCACAATCCGGGCTGAGTTCCCTTTCAGTGATCTACTATTCCGCGCAGCTATTTAGGCGAGCGGTATTTTTCAAATACTTCACTAAATGGAAGGCCTCTCCATCAATATTTCAGCGATGAGCATTCTTTTTGGCAAGATGTCTACGTATCAATAGATAATATTTTAGAAGCTCAGAAAGGTATAAAACATCACAACCTACAGAGATTGAACATATCCAGAATTGCAAATATAATTAATTTACTTGGCTGAGATATAAAATAATATCTATCAAACAATCACATAAGGAGGGCTGTACGTAATGCAGCCCTTATGCAAGATTGCTATTACATTCTTCGCCTAAACACAACATTATCAGAAAAAATAGCTTTACCAACTACAAACCCAACAGCCGCAATTATTGGTAGGCTGATAGTCGCCCCCGCGATGCCTGTAGACATTCCGATAAGAATAGACAGGCCAAAGGTAAGCAATATAACCACGAAAGCATACCACTGCGGATAAGCCCCATATAAAACAGTCGCCATGCAGCCGGTGCAGACATGCACACCGCGTTGGCTCTCTTTCAGACAAAAAGGACACTGGATAGTTTTGTTTTCCATAATAGTATCCTTAATTGGCTTTCCAGCCATTGCTGGTTTTAACAAGATTAATCATTCCTTCTTCAGGTTTATTCATACCTGTAGTGGCCAGTAGCCAGTGCGATGTCGCCTGAATCAGCCCGGCGATATTAATCGCGTGGGTGAGCGTCAGTGGCGTGTCCATTACCCGTACCTCCACGGTACCAGAAGCGGCAGTAGCCAATCTCATATTACGTTTATCTATAACGTTGCAATCATGGCTGGCTAATAATTTAGTCCCTGATGCCGATAACTTTATTTCTTAATCAATATATGAAGGAACATGTATGTGCTGCGTACGCCCTTTAATGTACCCTCTTTTTTTCTGTCTATCTTACCGTTTTCTTTCGTGCAAGCTGCTGATAAGCCTGCATTGATAGGTGGTGACACTAACCCCTTGTCTATAACCAGAATCCACGATCGTGTGAATTACATGGTGTCGTTAAAATTCAATAACGGGAAAATGGCTCAGCAATGGCGTTCCGTTGATTGTAAACAGAGCAAGGCACAGCTTCTGTACGAGGATTTACTAAGTGAAGAGGGATATACCAAAGCCCGCTTTTACGGCAACAGCTACCTCCGTTATGCGCCTGCACAGGATGATAAGCAGATGACGGCAGAGGATATCCGTATGGTTTGCCAGCTACCAATAAAAGACGCTCGATGGGAAAGATTATCAGCCACGGATACAGTCGGTATTACCGACCTTGTCGATGTTAACAGCATCCAGCGCGTTGGCGACATTTTATCGGTACGTATGGGATATGATTTTGCAGATACCACCTGGGAACCGCCTTATGACGCACCGATGGAATTAAAGATTGAGCACTACTTATATAACTGTAAAACGCATCAGGGAGATGCTGTCGCCTTAATGAACTTCGACAGTGAGGGACGCGTTACGGACTCACTCATTACTGCAGATATTGTTCGCCGCAAGAGTGACTTCAAAATTAACACGGAAAAAGCACAACGCTTTGAGCAGCTCTGCCAGTTACCAGCAGGAAAAACGTTCACGGCCGAAGGACATTTTATTCCTGCTGCTAACAAGCCAGCATCAACGTTGATGGGGCCCTCAATGCCCGATCTGAACAATAATAATCCACAATGGCTTAATAAATATCCCCTTTCTGCTGCAATTGAGCACCAGGCGCAGTCATTGATCAAACCCTGGGCGCTTCCGCACTTTAAACAGGTTCGTTATACCGAAGTAAGCACGCTCGGTAAGATCAAAGTACAGTTGGATGCACAACCGGATGGTTATGTACGCAAACTGGAAGATTATGGTATCTGGACGGTGCAACGTTTAACTTTGGCTAATCAGCTGCAGCTGAAATTCACCATGTCCATCAGTAGTGGTACCGTATTACTCAACAAATTGCAGACGGATATGCATTTCCCGTTAGTGACTGGCCAACGATATCAGGCGGAATGGGATAATATTGATGCTGATAAGAAAGTCACTGCTTCAGCGTTACGCTGTAATGTAACGGGAGAAGGGGATGCACAGAGCATTGCACCTGCGTTTAGTGGGAAATATCTATTAGTTGAGTGTCATGGAACTCATGAAGGGCAGCAGGATAGCCGTGATAAATTAGCCTGGCTGCAAGATCTCAACATCTTCGTCCCGGTCGCTCAGCAATTGGGGAATAAACCTGAAAGTCCGGTGAAACTTGAAAATGTTAGTGTGATACGTTAATAACAAAAAAGGCTCGCCGCCTTAGCTGGTGGGCCTTTTTTAACCTTCTTGCTGACTTTTTCAATCCCCATCCCCTCTGTCAGCTTACAGGCAAATGTGAACGACTCTTTGTTGATTAACGCACTGTAATTTTAGTAATGCCTACATCAGCAGTGAGAACAATTGCGCTCTCCACATCCACACCTCAGCAGCATTTCGGCTTCTTTCACCCGCTTTAGTGCGCTGCGATATAGGGCTCTTTTACAAACTCCGCCAGCAGCCAGACCATATCATGCAGCAACCCGGTCAGTTCCTTCGCCACGCTGGTGGGCAATGTTCCGCCCATCACGGCCTGTGTTAATGCCACCGCATAGTCCACCTGCAACGTTGTTTCCTGCCAGCAGTCCGGGACGCAAGAAGCCATCTTTTCCCCCGCAATCAGCTGTTCAACCAGATAAGGCGGGAGCTCTGTATCGCAACGTCCACGCAGTTGCTTAAGTGTCGCCAGTAAACGCGTGCAGAGCGTGGAAAATGTTACCGCGTCGTCCGTTTCAACCAACACGCTCACATAGGCGGCACAGGCGTCGGCCAGTTCGAAGAGATCCGCAGTATCTGAAAGCTGCAGGTTGATAAGATGGTGAATAACGCTTTCTTCAGAAAGTGAGTAAGAAAAGCCAGGGATAGTAGCCATAAGACATCCTCTTTATGCAAAATTAATTAACCGCCCAGGGAGTTCCTACGCTCGAAGGGGGTAGTGCTGACGGAGGTAGGAATGCCGTGCATAAAGAAAACGGCCAGCTTCTCAGCTGCTCCGCCAGCGCTACCGTATTCTAACGAGAGGAGCGCTGCCGCGACAACAATTGTCACTTTGTGTACTTCGGGTTCCTACGCCCGATTGCGGATGTGCCGCAACGCAGGCACTTTACGACTGTGAGGAGGGGAAGAAAAGCAATAACCCTGATGTACATAAGGTAAATTTCAGGTTTGCGAGGCTGCTTCCAGAAAGACCTTACCGGGTGGCGGCGATGCCTTATCTGGACGACAAAACCCCTGTCATCATGCCTGCATCGCCAAAAAACGTTTCACCGTGCGGGAACGTTCAAAACGCCGCCAGCAAAGCGCGATATCGGTATAGAGTTCCGGGGTCGTTAACGCATGATAAGTAACATCTGGTGGAGAAATGGCCGCCATCGACTGCGGCACCAGCGCAAACCCGCCACCTGCGGCTACCATGCTGAGGGAAGATGAAAGCTGGGAAGACTGTAGCGTGTGTTGCATATCAATCCCCGCGCGCTCGCAGCATCCGTAAACGCGGTCATAAAGCCCCGGCGCAACGTCCTGGGGGAACAAAATTACCGGCGTAGTATTAAGCTGTGCCAGCGTCAGAGAAGGCTGGCCTGCCAGCGGATGCGTGCGGTGTAAAGCCACAACCATCGGTTCCCTGTCGAGTATTTTCAGCTCGAACGCCTTGCTGCTCTCGCACGGCAAGCGGACAAACGCCAGATCCAGCTCTCCCTCGCCCAGCCGGGTCATCAGGGTCGCCATATTGGCTTCCACCTGATGCACCGTGACCGCCGGATTTTGCAGCTGAAACTGACGGATCAGCGCAAAGATATGCGGATGAAATGCATCTGAGCTGGTGATACCAATCGACAGACTGCCAATCAGGCCTCTGGCAATTCCACGGGCTTTTTCCAGCGCGGCATCGCTCATCGCCAGAATTTTGCAGGCATCCTCGTAGAATGCTTCTCCGGCCTCGGTCAGCTCCACACCCCGCGTCAGACGCCGGAACAGGGGCGTCCCCACCTCTTCCTCCAGGCGTTTAATCTGCTGACTGAGCGGCGGCTGAGAAATACCCAGCGATTTAGCCGCTTTGGTGAAGTGTCGCTCGTGTGCCACCGCGACGAAATACCGCAGATAACGAAGTTCCATATCAAAAACGTCTCAAAACAGCATGGTTTCTATATTGGAACTCTCAGCTGAATCGGGTCAACATTTATTTAACCTTTCTTAAAAAAGTTGAAGAGGAAGAGCATGACGACGCATTCATCTGCATGCGACTGTGAGGAGAGTTTGTGTGAAACCCTGCGAGGGTTCTCGGCTCAGCATCCTGACAGCGTGATTTATCAGACATCGCTAATGAGCGCCCTGTTAAGCGGCGTATATGAAGGGGAAACCACCATCGCCAGCCTGTTAACCCGTGGCGATTTCGGTCTGGGTACCTTCAACGAGCTGGACGGCGAAATGATCGCCTTCAGCAGCCAGGTTTACCAGTTGCGCGCCGATGGCAGCGCCCGCGCCGCAAAGCCGGAGCAAAAAACGCCGTTCGCGGTGATGACCTGGTTCCAGCCGCAGTATCGCAAAACGTTCGATACGCCGGTCAGCCGCCAGCAGATCCACGACGCGATCGACCAGCAGATCCCCTCCGATAACCTGTTTTGCGCTCTGCGGATCGACGGCAACTTCCGCCACGCTCACACCCGCACGGTACCGCGCCAGACGCCGCCGTACCGCGCGATGACCGACGTGCTCGACGACCAGCCGGTATTCCGTTTTAACCAGCGCCAGGGCGTGCTGGTTGGGTTCCGCACGCCGCAGCATATGCAGGGGATTAACGTGGCGGGCTATCACGAACATTTCATTACCGATGACCGCCAGGGGGGAGGCCATCTGCTGGATTATCAGCTGGAGAGCGGCGTGCTCACCTTTGGTGAAATTCATAAGCTGATGATCGATCTCCCCGCCGACAGCGCATTTTTGCAGGCCAACCTTCACCCCAGCAACCTTGATGCGGCGATCCGTTCCGTCGAAAACTAACAGGAGAATAACCGTGAACAGTGACAAACATTCACGCCAGTGGGCGCATGGTGCCGATTTGATTGTCGGCCAGCTGGAAGCTCAGGGCGTGAAGCAGGTGTTTGGTATTCCTGGCGCGAAAATCGATAAAGTGTTTGATTCTCTTCTGGATTCGCCCATTCAGCTGATCCCCGTGCGTCACGAAGCGAACGCAGCATTTATGGCGGCAGCGGTAGGGCGGCTGACCGGTAAAGCCGGGGTGGCGCTGGTTACCTCCGGGCCGGGTTGCTCGAACCTTATTACCGGCATTGCCACGGCCAACAGCGAAGGCGATCCGGTTGTTGCGCTGGGCGGGGCAGTGAAGCGGGCAGACAAAGCGAAACAGGTACACCAGAGCATGGATACCGTCGGTATGTTCAGCCCGGTAACCAAATATGCCGTTGAGGTCAGCTCTTCGGATGCCATTGCCGAGGTGGTATCAAACGCATTTCGCGCCGCCGAGCAGGGCAGGCCGGGCAGTGCCTTCGTCAGCCTGCCGCAAGATATTGTCGACCAGCCTGCCACGGGCGCTATTTTACCGGCGGGCACCTCCGCGCTGATGGGCCCCGCACCTGACGCCGCCATTAACGACGTCGCGCGGCTTATCGAAAAGGCCAAAAACCCGGTGATCTTACTGGGGCTGATGGCGAGCCAGCCCGCCAACAGCACGGCGCTGCATCAGTTGCTGGAGAAAAGCCGCATCCCGGTGACCAGCACCTATCAGGCCGCCGGCGCGGTGAACCAGCAGCACTTTACCCGCTTCGCCGGGCGCGTCGGCCTCTTTAATAATCAGGCGGGCGACCGGCTTTTACATCTGGCCGACCTGATTATCTGCATCGGCTACAGCCCCGTTGAGTACGAGCCAGCCATGTGGAACCGGGGTGATGCCACGCTGGTGCATATCGACGTGCTTCCCGCCTACGAAGAGCGCAACTACGTGCCTGATGTCGAACTGGTTGGTGATATCGCGGCAACACTCAATGCCCTGGCGGGGCGTATGAGCCGGTCGCTTGAACTTAGCCCACAGGCCACCGAAATTCTTATCGATCGCCAGCATCAGCGGGATCTGCTCGACAGACGCGGCGCATCGCTCGGCCAGTTTGCCCTGCACCCGCTGCGCATCGTGCGGGCCATGCAGGACATCGTCAACAGTGACGTCACGCTCACCGTGGACATGGGGAGCTTCCACATCTGGATTGCCCGCTACCTGTACAGCTTCCGGGCGCGTCAGGTGATGATCTCCAACGGTCAGCAGACGATGGGCGTTGCCCTGCCGTGGGCAATTGGGGCCTGGCTGGTCAACCCTGGCCGCAAGGTGGTTTCCGTTTCCGGTGACGGGGGATTCCTGCAGTCGAGCATGGAGCTGGAAACCGCTGTCCGCCTCAACGCCAACGTGCTGCACATCATCTGGGTGGATAACGCCTACAACATGGTGGCGATCCAGGAAGAGAAAAAATACCAGCGCCTTTCCGGCGTGGAGTTCGGCCCGGTCGACTTCAGGGCCTACGCTGACGCCTTTGGCGCGAAAGGCTTTGCCGTAGAGAGCGCGGCGGCGCTGGAGCCGACGTTGCGTGCCGCAATGGATGTCGATGGGCCTGCCGTGGTGGCGATCCCCGTTGACTATAGCGATAACCCGCTGCTGATGGGCCAGCTCCATCTCAGCCAGATTTTGTGAATCAACATAAGGATAAAGACATGCAAAAAGTTGCCCTCGTTACTGGCTCAGGCCAGGGGATTGGTAAAGCGATTGCGCTGCGCCTGGTCAAAGATGGTTTTGCCGTGGCAATTGCGGATTACAACGAACAGACGGCAAAAACGGTGGCCGATGAAATTGCGAGCAGCGGCGGGAAGGCCATTGCCGTGAAGGTGGATGTCTCAAACCGTGAGCAGGTGTTTGCCGCGGTCGAAAAAACGCGTAAGGCACTGGGCGGATTTGACGTTATCGTCAATAACGCGGGGGTTGCCCCATCCACGCCGATTGAGTCGATCACGCCAGAGATGGTAGACAAGGTCTACAACATCAACGTCAAAGGGGTGATCTGGGGGATTCAGGCGGCTATCGATGCATTCCGTAAGGAAGGACATGGCGGCAAAATCATCAACGCCTGCTCGCAGGCGGGCCACACCGGTAACCCGGAGCTGGCGGTATACAGTTCAAGCAAGTTCGCCGTACGTGGCCTGACCCAGACCGCCGCGCGCGATCTGGCTCCGCTGGGGATCACCGTGAATGCCTATTGCCCGGGTATTGTAAAAACGCCGATGTGGGCGGAAATCGACAGACAGGTTTCCGAGGCTGCCGGTAAACCGCTCGGCTATGGTACAGAAACGTTCGCGAAACGCATCACGCTGGGCAGATTGTCCGAACCGGAAGACGTCGCAGCCTGTGTTTCTTACCTGGCGAGCCCGGATTCCGACTACATGACCGGTCAGTCACTGCTGATTGACGGCGGCATGGTGTTCAACTAAATAAAAAAATAAGCTCTGACATGAATTTCCCCTGCACATGTGCAGGGGTTTTTTTTGTCTGCGCAGACATTGTGCATTACACTGCGCGCTGCAAAAATTGAGTTAACGATCGACAGACAGGCGGTAGCAACGATGAACGGTACAATCACAACGTGGTTTAAAGATAAAGGCTTTGGATTTATCAAAGATGAAAACGGCGACAACCGCTATTTTCACGTGATTAAGGTCGCGAATCCTGATCTGATCAAGAAAGATGCAGCGGTGACCTTCGAGCCCACCACTAACAACAAAGGCCTTTCTGCCTATGCGGTGAAGGTGATCCCGGAAAGTAAACACCTCTATATCGCGGGTGAGCGCGTGAAGCTCACCTCGATCAAATCCTTCGTGGTGTTTAGCGAAGAAGAGCCAGTGGATACCGGGATCGACAAAGAGAACGCGGTGCTGTCGGTGGGGCTTCTGATGAACAACATCAAGCCGAAATCGGAGAAGAAGCCGGGCGAAATGCGCACGGTGAAGAAGCTGGCGATCACCACGTTCCAGAACACGACGCTGATCTTCACCGAAGATGAGATAGACATCGACGCCACGGTGAAACTGCTGAAATAAATCTGCCTGTGCAGAAACGAAAAGCCGGGTGGTGGCTACGCCTGACCCGGCCTACGCCTCTCCCTTTCCCGCACTATAAAACCTGAGCGTCGCACCGCCGGACACGGTCACTCTTTTCGTCTGCTTTTTAACCTGCTATAACAAAACCCTTACCTTTCAGGGAGTATCTGCCGTGCCGGAAATCAATCAACATGGTCAAACCGTTAACGATATCGTGCCCGACTGGAAAGGGGCGCGCACTCTGACCCGTACGCCGCTGACGGGCCAGTACTGTCGGCTGGAGCCGCTGGATGCCAGCCTCCATGCCGCCGATCTGTTTGATGCCTACGCACTGGGTGATGACAGCGACTGGACGTGGCTTTCCAGCACGCAGCCTGTGAGCGTGGAGGAGACGGCACGCTGGGTGCTCGATAAAGTGATGGACGACGAGCTGGTGCCTTATGCCGTCATCGACTTACGCACCGCGCGCGCTGTGGGGCTGGTGAGTTATCTGACCATTGAGCAGATGCTGGGCTCGGTGGAAATCGGCCACGTGACCTGGTCGCGGAAAATGAAGGGCTCCAGGCTTGGTACTGAAGCGGTGTGGCTGTTGCTGAACAATGCCTTTGAGCACGGGTATCGGCGGCTGGAATGGAAGTGCGATTCGATGAATGTCGCCTCACGGAACGCGGCCGAGCGGCTGGGGTTTGTCTGGGAAGGGCGACTACGTCAGAAGCTGGTGCGTAAAGGACGCAACCGCGACAGCGATATGCTTTCTATTATTGATGGTGAATGGCCGGAGCGTGACGCGGTGCTGCGTGCCTGGCTGGCAGCGGAGAATTTTGACGGGGAAGGGCGGCAGGTTAAACGGTTAGAGGCGTTTCGGGGATAGTTGTTCACACTCCGTGTGATAAACCGGACAGCCTCGTACTTTTCTCGCTGGCCAGCGTAAAAACGCTCCCGTTAACTCTCTTCCAGGCGAGGGTAAAATGCTTACCCTCGTTAAACTCCCCCACTGTACGTGACAGCGCCAGGGTCAGGCTCTTGTCATCCAGCGCAATCACTTGCGCACAATCGAACCCCATATACACACCCGCGTGGGGGAACAGCGCTTTAAACACACTTTCTTTCGCACTGAACGTGAGCGTCAGCGCCAGTCCGAAAGGGTAACCGGACTGCAACAGGCATGTCTCTTCCAGGGCATTAATCACCCCATCCTTAATCTCCTTCGTTTCACGCTCGGGCAGGATCGCTTCGCAATCAATCCCTGTCAGCAGATGTTGATCGCGGACAGCAATCGCCATTGCCTGGACACCGCTGTGGGTAATGCTGCCTGAAATCCCCTCCGGCCAGAGTGGTTCACCACCGGAACCGATGCCCGGGAGTGTGTGCTCGTTGAGGGCGTGCAGCGCGTGTGCAGCGGCAATGCGTCCGGCCAGATGATCGGTTTTACGTTTACGTCCGGCGTGGGTCAAATGCGCGTGGTGAGGGAGCCAGAGGAGATCGGCGTCGGTGAAGGTAGTGGGATCAAATTCGACGTGGTGGACGGTTTGTCCGGCAAGAAGAAAAGTGGAATAAGTTGTGTGCATTTTCCCTCGCTCAGACCCTCTCCCCAAAGGAGAGAGGGAATGGTTACCTTAAAAACGCGTATTCACGCTCATATACCAGGTTCGACCCGGTTCATTATACGTGTATGCACCAGCACCGTACATATAGGCACCGGTGGCGGCGTTACCCGTGGTCTGGGCATTACCCGCACGCCACTGACGTTTGTCGAAGACGTTATCCAGGCCGCCGGTCAGGCTGACGTTTTTGGTCATGTCCCAGGTCGCACTCAGGCCAACGATGCTGTACGGACTGACCTCGTCTTTCTCGGAGCCGGTCACAGGCTGGCCTTTATAGTTGTATTTCTTCGGCTGCTGCTTGCCGTACCAGGTGAAGGTCGACTGCAGCGAGACATCCTGGTGAACCTGCCAGCTCAGGGTGGAGTTCAGCGTGTACTCCGGGATGATCGACAGACGGTCGCCGGTCTCCTTGTTCTTACTTTGCAGCATCCAGGTGATGTTGTTCGTCCAGTTAACCGTGTCACTGACCGGCACGTTCAGCGTACCTTCCAGACCTTCTACCACCGCCTTCGGCACGTTTTCCCACTGATAGATATCGGTCTGAACTTTACCGGAAGAGGTGTGGCCAATCGGCGTATAGCCCGCTTCAATTTTGTCGCGGTAGTCGTTACGGAACCAGGTCACGCCCGCCAGCCAGCCGTCGCGTTTCCACTCCAGACCAATCTCTTTGTTGATACTGGTTTCGGCTTTCAGATCATCGTTACCCATCATGTAACAACCCACGCCGTCACTGCTTGCGTAGCAACCCTGACCTTTGCTGTACAGCAGGTAGTTCGGGTTAGTCTGATACAGGCTCGGTGCTTTGTAGGCGCGGGCGATACCCATCTTCAGGGTGAGGTCATTCCCCAGACCTTGTGACAGGTTCAGCGACGGGCTCCAGTTGTTACCCACAATGGTGTGGTGATCGAAGCGCAGCGCCGGGGTCAGCATGGTGCTGTCGGTCAGCTCCATGTTGTTTTCGGCAAACAGGGAGAAGATCTCCGCCGAGGTATATGGGCTGCGATCGTTGCTCATGCCCGGGATGGTCCCGCCCTGCAGGGTTTGCGTGAAGGAGGTGGCGTCTTTCATACGCTGCTGGTTCCACTCAGTACCCAGCGTCAGGTTCTGGTTGACCAGGAAATCAATCGGCAGGTTGATTTCGCTGTGCAGCATCACGTCAGCCAGGTCGGTATCGGTGAATTTATCGCTGTTGAACAACCCTTCCAGGCCGCCCGCCAGGCCTTCGCCAAGACGCGAGTTGCGGGTGTGCTCGTACTGTGCCCAGTTGCTGGTGGTGATGCCGTTATCCCAGCCACCGTTCCAGGTCACTGCAAAATTCTGGCGATAGATTCGGTTAGTCTCTTTGCCGTAGTTTTTCTTCACCAGCGCGTTGTCGTTGTTGGTGTTCTGGGTGTCACCCGCGTAGAGGTTGTTCTGGCGGCTGTAGCCCGCTTCAAACTCCAGGGACTGCATTGGCGCAAAGTCCCAGCGCACCACGCCGTTGATGTCTTTGTTTTCCACCCCTTCACGACCGGCTGGCAGCGTGTTGGCATAGATACCGGTGCGGTCGGACTGGTGGCCCTGGTTGATGTCCCAGGCATCGGCCTGCGTTTTGTCCAGGTTACCGTACATGCGGAAGCTGAAATCGCCGCCCAGCGGGCCGCTCAGGCTGAAGTTGGTACGTTTGGTGGAACCTTCGTCCTTGTGCTCTGGCGCATTCAGGTAGGTGTTCCAGGAACCGTGCCACTGGTCGTCGAATTTTTTGGTGATGATGTTTACCACCCCCCCAGCCGCACCGTTGCCGTAGCGTGCCGCGGCCGGGCCACGGATCACTTCGATGCGTTCGACCATCTCCGGCGGTACCCAGCCAGTATCACCGCGGGTATCGCGCTCACCGCGCCAGCCCAGACGAATGGAGTTACGGCTGGTGACGGGTTTGCCATCAATCAGGATCAGGGTGTTTTCCGGGCCCATACCGCGGATATCAATCTGACGGTTGTTGCCGCGCTGGCCGCTGGTGGAGTTACCGGTCAGGTTAACGCCCGGCATGGTGCGGATGATTTCGGCCACGTCGCGGGCGGGGGGATTTTTACGGATTTCATCGGCCGTGATGGTCGACACACCCGGTGCCTGCAGGTTTTGCTCTGCGGCGGTGATCACCATCGTATCTTCGTGCTGCGCGGTGGTGGTGGCGGTTTTGTCGTCCGCCAGCGCGGGCAGCGCGACGCCGTAAATCCCTAAGTTGACCAGCAAGGCCAGAGAGTGAATCTTCTTATTCATTGTACGTCCTGCTTTTCGCGCCGCTTCCTCCTGGCTCCATTCCCGAAGGGGAGAGGAGGCGGCATGTTGTCACCCGCATTTTGTGTAAGCCGCCCTGTCCCCGGGCGCACACAACGCTGGCATGGTTATTTTATGAACGCGCTTCCCACAGCGCGGGCACTACGCTATTGCAAATGCAAATAGTTATCAATAATATTATCAATATATTTTGTCTTGTAACAAAAAAGACTCTCTAAACATGAGGTTATAAGGGTGACGGCGTTAACAACGGGAAGTGAAGCCTGGTGGCAGTCGAAAAACGGCCCCGAATGGGTGCGAGAGCAGGAGAGTTATCGCGTGACGTTCTGGTGGCGCGACCCGGCCGGCACGCAAAAATCATCGGCGGTGAAGCGCGTCTGGCTCTATATCACTGGCGTGACCGATCACCATCAAAATGCCTGTCCGCAATCCCTTGAACGCATTCCCGATACTGACGTCTGGCAGTGGCAGGGTGAGTTCAGCCCGCGGTGGCGCGGCAGCTACTGTTTTATCCCTTCCGGGAATGAACATGATTTTGCCGATGCGGTCTTTCACGGTGAGCAGCCCGACCGCATGGCGCTACGCGAAGGCTGGGGCAGGCTGCTGTCACACGCGGTTTCCGACCCGCTGAATCCCCAAAGCTGGCGCGGCGGGCGCGGCCATGCGGTGTCGGCGCTGGAAATGCCTGAGGCACCGGTACAGCCTGGCTGGAACCGTCCTGATGCGCCGTACAGCCCACCGGCTTGTATTGAATGGAACAGCGATCGGCTGGGTAATCGTCGCTGCGTCTGGATTTTTACCACCGGCGATGCAAACCCGGATCGCCCACTGGCGGTGCTGCTCGACGGGCAGTTCTGGGCCGAAAGTATGCCCGTGTGGCCCGCGCTGACGGCGCTCACTGACGAAGGCAAACTGCCGCCTGCGGTTTATGTCTTAATCGACGCGATCGATATTGCGCACCGCAGCCGCGAGCTGACCTGTAACCCCGATTTCTGGCTGGCGGTGCAGGAAGAGCTTCTCCCACTTGTGAAAACGACCACGCCATTCAGTGACCGATCTGACCGGACGGTGGCTGCGGGCCAAAGCTTTGGCGGACTCTCTGCGCTCTATGCTGGCCTCAACTGGCCGCAGCGCTTTGGCTGTGTGCTCAGCCAGTCTGGTTCGTACTGGTGGCCGCAGCGTGGCGCGCCGCAGGAGGGGGTGCTGATTGAACAACTTAAAGCGGGTGAAAAAACTGCACACGGGCTGCGCATTGTCCTTGAGGCTGGGCGCAATGAGCCGCTTATCTTCCGCGCAAATCAGGCGATTTACGCCGAACTACAACACACTAAGCAACCGGTTATCTGGCGTCAGGTTGACGGCGGACACGATGCACTTTGCTGGCGCGGTGGGCTGACGCAGGGGCTGATGACGCTCTGGCAGCCGCTTACTCAATAACGGAGTCTGTATGGAATTCAGTAATCCTTTCGATGATCCGCAAGGACAGTTTGCCATTTTGTGTAACGACCAGGCGCAGTACAGCCTGTGGCCGCAGCAGTGCGCGTTACCTGCGGGCTGGCGTGTGGTCTGTGAACCGCAATCCCCGGACGCGTGCCAGCAGTGGCTGACAGAACACTGGCAAACGCTTGAACCGTCTCATTTTGCGGGGGAGAACGCATGAGCCAACATCTTCCTCTTGTTGCCGCCCAGCCGGGGATCTGGATGGCGGAGCAACTTTCCATGTTGCCAAACGCCTGGAGTGTAGCGCACTACACTGAGCTGAAAGGTGACATAGACGCACCGTTGCTGGCAAAAGCCATTGCGGCGGGCATGATGCAGGCTGATACGCTGCGCATGCGCTTCATGGAAGATAACGGTGAAGTGTGGCAGTGGGTCGATGAATCTATGACGCTGCCGGAGCCATCTGTTGTGAAGGCGGGCTCCCACGTTGCCGCTGTGGCGCTGATGGAAGCCGATCTCCGGCAAAACCTGCGCGTGGACAGCGGTCAGCCGCTGGCGTTTCACCAGTTGATTCAGGTGGGTGAACGCCACTGGTACTGGTATCAGCGTTATCACCACTTAGTGGTCGATGGCTTCAGTTTCCCGGCCATTACCCGTCAGATAGCCGCCATCTACGCCGCATGGGAAAATGGCGAAACCCTGCCATCTTCTCCGTTTACCCCGTTTGCTGAGGTGGTGGAAGAGTACCAGCGCTACCGCAACAGCGAGGCGTATCCGCGTGACGGTGCCTTCTGGGCAGAGCAGCGTAAGCAGCTGCCTGCTCCGGTATCGCTCTCATCCGCACCGCTGCCGGGGCGTGCGGCAACGACTGATATTCTGCGCCTGAAAATTGCCGCCGACAGTCGCGCCTTTAGCCAGCTTACCCAGGCCGCCGGGCAGGTGCAGCGCACCGATCTGGCTCTCGCGCTGGTGGCGCTGTGGCTGGGTCGTCTGACCGGACGGCTGGACTACGCCGCCGGGTTTATCTTTATGCGTCGCATGGGGTCAGCCGCGCTGACGGCTACCGGTCCGGTGCTTAACGTACTGCCGCTGGCGGTCAACATCTCCCCGCAGGAAAGTCTGCCGGAGCTGGCGCTGCGCCTGGCAAACCAGCTCAAAAAAATGCGCCGTCATCAGCGCTACGATGCCGAACAGATCGTCCGCGACAGCGGGCGCGCGGCCGGAGATGAAGCGCTGTTTGGCCCGGTGCTGAACGTTAAAGTGTTCGATTATCAGCTGGATATTGACGGCGTGGAGGCCACCACCCATACGCTGGCGACCGGTCCGGTAAACGATCTTGAACTGGCGCTGTTCCCGGACGAACAGGGCGGCCTGAGCATTGAGATCCTCGCCAGTCAGCAGCGTTACGATACCACCACGCTGACCCGTCACGCGGCGCGTCTGAATGCGATGCTGGCACAGTTTGCCGCCAACCCGGATCTGCGTTGTGGCGAGGTTGAAACGGTATCCGGAGATGAATACCAGCAGCTTGCGCGTATCAACGATACGGGCAAAGCATTGCCTGTCACCACGCTGGCCGGGCTGGTGGCGGAACAGGCGCATAAAACGCCGGATGCCCCGGCGCTGGCCGATGCGCACATTGAGCTGAACTATCGCCAGATGCGCGAGCAGGTGGTGGCGCTGGCAACCTTGCTGCGTGAACGCGGCGTGAAGCCGGGTGACAGCGTGGCGGTAGCACTGCCGCGCTCGGTATTTCTGACGCTGGCCCTGCACGGTATTGTGGAGGCGGGGGCCGCGTGGCTGCCGCTGGACACCGGCTACCCGGACGATCGTCTGCGCATGATGCTGGAAGATGCAAAACCGTCGCTGCTCATCACTACTGATGAACAACGCTCGCGCTTTCACGATCAGCCCGTAGAGATATTGAGTTACAACACACTCTTGCCTGCGACGGACGGTAAGCCGCTGAACCTGGCAAAACCAGAGCAGACGGCCTATATCATCTTCACGTCTGGCTCGACCGGTCGCCCGAAAGGGGTGATGGTAGGACATACCGCCATCGTTAACCGCCTGAAGTGGATGCAGGATCACTACCCGCTGGATACGCACGACGTGGTGGCGCAGAAAACGCCGTGCAGTTTTGACGTGTCGGTGTGGGAGTTCTGGTGGCCGTTTATCGCCGGGGCGAAACTGGTGATGGCCGGGCCGGATGCTCACCGCGATCCGCAGGCGATGCAGAGCTTCTTCGCGCAATACGGTGTCACCACTACCCACTTTGTGCCGTCGATGCTGGCAGCGTTTATCGCCTCGCTGACGCCGGAAAATGCCGACTGCTGCAAAACGCTGAAACAGGTATTCTGCAGTGGGGAAGCGCTGCCCGCCGAACTGTGCCGCGAGTGGGAGCAACTGACCCGCGCGCCGCTGCATAACCTCTATGGCCCAACGGAAGCGGCGGTGGACGTGAGCTGGTATCCGGCGTTTGGCCCGGAACTGGCGGCGACAGAGGGCAACAGCGTGCCGATTGGCTTCCCGGTGTGGAACACGGGGCTGCGCATTCTGGATGCGATGATGCGCCCGGTGCCGTTTGGGGTGGCAGGCGATCTGTATCTCACCGGGGTCCAGCTTGCGCAGGGCTATCTCGGACGTCCGGATTTAACCGCCAGCCGTTTTATTGCCGATCCTTTTGCGCCAGGTGAGCGCATGTATCGCACCGGTGATGTGGCCCGCTGGCTGGATAACGGCGCGGTGGAGTATTTAGGGCGCAGTGACGATCAGCTGAAAATTCGCGGCCAGCGTATTGAGCTGGGTGAAATTGACCGGGCGATGCTTTCATTATCGGACGTGGCGCAGGCCGTGGCGCATGCCTGCGTGTTTAATCAGGCTGCGGCAACGGGCGGGGATGCGCGTCAGCTGGTGGGGTATGTGGTGTCTGAATCGGGATTACCGCTGGACAGGGCCGCGCTGCTTGAGTCGCTCAAAGCGCAACTGCCGCCGCACATGGTGCCGGTCGTGCTGCTGCAAATCAGTGCGTTGCCTTTAAGTGCGAACGGTAAGCTCGACCGAAAAGCATTGCCGCTGCCAGAGCTGACCAGCAAAACCTCCGGTCGTGCGCCACAGACGGAAACCGAAATGGCGGTGGCTCAGGCGTTTGCCGGGCTACTGGGCTGTGAGGTGAACGATATCGAAGCCGATTTCTTTGCCCTCGGCGGCCACTCGCTGCTGGCGATGCGTCTGGCCGCTCAGCTCAGCCGCGCATTCACCCGCAAGGTGACACCGGGGCAGATTATGGTGGCATCAACGGTCAGCAAACTCAGCACATTGCTGGACTCGCCGATAAGCGACGAGCAGGCGCAGCGTCTGGGTTATGAAACCATTCTGCCGCTGCGTGAAAGCCATGGCCCGACGCTGTTTTGCTTCCATCCTGCGTCCGGTTTTGCCTGGCAGTTTAGCGTGCTGGCGCGCTATCTCAGCCCGCGCTGGTCAATCACCGGCATCCAGTCTCCGCGACCAGAAGGGCCAATGCAGCAGTGCGCCGATCTGGATGGCGTGATTGGGCATCATCTGGCGACACTGCGCAGGGAGCAGCCGCGCGGGCCATATTATTTGTTGGGTTATTCTCTTGGCGGCACGCTGGCGCAGGGGGTTGCCGCGCGTCTGCGTGAGCAAGGTGAAACGGTCGCATTCCTCGGCCTGCTGGATACCTGGCCACCGGAAACGCAAAACTGGGCGGAGAAAGAGGCCAATGGTCTTGACCCGGCAGTGCTGGCGGAAATCGAACGTGAGCGCCAGGTGTTTATCGCCGCGCAGCAGGGGCAGGGTTCCGGCGAGTTGTTTAACGCCATCGAAGGCAACTACGCCGATGCGGTACGCTTGCTCACCACGGCACACAGTTCACGGTTTGACGGCAAAGCGACGCTGTTTGTTGCCGGGCGCACGCAAACGATGGATCCACAGGTCGCCTGGGCACCGTGGGTGGGTGGGCTTGAGGTTTACAGCCAGGATTGCGCCCACGTGGATATCATTTCGCCGCAGGCGTTTGAGAAGATTGGGCCGGTATTGAAGGACATATTGGGATAGTGTAAATCCTCCCCTCACTCTAACCCTCCCCCGATAGGGGCGAGGGGATAGTTTGCTCCCTCTTCCTGTGGGAGAGGGTTGGGGTGAGGGCATCAGACCGTACGTTTCCCTAGCGGAACCACCAGCGGCGTACCCGCCACCGGATCGTCAATAATCATGCAGCGCATGCCGTAGATCCGCTCGATCAGCTCCGGCGTCACAATCTCTTTTGGCGCGCCCTGCGCCACAATCTCGCCGTCGCGCAATGCAATCAAATGCGTGGCGTAACGGCACGCCTGGTTCAAATCATGCAGTACTGCCGCCAGCGTGTAGCCCTGCGTACGGTTCAGGTCGCTCAGCAGTTCCAGCAGGTCAATCTGATGGCTGATATCCAGCCACGTGGTGGGCTCGTCCAGCAGCATAATGGCGGTTTCCTGCGCCAGCACCATTGCGATCCACGCCCGCTGACGCTGGCCCCCGGAAAGGGTATCCACGCTTTGTAATGCGAGGTCGGTGATGCCTGTCGCCTGCATCGCCCGGTTCACCGCGTCATCGTCCTCTTTGCGCCAGCGGGTAAACAATGGCTGGTGCGGGTAGCGCCCGCGGGAGACCAGCTCCTGCACGGTGATGTCTCCCGGCGTGGTGGCGTTTTGTGCCAGCAGCCCGATACGCCGCGCCACCTCTTTGCTGGCAAAGCGCTGGATCTGCTCGCCGTCGAGAAACACGCTGCCGTCAACCGGTGTCATCAGGCGGCTGAGGGTGCGCAACAGTGTCGATTTGCCGCAGCCGTTCGGGCCGATGATCGCCGTGAAATGGCCGTCAGGAATGGCGACGCTCAGGTTGCGGGCAATGATTTTTTTGCCATAGCCGAGGGTTAAGTTTTCGCCGCGCAAGCGGGTTACTGAGTCGGTCATTTCTTGCGTGACTCCTGAACTAACAAAACGATGAGGTAAATACCACCGAGGCTGACGGTCACCACGCCTACCGGTAGCTGATACGGCATAAACAGCTGTTGGGCGCAGAGGTCAACAGCCAGCAATAACAGGGCACCGCACAATGCTGCCTGGGTTAACCCCCAGCGCGCCGTCCCGCTGAGGCGTCGCGCAATATGGGGAGCCACGAGGGCGATAAATGAGATCGGTCCGGCGATGGCGGTGGCGGCAGCGGTCAGTAAAACGGCCACCAGCATCAGCATCAGGCGCGAACGCTCAACGCCCACGCCGAGCGCGCAGGCGCTGTCGTCGCCCATCTCCAGCAGGCGCATGCGTCGCACCAGCAGGATCGCGCCAATAAACATCAGCAGGATCAGCGGCGCGGCGGGCCAGGTCTTGCTCCACGTCAGGCCGTTCAGCGAACCGGCGTACCACAGCCCGGCGGAGAGCGCGGTTTCCAGCGAAGCCTGCAGTAGCAGCCAGGTGTTGAAGGCCATCAGCATGGCGCGCACGCCGATACCGATAATGATCAGGCGGAAGGTGTCGATACCATTTCGCCACGCGAGCGCCCAGATGAGCAGGGAGGTCAAAATGCCGCCAGCCATCGCCGTAACGGTAATGGCCGTCAGGTGCTGACCAAACAGCACCATCGCCACCAGCACACCGCTCCATGCGCCGGTATTGAGGCCCATCACGTCCGGGCTGCCCAACGGGTTACGCATCAGCGACTGGAATATCGCACCACTGACGCCAAGCGCCGCGCCCACCAGAATGGCCATCGCCACGCGCGGCAGCCGCCATTCGGTGACCACCATCGTGATATTGCGTGGCGCACTGCCGAGCAGCGCGTGAAAGACCTGGGTAAAATCGAGCATCACCGCGCCGCTGCGCAGGCTCCAGACCGCCAGCAGTACAATGGCGAACGCCAGCAGGGAGACGCTGGTGACTAAACGACGGGATGGAGCCATCATGCGCCACCTCCGCGTTTACGCCGTACGAGGAAAATCAACACAGGGGCACCGATAAAGGCGCTGACCACCGAAACGCGCAATTCACCGGGAACCAAAAGACGACCGAGAATATCGGCAAACAGCAACAGAGCAGGCGTGGCAAGCAGCGTAACGGGCAAAGACCAGCGGTGATCTGCCCCCACCAGCCAGCGCGCCATATGCGGCATCATCAGACCGATAAAGGCAATCGGGCCGACCACGGCGGTTGCACTGCCGCACAGAATGGTGATCGTCAGTAAACCTGTTAACTGCGTGCGCGCCACGCGGTTACCGAGTGCGGTGGCTGTGTCGCTGCCGAGGCTCAGGCTGTTCAGCGCCCGGCTTAAAAACAGCGCCACGGCGGCGGCGATAATCACCGGGATCATCACCACTTTTAAGGTGTCCAGCGTGCGGATATCCAGTGAGCCGGCCTGCCAGAAACGCAACTGATCGTAGACGTCCGGGTTGAGCAGGGCGATGCCGTTGGATAACCCTTCCAGCACGGCGGCAAGCGCCACGCCTGCCAGCGTTAAGCGTACCGGACTAAGTTGTCCGCCGCCCTGGCTGCCGGTAAAGGCGACGACCAGTGAGGCTGCCAGCGCGCCGCAAAAGGCCATCATCAGCTGCTCCGACGGCGAACTAAACCCGAACAGCGCTGCGCCGAGCACAATCGCAAAGCTGGCACCAGAGTTGACGCCGAGAATACCGGGGTCAGCCAGCGGGTTACGGGTGAGGGTTTGCATCAGGGCACCCGCAATTCCCAGTGCGCCACCGGCCAGTAATCCGGCAAGCGTGCGGGGTAAACGGGCGTCCAGCACGATGGTGCAGTCGGCGCTCTGGCAGGTGCCGGAGAGTGCATCGACAATAACGGACGCGGGCAGCGGCTTCGCGCCAACCAGCAGACTGAGTGCAATCGCAAGGATCAACAGTAGCAATAAAACGGGCACCGCAACGGCGCGCACCGCAGAAGAGGAAAACGACATAGCAACATCCATGATTTGATAATGATAGTAATTATCGTTATCTATCTTATTTGGCTATGTTAGCATGTGCGCCCATGAAATTGGTAGATCGTTAGACCTCAGGGCCTTGTCATGAATCAAAAATCCTGGCTGATCAACCTCAGCCTGCTTAAAACGCATCCGGCGTACCGCGCTGTTTTTATCGCCCGTTTTATCTCCATTTTATCCCTCGGCCTGCTCGGCGTGGCCGTGCCGGTACAGATCCAGACCCTGACTCACTCCAGCTGGCTGGTGGGGTTATCCGTTACGTTAACGGGTGGGGCGATGTTTATCGGTCTGATGATTGGCGGCGTGCTGGCGGACAGGTACGAACGTAAAAAACTCATCCTGCTGGCGCGGGGTACCTGCGGCGTGGGGTTTGTCGGGTTGTGTCTGAACGCCATGTTGCCGGAGCCATCATTAATGGCGATTTATGCCCTGGGGTTGTGGGATGGCTTTTTCGCATCGTTAGGCGTGACGGCGCTGCTGGCGGCTACGCCTGCGCTGGTGGGGCGTGAAAACCTGATGCAGGCGGGAGCGATTACGATGCTCACCGTGCGCCTGGGATCGGTGATTTCACCGATGGTCGGTGGTTTATTGCTGGCAACCGGCGACGTGGCGTGGAACTACGGGCTGGCGGCGGCGGGAACCTTTATCACCACGCTCACGTTGCTGCGCTTACCGCTTCTGCCACCACCGCCGCAACAGCGCGAACATCCGCTGAAATCACTGATGGCGGCGATCCGTTTTCTGTTCAGCAACCCGCTGATTGGCGGCATTGCGTTGCTGGGTGGTTTGCTGACGATGGCGAGCGCCGTGCGCGTGCTCTATCCGGCGCTGGCGGGTGAGTGGCAGATGAGCGCCCCGCAGATTGGCGTGTTATATGCGGCAATCCCACTTGGCGCGGCGTGCGGCGCGCTCACCAGCGGTAAGCTGGCACAGAGTGCGCGTCCGGGGTTGATTATGCTGGTGGCGACGCTGGCCTCGTTTATCGCTATTGGCTTCTTCAGCCTGATGCCGGTGTGGGCGCTGGGCGTGCTCTGCCTGGCAATCTTTGGCTGGCTGAGTGCGATCAGTTCATTGTTGCAATACACCCTGATCCAGACCCAGACGCCGGAAGGGATGCTGGGGCGCATTAACGGTCTGTGGACGGCGCAGAACGTGACGGGTGATGCCATCGGCGCGGCGATCCTCGGCGGGCTGGGCGCGATGATGACGCCGGTGGCGTCAGCGAGCAGCAGTGGGTTTGCGCTGGCGGTTGTCGGGGGGATTTTGTTGCTGGTGTTGGCGGAGCTGCGACGGTTCAGGCAGGAAGTTGTGTTGAACGACAGTGCGGCCTGATGCCTTCATCCCCGTCCTCTCCCACAGGAAGAGGACGGGTTAATGCCCTACTTAAACAACGAATCCAGTCTGTCTAATACCCGCATCGCGCTGTAATAATCCAGGCGGAATGTCTCCGTTCCCAATGCCCAGACGCGCTTGTTCTGCACCGCAGGCAGGTGTGCCAGCAGCGGGTTGGCGTAAATTGCGTCCACATCCTTTTGGTCACCGGCAAACAGGAACAACCCTTCACCGTTCAGACCCGTCGCCAGGTTTTCGCCACCCAACTGGATGATGTCGTGGCGTTGGCCCTGGCTTTTGGAGGTATGTAACCCGGCGGGCAGCTCAGCCAGCGTAAAGCCCAACTGGTGGAGCAACTGACCCTGTGCAGATTCCGTCGTCCACAGGTTGGCGCTGTGCGCGGCGGCGGTGTAGACAATGGCGTTGACCGGCTGCGGTGGCAGCGTCATTTGCTGCTTCACCCGGGCGAGTTGCTTATCAAATTCCGCAATGCGTTCTGCGGCCTGTTTTTCCTGGCCGGTAATTGTACCCAGCTGTGTTAACAGTGCCTGCCAGCTTTTGTCGTCGTAATTGATAACCAGAACAGGTGCGATGGCGGAAAGCTGATCGTACAGCGCCAGTGCGGAATCTCCGCCGGTGGCGCTGATTAAAATCAGGTCCGGCATCCGGGCAGCGACGGCCTCGGCGCTCGGCTCACCAATATACAGCCGTGCAAGCTTGCGCTGTTTCGCAATATCACCCCACTGGCGCAGGAAGCCCTGTGCATCCGCCACGCGGTTATTTGGCGTTGTGGCTCCGCTGGCGATGACGGGGGCATCGATTGCCAGCAGGGAGCCGGTTAAGGTCACGCTGGTGGAGACAATGCGCAGCGGTTTGCTTTTCAGGGTGTGCGTACCGTGGCTGTCAGTCACCTGACGAGGCCAGTCGGCGGCGGTCGCTGAGGTTAGTCCTAAAACAAAAAGTCCGGTTAAAAGCAGGGCATTACGACAAATAGCGGGCAGTTTCACAAAGCGGCATCCTGTTTTTTATGAGGTTAATGATTCTCATTTTCACGATTGCAGCGAAGGGATGCAAGCGATAGTCGCACAAGTTGTTCTCTCTGTGGTTG
This sequence comes from Enterobacter sp. RHBSTW-00901, assembly GCF_014103115.1. Taxonomy (NCBI): domain Bacteria; kingdom Pseudomonadati; phylum Pseudomonadota; class Gammaproteobacteria; order Enterobacterales; family Enterobacteriaceae; genus Enterobacter; species Enterobacter sp. RHBSTW-00901. The sequence goes on from NZ_JABXPB010000001.1 coordinate 4,074,651, forward strand.
ACACCAGGACACTCTGCGATTAGGTTAGCCATCGAAAATATAAATGATAATCATTATTACTGCCTTTATCATTTCAGGAGGATGATATGGATACGTCCCTGGCTGAGGAAGTTCAGCACACCGCGACCACGCTGCAATCAGACAGCTTTTTCTTTATGTCGCCTTATCGCAGTTTTACCACGTCAGGTTGTTTTGCCCGTTTCTCCGAATCCGCCGTTGGCGGCGACGATCCGGCTGGCAATTTCCAGCAAAAATTAGCCCAGGCTTTCCGGAACGCGAAAGCCAGCGGCATTGCCCATCCTGTCATGGTGGGCGCTATTCCATTCGATACCCGCAAACCGTCGTCACTGTTTATTCCGCAAAGCTGGCAGGCATTCTCTCGCCCGGCGCGTCAGCAGTCCGCCCGCTATTTCTCCGGCGCGCAGGCGCTGAATGTGGCAACACGGGCTGAGATCCCTCCGCAGTTAGTTTTCGAAGAGATGGTGGCACGTGCGGCGGCGCTTACCGCCACGCCGCAGGTGAACAAAGTGGTGTTGTCGCGCCTGATTGAGATTGCGACTGACGAGAAGATTGATAGCAGCGCCTTGCTGGAACGGCTGATTGCGCAGAACCCGGCCAGCTTTAATTTCCACGTGCCGCTGGAAGATGGCGGTGTGTTGCTCGGTGCAAGCCCGGAGCTACTGTTGCGCAAAGAGGGCGCGCGCTTTAGCTCGCTGCCACTGGCAGGCTCCGCACGCCGTCAGCCGGATGACATGCTGGATCGCGAAGCGGGCAACAAGCTGCTGGCGTCAGAAAAAGACCGTCACGAGCATGACCTGGTCACGCAGGCGATGAAAGCCATTCTGGAGCCGCGCAGCCATCATCTGAGCATGCCAGCTTCACCGCAGCTCATCACCACGCCGACGTTGTGGCATCTGGCAACACCGGTGGAAGGGGATGCGCGGGAAAACGAAAACGCGCTGACGCTGGCCTGTCTGCTGCACCCGACCCCTGCGTTGAGCGGTTTCCCTCACCAGGCAGCAAAACAGCTGATTGCCGAACTGGAACCGTTTGACCGTGAACTGTTTGGCGGCATCGTCGGCTGGTGCGACAGCGAAGGTAATGGCGAGTGGGTGGTGACCATCCGCTGCGCGCGTTTGCATGAGAAGTCCGTTCGCCTGTTTGCGGGCGCGGGCATTGTGCCAGCGTCCTCTCCGGTGGGGGAGTGGCGAGAAACCGGCGTGAAGCTCTCCACCATGCTGAATGTTTTTGGTTTGCATTAAGGAGCACTCATGACCATTCCCTTTACCCGCTGGCCTGAGGATTTTGCCCGGCGCTACCGTGAAAAAGGCTACTGGCAGGATCGGCCATTAACTCACATCCTGACCGATCGCGCAGACAGCGACACGGTCGCTATCATTGACGGCGACCGCCGCTTTACCTGGCGCGAATTCAACCAGGCAGTGAACAACCTGGCGTCAATGTTACAGGCACAGGGTCTGCAGCGCGGCGAGACGGCGCTGGTGCAGCTTGGCAACGTGGCCGAGTTCTACATCACTTTCTTCGCGCTGCTACAGGTGGGCGTGGCTCCGGTCAATGCGCTCTTTAGTCATCAGCGTAACGAACTGAACGCCTATGCCGCGCAGATCAAACCAGCACTGCTGATTGCCGATCGCGAGCATGCATTGTTTACGGGTGATAGCTTCCTCAATACCTTTACCGATGAATACCGCTCGGTGCGCGTCGTGCTACTGCGCGGTGATAAGGGGGATCATGCCCTGGAAGCCGCGATTGCGCGCCCGGCGGATCGTTTCATTCCCAACCCAACCCCAGCCGATGAAGTGGCATTTTTCCAGCTCTCCGGCGGCAGTACCGGCACGCCGAAGCTGATCCCACGCACGCATAACGACTACGACTACAGCATTCGTCGCAGCAACGAAATTTGCGGCATTACCGCGGATACCCGTTACCTGAATGCGCTGCCTGCGGCGCACAACTACGCCATGAGTTCGCCGGGTTCGCTGGGCGTCTTTACCGCAGGCGGCTGCGTGGTGCTGGCGAATGATCCGAGCGCCACGCTCTGTTTCCCGCTGATTGAACAGCACCAGATCAACGTCACCTCGCTGGTGCCGCCTGCGGTCAGCCTGTGGCTACAGGCGATTGCCGAAGGGGCGGGTAACGCCCGGCTTCAGTCGCTGAAGTTGCTGCAGGTGGGTGGTGCGCGTCTTTCCGCCACGCTTGCCGTGCGTATTCCGGTGGAGATGGGCTGCCAGTTGCAGCAGGTGTTTGGTATGGCGGAAGGGCTGGTGAACTACACCGCGCTCGACGATACGCCGGAACGCATTATCAACACTCAGGGCCGTCCGATGTGTCCTGATGATGAAGTGTGGGTGGCCGATGAGCACGGTAACCCGCTGCCACGCGGCGAAGTCGGGCGTCTGATGACCCGCGGGCCGTACACCTTCCGGGGTTATTTCAACAGCCCGGAACACAACGCCAGCGCCTTTGATGCCAACGGTTTTTACTGCTCCGGCGATCTGATCGCCATTGACGAGCAGGGCTATATCACCGTGCAGGGTCGCGAGAAAGATCAGATCAACCGGGGTGGCGAAAAGATTGCCGCTGAAGAGATCGAAAACCTGCTGCTGCGCCACGAGGCGGTGATCCACGCCGCGCTGGTGAGCATGGAAGACAGCCTGCTGGGTGAGAAAAGTTGCGCGTATCTGGTGGTGAAACAGCCGCTGCGCGCGGTCGAAGTGCGTCGCTTCCTGCGGGAACAGGGCGTTGCGGAATTTAAGCTACCGGATCGCGTGGAAAGCGTGGATGCACTCCCGTTAACGCCGGTCGGTAAAGTTGATAAGAAACAGTTGCGCCTGCGGCTTGCGGAACGCACCCAGGGCTAAGGAACAGAATATGGCTATCCCAAAATTAACCGCTTACGCACTGCCAACCGTCGCAGACCTGCCGACCAACAAAGTGAACTGGGCGTTTGAGCCGGAGCGCGCGGCGCTGTTGATCCACGATATGCAGGAGTATTTCCTGAACTTCTGGGGCGAAAACAGCCCGATGATGGCGCAGGTGGTGGCAAACATCGCCAGACTGCGTGACTACTGCAAAGTGCACAACATTCCGGTCTACTACACCGCGCAGCCGAAAGAGCAGAGCGATGACGATCGCGCCCTGTTGAACGACATGTGGGGACCGGGTCTGACCCGTTCGCCCGAGCAGCAACGCATTGTGGCGGAGCTGACGCCGGACGAAGCCGACACCGTGCTGGTGAAGTGGCGTTACAGTGCGTTCCACCGTTCGCCGCTGGAACTCATGCTCAAAGAGACCGGGCGTAATCAGCTGCTGATCACCGGCGTTTATGCCCACATCGGCTGCATGACCACCGCCACCGACGCGTTTATGCGCGACATTAAACCGTTCTTCATCGCCGATGCGCTGGCGGATTTTACCCGCGATGAGCATCTGATGTCGCTCAACTATGTGGCAGGACGTTCCGGCCGCGTGGTGATGACTGATGAACTGCTGCCTTCTGTTCCTGCCTCAAAAGAGGCGCTACGTGAGCTGGTGTTGCCGTTGCTGGATGAGTCCGACGAGCCGATGAATGACGAAAACCTGATCGACTACGGTCTGGACTCGGTGCGCATGATGGCGCTGGCGGCGCGCTGGCGCAAAGTATACGGCGATATCGACTTCGTGATGCTGGCGAAAAACCCGACGATTGAGGCCTGGTGGGCGCTGCTCTCTCGTGAGGTGAAATGATGGCGGGTTTCGATTTCGCCGGCAAAAACGTCTGGGTGACGGGGGCGGGCAAGGGCATCGGTTACGCTACTGCGCAGGCGTTTGTGGAGGCGGGCGCGCGGGTCACCGGGTTCGACCTGGCGTTTGGGCTGGAGGATTATCCGTTTACCACCGAAACGCTGGACGTGGCGGACTCTGCTCAGGTGAGCGACGTTTGCGGGCGCGTGCTCAGCACCATTGAGCGTCTGGATGTGCTGGTGAATGCGGCCGGGATCCTGCGTATGGGCGCGACGGATCAGATCTCTCAGGAAGACTGGCAGCAGACCTTCGCGGTCAACGTCGGTGGGGCGTTTAATCTGTTCCAGCAGACAATGGGCCAGTTTCGTCGTCAGCAGGGCGGGGCAATTGTGACCGTGGCGTCTGACGCCGCCCATACGCCGCGCATCGGCATGAGCGCCTACGGTGCGTCGAAGGCAGCGCTGAAAAGCCTGGCACTGACCGTCGGGCTGGAGCTGGCGGGCAGTGGCGTGCGTTGCAATCTGGTGTCGCCGGGCTCAACCGATACCGATATGCAGCGTACCCTGTGGAAGAGTGACGATGCCGAACAGTTGCGGATTCGTGGCTTTGGCGAACAGTTTAAGCTCGGCATTCCGCTGGGCAAAATTGCCCGTCCGCAGGAGGTCGCCAGCACTATTCTGTTCCTCGCATCAGATGCGGCCAGCCATATCACCCTGCAGGATATTGTGGTGGACGGCGGCTCCACGCTGGGGGCGTAGATGATCTGGAAGCGCCATTTATCGCTCGAAGCACTGAATGCCACCAGCCTGAATACTCTGGTGGCGCATCTGGGCATGGTCTATACCCGCATCGGCGATGACACCCTTGAGGCGGAAATGCCGGTGGATGCGCGTACCCATCAGCCGTTTGGTCTGCTGCACGGCGGTGCCTCAGCCGCTGCATCTGGGGCGCACCAGCCAGAGCTGGGAAATTGTGGTATTTGATGAGCAGGGACGACGGTGCTGTACTTGCCGGTTGAGTACAATGGTGTTGGGGTAATTAGTGCGGTCTGTTGCCCTCTCCCCACAGGGAGAGGGAATGGTTTGGTGCCAAATCAGAGCATTGAAACTACACGCCTGAGTAATCGAATTCGCGGTGCAATCGATGCCTTATCCAGCCACTCTGCCGGGCTGTGGAACCCGGCACCAATCGGCCCCAGGCCGTCGAGCGTCGGAACGCCCAGCGCAGCGGTGTGGTTGGCATCGCTGCCGCCGCCGACTGCCTGCCAGGTAATGGCAATACCTTCTTCTTTACCTGCGGCTTCAACCTGTTGCATCAACACCCGCGTGGCTTCGCTGGTTGCCATCGCTGGTTTGTGATTTACCCGCGTAATCGTGGTGGTCACGCCTTCTGAAAAGCCTGTTGCACATAACGCTTCCAGCGCCTGATTCACCCGGTCGTACTCGTCGTTTTCCCAGAAACGCACATCGAGTTCTGCAACGGCCTTGTCGGCCACTACGTTTGCTGCACTACCGCCCTGAATCACCCCCACGTTGAGCGTAGTACCGCGATCCCAGTCGGTTAGTGCATTGATGGCAATAATGCTGTTTGCCAGCGCGGTTATTGCCGAGCGGCCTTTTTCAGGGTCGTTACCCGCATGTGCTGCCACGCCGCTGAAGGTGAGGTGATAACCCGCCATGCCTTTACGTGCTTTCACCAGTGAACCATCAGCACGGGCAGCTTCGCACACCAGCACGCAGCGGGCACGTTTTGCCAGCTCGCCAATCCATGCGTGCGAGTACACCGAACCGGTTTCTTCGTCCGGGTTCATCGCAACGGCAATCGCCAGACGCTCTTTATCCCCGGCATTCAACTCGCGCATCGCCCACAAAATATTCAGCAGCCCACTTTTCATGTCTGACACGCCAGGACCATACAGGCGGGTATCATCCTCGCTCATCGGGCGCTCAGCCACGGTTCCGGGGGCAAACACGGTGTCCAGATGGCCGACCAGCAGTACGTCGAATTGCTCCGCCTGCGGTTTATTGCTAACGAACACGCCGGGGCCAACTTTTTCGCCCAGATCCACCTGTTCGGTATACCAGCCTTCACGCTGCCAGAGTTTCCCGATAATGCCGGCCACGGTGGCGACGCCTGCAATGGTCTGGGTACCGCAGTCCACGTTCACCAGAGAGGTGAGTTCTTGTATGTAATTTTCGAGTTCCATTCTTCTGTATCTGCCATGTTGTCAGCTAATCGTTCAGGTATTTTGACCTGCCCGGAGAGAGAAAAAATGATGTAAATCATCGTTGCGGATCCCGCCTGGCTGAAAAAGATGAAAGTGTGATTTTTGGAACCATATCGAAAGTGATCGGCTTAACACTGTGGTGTAAATGTGTGGTTTGACCACGCATTATTGCGTTTCAAAGTTGTTAAATTTTGACTGTTGTTCTAGAAACAAAATGTAACATCTCACTGTTTCACTACAACGGACACCAATTATGAACAACTCAGGGAAATACCTTATATGGGCAGTGCTCTCCGTTGTGGGAGCACTTGCCCTGGGCTATATCGCCCTCAACCGGGGGGAACAGATCAATGCGCTCTGGATTGTTGTCGCTTCCGTCTGCATTTATCTGATCGCGTATCGTTTTTATGGCCGTTTTATCGCTACAAATGTGCTGGCTGTCGATGCCACGCGCATGACGCCCGCCGTGCGGCATAACGACGGTCTGGACTACGTTCCTACCGACAAAAAAGTGCTGTTTGGTCACCACTTTGCAGCCATCGCCGGGGCTGGCCCGCTGGTGGGGCCGGTACTGGCGGCGCAGATGGGCTATCTGCCGGGAATGATCTGGATCCTCGCAGGCGTAGTGCTGGCGGGTGCCGTGCAGGATTTTATGGTGCTGTTTGTCTCGACCCGCCGCGACGGGCGTTCGCTGGGTGATCTGGTGAAAGAGGAGATGGGCGCAACTGCCGGGGTGATTGCGCTGGTGGCGACCTTTATGATCATGGTTATCATCCTCGCGGTGCTGGCGATGATCGTGGTGAAAGCACTGACCCACAGCCCGTGGGGGACGTATACCGTCGCCTTTACCATTCCACTGGCTATTTTTATGGGGGTCTACATTCGCTATTTGCGCCCGGGGCGCATTGGTGAAGTGTCGGTGATTGGCCTGGTGTTCCTGGTGTTCGCTATTATCTCTGGCGGTTGGGTCGCCGAAAGCCCGACCTGGGCACCGTTCTTTGACTTTACCGGCGTACAGCTGACGTGGATGCTGGTGGGCTATGGCTTTGTGGCGGCAGTGCTACCGGTATGGCTGCTGTTGGCTCCGCGTGATTACCTCTCCACTTTCCTGAAAATCGGCACCATTGTGGGGCTGGCGATCGGCATTCTGATTATGCGCCCGACCCTGACCATGCCCGCGCTGACCAAATTCATTGACGGCACTGGCCCGGTCTGGACGGGTAACCTGTTCCCGTTCCTGTTTATCACTATCGCCTGTGGTGCCGTGTCTGGCTTCCACGCGCTGATTGCCTCTGGCACCACACCGAAGATGCTGGCGAATGAAAATCAGGCCTGCCTGATTGGCTACGGCGGCATGCTGATGGAGTCCTTCGTGGCGATCATGGCGCTGGTGTCGGCCTGTATTATCGACCCGGGTGTGTACTTTGCGATGAACAGCCCGATGGCGGTGCTGGCTCCGGCCGGAACCGTTGATATGGTGGCTTCTGCCGCGCAGGTGGTGAGCGGCTGGGGCTTTGCCATTACCCCTGACACGTTAACCAGTATTGCGAATGAAGTGGGTGAGCAGTCGATCATCTCCCGTGCGGGTGGTGCGCCAACGCTGGCAGTAGGGATGGCCTATATTCTTCACGGTGCGCTGGGCGGGTTGATGGATGTGTCGTTCTGGTATCACTTCGCCATTCTGTTTGAAGCGCTGTTCATCCTGACGGCGGTGGATGCCGGTACGCGTGCGGCGCGCTTTATGCTACAGGACTTGCTGGGGGTGATCTCCCCTAACCTGAAGCGCACCGATTCGTTACCGGCAAACCTGCTGGCAACCGCGCTGTGCGTGCTGGCGTGGGGCTACTTCCTGTATCAGGGAGTGGTGGATCCGCTGGGTGGGATTAACACCCTGTGGCCGCTGTTCGGTATCGCCAACCAGATGCTGGCCGGGATGGCGCTGATGCTGTGTGCCGTGGTGCTGTTCAGGATGAAACGCCAGCGTTATGCGTGGGTGGCGTTGCTGCCAACCGCCTGGCTGCTGATTTGTACCCTGACGGCAGGCTGGCAGAAAGCCTTCAGTCCGGATAATAAAGTCGGCTTCCTGGCTATTGCTAACAAGTTCCAGGCGATGATCGACAGCGGTAAGATCCCGGCGCAGTATACGGAATCACAGCTTTCGCAACTGGTGTTTAACAACCGTCTGGATGCCGGGTTGACCATCTTCTTTATGGTGGTGGTTGTGGTGCTGGCGTTGTATTCTCTGAAGACCGCGCTGGCGGCGCTGAAAGAAGACAAGCCGACGGCGAAAGAGACGCCGTACGAACCAATGCCTGAGAACCTGGAAGAGATTGTGACCCAGGCGAAAGGGGCGCATTGATCCCCCTCACCCTAACCCTCTCCCCACAGGGGAGAGGGGACAAAAACGAGAAACTGACTATGTTCGACACCCTCTCCAAAGCAGGTAAATACTTAGGCCAGGCCGCCAAAATGATGATTGGCGTGCCGGATTACGATAACTACGTCGAACATATGCGCGTCAATCATCCGGACCAGACGCCGATGACCTACGAAGAATTTTTCCGCGATCGCCAGGATGCCCGCTACGGCGGCAAGGGCGGTGCGAAGTGTTGTTAACCCTCTTTTGGTAAATAGAGGCTGATCTGTTCCTGCTTACAACCGTAGATTGCCGCCAGCTTTTCGCGGGTGCGCTTTTGTGGGCGAGAGTCGAGAGCTTCAAGCTGTGACACGGCAGACTGGCTGATGCCGAGTTTATCGGCTACCTCCTGTTGGGATAAACCGCGCAGGATACGCCAGGCGGCCTGCAGGCTGACGTCCTGCCAGGTCATGATACTGCAGACCTCCCCAGGCAATTCAACGTCATCCAAACTATCGTGTTCGACTTCAATATCCTCCAGATCGTCGTCGGTTTCGTCGTCGATCTCTGCCATCTGTAAGCACATACGAAAGTATTCGTCATAGGGAATAACCACATACTGCGTTTTCCCTTCATCGTCCTTAATTAGCTGAACAGCCATAGGGAGTATTCTCCTCGTGCAGGTAAGTTGTTGATGTTCTAAGTTTAACGGCCAAAACATAGCAATCGTTATTGGGATCACCTCGAAGCGTAATCACAATGCGGTAATCACCCACGCGTAACCGAAAAAGATTTTCTGAAACCGATATTTTTTTGATATCGGATCGGGGAGCCGAACGGTCATCCAGCTCTGCGAGCTTAACCTCAATGCGCCGATGATAACGGCCATCGATTTTGGTAAGCGCTTTCTTTGCACCATTTGACCAGACAATCTTCATCCGTACCTCCACTGTACGCCCACACAAAATATAAGGAAATAATAAGACTATTAGATAAATTCTGAATTTCTTATGGGGCACTGTAGAGCGGAGAAACTGCGGGGGGTAGAGGCAAAATGCGAACCTTCGTGACGGCTCGAAAACACCTCCGCCAGGCGACAGAGGTGTGCAGTAAATTTGCGATCAGGCGTTCAACCCCCCGTCCACGTCCAGCCCCGTGCCGGAGATCTGTCCGGCAGCCGGGCTTGCGAGGAAGGTGACGGCGGCAGCGATGTCTTCCGGCTGGCCGTAATGACCCACGGCAATCATCTGACGCTGCGCTTCAGCCTGTTCACCGTCTTCCGGGTTCATATCACTGTTTGTTGGGCCAGGATGCACAAGGTTAACGGTAATGCCGCGTGGCCCCAGATCGCGAGCCAGGCCACGGGTGAAGGAGTTAAGTGCAGATTTGGTCATCGAATAGACTGAAATGCCAGGCATTCCCACGCGGTTTGCCAGACAGCTGCCGATGTTGATAATGCGCCCGCCGTCGGACATATGCACCAGCGCTTCCTGGGTGGTTAGCACCACGCCGCGAATATTGACGTTGATCAGGGCGTCAATGTCTGCCAGCGTCATGGACTCCAGCGGGCCGCCGCGCGCAATCCCGGCGTTGTTGACCAAAATATCCAGCCCACCGAGGGAGCGTGCAGCATTCGTGACGGCATCCTGAATGGCCCGTGCGCTGGCACTGTCAGCCTGAATGGCCTCGCTATGCCGCCCGAGCGCCTTTATCTCATCGGCGACTGCATGGGCTTTATCGACGGATTTTTCATACGTAATAATCACATCGGCACCGGCGCGCGCCAGCGATAGGGCAATCGCACGACCCAGCCCACGGCTGGCACCGGTAACCAGCGCCTTTTTACCTGTTAAATCGATCTGCATGATGACCTCGTTGAGAAAGTGGTGAGAATCATCATTAGGTATAGACGGTCGACGCTATTAACGGTTGAAGGATTCTACCTTCTCAAACGCAGCGCGCAGAACGTCAGGGGTTAGCTCAACCGGTAAAAAGTGAATCGACTCTACCGGGCGCAGGGTATGGGCAATGACCTTGTCCAGTTCGTCGCGGTTGTTGATATCGACATCCAGCTCACGAAGCCGGGTCGGCAGGTTAAAGCGCTGATATGCCGCCACCAGCTGTGCCAGTACGTCGTCCTGGCCGAGCAGGGCGCTTTGCACCAGGATCCCGTAGGCCACTTTGGTACCGTGCAGGTATTGTTCCGTCTGCGGCAACACGGTTAAACCGTTATGTACCGCATGTGCAGCCGCCACGCGGGTATAGCGTTCACCCAGACCGCCGACCATACCGCCACCGGCAATAATCGCGTCCACCACATCCCTGAACGCCTGCGTCGGTTCGCCACGCTGCTGGTCGGCCAGGGCTTCTTCACTGTGCTCCAGCAGGACATCGCGGATAGTCAGCGCACCGTTGATCCCCAGACGTACGGTCAGCGGCAGCTTTTCAGGCTGAGGAGCCAGGACCACCGCTTCGTACCACTTCGCCAGCGTATCGCCGATGCCCGCCAGCAGGTATTCCGCCGGGGCGTTAAGAATGATGTGCGGCTCCACCAGCACCAGGAAATTGGCATCGTCGAAAATCTCAAACTGTAGCGCCTGACCGGCGTCGTTATACCACACGGAAAGTGGCGTCCACGCGGCGCAGGTGGCAGCGATGGTCGGAATGGCGACAACCGGCACACCCAGACGGCGTGCCACCGCTTTGGCGGTATCGAGCAGTGCGCCGCCGCCAACGCCAATCACCACACTGGCATCACCGCCGGAGCGATTCACCAGGTGGGTGACGTCACGCTCGCTGCAGTGACCTTTAAACAGCAGATGTTTTGCACCTGGTGCGTTAAAGCTCTCCGGCAGGAAGGGGCGGGCACCTTCGATTGCGCGTTCGCCGTAGATCCACACCGCGCGGGAAAGCTGTTCCGGGGTAAAGAAATCATTCAGATGCGCAAAGCTTCCGGGGTGAGAGAAGTAGTTTGCCGGGCCGGGTACGACACGGATATCGGTATTGCTCATGTGGTTTTCCTTTTTTAGGGCGCGCTAACCCGATGTTATGTCTGGACATCCAGATGGCTAATAATATTTGGCTTTATCTTATGCCTTTTCCGTCGTTGTCAGTCAACCGGAGCTGTGAAAAATTCAATAAATCAAAATATTAATGAAGGATTTTACGCGGATGGTTTCCAGTCGCCTTGAGATGCGCGGTATCAGCCTGGCCTTTTCCGGTTTTCAGGCGTTGTCGCGCGTGGACTTCACGTTAACCGGCGGTTCCGTGCATGCGCTGACCGGAGCAAACGGTGCGGGGAAATCGACGCTGATGGCGGTGTTGTGCGGGACTCACGATCATTATGAAGGAGAGATCTGCATTAACAACCAGCCGGTGACGATCCGTGAGCCTCTCGATGCAAAACGGCTGGGGGTCCACCTGGTACAGCAGGAAGTGGACGTCGCGCTGATCCCGGGGTTGAGCATTGCCGAAAATATCATGCTCGACCAGCTGGCACAGCCGGGACACCGCTATAACTGGCGCGCTATCCGCCAGCAGGCGAGACAGGCGCTGGCTCAGCTGGATGTTTCCCTTGATGTTCGCCGCGCTATCGACAGCTGCACGCTGGCTGAAAAGCAGCAGATTTTGCTGGCGCGGGCGCTGTCGCACCACTGCCGTTTTTTAATTCTGGATGAGCCTACTGCGCCGCTGGATAGCCACGAGAGCGAACGCCTGTTTGCCGTGGTAAGACGCCTGCAACAGCAGGGCATTGGCGTGGTGTTTATCTCCCACCATATTCATGAGCTGAAAGCCATCTGCGACACCCTGACGGTACTGCGCGACGGCAGGCTGATTGAGTCCGGCCCGATGGCGGATCTCAGCGGTGAAGACATTGTCGAGAAGATGCTCGGCCACGTGCTGAGCGATATCTATCCGCCTGCGCGTCCGCCTCACAGCGAAGAGACATTGCTGCGGGTGGAAGGGCTACACGACGACGCGTTGCTGAAGGATATCTCTCTGCATCTGCGTAAAGGGGAGATCCTCGGCATTGCCGGGCTGGCGGGGGCGGGTAAAACCGAACTCTGTAAAGCGCTGTTTGGTGCCACGAAAAGCCGCGTGGCGCGCGGTGAACTGAACCATCAGCCCTGGCAGCCGCGCGACCCGGCAGACTCGGTGCTGCGCGGTCTGGCGCTGGTGCCTGAAGAACGGCGTAAAGAGGGCATCTTTATTGATGAGCCGGTGAGCGTGAATCTGGCGGTGACGGCGGATAACAGCTTCTCGCGCTGGAGTCTGTTCGGTCATCGCCAGGCGTGGCGCTGGGCGGAAGAGGTCATTGCCCGCGTAGGGATACGGGCGCGAGGGCCGGGGCAGGTACTGCGGCGTCTTTCCGGTGGCAACCAGCAGAAGGTCGCTATCGGAAAATGGCTGCGTAACGATGCCAGCGTTTTAATGTTTGACGAGCCGACGAAAGGCGTGGATGTGAAAGCCAAAACCGATCTGTTCAGGCTTATCGACGGCCTGGCACGCGAGGGCAAAGGGGTGATTTACGCCTCCGGTGAATTCGCTGAACTGGTGGGGCTGTGCGACCGCATTTGTGTGCTGTGGGATGGACGCATCGTGGCGGAAATTGCCGGGGCTGAGGCCCGTGAAGAGACACTACTTTACTATTCAACCGGAGGAACGGCGTCGTGAGCAAAGCCCTTTCAGTAACGGCGGCGGCATCTGGCCGTCAGCAAATTTTTGATTTTCTCTATAAGTGGGGCATGTTGCTGACCGTCGTCGCGCTGGTGGCCGTCTTTGGCCTGGCATCGGACAACTTCCTCGATCCGAACAACATCATCAATATTCTGCGCTCGATTGCCATTGTAACGGTGATCGCCATTGGCGTGTCGGTTTCGCTGACCATCGGTGGGTTTGATCTCTCTGTGGGATCAACCGCATCGCTGGCTAACGCATTGGTGATTTCGCTGTTCGTCTGGCACGGCTTCGGCACCACCGAATCGATTCTGATCACCCTTGCGCTCTGTACGCTGGTAGGGCTGTTCAATGCGTTTCTGATCGTCATCCTGCGTATTCCGGACATGCTGGCCACGCTGGCCAGCCTGTTTGTGATTCAGGGTGTGGCGATGACCTACAGCTATGGTGGTTCGATTACCGAGAACATGGTGCTGCCGGGCGGCGATATGGCCGAAGGAACCATTCCGGCGACGTTCAGCCTGCTGGGGCAGGTACCGACCATCGTGATTATCATGCTGGTGGTGACAGTGCTGGCACAGCTCGCTCTGTCGCTGACCACCCACGGCCGCCGTATGTATGCCATTGGCGGCAACCCGGAGGCGGCACGCCTCTCCGGTATTCGCACCACGCGCTACAAAGTGGCGGCCTACGTGATTGCCTCTCTGCTGGCAGGGTTGGGCGGCATTTTGCTGGCCTCGCGCATTGGCTCGTCGCAGGTGAATGCCGGTGGTGGTTATCTGATGGATGCGGTGGCGGCAGCGTGGATTGGTTTCTCACTGGCCGGGTCAGGTAAACCGAACGCGCTCGGGACGCTGGTGGGAGCGGTCATTCTTGGCGTGCTGTCGAACGGTCTGGTGATGCTTTCGGTGCCGTACTACGCAATGGACATTATAAAAGGGCTGGTGCTCGCCGTGGCGCTGGCGATTACCTACATACAAAAACGTTAACGATTTATAACAACACAACGGGATAACAGAATGAAAAAAATCGCACTCTCATTGGTGGCATTAGGGTTACTGACTTCTCTGCCGGGTTTCGCGGCGACATCTGCGGCGGTTCCGGCCGCGATTGCAAACCACGAAGGCCCGATCCGCATTGCGGTGATCCGTAATCTTGGCTCTGATGACAACACCACGCAGTTTGTTGCCGGGGCGGTTCAGGAAGGGAAGAAGCTCGGCTTTAAAGTCAGCACCTTTTTAAGTAACGGTGATGACGCCAAATTCCAGGACTTCGTCAACCAGGCGATCAGCCAGAAATATGACGGGATTATTCTCTCTCAGGGGCGTGATCCGTATGCGACCGCGCTGGTGAAAAAAGCGGTGGATGCGGGCATCAAAGTCTCGGTGTTTGATACTGCCGTCAACGGCGAAATCCCGGGTGTGACGGTCACCCGGCAGGACGACGCGTCCCTGACCAACCTCTCCTTCGGCCAGTTAGCGAAAGATTTCAACGGCAAAGCCAATATCGTGAAGCTGTGGGTAGCAGGCTTCCCGCCGATGGAACGTCGCCTGACGGCGTATAAAGCACTGCAAAAGCAATACCCGGGCATCAAAGAGCTGGAATCTATCGGTGCGGTGTCTTCTGACGTGCAGGGCGATACTGCCAACAAAGTGGGGGCGATTCTGGCGAAATACCCGAAAGGCAAAATCGACGCCATCTGGGGAACCTGGGATGCCTTCAGCCAGGGCGCTTACAAAGCCCTGAAAGAGAACGGCCGTACCGAAATCAAACTCTACAGTATCGACATTTCCAACCAGGATCTGCAGCTGATGCGTGAATCCGGTAGCCCGTGGAAAGTGAGTGTGGCGGTGGATCCGAAGCTGATTGGTGCCACCAACGTGCGTCTGATTGCCAACAAGATTGCCGGTGAAACCACGCCTGCGACCTACGATTTTAAAGCGGCTGCTATTCCTCAGGCGCTGCTGACCGCGCAGCCAGGCGCGGTGAACGTGGCGTCGCTGGGTAAAATCATTCCGGGCTGGGGTCAGACCGAAGATTTTATCGCGCCGTGGTTTGCGACGCTGGAAGCGAAAAATAAATGAGCGTGCTTCCAGCGCCCGAATACAGCCGCAATATGCGGCTGATTGGCCATAGTGACCAGGGTGGTCGACCGGATGGCGTACAGCTGATGGTGCATCGCGGTTTTGCGTACATCGGTCATATGGTGTCGCAAGGCTTTTCGATTGTGGACGTGCGCGACCCGAAAAATCCCAAAGCTGCAGGTTATGTGCCTGCGCCGCCTGGCACCTGGAATGTGCATCTTCAGGCGCACGACGACCTGCTGCTGGTGATTAACGCCCGGGATCTGTTTGCCGATGCCCGTTTCGCGGATGAGAAGGTTTACTACACCCGTCAGGTGGGGGAAACCGTTAGTGATGTCCTGGACCAGGGCTGGAGCGCCGGGCTGCGCGTATTTGATATCTCCACGCCGGATAAGCCGCGTGAAATTGGTTTTCTGTCGCTTAACGGCATTGGCATTCACCGCATCTGGTACGTCGGTGGGCGCTGGGCGTACGTTTCAGCGCTGCTCGACGGATTTGCCGATTACATTTTCCTGACCATCGATCTGGCCGATCCGCGTAAACCTGAAGTGGCGGGGCGCTGGTGGCTGCCGGGGATGCACCAGGCCGAAGGTGAACAGCCGGACTGGCCGGAAGGTAAACGCTATGCGCTGCACCACGCGATTATCGCCGGTGATACCGCCTATGGGAGCTGGCGCGATGGTGGGCTAACATTGCTGGACGTAAAAGACAGAACCCGGCCGAAGCTGATTAGTCATCGCAACTGGAGCCCACCGTTTGGTGGCGGCACGCATACCGCGCTGCCGTTACCGGACCGCGACCTGCTGGTGGTGCTGGATGAAGCGGTACTCGATAACCAGGAAGATGGCGAGAAGCTGATCTGGCTGTTTGATATTCGTGAGCCGTCCAACCCGGTCAGTATCTCTACTTTTCCGCAGCCGGAGGAAATCGACTACGTGGCAAAAGGCGCGCATTTTGGCCCGCATAATCTTCACGAGAATCGACCCGGAAGCTTTGTCAGCTCAACGCTGATTTTCGCGACATATCAGAATGCAGGCGTGCGCGCGTACGATATTTCGAACCCGTATCGTCCCGTTGAAACCGGTGCGCTGGTACCTGCAGCGCCGGAGAGGATGATGGATACGCGTCCGAATCGCCCGCAGGTGATCCAGTCGTGTGATGTATTTGTGGATGCACAGGGGATTATCTACAGCACGGATTATAACGGCGGGTTGTCGGTGATTGAGTATTTGGGATGAGAGCGGTCAGATGCCCTCACCCGAACCCTCTCCCACAGGGAGAGGGAGAAAATCAGCTGTACTGACGCACCCGCGCCACCAGTTCTTCCACACTGTCGATGCGTCCGGCAATCACAATCAGTGCTTTGCCAAGCGTAATGGCGTGGCGCAGGCATTCGTGGCGCATGGCATCGTCCTGAATGGTGTCGATATCCGCCACGTGGGAAAGCCCCACGCTGCGGCGGATCAGTTCGGTACCGCAGAAACCAATCGCGTCCTTCCACACCTTTTTCAGATATTCAGAGGCATATCCCGGTGCGCTAAGCGCGGCATCACGGGTTTTCTCGTTTGCCAGCGCCAGGAAGCGTTCCGCGAAAGTATTCCACAGTACCTGAATATCGGTCAGACGCTGTTCACGGGCGGCCGCGGCATCGCGAATGCCCAGATGCCCCGGCAGGCCGCAGAAGTTCAGCAGCAGGTTACCGATGGCGGTGCCCACGTCAAAACCGATCGGGCCGAAGTAACCGAACTCGGCGTCGATAGCTTTCAGACTGCCATCCGCCACGAAAATTGAGCCGCTGTGAATGTCCCCGTGCAGCAACGCTTCAGCCTGGGAGAAGAAGCGGTGCTTCAGGGACGCCACGGCAATTTTCAGCTGGGCGTCATCGCGCAGGGTGGCGACGTCATTTTCCAGCCCGGCCGGGTAATTGTTGCGCTCGTGGAGCTGGTACGGATCGTTGAAGAACAGATCTTCGGTGATCTCGCACATCTCCGGGTTAATGAATTTCGCGACCTGTGCTTTTTTCTCGTGCGGATGCAGATAAAAGTCGCTGGTGTGGAACAGCGTCTGGGCGAGATATTCACCCAGCTGGCGTGCAGCCTGCGGGTAGTCGTTGTTGTTGATCAACTCCCCGCGCCAGATGCGATGGCTGGAAAGATCTTCCATCACCATTACCGCCAGTGCCGGGTCATAGTGGTGAATTTTAACGGTGTGCTGCGGGCAGTGCTGATAGTGCTCGACCAGGGTTTGCGCTTCCAGACGGGCGCGATCCAGCGTCAGCGGCCAGGATTCACCCACGCAGCGCACATAGGGCAGTGCCTGCTTGACGATGATGCGGCTTACACCGTCATTATCGAAAATTTTGAACACCAGATTGAGGTTACCGTCGCCCACTTCCTGCGCCTCTACCAGCGATGATGGGTTATCGAGGCCGCCAAACTGCCTGGCATACTCCACGGCGTCCTGGGCGGTAAAGGTGTGATATTGCGACATTGCCGGTTCCTCATTGGTTTTGCTGATAAAGACATTTAGACGTCTATACATCTGGACTTCATCCTGACACAATGTGCTACAACAACGCAACAGGGAATTAACGACATGCAGACATTACAGACGACCAGCCTGCGGGTGGTGGATAATCAGCTATTTATTCTTGATCAACAGGCACTTCCGCAGGAGAAACGCTGGCTGGATGCCTCCACGACAGCGGCGCTGGTCGGCCATATTCATGCCCTGCGTGTGCGTGGTGCGCCACTGATTGGTCTTTCTGCAAGCGTGCTTCTGGCCCTGTTGGCGGAAAAGGGCAACAACCGCGACGCGCTGGCGGCGGCGCTGGAGACGCTGCGCGCTGCGCGTCCGACGGCGGTGAATCTGATGAACAACCTTGACCGCATGAAGCAAGCACTGTGGCGAGAAGATTTCGTTCCTGCCCTGGTGGCTGAAGCACTGCACCTGATCGACGAAGACAGGCAGCTTTGCGATGCCATCGCGAAAGCCGGTAGCACACTGGTGAAGCCCGGCAGTCAGTTGCTGACCCACTGTAATACTGGCGGGCTGGCAACGGCAGGTGTGGGGACGGCGCTGGGAGTGATTGCCCGCGCGCATCAGCAAGGCAACGTCAACAACGTCTGGGTAGATGAAACCCGTCCATTGCTGCAGGGTGGCAGACTGACCGCCTGGGAACTGGGTGAACTGGGCGTGCCGTATCAGCTGATTACCGATTCGATGGCCGCCAGCCTGATGGCAAAAGGGCTGGTGGACGCCGTGTGGGTGGGCGCTGACCGCATTGCCGCCAACGGCGATGTGGCGAACAAAATCGGTACCTATTCGCTGGCGGTGCTGGCGAAATTCCACGGTATCCCGTTCTACGTGGCTGCTCCGCATACCACGCTTGACCCGGATTGCCCGAACGGTGAGGCGATCCCCATTGAACAGCGTGCGGCCAGTGAAGTGACGGGCGTGGCCGGGAGCTTCGGTTCGGTGCAGTGGGCACCGGAAAACGCGCCGGTGTATAACCCGGCATTTGACGTTACGCCTGCGTCGCTCATCAGCGCCTGGGTGCTGGATACGGGCGTCGTTACGCCAGAAGAGGTTGCGAAAGGGAAATTTGCCTGAGTCCGGCTATCCTTTAAGGGTTTCCCTAAAAAAGAGGAGCCAAACGTGACTCTTGATCCCAGTACTGACTTAAAACTGGAACGCGTGGTGGATGCACCACGCGACCTGCTGTGGCTCTGCTGGACGACGCCAGAGCACATCAAAAACTTCTTTATTCCTGTTCCCCATAAGGTGACCGAATGTGACCTCGACCTGCGTGTGGGTGGGCGGTTCAACACCGTGTTTGAGGTGGATGGTCAGCGGATGGACAACAAGGGCGTTTTCCTCGAAATTGACCCAGGCAGGAAACTGGTCTTTACCGACGGTTACACCGAAGACTGGAAACCGGCGGAGAAACCGTTTATGACGGCAATCCTGCTGCTCGAAGATGCGGGTGAAGGCAAAACCCGCTATACGGCGATTGCGCGCCATCCATCGGCAGAAATTCGTGAACAGCATGAACAAATGGGCTTCCACGAAGGGTGGGGGATTGTGCTGGATCAGCTGGTGGCGTATGTGAAGGGGCTGAAACGGTAGTGCTTCTGGACGCCCTCTCCCACTGGGAGAGGGCGCTAAAGCGTCATGCGAGTTTCGGATACCCATCCGCAATATCATCCCCGGTAAACTGCGCAATCCAGCCCTCGGGGTTATCGAAAATACGAATGGCGGTAAAGTTCGGCTCTGAACCCATATCAAACCAGTGCGGCGTGCCTGCAGGCACCGAGATCAGGTCGTTTTTCTCGCACAGCACCTGATACACCTCATCGCCGATGTGCAGGCAGAACAAGCCTGCGCCTTCAACGAAGAAGCGCACTTCGTCTTCGCCGTGGGTGTGCTCGCTCAGGAACTTCGCGCGCAATGCTTCTTTCTGCGGGTTATCGGCTCGCAGGCTGATCACGTCCCAGCTCTGGTAACCTTTTTCCGCCACCAGTTTGTCGATCGCATGCTGATAGGCATTGATCACCGTTTCGGGCGCAGGATCGCGGCCTAAATCACGATCCGCGGCCCAGCGTTCAAAACGCACACCTTTGGCGTTGAGCTGTTGGGCGATCTCTGCGGCATTGGTGCTGTGCCACTGGTGCTTGCTGGCGTCTTTATCGGAATAAATGGTTAATGCGCTCATGAAGGGATCTGCTCCGGATTAATCTCGTCAAACTGGTGTACCTGATGATGATGACTTGCGCCGTCATCATCACCGCGAATCAGCTGCAGGGTGCGAAAACCTGCCTGCTCAGCGGCGTCCAGCTCCTGATGAATATCAGACAGGAACAGGATCTGCGACGGGGGGATCCCTGTTTGCGTTGCAATAGTCTGGTAAGACTGGACGTCGCGCTTGGCACCAATGTGGGTATCAAAGTAACCGCTGAACAGATGAGTAATATCACCTTCGTCACTGTAGCCAAATAACAGTTTCTGCGCCGCGACGGAGCCAGAGGAATAAACATAGAGATCAATGCCTTGTGCCTTCCATTTTTCCAGCGCAGGGAGCACATCCGGATAGAGATGGCCGGTAAAGTCGCCGTTGACGTAGCCGTCATGCCAGATGATCCCCTGCAGGGCCTTCAGTGCGGTCGATTTACGGTCTTCATCCATAAAGGCAAACAGCGCGTCGGTAAGCTCGCTGGCGCTGGCATGCGGATTGCTGATTTCATCACGCAGGTTGTCCAGAATCGATTTGACCGGTTCGGCGTATTGCTGGGCGGTCACGAAGGCCGCCAGTCGCTCACGCGCATAAGGGAACAAAACATCATGGACAAAACGGATATCGCTGGTCGTCCCTTCAATATCCGTCACAATCGCGCGAATCATACTCTCTCCAGTTGTCGTAAACGCATTTCACATTCAAATAAGAATTCTAATCCTTCCAGATGACGGCGGGCTTCTGCCACGTCACGTCCCCAGCAGGTTAAGCCATGACCACGCAGAAGAAAACCATAATTAAGTGGGCGTTCCTGTGCGTAATGAGCGATTCGAGAGGCGAGGGCGTCAATATCCTGGTCGTTATCAAACACCGGGATGGCAACCGTATCCAGATGGGTGGTTTGCCCGGTGAGGGATTTTTGCATTTCAAAACCGCTAATTTTTAGCTCTGTTTCTTTGACCAGCCTGGAGAGTACCGTGGCGTTAACGGTGTGGACGTGCAGAACGGCGTTGGCCTCCGGGAACAGACGGTAGATCAGCGTATGTAGCCCGGTTTCTGCCGACGGCTTACGGCCAGACGGCGCGCGGTTGGTGGCGATCTCCACCTGCAGAAAATCTCCGGTTGTGAGGCTGCCTTTGTCTTTGCCGGATTCGCTGAGCCAGCACAGGTGTTCGTCCTGGCGTACTGACATGTTGCCGCCGGTTGCCGGAGCCCAGCCTTTTGCGCCAATCCAGCGGCAGGCGTCAACCAGGTGTGTGAGTTGCAGGTTGTCTGTCATGTTCCTTTTACCCCTTTCGGTCAGGAATATTTATAGCATATAGACGTCTAAGCGTCTTGATTGCCAAAGACTAACATCGTGTTATAGTGGCAGCAACATAAGTATTACAGGCAGGCACGACACAATGAGCAATAACGCATTGATTCCGCAGAGTAAGCTTCCCAAGCTGGGGACGACCATCTTTACGCAAATGAGTGCGCTGGCACAGCAGCATAACGCCATTAACCTCTCACAGGGGTTCCCGGATTTTGACGGCCCGAAATACTTGCAGGAGCGCCTGGCATACCACGTTGCACAGGGCGCAAACCAGTATGCACCAATGACGGGGGCACAGGTGCTGCGCGACGCCATTGCTGATAAAACCGCGGAGCTGTATGGCTATAAGCCAGACGCGAACAGCGACATCACGGTGACCGCAGGGGCGACCGAAGCACTGTATGCAGCCATTACGGCCCTGGTGCGTCAGGGTGACGAAGTGATCTGCTTTGAACCATGTTACGACAGCTATGCGCCCGCCGTTGCGCTGTCCGGCGGCGTGGTGAAACGCGTGGCGCTGCAGCCGCCGCATTTCCGCCCGGACTGGCAGGCTTTTGCCGCATTACTGAGTGAGAAAACCCGTCTGGTGATCCTTAATACGCCGCACAACCCGTCCGCGACGGTATGGCAAAAAGCGGATTTCACCGCGTTATGGCAGGCCATTGCTGAACGTGAAATCTTTGTGCTGAGCGATGAAGTGTATGAGCACATCTGCTTTGCCTCTGAAGGGCATGCCAGTGTGCTGGCACATCCGCAGCTGCGGGAGCGCGCCATTGCCGTTTCGTCCTTTGGTAAAACCTACCACATGACTGGCTGGAAAGTGGGGTACTGCGTGGCTCCGGCCGCAATTAGCGCAGAACTGCGTAAAGTGCACCAGTACCTGACGTTTGCTGTGAACACGCCTGCTCAGCTGGCGCTGGCCGATATGCTGCGCGCTGAGCCAGCGCATTATCGTGACTTGTCCGGGTTTTACCGCACGCGCCGGGATCGGTTTGTGAATGCGCTCAACCAAAGTCGCCTGGAGATTTTGCCCTGTGAAGGGACGTATTTCCTGCTGGCGGACTACAGCGCCATTTCGGATCTGGATGATGTGAGCTTCTGTCAGTGGCTGACTAAAGAGGTGGGCGTGGCGGCTATTCCGCTGTCGGTTTTCAGCGCCGACCCCTTCCCGCATAAACTGATCCGTCTCTGTTTTGCGAAACAGGAGTCGACGCTTCTCGCGGCGGCAGAGCGTCTGAATACGCTCTGATTATTTCACCGTCCAGGCTTCTGAGTAGCGACGGTCTGCAAACAGTTCCAGCAGGCCGTTGATCTGCTTCAGGCGCAGGACTTCGTCGCAGTCCATACCAAGCTCTTTCCCGATTTTCTCATCGCTCCAGCCCAACAGCGCCAGCTCACGCACAATGTCAGACATGGCGTTTATCTGGTGGCGACCGCGCGCACGGTTGTGGCGAATGGTCGCAGCCATCCGGTCAATCCTCTCCTGTCGTTCTTTACGCAGACAGGTTACCGGAAGATACCCTTTAAGCTGCTTTTTAAGCGTTGTTTTCTTTTTGCCAATTTCATGACGATGAAAACCATCGACAATTTCATAATGCTGCGGTTGATCTTCTGTCACCACGATAGGCTGCGTGAAACCGTCCAGCTCCAGCGACTGGCTGAGCAGCCGTTTTTCCGGGGGCGCAACGTTGTTGGGATTGTAATCATTGGCGGTGATATCTTCCTGTTTAATCCACAAAACACAGTCAACGGGCTGATCGCGAAAAGGGCTATTTTCATGTAGCGCCTTGCGAAAGGTATTGAGCGCGTCAATGCGCTGCTCTTCCGGAAGAGACTGTAGATAGCTATTCATTTCGTTGATTAATCGTTGTTGCATAAGATCCCCCATTCCATACGTTTTGATTTTATCCGGTCGCTGTATCGCTGATAGTGCTTTGGTTTATTGGGGCTAAAAGACAATGCCCGGCACCAGTAGTCATTATTCAGAAGTACCTTGCAGATGCGCCGCCACGAGGGAATATCCTTTGAGCCAATATCCCCTTCCTGCGTTTCGGGAATATCGGGCATGCCTTTTTTGCGGTACCAGTGCAAATACACGGCAATTTTGTTGCGGTAATGTTCTGATGTGTGTTGTGGCATGCTGTCGAGCAGCAAAAGGGCGTATTCCTGCCAGCTAAGGTGGGCCGGTTTGAGAATTTTGCGGTGGCCATAGAAATGATTGTCGTGACCGGCATAGATACCTCCGCTCCTGACACCGCTGACGCGTTCGCACATGGCCGCCCACCGCTCGGGTTCGACAACATGATAGAGCCATAGCCCCTGGCGTTGCTCGGGGCCAAAAGGTTCACAAATGCGCATGTAGCGCAGGGGGACCCCTGCCTGATACATCAGGTCGTACAATGTGTTATAGCTCGAACCGGTTTTTGCAAACCATGTCCAGATATCCGCGGTTTTCCAGTCATAGATCGGGTAGACATACCAGGCGTGCCCGCCGGGTGCCACCGTGGTCCAGGGTTTATCATCGGCAAAGCGCAGCTTGCGCGCGTTAGCGATGGCCAGGAAGCGGTTGTAGGATTCATCAGCACGGATACCGATCATAACGGCGGCAGGGCGGTTTTGAGAGAACCATTCGGAAAATGCACGGACAAAGGCTTCAAACGTCATCCCCTGCTGGTAGAAATCGAAATAGCCAGGATCGGTAATGGCATCGGACGGTGGCTGCCGGACCCAGTTTGTACCCGCTTCCCAGCACTGCCATTCCGGCTGAAACTGAGACAGGGAGTTTTGTGTTGTCAGGGGAAGAGCCACCCACCAGAAATTATCTATTACATCGTGAAAGTGGGTTCGCATATTTTCAATATGCTGGATGGTAGAGGTAAATTGTGCTTCCCAGTCAATGAACAGGACGTCAATTTTTCGCCGCATCCGGCGAGCGCATTCACAGGCAAGGTAAAGCATAACAGTCGAGTCCTTTCCTCCAGAAAATGAAATACACACTCTGGCAAAATTTTCGAGAGTCCAGGTCATTCGTTCCTGCGTCGCATTGAGGACATTCTGGTTAAGCGAGAGTTTATATAATGACATTTTCATCCTCTTCCTGAGTTATGTACGCTGGGCCAACGCTGTCTATTAACAGAGGTGGATAATATCATTTATTTTTTCAATGGGTTAGAGGATGTGTGAAAGAGTCTGGAACGATAAGTTGGAGTGATATATTGGGTACCCGGCCACCACAGCTAAGTGACCGGGTAAGAGGTCACAACATATTTATGTCTTCAATGAAATTAGAAAATACCGTGCTGTTAAGTGCCGAGCGATTGTACATAATATAAATATCAATTGACGGAATGGAAATGTCTGACTCAATCATCTTCAGGCCTAAGGCTTCACCATATTGTTTGAACGCCGTAGCGGGAACAATACCAATCAGGTTTGAGACACTGAGTACGGATAATATAGAAAGATAAGAATCACTCCGATAGCCGATATCTCTTTCGGGTAATAAACGTTCAATGTCGTCCCGGTATGTTTTGGCACCCTGTTCATCGCTGATGTAGGCCGTGAATTTCTCGTTTAACAACTCCTCCCGCGTTGCGGCCGTACCGATTCGCGGGTGATCCTGGCGGCAGACGAGGTTCATTTGCAGCTTATGGAACACGTTGCAGGAGATTGAGCGGTTGTTCAGAGGGTAAAACGAAAAGACCAAATCCGCCTTACGATAGGCCAGGAGGTCTTCCGCTGAGTCCTGCGAAACCAAAACATCCCGCAGTTCAATCTCATTGTTATGTTTTTCCATAAGCAGCTTTATGGGAGGAAGAAGGACTTCTGGTGTCAAAAATTGTGGGCAATAAATCACAAAAGTCTTCTTCATCCCGCTGTGGTGCATGATGCTGATTGTCTGCTCAAGCTGGTTAAGGTTCTGTTCGAGATGATGATGCAGGTTTACGCCGACGGTTGTTGGCGTGATCCCCTTACCTGAACGAATAAAAAGTGGGTCATTGAGTAGATTGCGCAAACGTTGCAGAGACTGGCTCACAGCTGAAGGGGTAATGTAGAGCGTTTCAGCAGCCTTACTAATGCTAAGATGTTGATAAATACACTCAAAAATGACTAAAAGATTGAGGTCAAACTTTTTAAGATCATATAGGTTAGCCATGTTTCTTCCTGATATTGATTCGTTGTCGTGTTGTTGCCACATTTGTATTAACTATAGATTGAAGCGAATCATTTACAATCCTTGTGATTAGCCTGCTTAATAATAGTTTAAAACATACTTAATGTATCATGCCGGCAGATAAATAAAATAGTTCTGAAAAAGAAGTTAAGATAAAATTATCTTTAAAAGAGTGTCTGGTTTTAAATAATGATATTGAGGTTGTTTTTCGGTTGCTTATTTACTTTTTAATTTAATTAGAATTGTACTGGAAATGTCTCTCATTATTCATTTGATGAATAATATAATGTCACGCAACCGGGTATTCGGCCTTACCTATCACAATCATAGGCAGGAACGCGGGGGAGATGGATTGCCCTGAGTGTGTACGGGTGTTGTAATCAACGCGCTATTACGGCCTGAGTACCGGGTAAGTAGAGCGCAACGCAATGCCAGCTTCGGCTGGCACTGAATGTACCTACGGGGAGTTCAGGTATCAGGGCCGCCCATTGAGGCGGCCTTTTTACGTTTGGCTTTCCTGAAACTCCTTTCACCCTATCTTCCCACCCGGGTTGTTAGGTATGGCTGATTGATTTGATAAAGCAAACGCATTAGCCCACTCAGGGAAAGTTCGTTACCTTACATCTCAACGAAAACACGGAGGAAGTACAGATGTCTTTGATTAACACCAAAATTAAACCTTTCAAAAACCAGGCGTTCAAAAACGGTGAATTCGTGGAAGTCACCGAGAAAGATACCGAAGGCCGCTGGAGCGTGTTCTTCTTCTATCCGGCTGACTTCACCTTCGTTTGCCCGACCGAACTGGGCGACGTAGCAGATCACTACGAAGAACTGCAGAAGCTGGGTGTGGACGTTTACTCTGTGTCTACCGATACCCACTTCACCCACAAAGCATGGCACGGCAGCTCTGAAACCATCGCTAAAATCAAATACGCGATGATCGGTGACCCGACGGGTGCTCTGACCCGTAACTTCGACAATATGCGTGAAGATGAAGGTCTGGCCGATCGTGCCAGCTTCGTTGTTGACCCGCAGGGCATTATCCAGGCTATCGAAGTGACCGCTGAAGGTATCGGCCGTGATGCGTCTGATCTGCTGCGTAAAGTGAAAGCGGCTCAGTATGTGGCTTCTCACCCTGGCGAAGTATGCCCGGCGAAATGGAAAGAAGGCGAAGCGACCTTAGCACCATCCCTGGACCTGGTCGGTAAAATCTAAATTTCCGTCGTCTTTCGCGCCACAGCCGCGTTGGCGTCGCGTGCTCACCCCGGTCACTTACTGATGTAAGCTCCCGGGGACTCGCCCACTCGCCGCCTTGCTGTGACACGAAATACTCAGGAAATAATCCCCTTTAAAAACGGGTGCATTAGCACCCGAATTTCTTACTAGCGTCCATGATGCAAGCGCATTCAGGCAGCCGCGTGAGGCCGCTTGCATGATGATGTTTTAAGCCCAGGAGATAACAATGCTCGACACCAACATGAAAACCCAGCTCAGGGCCTACCTTGAGAAACTGACCAAACCTGTTGAGCTGATTGCCACGCTGGACGACAGCGCGAAATCGGCAGAGATCAAGGAACTGTTGGCTGAAATCGCTGAACTGTCTGACAAAGTCACCTTCAAAGAAGACAACAGTCTGGCGGTGCGTAAGCCGTCGTTCCTGATCACCAATCCGGGTTCTGACCAGGGGCCGCGTTTTGCCGGTTCTCCGCTGGGCCACGAGTTTACCTCGCTGGTGCTGGCGCTGCTGTGGACCGGTGGTCATCCGTCAAAAGAGGCGCAGGCGCTGCTGGAGCAGATCCGCGATATCGACGGTGATTTTGAGTTTGAAACCTATTACTCGCTCTCCTGCCACAACTGCCCGGATGTGGTGCAGGCGCTGAACCTGATGTCAGTCCTGAACCCTCGCATTAAACACACGGCGATTGATGGTGGTACGTTCCAGAATGAAATTACCGACCGCAACGTGATGGGTGTTCCGGCGGTGTATATGAACGGTAACGCGTTCGGCCAGGGCCGTATGACGCTGACCGAGATCGTGGCCAAAGTAGATACCGGTGCAGAAAAACGTGCGGCAGACGAGCTGAATAAGCGTGATGCTTACGACGTGCTGATTGTCGGTTCCGGTCCGGCAGGGGCGGCGGCGGCGGTGTACTCCGCACGTAAAGGTATTCGTACTGGTCTGATGGGGGAACGTTTTGGTGGTCAGGTGCTGGATACCGTGGACATCGAAAACTATATCTCCGTGCCGAAAACGGAAGGTCAGAAACTGGCCGGCGCACTGAAAGCGCACGTCAGCGACTATGAAGTGGATGTGATAGACAGCCAGAGCGCCAGTAAACTGGTTCCGGCAGCGGTTGAAGGCGGTTTGCACCAGATTGAAACCGCGTCCGGTGCAGTGCTGAAAGCCCGCAGCATCATCATTGCCACCGGCGCGAAATGGCGCAACATGAACGTGCCGGGCGAAGATCAGTATCGCACGAAAGGCGTAACCTACTGCCCGCACTGCGACGGTCCGCTGTTTAAAGGTAAGCGCGTGGCGGTGATCGGCGGCGGTAACTCCGGTGTAGAAGCGGCTATCGACCTGGCGGGGATTGTTGAACACGTCACCCTGCTGGAGTTTGCGCCAGAGATGAAAGCGGACCAGGTGCTGCAGGATAAAGTCCGCAGCCTGAAAAACGTCGACATCGTACTGAATGCGCAGACGACGGAAGTGAAAGGCGACGGCAGCAAAGTGACCGGCCTGGCGTATCGCGATCGGGTGAGCGGTGATGTGCATAGCGTGGCGCTGTCGGGTATTTTCGTTCAGATTGGTCTGCTGCCAAATACCACCTGGCTGGAAGGTGCTGTCGAACGCAACCGGATGGGCGAAATCATCATTGACGCGAAATGTGAAACCAGTGTGAAGGGCATATTTGCGGCGGGTGACTGCACAACCGTACCGTACAAACAGATTATTATCGCGACAGGTGAGGGGGCGAAAGCGTCGCTGAGCGCCTTTGACTATCTGATCCGCACCAAAACAGCATAATAAAAGAAAGTAAGGCTATACCTGCAATAGCAAGAGGCCACCGAAAGTGGCCTCTTTTTTTATCTGACCACCATCACCGGAATGTGCGTATGACGGATCACGCTGGAGGCGTTGGAGCCAAGCAGGTGAGTGGTAATGGAAGGGTTACGTGAACCGATAACAACCACATCGGCCTTCAGCTCATTAGCCAGTTCATTAACGGCATCACGCACGCTGCCGAACCTGACGTGCGTTTTAATGCGAGAGGGATCGATGGTGAAGTGTCCTGCCATTGTTTGCAGACGTGTTTCAGCTTCGTGTTGCAGATGTTCTTCAAAGCGACGCACATCGGCGGCAAAACGGTGCAGGTTCAGGCTGGCGGAACCCGGTAACACGTGCAAAAGATGAATAACACCGTCCTGCTGTGCAAGGAACTCGGCGTGGCGTACGGCCTTGTCGCTCAGCTCCATTTCGAAAACATCAACCGGCATAATGATTCTCTGATACATACCCGTTTCTCCTTGTTTATAAACGCTAAAACCATTCAAGCACAAAATGATATTGGTTTCTGATATCTGTCTGGCACTTTTTCATACGATGACATTTTTTGTTTTTGCGAGGCAGGAAGAGAAAATGAATTACCAGTGATGCTCAAGATAAAGCACAGCCATGACGATAATCGCCATAAAAATGATGAAAAACAGTGTGATAACCATTGCATCACTCATGACCGTCCCCACGGCACCAAAACAGGTTAAGCGTGGATTAAGCGGATTTTGTGCGGTATAGGAAAATTGGGTGAATTACCGGAAAGAGGATGCAGAAGCATCCTCTGTACAATGCGGGTTGGCGCGTGTTCAGCCGGGATTAACGGAGGTAATCGCCTGCGGCTTCTGGCTGGTAGAGCAGTTCCAGCACTTCCAGATGGGTTGAGGCCCCGCCGGGTAATTCCCAGTGAATGGTATCGCCGGTGTGCAGCCCAAGCAATGCTGCACCCACCGGTGCCAGAACGGAAAGCTGCGTGCTGCTGTCGGTCATCTGAGCCGGGTAGACCAGCGTTCGGGTCAGCTCTTCGCCGGTGGCCAGGTTACGGAATTTCACCTGGCTGTTCATGGTCACCACGTCATGCGGCATGGACTCAGGCGTACACATTTGCGCCCGGTCGAGTTCTTCATTCAGCGCGTTGGCCACCGGGAGAGAAGCGAATTCTGCTTTTTCCAGGAGCCTGTCGATACGTTCTGCGTCGAGTTCATTAATGATAATTGTGGGTCTGGACATTTATTACTCCATGTCGTTAATGCTGCGTGTAACGCAGAAACCAATCCAAAAGAAAACCCTCGCCGTCTGGCAGCGAGGGTTTAACTCTCCCGATGATACTGGCTGAGCACGTAAGTTTGAAGTGATGAAGGTCACATTCATGGGTCATATGAATTTTTGGCGAAAAACGTGATCCCTCGCAAATTTGCATTATCCTTTTTAAGCGCCCTTTGTAGGCGACTATCCGCATTCAGTGTCCCTTAATCAGGAGATCTCATGAGCGATTACGACAAACTTACCTTGAAAGACGGCAGTTATTTGCATTTTAAGGACTGGGGAAGCGGGCAACCCATCGTGTTCAGTCACGGCTGGCCGCTGACGGCTGATGCCTTTGAAGATCAAATGTTGTTTCTGGGGTCAAAAGGATTTCGTGTGATTGCGCATGACCGGCGTGGGCATGGCCGTTCTGCACAGCCGTGGGACGGGCATAATATGGATCAGTACGCTGACGACCTGGCTGAACTAACGGCGCATCTGAATCTGAAAGATGCCGTACATGTCGGCCATTCGACGGGCGGTGGTGAAGTGGCGCGCTATATTGGTCGCCACGGCACGCAGCGCGTGGCCAAAGCGGTGCTGATTGGTGCAGTGACGCCGATTATGATCAAAACCGATTTCAACCCGAACGGGGTACCGAAAGAGGTGTTTGATGGTATTCGGGAGGGGGTGATTAACGATCGTGCGGCCTTTTTCTATGAGCTGACCGCCGCGTTTTATGGCTATAACCGCCCGGGGACGAAAGAGTCCAGAGCCGTGCGGGAGAGCTTTGTCGGGCAGGGGCTACAGGGATCGATCAAGGCATTGTATGACTGCATCAACGCTTTTTCGGAAACTGACCTGCGCGCAGATCTGAAAAAGATGACTATCCCTACGCTTGTGATCCACGGTGATGACGATCAAATTGTCCCGATTGATACCTGTGGCCGTGTGGCTGCGGAGATCCTGCCTGATGCCCAGCTGAAAGTCTATGCGGGTGGCTCTCACGGTATCTGCACCACCCATAAGCATCAGATTAATGACGATTTGCTGAAATTTATTCGTTCCTGATCCCTGACGGATTGCGTTACGCTGATCGTCCTGAATCAGGGCCATGAGCGAAGCGTAATTCGTGTCTGCCCTACCAATGAGAGAGCAACATGTACTTCTACCAACCTTCTCAGGGGCACGGCCTGCCGCATGACCCGCTGAACGCCATTATTGGCCCGCGTCCGATTGGCTGGATCTCTTCCTGTGATCAAGACGGTCAGCTGAACCTTGCCCCGTATAGCTTCTTTAACTGTTTCAACTACCGCCCACCGATCATCGGTTTTTCCAGCAATGGCTGGAAAGACAGCGTGCGTAATATTACTGAAACAGGCGAATTTGTCTGGAATCTGGCAACGCGCGATTTGGCCGAAGCGATGAATGAAACCTCTGCCACGCTGCCTCACGGTGAAGATGAATTCACCTTTGCCGGGCTGACGCCGGTTGCCAGCCAACTGGTGAATGCACCACGCGTGGCGGAAAGCCCGGTGAACTTTGAGTGCCGCCTGTCGCAGTGCATCCAGCTGACGGGGGCCGATGGTACGCCGGTCGACACCTGGCTGGTATTGGGGGAAGTGGTTGGCATTCATATTGCCGAAACGTTGCTGGAAGAGGGGATTTACCAGACAGCGAAAGCGCAGCCCATTTTGCGTGCGGGTGGGCCGACGGCCTACTACTCCATCAGCGACACCCATCGGTTTGATCTGGTTCGCCCGGATGCACGCAGGGGGTAAGATGGCCGGGCGGCAGTTTTTACTGATTTGCTCAGGGGGCGAGTCTGGCGTACTCACTCACCAGCCGCAATGCCCGGCGGGTGATCAGTAACCGGCTTTATCAATAACAAACTGTTTGCCGCAGTTACCCGGATGTGGCTGTGGGGCAAAAGAGGCCGCAGAGAGCGGTGCGTTAATGGTGTCGGCTTTTAGCGAGATCTGCATTTCAGTCAGATACGCAGGGTTACCGTCGCAGCTAAGCTTAATGGCTTTCACATTCTCCTTGCCCCAGCTTTTGGCCACCGCGTCATCAAAGTCGCTACGGCTCACGGTTTTGCCGTAGTTATCCGCAAGGAATTTCCCCACGGCGCTGCTTTTAACGTCCTGATTCATGCGTACCATCGTGCCGAAATAAGCGTCGGGATCAAAACCAAAGCAGACCCCATGCTTGGCATATTCGTAACGTTCCAGGCAGGAGTTACCACCTGCGCCGGGCATGACGCTGTTCAGTTTTGCGGCACCCGAAAGCGACAGTCCGGTTTCGGCGGCTGAACATTTGCGTCCGGCTTTGACTTCCGGCATATTCGGAGCTGGCCGCGTGGCACAGCCAAAACGCATCCAGCGGCGTTCATCCACGCCAAGTGCGGCAATAGATTTAGGTAAACCCGGCCATAGCCCGTGAACGGTCAGAAAATCGGTTTTGTTATCGCTCTCTTTCTGCAGACGACACTCGTCAGGGGCGTTGCGGTTACGATCAACCATGCTCTGACAGAACCCGGTTTGCCAGGAAAGCGCCAGCACATAGCGATCGAAATCGCCGTATTGCGTTGCCTTGAGATCGTCTGCCTGTGCGGAGAATACACAGAGTGCGAGCGCCATCGCGCCAGACGGAATAACGATATCCTTCCTGAGCATTTAATTTCCTGAACGATTGAATACGATTGATTTCTGGAAATTATTAAAGCACAAAAAGCGCCCGCAGGCGCTTTTTGGTTACAACGGATTTAACTTACGGCTGTTCCTGGTACCAGGACTTCCGTTGCGATGATCACAATGATCAGGCCAACGAGTACGGGGACCGAGGTGCGTTTTACAACTTCAAACGGCGATATTTTTGCCATCCCGGCGACGGCAACGACCACGCCCGATACCGGAGAAATGGTACGACCCAGGTTTGATGCCTGCAGCATCGGAATGGAGAGGTAAGCCGGGTTAATTCCGGAGGAGTGGGCCAGTTTCGGGATCATCTCAACGAACGCGTAGAACGGTGCGTTACCGGAACCGGTGGTCATTGCTGCCAGCATGGTCAGCACCACCAGCACCAGCATCAGAATAATACTAGCAGAACCGAACGACGTGGCGATGGAAATCAGGCTCTGGATAAAGCCGATGGTGCTCAGCCCCTGGGCGAAGACGCCCGCCGCAACTAACAGCATCACGACGCCCGCGAAGGCGTCCGCCATGCCGCGGTAAGCGACTTCCAGGCCAGAAAATACCTTCTTCGTGTCGAAGCCACGCACAAACTCCAGCACGGCAGCCAGCAGCATGCAGATGACCAGAATGGTGATGATATGCAGCTGCGGACCCCATTTACCGTCAAACACCAGCACGCCGATAATCGGGGTAAATGGCAGAATGGAATAGAATGCCGGAGCAGTGGTGGTGATTTCACTCACATCCATCATCTCATGGCTGATGTTCTCTTTTTTATCGAGATAGCGCTGCCAGAAGAAGTGCGCAATTGCCATACCGATAATTGCGACAATGGAGATAGGCAGGGTGGTTTTAAAGGCGAAATCGATCAGCGACATTTCCGCTGCTTTTGCGGCCAGTACCACGTCGCCTGACGTTGGAGAAAGAATAATGGCTGCCGGAGAGGCACAGATTGCCGCCGCTGCGCCACGGCTGATGCCGACGTTGACCATTACCGGGAACGGCACTGTTGCAAAGTTAGCGATGAGGCAGCCTTTTGTCTTATTCAAAGGCCTTACATTTCAAAAACTCTGCTTACCAGGCGCATTTCGCCCAGGGGATCACCATAATAAAATGCTGAGGCCTGGCCTTTGCGTAGTGCACGCATCACCTCAATACCTTTGATGGTGGCGTAAGCCGTCTTCATGGATTTAAATCCCAGCGTGGCGCCGATTATCCGTTTCAGTTTGCCATGATCGCATTCAATCACGTTGTTCCGGTACTTAATCTGTCGGTGTTCAACGTCAGACGGGCACCGGCCTTCGCGTTTGAGCAGAGCAAGCGCGCGACCATAGGCGGGCGCTTTATCCGTGTTGATGAATCGCGGGATCTGCCACTTCTTCACGTTGTTGAGGATTTTACCCAGAAACCGGTATGCAGCTTTGCTGTTACGACGGGAGGAGAGATAAAAATCGACAGTGCGGCCCCGGCTGTCGACGGCCCGGTACAGATACGCCCAGCGGCCATTGACCTTCACGTAGGTTTCATCCATGTGCCACGGGCAAAGATCGGAAGGGTTACGCCAGTACCAGCGCAGCCGTTTTTCCATTTCAGGCGCATAACGCTGAACCCAGCGGTAAATCGTGGAGTGATCGACATTCACTCCGCGTTCAGCCAGCATCTCCTGCAGCTCACGGTAACTGATGCCGTATTTGCAGTACCAGCGTACGGCCCACAGAATGATGTCACGCTGAAAATGCCGGCCTTTGAATGGGTTCATGTGCAGCTCCATCAGCAAAAGGGGATGATAAGTTTATCACCACCGACTATTTGCAACAGTGCCTCTACTCTTGCCACAGGTTTACGAGTAGGTGATTTGGGAGGAAGCGTCTTAGCCTTTGAAGTTGGCGCGAAGGAGAGAATGGCACTCCGTGCAACGCATTAATTACCGCGGATATCCGCCATCACCTACTTGCGCCTGTGTGTACCATTTCATCAGCTCTGCAGTTCCCGGCTCGTTTTCGGCGGGGGCCCATGGGGCGGCATCTTGATCAGCAACAGGCTGGTACCTACCGTGTTTTACCTCAAAAATAACGCCGCCTTCATCCAGTGACAATACGGTATGCCAGGTGCCTGCATCCATCTCCAGCACTTTACAGTCCTCACCTAACACGACGCGCTGGGTCAGGTTACCCAGGTCATCAAAGTTCAATACCAAAAAGCGACCGGTAAGGGATGTCAGCAGTTCAAAAGTATGCGGGTGGCGATGAGGGCGAACATAAGTTCCCGGTTCCATAGCAATAGCCAGACGCTGCACCGGGTCGCTCAATTCAGGGTGGAAATTATGATGGGCACGTAAGCGGGGGGAATTTGCGGCTTGTGCGCTTTGCTTGCGTAGGTCGTTGAAAGTAAGTTGTTTCATATTATAAGCCTTATTGCATTCTTGCAGCTTACGGCAACCAGGTTGCCGTAAGGCTTTTTGTTATACTAACAATCGATTAGCCACGGCATTCGCGGAACAAATCGCGGTCAGGATTATAGACGCTGGTGCTTACGTCCCACAGCCCCAAAATCGATGAGAACAGGTTGTCGTGGGAATATGATTTTTTCGCCGCATTATTTTCAAGGCAAGACATGTTGATGTGTTTCCCGGCGATAAAGCCCGGTGACATCCAGACCTGCATCGGAATATGCGTCTGCTGATCCGGTGCCAGTTTGTACGGCGTGCCGTGCAGATATAGCCCGCTTTCGCCCAATGATTCACCATGATCGGACACATAAAGCAGCACGGTGTTGTACTGATCGCTGTAATTTTTTAGCTTTTCAATCATCTCAGCTAATACATAGTCTGTATAACGAAGGGTGTTGTCGTAGGTGTTGACCAATTGTTCCTGAGTACAGTTTTCGATATCGCTACGTGCACATTCGGGCATGAAGTGGCGATGCTCAGCCGGATAACGCAGGTAATAAGTCGGTCCATGGCTGCCAATGATATGGAAGGCGACAAGCTTATCACCTGGCATTTTGGCGATTTCATCATCAAGGTTTTCCAGCATCACCTCGTCATGGCACGTTTTGCCATCGCACAGTTTCGGGTTATCACTAGGCTTAATTTCGACAGTCGGGATGCGGCTACATACGCCTTTACAACCGCCATCGTTCTCTTTCCATAACAGCGAGACACCGGTTTTCTGCACGATGTCGAGGAAATTTTCACTGTTAGATGCTTTTTTACTGTCGTACTCGGTGCGATTCATATTCGAGAACATGCACGGAACGGATATTGCGGTAGCGGTACCGCAGGAATGCATATTTTTAAACGAAATAACGCCGCCGGATTTGCTGGTAAAGGCATTGGTATCACGCGAATAACCGTTCATCGAGAAATTCTGGCTGCGTGCCGTTTCGCCAATCACCAGGAACATCAGCGTGGGTTTTTCGTGAGCGACGACGCGTTTAGCATCATTCCCCAGCGTCTGGAAAGGCACTTTAGTCGTAAAGTACGTATCCTTAACATACTGGAAAGTGCTGTAAGCGTAGTTCGCCGGGATGATCTCTTTATTCAATGTCGAGTTATTGCGGCCGACAGAGGCATAATCCTGATAATAAAGTGCGGCAACACCTGCAATCAAACTCAACGATGCCAGCACGGAGAGCAAACGGTAAGCAATGCCTTTATACCATTTTTCAGGATATTGAATTTTTATTGAAAAAAGGAGGATGGCAGGAAGGATACCGGTAAAGACGAACCATATAATAATTGAGCCATTAAGATAGGAATGCGCTTCCTGGGGGTTAGTTTCAATAATGTTTTGAATCATCGTTTGATCAAACATTACTTTATATTTTAGTGTCGAATAACTGACCAGTGAGCCAGTGATAAACAGTAAAGCAAAGAAAGGTTTCAGCAGAAAACGAACTGAGAAAGGCATAAAAACAACGTTAAGCGCCGCAACCAGAACAAAGGGAATAGAAATGACAAAACCAATTTTGACATGCTCTAAATGCGACAAAATCTCGTAAAAATGCAGCAATATTGGCCAGTTAAGTAAAAACGCAAAGATCATTGCCAGAAGTAAAACCAGCGGAATAACTTTCACCCTGAAAAGTACAGGCATTAACACCTCCGGAAAATAGTAAACCAGTAAAAACATTGATGATAATTACAACAATTCAATCTAATATTATGATTGCCTTATTCGCTGCAAAGCAGAGATTATCATTCTGAAATCTTAGGTTAACCTTAACGAGGCTTTGTTGAATAAATCAGATTTCGGGTAAGTCTCCCCCGTAGCGGGTTGTGTTTTCAGGCAATACGCACGCTTTCAGGCATACCTGCTTTCGTCATTTTGTTCAGCGCTCGTACCAGGGCCATAGCCTCCGCAACCTGACCATCGTAGTCACGCAGCGTCAGTGAACCCCCGAACAGCTGTTTTACCCGGTACATCGCCGTTTCCGCTATCGAGCGACGGTTGTAATCTGTTGTCCATTTCCACCGCGCATTACTCCCGGTCATTCGCTGATTAGCCACTGCACGGTTACGGTCTGCATATTCACCGGGCCAGTAACCCGCACCTTTTCGGGGAGGGATAAGCGCGCTGATTTTCTTATGCCGCAGTTCATCGTGACATAGCCGGGTATCGTAAGCGCCATCGGCGGCGGCTGACCTGATTTTCCGGTGGGTTTGCCGGATTAACCCGGGGAAGGCCTCTGAGTCCGTAACGTTGTTCAGCGACAGGTCAGCGCAGATGATTTCATGTGTTTTACTGTCAACGGCGAGATGCAGCTTACGCCAGATACGGCGGCGTTCCTGGCCATGCTTTTTGACTTTCCACTCGCCTTCACCGAAGACCTTCAGCCCGGTGGAATCAATTACCAGGTGTGCGATTTCACCCCGGGTGGGCGTTTTGAAACTGACATTAACCGACTTTGCCCGCCTGCTGACACAGCTGTAATCCGGGCAGCGTAGCGGAACGTTCATCAGAGAAAAAATGGAATCAATAAAGCCCTGCGCAGCGCGCAGGGTCAGCCTGAATACGCGTTTAATGACCAGCACAGTCGTGATGGCAAGGTCAGAATAGCGCTGAGGTCTGCCTCGTGAAGAAGGCGCTGCCGACTCATACCAGGCCTGAATAGCTTCATCATCCAGCCAGAAAGTTATGGAGCCACGGTTGATGAGGGCTTTATTGTAGGTGGGCCAGTTGGTGATTTTGAACTTTTGCTTTGCCACGGAACGGTCTGCGTTGTCGGGAAGATGCGTGATCTGATCCTTCAACTCAGCAAAAGTTCGATTTATTCAACAAAGCCGCGGTGATGCTTACGGTATGGTGGTTATCAAGTTTTATCCTGATTAGCACCCTTAATGGCTATTTCGATAATCAGGACCGCGATTTTCTGACAGGTAAACTTCAGCTCACCGAAGAGTTTCTTAAAACAGAGACGTTCCGGAACAAAACGGATATTAAGTCATTATCAGAAAAAATAAACGATGCGATGGTAGGGCACAATGGTTTATTCATTTCTATAAAAAACATGGAAAATGAAAAAATTGTTGAACTCTATGCCAAAAATTCTGTTGTTCCAGCGGTCCTGCTTAATAAGTCGGGTGATATTCTCGACTATATGATCCAGACGGAAGAAAATAACACCGTGTACCGCAGTATCTCGCGGCGGGTTGCCGTGACGCCGGAACAGGGTAAAAGCAAACATGTCATCATTACGGTTGCCACGGATACTGGGTATCACACCCTGTTTATGGATAAGCTCAGTACCTGGCTGTTCTGGTTCAATATCGGTCTGGTCTTTATTTCTGTTTTTCTGGGCTGGCTGACCACACGTATTGGTCTGAAACCGCTACGGGAAATGACCAGTCTGGCTTCCTCCATGACCGTACACAGCCTGGATCAGCGTCTTAATCCCGATTTGGCTCCGCCGGAAATTTCTGAGACCATGCAGGAGTTCAATAACATGTTCGATCGCCTGGAGGGGTCATTCCGGAAACTGTCAGATTTCTCGTCTGACATCGCGCATGAGCTGCGCACACCGGTCAGTAATCTGATGATGCAGACGCAGTTTGCACTGGCTAAGGAAAGGGATGTTTCGCATTACCGCGAAATCTTATTCGCTTACCTGGAAGAACTGAAAAGGTTGTCACGAATGACCAGTGATATGCTTTTTCTGGCACGTTCAGAGCATGGTCTGCTGCAGCTGGATAAACATGATGTGGATCTGGCCGCCGAACTGAATGAATTACGTGAGCTGTTCGAGCCTCTGGCAGACGAAACAGGAAAGACAATCACCGTTGAAGGAGAGGGCGTTGTTGCCGGAGACAGCGATATGCTGCGACGTGCTTTCAGTAACCTGCTTTCCAATGCAATCAAGTATTCTCCCGATAACACCTGTACAGCGATACACCTTGAGCGTGACAGTGACTGTGTGAACGTGATGATTACGAATACGATGTCCGGCCAGGTTCCCGCTAATCTGGAACGTTTGTTTGATCGGTTCTATCGAGCTGATTCATCAAGGGTCCACAACACGGAAGGCGCGGGGCTGGGATTATCAATTACAAGGTCGATCATTCATGCTCATGGCGGCGAGCTGTCAGCAGAACAGCAGGGGCGGGAAATTGTGTTCAGTGTGCGCCTGTTAATGGATTAATCCCGTTCTTCAGGAGAAACCTGGAAGGTGACAAAATTGTCATCATTCAGTCACGCGATAAACAGAGGCGGTTTTTTATAATCATACATAAATCAGGAGCAGAGTGATAACGCAATCGCCTGGTTCCTGGAGTGATGAATAACCCGCCCTGAGATCAAATGCTTTCTCTGTTATAAGCCGTTGATTGTTTGGGTATGAAAACACCGGAGACCCAACCATGAAAAAGATCCTTGTATCATTTGTTGCCATTATGGCTGTCGCTTCATCCGCCATGGCTGCAGAGACAATGAACATGCATGACCAGGTAAATAATGCCCAGGCACCCGCCCATCAGATGCAGTCAACCTCTGAAAAAAGCGCTGTTCAGGGAGACAGTATGACAATGATGGATATGAGCGGACACGATCAGGCTGCAATGTCCCATGAAATGATGCAAAACGGCAACGCTTCTGCCCACCAGGACATGGCGGAGATGCATAAAAAAATGATGAAAGGCAAACCAGGGGCCACCAACGAATCAGCAACGTCATTTTCAGAAATGAACGAGCATGAAAAAGCCGCTGTTGTGCACGAGAAGGCGAATAATGGTCAGTCTTCCGTTATTCATCAGCAGCAGGCTGAAAAGCATCGCAGCCAGATCACCCAGAATTAACCCGCAGCTCCACTTGTTAGACCCTCATTTGACGCCGAAGTCACTGGCTTACGCTCCCGTCCGGGAGCGTTTTTTTTATTCTTTCATTTATCATTGAGTCTTATGGGAATGGATTTAATCAGTTACTTAATCCCTGCCTCAGCAACAAGTCCCGGAAAGAGCAGCTTTATATTCCGGGTTTTTCTGCTCATAACCTCAACGGTGGCGCTTAGGATGTACTTTGTAAGTACCCAGAGTGTGTGTCATCAGTACCGGTGTTAATGCACCAGCCCATTCCAGCCATGTATACCCATGTAAATCCCAACAGCAGCAATCAGGGCGCTTGAAATATAGGGGGCTCTTCTGGCGATGGTATTGAAGCCACTCCAGCGTTTGGCGACCTGACGAACGCTGATCGCCGCACCCACTCCAACCGTTACGAGGGTCAATGCCAGGCCGATACTGAAACAAACAACCAGTGTGGCACCCAGCGTAAGCGCTTTAAGCTGAAGGCAGATCAACAATACAGTTATAGCTGCCGGGCAAGGGATAAGCCCTCCTGTCAGTCCAAATATCAGGATTTGCCCGTTGGTTACTTCTTTCCCGTCGAAGCGGCGTTTTATGTCATTGGCATGAGCCAGTTCGTGAGCGTCCTGATACTCTTTCGAATTCACATCCAGCCCATCAAGCTCAGAGTGGTCATGGTCATGGTCGTGTTCAGCGAACGCCACATCATAGTCATGGACATGACCACGATGTCCCAGAGACAGACGTACGTTGAAACTGTGAGGCTCAGGGATGGGAGATGTTGACTCCAGATAATCACCATGATCAACAAATTCAAAAGTCTGAGAGATCGTACTGTTTTCCCGAAGTGTGGTTAATGAGATATCTTCAGAAGCCCATCTTTGGCCACTAAGAGTGCGTAGCCGCCAGTGGGGAAGTTGTCCTTCTTCAAAAATGGACAGTTCAACTTTTCCATGGCCAGTATCGATCAACCTTGTTTCGTCATGGTGATGATGTTCATTCTCCTGCATTCCCTCCAGCCAGTTTTTCTCACCGCTCCAGGTTCGCCAGAACATCCAAAAAGCCGTACCAAGGATGATCACTGAAGAGACCATCTGTAGCCAGGGTTCGGCTGATTCTGCGGTAAATTTATTACTGATATACATCCCTCCAAAAGCAATCAGCCATACGACTGCAGTGTGCGACAATGTTGCCGCGACACCCAGCATCACGGCCTGACGTACGGTGCCTTTTATAGCAATGATGAATGCTGCCATCATTGTTTTGGAGTGCCCGGGCTCCAGTCCATGAAGCGCGCCAAGCAGAATGGCGCTGGGGATGAAAAACCATGCGTTGCCTTGCTGAAGAAGTGTCGTAAATTCGTTCATGAGAATCATTCTTGGTTATTAAGTGTAGGCCGGATTCTACTCCCCCCCAGTAAAATATACTACCCCCCAGTAGAATAACGCTGGTATAGTTACATAAAATATCCAGGAGAGTGAGAGCCCACATGTCACATACCATCCGCGATAAACAAAAACTGAAAGCACGTACAAGCAAGATCCAGGGGCAGGTTGCTGCGCTGAAAAAAATGCTTGATGAACCTCACGAATGTGCCGCTGTACTGCAACAAATAGCCGCCATACGTGGTGCCGTGAATGGTTTATTGCGTGAAGTGATTAAAGGACATTTGACTGAACATATTGTTCATGAAAGTGAAGAACAGAAACGAGAAGAAGACCTGGACGTTGTGCTGAAGGTTCTGGATTCTTACATCAAGTGACAGTTTGGCTAAAAGCCCTGAGCATTAATTTATCTAAATAACACGTTATCAAGTGACGGTTTTGGGCTGTTTGTAGCGGCATAGTGAGTTTGTTTAATCAATGAGCTTTAAGATGCCCCCCTTCATGCAAGGCAACGCGTACATTTCTGGTACATCTACTTCCCTTACTTTGCTCAGGGCAACCCACATTGTTAAAGCCTCTACTCGCTGACCATCAAAATCACCCAACGTCAGATAATGGAAAAAAATTTTGGATGACATTTTGAAACGTGTCCTCTGCTGTGAACGTCGAGAGATGCTACGCGAGAAAGGAGATGACCTACTTAGTATCCTGTTAAGTAGGTCTATCTGAAGAAGTAGACAACTTTAAAGTCTTTTTCATGTTAAAGGAGACAACTTTAATGTCTGTGTACAGGTGGATAGGCCAGTGAAAATCTCTCAGCCAAAACAGTGGGAAAAGGATCGTGAAATGAGCATGAATTCGCAGCCGGAACTGAAGTTGAGTACCCGTACCGAACAACTCGCCAGTAGTCGTGATGCCGCTATGCAAAAATTTCTGGACGGCATGACGCTGATTGCCGAAGCCTCAGCAATTTGCGGGTTTTCACTGTTTAACAGCAAAATTATGGCCCCTAATGCTTTTGGCCTTCCTGCGTCCCTGGCCGCAAGCATCGAGGAAGGGCGACAGCAAATAGACCGTAAGACATGGAACAATCTTTTTGAAGAAACGGGTATTGACCGATTCTGGAATCACAACCAGCGGGCAGAGTTCCGTGAGTCTCTCCGGAACGCTCCGCCAATTGCGTCGTTAACCGTAATCCGCAGTACATTGCGCCAGGCAGTTGCCATGCGCAGCATTACACTTGCTGAAGGGTTTGTTGATCTGCTATGCCAGCTTGATCGCCGGTATAAAACTAATGCCCAGCAATTTGTGATGCCAAAAAAACTGGTACTACGCGGCATTTTTCCCGACTCGAACATGATGAGATATAATGGCTTTTCTCAGGATAATCTCTTCTATTTAAACGACTT
Organism: Enterobacter sp. RHBSTW-00901; assembly: GCF_014103115.1. Lineage (NCBI taxonomy): Bacteria > Pseudomonadati > Pseudomonadota > Gammaproteobacteria > Enterobacterales > Enterobacteriaceae > Enterobacter > Enterobacter sp. RHBSTW-00901. The sequence goes on from NZ_JABXPB010000001.1 coordinate 4,117,044, forward strand.
TGAGAATATCGTTTGCATCTGCTCCAATGCAGCAACACCGCCTGTCGGCAGTGGAATGAACATGTACGATCGGCTTGCTGTCTTACGGAAAACCGATTTTACGGGTGACATTACCGACCCGAAGGGCTGGAAGTGCCGATTGTTCGAAAATGGTAACGTCCATATCTCAGTTGAGTGTGAAAGCCTGCATAACGCACTGAATGACCTGATTAGCATTTATTTTGCCAACCAGATCCCGGCCAAAGGATAAGAATGATGACTGACAATGTAAATTTGATGAACGGGGATGAACAGACAGCGTCCAGTTTAAGTGAAGATACTCCAAAAACGCCCCCTCTAAGCCCCGAGTTACTGAAGAATTCCCCTTACTCGTCAATAGCTAAGGTTAAATATTTCACCGAGATTGAACAAATCTGCCTCGATAAGAGCATCAGCACCGAAAACCTCGACCAGTTTTTCAAAGCCCACTGGCTGCGGGATAAAATGGGGGGGTCTTTTGCCCGGGCTCAGGAGATGCTGGCGGCCTACAAGCAATACGTGGACGAGGTGCCCGAAGAAGCACGCGCGATTGAAATCCCTGACCAGATTAAAGATGCATTCAGTGATTTTACTGCGTTTATCACCTGGTACTTCCGCTTAAGCTATACGGCTATCCAGAGTGATAGCGTGAAAATTGCGAAGGCAGAAATTACTCAGTTACGGCACCGGAATGCTGAAATTCTGGAAGAACTGTCACAGTCGAAAGAACAGGCTACAGTCCTGAATAACGAAAAAGTTAACCTGATTAACCTGCTGGAGCAGCAGCGTGAACTCTCCAGTAAATTAGAAGATTCACTTCAGGAAGCAGAAGAAACTCTGGCAGGAACTCAAAGTGAATTACAGCATGCCCAAAACGAGATCCAGCTTTTACAGCAGACAGTAGGGACACTGAACCAGCAACTGAGTGAGCGCAAACAGGAACTGGCCTCGCAGCAGGAGTATCAGAAGCAGCTTAATGATGAAAATAAAGCGCAGCAGGTAGAGCTGACCGCCCTCAACAGCCAGAATGAAAACTTACAACGGACCGTGTCTGATTTAAAGTCCAGTGTCAGTCAGCTTGAACAGGACCTTTCTTCATCACAATCCCATGCCTCTGAATTGAGCTCATCTTTAGCCGAAAAGGACACGGCCCTGACGCTCGTCCGGTCGGAGCTCTCAACAGCTAAAGGGACGAATGAACAACTACGAGCTGAAGCACAACGCTTAGCTGATGAGAACCTGGTGTCCAAAAAGGTCCAAACAGATCTGACAGAAGAGCTTCAGCAGCTCAGGAATCAGATGATGTCCATGGAAGCGACACTCAATGCGGAAAAGACCATTGCAGAGTCTTTACGAGGAACAATCAAGCAGCTTACCGAAGCTATGACCGGCGTAGTTGCTATCAAACCTAAATCCCCAGGGGCATCAAAACCGCGAAACAAAAAGACGACATAACTGCTCCCGCCAGGAATTTGCTATAAACTTAAATTCCTGGCGCCCGTAGGCTCTTTATCCCGTCCGGAGGAGTTTACGTACTTCCGATAGCATTTGGCTGATTTTCCCCGAGTCACTGATCTCAAGAGCATCAACCAGGCTAGTGATCCCGCCAACAGCTTGCTGCTGCGAAATAGCTCCCAGCTTATAGTCATCGAGTACTGCCGCCAAAAACGCTTTCAGTTTAACCTGTTCACTCATCGAAAGTATGTACGCCATTTTTAACCCCATTTTAAGGTTGTGATTCGGGTGAATTGTATTTTTTAGCTTCAGGGAAATGAGGGAGATCCTGGGATTCCGTCTTCTCCGTAGCATCCCAGTGCCACCATCCATAGGCCCCATATTCCTGGTTGTAATACGCCTTCTTAAGTTCCTTTCGCGCAAGATAGGCTGGTGTCGACATTCCGAAAACCTCCATCGGGAACGGCTTATCACTCCGGGTATCAAGTAAATAAAAATCGGGGAATACATCGCTCGCACTTGCGTCATACCGCATAGGCTTAACATAGTGCCGGTGTTCGGCATCCAGTTTACGGGATACAATCGCTTCGTATGAGGAGTCCAGAGGTATCCAGTTATCACTCACCAGCATAAGCACTATCTGATGAGCTCGTGCAGAGAGACCTCTAGTGGTCACAGATACGGGAGAGGTAAGTGCATAAACAACAACTTTGCCACCATTTTTCCAGGCTGCATATTCCAGTGGGAATCGCCGCTTCACGCTATCCCAGTGCCCGTCTGAGTTAAAGAAGGTAAGGGGCATACCGCCGAAGTTACGCATAGGAAGAAACTTCAGTGGCTTCTCATGCTTTTCTGCGTCATAGCGCGGCAGTACTGATAGCAGCAGCAGTCGCTTGTCGCTCAGTTCTGCGGACGACAACAGCTTAACCTGCTCACTGGCCACTTTGCTTTTAGAGTCCGCCACCCCGATAAAGAGATGGTCGCCAATACACGCTCTACCTGATTTGACCTGCTTTGCGGCGTCCAACATCCGGTAGCGAACCAGCGAATCATTTCGCTTCCCGGCCATATTCGGATACCAGACATTAAGACCGGCTTCAGTCCACAACAGACTCAGAAGTCCGGACAGGGTCATTGAAGCCTGTCCACCTTCAGGTCGCTGGATTTGGGGCGGGGTAGGAACCTCTGACTTTTCCGGCGGATCTTTCTCCGTCATGCCTATTCCGAGGCGTATTGACATGGTCCCCTCATTGTTGATGCGTACAACATTGCTGGCATAACCCTTTAACCCCGTATGCCTGGCATCAAGGTCGAAAAACACGCACGATGGATCATGCTCAGTGCCGGTATTTGCAGCCTTAATCAATATGAAGGTATCACTGTTTGGTAGCGACCGGACGTACAGACGCTTTGCGCCTTTGCCCCGGCATCCGCAGGTGATCACAGATTTCTGCCCGGACGTGTGGTGTGCTTTCTTTAGGGCCGACTGCCATCCCTTTACATACTCGTTCTGCGTCTGAAATTCAGCCGAGTATCGTTTCGTGTTTGGTTCGTCATCGTAAGCAATAAATACTGCAAACTTCTGGCCCATGGGACCTCCTGAAATTTAAAAGACGGCACTGTTGCAAAGTTAGCGATGAGGCAGCCTTTTGTCTTATTCAAAGGCCTTACATTTCAAAAACTCTGCTTACCAGGCGCATTTCGCCCAGGGGATCACCATAATAAAATGCTGAGGCCTGGCCTTTGCGTAGTGCACGCATCACCTCAATACCTTTGATGGTGGCGTAAGCCGTCTTCATGGATTTAAATCCCAGCGTGGCGTCGATTATCCGTTTCAGTTTGCCATGATCGCATTCAATCACGTTGTTCCGGTACTTAATCTGTCGGTGTTCAACGTCAGACGGGCACCGGCCTTCGCGTTTGAGCAGAGCAAGCGCGCGACCATAGGCGGGCGCTTTATCCGTGTTGATGAATCGCGGGATCTGCCACTTCTTCACGTTGTTGAGGATTTTACCCAGAAACCGGTATGCAGCTTTGCTGTTACGACGGGAGGAGAGATAAAAATCGACAGTGCGGCCCCGGCTGTCGACGGCCCGGTACAGATACGCCCAGCGGCCATTGACCTTCACGTAGGTTTCATCCATGTGCCACGGGCAAAGATCGGAAGGGTTACGCCAGTACCAGCGCAGCCGTTTTTCCATTTCAGGCGCATAACGCTGAACCCAGCGGTAAATCGTGGAGTGATCGACATTCACTCCGCGTTCAGCCAGCATCTCCTGCAGCTCACGGTAACTGATGCCGTATTTGCAGTACCAGCGTACGGCCCACAGAATGATGTCACGCTGAAAATGCCGGCCTTTGAATGGGTTCATGTGCAGCTCCATCAGCAAAAGGGGATGATAAGTTTATCACCACCGACTATTTGCAACAGTGCCGATTCTGCCATGGCAAAACATGGTGGAAGTCATCGAGCCGTTTTACCCCAAGGCTGGTAATGGCCGGCGACCTTATCCGCTGGAAACCATGCTACGCATTCACTGCATGCAGCATTGGTACAACCTGAGCGATGGCGCGATGGAAGATGCTCTGTACGAAATCGCCTCCATGCGTCTGTTTGCCCGGTTATCCCTGGATAGCGCCTTGCCGGACCGCACCACCATCATGAATTTCCGCCACCTGCTGGAGCAGCATCAACTGGCCCGCCAATTGTTCAAGACCATCAATCGCTGGCTGGCCGAAGCAGGCGTCATGATGACTCAAGGCACCTTGGTCGATGCCACCATCATTGAGGCACCCAGCTCGACCAAGAACAAAGAGCAGCAACGCGATCCGGAGATGCATCAGACCAAGAAAGGCAATCAGTGGCACTTTGGCATGAAGGCCCACATTGGTGTCGATGCCAAGAGTGGCCTGACCCACAGCCTAGTCACCACCGCGGCCAACGAGCATGACCTCAATCAGCTGGGTAATCTGCTGCATGGAGAGGAGCAATTTGTCTCAGCCGATGCCGGCTACCAAGGGGCGCCACAGCGCGAGGAGCTGGCCGAGGTGGATGTGGACTGGCTGATCGCCGAGCGCCCCGGCAAGGTAAGAACCTTGAAACAGCATCCACGCAAGAACAAAACGGCCATCAACATCGAATACATGAAAGCCAGCATCCGGGCCAAGGTGGAGCACCCATTTCGCATCATCAAGCGACAGTTCGGCTTCGTGAAAGCCAGATACAAGGGGTTGCTGAAAAACGATAACCAACTGGCGATGTTATTCACGCTGGCCAACCTGTTTCGGGCGGACCAAATGATACGTCAGTGGGAGAGATCTCACTAAAAACTGGGGATAACGCCTTAAATGGCGAAGAAACGGTCTAAATAGGCTGATTCAAGGCATTTACGGGAGAAAAAATCGGCTCAAACATGAAGAAATGAAATGACTGAGTCAGCCGAGAAGAATTTCCCCGCTTATTCGCACCTTCCCTAACAGAATGGGTTTTATGAATTATAAACGAACAATAAATAACTCAGTATAGAACCTATTTACATTTCCGCATGATGTGGAGCCTCAATAAAAAAATCAGGGGCCATATGCCCCTGAGACTGATGACAAACTTATTTGCCGATATTGACCGGTGATAATGGAATGGAAGAGTAAAGCGTACGCGCCAAGGATGGCGCGTGTTGAGCGTACACGGACGTACTTGCAGCGTCTTTACGAGCCATCCATTATCGCCGCGCGCTGCACCTTGTCAGCAACCTCAGGGGCAAAATGCCCCTGTTGCAACCATCATCTCACACTAATCGACGTTATGGCGGCAGATTACACAATCGCCTCACCTTCATACGCCTGACGATAGAGTTCGATAACCTGCTCTTTCGTCGCTTTTCGTGGATTCGTCAGTTGGCACACATCTTTCTTCGCATTTTCAGCCATCACAGCAAAGTCTTCCGGTTTAACGCCCAGGCTCTTGAGATCTTTCGGGATCCCGACTTGTTTACCCAAACGCTGGATAGCGCTAATCGCTTTGAGCGCCGCTTCATCTGTCGATAGACCCGCGACATTTTCCCCCATTGCTTCAGCGATATCCCTGAACCGATTTAAGTTGCCAATTAAATTAAATGATTCTACATACGGCAGCAGAATGGCATTACATACGCCATGCGGTAAATTATAAAAGCCGCCTAATTGGTGCGCCATCGCGTGCACATAACCTAACGACGCATTATTGAAGGCAATACCGGCCAGATATTGCGCATAGGCCATATTATCTCTGGCCTTCATATATTCACCGTTAGCAACTGCTTTCGGCAAATATTGCGTGATCATTTTAATGGCTTTTAATGCCGCCGCATCTGTCAACGGATTCGCCATGGTGGAAACATAGGCTTCTATCGCATGGGTTAATGCATCCATACCTGTCGCCGCAGTAAGCGACGGCGGCATACCCACCATCAACTCGGGGTCATTAATGGAGATTTGTGGCGTCACGCGCCAATCAACAATCGCCATTTTCACCTTGCGTTCGGTATCGGTAATAATACAGAAGCGCGTAATTTCAGACGCGGTGCCTGCGGTGGTATTAATGGCCATCAGTGGGATCATGTTGTTGATTGATTTATCAATACCTTCAAAATCACGGATACTCCCTCCGTTGGCAGCGATCAAACCAATCCCTTTCGCACAGTCATGAGAAGAACCACCGCCGAGAGACACAATGGCATTACACTCATTCTCACGATAGGATTTAATCCCCTCTTCCACATTTCTATCGGTTGGGTTAGGTTCTGCGCCGCCAAATATATGTACCCCAATGCCTACCTGCTGATAAATCGCCGCCACTTTATCTGCCATACCACTTTTGGCGAGAAATGCATCCGTCACAATCAGTATTTTTTTGACATTTAATGTTTTCGCAAGAACACCGGCTTCTTGCACACTTCCCTCACCAAAGACATTCCGTGTGGGCAAAAAATAATATGTTGACATCGTTTTCCCCTATTTCGTCATAATGGCTATAAGAATGTCCATTTAGGCTCCTGAATCCTGGTCATGGAAACAGCTTCATCACAGCAAAATAGAATGATGCCATGGCGAAAATAGCAAAAGCGCAGGCTGAACATCTGCTGGCAGTGTAAGGGATACCTCATAAAGAACCGTGATCAACCACACAAAAAGAATGATCTTTTTTAACAATAAGTGACATTGCATTCACAACTAGGCTGCGTTGCATTCGCAATCACGTTGCTTTTGGTGAGTGGAGTACGTGAGTTAAATAAAAAGCTACAACGTATTGAAATGGAGAGGCCGTTACTGCATATGCGCATCGCCAAGGCGGTATGGCATCCTGCCTACAACACCGCCTGTTACGCTACAGATGAGAAAACTGTCTTATCCGTTAACGACCCGGATCACATACCGTTAGTCCCACTCCCACACAAAACAACAGCGATTTTCTCATCGGGGTTTGTGACGAAGCATCTTCTTGTTACGGCCGCAACAGCCGTAGCCGCGCCCAATTCAATTGCCAGCCCTGTCGACGCCCATACTTCCCGTGCTGACGCTTCTACCTGGTCTTCAGGGACGAGGACAATCTCGTCTACATACTGCTCCGTCAATGCAAAATTAATCGCTTCTGTTGAACGTGCCGCAAGGATGGGAACAATCGTTTTTACATTCTCCAGTTTTACGATTTTTTGCTGCTGACGGCTGGTCCACATCATCGGGCATCCCGCTGCTTCAACACCAATGATACGAATGTCAGGTTTAAGCAGCTTGGCTGCCTGTGCCACCCCAGCGATAAGTCCGCCACCGCCGATTGAAACGACCAGTGTGTCAACCTCTGGCCATTGCTCCAGAATTTCCAGCACGATGGTTCCCTGACCAATGACGACATCTCTGTCAGCATAGGGGTGAAGTAATGCGCCCCCCGTTTCCTTTACTCGAACGCCGGCAGCATCCCAGCTTTGATCCCAGAAGTCGCCTTCAACAGTCAGTTTTGCTCCGTAACTTTCAATACGCTTTCGCGTCAGATCCGTGCTGGTATTCATCACAAAGACATCTGCGGGTATGCTGAGTTGCTGCCCTACGTAAGCGACTGCCGCACCGAAATTTCCCCCTGACGCAGTGGCTAACCCCTGCTGACGAACTGAGAGTGGGAGATTGAGGACACGGTTAAATGCACCTCGGGCTTTAAACGAGCCGGTTACCTGACAACATTCAGCTTTCAGTCTGAGCTCAATTCCCGGCACGGGCTGCCAGGGTGCCGTTTCAACAAGCGGCGTTTTGCGCACCCACGGTCGTACTCGATCCAGAGAAGCCTGATAGTCCGACAGGGTGATATCCTGATTCATGAGCGTTCCTTATTCGACAGGTTTTGTACCAAAACCGCAAGACTGTTGCCCTGAGACGTAGCACCAAAAGTGCGCTGAGAATAGACCCGTCCCTTGACCTTAAAATGTATAGCCTGCGGTATGGCTTCTGGTTCTGAGAGGCGGTGAAGCCATCCAGCCAGATCACCTGCTTGTACTTCATCACCGATTTCCACCACGGGTTCAAACCATCCATCGCCGGGCGAAAGAAGATTGCCACCGGCAGGAATGAAGACCTGTAATGAAGGATCGGCAGGCTGTGACGCGGTATTGATTAAGGAAGGTGCGAACAAGTTCCTGATATGAGATCATCATATTCATCCGGAGCGCATCCCAGAGGGACATCATGAGCCATCAACTCACCTTCGCCGATAGTGAATTCAGCACTAAGCGCCGTCAGACCCGAAAAGAGATTTTCCTCTCCCGCATGGAGCAGATTCTGCCATGGCAGAATATGACCGCTGTCATCGAGCCGTTTTATCCCAAGGCGGGCAATGGCCGACGGCCCTATCCGCTGGAGACCATGCTGCGTATTCACTGCATGCAGCATTGGTACAACCTGAGCGACGGTGCCATGGAAGATGCCCTGTACGAAATCGCCTCCATGCGCCTGTTTGCCCGATTATCCCTGGATAGCGCCCTGCCGGATCGCACCACCATCATGAATTTCCGCCACCTGCTCGAGCAGCATCAACTGGCCCGTCAATTGTTCAAGACCATCAATCGCTGGCTGGCCGAAGCAGGCGTCATGATGACCCAAGGCACTTTGGTGGATGCCACCATCATTGAGGCACCCAGCTCTACCAGGAACAAAGAGCAGCAACGCGATCCGGAGATGCATCAGACCAAGAAAGGCAATCAGTGGCACTTTGGCATGAAGGCCCACATTGGTGTCGATGCCAAGAGTGGCCTGACCCACAGCCTGGTCACCACCGCGGCCAACGAGCATGACCTCAATCAGCTGGGTAATCTGCTTCATGGAGAGGAGCAATTTGTCTCAGCCGATGCCGGCTACCAAGGAGCGCCACAGCGCGAGGAGCTGGCCGAGGTGGATGTGGACTGGCTGATCGCCGAGCGTCCCGGCAGGGTAAAAACCTTGAAGCAGCATCCGCGCAAGAACAAAACGGCCATCAACATCGAATACATGAAAGCCAGCATCCGTGCCAGGGTGGAGCACCCGTTTCGCATCATCAAGCGGCAGTTCGGCTTCGTGAAAGCCAGATACAAGGGGCTGCTGAAAAACGATAACCAACTGGCGATGTTATTCACCCTGGCCAACCTGTTTCGGGTGGACCAAATGATACGTCAGTGGGAGAGATCTCAGTAAAAACCGGAAATAACGCCAGAAATGGTGGAAAAAATAGCCTAAATAGGCTGATTCGATGTGTTTGCGGGAAAAAAATCGGCCCAGATCCGCGAAATTTTAATCAGCGAGTCAGCTTGGGAAGAAATGACCTGCTTATTCGCACCTTCCCTAAGGTACCAGCACTGGCTCAATGGCTACATACGGCACCTGGTTTACGATTACGATATAAAAGCTCAAGGATGATGAATTCTTTTCTTTATGATTTCGACGTTATTTGTCTCCTGCAACACCACGGGGTTGCTATAACCAGCGACGAACCCGTTGGGTATAGCGTTCCCATTCCAACCCGAAACGTTTTCGAAGCTGTACCTCTTCAACATGGATATGTAATCTGGCTACTACAAACATAAACAACGGTACAGCAAGTATCCCCACCAGGCTGCCAAAGCAGAGAGCAACGGATAACTGGAGCCCGCTCATTCCAAGGTAAATAGGGTTTCGACTCCATGCGTAACAACCGACAGTTACCAGCTTGGTGGTTCTATCCGGATGAAGCGGATTAAGCGTCGTGCCGTTCGTGCTCATCTGCCAAGCGGTGTGCAGTATCATGGTAATACAAACACCGGTCAGCAACACGCTTAGCACTATATTCACGATGTCGAAGGTAAAACGCGGGATTGCAGTCAACACATCAGTGACGAAAAACAGCAATAAGATGAGTGGGGGCGGAAACCATACTCTCAATCGAGTCACGAAGTTACGCATTACACAGACCTATCTCTGAACTAAGCAGCCTGATGGCTGCAAAATGAAAATCCAGTCCTTGCCATTCCTATAGTGACCATGAATCTGACATTATATGCCTGATCTGAAAAGTTATTTTTTTCATAACTGTCCTTATAACGGTGCGGGGTCAGTCCACACCTCTGTTCAGGTGAACAAATTCAGCAGACCACTTCACTGTTAAACCTGTGGCGATTCAGGGTGCCATGTGTATGGCACCTCATCTCTTATTTACTTATTGACTCCGTTACCGCCTGCCAGGTTATAAAGCCACCACTCAGATTATATGTCCTGAAGCCGTGGGCCTGAAGAATACGGTATGCCACATGCCCGCGCAGGCCACTCTGGCACCCTATAAAAATCTCTTTATCTTTAGGCACTTTTTCAAGATTCTCCCGCAGGGAATCCAGTGGAATGGATAGCGCGTCAGGATATTCGCCAAATTGTTTCAGTTCGGCAGGAGAGCGAATATCAAGTAAACAATAACTGCCCGGTTCCCGTTGTAACACATCGCTGACATGACATATGACCGTATCTCCTTTCATTACATTTGTCGCCACCATACCAGCCTGGTTAACGACGTCCCTTGCACTGTTAAAAGGTGGAGCATAAGTCAGCTCAAGATGTTCGAGATCGTTGACGGTAAGCCCCGCGCGCTGTGCGACAGACAGGACATCGATGCGTTTATCAACCCCTTTTTTCCCTGATGCCTGAGCCCCGAGAATTTTACCGGTATCGGGGCTGAACAGCAGTTTCAGACTGATCATCGTTGCCCCCGGGTAGTAACCGGCATGATCAGCGGCATGGACGTAAACCTTCTCGTATCGGGTGCCATGAACTTTCAGCTGCTTTTCATTCGCACCGACGCTGCCAATACTCAGCGAAAATACCTTACAAATGGATGTCCCCTGACTGCCATGGTAAAGGCTGTGACGATCTAGCATGTTATCAGCAGCAATGCGTCCCTGGCGGTTGGCGGGCCCTGCCAGAGGAAAATTAGCGGGTTCCTGAAAGACAAAGTCTGGAGTTTCAACGGCATCCCCCACGGCGTAGATGTCAGGGATACTGGTCTGCATACAGGCATTGACGCTTATGCCTCCCCGTTTACCCACTGCGAGCCCGGCTCCTGTGGCAAGGCTGTTCTCAGGTTTTACCCCGATGGCGAGAATAACCATGTCGGTCTGCAGAAACCCACCCTCAGACAGTGCAACGCGGAATCCCGTCTCTGTCCGCAGTACCTCGGTGAGCGCCGTTCTGAGACGCAGATCCACGCCATGACTCCGGATTTCCTGATGCAGGGCAGATGCCATTTCAGGATCAACCGGAGCCATAACCTGTTCCCCCATCTCCAGCAGGGTCACACTGATCCCCCGTTCGCTCAGAGCCTCCATCACTTCAAGTCCGATAAATCCCCCCCCGACAAGCGTGGTGTGAGCTACGTGATGTTGCTCAATCCACCCCAGGATAGCATCCATGTCAGTAAGATTTCGCAGCGTAAAGACACCCTCTTCCTGTAGCCCGGGCAAAGGAGGGACAACCGGAGCGGCGCCGGTACTGAGGAGCAGACGATCCCATTCTTCGCTATAGACCTCCCCTGAGGTCAGATTTTTAACCGTCACCGTTTTATTAACCGGATCCACTGACGTCACTTCATGACAGATACGGACGTCTATGTTAAAGCGGGATTTAAAATCCTCCGGGGTTTTCAGAATCAGTGACTGCCTTAAAGGAATTTTTCCGCCTATATGATAAGGTAATCCACAGTTGGCGAAAGAGACATCGCTTCCCCGTTCAAACACAACAATACTGACATCCTCTGATAACCGACGAGCTCTGGCTGCAGCGGATGCCCCGCCGGCAACACCACCAACAATCACTATTTTCATTACATCCTCTCTGTTCACCCGGGGCAAAAATGCCTGCCAGATATAATCGTTTCCCCGGGCCGGCAGGACGCTGCAGACCTGACGAACACGATGGCAAAATTACGATACCGTTAGTATACTAAATTATATTATATAAAAACACATAGTATGAGAAATCAGCAATGCTCATGAATGAAGACACAAAACGTCAGACAGATATGAAGAATGCGGCCCTGAGGGCAGCAGATGTCTTACGGGGACTGGCCAACAGCGACCGGTTGCTGTTGATGTGTCAGTTAAGCCTGGGGGAAGCGAATGTGGCCGGGCTGGAAGCGGCGGTCGGTATCACTCAGCCGACCCTGTCCCAGCAGCTGGGTGTAATGCGCCGCCTGAAGCTGGTCGAGACCCGACGGGCAGGTAAAATGGTATATTACCGTATTGAGGATAACCGTATCATGACGTTGTTAAATACCTTATATGATCTCTACTGCCCGCAGGCAGGCACCGGTAAAGGAAGCCATAACAACGAATAATATGATCCTGCTTTCCCCGTAAACCGTTTTATCCATGCATCATTAACCCTGTTCAGGCTGTGAAATGCCAGACCGGAACCTGCGATACCTTAACGGGAAAACAACAGTGGTCCGGATATACCAGCCGATGATGCCCGTCACGGACTGTATTTCTCGTTCACGCATTCACTGATTAACCCACTGATTCAATGGTGTTTAATACTGTGACGGTCAGAAAAAACAGCCACAGGAACACGGATGATTCTGCACTGTCAGTAATAGCCTGTGGCTGACAAACCGTTTTTTCTGCTGCCACGGGGTGACATTATTCAAGCAGGCTACGCAACATCCAGGCAGTTTTCTCATGTAACTGGATACGTTGTGTAAGCAGATCTGCTGTGGCTTCATCATTCGCATTATTAACGAGCGGGAACAGGGAGCGTGCAGTTTTAACCACGGTCTCCTGGCCCTGGACAAGATTTTCAATCATGTTTTTTGCTGCCGGAATATCCTTATCTTCATTAACCGCTGTTAAACGTGAAAATTCATGATATGTGCCGGGCGCGAAGCATCCGAGCGAGCGTATACGTTCAGCGATATCATCAACGGCAGTGGCCAGCTCATTGTATTGATTTTCAAACATTAAATGTAAGCTGTTAAACATGGGGCCAGTTACATTCCAGTGATAGTAATGTGTTTTTATATACAGGGTATAGGTGTCAGCAAGAAGCCGGGACAGGCCGTCTGCAATCTCCACCCGGGATGATTCAGCAATACCAATATCAATGATTTGTTTACTCATAACTACCTCTTGCACGGTTTCAGTGGAATATACGATATGCGATTATTCTTTCCGGTCTGAGCAAAACACGCCTCAAATTTTTATAATAACCAGGTACACCTGTCGTCTGTCACACTAGCGATGCGCCAGAGCAATATCCTGCGACGGAACAATGAATTTCGCCGTGGCACGTGCCACTGTCTGCTGTCCTTTTGTCAGCCATGCTTCAAGCAGGTAAATCCCCCTGCGTTGCCCAAGCAGTCTGGCACATACCATCAGTTTGTCTCCGGTACAAACGGGTGAAATGAATCTTACCGTCAGTTCAGCCGTCAGGGCTTGCACACCCTGCATGAACAAACAATGAGTCATTGCTGCATCCAGCAGGGTACTCGTCATTCCGCCATGTAAAAGACCCGTATACCCCTGATGCCTGTGATTGGCCGTGTAGTCCGCACATACAGAGCCATCCGGGTGCTCTGAAAACATTAAGTTCACCGTATCAGGGTTGTTGTCGCGGGAACTACAGACCATACAACAGGTATGGGCCTTTCTGGCATCAAGATAACAATTCATCTGTTTCTGCTCAGCGTCCGGTTGTACTGACGGGAGGCATCCGGAATTCAGTCAGCTGAGGGGCTCCCCCGGCATCATTACTGCCTCCTCCACACATTCCGGCTCCTGGTTTATACACAATACGGGTCTGATAAAAATCACCGCCCGTGATGAAATAAACTCATGAATGGCAACAGCGCCCGTTTCCGTGATGATGCTGACGCCCACCCTGGCACGCATTTTCTGCTGTGTTCCCGTCAGAGTGACAGCATTTTTTCCCTTTCGCCTCATGATGAAAGGACTGGCGTCCCTGCTCCGGCTTATTCAGTTCAGTCAGAACACGGGTATCCGGATCACACAGTTCAGTGAACAAACGACGACCACAGTCAGTCTGGTACACCGCGATCTGATGCCCCAGTAATTTACCCAGCATCCGTTCCCCGATGTTACGGACCACAACGCGGCTGACTTGCTGTTGAACCAGCAGGTCAACCAGCTTCCGTTTACCTGAACAATCTGCGCCCAGCGCGGGATTTTCTGTCCGGCTGAGCTCCACACCGCGCTCATCCACCAGGACAAGGTGACTCGCTTTGGTAAAATGATTTGCTACCCGGTCGTCATTCACTGGAATGGCTGTGATCATCTTGTGTAACACCTTCCCTTTCAGAGTGCATTATTAAGGCCTTGCCCTGAGTGAGACAGTCCACAACCTTAAAACGGGCTGCTTTCAGGACATTGGCCAGTGTCTGCCTTGAAACCCCCATTGCAACAGCCGCTTCCTGCTGTTGCATGCCCAGTAAATCGACCAGCCGTAACGCTTCAAACTCATCTTCTTTTAAATGAACATGTTCAAGCTGGCTCATCGGTCGCGCATTGGGCTTAAAACAGGTATCCGCAGGGCGGCCACAGATGTTACGGGGAATTCTGGGTCTTGGCATGAAGGCTCCTTATTGGCATATGCTATATATACACTCATAAACTGGCATATGCAATATACTCTGCTCACCGGTGGAGAATTTTTTGCTTTACCCTGGAGTCTGTAAGTGGGCAGCAGGTCATGAGAGATGAAGAGAAAGAAAACAGATACTGTATGAGACTCAATTTAAAGTGCTGCCATAAGGGGGTCGTCTCAGAAAACGGAATCTATGGTCACTCCCGTTTTTGCAACACCGATTTTGACGACAAGTTGGCTTGCTTGAATCTATCCGGCGTCTGAATGGGATTTTATTCCCGCGCCTCGATGAGTTCCGCGCCTGATGAACCTCCAGAAAATATACGGCTTCAATGAGCCTTTCCGTTTTACAGGTTCCTCAACAGGCCGGTGGGCCGTTAGTATCATCAATATCAGTATTCGCAAAACCAGATGAATGATTGTTTAAACTGGTGTATTTCTGCCTTTATGCTTCGTAAGTTTGCTGTCGCGCCGTCAGTGCCCAGGCTATTCTGGCCAGCTTGTTTGCCAGAGCACAGGTGACGACAAAGTTGCTTTTCCGACACAACAACTCCCTGACCCAGTCGGCCAACTTGCCAGACTGGTGTTCCAGTTTTTGTATGAATACCCTGGCACACTGAACCAACAAAGTTCGGATCTTTTTGTTGCCCCGCTTGCTAATCCCTAACAATGTCGTCCGACCTCCCGTGCTGTACTGTCGGGGTACCAGCCCTGTTGCCGCCGCAAAGTCACGGCTGCTGGCGTACTGCTTCCCGTCGCCAATCTCAGTTGAAATAGTACTGGCAGTCAGCGTTCCAACGCAGGGAATACTCAGCAAGCGCTGTCCAACCTCATCTTCGTCCAACTTTCGTTTCAACTGAGATTCCAGATCTTTAATCTGCTCAACAAGATAGTGATAATGCTGTTGTAATTTCAGCAGTAACTGGCTGAGATAAAGAGGCAAACTACTGTCCTCAAGAAGGGTACTCAGTCGACTAATAACGGCAGCACCTCGCGGAACGCTGATACCAAATTCCAGCAGAAAAGCATGCATCTGATTAGTTGTTTTCACCTTATCCTGAACCAGGGATTCACGGACACGATGCAGAGCTCGCATTGCCTGCTGAGATTCGGTTCTGGGCTGCACGAAACGCATAGATGGACGTGATGCTGCTTCACAGATAGCTTCAGCATCAACGAAGTCATTTTTGTTGCTTTTAACGAATGGGCGGACAAATTGCGGTGATATCAGCTTTGGAAAATGCCCTAACTCTGCCAGCTTGCGTGCCATAAAGTGAGAACCGCCACAGGCTTCCATCGCGATGGTTGTTGCCGGGCATGTCGCCAGAAATTCGATTAGCTTTGGTCGGGTGAATTTTTTACGGTAAACGGCCTTCCCACGATGATCCTGACAATGAATATGGAAAGAGTTCTTACCCAGATCGATACCAATAAGCGCAATGTTTTCCATGATGGTTCTCCGAATGAAAGCCTGTCCTCAGCATAGTACTGGGAAGGAGGGAGTGACCATCTCATTAAATAAAGCACGTTAAGCCCATTGCAGACTCTAGATATTGACGAGTACGTCGGGTTTTCTCTTGTTTGAGTTGCCTCTTGTGGTAAGATAGTAATCAATTACTATCTTACAAGGAGTGCTCGTGGACACCCATCCAAAGCATCTGCCGGCCGATGAACGTCGTGCCGTAACTGTCGAGTCCGTCGTGGCGCTTGCCGGTTCACAAAACCCAAGCGAGATAACCACTGCGGCTATCGCTAAACATATGAACTTGACCCAGGGTGCGCTGTTTCGGCACTTCCCGAACAAGGAAGCCATTTGGCAGGCGGTCATGGAGTGGGTAGCAGAGCGCCTATTAGCCAGAATCGATCGATCCGCACAAGGAATCGAGTCGCCCTTGGCAGCCATGGAGGCGATGTTCATGAGTCATATCGAATTCGTAGCTGAGCACCCAGGCGTGCCAAGAATGATGTTTGGTGAGCTTCAGCGTGCCGAATCGACACCGGCCAAGCGCATGGTGCAAACCTTGATTCAGCGCTACAGCGAACGTTTGCATCATCTCATCGAGAAAGGCAAGGCCAGCGGCGAGTTGTCTCCCTCGCTTGACAACGAGGCGGCGGCAACGCTGTTCATTGGCACGATCCAGGGCTTGGTCATGCAATCGCTGTTGGCGGGTGATGTGGGACGTATGCACCGCGATGCGCCGCGCGTCTTTGCAATTTATCGGCGTGGCATAAGGAGTGCGCAATGAAAAAGTTACCCTTGCAAGGCCGCACCCTGGCACTGCTTGCCGTCATCATTCCTTTGCTGGTGCTTTTTATTTATGTCGGTCTGCGATCAGGGCCGCTCGCCCCGGTCGCTGTGACGGTGGCAAGCGTGGAATCACGGGCTATCACACCGGCGCTGTTCGGCATCGGCACGGTGGAGGCGCGCTACACCTACAAGATCGGGCCGACGTTTGCCGGGCGCGTCAAACGCCTGGAGGTGCATGTAGGCGACCAGGTCAAGGCCGGACAGGTGCTCGGCGAGATGGAGCCGGTCGACCTTGATGATCGGGTGCGCTCACAGGAGTCTGTATTCAAGCGGGCGGAAGCGGCTTTGCGCGAGGCAGAAGCCCGGCAAGCCTACGCGCAAACCCAGGCGCGCCGCTATGAGCAATTGTTTGCGGTGCGCTCGACCAGCGAGGAAATCGTCACCACCAAGCGGCAGGAACTGCAGATCGCCGATGCCGCCCTATCCGCCGCTCGGGAAGATATTGCCCGGGCACGCTCCGACCGCGAAGCACTCGTCGCGCAGCGGAGCAATCTGCGCCTGATCGCGCCGGTCGACGGTGTAGTCGCCGTGCGCGATGCTGATCCCGGCACGACCATCGTCGCGGGCCAGGCCGTGGTGGAAGTGATCGACCCCAAGAGTTTGTGGATCAATGTGCGCTTCGACCAGATCAGCGCATCGGGGCTGGCTGGGGGGCTGCCGGCTCATATCGTCCTGCGTTCGCGTGGTGGCCAGACCTTGAAAGGTCGCGTGCTGCGGGTGGAACCCAAGGCCGACGCGGTAACCGAGGAAACGCTTGCCAAGGTGACATTCGATAACAAACCAGAACCTTTGCCACCAGTGGGTGAACTGGCCGAAGTCACGGTTGACTTGCCGGCGCTCCCGGCCGCTCCACTGATCCCCAACGCTGCCGTCCAGCGTGAAGGCGATAAAGTTGGTGTCTGGCAAATCGTGGATGGTGATCTGCATTTCTCCCCGGTCAAGCTCGGCACTTCCGACCTCAATGGTTACGTGCAGGTGCGCGAAGGGCTCAAGAATGGGGACCAGGTTGTGACCTATAGCGAAAAGGCACTGACGGCGCGCAGCCGCATCCATGTGGTCGAGCATATCCCGGGAGTTTCACGATGATCAGCCTGGCCGGCCGCGACATTCTCCATGCCTGGGGGAAATTCGTCTTCACCGGCATCGGTCTGGGTCTGCTGATCGGCGTCACCCTAGTCATGGCTGGGGTGTACCGAGGCATGGTGGACGACGGCAAGGCGTTGCTCGACAACAGTGGCGCTGACCTTTGGGTGGTGCAAAAGGATACTCTGGGTCCTTATGCGGAGTCGTCCAGCCTCAACGATGACGTGTATCGCGCCATTCTCGCCATGCCGGGAGTCTCACAGGCAGCGAACGCGACCTACCTGACCATGCAGGTACGCAAGGGCGAGAGTGATGTACGCACCATGGTGGTCGGCATCGCGCCCGGTGCGTTGGGGGCTACACCCGGATGGCCTCCTTATCTCGTCGCTGGACGCCAGATCACGCGCGGTCACTACGAGGCTGTGGCCGACATCGCCACCGGCTTCAAACTGGGAGATCGTCTTACCATTCGCCGCAATCATTACACCGTCGTGGGGCTGACACGGCGTATGGTGTCGTCCAGCGGCGACCCGATGGTATTCATTCCGCTCAAAGATGCCCAGGAGGCCCAGTTCCTCAAGGACAACGATGCCATCTGGCAAAGCCGGCGTCGCACCGAAGCCAACCCGGTCTTCAATCGACCCGGTGATCCAGGTTTGCTGGATGCCGTGATTGCTTCACAGAGCAGCAACGCGTTCGTCAATGCCGTGCTGGTCACTCTGAAACCTGGTCATGCGCCGGACGAGGTTGCCGAATCCATCCAGCGCTGGAAGCGTTTGACGGTCTACACCCGGGCACAGATGGAAGACATCCTCGTCGGCAAGCTGATCGCCACCTCGGCCAAGCAGATCGGCATGTTCCTTGTGATTCTGGCCATCGTTAGCGCGGCCATCGTTGCCTTCATCATCTATTCGCTGACGATGGACAAAATCCGTGAGATCGCGGTGTTGAAGCTCATCGGCACACGCAACCGAACCATCGCCGCGATGATCATGCAGCAGGCGCTCGCCCTGGGCGTGATTGGCTTCGTGGTCGGCAAGATCACAGCCACCTTTTCAGCACCGGCTTTTCCAAAATATGTCCTGCTCACGCCAATGGATTCTGTCGCCGGTTTTTTTGCCGTGCTCGTGATCTGCGTTCTAGCTAGCCTCGTCGCCATTCGCATAGCACTCAAGGTCGATCCGGCCGAAGCCATTGGAGGTTGAGATGAGTGGCAAAGGGATACACATCGAAAGTTTAAGCAAGCGGTATGGCGATGGTGACACCGCTGTCTTTGCCTTGAGAGACGTGAATATGCATGTTGCGCCTGGTGAAGTGGTGGGACTGATCGGCCCTTCCGGGTCCGGCAAGAGCACGCTGCTCAAGTGTCTGGGTGCGGTGATCGAACCGACCGCCGGTCGCATGACGCTGGGCGATGAAGTGATCTACGCCGATGGCTGGAAAGTCCGCGACCTGCGCGCCTTACGGCGTGACAAGATCGGTTTCGTTTTCCAGGCGCCGTACCTGATTCCGTTTCTCGATGTCACCGACAACGTGGCGCTGCTGCCGATGCTTGCAGGCGTCGCGAATGGAGAGTCGCGCGCGAAGGCACTGGAATTGCTCACAGCGCTTGATGTGCAACACCGAGCTCGCGCAATGCCCTCGCAACTCTCCGGTGGCGAGCAGCAACGGGTCGCCATCGCGCGCGGACTGGTCAATCGTCCGCCGGTGATCCTGGCCGATGAACCCACTGCGCCGCTGGATTCCGAGCGCGCCATGGCTGTAATCCGCATCCTCAACGACATGGCCCGGAAGTTCGAGACCGCCATCATCGTCGTCACCCATGACGAAAAGATCATCCCCACATTCAAGCGCATCTACCACATCCGCGACGGCGTGACCCATGAGGAAGCTGGCGAAGGGCGGGAGTTCGAATGAGAGAACGATTGAATTACAGGAGAATTTCATGACCCACCGCAAACACAGCCACGCATTTGGAACTATCACCCTGACCGTTACGGCCTGCCTGCTTTTATGGGGTTTTCAGTTGCCAGCTTGGGCTGGTGACGCTACCCAGGTTGAGCCACTGGCGCTACGCAAGATCATGCAGGAACTCGGGCGCAACATGCAGGCTATTACCGGTGCGATTTCGCAGGAGGAATGGGTTCAGGTCGTTCAGCTCGCCCCAAAAGTTGCTGCACACCCCGAGCCACCGCTTACTGAAAAAATGCGCATCCTTGCTTACCTCGGCGCTGATGCGACCAAGTTCAGAAACTTTGACGCGCAGACTCACGAGGCGGCGCTGGCCATGAAGCTGGCTGCTGCGAGCAGCGACGGCAAGGCGGTGACCCAATCATTCGCCCACGTGCAGGAAAGCTGCTTGGGCTGCCACCAAGCTTTCCGTAAACCTTTCGTGGAGCATTTTTATGGAGCACGCTAAAACATGCCAGCGCCCCATCAGCCTCGAAAGACGGCTTGCGGCAACTTACCTGGTAGCTGGTCTGGTCACCGCCGGTCTGGCCGGCTGCGCCGCCGGCCCTGATTTTCAGCGTCCCACCGCACCCGATGTGGCTCGCTACACTGCAACACCGGTAGCTGATAGAACCGTGTCCGCTCCCACGCAGTTCGGCGAAACACAACGTCTAGTCGAAGGGCTTCCGATCGAAACGCAATGGTGGCAAAGCTTGGGTTCATCCGCACTCGACGGACTGATAAACGAAGCTTTCCATGTCAGCCCGACGCTGGCGAGCATCAGCGCCAATTTGCGACAGGCGCAGGAGCTTCTTGCCGCACAGGCGGGCTCGACGCAATATCCACAGGTAGATGTCGCACTGGGATCTCAGCGCCAGCAAATGAGTCCCAGTAGCCAAGGGTTGAGCGGAGACGCACGTCAATTCAGCCTCTACAACGCCAGCGTTGGCGTGCATTACAACCTCGATCTGGCTGGCGGCAACCGGCGCGCACTCGAAGCCTTGGCTGCTCGCGCCGACTACCGTCGCTTCGAACTGAATGCTGCGCGCCTGGCCCTTGCCGGCAACATGGCAACCGCTGCCATTACCCGAGCACGCCTCGCCGCGCAACTAGAAGCCACTACTGCCATTTTGCGCGTGCAGGATGAGCAACTGCGCCTGGCCCATGAACGCGTGCGTATCGGTCAGGCCTCACCTGATGAAGCGTTGAGCCTACAAGCTCAGGCGGAGCAAACGCGGGCAGAACTGCCTGCGCTGCGTAAACAACTGCAACAAACCGAACATCTACTGGCGGTGCTAGCCGGTCGTGCCCCAGGCACGGGTGGCATCCCGGCCTTCACTCTGGCCGATTTCACTCTACCCGTCGAGATGCCGCTCGTCGTGCCCTCAGAACTGGTGCGCCGCCGACCGGATATCCAGGCGTCAGAGGCGCTGTTGCATGCGGCCAATGCAGACTATGGTGTGGCTGTCGCCAAGCTCTACCCACAGATCAACCTGAGCGCCAACCTTGGTTCTCAGGCGCTGACCACCGGTGCCCTGTTCGGTGGTGGCTCGGCAGTGTGGGGCCTGGTTGCGCAGCTCACCCAGCCTCTTTTTAATCCAGGGCTACCCGCTGAAAAAAGAGCGGCGCTCGCCGCTTTTGATGCCGCCGTAGCCAATTACCAGAGCGTCGTATTGGAGTCTTTGCGTAACGTCGCCGACACCCTGCGCGCGGTGGAAAGCGATGCACAAACTTTGACTGCCCTCGCTGCCGCTGATATGGCTGCACAGGCCTCCTTGCAGTCGGTCGAGCGGCAATACCGGCTGGGCGCGGCCAGCTACCTGCAACTGCTCATCGCGCAGCAACAGGCACAGTCAATCCGGATCAATATGGTTGCGGTCCAGGCACAACGCCTAGTCGATAGTGTTGCTTTATATCAGGCCCTGGGAGGTGGTGTCAGTTAAGACTAACCCTAACCTGATGTCAGATGTTGAGCACAAACAACGTCAGAGTAGGGTATTAATTTATATTTATTGACACATTCAGCCAAGGGTAATAGATTTCATCCTGACATTTTTACCTTTGGAGGCATCTTGCAAGGTCAACGTATCGGCTACGTTCGCGTCAGCAGCTTCGACCAGAATCCTGATCGACAACTGGAACAAATAGAAGTCGGCAAGGTATTCACCGATAAGGCTTCAGGCAAGGACACACAACGTCCCGAACTTGAAAGGCTGCTGGCCTTCGTCCGCGAGGGCGACACCGTGGTGGTGCATAGCATGGACAGGTTGGCACGCAACCTTGATGACCTGCGCCGCATCGTCCAAGGGCTGACACAACGGGGCGTGCGCATGGAGTTCGTCAAAGAAGGGCTAACGTTCACCGGCGAGGACTCACCGACGGCCAATCTGATGCTGTCGGTCATGGGAGCCTTTGCTGAGTTCGAGCGCGCTCTGATCCGCGAACGTCAGCGCGAGGGAATCGTGCTGGCTAAGCAGCGCGGGGCCTACCGGGGACGAAAGAAATCGCTGAACAGCGAACAAATTGCCGAGTTGAAACGGCGAGTTGCGGCAGGCGAGCAGAAAACCTTGGTGGCCCGTGACTTCGGCATCAGCCGCGAAACCTTGTACCAGTACCTGCGGGAAGACTGACCATGCCACGCCGCTCAATCCTGTCCGCCACCGAGCGCGAAAGTCTGCTGACACTGCCAGATGCCAAAGACGAACTGATACGGCACTACACGTTCAACGAAACCGACCTGTCGGTGATCCGTCAGCGTCGCGGCGCCGCGAATCGATTGGGCTTCGCCGTGCAGCTTTGCTACTTGCGATTCCCTGGCATCTTCTTGGGCGTCGATGATCCTCCATTTCTGCCCCTGCTGCGCATGGTGGCCGCACAACTCAAGGTGCCGGTGGGAAGCTGGAACCATTACGGCCAGCGCGAGCAGACACGGCGGGAGCACTTGGTCGAGCTGCAAACGGTGTTTGGATTCAAGCCCTTCACCATGAGTCATTACCGGCAAGCCGTGCATACATTGACCGAACTGGCCTTGCAAACAGACAAAGGCATTGTGCTGGCCAGCACCCTTGTTGAAAACCTGCGGCGGCAGAGCATCATCCTACCCGCCATGAATGCCATCGAGCGCGCAAGCGCCGAGGCCATTACCCGTGCCAACCGAAGCATCCATGCGGCATTGGCCGATTCCTTGATACCTGTCCATCGCCAGTGCCTGGACGAACTGCTCAAGCGCAAGGATGGTAGCAAAATGACGTGGCTAGCGTGGCTGCGCCAATCGCCCGCCAAGCCAAACTCGCGCCACATGCTTGAACACATCGAACGCCTCAAAGCCTGGCAGGCGCTTGACCTACCTGCTGGCATCGAACGGCAGGTACACCAAAACCGCTTGCTCAAGATCGCCCGCGAAGGCGGCCAGATGACGCCCGCCGACCTGGCCAAGTTCGAGTCGCAGCGGCGTTACGCCACCTTGGTAGCACTGGCCATCGAGGGCATGGCCACCGTCACTGATGAAATCATCGACCTTCACGACCGTATCATCGGCAAGCTGTTCAATGCGGCCAAGAACAAGCATCAACAGCAGTTCCAGGCTTCCGGCAAGGCGATCAACGACAAGGTGCGGATGTATGGGCGCATCGAGCGCACGCTGTTCATTCTGGATTGGCTGCAAAGCGTGGAGCTGCGCCGCCGCGTCCATGCGGGGCTGAATAAGGGCGAGGCGCTGGACGACACGTTGCTGCAATATCTGTCCCCGCTGGGGTGGGAGCATATCAACCTGACCGGCGATTACCTATGGCGCAGCAGTGCCAAGGTCGGTGCGGGGAAGTTCAGGCCATTGCGACCGCTGCCACCGGCTTAGCGTGCTTTATTTAATGAGATGGTCACTCCCTCCTTCCCAGTACTATGCTGAGGACAGGCTTTCATTCGGAGAACCATCATGGAAAACATTGCGCTTATTGGTATCGATCTGGGTAAGAACTCTTTCCATATTCATTGTCAGGATCATCGTGGGAAGGCCGTTTACCGTAAAAAATTCACCCGACCAAAGCTAATCGAATTTCTGGCGACATGCCCGGCAACAACCATCGCGATGGAAGCCTGTGGCGGTTCTCACTTTATGGCACGCAAGCTGGCAGAGTTAGGGCATTTTCCAAAGCTGATATCACCGCAATTTGTCCGCCCATTCGTTAAAAGCAACAAAAATGACTTCGTTGATGCTGAAGCTATCTGTGAAGCAGCATCACGTCCATCTATGCGTTTCATGCAGCCCAGAACCGAATCTCAGCAGGCAATGCGAGCTCTGCATCGTGTCCGTGAATCCCTGGTTCAGGATAAGGTGAAAACAACTAATCAGATGCATGCTTTTCTGCTGGAATTTGGTATCAGCGTTCCGCGAGGTGCTGCCGTTATTAGTCGACTGAGTACCCTTCTTGAGGACAGTAGTTTGCCTCTTTATCTCAGCCAGTTACTGCTGAAATTACAACAGCATTATCACTATCTTGTTGAGCAGATTAAAGATCTGGAATCTCAGTTGAAACGAAAGTTGGACGAAGATGAGGTTGGACAGCGCTTGCTGAGTATTCCCTGCGTTGGAACGCTGACTGCCAGTACTATTTCAACTGAGATTGGCGACGGGAAGCAGTACGCCAGCAGCCGTGACTTTGCGGCGGCAACAGGGCTGGTACCCCGACAGTACAGCACGGGAGGTCGGACGACATTGTTAGGGATTAGCAAGCGGGGCAACAAAAAGATCCGAACTTTGTTGGTTCAGTGTGCCAGGGTATTCATACAAAAACTGGAACACCAGTCTGGCAAGTTGGCCGACTGGGTCAGGGAGTTGTTGTGTCGGAAAAGCAACTTTGTCGTCACCTGTGCTCTGGCAAACAAGCTGGCCAGAATAGCCTGGGCACTGACGGCGCGACAGCAAACTTACGAAGCATAAAGGCAGAAATACACCAGTTTAAACAATCATTCATCTGGTTTTGCGAATACTGATATTGATGATACTAACGGCCCACCGGCCTGTTGAGGAACCTGTAAAACGGAAAGGCTCATTGAAGCCGTATATTTTCTGGAGGTTCATCAGGCGCGGAACTCATCGAGGCGCGGGAATAAAATCCCATTCAGACGCCGGATAGATTCAAGCAAGCCAACTTGTCGTCAAAATCGGTGTTGCAAAAACGGGAGTGACCATAGATTCCGTTTTCCAAGCAGACCCCTTTACCACTACTCTATTTCCGCACAGGTGTTGATCCCGGCCAAATCACACACTATCGCGTGCGTTATCAGGAAGGTTTTGTTCAACAGGCCTGGCTGCGTCCTGAAATACAGTTATACATTGTATGTATAGCCAGAAAGAAAGGCGCGTTACGGGATATTCAGGGAGGGCTGGCGGTACTTACCGACATAGAGTACGGTAACGATGTGGAACTGGCGAAGGCATTTGGTGGCATCATATTCCGGTCCGGCGTTCTGCGACCCTTGGTGGGAAATTCTGATAATACGTTTATTTCGGCACGAATACATATAACACGGGACACCCCACCGACAGAAGAAGAGCTGATCAGTATTTTTTACCAGCAATGCCTGAAGCATGGTTCATGGAGTCGTGCCTGAATATCATCCTGCGCTTACGTCTCCGTAGACCCTCCGGCCGCAGATGCGGCCTTATTTATGTTCTTCCTCAGTAACATCCCCCTGCAGAATATCAGGCATGCGGGGAAAGAGAGCGGACGACACAAATCATATTAAAACGACAGCATAAACCACCACTTCGGCAGAACAGGACACCCTCAGGCGTGGCCCTCTCCCGGCGTTTCATCCTTCAGCGCACAACACCATCCCCGGTCCTGCCCGGCCCGGTATCACCGTTGTAACTTCCTGGCGAGACGGTCCGGATGAGACCTGAACGCTGAGCCATCGGGCTGTTTGATCCCCATATTTTCCAGAGCCAGGCTGGCAGCACGACTGACATCCCGGATCCCTGCCGGCTTTGTCCGCAGGACAGGCGTAATTTTTGAATAGCAGTAACTTCGTCTGCGGCTGATCCATTCCCGCTCTTCATCTGTCTGGCAACACCACATCACTTCCAGCCAACGGGTTGCCGCCCTGCGCCATAGTGCTGAATTTTCCAGCGATTCAGCGACAGCATCACTGATAATATCCGACATAATCCCGACTCTGTGCTCCTTATGTGTTCATCCGTTTACCCTGAGCGCTTCCGGCCCGAGCACACACCAGGATAAACAATTTAATCAATAGTAAAGGGGTCTGATACCGTCCCCGTCAGCCCGGATAAGCCGGACACGCCATCGGGCATAACCTGGGGTGACGATTCAGGATCGGGCAGAATGTCCGGAAGATGACATGATCTAAATCACATTAATGAGACAACAGGATTTTTCTTATTCAGGATACACCGATAGCGCTCTACCGGGAGCATAAGGGGAAGACGATCCCGTCGGTCAGGGCAGGCGGCCCCACTCCGGCAAAAAACCGTTACGGGGCCGCCGAAGGCCGGTGCCGGTTTCTCCGCACCGCGCCCTTTTCCGGAACGGGTTACTCGATAGCCTCGCCTTCATAGGCCTGGCGGTAAAGTTCAATAACCTGCTCCAGAGTAGCCTTACGCGGGTTAGTGAGCTGGCAAACATCCTTTTTCGCATTCTCCGCCATTACCGCAAAGTCCTCCGGTTTAACGCCCAGGCTCTTCAGAGAGCGCGGGATCCCAACCTGTTTACCCAGACGCTGAATGGCGCTGATGGCTTTCACCGCCGCCTCGTCCGTTGACAGACCGTCCACTTCCTCTCCCATCGCTTCCGCAATATCTCTGAAACGGTTAAGGTTGCCGATTAAATTGAACGACTCCACGTAAGGCAGCAGGATCGCATTACACACGCCGTGCGGCAGGTTGTAAAAGCCCCCCAACTGGTGCGCCATAGCATGCACATAGCCCAGCGATGCGTTATTGAATGCGATCCCCGCCAGATACTGCGCATACGCCATGTTATCCCTGGCCTTCATATACTCCCCGTTGGCCACGGCCTTGGGCAGGTACTGGGTGATCATTTTAATGGCTTTTAGTGCAGCCGCATCTGTAAGCGGATTGGCCATCGTGGAAACATACGCCTCAATCGCATGGGTCAGCGCATCCATCCCGGTAGCGGCCGTCAATGAAGGAGGCATGCCGACCATCAGTTCAGGATCGTTGATAGAAATTTGCGGAGTCACACGCCAGTCCACAATCGCCATCTTCACCTTACGCGCGGTATCCGTAATAATGCAGAACCGGGTGACTTCAGAGGCAGTACCCGCAGTGGTATTGATGGCCATCAGCGGGATCATGTCATTAACGGATTTATCCACACCTTCAAAGTCACGGATATTTCCGCCGTTAGCGGCAATCAGGCCGATCCCTTTTGCACAGTCGTGAGAGGAGCCCCCGCCGAGGGAAACGATGCCGTTACAGTCATTCTCCCGGTACGATTTGATCCCTTCGGCAACATTTTTATCCGTCGGGTTGGGCTCTGCGCCTCCAAATATATGCACACCAATCCCCGCCTGTCTGTAAATCTCCGCAACCCTGTCCGCCATACCACTTCCGGCAAGGAAGGCATCTGTCACAATAAGAATTTTTTTTACATTTAATGTTTTGGCAAGGCTACCGGCTTCCTGAACACTCCCCTCGCCAAAGACATTACGCGTGGGTAAAAAATAATAAGTCGACATATAACTTCCCTTGTTTAATAGTGGTGGTAAGGATACTCACCCGGGCTCTTCATATTTAAATGCAGGACTGGTTTCCGGCACTTAAATAAAATAATCCGGGAATAAATAATAAAAATACAGGCTGAACACCTACCGGGAGTTTAAGGGAAAAGCGAGCTCAGACTGTGACCATGATCACGTTTTACCCGACAGCATTTATCAATTCGTGACGTTGCGCTGACACAATTTTTGTGCTGTCACCGGACCCGGTAGCGCTAACCCCTCTTCCGCCCGGGTTACCCGGGGAGCCCCGAAAACAGAGGTTCCGGAAAGGAAAGACATCCGCATCTGCCCCCCGAATGGGGGGTGTACCCGGTTATAGGTAATTACATTCGAAACAACAGGAGTATACCCGTGTACCACCACAACGGATTTAACACACAGACAGAATGACAGGGGCAGACTTTCCAGTGGTTAACCGGTAATTCTGCCAGAAACAACCATACTACCGCCCGTTAACTTTTCAGACCTGTTTTATATAAAAATACCGGTATCAGAGATACCATAAAAAAACGTACAGACTATTGTGACTGTTATCACGGAACCTTAATTTATTATTCTCCTGACTGGATCCATAATAAAGCATCCGTGTATTGTTACCGATAACATAACCTTGAGGTAAAAATAAAAACGTCGTTGACGATCCGGGGGGACATCATCATGCTGAGAACGGCAGTTATTGGATGTGGTAACGTGGGGCACTTTCAGGCACTGTTGCAAAGTTAGCGATGAGGCAGCCTTTTGTCTTATTCAAAGGCCTTACATTTCAAAAACTCTGCTTACCAGGCGCATTTCGCCCAGGGGATCACCATAATAAAATGCTGAGGCCTGGCCTTTGCGTAGTGCACGCATCACCTCAATACCTTTGATGGTAGCGTAAGCCGTCTTCATGGATTTAAATCCCAGCGTGGCGCCGATTATCCGTTTCAGTTTGCCATGATCGCATTCAATCACGTTGTTCCGGTACTTAATCTGTCGGTGTTCAACGTCAGACGGGCACCGGCCTTCGCGTTTGAGCAGAGCAAGCGCGCGACCATAGGCGGGCGCTTTATCCGTGTTGATGAATCGCGGGATCTGCCACTTCTTCACGTTGTTGGGGTCCGCTTGGAAAAGGGAAAATAACCTACGCTAAGACTACTTTTTAACCAATCGGCTATTGGATATCACTCGGTTCGCGGGGCTACAGCGTTTCTGTGTCCGAAACCGAACGATTGCGTACACCATGCCAATAACATGTACGAAAGTAAGCAAAACTGTTAACGGACAGTCAGATCGTTCCGTACATCCCTTACGGTCAGGGGTTCGCGCTCAATGGAACGAAATCACTCGTTAAGCTCAAAACGCTTAACGTAGGAAAATTTCCGTTTTCCAAGCGGACCCCTACATGCGCTAACGCGCATAAATCCCCGTTCCTCAGTGGAACGAAAACTCACGCTAACAGGGTAGTGACCGGGTAGCCACGATAACTGCCAACAAAATTAGCTTATAGGTTAATTCTACCTTGTCTGAAATTAGCCTATAGGTTAATATTAATAGAAATGGGAGGTCACATGTTTAGCGTTGTTTATCACCCGGAAGCCAGGGAAGAAGCCACAGCATTACCCGTAAAAATCAGGGTGAAGTTTGACCGTCTCATCGGCAAACTGGAGTATGACGCCCGATTACTGCGGGAGCCGGACACGAAGCCCCTGGGCGATGGACTTTTTGAGATCCGCACGATGGGGACGGACATAGCCAGGGGAATCTGGGTATACCACAAAGGCAATACCATCATCATGCTCCGTGTTTTCATCAAGAAGTCACAGAAAACGCCAGCGAAAGAAATCGATCTCGCCAAAAAGCGGTTAGCGGAGGTACTTAATGAAACTGGTAAGCCATAAAGAACTGCATAACGAGTGGATGCAGGACGATGAATATCGCGCTGCATGGCAGGAAGAAGAACGTAAGGAAAAGCTCAGGGAGCTGCTTGCTGAATGGCGCAAGCATGACAACCTGACAAAAGCGCAGGTTGCTGAACGCATGGGGGTTACACCTCCGGTTATTTCTCGCCTGGAAAACAACATCACCAAAGCCAGCATCGACACACTGACCCGCTACGCTCACGCCTGCGGCATCAAGAAACCTGTCATTGCCCTGTACTGAATAGCCAGCCCTCCGGGGCTGGCCTTTTTGTTTCGGTCAGTCCCAAAATTTTGTTAAAGCAAGTTTAAAATGTCACCTGTTTCTCCAAAGTTGAAATGTCACTTCTAAGCCAATCTATTTATACATAATCTTTACATCTTTCCCCGGTGACAAAGTGCTAATTGGTCTGTAATGTTCAATGTGTGGCAGGCAAGCCGCCGGTGACTTAGGGAAGGTGCGAACAAGTTCCTGATATGAGATCATCATATTCATCCGGAGCGCATCCCAGAGGGACATCATGAGCCATCAACTCACCTTCGCCGATAGTGAATTCAGCACTAAGCGCCGTCAGACCCGAAAAGAGATTTTCCTCTCCCGCATGGAGCAGATTCTGCCATGGCAGAATATGACCGCTGTCATCGAGCCGTTTTATCCCAAGGCGGGCAATGGCCGACGGCCCTATCCGCTGGAGACCATGCTGCGTATTCACTGCATGCAGCATTGGTACAACCTGAGCGACGGTGCCATGGAAGATGCCCTGTACGAAATCGCCTCCATGCGCCTGTTTGCCCGATTATCCCTGGATAGCGCCCTGCCGGATCGCACCACCATCATGAATTTCCGCCACCTGCTCGAGCAGCATCAACTGGCCCGTCAATTGTTCAAGACCATCAATCGCTGGCTGGCCGAAGCAGGCGTCATGATGACCCAAGGCACTTTGGTGGATGCCACCATCATTGAGGCACCCAGCTCTACCAGGAACAAAGAGCAGCAACGCGATCCGGAGATGCATCAGACCAAGAAAGGCAATCAGTGGCACTTTGGCATGAAGGCCCACATTGGTGTCGATGCCAAGAGTGGCCTGACCCACAGCCTGGTCACCACCGCGGCCAACGAGCATGACCTCAATCAGCTGGGTAATCTGCTTCATGGAGAGGAGCAATTTGTCTCAGCCGATGCCGGCTACCAAGGAGCGCCACAGCGCGAGGAGCTGGCCGAGGTGGATGTGGACTGGCTGATCGCCGAGCGTCCCGGCAGGGTAAAAACCTTGAAGCAGCATCCGCGCAAGAACAAAACGGCCATCAACATCGAATACATGAAAGCCAGCATCCGTGCCAGGGTGGAGCACCCGTTTCGCATCATCAAGCGGCAGTTCGGCTTCGTGAAAGCCAGATACAAGGGGCTGCTGAAAAACGATAACCAACTGGCGATGTTATTCACCCTGGCCAACCTGTTTCGGGTGGACCAAATGATACGTCAGTGGGAGAGATCTCAGTAAAAACCGGAAATAACGCCAGAAATGGTGGAAAAAATAGCCTAAATAGGCTGATTCGATGTGTTTGCGGGAAAAAAATCGGCCCAGATCCGCGAAATTTTAATCAGCGAGTCAGCTTGGGAAGAAATGACCTGCTTATTCGCACCTTCCTTAATATAAAGACACAAGCAGAGACATTTTTGGCACGATATAAAAACGCTAAGTTAAAAAATCACTATGACGTGTTGGGTATCAAATGTTCACTGGCATAAACCTCTGTTTCTGATGTAAAACAGATTTTCTGAGGAGGCGTAAAACCTCCTCGTACTGCGAAATTGATTTAGTGATAGCGATCGATCACGCCAACCAGATAGTGGTCGGTTTGCTGCATGTTGATGCCCGCTTTTTTAGCGCTGCGGACTTCATCCAGAATGATTTGCAACAGCGTCCCGTCCACGATTTCCTCTTTTCTGTATCGCTTCAGGAAGTTAATCGCTGACTTATCGTTTGCTGCCTGGGCGTCTTCCGTCAAAGAGGTCAGCGCATTAATGCGCTTCTGGTAATCGCTTACCGTCTGCTCAAACAGATCTTCCAGCGTGGAAAATTCACCGCACCGGGCGTGTTGCTCCTGTAACACCGGCGTGGCGCCGCTCTGTTTGATGTATTCGTACATGCGCATCATTTGCGTCACCGTATTTTGCGCCTGATGACGCAAAAATAGTGCGGTGCCATTAAGGCTATTCTCGCTGCACCTCTGGCTGAGCTGAAGATACAAATTTGAGGTATAAAACTCCTGATTCATTTGCGCATTCAGTTTTTGAACTATTCCGCTAGCGATCATAGGACTTCCTTATTTCTTGTCATCTCAGAAAACGGTCACTCTTCGAAAAAACAACCAGAATAAAAGCGATTCTTTCGCTTTTTTTATTGCGCCTGGTTACGCAGTCATATTCATTTTAAGTCGGGATGCTCCTTATTTAAATATCCAACCCTACTATCGCATTTCTATCTGGCATTATTCTGTGATGGTGTTTCGATATTCACACTCCCTGTGCCAATCCTTTCTTATCGACAGTAGGAAACTTCCTCCGGCTATTCTGCTGAACACGATTAGGGGCACTGTTGCAAAGTTAGCGATGAGGCAGCGTTTTGTCTTATTCAAAGGCCTTACATTTCAAAAACTCTGCTTACCAGGCGCATTTCGCCCAGGGGATCACCATAATAAAATGCTGAGGCCTGGCCTTTGCGTAGTGCACGCATCACCTCAATACCTTTGATGGTGGCGTAAGCCGTCTTCATGGATTTAAATCCCAGCGTGGCGCCGATTATCCGTTTCAGTTTGCCATGATCGCATTCAATCACGTTGTTCCGGTACTTAATCTGTCGGTGTTCAACGTCAGACGGGCACCGGCCTTCGCGTTTGAGCAGAGCAAGCGCGCGACCATAGGCGGGCGCTTTATCCGTGTTGATGAATCGCGGGATCTGCCACTTCTTCACGTTGTTGAGGATTTTACCCAGAAACCGGTATGCAGCTTTGCTGTTACGACGGGAGGAGAGATAAAAATCGACAGTGCGGCCCCGGCTGTCGACGGCCCGGTACAGATACGCCCAGCGGCCATTGACCTTCACGTAGGTTTCATCCATGTGCCACGGGCAAAGATCGGAAGGGTTACGCCAGTACCAGCGCAGCCGTTTTTCCATTTCAGGCGCATAACGCTGAACCCAGCGGTAAATCGTGGAGTGATCGACATTCACTCCGCGTTCAGCCAGCATCTCCTGCAGCTCACGGTAACTGATGCCGTATTTGCAGTACCAGCGTACGGCCCACAGAATGATGTCACGCTGAAAATGCCGGCCTTTGAATGGGTTCATGTGCAGCTCCATCAGCAAAAGGGGATGATAAGTTTATCACCACCGACTATTTGCAACAGTGCCGACCGAAATGGTCTGACACTTGCGGCA
The DNA here is from genome assembly GCF_014103115.1 of Enterobacter sp. RHBSTW-00901. Classification (NCBI taxonomy): domain Bacteria; kingdom Pseudomonadati; phylum Pseudomonadota; class Gammaproteobacteria; order Enterobacterales; family Enterobacteriaceae; genus Enterobacter; species Enterobacter sp. RHBSTW-00901. The sequence goes on from NZ_JABXPB010000001.1 coordinate 4,150,067, forward strand.
ACCAAATCGCGTTTATCCCGGGCGAGGGATAGGCTGCATAGGAAACTTTCCAGCAATTGCCAGATCAGACTGGATGAGTATGGTCGGGTATGTTGTTTCACTCCCAAGTGAAGAATCTGTTTCCCCTTCTGGGGTTACCGATAAGCTATTGCAGTGAAATCCTGTTCAATAACATTTCTCAGCAAATGAAATAAATCGAAAAAAACTGCATCCTTTTCTGTCAAACAGCGTCTTCCCGAAAAACAACCGTCGTGAGGCCTGTCCGTTATGTTCCAGATTTTCACTGATTTTGCCACCTGGCTGGTCTATGAATGCCTTAGTCTGAGTCCTGCAACCAAACTCGGGGAGGCGATCCACTTTTTTGTCGAAGACGTGAGCAAAATTTTCGTTCTCTTGCTGGTCATGATCTACTTTGTGGCCATACTACGGGCCTCGCTGGATATTGAGAGGGTAAGAAACTATCTTGCAGGTAAGCACCGTGGAATGGGGTATTTACTGGGCTCCTGCTTTGGCGCCGTTACTCCGTTCTGTTCCTGCTCAAGTATCCCGGTATTTCTGGGGTTTACTTCGGCTGGTATCCCCCTCGGGATTACCATGGCCTTTCTCATCACATCCCCCCTTATCAATGAAGTCGCCGTCCTGCTTCTGGTCAGCCTGCTCGGATGGAAGTTCACGCTCATTTATATTGCTGTCGGAATGGCTGTTGGTATGGCTGGCGGTGCTTTTCTTGATCGGATTAAGGCCGAACGCTGGTTAGCCGATTTTGCCGCCGATGCCCTCAGAGACGGGCAGCAACATCAAACTGATGAGATCCGACAATCTACCATGGCACCGCATATGCCTCTCTCAAAGCGACATGCCTTTGCTAAAGAGGAAACTCTCACCATTTTTAAGCGTGTCTGGCTCTGGGTCATTCTCGGAGTAGGACTTGGTGCGGCATTGCATGGATTTGTGCCCGACGGATGGATCGCGTCGCATCTCGGTGCCGGTCAGTGGTGGACTGTCCCTGTAGCTGTGCTGGTTGGCATACCTCTCTATTCCAATGCTACCGGTGTGATCCCTGTGATGGAGAGTCTGATCACGAACGGCCTGCCAGTGGGGACAACTCTGGCTTTTTGCATGAGCACTGTGGCTGCCAGCTTTCCTGAGTTCATTCTGCTCAAACAGGTGATGAAGTGGCAATTACTGTGCACCCTGCTGTTGCTGTTGTTGACCTCTTTCACACTGGTTGGCTGGATTTTTAACGTTGTATTCCCGTTAATTCCCTGAAGAGGATTATAAAATGAAGCATGTAAAAGTACTGGGTACAGGCTGTTCCGGTTGTAAAACAACCATCCGCCTTATCCAGCAGGTGGCTGATGAGAGAGGCGTCGCTATTCAGCTTGAAAAAGTGGAGTCACTGTCTGAAATAATGAAACACAAAGTGATGGCGACCCCGGCGGTTGTCGTTGATAACATCGTTGTACATACCGGAGGAATACCATCAAGAGACATTATCGAAAGCTGGCTCTGACCTGCAGGCAGGGAAATAATTCCTGTTCGTTCATTGCCTGAAATATCAAGCTCTGATCTCTGTAGAGGACTCCCGGCAGCCCCTTTTTTAATGAAAAGTTCAGACCCAGAGATGAAGGTATACCTTCATCTCTGTCGCGGAGCTCCGCCACAGCAGGTAAAGTTTACACTCTGATATCTCACTTATCACAGTCAGTTCAGGTCCGTTTTTTGCTCTCTGACCGCTGGCCGTCTTACTGCAGTCCCTGTTCAGCCTTTAGTTATCATATTCCTGACGCTTATTCGTTTAAAGTCTGAAACTTCGCTTCAAGCTCAAGTATTCTGAGACACATCTGCTCAATAAGTTCTGGTGTGATGGTTTTTTTAAAACGAGCGATGAGTTCAGCATCCGTGTCATCCATATATTTTATGGGTTTATCAAATGCAACCTGGCTAAGCCGGGCAAGCGCAAGAACTTCATCAATCATAAGGATTTTCTTCATAATGTCGCCTTTTCTTCCCGACTCAGGGTTTTAATGCCAGTCTGGAATTAAGTTTTCCCGGAGTTTCCTCCGGGTTCCGACTTATCTGAGCATTAACAGCGGGACTCTGGTCTGTTCGAGCATCGCAGTTGTGTTACTGCCGATGAAAAAACGTCGCAGGGAAGAGTGCCCATATGCCCCCATGACAATCAAATCCACGCCGTTGTCTGCGGCGTAACGACAAAGCGCCTCCGTTACCGAGCGTCCTTCAGCTAACCGGGATATCGCACTGATGCCAGCGCACTGCAGACTACGCTTTGCCTCTTCGAGGGTATGAGCATCGCCGTTAACCATTACGATATGACATTCCAGGCTCTGCAGCAGAGGGCTGAGCGTCAGTCGACGCAGGTTTCTCCGGCTTTCCTCACTGCCATCAAACGCAAACATGACTCTTGAAGGTACAGAAAAAGTTTCAGGTACAATCATTACCGGCTTTTTCTGCAGGCGGATAATGCTCTCCAGATTGCTGCCAACCGGGTTCTGTGCTCCCCGGCGACCGAGCACCATCATACGAATACCCTTCAGGTCAGCCAGGATGATATCCAGTGCGCCATGTTTCTGAAGTTGCTGAACATCCGGGATACCGATCTGGCTGAGCAGTTCCGCGCATCCGGCAAGAATGGCGCGTCCCTGAGTCATCAGCAGGCGGTTACGCTCCCCTTCTATTCGGACAAGGTCCTGCGTCAGTTGCTCCCGGCTGTCAATACCGATAGCCCCCGTAAGGTCAGAAACTGCCGGTTGTTCATTTTTTTCAAGCACATGCAGCAGGGCAAGAGGAACGTCAAGCTTCCCGGCAATCCAGGCTGCATACTCACACACGGCGCGTGTTGATGACGATCCATCCACGCAGGCAATAACGGTGTTGTCCATAGCATTAATTCCTGACATTAATGACCTCCCATCAGTTTTTCGATTTCTTCGGGTTTATCGTGAACACCAAAGCGATCAACGATAGTACGGGTTGCTTCGTTCATCCCGCGGATCTCAACGTCTGTTCCTTCTCTGCGGAATTTAATAACCACCTTATCCAGTGCGCTGACCGACGTGATATCCCAGAAATGGGCATGCGTAACATCAATGACAACTTTCTCTGCAGCTTCGCGAAAATCAAAATACGCCATAAAGCGGTCGGCGGAGGCAAAGAACACCTGCCCGGTGACCTTATAGAGCCGGGACTCTTCCCTGAGTTCTGAAGAGACAGCCAGAAAACGCGCCACTTTAGTGGCAAAATTCAGGGAAGCGATAAGCACACCGGTCAGTACCCCGAATGCCAGATTATGAGTGGCCACCACCACCACCACTGTTGCCAGCATCACCACGCTGGTAGAAATGGGATGGCTGTTAAGGTCGGTAACTGAACGCCATGAAAAGGTACCAATCGAAACCATGATCATTACGGCGACAAGCGCGGCCATAGGGATTTGCGAGACCAGGTCCCTGAGAAAGACTACCATACACAGCAGGACCACACCGGCAGTGAGGGTGGACAGACGGCCCCGACCGCCGGATTTCACGTTGATAACAGACTGACCAATCATTGCACAGCCCGCCATTCCCCCGACAAATGAGGTGCAGATATTAGCGATGCCCTGAGCCTTGCATTCCCTGTTTTTATCACTGGGGGTATCCGTCATATCGTCCACAATCGTGGCTGTCATCATTGATTCCAGTAACCCTACAATGGCGAGGCCTGCGGAGTAAGGGAGAATAATCAGGAGCGTATCAAGATTCAGCGGGATATCCGGCACCAGGAAGACCGGCAGACTGTCAGGCAGTTTGCCCATATCCCCGACCGTACGCACGTCCAGATGCAGCCATATGGCAATCGCCGTAAGCACCACGATACAGACAAGGGGTGAGGGGATTGTTTTATTCAGATACGGGAAGAGGTAGATAATGGCGAGCCCTACTGCCGTCATAGCATAAACATGCCAGGTCACATTGGTGAGCTCAGGTAACTGCGCCATGAAAATCAGGATCGCGAGTGCATTAACGAATCCGGTCACCACGGAGCGTGAGACGTAGCGCATGAGCCCGCCGAGTTTAAGATAACCGGCTATCAGCTGGAATACGCCGGTCAGTACGGAGGCAGCCAGTAAGTACTGTAGTCCATGATCCTTCACCAGGGTCACCATCAGGAGCGCCATTGCCCCCGTTGATGAAGATATCATCGCCGGGCGACCACCAAAGAAGGCCATAATCAGCGGGATACAGAAAGCGGAGTAAAGCCCCACCTGAGGGTCAACACCGGCAATAATGGAAAAGGCGATCGCTTCTGGAATGAGTGCGAGCGCGACAACAATACCAGCCAGCACGTCACCACGGACGTTACCCAGCCAGTCCTTACGCGTCGAGGACAGCAACATAGTAATTTCTCAGTTTTTAGATGTAGTTAGCCCCGGAGGACATAAGTTTCAAATACGATAAAACACATCCGCAGACGGGATGTTATTACGTGCGTTCTGAGGCTCGCTCAGTACGGCGGAGGAAGGGAAAACTCAGGGTGGCGTAATGCGCATGATCAGCAGATAAATCCGGCTTTGTTGAATAAATCAGATTTCGGGTAAGTCTCCCCCGTAGCGGGTTGTGTTTTCAGGCAATACGCACGCTTTCAGGCATACCTGCTTTCGTCATTTTGTTCAGCGCTCGTACCAGGGCCATAGCCTCTGCAACCTGACCATCGTAGTCACGCAGTGTCAGTGAACCTCCGAACAGCTGTTTTACCCGGTACATCGCCGTTTCCGCTATCGAGCGACGGTTATAATCTGTTGTCCATTTCCACCGCGCATTACTCCCGGTCAGCCGCTGATTCGCAACAGCACGGTTACGGTCTGCATATTCACCGGGCCAGTAACCCGCGCCTTTTCGGGGCGGGATAAGCGCGCTGATTTTCTTACGCCGCAGTTCATCGTGACAGAGCCGGGTGTCGTAAGCGCCGTCTGCCGATGCTGCCCTGATTTTTCTGTGAGTCTGCCGGATAAGACCCGGGAAGGCTTCTGAGTCCGTCACATTGTTCAGCGACAGGTCTGCACAGATGATTTCATGTGTGTTGCTGTCAACTGCCAGATGCAACTTTCGCCATATACGACGGCGTTCCTGGCCATGCTTTTTGACTTTCCACTCGCCTTCACCGAAGACCTTCAGCCCGGTGGAATCAATTACCAGGTGTGCGATTTCACCCCGGGTGGGCGTTTTGAAACTGACATTAACCGACTTTGCCCGCCTGCTGACACAGCTGTAATCCGGGCAGCGTAGCGGAACGTTCATCAGAGAAAAAATGGAATCAATAAAGCCCTGCGCAGCGCGCAGGGTCAGCCTGAATACGCGTTTAATGACCAGCACAGTCGTGATGGCAAGGTCAGAATAGCGCTGAGGTCTGCCTCGTGAAGAAGGTGTTGCTGACTCATACCAGGCCTGAATAGCTTCATCATCCAGCCAGAAAGTTATGGAGCCACGGTTGATGAGGGCTTTATTGTAGGTGGGCCAGTTGGTGATTTTGAACTTTTGCTTTGCCACGGAACGGTCTGCGTTGTCGGGAAGATACGTGATCTGATCCTTCAACTCAGCAAAAGTTCGATTTATTCAACAAAGCCGCTGGGGCCAGATGCAACGGGCGTCGGCTGGATTTACGAATATGCGTTGGTCGATCGCAGCGGTAAACACAGCCTGGCGGACCTGCGTGCCCTTCAGGACTGGACGCTGAAATTTGAGCTTAAAACGGTGCCTAACGTCTCTGAGGTCGCCAGCATCGGCGGGATGGTTCGTCAGTATCAGATTGTGGCCGATCCGGCGAAGATGCGTGCGCTGAATATTACCCATAACCAGCTTTCCAGTGCTGTTCAGGCCGCGAATAAGGAGAGCGGCGGTGCGTTGCTGGAGATGGGCGAAGCGGAATATATGGTGCGCACGACGGGTTACCTGCGCTCGCTGGATGATTTTCGCAACGTAGTGATTACCAGCCGTGATGGGGTGCCGGTTCTGCTCAAAGATGTCGCCACGATTGGCTTCGGTCCGGAGATCCGCCGGGGTGTCGCGGAGCTGAACGGTGAGGGGGAGGTTGCCGGTGGCGTGGTGGTGATGCGTTACGGGCAGAATGCGCTGGAGACGATCCATGCGGTGAAGGCAAAACTGCATGAATTGCAGAAAACGCTGCCGCAGGGTGTTGAAATTGTCCCCGTGTATGACCGCTCGACCCTGATTGAAGAGTCGGTCAAAACGCTGACCCATAAGCTGCTTGAAGAGTTTGCCGTGGTGGTGGTGGTCTGCGCGCTGTTTCTGTTCCATTTTCGTTCGGCGCTGGTGGCGATTGTCTCCCTGCCGCTGGGCATTCTGGGCGCATTTGTGGTGATGCATTATCAGGGTATCAACGCGAACATTATGTCGCTGGGTGGTATTGCCATCGCCATTGGGGCAATGGTGGATGCGGCGATCGTGATGATTGAAAACATGCACAAAGTGCTGGAGCAGTGGCGGCACGATAATCCTGGCAAAACACCGTCGTCGGGGGATTACTGGCATCTGGCCGAACGTGCAGCGGTGGAGGTGGGGCCGGCGCTCTTCTGCAGCCTGCTGATCATCACCCTGTCGTTTATTCCGGTCTTCTCGCTTGAAGCGCAGGAGGGGAGAATGTTCTCGCCGCTGGCGTTCACCAAAACCTGGTCGATGGCTGTGGCGGCAGGGCTTGGGATCACGCTGGTGCCGGTGTTAATGGGGTATTTCATTCGCGGGAAAATTCCTGACGAAAAGGCCAACCCGATCAACCGTGTGCTGATCCGCCTGTATGAACCGCTGCTGGATAAGGTGCTGACGTTCCCGAAAACCACGCTGGTGCTGGCATTTGCATTGTTACTCGCCACGCTCTGGCCACTAAGTCGTCTGGGCAGTGAGTTTATGCCGCCACTGGACGAAGGTGATTTGCTGTATATGCCATCAACATTGCCGGGGATCTCTGCCCGGGAGGCATCACGGCTACTACAGCAAACGGACAGGCTGATCAAAAGTGTACCGGAAGTGGCGAGCGTGTTTGGTAAAGCCGGACGAGCCGAGTCCGCAACCGATCCTGCACCGTTAACCATGCTGGAAACAACCATCCATTTTAAACCCCGCGACCAGTGGCGGCCGGGAATGACACCGCAAAAACTGGTAGAGGAGCTGGATAAAACCGTGTCGGTACCGGGGATCGCCAACGTGTGGGTTCCGCCGATTCGCAACCGTCTGGATATGCTGGCAACCGGGATTAAAAGCCCGGTAGGTATTAAGGTCAACGGCAATAACATTGCTGATATTGAGCGAGTTGCGCAGCAAATCGAGCAGGTTGTAAAGCAGGTTCCCGGTGTCACGTCAGCCCTGGCTGAGCGGCTGGCGGGCGGTCGTTATGTGGATATCCGTATCGACAGGCAAAAAGCGGCACGCTATGGCGTTTCCGTCGATGAGCTGCAAAGTATGGTTTCTACGCTGGTGGGTGGCGATAACATCAGCGAGGTGCTCAACGGACGCGAACGTTATCCGGTTAATCTGCGTTATCCCCGCGATCTGCGCGACAATGTCGATAAATTGCGGGTCTTACCGGTCGTTGCCGCAAACGGTAGCCAGGTGGCGCTCGGTGAACTGGCTGATATCATCGTCACCGAAGGCCCGCCAATGCTAAAAAGCGAAAATGCGCGCTTGTCTGACTGGATCTACGTGGATTTACGCGGGCGCGATCTGAAGTCTGCCGTGGATGAAATGCAGAAGCGTGTCGCTGAAAATGTGGTTTTACCGCAGGGGGTTTCTCTCTCCTGGTCAGGGCAGTTTGAATATCTTGAGCGGGCGACGGCAAAGCTGAAAATAGTTTTGCCGGTGACGTTAATGATCATATTTATACTGCTATGGCTAACCTTTAAGCGAGTGACAGATGTCCTGGTAATAATGGGGACTTTACCTTTCGCACTTATTGGCGGGGTATGGTTGTTGTGGTTACTGGAATATAATCTCTCCGTTGCAGGGGCGGTGGGTTTTATCGCCCTCTCAGGCGTTGCCGCGGAATTTGGCGTAATTATGGTTCTCTATTTAAATCATGCACTGGATAAATACCGCAGCCGTGAACCGGACGGTGGGAACGCGACACTGATGCGCGCTATTCATGAAGGTGCTGTGCTACGCGTGCGGCCGAAGGTGATGACGGTTGCGACCATCATGGCGGGATTACTGCCGATCATGTGGGGGGGTGGCAGTGGTTCCGAAGTGATGCAACGCATTGCAGCCCCGATGGTGGGTGGGATGGTGACGGCACCTCTGTTGTCGATGCTGGTTATTCCCGCGCTCTATAAATTGTTACATCAACGCTAAAGATGCATCCTGCATGCGCTTATTCAGACATGCAGGAACGCTTTTCGGAATATTCCAGGGAAAGGTATTATTAATTAGGAATAACGTAGTTGTCTGTTGAGACACGATTCAACTATTTTATGGTAAACTTTGCGCCGAATACTAAGAATGGTAATTGCATTGTGATCGTACGTAATAAATTATTTCTGATTTTATTGTTTATTTTTGGACAGTTAATGTTCTCTTCTGTTGTGCAGGCAGAAGACAACGCGACGGATAAAGGCTGGTTCACCACCTTTAAGGATAACGTTTCACAGACCTGGAAAGAGCCGGAACACTATGATCTCTATATTCCGGCAATAACGTGGCACGCACGCTTTGCGTATGACAAAGAAAAAACAGACGACTACAACGAGCGTCCCTGGGGGGCTGGTTTTGGTCAGTCACGCTGGGATGACAAAGGGAACTGGCACGGTATCTATCTGATGGCGTTTAAAGACTCCTTCAATAAATGGGAACCGATTGGCGGTTATGGCTGGGAGAAAACCTGGCGTCCGTTAGCGGACGATAACTTCCACGTTGGGCTGGGTTACACCGCCGGGGTTACCGCGCGCGACAACTGGAAGTACATCCCGCTCCCGATAGTGCTGCCGTTAGCCTCTATTGGCTATGGCCCCGCAACGTTCCAGATGACGTATATTCCGGGGACATACAACAACGGTAACGTTTACTTTGCGTGGATGCGCTTTCAGTTTTAACTGAAAAAACTTTACATGCTGGTGAAAAAACGCACTGTTGTTGAATCATAAAGGATAAAAAACGTCCGACAAAAATTAACGCGACTTTTGTCACTTTTTATCAAAGAAGCGCTGGACAAAACGTCCCACAATTGATGTACTGATACCCGACACAGCATTTGTGTCGTTTTTTAATGTAAAGGTAATTTTGATGTCTAAGATTAAAGGTAACGTTAAGTGGTTTAATGAGTCCAAAGGATTCGGTTTCATTACCCCTGAAGATGGCAGCAAAGACGTGTTCGTACACTTCTCTGCAATCCAGTCTAATGGTTTCAAAACTCTGGCTGAAGGTCAGCGCGTTGAGTTCGAAATCACTAACGGTGCCAAAGGCCCTTCTGCTGCTAACGTAATCGCTCTGTAATTCAGACGCGTCAGCAAGAATTTCAAAACCCGCTCACTGAGCGGGTTTTTTTCGTTCTGAGTCAACCAATCAGATACATTTTCAGGAAGCTGGCGATGATCAGCGCGCTCAACAGCACCATTCCTGCGCTCATCAAACTCTCTTTCATTCTGTCACCCTCATTCTGTATGACACCCAGAGTGACAGAGAAAAATTAAGCCAACATTAACGCTTCGTCAGTCATTGCGCACTGGCAGAGGAAAATAACCAGAATGCGATCCCGGTCATCGCAAAAGAGCCGAGCATGTTGATCGCAATGTTCATCAGCGCCCAGCCGACGCGGCCTTCCTGAAACAGAAAAACGACTTCGGCAGAGAAGGTTGAAAAGGTGGTCAAACCGCCGCAGAACCCGGTGGTAATCAATACCTTCCACACCGGGTCGATGTGCGTCATACGGTTAAACCAGGCCAGCCCCATGCCAATGATAAATGCCCCAATCAGGTTTGCGGCCAGCGTTCCCATTGGAATAACCTGATGCAGGGGATTAAACCGCATACTCAAGAACCACCGTGCAACGCTACCTGTGCCCCCACCAATAAAAACGGCTAAAAGTAGTTGAAACACTGTAAATACCTGCTATTTGATGTGTAAGAGCGTCGAGTGTAACGCTGTTTATGTTTAGGGGACAAATATGTATGTTGCGGTAGGGCAGTTCGCGGTGACGCCAGAGTGGGAGGTGAATGCACGAAAATGTCTCTCCCTGATGACTGAAGCACGGCAGAAGGGCGCATCGTTACTGGTGCTCCCCGAGGCGCTGCTGGCGCGGGATGACAATGACCCCGATCTCTCGGTGAAGTCGGCACAGTCGCTGGAGGGGCCGTTTTTGAACATGCTATGCCAGGAGAGTGCGGGTAATACCATGACGACTGTTTTGGCGGTACACGTCCCTTCAACACCGGGGCGCGCCATCAATACGCTCGTGGTATTGCGTGATGGTGCCATCATCGCACGCTATGCGAAGCTACATCTCTACGATGCGTTCAGCATTCAGGAATCGCGGCTTGTTGACCCAGGCGATGTCATTCCACCGTTGCTTGAAATTGATGGACTTAAGATTGGGTTGATGACTTGTTATGATGTGCGCTTTCCCGATCTGGCTCTGAACCTCGCCTTGCAGGGGGCGGATGTTCTGGTATTGCCCGCTGCGTGGGTGAAGGGGCCGTTAAAAGAGCATCACTGGGCGACGTTGCTTACAGCACGTGCGCTGGATACCACCTGTTATGTGGTGGCGGCAGGGGAGTGCGGCAATAAAAATATCGGCCAAAGCAGAGTGGTTGACCCCCTGGGTGTCACCATTGCGGCAGCAGCGGAAGCGCCGGTGTTGCTGCTGACGGAAATCATTTCAGAAAGGATTGCGCTTGCGCGCCAGCAATTACCTGTTCTTCGCAACCGTCGGTTTGCGCCACCGCAATTATTGTGATGTTTTTTTCAACAACGCTTGATTCACCTTGTTACAGATTGCTATTGTGTGCTCGCGCTAAATGACCGTTAATACAATCAGGTTTTTGGCGCTGAATGCAGCCTGTTTTATGTAAAGAAGGTATCTATGGGTGAGATTAGTATTACCAAACTGCTGGTGGTTGCCGCACTGGTCGTCCTGCTGTTTGGTACCAAGAAGTTACGCACGCTGGGTGGCGACCTGGGTGCCGCCATTAAAGGCTTTAAGAAAGCGATGAACGACGACGATGCAGCGGCGAAGAAAAGCGCCGAAGATGACGTCCCGGCAGAGAAGCTTTCTCACAAAGAGTAACAGCAATGCCTGAGGGCTTGCGAAAAAAAACCGGCTCAAATGGCCGGTTTTTTTGCATTACTGTAAGTAAATATTACAGAATTATTTAACTTCTTCGCCTTTTGCCTGCATGTCGGCATGGTAAGAAGAGCGAACAAACGGGCCACAGGCTGCATGGGTAAAGCCCATTGCCATGGCTTCGGCTTTCATCTCATCAAACTCATCCGGGCTAACGTAACGCTGTACCGGCAGGTGATGGCGGCTTGGCTGCAGATACTGGCCCAGCGTCAGCATGGTCACACCGTGGCGGCGCAGGTCGCGCATAACTTCAATGATTTCAGCATTGGTTTCGCCGAGACCAACCATCAGGCCGGACTTCGTCGGGATATCCGGGTGCGCTTCTTTAAAACGTTCCAGCAGCTTCAGGGACCAGTTATAGTCAGCGCCCGGGCGCACCTGGCGATAAAGGCGCGGTACGTTTTCCAGGTTGTGGTTGAACACGTCTGGTGGCGTCGCTGTCAGGATATCCAGCGCACGATCCATACGGCCACGGAAGTCTGGAACCAAAGTTTCAATCTTGATGTTTGGGCTTTTTTCGCGGATAGCCGTAATGCAGTCAGCAAAATGCTGAGCACCGCCATCACGCAGGTCGTCACGGTCAACGGACGTGATCACCACATAGCGCAGCGCCATGTCGGCGATGGTCTGTGCCAGTTTTTGTGGTTCATTAGCATCAGGTGCAACAGGGCGACCATGAGCAACGTCGCAGAACGGGCAACGGCGGGTACAGATTGCACCCAGAATCATAAACGTCGCAGTGCCGTGATTGAAACATTCAGCAAGGTTCGGGCAAGAGGCTTCTTCACAGACAGAGTGAAGGCCATTTTTACGCATCGCCGCTTTGATCCCCTGGATACGCGAAGAGTCGGCCGGAAGTTTAATTTTCATCCATTCCGGTTTTCTTAACAGCGCCTCGCGCTCTGTAGCCACGTTTTTAACCGGGATAAGGGCCATTTTATCGGCATCGCGGTATTTAACACCGCGTTCCATCACAATGGGTTTACTCATAGCGTGCGTGTTCCAGTTGCGAATATCGAAGGAAAGCGTTTCAATTCAAGGGAATGTTGTATTTATCAACTATTTTTGAACGAACGACAGGCAGTATATCATTGAAACGGTCGATAAAGCAGCCTGCCAGATCGCCAATTTGTAAAATAGTTGTTGTTTTGTGCCTTTTGCCCTGCATGTGGCAGGGGCTTGTGCTGCGCCAGCCTGTCAGAAAGCCTGGCAGATGATATTGATAACGTTTTCCAGTACCGGATCGCGCAGACTGAGTTTGTTGTAATGCAGTGAAATTTCAATGGATTCTGCATTGAGCTGGCTGAGCGGAATCTCCTCCAGTGGCCAGCATTTACGTAGCAAGTGATACAGCCGGGAGGGCATGATGCAGAGCATGTCGCTACTGCCAATCAGGGACGCGGTGGTAAACATATTGTAACTGCTAAAACTTATCTGGCGTTCCGGGAAGATTTCATCAATACGCTGGCGTAGCGAATTCAGCGCTTGCCCTTCAGTTATGAATGACGAGTGATCATAGTTACGCAGATTTTCAATGGTCAGGGGTTCGCTAAGCGCCGGGTGGTTCTGGCGACAAACAAGCACCAGACTGTCGGCATAGAGAACATGTTGCCCCAGTGCTCTGGCGCTGAAATGACTAATATCAATCACCACGTCGGTCTGGAACTGCGCAAGCTGAATTTCTGGTTCGTTGAGGGGAACATTGTGCAGCAGGAGCTGTGGCACATGGGATTTCATAGCCTGGAAGATCGCCGGCATCACCTGCACGCCCACTGAAGGGGTACAGCCGATGGTGATGGTTCTCTGTTTATCATAGCTTCCGGTTAAATCCAGTGCGCCCAGAATCGATTCCAGCCCCTGGCTGATGTACTCATGAAGATGCGTGGCATAGGCCGTTGGCGTGACGCCCTGACCTTTACGAATAAATAACGGATCGGGAAATATAGCGCGCAATTTCTGAATTGACTGGCTAATTGCAGAGGGCGTGAGATTGAGAATTTTCGCAGCGTTTACGATACCCTTGTGGACATATACAGCCTCAAAAATGGTCAGTAAATTGAGATCAATATTACGTAAAGTCCGAAAAATTTGCGGCTTGTCTTCTCCACCGGATTCATTCAGGCGCTTGGCTGGTAAATTATGATACACCACGCTTTCACTCCGTATACATTCACAATATGAATGATAGTTGAATTTATTTATTATGCTTGTAGAGATTCGTAAAGTGCTGGTTGTGTTTCACTTGTTTATCAAAAACAAACAATTGTGCGATTATCAGACAAGTTACATTGGTTCCGCAGGCAGCATTGTCTTGAGGTTAAATAATATGTAACGCTAATATTCGGGCGATTCGAAAATATAGAAGATGGGGATTATTGTAAAGCGTAAAAGCGGCAAATAAGCAGTGGCCCGTCAAATAATCGAGCCATGAGGTATGATATATTAAGCAGTGATATATTCGTGAGGAGGATTGTTAAGCAGTGCTAACATATTGTTCAACAGCACGGGACGAATATTATCTGGCGTAGCAGTTGCAACCCACTGGCGCATTTGCGTCATTTCCATTCCGGCATAGCCGCAAGGGTTAATGCGCTGAAAAGGCGTAAGATCCATATTAATATTCAGTGCCAGACCGTGGAATGAGCAGCCTTTACGAATACGCAGACCGAGTGAGCAGATCTTCATTTCCCCGACATAGACGCCCGGAGCATCGGCTCGCGGATGGGCATCAATACCATATTCAGCCAGCGTGTTGACGACAGTTTGTTCCAGCAGGGTCACCAGTTCACGCACGCCCAGCTTTCTGCGTTTCAGGTTAAGCAGGACATACATAACCTGCTGGCCAGGGCCGTGGTAAGTTACCTGCCCGCCGCGATCGCTCTGAATGACCGGTATATCACCCGTCATCAACAGATGTTCGGCTTTTCCCGCCTGTCCCTGGGTAAATACCGGCAGGTGTTCTACCAGCCAGATCTCATCAGGTGTGGTGTCATCGCGTGAGTCGGTGAAGTCATGCATAGCCTGGGAGACAGGCTCGTAGGGTTGCAGCCCGAGATGACGGACAAGAATTTTATCCTGGTACAAAACAGCGTCTCCGAAGACGAGGGACAAAAGGTGAAGCGAGTATATCACAGGGGGGCGATGGGTTACCCGGTTAACCGGGTAACCGCAGAGGGTTACAGCACCATACGAACAATATCGATATTACCTAACTCTTCGTACAGTGTTTCAACCTGCTCAATGTGTGTAGCCGTAATAGTAATGGAAACTGAGTGATAGTTACCTTTACTGCTTGGTTTTACGGTTGGAGAGTAGTCACCTGGCGCATGGCGCTGTACCACTTCAACCACCTGATCAACCAGCTCAGGCAACGCCTGCCCCATTACTTTGTAAGTAAATGGAGTAGGGAATTCAAGCAGTTCGTTAAGTTTGGTTTTCATGTCAGCTCCGGCTTATGTGTAAAAAATAATAACTCCCGCCACAGGGCGGGAGTTTTACTGATACATAGTATATGGGGATCAAAATCACACTTTCAAGTGTTCAATTTTTATCCAAACCAGTGATGGAACATCAGCTTAATGTAATCAATGATTTTGCCGAAGAAATTGCCTTCAGGAATTTCTTGCAGAACAACGAGTGGGCGCTGATCGATAGTTTTGCCATCCAGCTGGAAGTTGATGGTACCCACAACCTGGTTTTTCTGCAGCGGTGCGTGCAGTTCGGTGGCGTTCAGCACGTAGCTGGCTTTCAGATCCTTCATACGACCACGAGGAATGGTCAGGTAGAGGTCTTTATCCACACCCAGGGAAGCACGGTCGTTGTTACCGAACCAGACTGGCTCAGAGGCGAACTCTTTGCCTGCTTTCAGCGGGTTCACGGTTTCGAAGAAACGGAAGCCCCAGGTCAGCAGTTTTTTGCTTTCTGTTTCACGGCCTTTAAAGGTACGGCCACCCATCACGGCAGAGATCAGACGCATCTGACCTTCTGTGGCAGAGGCCACCAGGTTGTAACCGGCTTTGTCGGTATGGCCCGTTTTGATGCCGTCAACGTTCAGGCTGTTATCCCACAGCAGGCCGTTACGGTTGGTCTGGCGGATCCCGTTGAAGGTGAACTCTTTCTCTTTATAAATGGAGTATTCGTTCGGCACGTCACGGATCAGCGCCTGGCCAATCAGCGCCATGTCGCGTGCTGAACTGTACTGCCCATCGGCATCCAGGCCGTGAACGGTCTGGAAGTGGCTATTTTTCAGGCCGAGTGCAGTAACGTAGCTGTTCATCAGACCGACAAACGCATCCTGGCTGCCTGCCGAGAAATCAGCCATTGCGACACAGGCGTCGTTACCGGACTGCAGGTTAATACCGCGGATCAGCTGAGAAACAGGAACCTGCATGCCAGGTTTCAGGAACATCAGTGATGAACCCTTGAACACCGGGTTTCCGGTTGCCCAGGCATCGTTACCGATCGTCACCATGTCGGATTCTTTAAATTTACCTGCCTTCATGGCCTGACCGATAACATAGCTGGTCATCATTTTGGTCAGGCTGGCCGGATCGCGGCGAGCGTCGGCATTCTGTTCTGCCAGAACTTTGCCAGAGTTGTAATCGATCAGGATGTAGGATTCCGCGTCTATTTGCGGAACGCCAGGGATCATGGTCTTGATATTCAGGTCATCGGCGTGAGCTGCAGAAAGAGCAGCTGCGCAAAGGGCCGTGGTCAGCGCCATGCGCTGCACAAAACGAGCAGAAAAAGTGGTCTTCATGGTCAGAACTACGACATCCGTGATGGAATTAAAAAAAGTGCCTTACTATAGCAAATGCTATACAGGCAGGCATCCGACTTTCAGTATGACTTTGTGAACGTGAGTTACACAAACCGACAATTCGGATACCGCCGATTACTTACTTCGCAACAGCAATAAAGGACTGCAGTTGCGCTTCATTTTGCAGACGCTGCTGCAGGGAGGCGGCCTGTGATTTGCTGGCAAACGGCCCCATCTGAATACGCCAGACGGCTCCGTTTTGCTCAACGCGCCCAGGTACACCAAACTGCTGGCTTAAGCGTTGCTGATACTGCTGCGCACGTGCCCGATCGCTGACCGCACCCACCTGAACCACGAAACCACCGCTGGCAGCTGCAGGAGCAGAAACGGCTGTACCAGGCGTGCTGGCTGGAGCCGTGACAGGCGCGGGCTGTGTGACAGGAGTGGCAACAGGAGCTGGCGTCGGTTCGCTGCCTTCCAGTACGCCCGGGGCTAAGGCCGTCGGAGCCCCCAGGAAGCCGCTACTCTTTACCGGTGCACCCGTGCTGTCATCGCTTTGCAGCGTATCGTTGCTGATGGCGTGGACATCTCCCCCTGCCTGAGCAGGCTCAGCGGGGGAAGAGGCACTCCCCATTCCGCCGTTCAGATCCGGGCGATCGGGAAGGGCGTACGTCTGTTTCGCCACAGTCGTACAGGCCGTACCCGGCCCGGAGAGCGAACCGTCCTGCGCCACGATAATTGGGTCGATACGGACTTTGGTATTGTTCGACGTGTTCAGACGGTCTGCCGCAGCGCGAGACAACGAAATTACACGGTCGTTACCGTATGGACCACGATCGTTGATGCGTACCACGATCATTCGGCCATTTGCCAGGTTAGTGATGCGGGCATAGCTCGGAATGGGCAGCGTTGGGTGTGCCGCCGTGATCTGCACCGGGTCGAACGCTTCACCTGATGCGGTCAGGTTGCTACCGGGTTCAGCATCATAAATGGCGGCAAAGCCAGCCTGGCTGAAACGGGAAGGATCCTTAACGATTTTGTAGCTCTTGCCGTCGCGCTCATAATCCTGATTCGCGCTGGCATTCAGCGGTTCGTAAACGGGATCGGCTCCGCTGATTTCAACAATCGGGCCATTACAGACAGCAGGCTGCGGCGGCGCGACGGTCGCCTGTTGCTGACCATCATTTGTACAGGCCGCAAGTAAACTTGCTGCGATGCAGATACCCAGCCACTGCTTACGCATTCCTATCCCCTTATTTTTATACGCTTTTTGACAACATTTTTCTGTGAGTATGGATCGACATCACGATACCAAACCCGGCCATCAACACGATCAGTGCCGAGCCTCCGTAACTCACCAGCGGTAGCGGTACGCCTACAACCGGCAGAATACCACTCACCATACCAATATTTACGAAGACATAAACGAATAAAATCAACATCAACCCGCCCGCCATGACGCGGCCAAAGGTGGTTTGCGCGCGTGCGGCAATCCACAGTCCTCGCATGATCAGTAGCACGTAAAGCGCCAGCAGGATTAAGATGCCAACCAGTCCCAGCTCTTCCGCCAGTACCGCAAAGATAAAGTCGGTGTGGCGTTCCGGCAAGAATTCCAGCTGCGATTGGGTTCCGTGCAGCCAGCCTTTACCGCGCAGGCCACCGGAGCCAATAGCAATCTTCGACTGAATAATATGATAGCCCGCGCCCAGCGGATCGGTTTCTGGATCGAGCAGCATCATGACGCGCTGGCGCTGGTAATCATGCATCAGGAAGAACCAGAGTACAGGGATAAAGGCCGCGATCAGCACCACTGCGATACCAATCAGACGCCAGCTTAGCCCCGACAGGAACAGTACAAACAGGCCGGACAGGACGATAAGAATTGAGGTGCCGAGGTCAGGTTGTGCTGCTACCAGCAATGTTGGCAGGAAAATTAGCGCCAGTGCGATTGCGGTGTTTTTTAGCGAAGGTGGACAGACGTCGCGGTTGATAAAGCGCGCCACCATCAAGGGTACGGCAATTTTAGCAATTTCAGACGGCTGGAAGCGCACAACCCCCAGATCAAGCCAGCGCTGAGCCCCTTTTGAGATCGCACCAAAGGCGTCTACGGCGACCAGCAGGATAATACAGAAAATGTAGAGATAGGGTGCCCAGCCTTCGTAGACGCGTGGCGGTATTTGCGCCATGACGACCATAATGACCAGACCCATTGCGATCTGACCAATTTTACGCTCCATCATGCCGATGTCCTGGCCGCTGGCGCTCCAGATAACCAGCGCGCTGTAGGTCAGCAAAGCCAGCAGAATCAGAAGCATCGCTGGGTCGATGTGGATTTTATCCCACAGCGATTTTTTATTTGGATTATCCGTCATGATTATTGGTCCTCCGCCGCAGCGGATGCCGGGGTTTCAGTCGGCAGTTCGGTGTTGTTATCGCCCAGCATAATGTGGTCGAGGATTTGGCGCATGATGGTACCTACCGCCGGTCCAGCACCACCGTTTTCCAGAATCATTGCTACCGCAACCTGCGGGTTATCAAAAGGAGCAAACGCTGTCATGAGTTTATGGTCACGCAGACGTTCAGCAATTCTGTGCGCGTTATAGGTTTCATTCGCCTTCAGACCAAAGACCTGAGCGGTACCTGATTTGGCGGCCACCTTATACGGCGTTCCGGTAAAATACTTATGTGCTGTACCGTTCGGACGATTTGCTACGCCGTACATCCCGTCTTTGGCGATTTCCCAGAAGCCGGAGTGAATGTCACCCACTGGCGCTTCATGGGGCTGGTTCCACGGCACTTTTTTGCCGTCTTCAACCGTGCTCATCAGCAGATGAGGCACTTTCACCACGCCATCATTGATGAGGATCATCATCGCTTTGTTCATTTGCAGCGGTGTGGCTGTCCAGTAGCCCTGACCGATCCCCACCGGAATGGTATCACCCTGGTACCACGGCTTTTTAAAGCGCTTCAGCTTCCATTCGCGGGTTGGCATGTTGCCTGAACGCTCTTCGGCGAGGTCAACACCGGTGTAATGTCCGTAGCCGAACTTGCTCATCCACTCCGAGAGGCGGTCGATACCCATGTCATACGCCACCTGGTAGAAGAAGGTATCCGCAGATTCTTCCAGCGACTTGGTGACGTTCAGATGACCGTGACCCCATTTTTTCCAGTCGCGGTAGCGCTTATCGGAACCCGGTAGCTGCCACCAACCCGGGTCAAACAGGCTGGTATTACGGTTGATGACGCCCGCGCTCAACGCCGAGACGGCCACGTACGGTTTAACCGTTGATGCCGGAGGGTAAACCCCCTGCGTCGCACGGTTCACCAGCGGGGTGTTCGGGTCATTAAGCAGACCGGAGTAGTCTTTACTGGAGATGCCATCAACAAAGAGGTTTGGGTCGTAGCTTGGCATGGAAACCATCGCCAGAATGCCGCCGGTACGAGGATCGGTGACGACAACGGCTGCACGGCTACCGGCCAGTAGTGTTTCGATATATTGCTGGAGCTTAAGGTCGAGCGTTAAATAGACGTCATGTCCCGCCTGCGGCGGCACCTCTTTCAACTGGCGAATAACGCGGCCGCGGTTGTTGACTTCAACCTCTTCATAGCCGGTCTGTCCGTGCAGGACATCTTCATAATAGCGTTCGATCCCCAGTTTACCGATATCGTGCGTGGCGGCGTAGTTCGCCAGCTTGCCGTCTTTATCGAGACGGTCGACGTCTTTATCGTTAATCTTGGATACGTAGCCAATCACGTGCGTCAGCGCAGAGCCATACGGGTAATAGCGTCGCTTATAGCCTTTGACTTCTACGCCGGGAAAACGGTATTGGTTTACGGCAAAACGCGCGACCTGGACTTCTGTCAGGTTCGTTTTGACCGGAATAGAGGTGAAACGGTGCGAACGGGCACGTTCCTTCTTAAAGGCGGCAATATCGTCATCGTTGAGATCGACAACGTTTTTTAGCGCATCCAGCGTATCCTGCACATTATCGACTTTCTCCGGCATCATCTCAATTTGATAGATGGTGCGGTTTAACGCCAGCGGTGTGCCGTTACGGTCGTAGATAATGCCGCGGCTGGGGGCGATAGGCACCAGCTTGATACGGTTTTCGTTTGAGCGCGTCTGGTAATCCGTAAAACGGACAATTTGCAGATTATAAAGGTTGGCGATCAGCACGCCGGTAAGCAGCAAAACCCCCGTAAAGGCGACCAGCGCCCGGCGCACAAACAGCGCGGACTCAGCCGTATAGTCGCGAAAAGAATTCTGTAGTTTCATCCGCTGCTTAATCTACCCTGGTCAAGTCACTATTCGCGGTGATAGGGGTGGTTAGTCGTAATACTCCACGCGCGATACAGGCTTTCTGCCACCAGAACCCGAACGAGCGGGTGGGGAAGCGTCAACGCGGAGAGAGACCAACTTTGTTCTGCCGCTGCTTTGCAGGCAGGGGACAACCCTTCAGGCCCGCCAATCAACAGACTGACGTCGCGACCATCCTGCTTCCAGCGCTCCAGTTCGTGCGCCAGCTGCGGTGTATCCCAGGGTTTGCCTGGAATATCGAGGGTGACGATGCGGTTTTTGCCTGCGGCTGCCAGCATCAGCTCACCCTCTTTATCGAGAATACGTTTGATATCGGCGTTCTTGCCGCGCTTTCCGGCGGGGATCTCCACCAGTTCGAACGGCATATCTTTCGGGAAACGACGCAGATACTCAGTAAAACCGGTTTGTACCCAGTCTGGCATTTTGGTGCCGACGGCGACCAGCTGCAACTTCACGCATTAACCCCAGAGTTTTTCCAGCTCATACAGGCGACGGCTCTCTTCCTGCATGACATGGACAATCACATCGCCAAGATCAACAACCACCCAGTCAGCGGTCGCTTCACCTTCAACGCCAAGCGGTAACAGCCCTGCTGCGCGAGATTCCTGAACAACGTGATCAGCAATTGAAACAATATGGCGAGTAGATGTACCGGTGCAGATAATCATGCAGTCGGTGATGCTGGATTTACCCTTAACGTCGATAGCGATGATGTCCTGACCTTTCAGGTCATCAATTTTGTCGATAACAAAATCCTGGAGTTCTTTACCCTGCAAGTTTTCCCCCTGGGTGAATGAGATTGTGTAACTATGAATTCGTGGCCAGACAGTATACCTGAACTGACGCCAGTGTCGGGACAAATGTCACCGGCCGGGCTTTTGAAGGCGGGTATCATCCCACCCTCCGCCTGAGATTGCATCGCCATTTTTGTAAAACAATTTCTGTAAAGCAATGTACCGGCGGGAAAGTCTGGCAGCGGAGGATAACAGTATGGCTTAACCTGTCAAGGCAGGATAATCAATAACGTGCTTTTTCGTATCCACGGTTATGCATCTGTGCTTTTCTGATACAGCCCGTGCTGATGGATATACGCCAGCACTGACGACGGCAGCAGATCGTCACAGGCTAAACCGTGCTGCAGGCGCTCGCGGATCAGGGTGGCTGAAATATCAAACCACGGCGTTTCCGCCAGATAAATTTTCCCGGCAGGGTGATTATGCAGATCTTCCACATTGTCCGTCAGATGGTCTTCAAGCCACTGCTGGTGCTGCTCTTCGCGCATGGTTAGCGGATAACCGGGGCGACGGCAGACGAGAAGATGGCTGTTCTCCAGGATGGTTTCATACTGATGCCAACTGGGGAAGTTGAGCAGTGAATCCTGGCCAATAATAAAGGCCAGCGGTTTGTGCGGCCCTTGTTCGGCCCGCCACTCCTGTAGCGTCTGCGACGTCCAGGAGGGGGTGTCGCGGCGCAGTTCGCGCTCATCAAGGCTAAAAAGCGGTTTATCTGCAATGGCCAGAGCCAGCATCTCTTTACGTTGCTCGCTGCTTGCTTCGGGCTGGGGACGGTGCGGCGGGACATTATTGGGCATAATGATGACGTGCTGCAGGCCAATCAGATTCGCCAGGGTTTCAACCGGCTTCAGATGCCCGTAATGCACAGGGTCGAAGGTACCACCATACAGTGCCTGAAGAGAATGCATACTATCCATCGATAAATACGTCTGCCAGCGCCTTATGGCAGAGCAGCAGAGAAAGGCTTTCCAGTTCGGACCAGACCGACTGACCGTAGTCTTGCTTTAACGTTAGCTCTGCGCGCATCAGCAACTGTACCGCCTGGCGTAGCTGTTCATGGCTCAGACGGTTGATAGCCTCGGTGGTCATTACCCGGCGGTTTTGCCATACGCGATGTTTATCGAACAATGAACGCAGTGGCGTATGCGCAGACTGGCGTTTGAGATTGATCAGCAACAGCAGTTCACGCTGTAGCGTACGCAGTAAAATGACCGGTTCGCTACCTTCAAGCCGTAGCTGCTGCAAAATATGCAGGGCGCGTTTACTCTTCGCGGACAGCAACGCATCAACCCAGTGGAACGGCGTAAAGTGTGCGGCATCGTTAACGGCCTGCTCCACGCGTGGCAAGGTCAGTTTGCCGTCCGGCCACAGCAGGGCAAGTCTGTCCAGTGCCTGAGCCAGTGCCAGCAGGTTACCTTCATAGCAGTAGCACAGCAGTTGATTCGCCGCATCATCCAGCTGAAGGTTGTTCTGCTTCGCTCTCGCTGCCACCCATTTAGGCAAATGCGCCTGCTCAGGCGTCTGGCAGGTGACCAGTACTGAGCTAGTCGCCAGTTGGGTAAACCATGCTGCGTTTTCCTGCGCTTTGGTGAGCTTGTTGCCGCGAACAATCAGCAGCAGATCGCTATGTAACAGGCTGACCAGCGTGGCCAGTTGCTCGTTGAGGGCCGCATTAGGGCCACTTTCTGGCAGCAGGATCTGGATTGTCTGGCGCGATGCGAACAGGCTCATCGCCTGGCAAAGTGAGAAGAGGGCATTCCAGTCGGTGTTGTTATCCAGCTGGAACGTGTGGTGTTCATCAAAGCCCTGAGTGGCTGCCGCATGGCGGACGGCGTCGAGGCTTTCCTGAAGCAGTAATGGATCGTTCCCGAGAAGCAGATACGCCGCGCGCAGCCCTTCACTGAGCTGCGCGCGGAGTTGTTCAGGATACAACCTGATCATCAGTTACCCATCGAGGTAGAAACAGGAGGCGTGTCAGCATCCGGTTTTTCGATGATATCAGTGCCTTCTTTCGTCGACGCTGCAATGCTTGGCAGTTTACGGATCAGCTGTTCTGCTGCCTTGTCGTACATTTCGTTGATGATAATTTGCTGCTCGGCATCTTTTGCCAGCGCAGTTTGTGGGTTATCAAAGAACGAACGGTACACTTTCGTGCTGATTGGGTAGATATCTTTACCCGGGATCAGTACTGCTGCGTTGACCGACATAACCATCTGGTACTCTGCGGTATGGCCGTCCTGGAAGATAGACGCCGTATCTTTGCTCAGGGTCATACCCAGAACACGGAGAGATGGTACATCCTGGCGCAGCGTGCCTTTCTCGATAAGCTCAACGCCATTCAGACGCAGCTGGCTACGAATTGCCCGGCTGAGTGGACCATTCGGATCCGACGAGTCGAAGATCATGGTTTTCATCTGGGCAGGCACTGCCGTGGTATTGCGCAGGTGCCAGCCACAACCAGCGGTGACAAGCACCGCCAGAGATAAGAGTATTGTTGCCAGTTGTCGCACGTTTCCTCCCGCGCTTAGCCAACGACCAGATTCAGCAATTTACCCGGTACGTAGATCACTTTACGTACGGTAACGCCCTCAAGATATTTCGCGACCAGATGTTCCTGACCTGCGCGCTCGCGAACCTGTTCTTCGGTTGCATCGACCGCAACGGTAATTTTACCGCGTACTTTGCCGTTCACCTGCACCACAACCAGCGTGGTGTTCTCCACCAGGGCAGATTCGTCAGCCACTGGCCACGGTGCGTTGTCGATATCGCCTTCACCTTTCAGCTCCTGCCACAGAGTGAAGCTGGCGTGCGGGGTGAACGGGTTCAGCATACGGACAACGGCCAGCAACGCTTCACGCATTAAGGCACGATCCTGCTCGCCTTCCTGCGGGGCTTTCGCCAGCTTGTTCATCAGTTCCATAATAGCCGCAATTGCGGTATTGAAGGTCTGACGACGACCAATATCATCGGTTACTTTCGCAATAGTTTTATGAACATCACGACGCAGCGCCTGTTGATCTTCAGACAGCGCGGCCACGTTCAGTGCTGGTGCATTGCCCTGAGAAGTGTGCTCGTAAACCAGTTTCCAGACGCGTTTCAGGAAGCGGTTAGCACCCTCAACACCTGATTCCTGCCATTCCAGGGTCATGTCTGCCGGGGAGGCAAACATCATGAACAGACGTACAGTATCCGCACCGTAACGTTCAACCATCACCTGCGGGTCGATGCCGTTGTTTTTGGACTTGGACATTTTGCTCATGCCGGTATACACCAGTTCATGACCTTCAGCGTCTTTCGCCTTGACGATACGGCCTTTCTCATCGCGCTCAACAATAGCATCTACCGGAGAAACCCAGTTACGCTCGCCGTTCACGCCGACATAATAGAACGCATCCGCCAGAACCATGCCCTGACACAGCAGCTGTTTCGCAGGTTCGTCAGAGTTCACCATGCCTGCATCACGCATCAGTTTGTGGAAGAAGCGGAAGTAGAGCAGGTGCATGATGGCGTGTTCGATACCGCCAATGTAGATATCCACTGGCAGCCAGTAGTTTGCTGCATCGGAATCCAGCATACCGTCCTGATACTGCGGGCACGTGTAGCGCGCATAGTACCAGGAGGACTCCATAAAGGTGTCGAAGGTGTCGGTTTCACGCAGCGCAGGCTGGCCGTTTACGGTGGTTTTTGCCCACTCAGGATCGGCTTTGATCGGGCTGGTGATACCGTCCATGACCACGTCTTCCGGCAGGATAACCGGCAGCTGATCTTCCGGCGTTGGCATCACAGTGCCATCTTCCAGGGTTACCATTGGGATTGGCGCACCCCAGTAACGCTGACGGGAAACGCCCCAGTCGCGCAGACGGAAGTTCACTTTACGCTCACCCACGCCCAGAGAAGCCAGTTTGTCGGCAATGGCGTTGAAGCCATCTTCGAAGCTCAGACCGCTGAATTCACCGGAGTTAAACAGCGTGCCTTTTTCGGTCAGTGCCTGTTCGGACAGATCCGGCTCGGAGCCATCGGCAGCCAGAATAACCGCCTTGATAGGCAGGCTGTATTTGGTCGCAAATTCATAGTCGCGCTGATCGTGACCCGGAACGGCCATCACCGCACCTGTACCGTATTCCATCAGCACGAAGTTTGCCACCCAGACAGGGATCGCTTCGCCTGTCAGCGGGTGTTTGGCATAGAAGCCTGTTGCAACGCCTTTTTTCTCCATCGTTGCCATATCGGCTTCGGCCACTTTGGTGCTGCGGCATTCGTCGATGAAGGAGGCCAGTTCCGGATTGTTCTCGGCTGCTTTCTGCGCCAGCGGGTGACCTGCGGCCACGGCCAGGTAGGTTGCACCCATGAAGGTGTCCGGACGGGTGGTGTAAACGGTCAGCGTTTGATCGTAGTTTTCAACGTTGAAGGTGATCTCTACACCTTCAGAACGGCCGATCCAGTTGCGCTGCATGGTCTTAACGGTGTCAGGCCAGTGATCCAGATTATCCAGATCGTTCAGCAGTTCGTCAGCGTAAGCGGTGATTTTGATAAACCACTGTGGGATCTCTTTACGCTCAACTTTGGTGTCACAACGCCAGCAGCAGCCGTCGATAACCTGCTCGTTCGCGAGAACGGTCTGATCGTTCGGGCACCAGTTAACGGCAGACGTTTTCTTGTACACCAGGCCTTTTTTGTACAGCTCGGTGAAGAATTTCTGCTCCCAGCGGTAGTATTCCGGGGTACAGGTTGCCAGCTCGCGGCTCCAGTCATAGCCGAAGCCCAGCATTTTGAGCTGGTTCTTCATGTAGGCAATGTTGTCGTACGTCCACGGTGCTGGTGCCGTATTGTTTTTTACCGCTGCGCCTTCTGCAGGCAGGCCGAACGCATCCCAGCCGATGGGCTGCAGAACGTTTTTGCCCAGCATGCGCTGGTAGCGCGCAATCACATCACCGATGGTGTAGTTACGCACGTGGCCCATGTGTAGTCGACCAGAAGGATAGGGAAGCATCGACAGGCAGTAATACTTCTCTTTGCTCTCGTCTTCGGTTACTTCAAAGGTGCGCTTCTCGTCCCAGTGTTGCTGGACTTTTGATTCTATCTCTTCCGGGCGGTATTGCTCTTGCATGGCAGACAGTGGTCCTGTTTTCAATACAGCTACAAATGTAGCCAATGGATGTGTTGTTTCAGATCGGCATAGCATAGCCCAAACGTCCGCGTCAAAACAGCCTTTCGCACAAATGCGCTTTGCAGGAATTTATCGGGTCTGTGGTTCACCTGGCAAAGCGGCAATGAAATAAGGTCTATTATTAGAAATAGTTACTTACCCGGGAGGCAAAATGATGAACAAGGTTGCTCAATTTTACCGCGAACTGGTGGCGACACTGACGGAACGGCTGCGTAACGGCGAGCGCGATATCGACGCGCTGGTTGAACAGGCACGCGCCCGGGTGATGCAAACGGGTGAGTTAACGCGAACGGAGGTCGAAGAGGTCACGCGAGCCGTGCGCCGCGATCTGGAAGAGTTTGCACGTAGCTATGAAGAGAGCCAGGACGAGATTACCGACAGTGTCTTTATGCGGGTCATCAAAGAGAGCCTGTGGCAGGAGCTGGCGGATATTACCGATAAAACGCAGCTGGAGTGGCGCGAAGTATTCCAGGATTTGAACCACCACGGGGTGTATCACAGCGGGGAGGTGGTGGGGCTTGGCAACCTGGTGTGTGAAAAATGCCATCACCACATTGCGGTTTATACGCCGGATGTGTTGCCGCTGTGCCCGAAATGCGGGCACGATCAGTTCCAGCGTCGGCCTTTTGAGCCCTAGGTAAAAGCAAAACGGCAACGGTGTTGCCGTTTTTAGTGTTTGTTCCCTCTCCCCGTGGGAGAGGGCCAGGGTGAGGGCATCAGGCCGCACTATAAAAACCGAGTCTCTCCGCCAGCAAATCCACAAACGCCTCCCGGTCAATATCTACCATTACCGTGGTATTGGGGGTGTTCCCGCTCAGCGAGTAGTAATCCACCACCGTCATCCCCTGGGTATATTTCCCCTGCGTTTCAACGCCGACCCACCTGTCTACCGTGGTAAACATTTCGGGTTTCAGCAGCCAGGCAATAGTACACGGGTCATGTAGCGGTGCGCCGTGGAAGCCCCATTTCTCCGCTTTATGGTATTCCATAAAGAAGTCGAGCAGCTCTGCAACCGTTGTGGCAACCGGGTTACCGATGGTACGAAAGCGTTCAATGTCGTCGGCCATAATCTGCGCACGGTGGGTCACATCAAGCCCTGCCATCACAACCGGCAAACCCGACTGG
The DNA here is from genome assembly GCF_014103115.1 of Enterobacter sp. RHBSTW-00901. Taxonomy (NCBI): domain Bacteria; kingdom Pseudomonadati; phylum Pseudomonadota; class Gammaproteobacteria; order Enterobacterales; family Enterobacteriaceae; genus Enterobacter; species Enterobacter sp. RHBSTW-00901. The sequence continues at coordinate 4,177,573 of NZ_JABXPB010000001.1, forward strand.
AAGACAATTTCTGCGGCTTCCGGGTCGACAAAAATGTTGAATTCCGCCGCAGGCGTCCAGTTCCCCAGCCCCATCGCACCGCCCATTATCACAATTCGGGCGATTTTGTCGTGCAGTTCCGGATGGCTGTTGAGCAGCAGCGCGACGTTGGTCTGCGGGCCGGTGGACACCAGTGTGACGGGTTCAGTGCTTTCGCGCAGCACTTTTGCCATCAGTTCAACGGCGGTGCAGTTTTGCGGCGCAAAACCCGGCTCAGGGAGGGCAGGGCCATCCAGCCCACTTTCACCGTGAACGTTGTCAGCAATGATCAGCTCACGCATTAACGGTTTCGCGGCCCCGCCAGCGACCGGGATATCGGTGCGTTTTAACAGCGTTAGCATACGCAGGACGTTGCGCAGCGTTTTTTCTGGCGTCTGGTTTCCGGCAGAGGAGGTGACGGCTTTGATCTCCAGTTCAGGGGAGGCAAGTGCAAGGACGAGTGCGATCGCGTCATCATGACCCGGGTCGCAATCAAGAATGATGGGCTGTGTCATAGGGTTCTCCATTCCTGGCGTTATTTTGTGACAAGGTTAACGCTGCATTGAGATACCGACGAGAACAAGAGACAGAAAGCGTGAAGCAGTGCGCAATCCGTAGACTGCGCACTGAGAAGATTAATGCAGGATTTTGGCGAGGAAGTCTTTCGCGCGTTCGGATTTCGGGTTGGCGAAGAACTCTTCTTTTGGCGAGTCCTCAACAATTTTGCCTTCGTCCATGAAGATCACGCGGTTGGCCACTTTACGCGCGAAGCCCATCTCGTGCGTCACTACCATCATGGTCATTCCTTCATGCGCCAGCTCAACCATGACGTCCAGCACTTCGTTGATCATTTCCGGATCAAGCGCGGAAGTGGGTTCATCGAAAAGCATGGCAACAGGATCCATACACAGCGCACGTGCAATAGCCACGCGCTGCTGCTGACCGCCGGAAAGCTGTGCCGGGAATTTATCGGCATGAGCGGACAGCCCCACACGTTCCAGTAACTTCAGCCCCTTCTCGCGCGCGAGTTTTTTATCACGCTTAAGTACTTTCACCTGCGCCAGCGTCAGGTTCTCGATAATGGAGAGGTGCGGGAACAGTTCAAAATGCTGGAATACCATCCCGACGTGAGAGCGCAACTGGGCAAGGTTGGTTTTCTTGTCATTGACTTTGGTGCCGTTGACGAGGATTTCACCTTGCTGCACCAGTTCCAGACCGTTGACCGTTTTGATAAGCGTGGATTTACCGGAGCCAGACGGTCCACACACCACCACTACATCGCCTTTTTTCACTTCGGTGGAGCAGTCGGTCAGCACCTGAAAGTGCCCATACCATTTAGAAACATTTTTCAGGGAAATCATTATACCGTCCTTTTCTTCAGCCAGCTGACCAACAGCGACGCGCTTAAACTAATCACAAAATAGACACTACCTGCGAAGAGCACCATCTCGACCTGCGTACCATCACGCTCACCAATGGTGGACGCAGTACGGAAGAAGTCTGCCAGGCTCAGTACGTAGACCAGCGAGGTATCCTGGAACAGCACGATACCCTGGGTCAGCAGGAGTGGAACCATAGCGCGAAACGCCTGTGGCAGAATAATGAGCTGCATTGACTGCCAGTGCGTCATCCCCAGCGCCAGAGCCGCGCTGGACTGCCCACGGGAGATGCTCTGAATACCCGCACGGATAATTTCTGAGTAGTAAGCGGCCTCAAACATTGAGAACGCCACCATCGCTGAAATCAGGCGGATATCGGTTTTGGGTGACAGCCCCAGTACGTTTTGCAGGAAACCGGGAACGATCAGGTAAAACCACAGCAGCACCATCACCAGCGGGATGGAACGGAAAACGTTAACGTAGGCCGTCGCAAACCAGGCGAGCGGCTTAAAGCTCGACAGACGCATGACCGCCAGCAGGGTTCCCCAGACGATACCAATAATAATGGCCGTTACGGTGATCTTTAAGGTGATCACCAGGCCATCCAGCAGGTATGGCATAGAAGGAACAATAGAACTCCAGTCAAAATCGTACATTATTTACCCCCCAGATTGCCCGGCAGGCGAATTTTGCGTTCAACCAGGTTCATCACCAGCATGATGAATGCGTTAATCAGAACATACGCGAGCGTGATTGCCGTGAAGGATTCCCAGGCATGAGCGGAATAATCCAGCAGCTTGCCAGCCTGTGCGGCCATATCCACCAGACCGATAGTGGAGGCGATGGCCGAGTTTTTCACCAGGTTCATCATCTCTGAGGTCATCGGCGGAACGATAACGCGGTAGGCGTTAGGCAGCAGCACATAGCGGTAGGTTTGTGGCAGTGTCAGACCCATCGCCAGACCGGCATTCTTTTGTCCGCGCGGAAGGGACTGAATGGCAGCACGTACCTGCTCGCACACACGGGCAGCGGTAAACAGCCCCAGACAGAGCATTGAGGAGACAAAGAACTGAATGTTCGGATCCAGTTCTGACTTGAACCACGTACCGATATTTTCCGGCAGCAGTTCCGGGATAACCAGATACCAGGTAAAGAACTGCACAATCAGCGGAACGTTACGGAACAGTTCCACATACAGGGTGCCGAGGGTTGAAAGAAAGCGGTTAGGGACGGTGCGCAGAATACCGAACAGTGAACCGACAAGAAACGCGATAATCCACGCCGTTATCGATAATGCAACGGTGACCTGAAAGCCGCTCCATAGCCAGCCAAGATAGGTGGTGTTGCCGAACGGAGCTTGTTGCAGAAAAATGCCCCAGTTCCAGTCTATTGACATAATAAACTCCAGAAAAAAAAGGGTAGCAGCGCTACCCTCGAAGATTGGTGAGAAGCTCATTTTTCGCGCTGAGTGGGGAACGACCACTCAACGTATAGTCTGTCCATGCTTCCCGACAATCGAGAGGGCAGGAGGTCCCGCCCCTGTTGTTCTAATTAGTTAAGAGCTTTGTCGTTTGGTGATTTGAACAGTGCTTTCATGTCGTCAGACAGTTCGAAGTTCATGTTCAGGTTCTTCGGTGGGATTGGGTTCTTGAACCACTTGTCGAACCATTTTTCCGCTTCACCGGAAGTTTGTGCCTGCGCGATGGTGTCATCGATCAGCTTTTTGAAGTCTGCGTCGTCTTTACGCAGCATACAACCGTAGGCTTCTTTTGATTGCGCGGTGCCGACGATTTCCCAGTTGTCTGGTTTCTTCGCTTTCGCGCGTTCACCTGCCAGCAGGGCGTCATCCATCATAAACGCAACGGCACGACCACTTTCCAGGGTACGGAAGGAGTCACCGTGGTCTTTCGCGCTGATGATGCGCATATCCATTTTCTTCTCGTCGTTCAGCTTGTGCAGCAGCACTTCTGAGGTGGTACCGGAGGTCACAACGACGGCTTTGCCTTTCAGGTCAGCAAAATCTTTAATCTCGCCGCCTTTTTTGGTCAGCAGGCGGGTACCAACCACGAAGATGGTGTCAGAGAAAGCAGCCTGCTTCTGACGTTCAAGGTTGTTAGTGGTGGAACCACATTCAAAATCGAAGGTGCCGTTTTGCAGCAGTGGAATACGGTTCTGAGAGGTGATTGGAATCAGTTTTACCTGCAGGTCAGGTTTGTTCAGCTTTTTCTTCACGGCTTCAACGATAGCGTTGGAGTAATCCTGTGAATAGCCCACGACTTTTTGCGTGTTGTCGTAGTAAGAGAACGGGACAGAAGATTCACGGTGGCCGACCACGATCACGCCGTTTTTGGCAATCTTATCGAGAGTGCTTCCTGCTGCCGGAGCGTCTTCAGCGTGAACGACGCCTGCGGACATCCCCATAACCAGCATTGCTGTGGCCAGTTTACGTAATTGCATACCCAACTCCTTTCTTATCAGCGCCAGCGACGCATTGATACCCATTGTGATGTTGTTATATCTCGCGCTATGCGAGTGCAGTGTTATGCAAGCTTGTTAACATTTAGTCTGGCTTAATGTAAAGATTTTGCTGCGTTATTGTTTATTTTTGCGAGGCGCGCCGCACCATTCAGAGGCAAAAATCTCTCGTTGCACCGTTTCGGTGCTACCGGTGATCGACTCTGGTGCGACAAGGTTGCACATTAAGCTAAACTGCGTTTGCCTGAATAAACAAAGCAATAGGCGTGCCAGAATGAGAGTTTGGAGGAAATTGTCGGGTGACGGCTACGCCTTACCCGACCTACAGCATGAGAAAGTAGGCCGGGTAAGGCGCAGTCGCCACCCGGCAGGAAAAGGTGAGATTATCTACGGCGCTGGCGAAGGCTCATCAGCACTGCACCAAAACCAAACAGAGCGGTCAGGATCCACAGCGGCCAGTTGCCGGTGCGGGCGTATGGCGTCAGACCTGTTGTCGGTGTGACCCTTGTCGTCAGCACGTCGCGTGTGAATTGCGGGATCATGGCCTGGATTTCGCCCTGCGGGCCAATCACGGCGGTGATGCCGTTGTTGGTGCTACGCAGCAGCGGACGCGCCAGCTCCAGGGAGCGCATACGCGCCATCTGGAAGTGCTGCCACGGGCCAATCGACTTACCAAACCAGGCATCATTGGAGATGGTCAGCAGGAAGTCGGTATCCGGGCGGAAGTTATCGCGTACCTGCTCGCCGAGGATGATCTCGTAGCAAATGGCCGCTGTCAGGGCAAAATTGTGCGCATGCAGCTGTGGCTGAACGTACGGGCCCCGGCTGAAGGAGGACATCGGCAGGTCAAAGAATGGAGCCAGGGGGCGCAAAATCGACTCCAGCGGTACAAACTCACCAAACGGCACCAGGTGGTTCTTATTATAACGGTCGGTGGAGTTGTAGCTGTATTCGCTGTCTTTGCCGAGCGTAATGATGGTGTTGTAGGTGTCATAACGGTTTTGCTGATTCAGTCGTGCATCAACAATCCCGGTAATCAGCGTACTGCCGCGTGCGCGCAGCAGATCGTTCATCATGTTCAGGAACGGTTGCTGGTTCATTTCCAGATCGGGAATGGCAGATTCCGGCCAGATAATCAGCTGCGATTTCCCCATCACCTCTTCGGTCGCGTTGGCGTAGATTTTCAGCGTGTTCAGAAGCTGCTTCTCGTCCCACTTCATCGACTGCGGAATATCGCCCTGCACCATAGACACCTGTGTCGCGCGCTCTGGCTGTAGGGTATACCACTGGATGTAACGCAGCGGGAAGGGAAGGGCAAACAACACCAGAGCGGCGACCAGCGGTCGCCAGCTGCGGGTAACCAGCGCCAGTACCAGCAGGCCACTTACCACCATCAGCAGGAAGTTAATGGCCTCAACACCCATTACCGGTGCCAGCCCTTTCAGCGGGCCGTCGATCTGGCTGTAGCCGAACTGTAGCCACGGGAAGCCTGTCAGCACCCAGCCGCGCAGGAATTCGGTAATTTGCCAGACAACCGGGGCCGCAATGGCGACGCGGATCCAGGTCGTTTTTGGCCACAAGCGAGAGAGGATGCCGGCGAAAAGACCGGTATACAGCGAAAGATACGCGGCGAGCAACACGACCAGGAAGACGTTAACTGGCCCCGGCATACCGCCAAACTGGGCGATGCTGACATAAACCCAGTTGATGCCTGAGCCAAACAGCCCCAGCCCCCAGACGTAGCCAATAGCGGCGGCCTGTACCGGACGGCGGTTTAAGGTTAACCCCTGCAGCCCCATCAGAGACAGGAGCGCGGCAGGCCAGATATCGTAAGGAGAAAAAGCCAGCGTACCGCTGGCTCCGAGCAACAGCGCCAGCAGCAAACGGACGCGCTGGCGTTCAAGCAATGAGGCAAATGCCATTTACATTAATCTTCCAGTTTTGGCACCGGTGAGTCGTCCGGCATTCTGACGTGAACCTGAATAATACGTCTGCTGTCGGCCATCGCGACCTTGAATTGGTAACCGTCGATGTCAACGGTTTCCCCGCGAGCCGGGAGATGACCAAAGGCCTGCATCACCAGTCCGCCGATGGTATCCACCTCTTCGTCACTGAAATGGGTGCCAAAGGTGTCGTTGAAGTCCTCAATCGAGGCTAGCGCGCGCACGGTCCAGGTATGGCGGCTGAGCTGACGGAAGTCGATATCCTCTTCTTCGTCATACTCGTCTTCGATTTCACCCACGATCAGCTCAAGAATATCTTCGATCGTGACCAGACCGGACACGCCACCAAATTCATCAATCACAATCGCCATGTGGTAGCGCTGAGAGCGAAACTCTTTCAGCATCCGATCCACACGTTTACTTTCCGGCACGACCACGGCCTGGCGTAACACTTTTTCCATGCTGAAGGCTTCGGCATCGCTGCGCATAAACGGCAGCAGATCTTTCGCCATCAGGATCCCTTCAATGTGATCTTTATCTTCGCTGATGACCGGGAAACGCGAGTGGGCGGATTCGATGATGACATCGAGGCACTCGTCCAGCGTCTGGTTACGTTTCAGGGTGATCATCTGCGAGCGGGGGATCATGATATCGCGAACACGCTGGTCGGCGATGTCCATGACCCCTTCGAGCATTTCGCGCGTATCTTCGTCGATAAGGTCGTTTTGCCCGGAATCACGAATCAGCTCCAGCAGTTCGTCACGGTTTTTGGGTTCGCCGTGGAAAAGCTGGTTCAGAATGAAGGAGAAAAATCCTTTTTTACCGTTTGTCGTGTCGCTACTGTGTGAATTGTCGTCGCTCATGGCGTTTGTTAAGGGTTCTCTTGTGAGTTCTCAGTTCACCGCCGCGTTAATTCCTTGCGCGGCGGCATGTTAGTCAGCCTGATGACTGACTATTCTTTCTCGGCAATGTACGGATCCTCATAGCCCAGAGCAAGCATTATCTCTGTCTCGAGGGACTCCATCTCTTCCGCTTCGTCATCTTCAATATGATCGTAGCCCAGCAGATGCAGGCTGCCATGTACCACCATGTGTGCCCAGTGGGCCTCAAGCGGTTTTTGCTGCTCTTTTGCCTCCTGTTCAACTACCTGACGGCAGATGATCAGATCGCCCAGCAGTGGCATTTCAATGCCTGGTGGGGCTTCGAAAGGGAAAGAGAGCACGTTGGTCGGCTTATCTTTCCCACGGTAGGTCAGGTTAAGCTCATGGCTTTCTGCTTCATCCACCAGGCGAATCGTGACTTCTGATTCTTCCTGAAACTGAGGGATTACGGCATCCAGCCATTTCTGAAACTGCGCCTCTTCTGGCATGCCGGAATTGTCTTCACAGGCCAGTTGTAAATCGAGGATCACCTGACTCATTTTTGTTCTTGCTCCTGCGCTTCGCGCTTACGTTCTGCAGCCAGTTCGGCCTTACGTTTTTGTTCTGCTTCTTCCCAGGCTTCATAGGCGTTAACGATGCGTGCGACAACCGGATGGCGTACCACGTCTTCGCTGTGGAAGAAGTTAAAGCTGATTTCGTCGACTTCGGCCAGCACTTCAATGGCGTGGCGCAGACCCGATTTGGTGCTGCGCGGCAGGTCGATCTGGGTGACATCACCGGTGATGACCGCTTTCGAGTTAAAGCCGATACGCGTCAGGAACATTTTCATCTGTTCGATGGTGGTGTTCTGGCTCTCATCGAGAATGATGAAGGCGTCGTTAAGCGTACGGCCACGCATGTAAGCAAGCGGAGCCACTTCGATAACGTTGCGCTCAATGAGCTTCTCAACTTTCTCAAAACCCAGCATTTCGAACAGCGCGTCATACAGCGGACGCAGGTACGGGTCGACCTTCTGGCTGAGATCGCCTGGCAGGAAGCCCAGTTTTTCACCGGCCTCTACCGCCGGGCGGGTCAGCAGGATACGGCGAATATCCTGACGCTCCAGTGCATCAACGGCAGCGGCAACCGCCAGATAGGTTTTACCTGTACCCGCCGGACCTACACCGAAGGTGATGTCATGGTCGAGGATGTTGGCGATGTACTGCGCCTGGTTCGGCGTACGCGGTTTAATGACGCCGCGCTTGGTTTTGATGTTGATCGCCTTGCCGTAGTCCGGCACGCTTTCTGCGCTCTGCTCAAGCACGCGCGCCTCTTTAATGGCGAGGTGGATCTGCTCCGGTTCGATATCCTGCGTTTCGCCACGCATCGGGGCGGTATCGACATACAGGCTACGCAGAATATCCGCAGCGGCGTTGACGCAAATTGGGCGTCCGGTAAGTTTGAAATGGTTATCGCGACGATAGATTTCGATACCCAGACGTCGCTCCAGTTGTTTGATGTTGTCATCAAACGGCCCGCACAGGCTCAGCAGGCGAGCGTTGTCTGCAGGCTCAAGGCTAATTTCACGCGTGTCTATGTTCAAACCGTTCCTCTTTGATTGGTTAGCTGACCTGGTGCCATATGGCGTAATAAAGCGGTCATTACCGAAATTATTCACGCCACAGAATAAAGGCGCAAGCATTGCGGAAGATATTGGGTCGTTGAGAGGAAATACAAGGCCTGCCGGACAGGCAGGCCAGAGGCATTAAGGCTGGTAAATACCTACGCCAGAATCGTTTTCTTTGCGGGTACGAGAAATAACGGATTCCGGTGATTCAGCAATACGCAGACCCATTTCATCTTCGGTACGTACCCGCTTCGCACGCAGAGAGTTGGTCAGCACCTCGACAATTTCGACGTCGACGAATTTGCCGATCATATCCGGAGTACCTTCAAAGTTCACCACGCGGTTATTCTCGGTACGGCCGGACAGCTCCATAATGCTTTTGCGGGAGGTGCCTTCCACCAGGATGCGCTGGGTGGTGCCGAGCATACGACGGCTCCAGGCGTTTGCCTGCTGGTTGATACGTTCCTGCAGAATGTACAGACGCTGTTTTTTCTCTTCTTCCGGCACATCGTCAACCATATCGGCCGCCGGGGTGCCAGGACGTGCAGAGAAGACAAAGCTGTAGCTCACGTCAAAATTCACGTCTCCGATGAGCTTCATGGTGCGTTCAAAGTCATCGTCGGTTTCACCAGGGAAGCCGACGATGAAGTCTGAGCTAATCTGGATATCCGGACGAGCTTCACGCAGCTTGCGGATGGTGGATTTATACTCCAGCACCGTATGCGGACGCCCCATCAGGTTCAGTACGCGGTCAGAGCCACACTGAATCGGCAGGTGCAGGAAGCTCACCAGCTCCGGCGTATCGCGATAGACATCGATGATGTCATCGGTAAATTCCATCGGGTGGCTGGTGGTAAAGCGAATACGGTCAATACCGTCAATCGCGGCGACCAGGCGCAGCAATTCCGCGAAACTGCCGGTGGTGCCGTCATAGTTTTCACCGCGCCAGGCGTTAACGTTCTGGCCCAGCAGGTTCACTTCGCGTACACCTTGCGCAGCAAGCTGTGCGATTTCAAACAGAATGTCATCGGCCGGGCGGCTGACTTCCTCACCGCGAGTGTAAGGTACCACGCAGTAAGTACAGTATTTGTTGCAGCCTTCCATGATGGAGACGAAGGCGGTCGGGCCGTCCGCGCGCGGCTCAGGCAGACGGTCGAATTTTTCGATCTCCGGGAAGCTCACGTCTACAACCGGGCTACGATTGCCGCGAACCTGATTGATCATCTCAGGCAGGCGGTGCAGGGTTTGAGGGCCAAAGACGATATCCACGTAGGGGGCTCTCTGGCGGATCAGCTTACCTTCCTGCGACGCGACGCAGCCGCCCACGCCGATGATCAGGTCCGGATTTTTTCGTTTGAGAAGTTTCCAGCGACCTAACACGTGAAAGACTTTTTCCTGCGCTTTTTCACGAATTGAACAGGTGTTTAGCAGCAGCACATCGGCTTCTTTCGCATTTTCAGTCAGCTGGTATCCGTGGGTTGTATCCAGCAGATCGGCCATCTTTGATGAATCGTATTCGTTCATCTGACAGCCCCAGGTTTTTATATGGAGTTTTTTAGTCATCGACTTGCTCAGCTCAGGATTGCAAGCCGCGTATTGTAATGCTTTGGTGGGGTTGTGACCAGTATGAAGGTTGTCAACCTCAGGACCACAAAAATCCGGTAAACTTAAGGGATTCTCCAATAAGGATAAATGACCATGACTCTCCAACAAACCGAAGTTGCCGTTGTCGGCGGCGGTATGGTCGGCGGCGCACTGGCGCTGGGGCTGGCGCAGCAGGGATTTGAGGTAACGGTAATTGAACAGGCGGTGCCTGCGGCATTTGATGCAACGGCCAAACCGGATGTACGGATTTCCGCCATTAGTGCGGCTTCCGTTGATTTGCTTCGGGGGCTGGGCGTCTGGGATGCGGTGCTGGCGATGCGTGCCCATCCCTATAGCCGACTCGAAACGTGGGAGTGGGAAAATGCCCACGTCGCGTTTGATGCTGCTGAACTGAAGCTGCCGCGCCTGGGTTATATGGTGGAAAATAACGTCCTGCAGCTCGCGCTCTGGCAGGCGCTGGAGGCGCATCCGAAGGTAACGCTGCGGGTTCCTGCATCACTTAAGGCATTACATCATCACAAAAGTGGGTATGTGCTGACGCTGGATAATGACGATGAGCTGTCTGTAAAGCTGGTGGTGGGGGCTGATGGCGCTAACTCACAGGTCAGACAGATGGCGGGCATTGGTGTGCATGCCTGGCAGTATCAACAATCCTGCATGCTGATCACCGTTCAGTGTGAGAAGGCTCCCGGTGAAAGTACCTGGCAGCACTTTACGCCAAATGGGCCACACGCCTTTTTACCGTTGTTCGATAACTGGGCATCGCTGGTGTGGTATGACAAACCGGCGCGCATTCGCCAGTTGCAGGGGCTTTCAATGGCGCAACTGCAGCAGGAAATTATGCAGCACTTCCCGCATCGTCTGGGCAATGTGACGCCGGTTGCTGCCGGCGCATTCCCACTCACGCGACGCCATGCGTTGCAGTATGCCCGTGAAGGGCTGGCGCTGGTGGGCGATGCGGCACACACCATTCATCCGCTTGCAGGGCAGGGCGTGAATTTGGGATACCGTGACGTCGATGCTTTGCTGGATGTGCTGGGTAATGCACGCAATCATGCGGAAGCCTGGGCCAGCCATCAGGTACTGAAGCGCTACCAGACACGGCGTATGGCAGATAACTTCATTATGCAGTCAGGGATGGATCTGTTCTATGCCGGATTCAGTAATGACTTAGGCCCGGTACGTATTCTGCGCAATATTGGCTTGATGGCGGCGGAACGCGCCGGTGGTCTGAAGCGCCAGGCGCTGAAATATGCATTAGGACTTTAATCTTTATTCCCTCTCCCTGTGGGAGAGGGGCAGGGTGAGGGCATCAGGCCGCACAATGCTGATCAACAAAAACAAAAAAGCCCGCAGAGCGGGCTTTTTTGTTACTAAGTGGCTGGGGTGCAGGGATTCGAACCCCGGAATGCTGGTATCAGAAACCAGAGCCTTACCGCTTGGCGACACCCCAATTGCGTTAAACAAACTGCTTAACGACTTTTTTAAATTGGCTGGGGTACGAGGATTCGAACCTCGGAATGCTGGTATCAGAAACCAGAGCCTTACCGCTTGGCGATACCCCAACAATTTTTTCTAGTCTACCGAATTACCCGATAGATTACTAATTTGGTGGCTACGACGGGATTCGAACCTGTGACCCCATCATTATGAGTGATGTGCTCTAACCAACTGAGCTACGTAGCCAGTACTGCGATCTTCGATGGCTGGGGTACCTGGATTCGAACCAGGGAATGCCGGTATCAAAAACCGGTGCCTTACCGCTTGGCGATACCCCAATACCGCGGAGAACCGCAAAATCGAAGAAATATGGCTGGGGTACCTGGATTCGAACCAGGGAATGCCGGTATCAAAAACCGGTGCCTTACCGCTTGGCGATACCCCATCCGTGCAACGCTTACCTGGGAATGGTGCGGGAGGCGAGACTTGAACTCGCACACCTTGCGGCGCCAGAACCTAAATCTGGTGCGTCTACCAATTTCGCCACTCCCGCAAAAAAGATGGTGGCTACGACGGGATTCGAACCTGTGACCCCATCATTATGAGTGATGTGCTCTAACCAACTGAGCTACGTAGCCATCTTTTTTTCGCGTTACCTTATCGGCGTTGCGGGGCGCATTATGCGTATAGACCCTTGCAGCGTCAACACCTTTTTCAACGAAAATGGCTGGAATGTGACTGTTTGGTTAGGTTGCGAACAGCGTGACCGAATATTCGGCAATTATTGGTTATTAATCGGTTTTGGGAAGTGAAAAGTGAGACAAAAAAATCAGGCCCCGGAGGGCCTGATTGCAATCTTATTGCTTATTTATAGGCAGACTGGTGAACGCCTACCGCACGCCCTGATGGATCGTTCATCGCTTTGAAAGATTCATCCCATTCAATGGCTTTCGCCGAAGAACACGCGACGGATGGGCCACCCGGAACACACTCGGCAGCGCTCGGTACCGGGAACAGTTCTTCAAAGATCTCGCGGTACAAATATGCTTCTTTAGAGCCCGGCGTGTTGTACGGGAAGCGGAAGCTCGCGGTTTCCAGTTGCTGGTCGGAAACCTGTTTAGCCGCCACCTCTTTCAGGGTGTCGATCCAGCTGTAACCTACACCATCAGAGAACTGCTCTTTCTGACGCCATGCCACGCTTGCCGGCAGATAGGATTCGAAACATTCACGCAGGATATGTTTTTCCATTTTGCCGTTGCCGCACATTTTATCCTGCGGGTTGATACGCATTGCCACGTCGAGGAATTTCTTGTCCAGGAACGGTACACGAGCTTCCACACCCCAGGCGGACATCGCTTTGTTGGCACGAGCACAGTCAAACATGTGCAGCGCCTGCAGTTTACGCACGGTTTCTTCGTGCAGCTCTTTGGCGTTCGGTGCTTTGTGGAAGTACAGGTAGCCGCCAAACACTTCGTCAGAACCTTCGCCGGAAAGCACCATCTTAATGCCCATCGCTTTGATTTTACGCGACATCAGGTACATCGGCGTGGAGGCGCGGATGGTGGTCACATCATAAGTTTCGATGTGATAGATAACATCGCGGATCGCATCCAGACCTTCCTGCACGGTGAAGTGAATTTCATGGTGTACGGTGCCCAGGTGGTTTGCCACTTCCTGTGCAGCTTTCAGGTCAGGAGCCCCTTCCAGGCCAACGGCAAAGGAGTGCAGCTGTGGCCACCAGGCTTCTGAACGTTCCTGATCTTCAACACGACGCGCAGCGTATTTCTTGGTGATCGCAGAGATCACGGAGGAGTCCAGGCCGCCGGAGAGCAATACGCCGTACGGCACGTCTGACATCAGATGGCTTTTTACGGAATCTTCCAGCGCCTGACGCAGTTCGGCTTTATCAGTGACGTTGTCTTTTACCGCGTCAAAATCGAACCAGTCACGCTGATAATACGAGCGGATCTCGCCGTCTTTGCTCCACAGGTAGCTGCCTGCCGGGAACTCTTTGATGGTACGGCAAACCGGTACCAGCGCTTTCATTTCAGAGGCGACATAGAAGTTGCCGTGTTCATCGTGGCCCATATACAGCGGGATGATCCCAATATGGTCGCGACCAATCAGGTAAGCATCTTTTTCGCTGTCGTACAGGGCGAAGGCAAACATACCCTGCAGTTCGTCCAGGAACTCTGGCCCTTTTTCCTGGTACAGCGCCAGGATGACTTCACAGTCAGAGCCGGTCTGGAAGGCGTAGCGATCGCCGTACTCTGCGCGCAATGCCTGATGGTTGTAGATTTCACCGTTGACCGCCAGCGCGTGCGTTTTTTTCTCGTTATACAGCGGTTGTGCACCGGCGTTGACGTCAACAATGGACAGGCGCTCGTGCGCCAGAATGGCTTTATCGCTGGCGTAAACACCTGACCAGTCCGGGCCGCGATGGCGCATCAGGCGGGACAGTTCGAGTGCTTTTTTACGCAGTTCGCCCGCGTCAGTTTTAATATCCAGTACGCCAAAAATTGAACACATAACCTTCTCCGTTAACCCTGTTGCTTTGTGATGTTGCTTGCTTATGAAAATGCCGTAAAGGGAGAGGGCGCGCAAGGGTTTTACGGGGTAAAACGGAAATAGTGCAATGGTGATTGCGGAATGTTGAAAAAAGAGTATGTCGTAAACGTTTTTATTGATGATTATGCAATGAATGGTAGGTTTTGTTAGATGTAACTGTCTTTATCAGGGGTGAAAATGAAAAACCACGCCCTGAGGCGTGGTTCTGAATCAGATGACATCAATTTCATCGACAGAGGGGTAAATCCAGCTCGGCCGGAACGGCATGGAGTCGATATCATCGAGTGTGGATACCCCGGAAAGTACGAGGATCGTCTCAAGGCCCGCCTGGAAACCGGCCAGAATGTCGGTACGCAAATTGTCACCCACAATGACAGTCTGCTCTGAATGCGCCTGCATTTTGTTCAGTGCGGCGCGGATGATCCACGGGCTCGGTTTACCGACAACAAACGGCTTACGGCCGGAGATTTTTTCGATACCGGCACACAGCGCCCCGCAGGCCGGATAAAAACCACGACCGTGGGTGTCCGGGTTGGTGGCGATGAAACGCGCACCGTTGGCGACAAAGTACGCTGCTTTATGCATCATCTCCCAGTTAAAAGAGCGCGTTTCGCCCACAATCACAAAATCCGGGTTCACATCAGTGATGGTAAAGCCTGCTTTATACAGCTCGTGGATCAGCGCGCCTTCGCCCACCACATAGGCCTTTTTTCCTTCCTGACGTTTCAGAAAATCCGCCGTCGCCATTGCCGAGGTGTAAAACACGGTGTCCGGCACGTCGACGCCTGCTGTAGCAAAGCGGTTCGCCAGATCCTGACCTGTCTGGGAAGGGTAGTTCGTGAGAAGAACCAGTGGCATTCCTTTGTCGATGATGCGGTGAAGAAACTCCGCAGCACCTGGCACGGCAACGTTGTCGTGCATCAGCACGCCGTCGATATCACAAATTACATTCTTAATGGTCATGGACATTCCGACATCAAAAAAAGAAGGCGTTACTATAAGATCCGATCAGGATTCCAGCAAATGCTGGAGTAGGATCCCGTTAAGCATGGCGCGTTTTACCAGCGCAAAGGCACCAATCGCTGAACGGTGATCGAGCGTAGAGCGCACCACTGGTAAGTTCTGGCGAAATGCTTTCAGCGCCTGAGTATTAATGCAGCCTTCAATGGCGGGCAGTAACACTTTTTCTGCTTCGATAATCTCGCCGGCGATCACCACTTTTTGTGGATTAAACAGGTTGATGGCAATGGCGATGGTTTTGCCCAGATGGCGTCCAACTTGCTCGATCACTTCACAGGCCAGCGCATCACCTTTATTGGCGGCTTTGCAAATGGTGCCTATCTTGCAATCGTCCAGCGTGACGCGACTTTGATACCCCTGTTCCAGCAGGTGGCGAACGCGATGTTCAATGGCTGCGTTGGCGGCGATGGTTTCGAGGCAGCCAAAGTTTCCGCAGTGGCAGCGCTCGCCGAGCGGTTCCACCTGGATGTGACCAATTTCTCCGACGTTACCGTTGCGGCCAATAAAAATACGTCCATTGGAGATGATGCCCGCACCTGTACCACGGTGGACGCGCACCAGAATAGAGTCTTCGCAGTCCTGGCTCGCACCAAAGTAGTGCTCTGCCAGCGCCAGAGAGCGAATGTCATGACCCACAAAGCAGGTCACCTTAAAACGTTTTTCCAGCGCGTCGACCAGCCCCCAGTTCTCAACCTGAATATGCGGCACGTAATGAATGACACCGGTTTCCGGGTCGACAAGGCCGGGTAAAATCACCGAAATGGCAATGAGTTCACGGATCTTGCGCTGACAGTTCTCAATAAAGTGCGCGATGGTATTCAGCAGCGCGTGCTCCAGTGTTTCCTGGGTGCGCTCCGGAAGAGGGTAGTGCTCTTCGGCGATGGCTTTACTGCTCAGATCGTAGAGCGTGAGCGTGGTGTCATGACGACCGAGACGGACGCCAATAGCCTGAAAATTGCGGGTTTCGGTAACAATGGAGATAGCGCGGCGTCCCCCGGTGGAGGCTTGCTGATCGACTTCTTTGATCAGGCCGCGCTCAATAAGCTGACGTGTAATTTTTGTCACGCTGGCGGGAGCAAGCTGGCTTTGTTCGGCTATCTGAATACGTGAGATTGGCCCATGTTGGTCAATCAGGCGATAAACTGCCGCGCTGTTAAGTTGTTTAACGAGATCGACATTACCGATTTGAGCTTGTCCGCCTGGTGTCATACTTTTACTTACTCAGTGACGACCTCGTTACCATTAACGATGGTCTTAATAATTTTATAATCGTGTGTGAATGCCGTCAGGTTTGCAACCATACCCGGTGCGATCCCACCCAGCTTTTTATCCACGCCCATTGCGCGAGCCGGATAGAGCGTTGCCATTCGCAGCACTTCATCAAGGGCAATCCCGCAATGTTCAACCAGGTTACGCACCCCTTCGATCATCGTCAGGGCCGAACCGCTCAGCGTGCCATTTTCATCCACACACAGTCCATTACGGTAGTATATTGTTTTACCAGCAAAAATGAACTGCTCAATATTTGCCCCTGCCGGTGCGGTGGCGTCAGTCACCAGGCACAGCTTGTCACCTTTCAGGCGCTTGGCGTTGCGAATGTTGGTGTAGTCGACGTGTAAACCGTCGGCGATGATACCGCAGTAGACGTCAGGTTCATCCAGAATCGCCCCGACCAGCCCTGGCTCACGGCCGGTAATATATGGCATGGCGTTATAAAGGTGGGTTGCAAACGTGATACCGGCACGGAAGCCTGCTTTGGCTTCTTTCTGTGTGGCATTTGAGTGCCCTGCAGAAACGACAATCCCGGCGGCAGCCAGTTTGCTGATGACGTCAGTCCCCGCCATTTCGGGTGCCAGCGTCACTTTGGTGATCACATCGGCGTTTGCACACATGTAATCAACCAGTTCGGCGTCAGGTTTACGTACATAATCTGGGTTATGTGTACCTTTCTTGACCATGTTCAGCCACGGTCCTTCAAGGTGAAGACCCAGCGCCTGATTAGGGTGTTTTGCCAGGTATTCGCGCATCACGCGGATACCCTGTTTCATCAGATCATCACTGCTGGTGATGAGCGTTGGCAGATAGCTGGTGCAGCCCGATTTCTCGTTGGCTTTCTGCATAATTTCCAGCGTGTCGACCGTCACCGCTTCTGCGGTGTCATTAAACTGCACACCGCCGCAGCCGTTAAGCTGTACGTCGATGAAACCGGGGGAGATCACAGCTCCATTGAGTGAGCGCTGTTCAATCTCCGGTGGCAGTTCAGCCAGCGGGCAAACACGTTCAATCAGGCCATTGGCGACAACAATCGCATGGTCATCCAGAATTTCGTGGCCGGTATAAATCCGACCGTGGGTTAAAGCGTACATAACGACCCCCGGTTTAAAAAAAAGCGACCGCCTCTGGATAAGAGGCGGTTATTCAATTACAGACCTTTGATGTTCTCAGCTTCCAGCTCGTTGAAGTATTTCAACGTTTTCACTTTCAGCTCCATCGTAGACGGCTCGTCACAGACGATGACTGATTTTGGATGCAGCTGCAGGCAGCTGATGGTCCACATGTGGTTAACGTTGCCTTCAACGGCAGCCTGAAGCGCCTGTGCTTTTACGCCGCCCAGTACCAGAATCATCACTTCTTCGGCATCCAGCAGGGTGCCTACGCCAACGGTCAGGGCGTATTTTGGAACCTGGCTAACGTCGCCGTCAAAGAAGCGGGAGTTTGCCACGCGCGTGTCATGAGTCAGCGTTTTAATACGCGTACGCGAAGCCAGCGATGACGCTGGTTCGTTAAAGGCGATATGACCATCGTTGCCCACGCCCCCCATGAACAGGTTGATCTTGCCGTAAGAACGGATTTTTTCTTCATACTGACGACATTCTGCGTCAATATCAGGCGCGTTTCCATTCAACAGGTTAATATTTTCAGCTGGGATATCAACGTGATCAAAGAAATTACGGTGCATGAAGCTATGGTAGCTCTCCGGATGTTCCTTTGGTAAGCCGACATATTCGTCCATGTTGAAGGTGACAACGTGCTTAAAGCTAACCTGGCCCGCTTTGTGCATTTCTACCAGAGCTTTATACGCCGTCAGTGGTGTCCCGCCAGTTGGCAGGCCCAGAACGAAAGGACGATCGGCTGTTGGTTTGAACGCATTGATACGGTTAGCGATATGACGAGCGGCCCATTTACCGACTTGTTCAGCAGTTGCCAGGGGAATCAGTCTCATTGTTCACCTCAAGAGTTAAAGTAAAAGCGTGGGCGGATAGCTATCGGAACCTGATACTTAAGCGTAACCGGAACTTGTCAGGCCAGATCAATCCGTCTTGATTTTTTGAATGATAAAATAAGTTTTCGCTGTTAGCCAGTGTGAGGGAGGGTAATTAACGATATTTGGTGACAAAAATCACAAAAAATACGCGTTTAATTTGCGATACGAATTAATTTTTCACACACTCAGAATGCCAGTGAATCATCAACCGTATATATAGGTTAGTGACACAATAAAAACACAGCTGAGAATGTGCCTTAAACGGGGTCTCATAGGGGGAAGAAAGTGAGTATTCTAGGTTATTTACAAAAGGTTGGTCGCGCACTTATGGTGCCGGTCGCCACGCTGCCTGCCGCAGCCATCCTGATGGGTGTCGGCTACTGGATCGACCCCAACGGCTGGGGTAATACCAGCGCGCTGGCGGCGTTCTTCATCAAGTCAGGTTCCGCCATTATCGACAACATGTCCGTGTTGTTTGCTATTGGTGTTGCTTATGGTATGTCCAAAGATAAAGACGGTGCAGCTGCACTGACCGGCTTTGTCGGTTTCCTCGTATTAACCACTCTCTGCTCACCAGCAGCGGTGGCAATGATCCAAAAGATCCCGGCGGACCAGGTTCCGGCGGCATTCGGTAAGATCAGCAACCAGTTTGTCGGTATTCTCGTGGGTATTATTTCCGCAGAACTGTACAACCGCTTCAGTAGTGTGGAGCTGCCAAAAGCACTCTCCTTCTTTAGCGGACGTCGTCTGGTGCCGATCCTGACCTCCTTCGTGATGATCTTCGTTGCGTTTATCCTGATGTACATCTGGCCGCTGATTTTCGACGGTCTGGTGAACTTCGGTGAACACATCCAGAAACTGGGTTCTGCCGGTGCGGGCGTGTATGCGTTCTTCAACCGTCTGTTGATCCCGGTTGGTCTGCACCACGCGCTGAACTCCGTGTTCTGGTTCGACGTTGCTGGTATTAACGATATCCCTAACTTCCTGGGTGGCGCACAGTCCATCGAATCAGGTAAAGCGGTTGTTGGTATCACCGGTCGTTATCAGGCGGGCTTCTTCCCAATCATGATGTTCGGTCTGCCGGGTGCAGCACTGGCTATCTACCACTGCGCGCGTCCAGAAAACAAAGCGAAAGTGCTGGGTATCATGATGGCAGGTGCGTTTGCTGCCTTCTTCACGGGTATCACCGAACCGCTGGAATTCTCCTTCATGTTCGTTGCGCCAGTACTGTACGTTATCCACGCTGTGCTGACCGGTATCTCTGTGTTCATTGCTGCAAGCATGCACTGGATCGCGGGCTTCGGCTTCAGCGCCGGTCTGGTGGATATGGTGCTCTCCTCGCGTAACCCGCTGGCGACCCACTGGTGGATGCTGATCCCACAAGGTCTGGTGTTCTTCGCTATCTACTACGTGGTGTTCCGTTTCACTATCACCAAATTCAACCTGATGACTCCGGGTCGCGAGCTGGCTGTTGCCGGTAGCGAAGCAGATGGTCAGGATATGAATGTTAGCGGTGCTCAGGATCAGGACGTTTCTGGTCTGGCGCGTCAGTATATTGCTGCAGTTGGCGGTTCTGACAACCTGACCGGTATCGATGCCTGTATCACCCGTCTGCGTCTGAACGTAAAAGACTCTTCACTGGTTAATGAAGCGCTGGCAAAACGTCTGGGTGCATCCGGTGTTATCCGCCTGAACAAAACCAGCGTGCAGATTATCGTTGGCTTCGTGGCGGAAAAAATTGCTAATGCCATGAAAACTACCGGCCCGGTAGCCGCAGCGGAAGCGTCTGCTGCTCCAGTCGCCGCCCCCGCTGCTGCAAAACCACAGGCTGTGCCAAACGCGACAACCATCGCGGCGCTGGTTTCGCCAGTAACCGGTGAAGTGGTTGCCATTGAGCAGGTGCCTGATGAAGCGTTTGCCAGCAAAGCGGTCGGTGATGGCGTAGCAGTGAAACCAACGGAAAAAACCGTGGTGTCTCCGGCTGCCGGAACCATCGTGAAAATCTTCAACACCAACCACGCGTTCTGTCTTGAGACTGAAAAAGGTGCGGAGATCGTTGTCCATATGGGTATCGATACTGTTGCGCTGAACGGTCAGGGCTTTACTCGCCTGGTGGAAGAAGGTGCTGAAGTGGTTGCAGGTCAGCCGATTCTGGAAATGGATCTGGACTTCCTGAACGCCAATGCGCGCTCCATGATTAGCCCGGTGGTTTGCAGCAACATCGACGACTTCAGCGGCCTGGTGATTCAGGCGAAAGGTCAGGTGGTTGCAGGTCAAACCCCACTGTATGAGATTAAAGGCAAGTAATCGCTCCTGAGTAGAGTTTGTGCCTTAAGCGGCGGGGGGATCCCCCGCCGCTTTTTTTTGCAGCAAATGCCCCCATTATTTTCTTCAGAGACGTTTTAAGGGTTGTCACTACGTCCGGCTTATAAGATCATATGCCGTTATACGTTGTTTACGCTTTGAGGAATCCACGATGAGTGAGGCTGAAGCCCGCCCGAGTAACTTTATTCGTCAGATCATCGATGAAGATCTGGCCAGTGGTAAGCACACCACAATTCATACCCGTTTCCCGCCGGAGCCGAACGGCTACCTGCATATTGGTCATGCGAAATCTATTTGCCTGAACTTTGGCATTGCGCAAGACTACCAGGGACAGTGCAACCTGCGTTTCGATGACACCAACCCAGTAAAAGAAGACATCGAATACGTTGAGTCCATCAAGAACGATGTGCAATGGCTGGGCTTCAACTGGTCGGGCGACATTTGCTACTCCTCTGACTATTTTGATCAGCTGTTTGCCTATGCGGTTGAGCTGATTAACAAAGGTCTGGCGTACGTTGACGAACTGTCTGCTGACGAAATCCGTGAATACCGTGGTTCGCTGACCGCACCGGGCAAAAATAGCCCGTTCCGCGATCGCAGTGTTGAAGAAAACCTGGCGCTGTTTGAAAAAATGCGTGCCGGTGGTTTCGAAGAAGGCAAAGCATGTCTGCGCGCCAAAATCGATATGGCGTCGCCGTTCATCGTGATGCGCGATCCGGTGCTGTACCGTATTAAGTTCGCGGAACACCACCAGACCGGTAACAAATGGTGCATCTACCCGATGTACGATTTCACCCACTGCATCAGCGATGCGCTGGAAGGCATTACTCACTCACTGTGTACGCTGGAGTTCCAGGACAACCGCCGTCTGTACGACTGGGTGCTGGATAACATCACCATTCCTGTGCATCCGCGTCAGTACGAGTTCTCTCGTCTGAATCTGGAATACACCGTGATGTCCAAGCGTAAGCTGAATCTGCTGGTGACTGACAAACACGTTGAAGGCTGGGATGACCCACGTATGCCGACCATCTCTGGTCTGCGCCGTCGTGGTTACACCTCTGCGTCTATTCGTGAGTTCTGCAAACGCATTGGCGTGACCAAACAGGACAACACCATTGAGATCGCTTCTCTGGAATCCTGCATTCGTGAAGATCTGAACGAAAACGCTCCGCGTGCAATGGCGGTTATCGACCCGGTGAAACTGGTTATCGAAAACTACCCGCAGGGCGAGGGCGAGCTGGTTTCTATGCCTAACCACCCGGGTAAGCCGGAGATGGGAAGCCGTGACGTGCCGTTCAGCGGTGAGATCTGGATAGATCGTGCTGACTTCCGCGAAGAAGCGAACAAGCAGTACAAGCGTCTGGTGCTGGGTAAAGAAGTGCGTCTGCGTAATGCTTACGTTATTAAAGCTGAGCGCGTGGAGAAAGATGCGGAAGGTAACATCACCACCATCTTCTGCTCTTATGATGCTGACACCCTGAGTAAAGATCCGGCGGATGGCCGTAAAGTGAAAGGCGTTATCCACTGGGTAAGCGCAGCACACGCGCTACCGGTCGAAATTCGCCTGTACGACCGCCTGTTCAGCGTACCTAACCCTGGTGCGGCAGATGACTTCCTGGCGGTCATCAACCCGGAATCTCTGCTGATCAAGCAGGGCTATGCTGAACCGTCCCTGAAGGCGGCTGAAGCGGGTAAAGCGTTCCAGTTCGAACGTGAAGGTTATTTCTGCCTGGACAGCCGTTACAGCACGGCTGAAAAACCGGTATTTAACCGTACCGTGGGTCTGCGTGATACCTGGGCTAAGATCGGCGAATAATATTGCTGCTCTGGTCAATGAGAGACAAACGCCGCTAATTGCGGCGTTTTTTTTATTTAACGATCATGCCATTAAGGCGTTGCTAAAATATTGCCTTCTGAAAATTGAGGTCAATGAGGTGCTACTTATTTTACTCAAAAAAAGTTTGAATATTTACGGAATATCTGAAGGCTAAAAAATAAGCGCAAATAATGGGCTTTTCCCCCTGAAAATATCTCTTTCTCCCTGTAAATACACGCATTGATGGAAATGTTACAAATCACTACCAATTATGTGCGCTTCGTCATAATCCTGACTTTTGCCCGCTGAAAAGCATTGATAATTCGCGTCGCGAAAAATAACCTAAAGGCGGTAGTTAATTCGAGGGTATTTCTAACTACCCCTGACCGACAGGTCATTTTTATTTTTCGCCGTTTTAGGCGTTTTAATTCGTCAAAGAGGAATAATCTATGCGTACGTTTAGTGGCAAACGTAGTGCGCTGGCGCTGGCTATTGCCGGTGTAACAGCAATGTCGGGCCTGGTTGTCGCACCAGAGGCTAAGGCAGCAGGTTTCGTTGATGATTCTACCCTCACGGGCGGTATTTATTACTGGCAGCGTGAACGTGACCGTAAAGACGTCACTGAAGATAAATACAAAACCAACCTTGCTCATTCCACCTGGAACGCCAACCTGGACTTCCAGTCCGGTTATGCTGCCGATATGTTCGGCCTGGATATTGCCGCATTCACTGCCATTGAAATGGCGGAAAACGGTGACAGTGGCCACCCGAACGAAATCGCATTCTCCTCCAGCAATAAAGCGTACGATGAAGACTGGTCCGGGGATAAAAGCGGTATTAGCCTGTATAAAGCAGCCGCGAAATTCAAATACGGCCCGGTATGGGCGCGTGGTGGTTATATTCAGCCAACCGGTCAAACACTGTTAGCCCCACACTGGAGCTTTATGCCAGGTACTTATCAGGGGGCGGAAGCCGGTGCCAACTTTGACTACGGTGATGCAGGTGCGTTGAGTTTCTCCTATATGTGGACCAACGAATATAAAGCACCGTGGCATATCGAAATGGACAAGTTCTACCAGAACGATAAAAAGACCAAAGTGGATTACCTCCACTCGCTGGGTGCGAAATACGACTTCAAAAACGATCTGGTTCTTGAAGCGGCCTTTGGCCAGGCGCAAGGTTATGTCGATCAATACTTTGCCAAAGCCAGCTATAAGTTTGATATCGCGGGTAGCCCGCTGAGTACCAGCTACCAGTTCTACGGTACGCGCGATAAAGTCAGTAACGGTGGCGTCAATGACATTTATGATGGCACCGCGTGGCTGCAGGCGCTGACCTTCGGCTACAAAGTGGGTCAGGTTGATTTGCGTCTGGAAGGGACATGGGTGAAGGCGGAAGGGCAGCAGGGCTACTTCCTGCAGCGTATGACCCCAACCTACGCCTCCTCCAACGGTCGTCTGGATATCTGGTGGGATAACCGTTCAGACTTCAACGCCGACGGTGAAAAAGCGGTGTTCTTCGGCGCGATGTATGATCTGAAAAACTGGAACCTGCCGGGTTGGGCTGTGGGGGCATCTTACGCTTACGCCTGGGATGCGAAACCTGCCGATATGGCAACACCTGACGCATACTACGATCCAAACTACCGTCTGAAAGAGTCCTCTTACAGCCTGGATGCCATGTACACCCTGCAGGATGGCCGTGCAAAAGGAACAATGTTCAAGCTGCACTTCACCCAGTATGACAACCACTCTGATATCCCAAGCTACGCGGGCGGTTACGGCAACATCTTCCAGGATGAGCGTGACGTGAAGTTCATGGTTATTGCCCCATTCACAATCTTCTGATGAACACCCCGGTGGGCTAAGCCCGCCGGGATGGAGACTGCACATGATGAAAAAAATCGTAATCGTCGCGTTGCTGGCATCGGGGTTGGTGGCTTGTGCACAGCCTCAGGCACCGAAAGAGGACTCGCGTCTGAAAGAGGCATACAGCGCCTGTATTAATACGGCGGAAGGTTCGCCGGAGAAAATTGAAGCCTGTCAGAGCGTGCTGAATGTACTGAAGAAAGAGAAAGCACATGAGCAATTCGCGACGCAGGAGAATGTCCGCGTGATGGATTACCAGGCCTGTATTCAGGCGCGTAAGACCGGTAACGATCAGGAAGTGGCGAAGCGTTGCGATCAGATCTGGAAAGAAATTCGCAGTAATAACAGTAAATAATCAGCTGTCTTGACGCCCGGTAGCACTGCGCTTACCGGGCTTTTTTTATGCCAGATTACAGGCAAAAAAAAGCCAACCTTTCGGCTGGCTCAGAGTATGAAAGCAGACTTATTTTGCGTCGTGCGCGTGCTCGTCTTCGCGGCAATCACCTTCCGCACAGTGGCCGTACAGGTACAGGCTGTGGTTGGTCAGGCGGATGCCATGACGGGCGGCAATTTCACGCTGGCGCGCTTCGATGGAATCATCGCTAAATTCAATGACCTTACCGCAATCAAGGCAGATCAGGTGATCGTGGTGCTGCTGTTGGGTCAGTTCGAAAACAGATTTACCGCCTTCGAAA
The DNA here is from genome assembly GCF_014103115.1 of Enterobacter sp. RHBSTW-00901. Taxonomy (NCBI): domain Bacteria; kingdom Pseudomonadati; phylum Pseudomonadota; class Gammaproteobacteria; order Enterobacterales; family Enterobacteriaceae; genus Enterobacter; species Enterobacter sp. RHBSTW-00901. The sequence continues at coordinate 4,202,480 of NZ_JABXPB010000001.1, forward strand.
TTATGACGGGTCACAATACCCGCGTCATCAAACTGGTTCAGTACACGATAAACAGTGGCCAGCCCAATCTCTTCGCCCATGTCGATAAGACGCTTGTAAAGGTCTTCCGCGCTGACATGGTGGTTGTCTGGCCCCTGAAGCACTTCAAGGATTTTTAATCGAGGAAGCGTTACTTTCAGGCCAGCCTTCTTTAATGCGGTATTGTTGTCAGTCATGCGGAATCTGTCCTGTTGCTAAACGATTCACTTCTATAAAGGAAGTGACAGAAAATGCACTTGGGATAATGCGTCTCATTATAGAACTGCCATGCCTAAATGAAAACTGCAAGTCTCAAGCAAAGTATGCTTATAAAAACGTGGTATCACCAACAAACTTGTTCGATGGCTTCCACTTTTTGTCAGGGGAATATTGTACAGATTTGAACGAAAAAGTTAAAAGTTTGTAGCAATTAATTTAATCGGTTTTACCCGATTGGCGGGCGCAACCGGAGTTGCGCCACGTCAGAACTCAGGCGTTAAGAATGTCGTCCAGGTTCAGTTCTTCGCGGATCTGCTTAACCCATTTATCAACACGCTCAGCGGTCAGTTCCGGCTGACGATCTTCGTCGATAGCCAGGCCGACGAAGTGATCGTCGTCCGCCAGACCTTTAGAGGCTTCGAAGTGGTAGCCCGCTGTTGGCCAGTGACCCACGATTACCGCGCCGTGCGGCTCGATGATGTCGCGGATGGTGCCCAGCGCGTCGCAGAAATATTCTGCGTAATCTTCCTGATCGCCGCAGCCGAACAGTGCAACCAGCTTGCCGTTGAAGTCGACTTCTTCCAGTGTCGGGAAGAAATCATCCCAGTCACACTGCGCTTCACCGTAGTACCAGGTCGGGATACCCAGCAGCAGAATGTCATAACCTTCGAGATCTTCTTTGCTGCTCTTGGCGATGTCATGCACATCGGCAACGTCTTTACCGAGCTGTTTTTGAATGTTTTTTGCGATATTTTCGGTATTGCCGGTATCACTGCCGAAGAAAATGCCGATGATTGCCATGAGTAAAATAACCTCTTGAAACTTAATGGTATGGTGGCGCAATTTGTCCACGGATAAGGGCAATAATAGCAGAACAGGCAACCCTGCGGAAACTGCTATCGCGCAGGACTGCACTCTGTGCTACATGAAAACGGTGAGAAAGGAGATTTTCAGACTTATACCTTGCCGCGCAACGTCTCAAGCTGTGTGATTAACATCTCTTCAATCAACTCACTGCGGCTGATGTTACGCGCGTCAGCCAGTTCATTCAGCGCATCGACAGCATCGGCGTTGAGCTTCAGTTCGACACGCTTAAGCCCACGATTTTTATCGCGTTTTAGCTGGTTGCGTTTATTAATACGCAGCTGTTCATCGCGCGAAAGCGGATTCGTTTTCGGTCGTCCCGGTCGACGCTCATTCGCGAACAGATCTAGTGTCGTACGGTCCGTTTGTTCTTTGGCCATGATTCTGAGACTTCGGGGGAAACAAGCCGCCCTGCTAATGCCCGGGCGATAAGCGCGCCATCATACATCACCGAAAACGGCACGCCAACGACTGGAAGCCTGCAGCCTTCCAGTCGCTGTCTTTTTAATCAATTTGCCGTATCAGAGAGATAGCGGCGGATTGCGCGTAATACGGCGTCCGGTTTTTCCGCATGAACCCAGTGTCCGGCTCCGGCAATCACATGGGCGCGTGCCTGCGGGAATTGCGCCAGCAAAGTGTCGCGGTATGCATCGGTCACGTAAGGTGAGTTACCACCACGAATAAAGAGAGTAGGGCGTTGCCAGGCCGGAACGGTTTCCCAGCCAACGATATTGTCATACTGGTCCCAGAGCGCTGGCACGTTAAAACGCCACTGGCCGTCAACAAACGACTTCAACAGGAACTGCACAACGCCTTCTTCATCAAGATGTTCACGCATCACGGTCGCCGCCTGCTGACGCGTAGAGACCCCCGCTTCTGTCACCGCATTGATGGCGGCAAATATCTCATCATGACGACGCACGTCGTAATCCACGGGCGCGATATCAATGGCGATCAGACCGTTAATTCGTTCCGGTGCAAGCGCCGTCAGGGCCATCACCGCTTTGCCACCCATTGAATGCCCGATAAACGTCGCATTCTGGAGATTATTCGCATCAAGCGTATCCCGCAGATCCTGCGCCATTGCCGCGTAGGTCATTTCCGCTGAACGCCCGGACAGGCCGTGATTGCGCATATCGACCTGCAAAATATCGTGGTCGGTAACCAGCTCGCGCGCCAGCACGCCCAGGTTATCCAGGCTGCCAAAAAGCCCGTGAACCAGTACGATGGGAGAATTATTGTTCGGCGATTGTGCAGATTGCGCTCGGGTATTCAATTTCATGGCAAAGTTCTTTTTTTACGTATGTCAGGTTAGGGTATCATGTTGAACATTCTGCCGCCCGGCTGCAAGGTTCCAGTTTAATCTGACTTTTGCCGCCAACCTGGTTTGACGCTATCCGCTGTTGGGATTTGACCTTATAATCCCAACGACTTGTATTCAGATAAGATATCGCACTGGATTAAGATGAAAACAATCGAAGTTGATGACGAACTCTATCAGTATATTGCCAGCCAGACGCGGCATATTGGGGAGAGCGCGTCCGACATTTTACGGCGCATGCTTAAAATTTCCGCCGCCTCACAGCCTGCTACCCCAGTCACTAAAGATGTCGTGTCTCAGCCGAGCGTTGTTGCACAAGCAAAACCTGCCGTGACACCGGCAAAAGATAAAGTGCGTGCGATGCGCGAGCTGCTGCTTTCTGATGAATATGCGGAACAGAAAAAAGCGGTTAACCGCTTTATGCTGGTGCTGTCTACACTCTATTCACTGGATAATAAAGCGTTTGCCGAAGCGACCGAGTCGCTGCACGGGCGTACGCGCGTCTATTTCGCAGGTGACGAGCAGACGCTTCTGCAAAATGGTAATCAAACCAAACCCAAACATGTCTCTGGCACACCATATTGGGTCATCACGAATACCAACACGGGCCGCAAGTGCAGCATGGTCGAACACATCATGCAGTCCATGCAGTTCCCGACAGAATTGATTGAAAAGGTTTGCGGTACAATTTAACCCCTGCATTAAAAGGACCAGGCCATGGCAAATCACAGCCGTGCAGGCCAACCTGCACAACAAAGCGATTTGATTAATGTCGCTCAACTGACCGCGCAGTATTACGTGCTGAAGCCGGTCGTGGGCAACGCAGAACACGCAGTGAAGTTTGGTACATCAGGCCACCGCGGCAGCGCGGCACGCCACAGCTTTAACGAACCGCACATTCTGGCCATTGCCCAGGCCATCGCGGAAGAGCGCGCTAAAAATGGCGTCACGGGTCCGTGCTATGTGGGGAAAGATACTCACGCCCTGTCTGAGCCTGCATTTATTTCCGTGCTGGAAGTGCTGGCCGCGAACGGGGTAGACGTGATCGTGCAGGAGAACAACGGCTTTACGCCTACGCCTGCGGTCTCTCACGCTATCCTTGTGCACAACAAAAAAGGTGGTGCGCTGGCTGATGGCATCGTCATTACGCCATCCCATAACCCGCCGGATGACGGTGGTATTAAATACAACCCACCTAACGGTGGCCCGGCAGATACTAACGTCACCAAAGTGGTGGAAGACCGCGCAAACGCGCTGCTCGCAGACGATCTGAAAGGCGTAAAACGCATTTCTCTGGATGCGGCAATGGCGTCCGGCCACGTGAAAGAGCAGGATCTGGTGCAGCCGTTCGTGGAAGGGCTGGCAGATATCGTCGATATGGCCGCCATCCAGAAAGCGGGCCTGAAACTGGGTGTTGATCCGCTGGGCGGCTCTGGTATCGAATACTGGAAACGCATTGCTGAGTATTACAAGCTGGATCTGACCATCGTGAACGATCACGTCGATCAGACTTTCCGCTTTATGCATCTGGATAAAGACGGCGCGATCCGTATGGACTGCTCCTCCGAGTGCGCGATGGCGGGTCTGCTGGCGCTGCGCGACAAGTTTGATCTGGCATTTGCCAACGACCCGGATTATGACCGTCACGGTATTGTCACGCCTGCGGGCCTGATGAACCCGAACCACTACCTGGCCGTGGCGATCAACTACCTGTTCCAGCATCGCCCACAGTGGGGAAAAGAGGTTGCTGTTGGTAAAACGCTGGTTTCTTCGGCCATGATTGACCGCGTGGTTGATGCGCTGGGTCGTAAGCTGGTGGAAGTCCCGGTCGGCTTTAAATGGTTTGTTGACGGTCTGCACGACGGCAGCTTCGGCTTTGGCGGTGAAGAGAGCGCGGGAGCTTCCTTCCTGCGTTTCGACGGTACACCGTGGTCAACCGATAAAGACGGTATCATCATGTGTCTGCTGGCAGCGGAAATCACCGCTGTCACCGGTAAAAACCCGCAGGAACACTACAATGAGCTGGCTGCCCGCTTTGGCGCGCCAAGCTACAACCGTATTCAGGCGGCGGCAACGTCTGCCCAGAAAGCGGCGCTGTCCAAACTCTCTCCGGAGATGGTCAGTGCAAGCACCCTGGCCGGTGACCCAATCACCGCGCGTCTGACGGCGGCACCAGGTAACGGTGCGTCTATCGGCGGTCTGAAAGTGATGACTGAAAACGGCTGGTTCGCTGCGCGTCCATCCGGTACGGAAGATGCGTATAAAATTTACTGCGAAAGCTTCCTCGGCGCTGAGCACCGTCAGCAGATTGAGAAAGAAGCGGTAGAGATTGTCAGCGAAGTGCTGAAAAACGCGTAAATGTTGTACTGGTGTGGGCTGATACCCCACCCCAGTCCTTTTCCTTTCCACAGGGAGAGGGAGAAAAGACTAAAAACGGCAACCTTTGGGTTGCCGTTTTGCGTTTACTTCAACTGTGCTTATTCTTCAACTCAAACCGTGGCGACACCAGACCGTACAACGTCCAGCCCATAAAGGTCACCATCGCACCGTAGAGCATTGCCTCCTGGCCGGAAGAGTAGAGCGCATAGAAGCTGTAAATTGCCCCGATCAGCGCCACGATATTTGCCGCCCGCGCTTTGCGTGGATCGACCTTCGCCACCTTCTGAATGATCACCAGTGCCGCCATCGACAGAATATACGGAATGATATTCGTCACCACCGCCAGGTTAACCAGCACGTTGAACTGACTGTTCAGCGACGGGCTAATCGTCATCAGTGACAGGCCGCTCTGGAAGATAACAATCGCCAGCATGCCCTGTACTGGCGCATCCGCTTTGGAGACACGGGAGAAGATTTTTGGGAAATAACCTTCGTCAGCGGAGGATTTGAACACCTGGGCAATGGTGAACTGCCAGCCGAGGAGTGAGCCACAGCAGGACATGACCATTAATCCCATGATCACCTTCCCGACGCTCGGGGTAAACATCTGCGCGAAGGCCAGCCCGAAGGGGGCTGTGGAGTTGGCCAGATCCATGTTTGGCACAATCCCTGCAATCACGTTTGTTGAAACGATATAGATAACCGCTGCACCCAGCGTGCCGCCGAGTACTGCAATCGGTACGTTTTTCTCCGGGTTCTCCACCACTTCGGCGTTTGCGCAGGCCGATTCCAGACCGAGGAAAGCCCACAGCGTCATGGCGATGGATGAACCTACTGCGGTGAAGAACGGTACATGGTGTGGGTTCCAGGAATTTGCATACAGCGTTGGGCTAAACCAGAACCAGCCGATGATGCACAGCCCGACAACCGGGATAATCACACCCCAGACGGTGATGCTACTGATTTGTCCGGTAATGCGGGCACCACCAAAGTTGGCCACGGTGCAGATCCACAGTACGCCGATGGTTGCCAGCCCAATTTGCACCGGGCTGAGTGTGGCACCCAACAACTCCGTACCATAACCCACCGCAGAGATGGCAATCGCCACGTTAGCGATCAGTAGCGACACGCCGTAGGTGTAGTTCGCCATAAAGTTGCCGGACTTGCCAAACGCGTATTCGGCATAACCGCCCATCCCGCCTGACTTGCGGCTGAACATCCCGCACTTGGCAAATGCCCATGCCAGCGCCATTGAGCCTACGGCGGTGACCAGCCAGGAAATAATCGAAATGGTCCCCACTTCGGCAAGCTTAGTGGGCAGCATGATGATCCCAGAACCCATCATGTTCACCATCGTGAGGATGGTTAGCTGCACCACGCCCATCTTGTTAGATTTACTCATAATTTTTCTCCTTTCAGCAGCGATGGCTGAGCGGCAGATTGTTTGATGACGTTACAGCGAACCTGCTTGCGACCGTCACACTCTTCGACGTACACGCCCTGCAGCTCTGGTGCGAAGCCCGGTAAAAGGTTGATCCCTTCTTCCAGGGCAGCAAAGTAGCGCAGCACGGAACCACCCCAGACTTCACCCGGAACAACACACAACACGCCTGGTGGGTAAGGGAGAGCACCTTCAGCGGCAATTCGGCCTTCTGCATCACGCAGGGAAACCAGCTCGACTTCACCACGCAGGTAGGCATAGTTGGCGTCTTGTGGTGACATCACCACGCGTGGGAAGTGAGACTTGCGGAACATCTCTTTCTGCAGCTGTTTCACGTTGTTGCGGGCGTATAGCGCGTGCATTTCCTGGCAAATCTGGCGCAGGGAGTAATCCGCGTAGCGTTCCGGATACTGTTTACAGATGGATGGCAGCACTTCTTTTAACGGTGCATCCGTCTGGAGCAGTTTTTCGAAGCGCACCAGCTGCGCGACCAGTTGCTGCAATTTGCCCATATCTTCCGCAGGCGTGAGCAGGAACAGGATGGAGTTGAGATCGCATTTTTCCGGAACGATGCCGTTTTCACGCAGGAAGTTGGCGAGAATGGTGGCAGGCACGCCGAAATCTTCATACTCACCGGTACGGGCGTTGATGCCGGGTGTGGTCAGCAGCAGTTTGCATGGGTCGATAAAATATTGATGCTCGGCATAGCCTTCGAAAGCATGCCAGTTTTCACCTGGTACGAAATGGAAGAAGCGCAGGTCGGTGGCAATATCCGATGTTTCCCAGCTTTCCCACGGACGACCATCAACCAGTTCTGGCACGAACGGGCGAATAAACTGGCAGTTCTGCAGGATCAGCTTGCGCGCTTCAATACCGGTTACCACGCAGTCCATCCACATATTGCGGCCACTCTGGCCCTCATGCATGCGGGCGTTGATATCCAGGGCAGCAAACAGTGGATAGAACGGGCTGGTGGAGGCGTGCATCATAAAGGCGTTGTTAAGGCGCTTATGCGGTACATAGCGCTGCTGGCCTTTGATGTGGCTGTCTTTCTTGTGGATTTGTGAGGTCTGGGAGAAGCCAGCCTGCTGTTTATGTACTGACTGGGTAACGAGGATCCCCGGATCGTTCTCGTTCAGCTCCAGCAGCAGCGGCGAACAGTCAGCCATCATCGGAATAAACTGCTCGTACCCTACCCAGGCAGAGTCAAACAGGATGTAATCACACAGGTGGCCAATGTTATCCACTACCTGGCGGGCGTTATAAATGGTGCCATCGTAGGTACCGAGCTGGATCACCGCCAGACGGAACGGACGCTCATCGCGTGCGCGGCCTGGAGCCACTTCTGCCACCAGCTCGCGCAGGTAGTTCTCTTCAAAACAGTGAGCGTCAATACCGCCGATAAAGCCGTACGGGTTACGTGCGGTTTCCAGATAAACCGGCGTTGCGCCAGCCTGCAGCAGTGCGCCGTGGTGGTTGGATTTGTGGTTGTTGCGATCGAACAGCACCAGATCGCCCGGCGTCAGCAGGGCATTAAGCACCACTTTGTTTGATGATGATGTTCCGTTCAGCACGAAATAGGTCTTATCGGCATTAAAGACTTTCGCCGCATGCTGTTGTGCAATGCATGGGGCACCTTCGTGAATCAACAGATCGCCCATTGCCACGTCGGCGTTACACAGGTCTGAGCGGAAAAGTGTTTCGCCAAAGAAATCGACAAACTGGTTACCGGCAGGGTGGCGGCGGAAGAACTGACCTCCCTGATGGCCTGGGCAGTCAAACGCACTGTTCCCTTGTTTGACATAGTCGACCAGGGCACGGAAGAACGGTGGGCGCAGTTGCGTCTCGTACTTCAGCGCTGCTGCTTCCAGTTGACGTCCGTAGAAGTCGTTACTGGTGTCTGAACACTCGAAAACGCCGTGGATCCGCGATAAATATTCAGCCGGAATGAACTCTTCTTTATGTGTAGCGATAAAAATGGGGATACCAAACCCGGTTGCTTCTATTTCTTCTATTTTTCCACTGGAAATATCGCTGATTGCCAGAACAATGGCAGCAACATCAATATAATCAGAGGTGCTGACATCCACCAGATCGCGGTGAGTAGTAAAACAATCAGGACATGCACGGCTGGCTGCGATTTTTAAACTTTTCATCTTTCACTCTTTATTTTAGGTAATAGAAGTCCCTCGATTTCTTGCAATAAAGAAACCGATAATTTCCCGGAAAAAAAGCAAGGTGTGGCCGCTGATACGAAATCAGTAAATTGCTTTTTGATGAATGAGATTCAGTCCGCCCGGTTGCGGATGAGCCTGAATCAAGAGAAATGAGCGCACGTGTTCACAGGCAATAGCCTGTAAAATAAAGCGTTTCAGGATGACCTGTAAGCAGATGCGCCAGAAGTCGAAGGACTACCGGGCGTTAAAGATGTGAAAGTCAAAGCAGTTACGGTGGGCAAACATCATGATATGAGTTGTCCGCCTTATATGGGGCATCAAACGATTATTGTTTTCCATGTTTATTTTCCTTTCAGCAATTGAAAGCATGGTCATTTTATCCAGAAGAAAGCGATTAACTGTGATTCAGATCACCGCTAACAGATCAAATCAGAAATAAATATTCGTTTTTTATGAATATCACAGATCAAAATGCTGATTTGTTGGGTATGTGTTAAAAGTCTGTTTTTGTAATGTTTTAAATGAACAAAAATAAGCCATGAAAATAACCAATGGATTATTTTGTGAATATTTTTCTGGCGATTTGTTCTTTATTTGAAATTAAATGAATAGTTATTCAAAGCATGAACCGATAACCGATACCGGTTTCAGTTAATAAATGGCGGGGGCGCGCGGGGTCGACTTCGAGTTTCTGACGAAGGTGGCCCATATAAATGCGTAAATAGTGACTATGTTCAACAGCGTTCGGCCCCCATACCTGACTTAACAGCTGGCGTTGGGTCAGTACCTTGCCGTGGTTGTTGAGCAGAACGGCGAGCAGACGAAACTCGATAGGGGTGAGATGGATCTCTTCTTCACCGCGCACAATGCGTCGTGCGGCAAGATCAACCCGGGTATCACCAAACGTATACGCCGGGTCAGAGGAGAGAGGGGCGCTGTGGCGACGTAACGCGACGCGGATCCGTGCCTGTAACTCGCCAATGCCAAAGGGCTTACTGAGATAGTCATCCGCCCCGGCATCCAGCGCTGCAATTTTATCGGTCTCTTCGGTACGGGCAGAGAGCACCAGAATGGGCATCTGGCTCCACTGGCGAACCTCACGTATAAAATCGATACCGTCGCCATCCGGTAACCCGAGATCGAGGATCACCAGATCCGGCTTGCGCGTGGCAGCTTCAATGAGCCCCCGTTGCAGTGTACCGGCATCATGAACGCGCAGGCCATCGCCTTCCAGCGCCGCACGCAGAAACCGGTTAATAGCGAGTTCATCTTCAACAATCAGAACGCTAATCACAAATCCTCTGGTAATTCATCAAGTTCTGGTGGGGTATCCAGAGGAAGTGTAACACAAAAACGAGCGCCTCCTTCCGGGCGGTTCTCTGCCGAGATGGTTCCGCCGTGTACGTCGATAATGGCCTGGCAAATTGCCAGACCTAGCCCGACGCCCGGGATGGCTGATTCTTTATTGCCGCGCGCAAATTTTTCAAAAATTGCGTGCTCTTTCCCGGCAGGGATCCCCGGCCCGGTATCCCAGACTTCAAGCCGTAACGCCTGATCTTCAACGGTTGCATTGACCCCAATCTGTGCCTTTGCCCCCGCATATTTACCGGCATTTTCCAGCAGGTTGATCAGCACGCGTTCAAACAGCGGGCCATCGACGTGGATTAAGGTCAATGGTTCGGGCATGTTCAGCGCAATATGGCGACCACCGAGCCCCGGCTCCAGCATTTTCAGCGCACTACCGACCACTTCCTCAAGCGTTAACCACTCTTTTTTGAGGTTAAATCCGCCTGACTGAATGCGTGCCATATCGAGTAAATTATTCACCAGACGCGTGGTATTTAGCACATGCTGGCGGATTTCACTGGCCTGCAGCGCATGGGGGGAACCTTCTGCGGCGAGATCCAGCGTCAGGATCTCTGACTGCCCGAACAGCACGGTAAGAGGGGTTCTCAGGTCGTGCGACAGGGCCGACAGCAAGGAGTTACGAATACTTTCGCGCTCGCTTGCCAGCCGTGCCTGCTCTTCACTGGCAGTGAGCGCCAGGCGCTCCAGCGCGCTGGCAACCAGCAGGGTGAAGGTTTCCAGCAGGCGTTGCTGCTCGGGTATCATCAGTTGACGCAGATTGCTCGGTTCAACGATGACCAGTCCCTGGTTTTTTTCGGCACTGCGCAGCGGCAGGATCTGATATGGCACTCCGGGCAGGGTATCTGTCCCAGCTCCTGCAGGTAATCCCTTGTCAAAGCTCCACCGTGCGATGGCTTCATCCCAGGGCGTCATACCCGAGGCAGAGGTGAGCGGGCGCAGTTTTCCGTGTTCGTCAGGGAGCAAAATCAGATTGTTGGCGTGAAACGTCGAACGGATAAACTGCTCACTGGTTTGCACAATATCCAGCGGCGTACGACCCACCGCCAGCGATTTGGACATCTCATATAAGTGGCGCGTGCGCTGCTCACGATAGCGGGCAATACGTGCCTGGTAGCGAACGCCCGCCGTCAGATTCCCGATCACCAGCCCAACGGTAAGCATCACGCCAAAAGTAAGAATGTACTGCACGTCAGAAACGGCAAGCGTCCCGCGCGGGGCAATAAAGAACAGATCGAAGCTGATGACGTTGATAACCGTCGCCAGTACCGAAGGCCAGCGTCCGAAGAAGAGCGCAATCACGACCACGCCGAGCAGGTAGATCATCACCAGGTTGGCGGCATCGAAGGCAATCAGCCACTGGCTGGCAATAATGGTAATCAGCGCACAGAGGAGGACGGCGATAAGGCAACCCCGGATCTGAATACGCCATTTATCACCAAAGGCCCGGGCATCTGGCGTACGGTTGGGCAGGGGGGTGGGTTTGTCATCAAGTGCCACGACCACCAGATCCAGATCGGGGGCGCGTCGGGCCAGCTTGTCGGCAAAGGATTCGCGGCTAAACCAGCGGCGATGCTGGCGGCGACCAATAACAATCTTGCCCAGGTTGTGCTCGCGCGCATAGCGCAGAATGGCTTTATCTTCTTGCGGATCGGAAAGAGTGGCGGTTTCTGCACCGAGTTCCTGTGCCAGGCGTAGCGAACTCAGGATCGCGCGGCGCTGGTTTTCGGGCAGAGCGTGAAGCTGCGGGGTTTCGACATACACCGCATGCCAGACGCTGCCAAATTTAGCCGCAAGCCGGGCGGCGGTGCGGACGAGCTTTTCATTGCCGCTGCCGTGGCCAATACACAGCAGTATGGCATCCCGCGTATGCCAGACACGTTCCTGGCCTTGCAGATCGCGCCAGGCTCGCATCTGGTCATCAACGCGATCGGCGGTGCGACGCAGGGCCAGCTCGCGCAGGGCAATCAGGTTACCTTTACGGAAGAAATGTTCAATGGCGCGCTCGGCCTGGCCTGCAATGTAAACCTTCCCTTCATGCAGGCGCTGGCGCAGGTCGTCCGGAGGCAGGTCGACCAGTACCACTTCGTCTGCGGAGTCAAAAAAGGGATCGGGAACTGTTTCCCGCACCTGGATGCCGGTCACACCGCTGACCACGTCGTTCAGGCTTTCGAGATGCTGAACGTTAACCGTAGTGAACACGTCAATGCCGGCTTCAAGTAGCTCTTCAACATCCTGCCAGCGTTTAGGGTGACGTGAGCCTGGCGCATTGCTGTGCGCCAGTTCGTCCATCAGGATCAGGGCGGGGCGACGGGCGAGGGCCGCGTCGAGATCGAACTCTGTGACCAGGCGGCCACGATGGCTGATGCGGTGAGGGGGCTGTGTGGCCAGCCCCTTCAGCAGCGCCGCTGTCTCTTTACGGCCGTGGGTTTCCACCACGCCGATAAGAATATCGAGCCCCTGCGCCCGGAGCCGCTGGGCTTCGGTCAGCATAGCGAACGTTTTCCCGACGCCTGCACAGGCACCGAAGAAGACTTTCAGTTTGCCACGATGGGCTTCAGCCGTCTGTTCGAGCAACCTGTCCGGATCCGGGCGCATGGGCTCTTCGGTCATTTAGTTTTTCCTTAGCGCGTCCAGCGCCAGATTCAGCTCAACAATGTTCACTACCGGCATGCCAATGAAACTCGCCAGCGGCTTTTGCGTGTGCTCTGCAACCAGCAGGCTCACCTGTTCGACAGTCAACTGGCGGGCTGCGGCGACGCGTGGAATTTGCCATGCCACCGCTTTCGGCGTCAGGCTGTAATCCAGCCCACTGGCAGATGCTGTCACCAGCTCGACAGGCACCTCACGGCTGGCCTGTGGGTTTGCCGCGCGCAGAGTCGCGACGCGCTCAGCGATGGCTTTGTCCAGCTCCGGGTTGCTGCCTGCCAGGTTACTGCCACCGGATGCCATCGGATTATACGGGCTTTCGGCAGTGACGGAAGGGCGTCCCTGGAAGTAGCGGGCATCCGTAAAGTTTTGACCAATCAGGCGTGAACCACGGTTCTCGCCGTTCTGAATAATCATCGAACCGTTGGCCTGATCGTTAAACCACCACTGGCCCAGCGCGGTGGTTACCAGCGGGTAAAGCCCGCCGGTAATAAGAGCCAGAAAAATAAACAGAAGTATAGCGGGGCGTAACATTGTCATTTGATTCACCTTTTAAACCAGCCCGAACAGCGTTAACAGCACGTCGATCACCTTGATACCGATGAAGGGGACGAGCAGCCCACCCAGACCGTAGATCCACAGGTTCCGGCGCAGCATGGCGGCGGCGGTCAGCGGTTTATAGCTCACCCCTTTCAGCGCCAGCGGGATCAAAAACACAATGATCAGGGCGTTAAAAATGACCGCACTGAGAATGGCCGATGCCGGGGAGTGCAGATGCATGACGTTCAGCGCATTCAGCTGCGGGTACGTGGCAGCAAAGGCGGCCGGAATGATGGCGAAATACTTCGCCACATCGTTGGCAATACTGAAGGTGGTGAGCGAGCCACGCGTCATCAGCATCTGTTTCCCGATGTGTACCACTTCAATCAGCTTGGTCGGGTTGGAGTCGAGATCGACCATGTTCCCCGCCTCTTTAGCTGCCTGCGTACCGGAGTTCATCGCTACCGCGACGTCAGCCTGTGCCAGGGCAGGGGCGTCGTTGGTACCATCCCCCGTCATCGCCACCAGACGACCTTCTGCCTGATACTGGCGGATCAACGCCAGTTTGGCTTCCGGTGTTGCTTCGGAGAGAAAATCATCCACCCCCGCTTCAGCGGCAATGGCGGCAGCGGTCAGACGGTTATCCCCGGTGATCATTACCGTCTTGATCCCCATCTTACGTAACTGGGCAAAACGCTCTTTAATACCGCCTTTGACGATATCCTTCAGGGCGATCACGCCCAGCACATGCGCACCTTCAGCAACGACCAGCGGTGTGGCCCCCTGGCGGGCCACGTTGTCCACCATTTCATCCACTTCTGCCGGGAAATGACCGTTATTGGCTTCAATGTGGCGACGGATCGCGTCAACGGAGCCTTTACGGATCATCCGATCCTGAATATTGATGCCGCTCATGCGGGTTTGTGCCGTGAAAGGAACAAAGGTGGCATGCAGGCTCTGCACGTCACGCTGACGCAGGTTAAAGCGCTGTTTCGCCAGAATGACGATGCTGCGGCCTTCCGGGGTTTCATCAGCAAGTGAAGAGAGCTGCGCCGCATCGGCCAGTGTTTTTTCATCCACGCCGGGAGCGGGTAAGAACTCTGATGCCTGGCGGTTGCCGAGCGTAATCGTCCCGGTTTTATCCAGCAGCAGGACATCAACGTCACCTGCGGCTTCAACGGCACGTCCGCTGGTGGCGATGACGTTAGCGCCGAGCATACGGCTCATACCGGCCACACCGATGGCTGACAGCAGGCCACCGATGGTGGTTGGGATCAAGCAGACCAGCAGAGCGACCAGTACGGTAACGCTGACCGCTGCGCCACCGTAAGAGGAGAATGGCCACAGGGTTGCCGTTGCCAGTAAAAAGACGATGGTCAACGCGACCAGCAGAATGGTCAGGGCGATTTCGTTTGGCGTTTTACGACGCTGTGCGCCTTCCACCATCGCGATCATCCGGTCGAGGAAGGTTTCACCTGGGTTAACGCTGCACTGGATCACCAGCCAGTCGGAGAGAATACGCGTCCCGCCCGTGACGGAAGCAAAATCGCCGCCGGATTCACGAATAACGGGTGCGGATTCCCCGGTGATGGCGCTTTCATCGACCGATGCGCCCCCTTCAATGACTTCACCGTCGCAGGGAATAATGTCACCGGCTTCGACCAGCACCACATCGCCTTTACGCAGCTCATCCGCCGGAACGTGATCCATCTGCGCACCGTATTTCGGCTCACGCAATTTGCGGGCGAACGCTGTCTTTTTCACCCCTTTCAGGCTGTTGGCCTGCGCTTTACTACGGCCTTCTGCCAGTGCTTCAGCGAAGTTGGCAAACAGTACGGTAAACCACAACCACAGGCTGATTGCACCGGTAAACAGCGCGTCCCCCGGCAGATGGCCCGTTCCCATAGCAATCGCCAGCGCGGTAGTGAGTACGCTCCCTATCCAGACGATGAACATCACCGGGTTGTGCCACTGTACGCGCGGACTCAGCTTTTTCACCGCATCCATGAGGGCCTGGCGAACTAAAGACGGTTCGAACAGGGCCATTTGTTTACGACTCATGACAAATTCTCCGCAAAATCAGCGTAAAGAGAGATATTCCGCGACCGGGCCTAACGCGAGGGCGGGGATAAAGGTCAGGGCACCCACCAGCAATACGGTACCAATCAGCAGGCCAATAAACAGCGCGCCGTGGGTGGGTAGCGTACCGGTGGTGGCAGGCTGAATTTTTTTACTCACCAGCGATCCTGCGATAGCCATAACCGGCACAATGACGCCAAAACGACCGACGAACATGCAAAACGCCAGCAGGCAGTTCCAGAATGGAGAGTTGGCGCTTAAACCAGCAAAGGCGCTACCGTTGTTGTTGGCGGCTGACGAAACCGCGTAAAGCACTTCGCTGAAGCCGTGGATGCCTGGGTTGAAGATGCCGCTGCGACCGGCCTCGGTCATCAGTGCCAGCGCCGTGCCGAGCAGTACGAGGGTAGGGGTAACCAGAATGGCCAGTGCGGTTAATTTCATCTCGCGAACGTCGATTTTTTTACCCAGATATTCCGGGGTGCGGCCAATCATCAGACCGGCGATGAACACCGCCAGCAGAACGAACAGCAGCATGCCGTAAAGCCCTGAACCTACGCCACCAAATACCACTTCGCCAATCTGCATGAGCCACATCGGGATCATACCGCCCAGTGCGGTAAAGGAGTCGTGCATCGCGTTAACTGCCCCACATGAGGCCGCCGTCGTCACCACGGCATAAAGGCTACTCGCAAGAATGCCGAAACGGCTCTCTTTGCCTTCCATGTTGATATTGCTGTTGGCACCCAACTGCATGAAGTGACTGTTACCATGCCATTCTGCCCACATCACCAGCGCGACGCAGACGACAAAGATAATCGACATAGCCCAGAGCAGGGTGCGACCCTGACGGCGATCGTTTACAACATCACCAAAGGCAAAGCACAGCGCTGCAGGTATCAGGAAGATCGCCAGCATTTGTACAAAATTGGTCAGTGCCGTTGGGTTTTCAAACGGGTGTGACGAGTTAGCGTTGAAGAAGCCACCGCCATTTGTGCCGAGCATTTTAATGGCTTCCTGCGAGGCCACTGGCCCCATAGGCAGAAGCTGTTTTGCCCCTTCCAGTGAGGTGTAAGGTGTGTACGGCAGCAGGTTTTGTAACGACCCCTGCTGGATAAAGAACAGGGCAATAAGCAGTGCAACCGGAAGCAGTATCCACAGCGTGATGCGAGTCAGATCGACCCAGGCGTTGCCGAGGGTACGGACATTCTGACGGGCAAACGCACGTGTCAGCGCAAAGATCACCGCAATGCCGCTTGCCGCAGAGAGGAAGTTCTGCACGGTTAACCCGACCATCTGGCTAAAGTAGCTGACGGTGGTTTCCCCGGCATAGGATTGCCAGTTGGTGTTGGTCACGAAGCTGACCGCCGTGTTCAACGCCAGATGCCAGGACAATCCAGGGAAGTGCTGCGGGTTCAGCGGCAGGATGCCCTGCAGCATCAGCATGATAAAGAGGGCGATAAGACCAACAATGTTCAGCAGCAGAATGGCCATCAGATACTGACACCAGCCCATCTCCTGATCGCGTATACCCAGCGCGCGCCAGATCCCTTTTTCAACACTACCAGCAACCGGTAACGCGACGTTGTTGATCATCCGTGCCAGCAATGTTCCCATCGGTCTTGCCAAAAGGAACAGCACGACTAAAAAGCTGGCAAGAAGCAAAAATGCCTGAGCAGCCATCAGAATGCCTCCGCATTAATCAGGGCGTAGACCAGATAACCCAATAACAGGAAAACCAGCACGATGCCGGAAATCAGACCTGCACTCACAATTCACCTCCGGGTGACATTTGTATTTGTATTAAAGGTAGGATTTACGGCGCAAAGATTTCGCAAAAATCAGGAAGAGGGGTGTAAAAAAAGTATAAAAATGCTTTACCCACAAATTAACCATTGGTAAGTAAATCGTTAACTTTTTTGTAACTTAATTACGCGTGAAGTGTAAATATTCGCTAAATAGACGAAAATAAGTGGTCGGATGAGTAGTAAAATTACGAACAAAGCGATATTATTTTAGCCAGGTCACAGATTTTTGAATTTTCCGGAGCAGATTTCCGGCCAACTATAGGGGAGAAACTATGGATCTTTATAAAGAGTATCCGGCTCATATCGTTTACATGCGTCGCGCTTTCGCTGTAGTGGCGGGGGTGCTGGCTCTGCCGGTGATGATTTTCTGGAAAGATCGCGCACGTTTTTACAGCTACCTGCACCGCATCTGGGCGAAAACCAGCGAGAAGCCGGTGTGGATGGATCAGGCTGAAAAAGCGACCTGCGATTTTTACTAATACTCAGTAGATATGCAGCAATAAAAAAACCGCCAAACAGTCATGTGGCGGTTTTTTTGTCCCTCAGGATTCGCGGTCCGTTGGGAAATTCTCAAGCTCTCATCAGAGGGTTATGATCATACTTCTACTCTCTGAATAATCAAACGTTGCTGCTCTAAATATAATCTTAAAACTCTGTTTAGAGAATTCCGCTTCGCACGGATGCCTACTACCATGCAGCGTCCCTTTCCGCCATCTCGCAAATGGGCACCGGTTCCGGGAAAGGTGTTACCACAACCGTGAGTCAGGCTCTCATCAGAGCTTGTGTCCACCGACTTATCACCGGTGGTGAACGGTGGAGCGGTTTGCTGCAGGGACCGCATGATGAAACGCTATTTATGCATTGCGTTCATTGTCGCCAGCGTACTCGTGGTAAAGAGTGATGAACCCACCAGGTTTGTTGCTTTCAACCCGATAACGCAGGACAAGTAGCGTTAAGGCCGCCCCGGGCGTCCTTTTTTATTTCGTCACGGCTACACTTCATGGCAAAGTAGTTCAATGCGTGCCCCATTTTATCTTTGGCGGCATGGCCTTACGGACATAACAGACAATTGCCTGGAGTTTTATGCCCTCCCATCTGGTTTGGTTTCGCGCCGACCTGCGCGTTCACGACAACACAGCCCTTGCTGCGGCCTGTCGCTCTCAACATGCCAGAGTGCTGGCGCTGTTTATCGCCACGCCTGAACAGTGGCAACAGCATGATATGGCACCGCGACAAGCCGCTTTTTTACGTTCGCATCTGAATGACCTGCAGCGCTCGCTTGCGGAAAAAGGTATTCCACTGATTTACGACGAAGTCAGCGATTTTACCTCGCAGGTCAACAAGGTCAGGCAAATCTGTGAGCAGCATGGCGTCTCACACCTTTTTTACAACTATCAGTATGAATTTAACGAGCGGCAGCGGGATCGTCAGCTTGAACAGGCTCTGGAGCCCGTGGTGTGCCAGGGGTTCGATGACAGCGTCATGCTTGCGCCAGGCACTGTGATGACGGGTAACCACGAGATGTATAAAGTCTTTACGCCGTTCAAAAATGCCGTTATCAAGCGCCTGAAAGAGGTACTGCCGGAATGTGTCGCTGCGCCAGCCGTCAGGGGAGAGGTATTAACGGATTTACCTGAACTGACTTTTCACTATCCGCAACAGGCGTTTGATGAAACCCTGTTCCCCGCAAATGAGAAAGCGGCTATTGCCCACTTGCGCCAGTTTTGTAAACAGGCTGCGGCTGATTATGAAAGCCTCCGGGATTTTCCCGCCATTGACGGTACAAGCCGCCTGTCCGCGTGTTTAACCCTGGGGGTTCTTTCCCCGCGTCAATGCTTACATCGTTTGCTGGCAGAACAACCCCGGGCGCTGGACGGTGGGGCAGGCGCAGTCTGGCTTAACGAACTTATCTGGCGTGAGTTCTATCGCCACCTGATAACGTATCATCCTGATTTATGTAAGCATCGTCCCTTCATTCGCTGGACGGATAACGTCAAATGGCAATCGAATGATGTGCATCTGGAGGCCTGGCAGACCGGACAGACAGGGTTCCCTGTTGTTGATGCCGCTATGCGCCAGCTCAATGATACGGGCTGGATGCACAACCGCCTGCGGATGATTACCGCCAGTTTCCTGGTGAAAGATCTGCTTATCGACTGGCGTGCCGGAGAGCGGTATTTTATTTCTCAACTGATCGATGGCGATCTTGCAGCGAATAACGGGGGCTGGCAGTGGGTGGCCTCTACCGGCAACGATGCGGCTCCCTGGTTTCGTATTTTTAACCCGACAACTCAGGGGGAAAAATTTGATGCCGATGGCGTGTTTATCCGCCGTTGGTTGCCTGAGTTAATGGATGTACCAACAAAAGCGATCCACGACCCGTGGACATGGGCGGATAAACAGGGCGTAACACTCGATTACCCCCGCCCGATTGTCGACCATAAACAGGCGCGTGTCGCCACGCTGGCGGCGTACGAAGCCGCCCGCAACGCTTAAGAGAGAGATGATGAAAAACAGCGAACTGGAAAGCCTGATTAACGAAAAACTCAACACGGCCTCCTTCAGTGACTACGGGCCAAATGGTCTACAGGTTGAAGGGCGTGAAACGGTGCAGAAAATCATCACCGGCGTGACGGCAAGCCAGGCGCTACTGGATGAAGCCGTGCGTCAGGAAGCTGATGCCGTCATTGTCCATCACGGTTATTTCTGGAAAAACGAATCGCCGATCGTTCGCGGTATGAAGCGCAACCGTCTGAAAACGCTGCTGGCAAATGACATCAACCTGTACGGTTACCACCTGCCGCTGGATGCACACCCGGAACTGGGCAATAACGTACAGCTTGCGCAACTGTTGGGGATCACCGTAATGGGTGAAATTGAACCGCTGGTGCCGTGGGGCGAGCTGGCGATGCCGGTTTCCGGGCTTGAACTGGCCTCCTGGATTGAAGCTCGCCTGGGACGCCGCCCGCTGTGGAGCGGGGATACCGGCCCGGATACGGTGAAACGTGTCGCATGGTGTACCGGTGGTGGACAGGGCTTTATTGATAGCGCCGCGCGGTTTGGCGTTGATGCCTTCATCACCGGAGAGGTTTCCGAGCAGACTATCCATTCAGCCCGTGAACAGGGTCTGCATTTTTACGCCGCAGGCCACCATGCCACAGAGCGCGGTGGCATTCGTGCTCTCAGTGAATGGCTGACAGAAAATACCGATCTGGATGTTACCTTTATTGATATCCCGAACCCGGCCTGATGAGAGGTACCTGAGTGCAGCGAGCGCGTTGTTATCTTCTGGGTGAAACGGCAGTGGTTCTGGAACTGGAGCCACCGGTCACGCTTGCCACGCAAAAGCGCATCTGGCGGCTAACGCAGCGTCTGGCCGATATGCCGGAGGTCGTTGAAGTGATTCCGGGCATGAATAACATCACCGTTGTTCTGCGTAATCCGCATACGCTGGCGCTGGATGCTATTGAACGTTTGCAGTGCTGGTGGGAAGAGAGCGAGGCGCTGGATCCAGCGTCCCGGGCGATTGAGCTCCCGGTGGTCTACGGCGGCAAACGTGGTCCCGATCTCACGGTGGTGGCGCAGCACTGCGGATTAACGGAAAAGCAGGTTGTTGAGCTGCATAGCTCGGTTAACTACGTCGTCTGGTTTTTAGGGTTTCAGCCCGGCTTTCCGTATCTGGGGGGATTATCTCCGGCGCTGCATACACCGCGCCGCGCCGAACCTCGTCTGAGTGTTCCTGCAGGAACGGTAGCGATTGGTGGTGAACAGACCGGGATCTACCCGATTGCGTCGCCTGGTGGCTGGCAGCTTATCGGATACACCTCCACACCGTTATTTGAACCGGGGCAGGACTCACCAATACTGCTTCGTCCTGGTGATACCCTTCGCTTTATCCCGCAGAAGGAGGGGGTATGTTAACGCTTATTCGTGCGGGGCTTTACACCACCGTTCAGGATGCCGGCCGGTTTGGTCTGCGTCAGTCAGGTGTGAGCTATTGTGGCGCGCTGGACAGGCCCGCGCTGGAGGTTGCGAATGTGCTGGTGGGCAATCCCGGCAGCACGGCGGCGCTGGAGATCACGCTGGGTCAGTGTGTCATCGAATTTAATCAGGAGACCTGGTTTGCCCTGACCGGTGCAGGTTGCGACGCAACGCTTGATGATAAAGCGGTATGGACTGGCTGGCGTTTACGGGCGAAAGCCGGTCAGCGCCTGATCCTCAGGCGTCCTCTGCACGGTATGCGCAGCTACCTTGCGGTTGCTGGCGGCATCGATGTACCGGAGGTGATGGGGTCGGCCAGTACCGATCAGAAAGCAGGCATTGGTGGGCTTGAAGGGCGCTTGCTTCGTGATGGCGATCGTCTCGCGATTAAACCCACCTCCCGCCATTTCTCGACCACTCAGGGAGTTAAACAACTGCTCTGGGGAAACCGTATTCGCGCCTTGCCGGGGCCGGAATATCACGAGTTCGACGAGGTTTCTCAGGAGTCATTCTGGCGCTCACCGTGGCAGATCAGCCCGCAGAGTAATCGCATGGGTTACCGTTTGCAGGGGCAGCCGCTGACCAGAACGACGGATCGCGAGATGCTGTCGCACGGGTTATTGCCTGGCGTAATTCAGGTACCCCATAACGGACAACCTATTGTGCTGATGAACGATGCGCAGACAACGGGAGGCTACCCGCGTATTGCCTGTATTATTGAGGCCGATCGCTACCATCTGGCGCAAATTCCTCTCGGGCAGCCGATTCACTTTGTGCAATGTTCGCTGGAAGAGGCGCTAAAAGCCCGGCAGGATCAACAGCGCTACCTGGAACAGCTGGCGTGGAGGCTTGATGGTAAAGATTGATTTAAACGCCGATCTGGGTGAAGGCGGCAGCGCCGATGCAGAGCTGATGACGCTGGTTTCCTCGGTCAATATCGCCTGTGGTTTTCACGCGGGTGATGCGCAAACGATGCTGACGAGCGTGCGTAATGCCATTAAAAATGGCGTTGCGATAGGTGCTCATCCTGGCTTTCCTGACCGGGAAAATTTTGGCAGAACGGCAATGGTATTACCCCCTGAGACAGTCTATGCCCAGACGCTTTACCAGACTGGTGCGCTGGAGGAGATCGTCCGTGCTCAGCAGGGCGTACTGCGTCATGTGAAGCCGCACGGTATGCTCTATAACCAGGCGGCAAAAGATCCGGTTCTGGCAGATGCCATTGCCCGCGCGGTGCGGGACTGTGACCCACAGCTTATCCTCGTTGGTCTGGCGGGTAGTGAGTTGATTCGCGCCGGGCAGCGTCTGGGTTTAGCCACCCGGCAGGAAGTGTTTGCCGACAGGGGGTATCAGGCTGACGGGAGCCTGGTCCCTCGCACTCAGCCCGGGGCACTCATCACTGATGAAGAACAGGCTCTGGCGCAGACGCTGGAGATGGTGCGTACGGGTCAGGTCATTGCGATTGACGGTACATCCGCAAAGGTACAGGCGGATACGGTGTGTTTACACGGCGACGGCGAGCACGCGCTGCGTTTTGCGCGTCGTTTGCGGGCGGCGTTTGCTGAACACGGGATCCTCGTCAGCGCCTGATATTTACGATAAGGATGAAAAGATGCCAGAAGGCCCGGAGATCCGCCGTGCAGCGGATAGCCTGGAGGCGGCGATAAAGGGCAAACCCCTGACGGATGTCTGGTTTGCTTTCCCTCAACTGAAACCGTTTGAATCACAGCTGGTGGGGCAGACGGTGACTCATATCGACACGCGCGGCAAGGCATTGCTCACGCACTTTTCCCATAACCTGACGTTATACAGCCATAACCAGCTTTATGGCGTGTGGCGAGTGGTTAACGCTAATGAGCAGCCGCAAACGACCCGTGTGCTGCGCGTCAGGTTGCAAACGGCGGATAAAGCTATCCTGCTGTATAGCGCTTCAGATATCGAAATGTTAACGCCGGAGCAGTTGCTTACGCACCCGTTTCTGCAGCGCGTGGGGCCGGATGTACTGGATATGCGGCTGACGGCGAGCGATGTGAAAGCCCGTTTGTTATCAGCCGCATTCCGTAACCGGCAGTTCTCTGGTCTGCTACTCGATCAGGCATTTCTGGCCGGGTTAGGAAACTACCTGCGGGTAGAAATTCTCTGGGACGTGGGGCTGGCGGCGCAGCATAAAGCATCGCAACTGAGTGATGCACAACTCGATGCGTTATCCCACGCGCTGCTGGATATTCCGCGTCTGTCGTACCATACGCGTGGCGTGGTGGATGATAACAAG
This sequence comes from Enterobacter sp. RHBSTW-00901, assembly GCF_014103115.1. Classification (NCBI taxonomy): domain Bacteria; kingdom Pseudomonadati; phylum Pseudomonadota; class Gammaproteobacteria; order Enterobacterales; family Enterobacteriaceae; genus Enterobacter; species Enterobacter sp. RHBSTW-00901. The sequence goes on from NZ_JABXPB010000001.1 coordinate 4,225,590, forward strand.
CACCACGGGGCGCTGTTCCGGTTCAGGGTCTTTCACCGGGATGGTGAGGTATGCGAGCGGTGCGGTGGTGTGATTGAGAAGACAATACTCTCTTCAAGACCGTTTTACTGGTGTCCGGGGTGCCAGAGGTAAAAGCAAAACGGCAACCTCAGGGTTGCCGTTTTTAATGTTTGTTCCCTCTCCCTGTGGGAGAGGGTCAGGGTGAGGGCATCAGGCCGCACAAGGTAAAAGCAAAACGGCAACCCCAGGGTTGCCGTTTTTAATGTTTGTTCCCTCTCCCTGTGGGAGAGGGTCAGGGTGAGGGCATCAGGCCGCACAAGGTAAAAGCAAAACGGCAACCCCAGGGTTGCCGTTTTTAATGTTTGTTCCCTCTCCCTGTGGGAGAGGGTCAGGGTGAGGGCATCAGGCCGCACAAGGTAAAAGCAAAACGGCAACCCCAGGGTTGCCGTTTTTAATGTTTGTTCCCTCTCCCTGTGGGAGAGGGTTAGGGTGAGGGCATCAGGCCGCACCCTGCTAACATCAGCGCTTGATATCAGACTTAAAATCACGCTGCTCGTAGCCGGTGTACAGCTGGCGAGGACGGGCGATTTTCATGCCTTCGCTGTGCATTTCGTTCCAGTGCGCAATCCAGCCTACGGTACGTGCCATAGCGAAGATCACGGTGAACATGGAAGACGGAATACCCATCGCTTTCAGAATGATACCGGAGTAGAAGTCTACGTTCGGGTAGAGTTTCTTCTCGATGAAGTACGGGTCGTTCAGCGCAATGTGTTCCAGCTCCATTGCCACTTCCAGCAGATCATCTTTGGTGCCCAGCTCTTTCAGCACTTCATGGCAGGTTTCACGCATCACGGTGGCGCGTGGGTCATAGTTTTTGTAAACACGGTGACCGAAGCCCATCAGGCGGAAGGAGTCATTTTTGTCTTTCGCGCGACGCACGAATTCAGGAATGTGCTCAACAGAGCTGATCTCTTCCAGCATCTTCAGCGCAGCTTCGTTCGCGCCGCCGTGCGCGGGTCCCCACAGGGACGCGATACCGGCAGCGATACAGGCAAACGGGTTCGCGCCTGAAGAGCCTGCGGTACGGACGGTGGAGGTCGATGCGTTCTGTTCGTGGTCAGCGTGCAGGATCAGAATACGATCCATCGCGCGTTCCAGTACCGGGTTGACCACATACTCTTCACATGGTGTGGAGAACATCATGCGCAGGAAGTTACCGGCGTAGGAGAGGTCATTACGTGGGTAAACAAACGGCTGGCCGATAGAGTATTTGTAACACATCGCCGCCATTGTTGGCATTTTGGACAGCAGACGGAACGCCGCGATATCACGGTGGCGTGGGTTATTCACGTCCAGAGAGTCGTGGTAGAACGCTGCCAGGGCACCGGTAATACCACACATGACGGCCATCGGGTGGGAATCACGACGGAACGCATGGAACAGACGGGTGATCTGCTCATGGATCATGGTGTGGCGAGTTACGGTGGTTTTGAATTCATCGTACTGCGACTGCGTGGGCTTTTCGCCGTTCAGCAGGATGTAGCACACTTCCAGGTAGTTGGAATTGGTGGCTAACTGATCGATGGGGAAACCGCGGTGGAGCAGGATACCTTCGTCACCATCGATGAAGGTGATTTTGGATTCGCAAGATGCGGTAGAGGTGAATCCAGGGTCAAAGGTGAACACCCCTTTGGAACCCAGCGTACGGATATCAATAACATCCGGACCGAGCGTGCCTTTTAGCACATCCAGTTCAATAGCAGTGTCACCATTTAGGGTGAGCGTTGCCTTTGTATCAGCCATTTACGGTCTCCTTAGCGCCTTATGCTTAAGACTGCTGTTCAGCGGATTTGCATTCAGCTGTTAATCACCGTTACCAGATTGTTATTTGGCTTACCGCTCAGCTCACGAGGAGAAACCAGGGTACAGAGCTATGGCGCCTTGCAGGTAAACGGATGAAATATCAGTGAAACTACAGCAAACCAGCGTTTTTACAGTCCGAATTATTCAAACCTGTATATCACTAATAACTGTCCTGATAACTTCGGTCAATACCATCACACTGTTACATAACTATTTCTCAGGTGAAAGAGAGACCTCATAACTTTTGCGCATTATATGCCTTTTCTGATGACGTTTGTAACAATATTGTTTAACATTTGTCAAATCAGATGATTAAAATTTAAAAAGATGTTGTTATCGTGACCCTGATCACTGTTCCAGAGAAAACCCGACAAACTGTATGTAGGTTAATTGTAATGATTTTGTGAACGGCCTATACTGCCGCCAGGTCTCCGGAACACCCTGCAATCCCGAGCCACCCAGCGTTGTAACGTGTCGTTTTAGCATCTGGAAGCAATGTTTTGCATGACGCGCAGTTATAGAAAAGGAACGCTGTATGACCCGCATCGCAGCCGGAGGAAGGAAATCCCATAGTCTTTCACGTTACAGGTGCGTTGGCTGCGCCCGCTCGCCCCGGTCACATAGTTATCTATGCTCCCGGGTTTCCCGGACTTGCCGCCTTTCTGTAACGCGAAATCCAAAGGGAATAATAAGAACAGCATGTGGGCGTTATTCATGATAAGAAATGTGAAAAAACAAAGACCTGTCAATCTGGATCTCAAAACGATCCGGTTCCCTGTAACAGCAATCGCGTCCATTCTGCACCGTGTGTCTGGTGTGATTACGTTTGTGGCGGTCGGCATTCTGCTGTGGTTACTGGGGACTAGCCTCTCTTCTCCTGAAGGATTCCTCCAGGCCTCGGCCATCATGAACAGCTTCTTCGTGAAATTTATCATGTGGGGCATTCTGACGGCGCTGGCGTACCATGTTGTTGTGGGTGTGCGTCATATGCTGATGGACTTCGGCTACCTGGAAGAAACTTTCGAAGCCGGGAAACGCTCCGCTAACATTTCATTTGTGGTAACAGTCGTGCTTTCACTTCTTGCAGGAGTTCTCGTATGGTAAGCAACGCCTCCGCATTAGGACGCAACGGCGTACATGACTTCATCCTGGTCCGCGCTACTGCCATCGTCCTCACGCTTTACATCATCTATATGATCGGTTTCTTCGCGACCAGCGGCGAGCTGACGTGGGAAATCTGGAGTGGGTTCTTCGGATCTGCCTTCACCAAAGTGTTCACCCTGCTGGCTCTGTTCTCCATCCTTATTCATGCCTGGATTGGCATGTGGCAGGTGTTGACCGATTACGTTAAACCACTGGCCATTCGCCTTCCTCTGCAGCTGGCTATCGTCGTTGCACTGGTGGTTTACGTTATTTATGGATTCGTTGTGGTGTGGGGTGTGTAATGAAACTGCCAGTCAGAGAATTTGATGCTGTTGTGATTGGTGCTGGTGGCGCAGGTATGCGCGCAGCGCTGCAAATTTCCCAGAGCGGCCAGACCTGTGCGCTGCTCTCTAAAGTATTCCCGACCCGTTCCCATACCGTGTCTGCGCAGGGTGGTATCACCGTGGCACTCGGTAATACCCATGAAGATAACTGGGAATGGCACATGTACGACACGGTAAAAGGTTCCGACTACATCGGTGACCAGGACGCCATTGAATATATGTGTAAGACCGGCCCGGAAGCGATTCTGGAGCTGGATCATATGGGTCTGCCATTCTCCCGTCTGGAAAATGGCACCATTTATCAGCGTCCGTTTGGCGGCCAGTCGAAAAACTTCGGCGGCGAGCAGGCGGCACGTACTGCAGCGGCGGCTGACCGTACTGGTCACGCACTGCTGCACACTCTGTATCAGCAGAACCTGAAAAACCACACCACCATCTTCTCCGAGTGGTACGCGCTGGATCTGGTGAAAAACGCCGATGGCGCAGTGGTGGGTTGTACCGCGCTGTGTATCGAAACCGGTGAAGTGGTTTACTTCAAAGCCCGCGCCACCGTGCTGGCGACCGGCGGTGCAGGCCGTATTTATCAGTCCACCACCAACGCCCACATCAACACCGGTGACGGCGTGGGTATGGCTATCCGCGCTGGCGTGCCGGTGCAGGATATGGAGATGTGGCAGTTCCACCCAACGGGTATCGCTGGTGCAGGCGTACTGGTGACAGAAGGCTGCCGTGGTGAAGGTGGTTATCTGCTGAACAAACACGGCGAGCGCTTCATGGAGCGTTATGCCCCGAATGCGAAAGACCTGGCGGGTCGTGACGTGGTAGCGCGTTCTATCATGATCGAAATCCGTGAAGGTCGCGGCTGCGATGGTCCGTGGGGGCCACACGCTAAGCTGAAACTCGACCACCTGGGTAAAGAGGTTCTGGAATCCCGTCTGCCGGGCATCCTGGAGCTGTCCCGTACCTTCGCTCACGTCGACCCGGTCAAAGAGCCGATCCCGGTTATCCCAACCTGCCACTATATGATGGGCGGTATTCCGACCAAAGTAACCGGCCAGGCACTGACCGTGAACGAGCAGGGTGAAGATGTGGTTATCCCGGGTCTGTTTGCGGTGGGCGAAATCGCCTGCGTATCCGTACACGGTGCCAACCGTCTGGGCGGTAACTCCCTGCTTGACCTCGTGGTGTTTGGCCGCGCGGTGGGTCTGCATCTGCAGGAATCCATTGCCGAGCAGGGCGACCTGCTGGATGCCACCGAAGCTGAAATTGATGCTTCTCTCGAACGCCTCAACCGCTGGAACGGCAACCGTAACGGCGAAGATCCGGTGGAAATCCGTAAAGCGCTTCAGGAATGTATGCAGCACAACTTCTCGGTCTTCCGTGAAGGTGACGCGATGGCGAAAGGCCTGGAGCAGCTGAAGGCTATCCGCGAGCGTCTGAAAAACGCCCGTCTGGATGACACCTCCAGCGAGTTCAACACCCAGCGCGTTGAGTGTCTGGAGCTGGATAACCTGATGGAAACCGCTTACGCCACTGCGGTGTCGGCAAACTTCCGTACCGAGAGCCGTGGCGCGCATAGCCGCTTCGACTTCCCGGAAAGGGATGACGAAAACTGGCTGTGCCATTCCCTGTATCTGCCAGAGTCGGAAACCATGACGCGTCGTAGCGTCAATATGGAACCGAAACTGCGTCCGGCGTTCCCGCCGAAGATTCGTACTTACTAATGCGGAGACAGGACAATGAAACTCGAATTCTCAGTTTATCGTTATAACCCGGATGTAGACGATGCTCCGCGTATGCAGGATTACACGCTGGAAGCAGAAGAAGGCCGTGACATGATGCTGCTGGATGCATTAATGCAGCTGAAAGAAAAAGACCCAACGCTGTCATTCCGTCGCTCCTGCCGTGAAGGGGTGTGTGGCTCCGACGGCGTGAATATGAATGGCAAAAATGGCCTGGCCTGCATCACGCCAGTTTCAGCGCTGCAGCGCCCGGGTCAGAAAATTGTTATCCGTCCTCTGCCAGGCCTGCCGGTCGTGCGCGATTTGGTGGTGGACATGGGGCAATTCTATGCACAATATGAGAAGATTAAGCCTTACTTGTTGAATAATGGGCAAAATCCACCCGCTCGTGAGCACTTACAGTCTCCTGAGCAGCGTGAAAAACTCGATGGGCTGTACGAGTGTATTCTTTGTGCATGTTGTTCAACGTCTTGCCCGTCGTTCTGGTGGAACCCGGACAAGTTTATCGGCCCGGCCGGTCTGCTGGCTGCCTATCGTTTCCTGATCGATAGCCGCGACACCGAAACCGATAGCCGCCTTGAAGGGCTAAGTGATGCTTTCAGCGTATTCCGCTGCCATAGCATCATGAACTGCGTCAGTGTGTGTCCGAAGGGGTTGAACCCAACGCGCGCCATCGGCCACATTAAGTCGATGCTGTTGCAGCGCAGTGCGTAAGTAGTGAGAGGGGAGCGCTGTTCCCCTCACCCTAACCCTCTCCCACAGGGAGAGGGAACGGATTGTAGGAAATCTTTAAAAACTGCCGACGCCTTTCCCCTCGCCTCTGTGGGGAGAGGGCAGGGTAAGGGAAAATCCCTTAGGACAGTTTTTAAAGGTTCCTTCGCGGGCCAGAAAGAGCTCGCAGGTGAACCCCGGCACGTACGTGTTGTACGTGGTAGTTTCTACGGCGAAAGTAAGCATAAAAATGCTTAAGGGATCACGATGCAGAACGGCGCAATGAAAGCCTGGCTGGACTCTTCTTACCTCTCTGGTGCTAACCAGAGCTGGATAGAACAGCTCTATGAAGACTTCTTAACCGATCCTGACTCAGTGGACGCTAACTGGCGTTCCATGTTCCAGCAGTTGCCTGGCACGGGAGTCAAACCGGATCAATTCCATTCCAAAACACGTGATTATTTCCGTCGTCTGGCGAAGGATGCCTCACGTTACTCTTCTGCGATTTCCGACCCTGACACCAATGCGAAGCAGGTTAAAGTCCTGCAGCTTATCAACGCTTATCGCTTCCGTGGTCACCAGCATGCGAATCTCGATCCGCTGGGACTGTGGCAGCAAGACCGTGTAGCGGATCTCGATCCGGCTTATCACGATCTGACCGAGGCCGATTTCCAGGAAAGCTTTAACGTAGGTTCCTTTGCCATCGGCAAAGACACGATGAAGTTGGGCGATTTGATTAACGCGCTCAAGCAAACCTACTGCGGCTCCATCGGCGCGGAATACATGCACATCACCTCTACAGAAGAGAAACGCTGGATCCAACAGCGCATTGAGTCCGTGGCTGGCCACGCGACGTTCTCGGCTGATGAGAAAAAACGCTTCCTGAATGAATTGACCGCAGCAGAAGGCCTTGAGCGTTATCTGGGTGCGAAATTCCCGGGCGCAAAACGCTTCTCGCTGGAAGGCGGTGATGCGTTAGTACCAATGCTGAAAGAACTGATTCGCCATGCTGGCAACAGCGGTACCCGCGAAGTGGTTCTCGGCATGGCGCACCGTGGTCGTCTGAACGTTCTGGTCAACGTACTGGGTAAAAAACCGCAGGATCTGTTTGACGAGTTCGCAGGCAAACATAAAGAACACCTTGGCACCGGTGACGTGAAGTACCACATGGGCTTCTCGTCTGATATCGAAACCGAAGGCGGTCTGGTTCACCTGGCGCTGGCGTTTAACCCGTCACACCTGGAAATCGTCAGCCCGGTGGTTATCGGTTCTGTACGTGCGCGTCTGGACAGACTGGACGAGCCGAGCAGCAATAAAGTGCTGCCAATTACCATTCACGGTGATGCAGCCATCACTGGCCAGGGCGTGGTTCAGGAAACCCTGAACATGTCCAAGGCGCGTGGTTATGAAGTGGGCGGTACCGTTCGCATCGTGATCAACAACCAGGTAGGCTTCACCACGTCTAACCCACTGGATGCACGCTCCACTCCGTACTGCACCGACATCGGTAAGATGGTGCAGGCACCGATCTTCCACGTTAATGCGGATGACCCGGAAGCAGTGGCATTTGTTACCCGTCTGGCACTGGACTTCCGTAACACCTTTAAACGCGATGTGCTGATCGACCTGTTCTGCTACCGCCGTCACGGCCACAACGAAGCTGATGAGCCAAGTGCAACCCAGCCGCTGATGTACCAGAAAATCAAAAAGCACCCGACGCCGCGTAAAATCTATGCTGACAAGCTGGAAAACGACAAAGTCGTCACGCTGGAAGATGCGACCGAGCTGGTCAACCTCTACCGCGACGCGCTGGATGCGGGTGAATGCGTAGTGAAAGAGCTGCGCCCAATGAATATGCACTCCTTTACCTGGTCGCCGTACCTCAACCACGAGTGGGATGAGAGCTACCCGAACAAGGTTGAGATGAAGCGCCTGCAGGAGCTGGCTAAACGCATCAGCACTGTACCAGACGCCATTGAGATGCAGTCTCGCGTACAGAAGATCTATTCTGACCGTCAGGCTATGGCGGCAGGTGAGAAGCTGTTCGACTGGGGCGGTGCAGAGACACTGGCTTACGCGACGCTGGTTGACGAAGGCATTCCTGTTCGTCTGTCCGGTGAAGATGCGGGCCGTGGCACCTTCTTCCACCGTCACGCGGTGGTTCACAACCAGTCTAACGGTTCAACCTACACCCCGCTGCAGCACGTCCATAACGGTCAGGGCCAGTTCAAGGTCTGGGACTCCGTGCTGTCTGAAGAAGCGGTACTGGCATTTGAATATGGTTACGCCACCGCAGAACCACGCACCCTGACCATCTGGGAAGCGCAGTTCGGTGACTTCGCCAACGGTGCGCAGGTGGTTATCGACCAGTTCATCTCTTCCGGTGAGCAGAAGTGGGGCCGTATGTGTGGCCTGGCGATGCTGCTGCCACACGGTTATGAAGGGCAGGGTCCGGAGCACTCCTCTGCGCGTCTGGAACGTTATCTGCAACTCTGCGCCGAGCAGAACATGCAGGTCTGTGTGCCGTCCACGCCGGCTCAGGTTTACCACATGCTGCGTCGCCAGGCGCTGCGCGGTATGCGCCGTCCGCTGGTGGTGATGTCGCCGAAATCTCTGCTGCGTCATCCGCTGGCCGTGTCCAGCCTGGATGAACTGGCAAATGGCACCTTCCTGCCAGCCATCGGTGAGATTGACGAACTGGATCCGCAAGCTGTGAAGCGTGTGGTGATGTGTTCTGGTAAGGTTTATTACGACCTGTTGGAACAGCGCCGTAAGAACGACCAGAAAGATGTCGCCATCGTGCGTATCGAACAGCTTTATCCATTCCCGCACCAGGCGGTGCAGGAAGCGCTGAAACCGTATGCTCACGTACATGATTTTGTCTGGTGCCAGGAAGAGCCGCTCAACCAGGGCGCATGGTACTGCAGCCAGCATCATTTCCGTGAAGTGATTCCATTTGGGTCTGCCCTGCGTTATGCAGGTCGCCCGGCCTCCGCCTCTCCGGCGGTAGGGTATATGTCCGTTCACCAGAAGCAGCAGCAAGATCTGGTCAATGACGCGCTGAACGTCGATTAATTAAAGGATACATAATGAGTAGCGTAGATATTCTTGTTCCCGACCTGCCTGAGTCCGTAGCAGATGCGACTGTCGCCACCTGGCACAAAAAACCAGGCGATGCGGTAACCCGCGACGAAGTGCTGGTAGAAATCGAAACTGACAAAGTGGTACTGGAAGTACCGGCTTCAGCGGATGGCATTCTGGATGCAGTGCTGGAAGATGAAGGCACGACCGTGACTTCTCGCCAGATCCTGGGTCGCCTGCGTGAAGGCAACAGCTCTGGTAAAGAGACCAGCGCTAAATCTGAAGAGAAAGCGTCTACTCCAGCGCAGCGCCAGCAGGCGTCTCTGGAAGAGCAGAACAACGACGCGCTGAGCCCGGCGATCCGTCGCCTGCTGGCTGAACACAACCTGGACGCGGCGGCTATTAAAGGCACCGGTGTGGGTGGTCGTCTGACGCGCGAAGACATCGAGAAACACCTGGCGAAAGCACCGGCGAAAGCCGAAGCCAAAGCCCCGGTGGCAGCCCCGGCAGCACAGCCTGCCCTGGGCGCACGCAGTGAAAAACGCGTGCCAATGACTCGCCTGCGTAAGCGCGTGGCTGAGCGTCTGCTGGAAGCGAAAAACTCCACCGCGATGCTGACCACCTTCAACGAAGTAAACATGAAGCCAATCATGGATCTGCGTAAGCAGTACGGTGATGCGTTTGAAAAACGTCACGGTATCCGTCTGGGCTTTATGTCCTTCTACGTGAAAGCGGTTGTTGAAGCGCTGAAACGCTACCCGGAAGTGAACGCGTCTATCGATGGCGATGACGTGGTTTACCACAACTACTTCGACGTGAGCATGGCGGTTTCTACGCCACGTGGCCTGGTGACCCCGGTTCTGCGTGATGTGGATACTCTGGGCATGGCTGACATCGAGAAAAATATCAAAGAGCTGGCTGTTAAAGGCCGCGACGGTAAGCTGACCGTAGATGACCTGACTGGCGGTAACTTCACCATTACCAACGGCGGCGTATTCGGTTCACTGATGTCTACCCCAATCATCAACCCACCGCAGAGTGCGATCCTCGGCATGCATGCCATCAAAGATCGCCCTATGGCGGTAGACGGTAAAGTTGAGATCCTGCCAATGATGTACCTGGCACTCTCTTACGATCACCGTCTGATCGACGGCCGTGAGTCCGTGGGCTTCCTGGTTGCCATTAAAGAGCTGCTGGAAGATCCAACACGTCTGCTGTTGGACGTGTAGTAACACTTTAGCGTCACCTGCCCTGTAGGCCGGATAAGCGTAGTGCCATCCGGCACACAGATCGCGTCGGTGTACAGGTTTGAAGATAACGATTACCCTGAAGGATGGATAGAACACATGAACTTACATGAATATCAGGCCAAACAGCTGTTTGCCCGGTATGGCTTACCGGCTCCGGTGGGTTATGCCTGTACTACCCCACGTGAAGCAGAAGAAGCCGCATCTAAAATCGGTTCCGGCCCTTGGGTAGTTAAATGTCAGGTTCACGCTGGTGGCCGTGGTAAAGCGGGCGGTGTGAAGGTTGTTAAGAGCAAAGAAGAGATCCGTGCTTTTGCTGAACATTGGCTGGGTAAACGCCTGGTAACCTATCAAACAGATGCGAATGGCCAGCCGGTAAACCAGATCCTGGTTGAAGCGGCGACTGATATCGCAAAAGAACTGTACCTGGGCGCGGTGGTTGACCGTAGCTCCCGTCGCGTGGTGTTCATGGCGTCTACTGAAGGCGGCGTGGAAATCGAGAAAGTGGCGGAAGAAACCCCTCATCTGATCCATAAAGTGGCTATCGATCCGCTGGCAGGCCCAATGCCTTACCAGGGACGTGAGCTGGCGTTCAAACTGGGTCTGGAAGGTAAGCTGGTTCAGCAGTTCACCAAGATCTTCATGGGTCTGGCAACGATTTTCCTGGAACGCGACCTGGCGCTGATCGAAATCAACCCGCTGGTGATCACCACTCAGGGCGATCTGATCTGCCTCGACGGTAAACTGGGCGCTGACGGCAACGCACTGTTCCGCCAGTCCGATCTGCGCGAAATGCGCGACCAGTCTCAGGAAGACCCGCGTGAAGCGCAGGCTGCACAGTGGGAACTGAACTACGTGGCGCTGGATGGCAACATCGGCTGCATGGTTAACGGTGCGGGCCTGGCAATGGGCACGATGGACATCGTTAAGCTGCACGGTGGTGAGCCAGCCAACTTCCTCGACGTAGGCGGTGGTGCAACCAAAGAGCGCGTAACCGAAGCATTCAAAATCATCCTCTCTGATGACAACGTGAAAGCCGTTCTGGTTAACATCTTCGGCGGTATCGTACGTTGTGACCTGATCGCCGACGGTATCATCGGTGCGGTAGCAGAAGTGGGTGTTAACGTTCCGGTGGTTGTGCGTCTGGAAGGTAACAACGCTGAACTCGGCGCGAAAAAACTGGCTGACAGCGGCCTGAATATTATTGCAGCGAAAAGTCTGACGGATGCAGCTCAGCAGGTTGTTGCCGCAGTGGAGGGGAAATAATGTCAGTTTTAATTAATAAAGATACCAAGGTTATCTGCCAGGGCTTCACCGGTAGCCAGGGGACTTTCCACTCCGAACAGGCAATTGCCTACGGTACGCAGATGGTTGGCGGCGTGACGCCAGGTAAAGGCGGCACCACGCACCTGGGCCTGCCGGTGTTCAACACCGTGCGCGAAGCAGTAGAAGCCACTGGCGCGACCGCGACCGTTATCTACGTTCCGGCTCCGTTCTGCAAAGACTCCATTCTGGAAGCGATCGATGCAGGCATCAAACTGATCATCACCATCACCGAAGGTATCCCGACGCTGGATATGCTGACCGTGAAGGTGAAGCTGGATGAAGCTGGCGTGCGTATGATCGGCCCGAACTGCCCAGGTGTTATCACCCCGGGCGAGTGCAAAATCGGCATCATGCCGGGCCACATTCACAAACCGGGCAAAGTGGGCATCGTTTCCCGTTCCGGTACCCTGACCTATGAAGCGGTTAAGCAGACCACTGACTACGGTTTCGGCCAGTCCACCTGTGTGGGCATCGGCGGTGACCCGATCCCAGGTTCTAACTTCATCGATATCCTGAAACTGTTCCAGGAAGATCCACAGACCGAAGCGATCGTCATGATCGGTGAGATCGGTGGTAGCGCTGAAGAAGAAGCGGCTGCTTACATCAAAGAGCACGTGACCAAACCGGTTGTGGGTTACATCGCGGGTGTGACTGCGCCAAAAGGCAAGCGTATGGGTCACGCAGGCGCGATTATCGCCGGGGGTAAAGGTACGGCTGATGAGAAATTTGCAGCGCTCGAAGCCGCAGGCGTGAAAACTGTTCGCAGCCTGGCGGATATCGGCGAAGCACTGAAATCCATCATTAAGTAAGTCCTCTCTGCTCCCTGAAAAGGGAGCGTTGAAATAAAAAAATGTCCGTTTCGACATGGTTGGCCACTGAAAAGTGGCCTTTTTTATTGCCTGCGTCGGGCAACCAGGGTGAATTTGTAATCGTCAGTATTGAAAACGTTGCGGCTGTATTCAAAAACTCTGCCGTCTTTCAGGAAACCGCGAGACACTTTCTCCAGGATAGGTTTTGCCGGATCGAGCGCCAGCGCGGCGATCGCCTCTTCGGACGGCATCACCGGTACCAGCTCCTGTTCACTGCGATCGATAACCATCTTTTTGACTTGTTCAATGTAGTGATATTTGGAGTTCTCCATCACTTCCCAGGTGAGGTCGGCGAACATCGCCAGCGGCATCCACGTTTCTTCGAGGTTTACCGGCTTTTGCTTGATAAAGCGCACGCGCTTGACGTGCCAGACTTTATCGTCCGGGTTAAGGTCTAACTTTCCTGCCAGCCGCGCGTCCGCTTTTATCACTTCAAAAATTTTCACATCGCTGTGGGTGTCCACATTTCGGTCGGCCAGTTTCTCGTAAAAACCCGTTAACTGGTAGATGTCATAGTTGACGCGCTCTTCTTTTACATAGGAGCCGCTGCCCTGAATGCTTTCGATGATTTGTTCTTCCGTAAGCCGTTTTAATGCCTGTCTTACCGTCACGCGGCTGACGCTGAATGCCTCCTGAAGGCTGGATTCCGTTGGCAATGCATCGCCAGGCTTTAATTCACCGGCATGAATTTTCTCGCGTAGCGCATCGGCTATCTGCCGGTACATTGGTTTATTGCCCATTTTGTATTGCCCGCTTAATACCTTTTCACGGAATTATGCCTTCACTCCATCATTTGTAAATAATACAATTTAGATACAAATTGTGATTGTTAGTGAAAATGATCACATAAATGTATTGTTTCGTCTGTCACAATCGCCCTCAGATAAAAACAACATAAGTGTGAGGATCCGTATGAACCTGACGACCCTGACCCATCCCGGCGCTGTCTGTGTGAAGGGGCACTATGGCAGCCGTGATGAGGCAATACGCCAGCTAACGATGCGACTGCTGGAGCTGGGAAAAATTACCGATGGTGATGAATTTTGGCAGAAGTCTTCCGTCGGGAATCGCTTGGCCCTACCGCACTGGGGGAAGGGCTGGCGGTACCACATGGCAAATCGCCCGTGGTGAAAGAGGCTGCCTTTGCGGTAGCAACGCTGGACGCGCCGCTTAAATGGGAAGGCGTGGATGGCCCTGAAGACGTTGAATTGATTTTCCTGCTTGCTATTCCACCTGCTGAAGCGGGTTCAACACATATACAGGTGTTAACGGAGCTGACTTCCCGGCTGGCTGATGACGCACTCCGGGCACGCGTGATGGCGGCGACGACGGCAGAAGCCCTGCTTGCTGCTCTGGACGAAACGTCACAGGTTGAGGAAGCGTCACCTCTGGTGGATGCGCCAACCCTTGTCTGTGTGACCGCCTGTCCGGCAGGGATTGCCCATACGTATATGGCTGCTGAATACCTCGAGAAAGCGGGACGTAAGCTGGGTGTAAACGTGGTGGTGGAAAAACAGGGGGCGAACGGTATTGAAGGTCGGTTAACGGCCTGGCAATTGCAGCATGCGCAAGCCTGTATTCTGGCTGCTGAAGTGGCGGTTAAAGAGAGCGAACGCTTCCAGGGGATCCCCACGCTTTCCGTACCGGTAGCGGAACCGCTTCGCCATGCTGAAGCCCTTATTGAGCGCGCTCTGGCATTGCAGCCTTCTCAGGATACTCGCCCTGTGCAGGCTCAGAACGGGGATAAAAAGAGCTTCAAAATAGAGCTTAAGCAGGCGCTACTGAGCGGTATCTCGTTTGCTGTACCGCTGATTGTGGCGGGAGGTACGGTGCTGGCTATCTCGGTACTGCTGGCGCAGATGCTGGGCTTACAGCATCTGTTCGATCAGGAAAACTCATGGCTGTGGATGTACCGCAAACTCGGCGGTGGCATGCTCGGCATTTTGATGGTGCCCGTGCTCGCCGCCTATACAGCTTACTCACTGGCGGATAAACCCGCCCTGGCTCCGGGGTTCGCCGCCGGTCTTGCCGCGAATATGATCGGCTCTGGTTTTTTGGGAGCGATCGCCGGCGGGTTGATTGCCGGCTACCTGATGCGCTGGGTGAAAAATCATATTCGTCTCAATAATCGCTATAACGGCTTTCTGACCTATTACCTCTATCCGGTTATTGGCGTGCTGGGGGCGGGCAGTCTGATGCTGTTTGTGATCGGTGAGCCCGTGGCGTGGATAAACAATTCACTTACCGCCTGGCTCAACGGACTGTCGGGGGCTAACGCGCTGCTGCTGGGGACGATTCTCGGCTTTATGTGTTCATTCGATCTGGGCGGGCCGGTCAACAAAGCGGCGTATGCATTCTGTCTGGGGGCGATGGCGAACGGTGTCTATGGGCCGTATGCCATTTTTGCCTCCGTCAAAATGGTGTCCGCCTTCACGGTGACCGCATCAACCCTGCTGGCTCCACATCTCTTCAAGCAGTTTGAAATCGAAACCGGTAAGTCAACGTGGTTGTTGGGGCTGGCGGGGATTACCGAAGGGGCGATCCCAATGGCTATTGAAGATCCGCTGCGGGTCATTGGTTCATTCGTATTGGGTTCAATGGTGACCGGTGCGATTGTCGGTGCAATGGGCATCGGGTTGTCCACGCCGGGAGCGGGCATTTTCTCCCTCTTCTTGCTCCATCATAGCGGAATGGGTGGCATCACGGCGGCAGTGGGCTGGTTTGGGGCTGCGCTGGTGGGGACCGCCATCTCGACACTCATTTTACTTTTCTGGCGACGTCAGGCGGTAAAGCGCGGCAAATACGTCATTGAAGACGCCATGCCATAAACACGCACAAACAGGAAACGAAGATGAAAGCTGTATCTCGCGTTCATATTACACCGCATATGCACTGGGACCGTGAGTGGTATTTCACCACTGAAGCGTCGCGCATTCTCCTTGTCAATAATATGGAGGAGATCCTCACCCGTCTTGAGCAGGATGACGCATACAAATACTACGTCCTCGACGGGCAGACGGCGGTTCTGGAAGATTACTTCGCGGTGAAACCAGAAAACCGGCCCCGGGTGAAGGCACTGGTTGAGGCCGGGAAACTGATTATTGGCCCCTGGTATACCCAGACGGACACCACAATTGTTTCTGGCGAGTCGATTGTTCGCAACCTGATGTATGGCATCCGCGACTGTATGGCATTGGGCGAGCCGATGAAGATTGGCTACCTGCCGGATTCGTTCGGCATGTCCGGGCAACTTCCGCACATTTATAACGGTTTTGGTATTACGCGAGCCATGTTCTGGCGCGGTTGTTCAGAGCGTCACGGGACAGATAAAACGGAGTTTTTATGGCAGAGTGCGGATGGCAGTGAGGTCACGAAACAGGTACTGCCGTTAGGTTACGCGATTGGTAAGTACTTACCGGAGGATGAAGAAGGGTTACGAAAACGGCTCGACAGTTACTTCGGGGTGCTGGAAAAAGCCTCCGTCACGAAGGAGATATTGTTGCCCAACGGTCACGACCAGATGCCGCTGCAGCAAAACATTTTCGCAGTGATGGATAAGCTTCGTGAAATTTATCCGCAGCGTAAATTTGTGATGAGCCGGTTTGAGGAAGTCTTTGAACATATTGAAGCACACCGTGAAGAACTGGCGACGCTGAAAGGGGAGTTTATCGACGGTAAATACATGCGTGTGCACCGGACGATAGGCTCCACGCGGATGGACATTAAAATTGCGCATGCCCGCATAGAGAACAAAATCGTTAATGTCCTGGAGCCGCTGGCAACGCTTGCCTGGACGCTGGGGTTTGAATACCACCACGGCCTGCTGGAAAAAATGTGGAAAGAGATCCTGAAAAATCACGCCCACGACAGCATTGGCTGCTGCTGTAGCGACAAGGTGCATCGCGAAATCCTCTCGCGTTTCGAGCTGGCTGAGGATATGGCCGATAACCTGACGCATTTTTATATGCGCAAGATTGTCGACAACATGCCGCAAAGCGATGCAGACAAACTGGTGATGTTCAACCTGATGCCCTGGCCGCGTGACGAGGTGATTAACACGACGATCCGCCTGCGTGCCAGCCAGTTCCGCCTGGTGGATGATAAAGGCAACGACGTTCCGTATTTCATTCGCCACGCCCGCGAACTTGACCCGGGGCTGATTGACAGGCAGATCGTCCATTACGGGAATTATGAGCCGTTTATGGCGTTCGATATCCAGCTCAGTCAGAACCTGCCATCAATGGGCTACCGCACGCTGTATATCGAACCGCATATCGCGGGTGACGCGCTTCCGCCAACGAAAACAACAGAGGCATTGCTGGAAAATGCCTTCTGGCAGATAAGCCTGAACGGTGACGGAACGCTGCGTCTGCACGATAAAGCGTCAGGTCTTATCTATGACCGCGTGCTGGAAATTGAAGAGAGTTCCGATGATGGTGATGAGTATGACTATTCTCCGTCGCGAGAGGAGTGGCGGCTCACTTCAGTGCAAGGCGAGCATGACGTTGAGGTTACTCATGAAGGCTGGCAGAGCAGGGTGCTGATCCGTCATCGAATGGCGGTTCCGGCAAACCTCACCGAACGTTCGGCACGCCAGCAAAACGGTCTTCTCACTGCTGAAATGGCGGTGACGCTCAGCCATAACAGCCGGCGTATTGATGTGGAGGTTCGGCTGGATAATCAGGCTGACGATCATCGCCTCCGTGTACTGATCCCCACGCCGTTTAATACGGAAGCGGTGTTAGCCGATACGCAGTTTGGCTCGCTGACGCGCCCTGTGTGGGATGAGGCCATGACGAACTGGCAGGAAGAGGGGTGGAAGGAAGCGCCACTGCCGGTCTGGAATCTCCTCAACTACGCCGTACTCCAGGAAAAGCATCATGGAATGGCGTTGTTCACTGAGGGACTGCGGGAATTTGAAGTTATCGGTGACGCTCATAAAACATTTGCCCTGACGCTTCTGCGCGGAGTGGGGGTTCTCGGGAAGGAGGATTTACTCCTGCGGCCGGGAAGACCATCTGGTATCAAGATGCCCGTACCGGACTCGCAGGTTCGTGGCCAGCTTGACTGCCGTTTTAGCCTCTATAGTTTTAGCGGATCGCCTGACGATGCCGGTGTTGCCCAGCAGGCGAAGGCATGGCTTACCCCGGTTCACTGCTATAACAAAATCCCCTGGGATGCGATGAAACTTAACCGCGCTGCGTTCAGGACGCCGGAGAGCTACAGCCTGTTAACGTTGCCACCGACAGGTTGTATGTTGAGTGCATTGAAAAAGTCAGAAGACGGCGAAGCCCTTATCCTTCGCCTGTTCAATCCATCGGAGTCGACCTCTTACGATGCCACTTTAGCGGTAAACCGGACGATTAAAGGGTGCCACGAAACCGACATGAATGAACGCACTAAAGAGGGCGGGCATGACGAAAAAGGCATCGTGGGGGCATTTCGCCCGGGGCAGTCGCGTACCTTTAGTATTCAGATAGAGGGGTAACATTCCACACGTTCAAAAGACCGCAGACATTGCGGTCTTTTGTTTCATCGAATAGTCACAAAGCGGTGTTAATTTTGTGGTTGGTAAAGGTAAATTAAATGTAATTGCGAAGAGTTACAGTAAAGCAATGGAAAAATACTGTGAGGTGGCTATCATTATATGTTTACCTGCATGTGAAACTGCATTGTCCTTTCTCGTTAATTAAAATCACTTCTGTTCATATTATTCCCTGCATTTGATAACCATCAATACCTCGTGATGTACATGTCATTAACATGATTTTCACCATTCGTACTGCAATTAAACATGGTTAACAATGGTGATTGTTTTTGATTTAAATCAATGTTTAATCCTTGGAAAAAGATACCAAAAGACGTTAAATTGTCCCCGATCAAAATGGCTGAAAAGTGGTAGTTTTGCTATAAATTGATCACCGTCGAAAAACGTAAAAGTGATTCAATAAAAACCTGTTTATTGTAAGGGTTTTGCAGCGTATTATATTTGCGGGATCAATTTGGGTTTTTTATTAACGTATTTGTAACTTTTCATCACTGCTTTTTCCTCCTGTAGAGAATAAGCAACGAAGAAGGGAAGCAGATAATTTTGTATTGGGGCATGTGTGTGGATCCGTCGTATCTAACGGCGTCCACTCTCGGAGTCTTCATGCGATGAGCAAGGAGTCATGATGTTAGATATAGTCGAACTGTCGCGCTTACAGTTTGCCTTGACCGCGATGTACCACTTCCTGTTTGTGCCACTGACGCTCGGTATGGCGTTCCTGCTGGCCATCATGGAAACGGTCTACGTCCTCTCCGGCAAACAGATTTATAAAGATATGACCAAGTTCTGGGGCAAGTTGTTTGGTATCAACTTTGCACTGGGCGTGGCAACCGGTTTGACCATGGAGTTCCAGTTCGGGACTAACTGGTCTTACTATTCCCACTATGTAGGGGATATCTTCGGTGCGCCGCTGGCCATTGAAGGTCTGATGGCCTTCTTCCTCGAATCCACCTTTGTAGGTCTGTTCTTCTTCGGTTGGGACCGTCTGGGTAAAGTCCAGCATATGGCGGTAACCTGGCTGGTGGCATTAGGTTCTAACCTGTCCGCGCTGTGGATCCTGGTGGCGAACGGCTGGATGCAGAACCCGATCGCGTCTGATTTCAACTTCGAAACCATGCGTATGGAGATGGTCAGCTTTGCCGAGCTGGTACTGAACCCGGTCGCACAGGTTAAATTCGTTCACACTGTAGCATCTGGTTATGTGTGTGGTGCGATGTTCATTCTGGGCATCAGCTCCTACTATATGCTGCGTGGTCGTGACTTCGCTTTCGCTAAACGTTCCTTCGCCATCGCGGCAAGCTTCGGCATGGCAGCGATTCTGTCCGTTATCGTTCTGGGTGATGAATCCGGTTACGAAATGGGTGACGTGCAGAAAACCAAGCTGGCGGCTATCGAAGCTGAGTGGGAAACGCAACCGGCTCCGGCTGCCTTTACTCTGTTCGGTATTCCGGATCAGGATGCGCAGCAAAACCACTTCTCCATCCAGATCCCTTACGCGCTCGGCATCATTGCTACTCGCTCCGTCGACAAACAGGTGACTGGCCTGAAAGAACTGATGGTGCAGCATGAAGGCCGTATCCGTAACGGTATGAAAGCTTATGCGTTGCTGGAACAACTGCGTGCCGGTTCTACCGACCAGGCGGTTCGCGATCAGTTTAATAACGTGAAGAAAGACCTGGGTTACGGTCTGCTGCTGAAACGCTATACCCCGAACGTCTCCGACGCGACGGAAGCACAGATTCAGATGGCAACCAAAGACTCCATTCCACGCGTTGCGCCGTTGTACTTCGCCTTCCGTATCATGGTGGGCTGCGGCATCCTGATGTTGCTGATCATTGCAGCGTCCTTCTGGTCTGTTATTCGTAACCGCGTTGGTCAGAAAAAATGGCTGCTGCGTACCGCGTTGTACGGTATTCCACTGCCGTGGATTGCTATCGAATCCGGTTGGTTCGTGGCGGAATATGGCCGTCAGCCGTGGGCGATAGGTGAGGTGCTGCCAACAGCGGTCGCGAACTCTACCCTGACAGCGGGCGATCTGATCTTCTCCATGCTGCTGATTTGTGGTCTGTACACCCTGTTCCTGGTGGCTGAACTGTTCCTGATGTTCAAGTTCGCGCGCCTTGGCCCAAGCAGCCTGAAAACCGGTCGCTATCACTACGAGCAGTCCGGTGCGACTACTCAGCCGGCACGCTAAGACAGGAGTCATCAAATGATCGATTATGAAGTATTGCGTTTTATCTGGTGGCTGCTGGTCGGTATCCTGCTGATCGGTTTTGCGGTCACGGATGGTTTCGACATGGGGGTGGGCATGCTCACCCGTTTCCTCGGTCGTAATGACACCGAGCGTCGAATCATGATCAACTCCATCGCCCCACACTGGGACGGTAACCAGGTGTGGCTGATCACCGCAGGCGGCGCACTGTTTGCTGCCTGGCCGATGGTCTACGCGGCTGCGTTCTCCGGTTTCTACGTGGCGATGATTCTGGTGCTGGCGTCTTTATTCTTCCGTCCGGTTGGTTTCGACTACCGTTCCAAGATTGAAGACACCCGCTGGCGCAACATGTGGGACTGGGGCATCTTCATTGGTAGCTTCGTTCCACCTCTGGTGATTGGCGTGGCGTTCGGTAACCTGCTGCAGGGCGTACCGTTCCACATCGACGATTACATGCGTCTTTACTACACCGGTAACTTCTTCCAGCTGCTGAACCCGTTTGGTCTGCTGGCAGGCGTAGTGAGTGTGGCGATGATCATTACCCAGGGCGCGACCTATCTGCAGATGCGTACTGTGGGTGAACTGCACCTGCGTTCTCGCACGACAGCTCAGGTTGCTGCTCTGGTAACGCTGGTCTGCTTCGCACTGGCTGGCGTTTGGGTGATGTACGGTATTGATGGTTACGTAGTGACGTCTGCTATCAACCACGCTGCACCGTCTAACCCGCTGACCAAAGAAGTGGCTCGTCAGGCTGGTGCATGGCTGGTGAACTTCAACAATACTCCTGCGCTGTGGGCTATCCCGGCACTGGGTGTATTGCTGCCACTGCTGACGGTGCTGACGTCTCGTCTGGAAAAAGGCGCACTGGCGTTCGTGTTCTCTTCACTGACGCTGGCGTGCATCATCCTGACTGCGGGTATTGCTATGTTCCCATTCGTGATGCCATCCAGCACCATGATGAATGCTAGCCTGACCATGTGGGATGCAACCTCCAGCCAGCTGACGCTGAACCTGATGACATATGTGGCTTGTGTACTCGTACCGATTATCCTGCTCTACACCACCTGGTGTTACTGGAAAATGTTCGGTCGTATCACCAAAGAACATATCGAAAGCAACACCCACTCTATGTACTAAGTAAGGAGCTGAATATGTGGTATTTCGCATGGATTTTAGGGACGCTTCTTGCCTGTGCCTTTGGTGTCATCACCGCACTGGCGCTTGAGCACGTTGAAGCGTCCAAAGCGGGTGAAGAAAAACACTAATGAAAATTATCGCGATGCTTTACGCGGTAATGGATAAGCGCCCGTTAAGGGCGCTTTCTTTAGTGATGGCATTACTGCTGGCAGGCTGTATCTTCTGGGACCCGTCGCGCTTCGCGGCAAAGACCAGCGAGCTTGAGATCTGGCACGGCTTCCTCATTATGTGGGCGGTGTGTGCTGGCGTCATTCACGGCGTGGGCTTTCGTCCGAAAGCACTTCACTGGCAGGGTCTTTTTTGCCCGCTGCTCGCCGATCTGGTTCTTCTCGCCGGTTTGATTTTCTTCTTCTTCTGAATAAGAAATGTCCGTTAATGATATGGGCTTACCCGAGCCCATAAAAATTTACTCTCCGTTTACTTTCTCCCATTCCAAACCATCTTTCCCGCGCGTATAGTAGCGAAGTTTAAAAGAGTTAACTTTTGTTGCATTACCGGGATGTAAAGTGAATACAACGCTGTTTCGATGGCCGGTTCGTGTCTATTACGAAGATACTGACGCCGGTGGTGTGGTTTACCACGCCAGCTACGTTGCTTTTTATGAACGGGCACGCACAGAGATGCTGCGCCATCATCACTTTAGCCAACAGGTACTGTTGGCTGAGCGAGTTGCCTTTGTGGTACGCAAGATGACGCTTGAGTATTTTGCGCCTGCCAGACTCGACGATATGCTCGAAGTCCAAACTGAAATTACATCAATGCGCGGAACCTCACTGGTTTTCACGCAGCGGATAGTCAATGCAGAGAACACCGTACTGAACTCAGCTGAAGTACTGATTGTTTGTGTTGATCCAACCATAATGAAGCCTCGTGCGCTTCCTAAGTCTATTGTCGCGGAGTTTAAGCAGTGACTGACATGAATATCCTTGATTTGTTCCTGAAGGCTAGCCTTCTGGTTAAACTTATCATGTTGATTTTGATTGGTTTTTCAATCGCATCCTGGGCTATCATCATCCAGAGAACACGTATCCTCAATGCAGCAGGCCGTGAGGCGGAAGCGTTTGAAGATAAGTTCTGGTCAGGTATCGAACTTTCTCGTTTGTACCAGGAAAGCCAGGGACGCCGTGAGAACCTCGCAGGCTCCGAGCAAATTTTCTACAGCGGTTTCAAAGAGTTTGCCCGTCTGCATCGTGCTAACAGCCATGCGCCGGAAGCGGTCGTTGAAGGTGCATCGCGTGCGATGCGCATTTCCATGAACCGCGAGCTGGAAAATCTTGAAACGCATATTCCTTTCCTGGGTACCGTAGGTTCCATCAGCCCATACATCGGTCTGTTTGGTACGGTATGGGGGATCATGCACGCCTTTATCGCGCTGGGTGCGGTGAAGCAGGCGACGTTGCAGATGGTGGCACCGGGTATTGCAGAAGCACTGATTGCAACGGCAATCGGTCTGTTTGCTGCAATTCCGGCAGTAATGGCTTACAACCGTCTGAACCAGCGTGTGAACAAACTGGAACTGAACTACGACAACTTTATGGAAGAGTTCACCGCGATTCTGCACCGTCAGGCGTTTACCAGCACCGAGAGCAACAAGGGGTAAACCATGGCCAGAACGCGTGGACGGGGGCGTCGCGAGCTCAAGTCCGAAATCAATATCGTTCCGCTGCTGGACGTACTGCTGGTACTGCTGCTGATCTTTATGGCGACAGCGCCCATCATTACCCAGAGCGTGGAAGTTGATCTGCCGGATGCGACAGAATCACAGGCGGTAAGCACCAATGACGACCCTCCAGTCATCATTGAGGTTTCCGGCGTAGGGCAATACAGCGTGGTGGTAGAGAAAGATCGTATGGATCAGCTACCACCTGAGCAGGTTATTGCTGAAGCGCAACGACGCCTGGAGTCAAATCCGAAAACGGTCTTCTTAATCGGTGGCGCGAAAGACGTACCATACGATGAAATTATTAAAGCGCTGAACTTGCTACATAGTGCGGGTGTTAAGTCAGTTGGCTTAATGACTCAGCCTATTTGATCATCTGCGTAGTTTTTGGGAACCGATAGTGTCAAAGGCAACCGAACAGAACGACAAGCTTAAGCGAGCGATAATCGTCTCCGCAGTGCTGCACGTTATTCTTTTTGCAGCACTGATCTGGAGTTCGTTCGACGAGCATATCGATGCATCAGCGGGCGGCGGTGGAGGTTCTTCCATCGACGCCGTGATGGTGGATCCCGGTGCGGTAGTGCAGAACTATAATCGTCAGCAGCAGCAGAAAGCGAGTGCAAAACGAGCTGAAGAGCAGCGTGAGAAACAGGCGCAACAGCAAGCGGATGAACTGCGTGAAAAGCAGGCCGCCGAGCAAGAGCGTCTGAAGCAGCTTGAGAAAGAACGTTTGCAGGCGCAGGAAGCTGCAAAAGAGCAGGCGGAACAGCAGAAGCAGGCTGAAGAGGCCGCGAAGAAAGCACAGGAACAGCAAAAGCAGGCGGAAGAAGCGGCTGCAAAAGCTGCAGCGGACGCGAAAGCACAGGCTGATGCCCAGGCTAAATTAGCGGCAGAATCGGCGAAAAAAGCGGCTGCCGATGCTCAGAAGAAAGCTGAAGCGGAAGCAGCGAAGAAAGCCGCTGCCGACGCTCAGAAGAAAACTGAAGCAGAAGTAGCGAAGAAAGCGGCTGCCGATGCTCAGAAAAAAGCCGAAGCGGAAGCAGCGAAGAAAGCGGCTGCGGATGCTGAGAAGAAAGCTGAAGCAGAAGCCGCGAAGAAAGCTGCTCAGGAAGCTGAGAAGAAAGCAGCTGCTGATGCTGCGAAGAAAGCCGCTGCTGCAGAGAAAGCTGCTGCTGAAAAAGCGGCTGCCGCTGAAAAAGCCGCAGCAGACAAAAAAGCTGCCGCTGAGAAAGCTGCTGCGGATAAGAAAGCTGCAGCAGAGAAAGCCGCTGCCGATAAGAAAGCTGCCGCTGATAAAGCCGCCGCGAAAAAGGCTGCAGCCGCTGAGAAAGCTGCCGCGGCTGCAGGCGTTGACGATCTACTTGGCGACTTGAGTGCTGGTAAGAATGCGCCGAAAGGTACTACCAGTGGTAGCGCTGGTGGGGCATCTCCTGCTAAAGGAAGTAAACAAGGGCAGGGTGGTGCATCACAGGCCGAGATTGCTTCGTATATTTCACAGGTGCAGGCAGCTATTCGTGGTCATCTGTATGACTGGGAAACCTATAAAGGCAAGACCTGTACTTTGCGTGTAAATATAAGTTCTGACGGCAGCATACTTAGCGTGAAGCCGGAAGGTGGGGATGACGCATTCTGTCAGCAGATGTTATCTGCAACCAGCAGAATGACGAAATTCCCGAAACCACCGTCTCAGGCTGTGTATGAAACATTCAAAAATGCACCGCTGGACTTCAAACCTTAAGTTACATTTTCCCCGTGCAAACGGGGAAATTTAGACCAGGTTTAGTCACAGGGTTCTGGTAGTTTTGTCTATTTGAGTTTGTTAACATTCTGCTAAATTATCGTGGGTAAGGTTACCTGGATAAGGGAGATATGATGAAGCAGGCATTACGTGTAGCATTTGGTTTCTTAATGCTGTGGGCAGCTGTGCTGCACGCAGAGGTACGTATCGAGATCACCCAGGGGGTGGACTCCGCGCGTCCAATCGGTGTTGTTCCGTTCCAGTGGGCTGGCCCAGGTGCTGCACCTGAAGATGCGGGTGGCATCGTTGCAGCTGACCTGCGTAACAGCGGTAAATTCAACCCATTAGATCGTTCTCGTCTGCCACAGCAGCCGGGCAGCGCGCAGGAGGTACAGCCTGCCGCATGGTCTGCGCTGGGTATTGATGCCGTGGTGGTGGGTCAGGTTACCCCTAACCCAGACGGTTCTTTCAACGTTGCATGGCAGCTGGTTGATACCGGCGGCGCACCGGGCACCGTTCTGGCACAGAACTCTTACAAGGTCACTAAACAGTACCTGCGCTACGCGGCTCACGCTGCCAGCGACGCGGTATTCGAAAAACTGACCAGCATTAAAGGCGCATTCCGTACCCGTATCGCCTATGTGGTGCAGACCAACGGCGGTCAGTTCCCGTATGAGCTGCGTGTGTCTGACTACGACGGTTACAACCAGTTCCTGGTGAAACGTTCTTCTCAGCCGCTGATGTCTCCAGCCTGGTCACCGGATGGTTCCAAACTGGCCTATGTTACCTTCGAAAGCGGTCGTTCTGCGCTGGTTATCCAGACGCTGGCTAACGGTGCTGTTCGTCAGGTCGCTTCGTTCCCACGTCACAACGGTGCTCCATCGTTCTCTCCGGACGGTTCTAAGCTGGCATTTGCCCTGTCTAAAACCGGTAGCCTGAACCTGTACGTGATGGATGTCGGTTCTGGTCAAATTCGCCAGGTGACTGATGGTCGTAGCAACAACACTGAACCAAGCTGGTTCCCGGACAGCCAGAACCTGGCATTTACTTCTGACCAGGCCGGCCGTCCACAAATCTATAAAGTGAATATCAACGGCGGTGCTCCGCAACGTATTAGCTGGGAAGGTACGCAGAACCAGAACGCAGACGTGAGCAGCGACGGTAAATTTATGGTAATGGTTAGCTCCAACGGTGGGCAGCAGCACATTGCCAAACAAGATCTGGTAGCGGGTGGCGTGCAGGTTCTGTCGTCAACGTTCCTGGATGAAACGCCAAGTCTGGCACCTAACGGCACGATGGTAATCTACAGCTCTTCTCAGGGGATGGGATCTGTGCTGAATCTGGTTTCTACAGATGGGCGTTTCAAAGCGCGTATTCCGGCAACTGATGGACAGGTAAAATCACCTGCCTGGTCGCCGTATCTGTAAATAATAATTAATTGATTACTAAAGGAATCATAGAAATGCAACTGAACAAAGTGCTGAAGGGGCTGATGATCGCTCTGCCTGTAATGGCAATCGCAGCGTGTTCTTCTAACAAGAACGCAAGCAATGACCAGAGCGGCGAAGGCATGATGGGTGCCGGCACCGGTATGGACGCTAACGGCAATGGCAACATGTCTTCTGAAGAGCAAGCGCGTCTTCAGATGCAGCAGCTGCAGCAGAACAACATCGTTTACTTCGATCTGGATAAATACGACATCCGTTCTGACTTCGCTGCGATGCTGGATGCTCACGCTAACTTCCTGCGTAGCAACCCATCTTACAAAGTCACCGTAGAAGGTCATGCGGACGAACGTGGTACTCCAGAGTACAACATCTCCCTGGGTGAGCGTCGTGCTAACGCCGTTAAGATGTACCTGCAGGGTAAAGGCGTTTCTGCTGACCAGATCTCCATCGTTTCTTACGGTAAAGAAAAACCTGCAGTACTGGGTCACGACGAAGCGGCTTACTCCAAAAACCGTCGTGCCGTACTGGTTTACTAAGAGAATTGCATGAGCAGTAACTTCAGACATCATCTGTTGAGTCTGTCGTTACTGGTTGGAATAGCGGCCCCCTGGGCCGCTTTTGCTCAGGCACCAATCAGTAGTGTCGGCTCAGGCTCGGTAGAAGACCGGGTCACTCAACTCGAGCGTATTTCTAACGCTCACAGCCAGCTTTTAACTCAACTCCAGCAGCAACTTTCCGATAACCAAAACGATATTGACTCTCTCCGTGGCCAGATTCAGGAAAGCCAATATCAGCTTAACCAGGTTATGGATCGTCAGAAGCAAATTTTGCAGCAGATAGATAGCCTGAGCAGCGGCGGTGCTGCAGCGCAGCCAGCAGCGGGCGATCAGAGCGGTGCGGCGACAGCAACACCTGCTCCGGCAGACAATGCTTCGGCTTCGACAGGTGCGCCTGTACAGAGCGGTGACGCCAATACGGATTACAATGCAGCTATTGCCCTGGTGCAGGATAAATCTCGTCAGGAAGACGCTCTCGTTGCGTTCCAGAACTTCGTTAAGAAATACCCTGATTCCACTTATCTGCCCAATGCGAACTATTGGTTGGGTCAGTTGAATTACAACAAGGGTAAGAAGGACGATGCGGCGTTTTATTTTGCCTCTGTGGTGAAAAATTACCCAAAATCGCCAAAAGCGCCTGATGCGATGTTTAAGGTCGGCGTGATCATGCAGGACAAAGGTGACACTGCGAAAGCCAAAGCGGTTTATCAGCAAGTCGTCACAAAATTCCCTGGCACCGAAGGTGCTAAACAGGCGCAAAAACGTCTGAGTTCGATGGGATGATTATCGCATGACCAGAAATCGCGTTATTTCTGGTCGTGCAGCATGATTCGTAAGCAGTTAAGTGATCTTCATCGAAATTTTTGTTGCGCAGAATTCTTAAATCAGTAATATATGCCGCCGTTGCCACGGGATATCAAACAACGTGAAAACAGCGTAAAAGTGGGTCGTTAGCTCAGTTGGTAGAGCAGTTGACTTTTAATCAATTGGTCGCAGGTTCGAATCCTGCACGACCCACCAATAAGTTAGGTGGATAGTAATAGCTTAACGTGAAGGATAACGTTGCTTTAGCAACGGCCCGTAGGGCGAGGCGAAAGCCGAGTCATCCTGCACGACCCACCACTTAACGCATTACCGGCAGTACAGAGTGGGTGATTAGCTCAGTTGGTAGAGCACCTCCTTTACACGGAGGGGGTCGGCGGTTCGAGCCCGTCATCACCCACCACTCGGGTCGTTAGCTCAGTTGGTAGAGCAGTTGACTTTTAATCAATTGGTCGCAGGTTCGAATCCTGCACGACCCACCAATTTTAATGTCTTACTCAGATGTTAAACGTGAAGGATAACGTTGCTTCAGCAACGGCCCGAAGGGCGAGGCAAAGCCGAGTCATCCTGCACGACCCACCAATTTATATTGGTTCCGAGTGAATATTCAGGCTAACACCCAGATGGGTCGTTAGCTCAGTTGGTAGAGCAGTTGACTTTTAATCAATTGGTCGCAGGTTCGAATCCTGCACGACCCACCAGCCTGAATAAATTTGAAGTACATCCCGCAAGGGGTCGTTAGCTCAGTTGGTAGAGCAGTTGACTTTTAATCAATTGGTCGCAGGTTCGAATCCTGCACGACCCACCAATGTAAAAAAGCGCCCTAAAGGCGCTTTTTTGCTATCTGCGATATAGATGATTCGAACCTGCGGCAGGTCTGAGCCCTTAACTCCCTATGTTAAACAGCTTTGTATCAGACACAATATGTGTCACTTCATCCAGATGTCCAAAACGAGCCTCCCCCGAACGATTAAACTTACTTTTATCAACCAGCAATAAAGACTGAGATGCGTACTTAAGCAGCAGCGATTTGAAGCTGGCATTGACCATATTGGAATCCCACAACCCTCCGTGGCTGTCTATCCCTTCGCAGGAAAAAATAAACAGGTCGATCTCCAGCGACTTGAGCTGTGAAATCAGCGAGGGATTGACGTAGCAACCGTATTTACGTTCGAGCTTACCGCCGGAACTGATGAGCTGAATCTGTTCACGTTTACCCAACTCCAGGCAGATTGGGTGGCTGTTGGTAAAAACCTGAAGATCGATGTCCGGCAACTGCCGTGCCAGATACCAGCAGGTCGAACTGGCGTCTAAGGCTATGACCATCCCGGCATCGATCCAGGCCAGCGCTTCTCTGGCGATATCGGCCTTATGTGCAAAGTGGCTCTTTAGACGCATATGGAAAGGGTCACCACAGTCCTGGTTTTCCCGATGAATGTATTTAGCCCGGCCGTGGTTGCGCAGAACTTTCCCCTGAATCTGTAGTTCGCTGAGATCGCGGCGAATGGTCTCTTTGCTGACGTGAAGCTGGGCGGCTAAGGCTTCCGTCGTCAGGCTTTTATGCTGGATCAGCAGGTTTACTATCGCTTGCTGGCGTGCCGCTTTCATCTTTTCTCGCCCCATCATTCGATACGCGCCCGCGTCAGGCGAGCGCACCAGCATGAGATTATGGCGTCACTCCTTTTTTTAAAAGAATATTCCCGTACTTAGCACACTCACCTGTGATAACGATCGCAAAGGTTTTTCGCGCGCGTTCGTAAAACGCGTAGCGGTCAATGCGGATGATCTCCGGGCAAGGGGATTGCAGAGAAAGCGCATCGCGATAGCGAGCTTCGACGGTGGGGTCGAGGGAATCACCCTCTACTGCGGCCATCATCACCAGCGGCGGCGCGTAGCAGTCGAGTTCAAACAGCGGAATGATTGCCTGCAGCAGGTCACTGACCTTCAGCCCATCAGCGCGAATAACCTGCGGTCCCATGCTGTGAGCGGGGAAGTGGGCATCAGAAAAAATAATCTCATCGCCGTGGCCCATCCCGGCCAACACTTTCAGCAGTTCTGGGGAAATCAATGGTGAAATCGTTTTTAGCATCTCAAACGCCCTCAATCAGTTCGGGTTCAGTTTGTGGATAGAAGTAGCGGTACTGATAGTTCACCTGCGCTCTGGCCTGTTCCGGGCTGGTAAATTCGCCAATGCCGTACCAGCCAAACATAGCTGCGCCAGCCACTGTGGTTTCGGCGTCGTCGAGTACCTTGATGGGAATATCGAGCATATTGGCTTTTATCTGGTTCCACAGCGTGTTGCGGCTACCGCCGCCGACCAGCAGCAGTTCGGTCGTGTTGAAGTGGCCGATTGCCTCCAGCGTACGCAGATTCTGCGCCAGCTGTCTGGTGAGACCTTCCAGAGCAGCACGATAAAAGTGGCCTCGCGTGGTGTTGAGCGTGACGCCCTGCCAGCCTGCATTCTGGCAGGCGAGGAGATCGCAGTGCATTTTCACGCCCTCGGCCCCTTCGGGAATGAGGCGAGCAGCTTCAATCAGCGTTTGCCAGGGCGTCTCTTCCGTCCACAGTAGTTTGCGCACCCATTCGAGCACACCTGATGCCAGCCACTGCATGCCGGGGTTATACAGGTCAGGCTGGCTGTCCAGCTCGCACGTTGAACCAGCGTAGTGGCTGAGCAGCGGTGTATCGACCTGCGCGCTGCGTACCATCAGGATCTCCCACGTCCCGGATGAGAGCACGGGTTCATCCTGTCTGGCACCTGCACCAAATAGGGCAAACTGGGTATCGTGTCCGGCTGAAATGACCGGGATCCCGGTGGGGAGGCCAAGCAGACGGGCAGCCTCTGGTTGTAACGCCCCGATTAGCTCGCCAGCTTCGACCAGACGTGGAAACAGTCGGCGCGTCAAACCGGCAGCCTGCAAAATTTCGCCGCTGAAATCACGCCGCTGAATATCCAGCATCTGGCTGGTTCCCGCCATAGTCATGTCGGTGGTGAATTCCCCGGTCAGGCGGTGGTTAATCAGCGAAGAAATAAACAGCCAGGCATGTGCCTGTTCCAACAGCTGTGGATGATTTTCTTTTAGCCACACTAGCTTATAGAGGGTGTTGAAGCCAAATGCACCGACACCGGAAATGTCCTGAAGCCGCTGAGGTGACAGCAATCGGTCGATATTTTTCATCACTTCGGCAGTGCGTGGACATTTCCAGCTGATGATCGGGTAGAGCAGCTTGCCGCGCTCATCGACCAGTGCGCCGTCGACGCCGAAAGTGGTCACCGTTACGCCGCGAATGCGACAGTTTGCCAGTTCCGTCGTCAGCGTTCGGCAGCAGTCTGCGAAGCGCTGCATAATGGCATCCAGAGACCACTGATGCCAGGCGCTATTCTCTACGGCGATTTCGCTGGCATTTGCCGTGGCGGCGCGGGCGACAATTTTGCCATGACGGTCAACGGCAATGGCCCGGATGTTGGTCGCACCACAGTCGAGAACCAGAATAACATCTTGTTTCATAACAACTCCTGAAACGTTGCCGGATAACGCTGCGCTTATCCGGCCTACTATTCGGTATTTTGTCGGCCCGGTAAGCTTGCGCTCCCAGGCAAAGACGTCGGGATTAACGTTTGTACAGTGGACCGTAGTTTTGGCAGGCGCGGTAATCCTGACCTTCGCTATCCATTCCGTGCGCGGCCCAGGAGGAAGGGCGATAAACCTTCGATTCTTCCACGTTATGCATGCAGACCGGAATACGTAGCATTGATGCCAGGGTGATGAAGTCGGAGCCGACGTGGCCGATGGTCAGTACGCCGTGGTTTGCCCCCCAGTTAGCCATCACGGAATAAACATCGGTAAATGGCCCTTTACCGGTCAACCGCGGTGCAAACCAGGTCGTCGGCCAGGTTGAGTTGGTACGGGCGTCGAGCTGGTCGTGCATCTCTTTCGGTAATTCTATGCTCCATCCTTCTGCAATCTGCAGCACCGGACCAAGGCCTTTAATGATATTCACGCGGGTCATGGTGAATGGCACGCCGCCTTCGGTCAGGAAGCGGGAGGAAAAGCCGCCGCCGCGGAAGTATTCGTGGATCGCCGGGCACCATTCGGTGGCTGCCAGGCAGGCATCAGCCTCCTGCTGGCTGATTTCCCAGTGTGGCTTCATCGTTGGTTTACCATCGCTGCCGCGCTGTTTGCACGAGCCGTCCAGTGCCGCAGAGCCGGAGTTAATCAGGTGGATAATACCGTGTTCGGCCAGCCCACTGAGTGGTTGCCCGGTCACGCGTTCTACCGCTTCCGGAGACCAGTAGGTGCGCACGTCGGCGAACACCTGCGCGGTGCCGGTCAACTGGTGGCCCATCAGCATCGCCACGCCGTTGAGACTGTCGTTTTCGGTTGCGACGATAAAGGGTTCACGCACGCCGTTCCAGTCAAAGGAGCTGTTGAGCAGCGCTTCAGCAGTATCGCCATTAGGGTATTGATCGGTCCAGTGGCGCTGACCCTGGAAGCCTGCCGCAATGGCGTTGTAGCCCAGGGACTCTTCAACCAGCCCTTTTTCCGCCAGCTTTTGATTACCCTGCATCATGTCGCGAATACACATCGCCATCAGCAGGCTCTCTTTCAGCACCTCACGGCTCTGCGCTTCATTGCGCTTATACTGCTGAGCGTTCTGGTCTTCGCCGTAGCGGAAGTTTTGGTCCGCCCACGCCAGCGCCATTTCCAGCTCGGTTTCATCGTAGATTTTCTGGTCAATACGGCGGCGCAGTTCGGTCATATCGACCGCTTGTACCTTCATGCCCAGCCAGGATTCGAAGAAGTTGTGGTCGACGATGGAACCGGCAATCCCCATTGAAACGCCGCCAACGGAGAGATAGCTCTTCCCCTTCATGCTGGCGACGGCTAAACCAGCACGCGCAAAGCGCAGCAGTTTTTCTTCAACGTCAGCAGGAATTGAGGTGTCGTCAGCGTCCTGTACATCATGACCATAGATAGAGAAGGCTGGAATGCCTTTCTGGCTGTGCGCGGCCAGCGCGGCGGCGAGATAAACGGCACCCGGACGTTCGGTTCCGTTAAAGCCCCAGATGGCTTTCGGGCGCATCGGATCCATATCGATCGTTTCGCTACCGTAGCACCAGCATGGTGTCACGGTGATGGTCACACCGACGTTCTGGCTGCTGAATTTTTCTTCACAGGAGGCTGATTCGGCCATCCCGGCAATACAGCTATCGGCGATGACGCATTCAACTTGCGCGCCGCTGGCGTGACGAAGCTTTTCGGTGAGCAGCGCGGCGGTAGCCTTCGCCATGTTCATGGTCTGCTCTTCCAGCGACTCACGAACCCCCATACGACGACCATCAATCACCGGACGAATACCAATTTTCGGTAAGCTGATTTTTTTCATTACAGAATCCTCACGTTATTCGGAAAAATGTTCAATTTGTTGCCGTCTGCGAACGGAAACGGGCAAAGATGAAGATGACGGCAAAGCATACGGCTGGAACCAGCTCGGCTGCTGGAATATTGCCTGCGGCATCGCTGACGAAGCCCATGACGGGCGTCACAATGCCGCCGCCGATAATCGTCATGACGATGAAGGACGAGCCGTATTTGGTGTCCTGACCCAGATTCTTGATCCCTAAAGAGAAGATGGTCGGGTACTGAATCGACATGAACGTGCTGCACAGCGTCAGCGCCAGCAGGCCGAAATGGCCGCCTGTGAAGGCAGAAATCAGGCATAGTAGCATGGCGAGCAGAGCATAGGCTGCCAGCACTTTATGCGGTGCGAAGCGGCGGATAAGCCAGGTACCGGTAAAGCGACCGATAAA
Source organism: Enterobacter sp. RHBSTW-00901 (assembly GCF_014103115.1). NCBI lineage: Bacteria > Pseudomonadati > Pseudomonadota > Gammaproteobacteria > Enterobacterales > Enterobacteriaceae > Enterobacter > Enterobacter sp. RHBSTW-00901. The sequence continues at coordinate 4,258,910 of NZ_JABXPB010000001.1, forward strand.
GAAGCACACCATGGTGCCGGTCAGGTAGTTGGCGGCGAACCCAGGCGTCATGCCAGGGATCTCTTCAATGGCGTAGCGAATCAGATAGCTCCAGCAGGCGGTTTGTGCGCCGACGTAGCAGAACTGTGCCAGCACCGCCCAGCGCCAGTGGCGGATGCGCACCAGACGAGAAAGGGATGAGGCGAATGAGCTCTGTGTGCTGTCGGTATGATCGTCACTCTGTAGGGTCGGGAATTTAGTCAACATAATCAGCAGGGCGACCAGCAATACAATTGCCACGATGATCATGTAAGGCGTTTGTACGGATAGCACCAGACTGTGCTTATAGGTGCTCAGTTGTTCTGGCGACATTTTATCGAGCACATCCTGAGATTGATGTGGCACGTTAGACAAAATAAGACTTTGTCCAAATACGACAGCGATAATAGCGCCAAAGGAGTTAAATGTTTGTGCCAGATTAAGACGGAAATGACCACCACTCTCAGGGCCTAATACGGTTACAAACGGATTAGCAGCGGTTTCAAGACAGCCTAATCCTGCAGCGATAATAAACAGACCGATCAGGAACAGGGTATAGTTCATGACTTCTGCGGCAGGCCAGAATAATGCAGCACCAAAAGCATATAAGAATAACCCGGTAATAATACCTGCTTTATAGCTCATCTTTTTCATCAGTATTCCTGCTGGCACAGGAATGACGAAGTAGCCGAAATAAAATGCAGATTGAATCAGACCTGCCTGAAAGTTAGTCAGGGTAAAGGCTTGCTGAAACTGGGGTAATAAAATGTCATTCAGGTTATTAGCGACTGCCCAAAGAAAAAATAGTGAGCAAAGTAACGCAAAAGGAATAATGTAACGCTGGGCTTGTCCGGTATTTTCCGTACGAAAACTCTGCGTTTGTATTGTTGTGTTTCCCATAACATCCTCGTTGGTTCAGAAGCGTCAGAGTGTGGCCATTCTTGCTTATCAGACCGTAAAAAAAGAAGAGTTCTTTTTTCTTACTCGCCTAAATCTGGCGGTCGGAATGAACTCATGAATTCATTTTCGAGTAAAAAAGGTCATTTAATATGATGGCGGTCACACTTAACGACAAAGCGGTATTTTTATGTGATTGCTGTCACTTTAATTTATGAAAAACAATGCCCGTTTGAGTAAATAAATATTAAAAACAACAAAGAGGATGCCCGATTTAATTTATTGCTGCGAAAACGGGCATTTTCCACAGGTGAACAGATAAAATGCCCGTTTCGTTAAATATTATTAAGAGCGGTCATTTTTCATGAAATGAATCAGGCGGATGAAGAGTGATTATCTGTAATTAATTGATGATGATCACAAAATAAAGTTACAAAAATTTCTTTATGATTATTCAATATGAAGATGGTGAGCAAATACACGATTAGCGATTAATTCAACAGAACAAGATGAGTTGTTCTGTTGGTGTTATTGAATCATCAAGAGAGGTAACAAATGGAACGAAATACACTGGCTCGGCAGATTATTGATACCTGCCTGGAGATGACCCGACTGGGTCTGAATCAGGGAACAGCTGGCAACGTTAGCGTGCGCTATCAGGGGGGGATACTGATCACACCAACGGGTATTCCCTATGAAAAACTGACCGAGTCACACATCGTTTATATTGATGCCGATGGTCAGCATGAGCAGGGAAAACTGCCGTCCAGTGAGTGGCGTTTCCATATGACTGCCTACCAGACGCGCCCGGATGCCAATGCGGTGGTGCATAACCATGCGGTGCACTGTACTGCCGTGTCTATCCTGAATCGTGCTATCCCGGCTATTCATTACATGATTGCCGCCGCCGGGGGCAATTCTATTCCCTGTGCGCCGTATGCCACGTTTGGCACGCGCGAGCTGTCAGAATATGTGGCCGTCGTCCTCAGGAACCGCAAAGCGACGTTGTTGCAGCATCACGGTTTAATCGCCTGCGAAGAAAATCTGGAAAAGGCGCTGTGGCTGGCGCATGAGGTTGAGGTATTGGCTCAGCTTTATCTTAGTACGCTGGCGATTACCGATCCGGTGCCGGTGCTTGATGATGAGGCTATCGCCATCGTGCTGGAAAAATTCAAAACCTATGGGCTGCGTATTGAAGAGTGATATCGCAACGCGAACAGGAGAACGGCAATGGCGAACAGAATGATTCTGAATGAAACGGCCTGGTTTGGCCGGGGTGCGGTAGCGGCACTTTGCGATGAAGTAAAACGCAGGGGCTACCATAAAGCGCTGATTATCACTGATAAAACGCTGGTGCAGTGCGGCGTGGTAGCGAAGGTTACGGATAAAATGGACGAGGTGGGCCTGGTCTGGGATATCTACTCTGGGGTGCTTCCTAATCCGACGATCGGTATCGTGAAAGAGGGGTTGGAGGTTTTTCAGCACAGCGGCGCAGATTATCTTATCGCCATCGGTGGCGGGTCGCCGCAGGATACCTGTAAGGCGATTGGTATTATCAGCAATAACCCGGAGTTTGCGGATGTTCGCAGTCTGGAAGGACTGTCGCCAACGCGTAAACCCAGCGTTCCCGTTCTGGCAATTCCCACCACGGCGGGAACGGCGGCGGAAGTGACCATTAACTATGTGATCACTGATGAAGAGAAGCGGCGTAAATTTGTTTGCGTCGATCCACATGACATTCCGCAGGTCGCTTTTATCGATGCCGACATGATGGACGGGATGCCGCCGTCGCTGAAAGCGGCAACCGGTGTGGATGCGCTGACCCATGCGATTGAAGGCTATACCACCCGTGGTGCGTGGGCCTTAACAGATGCGTTACACATCAAGGCCATTGAGATTATTGCCGGGGCGCTGCGCGATTCAGTGGCGGGTGAACGGGATGCCGGAGAGGCAATGGCGCTGGGTCAGTATGTTGCCGGGATGGGTTTTTCCAACGTTGGATTGGGGCTGGTTCATGGCATGGCGCACCCGCTGGGGGCATTCTATAACACCCCGCACGGCGTGGCGAATGCCATATTGTTGCCGCATGTCATGCGCTACAATGCCGAATATACTGGCGATAAGTTCCGCGATATTGCGCGAGCGATGGGCGTGAAGGTGGAAGGCCTGACCCTTGTTGATGCACGTAATGCGGCGGTTAATGCCGTCTTTGCGCTCAATCGTGACGTGGGTATTCCCCTCCACCTGCGTGACGTAGGGGTACGTAAAGAGGACATTTTGGGGCTGGCACAGGCGGCGTTTAATGATGTATGTACCGGCGGTAACCCACGGGAAGCGAGTTTCAACGATATTATCGAACTGTATCATACAGCCTGGTAGGTTCTGGTAAGGTCGTTCAGCACGGTGCTCTGCACCGTCCGCGTTAATATCAGAGGGGGAGTGTCGTAAGGCATTCCCCAACGGTCGATCAGTACGTTTAATTTTATTTTTTTACCTTCCAGGTCAGGCAAAGCTGCTACCCGACAAATGCTCATCGCACCTATTTCCGGTGACTTTTCACCTCATATCCGCTATCTTGTTTAGTATACAAAACACAATTGCCGTCGGTTTTGCTATGTCATGCAAAAGAAAGGCAATATTGTTAAGCCAGTAAAACGAGATGCCATAATGAGTGTGATGTTTGATCCAGAAGCTGCAATCTATCCCTTCCCGCCAAAACCTGTCCCACTAACCGTGGATGAAAAGCAGTTCTACCGTGAGAAGATCAAACGTCTTCTCAAGGAGCGAGATGCCGTGATGGTGGCACATTACTACACTGACCCGGAAATCCAGCAACTGGCGGAAGAGACCGGGGGGTGCATTTCCGACTCTCTGGAGATGGCACGCTTTGGTGCAAAACATCCCGCGTCCACGCTACTGGTGGCGGGCGTTCGTTTTATGGGCGAAACGGCAAAAATACTCAGCCCTGAAAAAACCATTCTGATGCCGACGCTTAATGCTGAATGTTCACTTGATCTCGGCTGCCCGATTGACGCGTTTACCGCCTTCTGCGATGCCCATCCTGACCGTACTGTGGTGGTCTATGCCAATACATCTGCAGCGGTAAAAGCGCGTGCAGACTGGGTGGTGACGTCCAGTATTGCCGTTGAGCTGATTGAGCATCTGGATAGCCTGGGCGAGAAAATCATCTGGGCACCAGACCGGCATCTTGGAAGCTATGTCCAGAAGCAAACCGGCGCAGACGTTCTCTGCTGGCAGGGTGCCTGTATTGTGCATGACGAATTCAAGACACAGGCGCTGACGCGCATGAAGGCGCTCTACCCGGAAGCGGCCATCCTTGTTCACCCGGAATCGCCACAATCAATTGTCGATATGGCGGATGCCGTTGGATCAACCAGCCAGTTAATCAACGCCGCGAAAACATTGCCGCATAAGCAGCTCATCGTGGCGACCGATCGCGGTATCTTCTACAAGATGCAGCAGGCCGTGCCGGAAAAAGAGCTGCTTGAAGCGCCTACGGCGGGTGAAGGGGCGACGTGCCGCAGTTGTGCTCACTGCCCGTGGATGGCGATGAATGGCCTGAAAGCGATTGCCGAAGGGTTAGAAACCGGTGGTGCAGCACATGAAATCCATGTGGATGCCGCCCTGCGTGAAGGTGCGTTAATTCCGCTTAACCGCATGCTGGATTTTGCGGCTACACTACGTACTTAATTCAACAGGCCCCGGGGAAAAGATGGATTTTTTTAGCACACAGAACATTCTGGTTCATATACCGATTGGTGCGGGTGGCTATGACCTGTCATGGATTGAGGCCGTTGGCACGCTGGCCGGGTTACTCTGTATCTGGCTGGCAAGCCTTGAGAAGATCAGCAATTACGCATTCGGGTTAATTAACGTCACGCTCTTTGCCATCATCTTCTTCCAGATCCAGCTATATGCCAGCCTGCTTTTACAGCTGTTCTTCTTCGCGGCGAATATTTACGGCTGGTACGCATGGTCCCGGCAGAACAGTCAGCAGGAGGCAGAGCTGCAGATCCGCTGGTTACCTCTGCCAAAAGCCATCGCCTGGCTTGTCGCCTGCGTTGTCGCCATTGGTTTGATGACTGTCTATATCAACCCGGTATTTGCTTTCCTGACCCGGGTCGCGGTGTCTGTCATGTCCGGTATAGGGTTGAACGTCACGATGCCGGTGCTGCAACCAGATGCCTTCCCGTTCTGGGATTCCTCCATGATGGTGTTGTCGATTGCTGCGATGATCCTGATGACCCGTAAATACGTTGAAAACTGGTTGCTGTGGGTCATCATCAACGTCATTAGCGTGGTGATCTTTGCCCTGCAGGGGGTCTATGCGATGTCACTGGAGTACTTGCTTCTGACGTTCATTGCCCTGAACGGTAGCCGCATGTGGATTAACAGCGCGCGTGAGCGGGGTTCTCACGCGCTTTCCAGCTAGTGGTGGTGATGTGAATGGCCGGGCTGTGCTTCGTTCAGATGACAGTCTGGTCCGTTACAGGGCTGGTACTCCATCTGGATAGTGGCGTGGCCAATCTCATAGTGATGTTCCAGAAAGTGATGGATGCGTTCAAGCAGCGCATCATGGTCATGAGGTGGGATGACCTGAACGTGCAAGGTCATGACAGGTTTCTCACCCACCAGCCAGACGTGAACGTGGTGGACGTTTCTCACTTCATGGATTGAACGGCGCAGATTGCGTTTTAGCTCGATAATATTCACTGAAGTGGGTGCGCCCTCCAGTAACTCATTGACGCTCTCCTTCAGTAACCGCCAGGCACTGCGCAGAACCAGGCAGGATACCAGTACCGAAAGAATAGGGTCGACGGGTGTCCAGCCGGTATAGAGGATCACCAGCGCAGCGACTATTGCCCCGACAGAGCCGAGTAAATCACCCAGCACATGCAGCGCCGCCGCCCTGACGTTCAGGTTTTTTTCACCGCTGCCACGGTGCAAAATCCAGAATGCCAGAATATTGGCAAGCAGCCCTGCTACGGCAATGACCATCATTGTCATCCCGGCAATTGGCTGTGGGTGCCTGAAACGCTGGAAGGCCTCCCAGACAATAAAAATAGTGATCACAACCAGTGCAATCGCGTTAACAAAGGCAGCAAGGGTTGTAAGCCGGAGCCAGCCAAACGTATGGCGGGCATTGGGCGGGCGACGGGCGAACTTAACGGCCAGCAGAGCGAAGAACAGGGCTGCGGCATCGGTGAGCATGTGCCCGGCGTCAGCCAGCAAGGCCAATGAGCCAGAGATAATCCCACCGATCACTTCGACAACCATAAAGACCGCGGTTACCCCGAAGGCGAGCATCAGGCGTTTAGCATTTTCATCCCCGGAGGCGTGCGAGTGAGAATGCGCCATATCTATTTTCCTCGTTTCTTTTTAGGCTAAGTGTAGAATTTTTAATGTGTTACACAAACCTCTTTTTCGCTATGTTACGCGTAATGGCCGGAGAGGGTGTAAAAGGCGGTTTACACTTCCAGGCTGACGAGATAGATTGAAGGGATTGCTTTCATTACTCAAAATATGGCAGAGCCCGGACAGAAGATGAATTACCAGAACGACGATTTACGCATTAAAGAGATCAATGAGTTATTGCCTCCAGTCGCACTCCTTGAAAAATTCCCCGCCACGGAAAATGCTGCAAACACGGTGTCTCACGCCCGTAAAGCGATCCACAAGATCCTGCGCGGCAATGACGATCGTCTGTTAGTGGTGATTGGCCCGTGCTCTATTCACGATCCTGCCGCGGCAAAAGAGTACGCAGCCAGATTGATCTCGCTGCGTGAAGAGCTAAAAGGCGAGCTGGAAATTGTGATGCGCGTTTATTTTGAAAAACCGCGTACCACGGTGGGCTGGAAAGGGCTGATTAACGATCCGCACATGGATAACAGCTTCCAGATTAACGACGGTCTGCGCATTGCACGCAAACTGCTACTGGAAATCAACGACAGCGGTCTGCCCGCGGCCGGAGAGTTTCTGGATATGATTACGCCACAATACCTGGCCGACCTGATGAGCTGGGGCGCAATCGGTGCGCGTACCACGGAATCTCAGGTTCACCGCGAGCTGGCGTCTGGCCTCTCTTGCCCGGTTGGTTTTAAAAACGGTACCGACGGCACCATCAAGGTAGCCATTGACGCCATCAATGCTGCCGGGGCACCGCACTGCTTCCTGTCCGTGACCAAATGGGGCCACTCTGCCATCGTGAACACCAGCGGTAACGGCGACTGTCATATTATTCTGCGCGGTGGTAAAGAGCCGAACTACAGTGCAAAACATGTGGCTGAAGTGAAAGTCGGGCTGGAAAAAGCAGGTCTGTCACCGCAGGTGATGATCGACTTCAGCCATGCCAACTCCAGCAAGCAGTTTAAAAAGCAGATGGAAGTGGGTGAAGATGTTTGCCAGCAGATCGCCGGGGGTGAAAAAGCGGTGATTGGGGTGATGATTGAAAGCCATCTGGTTGAAGGTAACCAGAATCTGGAAGGCAGCGAGCCGTTGGTTTACGGTAAGAGCGTCACCGATGCATGCATCGGCTGGGAAGATACCGACACCATCCTGCGCCAGCTGGCGAACGCGGTAAAAGCACGTCGCGGCTGATTCTGACAGCGCAAATAAAAAAGCGTGGATTTCTCCACGCTTTTTTTATGTCTGGCGAAAATTACTTCGCTTTACCCTGGTTCGCTACTGCCGCCGCTTTAGCAGCGATTTCATCAGCGTTACCCAGGTAGTAGTGTTTGATTGGTTTGAAGTTTTCATCGAACTCATATACCAGCGGTACGCCAGTTGGGATGTTCAGTTCGAGGATCTCGTCTTCACCCATGTTGTCCAGGTATTTCACCAGTGCACGCAGGGAGTTACCGTGCGCGGCGATGATCACGCGCTCACCGCTTTTCAGACGTGGCAGAATGGTTTCGTTCCAGTAAGGCACAACGCGGTCGATGGTCAGCGCCAGGCTTTCAGTTGTTGGCAGCTCAGCGTCGGTCAGTTTCGCGTAACGCGGGTCGTGGCCCGGGAAGCGTTCGTCGTCTTTGGTCAGTTCTGGTGGGGTGATCGCGAAGCCGCGACGCCACTGTTTAACCTGCTCGTCACCGTATTTCTCAGCGGTTTCTGCTTTGTTCAGACCCTGCAGCGCACCGTAGTGACGTTCGTTCAGTTTCCAGGATTTCTCAACCGGCAACCAGGCCTGATCCAGCTCGTCCAGTACGTTCCACAGCGTGTGGATGGCACGTTTCAGCACAGAGGTGTAAGCAAAATCAAAGCTGAAGCCTTCTTCCTTCAGCAGTTTACCTGCTGCTTTCGCTTCGCTTACGCCTTTCTCGGACAGATCAACGTCATACCAACCGGTGAAGCGGTTTTCGTTGTTCCACTGGCTTTCGCCGTGGCGCACCAGAACCAGCTTAGTTACAGCCATATCTTACTCCTCATAAGCTTTATTGAATGATAACAATTCTCATTATATTGCCGTGACAGTGCCAGCGGCAACGCTTAACCCTAACCATAGCGAAAATAGTCTCTGAGTGTAAGATGCTTGTGAATCCAGGGTTATTATTTTGTCTGCAATCGATGCTATTTTCAGCAAGATGGACATAAAAAAAGCCCTCCGAAGGGAGGGCTGGAGATTAGTGAGGAATAAAATGGTATTCCGTCACGCTAACGTACTCTTGACCCGGACGCAGTATGCAGTCCGGTTGCGACCATTCAGGATGGTTCGGGCTGTCAGGCAGGAACTCGCTTTCCAGCGCCAGACCTTGCCAGTCGCTGTATTCATCATGTTCCCGTGCCGCTGTGCCGCCAAGATAATTACCCGAATAGAACTGCAGGGCAGGGGCGGTGGTGTAGACCGTCATTTGCAGCTTCTCATCCGCAGACCAGACCTGGGCCGCAGGCTGATTCACATCGCCTTTTGCCTGCAGCAGGAAAGCGTGGTCGTAGCCTTTCACCTTGCGCTGATCGTCATCGCTCAAAAAATCCTGCGCGATGGTTTTCGCATTGCGGAAATCAAAGCTGTTACCGTTTACTGATTTCAGCCCCTGGTGTGGGATCCCCATTTCATCCACCGGCAGGTACTCATCCGCCAGTATCTGCAGCCTGTGGTTACGGACATCGCACAGATTACCGTCCAGGTTGAAGTAAGCGTGGTTGGTCAGGTTGACCGGGCACGGTTTATCGATTGTCGCACGGTACTCAATGGCAATGCGGTTATCGTCAGTCAGCGTAAAACGTGCAAAAACGGAGAGATCCCCCGGGAAACCCTGATCGCCATCGGGAGAATCCAGCGAGAACAACACCTCACCGTCATTTTGCTGAACAATCTGCCAGCGACGCTTATCAAACCCTTCCGGGCCACCGTGCAGCTGATTTTCTCCCTGGCTAGGGAGAAGCGGGTAGCGCACACCGTCGAGTTCAAAACAGCTTTTCGCGATACGGTTAGCATAGCGTCCCACGGACGCGCCAAGAAAGGCGGCCTGGTTGACGTACTGTTCTGGCGACGCACAGCCGAGCAGGGTTTCGCGCACGCTGCCGTCAGGCATCGGTACGCGAGCAGAAAGCAGGGTTGCACCCCAGTCCATCAGCGTCACCACCATCCCTGCGCTGTTGCGCAGAGTTAACAGGCGATATGGCAGTCCATCAGGTGCAAGAGTTGGCGTTTCGTTTAGCACTGTCCCGCTCCTTGTGATGCTTTGCAGACATAGAAGGTTTCTTTAATGCCAGTTTTGGCCTCGTACTGTTTCGCGACGGCGTCCTGCACGGTCGGGACGAGTTCTTCCGGCACCAGTGCAACGATGCAGCCACCAAAACCGCCGCCGGTCATACGCACGCCGCCTTTGTCGCCGATGGTGGCTTTGACGATTTCAACCAGGGTGTCAATTTGCGGAACGGTGATCTCGAAATCATCGCGCATAGAGGCATGAGATTCCGCCATCAGCTCACCCATGCGCTTCAGGTCGCCTTTTGCCAGCGCGGAAGCCGCTTCAACGGTACGGGCGTTCTCCGTTAGCACGTGGCGAACACGTTTAGCCACAACCGGATCCAGCTCGTGCGCCACTTTGTTGAATTCATTGAGTGAAACGTCACGCAGGGCCGGTTGCTGGAAGAAGCGCGCGCCGGTTTCGCACTGCTCGCGACGGGTGTTGTACTCGCTGCCTACCAGCGTGCGTTTGAAGTTACTGTTGATAATAACGACGGCTGCGCCTTTTGGCAGCGGAACGGCTTTGGTTCCCAGCGAGCGGCAATCAATCAGCAGGGCATGCTCTTTTTTACCCAGCGCGGAGATCAGCTGATCCATAATGCCGCAGTTGCAGCCCACAAACTGGTTTTCTGCTTCCTGACCGTTCAGCGCGATTTGCACCCCATCCAGTGGCAGGTGGTACAACTGCTGGAATACGGTACCAACCGCCACTTCCAGCGAAGCCGACGAGCTTAAGCCTGCTCCCTGCGGAACATTGCCGCTGATGACTAAATCTGCGCCACCGAAATTCTTGTTACGCTTTTGCAGATGCTTCACGACACCGCGCACGTAGTTAGACCACTGCTGGCTATCGTGCATCACAACCGGGGCATCGAGTGAAAATTCGTCCATTTCATTGCCATAATCGGCGGCAATCACGCGGACTTTGCGGTCGTCGCGCTTTGCGCAGCTGATGACCGTCTGGTAATCAATGGCACAAGGCAGAACGAAACCGTCGTTATAGTCGGTATGTTCCCCGATCAGGTTTACGCGGCCAGGAGCCTGGATAACGTGGGTGGCAGGGTAGCCGAATTTTTCAGCAAACAGGGATTGTGTTTTATCTTTCAGACTCATTTTTTTAGACTCCTGATTCGCGATAGTGGACGTCGCTAACGGAACGCAGGCGCTCTGCTGCCTGTTCTGCCGTCAGATCACGCTGGGTTTCAGCCAGCATCTCATAACCCACCATGAATTTACGCACCGTTGCAGAGCGCAACAGTGGTGGATAGAAATGGGCATGCAGCTGCCAGTGCTGATTCTCTTCGCCATTGAACGGTGCGCCGTGCCAGCCCATAGAGTACGGGAAGGAGCACTGGAACAGATTGTCGTAACGGCTGGTCAGTTTTTTCAGCGCCAGCGCCAGATCGTCACGCTGTTCGTCGCTGAGATCGGTAATGCGCTGAACGTGTGCTTTCGGCAGCAGCAGCGTTTCAAACGGCCATGCCGCCCAGTACGGTACCACCGCCAGCCAGTGTTCAGTCTCGACAATAGTACGGCTGCCATCGGCCAGCTCACGCCGGGCGTAATCCACCAGCATTGGCGAACCGTTTTGTGCGAAATAGTCTTTTTGCAGTCGGTCTTCACGCTCAGCTTCGTTTGGCAGGAAACTGTTAGCCCAGATCTGACCGTGTGGGTGTGGGTTAGAGCAGCCCATCGCTGCGCCTTTATTTTCAAATACCTGTACCCACGGATAGGTTTGACCCAGCTCAGCCGTTTGTGTTTGCCAGGTACTGACGACCTCTTTCAGGGCGTCAACGCTTAGCTCCGGCAGCGTTTTGCTGTGATCGGGAGAGAAGCAGATAACACGGCTGGTACCGCGTGCGCTTTCACAGCGCATCAGCGGGTCATCGCTTTCCGGCGCGTCCGGCGTATCAGTTATCAGGGCCGCAAAATCGTTGGTGAAAACGTAAGTGCCTTTGTAGTCCGGGTTTTTATCTCCCGTAACGCGCGTATTGCCCGGACACAGGAAGCAGTCCGGGTCATGCTGTGGAAGGGTCTGTTTCGCAGGCGTCTCTTGCGCCCCCTGCCAGGGGCGCTTGGCGCGATGTGGAGAGACCAAAATCCATTGCCCGCTTAATGGGTTAAAACGACGATGCGGGTGATCAACGGGATTGAATGGAGTCATGACGGATCCTTAGTCCGGATACCCTTGCGGATGGCGTGACTGCCAGTGCCAGGTATCCTGTGCCATTTCATCAAGCGTGCGGGTAACACGCCAGTTAAGCTCTTTATCGGCTTTGGTTGCATCGGCCCAGTAAGCTGGAAGATCGCCATCACGACGCGGTGCGAAGTGATAGCTAACCGGCTTACCGCAGGCTTTGCTGAAGGCATTCACCACATCCAGCACGCTGCTGCCGATACCGGCTCCGAGGTTGTAAATATGCACGCCCGGTTTGTTCGCCAGCTGCTGCATGGCTGCAACGTGGCCATCGGCCAGATCCATGACGTGGATATAATCACGCACGCCGGTACCATCTTCGGTGGGGTAATCATTACCAAAAATAGCCAGTGAGTCGCGACGACCGACTGCGACCTGCGCGATATACGGCATCAGGTTGTTTGGAATGCCCTGTGGATCTTCCCCCATGTCACCCGATGGATGCGCGCCGACCGGGTTGAAATAGCGCAGCAAGGCGATGCTCCACTCCGGCTGTGCTTTTTGCAGATCGGTCAGGATTTGTTCCACCATCAGCTTACTTTTGCCATACGGGCTTTGCGGTGTGCCGGTCGGGAAGCTTTCAACGTAAGGAATTTTGGGCTGATCGCCGTAGACGGTTGCGGATGAGCTGAAGATAAAGTTTTTGACATTCGCCGCACGCATGGCGGAGAGTAAGCGCAGGGTACCGTTGACGTTGTTGTCATAATACTCAAGCGGTTTCGCTACCGATTCACCGACCGCTTTCAGGCCCGCGAAGTGGATCACGGTCTCAATCGCATGGTCGTGAAGGATTTCGGTCATCAACGCTTCATTACGGATGTCACCTTCCACGAAAGTAGGTTGCTTGCCGCCAAGACGTTCAATCACGGGCAGCACGGTGCGCTTACTATTGCACAGGTTGTCGAGGATGATGACATCATGACCGTTTTTCAGCAGCTCCACGCAGGTATGACTACCTATGTAACCGCTACCACCTGTTACCAGAACTCGCATATTTCGCTCCATTGGGCTTATGGTATGTAATAACCATAGCATAACAGAGACGTCAAAAGTGTGACATGGGATATATTAGTGGAATCGTTTACACTGTTTTTCAAAGCCATTTTTTAGCGCATATGTCGCATTCTAGATCAAAGAGATAGAGATGTATTGCTGCAGGTTATCTGAAAAGAGGAGGGCGGAGCCCTCCACGGATTAATCGATTTTGCTCAGAAGGTAGTGATAGCGTTCACCGTCCGGGACAAATTCGAGGCGATGAGTGATGCAGGCAGGAGCGTCTTCAGCATGGTGTGAAACAAACAGTAGCTGCGTTTCGCCTTCACCAATGAGAACGTCCACAAAGCGACGGATCAGCTGGCGGTTAAGCGGATCCAGCCCCTGCAGCGGCTCGTCCAGAATCAACAGGGTCGGGTGTTTCACCAGCGCGCGAACAATCAGTGCCAGGCGTTGCTGGCCCCACGACAGGCTATGAAACGGTGCATCAGCGACCCGGTTGTCCATCCCCAGAATATCCAGCCATTGCTGCGCCAGCTTGTGCTGTTTATCCGATACCGCCTGATAAATGCCGATGGAATCAAAATACCCTGACAGGATGACGTTACGCACGGTGGTGCTGACGCGGTAATCCAGATGCAGACTGCTGCTGACATAACCAATGTGCATTTTGATATCCCAGATGGTTTCACCGCTTCCGCGTCGGCGGCCAAACAGCGTCAGATCGTTACTGTAACCCTGCGGGTGATCGCCGGTGATAAGACTCAGCAGCGTCGATTTTCCTGCTCCGTTAGGGCCGGTGATTTGCCAGTGTTCACCTGGGTTAACCGTCCAGCTCAGCTGGTTAAGGATGGGGCGATCGTTATAAGAGACCACGCCATTACGCAGCATAATGCGCGGCTGGTGGGGGTCTAAACCGTGTCGGGCCGAAGGGGCATCGGGTTCCGGGAGGGTAATACCGTCCAGCTTTTCGCTGTGCGCCAGCTGGGCAATTAACGCTTGCTGAAGCAGTGCCGTTTTTTCACCGGTTTCGGTCAGACTGCAGTCGGCCAGCACGCCTGCGTTCTGGATAAAATCAGGGATTTCATCAAAGCGGTTAAGCACCAGCACAAGGGTGTAACCTTGCTGGTTGAGTGAACCTAACAGCGTTGCCAGCTGGGCGCGGGAGCGCACATCCAGCCCGTCGAATGGCTCATCAAGGATCAGAAGTTCAGGCTCGCTCATTAGTGCCTGACACAGCAGCGTTTTTCGCGTCTCGCCAGTAGAAAGGTATTTGAAGCGCCGTTCCAGAAGCGCAGTAATCCCAAATTGCTCCGCCAGATGCTGGCAACGGGCGCTATCTTTCACGTCGTCCTGAATAATTTCTGCCGTAGTGCGGCCTGTATCCTCTTCACCCGGACTGAGTAAATCGGTGTTATTCCGCTGCCACTCATCGCTCACCAGTTTTTGCAGTTGCTCAAATGAGAGACGCGTTAGCCGGGTAAAATTACACTGACGCTCACCTTTAAGCTGGGTCAGCTCTCCGGCTAACGCGCGGGCCAGCGCCGATTTTCCGCTACCGTTGGTTCCCACAAACGCCCAGCTTTCACCCGCACGTAATGTCAGATCCGGAAGCGTCAGCGTTCGGGTATCGCTAAGACGAAACGTGCCTTGCGAAATATGCAATGATGACATGATTTATCCCATTTTTTGCAGCAACAGACGTCAGGGATACTCACTGTCGGCATGCTTGTCAATGCGCTTAGCACAATGTGGCGATAATCACCCGGTCGGCGTTGAAATATGCGGTCACCACAGCACCTTCTTCTAATTCGCTCGCCTCGCTTACCGGAACCGTCGCGCAAAGCGTTTGCCCGTCTGGCAGGGTCATCAGTACCTCACACTGCTCCTCGCCGCGTTCAATATGACTGATTGCGCCGTGCAGCTGGTTGTCCGCGTGCTTTGCGCGCTCGGGGTTGCGGGTGATATTGACCCACGGTGCCTTGAGCAAAACCAGCACCTCTTTGCCTTCATCCAGCCCGAGGCGCTGTCCGCTCTGTGCCGTCACCGCGGCCTTCAGGCGAGTGGTGCCATCGGCAAGTAATATCTCAATGTGCTGCTGCACCTGGGAATTATCGCGTGCCGTTACCGTACCAAACCACTGGTTGCGGGCGCTGGTCTGTAACGAGAAGCGGGAAATGGCCGCCAACAGGCTATCCAGCGGGAGGTTATCGTTGTCACTGAGTACATCAAAGGCTTTTTGCTGGATCTGCCCCAGCAGATCGTAAAGCTGAATCAGGCGCTGGCCGTAACGGGTCACTACCGCGCCGCCGCCACCTTTGCCGCCCGTTGCCCTGTCAACCAGCGTTTGTTCGCTCAGGGTGTTCATGTCGTTGATCGCATCCCAGGCGCTTTTATAGCTGATGCCTGCGTTCTTAGCACCCTGGCTAATTGAGCCGGTTTGTTCTATCTGTTTAAGCAGGGCAATACGTCGTGGGTCGGCGAAAAGCTTCTGCTGAAGTCGTAGGGTGAGGAGGATTTCGGCCTGCATAACAATGTCCTGGCAAAAAAACGTATTGTGACCCAAATGACGTAGTGCGCAAAGTACACCGCACAAAAGGGGATGTTTTTCTCACTTTTCAGGGTAGAATAAGCCATTCACAATATCTGGAGAAAACCATGTTAGAGTTGTTGAAAAGTCTGGTATTCGCCGTGATCATGGTACCAGTAGTGATGGCTATCATCCTCGGTGCCATCTACGGCCTGGGTGAAGTGTTCAACGTCTTTTCGAACATTGGTCACAGAGACCAGCCTAAAAAGCAGCATTAATTCCCCACAAAACGCCCGGCTTGCCCGGGCGTTTTGCTCTCAAGTTTTTCTTCCTTTCGCCGATATTTATTTCTGTAGCGCATATGTTTACTCATTAATCGGTACGATTTAACGCTAGGATATCCCTGTCGTTATCGTTATATTTATAAATATATAACGACACACAGGAGCTACAAATGGCACGTACATGGGTACGCCTTTTCGCAGGGGCAACGCTGACGTTCACTCTCGCCGGACACGCGCTGGCTGATGAAAATAAAATTACGGTCTTTGCGGCGGCGTCGCTGACCAATGCGATGCAGGATATTGCAGCTGAGTACAAGAAAGAGAAGAACGTAGAGGTTGTCTCCTCTTTTGCTTCGTCTTCTACACTGGCTCGCCAGATTGAAGCGGGCGCACCTGCCGATCTGTTTATTTCGGCAGACCAGAAGTGGATGGATTACGCCGCTGAGAAAAAATCCATTGATACGGCAACCCGTGAAACGCTGCTGGGTAATAGCCTTGTTGTGGTGGCACCAAAATCCAGTACGCAGGGCGACATCACCATCAACAAAGACACTCCCTGGATCCGCCTGCTGAACGGTGGGCGTCTGGCGGTAGGCGATCCGGAACACGTTCCGGCGGGAATTTACGCCAAAGAGGCGCTGCAAAAACTGGGGGCATGGCAGACACTGTCCCCGAAACTGGCTCCGGCTGAAGACGTGCGCGGCGCGCTGGCACTGGTAGAACGTAACGAAGCCCCGCTGGGGATTGTGTACGGTTCTGATGCCATTGCCAGCAAAGGTGTGAAGGTGGTGGGGACGTTCCCGGAAGACTCCCACAAGAAAGTGGAATACCCTGTTGCGATTGTTGATGGACATAAAAATGCGACGGTGACGGCCTTCTGTGACTATCTGAAGGGGCCGCAGGCGTCTGCAATCTTTAAACGTTATGGATTCACGACTCACTAATGATATTGACCGATCCTGAATGGCAGGCTGTGCTGCTGAGCCTTAAAGTTTCTTCCCTGGCGGTAGCGCTGAGTTTGCCCTTTGGGATCTTCTTTGCCTGGTTACTGGTTCGTTGTAAATTTCCAGGCAAAGCCCTGCTTGATAGTGTTCTTCATCTTCCCCTTGTCTTGCCGCCCGTCGTGGTCGGTTATCTGCTGTTAATTTCGATGGGCCGACGTGGGTTTATCGGTGAATGGTTATATGACTGGTTTGGACTGACGCTTGCCTTCAGCTGGCGTGGTGCGGTTCTGGCGGCTGCGGTGATGTCATTCCCGCTGATGGTCAGGGCGATTCGCCTGGCGCTGGAAGGTGTTGATCTTAAGCTCGAACAGGCGGCCCGTACGCTGGGTGCCGGGCGCTGGCGCGTCTTTTTCACCATTACGCTCCCGCTCACGCTGCCGGGTATTATTGTTGGTACGGTGCTGGGGTTTGCCCGTTCGCTCGGGGAGTTTGGTGCCACCATTACTTTTGTGTCGAACATTCCCGGTGAAACGCGCACCATTCCGTCGGCCATGTATACCCTGATCCAGACGCCGGGCGGTGAAGGTGCAGCGGCGCGGCTGTGCGTGATTTCGATTGTGCTGGCGCTGGGCTCTCTGCTGGTGTCTGAATGGCTGGCGCGCATCAGCCGTGAGCGAATGGGGAAATAGCCATGCTGGAACTGAATTTCACCCAGACGCTGGGAAGCCACTGCCTGACGCTTAACGAAACGCTGCCCGCGAGCGGTATTACGGCAATTTTCGGCGTCTCCGGAGCGGGGAAAACCTCGCTGATTAATGCTATTAGCGGCCTGACGCGACCGCAGTCAGGCCGCATTGTATTGAATGACCGCGTCTTAAATGACGTGGAAAACAAAATTTACCTGTCGCCGGATAAACGCCGCATTGGCTACGTTTTCCAGGATGCCCGCTTATTCCCGCACTACAGCGTTCGCGGCAATCTGCGCTACGGCATGGCGAAAAGCATGGCTGCACAGTTTGATAAGCTGGTGGCGCTTCTGGGGATTGAAGCGTTGCTTGAGCGGCTGCCTTCCTCCCTTTCTGGCGGTGAGAAACAGCGCGTGGCGATAGGGCGCGCACTGCTGACTGCGCCGGAGCTGCTGCTACTTGACGAGCCGCTGGCGTCGCTGGATCTGCCGCGTAAGCGTGAGCTGTTGCCGTATCTGCAACGTCTGGCGCGTGAAATCAATATCCCGATGCTCTACGTCAGCCATTCACTGGACGAAATTCTGCATCTGGCAGACAAAGTGCTGGTGCTGGAAGACGGCAGCGTGAAGGCGTTCGGCAATCTGGAAGAGGTGTGGGGCAGTAGCGTGATGCACCCGTGGCTGCCGAAGGAGCAGCAGAGCAGCATCCTGAAGGTGAGCGTTCTGGAACATCACCCGCACTACGCCATGACGGCACTGGCGCTGGGCGATCAGCATCTGTGGGTCAATAAGATTGATAAACCGTTGCAGTCCGCGCTGCGGATCCGCATTCAGGCGTCGGATGTTTCCCTTGTGCTGCAACCACCGCTGCAAACCAGTATCCGTAACATTCTGCGCGCAAAAGTTGCGCAGTGTTTTGATGATAATGGTCAGGTTGAAGTACAGCTGGAGGTGGGCAGCAAGACGCTCTGGGCGCGCATTAGCCCGTGGGCCAGAGATGAGTTAGGGATCAAACCTGGCCTGTGGCTCTATGCGCAAATCAAAAGCGTTTCCATTACCACCTGATTACAGCAGGTGGCTATAGATATACTGCGCGATGCTGTCGGTTGTGTTATCGCCAATTACCACGTTGGCGCGGGCTTTCACCGCGTCATCTGCGTTACCCATCGCCACACCCGTCCCGGCGGCTTCCAGCATGCTGATGTCGTTGTAGTTGTCACCAAAGGCCACGACATCCTGCATCGACCAGCCCTGTGATTCCACGAACTGCGTCAGACGTTTACCTTTGCTGTTACCTTTACGGGCAATATCTACCTGATCGTGCCAGGACCATTCGCATTCCAGACCCAGTGTCTGTTCAACGTGTTTCGTGAAAGCATTCAGTTTGCTGGTGTCTTCATCCGTCAGGGCGAATTTCCAGATAGCATCAACATCCTGGGCCGCCTGGCGCAGGGAGGACACCTGAGTAAAGACAGGGCGTTGCACTTCCGGCAGCGACAACGCCCAGTTGTTGGTGCGGGTCACGTGGCCGGTAGGGCGCTCATACACCATCGCGTTATCCACATACATCAGGCCGTGAATGGCATGTTCATCCAGCAAATCAATCAGCTGCAGAGCCTGAGGTACGGGCAGTGGATCGGACTCTAAAACCTTTTTTGCTTTATAATCATACAAGTAGGTGCCATTGCAGCAAATTGCAGGTGTATCTAATGCCAGTGCCTGATAAAAAGGGTGAATGGCAACGTGATGTCGACCCGTTACGATAAGGAGTTGATATCCCACTTCCTGCGCACGTTTGAGCGCTTCAAGGGAAGAGGGAAGAAGGGTTTTTTGCGGCGTAAGTAAGGTACCGTCTAAATCCAGAGCAATCACACGCGAGGTCATTTATTTTTCCGGGTTAATATTGAATTTATGTTCTGATGGGATGGTACACCGAGAGGCGGATGCTTCAAAACTCCCGACGACAATTCAGCATTCACCGTCAAAAGTTAACTACTTTCATGCGCAGTGAGGAGTGAGTATTCATGAAACAAACCGTTTATACCGCCAGTCCTGAAAGCCAGCAGATCCACGTCTGGCGTTTAAATGCCGGGGGGACACTCACGCTGGTTCAGGTCGTTGATGTACCAGGACAGGTTCAGCCGATGGTCATCAGCCCGGATAAACGTTTCTTGTACGTGGGCGTGCGCCCTGAGTTTCGCGTGTTGGCCTACCGTATCTCCCCGGATGATGGTGCGCTGACTTACACCGCAGAAGCCCCCTTGCCGGGAAGCCCGACCCATATCTCCACCGATCGCAAAGGCCACTTCGTCTTCAGCGGCTCTTACAACGCCGGTTGCGTGAGCGTGACGCGTCTGGAAGACGGTATTCCGGTAGAAATGGTTGACGTGGTTGAAGGGCTGGAAGGCTGCCACTCGGCGAATATCTCTCCGGACAACCGCACTCTGTGGGTACCTGCGCTGAAGCAGGATCGTATCTGCCTGTTTACCCTGAGCGATGATGGCAATCTGGTGGCGCAAAGTCCTGCTGAAGTGACCACCGTAGAGGGCGCAGGCCCGCGCCACATGGTCTTCCATCCAAACCAGCAGTATGCCTACGTGGTCAATGAGCTGAACAGCTCTGTGGACGTGTGGGAGCTGAAAGATCCTAACGGTCAGGTTGAGTGCGTGCAGACGCTGGATATGATGCCGTCTGACTTCTCTGACACCCGCTGGGCGGCAGATATTCACATCATGCCGGATGGCCGTCATCTGTATGCCTGCGACCGTACCTCCAGCCTGATTACCGTGTTCAGCGTTTCCGAAGACGGTAGCGTGCTGGCGATTGAAGGATTCCAGCCAACGGAAACCCAGCCGCGCGGCTTTAATATTGATCACAGTGGCAAATACCTGATTGCGGCGGGACAGAAATCCCACCACATTGCGCTGTATGAGATCAAAGGTGAGCAGGGCTTGCTGGAAGAGAAAGGGCGTTATGCCGTAGGCCAGGGGCCAATGTGGGTGGTTGTTAACGCGCACTAAGCGGCTAAAAGCAAAAAACCTCGCGAATGCGAGGTTTTTTTATGCCCGGTGGTTGCCGGGTGAGCACATCAAAACGTAACCAACATGGTCATCATAATATTGGCTTAAGGCGATGTAAATTCATCGTCAATAAAGAAAAGAGATCACGGAATGAACACATAATATTATTTATAAAATAATCAGTTGGTTAGTGGCGTTTTCTTTATAGATTCCTAAACTGGTTTTATCTGTTTTTATGTACAGTAGTGATTTGATATCATTCTGTCCGTTGGTTTGATGTGTTGCAGTTCCGAAATTCAGGATCCTTTTTAAGTCCTGGCTGTCGGGTGGTGCCGACAGTGCCTAAACTGCGGAGCACATCAAAACATAACCAACACACCTTCTGGTGACAGGCAGCGGAAAGGTAAGCCAGAGGAGAAGTGCTCTATACCAAAGGAGTGGCGTATGAGCGGTGTGGAATGGGCAATTCTGTTCCTGCAACTCATGGTTGCTATCATGCAACTACTGGATGCGTATCTGAAGTTTGGGGCCTGACGCATTCAGTCGCAGTAAAAGGGGGATTGAAATCCCCCTTTTACTCACATCTTACTGCTTCGGCTCAGCAACCACTTTGCTACCCAGCCCGCGGTTGTTGTATTCCCACATGCGGTTGAAGTTAGCGTCGTTCAGATTGCGCTGCACGTTTCCTTTATCGTCCACAGCACCGGTATTGCCAGAGAACGGACGTTTAGAGATGGCCGCATCTGCCCACGGTTTTGCCATGTTGAAACCTTCGTTGATCACGCTGTCGCGGATCACAACCTGACCGTTGGTGGCGGAGTCCACATCCAGAGAACGGCCCAGCTGCGCCACATTGTCACCGGATGCGGTGAAGCGACTGTTCACTGCCAGGAAACCGTAGAAGAGGTTAGACGGTGTCGCCGGAGCAAACACATAACCTTCCTGTTGAGTACGTGAGTTCACCACGCGGAAGTCGGTGTTATCAAACACCACCGCACCGCGACCAGACACCAGGTCCACGTCGCCTTCAACGTAGCTGTTGGTCACCAGAGTACGTGTCAGACGGTTATTCTGCAGGGTGTTCTGCACGCCACTGTTGGTCACGAAGAAGGTGTTCTGGCGGCCCAGAATGTTCACGTTGTTAATCTGCACCTGGTCGCCATCGCTACGCAGTGCCACGGCCTGATGGTTGCCCGCGTCAACGCTGTCACCCAGGGTGTTCTGAATGGTCAGGTTTTGCAGCTGCAGGCCGTTGTTCTGTGACCAGAATACGGCAGAGCACATCACGCCAATGGTGGCGGAGCGCTTGCTCTGACAGTTATCAAACATATACCACGCGGGTTTACCTGGCATGTATTTCCCTGCCGGGTTCACCAGACGACGCCAGGTGGTGCTATCGGTTTCAGAATCAATCGCCAGACCAATTTTCACGTCGAGCGCTTTTTCGCCCAGGCCGTAAAGAGTAATACTGCCTGGTGCGGCCGGAACGTAAACGGTGCCTTCATAGTCACCTGGCAGGATCGCGATGTACTGACGTGATGCACTGTGTTTGGTGATGGCAGCGTCAACCGCAGCCTGAACAGAGGTATGCGTTACGCCCTGCGCACCTGCCGGGCCAACAACGAAGTCAGGCTGCTTCGGCAGGTTAACAGAAGACGGTGTCCACGGTGCAGCGTTCGGATCCATCGCTGAGAAGTAGTGTGCGCGGTTGAAGTTTTTCGCTTCATCAGCGGACAGGATCGGACGGGAAGCGGTACCCGGCGCAACCTGCTCAGAAGGCCGCTGATCCGGTGGAGTTGAGCTGCATGCGGATAATGTCACGCCAAAGGCGAGTGCTAACGCCAGACGGGAAATCCTGGAAATGTTCAAGGTAGAGCTCCTGGGTATGCAAGTCTTTACGGGATAGACGAAATAGCCTGCTTTTTTATACTAAGTTGAGCGAAACGGGAAGATCAAAAGGGTAAAAGTTGCATTTTTCACCCTCAGGAGGCAGGGAAGTCATCACAAATAAATAACATTTTCCACAAAGTCGGTTGACAGCAGACAGCAGATGAAAATAAATGTCTATACAACCCATGACAAGTGAAACGCCCCATGCAGCAGCTTCATCCCAACGATGTGATATGGCGAAATGCGCGACTGGCAACAATGGTTCCCGGTGAGTCTGCGCCGTATGGCCTGAAAGAACAACACGCCCTGGTGGTTCGCGGTCAGACACTTCTGGCCGTCGTGCCTGAGTCAGACATCCCTTCCGGGCATCATAACAGCGTCGATCTCCAGGGGCGTCTGGTGACGCCGGGTCTTATCGACTGTCATACCCATCTTGTGTTTGGCGGCGATCGCGCGGCGGAATGGGAGCAACGCCTGAACGGTATTTCATACCAGACCATCAGCGCGCAGGGCGGTGGAATTAACGCTACCGTGACGGCGACCCGTAACAGCACGCCAGAAACCTTGTTGCGCCTGGCGCAGCAGCGTCTTCAGCGTTTGATGGCTGAAGGCGTCACGACCCTTGAAATTAAATCGGGATACGGGCTGAACGCCGAAGCCGAAGAGAAGATGCTGCAGGTGGCGAATCAGCTTGCGCAGGATAATCCGGTCGACATCAGCCCAACGCTGCTTGCCGCTCATGCCGTGCCCGCAGAATACCGACAGAACCCCGACGCTTATCTGGCGCTGGTCTGCGAAGAGATCATGCCCTCCCTGTGGCAAAAAGGCCTGTTCGAAGCGGTGGATGTCTTTTGCGAAAATGTGGGCTTCACGCTGGCGCAAACCGAGCGGCTCTTCCAGGCCGCTGTCGCGCTGGGTATTCCGGTGAAAGGGCACGTGGAGCAGTTGTCGAATCAGGGCGGTGCCGCGCTGGTCAGTCGCTATAAAGGGCTTTCCGCCGATCATATTGAATATCTCGACGAGACAGGCATTCAGGCGATGGCACACAACGGCACGGTTGCGGTGCTGTTACCTGGCGCATTCTATTTTCTTCAGGAGCGTCAGCGCCCACCTGTTGAACAGCTCAGAAAACAGGGCATACCGATGGCCGTTGCCACCGACTACAACCCTGGCACCAGCCCGTTTGCGAGCATTCATCTGGCGATGAATATGGCCTGTGTTCAGTTTGGTCTGACACCAGAAGAAGCCTGGGCAGGCGTGACGCGACATGCGGCGCAGGCACTGGGACGTGGCGCGACGCACGGGCAATTACAGGCCGGATACGTGGCTGACTTTATCGTCTGGGATGCGCACCACCCGGTGGAAATGGTCTACGAGCCGGGACGCAATCCGCTGTATCAACGTATTTTCCGTGGGGAGGGAGTATGACGCTCTGGCGGCCCGTTTCACAGACAGTCTGGCAGGGGCGCGATGACAGCGCCGAAGCCAGCAATGCAAAACGCATTTTCCAGACAATACACCAGCCGGAACAGTTGACTCCCATATCATCAGGTATTGCCCTGATAGGTTTTGAATGTGATGAAGGGGTAAAGCGTAATCATGGCAGACCCGGTGCGGTGCAGGCTCCCGATGTACTGCGCAGGGCGCTGGCAAATATGGCCAGCCATCAGGGACATGAACGGCTGGCAGATATGGGCTCCATTTCCGTTGAGGGCGATGCGCTGGAGGCCGCTCAGCGGGCGTTAAGTGATGCAGTGACGTCATGCCAGCGCGCCGGAATGCGCACGCTGGTTTTGGGCGGTGGGCACGAAACCGCCTGGGCGCATGGGCGCGGGGTGCTGGATGCATTCCCGGACGACCGCGTGGTGGTGATCAACCTTGATGCGCATCTTGATCTGCGCAAGGCCGAATGCGCGACCTCCGGTACACCGTTTCGCCAGCTGGCTCACTACTGCGCCGAACAGTCGCGGGTGTTTCAGTATGCCTGCTTTGGCGTAAGCCGCGCGGCGAATACTCAGGCGCTGTGGGATGAGGCGGAACGACTGAACGTGACGCTGGTGGAAGATCTCCATTTCCGTCGCGATGCGTTACCTTCACTGGAAAAGGTGCTGGCGCAGGCCGATCGCGTTTACCTTACCATTGACCTGGATGTCCTGCCCGCAGGTGAGATGCCTGCCGTCTCTGCACCCGCGGCGTTAGGGATACCCGCGCTGGAGCTTTTGCCAGTTATTGAACGTATTTGTCGTAGTGGAAAATTACAGGCGGCGGATCTGGTAGAGTTCAACCCGCACTACGATCGGGACGGACAAGGGGCACGGCTTGCTGCCCGTCTGGCCTGGCAAATTGCTCACTGGTGGGCATAACAACACTGAAGGAGTCATGATGTTTTCTCGCTCACCTCAATCCAGCCCTCCTGCGCCTTTTTATGAAAAGGTAAAGCAGGCGATAAGCGAAAAAATTGCTGCTGGCGTCTGGCGTCCTCACGATCGCATTCCGTCGGAGGCTGAGCTGGTGGCGCAGTTTGGTTTTAGCCGGATGACCATCAACCGGGCGCTACGCGAACTGACGGATGAAGGTCTTCTGGTGCGCCTGCAGGGGGTCGGAACGTTTGTGGCTGAACCCAAAGGACAGTCAGCGCTGTTTGAAATCCGCAGCATTGCCGATGAGATTGCTGCGCGTAACCATCAGCACCATTGCGAAGTGCTGGTGCTCGAAGAGACGCAGGCCAGCGCCGAGCAGGCCGTGGAGCTGAACGTCAAGGAGGGAACCCGCATCTTTCATTCCGTGATGGTGCATTTTGAGAACGATATTCCGGTGCAGATTGAAGACCGCTGCGTAAATGCTGAGCGGGTGCCGGATTACCTTGTTCAGGATTATACCCACACTACGCCGCATGCGTATCTTTCGCTCGTTGCACCGCTGACGGAAGGGGAGCACATCGTGGAAGCGGTGCGCGCCACACCGCAGGAGTGCGAGCTGTTGCGGATTAAGGAGCATGATCCGTGCCTGCTGATCCGCCGTCGAACCTGGTCATCATCACAGATTGTGTCGCATGCAAAGCTGCTTTTCCCCGGGGATCGTTACCGGCTGCAGGGCCACTTTATGTCATAAGTTTTAAAAGCGTGATAGCTAACGCAATATAACAAAATTGTATTTTTTTTGTTAAATTCGACCTTGTGTGTGCTTGTCTATACAAGTATATCTATTTGTATCTTCTGTCCCGAATGAGGAACACACAATGTCGTCAGGTAAATACCGCCAGCAGGATATCCGCGCCCCGCGAGGTACCACACTTACCGCAAAAAGCTGGCTCACCGAAGCACCGCTGCGCATGTTGATGAACAACCTTGATCCTGAGGTGGCGGAAAATCCTCACGAGCTGGTGGTCTACGGCGGCATTGGCCGCGCCGCTCGCAACTGGGAATGCTATGACGCAATTGTTGAATCCCTGACCAACCTTGAACACGACGAAACCTTGCTGGTGCAGTCCGGTAAACCAGTTGGCGTGTTTAAAACGCATAAGAACGCGCCACGCGTGCTGATCGCCAACTCGAACCTGGTACCGCACTGGGCAACCTGGGAACACTTCAACGAGCTGGATGCCAAAGGTCTGGCGATGTATGGCCAGATGACGGCGGGTAGCTGGATTTATATCGGCAGCCAGGGGATTGTGCAGGGCACCTACGAAACCTTCGTCGAAGCCGGTCGTCAGCACTATAACGGCTCGCTGAAAGGTCGCTGGGTACTCACCGCAGGCCTGGGCGGGATGGGCGGCGCACAACCGCTGGCCGCGACCCTTGCCGGAGCTTGCTCGCTGAACATTGAGTGCCAGCAGAGCCGCATTGATTTCCGCCTGCGTACCCGCTACGTCGATGAACAGGCTGAAAACCTGGACGATGCGCTGGCACGTATTCAAAAATACACCGCCGAAGGCAAAGCTGTGTCGATTGCGCTGTGCGGCAACGCGGCGGACATTCTCCCTGAACTGGTGGCCCGTGGAGTGCGTCCGGATCTCGTCACCGACCAGACCAGCGCCCATGACCCACTGCACGGTTATCTGCCGCAAGGCTGGACGTGGGAAGCCTATCAGCAAAAAGCCGAAACTGACCCGGAAGGCACGGTGCTTGCCGCTAAACGTTCAATGGCCGGGCACGTCAGCGCCATGCTGGCCTTCAGCCAGATGGGCATTCCGACCTTTGATTACGGCAACAACATCCGCCAGATGGCGAAAGAGATGGGCGTCAGTAATGCGTTTGATTTCCCAGGATTCGTTCCTGCCTATATTCGTCCGCTGTTCTGCCGGGGCATTGGTCCGTTCCGCTGGGTTGCCCTGTCCGGCGACCCGGAGGACATCTACAAAACCGATGCCAAAGTGAAGGAGATTGTCGCCGACGACGAACACCTGCACCACTGGCTGGATATGGCTCGTGAGCGCATCAATTTCCAGGGCTTACCGGCGCGTATCTGCTGGGTAGGGCTGGAGTGGCGGCAAAAACTCGGTCTGGCCTTTAACGAAATGGTGCGCAGCGGTGAAGTGTCCGCGCCGATTGTCATTGGCCGTGACCATCTGGACTCCGGCTCCGTTGCCAGCCCGAACCGTGAAACTGAAGCCATGCGTGATGGCTCCGATGCGGTGTCCGACTGGCCGTTACTGAATGCCTTACTGAATACCGCCAGCGGTGCAACCTGGGTGTCATTACACCACGGTGGCGGCGTGGGGATGGGCTTCTCCCAGCATTCGGGGATGGTCATCGTGTGCGACGGCACGGATGAAGCTGCAGCGCGCATCGCCCGCGTGTTGCATAACGACCCGGCAACGGGCGTGATGCGTCACGCCGATGCGGGTTACGAGATTGCGATTGAATGTGCCAAAGAGCAGGGGCTAAACCTGCCGATGATCCCTGCCACACAAGGAAAGCATTAATGAACGCATTAACACTCACCCCAGGTTCACTGACGTTAAAACAGCTGCGTAACGTCTGGCGTCAACCAGTCACGCTCTCGCTTGATGAAAGTGCCCATCGCGCTATTAATGACAGCGTCGCCTGCGTTGAAGCTATCGTTGCCGAAGGGCGCACCGCCTACGGTATCAACACCGGGTTTGGCCTGCTGGCGCAGACCCGTATCGCCACGCACGATCTGGAAAATTTACAACGTTCGCTGGTGCTGTCGCACGCCGCGGGCGTCGGTCAGCCGCTGGATGATGAGATTGTCCGTCTGATGATGGTGCTCAAAATCAACAGTCTGGCGCGCGGCTTCTCCGGTATTCGTCTGAGCGTGATCCAGTCGCTGATGACGCTGGTGAATGCGGAAGTGTATCCGTGGATCCCGGCGAAAGGGTCTGTCGGCGCGTCCGGCGACCTGGCTCCGCTGGCGCACATGTCATTGTTGTTGCTGGGTGAGGGCAAAGCGCGCTGGCAGGGGGAGTGGCTTCCTGCGAAAGAGGCGCTGAAAAAAGCCGGGTTAACGCCAATTACGCTGGCGGCGAAAGAGGGGCTGGCGCTGCTCAACGGGACTCAGGCGTCGACGGCATTTGCGCTGCGCGGTCTGTTTGAAGCGGAAGATCTGTTTGCTTCGGCGGTGGTGTGTGGTGCGCTGACCACGGAGGCCGTGCTTGGCTCTCGTCGCCCGTTCGATGCCCGCATTCACGAAGTGCGCGGTCAGCGGGGGCAGATTGACGCCGCCGCGATGTACCGCCATGTGCTCACCGAGACCAGTGGCATTGCAGATTCACACCACAACTGTGACAAGGTGCAGGATCCATACTCGCTGCGCTGTCAGCCACAGGTGATGGGGGCGTGTCTGACGCAACTGCGCCAGGCGGCAGAGGTGCTGCTGGTGGAAGCCAACGCGGTGTCCGATAACCCGCTGGTGTTCGCGCAGGAAAACGAGGTGGTTTCCGGCGGTAACTTCCACGCGGAGCCTGTGGCGATGGCGGCGGATAATATCGCGCTGGCGATTGCCGAAGTGGGAGCCTTATCAGAGCGTCGTATCGCGCTGATGATGGATAAACATATGTCCCAGTTGCCACCGTTCCTGGTACGTAACGGCGGGGTCAACTCGGGCTTTATGATTGCTCAGGTGACGGCTGCGGCGCTGGCGAGCGAGAACAAAGCGTTGTCGCATCCGCACAGCGTGGACAGCCTGCCAACGTCAGCGAACCAGGAAGACCATGTCTCTATGGCTCCGGCTGCCGGGCGTCGTCTGTGGGAAATGGCATCCAATACCCGTGGCGTGCTGGCCGTCGAGTGGCTGGCAGCCTGTCAGGGGATGGATTTGCGTGAGGGGCTAAAATCCAGTCCGCTGCTGGAGCAGGCGCGTCATGTGCTGCGCGAGCAGGTTTCACATTACGATGACGATCGCTTCTTTGCCCCGGATATTGATAAGGCGATGCAGCTTCTGGATGAAGGACGGCTGGTGGGGTTGTTGCCTTCCGTGCTGTGATGTTTTTGCCCTCACCCTAACCCTCTCCCACAGGGGGAGGGAATGGTTAGGTTTTCGCCCTCTCCCTGTGGGTGTACAGTCCGGGGACATAGTGAACACTTGTTCGGGGACATGGTAGACACTTACAACTAAGGCATAAGAACCCGTTTATGGAGTCACTTATGCCCTGGGATGCGAGAGATACCATGTCATTACGTACCGGGTTTGTTTTGTTTGCCTCGCAGGACGGGGCGAACATCCGTTCCCTGTGCCGTCACTACGGCATTTCGCCTGCCACTGGCTATAAGTGGCTTCAGCGCTGGGCTCAGGAAGGCGCATCCGGCCTTCTGGACCGGCCCCGTATACCTCATCATTCCCCGAACCGCTCATCTGATGACATCACTGCTCTGCTGCGCATGGCACATGACCGTCATGAACGCTGGGGCGCACGCAAGATTAAGCGCTGGCTGGAAGACCTGGGGCACTGCATGCCCGCTTTCAGCACCGTCCATAACCTGATGGCCCGCCACGGTCTGCTGCCGGGCGTTTCACCGGGCATTCCGGCCTCAGGGCGGTTCGAACATGATGCGCCCAATCGCCTCTGGCAGATGGATTTTAAGGGACACTTTCCCTTTGGTGGTGGCCGCTGTCATCCGCTCACCCTGCTGGATGACCACTCCCGCTTTTCCCTGTGCCTGGCACACTGCACCGATGAACGGCGTGAGACCGTACAGCAGCAGCTGGTCAGCGTGTTTGAACGCTACGGTCTGCCGGACAGGATGACGATGGATAACGGAGCGCCGTGGGGCGACACCACCGGCATCTGGACGGCACTGGAGCTGTGGCTGATGCGCCTGGGTATCCGGGTGGGGCACTCCCGGCCATATCATCCGCAGACACAGGGCAAGCTGGAGCGTTTTCACCGCAGCCTGAAGGCGGAAGTGTTGCAGGGGAAGTGGTTCGCGGACAGCGGTGAACTGCAGCGTGCATTTGAACACTGGCGCACCGTCTATAACCTTGAACGACCGCACGAGGCGCTGGGTATGAACGTTCCGGCCTCCCGGTATCAGCCGTCCGCACGACAGTACAACGGCAACACAATCCCACCGGAATACGATGAGGGGGTGATGGTCAGGAAAGTCGATATCAGCGGGAAGCTGAGCGTGAAAGGAGTCAGTCTGAGCGCAGGCAAGGCGTTCAGGGGGGAACGGGTAGGGCTGAGGGAAACACAGGAAGACGGCTGTTATGACGTGTGGTGGTACAGCACGAAAGTGGGGGTGATCGACCTGAAGAAAAAGTCGATCACCATAGGTAAAGGATGTTAAAAAGTGTTCACCATGTCCCCGAACACCTGTCTACCATGTCCCCGGACCGTACAGTGGGAGAGGGCCGGGGTGAGGGCATCAGCCCGCACTATTACGAATACATCGCCGTAATCGACGCACTACCCAGCGAGTGGAAATGCACGTTAAAGCCTACCATCGCGCCGCTCGCCCCTTCATCGACCTCAATCTTGTCTACGTCCAGCGCATGCACCGTGAAGATATAGCGGTGGGTTTCCCCTTTTGGTGGTGCTGCACCACCGTAACCCGCTTTACCAAAATCGGTACGGGTCTGGATAGCACCGCCAGGCAGGGCAACCCGACCGGAGCCTGAGCCCTGCGGCAATTCACGCGTATTCGCAGGCAGGTTAGCCACAATCCAGTGCCACCAGCCGGAGCCGGTTGGGGCATCCGGGTCGTAGCAGGTCACGACAAAACTTTTGGTTCCCACAGGGATATCGTCCCACGCCAGATGCGGAGAAATATTATCCCCCTGATATCCCATCCCGTTGAAAACATGGCGTTCAGGCAGCTTTTCGCCGTCGCGCAGATCCTGACTGGTGATGTTCATACGATTTACCCTCGGTACCCGATCATGCAAAAAGTGTAATGCATAAACAGAGTACCGAAGCTAACGCATTGGGTTAAATCGAAAAATGTGCGGGAATGTTAACGGCTGCAACGACGGCATCCGTCAGCGTACTCAACTGAGCTTCAGTAATGATATACGGCGGCATCAGGTAGATAAGCTTACCGAAAGGACGCACCCATACACCCTGTTCAACGAAGAAGCGCTGCAGTGCAGCCATGTTCACCGGATGGGTTGTCTCAATCACGCCGATGGCACCCAGCACACGAACGTCCGCCACGAACTCAGCGCCAGAGGCTGCACTCAGTTCGTGTCTGAGCTGCATTTCAATGGCTGAGACCTGCATGCGCCACTCACCGCTTTCCAGAATGGCAAGGCTTTCGCTTGCCACCGCGCAGGCCAGCGGGTTGCCCATAAACGTCGGGCCGTGCATAAAGCAGCCCGCTTCGCCGTTGCTGATGGTGTCGGCAACGTGACGGGTGGTGAGCGTGGCAGAGAGCGTCATGGTGCCGCCGGTCAGGGCTTTCCCCAGGCACAGAATATCCGGCGCGATACCCGCATGTTCGCAGGCAAACAGCTTGCCGGTGCGGCCAAATCCGGTGGCGATCTCATCGGCAATCAGCAGAATACCTTCGCGGTCGCACATCTTACGAATACGCTTCAGCCACTCCGGGTGATACATCCGCATTCCACCCGCGCCCTGTACAACCGGCTCAAGAATAACGGCAGCAATTTCATGGCGATGTGCCGCCATCAGACGGGCAAAGCCCACCATATCGGCTTCATTCCACTCGCCATCAAACCGGCTCTGTGGTGCCGGGGCAAACAGGTTCTCCGGCAGATACCCCTTCCACAGGCTGTGCATGGAGTTATCCGGGTCACAGACCGACATCGCGCCGAAGGTATCTCCGTGATAGCCGTTGCGGAAGGTGAGGAAACGCTGGCGAGGTTCACCTTTAGCGTGCCAGTACTGCAGCGCCATTTTCATCGCCACTTCGACGGCCACGGAGCCGGAATCCGCCAGGAACACGCACTCCAGCGCGTCGGGGGTCATCGCCACCAGGCGACGGCAAAGGTCAACCGCAGGTTGATGGGTGATCCCGCCGAACATCACGTGCGACATCTGGTCAATCTGCGTTTTCATTGCGGCATTCAGACGCGGGTGGTTGTACCCGTGAATGGCCGCCCACCAGGAGGACATCCCGTCAACCAACGCTTCGCCGCTGGCGAGATGCAGTTCACACCCGTGAGCTGAAGCCACCGGATAGACGGGCAAGGGGGTGGTCGTGGAGGTGTAGGGGTGCCAGATATGCTGCTTGTCGAAGGCGAGATCGTCCTGGGTCATAATCGACTTGTAAACCATTTTGAAAAGTTTTAGGTTTACGAGTATAAACCGAACCGAAAATTAACAAAACCCTTTGGAGAAGCCCAATGGCTCACCACGCACGCTGGACGATGTCGCAAGTTACTGAATTATTCAATAAACCTTTCCTGGAGCTGATGTTTGAAGCCCAACAGGTACACCGTCAGCACTTCGATCCGCGCCATGTTCAGGTCAGTACGCTGCTGTCGATCAAGACCGGCGCATGCCCGGAAGATTGCAAATATTGCCCGCAGAGTGCGCGCTATAAAACCGGTCTTGAATCCGAACGTCTGATGGAAGTGGAGCAGGTGCTCGACTCTGCGCGCAAGGCAAAGAACGCCGGTTCGACCCGTTTCTGTATGGGCGCAGCGTGGAAAAACCCGCACGAACGCGATATGCCATATCTGGAGCAGATGGTGAAGGGCGTGAAGGAGATGGGGCTGGAAGCCTGTATGACCCTTGGCACGCTGAACGAAGAGCAGGCGCAGCGCCTCTCGGCAGCAGGTCTGGATTACTACAACCACAACCTCGACACGTCGCCGGAGTTTTACGGCAACATCATCACCACGCGCACTTATCAGGAGCGTCTGGATACGCTGGATAAAGTCCGCGATGCAGGCATCAAAGTCTGTTCCGGGGGGATCGTTGGTCTGGGCGAAACGGTGAAAGATCGTGCCGGTCTGCTGTTGCAGCTGGCGAACCTGCCAACCCCGCCGGAAAGCGTGCCAATCAACATGCTGGTGAAGGTCAAAGGCACACCGCTGGCGGATAACGACGACGTGGATGCATTTGATTTTATCCGCACCATCGCGGTGGCGCGCATCATGATGCCAGGCTCGTTTGTACGCCTTTCTGCGGGTCGTGAGCAGATGAGTGAACAGACGCAGGCGATGTGCTTTATGGCCGGGGCTAACTCTATCTTCTACGGCTGCAAACTGCTGACCACGCCGAATCCGGAAGAGGACAAAGACGTACAGCTGTTCCGCAAGCTGGGGCTGAACCCGCATCAGACTGACGTGCTGACGGGTGACAACGAGCAACAGCAGCAACTGGAACAGCAGATTTTCAACGCCGACACTGAACAGTTCTACAACGCGGCAGCCGTATGACCTGGCAACAGCGTATCAATTCCGCCCTGGAAGAACGCCGGGCGGCGGATGCTTTTCGGGTACGCAGAGTAGTGGAAAACGGCGCAGGCCGTTTTCTCACCCGTGAAGATCGGCAGTTTTGTAATTTCTCCAGTAACGATTACCTCGGTCTGAGCCAGCATCCGGCAATCGTTCGCGCCTGGCAGGATGGCGCAGCGCGATTTGGCGTGGGCAGCGGTGGTTCGGGCCACGTCAGCGGCTATACGACGGCGCATCGGGCGCTGGAGGAGGCGCTTGCCGACTGGCTGGGTTACCCGCGTGCGCTGCTGTTTATCTCGGGTTTTGCCGCCAATCAGGCGGTCATCGCCGCTCTGATGGGCAAAGATGACCGGATTGTTGCCGACCGTCTAAGCCACGCCTCCCTGC
The DNA here is from genome assembly GCF_014103115.1 of Enterobacter sp. RHBSTW-00901. Lineage (NCBI taxonomy): Bacteria > Pseudomonadati > Pseudomonadota > Gammaproteobacteria > Enterobacterales > Enterobacteriaceae > Enterobacter > Enterobacter sp. RHBSTW-00901. The sequence continues at coordinate 4,292,289 of NZ_JABXPB010000001.1, forward strand.
TGGAGGCGGCAAATTTAAGCCCGGCGCAGCTGCGGCGTTTTGCACATAACGATGCCGGGCAGCTCTCAACCCTGCTGGACAAACCCTGCGCCGGACAACAGCTGGTGGTGACGGAAGGGGTGTTTAGCATGGACGGTGACAGTGCGCCGTTGCGTGCGTTGCATGACGCGGCGAAACAGCAAAATGGCTGGTTGCTGGTCGACGATGCCCACGGTATTGGCGTGATGGGTGATGAAGGGCGGGGAAGTGCGCACCAGCAAAACGTGAAGCCGGAGCTACTGGTGGTCACCTTCGGCAAGGGCTTTGGTGTGAGCGGCGCTGCCGTGTTGTGCAGCGATCCCGTGGCCGATTATTTGTTGCAGTTCGCACGACATCTGATTTACAGCACCAGTATGCCACCCGCGCAGGCCGTGGCGTTGTCCGCGTCGATGGCGGTGATCCGCAGCGAAGAAGGTGCGGAACGTCGGCAGCGGTTAGCGGAACATATTCATCGTTTTCGCCAGGGGTTAGGGGCGCTGCCATTCCAGAGTACGGACTCACTGAGCGCTATTCAGCCCGTTATTGTCGGCGAAAACAGCCGGGCATTAGCGCTGGCACAGGCGCTGCGCGAACGGGGAATGTGGGTCACCGCGATTCGCCCGCCGACCGTGCCACCGGGCACCGCCCGTCTGCGCCTGACGCTGACGGCAGCGCACAAAGCACAGGATATTGATGCTCTTCTGGAGGCACTGCATGTCGCCAGTCAATAAGCAGGCCATTGCAGCGGCGTTTGGCCGGGCAGCCAGGAGCTATTCGCAGCACGATGAACTGCAGCGCCAGAGCGCACAGGGGCTGCTTGCCACGCTCGGTGAGAACGCGTTTTCACAGGTGCTGGACGCAGGCTGTGGCCCGGGAAGTCACAACCGCTACTGGCGCGAGGCGGGGAGCCACGTCACGGCGATTGACCTGTCAGCTCAGATGCTTGACGAGGCACGACTGCAACAGGCGGCAGACTGCTATCTGGTGGCCGATATCGAGGCTATCCCGCTGCCGGATGCACAGTTTGACCTCGTCTGGAGCCATCTGGCGGTGCAGTGGTGCAGCAGCCTGAACCGGGCAGCCGGTGAGCTTTATCGCGTGGCGCGTCCCGGGGGCAAAGTGGCCTTTACCACCTTGCTGGAAAGCTCATTACCGGAGCTGAATCAGGCCTGGCGCGCAGTGGATGAACAGCCGCATGCCAACCGGTTTTTATCCCACGACCAGGTCACGCAGGCGTTGTCAGGCTGGCGCTATCGCTGCGCAGTGCAAACCATCACGCTCAACTTCAGCGATGCTTTCAGCGCCATGCGCTCCCTGAAGGGGATAGGCGCAACACACCTGCATGCCGGGCGGGAGAGAAAACCACTCACCCGTGGGGAGCTGCAGCGTCTGGAACAGGCCTGGCCGCAACAGCGGGGTCGCTTCCCGCTCTCTTATCAACTTTTTCATGGGATTATCGAACGTGACTGAACGTTATTTTGTCACCGGAACGGATACGGAAGTGGGGAAAACGGTTGCCAGTTCTGCGCTGCTGCAGGCTGCGCGTCTGCAGGGAAAAACCACTGCCGGGTATAAGCCGGTAGCCTCAGGCAGCGAGATGACGCCGGAAGGCTTGCGCAATAGCGACGCGCTGACGCTACAGCGTAACAGCAGCCTGGTGCTCGCCTATCCGGCGGTAAATCCGTACACCTTTGCTGAGCCGACCTCACCGCACATCATCAGTGCAGACGAAGGCCGTCCGATTGATTTTTCCGTGCTGTCTGCCGGGCTGCGGGCGCTGGAAAGCCAGGCTGACTGGGTGCTGGTGGAAGGGGCGGGCGGCTGGTTTACGCCGCTTTCAGACGATCAGACGTTTGCGGATTGGGTGCAGGCAGAACAGCTTCCGGTGATCCTGGTGGTCGGTGTGAAGCTGGGCTGTATCAACCACGCCATGTTGACCGCTCACGCCATTCAACAGTCTGGTCTGCGTCTGGCGGGCTGGATAGCCAACGACGTGGTTGCCCCGGGAAAACGCCATCATGAGTATCTGGCAACGCTCAAACGGGCACTTCCTGCGCCGTTCCTCGGGGAGATCCCGTGGCTTGCCGACGACGCAGAGTGTGCCGAAACCGGACACTATCTCGATCTCAGCGTCTTGCCTCCAGTGACATCCAGTGAGCGATAAGCTCATCATCCAGCTCGTTAACGTGGCCCTGTGCCACGTTACGCCCGCGATACAGCATACAAAAACGATCTGCAACCCGGCGGATAAACGACAGCTGTTGTTCGGCTAATAGCACCGTCATCCCTAATTCCCGGTTAAGACGCGCCAGCAGTTGCCCCAGCTTCTGGGCGAAGCTGTGTCCTGCACCATGCATCGGTTCATCAAGGATCAGTATGCGTGGACGGTTCACGAGCGCGTTGGCGAGGGCAAGTTGATACTGGTCGTCAGGGGAAAGCCCCCTGGCGTGGGTTTGTCGCAGCGAGTAAAGCTGCGGAAACAGGTCATAAACATCACGTTTTGCTGCAGGATCAGCAATTCCCGTTGCCCGCATGGCGATGTGCAGATTCTCCTCAATGGTTAACTGAGAAAAGATCCGTCTGTCCTGAGGAACGTAGCCAATCCCTGACACTGCACGCTGTTCGGGGGCCTGGCTGAGTAAATCTTGCGGTGGGGCACCGGCTTCATGCCAGATGATGGTGCCACTCTCCACGGGCAAATTTCCTGTGATGCAATTGATCAGGGTTGTTTTGCCCATGCCCGGAAGGCCAACGACACCCGTGCATAAACCTTGCGGTAAATCTAAATCGACATTCCATAGCGTATGTTGGCTTCCGTAGAACTGATTGACTGCGCGCAGACTCAACATTTTTCTCTCCTTAAAAAGGGTACGGGTAAGGCTCTTTCTGGAATGTGCAAAACGCCTGCCAGAACCATTAAGTTGATTAAAAAAGAGGCTTTTTTAGGAATAAGTCACCGTCAGACGGGCGGTGGATTACCGAATTGCACAGCGACAGTGCCAGAGGTGTTGGGTCGTGGTGCAGCGATCGAAAATGCGGAATTGTGAGTAAGATCTCACCAGGGCGTTATGAATAACTCAACTGATTATCATCAAAAAAGAGTGATAAAAATTTTTTGTCACCGCCCGGTGGGAAAAACCGGGAATTTGCTGAGTGGCGGTCTGTACGGGCTGGAAGCAGTTATCCACCATTCCTGTGGATAACCATGTGTATTAGAGTTAGAAAACACGCGATAAGCGAGAGAATACGCGGGTTACGCCCAAATTGATGCGAAACACGGCTTTAGGAAATATCGTTTATTAATCAATTTGTTAGATAAAAGCAATTGCTGCAATCAAACGGTCATCCATTGCTCTAAAACTTTCATTACATGGCTTGACAAATGTTAAAAAAGAAAAAGTTCTGGGGATAACCCTGGTTCGCTGGTGTTTTATTTTGTCGCGGTCTAAATTTTGACCGGTAACGCGCTAATCATCTGCACGCTACTCTAAATATCCTGACACGCCACTGGTTTTTCATCCAGTGTTTTTTACTGGCATTCCTGGCAACAACGAGTAAAATTACTCACCTGCCGCTTTTTACGTCATCAGGTTGTCGCCCATGAGTAAACCGTTCAAATTGAATTCTGCTTTCCGTCCTTCAGGCGATCAGCCTGAGGCGATCCGTCGTCTGGAGGAGGGGCTGGAAGATGGGCTGGCACACCAGACGCTGTTGGGGGTGACCGGTTCGGGTAAGACCTTTACCATCGCTAACGTGATTGCCGACCTGCAACGCCCCACAATGGTGCTTGCCCCGAACAAAACCCTGGCGGCACAGCTGTACGGAGAGATGAAAGAGTTCTTCCCGGATAACGCGGTGGAGTATTTCGTCTCCTACTATGATTACTACCAGCCTGAAGCCTATGTCCCGAGCTCTGACACTTTTATCGAAAAAGATGCTTCGGTGAACGAACACATTGAGCAGATGCGTCTGTCGGCGACAAAAGCGCTTCTGGAGCGCCGTGACGTGATCGTAGTGGCTTCAGTTTCTGCTATCTACGGTCTGGGCGATCCGGATCTTTACCTGAAGATGATGCTGCACCTGACTCAGGGGATGATCATCGATCAGCGCGCGATTGTGCGCCGTCTGGCGGAGCTGCAGTACGCCCGTAATGACCAGGCGTTCCAGCGCGGTACGTTCCGCGTGCGCGGTGAGGTTATCGATATCTTCCCGGCAGAATCGGACGATATGGCGCTGCGCGTTGAGTTGTTTGATGAAGAGGTTGAACGCCTGTCGCTGTTCGACCCGCTGACTGGACATGTTGAGTCGGTTATTCAGCGTTTTACCATCTACCCAAAAACGCACTACGTCACGCCACGTGAGCGTATCGTACAGGCGATGGAAGAGATCAAAGACGAACTGGCCGATCGCCGTAAGGTGCTTCTGGCGAACAATAAGCTGCTGGAAGAACAGCGCTTAAGCCAGCGAACCCAGTTTGATCTGGAAATGATGAACGAGCTGGGTTACTGCTCCGGTATCGAGAACTACTCGCGCTTCCTTTCAGGACGCGGGCCGGGTGAGCCGCCGCCAACGCTGTTTGACTACCTTCCGGCAGATGGTTTGCTGGTGATTGATGAATCCCACGTGACGATCCCGCAGATCGGCGGGATGTATCGCGGTGACCGCGCCCGTAAAGAGACGCTGGTGGAGTACGGTTTCCGTCTACCGTCGGCGCTGGATAACCGTCCGCTGAAGTTTGAAGAGTTTGAGGCACTTGCCCCGCAAAGCATCTACGTTTCGGCAACGCCGGGCAGTTACGAGCTGGAGAAATCCGGTGATGAGGTGGTTGACCAGGTAGTGCGTCCGACAGGTTTACTTGACCCTGTGATTGAGGTGCGTCCGGTTGCCACGCAGGTTGACGACCTGCTGTCTGAAATCCGTATCCGTTCTGCCATCAACGAGCGCGTGCTGGTCACGACGCTGACCAAACGTATGGCGGAAGATCTGACCGAATATCTTGAAGAACATGGGGAGCGGGTGCGTTATCTGCACTCGGATATCGATACCGTAGAGCGTATGGAAATTATCCGCGACCTGCGTCTGGGCGAGTTTGACGTACTGGTGGGGATTAACCTTCTGCGAGAAGGCCTGGACATGCCGGAAGTGTCGCTGGTGGCGATTCTGGATGCCGACAAAGAGGGCTTCCTGCGTTCTGAACGTTCGTTGATCCAGACCATTGGCCGTGCCGCACGTAACATCAACGGTAAGGCGATTCTGTACGGTGACAAAATTACGCCGTCGATGGCGAAAGCGATTGGCGAAACAGAACGTCGTCGCGAGAAACAGCAGCGCTATAACGAAGAGCACGGGATCATCCCGCAGGGGCTGAACAAGAAGGTGGTGGATATTCTGGCACTGGGTCAGAACATTGCGAAGACCAAAGCGAAAGGGCGCGGTAAAGCGCGTTCTGTGGTTGAGCCGGATACCGTTGAGCTAACGCCGAAAGCGCTGCAGCAGAAAATCCACGAACTGGAAGGGCAGATGATGCAGCACGCGCAGAACCTGGAGTTCGAAGAGGCTGCGCAAATCCGTGACCAGCTGCATCAGTTGCGGGATCTGTTTATTGCTGCGTCCTGAGCCGTTTTTTCCCGGTGGCGCTGCGCTTCCGGGCCTACGGGATTAGCGTCTTTTGTAGCCCCGGTAAGCGCAGCGCCACCGGGGTTTTTTGTCAGCCCAGCGCCTGAATCGCCTTTTCCAGCGCTTCGCGCAGCAGATGGCGATCGTGGCGATACTGAATATCACTGGCTTCCAGCGGCTCCTGCACCACCACGCGGGCACTAATTCCTGACACATCCGCTTTCGGCCCGACCACCACCGCATCGATGATTTTTTTCCCGACGTACTGCTCCATGATGCCGAGCTTATCTGCAAGCGTCAGGCCTGCCGCCGCCGGGCTCAGTTCACGCCCTAAATTACCGATATAGACCACTGGTGCAGGGGTTCTGCGCAGCGCCTGGGCCAGCTCTTTGACCAGCAGAATGGGCATCAGGCTGGTATAAAAACTGCCCGGGCCAATCAGGATCAAATCCGCTTCGCTGATGGCTTCCACCGCTTCGCGCGTGGCGGGAACGCTCGGGTACGTCATCAGTTCTTTCGGCGGCAGGCAGAGCTGGTCGATATTTACTTCACCATAAACTTCATGGCCTTCCACGTCGATTGCCATCAAATCGACCGGTTGTTCAGACATCGGGATCAGGAATGCATCTACTTTAAGCAGATTTCGTATTAAATTGATGGCCTCAAGCGGGCGTACGCTCAGGTGATCCAGCGCCTTTAACATCAGATTTCCGAGGTTATGCCCGGAAAGTTCACCATTACCACCAAAACGGTACTCAAACATTGCCGAGGCGACGCTCGGTTCGGTGATTAACTGGTTAAGACAATTGCGCATATCACCCCAGGCGATCCCACCTTCGGCACGACGGATCCGTCCTGTAGATCCTCCGTTATCGGTCGTAGTGACTATCCCTGTTAACCTTGAGCCCAGTGAAGACAAAGAGGACATTACCCGTCCCAGACCGTGGCCTCCACCGAGAGCGACCACACGGTCAAGATCCGCAAAAGTGCGATTGCGCATACACATTCCTTATTACGTTCGAACAGCGTAACAGTACCCTAACTACCCCTAAAAGACGATGCTTCACTCGACGCAAAATGACGTATATCAATGCGAAAGTGCTGTTTTTGCGTATTCTGTAGCGAAAATGCACGATTACACCGCTATAAAGGTAATTATATAGCGAAAGGCGATAATGGCGAAGTGGTGATTTCCGCGCTACTATCGCCTTAACCACGTTTTCAAATTTGAAAACATACACTCTAGCCTTTGTGCCTGTGTCGAAAGATATGGCGCTCTGGCCGTGGCGGATTTGCCACCAGGGTACAGAAAGAAATGACTGTGCCTCCCGTATCTGGAAAGGTGTACATGGCTTCACAACTTACTGATGCTTTCGCGCGTAAGTTTTTCTACTTACGTCTGTCGATTACCGATGTGTGCAACTTCCGTTGCACCTACTGTCTGCCTGATGGCTACAAACCGGGCAGCGTCACCAATAACGGCTTTCTCTCCGTGGATGAAGTGCGCCGCGTCACGCGGGCGTTCTCTGAACTCGGCACGGAAAAGATCCGCCTGACCGGTGGTGAACCCTCTCTGCGTCGTGACTTCCCTGACATTATCGCGGCGGTGCGTGAAAACGAGCGTATCCGTCAAATTGCGGTGACCACCAACGGTTACCGCATGGCCCGTGATGTGGCGAACTGGCGCGATGCTGGCCTGACGGCGATTAACGTCAGCGTGGACAGCCTCGATGCCCGCCAGTTCCACGCCATTACCGGCCAGGACAAGTTCCGGCAGGTGATGGACGGTATTGACGCAGCGTTTGCTGCCGGTTTTGACAAGGTCAAAGTCAATACGGTGCTGATGCGCGATGTTAATCATCATCAACTGGACACCTTTCTGGCGTGGATCAAACCACGTCGCATTCAATTGCGTTTTATTGAGCTGATGGAAACCGGCGAGGGCAGTGAGCTGTTCCGTCGTCATCACATTTCCGGCATGGTGCTGCGCGACGAGTTGCTGAAGCGCGGCTGGATCCACCAGATCCGCCAGCGTATCGACGGCCCGGCGCAGGTCTTTTGTCACCCTGATTACGAAGGGGAAATCGGGCTTATCATGCCGTATGAAAAAGACTTCTGCGCCAGCTGTAACCGCCTGCGCGTCTCCTCTGTCGGCAAGCTGCATCTTTGCTTGTTTGGCGATGGCGGCGTCGATCTGCGCGATCTGCTGGAAGATGATGCTCAACAGGACGCGCTTGAAGCGCGCATTTCCGAAGCGCTGACGCATAAAAAGCAAACTCACTTCCTGCATCAGGGCAACACCGGAATTACTCAGAACCTGTCATACATTGGCGGGTAATCAGGCTTAAGAAGGAATCATAAGATGAGTCAGGTAAGCGCAGAATTTATCCCGACACGTATTGCCATTCTGACCGTTTCCGACCGCCGTGGCGAAGAGGATGATACCTCCGGTCACTGGCTACGCGAGGCGGCACAGGAAGCAGGGCATAAAATCGTCGATAAAGCGATTGTGAAAGAGAACCGTTATGCTATTCGCGCCCAGGTTTCTCAGTGGATTGCGGGTGATGAGGTGCAGGTGGTGTTGATTACCGGCGGTACCGGGTTTACCGCGGGCGATCAGGCTCCTGAGGCGCTGATCCCGCTGTTCGACCGTGAAGTGGAAGGCTTTGGTGAAGTGTTCCGTATGCTCTCGTTTGAAGAGATTGGCACCTCCACGTTGCAGTCCCGTGCGGTGGCCGGTGTGGCAAACAACACGTTGATTTTCGCTATGCCTGGCTCCACCAAAGCCTGTCGCACCGCGTGGGATAACATTATCGCGCCGCAGCTGGATGCCCGCACCCGCCCGTGTAATTTCCACCCTCATTTAAAGAAATAAGTTATGTCGCAACTGACCCACATTAATGCCGCGGGTGAAGCCCATATGGTGGATGTCTCCGCCAAAGCGGAAACGGTACGTGAGGCACGCGCCGAAGCGTTTGTCACCATGCGGCCAGAGACGCTGGCGATGATTATCGACGGCAGCCACCACAAGGGCGATGTCTTTGCCACCGCCCGCATTGCCGGGATCCAGGCGGCGAAACGGACCTGGGACTTAATCCCGTTATGTCATCCGCTGATGCTGAGCAAGGTGGAGGTGAATCTTCAGGCGCAGCCAGAGCATAACCGGGTGCGCATTGAGTCGCTGTGTCGTTTAACCGGTAAAACCGGTGTTGAGATGGAAGCCCTGACGGCGGCGTCGGTTGCTGCGCTGACCATCTACGATATGTGCAAGGCCGTGCAGAAAGACATGGTGATTGGCCCGCTTCGCCTGCTGGCGAAAAGTGGCGGCAAATCCGGTGATTTTAAGGTGGACAGCCATGATTAAGGTTCTCTTTTTTGCGCAGGTACGCGAGCTGGTCAATACCGACAGCCTGACGCTCGATGCTCCCTTTGAAGATGTTGCCGCACTTCGCACGCATCTGGCCGCGCAAAGCGACCGCTGGGCGCTGGCGCTGGATGAAGGTAAGTTGCTGGCCGCGGTGAATCAGACGCTGGTCGAGTTTACCCATCCGCTCACGGCAGGGGATGAAGTCGCTTTCTTCCCGCCGGTCACAGGAGGCTGAAATGGCGGAAACCCGAATTCTGGTCGGCCACGCGCGTTTTAATGTCGGAACAGAATACAGCTGGCTGGCCGAACGTGATGAAGATGGTGCGGTTGTCACCTTCACCGGCAAAGTGCGTAACCACAACCTCGGCGACAGCGTGAAGGCACTGACGCTTGAGCACTATCCGGGCATGACGGAAAAATCGCTTGCGGAGATTGTCGGGCAGGCGCGCAGCCGCTGGCCGCTCGGACGGGTGACGGTTATCCACCGTATTGGTGAGATGTGGCCGGGTGAAGAGATTGTTTTTGTTGGGGTCACCAGCGCCCATCGCAGCAGCGCGTTCGCAGCAGGGGAATTCATTATGGATTACCTCAAGACCAAAGCACCATTCTGGAAGCGTGAAGCAACACCAGAGGGGGACCGCTGGGTTGAGTCGCGTGACAGCGACAAACAAGCGGCCGGCCGTTGGTAGTTGGTTTACGCAAATGTGTTAGTCTTAACGTGTGTGTCTACTTAATCAGGAGTGAATCATGGACCGATTTCCGCGTTCCGATTCGATAGTACAGCAGACCCGTAGCGGACTGCAGACGTATATGGCTCAGGTGTATGGCTGGATGACGGTCGGCTTACTGCTGACGGCGTTTATCGCGTGGTATGCGGCCAATACGCCTGAACTGATGATGTTTATCTTCTCCAGCAAAATCACCTTCTTTGGGCTGATTATTGCACAGCTGGCGCTGGTGTTTGTCCTGTCGGGAATGGTGCAGAAGCTCAGCGCCGGAATGGCAACCACGCTGTTTATGCTCTATTCGGCACTGACGGGGCTAACGCTCTCCAGCATTTTTATCGTCTATACCTACTCGTCCATCGCCAGTACGTTTGTGGTGACCGGTGGGATGTTTGGCGCGATGAGCCTGTGGGGTTACACCACCAAACGTGACCTGAGCGGTTTTGGCAGTATGCTGCTTATGGGGCTGATTGGGATTGTGCTGGCGTCGCTGGTTAACCTGTGGCTGAAGAGCGAAGCGCTGATGTGGGCCGTGACCTACATTGGGGTGCTGGTCTTCGTCGGGCTGACGGCATACGACACGCAGAAGCTGAAGAACATTGGCGAGCAGATTGACGTGCGCGACAGCTCAAACCTGCGCAAATACTCCATTCTGGGTGCGCTGACGCTGTATCTGGACTTCATCAACCTGTTCCTGATGCTGCTGCGTATTCTGGGCAACCGTCGCTAAGGTTGTTTTGCCGGGTGGCGGCTTCGCCACCCGACTTAAATCCCGTTGTAACGCCTTCTCATTCTTCTTCCGGCTCTTCAGTATCAAATAACCGTCAACATCAGGTTTTCTCTCCGTCTTCCACCTCTACGCGATCCTGAGTTTCCATTTTGGGCTGCACAGGGGGAGCCACACGTGCCAGCGTTGGTGTATGAGCGGGCAGCCAGCCCACCATCGCCGGGAAATGACGCAGGAAGTGGAACGCCAGCACGCTTTTTCCGAGATTCCACCAGGTGCGTTTCGGTACCATCGAGTCATCCACACGCACGCAGTCATTGTCGAGCAGACCCTGCAGGTTATCGCGCAGGGTCTGATTAAACTGGCGATCGTGAATGATCAGGTTGGCTTCCAGATTAAGGGATAAACTCAGCGGATCAAGATTACTGGAGCCGACGGTCGCCCAGTGATCGTCCATCAGCGCGACCTTGCCGTGCAGCGGTCGGCGGCGATATTCATAGATTTGTACGCCGCCTTTCACCAGATAGTTGTAGAGCAGGCGCGCACCGACCTTCACAATCGGTATATCCGGCTCACCCTGCACAATCAGTTTTACGCGCACGCCGCGTCGGGCGGCGTTACGCATGGCGTGAAGCAGGCGATAGCCGGGGAAGAAATAGGCATTGGCAATGATGACTTCATGCTTCGCCTTCGCCAGCATTTTCAGGTAGTGATGTTCGATATCGTTCCGGTGCTCAGCGTTATCCCGCCAGACAAACAGCGCCTGCGCTTCTCCGGGATGCCGGTTCTCTTCGGGGCGATGACGGCGTACCCACCAGTGGTGGGAGACCTCTTTACCCGACAGGTTTTCCAGTTCGAACAGTAAGATGTCCTGAACCACGGGGCCTTCAATTTGAATGGCGTAATCCTGTTTGGCCTCTGCTCCATAGTCGGACATATGTTCAGCGGAATAGTTAATGCCGCCGACGAACGCCATCGCTTCATCCACAACCACAATTTTGCGGTGCATCCGGCGAAAGAGGTTAGTGCGCATACCAAACAGGCGAGATCCAGGATCGTAGTAGCGGAACACCACGCCCGCCGAGGTGAGCGCGTTGACGAAATCATCGCTAAGATCCGGTGAACCATAGTCATCGAGTAATACGTCGATTTTGATACCACGCAGTGCAGCGCGCAGCAGCACGGCATGCAACCGTCTCCCCACGTCGTCTTCGAACCAGATAAAGGTCTCGAGGATCACCTTCTCCCGCGCGCGGCTGATGGCATCAAAAACCGCCGGATAGTAGTTATCACCATTTTCCAGCAGCGTAATGCGGTTACCTTCCCGCCAGACGCATTTCATAGGTGGATCTCCGCGCTGATAAAATGAAGCAGCAGTTAAATACGATGAAGCTATCATGAATGTTTATTGTCAGCACGTTACGCGAGAAAGCGGTATTTTATGGGCCATAAACGCCTTCCAGGATGACTATCCTGATGAAAATAAAGTGTAGTCGGCGTCACAAAAAGATGCGGTGTTACGGAATTTTCCGTAAAGTGCGGTAGTCTGAATAAGCAGAGAAATATTCTTCAGGAGAGAAGCCATGAAGTGGCAACAACGCGTTCGTGTCGCAACTGGCCTGAGTTGCTGGCAGATAATGTTGCATTTACTGGTCGTGGCCGTACTGGTGATGGGCTGGATGAGCGGCACGCTGGTGCGTGTTGGCCTGGGATTATGTGTGCTTTACGGCGTAACCGTGCTGTCGATGCTGTTCTTACAGCGTCACCATGAAGCACGCTGGCGCGAAGTGGGTGATGTGCTCGAAGAGCTCACCACCACCTGGTATTTTGGTGCGGCGATGATCGTTCTGTGGCTACTGTCACGCGTGCTGCAAAACAACCTGTTGCTGGCCCTGGCCGGTCTGGCCATTCTTGCAGGGCCTGCGGTTGTCTCTTTACTCACCAAAGAGAAAAAGCTACGCAATGTTTCGTCTAAACATCGCGTACGCCACTGACCCCGTCGTGGCCGCTATGACCAGTAGCGGCCACAAACTTCCCCAGATAATGTCCAGACTCGCATCCTTCAGATAGATTTGCTTGGTGATGTCCGTAAAGTGACGAATCGGGTTTATCCACGTCAGATCCTGTAGCCACACCGGCATGTTCTCAACCGGAGAGACATAACCTGAGAGCAAAATCGCCGGCATCATAAAGACGAACACGCCAATAAATGCCTGCTGTTGCGTCGAGCAAAGCGCTGAGATCAGCAAACCAAAGCCAACCAGCGACAGCCCGTAAATCACCATCGTGAAGTAGAACAGCGCTAGCGATCCGGCAAACGGAATTTGGTATGCCCAGATCCCAACGCCCAGTACGATAGTGGCCTGGAAGGTGGCGACTATCAGTGCCGGAACCGCTTTGCCGACGAAAATCTGCCAGGTTGCCAGAGGGGAAACCAGAAGCTGGTCGAGCGTACCTTGCTCGCGCTCGCGGGCGACGGAAAGTGACGTGACGATCATCACCCCAATGGTGGTGATCATGGCGATCAGCGACGGCACCACAAACCACTTGTAATCCAGATTTGGGTTGTACCAGTTGCGCACTACCAGCTCGCTGTTATTGGGTTTGGTTTTACCTTCCATCCGCTCCTGCTGGTAATTTTTCACTATCTGTTGCAGGTAATTAGCCGCTATCTGGGCACTGTTAGAGTTACGCCCGTCGAGGATGAGTTGCATCGGTGCGCTCTGGAAGGTGTCCAGGTTGCGGGAGAAATCTGCCGGGAACCGGACCAGCAGCAACGCTTTTTGCGTGTCAATGGTGGGCTGGATCGCCTGCGGGCTTTTCAGCAACAGGATGTGGGTAAAAGCCTTCGCCCGGGCAAAACGCTGGGTCAGTTCGACAGAATGTTTGCCACTGTCTTCGTTGTAGATGGCAATGGTAGCGTTCGTCACCTCAAGCGTCGCGGCGAACGGGAACAGAAAAACCTGTATCAACACCGGCAAAACCAGAATGACACGGGTCTGCGGCTCGCGCAGCAGCGACTGTAGCTCTTTGCGGATCAATGTCCATAAACGGTGAAACATATTCGCTCCTTAATCCAGTCGCCGTTTGGTCTTCACCCACGTCAACCCAATGAACATCGTCGCTGAGGCCATCAGAAACAGGGTGTTGATAATCAGCACCAGCGGAATATTCCCCGCCAGGAACAGGCTTTGCAACGTACTCACAAAGTAACGCGCCGGAATAATGTACGTCACCGCGCGGATCACGGCGGGCATACTGTCTATCTGAAAGATAAACCCGGACAGCATAATCGACGGTAAAAAGGCGGCATTGAGCGCCACCTGGGCGGCGTTAAACTGGTTACGGGTCACGGTCGAGATGAGCAGCCCCATCCCCAGCGTGCTCAGCAGAAACAGGCTGGTGATGAAAAAGAGCAGCACCAGCGAGCCGCGATACGGCACACCGAGGATAAATACCGACACCAGCATGCAAAGCAGCATCGCCAGCATGCCGAGGAAGTAGTAGGGGATGAGTTTGCAGAGCAGCAGCTCTGCCCGCGTCACTTCAGTCGAGAGCAGCGCTTCCATTGTGCCGCGCTCCCACTCGCGGGCAATCACCAGCGAGGTGAGGATCGCGCCAATTACCGTCATGATGATAGTGACCGCGCCCGGAATAATAAAATGCTGGCTGATGGCGGCGGGGTTAAACCAGTAACGTGTCTGCACGTCGATCAGCGGTTCAAACGTTTCGCCTCTGTCCTCGGCTCGCTGCATTTGCCAGAGCTGCCAGATGCCTTCCACATAACCCTGCACGAAATTAGCCGTGTTTGGCTCGCTACCGTCGGTGATCACCTGAATGGGGGCGTCGGTATTCGCCCGCGCCATATTGGCGTCGAAATCTACCGGGATCACCACCAGCCCGCGAATTTTCCCGGCCTGCATCTTCTGGATCAACGCCTGGCGATTGTCGCTGATGGTGGCGTCAATATAGGGGGATCCGGTCATGGCATGGGTGAAGTCCAGCGCTTCTTTGCTCTGCTGTTCCAGTAAAATGCCCACCCGCAGCTTGCTCGAATCAAGGTTGATCCCGTAGCCAAAGATAAACAGCAGCATCAGGGGGATCACCACGGCAATCAGCCAGCTACTGGGGTCACGCACAATCTGGCGTGTCTCTTTGACGCACAATGCGCGCACCCTGCGCCACGAAATAGCGTTACTGCGCATCGGTATGCTCCTTATCCCAGTCGTGGATGAGGGTGATAAATGCCTGCTCCATCGTTGGGTCGGGCTGGCTGTCGTCTGCGGCCTGCGTTTTGAGCGAGTCCGGTGTACCGTGGGCAATCAGTTTGCCGCGATAGACCAGCCCGATGCGGTCGCAGTATTCCGCTTCATCCATAAAGTGGGTAGTGACCATCACCGTCACCCCTTTTTCCACCATGCTGTTGATGTGCAACCAGAACTCGCGACGGGTGAGGGGATCCACGCCCGAGGTCGGCTCATCGAGAAACAGAATATCCGGTTCATGCATCAGCGAGCAGGCCAGCGCCAGCCGCTGTTTGAATCCAAGCGGCAGTTCGTCGGTGGCGTGGGACGCTATGTTCGACAGGCCAAAGGCCTCACACATGCGGCTGATTTTCTCGTTTTGCGCCCGTCCGCGCAGGCCGTAAACGCCGGAGAAAAAGCGCAGGTTTTGCTCGACCGTCAGGTTGCCGTACAGCGAGAATTTCTGCGCCATATAACCCAGATGCTGACGCGCTTTACCGGAGCTGACCTTCAGATCCATATCCAGCACCAGCGCTTTGCCGGAGGTGGGTACCAGCAGCCCACACATCATCTTAAAGGTGGTGGATTTTCCTGCCCCGTTTGGACCGAGCAGGCCAAAAATCTCACCGCGCTTCACGGCGAAATTGACGTTATCGGTGGCAGCAAAATCGCCGAACTTCTTCGTGAGGGATTTCGCTTCGATCACTGTTTCACCGGGCGTACCGTCGACCGTATGCAGGATAGCGCCCAGTGGTGATTCCGATGTGCCCGCGCCGCCCAGCAGATCGATAAACGCATCTTCAAAGCGTGGCGCTGTCTCTTCAATGTCTATTTCCGGTATGCCCGGTGTGTGGCGAATATCCGCTGCCGTGGCCCCTTTTTTGAGGATCACGCGCACGGAGCGGCCCTGAATCATCCCGTCGCTGACCAGCGGTAGCCTGAGCACCCGCTGCAGCAGCTTGCGGTTGGACTCCTGCGGGCTGTGCAGCAGGAAGCTGCGTCCGGCCATGCTTTGCGTCAGCGTTGTGGGTTCACCCTGGTAGAGCAGTTCGCCTTCGTTCATCAGCAGCACGTCGCGGCATTGCTCGGCTTCATCGAGATAAGAGGTGCTCCAGAGGATCAGCATCCCGTCGCCTGCCAGTTCATGCACCATCTGCCACAGCTCGCGGCGTGAAATCGGGTCGACACCCACGCCGGGCTCATCCAGCAGCAGCACCTTCGGCTCACCCACCAGCGTACAGGCCAGCCCCAGCTTCTGCTTCATCCCGCCGGAGAGCTTGCCTGCCAGCCGGCCAGTGAATGGGCCAAGTGAGGTAAATTCCAGCAGACGAGCGAAGGTTTTTTGCCGGGTTTCACCGGTAACGCTGCGCAGGTCGGCGTACAGATTCAGGTTTTCCATCACCGTCAGGTCTTCATACAGACCAAATTTCTGTGGCATATAACCCAGCATGGCGTGGAGCGCACTGTCGTCGTGGATGGGGTCGAGGCCGAGTACGCTGGCGCTGCCGTCATCGGGCTTCAGTAGCCCCGCCAGCATTCGCATCAGCGTGGTTTTGCCTGCACCATCCGGGCCGACCAGCCCGGTCACATAGCCTTTCTGGATGGTACAGTTCAGCGGGGCAACGGCCGGTTTATCCAGGCCCGCGAAGCGTTTTACCAGATTGTTGAGCTGGATAACCGTGTCATTCATGTCGTTTCCCGTCGTTGAATTTTACGGTTACCGGCATACCCTGGCGCAGGGCGTCGTCGGCATCAGTCACGATGATGCGCAGGCGGTACACCAGAGCGGTACGCAGATCCGGTGTTTCAACGGTTTTTGGCGTGAACTCGGCAGTCGGGGAGACAAACCCGACGATGCCGTGATACGGCTTGTCCGGGCGACCGTCGGTATAGAGCAGCAGCTCCCGGCCCGGCTGCACCTGGCCGAGGCTGGGTTCATCAATGTAGGCGCGTACCCACACCGGACGGGTCAGTGACAGTGTTAAGACGGTACTGCCCGCGCTTAACATGCTGCCTGGTTCCACGGCGCGGGTCATCAACGTGCCGTCAGAGGGGGCAACCAGTGTGGTATCGTGCAGATCCAGTTCCGCCTGGGCCAGCTGAGCCTGTGCCTGTTCAAGGCTGGCTTTTGCCTGAGCAATATTCTGCGGGCGGTTACCGGTATGGTACTGGCTTAATTTATCCTGTGCGGATTTCAGTGTTGCCTGCGCCTGGTCGCGGGAGGAACGCGCATTTTCCAGGTCATTGGCTGAAATCGTGCGACTTTTCCACAACCCTTGCTGACGCGCATAGAAGTTCTGCGCATAGTCATAGGCCGCCTGTGCCTGTTTAACGGCTGCGGCGGCCTGGGCAATCTCTTCATCGCGATAGCCTGCCAGCATCAGGTCATACTGCGCCTGAGCGACAGACACCCCTGCCTTTGCCTGCATCAGCGCATTCTCGTATGGCGCTTTGTCCAGCATTCCCAGCATCTGCCCGCTTTTAATGGTATCGCCTTCGTCCACGGTGAGCGACGCCAGACGACCACCGACGCGGAAGCTCATGTTCACGGTACGAATATCGGCATTGCCATACAGCGTCAGGCCTTTGTCCTGATGGCTTTGATACCACAGCCAGCCACCAACACCTGCGGCAAGCAGAACAACAACCACCAGAATGATGGCGACAGGTTTTTTCATGACTTCAGGCTCCTTTGCGTTAAGCCTTGCAGGATCAGATCGAGATGACAGGTGATGACCTGGCTAATCTGCGCGGCTTTATCCTCATCAAATTGTGTCCAGCCAGTACGTAGCAGGATAGTTTCCCGCCCCAGACGAAAGGCGAGCACTTCGCCCAGCAGGGCGTGGGTATGCAAGATGGTTTCTGTATCGTTGGCATCGCGCCCGGTATAGGCCGCAATAAGCCGGGCCAGGTGGGTGTGCATCGGGGCAATGACCTGATCGTGAACCAGCTGATAGGCCGCAGTGGGGGAGAGCTGCTCACGGGAGATAAATTTACTCAGGTTCAGCGTATCGTCATGCGTCAACAGGCGGATCATATTGTGGCAGGCATTGAGGATAAGCTGACGAATAGCGGCACGATCGGGTGACGGCTGACTGAACAGCCTGGAGGCCTCGTCAATGTGCGGGCGAAAATTCGTGCCGATAAAATCGGCGATCGACTGCGCGCAGGCGAGGTACAAATCCTCTTTTGAGCCAAAATAGTAAGTAATGGCCGCAATGTTCTGCCCGGCCTGCGCGGCGATATCACGCGTGGTGGCATGTAACCCATACTCACCAAACTGCGCCAGTGCGGCGGCGATAAGCTGGCTTTTGGCCTGTTCATCTTTAGAGGTGGTCGGGGTTATATTCATGACGGCATTAAAAATTAATCAATCGATTGATTAAGATTATGCCTTATTCGCAGTATCGTCGAGGGCGTGCTGAGGGATATTTTATGCGCCACGTCACAAAAGCTGCTACACTCCGCTGCTTCGCGACATTGTGGTTTTTGTCCTCTCCTTTATCGTTATATCTCCCTGAAAACTACACCTGTGACGGTCGGGGCGGTTCGGAGTTTTTATGTCTTTTGATTCCCTTGGCCTGAACCCGGAAATCCTGCGTGCAATTGCAGAGCAGGGTTACCTCGAGCCAACCCCGATCCAGAAGCAGGCGATCCCTGCCGTGCTGGAAGGCCGCGACCTGATGGCCAGTGCTCAGACCGGTACCGGTAAAACCGCAGGCTTTACTCTGCCGCTGTTAGAGCTGCTGGTAAAAAACCAGCCGCACGCGAAAGGCCGCCGTCCGGTTCGGGCGCTGATCCTCACGCCAACCCGTGAACTGGCCGCGCAAATTGGTGAGAACGTGCGTGAGTACAGCCGCTATCTCAACATTCGCTCGCTGGTGGTTTTCGGTGGGGTGAGCATCAACCCGCAGATGATGAAATTGCGTGGTGGTGTGGACGTGCTGGTGGCAACGCCGGGCCGTCTGCTGGATCTGGAACACCAAAACGCGGTGAAGTTGGATCAAATTGAAATTCTGGTGCTGGACGAAGCCGACCGCATGCTGGACATGGGCTTTATCCACGATATCCGCCGCGTGCTGGCTAAGCTGCCACCGCGTCGTCAGAACCTGTTGTTCTCTGCGACCTTCTCCGACGACATCAAGGCACTTGCTGAAAAGCTGCTGCACAACCCGCTGGAAATCGAAGTAGCGCGTCGTAACACCGCCTCTGAGCAGGTCACGCAGCACGTACACTTTGTTGATAAAAAGCGTAAGCGGGAACTGCTTTCCCAGATGATTGGCCAGGGTAACTGGCAGCAGGTGCTGGTCTTTACCCGTACCAAGCACGGTGCAAACCACCTGGCAGAGCAGCTGAACAAAGACGGCATTCGCAGTGCGGCGATCCACGGCAACAAGAGCCAGGGGGCACGTACCCGCGCGCTGGCTGATTTCAAATCCGGTGATATCCGCGTGCTGGTGGCCACCGACATTGCCGCGCGTGGCCTGGACATTGAAGAGCTGCCACACGTGGTGAACTATGAGCTGCCAAACGTGCCGGAAGATTACGTACACCGTATTGGTCGTACCGGCCGCGCGGCGGCCACCGGTGAAGCGCTCTCTCTGGTGTGTGTCGATGAACACAAACTGTTGCGCGACATTGAGCGTCTGCTGAAAAAAGAGATCCCGCGTATCGAAACCCCGGGCTATGAAGTGGATCCATCCATCAAAGCGGAGCCGATCCAGAACGGTCGTCAGGGCGGTGGTCGCGGTCAGGGTGGCGGCGGTCGTGGTCAGCAACCGCGTCGCTCTGAAGGTGGTGCGCCAAAATCATCCGCTAAACCTCCGCGTCGTAACAACGATGCTAAACCGGCGGGTGAAAACCCGTGGCGCAGTGGTGAAGGGAAACCGGCAGGGGAAGGGCAGCGCCGACGCCGCCCGCGTAAACCTGCTAACGCGCAGTAATCTGGAAGCCCGGCAGTAAAGCCGGGCTTTTCTTTTTGCGGCAACGGAAAGAAAGTGCCACAATAGTGGCTGTTTATACAGTATTTCAGGTTTTCCGATGGCTTTAACCGCGGCGCTCAAAGCGCAAATTGGTGCCTGGTATAAGGCGCTACAACAACAGATCCCCGATTTTATCCCCCGAGCGCCACAGCGGCAGATGATTGCTGACGTGGCAAAAACGCTTGCCGGGGACGACGGACGACATCTGGCGATTGAAGCCCCGACGGGCGTCGGGAAAACCCTTTCCTATCTGATCCCGGGCATTGCCATTGCGCGGGAAGAACAAAAGACGCTGGTGGTCAGCACCGCCAATGTGGCGCTGCAGGATCAGATCTACAGCAAAGACTTGCCTCTGCTGCGCAAAATTATTCCCGAACTGCGTTTTACCGCCGCTTTTGGTCGCGGGCGTTATGTCTGCCCACGCAACCTGGCGGCGCTCGCCAGTAGCGAACCCACCCAGCAGGATCTGCTGGCGTTTCTCGATGATGAACTGACGCCAAACAATAAGGCTGAACAGGATCGGTGTGCGAAGCTGAAAGCCGATCTCGACAGCTACAAATGGGATGGACTGCGCGATCATACCGATCAGGCGATTGACGACGACTTGTGGCGCAGGCTCAGCACTGATAAAGCCAGTTGTCTGAACCGCAACTGTCACTACTATCGTGAGTGCCCATTTTTTGTTGCACGGCGTGAAATTCAGGAAGCAGAAGTGGTGGTGGCAAACCATGCTCTGGTCATGGCCGCGCTGGAGAGTGAAGCGGTCCTGCCGGAACCCAAAAACTTGTTGCTGGTGCTCGATGAAGGCCATCATCTGCCTGATGTGGCGCGGGATGCGCTGGAGATGAGCGCTGAAATTACCGCCCCGTGGTTCCGTCTGCAGCTCGACCTGTTCTGCAAGCTGGTGGCAACCTGCATGGAGCAGTTCCGCCCGAAAACTACGCCGCCGCTGGCGGTGCCTGAGCGGCTGAATGAGCACTGTGAAGAGGTGTACACGCTCATTTCGTCACTGAACAATATCCTGAACCTTTACCTTCCGGCGACGCAGGAAGCGGAGCACCGCTTTGCCATGGGCGAACTGCCGGAAGAGGTGATGGAGATTTGCCAGCAGCTGGCAAAGCATCTTGAAAAGCTGCGCGGGCTGGCGGAGATGTTCTTAAACGATCTCAGTGAGAAAACGGGCACCCATGACGTGGTGCGTCTGCATCGCGTGTTGTTGCAGATGAACCGCGCACTCGGCATGTTCGAAGCGCAAAGCAAGCTCTGGCGACTGGCCTCCATGGCACAGGCCTCCGGCGCACCGGTCACCAAATGGGCCACCCGTGAAGCGAAAGACGGGCAGGTACATCTTTTCTTCCACTGCGTGGGCATTCGCGTGGCCGACCAGCTGGAAAAGCTCATCTGGCGCAGCGTACCACATGTGGTGGTGACCTCTGCGACGCTGCGCTCCCTGAACAGCTTCTCCCGTTTGCAGGAGATGAGCGGTCTGAGAGAAAAAGCTGGCGACCGCTTTGTGGCGCTGGACTCACCGTTTAATCACTGCGAGCAGGGTAAGCTGGTGATCCCGCGTATGAAGTACGAGCCGCTTATCGACAACGAAGAGCAGCACATTGCTGAGATGGCGGCCTATTTTCGCGAACAGGTAGAGAGCAAAAAATACCCTGGCATGCTGGTGCTGTTCGCCAGCGGACGTGCGATGCAGCGTTTTCTGGAACACGTCACCGACCTGCGTTTACTCCTGCTTGTTCAGGGCGACCAGCCGCGCTATCGGCTGGTTGAGTTACACCGCAAACGCATTGATAACGGTGAGCGCAGTGTGCTGGTGGGGTTGCAGTCTTTCGCCGAAGGTCTGGATCTGAAGGGGGATTACCTCACTCAGGTACATATCCACAAGATAGCCTTCCCGCCCATCGACAGCCCGGTGGTGATCACCGAAGGAGAGTGGCTGAAAAGCCTGAATCGCTATCCGTTTGAGGTGCAAAGTCTGCCCGCTGCGTCGTTTAACCTGATTCAACAGGTGGGGCGTCTGATCCGTAGCCACGGCTGCTGGGGAGAGGTGGTGATTTATGATAAACGGTTGCTTACCAAAAACTACGGTCAGCGGTTATTGAATGCGTTGCCCGTTTTCCCCATCGAGCAACCGGAGGTGCCTGAGGTGAAAAAACGCCCGGCACAACGGGCTGCGGGGCGTAAAAAAAGCATCCGTACCAGGGGGCGCAGCCCTACTGGTAAGTAAAGGTCACCTGTACGATGCTGTTGAATGTGCCGGCAGTGACGGGCATCGAGGTGGCGTAATAACGCGCAGCTAAGGGGAAGTCTGCCGTATGATCGCTTTGATTAATCAGCACGCTAAAACTGGCCTCCGGGGCGATAAGCATTTTATCCGGGCGATCGGCCAGTTCGAGAGCCAGACCGCCAGCTGTGCCGGTATTCGCAAATTTCGTCGGGTGTGCTCCGTCCGCCTGTCCGTGAAACGTGGCGGTGGCAAGCGTTGTGGTGACCGGGCATTTCGAGAGCGTCAGATCAACGTTTTTCCAGACTCCCGTGTCACCGATGTCTTTAAAATCCCCGGACGTCGCCTGGCCGAGATCGACCGTTAAATTTTGGCTGGCACTGTCTACGGAGCAGGTGTTCGCGAAGATGTTCCCCCGCATCTCTACCTGAATATCGTCCGCAATAGCGTTATACGCCAGGCCAAAAAGCAAAATCAGAAGATACTTTTTCATTTATAGCCCAGTGTAATGGTGGCAATGCTGTTGGCAGTACCAGGGGTTACGTCGGCGGCTATCTGCTCATAAGCCACTTCGAAGGGGATCTCCAGCGTCTGGTTGGCCTGTGCCACTGCGGCGGTGTCCCTGTAGGTACCGAAAACAGGGACTTCGCCATCATATAACATACGAACTCCCACCCCGGTTGCGACACCAGTTTCTGGGGTCAGTTTGATAACGCCAGGAAAATCTGTCTCGTAGCCATTCGCACTCGTCACCATCGCTTCAGGCTGAACGGTGTCGGTGCAATTGACGTCAACATAAAACGTTTTACCGGGTGTCAGCGTGCCGGTGCCTGTAAAATCGCTGACCGGGAAATCACCTAACGTGATCGTCAGGCTTTTTGGCGATACCGAGCAGGTCACTTCGTTAAATGTGACATTCCCTGCGTAGGAGATAACGTTGGGTTCGCCAATCCCCTCATGGCCAAATACGCCAATACCAAACTGGGTTTGTGCCTGAGCCAACATTCCTGATGCGATCTCATTGCTGGTTTTCACCAGCTCAAGTGTGACGTCAAAACTGAAGGATTGCTGCCCGTCGCTGGAGACGTAGCCAATGGGGGTGCCGCGAGAATCACACTGTACGCCACCCGCACCACTGATGCGCTGGCCCTTGTCGTTCATCAACGCGATGCCAATGCCAGGTACGCCCGAGTCATAAACGCCAGTCATGCCCGGGATTTCCGCACCCGTGCCGTAATAGCAGGAGACAATTTCCAGACCACTATCGATGTTTTGATCGCAGTTTCCCGCCACATGCACTGTCTGTTCCGAACCGGGAATGATCGCCCCTACAGCCAGCGTTGTGGAGACCGAAATCGAGGCGACGTTAATCATTTTCGGCATATCCGGAGTGGTACAGGTCGCTTTCGCATGCGGCATAAATAACGCTGCAGTTCCCAGAATCAGTAAAAAAAAACATTGCTTAATCAATTGCATAATATTTAGCCTGAACGGTGGATCACTGACACTGCGCGGCAGCATTAATGATGCTGGTTTTATCTTTCTCATCCGTTAGCGCGTATTCAGCGACGCAATGCTCGCTGGCACCTTGTCCCCAGTTAACGGAGAGTTTTCCGTGCTGAGGTAAACCGGAGAGGTAAGTCTGGCCGTCGTTGCCAACAATAAACTCGCTGTCCTTATCGTCGGTGGTGACCGTTGCGCCAAAGGGCAGCGGTTTACCGTTTTGCGTCAACGTCATCAGTACCCGACGCCCCACGCGAGTATTGAAGCTGGCCCGCACCACAGCACCGCGTGTTGGGGTAACAATCTGCGCGGCGTGGGTCACGTCGGCATCGTCTGGTAGCGTTTCGGTATCCAGCGCAATGGTGTTATGACGATAGGCTGTGACAAATGGCACGACGGTATAGCCACGGAAATCGGTCTCGACGCCCGTCTGGTTGGTGATATGGGTGCCATGTGTACCGGGTGCTTTCACCAGGGCGATGGTTTCCCCAAGCGGCTGGCTTAGCGTGATACCGTTGGCATGTGCCACAACGCCACCCTGCAGACCCATGTTGACGGTACGCTGATATTTATCCTGACTGATGCCACCACTCACTTCGCCATAGGTGGCCTTATAGTCGGCATTCATGCTGGTGGAGCTACCGCTGCCGGTTGTGCTCAGCCCTTCCTGAATATTCCAGTTAAGATTGTCTTCCTGCAGGGCCGTGCCATTCAGGCCAATGTTCTGCGTGGTACCCTCTTTGGTGTTGTTCAGGTTGTACGTCGCCCAGGTGTTGTGCATCCAGTGATCCAGCGGTACGGAGACACTCAGGGAAAGCTGGTTGTCGTTGGTGACGGACTCCCCATCTTCATCGCTGTCGTTAGTATTCTTGTTCATGCTGTAGCTCAGGCTGTAGCTCACGCCGTGCCAGCTGTTGTTGTAGCTGACGCTCATGGAGGTCATGTCCTGGCTCTGGCTCCAGTAGGTCTCTTTGACCAGGCTTAGCGTCACCGATCCCCAGCCTTCACCAAGCGTCTGGTCGATGGTGGCCTCTGTGCGCGCGCGACGCTGCTGGGGGGCAGACCAGTCGTCTGAGCGGGTGTACGACTCCATCGTGTCTTCCAGGGTATAGAAACCTTTGCTGTTATAGCGATAGCCCGCCAGAGAGAAGTTGGTGCCAGACCCTGCGAAATCTTTGCTGTAACGTACGCGCCAGGACTGACCTTTACTGGCCTGCTGCTTTTTCAGCAAGGCTTTTGCACGCGTAACGTCGATAGAAAAAGCGCCAAGATCGCCCATGTTTTTACCGGCACCGATGGCCTGTGACTGGTAATGGCTGCTCTGCTGCACGCCGCCATAGGCCGTAAAACCGTAGGGTAAACCATAGATAGCGCTGCCCTGGGCGAACGGAGTTTTCTCTACGTCGCTGTCGTACGAGCGATAACGACCGGCAGTGACGCTATAGCGCAGGTTATGTTCACGTTGCAGCACCGGTACGGAGGCGTAGGGCACCACGAAATGGCTTTCGCTACCGTCGGTTTCTTTCACCGTCACCTGAAGGTCGCCGCTGCTGCCGGTTGGGTAGAGATCGTTAATTTCAAATGCCCCGGGAGCCACGGTATTTTGATAAATGATGTAACCGTTCTGACGCACCATCACCAGCGCATTACTGTGTGCGGTACCGCGAATAATCGGCGCGTAGCCTTTCTCGCTGTCCGGGAGCATGTCGCTGTCGGAATTAAGCTGTACGCCGGTGTAGGGTACGCTGTCAAAAACGTCAGCCGGAGAAGAGCTTTGCCCGACCGTCAAACTGCTTTTCATCGCCACAATATCGCGCTGGGCGTAGGTATAAACGGACGAGAACTTTTGCTCTTCTTCTTTACCCGTGGTACTGCGGTTCCATGTCGAGTAATTTCTCAGCCGCCATGCGCCAATGTTAAGGCCAGGCCGGAGATTCACATACTGGCTGCTGGTATCTTCCTCACCCTGCTGACGCGCATGGCTTTGGCTTGCTGTCGCACTGTAATTGAGCAGGCCGGCAGTGATCCCTTCATCGAACTCTTTTGGGTCAATATAGCCGCGTGGAACTTTACCCAGTGCGATTTGTGGAATGCTGAGCAGTAACTGCTGGTTACGAACATGAAAGGTGGCGGACGCCCCTGGGATCGCGTTTAAGTCTGCGCACTGGCCTTTGGCCATTAACCGGGGGTACTTTTTGATTTTAATTCCGAGACTTTTTAACTCATCCGAAGTAAAGCAAGGCTGGAGTGAATTATTTCCGCTACTGTCCTTTCGTAATCTAAATGTGACATTGCGCGTGTCAATTTTATTATTATTGATAAAGACCGAAACCTGATATTTCCCTGGTGCTTGTCCCGGGCCTTTCTCATAAACAGACAGATCGGTCCTGGTCTGTTGAGGATTGTCAATATCCAGTAATGCCGGGTTAAAATAATCATCAGCCTGGACTTGCGATGCAAAGATAGCCATTGCCAGCACCCACAACAGGAGCAGCAATGAGAATATCTGGCAAGTGCAAGGCTTGTTATTGCTATACATGATTATTTAACATTACCGGCTTACAGAGTGATTAATGGAGTGATGTAGACCAGGTGTGGCTGATGCTGCCGTAATCGGTAATAATTGACCATGCGACGGTATTCCCACCCATATTCGCTGGAAGGGGAAAATGTGTTTCTGTCTTCGGGACGGCCCAGGTTGCTTTTTTTACTTTTTGTCCATTCAGCGTGACGCTCTGGAAGTTCATATAAAAAGGCGTTGGGTTATTGACCACCAGATCATTGCCTTCGCGATGCCATTCCAGTTTATCTGCCACATCTTCCGGCTTACCCTGAATCGAGGAGGGGCGATACAACAATTTAATGCGGGTGTTGATGGCGATTTGCAGGGTATTCATCCCTTCAACATGTTTTGAAGAGGGAATGGCTTTGATATTTAACCAGTACAGCGACTCGCGATCTTCCGGTAAATTCCCACCTGTACGCACAACGCGCAAAACATTATCTTCTTTTGCATCCAGACGAAACAGAGGCGGAGTAATCAGAAAGGGGGCTTTGGCCCGGTTTTTACCACCAGAATCAACCCAGGACTGCACCAGATAATCCGTTGTATCTGGGTTTGAAAGACCAAGAGATGATTCCTTTTTATCTCCCTGGTAAACCAGCCGTGTGCCATTGATAATGACACCTGCATGTGCAGTGGCTGCGACCAGTAAAAGAGTACTCAGTAAATAACCGTGACGCATAAATATTTCTCAACAAAAAATAAGAGATATCAGCCCCTGAACAGCGCTAATATCTCTGAATTGATAATATCAGTTATAAATGACGGTGAAGGTTGAAACAGAGTTAGCCGGGCCAGCAGTCACTGCAGCCTGAGTCTGAATATAACGCGCACCGAACTCCAGATTATTGACAGTCGTACCTGACGCTAACGGATATTGCTGGGAAGGTGTATATAAACTCACTGGCTGCTCTGCTGAATCAACCAACTGAATAGCAACACCTGTTGCCGCATCCACATCTGGCGATAATGCCAGAGTAGAATTATTGTTAGCATCTGGTGTACCACCAAAATTAATGGCAGCAGATGTCACCGTTTCCGGACAATTTGTTAACTGGATATCAAACTTCGTTAATGTGCTGGTGGAGCCTGCGCCGGTAAATACCGTTTTAGATACTTTGCCAAGCTGGACATTCAGCGGATTACTTAACCCATTAACGACCTGACATGCGGAATCAATGATTTCGCCAGTAAAGTTAATTTGACCTTCACCATTTGTTGCCGCAAATGCAGATGCAGAACATCCCACCGTTGCAGCGATAAATAACCCTAAAGCGACCTTGTTCATATTAAATCCTGGTGTATGTCGGGTGACAACGTTGCCTGGACGTTGTCACCGTTGACGCTCAATGACTTTCCGCTGGTTATTTAATCAAAAAATGCATGTCTAAGAATCTTCTGTAGAAATCACAAATAATTTAAATTCTGCTTGTGTTTGGCTTTTTCTCATCATTTCAGTGTGTTGATAAAATACTATCGGCCAGGTCTTCATCAGGGCTATATTGTTAACAAGATGATGCCGTAAGGAGAGATGTCGTGGATTACCGCAAAATTATCAAAGAGGTAGGGCGCGGAAAAAATCATGCCCGCGACCTGGACCATGAAACTGCACGTGCACTGTATACCCACATGCTGAACGGTGATGTACCCGAGCTGGAGCTGGGCGGCATTCTGATTGCGCTGCGTATCAAGGGGGAAGGTGAGGCTGAAATGCGAGGCTTTTATGAGGCGATGCAGGCACAAACCCTGCGCTTAACGCCGCCTGTGGCCAAACCGATGCCGATCGTTATTCCGACCTATAACGGTGCGCGCAAGCTGGCGAACCTGACGCCGCTGTTGGCAATTTTGTTGCACAAGCTCGGGTTCCCGGTGGTGGTGCATGGCGTCAGTGAAGATCCAACCCGCGTGCTGACGGAGACCATATTTGACATGTTGGGTATCGAACCCACCCTGCATGCCGGACAGGCGCAGGCGAAGCTGGATGGACATCAACCGGTCTATATCCCTATCAAAGCGCTTTGCCCGCCGCTGGAAAAGCAGCTGGATATGCGCTGGCGTATGGGCGTGCGTAACAGTGCGCACACGCTGGCGAAACTGGTGACGCCGTTTGCTGAAGATGCCGCGCTGCGTCTTTCCAGCGTGTCACACCCTGAGTATGTGACCCGCGTCGGGAAATTTTTTGAGGATATCGGTGGCAGAGCCTTACTGATGCATGGCACGGAAGGGGAGGTGTACGCCAATCCGCTGCGTTGTCCGCAACTGATGCTTATCGATGCTGCGGGCACTCGCGCTGTGCTTGAGCGTGGGGAAGAAAATACTGACGTCATTCTGCCGCAGGTAAAAGATCCCCACTCAACTGCACAATGGATTGAGCAATGCCTTGCCGGCCATGTTCCCGTTCCGCACTCGATTAAACTGCAGATGGCTTGCTGCCTGTTGGCCACCGGGGAAGTGGAAACGGTCGAGGCTGGTATGCAGCGTGTAGAACGCGCGTTTTAGGCAAAAAAAAAGCCCGTCCAGTGGCGGACGGGCAAGCAAGGGTAACAAACAGGGTCAATGAGGGTTGGAGCATCTCACCAGAGGGTACGGTGAGGGTGGAGCATAATGCGTTCGGTTATTTATAGATAACCGCGGTACCGCTCAGCTTGTTGCCGTTGTTTGCGGAAGTGATTGTGTAACCACTTGCACCCGCAGCCGCGGCTTTCTCAGCCAGTTTGGCTTCCAGACCGTCCAGCGTGGTTGCGCCTTCTGCACTCACCACACCGATTTTATTCATGCTCTGCGCCTGGGCAGAAGAGACAGGCTCTGCAGCGAATACGCCAAAAGAAAGAGCAGACAGGGCAACAGCAGCAACAGCATATTTGATGGTTTTCATTGTTAATCTCTCGCAGGTTTCTGTTAGGGGACGGTGTTCCGTCGATGTGATGAGTATCACGCTTTTTTTCACCAGAGAAAATCGAAGAGAATTGACGTGGTCGGTCAAAAAAACTGAATGACAAATAACTTATTGAATATTAATAAATTCAGGAGGGTAATTTACACTTCTTGTTGCTGCACTTTACAGAGCGATGGAGAAGGGCACATTTTGCTACGTGTTCAGCTAAAAATCGTGAGCGTAAAGGAAACAACTCAGAGGGTTTACTTAGGTAAAGGAAAGTCAACGTAACTGGCTGTCCTTTGAACCTCTGCGATTATATCCCGCATATGATGAGTTTTTTGAATCTTTATCCTGTTGGCAGGCAATGCATAACCGCACGCCAGGAATGGCTTTACGGCGAGCCTCCGGGATAGGATCTCCGCATTCCTCACATTCATATAAACTTTCGCCGTGTGGTATTTCACCACGAGCGCGAGCAACTGCATCTTCAATTGTACTGTTGATTTGTTCGTTAACGGCGTCGTCATTTGCCCAACCGGAAGCCATTGCATCCTCCTGTGTAAGTCAGATGGGATTAAAAATTATACAACCGGGGAGCGAGAAAAGAGAAACTGCATCTGGCAGGCAGATGCAGTCTGATGGCAGGAAGGCGCTTATTTATAGATAGTGGCGGTACCATACATATGGTTATCCCCTCCGGCGGAGTTCACCACAAATCCTTTCGCACCCTGCTCACGTGCTTTTTCAGCCAGCTTATCCTGTAGGTCGTCAAGGTTGCTCGCATTGCTGACAGAAACCGAGCCTGCAGGTCGCAATTGACTGGTATCCGTGCTGTTTGTCAGAGACTGAACTGACCAGGCGGAGAATGATACTGTTGCAAGTGCACCAGCGATAACAACAAGGGTCAGATACTTTTTCATAATCACATCCTCAGGGGAAACAACGGGTGACTCACCTTAAGTTTAGAAGCCTGGAGAGTGTGATTTAGCGCAAAAATTTGATGATGATCTGCTTATTTTTTGAACAAAAATAGTTGTCAATTTATTGACAGATCATAGACATAGAGGTTGCTGATTTATGGCGTGTTTTTGCGTATTGAACAGAGATATTTACCGCTGGGTCTGCAAAGGGTATCTTACGCCGCTGTTTAAAGGAGAATGCCATGACTTCCCAAAAGCCGGGATTGCACCCACGAAATCGCCACCGCAGCCGCTACGACATGAAGGCGCTGTGCCAAAGCTGTCCTCCGCTGCAGGACTTCATTGTGCAGACGCCTGCCGGTGAACCTTCGGTCAATTTTGCTGACCCGCTGGCGGTCAAAATGCTGAATAAAGCGCTGCTGGCGCATTTTTACGGTGTCACGCACTGGGATATTCCGGAAGGCTTTCTCTGCCCGCCCGTACCGGGGCGTGCCGATTATATCCACCATCTTGCCGATCTCCTGGCAGAAGATCATGACGGCGTGATCCCGCAACAGGCCACCGTGCTGGATATCGGTACCGGGGCGAACCTGATTTACCCGTTGATCGGTGTCCATGAATATCACTGGCGCTTTACCGGCAGTGAAATCGGTGCAGAGGCATTTTCCAGCGCGCAGGCGATCGTTAACGCGAATGCGGGGCTAAGCCGGGCCATTCGTCTGCGCAGGCAGAAAGAGGCGAATGCCATTTTCAACGGCATTATTCACAAGAATGAACAGTACGATGCCACAATGTGCAACCCGCCATTCCATGATTCAGCGGCTGCCGCCCGCGCGGGCAGCGAGCGTAAGCGTCGCAATCTGGGTCAGGATGAAGATGCCGCGCTGAACTTCGGTGGCCAGCAGCAGGAGCTGTGGTGCGAGGGCGGTGAAGTAGCGTTTATTCTGCGCATGATTGCAGAAAGTAAACCGTTCGGCCGTCAGGTTAAATGGTTTACAACCCTGGTGTCCCGTGGCGATAACCTGCCGCCACTCTACCGTGCATTGAGCGAAGCTGGCGCGGTGAAAGTGGTGAAAAAAGAGATGGCGCAAGGCCAGAAACAGAGCCGCTTTATCGCCTGGTCGTTTATGGACGATAACAAACGTCGTAAATAATCCACAGACCGGGGAAGGCGTCGCCACTCTCCGGCTTGTTCCCCCGGTTTACGGCGGCTGTGTGGTGAACGATACGCCAGAGAACACTCTGAAAAAAAAGCCGGGCTCTGCATTCGCATACCCGGCTTTTTCGAACGTTGGCGTATTACGACACGTGCTGCAGGAACTCCTGCAAACGCTGGCTTGGCGGGTTTGCAATCAGTTCTTGCGGATTACCGTCTTCCGCGATACGACCTTTATCAATAAAGATCAGACGGGAAGCCACCTTCTCAGCAAAGCCGATTTCGTGGGT
Organism: Enterobacter sp. RHBSTW-00901; assembly: GCF_014103115.1. NCBI lineage: Bacteria > Pseudomonadati > Pseudomonadota > Gammaproteobacteria > Enterobacterales > Enterobacteriaceae > Enterobacter > Enterobacter sp. RHBSTW-00901. Next base: position 4,323,511 of record NZ_JABXPB010000001.1, read on the forward strand.
GACGATAACCATCGTCATTCCTTCCTCTGCCAGATCCTGCATGACTTTCAGCACTTCGTGGCGCAATTCAGGGTCGAGCGCCGAGGTTGGCTCATCAAACAGCATCATTTTCGGTTTAACTGCCAGCGCACGGGCAATCGCCACACGCTGCTGTTGACCACCGGACAGCTCTGAAGGGTAGTGGTGCGCACGTTCTGCCAGGCCAACTTTGGCCAGCAGATCTTTTGCCAGCGCTTCTGCAGCCGCTTTGTTGGCACCGCGCACGCGCAGTGGGCCAAACATCACGTTTTCCAGCGCCGTGAGGTGCGGGAACAGGTAGAACTGCTGGAACACCATGCCCGCTTCCTGACGAATCAGACGGTCATCCACTTTCGGGTCATTCACCTTCAGACCATCGACGATCAGATCGCCGCTGGTTATCTCTTCCAGCTTGTTGATGCAGCGCAGCAGAGTGGACTTACCGGAGCCGGATGGCCCGATAATGACCACCACTTCACCCTGTTTGATGTTCAAATCGATATTGTGCAGCACCTGGGTTGGGCCAAAGTGCTTGGAAACGTTTTTAAATTCAATCACAGGATTTTCATCCTTCTTTCAAGACGACGCAGAACGAAGCTCAGAACCAGAGTGATGACCAGGTAGACAACGGCTACCGCACTCCAGATTTCCAGTGCACGGAAGTTGCCCGCAATAATCTCCTGGCCCTGACGGGTCAGTTCAGCAACGCCGATAACAATGAACAGCGACGTATCTTTAATACTGATGATCCATTGGTTACCCAGCGGTGGCAGCATGCGGCGCAGCGCCAGTGGCAGAATAACGTGGCGGATCGTTTCGCGACGGGACAGACCTAATGCCAGACCAGCTTCGCTGAAACCTTTATGAATCGACAGAACGGCACCACGGGTAATTTCCGCGATGTAGGCACCGGAGTTGATCATAATAGTCACGACGGCGGCACTGAACGGGTCAATGCGCAGGTCAGTAAAGGCCATTGGCAGGGCGAAATAGATGAACATGACCTGGACGACAATAGGGGTGCCGCGGATCACTTCGATGAAAACCAGTGCGATGTGGTTTGCAATCCAGCCGCCGTAGGTGCGGGCGAAACCGGCGACAAGACCGATAATCAACCCACCAACCAGACCGAGGACCGAAATCCACAGGGTCATTTTAGCGCCTTCAAGCAAGATAGGAATGGCAGGCCAGATGGCGCTCCAGTCAAACTGCATGATAGTTTCCTGTTACTGTTACCGTGTTTCAAAAATATCAGGGGCGAAAGGTCGCCCCCGAGTGAACATTATTTTTTTAAGAATAATTATTTAGGCTCGGTACCGAACCATTTTTTGTAGATTTCGTTGTACGTGCCGTTCTCTTTCAGGGTTTTCAGCGCGCCGTTAACTTTGGTACGCAGATCGTCGCTGCCTTTCGGGAACGCAATACCGTACTGCTGTGCTTCCAGAGATTCACCTACCGCTTTGAACTTGCCGTTACCTGCTGTTTTGATGAAGTACAGGATGTTAGGGGTGTCGTGCAGAACAGCGTCAGCACGGTTGGTGCCCAGTTCCATGTAGGCGTTATCGATGTTCGGGAACTGACGCAGGTCTTTGGTTTTGATGTTAGCTTTCGCGTAATCAACGGAACCCGTGCCGCTCTTCACTGCCACCACTTTACCGTCGAGGTCTTTCACGCTTTTTACGTCATTATTATCGGCTTTCACCATCACCAGCAGGCCGCTTTTGTAGTAGCCGTCGGAGAAGTCGATCGCTTTTTTGCGTTCTTCAGTAATGGTGATGCCTGCCAGTGCTACATCAACGTTTTTGGTTTGCAGTGCCGGGATGATACCGCTGAAATCCATAGGCTTCAGGGTGTAATCCAGTTTGAGCTCTTTTGCTACCGCAGCCCACAGATCCACATCAAAACCAACGTATTTATCACCCTGTTTGAATTCAAACGGAACGAACGCCGTGTCGGTCGCTACAACCAGTTTGTCGGCAGCCTGAGAAGACACCGCAAAAGCCAGGGTAAGTGCAGCCAGTGAAACTTTTAATACAGACTTCATAGCATTTCCTTTTATATCCACGGGGCGATCCCCTGCGAGAACAACAGGCACAATGAAAAAATCGTGCCAACTTTACAAGCCATTGTTTTTCAAAGGGGATGGTGTCATGCATTGCACAATAAATGTGGCAATGATGTTCTGTTGCACCAGGATGGAGCACCATTTTGGTGCGCTTCGTTTGACGCAACTGACGGGGTGCTATTTAGCGCAAATTCTGACGAAAAAACAATCTTCCATTAACGGTTGTGTGAGGTGATTATTACATTTTCTTCACTTTTGCACTGTCTCAGGAAAAAAATGCGCACCATAAATGTGCAAAACCCTCACCGGTGGCGAGGGTTTGGGAGAAAATGCACAGGAATTACGCGATGTTAGATTCAATAAACCACAGGAATTTGTCCAGGTCGCGAGAGGCGGCAGTGAAAATGTCAGCGGTGTCTTCGTCTTTCGTTTCAGAAATGGCTTTGCGGACGTCGTTGGCGACAACCGCATAACGATCGGCCAGCTCTTTCAGGTGATCCTGAACCGTATGGATCTCCAGCGGGTAGCTTTTCAGCGGCGTTTTACTGTTGATAACCTGCGTAGTGCCCAGGGCTACGCCCCCCAGCTGCACGGCACGCTCTGCCATTGTGTCAAGATGATCGGTCAGTGCTGTACGGAAGCCATCCAGCATTTCATGTACGGCAATAAAGTTTGCACCACGCATGTTCCAGTGGGCCTGTTTGGTGATCAGCGACAGGTCAATGAACTGGATCACCTGACGATTAAGCAACTCAACCGTCGCTTTTTTATCGCTATCTGATACATCGTTGCGGGTATAAAGCAGATTAGACGCTTTTGTTTTCACCAGCTTAGCGGTACTCATAATCTCATATCCTCTTGATGTTAGTGCCCCATGAATTAACGAGATTGAGTATAGCACCGGATTTATGCAGTACAGTTTTGGTGTTGCCTATCGCTTTAATAGTAAAGCACATTGTTTTTTATTAGTGCATTGTTTTTATGGTGATTTTTTATTTTATGAGATGGTTTTTATAATTGCGTTGGTAAGTGTTGTTATCTGCAATTTTATTTCGTGGTGATGTCAAAAATGTGAGGAAATAATTCAGTGAGCGGTTCTGGCTTCTATTCTGCATGGCTATTTAGCCATGCAGAATAGAGTGCGTCAGTTAATATCGACTTTTTCGACTTTGCTCTCCCGATTCAGGGTGAGCGTGGATCCCATAGATGCGGCAATAATGGAGCAGAGTGCCAGCGTCTGGGTGAATGTCAGGGTTTCTCCGAGGAAAACCATACCGGAGATGGCGGCCAGTGCAGGCTCCATGCTCATCAGTGTGCCAAATATGCGTGTCGGGAGACGCGTGAGGGCAATCATCTCCAGAGAATAGGGAAGTGCTGTTGACAGAATGGCGACAGCAAGCCCGATGGGCATGACCGACCATTGCCAGATGGATGCCGTAGCCTGCGCCATGCCGATTGGAACAAAGACGATGGCAGCAATTAATGAGCCCAGTGCGACGGTCGCCGGGCCATGCTCTTCCCCGGCGCGCTGGCCAGAAAGGATATAAACCGCCCAGCCGGCTCCTGCACCCAGTGCCAGCGCCGCACCTTTCAGATCAATGTGTGAGACATTCTGACCCAACGGTAACAGGAACCATAGCCCCAGAACGGCTAACACAACCCAGATAAAATCGACCGGACGACGAGAAGAAAAGAGCGCTACGGCCAGCGGGCCGGTAAATTCAAGCGCGACGGCGATCCCCAGAGGAATGGTCTGGATGGAGAGATAGAACATATAGTTCATTGCCCCCAGCGACAGCCCGTAAAACAGCAGAGGTAAACGCTGCTCTTTTCTGAAGCGCAATCGCCAGGGTTTGAAGATGACCACCAGAATCAGGGTCCCTAATACGATACGCAGCGCTGTGACGCCCGGTGCACCGACCAGTGGAAACAGCGATTTTGCCAGCGATGCGCCGCTTTGAATGGACAACATCGCGATGAGTATTACAGCAACCGGCAACCATACTGAAGCCTTGCGGGGTGACCCTGGCATCCTTTCTCCCGTCAGTTTATGTCAAGTGGGGTAAAAGCTGCAGTGTAATGGAAATATGCCGTAACGGTTGAGGCCCCGTTGAAAAAAAACGGTGTGAGATCCGTAAAATGGTTAAGCGCGGGTGGATTTATCGTCTGTCTGATTAGGAATAATCTGGATGAATGTAACAGCACAGGCGCGCACTATTGGTGTTTTGAAGTGGAAATTCTATGTTATTTGAATGAGATAGCTAAAGCTGGAAATGTTCTGTTACAGGAAAGGTTTTGTTAGACATCACGAATCACAAAGAGTTTCACAAGAATTTTTGATATATTGAAAACTTACGGATTTACTTGAAGCACATTTGAGGTGGTTATGAAAAAAATTGCATGTCTTTCAGCACTGGCCGCAGTTCTGGCTGTTTCCGCAGGTACCGCTGTAGCTGCTACTTCTACCGTTACCGGTGGTTACGCTCAGAGCGATATGCAGGGCGTGATGAACAAAGCTAACGGTTTCAACCTGAAATACCGCTACGAGCAGGACAACAGCCCGCTGGGTGTGATCGGTTCCTTTACTTACACTGAAAAAGACCGTTTCGACGACAGCGCTTATAACAAGAGCCAGTACTACGGTATTACCGCAGGTCCTGCTTACCGTCTGAACGACTGGGCAAGCATCTACGGTGTTGTTGGTGTTGGCTACGGTAAATTCCAGCAGACCGAAAACGAAGGTGCTAACCGCACTGCAAGCACCAGCGACTACGGTTTCTCTTACGGTGCGGGTCTGCAGTTCAACCCAATCGAAAACGTTGCTCTGGACTTCTCCTATGAGCAGAGCCGTATCCGCAGCGTTGACGTTGGCACCTGGATCGCGGGCGTAGGTTACCGCTTCTAATCACTCCGGTGAGCCAATAAAAAATCCGCCCAATGTGGCGGATTTTTTTTTGCTATTTCCCCTCATCCCAGTCCTCTCCCCAAAGAGGAGAGGGGGGGCGTCCGTGCAGCCTTTTGGGCTTGTGGAAGATGTCACTTACTCTTTATATCGAATACATCCGTTCCCAGATGGGTATAGTCAACTTTCTGTAACTTGAAGTTGGTAATGTAAACTGGGGGAGCCTTCTTACCTGAGACAAACGGGTAACTATTTTTAATCTGTTCCGCAGTAATCCCCGTCCACTGCGAGAAGAATTCCAGGAAATCATTCGCGGAACGACGCGCTTTGATGATGCGGTGCGTTTTGTCATCACTCGACAGCACCATAAACGGCACCTGGAAGTTCTGCTGGAACTGGTCATCATGGGCCAGGTACTGTACCTCTTTGCCACGTTCCTTAAACGCCAGCCCGTGATCCGAGAAATAGACCAGCGAGAAACTGTTGCCAGTATTGCGGAGCTGGTCGTACAGCTTGCTGAGCAAATCATCGGTTTGCGTCATGGTATAGAGGTAGCATGAGGTCTCTCTGGATTGCACGAACTCAGCGTATTTTCCCTGCGTGCGATCGCATGCCTGCGGGTGTGAGCCCATCAGATGCAGAACAATCAACTGAGGCTGGGTATGCTGAGTGGCAAAGACCTGAGACGTCATTTTCAGCAACGCTTCATCTTTGGTGTTTTTATCGGCCTGGAAATCACCGTTTTTCAGGAACTGCACTTCATCGGCACGCTTTGCAATACTGGCGATGGCCGTATCGTATTCGCCAATTTGACCCTGGTTGGAGAACCACCATGTCTGGAAACCTGCACGGTTAGCCAGAGTGACAAAGTTATCCTGGTACTGCGGTTTACCATCGACCACGCGGTTCAGCGTCAGGCCAAGTGATTTCTGCGTCGAGCCGCTGGCCGCCACATAATCGGTAAACAGGGTGCCATTGACCGTACTCGCAAACGGCGTGTTGTCCCAGTGTCCGCCAAACGCGCCCATCGCATCGCGGCGTGCGCTTTCGCCGATCACCACGACATAGGTGTGGTACTTCGGTTTTACGGCCAGCACGTTCCAGGTGTCTTTCATCGTGGAAAGCTCGGCCATGCGTGCCTGTTCGTCGAGAACCTCTTGATTGTTGACGACGACGTCTTTTACAAAACGGAATACCGGATAGCCGGTATCTTTCAGCTTAAATACACCTCCCCAGGCAAGATTTTGCACGGGGGCGACAAAAATAGTGGCGATACTGAATACCAGACACAGGTGTTCAATTTTGCTCCATGTTTTTTTCTCTTCCGCTTTGCGGCGAACGGCAATAACGCCAAGCGCGAAGATGAACAGGGCAACCACATAGCTGTACCACGGGAAGATCGTCAGGATCTCTGTCGACTCTTCCATATTGGTCGAGTGTAGTGCCAGCAAGGTATTAAAGTTTGGCGCGCCATAGGCCTGGCCAAACGGGAAATAGAAGGCGGCGACCAGCGAACAGAGCCCGATTAACGTTTTCTGCACGCACGGAGCGCTCCGCCACAGTAAATGCAGTATGCAGGTGAAGGCCGCGGTGTAGAGCAGGCTAAAAGGATAGCCCAGCGCAAAGTTAATCAGCAACGATTGCAGAAAGTAGAACCCCGTCCACGGGCTTAAGGCCCGGCTGCGGGTAACAAGTGTTTCTTTCAGGGTTAAATTCATAGGTCACTATCATGCATGAAAACGCCATGTGCTCACCCTGGCGTCGAGGGTCAAAACCTGCCTGACAGTGCGTGGAGAGGGAATGAGGGTCCGCTTCAGCGAGCCGCAAATTGTGCAGGGCAGCAAGAAGATAGTGCGAGCGTTAACTAAGGTCAACAGTTGCTAAGCAGATGTTTTGCGAAGGGGATTGCAAATCCGTGAAAAAGATCGGGAATTACGCGGCCTGGAGCCAGTTTACGGAAGAATTATGACGGAAAAATGAAGCGGCGTACCGCGACGCCGCTTAGTGGGAAGGTTTATCGTCCTGATGCGGTTTCTGACTAAACATATCGCACAGCATGTTCAGCAGCATTAAGCGTACTTTAAAAGGAGAGTGAGTAAACACGGTCATACACCTCTTGAATTCATTCATAAGACCTCCTGATTTTTGACCCCTTCGATCCGTGAAAGGTGACTGCATTACGTACAGATATAGCACAGGCTATATTTTATAGCTATGGCTATTTCGTTAATTTTTTGTGCTTGTGAAGTGATGGTTTACAATGTGTGTTCTCGATTCCGGGCGCTGGAAGCGTCACCCTACTGAGGAAGTGCAATGAACCGTCGCGCAGGTAAGCCAACAATAATAAAAACGACGCAACTGGTGAATGTCGAAGAACATGTCGAAGGTTTTCGCCAGGTACGTGAAGCGCACCGGCGTGAACTGATCGATGATTATGTCGAGCTGATTTCCGATTTGATCCGTGAAGTGGGAGAAGCCCGTCAGGTTGATATGGCGGCCAGGTTGGGTGTCTCGCAACCCACCGTTGCCAAGATGTTAAAACGGCTGGCATCTGTGGGCTTAATTGAAATGATCCCCTGGCGCGGTGTATTCCTGACGCCGGAAGGGGAAAAGCTGGCGCAGGAGAGCCGCGAGCGCCATCAAATCGTCGAGCATTTTTTGCTGGTGCTGGGCGTCAGCCCGGAAATTGCCCGTCGTGATGCGGAAGGAATAGAGCACCATGTCAGTGAAGAGACGCTGGCGAAATTCCGCGAATTTACACTCAACGCCGGGATTTCTGCAGAATGAGGCTTCCCGGACTCCAGGCACTGGCTCGCGATCGTTTTTTTCATCTTTTATTAATTATTGGTGCAGGGCTGAGTGCTTTTGTACCGTTCGCGCCACAGACCTGGCCTGCGGTAATTGACTGGCGTACGATAATTACCCTGAGCGGCTTAATGATGCTCACCAAAGGGGTGGAACTGAGCGGTTACTTTGATGTACTGGGGCGTAAAATGGTGCGCCGCTTTGCCACTGAGCGCAAACTGGCCCTGTTTATGGTCTTTTCCGCTGCGGTATTGTCCACCTTCCTGACTAACGATGTGGCGCTGTTCATTGTGGTGCCGCTGACGCTCACGCTGCGGAGGCTCTGCGAGATCCCGGTCTCCCGCCTGATCATCTTTGAGGCACTGGCCGTGAATGCCGGTTCGCTTCTGACACCCATCGGTAACCCGCAAAACATTCTTCTCTGGGGTCGCTCAGGCCTGTCGTTTGCCGCTTTTACCTGGCAAATGGCACCGCTGGCGCTGGTGATGGTGCTTTCGCTGCTGGTGGTCTGCTGGCTGGCGTTCCCCGATACAAAACTGCAGTACCATAGCGGAACCCCGGGTCCGGAATGGCTGCCTCGTCTGGTCTGGAGTTGTCTGGGCCTTTATATCGTCTTCCTCACGGCACTGGAGTTGAAACAGGAACTGGCTGGGGTGTTACTGGTGGCCTGCGGATTCCTGTTCCTCGCAAGACGCGTGCTGGTGAGCGTTGACTGGACATTGTTACTGGTTTTTATAGCCATGTTTATTGATGTCCATTTGCTTATCCAGCTTCCGGTGCTGCAAAACGTTCTGCATGGCGTCAGTAGCCTGTCGCAGCCGGGGCTGTGGCTGGCGGCGATTGGCCTGTCGCAGTTTATCAGTAACGTTCCCTCGACCATCTTACTGCTCAACTATGTTCCCCCTGACACGCTGCTGTCCTGGGCGGTTAATATCGGTGGATTTGGGTTACTCCCCGGTTCGCTTGCCAACCTGATTGCCCTGCGAATGGCGAATGACCGCCGTATCTGGTGGCGCTTCCATTTATGGTCACTCCCGATGCTGGTTTGGGCTGTGGCGGCTGGTTTCGGTTTATTCCTTCTCGTATAGCCGTCTCCTGTAATGAACTGTCAAACCCTGCATGGAAAAAGATTCAGAGGATTGGGCAAGAAACGGACAGAAACGCCACATTCGCGTTCGCTGAGGGGCGGGTATAACTATCAGGCACTCATCAAACAAAATGCGAGGAATGTCTTATGCGTTATCAAAAACTCGGCAATACCGGTTTGTTTGTTTCTGAACTGTGCCTCGGCACCATGACATTCGGCGGTGAAGGTGGCATGTGGGGCAAGATTGGCCAGCTGCAGCAACGTGAAGCCGAGCAGCTGGTGGGTCGCGCGCTGGATGCCGGGATCAATTTCATCGATACCGCGAACGTCTATTCAGAAGGTCGCTCGGAGGAGATCACCGGGCAGGCGCTGAAAAACCTGAAGATCCCGCGTGAAAATGTTGTTGTCGCCACTAAAGTGTTTGGCGAGACCGGTACGGCGGGCGTGAACTCACGCGGCAGCTCACGCTATCACATTATCAGCAGCGTGAAAGAGAGCCTGCGTCGCCTGCAGCTTGATCATATCGATCTCTACCAGCTACACGGATTTGACCCCGCGACGCCCATCGAAGAGACGCTTTATGCGCTGGATAACCTGGTGCAGCACGGCCACGTGCGTTATATCGGCGTCTCTAACTGGGCGGCATGGCAGATTGTCAAAGCGCTGGGCATTTCCGAGCGTCTTGGGCTGGCACGTTTTGCCTCTTTGCAGGCGTATTACACCATTGCCGGTCGTGACCTGGAGCGCGAGCTGGTGCCGATGATGCAGAGCGAAGGTGTCGGGCTGATGGTCTGGAGCCCGCTGGCGGGTGGCCTGCTGAGCGGAAAATATGACCGCGACGGCCAGAGCGAAGCCGGTGGACGTCGCCAGGAGTTTGACTTCCCGCCTGTGGAGAAAGAGCGTGCCTTCGACTGTGTTGACGTGATGCGCACCATTGCCGAAAGCAAAGGCGTTTCCGTTGCACAGATCGCGCTGGCGTGGCTGCTGCATCAGAAAGTGGTCAGCAGTGTGATCATTGGCGCGAAACGAGTCGACCAGCTGGATGACAACATTGCCGCAACCGGGATCCGGTTAAGCGAAGAAGAACTTAAACAACTTGATGCTGTGAGCGCACTGCCACGGGAATATCCGGGCTGGATGCTGGAGCGACAGGGCGAATATCGTCGTAATCAGTTAGCACAGCAGTAACCCTTCTTTTCCCCGGTGGGCTTCGCTTACCAGGGCTTTTTTTCTGCCCATCTCACAAAAAACGATCCTTCTCTTTGATTGATTTTTCATCTTCGCTTATATGACTAGTCATGAAATTTAAATGACTAGTCATATAGGGAGAAACCATGAACCAATCACTGCCAGTCAACTTTTTATGGGGTAATTCGGTATCCAGCATGCAGACGGAAGGGGCATGGAACGAGGGGGGAAAGGGGATGTCGGTGTACGACATTCGCGAAGCCGGGGAAAACATCTCCGACTGGAAGGTGGCGACCGACTCCTACCACCGCTATCGGGAAGATTTCGATCTGATGCAGGATCTGGGCATGAACTGCTACCGCTTTCAGATAGCCTGGAGCCGCGTCTGTCCGCAGGGTGACGGGGATTTCAACGATGAAGGCATCGCGTTTTATGACCGCTTTATCAACGATCTGATCGCCCGCGGTATTGAGCCGATGATCTGCCTCTACCATTTCGATATGCCGCTGGCACTGGCGCAGGAGTACAACGGTTTTAACGATCGTCGGGTGATGGACGCCTTTATCCGCTACGGTAAAAAGATGATCGACTGCTACGGTGATCGCGTGAAGTACTGGTTGACCTTCAACGAACAGAACATCTTCCATATGCCGGAAGCGTTTCGCATTTCCGGCTACATGAAAGGCGAGAAAACCCTGCGCGAGCTGTATGAGCTACAGCACCATACGATGGTGGCGCACATGGCGCTGACCGGGTATCTGCACCAGACCAGACCGGGTCAGCTGATGGGCGGTATGCTGGCGCACCAGCTGATTTACCCGACCACCTGCAAACCGCGCGATATCTTCTGTGCGCAACAATATGACGAGTTTCTCAATCAGAACCTGCTGCGTGTCTTTGCCGGTCAGGGCTACAGTCCGGCGGTGATGGCGGTGGTGGAACAGGAGGGCTTTGGTGATATCTACCGGGCCGAAGATCTTGCCCTGCTGGGGCGTACCAGGAATGACTTTATGGCCTTTAGCTATTACGCCAGCAAAACGCTGGACAGTGATGCTATTCCGGAAGGTACGCCGGTTAACGATTACCTGCTGCACGGCGAGAAAAATAACCCTTACCTTAAAGCGACCGAGTGGAACTGGCAGATCGATCCGCTGGGCTTTCGCACCATCATTACCCGCTACTACAACGACTGGCGGATGCCGGTATTCCCGATTGAAAACGGTATCGGGGTGATTGAGTCCTGGGACGGTGTGAACCCGATCGAGGATACTTACCGTATCGACTACCACCGGGCGCACATTGATGCCATGAAAGCCGCGATGGTTGAGGATGGCGCAGAGGTGATTGGCTATCTCGGCTGGGGCTTAATCGACATTCTTAGCTCACAGGGAGACATGCGTAAGCGCTACGGCGTGGTCTATGTCAACCGTGAAAACCATGACCTGAAAGACCTGAAACGTGTGCCGAAGAAGAGCTACGCGTGGCTGAAACAGGTTATCCATACCAACGGACGCGAAATGTAAGCCGTACGCTGCCGGGCCGTTTTTGTGACTGATTGATGGGAAATATCCGCTATGTCTGAAACAAAAATAACACCGAATATGCAGTCCTTTGTTGACAGATTTGTTGAGTTTTCGGCGCGCCTGGCAAACCAGGTGCATCTTCGCTCCCTGCGCGATGCCTTCGCCACGGTGATGCCGATTTTCATCCTCGCCGGTCTGGCGGTGCTGGTGAACAACGTGGTCTTTCCGTGGGTTTTTGCAGGCGACACGCTGACGCAGTTTAAAGTGTGGGGCGAGGCCATTATCAACGGTACGCTGAATATTGCCGCGTTGTTGCTGGCCCCGATGATTGCCTGGTCACTGGCGCGTAACAAAGATTTCGACAATCCGGTCTCGGCAGTGGTTATCGCTGTCAGCAGTTTTATTATTATGATGCCGATGCGTTTACAGCTCACACCCGTCGGCAGTGACACCACGGTGAATGTCACCCAGGTACTGACGTTCGCCAATATCGGCTCTACCGGAATTTTCGCCGGGGTGTTGATTGGGTTGCTGTCGACGGAGTTGTTTATCGCCATTTCCCGGCTGAAAGCATTGCATATTTCGCTGGGTGAAAACGTCCCCCCGGCGGTGAGCAAATCGTTTACCGCGCTGATCCCAACAATCCTCACGCTCTCTTTATTTGCCGTGCTGGCGGCGGTACTGGCGAACGTGCTGCATACGGATCTGATCCATCTCATCACAACCTTTATCCAGCAGCCGCTCAGGCTTATCAATACCAGCCTGCCGGGGACGATTTTTATCTACAGCTTTGGTAACTTCCTGTTCACGCTGGGGATCCATCAGTCGGTGGTGAACAGCGTGGTGTTGGAACCGTTCCTGCTGATTAACACCAATGAGAATATGCTGGCCTTCGCGAATGGTCAGCCGATCCCGCATATTATCAATAACATCTTCGTACCGACGTTTGGCATGGTGGGTGGCACTGGCAGCACTATCTCCTTGTTGCTGGCGATCTTTATCTTCTCGCGGCAAAAATCAGCAAAACAGGTGGCCCGTTTATCGCTGGCTCCAGGCCTGTTCAACATCAACGAACCGGTTATCTTCGGTTTACCGATTGTCTTTAACCTGCCGCTGATGATCCCGTTTGTGCTGCTACCTGCCATCGGTATTTACTTTGCCTGGCTCTGTACCACGCTGGGGTTAATGTCGCGCTGCGTGGTGATGATCCCGTGGACGACCCCTCCGATCCTGAGCGCCTGGCTGGCGACGGCGGGCGACTGGCGGGCAGTGGTGGTGCAGTTGGCAATCATTATATTTGGTGTATTCTTCTACCTGCCTTTCCTCAAAATTGCCGAGAGAGTGGCATTAAAAAACAGCGGGATAGAAAACTAACAGAAAGGAAGGACGATGGCGGCGAAGTACATCACCATAGCGCGGGAAATTAAGAAACGCATTATCAGCCAGCAATATACCGCCAACGAACCGCTGCCGGATCAGTTTGCCCTGGCAGCGGAATTCAGCACCAGCCGGATGACCATTCAGCAGGCGATGCGCCAGCTGATTGTTGAAGGGCTGGTGTATACCCGCCAGGGGCAGGGGACGTTTATCCGCAAAAATTTCCTGCAGCTTTCCCAGTGGGATCTTTCCGGCAGCGACTACTTTGGTGCCACAAAAACCTGGGAACATCTGGGCACGGTATCCAGCCAGGTGGTGCATTTCGAGCTACGTTTTCCCAATGAGAAAGAGCAGTCTTCGCTGATGATTAACGCGGATACGCCGATCTACGACTTCATTCGCCTGCGTCTGCTCAACGGTGAGCCGATGTCGCTGGATTCAACCGTTATGCCGCTCAACCTGGTGCCGGGCCTGAACAAAAGTCACCTTGAAAGCTCGGTGTTCCGCTATGTGCAGGAGACGCTGGGGCTCAAAATCATGGGGTCTTACCGGGTGGTGCGGGCACTAAAACCAAATGCGCTGGATATGCAACACCTGGTCTGTGAGCACAGCGATCCGGTTCTGGAGGTGGAGCAGGTGATCTATCTGGAAGATGGCACACCGCTGGAGTATGCGCATTGTCATTATCGTTACGACCACGGCGGAATTGTGATCGTGAATAACGGGTAATCAGGCGATCAGGCGCACGACTCGAAGTAACTGTCGGTGTCTTTTATATAGACATCATTCTGGCACAGATAGTGAATTTGCCCGGGCTTAAACGTAAAACGTATTTTCTGGAGCAGTGAACGTTTTATTTTGCTGGTATTGTCACGGGATAATCCGTAGTCATGGATTATTTCATGGACAAATCGAATGCTTTGCGCCGAAACATAAACAGGTGTTTTTGTTAACTGAATAAGTTTACTGATCCAAATATCGTCTGCACGCGGACAGACGGTCAGGAAATCTTCGTTGAAATGAAAATATTCCGGGATCATCTTTTTCTTGAGCACCACACCGCCAAGACCGGTGATAATATAGTCCCGTTCGACCACTTTCGGCACGGTAATGAGCGGGAAATTACGATAGGTATCAAGAAGTTCTTTTTTCTTCTTTACCGTTTTACGCACGCGGGCAGCCACCACATACTCCTGATTGTGGCGATAAAAATCGTCCAGAAGCGTTTCCGCCCAAATTTCGTTATAGATGGCGTCATCGTCGGCGTAGATCAGAATATCGTCTTCGGCCGCGACCTGTAGTGCCGGGAACAATTTTCGGTAAGGCCCGGTGTTTTTGACCCATTTAAAAACCAAATGAGTTCCGGTCTGGCGTATTTTCTCAGCCCATGCAGGCTCTTCAGTGATGCCTTCGTCACTGAGATAAGGTGTACTGGAAACCCACACAACAATTTGATCGACCTTGGTACTCTGGTTCGCCAGTGACCACACTGTTTGCGAACAGAGATAAAGGCGCGATTTCGTTGTTGTTAAGTTAATACTGATCATTGAACTAAGTGTGCTCCAGAAAGAATATACGACCCTATAAATGCAGAAAAAACTGATTTTATAGGCTCGTGCATCATAACACCTGGTTGAAAAGATGTAACCCTGCTGACTTAACAGAAAGTGGCTTGAAAGGGATTATAGCAATAATTGCTTTTTAGACAGAATGAGGGTAAGGCGCTGGATAAAATAAGACCCCGATGTATCGGGGTCTTAATGGGTAAGCGTGTGTAATTAGTTTAAACGTACTGGCATACCAGAGCGGTTCTGAACGGCCTGGTCAACAACAGTGGTATCGACATCAGCCTGAGACGTCACGGACTTCACCGCGCTGTTCAGCGTAACCGGTACGGTTTCGTTGTTGTTGATCTGGTCTTCGCTGGTGGACAGCGGGTTGTGCACTTCAATGTAACGGCTGCCATCCGGCTCAGAGGTCGCTTTCACCGGTTCGTTGATGAACTGGACGCGTGTACCTACTGGCACGTTATCGAACAGGAACTTGATGTCATCGTTACGCAGACGCACACAGCCGTGGCTTACGCGCAGGCCGATACCGAAGTTGGCGTTGGTACCGTGGATGGCATACAGACGGCCAATGTACAGGGCATACAGACCCATTGGGTTATCCGGGCCTGCTGGCACAACGGCTGGCAGTGGTTCGCCCGCAGCAATGTACTCGGCGTGCATTTTCGCGGTTGGCGTCCAGGTTGGGCCGGCTTTCTTACGCTCAACTTTGGTCGTCCAGTTCAGCGGGGTGTCTTTGCCCAACTGGCCGATACCGATTGGCAGCACGATGACGGTGTTGGTGCCTTTCGGGTAGTAATAGAGACGCATTTCCGCGCTGTTGATCACGATACCTTCATGAACGGTATCGGGCAGGATCAGCTGCTGAGGGATATTCAGAACCGTACCGGCTTTTGGCAGATACGGGTCAACGCCCGGGTTAGCTTCCAGCATGTTGGACAGGCCAAGCTGGTACTGCGCAGCAAAATACTCCAGTGGCTGGGTGTTGCCTTCTTCAACGGTGACAACCTGGTTTTGACCTACCAGACGGCTTCCGTCTGTCGGCAGGGGATAAGTCACCGCAGACGCGGTTTTACAAAAACCTACTACGGCAAACGCCGCCGCAAAAAGCGTTGTTAATTTCATGTTCATGTTGTGCGAGGTATCTGAGCCACTCTGGCGATTAGTTGATAAGTCTGAGTCTGTGATGGGAGCGCATTATATGTGCATTCCCACTAACAGGGAATTCAGATGTGTACGAAATCACACTTTTTTCGCTTTTGTTAAAGTTTAGTGGAGAGTTGCAATACGGGATCTCATTTCGGAATTGTGGCATAATGCCGTGTTTATCACACTTTTCGCAGGAATCTCCCCGTGTTAGTTACCAGCAACGTCACTATGCAGTTTGGCAGTAAGCCGCTGTTCGAAAACATTTCCGTCAAATTTGGCGGCGGCAACCGTTACGGCCTGATTGGTGCCAACGGTAGCGGTAAATCCACCTTTATGAAGATCCTCGGTGGTGACTTAGAGCCGACGCTCGGCAACGTGTCGCTCGATCCAAACGAGCGTATTGGTAAGCTGCGTCAGGATCAGTTCGCCTTTGAAGAATTCACCGTGCTCGACACCGTGATCATGGGGCACGCGGAGCTGTGGGAAGTGAAGCAGGAGCGCGATCGCATCTACGCGCTGGCCGAAATGAGCGAAGAGGATGGCTACAAAGTGGCTGACCTTGAAGTGCTGTATGGCGAAATGGATGGCTACTCTGCGGAAGCGCGTGCGGGCGAGCTGCTGCTGGGCGTAGGGATCCCGGTTGAACAACATTACGGTCCGATGAGCGAAGTTGCTCCGGGCTGGAAACTGCGTGTTCTTCTGGCACAGGCGCTGTTCTCCAACCCGGATATCCTGCTGCTCGACGAACCAACGAACAACCTGGATATCGACACCATTCGTTGGCTGGAGCAGACGCTGAACGAGCGTGATAGCACCATGATCATCATCTCGCACGACCGTCACTTCCTGAACATGGTCTGTACGCACATGGCGGATCTGGACTACGGCGAGCTGCGCGTTTATCCGGGTAACTACGACGAATACATGACGGCGGCAACCCAGGCGCGTGAACGTCTGCTGGCCGATAACGCCAAGAAGAAAGCGCAGATTGCGGATCTGCAATCCTTCGTTAGCCGCTTTAGTGCGAACGCCTCTAAATCACGTCAGGCAACCTCTCGTGCCCGTCAGATTGACAAGATCAAACTTGACGAAGTTAAAGCCTCCAGCCGCCAGAACCCGTTTATCCGCTTCGAGCAGGATAAGAAACTGTTCCGTAATGCGCTGGAAGTGGAAGCCCTGGCAAAAGGCTTCGAAAATGGCCCGCTGTTTAAAAACTTCAACCTGCTGCTGGAAGTGGGCGAGAAGATTGCCATTCTGGGGGCTAACGGCGTGGGTAAATCCACTATGCTGAAAACCCTGGTGGGCGAACTGCAGCCGGATAACGGTACCGTTAAATGGTCTGAAAACGCGCAGATTGGTTACTACGCGCAGGATCACGAGTACGAGTTCGAAAACGACCTGACCGTCTTCGACTGGATGAGCCAGTGGAAGCAGGAAGGCGACGATGAGCAGGCGGTACGTAGCATTCTGGGTCGTCTGCTGTTCAGCCAGGACGACATCAAAAAGCCTGCTAAAGTGCTCTCCGGTGGTGAGAAGGGCCGTATGCTGTTCGGTAAGCTGATGATGGAAAAACCCAATATCCTGGTGATGGACGAACCAACCAACCACCTGGATATGGAATCTATCGAATCGCTGAACATGGCGCTGGAAATGTATCAGGGAACGCTGGTGTTCGTGTCTCACGACCGTGAGTTTGTCAGCTCGCTGGCAACCCGTGTGATTGAAATTACGCCAGAGCGCGTGGTGGACTTCACCGGTAATTACGAAGATTATCTGCGTAGCAAAGGTATCGACGGCTAAAAAAAGCCCGGTGGCGCTACGCTTACCGGGCCTACGTTCTGTTCCCTCTCCCTGCGGGAGAGGGTCAGGGTGAGGGCATCAGGCCGCACTACACCACCCAATCACACCTTTCTTCACCATTCACCAGCAGCTTGCGCTTTTCCCCCGCCGGTAACGATACCTTCAGTGCCTTCCACGCCGGACGATAATCCCCGCGTGATTTCACCTTCAGGTTAATGGTCGTGGCATTGCATTCCATTTCCCACTCGACCCACAGTGCGTTCCCTTTCTGGTAGCCCCAGCTTTCACCGTCGTCTTCAAACAGCAAGCCGAATGTGGAGCCGACACCGCTCACCGGGAACAATTTCAGCTCGCGGGTATCATCTTTTTCAGCGCTCACATGGGTGATACGTTCGCTGAGCGGCAGACCCGCACCGGCGCGGACCAGCAGCGGCAATTTTTCCAGCGGGGCGTCACGAACAATCCACTGGCCGCCGGAGAACCACTCGTGGGTGTAAAAATCGTACCAGCCGGTTTCGTTATCCGGCAGCCAGACGCGGCGCTCGCGCTGGCCGGCTTCCACCACGCTTGCGACCAGTACGTCGCGGCCGAGCAGGAAATCGTCACACTCTTCAAAAGTCTGAATATCGTGTTCGTGGTCAAGGAAGGTCGGACGCAGCATCGGTTCATCGTCGACATGCGCCTGCCAGAGCAGGGTGTAGAGATACGGCAGCAGACGATACCGCAGCTCAATCGCACCGCGAATGGCTGGTGTGACGCCCGGATACATCCACGGCTCGTTCACCGTGTGGTCGTCGTTCCACGAGTGAATGGTAAAGCGCGGATGCATCACGCCGTTCTGTACCCAGCGCACGAACAGCTCGGCATCAGGCTTATCACCGGAGAAACCACCGACATCATGACCGACGTTAAACAGTCCTGAAAGGCTCATTCCTACACCCATACGGGTGTTATAGCGCAAAGTATCCCAGTTGGTACGGTTGTCGCCGCTCCAGGTCTGAACGTAGCGCTGCATCCCGGCGCAACCGGAGCGGGAGATCAGGTACGGACGTTTTTCCGGGGCAAAGCGCTGCTGCGCTTCCATTGATGCACGCATCATCAGCAGCGGCATGACCGGCCGGATGTGTTTGATGGCGATTTCCTGGCCGAAACCAAAGCAACGGGCCTCTCCATCCCACACTTCAAATTCGTTGTTATCGTTCCAGGTGGAGTCTATCCCCATCTCCAACAACTGAGTGGTCACGCCTTCCTGCCACCATTGAACCGTCTGTGGGTTGGTAAAGTCGAGGTGAGAACCTTCGTCATCCCAGAAGCTGGAACGTTCTGGTGAGTTCGCTTCTGAATCGCGAATAAACAACCCTTTTTCTGCCACCTCGTTATAGCGCGGGTGATCCTGTAGCAGGCACGGTTTGATGTTCGCGGCAAGCCGCAGCCCTGCATCGTGGAACGCCTGGCTCATCACTTTCGGCTGCGGCACTTTGTCGTAGTTCCAGTTAAAGACGTAGCGCTTGCCGTTGATTGAGGTATAGCCGGAGGAAAGCTGGAACGAATCACACGGGATGGCGTGCTCTTCACACAGACGAATAAAGTTCATCAGCTGGTTTTGCGCGTCCGGCGCATCGGTATAGTGCATGGTTGAACCGCTGTAGCCCAGGCTCCATTTGGGTCCGAACAGCGTTTTCCCGGTCAGACGAACGAAGGCTTTGGTGATATCCAGGACCTTTTTCCCGGTGAACATATAGTAATCAATATCGCCGGCTTCCGCCTGCCAGCGACGATACGCCGTATGGTAGTTATCAATTTCGTTACCCAGATCCAGCCAGCAACTGCTCAGGTTGTCGTAGAACAGGCCGTAGCTCACGTCGTCGCGACGGGTAATGGTGAACGGAATATGTTTGTACAGCGGATCGGTGCTGACCGCGTTATAGCCCATCGCATCGAGGTTACGCATCTCATAGCGTTTACCGTTGCGCTGCAGATCGCCCGCTTTTTCACCCAGACCGTAGAATCGCTCGTCCTTACGACGGCTCAGATAATGCGCCACGCCGTCGCCGTGGGCGTTCAGCAGATAGGCGCTTGTCGGACGGTCATTCACCAGCGGCTGCCATTCACCCGCGTCGTTGCGGTAGTGCCACTCCAGCCACAGCGGCTGATGTACGGTGACGCGCAGCTGTTCGGTTGCCACTGTCAACACGTTGTCCTGTTGCGTCATCGTCCAGGCCGGGCAGGTGAAGCCGCTCAGGTCGTCGCGACGACGGCCTTCCCACGGCACATCCTGCTCCGGTGCGATGCTCCAGGTGCGGTCGAGCGCCAGTTCACCTTTGCGTTTAATCAGCACGCGGAACAGATTCTCTTCCAGCACATACAGACACAGACGGTGCTGGTTATCGACCAGCAGTTCCAGATGGTTTGCCGATTGTTTATCTACGGTCCAGTTTTTCAGGGTTTTCATATGCAATACATCCACTATCAGGCGCGCTTGGCGCGACGTTCAGCAATAAATGCCACCAGGAAAACAGCGCCAATCAGGTCAAAGAAACCCATGGCAATAAAGAGCGGGTTAAAGCCGATTGTGTCGGCGGTAACACCAATCAAAAGAGAGAACAGGAAGCTGGCGATCCATGCCGCCGAGCCGCGCATGCCGTTAACGGTTGCCATCTGGCCTTTATCAAACGACTCCACGACCAGGGCGCTCAACATGCAGGAGATGATCTGGTGCCCGAAACCGCCGATGGAAATCAGCACGATGGTGATATACGGGTCGCGGGTAATGGCGACTACGCCTAAAGAGATCATCAGAAATGCGCCGGTTACGGAGCTGGCCACCACGGAGTTTACGCGGGTGCAACCGAAGAGACGGGTATACAGGCGGGTGAGGTAACCACTCGCCACGCTGCCGAGGTCGGCGGCGAGGAACGGCAGCCAGGCAAACATCGCAATTTGCTTCAGATCCATGCCGTGTTCTTTCGCCAGATACAGCGGTACCCAGAAGCTCAGCACCGCCCAGGCCGGTTCCGCCATAAAGGCCGGGATGGCGATACCGTAAAAACGTTTGTTCTTTGAGACGGTTTTCAGCGCAGTCAGGAAGGGCAGTTTTACCGCGGGTGGTTCGTTATCCTGCTTGATAAAGGTCAGCTCTTCTTTACCCAGATTCGGGTGCTGTTCCGGGTTGTGATAGAACACCCACCACAGGATCACCCACAGCAGTGCCAGCACACCGGTAAACATAAACGCACCCTGCCAGCCAAATGAAGCGTGCGCGAAGTAGATGATAGGCGGTGCCAGCATCGCACCCACCGAGAAGCCCACGCCTGCCCAGCCAGCCGCAACAGGACGTTCTGATTTCGGGAACCATTCACCAATGGTTTTAGCGTTAGCTGGTGTGGCAGCAGCTTCTGAAGCACCCATAAAGAAGCGCAGGATCGCGAGGTGCAGCCAGCTTCCGGCTCCGGCATGGAAAATACACATCAGTGCCCAGATCCCGGCGCAAACCATGAAGCCAATCTTCAGGCCAATCACGTCAATCAGCCAGCCGCACAGAGGCTGGAAAATGGTGTAGGCAATCTGGAACGCGCCGATGATCCAGGAGTATTGTTCGGTAGTGATCCCCAGGCTGTCTTTCAGCTCTGGCGCAAGGATCCCTAATGAATTTCGGGTGATGTAGTTAACGGTCACGCCAAGTAAAAACAGCACCAGCACGTACCAGCGCAGGTTTTTAATAATGCGGCGCGGTTTGCTTGCCTCTGTCGTGTTATTGATGTCCTGACTCATTTCTCTCTCCACAAGACGATCGGTAAGGAATAATTGTTTCAGGTGTCACACAGATTTTTATGGCTTTGATAGTTATCGGTTTTAATGCTTCAAATTGGTATGCAACTAGTATGGAAGTTGTGTGACAAGTTCACCTTAAGGGAGAAAATGAGCGGGAAATAGTGAATTTTGTGAAAATTTTCTCATAACTGATGCCGGCTATTTGGCATGATGCCTGTGACATCAGTAATTGCCTGATGGTTACGCTATGAAAATTTTGTCATTTCGCAAATGGAGCCAGATCACAAAATGGACAAAAGGCTAAAAATTACCGAAATTGCCGCCCGCACGCAGTTGTCCATCAGCACCGTTTCCCGCGTGCTGGCAGGTAAAGCCAACACCAGTGAGAAAGCGCGCAGTAAAGTGCTGACATGCGCGCGCGAGCTGGGGGTGATGGATGGTCTGGCGGCTGGTCGGCTGCTGCTCAATAGTCTGGTGGTCTTTGCACCTCAGCGGGCTTTTGACGAGCGGTCTGACATCTTTTACTACCGTGTGATCCAGAGCGTGAGTAAAGGCCTTGCTTCACATGAGGTTCGCCTTCGCTATTGCGCGCTGGAAGAGAATGACAGCGACGCACAACTGTTTCTGGCACGCATGAACGAACAGGACACCCAGGCCGCTATTCTTCTTGGTATCGACGATCCGCATATCCACGATCTGGCGGTCGATGTCGGTAAACCGTGCATGCTGATTAACTGCCGCGACCGACGCATGCGCCTGCCTGCCGTCACACCCGATCACCGTGCTATTGGCGAGCGGGCGGCGGAATACCTGTTTGAAATGGGGCACCGCGAGGTGATGAACGTACTTTGCCTGCGGCGTTACACGATGGAGCTACGCCTGTCGGGGATCCGCGATGCATGGCAGTCTCACAACCTGAAGCTCAATGACAAACGCGATCTGCTGGTGGTGCCAAGCTTCAGCGCACGTGAAACGGAGCAACTGGTCAGCGACTGGCTCAGCCAAAAGCAGGGGAAAGATTTACCGACGGCCTTTTTGGCCGGTGGCGATTTTATGGCGGCGGGTATTATCAGCGCGTTACAAAAGCAGGGGCTGCGCGTGCCGCAGGATGTCTCGGTGATGAGTATTGATGGGTTCAACCTGGCGGCGATCCAGGATGTTCAGCTTACCGCGGTACATGTTCCGCGTGATGAACTGGGTACCGAAGCGGTACATATGCTCCAGCAGAGGCTGATGCGCCCGGATGCGCCAGTAGGGACGCTGTTGCTTAATGGCACGCTGACCGTACGGGAGTCCGTACGGCGGATACGTCAGGGGAAACGACGCACCGCCGTTGAGCGGGAAGGGCTATATGACAGTTAAGCCATGCCCAGCGCGCGCTTGCCGTGGATGTTCAGATCGTTCACGGTAAAGCGATCCTGCCAGGTTTTTTCATAATCTTCACGCGGGAAATCACCCGGTGATGCGCCGGTTTCCAGCGCGACTTTTACCTTCTTCGCGTAGGCGAGGTTTTTCTCACACATTGGCGCAGCAGGAATGTACATCACGTTGCCCCAGCCCTGTTGATCTTCAACCGGTGCGACGGAGTGGATCACATCGCAGTGCCACCACACCGAATCACCCGCTTCCAGTGCCGGAATGCTGGTTAACGCTTCGATTAACAGCGGGTGCCATTTTTCGGAAATCGGCAGCACGCGACCCGGTGCAACACCACACAATTCATCTTCCGGCACATCGTCCAGCAGCGGACGCAGCAGAATGTACGCCATCGCTTCCGGGATCGGCACCACGTGCAACAGACCTTGATCCGGGATCATATCCGACAGCGCCGTCCAGCCCTGGAAAGTGCGGAACACGGAGCACCTGGTGGTGTTATCCACGGTGTACTCTTCCACTTCAGTGCGGTGTGCGGCATTCCACGGATCGTATTTGTCCACATTACCGTCAAAGACGCGGGCAAACACCTGCTGGTAAGCCGGAAGCAGCCAGCGCTCCAGCGCGCCGGAATCGGTATGCGCGCCAAGCCCTTTCGACGTGGTTCCCGGTGGGCGGCGGCGGATACGATCCGGGTAAATCACGCTGACATCCGGGTTGAACCATAGCTTGCCGTTGCTCTCGAATGTCCATAAACGGTTCAGGAATGATTGTACCTGGGCCATCTCTTCACTCTGGCGCGCCTGCATTTGTGCCTGCGACCAGTAGATCGGGTAAATCTCCGGGCGAGACGCCATTAAGGTGCCGAAGAAGTTATCGCCAGGCCCTTTATAGACGTCATCAAACTGGTTGAGAGCGAGGTAGTCGAGCATCGCGTTATCCCACGCCAGCGCCTGCTCGCGCGGGAAGTGACCTTTGATGACCGCACAGCCACGGCGTTTCACCGCCTCGCGCTGTTCTGCAGTGATGGTACCGTTTTTCACGTCAGCAAACGGGATCACTGGCCAGACAGGTTCGCCTTTATTTTTCAGCGCATTAATTTCCGCTACGCGGGTCGCAATTTTATCGCTGAGTTGATCGAATACCGCTTGTACGTCGCCGATCTGCGCCCGTAACTCACGTTTCATCTGGCGGATCGCCGCTTTGTGGTCCGCAGGCAGAATTTCACTGGTAAAGGTTAACGTCATAACGACCTCGCATCTTTCATTCGAAACTAAAAATATCTACAAACGATACTTTAAGTTAAAAATAAGTTAATGCAAGTTTAAAAATTTGACGTGTGACACAGGATGGAAAAAGAGTGAAGTGCCGGAGCGTGGCTCCGGCGAAGAAGAAATCAGGCATCGAACGGGGAGTGGTTGTCGAGCACGGCCTGGATAACGTTCAGCGCGCCCTGGTGGTTGTTGTCGTCGGTGCTGTAGCGACTGATTTCTTTTATGCTCTGCGCCGCGTTGCCCATTGCGAAGGAATATTTCACCAGCCTGAGCATTTCCGCATCGTTACCGCTGTCACCAATGCCTGCGCACTCCAGTGGCGATATCTTCCAGCGCTTCAGCAGTCGGCTGATGCCGTTAGCTTTGTGCAGACCCGGGATAATCAAATCCACAAATCCAAAGCCGCTGGTGACGGGCTTCATAATACCGTCCAGCGACACATGCAGTTTGTCGACAAGGTTCGGGATATCGCTGTCCGGCAGGTTCAGGGAGAATTTGAACAGTACGTCGTCAATGTCACGATAATTGCTGATGCGTTTTAAACGGTGATAGTGCTTCGACATCAGCGCCACGAACGCTTCAGGGGCGTTATCGCTGACGTAGGCGCTTTCCAGCCCGCAGGCCACGAAATTAAGCCCTTTGTCTTTCAGCAGCTCACCAATGACGATTTGTGATTCATGGCGGGTCAGTTCACCGTGGAAAATCTGCTCACCGTGATCGAACACCAGAGCGCCGTTTTCCGCCACAAAGGAGATCTGATCTTTCAGTTCCGGGAAGAAGGAGATGAGCTGGTAATACTGGTTGCCGCTGGCGACAACGAATTCAATATGACGGGCTTTAAGTTGTTCAAACTGCGCCTGAAAGCGGTCACGATTGTACTGCTTGGCATCATCAAGGAAAGTTCCGTCCATATCGGTGACGATAACTTTTACGGTCATACTTTGCGCTCCTGAATATTACTGCGACCAGCAACATTCTAATAACAAGGTGACGGGGAGCACAAATTTAATTTCATTCGAAAGTAAAAGCAAAACGGCAACCGAGGTTGTCGTATTTGTCGTTGCCTGTTGGGCAAGGGTATTATTAATCCCAGTTCCCGTACGGGTAGGTTTTGCCTTTGATGAAATCCTGCGTGGACGGGATAACGTTGAACGTGCCGCCGGGCACGACATAGTTTTTACAGAGCGTCAGATCCTTGCCGGCGCGGGTCCTTATTTTCAGTGGTTTGACGGGAAGGCTGGGGCGTCCTGCAACATCCGGGAACCAGATGTTGACTTTACCGCCGGGGGACAGACCGAAGAGAAGATTGTCGTACCAGACGGGGGCACCGGAGCGGTATGTATGGTCGGCTGGCGTTTTCATGTGCAGCCAGGTGTCGGGGCCGAAAACGGCGCTGGTTTCGTAGGTTTGTTGGTCAATATAGGACTCCCAGCAAAAGACAATGTACTGCGGGGGTTTTTTGACTTTGTTGAAGTTGACGCTGGAACCATGAACGGCTGAAGCCCATTTATCGACAGAATCAGGACCACGGGAAGTTTGATCGAGCGTGTTAAAGGTATAAAGGTACCCATCCGTATCAATTATGCGTACATGCGTCGTTGCTGCCGGCAAATATTTGGGGGTGACAAAGGAAAAGCTCCACTCGCCGTAAGGGAGCGTCCAGTCTCCGCTGGCGGCCTGCTTTGACTGTAACGGTTGGGGTTTCTGAGGGCTACAGCCAGTCAACGCCAGCAGCAGCGCAAGTGCTATTGCGTTATGTCTTTTCATCGTTTTTTTCCATCCATGTTGTAAACCCTTCTTGTTCCGCTCTTCAGGCGTGAATACGGCAACTTTTTTATCTGTTTGTTACTCCCAGTTCCCGTACGGGTAGGTTTTGCCTTTGATGAAATCCTGGGTGGACGGGATAACGTTGAACGTGCCGCCGGGCACGACATAGTTTTTACAGAGCGTCAGATCCTTGCCGGCGCGGGTCCTTATTTTCAGTGGTTTGACGGGAAGGCTGGAGCGTCCTGCAACATCCGGGAACCAGATGTTGACTTTACCGCCGGGGGACAGACCGAAGGTCATATTGTTGTACCAGACTAAGTCCCCATTACTCCAGATATGATCGGCGGGTGTTTTCATCCGCAGCCAGGTTTCCGGCCCGAAGACGACGCTGGTTTCGTAGGTTTGTTGGTCAATATAGGATTCCCAGCAAAAGACAATGTACTGCGGGGGTTTTTTGACTTTGTTGAAATTAACGCTTCCGCCAAAGGTCACATCTGACCATTTGTTTACGGAATCTGGATCGCGATCAGTCGAGTCAAGTGTGTTAAAGGTATAAAGATAACCATCGGTGTCGATTACCCGCACATGAAGCGCTTTTGCAGGTAATTTATAGGGCGTGATAAAAGAAAAGCTCCACTCGCCGTAAGGGAGCGTCCAGTCTCCGCTGGCGGCCTGCTTTGACTGTAAAGGTTGGGGTTTCTGAGGGCTACAGCCAGTCAATGCCAGCAGCAGCGCAAGTGCCATTGCGTTATGTCTTTTCATCGTTTTTTTCCATCCATGTTGTAAACCCTTCTTGTCCCACTCTTCAGGCGTGAATACGGCAACTTTTTTATCTGTTTGTTACTCCCAGTTGCCGTACGGGTAGGTTTTGCCTTTGATGAAATCCTGGGTGGACGGGATAACGTTGAACGTGCCGCCGGGCACGACATAGTCTTTACAGAGCGTCAGATCCTTGCCGGAGCGGGTCCTTATTTTCAGTGGTTTGACGGGAAGGCTGGGGCGTCCTGCAACATCCGGGAACCAGATGTTGACTTTACCGCCGGGGGACAGGCCGAAGGTCATATTGTCGTACCAGACGGTATCCTCGTCCCATGTATGGTCGGCGGGTGTTTTCATGCGCAGCCAGGTTTCCGGCCCGAAAACGGCGCTGGTTTCGTAGGTTTGTTGGTCAATATAGGATTCCCAGCAAAAGACAATGTACTGTGGGGGTTTTTTGACTTTGTTAAAATTAACGCTTCCGCCAAAGGTTACATCTGACCATTTGTTTACGGAATCTGGATCGCGATCAGTCGAGTCAAGTGTGTTAAAGGTATAAAGATAACCATCGGTGTCGATTACCCGCACATGAAGCACTTTTGCAGGTAATTTATAGGGCGTGATAAAAGAAAAGCTCCACTCGCCGTAAGGGAGCGTCCAGTCTCCGCTGGCGGCCTGCTTTGACTGTAAAGGTTGGGGTTTCTGAGGGCTACAGCCAGTCAATGCCAGCAGCAGCGCAAGTGCTATTGCGTTATGTCTTTTCATCGTTTTTTTCCATCCATGTTGTAAATCGTTCTTGTCCAGCCCTCGTCTGGCCGGTTGACAAAGCTGATGGTTTCGCTGGCCGATGCGCCGCCCTGTAATTCTCCGTTCTGTCTGAGCTCTACGGCGTTCCAGTGGGCTGAGCAGTGGATATAGTGTTGAGCAATCGCATCAACGTCTTCAGGCGTAAAACCGGTTACGGTTGTATGTTGACGAGCCGCTTTTCCCATTGCGCGGGCACGTTCGCTGAACGGCCTCAGCTCACCTGGTAAGGTGTGCTGTTTAATGGTGTCTGGGTCAGAAAATAATGCTCCGACTTCAACTGCCGCATCGACCATTACCCGCAGCGCGACCTTCGACCAGTCATAACTCACCGTACGATGGCGCAATGCCAGCGCGGCAAAGGTGCGTTTCTTAGGCTGGCTGTGATGGTCCGGCGGGGCGAAATCATCCTCCCATACGTCCGGGGTGATGGCGTTGGTACGAATAATGGGCATAATGGCTGGGGAATGTTCCAGCACGCGCAGCTGCGCCATCGCCTGCTGGTAAACGTGCGATTGCGATCCCGGCTGGTTTTGAGACAGGGTTTCCACCTGAGGACGAGTGAGAAAGAGGTTTTCCCGCAGTTGTGGCAAATAGCCGCCGCCGATATCGGAATGGGCACCCGGGAGTGCCAGCTCAGGCCACGCGGGGGCAACGCTGTTAAGGGCGAAGTTATAGCGGCACTCGTGCTGGGCGGTGATATGGAATACCTTTTCCGCAACACCCGGACGTAGACGGATGTCGACATTGCCCGTATCGGCGCTATGCGGATTAAGACCGTTTGCCAGCGTGCCGACCGCCGCCACGGTGTCCATGATGCCGAGAAAGCGGGTTTTGCCTGCTGGGGGGCCGCAATAGTAGACCTTGCCCATGCCTGCCGAAATTGCATTGATAATGGCGGGGTCTTTTGACTGGACGCGATTGGCAAAGTGACGAGCTGCCGCCGCGCCACGGCTGAAGCCGAAGATATCTAACAGCAGGGTATCGACAATAAACTTACCGTTTAAACGAGAGCGCGTTTTCTTTATCACGGCTTCCAGTTGCGCCACTGCATCGTCGGTTTTGGCAATAATACCTGTCTCTGCAGTGCCCAGGCCCAGACCTACCGGGTTATCAGGTTCGCCCGCCCTGGTACCAATTCCTTCAACATACACAGCACCTTGTACGTAATGACTCTCAGCAGGAAATCTTTTTTCATATAATTCATTCAACCAGTGAATATTTGTGTAATACCCCAGATAGCTACCCGCTCCGATCCCGCTGATGCCCATTTTCTCCGATGCATTTCTGGCGAGAATGGTTTCCGCATCCAGGCTATTGATATCAAAGTGCTGTGCCGTAAGCGCCTCAAGCATGTTCCGGGTATTCACCGCGTTATTCCCCGTGCCGTCAAAGAAGATCCCTAGCACCAGCGTCACCTTACGCTCTGGTGGCTCTTCGGGCAGGAGAATTTTCTGCGACACCGGGAAAAGGCGGTGATAATTTTCCGGCGTCAGCAGGTAATCGAACTCGGTACCAGCGATAAGATGCCGGCTCAGAATATAATCGTAATTCACCGATATATATTCGTAGGGCATATTGTTCATCTTGACGGTCTGATAAACAGACTGTAGTGTTGCACCGCGAAGTTCGATAAGATAAAACTTTTCCATGTGTCCGTATTTATTAGTACGGTAAATATCAAACGTCAGTTTTAGACGTTCATTATTATTAATGGCGTTATTGAGTAATGGAGAGCTTTTATCCAGGAGTTTGCAAAATTGCAGGACGTGGTGATGGATACCCCCATTAGCCCCGGCCACCGCCTGCGTCAGGCTGAAGACAAAGATTTCATCTTCATGCCCCAGCTGGTAGCGGTTACCAACAGATGCCTGTGAACCACAGCCTGCTGAAATCTTTCCCTGAATATCACCCTCAAGCGTTAAATAAATAATGTTGCTCATTTGCTTCCCTGAGTGAGGTGTTTAATCAGGAAGAAGCCTAATGATAAAGTTGAGGTGTTAACTTGTTATTAATCAAATTAAATGAAGGAAATGGTTTTTATTTAAGCGTAAAAGGAATGGCTAATAAATTAAATGGTAGTGGGGACGGAAAGAAATATTTTATTATCAGAGGTGTAAAATTAAAAAATCCCCGGCGATGTATGCCGGGGATTTGTGTATGCAAATTAAAGCGTATGTTCAGTACGCGCAATAATATCGTCCTGCGCATCCGGCGACAGGGCAGTAAAGAACGCCGAGTAACCCGCTACGCGCACCACCAGGTCACGATACTGGTCAGGGTGTTTCTTCGCTTCCAGCAGTGTTTCCCGCGAAACGATGTTGTACTGAATATGCCAGCCTTTATGCACCTCGAAGAAGGTACGCAGCAGCACCATTAACTTCTGGCGGTCGCTGTCGTTTTCCAGCGTTGATGGGTTCAGTTTCTGGTTTAACAGCACGCCGCCGAGGATCGCTTCGGTTGGCAGTTTACCTACGGAGCCAATCACCGCCGTTGGGCCGAGGTGGTCAGTACCGGAGGCCGGGCTTGCCCCTTCAGCCAGCGGCGTATGTGCTTTACGTCCGTCTGGTGTTGCCATCGTTGCTGCACCAAATGGTACGTTCGCAGAGATGGAGGAGGTACCTGCATAGTAGTTACCGCCAATCGGGCCACGACCGTAGCGTGGGTTATGGTACTGCTTCAGCTCTTCGATATAGGTTTCGTAAGCACGGGTGAGCAGCATATCCACGCTGTCGTCGTCGTTACCGTATTTCGGCGCGCCGTTGATGAGACGCTGGCGCAACTGCTCGTGGGTCAGCCCGTCGAAATCATCCGCCAGGGCAGCCGCCAGCTGTTGTTGACCAATCGTTCCCTGTTCGAACACCAGTTTTTTCACTGCGGCCAGACTGTTGCCGAGGTTAGCGATCCCCACCTGCAGGCCGGAGACCCAGTCGTACTTCGCGCCGCCTTGCTTGATGCTTTTTGCGCGTTCGATGCAGTCATCTACCAGGGCCGAGCAGAGAATATCGTGGACGTTCTCCTCCAGCATGGTGTCTACCACATATTCAATCTCAATGGATTTACGGGTGTAGTAGCGGATCTGGGTGTCCCAGGCCGCCATCACTTCCCCGAAGTTATTGAAGTTACCGGCGGAGAGCGCTTTCTCCTGCGGCAGGAACACGTTGCCGCTGGTGGCATCACGGCCGCCTTCCAGCGCGGCCAGCATCACGCGGGCAAAGTTAATGAAGCTCATGCCGGTGCAGCGATAGCCCCACTTGCCGCCAACCGCCGTTTCGATACAGCCAATCGCCGCATAGTCGTAGGCGTCGTCTTTCTCAACGCCCAGCTTGATGAACTCCGGGATCACGATTTCATCGTTGTTAAACGCTGGCATACCAAAGCCGCAGCGGATCACCTGCACGCAGGCGTCGAGGAAGTCATTACTCATTCCGGCGTGATAACGCACGCTCAGGTTAGGCTGGGTAGAGCGCAGACGGCCGCAGGACTCCAGGATAGCGTAGGAGAGCGGGTTCACGGCATCCATTGGCTCACCGTTCACCAGTTTCTGACCACCGATAGTCACGTTCTGATACAGCGGACTACCCGCAGAGGCTTTGGAGTGCGAACCGGAGCGGATCTTGTTCACTTCGAGCAGCTTCAGCCAGCAGCTGTGCAGCAGTTCAATGGCGTGTTCGCGGTCGAGGTTCTGGTTCAGCTCCACGTCACGACGGTAGTACGGATAAAGATACTGATCCATACGGGCAAACGACACGGAGTGGCCGTTGGATTCAATTTGCAGGATCAGCTGGATGAAGTAGCACAGCTGCAGCGCCTGCCAGAACGTTTTGGGTGGTTCATGGGCGATAACGTCGCAGTTTTCTGCCATTGCCAGCAGTTCATCACGGCGGCTTTCACGCGTTTCGGTGGAGGCTATTTCGCGTGCCAGTGCGGCAAAACGTGCGATATGCAGACTTACGGCTTCCAGTACGATATCGATCGCTTTCAGGAACTGGTCTCCGTGGAGGTCTTCCAGCACGGTCAGGTTGATGCGGGAACGGCGCTCTGCCACTTTGGCGCGCATCCCGTCGAGACCTTTTTCCAGCACCAGCGGGAAGTTAACGGCCAGGTGTGCATCGCCGGAGGTCATGTTGCCTTCGGCTTTGATAATGCCAGTTTCCAGCAGGCCTTTCTGTTCGTCGGTGAACATCCCGTAACAGCGATCCTGCACCGTCTGGCCGCGCCACCACGGACAGACTTCGTGCAGGACGCGTTTATTCTCTTCGCTTACGGCAAAACCTGCACCCGGGCGGTCCGCCAGATCGTCGATCTCTTTCTCAATCCAGGAGACGGTATATTCCGGGAAGATCGGCGCGGCGCGCACTTCGCTTGCCTGGTTACCGATGATCAGCTCATCGTGTTTGATCCAGATGGTGCGTTTTGCCAGGTGATGCGCCAGTGCCAGGGCCCGGCGTACCGGAACAGGCTTGTCCATGTGCTGCTGGTACATTTCGGTGTAGTGCTGTGCGCGTTCGGTACACACCGGCGGCTTGACGATATGCACCAGGGCGGTTTTGTGCGCTTTAATACGATCGCTTAGCGTGTTGAGATTCAGGGTTGTCATCAGTTTATCCTCGTAAGGTCGCGGTTAACCCTTTCTGGCAGGCATACTGCTGTGCAAAGTCCAGTAGCGCAGGGTTATCCAGCGGTTTGTCAGGGGCAGAGTAGGGTTGGCCGAGCAGGGTGTATTTGTTCATGCCCAGCGTGTGATACGGCAGAAAATGAATATCGTGGACGTTGAGTTCGTCGGCAGCGAAATTGATAATGTCAGTAATGGAAGCTTCATCAGCGTTAAAGCCCTGGATCAGCGGTACGCGGATGGTTATCTGTTTCCCGGCGGCAGCAAGGCGTTTCAGGTTATCCAGGATCCGTTTTGCCGAGCCGTCCGTCCATTGTTTGAACGTGTCACCATCGACGTGCTTCAGGTCGGCCAGGAACAGATCGACATAAGGCAATGAGGGTTCGATATAGTGCCACGGTACGTGAAGGCAGGTTTCGACGGCAGTGTGGATCCCTTCTTCGTGGCTGGCCTTAAACAGGGCGTGCGCCAGCTCCGGGTTCATAAACGGTTCGCCACCGGAAAGGGTGATCCCACCGCCACTGCGATCGTAAAACGGTTTGTCACGCAGTACGGTGGCCATAATGTCTGCGACCTGCTGCTCTTCACCGCATACGGTAAGCGCCTGCGTTGGACAGCAGTCAGTGAGGGCGTTGAGCGTTTCTTCGCTCAGTTTTTCCCGGTGGATGACCAGGCCGTTCAGCGCTCGTTCAATACAGCCCGGGGCAGCCAGTTGGCACAGGTCACAACCTTCGAGGCACAGACGTGCATCAAACAGCACATCCCGCGTGCGGGAGCGGCTTTCGGGTTCTGACACCAGCGACAGCCCAGCGAGCAACCTTTCAGGAACACCACGGTACGAATACCTGGGCCATCGTGAGTGGAGTAACGCTGAATATTGAAGATCATTTTTTCGCCCTTGTTTGCATATGAAGATTAAATTACTTTCGAATGAAAGTCATCTTGATGTGGGTCAACTCTTGAGCGGGTTTTGCCGTGATAGGGTAAGTGCAGGCTAATTTTGAGGGTTACATCATGGAACTTTATCTCGACACATCCGATGTTGCGGCAGTGAGAAAGCTGGCACGTATCTTTCCACTGGCGGGCGTGACCACCAACCCAAGCATCGTGGCAGCGGGTAAAACACCGCTCGACGTGCTGCTGCCAGAGTTACATGACGCGCTGGGTGGTAAAGGCCGTCTGTTCGCGCAGGTGATGGCGACCACCGCCGAAGGGATGGTGGATGATGCGCATAAACTGCGTGCAATTATTCATGACCTGGTCGTGAAAGTACCGGTGACAGCGGAAGGGCTGGGGGCAATTAAGATGCTGAAAGCCGAAGGGATCCCGACGCTGGGTACGGCGGTGTATGGTGCTGCGCAGGGGATGTTGTCCGCGCTGGCGGGAGCAGAGTACGTAGCGCCTTACGTTAACCGCGTAGATGCGCAGGGTGGGGACGGGATCCAGACGGTTATCGAGCTGCAACAACTGCTGACGCTGCATGCCCCGCAGTCAAAAGTGCTGGCCGCGAGCTTCAAAACCCCACGTCAGGCGCTGGATTGCCTGCTGGCGGGTTGTGAGTCCATCACGCTGCCGCTGGACGTGGCGCAGCAGTTTATTACGTCACCAGCAGTGGATGCGGCGATTGTGAAGTTTGAGCAGGACTGGCAGGGGGCGTTTGGGCGGACGTCTATCTGACGGATGCTGCCTGATGCCCTCACTCCCGACCCTCAGCCCACAGGGAGAGGGAGCAAACACTAAAACGGCAACCTGAAGGTTGCCGTTTGCTTTAACCTCCGCAAACCTCACACCCCGGGTTACGCATCAACTTCATCTCGCGGAACTGGCAGGTCATCGCGTCATACATCACGATTTTCCCTGCTGCTGGCGTGCCGTAGTGCGCCAGCACTTTGATTGCTTCCATCGCCTGCAGTGAGCCAATCACGCCGACGAGCGGAGCCATCACACCCGCCTCCACGCAGGTCAGCGCGTTTTCGCCAAACAGGCGGCTCAGGCAGCGGTAGCAGGGTTCACCTTCGGCGTACGTGAAGACACTGATTTGCCCCTCCATGCGGATCGCCGCACCGGAGACCAGCGGTACTTTATGGGCGAAACAGCCCGCGTTGAGCTGGTTACGAATGGTGACGTTATCGGTGCAGTCCAGCACGAGGTCATGCTGCGCAATCTGTGCGAACAGCGGTTCCTCGTCGAGCATGGCATCAATCAGGGTAAACTGAACGTTGGGGTTGATACGCGCCAGTGCCGCCCGGGCAGAGTTGACTTTCGGCTGGCCCACCGTCGCGTCGCTGTGCAACGTCTGGCGCTGCAGGTTTGATACCGATACGGTATCGAAATCCAGCAGCGTCATGCTACCCACGCCCGCAGCCGCCAGATACTGCGCAGCTGCGCAGCCCAGACCGCCCAGACCGACGACCAGCACCCGCGCCGCCCTGAGCGCTTCCTGACCCTCGAAATCAAAACCGCGCAGCACAATCTGACGGTTATAACGCATCATCTCCTGGTCGTTCAGCTCTGCCGCCATCGTCAGCCTCCGAACAGATGATTAAAGCTTTCCACTTCAACCCATTCGCCGGCTTCCACGCTGCCGCGCTCGCGCTCCAGCACGATAAAGCAGTTTCCCTGACTGAAGGAGCTGAAAATGTGCGAGCCCTGATGGCCGGTAGTACTCACTTCCAGCTCGCCGTCGGCGTTGCGTGTCAAAATCCCACGCTGGAAATCAAGACGACCCGGTGATTTTTTAAGCCGTGTTGCCGCACGCACGCGCTGACGCACCGGAAGTGGAGCCACATTGCTGCCAGAAAGCTTCGCCAGCAGCGGCTGCACCAGCTGGTAGAAGGTCAATGCCGCAGAGACCGGGTTACCCGGCAGGCCACAGAACCAGCTGTGCTCCAGCTTACCAAACGCGAACGGTTTGCCCGGTTTGATGGCCAGCTTCCAGAAGGCTATCTCCCCCAACTCTTCGAGCATGGTTTTGGTGTAATCCGCTTCCCCCACGGAGACGCCGCCGGAGCTAATCACCACGTCAGCGGATTTATCCGCTTCAATAAACGCGGCGCGCAGTTTTTCCGGGTCGTCGGGAATAATGCCAAGGTTGATGACTTCACAACCCAACTGCTCCAGCATCAGATGTACCGCCAGGCGGTTGGTGTCGTAAATCTGCCCCTCTTTTAGCGGCTGGCCGGGCAGCTGAAGCTCGTCACCGGTGGAGAAGACGGCGACACGTACCTTACGAATGACGTCGATTTCGGCGATGCCAAGCGAGGCCAGCACCGGCAGCTCGGCCACTGTCAGCTTCTGTCCGGCGGCAAAAACCGTTGCGCCGAGGGTAATGTCTTCCCCGACACGGCGGATGTTCTGGCCCGCTTTGACGCTGGCGGTAAAATGTACGCCGCCGTCGGTTTGTTCCGTCTCTTCCTGCATCACCACGGCATCGCATCCCGCCGGAACCGGGGCACCGGTCATGATGCGCACGCAGGTGCCAGCCGGCCATTCACCCTTAAACGGTTGACCCGCAAACGCTTTACCTGCTACCGGCAGCGCCTGGCCCGTCTGGATATCCGCCAGGCGCACTGCGTAGCCGTCCATCGCGGCGTTATCGAACCCAGGCACGTTAAGCGGGGAGACGATATCGCGTGCGGCAATACGACCAAAACAGCGCACTAACGGCAGCGTCTCGTGATCATGCAGCGGGGAGATTCGGTTGAGCATTTGCGTGAGTGCCGTTTCAAGCGGCATCAGTCCGGCGGTAAAATCCATAGGTGGCTCCTGCACAGTAACAACGAAAGCGTCCATTATGGCAGAAAAGTGCCACTAACAGTATGACCCGCCTGGAGTACCCTTTACATCGCTGTTGCGTCTTTCTATATTCAAAAATTATCTGAAGAATCATCAACGATAATGATATTTATAGCAAAAGCGGCAAGTCGGCTAACGGTGATGTGAAATGGTTAATGCGGTTATCGCAATTCATGGTGGTGCAGGGGCAATTACCCGCGCAAAGCTCAGCCCTGAGCAGGAAAAATGCTATATCGACGCGCTTTACGCCATTGTAGAAACAGGCCAGCGGATGCTGGAGGCAGGCGAGAGCGCGCTGGATGTGGTCACCGAGGCGGTGCGTCTGCTGGAAGAGTGTCCGCTGTTTAATGCGGGGATCGGCTCCGTGTTTACGCGCGATGAAACCCATGAGCTGGACGCCTGTGTGATGGACGGTATCACTCTGAAAGCGGGGGCAGTGGCTGGCGTGAGCCACCTGCGTAACCCCGTTCTGGCGGCACGTCTGGTGATGGAAGAGAGTCCCCATGTCCTGTTGACGGGAGCCGGAGCGGAGCAGTTTGCCTTTGAACACGGGATGGAGGCGGTCTCGCCCGATCTCTTTTCGACCCCGGAGCGTTATCAACAACTGCTGGAGGCTCGTTCAGCGGGTGTGACACAGCTTGACCACACTGCACCGCTGGATGAGACCACCAAAATGGGCACGGTAGGGGCGGTTGCGCTCGATAAAGCCGGTAACCTTGCGGCCGCCACCTCGACTGGCGGCATGACCAACAAACTGCCGGGACGGGTAGGCGATAGCCCACTGCCGGGGGCAGGATGCTACGCCAATAACGCCACAGCGGCGGTGTCGTGTACCGGGACGGGCGAAGTCTTTATTCGCACCCTTGCGGCATATGACATTACCGCACTGATGGATTACGGCGGATTAAGCCTGAGTGAGGCCTACGAACGTGTGGTGATGGAGAAGTTGCCTGCGCTGGGCGGCGTCGGTGGGTTAATTGCCGTGGATCATGAAGGAAACGTGGCGTTGTCGTTTAACAGTGAAGGCATGTACCGCGCCTGGGGCTATGCGGGTGATGAGCCCAGTACGGGGATCTATCGTGAATAAGGGGGCAAAGCGTGCCGCACAGTGAAGCGCTGGACAACCGCGAAGTGTTGGCCGTTCATCATCTGAATATCGCGTTTCAGGAAGAACGGCAGTTTATCCCCGCCGTACAGAATTTATCGTTTTCGCTTAATCGTGGCGAGACGCTGGCGATTGTCGGTGAATCTGGCTCGGGCAAATCGGTCACCGCGCTGGCGCTGATGCGCCTGCTTGAACAAACCGGCGGGCAGGTGACCAGTGACAAAATGCTGTTGCGCCGCCGTAACCGACAGGTAATCGATTTAAACGAACTGAGCGCCTCGCAGATGCAGGGTGTGCGCGGGGCGGATATCGCGATGATTTTCCAGGAGCCCATGACCTCGCTGAACCCGGTTTTTCCGGTCGGTGAACAGATTGCCGAGTCCATCCGTTTGCATCAGGGACTGAGCGGTGACGAGGCGCTCATTGAAGCGAAACGGATGCTGGAACGGGTGCGTATTCCGGAGGCGCAGGCCATTTTATCGCGCTACCCGCACCAGCTTTCCGGCGGGATGCGCCAGCGGGTGATGATTGCGATGGCCCTGTCGTGCCGCCCGGCGGTGCTGATTGCGGACGAACCCACAACGGCTCTGGATGTCACCATTCAGGCGCAGATCCTGCAGCTTATTAAAGTGCTGCAACAGGAAATGGAGATGGGGGTGATTTTCATCACCCATGATATGGGCGTGGTGGCGGATATTGCCGATCGCGTACTGGTGATGCACCAGGGTAATGCCGTGGAAACGGGCAGCGTAGAGCAGATTTTTCATGCGCCTGTTCACCCCTATACCCAGGCGCTGCTGGCGGCGGTACCCCGTCTTGGGGCAATGAACGGCAGCGATTTGCCGCGACGCTTTCCGCTGATATCGCCGGGTGAACCCGGTACTCAGGAAACTGAACAGGACACCGTGGTGCCGGGTAAACCGATTCTGGAAGTCCGGGGGCTGGTGACGCGTTTTCCCTTGCGCAGCGGGTTGTTTAATCGCGTGAAGCGCGAAGTCCACGCCGTCGAAAATGTCAGTTTTGATCTCTGGCCCGGTGAAACGCTGGCGCTGGTGGGGGAGTCCGGCTGTGGCAAATCCACCACTGGCCGGGCGCTGCTGCGGCTGGTGGAGTCTCAGGAAGGGAGCATCACCTTTAACGGTGAACGTATCGATACCCTGCCTTCCGGTAAGCTGCAGGCGGTAAGGCGGGATATTCAGTTTATTTTTCAGGATCCGTATGCCTCCCTCGACCCGCGCCATACGGTGGGGTACTCGATCATGGAGCCGCTGCGGGTGCATAACCTGCTCGACGGTGACGCCGCGCAGCGTCGTGTCGCCTGGCTGCTGGAGCGCGTGGGACTGAAACCGGAACATGCCTGGCGTTATCCGCACGAATTTTCCGGTGGCCAGCGGCAGCGCATCTGCATTGCCCGCGCGCTGGCGCTGAACCCGAAAGTGGTGATTGCGGACGAATCCGTCTCGGCGCTGGATGTCTCCATCCGCGCGCAAATTATTAATCTGTTGCTCGACTTGCAGCGGGATATGGGGATTGCGTTCCTGTTTATCTCGCACGATATGGCGGTGGTTGAGCGTATCAGCCATCGTGTGGCGGTGATGTACATGGGGCAGATTGTTGAGATTGGCCCACGGCGGGCGGTATTTGAAAACCCGCAACATCCGTACACCCGTAAGCTGATGGCTGCTGTACCGGTTGCCGATCCTGAGCATCGTCATGCCCAGCGCGTGCTGCTGCAGGACGAAATGCCGGGCAATATTCGTAAACGGGGCGAGCGTATGGAGCGAGTGACGCTGCGTGAAGTCGGCCCGGGTCATTTTGTCGCCCCTCCGCGTCAGGACAATGCATTCTCGCGGTTATAACTTACAACAGGCAGGAGAACACAATGGTTAAATTTGTTGCCCGGACATGGCTGTTAGCCGCGAGCGTGACGGCAGCCCTGGCCGCCGCACCCGCGTTCGCTGCCAAAGATGTCGTGGTGGCGGTTGGATCGAATTTCACGACCCTCGATCCTTATGACGCTAACGACACGCTCTCGCAGGCGGTCGCCAAATCTTTCTATCAGGGGCTATTTGGCCTGGATAAAGAGATGAAGCTGATGAACGTGCTGGCGAAGAGCTATACCGTCTCTGACGACGGGCTGGTGTATACCATTAAGCTCAGAACCGGCGTGAAGTTCCAGGACGGCACGGATTTTAACGCTGAGGCGGTGAAGGTGAACCTCGACCGTGCCAGCAACCCGGAAAATAGCCTTAAGCGCTACAACCTCTATAAAACCATTGCCAGCACCCAGGTGGTTGACCCGGCGACGGTGAAGATCACCCTGAAAGAGCCGTTCTCGGCCTTTATCAATATTCTCGCGCACCCGGCAACGGCAATGATCTCGCCTGCGGCGCTGAAAAAATACGGTAAAGAGATTGGCTTCCATCCGGTCGGCACCGGCCCGTATGAGCTGGTTACCTGGAATCAGACCGATTTTGTGAAGGTGAAGAAATATACCGGTTACTGGCAACAAGGGTTGCCGAAGCTGGATACCATTACCTGGCGTCCGGTGGTGGACAACAACACCCGCGCGGCGATGCTGCAAACCGGAGAAGCGCAGTTTGCCTTCCCGATCCCGTATGAGCAGGCGGCGATCCTGGCGAAAAACAGCAAGCTGGAGCTGGTGGCCAGCCCGTCCATCATGCAGCGCTATATCAGCATGAACATCACGCAGAAACCGTTTGATAACCCGAAGGTGCGTGAAGCCATCAACTATGCAATTAACCGTCAGGCGCTGGTGAAGGTGGCCTTTGCGGGCTTCGCGACCCCGGCAACTGGCGTCCTGCCGCCGACCATCGCCTATTCGCAAAATTATCAACCGTGGCCATAC
This sequence comes from Enterobacter sp. RHBSTW-00901, assembly GCF_014103115.1. NCBI lineage: Bacteria > Pseudomonadati > Pseudomonadota > Gammaproteobacteria > Enterobacterales > Enterobacteriaceae > Enterobacter > Enterobacter sp. RHBSTW-00901. The sequence goes on from NZ_JABXPB010000001.1 coordinate 4,363,123, forward strand.
GATCCGGCTAAAGCGCGCGAGTTGCTAAAAGAAGCGGGCTTCCCGAACGGCTTTAGCACCACGCTGTGGTCGTCGCACAATCACAGTACCGCGCAGAAGGTACTGCAGTTCACTCAGCAGCAGCTGGCGCAGGTGGGTATTAAGGCGCAGGTTACCGCGATGGACGCCGGACAACGTGCGGCAGAAGTGGAAGGAAAAGGGCAGAAAGAGAGCGGTGTGCGGATGTTCTACACCGGCTGGTCGGCCTCCACCGGCGAAGCGGACTGGGCGCTCTCGCCGCTGTTCGCCTCGCAGAACTGGCCGCCAACCCTGTTCAACACCGCGTTCTACAGTAACCCGCAGGTGGACAAAAACCTGGCCAACGCGCTGAAAACCACCAAACCGGAAGAGAAAGCGCGCCTCTATAAAGAGGCTCAGGATATCATCTGGAAAGAGTCACCGTGGGTCCCGCTGGTGGTGGAAAAACTGGTATCAGCCCATAACAAGGCGCTGACTGGCTTCTACATCATGCCGGATACGGGTTTTAGCTTCGATGATGCAGATTTGAAATAAGAAAACTCATGCCTGCAGGCGGTGATCTGTGGGATGAGAGGGAGAGGCATGCTGAATTATGTTTGTAAACGCCTGCTGGGGCTTATCCCGACGCTGCTGATTGTGGCGGTGCTGGTGTTTTTGTTTGTTCATATGTTACCAGGCGATCCGGCCCGGTTGGTGGCAGGGCCGGAGGCAGATGCTACGGTCATTGAACGGGTGCGTACACAACTGGGCCTTGATCAGCCTTTGTACCGGCAGTTCCTGCACTACATTGGCAATGTGCTGCAGGGTGATTTTGGCACCTCAATGGTGTCGCGTCGTCCGGTATCGGAAGAGATTGCCAGCCGCTTTATGCCGACGTTCTGGCTGACCATCGCCAGTATGACCTGGGCGGTGCTGTTTGGTCTGAGTGCCGGGATTGTCGCGGCCGTGTGGCGTAACCGCTGGCCGGACAAACTCGGTATGGCACTGGCGGTAACGGGCATCTCCTTCCCGGCGTTTGCGCTCGGGATGCTGCTGATGCAGATTTTCTCCGTGGAGCTGGGCTGGCTGCCAACCGTCGGGGCTGATACCTGGAAGCACTATATCCTGCCTTCTCTGACTCTGGGCGCTGCCGTTGCGGCGGTAATGGCGCGCTTTACCCGCGCTTCGTTCGTTGATGTGCTGAGTGAAGACTACATCTGCACCGCGCGGGCAAAAGGGGTGAGTGAAAAATGGGTCATTCTCAAGCACGGTTTTCGTAATGCGATGATCCCGGTGGTGACGATGATGGGGCTGCAGTTCGGCTTCCTGCTGGGCGGCTCTATCGTAGTGGAGAAGGTCTTCAACTGGCCAGGGCTGGGGCGTCTGCTGGTCGATTCAGTCGACATGCGTGATTACCCGGTCATTCAGGCGGAAGTCCTGCTTTTCTCACTGGAGTTTATTCTTATCAACTTAGTGGTGGACGTGCTCTACGCCGCCATTAACCCGGCCATCAGGTACAAGTAAGATGCGATTGTTAAACTGGCGTCGTCAGGCCGTTTTAAACGCTATGCCGGGGCTTAAACCGGATCATATCCGCACCCCGTGGTTTGAGTTCTGGCGGCGTTTTCGTCGCCAGCCGGTCGCCATGACGGCAGGGCTGTTTGTGCTGTTGCTGATTGTGGTGGCGATCATTGCCCCGTGGGTGGCTCCGTTTGATGCCGAAAACTACTTTGATTACGATCGGTTGAATGACGGGCCATCAATGCTGCACTGGTTCGGCGTGGACTCACTCGGGCGCGATATCTTCAGCCGCGTGCTGGTGGGGGCGCAGATCTCTCTTGCCGCCGGGGTCTTTGCGGTACTGATTGGCGCGGCGACAGGCACCGTGCTTGGCCTGATTGCCGGGTATTACGAAGGCTGGTGGGACAGGATCATCATGCGTATATGCGACGTCTTGTTTGCGTTCCCCGGCATTCTGCTGGCGATCGCTGTTGTCGCGATTATGGGCAGCGGTATGGCGAACGTGATTGTTGCCGTGGCGGTCTTCTCGATCCCGGCATTTGCCCGTCTGGTGCGCGGCAACACGCTGGTACTTAAACAGCAAACCTTTATCGAGTCGGCGCGCAGTATGGGGGCCAGTGATGCCACCATCCTGTTCAGCCATATTCTGCCGGGGACGGTGTCGTCCATCGTGGTCTATTTCACAATGCGTATTGGCGTGTCGATTATCTCGGCGGCCAGCCTGTCGTTTCTGGGGTTAGGGGCACAACCACCGACGCCGGAATGGGGGGCGATGCTGAATGAGGCGAGGGCGGATATGGTGATCGCACCGCATGTGGCGATATTCCCGAGCCTGGCGATTTTCCTGACCGTGCTGGCATTTAACCTGCTGGGGGATGGGCTGCGCGACGCGCTGGATACGAGGATTAAGGGGTAAGTCTCCCCTCTCCCCAGCGGGGAGAGGGTGAGGGGGGAATTAAACCCGGCTACCCCACAAATCATACTCGTCGGCGTTTTCAACTTTCACACGAATGATATCACCCGGCTTCACGTTGGTTTCCCCGTTCAGGTACACCGCGCCGTCGATTTCAGGGGCATCCGCCATGCTGCGGCCCATCGCGCCTTCTTCGTCGACTTCATCGATAATTACCAGAATTTCGCGACCCACTTTTTCCTGCAGACGTTCAGCAGAAATCTGCTGTTGCAGCTGCATAAAGCGGTTCCAGCGTTCTTCCTTCACCTCTTCAGGTACCTGATCAGCCAGTTCGTTGGCGGTTGCGCCTTCTACCGGGCTGTATTTGAAGCAGCCTACGCGATCCAGACGCGCTTCTTTCAGGAAGTCCAGCAGCATCTGGAAATCTTCTTCGGTTTCACCCGGGAAGCCGACGATAAAGGTGGAACGCAGGGTCAGATCCGGGCAGATTTCACGCCACTGTTTGATGCGCGCCAGCTGGCGGTCAACGGAACCTGGGCGTTTCATCAGCTTCAGAATACGCGGGCTGGCATGCTGCAGCGGAATATCCAGGTACGGCAGGATCTTACCTTCTGCCATCAGCGGGATGACGTCGTCAACATGTGGGTAAGGGTAGACGTAGTGCAGACGCGTCCAGATACCCAGCTTAGAGAGCTGTTCGCACAGGCCGACCATGCTGGTTTTTACCGGCTCACCGTTGTGGAAGCCGGAACGGTGCTTCACGTCCACGCCGTAGGCAGAGGTATCCTGGGAAATGACCAGCAGTTCCTTCACGCCCGCGTCGGCCAGACGCTTAGCTTCTGCCAGCACTTCGCCAATCGGACGACTCACCAGATCGCCACGCATAGACGGGATAATGCAGAAGGTGCAGCGATGGTTGCAGCCTTCGGAAATTTTCAGGTATGCATAGTGGCGCGGCGTCAGTTTCACGCCCTGTTCCGGTACCAGGCTCAGGAACGGGTTGTGCTTTGGTTTTGGCACGTAGTGGTGAACATGTTCCAGCACCTGCTCGTAGCTGTGTGGGCCAGTGATTTCCAGCACCTTCGGGTGTACTTCGCGGATTTGATCCACTTTTGCGCCCAGGCAGCCAGTCACGATGACTTTGCCGTTTTCAGTCAGGGCTTCACCGATGGCTTCCAGAGACTCCTGAACCGCACTGTCGATAAACCCGCAGGTATTGACGATCACCATGTCGGCGTTGTCGTAGCTTGGCACCACGTCATAGCCTTCGGTGCGAAGTTCGGTCAGGATACGTTCAGAATCCACCAGGTTTTTCGGGCAGCCCAGGGAGACGAAGCCGATTTTCGGCTGGGGCGTAACATTGCTCATAGGTTAAAAATTCATCAATTATGGAGTTATCAGGGCGGGATTTTACAGCGTTCTGCAGGGGATTTATACAGGTCTGTGTGCTGATGTGGCCTGGTCCGGGTTAACCGCTTTGCTAACCAACACTGTTTAGAATTACTTATCCCGGCTTTAAGCGTTGCTAATTGGCTAAAAAAGAAGCAGGCGGTATCTTTCATCCCATCAACAACACTGATGAGGTTATTAATGAAAGATATTCATGTGCAATCCAAAGTTGCTATGGCCAAAACCCTTCACGCTCACGGCGTAAACCTGCCTTACATTGCGGTTGCGACCGGACTGACCCCGCGCAAAATTAGATCTGAATTAAAACTTGCCATTAAAAATAAAATTAATAAACGCAAAATGTAATCCCTGAATTATTCCAGATTCCACTTTTATCTGTTTACCCCCAAATTTATTCAGTTACCTGAAGAGGGTTCCCTATGCAAAATTCCGTTGTTCGCACAGCTTATCGCACCGACATTGAAACGCTGAAAAAAACGATTGTCGAAAAATTACTTTATATCGTTGGTAAAGATCCGGTCATTGCCACCAACCGTGAATGGCTAAATGCCACGCTGTACGCCGTGCGCGACCAGCTGGTCGAGCGCTGGCACCGGTCTAACCGCGCGCAATTTTCTCAGGACGAGCGGCAGGTCTATTACCTTTCAATGGAGTTTTTAATTGGTCGGACATTATCCAATTCTCTGTTATCTCTGGGGATTTATGATGATGTCAAAGGCGCACTGGAGTCCATTGGGCTGGACCTGGAAGAACTTATCGATGAAGAAAACGACCCGGGGTTAGGCAATGGCGGTTTGGGCCGTCTGGCGGCCTGTTTCCTGGATTCGCTGGCTACGCTTGGCTTGCCGGGTTGCGGGTACGGTATTCGCTATAATTACGGCATGTTCAAACAAAGTATTATTGATGGTCGCCAAAAAGAGACGCCGGATTATTGGCTGGAATATGGTAACCCGTGGGAATTTAAACGCCATAATACCCATTATAAAATCCGCTTTGGCGGACGGCTTCAGCACGAAGGTGGTAGAACCCGCTGGGTTGATACTGAAGAGATCCTGGCCGTGGCACACGACCAGATTATTCCCGGTTATAAAACGGATACCACCAATACGCTGCGTCTGTGGAATGTCCAGGTGAATAGTGAGATTAATTCCGCTCGCCTTGCGCAGGAGGATGTTTCCCTGCCGGAGGAAAATAGCTATCACTACGACAAAATCTCGCGGGTACTCTATCCGGATGACTCGACGGAAGCCGGGCGCGAATTGCGTCTGCGTCAGGCCTACTTCCTGGCCTCGGCGACGATTCAGGACATCCTGAATCGCCATTATATGCTGCATAAAACATGGGATAACCTGGCCGGGAAAGTGGCCATTCATCTCAACGATACGCATCCGGTACTCTCCATTCCGGAGCTGATGCGCGTGTTGATCGATGAGCATAAATTCAGCTGGGAAAAGGCCTGGGATATCACGAGCCAGATTTTCTCTTACACCAACCATACGCTGATGAGCGAAGCACTGGAAACCTGGCCGGTAGAGATGCTGAGCCGTATTCTGCCGCGTCATTTGCAGATTATTTTCGAGATTAATGACCGTTTCCTGAAGAAAGTGTGTGATGTGCATGGTGGGGATAGCGAGCTGCTGCGCCGCGTATCGCTAATCGACGAATCGCATGGCCGCGTGGTGCGCATGGCATGGCTGGCGGTCGTAGCCAGTTATAAGGTAAATGGCGTCTCTGAACTGCATTCTGATTTGATGGCGCAGTCGTTGTTTGCTGATTTTGCGCGCATCTTCCCGACGCGTTTTACCAACGTGACCAACGGGGTGACTGCCCGTCGCTGGCTGGCGCTTGCCAACCCGTCGCTCTCCGACGTGCTGGATACCAACATTGGCCCGGCCTGGCGAACCGACTTAAACCAGCTCAGCGATCTGAAATCCTGTATTGATTATCCAACGGTAAACGCGGCTATTTGTCGGGCGAAACGGGAAAATAAAAAGCGTCTTGCCGACTACATTGCCACGCACTTTAACGTCGTGGTTAACCCCGGGGCGCTGTTCGATGTGCAGGTGAAACGTATTCATGAATACAAGCGTCAGCTGTTGAACGTGCTGCATATCATCACCCGTTATAACCGCATCAAGGCCGAGCCGGAGGTGAACTGGGTCCCGCGCGTCAATATCTTCGCCGGTAAGGCCGCCTCGTCGTACTTTATGGCGAAGCAAATTATTCGTCTGATTAACGATGTGGCGCAGGTGGTGAATAACGATCCGCAGATGGGTAACCGGCTCAAGGTGGTCTTTATCCCGGATTACAGCGTCAGCCTGGCACAGATGATTATTCCGGCAGCCGATCTCTCTGAACAGATTTCGCTGGCGGGGACCGAAGCCTCTGGTACCAGCAACATGAAATTTGCACTTAACGGTGCGCTGACCATCGGTACGCTGGATGGGGCGAATATTGAGATGCGTGAGTATGTTGGTGAGAACAATTTCTTCATCTTCGGCAATACGGCAGAAGAAGTGGAAATGCTGCGCCGTGGCGGCTATAACCCGCACGATATCTTTGAGCAGGATGAAGCGCTGCACCAGGTGCTGACGCAGATTGGCACCGGGAAATTTAGCCCGCAGGAGCCAGGGCGTTACCGTAACCTGCTGGATTCATTAATCAATTTTGGCGACTATTATCAGGTGCTTGCGGATTATCGCAGCTACGTTGAGTGTCAGGATCAGGTGGATGAGCTGTACCGTCAGCCACGGGAGTGGACAGCCCGGGCAATGCACAATATTGCCAATATGGGGTATTTCTCGTCTGACCGCGCTATTCAGGAATATGCCGACACTATCTGGCATATCGGCAAAACGCGGCTCTAGGTCGTCTGGAGCAGCAGATCATCCAGCACAGAAGAGAGCAATGTATTGCTCTCTTTTCTGTATGAGGAGTAAATGCTGAATTGCGGTAGTGGGAACGGTGTGTCAATTCGCCTGAGCTTGTACATCTCCGAGTAGGTGGCGAAGGCGCGCTCCGGGATAATTCCCAGGCACTGCGTTCTGGCGATGATAATCAGAATGGAGGCAAAAGAGGTGGTGAGCAGACAGCGGTCGCTGGAGCGGAATTTTTTGTCAACAATACTGCGGTAATAAATGATTTTTTCATTTTTGGTGTTATAGCCCACCAGACTGGCATTTCTGAACGACTCTTCATCAATCACGTTTCCGTAGAGCGAGTTATCCTGTGCGGCCACCAGCACCAGGTTCACCTTGCATACTTTCTGGCAGCTGATGTTGCTGTTTTCCACCGAAAGGGTGGAGAACACCACATCGGCCTGGCGCATGTTGAGCAGCTCGGTAATTTTTTGTTCGTTCAGGTCGGCAGTGCGATGCAGCAGGCTAATGTCAGAATTCGTTTCGAGGAGCTTTTCCGTTAATTCAGGTACCACCAGCGGAGAAACAAAGGATTCGGTATACAGAGTGACTCTTTTTTTGGGCGAGGGCGTTGAGCCAGGTAACAGTGTGGAGAGCTTGTCGATTATCGGAACCGTGTTGTCGTAAAGCTCATCGGAAAACACCGTCGGCAGCAGCATGTTTCCGCTACGAACAAAAAGGTTGTCCCCCATCATTTCGCGCAGTTTTCGCAGCGACTGGCTGACGGCAGAGGGGGAAATGTCCAGCATGTCGGCGACTTTAGAAATGCTACCCACGCTATAGATTAAGCAAAAGAGGGTGAGCAGATTCAGGTCAATCTTTGAAAGCGAACATATTTTTTCGGACACCGGTATTGTCGACATAATCCCTCCAGCACTGGCGCTGTCGCAGGCCATTCAATCCTGTAGAAAAAATAGCACATGCCGGGAATTTGTGCCCCGCAGGGCTTAAAGTTGTAACATTGTAAATGATGTTAATCAGTTATGTTTTATTGATCTGAAGCATTAAACTGTACAAAAAATGAACTTATTCTGAAGATGCATAATGGCTGACAGAGGAGGAAATAGCATGTCCGTTGACAGACTGAAACGCGATCTGCTTAACAAGCTGATCAACGCCCGAATCGACCTTGCCGCATACCTGCAGTTGAGGAAGGCAAAAGGGTATATGTCAGTCAGCGAAAGCGAACATCTGCGTGATAATTTCTTTGAACTTTGCAATTTCATGCGTGAAAAAGCACCCATCCTGAAAGCGGAATACGCTGAAAGCGAGCTGATTGCTCTGCGTCGAGCCGCTGAGGTGCTCTCCATTGCAGGGGTATGTTTGATGACCGGACGCCACGACTGCCCGACGTTTATAGCCGTCAACGCGGAGAAGCTCGAACACTGCCTGACTACGATCTCTCTTTGCATCATGTGTCTGAACGAGCACGCGACGCTTGAACAGCACTAAGCCCGGGGGAGGCAACTCCCCCTTCTGATGACATGTTATCTGTATGTTCTGACCGATGAGACGGACGGGGCGCGGTTGAAAATGAGCCCGTCCGGCGGTGCGTAATCAGCTTACCGGGATCATCACAGCATGACGGTACGCAGGACGCTCGCTAAGCTGGCGGAGCCAGCGCTCAAGATGCGGACGTGGCGTCCACGTCAGGCTCATGTTGGTCAGGTTCCAGACGAACGGCGCAACAGCAATATCCCCCACGCCAAATGTCTCACCCGAGAACCACGTGTGCTTCGCCAGTTCGTTGTCCATCATTGCGAAAAGGGCTTCACAGGCATCTTGTGCGGCATGGATAGCGGGATAGTCGCGTTCGGCTTCCGGCGTTCTGACTAACCCCATCAGGATCACACGGTGAGTGGGAGAGAGCGTCTGGTTTGCCCAGTCCATCCACTTTTCACCCTGAGCACGCTGCACCGGGCTTTCCACCCACAGACGCCCCTGGCCGTACTGAGCCGCGAGGTAACGCACAATGGTGTTGGACTCCCATAGCGTAGCGTTGGTCTCTTCATCGCGCAGCAATGGCACCAGACCGTTTGGGTTCATGGCCAGATACTCCGCCTCTTTGTTGACCCCAAACTGCATGCCCGCCATCACCTGCTTAAACGGTAAATCCAGCTCTTCCAGCGTCCAGAGCACCTTTTTAACGTTGGTCGAATTGTTCCTGCCCCACAGCGTAATCATATTAACTCCCGAAATAGTCAAACAACCTGAGATGTGAATCAGAGCCAGCGATTTGTCATGGTGAGATAAACCTAACAATTACGCAACAGAAGACAAAAAAATCGTTCGAATCAAAGCGTATCCGAATGTTATTGCATAAACTTTAAAAACTTTACCTGGTTTAGGTTTCTTTAACCGTTTTAGTGCGCTATTACTCATCGCTTCTTGCGATACGGTGATGTGACATAATTATTTGAATGGATACTCGGGTGGCATTTATGACGCGAAAATTGACTTCTCTGCGCAGCCTGGCGGCAGGTTCTGCGCTCCTTTTCCTGTTTGCACCAACTCTTTATGCGGCTGAGCAGGCTGCGCCTGAAGCGCCGCCGGTTGATGCGCGCGCCTGGATCCTGATGGATTATTCCAGCGGAAAAGTGCTGGCGGAAGGCAATGCCGACGAACAGCTTGACCCGGCCAGTCTGACCAAAATAATGACCAGCTATGTGGTCGGCCAGGCCTTAAAAGCGGGCAAGATCAAGCTTGAGGATATGGTTACCATCGGAAAAGATGCCTGGGCGACCGGCAATCCTGCACTGCGTGGGTCGTCTGTGATGTTCCTGAAGCCCGGGGATCAGGTTTCCGTCTCAGATTTGAATAAAGGGGTGATTATCCAGTCGGGTAACGATGCCTGTATTGCGCTGGCGGATTATGTCGCGGGCAGCCAGGACTCTTTTATCGGCCTGATGAACGGCTACGCGCAAAAGCTGGGTCTGAACAAAACCACCTTTAAAACGGTTCACGGCCTCGATGCACCGGGCCAGTTCAGCACCGCGCGCGATATGGCGTTGCTCGGGAAGGCGCTGATCCACGACGTGCCGGATGAATATGCCATCCATAAAGAGAAAGAGTTCACCTTCAATAAGATCCGCCAGCCTAACCGTAACCGCCTGCTGTGGAGCAGTAACATCAACGTTGACGGGATGAAGACCGGCACCACGGCCGGTGCGGGTTACAACCTGGTGGCTTCCGCGACTCAGGGCGATATGCGCCTGATTTCGGTGGTACTGGGGACGAAGACTGACCGCATTCGTTTTAACGAATCGGAAAAACTGCTGACCTGGGGCTTCCGCTTCTTTGAAACCGTGACGCCAATTAAACCGGATGCCACGTTTGTCAGCCAGCGCGTGTGGTTTGGTGACAAGAGCGAGGTTAATCTGGGGGCCGGTGAGGGCGGTTCGGTAACCATTCCGCGCGGCCAGCTGAAAAACCTGAAAGCCAGCTACACCCTGACCGAGAGCCAGCTTACCGCGCCGCTGAAAAAAGGCCAGGTGGTCGGGACGATTGACTTCCAGCTTAACGGCAAATCGATTGAGCAGCGTCCGCTGATTGTGATGGAAGCGGTAGAAGAGGGCGGCTTCTTCAGCCGGATGTGGGATTTCGTGATGATGAAATTCCACACGTGGTTTGGGAGTTGGTTCTAAGCTTTTTGTCGGGTGACGGCCTGCATTCTTTTCCCCCTCTCCCTGTGGGAGGGGGTATCAGGCCGCACCGTACGACTCAATACATCAACTTAATCTGCTGTGCCTTCGCGTGTGCCACGATCTCTTCATCTGGTCGGCAATCACTCACGATGGCGTCAAAGCCCGACAGTTCACCCATTCTTGCCGCACGTACTTTGCCAAACTTACTGTGATCGACCACCAGGACATGGTACTGCGCCGCGTTTAACGCCCAGCGCTTCACCGGCAACTCTTCCAGATTAAAGCAGGTTGCGCCCTGACGGACATTCACTCCCGCCGCAGAATAAAAAGCGATATCCGGGCATAAATTGCTGAGCGTGTCCTGCAGATTCAGGGGTTTGAAAATCGCATTGCTGGCGTGGAACTCTCCGCCGCAGAGGATCACCCGACACTCGGGTTTTTCCTGCAGCGCCAGGAAGGTGTTCAGTGAATAGCACACGGCAGTAAAAGGGATGCTGCTGTCGATTGCTTCAATGATCCACGGCGTGGTGGTTCCGCAGTCAAAAAACAGCGTCTGGTGGGGCTGTACCAGTGAAGCGGCAAGCCGCGCGGCTTTGCGTTTCTCTTCAACCAGGCGCGTTTTTTGATCGCTTATCAGATAATGGCTGGCGCTACGCGGCTCCAGCACAATATACCCACCCAGCAAAACGACGGGGGCACTCTCGCTGTTCAGGTCACGACGAATGGTCATCTCAGAGACGCCGAGCAGGGTTGCAGCTTCTTTGAGGTGCAGTTTATCACTGCGCTTCAGCGCCTGTAGCAGCTGAGCTATGCGGTCATCGCGTCGTGTTTCCATAGATCCTCGGGCTGAAAAAGTGAACCCCCGCAGGGCGGGGGCTCAAGTGTAACCTGTCGGACTGGGGTTAGTCACGCACCCAGCCTTTGCGGATCGGGATGGCAAACAGGACGTGATAAACCCGGGACAGCCCGCGGTAGAGCACCTGACCAACGAGACTCCACAGGATCGCCGCGCTTACGCAGCCAATCAGCCCCACGAGGAAGCCACCCACCATATCCAGTGGCCAGTGGACGCCCAGGTAAACACGAGACCAGGCGATTGCCGCTGCAACCACCATCAGCAGTGCGCCAGACCACAGGCGATGCCAGAACAGGAATGCCAGCGCGAAGGTGAAGATCACCGTGCCGTGATCGCTCGGGAAGGAATCATCCGGCGCATGGTGCAGGAAGGTATAGCCTGCGTGAGCGACGAAAGGACGATCGTGCGGGAACAGATGTCCCAGCATAAAGCTCACCAGCACGCTCACGACGAGTGCCATCCCGACCTTGATAACCAACTGACGTCGTGCGGTCACCTGGTCGCGTGGACCCCACAGCCAGAGAATAGCGGCCAGGACAGGAACAATGCTGATCAGATCCTTTGCAAAAAAAGTGGCTGTATCGATCATCCACTCCGGTGACGCCGGGGTGGCGTTGATCAGATAAAACAGCCCGTAATTCAAATGCTCTAACATAGTGTCATTACCCTTTAGCAAACCGGGTGGATACCAGTCCGTAGACCACCACCTGGGAAAACCAGACCCACCACCCAGCCCACAGGTTGTGAGAGAAGAAATGTGCCCCGCGCATGACCTGCCCGTAACCCATTGCCAGCCCTAACACCACGCCCAGGGCGACAAAGCACCAGGCCAGACGTGGACGATCGCGCCAGAAAGCAAAAAACAAGCCCATCACCATAAAGCCGCTGGAGGCATGACCACCGGGGAAGCAGCGCCCAGGACCACTGTCTGCCGGAGCCGCGCTGAACAGAGGGTAAGAGACGGCCTTACCGCCATACTCCACCAGATCCCACGGGCAGCTGTGATGGCTAATACTTTTCAGCGCACCAACCACCAGCGCACCAAGCCCCATCAACAGCGCACCCGTCACCAGCTTTGCGTTGCGTTTGTAAGCGCCGTATAACAACGCCACTGCGCCCAACGCGATAGCGATGTACTTCGCCATCCGGTGGTTCAGCAGATCCAGCAGATGGTTTTTCTGCAGCGGAAAACTCTGGGTTGCCGCGTCATACCAAAAGCCGGTGATCCATTTATCGAGCGTTTCATCGCGAGATAGCCAGGTAAACAGCACGGCGAGGGCGATCAGCACGAAAAGCTGATAACCATAAAATCGAGCGGGTAAACGGTAAAGTTGTGTTGTCTTAATTGTTGGTAACTTAGACAATTCTGAACGGCTGGAGGTCTGTGCCATAATTTTGATCGGTGACATGAAATGGAGTTATCATAATAGTGTCAACTTAAGGAAACCTTAAACAAAGACGATATAAGCTTTATTTCTGTTTCTTCTCGATAACTTACTATTTCAGACTGCGGCAATTCATTACACTCGCCGCGATTTTTCACCATAAAGAGATTGCATGTTAAACCGTTCTTCTTCCGGTACGCGTCTGGGTCGTCAGGCGTTACTTTTCCCTCTGTGTCTGGTGCTCTACGAATTCTCTACCTATATCGGCAACGATATGATCCAGCCGGGTATGCTGGCCGTTGTGGAACAGTACAACGCAGGGATTGAGTGGGTGCCAACGTCGATGACCGCCTATCTGGCTGGCGGTATGTTTTTGCAGTGGCTGTTAGGCCCGCTGTCGGATCGTATTGGCCGTCGCCCGGTAATGTTAACGGGTGTGGTATGGTTTATCGTGACCTGCCTCGCCACGCTGCTGGCGCAAAACATTGAACAATTTACCCTGCTGCGCTTCCTGCAGGGGGTGAGCCTGTGCTTCATCGGTGCCGTGGGATACGCCGCGATCCAGGAGTCATTTGAAGAGGCGATGTGTATCAAAATTACCGCGCTGATGGCGAATGTGGCGCTGATTGCCCCGCTGCTGGGGCCGCTGGTGGGAGCCGCGTGGATACATGTTGCGCCGTGGGAAGGGATGTTTGTGCTGTTTGCCGCATTTGCCGCCATCGCTTTCTTTGGCCTGCACCGCGCGATGCCGGAAACGGCTACCCGGCTGGGTGAAACGCTGTCGCTCAAAGAGCTGGGGCGTGATTACAAATTGGTGCTGAAAAACGTTCGCTTTGTTGCGGGAGCACTGGCGCTGGGGTTCGTCAGCCTGCCGTTGCTGGCATGGATTGCCCAGTCTCCGGTGATTATCATCAGCGGCGAGAAGCTCAGCAGCTACGAGTACGGCATGTTGCAGGTACCGATTTTTGGTGCGCTGATAATCGGTAACCTGACGCTGGCTCGTCTGACGTCTCGTCGTACCGTGCGTTCGCTGATTATTATGGGCGGCTGGCCGATTGTGGCAGGGCTGATTATGGCGGCCGTTGCTACAGTGGCATCGTCGCATGCTTACCTGTGGATGACGGCGGGGCTGAGTGTTTATGCCTTTGGTATTGGCCTGGCGAACGCCGGGCTGGTGCGTCTGACGCTGTTTGCCAGTGATATGAGTAAAGGTACCGTGTCTGCGGCGATGGGGATGTTGCAGATGTTGATTTTCACCGTCGGTATCGAGGTGAGCAAGCACGCTTACGCGATGGGCGGCAATGGGCTGTTCAGCCTGTTCAACCTTGCCAATGGTGTGCTGTGGCTGGGGCTGATGGTGGTGTTCCTGAAAGATAAACGCGTCGGGAACGCGCTACAGCCATAAGCTTTTGTTCCCTCTCCCTGTGGGAGAGGGAACCAGACCGCACAGCGTCAATGAAATGGCGCTTCCCCGTTCAACACCTTCTCGATCACAGCCAACACACCTTCGTCATTATTGTGCGGTGCTTCAAAGCGGGCGGCTGCTTTAATATGCGGCCGGGCATTAGCCATCGCAAAGCTGAACCCTGACTGGCGCAACATCTCCACGTCGTTGCCGCTGTCGCCAAAGGCCACCACTTCGCGGTCGTCAATCCCCCAGCGTTTCTGCAAAATTCGCAGGCCGTTGGCTTTATGCACGCCGGGGATAATCAGGTCGATGCTGCCGTGGCCAGTGGTGACGGGCACCATGATGTCGTTGAGCTTTTCATGCAGCATTGCCTGAATGCGCGGAATGTCATCGTCAGAAACGTTAAGCCCGAATTTGAAGAAAATATCGTTCAGGTTGTCGAAATCATTCACCATTTCGAGGCGATGATAGTACTTCGCTGCGATGTCTTTGAAGACCTCGTCATACTCTTTCAGGGTGTAAGCACTGCCTTTCCCGCAGGCGATAATCTCTATGCCGGGGACACCGCTTAGCACGGTGGCGACGGTGTTGAAGTGGTCTTTCGACAGTTCACCGTTAAAGACATCTTCCCCGGCGCTGACTACCCAACCGCCGTTTTCGGCGACAAACGCAATTTCATGCGCGATCTCCGGGAAAAACGAAATCAGCTGGTAATACTGGTTACCGCTGGCGACCACAAAGCGAATACCTTGTTCCTTCATGCGCGCATACTGCGCCAGAAAACGCTCGCGATTATAGGTCTTCGCGTCGCTCAGAAAGGTGCCATCCATGTCGACTGCAATCAGTTTAACGCTCATATCCCTTCTCCAGTGTCGTCTGTTCTGTTTCCGGTTTTGCCACTGCGCGCGCCACCAGCGCTGCAATAACCACTAACCCTAACACCACCAGCATGGCGCTGCGCAACCCGTAGTGCTCACCGAGGAAGCCGAGCAACGGAGGGCCCACCAGGAAGGCGAGATAGCCCGTGGTGGCGACCACGCTGACGCGCGTCGGGGCATCCGGGCCGGTATCGCTGGCGGCAGAAATGGTGAGCGGGAAGCCCAGTGAGGCACCCAGTCCCCACAGGATCACCGAGACTCCGGCAATCCAGTCCACATCGACAAAGATGATCATCGCGATGCCTAACCCACCGAGCAGGGCGCTGGCACGTACTACCGTGACGCGGCTGTAGCGGTCGATAAACCAGCCGCCGGTAAAGCGTCCGACGGTCATCCCCAGCGTAAACCCGGCGTAGATAAGCGAGCCGGACGTTGGGCTAAACCCGTGTCCGTCCACCATCAGCAGTGGCAGCCAGTCGTTGGCAGAGCCTTCGGCAAAGGCCATTGCCAGCACCACCACGCCAATCAGCATCAGCTGAATGTCGCGGTAGAACGGCAGCCCTTTTTGTACCGTTTTTTGTTCGTCAGAGGAGTTTTTACCCGTGCCGTCAGGAATGGCTCTGATTCCGGTCAGGATCGGCACAATACAGACCAGCGCCGCCAGTAAAATGTGCAGATTCGCGGCAATACCCAATGCCGTCAGCGCCATCCCCACACCTGCGCCCGCCAGCGTGCCGAGGCTGTAAAAACCGTGCATCATCGGCAGCACCGTCTTGTTCATCTCGCGTTCTACGGCAGCGCCTTCAACGTTGATGGAAACTTCTGCCGCACCGAAGCTACCACCAAATACCGTCAGCCCCAGGGCAAACAGAACCGGTGAGGCGAACCACAGGGCCACGCTCAACACCAGCATCCCGGCGACTGCACAGCACATCGTGGTGCGGATCACCGTACGCGTACCAAAGCGCTTCACCAGCCATGCAGAGCAGAGAATGCCGCTCATGGAGCCTATCGACAGGCCAAACAGCACAATGCCCATCTCTGCCGTTGAGACGGACAAAATATCGCGGATTGCCGGGGTGCGTGTCGCCCAGGAGGCCATCAGTAGCCCTGGGATAAAGAAGAACATAAACAGCGCCCACATACGCAGCTGAAGGGCTTTACGGGGTGAGGTCTGAATCATCGGGGTAAACACCAGAAGTACAACAATAGCGACAACACTAGCAAGTTTGTGTACATTTGTACATAAACCACGTGAGGATTTTATGAGCAGACCACCGAACGACCCCCATCGCCGGGAAAAGATCCTGCAGGCGACCCTGGACACCATTGCTGAGCACGGTATTCATGCCGTCACGCACCGGAAAATCGCCAGTTGCGCGGGGGTGCCGTTGGGGTCGATGACCTACTATTTTGACGGTATGGAATCGCTGCTTGAAGAGGCTTTTACGTGGTTTACCCGCCAGATGTCAAAGCAGTACCGGGATTTTTTCTCGGGTGTGAACGGCCCGGTAATGGCGTGTGAATCGATCACGACCCTGATCTACAGCTCGCAGGTCACCACGCCGCACAATATGGCGCTGATGTACCAGCTGTATGCCTTTATGCACCGCAGCGCGGCGCTTAAAACGGTGATGCAGGACTGGATGAAGATGAGCCAGACAACCCTTGAGCAGTGGTTCGAGCCTGCCACCGCCCGCGCGCTGGACGCGTTTATTGAAGGGATGACGCTGCACTTTGTGACGGACAGGCAGCCCTTATCGCGGGAGGAGATCCGCGCGATGGTAGGGCGGATTGCAGGAGAGAGCGGCGGTTAGAGAGTGGTCGCGCCAGCCGTCATGTTCACGGTTGTTCCCGTCATGGCGTTTGCTGAATCGGACGCCAGAAACACGATGGTGCTCGCCACCTGCGCCAGCGTGGGCAGGCGTTTAAGCATTGTGCCTTGTGCCGCGCCGCCTAAAAACTGATCCACGGTAGTTCCCAGCTCCTGCGCCTTAATGGCAAACAGTTCACCCACATAAGAACCCGCCTGAACCGCGTCGGCAATCGCATGCGAACGTATACACAGTACACGAATATTTTTTGGCCCTAACTCAGCGGCAAGCGCCCGGGTAAAGGCTTCAGTGCCCGCGCACCCGATAATATGCCCGGGATGGCCCGGCATCGCCATATTTGCGGCAGGCGCAACGACGGTGATCATTGTTCCGGCATGCTCGCCACCCATACGGGGCGAGACAGCTTTGGCAATGTTGAAGTACGCGGTCAGAAAGGGATCGAACCCCTGTCTGAATTCAGCCAGCGTTAACGCTTCGATGCGTTTGCCCTGATCGTGCATAAAGCCAGTGGCATTCACGGCAATATCAATGTGGGCAAGATCCGGCAGTGGTGAGGACTCGTCGAGGGCGTTGAAGATCAGGGTACTGGCTGAACCGCCAGCGGCGCGAATACGGTCAGCCACACGATCCAGTCTGGTTTGAGTGCGGGCAGCAAGCCAGACATGTGCGCCTTCACGTGCCAGGGCATATGCAGCAGCGCTGCCGATAGCACCGCTGCCACCAAAAATGACGGCGGTTTTGTTTTTGAGCTGCATAGTGGCACATCCTCACCCAATGAATGTGATCAAAATTATGGGCAGGAACGGGATTGATGCAAATATGCCTGGCGACCGGATGACACTGCCCTGCGCATATTGGCAGGGCAATCAAGGTATTACTGTCCTGGATTTTTTTCCCGGATGCATCACTTCAGAAGGTCGACACAGACGCGTTCCTGGAGGCGTAACCACAATCTGGCGGTTAATCAGAATCGGGTATTGCAGTACGTAATCAATGAGCTGGTCATCATTGAAATGCTCTTGTGTCAGTTCCAACTGCTCGTAGGACTCTACATCCTTGCGCAGTAAGGCGGTGATGAACCCGGTTCCCAGCGTGGTTACCCAGATCCCGTGTTCAGCCAGCACATTCAGCACGCCTGATAACGATTCCGTCAGCCCGTCATTTAGTAGGGCTGAAAAGCTTGAACTAAATAGCTGCGCGGAATAGTAGATCACTGAAAGGGAACTCAGCCCGGATTGTGCGATCTGATCAATCGCCAAACCAACCAAAATCACCAACCGGACTGAGCGATGCCGATCATAGTACCAATACCCCGTGGCGAACGACGCCTGATGCAGAAAGCTATTCATAAAACGCGTGATAAAAATCATGCCCGCAGACTCACGGCCATGCTAATGCTTCATCGGGGTGAACGGGTCAGCGATGTTGCCAGAACTCTCTGTTGTGCCCGTTCATCCGTTGGTCGCTGGATTAACTGGTTTACGCACTCAGGTATTGAAGGCCTGAAATCCTTACCCGCAGGGCGCTCCCGACGCTGGCCTTTTGAACATATCTGCACCCTGTTACGTGAGCTGATAAAGCATTCTCCCGGCGATTTTGGTTATCAACGTTCACGCTGGAGCACCGAATTACTGGCAATAAAAATCAATGAGATAACCGGTTGCCAGTTACATGCAGGAACCGTTCGCCGCTGGTTGCCATCTGCGGGGCTTGTATGGCGCAGGGCCGCGCCAACTCTGCGTATCCGTGACCCACATAAAGATGAAAAGATGGCGGTAATCCACAAAGCGCTGGATGAATGCAGCGCAGAGCATCCGGTATTTTATGAAGATGAAGTGGATATCCACCTTAATCCTAAAATCGGTGCGGACTGGCAGTTGCGCGGACAGCAGAAACGGGTAGTGACGCCGGGGCAGAACGAAAAATACTATCTGGCCGGCGCACTGCACAGTGGCACGGGTAAAGTCAGCTACGTGGGCGGCAACAGCAAAAGTTCAGCGCTGTTTATCGCTCTGCTAAAGCACCTGAAAGCCACTTACCGGCGGGCGAAAACAATCACGCTGATCGTTGATAACTACATTATCCATAAAAGCCGCGAAACACAGCGCTGGTTGAAAGCAAATCCCAAGTTCAGGGTAATTTACCAGCCGGTTTACTCGCCGTGGGTGAATCATGTGGAACGGCTATGGCAGGCACTTCATGACACGATAACCCGTAATCATCAGTGCCGCTCAATGTGGCAGTTACTGAAAAAGGTCCGCCATTTTATGGAAACCGCCAGCCCATTCCCCGGAGGAAAACATGGTCAGGCAAAAGTGTAGCGGTATTAGGCGCAGCTATTTAGCTTAATTCAAAGGATGAATTCGGTTTACGTCTCCAGTTCAGGACGAAGGATTTTATAGCCTTATTGTCTTCTACAAAATGGTAACAAGCTGATGCCATCACTAAGTTAATGGCTGCCAAAAGTGTCCAGATGAGCCATATTGGGAGTGATGCAAGGCTGTCATGATATTTTGTTATATAAATCATTATAGGTAGTTGCATTAGGTAAAATGAATAGCTTATTTTACCTAGATATATTAATGGGAGAGTAATGGGGTTTTTATTGATCGCCGTGCTGGCAAGATAATAAATAACAATGCATGTTGCGGGAAGGGTTATATAATTATTTTGCATCCAACCATTATTGTGAGATGGTGAAATGTAAAGCAATGATATTATTGCGAATATAAAAAGACTGGTGTTAAATCGAGTGAAGCGAAAACCTTGAGTAAAAATACAACCAATCGCTACGCCAGAGATGAACTCTGGTAGGCGATGCATAGGGCTTACGTAATAATGTGGGAAAGCTGCACCATTAGTCAGAATCATAGATGTTGGTATGATGATTGATGATATTAAGACTGAGATAATCAATGCTAAGATAGGTCTTCTTTTTATTGTAGGTAATAGGAGTGGAAAAACGATATAAAAAAACATTTCGGTTGAGACGGACCATGAACCGCCAAAATTCCACTGGCTAAAGCTATCCGGAAACCACGATTGTGATGCGCTTAAAAATAATAAAACATAGGTCGTGGCATTTTTCAGATCGTATTCAAAAAGGAATGGGCTAGTAATTAACCCCATTAGAATATACGCAGGAAATATTCTGGCAACTCTGGAGCGATAGTAATTCTCCTTAATCCCATTTCTTGATGCCCATGCCATGACAAAGCCAGAAAGAACAAAGAAGAAAGACATCCCTATAGCGCCATTGCCGATCACCGATTGAAGCCAGTCAGAGACATCGGCCCTATATCTAAGATTACAATGAAATAAAAACACATAAAAAGCAGCTATAAAGCGGAATATTGTTAGGCCGTGGAGGTCATTTCTGATGTTCATAATCATATTCAGGTTAAATTTTTTCTGATGCTAACACAGCATTTGGTGGTGATGCCCATCGTTTTTCATTCTAAGCCAAAAGGCGTTTTCATATTCTATAAATTATATCGTATCAGTTACAAAGCCCTGGGTGTGTACTATACACATATCAACCAGAGTATAGGCACCACCCTGTAAACCGCAGGGATTGCCTTACAATCCAGGACTGGTGCCACGGTAACACTGCTATCGGGACATGGTGTCCCCGGAGCGAATGGTGATTTGCTCACCAGCCGAAGCAATTAGAGTGTGCGATAAAAATGCGATGGGAACATCTGTAGTGTGGGGGCGTGCCATTCTCCCTGCGAGTGGTTGCGTGCCGGAGGGATCTCTATACGGGAATGTCAGTTACTGTCATCGCTGAAGCGTTGCAACCACTGTGTCCCCAGATGGTTCTCTAAGTGGTTAATTTGGGACGCACTAAATTTCACCCAACAAAAAACCCATTTATATAAATGGGTTAGGGAAAACAATCACTTACTTTAAAATCAATAAGTTAAAAGAATAGTTAGGGGTATTAAAGGTTAGGGAGTGGCAATCGCTGCCGCCATTTTGTCGCCATTTTGCATTGTAGCTAGGGGGTTAAACCTTAACGCAGTTTCAAGGTGATCTGGCGCGAGGTGGGCATAGCGCATAGTCATTTTTATATCGTGGTGTCCCAGTATTTTTTGCAGGGCGAGTATGTTTCCCCCGGACATCATAAAGTGAGCTGCAAAGGTGTGGCGAAGAACGTGCGTTAGCTGACCACGCGGCAGGATGATAGAGGTTTTATCCATCACTGATGCAAATTGAAAATAGTAATCATCAAAAAACTTGAACCCCTTCAGCGCGGTGATCTCTTCATATAGCTCCTTGCTGATAGGGATGCTTCTGTTTTTCTTTCCCTTCGTTCTGGTGAAAGTTATGCGGTACTTCGTTACCTGCGACCTTGTCAGGTTGACGGCCTCTCTCCATCTTGCCCCTGTACTGAGGCAAATCTTCACAACCAGCGTCAACAGCTTGTTTTGGCGCTGGCAGTCATACAGAAGCTCTGCAATCTGATCATGTGTCAGCCAGGCCATTTCCTTTTCAGCAATGGTAAATTTGCGCATGTTTTCAAGAGGGTTTGGCTGAAGCCATTCGCCTAGGCGAATCAGTTCACTAAAGGCACCGCTTAAATAGCTTTGCTCAAGATTAACCGTTACAGGGCTAGCGCCACTCTTCCATTTTTCACTGAAATAAATCTCTCCAGTTAGGCGTTTATCGCGGTAATGAGCAAAGATTTTTGGAGTCAGCGATGTAGCCAGAGGGTTTCCCAGTGCATCCACGATTAGCAGTAGTTTTTCGTATACGTGTTCGCCAGCTGAAAGAGATATGCCGTGCAGTTTATACCAAAGGTTCACAATGTCTTTTAAAGAGCGGCGATCAACAGCATCACCCAGCCACGGTTTTGAAGCGGCTTCATCCATTGTGTGGCGCTCAAAGGCCATCGCCTCACCTTTGGTTGCAAATTGTTTTCGTACCCTGCGCCCAGAACGTCCGGCAGGGTAGCATTCACAGAGCCATTTACCCGTTTCAAGTTTACGAACTGCCATTGAATCCCCCTTGTTATCCTAATACGGGGTATCATTCACTGTTTATTTATACAGTGTCAATGTTTGATAGCTTCGTAATCAAACATTCGTCATCAGGTAGTAGTGGCATTTCGCAAGCGGCTTAAGGTCATTGATTCCACATTCAAATGATTGACCGCCTGAAGCTGGGACAACAAGTACCCTGCCAACAGGAATACGGGTCAATTCTTTAATGCTCGTTTTTCCCTCAATTTCAACAACCCATGTTCCATCCGATAGTTCGTCAGTTTTCATGTCTGCGACATAGGGGATTTCGTCATCAATAATGATTACCGGCTTGCTGAGGTGGGAGGGGAGCATTGCCTTATCGAGCATATAAAAATTGGAGTCGTACAGATTCCCGTCAATGATTTTCTTACGAGGAACCGCGACCACATCACTCATGACGTTGTCATTAGCTGTCTGGTGGTACTCATTTGGAGTTTTTATTGCTCTGTTATGGAAGGCTTCTCCCTTCCCAAAGGAGAGCCATTCAAGCGAAGCACCTGTTTCCATAGCGCATTGAATAACCCAGTCTGCGGGAAAAATATCCCTCATCCATCTTGTGCTCATTGTGCTGGTTGATGCACCTAGCTGGTCGCAAAGCGCCTGTCTTGTCTTGAATCCATAAGCAATTAGTAATCGCTTAATTACTTCCTGCCCACCTCTATTGAAGTCCATAATTACGCCTTTGGAGTTTTAATTGTTGACTAACTCCATTTGAAACGTTAGCCTTCCGCTTGAAGTACGGAAATGGAGTTATTAATGCTTATCACCGCTAGCTACGGTTTAAGACTAAAACGAGGAATCTTGCACTATGACAACAAACATTTCAATCAATCTGCCTGTCCCATCGATTTCAAAAGAGAAATACATAGAACTCACTGGATTATCTGAAGATACCGTTGACGCAATGTTAAAAGATGGTCGTTTGCCTCGTCACCGCCTTCGTAAAGACTTAGGTCGCGAAAAGGTGATGATCAATATTGCCGCTATGACTATTGACGCCCTTGCGGGTTGCAACATCGTACTTAACTGATTCGATTTTGAAACGCTGAGAGGGTGCTGACTATGTTTGATTACCAAACTTCTAAACATGCTCACTTTGATGCAGCTTGCCGAGCGTTTGCGCTGGCTCACAATCTGGAAGACGTGGCCGCTGCCGTTGGTATGCGTCCGCAGATCCTGCGCAATAAGTTGAATCCGGTTCAACCTCACCGCCTGACCTGTGACGAGCTTCTGGCTATCACCGATTACACCGAAGATGCGCGTTTACTGGATGGGATGCTGGGGCAGATTAATTGCCTTCCATCCGTTCCGGTCAATAACGCCACTGAAGCCAACATGCAATTTTGCGCGTTGAGTGCCACCGCCAATGTGGGGGCAATCGCTGGGCACGCTGTATCAACTGAACACATGACCGCCGCGCGCCGCACACAAATTCTTGATCGTGCGCGTGATGCTATTCGTTCCCTTTCCGTTCTGGCTTACACCGTTGAAAGCCGTCTCCAGTCTGCGCCGGTTCTTGCTGCTGCCGTCGATATCGTGACTACCAGCGCCAGTGGCATGATGTGAGGGATAACCATGAAAGCATTCGTTACGTACCTGAAAAAAGAATCTCCGGCCATGCAGTTGGCCAGCGGGTCAACTGGCTGGATTGAACTGCCAAACGGCCAGCGCTGGAACCCCGGCCACCAGTACAAATTTAATGCCCGTTCGTCTTGTCGTCCGTGGTGGTTTCGTTTGTTCGGAATTATCCGGGGGCATCATGGCCATTAACACAAAGCAACAGGAAATCGGCCTTAAGTGGCTGGGGAATATCCGCCGTAAATACTGGAGTGAAAAAAGCGAAGCCGCCGAATGGTGGGACAAATTATCACCTGAATGGCGAGGGGTTGTTTTACATGCAACCGCAGTAAATTCCGGGTTGGACGTTTTCAAAGCGCACCTGTGTAAATGCTGTTGGTGTGAATTGTATGAGCGGCTGAACTACCGGGAAATGATCCAGCTGAAACTGGGAATTTCCCGCGCCAGGTTAACGTTTGAGGGGTTCGGGAGTTTGAGCGACAGCGATTTTTCGCGGCGAACCGCCAGCCGCCCAGCCAGGGTGGTTAATCAGATTTACAGCAGTAACGGGGTGCAAATGGTTGTTGCGCCTCAATTCGTTAGCAAAATGCAATTGTTGCAACAGCAGGAGAATCACTGATGTCCATTATTTCTGTAAATGCCAAAGAACTGGGGCAAGAGATGGCTGTGTGGGGGGTTCCACATAACTACGCCATTCTCTTTCTGGAGAAAAACACCGTTAAAAATGACCGCGTGGCGTTACATCCATTCTTCTTTAATGACACCGAACACATGACGAGCCAACGCCACTGGCTGGCCGTCAATGTCGCCTACTGGAGCTGTGTTTATCGTGAGGCTGAAAGCCAGTACCAGCAGGTTGAAGCACTGGCCAGTATTCGTTCCATGTATTACATCGCGGGGTCGTTAGGGGCTGGCGAAATCAAAGCGCTGATCCAGGAATGGTGGCGCAATACCTACGAGCTGCACAAGGTTCCTGCGCCGAGTTATTCCGCCGCACCTGTTACCGTTTCTTTCCACTAATTAGCCGCCTGAATTTTTGGCCATCCGAGCGGTGGCCGGGGATTCTTTTGCCTTTAGGAAACCAAAATGCCAACGAATAGAGATGTTTTTGCCCGTAAACAGTTTGAATACCGGATGGAGCAAACCACCACCTTCTTCTCCGATTTGCTCAATAAAGCCACACGGGAAGGTAAAGCCGCCGTTGCTGACCTGTGTTCTGCCCGTCTGGATAAGCTGGCCACGCATGCAGCGAATGAAGGTTTAAGCGCTACCGAAATCGTAGAGCTGATCCGTGAAGAGGCTGCGGCCATTTGCAGTAAAGGTGGTGCGGCATGGCAGTAAAATCCCCTCTAAAATGGGTGGGCAGTAAAGTCCGCCTTATGCCACAGCTGCGTGACCACTTACCGGAAGGCAAACGCCTGGTTGAACCGTTCGCGGGTTCGTGCGCCGTGATGATGAATACGGACTATGACGAATACCTGATTGCTGACTTGAACCCTGATTTAGTCAATCTGTACAAGGCGATGGCCTACCACACAGACACATTTCTCATGGAACTTGAAACCCTGTTTTCAGCCGGGGCGTTGGGTGAACAGGAGAGCCGCGCCATTTTTTACTATGCTGCTCGGGATGCGTTCAATTCGTCTGGTAAGGGGCTGGGGGTTGAATGTGTTGAAGCCGCTGCCCGTTTCATGTACCTGAACCGCCACGGTTTTAATGGGCTTTGCCGTTACAATCGCCGTGGCCAGTTCAATGTCCCGTTCGGGAAGTACAAGAAAATTTATTTCCCTCTTAAAGAAGTCCGCGCATTTGCTGAAAAGGCAAAGCGTGCAACATTCATCACCGCGCATTACTCCGAAACGCTGGCGCTGGTTCGTGCCGGGGATGTGGTCTATTGCGATCCACCATACCTGACGGAATCAGGGAATTTTACCTCATACACAGAAAGCGGCTTTTCACATCTTGATCAGGGGCGACTGGCCAGAAAGCTGCGCCGCCTTACTGAGAACGGCGTGAGTGTTGTTGCGTCAAACAGCGATCTGGAGATGGTGCATTACCTTTACGCCGGATTTGAGACTGTGAAGGTCAACGCGCCGCGCAGTGTTGGTGCCGCAGCTGCAAGCCAGAAATCTGCCGCTGAGCTGATCCTGAAATCCCCGCTTGATTCCATTGCAAAGGCTTGCGCATGACGCTCGTTGCTAATGGCCAGCATCATGCCGTTGATACATGGCGGCGTGATACTTTTGCGCCAGGAACGCCAGCTGATGCGACGATTACAGAACGTCGTTTGTGGGCTGTAAACCCACAGGACTACGAATGGCGTTCGCAATACCTTCACGAGATACCCGACTGGTTAGCCGGGTATTTTGGTAACCGTTACGAAAAGCTGTTTTCTGGCCATGATGGCCGTCGCCGTGCCAATACATTCCTGCGCAAAACAATCGGCGGGAATGTATTGCCACGTCTGCGGAAAGTGGCTGCGCGTTATCAGCTGGCCGCAGATGTCAGTGATCTCTCTTTCGGTAAATCGTTGCAGCGCTTGCCGTCCCTTGACCGTACCGATCTCAAAAAGCTGTCTGGCCAGGTTTCTGGCTGGATGGCTCAGATGTTTTATGACTTCACCGACACGCTGAAAGGCAAACCAAAAGACGAAAGAGAAATGCGCCAGCGCACGATGGAGGCATACCGCAAGCTTTGCTCGCTTTCCCTCATGCTGAACAATCAGCCGCCTTACTGGGCGGAGCATGAAGCCAATGACGGCCACCTGGAAACCCGAAAAGCGGAGTCCGGGATTTTGCGACTTATGGCACCGGAATGGTGGTATCAGCGGCTGAAGCGCGCCCGTGATCTGCAACGTGAACATCTGGCCATCGCCGTTGGCCAGGTGCAGAAATCTGCCAGCGCCTACGTATCACGTAAAACCCTGGGCGAATGGATAGACCAGAAGAAACGAAATCTGGAGTTCTTCAAAAAATTTGATCTGATGGATGAAGAGGGCAACCGCATTGCGCTGGACAGCATGGTACACCGCAGTGTTGCTAACCCGGCTATCCGTCGCTGTGAACTGATGGTTCGAATGAGAGGATTTGAAGATATGGCAAATGAAGAAGGGCTGGCTGGTGAGTTTTACACTATCACTGCGCCGTCACGTTATCACGCGGTACACAGCAAAGGCGGTTTTGTTTCTCAGTGGAACGGTTTGAACCCCCGGGACACGCAGCGCTATTTATGCAACGTCTGGGCTAAAGCACGCGCAGCGATCTCCCGTGCCGGTATTCATATTTTTGGTTTTCGCGTGGTGGAGCCTCACCACGACGGGACACCGCACTGGCATATGCTGCTGTTTATGCGTCCGCATGACGTTGAGGCGGTGCGCGATATTCTTTGCTATCACACCAGAATTGCCGATTCAGAAGAGCTTCAGACACCTAACGCGCTTAAGGCGCGTTTTCACGTTGAGCCTATCGATCCCGCTAAAGGGTCGGCAACGGGCTATATCGCTAAATACATCTCAAAAAATATTGACGGTTTTGCGCTCGATGGAGAGCAGGATGAAGAAACCGGGGAAAACCTGCGTGATATGGCCAAATCCGTATCAGCCTGGGCATCCCGCTGGCGTATTCGTCAGTTTCAGCAAATTGGTGGTGCGCCAGTGACCGTATGGCGGGAGCTGCGCCGCCTGGGCGATCAGCGCCTGACTGATAGGCGCATGGATGCGGTGCTGGCGGCGGCAGATGTTGGGGACTGGGCTGCCTATACCCAGTTGCAGGGGGGCGCACTGGTTGCGCGTCGTGATCTGGTTGTTCGCCTGGCGTATGAAATCACAGAGCAGGGTAACGAGTACGCCGAAGATATTCAGCGCGTGCAGGGTATCTATTCGCCTTTAATTCCTGACTCTGAAGTTTGCACCCGTCTGGTTAAGTGGCAGAAGGTAGCGAAGTTGGCCGAAGCGCCAGCGGAGGCGGGTTTTTCTGGCGGCAGCGCCGCCCCTTGGAGTTCTGTCAATAACTGTACGGAGGGCGGAAACCGGAGACGATTAAAACTGGAACTGAACCAGAGGGGCTTTACTGGAACGGATGAAGAAATAGGCATTCTTAAGCGTGGTGGTGG
Organism: Enterobacter sp. RHBSTW-00901; assembly: GCF_014103115.1. Taxonomy (NCBI): domain Bacteria; kingdom Pseudomonadati; phylum Pseudomonadota; class Gammaproteobacteria; order Enterobacterales; family Enterobacteriaceae; genus Enterobacter; species Enterobacter sp. RHBSTW-00901. Next base: position 4,390,603 of record NZ_JABXPB010000001.1, read on the forward strand.
TCTGATATTTGGACGCTCAACCCTGATTTACAGAGAGGGGAGGTTACAGGAGAAGAGAGGAAGACCGGAAGATGAACAATGGCCAGGTTGGCAGTGATGGTTTGTAAGTATGTGATATTTAATGCTTAAATTTTCATCTCTGTTGATTTTTATTCACATATTATGTGTTTAGGTGTACTGTGTTTATATACAGTTGTTTTGTGAGGGAGGATACTGTGCAGGATTTGTTTTTTGAAACCGTTGCTTTTCGACGGATCGCTTTGGTTGCAAAACTTATGGCAACTGCTGAATGTTCTGAAGATGAAAAGGATGTGGCGCTGGCCTGGTTGGGGGAGATGACGCAGGAGTTGGGGCAAAAACTGGATAAGCATGAAAAAAAATGCCCCTTGATAGGGGGCATTTCAGGCAGCGGGTGTGGCTTTCAGTAAATCCAGAGCCATTTGTTTCTGATCGGGTGACAGGTTTTTGAGCAATGTTTGCACCAAAGTGTCACCCGTTTTAGCGCTGGGGCTAAGAGTGTGGGAAAACGTCAAATTCATAACAAAGGTGTGCCCACACTCAACATCTGCGCAGGCGCAATAGATATCTGCAATCTGACGATGTTTCCGGTTAGTTTTACGAATCACAGCCTTTGAGCCACACTCAGGGCATTCAATTTTCAGGACTCTCATATTCCACTCTCCAGCTGTCAAAGAATGCCTGGATTTTAGCCTTTTTTGACTCATGCTGCATCCTTATCCGTTGTTTCCACTGCAAAATTAAGATGCAGGTGTTGCGGGACTTCCGGATCTGCTTTGATGGCCATCGCCAGGCGGCGCTGAATGGGCTGCACTTCATTTTTTTTATAGGTTCGTTCAACCTTTTCCGGGTCGCCCAGTCCGGCAGTATTCTGAGGAACGATACCCGCCAGCCCGGCAGGAAAGCGGTGCGCGTTCAGGATGTCCTGGGCGCTGATGTTCTTCACACTGGCAAATTCATCTTTGGCCGAAATATCCCCCATCTCAATGAATTTGATCGCATCACTGTCACCGCCAGGAATGTTCACCAGGATGGTGGAGAAGTTGCCGATCCCCTTGCTGTCCCGCAGCTGCTGTTCAATCTCTACTTCCATTTCATCTGTCATGCTGGGGTCACGGGTGTAAAGAATGCCGCCTGTATGAGCGCCGTTGTGGTAGTAGCGACGGCGAAAAATAACCGCCTCACTGTTCAGAAAGGCAGAGTGAACCCCGCCGATGTAGTCCGGTAACCCATAGATGTGTTGCTGCGGGTCATACATCTTGATGAAAATGATGTCTTCAGGCGGGAACGCCAGCGGCTCACCCTCCTGCAAAACCACGTAATCCCCTGGCACAGTCTCCGCATTTTCTGTCTCTTTTCGGCGGCGCAGGTAAAGCCCCGGCAAGGGCTGAAGCCCGATCACATCGCCCCAGCCATTACGGATTTTGGCCACGGCGATATCCCCGAATGTCAGATAATCGAAAACAGCGGCCTCCAGATCGTCGAATGTCAGACCGCCGCCCTGATAGTCTGCTGTGACCATGTTTTTACGGGCGTGGATAATCCCGCCGTGCTGGCCGTTCAGGTTGATGAGTTGCGCCAGCGCCAGGCGGTCAATCGGCTGTGTGTAGTGGTCTGCGGCGTTGTCGTACCAGATTTCACGGTAATCCGTTCCGGTAGTCAGTACCGGTTCAGGTTTGCCGAAGCTGATAATGCTCATTTTTTTGGATTTGTCGCCGTGCTGCTCGCGTTTCACAAAGCGTTTCTTTTTGCTCATGCTGCCTGTTTCCTTACACCCCAGCGGGATTTTGGTTTGTTTTCGTAGTTAAGTGGTTCGTTATGCAGGGCATGAGAGATTGCCCAGAATGACTCTGCGTGGCCAGTGTCCTGGCTACGGTCTGCAACAAAGGTCATGGCGTTACCGCTTTGCGTGGTGGTGCGCCTCACGGACATAAAACTGGCCGGGATTTCCTTCAGGTTTTTGTCCCACTCGATACGCTGGCTTTCCACCACGTCCGCCGCTTTCAGTACCAGCTGGTTTTTGGTGTTCATGTCATAGCGGATCGGGACAACCACGCGCATGGCAAAATGCTGGATGTTGTCAAACACCCCCTGGCCGATGCCCGTGACGTCCACCCCCAGATAAGTGAAGTTGTACTGGTCAAACAGCTTTTTGATCTGCTTTGCCTGGTGGCGGAAGTTCATGCCTTTCCAGTAAATCACTTTCAGTACGCGGAATTTTTCAACGGCGAACATCGGCGGGGCGACAATCACAAAGCACGACAAATCGCCGCTGCGTGCCGGGTCAAAGCCGCCCCAGACTGGCCTGTCTCCAAATGGTCGTTTCGCGTCCGGGTTGTGATCCTGCCAGGTGTCCACCTCCACGCCGCACGCTTCCAGGTCGGAAAAGCTGAAAACGGAATCCTTGCTGTCCACGAACACACACATGTAAAGCATGTCGAACGTGGCGGTGTTGTAGCGGTTGCGTAGCTTCTCAATGTTGGCCAGGTTGAAGCCACCCGCAATGGCATCCTCCATTGTGATGACATAACGCCACTGTCCATCCGGACAGAGGCGGCCACCGTCCCGCATTTCATCAAACAGTGGAAATTTAATGGCTGCACGTTTCTTGCTGCCCTGTTTCCACTCTTCACCCGTCCAGAATGGGTAAGCCTGGTGTGTTTTGGCCGATGGTGTGGAAAAGTAGGTGGTGCGCCATTTGTCATGGGTGGCCATCGCACTGGCCACTTCATTGAGTTTTGCGAAGTTGGGAACCCAAAAATATTCATCACAGTAAAGGTGGCCACTGTATGACTGGGCGGTGTTTTTGTTTGTGGAGAGAAAGCGCAGCTCTGCGCCGTTGCTTAAGCGGATCGGGTTCCCGGTCAGCGTGATACCAAAATACTGTTCTGCAATGTTGACGATGTAAGACCGAAACACTTCAGCCTGTGCTTTTGACGCGGACAGGAAGATTTGCGGATCGCCTGTCATTACCGCATTTTCAAACGCCTCAAACGCAAAGTACCAGGTTGCACCAATCTGGCGGCTTTTCAGGATATTCCTGACCAGCTGGCCGATGTTGCGGCGCAGGTGTTTTTGATATGCGAAAAGATGCTCGTCCGCCCAGGTGTCAAAATCTTCCTGGGTCAGCGATGAGATATCGTTTTTCTTGTACTTGCGTTTGCTGCGGGGTTCATCCTCGCTATCACCTCGCGCAGCTGCTTGCCGTTCCCCCTGGCTGGATGCCAGCTTTTCTTTATGTTTATTGCTCTGGGCACGCAGTTTCGTGGCGTGAGCAATAAGCAAATCCATTTCCTTTAAATCCAGATCCGTTTTGCTGTCGCGCCCCGCTAAAAGCTGGTAACGGCGTTCTATTGCCTCCTCTGTACTTTCGAAGCTGAGCAAATCAGCCCATTTATTTTTTTCCGCCCAGTAGTAAACGATCCGCGCATTCGGCAGATTTAATTCTGATGCAATTTCTTTCGGTGTATAGCGGCGCAGATAAAGCGCACGCACAACACCTTTTAATTCTTCTGAGTATTTAGCCATAGATTTAATTATGCCGTGGTACTGATTAAAAAACGGCGGGGTTAATTCGAGGTTGTTCGGTAATGGCTTATAACCGAACTGTTCAGAATAAAGCGTAATGCGGCGAGGTGTTTAATTAGCAATAATCAATCCACAGCAAGGGAATCAGTTAAACGACAGGGGGAAATATGTGTCGCATTTAAAAACTGGCTGGCTGTGTGTTGCTACTGAGGGCGATACGGTTGACGGGCGAGTGATGGAGCGGCAATGGATTATCGACATGGCGGAAACCTATGATCCTAACCATTACGCCGCATTGATATGGCCAGAGCATGACGATTCATGTGGCAATTTCGGGGAAGTGCTGGAAGCCATGTGGCAGGATGGCGATGACGGGCTGGCGCGGCTGTATGTCAGTTTGTGCCCGAACAAACGCCTGATTTACGCGAATGATGAAGGCCAATTGCTTTACTTCTCCGTAGAGCCAGAACACAACTGGCGCGGTGGGAATAAAACTTATCTGATGGGGCTGGCAGTCACAGACCATCCGGCCAGTGTCGGTACAACACGGCTGCGCTTTAGTCGGCGCAAATTAAACAAACAGGGATATTACAGTTGTGTGATTTCCCGTAACGGTAAAATTACGCAGGAAGGAAAGATGAAGAACTGGCAGAAATTATTTGGTATTAAGCCGAAATTTGAAAACGAAAATTCTCAGGACGATCCACCTGCTGATGATAAGTTGCAGGCACTGGCCAGCGCACTGAATGATCTGGAAGCGCGTGTGGGTGCAATTGAAAATCAGCTTAATTCTGTGCAGGACGATGTTGACACTATTACCGAAGTAGTGGACACGGAAGAGTTTGCCGCTATTCGTGACAATGCAAAAGAGATTGTTACCCGATTTAGTGATCTGGGTAATAAAAGTGGTCAGCGTAAACAGCGTCAAGTTTCGTCCAAATCCGGTAAGTTTAGTTACCTGTAATTAACCGCAACGCGAATAAGCAAAATAAATTTATTATCGCTTAATTGCGAGGGAGTCTTATGTTACTGAATAACCGTGCGCGGGATTTACTGGACAATTATACGGCGGGGATGGCGCAGCATTTTGGCACGCAAAACCCAGGCCGTTATTTTTCCCTGAATGACCCGCAGGAAACTGCGCTGCGTCTGGCCATGCTGGAGTCTGTCGAGTTCCTGAACTGGATCACTACGCTGGACGTTGACCAGCTGAGTGGCCAGGTCGTCAACGTGGGCGCGTCAGTGCTCCACACCGGGCGTAGTGAAAAAGGTCGTTTCGTCCGCCAGGTGGGGGTTGATGGCAATACCTATTCACTGGTTGAAACGGACAGCTGCGCCGCACTGCGCTGGGATCTGCTTTCTGTCTGGGCGAACGCCGGAAAGGAAGAAAACGAGTTTTACAACCTGGTGCAGACCTTCAGCACCCAGGCGTTTGCAATGGATATGCTGCGTATCGGCTTCAACGGTACACATCGCGCCAAAACAACTGACCCGGAAGCCAATCCAAATGGCGAAGATGTCAACATTGGCTGGCATGAAATCATGAAAACCATGATGGGCGGCAAGCAAATCATGACCGATCCGGTAGTGCTCGATCAGGCGGGTGATTATAAATCGCTGGATGCGATGGCCTCCGATCTGATTAACGCCAAAATCCCGGCACAGTTCCGTAATGACCCGCGCCTGGTGGTGCTGGTAGGTGCTGACCTGGTGGCTGCTGAACAGTACCGCCTCTTCCAGGCTGCTGACCGTCCAACGGAGAAAATCGCGGCGCAGCTGCTGGGTAACACTATCGCTGGCCGTCAGGCAATTATCCCGCCATTTATGCCGGGTAAACGCATGGTTGTTACGCCGCTTTCTAACCTGCACATCTACACCCAGCGCAATACGCGTCAGCGTAAAGCCCGCTTTGAAGATGACCGCAAGCAGTTTGAGAACAGCTATCTGCGTAACGAAGGCTATGCAGTGGAAGTGCCGGAGCTGTACGCGGCGATTGATGAAAATGCCGTGACCATCGGCAAGCCGTCAGAGCCAGTGGAGGGTTAATCAATGTCTCTTTCCCCCGCACAGCGTCATAACCAGCGCATTGAGATGGAACAAAAGCTGAAGCTTAGCCTGGCCGTTGGAACCACGGAAAGTATGCACCTGCTGATTAAGGCGCTGGAAACGGACGTGGAGCAGTTGCGAAACCTGCCGTTGATTGCTGATCGTGTGGAGCATAAACGCAATGTGCTGTTGCCGAAATGGGTTCCGACTGTGGAGGCGTATCTGGCCAGCGGCCAGGTGTATGCGAACCCGGTTCTGGCCTGGTGTGTGATCTGGCTGTTTGACGTGGGCGATCTGGATACGGCGCTGGACTGGGCTGATCTCGCTATCGAACAGCAACAGGCAACGCCGGAACGTCTGCGCAGCAATTTCCCTACGTTCGTGGCCGATACGATGCTGGCCTGGGCGCAGGAGTCTGCGGGGCGCGGGGAAAGCATTGAGCCGTACTTCTCACGCACGTTTGAGAACGTGGCCACCAAGTGGCGGCTGCATGAGCAGGTGACAGCGAAATGGTACAAATTCGCCGGGTTGCAGCTGCTGCGCGGCGATGACGGACAGAAATCAGCGGCAAGCGTTGACGATATCGACACGCTGAAAAAGGCCGATGAGTTGCTGGCCATTGCCGAACAACATTACTCAAAAGCTGGCGTAAGCACCCAGCGGCAGACCATTGCCGCACGTATTCGACGCCTGGAAAAGGAGCTTAAAGATGGCAACAGTAATCAAGTTTAAACATGAGCTAGGGCAGGTGGTGAAAGTCACGATCAGTGGTGAAAAGGGGCATGTTAAAGCCCGTGCTGAATACACCAATTGCCGCAATCAGTACCTGATCCACTATCTGGCCGCTGATGGCCGCGCTGTGGATTCCTGGTTTGATGAAAACGAGCTGACACCCGTTCAGCCTTAAAGACTACCGCAAGCCAGGCGGGCGCGGTGGAGGGCAGAAACACGATGTGAAGCTGCGCCGTGGAAACCGGACAGCCCGCCTATTTTTTCGGGGGAGCCATGTTTAGTGGAAAGCCGCTTGATTACCAGGACGAGCCGTTAAAAAACGAGGGATTCTGGCCAGACCTGAACCTGAAGGACTTTCAGGCACAGCGTGCTATCCCGGCTGATGTTGACGCAGACACTGCTGCTCAGGCGCTGCTGGCGGCTGTGGCGGAGGTGAATGCGGAGCTGGAAACAGTGGAGGCCAGCTGGAAGGCAAAAGGAGTTATGAGCGCAGAGGACGCGCCGGGGGCACGGATGGGGGAGTTAAATGCTCTCTGTGCGCAGTACACAAAGGCGGTTTTCGCCAGGGCAAAAGCGGATTTGTTGGGGGAATTTGCCACGGTTGGGCGGCGCGATTCTCACCCTGGACAGGAAAGCACGGAAACCCGCGCCGGATTGCTGGCTGAAGCCTCGGTGGTGATCCGCCGCATGAAAGGACTGAAACGGGCAACGGTGAAAAAGGTATGAGTCAGACACAGCTTGAAGCGCTGACAGCGTTTTTTACGGATAACGTGCCGGAGCGTGCGATGAAGGCGTTTAGCAGTGTTGTGGATGAAATGGCGTTCGTACCGGCTGCAAAGGATTTTGGGCTTGGGCAGTACCGCCAGGCGGTGATCCGTTATGACGCGGTGCTGAGCTGGGAGCGTTTCCCGTATCGCCTGTGTCCGCCGCAGCTGCTTATGTCCCTGATGGCTGCCTGGCTTGATGAGGCTGACCGGGAGTTACTGGACGAAATCGGGGTGACAGAAGCCGATCCACAGTGGGATGTATCGGTGGCCGATGAGGAAACCGCCGATATTGTCCTGACGGTTCCAATGGCGGAAGAGCTGGTGATCCGTGAGGACGAAAAAGGGCGCATCCCCTGGCAGGGTAAACGCTGGTCGCTGGTTGAGCCGGAAATCTGGACGGCATTGACGGCGACGATTTACGGCGTGGATGAATCCGGTGCGCCTGTGGGTGATGTGTCGTGATTGCCGGAGGTGAGCTTAACAAGCGCCAGCTGGCGGAGCTGAAAAAAGCGCTGGCCAGTATGGAGCTGCCACCTAAAAAGCGTCAGCGGCTACTGTGGCGAATGGCGAAATATGGCGTGATCGCCGCAGCCAAACGCAACGTGCGCAATCAGGCAGAGCCGGACGGGGGAGCCTGGGCAGGGCGTAAAACGAAGCGCAAAGGGAAGATGCTGCGCTCAATGCCGAAGCTGCTGCATGTCCGGGAAATGCCTGAGATTCAGGCCGTGCGGATCTATTTGCAGGGGGGAGGTTACCGGAACGGGGAAACCCCTGTGCCTGCTGGCGTGGTGGGATATTCCCAGCAAAACGGTATGCGTGTACGCGTGAGCCGCGCAAGCCAGCCAGGGAAGGCACAACCCGGAAAAATGGCCACTGCCGCGCAGGGAAAAAAGCTGCGTGCGCTGGGCTACCGGGTGCGCCGGGGGAAGCGCTGGAAAAAGCCCACTATCCGGGAAATTACCAGTGAAATGCCATATGCACAGGCAGGCTTACTTATCAGGAAGTTAAGCGGCAAGGCCGTCAAAACGAGCTGGACTATCGATCTTCCTTCCCGCGCATTTCTGGGAATGGGGGATGAGGACTTTAACAAGGCGCTGGCACGCCAGCTTCAGGCCATTGGCTTTGGCTGGGATGTAAATGCGCAGGATATCAGGGGGAGAACATGACCTGGCCAAATGTGACCGTCAACCAGGTAAACCAGTTACTGGGCGAAACCAATGAGGTGGAACGCGCGGTGCTGTTTATCGGTACGGGAACCAAAAACACAGGCAAAACGCTGCCCGTCAATACTCAGAGCGATTTTGACGCTTTGCTGGGCGAGGCTGACAGCCAGTTAAAAAGTGACGTGCTGGCGGCGGTGTCAAACGCTGGCCAGAACTGGTGGGGATTCGTCCATGTGCTGGCTGCTGACAGTGAGCCGGACGCATGGGTTAAGGCGGTGCTGGCCGCGCAGGTGTCGTGCTCGGTTGAAGGTGTTGTGCTGACTAATGACATTTCAACGAAGGCGGAAATTAATCAGGCCGTTAAGTTGCGTGCGGATCTGATTGCGAAGTATGGCCGTTGGGTGTGGTTCGCGCTGGCCACGCAGGGAATGCAGGACGAAGAGGGACAGGCTGATTATCTTGCCCGTGTGTCTGCGCTTCAGGCGGGTATTGCGGAAAAAGCGGTGCAGCTGGTTCCCCGCCTCTGGGGGCGTGAGCCGGGTGTGCTGGCTGGCCGCCTGTGCAGCCGTGCCGTCACCGTTGCTGACAGTCCGGTGCGTGTGAAAACGGGGGCGCTGGTTAGCCTGGGCAGTGATGAATTGCCGCTGGATGGTACAGGCGCGGTGCTGGAGCTGGCCACACTTCAGGCACTGGAGGCGCAGCGCTTTAGTGTGCCGATGTGGTATCCGGATTATGACGGGTTCTACTGGTCAGATGGCCGCACGCTGGATGTGGAGGGCGGTGATTATCAGTCTATCGAAACGCTGCGCGTGGCAGATAAGGCCGCACGCCGGGTGCGTTTGCTGGCGATTGGCAAAATTGCAGATCGTTCACTCAACAGTACGCCGGGCAGCATTGCCGCACACCAGACATTGTTTGCGAAGCCGCTGCGTGAAATGTCCACGGCAGCGAATATCAATGGCGTGTCATTCCCCGGTGAAGTGAAGCCACCGCAGGATGGTGATGTGACCATTGTCTGGAAAAACAAAAAGGCAGTGGAAATTTACATTGTGGTGCGTACCTGGGAAGTGCCACTGCAAATCACCATTAGTCTGTTACTGGATGCCAGTCTGGAGGCCGCAGCATGAGTAAGCGTATTTCGGGAATGTCGTTTGATGCTTATGTTGATGGCGATCTGATCCACATTGAAAAGATTTCTCTCGATATCACGGACAACAGCGCTGCGGCGCAAACCCGTGGCGTACCGGATGGCCATGTTGATGGTGATGTGGCCGCAGAGGGGGAGATTGAAGTCAGTTCTAAAGTGCTGGGCGTACTGACGGCAAAGGCGCGTTCCGCAGGTTCGTGGCGCGGTATTGAGCCAGTGGATTTCCTTTTCTACGCCAAAGCGGGCAGTGAAGAGGTCAAGGTGGAGACGTTCGGCAACAAGCTTCAGCTGAGTAACCTGCTGGATATCGATCCGAAGGGCGGCAGCGTGTCCACCCACAAAATCAAATATTTTGTGACCAGTCCGAAGTTCGTAAACATCAACGGCGTTCCGTATCTGGAAGCGGAAGCCACGGAAAACCTGATTGGGTAAGGGGCAGGGATGCAGGAGTATGAAAAGGGGTTTATCGCGCTGGCTCTGATGGGGGCGCTGATTGCCCTGGGTAAGATGCTTAACAGCAATGAGCCGATCACACTGAGTCTGGTTCTGGGGCGTGTCATTGTCGGCAGCGCCTTATCACTGACCGCAGGGGTTGCCCTGTACTTTGTGCCGGACATCCACCCGCTGGCGCTGGCCGGGATTGGTTCTGCGCTGGGTATCCTGGGGCTTAATGGTGTAGAGGTCTGGCTGCGCAAAAAAGGGATTAACTTTCTGGGTAAAGGAGTGGGGAAATGACGTTAGGTGAAAAGCAATGGCGGTTTACGCTCATGATTGCACTGCTGATCCAGTATGCCCAGGCAAAGGGCTACCGTCTGACGTTCGGTGAAGCGTACCGCACGCCGGAACAAGCGGCACTGAATGCCAAAAAGGGCAGCGGCATTGCCAACAGCTTGCACACCCAGCGTCTGGCCGTGGATTTTAATCTGTTCGTGAATGGTCAGTACAAGACCGACACTGCCGATTATCTCCCGCTGGGTGAATACTGGGAATCGCTGGGCGGTTCATGGGGTGGGCGCTTCAAGTCCCGTCCGGATGGTAATCACTTCAGCCTGGAACATGACGGGGTACGCTAATGACAAATGGCCAGTGGCTTGTTGTGGTTGCGCTGGCGTTTGTCTGGGGCTGGCTGACCGCTGACTGGCGGCGTGACAGTCTGGAGCTGGCGATTAACTCCGCTGCACAGGTTGCGGGTAACAAGTCCCGCAAAGCCATGCTGGAGATTGCCAGCGAGTCCGCCAGGGGGCTGGAAGATAAACTGGAGGCGCTGGAAAGTGGCAGACCGAAGGAAATCAGGACTGAAATTCTTAAGCCAGTTTTCACTAATGTGTGCGTGTCTGATGATTTTATCAGGATGTATAACGCAACCGCAGAAAACATCGAACGTACCTTATCAGGAAAACCTGAAGCGAAAATGCCCAACGGAAAATCTTCCGCGCATTAAAGGGAATACCGGGGCGGATATTGCTGCCCCTGCTATTGAGTATCAGGATTTATATTCTGTGTGTGCAGCACGTCATAACGCGCTGATTGATGAAATGAATAAACGAGAGAGTGTATTAAATGGAACAGAAAATTAAACTTGTTGTGTGTGGTAAAGATATTGTTTTCGCGCCTAACCAGACCGCCTATAACAAATTCATCAATGAAATGGCGATGGATAACAAAGTTGCCCCGGCGCATAACTATCTGACCCGTATTGTTGAGCCAGAAAGTAAAGACGCGCTGGCCGAACTTTTAAAACGTCCGGGGGCGGCGTTGCAACTGGCAGGTAAGGTTAACGAGATTTATGCGCCTGAGCTGGAAATTGAAGTAAAAAACTGACAAAGCGAGTCCGGGCAATTGAGCAAAACGGACTCGAACAATATTTAATTTTACGCCGCCATTATTTACCCCTTGGGGAAGATTCCATTGATGATATCGCCGCCGCTGTCTGGCTGGATAATCGTCAGTGGGAAAATATGCGTATCGCCACGGCTAACGGAATAAGCACTGCTTTTAAAGGCTCTGGATGAAACAGTTAGATTTTACATTAAGCCTGATTGATAAATTATCCCGCCCGTTAAAGCAGGTGCAGAATAATGTGACCGGCTTTGCGGATAAATCAAAAGCAGCGTTTACGCAGATTGGCGGCGGTGCGCTGGCGCTGGCTGGAACGGGAATGGCCATCAAGGGCGCGTTGTCTCCGGCCATTGAAATGTATGACGCGCTGAATGATGCGGCTGCTAAAGGCATTGACAGCACTGCGCTTAAAACTGTTCAGCGGGATGCGCTGACGTTCAGCACGACATACGGCGCGAGTGCGGTGGAGTTTGTTAAGTCCACGGAAGAAATAAATGCGGCCATTGCCGGGCTGACGGGTAATGAACTGCCGAAAGTGACCAAAGTCGCCAATGTCCTGGCGTTTGCCATGAAATCAACAGCGGCGGAAACGTCGGAATTCATGGGGCAGATGTTCGGTAACTTTTCCTCTGATGCCGCACGCCTGGGGAAAGTGCAGTTTGCTGAGCAACTGGCTGGCAAAATGGTTTATATGCGCAAGACGTTCGGCGCGGAAATGGCCACTATCAAAGACCTGATGGAAGGTGCACGCGGCGTGGGGACAAACTACGGCGTCGGGCTGGATGAACAGCTGGCCGTGCTGGGACAGCTGAGCCGCACACTGGGGACGGAAGCGAGCAGCGCATACGAAGGCTTTATGACGGGCGCAATTGATGGTGCTAAAAAGCTGGGGCTGTCCTTTACTGACGCAACCGGAAAAATGCTGTCCATGCCGGAAATGCTGGCAAAGCTTCAGGGCAAGTATGGCAAGAGTCTGGAAGGGAACCTGAAAGCACAGGCGGAGCTGGATGAAGCCTTTGGGGATAGTTCTGCGGTGGTCAAACAGCTGTATGGCAACGTGGCGTTACTTCAACGGAACATCACCGAGCTGGGCGGGGCGGACGGACTGAAGCGCACCCAGGAGATGGCGGCCAAAATGGTGAAGCCGTGGGATCGCTTCATCGCCATCCTGACGGCCATTAAAACCGTCATTGGCCTGACGCTGATCCCGGTACTGTATCCGCTACTGAATCGCCTGGCAGATATGGGGCAGACCTTTGCCAGGTGGATGCAGCTGTTTCCCAACATCGCGCGGGTGGTGGGGTATGCCGCGCTGGCGCTGCTGAGTTTTGCCGCAGTGGGAGCCATCGCAAATATTGTGATGGGTATCAATGCCTTTGTGATGATGGGTGTAACAAAAGTGCTGGCACCAATGGCCAGATTGCTGGGGCTTAATCGCCTGGCAATTCTGGCCAGTAACGCCGTGACGCAACTGTTTACTGCCGGATTGCGCAGATTGCGTGCAACCCTGTTGGCCGCCAGTATTGCTGCCCGTATGGGTTCCGCCTCGTTCTTACTGATGATTGCCCCGATAGCGGCTATAGCGCTGGCCATTGCTGGTGTGGTGCTGGCGGTTATCAAATTCTGGCAACCGATAAAGGCGTTTGTCAGCGGCTTTATCAGCGGTTTCAGCCAGGCAAGTGGTGCACTGACGCCGTTTAAAGGGCTGTTTAGCGGCATCGCCACGGCAGTGGGCTGGGTGTGGAATGGGGTTAAAACCCTGTTTGGCTGGTTCGGCAACCTGCTTTCTCCGGTGCAAATGACCGGGGAACAGCTGGCAGGCGTGACCAGTGCGGGTGAAACCTTTGGCCGTGTCGTGGCGGGGGCGGTTGGCCTGGTTCTGACTCCGTTTGAGCTGGTTTATCGTTCCATTCAGACAGTTATTGATATGTTTGGGATCGTCATTGAGGGCTGGCGCGACGTAGTTAATGCCTTTGATATTAATTCCCCGGTTGAGTCTTTTGAAAAAATGGCGAGCGTGATCGGTGGTATTTTTGGGAAGCTGTGGGAAACCCTGAAGGGGGCATTTTCAGGGACGTATAACTGGATTGTCGAGAAGTTAAATAATATACCGGGTGTGAATATCGCATTATCCACTGAAGCAGCGCCAGTGGTATCAACAGCACCTGATATTAAAAGGAGTATTCCGGCGCAGTCAGCTGCAAATAATGTTCCTCAATCTGTAAGTATTCCTCCTGTGCCATATAACGCGAAACAGATTGAGCAACCTGCAATTGCAGCGCCAGACATTAAACAGGTGACATATGGAGGAAATGTAACGCAGCAATTAACGCAAAATACAGTAATGTCTAAGCCGCCACCAGTTATCGCCCCGAACGTGCTTTTAACAGGTGGGGAACTTAAAGGTATTGAGCGTGGCGGAATCAGTAAAACAATAAACAGTAATTCTAAATCTGTGACGGACAACAGCCGAAAAATTGAAACGGTAAATATTTATCCGAAAGAAACACTTTCGCCGGGTCAATTGCAGGAATGGCAGGAGCTAAACCCATGAGTGATTTGCTTTACATCGATCTGCTGATTGAAAACGGTAATTTTGTGCTGAATACCGGAAAAGAGCCTGAACTGTGTAATAACCGAAAAAGTATCGGGCAGGACATAATTCACAGCATCCTGGAAAGCGGTCTGGCCACACAATTAATTGGCGAACGCAGCCCGACTTTACGCGCCGATATCTTCACGCAGCTGGAACTGCTTATTGAAGAGGATGAGCGAATTGTGCCGGGAACGGTGGAAGTGAGCGAGGAAAGCCATGCGCGCCTTTGGGTGACGGCCAGCACGTACGATTTTGGCGGAATATCTGCACAGGTGGATTTATGACGGAAAAGCCGCAGGTAGATTTTGAAGAGGTGGTGAAGTCCAGCGGGATGCCTGTTACTGAAGAGGCTGTACGCGCCCGGTTTAACGCAATTGCAACCCAGGAAGGGCTAATCACAAACACGTCGCGTATGTCTCCGTTCTGGAAACTCATTACCGCGATTGTGACCGCGCCTGTGATGTGGCTTAAGGACGCGCTGGTTTCCGTAGTCATGACAAATATGTTTGTGGCTACAGCGGGTGGAAATATGTTGCGCCTGCTGGCCTGGGCGGTAAACGTCACAGCCAAACCCGCCAGTGCAGCGGAAGGTGTGATCCGGTTTTACAAAGTGGATGCAAATCAGGCCATCGCGATAAAAGCGGGAACGGTGATCCAGACAGAAAGAATAAACGGCAAAGTTTACGCAGTGGCCACGGTGTCCGATGTGGTGATCCCCTCCGGTACAGACAGCGCATTACTGGCCGTAAAAGCTACGGGAACGGGCGGCGCATACAACCTTGCTCCGGGTTACTACCGCATTTTACCCGTAGCTGTCGATGGTATCAGCCATGTTGTCAGTGAGGAGGAGTGGCTGACTGCGCCCGGCGCGGATGAGGAAAGTGATGATGAACTGCGCGAACGCTGCCGGAATCAGTTCAACCTGGTGGGGAATTACCACACGGATGCGGTTTACCGCTCAATGATTTCCAGTGTGGCAGGTTTGAGCATTGACCGGATTTTCTTTCAGCATGATGCACCGCGTGGCCCGGGTACAGCGAACGCCTTTTTGTTGCTGGATAGCGGAGTAACCTCAGAGCCGTTTATTGACGCGGTGAATGATTACATCAACACGCAAGGCCATCACGGGCACGGTGATGATATGCAGTGTTTTGCCATGCCGGAAACCCGTCACGACCTGAGTGTCACGGTTTACGTAAGGAATTTGAGTAATCTGGAGCAAGAGCAACAGGTTTTACTGGCAAAAAATATTGAAAACCTGATCCGCTGTGCCTTCAGGGAAAACACAGAATATAGCGTGAAAAAAACGTGGCCATATTCACGCTTTTCCTTCTCCCAACTGGGGCGGGAAGTACACAAAACCTTCCCGGATTCGGATTCGATAGAGTTTTCCCTTAAAGACATAACCAGCGATCTGAATGTACCCCGACTTAACTCTTTAACGGTGGCATTAAAAAATGACTGATTTTATGAAAAAGCTGGCCAGCATGGCGCTGCCGTCATGGATGAATAAAGGGGAGCCGCTGGCGTTGCTTCGCACGGCGCGGAGATTCTGGGCGGAGGTGTACGGCTGGATAACGTGGCCTCTGAGGCAGTTTGATCCGCTGGTCTGTATTGAGCCGATATTGAATCTGATTGCCTATGACCGGGACATTACCCGCTTTAGCAGTGAGCCGTTGAGTCTGTTTCGAAAGCGTGTGGCCTATGCATTTATCAATGCGCGTGATGCGGGTTCGGTTGAAGGGTTCATTAACATTTTCCAGCGCCTGGGGATTGGTTATGTAGAGCTGGTTGAGCGCCAGCCAGATATTGACTGGGACGTGATCCTGGTGCGCGTGACGGATAGCCAGATAGCGGATAACACGCAACTGATGATTCAGATAATCAGGCAGTACGGAAGAACATGCCGCCGCTATCAGTTTGAAGTGATCACATCCGAACACCTGGCCATCCGGGCGGGTTGGGATCAGGGGGAATATGTGGTTTATCCGGCACGGCTGAACAGTATGGAAGCAAGCGGCGCAACGTTTAGCGCGAGTTTATAGGGAGTATTTATGTCACAGACTGCTATCACACTGGCTTTTGAAGAGTGGAAGGCGAGCCAGTCCGTAACGGGTGAGTCCGTTCTGCTGGATGAGTTTGTTTTCGCCAATGTGCCGGGGCTGGATGCCGGTAACCCGGTTGATCGTAATGAAGTGTTGCCGCCAGATGCACAAATCGTTCATCGTCAGGCGGTAAGCCGTAAGGGGGTTGTTAATGAAAATGCCGTGGTGCATTCCGTTGTCCTGGGCGCAGACGTGGGCGATTTTTCGTTTAACTGGATTGGGCTGACCAACAAAGCAAGTAACACTCTGGCCATGATTGTTCATGCGCCATTACAGCAAAAGCTGAAAACAAAAGACGGCCAGCAGGGTAACGTCCTTACCCGTTCGTTTTTGATGGAGTTTAACGGTGCGCAGAATGAAACAGAAATCAACACGCCAGCTGAAACCTGGCAGATTGATTTTACGGCGCGAATGGCCGGAATGGATGAGCGCCAGCGCCTGGAGAATATCGACATCTACGGCGTGGCGGCGTTCTTCGGTGATGGTTACCTTGTTGCTAAAAATGGTTCTCAGTTTTTTGTGAATCCCGGAGTGGGATACGTGCGCGGGCTGCGTACACAGCTGGCGGCCAGTCAAAATATTGTCGTGACAACCAGGCCGGTAAATGTCTGGCTGGATGTAACCTGGACGGGGACACTGACGAGCGCCTGGGCTGTAGAAAGTAAAATCGTTGTTGCCGATACCCTGGCGGATTATGTGCAAAATGGCGTTCAGCACTTTGTGTTTGCAGTGGCCAGCATTGATGCCAATGGCAGCATTACTGACTTGCGCCCAAAAGGCACGCTTAACGATCAGAGCGCCAGTGATGCGCTGGCCAGACACGAAAAGTCACGCAATCATCCGGATGCGACAACAGAGGCTAAAGGTTTTACCCAGCTAAGCAGTGCGACAGACAGCCAATCTGAAACGCTCGCCGCAACACCGAAAGCGGTGAAAGCGGTACGTGACATTGCCGACGGGAAATACACGGCTCAGGACGCGACTACGGCGCAAAAGGGTATCGTCCAGCTCAGTAGCGCGACCGACAGCACGTCTGAAGTGCTCGCCGCAACACCGAAAGCGGTGAAAACGGTGCGCGACATTGCTGACGGGAAATACACGGCTCAGGACGCTACCACGGCGCAAAAGGGTATCGTCCAGCTCAGTAGCGCGACCGACAGCACGTCTGAGACGCTCGCAGCAACACCAAAAGCGGTGAAAGCGGTGCGTGACCTTGCTGACGGGAAATACACGGCTCAGGATGCCAGCCTGTGGAAAAAAGGGATTGTCCAGCTTAGCAGTGCGACAGACAGCCTGTCTGAGTCGTTTGCCGCGACCCCGAAGGCGGTGAAAGCGGTCACAGATTATGTAACGGCACTTATAAAAAGTCTCGGCACTGCCGCCTCGAAGAACGCCCAGGAGACTCGTGACGATATCACCCCTGGTCGGTTGCTTGTTAACGGTGGTGCGCTTGCGCTTCGGACTGTGGCCGCAAGAGCGGGTACGGCAATCGCAGATGCAAGCGCCCTCCCGGCTAACTCAGTGAGCTTTTGTTATTCAGATGCAGCATTTTCACCAGGCTATGAAGCCACCATTCTTGATGTGGGTGGGCTTGGTGGTGATGGCTACCGTGTGCAGTATGCCGCGTCTTATGCCGATGGCGGGAAGCGGCTTAAATTCCGTACTTTAAATGCTGATAACGGCTATTGGGGAGCCTGGACGAGTGTTTTAACAAACCACGGCGGAAGTGTCTCATATCTTGATGGGGCGACTTATTACAGCACAAACAAAAACACGTGGGCTGGATGCGGTAGTTTTGCTGACCAATACGGTAATAACATTGCACCATTCTTACATCAGACATATACAACACCGAAAGATGTGTCTATATATCTCCCGCTGATAAAGGGAATTTCTCAAACGGAATATTACGGCTTCGGTTCGGCTGTAAGTTTTGGAATATTACGAACAGGGAAAAATGATTTCGGCAGTGCCGTAATTCAGGTTATTGGTGATAACGGTGCCGGGGCTATATATAAGTTTACTTCCGATGGAATTTTTAATGCGCCAAGCCAGATCCTCAGCGGCGGAGTAATTTCCGCAGCGGGGGATATTATTTCTAACGGTGGGAATCTGCGTGCTGGAGGATACGTCGCATGCGGTGGAAATGTTGTCGCTGGCGCTGGCGTTTTTGAATCAGGTGGAAATGTGCGTGTTTATTCCTCCAATAATCCGCCGCCAAAGGTCGCCTACACAGAAGCGGAAAGCGACTGGCGTTTTCAGCCAAAAGGGAGTTACGCATCGCCAAATACCGCGTGGTGGAATGGTAGCCAGATGGTGTGGCGGTGCGGCAGTACGGGAGCCATGCGTATGTCCGCAGTGGTGGGGGGGGTGCCAAACGGTGGGCGCGTCTCTTTCCCGTCTGTATTTCCTAATGCGTGCAGGGTTGTGATCCCAACCCGAAATGAAGAACCGGGAAACGGCGCGGCATTGCAGCCATTTAATGTTGACCAGACAGGTTTTAATTTGCGTATTGCGGGTGGTGGTACTGTCAATCTTATGTATACCGCAGAGGGTTATTAATTATGGGATTTGTCTACAGGGCAAAAACGGGCGGTTTTTATAACGATGCTTTCGAAGATGCATATCGTAAAGCAGGAACGTGGCCGGGTTTTTATGTTCGTGTGTCAGATGATGACTATCTGGCACTGATGGAAGGGCAGGCTAAAGGGAAAATGATTGTGCCTGATAAGCGTTGTTATCCTGTTTTGCAAGACCGCCCGGCTCCTTCCCGTGAAGCGCTTATCTCGGAGGCTGAGGAAAAGCGCCAGGCATTAATTGACTCTGCAATGCAGTCGATTGCCGTTATTCAGCTTAAACAAATGAACGGGCGCAGTTTAACGGAGAAGGAATTAACCAGAGTTAATGACGTACTGGATTACATCGAAACGCTGGAAGCTGCGGTTGGCACAGGAACAGTGCCGGATATTGTTTTGCCGGAGATTATTTCTGATGTGGCGTGAAGCTCGAATTGCATTTAGTGATTCAGTGGCGGCTTTGAACTGTTCGGTTATCCCGGCGCACCCGTGGGTATACGGGCTGGGGCAACAGACAGAGAACGGCGCATATCTCAGCCCGGTAAACGCGATCAGCTACCTTGCTGAAAAGCTGGCCGGGACGGGGGGCGCGGCGGACATTGTGATCATGATGGTTTCCGGCCAGACGCATGAAAACTTTATGGCCAACCTTAATCGACTGGTAGATGTGTTCCCCAGTCCGGCATTTACCCAGGTGCGGAGGCTGGCACAGTCCGCCGCGCAGCTGGCTGCGGAGAAAATGCAAATCCCGGCCATGTACAGCCAAAGTTTGCCAGCGGCGATCCCGCTTTCGGTTCCTACAAGCCGCACCGCTCTGGCTGCGGCTGCGGTCAAAAAAGCACAGCAGGAAGCTGCGGCAGTGGTGGACGTGTCGACGGTAAAAAAACTGATGGGGGACTTTCAACGGCAACGTGAAAGCATGATTGCAGGTATTGCCAGCGGATTATCAGAATTACAGGGAAAAAGCGCCAGGGCGTGGGTGTTTACCGCCAGTGGCGATCTGCCGTCAACGCTTCTGGAGCTGGTAAAAGGAATTCCGCTGCAATCCTCCGTGTATACCGCGGCGATGATGCTTGTTGGTGATAATCTTGACGGTATTAAAGGGATGATCCATGACATCGAACCCAACTCTGGCGCTTAACGGCGAGGCCATATTGCTGAAGAACATGCGTGTTACGGTTTCCCAGCAGTTTCAGGATAAAGACCAGTCCGGCCAGACAAGCGCCACAACAAAATCAGAGCAGGGCATTAAAGGCAAAGAGCTGCGCGTGTCCGGCGAAATCCCGTATAAAAACCCGGAAATTTTGCGGCGTATCTTTGAGCTGGGAAGCGCAACAGACGCTGGCGGCCAGCGTCAGAAATACCGCGTTGCGCATGAAGCTGCGCGTGCCGTTAATTTCCGTGAAGCGACCTTCACCGGAACCCTGGACGCGCCGCCGCAGGATGGGCGTATGTCCTGGCTGGTTACGTTCACTCTGACCGAACATATCAGCGTGCAGGAAAAACGTGAGGCCAGAACCAGCGGCAAGACAAAAGCCGTGAAGCAGACCGCAGGATCAGGTGCTGGCGCAGGTCAGAAAGGGAGCCAGGCAGCGGGTGAGGATGAAGAAAAACTGACGTGGTTTGAAAGTAAGGTGCTCAAGCCCGTGAATGATGCGCTGGGATAAAAATGAAACCGATTAAACGACTGTTCCTTTCAACGGATGAAATCCACCTGGCTGATACCAGTCTGGTGCTGGAGCTGAACAGCTGCGGCCGGGGGTTTATTACTGCCGGGACAACGGAGGATTATACCGGGAAACTGGTTCGCCTTGATGTGGGTTACACCGATCTGGTGCTGCGATGGTTCACCGGATATGTGGAGCGATCACAACCCGCTGAAAATGGTTTTCAGCGCCTGTTTGTTCGTGAGCTGGTAGGCGTGTTTGAACGCGTGTGGCCATGTTCATTTCAGCATCCCACATTGCGCAAGGTGGCCAACTGGTTGGCTGAGCATTCCGGACTGACATTTAGCGTACCAGATGCAGAATATTCAGACCGTCCGATCCCACATTTCACTCACAGCGGCACGGGTTATCAGCTTCTTGATAATCTGGGTAAGGCTTTTGGTATAACGGATTACGTCTGGTATCAGCTGCCCGATGGCGGGGTTTATGTCGGCGGTGCTGAAAAAGCCCTGTTTGCTGGCCGCCCGGTTGAGATCCCCCATGAATTTAGCCAGGGAACGGCAGGGGGGAATTCCATGACGCTGCCTCTGGTGCAGAGTTTACGCCCCGGTGTGGAGATGAACGGCGAAAGGGTGACAAAAGTCCACCTGCAAAATGACACAATGACCGTGACCTGGACACCGCGCAACCGTGCCACGGGTAAGGCACTGCAAAAATTACCCGTGCAGCGTCAGATTGAAAGCCATTATCCTGAGCTGGCATCCGGGTTGCACCTGCCAAAGTTTGCGCGTGTCATGAATCCTGTCGAGGCGGTAAAAAGCGGTAATTTTTCTGATCCGTTTCGTCCGCGATATGCCGTTGACGTGCAGCTGCTTGACGCTGACGGAAACCCGGATAAAAACACGCCAGTTTATTCAGCGGTTCCACTGCCGGTTCCTATGGCGGGTAATGACTCCGGGATGTTCCAGTTTCCACCTGAAGGGACGCTGGTTGAGATCGGTTTTACGGGAGGGCGGCCAGATAAGCCGTTTGTACGCCAGACTGTCCCGGAAGGAACCAGCCTCCCGGATATTCAGCCCGGGGAACAATTGCAACAGCAGCGTGCGGAAGTGTCGCAGCGTGTCACCCAGGCGGGTGACTGGGTAAGGCAGACAGACCAGACAATCAGTGAAATCTCTATGGCGCGTGTGGTTAAGGCCGATACAGAACAGCGTGAGCTGATCAGCCGGGAAACCAATATTAAAGCCACTGATAAAATCACGGTGCTGGGGACATCCATGCTGATGGCCGGAGCCATTCAGCAGGTATGTACGGGCGATTACAGCCAGGCGGCAACTAACCGCGTGGCCAGTATTGGTGGCAATGATGAAACTGATCTTACCCAGCAATAGTGGACACGCGGCTAAGTGAGTAAACTCTCAGTCAGAGGTGACTCACATGACAAAAACAGTATCAACCAGTAAAAAACCCCGTAAACAGCATTCGCCTGAATTTCGCAGTGAAGCCCTGAAGCTTGCTGAACGCATCGGTGTTACTGCCGCAGCCCGTGAACTCAGCCTGTATGAATCACAGCTCTACAACTGGCGCAGTAAACAGCAAAATCAGCAGACGTCTTCTGAACGTGAACTGGAGATGTCTACCGAGATTGCACGTCTCAAACGCCAGCTGGCAGAACGGGATGAAGAGCTGGCTATCCTCCAAAAGGCCGCGACATACTTCGCGAAGCGCCTGAAATGAAGTATGTCTTTATTGAAAAACATCAGGCTGAGTTCAGCATCAAAGCAATGTGCCGCGTGCTCCGGGTGGCCCGCAGCGGCTGGTATACGTGGTGTCAGCGGCGGACAAGGATAAGCACGCGTCAGCAGTTCCGCCAACACTGCGACAGCGTTGTCCTCGCGGCTTTTACCCGGTCAAAACAGCGTTACGGTGCCCCACGCCTGACGGATGAACTGCGTGCTCAGGGTTACCCCTTTAACGTAAAAACCGTGGCGGCAAGCCTGCGCCGTCAGGGACTGAGGGCAAAGGCCTCCCGGAAGTTCAGCCCGGTCAGCTACCGCGCACACGGCCTGCCTGTGTCAGAAAATCTGTTGGAGCAGGATTTTTACGCCAGTGGCCCGAACCAGAAGTGGGCAGGAGACATCACGTACTTACGTACAGATGAAGGCTGGCTGTATCTGGCAGTGGTCATTGACCTGTGGTCACGTGCCGTTATTGGCTGGTCAATGTCGCCACGCATGACGGCGCAACTGGCCTGCGATGCCCTGCAGATGGCGCTGTGGCGGCGTAAGAGGCCCCGGAACGTTATCGTTCACACGGACCGTGGAGGCCAGTACTGTTCAGCAGATTATCAGGCGCAACTGAAGCGGCATAATCTGCGTGGAAGTATGAGCGCAAAAGGTTGCTGCTACGATAATGCCTGCGTGGAAAGCTTCTTTCATTCGCTGAAAGTGGAATGTATCCATGGAGAACACTTTATCAGCCGGGAAATAATGCGGGCAACGGTGTTTAATTATATCGAATGTGATTACAATCGGTGGCGGCGGCACAGTTGGTGTGGCGGCCTCAGTCCGGAACAATTTGAAAACCAGAACCTCGCTTAGGCCTGTGTCCATATTACGTGGGTAGGATCAAGTGAGGGGATCGTTTTTGTGTTCTGGCAGTATTCGTCGTGGAAAAGTTGAGGCCAGACTTAGCAAGGCATAGGGGCAATTAGAAGGTTCATAGAAAACTGAAAAAAATGCACGCGTGTCGTGTAAACCAGCGATCTAACAATTGCATGGAAATCTAATTTTAATCTTGGAACTTGATAAAACTTTTGACACATTAGTAGTCGCTTTTTAGTTGTGGATATTCTTCCGATGATTACTTGGCAGAGCTTAAGGCATTCGATATGACTGAAAAATTCACCGCAATTTTGCTAGATACGAGTATCTATGATCAGTACGGTTTAAAGCTTGAGAAAGGGTTGCTGGGCAAGCTTTCCCAGTTCAGCAGGACCCCGACAACGTTTTTGATACCGGATGTAATCTACAATGAAGTTAAAAATCATCTTGAAAGAAAAATCAAAACCTCGCGTGGTTCCCTAGAGAAAGCTTTCGAAGAAGCTGGCGATCATCTTTTTTTTGATGGAAGTGAACTAAATGATGCAAAAAAAACATTGATTGAAAGCAGAGAAGTTGAAGGATTAGGAAAGAGCAGATTAGACAGATTTGTTGCCGTAACAGATGCGGAGGTTCTAACTACAGGGGATTATGTTTCTGTACCTGAACTCCTTGAAAGATATTTCTCTTCTGAACCACCTTTCGCAGATACAGGTAAGAAAAAAAATGAGTTTCCCGATGCAATAACATTAATGGCCGTCCAGGCTTGGGCTGAAGAGAATGGTGAAAGTGTGCTTGCTGTAGCAAGGGATGACGATTGGCAGAGATTTTGTGTAGACGCTGAGAATTTGCACTATGAACCTGATTTATCAACCGCTCTAGCACACTTCAATGAAGAAACCGCGCCGTATGAACTAATCGATAACTTACAAAAAGCACTTGCTGAGGGACAAGCCGGTAAATTCTTGCATGATGTTGCTGTACACCTTGAGTCAACCTTTGACGGGTTCGCGCCAGAACAAGAGGCAGATTCATATTTATACTGGGAGGCTGACGGATGTTCAGGTGGATTTGAAGATTTTGAGTTTACAGATAATCACTTCACTGTCATCGACAAGGATGAAAACTGGGTTGTTATAGAAGCATTTGCAGAAATTTCACTTTACGCAGAAGGTGATTTTTCCCTATCGGTTTACGACTCATTTGACAAAGACCACGTCTACATGGGGTCAATTACCAAGAGAGCCGAGGAAACATATACATCCAGAATACTTATCACAATCTCCGGAGACTTGTCAGGTTCTATAGATGATTTGATCGTTGACGATGTGGAAGTGATCGAGCGTCCAACATCGATGGATTTCGGTGAGCTTGAATTAGAGTATGAGCCTGACGAGCAAGATTTGTAACAACTATGATTAGGCACTATTGCTGTCGCCATTTTGTCGCCAACTTGATTGCAGTTTCTTTGTAGTTACTTGAATTTAAATGGTTTTATTTTCACCCAACAAAAAACCCATCAACCTTGAACCAAAACGGCGGGGTTGATGGGCTCCACAAATTGGGGACATCAAAGAAAAGCAGTGGCACTAATTATGACTGCCCCCTGAATAAAAAGTTCTGCGCATAACGAAAATTTTTTTCTGGTATGCGCAAACCTGAGTGTTATCCGAGTCCCAGCCCTGGCCAGATGATGATAATCAGCGTACCGGCCAGCGTCAGCAGGACGTTGGCGATGGCGTAGGTGCCGGCATAGCCCAGCGCCGGGATGTTACTGCGTGCAGTATCGCTGATGATTTCCATTGCCGGAGCACAGGTACGTGCGCCCATCATCGCGCCGAAGAGCAGGGCGCGGTTCATGCGCAGCACGTATGCACCAAACAGGAAACAGATCACCACCGGTACCAGGCTGACGATAAGGCCAGAGACCAGCATTTGCCAGCCGACAGCACCCAGGCTGTGACCAATGCCGCTACCGGCGCTTAAGCCAACGCCCGCCATAAACACCATCAGGCCGAACTCTTTTACCATATTCAGCGCACCCTGCGGGATATAGCCGAAGGTCGGGTGGTTCGCTCGCAGGAAGCCGAGCATAATCCCGGCAAACAGCAGCCCGGCGGCGTTACCGATGCCGAAGCTAAAGTTGCTGAACTGGAAGGTGATCATCCCGATCATCAGGCCCACGATAAAGAAGGCGCAGAAGGCCAGCAGGTCGGTGACCTGGCTGTGAATGGAGATAAAGCCGATGCGGTCAGCAACGGTTTTTACGCGTCGGGTATCGCCGCTTACCTGTAAAACGTCACCTTTGTTCAGCACCACGTTATCGTCGATGGGCATCTCAATCTGGCTACGGATCACGCGGTTCAGGAAGCAGCCGTGGTCGGTCAGCTTCAACTGCGCCAGGCGACGACCCACGGCGTTATGGTTTTTCACCACAATCTCTTCGGTGACGATACGCATGTCGAGCAGATCGCGGTCGAATACCTCTTTGCCGTTACGGAAGCTGGGGTCAAGGCGCGCGTGAGCGTCCGGATAACCCACCAGCGCGATGTCATCGCCCATCTGCAGTACTGCGTCACCGTCCGGGTTTGCCAGAATGCCGTTGCGGCGAATACGTTCGATATAGCAGCCCGTCTGGCGATAAATGCCCAGCTCGCGCAGATTTTTCCCGTCGGCCCAGGAGACCAGTTCCGGCCCCACGCGATAGGCGCGGATCACCGGCAGGTAGACTTTACGTTTGGTGTCCGTGTCCAGACCGCGCTCGCGGGCAATCTGTTGGGCGCTGGTCTGTAAATCCTGATGCTGGAGTTTTGGCAGGTAACGCGCACCCACAATCAGGCTTACCAGGCCAATCAGATAGGTCAGGGCATAGCCCAGACTCAGGTGATCGAGAGCGGTAGAGAGCTGTGAGCCCGCCATACCTGAGTGCCGCAGAGTATCTCCTGCACCCACAAGAACCGGTGTGGAGGTCATCGAGCCTGCCAGCATACCGGCCGTTAACCCGATATCCCAGCCAAACAGTTTACCCAGCCCTAACGCAATCAGCAGCGCACTGCCGACCATCACCAGCGCCAGCATCAGATAATTTTTGCCGTCGCGGAAGAAAATTGAAAAAAAGTTCGGCCCTGCTTCCACCCCAACGCAAAAAATAAACAGCATAAAACCTAAGTTGAGCGCGTCCGTGTTAATGCTGAAATGTTGCTGGCCTAATAATAAAGAGACGACTAAAACGCCAATGGAATTACCAAGTTGAACTGAACCCAGGCGCAATTTGCCCAGGCAAAGACCCAGTGCCAGTACCACAAATAATAACAGGATGTAATTCCCATTTAACAAGTCTGCGACGTTTATATTCACGGAGGCTAACTTCTTGTTTACCAGTAAGTTGTTGAATGAAGAGGCTATTTGGGCTACTGTTTTGAACATCAGGGGAGCGTTTCAACATTCCCGGCTCCCTTCATTAATTCTCTAAAACCATAGCTGCCGGTTAGTTTAATCGTATTAGCTATCGACAGCTACCTATTATCGCATTAACAGATGTGTACTTTGGCAAGGATTGCCACATTGCTTTATCTGACTGGGCGTCCACTGGACGAAAGCGTATTTGATAGAGATGAAGTCAGGAGGATAGTTTGAACATAAAGCGAAACTGGGCGGGTGTGGTCAGTTGCTTTTTACTGTTTACGACAGTGTGTCTGTCATTAGCCTTCCATGTCAAAGGGGCGTTTAGGGCTTCCGGCCATCCCGAGCTGGGCTTGCTCTTTTTTACCTTGCCGGGGGCGGCGGCCAGCTTTCTCTCCCGTGGCGGGGAGGTCGTTAAGCCTCTTTTGGGCGCGATGCTGGCGGCTCCACTGTGTCTGCTGTTGCTACGACTGGTGTTTGTCACCTCGCGATCGTTCTGGCAGGAACTGGCGTGGTTATTGAGCGGGGTATTCTGGTGCGCGCTTGGGGCGTTGTGCTTCCTGTTTGTGCGCAGCATGCTCCACCGGCGGCGGCACAAATAAAAACGCCCTCACGGTGAGGGCGTCTTCGCATTACTCTGCAGCAAACAGACCCAGATGTTCTTTTGCGTAAGCTTCAAAATCGGTGCAGCCACCAATGTGCTTCTGATCGAGGAAAATCTGCGGCACGGTTTCAACCGGTTTACCGACAGTTTTTTCCAGGTCCGCTTTGCTGATACCTTCCGCGTGGATATCCACATAGCGGAAGTTGAAGTCATCACGCTCTTCGGTCAGTTTCTCTGCCAGTTCTTTTGCGCGCACGCAGTAAGGGCATCCTGGACGGCCAAAAATCACTGCAAACATTTCTCTCTCCTCAAAAAACAAGCCTGACGGCGAATGACGATTATATTGCACGATAACCCGCTGTCATGGAAAGAAGGTTTCGCCTGTCACTTTGATATAGTCAGGCTATGTTTCGCCAATTACACGGCACACAACATTTCCTATACTGGCTGTTAGACCGTGTTCAGACAGTTAAAGAGAGAGAGAATGACGCCAACCATTGACCTGCTCCGTTCCCACCGTTCGATTCGTCACTTCACCGACCAGCAGGTTACCCGGGCGCAGCGTGAAGCGATTATTGACAGTGCAAGGGGAACCTCCAGCTCCAGCTTCCTGCAATGCAGCTCTATTATTCGCATTACCGACCCGGCAATGCGTGAACAGCTGGTGACGCTGACGGGCGGACAGAAGCATGTGGCTCAGGCGGCTGAGTTCTGGGTGTTCTGTGCCGACTTTAACCGCCACCTGCAGATTTGCCCTGAAGCTGAACTGGGCCTGGCGGAACAGCTGCTGTTGGGTGTCGTCGATACTGCCCTGATGGCACAAAACGCGCTGACGGCGGCGGAATCGCTGGGGTTGGGTGGGGTGTATATCGGCGGCCTGCGTAACAATATTGACAGCGTGACCGAACTGCTGAAGCTCCCTAAACATGTGCTGCCACTGTTCGGCCTGTGCCTCGGGTGGCCGGCGGATAACCCGGACGTGAAGCCGCGCCTGCCCGCCACGATAATCATGCATGAAAACCACTATCAGCCGATCGATCGGGACGTGTTGGCACAATACGACGAGGAGCTGGCGCACTACTATATGACGCGCGGCAGCAATAACCGCCGCGACACGTGGAGTGACCATATCCGTCGTACCATCATTAAAGAAAATCGCCCGTTTATTCTCGACTATTTGCACAAACAGGGCTGGGCAACGCGCTAGTCCATTCCTTCTGCGCCTGCCTGCGTGTATGCACCTCATCCTTCAGGCTGCTGTGATACAACTTGCATGATTTTGTGTATATGATACGCAGGCTTTTCCTATGTCTTTAGAGAGGTGCAGGGTGAAAATTGCCATTTTGTCCCGGGATGGAACGCTCTACTCATGTAAACGCCTGCGAGATGCCGCGGCGAAACGCGGCCATCAGGTTGACATTCTCGATCCAATGTCTTGCTATATGAACATCGATCCCGCAGCGTCGTCCATTCACTATAAAGGTCGCCAGCTGCCACGATTTGATGCGGTTATACCGCGCATTGGCTCGCAGATTACCTTTTATGGCACGGCCGCCTTGCGTCAGTTTGAAATGCTCGGCAGCTATCCCCTTAATGAATCCGTCGCCATCTCACGCGCCCGCGATAAACTTCGCTCCCTGCAACTGCTTGCCCGTCAGGGGATCGATCTGCCCGTGACCGGCATTGCTCACTCTCCGGATGACACCAGCGATCTGATCGACATGGTGGGTGGTGCGCCGTTAGTGATAAAGCTGGTGGAAGGCACTCAGGGGATTGGCGTCGTGCTGGCGGAAACCCGGCAGGCGGCAGAGAGCGTGATTGACGCGTTTCGCGGCCTCAATGCCCATATCCTGGTGCAGGAATATATTGAAGAAGCCAAAGGGCGTGACATCCGTTGCTTTGTGGTCGGCGATGAGGTCGTTGCGGCCATTGAGCGTCAGGCGAAAGAGGGGGATTTCCGCTCTAACCTGCACCGTGGTGGTGTGGCGCGCGTGGCGGATATCACCGCACGTGAGCGCGAAATTGCCGTAAAAGCGGCGCAAACGTTAGGCCTGGATGTGGCGGGTGTGGACATCCTGCGTGCGTCCCGCGGGCCGCTGGTGATGGAGGTTAATGCATCGCCAGGGCTGGAAGGGGTGGAAAAAACGACCGGGGTCGATATTGCGGGTAAAATGATCTCATGGATCGAGCGTCATGCGACGCCGGGTTACTGTCTTAAAACGGGCGGTTAAATGGAATTCAGCACACTTTTTGCGTAATCTATGCGAAGTTTTTATTAAAGAGGCTGCACAGCGATGGATTTACAGGTCGTTCCTACACTGGATACATTACGTCAATGGCTTGATGATGCTGGTATCACCTTTTTTGAATGTGATTCCTGCCAGGCGCTGCATTTGCCTCATATGCAAAATTTTGATGGCATTTTCGATGCCAAAATCGATCTCATCAACGACGTGATCCTCTTCTCTGCGCTGGCTGAAGTGAAACCGTCTGCGTTACTGGCACTGGCATCCGATCTGTCGGCTATCAATGCCAGTTCTTTGACGGTCAAAGCATTTCTCGACATACAGGATGATAATCTGCCAAAACTGGTCGTTTGCCAGTCTTTATTCGCCGGAGCGGGACTTTCCTTCAAACAGTTCTCCTGGTTCATGCGCCAGAGCGAAGAGCAAATTTCGATGGTAATGATGGAAGCCAATGCACATCATTTACTGTATAGCACTGAAGATGATGCAGAGAATAATGATGCATCTCCCAATTTTCTCCACTAAACCTGTCTGATATCCGCGCAGTCGCTGCCAGAGCGGCTGCATAACACCATTTTTTCTGCTGCTTTTAACCTTTCCTTAAAGAATATTTCACCTCCCTGAAAGCGGTTTCGGCTTATCACGTAGATATAACGTGCATAAAAAATTGATAAAAGGCGTTTTTTCGTCTGGGCTATAGCCGGAGACACGGGCTACAGTTATTCTTGCGATGCTTAAAAAAGCGAGCGAATACTGCCGGATAGAGTCTGTTATTTTATTTCGGTCAGAGCGACAAAATATGCATGGTTTTTGCATATCTTCAGATTGCATAGTTTTAGTTCGTTTGTTAACGAGCTTTCAGAAGGAATAACAATATGATCGCCTTGAATAAAAAATGGTTATCGGGTCTGGTTGCGGGTGCTCTGATGGCTGTCTCTGTCGGTACGCTCGCTGCGGAACAAAAAACGCTGCATATCTATAACTGGTCTGACTATATTGCACCGGACACGGTCGCCAATTTTGAAAAAGAGACCGGCATTAAAGTGGTTTACGACGTTTTCGATTCCAACGAAGTGCTGGAAGGAAAACTGATGGCAGGCAGTACCGGGTTTGACCTCGTGGTACCTTCTGCAAGCTTCCTGGAGCGTCAACTGACGGCAGGTGTCTTCCAGCCGCTGGATAAAAGCAAACTTCCGAACTGGAAAAACCTCGATCCTGACGTGCTGAAGCTGGTGGCTAAACACGACCCGGACAACAAATACGCGATGCCTTACCTGTGGGCGACCACTGGTATCGGCTATAACGTTGATAAAGTCAAAGCGGTGCTGGGTAAAGACGTCAAGCTCGATAGCTGGGATGTGGTGCTGAAGCCTGAAAACCTTGAGAAACTGAAAAGCTGCGGCGTGTCATTCCTCGACGCACCGGAAGAGATTTTCGCCACCGTACTTAACTACCTGGGCAAAGTTCCGAACAGCAGCAAAGCCGATGACTACACCGGCCCGGCTACCGATCTGCTGCTGAAGCTGCGTCCGAATATTCGCTACTTCCACTCCTCTCAGTACATTAACGACCTGGCAAACGGCGACATCTGCGTGGCTATCGGCTGGGCGGGGGATGTCTGGCAGGCGGCTAATCGTGCGAAAGAGGCGAAAAATGGCGTGAATATTTCCTACTTCATTCCAAAAGAGGGCGCGCTGGCGTTCTTTGATGTCTTCGCGATGCCTGCTGATGCGAAAAACAAAGATGAAGCTTATCAGTTCCTCAATTACCTGATGCGTCCGGATGTGATTGCCCACATCAGCGACCACGTGTTCTACGCTAACGGTAACAAAGCGTCTGTACCGCTGGTCAGCGCGGAAGTGCGTGATAACCCGGGCATCTATCCGCCTGCGGATGTCTTCGCCAAGCTGTTTACCCTGAAGGTTCAGGATCCAAAAATTGACCGCGTGCGCACCCGTGCGTGGACCAGAGTGAAAAGCGGTAAATAATATTCAGTGAGTTCCAGGCCGGGCAGGCGTTAGTGCTGCCCGGCGATGCGCACCCTGATGGTGCGTTTGCACCAGTTTTGATTTATGCCGGAGAGCACCCCGTGAATGACGCGATCCCCCGCCCGCAGGCGAAAGTCCGTAAAGCGCTGACCCCGCTTCTTGAAATCCGTAACCTCACCAAATCTTTTGATGGCCAGCATGCCGTGGATGACGTCAGCCTGACTATCTACAAAGGTGAAATTTTTGCCCTGCTCGGGGCATCTGGCTGCGGTAAATCCACATTACTGCGTATGCTGGCAGGTTTTGAACAGCCCACCACCGGACAGATTGTGCTGGATGGTGTCGACCTCTCCCGCGTACCGCCGTATCAACGACCGATCAACATGATGTTCCAGTCTTACGCGCTGTTTCCGCACATGACGGTTGAGCAGAACATCGCTTTTGGCCTCAAGCAGGACAAACTGCCGAAAGCCGAAATTACCGCGCGAGTGGCGGAGATGTTGAGCCTGGTGCATATGCAGGAGTTCGCAAAACGTAAGCCGCACCAGCTCTCTGGCGGTCAACGTCAGCGTGTGGCGCTGGCCAGAAGCCTGGCGAAACGTCCGAAACTGCTGTTGCTTGATGAACCGATGGGCGCACTGGATAAAAAACTGCGCGACCGTATGCAGCTGGAAGTGGTGGATATTCTCGAACGCGTGGGAGTGACCTGCGTGATGGTGACCCACGACCAGGAAGAGGCGATGACGATGGCCGGGCGTATCGCGATTATGAATCGCGGTAAGTTTGTGCAAATCGGCGAGCCGGAGGAGATTTACGAGCACCCGACCACCCGCTACAGCGCCGAGTTTATCGGCTCGGTGAATGTCTTCGAAGGGTTGGTGAAGGCGCGCCATGACGACGGTCTGGTGCTTGAATCGCCGGGGCTGGTACACCCGCTGAAGGTGGACCCGGATGCCTCTGTGGTGGACAACGTTCCGGTTTATATCGCTCTGCGCCCGGAAAAAATCATGCTCTGTGAAGAGCCGCCAGCCGATGGCTATAACTTTGCCGTCGGGGAGGTGGTACACATTGCTTATCTGGGCGATCTCTCTATTTATCATGTGCGACTGACGAGCGGACAGATGCTCAGCGCTCAGCTGCAAAACGAACATCGCTACCGTAAAGGGCTACCCACCTGGGGTGACGAAGTGCGCCTGTGCTGGGATGCAGACAGTTGTGTAGTGCTGACGGTATAAGGAGCGGCCAATGAGTACACTTGAACCTCCAGCCCGCGCAGAAAAACCGGGCGGTTTTGCACACTGGCTGGCGCGCATACAGATGACACATGGCCGCAAGCTGGTGATCGCCATGCCCTACGTGTGGCTGATCCTGCTGTTTATGCTGCCGTTCCTGATTGTTTTCAAGATAAGCCTGGCAGAAATGGCGCGGTCTATTCCGCCATATACCAACCTGATGGAATGGGCCGATGGACAACTGACGCTGACGCTGAATGTCGGCAATTTCCTGCAATTGACGGACGATCCGCTCTATTTCGAAGCCTATTTGCAGTCATTGCAGGTGGCGGCGATCTCGACGATCTGCTGTCTGCTGTTGGGTTACCCGCTGGCGTGGGCAGTGGCGCACAGTAAGCCATCGACACGCAACATTCTGCTGCTGCTGGTCATTTTACCGTCATGGACGTCATTCCTGATCCGCGTTTACGCGTGGATGGGGATCCTGAAAAACAACGGCGTGTTGAATAACTTCCTGATGTGGCTGGGGGTTATCGACCAGCCGCTGACGATCCTGCATACCAATCTCGCGGTGTATATCGGGATTGTGTACGCCTATCTGCCGTTTATGGTGTTGCCAATCTATACCGCCCTGACGCGCATCGATTATTCGCTGGTGGAAGCCTCACTTGACCTGGGAGCCCGCCCGCTGAAGACGTTCTTTAGCGTGATTGTTCCGCTGACCAAAGGCGGGATTATCGCCGGTTCGATGCTGGTGTTTATTCCGGCGGTTGGGGAGTTCGTGATCCCGGAACTGCTTGGTGGCCCGGACAGCATCATGATTGGCCGCGTGCTGTGGCAAGAGTTCTTCAACAACCGCGACTGGCCGGTGGCGTCGGCGGTGGCGATTGTGATGTTGCTGCTGCTGATCGTGCCGATCATGTGGTTCCACAAGCATCAGCAAAAACAGATGGGAGATCACGGATGAACAACTTACCGGTAGTGCGCTCCCCGTGGCGAATTCTGATCCTGGTGCTTGGGTTTACCTTCCTGTATGCACCAATGCTGATGCTGGTGATCTACTCGTTCAACAGCTCGAAACTGGTGACGGTGTGGGCGGGCTGGTCGACGCGCTGGTACAGTGAACTGTTCCACGATGATGCGATGATGAGTGCGGTGGTGCTAAGCCTGACCATTGCCGCCTGTGCCGCCACAATGGCGTCTGTCCTCGGCACTATTGCGGCAATGGTGATGGTGCGTTTTGGGCATTTTCGCGGAGCGAACGGTTTTGCTTTTATGATCACGGCACCGCTGGTCATGCCGGACGTCATCACCGGTCTGTCGCTGCTGCTGCTGTTTGTCGCCCTGGCGCATGCCATCGGCTGGCCAGCGGATCGCGGTATGCTCACCATCTGGCTGGCGCACGTCACCTTCTGTACCGCCTATGTGGCGGTGGTGATCTCTTCGCGTCTGCGCGAACTGGATCGCTCTATTGAAGAGGCGGCGATGGATCTCGGCGCAACACCGCTGAAGGTCTTTTTCATCATTACCCTGCCGATGATCATGCCTGCGGTGATCTCCGGCTGGCTGCTGGCGTTTACGTTGTCACTTGACGACCTGGTCATCGCCAGCTTTGTCTCCGGCCCGGGAGCCACGACGCTGCCAATGCTGGTCTTCTCCAGCGTGCGCATGGGGGTAAACCCGGAGATCAACGCCCTGGCATCCATCATCCTCGGCGTGGTCGGAATTGTCGGATTTATCGCCTGGTATTTGATGGCGCGCGCGGAAAAACAACGCGTGCGTGATATCCAGCGTGCAAGACGCGGCTGAAGCATTTAAAATTTCCAGTGAAGTGCCGCGCATGACGCGGCACTGTTTTTCAGGGAAGTAAAACATTGGGATTATTAAAAAAATCACGTATTACGCACGCTCGTCCGAATGTTCCTGCGCTGGTGCAGGTGGCGGCGCTCGCCATTATTATGATCCGCTGTCTCGATGTGCTGATGATTCTGAACACCCTGGGCGCGCGTGGCATAGGGGAATTCATTCACCGCAGCGTGCAGACGTGGAATCTGACGCTGGTCTTTTTAAGCAGCCTGGTGCTGGTGTTTATCGAGATTTACTGCGCGTTCTCACTGGTCAAAGGGCGCAACTGGGCGCGCTGGGTTTATCTGCTGACGCAAATTGTTGCGGCAGGCTACCTGTGGGCGGCGTCACTGGGTTATGGCTACCCGGAACTGTTCAGCATTGCGGGGGAATCGAAGCGCGAGATTTTACGCGCACTGGTGATGCAGAAACTCCCGGATATGCTGGTGCTGTTCCTGCTCTTTGTGCCCGCATCCAGTCGGCGGTTCTTCCGTCTGCAATAATGTGTATAATCGCAGCCCTCGTGATTCTTAAGGTCTTCATATGCAGTGCGCACTCTATGACGCCGGTCGCTGCCGCTCCTGTCAGTGGATAGAACAGCCGGTTCCCCAACAACTCACCGCCAAAATGGCCGACCTGCAACAGCTGCTGGCTGAACACGCGGTGGGAGAGTGGTGCGCACCCGTTAGTGGGCCAGAGCAGGGTTTTCGTAATAAGGCCAAAATGGTGGTCAGCGGCAGCGTTGAAAAACCGCTGCTGGGGATGTTGCACCGCGACGGTACACCGGAAGATTTAACCGACTGTCCGCTTTATCCTGCGTCGTTTGAACCTGTTTTTGCCGCACTGAAGCCGTTCATTGCCCGTGCCGGGTTAACGCCCTATAACGTTGCCCGTAAGCGCGGCGAGCTGAAATACCTGCTTCTGACCGAGAGCCAGATTGACGGCGGTATGATGCTGCGTTTTGTGCTGCGCTCAGAGGCTAAGCTTGAGCAATTGCGTGCGGCGCTGCCGTGGCTTCAGCAGCAGCTTCCTCAGTTAAAGGTCATTACCGCGAATATTCAGCCGGTGCATATGGCGATCATGGAAGGGGACACAGAAGTTTTCTTCACCGGGGAGCATGCGCTGGCAGAAAACTTCAACGGTGTGCCGCTGTGGATCCGTCCGCAAAGTTTCTTCCAGACAAACCCGACAGTTGCGAGTGCACTGTACGCCACTGCACGCGACTGGGTCCGCGCGTTAAATATCCGCCATATGTGGGATTTATTCTGCGGCGTGGGGGGATTCGGTCTGCACTGTGCCACCCCTGAAATGCAACTGACCGGGATTGAGATTTCTGCAGAAGCGATTGCCTGTGCAAAACAGTCCGCCGCTGAGCTGGGGTTAACAGACCTTCATTTCCAGGCGCTGGACTCAACCCAGTTCGCCACCGGCCAGGGCAATGTGCCGGAGCTGGTACTGGTCAACCCGCCACGGCGTGGCATCGGGAAAGCCCTGTGCGACTACCTGAGCCAGATGGCACCGGATTACATTGTCTATTCCAGCTGCAACGCGCAGACAATGGCAAAAGACATTGCCCATCTTCCAGGCTACCGTATCGAACGCGTTCAGCTTTTCGATATGTTCCCGCATACCGCGCATTATGAAGTGCTGACATTGCTCGTGAAATCTTAAACAAAATGTGAACTCTTCCCCTCTGCGAAATCAGGTAAGCTTAAGTCATCAGAATTGAATGAAGGCTTGTCCATGAAGCAGATCCTGCTGGTGGAAGATGACCACGATATCGCGGCGCTTCTGCGCCTCAATTTAGAAGATGAAGGTTACGCCATTACCCACGAACCCGATGGGGGCAGTGCCTTGCACCGGCTGGAAAAACAGCCCTGGGATGCCGTCATCCTCGATTTGATGCTCCCTAATGTCGACGGGCTGGAAATTTGTCGCCGTATCCGCCAGATGACCCGTTACCTGCCGGTGATCATCATCAGCGCCCGTAGTAGCGAAACCGACCGCATTACCGGGCTGGAAACCGGCGCTGATGATTACCTGGCAAAACCGTTCTCAGTGCAGGAGCTGATTGCACGCATCAAGGCGCTGTTTCGCCGCCAGCAGGCGATGGGGCAGGCGCAGACCACCGGACACGTTCAGGCTCACGGCCTGACGCTCGATCCGCTTGCGCGAACGGTACGCCTGCACGGGCAGGAGGTCGATCTCACCCCGCGCGAATTCGAACTGTTGTACTTCTTTGCCCGTCATCCTGGCGAGGTTTTCTCGCGTCTGGCGTTGCTTGAGCAGGTCTGGGGTTATCAGCACGAGGGTTACGAACATACCGTCAACACCCACATTAACCGCCTGCGTATCAAGATTGAAAAAGATGCCGCCGAGCCGGAGATCATTCGTACCGTCTGGGGTAAAGGCTACAAATTTGCGGAGCTGAATCAAGATGCGCCGCTTTAACCTGAGCCAGCGGCTGACGGTGCTGTTTATTCTGCTGCTGATGCTCTGCGCCACCGTTGCCTGCGCGGTGCAGCTCTACAGCAGCATGCAGTACGGCAACGCAATGGTGCAGCGGCTGTCCGGGGGACTGGCGCAACAGATTGTGCAGCGTGAACCGATTCTGGACGCCCAGGGCAGCGTCGACCGCCGCGTGTTGAAACCGCTGTTCGATCGGCTGATGACCTTTAACCCGAGCGTTGAGCTGTATGTCATCTCTCCCGACGGCGATCTGCTGGCCGATGCAGCACCTCCGGGCCATATTCAGCGGCAAAAAATCGATATTGCGCCATTGCAAACCTTCCTCAACGGTGCGGCAATGCCGGTTTTTGGAGACGACCCCCGTAGCCAGGGGCAGAAAGTCTTCAGCGTTACCCCATTGCGTCAGGACGGTGAGCTGAAAGGCTATCTCTACATTATTTTGCAGGGCGAAGAGTCAAATGCGCTGGCAGAGATGGCCTGGCATAAAGCGCTCTGGAGCACGGCACTCTGGTCGTTGTTGCTGGTGGCGCTGTTTGGCCTGCTGGCGGGGCTGCTGGTCTGGTACTGGGTGACGCGTCCGGTGAAACGCCTGACGCTGGAGGTCGCCGGGCTGGAGCAGGACAGCATGACTGCCATCAAACAGCTGGCGGCACAACCGCCGGAGCCCGCGGCAAATGATGAAGTGGCGATCCTGCGCAATACCTTTATCGAGCTGGCGCGCAAAATCACCACGCAATGGGATCTCCTGGCCGATAGCGACCGTCAGCGCCGGGAGTTTATTGCCAATATTTCGCACGATCTGCGCACGCCGCTTACCTCATTGCTGGGCTATCTGGAGACGCTGTCGCTCAAATCCGCCACGCTGACGCCGCAGGAGCACCAGCAATATCTCACCACCGCGCTGCGCCAGGGACAAAAGGTGCGGCATCTGTCGCAACAGCTGTTTGAACTGGCGCGTCTTGAGCACGGCGGTATAAAACCACAGCGCGAGCGCTTTGCGATGGGAGAGCTGATTTCCGATGTGGCGCAGAAGTTTGAACTGGCGGCGCGCACGCGTGAGCTGAATCTGCATATTGATGTGCCGGGGCCTCTGCCACTTTTAAACGCCGACGTGTCGATGATTGAGCGGGTGGTGACCAATTTGCTGGATAACGCGATACGCCATACGCCCCCGGGTGGCGAGATCCGCATGGCGGTGTGGCAGGAGAACGAGCAGCTGCAGGTCGAAGTGGCGGACAGCGGGGCAGGCATTGATGCTGCGCTGCGCTGCGGGCTGTTTCAGCGTCCTTCTGCGTTAAACCCGCAGGCGTCACGGGAGAATCGCGGGGGGTTAGGGTTGTTAATTGTGAAACGGATGCTGGAATTGCACGGCGGTGGGATCAGGCTGATGGATTCGGTGAGCGGAGCCCGTTTTCGCTTCTTTGTACCACTGTGAGACGTTGCCGGATGGCTCGGGCTACAGACCCCCCGTAGGCCGAGCCACCCGACAACAAAGTATTACTGCGGGAACCACTGCTCGCTGATTTTCTGATACGTCCCGTCCGCTTTAATTGCTTTCAGCGCGCCGTTCAGTTTTTCCAGCAGGGCTTTGTTATCCGGACGAACCGCGATACCCAGACCGGTGCCAAAGTACTGCGGGTCGGTCACTTTTTCAGTGGCGGTACCCAGCTGCGGGTTGGTTTTCAGCCACTCGTTGACCACGGCAGTGTCACCAAACACGCCATCGATACGGCCATTTTTCAGGTCGATAATCGCGTTCTGGTAGCTGTCGTAGGCCACGGTTTTCACTTCAGGATGTTTGTCCTGCAGGTATTTCTGGTGCGTGGTGCCGTTTTCCATCCCAATGCGTTTGCCTTTCAGCTCGCCAAAGGATTTGTACTCGCCTTTTTTGGCAATCACTACCGCAGAGTTTGCATAGTACGGGTCGGTGAAGGAGACCTGTTTGCTACGTTCTGGGGTGATGTCCATACCGGAGATCACCGCGTCGTATTTCTTGAATTTCAGAGACGGGATCAGGCTGTCAAATGCGTGGTTGGTGAATGTGCAGTCGGCCTGCATCTGTTTGCACAGCGCTTTTGCCAGGTCAATATCAAACCCGACAATCTGGTTGCTGGCATCCAGTGATTCAAACGGTGGGTAGGTAGCAGAAACACCGAAATTGATTTTCTCAGCGGCGGATGCGCCAGCGGCGAAAGTTGCCAGTAATGCGGCCAGAACTAACTTTTTCATTGAATACTCCCGTCTGTCAATCTTGTCATTATGCGCCGTGTCTGCGGCATGGATGTACAATGCCAGTGATTGAATTTATATTCAATAAAAATGATTAAATATTATTTTTATCACAAAAAAAAGCGGGCAACCCATAAGGTTACCCGCATCGGGAATATAGATTTATGCACCTGAGTGATTAATTTCTGCGCTCGAACGCCAGCGCTTTACGTTCAATCAGACGCATCATCAACGTCAGCAGACCGTTCACCACCAGATACACCAGACCCGCTGCACCGAACACCATCACGTCGTAGGTGCGTCCATACAGCAGCTGTCCGTGGCCCATCACTTCCATCAGCGTAATGGTGTAGGCCAGAGAAGTACTTTTGAATACCAGCACCACTTCGTTGGAATACGAGGACAGCGCACGCTTAAAGGCGTACGGCAGCAGTATAGCCAGCGTGTCTTTTTTGCTCATGCCCAGCGCACCGCAGGACTGCCATTGCCCTTCCGGGATCGCCCGGATAGCACCGTAGAACAGCTGGGTGGTATAGGCCGCACTGTTCAGGGAGAGAGCAATCAGGGCACACAGCCACGGTTCAGAGAGCAGATGCCAGATAACCGGATACTCCTGCAGCGACGGGAACTGGCCCGGGCCGTAGTAAATCAGGAAGATCTGCACCAGCAGCGGTGTACCGGTAAACAGGGTGATGTAGCCGCGCACAATCCACACCAGCACTGGCGTTTTCAGCGTCAGGATGATGGTGAAGATGAGTGCCAGGATCAGCGCCACGATGATGGACGCCACAGTCAGCGTCAGGCTGGTGTGCAGCCCTTTCATCAGCTCGGGTAAGTAGTCAAGCATCAGCCTGGTCTCCGTTCAAAACGTGTTGCACGCAGGTCAATCCGCTTCAGGATGTACTGACTCAGCAACGTGATCACCAGGTAGATAGCGGCCGCCACAATGTACCAGGTAAACGGTTCCTGGGTACGGGTGGCGATACTTTTGGTTTGCAGCATCAAATCATTCACGCTTATCAGGCTCACCAGCGCGGTGTCTTTCAACAGTACCAGCCACTGGTTACCCAGACCCGGCAGAGCATGACGCCACATCTGCGGCATCACCAGACGGAAGAAAATAGCCGCTTTCGATAAACCTAACGCCTGGCCAGATTCCCACTGCCCCTGCGGTACCGCTTTCAGCGCGCCGCGCAGGGTTTGCGAGGCATAGGCGGAGTAGAGCAGGGAGAGGGCGATCACGCCACACAGGAACGGGCTGACGTCAAAGTTTTCAATCTGCATCTGCACCGGGATCTGCGCAAACCCAAGATTGATGGTAAAGCCGTCTGACAGCGTTAACAGCAGCTGTGAGGAACCGAAATAGATAAACAGGACGACCAGAATCTCGGGTAATCCACGCAGCACGGTCACCAGCGCGGAACCCGTCCAGGCGACAGGGAACCATTTCGCTGATTCCCATACCGCAAAGAACATCGCCAGCACGAGGCCGATAATCAGTGCACAAACGGCAAGGCCGACGGTCATCCCGGCGGCGCTTGCTAAAGGAAAAATTTCATTCATCAGGAATTACTTCTGGAACCATTTTTTGTAGATGGTTTCGTAGGTGCCGTCTTTCTTCACTTTTTCCAGCGCAGCGTTGAATTTCTGCTGCAGGTCAGTGTTGCCCTGACGCACGGCGATGCCGAGACCGGTACCGAAGTACGCTTTATCTGTCACTTTGTCACCGACAGCCGCCAGTTTGTCGTTCGCTTTCAGCCATTCAGTCACCACGGCGGTATCACCAAACACACCGTCAATACGACCATTCTGCAGATCCAGCTTCGCATTCTGGTAGCTGTCATACGGAACGGTGGTGATTTCCGGGTGCTTATCGGTAATGAATTTCTGGTGCGTGGTACCGTTCTGCACGCCAACTTTCTTGCCTTTCAGCTGATCAATAGAGGTGAATTTCCCTTTCTGACCAATGAACAGGGCGGAGTTGTCATAGTACGGCGTGGAGAACAGCACCTGCTTTTCACGTTCAGGGGTGATGTCCATACCCGCCATCACGGCGTCGATACGGCGGAACTTCAGGCTTGGGATCAGGCTGTCAAACGCCTGGTTGCTGAAGGTACAGGTGGCGTCGATCTCTTTACACAGGGCGTTAGCCAGATCCACGTCGAAGCCAACAATTTTGTTGTTGGCGTCGATGGATTCAAACGGAGGATAAGACGCTTCGGTAGCGAAACGAATGGTCTGGGCTGCGGTAGCGGAAAGGCTGACGCTAGCAAGCAGCGCGGCAATCAATACTTTTTTCATTATCATTTTCCCTAACACATCAGTGAGATAAGTAATTTTTGAAGGCATCGGTTTGCGGGTTCGTGAAGCAGCTCGCATCACCTTGCTCAACGATATACCCGTTTTCCATGTAAACCACGCGGCTGGCGGTTTTGCGCGCCACTTCCACTTCATGGGTAACGATGACTTGTGTAATGTTGGTTTCCGCCAGCTCACGAATGATGCTCACGATCTGGGCGGTAATTTCCGGGTCCAGCGCTGCGGTCGGCTCATCAAACAGCAGAACCGCAGGCTCCATCATCAGAGCACGGGCAATGGCCACGCGCTGTTGCTGACCACCTGAAAGGTGCAGAGGATAACGGTCGCTGTACGGTTTAAGACGCAGACGTTCCAGCAACTTCTCGGCACGTGCCATCGCCTGATCTTTGCTTAAACCGAGCACGCGACAAGGCGCTTCAATCAGGTTTTGCAGGACGGTCAGGTGAGGCCAGAGGTTGTATTGCTGGAAGACCATGCCGACGTTTTGACGCAGTTCGCGAATCGCTTTTTCTGACGGGGTTTTCGCGAAGTCAAAATGGTTGCCGGCAATCGCCAGCGTACCGGAACGGGGCATTTCAAGCAGATTAAGGACACGCAAAAGAGAACTTTTACCTGCGCCGCTTGGGCCAAGCAAAACCAACGTTTCGCCTTCCGGGCAGTTCAGCGTGATGTCAAACAGCGCCTGGTGTGCGCCGTAAAAGCAGTTAATGCCGTTTAGTTTAATACTCATCGAGGCAGTCTTTACTCATCCAGGCAATCTATAGCCATTGAAGCCGCAGATAGTACCGTTGACAGAATAGTTATGCAATATTTCTGCGTTAAAAGTTAAATATAACCCGCAAACCTCTCTAAACATAGCACAAAATAGTGAACCGCAAGGGCGACAAGTATAAATGTCGGCATTCCGTATGAAATGCCGCACATTTTACGGGGGGTACAATTTTATAACGGTTGGTTTAGCGGTTTTCAATCGACTGGCGAAGCGTACCTGCCGGGGCATGAACGCTACCGCCAACGTAGCGTACGTCGTCCACCGCCCAGCACTGACCTTCACGGATCATCAGCACTTCATCCTGCCAGGTCTGGGTGCCCTGGGTCAGTTTTACGCGCAGGGGAATGTTTCGTGCATCGGTGTTCGGGATTGTCGAGGCGCTGGCAACCTCGGCGCTGTCTGGCAGCGTAGCCCGGCTGGAGAACGGATCGGATTTCAGCAACGCGTTATGCTGCGGATCGCGCGACGCATCGGTGAGCCGCTTTGCCAGACCATCGCTCAGGTACGGACGCAGGGCCGTGATGTCGTTACTGCGGTGCTGAATGCGATAATCATAAAACTGCTGCGCCACGGTATCCGGGCCGCCATCAATACATGGGCCGCTGCGGGTACCGATATCCTTAAAGGCTGGCGTAACCGTGGTGGTACAGGCGCTGAGCACCAGCGCACAGGGCACTAAAAGCGTTAAAGCAGAGTAGCGCATGTTGATTTCCTTATTTATTAACTATCCTTTCAATCATAGCGTAACGAACCGATAATGCTGCCTGAGCAACACGCTAACGCATTGAACGCTAAAGAAGGAGATAAAGTATGCAATTTTCAACGACGCCAACCCTGGAAGGACAACCGATTATTGAATATTGCGGTGTGGTAACGGGCGAGGCCATTCTCGGGGCGAACATCTTCCGGGACTTCTTTGCCGGGATCCGCGACATCGTCGGTGGGCGTTCTGGCGCTTATGAAAAAGAGCTGCGTAAAGCGCGTGAAATTGCGTTCAAAGAGCTGGGCGAGCAGGCGCAGGCACTGGGCGCAGATGCGGTTGTAGGGATTGATATTGACTACGAAACGGTCGGTAAAGATGCCAGCATGCTGATGGTGAGCGTAAGCGGTACGGCGGTGAAAACCCGTCGATGAAGCGTACGCTCTCAACCTTCCTGCTGGCGCTGTTGCTGGCAGGCTGTGCCACGGAAAAAGGCATTGTTGATAAAGGTACCTATGAGCTGGATACCCGTCATCAGGCGCAGGCAGCCTACCCACGCATAAAGGTGCTGGTGCTCCACTACACCGCCGATGATTTTGACAGCTCGCTGGCAACGCTGACGGATAAAAACGTCAGCTCCCACTATTTGATCCCCGCGAACCCGCCTGTTCCTGATGGTAAACCGCGCATCTGGCAGCTGGTGCCAGAGAGCGAACTGGCCTGGCATGCGGGTATCAGCTTCTGGCGCGGCACTAACCGCATTAATGATACGTCTGTCGGTATTGAGCTGGAAAACCGTGGCTGGCAAAAGACCGGGGGGACGAAATCCTTCACACCGTTCGAGCCCGCGCAAATTGCGGCACTGATCCCTCTCGCCAAAGATATTATTGCCCGCTACGACATCAAACCGCAGAACGTGGTGGCGCATTCTGATATTGCACCGCAGCGCAAGGACGATCCTGGCCCGCTGTTTCCGTGGCAGGCGTTGGCAAAGCAGGGGATAGGTGCCTGGCCAGATCCCGCTCGCGTCGCGTTTTACATCAATGGTCGCCCACGTAATCAGGACGTGGATCGTGCGGCATTGCTCGATCTGCTGGCGCGTTATGGTTATGAAGTCCCTGACAACGCGACAGAGCAGCAGCAGAAAAGAGTGATTACAGCGTTTCAGATGCATTACCGCCCCTCGCTGTGGAACGGTGTCGCGGATGTCGAAACGATGGCCATCGCCGAAGCGCTTTTAGAGAAATACGGGCAGGGGTAATTCCCCCCGTTTTTCAGGGTTTGAGTGGGGATCCTGTCCAGAATGAACCTAAGATTAATCTTAGGTTTAATGATATTTAAATTATAGTTAATTGACTTAATATTACCCGAATCTATGATAGACACATAGCTCGCTAAGCAATCACACAATAAATCTTATAATCAGAGATTATTTCTCGGCCTGGTTTTTTATTTCAAATGGAATGCTCGCAGTATTGTTACTGCGGGTTCTCACATCTTAAATAAACATCTTAAAACGGGTATAACAATGTTAAGCATTTACGGTAAAAAATTACGCCCTCACAGTGAACTGGACGCCATTATTTCTGCAACTGAGGGCTATGAAGAAAAAACCTTAAAGAAATGGCAGAAAATAACAACCAGCGATAATGACTATATTCATATCATTGTCAGCGGTGAAGTTGAGTTCCGCCGCGAATCAGACGAACTGTGTATGTTCATGCTACAAGGTCAGTGTATCTTTGGCCTGTCATCAATTTATTACCAGTCGTCCCACATGTATGGCATGGTACGGACGACTGCGGTGGTTCGCTCTATCCCGAAAGTGGTTTTTGCTCAGCTGATGACGGAGAAAAACCTGTGGCCACAGCTCACTAAGGTGCTCTCCTGGTATATCTGCATGCTGAGCAAACGTGATGACGTTTTGGTTGCCCGCAGTGCTTACTCTGTTGTGCGCGAGTTTTTGTTAGAGATAAATGAACTGATTATTTATCATCAACGTGATATCAACGTTTATGACTATATTCAGGAATACACTAACCTGGCGCGCAGTACCATCATCAAAATACTGTCCGATCTGAAAAAAGGGCAATATATTGTGGTGGAAAAGGGTCGACTCCTTAACATCACCACCCTGCCGGAAAAATATTAA
This sequence comes from Enterobacter sp. RHBSTW-00901, assembly GCF_014103115.1. Lineage (NCBI taxonomy): Bacteria > Pseudomonadati > Pseudomonadota > Gammaproteobacteria > Enterobacterales > Enterobacteriaceae > Enterobacter > Enterobacter sp. RHBSTW-00901. Next base: position 4,435,345 of record NZ_JABXPB010000001.1, read on the forward strand.
TTATCCCAGTTGGTCTCCTTTTTTACCTGAGGGAGACCGGGTGTTCTCTTGATGTCCCACATTTGCCCGTGAATTATCCTGCGTTTCATCAACCGGTGGCGCGGGAATTTTGCCTTGTGAATAATCCTGCTCCTGTTCTTTTAATGCCTGCTTTAATAATTCGGCCACTGACGCATCTTCCTGGCCCGTGTTTGCGGGGGCATCCTCGTGTGCCTCGGTTCCCGGTAGGGTATCGTGCGACGTGTCGCGCGGAATATCCCCGTCAGGTGCCTGCTGCCAGTCTGCTGCATCACTATTGATCGGCATATCCTGCATGGCAGGGATCGCTTTTGCTGGCGGCTCCGGTTTGGGTTGCGGATGCGGGAACGGCTTACTCACGTACACATAATGCATATCCGAAAGCTGCGTTTCCGGTTTGGCGACGCTCGCCTTAACCGGCTCGGCTGCCGGGTGGCGCAGGTTCCAGTAAACATGTGCGTAAAGTCCGGCCACCAGCATGGTGCATAGTCCCAGCATCCACAATAACGTGTTACCGGCAATTTTCTTCAGGCTGGGGAAGCGGTACGAAAACCAGACGGCCTCCCCGGTTGCGTAGCTGCGCTGGGCCGCAAGACAGATTGTAGACATCAGGAATTCTTCTCCTGCGGTTTCACCGCCGTCGTGGTCTGAGGGACCTGGATCAGCACGCTCGGCGTCGTATGGGTTTCACGCATAAGCTGCATCAACGTATCTTCACCAGGAATGCCGTCCACATGCAGGTTCATTTTTTGCTGGAACTCGCGAGTGCGTTTCATCATCTCCGCCGTCCAGCTCCGGGAATGTGTTTCGGGCTGGGCGAGCACCTGGCTTAATTGCTGATCGAGCCAGGTCATATCTTTGCTGTCACTGGCGGTACTGATGGCGTTTTTACCCTCCGGCGTCAGGCGATGCAGCTGCGTATAATTGCCGGTCGCATGCTGACTGAACCAGTTACGGCTCACCTGCCAGGTGCGGTTGTTCATCAGCAGATCGATTGAATTGTCCCCGACGCGGGCGACGACGGCATAGTTAAGATGACCGCCCGTTTTCAGTTCACTGATCCACGGATAACCTTCATGCGCCAGTGCGTCCGGTGAGGCATTCCCCTGTTTACACATCAGGTTTACCTTCGCGGCGTTCTGACACAATGCTTCTTCTGCCGAGGTGTCATACCCCCAAATTAAGTAAAGCTGGTGCATCGCATCCGCCTGATTGACCATTTCGTTGTCGATAACCGGTACCACGGGGCGGACTGCGCCCGGCGTCTGGTGTTTCCAGCTGGCCGGAACGGGTAGCCGGATGGGAAGTCTTGCATTCACAGAAGCGGTCAAATACCAGCCGCAGGCCGCGAACAGCACAGAGGCCAATAATCCAGTGGTTGCCAGGCGCTTACCGTGGTTTTTTGCCGGCAGGATCTCACCGGCTGCCAGGCGCAAATGGCGCGCGCCGACACTCTCCGCGCGTTCCGTCCACGCCGCCAGCATCGACAGATGTGCCAGCTCATTCAACTGGATGATGTTTCCCTTTGTCAGCGCATGCATTTTGCGTACGCGTGCCGCGGGTAACGGGGCGTGTTCGCACCCGTGTTCTTCACACTGCGCCTGCACATAGCTGAGATATTCGCGGCAGGTCAGGGGGCGTAAAGTATGACGGGTATGGATGTATTCCCGCAGTTCAGGTTGTTGCATCAGCGCGGTGTCCTGATCGGCAGAACCCATCAGCACGACGGACAACCGGAAATCCAGCTCCCGGGCGCGCGTGAGCAGCATCCCCAGTACTTCCCGGCAGTTATCTTTCATGGCTTCGCTGTGGGCGATCGTCAGGATTTTGGCTTTCGCTTTGCGTGAGGACGGCTCTTCCTGCCACTGGCGCAACACGGCATCCACCGCCTGAATACGGTTCTTGCTCTCTTTTGTTCCCGGGCTGAGTTTGTACAGCAGGCTACTGGCACTCAGTTTAGGAAAGGCATTAATGGAAAGTACGGCACTGTTGCTGGTTTTCAGCACGTCGCTGAACGAGTCCAACAGATGACTGTCATGATAAAAAAGCCCGGTGATCCCCGCCTGTTGGGTTTTCTCTTTCAGCAGGTTAAACACGTCCTGATGATAAGGCACCAGAAAATCCCCGGATAATCGGGTGATCTTCCTGAAAGGCGGATGTTTAAAACAAAAGTGGCTCTGATACATAACGATTTACCGTCTCTGATTAGGAATATACCCGTCACACTCCAGGTCGCAGGTGCGTTGGCTGCGTTCGCTCACCCGGGTCACATAGTTTTCTATGCGTCCGGGGATTCGCTCGCTTGCCGTCTGCCTGCAACCCGAATTATTTAGGGCATAGCAACAGGACGTGAAAGTAAGGTAAGCACCGGAAATGGTCAATTTGCACACAGGGTAAAAATATCTTCCTGGTGAGCCCTAACATCTGGTTTTTATACGGTCAATATTTTTCTTTATGAAAGTTGGTGGCAAAGTCAGTGGTCGCATTCGGGGCGGGTAATTACTATTTCCTCACATATTGGCGCAGTACGACGCTGCTTATTTTTGCTTTGCTAAAGGCCAGGTGAAAAATGAGATTCTCATTTCTGTCACAGTGGATCACCCCTTGTATTATGTTTGCGCTGCTGGTTTTCTGCGGTCAGCAAGGGTATATGACGTTTAAAGATTATAAAAAAGTTACGAATAATTTGGCTAATTCGGATGAACAGCCACTGAGAAAACGTACCGAAGAAAATACGTTTACACTTTTTACAGCGGCAGTGCGTCAGGATAATTTACCGGCTGCGGTAAAAGCCCCTCTGGCGGCGGAAATAGAAGGGATTGTCAGCAGTGACGATCCCTGGCTTTCCTTTGCTGTGATTAAAACGTCGGGTGGGCAGAAAAGCTATCGTGAAGGGGAATCGCTGTCTGGTTTTGGCGATGCTTATATTCAGGAGATCAATAAAGATAATGTGGTGGTTAATTATGAAGGTACTCCGCAGGTACTGGCATTAAAGCGTCCTGATTATTTTAAGGGCGGTGTTGAAAGCGGCCCGGTCGCTAAATCAACGAAAGATGCCGGTGCTGATAGCGTACATCTGAATGATTATCTGGTGTTAAAACCCGTAATCGAAAAGGGCCAACTGGAAGGTTACAACATTAACCCAGGAAATGCGTCCGCTTTCTACAAGCATTCAGGGCTGCAAAAAGGGGACGTAGCGATAAAAGTGAATTCTGTCGATATGACCAATGAACGTGATGCAAAAACTATTGTTGCTAACTGGCCGAAAATGAAAGAAGCGGAGGTCGTCGTCAGACGTCACGCTCACCTTGAAAATATTCGGGTTAATGTTCTAAACAATTAACAAGTGTACAGACATGAAGAAATTTCCCTGGGCGTGCGTGGCGCTGACCGCATTGTCGTTATATTCGGGTTCGCTGTTCGCAGCTAACTTTAGCGCGAGTTTTAAAAATACGGATATCCGCGAGTTTATCGATACGGTGAGCCGTAATTTAAATAAAACCATTCTGGTCGATCCCTCTGTTCAGGGAACGGTCTCGGTCAGAACCTACAACGTGCTGACGGAAGATGAGTATTACCAGTTCTTCCTGAGCGTGCTCGATTTGTATGGTTTGTCGGTGATCCCGATGGATAACGGGATGGTGAAAGTCGTGCGTTCAAGCGTGGCGCGTACTGCCGGGGTTCCCGTTGCGGACAGCAAAAATCCGGGCAAGGGCGATGAGATAATCACCCGTGTGGTCAGGATGGAGAACGTCCCGGTACGTGAACTGGCTCCGCTACTGCGGCAGTTAAACGACGCCTCCGGAATCGGTAACGTCGTGCATTTTGAACCGTCAAACGTGCTGTTGCTGACCGGTAAAGCCTCCGTGGTTAACCGCCTGGTCGATCTGGTACAGCGCGTCGACAAAGATGGCGTTCAGCGCCGTGAAATTGTGCCGCTGCACTATGCCTCGGCCAAAGCGCTTTCGGATATGTTGAATAACCTCAACAACGAAGAGCAGAAAGGGCAAAACGCACCGCAGCTGGCGACCAAAGTGGTGGCCGACGACGAAACCAATAGCCTGGTGATCAGCGGCCCGGAAGATGCGCGCGCGCGAACCCGCTCGCTGATTGGCCAGCTCGACCGCGAACAGAGCAATGAGGGCAACACCCGCGTGTTCTACCTCAAATATGCCAATGCCAGCAAAGTGGTTCCGGTGTTAACCGGGATTGGCGAGCAGCTGAAAGATAAACCGGGCACGGCAAAAAGTAAAACCGCGGCGGCGTCGACTGACCTGAATATTACCGCCGATGAATCGACCAACTCTCTGGTGATCACCGCGCAACCTAACGTGATGAATTCGCTGGAGAAGGTGATCGACAAACTCGATATCCGCCGTCCTCAGGTGCTGGTGGAGGCCATCATTGCTGAGGTTCAGGACGGTAATGGTCTGGATCTGGGCGTGCAGTGGACCAGCAAGCACGGCGGCGTACAGTTTGGCTCTACCGGCCTGCCGATTAGCCAGATTAAAAATGGCACGATGAAAGGGGCGAGTTTTACCGGTCTGGCAACGGGCTTCTTTAACGGTGATTTCGGTGCGCTGATGACCGCGCTTTCGACCGATGGCAAAAACGACATTCTCTCCACGCCAAGTGTGGTGACGCTGGATAACAAAGAAGCGTCGTTTAACGTCGGTCAGGATGTGCCGGTACTTTCCGGTTCACAAACCACCAGCGGCGACAACGTCTTTAATTCTGTTGAGCGTAAAACTGTCGGTACTAAGCTCAAAATCGTGCCACAGATCAACGATGGCGACATGATCCATCTGAAGATCGAGCAGGAAGTCTCCAGCGTAGACAACAGTGCAACAGAAGATGCCAGCCTTGGCCCAACCTTCAACACCCGCACCATCAATAACGAAGTGATGGTACACAGCGGGCAGACGGTGGTGCTCGGCGGCCTGATGGAAAACGTCACCAAACAGTCGGTCTCCAAAGTGCCTCTGTTGGGGGATATTCCACTTGTCGGGCAGCTGTTCCGCTACACCTCGCAGGACACGGCGAAGCGTAACCTGATGGTCTTTATCCATACCACCGTACTGCGCGACGACGACAACTACAGCGCGGCCTCGAAAGAGAAATACGACCAGATCCGTGCTCGTCAACAGCAGCGCGTGGAAGAGAAAAAGCTGGGGATTATCGAGCCGTCAGATAACGCCGTTTTACCGGCATTCCCGGGCCAGGGTAGCACCACGGCGGTAAAAGCCAGCGCCTCCACGCCGCGTAACCCGTTCAAAGAGTAGCAGGAGGTGCAACGTGGACGAGCTGAGTAACGCGCTCTGTAGCAGTAGCTACGCAAAGGATAACGGCATCCTGTTTTACCAAAACGATGTCTATATTCGTGACGATGCGCCAGCGTTTGCCCTGCTGGAAATGCGCCGGGTGCTGGGGCGCGCCTTTATCCCGGTGATCCTGACGCCTGAGGCGTTCGAGGAGATGCTGGCAAAAATCTGGCAGCAAAGCAGCGGTGTGTCCCAACAGCTGGTGGATGACATGGATGCGGATATTGATCTCATGGCGCTCACCGAGGAGATCCCCGATAACGAGGATCTGCTGGATAACGACGAAAACTCACCGGTGATCCGCCTGATTAACGCCATTCTCGGCGAGGCGGTGAAAGAGGGGGCATCGGATATTCATATCGAAACCTTCGAGCGCACGCTGAGCATCCGTTTTCGCGTCGACGGCGTGCTGCGCCCGGTGCTACAGCCTGCGCGCAAACTCGCGCCGCTGCTGGTGTCGCGTATCAAGGTGATGTCAAAACTGGACATCGCCGAAAAGCGTCTGCCGCAGGATGGTCGTATTTCACTGCGCATTGGCCGCAAGGCGATCGATGTGCGTGTGTCGACCATTCCGTCACAGTATGGCGAGCGGGTGGTTATGCGCTTGCTCGATAAAAGTAACCTGAAGCCGGATATTAATAAGCTCGGCCTGATTGACGAAGAGCTGGAGAGGTTAAAAGGACTGATTGACCGTCCGCACGGCATTATCCTGGTCACCGGGCCGACTGGCTCCGGGAAAAGTACCACCCTGTACGCCATTCTGTCGGCGCTTAACGGACACGAACGTAACATTCTGACCGTGGAAGACCCGATCGAGTATGAGCTGGAAGGGGTGGGGCAGACGCAGGTTAACCCGCGCGTGGACATGACCTTTGCCCGCGGGCTGCGCGCCATTTTGCGTCAGGACCCGGACGTGGTGATGATCGGCGAAATTCGTGACGGGGAAACCGCGCAAATTGCGGTGCAGGCGTCGCTCACCGGTCACCTGGTCATGTCTACGCTGCACACCAACAGCGCCGCAGGGGCGATTACCCGTTTGCGTGATATGGGTCTGGAGTCGTTTTTAATTGGATCATCGTTGCTCGGTGTCATTGCCCAGCGTCTGGTGCGTCGGTTGTGTATCCATTGCCGAACCACCAGTCCGCTGGATGACAATGAAAAGGCACTGTTCAGCTTCATGGACACACCACCACACGCGATTTATCGCGCCGTGGGCTGCGAACATTGCCGTCAGAGTGGGTATCAGGGGCGTGCGGGGATCCACGAGTTTTTGGTTGTCGATACCGCCATGCGCCGGGCCATTCATGAAGATAAAGATGAAATGTCCATCGAGACACAGCTCTTTAAGCAGGCCTACAGCCTGCGTGAAAACGGGCTGATGAAAGTCATCAGCGGCGTGACCTCTCTGGAAGAGGTGATGCGCGTCACCGCCGAACGCGGAGGGGATGAGTAATGGCCCTCTACGCGTGGACGGCGACGGATGCGGCAGGTAAAACACGGCGCGGTACTCAGCAGGCCGAAGGGCAAAAGCAGGTTCGCCAGTGGCTGCGTGAGCAGAAGCTTATGCCCGTCAGCATCACCGAAACCCGTGAGAAAGCGGAGTCTGGCAAGGCGAAAACGGGCACAAAGCTCTCCACGCCGGTGTTGTCGATGTTTACCCGTCAGCTGTCGACGCTGGTCAATGCCGCGCTGCCGCTGGAGAGCGCGCTGAAGGCCATTTCTAAGCAGACGGAAGATAAAAAGCTGGCGGCGATGGTGGTGGAGATCCGCGAGAAAGTCGTGGAAGGACACACCCTGTTCGACGCATTCAGCCAGTTTCCCCGCACCTTCGACAAACTCTACTGTACGCTGGTGATGGCCGGTGAAAAAACCGGTCATCTGGGCGATGTGCTGGAAAAACTGGCGGAGTACAACGAGCAGCGCCAGAAGATGAAAAGCAAGCTGACGCAGGCAATGGTCTATCCGATTACGTTGACCGTTGTGGCCATCGCGGTGATCAGCATTTTGCTGGTGGCGGTGGTGCCGCAGGTGATTGAACAGTTCACCCACATGAAACAGCAACTGCCCATTACCACCCGCACGCTGATTGCGGTGAGCGATTTCCTGCAGGCGTATGGCATTTACATTGTCGGCGTGTTGGGTGGTGGTTTCGTCGGCTTCAGGGCCTGGCTCAGAAATGCCAAAAACCGCTTCAAATGGAACAGCTGGCTGGTGAATGGTTCGCCGATCAAAAAGCTGGTGTGCGCCATCAACAGCGCCCGCTATATCCGCACGCTGAGTATTCTGCAGGCAAGCAGCGTGCCGCTGCTGGAAGGGATGTATATCGCGATGGACGGTATCGAAAACCTTTATGCCCGGCAGGTGCTGGAGCAGGCGGCGGATACTGTGCGCCAGGGGGCATCATTATATGCGGCGCTGGAACAGGCGAAACTCTTTCCACCCACCATGTTGTATATGATTGCCTCCGGTGAAGAGAGCGGTGAATTAGGCAATTTAATGGATCGCGCGGCGGAAAACCAGGAATCGGCCTTACAGCATCGCATTACATTAACACTGTCGGTATTTGAACCGGCGCTGGTGGTATCAATGGCGACGATTGTTTTATTCATCGTCCTGTCAATATTACAACCGCTTCTGCAACTTAATAATATGGTAGGTTAAATCATGGCTATAAAAAGAAAACACCTGGCTCACCAGGCGGGCTTCACATTGCTCGAATTAATGGTGGTCATTGTTATTCTCGGTGTACTGGCGAGTATGGTGGTGCCTAATTTAATGGGTAACAAAGAAAAAGCGGATGCACAAAAAGCAACCAGCGATATTGTCGCCCTCGAAGGTTCTCTGGATATGTATAAGCTGGATAACCACCGCTATCCGACCACGGAGCAGGGGCTTCAGGCGCTGGTGACCAAACCTGAAATCGCGCCAGTTCCGAACGGTTACCGCGCAGATGGCTATATTCGCCGCCTGCCGCAGGACCCGTGGGGTAATGATTATCTGATGGTGAGCCCGGGTGAACATGGTGCGGTAGATGTATTTTCCGCTGGTCCGGATGGTGAAGCAAATACTGCAGATGACATCACCAACTGGTCACTGGATAAAAAAGATAAATAATGAAAAAACAACGTGGCTTTACGTTGCTGGAAATTATTCTGGCGCTGGTGATATTTGCCAGTTGCGCCATGATGGTGGTGTCAACAATACCGTCACGCAGCGGTGCGGATATATTTGGCCAGCAATTAAAAGCCCTTGTTGATTATGGTTCAGACCGCGCCGTGATGGACGGAAATATCGTGGGTCTGGTACTGACGGCGGATAAGTATCAGCTGGTCACGCCTGAAGATAAAAACGGCGAACGCCACTGGGTACCGTTATCCGCCGGACGGATTACCACCAACGGCGATTTTCCGGAAGAGATGCATGTTTCGCTTTCTCCACAGCGTCTGGCGGCGACGCCAGAGGCCGAACCGCAGGTGGTCTTTTTGCCTGATGGTGAGATCAGCCGCTTTACGCTGACGCTGCAAAGCTACGACAAACAGCATCACTTTCGCGTGGTGTCGCAAGGTGCTGCCCCGGTATCGGTAGAGAACGATGACTAAAGGCAAGGTTAAGCAACACGGGATGACGCTGCTGGAAGTGATGGTGGCGCTGGTCATCTTCTCCACCGCCGCGCTGGCGCTGATGAACTCGGTTTCCCTGAACGTACGCTTCACCCACGGTCTGGCCGATACGCTGCAGGCCAGTTGGGTCGCGGAAAACCAGCTCGCGGAAGCCCAACTGACCAAAAGCGATTTCCCTGATGCCGAAGAGCAGGGAACGGAAATCATGGGGGGACGCAGCTGGAACTGGCGCAAACAGCGGGTGAAAACGGCCAACAACGGTTGGGCGAACACGATCCGCGTTTATGCGGAAGGCGATGAAAGCCAGCCAGTTATCGCGCTGCAGATCATCCCGCCGGGAGAGAGCAAGTGAATAAGACCCGACGCCAGCGAGGATTTACCCTGCTGGAGATCATGATTGCGCTGACCATTTTTGCGGTGATCAGCACCCTGGCCTGGCAAATCCTGGACGGGGCGATGCGCACCAGCTCGGCAACCGATGCCAGCGCGGCGAAGCTCAACCAGCTTCAGCGTGCCTGGAGCCTGATGGAGCGCGATTTTTTCCAGCTCCAGGCGCGTGCGCCGCGTAATGAACCGGATCTGTTTCGTCAGGATGGCGATGCCATTGAACTGACGACCCTGAACGGGGTGAGTGGAACTGTTCAGCTGGAGCGCGTGCGCTGGCGGCTGGACGAAGGTCGCTTGTATCGGGATGTCTGGCCAGCCATTGATAGCCCTGCGGACGTCAAACCGGAAGAGGTGCCGATTGTCAGAGAGGTGAAATCACTGCAATGGCGCTTTTATCGCAACGGCTGGCTGAAAAGCTGGACGGACAGTGCCCATCAACCGGATGGCGTGGAGCTGACGCTCACCATGGAAAACGGTGACACCTGGCGATGGGTGTTTACCACTCCCGGAGATAGGCCAGAGGCCTCTGTCAGCGCACCAAAAGAGAGAACAGATGCGCCAGCCCCGGCACCGGAAGTCAAACCATGAGGCGATCGTATAAACAGAAAGGGGTTGCCCTGTTAGTTGTGCTGATCCTGCTGGTCATGATGTCGGCACTGGCGGCCAAAATTAGCCAGCAGTTCTGTCGCAACCTGCAGAAAACCCACTATCAGGTGAGCCAGCAGCAGTTGCGCTGGGCGATGCAGGAGCAGGAAAAGGTGGTGAAAAACCGGCTGCAGACCGATGCCAGCGGTGAAAGCAAAGCGCTCGCGCCTGACGGTGACTGGCATCAGCCGCTGGAAACTCAGGGCGATGATTATACGGTGGTAAGCCAGGTGGAGGATGCGCAGGACTGCTTCAACGTTAATAACCTGCTTGCCGCAGACAAGATTGCTCAGGGGCAAAATGCCCCTGCCGTGCCGGAAAAACCGCGCAAGGAACAGATTGTCGAACACGTTTTGACGGACAGCGGTATCAGCCAGACCACGGCCGAAGAGATCTATCTGCAGCTGGTGGATTACCTGGATGGCGATACGACGACGGCTAAAGAGGGAGCAGAGACGGATGCCTGGGCGGCTGTTGTGCCTGCCCGCCTGCCGGCAAACCAGATGATGCGCACCATTGCAGAGATAAAGCTGTTACCTGCGTTTCCCGCCGCAGCGTACCCGAAAGTGAGCAAGCTGTTATGCGCGCTGCCGGACACGGCCAGCAAGGTGGATGTGAATACCCTTAAACCGGAACAGGCCGCCGTACTGGCCGCCATGTTTCCTGGAAAAATAAATGAAGACGATGCCGCTCGCCTGATCGCTTCGCGTCCTGAAACCGGCTGGGAAAGTATGGAAACGTTCAGCAAAGCGCTGGAACAGGCTTTCCCGCAGTTGAAAGATGAGTTACCGCAGGTGGCAGAACAGCTCGCCATCAATAGTCGGTATTTCCGCGTCAACTATACCGGCAATACCGATGAGCTAACGCTTCGCATGGTGAGCCAGCTTCAGGTGAATAACGAAGCGGGTGAAATTGTGACGTGGCAACGTCGTTACCGAATGATTGAATAAGAAAAGTAGAACGCTATGAAACAGGTACTTTTTATTCGTCCCGACAGCCGTGAGGACGGGAAAATCGGGTGGTGTGACTCCGGCAGCCAGCAGGTGACAACGCTGGACAGCCAGGAGGCACTGACGATCCTTGCTGAACACCCGCTGGCATCCCGCGTCTGTTTGCTGTTGCCTGCCAGCGAGATGATCTTCCGTCACTTTACGCTGCCGAAAAAAGTGGCGTCGCAGGCGACGGCGTTCTCGTGGATGGCGGAGGAGACGCTGATTGGCGAGGTGGATAATCTTCACTGGACGGTACTCCACAAGAAGGGGGGCGAAGTGGATGCGGTGGCCATTGATACCGGGATCTTGCATCAGTGGCTGGCCCGTTTTCATGAGGCGGGCCTGAAGGTCATTCAGGTATTGCCGGATGCCTGGTTGCTGCCTGTGGCCGCAGGTGGAAGTACGCTTATCGCGCTGGAGGAAAACTACTGGCTGCGCTTATCCCCCCATACCGCCTGTAACGTTGAGGCGAGCCTGCTGCCGCTGCTCATGCAAAAAACCGGTGAAGGAGAGGTGTGCTGCTATGGTGACATCCCTGCCGGTGTTGAGGCGGATGAACAGCTGGCGTGGCAGCACCCGTTAGTGTTGATCCAGCCGCAGTGGCAAAACTGCCGAGTCAATCTCCTGCACGGTGCCTTTAGCGCTAAAGCGGCAAACCGCGGGGCGACGAAAGGGCTAAAAGCCGCTTTCGTGGCAATGGGCCTTCTCTCGCTTGGCTTGTTGTCAGGGCCGCGTATTGCAATGGCGTGGACGCTGGTGCAGCAGGAAAACCAGGTTCAGGAGGCGATCGTGCAGCTTTATCAGCACCACTTCCCCAGCATGCGACAGCAGACCAACATCAAATACCACTTTGGTCAGAACATGAAGAAGCAGAGAAAGGGGATTTTCCTTCAGCTGGACGCGCTGGAAAAAGCCCGGCAGTCCGTCCCGGCGATGGAAATTAATCTGCTTGAATACGATGACGCGCAAGGTGCATTGACGCTGAGCGTCAGGGCGCAAAACGCTCAGGCATTACAGGATTTTATTCATCAGGCCGGTACGCATTTTGATTTCTCTTTACATCCGATTTCAAAGGATGCGCCGTATACCGCCATGATCACAGGGAAATATAAATGAAGGCACGAATCACACAGCTCAAATCTCGTTACCAGAATTACAGCGCCAGAGAAAAAGCAATATTAAAAATATGTTTGGCTGCAATATGTAGTGCTGTTGTTTATTACGCCGGGGTGATCCCACTGGATACGATGATTAAAGAGAGTCAGTCGGTACTGGCACGACAAACAGAAACGCTGAACTGGATGAAAGCAGAAATTGACAGGCATCATCTCCCGGTACAAAAAATTAAAACAGATAATCCACGTAGTGTGGTGGAGAACAGTGCGCACGAGATTAACTTAACGCTGACGGATGTCCGCCAGGATGGTCAGACGCTGGCATTTGCCATTAACCGGGTTAACGTTTATGAATTAAAAAACTGGTTGCGAGAGATCAATCTGACGTCGGGCGTAAGGCTACAGAAAATGAATCTCACACCGGTGGATCATCTCAGCGATGTTAAAGCCGAAATCCAGTTGACCTGGAAAAAGGCAGTATGAATACGCTGATACTCGCGCGGGAGAGCTATCCTGTCGGGTTTGCTGTCATGAGCGGAGGACTCGGCGCGATCCTGGGGAGCTTTCTTGGCGTGGTCGCAGAGCGTGTGCCGGGAATGGTGATGGATGAGGAAAACTGCGGCAATCTCCTTTTCCCTGCGTCGCACTGTCCGGTGTGCCAGCATTCACTTCACGCGTGGGAAAATATACCGCTTATCAGCTGGCTGGTGCTTCGCGGGCGTTGTCGCTGCTGCCAGACGGCAATTCCACTGCGGTTATTTTTAATCGAACTTTTTACTGCGCTGTTTTTGGGGTTGACGGCCTGGTGCATACCCGGCGTTCAGGCATTGTTCTCGATCTGGGTGCTGGCGGCCTTTTTACTGCCGCTGGCGATGATTGACTGGCAGCATCAGCTTCTGCCGGATTGCCTGACGCAGCCGCTACTGTGGGCGGGGTTGTTGATACATGCATTTGACCATGCGCTACCGCTACGCGATGCGTTATTGGGGGCTGTGGTGGGTTACCTCTCGCTCTGGCTTCTGTACTGGACGTTTCGTCTGACAACCGGGCAAGAGGGGTTGGGGTATGGTGACTTTAAGCTTCTGGCCGCGTTAGGTGCCTGGTGCGGCTGGCAGGAGATACCCGTCATTGCGTTAGCTGCCGCGTTAAGCGGTATTGTCGGCTATTTTGCATTTAATAATTTAAATAAAAATAACCACGCTATTTCTTTCGGACCTTATCTGGCATTTGCCGGAATAGTGGTATTTATGGGCCAATCGTTCGCTTTCATTATTTGAATATTCAGGTCAAGTTTTTTTTAAAAATCTTTTCGACGAGAAAATGAAAAGATGGCTCTTTTCTTTCAGTGTATCGTGACAGATATAAGTCAAACGGAATTCAGGCTTTTATCTTTTGATGGAGAAATATCACGCGTTACAAATGATTTTGTTTAAATGCAAGTTATGCGAAAAGTACCCCATATTTTAAAGGAAGATATGGGATCGAATCTTTGTGAATAAATTTATCAGGAAATAAAAATGAAATTTATGAAGCCGAAATATCTGGCGCTCTTTATTGCAGCGGCAACCAGCTCTGCATTTGCAGCTGCGCCAGGTACACCGACTATTAGCAGCGGCAATGATAAGTTTGCCCTCGTTGAAGTCGATCAGGCCGCGCAGGACTATAACAGCCTCGTCAAAGTACATAACGATGGCGTGGATGTGAAGGTGGAGTGGAACGTCTGGAGCGGTGATGCACCGACGTCAGCGAAAGTGCTGCTGGACGGGCAAACCGTGTGGTCTGGTGCGGGCAGTGCCTCTGGCTCTGCGACCTTTAAGGTGAAAAAAGGTGGTCGTTACCAGGAGCAGGTTGAACTCTGTAACGCCAGCGGTTGCACCAAAAGCGCCAGTAAGCTGATTATTGTCGCGGACACCGACGGTAGCCATTTGCTGCCGTTGAATACACCGCTGCAGGAAAACAACAAAACCTTCGCTCAGCATACGGATAAAGTGGTTGGTGCATACTTCCCTGAATGGGGTGTGTACGGTCGTAACTTCCCGGTGGATAAAATCCCGGCCGCCAACCTGAACCACATTCTGTACGGCTTTATTCCCGTCTGTGGCGGCGACGGTATCAACGATGGCCTGAAAACCGTCGAAAATGGCAATAGCTTTGCGGCGTTGCAGCGTGCCTGTGCAGGCCGTCCGGATTATACCGTGGCGATCCACGATCCGTGGGCTGCCCTGCAGAAACCACAGTCTGGCGTCTCCAACTGGGATGACCCATACAAAGGTAACTTCGGTCAGCTGATGGCGCTGAAAAAAGCGCACCCGGGCCTGAAAGTCCTGCCATCTATCGGGGGCTGGACCATGTCCGATCCGTTCTTCAAAATGAACGATCCTGCTATTCGCGCGCGCTTTGTCTCCTCTGTGAAAGATTTCCTGAAAACCTGGAAATTCTTTGACGGTGTGGATATCGACTGGGAATTCCCTGGCGGCGGTGGCGTGAATGAAACGCTGGGTAACATTCAGCAGGATAAAGCAACCTACACGGCCCTGATGCACGATCTGCGTGCAATGCTGAATGAGCTGTCGACGGAAACAGGCCGTACCTATGAACTGACCACGGCGATTGGTTCCGGCAAAGATAAGATCGACGACGTGGATTACACCACCGCTCAGCAGTACCTCGATCACATCTTCCTGATGAGCTATGACTTCTATGGCGCGTGGAGCAACACTGAACTGGGCCATCAGGCGGCACTGCATGCTCCGGCATGGCGTCCGGATACCAACTACACCACGGCTAATGGTGTGGATGCGCTGCTGCAACAGGGCGTACAGCCAGGTAAGATCGTTGTGGGGACCGGGATGTATGGTCGTGGCTGGACCGGCGTGCATGGCCAGACGGGTAACAATCCGTTCACGGGTACCGCAACAGGTCCTGTGAAGGGGACCTGGGAACCCGGCGTGGTTGACTATCGTCAGATTGTCAACGAATACAAAGGCAAGCCTGGCTGGGAATATGGCTATGACGCTGACGCCGAAGCGCCTTACGTCTTTAACAAATCCACCGGCGATCTGATCTCCTATGAAGATACCCGCTCGGCGACCGCGAAAGGTAAGTACGTTCTGTCGAAACACCTGGGCGGCCTGTTCTCCTGGTCTATCGACTCGGATAACGGCGATATTCTGAATGCGATGAACGAAAGCCTGATGGGTGGCTCTGCACCGGTTGATCCGGTTGTGACTAACCATGCACCGGTTGCGACGGTGGCTGACCAGACCGTCACTGGCCCGGCCACCGTAACGCTGGACGGTTCCGCTTCTGCCGATCCGGATGGTGATGCGATCACCTACAAATGGACGCAGATCTCTGGTCCATCGGTAACCATCAGCAACAGCACGAAAGCGAAAGCGTCCTTCAACGTGTCGGCTGTCACCAGCAACCAGACGCTGGCTTTCCGCCTGACCGTGACTGACGCGAAAGGGCTGAGCAATGCGGTTGACGTACAGGTCGTGAACAAAGCGCCGAAAGCTAACCAGGCACCGGTTGTGAACCAGATGGAAGCCGTGACCCTGGAAGCAGGCCAGAGCTTTACCCTGAACGCACAGGCTGCGGATCCAGATGGTGATGCGCTGACCTACTCCTGGAGCGTTCCTGCCGATATGCATGCCACCGGTACGGATACCTCCAGCGTCACAATCACGGCACCAGAGGTAAGTTCAGACTCCAGCTACACCCTGAGCGTGATCGTTTCTGACGGTAAGACCAGCGTACAGTCCAACGTACAGGTCACCGTGACTCCGAAAGCCGTAGATAACGTGACCCCACCAGCAGATGACGTTACCCCACCTTCTGACGACGTGACTCCGCCAACTGATGACGTAACACCGCCAGCTGACGAAGGTTCTGCGACAGGCAGCTGTGACAACCCGGTTGACGCCAATGCCAGCAAATATGCGGCATGGTCCGCCAGCAAGGTTTACAACAGCGGCGATACCGTCAGCAGCGATAACCTGGTGTGGAAAGCGAAGTACTGGACTCAGGGTAACAAACCTGGCTTTGGTGCCGACGCGTGGGAACTGGTCAGCCAGGTGAAAATGAACTGGCGTTCAGACATCGTTTATAACGGCGGTGAAACCACCACGTATCAGGGTTCTGTATACCGTGCGAAATGGTGGACCCGTGGTGATAAGCCAGGCAACAGCGATGTATGGGTGAAAGAAGGCGCGTCTGCGGACTGCAAATAATCTTCTGAACCAAAATTGCGGGCGCGATATTCGCCCGCAATACCCGACCACACCCCGCTTCGGGTGTGGTCAATTCTAAAATAACAGTGACGTGCGCAAGGAGAGGATGGGATATAACGTAAACAGGTGCAGAAATGAAACGCATAATTTTATTATTACTGTTAGTTAGCCAAAGCGTATTTGCAAACTGCTGGGATAAAGCGGCGTATTATTATCATGTCGATCCGTATTTATTATTTGCCATCGCGAAAGTGGAGTCGGGTATGAACCCTTACGCTATCGGCTGGAACCGTGATGGTTCACATGATGTAGGGTTAATGCAAATTAATAGCACGCATTTTGAAGAGTTACAGCGATATGGGATTGATGAGCGCCGTCTGATAACTGAGCCCTGCACCTCCATTATGGTGGGTGCCTCAATATTATCAAATATGATTAAAGTATACGGTTATAACTGGGAAGCAGTGGGCACCTATAATGCCGGATTGAAAAAAGAAAATTATCCGCAGCGGATGATTTATGCCCATAAGGTCTGGCGTAAATATCAGGAAATAAAACCGCGTAGTACCTATGAATATTGATTTTTGTTTTTTGAAGAATACCGTTCAGTGTTCTTCAGAAAATGAAAAGAACTGCACGCTCAGGTTTATTTATTAACGGAATAATACATAAACCGGGTTTGCATTAACCATTGTTGCTTAAAAACAGGATTATTTGAGATGACTAAAAGGACTCTTCTGAGCGTACTCGTTGCAGGAGCATGTATTGCTCCGTTTATGGCTCAGGCTGCATCACTGCAGGCGACCAGCAGCGAACCGTACACCATGAAAGCCAGCGATCTGGCGAAAAAAGAACATGAGCTGACCAGTTTCCCACTAATGGCTTCCGTAAAGGACACCATCCGTACGCTGGATAACGCGCAGGTTGAAATGATCGAACCAGGTCGCGCGGCTAACCCGGATAACGTAAAACGTGTTGAAGGTATCGTGAAAGAGAGCGACTGGGAATACCTGTTCCCGATGCGCGCAGCCTCTTACACCTACAGCAACTTCCTGAAAGCGGTGGGCAAATTCCCGGCGCTGTGTAAGTCCTATAATGACGGACGCGACAGCGACGCGATTTGCCGTAAAGAGTTGGCAACCATGTTTGCGCACTTTGCCCAGGAAACCGGCGGCCATGAAAGCTGGCGTCCGGAGGCTGAATGGCGTCAGGCGCTGGTTCACGTCCGTGAGATGGGCTGGAGTGAAGGGCAGAAAGGGGGTTACAACGGCGAATGTAACCCGGAAATCTGGCAGGGCCAGACCTGGCCGTGCGGTAAAGACAAAGATGGCGACTTTGTGAGCTACTTTGGTCGCGGTGCTAAACAGTTGTCTTACAACTACAACTACGGTCCGTTCTCTGAAGCGATGTTCGGTACCGTTCGCACTCTGCTCGACAAACCGGAGCTGGTGGCTGATACCTGGCTGAACCTGG
Source organism: Enterobacter sp. RHBSTW-00901 (assembly GCF_014103115.1). Classification (NCBI taxonomy): domain Bacteria; kingdom Pseudomonadati; phylum Pseudomonadota; class Gammaproteobacteria; order Enterobacterales; family Enterobacteriaceae; genus Enterobacter; species Enterobacter sp. RHBSTW-00901. Next base: position 4,453,148 of record NZ_JABXPB010000001.1, read on the forward strand.
CGAGTGCCATCTTCTTCTTCGCCTATCCGCAGCCGCCAAAACCAAGCATGCTTCAGGTTATCGACGGAACCTGGCAGCCGAACGATCACGATAAAGCCAACGGTCTGGTACCGGGCTTCGGCGTGACTACCCAGATCATCAACGGTGGCGTAGAGTGCGGCGGCCCGACTGAAATCGCTCAGTCCCAGAACCGTATCAAGTACTACAAGGAGTTTGCTAACTACCTGAAAGTGCCTGTTCCGGCTAATGAAGTGCTGGGTTGTGCCAACATGAAGCAGTTTGATGAAGGGGGTTCCGGTGCGCTGAAGATCTACTGGGAGCAGGACTGGGGATGGAGCGCGGACACGCCAGACGGCAAGACGTACTCTTGCCAGCTGGTGGGCTACCAGACGCCATTCAGCGCGTTCAAAGAGGGTGATTACACTAACTGCGTGAAGAAATTCTACAACGTTAACATCATCAACGATGATGGTTCTTCCGTCACGCCTGCTGATGAAACACCGGTAACACCAGCGCCATCTGACGAGACGCCAGCACCAACGCCAACGCCAACGCCAGACGAGACCCCGGCTGAATCGGCGGTGGTAAACCATGCGCCAGTCGCGCAGATTGCCGGCCCGGTCGGCGCGGTTGAAGCCGGTGCTCAGGTTTCCCTGAGTGCGGAAGGTTCAACCGATCCGGATGGTAACACGCTGACCTACACCTGGCGTTCCCAGGACGGCACCACGGTGACCGGCCAGGACAAAGCGGTTGTCACCTTCACGGCTCCGGAGTCTGCTACGGCTCAGCAGATTGAAGTGAGCCTGACCGTCAGCGACGGTGAACTGAGCAGCACGACGACCTATCTGCTGAACGTGAAAGCGAAAGCGGCCGCACCGTCGAAAGACGAAGGCACTTCCGGCTCTTACGCAGCGTGGAGCGCGAACAGCAAGTACAAGGCAGGTGATATCGTGAACAACCACGGTAAACTGTTCCAGTGCAAACCGTTCCCGTACAGCGGCTGGTGTAACAACGCCCCGGCATACTATGAACCAGGCGCAGGTCTGGCATGGTCTGACGCCTGGACGGCTCTGTAAAAACAAACGGCAACCGAAAGGTTGCCGTTTTAGTTCGTGTATACCATTATCACCAGTATGATGAAACATTTACTTTATTGCATATAACATTACCGCAAGTGAACAAGCGAAAAAGGCAATAATCATGCTAAAATAAAAATGTATCACGTATATTCTGGTGAGTTTTTTAGGAAGCGAACGTATAAACTCTACATCATTAATATTTTCACTATATTTGGACTTTTTATTATATAACATAGGCCATAATATGAAACTCATCTTCATATTATATCCCGCTAAAAAAATGGTGATGATGTATAAAATAAATCTGTACTCAATGGTAACTTTCCAAATTTATTTTTATATAAATCACATATAGTATAAAAATTTCTATTGGCTATAAACATTAGAATGTATATAATTATACCTCCTAAAAATACTATACCTATTAAACTTAAAGTAATTGATGATTTATTAATCATTTTCTCTCTATGCCCTATAGATAAAATAATAACTCTTACTTTTCCCCTGTTTTATTTTGTCGCATTGTATATTACCTCACCGGATGTTTCACCTATCTTTTCTCCAGCCTTGCTTACGCCAAATGCTGCCGCTGCCTGTACAACGATCCCGCAAGCAATACCTCCAACGCCGCCCTCTGGAGCACTTAATGCAGTCAATACTACTGAACATATTGCGGTTGCACCAGACTCGATTGAAGCATTAAACATCGCAGGAACTAACAAACCTCCTGAAAACTTGCCAATTTCGGTATAAGCCGTTTTTTCACAATCTCTGCCAATTGTACAGGCATCATAAATAGAATTAGCACCATTCAATGCTGATAGACAAATACTAACTGCATTGAATGTTTTCATTAGCTTAGCCAATTTTGCCGATTTTTCTATATATGTTGCATAACCTTCAATATCGTTAACCCCTGTCTGATTCCATTTATGGACAATTGAAGACGAAGATAATCTTAGTGCTTTTTTTATATCATCATACTGAGCAAGACCAATGTGCTCCCTAAATATTTTAAAAAATATCCCATCCAGCTTTTTGAATAATTGTTTTCGTTCTACAAAAAATTTCTCACTAATTAATGCCCCATGCGTTGCATATTGGTTTTTATATGCATTCTGGATTTGATTTAATGTATTTTCAATTTCTCCAAAATATTTTTCTGACATGTCACTAAGAATGCCACCATAGTCAGAACCATATGAAGTAAACATATCTATTACATGTCTGCTTTGATACAAAAATCTTGCTTCATCTAATGTTAATGATTCCAGTGCACTATCAATTCTATCTCTGGCTTTCTCGATATGTTTGATTTGATCTGCATCCTGCTTTTCTGGATCTGCAATAATCAAAATTGAACCAGGTTTTTTCTTTATATCGGGATTTAATTTCTTATACAGCTCATGCGTTCCCTCCGGGGGATTAACAAAAATATAAGATTCATATGTTGAGGGAGTAGCCTCATAGGGTAATACGCAAAATCCCGCATCTACTGGTTCGCGTTGTTCTTCCTCTTTTACTGGCACAGGGTAAATTGGTTTTGGAGGTGTGGCTGCTGGTGGCTGAGGAGAGAAAGTTGGTGTTGACGCCGGTTTTGGTGCTATCGGGGTTGATATGGACGATTGAAGTCTTTGAGGTCTGGATACAGGCTCATCATCATAAGACATCGAAAAATCAGAAGGGATAAATTCACATTTACAATCACAACTTCCCCGACTATGCAAAGTCCCTGCTGCTGCTACACCATCTATAGAATAGAACGGAATTCCGCCCAAAATAGTATGAACCTGTTTATCAACTCCACATATGTATTTATCTCCATTTCTGGCTGTAGGTTGCCCTGTTAATGAATGTTGCGCATAACCTGTAATGATTGAGCCACCACATGTTGTTTTACAGCCCACAGTCAAAAAATATCCTCTCGCCATAATATTCTCCTTCTCCATTAGTTGAATCGTTAATAATTAAGTGACATTTTGGCTGTAAGATATTATACATTTTACATATGAGAATTGGGGGGGGGGATCACATTTATTACGTGGGGAAAAGTAACTAAAAATCAAATTATCACCACCGAGAATTATATATTGAATATCATTCCTGGTGGTGATAATTACTGTGGAATAACTGATTTAGAACTTCATTAACTCATGCGGTTTACTTTCCAATTTTAAAAGCGCTTCTAATTTTTCTTCATTGTAATCATATCTGTCGTAGTGTACAGATGAAACATCATGTAAAGCATGGTGCTGTATTCTGTCACGAATTTCTTTTGTGATTTTCAGTTGTCCAGCCAGAGTCTTAAACGTTCGGCGGAAATCTCGTGGGATAAATTTAATCACCTGGTGTTTTTTACAGAAGCGTTCAATATTATCAGACAGCATATCGCTGGACATATGTTTTGTTGGTCCCTGTGAATGTTTTCCATTCAAACCAGAAGCTAATTTATCTTTCCAGCGTTTGACCTTTTGATCGTAACCCTGATTAGGGAATAAATATTCATGTTCAGGATAACGTGAAATCATTATGTCGATCAATTCTATTGCGGAATCGCAGAGGATGAAATGATACCATTTTTTTGTTTTCGAAATCGCCGGAGGAACAGACAACGCCTTATTCTTTTTATCGTAATATTTTTTTGCCTCTTCCCCTATGGGAGAGGTGCAGGGTGAGGACATCAGGTCGCACTCCCTGTCTTTTGCCGGATGGCGTAGCGCTTACCAGGCCTACATGAGGCCGGGTCTCTTAGCGGTGCAATTTCCCGTGATCGCGTAACCACGCCGCCGTGCGCACAATCCCTTCATCCAGCGTCACAATCGGTTTATACCCCAGCTCGTTCTCAGCGCGTGAAATATCCAGCGTAAAGTCAAAGTTGAGCTTTGAGACGCCATAGTGCGTCAGCGCGGGCTCTTTGGCGGATTTACTGCCAAAACGCTCCATACTGCGGGCGATCATATCCAGCATCGGGTAGGGCACAGAGCGAATACGGCAGTGGATCTGCAACTCGTCAATCAGCCGCTGCACAATGCTGCGTAGCGTGCAGGACTCGCCGTTAGTGATGTTGTACGCGCGGCCTGACACCAGCTTATCGCAGTCCGGCTGGCTCGCCAGCCACATGGCGTGTACGGCGTTTTCGTAATAAGTCATATCCACCAGCGCATCGCCACCCCGTGGCAGCAGCACGCTACCGTAGTGGTGCATCATCTGCGCCAGACGCGGGATAAACACTTTGTCATGCGGGCCGAACAGGCTTTGCGGACGCAGCACGGTAAACCGCGTATGCGGGTTCGACTGCGCCAGCAGGTCGATCACCTCTTCGCTGGCCGCCTTGCTGCGGGCAAACTCACAGGCAAAACGCGCCGGACGGAAATCTTCCTGAATATCGCGGTGGTGGTGATAGTCGAAATAGAGTGATGGTGAAGAGATATGAATAAAGTTACGTACGCCCCATGCAACGGCCCATTCGCCCAGACGGCGCGTGGCGCGCACGTTGGCGAGATCAAAGGCTTCCTGCGTGCCCCACGGGGAAGTAAAACTGGAGCAGTGCCACAGCGTATCAATACCGGCGAGCATCACTTTTGCCTGAGAAGAAACCAGCTCCGTCAGGTCGGCGTGGACAAATTCTGCACCCATTTTTTGCAGAAGTTTACCCATTGCTTCATTGCGACCGGTCGCCCTGACGCTGATGCCTTTGTTGCGCAGAAACTCGACCGCATTTCGGCCTAAGCCGCTGGTCGCCCCGGTAACCAGTACCTTCATATCAATCCACTGTGTTGAAAAAGAATTTCGTGCGCATTCTTTCGTGAATTACGGCGCTATGCAATGGGAAAGGTGAAAGAATAAGAGTTTTATTTAGCATTTTTCCTGCTTTTGTGCTGCCAGTTGCGCAATACGTTTGGCCATTCCGCGGAAGATAAACAGGTGCGCGGGGATCATGAACAACCAGTAGAACAGACCCGGCATACCGTGAGGATGCCACCAGGCGCGCACATCCAGTTCACGGTGGTCGCCTTTGTCTTTGAGGGTAAAGCAGAGTCGACCCAGCCCTGGCGCTTTCATACCGAACAGCAGCGCCAGCTGTTTTTCCGGCTCGACGATAATCACCTTCCAGCTGTCGACCGTATCGCCCACCTCAAGATACGGGTGAGCAGGACGGCCTTTCGCCAGCCGATGGCCGACGAGCAGATCCATCGCGCCACGCGTTTGCCAGAGGATATTGCCGAAGAAATAGCGCTCTTTACCGCCAATCTGGTTCACGACTTCCCACAGCGCCGCGAGGCTGGCAGAGGTTTTGACCGTGCAGCCTGCCTGTTTTGGGTAATAGCCATACTCCGGTCGCCAGCGGGCAAATGCCTGTGCGTCATAACCCCAGTCGCTGGAGTTCACCAGTTTCTCTTCCTCTTTCAGCGTGTTGCGAACCGCGTCGTCAAAGCGGATCAACGTCTGTGGGATCAGCGCGCGCAGTTCGCGATCGTCTGCCAGTAGATCGTGCTTTAGCCCCTGGATCAGCGCTTTCGCGGTGGTTGGCGGCACCGAGGTAATAACATTTAAAAACCAGACCGAGATCCAGCGGGTCGGGAAGGGGATAGGGACCAGCCAGCGTCGGCGGCCACTGACGTTCATGAAATGTTCAAATTGTTCCTGATAACTCAGCACTTCAGGGCCAGCGGCTTCCAGTACGCGATGTGTGTCGGTTGGGTGATCCAGCAACGCCACCAGATAATGACGTAAATTCTCCAGCGCAATTGGCGTGGTGCGCGAGCGCACCCAGCGCGGTGGCGTGAGTATCGGCAGGTTGTAGACCATATCGCGCATCACTTCGAATGCGGCGGAACCGGCTCCCACGATGATCCCCGCCCGTAGTTCGGTGACGGGAATATTCGCGCTGCGCAACGTGTCAGCCGTGAGCTGGCGGGCGCGAAGGTGATCGGACTGTTCATTTGCGGGAGCCTGTAGCGAGCTTAAAAATATCACCTGCTTTACCGGCGTTTGCCGCAGGGCGTCACGGACGTTCATTGCCACCTGACGCTCGTGGGCAATAAAATTCCCACCTTCACCCATGCTGTGGACCAGGTAGTAAAGCGTATCGACCCCTTCCAGCAGGGCAGGAAGTTCTTGTGGCCAGTTGAGATCGACGCTGTGACAGGTCACGCCGGGCAAATTTTGTTTTTGCAGGCGCTCAATGCTGCGTGCCGCTGCCAGCACCTGGTGCCCCTGCTGGCTTAACGCAGACGTCAGGTGCTGACCGATATACCCACTGGCACCAAGCACCAGAATACGTTGCGGCACGTTATGCTCCTTACTTAACGCTGTAAAAATGCCTGCCAGTGTTTCACCACCTCTGACAGCTGTTCACGGCTAACATCGAGATGCATAACCAGACGCACCACCGGAGAGGCATTAATCAACACGCCACGCGCTTTCATAAATTCACCCAGCGCGGCAGCGTGCTCGTCACCCACGCGGACAAACAGCATATTGGTGTCGTGACGCATCACGTCGGCACCGATTTCGCGCAATTGAGTCGCCATCCATGCCGCGTTGTCGTGATCGTCCTTCAGGCGCGCCACGTTGCTTTTCAGGGCATATAACCCTGCCGCCGCCAGAATCCCCGCCTGACGCATTCCGCCGCCGGTCATCTTACGCCAGCGGTTGGCGCGTTTGATGTAGTCCGCATTGCCGACCAGCAGGGAACCTACTGGTGTACCCAGGCCTTTAGAGAGGCAAATGGTGAACGAGTCACAATATTGGGTGATCTCTTTCAGCTCGCAGCCATACTCCACCACGGCGTTAAAGATGCGCGCGCCGTCAACGTGCAGCCCCAGCTTGCGCTCGCGGGTAAATTCCCATGCGGCTTTCAGATACTCACGCGGCAGCACTTTGCCGTTATGGGTATTTTCCAGACTGAGCAGTTTTGTACGGGCGAAGTGGATATCGTCAGCTTTGATTTTTGCGGCGACCTTATCGAGCGGCAGGGAGCCGTCCGGTGCGGCATCAATCGGCTGTGGCTGAATGCTGCCGAGCACCGCTGCGCCGCCCGCTTCATACAGGTAGTTATGCGCACCCTGGCCGACGATATACTCTTCACCGCGTTCACAGTGGCTGAGTAGCCCCACCAGGTTCGCCTGGGTGCCGGTTGGCAGGAACAGCGCGGCCTCTTTACCGCTCAGTTCTGCGGCATAACGCTGCAGTTCGTTGACGGTTGGATCGTCACCATAGACGTCGTCCCCGACCGGGGCGGCCATCATCTCTTCGAGCATGGCACGGCCCGGGCGGGTAACAGTATCGCTGCGTAAATCAATCATTTCACATCCCTTTAATGTCAGAGGTCATGTGAAATGTTTTACCTGAGCCAGTTGGTTTTTGCCAGTTCGATCACTTCATCACCGCGTCCGCTGATAATGGCGCGCAGCATGTAGAGGCTAAATCCTTTGGCCTGCTCCAGCTTGATCTGCGGCGGGATTGCCAGCTCTTCTTTGGCGACCACCACATCCACCAGCACCGGTCCGTCGATGGTGAAGGCGCGCTGGAGCGCTTCGTCCACATCAGCGGCTTTTTCCACGCGGATACCGGTGATGCCGCACGCTTCAGCGATACGGGCGAAATGGGTATCGTGCAGTTCGGTACCGTCGGTGAGATAACCACCGGCCTTCATCTCCATCGCCACGAAGCCCAGCACACTGTTGTTAAAGACCACGATTTTAAGCGGGAGCTTCATCTGTACCACCGACAGGAAATCACCCATCAGCATGCTGAACCCGCCGTCGCCACACATTGCCACCACCTGACGCTCTGGCGCGGTGGCTTTCGCTCCCAGCGCCTGCGGCATGGCGTTGGCCATTGAGCCGTGGTTAAACGAGCCCAGCAGGCGGCGCTTACCGTTCATTTTCAGGTAGCGCGCTGCCCAGACGGTTGGCGTGCCCACATCGCAGGTAAAGATGGCGTCGTCGTCAGCAAAATGGCTGATTTGCTGTGCCAGGTATTGCGGATGGATGGCCTTATCGCTCGGTTTGGCGAGATCGTCCAGGCCTTTACGCGCATCGCGGTAATCGCTCAGGGCTTTATCGAGGAATGTCCGATCTGTTTTTTCTTCAAGGTGCGGCAGCAGGGCGGCCAGGGTGGATTTGATGTCACCCACCAGCGCCATATCGACTTTGCTGTGCGCGCCAATGCTGGCCGGGTTGATATCAATCTGAATGATTTTGGCATCCGTCGGGTAGAACGGACGATAAGGGAATTGAGTGCCGAGCAAAATGAGCGTGTCGGCGTTCATCATGGTGTGGAAACCGCTGGAAAAACCAATCAGCCCGGTCATGCCAACATCGTACGGGTTATCGTACTCCACGTGTTCTTTGCCGCGCAGGGCGTGGACAATCGGGGATTTCAGTTTACCGGCAAACGCCAGCAGTTCCTGATGTGCCCCCGCGCAGCCGCTGCCGCACATCAGGGCGATGTTGCTGGAGTAACGCAGCAACTGCGCCAGTTTTTTCAGTTCCTCTTCGGTGGGCGTAACCACCGGCTGCGGCGCGTGATACCAGTGGCTGCTGGCACTTTCCGGTGCTGCCCTGAGTGCCACATCGCCCGGCAACACCACGACGGAAACTCCCCGGTTCAGTACGGCTTTGCGCATCGCAATCGCCAGTACCTGAGGGATCTGCTCCGGTGTGGAAACCAGCTCGCAGTAGTGGCTGCATTCACGAAACAGCTCCTGAGGATGGGTCTCCTGAAAATAGCCGCTGCCGATTTCCGTCGAGGGGATGTGAGCCGCTATCGCCAGCACCGGCACATGGTTGCGGTGGCAGTCAAACAGGCCGTTGATCAGGTGTAAGTTTCCCGGCCCGCATGACCCGGCACAGACGGCCAGTTCACCCGTGAGTTGCGCTTCGGCTCCGGCGGCAAAGGCGGCAACCTCTTCATGACGGGTTGGCATCCATTCAATGGTTTTCATCTTGTTGAGACTGTCACTGAGTCCGTTCAGGGAGTCGCCAGTGACGCCCCAGATACGTTTTACACCAGCCTGTTCGAGGGTTTTTGCTATGTATGCAGCCACGGTTTGTTTCATGAGTGTCCCGCTCCTTTTTGTCATATCGCTTACAAGCTTAGAAGAAAGCCTCTGTATTGCCTGCCAAATCCCCCCTATTAACGGGTGCTTTTCAGATGTCATTATCCGACATAATCTGGTGATACCTCGGGTGAAAACAGGAATCATTCCAAATGGTTAAATCATTGTTAATTGCTGTTAATAAAAAGCTAGCGTGCGACGATCTTGGCAAACTTTTGTTACGACTTGCCGTTGGCGGGCTGATGTTGTTTCACGGATTACACAAATTATTGGGCGGCGTTGGGTTCATCAGTCATTTGCTGGTGGAAAAAGGGCTACCGGGGTTCATTGCTTATGGCGTCTTGATTGGCGAAGTCGTGGCACCGATCCTGATCATTCTTGGTTTCCTTACACGTCCCGCAGCGCTGGTACTGGCATTTACGATGGTGGTGGCATGGCTGATGGTGGGCACGGGTGAAACCTTTGCGCTCGACGCCGTAGGCGCGTGGGCGATGGAGAGCCTGGTCTACTTCTTTATGGGTTCACTCGCGATAGCGTTTTTAGGGGCAGGGCGTTACGCAGTGGGGAAAGACCCCGCGTGGCGGTAGTGTCATTGTCGGTCGGGTAAACGCAGTGCCACCCGACAAAAAAGCCCGGTGGCGCTAACGCTTACCGGGCCTACGAGTGAACGTTTACCGTTTATGCGAGAACAAGGTCACCCTGCGGGTGACATGAGCAGGCCAGTACATACCCTTCGGCGATTTCCGCGTCGGTCAGCGTCATGGTGCTGGTCACGGTGTAGTTACCGTCCACCACTTTCGTCTTACAACAACCGCACACGCCAGCACGACAGGCAGCAACGACCGGCACGTTGTTGCTTTCCAGCGCTTCCAGCAGCGTGGTGCCCACGCGGCCAAAGAAGGTTTGCGCCGGTTGCAGTTTGGTGAACTTCATACCGCTGGTCGCCGCTTCCGCCACAGGCGTAAAGAACTGTTCTTTGAAGAAGCGGGTGACACCCAGCGCTTTCACGTCCTCTTCGACAATGTCCATATACGGCGCAGGGCCGCAGGTCATCACGGTGCGTGAGGCAATATCCGGCACGTTTTGCAGCAGCTCGCGGCTCAGGCGACCGGCCACAAAGTCGTGGGTAGCATTGTTTTCAGCAACCAGCGTGACCGGATAGTTACGCCATTCGTCGGCAAAAATCACATCTTCCGGTGAACGGACGCTGAAGATCACCTGCACGTCGGCCTGCGGGCGGTTTTTAGCCAGCCAGCGGCGCATTGACATCACCGGTGTTACGCCACAACCAGCTGCCAGCAGCAGGAATTTATCCTCTGCCTTGTCGTCACAGGTGAAATCCCCCTGCGCGTCAGACAACCAGATATAGTCACCACGTTTCACGTCACGGGTCAGCCACTGAGAGCCAGCACCGTCATCAATGCGACGGATAGTGAGCGTAATGTACTCGCTCACACCCGGCGTAGAGGAGATGGTGTAGGCGCGCAGGGTGTCCGCCGCGTTGCGGACACTGACCAGCGCATACTGACCGGCACGATACGGATAGTAGTCATGACACAGCAGTGACAGCGTCCACACGTCCGGCGTCTCCTGACGGATGTGATGAACCTGCATCCGCCACGGACACTGTGAGGTTGGCATCGTCATCAATAGCTCCTTACGCGCTCAGCAGTTGCTTCATATCATCTTCAACGTTAGTGACGGAACGCAGACCGAATTTCTCGTTCAGTACGGCCAGCAGATCCGGCGTCAGGAAGCCTGGTGCTGTTGGGCCGGTCACAATGTTGGTCACACCCAGAGAGAGCAGGGTCAGCAGGATGACAATCGCTTTCTGTTCGAACCAGGAGAGCACCAGCGACAGCGGCAGATCGTTCACGCCACAGCCCAGTTTTTCAGCCAGAGTGACGGCCAGAATGATGGCAGAGTAAGCATCGTTACACTGACCGGCATCCACCAGACGTGGCAGACCTTCGATGTCACCGAAGTCCAGTTTGTTGAAGCGGTACTTACCGCATGCCAGGGTCAGGATCAGGCAGTCGTCCGGTACGCTGGTGGCAAAATCGGTGAAGTAGTTACGTTCGCCGCGCGCGCCGTCACAGCCGCCGATCAGGAAGATGTGACGCAGTTTTTCACGGCTGACCAGGTCAATCAGCGAATCCGCAGCGCCCAGCAGAGTTTCGCGGCCAAAGCCGACGGTGATCAGGTGTTCGATTTCGCTGTACGGGAAGCCCGCCATTTGCTGTGCCTGGGCAATAACCGGGCCGAAATCGTCGCCTTCGAGGTGGCTCACACCCGGCCAGCCAACGATACTGCGGGTCCAGATGCGGTCGTCATACGCGCCTACGGTTGGGTCGATGATGCAGTTAGAGGTCATCACGATTGGGCCAGGGAAGCGGGCGAACTCAACCTGCTGGTTCTGCCAGCCGCTGCCGTAGTTACCGACCAGATGTTTGAACTTACGCAGTTCAGGGTAGCCGTGCGCGGGCAGCATTTCCCCGTGGGTATAAACGTTAACGCCGGTGCCTTCAGTCTGCTTCAGCAGGTTGTAGAGATCTTTCAGGTCATGGCCGGAGATCAGGATGCACTTACCTTCGGTCGCCTTCACGTTGACCTGAGTTGGGGTCGGGTGGCCGTAGGTGTTGGTTTCACCGGCATCCAGAATGCTCATCACTTTGAAGTTCATCAGCCCGATTTCCATCGAGCACTCCAGCAGCGCGTTCATGTCGGAAGGCCAGGTACCCAGCCACGCCATAATTTTGTGGTACTGCGCATAAATATCGTTGTCGTACTGGCCGAGAACGTGCGCGTGCTCCATATAGGCCGCCGCACCTTTCAGGCCGTACAGGCACAACAGACGCAGACCGAGAATGTTCTCGCCAATCGCCGCTTTGTCTTTGTTCGGGGTAAATTCTGCCGCCTGGCGCTGCAGTTCGCCCAGGTCATCGCTCACCAGTTGCAGCTCCGCCATTGGGTTATCCACGCGGGCGCTGGCGTCTGCATTCAGACACTGTGCTTTGAGCGCTTCGCGCAGGGCGATGGCTTCGCGGGCGTAACCCACAATGCGAGGAGAATCAAAGTTTACGTTAGTCAGCGTGGAGAAAAATGCGCGAGGGGCGAAACTGTCTACGTAGTGGTCAATAATGCCGTATTCACGGGCTTTGAATGCCCATGCGGAAAGTCCTTGCAGGGAAGCAATCAACAGATCCTGCAGGTCTGACGTCTCTGCCGTTTTGCCGCACATACCTTGCGCGTAGGAGCAGCCATTACCTGCCGGAGTACGGATGGTTTGTTCACATTGCACACAAAACATAATCACACCTGTTAAAGTTATATTTGATATACATGTTTTAGATTATGCCTGTGCCAGAACGGAGAAAAGTTCTTTCTGCTACAAAATAGAGGGATATTGATTTAGCGCAATTTTGGCGGCAGGTTGACTACCGCCAAAGAAGTATCAGGCGGAGAAGAACGCCATCAGAACAGGTACCAGCAGGCTCAAAATAAAGCCGTGTACGATGGCGGCAGGCACCATCTCCAGGCCGCCAGAACGTTGTAACACCGGCAGGGTAAAGTCCATTGAGGTCGCACCACACAGACCGAGCGCGGTAGAGCGGCTACGGCGCACCAGTCCCGGGATCAGCATGATGGCAATCAGCTCGCGTGCCAGGTCATTAAAGAAAGCGGCGCTGCCAATGACCGGGCCGAAAGATTCGGTGAGCAGAATACCGGAAAGGGAATACCAGCCAAAACCCGACGCCATTGCCAGGCCGGTTTTCAGCGGCAGGTCGAGAATAAAGGCGTTAATCACCCCAGCGGCCATTGAACTGCCAATCACCACAACGGCCACAATCATTCCCCGGCGGTTGAGGACAATCTGTTTCAGCGTCATGCCATTATTTCGCAGCTGTATACCAATCAGGAACAGCAGGAATATCAGCGTATATTCGCTGGCTTCCGTGGCGTGTTGTAAAAAGGACCATCCGGTGAGTCCCAGAAGAAAACCGAGTACCACGACGCCGCATAATTTTAACGATTCCAGCGCCATTGCAATACGGGAAGGCAGTTTTTCCTGATGATGATTATTTTTCCATGGAATAGAGCGTTCCAGCCAGAACAGCGCGGCAATATTGCACAGCAAAATAACCACAACAGTTACGGCAGAATAATGCAGGATCGACAGCAAATTGGCGGTCAGGTTATCCAGAAACGCCAGGCTAATCCCCATAAAGAAAAGAATGACGTAGACAATCCAGCTGAGAAAACGATTGATGAGCCTTAGTGCTGATTCACGATGCAGCGGGATAAGGTAGCCCACAATCAGGGGCAGCAGAATGATGAGGAGTCCTGAAAACATGAACAGCCGGTCCTTTTGAATGTCTGTTAAGTATCTGTTAAGCGCCAGAAACACTACCCAATAAAGGCTGTCCAGTAAAGCGGCAAAAGAAAGCCGGGTAGCGTGAACGCTTACCCGGCCTGTATTCAGGAGGGGTTGTGCGGCAAGATGCCCTCACCCCGACCCTCTCCCACGGGGAGAGGAAGAAAACAATTAATCACGTTTTTCCAGCAGAGTGCGGTACAGCAAGCCGCCCAAAATACCACCGATGATTGGCATCACCCAGAACAGCCACAGCTGCTCAAGCGCCCAGCCGCCCTGGAAAATCGCGACTGCAGTACTACGCGCCGGGTTAACAGAGGTGTTGGTGACCGGAATAGAGATCAGGTGGATAAGCGTTAATGCCAGACCAATGGCGATAGGGGCAAAGCCCGCCGGTGCCTGTTTGTCTGTTGCACCGTGGATAACCAGCAGGAAGCCTGCGGTCAGCACAATTTCAATGACGATGGCAGACAGCATGGAGTAGCCGCCTGGAGAGTGTTCACCGAAGCCGTTAGAGGCAAAGCCGCTGGCTGCTGCGTCAAAGCCTGCTTTGCCGCTGGCGATGACATACAGAACCGCCGCAGCAATAATACCACCGACGACCTGGGCAACAATGTAGCCGATAACGTCTTTGGCCGGGAAACGACCGCCCGCCCATAAGCCTAATGTCACTGCCGGGTTAAAGTGACCACCGGAAATATGTCCCACGGCATACGCCATGGTTAATACGGTTAAGCCAAATGCCAGCGCGACACCGACAAAACCAATTCCTAATTCCGGGAATGCTGCTGCCAGAACAGCACTACCGCAGCCACCAAACACTAACCAGAATGTACCAAAGCATTCCGCTGCTAATTTCCTGAACATAACCACCTCAATAATAAAATTCCGCACGCTTGCTTGCGTGCAGGCTATATCGCCATAAAAGGGATGACGACTCAAAGAGCCATTATTTTAAAAACCAACAACACCCCTTCGCCACTCAAATAAACTCTGTAAGTTTGATTTAAGGCAATGTGATGTCAATCCTTGTTCAAATTGGTAGTGAATACAGCATAGACCAATTCTCGGGCGGTAGTATCTTGTGCAGCTATACCTAATTCAAATTAAATCTGACAGGAAGATTCTGGTTTTTTCTGGCTACTTCGGAATAATCGAGGTGTATTACAGTGTCCTGCCGGGCTTTGTGCCGTTATACTCCTGATAACTTGAAGGAAAAAGTGATCGTTTCTCGGGGGATTTATGCTTCTCGAACGTGTGGAAATAGTCGGATTTCGCGGTATCAACCGCTTATCTCTGCTTCTTGAGCAGAACAATGTTCTGATTGGGGAGAATGCCTGGGGTAAGTCCAGCCTGCTGGATGCGCTTACGCTGTTGCTTTCGCCCGAGGATGATCTCTACCACTTCGTGCATGATGATTTCTGGTTCCCGCCCGGGGATGTGGCGGGGCGCGAGAAGCATCTGCACATTATTCTGACCTTCCGTGAATCTGAGCCGGGGCGTCACCGTGTGCGCCGCTTCCGCCCGATGTCAGAGTGCTGGGTGCAATGCAATGATGATTTTCATCGTATTTTCTACCGGCTGGAAGGTGAGCTGGCCGAGAACGGCAGCGTGCTAACCCTGCGCGAATTCCTGGATGCCAAAGGCGACACTATTCCGTTAAATGACATTGACGAACTGGCCCGTCATTTGATCCGCCTGACGCCGGTACTGCGCCTGCGAGATGCACGCTTTATGCGGCGTATCCGTAACGGTACGGTGCCGAATATGCCGGAAGTGGAAGTCACCGCCCGCGAGCTGGATTTCCTGGCGCGTGAGCTGGTTTCGCGCCCGCAGAATCTTACCGATGGTCAAATTCGCCAGGGGTTGTCCGCAATGGTACAACTGCTGGAGCACTACTTTTCCGAGCAGGGGACATCGCAGTCACGTAATCGCCTGATGCGCCGCCGTTCTCACGATGAACAGCGAAGCTGGCGTTATCTCGACATCATTAACCGGATGATCGACAGGCCTGGCGGTCGAACGCACCGGGTGATCTTACTGGGGCTGTTCTCCACGCTTTTGCAGGCTAAAGGTACTATCCACCTGGATCGCGATGCACGTCCGCTGCTGCTGGTGGAAGACCCGGAAACGCGCCTGCACCCGATTATGCTCTCCGTTGCGTGGCACTTACTGAACCTGCTGCCCCTCCAGCGCATTACGACTACCAACTCTGGTGAGCTGTTATCGCTTACGCCGGTCGAATATGTCTGCCGCCTGGTGCGTGAATCATCACGCGTTTCTGCTTACCGGCTTGGGCCGGGTGGGCTAAACGCGGAAGATGGACGCCGTATCGCGTTTCATATCCGCTTTAACCGCGCATCGTCGCTGTTTGCGCGATGTTGGCTGTTGGTTGAAGGGGAAACGGAAACCTGGGTTATCAACGAACTGGCGCGCCAGTGTGGACACCATTTCGATGCGGAAGGTATTAAGGTCATCGAGTTTGCCCAGTCAGGGTTAAAGCCACTGATTAGATTCGCCCGTCGGATGGGCATTGAATGGCACGTACTGGTGGACGGTGACGAGGCCGGTAAAAAATATGCTTCTACGGTCCGCAGCCTGCTGAATAACGAGCGGGAAGAAGAACGTGACCATTTAACCATGCTGCCAGCGATGGATATGGAACACTTTATGTATCGTCAGGGGTTCGACGATGTTTTCCACCGCGTTGCGATGGTGCCGGTGGATGTGCCTATGAATATGCGCCGGGTGATCGCCAAAGCGATCCACCGTTCGTCAAAACCCGATCTGGCTATTGAAGTGGCAATAGAAGCCGGGAAGAGAGGCGTGGAGTCTGTTCCAACGCTGCTGCGCAAAATGTTCTCCCGCGTACTCTGGCTGGCTCGCGGGAGAGCGGATTAACCGTGGGTGGCCTGGTTTACCTGGTCGATCAGGCTATCCAGTAGCTCATAGCGGCGGCGGTATTCCGAGCGTTTTTTGCTCGCAATTTCTTCCATCGGTTTGCGTGGCATGGTCAGCGGTAGCGCAAAGTTACCGTTGTCCTGCTGTTGGCCGCCGATGGAGAGCCAGAAGCTGTCGTAATCGGCCAGCAGTTTTCCCTCTTTTTTCTTACGATAGCGCCAGCTGCGGTAGATATGGGTGGCGTTACTGACCGCGACAATCTGCTCCACCGGGAAGACGGCTCCGATCGTCATGGCGGCTTCAACCAGCAGACGTTTCGGGAACAGGCCGTGGCATGCTTTGGTCGCGCCCTGGATCAGCTCATGTGGAACATGGGCTTTTGCCCCCTGCAGGCCACCGATAAAGAGCGTTGTTTTCCCTTCAAACGGGCACAGGGTGAAGGTCATTTCTGCCAGCACCGTGTTTTGTTGGTCACAAAAAGCGAGAGTGGCTTCGCCTTCTTTATCCAGAAACGCATCGGCGCACAGGCGGATGGTAAATTGCTGCTCATCTTTACCGGTTAACGTCAGCAACGTTATACCCTGTTTAGAAAGATAGCCATTTAGCAGCGTCGACGGAAGCTGACGACTCATTGTCTGATAGTGCCAGCTAAGCGATTCCAGCGTATGTCGGCGATCCATATTTACGGTCAGCCACGGGCGATGCAGACGGCACGGTAACCCTGGCTGCACATGTAACATCTGCATCAGGCGAGGTTGTTTTGCCAGGCTTGCCAGCAGGCGTGCCGTGCTGAACGGTGTAGCCAGAGAACGTAGTACAAACTTACGTCGATAGGACGGGTTTTGCCACGCAAGCCCGGGCGTGATTGTCCCGGAGGCCAGGCTTTTAAATAATTGCCAGCCGGATTTAGGCTGTGGCAAGTGTGAATGAGGTGTATCGACGATGGAAGACATGTTAGATCCCTTCTTGTGGAAGATCTTTATTTCAACAGGAGGTATATCAACGTCTCGTAAACAAATTGTGACGATTCCAGAAATTTGAGGTTTCGTTGAGGTGCGGTTTAGATAGAATCAACAGTTATGATTGCCAGAACATTCATTGGGAATATTTATGAATCTTAAGGGAAAACGCAGAAAGCTGGTTCTGCTGCTGGCGGTGGTGGCCTTAGTCGGCGGATTCTGGCTCTGGAAAGTGCTGAATGCGCCCGTGCCGCAATATCAGACGCTGATTGTTCGTCCGGGTGAACTGCAACAAAACGTGCTGGCGACGGGCAAACTTGATGCTCTGCGCAAGGTTGATGTGGGTGCTCAGGTGAGCGGTCAGTTGAAAACGCTGTCGGTTGAGATTGGCGATAAGGTGAAAAAAGGTCAGCTGCTTGGCGTTATCGATCCTGAACAGGCCGAAAACCAGATCCGCGAAGTGGAAGCGACGCTGATGGAGTTGCGTGCGCAGCGCAGCCAGGCCCTGGCGGAGCGTAATCTTGCTCAGGTCACGCTGACCCGTCAGCAGGCGCTGGCTAAAACGCAGGCGATATCGCAACAGGATCTGGATACCGCAACAACGGCGCTGGCAGTAAAACAGGCGCAGATTGGCACTATCGACGCGCAAATTAAGCGCAATCAGGCTTCGCTGGATACGGCAAAAACCAACCTCGACTACACGCAAATCGTGGCACCGATGGCCGGGGAAGTCACTCAGATAACCACCCTGCAGGGACAAACCGTGATTGCGGCGCAGCAGGCACCGAACATTCTGACGCTGGCGGATATGGGCACCATGCTGGTGAAAGCACAGGTTTCTGAAGCGGATGTGATTCACCTTAAACCGGGGCAAAGCGCCTGGTTTACTGTGCTGGGCGATCCGCAGACCCGCTATGAAGGTGTGCTGAAAGATATTCTGCCAACGCCGGAAAAAGTCAACGATGCCATCTTCTACTATGCCCGCTTTGAAGTGCCAAACCCGCAAGGTGTGCTGCGTCTGGACATGACCGCGCAGGTGCATATTCAGCTGACCGGTGTGAAAAACGTATTGACCATTCCACTCTCTGCGCTGGGCGGAGCCGCCGGGGACAGCCGCTATAAGGTGAAAGTGCTGCGCAATGGCGAAACGCGTGAACGTGAAGTGGTGATTGGCGCGCGTAACGACACTGATGTGGTGGTAGTGAAAGGGCTGGAAGAGGGTGAGGAGGTTGTCACCAGCGAAAGTCTGCCCGGAGCCGTTAAATGACGGCGTTGCTTGAGTTAAATAACATCCGTCGCAGTTATCCGTCGGGTGATGGCCCGGTGGAGGTGCTGAAGGGTATTTCCCTGCGCGTCGAGGCGGGCGAGATGGTGGCGATTGTTGGCGCGTCGGGTTCCGGCAAATCGACGCTGATGAACATTCTCGGCTGCCTGGATAAACCGACCAGCGGGACGTATCGCGTTGCCGGGGCGGACGTCTCCACGCTGGATGATGACGCGCTGGCGAAATTGCGCCGTGAACATTTCGGCTTTATTTTTCAGCGCTATCATCTGCTTTCTCATCTGAGTGCGGCACAGAACGTTGAAGTTCCGGCGGTGTATGCCGGTGTGGAGCGGAAAAAACGCCTTGAGCGCGCACGAGAGCTGTTGACGCGTCTGGGGCTGGCGGAGCGGGTGGATTATCAACCGTCGCAGCTTTCCGGCGGCCAGCAGCAGCGCGTCAGTATTGCGCGGGCGCTGATGAACGGTGGACAAGTCATCCTCGCCGATGAACCCACAGGTGCGCTCGACAGCCGTTCCAGCGAAGAGGTGATGGAGATCCTCCACCAGCTTCGCGACCAGGGGCATACGGTGATCATCGTGACTCACGATCCGCTGGTGGCTGCGCAGGCCGAACGCATTATTGAGATCTATGACGGCGAGCTGGTCAGTAACCCGCCAGCCCGACGGACGAAGGATGCCGTACAGAAAGAGACTTTGCCCACCTCGTCCGGCTGGGGGCAGTTCTCCAGCAGTTTTCGCGAAGCGTTGACAATGGCCTGGCTGGCAATGGCGGCCAATAAAATGCGCACATTGCTGACCATGCTCGGCATTATCATCGGTATCGCGTCGGTGGTGTCGATAGTGGTGGTAGGTGACGCGGCAAAACAGCTGGTGCTGGCGGATATCCGTGCCATTGGCACCAACACCATTGACGTCTACCCCGGCAAAGATTTTGGTGATGACGAACCGCAGTATCAGCAGGCGCTGAAATATGACGACCTGACGGCCATCCAGAAGCAGCCGTGGGTGAATTCAGCCACACCTGCGGTGTCGCAAAACCTGCGTCTGCGCGTAGGCAATGTCGACGTGGCGGCCAGCGCCAACGGCGTCAGCGGCGACTACTTTACTGTTTACGGTATGACCTTTAGCGAAGGGGCTACCTTTAATGCCGAGCAACTGGCGGGCAGGGCGCAGGTGGTGGTTCTGGATGCCAACTCACGCAGGCAGCTCTTCCCCAATAAAACCCGCGTGGTGGGCGAAGTGATCCTCGTCGGGAACATGCCTGCGACGGTTATCGGTGTGGCGGAAGAGAAACAGTCGATGTTTGGCAGCAGTAAAATCCTGCGCGTCTGGCTGCCGTATACCACCATTTCCGGGCGGATCATGGGGCAGTCCTGGCTCAACTCCATCACCGTGCGCGTGAAAGAGGGCTACGACAGTGCGCTGGCCGAGCAGCAGCTTGAGCGGCTGTTAACCCTGCGCCACGGGAAGAAGGATTTCTTCACCTGGAACATGGATGGCCTCTTGAAAACGGCGGAAAAGACCACACGTACTCTTCAGATGTTCCTGACGCTGGTGGCGGTGATTTCACTGGTTGTTGGTGGGATCGGAGTGATGAATATCATGCTGGTGTCGGTGACGGAGCGCACGCGGGAGATTGGTATCCGCATGGCGGTTGGAGCCAGGGCAAGCGATGTGCTGCAACAGTTTTTGATTGAAGCGGTGCTGGTGTGTCTGGTTGGCGGTGCGATGGGCATTGCACTCTCGATGATGATCGCCTTTATGCTTCAGCTCTTTTTACCCGGCTGGGAAATTGGCTTCTCACCGGTGGCGATCCTGACGGCGTTTTTATGCTCAACCGTTACCGGTATTTTGTTTGGCTGGCTGCCGGCGCGAAATGCGGCGCGGCTGGATCCGGTGGATGCGCTGGCTCGGGAATAACCCGAAAATAAAAATGCCAGCCGATCGGGCTGGCATTTTGCCTGCGGGATGTACACAATGAAACAGAGAGCTATGCAACCGTCTCTGCTTCAATGGGCACGATAAGGCTTGCGTGATTGCCTTTTGGCCCCTGGTGTACATCGAACCGGACGGATTGCCCGGCTTTGAGCGTTCTGTAACCATCCATCTGAATGGTGGAATAGTGAGCGAAGATATCCTCGCCGCCGCCTTCGGGGCAGATGAAGCCAAACCCTTTGGCGTTGTTGAACCACTTAACAGTACCCATTTCCATGCTTCGACATCCTTCGTAAATCTTATAAATTAAGATGGAATGAACCGGTGGTGGAGTGGGGGCTGTTCAAAACCTCGCCATCTCACGCTTGTACAATTTAGATAAACGAAAGAAGCCGTCAAGCGTTTGGCGCTGGAGTTGGGACAACAATCAACCAAAGTTTGAAGCAGTTAACGCTATTGCTACGGTTTGTGACAGACATCGCGGATGACAGTAATAGATGATTGTTATCTAACATCTGAGGTAGATTCAAAGTGATTATGCAAAATGGGTAAGACTAACGACTGGCTGGATTTTGACCAGCTGGCGGAAGATAAAGTGCGTGACGCGCTAAAACCGCCATCCATGTATAAAGTTATGTTAATGAACGATGATTACACGCCGATGGAATTTGTTATTGACGTGCTACAAAAGTTCTTTTCTTATGATGTAGAACGTGCAACGCAACTGATGCTTACCGTTCATTATCGTGGCAAAGCTATCTGCGGTGTCTTTACAGCCGAAGTGGCGGAAACCAAAGTGGCGATGGTGAACGACTACGCGAGGGAGAACGAGCATCCGTTGCTATGTACGCTGGAAAAGGCCTGATAAGGCATAAAATTGGGGGAGGTGCCTATGCTCAATCAAGAACTGGAACTCAGTTTAAACATGGCTTTCGCCAGAGCGCGTGAGCACCGACATGAGTTTATGACCGTCGAGCATTTACTGCTCGCGCTGCTTAGCAACCCATCCGCCCGCGAAGCGCTGGAAGCCTGCTCTGTGGATCTGGTGGCGCTACGTCAGGAACTCGAAGCCTTCATCGAACAAACCACACCGGTGCTGCCAGCCAGTGAAGAGGAGCGCGACACGCAGCCGACGCTCAGCTTCCAGCGTGTCTTGCAGCGTGCGGTATTCCACGTCCAGTCTTCCGGACGTAGCGAAGTGACTGGTGCAAACGTATTAGTCGCCATCTTCAGCGAGCAGGAGTCCCAGGCGGCCTATCTGCTGCGCAAACACGAAGTCAGCCGACTCGACGTGGTTAACTTTATCTCTCACGGAACGCGGAAAGACGAGCCTAACCCGGCGTCGGACTCCAGCAATCAGGTCAATAACAATGAAGAGCAAGCAGGAGGGGAGGATCGTATGGAAAACTTCACCACCAACCTTAACCAGCTCGCTCGCGTTGGCGGTATCGACCCGCTGATTGGCCGCGATAAAGAGCTGGAGCGCGCTATCCAGGTGCTGTGCCGTCGCCGTAAGAACAACCCGCTGCTGGTGGGGGAATCTGGCGTGGGTAAAACCGCGATTGCCGAAGGCCTTGCCTGGCGTATTGTGCAGGGCGATGTGCCGGAAGTGATTGCCGATTGCACCATCTACTCGCTGGATATCGGTTCTTTGCTGGCGGGCACCAAATACCGTGGTGATTTTGAAAAACGCTTCAAGGCGCTGTTAAAACAGCTGGAGCAGGACACCAACAGCATTCTGTTTATCGATGAAATTCATACCATCATCGGTGCAGGTGCAGCCTCCGGTGGCCAGGTGGATGCTGCTAACCTGATCAAACCGCTGCTTTCCAGCGGCAAGATCCGCGTGATTGGCTCCACGACCTACCAGGAGTTTAGCAACATTTTCGAAAAAGACCGTGCTCTGGCGCGCCGCTTCCAGAAAATCGACGTGACGGAGCCGTCCGTTGAGGAAACGGTGCAGATCCTTAACGGTCTGAAGCCGAAATATGAAGCCCACCACGACGTGCGTTATACCGCCAAAGCGGTGCGTGCGGCGGTGGAGCTGGCGGTGAAATACATCAACGACCGTCATCTGCCGGATAAGGCGATTGACGTGATTGATGAGGCGGGCGCGCGGGCACGTCTGATGCCAGCCAGCAAGCGTAAGAAAACCGTTAACGTGGCGGATATTGAGTCGGTGGTGGCACGCATCGCGCGTATCCCTGAGAAGAGCGTTTCTCAGAGCGACCGTGATACGCTGCGTACCCTCGGCAACCGCCTGAAAATGCTGGTCTTTGGTCAGGACAAAGCCATTGAGGCCTTAACCGAAGCGATTAAGATGGCTCGCGCCGGACTGGGGCATGATCATAAACCTGTTGGTTCCTTCCTGTTCGCCGGCCCGACCGGTGTCGGGAAAACCGAGGTGACGGTTCAGCTCTCCAAAGCGCTGGGCATTGAGCTGCTGCGTTTTGATATGTCTGAGTACATGGAGCGTCACACCGTCAGCCGTTTGATTGGTGCACCTCCGGGCTACGTGGGCTTTGATCAGGGCGGCCTGCTCACCGATGCGGTGATCAAGCATCCGCACGCGGTACTGCTGCTTGATGAAATCGAGAAAGCGCACCCGGATGTGTTCAATATCCTGCTGCAGGTGATGGACAACGGGACGCTGACCGACAACAACGGGCGCAAGGCGGACTTCCGCAACGTGGTGCTGGTGATGACCACCAACGCCGGGGTGCGTGAAACTGAACGTAAATCTATCGGCCTTATCCACCAGGATAACAGCACCGATGCGATGGAAGAGATCAAGAAGATCTTTACGCCGGAATTCCGTAACCGTCTGGACAACATTATCTGGTTCGATCACCTCTCTACCGCGGTGATCCATCAGGTGGTGGATAAGTTCATCGTCGAGTTGCAGGTTCAGCTGGATCAGAAAGGCGTGTCGCTGGAAGTGAGCCAGGAGGCCCGCAACTGGCTGGCTGAGAAAGGCTACGACCGTGCGATGGGTGCGCGTCCGATGGCGCGTGTGATTCAGGATAACCTGAAGAAACCGCTGGCGAACGAGCTGTTGTTTGGCTCGCTGGTGGACGGTGGTCAGGTGACCGTGGCGCTGGATCAGGCGAAGAATGAGCTGACGTACGATTTCCAGAGTGCGGCGAAGCATAAGCCGGAAGCGGCTCACTGAGTTGAACGTTAAACTTAAAAACCGGGCATTTGCCCGGTTTTTTTATGCCTGATTCTGGCAGACCGCACTATCTGTTCCCTCTCCCTGTGGGAGAGGGCTAGGGTGAGGGCATCAGGGCGCAGAGGAATTTTGCGAGGCGCTTTCCAGTATTTGATGATGCCGATTGCTGGATAAATTCACAGTAATAAAATGGCGACACACCTGCAAAATCAGGTGTCAGGATTGGCGTCCTGATACACACATATGGAAAGATGTTGCTCACAGCAACGTTACTGGTTTCGTTCACTCTTTTTTTAGCTGCGGTATAATCCGTATCTTCAAATATGGTGGGCTGAACTGGGGCTTCTTTTGAAGCGCCGATTTTCCATATGGTCGGTACGCCAAACCGGTTCAGTCTGCCACCTGAAGTTGGCGTTTCTGGTGGTAGTTTTCGGCTTCTAAATATGGAAATTATGATATGGAAAACCAATCTTTCTCCCAACTCTACAGCGAACTCTCCCTCAACCCCGATCTCCCAACCCTTGCCGAGCGTTGTAAGTTGCTCACCGAAATCCTGCTGGATTGCACTTCGCTTCCTCAAACCCAGCCCGTTTGCCGCTGTCTGGGCGCTTATCTGGAAGAAGTTAAAACGGGACTCACAGAATCAATGCGCGATTTTCAGGTGGTGGAATTTGAAGACGCAGAGGAGCCGCCGCGGTATAAAGAGTGGATGCTGGAAGATACCGAAACCAAATGCGATTACTGCCGGGCATTAAATCACGTATTGCTGATTTCGCATTTTGATCGCGATATGTTGCCGCATCTTACGGGTTTATTGCATGACATAGCGCATTCAATGGCCGCAGATGTGATTACGCCTTGTCGTGAAAAAACCGTAATCCATATTATTCCCTGAATCTGATTTGTTGCATCGGTACGGGTTCTTGCACCCATTACGTCACGGATGTGATAAGAAATGGTGGTGGCCTGGACATCCCAAACACGAGAGAAGCAAAAAGTATGGGGGCCACTTTAGTGAATAATTAAAATCCCATTATGAAATTTTCAGGGATAACTAATGAGATCGCTCCTGATAATCATTTTCACGCTGTCTTCAATTGCTGTGGCAAGTGAACACAATCAACCCGCTACCATAGCCATAAAATTTAATCAGTGGTATATCAGTCAGCTTAATCAGAATAATGCACCTGTCCTCAACCCGGACACTATGGGTGATTACGTAGCATCAGAAACGATCGCAGCGATAAAAAAACTTTATTCAGGTGACAGCAATGATAAAGACATGCCAGATGCTGACATGTTTATAAAAGCCCAGGACTGGGGTAATGACTGGGATCATGTTGCGGTAGTTTCATCTGATTTTGACGCTGTGTGCACAAACATCTATATCGCATTCGGACAGAAGCAGGAGCATGTCGTTGCAGATTGCCTGATTCAGGAAAATGGGAAGTGGAAAATAAGGTCAGCAACTCTTATTAAATAAGGATCGGCTCGCTGACTGGGGGACCTTTCTACGGGCGACTTACGGGCTAAGCGCGACAGCGACGGTTCCCTGGTTCTGAGAAATAACAACCGCATCTGTTTCAGGGTGCGGTTTTTTCTGCCAGCCGGGTATCGAATACAAAAGAGTGGCGCTGAACGGAGGATAAAGCCTGTTGAAATGCCGGGTTCAATGGGTTGAGAATGGCATTGTTTTCATAAGGAATAATGCAGGAAGGTAAAATAAGTGCCAGTGCATCACTGGCCTGTAGCCAGCTGGTTCCCAGGTCCATCGTTGAAACCGGAGCTGGATTTTCCTGCCAGTCCCCGGGCAGCCACTCTTTATCCAGATGATCAATCTGATCGTCCGGGATATCGATGCTGAACAGTTGGTATTGATTCAGTACGGTATCCCTTTTAACGTGAACCAGAATTTCGAGCGCTGCCAGCGAGATGGATGTGGAGACGTACACCGCAGGGTGTCCTTTATGATTCCAGCGGCCACCATACTGGTTTGCACCGCTTCCACTCCACGCTTCGCTGGCATAACGTCCCGTCACCAGACGATAAAAAATCATGCCAGCACTCCGTGTTCCAGACGGCCAATCAGGTCGGTGACTTCCAGTGCGCCGGTTTCTGTGGCAATCAGGTCGACAGGTGCTATATTGCCAAGCCCGCGAACCGGTGATTGCAGCCAGTTCCATGCCTCGTCTTTACTGCCAAAATAATCGACAGCGGTATCCAGTACCCGAACGAAACGAGCCACGCGTTCGCTTTCATCGGGCGTCAGCGTACGGCTCGCACTTTTGCGGCGCGCGACATTGCGCTCGTTAATCCCTGTCACGCGTAAAATGTCCGCTTTTGACATCGCGGTCCATTCATGAATGTTGTCAAGTACGCTGACGGGCAAGCCCTGATTGAGATATTCAATCAGCCGCATACCTCTGTTTGCAGGCAAACCTGCAAAACGCCAAAGTGCGTTGTCAGCAGGTTTCTGCGCGGGAACCCATGTTCTCATCTGTACCTCCTGATGAATGTCATTTGTCATAGGGAAGTATAGTCATTTGTCATGACTTATGGAATGGATACTTTTTGCGCATTAAGAGCGGAGGGATTAAAGGTGTCGTGGCCTACAAAAAAATAAGGCCGGGATTATCCCGACCTTGTATATATTCATCTGCCATTACAGGCGAAAATAATTAGCGACTACGGAAGACAATGCGGCCTTTGCTCAGGTCGTACGGGGTCAGTTCAACAGTCACTTTGTCGCCCGTTAAAATGCGGATATAGTTTTTGCGCATTTTACCGGAGATGTGCGCAGTTACCACGTGACCGTTTTCCAGCTCTACGCGAAACATGGTGTTAGGCAACGTATCAAGTACGGTACCCTGCATTTCAATATTGTCTTCTTTGGCCATCTAATCCTCTGGGGTATCACTACCAAGTTTTGAACCGGCAAGATAATGCCGAAATTCATCAATTAAGTAAAGAATTGCGCGATTAAAACGCAGCAAAACAGTTTCGGCGCATTGCCCAAGCGTCACGGTACTACCGAACGAAAAGCGCATTCGTAAAGGGGAGACGACAGGATAAACGTCAGGACGTTATCTGAAGCGAAGGTCCCAAACGGCGGCGGGGCAACAGGCAGAAGCTACTCTGCGGCGTAATTATAACACCCTCATGAAAAATGTGCGGAAAACATTTAGACATTGGGCATAAAGAGTGTCCTTGGTACCCAGAAGTCGCGCGGAAGCTTCTCCTGGCGGCAGGTATCCAGGTGCTCAATGTAGTGACGACGGGAGATTTCTACGGCACCGAGCGAGGCGGTATGCTCATTAAGTACCTGACAATCCATCAACTGTCCGCCACGTAGGGCAAACTCGTTGCAGAAAACCAGCAGTGCAGTTTTCGAGGCGTTAACTGCGCGGGAAAACATCGACTCGCCACAGAACAACGTACCCTGTGCCACGCCATACATGCCACCAACCAGCTCACCTTTCTCCCACACTTCTATTGAATGGGCGTAGCCAAGCTCATGCAGGCGGTGATAGGCGTCGATAATATCGCGGGTTATCCATGTGCCTTCATGACGATCGCTGGCACAACCTTCAATGACCTGACCAAACGCGTGGTTGAGCGTTACACGGTACGGTGATTTCGCATGGAAACGTTTCATGCTGCGGCTCAGATGAAACTGGGCTGGCCACAGTACAGCACGCGGGTCGGGCGACCACCATAAAATAGGGTCACCGGGGGAAAACCACGGGAAAATCCCGCGTTGGTAAGCCATCAATAGCCGTGCAGGACTGAGGTCACCGCCAAGCGCCAGTAGCCCATTGGGTTCACGCAGCGCCCCCTCCGGAGAAGGGAACGCAATATTATGACGAGAAAGCTGGACCAGGCGCATGACAGCAGAACTCCAATACGCGAGTGAGGATCGGTACAAATATAGTCTACAGACGCTGTTTAAACTGGTAGTAGCGACCCTGTTTCGCCAACAGTTCTGCGTGACTACCATGCTCAATAATGTGCCCGTTGTCCATCACAATTATCTGATCAAAACTCGCCAGTCCGCGCAGTCGGTGTGTCACCATCAACACGGTTTTACCGGCCATGACAGTGGCCAGTAAATCAAGGATTTGGCTCTCGGTAGTGGCGTCCAGCCCTTCTGTCGGCTCATCCAGCAACATCAGCGGGGCATCGTGCAGCAGTGCTCGCGCAATTGCCAGACGGCGCAACTCACCGCCGGAGAGCTGACGACCCCCTTCACCCAGCCAGCTGTTTAACCCGTCATCTTCAAGCAGCTTATGCAGCCCAACCTGCTCCAGCACCACGCTAAGCAGCGCATCAGAGGCATCTGGCGCGGCAAGCAGCAGGTTATCGCGCAGCGTTGCGCTAAAGAGATGCACACGCTGCGGTACCACGCTGACAGCCTTGCGCAACGTCTGTTCGCTGAAGTCTGCCAGTGGCACATTGTTAAGGAGGATCTGTCCCTGCTGCGGATCCCAGGCGCGGGTCAACAGCTGCAGGAGCGTCGATTTACCGCAACCCGTGCGGCCAAGAAGCGCAATGCGTTGGCCTGCGTTCACGACGAGATTGATGCCTTCCAGCGCGTTTTGTGCCTGCTTGTCATAAGCAAACGTGATGTCATTCAGTGTCAGAGTGACGCGCTCTGGCACAACGGTTTGCCCGTCGCGGAACGTCACTTCCGGCTCTTGCCCGGCAATCTCCGTGATGCGCAGGGCAGAAGCGATAACCTGCCCAAGATGCTGGAATGCCCCCGTCACCGGTGCCAGTGCCTCAAAGGCCGCCAGCGCACAGAAGACGAAGAGGGCAATCAGTGCGCCGGGCTGTGAGTTATCGCCCACTCCGCCAGAAGCCATCCACAGCATAGCAATGACAGCCACCCCGCCAATTAACATCATCAAGGCCTGGGAGAACGCCGTCAGTTCAGACTGGCGACGTTGCGCTTCGTGCCAGTTTAACTCCGTGCTTTCCATACGGGCGCGGTAGCGTTTGCTGGCACCAAAAAGGGTCAGCTCGGCCTGCCCCTGTAACCAGGAGGTGAGTTGCTGACGATATTCACCGCGAAGGCGAGTCAGATTTTCCCCGGTGGATTTACCGGCGCGGTAGAACAGCGGCGGCAGAATCATCAGCGTCAACAGCATGATGCCGCCGAGCGTCAGCGCAATGGGAACATCCAGAACACACAACCCCAGCGTAACCACCGCGATCACCACAAATGCGCCGACCAGCGGCGAAATGACGCGCAGGTAGAGGTGATCCAGCGTATCGACATCCGCGACCACGCGGTTGAGCAATTCACCCTGGCGAAAACGCGCCAGCCCGGCAGGGGAGAGGGGCAATAGTTTGCTGAAGGTGTAAATGCGCAGGTGTTGCAGCACGCGGAAGGTCGCATCGTGGCTGACCAGCCGCTCAAAATAGCGTCCGGCGGTACGGGTAATGGCGGTGCCACGCACGCCCGCGGCCGGGAGCATGTAGTTAAAGCTGTATAACCCGGCGACGCCCGCGACGGCAGACGCCGATAAGAACCAGCCGGAGAGCGTCAGCAGGCCAATGCTGGCAAGCAGAGTGACGATCGCCAGTACGATGCCCAGCGTCAGCATCCATTTATGGCGTTTATACAGCGCAAGATACGGGAGCAGGGCACGCATCAGATGTCCTCCTGACGATTCGCCAGCAGGGTGGCAAATGGCCCCTGCGCGGTAACGAGAGAGGCGTAATCGCCTTGCTCAACAATTTGACCGTTTTCCATCACCCAGATTTGATCCCAGTCGGCAATGCCTTCCAGCTGGTGTGTGACCATCAGGGTGGTTTGCTGCAATGAGGCTGCGTTAAGGGCATGCATTACGCGTTGCTCGCTGTGTGCATCCAGGCTGGCGGCAGGCTCATCCAGCAGCATCAACTGGCAGGGATTAAGAAGAGCACGGGCAACGGCTACACGCTGCGCCTGGCCTACGGACAGCCCGGCAGACTGGTCGCCAACGATAGTGTTGACCCCCTGCACAAGCAGGGGCAGAAACTCGCTGACCCAGGCGCGGTCAAGGACGGATTGCAGCTCATCTTCGCGTGCATCCGGGCGAGCCAGAAGCACGTTCTCCCGCAGCGTGGCGGCCGGTAGCTGTGGGTTTTGTCCCACCCAGCTTAGCTGTTTGCGCCAGGCATCCGGGTCGAGATCGCGCAGCTCGGTTTTGTTAATCCGTAGCGAACCGGTGTAAGCCATAAAGCCGGACAGTGTATTAAGCAGCGAACTTTTACCTGAACCGCTGGTACCGACCAGCACCACTCGCTGCCCGGCGGGCAGGGTAAAATTCAGCGGGCCTGCCAGCACTTTGCCTTCAGGCGACAGAATAGAAAAATCACTCGCCTCAATTGTCACTGGTTCTTTGGTATTCAGCGTAACGTCACCCCGTTCCGGGTGTGCCAGCGGCGTTTCCATGAATGTTTTCAGGCTATCGGCCGCGCCAACGGCCTGCGCTTTAGCATGATAAAAGGTACCGAGATCGCGCAGTGGCTGGAAAAACTCCGGAGCCAGGATTAGCGCCAGGAAGCCCGAAGACAGCGTCACTGCCGTACCGTAGTGGCCAAAATCCAGCGCACCGAGGTAGGAGAAACCGAAATAAACCGCCACCAGTGCAATCGACAGCGAGGTAAAGAATTCGAGCACGCCAGACGACAGAAACGCCAGGCGTAACACTTCCATCGTGCGCTGGCGGAAATCCTGCGACGCCAGGCGGATGTTTTCAGTTTCCGCTTCACCACGGCCAAAAATACGCAAGGTTTCCATACCGCGCAGACGGTCAAGGAAATGGCCACTCAGACGACCCAGCGCCAGGAAATTGCGGCGGTTAGCGTCTGCAGCCCCCATTCCCACCATCGCCATAAACAGCGGGATCAACGGGGCGGTACCCAGCAGGATCAATGCCGCTACCCAGTTGGTCGGGAAAATGGTGATCACAATCAGCAGCGGCACGCAAACGGCCAGCGCCATCTGAGGAAGATAGCGGGCATAGTAGTCGTGCATATCGTCAATTTGCTCAAGGATAAGCGTCGCCCAGCTTCCGGCAGGCTTACCCTGGATCCAGGCGGGCCCGGCTTCCTGCAGACGGTCGAGTACCTGACGGCGGATTTCATAGCGTATATGTTGCCCCGCATGGAAACCGACGCGTTCACGCAGCCAGACCACCCAGGCGCGCAGAACAAAAACCAGAACAAGGACGATAAACGGCATCAGGAGTGCTTCGCGCGGAATATTCTCCATGATCATGTGGTTAAGAATGCGGGCCAGCAGCCATGCCTGGGCAACAATCAACAGACCGCTGATCAGCCCCAGAAGGCGGGAAATCATGAGCCAGCGGCGGGAAAGAACGCTTTGCTGTTTCAGCCAGCGTGTTAACTCTTGTTGACGGGTTTTTTCCATTGCGTACTTTGCAGGTGACGTTATTAGAAATTGGGCAGCGCAATGTTACAACGGAGAGACAATAAAGGCGACTTATCGCCGCCTTTATTTACGTTTGTTACTGACTTGTAAAGATTATTTGCCTTGCTCGGCCAGCCCGTCCAGATAGCGTTCAGCATCCAGCGCGGCCATACAACCGGTACCGGCGGAGGTGATTGCCTGACGGTAAATATGATCCATGACGTCACCTGCGGCGAATACTCCCGGGATGCTGGTCTGGGTTGCGTTGCCGTGAATGCCGGATTGCACTTTAATGTAGCCGTTTTCCAGCTCCAGCTGACCGTCGAAGATCGCCGTGTTCGGGCTGTGGCCGATCGCCACAAACAGGCCAGCCACTTCCAGCGATTCCACGGTATCGGTGTTCTGGGTATCACGGATACGCAGACCCGCAACGCCCATCTGATCGCCCGTGACTTCTTCCAGCGTACGGTTGGTGTGCAACACGATGTTGCCGCTCGCCACTTTATCCATCAGACGTTTGATCAGGATTTTCTCCGCACGGAAGGTGTCGCGGCGGTGGATCAGGTGTACCTCAGAGGCGATGTTCGCCAGATAAAGCGCTTCTTCCACTGCGGTGTTACCCCCGCCAATGACCGCGACTTTCTGGTTGCGGTAGAAGAAACCGTCGCAGGTGGCGCAGGCAGATACGCCGCGGCCTTTGAACGCTTCTTCAGACGGCAGACCCAGGTAACGGGCGGATGCACCGGTGGCAACGATCAGCGCGTCACAGGTGTACTCACCACTGTCGCCGGTCAGACGGAACGGACGGTTCTGCAGATCGACCTTGTGAATATGGTCGAACAGAATTTCGGTTTCGAACTTGGTCGCATGCTCGTGCATACGTTCCATCAACAGCGGCCCGGTCAGGTCGTTCGGGTCGCCTGGCCAGTTTTCCACTTCGGTGGTGGTGGTCAGCTGACCGCCTTTTTCCATGCCGGTAATTAACACCGGTTGCAGGTTAGCGCGTGCAGCGTAGACCGCCGCGGTATATCCCGCAGGTCCAGAACCAAGAATTAGCAGCTTACTGTGTTTGGCCGTGCCCATGAGATCCCCATTGTTGTTGGCAGACATTTGGCAGGATTGTAGGGAATTTGTTGCCGTAAAAAAAGAGCACAGCAATTTTGATATCAATATGTGCAATAGACGCTGACGATGAATGGCGGGCGATAACATACTGTGTGCTATTGAAAACCGGTTGTTTATAAGGCAATAAAATGAGGATTAATACCCGACCGCAATGAATATCCGGCATGTTGTACTAAAAATCGATGTTTTGCTTTGACAATCACCTGCGCTTTTGCGAAAACATTCAAGGAAGAAAAAAAACGCATTAACTGTGTGCCGCATAGGCATGCACGTAAATGCCATTTTTACCGGGTTAGTGAAATCTACGCATGGTGTGGACAGACGCCATACGTGATGTCGGTGACTGCCCTTCGGGCAACGGACTTCTTACCAACAGAACCCGAATCCGCATCGCGTCTATAGCCTAATAATTCGAGTTGCATGAAGGCGGCGACGCAGCGAATCCCCGGGAGCGTACATGAGTACGTGACTGGGGTGAGTGAGAAAAGCCAACGCGCAGGCAACTTGAAGTATGACGGATATAATACATAACCAGGCGATGTGATGAATAACGGGTACAGGCTCTGAACAGTGATGTGCACAGGGTCCAGGCAGGAGTAGGGAAGGAATACAGAGAGACAATAATAATGGTAGATAGCAAGAAGCGCCCTGGCAAAGACCTCGACCGTATCGATCGTAACATTCTTAATGAATTGCAAAAGGATGGGCGTATTTCCAACGTCGAGCTTTCAAAACGTGTGGGACTTTCCCCGACGCCGTGCCTTGAGCGTGTACGTCGACTGGAAAGACAGGGTTTTATTCAGGGCTATACGGCTCTGCTGAACCCGCATTATCTGGATGCCTCACTTCTGGTATTTGTTGAGATTACTCTGAATCGTGGTGCGCCGGATGTGTTTGAGCAATTTAACGCCGCTGTACAAAAACTTGAAGAAATTCAAGAGTGTCATCTGGTTTCCGGTGATTTTGACTACCTGTTGAAAACCCGTGTGCCAGACATGTCCGCCTACCGTAAGCTGCTGGGTGAAACCCTGCTGCGACTGCCTGGTGTGAACGACACCCGTACCTATGTGGTGATGGAAGAGGTCAAACAGAGCAATCGTCTGGTTATTAAGACGCGCTAACACGGAACAGGTGCAAAATCAGCGTAGTTTGATTACACTCCTGTTAATCCATACAGCAACAGTGCCGGGGATACCCGGCGCTGTTGTCCGTTTTAGCAAACAGGCAGGATATGCCTGATACCTGGAGAGCCTTTCTTGAGCCAGGAATACACTGAAGACAAAGAAGTCACACTATCGAAGCTAAGCAGCGGACGTCGTCTCCTTGAGGCGTTGCTGATTGTTATTGCCCTTTTTGCCGTCTGGCTGATGGCAGCCTTACTCAGTTTCAACCCCTCCGATCCAAGCTGGTCACAAACCGCATGGCATGAGCCTATTCATAATTTAGGCGGCATTCCCGGAGCCTGGCTTGCGGATACGCTCTTTTTCATTTTCGGTGTGATGGCCTACACCCTTCCCGTCATTATGATTGGCGGATGCTGGTTTGCCTGGCGTCATCGGCAGAACGATGACTACATCGATTATTTCGCTGTTTCGCTGCGCCTGATTGGCGCGCTGGCACTGATCCTGACCTCCTGCGGGCTGGCGGCGATTAACGCCGATGATATCTGGTACTTTGCTTCCGGTGGGGTGATCGGCAGCTTGCTGAGCACCGCGCTACAGCCGATGCTCCACAGTAGTGGCGGAACCCTGGCATTGCTCTGCATCTGGGCCGCTGGGTTGACGTTGTTCACGGGCTGGTCATGGGTGAGTATCGCCGAAAAGATCGGCAGTTTTATCCTTAATATTCTCACTTTTGCCAGCAACCGTACCCGTCGTGATGACACATGGGTTGATGAAGACGACAATGAAGATGAGTACGATGAGGACGACGATGCCCCGGTGCAGCGTCGCGAATCTCGCCGTGCCCGTATTCTGCGTGGGGCGCTGGCGCGCCGTCAGCGCGTAGCCGAAAAATTTGCCAACCCGCTGGGCCGTAAAACCGATGCTGCACTTTTCTCCGGCAAACGCATGGATGAAGAGGAGCAGGTTGAATATCGTGCTGCAGGTAAGGCCGTCGATCCTGATGATGTGCTCTTCTCCGGGAGCCGCGCCACGCCAGGTGATTTTGACGAGTACGATCCGCTACTCAATGGTCACTCTGTCACCGGGCAGGTTGCGGTCGCTGCAGCGGCCACCACGGCAGCGCAGGCGTTTGCTGCACCTGCTGAAGCCGTCATGCCATCCGCGCCGGTTCCTGCACCAGAGCTGGCTATGCAGCAGCCTCAGGTTGACTGGCAGAGTGCGCCGGGTGTCCATACGCCGGAGCCGGTCATCGCACCGGAGCCAGAAAGCTATGTGCCGGTACAGCAGGAACAGTGGCAACAACCTTATCAGCCGCCTGAACCTGCGTATGAACCGCAGGGGTATCCGGAATACGAGCAACCTGCCGCCCAGCCGTATCAGGCATATGTGCCTGAACCGGTCGAACCTGTGCAGCCATATGTAGAGCCGCAGTCCGAACCTGAAGTGGTGGAAGAGACGAAACCGTCCCGTCCGCCAATGTACTACTTTGAAGAAGTTGAAGAGCGTCGGGCCCGTGAGCGCGAGCAACTGGCGGCCTGGTATCAGCCCGTTCCTGAACCTGCCGTACAGGTTCCTGCTGTTTCTGCTCCTTCCGTTGATCCTACACCTGTTGTTGCTCCGGTGGCTGAAAGCGTGAAGCAAGCCACGGCAGCGGCCGCTGTTGCTGCGCCAGTCTTTAGCCTGGCAGCAGGTGGCGCGCCACGTCCTCAGGTGAAAGAGGGGATTGGCCCGCAGTTGCCTCGTCCTAATCGTGTTCGCGTACCAACGCGTCGTGAGCTGGCCTCTTACGGCATCAAGCTGCCTTCCCAGCGTATGGCTGAGGAAAAAGCGCGCGAGTCTGAATATGAAGACGACGCCGATGAACTGCAGCAGGATGAGCTGGCACGTCAGTTCGCCGCGCAGCAGCATCAGCGCTACGGTGAAGAGTATCAGCACGATGCGCCATCGCCTCATGTTCCTGAAGACGAAGAGGATGCGGCGGAAGCCGAGTTAGCGCGCCAGTTTGCGGCAACGCAGCAGCAGCGCTATTCCGGTGAACAACCTGCCGGTGCGAACCCGTTCTCGCTGTCAGATTTTGAATTCTCGCCAATGAAAGATCTGGTGGATGATGGCCCTGGTGAGCCGTTATTCACCCCGAGCGTGATGCCGGAAGCTGAGCAACCGGTGCGCCAGCAGCAGCCTCTGGCAAAGCATGCTCCTGCACAGCAGGCGTATGCGCAGCCGCAACAGCCGACTCCGCAGACTCACGCACAGCAGCCGCAGTTCCAGCAGCCTCCGGCACAGCCGCAGGAAAGCCTTATTCATCCATTGTTGATGCGTAACGGTGATAGCCGGCCGCTGCAACGCCCGAGTACGCCATTGCCGTCGCTGGATCTGTTAACGCCGCCACCGTCTGAAGTTGAACCGGTTGATACCTTTGCGCTGGAGCAGATGGCGCGTCTGGTCGAAGCGCGTCTGGCTGATTTCCGCATCAAGGCGGATGTGGTGAACTACTCTCCTGGCCCGGTGATCACCCGTTTCGAACTGAACCTGGCCCCTGGCGTAAAAGCGGCGCGTATTTCTAACCTGTCCCGCGACCTGGCGCGTTCCCTGTCGACCGTGGCGGTGCGTGTGGTAGAAGTTATCCCGGGTAAGCCGTACGTAGGGCTTGAACTGCCGAATAAGAAACGTCAGACCGTGTATTTGCGAGAAGTGCTGGACAACACCCGCTTCCGCGATAATCCATCTCCACTGACCGTGGTGCTGGGTAAAGATATCGCGGGCGATCCGGTGGTTGCCGATCTGGCGAAAATGCCTCACCTGCTGGTCGCGGGTACCACCGGCTCCGGTAAGTCCGTTGGGGTGAACGCCATGATCCTCAGCATGCTCTATAAAGCGCAGCCTGAAGATGTGCGTTTCATCATGATTGACCCGAAAATGCTGGAGTTGTCGGTTTATGAAGGCATCCCGCATCTGCTGACTGAAGTTGTGACCGATATGAAGGACGCCGCCAACGCCCTGCGCTGGAGCGTCAATGAGATGGAACGTCGCTATAAGCTGATGTCGGCGCTGGGCGTGCGTAACCTGGCCGGTTATAACGAGAAAATCGCTGAGGCGGCGCGTATGGGCCGTCCGATTCCGGACCCATACTGGAAGCCGGGTGACAGCATGGATGCCCAGCATCCGGTGCTGGAAAAACTGCCTTACATCGTTGTGCTGGTGGATGAATTCGCCGACCTGATGATGACCGTCGGTAAGAAAGTGGAAGAGCTGATTGCGCGTCTGGCGCAGAAAGCGCGTGCGGCCGGTATTCACCTCGTTCTGGCGACGCAGCGTCCATCAGTAGACGTCATCACCGGGTTGATTAAAGCAAACATCCCGACCCGTATTGCGTTTACCGTATCGAGTAAAATTGACTCGCGTACCATCCTCGACCAGGGCGGTGCAGAGTCACTGCTGGGGATGGGGGATATGCTCTACTCCGGCCCGAACTCAACCTCTCCGGTGCGTGTTCACGGCGCGTTCGTTCGTGACCAGGAAGTGCATGCGGTGGTACAGGACTGGAAAGCGCGTGGCCGTCCGCAGTACGTTGACGGTATTACCTCCGACAGCGAAAGCGAAGGCGGTGGTGGTGGCTTTGACGGCGGCGAAGAGCTGGATCCGTTATTCGACCAGGCGGTTAACTTCGTCACCGAAAAACGTAAAGCGTCTATCTCCGGGGTACAGCGTCAGTTCCGCATTGGCTACAACCGTGCGGCGCGTATCATCGAGCAGATGGAGGCCCAGGGCATCGTGAGCGAGCAGGGGCATAACGGTAACCGTGAGGTACTGGCTCCACCGCCGTTTGATTGACCTTTCATCGATTGCAAAGAAGGGTAAATCAGCAAAATTTAAGCATTTTCTTCTGTCACCTGCCTGCGGGCAGGTTCACAATAGATGACAGAACCCCGTATCGGGATGACGTATTTTAAGGAATAACAATGAAAAAAATTGCAATCGCTTGTGCATTACTCACCAGTTTTGTTGCCAGCAGCGTCTGGGCTGATGCCGCCAGCGACCTTAAAAGCCGACTGGATAAAGTGAGCAGCTTCCATGCCAGCTTCACGCAAAAAGTGACTGACGGCAGCGGCAACGCGGTGCAGGAAGGCCAGGGTGATTTGTGGGTAAAACGCCCGAATCTGTTTAACTGGCATATGACCCAGCCGGATGAGAGCATCCTGGTGTCTGACGGTAAGACCCTGTGGTTCTTCAACCCGTTTGTTGAGCAGGCGACCGCCACCTGGCTGAAAGATGCGACCAGCAATACACCCTTTATGCTGATTGCCCGTAACCAGTCCAGCGACTGGCAGCAGTACAATATCAAACAAAGCGGTGATGAGTTTGTCCTGACGCCAAAAGGCAGCAACGGCAACCTTAAGCAGTTCACGATTAACGTGAGCACCAATGGCACCATCAATCAGTTTGGTGCTGTTGAGCAGGACGATCAGCGCAGCAGCTATCAGCTTAAATCTCAGCAAAACGGCGCTGTTGATGCATCAAAATTCACCTTTACCCCGCCGAAGGGCGTAACGGTGGACGACCAACGTAAGTAAGAGGCGTGAGTGGGCAACCTGTCGCTCGATTTTTCAGATAATGCGTTTCAACCTCTGGCCGCCCGTATGCGGCCAGAAAATTTAGCGCAGTACATCGGCCAGCAGCACTTGCTGGCTGCGGGCAAGCCATTGCCGCGTGCCATTGAGGCCGGGCATCTGCACTCGATGATCCTCTGGGGCCCACCCGGAACCGGTAAAACGACACTCGCGGAAGTGATCGCCCGATATGCGAACGCCGATGTGGAACGCATCTCTGCCGTCACTTCTGGCGTGAAGGAGATCCGCGAGGCGATCGAGCGAGCGCGGCAGAACCGTAATGCAGGACGTCGTACCATCCTCTTTGTGGACGAAGTCCACCGCTTCAATAAGAGCCAGCAGGATGCTTTCCTGCCGCACATTGAAGACGGCACAATTTTCTTCATCGGTGCGACCACGGAAAACCCGTCATTTGAACTGAATTCGGCGCTGCTTTCCCGCGCCCGTGTGTACCTGCTTAAATCGCTCACGACTGACGATATCGAAAAGGTTCTGACGCAGGCGATGGACGACAAAGCGCGCGGCTACGGCGGGCAGGATATCGTTCTGCCGGACGAGACGCGGCGGGCAATTGCGGAGCTGGTCAACGGTGATGCGCGGCGGGCACTGAACACGCTGGAAATGATGGCCGATATGGCTGAAGTTGACGATGCTGGTAAGCGAATGCTGAAACCGGAGTTGCTTACTGAAATTGCCGGTGAACGCAGCGCGCGTTTTGATAATAAAGGCGATCGTTTTTACGATCTGATTTCTGCTCTGCATAAGTCCGTGCGCGGCAGTGCGCCGGATGCGGCGCTCTACTGGTACGCGCGCATTATCAGTGCGGGTGGCGATCCTCTGTATGTTGCGCGTCGCTGCCTGGCGATTGCCTCTGAAGATGTCGGCAATGCCGATCCGCGCGCCATGCAGGTGGCACTTTCCGCGTGGGACTGTTTTACCCGCGTCGGGCCAGCGGAAGGTGAGCGCGCCATTGCGCAGGCGATTGTGTATCTGGCTTGTGCACCGAAAAGTAATGCGGTTTACACTGCATTTAAAGCGGCCATGTCTGACGCGCGTGAACGTCCGGACTATGATGTTCCGGTTCATCTGCGTAATGCACCGACCAAACTGATGAAAGAGATGGGTTATGGGCAGGAGTACCGCTACGCCCACGATGAACCCAATGCCTACGCTGCCGGAGAGGAATATTTCCCTCAGGAGATGGCACAAACCCGCTATTATCACCCTACAAACAGAGGTCTTGAAGGCAAGATTGGCGAAAAGCTCGCCTGGCTCGCCGGACAGGATCAAAATAGCCCTATAAAACGCTACCGTTAGTTCAATCGTTGCGGTAATGTTGGCATAGTATCCCTGTGACCGCAGGCTGTGGTTACATTTCCCTATTTTAATTCGATAAGCACAGGATAAGCATGCTCGATCCCAATCTGCTGCGTAATGAGCCAGACGCAGTCGCTGACAAACTGGCACGCCGGGGCTTTAAGCTGGATGTAGATAAGCTGCGCGCTCTTGAAGAGCGTCGTAAAGTTCTGCAGGTACAAACTGAAAATCTGCAGGCAGAGCGTAACTCTCGATCGAAGTCCATCGGCCAGGCGAAAGCGCGCGGGGAAGACATTGAGCCATTACGCCTGGAAGTGAACAAACTGGGTGAAGAGCTGGACCAGGCGAAAGCGGAACTGGACGTTCTTCAG
The DNA here is from genome assembly GCF_014103115.1 of Enterobacter sp. RHBSTW-00901. NCBI lineage: Bacteria > Pseudomonadati > Pseudomonadota > Gammaproteobacteria > Enterobacterales > Enterobacteriaceae > Enterobacter > Enterobacter sp. RHBSTW-00901. The sequence continues at coordinate 4,492,882 of NZ_JABXPB010000001.1, forward strand.
GCAGAGATTCGTGATATTGCTCTGGCGATCCCGAACATTCCTGACGACAGCGTGCCTGTCGGTAAAGACGAAAACGACAACGTTGAAGTGAAACGCTGGGGCACTCCTCGCGCGTTCGACTTCGACGTTCGCGATCACGTGACGCTGGGTGAAATGCACTCAGGACTGGACTTTGCCGCAGCGGTTAAGCTGACGGGGTCTCGCTTTGTAGTGATGAAAGGTCAGATTGCCCACCTGCACCGCGCACTGGCGCAGTTCATGCTGGATCTGCACACTGAACAGCACGGCTACAGCGAAACCTACGTACCGTATCTGGTGAACCACGATACGCTGTACGGTACAGGTCAGTTGCCGAAATTTGCTGGCGATCTGTTCCATACCCGTCCGCTGGACGAGGAAGCTGACAGCAGCAACTATGCGCTGATCCCAACGGCAGAAGTACCGCTGACCAACCTCGTGCGCGATGAGATCATCGACGAAGATGACCTGCCAATCAAACTGACGGCGCACTCTCCGTGCTTCCGTTCAGAGGCGGGCTCTTATGGCCGTGACACCCGTGGTCTGATCCGTATGCACCAGTTCGACAAAGTGGAGATGGTGCAGATCGTGCGTCCTGAAGAGTCTATGGATGCGCTGGAAGAGATGACCGGCCATGCTGAAAAAGTGCTGGAGCTGCTGGGTCTGCCGTACCGCCGTATGGCGCTGTGTACCGGTGACATGGGCTTTGGTGCCTGCAAAACCTTCGACCTGGAAGTCTGGGTTCCTGCGCAGAATACCTACCGTGAAATCTCTTCCTGCTCTAACGTCTGGGATTTCCAGGCGCGTCGCATGCAGGCACGCTGCCGTAACAAGTCTGACAAGAAAACCCGTCTGGTGCATACCCTGAACGGTTCTGGTCTGGCAGTGGGTCGTACGCTGGTCGCGGTGCTGGAAAACTACCAGCAGGCGGATGGTCGTATTGAGATCCCTGAAGTGCTGCGCCCGTACATGAAAGGCCAGCAGTACATCGGTTAATTTGTCGTAAAACAAAAAAGCGCCTGAGGGCGCTTTTTTTATGCCTCTGATTTGATACGAAGCAATAACCCCTCCCTCTAAAGTGGTAATACTCCTCCGAATGAAAGTCAGCATAACGCGCTGATAACGAAGAAATACGTTGTATATAAGGCTATATAGCGGCCTGGGCCGCCTCTCTTTTTTTTGTGAGCAACCAAAGTGAGTCTCTATGAAAATCAAAGCGCCTGATGCGTTAATGGCTGCCGAGGTCACTCGCCGTGGGTTGATGAAAACCACGGCAATTGGCGGCCTGGCTGTTGCCAGCAGTGCCTTCACGCTCCCCTTTACCCGACTGGCATCAGCGGCGGATGCTCTGTCCCCGGCGACAGCCCCGGAAAAAGTGGTGTGGAGTGCCTGTACCGTAAACTGTGGTAGTCGTTGTCCATTGCGTATGCATGTGGTGGATGGTGAAATTAAGTATGTCGAAACCGACAATACTGGCGACGATAACTACGATGGATTACATCAGGTTCGTGCCTGCCTGCGTGGCCGCTCAATGCGCCGCCGCGTCTATAACCCGGATCGCCTGAAGTATCCGATGAAACGCGTCGGTCAGCGTGGGGAAGGGAAGTTCGAACGCATTAGCTGGGATGAAGCCTACGATATCATTGCCACCAACATGCAGCGTCTGATCAAAGAGTATGGCAACGAATCCATCTACCTGAACTATGGTACCGGGACTCTTGGCGGTACGCTGACGCGTTCCTGGCCACCGGGAAAAACGCTGGTAGCACGTCTGATGAACTGCTGCGGCGGTTATCTCAATCACTATGGTGACTACTCTTCTGCACAGATTGCCGCAGGTCTGAACTACACCTATGGTGGCTGGGCAGACGGTAACAGCCCTTCTGATATTGAGAACAGTAAGCTGGTGGTGCTGTTCGGTAATAACCCGGGTGAAACGCGCATGAGCGGCGGCGGGGTGACATACTACCTTGAGCAGGCTCGCGCGAAATCCAATGCACGTATGATTATTATCGATCCACGCTATACCGATACCGGTGCAGGGCGTGAAGATGAGTGGATCCCTATCCGTCCTGGTACCGATGCCGCATTAGTCAGCGCGCTGGCGTGGGTGATGATCACCGAAAACCTTGTCGATCAGCCATTCCTTGATAAATACTGCGTTGGTTATGACGAGAAAACCCTGCCCGCCAGCGCACCGGCTAACGGGCATTACAAAGCGTACATTCTCGGTCAGGGCAGTGACGGTGTGGCGAAAACCCCAGAGTGGGCCTCTACCATCACCGGTATTCCGGTCGAACGTATTGTTCAACTGGCGCGTGAAATTGGTTTAGCCAAACCGGCCTTTATCAGCCAGGGCTGGGGGCCGCAGCGTCACGCAAACGGTGAAATCGCGACCCGCGCCATTTCGATGCTCTCCATTCTGACCGGCAACGTTGGTATTAATGGCGGTAACACCGGTGCGCGCGAAGGCTCTTATGACGTGCCGTTTGAGCGTATGCCGACGCTGGATAACCCGGTTCAGACCAGTATCTCCATGTTTATGTGGACGGATGCAATTGAACGTGGCCCGGAAATGACCGCGTTGCGTGACGGTGTGCGGGGTAAAGACAAGCTGGATGTGCCGATCAAGATGATCTGGAACTATGCCGGTAACTGTCTTATCAACCAGCACTCTGAAATTAACCGTACCCATGAAATCCTGCAGGATGACAAGAAGTGCGAGATGATTGTGGTGATCGACTGCCACATGACCTCGTCGGCGAAATATGCCGATATTCTGCTGCCGGACTGCACCGCCTCTGAGCAGATGGATTTTGCGCTTGATGCCTCCTGCGGCAACATGTCCTATGTGATCTTCACCGATCAGGCCATCAAACCGCGCTTTGAGTGCAAAACCATCTATGAGATGACCTCCCAGCTGGCAAAACGCCTTGGCGTTGAGCAGCAGTTTACCGAGGGGCGTACTCAGGAAGGGTGGATGCGTCATCTGCATGAACTCTCCCGTAAAGCCATCCCTGACCTGCCGGACTTCGATACCTTCCGCAAGCAGGGGATGTATAAACAGCGTGACCCGGAAGGGCACCACGTGGCGTATAAGGCATTCCGGGAAGATCCTCACGCCAACCCGTTGACGACGCCGTCAGGCAAAATCGAAATCTATTCGGAAGCGCTGGCGAAAATCGCCTCCAGCTGGGAGCTTCCGGACGGGGACGTTATCGATCCACTGCCAATCTATACGCCTGGTTTCGAAAACTACAACGATCCGCTGACGGCGAAATTCCCGCTGCAGTTGACCGGTTTCCACTATAAGGCACGCGTACACTCAACCTACGGCAACGTAGACGTACTGAAAGCCGCCTGCCGTCAGGAAATGTGGATCAACCCAATAGATGCGAAAGCGCGCGGTATCAGCAATGGCGATCGCGTACGCATCTTTAACGGTCGTGGAGAGGTACACATTGAAGCCAGGGTTACACCGCGCATGATGCCAGGCGTTGTCGCGCTGGGGGAAGGGGCCTGGTACAACCCGGATGCAAACCGTATCGACCAGGCAGGCAGTATTAACGTACTGACCACGCAGCGCCCATCACCGCTGGCGAAAGGCAACCCGTCCCACACGAACCTTGTTCAGGTTGAAAAGGTGTAAGGAGTAACCGATGACAACCCAGTATGGATTTTATATTGATTCCAGCCGTTGCACCGGGTGCAAAACCTGCGAGCTGGCCTGCAAAGATTACAAAGACTTAACCCCGGACGTCAGCTTCCGTCGTATTTACGAATACGCGGGCGGCGACTGGCAGGAAGACAATGGCGTCTGGCATCAGAATGTCTTTGCTTATTACCTGTCGATTGCCTGCAACCACTGCGAAGATCCGGCGTGTACCAAAGTGTGCCCGAGCGGGGCGATGCATAAGCGTGAGGACGGCTTTGTGGTGGTGGACGAAGATGTCTGCATCGGCTGTCGCTACTGCCATATGGCCTGTCCTTATGGTGCGCCGCAGTACAATGCCGCCAAAGGCCACATGACCAAATGCGACGGTTGCTATACCCGCGTCGCAGACGGCAAAAAGCCCGTCTGCGTGGAGTCCTGTCCGCTGCGTGCGCTGGACTTCGGCCCGATAGAAGAGCTGCGTAAAAAACACGGCCAGCTTGCTGCCGTCGCGCCGCTGCCGTCGGCGCACTTCACGAAGCCGAGCATTGTGATTAAACCTAACGCCAACAGCCGCCCGACGGGTGATACCACCGGCTATCTGGCAAACCCGAAGGAGGTGTGAGATGGGAAGTGGATGGCATGAATGGCCGCTGATGATCTTCACGGTCTTTGGACAGTGCGTTGCGGGCGGTTTCATTGTTCTCGCCCTTGCGTTGTTAAAAGGCAATCTGAATGCCGAACAACAGCAACGTCTGGTATTGAGCATGTTTGGCCTGTGGGTATTGATGGGGATCGGGTTTATCGCCTCTACGTTACACCTCGGCTCGCCAATGCGCGCGTTCAACTCCCTGAACCGCGTAGGTGCGTCTTCGCTCAGTAACGAAATCGCTAGCGGGGCAATCTTCTTTGCTGTGGGTGGTCTGGGCTGGCTGTTGGCCGCGCTGAAAAAACTGCCTGCGGGTCTGCGTAGCGTGTGGCTTGTGGTCACGATGGTGCTGGGCGTGGTGTTCGTGTGGATGATGGTGCGGGTTTATAACACTATCGACACCGTACCGACCTGGTACAGCGTCTGGACACCGATGAGCTTCTTCCTGACGATGTTTATCGGCGGGCCGCTTCTCGGCTTCCTGCTGTTACGCGTTGCGGGTGTTGATGGCTGGGCAATGCGTTTACTGCCGGTTGTTTCGCTGCTGGCGCTGGTGGTGAGTGCGGTTGTTGCTCTGATGCAGGGGGCAGAACTGGCAACCATTCACAGCTCCATTCAACAGGCTTCTGCACTGGTGCCGGATTACGGTTCGCTGATGGCCTGGCGCGTGGTGTTGCTGGTGGCGGCATTAGTCTGCTGGATTACGCCTCAGATCAAGGGCTATCAACCCGCGCTGCCGCTGCTGTCACTGGCGTTTGTGCTGGTGCTGGTCGGTGAATTGATTGGCCGTGGGGTGTTCTACGGTTTGCATATGACCGTTGGGATGGCCGTCGCCAGTTAACTCCAGTTTTTGTTATATAAAGCCGGGACTTAGTGCCCGGCTTTTCTTTTTCCGATCATGAAATTTTTCGACTGTCATCAGGTGTAGATTCTGACCATTAATAAATAAAAACATATACATAATTAATATTAATGACAGATATTGCAGTAGCAGGATGAGTTTTTTAAATCGACAAGGGACTTATCGTGCGCACAGCCAGAACCGGTGGATTGACTTTGTTTTTGCCAGTGGCATGATGCGCACGAAATCTGAATTTCCTCACGGTTTTTAATCCATGACCACCTATACCCGGCCAGTGCTTCTGTTGCTCTGTGGCCTGCTTTTGCTGACCCTGGCGATCGCGGTGTTAAACACGCTCGTCCCGCTGTGGCTCGCCCATGAAAACTTACCGACCTGGCAGGTGGGTATGGTTAGCTCGTCGTTTTTTACGGGAAACCTGCTGGGAACCCTGGTGACAGGGAACCTGATTAAACGTTTTGGTTTTAACCGTAGCTATTATCTGGCGTCGCTGATTTTCGCCGCCGGGTGCGCCGGGCTGGGGCTGATGGTTGGCTTCTGGAGCTGGATGGCCTGGCGTTTTATTGCCGGTGTAGGCTGCGCGATGATCTGGGTAGTCGTAGAAAGTGCGCTAATGTGCAGTGGCACTTCGCGCAACCGTGGCCGCCTGCTGGCGGCTTATATGATGGTCTATTATGTCGGTACCGTGCTCGGGCAGTTGATGGTCAACAAACTGCCAACTGATTTGATGAGTGTTCTGCCGTGGGTCACGGGTATGACGCTGGCGGCGATCCTGCCACTGCTCTTCACGCGTATTGTGAACCAGAGCAGTGAGCATCAGGAAGCGACGACCCACGTCTGGCCGATGTTGAAGCTGCGTCAGGCGCGTCTGGGAGTGAACGGCTGTATTATCTCTGGCATTGTGCTGGGGTCGCTCTATGGCCTGATGCCGCTCTGGCTGAACCATCAGGGGGTTAGTGATTCCGGGATCGGGTTCTGGATGGCCGTGATGGTCAGTGCAGGTATTGTCGGGCAGTGGCCAGTTGGCCGTCTGGCGGACCGTTTTGGCCGCCTGCTGGTGCTGCGCGTGCAGGTCTTTGTGGTGATCATGGGGTGTCTCGCCATGCTCAGCAACGCTGCGATGGCTCCCGCGTTGTTTATTCTGGGAGCCGCGGGTTTCACGCTCTATCCGGTCGCAATGGCATGGGCCTGTGAGAAGGTGGAACATCACCAACTGGTGGCGATGAACCAGGCGCTGTTATTAAGCTATACCATCGGCAGCTTATTGGGGCCGACGTTTACCGCCATGCTGATGCAGAATTATTCCGACAACCTGCTCTTTATTATGATCGCCAGCGTGTCGTTTATATACCTCTTAATGCTGCTGCGCAAAGCGGGTGAGCATCCAACCCCAGTGGCACATGCCTGATTAAATGAAAGCCTGTCAATGACAGGCTTTTTTGTTCTCATCACATATAAGAGTTTTACGTATTGTTTGTTTATTGCGCGAGGCGATAATTCAAATACGTTCTACCACTAAAAGGCAGTAATCATGTCTATACGTCGTTTTTCCACTACAGCTCTGGCAGTAGTGTTGTCTTTAACGTTCGCAACTGCGCCGGTCATGGCTAACCCAGGAAACGGGAATGGTGGTGGCCACGGCAACAGCGGTGGACAAGGCAATGGCGGCAATCATGGAAACGGGAATTCCGGTGATAATGGGAACGGAAATTCTGGCAATCATAGTAATAAACAAAATAACGCAAGCCAGGTGCATGGTAAATCGAGCAAAAACGTCAGCGATGATGTTGATGCACGCGTCAGCTTCGATCATGCCCGCCATCTGGCGTTGAACTATGGTTTAACGGGGTATGATTCATTGCCTCCGGGCATTGCGAAAAACCTTGCTCGTGGCAAACCGCTTCCTCCGGGGATTGCTAAGAAAACTGTCCCTGCCTCTATGCTGGATCAGCTTCCTTCGTATCCGGGTTATGAGTGGCGAGTGGTAGGTGATGATCTGGTCTTAGTTGCATTGAGTACGGCGATTGTGACCAGCATTATCAATGGCGTCTTCAAATAGAATACAAAAAGGCCCGGTTCTCACCGGGCCTTTTATTAATACATGACCTTGTGGCCGTACTGCTCAAGAATACCTTTAACGCGTTCCATCGTCTCTTTCTTCGGCGGCTTAACGCCATCGAGTTTGTACTCTTCACCCATCGCCACCCATTTATGTTTACCCAGCTCGTGATAGGGCAGAAGTTCTATTTTCTCAACGTTACCCATATCCCGGGTAAATTCGCCCAGACGATGCGCAGAATCATCATCATCTGACCAGCCGGGTACAACAACATAGCGGATCCAGGTTTTGATACCTTTCCCTGAGATGTATTTCGCGAACTCCAGGGTACGATGGTTGGAAACACCCACCAGATTCTGGTGGATCTCATCGTTCATCTGTTTGAGATCGAGCATCACCAGATCGGTCACTTCAAGCAATTCATCGATGACCGGATCGTAGCGGCGCACAAACCCGTTGGTGTCGAGGCAGGTATGGATACCTTCTTTGTGGCAGGCGCGGAACCAGTCGCGTACAAATTCAGCCTGAAGGATCGCCTCACCGCCGGATGCAGTCACGCCGCCGCCGGACGCGTTCATAAAGTGGCGGTAGGTCACCACCTCTTTCATCAAATCTTCAACGGTCACTTCCTTGCCACCGTGGGTATCCCATGTGTCACGGTTATGGCAGTACAGGCAACGCATCAGGCAGCCCTGGAAGAAGGTAATAAAACGGATACCCGGGCCATCGACAGTGCCACAGGATTCAAAGGAGTGAATGCGACCAATAATTGACATTGCGGTGATATCTCCAGCATCGGCCCGTCCGGGGCCTGTGTATGCACAGCTCAAAACCGGCTGTGTTTAAGTCTGTTTTGGCTGTTATCCATAAAGTATAGATAGCGGACAAAAGAGACTGGTGTGGAGAGGGTGCTAAAAAGGCCCCACTTGCGTGGAGCCTTTATTGTACGCTTTTTAACGCGTGATTTCAGTCAATTCCACTTACATGGACTGAGTGAAAGTACGGGTGATAACGTCCTGCTGTTGTTCTTTAGTCAGGGAGTTAAAACGTACTGCGTAGCCAGATACACGGATGGTCAGCTGAGGATATTTCTCAGGATGTTCCATCGCGTCGAGCAGCATTTCACGGTTCATGACGTTCACGTTCAGGTGCTGACCACCTTCGATGGACGCTTCGTGGTGGAAGTAACCATCCATCAGACCTGCGAGGTTAGTTTTACGCACTTCGTCGTCTTTACCCAGCGCGTTTGGCACGATAGAGAAGGTGTAAGAGATACCATCTTTAGCGTAAGCAAACGGCAGTTTAGCAACGGAGGTCAGAGAGGCAACTGCACCTTTCTGGTCACGACCGTGCATTGGGTTAGCACCTGGGCCGAATGGCGCGCCGGCACGACGACCGTCTGGGGTGTTACCGGTTTTCTTACCATACACAACGTTAGAGGTGATGGTCAGAACAGACTGAGTCGGGATAGCGTTACGGTAAGTAGTCAGTTTCTGAATTTTCTTCATGAAACGTTCTACCAGGTCAACCGCCATGTCATCAACGCGAGAGTCGTTGTTACCAAACTGCGGGTATTCGCCTTCGATTTCGAAGTCAACAGCCAGGCCGTCTTCGTCACGAATTGGTTTAACTTTCGCATATTTGATTGCAGACAGGGAGTCAGCAGCAACGGACAGACCAGCGATACCACACGCCATGGTGCGGATAACGTCACGGTCGTGCAGCGCCATCAGAGAGGCTTCGTAGCTGTACTTGTCGTGCATGTAGTGGATAACGTTCAGCGCAGTAACATACTGTTTAGCCAGCCAGTCCATGAAGTGATCCATACGGTCCATCACTTCGTCGAACTTCAGCACGTCGCCTTTGATTGGTTCAGACTTAGGACCAACCTGCATTTTCAGTTTTTCATCAACGCCGCCGTTGATTGCGTACAGCATGGTTTTCGCCAGGTTTGCACGCGCACCGAAGAACTGCATTTGTTTACCAACGATCATTGGGCTTACGCAGCAAGCGATAGCGTAGTCATCGTTGTTGAAGTCCGGACGCATCAGGTCATCGTTCTCGTACTGCAGAGAAGAGGTGTCGATGGACACTTTAGCGGCGAATTTCTTGAAGTTCAGAGGCAGTTTTTCAGACCACAGAACGGTGATGTTCGGCTCCGGAGAAGGACCCATGGTGTACAGGGTGTTCAGGAAGCGGAAGCTGTTTTTGGTAACCAGAGTACGGCCATCAACGCCCATACCACCGATAGACTCAGTTGCCCAGATTGGGTCACCAGAGAACAGTTCATCATATTCAGGCGTACGCAGGAAGCGAACCATACGCAGTTTCATGACCAGGTGGTCAATCATTTCCTGAGCGTCTTGTTCTGTGATTTTGCCTGCTTTGATGTCACGTTCGATGTAAGCGTCCAGGAAGGTGGATACGCGACCGAAGGACATTGCTGCACCGTTCTGAGACTTAACAGCAGCCAGGTAGCCGAAGTAAGTCCACTGGATAGCTTCCTGAGCGTTGGTAGCAGGACCAGAGATATCGCAGCCATATTTAGCAGCCATCTCTTTGATCTGACCCAGCGCACGGTGCTGTTCAGCGATTTCTTCACGCAGACGGATAGTGGCTTCCAGGTTTACGCCGTTTTCCAGGTCAGACTGCAGGGAAACGAACTGAGCGTATTTGTCTTTCAGCAGGAAGTCGATACCGTACAGTGCAACACGACGGTAGTCACCGATGATACGGCCACGGCCATACGCATCTGGCAGACCAGTCAGAACGCCAGATTTACGGCAGTTCAGAATGTCTTTGGTATAAACATCGAATACACCCTGGTTGTGGGTTTTGCGGTATTCGCTGAAGATTTTTTTCAGCATTGGGTCCAGCTCGCGGTTATACGCTTTGCAGGAACCTTCAACCATTTTGATACCACCGAACGGGATGATTGCACGTTTCAGTGGCGCTTCAGTTTGCAGACCAACGATTTTCTCAAGGGCTTTGTTGATGTAACCAGCATCGTGAGAAGTAATGGTGGAAGCAACGGAGGTGTCAAAATCAACTGGCGCGTGAGTGCGGTTTTCCAGTTTAACGCCTTCCATTACCTTGTCCCACAGCTTGGTGGTCGCGTCGGTTGCGCCAGCCAGGAAGGATTCGTCACCTTCATACGGGGTATAGTTTTTCTGAATGAAGTCACGGACGTTTACTCCATTCTGCCAGTCACCTTTCGCAAAACCTTCCCAGGCTGTGGCTAACTTTTCATTAAGCTCGGACATGTAACACCTACCTTCTTAAGTGGATTTTTTATTTACTGCCTGAGATAACCATCAATGATGGTCGTCGCCACGCAGGTAAATGACCCAGTATGTCAACCCAACTAACAGACCCCCACCGATAATGTTCCCGATAGTGACAGGGATCAGGTTATCAGTAATGAAATTCATAATAGTCAGGTGAGAGAAACTTTCCGGAGTTGACCCAACTGCAGTCCAGAACTCCGGGCTCGCAAAGTTGCGGATTACAATACCCATCGGGATCATAAACATGTTTGCGATACTGTGCTCAAAGCCGCTGGCAACAAACATCGCAACCGGCAGAACCATAATCATGGCTTTATCCATCAGGCTACGACCAGAGTAGCTCATCCAGACCGCCAGGCAGACCATCAGGTTTGCGAGGATGCCGAGAGCAACAGCTTCGATAAATGTATGGTGCATTTTGTGGTCAGCGGTTTGCAGGACGTTGAGTCCCCAGCCGCCGTTGGCGGTCATGTACTCGCCAGAGAGCCACATCAACAGAACAAAGAGCAGACAACCAATCAGGTTACCAACATAGACGTTAAGCCAGTTGCGCGCCAGTTGGCCCCAGGTAATTCTTCCGCTGGCTTTCGCCACCACAATCAGCACCGTTGAGGTGAAGAGGTCGGCACCGCAGATCACGCAAAGAATCAGACCCAGTGAGAAGCAAATACCGCCAACCAGCTTGGCCATGCCGAAAGGCATCGCGGCAGTACCGGTGGTCGCAGTGATGTAGAAGACGAAAGCGATAGAGATGAACACACCGGCCGTGATCGCCAGATAGAACGTCTTCATCGGATGTTTCGTTGCTTTATAGACACCCGCTTCTTCGGCAACTTTGGCCATCGCAGCTGGGAGTAATAGATCAAAAGGGTTGTCAGCTTTCACACTAACTCTCTCTTTATTAAGTCGGCGACGAGATACTAACAAAGCATTATAGAAGAGAAATTGATATAGATCATATCTCGCCTGGCTTATAGGCCCGCAATGCGTATGGTTTTACAACAAATGCGGAGTAAGTATTTGATTATCCGTATAAAAATAAATTTTAAAAGTTATGAAAAGAGTTGAATTTTTTCGTTCGACCATCTCCTGGACAGTTAATTAAAATGGAGTATTTACCATAAAAAGTAACAGCAAAGCCCGGGTAAGCATTATTATATTTACCCGTGTTTAACTTTATTATTACAATTAACAGTCATTGCCGAAGAAAATAAAAAACGGGGCAATGAAATCGCCCCGTAATATAGCCCAGACGATTGAATACGCCTACTGCTACTCATGTTATGTGCGCTTATTTTGACCAGTAAGTCGCTTTAGCTTTCTGCAGTTTCTCATAAGCATTCAACAGCGACTGATGCGCCGGGAAGGCTTTCAGATCGTTATCAACAGCCTGAAGTCCGTAGAACGGCTCTTCACCACTCAGCGCCGCGCTGGCTGCTTCCACCGCTTCTGCACCGTACATACGCACGAATGCATTCAGATATTGCAGTGGCTGACGATCTTCTTCCTGCGCAAGCAGCAGCAGGGTTTGCAGGCAACGGTAGTAGTTGGTGCGCTCGGCAGAGAAGACGGACTGGTTAAACTCCATTGTCCACTCGGTCCAGGCCAGCGCCTGATCCAGGTCGCCACCAGCCAGCGCCAGCATCGCTTTCAGCTCGCCAATGCGCAGGGTATACCAACCGTTGTCTTTACCGGTCGCCAGACCCAGCAGTTCGCGTACGCGGGTAAAGTCATCGTGACCTTCATCGTCCAGCTGGGCGATCAGGTTCAGATAATCTTCTTTTTCCCACTCGCTGCCCGGCAAGGCCAGCAGCGTTTCACGCAGATGTGCGCCCATGCTGTTGTTCGCCAGCCACAGATCTTCCGCCGGATAAATGTCGGACATGCCTGGAACAATAATGCGGCATGCGTAGACGCTCAGGTGCTCGTAGTCAGCAATATAGACTTCCTGATCTTCTGCGTCGAAGATAGCCATCAGGGTGGCGAACTCTTCTTCAGTGGTGCCGGCGAAGCTCCAGTCCACGAACGGGTAGTCCGCGTCCTGCTTAAACATATCCCAGGAGATCAAACCGCTGGAGTCGATGAAATGCGTCTCGAGGTTGGTGTGCTCGGCCACTTCTTCGTCGTCAAACGTTGGTGGGGTAAACACGTCGAGATCTTTCAGACTGCGACCCTGCAGCAGCTCGGTCACGGTACGCTCCAGCGCTACGCCGAAGTCCGGGTGTGCACCGAAGGAAGCAAAGCAGGTTCCGTTAGCCGGGTTGAACAGCACCACACAGATAACCGGATATTTACCGCCCAAAGAGCCGTCATAGGCAAAGATTGGGAAACCTTCCGCTTCCAGCTTAGCGATGGACTCTACCACGCCCGGATAGCGTGCCAGGACGTCAGCCGGGATCTCAGGCAGGCTGATAGACTCGGCAATAATGCGGTTTTTAATGTGGCGTTCGAAGACTTCAGACAGACCCTGCACGCGCGCTTCGTTGCGGGTGTTACCGGCGGACATGCCGTTAGACACGTACAAGTTGCCGACGATATTCATTGGGATATAGACGGTCTGGTCATCGGACTGGCGGGTAAACGGCAGGGCGCAAATACCACGTTCCTCATTGCCGGACTGCAGGTCAATCAACATGCTGGCGGTCAGTTCGTTTTCCGGATCGTAGAACGCGCGCAGACGTGCATCCAGAATGCCTGCTGGCAGTTCGTCGTCTTCGGTCAGCGGGAACCATTTTTCATTTGGATAGTGAACGAACGGGCCTTTTGCGACGGTTTCACCCAGCCAGAAGTCGGCGAAGAAATAGTTGGTCGACAGACGTTCAAAATACTCACCCAACGCAGAGGCCAGAGCCGCTTTTTTCGTCGCGCCCTTACCGTTGGTAAAGCACAGTGCACAGTCTTTATCGCGGATATGCACAGACCAGACGTGAGGCACCGGGTTCAGCCAGGAGGCTTCTTCGATATTAAAGCCCAGGTCGGTCAGTTTCTGCTGGAAGCGAGCGATGGAATCTTCCAGAGCGGCGTCTTTGCCGGGGATAAACGTTTGAGTCATGGCGTTCACTTTTATCGTACGTAAAGCGCGCAATGATACGGGTTTTGCATGACAGGTGCTATCTTCGGCGAAAATAAAAGGCAGGGCTATAGGGCAGAAGAACAATCAATAATGTCCACGCCGCGTGAATCCAGGATGGACGAAGGTTAGCCGGGGCAAATCGATCACCTGGCAGCCATTTTATCGGTTTTGTGACAGCAAGGTGGCAGATTGTATTGTGTGACGACAGACACATTTCGCCGGTCATAAGTTTTAGACATTGCGGCGCGTGTCACTGAATGATAAAACCGATATCCACAGTTATAACTTATGGCTTTTAGCGTGGTGAGGGGAAATGGCTCAAGTCTTTAATTTCAGTTCAGGTCCGGCGATGTTACCGGCAGACGTGCTTAAACAGGCTCAACAGGAACTTTGTGACTGGAACGGTCTTGGTACATCGGTGATGGAAATCAGCCACCGTGGTAAAGAGTTTATTCAGGTGGCGGAAGAGGCAGAAAAGGATTTTCGCGATCTGCTGAATATTCCCTCGAACTACAAAGTATTGTTCTGCCACGGCGGTGGACGCGGTCAGTTTGCTGGCGTTCCGCTGAATATTCTGGGCGGCAAAACGACCGCTGACTATGTTGACGCTGGCTACTGGGCTGCAAGCGCAGTGAAAGAAGCCAAAAAATACTGCTCGCCACATGTTATTGACGGCAAAATTACCGTTGATGGCCTGCGTGCCGTGAAGCCAATGAGCGAGTGGCAGCTTTCTGATAACGCAGCCTATCTGCACTATTGCCCGAACGAAACCATCGACGGTATTGCCATCGATGAAACGCCGAATTTTGGCAAAGATGTGGTGGTGGCAGCCGATTTCTCCTCCACCATTCTCTCCGCGCCAATTGATGTGAGCCGCTACGGTGTGATCTACGCCGGTGCACAGAAAAACATTGGTCCGGCGGGTTTGACGCTGGTCATTGTGCGTGAAGATCTGCTGGGCAAAGCACACACTGCGTGCCCGTCGATTCTGGATTACACCGTGCTGAACGATAACGACTCCATGTTCAACACCCCACCGACGTTTGCCTGGTATCTGGCGGGCCTGGTCTTTAAATGGCTGAAGCAAAACGGCGGTGTGGCGCAGATGGACAAGATCAACCAGCAAAAAGCGGAACTGCTGTACGGTGTGATTGATAAGAGTGATTTCTACCGCAACGACGTGGCGAAAACGAACCGTTCCCGCATGAACGTGCCGTTCCAGCTGGCAGACAGCAATCTGGATAAAGTCTTCCTGGAAGAGTCGTTTGCAGCGGGCCTGCATGCGCTGAAAGGCCACCGCGTGGTAGGGGGTATGCGCGCCTCTATCTATAACGCCATGCCGCTGGAAGGCGTAAAAGCACTGACCGACTTCATGGTCGACTTCGAACGTCGTCACGGTTAATTGCGCTGTTTTCACCCCCGCAGCTTGTGCTGCGGGGTTTTTATTATGTCGAGTTGAGAGTTAAGTTTCATGGAATCCCTGACGTTACAACCTATCGCGCGGGTAGATGGCACCATTAATCTGCCTGGTTCAAAAAGTGTCTCGAACCGCGCTCTGCTGCTGGCAGCTCTGGCAAACGGCACCACCGTCCTCACGAATCTGCTGGACAGTGATGACGTACGCCATATGCTCAATGCGCTGAAAGCGTTGGGAGTTCATTACACGCTGTCTGACGATCGTACCCGTTGCGAAGTGACCGGCAACGGCGGTGCATTGCGTTCGGCTGAAGAGCTTGAACTGTTCCTGGGCAACGCCGGAACGGCGATGCGTCCGCTGGCGGCTGCCTTGTGTCTGGGCAGTAACAACATTGTGCTGACCGGCGAGCCGCGCATGAAAGAGCGTCCAATCGGTCACCTGGTGGATGCCCTGCGTCAGGGCGGCGCACAAATTACGTATCTGGAGCAGGAAAATTATCCACCGTTACGTCTGCGTGGTGGCTTTACCGGCGGTAACGTTGAGGTTGACGGAAGCGTCTCCAGCCAGTTCCTGACCGCACTGCTGATGACCGCACCGCTGGCTCCGCAGGATACGGTCATCACCATTAAAGGTGATCTGGTATCTAAGCCGTACATTGATATCACGCTGCACCTGATGAAAACCTTCGGTGTTGAGGTTGAAAACCAGTCTTATCAGCGCTTTGTGGTTCGCGGTGCGCAGCAGTACCAGTCTCCGGGTCACTACCTTGTTGAAGGCGATGCCTCTTCGGCGTCCTACTTCCTGGCGGCCGGTGCGATTAAAGGCGGTACGGTAAAAGTGACCGGTATTGGCCGTAATAGCGTACAGGGCGATATCCGCTTTGCGGATGTGCTGGAGAAAATGGGTGCTGTCGTCACCTGGGGCGATGACTTTATCTCCTGTACTCACGGCGAGCTGAATGCCATCGATATGGACATGAACCATATCCCGGATGCGGCGATGACCATTGCGACGGCTGCGCTGTTCGCGAAAGGGACCACGACGTTGCGTAACATTTACAACTGGCGCGTAAAAGAGACTGACCGCCTGTTCGCGATGGCAACCGAGTTGCGTAAAGTTGGTGCTGAAGTGGAAGAGGGCGAAGACTACATTCGCGTCACGCCTCCGACAAAACTGCAGTTCGCGGAAATCGGCACTTATAACGATCACCGTATGGCAATGTGTTTCTCGCTGGTGGCGCTGTCCGACACGCCAGTGACCATCCTCGATCCGAAATGTACGGCAAAAACCTTCCCGGACTATTTCGAGCAGCTGGCGCGTATTAGCACGCTGGCCTGATGGATCCCTGCCGCATCATCCGATGCGGCATTTCCTTACGCTTTCTGACGTTCATCCTCGCCCGTTTCTTCTACACTCTGCTTCAATCATTCCGTAATTTGCACGCAAGGGTAACAGTTGCACACGTTGGCGCGTATAATGCGCGGCGTTCATGTTAACGGTATGCCTTAATTAAGGAGAAAAAGATGACGGCAGTTGCCCCGGTAATCACCATTGATGGGCCTAGTGGCGCAGGGAAAGGTACTCTGTGCAAAGCGATGGCGGAAGCATTGCAATGGCATCTTTTAGATTCGGGAGCAATCTATCGCGTGCTGGCTCTGGCTGCGCTGCATCACCACGTTGATGTTGCGTCTGAAGAGGCACTGGTACCGCTGGCTGCGCATCTGGATGTGCGTTTTGTTTCGACCGACGGTAACCTCGAAGTGATCCTGGAAGGGGAAGACGTCAGTGGCGAAATTCGTACCCAGGAAGTTGCTAACGCGGCTTCCCAGGTGGCAGCGTTCCCGCGTGTTCGTGAGGCACTTTTACGTCGCCAGCGTGGATTCCGTGAAGCCCCGGGTTTGATCGCCGACGGACGTGATATGGGAACCGTGGTCTTCCCTGATGCACCAGTAAAAATTTTCCTTGACGCCTCCTCGGAAGAACGTGCTCAACGCCGCATGCTTCAGTTGCAGGAGAAGGGGTTTAGTGTTAACTTTGATCGCCTTTTGTCCGAGATAAAAGAGCGCGACGATCGCGACCGTAACCGCGCTGTCGCTCCACTTGTTCCTGCTGAAGATGCATTAGTGCTGGATTCAACCAGTTTAACTATTGAGCAAGTGATTGAAAAAGCGCTACAATATGCGCGCCAAAAACTGGCACTCGCGTAATCGCGACCGATTTAGCAGTACCCCCGCTGCAATGGATTGACGGCGGGTATGTGAAACAACCCCATCCGGCACGGAGCCAGGTGGACGTTAATATTAACCTGAAGATTAAACATGACTGAATCTTTTGCTCAACTGTTTGAAGAATCCTTAAAAGAAATCGAAACCCGTCCGGGTTCCATCGTTCGTGGTGTTGTTGTTGCTATCGACAAAGACGTAGTACTGGTTGACGCCGGTCTGAAATCTGAGTCCGCCATTCCGGCAGAGCAGTTCAAAAACGCCCAGGGCGAGCTGGAAATCCAGGTTGGTGACGAAGTTGACGTTGCACTGGATGCAGTGGAAGACGGCTTCGGTGAAACCCTGCTGTCCCGTGAAAAAGCTAAGCGTCACGAAGCCTGGATCACGCTGGAAAAAGCTTACGAAGAAGCTGAAACTGTGGTCGGTGTTATCAACGGCAAAGTTAAAGGCGGCTTCACTGTTGAGCTGAACGGTATTCGTGCGTTCCTGCCAGGTTCACTGGTAGACGTTCGTCCAGTTCGTGACACCCTGCACCTGGAAGGCAAAGAGCTTGAGTTCAAAGTAATCAAGCTGGACCAGAAGCGTAACAACGTTGTTGTATCCCGTCGTGCCGTTATCGAATCCGAAAACAGCGCAGAACGCGATCAGCTGCTGGAAAACCTGCAGGAAGGCATGGAAGTCAAAGGTATCGTTAAGAACCTCACTGACTACGGCGCATTCGTTGACCTGGGTGGCGTTGATGGCCTGCTGCACATCACCGACATGGCGTGGAAACGCGTTAAGCACCCAAGCGAAATCGTGAACGTTGGCGACGAAATCACTGTTAAAGTGCTGAAGTTCGACCGCGAACGTACTCGTGTATCCCTCGGCCTGAAACAGCTGGGCGAAGATCCATGGGTTGCTATCGCTAAGCGTTACCCAGAAGGTACTAAACTGACTGGTCGCGTTACCAACCTGACTGACTACGGCTGCTTCGTTGAAATCGAAGAAGGCGTTGAAGGTCTGGTACACGTTTCCGAAATGGACTGGACCAACAAAAACATCCACCCATCCAAAGTTGTTAACGTTGGTGATGTAGTGGAAGTGATGGTTCTGGATATCGACGAAGAACGTCGTCGTATCTCCCTGGGCCTGAAACAGTGCAAAAACAACCCATGGCAGCAGTTCGCGGAAACCCACAACAAGGGTGACCGTGTTGAAGGTAAAATCAAGTCTATCACTGACTTCGGTATCTTCATCGGCCTGGACGGCGGCATCGACGGCCTGGTTCACCTGTCTGACATCTCCTGGAACGTTGCAGGCGAAGAAGCAGTTCGTGAATACAAAAAAGGCGACGAAATCGCTGCAGTTGTTCTGCAGGTTGACGCAGAGCGTGAACGTATCTCCCTGGGCGTTAAACAGCTCGCAGAAGATCCGTTCAACAACTGGGTTGCACTGAACAAGAAAGGCGCAATCGTAAACGGTAAAGTGACTGCAGTTGACGCTAAAGGCGCAACCGTAGAACTGGCTGACGGCGTTGAAGGTTACCTGCGCGCTTCTGAAGCTTCACGTGACCGCGTTGAAGATGCAACTCTGGTTCTGAGCGTTGGCGACGACGTTGAAGCTAAGTTCACCGGTGTTGACCGTAAGAACCGTGCAATCAGCCTGTCTGTTCGTGCTAAAGACGAAGCTGATGAGAAAGATGCAATCGCAACTGTTAACAAACAGGAAGATGCAAACTTCTCTAACAACGCAATGGCTGAAGCTTTCAAAGCAGCTAAAGGCGAGTAATATCAAGTTCTCAACATCATTTGAGCTGTAACGCATTTACAGCGATAAGGATGAGGAGCAGACTTGACAGATTGCAGGATTCGTCCTGTAATCAATAACAAAGGGCGGCTACGGCCGCCCTTGTTTAATGAGCTGTTCAGCTAATTGGTTTGAAAGGAACCGGAGGAATCATGACCAAGTCAGAATTGATTGAAAGACTTGCCAGTCAGCAACCGCACATCCCTGCAAAAGCAGTGGAAGATGCCGTAAAAGAGATGCTGGAGCATATGGCCACCACTCTTGCCCAGGGCGAGCGCATTGAAATCCGCGGTTTCGGTAGTTTTTCTTTGCACTATCGTGCTCCACGTACCGGGCGTAACCCGAAGACTGGCGATAAAGTCGAGCTGGAAGGCAAGTACGTTCCACACTTTAAGCCGGGTAAAGAACTGCGCGATCGCGCCAATATTTACGGCAACTGAGTTTAACCGTCAGGTGTAAACTGGGTTAAAAGAGAAAGCACCTGCGGGTGCTTTTTTTGTCTGTCTCACTTTCATTCTGAAGATGCGCCGCAATTTCAGCCTCGCTTTTCTGCAACCCGTTAAAAACATTACAGCGTCTGCTGTAACCCGTATTTTTTCCCACTGACGCTTTCCCTGCCTGCTTACATACTACCGCCCTGAAACAGGGAGGTAGCAATGGGAATTCCCGTTATTAGTGTGTGCGCCATTCTGGCGATAGTACCGTTACTCTGGCTACCTGAACTGCCAGCACGCCATATCGTCTGGATAATGATTGCTGGCGGAATAGTGCTGGCTATCCAGCGAAAAGTTGAGCTGAGGTTTGTCGGTATTGGGTTGTTATTTTGCGTCTGGGGTATTCTTGCTGCGCAAGAAAGCGTATGGCCGATGCAGCATTTAACCACGGGTGTACAGCGGGCAGTGGTAGAGATTACGGCCACCGATGGGGCAATGATGCATCAGGGGAAGATTGTGACTCTCAACGGCAAACGCTGGAGTGCTTCCACGGGGGTAATGCTGTATGGCAATTACCTGCCGCAAAAGGTGTGTGCTGGTCAGCGCTGGGCCATGACGCTGCACCTCAGGGCAGTACACGGTGAGCTAAACGACGGCGGTTATGATGCGCAACAAAGCGCTTTTGCCCGACATCAAACGCTGAGCGGCCGGTTTACTCAGGCTGAAATTGTCGACGATCGCTGCAGCCTGCGTGCCCGATATCTGATGTCACTGCAAAATACGTTGTCTTCATATCCGTGGGGAGCGGTGATCCTGGGGCTGGGAATGGGGGAGCGCCTGGATGTACCGCGAGAAATAAAAAACCTGATGCGTGAAACAGGCACACTGCATCTGATGGCGATTTCGGGCCTGCATATTGCGCTGGCGGCATCCATCGCCTGGTTACTTGTCCGGGGTATCCAGTTTTTCTTGCCGTGCAACTGGGTTTACTGGCAGATGCCCGTTCTGGGCGGACTGTTCTTTGCGGCCTTTTATGCATGGCTCACCGGATTGCAACCACCTGCACTGCGCACCGTCATCTCGCTTGCGGTGCTGGCGGCCTTGCGGATAAGCGCCCGTCGCTGGACCCCCTGGCAAGTCTGGTTTTGCTGCGTGGCAGCGATTCTGATCTTCGATCCTTTAGCCGTACTTTCGCAAAGCCTGGCCTTGTCAGCCTTTGCCGTGGCGGCATTGATTTTCTGGTATCAGTGGCTGCCACTTCCGCGCTGGCACCGGTTTGGCCATATGCGACCGCTGGTGAATATGATCTATTTACAGGTCGGAATGCTACTGTTGCTCCTGCCATTACAGGTGTTGATTTTCCATGGTTTCAGCATCTCTTCTCTGGTGGCGAATCTCTTTGCCGTTCCTCTGGTCACGTTTATCTCTGTTCCGTTGATCCTGGCCGGTATGTTGCTACATTTGCTCCCGCTGTCGTCACTGGAAACGGCCATCTGGTTTGCGGCAGATAAATCTCTGGAAGGATTGTTCTGGTTGCTGATGCGTTTACCGGATGGCTGGCAGAATGTTGATGAACGCTGGCAATACCTGACATTGCTGCCCTGGCTTGCTCTGATCGGCTGGCGTTTTTGTGCCTGGAAAACGGTTCAGGCAGTTTGCATGGCAGGAACACTGATGCTGGCATCCCCTTTCTGGCGAACGGTTAAAACCGATAGCTGGACGTTGCATATGCTGGATGTGGGGCAGGGGCTGGCAATGGTTATTGAACGGCAGGGTAAAGCGATTTTATATGATACCGGTCTGGCCTGGCCAGGTGGTGATAGCGCACAACAACTGCTCGTTCCCTGGCTTCGCTGGCACCACCTGCGGCCTGAAGGCATCATTCTGAGTCACGAGCATCTCGACCACGCTGGAGGGCTGGCGTCGTTGCAAAAGACATGGCCCGATTTGTGGGTAAGAAGTTCATTACGCTGGGTGGGGCATCTTCCGTGTTTTCGTGGGCAGCAATGGCAGTGGCAGGGGTTAACATTCACCGTCCACTGGCCACCTGAAAATCTGTCTGCTAAAGGCAATAAGCGTTCTTGCGTGGTTAAAATTGATGATGGTGAACAAAGCGTGCTACTGACCGGTGATATTGAGGCAGAGGCTGAACTTGCGATGCTTAGTCACCGCTGGCGTTATCTTGCATCAACACTCATTCAGGTACCCCATCATGGCAGTAATACGTCTTCATCAGCCCCCCTGGTACAGCGGGTGGAAGGAAAAATCGCGCTGGCCTCGGCAGCACGTTATAACGCGTGGCGATTTCCGTCAGGCAAAGTGGTCAGACGTTACAGAAAAGAGGGCTATATTTGGTACGATACACCCCAATCTGGACAAATATCTGTGACTTTTTCACAACATGACTGGCAAATCCGACGTTTGCGAGATCAATATTTACCACGTTGGTATCATCAGTGGTTTGGCGCGCCCGTAGATAACGGGTAGAATATGCGGCTATTTCAACAAATGCTGGTTTTTTGAATGCATAACGACAAAGATCTCTCCACGTGGCAAACATTCCGCCGACTCTGGCCGATGATTGCACCTTTTAAACCAGGCTTGATCGTGGCGGGTGTAGCGTTAATCCTCAACGCAGCCAGCGATACTTTTATGCTATCGCTTCTTAAACCGTTACTGGACGACGGTTTTGGTAAAACGGATCGCTCAGTGTTGCTATGGATGCCTCTGGTGGTTATCGGACTGATGATCTTACGCGGTATCACCAGCTATATTTCCAGTTACTGTATCTCCTGGGTATCAGGAAAAGTGGTTATGACCATGCGCCGTCGTCTGTTCAGTCACATGATGGGCATGCCGGTCTCTTTCTTTGATAAGCAATCGACCGGGACATTGCTGTCTCGTATCACGTATGACTCAGAGCAGGTGGCCTCATCGTCCTCCAGTGCGCTGATTACCGTTGTGCGTGAAGGGGCATCAATTATCGGTTTGTTCGCGATGATGTTCTATTACAGCTGGCAGCTGTCAATCATCCTTATCGTGCTGGCACCGGTTGTTTCTATTGCTATTCGCGTTGTCTCGAAGCGTTTTCGCAACATCAGTAAGAATATGCAGAACACAATGGGGCAGGTGACCACCAGCGCTGAACAGATGCTGAAAGGGCATAAAGAAGTGTTGATTTTCGGCGGCCAGGAAGTCGAAACCCACCGCTTTGATAAGGTCAGCAACAAAATGCGTCTGCAGGGGATGAAAATGGTTTCGGCCTCTTCCATCTCTGACCCGGTGATTCAGCTGATTGCTTCTCTGGCTCTGGCGTTTGTTCTGTATGCGGCGAGCTTCCCGAGCGTCATGGAGACCCTGACGGCGGGGACTATCACCGTTGTCTTCTCATCCATGATTGCGCTGATGCGTCCGCTTAAGTCGCTGACTAACGTTAACGCCCAGTTCCAGCGTGGGATGGCAGCTTGTCAGACCCTGTTCAGCATTCTGGATTCCGAACAGGAGAAAGACGAAGGTAAACGTGTGATTGAGCGTGCCCGTGGGGATGTTGAGTTCTGTAATGTGACCTTCAGCTATCCTGGCCGCGAAACACCCGCCTTGCGTAATATCAACCTGACCATTCCGGCGGGTAAAACCGTTGCCCTGGTGGGGCGTTCCGGCTCAGGTAAATCCACCATTGCCAGCCTGATCACCCGTTTCTACGACATTAACGAAGGTGAGATCCTGTTAGATGGTCACGACCTGCGGGAGTACACCCTGCAGTCGCTGCGTAACCAGGTTGCGTTGGTATCTCAGAACGTGCATCTGTTCAACGATACGGTCGCGAACAACATCGCCTATGCGCGTACCGAAGAGTACAGCCGCGAACAGATTGAGAATGCCGCTCGCATGGCGTATGCGATGGACTTTATCAATAAGATGGATAACGGCCTGGATACGATCATTGGTGAGAACGGTGTACTGCTCTCCGGCGGCCAGCGTCAGCGTATCGCCATTGCCCGTGCTCTGCTGCGTGATAGCCCAATCCTGATTCTGGACGAAGCGACCTCTGCACTGGATACGGAATCTGAACGTGCCATTCAGTCGGCGCTGGATGAACTGCAAAAGAACCGTACCTCGCTGGTGATTGCGCACCGTTTGTCGACGATCGAACAGGCTGATGAAATCGTCGTGGTTGAAGATGGCGTGATTGTCGAACGCGGAAGCCATGCTGATTTGCTGGAACACCGTGGCGTTTACGCCCAGCTTCACAAGATGCAGTTCGGCCAATGATTGCACGCATCTGGTCCGGTGAATCCCCGCTGTGGCTGCTGCTTTTGCCGCTCTCGTGGCTGTACGGCCTGGTGAGCGGCATCATTCGTCAGCTTTACCGTCTGGGGATCAAGCGTGCCTGGCGCGCACCGGTTCCGGTTGTGGTTGTGGGTAATCTTACGGCCGGCGGCAACGGTAAAACGCCGGTGGTGATCTGGCTCGTCGAACAATTGCAAAAACGCGGTATCCGCCCGGGTGTTGTCTCGCGTGGGTATGGTGGTAAAGCGGCGCGATACCCACTGCTGCTGGCGGAGGAAACAACCACCGCCGAAGCGGGGGATGAACCGGTATTGATTTACCAACGTACCGGCGCGCCGGTGGCGGTCTCTCCGCTGCGCAGCGACGCTGTTCAGGCGCTTCTTGCTGAACATGAAGTACAAATAATTATCACTGACGATGGCCTGCAGCATTACGCCCTGGCGCGTGATAAAGAGATTGTGGTGATCGACGGGGTTCGCCGTTTCGGTAACGGCTGGTGGCTGCCCGCCGGGCCAATGCGTGAACGCGCTTCGCGTCTGCGCTCCGTTGATGCGGTGATTGTTAACGGAGGCGTTGCAAAGTCGGGTGAAATCCCGATGCATCTTCACCCGGGAATGGCGGTGAACCTGTTGACCGGAGAACGCCAGGCCGTCGCCCAATTGCCTGCGCTGGTGGCGATGGCGGGTATTGGTCATCCACCACGTTTCTTTTCGACGCTGGAACAGTGCGGTGCTCGTCTGGATAAATGTGTGCCGCTGGCCGACCATCAGGCGCTGGTGGCAGAGCAGGTGGATGCGCTGACGGTACCCGGACAGACGCTGATCATGACAGAAAAAGATGCGGTGAAATGCCGCGCCTTTGCGAAAGAAAACTGGTGGTATCTGCCGGTTGACGCTGAACTCAGCGGTGAGCAGCCGGAACAATTGCTTAAGGAACTGATTGCGTTAGTGCATTAACAGCCTACACGGTTCTGGTGGCGCTTTGACTGACAGGAAAACGCATGTCTTTACCGCAACTCTCGCTTTCAGCTGCACGTAATCTTCACCTTGCCGCGCAGGGGCTGCTTAAAAAGCCCCGTCGCCGTGCGCAACCCGCCGATATCCTCTCTACCGTGCAACGCATGTCATTGCTGCAAATAGACACCATTAATATTGTGGCGCGTAGCCCTTATCTGGTGCTGTTTAGTCGTCTGGGACATTATCAGCCACAGTGGCTGGACAATGCGCTTAGCCAGGGCGACCTCATGGAATACTGGGCGCACGAGGCCTGCTTCCTGCCGCGTAGCGATTTTGCGCTGGTTCGCCATCGTATGCTCTCCCCGGACAAGATGGGCTGGAAATACCGCCAGGAATGGATGCACGAGCACGCGGCTGAAATTGAGCAGCTTATCGCGCATATTCAGGAAAACGGCCCGGTACGCTCCGCTGATTTTGAACATCCACGAAAAGGTGCGAGCGGCTGGTGGGAGTGGAAGCCGCACAAACGTCATCTTGAAGGGTTATTTACATCAGGCAAAGTGATGGTGGTTGAGCGACGTAATTTTCAGCGCGTGTATGACCTGACACACCGTGTAATGCCACACTGGGACGATCGACGCGATCTGCTCACCCAGGATTCTGCCGAAGCTCTCATGCTGGAAAACAGTGCCCGTAGTCTGGGGATTTTCCGGCCACAATGGCTGGCGGATTACTATCGCCTTCGCCAGCCTGCGCTGAAGCCGTTGCTCGAGAAGTGGCAACGCGAGCAGTGTGTGGTTCCCGTTTCTGTGGAAACGCTGGGTGATATGTGGCTGCATACGGATCTACTTCCGCTGTTGCCGCAGGCTCAGGAAGGAAAACTTCAGGCTACCCACAGCGCGGTGTTGTCGCCTTTCGATCCGGTTGTATGGGACAGAAAACGCGCCGAACAGCTGTTTGATTTCAGCTACCGGCTGGAGTGCTACACCCCCGCACCAAAACGTCAGTACGGTTACTTCGTTTTACCTCTGCTGCATAAAGGGCAACTGGTGGGGCGTATGGATGCCAAAATGCACCGTAAAACCGGCACGCTTGAAATTATCGCGCTCTATCTTGAAGACGGGGTAAAAGTGACGGCAGCCCTGGAAAAAGGGTTAACGTCCGCCATTAGCGACTTTGCGCTCTGGCAGGGGGCGAGCAACGTGACGCTGGGTCGTGTTCCAGACGGGTTATTTACAACCTGTCGAAGTGGCTGGGAAACAGGCACTCCCTGAAAAGGGAATGTGTTAAGCTTTAGTGATTACCCATACGGAGGAACTATGGATCACCGTTTACTTGAAATTATTGCCTGCCCGGTGTGCAACGGCAAACTTTACTACAGCCAGGATAAACAAGAGCTGATTTGCAAGCTGGACAGTCTGGCCTTCCCGCTGCGTGACGGTATTCCGGTCCTGCTGGAAAATGAAGCCCGTTCCCTGGTGGCAGAAGAGAGCAAACCATGAGTTTTGTCGTCATTATTCCGGCACGTTATGCGTCAACGCGCCTGCCGGGTAAACCGCTGGTGGATATCAACGGTAAGCCGATGATTGTGCATGTGCTTGAGCGTGCCCGTGAATCCGGTGCTGACCGCGTTATTGTGGCAACCGATCACCCGGACGTCGCGCGTGCGGTTGAAGCGGCTGGCGGAGAAGTATGCATGACCCGCGCCGATCACCAGTCCGGTACTGAGCGTCTGGCTGAAGTGGTCGAAAAATGCGGTTTCAGCGATGATACGGTCATCGTGAACGTGCAGGGCGACGAGCCGATGATCCCGGCGGTCATTATCCGTCAGGTGGCGGAAAACCTGGCGCAGCGTCAGGTCGGTATGGCTACGCTTGCGGTACCTGTTCATCACGCGGAAGAAGCATTTAACCCGAATGCCGTGAAGGTGGTGATGGACGCAGAGGGTTATGCGCTCTATTTCTCCCGCGCCACCATTCCGTGGGATCGCGATCGCTTTGCCGTGTCCAAAGAAACGATTGGCGACACGTTCCTGCGTCATCTTGGGATCTACGGTTATCGCGCAGGCTTTATTCGTCGTTATGTTACCTGGGCACCCAGCCCGCTGGAACATATCGAAATGCTGGAGCAGCTTCGCGTGCTCTGGTATGGCGAAAAAATCCACGTCGCAGTGGCGCAGGAAGTTCCTGGCACGGGCGTTGATACCCCTGACGATCTCGAGCGTGTTCGCGCAGAATTGCGTTAATAACGCCTGCATCCCTCCTTTTGG
Organism: Enterobacter sp. RHBSTW-00901; assembly: GCF_014103115.1. Classification (NCBI taxonomy): domain Bacteria; kingdom Pseudomonadati; phylum Pseudomonadota; class Gammaproteobacteria; order Enterobacterales; family Enterobacteriaceae; genus Enterobacter; species Enterobacter sp. RHBSTW-00901. The sequence goes on from NZ_JABXPB010000001.1 coordinate 4,519,855, forward strand.
GGGGATGTTCTCCCGCCTGGCTATTTTTCCCCTTTCTTATCCATAATTGATCTCTTCCGGGTGACATCTGCCGTCTGCACGCTCATTATAAAAGCAGTAGTCTTAATGGGGGTAATCTCATATGGAACAGTTGCGTGCCGAACTTAGCCATTTACTTGGTGAGAAATTAAGCCGGGTTGAGTGTGTCAATGAAAAGGCAGATACCGCACTCTGGTCGTTGTATGACAGTCAGGGAAACCCGATGCCACTGATGGCCCGAAGTTTTACCTCGCCGGGTGTCGCCAGACAACTCGCCTGGAAAATTTCGATGCTGGCACGGGAAGGAACAGTCCGCATGCCGACAGTTTACGGCGTGATGACGCATGAGGAACACCCCGGTCCGGATGTTCTGTTGATTGAGCGTTTACGCGGGGTGTCCGTTGAGGCTCCGGCGCGTACGCCAGAACGTTGGGAACAGCTGAAAGACCAGATTGTTGAAGCACTACTCGCCTGGCACCGGCAGGACAGTCGTGGGCTGGTTGGCCCAGTCGACAGCACCCAGGAAAACCTGTGGCCGCTGTGGTATCGCCAGCGGGTCGAAGTGCTGTGGGGGACGCTCAATCAGTTCAGCAACACCGGTTTAACGATGCAGGACAAACGTATTCTGTTTCGTACCCGCGAATGTTTACCGGCGTTGTTCGACGGATTTAACGACAACTGCGTACTGATACACGGTAATTTTACCCTGCGCAGCATGCTGAAAGACTCCCGCAGTGACCAACTGCTGGCAATGCTGGGGCCAGGGGTTATGCTCTGGGCACCGCGTGAATATGAGTTGTTCCGGTTGAGCGACAGCGGGTCAGCAGAGGGGTTGCTGTGGCATTATTTACAGCGCGCGCCCGTCGCGGAAGCGTTCCTCTGGCGGCGCTGGCTCTACCTGCTCTGGGATGAAGTGGCGCAACTGGTGAATACCGGCCGTTTCAATCGCGCCAACTTCGATCTTGCGAAAAAATCACTCCTGCCCTGGCTCGCCTGACGTGCCTTTGAGCCACTGCCAGAGGCGTCCGAGCGTCTCGTAGCCGACGCGATCGCTATGCATCAACCACATCGGGGACGGTATCGCCCGTTCCCACGGGTTGAGCGGTGCGTCGATGGCCATCTGATTAGCAGGGGCGGGGAGTGGATGAAGCCCAAGTTTTTCAAAGAAAATCATTGCCCTTGGCAGGTGTGAGGCAGACGTTACCAGTAAAAACGGGACATCGCCGATCGCCTGTTTCACGGCTGCGGCTTCTTCTTCGGTATCTTTTGGGCTATCCAGCGTGATGATAGAGGCACGCGGAACCCCGAGTGATTCAGCCACTCTTGCACCCGCTTCAGCCGTGCTGACGGGGTTCGTTTTTGCTGCCGCGCCAGTGAAGATCATTTTTGATCCTGGATTGGCCAGCCACAGGCGAATGCCTTCGTTCAGCCGGGGCAGGCTATTGCCGATCAGGTTTGAGCTGGGTGCCCAGTTCGGATCCCAGGTGTACCCGCCGCCCAGCACCACAATGTACTCCACTTTCTGATTTCCCTGCCATGTCGGGTACTTATTTTCGACCGGGCGTAATAAGCCATCCGCGACCGGTTGCAGGCTCAGCAACAACAGCGCCAGCCAGCCCAGCGTAATGAGTATTTTGCCACTTTTCTGAAAGCGACTGAACCACACCAGCCCCAGCCCCAGCGCGATGAGGAGCAGGAGCAGTGGAAGGGGGAGCATCATCCCTCCAATGTATTTCTTCAGGGTAAAAAGCATCCTTTTTGGTTCCTTTTTTAACCATATAGCAGGCGATTGTCAGTGATATTACACCAGAGAGGTTCATTCTCCGCTCGGGTGTGACAAAATAGCGGTTTTGCAGTTAGCGAGTGGAACTCTCCCAATGCGGGATCGCAATTTTGATGACATCGCGGAAAAATTTTCGCGCAACATTTATGGCACCACGAAAGGGCAGCTACGTCAGACGATCCTCTGGCAGGATCTGGACAAAATCCTGGCTACATTCGGTGGTCAAACGTTGCGTGTGCTGGACGCCGGAGGCGGTGAAGGGCAGACGGCCATAAAAATGGCGCAGCGCGGTCATCACGTCACGCTTTGCGATCTTTCTGCCGAGATGGTCGCGCGGGCGACGCGTGCGGCGGCAGAGAAAGGTGTGAGCGACAACATGCATTTTATACAATGCGCCGCTCAGGACATTGCACAGCATTTGGAAACCCAGGTTGATCTGATATTGTTTCATGCTGTGCTGGAATGGGTTGCCGATCCACAAAGCGTGTTACAGACGCTCTGGTCGATGTTGCGCCCGGGCGGCACGTTGTCGCTGATGTTCTACAATGCTAACGGCTTCCTGATGCACAACATGGTCGCGGGTAACTTCGATTATGTTCAGGTCGGGATGCCAAAAAAGAAAAAGCGCACGCTTTCCCCGGACTACCCGCGCGATCCCCAGCAGGTCTATGGCTGGCTGGAAGAGATTGGCTGGCAGGTAACCGGGAAGACGGGCGTCAGGGTGTTTCATGATTATCTGCGTGAAAAACACAAACAGCGTGACTGTTTTGACACCTTAACAGAATTAGAAACGCGGTATTGCCGTCAGGAGCCTTTTGTCAGCCTTGGCCGCTATATTCACGTCACCGCGCACAAGCCGCAGATGCAAGGATAACCTATGAGTGAATTTTCCCAGACAGTCCCCGAACTGGTTGCCTGGGCCAGGAAAAACGATTTCTCCATCTCGCTGCCGGTAGACAGACTCTCTTTCCTGCTGGCGGTTGCCACGCTGAACGGCGAACGGCTGGATGGCGAAATGAGCGAGGGTGAACTGGTGGACGCGTTCCGCCATGTCAGTGATGCGTTTGAGCAAACCAGCGAAACCATTAGCGTGCGTGCCAACAACGCAATCAACGATATGGTGCGTCAACGTCTGCTGAACCGCTTTACCAGCGAGCAGGCGGAAGGAAACGCCATCTATCGTCTGACGCCACTGGGTATCGGCATTACCGATTACTACATCCGCCAGCGCGAGTTTTCCACGCTGCGCCTGTCCATGCAGCTCTCTATTGTTGCGGGCGAACTTAAGCGTGCCGCCGATGCAGCGGATGAAAACGGTGATGAATTCCACTGGCACCGCAATGTTTATGCGCCGCTGAAATACTCGGTGGCGGAGATCTTCGACAGTATCGATCTGACCCAGCGTCTGATGGACGAACAGCAACAACAGGTGAAAGACGATATCGCGCAGCTGCTGAATAAAGACTGGCGTGCGGCCATTTCCAGCTGTGAACTGTTACTGTCAGAAACCTCCGGCACGCTGCGAGAACTGCAGGATACGCTGGAGGCGGCGGGAGATAAGCTTCAGGCTAACCTGCTGCGCATTCAGGATGCGACTCTGGCGCACGATGACCTGCATTTTATCGACCGTCTGGTCTTCGATTTGCAGAGCAAACTCGATCGCATTATTAGCTGGGGTCAGCAGTCGATCGACCTGTGGATCGGCTATGACCGCCACGTGCACAAATTTATCCGTACCGCGATTGATATGGATAAAAACCGCGTCTTTGCTCAGCGTCTGCGTCAGTCGGTACAAAGCTATTTCGATGCACCGTGGGCGCTCACCTACGCCAATGCCGATCGTCTGCTCGATATGCGTGACGAAGAGATGGCGCTGCGCGATGAAGAGGTTACCGGTGAACTGCCACCGGATCTGGAATTCGAAGAATTTAACGAAATTCGCGAGCAACTTGCGGCCATGATCGAAGAACAGCTCGCTGTCTATAAAACCAGACAAGTGCCTCTGGATCTTGGGCTCGTGGTGCGCGACTATCTGGCGCAATATCCTCGTGCGCGCCACTTCGACATTGCCCGCATTGTTGTAGACCAGGCGGTACGCCTGGGGGTCGCACAAGCAGATTTCACCGGACTGCCGCCGAAGTGGCAGCCGATTAACGATTACGGAGCCAAGGTACAGGCGCATGTCATTGACAAATATTGAACAAGTGATGCCACTTAAGCTGGCACAGGCGCTGGCGAATCCGTTATTTCCGGCGCTGGACAGCCAGCTGCGTGCCGGTCGTCACATTGGCCTTGACGAGCTGGATAATCACGCCTTTTTGATGGACTTCCAGGAGTACCTGGAAGAGTTTTACGCACGCTATAACGTTGAGCTTATCCGCGCGCCGGAAGGGTTTTTCTACCTGCGCCCACGCTCCACGACGCTTATTCCGCGTTCTGTGCTCTCCGAACTGGAGATGATGGTTGGCAAAATCTTGTGCTACCTCTATCTCAGCCCGGAGCGTCTGGCGAATGAAGGTATTTTCACCCAGCAGGAGCTTTACGATGAGCTGTTAACACTGGCTGATGAGAACAAGTTGCTCAAGCTGGTGAACAACCGTTCAACGGGCTCGGATCTTGACCGTCAGAAGCTACAGGAAAAAGTTCGCTCTTCTCTGAACCGTCTGCGCCGTCTGGGTATGGTCTGGTTTATGGGTCACGACAGCAGCAAATTTCGTATTACGGAATCTGTCTTCCGCTTCGGTGCCGATGTCCGTGCGGGCGACGACGCGCGTGAAGCGCAGCTGCGCATGATCCGCGACGGGGAAGCGATGCCGGTGGAAAACCATTTGCAGCTCAATGATGAGCATGAAGACAATCAGCCGGATAGCGGGGAGGAAGAGTAATGATTGAACGCGGTAAATTTCGCTCACTAACGCTGATTAACTGGAACGGCTTCTTTGCCCGAACCTTCGATCTGGATGAGCTGGTGACGACGCTCTCCGGCGGTAACGGTGCGGGTAAATCCACCACAATGGCGGCATTTGTTACGGCGCTGATCCCCGATCTGACGCTGCTGCACTTCCGTAACACCACCGAAGCGGGGGCGACAAGCGGCTCCCGCGATAAAGGTCTGCACGGTAAGCTGAAAGCGGGCGTCTGTTATTCGGTGCTGGACGTGATCAACTCCCGTCATCAGCGCGTGGTCGTGGGCGTGCGTCTGCAACAGGTTGCAGGTCGCGACCGTAAAGTGGATATCAAACCGTTCGCGATCCAGGGGCTGCCAACGTCCATGCAGCCAACGGCACTGCTGACTGAAACCCTGAACGAACGTCAGGCGCGCGTGCTGACGCTGCAGGAGCTGAAAGACAAGCTCGAAACCATTGAAGGCGTACAGTTTAAGCAGTTTAACTCGATTACCGACTATCACTCCCTGATGTTCGATCTGGGGATTGTGGCTCGTCGTCTGCGTACCGCCTCTGACCGTAGTAAATACTACCGTCTGATTGAAGCCTCCCTGTATGGCGGTATCTCCAGCGCCATTACCCGTTCCCTGCGTGACTACCTGTTGCCGGAAAACAGCGGCGTGCGTAAGGCGTTCCAGGACATGGAAGCCGCGCTGCGTGAAAACCGCATGACGCTGGAAGCCATCCGCGTTACCCAGTCCGACCGCGACCTGTTTAAACACCTGATCAGCGAAGCCACCAACTATGTGGCGGCGGACTATATGCGTCACGCCAATGAGCGCCGGGTTCATCTCGATAAGGCCTTAGAGTACCGCCGTGAACTGTTTACCTCGCGCAAACAGCTGGTGGCCGAGCAGTATAAGCATGTCGAAATGGCGCGTGAGCTGGGTGAGCACAACGGTGCCGAGGGCGATCTGGAAGCGGATTACCAGGCCGCCAGCGATCATCTGAACCTGGTGCAAACCGCACTGCGCCAGCAGGAAAAAATCGAGCGCTACGAAGCAGATCTCGATGAGCTGCAAATTCGTCTCGAAGAGCAAAATGAAGTGGTGGCCGAAGCCGCCGATATGCAGGAAGAGAACGAAGCCCGCGCCGAAGCCGCTGAGCTGGAAGTGGATGAGCTGAAAAGCCAGCTTGCCGATTACCAGCAGGCGCTGGACGTGCAGCAGACCCGTGCGATTCAGTACACCCAGGCATTGCAGGCGCTACAGCGTGCGAAAGAGCTGTGCCATCTGCCGGATTTAACGCCGGACAGCGCCGACGAATGGCTGGATACCTTCCAGGCGAAAGAACAGGAAGCCACCGAGAAACTGTTGTCGCTCGATCAGAAAATGAGCGTGGCACAAACGGCGCACAGCCAGTTTGAGCAAGCTTACCAACTGGTGGTGGCGATTAACGGCCCGCTGGCGCGTAACGAAGCGTGGGACGTTGCCCGTGAACTGCTGCGCGACGGTGTTAACCAGCGCCATCTGGCCGAGCAGGTTCAGCCGCTGCGTATGCGTCTGAACGAGCTGGAACAGCGCCTGCGCGAGCAGCAGGAAGCCGAGCGTCTGCTGGCGGAATTCTGCAAGCGCCAGGGTAAACATTACAACATCGACGATCTCGAGGCGCTGCATCAGGAGCTGGAAGCGCGCATTGCGGCACTTTCTGACACCGTCTCCAGCGCCAGCGAACAGCGAATGACGTTGCGCCAGGAGATGGAGCAGCTGCAGTCCCGCTCGCAAACGCTGTTGCAGCGTGCGCCAGTCTGGCTTGCCGCACAAAGTAGCCTGAACCAGCTCAGCGAGCAGTGCAGTGCTGAGTTTGCATCCAGCCAGGAAGTGACCGAATATCTGCAGCAGTTGCTGGAGCGAGAGCGTGAAGCGATTGTTGAGCGTGACGAAGTCGGCGCACGTAAACGTGACGTCGACGAAGAGATTGAACGCTTAAGCCAGCCGGGTGGCGCAGAAGATGCACGCCTGAATACCCTGGCGGAACGTTTTGGCGGCGTACTGCTGTCCGAAATTTATGACGACGTGGGTCTGGATGATGCGCCGTACTTCTCTGCGCTGTATGGCCCGTCGCGTAATGCGATTGTGGTTCCTGATCTGTCGCTGATTTCTGAGCAGCTTGCCGGGCTGGAAGATTGCCCGGAAGATCTCTATCTGATCGAAGGAGATCCGCAGTCATTCGATGACAGCGTCTTTAGCGTTGACGAGCTGGAAAAAGCGGTCGTGGTGAAAATCGCTGACCGTCAGTGGCGTTACTCGCGCTTCCCTGAACTTCCCCTGTTTGGCCGCGCTGCGCGTGAAAGCCGCATTGAAAGCCTGCATGCCGAGCGTGAAACGCTGTCTGAACGTTTTGCGACGCTGTCGTTTGACGTGCAGAAAACCCAGCGTCTGCACCAGGCCTTCAGCCGCTTTATTGGCAGCCATCTGGCCGTGGCCTTTGACGCTGATCCTGAAGCGGAAATTCGCAAGCTCAACACCCGCCGGGGTGAGCTGGAGCGTGCGATTGCCAACCATGAAAATGACAACCAACAGAGCCGTGTTCAGTTCGAACAGGCGAAAGAGGGCGTAGCCGCTCTTAACCGCATTCTGCCGCGTCTGAACCTGCTGGCGGACGAAACGCTGGCCGATCGCGTGGATGAAATCCAGGAACGCCTGGACGAAGCCCAGGAAGCGGCACGTTTCGTGCAGCAACACGGCAATCAACTGGCGAAACTGGAGCCGGTTGTCTCCGTTCTTCAGAGCGATCCGGAGCAGTTTGAACAGTTAAAAGAAGATTATGCCTGGTCTCAGCAGGTGCAGCGCGAAGCGCGTCAGCAGGCGTTTGCCCTGACGGAAGTCGTGCAGCGTCGTGCTCACTTCGGTTACTCCGATTCGGCGGAAATGCTGAGCGGCAACAGCGATCTGAATGAAAAGCTGCGCCAGCGCCTTGAGCAGGCAGAGGCGGAACGTACCCGTGCCCGTGAAGCGATGCGTAGCCACGCGGCTCAGTTGAGTCAGTACAACCAGGTTCTGGCCTCACTGAAAAGTTCTTATGACACCAAGAAAGAGCTGTTAAACGATCTGCAAAAAGAGCTGCAGGATATCGGCGTGCGTGCCGACAGCGGTGCAGAAGAGCGAGCGCGTATTCGTCGTGATGAACTGCACAGCCAGCTCAGCAATAACCGTGCGCGCCGCAACCAGCTGGAAAAAGCGCTGACCTTCTGTGAAGCGGAAATGGATAACCTGACCCGTCGCCTGCGCAAGCTGGAGCGCGATTATCACGAAATGCGCGAGCAGGTCGTGTCCGCGAAGGCGGGCTGGTGCGCCGTGATGCGCATGGTGAAAGACAATAACGTTGAACGTCGTCTGCACCGTCGCGAGCTGGCGTATCTCTCTGCGGATGAACTGCGCTCCATGTCGGATAAGGCATTGGGTGCGCTGCGTCTGGCGGTGGCGGATAACGAACACCTGCGTGACGTGTTGCGCATGTCAGAAGATCCGAAACGTCCTGAGCGTAAAATTCAGTTCTTCGTTGCCGTTTATCAGCATCTGCGTGAACGTATTCGTCAGGACATCATCCGTACCGACGATCCGGTTGAAGCCATTGAACAGATGGAAATCGAACTGGGCCGCCTGACGGAAGAGCTGACCTCCCGCGAGCAGAAACTGGCTATCAGCTCCCGCAGCGTGGCGAACATCATTCGCAAAACCATTCAGCGCGAGCAGAACCGTATCCGCCAGCTGAACCAGGGACTGCAGAGCGTGTCGTTTGGCCAGGTAAACAGCGTGCGTCTGAACGTGAACGTACGCGAAGCGCATGCAACGCTGCTGGATGTGTTGTCTGAGCAGCATGAACAGCATCAGGATCTGTTCAACAGCAACCGTCTGACCTTCTCCGAGGCGCTGGCGAAACTGTATCAACGCCTGAATCCGCAGATTGATATGGGGCAACGTACGCCGCAAACCATCGGCGAAGAGCTGCTGGATTACCGCAACTATCTGGAAATGGAAGTTGAGGTTAACCGTGGTTCTGACGGTTGGCTGCGTGCGGAGTCCGGTGCGCTGTCTACCGGTGAAGCTATCGGCACAGGTATGTCGATTCTGGTGATGGTGGTACAGAGCTGGGAAGATGAAGCGCGTCGTCTGCGTGGTAAAGATATCTCCCCATGCCGTCTGCTGTTCCTTGACGAAGCCGCGCGTCTTGACGCCCGCTCCATCGCGACGCTGTTTGAGCTGTGCGATCGTCTGGATATGCAGCTCATTATTGCCGCGCCAGAAAATATCAGCCCGGAAAAAGGCACTACCTATAAGCTGGTGCGTAAAGTGTTCCAGAACAGTGAACATGTACACGTTGTCGGGTTGCGTGGTTTTGCACCGCAACCACCGGAGTCGTTGCCGGGAACGGCGGACGCTTCCTGAGGCGTTTTGTTACAATGAGCGGCGCATAAGCGCCGCTTTTTTTTGTACACTTAACTTGTGCTTACGGCTACGTTATCTTTAAACTTCTTTACATAAGGTAAGGCAACCCGTTTTTGGCCTACCTATAATGAAGAAAAGCCCCAATGTGATGGGCATGTCGTGAGAAAACAGGGGGCAAGGGATGTTGCTAAAGAAAATTCGTGGTCGTCAGTTGTCAGCGCTGAGTTTGTGCCTGGCAGTGACGTTTGCTCCACTGTTCACCGCACAGGCCGACGAGCCTGAAATGGTACCGACTGACAGTTCTGCGACGATAGGCGCACAGCCAACGTCGTTGTCGCAGCCGCTGGATCAGTCGCCCGCGACGGCCATTATGGCCGGTATTAAGCCGCTACCTGAAGGTATCGACACAGAATCTCTTCGTCAGCAGCTCCAGTCCGGGCTGCCATCCGGCTACACGCCTGCTTATATTAACCAGCTCACGCTGCTTTATGCCGCGCGCGATATGAAACCGATGTGGGAAAATCGCGAGGCGGTACGAGCCTTCCAGCAACAGCTGGCAGAAGTGGCGATTGCCGGTTTTCAGCCACAGTTTACCACCTGGGTTGAACGCCTGACCGACCCTGCCGTGACGGGCCTGGCGCGGGATGTTGTGCTCTCCGATGCCATGATGGGCTACCTCCAGTTTGTGGCGGGGATCCCGGTGAATGGCAACCGCTGGTTATACAGTGACAAACCGTACAAACTGGCGACGCCTGCGCTGTCGGTCATTAACCAGTGGCAACTGGCGCTGGACAATGGCGAGCTGCCGCGTTTTATCGCCAGCCTTGCCCCGGCACATCCACAATATGCAACGATGCATCAATCGTTACTTGCGCTGGTGGCTGATTCCCGGCCGTGGCCGCAGTTACGGGGAACGGGATCGCTTCGTCCGGGGCAGTGGAGCAGCGATGTTCCGGCACTGCGCGAGATCCTTCGCCGTTCAGGCATTCTGAACGGTGGGCCAAAAATTGCGCTGCCTGGCGATGACCCGCAAGGCGTTGTTGTCAGCCCCTCCGCAGCGGTGAAAGAGACGAAAACGGTAGCGCTTAGCGATAAACCGGCGGCTTACGACCGCGAACTGGTGGCGGCGGTTAAGCAGTTCCAGGCCGCTCAGGGATTAGGGGATGACGGTGTGATCGGTCAGTCAACGCGTGACTGGCTGAATGTCTCTCCTGCACAGCGAGCCGGGGTGCTGGCGCTGAATATCCAGCGTTTGCGTTTGCTGCCGGGTACGTTATCTACAGGCATCATGGTCAATATTCCCGCTTACTCTCTGGTTTATTACCAGAACGGTAGCGAAGTGCTGGCCTCGCGGGTGATTGTCGGGCGTCCTGACCGCAAAACGCCGTTGATGAGCAGCGCGCTGAATAACGTGGTGGTTAACCCTCCGTGGAACGTGCCGCCAACGCTGGCGCGTAAAGACATTCTGCCTAAGGTCTGGAACGACCCGGGGTATCTGGAACGTCATGGGTACTCGGTGATGCGAGGCTGGAACAGCAAAGAGGCGATTGATCCATCGATGGTAGACTGGTCGACCATTACGGCATCTAATCTACCGTTCCGTTTCCAGCAGGCTCCTGGCGCGCGCAATTCGCTGGGACGCTATAAATTCAACATGCCGAGCTCAGAAGCGATTTATCTGCACGATACGCCGAACCACAATTTGTTCCAGAAAGATACGCGAGCACTTAGCTCCGGTTGCGTGCGCGTGAATAAAGCGTCGGAACTGGCGAATATGCTGTTGCAGGATGCGGGCTGGAACGATACGCGTATCTCCGATGCCTTGAAACAAGGAGATACACGTTACGTCAATATTCGACACAACATTCCCGTCAATCTTTACTACCTGACGGCATTTGTTGGCGAAGATGGACGTACCCAGTATCGTACAGATATTTACAATTATGATCTCACTGCGCGATCGGGCGCACAAATTTTGTCAAAAGCTGAACAATTAATCAGGTAAATGAAGTAGTTCGGGAAAATGGGGTGTCGTAAGTTATGGCGAATACGCGGCAATATGGCTGGAGGCCGCGTATTTGCTGGGGTTGGGTGCCTTGACGTAGTGGCTTTTGCCAGTTAAGGTGCCCTTCGTGCGCTAAGCATATATACGATAAACATTGACCTGTAGACCTGATTATCATGGACAAATTTGACGCTAATCGCCGCAAACTGCTGGCGTTAGGTGGTGTTGCGCTTGGCGCAGCGGCCATCTTGCCGACGCCAGCATTTGCCACCCTCTCGACACCTCGTCCGCGTATTTTAACGCTCAACAATCTTCATACCGGTGAGTCGCTAAAAGCGGAGTTCTTCGATGGCAGAGGCTATATTCAGGATGAATTAGCAAGACTAAACCATTTTTTCCGTGATTTCCGCGCGAATAAAATAAAAGCCATCGACCCAGGATTATTTGATCAGTTGTTCCGCCTTCAGGGCCTGCTGGGTACCAGCAAGCCGGTACAGCTCGTTTCTGGCTATCGTTCCATTGATACCAATAACGAACTGCGCGCCCACAGTCGCGGGGTAGCGAAAAAAAGCTATCACACGAAGGGACAGGCAATGGACTTCCATATTGAAGGCGTTTCGTTAGCCAATATTCGCAAAGCTGCGTTATCTATGCGCGCAGGTGGTGTAGGATATTACCCTAGCAGCAACTTTGTGCATATTGATACCGGTCCAGTTCGGCACTGGTAATAACGAAACACAGGAGCAGTATGAACTATCGTATTATTCCGGTTACCGCGTTCTCCCAGAATTGTTCATTAATCTGGTGCGAGCAAACCAAACTGGCCGCGCTTGTCGATCCCGGCGGTGACGCTGAGAAAATCAAGCAGGAAGTCGCCGCCAGTGGTGTAACGCTGATGCAGATTTTGCTGACGCATGGTCATCTCGACCACGTTGGCGCAGCGGCAGAGCTGGCGCAGCACTATGGTGTGCCGGTGATTGGCCCGGAAAAAGAAGATGAGTTCTGGCTGCAGGGTTTACCCGCCCAAAGCCGCATGTTTGGTCTTGATGAGTGTCTGCCGTTGACGCCCGATCGTTGGCTGAACGAAGGAGATCGCATTAACGTAGGGAATGTGACTTTACAGGTGTTGCATTGTCCTGGACACACGCCAGGCCATATCGTCTTCTTTGATGACCAGTCTCGTCTGCTGATTTCCGGCGATGTGATTTTCAAAGGTGGGGTAGGACGCAGTGATTTCCCGCGCGGCGATCACGGGCAGTTGATTCAGTCGATTAAACAGAAGTTATTGCCGCTGGGTGACGACGTGACGTTTATCTCTGGGCATGGCCCGATGTCGACGCTGGGTTATGAACGATTACATAACCCGTTCCTTCAGGATGAAATGCCTGTCTGGTAAATCTGAATGAGATAAAAAAAAGCCTGCATGATGCAGGCTTTTTTGTGGGTGCAGATTACAGCACTGCGACAATCGCTTCGCACAGTGGTGCCATATTGTCCGGCGTCATGCCTGCAACGTTCACACGACCAGAGGCCACAGCATACACACCAAACTCTTCACGCAGACGCAGAACCTGTTCTTTTGTCAGGCCGCTGAAAGAGAACATGCCGTTCTGTTTGATGATGAAGCTGAAGTCACGGTCAGCCCCTTTCTCTGCCAGGGTGTTCACGAACAACAAGCGCATACGCTGAATGCGTTGACGCATATCGTTCAGCTCTTGTTCCCAGATAGCGCGCAGCGCGTCATTGCTCAGGATCGTTGCAACGACAGATGCACCGTGTGCCGGTGGGTTAGAGTAGTTGGCGCGGATCACAGACTTCATCTGGCTGAACGCACGGTCAACGGTCTGCTCGTCAGCGGCGACCAGCGTACAGGCACCTACGCGCTCATTGTACAGGCCAAAGTTCTTGGAATAAGAGCTCGCAACAATCAGCTCCTGATGCACGGCCGCGAACGCGCGCAGACCTTCTGCATCTTCTTCCAGACCACGAGCAAAGCCCTGGTATGCGAAGTCGAACAGTGGCAGCCAGCCTTTTTCAACGGACAGTTTAGCCAGTTGAGTCCATTGCGCCAGCGTCGGATCGATACCGGTTGGGTTATGGCAGCAACCGTGGAACAGTACCACGTCGCCCGCCTGGGCTTCGCTCAGGCTTGCCAGCAGGCCATCGAAGTCCAGAGCGTGGTTTGCCGCATCGTAATAGGCATATTCGCGCACTTCCAGACCTGCAGAGTTAAAGACGCTCTTGTGGTTCGGCCAGCTCGGGTTGCTTACCCACACACGCTTAACCGCGGTGTTTTTCGCAAGGAAATCCGCCGCAACGCGCAGTGCACCGGTACCGCCAGGGGTTTGTGCTGTGCGAGCGCGTTTGCTGCTCACAATTGCGCTGCCTTTACCGAACAGCAGTTCCTGAGTGCAACGACCAAATTCAGGGATACCATCAATACCGAGGTAGTTTTTGGTGGTTTCATTTTCCAGCAAATACTGCTCAGCTTTTTTAACGCTGGTCAGTACCGGAGTTTTGCCGGTTTCATCTTTATATACACCAATACCCAGGTTGATTTTGCCAGGGCGGTCGTCGGCACGAAACAGATCGGCCAGGCCCAGAATAGGGTCGGCAGGAGCGGCGGTAATGTTCTCAAACATGACGAAGTTCCATTGTGATGACAGAAGTGAAATCCGCTATCAGGTTAACGGTAGATTTACAAAATGCCAACCGTTTGCGACGAAAAGCGTGCGGCTTTTCAAAAGTCGCCATTTTTTACTATCAGGCATAAAAAAAACAGGGCCGAAGCCCTGTTCATTAAGCATATAACAAAGTGGTGTACTGATTAGAACTGGTAAGTCACACCAACAGCTGCCATGTCGTCGTTGCCGTTCAGGCCGCCAACGGTTTCAGCATATGCAGTGTCTTTGTCCAGCAGGTTGATGTAGTAGTCAGCCCACACGTTGAAGTTTTTGTTGAAGTAGTAAGTTGCGCCAACCTGGACGAATTTAGCCAGATCTGCATCACCACCTTTGAAGGTACCTTTAGAGTTGGTCACGCCAGCCAGGTCTTTACCTTTGGTCTGAACGTAGGAGATTGCAGGACGCAGACCGAAGTCGAACTGGTACTGAGCAACGATTTCGAAGTTCTGAGTTTTGTTCGCGAAGCCAGCGTCACCGTCAGTACCGGTACGGGTGGTGTTGCGGGTTTCAGCATAGGTGGTTGCCAGGTAGATGTTGTTGGCGTCATATTTCAGACCCAGACCCCATGCTTCAGCTTTGTCGCCTTCACCGTCAGCTTTTTGTTTCAGAGTACGGTTAGCGTTGCTGTAAGATGCGATTGCACCGAAGCCTTCGCCGAAGTTGTAACCCAGAGAGTAACCTACGCCGTCACCGTTAGCGGTTTTAACGTCAGTACGGTCGTTTTTACCCTGGTACTGAATACCCATGCTCAGACCGTCAACCAGACCGAAGAAATCGCTGTTACGGTAGGTCAGCAGGCCGGTGCTACGGCTGGTCATGAAGTTATCAACATAGTTACCGCCCCAGGTCATACCGGAGAAGGACGGAGCCATATCGGTGTAAGATTCTACGTCGTATACGATACCGTAGTTACGACCGTAGTCGATGCTGCCAGCGTCACCCGCTTTCAGACCTGCGAAGGCCAGACGGTTTTTGTTTGACTGAGCAGTACCTTCAGCCTGGTTCGCCATGAAGCGGTATTCCCACTGGCCATAACCGGTCAACTGGTCGTTGATCTGAGTTTCGCCTTTGAAACCAAGCTGCGCATAAGTTGCGTCGTTGTTGTTGGTGTTGTCACCAGAGGTCACGAAATCGTGCTCGGCGTTAACTTTACCGTAGAAGTCCAGTTTGTTGCCGTTTTTGTTATAGATTTCTGCAGCGTTAGCTGCACCGGCTACCAGCAGGGCAGGGATAACCACTGCCAGGATATTGCGCTTCATCATTATTTATTACCCTCATTGGTTTTTTTATGACACTCGCCACTGCCGTCAATAAATTCTGTCAATAAATATTTCCGGAACTATTGATGAGAGTTTGGTGTCTTTATGTATCTGACAGGCATCTTTCCATTCATAGAACCGTTTCGCTAGCCTGAAAATGCTACAACCCTCAAGATTAGGTAACAAAAAGAAATTATGTGTAACTAAATGTGTATTTTAGGGAACTTTGTGAACCATCTCAAATTTCAGAACTAGTTGGCTAATTAAACGACGTGTTTATTGCTATCTATATGAATTTCTTATATTTAATTTGGCTAAAGGCAATTCCTATAAACAGAGGCTAAACGGCTCATTTTTTCTTATGATCTTATTCAGCCTTCTGGATGGCTATGAATTTGGTTGAATTTTGTGCTAAAGAATCAGAGATGGATTAACTGCAATAAGAGTGTGGTTTATTTTTTGTTCACAGATATTTCACGGAAACAAAACGTAACAGGTAGTGGTTATGACGGGGTTGTGGTTTAAAGATGCTGACTTTGAGCTGACGAAAATTGACAATGCAGAATAAAATAATGGCCAGTAGAAACTGGCCATTTTAAATTGCGCGGGGATTAGAAGGTCGCGCTGCGTGGCGTACGTGGGAACGGAATAACGTCACGGACGTTCTGAACACCAGTCACATAGGCAATCAGACGTTCGAAGCCCAGACCGAAACCAGAGTGTGGAACGGTGCCGTAGCGGCGCAGATCGCGGTACCACCAGTAGTCTTCTTTATTAAGACCCATTTCCGCCATACGTGCATCCAGCACATCCAGACGCTCTTCACGCTGTGAACCACCGATGATTTCACCAATGCCCGGAGCCAGTACGTCCATCGCGGCAACGGTTTTACCGTCTTCGTTAAGGCGCATATAGAAGGCTTTGATGTCTTTCGGGTAGTTTTTCACGACAACCGGCGCTTTGAAGTGCTTCTCTGCGAGATAGCGTTCATGCTCGGAAGCCAGGTCAACACCCCAGTAAACCGGGTTATCAAATTTCTCACCGCATTTTTCAAGGATTGCCACCGCGTCGGTGTAATCAACCTGCGCGAAGTCGGCAGAGACGAAACGTTCCAGACGAGCAACCGCATCGCTGTCTACGCGCTCAGCGAAGAATTTCATGTCATCAGCGCGTTCTTCAAGCACCGCTTTGAAGACATATTTCAGCATCGCTTCTGCCAGACCTGCCACGTCGTCCAGGTTGGCGAATGCCACTTCTGGCTCCAGCATCCAGAATTCCGCCAGGTGACGGCTGGTGTTAGAGTTTTCCGCACGGAACGTTGGGCCGAAGGTGTAGATCTTCGACAGCGCACAGGCATAGGTTTCGCCGTTGAGCTGGCCGGAGACCGTCAGGAAGGACTCTTTACCAAAGAAATCTTTGTCATAGTCCACTTTCCCTTCCGGTGTCCGCGGCAGGTTTTCCATATCCAGCGTAGAAACGCGGAACATTTCGCCAGCACCTTCGGTATCGGAGGCGGTGATCAGTGGGGTCGACACCCAGAAGTAGCCCTGCTCGTCGAAGAAGCGGTGCAGCGCTTGTGCCAGAGTATGGCGGACGCGAGCAACCGCACCAATCAGGTTGGTACGCGGACGCAGGTGCGCGACTTCACGCAGGTACTCGATACTGTGGCGTTTTGCCGCCATCGGGTAGGTGTCCGGATCTTCAACCCAGCCAGTCACTTCAATCGCAGATGCCTGAATTTCGAAACTCTGACCCTGACCAGGAGAGGCAACAACAACCCCGGTGACAATAACGGAGCAGCCCGTTGTCAGGTGCAGAACGTCATCATTGTAATTGGGCAGAGAATTATTAATGACGGCCTGTACAGGATCAAAGCAGGAACCGTCATAGACGGCGAGGAAGGAGATGCCAGCTTTAGAATCTCGACGAGTACGCACCCATCCGCGCACGGTGACTTCTTGGTCAACGGCGACACGGCCCTGGAGTACGTCGGCTACAGGCACAACGCTCATAATATTCTCTCTGTTAATAGTCGGAAAAAATAAACACTTGTCCGCCCTTACATGGGGGGGATATCTATGTTACCTGGCATCTGCCATCAGACAAGCAGATTTCGCAGTCAAAAGAGAAGAAATCGGAAATAAATAAGAGAAGGGGAGCCTGCAAGGCTCCCGAGGGGATTAACTGGCTTTTTTTATCTGCGGTAAGTCGAAGGCTTTACGCAAAGCACGCACAAATGCTTTATCGTGGCAGATGGTTTTACCCGGGCTGTCGGAGAGCTTCGCGACAGGCTTGCCGTTACATTCCACCAGTTTTATCACGATGTTCAGAGGTTTCACCTGGGGGATGTCACAGGTCAAACGGGTACCAATCCCGAAACTCAGGTTCACTCTTGAGGCGAAATGACGATAGAGGTCGACCGCTTTTGCTAAATCGAGATTATCGGAGAAGACCAGCACCTTGCTCATCGGATCAATACCCAGTTTCTTGTAGTGGGCTATCGCTTTTTCACCCCATTCAACCGGGTCTCCGGAGTCATGGCGTAGACCCTGATAACGCTCAGCAAACACAGGGCCAAAGTCCCGCAGGAAAGCATCCATCGTAATGCAGTCGGTGAGGGCAATTCCCAGCTGATTCGGGTACTCTTCCAGCCATGCGGCCAATGCAGCACGCTGGCTGTTAGCCAGATCGGGGCTGATTTGCTGGTGGGCCTGGAACCATTCGTGCGCCTGGGTACCCATTGGCGTCAGGTTCAGGCGGCGGGCAAGATCGTAGTTACTGGTGCCAACGAACCAGGGCTCTTGCTGCAGACGCTCAACGATAGCCTGCTGAACGTCGCGCGAGAAGCGGCGGCGCGTGCCAAAGTCCATCAACCGGAACCGGGATATATCCAGCCCTTCGGTTAACTGCGAGAACTCAACCAGTTTATTCTCCAGCGAGGCGAGCGCCTGCTCAGCACCCATCTCCGGAGAGCGGTAGCGGTGAGCCAACTCACTGATCACCGCCAGAAGCGGCACTTCCCACATGATCACTTCACGCCACGGACCTTCAAGGCGAATATTCAGCTTACCGTTATCATTGGTGACGACGACCTGCTCCGGCTTATAGCGAAAATCGCGCAGCCAGTTCAGATAGTCAGCTTTAAAGAAAGGCAGGCCGGAAAGCCACTGATATTCGTCGTCCTGCAGCGTCAGGTGCTGCATAGCATCGACCTGTTCACGAATAGAGTCTGCGTAGATACCCAGCAAGTCGTCGCCCCGACAGCGGAATTCCGCCGCGACATGGACATGATAATAATGGTGGAAAACGGCTTGCTGCATATGCAGTTTATACGCGTCGGTATCCAGCAACGTATGCAGAACAGGAGAAGCGAATTGAGTCATAGGTGCGCAGTAGCATCCTCTCACAGGAGCGTTTAGTACAATAAACAACTCCGGAGTATACCTTGTTTAGTGATTTATTGAACCCCGATCACAACATAAGCTGCCTTTATGGTCGAGGGCATTTTGTGCCCCCATGTTATAAAAATGTAGCGAAAAAAGGTGCTTGCACCTGAAAAGATGAACATTCTGCATAGCGCGTTTTACACAACAGGAATATATTGAATCGTTACTCGACAAACGATGCATAAGGTTTTCTATGACACAACAGCCACAAGCCAAATACCGCCACGACTACCGTGCGCCGGATTACCTGATTAGCGATATCGATCTGACTTTTGACCTGGATGCCACAAAAACCGTTGTAACGGCGGTAAGCCAGGTGACGCGCCACAGCGCGACGGCCGTCCCGCTGCGTCTTGATGGTGAAGATCTGACGTTGGTTTCCCTGCACATTAATGATGAAGCGTGGTCTGACTATAAAGAAGAAGGCAACCAGCTGGTTATTAACAACTTGCCGGAACACTTTACGCTGCGCATCGTGAATGAAATCAGCCCCGCCGCGAACACTGCGCTGGAAGGGCTTTACCAGTCCGGTGTGGCGCTGTGTACTCAGTGTGAAGCGGAAGGTTTCCGCCACATCACCTGGTATCTGGATCGTCCGGATGTGCTGGCGCGCTTTACCACCAAAATTATCGCTGATAAAACCCTCTATCCCTTCCTGCTCTCCAACGGTAACCGTGTAGGTGAAGGCGAGCTGGAAAATGGTCGTCACTGGGTACAGTGGCAGGATCCGTTCCCGAAACCGTGTTACCTGTTTGCGCTGGTGGCCGGTGATTTTGACGTGCTGCGCGATACCTTCAAGACTCGTTCCGGCCGCGATGTGGCGCTGGAGTTGTTTGTTGACCGTGGTAACCTCGACCGTGCGCCGTGGGCGATGACGTCGCTGATTAATTCCATGAAGTGGGACGAAGAGCGCTTTGGCCTCGAATACGATCTCGATATCTATATGATCGTCGCCGTCGACTTCTTCAACATGGGCGCGATGGAGAACAAAGGGCTTAACATCTTCAACTCCAAATATGTGCTGGCGCGTACCGATACCGCAACCGATAAAGATTATCTCGATATCGAACGTGTTATCGGCCATGAGTATTTCCATAACTGGACCGGTAACCGTGTGACCTGCCGCGACTGGTTCCAGTTGAGCCTGAAAGAGGGCTTAACCGTCTTCCGTGACCAGGAGTTCAGCTCCGATCTGGGGTCGCGTGCGGTGAACCGTATTAACAACGTCCGTACCATGCGTGGTCTGCAGTTTGCGGAAGATGCCAGCCCAATGGCACACCCGATCCGCCCGGATAAAGTCATCGAGATGAACAACTTCTACACCCTGACGGTGTATGAAAAAGGATCTGAAATTATCCGCATGATCCACACCCTGCTCGGCGAAGAGAATTTCCAGAAAGGGATCCAGCTCTATTTCGAGCGTCACGACGGCAGCGCAGCCACCTGTGACGACTTTGTGCAGGCGATGGAAGACGCGTCTAACGTCGATCTCTCTCACTTCCGCCGCTGGTACAGCCAGGCCGGTACGCCCGTTGTGACCGTCAAAGATGATTACAACCCGGAAACCGAGCATTACACCCTGACTATCAGCCAGCGCACGCCGCCAACGGCTGAGCAGGAAGAGAAACATCCGCTGCACATCCCGTTCAGCATTGAACTGTACGATAACGAAGGTAAAGTGATCCCCCTGCAGAAGGGCGGTCATCCGGTACATCATGTACTGAACGTGACCCAGGCAGAGCAGACCTTTATCTTTGATAACGTCTACTTCCAGCCGGTGCCAGCGCTGCTGTGCGAATTCTCCGCACCGGTGAAACTGGAGTACAAGTGGAGCGATCAACAACTGACGTTCCTGATGCGTCACGCGCGCAACGACTTCTCTCGCTGGGATGCGGCACAAAGTCTGCTGGCGACCTACATCAAGCTGAACGTGAACCGCCATCAACAGGGTCAGCCGCTGTCTCTGCCTGTGCATGTTGCTGACGCGTTCCGCGCTATTCTGCTGGATGAGAAGATTGACCCGGCGCTGGCGGCTGAAATTCTGACGTTGCCTTCTGCGAGCGAAATCGCTGAACTGTTCGAAATTATCGACCCGATTGCTATCGTGGCGGTGCGTGAAGCGTTGACCCGTACGCTGGCGACCGAGCTGGCAGACGAATTCCTGGCGATTTACAACGCCAACAAGCTGGATGAGTATCGCGTGGAACATGCTGATATCGGCAAACGTTCCCTGCGCAACACCTGCCTGCGCTATCTGGCCTTCGGTGAAGTGGAACTGGCAAACACGCTGGTGAGCAAGCAGTACCACGAAGCCGATAACATGACCGATGCCCTGGCGGCTCTGGCTGCAAGCGTTGCCGCTGAGTTGCCGTGCCGTGATGCGCTGATGCAGGAGTACGATGACAAATGGCACCAGGATGGTCTGGTAATGGACAAGTGGTTCATTCTGCAGTCTACCAGCCCGTCTGCCGATGTTCTGAGTACCGTACGCAGTCTGTTAAAGCACCGCTCCTTCACCATGAGCAACCCGAACCGCGTGCGTTCCCTGATTGGTGCGTTTGCCAGCAGCAACCCGGCAGCTTTCCACGCAGAAGATGGCAGCGGTTATCAGTTCATGGTAGAGATGCTGACCGAGCTGAACAGCCGTAACCCGCAGGTGGCGTCTCGTCTGATTGAGCCGCTGATCCGTCTGAAACGCTACGATGCGAAGCGTCAGGCGAAAATGCGTGCCGCGCTTGAGCAACTGAAAGGGCTGGAAAACCTGTCTGGCGATCTGTTTGAGAAGATCACCAAGGCACTGGCCTGATATAAAAGTTAACCCGCCCTCTCCCTGTGGGAGAGGGCTGGGGAGAGGGCATCAGGCATTAGCTTTCACTCGCTGTAACTCAGTTTCTCCACGCTTCATCACTCTATCCAGCACTTCCGCTTCCAGCTCTGCCAGTCTTGCTGACCCCACGCGACGTGGGCGCGGAATATCGACAGTCAGATCCAGCCCAATTTTTCCCTCCTCTATCAGCAGTACGCGGTCGGCCATCGCCACGGCTTCGCTGACATCATGTGTCACCAGCAATACCGTAAATCCGTGCTCCTGCCATAAAGAGACAATCAAATCCTGCATGTCGATACGCGTCAGGGCGTCGAGTGCCCCAAGCGGTTCATCCAGCAGCAGCAGGCCAGGGCGATGAATCAGTGCCCGCGCCAGCGCCACGCGCTGTTTTTGTCCGCCTGATAATGCTGCGGGCCATTCACCCGCGCGATTTTCCAGCCCAACGGTGGTCAGCGCCTGCCTGGCCTCTTCCCGCCAGTTGCCTTTCAGACCCAGCCCGACGTTGTCGATAACCGTTTTCCACGGCAGCAGGCGTGCGTCCTGAAACATCATGCGGGTATCGTCCTGAATATTCGCCAGCGGTGTCGTGCCCGCCAGAATCTCCCCGCCGTTGGGAGTCTCCAGACCGGCCAGCAGGCGCAGCAAAGTGCTTTTTCCGCCGCCGCTACGACCGACAACGGCCACAAATTGCCCGGCGGGAATATGCAGATCCAGTGCATTAAGAATGGTGTTTTCACCGTAGCGTTTAGTGACGCCATTCAACAGCAACGGTGTCCCCTGATTCAGTCGGGCAGTATTCATGCTCTGGCCTCCAGAGTGGTATAAGCCGGGTTCCAGCGCAGCCAGCTACGCTCCAGCCACTGGGCGCTGACGTCGGCGAGTTTGCCGAGCAGGGCATAAAGAATGATGGCGACCACCACCACGTCCGTTTGCAGGAACTCGCGGGCGTTCATCGCCAGATAACCAATACCGGAGTTGGCCGAGATAGTTTCAGCCACGATCAGCGTTAGCCACATCAGGCCGAGTGCGAAACGCACGCCAACCATAACAGAAGGCAGAGCACCCGGCAGGATCACATGAATAAAGAGGGCTAAACCGGATAAACCGTAGCTGCGCGCCATCTCCACCAGCCCGCGATCGATACTGCGGATCCCGTGCCAGGTATTGATATAAATGGGGAACAGCGTCCCCAGCGCCACAAGAAAAATCTTGGCGCTTTCATCAATGCCAAACCACAAAATGACCAGCGGGATCAATGCCAGATGTGGCACGTTACGCAGCATCTGAATGGAGGTGTCCAGTAACCGTTCTCCCCAGCGGGAAAGGCCGCTGATAAGGCCGAGGATCAGGCCGATACTTCCGCCAATTGAAAAGCCAATCACGGCACGCCACGAACTGATGGCCAGGTGCTGCCACAGCTCTCCGCTCATGCTCAGCGTCCAAAACGCTTCTACAACGCCCTCCGGAGAGGGCAGAATGCGGCTCGACAGCCAGCCGGTTGAGGAGGCCAGTTGCCATAGCACCACAATACCGACGGGTAAAAACCAGGGGGCAGCACGCAGCAGCCATTTTTGCGCGGTGGCAGACATAGGTGCTCCTTAGCTTTGTGCTGCTTTTCGCGGAATAAACTCGTTGGCGACCGCTTCGCCCTGAAGCTGGAGCGAACGAGGCTGCGGAATTTCCGGGATGGCGACATCCAGATGTGGGAACAACAGCTCGCCCACGTTGTACGCCTCTTCCAGATGCGGATAGCCGGAGAGAATAAAACTGTCGATGCCCAGCTCAGCGTACTCATTAATCCGCGCCGCGACGGTTGGGCCATCGCCCACCAGTGCGGTACCTGCACCGCCGCGAACCAGGCCCACACCTGCCCACAGATTGGGGCTGATTTCCAGATCCTCGCGCTTACCGTTATGCAATGACGCCATCCTGTGCTGCCCCACGGAATCGGTTTTGGCGAAGGCTGCCTGCGCCCTGGCAATGGTGTCCTCATCCAGGTGCGAGATAAGCCGGTCGGCCGCCAGCCAGGCTTCTGCATTTGTTTCACGCACAATCACGTGCAGGCGAATACCAAAACGTACGGTGCGACCATGAGCTGCTGCTTTGGCGCGTACCTGAGCTATTTTTTCTTTAACCAGTTCAGGTGGTTCGCCCCAGGTCAAATAGAGATCAACCTGCTCAGCGGCCAGATCCTGCGCCACATCGGAAGAACCGCCAAAATAGAGCGGTGGGCGCGGCTGTTGTACCGGCGGAAAGTAGAGTTTTGCATCGCGAACATGCACATGTTTACCTTCAAAGGTGACGGTTTCGCCTTCAAGCAGACGTCGCCAGACGCGGGTGAACTCGGCGGATGCTTCATAGCGTTCCGTGTGATCGAGGAACACACCGTCGCCCGCCAGCTCCTGGGGATCGCTTCCCGTGACCAGGTTAAACAGCGCCCGCCCGTTGGAGAGCCGGTCGAGCGTGGCGGCCTGACGTGCTGCCACGGTAGGGGAGACCACGGCAGGACGCAGCGCGACCAGGAATTTCAAACGCTGAGTCACCGGGATCATCGATGCAGCGACCAGCCAGGCATCCTCGCAGGAGCGTCCGGTGGGGATCAGCACGCCGGTAAAACCGATCCTGTCCGCTGCCTGGGCAATCTGTTGCAGATAAGCGTGATCAACCGGGCGGGAACCCTCTTCTGTGCCAAGATAGTGTCCATCACCGTGGGCGGGTAAAAACCAGAAAAGATTCAGACTCATAATTGGGTTCCTTCAGTGCCAGCGGGTTGCCAGATACGTTCGCGAATGTTCACCTGCTTTGGAACGAGGTGATTTTGATAAAAGAGATCGGCGGTTTGTTGCTGGAGTGCAGCAACATGTGCGTCCACAGGGCGGATAGTGGTGATGGGGCGGTGGTCAAGATAGCTGGCGATCACTGGCTCAGGTAATCCCATGCTTTTCGCCAGCAGAGTTATACTTTCCTGCCGCTGGCTTTGCGTCAGGGCATCGGCCTGCGTAAAGGTATCGAGGACGCCCTGGATAAAAGCACCATTCTTTTCTGCATACGGACGCGCGGCGAGGTAGAACGAGCCGGTCTGTTTCAGCGTGGTACCATCCTTTAACACCCGGACACCACCCTGCAGTAATGCGGCGGAATAGTACGGATCCCAGATAGCCCAGGCATCTACGTTACCTTGCTGGAATGCGGCGCGCGCATCGGCAGGTGTCAGATAGACGGGCTGAATGTCGGTGAACTTCAGCCCGGCTTCCTGCAGGGCGCGTAGCAGCAGGTTGTGTGAGCTGGAACCTTTCTGGAATGCCACTTTGTGACCCTTGAGTTCCGCAACGTTCTTAATCGCGCTATTTTCAGGAACCAGTATCACTTCCGCTTTCGGTTTTGCAGGCTCAACACCCACGTAAACCAGATCGGCCCCGGCAGCCTGAGCAAAGATCGGCGGAATATCTCCGGTGCTGCCGAGGTCGATACTTCCGACGTTAAGCGCTTCGAGCATCTGCGGCCCTGCCGGGAACTCAACCCAGGAAAATGTTGTGCCCGGGAAGCGTTTTTCCAGAAGCTGATGATTTTTTGCCAGCACCATGCTGATGCTGCCTTTCTGGTAGCCGATGCGCAGACTTTCCGGTGCTGCATGAGCCAGCGACGAGAGGGCAATCAGACCTGCCAGCCCGATACGTGTCAGGGTGTTAAACATGTGCGACTCCTTGCGGCAGACCAAACGCAGGTGCCTGGATATCCCGGCGGTGCAGGGCATGCCAGAAGGTTTCCAGCGCACCATCGAGGCGGGTTTGTAGGTTCGGCGTAAAGTGAGGTTTGTGCTGGTAGTCGATAACCTGCGAGTCATCAGCGAAGACACCGTGCAGGATCTCCTGCGCTTTTAACGCGTTCAGTACCGGCTTCAGGGCGTAGTCCACCGCCAGCAAATGGGCAACTGTCCCGCCTGTTGCCAGCGGCAAAACCACCTTACCGTCCAGGGCGCGTTCAGGGAGCAGGTCGAGCAGGGTTTTCAGCGCGCCGGAAAAAGAGGCTTTATAAATGGGCGTCGCCACGATTAACCCGTCAGCGTCTTTGAGCTGTTCTGTCAGGGTTTTGAGTGCCGGGCTGTCAAAGCGCGCGTAGAGCAGATCTTCGGGTTCGAAGTTATGCAGGTTCCAGTGGCACACTTCCACATCCAGGGCATTGAGCTTTTCGCGGGCATATTCCAGTAGTGCGCTGGAACGAGAAGGAAAGCGAGGACTTCCTGCCAGGGTAATGACGCGCATGATTGCTCCTTATAACTAATTGTTTGCTTTTATCTAACATTGATAACAATTTTCAGGAGTGTGACATTGCGGGGTTATTCCACTAAATGATTTATATGAAATTTAAATGCAGAAAATTGCATAAGAAGTGTACGCAGAGGTAAACGATTGCGTTTTCCGTTGATTTTTTGCCGCAGGTCAATTCCCTTTCCGGGCAGGATCGCACATAATCCCCTCCCGGTTTGCACACCGGGAATCCAGGAGAGTTCATGTACTACCCCTTCGTTCGTAAAGCCCTTTTCCAGCTCGATCCTGAGCGCGCTCATGAATTTACATTCCAGCAATTACGCCGTATTACCGGTACACCACTGGTTGCACTGGTGCGTCAACGCGTGCCGGAAAAACCTGTGCAATGCATGGGCCTGACCTTTAAGAATCCGCTGGGTCTGGCGGCTGGTCTGGACAAAAATGGCGAGTGTATTGATGCTCTGGGTGCAATGGGGTTCGGCTCCATTGAAATCGGTACTGTCACCCCACGCCCGCAACCGGGTAATGACAAGCCGCGTCTGTTCCGTCTGGTTGAAGCAGAGGGGCTGATCAACCGCATGGGCTTTAATAACCTCGGCGTTGATCACCTGGTTGAGAACGTCAAAAGATCCCATTTTGATGGCGTATTAGGCATCAATATTGGTAAAAATAAAGACACGCCGGTTGAGCATGGTAAAGATGACTACCTGATTTGTATGGAAAAAGTCTATGCCTATGCTGGTTATATTGCGGTGAATATTTCATCACCGAATACTCCGGGCCTGCGCACTTTGCAATATGGCGAAGCGCTGGACGATCTCTTGACCGCCATAAAAAATAAACAAAATGAGCTGCAGGCGATCCACCATAAATATGTTCCGGTCGCGGTTAAGATCGCCCCGGATCTTTCTGCTGAAGAATTGATCCAGGTTGCTGATAGTTTAGTCCGCCATAATATCGACGGTGTGATTGCGACCAATACGACACTCGATCGTTCTCTCGTTCAGGGAATGAAAAACTGCGACGAAGCGGGTGGGTTAAGTGGTCGTCCGGTACAATTAAAAAGCACAGAAATTATTCGTGCCTTGTCCGCCGAATTAAAAGGTCGTCTGCCGATTATTGGTGTGGGGGGGATCGACTCCGTGATTGCTGCCCGTGAGAAGATGGCGGCGGGTGCGTCACTGGTGCAAATCTATTCCGGCTTTATTTTTAAAGGGCCGCCTCTGATTAAAGAAATCGTTACTTACATCTAATCTTTTCTCCTAATCAGACAACCAGGGCTTTATTTCCAGCCCTGGTTGTTTTATATTCCGTCATTGTTGCTTATTTAGACATTATGGTCTTTTATTAAATGACGCTATAAATGAAGCAACAATCAGGACATTTTTAGAACAGGGTGTTTGGGGACGGGAGAGACACATGCGAATTAAACCTGACGATAACTGGCGCTGGTATTTTTGCGACGAGCATGATCGAATGATGCTCGATTTAGCCAATGGCATGTTGTTTCGTTCTCGTTTTGCACGCCGAATGTTAACTCCGGACGCTTTCTCACCGTCAGGCTTTTGCGTTGACGATGCTGCACTTTATTTCTCGTTTGAAGAAAAATGCCGGGATCTGGTGCTGTCCAAAGAACAGCGCGCTGAGCTGGTATTAAATGCGCTGGTAGCGATCCGTTTCCTGAAACCGCAAATGCCGAAAAGCTGGCATTTTCTGGCACATGGCATGAGCTGGACGCCAGCAACAGGCGATGCGGCCAGTGTGAGCCTGAGTGATACTGCAGAAGAGGTTAACCTGCTGGTGGTTGAGCCTGGCGAAAATGCCGCCCTCTGTTTGCTGGCACAGCCCGGCGTAACCATTGCCGGGCGAATGATGCAGCTTGGTGATGCGATTAAGGTGATGAACGACAGACTGAAGCCGCAGCTTCATGTGGATTCGTTCAGCCTCGAACAGGCTGTTTAAGCTTCCAGCTGCACCGACGTTCTCGGGATACAGCTGCAACATAAAATGGTACCGTCATCGCCAATGGCTGATTTTTTCAGCGCACTGACCTCGCCCTCGACCAGTTTGATCCGACAGCACCCGCAGATACCTGCCCGACAGGAGTAAGGTACGCGGATCCCCGCTTGCTCCAGTTGTTCAAGTAACACTTGCTGATTGTTGCCACGGATGACATTACCCTGCCAGTGAATATCCACCACAGACTCGGCTTCGCTTTCAACGTCGGTTGATTCTTCTTCATTGCCTGAGCCGTAAACCCTGGCGGACCCACGGGCGAGAATTTCCACTTCATCACCCACGCGGATCACGCCGCTTGAACGCGGGATGAGGTTCTGGCCGAAATCCACATCGCCATTATCCTGCGCGGTACGGAATGACTGCAGGGTTTTCAGCGGTTCACCGGAAGGGTGCTTTTGGCCTTTCTCCGGGCTTACCGTTGTAAAAATGCAGCGACTGCAGGGCTTCACGACGTCAAAAATCACGCTGCCGATGCGGATCACTTTCCAGGTGTCTTCCTCCCAGGCTTCCGTACCGGTCACCACCAGGTTTGGTCGAAACTGCTCCATCTGGACACTGGCGTTGCAGCGGCTTTGCAAATCACGCAGCGAGGCTTCGTTGGTCAGCAGGAAAGGGAAGCCATCAGCGAATGAGAGCGGGACCGCATCGTGGCGCTTCACGCGCCGTGTCAGCTCCGGACCCACCCAGCGTAGCTGGACATCACGGGAGAAAAACCCGCTTAGCCAACGGTTAATCTCATCGGGTGCGATACGCGCGGTGAAATGGTTACCCCACACTTCCGTTGGCGCATCGACAGGTGCAAAATCAGCAAAGCGAATCACCACACTTTCACCATCCGGCGCGGTCAGGTGCAAACCGTCATGAAGTGGGGAAGGGGTAAAACGCACCATTTGTGGGAACTGGCGCGCCGTAATGAACGTGCCGTCAGGCTCGGTGACCATAAAAATACGATCGAAGGCAAATCCGCTCATGTCGGCCAGCGCGTGAGATACGCCGATACCGCGCATGGATTTCACTGGATGGATAAAAAGCCTGGATAACGTCGCCACTGCACAGTCCCTCGAATGAAAATAAGCCTTCAACTTTATGACATACACGCCATATTAGCTATAATGCGCGACAATTTTCTTAGAGTAAAAGTGACGATATGAATTCTCTGTTTGCCAGTACGGCCCGTGGGCTGGAAGAGCTGTTAAAAACTGAACTGGAAACCCTGGGTGCGCAAGAGTGCCAGGTGGTTCAGGGTGGTGTCCATTTTGAGGGCGACACGCGGCTTATTTACCAGAGCCTGATGTGGAGCCGTCTGGCGTCGCGCATCATGCTGCCGATGAAAGAGTGCAAGGTCTATAGCGATCTTGACCTCTACACCGGCGTACAGATGATCGACTGGACAGAGATCTTCACCCCGAATGCCACCTTTGCCGTGCATTTCAACGGCGTGAACGATGAGATCCGCAACAGCCAGTACGGTGCGCTGCGCGTGAAAGATGCCATCGTTGACTGCTTCACGCGTAAAAATAAGGAACGTCCGAACGTCGATCGCGAAAACCCGGATCTGCGTATTAACGTGTGGCTTAACGGTGATACTGCCAGTATTTCCCTGGATCTGAGCGGGGCGGGCTTGCACCTGCGTGGCTACCGCGATCGCACCGGTATGGCACCTATCAAAGAAACCCTGGCCGCCGCCATTGTGATGCGTTCCGGCTGGCAGCCGGGTACGCCGTTGCTCGACCCGATGTGTGGTTCCGGTACGCTGCTGATTGAAGCGGCGATGCTGGCAACCGATCGTGCGCCAGGGTTACACCGTGGCCACTGGGGCTTTGGTGGCTGGGCACAGCACGATGAAGCTATCTGGCAAGAGGTCAAAGCCGAAGCACAGACCCGCGCGCGTAAAGGTCTGGCGGAGTACACCTCCCATTTCTACGGCTCTGACAGCGACCCTCGCGTTATTGAACGTGCGCGCAGCAACGCCCGTCGTGCCGGGATTGGTGAGCTTGTTACCTTTGAAGTGAAAGACGTCGCGAACTTAACCAATCCGCTGCCAAAAGGGCCTTACGGTACGGTTATCAGCAACCCGCCGTACGGCGAGCGTCTCGATAGCGAACCGGCGCTGATTGCCCTGCACAGCCTGCTGGGCCGAAATATGAAAGACTATTTTGGCGGCTGGAATCTGTCCCTGTTCAGCGCCTCGCCAGAGCTGTTGAGCTGCCTGCAATTGCGTGCCGATCGCCAGTTTAAAGCGAAAAACGGCCCGCTGGACTGTGTGCAGAAGAACTACCATCTGGCAGAAAAAGCGGCAGACAGTAAACCATCTGGCGTGGCGGAAGATTACGCCAACCGCCTGCGCAAGAATCTGAAGAAATTTGAAAAATGGGCGAAGCAGGAAGGTATTGAATGCTATCGCCTGTATGACGCCGATCTGCCGGAGTACAACGTGGCGGTTGATCGTTACGGCGATTGGGTTGTGGTGCAGGAGTATGCGCCGCCAAAAACTATCGATGCGCAAAAAGCGCGTCAGCGTATGCTGGACGTGATTGCCGCAACCATCGCAGTGCTGGGTATCGCGCCGAACAAACTGGTGCTGAAAACCCGTGAGCGTCAGAAAGGGAAAAACCAGTACCAGAAGATGGGCGAAAAGGGCGATTTCATCGAAGTGGGCGAATATAACGCACGCCTGTGGGTGAACCTGACCGATTATCTCGATACCGGCCTGTTCCTTGACCACCGTATCGCCCGTCGTATGTTGGGCCAGATGAGCAAAGGCAAAGACTTCCTGAACCTGTTCTCTTATACCGGCAGCGCCAGCGTGCATGCAGGACTGGGCGGCGCACGCAGCACCACCACGGTGGATATGTCCCGTACCTATCTGGAGTGGGCAGAGCGTAACCTGCGCCTTAATGGCCTGACTGGCCGTCAGCATCGTCTGATGCAGGCCGACGTGCTGGGCTGGTTGCGTGATACTGATGAACAGTTCGACCTGATCTTTATCGATCCGCCAACGTTCTCTAACTCCAAGCGCATGGAAGATAGCTTTGACGTTCAACGCGATCACCTGCGCCTGATGACGGACCTGAAACGCCTGCTGCGTAAAGGCGGCACTATTATGTTCTCGAACAACAAACGCGGCTTCCGTATGGATCACGACGGCCTGGCGGCGCTGGGACTGAAAGCACAAGAAATCAGCCAAAAAACGCTGTCTCAGGACTTCGCCCGTAACCGTCAGATCCATAACTGCTGGTTGATTACCGCGGCCTGAAAGGAAAAATAAATGTCTTTAATTAGTATGCACGGTGCATGGCTCTCTTTCAGCGATTCACCGCTTCTTGATAATGCGGAACTGCATATCGAAGATAACGAGCGTGTCTGTCTGGTCGGTCGTAATGGCGCAGGCAAATCCACGCTGATGAAAATTCTTAATCGCGAACAGGGTCTGGATGACGGACGTATTGTTTACGAGCAGGATCTTATTGTTTCCCGCCTGCAACAGGATCCTCCGCGTCATGTGACTGGCAGCGTTTACGATTTCGTGGCCGAAGGTATTTCTGAACAGGCTGAATACCTGAAGCGTTATCACGAGATTTCACATCTGGTGATGACCGATCCAAGCGACAAGAACCTCAACGAACTGGCGAAAGTCCAGGAGATGCTGGATCACCACGGCTTGTGGCAGCTGGAAAACCGCATTAACGAGGTACTGGCACAGCTTGGTCTTGAAGCGGATATGGAGCTGTCGTCGCTGTCAGGCGGCTGGTTGCGTAAAGCGGCGCTGGGGCGTGCGTTGGTCAGCGGGCCGAAAGTGCTGCTGCTGGACGAACCCACGAACCACCTGGATATTGAAGCGATTGACTGGCTGGAAAGCTTCCTGAAAACCTTCAGCGGCACCATCATCTTTATCTCGCACGACCGTTCATTTATTCGCAATATGGCGACGCGCATTGTCGATCTCGATCGCGGCAAGCTGGTCACCTATCCGGGCGATTACGACACCTACCTGCTGGAAAAAGAAGAAAACCTGCGTGTTGAAGAGCTGCAAAATGCGGAGTTTGACCGCAAGCTGGCGCAGGAAGAGGTGTGGATCCGTCAGGGTATCAAAGCCCGCCGTACCCGTAACGAAGGTCGCGTTCGCGCCCTGAAAGCCATGCGTCGTGAACGCAGCGAGCGTCGCGAAGTGATGGGCAGTGCCAAAATGCAGGTCGAAGAGGCATCCCGTTCCGGTAAGATTGTCTTTGAAATGGAAAACGTCAATTATCAGGTTGACGGCAAAGTGCTGGTGAAAGACTTCTCCGCCCAGGTACAGCGTGGGGACAAAATTGCCCTTATCGGTCCGAACGGTTGCGGTAAAACCACGCTTCTGAAGCTGATGCTGGGGCAACTGCAGGCCGACAGTGGCCGAATTCACTGCGGTACGAAGCTTGAAGTGGCCTATTTCGACCAGCACCGTGCAGAACTGGATCCGGACAGAACGGTGATGGATAACCTGGCCGAAGGTAAGCAAGAGGTCATGGTTAACGGTAAGCCGCGCCACGTGCTGGGTTACCTGCAGGATTTCCTGTTCCACCCTAAACGCGCGATGACACCTGTGCGTGCGCTGTCCGGCGGTGAGCGAAATCGTCTTCTGTTGGCGCGTCTGTTCCTGAAGCCAAGCAACCTGTTGATCCTCGATGAACCGACGAACGACCTGGATGTCGAAACGCTGGAATTACTGGAAGAACTGATTGACGGCTATCAGGGAACCGTGATGCTGGTTAGCCACGATCGTCAGTTTGTTGATAACACCGTGACCGAATGCTGGATCTTCGAAGGTGAAGGCCGAATTGGACAGTATGTAGGCGGTTATCACGATGCAAAAGGGCAGCAGTCGCAATCTCTGGCGCAAAAACAGGCAAAATCCAGAAATGTACCTGAACCTGCTGTCGCAAAAGCAGAAACTGTTAAAAAATCTCCTGCTAAAATGAGCTATAACCTGCAGCGCGAACTGGAAGGGTTGCCACAACGCCTTGAAGAGCTGGAAGCCTCCGTTGAAGCGTTGCAAACCCAGGTCGCAGATGCGTCATTCTTTACGCAGCCACACGACTATACTCAGAAAGTATTGGCTGAACTCTCCCAGGCCGAGCAGGCGCTGGAAGAAGCATTTGAGCGCTGGGAGTACCTTGAGTCTCTGAAAAACGGCGCATAACCAGGGATAAAATATGTGTGACCAGCACCACGCCGACAGGCATATATTATGCTCGCAATGCGATATGCTCGTGGCGTTGCCAGAGCTTGGTCACGGACATAAAGCACTGTGTCCACGCTGCGGCGCAACGTTGACAACCGAGTGGGACGCGCCACGGCAGCGTCCCACTGCTTATGCTCTGGCAGCATTGTTTATGCTGTTGCTCTCCAATCTCTTCCCCTTCATTTATATGAAGGTGGGAGGGATCACCAGCCAGGTGGATTTACTCGAAATCCCGGGCGTGATGTTCTCAGAAGATTACGCAGTCTTGGCACCTTTTTCCTGCTCTTCGTACAGATTGTCCCGGCGTTTTGTCTGGTGGTGATCCTGCTTCTGGTCAACCGTGTCCGGATGCCATCTTCCCTTAAGATTAAACTTGCACGGATCCTGTTCCAGTTAAAAAGCTGGGGGATGGCCGAGATTTTTCTGGCCGGTATTCTGGTCAGCTTCGTGAAGCTGATGGCTTACGGTGACGTTGGGATTGGCAGTAGCTTTATTCCCTGGTGCCTGTACTGCGTACTGCAGTTACGCGCTTTCCAGTGCGTTGACCGGCGCTGGGCGTGGGACGATATTGCACCAGCTCCCACGCTGGCGCAGACGGTGAAAGTGGGTGTGCCAGGTATCCGTCAGGGGCTTCGTTCTTGCCCGTGCTGCACCGCTGTGCTGCCGGCAGATCTGGACGTGTGTCCGCGCTGCGAAACGAAAGGTCATGTGCGCCGTAAAAATAGCCTGCAGTGGACAATGGCGCTGCTGGTGACGTCCATTATGCTTTATCTGCCCGCCAATATTTTGCCGATTATGATAACTGATTTGCTCGGCGACAAAATGCCCTCGACGATCCTGGCCGGGGTGATATTGCTGTGGGGGGAAGGGTCTTATCCTGTCGCCGGCGTTATCTTCATCGCCAGTATTATGGTGCCAACCTTGAAAATGATCGCGATTGCGTGGCTCTGCTGGGATGCAAAAGGGCACGGAAAACGCGACAGCGAACGAATGCACCTGATCTATGAAGTGGTCGAGTTTGTCGGACGCTGGTCAATGATTGACGTGTTTGTTATTGCCGTTCTCTCTGCACTGGTGCGGATGGGCGGATTGATGAGTATTTATCCGGCGATGGGGGCATCAATGTTTGCACTGGTCGTGATTATGACCATGTTTGCGGCCATGACCTTCGACCCTCGTTTATCGTGGGATCGTGAGCCTGAATCAAGCCATGAGGAAGAGTAAGAGCATGGAAAATAAGAGTGGAGAGGCGAAAGTGCAGAAGGTCAAGAACTGGTCACCGGTGTGGATTTTCCCCATCGTGACTGCGCTGATCGGTGCATGGATCCTGTTTTATCATTACAGCCATCAGGGACCGGAAGTGACGCTTATTACCACCAATGCTGAGGGGATTGAGGGCGGTAAAACGACCATCAAGAGCCGTAGTGTGGATGTGGGTGTCGTTGAAAGCGCAATCCTGACCGACGATTTAACGCATGTTGAAATCAAGGCGCGGTTGAATGCGGGTATGGAAAAACTCCTGCACAGTGATTCGGTTTTCTGGGTGGTTAAGCCGCAGGTCGGGCGAGAAGGGATCAGCGGCTTAGGTACGCTGTTGTCTGGTGCCTATATTGAACTGCAGCCGGGCTCTAAAGGGAATGCGCCGGGGAAATACCAGCTTCTTGATTCTCCACCACTTGCACCGCCTGATGCGAAAGGTATCCGCGTGATCCTCGACAGCAAAAAAGCGGGCCAGTTAACGGCGGGTGATCCGGTGCTGTTCCGCGGTTATCGCGTCGGTTCGGTTGAGAAAAGTACCTTTGACCCGCAGAAAAGAGCTATCAGCTATCAGCTGTTCATCAACGCACCCAACGATCGGCTGGTCACCAGCAATGTTCGTTTCTGGAAAGACAGCGGTATCGCAGTGGATCTCACCTCCGCTGGCATGCGTGTTGAAATGGGGTCGCTGACAACGCTGTTTGGTGGTGGGGTGAGTTTTGACGTACCCGAAGGCCTGGAGCTGGGGCAGCCGGTTGCTGAGAATACGGCCTTCCGACTCTTTGACGATCAAAAAAGCATTCAGGATGCGCTATACACCGATCACGTTGATTTCCTGATGTTCTTCAAAGATTCCGTACGTGGTCTGCAACCTGGTGCACCGGTTGAGTTCCGCGGAATTCGTCTGGGTACGGTGGGACAAGTCCCCTTCTTCGTACCGGGACTTCAGCAGATGCTGGATGATGATTACCGCATTCCGGTTCTGATTCGCATTGAGCCTGAGCGTCTGGTTAATCAGATTGGTGAAAATCAGGATATTGGTACGCATATCTCCCAACTGATGGAACGTGGTCTGCGCGGGTCGCTGAAGACTGGCAACCTGGTGACCGGTGCGCTGTATGTGGATATGGACTTCTATCCTAAAGCACCTGCGATGACGGGTATCCGCGAATTTGGTGGTTACAAGATCATTCCAACGGTCAGCAGCGGTCTGGCGCAGATACAGCAGCGTCTGATGGAAACACTGGATAAGATTAACAATCTGCCATTGAATCCGATGATTGAAGCGGCAACAAACTCACTGAGCGAAAGTCAGGCGACGATGCGCCGTCTGCAAACCACGCTGGATAACATCAACAAGATCACTGCAAGCCAGTCCATGCAGCAGCTGCCGCAGGATATGCAGAAAACGCTGCGTGAACTTAACCGCAGTATGCAGGGCTTCCAGCCGGGTTCGGCGGCATACAACAAGATGGTGGCAGATATGCAACGTCTTGATCAGGTCTTGCGTGAACTGCAGCCCGTTCTGAAAACGCTTAACGAGAAGAGCAACGCACTGGTGTTTGAAGCGAAAGATAAAAAGGATCCTGAGCCGAAGAGGGCAAAAGAATGAATAAGTGGCTATTGATTGTTGGCGCTCTGCTTTTGACGGCGTGCAGTTCGGGTGTAGAGAACAAGAGCTACTATCAGTTGCCTCTTGCTACGCAGAACGGGGGGCAAAGCACGGCCAGCCAGGGAAACCGTCTGCTGTGGGTTGAACAGGTTGCGGTACCGGATTATCTGGCGGGTAACGGTGTGGTCTACCAGACCAGCGATGTACAGTATGTCATTGCCTCAAATAACCTGTGGGCAAGCCCGCTGGATCAACAGCTACGTAATACGCTGGTGGCGAATCTGGGTAGCCAGCTGCCTGGCTGGGTGGTTGCTTCACAGCCGCTCGGTACTGACCAGGATACGCTGAATGTGACCGTGACCGGCTTCCACGGTCGCTATGACGGCAACGTTGTGGTCAGCGGTGAGTGGCTGCTGAACCATCAGGGACAGCTGATTAAACGTCCTTTCCATCTTGAAATGAAGCAGCAAAAAGATGGTTACGATGAAATGGTCAAGGTTCTGGCACAGGGCTGGGCGCAAGAGTCGACCAGCATTGCCCGAGAAATTTCCCGGCTTCCATAAGTAAAATTCATCGACAAAAGCCGCTGTCAGGGTTTCTCTGATTGCGGCTTTTTTTTCGTTTTGCCTTCAGATTGTTACTTGTGCCATGTCACATTTTTTGTACAAATGATCTTCCGTATAGCTCACAAATATGACACCAGTATGAATTTTCAACATTGACGCTGGGGCGGATTCAGGGTATTCGTTATCTGTGGTTGCACACTTTGCAATCACTGTTTTCTTTCCACCAGACAAAAGAATGAGGGAAACGAGGCATGAAGAGACAGAAACGAGATCGCCTGGAAAGGGCTCATCAACGTGGTTATCAGGCTGGCATCGCCGGACGTTCTAAAGAAATGTGTCCCTATCAGACTTTGAATCAAAGGTCTCAATGGTTAGGGGGCTGGCGAGAAGCCATCGGAGACAGGGCAGTACTTGCTTGATAGCGTCTCTTTAAAAAAAGAAACCTCCGCAGTGCGGAGGTTTCGCCTTTCTGAAGCGGCTAACGCGCTAATCAGAAAGCAGAGGTGTCCTGGAACAGACCCACTTTCAGGTCGTTCGCAGTGTAAATCAGACGACCGTCTACCAGCACTTCACCATCCGCCAGGCCCATAATCAGACGACGGTTAACAACGCGCTTGAAGTGGATACGGTAGGTGACTTTCTTCGCAGAAGGCAGAACCTGACCCGTGAATTTCACTTCGCCTACGCCCAGTGCGCGGCCTTTGCCTTCACCACCGAGCCAGCCCAGGTAGAAACCAACCAGCTGCCACATGGCATCGAGGCCCAGACAGCCAGGCATTACCGGATCGCCAATAAAGTGGCAACCGAAGAACCACAGGTCCGGGTTGATATCGAGTTCTGCTTCTACGTAACCCTTATCGAAGTTGCCGCCGGTTTCGGTCATTTTCACGACACGATCCATCATCAGCATGTTCGGGGCCGGTAACTGTGGGCCTTTCGCGCCAAACAGTTCACCGCGACCAGAGGCAAGAAGGTCTTCTTTTGTATAGAATTCGCGTTTATCTACCATGTTCTCAGTAAGCCTTATTTTAGTGAAGGACGCAGGATAGCTAACACGTGTACGCTGAACAAGTCCGATCAGTTCGGACTAAACCAACTCAACCAGCGTAACGGCCACGGATAACGGTGACGAGCATCCTGCTGTGTTGCCTGCGCAATGCGCTCCTGGATAGTCTGCATCAGGGTAGTTTGCCCTTCGCCATCCCATACCAGGTTTGTCAGTAAGGGTAGTGCATCCTCAATACCTTCAATGGCCCAGAGGGTGAATTGTTCCTGTTCTACCGCATCCAGAAGCGCCTGGCTGAGGCTTAAATGGCGCGCGTTAGGGGCCGGAATAATGACACCTTGCTTACCGTTTAGTCCGCGCTGCTGGCAAATAGAGAAGAAACCTTCAATTTTCTCGTTCAGGCCACCAACAGGCTGAGCACGGCCAAACTGATCGACTGAGCCGGTAATCGCGATGTTCTGGTTGATCGGCACTTCCGCCAGAGCGCTGATTAAGGCGCACAGCTCTGCCATAGAGGCGCTATCACCGTCAACCTCACTGTAAGACTGTTCAAACGTCAGCGAGGCGGAGAAGGGGATTTGCTGCTCAAGCTGAAGCTCTGACATCAGGAACGCCTGCATAATCATCATGCCTTTGGCGTGAATGTTTCCACCCAGCTCGGCTTTACGCTCGATGTCAGTGAACTCACCGTCACCGATATGCACAACGCAGCTGATACGGGAAGGTTCACCGAACGCGCGCGGGTGTCCCGGAAACTCAATCACCGACAGGGCGTTGATCTGCCCGATGCGTTCGCCTTCGGTCTCTACCAGAATTTGCTCCAGCAGAATTTCATCCTGCATGCGGTCAGCAAGATAACCTTCGCGCCACTCGCGCTGGGCAAGCATCTGAGTGAGCTGTTCCCCGGTGAATGACCCTTCACCACTAATAACACCCACTTCACGTAGCTGTTTGCCGATCCAGAGTGGGCAGAGTGGCAGTGTCTCCTGGTCACCGGTATAGCGAACCGCTTCACGGATTAAACCCGGCCAGGCATCAGCTGCAGGGGTTGGCAATGCAAAACGTTCTGCAACGGCCATTACCCACTGGCACCACTGCGCCATATCATCAGCGTCAGCTATCTGGATGTTGTCTTCATACTCGCTGTAAACCGCCTGCTCAGCCAGTTCTGGCTCCATCTCCTGGAAATCAGCCAGAGACTCGCGATCGCCCGTCAGCACGACGGTAAGCGACAGCGGCATGGACGGAATGGAAACCGGCAGAGGACGAGACTCATCATAGCCAACCCAGTCAAAACGCTGCTGGTTAACGATGGTTTTCAGACGCATCCACAATAACGGCTGGGAAAGCAGGGTGCGCAGGGAAATGATTAATACGCCACCATTTGCGCGGTGTACCAGCCCCGGTTGCAGCGATAACTCACCGTTAAACTGGCGAAGGCAACCAAAAAGTTGCTCAGCTTCGACCCAGTTGGCGGTAACCACTTCACCCTCAACAGCAAAACGGCCATCGGCCTGTTTTGCCGGTTCGAAAGCGATATCATGCCCCGAGATGTGATATTGGCCGCCAAAGGCAGAGTGTGTTTCCGGCCGCAACTGACGCATGGCATCCCCCAGAAGCGTCAAATACTCCGCTTCTTCCGGGGCTTTGAGCAGCATGAAGGGAGACGTTGCCCACGGGCTTAACACCTGCTCCAGCGCATAATGCAAACGCGGTTGCGTATCGCTAAGTATGAATTCGTGCTCTTTTGCGAGATCTGGCTGTGCAAACAGTTCCTGATAACTCTCGGTATCCGGAACAAGGTCACGCCATGCAAGTTTCGTAATGGTCAAAGTTGATGTTTTTTAGTCAGATGTAAAACCGTGGAGTATACCGTAGCGGTTGGAACTACCCAAGCAGGATTGGCTTTTTCGAAAGGTGGATCCGCGGCATTCATTCACAGGATATGATTTCTTTTCAGCAGATTGCTAAAAAACTGATATTCTGAACAGAGTTACGTGGTAACACTGAGATCGCAATGAAATATCAACAACTGGAAAATCTCGAAAGCGGCTGGAAATGGAAGTACCTGGTCAAAAAGCACCGTGAAGGGGAGCTGATCACCTGCTACATCGAAGCCAGCGCAGCGCAAGACGCCGTGGATATTTTGCTGACCCTCGAAAATGAACCGGTACAGGTGAACGGCTGGATAGCGAAACACATCAATCCGGCACTGTTAAACCGGATGAAGCAAACTATCCGTGCGCGTCGAAAACGGCATTTCAATGCTGAGCACCAGCACACCCGCAAAAAATCAATCGACCTGGAATTCATTGTCTGGCAGCGCCTGGCGGGGCTTGCACAAAGGCGTGGAAAAACATTGTCGGAAACGGTAGTACAGCTAATTGAAGATGCAGAGCATAAAGAGAAGTATGCCAGCCAAATGTCGACGCTGAAGAGTGATCTTCAGGCTCTGCTCGGCAAAAAGTAACTTTTTGCGTTTCTTCTGGCAATAAAAAACCCCGCATTGCGGGGTTTTTTTATAAGACGATAACTTATGCCGCTGGCTGAGCTACAACGTCTTTGATGCCTTTAACTTCGATCTCTACGCGACGATCTGGAGCCAGGCAGTCGATCAGTGCAGCGCGAGCTTTCACGTTGTCACAGGTGTTGCCAGTAACTGGGTGAGATTCGCCCATACCACGTGGGGAGATCTTGTTAGCTGGGATACCTTTAGAGATCAGGTAATCAACAACAGACTGAGCACGTTTCTCAGACAGTTTCTGGTTGTAAGCGTCAGAACCGATACGGTCGGTGAAGCCCAGAACCACTACAGAACCGTCTTTAGGATCCAGGTTGCTCAGCTGGGAGTACAGCTGATTCAGTGCCTGCTGACCTTCTGGTTTCAGGGTCGCTTTGTTGAAGTTGAACAGAACGTCAGACTTCAGAGTGAAGTGCTTGGTCTGTACTTCTGGAGCTGGAGCCGGCGCTGGAGCAACAACTGGTGCTGCTTCTTCCTGCTGGCCGAAACGGTAGGAAACACCTACGCTCAGCATGCCGTTGTCAGGACGAACACCAACGGTGTTAGCGTCGCCGATGTTGTTAACCCACTGGTATTCCAGACGGGTAGCGATGTCACGGGTAACAGCCCACTCAACACCACCAGCGAATACTGGGGAAACACCCGTGTCGTGATCGCTGCCGATCTGGTTGTTGCTGGAGTCAGCGCGCCATACCATGCCGCCCAGACGGGTGTACACGTCCAGATCGTCAGTTACTGGGTAACCCAGTTTAGCGGTCAGCTGTACGCCCTGTGCTTTGAAAGCGCCGTTTACGGTGTCGCCTTTGTATGGCATACGACCTAACCAGTCGTAACCCATTTCAAAACCAACATACGGGTTAACCTGATAGCCACCGAACGCACCTGCACCAAGCTGGCTCTCGTGAGTCGGGCCATCGTTGTTCAGTTTGCTGTTGTACCAGCCAGTATCATGGAACTGAGACCAGCCCAGTTTACCACCTGCATACCAGGTATTATCTTTCGGAGCGGCCTGCGCTACGGTAGCGAAGCCAGCCAGTGCCACTGCAATCGCGATAGCTGTCTTTTTCATTTTTTGCGCCTCGTTATCATCCAAAATTCGCCATGTAAATCTCATTCGAGAAATCACGGTTAAATCCTTCACCGGGGGGCGTGGTCAAATATAAATCTACCGATATCTTCGGTTTAGGCCGAGCACCCCTGGCGATGTAAAGTCTACAACGTCGCTGAAAACTTACAAGTGTGAAGTCCGTCAGGCATATGAAAAAAAAAGTTCCGTGTAGTCATTATTTAACATTTTTTGAACGGATATTGTGCAATAAAATTAAGGAGAACCGCACCAGACAAGCCTTTCCGCAGATTTAGCTTCTGGAACTAAATCCTCATTCGGGTGTCGAAAAAAATTCCAGGAAAACTCTTAAATTTACTCAATGATACAAATTTGAGTGAATTTTTAGCCCGGAAAGTTGTCCTCTGCGGTGAGAATCTGGTCGAACCGGACGCATGATAAACCCGATCGCATTCCCTTCTTCTGCCGCTTCAGTCAGTCGGAAATGTTCCTCTTCCGTCAATTCGTCTGATAACCACCCAATCACGACGCTGTAATTCCCGGTGCGTAATGCACGGATCATCGACTCAACCGTATCACAAGGGGAGAGTTGATTAATTTGCATGACCTTCGCCAACGGCAGGCCAGCGGACTGAACCCATTCCCGGCTCAGTTTTTGTTGCGGCGTCAGCCAGAGCTGCCAGCGTGATTGCTGGCCAAGTTGTTGTAATAACGGCAGTAACAACAGTTGAGTCAACAAAGGCTGGTCTTCACGATAAACCACTTCACTGATAAGCCCTGTCGAAACGCGCCCGACGGAATTCTGCGCGACATTGCCTGCGGTAGAAGAAAGAGATGTTGAGCGATTTGCGTAGCCTGAAGTGTACATATTCATTCCAGCCCTGTATTTACTGTATGAATATACAGTAACCCCTGTATGCATAAAGATCAACCTCATTTTCGGAAAGCGACTCGCAAAATTCATTCATTCTTGGCGTGTCCGGAAAAATCATCTTGCTCAACGGCGATAAGTTGCCTATTTTTCTGCTAACGGATCCGCTAGTAAGAAATTTCGTTGTTATTTTATGATTTTTAAGGGAAATATCATGAAAAAGATATCTTATGATCGGATTTATAGATCGCAGGAATACCTCTCCCCATTAGGTGAAATTCATCATCGTGCACTTTTCGGTGGGTATACCCTTGCCGTGGATGATGCCGTCTTCGCGATGGTTTCAGAGGGTGAGCTTTACCTTCGGGCCTGTGAACAAAGTGCTAAGTACTGTGTAAAACACACCTCTTCTTTTTTGACGTTAATGAAACGGGGGCGTCCGGTGCTTCTCAACTATTATCGTGTCGATGACGGACTCTGGCAGGACAGAGAACGGCTGCTTCAGCTTTCCTCTTTTGCACTCGATGCGGCAAGAAAAGAGCGCTCCCAGCGTCACCAGCGCCACCGTCTTAAGGATCTGCCAAACCTGACGTTCCAGCTTGAAGTTCTGCTCTTCGAAGCCGGTATTACAAATGAGGAAACGCTACGAGCGTTGGGAGCCAGAGCCAGCTGGCTGAAGATCCGGATGAAAAACAAAGATCTGAGTGTGAAAGTCCTGTTTGCGCTTGAAGGGGCGATCACCGGTATGCATGAGGCGGCGCTCCCGGCGGTCATTCGCCGGGAGCTGACGGAGTGGTTTAATGCGTTGCCTGAGCCACAGGAGAATCACTCCTCCAGGTAGCGATTTGCTGTTGCAGTCGGCAAATTTCAGGCAGCAGGGCAATAAGCAGGCCAATCTGCTGAAGAACCAGCGGTGCTTTGCTGTCGCTACCCGGGTCAAGATGCGCAATGCGTTGAGACAGTTCATCCAGCGCCTGTTGAACCCGTGGTTCATCGGCAGGTAGATGATGAAGTGCATCATCT
The DNA here is from genome assembly GCF_014103115.1 of Enterobacter sp. RHBSTW-00901. Lineage (NCBI taxonomy): Bacteria > Pseudomonadati > Pseudomonadota > Gammaproteobacteria > Enterobacterales > Enterobacteriaceae > Enterobacter > Enterobacter sp. RHBSTW-00901. The sequence goes on from NZ_JABXPB010000001.1 coordinate 4,562,637, forward strand.
ACGTAGCAGACGGCATCATCCAGCAGGGCGAGAATACCCGGGTTTGTCAGTTTCTCGCGGTGAGCGCCCAGCGTAGAAATGTAGCTGGTAAAAGTATGGTTCAGGCAGAGCATGCGGAATGCCGTTTCGCGAATTTCTGCCGTGGCGTGAGGTTCCGTTGACATGTTAGAGACCACCGAGGCGAGTTCAGCATCGCTGTTATGCGCATCGCGGCGGGCGATACGGTAAGCCAGTCGGTTATCGCGCCCCTGGTGGTATTGCTCAAGGATGGCATCGAGGTAGCGGCAGTTTGCATTCATCGCCCTGTCTGACACGCGCGGTAAATTACGAAAACGCCAGTCAGGCCAAATAAAGCTGACCGCCGCCCAGGCGATAGCACAGCCAATCAGCGTATCGAGCACGCGGGGCAGGGCAACTTCAAACCCTTCACCCAACAGGTTAAAGCACAGTAATACCAGCAGCGTGATGAACATGGTGGCATGGGCGTACTGCACATTACGAAAGGCGAAGAACAGCACACCGGTGATCACTATCAGGATAAGCTGCCCCTCAACGGAAGGCACGAACCACAGCACCGGCAGCCCGATAGCGACGCCCACCAGCGTACCAATAATACGCAGCGCAAGACGGTGTCGGGTGGCATTATAGTTTGGCTGGCAAACAAACAGACTGGTGAGCAGGATCCAGTAACCGTGCTGTAACCCGGTTATCTGGATAAACGCATACCCCACGCACAGCACCAGCGACATCCTCACCGCATGGCGAAAGAGTGCTGATTCCGGCGTAAAGTTGCGGCTCAGCCGTAACCACATGTCACTAAAGCTGTGAACGCTGTCATCAGCAAGCTGATTTTCCGCATCATTACCCGCCAGGGCCATCGCCTGCTCGGACTCAATGGTTGCCAGCTGGGCATCAATTGCCCGTAGGTTATTGAGTAGAAAACCCAGTGCTTTGATATGTTCTGGCGAGGTTCCGCTGGCCTGTACGCGATCGATTGCTGCATCAAGATGGTTAAACGCACGTTCAAAACGGGGGTCATGCTGATAGGGGGTACGCAGCAAAATGGAGCGCGCCAGCTGTTGGCAGGCCTGAGACTGCATGGACAGTAAGCGCTGGAAGCGGAACATCACGTCACTGTAGCGGAACTTCTCGCGCAGGGCGGCATACTGAACGTGTGAGGAACTGGCACGTTCATGAATATCCTGGGCGGCAAAGTAGTAGTGTAGCGTTCTTCGTGTGCCGCGCTGGCCGCGATCGCCGCGCAGGCGGGTAAGCAATGAGGCTTTGGTCTGGTTTAAGGTGGCAACCAGTTGGCCGTTTGCCAGCGCCAGATCGTAAAGCGGTGCCTGGCTTTCCTCTTCAATATCCGGGTCAAACAGCCTGGATTTTAGTTCGAGGTAGTGGGCCAACTGCTCATAGCTGCGGGCGAGATTATCCTGCAGAGCTCGAACCGGAAAGATGAGATGCCCGGTTAATGTCAGCAGGTTATACCAGATAGCACCCAGCAACAGCAGAATAGGTTGCTGGTACCACTGCTCGTAAAGTGAAACACCCAGCATCGTGTAAATGGCAATCAGCAAGGCACCAAACGCGATAGTGGCATAGCGCTGCCCAAGACCGCCAAGCAAAATAAACCCACTGGTTGAAAGCGTAAGGCCTAAGGCAAACAGCCAGGGCCACGGAAACAGCAGTTCAACGGAGGCGGAGGCAATGAAGAAACAAACAAGGGTGATAACCAGGTTACGCAGACGCCCGGCCAGCCGGTCGTCAAGGTCTGCCAGCGCTCCCGCCACGACCCCCAGTGTGAGTGGGATGGTGAGCTTTACGTCATTCAGCCACCACGGCAGCGCAACGGTGCCACAGAGCGCGATAAAAATCCTGACGTTGTAAAGCCAGGTGCTGTTCCAGGTGTAACGGCGAAGCAGTGGGCTTAGCATGAGCGCGGCCAGTCCTTATTTACTGAAAACGACGACGCGCATTCGCTTCACGCGCTGCTTGTGCCACTTCTACCGGAACGACTCTGCGCCCGACGGGCCACAGGGCAATGGCGGCGATCTTAAAGTTCGCGATCCCCACCGGAATACCAATAATTGTCACGCACTGTGCAATACCCGCAAAAATATGCATCAGGCATAACCACCAGCCGAAGAAAACCAGCCACAAAACGTTCAGCACGGTGCCGCCCGTGTTCATCAGCGCGTTTTTCCCCTCCGGGTTCAGTTCGTCTACGTGGACAGCCTCATTCCCATAAGGAATAAATGAGAGTTTGGTGATTTCCCAGCAGGAGCGGGTCAGCGGGAGTGTAAAAATAAATACGATGCTTACCAGCGTGGCAAAAAGCCAGGAAAGGGTGGTGGCAAAACCGCCCAGCACAAAATTCAAAACATTCAGAACGGTACGCATAAACCCTCAGTTCCTTTCGATATGATTAACGCCCACTGATTGTAACGTTTTTTTAGGCTGGAGCACCTTAAAACTGGCAGTTAAACTGTCAGGTAAATTATCTCTTCGTGGATTTAGCTGGACATGGAACTGAAAGCAACTTCATTAGGCAAACGCCTGGCGCAACACCCATATGACAAGGTGGTCCTCCTGAATGCGGGAGTGAAAGTCTCCGGTGAACGCCACGAATATCTCATTCCGTTTAACCAGCTTCTGGCGATCCATTGCAAACGCGGGCTGGTGTGGGGGGAGCTGGAGTTTGTTTTGCCTGCCGATAAAGTCGTGCGCCTCCACGGCACCGAGTGGGCAGAAACCCAGCGCTTCCACCATCATCTGAATACGCTCTGGCAGCAGTGGAGCCATGACATGAGCGTTATTGCAGCCCAGGTGCTGCAACAGGTACTGGACGACATTGCACAGAGTAACGAGCAACAAAAGTGGCTGACCCGCCAGCAAACTGCCGGATTGCAGCAAAAGATCAGGCAGGCGCTCACGGCGCTGCCGTTACCCGTGACGCGTCTCAATGAGTTTGAGAATTGCCGTGACGCCTGGCAACAGTGTCAGGCCTGGCTGAGCGATATTGATAAAAGCCGGCTGGCGCATAACCAGGCGTGGACTAACGCCATGCTCAGCCAGTATGCCGATTTCTTCAGCACCATCGAATCGTCACCGCTCAATCCCGCGCAGGCGCGTGCCGTGGTGAATGGCGAACAATCGTTGTTGGTACTGGCAGGAGCCGGGAGCGGCAAAACGTCGGTGCTGGTGGCACGTGCGGGTTGGCTTTTGACAACCGGTGAAGCCGTTGCCGATCAGATTTTACTCCTGGCATTTGGCCGCAAGGCGGCGCAGGAGATGGACGAACGTATTCAGGAACGTCTGCACACGCAGGATATCACCGCCAGAACGTTCCATGCCCTTGCGCTGCATATTATCCAGCAGGGCAGCAAAAAAGTACCGTCCATCAGCAAACTGGAAAATGACGCCCAGGCGCGCCAGGCGTTATTTATTAAAACGTGGCGGCAGCAGTGCAGTGAAAAAAAGGCGCAGGCAAAGGGGTGGCGTCAGTGGCTGGAGGAGGAACTGCTCTGGGATGTCCCGGAGGGCAGCTTCTGGCAGGATGAAAAACTGGCACGCCGACTGGGCTCGCGCCTCGAACGCTGGGTGAGCCTGATGCGTATGCACGGCGGCTCTCAGGCGGAGATGATTGAAAGCGCACCGGAGGCGATCCGCGCCGTGTTTTCAAAGCGCGTCAAATTAATGGCACCGTTGCTGAAAGCCTGGAAAACGGCGTTAAAAGACGAAAATGCCGTCGATTTCTCTGGTTTGATTCACCAGGCCATTATTATTCTGGAAAAAGGGCGCTTTGTGAGTCCGTGGAAACATATCCTTGTGGATGAATTCCAGGACATCTCTCCGCAACGTGCCGCACTACTGGCGGCGTTACGGGCGCAAAATAAGCATACGTCGCTGTTTGCCGTGGGCGATGACTGGCAGGCTATCTATCGCTTCAGCGGCGCACAGCTCTCACTTACGACGGCATTCCACCACTATTTTGGTGAAGGCGATCGCAGCGATCTGGACACGACCTACCGTTTCAATTCCCGAATTGGTGAAATTGCCAACCGCTTTATTCAGCAAAACCCCCACCAGTTGGCCAAGCCGCTTAATAGCCTCACGCCAGGGGATAAAAAAGCAGTCACCCTGCTGGCAGACGACCAGCTGGAGTCGCTTCTGGACAAACTCAGCGGCTATGCAAAGCCTGATGAACGTATTCTGGTACTGGCGCGTTATCACCATCTTAAACCGGCCGCGCTGGAAAAAGCCGCCACCCGCTGGCCGAAGCTGAAGCTCGATTTTATGACCATCCACGCCAGCAAAGGACAGCAGGCCGATTATGTGATTGTGGCAGGGCTAAAAGAGGGCAGCGACGGTTTTCCGGCCCCGGCCCGCGAATCGGTAATGGAGCAGGCGTTACTGCCAGCACCGGAAGATTTCCCGGATGCGGAGGAGCGCCGTCTTCTGTATGTAGCGCTAACCCGCGCACGTCATCGCGTGTGGCTGCTGTTCAGTAAAGATGAGCCATCAACGTTTGTTGATATTCTGAAGAGTATTGATGTGCCGCTGGCGAGGAAGCCGTAAGGCAAAAGGGCGGGTTTTTGTAGGCCGGGCAAGGCGAAACCGTCACCCGGCAATACCGTTTACTTCAATCTTTCAGCCAGATAGCGCGGATAATCCGGGATCAGGATCTCAACCGGTGAGTTGAACTGCGGCGACTCAATGATGAAATCTGCCGTGGACAGGTTTGTCGCCACCGGAATATTCCACACCGTGGCAAGACGCAGCAGCGCCTTTACATCCGGGTCGTGCGGAACCGCATTCAGCGGATCCCAGAAGAAAATCAGAACATCAATTTTTCCTTCCGAAATCTGTGCGCCAACTTGTTGATCGCCACCCATTGGGCCGCTCAGCATGGCATTGACTTCCAGACCCGTTTCGCGGTGAATCAGGTTACCGGTGGTGCCCGTTGCCGAAAGGACGTGCTTTTCCAGCAATGGCTGATGGCGGCGAACCCAGTTGAGCAGCATTTGTTTACAGTGATCGTGCGCAACCAGGGCAATGTGTTTGCGTTCCGGGAGCGTGCGTGTTGTCAGTTCCATAATCTCGTCCGTCGGGTTAACTGGCTACACGATGACGGGAACCGCCTTTTGCTGCAAGAGGGAGGAGAAAAAAATGTGGCTTACGACGAAGGCTGTTGCTTCGCCCATTGTAAAAAGCGGGCCCGCGTATCGGGGTCGGCCTGCTGGAACCAGAATTTTAAACGTTGCTCCGTAAGCGTCTGGGACTGAGGAGGAATAACATCCAGCTCCGATACCCCGGATAACAATGTACTGTCGTCTGCCATCATGGTTGCAAACTGGGGAAGAGAAGCGCGTTTACCAGCTTTGTTATAAATTTCCGTATCGGCTTCGTAATTTGTGTCCTTCGGTGATTTCGTTAACGCCAGAATATCCAGCTTGACCGGGATCGGCATCGAATCCCCATCCAGCAACTCAATGCGCGGTGAGGAATCAAAGGCCGCAGACTCTTTTTCGGTTTCAAGGCGCGGCAGGTTAAAATTAACCTGGCTGATTCGCTGGGTGTTAAAGCTGACAATCAGCGGTGGGGAGATGTACGTACTCTGTTCATGATTAGTAAGGCGGATCGTTTTTTCTACCCGAAATACCACCTGATGTGGCCCGTTATCAAGTTCGATGCTGTCTGCACCGCGCAGTAATGAACTGGAAACTTTTTTACCGTCCAGCACCAGCAGATCAATGTCGGTAGAAAGCCGCAGCGTGGTTGCAAAGACGCAAACCGGCATTACTAACGCAATCACAGCAGAGGCAATACCGATTTTCATAGGGTGCTCCTGTTGAAATTACTTTCATCGTAATAATGTATCTAAATTTTTCGATAATCATGTTTACTAACATATAGACATATTCCACCGTTTTGCCCTCATACATCTGTGTGGGATGGATGGTTGAGATGTCCGGTTTGACGTACACTTTGAAAAAAGCCAGGAGAAAGACCATGAAAGAGAACGATATTGCCGGGATTTTGACGTCTACGCGCACAATTGCGCTGGTGGGGGCGAGTGATAAACCCGATCGTCCAAGCTATCGGGTGATGAAATACCTTCTCGATCAGGGCTACCATGTTATCCCTGTTTCGCCGAAAGTTGCCGGTAAAACGCTACTGGGCCAGCCGGGATATGCCACGCTAAATGACATACCGGAAAAAGTGGATATGGTGGATGTTTTCCGTAATTCCGAGGCTGCATGGGGCGTTGCCCAGGAGGCCATTGCCATTGGTGCAAAAACGCTGTGGATGCAACTGGGTGTCATTAACGAGCAGGCCGCGGTGCTGGCGCGTGAGGCTGGGCTGGCGGTGGTGATGGACCGATGCCCGGCGATTGAGATCCCCCGACTGGGGCTGGCAAAATAACAATAAAAAAAGCCCGTTACCGGGCTTTTTTATACGCTTAGTTCCGCAGGCGAGGAGCCTGTAGCTGTTTACGGATAGTCTGAGCAAGTTCGTCCATCGTGGGTTGTTCCGGATGCTCATCCTGCAGTTCACCGCTCAGCTGCGCTTCGGCAAGATAGGTATGGACGGGTTGTCCATCATCGCCTTCCATGACCACATGGTACCAGGGCGCGGCGCGAAGCTCTGCGTCAACCGCCAGCTCATCCGCTGACGGTTCATCAAGGGAATACTCCGGGTCGATATCCACGACCACACCCAAATATCCAAGCAAGGTGTGGCGGACCTGTTGGCCGATACCGAATTTGCTGGCAATCATAGTCACCTCCCGGGAAACATTACTTACACACCATGTGTGGGCAATATTTCTCTTTTCAAGTTACATGACGCGACAGGCAAACCCTTTCAGATACAGCCCTTCCGGGTAGGTAGCGATCACCGGATGATCGGCGGCCTGACGGAACTGCTCTATAAATTGTACATCACGACCAGCATCTATTGCGGCATCGGCGATGATTTTCTGAAATAAATCTGTGGTCATCAGGCCAGAGCAGGAGAAGGTGAGCAACACGCCGCCCGGGTTCAGCAGCTGGATAGCCAGCATGTTGATGTCTTTATATCCACGGCACGCGCCCATCAGCTGGCTTTTGTTTTCCACAAATTTTGGTGGATCCATAACGATAACGTCGAATTTCTCTCCCTGATCGCGGTATTTGCGCAGCAGTTTGAAAACGTCATCGCGAATAAATTCAGCTTTGCTGAGATCCAGCTTGTTCAGCTCAACGTTCTGTTTCGCCACATCCAGTGCTTCCTGCGACGTATCCACGCTGACCACCTGACGGCAACCGCCCATCAGGGCCGATACCGCAAAACCGCCAGTGTAGGAGAAGCAGTTCAGCACGCGTTTGTCGGCAACGTACTGGCGGGTCGCCAGGCGGCTGTCACGCTGATCGAGGTAATAGCCCGTTTTATGGCCACCCTGAATATCGACCAACAGCTTCATGCCGTGTTCTTCGATAGGCAGCAGGGCTGGCGGCACTTCGCCCGTCACTGGGCCCTGAGTCAGCTCCATTCCCTCTTTTTTACGCACGGCCACGTCACTGCGGTCGTAAATAGCGCATTCCGGGAACAGCGATTGCAGGGCGCTAATCAGCGCGGCACGCTGGTATTCTGCACCTGCGCTCAGGAGTTGCAGCACCAGGAAGTTGCCAAAGCGGTCAATGGTCACGCCAGGCAAGCCGTCGGACTCACCGGCAATCAGGCGATAGCTGTCCAGACCGTCACGTTTTGCCAGCCATTCACGCCACTGCTGAGCTTGCTGCAGGCGGCGGACAAAGAAGTCGATGTCAATGGTTTCATCTTTATCGAACGTCCAGACGCGAGCGCGGATCTGGGACGCAGGTGAGTATGCGCCACGCGCTAACCATTTCCCCTGATGGTCAACGATATCGATGGTTTCACCGAGGCTGGCTTTGCCTTCCATACGGGCAACCGCGCCGGAGAAGACCCAGGGATGGCGGCGCAGTAATGACTTCTCACGCCCTTTGGCTAACACTAAACGTACACTCATAATTTGCTATTCTGTCGATTCCAATGAAATGGCGCGTAGATTAGCACAGAAGGTAAGACGCAATCATCTGCGGATACCTGTGAGCGTTTCGGCACAAAATAAAATCGCTTAGGCACACTACAAAATCGCAACGGGCTTTACATTGTTGCTTCCCGCTCACCAAAGGAAACACAAATGAAAAAGCGCGTTGCAATAGCAGTAAGTGCCCTGACCATTATGAGTGTTAATGTTTCAGCCGCATCATCTTTCAGCATCAGTAGCCGGGATATTCCCGGCGGCCATCAATTAACGCAACATCAGGTTTTTGAGGGATTTGGCTGTCATGGAGGCAACGAATCTCCGCAACTTGAATGGAAAAATCCGCCATCAGGTACGAAAAGTTTTGCTATTACGGTATTTGATCCGGATGCGCCCACCGGAAGCGGTTGGTGGCACTGGACAGTGGTCAATATTCCGGTGCAAACGCTGAATCTTCCTGCGGGGGCAGGGAACCAGAATAACGAGAAATTACCTGCCGGGGCTGTGCAGGGACGGAATGATTTCGGTTATTCTGGATTTGGGGGGGCATGTCCACCTGAAGGAGACAAACCTCACCGTTACCAGTTTACCGTCTGGGCCCTGGATGCGGATAAACTCCCTGTCGATAAAAATGCCAGTGGTGCATTGGTCGGCTTTATGCTTAACAGCCACGCCCTGGAAAAAGCACAATTAACCGCAACATATGGAAGATAAAGGTGGCACGGTGCAGGACTTTCATTTTCAACACAAACATTTGACCGCTGGTGAGGTGAGTGCCAGAAAAATGCATCGTCTGCATCATGTAAAACTATTTTATCCGGCTATCTGCCATATTACGCATGGAAGCAAGGTCATTATTCAGGACGAGAGCCGCAACGTTGCAACGTCCGATGAATTAATCATTATTCCGGCAAATACGCCAATGGAGATTATTAATCAGCCTGCGCAGGGATTATTTCATTCAGACCTGTTGATGTTGTCACCCGAGATCATCGCGGAATTTAAAACGCGTCATCTGAAATCCTGGCCGCGTACAACGCTAAACTCTTTATGTGCGCCGCTGAGCGAAGGGTTGGCCTTTATGTGGGATACCTTGCTGCACGCTGTGCGCCATGATTTACCGGAAGAGTTGCAAAAACATCAGGCTTTCGGCCTCTTGCTGGCGTTAATGCATGATGGCGTCGCAGGACCGCTTCTCATTGAGCGAAATGTTAACCTGACAGAGCAGGTGCGGCAGTTCATCATGCTGTCTCCCGGCAGGTCATGGACCGCACAGGATGTCGCCAGCCGCCTGGCATTAAGCGTGCCGACGTTACGCAGGCGATTACGCGAGGAATCGCAAAGTTTTCGGCAAATCGTGGAGGAGGTTCGGATGTCCGTAGCACTGTCGCAGTTGCAGTCTACCCGATTGCCCATCGGTGAAATCGCAATACAATGCGGGTATCTTTCCAGCTCCCGTTTTACTGCTCGTTTCCGACAGCATTACGGCTGTTTACCCAAAACGCTGCGTTAATAATGTCCGCACGTGGCTTGTGAGAGAGTAACGGTTGAGTACTAAGCTTACTTAAGCTATCAGATTTGAGGTACTTATAATGGAAAAAGATCCTTGTCATTGTGTCAGATGTTGGGTTCACGGCAACGTTCAGGGCGTCGGTTTCCGCTACAGCACGCAGCGTGAGGCGGTTCAGCTTGGGCTCACGGGGTACGCTCGTAATATGGATGACGGCAGCGTGGAGGTGGTCGCCTGTGGTGAAGCGGAGCAGCTTGAGAAGCTGGTGGCGTGGCTGAAAGCGGGCGGGCCGCGTAGCGCACGGGTTGATAAGGTGTTAACCGAACCGTATCAACCCGGCAGGGAATACGTCAACTTTGGTATTCGCTATTAAATGCATTTCACCGGTTTTGGCAGGCCGGCGATTTTGGTCGCCTGTTTTGCCGGGCCTTTTGGGAACAAACGATACAGGTAGCGGCTGTTGCCTTTCTCTTCACCAAATTTGTTCGCCATCGCCTTGACCAGCATGCGGATAGCCGGAGAGGTGTTGAATTCAAGATAGAATTCACGAACGAAACGCACCACTTCCCAGTGTTCAGGGGAAAGGGTAATGCCTTCGTTTTCCGCAATTTTCTCCGCCAGCGGTTCGCTCCACTGGCTGCTCTCTTTCAGATAACCGTCGTTATCCGTCTCAATTTCCTGACCTGCAAAAATGAACATAATCTTCTGTCGTGTGAAAATAATCGGCAGCAGTGTAGCAAAAAAGCGCCGTGAGCATAAACCGCGACCTACAGGAGCAGCTGCAGCAGGTTGTTGGCATTGAGTTTCTTCAGGGCATTGCATTTATGCGTTGAAACCTGTTTTTCGGACATGTGCGTCACGATGGCAATATGGCGCACGGTCAGCCCGGTGAGCATTAAATCAAGCACGTTGAATTCGATACCGGTCAGGCAGCAGTCAAGGCTGCGGACGCGGCGAGGTTCTTTTGCCAGCAAATATGCTGCATCCGCAACGGAGATCCGGTCATCAATGATGTAAATCACTAACGTGCTGAAGCGTTTGCGCAGATGCGTGGCTAGCGCCCAGCCTTTTTCGTTACAGACCAGATAAAGACTGCCTTGCCAGCGAACAGCTTCCAGCCGGAGCAAAATATTAATCAACGCCTGATGTGTTCCCGCAACGGAAAAACGACAGCGAATAACCAGAACACGTCTGTTTAGCAGTCCAGGCTGCCATTGCACGGAGTCGCTTTGCACCTGTCGTGGAACGCCCCGGCGCAGCAGCGCATAGCGCAGTCCTTCGGCATAAAATCGGTTGTTGTCGAGAATGGCGTAACTCACGGTGACCTCATTATAACGTACTGGGTGTATAGATAACGCGCAGCGTGCCGGTGTAGTCGCCCGCATTTTTGCTGCTGGCGGCAAATGAAGGCGTTTTCAATATGATAGGCGCGGGGATGCAAAGCACGCTTTCGCGACCGCCGGGCAGCACAGCCTGACGCAGATACTGCGGATCGTTCGTGCCTTGCCACACCAGCGTTTTGCCGTTTGCAATGGTTTCTGTTGCGCCGGTGATCGGATTGGTCACAAGAACCTGATAATCAAGACGATCGCGCGGATCGGTCTGGCTTCCCCCCCGGCGTCGGATTGAAAATGCCCCTTCGGTTCGCCCTGTTGCAGTGAGCCCATCGTCCTCAAACCGCAGGTATGCGCGGGTGCTGGCGCTGTTATTGCCGTCATACAGACACATGTCCACTGTGCTTTCACCCTGGATCTCACTCCCGCCGGGCCGCCCCGGAAAGTTGGTCAGGTTGAGGTTAACAATGGGCGTCGAGTGCGGAAATGCAGGCAGATAAATCTGCTGATTGCCCGGATCGACCACCTCGATACGCACTGTCGCCTGCCAGCTGGCGAGGGTTAGATAGCCTGGACATCCGACATCCACGTCATTAAAGTTCCCGCCGCAGTTGCCACCTCCCCACTGACGCAGGTTCTGCTTCAGCGTGGCAGTCCAGATGCCAGGCAGGGTGAGCTTATCCAGTTCGCTTCTCACGATGTAATAATCAAAGTAGGGCTCCCTGTTCCATGCGGCGATATCGCCCGTTCCCCCCGTGACAAAGCTGGCAAAGGTAAAGACTTTACTGTTGATAAACATGTAGTGTTCGCCGTACACCTTGATATCCACTGTTTTTTTGGTGAGCGCATGCGTAAATCGCAGCGTAATGGGATAAGGGGCGGCCGGGTTCGCCGAGAACCATACCGGGGCGCTCATACAGGCACCGTTTGTGGGGTCGGTGCGGGATAAGCAGGTCAGGGTATTGCGGCCCCATTTTTGCGGATCGGCGGTGTCGTAGCCGCTCGGCTCATGTACCCAGATGTCAAAACGTGCAGGCGGCGACGAGCGATCGTAGCTTATCTCTGCGCTGGTGTTTCTTCCTGCAGGGGCACCCGCCAGCGTCTGGCCGGTCCACAGGCTTAAGAACAGTAAAATAAAGAGGCACTTATTCACATCATTTCCCTTTGGTAAAGTTCTCTGCGTTCATTGCGGTTGGGCCAGTCGGCACCGAACGTCCGGCGAGCATCAGCTGCGCCTGTTGCTGGACGGCATCCGGCAGGGCAGAGAAGGTTAATTCCCGACAGGGGATGGATCCGACATAACGCACCACGTCGCGCATACTTTTCACGTTCAGCTCGCACTGATAAAACTGCTGCTGACGCACCAGGTAAAGGTTATGCAGCAGAGCATCGCTGTGGGCGCTAAACCCACCGTTGCCGAGATCGCTCCAGCCGTTCACATTCAGCGGCACGCCGCCTATAAACGGAGAATGACGCTCGTCGGTGAGTTGGCCGAGCCAGGTGTAGCTCGCGGTCGTTTGAACGTCCCGACGGAGTATTTTGCCCGGCACCATAAAGAGTGTTCGGCTGCCTGACCCCTGGGTGATTTCACTGCTGACGCCCTGGGAGACATTCAGCGATTCGTTAATTGTCAGCGTGGTCTGCTGATATCCCGGCACCGCGAAGAGGGCGCGGCTGTTTGCCGGAATATCCGCGCTACCGCTGTTATCCAGCGACACGGCGACGCGAGGATCCTGTGAATCTTCGGGCGTGGCGACCCGCACGGCGATGGCAGACGCAGGGCGTCCGTCGCTCCAGCGGCCAAGCCACAGGCCTGAACGCGACAGGGCGAGGGTGGAGTTGTAATTACCGCTGCTGCTCAGCGTATGTCGTTGATCCTGACGATCCCAGGCGTCGCTCATCGTCAGGCTCCCGTTGCCGTATCGTCCACCCTGGCGCGTATAGGCTGAGGTGTTGAGCGAATCTCCGTTAATGCCCGAGGCGCTCAGACCATACTCATTCTCGCCGCGTGCGTCGGTATACCAGTTATGCGCCACGTTATAGCTCAGCTGATTTTTTTCCCGCTGCTGGTGCTGCCAGGTTGCGCCCAGAGAGGTATAGCTTGAGGCATCGCCCTGACGGTTATGCGCCAGCGAAACACTCACGCTCAGGTAGCCGCCTGTATCCTTGCCTTCGCGGGAGTCATCCTGGCGCATGAACAGGTTAATGCTGCTGTTGATGTTCAGGCTGCGGGCGCTAAACGCATTGCTCAGACCAGCCTGCCAGGCCCGCGTGCGGGAGCGGGCCATATAGACAGACTCCCACGGCAAACCGGCGTCGTGGCGATCGTCATTATCCGGCAGCTCCCGGCGTGAAACGTGACGTCCTTCATTGCGGTTATCCGAATACCCAAGGCTGGCATACCAGGCACCGACAGGGGCGGAGAGCATCACCGAGAGGCTGCGATAACAGCCGTTTACCGCGTCGAATCCTGTGCTGCGGGTATTACAATTGTCCGCCGATAACGCATTGCGATAGACGCTCAGTGAAAATCCGTCGTTGTAGCTGATTTGCTGAATATTGCCGCGCTGACCTTCGCTGCCGTAGAGGCCGCTAAACCGGGTGCTCAATACACCGTCAATGGGGCCGGTATTGAAGCCACGGCTCCAGTCCAGGGCGTTTTCAATAAAGCGCTGCTTTTTCATCATTGTTGCGCCACTGGTCAGTGCCAGCGTCGGTGTGACGGGCAGGCGTACACCCGCCTGTGCAACTGCGCGGCGTTGTTCGTGTGAGTCGTTATTGTCCGTTTCTCCCGCTTGCATGAACCACTCGACGCGGTCAAATGGCGTAATACCCGTTCGGGTAAACGGAACCTGTTCGGTGCGCGTCAGCCGGTTATTTTCATAGACTGACAGCGTCACGGTATAACTCCCGTCCGGGAACGAGCGGGTATCCAGGTTTTGCGCCCCGGCATTGAGATAAAAACTGGCCAGCAGCTCATTGCCCCGGCGTGCGTCGATGCGGGCATCATGAGAAAGCAGAACGGTGATCGGCGTTCCCTTCGACTGCTGAACCGGATTGATCCATGCTCTCGTTGAGCCCGTGCGCAGGCCGCGAATTTTCCCCAGTGGAAGCTGGCTGAGCGTGATATTTCCCCCGGCATTGCTGAACAGGTCACGGGTATCCATCGCGCCGAACTGCACATAATATTGACGCAGTAAATCCTGACGGAACCAGGCGTTATTGACGGTCATTTCCTGCTGTTGCTCGTGGCGTGAACGTTGACCCAGCCAGGTCCAGTCCAGATTCAGGTAGCCATCCTGGGTAACGGCCAGTGCGCCATTGCCCTGAACCGTTGCCGACTGGTAATCCCGGTCGGCGACAAAATTGATATTTTGCTGATGAATCAACGCATTTTCTGTACCCTGCGTGGGCTGATACCACTGGTTTTCCGCTGTCGGTTTAGGCAGGAATTTCTTGTCCAAAAACAGGCTGATACGGGCATTGTTTTCGTCATAAATAATGGCCGCGTGTTGAGTGTCAATATAATCGCATCCCGTTGCTGAGCTGTTGCTGCTGCAGGCCAGGTTGCCGTTACGGGCAAGCGGAACGGCCAGTGCGGCAGAGACAGTGGCAATCAGGGAAGGGTTGTCATTAAACTGGCGCTTGATGGCCGCGACTACGGTTTCTGGCGCGATGAAGCTCACCGTTTCAAGATTGATATCCGTTTCAAAAAGGCCAAGCGACTCGCCGTATAGGTTGACTTCTGTCCAAAGGCGCTGTGTTTTCGCGAGGTCTTCAAACCCTGCCGGAACGGCCATCTCAGCGCAGGCGAGTTGGATAGATGCAGGTAACAAAGCAACTAAGAGGAGAGTATTTCTGTGAAACGCCATGAACAAGCCTCGACATCATCCTGACGTCAGAGGGTGAGTACCCTCTGACGTTATTCTTTTAGGTGCTGTGGTGTTACGCACCGCCTTCCGTGGTCGTCGCCTGAGTCAGCATCAGGCTGACAACACCGCTGTACTGGCCGGTTTTCAGAATGCCTTTGGTGGTCTGGGAAATCGTCAGAGGCAGCACCGCAGAACCGTTTTCAATGCTGCCCGGGAACAGTTCGGCACCGGTAAATTCGGCATCAGCGGTGGTCAGGGTTTTCTCGCCCAGCTTCACGGTCATCGGTACGGCCTGATCACCTTCCGTATTGGTCAACCGTGCAGCGCTTACCAGACGTACTTTGACGTTACTGGTGGCGGAGTTTGACCAGACCTTGGTATTCACGCGGTAGCTTTCCAGACCGCGGCCCGGTAGATACTGCATATCGATGCTGGCTGGCAGCGGCGTATTATCGGCCTGGGTCAGGTCCAGCTGTGAATCGACGCTGGCGTTGACGGTAATATCTTTTTGGATCGCCAGAACGCTAACGGACGTGGTCATCGCGGCAGCAATCATCAGAGGTTTAATAAATTTACGCATTGATATCTCCATATTTACAAATGAGCACCTTGGCTCTTTAAACAAACCACACGTGGTTTTTTTACAGTGATGTCGTGTTATTGCACGACGGGTAAGTCAGCTTCTTCAGTTGTTTTTTTCACCCAATTGAAGTAGCGGAATTTATATTTCTGGCCTTTAACCTGTGTGAGCGTTTTTAATTTCCGCTCGGTATCCGGGTAAATCGTGGCGTCTTCTTTCACCCATTTACAGGATTCATCTGTATGACAAATACCAATTTCCCTGAGCGGCACGCGCAGAGTACCGTTGTTCTTTAACGTCCCCCGTGTTGGGGAGATTGACAGCGAAACCACGCTTTTTTCCGGAGCGAGGTGCACGAGCGCTCCCCAAATCACGTTGACTCCTAATTTTGCCGTCGCACCAGATTCTTCAGAATGGCCTGCAATAATGCTGTCAGGTTGTTTTACACCCTCAAAATAGACCCGCCAGGTACTCTCCTTTGCCGGAGGCGTAAGGGAGACCAGACGAACCACGCGCATTGCGCCTGCAGACAGGGCGAATTTTTCGGGCGTGACCACTACGCCGCCTTCTTTCCACGATGCCACGTCAATCTCTTTTTCCTGGGGGGTGCCGGGATTAAGAATTTTCTTTTGCCTCACCCGAATGAACTGAATATCATCCGTTTTCGATGCCACTTTTATTTGCGCCGCACCGGAACTGTCCACGTTAAGTTCCATGGGATACACGCTCATATTGGCCATTGTCATTTCGGAGAAAAATGACAGTGACAGCGCGGCGACATAAAAAGCACTTGTCCTATTCACACTATTTTTTTGTTTCACTTTCAGTCTGCCTGCTCCGGGTTCATTCACGGCGTGTTAACACCAGGATGCCGTCAGCATTCGTATCGCTTCAGGGCAGGGAAACTTTAACCAGAACAGCAGGTTGTGAAAATTTGTATTGGTTAACTCTTTATATACAGTTTTTTATCCTGATTTTCTGGATTTAGTGTTGTATAGTTAAGCGAAAATACCGTGACCCAGGATGGGGAGAAAAATTCCTTCTGATGAAAAAGCAAGCAGTTCAGGAGGCGGTTTTCTTGTCGATGTATCAGGGATTAAAAAGCATGCGGTAACAACCGAGAATAAAAGATGTTTTTTATATGCAATAATTCGTTGTTATTTGATCCTGAAGTACGTGCAATAAGTATTGTTGGGCAACCCGAGTCTGTATTAACGCTTTCGACACCAGCCGTTCGTCTTTTACAGGAATTTATTCGATGTAAAGGGCGAGATCTGAGCCGGGAAGAATTGATTACACGCGTATGGGCGGAGTATGGCTTTACCCCGTCGGGAAATAATCTAAATAAAGCGGTAAGCGAATTACGTAAAAGCTTCCACGCGCTGGGCGATGATCACGAGTTTATCGTGACCGTGCCCCGGTATGGCTTCCGCTTTGACGCCGACGTTATTTCCCATCCCGTAGAGAGTGCTCTAGCTGAGGCTCCGCGACTAACACTTCAGCCATTAGTGGAACGGCCGTCGAGATATCAGCGCTTATCCAAAAGGTGGTGGCTGGTTCTGGCTTTATTAACCACACCAGTAGTAGGGGGAAGCCTGTTTTTCAGTCGACAGCTTGAGATAACTGTACCCGCGACGCTAAAACCCGTTAAGGAAAAAATAGCCGGTTGCCGCCTCTGGCTTATTAACGATCAAGGACGACCGCTGGTGCTATCCAAAATGGCCGAGCTGCTGAAGAAAAATAACGTCGCGTGCGACCGCGAGGAGTACAACATTTATTATTTCAGCGCCCGTTTTTCACTTGCCACTGCCGATGAGGTATTTATTGGCTCCTGCCCGGTCAGTGAAACCAGCCTGTGTAAAACTATTCGCTACAAAAGCGGGGCAGAATAATGAAAATCAAACTTCTGTTCGGACTGGGGGGAGCAATAGTCGGGGGGGCGCTTGCGTTCTTTATCTATACGGGTGGAGCGTATAAACGCGATGCCCTGGCCTGCAGCACTGAGTTTAACTTTACGCGCAATGAAGGCAAGGCAAATGAAGTGAAGGTCAATACCATTGCCCAGTTCTATTTTCATCGCAACGGTACCGGTTTGACTACGTACAAAGGTGCTGCAAAGACTGAAGGTCGGGACTTGATCATTGACAGGGACGTAGATTTTACGTGGAAGCGGAGGGACGATGATAAGGTTATTGTCCTGAGCTACACCAAAACCTGGCGTCGACACAATGACAATACCCCCGATGCTCAGTGGGGGAGCTTTGCCTCTCCGACCGCACGCTATTATCTTACGATCTCAGAGCTATCGCCCTCGGTGTGGCTGATTCAGGACCGGCATTACCCCACCTATATTTGCCGGGGTAATTAAGGCATAAAAAAAGGAGAATGCCAGCGGCATTCTCCTTTTTCTTGTTCGTCCTGGTTAATCCCGGCTGGCGAAGCCCAGGATGCTCAGCAGGCTGACGAAGATGTTGTACAGCGACACATACAGGCTCACGGTTGCGCGGATGTAATTCGTCTCGCCGCCGCGAATGATGTTGCTGGTTTCCATCAGGATTGCGCCAGATGAAATCAGGATAAACACGGCGCTAATTGCCAGGTGCAGTGCGGGCAATTGCAGGAAGATGTTCGCCACCATACCTACCAGCACAACCACGATACCCGCCATCAGCATCCCACCGAGGAAGGACATGTCCTTGCGGGTGGTCAGCACGTAGGCCGAGCAGCAGAAGAACACCAGTGCGGTACCGCCCAGCGCCATGCCGATAAGATCGCCCATTCCGGCAGACAGGTATGCGTTCAGCATTGGCCCCAGGATGTAGCCCAGGAAGCCTGTGAAGGCGAACGCAGACAAAATACCCACCGGTTTGTCGGCGGTTTTGTAGGTCAGGAACATCAGACCGTACATCCCCACCAGGGTCAGGATCAGGCCCGGAGACGGCAGCATCAGCACGGTGCTCGCCGTGGCGGTGATTGCAGAAAACGCCAGCGTCAGGCTGAGCATGAAATAGGTATTGCGCAGCACCTTATGGGTACTGAGTAGCGATGTGCGGTCGCGTGAAGATGTAATGATACGATCCATGAGTCACTCTCTATGACAGATGTAATTAACGGCAAGCATAGGAAATGGTACGCCAGTCTCAAAGTGGTTTTACCCATCTTTACTCAGTCTGATAGCGCCAGAGCTGGTTGTTTCTTCTATATAAATTCGGTTTAGCAGAATGAACAGTGGTTTGACGTATTTATTCAGATCAACCTCTTATAGGTTACTGAAAAATATTGCGTTATTGCTCTATGAACGCTAAGAGTTATTTCCGGATCGTCAAAAAACAGACAATAAGGCGAAGGAAATGAAACCACAAGCACGCACCCACTTTACACTCTCTTTGTTAACCGCAGCCATTCTGTGCGCCAGCACGGCGGCCTGGGCGGCTAACGTGCCAGCAGGAACTGTGCTGGCAGAGAAACAGGAGCTGGTCAGGAATAATGGTAACGAACCGGCGTCACTCGACCCGCATAAAGTCGAAAGCGACGTCGAATTCAATATTATCAGCGATTTATTCGACGGGTTAGTCAGCGTCTCCCGGGACGGTGAAATCCAGCCACAGCTGGCAGAAAAATGGGAGAACAAGGACAACACCGTCTGGACGTTCCATCTGCGTCCGGGCATCACCTGGAGCGACGGTACCGCCATCACCGCACAGGATGTGGTATGGAGCTGGCAGCGCCTGGTTGACCCTAAAACGGCGTCTCCATATGCCAGTTATCCCGGCAACATGCACATCGTCAATGGAACTGATATTGCCCAGGGTAAAAAAGCCCCCGACACGCTGGGTGTAAAAGCCATTAATGACACCACGCTGGAAGTGACGCTGACGCAGCCTAACGCGGCTTTCCTGGCGATGCTGGCGCACCCGTCGCTGGTGCCGGTGGATAAAGTGCTGATTAGCCGCTTTGGCGAAAAGTGGACCAAGCCAGAGCATATTGTCACCAGCGGTGCGTATAAGCTGTCGCAGTGGGTGGTGAATGAACGCATTGTGGCCGAGCGTAATCCGCGCTACTGGGATAACACCCATACGGTCATCAATAAGGTGACGTACCTGCCAATCACCTCTGAAGCGTCAGACGTTAACCGCTACAAAGCGGGTGAAATTGATATTGCTTACACGGTGCCGATCAACCAGTTCGCCCAGCTCAGGAAAACGCTGGGCAGTGAGCTGGATGTTTCTCCGCAACTGGCCACTTACTATTACGAGTTCAACACCACCCGGCCGCCGTTTAACGATGTCCGCGTGCGTAAAGCGCTGAACATGGCGCTGGATAAAGACATCATTGCCGGGAAAGTCTTAGGGCAGGGGCAGCGCCCGGCATGGCTTATCAGCCAGCCGGATATTGGTGGCGTCAAGCTACAAGCCCCGGATTACGCCAGCTGGCCGATGGATAAACGCATCGCGGAGGCGAAAAAACTGCTGGCTGAAGCCGGTTTTAACGCCAGCCATCCGCTGAGCTTTAATCTGCTCTACAACACCTCCGAATCGCATCAGCGTATTGCGATAGCCGCCAGCTCGATGTGGAAGAAAAACCTCGGCGTGGAAGCGAAGCTGCAAAACCAGGAGTGGAAAACCATGCTGGATACGATGCACACCCATGATTTTGATGCGGTGCGCTATGCATGGATTGCTGATTATGATGATGCCGCCACCTTCCTGAACAACTTCCGCACCGGCGACAGCGAAAACACCAGTCAGTACAGTAACCCGGACTATGACCAGGCGTTGCTTAACGCTGCGAAAGCGAAAACGCCGGAAGCGCGCGGTAAATTCTACCAGCAGGCAGAAGATCTGTTGGGGCGTGATGTCCCGGCGATCCCGGTCTACCACTATGTCCGTACGCACCTGGTGAAGCCGTGGGTAGGGGGATTCGCGCCAGATAAACTGGGTTACTACTTCACCAGAGATATGTACATCAAAAAGCACTAAGCCGTCAGGTGGACTTTGTGCTGATAAAATGGCCAATGCGTTGTCTATTCAACCGATTAAACGCGTTTTGGCTATTTTTAAAGCGAACGAATGCAAACCCACTTTACAGCGTGCAGTGAGGTGTTTATAGTTCGCCTCACTTAGGAAGCGTGGCCGAGCGGTTGAAGGCACCGGTCTTGAAAACCGGCGACCCGAAAGGGTTCTAGAGTTCGAATCTCTACGCTTCCGCCAAATTCGAAAACCCTGCGATAGCAATATCGCAGGGTTTTTTGCTTTTATACGGCGTGTAAACGCAAGAGCGTAAAATTAGAAAAATTCCTGCTTTACAAGGCGCTAATAGATGTTTATAGTGCGCCTCACTTTGGAAGCGTGGCCGAGCGGTTGAAGGCACCGGTCTTGAAAACCGGCGACCCGAAAGGGTTCTAGAGTTCGAATCTCTACGCTTCCGCCAAATTCGAAAACCCTGTGATAGCAATATCGCAGGGTTTTTTCGTTTTACAGCCCAATCACCAGCTCTCCCGAATGACTCCGCGAACAGCACAGTGCCACCTGCTGATCCACTGCACCTTTCTCCGCTTCCGACTGCACGGTATCCCGGTGATCCACCACGCCATCGATAACGGGCGTCAGGCACGCGCCGCAGATCCCCATTTCACAGGACAGCGGTACCGCCACGCCATTTTCCAGCAGCACCTGGGCGATAGTTTTATCTGCAGGCACTGACCAGCGTTCTCCCGTTGACGCCAGGGTGACCGTGAACACGTTGTGGGTTTCACCGCCAGCGGGGGGCGCAACGGGCTGGAATGCCTCGCTGTGAACGTGCGTTTCTGCCCAGCCGTTAGCCGTGGCAACCTCGCGAACCTTTGCCATAAATTCCGCGGGTCCGCAGGTGTACACATGTAATCCCGCATGTGGTGCAGGCAGATCCTGTGCAAGATGCGTGCGAGGGCTTTCTCCCTCGCAGGAGGCGTGAACAGCGCACTCACCATTGTGAAATAAACGCGATAGCTCGCGGATAAACGCTGCACTTTCACGACTTTTGACGTAATAGTGCAGCGTGAAGGGGGTTCCTGAAGCCTCAAGCTGAAGCGCCATCGCATACAACGGCGTAATACCAATCCCCGCGGCCAGCAGTAAAACGCGCTCCGCCTGATGAAGCGGAAACACATTGCGAGGAGAAGAGATCAACAGCCGTTGTCCGGGGCGCAGCGTCTCGTGGATATAGCGCGATCCGCCGCGTGACGCAGTTTCTCGCCCCACGCAAATGAGGTAGCCCTCGTCCCCGCAGGGTCCGGTCAGCGAATACTGGCGGACAATTCCGCAGGGCAGGTGGACATCAATGTGCGCCCCGGGCTGCCAGTCAGGCAGCGCTTCACCGTTTTCTGCCACCAGCCTGACAGCGAGGCTCTTATTGCCCTGACGCCATAACCCGTCAACGATAACGCTCAACATGTCACCCATCTCACCCCCTCCGTCATACCAGGAAAAACGCGCCAAAACCCATTTTTTTCAGCCCACGGCGGTAGGCAATGGAGCTTTTATCTGCAGGAATGTGAGCTTCAAGGGAGAGATCCAGCGGCAGCCTTTCCGGGCGCTGAGATTCCACCATCAGGCGGTCTTCTTCAAAGATGCGCAGGTTGAAGGCATGCACATCTTCCACGGGGATATGCAGATCAACATTGCGCGCAATGGGGGCAAACATACGGGTGACGCGTGATGATACGGGCGATGCGGCATTCATGATCACCAGACGGGATCCACCCGGAAAGTGGATAGTCAGCGTCGCGGTAAACGGCAGATGCATTTCAAAATGACGCAACCACTGGAAGCCTTCCGGCGCTTGCGTATCCGAATTCGCCGGATAATTGCTTACTGAACTCCAGTAGTCGGCGACAAAGCCAAATGCTGTTTCCTGTGGCTGATATGTCGGTACCTGCTGGTTATCCGGGTCGGCAAAGGTGTCGGTGTGGATCCACGCGAAATGAGCGACATCCAGAAAGCCTTCGACCTGACGGCCAGCAAAGCCGTTAACTTCAAACGCCGGGCAGTTGATCTGCTGAAAACCATCGTCATTCCAGTGCGGCATTGTGGGCAGCGGCGCAGGGTTATCCGGGTCAAACGCCAGGCAGGTCCAGATCAACCCAAAACGTTCCTCCACGGCATAGTTAATCAGATTGAGCTTCGCCGGAACGGGCTGATCGGGGCTGGACGGAATACGGTTGCAGCGACCATCCTCACCAAAGCGCAAGCCATGATAGGGGCAGATAATCCCGTGTTCATCGTGAAATCCCAGCGTCAACGGTACACCACGGTGCGGGCAGACGTCACGGGCGACCACGACCTGATCGTTAATCCGGTAGATGACCAGCGGTTCATCCAGCAGGGTTGCCTTGACCGGTGCAGCGCCGATGTCGCATGCCCGGGCAACCGGATGCCAGCATTGTGCCAGACGCAGCCAATCCTCTGGCTCAAACGTACAATGGGCAGGTGGAGTCGGTTGTATTTTCATGGTTATCCCTCTTACGTTCAGCCTAATGGCCCGCCCTGAATGGTGTCGCACAGACCGTTGATAATGCGCTCTCCGGTCTCTTCTCTCAGCTCCTGATACCAGGCCTGAGTTAGCGCCATATCTTTACCGTGCGTGATGTCGCAGCGTTTGCGGGCCTTCAGCACCAGGTCACGCACCCGCTCGCGGCGCAGCGCTTCGTACTGTCGCAGCGCCAGCTCAATGTTGTGGGTTCCACGCACGCAATCCCCCAGTACCACGGCATCTTCCAGCGCTGCACAGCCTCCCTGGCCGATATCCGGCGTGGTGCTGTGTCCGGCATCTCCCAGGAGTGCCACCTTGCCGCGAACCAGGCTGTTGAAGGGATCGATATCGTGAATTTCGATGCGGTTAGTGGTTTCTGGATCAAGTGCTTCGATAAGTTTCTGCACCGGGGCTGCCCAGCCGCGGAAGTAGCCAGTGAGATCGGCACGCAGGGTGTTGCGATCCTCCGCCAGACCGACAGGGAGCGGGACATCAAAAAAGAAATAGAAGCGTCCGCCAGAGACGGGCATCAGCGAGACGCGCTTACCTTCTCCGACAAAGGTGGTCCACTGGTGGGCAGGGGCAATCTCTTCATCAATCTTCACCAGCCCATTCCAGTTGACATAACCGGCGTAGCGGCGCTCAGGGGTGTACCCCAGCACATAGGGACGTACTGCAGAATGGCTGCCGTCGGCGGCAATCAGAAAATCCCCTGTGGCTGTGCTGCCATCGGTGAAAGTGACGGTGACGCCAGCATCATCTTCAACGACGTGTTCGACACGCTTAGCGAACTGAATGGCGTCGCGCCCCCAGAAGTTAAGCATCTCGCGCTGCAGCTCAGCACGTGATACGGGGCAGGGGCGTCCTCCGGTACGTTCGACCAGCGGGGTAAGGCTAAAGCGGGTCAGGGTATCGCCGCGCCGGTGATCTTTGTAGGCCATAAAACGCATTGGCCCGCCGTAGATCTCCATCATGTCGCCCATACCGAGGTGCTGCATGCATTTCACCCCATTTGGCCAGATGGAGATGGCCGCACCAACGGGCTTGATCTCTTTCACTGCCTCAAACACGGTACAGTCAATTCCGGCGTTCTTTAACGCCACGGCAGCGCTCAGACCACCTATTCCCGCACCAATGACGATCGCTTTCATGCTTCTCTCCTTTTGCAGGGGGTGATGAGAATGAGCAATTTGCGTACCAGGCTGCAGAGTGGGGAAAAGGGCGTTGTGACAGGCCATTATGCACTGTTAAGGTGCGTTATCGCGGTGAGTGTGCTTTTTTATGAATCAATAATTTCCGGTTCTGATATTCGGAATCGACAGTTTCACATCCGCGGCAAGGGTGGCGTGTTTTGTGCAATGCTTAAGGACGATGATTGAAACGGAGCCGCTATGATCACACTGCGCATTTTTAACCAACTGAGCCACGAAGAGGCTCGCGCGCGGTTACTCCCCTGCGTGGCAATTCCCGGCTGGGCTGATGAGCTCGTGCGCGGACGTCCTTATCCCAGTCGGGGCGCATTGTTCCGCGCGGCCCATGCATGCGCGCAAACCTGGGATGAGAACGCGCTAACGCTTGCCCTTCTTGCTCATCCGCGTATCGGTGAGAAACCCGCAGGTGTACAGGCCGAGGCGGCGTTTTCGCGCCAGGAGCAGGGAGCCGTCAATGACCGCGATGCGCTGCTTGCCCAGGCGCTGCGGGAAGGCAATGCGCGCTATGAGGCCCGCTTTGGCCGCGTCTTTTTGATCCGCGCGAAAGGCCGTAGCGGGGAGGATATTTTGCAGGCGCTGGATGCGCGGCTGAAGAACAGCGATGCGCAGGAGGTGCAGGCTGCACTGGCGCAGTTGCGGGAAATTACGTTACTACGGCTGGAAGGAGTGGTTAGCGAATGAGTACGCTAAGTACGCATATTCTCGATATTTCGACGGGTACCCCCGCGCAGGGCGTTACGGTTCATCTTGAACGGGAAGGGGCGTTAGTCGCCACTGGCGTGACCAACGGCAATGGCCGCATTATGGAGTTTGTCCCGCTTCTGACTGCGGGGCGTTACCGGCTGGTGGCGGAGCTGGGAGCCTGGTTTGCCCAAACCGGACGCGATACGCTCTATCCCTGCGCGCAGATTGATTTTGTGATTGGGGAGACGGCAGACGAACACTTTCATCTGCCGTTTGTGATTGCACCTGGCGGGTGGTCAACCTACCGCGGCAGTTGACCACACCCGCTCACCGTTGACCCAGGTTTCGCTGATATTGCGCTCGTCACCCAGGGTCATCAGCACAAACAGTTGCTCGTAGACATCCTTACAGCGTCCGTTACGCAGGCGCTGTAGTGGTGTGACGGCCGGGTCAATAACGATAAAATCGGCCTCTTTGCCCGGATCAAAGTTGCCAATCTTATCGTCCAGCCGCAGGGCGTGAGCGCCTCCCAGTGTGGCATGGTAAAACGCTTCGCTGGCGCGCAGGCGGTAGCTCTGCAACTGACCTACCTTATAGGCTTCTCCCAGCGTACGCAGCATGCTGAAGGTGGTTCCTGCCCCCACGTCAGTCCCGATACCCATTCGAACCTTGCGTTGCCAGCATTCGGGTAAGCGAAACAGCCCGCTGCCAAGAAACAGGTTGGAGGTAGGGCAAAAGGCCACTGCCGAACCCGTGTCATGCAGACACTCCCACTCGCTGTGGTGCAGGTGAATACCGTGGGCAAACACGCAGCGCTCACCGGTCAGGCCGTAGTGGTGATACACATCCAGATAACGCTCGTGTTCTGGCCAGAGATCGCTCACCCAGGCCACTTCGTTAGGGTTTTCGCTCAGGTGGGTCTGCATCCAGGTGTCCGGGAACTCCTCCCTGAGCAGGCTGACTGCCGCGAGCAGTTCCGGTGATGAGGTTGGGGCAAAGCGGGGCGTAATGGCATAACCCAGCCGTCCCCGGTGGTGCCAGCGCTGGATCAGCTCCCGCGTTTGCCGGTAGCTCTGTCTGGCGGTTTCCGTCAGATAGTCAGGCGTGTTCCGGTCCATCATTACCTTTCCGGCAATAAGACGCATATTGAGGCGCAGTGCCTCGGTAAACAGCGCATCGACGGATTCAGGATGCAGCGTGCAAAACACCAGCGCAGTGGTTGTACCGTGGCTCACCAGTTGGTTAACGAAAAATTCCGCTATCTCTTTCGCGTAGCTCTCATCGGCAAACTGGCTCTCCACCGGGAAGGTGTAGGTGGTCAGCCATTCCAGCAATTGCTCACCAAACGCGCCGATCATCTCCGTTTGCGGGTAATGGACGTGGGTATCGACAAAACCGGGCAGCAGCAGCTTGCCACGCAGGTCGGTATAGCCTTTGTGGGGATCAAGGTATTGTTCCCCCTCCTGCCAGGTCATCTGTGCCAGAATTTTACCGCTCTGAATAAACAGCAGCCCGTCGACAAGGTGGCGCGTGTGATGGGCGATAGCATCTGCGTTGTCGCAGACCTGGGTAATATCAAAAAATGCACCGCGGATCGCCGTCTGGTAATTCATCATGGTTCCTGCCTTATTGTTTGCGTAGCGGGGTCATGAGAATGAGCAAAAACGGTGCCAGCCTGAGGACGGCCGCAGTAAAACTGCGGCCGGTGGGGAAGGGTTACTCTTTCTGCGTTGCCACGCGGGAGGTAAACTGCGGATCGGCGGCCTCCTCACGATCTTCACGTGCCAGCCAGCGGTAGGTCACGCCACCGAGGAAGACGCCGATAAACCAGCTAAAGTTCGCCACTTCATGCAGGTCTGGGATAAAGCCGATCACCAGTCCTGCGACAACAGACGGTACCAGTGCGCCGATGGCTTTCGGGTTAAACCCGTTGCGATACCAGTATTTGCCTTCTGGCGTGTCATCGAACAAATCGTTTACGGAAACCTTCCCGCGCTTAATCAGGTAGAAATCCGCAATCAGGATACCAAACAGCGGGCCGATAAACGCGCCGAGCACATCCAGGGTGTAGTGGATAAGCTCTGGTGAGTTGAACAGGTTCCACGGGGTTAACAGGATAGATCCCACGGCGGCAATCATTCCTCCGGTGCGGAAGCTGATCTTCTGCGGTGAGCAGTTAGAGAAATCGAACGCCGGAGAGACAAAGTTCGCCACGATGTTGATCCCGATGGTGGCGGTGATCATGGTCAGCAGACCCACAGCGACGGCCAGATCGTTACCCACGCGGCTGACGGTTTCAATCGGGTCGGTGATCATGCGGCCAAACAGCGACTGCGTACCGGAAACAATCACCACGGTCACGATGGAGAACAGCAGGAAGTTAAACGGTAAGCCCCAGCGGTTACCGCGACGGATTTCACCCATGCTTTTCCCATAGCGGGAGAAGTCGCCAAAGTTGAGCAGCGGCCCGGAGAAGTAGGAGACGACCAGCGCCGTGGCGGTGATCATTTGCCAGGTTTGCTCACCGGTGCTCAGGGATTTGCTGGCAAGGGTAAAGGAGATCCCGTCGAATCCGGTCTTGTATACAATCCATCCCGCCAGTGCCAGCATCACCACGTACACCGCCGGGCCGGCGATATCAATAAAGCGCTTGATGGCGCTCATGCCGTGCCAGAAGACCATCGCCTGCAACACCCACATAATGGCAAAGCAGATCCAGCCAAGATGTGACAGGCCCAGGAACGACGCTGTGGTAAGGCCAGAAAGTGACGGCCAGAACTTCAGCACCACCAGCATCAGGGCGTTGGCAGCCAGCCAGGTCTGAATACCGTACCACGCGAAAGCAATAAGCCCGCGGATCACCGCCGGGATGTTCGCCCCGAAGACGCCAAACGCCTGACGGCTGATCACCGCATAGGGCACGCCCGCCATCTGGCTCGGTTTGGCCACCAGGTTAGCGCACAGCTGCACAATACAAATCCCCACCAGCAGGCAAAGCAACACCTGCCAGCTTGCCAGCCCGAGCGTAAAGAAGCTCGCGGCAACGACATAACCTCCCATGCTGTGGACGTCCGACATCCAGAAAGAAAAGATGTTGTACCAGCTCCAGTTCTGGTCACGCGTTGGTGCCAGATCCTCATTGCAAAGCCGTGGGCTGTAAACCGCACTGGAATCAGCGGCCTTACCTTGCTGCGCGTTTTGTGTATTTGGCATGAAACCTGCTCCTGTGAATGAAAACCCGTTGAGTGGGAGTGCGAACGGTGTTGCAGGATCCAGGCCAAAATAATAAATATTGTATGCAATATTTAATTTTTATGTATACGATTTGCGGATGAAAAGTAAAAAATGGAGTGGTTAATGAACAACGTAAAAAGTCTGCACGCCGCGCCAGACCTGCATGACAAAGACGAATCCATCTTTCAGGCGCTGATGACCGCAATTGTCGAACATCAGCTGCTGCCGGGAAGTAAATTGCCGGAAGAAGCACTGTCCGGGGTGTTTGGCGTGAGCCGCACGGGTATTCGCAAGGTGCTGCAACGGCTCGCCGCTGTGCAAATGGTCACCTTAACGCCCAAACGTGGTGCACATGTTGCCAGCCCGACGGTAGAAGAGGCGCAGCACATCTTTCGCACGCGCGCTTTGCTGGAAGTGGCTAACCTGCCGGACGTGATGGCGCATTGTCAGCCGCCGCATCTGGCCGCACTGGACGCCATCATTCGTCAGGAGCAGCAGGCGCATGAGGCTTACGACGGTCCGGCGGCGATCCGCCACTCCGCCAATTTCCATATCCAGCTGCAGGCCATTTCCGGCAACCAGGTGCTGACTGAGATGGTCACCAGCCTGAGTCAGCGCTCGTCGCTGGTGATTGCCACGTGGGGTGCGCCGTGGCGTCAGGGTTGTCGCTGCAACGACCATGAACAGCTTGTGGAACTGCTGCGCCAGAAAGCGCTCCAGCCGCTCAGTGATGCCTTAATGCACCATTTTGAACATATCGTCGCCAGCCTCTGTTTTGAACGGGCGGGCGAGTGTCTTCCCGATTTTGCCCGGCTGTTTGCCGGCCACAAGGAGTCGTAATGTCGTCTGTCTGTATACAAGTCATCAACCCCAACACCAGCCCCGGAATGACGGAAACCATCGGCGCGGCAGCCCGTGCGGTGGCTGCACCGGGAACGGAGATCCTCGCCGTGTGCCCGGGGGAAGGTGTGCCCTCTATCGAAGGCCACTTCGATGAAGCTATTGCTGCCGTGGGCGTCCTCGAACAGATCAAAAAAGGCAGGCAGCAGGGTGTGGACGGTCACGTTATCGCCTGCTTTGGCGATCCGGGTTTGCTGGCGGCGCGTGAGCTGGCGCAAGGGCCGGTCATCGGTATCGCTGAAGCGGCCATGCATATGGCGACGATGGTGGCGACACGTTTTTCTGTTGTGACCACACTGCCGCGCACGCTGATTATCGCCCGCCATCTGCTGCATCAGTATGGTTTTCAGAACCACTGTGCTGCCCTGCACGCCATTGATCTCCCGGTGCTGGCACTGGAAGACGGTAGCGGTCTGGCGCAAGAGAAGGTGCGGGCCCGTTGTATTCAGGCACTGAAAGAGGATGGCTGCGGGGCGATTGTGCTGGGTTGTGGTGGCATGGCGACGCTGGCGCAGGAGCTGACGCGTGAGCTGCATGTTCCTGTCATCGATGGCGTCAGTGCGGCGGTGAAAATGGTCGAATCGCTGGTGGCGCTGGGGCTGTCAACCAGCAAGCACGGCGATCTGGCGTTCCCGGAGAACAAAGCGTTAAGCGGTAAATTTCAGACATTGAATTCATTTTAATTTTGAGGGGGCTGGTGATGGCGCTTTTTGAACCGAATTACCCGCGCGATCTGCGTGGATACGCGGGCAACCCGCCGCATGCGCAGTGGCCGCAGCAGGCGAGAATTGCCGTGCAGTTTGTTCTTAATTACGAAGAAGGTGCAGAAAACCATGTGCTGCACGGCGATGCCGGGTCAGAGCAATTCCTCTCGGACATCATCGGCGCGGCCAGTTACCCGGACAAACATATGTCGATGGACTCCCTCTACGAATACGGCAGCCGTGCCGGGTTCTGGCGGATCCACAACGAATTCAAAAAACGCGGACTGCCGCTGACGGTCTTTGGCGTGGCGATGGCGCTGGCGCGTCATCCTGATATCGTGGAGGCGATCAAAGCGGCAGATTACGACGTGGCCAGCCACGGCTGGCGCTGGATCCACTATCAGAATATGGATATCCACCAGGAGCGTGAGCATCTGCAAAAGGCGGTGCACGTCCTGACCGATCTGTTTGGCAAACCGCCAACCGGCTGGTACACCGGGCGCGACAGCCCCCACACCCGTCAGCTGGTGGCAGAGCACGGCGGCTTTGACTACGACAGCGACTATTATGGCGACGATTTACCCTTCTGGACGGAAGTGACGTGCAGCGATGGCACCCGCAAACCGCACCTGATTGTGCCTTATACGCTCGATGCGAACGACATGCGCTTTGCGACCGCACAGGGGTTTAATACTGCCGAACAGTTTTATACCTATCTGAAAGACAGTTTTGATGTGCTGTATGAAGAGGGAGAGAGTGCGCCGAAGATGATGTCCATCGGCATGCACTGCCGTCTGCTGGGGCGTCCGGGGCGTTTTCGCGCGCTGCAGCGGTTCCTCGATTATATTCAGCAGCACGATCGGGTGTGGGTCTGTACCCGCCAGCAGATTGCCGATCACTGGCGGGACGTGCATCCGTTTAACAAATAGCGGTGGGTTTTGCCGGGTAGCGGCTACGCCTGTGACATCAAACTCACCTGCGCGGCCACAATCCGCCACCCGTACGGAAACCGCACCCACGTTTGCTGCTGGCGACCAATCCTTTCTGTCCCTTCGCGGGTAAATTCGGTGCTGCA
Source organism: Enterobacter sp. RHBSTW-00901 (assembly GCF_014103115.1). Classification (NCBI taxonomy): domain Bacteria; kingdom Pseudomonadati; phylum Pseudomonadota; class Gammaproteobacteria; order Enterobacterales; family Enterobacteriaceae; genus Enterobacter; species Enterobacter sp. RHBSTW-00901. Next base: position 4,593,303 of record NZ_JABXPB010000001.1, read on the forward strand.
CACGGCATAATCTTCCCCAAAGGTGGTGATCACCGTATGGCGTAACGTCCGCTGTAGCCCGGCGGACGGACGTGCGGCGCGAAAGGCGCGGATCTCATCAATACCGTACAGGTTTTCTCCTGCCCCCAGGCGTACGGTATTTTTATCGTGCCAGAACAGTTCATCCAGTACCGCGATGTTATTGCTCACCAGCGCGTCTTCATAGCGGTAAAAGGCTGCCGTGACTTCAGCAACCACCCACGGGCGATTAACGTCATCGTGGTTTATCATCATGCAATCTCCGCAGGACGGGCATCGGTTATGCCACGCTCTTCCAGTACCCGCGCCACCCGCAGGCAGGCCTGTTCATTAAACGGCGCAGCAATCAGCTGCAGGCCAATGGGTGCGCCCTGCGCAGTACGCAACGGGACGGTGGTGACGGGCAAACCTAAAAATGAAATCGGTTGAGTGAGCATCCCCATGCTGGCCCGAACCGGCAGCGGTTGTCCGTTAATTTCCATCATCTGCTCGCCAATCAGCGTGGCGCTGCGCGGTGTCGCCGGGGCGATCAGCACGTCGGCCCGGGAAAATAACGCCTTAAACGCCAGCCTGGCGTGGGTGCGGAAACGCTGCGCCTGAATATACCAGGCCGAAGGGATCATGGAGCCTGCCAACAGCCGTTCCCGGGAGTGAGGCTCAAAGCGTTCAGGCTGGCTGCGAAGCAGGGGCAGATACTGATTTCCCCCTTCGGATGCGCTGATGATAAACGCTGCCGAACGGGCAAGTTCTGCATCGGAGAACTGCAGCTCATCCTGCACTTCGAGCGCCTTCGCGACCCGCGCTACGGCTTCGCGGGCATCATTATCACACCAGGTGTTGAAATAGCCACCGAGCACCGCGCAGCGCAGCCCATCCAGCCCGCGATCAAGTAAGGACCGCGTCTGCTCGCGCGAGCTGTCGGCCTGAAAACCGTCGCTGGTATCACGTCCCTGAAGCGCATCGTACACGGACGCCAGATCGCTAGCGCGACGGGCAAACGGCCCGATATGATCGAGGCTTGCGACAAATGGATGGCTACCGGAACGTGACAAGCGGCCAAACGTGGGCTTTAACCCGAATATCCCGCACAGGGAGGCCGGAACGCGAATCGATCCGTTGGTATCGGTGCCCAGTGAAAAATGGACCAGCCCGGCGGCAACCGCGGCGGCAGATCCTCCGGACGATCCTCCCGCAATGCGTGCCAGGTCGTGCGGGTTGTGCGTTGCGCTGTAGTGGCTGTTTTCGGTGGTAAACCCGTAGGCGTAGGCATCCATATTGACCATTCCCGAAAGTAGCCCTCCCGCGCTCTGCAGCTGGCGCACTGCAAAACTGTCAGTGGCGGCGACCGGGCGCTGGCTGAACAGCTCTGCTCCGGCGAGGGTGGTATGTCCGGCAACGTCAAACAGGTTTTTCACCGCGTAGGGGACACCCGCCAGCGGTGGCAAAGGGCGCTTTTCCCGACGCAATGTATCGATGTTGTTGGCCTCGGCCAGCATTCGCTCTTCGGTGATCGTTGTCCATGCGTTGAGCTGCGGGTGAGTGCGTGTTATCGCATCCAGCGTATGGCGGGCTATCTCATGGGCGCTCAGGTCTCCAGCACTCAGTGCCTGCTGGATAGCGCTGATACTCATCTCGTGTAGCGTCATGCTTTGTATACTCCTGCTATCTCCAGACGGTCATCGAGCGGCAGCGCCATCAGCGGGGCGGCCATGCTGGCAATGCGGTTGAACTGAAGCTGAAGCTCTGCGCGGCGGGCGTCATCCAGTTCAATGTCAAGAACGGACTCCATCTGAGCAAGATATGCACTCCAGTCGGGCTGCGTGGTATTCATCGTGATCTCCTCAGAATCCGGCGGCGGAGCCGTTGCTGCGCGGGTCAAATGCCCCTTCGAACAGGCCGTCAGCGTGGCGGACTATCGCCCCTGCGTGACCCATGACTTCGCTAAAGTCCGGGTATATTTCCACGTCGTGGCCCAGTGCGTTTAAACGGGCGAGGGTGTGTGATGAGAAGCGACCTTCGAGTTTTAAGGTGTCGGAGGTTTGCCCCCATGTGCGCCCCAGCAACCAGCGCGGGCGGGTGACGCTCTCCTGCAGCGGCACACCCTGCACCACATAGCGGGTAAACAGTGCTGCCTGGGTTTGCGGCTGTCCGTCCCCGCCCATTGATCCGTAAACCATCACGCGACCGTCGTTCAGGCGTGCGGCTGCCGGGTTCAGGGTATGGAACGGTTGCTTGCCTGGTGCGAGCGCCAGAAGATGGTCGGGGTTGAGGCTGAACGAGGCTCCCCGGTTTTGCCAGACTATCCCGGTATCGGGCAGAACCACACCGCTGCCGAACTCGTGGTAAATACTCTGGATAAACGAAACGGCAAGACCGCTGTTATCCATTACGCCCATCCACACCGTATCACCAGGGCCTTTGCCCATCCCCCACGGCGCAGTCTGGCTGTCGTCAATCTTGTCAGCGAACGCCTGAAGGGGAGCGGATTCCAGCAGGCTCTGGATATCGGTTTTCAGCTGGCGTGGATCGGTGATGTGGGCATCGCGCAGACCAAAGGCCAGTTTGGTGGCTTCCACTATGCGGTGAACGGTCATTGCCTCGTCGGCATCGGCCATCGCCAGACGGTCGGTTATCCCCAGGATCGCCAGAGACACCAGCCCCTGCGTCGGAGGAGCCAGGTTCCAGACCTCTCCTTGCTGGTGTTGCAATTTCAGCGGTGTGGTTCGTCGCGCAACGTGCTGGTTTAAGTCCGCAAGCGTAACGGGAAGACCCAGTTTCGCCATACCCTGCGCCAGGCATTCGGCCAGCGGACCGCGATAAAAACTGTCCAGACCCTCTTCAGCCAGGCGCTTCAGGGTCGAGGCGAGAGCCGGTTGGTAAAAACGGCTTCCGGCTTGCGGCGGCTTACCGTCTACCAGCCAGGTTTCCGCAAAGCCGGGTATGTCTTTAAGTTCGTCGAATTTGCTGGCCGTGGCGCTGGCCTGGGATGCCGTGACCGGCGTGCCGTTCTGCGCATAATCAATGGCGTCCGCCAGCAGGCGAGCCAGCGGCAGCGCGTTGCCGGTCAGTGCGTGTGAAACCTTCAGCGCATCGTCCCAGCCGCTGACGGTTCCGGCCACGGTCAGCGCCGCGCGGGGACCGCGATGGGGGATCTGCGTCAGGTCGCTATAGGCGGCAAGCGTGGCCAGTGAACCTGCCGCACCGCTGGCGTCAATGGCAATCGGTTCACCGTCTGGCGGCACGATGAGCCAGAAGCCATCTCCCCCGAGGCCGTTCATATGAGGGTAAACCACGGCAATGGTGGCAGCGGCAGCCACCATTGCTTCAATTGCACTCCCGCCTTCACGCAGGACAGCCAGCGCGCTCTGGCTGGCAAGATGATGGGGAGCAACGGCCATTCCGTGTGTACAGACATTACTTTGCATGGAGAGTCCTCGTAACCCAAAGAGTCACAAGGCATTGCAAAAGCTGTTCCAGTTATGAATGAAAAGTTTCATGTCAGTCATCACGCATCTTTTTAATAAGCTGGCATGCATAATGAAAGGTATAGTTGGGTGAAACAAAAGTTACAGAGGCTTTATGGAACAGCTTGATGAACGTCTGAAAGGGCAGTATGCGTCATTGTCACCGCAGGAGCAGCGCGTGGCTGATTTTATTTTCGATCACTTTGACGACCTTATTAGCTACAACAGCGCTGAGCTGGCGCAGCTGAGTGGGGTGTCGAAAGCCACGGTAAGCCGTCTGTTTAAGCGTCTGGGCTATGAGAAGTATAAGGACATGCGTGACGAGCTGCGCACGCTGCGCCAGAGCGGTATGCCGTTGACCGATAACCGGGATGCAGTGCAGGGCAACACGCTACTGGCGCGTCACTATAAGCAGGAGATGGCGAACCTGACCCAGTGGGTGAATGCCCTGGATGCACAGCAGTTTGCCGACGCGATGGCCTGTATGGTTAAGGCGCGGCGGATTGTGATAATCGGAATGCGAAATGCTTATCCTGCGGCGCTACACCTGCGTCAGCAGCTGTTGCAGGCGCGCGGCCAGGTCCTGGTATTGCCGCAGCCGGGGCAAAGCCTGAGTGAAGAGCTGGTGGATTTAACCGCCGACGATCTGGTGGTGATGATGGCCTTTCGTCGCCGTCCGCGCATTATTCGCCCGCTGCTACAGCAGCTTCAGGACAGCGGTATTCCGGTTTTGCTGATGTGTGAGCCACAGGCTCACAGTCTGTTTCCGCTGGCAAACTGGCAGCTGTGCGCCCCGCTGGACAGCGTCTCGGCCTATGACAGCTATTCCTCAGTCAATAGCCTGATTAACCTGCTGGCCAACGCTTTCCTGCATGAAATTCTTGATAAAGGACGTCCGCGCATTCATGAGATTGCCTCACTGTACCAGCAACTGGATGAGCTGGAGCAACGATAATGGGGCATCAGGCTGGTGCTTTGCATTAAATCAGTGCAAAAAAACGGGGGTGAAAACAGTTTGTGTTTTCACCCCGTTTTCTTTTTCTCCGCTATTTACCTGCCATTCAAACAAATTTTATGGTTTTGCCGTGTATGGCACATTAGTTGCAAAAGTTAAATTAAAGAATCTTTTGTTTCATGTTAACGTAACGGGTAAACACCATGAAAAAACTGTTGATTGCACTGGCCGGGGCCGCTTGTCTGTTCACACAACTGCCAGCAAAAGCTGACCAGCTCCAGGATATTGAGAAACGCGGCACCATCCGCATTGCCGTCCCGCAGGATTTTCCGCCGTTTGGCTCAGTGGGAACCGACCTCCAGCCGCAGGGCTACGACATCGACATGGCGCGCTATCTGGCAAAGCAGATGAAGCTCAGGCTGCAACTGGTGCCGGTAACCAGCGCTAACCGCGTACCGTATCTGCAAACCGATAAGGTGGATCTGGTTATCTCAAGCCTCGGTAAAAACGCTGAACGCGAAAAGGTGATCGATTTTAGCCGCGCCTATGCGCCATTCTTCCTCGGCGTATTTGGCCCGAAAGGGGCGGAGCTGAAAGATGCCACCGCGCTGAGCGGGAAAACCATTGGCGTGACGCGCGGTGCGGTGGAAGACATGGTGTTGACCAGCCTGGCTCCGAAAGATGCCGAGGTGAAACGCTACGAAGACAACAACACCACGCTGTCGGCGTATCTCTCCGGTCAGGTGCAGTATGTGGCTACCGGCAACCTTGTGGTGGCAGCGATTTCACGGCAGAACGCGGATAAAGCCCCGGTCCCGAGTTTTATGCTGAAAGACTCGCCGTGTTTTATCGGTCTGAAGAAAAACGAACCAGCCCTGAAAGCGAAAGTGGATGCGCTGATTGAGCAGGGTATCAAGGACGGCACGCTGAATGGACTCTCTGAGCAGTGGCTGAAAGCACCGTTACCGGCAAGCCTTGGCGCATAAGGCCTGTGAATGACAGAACAACTTCATTTTTCTGCGCTCTGGCCGTACTGGCCGGAGCTGCTGGCAGGACTTTGGATCACCATTCAACTGACGGTGATGGCGACTATCGGCGGGCTGGCGATCGGTATTTTCGGGGCGGCCATTCGCAGCGGGCGGGCGACGTGGTTCAGCCGGATTTGGGGCGGTTACGTGGAGGTTATCCGCAATACGCCGTTTGTGGTGCAGCTGTTCTTTATTGTTTTTGGCCTGCCTAACATGGGGCTGAAAATGACGGCGGGTGAAGCGGCGCTGCTGGCGATGGTGGTGAATCTTGGGGCCTACAGCACCGAAATCATCCGCGCGGGTATTCAGGTCACGCCAAAAGGGCAGTGGGAAGCCGGGCGCGTGCTGGGGCTAACCCGCTTACAGACCTTTATCCGCGTGGTACTGCCACCCGCGCTGCAGCGTATTTATCCGGCGCTGGTAAGCCAGTGCATCATCGTGATGCTGGGTTCATCGGTCGTGTCTCAGGTCTCGTATGAAGAGCTGACCTTTGCCGCCAGCCTCATCCAGTCCAGAACATTTCTGAGCTTTGAGGTGTATCTGGTGACGACCGGGATTTACTTAGTACTGTCGATTACCCTGCGCCAGCTGATGATGGCGGCAGGACGGAAATGGCTGGGGGTGCAGGCATGATGACCACCTTTACCGACTGGGACATTATTCGCAACCTGCTGCTCGCCGGGCGCTGGACGGTGCTGCTGTCGCTGGTGGCGTTTGTCGGCGGAGCGCTGGTGACGCTGCCGCTGTTGCTGCTGCGGCTGACGGGCGGGCGCACGGTAAAACGTCTGATCCGCGGCTATATTGAGCTGTTTCAGGGCACACCGCTGCTGATGCAGCTGTTCCTGGCCTTCTTCGGCGTGGCGCTGTTTGGCATCGACGTTTCGCCGTGGACGGCCGCGTCGCTGGCACTGACGTTCTACACCAGCGCCTTTTTACTCGATATCTGGTTTGGCAGCATTCGGGCACTGCCAAAAGGACAGTGGGAAGCCTCGCGCTGTCTGGGGCTGAGCTTTGGTCAGACGCTGTTCCGGGTGGTCGCTCCGCAGGCGTTACGCATCGCCATCGCGCCGACGGTTGGTTTTGCCGTGCAGGTCATCAAGGGTACGGCGCTGGCGTCGATTATCGGTTTTATCGAGTTGACTAAAGCCGGAACGATGCTCACCAACGTGACCTATCAGCCGTTTAAAGTCTTTGCGCTGGTGGCGCTGGGCTACTTTATTTTGTGTTATCCGCTGTCGCGCTACAGCCGTTATCTGGAGACTCAATTCAATGCCTCTCATCACCATTAATCAGGTGCAGAAGTTCTACGGCAATAACCACGTGCTCAAGGGCGTGGATCTGGATATCGACATGGGCCAGGTGATTTCGATAATCGGGCGCAGCGGGTCCGGCAAGAGCACGCTGCTACGCTGCATCAACGGCCTGGAAGGGTATCAGGATGGCAGCATCAAGCTCGGCGGTATGACCATCACCGACCGGGACTCTCAGGCGCGTGAAATCAGCCGATCGGTCGGGATGGTGTTCCAGAACTTCAACCTGTTCCCGCACATGACCGCGCTGGAAAACGTGATGCTCGCCCCGCGTCGGGTGCTGAAGAAAAGCGCTGCCGAATGCCGGGAGCTGGCGCAGCAGATGCTGGAGAAAGTGGGCTTAGGCGATCGCCTGGACTATTATCCGTCGAACCTCTCCGGCGGCCAGCAGCAGCGCGTGGCGATTGCCCGTGCGCTGGCGATGACGCCAAAAGTTTTACTCTGTGACGAGATAACCTCAGCGCTTGACCCGGAACTGGTGGGCGAAGTGCTCAGGGTGCTGGAACAGCTGGCGGCAGAGGGGATGACGCTTATTCTCGTGACGCATGAAATGAATTTTGCCCGCGAAGTGGGCGACCGCGTGGTGTTTATGCATCAGGGGACAGTCTGGGAGCAGGGCGACAGCAAAACGCTGTTTGCCAATCCGCAGACCACTGAACTGAAGCAATTTATCTCCTCCGTACGCGGCTTAAATTAATTAAGGACTCAACAATGGATATCGCTCAATTTCCGCAAATCAATCCGCCGCAGCGTCTGCTGATGGGGCCGGGGCCGATCAACGCCGATCCGCGCGTGCTGCGCGCCATGTCGAGCCAGCTGATTGGCCAGTACGATCCGGCCATGACCCACTACATGAATGAGGTGATGGCGCTCTATCGCGGGGTGTTCCGAACTGAAAACCGCTGGACGATGCTGGTGGATGGCACTTCCCGCGCGGGGATTGAGGCGATTCTGGTGTCGGCTATTCGTCCGGGGGATAAAGTGCTGGTGCCGGTGTTTGGTCGTTTTGGCCATCTGCTGTGCGAAATTGCCCGCCGCTGTCGCGCCGAAGTGCATACCATCGAGGTGCCGTGGGGGGAGGTCTTCACGCCGGATCAGGTTGAAGATGCGATTAAACGCGTACGTCCGCGCCTGCTGTTGACCGTGCAGGGCGACACGTCGACCACCATGCTGCAACCGCTCGCGGAACTCGGTGCTATCTGCCGTCGCCACGATGTGCTGTTTTACACCGATGCGACCGCGTCGCTGGGGGGGAATGCGCTGGAGACCGATGCCTGGGGGCTGGATGCGGTCTCGGCAGGCATGCAGAAATGCCTCGGTGGCCCATCCGGGACGTCGCCCGTCACCCTGAGCGCACGCATGGAAGAGGCGATCCGCCGCCGGAAATGCATTGAAGAGGGCATCCGTACCGATGCGCATCACAACGGTGTGGATGAGATGGTTTACTCCAACTATTTCGACCTCGGCATGGTGATGGACTACTGGGGGCCGGAACGACTGAACCACCACACGGAAGCCACCACGGCGCTGTTTGGTGCACGCGAATGCGCCCGGCTTATCCTGCAGGAAGGGCTGGATAACGGCATCGCCCGCCACAAGCTGCATGGCGATGCGCTGCTGAAAGGTATTCAGGCGATGGGGCTGGAAACCTTTGGCGATCTGAAGCACAAGATGAACAACGTGCTGGGCGTGGTGATCCCGCAGAGCGTGAACGGCGATCAGGTGCGTAAGCTGATGCTGGAGGATTTTGGCATCGAAATTGGCACCTCATTTGGCCCGTTGCACGGCAAAGTGTGGCGTATTGGTACTATGGGCTATAACGCGCGCAAGGACTGCGTTATGACCACGCTGAGTGCGCTGGAATCGGTCCTGAACTACCTGAAGTTTTCCACCACGCAAGGTGCCGCGATGCAGGCCGCGTGGGATCACTACCGCAGCGAGACGGCGCGATGAGCCAAATCACGCGCCAGCAGGCGGCAGAACGAGTGATGGCGCGCGCCGATGCGCTGGCTGCCATCAGTGAAACCCCGAATGCTCTCACCCGGGTCTATCTCTCGACGCAACATCTGCAGGCGAACCAGCTGGTCGGGCAGTGGATGAGCCAGGCGGGCATGACCGTCTGGCAGGACAGCGTGGGTAATATTTGCGGACGCTATGAGGGTGAGCAGGAGGGGGCACCGGCGGTGTTACTCGGCTCGCATCTGGACACCGTGCGTAATGCCGGACGCTACGATGGCATGCTTGGCGTGCTGACGGCCATTGAAGTGGTGGACAGCCTGCATCAGCAAGAGAAACGTCTGGCGCAGGCCATCGAGATTGTCGGTTTTTGCGACGAAGAGGGTACCCGCTTCGGTATTACCCTGTTAGGCAGCCGTGGCCTGACCGGTACCTGGCCGGAGAGCTGGCTCGATAAATGTGATGCAAACGGGGTCTGCGTGGCACAGGCAATGGTCCTGGCCGGGTTAGATCCTGCCCGGGTACCGCTTGCTGCCCGGAATAAAGACGATTTCAGTGCCTATCTGGAACTGCATATTGAGCAGGGGCCGTGTCTGGAGCAGCAACGGCTGGCACTGGGCGTTGTGGAAGCCATTAACGGCGCGCGTCGCCTGAACTGCCGCTTTACCGGCGAGGCCGGACATGCCGGTACCGTGCCAATGGCCCATCGCAAGGACGCCCTGGCTGCCTCCGCAGAGTGGATGGTGATGATCGAGAGCACCACGTTGCAGCACGGTGGCAATCTGGTGGCGACCGTGGGAGAGCTGCGCTGCCTGCCTGGTGCGGTAAATGTTATTCCCGGTGAGGTTGCGCTTTCCCTGGATATTCGCGGCCCACAGGATGCTCCGCTGGATGTGCTGCTCAATACGTTGTTGGCACAGGCACAAACGATAGCCACCCGCCGCGGATTGTCTTTCAGCGCCGAGGAGTTCTACCGTATTGCCGCCACGCCGTGTGATGCGCATTTACAAACCCGGCTGGGGGAGGCGGTTGCCGCGGTACAGGGATGCACGGTATCGCTGCCAAGCGGAGCCGGGCATGACGCCATCGCGATGGCGGAGCGCTGGCCGGTAGGCATGCTGTTTGTACGTTGCAAGGGGGGTGTCAGCCATCATCCGGCAGAATCGGTGATGGCTGAGGATGTCGCCCAGGCCATTGACGCTTTCACCCGTGCGGTCACGTCGCTGACATAACGGCTATTTTACGGATTTTTTGACCCGCATTGCGGGCAGCATCCTTTCCAGGGTGTTGTCACGTACCACGTAATGGTGGAACAGCGCAGCGGCAGCATGCAGACCAATCAGGTAATAGCCCGCGTTGGCGATAATTTCGTGAAGCTCTTTCAGGCTGTGCTGCATACCCACGTTCTGGGTTGCGGCGACGGGCAGAGGGAGCCCGAAGAAAGACCACGCGACCTGGCCGAACCAGAGTGAGGCCACTCCCAGCACCGGCAGTGCAATAAACATCAGATAGAGCAGTCCGTGAAGGGATTTGGAGGCGATAACCTGCCAGCGCGGCGGTGCGGGAAGAATGTCCGGGTCGCTGTTTCTCATCTTCAGCACCACTCTGATGACCATCAGAAACAGGACGCTGAACCCTGCGGTGTAGTGGATCAGTGACATTGTGGCGCGTTCAGGGCTTCCCTTCGCGGCAAACCCTTTCAGGTTTATGGCGGCATAGGCAACGACAATCAGGATGAGAACCAGCCAGTGGATGACTATCTGGCTTCGTGCGTAGCTGTTTTTCATGTTAATCCACCTTATATTTCCATTATGGTGAGTTATAGATAAATTAACTTAAGCAGACATTAACGGCTGCGGAGAAAAGAATTCACCCGCAGCCGTTATTATTGGGTATGGATCACTCCAGCCCCAGCGTGTACTGGGCGATTTTAAAGTAGATAATCAGTCCGGTACCATCGATAAGCGTCGCGATGAACGGCGCAGAAACCACTGCCGGGTCGATACCACAACGCTTGAGTACCATCGGGATCACCGAGGAGACAATCGCACTCCAGAGCGTAATACAGACCAGCGTCAGGCTGACGATAAGGGTGATTTCCATCCCAATCCCCATCATCCAGGCGCGGATACAGCCTGCCAGGCCGAGCGTGACGGCAATCATTAACGACGTGCTGATCTCTTTACGCAGCACGCGGCCAACATCGCGCAAATGCACTTCACCCAGTGCCATAGCGCGCACCAGCGTGGAGGTGATTTGCGTACCGCTGTTTCCGCCGGTACCAATCAGGAGCGGAATGAAGAACGCCAGTGCGATGGCGGATTCCAGCGCCTCTTCAAAATGCTGAATCACCGAGCTGGTGTAGGCCTCGGCGACAAACAGCAACAGTAGCCAGACGGAGCGCTTTTTCCACAGGTCAAACGCGCTGGTTTCCAGATAGGGTTTTTCCAGCGGCAGAGTGGCCCCCTGGAGCTGGGCATCTTCAGTGACATCATCTTCCAGCAGGTGCGCAATCTCGCGTTCGGTGAGGCAACCCACCAGCTTGCCGTGTGTCACCACCGGCACGACATCCGTGCTACCGTGAGCCAGCAGCCCGGCGACATCGGCGCGTTCGTCTTCGGGTTTAACCTGCAAAAACTGCGAAATCATCAGCGCTTTCACCGGCTGCCCCGTATCAGTGGACTGCAATAATTTGCGTACGGCAATCATGCCCGCCAGGCGACCATTATCTTCGATAAAAATATGCGACGGAATATCATCGTCTTTTAATTTTTCGAAAAACTGCTCACGTGCAAGTGCGACGCATAATGAAATATCGAGGACGATAAAATCGGTATTCATATATTGCGCGATGGCGCTGTCATTGAATGCCAGAATGGAGTTGTGAATAGCGTAAGACATAGTGAATTCCCTTTGAATAATAAAATCTCTCAGGGGCGAGCAAGACAGGGCATGTCGAAGAAGAGATCCCCACGTCCTGGGTTCAGCACTGTACACCGTATCCCGCAAGGGAAGTTATACTGACAAAGCCTTGATTCGACAGTGCCTGTTTTACCCTGTGCCGGTTCTCTCGAACCCACCAGAGCGATAACGTGTATTTGTACAGGAGCCTCGCCATAACGAGATCGTTGTAAAACGTGGGGGATAATACCGTTATTTTCTTTTGCTGCTTATAAATTTAAATCACGTTTAGGGAATGTTTAGGTGAATATTGTCAGCAGCATGTTGACGGTTTATTTAGGAATGTTCATTTTAAATGGAGGAGGGCATATCGATAAGGGAGGTAAAATGGCATGGTTTGACAATCTGCTGAATCATTTTGCGCTCTATCCGACGCATCTGTTCGCTCTGTTGTTTTTAATGGCGTTGAGTAAATCGACTGTGTTGATCTCCTCTGTCCTTCCCCCGGCGTCGGTCATGCTGCTGGCGGGGGTGACTGTCAGCCAGTCGAGCCTGCATCCGGGGCTGACGTGGCTTGCGGTGGTGATGGGGGCAACGGCAGGTTCGGTGCTGAACTACCATATTGGCCAGTTGATGGGGCAGACGCGGCCGATCGCGCGCATCACCTCCAGACATGCTGACACATTTTTACGCGTACAGCACCAGCTGCAAAAGAACGGTGTGCTGGTGCTGTTTACCTCGCGTTTTCTGGCGGTACTGCGCTATGTCGTGCCGCTGGCAGCGGGCATGCTCAGGCTGAACGCGGTGAAAGTTTATGTCGTCAGCCTGTTTTCTGCCTGCGTATGGGCGGCGCTGTATGTCGGTATTATCACTGGTATCAGCACTTTTTGAGCTACAGACTTCCCGTTCCACCGTCGACCAACAGCTCTGTTCCCACCGTGTAACTCGATTCATCGGACGCCAGATAGAGCGCAGCTTTCGCCAGCTCCGTCGGCGTACCCATTCTTCCCAGCGGTACCAGGCTTGCAATATCACTCTGCAATGCTTTTTGTGCTTCTTCGCTTAAACCCAGTTTATTGAGCGCCGGGGTTTTTACCGGGCCAGGGCTCAGGCCGTTGACGCGAATACCGCGTGGCAGCAGTTCTGCCGACAGCGTACGCGCCAGCGACAGTAAACCCGCCTTGCTTGCAGCATAGACGCTACTGGTGGGGAGACCGATGCGCGCACTCACAGAGCCGCACAGGATCACCGAGGAGGGATTATTGAGCAGTGGCAACAGTGCCTGAATTAAAAAGAACGGCCCTTTCAGGTTGATGCGCATCAGGCGATCCCAGGCATCTTCCTGCCACTCTTCCAGCAACTCGTGCGTCACGTCTCCGGCGTTAATAAATACCGCATCGACTCGCGGCCAGCGGGAGGCAAGCGTCTCTGCCAGCGCGTGTTGTGCGTGTATATCACCCGCATCAGCAGAGATGACCCAGGCGTTATTCCCCAGAATGCGCTGTGCTTCGGCGAGGGTTTCCGGGTTGCGTCCGGTGACGGCAACCTGTGCTCCTTCGGCAATAAACTCCTGTGCGGTGGCGAGACCGATGCCGCTGGTGCCGCCGGTAATCAGCGTATATTTACCTGCTAAACGACCCATGTTCTTCTCCTGAAATGTCTCTGGAGAAAGCACTATAGAAACGTTAGTATCAAAAGGAAACCAGGTACCAATTGGATACTAATGAGGCAAGAGGTGTGCTATGGCATCACTACAGGATATTCCCGGTGAAAAAAAATCTGAGGTTCATGCCTGCCCGATGACGCGGTTTGTGAATCTGATCTCCGGTAAGTGGGCAATCCCGATCCTCTATCGGCTGATTGTGCTCAATACCCCGGTACGGTTTGGCGATTTACTCCGTGCTGCTGCGCCCATCACTCAAAAAGAGCTGACGAAGCAGTTACGTCTGTTTGAACAGCGCGGGCTGGTGTCGCGTACGGTTTACCCGGAGATCCCGCCGCGCGTGGAATACCAGATAACCGGGCTGGGTTTGACTCTACAAAATGCGCTCTCTCCGCTGGCCGCCTGGATGACCGAATATGGCGATCAACTCGAGAAGTCATCATCAGTTTGAGAAATGCTTCAGGGAAAAATGTCATCAATCTGTCACACTTAACGCGACATTTAAAACGAGTGAGGAATTAGGGATGAGAAAAGCACTACTCGCTGTTGCCGTAGCAGGTACCCTTTCAATGACGTTCGGCGCGCAGGCGCAAGAGACGCCAGAGGGGTATCAACTGGAGCAAGTTTTAATTATGAGTCGCCACAACCTGCGTGCGCCGCTCGCCAATAACGGCAGCGTACTGGAACAATCCACGCCGAATAAGTGGCCGGAATGGGATGTGCCGGGCGGCCAGCTCACCACCAAGGGTGGCGTGCTTGAAGTCTATATGGGCCACTACATGCGTGAGTGGCTGGCCACGCAGGGGATGGTATCGACGGGCGAGTGTCCTCCGGCCAACGCCGTTTATGCTTACGCCAACAGCCTGCAGCGGACCTTGGCGACCGCACAGTTCTTTATTACCGGCGCGTTCCCGGGGTGCGATATTCCTGTGCATCATCAGGAAAAAATGGGCACGATGGACCCGACGTTTAACCCGGTCATCACCGATAACACCCCTGCATTCCGTGAAAAAGCATTGAACGCGATGGTAACGGAACGGCAGAAAATGCAGCTCGATGAGAGCTACAGGTTGCTGGAGCAGATGACGCATTACGCTGACTCACCGTCCTGCAAGGAGAAAAAGGTCTGCTCGCTGACGGACGCCAAAGACACCTTCAGTGCTGATTACGAAAAAGAGCCGGGTGTTTCCGGGCCGCTGAAGGTGGGGAACTCGCTGGTCGATGCGTTCACATTGCAGTACTACGAAGGTTTCCCGGCCGATCAGGTGGCGTGGGGCGAGATCAAAACCGATCAGCAATGGCGGGTGCTGTCGAAGCTGAAAAATGGCTATCAGGATTCGTTATTCACCTCGGGTGAGGTGGCGCGCAATGTGGCGAAACCGCTGGTGAAATACATCGATAACGCCCTGGTGACTGAGCAGGGGAAAGCCGCCAGGATAACGCTGCTGGTGGGACACGATTCCAACATCGCCTCACTGCTGACGGCGCTCGATTTCAAACCTTATCAGCTGCATGACCAGTACGAACGCACCCCGATTGGCGGCAAAATTGTCTTCCAGCGCTGGCATGACAAGAACGCTAACCGGGAGTTGATGAAAATCGAGTATGTCTATCAAAGCGCAACGCAACTGCGTAACGCCGATGTTCTGTCGCTAAAGTCACCCGCGCAGCGTGTCACGCTGGAGCTTTCAGGGTGTCCGGTCGATGAGAACGGATTCTGCCCGGTAGAGAAATTTAATACGGTGTTGAATAACGCGGCGAAATAAAAGAGCCCCCCCGCTGCGGCGGGGGGGAAACGGTCAGACGTTTTTACGTTCGATGGTTTGCTCACCCCAGAAGAGCGAGTCTTTGTCCGTTTTTTCGAAGGCGCGCGTCAGTACTTCATCGCTGCCTTCTTCCCAAATCTGCTCTGCCAGCTTTTCGTCATATTTTGCGACTTCAAAGATAGCCTCGGCAATTTCCGGAGAGGTATTGCGTAAACTTGCCCATTCACCCACGCGGTGAGCTTTGGATTCTTGAGTTGGCATGCTTGTCCTCCTGTTGGGTTAGCCGTTCAGTTTTTTGGCAAGACCCGCGACATATTCACCCTGGTAGCGGGCGATAGTCAGCTCTTCGTTGCTTGGCTGGCGTGAACCATCCCCCCCGGCAATGGTGGTTGCACCGTACGGTGTACCGCCGCGCACCTGGGAAACATCAAACAGCTCTTGTGCGCCGTAACCAATGGGCACAATCACCATTCCATGATGTGCAAGGGTCGTCCAGGTCGAGGTGATCGTCTGTTCCTGACCGCCGCCGGTACCGGTAGAGCTGAAAACGCTGGCGAGTTTGCCGTATAACGCACCCGATGCCCAGAGTCCTCCGGTCTGGTCGAGGAAGGTGCGCATCTGTCCTGACATATTGCCAAAACGGGTAGGTGTGCCGAAGATGATGGCATCATAGTCAGCCAGTTCCTGCGGGGTGGCCTGCGGAGCATTTTGCGTTTTCCCACCCGCTTTTAAAAACGCTTCGGGTTGCATCGTTTCCGGTACGCGTTTCACCACAACCTCAACGCCGTCCACCCGGTTTGCACCTTCTGCAACTGCGTGAGCCATGGTTTCAATGTGTCCATACATGGAATAGTAGAGCACCAGAACTTTTGCCATTTTGCATCACTCCTCGTTTGTGTTTTCTGGCAGCGAATCGCTGCGTTCATTTAAAGATAAGTCGTGATGGCCATACTGCAAATATTAGCGCCATTTCTTTGATTTATAACAATATGCTAACTATTTTTGCGCTGTAGCAATATGAAACACATTTACGGGGTTATATTTCTGGAATGATAAGAATGGCTTATTGATAACCCGTCAGGGAGCCATTTCGAATCTCCGGGAACATGTTGCAGGATATTACCTTTAGCTTGTCGGGTAGTCTTATTCCACTAAGCTTAATTGCACGCGGCGTGGATAAAGGCGCTGTCCTTTCGTTGCGAGGTGAAAGAATCCTCTTTTACTGAATGCAGTATGATGTCTAATGTTTCACACTCTGGAGGTTAGAGATGGCAAACCATCGTGGTGGTTCAGGCAATTTTGCTGAAGACCGTGAGAGAGCATCAGAAGCAGGTCGTAAAGGTGGCCAGCACAGTGGGGGTAACTTCAAAAATGACCCTCAGCGCGCATCTGAAGCGGGCAAAAAAGGGGGAAAAAACAGCCACGGCAGCAACAAGTAATATGCCGGATTGATACCCTGCCGCCGGGAGCCCCGGCGGTTTTTTTATTTCTGCAACATTGAACTGTAACCAAAGGCATCGCACACTACAGAATTGATTCTTATTTCTGGTGTCGCATGTCCGTTTCACGTTTCAAATTCTCCGTCAAACCTCAGGAAGCGATCCTCATCCTGATCACCATGTTTTGGGGTGGGACATTTCTTGCCGTTCAGTACGCCGTCACGTTGAGCGATCCGTTCTTCTTTGTGGGTCTGCGTTTTGCGACGGCGGCGGTTGCGGTTGCGCTCATTTCGCTCAAAACCCTGCGCGGGCTGACCCTCAAAGAGCTGAAAGCCGGGGTGGCGATAGGCGTAGCGATTGCGATGGGGTACAGCCTGCAAACGTGGGGGTTACAGTCGATCTCCAGCAGTAAATCAGCATTTATCACCGCCATGTATGTGCCGCTGGTGCCGTTATTACAGTGGCTGTGCCTGGGCAGAATGCCGGGGCTGATGTCCTGCATTGGCATTGTGCTGGCGTTTATTGGCCTGATTTTGCTTGCCGGACCGGAAAACAACCTTCTGGCGCTGGGGCCGGGCGAGATGATTACCCTGGTCGGCGCGGTGGCGATTGCGGCGGAAATTATTTTGATTAGTGCATGGGCGGGCAAAGTGGATGTTAAGCGCGTGACGGTCGTGCAGCTGGCGACGGCGTCGCTGGTGGCGTTTGCGGCAATGGTTCCGGCCGGGGAATCCGTTCCACCGATGTCCACCGGGCTTGTCGTGGTTGCTCTGGGGTTGGGGATCTTTAGCGCCATTATTCAGGTCACCATGAACTGGGCACAGCGTAGCGTGTCGCCAACGCGGGCAACGGTTATCTATACCGGTGAGCCGGTCTGGGCGGGGGTTTTCGGGCGTATTGCCGGGGAGCGTCTGCCGCTGCTGGCACTCGTTGGTGCGGCGTTTATTGTCGCCGGGGTGCTGGTGAGTGAGTTAAAGCTCAAAAAGCGGCGCAACGAAGTTCAGGATCTGACGGTTGAATGAGGTTTTTGTTGAAAAAACTCGCAACGCATTCTACGATATGTACGGATTAATGCCGTACATATTGGACTAGATCATGCCAGCATTGAAAAAACAGCGTATCGACCTTCGCTTAACTGATGAAGACAAAATGATGATCGAAGAAGCGGCGGCGATGACGAATCAAACGATCACCCAATTTATGGTGAACAGCGCTTCGGAACGTGCTGCAGAAGTGATAGAACAGCATCGACGTCTGGTGTTAAACGAAGCATCATGGAATGCAGTGATGGATGCCATAAACAATCCGCCAGAGCCGAATGAGAGACTAAAACGAGCGGCAAAGCGTCTTCAAAACATGGAGTGAAGCGTGGCCAATCTCACGATCGATATGTTTTCAGAGGGAACCGATTACACTTTCGAGGATTTCGATTGTGGTGAGCCCTCACTCAATTCCTTCCTCACAGAGCATCTGGTGCGTCAGCACAATGGGCGTATTTTAAGAGGCTATCTACTCAAAGATCGTGACCATCCTCGTGTGCTGGGGTACTACACGTTGTCCGGAAGTTGTTTTGAGAAAGCATTGCTACCCTCTAAAACCCAGCAGCGCAGAATTCCTTATACAAACGTCCCAAGTGTGACTTTAGGCCGTTTAGCGGTACATAAAGAATTGCAGGGGAATGAGTGGGGGACAACACTCGTCACGCACGCTATGCGGGTTGTCTACCTGGCATCGCAGGCTGTGGGCGTGCATGGGATTTTTGTTGATGCACTTAATGAGCAGGCAAAAAGATTTTATCTGAAGCAAGGTTTTATCCCGTTATCCGGTGAAAACAGCAATTCGCTTTTTTATCCCACGAAATCAATCGAACGATTGTTTGAAGCAGACGAGTAAAGCCCTCCCGGAGAAGGGCTTTAGCGTTATCACGGATCCTGATGCACCACCTCGCCCTGCGGTGTCGGGATCGCAGGTGAGCGTTTATTGTGGTTTTACAACCCCGTTCATGCGTTTGGGCTCCGGCAAATCACCCGTATCATTCAGTGCCCCCGGGAACGTCGACAGCCACGCTTTCACCTTCTGCTTATTGGTATACACTGCGCTTAACCCTTCTAAACATCCCCATAGCTCGCGGGAATTCTGCGGGGTGATCACAATGCAATCCGGCATCACACGGATTTTTACCGCCCGGCCATACGTAAACCCGGCGCGGGAAAGCCAGTCACCGGACAGCGGCAGATAGTTGCGCTCCATTCGCGTATACAGCTCACCGCATGATGAACCCGACTCATCCCTCGCGTGAACACGCCCGGAATGGGTTGGCTCCCCATGCAACGTCCGTGGGTTCTTTTTGCATACTTGCTCGCGAATTTCTTCACTATTTTCAAATACTGCATTTTTCGTTTGGGCAACAGCCCACTCTGGCATAAAATTCTTCGCAGCCATATTCAACTCCTTATAAGTTGCTTTGTGGTTAGCGGTATAAAGGTGGTGGTACACCTTTTTACCGCGATCTCGTTTATCTACTTTCCTGTATAAAACTCACTGTTTGTGTTGTCGGTTCAGTACGCCGATTATACCCCCTATGGATAAATACACAGGGGTAAAATGGTGGTGAAAATAGTGAAAATGCGAGGCGGCTCGAGGAAAGGTGTGGGGGGAGTGAGGGGGGTAATGATGGTTTTCATTGGTAAAAAAGGGCTATGCCTGCTGGTAATGTAAGTGCCTGACTGGAGTGATTGTCGAGGGCTGGTTTGAGGTGTAGGTCCGCAGTGAGCGAAGAGCGGACACGATCACCAACTTCAGCTATTTTGGTTTACGAAGTTTTGTTTAAGGCGCTCTTTCCCTTCCGGTAGAAGCTCGCAAGAAACATCAGTTGTTTTTCTTATCGCATCATGCCTGAATGGACAGCAATTTCGATTAAAGGAGGAATCAATGTCACATTCATCATCAAAAAGAAAAGTCTTAGACATAGAAGGTCCTCTTGCGCATAGAGCATCACACGCACGGAGTTGCGCAAACCACGTAGCGAATAGATTGGGAATCACCCGCAGCGAGCTATTGATGAAGGTTGAGAGTGATACAGGCGCAAGTCTGATATCGCCACTCACAGAAGATGAGTTAATGAAAGCGTTTTATTATATGGAAAACCTTTAACAGCGACTGCTGTGAGCGAGGTATAGTCATTCGCACCCTGAGAATTACACTTTAAGTGATTCAGGGTATGCGCTTACTGGTTACGAATATTGAGCGAGAATCACGTGATGATCGCCGCTTTTCTTTCGAGCCAGTGGGTGCTCCACGTTCGCTAACGAATACTCAGGGCATGCAGATAAACTGCTGGCTATATTTCTTTCGAAGAGCGTGGAATGCATACCAATCCCCGATAAAAAGGAGTTGGTGATGACTGCGACTAATCAATTTGCTGCGCACGTTGGTCTGGACTGGGCAGATAAAAAGCACGATGTCTGTGTTCAGTTTAAAAACGGTGAACGCACATTCCATGTGATTGAACATACGCCGGAAGCACTTGATGTCTGGCTTACCGAGTTACACCAGAAGGTAAAAGGCAGGATCGCTATCGCCGTTGAGCTGAAGAAAGGTCCCGTGGTGTATGCTCTTCAGAAATATCCATTTATCACCGTTTTCCCCGTCCACGCTTTGTCCCTGGCTCGTTACCGGCAGGCCTTCTCGCCCAGCGGCGCTAAAGATGACCCGCAGGATGCCGAGCTGGCATTAGAGTTAATGCTGCGTTATCCCCAAAAGATAAAAGCCATTGAACCCGACAATGCGGATATCCGGTTACTCCAGCAACTGGTTGAGCAGCGCCGTCAGCTGGTTGAAGATAAACGCCGTTTTGTGAACCGGATAATCAACACACTTAAACAGTATTATCCTCAGCCACTGGAGTGGTTCTCACATCGGGGTAGCTTACTATTGTGTGAGCTGATTATCCGGTGGCCCAGTCTGCAACAACTGAAACGAGCGAGGCGCGACACGATCCGCAACTTTCTGAATGCCAAAGGTGGCCGCGCAATGGCTCTTACCGAGCAACGTGTTGCGAGTATTGATAACGCGATCCCATTGACTACAGACCCGAGCGTTATAGAGGCTAATGCTTTGATGGCAACAGCACTGGCGACACAAATTAAAGTCGTGAGTGAAATCATCAAAACCTATGACGAACGAATCGAAGCGTTGTTTGACACATTGCCAGATGCGGAGCTGTTCAAATCACTTCCGGGCATGGGGCCGTGTATGGGCCCACGAATGCTTGCTGCACTTGGTGATAACCGTGACCGGTTTAACAGCGCTGAAGAAATTCAAAACTACGCAGGTATTGCACCGGTGACAGAACGAAGTGGCCAGAAATCCTGGGTTCACTGGCGATGGCAGTGTGCCAAGTTCGTCAGGCAAACCTTTGTTGAATGGGCTGCCAAGACGGTTAATTCATCATACTGGGCCAGACTGTATTATCAGGGCCTCAGAGAGAAGGGCAAATCTCATCAGTCTGCGATCCGGGCACTGGCGTTCAAATGGATAAGGATCATTTACCGCTGCTGGAAGGCCAGAACCCAGTACGATGAAGCAAAATATTTGCTGGCTCTCGAAGCGCGCCACTCGCCCTTACTGAAGCCATAAAAAGCTTGTCGAATGTCTCAGGGCGTGATATAGTAATAAAAGCCGTATTCTGAGTATATTACCGTGTCCTCACATCTGTATAGTTCTGGCTCTCTATAGCTTTTCTGGTTGGACGGCAAGTCATTCGCAAGCCTGGTGAGCTTGTTGTTCGATAGACAAACTTATACGACCGTTAAGGAAAGCATGCCCTTAGCCATGGCCTGACATAGACATCAATCAAGCGAACTTCCTCTACTGGCACAAAGCCGACCATCTAAAGGACCGTAGAGTCAGCTATAAACAAGGGCCAGCAACATTCACTCTCCCGCCCACCACACACAACCCATCCCTCGCCACAACACACTTCTCTTCTTCGATTTTGCACAACCCCGCACTACAGAATGTCGAGAGAAAGCAGGGTGTTTGCTATGCTATGGCAAACCAATAAGGAGAGCGCAGATGACACAAGGTGCAGTGAAAACACCAGGTAAACGTTCGCAGGCGGTGAGCGCCAAGAAACAGGCGATCCTCAGTGCGGCGCTGGAGACGTTTTCGCAGTTTGGCATCCACGGCACGCGGCTGGAGCAGGTGGCAGAGCAGGCCGGGGTGTCAAAAACCAATCTGCTCTATTACTACCCGTCCAAAGAGGCGCTTTATGTTGCGGTGATGCAGCAGATCCTCGATATCTGGCTGGCCCCACTGAAGGCGTTCCGCCAGGAGTTCGCCCCGCTGGTGGCAATCAAAGAGTATATTCGCCTGAAGCTGGAGGTATCACGCGATTACCCGCAGGCGTCGCGACTGTTCTGTCTGGAGATGTTGCAGGGCGCACCGCTACTGCGGGCCGAACTGACGGGAGATTTAAAACAGCTGGTCGATGATAAGTCGGCAATTATCGCCGAATGGGTGGCCAGCGGAAAACTGGCTCCCGTCGACCCGCATCATCTGATCTTTATGATTTGGGCCTCCACCCAGCATTACGCTGACTTTGCGGCCCAGGTCGAAGCGGTGACCGGTAAGACATTACAGGATGAGGCGTTTTTCCAGAGCACGCTGGAAAACGTGCAGCGGATGATTATTGAAGGGATCCGCGTGCGTTAATTTGCCGGTGGGAGAGGGCAGCTTAAATCGCCCTCTTCGCACTGCATCAGCGAGGCAAGAAAGGCTTCGCGCTCCACGGTTTTTTCCGTCAGGCACTGATTCACAATCATCGGCTGAATGCTGCCGCCTTCGGTTCCGGAACCCACAAACGTACAGTCCGCATCACGCAGGGTGATCCACGCCTGCTGTGCTTTTTTCAACAGATCCCGTTGTGGGGCTGCCGCGCGTTTGATGGCCGCCTGGTAGGTCTGGTTGAGCTTTTTATCTGCTGCCTGGTATTGCTGTGCCGTACAGGTGTTGAGTTCCAGCTGGGTGCTGGCGTTCGCGCACTCGTCGGCCAGCGCGTTTGCGCTCAGCAACAATGCCGCACCTGCGATCAGGTAGTGTTTCATACATTCCCCATAAAAAAGGCTCCGTCTCCGGAGCCTTATTAGCACAGCGTTAGCCTATTGTCATCAGGCTCGCGTTACCTCCCGCCGCCGCGGTGTTGACGCTGAGCGAGCGCTCAACGTACAGACGCTCCAGAAGCAGGTTGGTTTCGCCGCGTGCAAAGCCCTGCACCGAAACAATCGCTCCGCTGCGGGCTGCAACCTGTTCGCACAGCTCGCGTAACTGGTCGGAATCGCCGTGGTAGATCACCGCATCAAACGGCTGGGTCAGCAGGACATCGGCCTTCGCAAAGTGGATGCGGGCAGAAACTGCCTTCGGCAGCTGTTTCGCCAGGTCACGATGCAGGCCATCTTCCGGCCACAGCACTTCACAACCCGTTGCGGCAGCGGCGGCCAGTTGAACCAGCGCATCCTGCTCGTTATCCGCGACGCACAGCACGCGTTCGCGCGGCATGAGCGTCCAGGTGTTGCGCTCGCCGGTTGGCCCCGGCAGCAGACGCTGTGTGCCTGCCTGCGCCAGCTCGCCATATTGCTGAGCAACAGCGCGCAGTTCAGGACGTTTATCGGCCCACTTGATGAGCGCTTCCAGTGGCTGAGTCAGCACCGCTTTCAGCTGTGTATCCACCGGACGTTCTGCATCCTGACGCGCCAGCGTTACGCCCAGCGCATTTTCCGGGCGGTTTGCCAGCAGGCGGTACAGGTAGAGTGGTCCACCGGCTTTAGGCCCGGTTCCGGACAACCCTTCGCCGCCGAACGGCTGAACGCCCACGACTGCGCCGACCATGTTGCGGTTCACATACAGGTTGCCCACTTTGGCACTGCCGGTGACCTGGGCGATGGTTTCATCGATACGGGTATGCACACCGAGCGTCAGGCCGTAGCCAGAGGCGTTGATCTGCTCAATCAGCTCGTTCAGGTTGTTGCGGTTGTAGCGCACCACGTGCAGCACCGGGCCGAAGACCTCTTTTTTCAGTTCGTCGAAGCTTGCCAGTTCGATAAGCGTAGGCGGGACAAAGGTACCGGTCTGCCATTCACGGGCATCTTCGTTGTTTTCACGGACGGCCTGGAACACCGGACGACCTTTGGCGCGCATGGTCTGAATGTGGTTTTCGATATTGCCTTTGGCTTCCACGTCGATAACCGGCCCGATGTCGGTAGTGAGACGACCCGGGTTGCCCATACGGCATTCGGCCATTGCACCGCGCAGCATCTTCAGCGTGTGGTCTGCCACGTCATCCTGCAGGCACAGCACGCGCAGGGCGGAGCAGCGTTGTCCGGCACTGTCGAACGCGGAGGCCAGCACGTCGACCACCACCTGCTCGGTCAGCGCTGAGGAGTCAACAATCATGGCGTTCATGCCACCGGTTTCCGCCACCAGCGGCGTTGGACGACCCTGTGCGTCAAGGCGTGTCGCAATATTGCGCTGCAGCAGCGTTGCCACTTCGGTGGAGCCGGTAAACATCACGCCGCGCACGCGGTTATCGGTGGTCAGTTTCGCACCCACCGTTTCACCACGGCCAGGCAGAAGCTGGATAACGCCTGCCGGTACGCCCGCTTCCAGCAGAATGTTAATTCCCTGAGCGGCAATCAGCGGTGTTTGCTCTGCCGGTTTTGCCAGCACGCTGTTGCCTGCCGCGAGTGCGGCGGCAATCTGGCCGGTGAAAATCGCCAGCGGGAAGTTCCACGGGCTGATACAGACCACCGGGCCCAGCGGGCGATGGGTTTCGTTATCGAAATCATCACGAACCTGGCCTGCGTAGTAGTGCAGGAAGTCGACCGCCTCGCGGATTTCGGCAATAGCGTTACTGAAGGTTTTACCCGCTTCACGCACCAGAATACCGATGAGCGATTGCATCTGATCTTCCATCAGCACCGCAGCACGTTCCAGAATGGCGGCACGCTCCTGAGGCGGCGTGGCGAACCAGATAGGGGCGTTGTTCACCGCGCTGTCCAGTGCCAGGTCAACTTCCGCTTCCGTGGCTTCACGCACGTAACCGACAATATCTTTTGGCTCTGCCGGGTTAATCACTGGCTGCATTTCGCCGTCAGCAACAGGCTGCTCCAGGATCGGTTTGGCCTGCCATTTATGTAATGCGCTGTTGAGCAGAGCAGAAGAGAGGGACGCCAGACGGTGTTCGTTAGCGAGATCCAGACCCGCAGAGTTGACGCGGCCTGTGCCATACAGCTCACGCGGCAGGGCAATCTTCGGATGCGGCAGACCAATCTGGCCTTCCTGTGCTGCCATTTTCTCAACGGCCTGCACCGGGTCGGCGACCAGCTCGTCCAGCGGTAGCGTGGTGTCGGCAATGCGGTTAACGAAGGAGGTGTTCGCCCCGTTCTCCAGCAGACGACGCACCAGGTACGCCAGCAGGGTTTCATGTGTGCCTACCGGGGCATAAATACGGCACGGACGGTTCAGCTTGCCATCCGCCACTTTCCCGGTGACCTGCTCGTACAGCGGTTCACCCATGCCGTGCAGGCACTGGAATTCATACTGACCCGGGTAGTAGTTCTGCCCGGCCAGGCTGTAAATCGCCGCCAGGGTGTGGGCGTTGTGGGTCGCGAACTGCGGGTAGATCAGGTTTGGCACGCCAAGCAGTTTTTTCGCGCAGGCAAGATAGGAGACGTCGGTGTAAACCTTGCGGGTATAGACCGGGTAGCCTTCCAGGCCGTCCATCTGCGCACGTTTGATTTCGCTGTCCCAGTATGCGCCTTTCACCAGACGGATCATCAGGCGACGGCGGCTGCGGGTGGCGAGGTCAATCAGGTAATCAATGACGAACGGGCAGCGTTTCTGGTAGGCCTGAATAACAAAGCCAATGCCGTTCCAGCCGGCGAGTTCAGGTTCGAAGCACAGTTTTTCCAGCAGATCGAGGGAGATCTCCAGACGGTCGGCCTCTTCGGCGTCGATATTGATGCCGATGTCATACTGGCGCGCCAGCATCGTCAGAGATTTCAGGCGCGGGTACAGCTCGTCCATCACGCGGTCATACTGCGCACGGCTGTAGCGCGGGTGCAGGGCGGACAATTTAATCGAGATGCCCGGGCCTTCATAAATGCCACGGCCATTAGAGGCTTTACCGATGGCGTGGATCGCCTGTTGGTAAGAGACCATATACGCCTGGGCATCGGCAGCGGTCAGCGCCGCTTCGCCCAGCATGTCGTAAGAGTAGCGGAAACCTTTATCTTCCAGCTTGCGGGCATTGGCCAGCGCTTCGGCAATGGTTTCGCCGGTCACAAATTGTTCACCCATCAGGCGCATCGCCATGTCCACACCTTTGCGGATCAGCGGTTCACCGCTCTTACCGATAATGCGGTTCAGGGAGCGGGAGAGGTTGGCTTCGTTATGGGTAGAGACCAGTTTGCCGGTAAACAGCAGGCCCCAGGTCGCCGCGTTAACGAACAGCGACGGGCTGCGGCCAATGTGTGACTGCCAGTTACCGTTACTGATTTTGTCGCGGATCAGTGCATCGCGGGTGGCTTTATCGGGGATACGTAGCAGCGCTTCCGCCAGACACATCAGCGCCACGCCTTCCTGTGAGGAGAGGGAGAACTCCTGCAGCAGGCTTTGCACCATCCCGGCACGACCGCTGGCCGTTTTCTGGCTACGCAGCTTGTCGGCAAGCTGATACGCCAGGCTGTGCGCCTGGGCGGCAATGGCGTCCGGCAGGCGAGCCTGCTCCAGCAGCATCGGGACTGCGTCGGTTTCGGCACGGCGGTAAGCGCCGGTAATGGCGGCACGGCTGACGGACTGGGGCAGGATCTGCTCGGCGAATTCGAGGAACGGCTGATGGCTCTCTTCGGCTGCCGGGGGGGCGTCATCGCTTTCATTGGCGGCACCCGCCAGCAGGGCTGGCAGCTCTGGCAGGCCATCTTCACTCTCCAGCCTTTCCAGATAGTTAAAAATCGCCTGCTTGATTAGCCAGTGCGGCGTGCGGTCAATGCGGGTCGCTGCGCTCTTAATCCGTTCGCGGGTCGCGTCATCCAGCTTAACCCCCATAGTGGTCATACCCATGCCAAAACTCCTGTTGTTCTGTAGTCGTGTTCTGTCGTTAGCGTGAAATATCCATCATGTTGCAACTTTGTGCAACCGTGTTAAATGTGACCTGGTTTGCAAGCTGGAAAATGAATGGATTGTTAATGGATGGTTAGCTGGAAAAAAGTGCTGGCTTCTGAATCCGAAGCCTGTTTTTATGCGGGACTTAACATTTTTAAAAGGTGCAACCCGCAAAAGCGTGAGCGAGTGCAACCTATGGGAAAGACGTATAAAACCAGGGATGAATTTGATGTAAATGCAGTGTTAAATCGTTTGTCAGCGGGATGCGCATGCGGCAGGATAGCGCGCCCAATGGAAACACATACACACATCACTACGTTCCGGTGATCATATAACAAGGCAACCCGGATGGTTGTCGCTCGACATTTTGGAGAATTTGAATGGCAATTAGCACACCGATGCTGGTGACATTTCTCGTTTATATTTTTGGCATGATCCTGATAGGGTTTTTGGCATGGCGTTCAACGAAGAACTTTGACGACTATATTCTGGGCGGACGTAGTTTAGGGCCAATGGTGACGGCACTCTCTGCGGGTGCATCGGACATGAGCGGCTGGCTGCTGATGGGCCTGCCGGGTGCGATTTTCATCTCTGGTATTTCAGAAAGCTGGATCGCCATCGGCCTGACCGTCGGCGCGTGGATCAACTGGAAGCTGGTGGCAGGCCGTCTGCGCGTGCATACCGAAGCCAACAACAACGCCCTGACGCTGCCGGACTACTTTAGCGGACGTTTTGAAGATAACAGCCGTATCCTGCGCATCATCTCCGCGCTGGTTATCCTGGTGTTCTTCACCATCTATTGTGCTTCCGGCATTGTGGCCGGTGCGCGTCTGTTCGAAAGCACCTTCGGCATGAGCTATGAAACGGCGCTGTGGGCCGGTGCGGCGGCGACTATCCTCTACACCTTCGTGGGCGGCTTCCTGGCCGTAAGCTGGACGGATACCGTGCAGGCGAGCCTGATGATTTTCGCGCTGATCCTGACGCCAGTGATTGTGATTTTCACCGTCGGTGGCTTTGCTGATTCTCTGGAAGTGATTAAGCAGAAGAGCATTGAAAACGTCGATATGCTGAAAGGGCTGAACTTCGTTGCCATCGTGTCTCTGATGGGCTGGGGTCTGGGTTATTTCGGTCAACCGCATATTCTGGCGCGCTTTATGGCCGCTGATTCCCACCACACCATCGTGCATGCACGTCGTATCAGTATGACGTGGATGATCCTCTGCCTGGCGGGTGCGTGTGCCGTAGGCTTCTTCGGTATCGCCTACTTCAACAATAACCCGGCGCAGGCGGGTGCGGTGAACCAGAACGCCGAGCGTGTGTTCATTGAGCTGGCGCAAATTCTGTTTAACCCGTGGATTGCCGGTATCTTGCTGTCGGCCATTCTGGCGGCGGTAATGTCCACCCTGAGCTGCCAGCTGCTGGTGTGCTCCAGTGCTATCACTGAAGATCTGTACAAAGCGTTCCTGCGTAAAGGGGCAAGCCAGAAAGAGCTGGTGTGGGTAGGGCGTTTCATGGTGCTGGTGGTGGCATTGGTTGCCATTGCGCTGGCGGCGAACCCTGAGAACCGCGTGCTGGGCCTGGTGAGCTACGCGTGGGCGGGCTTCGGTGCTGCGTTTGGCCCGGTAGTGCTCTTCTCCGTGCTGTGGTCACGTATGACCCGTAACGGCGCGCTGGCGGGAATGCTCATTGGTGCGGTGACCGTTATCGTCTGGAAACAGTTCGCCTGGCTGGGCCTGTACGAAATCATTCCTGGCTTCATCTTCGGCAGTATCGGCATTGTGGCGTTCAGCCTGCTGGATAAAGCACCGTCAGCGGCAATGCAGAAACGCTTTGCCGACGCGGATGCGCATTACCACTCTGCACCGCCGTCAAAACTGCAGCCGGAATAAATTCCGTCTCGCTCCTGGAGGCCGGGTAAGCGGTAGCGCTACCCGGCTTTTTCTTGCAAATTTTCTGTAATTACGTTGATATCGCTGCACTTATAACAATGAGGATAGCGAAGAATGATGATTAAAACAGGGTTGATGGCGGCAGCATTATTGATGCTGGCAGGCTGTAACGCCCCATCGCAACACGCTGCGGCGGATACCTGCAAAGCGGATAACCAGATGCAGCAAACCACGCTCTATTTCGGGCTGAACCGCCCGGCAGGGAAAGAGATCACCGGCCAGGAGTGGCAGCAGTTTGTGGACCAGGACGTGACGCCACGTTTTCGTGATGGCTTAACGGTGTTTGATGCTCGCGGGCAGTGGCTGGGCAACGACGGGAAAGTAGCACGCGAGCAGAGTAAGGCGCTGATGCTGATCCACGGTAAAGATGCCCAGAGCGAGAAGAATATTGAGGCGTTACGCGGGATTTATAAATCACGCTTTGCGCAGGAATCGGTGATGCGTGTTGATCAGCCGGTGTGCGTGCAGTTTTGATAAAACCAGCCGGGTGGCGCTAACGCTTACCCGGCATTAACTCACAATACTAACCCTGCAACGCTCGCCGACAGCAAGCTTACCAGCGTCGCGCCATACACCAGACGCAGACCGAAGCGGGATACCACGTTCCCCTGTTGCTCGTTCAGGCCCTTAATTGCCCCTGCCACAATGCCGATGGAGGCGAAGTTAGCAAACGAGACCAGGAAGATGGACAAAATCCCCAGCCCGCGCGGTGTCATCTGGTGGGCAATTTTTTGCAGCTCAATCATCGCCACAAATTCATTCGCCACCAGCTTGGTCGCCATAATACTCCCGGCATTCAGGGCGTCGCTCAGCGGAATACCGACCAGCCACGCCAGCGGATAAAACACATAACCCAGGATCTGCTGGAAACTCATGCCAAATACGCTGGAGAAGAGGGCGTTGATGGCGCTAATCAGGGCAATAAAGCCCATCAGCATCGCCAGAATAATCATCGCCACTTTAAAGCCTGCCAGAATATACTCACCCAGCATTTCAAAGAAGCTCTGGGATTCGTGCAGTTTTTCTAGTTTGATATCCGGTTCGGCTTCCGGACGTGCCGGGTTGATAACAGAGAGAATAATAAAGGTGCTGAACATGTTCAGAACAAGTGCCGCCACGACAAATTTGGCGTCGAGCATCGTCATATAGGCACCCACAATCGACAGGGAAACGGTTGACATGGCCGTTGCTGCCATCGTGAACAAACGACGGGAAGAGAGATCGCCAAGTATCCCTTTGTATGCAATAAAGTTTTCTGACTGACCGAGGATCAGTGAACTCACTGCGTTAAAGGACTCCAGCTTGCCCATGCCATTCAGTTTTGACAGCAGCGTACCGATGACCCGAATAAAGACTGGCAGAATTCGCCAGTGCTGAAGAATACCAATCAGTGCAGAGATAAAAATAATCGGGCAGAGCACGCCGAGGAAGATGAATGCCAGCCCTTTTTCACCCATCCCGCCAAAGACAAAATTGGTGCCTTCAGCGGCGAATTTAAGCAGTGACTCAAAGAAACCCGACACATATTTAATCAGAAACAGGCCACTTTCGGCATGCAGGAAAAAGAACGCCAGGGCGATCTCAATTACAATCAGCTGTAAAACAAAGCGAATACGAATTTTTCGGCGGTCAAAACTCGTAAGCCAGGCAAGCGCAAGAATAATCACCAGCGCCAGCAGGAAATGGACAACGTTATACATAGTTTTATTTCAGTTGGTTTTTGAGGCGCATATTTAGCCACAGCGCTGATTAACCGTAAATGAGCATTTTCTTTATACGTTATAAACCTAACAATAACTACTGAAACTATTACCCTGCGAGTTTTTTACATCTCATCATCAAAACGCCACACATTTCGCTTGTGTTTCTTTTCTCCGTAATGATAATCACTATCACAAGAATTTACCTTTCTTTTCACCAGTTGACCGCGATAAACATTTAAGGTGTCGGCATGTTTGTTCCATTTCTCATTATGTTACGTGAGGGGCTTGAAGCGGCCCTCATTGTCAGCCTGATCGCCAGTTATCTGAAGCGAACCCAGCGCGGACGCTGGATTAGCGTTATGTGGGTTGGGGTTGTCCTCGCCGCAGCGCTCTGCCTGGGGCTGGGGATCCTTATCAATGAAACCACCGGAGAATTTCCGCAGAAAGAACAAGAGCTGTTTGAAGGCATCGTCGCCGTGATTGCGGTGGTGATCCTCACCTGGATGGTGTTCTGGATGCGTAAAGTCTCCCGCAACGTGAAAGTGCAACTGGAGCAGGCGGTGGATAACGCATTGCAGAAGGGCAATAACCACGGCTGGGCACTGATCATGATGGTCTTTTTTGCGGTGGCGCGGGAAGGTCTGGAATCTGTCTTCTTCCTGCTGGCTGCGTTTCAACAGGATGTCGGTATCTGGCCGCCGCTGGGCGCAATGCTGGGGCTGGTCACCGCCGTGGTGCTGGGCTTCCTGCTCTACTGGGGCGGCATTCGTCTTAACCTGGGGGCGTTCTTCAAATGGACCAGCCTGTTCATTCTGCTGGTCGCGGCAGGGCTGGCGGCAGGGGCTATTCGCGCCTTCCACGAAGCGGGTCTGTGGAATCACTTCCAGGATGTGGCGTTTGACTTCAGTAACGTCCTCTCTACCCATTCTCTGACCGGCACGCTGCTCGAAGGTATCTTCGGCT
The DNA here is from genome assembly GCF_014103115.1 of Enterobacter sp. RHBSTW-00901. Classification (NCBI taxonomy): domain Bacteria; kingdom Pseudomonadati; phylum Pseudomonadota; class Gammaproteobacteria; order Enterobacterales; family Enterobacteriaceae; genus Enterobacter; species Enterobacter sp. RHBSTW-00901. The sequence continues at coordinate 4,624,579 of NZ_JABXPB010000001.1, forward strand.
ATCAGGAAACGCCGAGCGTCAGCGAAGTGGCAATGTATTTCATCTATCTCATTCCAGCGCTGGTGCTGTTTTTTATGCCATCGCGCCCCAGCGCTCAGCCGTCGCGTACTGCGCCCTGAAGTGCACCGTGTAGTTACAACATACTTTTAAAAGGGAAGTGTCATGGCAATTCAATTTCGTCGTAGTGCGTTACAGGCGGGTGTGGCAGCGCTGATTGCATCTGCATTTGCAGCTCAGGCTGCTGATATTCCACAGGTTAAAGTGACGGTGAATGATAAACAGTGTGAGCCGATGACCATCACGGTCAACAGTGGCAAGACCCAGTTTATTATTCAGAACCATAGCCAGAAAGCGCTGGAGTGGGAGATCCTCAAAGGCGTGATGGTGGTGGAAGAGCGTGAAAACATCGCCCCTGGCTTCAGCCAGAAAATGACCGCTAACCTGCAGCCGGGTGAATATGACATGACCTGCGGCCTGCTGACGAACCCTAAGGGTAAGCTGATCGTTAAGGGCGAAGCCACGGCGGATGCCGCAAAAGGCGCGGCCTTGTTGAGCCTGGGTGATGCCATTACTGCCTATAAAACCTGGGTCGCCACAGAAACCGCCGGTCTGGTTACGAGCACCAAAGCCTTTACCGATGCGGTGAAAGCGGGGGATATCGAAAAAGCGAAATCCCTGTATGCGCCAACCCGTCAACACTACGAGCGCATCGAGCCGATTGCCGAACTGTTCTCTGACCTCGATGGCAGCATTGATGCCCGTGAAGATGATTACGAGCAGAAAGCCGCCGATCCGAAATTCACCGGTTTCCACCGTCTGGAAAAAGCCCTGTTTGGTGACAACTCCACCAAAGGCATGGAGAAATATGCCGATCAGCTGAACAGCGACGTGCTGGAGCTGCAAAAACGCATTAGCGAGCTGGCCTTCCCGCCGTCAAAAGTAGTGGGTGGGGCAGCCGGTCTGATCGAAGAAGTGGCCGCGAGCAAAATCAGTGGTGAAGAAGATCGTTACAGCCACACTGACCTGTGGGACTTCCAGGCGAACGTCGACGGTGCGCAGAAAATTGTCGATCTGTTGCGTCCTCAGTTGCAAAAAGAGAACAGCGAACTGTTGGCCAAAGTGGATGCCAACTTCAAAAAAGTCGACACCATTCTGGCGAAATACCGCACCAAAGACGGTTTTGAAACCTACGACAAACTGACCGATGCTGACCGTAACGCGCTGAAAGGCCCGATTACAACGCTGGCGGAAGATCTCTCTTTACTGCGTGGCGTACTGGGTCTGGACTAAGCACGATGAACAAACATGATGAATATGATGTCGCTGAGCCTTCACGACGTCGATTGTTAAAAGGGGTTGGGGCGCTTGGCGGCGCGTTTGCGCTGGCCGGTGGGTGTCCGGTGGCGCATGCGGCGAAACCGCAAAACGCTCCCGGCGTGCACTCACCGGGTACCCGCATGGAGACGCAGCCCTTTTATGGCGAACACCAGTCGGGCATTCTGACACCGCAGCAGGCCTCCATGATGCTGGTGGCCTTTGATTCGCTGGCGAGCGATAAAGCCGGGCTGGAGCGCCTGTTCCGCCTGCTGACGACACGCATTGCGTTTCTCACCGCCGGTGGCCCGGCACCGGAAACGCCGAACCCGCGTCTGCCACCGATGGACTCCGGGATCCTCGGGCCGTTTATCGCGCCAGATAACCTGACGATTACCGTTTCGCTCGGTGAGTCGATGTTTGATGCGCGCTACGGTCTGGCACAGCAGAAGCCAAAAGCACTGCAAAAAATGACGCGTTTCCCGAATGACTCTCTGGACGCAAACCTGTGCCACGGCGATCTGTTGCTGCAGATCTGTGCCAATACGCAGGACACGGTTATCCATGCGCTGCGCGATATCATCAAGCACACGCCAGATTTGCTCAGCGTTCGCTGGAAGCGGGAAGGATTTATCTCTGACCATGCTGCCCGCAGCAAAGGGAAAGAGACACCGGTGAACCTGCTTGGGTTTAAAGACGGTACGGCCAACCCGGACAGCCGCGATGGCGCGCTAATGAAAGATGTGGTCTGGGTTACAGCCGATCAGGGTGAACCTGCCTGGGCGGTGGGCGGCAGCTATCAGGCCGTGCGGATTATCCAGTTCCACGTTGAGTTCTGGGATCGTACACCGCTCAAAGAGCAGCAGACGATTTTTGGTCGCGATAAACAAAGCGGTGCGCCGCTGGGTATGCAGCACGAGCATGATGTACCTGACTACGCCAGCGACCCGGATGGCGATGCCATTGCGCTGGACAGCCATATCCGGCTGGCGAACCCGCGCACGAAGGAGACACAGTCCAGCCTGATGATGCGTCGTGGCTACAGCTACTCACTGGGGGTGACCAACTCCGGCCAGCTCGATATGGGGCTACTGTTTGTCTGCTATCAGCACGATCTGGAGAAGGGCTTCTTAACCGTACAGAAGCGGTTGAACGGTGAAGCGCTGGAAGAGTACATTAAACCCATCGGCGGCGGCTATTTCTTTGCCCTGCCAGGGCCGCGCGATAAAAATGCGTATCTCGCACAAGGCCTTATCGAAGCCTGATATACATCCCTGCGATAGTTCGCAGGGATATTATTTTTTCATATGACTCCCTTCTTGTTATATTTCTGTAATATTCCTGTATGAGACTGATTTCAACTGCAGGAGCAGTCTTAAAAGTTGCATTCAAGTAAAATAAATGTTGCATTTATGATAATTCTTGATGTACTTAATATAAGGCAGCGGTTGTTCCCGGCAGTGATGCTGAATCACTATGGAGATCGCGAATGGTTGCGTCCTGTACTGGACAAGGTAAACATAACAACCGCAGCACCCGGCGCGGAGGCTCAGACTCCGGCAGCGATTTCCTCACCACTAAATTCTCCCTCTCGACTCAAGAACCTCATTCTACCGACGTGCAAAATGGTGCGCGTAGCCGTTCTGTATCGTCATCCGGAAAAGCAAGCAATGGCTTACAAGGAAGCCAACCCTCAGATGTTCGTGCGCATAATCGTGCCGAAGCTGGCGCGTGTGATGAATACCAACAACTCAAGGTGCTATCCATGGGAAGACAAAAAGCAGTGATCAAAGCTCGTCGCGAAGCAAAACGTGTGCTGAGACGGGATTCACGCAGCCATAAACAGCGTGAAGAAGAATCGGTCACCTCGCTTGTGCAGATGAGTGGCGTAGAAGCAATTGGCATGGCGCGGGACAGCCGTGATACTTCTCCAGTTGTGGCACGCAATGAAGCTCAGGCGCACTACCTGAATGCTATCGAGAGTAAACAGCTCATCTTTGCAACCGGTGAAGCCGGATGCGGGAAAACCTGGATTAGTGCAGCCAAAGCGGCGGAGGCTCTGATCCATAAGGACGTGGACAGAATTATTGTCACCCGTCCGGTACTGCAAGCTGATGAAGATCTCGGCTTCTTGCCCGGAGACATTTCGGAGAAATTTGCCCCGTACTTCAGGCCCGTCTATGACGTGCTGGTGAAACGACTGGGGGCATCCTTCATGCAGTACTGCCTGCGACCAGAGATTGGGAAGGTGGAAATCGCGCCGTTCGCTTATATGCGCGGACGTACATTTGAAAATGCGGTCGTCATTCTTGACGAGGCTCAGAACGTGACCGCAGCGCAAATGAAGATGTTTTTAACGCGCCTCGGGGAGAATGTGACGGTTATCGTCAATGGCGATATTACCCAATGCGACCTGCCATCCGGTGTGAAATCTGGGTTGAGCGACGCCATGTCACGTTTTGAGGAAGATGAGATGATTGGGGTGGTTCGCTTCACCAAAGAGGACTGCGTGCGCTCGGCACTCTGCCAGCGCACGTTGAAAGCGTACTACTGAGTTTGCTGTTGTGTTCAAGGCCCGGGAAACCGGGCTTTGTTTTTTGTGCTTTTTATTCCCTCTCCCCTGGGGCTGAGGGTTCCCCACAAATGAATGCGGGCAGTGCATAATTCCCTCGCCCCTTTGGGGAGAGGGTTAGGGTGAGGGGCTTAGACCGCACTGAGCTGCATAAAGCACCGGGGGGGGGGATTGACTCGCTTCGCTCGCCGTTACTCGGCCCATCCATGGGCCTCGCCCCTTCGGGGCCAACGCAGGCGTTGTTCAAAAACGCTCCCGGCGTTTTTGTGCGGGCAGATTCCTCGCAGGCTCGTCATCTGTCCAACTGGCTGTCGCCAGTTGTCGAACCCCGGTCGGGTGTTCTCATTCCCCCCGCAGGCGTGCAACATGCGAAAAAAAAGCCCGTACTTTCGTACGAGCTCTTTCTCGAATATGGCGGTGAGGGGGGGATTCGAACCCCCGATACGTTGCCGTATACACACTTTCCAGGCGTGCTCCTTCAGCCACTCGGACACCTCACCATATTGTTTGCTGCCTGACCGCTTGGGGGGCAACGGGGCGCTACTATAGGGAGTTGCGCTAAAACGGTCAAGCAGATTTTCTGCTTTAGTGCTTGTTCGGTTAAGCAATAATCAGCTCCACGGCTTTTACACCGTGGAGAAGGCGATTAACGCTGTGAATCGAGCACTTCGCTATTTTTTACGACCTCTTGCGCTTTACCATAGCTTTCGATCAGCAACTGATAGGCAGGGAAGATATGGGTATAAACCTCAGCCCACTGCGCAGCATCTTCCCGATTCCATGTGCGCTGGATCTCGGAGGCAACAGCCGCAGTATCCATCGGTACAACGCCTGCCTGTACCACGCGTGCCAGCGTGATCTCCTGCGCCATTTTGCTGTAGGTTCCGGAGGCATCAATGACCGCAAACACTTTATAACCGTCTGCTACCGCGCTGATCGACGGGAAGGCCATGCAGACACTGGTAATGGTTCCGGCAATAATCAGCGTGTTACGCCCGGTAGCTTTCACTGCCGCAACGAATTCCGGGTTGTCCCAGGCGTTGATCTCGCCTTTACGTGCAACATACTGTGCATGCGGCGCGTTGGCATGGATCTCCGGGATGAGCGGGCCGTTCGGCCCTTGCGGAACAGACGCCGTGGTAATGACCGGAATGTTTGCCAGCGTGGCAATTTTCGCCAGTGCCGCCGCACGGGCACGCAACTCCGGCATTGGCATATCACCGACGGTCTGGAACAGCCCACTCTGGTGGTCGATAAGCAGCATGACCGCATCATTGACATCAATAACCGGACGTGCGCCGTTGAAGTTAGCAGGGGTAGACATAATCCTCTCCTTTATTACGCTCAGATCTGGCCGAAGCGGCCGGAATTGAAATCGCGAATAGCTTCAGCGATTTCGGTTTTACTGTTCATCACAAACGGGCCGTAGCCCACGACAGGTTCATTTAACGGTTCCCCGGCCATCAGCAGGACTTTGGCATCGCGGCTGGCTTCCAGATGTAGTTTGTTACCCTCCTGGCTCATGACGACCAGTTGGGCTTCACCCGCCTGGGCTGTGCCGTTTACCGTGATGTTGCCTTCCAGCACAACCAGCGCGGTGCTCCATCCTTCGGGCTGACTGAGCGTAAGATGGCTTCCCTGATTCAGGGTGACATCCCAGACATTCAGCGGTGAGTAGGTATGCGCAGGGCCTGTCACCTCGCCGTAGCGACCCGCGATAACCCTCAGCGAGCCGCTGTTATCCGGCAGTGTCACTACCGGGATCTCACCTTTCGTGATGCTCTGATAGCCCGGAGCCGCCATTTTGTTTTTTGCAGGCAGGTTGACCCACAACTGCATCATTTTTAGTTCTCCTCCCTGGCGCGAGAACGCGCTGGAGTGGAACTCTTCGTGCAAAATGCCCGCACCTGCCGTCATCCACTGAACGTCGCCAGGGCCAATTACACCGCCTTTGCCCGTCGAGTCGCGATGCTCTACTTCACCGGAGTAAACGATGGTGACCGTTTCAAAACCACGATGGGGGTGCTCGCCCACGCCGCGTTTTGCGCCATCCGCCGGGAAGGTATAGGGGCCTGCGTAGTCCAGCAGTAAGAATGGGCTGAGCGGTTCACCGTGAGTCTGATAAGAAAACATCGAACGTACCGGGAAACCGTCGCCAACCCAGTGCTGACGGGGAGCGGTATAAACACCTGTTACGTTTTTCATGATTAACTCCTGATGTTCTGTTGATGTAATTAGCTTATATTCAGAGTTAATATCCCGGTAGATAGTGAAAATGGCATTCACTGTTCTGAAAATAGAACGATGGGGGTTTATGCAGGATCTCAATGACTTCGTCTGGTTCGTTAAAGTGGTCGACTACGGCGGTTTTGCGGCGGCGGGGCGGGCACTCGATCTGCCCAAGTCCAGGCTGAGCCGCCGGATTGCGCAGCTGGAGGAGCGGCTCGGTGTGCGTTTAATACAGCGCACGACCCGGCAGTTCACGGTGACAGAGGTTGGGCAAACCTTCTATCAGCACTGCAAAGCCATGATGGTGGAAGCGGAAGCCGCAGAGGAGGCCGTTGCGGCGCTACAGGCTGAACCGCGCGGTATTGTCAGACTCACCTGTCCGGTAACGCTGTTACACGTGCATATTGGGCCAATGCTGGCACGATTTATGGCGCGTTATCCTGGTATTAATCTTCAGCTTGAGGCGACAAATCGGCGTGTTGATCTCGTCAGTGAAGGGATTGATGTGGCGATACGCGTTCGCCCACGCCCGTTTGATGACAGCGATCTGGTATTGCGGGTGTTGGCTGACAGGGGGCATTGTCTTGTCGCGGGGTCACAGCTGATCCAACAGCAGGGGATGCCCGAAATGCCGTCTGAACTTAGTGCCTGGCCGGGTCTCAGTATGGGAGAAGGGAAACAGGTGCATAAGTGGGAACTCACCGGGCCAGAGGGCGCAAGAGCGGAAATCCATTATGTGCCTCGCCTCATTACCACCGACATGCTGGCGTTGCGGGAGGCGGCGGTGGCGGGCGTGGGGGTAGTGCAGTTGCCCATTTTGATGGTGAAAGATCAGCTTGCCACAGGGGAACTGGTACGGGTACTTGAGGCGTGGGAGCCAAGACGGGAGGTGATCCATGCGGTATATCCGTCCCGGCGCGGTTTGCTGCCGTCGGTCAGGGCGCTGGTGGATTTTCTCACTGAAGAGTATGCGCGGATGGTGGAAGACTGATGCTTTTTGTCCGGCGACCCGACCGGTGACACAACGTCCTTCTGGCGACTTTATTTTTATGTACAGTGTTCACGCGGACACTGTACATACCGTTACACAGCAACGCTCATCTTTTTATATACACCTGGTATAGAATGTCGCAAAAGATAAGCCTCAAATTCAACCGAAAAACACGCGGCTATTTGTTGTGTCAGTGTTAGAAAAATGAGTGTCATAAATTTTAAATAAATGAATACTATGTAGTCTTACCTACTTATAATGAAAATCAAAAATACGCTTTGTTTACATATCCTGATGGCTACTCTGGCTGTCTTGTTTCTCTGTGTTCACCCGTTGGTGACAAGCTTTGATCCACCGCTTGAGTTCCAGCCGCTGATTAAATCGATGGATGGGACACCAAAAGAGCAAGCGGAAAGAATAGCCACGATTTCTCATGCGTTAAAAGGGAATTCGATTTTCTTCATCGGGGCATCTGAAGTGGCTACCTCTGAAGAAGAACATTACGCTGTATATAATTACTTTAATAAGCAATTGCACAAACCTGTAGTGGCGTATGGTGATAGTTTTGTCGATGACACGACACAATTTTTACTGTTTTCACGCTTTAAGGATGACCTTAACGCAAACAGTAAAGTTGTTTTACTTCTGGCTCCTGACAGCTTTTATTCGAAAGGTCTGCCACCAGCAATTTTTGCCGATAATTTCCCGGGGTCTATTTTCAATCCGCTGATGAAAGATCCGCAGGCACGTCCTTTGCTGACTCATTATTTACAGCATATTGATGCGAAGGATATAAGCCATTTAACGTTTGGCCAAATGGCTGTGTATGGCTGGCATCCGGATCTCATCTGGGAAGAGGTGAGCAATCAGTTCGCCAACTTCTGTACGATGATTAAAAACGACTGGCTGGCCATGCTCAATATTGAACCACAGACGGTACAACCGTGGCCACAGCAGTCGATAACCCCTGTTGTTCCTGACTGGAATAAAGAGCTGGCTCATGCGCGCGAGTTGAATAAAAAACGCCAGCAGAGCGCGGCCACAATGTGGATGGATAAGTCTGTTTATGAACCGGGAGACAAGCCGGAACAGTGGGATGACACACCTGTGGTGCCCGAACAGATTGCGTCGTTAAAGAAAACTATCCAGCTTCTGAAACAACGCCATGTACAGGTGATTGCTATCGTCGACCCTGTTAACCCCTGGGCGCTCTACAACACCGACACATTCCGGCCGGTTGATAAGCAAATTCAAACCATTCTGGAAGAGAACCAGGTTCCCTATTTAGATATGTACGCTATGCCGTATGAGAACGGCTGGAACTGGGATCGCCTGCATCCTTCTGAACTGGCATGGGTTCCTATGATTCGCTTTATTGCAGAGAGCTTTAAATGATGAAAACCGCGATTCGTCTTTTTTTCCTTTATCTCCTGCTGGCAATCACCGTCGTTGCGTGGACCTCTGTCGATGACAGCATGAGTTTACAGCTGCATTTTGAATATCAAAAGTTCTGAGGTTGAATGATGTACAGCTCAGGAATGTTTTTTTTCTATTTGTTTTCATCAGCCCTGGTGTTTGCGCTGGTTAATCGCCTGTTGCATCGTCGACTGACGTATTTATCTGCCTTTTCAGTGCTGTCAGCATTAGGATGGGGGTATATTTTCCAGGGTGATTATATTGTCCCGGTTGCCGTTTTTTTAGTTTTTTATGTTCTCGTTACATTAAAAGAGAAGGGGTGGTTAAAAACCTGGCAAGCGGTCTCCTTAACGTTGCTGCCATTGTTTTTGGTGAAATTACACTTAAATAACCACTGGGGAATGATCGGCCTCTCTTTCATGACGTTCCGCGCGATTGATGTATTGCTTTATCGCAGTAAAAAAGATGGTCGGAATTTCCTGCACTATTTCTGCTATCTCTTTATGCCCTTTGTTATTCTGGCCGGCCCAATGTACCGCTGGCGGACATGGATTAGCGATGTGAGCAAGCCTGTCTTCGCGATTTCCCGCGAGCAGTTTTTAGTGGCGTTAGAGCAAATAGTTACCGGTATCGTCCAGAAGTTCTTGTTCGCTATGCTGGTCGACACGCTGGTTGTGCAGCGGTGGAGCCATGAGCCGTTCTCGCTGACCGTAGGTGTGGTGATGTCGATTGCCTATAGCGCCTATCTCTACTTTGATTTTGCTGGTTACAGCAATATGGCTATTGGGGCCGGTCGCTTATTTGGACTGAATATTCCGGCGAACTTCAATATTCCCATCCTTGCGAAAAACCCGCAGGATTTCTGGCGTCGCTTCCACATTAGCCTTTCTGAATGGCTGCGCGATGTGGTCTTTATGCCAATTTATATGAACTTGATGAAGTTCAACTTTTTCCGCCAGAACAAAACGCTGGCGCAGAATATCGGTATTTTTTGCACCCTGTTCTGTATGGGAGCGTGGAACGGACTCGAACGCCATTATGTCATCAGTGGCGCACTCTTTGGCGCTATTTCTGTTGTTCACAACATGCTGCTGTGGTTAGCCAAACGTAACCCGACGTTGCACAACGGGTTACAGCATCCGGTTATTGCATTTTTGGGGCGAATTCTGACGCTGGGAAGCGCCGCAGCCTCCCTTTACATCTTTAGTGGAATGTCACCTCTATGAAAAATCAATCCGATCTCCAGGAACTGCAAGATTTCTTACGTGCGGCATTACGTGATCCCGCAGTTCCCCAGCAACTGGCCATCAGCGGTAGTGACGAAGCCTTAAGCTGGTTACAACTTTCCTCTGCCGTGGTGGACTGGGAGCAACGCTATCAGCGTTGCCAGCCCTCCGCTGGCATGCCAGTCGTCTTGTACGGACATCAGCAGGCTGAGTTCGCCGTGGCGATTTATAGCTGCCTGTTGCACAACATTCCGTATATCCCGGTGGACTGTATCTACCCGCAGGAGCGGCTTAAAGAGATCTGCCACCTGGCGAATGCGCCTTACTATTACGATGTCGCGACAAAGCAGTTCATCGCCACCGGTGAAACGGGCAAGGTGCTGGCCGAACAGGATCTCGCTTATATCATGTTCACCTCTGGCAGCACTGGTAAACCGAAAGGGGTGCAGATTGGACGTGAAAGCGTATGGCACTTCATGAAATGGGTAAGCCAGGACTTTTTCCTGCCGGAAAAACCGGTGCTAATGAACCACGCGGTGTTCAGCTTTGACCTCTCCCTGATCCCTTTACTGGCGAATCTGGCGATGGGGGGACATATCGTTCTGAACGCAAAAGAAGATATCCTGCAGGGTAACTGGCTGGACAGACTGAAAATGAATGCTGTTTCTGCCTGGGTTTCAACGCCGTCTTTTGCTTATCAGAAATTGCTTTCTCCGCAGTTCAACAGTGAATATTTGCCTGACCTGAGCGTCTTTATTTTCATTGGTGAAGTATTAAATAAAGCGTTGGTTAAACAGTTACGTCGCCGTTTCCCACAGGCAAAAATTATCAATTCCTATGGCCCAACGGAAGCGACCATCGCGACCACCGTGGTTGAGATAACGGATGAGATCCTCAACAGCGACAACGCAGTGTTGCCGGTTGGGGTGATGATGCCTGACAGCAAAATGGAAATTACCGCCGAAGGCGAACTGATTATCTGGGGTAAGAACGTGATGCGCGGCTATCTCGGTTTACCGCAGGAGAACGCGGAAAAATTACTGCACCGGGAAAGTGAAGCGTTTCGTGGCTACCGAACCGGCGACCTGGGTTATGAAGATGGACTCATCTACTGCCAGGGGCGTAACGACAGCCAGGTCAAACTGAACGGCTACCGTATTGAAATCAACGAGATTGAAAACCGCCTGCTGGCCATGTCAGGTATCAGTGAAGCGGTGGTTCTGCCGCTGATGAAATCCTGCGGTAGCGTGTTGCGTATTGCCGCTTTCTGCGTGACGGATTTGGCACCGGAGGCCATTAAAACATCGCTGGCGAAAGTGGTGCCACCTTATATGGTACCTTCACAAATCATCATTAAAGACGCTTTGCCGCTGAATCCTAACGGCAAAATTGACCGTAAGTTGCTGGACTCTCATGCCCGCACGAATTAATTACCCCAGGAAAGGTTATGGAACAAGAAATTCTCGCCCTGTTTGAAAAAGTGTTATCCCGCAAAGTGGGTTTTCACGATGAGCTGATTGAATCCGACATTCTCGACTCCATTCTGGCGGTCGACATGGTACTGGAGGTGCAGGACGTGTACGGTTGTATGATCCCGCCGACCGAAGTTGCGACGGTGCTGAAAACTCCGGCAGATTTGGCTCGCTATATTGAAGAAAACCGTTAATCGCGATTGGTGTTAACGTTTCTGTGAAGACCCTGGATGATTTCATTCAGGGTTTTTTATTGCCCCATTCGCAGGCGTGCAACATGCGAAAAAAAAGCCCGTACTTTCGTACGAGCTCTTTCTCGAATATGGCGGTGAGGGGGGGATTGACTCGCTTCGCTCGCCGTTACTCGGCCCATCCATGGGCCTCGCCCCTTCGGGGCCAACGCAGGCGTTGTTCAAAAACGCTTCCGGCGTTTTTGTGCGGGCAGATTCCTCGCAGGCTCGTCATCTGTCCAACTGGCTGTCGCCAGTTGTCGAACCCCGGTCGGGTGTTCTCATCCCCCCGCAGGCGTGCAACATGCGAAAAAAAAGCCCGTACTTTCGTACGAGCTCTTTCTCGAATATGGCGGTGAGGGGGGGATTCGAACCCCCGATACGTTGCCGTATACACACTTTCCAGGCGTGCTCCTTCAGCCACTCGGACACCTCACCATATTGTCATCCCGTTGTTACCGGAACGGGCGCTAATGTAAGGAAAAGCCGAACTGCCGTCAACCCACTTTTTCAGTAAATTAGCGCGTTTAGACAAACTTCAGACAACCTGATTCCTAAATGTGCTGAAAGTGCCTTTTTTATCAGCAACGCGGTTTGCTGATAAATTTGTTATGCTGGCAATCTGGTTGAAAATGAAAATAAAAAGCGCAATGAAAGGCAGGAATGACTATGGATATTATCTTTTATCACCCCACTTTTGATACGTCTTACTGGATTAAGGCGCTTTCGGCTGCATTGCCGGGTGCACGCGTTCGCGAGTGGAAGCGTGGTGATCATGAACATGCTGACTACGCGCTGGTCTGGCATCCGCCAGTTGAAATGCTGCAGGGACGCAAACTGAAGGCCGTTTTTGCGCTGGGAGCCGGTGTGGATTCGATTCTGAGTAAACTGAAAGCGCACCCTGAAATGCTGCCTGAAGATATCCCGTTGTTCCGCCTGGAAGATACCGGAATGGGCCAGCAAATGCAGGAATATGCCGTAAGCCAGGTACTGCACTGGTTCCGTCGCTTTGACGATTATCTGGCACTCAAACAGCAATCCCACTGGGAACCCCTGCCGGAGTATCAGCGCGAAGATTTTACGATAGGTATTCTCGGCGCTGGCGTGCTTGGCTCAAAAGTGGCCGAAGCCCTTGCCCCGTGGGGATTCCCGCTGCGCTGCTGGAGCCGCAGCCGCAAGGATTATCCTGGTGTGAAGAGTTTTGCCGGAACAGATGAACTTCCGGCGTTCCTGAAAGATACGCGTGTGCTGATTAACCTGTTGCCGAATACGACGGAAACGGTGGGGATCATTAACAGTACACTCCTGAATCAACTGGCTGACCGGAGCTACTTAATGAACCTGGCGCGTGGGGTGCATCTGGTGGAAACCGATCTGCTGAACGCTCTGGACACTGGAAAGCTCAAAGGCGCGATGCTGGATG
>NZ_JABXPB010000003.1:0-7030 GCF_014103115.1 Enterobacter sp. RHBSTW-00901
TTTACAGCCGTGAACCATTGCCTGCAGAGAGCCCGCTGTGGGCTCACCCGCGCGTGGCAATGACGCCGCACGTGGCGGCCGTTACGCGCCCGGCAGAAGCGGTGGCCTATATTTCCCATACGATAGGTGAGATGGAACAAGGGAATGCAGTGACAGGCCACGTCGACAGGCAGCGCGGTTACTGAGAGAAACCCGGCGTTAGCCGGGTTTTTGCTAATATTCGTGACAGATAACTGCTATCCTTGGGAAAAACCGCAGAGGAGAGAGAGATGTATCCCGTTGACCTGCATATGCACACCGTCGCCAGCACCCACGCGTATAGCACCCTCCATGATTACATCGCGCAAGCAAAGCTAAAAGGTATCAAGCTTTTTGCGATAACCGATCATGGCCCGGATATGGCAGATGCGCCGCACTACTGGCATTTTGTGAATATGAGGATCTGGCCACGTCTGGTGGACGGAGTAGGGATACTGCGTGGCATCGAAGCGAATATTAAAAATATCGACGGTGAAATCGACTGCACCGGCCCGATGCTGACCTCGCTGGATTTGATTATTGCCGGTTTCCATGAGCCGGTTTTTGCGCCACAGGATAAAGAGGCCAACACCGCAGCGATGATTGCAACGATTGCCAGCGGCAACGTGCATATTATCAGCCATCCTGGCAACCCTAAGTTCCCGATTGATATTCAGGCCGTTGCGCAGGCGGCGGCAAAACACCGTGTGGCGCTGGAAATTAATAATTCCTCCTTTGTTCACTCGCGTAAAGGTAGTGAAGCAAACTGCCGCGAAGTGGCTGCCGCAGTGCGTGATGCCGGTGGTATGGTGGCGCTGGGTTCTGATTCACATACTGCATTTACGTTGGGCGATTTTAGCGAGTGTCTGAATATTCTTAATGACGTCGGTTTCCCTGAAGCGCGGATCCTTAACGTCACGCCACGCCGTATGCTTGATTTCCTGGAGTCGCGCGGAATGGCTCCGATTGATGAATTTGCCGATCTTTAATTGTGTAATGGAACAAAAAATGAATGAGTTTTCTATCCTCTGCCGCGTGCTGGGTACGCTGTATTACCGCCAGCCGCAGGACCCGTTGCTGGTTCCGCTTTTTACGATGATCCGTGAAGGGAAACTGGCGCAAAACTGGCCGCTGGAACAGGATGATTTGCTGGAGCGCCTGCAAAAAAGCTGTGACATGCAACAGATTTCGGACGATTACAACGCGCTGTTCGTGGGCGAAGAGTGCCGTGTGTCACCGTACCGCTCTGCCTGGCAGGAAGGGGCGACGGAAGCAGAAGTGCGTGCCTTTCTCTCTGAGCGTGGCATGCCGCTGACCGATATGCCAGCCGACCACATAGGTACGCTGCTGCTGGCCGCTTCCTGGATTGAAGATCATGCCTCTGACGATGAAAACGAAGCCATCGAAACCCTCTTCGAAGAGTATCTGCTGCCCTGGTGTGGCACTTTCCTCGGGAAAGTTGAAGCACATGCGATCTCACCATTCTGGCGAACCCTGGCTCCACTCACCCGCGATGCTATCGCCGCAATGTGGGATGAGTTAGAAGAAGAGAGTGAGGAGTGATTTAGGTCACATAAATTCTGCAACAGCACATTTCAATTTGCACATAATGTGCTTCTGATCTCATTTCTATGGCGCGCTTCTGCTAAGATGCGCGCCATGAACATATTACTTTGTATTGCACTCACAACAGGCATTCTCTCCGGGCTATGGGGATGGGTCGCGGTGTCTCTCGGGCTGCTTAGCTGGGCCGGGTTTCTCGGCTGCACGGCCTATTTCGCCTGCCCACAGGGTGGCGTAAAAGGGCTGTTTATCTCTGGCTGTACGCTGATGAGCGGCGTTATCTGGGCACTGGTGATTATGAAAGGCAGTGCGCTGGCTCCGCATCTGGAGATCCTGGGCTATGTCATGACAGGTATTGTGGCCTTCCTGATGTGTGTTCAGGCGAAGCATCTGCTGCTTTCATTTGTGCCGGGAACCTTTATGGGGGCATGTGCCACCTTTGCAGGGCAGGGTGACTGGAAGCTGGTGGTTCCCTCGCTGGCGCTGGGGTTGCTGTTTGGCTATGCCATGAAAAACAGCGGTCTTTGGCTGGCGGCACGACGGGAAAAGGCACAAAACATTTCTGCGCTGAGTGAATAAAAAAAGGCGAGATAACCATCTCGCCTTTTTTATGCGCTTTCGATCAGGATTCCGGAGGCACCGACATATCGCGGTATTTCACGAGTACCGGGTTTTGCACATCTGCTTTGTTCTGCAGATCCCACAGTCCGCGATCGATCCCGTCATTAATCAGGAAAATGACGCCAGTTTCAATGGCTGACATCAGACACATCATGACTGGCTCGTTTGAGGTATAACCAATTTCACCTTCCAGTAAACGCTGGTAATCAATAAAGCGGAATACCCCCGCCTGTACTTCATAAGAAAGAATGGTTTTACTGGTAGTGACCGAAGACAGAACCTCACCCGTGCTGACGTTGACCACGCGCAGGTTTACGGCGATTTGGTCAAGCTGATACTGGGTATCTGCACCGATACCGAAGTAACGCGCCCCGACGCCACCAGATTTAACGTTGCTTTCGTAGCCAATAATCGAACCTTCGATCATCACGTTCGCCGCCGCCAGTGATTGCAGTGGCGTGCGGTTATTCATTGCCACTGTGCCATTTTCCTGTGCGGCACGAATAATTTTACGTTCATTCAACAGGTTCTGAAGCCCCTGGCGTTCCAGAGGAATAAACCAGTGCGAGTCCTTGAGCGCGGTAACCAGCATGGCAGTGGCACTCTGTGGCACTGCCGTAGAGAAGTTACTGGCTGGGTAAGGCTTAAATTGCCCCGTTTCATCCTGAATGTTGTAAACGGAGACAAATATTTTACCCGTTGGTGCAGGTAAATGGGTTAAATCACGGTAACTTTGAGCCCGAGGCATTAATGTTGGTTTTGCAGCTTCTTTAGGTGGAGCAGTTAAACAACCGCTCAATAAGCACACTGCAACAAATATCAGGAAGCGCTGCATGATCGTTGTCCTTATTTTGATGTTGTTCAGAAGTTCGTGGAGTTACTTTGTAAACCGGAAACCTGGATGGTGGATGTTTTCCCCGTTTTCCGATCGGTCACGTTCAGCTGTAGCTGCCCATCCGTATTGGCGATGTCGACAATAAAGTCGTTGGTCACCATTCGGCCTGGTTTACCGGTATTAATGTTGGTCAACAAACCACCCAAAATTTGCGACTGAATAGCCTGCGTGAAGTTGTCCAGTGCTGATGGAGTGTCTACGTTATAATTCTTAAGGCTTGGATCTTTATAGGAGTTTTGTGCCTGGGCTTCGTTCAACAGGAACGCCCCGTTGTTGGGGTTACCGCCAAAGTTAGGGTTACGGAACTGGAACGTCATATTTCCGGCCCAGCTTACTGGTGCTACTAGCATTAACGAAATAACTGCATATGCAATACGCATGACAGCCTCCGGATATAGGTTCACTAAAACTCGTCTTTTGCTAAATCGCTGGTGCTTAATAGGGCTTTATCTATTTGCAGGCGATTAATAGCGTCTTCAGTTTGTGCCAGTGCTAAGGCTACGTTTTTATCGAAGTCTATTTTCGTGGGAAATAAAAATGTCTGGTAAATAACGTCCTGATTCGCCGTTATTGTTATCCAGCTTCCCCATCGAGCACTGGGCCGTTCGTTGATTGTTATATTCCCAGGGTACTTACCGTCCCATTTGTCGCTAAAGGCACGATAAAAACTGTGTCCGGTAGATGAGACAGTGTGGTCTGTTAACAATCCGGGAACTTCAACCTCGACGGCCTGAAGGTTCCCAGCAGCGAGCAGAAAGCCCGCTGCGGCAATCCAACTCAACGTGCGTTTCATGTGATTAACGCCTGAGGTTATCGTTTGCCCATGAGACTGCCTGAGTTCGGTTTTTAACAGCTATCTTCTTGAAAAGATTATAGAGATGCGTCTTAACGGTATTTTCGCTGATAAATAACGAACGGGCGATTTCAATATTTGAAGCACCGATACGCAACTTGTTCAGGATCTCTTTCTCACGATGCGTAAGGAGTGCCGACTCTGAACTGTTATAGCGATAATTTCCGGAGTGTGTGATGAGGTAGCTGGCAAGTTTTTGCGAAAAATAGCACTCTCCGCGCAAGATGCCCTGCATGCCTTCCACAACCCGATCTTCTTCATCAGTGACGTAAAAAACGCCATTGATATGCGGCCAGCTTTCAATGTCTCTGAAAGGATACTCATCAGGAGTATTCAATAATAGCACTCGGATATTATTGTTTTTCCTGCTTAAATTATCTTGCCAGTAATGGATGAGCTTTTTATCCGCTTCCATCATATCGAGAAGAATTATGCTACCAGGTGCAATATCATCGAAAGAACGTTGAATATTATGCAATTTCCCGTTCAATGATAAAGATTGCTTTAAATGTTGTAATAAAGCGGTCGCTTGCAAAGAAGGTTTGGTGATCAACAGTAATGTATGACCATGTAAACTATGGACTTCATTATACATGATGAAACCCCACTTTTTTATGACACCTGGCAGCTATCCTCTTAATAAAGAAAAGAGGACACCAGAAGTACTGACAGATGTTGCACTGCTGTGTGTAGAATCAGACCATAACCTCCAGGAGGAGGTAAATATAAAACAAATCTCGTACATCTAATTTCAATCTAGCTATTACGAACTTTAAAGCAAGTGTTAAATGTGTAACAAGATGTAAAAATCAATATTAATTTGTGAAAAATGAACATTTGAAATGCTGCGATTTGATAGGAAAGTTGTACATGCTAATAGCCCTGCATAGATTTTAAAAATCATACAAATATTTATAACATTATAATTTATATTGATATTTTTTATTGTTGATATGCTTTGTAAAGGTATGAGCTCGTGAAAATTTCTAAGTCCTTTAATCCAGCTGAAATCCTCTTAAGAAAGTGCATCTCGTGATCGCGTGATGATCAAAATGTTATCCTTGCGTCACATAACATGCCCGTCATGAAAGGCTGGACAACCAGCCCTGCCCTTGTACAGCCTGCCGCGCAGAACTTTTTTATAAAAAACCAAATGGTGCTGAATACAGCGATTTTTGGCATAAATTAATACTTTGAGGTGACATGATAAATAAAAATAATCCACGCGGGTGAGATATTAAAAATGTTTCAACAGACATACTCTTCACCGTAACGACACGTTAACAAAACAACGAGTCGTTTTAACCCTAAGTCACATTTTCAAGGTTATGTTTTTTGTATATAGCCAGGTCCAGGGTGACAACATGAAAAACACATCGTTATTTATGATGTTTACATTACTGGGTGTGCCTGGATTTGTTATCGCGGCGAGTTCAGATTTAGCAAACGCTGAATATAATTTCGCGGTTAATGAGTTAAGTCGGTCATCTTTAAATCAGGCAGCCATTGTTGGTCAACAGGGCGTAAATAATGACGCTCAGGTTCGTCAGGGCGGGGCTAAATTACTGTCCGTTGTTTCCCAGGATGGGGTAGGCAACAGAGCGAGAGTTGATCAATCAGGGACTTATAACTTTGCTTATATCGCTCAGAGCGGAAGCGCGAACGATGCGAGTATTACGCAAGGTGCATATGGTAATACGGCAATGATTATCCAACAAGGGTCGGGTAATAAAGCAAGTATTACGCAGTACGGTACGCAGAAAACCGCAGTTGTAGTGCAGAAACAGTCGCAAATGGCAATTCGCGTTATCCAACGTTAGTTATTTAGCGGCGACTTTAATCAATCCGATGGGGGTTTTACCATGAAATTTATCAAAGTGGCAGCACTTGCAGCAATCGTTGTTTCTGGTAGTGCTATGGCCGGTATGATTGATCAAGGCGGTTGGGGTCATGGCGGTCATGACAATGGTCCAAATTCAACCATGAGCATTTACCAGTACGGTGGTGGTAACTCAGCTGTCGCCTTGCAGACTGACGCAAGAAATTCCAGCCTGACAATTCGTCAGAGTGGTGGCGGTAACGGTGCTGACGTTGGCCAGGGCTCTGACGACAGTACTATTAACCTGACCCAGCATGGTTTTGGCAACAGCGCAACACTTGACCAGTGGAACGGCAAAAACTCCACTATGAATGTCAGCCAGTACGGTGGTGCTAACGGTGCCATTGTCGATCAGACTGCATCTAACTCAAGTGTGACTGTGCAGCAGGTCGGTTTTGGTAACCACGTGACAGCTCATCAGTATTAATACTGAAATCTGTGCTACAAAAAAACAGGGCATATGCCCTGTTTTTTTTCGGGAGTTCATCATGAATACCTTAATACTCCTCGCTGCACTCTCAAGTCAGATAACGTTTAAAACCTCGCAACAGGGAAATATGACGACCATTATTCCCCAGGTAATATTGACGGAATCGTGTGAGTGTCGGGTTCAGGTTCTCTCTGTGCGGCAAGGGCTGGGGGGACAAAGTACGTCGCAACAGCAAAATACCCTTTCTATACCCGCTAATCAGACGATTGATTTAACAAGATTGAGTTTAAATATTGGTGCAGGGGATACGGTGAAGATTACGGTCACCGTTTCCGATGGAAAATCGCTTCATTTATCGCAGCAATGGTCACCGCCAGGTTCGGCCCTGTAATTATTCATTAAATCAATGAGTTGAGTGCTGTGGCGATATTCGCTGGTTGTTACTATGATGTGATCAGGGACTGAGAAAAATGTGCTGTCCAGTCGCCTGATACTGCGTTTGTCATAATGGAGCGCTTTGCCCCTCAAGGACGATTTTCATTGAGGAGTATGTCTCATGACTAAATATAACGCTCAACTCGTTTCAGGTCTTGCCCTAATCATATCTGCTTTTATTCCCCCGGCCTTTTCAGCAACCGTTGTTGATGGTGGGGTGATTCATTTCCGTGGAGCCATTGTCGCCGATCCGTGTGAGGTCACACCGCAACAGCGACAGTTGGCGATGTCTTGTCCGGATAATAACCGGATGCAAACGCGCACGATCAGCTACGA